>NZ_CP200320.1:0-4605241 GCF_056868035.1 Monashia sp. HAY1-11D | reverse complement strand
GGAGCCTTTTGCAGGAGCCCGTTCCGCGGGCGCCGAACGGGGTTCACCCGGCGTTCGCGGGGTCGTCCACCGGGCGCCTTTCGGCGGCGTCTTCCGGCCGCCGACGCGGGGCGTAGGGTGGCCTCGTGCCTCATCTCATCCCGTCCCCGACCCGCATTCCCGTGCCCGGCGGCAAGGTCATCGACGAGCACGTCGGCGCCGTCAACAGCCCGGACGCCGGCCTCGGCTCCTCGGTCTCCGTCGCGCACATGGTGGCGCCGGCGGACTGGTCGGAGCCTTTCCAGACTCCGGAGTTCGACGAGATCACGCTCGTCCTGCGGGGCCAGGTGCTCCTGGACCATGACGGCGGCCAGTTGTCCGTGGAGGCCGGCCAGAGCGTCGTGACACGGGCCGGCGAGCGGATCCGCTACTCCTGCGGCCCGGAGGGCGCCGAGTACGTGGCGGTGTGCCTGCCGGCCTTCAGCCCCGACACGGTCAACCGTGAGGACGACGAGCAGTGACCGACCGCGCACCGATGACGTCGGTCCCCACCTCCTCGTCGGACGCCGGCCTCGTCGGCGACCTGCGGGCAGCCCCGAAGGTCCTGCTGCACGACCACCTCGACGGCGGGCTCCGGCCCCAGACCATCATCGAGCTGGCCGGCGAGGTGGGGTACGAGTCCCTGCCGGCCACCGACGCGGGGGCCCTGCGCAGCTGGTTCCGCGAGAGTGCGAACTCCGGCTCGCTGCCGCGCTACCTCGAGACCTTCGACCACACGCTCGCGGTCATGCAGACCGAGGAGGGGCTGTTCCGCGTCGCGAGCGAGTGTGCCCAGGACCTCGGTGCCGACGGTGTCGTGTACGCCGAGAGCCGCTACGCACCGGAGCAGCACCTCGGTCGTGGCCTGTCGCTCGAGGCCGTCGTCGAGGCCGTCAACGCCGGCTTCCGTGACGGGGAGGCGAGGTCCGCCGTGGCCGGTCACCCCATCCGGGTCACGTCCCTGCTGACGGCGATGCGCCATGCCGCGAAGTCCGCGGAGATCGCCGAGCTCGCGGTGAGGTACCGCGACCGCGGCGTCGCCGGCTTCGACATCGCGGGTGCCGAGGCCGGCTACCCGCCCACCCGGCATCTCGACGCCTTCGAGTACCTGCGCCGCGAGAACGCGCACTTCACGATCCACGCCGGTGAGGCCTTCGGGTTGCCGTCGATCTGGGAGGCGATCCAGTGGTGCGGAGCCGACCGGCTGGGCCACGGTGTGCGCATCGTCGACGACATCACCATCGACGACCGGCCCTTCGGTGAGTGGCTCGACGGGCACCGCGACGACCCGAAGGCGCTCGTGCACGTCGAGCTCAAGCGTGTGCGCCTCGGCCGCCTCGCCGCGTACGTGCGTGACATGCGCATCCCGCTGGAGATGTGCCCGAGCAGCAACCTGCAGACCTCCGCGGCGCTGTCGATCCCGCTGCACCCCATCACGCTGCTCAAGCGGCTGCGGTTCCGCGTGACGCTGAACACCGACAACCGGCTCATGAGCGACACCTCGATGACGAAAGAGTCGACGCTGCTGGCCGAGCAGGCGGGCTGGACCCTCACGGACTTCCGGTGGGCGGCGATCAACGCCATGAAGTCGGCGTTCATCCCGTTCGACGAGCGCCTCGGGTTCATCAACGAGGTCATCAAGCCGGGGTATGCCGCGTTGGGCTACGTCGCCTCGCCGATGGGCTGAGGCCCGCCGCTCGACGGCGTCAGGGGCGGCTGTTCGTCACGAGGTGCGAGAGCTCCGTCTCCGCCTCGCGTGGCGTGATGCAGCGCGCCCCGAGGGCCTGGGCCTCGGCGACGACGTGCGGCTCGTCGCGCAGCAGCGCCAGGCCCCGCCGGAGGAGGATGTGGGGCGGTTTGCGGCGCTCGGCGAGGTCGCGCGCGAACCGGCGCAGCGCCGTGACGTACCGGTTCTGTCGCACGCACAGCGCGTCGGCGAGCAGACCCTCGGCCCGCAGCGGCGCCACGAGGCGCCCGGCGAACAGCCCCTCGGCCAGGATGTGGTCGCGGGGACCGGCGTCGACGGCGTGCCGACCCGTGACGGCGGAGGCCCCGATGTCGTACACCGGGACCTCGACGTGCCCGGTGTCGACCAGGGTCCGCAGGGCGGTGACCGCCGCGTCGGTGTCCCACGAGTCGATGTGGTCCCAGTCCGCGATGCCGATGGGGGAACGCGGCAGCCGTGGGTCGTCGTGCTCGCGGTAGAAGTCGTCGAGCCGGACGACGGGCCAGCCGTGGGCGGCGCTGAGCCGTGCGGCCAACCGGCTCTTGCCGGCGCCGCTCGGCCCGGTGAGCAGCAGCACGCGTCGTCGGCCGGGCGACGACGCGCTCGCGACCTCGCCCGTCGCGTCCGTGCCACCCACGGCCTCGCGCCCCGCGCTCACGAACCGGTCACAGGCCCTTCGGGTGCCAGACCGTCTTCGTCTCGACGAAGGCACGGATTCGGGTCAGGCCGGGGTCCGCGCTCCAGTCCGGCTCGACCGCGGCGCCCTCGGACAGCGTCGGGCGCAGGACCCGCTTGAGGTTGCCGGCGGCCTCGGCCTCCAGCGCGCCCCACTCGAGTCCGTCGGCGCCGGCCGCACCGGTGAGGTCGATCGCGTTGACGTCGCGGTGCGAGGCGAGCCACGGGGCCACCTCGGCGGTGCGCCCCGTCACGATGTTGACGACGCCGGCCGGCACGTCCGACGTGGCCAGGACCTCCCCGAACGTGACCGACGGCAGCGGCCGGTCGGTCGAGCTGAGCACGACCGCGGTGTTGCCCGTCGCGATGACCGGCGCCACCACGGACACGAGGCCCAGCAGCGAGGAGCGTTGCGGCGCAAGGACGCCCACGACGCCTGTCGGCTCGGGAGCGGACACGTTGAAGAAGGGTCCGGCCACCGGGTTGAGGGTGCCGAGCACCTGGGCGACCTTGTCGGTCCAGCCGGCGTACCAGACGAGGCGGTCGACGGTCGCATCGACGACGCCCGACGCCGCGCGCGCCGACAGTCCCTCGCCCGCTGCCACCTCCTCGACGAACTGCGCGCGCCGGCCCTCGAGCACCTCGGCCACGCGGTACAGCACCTGGCCGCGGTTGTAGGCCGTGGCCGCCGACCACGTGGGGAAGGCGCCACGCGCCGCGACGACGGCGTCGCGCAGGTCCTTGCGCGAGCCCATCGAGGCGTTGGCGAGGAACTGGCCCTGGGCTGAGACGACCTCGTAGGAACGACCCGACTCGCTGCGGGGGAAGGCGCCCCCGATGTAGAGCTTGTACGTCTTGCGGACGTCGAGGCGGCTCATCGGGCGGCTCCCGTCGCGGTCGAGGACACTGTCGCAGGGGTGGTGGTGAGGTAGGCGTCCAGGCCGTGGCGCCCGCCCTCACGGCCGTAGCCGGACTCCTTGTAGCCGCCGAAGGGCGAGGCAGGGTCGAAGCGGTTGAAGGTGTTGGCCCAGACGACGCCGGCGCGCAACCGGTCGGCCATCCAGAGGATCCGCGAGCCCTTCTCGGTCCACACGCCGGCCGACAGGCCGTACGCCGTGTTGTTCGCCTTGGCGACGGCCTCCTGCGGCGTGCGGAAGGTCAGGACCGACAGGACAGGGCCGAAGATCTCCTCGGTCGCGACCCGGTGGGTCTGCGAGACGCCGGTGAGGACGGTGGGCGGGAACCAGAAGCCCTTGCCCGGCAGGGTGCACTCGGGGCTCCACCGCTCGGCGCCCTCGGCGATACCGGCGTCGACGAGGGTCGTGATGCGGTCGAGCTGGGCCCGGCTGTTGATGGCGCCGAGGTCGCTGTTCTTGTCCATCGGGTCCCCGACGCGCAGGGTGCCCAGGCGACGCTTGAGCCGGGCGACGACGTCGTCGTGGACGCTCTCCTGCACGAGCAGGCGCGACCCCGCGCAGCAGACCTGGCCCTGGTTGAAGAAGATGCCGTTGACGATGCCCTCGACGGCCTGGTCGATGGGCGCGTCGTCGAAGACGACGTTGGCCGCCTTGCCGCCGAGCTCGAGGGTGGCCTTCTTCGCGGTACCGGCGATCGATCGGGCGATCAACCTGCCCACCTCGGTCGAGCCGGTGAAGGCGATCTTGTCGACGTCGGGGTGCTCGACGAGCGCCTGGCCGGTGCGCCCGTCGCCGGTGAGGATGTTGACCACGCCCGGGGGCAGGTCGGCCTGCTGGCACACCTCGGCGAACAGCAGCGCCGTGAGCGGCGTCGTCTCGGCCGGCTTGAGCACGACGGTGTTGCCCGTCGCGAGCGCCGGTGCGACCTTCCAGGCGAGCATGAGCAGCGGGAAGTTCCACGGGATGACCTGCGCGACGACGCCGTGCGGTCGGGGCACGGGTCCGCCGGACGGGGTCAGGCCCGCGTACTCGAGCTTGTCGGCCCAGCCCGCGTGGTAGAAGAAGTGGGCCGCGGCCGTCGGGACGTCGACGTCGCGGGTCTCCTTGATCGGCTTGCCGTTGTCGAGGGTCTCGAGGACGGCGAACTCTCGCGCGCGCTCCTGCAGGATGCGCGCGATGCGGAACAGGTACTTGCCGCGCTCGGCGCCGGACAGACGGCCCCAGACACCGTCGTAGGCGCGGCGGGCGGCGGCCACAGCCTTGTCGACGTCCTTGGGTCCGGCCTGGCTGACCTCGGCGAGGACGGACTCGTCGGCGGGGTTGACGGTGGCGAAGGTGGCCTTGGGGCGGGTGAAGGCGCCGTCGACGAAGAGGCCGTAGGACTTCTCGATGGTGACGACGGCGCGCGACTCGGGCGCAGGGGCGTACTCGAAGGTGGGCATCAGGGTCCTCGGTCAGTCGATCGTCACGTAGTCGGCACCGGAGTAGGCGCCGGTCGCCAGCTTCTGCCGCTGCAGCAGCAGGTCGTTGAGCAGGCTCGAGGCCCCGAAGCGGAACCACTCCGGCGTCAGCCAGTCGTCGCCCGCGATCTCGCTGACCATGACGAGGTGCTTGATGGCGTCCTTGGTCGTGCGGATGCCGCCGGCGGGCTTGACGCCGACCTGCACGCCGGTGACCTCGCGCCAGTCGCGCACCGCCTCGAGCATGACGAGGGTGACCGGCAGGGTCGCCGCGGGGGACACCTTGCCGGTCGAGGTCTTGATGAAGTCACCACCGGCGAGCATTGCCAGGTAGGACGCCCGGCGCACGTTGTCGTACGTCACGAGCTCGCCGGTCTCGAGGATGACCTTGAGATGCGCGGTCCCGCAGGCGGCCTTGACCTCGGCGATCTGGTTGAAGACCGTGAGGTGGTCGCCGGACAGGAACGCTCCCCGGTCGATGACCATGTCGATCTCGTCGGCCCCGGCGCGCACGGCGTCGCGGGTGTCGGCGAGCTTGACCGCCATGCTGGCGCGCCCGGACGGGAACGCGGTCGCGACGGCCGCCACGTGGATGCCGCTGTCGCCGAGGGCGTCCTTGGCGGTCGCGACCATGTCCCCGTAGACGCAGACGGCCGCCGGACGCGGCGTCGTCGGGTCGAGCGCGTCGGGCACGAGCGCCTTGGCGCACAGCGAGCGGACCTTGCCGACGGTGTCGGCGCCCTCGAGCGTCGTCAGGTCGATCATGCCGATCGCGGTGTCGATGGCCCAAGCCTTGCTCGTCGTCTTGATCGACCGGGTGCCGAGCGAGGCGGCCCGCGCCTCGCAGCCGACCTGGTCGACGCCGGGGAGCCCGTGCAGCCACGAGGTCAGGGCCGAGTTGGTCAGGCGCGACACCCCGAGGACGTCCCGCGCCTGGGCGGTGAGCTCCTGCGCGCTGCGCGTCGTCGTCGTACTAACGGTCACCCGCCGAGTGTATCCACCATCCGAGACGCCCCCGACCGAGCCGAGGCCGCCCCGGCCGTCGTCGCCACGCCCGGCGCGTGAGAGAGTCAGGCGATGACCCTCGGACCCGGAGGGTGCGTGCCCGGCCTGACCGGGCGGTGACGACGAGGAGACGGGGAGGACGCGTGAGCCGCGACGACGAGGCGTTCGACGCCACACGCCCCGGTGGCGCCGCGGACGCGACGCCGGCGGGCCTCGGACCGCTTCGCGACCCCCACACCGTGCGTCCCGGGTCCTCGATCGCCGTCGGCGCGGCCGGGGGCGTCTGCGGTCTGGCCCTGCTCGTGCCGGCTCTGCTGACGCCCTCGCGCAGCTGGACGCTCATCTCGAGCGTCGTGCTCGCCCTCGTCCTCCTGTGGCTGTTCGTCGTGCGTCCGAGCGCCGTCATCCACGCGGAGGGTGTGCGCCTCGTCAACCCGATGCGGGTCGTCGACGTGACGTGGCCGGCCATCGACGAGGTCCGCTCGCGCTGGGCGCTCGAGCTGTTCTGTGCCGGCCGCAGGTACACCGCCTGGGGCGTGCCGGCCGACCCGGGCCGGCCCAGGTACGGGCGTCAGGCCCTCGCCATCGGGGCCAACCGGCTCCGAGGCACGGCCGGCACCGCCGGCGCCGAGGCCGACACCCGTCCGCGCCGTCCCAAGGTCGATGCACAGACCGTCGCGGCCGAGATCGAGGAGCGGCGGGAGCAGGACCGCCGCCGCAAGGACGGGCGCACGCCGCGCATCGCCACGCAGGTGTGGGACCCGGTCTCGGTCGGGCTGCTCCTGGCGGCCGCCGCCTTCTTCGTCATCGGGACGTTCGTCGTCTGAACGGGTGGGCGGGGCCCGAGGTCAGATCGCGGTGAGGTGCTCGAGGTCGGCTCGCACGGCGGCGAGACGCGTCTCGGCGGTGGCGCGCGCCATCCGGAGCGCGTCGGGCCCCTCGACCGGCTCGATGACCTCGAGGTAGACCTTGACCTTCGGCTCCGTGCCGCTCGGGCGCACGATGACGCGGGAGTCGTCCTCGAGGTACCACCGCAACCCCTCCGTCGGCGGCAGACCACCGTCGCCGCGCGACAGGTCGTCGACGCGCACCACGGTGATCCCGGCCACCGACGCCGGCGGGCCGGACCGCAGCCGGTTCATCAGCGTCTCGGTCTGGGACAGGTCGAACACCCGCACCGAGAAGGAGTCGGTGGCGTGCACGCCGTGCTCGGCGGCGAGGTCGTCGAGCAGGTCGGTCAGCGTGCGCCCCTGCGCCTTGAGGGACGCGGCGAGCTCGGCCAGCAGGAGCGCGGCGCTGACACCGTCCTTGTCGCGGACCAGCTGCGGCGCGACGCAGTAGCCGAGCGCCTCCTCGTACCCGTAGCGCAGGCCCGGCACGCGTGAGATCCACTTGAAGCCGGTGAGCGTCTCCTCGTGGTCCACCCCGGCGGCTCGGGCGATGGCGGCGAGCAGGCGCGAGGACACGATCGAGTTCGCGAACACGTCGCCGCGCCCGACGCCGCGCCGCACGACGTGGGCGCCGAGCAGGGCACCGACCTCGTCACCGCGGAGCATGCGCCAGTCGCCGAGGGCCGGGTCGTGCACCGCGGCCGCACAGCGGTCGGCGTCCGGGTCGTTGGCGATGACGAGGTCGCACGGCGCGGACCGGGCCAGCGCCAGGGCCAGGTCGATGGCCCCCGTCTCCTCGGGGTTGGGGAACGCGACGGTCGGGAAGTCGGGGTCGGGCACGGCCTGCTCGTCGACGGCCGCGAGGTCGGCGAACCCGGCGCGCTGGAACGCGGCCGTCACGGTCCCGTGGCCGACGCCGTGCAGGCTGGTGTGCACGATCGCGAGGTCGCGCGGCGAGCCGGCATCGAGGACGGTGACGACGGCGTCGAGGTACTCCGAGAGCAGCTCGTCGCCGAGGGTCTCCCAGCCGTCGTGCGCGCGAGGGACGTCGGCGACGCGCTCGACGCGGGCGATGTGCGCGGCGATCTGCGCGTCGGACGGCGGCACGATCTGGCTGCCGTCGCCGAGGTAGACCTTGTACCCGTTGTCCTGTGGTGGGTTGTGGCTCGCCGTGACCATGACGCCGGCGTCCGCGCCGAGGTGACGGATCGCGAAGGCGAGGACCGGTGTGGGCAGTGGCTGGGGCAGGAGCAGGGCGCGGCCCCCGGCGGCCACGACCACCGCCGCGGTGTCGCGGGCGAAGACGTCGGAGTTGTAGCGGGCGTCGAAGCCGATGACGACGGTCGGGTGGTCGCCGGCGCCGCCCTCGCTGCGCAGGTAGGCGGTCAGCCCGGCCGCGGCCCGGATGACGACGCTGCGGTTCATCCGGTTCGGGCCCGCGCCGAGCGCGCCGCGCAGTCCCGCCGTGCCGAACTCGAGCATGCCCGCGAAGCGGTCGGCCAGGTCGGTCCGTGCCGCGTCGTCGCCGGCCGCCGCCCGCTCGAGCAGCGCGTCCAGCTCGCCGCGCGTCGTCGGGTCCGGGTCGTCGTCGCGCCACGCGGCGGCGACCGCGAGGAGCACGTCGGCGCCGGGGGCGTCGGTACCGGGGGCGTTGGTGCCCGGGGCGTCGGTGCCGGGAACGGCGGCCATCAGATGCGCCCCACGACCGCGGCGAGGAGGCGACCGCACCGTCCCGCGGCCGCGCGCCCCGCCTCGAGCACCTCCTCGTGGTGCAGCGGCGTCTCGGAGATGCCGGCCGCGAGGTTGGTGACGAGCGAGATGCCGAGCACGTCCAGGCCGCACTGGCGGGCCGCGATGGCCTCGAGGGAGGTCGACATGCCGACGAGGTCACCCCCGATGACCCTGGCCATCTGCACCTCGGCCGGGGTCTCGTAGTGGGGCCCGCGGAACTGCACGTAGACGCCCTCGTCGAGGTCGGGGTCGACCTCGCGTGCGAGCTGGCGCAGCCGGGGCGTGTAGACGTCGGTCAGGTCGACGAAGTTCGGTCCCTCGATCGGGGAGTGCGCCGTGAGGTTGATGTGGTCGCGGATGAGGACCGGGGTACCCGGACCCCACGCCGGGTTGAGGCCCCCGCAGCCGTTGGTGAGGACGACGGTGCTGCACCCGGCGGCCTTCGCCGTGCGGACGGCGTGGACCACCGACCGCACCCCACGGCCCTCGTAGAAGTGGGTCCGCGTCCCGAAGACGAGCGCGCGCCGGCCGGTCTCACCGATGGCGACCGAGCGCATCGTGCCGGAGTGCCCGGCGACCGCGGCGCGGTGGAAACCCGGGACGTCGGCGTTCTCGATGGTCGTCAGGGTCTGCCCGACGAGATCGGCGGTCTGGCCCCAGCCGGAACCCAGGACGAGGGCGACGTCGTGGCGCTCGACCCCGGTGCGCTCGGCGATGACGGCCGCCGCGGCCTCGGCGACGGCGAAGGGGTCGGTCGAGGGGTCGGCGAGGTCGAGGTGCGTCGTGGTCACGCTCAGGACTCTAGCGACGCCCTCCACGTGCCGGACACCTCCCGGCGGGATGGTTGGATGGACGCGTGATCACGCGTGAGACGTCCGTTGTCATCATCGGGGGCGGCCCGGGTGGGTACGAGGCGGCGCTCGTCGCCGCCCAGCTCGGCGCGCAGGTCACGGTCGTCGAGAAGGACGGCCTCGGTGGCGCCGCGGTCCTCACCGACTGCGTCCCGAGCAAGGCGCTCATCGCCACCGCCGACTACATGTCCGACTTCCAGACCGCCTCGCACCTCGGCGTGCGCCTGCAGGACGACGACGGCGACGAGGTGTCCGATGCCGTGGCCCAGCCCGGGACGGTCAACGGCCGCATCCTCGAGCTCGCGGCCGCACAGAGCGCCGACATCCGCGGCAGCCTCGAGCAGGTCGGCGTCACCGTCCTGCCCGGCACGGCCCGCCTCGCCCGGCGCGACCTCGTCGTCGCCGACCTCGCCGACGGCACGACGCGTGAGCTGCCCGCCGACGTGGTGCTGCTGTCCACCGGCGCCTCGCCGCGGGTCATGGACACCATGCGCCCCGACGGCGAGCGCATCCTGACGTGGCAGCAGATCTACTCCCTCGACGAGCTGCCCGAGCGGATCGTCGTCATCGGCTCCGGCGTCACCGGTGCGGAGCTGGCGCAGGCCTACCTCGGGCTCGGCTCGCAGGTCGTCCTCGTGTCCTCCCGCGACCGCGTGCTGCCCGGGGAGGACGCCGACGCCGCGACGGTCATCGAGGAGGTGTTCCGCAAGCGCGGCATGGAGGTGCTGAACAAGTCGCGGGCGGCCTCGGTCGAGCGCACCGCGGACGGCGTCGTCGTCACCCTCGTCGACGGCCGCACCGTCGAGGGGTCGCACGCCCTGCTCGCGGTCGGCTCCGTGCCCAACACGGCGGGCCTCGGCCTCGAGGACACCGGCGTCGAGCTGAGCCCGTCCGGACACATCCAGGTCGACCGCGTCTCGCGCACGAGCGTCGGCGGGGTCTACGCGGCCGGAGACTGCACCGGGGTGCTGCCGCTCGCCTCCGTCGCCGCCATGCAGGGCCGCATCGCCATGTGGCACGCCCTCGGCGACGCCGTGGCACCGCTCAACGTGCGCGGGGTGGCCGCCAACATCTTCACCGAGCCCGAGATCGCGACCGTCGGCATCAGCCAGAACGCCGCCGACGAGTCGCCCGACGTCGAGTCGGTCATGCTGCCCCTCGCGCGCAACCCGCGCGCCAAGATGCAGGGCATCACCGACGGCTTCGTCAAGCTCTTCTGCCGCAAGGCGCACGGCACCGTGCTCGGCGGCGTCGTCGTCGCACCCAAGGCCTCCGAGCTCGTGTTCCCGGTGGCCCTCGCCGTCCAGAACCGGCTGTCGGTCGACCAGGTGGCCAGCACCATCACCGTCTACCCGTCGCTGTCCGGGTCGGTCGCCGAGGCCGCGCGACAGCTGCACCAGGCCGACTGAGCCTCAGCGGGGCGTCGGGTCGTCCGGGTCCGCAGCGCCGTCAGGGTACGTGGGGCCGACGGGGTGGTCTGCGTCCCCGGTGTGCTCGTCCCCGAGTGACTCCTGCTCGCGCCGGTCCTCCTCCGCCCACCGCTCGCGGCGCCGCGTCGAGACCCGGTCGCGCAGCCAGCGCTGGAAGAGCCAGAAGAGCAGGACGAACACGAGCGCGGCGAGCAGGTTCGTCACCGAGAAGCCGTTCGGCTGGGTGGTCGCGGTGGACAGGGTCACAAGCACCCCAGCAGTGTGCCAGAGGCGTAACGTCGGCTCCGTGGCGGCGCCGCCGCCGTCCGGGGCGCTCCCCGCCCCGGTCCAGCCATCCCGGAGGACACGTGAGCGACTGGATCAGCAAGGCCAAGGACTTCATCAAGGGCCATCCGGACCAGGTGGGCCAGGGCCTCGACAAGGCCGAGGAGCTCATCAACGAGAAGACGGGCGGCCGGTACGCCGAGCAGCTCGACGAGGGCTCGGACCGGGTCCGCGACGCCCTCGGCCTGCCGCCGGAGGACGACGGGACGCAGCCGGGTGCGCCGGGCGACCCGACACCCGCCCCGACACCTGCCCCGACGCCTGAGCCGGGACCGAGCCCGGGGCCCGCGCCGACGCCGGAGCCCTCACCGGGACCCGCGCCGGTGCCGACCCCGCCTCCCACGCCGCCCACGCCCGAACCGGGCCCCGTGCCGACGCCGGAGCCGGGGCCTGCGACGCCGCCGCCGGGCGTGCCCGACCCGAACGACCCGAGCCCGGTCGACCCCTCCCTCCCCGGAGGCCCGGGTCCGTCCGAGATCCCGCCCACCGGCGAGGGGGACATCACGCTCGGGGACCCGCCCAGTCGGTCCTGACCCGGCGCAGCCCGGACACGACGGAGGCCGCCACCCGGACGGGTGGCGGCCCCTCGCGGTGTCGGACGGTGGTAGGCCGGGTGGGCTCAGGCCTCGGTGTCCTTGATGTCGGCCAGGACGGCGCCGGAGGTGACGGTCTGGCCGACGGTGGCGCTCAGTCCGGTGATGATGCCGGGTTTGTGGGCGGTGATGGGTTGTTCCATCTTCATGGCCTCCAGGACCAGGACGAGGTCGCCGGCGGCGACGGTGGCCCCGTCGGCGACGGCGATCTTGACGATGGTGCCCTGCATCGGGGCGGTCAGGGAGTCCCCGGAGGCGGCGGCGCCGCCCTTGGACGCGCCGGCGCGTTTCGGGGCCTTCTTGCGGGTGGTGGCCGCGCCGTTGCCGATGGCCAGGCCGCCGGGCAGGGACACCTCGAGGCGGCGGCCGCCGACCTCGACGACGACGGTCTGGCGCGGCTCGGGGGCCGCGCCGGCGGCGTCGGGGCCGGTGACGGCGTAGGCGGGGATCTGGTTGTCGAACTCGGTCTCGATCCAGCGGGTGTGGATGGTGAAGGGCTGGTCCGGGTCGGTCGGGGCGAACGCGGGGTCGGTGACGACGGCGCGGTGGAACGGGACGACGGTGGGCATGCCCTCGATCTGCAGCTCGGCCAGGGCGCGGCGGGCCCGCTGCAGGGCCTGGGTGCGGTCGCGGCCGGTGACGATGAGCTTGGCGATCATCGAGTCGAACGCGCCGGCGACGGTGTCGCCCTGCACGATGCCGGCGTCCCAGCGCACCCCGGGGCCGTGCGGCACGACCATCCGGGTCACGGTGCCGGGGGCGGGCAGGAACCCGCGGCCGGGGTCCTCGCCGTTGATCCGGAACTCGATGGAGTGCGCGTGCGGTTCCGGGTCGACCTCCTCGAGGTGCTCGCCGTTCGCGATGCGGAACTGCTCGCGGACCAGGTCGATGCCGGTGACCTCCTCGGAGACCGGGTGCTCGACCTGCAGGCGGGTGTTGACCTCCAGGAAGCTGATGTCGCCGGCCGGGCCGACGAGGAACTCGCAGGTGCCGGCGCCGACGTAGCCGGCCTCGCGCAGGATGGCCTTGGACGCGCGCAGCAGCTCGGCGTGCTGGGCCTCGGTCAGGAACGGGGCGGGGGCCTCCTCGACGAGCTTCTGGTTGCGGCGCTGCAGCGAGCAGTCCCGGGTCGAGACGACGACGACGGTGCCGTGCTGGTCGGCCAGGCACTGGGTCTCCACGTGCCGGGGCTTGTCCAGGAACCGTTCGACGAAGCACTCGCCGCGCCCGAACGCGGTGACGGCCTCGCGGACCGCCGACTCGAACAGGTGCGGGATCTCCTCCAGGGTGCGGGCCACCTTCAGGCCGCGGCCGCCGCCGCCGTAGGCGGCCTTGATGGCGACCGGCAGCCCGTACTCCTTCGCGAAGGCGATGACCTCGTCGGCGTCGGCGACCGGGTCGGTGGTGCCGGGCACCAGCGGGGCGCCGGCCTTGGTGGCGATGTGGCGGGCCTTGACCTTGTCGCCGAGGGCGTCGATGGCCTCCGGGCCGGGGCCGATCCAGGTCAGGCCGGCGTCGATGACCTTCTGCGCGAAGCCGGCGTTCTCGGCCAGGAACCCGTAGCCGGGGTGGACCGCGTCGGCCCCGGAGCGGGCCGCGACCTCGAGCAGCTTGTCCTGGTCCAGGTAGCTCTCACCGGGGGTCGCCCCGCCGAGGGCGAACGCCTCGTCGGCGACCGTGACGTGCAGCGCGTCGCGGTCGGGGTCGGCGTACACGGCCACCGAGGCGATGCCGGCGTCGGTGCAGGCCCGGGCGATCCGGACGGCGATCTCACCACGGTTGGCGATCAGGACCTTGCTGATGGGAGCCATGGTTCGGACTCTAGCGGCTGGGCCGTGGCCCGTTTTCCGGTCACCCGGCTCATTCCCGCCGTCTCGCCGTGAGGTCCAGCACATTGCCGGACCGTCCCCGATCTAGCGTGTGTCCCATGACGCCACGACAGACGGTCCCGACCCTTCCACTCGGCCACGCCAGCACCCCGGGCCTCGCCGTGCCCCAGCTCGGCTTCGGTGTCTGGGAGGTCCCGGACGCCGAGGTCGACGCCGCCGCCGGGCGCGCGCTCGAGGTCGGCTACCGCCACCTGGACACCGCGCGGCTCTACGGCAACGAGGCGGGCATCGGCCGCGTCCTCGCCGCGTCCGAGCTGCCCCGCGACGACGTCTTCGTCACGACGAAGGTCTGGAACGACGACCACGACGACGTCCGCGGCGCCTTCGACGCGTCCATGGGGCGGCTCGGCCTCGACGTGCTCGACCTCTACCTCATCCACTGGCCCGCGCCGAAGCAGGACCGGTACGTCGCCGCGTGGCGCTCGATGCTCGAGCTGCAGCAGGAGGGACGCGTCCGTTCGGTCGGCGTGTGCAACTTCCAGGTGCCGCACCTGCAGCGACTCCTCGACGAGACCGGGGTGCTGCCCTCCGTCAACCAGGTGGAGCTGAGCCCGTACCTCCAGCAGCGTGAGCTGCGTGCCTTCCACGAGGAGCACGGGATCGTCACGGAGGCGTGGAGCCCGCTCGCCGTCCGGGCGGGTCTCCTCGAGGACCCGGTCGTCACCGACGTCGCGCGCCGACTCGACGTCTCGCCGGCCCGCGTCGTCCTGCGGTGGCACATCGAGCTCGGCAACGTCGTCCTGACGCGGTCGGTGACGCCCGAGCGCATCGAGGAGAACGCCCGCCTCTTCGACTTCGCCCTCGACCGCGAGGCTCTCGATGCCCTGGCCGGCCTCGACCGCGGACGGCGCACGGGCCCGGACCCCGACACGTTCGGCTGACGGGTTCCCCACCCCGTCGCTAGGGTGCGGCCATGGACGAGGGGGTGGTCGGGCAGCACGTCGCCGGGCGCGGACGGGCCGGCCTCAGCGTCTGCGTGGTCACGTACGAGCGCGCGGCCTTCCTCGACCGCTGCCTGGCCGGTATCGCCGCTCTCGAGGACCCCGTCGACGAGGTGGTCGTCGTCGACGCGTCGGCCAGGGACAGGAGTGCGGAGGTCGACGCGCACGACCTGCCGCTGCACTTCGTCTGGGCGCCGCAGCTGGCCGGCTGGATGACACGGTCCCGCAACGAGGCGCTGCGCCGGGTCACCGGTGAGGTCGTGGCCTTCCTCGACGACGACGTCGTCGTCGAACCCGGCTGGTCCGGGGCGGTGCGCGCCGCGTACCGCGACCCCTCCGTCGCGGCCGTCGCCGGTCGCACCCGCAACGGGATCGCGGGAGAGGAGCGCTACGACCAGCCGGTCGGGCGCTACCTGCCGAACGGCCGCCTGACCGAAGGGTTCGCCGTGACGGCGGACGCCCCGTTCGAGGTCGACCACGGGATCGGCGCCAACATGTCGTTCCGGCGCTCGGTGCTGGCCGACCTCGGCGGGTTCCGCGACGACTACCCGGGCACCGCGCTGCGCGAGGACACCGACGTGTTCCTGCGTGTCGGGCGGATCGGCGGACGAGTCGTCTTCGCCCCTGACGCCGTGGTCGACCACCTGCCCGCGCCGCACGTCAGGGGCGCCCGGTTCGACACCCGCTACAAGCTGTACGGACGCCGCAACCACGCGGTCATGGTGGCGCGGCATCGCGGTCTGGGCTCGGCCGACCTGCGCCGCTGGGTGGCTGGTGAGCTTCGTGGTGTCGGCGGGGCGTCGGGTCTGCGGGCTCGCGCCCTGCGGTTGGGTGTGACGGTCATGGGGATCGGCTGGGGGCTGGGTGCGGCTGTGCGACAGGCGTCGTGGGGTCCGTCCGAGCCGCGCCGCACGGGCCCACAGGCCGAGGACCTCCGCGCTCTGCTCTCCGGCTGAGGCGGACCGGCTCACCCGGGTGTGGTGGGCCCGGCATGGACGGGGCTGGGCGGGCTCCCTGCGCCGCAGTACGTTGGCGGCATGGGTCTGTTCTCCCGCCGCAGAAGCTCCGAGGTCACCGACACCGAGGGGCGACCCGCCGTCGACGAGGCCCCGGAGACCGACGACTCGTTGGTGCCCGACCCCTCGGGGCGTCCGGAGAGCCGCCCACTCGGTGAGGAGGAGCGCGCCCGGATCTCCGCGGGCCTGGACCGCGCTCGGACGCTCGGGGTGGACGTCGACGACCTGGAGTCCATCGGTTCGCACTTCGA
The DNA here is from genome assembly GCF_056868035.1 of Monashia sp. HAY1-11D. NCBI lineage: Bacteria > Bacillati > Actinomycetota > Actinomycetes > Micrococcales > Intrasporangiaceae > Intrasporangium > Monashia sp. HAY1-11D. The sequence goes on along the minus strand of NZ_CP200320.1, from coordinate 4,589,524 downwards.
CCAGCAGTTCCGCGCCGTCCAGGCGGACCCGTCGGCCGGGGGCGGGTCCGACGTCGTGGTCGACACCTTCGCCATCGCGATCGGTGAGCACCTGACACGACACAGCGCCCGGGACTGGGCCGTGGTCACCGATGCCTTCGGCACGGACCTGGGACTCGTCGCGGCACGGGCCGACACCGTGGTCGTCCCGCACAACCTCGTCGGCGCCCGGTGGATGCGTGGCGAGACGGGCTGGATCCCGGGCGTCGTGTCGCACCTGGTCCGCCTGCGTCCTCGCCCGCGCTGAGCGGGCCCTTAGGATCGCGGTCATGAACGGAACGGACGGTGCCACCGGTGACACGGATGCGCGCAGCCGACGCGACCTGGAGCAGGGCATCGAACGCGACTTCACGCGCCGGATGTCGTACGGCGACTACCTGCGTCTCGACACGCTGCTGAGCGCGCAACAGCCGCTCAGCGACCCCCCGCAGCACGACGAGCTGCTCTTCATCATCCAGCACCAGACGTCCGAGCTGTGGCTCAAGCTGATGATCCACGAGCTGCGGTCCGCCCGGAACCTCCTCGCCTCCGACGAGCTGGCCCCCGCCCTCAAGAGGCTCGCCCGGGTCAAGCACATCCAGCACTCGCTGACGGACCAGTGGTCGGTGCTCGCGACGCTGACGCCGAGCGAGTACGCGCAGATCCGGCCCTTCCTCGCCACGAGCTCCGGGTTCCAGTCGGCGCAGTACCGCGAGGTCGAGTTCCTCCTCGGCAACAAGAACGCCGACATGGTGGCGGTCTTCTCCCATGACGAGACGGCCCGCACCGCGCTCGACGAGCTGCTGCACGAGCCGAGTCTCTACGACGCGTTCCTGGCCTACCTGGCGCGCCGCGGATATGCGGTCCCCGCGCACCTGCTCGAGCGGGACTGGACCCAGCCGTACCGGCTCGAGCCGGGACTCGTGGACGTCTTCGCCGGTGTCTACGCGGCGCCGCACGACCACTGGGGCGTGTACGAGACCTGCGAGGAGCTCGTCGACCTCGAGGACAACTTCCAGCAGTGGCGGTTCCGGCACCTGCAGGTCGTCCAGCGGACCATCGGCCAGAAGACGGGGACCGGAGGTTCGAGCGGCGTCGACTTCCTGCGTCGGGCCCTCGACCTCACGTTCTTCCCCGAGCTCTACGAGGTGCGCACCCGGATCGGCGGCTGACCGCCGGCACGGGCGGGCCGGGGCCCCTGGTCACGCTCCGGTCAGCCTCGGGTCAGGCTCCGATGGAGCGGGACGGCACGACGAACCTGCTGCGCCGAGGCTCGCACTGGCAGGTGCACTCGGCGATGCAGAGCTCCTCGAAGCACGCGTCGGGGCACGAGCACTCCGGCTCGAGCTGCCGGGGAGGCCGTGTCAGGGGCTGCGGGCCGCGCATGAGCCGGGCGCGGGTCTCGAGCTCGCCCTCGGTCGGGTGGTCCGCGGGGCGCTCACGCCGCGGGCCGTCGGCCAGGGCGCGGTCCCGCGCCGGCCGGAGACCGTACCAACCCCTCGCCGGCCGTCGGTCGTAGCGCGGGTAGGCCCACCGCTCGTAGGGCACCTCGTCCGGAGGCGCCACGTCCAGGTGCGCCGGGAAGCGGCGCCCCTGGTTGTCCCGGACGCCGTCCACCGGCACCGGCTCGACCTCCTGTCCGCTGGAGTCGAGGACAGCCAGCCGGAGCCCGGCGAGCTCGAGGATCTTGCTCAAGGTCGCGAGGCTCGGCAGGCCTGTTCCCGACTCGATGCGGGCCACCGACGCCGGGGCCAGACCGACCCGTGCGGCGAGGTCTCGCTGGCTGAGGTCGGCCCGGCGCCGCACGCGCACCACCAGGCGCCCCACGTAATCGGGATCGGAGAACGACGGTGCAGCGGGAGCGACCATGGACCGACGCTGTCACGACCCACCGACAGAGGCGGCCGGGTCCAAGGTGCCGGCCCCCGACCTCTACGTCAGTGCTCAGTGAGAGTGAGCAGTGACGTAGCGGTCGGAGGGTGTCGCTGCGGGGCGTGGGGGTGCTGCTGGTACGTCAGTGCTCAGTCAGAGTGAGCAGTGACGTAGCCGTGGGAGGGTGTGGCTGCGGGGGCGTGGGGGTGCTGCTGGTACGTCAGTGCTCAGTCAGAGTGAGCAGTGACGTAGCCGTGGGACGGTGTGGCTGCGGGGGCGTGGGGGTGCTGCTGGTACGTCAGTGCTCAGTCAGAGTGAGCAGTGACGTAGCGGTGGGAGGGTGTGGCTGCGGGGGCGTGGGGGTGCTGCTGGTACGTCAGTGCTCAGTGAGAGTGAGCAGTGACGTAGCGGTGGGAGGGTGTGGCTGCGGGGGCGTGGGGGTGCTGCTGGTACGTCAGTGCTCAGTGAGAGTGAGCAGTGACGTAGCGGTGGGAGGGTGTGGCTGCGGGGGCGTGGGGGTGCTGCTGGTACGTCAGTGCTCAGTGAGAGTGAGCAGTGACGTAGCGGTGGGTGTCGCCGCGGCGGCGTGGGGTGCTGCTGGTACGTCAGTGCTCAGTGAGAGTGAGCAGTGACGTAGGAAGGGGCGGCCGACCTGGCCCGGGCGCAGGTCACGCCGCGGTCCTGGCACGCACCTGGCGCTTGATGCGGGCCAGCATGGCGACCATGCCGCGCATGCGCAGCGGGGAGACGGCCTCGGCGAGGCCGAACCGCATCGGGGCGTCGTCCGGGACGGCGAGGACCTCTGCCGCGGTCAGCCCGTCGAGGCCCTCGTGGAGGATGCCCGCGAAGCCGCGGGTCGTGGGTGCCTCCGCGGGGGCGTCGAAGAACAGGTGGACCGCGCGGTCGTCCAACGACGACCCGTCGTCCACCTCGACCGTGAGGAACAGCGGTGACTGGCACTCGTCGACGCGCTCGAGCCGGTCGAGGTGGCCGACATAGCGCTCGGGCAGGGCGGGCAGCTCGTCGCTGAACTCGAGGAGCAGCTGCAGCTTGAGGTCGGTCGAGGCGGTGCGGAAGTCCTCGGCGATCTCGGCCAAGGCCGTCGGGAGGGGAGTGTCGGTCATCGGGATCAGGGCGCCTCGGTCGGTCCGGTCACTTCTCGATGGGGACACGAACGGCGTTGCCCCACTCGGTCCACGACCCGTCGTAGTTGCGGACCGCCTCGAAGCCGAGCAGGTGCGTCAGGACGAACCACGTGTGCGACGAGCGCTCGCCGATGCGGCAGTAGGCGACGACGTCGTCCGTCGGTGCCAGGCCCTGCTCGGCCAGGTAGATCGCCTCCAGCTCCTCGCGCGACTTGAACGTGCCGTCCTCGTTCGCCGCGCGGGCCCACGGCACCGACCTTGCGCCGGGGATGTGCCCGCCGCGCATCGCGCCCTCCTGGGGGTAGTCCGGCATGTGGAGCAGCTCGCCCGAGTACTCGCCGGGCGAGCGAACGTCGACGAGCGGCTTGCCGAGGTGGGCGAGCACGTCGTCCTTGAAGGCGCGGATCGGGGCGTCGTCACGCTCGGCCACGGGGTACTGGGCCGGCTTCGGCGTCGGGACCTCACGCGTCAGCTCGCGGCCCTCCGCGACCCATTTCGCGCGGCCGCCGTCGAGGAGACGGACGTCCTCGTGGCCGAAGAGGCTGAACACCCACAGGGCGTAGGCGGCCCACCAGTTGCTCTTGTCGCCGTAGATGACGACCGTCGTGTCGCGCGCGATGCCGCGGGCGCCCAGGACCTCGGCGAAGCGCGCGCCGTCCACGTAGTCCCGGGTCACCGGGTCGTTGAGGTCGACGTGCCAGTCGATCTTCAGGGCTCCGGGGATGTGGCCGGTGTCGTAGAGCAGCACGTCCTCGTCCGACTCGAGCAGGGCGATCCCGTCCGGGCCGCCGACGTTGCCCGCGGCCAGCTGCTCGGCCAGCCACTCGGTGGTGACGAGACGCTCGGGATGTGCGTAGGCGGAGAACTTCGGGTCTGCAGCGCTCATGCCGCCATCGTGTCACGACCGGGCGCGAGTTCCGCTAGGGGGACCCATAACGCAGCGTCATGGGTGCCGCACCGCGTTGGACGGGCCTCAGGAGGCGTCGGACTCCAGCCGGGCGAGGTCCTCGCGGCACCGGCGCTCGAACTCACCGAGCTCGGCGATGGCGTCCTGCACGTCCCGCAGCCGCTGGTCGAGGTCCGCGCGGCGCTCGTCGATCTGGTCGAGGACGTACTCCAGCTGCGCGCGGCGGCCCCGGGGAGCGTCGAACAGGTCGATGATCGTGCGGATCTGCTCGAGCGGGAAGCCGAGCCGCTTGCCGCGCAGGATGAGGTTGAGGCGGGTGCGGTCGCGCCGGTGGTAGACCCGCTGCGTGCCGCGCCGCTCGGGGGAGATGAGCCCGAGCTCCTCGTAGTGGCGCACCGTGCGATGCGTGACGCCGAACTCCTCGGCGACCTGCGCGATGGTCCATGTCGGCGCACTTGTCATGGCTTCGATCGTGCTTTACGTTTACGTAAGCGTCAAGCGCATCCCACAAGGAGAACACTGATGTTCGAGCTGAGCCCGGAGCACGAGGACTTCCGACAGGTCGTCCGCGACTTCGCCGAGAAGGAGGTCGCGCCGAACATCGCCAAGTGGGACGCCGCCTCCCACTTCCCGACCGACCTCGTGCCGAAGATGGGCGACCTCGGCCTGTTCGGACTCGTCGTGCCCGAGGAGTACGGCGGCAGCGCGGCGCCGGGGCAGGGCGACTTCACGAGCCTCTGTGTCGCCATCGAGGAGCTCGGCCGCGTCGACCAGTCGATCGGCATCACCCTGTCGGCCGGCGTCGGCCTCGGCATCAACCCGATCCTCACGTACGGCGACGAGGAGCAGAAGCAGCGCTTCCTGCCCGACCTCGTCGCCGGGCGGGCGCTCGCCGGCTTCGGCCTCACCGAGCCCGAGGCCGGCTCCGACGCGGGCGCCACGCGGACGAAGGCCGTGCGCGACGGCGAGGAGTGGGTGCTCAACGGCGCGAAGGCCTTCATCACCAACTCCGGCACCGACATCACCTCGGTCGTCACCGTCACCGCCCGCACCGGCACGGACGAGGACGGCTCGGCCCGGATCTCCGCGATCATGGTGCCCGCCGGCACGCCGGGCTTCGTCGTCGAGCCCGCCTACCACAAGCTCGGCTGGCACGTCTCCGACACCCATGGCCTCACCTTCGAGGACTGCCGGGTGCCGGTGGCCAACCTGCTCGGCGCCGAGGGGGAGGGTTTCAAGCAGTTCCTCAAGACCCTCGACGACGGCCGCATCGCCATCGCCTCCCTCGCCGTCGGCTGCGCGCAGGCGTGCCTCGAGCTGGCCACCGACTACGCCAGGACCCGTACCGCGTTCGGCAAGCCGATCGGCGTCAACCAGGGCGTCTCGTTCCAGATCGCCGACCTCGCGGTCAGCGTCGAGGCCGCCCGGACCCTGACCTACAAGGCCGCCTGGCTCAAGGACGAGCTGCACGAGGGCCGCCGGTCGGTCAAGGAGGTCAAGCACGCCGCGGCCATCGCCAAGCTGTACGCCACCGAGGCAGCCGTGACCGCCACCCGCATCGCGACCCAGGTCTTCGGCGGCAACGGCTTCATGGAGGAGTTCCCGGTGGCGCGGTTCTACCGGGACGCCAAGATCCTCGAGATCGGCGAAGGCACCTCCGAGGTCCAGCGGATGCTCATCGCCCGTGGCCTGGGGCTGCCGGCATGAGCACCGGCCACCACGCGCCGGACCCCCGCGTCGGTGACGTCCGACGCCGCCTCGCGGCCGCGCACGCCGCGTCCGAGCTGCCCCCGGAGAAGGCGAAGGCCAAGCTCGACAGCCAGGGCAAGATCTACGTCCGCGACCGCATCGCCCTGCTCTTCGACGAGGGCAGCTTCGTCGAGGACGGCCGCTACGCCAACGCGCTCGCGCCCGGCCTGCCGGCCGACGGCGTCGTCACCGGTCGCGGCACCGTGGACGGACGCCCCGCCGTCGTCATCGCCAACGACCCGACCGTGAAGGCCGGGTCCTGGGGGTCGCGCACCGTCGAGAAGATCGTCCGGGCGACCGAGATGGCGCTGCGCGAGGAGCTGCCCGTCTTCTGGTTCGTCGACTCCGCCGGCGCCCGCATCACCGACCAGGTCGAGATGTTCCCGGGCCGCCGCGGCGCGGGTCGGATCTTCCACAACCAGGTGGCGCTCTCGGGCAAGGTGCCGCAGATCTGCTGCCTGTTCGGCCCGAGCGCGGCCGGCGGTGCGTACATCCCGAGCTTCTGCGACCTCATCATCATGGTCGAGGGCAACGCGTCGATGTACCTCGGCAGCCCGCGCATGGCCGAGATGGTCGTCGGAGAGAAGGTCACCCTCGAGGAGATGGGCGGTGCGCGCATGCACTGCAGCGTCTCCGGCGTCGGCGACCTGCTGGCGCACGACGACGTCGAGGCGATCGAGCTGGCCAAGCTCTACTTCTCCTACGTGCCCGGCTCGTGGCGAGACAGCCCGCCGACCTACCACCCGGAGGACCCCGCCGAGCCGCTGACCGAGCACACGGTGCCGGAGCGCGAGTCGGTCCCCTTCGACATCCACGAGGTCATCGACGGGCTCGTCGACGACGACTCGTTCTTCGAGCTGAAACCGCTCTGGGCCGGCGAGCTGGTCATCGGGTTCGGTCGGATCGCCGGCGAGACCGTCGGCATCGTCGCCAACAACTCGCTCGTCAAGGGCGGGGTCCTGTTCACCGACAGCGCCGACAAGGCCGCGCGCTTCATCTGGCTCTGCGACGCCTTCTCCATCCCGCTCGTCTACCTCGCCGACGTGCCGGGGTTCATGATCGGCTCCGAGGTCGAGCGCGGCGGCATCATCCGGCACGGCGCCAAGATGGTCAGCGCCGTCTCGTCGGCCACCGTGCCCCAGTTCTGCGTCGTCGTCCGCAAGGCCTACGGGGCCGGGCTCTACGCCATGGGCGGGCCGGGCTTCGGGCCGGACGCGACCATCGCGCTGCCGACCGCGCGGATCGCCGTCATGGGCCCCGAGGCCGCCGTCAACGCCGTCTACGCCAACAAGATCGCCGAGATCGAGCAGCAGCAGGGCGAGGCGGCCCGCGACGCCTTCGTCGCCGAGCGTCGCCGCGAGTACGAGGAGGACGTCGACATCGAACGGCTGGCCGCGGACCTCGTCGTCGACGCGGTCATCGAGGCCTCCGAACTGCGCTCGGAGCTGGCCCGGCGTCTGGCCTATGCTTCCCGGCGTGACCGTCACTTCAGCGACCGCCGACGCTCCGTCCCGCCGGTCTGAGTCGCGCCTCGGTCACCGCCTCGAGCACCCGGACCGGGCCGTCGAGGCGCACCAGCCCTTCTGGCGCCGGTTCCCCGTCTGGTTCCCCTTCGCCGTCTACGCGGTGTCCCGGGTCTTCGTTCTCGTCGCCGGCAGCTACCTGGCCCGGTACCAGATCCCGCTGCCCATCGGCACGCAGAACATCCGCATCTTCTACCCGTCGCCCGCCGACCCCGGCTACCTCGTCGCGATGACGAACTGGGACGGCCAGTGGTACCGCGTCATCGCCGAGCACGGGTACCCCGCCGTCCTCCCACGGGCGGGCTGGGGCGGCATCGACATGAACCCGTGGGCCTTCTTCCCGGTGTTCCCGATGACCGTCGGGCTCATCATGAAGCTGACGGGCCTGCCGTTCGTCCTCGTCGCGCCGCTGCTGTCGACCCTCATCGGGTTCGCCGCGATGCACATGCTCTTCAAGCTCGTCGACGAGGTCGTCGGCCGCTGGGAGGCCGTCGTCGCCGTCGTCGCGACGTGCTTCTACATCGCCTCGCCGGCGTTCTCCGCCTCGTACACCGAGTCGACGGCACTGCTCGGCGTCACGACGACGCTGTGGCTGCTGCGCCGCCGCCGGTACGGCTGGGTCGTGCTCGCCCTGCTCGTGCTGTCGCTGAGCCGCAACGTCGTCATCGCCATGGTCCCGGTCATCCTCGCCCACGCCGCGGTCCGCTGGTGGAAGAAGGACGAGGGCACCAACCCGGTGCGGTTCCGCTGGCTCATGGCGGGGCTCGCGGCCTACGCCGGTGCCCTGACCTGGCTGTGGCCGACGATCGTGTCGATCGCCACCGAGACCCCCGACGCCTACAACCAGACGATGCTGGCCTGGAACATCCAGACCAAGGTCAAGCTCTACCTGTGGTGGAACCTGCTCTACGACTACTGGGGTGTCATCGGCCAGGTTCTCGGCATCGCCGGGGTGGCCGCCTTCGCCTGGTTCATGCTGTCGCGGCACTCGTGGCGGTGGGGCCCGGAGATCTGGGGCTGGGCCGGTGCGTACCCGGCGTACCTGCTCCTCGTCACGAGCACGACGCCGAGCCGGATCCGGTACGCGATGCTCGCGTTCCCGATGACGCTCGTCATCGCCTGGTTCCTCAGGCTGCCCCGGGTCGAGCGCTACCGCTGGTGGGTCCTCGGGCTCATCGTCGTCGCCGGAGCGGCGCAGATGTGGTGGTGGACCGAGAACTACCTCGTCATCGAGAACCTCACCGACGACCTCTACCCCTGACCGGGCAGACGGACTGCCGGCTCGGCGGTCGCCTCACTCCGCCGAGCGCCCTACGACGTCGAACCACTCGATGCCGGCGTCGGCGAGCAGCTCGCGCAGCAGGGGCAGCGACAGGCCGACGACGTTGTGGTGGTCGCCCTCGACGGCCGTGACGAACGCGCCGCCGAGCCCGTCGACGGTGAACGCGCCCGCGACGCTCAGCGGCTCGCCGGTTGCGACGTAGGCCTCGATCTCGTCGTCGGACAGGCGCGCGAAGTGGACGGTCGTCGAGGCGGTCGCCCCGAGCGTCGCCCCGGAGTCGTCGCGGTCGTCGACGAGCCAGTGACCCGTGTGCAGGACGCCGGACCGTCCCCGCATCCGGCGCCAGCGGGAGACCGCCTCGGCCCCGTCCGCCGGCTTGCCGTGCATCTCTCCGTCGAGCTCCAGCACCGAGTCGCAGCCCAGCACGAGGGCCGCCCGGTCCGAGCGGGCGGCGACCTCCTCGGCCTTCGCCCGGGCCAGCAGCAGCGCGATGTCGGCCGGTTCGAGGGGCCCGTAGCGCTCGGTCGCCTCGGCGAGGGCGAGGTCCTCGTCGACGCCGCTGACCATGACGATCGGGTCGATGCCGGCCCGGCGCAGCGTCTCGAGACGAGCAGGGGACGCCGAGGCGAGGACGACGCTGACACGGGCGGGCGCGGAGAGGGGGTCGGTCGCCATGCGGGCAGCATACGGCCAGGGCCGGCCGCTCCCTCCGTGACGAGGGAGCGGCCCGGTGCCAGCTCGGCCGCTCAGGCCCCGTCCAGCACGGCCTCGCGGAGCGTGTCGAGACCGACCCCGCCGAGGTCGAGCGCGCGGCGGTGGAAGGCCTTGAGGTCGAACGAGTCACCCTCGCGCTCCTTGACCTGGTCGCGCAGCTGCAGCCAGAGGCGCTCGCCGATCTTGTAGCTGGGCGCCTGGCCGGGCCAGCCGAGGTAGCGGTTGAGCTCGAAGCGCAGGATCTTCTCGTCCATGAACCCGTAGCGGGTCAGGTAGGCCCACGCCTTGTCGTAGTCCCAGGCGCCACCGCCGACCTCGTCGGGCGCGTCGAAGCCACAGTGCACGCCGATGTCGATGACGACCCGGGCGGCCCGCAGCGACTGCCCGGCCAGCCAACCCATCCGGTTGCCCGGGTCGTCCATGTAGCCCAGCTCGGCCATGAGGCGCTCGGCGTAGAGGGCCCAGCCCTCGCCGTGGCCGGAGACCCACGACTCGAGCCGACGCCACCGGTTCAGCAGCTCGGAGCGGTAGACCGTCTGCGCGACCTGCAGGTGGTGGCCCGGGACGCCCTCGTGGTAGACGGTCGTCAGCTCGTTCCAGGTGCGGAACTCGGTGTTGCCCTTGGGCACCGACCACCACATCCGGCCCGGTCGGCTGAAGTCGTCGGACGGGCCGGTGTAGTAGATGCCGCCGGTCTGCGTCGGGGCGATCATGCACTCGATGCGCTGCACCGGGCCCGGGATGTCGAAGTGGACGTCCTTGAGGTTCGCGATGACCTCGTCGGCGCGCTCCTGCATCCAGGCCTTGAGGGCGTCGGTGCCGTGCAGGGCGTAGCGGTCGTCGGCGTCGAGGATCTCGACCCCGCGCCGCACGGACGCGCCCGGCTCGAGACCCTCGGCGATCTGCGTCATCTGGGCGTGCAGGTGTGCGACCTCCTGCTGGCCCCAGCGGTAGGTCTCCTCGAGGTCGACGGTGGCGCCGAGGAAGTAGCGCGACTCCAGCTGGTACCGGTCGCGCCCGCACGCGTCGGCCTCGGGGGCGTGGGGGAGCAGCTCGGCCTCGAGCCAGTCGGCGATCCCCGCGTACGCGTCGGCCGCCGCCCGGGCGTTGGCCTCGAGCAGCTCCCGCTCCTCGCCCGCGAGGGGACGCCCACCCACGGAGGCGCCGGCCACGAAGGTCGCGAAGTACCCGTCGTCGCCCACGAGGTCGCGCGACTGCTCGGCGCACGCGACGACCTGGCGACGCGGCGACACCTGTCCCCGGTCGCGGGCCACGAGCAGGGACTCCTTGTACTGCTCGAGCGCCGTCGGGATGCGCCCCATGCGGACGGCCAGGGTGCGCCACTGCTCCTGCGTGTCGGTGGGCATGAGGTCGAAGACGTCGCGGACCGCCTGCAGCGGCGAGGCGAGGACGTTGAGCGACATCTCGTCCAGGCCGGCCGCGTGGCGCTCCTCGGCCAGGCCGAGGCGCTCCCGCATCGCGGCGACCGTGACGCGGTCGACGTCGTCGGCCGGCGTCGCCGACGCGAGGGCCTCGAGGGTGCGGCGGCGCAGGGCCGACAGGGCGGCGTTGCCGGCCGGGGACAGGTCGTCGAGCTCGTCCTCGCGCCCCGGGACGCCGAGGCTCGTGGCGCTGATCGGGCTCAGCTCGACCATGGCGTCGAAGTAGGTCTCGGCGATGCGGTCGACGTCGGTCTGCGGGCGCGTCGTGGGCGCCGCGGCGGTTGCCGGTGTGGGTGCGGTGTCAGTCACCCGCCGAACGTATCCCACGCCGGTGGCGGTGGGCCCACCCGTTTTCGGCGGGCCCACGCCTCAGTCGGAGCCGTGCCCGTCGGAGACGAAGAGGACGAGCTCGCCGCTGCGTGTCGTCGCCCCGGACCCGGGGTAGGTGCCGACGACGAGGCCTCGGTCGGCATCGGCGGCGAGCTCGACGCGCAGGACCTTGACGCCCTGCTGGTCGACCCATGACTCGACGTCGTCGGCGGGGGCCCCGACGAAGCCGTTGGGGACCGTCCACGGCTGCGCGTCCTTGCCCCGGACGCCGCCCTTGCTGACGACGACCGCCACGGTGGAGCCCTGCTGCACCGTCCGGCCGGCACGCGGGAACGTCGCGAGGACCTCGCCCTCGGGCGCCCGCGAACGGACCTCGACGCCCTTCACGGTCAGGCCGAGCTGCTCGAGGGCCGCCCGGGCGAAGCCGGGGTCGCCCCCGACGAGGTCGGCCGGCACCCGCACCTCGTCGCCCTCCTGCCCGTCACCCCGGCCGGTGGTGTCCGCGGGAGCCGGCTCGGTGGTGACCGGTGCGGCGGTCTGGGTCGGCGGGGCGGTGCTCGGGTCCGGCGCGCTCGTCGTCACGACGGCGGGTGCGGGCCGTTTCGTCGACGAGGCCGAGGCCGGGCCCTGGGAGCCGGAGGTGAGCGCGGAGACGACGGCCCCGACGAAGACCGTGGCGAGCACGGCCGCGACCGCGCCCCAGAGGAGCAGAGCCCGACGCCGTCGAGGCGGGTCGGATCGCACGACCCGCGCCGTACTCGCCCCGTCGGTGGTCGGCAGGGCGCGCGTCGCCGCGAGGGCCTCCGAGGCGTCGGCCGGCTGGAGGGCGTCGGTGGGGTCGGCGGCGCGCACGGCGCGGGCCATCGCGTCGGCGTCGGCGTACCGGTCGGCCGGGGACTTGGCCGTGGCCCGGGCGACGACGCGGTCGACGACCGCAGGCAGACCGGGCACGGTGTCGCTCGGCGCCGGCACCGACTCCTCGAGGTGGCGCATGGCGATGGCGACGGGGGAGTCACCGGTGAAGGGCGGCCTGCCCGTGACCATCTGGTAGAGCAGGATGCCGAGCGAGTAGATGTCGGATGCCGGCGTCGCCGCCTCGCCGCGAGCCTGCTCGGGCGGCAGGTACTGGGCCGTGCCGAGCACGGTGCCGACGTCGGTCAGGGCGGTCTGGCCGAGCGCCCGGGCGATGCCGAAGTCGGTGACCTTGACCGCGCCGTCGGGGCCGACGATGACGTTGCCCGGCTTGACGTCGCGGTGCACGACACCCGCCCGGTGCGCCGCGGCGAGCGCCGCGCACACCTGTGCCGTCACCGCCAGGGCTGCGTCGGCCGCGAGCGGGCCGCGGTCACGCAGCAGGTGGGCGAGGTCGGAGCCCTCGGCGTACTCCATGACGATGAAGTGCGCGCCGTCCTCGATGCCGTAGTCGTAGACCTGCGCGATGTTCGGGTGGTTGAGCCGCGCCACGACGACGGCCTCGCGACGGAACCGCTCGACCGAGTCCGAGTACTCGGAGACCGCGCGGGACATGACCTTGACCGCGACGCGTCGGCCGAGGCGCTCGTCGACGGCCAGGTGCACCTCACCCATCCCCCCGACCGCGATGAGCTCACGCAGCAGGTAACGGCCTGCGAGGCGGGTGGCGGCGGTGGGGTCGACGGACACGAGGGGACAGCCTAGGCGAGGGTCCCCCGCGGGGCCAACCGAGTGCAGGACGCCGCCGTGACGCGAACGTCGCGCTGGCACAACGGACTCGGCGACACGCCCACTCGGCTCGCCGGGCTTCGCGGGGCGTGTCGGGGTCAGCGCGGGAGGGCGCTGGCGCGCCACCCGTCGCGACGCGCGGAGGCGCCGACGAGGTGCCAGCCCGGGTCGCTCCACGGTGAGCGGCCGCGTGCCGGTTCGGGGTCGCGGGCGTCCCCGAGCGCGGAGAGGACGGCGACGAGGGCGGCGAGCTCCTCGGGGGTCGGGTCGCCGGACAGGATCCGCAGCAGCGGCGGTTGCGGCGGTTGCGGCGTCTCCTCGCCGGTCGGGTGGCCGCCGGCGTCGGGCGTGGTGGGGCTGGTGCGGGTGGTCACAGCGGGATGTTCCCGTGCTTCTTCGGCGGCAGCGTCTCGCGCTTGGTGCGCAGGGCGCGCAGCGCGCGGGTGACGTTCATCCGGGTGTTGGACGGGCTGATGACGGTGTCGATGTAGCCGCGTTCGGCGGCGATGTAGGGGTTGGCCAGGGTCTGCTCGTAGTGCGCGACGAGCTCGGCGCGGCGGGCCTCGACGTCGCCGCCGGCGGCGGCGGTCGCGGCCAGCTCCTTGCGGTAGAGGATGTTGACGGCGCCCTGGGCGCCCATGACGGCGATCTGGCCGGTGGGCCAGGCGAGGTTGATGTCGGCACCGAGGTGCTTGGAGCCCATGACGTCGTAGGCGCCGCCGTAGGCCTTGCGGGTGATGACGGTGATCTTCGGGACGGTGGCCTCGGCGTAGGCGTAGATGAGCTTGGCGCCGCGGCGGATGATGCCGTCCCACTCCTGGCCGGTGCCGGGCAGGAACCCGGGCACGTCGACGAACGTGAGCACCGGCACGTTGAAGCAGTCGCAGGTGCGCACGAACCGGGCGGCCTTCTCCGAGGCGTCGATGTCCAGGCAGCCGGCCAGCTGCAGCGGCTGGTTGGCCACGATGCCGACCGGCATGCCGTCGATCCGGGCGAAGCCGGTGATGATGTTCGGCGCGAACAGCGGCTGCACCTCCAGGAAGTCCGGCCCGTCCTCGCCGGCGTCGACGACGTGCTCGATGACCTGCTTCATGTCGTAGGGCACGTTGGGGGAGTCGGGGATGCACGTGTCGAGCCACCGGTCGGTGTCGGTGACGGTCAGGTCGGCCTCGCCCTCGCCGTAGGTCGGCGGGGTCTCCAGGTTGTTGCTGGGCAGGTAGGACAGCAGCGCCTTGACGTAGTCGATGGCCTCCTGCTCGTCGGTGCCCATGTGGTGGGCGACGCCGGACTTCGTGTTGTGGGTCCTGGCGCCGCCGAGGTCCTCGAAGCCGACGTCCTCGCCGGTGACGGTCTTGATGACGTCGGGGCCGGTGATGAACATGTGCGAGGTCTGGTCGACCATGACGGTGAAGTCGGTGATCGCCGGGGAGTAGACCGCGCCGCCGGCGCACGGGCCCATGACCAGGGAGATCTGCGGGATGACCCCGGAGGCGCGCACGTTGCGGAAGAAGATCTCCCCGTACAGGCCCAGGGACACGACGCCCTCCTGGATCCGGGCGCCGCCGGAGTCGTTGAGGCCGATGACCGGGCAGCCGATCTTCATGGCGAAGTCCATGACCTTGACGATCTTCTCGCCGAAGACCTCGCCGAGGGAGCCGCCGAAGACGGTGAAGTCCTGGGCGAAGACGGCGACCTGGCGCCCGTCGATGGTGCCGTACCCGGTGACGACGCCGTCGCCGTAGGGACGGTTCTTCTCCTGGCCGAAGTTGTTGCTGCGGTGCCGGGCGTACTTGTCCATCTCGATGAAGCTGCCCTCGTCCAGCAGCATCGCGATCCGCTCCCGCGCCGTCTTCTTGCCCCGCGCGTGCTGCTTCTCGACGGCCCGCTCGGACCCGGCGTGCGCGACCTCGGCCACGCGACGCTTCAGGTCGGCCAGCTTGCCCGCCGTCGTCGACAGGTCCGGCCCGGACGCGGCCTCCGCGGCGCCGTCGGACGACGGGCTGGGGGTCGGCGTGGACGGCTCTGCCAGGGCGTGATCCGTTGCCATGGCGGCACTCTAGCCTTGGAGACGTGCGCAACTCGCTGGAGCCGGAGATCGTCGATGCGGCCTTGGTCACGTCCGGGCAGCCGTGGCGCGGCGTCGAGTTCCACCCGGCCATCGGGTCGACGAACAGCCGCCTGCGCGACCTCCTCACAGGGACGGCCGAAGGCCTCGGCCCGGACGCGTCGCGCCTCGCCTCGAGCGAGGGCGCGCTGTGGTGGGTCGTGCTCACCGACCACCAGACGGGAGGACGCGGCCGGCTCGGACGCGTGTGGCAGGTGCCGGACCGTGCGTCGGTCGCGGTGTCCGCCGCCGTGCCGGTCCGGGATCCCGCGGGCCTGGGCTGGCTGCCGCTGCTCGCCGGTCTCGCCCTCGCCCGTGCGGTGCGGGCGACGACGGAACGGGCGGGCCACGCGCTCACACCGCGCCTCAAGTGGCCCAACGACGTGCTGCTTGCCGAGGACGACGACCGCAAGGTGAGTGGCATCCTCTGCGAGCTGGTCGACGTGCCGGCCGACCGGGCGAGCGACCCTGCAGGCGACGCGGCGTCGGCGGGACAGGTGCCGTCCCGAGCGGTCGTCGTGGGCGCCGGGGTCAACGTCGACCAGGACCGCGAGGAGCTGCCCGTCGACACCGCCACCTCCCTGGCCCTGGCCGGAGCACGCGTGCGCCGCGAGGACCTCGTCGTGGCCTACCTGCGCGAGCTGGCCGCCCTGGTCGGTCCCGGGGTCGACGCCGGGCTCGGCGCCGGGGCCGCCCGGGAGGCCTACCGCGAGGCCTGCTCGACGCTGGGGCAGGTGATCCGGGTGCACCTGCCGGTCGGTGACCCTGTCGAGGGCACCGCCGTCGCCGTCGACGACACCGGTGCCCTCGTCGTCGACACGGCGTCCGGACGGCGGGCCTTCGCGGCCGGCGACGTCGTCCACGTGCGGCGGCGGTGATTGGAGGGCCTGCTGGCATGATCGGCGCATGACCGAGCCGGGCGCCGACGCCGCGGACGTCGCGGGCGCCGACGACGCTGCCGCCCCGGACGCCCCGGACGTCGCGGACGTCGCGGACCTCGCGGGCGGCATCGGCACGCCCTCCGACCCGGCGGAGCCCGCCCCGGCCGCCGACGCCGCCTCGGCCGCCGACGCCGCCTCGGCCGCCGACGCCGCCTCGGCCGCCGACGTCGCCGAGGCCGCACGCGTCGTTCGTGCCGAGGGCCGGCCGGACGGCGAGGAGCGGGCGACCCGTGACTACACCGAACAGCTGCTCGGCCGACCGCTCGAGCTGCGTCGGCGCGACGTCAGCCGTGCCGCCGAGGTGTCGTTGCTCTCGGCCCGCAGGTTCTGGCACGCGCTCGGGTTCCCCGTCGTCGACACCGACGACGAGCTGTTCACCGAGGCCGACCAGCGGGCCCTGGCGGCCGTGGCGGGCATCGTGCGCGAGGGACTGCTCGACGAGACGACCGCCCTGGCCATGACCCGGGCCTTCGCGCGCTCGACCGACCGCCTCGCCGGCTGGCAGTCGCAGCTCATCGCCGAGGCGGTCGAGGCCGAGTGGTCGGCGGCCCAGGCGCAGGACGAGCACGACGCCGGGGAGTCCCGCGCGGTGCCCGGCATCCAGACGGCGGAGGAGACGGCCCGGCGGCTCGCCGCGCTGACCGACCGCCTCGAGCCCCTCCTCGTCTACGCGTGGCGCCGGCACCTGTCGGCCACCGTGTCGCGCATGCTCGCCGACGCCGACCCCGAGTCCTACGGCCTGACGAAGATGCGCTCGGTCGGGTTCGCCGACCTCGTCAACTTCACGGCCCTCGTGCGGCGGATGTCCGAGCGCGACCTCGCCCGGCTGGTGTCCCGGTTCGAGGCGCTGTCGGCCGACGTCATCACGGCCCACGGCGGCCGACTCATCAAGACGGTCGGCGACGAGGTGCTCTTCACGACGGTCGGCGTGGCGCCCGCGGCCGCCATCGCGCTCGACCTCGTCGAGACGATGACCGAGGACGACGTCCTGCCCGACGTCCGCTGCGGCATGGCCCGCGGACCGATCATCTCGCGGCTCGGCGACGTCTTCGGCACGACGGTCAACCGGGC
Source organism: Monashia sp. HAY1-11D (assembly GCF_056868035.1). NCBI lineage: Bacteria > Bacillati > Actinomycetota > Actinomycetes > Micrococcales > Intrasporangiaceae > Intrasporangium > Monashia sp. HAY1-11D. The sequence goes on along the minus strand of NZ_CP200320.1, from coordinate 4,572,725 downwards.
CTCCCGGCTGACGGCCGTCGCACAGGCCGGCACCGTCCTCGTCGACGCGACGCTGGCGCGCGAGCTCGCGGCGATGTCCGGCTTCGAGCTGACCGGGCAGCGTCGACGCATCCTGCGCGGCGTCGGTCCGGTGACGCCGTCGCTCCTGCGCCGCGCGTCCGCCGCCGGACGCCGGACGTCCTGACCGCCCGGCCGTCCCACCTCACCGACGACCCCCACCCGACCACCGACCGTCCACACCGACCATCCGCACCGTCCAGCACCGCCCGCCCGTCGCCAGGAGAGCCGCCGTGACCGACCAGCCCACCCCGCCGCCCCCGCTCGTGCGCGTCGAGCGGTTCGACGAGCCGCGCCTGGCCCACGTCGCCGAGATCGTCCTCGACCGCCCCGCGGCGATGAACGCCGTCTCCACCCACATGGCCCGCGCGATCAGCGCGGCCACCGCCGAGGTGGCCGCGGACGCGTCGGTCCGCTGCGTCGTCCTCACCTCGAGCCACCCCACGGCGTTCTGCGTCGGGGCCGACCTCAAGGAGCGCAACGCCTTCACCGACGCCGACCTCATGGAGCAGCGGCCGGTGGCCCGGGCGGCGTACGGCGGCGTCCTCGGGCTGCCGGTGCCGGCCGTCGCGGCCGTCGACGGGTTCGCGCTCGGGGGCGGCTTCGAGCTCGCGCTCTCGTGCGACGTCATCGTCGCCGGCGCGGGAGCCACCGTGGGCCTGCCGGAGGTCGGTGTCGGCGTCATCCCGGGAGGGGGCGGCACGCAGCTGCTCGTGCGCCGGGTCGGCTGGTCGCGCGCCGCGCGGGCGATCTTCACCGCCGCCCGGCTCGAGGCGGACGAGGCCCTCGCGCTCGGTGCCGTCGACGAGGTTGTGGCCGCGGGGACGGCACGGGAGCGGGCCCTCGAGCTGGCGGCCCTCGTGGCCGCCAACTCGCCGGTGGGCCTGCGCAACGCCAAGAAGGCCATGCGTCTGGGTGCCGACGTCGACCTCGCGGCCGGTCTCGAGATCGAGGACGCGTGCTGGCGCGCCACGGCCTTCTCCGGTGACCGGCGCGAGGGCGTGGCGGCGTTCGCCGAGAAGCGGCGCCCGCAGTGGCCGGGACGCTGAGCGCTCCCGGGGCGGCCGGGCCCTCACCGCGCGCCGAGGGCGAGCGCACGTCGTGGTGGTCGCCGCCGCGTCGACGACGCGGGTGCGTGCCGACGGTGCGTGCGAGTGCGAATCGTCCCATTGTCGATAGGCTGCCCACGGCCGGCGCGGACGACACGAGCGGCGGCCCCGAGCGATGTGAGGGACGGTGACATGACGAGAGTGCTCCTGGCGGAGGACGACCCGGCCATCTCGGAACCGCTGGCGCGGGCGCTGCGGCGCGAGGGGTACGACGTCGACGTGCGCGAGGACGGCTCGGCCGCCCTCGACGGCGCCAAGGAGAACCCCGACCTCGTCCTGCTCGACCTCGGCCTGCCGAAGATCGACGGCCTCGAGGTGTGCCGTCGCATCCGCGCCGAGGGCCGCACGATCCCCGTCCTCATCCTCACTGCCCGCGCCGACGAGGTCGACACCGTCGTGGGCCTCGACGCCGGGGCCGACGACTACGTCACCAAGCCCTTCCGGCTCGCCGAGCTGCTCGCCCGCGTCCGGGCCCTGCTGCGGCGCACCCCGACGGAGGTCGTCGCCTCGGGGGAGCTGGTCCGCATCGACTCCGACGGCCGCCGCGCCTGGTTCAAGGGCCAGGAGCTGCAGCTGACCGCCAAGGAGTTCGACCTGCTTCGGGTGCTCGTGCGTGAGCAGGGCAAGGTCGTCTCCCGCGAGCAGCTGATGCGCGAGATCTGGGACACCGCGTGGTTCGGGTCCACCAAGACCCTCGACATGCACATCTCGGTCCTGCGCCGCAAGCTCGGTGACGACGCCACGTCGCCGCAGTACATCGCGACGGTCCGTGGCGTGGGCTTCCGCTTCGAGCGTCCCCAGGCGGAGTGAGATGAGGCGGCTGCTCGACCGGATGACGTTCGTGGTCGTGGGGGTCACGGCCGGGCTGTGCCTCGTCCTGGCCACCGGCGTCCTCTGGTGGGTCCTGACCCAGCAACGCGACGAGGTGGGCGCGTGGCTCGACCCCGACCCGCTCGTGGGCCTGGGCTGGTTCGCCGCCGCGATGGCCGGGGTTGCGGCCGTCGCCGCCGGCGTGGGGTTCCTCGCGACCCGGGCCTGGCGCCAGCGCGTCGAGGGGGCGTCACAGGAGCTGCTCCACCTCGCGGCACGCTTCGCCAACGGCGAGGCCCGGCTGACGCCGGTCCACTCCGGCATCGCCGAGATCGACGAGGTGTCCGGCGTCATGACGCGCCGGGCCCACGACATGACCAAGACGCTGGCGGCCGAGCGTGACTTCGCAGCCGACGCCTCGCACCAGCTGCGCACGCCGTTGACCGCCCTGCTCATGCGCCTCGAGGAGATCTCCGAGACCGACGACGCCGAGGTGGTCAAGGAGGAGGCGAACATCGCGATCGCCCAGGTCGAGCGGCTGACGCGCGTCGTCGACGACCTGCTGGGGCGGGCCCGCGGGTCCGGTGGCCCCTCGCCGGCGGTCTCCCTCGACTCGGTCATCGCCGCGCTCCAGCGCGAGTGGCAGCCGGCCTTCGAGCAGGCGCGACGGTCCGTGCGCGTCCGTGGCGAGCGCGGCCTCTTCGTCCGGTCGACGCCGGTGGCGCTGTCCCAGATCCTCTCGACGCTGCTCGAGAACTCCCTCGTGCACGGCCGTGGCACGGTGGACATCCACGCGCGCCGGTCCGGCCCGTCGGTCATCGTCGAGGTCAGCGACCAGGGCGACGGCGTGCCCGCGGCGATGGCGCCGCACATCTTCGAGCGCTCGGTCAGCAGCGGGGCGGGGGGCAGCACCGGCCTGGGCCTCGCCCTGGCACGTGACCTCGCCGAGTCCAACGGCGGCCGCCTCGACCTCGTCCAGGCCCAGCCGGCCCGGTTCGCCCTGTTCCTGTCCGAGGCCGAGACCGACTGAACCGCCGGGGGCTCCCCGGGGGCGGGGGTAGGGTGCGCCCGTGAGGCGCGTGCACCACTACCTGTTCGTGCGCCACCGCCACAACTGGGTGCTGCTCTTCCGGTTCGGGGCCGTGGGTGCCTCCGGCGTGCTCGTCAACATGGTCACCCTCATCCTCGTCAAGAAGCTCGGCCCCGGCGAGCACCTGGCCCTGCTCGCCCTCGCCGGCACCGAGTACCACGTGCGCTGGTACCACGTGTACTCGACCGTCGCGTTCCTCGTCGCCAACCTCTGGAACTTCCAGCTCAACCGCTCGTGGACGTTCCGGACGAGCCGGCACGCCCGGTGGCTGCGGGAGTACCTGCCGTTCCTCGCCGTCGGTCTGCTCGCCCAGGTGGTGGGCCTCGTCCTGCTGACCCTGCTCATGCACCCGAGCTCGGCGTTGCACCTGCCGCAGTCGGTCTTCGACAACTCGACGGGCTTCCGCACCCGCCTCTACTGGGCCCAGCTCATCGTCATCGCGGTGACGACGCCGGTGTCCTTCGTGCTCAACAAGCTGTGGACCTTCGCCGCGGTGCGGACGCACCACCCCGACCTCGCCGACCCGCGCCACGCGGAGGCGGTGCTCGCCGAGCCGGACGGCCTGCCCGCACACCCGGCGGGGGTGGCACCGGCGGCGTCGGGTGGACCGGACGTCCGGGCCTGAGGCCGCGCGGCTACGCTTGGGCGCCGTGAGCCAGCCCAAGCGCGCCCCCGGAGGATTCCCCGTCGTCGGCGTCGTCGGCGGCGGCCAGCTGGCCCGGATGATGCAGGGACCGGCCGTCGAGCTCGGCATCCAGCTGTCCGTCCTCGCCGAGAGCGACACCGCGGCCGCGGCCCTCGTCGTGCCGAGCGCCCCCGTCGGGGCGCACACCGACGTCGAGGCGATCCGCGCCTTCGCGGCCGCGTGCGACGTCGTCACCTTCGACCACGAGCACGTGCCCCAGGAGGTCCTCGCCGAGCTCGAGGCCGAGGGCGTCGTGCTCCACCCCACGCCCTCGGCGCTGCGGTTCGCCCAGGACAAGCTGGCGATGCGCGAACGGCTCGAGGCCCTCGGCGTCGCCTGTCCGCGCTGGCGTGCGGCCCGGACCGCGGCGGACGTCGAGGCCTTCGCGGGCGAGGTCGGGTGGCCGGTCGTCGCCAAGACGCCGCGCGGCGGCTACGACGGCAAGGGGGTCGTCGTGGCGCGGTCCGTCGCCGACCTCGCCGACTGGCTCACCCGCGTCGGTGAGCCCGGCGCCCTCGCGGACGGGCTGCTCCTCGAGGAGAAGGTCGACTTCACCCGCGAGATCGCCGTCCTCGTGGCACGCAGCCCCTCCGGCCAGGCGGCGGCGTGGCCCGTCGTCGAGACCGTCCAGACCGACGGCATCTGCACCGAGGTCCTCGCACCCGCTCCGCACCTCGACGCCGACCTCGCCTCGACCGCCACCGAGGCAGCCCTGCGCATCGCCGGGGAGCTCGGCGTGACGGGCGTGCTCGCCGTCGAGATGTTCGAGGTCGAGCGCGACGGCCGGCCGACGTACGTCGTCAACGAGCTGGCGATGCGCCCCCACAACAGCGGCCACTGGTCGATGGACGGCGCCGTCACCGGGCAGTTCGAACAGCACCTGCGCGCGGTGCTCGACCTGCCCCTCGGCGACCCGCGCCCACGCGCACCGTGGACCGTCATGGCCAACGTCCTCGGCGGCGACTACGAGCAGCTCTACCCCGCCTACCGGCACGTCATGGCCCGCGACCCGGGGGTCAAGGTCCACCTCTACGGCAAGGGCGTGCGCCCGGGTCGCAAGATCGGCCACGTCAACGTCAGCTCGACCGACCTCGCCGAGGCCCGCGGGCGGGCCGGCCACGCCGCGGACTACCTGCGCGGCACCGTCACGGAATGAGGACCACGTGAGCGACCAGACCCCCGAGCCGCAGCGGCCCGTCGTCGGCATCGTCATGGGCAGCGACAGCGACTGGCCCGTGATGCGCGAGGCCGCGCGGGCCCTGCAGGAGTTCGACATCCCCTTCGAGGCCGATGTCGTGTCCGCGCACCGGATGCCCGACGAGATGATCGCGTACGGGCACGACGCCGCCGGCCGCGGCCTGCGCGTCGTCATCGCCGGTGCCGGCGGTGCGGCTCACCTGCCCGGGATGCTCGCGTCGGTGACCCCGCTGCCGGTCGTCGGCGTCCCGGTGCCCCTGAAGTACCTCGACGGCATGGACTCGCTGCTGTCGATCGTGCAGATGCCCGCCGGTGTGCCCGTCGCCACCGTGTCGGTCGGTGGCGCGCGCAACGCCGGCCTCCTCGCGGCGCGGATCGTCGCGTCCGGCTCGGACGAGCTGGCTGTCGACGTCCGAGAGCGGATGCTCGCCTTCCAGGAGGACCTGCGGGACCAGGCCCACGCCAAGGGCGCGAAGCTGCGCGACGAGGTCGCACGCGGCCTCGACTGAGCCGAGCGAGCCGACCGGGTCGACCGGGCCGACCGAACCGACTGGGCAGGTGTCGCGCGTCGTCAGCCGGTGACGGCGTCGGCACCGTCGCCGGGCTGGATGCGCGGGTACTCGATCTTCGGGCAGGTGTCCATGACGACCGCCAGGCCGGCCGCCTCCGCCCGGGCCGCGGCGTCCTCGTCGACGACACCGAGCTGCAGCCACAGCGCCTCGATGCCGAGTCGCTCCCGCTGGGCGACCGCCTCGTCGACGAGCGCGCCGACGTGGTCGCTGTTGACGAAGAAGTCGACGACCCGGACGACGGTGCCGTCGGGGACGTCGGCGAGCGCGGCGTAGCCGGTGGCGCCGTGCACCGTGGCCGCGGACGGGTGGACCGGGACGAGGTGCATGCCGAGCTCGCGCTGGAGCCACAGCGACACGCGGTGGGCGGTGCGGTCCGGGTTGTCGCCGAGCCCCACGACGGCCCAGGTCGCCGGCGTGTTCAGCAGGTCGCGGATGACGTCGGGATCGTTGCGGTGCTGGGCCATGCGCCCCATCCTCACACGCAGCAGGCGCCGGAGGACCGCCGGTCCCCGCGCGGTCCGTCGTGGTTGGATGGGCGGATGCGATTCGGAATGTTCGTTCCCCAGGGTTGGCGCATGGATCTGGTCGGCATCGAGCCGGCCCAGCAGTGGGAGGCGATGGTCAACCTCGCCAAGCACGCCGACGACGGAGCCGTCTTCGAGTCGATCTGGGTGTACGACCACTTCCACACCGTGCCGCAGCCGTCCGGCGAGGCGACGCACGAGGCCTGGACGCTGATGGCGGCGTTCGCGGCAGCGACCGACCGCGTCCGGCTCGGCCAGATGTGCACGTGCATGGCCTACCGCAACCCCGCCTACCTGGCGAAGGTCGCGGCGACGGTCGACGTCATCTCGGGCGGGCGGACCGAGATGGGCATCGGCGGCGGCTGGTACGAGCACGAGTGGCGCGCCTACGGCTACGGGTTCCCCAAGGCCGGTGATCGGCTCGGTGCGCTTCGCGAGGGCGTCCAGGTCTTCCGAGACATGTGGACCACCGGGTCGGCCACGCTCGACGGGACGTACTACCAGGTGGACGGCGCCCTCTGCGCGCCCCGGCCGCTGCAGGGCACGAGCCACCCGGGCAGCGAGCGCAACGGCATCCCGATGTGGATCGCCGGCGGCGGGGAGAAGGTCACCCTGAGGATCGCGGCGCAGTACGCCGACTACACGAACTTCTTCGACGACCCCGAGACCTTCGACCGCAAGAGCGCGATCCTCGCCGACCACTGCAAGGACCTCGGGCGCGACTTCGACTCCATCGTGCGTTCGGGCAACTTCAACGTCGTCATCGGCGAGACCGAGGCCGACGTCGAGGACCGCCTCGCGTTCAACGGCGAGCTGCTGCGCAAGGGTGGCGTGCCGGACGCCAAGGTCGAGGAGCACGTCGCGGCGCTGCGACGGCAGCCGGCCGTCGGCACGCCGGAGCAGGTCGTCGAGGTGCTCAAGGACATGCAGTCGCGGGGGATGACCTACGCGATCACCTACTTCGGCGAGGCCGCCTACGACCGCTCCGGCATCGAGCTGTTCGAGGAGAAGGTCGCCCCCGAGCTCAAGGACTGAGGTGTCGGCGGGCTGCGCGGCCTACCAGGCCGTCCAGCCGCCGTCCACGGCGACGACCTGCCCGGTGACGTACGCCGACGCGTCCGACGCGAGCCACGTGACGACGCCGCGGAAGTCGTCCTCGGTGCCCATCCGGCCCAGCGGCGTCAGCGCCTCGTACCGCTCGACGAAGGCGTCGTCCTGCCCCCGGGCGATGCCACCGGGAGCGAAGGCGTTGACCCGCACCTCCGGAGCGAGGACGGTCGACAGGTACCGCGTCAGCTGGGCGAGCCCGCCCTTGCTGGCCGCGTAGGCCGCCGGGTTGCCCATCCGGGTCCCCGCGTAGAGGCCCATGTTGGGCCCGACGAGACCGTAGATGCTCGACACGTTGACGACGCTGCCGTGGCCACCGGCCCGCAGCAGGGGGGCGAGGCGCCTGGTCAGCGAGAACGGGGCCGTGAGGTTGAGGGCCAGGGCCAGCGTGAACGCCTCGTCGGTCTGCTCCTCGAACGGCACGGCGTAGCCCGGCACGCCGGAGGTGCCGGTGAAGGCCGCGTTGTGGACGAGCACGTCACAGGCGCCGAGTGCGGTCACGGCAGTGACGACGTCCGAGAGCCCCTCGGGGTCGAGGAGGTTCGCGCCGAGCGGGACGTGGTCCGAGCCGGGCAGGGCCGTGGCGGCCTCGGCGCACGCCGACGCGTCGAGGTCGACGACGACGACCCGAGCCCCCGCCGCCGCCAGGGCGTCGGACAGCACCCGGCCGAGGGGACCGGCGCCGCCGGTGACGACGGCGGTCCGTCCGGTCAGGTCGGCGAGGTCGGTGGGGCCGGTCGTGCGGTTGCTCGTGGCGTCGCTCGGACGGTCGGTCGTCATCGGGCGTCCCCTGTCGTCGGGTCGTCCGCGGCGTCGAGCCACGGCAGGGTGACGAGGCCGGCGCCCACGAGGGCCTCGATGAGCCGGAACTCGTACTCGTCGTCGATCGAGAACGCCTGCGCCTCGGGGATCTCGAGGCCGGCATGGGTGCCCTCGTCGAACCACGACGCCTCGAGCCGGCGGACGAAGGCGGCCCGCCACAGGTAGAAGTTGCCGTTGATCCGCAGGAACCGGGCGGCGTCCTGACGGCGGGTGATGCCGGTCCCGGCGTCGAGGAACCGGGTCAGGGGACCGTCGGGCCGGGTGGCGTCGGCCGGGCGGACGCCGACCCACACCGGGTTGAACGTCGGCTCGGAGACGCTGACCACCCCGTCGAGGCCGGGGTCGGCGGCCAGGCGGCGTGTCGCCTCGGCGAGCTGTGCGGGCACGCGGCACGGACTCGTCGGGTCGAGCAGCAGGACGGCGTCGTAGGGCCGCCCCTCGTCGGCCTCGACCCACTCGAGCGCGTGCCGCACGACGGGTGCCATGGGGGCGTCGTCGCCGGCGAAGTGCGCCGGGCGCAGGAAGGGAGCCTCGCCACCGTGGGCCCGCGCGACCTCGGCGATCTGCTCCGAGTCGGTCGTCACGACGCACCGGGTCACCTCGGGCGTGACCGCGGCGGCGCGCACCGAGTGCGCGATGAGCGGAAGACCGGCGAGTGGCCGGATGTTCTTGCCCGGCAGGCCCTTCGAGCCGCCGCGAGCCGGGATGACCGCCAGGATGCGGGACCGGCTCGGCGGTGTCGGGGGTGGTGTCGTCGGCGGTGTCGTCGGCGGTGTCGTCGTCACGAGAGCTCTCTCGCTCGGTCGCAGAGGTCCAGCGTGGCCAGCCCCTCCGCGAGGGTGGCGGGCGCGCCCGCACGGTGACGCGTCGACGCGTCGGCGGCCGGGGCCAGGTCGAGGGCGGCGCGGGCCTGGGTGGCCATCGTCGCGTCGCGGTCCCGGTCGGCCGTGAAGGTGCGGCGCGTCACCGAGCCGTCGGCCGCGGTGTGACGCACCGTCGCGGAGGGCAGGTCCCACTCCAGGCACCCGTCGGGTCCCCGCAGCACGAGGCCGCGGGTCGCCGGGCGCGTCACGTAGTCGAGGCGGCAGGTCACGGTCGCCCTCCCGGCCGACCACAGCAGCGTCGCCGCCTGCTCGGCCTCGATGTCGAGGGGTCCGTCGTGCTCGAGCCGGGCGCCGACCAGGGCCGGGGGACCGAGGAGCACGGTGAGGTAGTCCAGCTCGTGCACGAGGTCGCGCAGGACGCCGCCCTCGCCGGCGCGGGCGGAGTAGGACTGCCGGTGGTCCCGCTCGGGACGCCAGTCGGGCAGCCACGACTGCGACCAGGCGTGCGCCGACACGACCCCGCCGGGCGTGCCCTCGACGACGGAGCCGGTGGAGGCGAGGACGTGGCGGAACGCCTCGTGGGCGCGCAGGGGAGCGGCGACCCACACGTCACCGGCGCGAGGATGCCCGGCGAGCGCCTCCGCGGCGGACCGCGTCGGGGCCACGGGCTTCTCGAGGAGGACGCGACGCGCACCGGCGTCGAGGGCGGCCACGGTGTCGGGGACGTGCCGCCCGGTGTCGGTCGCCACGACGACGAGGTCCGCCCCGCCGAGCGCGTCCGCGCCTGACGCGTCGTCGAGGAGACGGACGCCGGGCAGGTCGGGATCGGTGGAGCTGCCGCGCGGCCGGACCGGCCACAGCGAGACGGTGCACCCGATGCCCGCGAGGACGCGGGCGTGACGGCGCCCGATCGACCCGGCCCCTCGCACGACGACGACCGCGCTCACGTCGCGCTCACCCGGTCCTCCTTCGCCCTAGTAGGTTTCCCATCGTGGCAGACGACCGCGAGTCCCCGGCGACCGACACCGAGCCGCCCGAGCCCGCGCCCGCGTCCGTGCCGGGTGCAGCCGGTGCCCCGGCCGCAGTCGCTGCCACTGGTGCAGCCGCTGCGAGGGGTGCGACGGGGGTCTCGCTCGGCACCCACTCGGTCATCTACCTCGTCGGCACCGCCCTGCAGGGCCTCGGGGTCCTGCTCGTCCTGCCGTTCGCGACCCGGGTCCTCGGCCGGACCGAGTTCGGTCTGGTGGCCACGGGGCTGGTCGTCGTGCAGATGGTCGGCACCATCGCGGCCGCGGGGCTCCCGCAGGTCATCCTGCGCGAGCACCACCGCGGCGCCGAGGGGCCGAGGGTGGCGCGCGCCCTGGCCGGGACGATGGTCCTGCTCGCGCTCGGGCTCGGTGTCGTCGGCCTCGTCGTCGCCCTCGTGCTGTCGGCGGTGGGCCACGGCGACCTCACCGTGTGGCTGCCGCTCGTCGTCGCGTCCGTGGGGCTGACCACGGTGGTCTCCGGTCAGACCCTCATGCGGGCTCGCTTGCGGCCGTGGGGTTTTCTCGCGCTGGCGGTCGTGGCGACGGTCGGTGCGCAAGCGGCCGGGGTGCTCGCCGCTCGCGCCGAGCCGACCGCGGGTCGCTACCTCGTCGGCTACGCGGCGGTCGTCGTGCTCGCCGCCCTCCTCGCCCTCGTCGTCGGACGTCCGTTGCCGCCGACGGTCGAGCGGGCCCGTGTCCGGGCCGGCATCCGGCTCGCGGCGCCCCTGCTGCCGCAGGCCGTCGCGATGCTCGGGCTGCTGTCCGGCGACGTGCTGCTCACCGGCTGGCTCGTGGGCGCCGGCGCGGCCGGCGAGTACCAGGTGGCCCTGCAGCTGGGGAACATGCCCTTCGTCCTCGCCGTCGCGCTCTTCAACGCCTGGGGCCCGCTCGTCCTGTCGCGCCCGCTCGAGGACCGCTGGGCCTGGACCGCCCGCACCGGCACGGCCCTGACCACCGTCGTCGGTGCGGGGGCCGCCGGCGTCGCGCTCCTCGGTCCGTGGCTCGTCGCGCTCATGACCGACCAGACCTTCGACCGGGCCGGCATCGTCGCGGCCCTCGGCGTCGTGTCGACGGTGGCCGTGGCGTACATGGTCTACCAGGGTGCCTCGCTCGCCGTGCTCGACGCCGAGCGCACGGGGCGGCTCGCCTGGGCGGCGCTGGCGGCGCTCGGCGTCCTCGTCGTGTCGGCGTGGCTGCTGGCCGCGGTGGCCGGCCTCGGCCTCGTCGGCGTCGCGATCGCGAAGGCGCTGGCGTACGTCGCGCTCGTGGGCGCGACGACGTGGTTCGCCGTGCGGCACTCGCCGCTGAGGTGGCCCGCTCGGCTGCCCGCAGTGGCGCTGGCCTCGTTCGCGCTCGCGCTCGTCGGGGCCGCGCTGCCGGGCGACGGTGCGGGCGCGTGGGTGCGCGGCGCCCTCGCGGTCGCCGTCGCCGGCGGCGCCCTCGCCCTCGCGCCGGGCGTCCTCCGGAGCCTGCGCGGATAGGATGAGGCGCCCGCCGGGCGGCGCTTACCACGCCCCACCCGCTCGACCTTCCGCTCGACCTTTGAGGAGAGACGCTTTCGTGGTGACACCCCTCGTCCACATGGGACTGGGCTACGACGACCTCCTCGTTCCGGCGCTCGTCCACGCCGGCTTCGAGACCAAGGACCTCGTCCTCGTCGTGCGCACCGACGCCAACCTGGCATGGGTACGCCGCCACGCGCCCCGGGCCACCGTCGTGCGGCTGCCCTACGCCCGGGCGCGCAGGGCGAACGTCGTCAGCGGGCTGGCCCCGCACGCCGCCCTGAAGCGCGCCTGCGCCGGCGTCGGCCTGGACCCGCTCGACCTGCTCGTGTCCGAGCGGGCCCTGCGCCGCAACCGGGTCGACACCGCGATGAACTTCCTCAACCTCGCCGCCGAGGAGCTCGAGGCCGTCATCGCCGACCGCGGGCCGATGCTCGCGCTCGTCGAGTTCACCGTCACCTCCGAGCTGCTCACGGCCGGGCTCGTGACCCACCACGGGGGTCTCGCGACGTGGCCGCGCGGCATCCGCCTGCCCTCCGACCGGTTCGGCCTCATCGGCGCCCCCAAGGGAATCACCTTGTGGGAGAGGCAGGTCGAGGACTCCTCCGCCGTCGAGGCGGGCGAGCGGTTCATCTCCGACTGGAGGACCGAGCACGGCCGTCCCATGGGCTACGCCCGCAACCTCAAGGTCGAGACCGGCGGCGAGATCTGGCGTCTGGCCACCGACCGCGTCCGGGAGTTCGCGGTCGACCGCGGCGCCAACCTCCAGCTTCCTCGGCCCAGCGACTACGCGCGGCTGCCATGGCTCAACCCGGTCAAGGCACGGCTCAACCTGCGCGAGTACCAGTCCCGGCGGTGGGACCCGGTGCCCGAGCGGTTCGTCTTCCTGCCCCTGCAGGTGCAGCCCGAGTCCAGTGCCGACGTCATGGGGCAGGAGTGGCGTGACCAGGCGTACACGGCTCGAGTCCTCGCCGACGCCCTCGCACCCCTCGACATCGGCGTCGCCGTCAAGGAGCACGCCCACTTCATGTGGCGACGCGACCCCGACTACTGGCCGCAGTTCGACCTCCACCCGAACATCGCGACCATCGACCCGTTCGCCGACTCGCGGGACCTCATGAAGCGCGCCGTGTTCACGACGACGGCCACGGGGACCGTCGGTCTCGAGGCCGGGCTGCTCGGCCTTCCCGTCGTGTCGGGTGCACGGATGCCCTGGAGCGCGCTCGGCAACGTCGCCACCCTCGCCAGTCCCGACGACCTGCCGCAGTTCGTCGAGGACCGCGGATGGGAGTCGCTGGGCGCCGAGCAGCGCGACATCGACGACTGGTTCGTCCACTCGTACGTGCGCAACTCGTGGGAGGGCCTCGTGCTCGACCCCCCTCGCGTGCCGGCCGTCCTCGAGCCCGAGAACATTCGCAAGGTCGGCGGTGCCCTCGCCGAGGCGGCGACCTCGCTCGGCCACGTGCGGCAGGGGGCCTGACGTGGCGGGCTGGGTCGTCCTCGGCGCCGGCGGGCACGCGCGTTCGGTCGTCGACGTCCTCGAGCGCGCCGGCCACCGTGTCGTCGCGGTCGCGGGCGACGCCGGTGGGCGGGCCTGGCACGTGGAGGCCCTGGAGACCGACGTCGACGCGCTCGACCGCGCGGCCGCCGACGCCCTCGACGTCGCGGTCGCGATCGGCAGCAACCCCGCGCGCACCCGGCTGCTGGGCCAGGTCGCAGAGCGCGGTCTCGCGGCACCGGCCGTCGTGGCCGCCACCGCCACGGTCGCCCCGCAAGCCCGGCTCGGCGCGGGCACCGTCGTGCTCGAGCACGCCCACGTCGGGCCCGCGGCCTCCCTCGGCACCGCCGTCGTCGTCAACACCGCGGCCGTCGTCGAGCACGACTGCACGGTGGGTGACGGCGTCCACGTCGCACCTGGCGCCGTGCTCCTCGGGGCCGCATCGGTGGGCGCCGGCTCGCTGGTCGGCAGCGGGGCCCGCGTCCTACCGGGCGTCCGTGTCGGGGCCGGCGTCACCGTCGGGGCCGGCGCCGTCGTCACCGAGGACGTGCCCGACGGCGCCACCGTCGTCGGCGTCCCCGCCCGCCGGACCGCAGGAAGCGTCGCGGCTTCCCGGACCCTCCAGGACTCCCAAGGGTCGCGCACCCCCGAGACGAGCCACCCCCGCAGGACCGGAGAACGCCCGTGACCACCGACCCGCTCGACCCGCACGCACCGGCCGGAGGTGCGCCGGGCGTCCGCCCCGTCGACCTCGCGGGCACGACCGTGCCGACGCCGGGACAGGTCCACGTCATCGCCGAGGCGGGCGTCAACCACAACGGCGACCTCGACCTCGCCCACCGGCTCGTCGACATCGCCGCGGCCGCCGGCGCGGACGCCGTGAAGTTCCAGACCTTCTCGCCGGACAAGCTCGTCTCCTCGGCCGCCGCCACGACGCCGTACCAGCGCGACCGCGGCGGCAGCTCGGACCAGCGCAGCCTCCTCGAGGCACTGACGCTGCCGGGGTCCGTCTGGGCCGAGCTGCGCGACCACGCGCGCGAGGCCGGCACGACGTTCCTGTCCACCCCGTTCGACCTCGACAGCGCCGAGCTGCTGGTCGGCCTCGGGCTCACCGCGCTCAAGGTCAGCTCGGGCGAGCTGACGAACCTGCCGTACCTGCGCGAGCTCTCGCGACTCGGCGTGACCCTCCTCGTGTCGACGGGGATGGGCACCGGGGCGGAGGTGGCCGAGGCCGTCGAGGCGTGCGCCGACGCCCCCGGCCTGGTCCTGTTCCACTGCGTGTCGGCCTACCCGGCGCCCGTCGACGAGTGCAACCTGCGGGTCATCCCCGCGCTCGCGGCCCGGCACGGGGTGCCCGTCGGCTGGTCCGACCACACGCCGGGCCTGACCACCGCCCTGGGCGCGGTGGCGCTCGGCGCGCCGGTGCTCGAGAAGCACTTCACCGCCGACCGCTCGCTGCCGGGCCCCGACCACCTCGCGAGCCTCGAGCCCGACGCCCTGAGCGAGTACGTCCGCGAGACCAAGGCGCTGGCCCGGGCCCTGGGGGACGGCGTCAAGGTGCGCCAGCCCTCGGAGGAGGAGAACGCGACGCTCGTGCGCCGGTCGTGGCACGTGGCGTCCGACCTGCCCGCCGGGCACACCCTGACCGGCGCGGACCTGCGGCTGCTCCGGCCCGAGGGCGGGCTCAGCCCGGCCGTCGACGTGCGTGGACGCGTCCTCGTCCGTGGCGTCACGGCCGGCGCGCCGCTCACCGACGCCGACCTCGAGGCCTGACGTGCCGGCTCCCGGTGCGCACGGCGGCGACCGCACGACCGTCGCCGTCTTCGTCGGCACGCGTGCCGACCTCGGCCCGCTCTCGCCCGTGCTCGAGGCGCTCGCGGCGGCCGACGACGTCGAGCTGCACGTGCTGACCGGCGTGATGTACGCGCCCGACGACCTGGCCGCGGCGCTGCCGCCCGTGCTGGCTCCCGAGGAGTGGCGCTCCCGCGTCGAGCCGCTGGCCGACCCGATGACAGCGGTCACCGTGGGGACGCAGCTCGAGCAGGGCGCGGTGATCGCCCGGGCCGCCGGGGAGGTGCTCGGCCGGCTCGACGCCGACGCCCTCGTCGTGCTCGGGGACCGGTGGGAGCTGCTCTACGTCGTGCCGCCGGCCTTCCTGCTCGGCGTGCCGGTGGTCCACCTGCACGGTGGCGAGGTGACCGAGGGTGCCGTCGACGAACGGGTCCGGCACGCCGTCACCAAGCTCGCCGACCAGCACTGCGTCGCCTCGGAGGAGGCCGCGACGCGCCTTCGGCAGATGGGCGAGCCGGCCGACCGGGTCCACGTCACCGGGGCCCCCGGCCTCGACCGGCTCGCGGCCGCCGAGCCGCTCGACGACGCCGCGCTGGCGACCCTCGTCGGCGTCGACGCGGTGACGCGTCCCTTCGCACTGTTCACCTACCACCCGCCGACGGCCCAGCCCGGGGCCCCGGTAGGGAGGTGGGCGCGCGAGGCCCTCGAGGCGACGCTCGCCGCGTCGGGCACCGTCGTGGCGACCCACCCCGGCATGGACGAGGGGCGTGAGGCGATCATCGCCGCGCTCGAGCAGGTCGCGGCCCACGAGCCACGGCTGCGCGTCGTCGAGGCCCTCGGTCGGGACTACCCGCGGGTCCTCGCGTCGGCCGACGTCGTCGTCGGCAACTCCAGCTCGGGCGTCATCGAGGCGGCCAGCGTCGGGGTGCCGGCCGTCGACGTGGGGGAGCGGCAGCGGGGCCGGCTGCGGGGCGCCAACGTCGCCCATGCCGAGGAGGGACGCGTCCCCGTGGAGACCGCCGTGCGCGCGGCGCTGACCGCGGCGGCCCGCGCGCGGGCCCGCGCGACCACCAACCCGTACGGAGCGGGTGATGCCAGCGGGCGCATCCTCGCTATCGTTCGGGGAGCGGGCACCGCCCCGCGCGTCAAGCGCTTCGTCGACCTGCCCGTCCGCGACGGAGCCGCACCAGCGAGGCCGACGGGCGAGGAGGACCGGTGACCGCCCGAGACCTGCGCGCCGCGAGCGCGCCGACGACGGCGACGATCCGGGACGCCCTCGAGGTCGTCGACCGCAGCGCGACGCTCGTCTGCCTCCTCGTCGACGACGCCGGCCGCCTCGCCGGGCTGCTCACCGACGGCGACCTGCGGCGCGCCTTCCTCAAGGGGTCCAGCCTCGACGACCCGGCCCTGGAGCACGCGACGACGAGCCCGCAGGTCGTGGCCGCCGGCTCACCGCGGGCGCTCGTCCTCGACCTCATGCAGGCGCTGCGGATCTCCGCGGTGCCGGAGGTCGCCGACGACGGCACGCTCGTCGGGCTGCACACGCTGTCCGACGTCGTCGGGTCGGCACCGCTACCCAACGTCGCCGTCGTCATGGCCGGAGGTCGTGGCACCCGTCTCGGCGACCTGACCCGCGACACCCCGAAGCCCCTCATGACGGTCGCCGGCCGCTCGATCCTCGAGTGGATCGTCCTCGGTCTCGTCGGCGACGGCATCCGCGACATCTACGTCAGCGTCAACTACCTCGCCGACCAGATCGAGGAGCACCTCGGCGACGGCTCGCGCCTCGGCTGCACGGTCCGCTACCTGCGCGAGGAGCCCGACCTGCCGCTCGGCACCGCAGGCTCGCTCACCCTGCTGCGCGAGCAGCGCCCCGACCTCGCCCACCCGGTCGTCGTCATGAACGGCGACCTCATGGTCGACTACAGCGCGGGCCAGCTCCTCGAGGCGCACCTGCGCACCGGTGCCGCCCTCACGGTGGCCACCCGCACCTACCAGCACGAGGTACCGTTCGGCGTCGTCGAGAGCGAGGGCGGGCGGGTCACCGGCCTGTCCGAGAAGCCGACCCTCAGCCTCGACATCAACGCCGCCGTCTACGCGGTCGAGCCGCGCGCGCTCGCGTGGCTGCCCGCCGGCCGGGCGAGCACGATGCCCGAGCTCGTCGAGACGTGCCTCGGGCGGGGCGAGCCGGTGACGGCCTGGCCGATCCAGTCCGAGTGGATCGACGTCGGCACGCCCGGTGACCTCGCCCGCGCGCAGGGCCAGGGCTGAGGGCGCCGGCCTCCGTCCGAGCCCGACGTCGACCCGACCAGGCCGACGACCGACGAGCACGACGACTGACCAGCACGACGACTGACCAGCACGACGACGAGCCACGAGCATGACGAGTACGACGAACCCACACGACGAGAAGGCAGCTGTGACAACGGAACCCACGCCCCAGCCGATGACCGGGTCGATCGCCGACAAGACCGTGCTCGTGACCGGCTCCGACGGCTTCATCGGCAGCAACGTCGTCGAGCGGCTCCTCGCCGACGGCGCGAAGGTGCGGGCCTTCTGCCTCTACAACTCCAACGGCTCGACCGGCTGGCTCGACGAGTCGGACACCTTCCGCCGCGCGGTGCGCGACGGCCGGGCCGAGGTCGTCCTCGGTGACATCCGCGACCCCGAGCACGTCATGGCCAGCGCCGAGGGCGTCGACGTCGTGCTGCACCTCGCCGCGCTCATCGCGATCCCGTTCTCGTACGTGGCGCCCCGCTCCTACGTCGAGACCAACGTCATCGGCACCCTCAACGTCCTCGAGGCCGTGCGCCGCCAGGGCGTGCCGCGGATGGTCAACACGTCGACGTCCGAGGTGTACGGCACGCCCGAGTCGGTGCCGATCACCGAGGAGCACCCGCTGCGCGGCCAGTCGCCGTACTCGGCGACGAAGATCTCGGCCGACAAGATGTGCGAGTCGTACGCGTTGTCGTTCGGCACGCCGGTCACGACGCTGCGGCCCTTCAACACCTTCGGCCCGCGCCAGTCCACACGCGCCGTCATCCCGACGGTCCTGTCGCAGCTGCTCGCCGGCGCGTCCGAGCTGCGGCTCGGCGACGTGACGCCCAGGCGCGACTTCACCTTCGTCAGCGACACCGCCGACGGCTTCGTGCGTGCCGCCCTCGCGGACGTCGAGCCGGGGACGACGATCCAGCTCGGCACCGGGCGCACCGTGTCGGTCGGCGACGTCGTCGAGCTGTGCAAGAAGGTCACCGGCAACGACGCCGACGTCGTCACCGAGAGCGACCGCATCCGCCCGGAGAACTCCGAGGTGCAGGTCCTCCTGTCGGACCCGTCGCGCGCCAACGCGGTCCTCGGCTGGGCGCCGACCGTGTCACTCGAGGAGGGCCTGGCCGCGACGGCAGAATGGCTGCGCCCGCGGGTCGACCCCGAGACGGCCGGGCGGTACCACCGGTGACGACGGGCGCAGCGAGGCCGCCGGCCGGGGAGGCGCACGCGCCGGGCTCGCGCGGGCCCGAGGGCACGATCCCGCTGGCCGTCCCCAACATCGGCGAGCTCGAGCGTCGGTACGTCCTCGAGGCGGTCGAGTCCGGGTTCGTCTCGTCCGTCGGACCGTTCGTCTCGGAGTTCGAGCACCGGTTCGCCGAGCGCGTCGGGGCCCGGCACGCCGTCGCCTGCGCAACGGGGACGGCCGCGATCCACGTCGGTCTGCTGCTGCTCGGCGTCGAGCGGGACGACGAGGTGTTCTGCTCCGACTTCACCTTCGTCGGGTCGGTCAACCCCATCGCCTACGTCGGGGCGCGCCCGGTGCTCGTCGACTCCGAGGCCCGCACGTGGAACCTCGACCCCGAGCTGGTCGCCGGCGAGCTGGACCGCCGGGCCGCCGAGGGTCGCCCGCTGCCGAAGGTCGTCGAGGTGGTGCACGTCCTCGGCCAGCCCGCCGACATGGAACCCCTCGTCGATGCGTGCGCACGCCACGGCGTCGCGATCCTCGAGGACGCCGCCGAGTCGCTCGGCGCCACGTGGTCCGGCGGTCGGTACGCCGGGTCGCACACCGGCACCGTGGGGCGGGTCGGCTGCTTCTCCTTCAACGGCAACAAGATCGCCACGACCGGTGGCGGCGGGATGCTCGTCACCGACGACGACGAGCTCGCCGCGCGGGCCCGCCACCTGACCACCCAGGCCAAGGTTCCCGACGTCGGGTACCTGCACGACGAGGTCGGCTACAACTACCGGCTCACCAACCTGGCCGCGGGCCTGGGCCTGGCCCAGCTCGAGCGCCTCGACGAGTTCGTCGCGGCCAAGCACCGGATCGCGACGCGGTACGACGAGGCGTTCGCCGGCCTCCCGCTCGTCCTGCCGCCGCGCGTCGAGGGTCTCGACGCGACGTACTGGCTCTACTCGGTGCTCGTGCCCGAGGGTGACGGCCGCGGCCGGGACGAGCTGCTCGGACACCTCCACGCGCTCGGGGTCGGCGCCCGCGCGCTGTGGCGACCGCTGCACGCGCAGCCGCCGTTCGCGACGGCGCCGGTGCTCGGCGGCGGGGTCGGCTCGGGGCTCTTCGCCCGCGGCGTCTCGCTGCCCTGTGCCACCGAGCTGACCGAGGCCGACCAGGAGCGCGTCATCGAGGCGGTCCGCTCGTTCTTCTGAGCCCCCGGGCCGCCCACGCGGCGGTCCGATGACGCGCAGGGGGCCGCATGTTGGCAGGATGGCCCGGTGGAGATCGCGACCGGGTTGCTGGCGATCGCCGCGACCGTCCTCGGCGGCGCGTGGCTGGCTGACCGTCTGCGCCTGCCCGCACCGCTCGTCCTCATGCTCGTCGGCATCGTCGGGTCCTACCTGCCCTTCGTGCCCCAGGTGGCCCTGACCCCCGAGGAGGTGCTCCTCGGCATCCTGCCGCCGTTGCTCTACGCGGCCGCCATCCAGACCTCGCTCGTCGACGTCCGCACGTACAAGGGCACGATCGTGTCGCTGTCGGTGGGGCTGGTGCTGTTCACCGCCCTCGCCGTCGCGGTGTTCCTGCACCAGCTGATCGGCCTCGGGTTCGCCGTGGCGTTCGCCATCGGTGCCGTCGTGGCCCCGCCCGACGCGGTCGCGGCCACCGCGGTCGGACGGCAGATCGGGCTGCCGCGGCGGCTCGTGACGATCCTCGAGGGCGAGTCGCTCGTCAACGACGCGACGGCGCTCGTCGCGCTGAGCACGGCGCTCACCGCGGCCGGTCTCGCGACGGGCGACCGGGCGCAGACCCTGACCTTCGGCGGTGTCGTCGGACAGTTCCTCTGGGCCTCGGTCGGTGGTGCGGCGATCGGCTTCGTGGTGTCGCTGGTCGTCCTCGTCCTGCGCAAGCGGTTCTCGACCGAGGCCGCCTTCGACACCGTCCTGTCGTTCATGGTGCCCTTCGCCGCCTACGTCCCCGCCGAGGAGCTGCACGCGTCGGGGGTCATCGCCGTCGTCACCGCCGGCATCGTCCTCGGTCACCGGTCGCCGCGGTCGCAGACCGGCGCGTCACGGCTGTCCGAGCGGATCAACTGGGGGTCCATCCAGTTCCTCCTCGAGAACGCCGTGTTCCTCCTCATCGGCCTGCAGGTCTCGTACGTGGTCGAGAAGGTGCGCGCGTCGTCGCTGTCGTGGGGCACCATCGCGCTCGCCGCCTTCGGCACGCTCGTCGTGGTCCTGCTCGCCCGGCCGGTCTGGGTGTTCCCGTTCCGGTGGTTCAAGTCCAGCGTGCTCCGCCTCGAGGCGCCGTCGCCGTGGTCGCACTCGGCGGTGCTGTCGTGGGCCGGCATGCGTGGCGTCGTGACGCTCGCGGCCGCGCTGCTCCTGCCGGACCAGACGCCGCACCGCGACGTCCTCGTCCTCGTCGCCGTCGTCGTCACGGTGGGGACGCTGCTCGTCCAGGGCACGACCCTGCCGCGCCTCGCGCGTCGGCTCGGGGTGCGCGGCCCCGACCCGCGTGAGGACGCCCTCCAGGCCGCGACCGTGCTCCAGGCCGCGACGCGGGCCGGGCTGGAGGCCCTCGACGCGATGCCCGACGTCGACGACGCGACGCGGACGACGCTGCGGGACCGCGCCGACGACCGGCTCAACCAGATGTGGGAGCGCCTCGGTCCGAGGGGCGCCGACGTCGACGAGACGCCGAGCGAGCGCTACGTCCGTGCCCGCATGACGATGCTGCAGGCCGAGCGCGGCGAGGTGCTGCGGCTGCGTGACGAGGGTCGGGCCGACCAGACCGTGCTCCGCGTCGTCCTCGGGGCCCTCGACCTCGAGGAGACGATGCTGGACCGCATCGACGACCAGCAGGAACGACTGGCAGAGAGCGAGATGTTGCCCGTGGAGACCCTCGAGAGCCCGTGCGAGCACCTGGAGGACACCGACTCGTGCGCCGAGCCGCGCACGCCCGAGGGCTGCGAGGAGTGCCTCCGCGCCGGCACGACGTGGGTGCACCTGCGCCTGTGCCTGCAGTGCGGTCACGTCGGCTGCTGCGACTCCTCGGAGTTCAAGCACGCGACGGCGCACTTCCACGACGTCGGACACCCGGTCATCCGCTCCATCGAGCCGGGTGAGACGTGGCGCTGGTGCTACCTCGACGAGGTCGTCGGCTAGCCAGCCGCGGAGTCGCGCGTCGTCAGTCGAGGCGCTGCACGACCGTGTGCGTGCCGGCTGCCGGGTCGTGCTCGACGGACGTCGTGGCGCCCTGCACGAGCGCGAGGAACGGCGCGACGTGCCCGCACTCGACGTCGGCCAGGATCGGCACGCCGAGCATGCCGAGGGCGTCGCTGACGGCGTCGTGCTGGGTGAACCCGCCCGGCTCCGGGGCGTTGGTGCGGGACACGAGGATGCCGGTGGCCGCGTCGAAGAAGCCGCGCAACCGCATGGCGTGAAGGGCACGGCAGACGTCGTACGAGGGCCACTCGGCGATGTCGAGCAGGACGACGAGGCCCTCCGGGGCGTGCCGTGCGGCAAAGGTGCTCGTGTCGCCGTAGGTGCTGCCGGCGAGGAAGCTGATCGTCTCGACGCAGCCACCGACGAGCCGCCCCGAGAAGCCCGCGGGCTCACCCTCGTGCCCCGGGTCGATGCGGGTCCACGTACCGCGTCCGTCGAGGGTCATCCGCGAGACCGTCGGGTCGGCGGCGTAGTCGTCCCAGCCGCCGGAGCGGAACCGCCCGGGGGAGCGCTGCACCAGCTCTTCGCCGGCTGAGGCCGACGCGACGTCGACCCAGTGCAGGATGCCGTCGGGCAGGACGTACGGGGTGTCCATGAGGTTCTGCCCGTGGATCGTGGCCAGGCCGGTGGTGAGGGTGAGCGGGGTCAGCCACGTCGAGGTGTCGGAGAAGCCGACGCACCACGTCGGCTCGGCGGACGAGACGGCGTCCAGGTCGAGCAGGTCGAGCAGGTCGATGCCGGTCTCACCACCCCAGGGCGGCACCACGGCCCTGATCGTGGGGTCGGTGAGCATCGACATGAGCTCGGCCGCGCGTGCCTCACGCGGCCCGCTGACGTGACTCGTTGCGTGGTTGAGCTCGCCCACCACCACGTCGAACCCGCGGTCGCGCAGGCACCGGACGGCATGGGTGAACCGACCCCACAGGCGGTCCTGGACGCCCGAGCTCGGCGAGGTGACACCGACCCGGTCGCCGGGACGCAGGGGAGCGGGGTAGCGGATCGGCATGGCCGACATGCTGCCAGCCGTGCCGACCCGCCACACCCCGGCTTCCGCCGGTGCTCAGGGCTTCGCGGCCGCGAAACCCTGCTCGAGGTCGGCGAGGATGTCGTCGATGTGCTCGATGCCCACGGCGAGGCGAACGAGACCCGGCGTGACGCCCGCCGCGAGGCGGTCCTCCTCGGGGCCCTGCGAATGGGTCGTCGAGGCGGGGTGGATGACCAGGGACCGCACGTCGCCGATGTTCGCGACGTGGCTGTGCAGGGTCAGCGCCTCGACGAACCTCTTGCCGGCATCGAGACCACCGGCGATCTCGAACGAGAGCACCGCGCCCGCGCCACGGGGCGCGTACTTCTGCGCCGTGGCGTGGGAGGGGCTGTCCGGCAGCGACGCCCACACGACCCGCTCCACCTGGGGGTGACCCTGCAGGTAGGCAGCGACCCTGGTGGCGTTCGCGAGGTGGCGCTCGATGCGCAGCGACAGCGTCTCGAGGCCCTGGGCGATGAGGAACGCGTTGAACGGTGCCGCGGCCGGCCCGAGGTCCCGCAGCAGCTGCACACGCGCCTTGAGGATGTAGGCGAGGTTGGCCCCGAGCGGGCTGCCGACGCCGAGGTCCCGGGCGAAGACGAGGCCGTGGTAGCTCTCCTCGGGGGTGTTGTAGTTCGGGAACCGCTCCGGGTCGGCGCCGTAGTCGAACCGGCCCGCGTCGACGATGACGCCGGCGATGGACGTGCCGTGACCGCCGAGGTACTTCGTCGCGGAGTGGACGACGACGTCGGCGCCCCACTCGATCGGGCGGATGACGTACGGGGTCGCGATGGTGTTGTCCACGACGAGGGGGACGCCGTGCTCGTGCGCGACCGCCGCGACCGCCTCGATGTCGAGCACCTCGGCCTTCGGGTTGGCGATCGTCTCGCCGAAGAACGCCTTCGTGTTCGGCCGCACGGCGGCACGCCACGCGTCGACCGAGCTGGGGTCCTCGACGAAGCTCACCTCGATGCCGAGCTTGCGGAACGTGAACCTCAGCAGGTTGACGGTGCCGCCGTAGAGGCTCGGCGAGGCGACGATGTGGTCACCGGCCTCGGCGATGTTGAGCAGGGCCAGGGTGGTGGCCGACTGTCCCGAGGCGACGAGGAGGGCCCCGACACCGCCCTCGAGTGCGGCGATGCGTTGCTCCACGACATCCGTCGTCGGGTTCATGATCCGCGTGTAGATGTTGCCGAACTCCTTGAGCCCGAACAGGTTCGCCGCGTGGTCGGTGTCGTCGAAGACGTAGCTCGTCGTCTGGTAGATCGGCAGGGCGCGCGCACCGGTCGCGCTGTCGGCGCTCTGTCCGGCATGGATCTGCTTGGTCTCGAAGGACCAGTTCGGCTCGGTCATCGTGGTCTGCTCTTCCTGGTTCGGGTCGATGACCGGTCGTCGTCCCGACGGCCCGGCGCACCGACGGCTCGGTGCGGGGAGAGGGTCTCCGCGCTTGCCCGCGCCGGCTGTCGACGTCGGGCCAGGTCCTCACCCGGGGCACCCCGCCGCGGTTGGGAGGGTTGCCGGCCAGCGAGCCGGGGCTTGGCGCTGGCGCTCATGACCTGCCCGCAGTGTAGACAGCGGCGTCCGAGGAGTGGGAGCCGGTGTCCGAGGGGTGGCGGCCACCTCCCGCGGAAGCCGCGCCGTGGCGCGGTACTGGCGGCGTCGGGGCCGCTTCCGCGTCGGAAAGTGCGCCGCGGCGCGGTACTCGTGGCGTCGATCACGAGGACGTCCTACTAATCCGAACCCGTGAGTAGGATCAGGCCGTGAGCACGAACGCCGACTTCGACCTGTACCGCACCAGCGAGGACCACGAGGCGCTGCGGGAGGCCGTACGCGCCGTGGCCGAGGACAAGATCGCGCCCTTCGCGGCGGCGGTCGACGCGGAGGCCCGCTACCCGCAGGAGGCGCACGACGCCCTCGTGGCCTCGGACTTCTTCGCCCCCCACGTGCCGGAGGAGTACGACGGCGTCGGCGCCGACGCGCTCGCGACGTGCATCGTCATCGAGGAGGTCGCCCGCGTCGACGCGTCCGCCTCGCTCATCCCCGCCGTCAACAAGCTCGGCTCGCTCCCGCTCATCCTCGACGGCAGCGACGAGCTCAAGGGACGCTACCTCCCGCCCCTGGCCCAGGGCCGGACGACGTTCTCGTACGGGCTCTCCGAGCGCGAGGCCGGCTCGGACACCGCGTCCATGAAGTGCCGCGCCCGGCAGGACGGCGACGGCTGGGTGCTCAACGGCCAGAAGTCGTGGATCACGAATGCCGGTGTGTCCGAGTACTACACGGTCCTCGCCGTCACCGACCCCGACGGTCCCCGGGGTGGCAACGTCACGGCCTTCGTCGTCGAGAAGTCCGACCCGGGGTTCACCTTCGGCGAGAAGGAGCGCAAGCTCGGCATCAAGGGCAGCCCGACCCGCGAGCTGCACTTCGACGACGTCCGGATCCCCGGTGACCGCGTCGTCGGCCAGGTCGGTGACGGCCTCAAGATCGCGCTGCGCACCCTCGACCACACGCGCGTCACCATCGGCGCGCAGGCCGTCGGCATCGCCCAGGGGGCGCTCGACGTCGCGCTGGCCTACGTCAAGGACCGCAAGCAGTTCGGCAAGCACATCGCCGACTTCCAGGGGATCCAGTTCATGCTCGCCGACATGGCGATGGAGCTCGAGGCCGCGCGCCAGATGGTCTATGTCGCGGCGGCCAAGTCCGAACGCGGTGACAAGGACCTCTCGTTCTTCGGGGCAGCGGCCAAGTGCTACGCGTCGGACGTCGCGATGAAGGTGACGACCGACGCCGTGCAGCTGCTCGGGGGAGCCGGCTACACCCAGGACTTCCCGCTCGAGCGGATGATGCGCGACGCCAAGATCACCCAGATCTACGAGGGCACCAACCAGGTCCAGCGCATCGTCATGGCACGCCAGCTGCTCAAGGGCTGACCGGGCGACGAGGCTCAGTGCCGGCGCCGGTTCCCGCGGGTGCTCGAGCTGGAGGCGTGGATGTCGGCCGCGACGCCCCGCAGCGCCTCGGTGATGGTCGTGAGGACCTCCGTGACATGCGGCAGGCTCGCCGGGTCGAGCGTGTCGAAGGTGTGCGGCACCCAGTCGTGCACCTGCCCGAGCCGGCGCAGGTCGGCCTCGGGGATGCGCACCGTGCTCCGACGCCGGTCGGCCGGGTCGGCCACCCGCTCGACGAGGTGGCGGCGTTCGAGCCGGTCGACGAGCGTGGTCGTCGAGCTCGTCGTGAGTCCCAGGGCCTGGGACAGCTCGGTCTGGCCCATCGACCCGCGGGCCAGCAGGTAGCTGATGGCGCGGCTCTCGTTGACGGTGAGGTCGAGGTGCTCGGCCGCGGCGAGGCGGTAGCGCTCGCCGGCGAGGATGAGCTCGCGCAGGGCGGCGGTCGCCGCAGCCCGGTCGGCGGCACGGGTGGGGGTCATGGTCCCAAACCTACCGAGTCGCGGATCGGCGGCGGAGCAGGCCGACCGCCACGTGACGCGATGGTCGAACTGCTTGATGATCGCGCGACCCCGCCGTATGGTGGTCGTGCACCGCCGGGGGCGGCGCGGCCGTTCGCGGCTGCGACGCCCTTGGACACGAGGTCAAACAGCGTGCCCGTGTCCGCGGCGCTGCGTCGTCACCGGGGGTCCGAGTGGCGGGCGCCGCCGCCCCTCCCCGGAGGCGGCGCCCCACTCCCCGCGAGCGCCGCGAGCACGCTCGAGTGCGAAGGCCCGCTCCCGCGGCGGCACCGGGCCCGGTCGGGTCGTGGTGGGCCCGGGAGGCCCGGCGGCCGGCGCGTCCTCGTGGCTCGGGCGCCCCGCGGTCGACTCCCGACCCTCCAGTAGGCTGGTCGCCGCTCGCGCCCCGGGCAGCGGGCGGTACACGGGAGCCGCGACCGGGCCCCGGGACGACGAGCAGAGGACGAGGAACACCAGCGTGGACGCGTCGACGCAGCTGACCCCGCCGGTCAGCGTCATCATGCCGCTGCTCAACGAGGAGCGGCACCTGCGCGACGCCGTCGCGATGATCCTCACCCAGGACTACGCCGGCCCCATCGAGGTCGTCCTCGCACTCGGCCCGTCGACCGACGGCACGGACGCGGTCGCCGAGGCGCTGGCCGCGGAGGACCCGCGGGTCCGTCTCGTGCGCAACCCGAGCGGGCGCACCCCGGACGGCCTCAACGCCGCGATCGGTGCCTCGACCGGCGCGGTGATCGTGCGCGTCGACGGGCACGCCGAGATCCCCGACGACTACGTCTCGCGCGCCGTCCGCGAGCTGCACCGGGTCGGCGCCGACAACGTCGGCGGCGTCATGGACGCGCGCGGCACCACCGACTTCGAGCGCGCGGTCGCGTGCGCGATGCGCAGCCCCCTCGGCGTCGGTGCGTCCCGCTTCCACACCGGCGGCGAGGCCGGCGAGGCCGACACCGTGTACCTCGGTGTCTTCCGCCGCGAGGCGCTCGAGCGCGTCGGTGGCTACGACCCGCACTTCTCCCGCGCGCAGGACTGGGAGATGAACCACCGCATCCGCGAGACCGGCGGACGGGTGTGGTTCACCCCCGAGCTCAAGGTCACCTACCGGCCGCGGGCGTCCGTGAGCGCCCTCGCGAGGCAGTACTTCCACTACGGACGCTGGCGCCGTGTCGTCGCCCGCTACCACGAGGGCACCATCAACCCGCGCTACCTCGCGCCGCCGACGATGGTCGGGGTCACGACGGTCGCGACAGTCCTCGGCTTCTTCTGGCACCCGGCCTGGGCCGTGCCCGCCGCCTACGTCGCCGGCGTCACCGCGGGCGGCCTCGCCATCTCCGGCGGCGAGTCGGCCCGCACGCGGGCGAGCCTGCCGGTCGTGCTCGCGACGATGCACTGGGCGTGGGGCATAGGGTTCCTCACGAGCCCGCGGCGCCTGACGCGCTGAACCCGCCCGACACCGCTGCCACGAAGGACACCGACACCGATGGACAACGCCAAGCAGGCGGCCACTCTCGTCCGGGACGCCGTCCGGCGACAGCTCGCCAAGCGACGCCTTGCGCGCCGCCTCGCCCGTGAGGGGCTGCAGCCGGGCAGCGAGGCCCCGTTCCGCTGCGCCGTGTACTTCTCCGACGAGCCGGTCAACCTCTACCAGATCCGCCAGTGGTACGCGCCGCTGCAGGAGCTGGCGCGCACCGAGCCGGTCGTCGTCATCTCGCGGATGCCCGAGACGACCATCCTGCTCCTCGACGAGTGTCCCCTCCCGGTCCTGCACGCCCCGCGGGTCACCGACATCGAGGCGTTCATGGCCGGGCACGAGATCGGCCTGGTCCTCTACGTCAACCAGAACGTCCGCAACTTCCAGATGCTGCGCTTCGCGACGCCGGCGCACGTCTTCGTCAGCCACGGCGAGAGCGACAAGTCCTACATGGCGAGCAACCAGCTCAAGGCCTACGACCGCGTCTTCATCGCGGGCCAGGCGGCTGCCGAGCGGCTCACCGGAGCCCTGGTCGAGTTCGACGTGGCCGCACGCGCCGTCGAGATCGGCCGCCCCCAGAACGACACCACCTATCCGTCCCCGCACCTGCCGGCCGACGGGCGCACCACCGTGCTCTACGCGCCGACGTGGGAGGGCGACCGCCCGAGCATGGCCTACGGCTCCATCGACACCCACGGCGAGGCGATCCTCACCGCGCTGCTCGCCGACGCGCGCTTCCGCGTCGTCTACCGGCCGCACCCGCGCTCCGGCGCCTTCCAGCGCTCCTACGGGGCGGCGTCCGCCCGGCTCTCGGCCCTCGTCGAGCAGGCCAACGCCGCGGACCCCACCGCCCACCACCTCGTCGACACCCACACGGCGTTCGGCTGGCACCTGGCCGCCCTCGACGCCTGCATCACCGACGTGTCGGCGGTCGCCCTCGACTGGCTCGCCACCGGCAAGCCGCTCGTCCTGACGCGGCCCAGCGCACCCACCGCCGAGGTCGAACCGACCCGGCTGAACGAGAGCGTCCCGCTCGTCGACGCGTCCGAGGCCGCCGGCATCGTCAAGATCCTCGACGCGGCGTTCGCCGAGCCGGGGGAGGCGCGGGCCGACGTCGTGCGCCACTACTTCGGCGACACGTCGCCGGGCGCCGCGACGGCCCGGTTCGTCGCCGCCGCGACCGAGCTGATCGAGTCGCGGCTGGCCCGCACCTGACAGCGACCCCCGGCGGGCACCCCTAGACTGCGGCGAGAGCCGGACGGGTGCCCCGTCGCCGCGGAGGCCCCATGACGGTGCCCGCAACCCGACGAACGGCCCGAACCCACGAAGGAGAAGGTGGTCTGCGCGCATGATCGGCGTGTCCCAGTTCCGCGGCCTCATGGCCAACCGGCAGGTGCTGCGCACCCTGGTCGAACGTGACCTGCGCGTCCGCTACGCCGGCAGCTGGCTCGGGTGGCTGTGGACCATCCTGGACCCGCTGCTCATGGCGCTCGTCTACTTCGTCGTCTTCACGCTCATCTTCCAGGCGCGCCGGACCGGCAACCAGCCCTTCTTCCTGCACCTGGTCACCGGTCTGTTCCTCTGGCAGTGGTTCGCCCAGAACATGTCGGAGACCTCGCGCGCCCTGCTGGCCGAGTCACGGCTCGTCCGGTCGGCCAACCTGCCGCGCGAGCTGTGGGTGGTGCGCGTCGTGCTCGCCAAGGGCATCGAGTTCATCCTCAGCCTGCCGGTCATCGTGGCCTTCACGATCTTCTACATGATCACCGGGCAGACCCACCTGCACTGGACGATCATCCTGGCGCCGATCTCGTTCCTGCTGACCTTCCTGCTGTCGGTGGGCATCGGCATGATCCTCGCCCCGATCACCGTGCTCGTCAGCGACATGGCCCGCGTCGTGCGCATCGCACTGCGTCTCGGCTTCTACGCGACCCCCGTGCTCTACAGCGCCGACATGGCCCCGAAGACCCTGCGCGACGTGCTGGCGATCAACCCGATGAGCGGGGTCCTCGAGCTGTTCCGGTCCGGCTTCTTCCGGGGCGAGATGAACGTCCTGTCCGTCGCCTCGGCCTGCGTGCTGACCGTCGTGCTCCTGCTCGTCGGCGCCTACGTCTTCAAGCGCATGGAGCCGGCCGTGCTGAAGGAGATCTGATGGCCAAGCCGGTGATCGAGGTCCGCGACCTCGGGATCGAGTTCTACCGCTCCCGCAAGCGGCGCATGTCGCTGCGCGAGCTCGTCTTCAAGGGCCAGACCGGCGCGACGAACGAGACGTTCTGGGCGCTGCGCGACATCTCGTTCGACGTCGCCAAGGGCGAGGCCGTCGGCCTCGTCGGCGGCAACGGCTCGGGCAAGAGCACGCTGCTGCGGATGATCGCCGGCGTCATGCTCCCCGACTCCGGCTACGCCCGGGTCCGCGGCGGCGTCGCCCCGCTCATCGAGCTGACCGGTGGGTTCCTCGGCGAGCTGACCGCCCGCGAGAACGTCTACCTCGCGGCGGGCCTGCACGGCCTGACGAAGCGCCAGATCGACGAGCGCTACGAGGAGATCGTCGACTTCGCCGGCCCGCAGGTCCAGGCGGGCATGGACATGCCCTTCCGCCACTTCTCGTCCGGGATGCAGGTGCGCATCGCCTTCGCGCTCATCACGACGCTCGACCAGCCGGTCGTCCTCGTCGACGAGGTCCTGGCCGTCGGTGACCGTGCCTTCCGTGAGAAGTGCTACGAGCGCATGGAGAACATGCTTTCCGGCGGCAAGACGCTCTTCCTCGTCTCCCACAGCGAGCACGACCTCAAGCGCTTCGCCGAGCGCGGCCTCTACCTGCAGGCGGGCGAGCTCGTCGGCGACGGTCCCATCGACGAGGTCCTCGAGCAGTACAACGCCGACGCGGACGCCGGCACGTGAGGCTCGACGAGCGCCCCCTCGTCGGCGACGCTCGTGCCCGTCTCGTGGTCGGCCGCTCGGCCGGTGCCGACACCCTCGTTCTCGGGCCCGACCCGGCGTCCGACCTCGTCGAGACGCTGACCGAGCTCGGACTGTCCGTGCGACGCCCGGACGTCCCGGCACACGACGTGCCGGCCGTGCTGGCGGCGGTCGCCGCGGTGGCCGCCGCGTCCGACACGGTGCCGCTCGTCCTCGCCGCCGCCGACCTGAGGGTCAGCCCCGTCGCTCTCCTCGACGTGCTGGACTCGCCGCGCGACGCGACGCTGGTGCCCGTCGTCGACGCCCCGGTCACCGACCTGCGCGACCCGACCACCGGCCCCGCCGGTGCCCGTACCTCCGACCCGGGGTCGAGCGCCGGTGCCCTCGCCCAGGGTGGCTTCGCACCGGTGCGGGTCGACCGGCACACCCGCCTCGTGGTGTCGGCCGGATCGGGGGGCACGTCGTGACGGCCCCGACCTCGTACGCCGCAGGGCTGCTCCGGGTCGCTGCCGCGGACCGGGCCGCCGTCGCGGAGGTCCTGGCCGCCGCGGCCGCGAGCGCCTCGGAGCGGCACGTCGGCGCCTCGGCCCTGGACCTCGTCGTCGTCGCGCTCGTGCGCGCGGCCGTCGTGCCCGTCGTCGCGGTGCCGCTCGCCCACGTCACGGTCGAGCGGGGGCCCGCGCTGCGGCGGGGCGCGCCCGGCTCGGCCTGGCAGCAGCGCCTGCGGGCTGCCTCGCGAGGCAACGACGGCGTGTTCTCGATGCACGCGATCCGGCCTCTCTCGCGCGGCCTCACCGCGCTCGGCCTGCGCCACGGATGGTCCCCGAACGTCGTCACGGCGGTCAGCCTCGGGCTCGGCCTCGCCGCCTGCGCCCTCACGGCCGTCGACTCGTGGTGGACCTGGCTGCTCGCGGCGGTGCTGCTGCAGGCCTCGCTCGTCGTCGACTGCGTCGACGGCGAGATCGCCCGGTTCACGCGGCGCTACAGCGCGTTCGGGGGCTGGCTCGATGCCGTGAGCGACCGCGTCAAGGAGTTCACGATGGTGGCCGCCGTCGCCTGGGTGGCGGCCCGCCGCGGCGAGGACCTCTGGTGGCTCGCCGTCCTGGTACTGGCGCTCCTGGCGGTGCGCCACGTCGAGGACCACGCCTACTCGACCCGACAGCGCGCGTCCGCCTCCGAGCCGCGCGCCCCCCACCCGCTCGACGACCCCCGCGACGGCGGCCCGGAGCGGGCACCGACGACGGTGCCCGCGCCGCCGACCGGACGGGCCCGGGTGGTGCGCGACGTCAAGCAGGTGCTGCACCTGCCGATCGCCGAGCGCTACCTCGTCATGTCGCTCGGCCTGCTGCTGCACCGGCCGGCCCTGCTGCTCTGGGCGCTCGGCGTGGCGTCCGCCATCGCGCTCGCGTGGACGCAGGCCGGACGGCTCCTGCGGGCGCTGACCCGCACCGACGGCTTCCGTGCCGACCGCCCGGACCGCACCCTCAGGCACCTGTGCGACCTCGCCGTGCTCCCGCGACCCCGGGGCCGAGGCCGGCTCGCCTGGCAGGTGCCCGCGCTGCTCGTCGCGGTCGAGACGGCGGCCCTGCTGCTCGCGGCCGGAGCGGACCCCGCCTCACGGGCCGCCGCCTACGCCTGGCTGGCCGTGGTCTGCTGGCACCTCTACGACAACGTCTACCGGCTCCGCGAGACCGGCGCGAGCAGCACGGTCGCCCTCGTGCGGGTCACGCTCGGCGTCGAGGGACGCGTCGTGCTCCTCGGGCTGCTCGGAGGGCTGAGCGGCCATCCGGCCCCGTTCCTGCTCACCGGGGCGGTCGTGCTCGCCGTCCTCTTCGGCGCCGAGTCCGCACGGGCCTGGCGTCGACACCTCGGCGGCACACGGCAGGATGGAGCCTCATGACCCTGGCCCACGACCCGACCGACGACCGGCCGACGGCCGAGCAGCTCAAGGCCGTCGCGCAGCCGCCGGAACACATCGCGCGGTACAACGCCGAGCACTGGGCCGGCGCCCTCTACATCCGCCACCTGTCGATCCACGTCACGCGGTGGCTGCTGCCCACCCACATCACGCCCAACGGCGTCACGTGGCTCATGATCGTCACCGGCGTCGTGGGCGCCTTCGCGATCCCGTTCGGTGGGGTCGTCGGTCCCGTCGTGGCCGTCCTCGCGATGCAGCTGCAGATCCTCCTCGACTGCTCCGACGGCGAGGTGGCCCGCTGGCGGCAGCGCTTCTCGCCCGCGGGGATTTACCTCGACCGCATCGGCCACTACGTCACCGAGGCCTCCATCCCGGTGGCGATCGGACTGCGCGCCGACGGATGGGGACTCACGCACCCGGGTGACGTCGGCGGCTGGACCGTGCTCGGCCTGCTCGTCGCGGTCGGCGTGCTGCTCAACAAGGCGTTCACCGACCTCGTCCACGTCGCCCGGGCGAAGACGGGCCGCCCGCCGCTCGAGGACGTCGCGACGACGGCCCGCCCCAAGGCATCCGGCATGGCGGCGCTGCGGCGCGCCTTCGACTACGTGCCGGTGTTCCGCGCCTTCGTGGCCGTCGAGGCCTCGCTGCTGGCCCTCGCGGCCGCCGTCGTCGACGCCGTCCACGGCGACCTCATCGGCACCCAGGTGCTCGTCGTCGTCATGGTGCCGCTCGTCGTCCTCACAGCCGGCGGCCACCTGCTCGGCGTCCTGTCCAGCTCCCGGCTCGACTGAGGCCCAGGCATGTCCGCAGCCCGCCCCGTCTTCCAGTGGGCCCAGGAGCACGGCGAGGTCGGCGGCGTGCGCACGAGCCACCACCAGCTGACCGCGTCGCTGCGCGCCGGGGGCGTCGAGGTCGTCTACGTCGACACCGGGTCGGCTTTCCGGGCGCTGCGCGCCGTGCCCGGGCTGCGCCGACGCGGGCTGCACCTGCTGCACCTGACGCGGCTGTGGCGGGCGATGCTCCTCGCCCCCTGCTTCGCGCTCCTGCGCGGACGCACCGTCCTCGTCCTGCACTCGGGCTCGACGAGCGGCCAGGTGGCGCGCCTGCCGGGCTGGCGACGCCGGGCGCTCGTCGTCGCGCTGCACGCCTACGACGAGATCTGGGCCGTCAACGACGAGATCGGCGCGATCCTGCCCGAGCGGCTGCGCTCGCGCGTCACCGTCGTCACGCCCTTCGACGCCTCGGCGGCGCCCGTGCCGAGCCCGTTCCCCCGTGAGCCGCACGCCCTCGCCCTGGCCACCAACGCCGGGCTGCCGCACTACAACGCCACGCTCGGCATCGAGGCAGTCGAGCTCGTCCGCCGGACCTGGCCCGACGCGACCCTCACGGTCCTCGCCTACGGCAACGACACCGAGGCCGTGCAGGACCTCCGGCACCGAGCCGGGGGGAGCGCGTGGCTCACCGTCGCGTTCGACAGCCCGCCCGCGGAGGTCAGCGCCGTCCTCTCGCGCGTCGGCACGTTCCTGCGGCCGACGAGCTGGGACGGCGACTCGGTCATCGTCCGGGAGGCCCTGGCGGCGGGGGCCCGGGTCGTGGCGAGCGACACCGCGCCGCGGCCGGCCGGCGTCGTGCTCGCGGCTCTCACGGCGGCGGACCTCGCCCGAGCCGTCCTCGAGGGCGGGCCGGTCAGCGACGGGTCCGGGCTGGCACAGACGACGCTCGCCCAGGCCGCGCACGCGGCGCTGGCGGCCCTGGAGACCCTCTCGCGGCGCTGACCCGCCTCCTCCCGGCCGGGGCGGTCCCGTCGTTTCGGCGTGGCCGGGGCAGGGCTAGTAGCCTCGCACCGACGCGGACGGCCGCCACGGGCTGCCGACCGCGTCGCCCCGGGCGGGTCGCCGAACGACCGCCCGGGTCGAGCCGCCAGAGGAGCACCGTGAGCAACCGGACCGTCATCACCTTCGGGACCTTCGACGTCTTCCACGTCGGACACGTGCGGGTGCTCCAGCGCGCTGCCGCCCTCGGTGACCGCCTCGTCGTCGGGGTGTCGGCCGACGCGCTCAACATCGCCAAGAAGGGCCGCCCTCCGGTGTTCACGCAGGACGAGCGCATCGAGATCGTCTCGGCCCTGCGCGTCGTCGACGAGGTCTTCGTCGAGGAGTCGCTCGAGCTCAAGCGCGACTACATCCTCACCCACCACGCCGACGTCCTCGTCATGGGCGACGACTGGACGGGCAAGTTCGACTGGGTCGGCGACGTCTGCGAGGTGGTCTACCTACCACGCACGCCGTCGGTGTCGACGACCGGCCTCATCGAGCACATCGCCGGTCTCGGCTGACCCGAGGAGGCCCGTCCCGCTTCGCGACCCGCGTCACTGCCCCCAGGTCAGCGTCGACGAGGACGAGCCGGCCGACAGGGGAGTGGTCAGCCGGGCCTCGCCGAGGACCCGGTAGACGAGCAGCGCACCGTCGCTCTTGCGCCGGGTCAGCAGGTCGTCGCGGCCGTCGCCGGTGAGGTCGCCGATGCCCCGCACGGCGCTCATCGCGGTCCAGCCCGACGAGCCGATGACGCGTGCCGGCTTGAACCCGCCGGTGCCGTTGCCGCCGTAGAGGACGAGCGCACCGTCCGAGGCGCGGACGGCGACGAGGTCACGCAGGCCGTCGCCGTCGAACTCCCCGGAGGTCACCTGGCTCAGGCCGTTCCAGCCGGTGCCGACCGTCGGGCTCGAGGTGATGGCCCCGGTGCCGTCGCCCGTGCGCAGGATGAGCCGGCCGTCGCTCATGCGGGTGGCGAAGTCGGTGTACCCGTCGCCGTTCCAGTCGCCCGTCGGCACGATCATCGTCACGGCGCCCCACCCCTGGGCGAGGACGACCCGCCCGGCGTTGAGGCCGCTCGAGCCGAGTCCCGGGTAGAGCCAGGCGGTGCCGGCGGAGTCGATGGCGACGACGTCACCGAGGTTGTCGTTGCCGAAGGGTCCGACGGCTGTGGCGGCGCGCATGCCGGAGAACCCGCCGTAGAGGATCTGCCGGACGGTGAAGGACATCGAGCCGGTGTAGGACAGCGTCTTGAGCGCCGACCCCGACGGGATGATGACGTCGCCGAGGCCGTCGCCGGTGACGTCACGCGGCGAGTAGGCGGCCGAGCGGGGCGCCGGTGAGGACACCGTCCACCACGTGCTGCGCAGGCCGAGCGCCGATCGGAAGGCGTCGGCGCTGACCGCCACCGAGCCGGCCGAGCCGGTGAGCGTGACCGTCCCGACGCGACCGCCGAAGGTGCCGGTGCCGCCACCACCCGTTCGGGTCCCGACGGCGATGCTGCGTAGCGTGCCGATCACCGGGTAGCGGGCCTCGATCGCGGCGGATGTCAGCGTCGTGTCCCAGGAGTTGGGGTTGGCCGCCGAGGTGACGGCCCCGTCGTACGGGTCGGACTGGGCGAGGAGGTAGGGCGCGCTGCCGCGCACCGTCCGGCCACCGTTCGACGACGAGTACTGGGTGAAGGCGGGCTTGCCGCCGTAGCCGAGGACGACGCCGGCCGTCGCCCCGACCGCGGCGGAGGCGCGGCTGTCCTCGTTGCGCCTCGTCAGCACACCCGTGGCGGAGTAGTCGGCCACCCCGCGGTAGGCCTGGCAGGTCGTGTCGCACGTGTCGTAGGCGCGGCTGCCGGCCGTCGACAGGCCGTAGGCGGCGTAGGTGCGCGCGGCGACGGCCTGCGACGCGAGGGCAGCCGCGGGCCAGCTGGCCGGCATCTCGTTGGGGACGACCCCGAGCAGGTAGGACTCGGTCGGCACGACGTTGACCGGGTAGGCGCGGCCCGAGACCGGCACGACGCGCACGGTCCCGCGGAACTCCCGCCGCGAGCCGCTCGGCAGGACGAGGCGGACGGTCCCGGCCGACGGTCGGCTCAGGGTGAGGGGCACGCTCGACCGGGTCCAGCCGCTCACGGCGTTCCACCGGGCGTTGTAGTACGCCTGGAGCGACACGCCGGTGCCCTCGGGGACGACCCGCCAGCGCAGCGACGTCGACAGGGCCGAGTCTTCGAGCCGTTGGAGACCCACGCTCCGCTCTGGGTGACGAGCTCGGTGGACCCGGTGCCGACACTCTGGAGCAGCACGCGAAGGGACGGGTTGCCCTGTGAGGTGCGGGTCGTGCCCGGGTAGTAGAAGCCGAGGGTCTGCTGCCACGTGAGTCCGCGCGTCGCCGCGCCGTAGGCGCCCCACTGGGACAGGCCGATGCCGTGGCCGTAGCCGCGGCCGGTCAGGGTGAACGAGCCCGTCGCCGGACGCGCGTACGTCTCCGACACGGTCGTCGGCTTCTGGACGGACCACTGCCCGGCTCGCCAGATCGAGCCGGCGCCGCTGCGGATCGAGGCCACCTGCGGGTAGGCCTGGTCGCCGGGGCAGTCCGTCAGGCTGAGGTCGCGATGGCCGATGAGCCGGGGCTTGGTGACCCGGACGCCGGCCGCGTAGCGCGTGCCCCCGGCGGAGGTCAGCACCACGGACGTCGACGGGTCGAAGAGGGAGCGGTCGCCCTCCCAGGCGGCCACGCGCGTCACCATGGACTTGGCGGCCGAGCTCATCGGCGTCGACGTGAAGTCGCCGATGACCGAGATGCCGGTGGTCTCGGCGTTGAAGCCCCCGGCCTGCGCGCCCATGACGAAGGCGGCCGTGCTGCCCTTGCGGCCCTCGTACGCGCGGCCGAAGCGGTCGACGAGGATCTGGTAGCCCAGGTCGCACCAGCCGCGGCTCTGGACGTGGAAGGCGTACATCGAGCGCAGCAGCGCGGGCACCTGGTCGGCCGTGTACGTGTTGGAGTTGACGGTGTGGTGCACGACGACCGCCTTGAAGCCGCTGAGCCGCTCGCCGTCGCACGTCCGGATGCTCTCGTCGGCGCCCCACTCGGCGCGGCTGATGATCGTCGGACGGGTGACGGCCGCGACGGCCGAGCCGGCGGGCGGGTCGATCGACGCGTCGGCGGGGGAGTCGCCACCGTCGACGAGGCTCGCGCGCAGCCCGCTGGGCACCGAGCCGTCGGGCGTCGTGACCCGGATGTCGGCGGCGTCGGAGTCGGCCGCGGCGAGCGGGGCCGTGCCGGGCCGCGCGTGCCGCGCGTCGGCCGAGCCGGGGTCGGGCGCGTCGTCCTCCTCCAGGTCGAGGGAGACCCAGTCGCTCCAGCCCGACGCGTCGTGCGTGCGCACCTCGACGCGCGTGCCGGTGGGCGGCGTCCGGTCGAAGGTGACGCCGGCGACGTCGAAGTCCACGCCGGCGACGTGGGTCGCCGCGACGACCCTGCCCGGACTGCCGGCTCGGGCGGCGGGGCGCGCGCCGGCGACGGCCGGGACGGCGACCTCGTGGACCGTGGGGGCGACCGGCCGGGGCTTGGCCCCGGAGGACATCGTGGGGGCGACGACGAACGTGGCGGTCAGCACGGTCACGGCGACGGTGGTGGGGACGAGGCGCATCGCAGGACTCCTGGCAGGAACGGGCAGCACACCCATTGAGTCCCAATTGTCCCAACCACCACAGTGCGTCACGAATGATCGTTATCATCCCGTGACCGCTGGATCGTCCCGGTTTGGTAGGGCTGGCCGAGCCCGCCGACCCCGCCGATGCGCACCCGGCGGCGCGGACCCCGAGGGTGCCGCGCCGCCGGTTCGACGGGGTGTCGGGGAGTTTGCCCTCAGCCGTGCGTGGGGGCCGGCTGGAGGTCGACCGTCAGCTCGGGCTCGGTCCTGTCCCGCACCTCCTCCTCCGTGACACCGGGGGCCAGCTCGCGCAGCACGAGGCCGGCGTCGGTGACGTCGAGGACCGCGAGGTCGGTGATGATCCGCTGGACGACGCCGCGGCCGGTGTAGGGCAGCGAGCAGTCCTTGACGATCTTGTACGAGCCGTCCCTGGCCGTGTGCTCCATGAGCACGATGACCTTCTTGGCTCCGTGGACGAGGTCCATCGCACCGCCCATCCCCTTGACCATCTTGCCGGGGATCATCCAGTTCGCGATGTCGCCGCCCTCGCTGACCTGCATCGCGCCGAGGATCGCGGCATCGACCTTGCCGCCACGGATCATGCCGAAGCTCGTCGCCGAGTCGAAGAACGCCGCCCCCTTGCGCAGGGTGACGGTCTCCTTGCCCGCGTTGATGAGGTCGGGGTCCTCCTCGCCGTCGAGCGGGTAGGCACCGACGCCGAGGATGCCGTTCTCGGACTGCAGGACGATCTCGACGTCGTCGGGCACGTAGTTGGGCACGAGCGTCGGCAGGCCGATGCCGAGGTTGACGTACGCGCCGTCGGCCAGCTCGGCGGCGGCGCGCGCCGCCATCTGCTCACGGGTCAGCGCCATCTCAGGCCTCCTTGCTCGAGGTCGCGGGGGTCTCGCTGCCGGCGCCGGCTCCACCGCTGCCCTGGTCGGCCCGCGGGCGGACGGTGCGGCGCTCGATGCGCTTGGTGACCGCCTGCTCGGGGGTCAGCGGCAGGACCCGCTGGACGAAGATGCCGGGCAGGTGGACCGCGTCGGGGTCGAGCTCGCCCGGCTCGACGAGCTGCTCGACCTCCGCGACGGTGACGCGTCCGGCCATGGCGCACAGCGGGTTGAAGTTGCGGGCCGACTCGTGGAAGACGAGGTTGCCGTGCCGGTCGCCCTTCGCGGCGCGAACGAGCCCGAAGTCGGTCGTGATGGCCTGCTCGAGGACGAACGTCTTCGTCTCGCCCATCCACTCGAAGTCCTGGGTCTGCTTCGGCGGCGAGGAGACGGCCACGGCGCCGTCGGCGTCGTAGCGCCACGGCAGACCGCCCTCGGCGATCTGGGTGCCGACCCCGGTCATCGTGAAGAACGCCGCGATCCCGGAGCCACCCGCGCGCAGGCGCTCTGCCAACGTGCCCTGGGGCGTCAGCTCCACCTCCAGCTCGCCGGACAGGTACTGCCGCTCGAACTCCTTGTTCTCACCGACGTACGAGCTGACCATCCGGCGGATCCGCTTGTCACGCAGCAGGATGCCCAGGCCCCAGTCGTCGACGCCGCAGTTGTTCGACACGGCCTCGAGGTCGGTCAGGCCGGCGTCGTGGATGGCTGCGATGAGCACGGAGGGGATGCCACAGAGGCCGAAACCGCCGACCGACAGCGACATGCCGTCGCGGATCCCGGCGATGGCCTCCTGGGGGGTGGAGACGACTTTGTCCATGGGTCGGACTCTATCCGCGTCGGCGGCCGCCGCGGCCGTGGGGGCGACCCACACGAGGGCCGGAGGTGGTGGGTTGCGGGCACGTGCGCGGACGAGGGGAGACGGCCGCGAATTCCAGTCCTGTAATTCCGGCGAACCCGTTGTGGACCATGTGACGGGAGTGCATAAATGGTGCCGAAGGAGTACACGGGGCGGGAGTGGTGTCGCGGGAGGGCGACGCCGCCCCCGGCCCGGCGCATCGAGGCCACCGAGGCCACGGAGGAGCCACCATGACGACCCACGCCGCAGCGCCCCGACAGCCCCATGCCGGTGTCGCGCGCGTCGAGGTCGGCACCGCGTACACCGCGTACAAGGACCTGACACTGGGCCTGGGCGCGCGCGGGGCCGTCGTGCGGGTCCTGCAGCGGGCCCTCGGCGGCGTCCCCGTCGACGGCGTCTTCGGGCCGGTGACCCGCGACCGCGTCCTCGCCCTCCAGCGCTCCCGCGCGCTGCCCCAGACGGGCGTCGTCACCCCCGACGTGTGGGACGTGCTCGAGGCCCGCGACTTCCCGTTCGTCGGCAGCCGCTCCACGGTGCTGCGCGTCGGTGACGCGGGCCCGCAGGTCCTCGCCGTCCAGCGGCTCCTCGGTGTGCCGGCCACCGGCGTCTTCGACCGCGCGACGCGGGAGGCCGTCAAGGCCGCCCAGGCGAGGGCGGGGCTGGCCAGCACGGGGGTCGTCGCGTCCCGGACGTGGACCCTGTTCGACCGCCTCTCCGCCTGACGGGCGCGCAGCCACCGTCCGGCGAGGGTCAGGCCCGGGCGTCCACCGTGACACCCTCGGACGCGTGCCGTCCCGGACTCGGGTCGGTGCCCGACCCGCGCTCCAGGACGACCGAGCCGTCGGCGGCCCACGCCGCGAGGCACCGGCGCAGCACGACGTCGAGCGGCCCGCGGAGCGCCACGCGGGGCTGCCCGCCCCACGCGGGGTCGGGCACGACGACCTCGCCGTAGGTCAGCGTCCCCGAGCCCGTCGCGAGCGCGACGTCGGAAGGCTCGGGGTCGGCGAGCGGCGCGAAGACGTCACCGTGCGTGGACAGCTCGCGCGCCTCGTCGACCGCTGCGGGGGCCTCGCCGGCCTCGGGGTGGCTGCGGGCCAGGGCCGGCAGGGCGACGAGCACGGCGTCGCGGCCGTGGGCGGCCGCCGCCTGCGCCGACGCGGTGACGAGCACGTCGGCCCCGGTCGCGGCGTCACCGACGACGACCTCCGCGCCGACCGACCAGGCGGCGAGGGCCCAGTAGAGGGCGCGCCAGTGCGTCGGCAGGTCGAGCCCGACGGTCGTGCCGGGCTCGGCGGACAGGTCGTCCTGCAGGAGGTTGGCCGCCTTGGCCACCCAGTTGCCCAGGACGCGGGCCGACAGCTCGATACGCTCGCCGGCGGTCGGGCCGGGCTCGTCGTCGTACCACGTCAGGCGCGGACGCGTCGCGTCGGCGGCGAAGAGGCGGGCCAGCACGTCGGCGGGCAGCAGCGGGGACGGCATGGCGGCTCAGCCGTTCGACGCGCCCTCGACCGTGGTGCCCGGCGGGGGCTCGGTCAGGGGATCGTCGTCCTTGAGGGCCTTGAAGAGGGCCTTGGCCTTGTCGGTGTCCCACTTGACGGCGAGCGCGCCGCCCGGCGTCCGGTAGGACAGGTCGGAGGTCGGGACGCTGAGCGACAGGCCCTGGTCGGCGCTCACCGCCCGCATCGCCCGGAGCACGCGGAAGGCGTCGAGCAGACCCGTCTGCTCACCCACGGCCAGACCCGCCGCGGACGCGTCCGCCGTCTGCTTGTAGCGCCACGGGACGAGGACGGTGGCCGGGGTGGCGACCTTCTTCATGAGTGCGCCGAGGAACTGGCGCTGTCGGGCGGCGCGGCCGATGTCGCCCATCGGGTCCTCGTACCGCGAGCGGACGTAGCCGAGCGCGTTGCCGCCGTCGAGGGTCTGGCAGCCCTTCTTGAGGTCGATGCCGGCCTTCTTGTCCTTCATGTCGCGCGGCACGCAGATGTCGACGCCGTCCACGGCGTCGACGAGGCCCGCGAAGCCGCCGAACCCGATCTCGAGGTAGCCGTCGACGTGGACACCGGTGACGGTCTCGACGGTCTCGGTGAGCAGCTTCGGGCCGCCCATGGCGAAGGCCGCGTTGATCTTGTTCGACCCGTGACCGGGGATCGGTACCCACGAGTCGCGCGGCAGGGACACCATGACCGGCTTGCCGCCGCTGTCTGAGACGTGCACGAGCATGATCGTGTCGGTGCGCTGGCCCTCGGCGTTGCCGGTGGCGTACTTCTTCTTCTGCTCCTTGGTCAGCCCGGCGCGGCTGTCGGAGCCGACGAGGAGGTAGTTGTAGCCGGAGGTGTCGACGGGACGTTCGCCGGCGGGGACGTTGTCGACCCGGGCGACGCTGTCCCACGCCTGGACCGGCACCCAGACGAGGAAGGCGAGCCACGCGAGCACGACGAGCCCGACGACGAGCAGCGCGACGCGGCCCTTGCGCCAGCGGTAGCCGGGCTCGCGCGGCGCCCGCTCAGGCTGTTCCCGGTCACGCGCCCCCCGCTGACGCGGTGCCGGTGCGGCCGGGACGCCGCCGCCGCCTCCGCCACCTCCGACACCCGAGCTGCTCGGCAGCCCGCCGCGGTCGGGTCGCTTGATGCGGCGCCGCGTGTCGACGACGTAGGCGTCGTCGTCGCGCGGACGCCGACGGCTGGGGTCAGTCGGCATCGGCTGCTCTCGTGATCGGGGACGGGGGCGTGACGGCCAGTGTCGCAGGGTTCGGCGTGGCCGG
Organism: Monashia sp. HAY1-11D; assembly: GCF_056868035.1. NCBI lineage: Bacteria > Bacillati > Actinomycetota > Actinomycetes > Micrococcales > Intrasporangiaceae > Intrasporangium > Monashia sp. HAY1-11D. Next base: position 4,530,690 of record NZ_CP200320.1, on the reverse strand, counting down.
GTCCGGGCCGGCCTCGACGACCTCCTCGAGCGTGCCCGCGGCGGACACGGCGGCGGCGTGGACGGCGGCCGGCGTCGCCTCGTCGAGGGCGATCCGGCGGGCCAGGCGCGTGTACCGGGTCTCCATCGCCCGGAACCGCTTGAACGTCGTGACGACGAAGCCGAAGAAGGCGACGGCGAGCCCGTAGAGGATGAGGTCGGCGCCGCGGCCGACCCCGAGCGCCTTGGCGAGGTTCGTCCACGTCTTGCTCGGGTCGATGATCGAGTAGACGACGAGCCCGAGCAGGACGAGCAGGCCGAGGCGCCGCACCGCCTGCGTGCGCTGCCCCGACCCGGCGAGCAGCCGCCACGCGACAGTGACGACGCCCGCGATGAGCAGGATCTGGATGAGGCTCTGCCGGCTCATCGCCAGATCAGCTCCGCGAGGATGTTGACGGCGTTCCACAGCGACTGGCCCTTGGCCCGGCTGTAGTCGGTGTAGAGGATGTGCACGGGCTCCTCCGCGTAGTCGACCCGCTCGCCGCCGAAGCGCATGGCCCCGATCTGGGCCACCAGCTCGCTCGCGTGGGCCATCCGGTTCTGGGTGATGTCGAGCCGTTCGACGACGTCGCGGTGCAGGACGCGCAGGCCGTTGTGGGCGTCGGTCAGGCGGGTGCCGGTCGTGGCGTTCGTGTAGGCGACGGCCGCGCGCAGGACGAGCTTCTTCATCAGGGAGGCCTCGGTGCGCTCGTCGAGGAACCGCGAGCCGAAGACGACGCGCACGCCCTCGCGCAGGTCGTCGCCGCGGGCCCGGTGCAGCATGACGTCGACGTCGTGCACCTGGTGCTGGCCGTCGGCGTCGTAGGTGACCACGTAGCGCATCGCCGGGTCGGCGAGGGCGTAGTCGAAGCCGGTCTGCAGCGCGGCCCCCTGACCCAGGTTGACCGGGTGGCGCACGACCGCGGCACCCGCCTGCTCGGCGATCTCGGCGGAACGGTCCCTCGACCCGTCGTCGACGCAGACGACCTTGGGGAAGGTCAGCCGGGCCTCGCGGACGACGTCGCCGATGACGGTGGCCTCGTTGTAGAGCGGCACCACCAGCCACACGTCCTCGTTCTGCACACGCCCAGCGTAGAGCGGGCCACCCCGCGCCCCGACACGCGCGCCCCGGCCGTCCGCGCGGCGCGTTGCCGCACGTCCCCGGAGAACTAGAGTCGGACCACCATGACGGACGCCCTTTCGCACAGCACGCGGGTCGAGGCACCGGGTCCCGGGTCGGCGGCCCTTCGGATCGCCGTGGTCGGACCGACCCACCCGCACAAGGGCGGGGTCGCGGCACACACGACGATGCTCGCGCACCACCTCACGGACGCCGGCCACGACGTGACCCTCGTGTCGTGGTCGCACCTCTACCCGTCCCGCCTGCGGCGCGCCGAGGGCACCGTGCCGGCGGGCGTGCCCGAGGTGCCGCCGTACCCGCGCACCGTGCGGGCGCTGAGCTGGGCCCGTCCCGACACGTGGGTCCGCGTCGGGAGACGCCTGCGCGACGTCGACGCCATCCTCGTCGTGCACGTCATGCCCCCCGTCGTGCCGGCGCACCTGGCGCTGCTGCGCGCCGCCGGAGCCGTCCCGGGCCTGCCGGGCCCGCGCCCGCGGTCCGTCGTCGTGTGCCACAACGTCCTGCCGCACGAGGCGCACCTGGGCGACGCCCGGCTCATGTCGCTGCTCTTCTCGCGGGTCGACTCCACGCTGGTGCACAGCACCGACCAGGCCCGCATCGCCCACGACCTCGGCGCCCGGCGCGTGTCCGTCGCCGACCTGCCGCCGCACCTGCCCGGCGGGGAGCCGATCAGCCGTGACGCCCGCAGCGGCCCCACCCGGCTGCTCGCGCTGGGGCTCGTCCGCGAGTACAAGGGCATCGACGTGCTGCTGCGGGCCATGCGCTCGGTGCCCGACGTCACCCTGACGATCGCGGGGGAGATCTGGGGCCCCAACCGGGGCGTCATCGGCCGGCTCGCCTCCGACCCGGCGCTCGCCGGCCGCGTCGAGATCCGCGACGGGTACGTGCCGGCCGACGCGCTCGCCGCACTGCTCGCCGACCACGACGTGCTCGCGCTGCCGTACCGGTCCGCGACGGCGTCGCAGAACGTCGTGCTCGGCCACGCCCACGGCCTGCCCGTCCTGGCCTCCGACATCGCACCGTTCTCGCAGCAGGTCGACGACGGCGTCAACGGGCTCCTCGTGCCTCCGGAGGACGAGCGGGCGCTCGCCGGCGCACTGCGCCGGCTCGGTGACCCGGACCTGCGACGCCGCCTCGCCGACGGCGTCCAGACCCCCGACCTGTCGGGGCCGTGGGCGCACTACCTCGGCACGGTCGAGGCGCTTTCGGCCGACGAGTCCGTCTCTGCGGCAGGCGGGTTCGACGGACCCTGGGCGGTGGAGGGGGGCGCCGACGCGTCCGAGCCGTCCGGCACCACGGCACCTGCAGCCGCCGGCGAGCCGACGCCCACCGCGTCCGACGCAGGGGAGCGGGCGGTGCGCGCCGCGTCCGTCCTCGCGACCGGCGGCGGACGCCGGGGCGTCCAGCTCGCGCGCGCCGCCCGCCGTGCTGCGCGGCGCACCGCGCAGCGGGCCGTCGCCTCGCGGCGGGACGTCGTCCGGCTCGGGGCGCGCGACCTGCCCGAGTGGGTGCTGTCGACCGACGTCCTCGGTGACCCCGACGAGGCCGATGACGCCCGGCGCCTCGCCCGCGACCTCGGCCTGCCGTGGGCCCGCGACGCCGTCGCGGCCTGGGCAGCGCTCGGCGCCCTCGCCGCGATCCTGCGCGTGCGGGACGACGGGCGCCGCAGCGCCGTCGTCGTCGACGAGACCGGCAGCCGCTCGCTGCTGTCGCGGTGGGCCCGCGCCGTCGGGTTCGCACCCGTCGAGATCGACTTCACCGGCGCCCAGCCGAGCGTCGCGGCCCTCGACGTCGACACCGGCTCGCTCGACGTCATCGTGCGGATCCACCCGCGCGGGTGCGACGCCGACGACGTCGACCACGTCCTCGAGCAGGCCTCGTGGGCGCTGCGCTCCGGCGGCCTGCTCGTCGTCACGGTGCCCCTCGGCCCCGTGGGCGTCGAGGGGACCGTCGGTCCGGCCGACGTGCGCGGCATCATCGCCCGGGCGCACGACCTCGGGTTCGTCCTCGTCGGCGACCTCGACGGCGACGTCACGGCCCGGATGCGCGAGGCCGCGGCCCGGGCCCGCGCGTCCGACGCGGCGTACGGCCTCGTACGGCTCACGTTGCGACGCCGCTGAGGACGCGGTGCACCGGCATGCAGGATGCACTGGGATGATGTCCCGGACATGACCCGGAAGAAGCTCTTCGCCGTCCTGCGCGTGACCATCGCGGTGGTCACGCTCGCCGCCGTCGTCTACGCCGTCGCCCGCAACTGGTCCGACGTGTCGGTGCACCTCGACAAGATCTCGCTCGCGACGTTCGCGTGGTCCACGCTCGCCGCCGCCGTCGGCACGTGGCTGACGATGATCGGCTGGCGGATCATCCTGCGCGACCTCGGCTCCGACCTGCACCTGGCGCCGGCCTCGGGCGTCTACTTCGTCGGCCAGCTCGGCAAGTACCTGCCCGGGTCGCTCTGGTCGGTGCTCGTCCAGGCGGACATCGCCGCGCACCTGCGGGTGCCCCGCCGGCGCACCGCCGTCACGGGCCTCCTCGCGCTGGGGCTCGCCCTGCTGACCGGCTTCCTCGTCGGCCTGCCGGCTGCCTCGTACCTGCTGACCCGGTCGGCCGACGGCTTCGACTGGTGGCTGCTGCTCGGGGTGCCGCTGCTCGTCGTGCTCTGCGTCCCGCGCCTCCTCAACGCCATCATCGGCCTGGGACTGCGGCTGCTGCGTCGGCCGCCGCTCGAGCACGACCTGTCCGGGGGCGCGGTCCTTCGTGCCGTCGTGAGCTTCATCGGCGTCTGGCTCTGCTTCGGGGTGCACACGCTGCTGCTCGCACGGGCCGTCGCCGACGGCTCTGGTCACGACAACCTGAACCTCGCCTCGGTCACCGGGTATGCGCTGTCGGTCTCGCTCGGCATGCTCACCGTCATCCTGCCGGCCGGTCTCGGTGCCCGCGAGGGCCTGCTGACGCTCATCCTCTCCACCGCCATCCCGACGCCGGCCGCCGCGGCCGTCGCGATCATGTCGCGGTTCATCGTCACCGTCGTCGACGTCCTGGCCGCTCTCGGCGGCTGGCTCTACGCCCGCTCGCACCACCTCGTCAGCAAGCGGCGCGACGCGGTCGCCCCCGACCCGGAGGACCTGGCCGTCTGACCCCGCGGCAGGTCCGGACCGGTCCACACCAGGGGCGCCTGTGCCCCGGCGTCGGAGGGCGGACGGACCACCTCGACCCGACGGAGGCCGGGCGTCTCAGGGCGTGCGGGGCTCGAGGACGAAGACCGGGATGAGCCGGTCGGTCTTGGTCTGGTACTCCGCGTACGGCGGGTAGGCCGCGACGCACCGCTCCCACCACCGTTCACGCTCGGAGCCGGACAGCTCCCGGGCGCGGACCGGGACCGTCTCCGTGCCCGCCTGCAGCTCGATGTCGGGGTGGGCCTTGAGGTTGCGGTACCACTGCGGGTGCTCCGGCGCACCGCCCTTGCTGGCCACCGCCGCGAAGACGCCGTCGTTCTCGACGCGCATGACCGGGACCTTGCGCACCGCTCCGGTCCTGGCACCCCGCATCGTCAGCAGCACCACAGGGCGCTGCATGATGTGCACCGAGTCCGTGGTACCCGTCCGCTCGATCTCCTCGACCTGCTTGCGCACCCAGCCGCTCGGGCTGGGGACGTAGTCGCCGTTCGTCGCCATGTCGGGACCTTAACCCGAGCGGCGGCGCGATCCTCTGCCGGACCGTGCGTGAGTGGCGGCCCGCGCGTCAGGCGGCGCCGGGCTCGGGCGCCGAGCTCCACGGGTGCTGCTTGACGAAGGTCTCGACGACCTCCGTGCTCAGACCCCCGCACAGCTGGCGGTGGCCCATCTGCTTGGAGACCTGGCCGGTCGACGGGTCGACGTCGGCCGACCAGTGCGACAGCGCGTACTTCTTGCCGGCCGGGAAGGCCCCGCGCGTGGTGTCCCAGGGCACGACGAGGAACTTGTTCGCCGACTCCTTCATCGCGTTGACCTTGGTCGCGAGCGCCTGGAAGCTCGCGGCCTGAGCCTTCTCCACGGAGGGGTCGTACCAGAGGATCGTGTAGCCGTGCTCGAGGTTGTGGACGAGCGTCTCGACGGCGGGCACGTCGGCGGTCGTGTAGACGCGCCGCTTGTCCACGGCGGGGACGGCGAAGTGCTTGCCGCTCGACGGGGGAACGGTCGAGTACTGGACCTTCGTCAGGTCCGGCTGGTCGGTGCCGGGGCCGACGTGCTCGCTCGAGCCGGTGGCGGGGTCGTTGGTCACGGGGTCGCAGCCGGCCGACGCGACGTCACCGGAGATGCTGGCCAGGGCCTGGTCCTTCTTGCTCTGCTCGCCGACGACGGCCCAGGCGACGGCCGCGCCGATGACCCCGATGACGGCGACGCACGCCGCGATGAGGACGAGGACGCGGCGGCGTTCGGCCCGCTTCTGGGCGGCCTGCATGGCGGCGACGCGTTCGCGGCGGTCTCGGCTCGTCTCGCGGGCCATCGGTCCTCTTCCTCTGGGGTGGCCGCCGCTCGGGCAGCGTGGGGTGGGCGCAGGGTGAGCTGCCGGCGCCGAGGGCCCGTGCCCATCCACGTGCCCGTCAACGACGGTGCCGAGTGTAGGCGAGGATGGTGTGCGTGCCCGAACCCCTGACCCGGCTGTGGCGCACGGACCGGCAGATCGCCCTGCGTGCGCAGCTCGGCGTCTTCCGCCGGGGAGCGGGTGACCCGACGTCCTGGTGGGGCCCTGACGGTTCGACGGCTCGGGCCTCGCAGACGCCGGACGGCGTTGGGACCCTGCACCTGGCGTGCCTGCCGGGCACGGGCGAGGTGCAGGCCCGCGCCTGGGGGCCGGGCGCGGCCTGGCTCCTCGAGTCGGTCCCGGCACTGCTCGGCGACGACGACGACCCGGCCGGCTTCGAGCCGGTGCACGCACCGCTGGCCGAGGCGTGGCGCCGGTTCGCGCACTGGCGGGTGCCGCGCTCCGGGCTGGTGCTCGACGCGCTCGCCCCGGCGGTCATCGAGCAGAAGGTCACCGGGCAGGAGGCCTTCTCCGCGTACCGGGTGCTCGTGCGACGCTTCGGGCAGCCGGCCCCCGGCCCGTTCCCACGACTGCAGGCACCGCCGACGGCCGCCGGCTGGGCGGCGGTCCCGTCGTGGGCCTGGCTGCAGGCGTCGGTCGACGGCGCCCGGTCGGGGGCCGTCGTGCGAGCCGCCGGGTACGCCGGGCGGCTCGAGGAGGCGACGCGGCTGCCCCTCGACGAGGCGCGCCGCCGCCTTCGCGCGCTGCCCGGCGTGGGCGTCTGGACCTACGCCGAGACGGCGCAGCGGGCCCTCGGCGACGCCGACGCCGTGTCGTTCCGCGACTACCACGTGGCCAAGGACGTCGGCTGGGCCCTGACCGGCAGGCCGCTCGACGACGCCGGGCTCGCGGAGCTGCTCGAGCCCTACCGCGGCCACCGCTACCGGGTCCAGCACCTGCTCGGCCTGGCCGGGCACCGCCGGCCACGCCGCGGCCCCCGAATGGCCCCCCGGACCCACCTGCCGACGCGCCGCTGACCGGCACCCGCCCACCCGGCGCCGGGTTCGGTCCGGGGTTCCGGCGTGCGTCCGTCGGAATGGGCCGAACCTCGCGTTCTGCTCCGGATGTCTGCTTCGTCGCATAGAGTCCGCGTCGGCCCTCCGGGAGCCACTGCACCAGACCCACTGACCTGAAAGGCGGCCCTCAGTTGGCTCGTCATCTGACGGGGGCACGCGCCCTCGCCCTCGGCATCGCGGCCGCGACGCTTGCACCCCTTGCTCTCGCCGGACCCGCGACCGCGCTGTCGTCCGGCGCGAGCACCGACCTCGACGCGCTGCGGTCCCGCACGGGCCACGTCGTCACCGGCCGGGTGGCCGGTGGCGAGGCATCCTCGCGCAGCCACCGCGTCTCCACGTCCCCGGCCGCGGAGGACGCCCCGCTCGACGGGACCCGTGACGCCCAGGGACGCATCGCCACGTCCAGCCCGGCCGGCGTGCGGCTCGCGGCCTCGTCCACGAGCACCACCGCCGCGGTGGACTGCGCCGACGGCGTCGTCGACCCCAACGTGCTCGCCGAGCGCTCCATCGTCCACGTCGCCTACACCGGCGCGACGACGCTGACGCTGCTGCGCCAGCGTGAGGGCGGCACGTGGCGCACGGTCGGCACCGTGAACGGGGCCTCCGGCGTCGTGACCGACCGCGGTGTCAACCAGCGCGTCGGCTACCAGTACCGCGTCGTCGCCAAGAACGGCACCTCGACCCTGCTCGACTGCGTCGACCCCGGCTGGTACGGCACGTGGACCGAGGACGGCTGGGGTGACGCCGACGCGGTGGTCGCCGGGTCGGGCGGCCTGTTCCAGCAGAGCCGTTGGAACCTCGGTGACCGGGTCTCCACCTCGGAGTTCGTCTCGCCGGCGTACTCGACCGACGGGCGCCTCGTGGCCGCGACCCGCGTCATCGACTCGGCGACGCACAGGGCAGTGCTCGACGTGCGCAAGGCCTCGACCGGAGCCGTCGTCTTCACCGTCGACCTCGGCACCTCCGCCTTCCCGGCGGACCCGGCGTTCTCGCCCGACGGCCAGACGCTCGCCTTCGCCCGCTACGACACGGCGGGCCAGGCCCAGGGCCTCGGCTTCGTCGACGTCTTCGGCGCGCACACCGTGCGCATCCTCACCACGTCGACCCGCATCGCCGAGCCGGTCTGGCGCGCCGACGGCACGACGCTCGTCGTGTCGACGTACGGCACCGCCTCCGAGGGCCTCGGACTCGTGTGCGCCACGTGCTCGACCGTGACGCCGATCAGCGGGACCGACGGCGGCTTCACGCCGGAGGTCGGCCCTGACGGCTCGATCTGGTTCGCGTGGTCGGACGGCACGACGCATGCCCTGCGCAAGCGGGTCGCCACCGGTACCGTCACGGACGTCCGCACGTCGACGACGGACCTCTACTACCAGCCGCGCTTCAGCCCCGACGGCACGCTCTTCGTCGAGCGCGACACCCCTGACTCCAGTGACCCGAGCTCGTACACGGCCGGCGTCTACGTCGCCCAGCCGGTCGTCGGCGGCACCGACACGCTGACGCCGATCGGCGCCGAGCGCGTCTCCTCGACGGTCGCCGGCTGGGACGTCCGCCAGCCGCAGAGCAAGGGCACGTCCGACTTCGTCGCGGAGGCGCACCACGACGTCGTCGCGCGCGACAGCAGCGGCTACCTCTGGGCCTACCGCAACGTCGGCGGGACCCTGAGCGGGCGCACGAAGATCGGCGCCGGCTGGGGCGGCTTCACGGCGATCCTCGCCGCCGGCGACCTCAACGGTGACGACCAGGCCGACCTCGTCGGCCGCGACGGCAACGGCGCGCTGTGGCTCTACCGGGGCAAGGCTGCCGGTGGCTTCGCGGCGCGGACCGCCCTCGGCACCGGCTGGAACGGCTACACGCTCGTCGCTCCCGGCGACTGGAACGGTGACGACAAGGCCGACATCGTCGCCCGCGACGGCGCCGGCCGGCTCTGGCTCTACCCGGGCACCGGCCGCGGCACGCTCGCTGCTCGCGTCCAGCTCGGCTCGGGCTGGGGCGGGATGAACGCCCTGCTCGGCACGGGCGACGTCGACTTCGACAACCGTGCGGACCTCGTGGCCCGCGACGGCTACGGCCGCCTGTGGCTCTACCCGGGCAACGGCACCGGTGGCTTCCTCGCGCGGCGCCAGATCGGCTCCGGGTGGGGCTCGTTCACCGGCCTGGCGGTCAGCGAGGTGACCTACGGACGACCGATGTTCTGGGCACGCATCAAGGACGGCACGCTCATCAGCTACGAGATGACCGGCGACGGCGCCTTCTCCTCGGGTGACGTCTACCGCGTCGGCACCGGCTGGAACGGGTTGTCCTTCACCGCCTGAGACCCGCCCGACACGGCCGCATGACGCCGGGCCCGGCATCCCGTCTGGGGTGCTGGGCCCGTGCGCTACCCGGTCGAGGTCGCCGCACGAGCCGATCGACGACGTCCCGTCCGAGCTGACGGCGGTGGACCGTGCGGGTCAGGGGATGTGACGCTCCTCGGCGACCCGGTTGCGCAGCTGGACGAGCTCGAGGGCGTGGTCGCGCAGGGCGGTGTCCTCGTCGGTGACCGGGTGCCACGGCCGGGCCGGGACGGCGCGCCCCTCCGCGTCCAGCGGGACGAAGACGATGAGCGAGTGGGTCGTCAGGTCGAGGTCGCCCGTGGCGGGGTCGCCGGAGCGGACGTGCACGCTGATGTGCATGCTCGAGGTGCCCGTGAGCAGCAGCCGCGCCTCGACCTCGACGAGGTGGCCGATCCGCAGCGGCCGGTAGAACCGGACGCCGCCGGCGTAGACGGCGACGTTGGCGGCGCTGCCGGTCCACCTCGTGGTGAGGACGTGGGCGGCCTCGTCGATCCACCGCATGACGATCCCGCCGTGCACCTTGCCGCCCCAGTTGACGTCGGTCGGGGCGGCGAGGAAGCGCAGGACGACGCGCGGCGCGGTGCCGGCGTCGCTGTAGGTCTGGGCTCTCATCGCCTCGGCGATGTCGGCGCGCAGGCCGATCCTCGCGACGGCGGCCTCCTGCCGGTCACGCTCGGCCCCGGTCTGCGGCTCGTAGACCGGCACCGGTGTGGGTCTCCCGTCGGCGTCGACCGCCACGAAGACCATGAGGCACTCGGTGGTCGGCTGCAGGTCGCCCACGCGCGGGTTGCCGGCCGACACGGTGACGTGGATGTGCATGCTCGACGTGCCGGTGTGCACGATGCGGGCGGTCGCCTCGACGAGGTCACCGACCTCGACGGGCCGCGTGAACCGGACGTTGCCGACGTAGGCGGTGACGCTGTAGGTGCCGCTCCACCCTGCGGCTGCGGCGTAGCCGGCCTTGTCGATCCACTCGAGGACGCGTCCACCACCGACGGTGCCGGAGTAGCCGGCGTCGGTCGGCGCGGCGAGGAACCGCAGCGTGATCTCTCGGGCACCGCGTGGCATGGCGTCTCCTCGGCTGGCTCGTCCCGGCGGTCGGGGCCTGGGTCCGAGCGTTGCAGACCGCGTCGCACGACGTCCTCGGCGTCCGCGAGTGGAACCGTCGCCCATCAGGGCCTACCGCGCGGCGTCCCGGGGTGCGACGAGCTGGATCGGGACGGCCCGGCCGTCCCGGACGAGGTGGCCGCGGCCGGGTCGCCGCTCGAACGGTCCGTCGAGGCGCGCTCCGAGCAGCTCCCCGTCGAGCGCCGAGGTGGCGCCGAGGAGGATGCCGTGCCCGTCCCGCGCGAGCTCCGGCACGAGCCCACGGAAGGCAGCGGCGGCGCGGGTGAGGTCGGCCGACCCGGCGGTGATGCCGTCGGTCGCGTCGAGCACGCTGCAGGCCTCGAGCACGGCGTCGCCGAGGGCGATGCCGTCGAACCTCTCGACGTCGTCGACGACGACGCACAGGTCGGGGTCGGCGCGCCGCGCGGCCACGAACTCGTCCCGCTCTGCCGGTCCGAGCACAGGACACGTCGACCCCTCGACGAGGGCGCGCAGGGGCGAGCGCGGGGGCGCGAGGACGACGACCGCCCGCCCTGCGCCGGCCAGCTCCCGCGCGAGCCACCCGAGGAACGAGGAGCGTCCGGAGCGGGCCGGGCCCGCGACCAGGAGCCGAGGAGGCATCGTGGACGGGTCCAGGTGGACCGGGCGGGCCGCGTCGCCCCCGACACCCACGCCGATGAGCGCTGAGTGGGCCGGGACGGGCCCGAGGTCCGTGCCGTGCACGAACGTCGGCAGGGGGCGTACGGTCCACGGGAGCGTGTCGCCTTCCGTGGTCGGGCGCTCCGGGGACGCGTCCGCCGCCGATGCGACCTCGACGGCGTCGCCCGGGCGCTGCCGGCCACGTCGCCCGCGACCCCGCCCCGCGGCCGTTGCCAGGACCGCGTCGACGGCGGACTCGAGCGTCGGGACGCCACCCGGCAGAGCGACCTGGACGTCGAGGCCCGTGGCGGGTTCGATCGCGCGGCCCGGAGGACGCCGGACCCGGGCCTGCGCCGGGTCGACGCCGGCGAGCGTCAGGTCGAGCGGGTCTGGCAGGTCGAGCACGAGCCGCCGGGCGAGCAACCCGGCCAGACGCCCGGACAGCACGCCGCGTCCGCCGGACACCGCGACGGCGAGGCGGCGGGCGGACCCGTCGCGGACGATCCGGTGCAGGTCGTCGAGCCCTGCGCCGTGGTCGACGTCGGCGAGAGCGTCCTCGACCGCCTCGAGCCCGTCGACGAGCAGGAGGGTCGTGCGCGCCGGCGGGGGCGCGTCGAGCTCGCCGGCGAGGCGGGCGAGCACGCGTCGCACCAGGTGCGGGTCCGCGGTGGAGGTGACCGACCCGACGTGCGGCAGCCCCTCCAGCCGGGCCAGAGGTCCGGGCACGCCCTCGACCACGTGCACGTGGAGGGTGTCGGGGCGCCGGCCGCCCGCCAGGCCCTCGACGAGGCGCAGCAGCGTCGTCGTGCGCCCCGAGCGTGGCCCACCGGCGACCCCGAGCGACGCGTCGACGTGCGGGTCCCACACCCACGGGCGTCGGGTCTGCTCGTCGGGGACGTCGGCGACCCCGACGACGATCCCCGCGACGACCCCGGCGACGACCCCGGCAGGCACGTCGTCGTCACCGTCGGGGACCCCGGCGACGTGGGTCAGCCCGCGGCTGGGCAGGACGGCGGGCAGCGGCGGGAGCCACGGTGACGGCGGTGGCTGCAGGCGCAGGTCCTGCGTGGCAGCCCTCACGGCCGACACCACGGCGCTCAGCTCGGTCGGGCGTGCCTCGGGTGTGGTCGTGCCGACCCCGGACCCCGGTCCGTCCGCGCCGTCGAGGCGTCGCACCACGATGCCGTCGGGATGCTCCACATCCCGGAGTAGGCCGCCGCCGACCCAGGCAGTCTGCAGGGCCACGAGGCGCTGGTCGGCGGCTCGCACGTACCCCCGCCCCGGCACGGTGTCGGGCACCGCGGCAGCGTCGGGGGCGTCGATGACGTCGAGGCTGTCGGAGCGCTCGCGGACCCGCAGGCACAGCCGCAACGAGATGTTGGCGCGCATGTCGGCGCTGACGATGCCCCCCGGGCGCTGGGTCGCGAGCACGACGTGCACGCCGAGCGACCGACCGACCGCCGCGATGCGCACGAGACCGTCGACGAACTCCGGAAGGTCGTCCGCCAGGGCCTTGAACTCGTCGACGACGATGACGAGCCGGGCCAGCCGTTGCCGCCGGTCGCCGCCCATCCGGGCTCGGTAGTCCTCCCAGTCCTTGGCCTGCCGACTCGCAAGAAGGCGTTCACGCCGCCGCAGCTCGGCGCGCAGGGAGGTCAGCGCTCGGCGCGTCAGGGCCTCGTCGAGGTCGGTGACGACGCCGACGACGTGTGGCAGGCGCGCGCACTCGCCGAACGCGGCGCCGCCCTTGTAGTCGACGAGCAGCACCGACAGGTCGTCCGGTCGGGTCGACACGGCGAGGCCCGCGACGAGTGACTGGAGCAGCTCCGACTTGCCCGATCCGGTGGTGCCGCCGACGAGGGCGTGCGGTCCCGCGGCCGCGAGGTCGAGCAGCCACGGACCGTCGACACCCATCCCGACGCGGGCGACGGGCCGCCCGTCCGAGGCTTCCCAGGCCCGGCGGACGCCTGCGCTCGACACGGGGTCGATGCCGCACGCGAGGTGCAGGTCGCGGAAGGAGACCCGGGTGGGCAGGGCTGCCGCACCGGTCCGCGGCGTCGCGTCGACGATCGGTGCCAGGGCACGCGCGAAGGCCTCGACCCAGCCGGCGCCGGGCAGGTCGGGGGTGATGCCCTCGAGGAGCGTCCCACCTCGTCGCATCGTCGTGCGCGGGGCACCCGGGTCCATCTCGACGACCGCCGTGGCCTCGGCGGGCAGGGCTTCGGGCCGGCTGTCGAGGGCGAGGAGGGCCAGACCGGCACCGGGCCCGTCCTGTAGCAGGTCGACGACGCCGGGCACCTCCCGCAGTGTGCTCGCACCGTCGAGCACGACGAGCGTGTGCACCGCGGCCCGTCCGCCGTCGGCTCGGGCCCGGTCGCGGGGGTGCAGGTCGTCACCGCCGTCGGCCGACAGGCGCCTTCGCGCGACCTCCTGGGTGAGCGCGGCGATCGTGACCGCGGGGTCGGCCCGGACAGGGCCACCGGCATCGAACGGGACCGCGTGGGGGAGCAGGTCGCACCACGACCAGTCAGCGAGGTCGCCGACGGTGACGACGGCCACGCGCAGCTCCTGCGGGGTGTGCCAGGCGCACGCCTGTCCGATGAGCGCCGCGGTGAGCGACCGCAGCTCCCGCGCCGGCCCGGAGAGGCCGACGACGCGAGTCGCCTCGAGGTCGAGGACCACGGGTACCTGGTCGAGCACGGGAGGTCGCCGGTCCCCGCCGGCGCACGTGACGTCGGCGCGTTGGTCCGCCAGGCCGAGGCGCAGGACGAGGTGGTCCGGGTCCCCCGGACGCCGACACCACAGCTCGGTGGCGCGGGCGGCGGCGACGTCGAGCAACCGGGCCGGGCCCGGGTGTGTAGCGCGACGCTCGGCCTCGTCGTCGTCGGCGGCCCGTCGCAGCCGGTCCTCGGCCCCGGCGAGGGCGGCACGATGCTCGCGCACCCGCTGCCGGTAGGACGCGCGTCCGGTTCGTCGGTCACCCCACCACTGGGCGAGGAGCAGGACGGGGGACAGCAGCGCGAACAGCAGCAACGTCGGTGAGGAGAGGGCCCAGGCAAGGACGACGGACGCCACGAGCGGCACGCCGGCGGCCACGAGGGGCGCACGCGCGTGCTCCGGGCGCCGCGGCGGCTCGGGGAAGGTCACGGTGCGCTGCCGGGACGGCGCGCGCAGCCGGGGCGAGCGGTGGAACCGGATGCGTCCGTCGGCGACCGTGTGGTGCCCGCGCCGAGCCGGCCCGTCGGCCAGCGCGAGCACCGTCGAGCCGATGCGCAGGCGGTCGCCCGGACACAGCGGCGCACCCTCGCCGGGCAGCTGGGCCCCGTTGAGGGTCGAGCCGTTCGTGGGCTCGAGGTCACGCACGCGGATCCCGTCGCTGCGCACGGTGAGCACGGCATGGGCCCGGGAGATGCCGCGGTCGTCGAGGCGCACGTGCGAGGAGGCCGCCCGGCCGACGACGTGGTCACCGCGCCCGACGGTGATGGTGCGGCCCGCGTCGAGCCCGCCGACGACGGTGAGGCGCACCGCGCCCCGCGACGCGCCGGCGGGCGCCGCCTCGGCCCCCGGCGCGCCGGGCACCTCGACGCTCGTGGCAGCATCGCCTGGACGGCGCGCCGGGGACGACAAGCCGAGGACGGCGCCGTGCAGCAGCGGCGGCTCGCCCACCACGGCGGTGTCGGCGAGGACCCGCCCGGCGGCCTCGACCCGCACCCGTGGGGCGGGGTGAGCGCTTGTGGGGCCTGTGGTCCCGGTAGCGGGCGCGATGCCCGCCGCGGCGGCGAGCGGGCCGCGCAGCTCCGCGAGCGTCGACCCGCCCGGTGCCTCGACGAGGACGTCGACCGGACCCCTCGACGGGCGGTCGAGGTCGACGACGGTGAGGCGCAGCTGCACGGGTCTCCTCCGCGTGGACGGGCGCGGCTGGGCAACCGCGCGACCGCCGTGGCCCGGCGGCACGGCCCATTCGACCCCTCCCCGCAGGCAGGCATTGCCCGTCACCCACAGCTGTGGAGACCGCGAGCGCTCGGATCGGCGTGCGGTCTAGGGTGCCCGGGCGCTGGCGCCCCCCGGGCGCAGGGGCGGTCGTCTCGGGCCGTTTGGGTGGCCTGTGGATCGTTTGACCCGGTTCAGGGCGCTTTGCCCTAGGTTGGGCGCGCCAGAACGGCTCGGCCCCGGCAGGATGGCGGGGTCCGCGACGAGTCAGGGGAACGATGTCGACACACGAGGCGGTGCGCCATGTCGAGGGTGAGGTGCGCGAGCTCATCCGCCGGACCGGCCTGGACCCGGCCAGCGACACGGCCGCAGTGCGTCGCCTCGTCGAGGACGCCGTCCAGGACTACGACCAGCGTTCCCTCCACGGCGGTCTGCCGGCCCTGGGGGACCAGCGTCTCGCCGTCCACTCGATCCTCGCCGTCGTCGCCGGCTACGGACCGCTCCAGCAGTACTTCGACGACCCGACCGTGGAGGAGATCTGGATCAACGAGCCGAGCAAGGTCTTCGTGGCACGCGGTGGCGTCGCCGAGCTGACGCCGACGATCCTGACCGCCGACGACGTCCGTGACCTCGTCGAGCGCATGCTCCGGACGACCGGGCGACGCGTCGACCTGTCCAGCCCGTTCGTCGACGCCACCCTGCCCGACGGGTCCCGCCTGCACGTCGTCATCCCCGACATCACCCGCACCCACTGGCTGGTCAACGTCCGAAAGTTCGTCGTCAGGGCCGACCACCTCGACGACCTCGTCCGGCTCGGCACCCTGACCCGCCAGGCCGCGACGTTCCTCGACGCCGCGGTCGCCAGCGGCCTCAACGTCCTGGTGGCCGGAGGCACCCAGGCCGGCAAGACGACGCTCCTCAACTGCCTCGCCGCGGCGATCCCGCCGCGGGAGCGAGTCATCACGTGCGAGGAGGTCTTCGAGCTGAAGATCCCCCTGCGAGACGTCGCGTCGATGCAGTGTCGCCAGCCGAGCCTCGAGGGCACCGGCGAGGTGCCGTTGCGTCGCCTCGTCAAGGAGGCGCTGCGGATGCGTCCTTCGCGGATCATCGTCGGCGAGGTGCGCCAGGAGGAGAGCCTTGACCTGCTCATCGCCCTGAACAGCGGCGTGCCGGGCATGTGCACCCTGCACGCCAACAGCGCCCGCGAGGCCGTCACGAAGATGTGCACCCTTCCGCTGCTCGCCGGTGAGAACGTGTCGAGCCGGTTCGTCGTGCCGACCGTGGCAGCGGCCGTCGACCTCGTCGTCCATGTCGCGCTCGAGCGTGACGGGCTGCGCCGGGTTCGCGAGATCGTGGCGGTGCCCGGTCGTGCCGAGGGTGACGTCGTCGAGATCGCCGACCTCTTCACGACGCGCGCCGGTCGGCTCGTCCGCGCCGACGGTTTCCCGCCGCACCACGAGGCCTTCGAGCGCGCGGGGTACGACGTCGCGGCACTGTTGGCCCGGGAGCCGGCATGAGCTCCCCGCTCGCCGTCGGGCTCCTCCTCGGCGCAGGGGTCTTCTTCGTCTACTGGTCGTTCTGGCCGCAGGTGCCGGCGCCCGAGTCCGGCCCGCGCCGGTCCGGCTTCGTCGTCGAGCTGCGCGACCACCTCAACCAGGCCGGGTACGCCTCGGTCACGCCCACCAACCTCGTCGTCGGCTCGACCATCCTGTTCCTGCTGACCTTCGCCGTCGTCCTCGCCCTGACCCGTGTCGCGCCGATCGCCCTGTGCTTCTCCGTCATGGCCGGAACGGCGCCGATCTCGCTGGTGCGGATGCGCGCCCGCTCACGCCGCAACAAGCTGCGCGACCTCTGGCCCGATGTCGTCGACAACGTCACGTCCGGCGTGCGCGCCGGGCTCGCGCTGCCGGAGGCGCTCTCGCAGCTGTCGACGCGTGGGCCCGAGGAGCTCCGGCCGGCCTTCGCCGCGTTCGCCGAGGACTATCGCACCACCGGTCGGTTCCACGACTCGCTCGACCGGCTCAAGGAGCGTCTGAGCGACCCCGTCGCCGACCGCCTCGTCGAGTCGCTGCGCATCGCCCGAGAGGTCGGTGGCAGCGACCTCGGCAAGCTGCTCCGGACGCTCTCCTCCTTCCTCCGCGAGGACGCCCGCACCCGCGCCGAGCTCGAGACGCGCCAGAGCTGGACCGTCAACGCGGCCCGTCTCGCGGTCGCCGCGCCGTGGATCGTCCTCGCGATGCTCGCCCTGAACGGGCGCTCCCTCGTCGCCTACGCCTCTCCCGTCGGCTGGCTCGTCCTCGCCATCGGCGCGGGCGTCTGCGTCGTCGCCTACCGCGCGATGGTCTGGGTCGGACGGCTGCCGGAGGAAGAGCGGGTGCTCCGGTGAGCGGCACGAGCGGGGCCCTGACCCGCCTGCTCGGCACCGGCTGGTCCTGGCCCGGCGCCGTCGTCGGCGTGCTGCTCGTGGCGGGGCTCGCGCTCGTCGCCGCCGGTCTGCCGGCGAGCCGTCGCCCCGGTCTGGACGAACGGCTCGAGCCGTACCTGAGGGACGCCCCTCGCCCGTCGACGCTGCTCAGCCGTCCGGCCGCCCCACGGGGTCCCTTCGGCTTCGGCGACCTCCTCGCCCCGTACGTCGCGCGGCTCGGCCGACTCATCGGGTCGGTGCTCGGCGGGTCGCCCTCGGTCGTCCGGCGCCAGCTGCGGGCCGGCGTCGCCGCTGACCTCGACCGGTTCCGCGCCGAGCAGGTGCTCTGGGGCACCCTGGGTGGCCTCGCGGGGCTGCTCGTCACCGGGCTCGTCGCGGTCGCGCAGCGGCGGCTCCCCGTGGTCGCGCTCGTCGGCGTCTTCGTGTGCGGCACCCTCGGCGGCATCATCGCGCGCGACTGGATGCTGTCGCGCGCAGCGGCGCGCCGCGAGGCGCGGATGCTCACCGAGTTCCCCACCGTCGCCGAGCTGCTCGCGCTCGCCGTCAGCGCGGGGGAGGGGGCGGTGGGTGCGCTGGACCGCGTGTGCCGCCTTTCCCAGGGCGAGCTGTCCGACGAGCTGCGCCGCTGCCTGTCCGATGCCCGCGCGGGCGCCAACCTGCCGACCGCGCTGCGCGGTCTCGCCGACCGCACGGGCTTGATGAGCCTGACCCGGTTCGTCGACGGCATCGTCGTGGCCGTCGAGCGGGGCACCCCCCTCGCCGAGGTCCTGCGCGCCCAGGCCCAGGACGTCCGCGAGGCCGGACGCCGCACGCTCATGGAGCAGGGCGGGCGACGGGAGATCCTCATGATGGTCCCCGTCGTCTTCCTCATCCTGCCCGTCACCGTGCTCTTCGCCCTGTACCCGGGCCTGAGCTTCCTGCACTTCCGGATCTGACGCGCGTCAGGTCCGGATGCCCTCCACAGACCGTGAACCGACCAGACAGGGAGAAAGACAGATGAAGCAGCTGACGACAGCGCCCGCGCGTCTGCACGACGCAGCTCTCGCGGCACTCGCACGCCGACTCGGTGGGCCCCACGACCGGGGCGACGTCCCGGGTTGGGTCCTCATCACGATCATGACAGCCGGCCTCGTCACGGCGCTCTGGGCCATCGCCGGGCCACAGCTCGGCCAGCTGTTCAGCGAAGCCATCGGCGACGTCAAGGGACCGTGACCGCGGCCGTCGCGGCCCCGAGCCCGACGGGCTGCGTCCGCACCGCCGAACCGTCACTGGCCGCGGGCCCTCGAAGGGTCGCGGTCACGGCCCGACGTGCCGTCCGTCGGTTGCCGGCGGCGCGCGACCGCGGCTCGGCCATCGCCGAGTTCGCGATGGTCTCCGCGCTGCTGCTGTTCGTCGCCCTGGGTGTCTTCCAGATCGGCCTGGCGCTCTATGTCCGCAACACGCTCATCTCGGCGGCCTCCGAGGGTGCCCGCTACGCCGCCCGGGCCGACGCGGAACCGGCTGACGGCGTCGCACGGACGCGGGCCCTCATCACCTCCTCGCTCAGTGCCCGGTTCGCGCAGGACGTCGACGTCGACGAACGGACGACGCCGGACGGTGTCCGGGTCGTGGAGGTCACCGTCCGGGCGCCGCTGCCCGTCGTCGGGCCGCTCGGCCCGTCCGAGTCCCTGGCGGTGAGCGGCCGGGCCTTCAGCGAGGACCAGGTCTCTGCGGGCAGCGTGTCGCACGGAGCCGGTGGCACGCCGCAGGCCGGCTCGCCCAGTGGGCACGAGGAGGCGGCCGCTCCCGGACCGCCGACGCGGGGGACCGGTCCGTGAGACCCCAGCAGCACGCCCGGATCGGCCGGAGGAGCAACGCCTTTCGCCTCCTCCGTGCGCAGCGGGCCCGCCTCCGCGCCGCAGGCGACGACGGCCGGGCCGTGGTCGAGTTCATCTTCCTCGGCATCCTGCTGCTGTTGCCGTTGCTGTACCTCGTGCTGACGATGGCTCGCCTCCAGGCGGCCTCGTTCTCGGTCTCCCTTGCCGGTCGGGAGGCCGGGCGGGCCTTCGTCACGGCCACCGGCGACGGCGACGGGTACGCCCGCGCGTCGGCGGCGGCACACCTCGCCTACGAGGACTTCGGCTTCACCCAGGACGCCACGATCAGCCTGACGTGCGACGGCTCGCCCTGTCTGCGGGCCGAGGGCCTCGTCCGCGCGGAGGCGCGCATCGAGGTCGCACTGCCGCTGGTGCCCGACTTCATCGCCGACCACGTCCCCTCGTCGGTGTCCGTCTCCTCGACCCACGTCTCCTCGGTCGACCGGTTCGTGGCCCGATGAACCCCGTCCGGCACCTGCGACGGCTCGTGTCTGCCCGTGGCCGCGACCGCGGGCAGATCAGCGTGCTCATCCTCGGCCTGTTCGTCATCGTCGTGGTCCTCATCCTCGGCGCGGTCGACGTCACCGCCGCCCAGCTGGCCCGGATGCGGCTGCTCGACACCGCAGACGCCGCCGCGCTCGACGCCGCGGACGCCATCGACGAGCGGGCGGCCTACGCCGAGGGTGTGCCCGACCGGCTCGTCCTCAGCGACGCGTCCGTGGTCGCAGCGGCCGCGGCCCACCTCCGACGCACCCCGCTGCCGAGCGGCGTCACCGACTGGCGCCTGGTGCCCCGCACCGGCAGCCCCGACGGGTCGACGGCGGTCGTCACCCTGCAGGGTCGGGCCACGCTGCCGATGAGCGGGTGGGTGCTCGAGCGGCTGGGCGGCGGCGTGACCATCACCGTCACCTCCAGCGCCCGCGCCCGGCTGGGGTGACGCCGGCGACCTACCGCGAGGGGCTGATTCGGGCACTTCGCCCAAAACGCCGCGGGGGCAAGCGTTCCCGACCTAGGTTTCTCGTGCGTCACCGCATCCGGGCCCTGGCTTCCTTCTCCTGGCAAGGGTCCGCCGGTCCGCCGGGTCCGGCACCGGCTCCTGCCCGCCGGAGCGGCCGACGCACCTCGCGCGGCAACCGGTCGCGCGTCGACGAACGAGGAACGCAACCGTGAGCACTCGCACCACCGCCGTCGCCGCCGCGACGGGTATCGCCCTCGGCCTGCTCGGGCCGGTCACCGCTGCCACGCAGGCCCAGGCCCTGCCGGCCGTCATGGTCTACAAGGTCCAGTACGACTCACCGGGGTCGGACACCGGCAGCAACACGAGCCTCAACGCGGAGTACGTCGTCCTGAAGAACACGACGCGCAGCAACCGCGTCATCACGGGCTGGACGCTGCGCGACAGGACCGGCTACACCTACCGGTTCCCGACCTTCACGCTCAAGGCCGGCGCGACGGTCACGATCCGCACCGGCCGCGGGACGGCGACGAGCACGAACCGGTACTACAACCGCTCCTGGTACGTCTGGAACAACACCGGTGACACCGCCTACCTGCGCAACGCGTCCGGCTCGCTGGTCGACACGTGCGCCTGGAGCTCGACCGGCGCCGGCTACCGCTACTGCTGAGACCGCCTCGGATGGGCCGACGGCCCGGCATTCAACCACGATGCCGGGCCGTCGGCGTGTCGCCACGCCGCAACCCGGGTGGCGGACTTTACGGAAACGGGGAGGAAAAGGGACATACGCCGCTAACGTGGGCGAAAGCCAACCGAGCGCACCATCGAAGGGACCCGAACCCCCGCGGGCCCTGAAACGTCCCCCGTCACCTGCAGCCCCCGTGGCTGGTCCCCCAGGAGTTGGTCCATGAAGCGGATCCTCGTCGTCGCGCTCGCGACGATCGGTCTCACCCTCGCCACAGCCGCCACGTCGGTGGCGGCCAAGCCCGTCCAGTCCGGCGCCAAGACCAGCCCGAGTGGCTCGGCCGAGGCAGCGTACTGGGGCCACTGGACGACGCAGGCCGTCGTGTACGACGGCACCGGCGGCAACACGTACGTCAAGGTCGCCGAGGCGGTGTCCGAGTGGCGCAAGTCCGGATGGAACGTCGTCACGACGTCCGACCCGAGCAAGGCCAACATCACCGTGGTCTTCGAGATGCCGACGACCGGGCTGGACAGCGTCGGCGGCGCCTCCCTGTCGGTCAACGGCGGCGTCATCAGCGCCTGCTCGATCAAGCTCGACCCCATCCTGGCGTCCTGGACGCTCGGCGAGCACACGATGATCCACGAGCTCGGCCACTGCGGCGGTCTGCCGCACTCGACGAGCACGCGCAGCGTCATGTACCCGACGGTGAGCTCCACCACGATGATGACCGCGCCGAGCAGCTACGACATCCGTTGGATGTCCAAGGACGTGTACTGACAGGCCGTGACCGGACGGACCCCCGCCACTATCGGCCGGGGCCGCGACACCCCACCCCTCGCGGTCCCGGTCCCGGCATCGCCCCGGCGCCCCGGTCGCTCCCGCAGCGACCGGGGCGCACTGGCGCCCGGGCGGCCGGGCCGCACCACCCTCACCGCGCGCCTCGGGGGAGTCCGACGGGAGTCCGACGGCGGCCCGACGGCGGCCCGACGACGCCCGAGCACCGCACGTGCTGCCGTAGGCTGTCCCATCGTGGCTGTTGACTTCACGCAAGAGATCAAGGACCTGCGCGCGACGATGGACTCCGTGCGCGGCGTCACCGACCTCGACGCGCTCGCCAGGACCATCGACGACCTCGAGCAGCAGGCCTCGGCCCCCGACCTGTGGGACGACCCCGACAAGGCGCAGCAGGTGACGAGTGCCCTGAGCCGCGCCAACTCCGAACGCGACCGTGTCGTCGAGATGGACCGGCGCATCGAGGACCTCGAGACCCTCGTCGAGATGGGCCAGGAGGAGAACGACGCCGCCACCCTCGAGGAGGCCGAGCGCGACCTCGCCACGCTGAAGAAGGACATCGGCGAGCTCGAGGTGCGCACCCTGCTGTCGGGCGAGTACGACGAGCGTGAGGCCGTCGTGACGATCCGCGCCGGTGCCGGCGGCGTCGACGCCGCGGACTTCGCCGAGATGCTCATGCGGATGTACCTGCGCTGGGCCGAGCGCCACGGCTACCCGACGAAGGTCATGGACACCTCCTACGCCGAGGAGGCGGGCCTCAAGTCGGCCACCTTCGAGGTCAACGTCCCCTACGCGTTCGGGCACCTGTCGGTCGAGGGCGGCACCCACCGCCTGGTGCGCATCAGCCCCTTCGACAACCAGGGCCGCCGCCAGACGAGCTTCGCCGCCGTCGAGGTCATCCCGCTCATCGAGAGCGACGACTCCATCGACATCCCCGAGAACGAGCTGAAGATCGACGTCTTCCGTTCGAGCGGCCCCGGCGGCCAGAGCGTCAACACGACCGACTCGGCCGTGCGCATGACGCACCTCCCGACCGGCATCGTCGTCTCGATGCAGAACGAGAAGAGCCAGATCCAGAACCGCGCCGCCGCCCTGCGCGTCCTCCAGTCCCGCCTGCTCCTGCAGCGCAAGGCGGAGGAGGCCGCGGTGAAGAAGGAGATGGCCGGGGACGTCAAAGCGAGCTGGGGCGACCAGATGCGCTCCTACGTCCTCAACCCGTACCAGATGGTCAAGGACCTGCGTACCGAGTTCGAGACCGGCAACCCGACCGCCGTCTTCGACGGCGACATCGACGGCTTCATCGAGGCCGGCATCCGCTGGCAGATCGCGCAGAAGAAGGCCGACGCGAAGGTCTGACGCATTGCGGCGGGCCCTCCCGCCGCGTCCGCACGGCGCGCCACGCCCGGTGAGGGCGAGGTGCCCGGGTTTCGCCCCCTCGCGCCCGTAGCCTCGTAGCGGCCCGCCTGCCGTCGTGCCCGCGCCACCACCGGACGCCGGCAGCCGGGCCACCGCCCAGCCGCAGTCTGCAGGAGCCGAGGCCCGACCGATGATCCTCTTCGAGAACGTCACGAAGACCTACCCGCGGACCACGCGTCCCGCCCTCGACGCGGTCAGCCTCGAGGTCCAGCGCGGTGAGTTCGTCTTCGTCGTCGGCCAGTCCGGGTCGGGCAAGTCGACGATGATGCAGCTCGTCATGAAGGAACAGGACCCGACCGCGGGGCGCATCCTCGTGGCCGGCCGCGAGCTCGACCGGCTGCCCGACCGAAAGGTGCCTGCGCTGCGCCGTGAGATCGGCTGCGTCTTCCAGGACTTCCGCCTCCTGCCGAACAAGACCGTCTTCCAGAACGTCGCCTACGCCCTGCAGGTGCTCGGGAGCAGCCGGTCGCGGATCCGCCAGATCGTCCCCGAGACCCTCGACCTCGTCGGCCTGTCGGGCATGGAGAAGCGTCTGCCGCACCAGCTCTCCGGCGGCGAGCAGCAGCGCGTCGCCATCGCGCGCGCCTTCGTCAACCGACCGGCGATCCTGCTCGCCGACGAGCCCACCGGCAACCTCGACCCCGACACGAGCCTCGGCATCGTCCAGCTGCTCGACCGCATCAACCGCGTCGGCACGACCGTCGTCATGGCCACCCACGACACCGTCACCGTCGACGCGATGCGCAAGCGCGTCATCCGGCTCCGGGACGGCGTCCTCGTCAGCGACATCGAGGCGAGCGACTACACGACCGGCAGCCTGCCCCGGGTCCGGCTCGACGAGACGTCGCGCGCCGAGCAGGTCGCGGCGTCTGCCCCGGCCACGCCCGACGTCGCCGACGGCTGGGACGATGCCGACCCCGACGGCCCCGACGGCCCCGACGGCCTTGACGGCCTTGACGACCCCGACGACAACACGCTCCCGCCCATCGGGCGAGACGCCGACGAGCCACGACCCCGTGGGGGCATCTTCAGGCGGCAGAAGGCCGTCCACACGAGCGAGCGCTGAGCGAGGACCACGATGAGGATCCAGTTCCTGCTCGGTGAGATCGCCAACGGCCTGCGACGCAACGTGTCGATGGCCCTGTCCGTGGTCATCGTCACGATGATCTCGATGTACCTGCTCGGGCTCGGCCTCATGGGCCAGCGTCAGGTCGACACGATGAAGGACTACTGGTACGACCGCGTCCAGGTGACCGTCCTGCTGTGCGCCGAGAAGACGCGGTACACCAACTGCGCCGGCGAGGCCACGACCGACGCCCAGCGTCAGGCCATCAAGGACGAGCTCGAGGCGCTCAAGCCGACGGTCAAGGAGGTCTTCTACGAGTCGCGCGACGAGGCCTTCCAGCGTTTCAAGGACACGTACAAGAACTCGCCGCTGGCCCGGGCGGGGGAGTCGTACTTCGCCGACTCCTACCGCGTCAACCTCAACGACCCCGACAAGTTCGACGTCGTCGCCAGCTCGATCAAGGGCATGCCCGGCGTCGCCGACGTCCAGGACCAGAAGAAGCTCCTCGAGAAGTTCTTCACCTTCATGAACACGGTCTCGTGGGCCGCGATCGCGTTGTCCTCGCTCATGGTCCTCGCGGCCGTCATGCTCATCTCGACGACGATCCGCCAGACCGCCTTCAGCCGGCGCCGCGAGACCGGCATCATGCGGCTCGTCGGTGCCTCGAACTTCACGATCCGCTTCCCGTTCGTCATGGAGACCGTCCTGTCGAGCGTCCTCGGGGCGGTCCTGGCCATGGCGATGCTGTGGGCCACCGTCCGTTACGGCGTCGTCGGCTTCCTCTCGACGACCCTGACGGACACCGCGTTCATCGGGGTGGCCGACGTGTTCTACGTGGCCCCGTTCATCGTCGTGGGCGTCATCGGCCTGGCGACGGTCACGTCTTGGGTCACGCTGCGCCGCTACCTGCGGGTCTGACCAGCGAAGCGCGCACGTCGGCGTCGGGGCGCAATTTGTCCCGAACCTTCCCCATCCGCGGAGGCGTGTGGTACCAATGAAACCTATGTGGCTCAGGAGGCGTTCGGAGAGGGTCCCTGTCGCGACCAAGCTGACGGCCGCGGGACTCGTCGTCGCCTGCACCGTCTCGCTGGCCAGCGCCCTCGTGGCCCGCGCCGACTCCGTCAGCGACCAGAAGAGGCGCAACGACCAGCGCATCGCCTCCCTCGGCCAGCAGCTCGAGGGGACGAACACCAAGCTCGCCGGGGCCTACGTCAACCTCCAGCGCACCAACGCGGCGCTGCCCGTGGCCCAGCAGCGCGTGGCGTCGGCACTCGCGGCACAGGCCAGGGCGGTCAGCGCGCAGCAGGCCGCCGAGGCCACCGAGCAGCGCGCCATCGCCGCCGAGGCCGCGGCCCGCGCCCACAACGACGAGGTCGCCCAGAAGCTGGCCGTGGCCAAGGCCAACGAGGCCCGCGCCACCGAGCGGCTCGCCAAGGCTCGACCCAGCTCACGACGAGCCAGGATGCCCTCGACGCGTACGCCGCCGAGGTCTTCCAGGGCTCGGACCAGCAGTCCCAGCTCGGCCTCGTGTTCGGGGCCACCTCGCCGCAGGACTTCGCCGACAAGCTCGTCATGGCCGACACGGCCTCGACCGTCGCGAGCGACACCATCGACGCCCTCGCCGCGATGACCGTCGACAACACCTCGACGCAGGCCTACCTCACCTCCGTCCGCGGCGAGATCACCGAGCTCAAGCACCAGGCCGAGATCGCGCTGCGCAACGCCGAGTCCGCGTCGGCCGCCGCGACGCAGGCCCGCAACCAGGCCGTCGTGGCGAAGAACAACGCCGTGACCGCCGCGCAGAACGCGGCGGCGGCCAAGGCGTCCCTGGACTCCCTCAAGCAGCGGCAGGTGGCCTACGCCGCGGACCTCAAGGAGCAGCAGGCCAACGAGGCGGCCGACCTCGCGGCTGCTCGGGCGGAGTCCGCCCGCCTGCAGGCGATCCTCGTCGAGCGGGCCCGCCAGGCCAAGATCCGCGAGCAGCAGCGCCTGGCGCGACTGCGGGCGGAGCGCGCGGCGAAGATCCGGGCCGAGCGGGCCAAGGCGGCCGCCGCCAAGAAGCGCGGCCACCACTACACGCCGCACATCCCGCCCCCCGTGAGCACCGGTGACTCGACGCCGTCGAACTACCTGTCCTACCCGGCCAACGGCCCCACGACGTCCGGCTTCGGGATGCGCTGGCACCCCGTGCTGCACAAGTGGATGCTCCACGACGGCCTCGACTGGGGCATCCCCTGCGGCACGCCCGTCTACGCGGCCGCGCCGGGCGAGATCATCCGGGCCGGCTGGCGCGCGAGCGGCTGGGGCAACCAGGTGGTCATCGACCACGGCATCCACCGCGGGGTCGACCTCGTGACGACGTACAACCACCTGACGAGCATCGTCCGGTTCGGCGGCTCGGTGAAACGCGGCCAGCTCATCGCCTACTCGGGCACGACCGGCTACTCGACCGGGTGCCACCTGCACTTCGGTGTCTACGAGGACGGCACCCCGGTCAACCCCCGCATCTGGCTCTGACCCACCTCGTCCAGAGGTCCATCGGCGGCGCGTCGCAAACCCGCTCGGTGGTGACCGGCCGGCCGGGGTAGCGTTGGTCCGCCGTCGCGTCCTGCGGCGCACCCCGGTCGACGAGTGGAAGGACGGTCCGGTGCCCAAGGAGAAGGGGCGGTCGCTCATCGCGAGCAACCGCAAGGCGCGCCACGACTACCTCATCGAGGACACGTTCGAGGCCGGCATCGTGCTCTCCGGCACCGAGGTCAAGGCACTGCGGATGGGCCGGGCCTCGCTCGTCGACGGTTTCGCGATGTTCACCGGCGACGAGCTCTACCTCGAGAACGTGCACATTCCCGAGTACCTCAACGGCACGTGGAACAACCACGCGCCACGCCGCAAGCGCAAGCTGCTCCTGCACCGCTCCGAGCTGGAGAAGATCGCCCACAAGACCCGCGAGAGCGGGCGCACCATCGTGCCGCTGTCCCTCTACTTCAAGGACGGCCGCGCCAAGGTCGAGATCGCCCTCGCCACCGGCAAGAAGGCCTACGACAAGCGTCACGCGCTGCGCGAGCGGCAGGACCGGCGCGAGGCCGAGCGTGCCATGAGCGCCGCCAACCGCCGTCGCTGACCCGGGCGCCCCGCCGCCGGGAACCACTGCCGCGTCCGCCGCGTCGGGTGACAGGATGCACTCAGGCCCGACCGGTGGAGGAGCGATGCAGGGATCGACGAACGAGCATGCCGCAGGGCGCCGACCGGCCCTGACGCGCGGCACCCTCCTCGCGCTCCTCGGGCTCCTCGGGGCCGCCGTCCTGCTCGTCCTCGGGCCGGCGACGGCGGCCCACGCCGTCGGCGACGAGGGCATGACCTCGTTCGCGGCGGACTACGACCTGCAGGCCGACGGCAGCATGAAGGTCACCGAGACCATCCAGTGGCGGTTCCCGAGCGGCGAGCAGAAGCACGGCATCTTCCGCGACGTCGTCGTGCGGATGGGCTGGAACGACGACCCGGGCCGCTACCGCTACTACGACCTCACCGACGTCGCCGTCTCGAGCCCGACCGGTGCGCCGGACGCCTTCCGCGTCAGCGACAACGGCGCGGCCAAGGAGATCCGCATCGGCAGCGCGGACGCGTACACGAGCGGCACGCAGGTCTACGTCGTTCGCTACACGCTGCACGACGTGCTCAACCCGATCCGTGCGGACGGCTCGCCCGCGACCGACGGCCAGGGCGCCAGCACCGTCGAGCTGTACTACAACGTCTTCGGAGCGAACGAGACCACCCCGCGCGACGCCGTGCGGATCACGGTCACCGCGCCGGCGGCCGCCACCAAGGTCGGCTGCTTCAAGGGGGAGACGCGCTCGGACGCGGCGTGCCAGAGCCTGCCGGGTGACCCCGCGACGTTCTCGGCCTCCCGGCTCGGGCCGGGTGATGCCATGACGGTCCTCGCGTCGTATCCCGCCACGGCCTTCGGACGCGTCCTTCCCGACGTGCGGCAGGGCGACGCCGCCTCGTCCATCGGCTCCGACGCGGCCCCGGCCGCCAACGCGGCCGCGTGGGTCGGGGGAATCGCTGCGCCCGTCATCGCGCTCGCGGTCATGGGCACCCTGGTGTGGACGCGGGGCCGGGACGAGCGCTACGCGGACATGACACCGGGCCTGACACCGGCCCTGACACCGGGCCTGACACCGACGCCCACCTTGGCGGCGCGCCCGACCTCCGGGACGGGCGCGACCGGGGACGGCACGACCGTGGCCGCCACGACGCGCCGGGCGGCGGAGACCGTCGCCGTCCAGTTCCAGCCGCCGGCCGGGGTCCAGCCGGGCATGGTCGGCGTCGTCATCGACGAGACCGCCAACCCGATCGACGTCTCCGCCACCGTCATCGACCTCGCGGTGCGGGGCTTCCTGCGCATCGAGGAGACCGAGGGCGGCGGCATGTTCGGCCGCACGGACTGGACGCTCACGCGTCTTCCGGCGCCCGCTGCCGAGCGCCTCCTGCCCTACGAGCGGATGGTCCTCGACGGCATCTTCGGCAGTCGCGGCGACGTCGTTCGCCTGTCCGAGCTGAAGAACACCTTCGCCGACACCCTGCGGTCGATCCAGGCCGAGATGTACCGCGAGGTCGTGCGCCGCAGCTGGTTCCGGTCCTCGCCGCAGGCCCAGCGCGGGCTCTGGCAGGGACTCGGCATCGTGCTGGCCGTCATCGGTGGTCTCCTCCTCTTCTACGGCCGGGCTGCCATCGGCGCCCTGCTCGGCACCGGGTTCAGCGGCGGGTTCGCCCTCGGGGCCGGGCTCGTCGTCGCCGGCGGCATCACGTGGTTCCTCGGCGGCAAGATGGCCGCCAAGACGGCCGAGGGGTCGGCCGTCAACGCCCAGGCGCTCGGCTTCAAGGAGTACCTCGTCACGGCCGAGGCGGGCCAGATCGCCTTCGAGGAGGCGAGCAACATCTTCAGCCGGTACCTGCCCTACGCCGTCGTCTTCGGCGTCGCCGACCGGTGGGCGCGCACCTTCGCCGACGTCGCCCGGGCGGCGGAGGCGGCGAACCAGCCGTTGCTCATGCCCACCTGGTACGTCTGGAGCGGCAGCACCTTCCCCGACTTCACCGGCATCGCCGACGGCGTCGACTCGTTCTCGACGACCTCGACCGGCACCTTCACCTCGACCCCCGGCTCGTCCGGCTCGTCGGGGTTCAGCGGTGGCGGCGGGTTCAGTGGTGGTGGCGGCGGTGGCTCCTCGTCCGGCTCGTGGTGAGGCCCGAGCCCTCGATGCCCTCGATGCCCTCGGCCCTCGATGCCCTCGAGCGGCGCTGAGGCAGGCCAACGAAGGCCGGCGGTCTCCCGCCGGCCCCCGCCGTCCTGCGCGTGCCGTCCTCAGCAGGTGACGCTGAGCGTGAACCGGATGTTCGTCGGGCTGCCCGCCAGGTTGTAGGTGTAGACGGCCACCGTGCTGCCGGACGGGACCGCGCTGGAGATGAACCCGCCCGAGCCGTCGGGGTCGGCGTGGGCCGAGCACGCGCTGACGTCGCGCGCGACCGTGGCGACGTAGACGCCGGTGGCGGTGCGCGAGGAGCCCGTCACCAGGGGCGTGCCCGAGGTGAGCGAGCCGTCGAGCTCGACGTGGGCCTGGATCTGCGGCGTGAAGTACCCGTTGACGTCGATGGCCAGGTGCGCCGGGCCGAGGACGTTCTTGACCGTGACCTTGCCGCCCGTGCCGATCTGCAGGTTGGCCCCGGTCGTGACGTTGACGCCCTTGGCGTAGTAGAGGCTGCCCTGCCCGACGGGCGTGCCGGTCGGGTAGGCGATGAAGGCCCCGTTCGCGTCCGCGGCCGTGGAGGTGATGCGGGCGCTGACGGCGGTCGCGTAGCTCGGGATGCCACAACCGCCGGAGGTGCCGCCCTGCGCCGGGAACCCCGTCGTCCCGGTGATCTGGAAGTCCCGGGTGGCACCGTTGGGGATCTTGCCACCGGCGGTCGCCGTGGCCACGGCACGGCAGTTCTTCAGCGGTACGTAGACCGCCATGGGGTTCGGCTGGGTCGTGGTCGCGAAGGCGGAGCGCGCCGTGACCCCGGTGGCCGCCGTGTCGGCCGGCGACGGCGAGGGGGACGGCGTCGAGCCGGTGACGGCGTTGGCGACGCCGTAGCCACCGCTGGCGGTGGCCAGGGTGAGGGCGGCGGCGACGGCGAGCTTGGCGGTGGTACGCATGGGAGGTCTCCATCCTTGGGTGGGCGCCCGGCAGCGCGCCGACACGCGGTCGCGTCCGGGCAGGGAGCGCGGGCGCCGGGTCGGTCGCGCAGACCCCTGTGGCGGCTCCTGACGGTCAGCCCCCGAGACGCGACGCTCGCGCCACTCAGTGCTGCACCCCCCTCGCCGTGATACATGGCGCGTCTCGCCCCAGTCGACGCTCGCCGTGCCGGCGGCCCGGGCGGGACTGACGGAGGGGCGCCGGCGGCCCGGGCGGCACGGGGGCACGGGCCCCGCGGCACCGGGGCGCGATCGGGTACGGGCGGGGCATGGCGGCCAGCAGCGACGCGTCGAAGGAGGGTCGGCGACGTCGCGACGCGCTCGCGCCGTACCGCCGCAAGCGCGACTTCACGCGCACGCCGGAACCCGCGGGCGACCCGGGCCCCGAGGTGGCCGGCGCTGCCCCCGGCACGGCCGGCGAGGCAGGCGACGATCGCGACGGGGGACGCCGCCGACGGTTCGTCGTCCAGCGGCACCGTGCACGTCGACTCCACTACGACCTGCGGTTCGAGATCGACGGGGTGCTCGTCAGCTGGGCCGTGCCGAAGGGCCCGACCCTCGACCCCGACGTGCGCCGGCTCGCGGTCCACGTGGAGGACCACCCGCTGGAGTACGAGGTCTTCGAGGGCGTCATCCCCGCCGGGGAGTACGGCGGGGGCGACGTCATCGTGTGGGACCGGGGAACCTGGGAGCCGGTCGGCACCGACGATCCCGCCCGTGCCGTGAGCGACGGGGACTTCCACGCCGAGCTGTACGGGGAGCGCCTGCGCGGCCGGTTCGCCCTCGTGCGCAGCGGGTCCGACCGGGACCGCGACCAGTGGCTGCTGCTGCACAAGCACGACCGGTCCGCCGTTCCCGGCTGGGACGCGGAGGACCACCCGACGTCGGTCCTCACGGGGCGGACCAACGAGCAGGTGCGGGCCGACCCGGAGCGGCTCTGGCGCTCCGACCTGCCGGCCGGTGAGGCGTCCGTCGAGCTCGGCCCGTTCGGGGGAGCGGCGGCCGGGCCGACGGACGAGGAGCTGGACGCCCTCGAGGGCCTCGGTCGCGAAGGGCACTGGACGGTCTTCGGCCGGCGCCTGCGCGTCACCAACCTCGACAAGGAGCTCTTCCCGCCACGCGCGGGCGAGCCCGCCGTCACCAAGCGCGAGCTGCTCGCCTACACCGCGCGCATCGCCCCGGTCGTGCTTCCGTACCTGCGCGGCCGTGCCCTCAACCTGCACCGGTACCCGGATGGTGCGGCGGCACCGGGCTTCTGGCACAAGGCGGTTCCGGACAAGGCGCCGGCCTGGCTGCCGCGTTGGGACAACCCCGCAGCGGAGGGCGACGAGACGCGGACCTACCTCGTCGTCGACGAGCCGGCCGCGCTCGTGTGGGCGGCCGGGTTCGGTGGTCTCGAGTGGCACCCGTGGACCTCGCGGACCGACGCACCGGACCGGCCCACGTACGCCCTGTTCGACATCGACCCGGGCCAGCACACCTCCTGGGAGCAGGTCGTCGAGCTGGCGCGGCTGCACCGCACCGCCTTCGAGCACCTCGGGGTGCGGGCCTACCCGAAGGTGACCGGCCGTCGCGGCATCCAGGTGTGGGTGCCGATCGCCCGCGGGCCCGACTTCGCCCAGACGCGTCACTGGGTCGAGACGGTGTCGCGCACGGTCGGCCGGGTGGCGCCCGACGTCGTCAGCTGGTCGTGGCACAAGCGCGAGCGCGGCGGCCTGGCCCGGCTCGACTACACCCAGAACGCCGTCAACAAGACCCTCGTCGCGCCCTACAGCCCGCGCGCCGGCGCCGGGGCCCCGGTCTCGGCCCCCATCGCGTGGGACGAGCTCGACGACCCGGACCTGCGACCCGACGCGTTCACGATCCGCACGCTGCCGGCCCGGCTCGAGTCACGGGGCGACCTCTTCCGCGGCGCCCTCCTCGCGGACCAGGCCCTGCCGACGCTGCGCTGAGGCCGCCTCGTCGCCCGGGCGCCGCAGCCTGCCGGAGGCCGCGGCCAGCACGGCGCCCGCCCCGGCGACGACGGCGCAGGCGGGCCACAGCAGGCTCGGTCGCGCGGCGTACAGGGCGCCCCCGAGGGGAGCCGACAGCATCGAGCCGCTCGTCGCCGCAGCGGTGTAGAGGCCCTGGTAGCCACCGACGAGGTGGTCGGGGGCGGCGTCCAGGACGTGCGCGGTGGCCGTGGTCTTGTAGAGGATCTCACCCGCGGTGAGCACGATCATGCCCGTGACGGCGGCCGCGGCGACGCCGACGGTCTGCCAGCCGACGATCGCGAAGCCGGCGGCGACGAGGGCATACCCGGTGGCGATGATCGGCACCGCGGGCCGATGCCGCAGCCACAGCGCCACCGGAACCTCGAGGAGGAGGATGAGGCCGGAACCGAGCGCCACGAGCGCCGTGTAGAGGCCGAGCGGCTGTCCCGAGTCACGCAGGTGCAGGGGCAGCGTCGAGTACAGCTGGCGGTAGACGAGGTCGACGAGCACGGCGCCACAGAGCAGCACGACGAGTGCCCGGTCGGCACGCAGGGCGCGCCACAGTCCCGTGGGCGCGTCGGGAGCGGCGGTCACGGGGGGCTCGTCGGGCAGGAGGCGTGAGGTCACGTGGCGCAGCACCAGGGTCAGGATCCCGTCGACGACGAAGAGGACGTCGAAGCCCGACGCCGCGACGAGGGCGCCCAGGGGCGGGCCGACGACGAACCCCGCGTTCGAGGCGGCGCGGCTCACGGCGACGGCTGGGCGCCGGGAGCCCACCGGCACCGCGAGGGCGGCCAGCGCCCCCTGGCTCACCGCGGCGACGGCTCCGAGGTAGCCGGCCACCGGCATCGTCGCCGCGAGCAGCCACACCGGCTGCCAGGGGATCGTCGCGGTGAGCACGCCGGTGACGCTGGCAGCCCAGAGCAGCGCGCGACGGTGCCCGTACCGGTCGCCGAAGCGGCCGCCGGTGAGGTTGCCGAGGAGCATCCCGACGCCGTTGCTGCCCGCGACGACGCCCGCGGCCACCACGCCGATGCCGCGCGGACCGGTGAGGTAGAGGACGAGGAAGAGCATGAGGAAGCTGCTCGCCGAGCCGACGAACCGGCCGGCGGCGAGGACCCAGACGACGCGGGGCAGCGACCGAAGCGGTGAGGACGCGGAGGAGGGCGCGGACGGCGACGCGGGCACCGTCTCATCAGACCACAGTGAGTATCTTTTGGGAACTGACTAGACTGGGCGAGTGACTCGGCGCCGGACCCGACCCGACGACCCGTGCGGCATCGCGCAGGCCGTCGGTGTCATCGGCGACCCGTGGACGCTCCTCGTGCTCCGCGACGTCGCCGGCGGTCGCACCCGGTTCGACCAGCTCGTCGACGAGACCGGCATCTCGCGCAAGGTCCTGGCCCAGCGGCTCGAGGCGCTCGTCGACGACGGCCTCCTGCACCGCCGTCGCTACACCGACCATCCGCGGCGGCACGACTACGTCCTGACGGCGCGCGGCCGGGGCGCCCTCCCGGTTCTTGCAGCGCTCCAGGACTTCGGCGACACGTGGCTGCTCGGCGACGGGCGCCCGAGCGCCCTCGCCGCCGAGGACTCCACCGAGGCGACGCGCGTCGCCGACCTCGTCGGCCGCCCGGTGCCGGCGCTCGCCGGCCTCGATCCCGTCACCGACGCTCCGCTCACCGTCGTGTACTGCTACCCGGGCACCGGCTTCCCCGGCGCCGACGAGGTGCCCGGCGGCGTCGGCTGCACCCTCGAGTCCTGCACCTACCGCGACCGGCTCGCCGAGTTCGCGGCCGCCGGTGCCGCGGTCGTCGGCGTCTCGACCCAGCGGGCCGGTGAGCAGGCGGACTTCGGGGCCGCGAACCGCATCGCCTTCCCGCTGCTGTCCGACGCCGACCTCGAGCTGACGACGGCGCTGCGCCTGCCCACCTTCCGGGCCGGTGGCACGACGCGGCTGCGGCGACTGACGTTCGTCGTCGACCACGAGCGGGTCGTGCGCGGCACGATCTTCCCGGTGCCCGACGTCACCGGGTCGGTCGAGGAGGCCCTCAGGCTGGTGCGCTCGCTGCACTGAGCACGACGAGCACGTCGCCGCCCGCGACGTGCGCGTGGCGGCCGACCGCGAGGCGCGCGACCGTGCCCGCCACCGGGCTGGTCACCGCGGCCTCCATCTTGGTCGCCTCGATCGTGGCGACGACGCCGCCGGCCTCGACGTGGTCACCGGGGCGCACCGCCGGCACGACGATCCCCCCGAAGGGCGCCCTGACGAGACCGACGGCGGGTTCGTCCGAGGTGTCGACCGAGCCGGCCGCAGCCGGCAGCCACCGCGGTGCGTCCGCCGGGCCGCTGCCCACGGGCGACCGGACCTCGTGTGGCATCGGACCTACCTTCCTGGCTCGTGCGAGGGTGCGTGTCGTGGCCGCAGCCTAGAGGGTGGGGGCCCGGTCCGGGAATGCGATGGCCGTGCGCGACGTTCCTCAGGCATACTGTGGTCTCCCGCGACAGCGGGCGTTGACAAGTGAACAGCGTGATGCGGTCGCCCCCATGGGGGTGATCGGTTTCGACGGTGGTCGACACACCAGGGGAAGCGGGCCGAGGATGCAAGGTCATCTCGTCAACGCTCCTTGCAAACCAATAGGTGCCAATTCCAAGCGCACCGACTTCGCCCTCGCCGCCTGAGCGAGCCTCGAAGTCCGTCAGCCTGAGGTAGTTCCCGACTCAGAGCCTGGCGTCAGCTAGGGAACTTGCTGCGCAGTCATGTCGGGGGGCTGCGCGGGACTCCTTCTCGACTGGGCCTGTCAGGGGACGTGTGCGTGCGAGCCCTGGGGCCGAGAAAGTCCACAGCGCACTGCGCCCGGAGAAGCCCTGGTCTCTCGTCATCGGACGCGGGTTCAATTCCCGCCACCTCCACCCTTCGTGGTGGCCGCATCACGCTGTCCTCGTCAGCAGGAGGGCGCCCCGTTCGCCGGGGCGCCCTCCGTCGTGTCCGGCCACCGGTGGGGCCGGCCACCGGTGCGGGATCCCCGAGTGGCCCTGCCAGCGGGTGCCGCCGACCTAGACTGAGGTTCAGGCCCGCTCCGGGCCTCCGTGCGGCGAAGGGTTCGGACGGCATGCCACGGGTGAAGCCAGCCACCAGAGTGCCTGGTCTGCTCCCTTCGGAGATGACCAGCTTCGTTGGTCGACGACGGGAGATGGCCGAGACCCGACGCATGCTCTCCACCAGCCGCCTGCTCACCCTGACCGGCGTGGGCGGGGTGGGCAAGACGCGGCTGGCGGTGCGGATGGCCTCCGAGCTGCGCCGGACCTTCCCCCACGGGGTGTGGTTCGTCGAGCTGGCCCCCCTCCGCGACCCACAGCTGCTTCCCCACACCGTGGCGAACACGCTGGACCTGCGCCAGGTGTCCGCGGACCCCGCCGCCGACCTCGCGGAGTACCTCGAGGACAAGCGCCTGCTCGTCGTCCTCGACAACTGCGAGCACCTCACCGAGGCGTGCGCGGTGCTCACCAGCAAGCTGCTGGCCGCGGCGCCCGGCCTGCACGTCCTCGCCACGAGCCGGCACGTCCTCGGGGTCGAGGGCGAGCAGATCCTGCCCGTGCCGCCGCTGTCGGCGCCCGAGGACCGCCGTGAGGACCCTGGTGACCCCCGGCGCTACGAGGCCGTCGCGCTGTTCCTCGACCGCGCCACCGCGGTCGCGCCCGACTTCAGGCTGGTGGACGCCAACCGGGCCGCGGTCCTCGAGCTGTGCCGTCGCCTCGACGGCATCCCCCTGGCGATCGAGCTGGCCGCCGTCTGGCTGCGGACCCTCTCGCCGGCACAGATCCTCGACCGGCTCGAGGACCGGTTCGCGCTCCTCAGCTCGGGACGCAGCACGGCACCGCCGCGCCAGCGAGCCCTCGACACCGCCATCGGATGGAGCTTCGACCTCTGCTCACCCGCCGAGCAGGTGCTCTGGGGCCGGCTCTCGGTGTTCGTCGGCGGATTCGACCTCGACGCCGCCGAGGACGTGTGCTCGGGAGACGGTCTGGCCCGCGAGGAGATCCTGGGTCTCGTCGCGGGTCTGGTCAACAAGTCGATCATCACGCGTCAGGACGCCACGAGCCACGAGTCGGCCCGCTTCCAGATGCTCGAGACCGTCCGCCAGTACGGTACGGCCCGCCTCGTCGACGCGGGCGAGCTGCAGGAGATGCGCCGCCGGCACCGCGACCACTACCGCTTGCTCGCCCAGGACTACGGGCGTGACAACTTCAGCCCGCGCCAGGCGGACTGGTTCCTCCGGCTCAGGCGGGAGAACGGCAACATCCGGGCCGCCATCGAGACCTGTCTCGAGAGCCCCGACGAGGCGGCCCTGGCGCTCGACATCGCGGCACCGATGTGGAACTTCTGGTTCGCCGGGTTCCTGCGCGAGGGGCACCGCTACCTCGTCCGGGCTCTCGAGCGGGCTCCCGCCCCGGACCTCCGACGCGCCTATGGGCTGTGGGCCGCGGCCTACCTGTCGATGTTCGCGGGCGAGTTCGACCGGACCCACGAGATGCTCGCCGAGTGCTCGACACTGGCCGAGCAGTTCGACGACGAGCTGCTGCGGGCCCGGATCGACGAGTGCCGCGGTCACGCGGCCATGTACCAGGGGGACCTCGTCGGCGCCTGCGGCTTCCTCGAGCGGGGTCTGAGCCAGTTCCGCGCGGTCGGTGACCCGCTCGGCGAGTTCGACACCCTCGTCCTCCTGTCGGCCGCCACCTTCTTCCTCGAGGACCCGCGCGTCGAGGCCTTCAGCGAGCAGGCCCTCGCCATCGCGGAGCGACACGATGCGCTGTCCTCCAAGGCCTACGGTCTCTGGTGCGTCGGGATCGTCCGGTGGCGCCAGGGCCGGCTCGAGGACGCCCGTCGCGTGCTGCGGGAGTCCATCAGGCTGTTCGAGCCGATGCACGACCTGACGGGGATGAGCTTCGGGGTGCAGGCCCTTTCCTGGTGCGCGGCCCTGGAGTCGCCCGACGACAAGGCAGCCCTGCTGCTCGGGGCGTCGCAGGCGGTGTGGCGGGCCAGCGGCGCCAAGGTCGACGAGACGACGGCCTACGGCATGTTCGACCAACGGTCCGAGGACGCGGTTCGCGAGGCCCTGGGTGACGCCCGCTTCGAGCGGCTCTTCGCCGAGGGGGCCGGCTACTCCCTCGAGCGGGCCCTGGCGCTGGCGTTGCGTGACGGTGAGGAGGCCGACGAGACCGCGGCGGCGTCGACGGGTCCGGCGGCGAGCGGGATCGAGGCGGGGCTGACCCGCCGGGAGCGGGAGATCGCGGGGCTCATCGCCGAGGGCCTCAGCAACAGGCAGATCGCGGCACGTCTCGTCATCTCCAGCCGCACGGCCGAGTCGCACGTCGCGAGCATCCTCAGCAAGCTCGGGCTCACGTCCCGCGGCCAGGTCGCCGGCCGGATGGCCCAGGGCGACCTGCGCTGACCGCCGCCACGGGCGGGGTGTGGCGTCGCGGCCCGTCCCGGAGGGCGCGGCCCGGGCCGGTGGTCCGCATTGGTCCGCGTCGGGAATGTCCGGACTGCGACCACCCACGGGCCCGATCTCCGTACTCATCCCCGTAGTTCTCGGGATGCCCGTCCGCTCGCTCCGGGCGATTCTGAGGGCGTTGGTTAACGCTCACATTCCTCCGAGGCGGCCATGCTCCCCACGTCGACCAGTGCCAGGTACGCGCCTGACGCGCCCGCGCGTCGGGCGCCGCACCCCGAGACATCGGCAGCTGCAGTGGACGGTACATCGAGGGGCAACCACGGCTGGTGGCGGGGAGCCGTCATCTACCAGATCTACGTCCGCAGCTTCCAGGACTCCGACGGCGACGGCATCGGCGACCTCGACGGGGTGCACCAGAGGCTGCCCTACCTGCGCCGCCTCGGCGTCGACGCCATGTGGCTCAACCCGTTCTACCCCTCGCCCCAGCACGACCACGGGTACGACGTCGCCGACTACCTCGCCATCCACCCGGAGTACGGCACGCTGGACAGCTTCGACCGCCTCGTCCGGGACGCCCACCGGCTCGACCTCAAGGTGCTCATCGACGTCGTGCCGAACCACTGCTCGGTCCAGCACCCGTGGTTCACCGCCGCCGTGGCCGCCGGCCGTGGCAGCGTGGAGCGGTCGCGCTTCCACTTCGCGGACGGCCGGGGCAGCAACGGGGAGCTGCCGCCGAACAACTGGCGCTCGATCTTCGGAGGGCCGGCCTGGCAGCGGGTCACGGAGCCCGACGGCACGCCGGGGCAGTGGTACCTGCACACCTTCGCCCCCGAGCAGGCCGACTTCAACTGGCGCCACCCCGACGTCCCGGCGCACTTCGAGGAGGTGCTGCGGTTCTGGTTCGACCGGGGCGTCGACGGACTGCGCATCGACGTGGCCCATGGCCTGCACAAGCGCGAGGGGCTCCCGGACCACGAGCTCGCCCTCGACGACGAGATCACCGGGGACCCGAACAACGCCCACGCCTGGAACCAGCCCGAGGTGCACGACGTCTGGCGCTCCTGGCGCGCGATCGCGGACGGCTACACGGCCGCCACCGGTCGGGAGCGGGTGCTGATCGGCGAGGTGGGAGTCCTGGACGCCGCGGAGCTCGCGGCGTACCAGCGACCGGACGAGCTGCACCAGAGCTTCTTCTTCGAGTTCCTCCGGGCGCCGTGGGACGTCGACGCGCTGCGAGGCGTCATCGACCGGGGCCGCACGACCGTCGCGGGCGCCGGTTCGCCCGTGGCGTGGGTCCTCAACAACCACGACATGCCCCGAGTGGTCACCCGGTACGCGGGCGGGTGGCCGGGCGGCCCCATGGGCGACGT
Organism: Monashia sp. HAY1-11D; assembly: GCF_056868035.1. Taxonomy (NCBI): domain Bacteria; kingdom Bacillati; phylum Actinomycetota; class Actinomycetes; order Micrococcales; family Intrasporangiaceae; genus Intrasporangium; species Monashia sp. HAY1-11D. The sequence continues at coordinate 4,491,715 of NZ_CP200320.1, read as the reverse complement.
CGAGCTGGGCATCAGGAGGGCCCGTGCGGCCGCGCTGCTCATGCTGGCGCTGCCCGGCTCGGCGTTCATCTACCAAGGCGAGGAGCTGGGCCTGCCGGAGGTGATCGACCTGCCCGAGCACGTGCTGACGGACCCCATGTTCCACCGGACGGCCGGGGTGCGACGGGGCCGGGACGGCTGCCGGGTCCCGCTGCCGTGGGACTCGGCGAGCGGCGCCTGGGGCTTCTCACCGGAGGGCGCGTCTGCGGGCACCTGGCTCCCGCAGCCCGACTGGTTCGGCTACCACGCCGTCGACCGCCAGCTCGAGTCCGGCGAGTCCATGCTGAACCTGTACCGCGAGGCCATCGCCCTGCGCCATCGGGTGCCGGACATCGCCACGGGCGACTTCCGCTGGCTCCGGACGGAGCCCGGCGTGCTGGCCTTCCTTCGCGGCGACGGCTTCGCCTGCGTCGTGAACTGCACGTCCGAGCCCGTGCTCATGCCGGTCGAGGGCCACGTGCTGCACGCAAGCGACCCCGAGGTCGGCGAGAAGCTTCCCCCGACAGTGCCGCGTGGGTGCTCGTCGGGAACGAGCCGGGGACGCGTCATGAGTGACGGCACGCGCCCGCTGGTGCTGGGCTACATCCGTGAGGACGACCTGGCAGGAGAGCGGCTGGTCAGCGCCAGGACGCGTCTCGAGGCCTTCGCCCAGGCCGAGGGCTTCACCCTCGGCACCGTGTTCGTCGAGGGCCACCACAAGGACCCCTGGGCCTTCGACGCCCTCATGGAGCAGGTCCGGCGCGGCGACGAGGCGTGGGCCGTCGTCGTCCCGCACGTCGGCCACCTGGGTCGCGGCCGGGCCCGGGCGCTGCGTGCGCGCCGCGACGGTCACACGACCGTGACCGTGCTCGTGGCCCCCTAGACCGGCGGACCTGGCGTCTGACCCCCCTCCCCATCGACGCCGGGTCCGCCACCTCCTCGCAGAGGCGGGAGACCGGCGACGCCGAGGACGACCCGACAGGCCCGGCTCCGGTGGTCAGCCGGGCCGGTGCGTCACTGCGCGGCGGCGTCGGGGCCGGAGCCCTGCGCGGCGAGCTGCTCCTTGATCGGTGCCATGTCGAGCGCCTTGACCTGCTCGATGACGTTCTGGAGCGCCGACTGGGGCAGGGCCCCCGGCTGGGCGAACACGAGCACGCCCTCCTTGAACGCCATGAGCGTCGGGATCGAGGTGATGTTGGCCGCGGAGGCGAGCGCCTGCTCCGCCTCAGTGTCGACCTTGCCGAACACGATGCCCTCGTTGTCCCCTGTCTGGGACGCCGCGTCGTACACGGGGGCGAACTGGCGGCACGGGCCGCACCACGACGCCCAGAAGTCGACGAGCACGATGTCGTTGTCGAGCACGGTCTTCTCGAAGGTCTCGGCGGTCAGGTCAGTCGTTGCCATGTCGCCTCCAACGAACGAGGGGCCCGAGGTATTCCACCGTCGAACGTCCGCTGCCGGTCCGGCTCCGGCCGCCGGGGTGACGGCGGGGTCGCGCGGCGTCAGGGGCGTCAGGGGCGTCAGGGGCGTCAGGGGAGCGTCACACCGGGTCACCCGGGTCAGGGCGCATCCGTCAGGGTCCACGTCACCGTGACCGACGCCCCGATCTCGAGGTCGCCGCCCTCGACGGGCATGGCGCCGGCCGAGTCCCGGGCCGTCGACGCGAGCCTCATCGCCGACGCCGCCACCGGCACGGCGCCGGTCTCGGCGATGCCCAGGACCCGCCCCAGAGCCGCCCCCGCGAGCGTCGCGTACTGCTCGGCCTTGGCACGCGCGTCGGCGAACGCGGCGTCTCGCGCCCGCGACAGGCCCTCGGCCCGGTCGGAGACGTCGAGCCGCACCTGGTCGACGAGGAGGGCGTTGCCGACCGCCTCGGCCGCTGCCTCGAGCACCTCACCGACGGCCTCGAGCCGCCGCACCGTCAGGCCGAGCCGCTGCTGGGCCGTGAAGCCGACCGGCGTGCCGGTGTTGTCCCAGCGCTGGCTCACCGACGCGTCGAGCGTGCGGATGTCGGCATCGGCGAGGCCGTGGGCGCGGGCCACGCGCCCGACCTCCGCGATGCCGGTGGCAGCACCGGCGAGGGCCGCCGCGACGTCCGGCGCGTCGTGACCGACCCGCAGGTCGAGCCGGACGACGTCGGGGGAGACGCTCGCCCGCCCGGAACCGGTGACCGTGACCGTGCGCCTGCCCATGGTCGCCTCCTCCTCGTCCGCCGCCGGCGTGGTGGTGCCCTGTTCCCGGCGCGGGTCCTTCGCCGAACCTACCTAGACTCCCGTGCCATGACGACCCCCTCGACGCTCGACCGGCGCCCCGCCGTGGTCCTCGCGGCCCTGGCCGTCGCGGTCCAGCTCGCCGTCCTCTACTGGCCCGTCGTCACCGTCGAGGGACCGGTCAGCTGGACCGACAAGGTCGTGCACCTGGTCGTCTTCGCCGTGCCGACGTACGCGCTCGGCCGGGCGACGTCGCCGCGCCTCGCCGTGGCGGTGCTCGCCGGGCACGCACCCGTGAGCGAGGTCGTGCAGCACCTGCTGCTGCCTGGACGTACCGGTGACCCGTGGGACGCCCTCGTCGACCTCGTCGGTGTGGCGGTCGGGGCGCTCGCGCTCGTGGTCAGGGCACGCCGCCGCCGCTGGTAGACTCGTCGCATCCGACTCCGAGGTCTCCTCGGATCACGACGGAGGGGATGGCGCCGGGGATGCCCGGCGGGCAGGCCCGTCCGACGAGGCGACATCCAACCGGAAGCCCGCGCCGACGGCGCGGCCCGGCACCCGACGCGGAGCGGATCCGAACGCCGGACGGCACAGATGCCGGGCACCGGTACACCAAGGGGCGCAGACGATGCTGCGCCTGAGGCTCGTCTGCATGGTCGTGGTTGTGACTCACGGCTCGAGACGAAGTCTGCTCGAGCTGAGAGAGTTGAACACGCATGTCCAAGAACCCGTCCTCCGGCGCGCCCAAGAAGGCCCGCTGGTCCACCGAGAAGAAGGCCGCCGCCGCCAAGAAGCCGCACCGCGGCTCCGCTCCCGGCCAGAAGGCCCGAGGCTCCTTCTCGGGCACGAGGACCTCCCGGCCGGCCACGTCCGGCACCTCGCACGTCGGCGGCCGTGAGTGGCGCGCCCCGCGCGAGGAGCACCGCTCGTACGACCGCCGTGACGAGCGTCGCGACGACCGTCCCCGTTTCGACCGCGACGACCGTGGCGACCGCGGCTTCCAGCGTCGCGAGGACCGCCCGCGCTTCGACCGGGACGACCGCGGTGACCGTGGCTTCCAGCGTCGCGAGGACCGTCCCCGTTTCGACCGGGACGACCGCGGCGACCGCGGCTTCCAGCGTCGCGAGGACCGTCCCCGTTTCGACCGCGACGACCGCGGCGACCGTGGCTTCCAGCGTCGCGACGACCGCCCCCGTTTCGACCGGGACGACCGCGGCGACCGCGGCTTCCAGCGTCGCGACGACCGCCCCCGCTTCGACCGGCCCCGCTTCGAGCGCGACGACCGCGGCGACCGCGGCTTCCAGCGCCGTGACGACCGTCCCCGCTTCGACCGCGACGACCGCGGCGACCGCGGCTTCCAGCGCCGGGACGACCGTCCCCGCTTCGACCGTCCCCGCTTCGACCGGGACGACCGTCCGCGCTTCGACCGTCCGCGCTTCGAGCGCGACGACCGCTTCTCCGGCCGCGACGCCGACCGCGCCCCGATGAGCTTCGAGGACGCCGAGGCCGAGCGCATGGACGCCGACACGTGGACCAAGGCCACGCGCAAGCCGGTCTCCGACGGCCCCGTCGAGGTTGCCGCCGACAACGGCTTCGCCGCCCTCGGGCTGCCCGAGCGGCTCGTCGAGCGCCTCGCCCGCGACGGGATCACGACGCCGTTCCCGATCCAGGCCGCGACGATTCCCGACGCCCTCGCGGGCAAGGACGTCCTCGGCCGTGGCCAGACCGGCTCGGGCAAGACCCTCGCGTTCGGCCTGCCGCTCATCGCCCGCCTGCTCGAGGCCGAGGCGCCCCGCCGCCCGCGCCGGCCGCACGCGCTGATCCTCACGCCGACGCGTGAGCTGGCCATGCAGGTCTCCGACGCCCTCGAGCCGCTCGTGCACGTCACCGGTCTGCGCCACAAGCTCGTGGCGGGTGGCCTGAGCTACACGACCCAGATCAACGCGCTCAACAAGGGCGTCGACATCCTCATCGCGACGCCGGGCCGCCTCAACGACCTGCTCGAGCGCGGCGCCGTCGAGATGGACGACATCACCATCACGGTCCTCGACGAGGCCGACCACATGGCCGAGATGGGCTTCATGGCCGAGATCACGACGACCCTCGACCGGATTCCCGCCGAGGGCCAGCGCCTCCTCTTCTCGGCGACGCTCGACCGTGGCATCGACGACCTCGTCGCGAAGTACCTCGACGAGCCGGTCGTCCACTCGACCGACGACGCCACGGCCTCGGTCGAGACGATGGAGCACCACGTGCTCCTCATCGACCCGCAGCACAAGAAGGTCATCACCGCCGAGGTCGCCAACCGGGAGGGCCGCACGGTCGTCTTCTGCCGGACCAAGCTCGGCGCCGACCGCATCGCGCTGCAGCTGCGTGAGCAGGGCGTCATGGCCGCGGCGCTGCACGGAGGCCTCAACCAGGGCCAGCGCAACCGCGTCCTCGGCGCGTTCCGCGACGGCACCCTGCCGGTGCTCGTCGCGACCGACGTCGCCGCCCGCGGCATCCACGTCGACGACGTGTCGGTCGTCCTGCAGGTCGACCCGCCGGCCGACCACAAGGACTACCTGCACCGCTCGGGCCGCACGGCCCGCGCCGGTGACAAGGGCACCGTGGTGACCCTCGCGCTGCCGCACCAGCGCAAGACGATGGAGCGCCAGCTCAAGGACGCCGGCCTCGACATCGCGCCGGTCCGGGCGACGCCCGGCGACGCGATCATCGCGGCCACCGGCGCCGCGACGCCGAGCGGCGTCGCGATCGCCGAGGAGGACTTCCAGCGCCTCATCGCCGGTCCGAAGCAGCACCGACGCGGCCCGGCCGGCGCCCGCGGCCCGCGCCATGGCTCGCGGGACGGCGTCCGCCCCCACCACGGCGGCCACCGCGACCGTGACGGGCGCGACGGTCGTCGCGGCCGCGACCGCGACCGCGACCAGGGCCTGGTGTCCCGCTGGGGTGACGACGAGCGTCCGAACCGCCGCGGCGCCCGCTTCTGAGCGACCCGGAGAACCATCCCGTCGCGACGCCCCGCGGCGTCGGCGACCCGATCGGCCGGTGTGGAAGGCTGGGCCCGTGAGCCCGCGCTTCCACACCGGCCGTCTGCTCGTGGCAACGCCCTCCGTCGGCGGCGACGTCTTCCACCGCTCGGTCGTGCTCATGCTCCACCACGACGAGGGCGGCGCCCAGGGCGTCGTGCTCAACAAGCCCCTGACCGCGGGCGTGGACTCGGTCCTGCCCGGGTGGGAGCGCGTCGTCACGGCTCCGCAGGTCATCTTCCAGGGCGGCCCGGTGTCCACCTCGTCGGCGCTGGGCATCGTCACGGTGCCCGGAGACGTGCCCGAGCCGCTCGGCGTCAAGCGCCTCTTCGGCTCGATCGGGCTTGTCGACCTCGACGTTCCGACGCCCGTCGTCGCGGCCGAGCTGGCGGGGATGCGGATCTTCGCCGGCTACTCCGGCTGGGACGCCGGGCAGCTGGAGGGCGAGATCCTCCGGGGCGACTGGTACGTCGTCGACGCGGAGGTGCGCGACGCGTTCACGTCCGAGCCGGACGACCTGTGGCGGGCCGTGCTGCGCCGCCAGCGCGACGGCCTCGCCTACGTCGCGAGCTTCCCCGACGACCCGACGATGAACTGACGGTGCCACCCATGGACCTCACCGGCCCCACCGCGCCCTCTGTCCAGCCGTCCGCGCCGTCCTCCCCGCGGAGGCGTGTCGCCTTCGTCGACAGTGGTCTGGGCCTCGTCGCCTACGCCGACGCCCTGCAGACGCTGCGTCCCGACCTCGGGCTCGTGCTCGCGATGGACCCGGACAACATGCCGTACGGGCCACGCACCCCCGAGGACGTGCGCCACCTCGTCCTCGACCTCGCCCGGGCCGCGCTCGAGCACGCCCCCGACGCGGTGGTCGTCGCGTGCAACACCGCGTCGGTGCACGGGCTCGACGCCGTACGGGCCGAGCTCGAGCCCGCGGTGCCGGTCATCGGCACCGTCCCGGCCATCCGCCCGGCCGCTGCCGGCGGGGGACCCGTCGCCGTGTGGGCGACGGCCGCCACGACCTCCAGCGACTACCTGCGCGGCCTCGTCGACGCGTTCGCAGCCGACGTCGAGACCCACGCGGTGGCGGCGCTCGGCCTCGCCGAGGCCATCGAGTCCGGTGACCTCGACGCCATCGACGCCTCGGTCGCCGCGGCGGCCGAGCGCACGCCGACGGGGGTCCGCGCGCTCGTGCTCGGCTGCACGCACTACGGTCTCGTCGCGGACCGGATCGCCGCCGCCGTCCCGGTCGGCGTCACGATCTTCGACTCCCCGGTCGCCGTCGCCCGCCAGACCCTGCGCCGCCTCGGGCTGGCGGCCGACCCCACGGCCCCGCGGGCCGGCGTCGAGGCCGTGCTGCTCTCCGGGCGCCCGGGCGCGCTGCCCGGGGTCCTCGCCACCTATCCGGCCGGTGCACGGCTGCTCGAGGGCGCCGCGTCCCGTCCTACACTCGCGACATGAGCACGATGCCTCCCGACCCCTTCGAGAACGAGCCGCAGCCGCTACGCAGCACGGGCACGGCGACGATCGAGCGCGAGGAGGTCCGTGAGGAGCTCCAGGAGCCGGGCGACCACGAACGCTTCTCGCACTACGTGCGCAAGGAGAAGATCCTCGAGAGCGCCCTGACCGGCGAGCCGGTCGTCGCACTGTGCGGCAAGATCTGGGTGCCCGGCCGGGACCCGCAGAAGTTCCCGGTGTGCCCGGTCTGCAAGGAGATCTACGAGGGCCTGCGCGACCCGCAGGACGGTGGCGACGGCGACTCCGGCGGCAGCTGAGCGCCCACTCGGCCGGGGTTCCGGCCGCCGGGACGGCTCACGAGTCGTCGTCCTCCGGTGGCCGCTCGGCCTCCATCTGCTTCTTGATCAGCTCGACGACGGTCGAGTCGGCGAGGGTCGTCACGTCACCGAGCCGGCGGTGCTCGGCGACGTCGAGCAGCAGGCGCCGCATGATCTTGCCCGACCGGGTCTTCGGCAGCTCGGGCGTGAGCAGGATCTGCCGGGGACGTGCCAGCTTGCCGATGCGCTGGGCGGTGAGCTCGCGTAGCTCGCGGACGAGAGCGACGCCGGGTTCACCCTCGGTCGGGACGTCCGCCTTGATCGTCACGAACGCGACGATGGCCTGCCCCGTGGCCGGGTCGCTCGCGCCGACCACGGCCGCCTCGGCGACGCGCGGGTCGGAGACGAGGGCGTGCTCGACCTCGGTCGTCGAGATCCGGTGTCCGGAGACGTTCATGACGTCGTCGACCCGGCCGAGGACCCAGATGTCGCCGGCGTCGTCCTTCTTCGCCCCGTCTCCGCTGAAGTAGACGCCGGGGAAGCGCTCCCAGTACGTCGTGCGGTAGCGCTCCGGGTCGCCCCAGATGCCACGGAGCATCCCCGGCCACGGCTCGGTCACGACGAGGAACCCACCCTCGCCGGCTCCGGCCGCCGACCCGTCGTTGCGCACGACCTCGGCGCTGATCCCGGGGAACGGGACCATGGCCGCGCCCGGCTTGGTCGTGGTGATGCCCGGGAGCGGCGTGATGAGGATGCCGCCGGTCTCGGTCTGCCACCACGTGTCGACGACCGCGCACCGACCGCCGCCGATGTGCGTGTGGTACCAGACCCAGGCGTCGGGGTTGATCGGCTCGCCGACCGAGCCGAGCAGTCGCAGGCTCGACAGGTCGTGGCCCTCGGGGTACTGCTCACCCCACTTCATCAGCGTGCGGATCGTCGTGGGGGCGGTGTAGAGGATGGTGACCTTGTACTGCTCGACGATCTGCCACCACCGGTCCTTGCCCCCGGCGTCGGGCACGCCCTCGTAGAGCATCGAGGTGACCCCGTTGGCGAGCGGCCCGTAGACGATGTAGCTGTGCCCCGTGACCCAGCCGATGTCGGCGGCGGTCCAGAAGACGTCGGTCTCCGGCTTCATGTCGAAGATGTACCGGCAGGTCGCGTAGCAGTGGGTCAGGTACCCGCCGGTCGTGTGCAGGATGCCCTTGGGGTTTCCGGTCGTGCCGGAGGTGTACATGACGTAGAGCGGGTGCTCGGCGTCGTGCGCCTCCGCGGTGTGCTCGGTGGGGGCGCCCTCCACGACGTCGTGCCACCACACGTCGCGTCCCTCGACCCAGCCGATCTCCTGGCCGGTGCGGCGCACCACGAGGACCTTCTCGACGTCGGGGCAGCTCTCGAGGGCCTCGTCGACCGCGGGCTTGAGGGGGTTGACGGCACCGCGCCGGTAGCCGCCGTCGGCGGTCACGACGAAGCGCGCGTCGCAGTCGAGGATGCGCGTCGACAGGGCCTGGGACGAGAAGCCGGCGAAGACGACCGTGTGCGGGGCCCCGAGCCGGGCACACGCGAGCATCGTGACGACGGTCTCGGGGATCATCCCCATGTAGATCGCCACCCGGTCGCCCTTCGTGACGCCCAGGGAGGTCAGCGCGTTGGCGGCCTGGCAGACCAGGTCCTTCAGCTGCCCGTACGTGATGGTCCGGGTGTCGCCCTCGGGCTCACCGACCCAGTGGTAGGCGACCCGGTCCCCGTGGCCCCGCTCGACCCACCGGTCGACGCAGTTCACGGCCACGTTGAGCTCGCCGCCGACGAACCACCTCGCGTCCGGGAGCTTCCACTCGAGGACGGTGTCCCAGGGCCTGGCCCACGTCAGGCCCCTGGCCTCGTCGGCCCAGAACGCGAGCCGGTCCTGCTTCGCCCTGCCGTAGATGTCGGGCTGCGCGTTGGCCTGCGCCGCGAGGTCGGGCGGCGGTGGGAACTGCCGGTTCTCGTGCAGCAGCACGTCCAGCTCGGGAGTGGTGCTCATGGCGGACTTCCTTGGTCGTGACGGAGTGCCGGGGTCCCCGGCTGACGGATGAGGGCGCGGCTCACCGCCGCCCGGGGGTCGGCCGGGCGACGATGACCGAGCGGTGGCGGCTCAGGCCAGCGGGCCGACCGGCAGGACGGTTCGCCTGAAGGTCGAGTTGGTCACGACGGCGAAGGACGTGTACCAGGCGACGGCCGCGGTGGCGACCCCGACCCACCCCCCGATCTTGGTGACGAGCGCGTAGTCGCCGTAGGCGCCGACGGCCAGCACGACGTAGGTCGCGAACAGCAGGACGAAGACGCCTAGCACGGCCATGCTGACGCGCAGCGCGGCGATGACCATGTACCCGGTGAAGAACGCCCAGACGGCCAGGAACAGCCCGGTCGCGGCCCTCGCCTCGCCCGCGCGGGTGATCCCCGGGAGCAGGAAGTTGGCGTAGACCCAGTAGGAGATCCAGAAGGCGCCGTAGGACGAGAACGCGAGGGCACCGAACGTGTTGCCCCGCAGGAACTCCCACATGCCGGCGAGCAGCTGTGCGGCCCCGCCGTACACCAGCGCGAGACCCAGCACGACGGGTGCCGCTGCGGCGCCGACGAGCCCGGTGTTGACGATGCTGAGCACCATCGTCGTCATGGCGAAGGCCGCGAGGCCGAGGGCCGCCGGGTCCGCGATGCCCGACGCGTCGGCCACGGCCGGTGTGGGCTCCGTACCGCGCTCGGGCGGGCCGGTCGTCTCGGCGGCCACCGCCCCGGGGTCCGCCGTCTGCGCCGGGTGGTCCGGGTGCCTGGGGTGAAGGATGTGTGTTGCCATGATCCGGGCCCCTCCAGAGGCCCTCTGCCGGGCGACACGGGGTGGCAGATCCGTCATGGCGACGTGGCGGGTCATGTCATCACGGCGCACCTTGCGCAACCCGACATGGCGAATCTACGTCTGTCGCGACCGACTCACAAGATCGCCGCCCTCCGTGCTGGGGGGCGCCGCGTCGCCCGGCCGCCGCGCCTGCGCCGGGCGTCCGACTGGCGTCCGGCGAGGGTTTCCTGACGCACTCTTTACCGGCTGCGGCGGCCCCACAGACCCGGGCGTTCCTACGCTCGCTGGCTAGCGACGCCCGATCGGGTGTCCTGACAGCGAGAAAGGTTCTCCTTCATGAAGCTCCGCTCACTGGCGCTGGCTGCTCCGCTCGCGCTCGTCGCCGCATCGCTGGCCGCACCGGCCATGGCGTCGCCGACCTTCGACGTCCGCGGCACCACCTGCCTCGACCCGGCCTCCGTCGGGGCGCGCAGCATGCACGGCACCGCCAAGGACCCGCACGAGCTGACCGACGCGCAGGTGCGCGCCAACGAGGCCGCGCTCCGCACGGCGTTGGCGGCCAAGGGCCTGGGCCTGACCTCGTCGGGTGCCGCGGCCCGCCCCGGGGGCGGTGCGGCCTTCGCGAGCGCGACGATCGACGTGTACTTCCACACGATCACCGACGGGTCGCAGGGGTCGATCAGCGCCTCGACGATCAGCAGCCAGATCAGCGTGCTCAACAACGCGTACGCGGGCTCGGGCTTCAGCTTCCGCCTGGCCGGCACCGACGTCACCGACAACGCGGCCTGGTACACCGTGACGCCGAGCTCCACGGCCGAGCGGAACATGAAGAGTGCGCTGCACCGGGGCGGCAAGGCCGCGCTCAACCTCTACGCCGCGAACATCGGTGACGGCCTGCTCGGCTGGGCGACCTTCCCGAAGAAGAACCCGGGCACCCAGGACGGCGTCGTCATGCTCAACGCCTCGATGCCGGGCGGCTCGGCGACGAACTACAACCAGGGCGACACCGCGACCCACGAGGTCGGCCACTGGCTCGGGCTCTACCACACGTTCCAGGGCGGCTGCTCCGGCTCGGGGGACTACGTCGACGACACCCCGGCAGAGGCCAGCGCCGCGTACGGGTGCCCGACCGGGCGCGACACGTGCACGAGCCCCGGACTCGACCCGATCAGGAACTTCATGGACTACACCTACGACTCGTGCATGACCGAGTTCACGGCCGGCCAGGTGACCCGCATGCAGGCCCAGTGGACGGCGTACCGCGCCTGACCTGCGCTGACGCCGCCGAGGCCTCCGCCGGACCCGTCCCGGGCCACCGCCCGGGCACCCGGCTCGGCTGCGGCACATAGCATCCCGACCGGGGCCCCGCCAACACGGCGGGGCCTCGGCATGTCGCCGGCCCGGAGCGGCTACCGTGGGCGGCCTATGAGTTCAGGGGCCGCCTTCCACCTCCCACCCGCCTTCCCGGAGCGGGCCGCGTGGGGTACCGCGAGCAAGCTGCGCGCCTGGCAGCAGGAGGCCCTCGACCGGTACGTCGCGCAGGCCCCGCGCGACTTCCTCGCCGTCGCGACACCGGGGGCGGGCAAGACGACCTTCGCCCTCCGCGTCGCGACCGAGCTGCTGAGCGGCGGCGTCGTGAACCGGGTCACGGTGGTGGCCCCCACCGAGCACCTCAAGACGCAGTGGGCCGACGCCGCAGCCCGCGTCGGGATCAGCCTCGACCCGAGGTTCAGCAACAGCATCGGACGCCACAGCGAGGACTACCACGGTGTCGCCGTCACGTACGCCCAGGTCGCCTCGCGCCCCTCGCTGCACCGCGAGCTGACGACGTCGCGCTCGACGCTCGTCATCCTCGACGAGGTGCACCACGGCGGCGACGCCAAGAGCTGGGGCGACGGCATCAGGGAGGCGTTCGAGCCGGCCACCCGCCGACTGTCCCTCACGGGCACCCCGTTCCGCTCGGACACCTCGCCCATCCCGTTCGTCCGTTACGAGCTCGACGAGGAGGGCGTCCTCGTCAGCTCCAGCGACTACGCCTACGGGTACGCCGAGGCGCTGCGCGACGGCGTCGTGCGCCCGGTCCTCTTCATGGCCTACGGCGGCACGATGCGCTGGCGCACCAAGGCCGGCGACGAGCTGGAGGCGCGCCTCGGCGAGCCGATGACCAAGGACGCCGTGGCCAACGCGTGGCGCACCGCGCTCGACGCCAAGGGTGAGTGGATCCCGGCCGTCCTCGCGGCCGCCGACAAGCGCCTCACCGAGGTCCGGCGGCACGTCGAGGACGCCGGTGGCCTCGTCATCGCGAGCAACCAGACCCAGGCGCGCGCGTACGCGGCGCACCTGCGGGCGCTCACCGGGGAGTCCCCGACCGTCGTGCTCTCCGACGACCAGGGCGCCTCGCAGCGCATCGAGCAGTTCGCCGGCAGCACGTCGCGGTGGATGGTGGCCGTGCGGATGGTCTCCGAGGGTGTCGACGTTCCGCGCCTGTGCGTCGGCGTCTACGCGACGTCGACCTCGACCCCGCTGTTCTTCGCCCAGGCGGTCGGCCGCTTCGTGCGCGCGCGGCGACGCGGCGAGACGGCGTCGGTCTTCCTGCCGTCGGTGCCCGTCGTCCTCGACCACGCGGCGCGCCTCGAGGAGCAGCGTGACCACGCCCTCGACCGCAGGCCCGACCCCGACGACGTCGCCCAGATGTGGGCCGAGGAGCAGGCGCTGCTCGACGAGGCCGCCCGCGACGAGAAGGCGAGCGGGGCGCTGGCCGAGGGCTCGTTCGAGGCCCTCGAGTCCGAGGCGCACTTCGACCACGTCCTGTTCGACAAGCAGCAGTGGGGCATGCACGCCGAGGTCGGCTCGGAGGACGAGCAGGACTACCTCGGGCTGCCGGGCCTGCTCGAGCCGGACCAGGTCGCCCAGCTGCTGCGCGAGCGACAGAGCAAGCAGGTGCGCAAGGCGCCCCGAGACGCCGGGCCGACCCCGGTGGCCGCGCACCGCGCCCTCGCCGCGCAGCGCAAGGAGCTGAACAAGCTGGTCGCCGCCTACGCGCGCCAGAAGGGCTACCCGCACGCCAACGTCCACCTGGACCTCCGACGTGCGTGCGGTGGGCCCGACCTCGCGGCCGCGAGCACCGAGCAGGTGACCGAGCGGATCGACAAGATCCGGCTCTGGCTCGTCGGCCGCCGCTGAGCCGTCCCGCGCCCTCACCTGGCGTTCCGCGCCGTCACGTGCCTTCACGTGCCGTCACGTGGCGTTCACGAAGGCGGGTGGTCCGCATCGCCCCGTTCGTCCCCGGCCGCGGCTAGGGTCGGGCGCGTCCCGCTCCGGCGGGACAGAACCCCACACCGCTTCGCGACCCGCGCAGCACCCCGGCGCGGAAGACAAGGACGACATGAGCACCGACGAGACCCCGGACTTCCTCTCCTCGCCCACCACCCGTCGCCAGCTGCTCGCGATGGCAGCCGTCGGTGGCGCGGGCATCGCCACGGTCGCGGCCGCCTCGCCGGCGGGTGCCGCCGGCACCGCTGGGCAGGGTGGGGGCACCGACGGCGAGGTCGTCACCCTCACCGTCCTCGGCACCACCGACCTGCACGGCAACGTCTTCAACTGGGACTACTTCAACAACCGCGAGTACGACGACAAGACGCACAACGACATCGGCATCGCCAAGGCGTCCTCGGTCATCAAGATGCGCCGCGCCGACCTCGGCGCCGCCGCGACGCTGACCCTCGACGCCGGTGACACGATCCAGGGGACGCCCCTCGCGTACTACTACGCCAAGATCGACCCGATCACCGGCGGCGCCACCCACCCGATGGCCGCCGCGATGAACCAGGTCGGCTACGACGCCGCCGCGCTGGGCAACCACGAGTTCAACTACGGCATCGACACCTTGCGCGCCTTCGAGAAGCAGCTGAACTTCCCGCTCCTGTCGGCCAACACCGTCGACTGGGACACCGGCGCGCCCGCCTTCAAGCCGTGGGTCATCAGGACCGTCAAGCTCGAGGACCGCAAGCCGATCAAGGTCGGCATCCTCGGCCTCGTCACCCCGGGCGTCGCGATCTGGGACAAGGCCAACGTCGACGGCAAGCTGAAGTTCCCCGGCATCATCGAGCAGGCCAAGGTCTTCGTGCCCCGCCTCAAGGCGGCCGGCGCCGACGTCGTCATCGTGTCGTGCCACTCCGGCACCAACGGCAAGTCCTCGTGGGGTGACGCGCTGCCCTACGTCGAGAACGCCAGCCGGCTCATGGCCGAGCAGGTCCCCGGCATCGACGCCGTCCTCGTCGGCCACTCGCACGTCGAGGTCGTCGACAAGGCCACGAACGCCCAGACCGGCAAGCAGGTCCTCCTCGTCGAGCCGTACTACTGGGGCATGCGCGTGGCCGAGATGACCCTCTCGCTGCAGAAGGTCCGGGGGCAGTGGCAGGTCGTCGACTCCGCCGGCCGGCTCTGGAACGCCAACGCCGTGCCCGAGGACCCCGCCGTCACAGGCGCCGTCCGGGCCGCCCACGAGAAGGTCCTCGCCTACGTCAACGGCGTCATCGGCACGTGCACGCAGGCGATGTCGGCGGCCACCTCGCGCTACGAGGACACCCCGGCCATGGACTTCATCAACTACGTCCAGGCCGACGCCGTCAAGAAGGCCCTCGCCGGCACGCCCGAGGGCGCGCTGCCGATGCTGTCGATCGCCGCCCCGTTCAACAAGCTCGCGGCGATCCCGGCGGGCGACGTGACGATCCGCGACGTGGCCGGGCTCTACATCTACGACAACACGCTGCTCGGCATCGTGCTGACCGGCGCCCAGGTCAAGGACTACCTCGAGAAGAGCGCGTCGTACTTCGTGCAGTACTCGGGCACCGGCCCCGTCTCGGCCGACACCATCACGAACGCCGGCGGCACCCCCGACTACAACTACGACATCATGGGCGGCCTCGACGCGCCGCTCACCTACGACATCGACATCGCCAAGGCGGTCGGCTCGCGCATCACCGGCCTCGCCTACGGCGGGGTGCCGGTCGCCCCCGAGGCACGGTTCGTCGTCGCGATCAACAACTACCGCCAGTCCGGTGGCGGCGGCTTCCCCGGCGTCACCACGGCCCCGGTCGTCTACAACCGGCAGATCGAGATCCGCCAGCTGCTCATCGACTGGGCCACGGCGAACACGGTCATCGACCCGGTGACCTTCTCCAGCACCGACTGGCGCCTCGTCAGCAACGGCACGCCGGTCACCGTCACGAACGCCTGACCTCCGGCTCCACCCGACGCCGACAGGCCCGCCCGGCCACGAGGTGGGGCGGGCCTGCCACGTCGACGGAGGGTCAGGCCCCGACGAGCACCCGGTGTCCCCACGCCGGCAGCGTCATGGTGTCGCCGACGGCGAGCGCGACCGGCGTCCCGTCGAAGGCGTCGACCCACGAGCCGGCCTGCGGGCCATCACCGAGGGTCACGGTGGCGTCGTCGGGGGAGAGGTTGAAGGCCGCGAAGACGCGGTCGTCCTCGGCTGCGCGGACGAAGGCGATGACCGAGGTCTCGTCGCTGTTGGGGACGCGCACCATCCGGCCGCCCCACGACCCGTTCCAGAGGGCTCGGTGGGCCTTCTTCAGTGCGAAGAGGGTGCGGTAGAGCTCACCCTGCGGGTCCTCGCGCCACTCGATGAGGTCCTTGTCGAAGAACGCGAGCCGCTTGTCGCTGCCCGCCTCCTGACCGTTGTAGACGAGGGGCACGCCCTCGCCGATGACCGACAGGACGATCGCCGCCTCGAGGGCGTCGCCGAACTGCTCGTACTCCGTGCCCTCCCACGCGTTCTTGTCGTGGTTGCTGACGAACGTCATGCGGTAGGCGTCGCGCGGGTAGAAGCGGTCGTTCCACGCGTAGTAGACCTTGAGCGCCTCGACGTCGGCCTTGCCCATCGCGATGCGGTGCATCGTCTCGTTCCAGCTCCACGCGTACGTCATGTCGAAGGCCCGGGTGTGAAGGTCGCGCGACTCCCACTCGGCCAGCATGAAGACCGGCTTGATGGCGTCGAGCTCGCGGCGCACACCCTCCCAGAAGTCGAGGGGGACGAACCCCGCGACGTCGCAGCGGAACCCGTCGACGTCGGCCTCACGCACCCAGTACGCCATGGCGTCGGCCATGTACCGGCGCAGGCCGGGCTGGTCGTAGTCGAGGTCGATGATGTCCTCCCAGTCCCACCACGGCGTCGGCCGGAAGTCGCCCTTCCAGTCGCGCGCGTACCACTCCGGGTGCTCCACGGTGAGCGGGTTGTCCCAGGCGGTGTGGTTCGCGACCCAGTCGAGGATGACCTTGAGGCCGAGGCCGTGGGCGGTGTCGACGAAGTGGCGCAGGTCCTCGAACGTCCCGAACTCGGGGTTGACGCCGAGGTGGTCCCGCACGGCGTAGGGGCTGCCGAGCGGCCCCTTGCGGTTCAGCTCGCCGATGGGGTTGACCGGCATCAGCCACACGACGTCGATGCCGAGGTCGCGGATGCGGGGCAGGTGCTCCTCCGCGGCGCGGAACGTCCCCTCGGGCGTCATGTTGCGCTGGTTGACCTGGTAGACGGTCGCCGACCGGCTCCACTCGGGGTGGACGAGCCGGACGCCGGGGACGGGGGTCGTGAGGTCGGGTGCCTGGTCGGGCTGGTGGTCCGCAGTCACGGGGTGGTGCCTCCTCGGGCGAGGTCGAGCAGGTGCTCGACGAGCGGGACGGTGCGGTGGTCGAGACGGGTGGCGAGCGAGATGACGGTCGAGGCGCGGGTGACGAGCTCGTCGTCGACGACGCGGTCGATGACCCGTTGCAGGTCGGCGTTGTCGCGCCCGACGATGCGGATGAGGACGTCGCCGGACCCGGTGATGGTGTGTGCCTCGAGCACCTCCGGGATCGCGGCGAGGTGCTCGACGACGGGGGAGTGACCACCGCGGCCCTGCCGGATCTCGAGGGTGCAGAAGGCGGTGACGGGATACCCCAGAGCGGCGGGGTCGACATCGGGGGCCATCGAGCGCAGGACGCCGGTGCGCTGCAGCCGGTCGAGCCGGGCCTGGACGGTGCCGCGCGCGACGCCGAGCCGGCGCGAGGCGCCGAGGACCCCGATGCCCGGCTCGTGGAGCAGCAGCAGCAGGATGCGGCAGTCGAGGGCGTCGACGGGTGGCCGGGACGCGGGGCCGGAGGACGACATGGGCAAAGTGTCCACTGTTGAGCGGTACAAGGGCAACACTTTGCGCACTGTGCCCAGCGGCGAGGCGACCTGTTGACCACTGTGGCCCGGTGGGTCACGCTCGCGCCATGACTGACACGATGCCGTCTCGGCCAGCCGAGCTCACCGACGACCGCACCCAGCAGGAGCGCGAGGCCGACCTCGATCTCGACCAGCTCAAGCAGCTCGTCGGTCTCGTCGAGTACGACGAGAACACCGACGTCTTCCCGGTCACCGGCTGGGACGCGATCGTCTTCGTCGTGGGCAACGCCACCCAGAGCGCGCACTACTACCAGAGCGCGTGGGGCATGGAGCTCGTCGCCTACTCCGGGCCGGAGAACGGCAACCGCGACCACAAGGCGTTCGTCCTGCGCAGCGGGTCCATCCGCTTCGTCGTCAAGGGCGCCGTCGACCCCGACAGCCCGCTCGCCGACCACCACCGTCGCCACGGCGACGGCGTCGTCGACATCGCCCTGGAGGTGCCGGACGTCGACCGCTGCATCGCCCAGGCCCGCCAGGCCGGCGCGACCGTGCTCGAGGAGCCGGCGAACCACACCGACGAGCACGGCACGGTCCGGGTCGCGGCCATCGCGACCTACGGGGAGACCCGTCACACGCTCGTCCAGCGCACCGTGGACGGGCAGACCTATGCCGGCCCCTACCTGCCGGGCTACGAGCCCGCCGCGTCCTCCTACGAGCGGCGCGAGGGCCAGCCCAGGCGACTGTTCCAGGCGCTGGACCACGTCGTCGGCAACGTCGAGCTGGGCCACATGGACGAATGGGTCGCGTTCTACAACCGCGTCATGGGCTTCGTGAACATGGCCGAGTTCATCGGTGACGACATCGCCACCGACTACTCGGCCCTCATGAGCAAGGTCGTGGCCAACGGCAACCACCGCGTGAAGTTCCCGCTCAACGAGCCGGCGGTCGCCCGGAAGAAGAGCCAGATCGACGAGTACCTCGAGTTCTACCGCGGCGCGGGCGCCCAGCACCTCGCGGTCGCGACGAACGACATCCTCGCCTCCGTCGACGCCCTGCGCGCCAACGGCGTCGAGTTCCTCGACACCCCCGACAGCTACTACGAGGACCCCGAGCTTCGGGCGCGCATCGGCAACGTCCGCGTCCCGATCGAGGAGCTGCAGAAGCGCAGGATCCTCGTCGACCGCGACGAGGACGGCTACCTGCTCCAGATCTTCACCAAGCCGCTGGGCGACCGGCCGACGGTGTTCTTCGAGCTCATCGAGCGGCACGGGTCCCTCGGCTTCGGCAAGGGCAACTTCAAGGCCCTCTTCGAGGCCATCGAGCGCGAGCAGGACAGGCGCGGCAACCTCTGAGCCCCAGCGGACGCGTCGGGCCCGCCACCCTTCGAGGTGACGGGCCCGGCCCGTGGCAGAGTTGGGACATGAGCCAGCAGCCCTCAGGGTGGTACGACGACCCCAGCAACCCCGACATGCTCCGGTACTGGGACGGGGTCACGTGGACGAACCACACCGCACCGAAGGCGTCGCCGACCGCGGCGCAGAGCACCATCGGAAGCCCCCAGGGCTCGGACCCGGGACGCGACGCCACCGGTGCGGCGGCGACCCCGCCGGGCGCACCCACCCCGACGAGGCCGATGCCCCAGGGCGGCTGGCAGCAGGGCGGTCAGTCGCAGTACCAGCAGTCCCCGTACCAGCAGTCGCAGTACCCCGGGGCGCCCCAGGGCGGTGCCCAGTGGATGTACAACGTCAAGACGACCGCCGACGGCGTGCCGCTCGCCTCGTGGGGCAAACGCCTCGCGGCCTGGCTCATCGACGGTGTGCTGCTCGCGATCGTCGGCGGGGCCATCGCCTGGGCGGCGACGCCGAGCCTGCAGCAGGGGATGTCGGACGTCTTCCAGGCCGCGGCCAGCGGTGACCGGACCTCGGCCACCCAGCTGCAGGGCGAGCTCATCGGTCCCTCGCTCCAGTTCGGCGTCGTGCTGTGGCTCGTCGTGACGGCCTACTGCCTCGTCTTCTGGACCACGACCGGCCAGACGCTCGGCAAGATGGCCCTCGGCATCAGCGTCCGGAGGGCCGCGGAGCCGGGACCGCTGCCGCTCCGCGCGGCGGTCCTGCGTCGCCTCGTCCCGCTCGCCGGTCAGTTCGTCAACCTCCTGACGCTCATCGACTACCTGTGGCCGCTCTGGGACGACAAGCGCCAGGCGCTGCACGACAAGGTGGCCGGTACCCAGGTCGTCGAGGGCAAGCAGCCGCGCCGGCAGGGCTGAGCCCGTCGGGGAGCGCGTCCCGCCGTCGGCGTCCGCGGCTGCGGCCGTGCGGACGCCGACGGCGAAAACGCCTTGCTCCGCTGTCGGTGGTCGGCGGCAGAATGACAGGCGCGGTCATCACCGCGCCACGGCGACGACGCCGTACCCACACTCCACAGACCACCGGAGCCCACTCGTGTCCTCACCGACCACATCGACCACGACGGGCGGACCACCCGCCCTGCCCGACAAGCTCGACGCCGCCGTCCTCAAGGTCGCCGGCGTCGTCGTCCTCGGCGCGATCATGTCGATCCTCGACATCACCGTCGTCAACATCGCGCTGACCAGGTTCCAGACCGTCTTCGCCGAGCCGGGCGGCCAGCCGCTCGCCTACTCGACCGTCGCGTGGACCGTCACGGCGTACACGCTCGCGCTCGCCACCGTCATCCCGCTCACCGGCTGGGCCGCCGACCGGTTCGGAACGAAGCGGCTCTACATCCTGGCCGTCGTCCTGTTCACCGCCGGCTCGGCGCTCTGCGCCTCGGCGGGGTCCATCGAGATCCTCATCGTCTTCCGCGTCCTGCAGGGCCTCGGTGGCGGCATGCTCATGCCCCTCGGCATGACGATCATGACCCGCGCCGCCGGCCCCGAGCGCATGGGCCGCCTCATGGCCGTCCTCGGCATCCCGATGCTCCTCGGCCCGATCTTCGGCCCGATCCTCGGCGGCTGGCTCATCGACAACTACTCGTGGCACTGGATCTTCCTCATCAACGTGCCGATCGGCGTCGTCGCCGTCGTCTACGCGCTGTGGGCGCTGCCGTCCGACCGGCCGGAGCCGTCCGAGTCCTTCGACGTCGTCGGCATGCTGCTCATGTCGCCGGGCCTGGCCCTGTTCCTCTACGGGGTCAGCTCCATCCCGGGCGAGCGCACGGTCGGCTCCGGCAAGGTCCTCGTGCCCGGCCTGGTCGGGCTGTTCATGATCGCCGTCTTCGTCGTGTACAGCTTCCGGCCCAAGCACCCGCTGCTCGACCTGCGGCTCTTCTCCAACCGGCGCCTCACGGTCGCGACCATCACGATGTTCCTCTTCGGCGCGGCCTTCTTCGGCGGCCTGCTCCTCGTGCCGCAGTACCTCCAGCAGGTGCGTGCCGAGACCCCACTGCACTCGGCCTACCTCATGGTGCCGCAGGGCATCGGCGCGATGCTGACGATGCCGGTCGCCGGGGCGCTCGCCGACCGCTTCCCGGTCGGGCGCATCGTCCCGTTCGGCCTCGTCGCCATCGTCGTCGGCATGTTCGCCCTGACCCAGGTCGGCCCCGACACCTCCTACTGGGGCTTCATCATCCCGGTGCTGTTCCTCATGGGACTGGGCATGGGCGGCACCATGATGCCGATCATGACCTCGGCGCTCAAGACGCTGACCCACCACCAGGTGGCCCGGGGTTCGACGCTGCTCAACATCACCCAGCAGATCGCTAGCTCCATCGGCGTCGCCGTCATCTCGGTCGTGTTCACCAACTACCTCAACGGGACGCGGACGGCCGGGGCGGTGCTGCAGGCGCAGTTCGACCCGGCGGTCAAGGACAAGCTGGGCCCGCAAGGCCTGGCGGCCGCGGTCGCCGAGCTCGCCGACGTCTACGGCAGGACCTTCCTCGTCGCGGCGATCCTGTGCGCGGCGACGCTCGTCGCCGCGGCCTTCCTGCCGCGGCGCCACGAGGAGTCGCACCTGCTCGACGAGGACCAGGAGGGGGTCACGGCCCCCGTCGCCCTGCACTGAGGGTCGCGCACACGCGAGCCGACGTGACCCGACACGACGCGCCCCCGCCGAACCGGCGGGGGCGCGTCGTCGCGTCGGCCTCAGCCGTCCTCGGCTGGGGACAGGGCTGCGAGGTCTCGCTCGGCGAAGAGGCGGTGGTGGTACTCCTCGTTGAGGACGATGAGGAGGCACTCGCGGACGAGGAACGACTCGCCGGCCGGCGGCCACCCCGGCGCCTCGACCGGCGTCGTCATGCGGTCC
Organism: Monashia sp. HAY1-11D; assembly: GCF_056868035.1. Lineage (NCBI taxonomy): Bacteria > Bacillati > Actinomycetota > Actinomycetes > Micrococcales > Intrasporangiaceae > Intrasporangium > Monashia sp. HAY1-11D. Next base: position 4,470,432 of record NZ_CP200320.1, on the reverse strand, counting down.
AGCTCGTCCTCGGTGAGGTGGTCGACGACCTCGCGGACCGTCGCCATGCGGTCCCGCCGCAGCGCGAGCGCCTCGTCGAGGGACGGGCGCACGTGCCGGTCGCGGGGGACGCCGGGCGTGTCCTGCATCTCGTCCCACGGCAGGTCGAGCGGGTGCCACGGCGACGGGTCGCCGAGGACGCCGCGGCGCACCCAGGCGTCGGTGGCGAAGGCGAGGTGCCGCAGCGTCTCGACGAACGACCACTCGCCGCCGACGGACGCGTGCAGCTGCTCGGCCGGGAGCGCCTGCGCCCGCTCCACCGTTCCCGCCCACAGGCGCTCGACGACGTCCCACGCCTCACGGAAGCCGGCCGGGTCGGTCGGGCGCATCCGCGGCCGGTCGGGGTCGCGCCGGTCCAGCTCGGCCTCCACGAGCGGGACGATGTCCACCCCGTTGACCGTGACGTCGAGCAGCTCCCCGGAGATGTCGACGTCCTGCAGCTCGACACCGCGCATGACGACGCGTCGCAGCTCGGTGCCGCGGACGGTGGCGTCGGTCAGGCTGACCGACGAGAGCTGCGCCCCCTGCAGGTCGACGTGCCGGAACGTGCTGTCGCGCAGGTCGACCCGCTCGAAGCGTGAGCCGCTCAGGTCCTCGCCGACGTGGGCGGTGCCGATCTGCGGTGGGCGTTCGGAGTCCTCGCTCATGCCGCGACCGTAGACCCACCACCGGACGTTCCGCGTCCGGATGCACGCCGGTCGACGGACGAGTCGGGCGACGGGATGGCGTGAACGGACGGCGAACGTCCGCGTGCGGGTCTACCGTCGAACCAGGTGCTGTGCCAGTGCCCACCAGGTGGAGGGGTCCCATGCTGCGAAGAATCCTCGCCGCCGCGACCCTCGCCGGGCTCGCGGGCCTCGGCCTCGCCGTGCCTGCCGAGGCCGACCCCGGCACGGGCACTCTCACCGTCACGGGCGACGCGGGCGACTACCTCACCCAGGGCGTCGGCCACGCCTACTCGAGCCCGGCCGACGCGGTCGACCTGACCGGTGACCTCCACCACGTCGCGGTGGGTGTCAGCGGCGACGACGGCGACTGGTGGACCATCGACGTGGCCGCGCCCCCGGGTGAGGTGCTGACCGCCGGCACCACGTACGCGGCGACCCGGTACCCGTTCAACGACGGCGCGGGTTTCGACCTGGCCGGCAACGGTCGCGGCTGTGACACGTCCAGCTCGATCGTGACCGTCGAGGCCATCGGCGTCGACGACGTCGGGGCGGTGACCCGGCTGGCCGCGACGTTCGAGCAGCGGTGCGACGCCGGAGCCGCCGCGGCTCGTGGCCACGTGGACGTGAGCCTCGCGCCGGCGCAGCCCCCGTTGCAGGTCCGCCTGACGACGACCGGCGCGACGCTGGGCTCCTCCGGCGGTGTCGTGGTGGCCGGCACGCTGACGTGCTCCTCCGACACGACGGCGTACGTGCGGGTCGTCGTCACCCAGATCGTCGGCCAGACCCTCCTCGACGGCACCGGCAGCACGTACGTCGACTGCCGGGCCGGGCGCACGGCCGGCTGGGCGGGGTTCGCCTACGACACCGCCGGACCGTTCCTCGCCGGCGACGCGGTCGTGGCGTCGACGGTCTCGGCCGGTGACGCGGCGACCGGGGAGCAGGCGCGTGCCTCGGACACCGACACGCTCCGGCTCGGCGTGCCGCCCACGTCCTGAGCCGCCGGTCCGCCGCCGGTGAGCGCAGGGTCCGCGGCCGCTGAGCGCGCGGTCGGCCGCCGGTCAGCGAGCGGGGCGGACCGTCCCGGTCGCCTCCGCGATGCCGACGCGGGCGCCGTCCGGTCCGGGCGCCCACGCGGTCATCGTCACGGTGTCGCCGTCCTCGAGGTAGGCACGGGTGGACCCGTCGGCCAGGGTCAGCGGCTCGGTGCCGTTCCACGTCAGCTCGAGCAACGAGCCGCGGGTGTCCTTGCGGGGACCCGAGATCGTCCCGGAGCCGAAGAGGTCGCCGTCGCGCAGCGAGGCTCCGTTGACGGTGAGGTGGGCGAGCATCTGCGCGGGGGACCAGTACATGGCTCGGTGCTCGGGACGCGAGACGACGGTCCCGTTGATGGCCACCTCGACGTGGACGTCGAGGCCGAAGGCGTCGCCACGCAGGTACGGCAGCACCTCGGGGTCGTGCTGGCCCGGTAACGCCACCCGGGCAGCGTCGAACGCCTCGAGGGGCGTGACCCAGGCCGAGACCGTCGTCGCGAACGACTTGCCGAGGAACGGCCCGAGCGGCACGTACTCCCACGCCTGCAGGTCGCGGGCGCTCCAGTCGTTGAGCAGGACGACGCCGAAGAGGTGGTCGGGGGCCTGGTCGACCGACACCCGTTCACCGAGGGCGGTGGCACCGCCGACGACGTAGCCGAGCTCGGCCTCGATGTCGAGCCGGATGCTCGGGCCGAAGACGGGCGCCGGGTCGCCCGGTCCCTTGCGCTGGCCGGTGGGCCGCACGACCTCGGTGCCGGAGACGACGACGGTTCCCGAGCGACCGTGGTAGCCGATGGGCAGGTGCTTCCAGTTCGGCGGCAGGGCGGGGCTGTCCGGGCGGAAGATCCTGCCGACGTTGGTGGCGTGGTCCTCGCTGGCGTAGAAGTCGACGTAGTCGGCGACCTCGACCGGCAGGTGCAGGGTGACGGCCGCGAGGGGGTGCAGGTGCGGCGTGACGCCCTCGCGGTGCACGTCGTCGGTGAGGACCTCGGTGAGCCATCGCCGGGCGACGGTCCAGGCGGGCCGACCGAGGGCCAGGAAGGCGTTGAGGCTCGGTGTCAGCCAGGCCGTCGCGAGGTCCGGCCCGTCCCCGACGAGGCCGGCGTCGCGGCCGACGGCGGCCACCGCTCCGGCGTCGAGGACGAAGTCGCCGATGCGCACGCCGACGCGCGGTCGGGGGTCTGCAGACGTGGAGAAGACGCCGTAGGGCAGGGTGTGGATGCCGAAGGCGTGGTCTGCGGGGACGTCGAGCCACGTCGTCGTCACGTCGATCTCCTTGGGGGGCTGGGGAACCGGGGCAGTGGTCAGGGCAGTTCAGTGGAGTTCAGGCGAGTTCGCCGGGCTCAGCGCAGCAGGCCGAGGGCGTCGAGCTCGCGCAGGGGGTCGAGGACGCCGCAGCAGCCGTAGGACGTGAAGGCTCGGCGGACCCGCGTGGACGCGGCCTCGTCGAGCGACGCGACGGCGCCGGCGATGACCTCGGTGTCGGTGCGCGCGAGGGTCGCTGCCAGGTGCGGTGCCTCGGCCCCGTCGAGGGCCTCGTGCACCGCGAGCAGGACGTTGAGCAGCCCGTGCATCGGCTCGTCTGCGTACCGGCCCCGGACGGCGTGGTGCAGGCCCCCGGTCAGCTTGAACGAGAGCCCGCGCAGGACGACGGCGTCGAGGAAGCCGCCGAGTCGGTCCTCGTCGGGCCAGGGCCACGTGGGCGTCGGCCCGGTGCGGAACTTCGCACGGACGTCGTGGTCCTCGTCGACGGCGGCCGCCACCTCGTCGAGCGCGCGCTCCTGCGCGCCACCGACGCTGACCTCGACGACGAGCGGCACCCCGAGGGCCAGCAGCTCGCGCCACGACTCGGTCCACCCCACCTCACCGGCCACGACGAGCACCCGGGCGTCGTCGCGGAGCAGGGCGACCGCCTCGGTGAGCGCCTCGAGCGGTTCGGAGGGTCGCACGACGAGGCTGACGGCGAGGGGGTCGCGGGTGGTGCGGTCGTCCGCCGCAGCGAGGGCCGCGAGCCGGCGCGCCGACGCCGCCGGAACGAGGAGGGGACCGACGTGCACCCCCGGTCCGGTGGCGCGCCGGTCGAGGTGCTCGCGCACGGCGACCTCGAGGGCCGCGTTGCCGGGCGGGAAGACCGCGGCGTCGTCGACGAGGCGGTCGAACAGGGGCGCGAACGGCGTCCTTGACATGGTCGGGAGCGTACTCCACTGTTGCTGTAGCGATACACCAACGTCCGGTGAGCGGACGTGCTGGGGTCCTCACCCCCAGTGCACGACAGAGAGGTCAGCGGTTCCATGGCGCACTACCACGCGGTCGGCGACATCCCCCCGAAGCGGCACACCCAGCACCGTCGCGCCGGTGCCGACGGGCAACCGGGCGAGCTGTATTACGAGGAGCTGATGGGGAGGAGGGCTTCTCCTCCGACTCGTCGCTGCTCTACCACCGCAACATCCCCTCGACCACGGTCGCCGCCCGGGTCTGGGACCTCCCGGACCAGTCCACGACCCCCAACCACCCGCTGACACCACGCCACCTCAGGCTGCACGACCTCTTCGACGCCGACGCAGTGGCCCGCACGGACGTCGTCACCGGCCGGCGCCTCGTCCTCGGCAACGGCGACGTGCGCATCTCGTACGCCGTCGCCGCACAGGCGAGCCCGTGGTACCGCAACGGCATCGGCGACGAGTGCGTCTACGTCGAGCGCGGCGCCGCCCGCGTCGAGACCGTCTTCGGCGCCTTCGACGTGGCAGAGGGGGACTACGTCATCATCCCGCGGGCCACGACCCACCGATGGCTCCCGGTCACCGATGCCGCCGAACCGCTGCGCGCCTACTGCATCGAGGCCAACAGCCACATCTCCCCGCCGAAGCGCTACCTGTCCCGGTACGGCCAGCTGCTCGAGCACGCGCCCTACTGCGAACGCGACCTGCGCCAGCCCGCGGGCCTGCTGCTCGCCGAGGACGTCGGGGCCGACCCGGACGAGGAGACCGAGGTGTACATCAAGCACCGCGGCACCGGGCCGGGTGGCGTCGTCGGCACGATCCACACGCTGCCCTTCCACCCGCTCGACGTCGTCGGCTGGGACGGCTGCCTCTACCCGTACGTCTTCAACGTGCGCGACTTCGAGCCGATCACCGGACGCATCCACCAGCCGCCGCCCGTGCACCAGGTCTTCGAGGGGTGGAACTTCGTCATCTGCAACTTCGTGCCCCGCAAGGTGGACTACCACCCCCTCGCCGTCCCCGTGCCGTACTACCACTCCAACGTCGACAGCGACGAGATCATGTTCTACGTCGACGGCGACTACGAGGCGCGCAAGGGCTCGGGCATCGGCAGGGGCTCCATCTCGGTGCATCCCGGCGGCCACGCCCACGGCCCGCAGCCGGGAGCGACGGAGGGCTCGCTCGGCGTCGAGCGCTTCGACGAGCTCGCCGTCATGGTCGACACGTTCCGACCGCTCGAGCTGGGCGAGGGCGGGCGGGCCGTCGACGACGGCCGGTACGCGATGTCGTGGTCGCGGGGCCTGGAGCGTGCCGCCCATGCGGTCCAGGACGCCGGCGGCGCGGCATCGGGCACCCAGCCGGGCCGTGGTGTCCACTCCGAGGGCTGAGGCAGGCGGACGCGTCGTGGCCGACCCCGGGGGACGCAGCGAGTCCTCCCAGACCCTCGACCGCGGCATCCGCGTGCTCGAGGTCCTCGCGGTGCCCGGGCGCGCGGCCGGTTTGACGATCACCCAGCTCGCCGGTGAGCTCGGTGTCGGCAGGCCCGTCGTCTACCGGCTCGTGGCGACGCTCGAGGCGCACCGCCTGGTCTCCCGGGTCGCCGACGGCCGGGTGCGCCTCGCCCTCGGGCTGACCCGTCTCGGCGCCGCGGTGACGCCGATCGTCCGGGCGGAGGCCCGGCCGGTGCTGCGTGAGCTCGCGGACGCGGTCGGCGCGACCGCACACCTGACGATCGCCGACGGCGACGAGGCGCTCGCGCTCGTCGTCGTGGAGCCGACGTGGACCGACTTCCACGTCGCCTACCGGTCCGGCTCCCGGCACCGCCTCGACCAAGGGGCGGCCGGGCGCGCCATCCTCGCCGGACGTGCCGGTCGCTCCGAGGTCGTCCAGACCGACGGAGAGCTGCAGGCGGGCGCGCACGGGCTCGCGGTCCCGGTGCCGACGAGCGACCCCGACGCCGTCGAGGCGTCGGTCGGCGTCGTCGCCCTCGAGCCGCTCGAGCTGCGCACGGTCGGTCCCCGGCTGGAACGAGCCGCCCGGGCCTTGCGCGCCGTCCTCACCTGACGGCGGCCCGCCTTCGCCGCTAGCCGGCGATGGTGGGGGTCCCGACGAGGTGCACGCCGGCGGCGTCGAGCTGCGCGACGGCGGCCTCGGTCGTGGTCCGGGCGACGCCGGCGGTGAGGTCGAGCAGCACCGTCGTGTCGAAACCCGCCTCACGCGCGTCGAGCGCCGTGGCGCGCACGCAGTGGTCCGTCGCGATGCCGACGACGTCGACTCGCGTGACGCCCCGCTCGCGCAGCCACGAGGCGAGGTCGGTGCGCTCGGGGTCGTCGCTGACGCCCTCGAACCCGCTGTAGGCGGCCTCGTACCGGCCCTTGCGGAAGACGGCCTCAACGTGCCCGAGGGCCCCCGCCAGGGCGGGGTGGAAGGCGGAGCCCTCGGAGTCGGCGACGCAGTGCGCGGGCCAGGTGTCGACGTAGTCCGGGTGGTCGCTGAAGTGGGCGCCCGGGTCGATGTGCCAGTCGGCAGTGGCCACGACGTGCGCGTACTCACGGGCGTGGCCGCTCACGTGGTCGCTGACGCCCTCGGCGACGGCCGATCCGCCGGCCACGGCGAGCGACCCGCCCTCGCAGAAGTCGTTCTGCACGTCGACGATGACGAGGGCGCGGGCGCCCTCCGGAGTCGTGGGTCCGGCCATCGCTCAGTGCTCCTCGTAGATCGTGGGGATGACGGGCTCGCCGCGTGACAGCTGGGCGGCGGCCCGGGGCAGCTCGGCGCGCGACGCCTCGTGGCGGGCCCGGGCCTCGTGGATGTCCTGGTGGTCGACGACGACGCCATCGCGGACGAGCTCGACCATCAGCGGCCGGTCGTCGCCGTCGTCGACCGGCCGCTCGCCGATGCCGATGACCTCCGCCTGCGCGACACCCGAGTCGTCGCGCCGCCGCATCGCCCACTTGCGCCCGCCGACCGACAGCTTGTCCTTGCTCTTCTTCGCGACCGGTCGCATCGTGCCGGCGGCGTCCTCGCGCTGGACGAGCTTGTAGACCATCGACGCGGTCGGGGCCCCCGAGCCGGTGACGAGGGCCGTGCCGACCCCGTAGCCGCTGACCGGTCCCGCGGCGAGCGCCGCGATGGCGTACTCGTCGAGGTCGCTCGTGACGATGATGCGCGTGTCCCGGTTGCCGGCGGCGTCGAGCTGGGCCCGCACCTCCTGCGCCTGGATGAGCAGGTCGCCCGAGTCGAGGCGCACGGCGCCGAGCTCGGGCCCGGCGATCTGCATCGCGAGGTCGACGGCAGCGCGCACGTCATAGGTGTCGACGAGCAGCGTCGTCCCCTTGCCGAGCGAGTCGACCTGCGCCGTGAAGGCCTCCGTCTCCGAGTCGTACAGCAGGGTAAACGCGTGAGCGGCCGTGCCCGTCGTCGGAACCCCGAAGCGACGCCCGGCCTCGAGGTTGCTCGTCGCCGCGAAGCCGGCGACGTAGGCCGCCCGCGCTGCCGCGACGGCGGCCTCCTCGTGGGTGCGGCGCGACCCCATCTCGATGCACGGCCGGTCGCCGGCGGCTGCCGTCATGCGCGAGGCCGCCGACGCGATCGCGGTGTCGTGGTTGAGGATCGACAGGACGAGAGTCTCGAGGAGGACGCCCTCGGCGAACGTCGACTCGACGACGAGCACCGGCGACCCCGGGAAGTAGCACTCGCCCTCGGGATAGCCGCTGACGTCGCCGGAGAACCGGTAGCCGGCGAGCCAGTCGAGCGTCGGCCGGTCCACGACACCCGTGCCCTCGAGGAAGCCCAGCTCGGCCTCGTCGAACCGGAACCGCTCGAGGGCCTCGAGGAAGCGGCCGGTGCCGCCGACGACGCCGTATCGCCGTCCGTCCGGCAGCCGGCGCGCGAAGGCCTCGAACACGCAGCGCCGGTGCGCCTCGCCCGAGGCGAGCGCCGCCTGGAGCATCGTCAGCTCGTAGTGGTCGGTCAGCAGCGCCGTGCTCGCGGCGCGGGGGCTCGTCGGGCTCACGAGCCTCAGCCTAGGCGCGGCGCGCTCGGGGACGGTTCGTGGACCTGCGGCCTGCCCGCGGCCTGCCCGCGGCGGGCCCTCCGGTGGACCTAGGGTGGTCCCGTGACGCCGAGCCTGTCCCTCGCCCCGGTCGAGGAGGAGACCACCTCCGTCGACGAGGTCGTCGCCCCCGACCTGCCGTGGGTGACGATCGTGTGGAACGACCCGGTCAACCTCATGACCTACGTGACGTGGGTCTTCGAGACCTACTTCGGCTACCCCCGGGCGCGCGCCGAGAAGCTCATGATGGACGTCCACGTCAAGGGGCGCGCCGTCGTGTCGAACGGTCCCCGCGAGACCATGGAGCGCGACGCCGAGGCACTCCAGGGGTACGGCCTCTGGGCCACCTTCGAGAAGGACGAGTGATGGCGCGCGCCTTCCTGCTCGAGGACGACCGGTACGTCGCCCTCCTCGACGACCTCGAGCGGACCATCCTGCGCGGGCTCATGGAGCAGACCCGCGTCCTGCTCTCGCCGGAGGTCGAGCCGACGGGCGACGCCTTCGACGACCTCGTCGCCTCGATGGGCCTGTCGCTGGGGAACGACGCGTCGGGCGGGTCCGGCTCGCCCGGGGGCACGGGTGCGGGCGGTGACGACGACGAGGCGCGCGACCCCGCCCTCGAGCGCCTCCTGCCCACCGCGCACCGCGGTGACGACGCCGTGGCGGCCGAGTTCCGCCGGCTCACCGAGGAGGGGCTGCGCCAGCGCAAGAGCGGCAACCTCGACCTCGCCGTGCGCCGGCTCGAGGCCGCCCGAGACGACCGGGTCGAGCTCGCGCGCGACGAGGCACCGGCCTTCCTCGTCGCCCTCACCGACGTCCGGCTGCTGCTCGGCGAGCGCATGGGCATGCGCACGGAACAGGATGCCGACGCGCTCTACGACGCGCTCGAGTCGATGGCCGACGACGACCCGCTGGGCTACGCGATGGCCTGGTACGACTTCCTCACCTGGCTGCAGGAGACGCTGACCCAGGCGCTCATGGGCCGCGGCCTCGAGGTCCTCGACACCGACGTCGACGTCGACGCCGACGACGACGACTCAGACGACGACACAGACGACGACATCGAGGACGACACCGACGACGACTACGACGACGCGGACGGTCACGGGCGGCCGCGCCGTCCCGGTCACTGAGCCCGCCGGCGTGGCGTCCGACACACCGGCCGCGCGCGAACGGGACCGCGTCGGTCCCGGCACCTAGGCTCGGGCCGTGGACGTGACGATCGTGGGGTGCTCGGGGTCCTTCGCCGGCCCCGACTCGCCCGCGTCGTCCTACCTCGTGCGGACCGCGCACGAAGGGCGGACGTGGAGCATCGTCCTCGACCTTGGCAGCGGGGCGCTCGGCGCCCTCCAGCGCCACGTCGTGCCGCACCAGGTCGACGCCGTGCTCCTGTCCCACCTGCACGTCGACCACTGCATCGACATGTGCGGCCTCTACGTCATGACCCGCTACGTGCCCGGCGGCACCGGTCGCGGCCCGCTCCCCGCGTGGGGGCCCGCCGGCACCGGTTCCCATCTGGCTCGCGCCTACGGCAGCGGGGAGTCCGACGCACTGCTGTCCGCCTTCGACTTCCACGACCTGTGCGACCGGCACACCTTCACCGTCGGGCCCTTCACCGTCACGCCGGTGCGCGTCGAGCACCCCGTCGAGGCGTACGGCTTCCGCGTCGAGGCGGGTGGGCGCACCCTCGTCTACACGGGCGACACCGACGCGTGCCCGCAGCTGTCCGACCTCATGGCCGGCGCCGACCTCGTGCTCGCCGACTCGGCGTTCGTCGACGGCCGCGACACCACGCCGGGCATCCACCTGTCCGGACGCCGCGCCGCCGAGGCGGCCGTCGCGGCCGGCGGCGTGGGTCGGCTCATGCTGACGCACATCCCCGCCTGGAACGACCCCGAGGTGTGCCGCGCCCAGGCGGCGCAGGTCTGGCCCGGGGAGGTCGAGCTGGCCCGGCCGGACGCGACGTACCGGGTCTGAGGCTGCGCCGAGGTCGAGCGGTCGACGCGGCGGGTCCGGGCGCCGGATGCCCGCGCCGGGTCCCGGCCGGGCATGGTTAGCCTCGGGAGCATGACTGACCGACATGACGGCCGTGCTCCCGACCAGACGCGCGAGGTGCGGATCACCCGCAACTGGCTCGACCACGCCGAGGGCAGCGTCCTCGTCGAGTTCGGCCGCACCCGGGTGCTGTGCGCCGCCTCGTTCACCGAGGGCGTGCCGCGCTGGCTCAAGGGCAAGGGGACCGGCTGGGTGACGGCCGAGTACGCGATGCTTCCGCGGGCGACGAACACCCGCTCGGACCGTGAGAGCGTCAAGGGCCGCATCGGCGGTCGCACCCACGAGATCAGCCGCCTCATCGGCCGCAGCCTGCGCGCCGTCATCGACACCAAGGCCCTCGGCGAGAACACCATCGTCCTCGACTGCGACGTCCTCCAGGCCGACGGCGGCACCCGCACCGCCGCCATCACCGGCGCCTTCGTCGCGCTCGCCGACGCCATCGAGGACGCCCGCGGCAAGGGCCTCATCGGCCGCAACGCGCAGCCGCTGACCGGCTCGGTCGCCGCGATCTCGGTCGGCGTCGTCGGCGGGCAGCCCGTCCTCGACCTCGACTACCCCGAGGACTCGACGGCCGAGACCGACATGAACGTCGTCATGACCGGCGACGGGCGCTACGTCGAGGTCCAGGGCACCGCCGAGGGGGAGCCCTTCGACCGCGCCCTCCTCGACGGCCTGCTCGAGCTCGCGGCCAAGGGGTGTGCCGACCTCACCGAACGGCAGCGCGCGGCGCTCGCCGAGGAGGTGGTCCGGTGACCATGGTCGTCCTCGCCACCCGCAACCACCACAAGGTCGAGGAGCTGCGCGAGATCCTCGCCGACGTCTGCACCGAGCTCGGGCTCGACATCGTCGGGCTCGACGACTTCCCGCACGCGCCCGACGTCGTCGAGGACGGCGTGACCTTCGAGCAGAACGCCGTCCTCAAGGCGGCGTCCGCGGCGAACGCCACCGGCCTGCCCGCGCTCGCCGACGACTCGGGCCTGGCCGTCGACGTCCTCGGCGGCTCGCCGGGCATCTTCAGCGCCCGCTGGTCCGGGGGCCGGGGAGATCTCGCCAACCTCGAGCTGCTGCTGCGCCAGCTCGGCGACGTCCGCGACGAGCACCGCGGTGCTGCCTTCGTCTGCGCCGCGGCGCTCGTGCTCCCCGACGGCCGGTCGGCCGCCGAGCTCGGGCACTTCCCGGGCACCGTGGCCCGCGAGGCCCGGGGCACGAACGGGTTCGGCTACGACCCGATCTTCGTGCCCTCCGGACAGCCGGCCGGTTCTGAACGCACACTGGCGGAGTACGGCACCGACGAGAAGAACGACGTGTCGCACCGCGCGCTCGCGTTCCGGGCGCTCGTGCCCCACCTGAAGGAGCTCCTGAGGCCATGACGACGACCAGCCCGGCCCCGACCGTCCCCGGAACGCCGACGACGCGGACACCCGCGTGGGTGGGCGCCGCGGACGGGGTGGTGGCCGGGCTGCTCACCGTCGGGACGGGCACGCTGCTCGCCGCGGTGATGACCGGCGTCGGCGCGTCTTCCGGGCAGCCGGCCCCCGTCGCCGCGGTGAGCGGGGCGTTCATCGACCGGACCCCGCCGTGGCTCAAGGACTTCGCGGTGTCCACGTTCGGGACCAACGACAAGCGAGCCCTGCTCGTCGGGGTCGTCGTCGTGCTCGCCCTCGTGTCGGCCGCGCTCGGCATCCTCGTGCAGAGACGGCCGATGCCGGCGCTCGTGGCCTTCGCGGTCCTCGGAGCCGTGGGTGTGGCGGCTGTCCTGACGCGCCCCGGTGCCGCCCCGCTCGACGCGCTGCCGACGCTGGTCGGCACGCTCGTCGGGCTGTGGTTCCTGCGCCGGTCGGCCGCCCTGGCGGGGACGCCGTCGCCAGCGGTGGGCCCCGCGCGCCGCTGGGTGCTCGGCGGCGTCGTCGGCGGTGCCGCGGCCTGGGTCGGTGGCGTCCTCGGCGGCAGCTCGTCGGCCGCGACCGCATCCCGTCAGGCGGTCGCGGCGGAGCCCGCCCGCGCCGCGAAGGTGACGGTGCCCGCGGGCGCGGACCTCAGGGTGCCCGGTCTGACCCCGTACATCGTGCCGAACGAGGACTTCTACCGCATCGACACCGCCATCGTCGTGCCGCGCGTCGACGCCGAGACCTGGAGGCTCAGGGTCACCGGCATGGTCGACCGGGAGGTGGAGATCGACTGGAAGACGTTGCAGGGCAAGCAGATGCAGGAGGCGCTGATCACCTTGACGTGTGTCTCGAACGAGGTGGGCGGGGACCTCATCGGGAATGCCGTCTGGACCGGCTGGCCCGTCCGGGAGCTGCTGAGGATGGCCGGGCCGAAGGCGGGCGCCGACATGGTGCTGCAGACGAGTGTCGACGGCTTCACCGTCTCCACCCCGCTCGGTGCGCTCACCGACGACCGCAACGCGCTCCTCGCGGTGCGCATGAACGGTGAGCCGCTGCCGTTCGAGCACGGCTTCCCGGTGCGCGTCGTCGTGCCCGGACTCTACGGCTACGTGTCGGCGACGAAGTGGGTCACCGAGCTCAAGGTGACCACCTACGCCCAGGACGTCGCCTACTGGACGCCGCGCGGGTGGTCGGCCATGGGACCGATCAAGACGGCCTCACGCATCGACGTGCCGAAGGCCGGCGCCGTCGTCAAGGCGGGTACCGTCGCCGTGGCGGGTGTCGCCTGGCACCAGCACACCGGCATCTCCAAGGTCGAGGTCCAGGTGGACGACCAGCCGTGGGCCGAGGCCCGTCTCGCCGCCGACGCGAGCATCGACACGTGGCGTCAGTGGGTGTACGAGTGGAACGCCACGCCGGGCAGCCACGACCTGCGGGTGCGGGCCTACGACGCGAGGGGAGAGGTCCAGTCGCCGTACGAGGCGCCGCCGGCGCCCGACGGAGCGACCGGCATCCACGTCGTCAACGTCCGGGTCGAGTGACGCTCGGCGCCTCCGCCCGCTCCGTGCGCTCCGGACGGCCCTCCGGACGGCTCTCCTCGCCGGTCACGACGGCGTCCACCTCGACCTCGACGAGCAGGTCGGGGTCGATGAGTGCCGCCACCTGGACCATCGACGCGGCCGGCCGGACCTCGGCGAACACCTCGCCGTGCGCGCGCCCGACCTCCTCCCAACGGCCGATGTCCGTGACGTACAAGCGAGTTCGCACCACATCGGCGAAACCGGCGCCGCACTCCGCGAGCGCCTCGCCGACGATCTGCAACGCGACCCGCGTCTGCTCGTAGGCGTCACCGACCCCGACGACCGCACCGTCGCGGACCGCCGTCGTGCCGGCGACGTGGACGAGGTCACCGACGCGCACCGCCCGGGAGTAGCCGACCGAGGTCTCCCACGCCGTTCCGGTACCGACCCGCCTGACGACCTGCTCGCGCATGCCCGCAGCCTAGGCAACTAGGCTGGGCCGCGGATCACGAGCGGACGTGGTGGAACTGGCAGACACGCAGGATTTAGGTTCCTGTGCTTCGGCGTGCGGGTTCAAGTCCCGCCGTCCGCACCGTTGCCCCGGACCCCGACGCGCCCCGACGAAGGAGACACCATGACCGACCGCCTCGAGCCCGGCGCCAAGGCCCCTGCGTTCAGCCTCCCCGACGACACCGGGGCCACGGTCGGCCTCGACGACTTCGCCGGCCGCAAGGTCATCGTGTACTTCTACCCGGCCGCGATGACGCCCGGCTGCACCAAGCAGGCCTGCGACTTCAGCGAGTCCATCGAGTCGCTGCGCGCGGACGGCTACGAGGTCGTCGGCATCTCCAAGGACGCACCCGCCAAGCTCGCCGCGTTTCGTCAGCGCGACCACCTGACGATCCCGCTGCTGTCCGACCCCGACCTGTCCGTCCACCGTGCGTACGGTGCCTACGGGGAGAAGAAGCTCTACGGCAAGACCGTCGAGGGCGTCATCCGCTCGACCTTCGTCGTCGACGCCGACGGCACGCTGAGCCACGCCCTCTACAACGTCAAGGCCACCGGGCACGTCGCCAAGCTGCGTCGTGACCTCGGCCTCGCCGACTAGAGTCGGGCCGAAACGGGAAAGGACCCAGGCATGAGCGACACCGCACGGATCGAGCAGGATATCCAGGCCACCCGCGCCCGCCTCGAGGGCACGGTCAACGAGCTCGCGTACCGCGCACAGCCGCAGGTCATCGCCCAACGGTCCATGCAGGGCCTCAGGCTGCGCCTCGACGAGGCGACGCACACCCCCGACGGTGAGCTGCGGGTCGAGCGCGTCGCCGCCGTGGCGGCAGCGGTCGTCGTCGCCGTGGTCGTCGTCGGGCTGCTGCGCCGTCGCCGCCGCTGAGCCGCGGATCCCTCTCGTGGCCAAGAGGTCCTCGGCGGCGTCCGACGAGAAGCTGCCGATCCGGATGCTGCACGACCGCGTCCTCGTGTCTCTCGAGAACGAGGGGGAGCGGCGCTCCGGCGGCGGCATCCTCATCCCCGCCACGGCGTCCGTCGGCCGGCGCCTCGCCTGGGCGCGCGTCGTCGCCACGGGCGCGAGCGTGCGGCAGGTGCAGCTCGGCGACCGCGTCCTGTTCGACCCGGAGGAGCGCGCCGAGGTGGAGCTGCACGGCGAGGACTACGTCCTGCTGCGGGAGCGCGACATCCACGCGGTGGCGGCCCAGCGCGTCGAGGACGGCCAGACCGGCCTCTACCTCTGACCGACCTGGTGATCGGCTGCCGCCGGGTCGCCGCGCTCAGTCGGGCGTGAGCTTGAGCCAGCGCAGCAGCCCCGGCCCCGGCCAGACCGGCTTGGTCGGCAGCGGCCACCGCTTCGGGTCCTTGGCGTTGAGCAGGGCGTAGCGGTCGAAGCAGACCTGCTGGGACACCGGCCCGTAGAGGTCGGCGTCCTCGCCCATCCAGGCCGCCCGGTGGGCGGCGCGGTAGTCCGCCGGCATCGAGTCCCACAGGGCCTTGTTGAACGCCCGGACCGCGGCGTTGCGCCTGCCCGGTCGGATCGCCTCGTCGTCGATGCGCCCTTCGGTGGTGATGGTCGGGCTCTGACCGAGGCCCGGGATCGCGACCCCGGCGAAGTCGCTCGACCAGCCGCGGTAGGTCAGGCGCCACACGCGGGTCATCTCGGTGATGTCGACCTCGCCGACCTGCCCCTTCCGCGGCCAGTCGGTGGACCGGACCCGGCCGCCCCCGACCGACAGCGCGATGTGACCGTGCTTGCCGCCGGCCCAGTACACCGGCGCGCCCGCCGGGGCGTCGGTGCCGCCGCGACGTCGCGTCGAGCGGTTCCACGCGGCGTTTGCGTCGGGCAGGCCGAAGCTGTGGGGCGCGGCGATGCAGTTCCACACGAAGTTGCAGCACATCCCGGAGGGGAGGTAGGTCGTGAACGCCCGCGCCTTCCCGACGCTGGCCTTCGGACCGCGGAGGACGACCAGGCCGCGGTCGATGCCACCACCGGCGCCACCATCGCCACCATCGCCACCGGCGCCACCCTCGCCACCGTCGCGGGGGGCGTCCGGCTCGTCGGTCCACGGCAGGTCCGGCTCGACGACCGCCTCGCCCTGGTCGCCGCGGTCGAGGTCCCGGTCGAAGCCATCCGGCCAGTCCGTCTCGTCCGCGCCCGGTCCTGCGCTGCCCTGTGTCGTGCTCATGTCGGTGACCTCATCGCCGTGCGCCTCCTCCGCCATCCATCGTTGCCTCGGTGGGCGGTGGTGTCCGGGTGATACACGAACGTGTCCGGAATGTGTCGAAACGGGGCCGGCGGGGCCCTGCTGCGCCATCTCGCTCGTGCGCGCTGTGGAGCGTCTCCTACCGGCGCTCGAGCCGTTCCTTGAGCCGTCGGTAGCTGACCGGCGCCTGCCGGGCGGCCCGACGGCGCACGAACAACGGGACGACGACCCTGCCGATGCCGTGGCCCTCGAGGTCCATCACCGCAGTCAGGCGGGACCTCGTGTCGTCGGCGAGAGGCTCGATCGTGATGGCGGCGTGCGGTCGGACCGGCCCGTCGACGCCCCGGACGGCCCACAGCGTCGGCGGCTCGCTGGCCGTGACCTCCTGCGTCAACGAGAACTGCCGGGCACCGGCCCGACGCGTCGTGGTGAACCGCGACCCGACCGACGTGCCGGTGCCGCCCTCGACGCGCACGACATCGTCCTGCCACTCGGGGAAGTGAGCGGGATCCGTGACGTAGGCGAAGACCTCGTGCACCGGACGGTCGATCTCGACCGTCGACCGGACGACTCTCATGAACCGCCTCCCTCATGCCGAGAACCTGGTCTGACACCAGACTCCCTCTGCAGACGGGCGAGGGCAACGGCTCGAAGGCCTCCCGCGAGCCCCCACCTCCGTCGTCTCCGTCGTCTTCGGGCCGCCTCTCACGTGGGGTGGGCGTGGCGCGCCGGGTGCGACGCGTAGAGCCGGAAGCGGACGAGCATGTCGGCGATCATGAGCGCACACGCCAGACCGCACACTCCCGACGTGACCGCGGCTGCGGGAACGATGCCCACGGCGTAGCCGGTGATCATCAGCGCCCCGGCAAGGACGGTCGATTCGGCCATCTCCAGGGTCGGCTGCCACCCCATGGCCATGAACCGCATCCACGCCACCATGGCCCCTGCCAAGGTCAGGGTGACCACGAGGGCCGACGGGACCGGGGCGCTCTGACGCGGATCGGAGAACCCGACCACGGCGGCAAGCCCGGCCACGAGCAGGCCCAGCAGGGCGAGGCTGACACACATCACGGCGCACATCTGCAGCACGTGGACCACGAACCGGGCCACCTGCCTTCCGGCCGACGGGCTGGGACCGGCCCGCACGGGTGCCTCCAGGGCGGGCTTGGTGTCGTGTTGTAGTCGCATGGCGTTCCTCCTTCGGTCTCGGACCCGTGCTGGAGTGCTGCCTGGGGAGCCGTTCGGAGAGCTGGAGTGCTGGGAGCGACCCGGGGCGGGGTCCGTGTACCCCAACCGTGCGCGTGGGTTGAGCGCCCGGGTGCGGACCAAGGTCCCTGATGTCAACGGCCGGCCCGCCGCTCGCGCGGTGTCGGCTCACGTCTCTGCGGCGGACGGCAGCGGGTCGTGGCACACGGCGCGGACACCGGTGATCTCGGCGGCGAGCGCATCAGCCAAGGCACGCTCGTTCTCACCCTTGGTGGCACTGACGGTGACGATGCCCTCGCGCACGGAGATCTGCCACCTCGGTGAGCCGTATCGGGCAAAGACCCGGGTCACGTCGTGAGCGATCTCGTCGTCGGGCCGGGACAGGCAGCGGATGACGTCACTGCGGCTCAGCATCCCGACCAAACGATGCCCTGTCACGACCGGAACGCTCTTCCAGCCATGGGCAGCCAACACGGCAACCACATCCGCGACGTCCTCCTCGGCCCGCGTGACGTACGGTTCACGGGTCATCAGGGACTCGACGGTCTCCGGAAGGGCCTCACCGGCCCGGCGCGTGGGGCGCAGGTGCCCCCGGGGATCGGGCTGGATGGAGCGGCGCAGGATGTCGGCCTCACTGACGATCCCGACGACCCGGCCCTCTGCGTCCACGACCGGCAGGCTCGTCACGTGAGCGCGCGCCATCAACCGGACAGCCGCCTGCGGTGACGTCTTCTCGCCGATGTGGACTGCCGGCGTAGTCATGATTTCGCGCACCAGCATGGACGCGCTTCCTTCCAAGCGACGAGCGACGAGCGGTCGTCCCTCGGTCCCGGGCGTATCTCAGTGTCGTTGCCAAGGCCGGCGAACGGTCAGGGATGAAGGTCCCGCCATCGGTGTCGACCCGGTCACCCCGGAACCCGAGGCAGGGCATCCGGCCAGTCCGCGCCTCCTTCTGGCGGGAGAGACGCCGGGCGTCCCCGGCAGGTCCGGGTCGGTGGCCTCGAGCACGCCGGTGCGGGTGTGCCCCGGGCGGAGCGCAGTGGGAGATGATGACCTATGCGCGAGGTGGCTGTACGTGCCTTGTCCCTGGGTCGGCTCGCCCACGTCCTCTCGGCGGAGCGCCTCGCCCTTCTGGAGGCTGCAGCCGAGGCGGCCAGAGTGTCATTGGCGTGCCGCACGGTATGGAACATCAGCTCGACCGCGCGGGGCGGTGGCGTGGCCGAGATGCTGCAGACGCTGGTGGGCTACGGCAGAGGCGCCGGGGTCGACACGCGCTGGCTGGTGCTCACGGGCGACGACCGCTTCTTCACCCTGACCAAGCGGCTGCACAACCTGCTCCACGGGACCCCGGGGGATGGCGGCGGGCTCGGCGCGACCGACCTGGACCACTACCGGCAGGTGCTGGCCCGCAACCTCGAGGGGTGGCACGAGCGAGTCCGCCCCGGCGACATCGTGCTGTTGCACGACCCGCAGACCGTCGGCCTGGCCCGTGCGCTGCACGAGCTGGGTGTGCACGTCATCTGGCGCTGTCACATCGGAACCGAGCAGGCGAATGAGCACACGGAACGAGGCTGGGAGCTGCTCCGCCCGTTCGTCGAGGCGGCCGACGTCTGTGTCTTCTCACGCAAGGAGCACGCGCCACCGTGGGTGCCGCCGGAACGTGCCTGGGTGATCCCGCCGTCGCTCGACCCGCTCAGCGCCAAGAACGCCGAGATGACGGCTGACAGCATCCGGTCGGTGCTGCATCGTGCGGGCCTGGTGGACCAGCCGACCGCCGATGGCAGCCTCGCGTTCGCCCGTCGCGACCGCTCCGGGGATGCGGTCCGCGCGCACCACGGGCTGTTGCTGGGCGAGGACCGGCGGTTGCCGCCCGACGTGCAGGTGATGCTGCAGGTCAGCCGGTGGGACCGGCTGAAGGACATGGGCGGCGTGCTCACCGGCTTCAGCGACTATCTGGACCGCTTTCCTGACAACGTGCACCTGCTGCTCGCGGGGCCTGCGATGGGTGGAGTGAGTGACGACCCCGAGAGCGAACAGGTGCTCAGGGACTGCCAGCACCTGCGCGGCGCACTTCCACGGTCGCGACGTGCGCGCGTCCACCTGTGCTGCCTTCCCATGGACGACGTCGACGAGAACGCGCACCTGGTCAACGCGCTCCAGCGGTACGCGACCGTGGTCGTGCAGAAGAGCCTGGCGGAGGGCTTCGGGCTGACGGTCACCGAGCCGATGTGGAAGAAGCGTCCGGTCGTCGCCTCGGCTGTCGGCGGCATCTCTGACCAGATCGAGGACGACGTCAGCGGCGTACTGCTCGCCGACCCCAGCGACCTGGACCGGTTCACCGCCCTCGCCTCGGACCTCTTCGGGAACCCGGAGCGACGGACGCGGATCGGAGACGCCGCGCACGAACGGGTATCCAGCGACTTCCTCAGCGACCGCCACCTGATCCGGTACGGCGAGCTGTTCGGTTCCTTGCTGGCGGGTTGACGAGGCCACCGTCTGGGCCGACGGGATCTCCATCATGGTCGCCGGGGCCGTCTGAGCGGGCACTCTCCACGCATGTGGTGAGCAAGGTGTGAGCTGGTTCCGCGACCGCCTCCCAGTTGACCAGAGGGCGGCCGACGCTTGCGTCCATCGTCATCGCAGGGCAGGCCGCCGGGGCCCGCCCGGGCGTCGACGGCGTCGAGCTGCTTCGGCTTGCGGACAGCACCACAGCCAGGAGGAGGAGAGCGCCTTCGAACTCGTCCGGGAGCCCGATGCCGGCCGGTCCTGACCGCCAAGCCCCGCCACCCGGCAGGGTGGACATCCTTTCAGTGAGTGACGTCTGATGCGATGCGCCGGCGCTCTCGGGCACCCCGGCGTGGGCCGCATTCGGAGTGGATCCGGTGCCCTCAGGGGTGCAGGGTGCCTGAGAGGTGAGGGCGCGGACGGTCGCGGGCCTCCCACGGAGCCTTGGTCAGAGGAGGGACAACCGCTACCGGGCAATGGGCCCTACGCAGCACGCCCTGAGACACAGAACCCTCGAGCAGCCCCGCCATGGACCCGCGCCCACGCGTCCCGACCACGAGCAGGTGGGCGTTCTGGCTCAGGCGCACCAGCTCGTCCACGGGGTTCCGCTCGACCACGTGCCGGCGTACGTCGACGGTGGGGAACTCCTCGCGGAACCCCGCGATGGACTCGGCCAGGAGGGATCGTCCCTGCTCGTCCAACCGGTCCCGGTTCGAGCCGCCCGGCGTGGGAACGACTGCGCCCTCCATGCTGTCGAGCTGCCAGGTGTGGACGACCGTGAGTCCCTTGCCGTGCATCGCGGCCTGCTCGAAGGCGAACCTGACCGCACCCATGGAGTGCGCGTGGCCGTCGACTCCGAGGATGACTCTCGTGTCCGGCACCGTGCGGGTGGCCGCCTCGCGGACCACGACGACCGGACAGTGCGCGTGAGCGGCCACGTGGATGGAGACCGAGCCGAGCAGGAGGCTCCCGAAGGCACCGAGCCCGCGTGCTCCCACCACCACCAGGGCTGCGGTGCGTGACGTCTCCACCAACGCTGCGCCGGGCATCGCAGGCTGCCGCCTGGTCGTGATCTCGAGCTTCCGGGTGCAGGGCGTGGGCGGTCGCGGCCGCATCGGCGCAGGCGCGCTCCGCTCGTGACGCCAACAGGTGCAGGGCACCGGTGGGCCGGGCGGCGTCCGGCACCCCGATGCCGGGATCGGGATGGTCCGGGAAGTATGCATGGAGGATATGCAGGGGCACCTGCCGGCGGGCGGCCTCGTGGGCCGCCCATGCCAGGGCGAGACCGCTCTCGCGGGACGTGTCGATGCCGACCACGATGCCGGCCCGGGCGCTCTTCCTGGGCGTCATGGCTCCTCCAGCCTCACGGGGACGTGCACTCCACGGTCGGTCGCAGACCCGGCCGTCGCCAGGGCAGTTGGTCCCGCCCGCTCCCGCCCGCGCCGGCGTCCAGCGGGCGCGTCACAGGAACCGGGCGACGCCGGGCACTCGCAGCAACACTCCGCCGACCAGGAACGAGAGGCCGACTCCCGTCACCGCCACGAGGACGAACCGGGCCTCGGTGGGCCAGGCCAGGTTCCGGCTGGCCAGGATCAGCACGACGAGGACTCCCTGGTGGACGAGGAAGGTCGCGTATGCCGCTCGGCTGAGCCACCGGGCCAGCGGTCCGTGAGCGTGCGCTCGCCGCCTGAACGCGTCGACCACCCACACGGAGACGGTGACGAGCACCGTGGCCTCGACCACCGTGAACACCAGCGACTGCCAGGTCCCACCGCCACCGTACGCGTCCGGGTCGCCGCCGGCGGTCGTGAGGACGGCGACCAGACCTGCGCACCCGGCGATGGCCAGCCAGGCGGCATGGCGCACCCGGCGCACCAGCGCCGGGTCGAGGCGTTCGAACCACTCCCGTTCAGCGGCAACCGCGCCGAGCGTGAACCCCGCGACCCACCCGGGTGCCTGCGCCAGCGCGAGGTGCCAGCGCTCCTCGCCGAACGGCACCCAGATCCGCAGCACGTAGGAGGTCGCCGCTACGAGGAAGACGGTCCCGATCATGTACCGCCCGGTCAGCCGGCCAGCCACGTCCTCGCGTGCGGGGAGGTGTCGCCGCACCGCGGCATACGCGACCGAGAACACCAGCAGGACGCCGAGGAACCACGTGGGGCCGGGAGCAGGCGGCAGCGGCCGCCAGGCGTGGGGGACGAAGTCCCAGAAGCTGCCGCCGTATCCGGCGTTGCTCGAGTCGACGAACTCGATGGGTGGCGTGAGGAGCAGCACGAAGGCCACACTGGGCGTCAGCAGCCGGATGGTGCGGTCGCGCAGGTATCGGCGGATCCCCTTGTGCTCCAGCGATCCTGGCGTGAACAGTCCTGCGACCATGAAGAACAGCGGCATCCCGAACGACACGCCGACCACGGTTGCGAGGAGGAGGACGCTCAACAGCGGCTCGCGCACGGTCGGTTCGCTCAGCACCCAGGCGCCCTCGAGCCCGTTCCATGCGAGGAAGACGTGCGCGAGGATGACGCCGGCGACCAGGGCGACCTTGAGGTTGTCGGCGTAGGCCAGCCGCGGTCGCCGCACCGGGACGCGCGCCGACTCGGAGCTGGCACCGCGCAGAGCAACGTCGGCTTCATGGGAGCCGCTCGTGCTCCGGGATCCCCCTGCCGCGGTCGTCATGACGGTCTGCCTCCTTCGCCCCTCGTCTCACACCTTGCTCGGCTGTGGCCGCCGACGGGGGAGACTTTGGTCCCACGAGGCCGGTCCATGGACGGGACCTTTGCCTCAGGACCGCTGACACACCGCAGACGACGCTGAGCACATGACCACCAGCACCGTGTCGCTCGACAGCCTCTACAAGCCACGGCGCGGCACGGTCGAGTTCGTGGACGTGCCCGAGATGGCCTTCCTCGTGGTTCCCGGTCACGGGTCGCCCGAGGGGCCGGAGTTCGCAGCGGCGCTGCAGGCGCTCTTCGCGGTGAGCTACGCCGTGCACTTTCTCGTCAAGAAGGCGCTCGGTGAGGCACCCCGGGTGATGCCCCTCGAGGCGCTGTGGTGGGTCGGCGACGGCGACGACCAGCAGGCGCTGGTCGAGGCGGTGACGCGCGGCGAGGGCACCATGGCCGAGACCGACCGGGACCGGTGGCGCTGGCAGGCCATGATCATGCAGCCGGAACCCATCGACGCCGCCGTCGTGGCGGAAGCCACCAGACAGGCGCGCTCGAAGGACCTCGCCGCCCTGGACCGGATGGCCCTGCGTCCGTGGGCGGAGGGCCGGTGCGCCCAGCTGCTGCATGTCGGCCCGTATGCCGCCGAGGCGCCGTCGCTGCGCCGTCTCCACGACGCCATCGCGGCGGCGGGGATGCGCCCGCGCGGCCGGCACCACGAGGTGTACCTGGGTGACCCCAGGCGCAGTGCACCCGAGCGGCTCCGCACGATACTGCGGCAGCCGGTCGAACCGGTGTGAGCGCACGCACCTCGCCGTGCATCGTGCAGGACTTCTGGATCTGTTGCGAGTGCAGCACCGGCAGCATGGTGGCCTCGTGAGTCGGAAGCTCGCGGCAGCAGTTGCCGCCATCGCCTCGGCGCTCGCCCTGTCCGCGTGCGTCCGGTCATCCGAGCCTCCGACAGGGTCGACCCCGTCCACCGTCGCTGTGCCCGGCTCGGCGCCGGGCACCCCGTCCGCCACGTCGTCTGCCAGCTCGTCCGGCCCTGTCACACCTCCTGCCTCGGTCACATCGACGGCGGGCCGCCCCACCCCTGGGCCGACGACCCAGAGCTCAGGCACGCTGCCGCCGTCGACGCCTCGTCCGACGCCTCCGGCACGGCCCCGCGCCGGACGTCCGGCATGGGTCACCGTCTCTGTGGCGACGCTCTGGCGCACGCCGTCCTCACCCCGCGCCGTCGACGACCCGGCGCTGCGCTCACCGGCCGACATCCGCCGGTGGCTGCGCGGCATGTCCTTGGCCGACCGGCGCGGTCTCCAGGGCCGGGCGGACACGCAGGCTCTGCTGGGTGACCGGGTGCTGGTGACGGCAGTGAGTGGCTCGTGGGCCGAGGTCGTCGTTCCCGACCAGCCGACGCCGCTGGACGGGCGGGGATATCCGGGCTGGGTGCCGATCCGACAGCTCGGTGCCGAGGCCCCGAGGCAGGCGACGGAGCTTCGCCACAGTCGTGGCGCGGACCGCTTGGCTACGGGACGACACCGCGGCCGCCGGCAGGGTGGTCGAGGTGAGCTACGGGACGCGCCTGCCGGTCGTGGGGCAGTCCGGTGGATGGCTGCGGCTGGGGCTTCCCGGCGGTGTGGTGCGCCGCGTCGACCCGGCTGTCGTGGTCCGGCACGGCGTCACAGCCCCCGCGTCGCGAGTCGCCGGCGTCTCGGTCGCGCGGTCTGCACAGGCGTTCACCGGCCTGCCCTATCTGTGGGCGGGCCGCTCCGGGTTCGGCGTCGACTGCTCGGGGCTGGCCTCGCTGGTGTACCGCGTCCACGGTCTGGTGATCCCCCGCGACGCCGGCGCGCAGGCTGCGCGGGGTCGGCGGATCCCCGCAGATGCGGCCTTGCCCGGCGACCTGCTCTTCTACGCGACGGCCTCCGGCCGCGTGCACCATGTCTCGGTCTACGTCGGCTCCGGCCTGATGGTGCACGCACCCGGGACCGGGCAGACCGTCCAGACCATCCCGACCGCAACTGAGCCATACGCCACCGAGTTCGCGGGCGCGCGCCGCTACCTACCCTGACCACGGGGCAGGACCTTCTGCTCTGCCTGCGGCACCGGCGAGGCGCAGGCTTGGCGTGTGAGACACCACGTGCTCATCTCGCTGCTCCCTGCATTGGCCATGGCGGTGGCCGGGGCTTGTGCCGCACCCGCATCGGCGCCCGTGCGGACTCCGTCCTCCACGGCATCGCAGACGGCCGCTTCTCACCCTGCGACGACCCCGGCCCCGGCGACCACACTCCCGAGCACGACCTCGACGTCGACCCGCGTCCCGGTACCGAAGCCCAGCACGACCTTCCCCGTCGCGACGTCG
This sequence comes from Monashia sp. HAY1-11D, assembly GCF_056868035.1. NCBI lineage: Bacteria > Bacillati > Actinomycetota > Actinomycetes > Micrococcales > Intrasporangiaceae > Intrasporangium > Monashia sp. HAY1-11D. Next base: position 4,446,011 of record NZ_CP200320.1, on the reverse strand, counting down.
AGCTTCTCCGTCCTCGACCGCTCGCCCGAGTGCGCCTGTGGTGACGGGCCGCGTGGTTTCGCGCCTACCGACGTCACACAAGGTCGTCGCGCTGACCTTCGACGGCGGGTCGGGAGCAGAGGGCGTCCAGTCGGTGATCGCCACCCTGGCTCGCGAGCGTGTCCCGGCCACGTTCTTCCCGACCGGAGAGTTCGCTGACCGGTACCCGTCCGCTGCGGCGGCCCTGGCGAGGCACGGGATCGTGGGGAACCACACGTACTCGCACCCGCACGCCCCGCAGCTGAGCGACGCGGCGCTGCGGCGGCAGGTCACCTCCGCCCGAACGTCCATCCTGCAGGCCACGGGCCAGGACCCGAGACCGTTGTTCCGCTTCCCGTACGGCGACTACGACGGCCGCAGCCTGGCGACCGTCAACGCGATGGGGTACGTGGGGGTCGGCTGGACCGTCGACACCCTGGGGTGGAAGGGTCGGGCCGCGGGAATCTCGGTCGGAAAGATCGCCGACAGGGTCGCGGCCGCACGCTCCCCGGGCGCCATCGTGCTCATGCACCTGGGCGCCGCTCCTGACGGGTCGACCCTCGATGCCGACGCGCTGGCCAGGATCATCACCGAAGCCCGCTCCGCCGGATACGGTTTCGTGACCTTGGGCCAGCTGCGAGCGAGCTGAACCCCGTGCGAGGCGGCCGTCAGGTCAAACGCGGTCACACTCGCCCCAGCCGGTTGACCGCGTCGCGCGAGATGCGTCGTGCCACCTCACCGCGCGTGAGGCCCTGCGGTGGTGGCCTCACGGTCCGACCGAGCGGTCCGGGCGGTCCTTCTGTCGTCGGTGTTCCGGGGCTCCCGAAGGCTGCGGAGCCGGCCCGGCGCTGAACCGGGCCGCCCGGCGGCGCACGAAGCGGCGGCTGAGGTCGGCCGGGACGCCGGTGTGCGGAGGCGCGTCCGGCCGCGTCCACCAGCGCTTGGCCGCCTCGACGAGAACGAGGTAGACCCCGACCATCGCGACGAGTGCGGCGAAGAAGCCGCCGGGCAGTGGCGCGAAGCCGAGTGTCGGTGCCAGGGGCGTCGCGGGCAGGACCGCCCCCGTGACCACGACGCCGAGGACCGCCAGCAGCAGGGGTGCACTCGGCCGGCTCCGGACGAAGGGGACGACGCGGGTCCTGATGGCGAGTACGACAAGGGTCTGGGTGGCCAGGGACTCGACGAACCAGCCCGAACGAAACAGACCGGGACCAGCGTGGAAGCCCCACAGCATGATGGCGAAGGTCAGCAGATCGAACACCGAGCTGATCGGCCCGAACAGGAGCATGAACCGGCGGATCGAGCCGATGTCCCAGTGCGAGGGCCGGCGCAGCTGCTCCGGGTCGACGTGATCCGTGGGGATCGCGAGCTGTCCGACGTCGTAGAGGAGGTTCCCGAGCAGGATCTGTGACGGAAGCATCGGCAGGAACGGCAGGAACACGGACGCGGCGGCGGCCGACGCCATGTTGCCGAAGTTGCTCGACGTACCCATGAGGACGTACTTGAGGGTGTTGGCGAAGATGCGCCGGCCCTCGGTCACACCGTCGGCAAGCACGTCGAGGCTCTTCTCGAGGAGGATGACGTCGGCCGCGTCCTTGGCGACGTCGGTGCCCGAGTCGACGGAGATGCCGACGTCGGCGGCGTGAAGTGCCAGGGCGTCGTTGACGCCGTCGCCGAGGAAGGCGACGCCGCCGCTGCCGTGGTGGTGGGCCCGGACGATCCGCGCCTTCTGCTCCGGGCTGACGCGCGCGAACACCGTCGTGCTCGCCACTGCGTCGAGGAGTCCCGCGTCGTCGAGGGCGTCGACGTCGGCGCCGGTGAGGACGCGGTCGCCGGTCAGGCCCAGGTCATGGCACACCTTGGCGGCAACGACGGCGCTGTCACCGGTCACCACCTTGACGTCGATCCCGAGGGCTGCGAGCCGCTCGAGGGCGGCCCGAGCATCGGGCTTCGGCGGGTCGAGGAACACGAGCAGCCCACTCAGCGTCAGGCCCCGCTCGTCGCCCGGCTGGGGCGGATGCGGTTGGTCCATGCATCGGGTCGCGACGGCGACCACGCGATGACCCGCGGCGAACTCGGCCTCGAGCGCGGCCCGGACGTGCGAGTCGGTGTCGGTGCACCTCTCGAGGACCGTCTCTGGCGCGCCCTTCGTGACGAGCGTCACCGAGCCGTCCGGTGCGCGGACGAGCGTGGACACCATGCGTCGCTCATGGTCGAACGGCAGGACGCCGAGCACCTCGTAGCCGGGCAGCGAGGCCCGGACCGCATCGGCGGCCGGGGACTCCCACAGGGCGCGGTCGAGCGGGGTGGTGCCGCCCGCGGCAGGCCCCTCGGCGATGGAGCCACAGCAGAGCAGCCCCCAGCGCACGACGCCCTCGGAACGCTCACCGCGGGCTGGGACGGCCCGCGCATAGTCGACGCGTCCGGCCGTGAGAGTGCCCGTCTTGTCGGTGAAGAGGATGTCGACGTCACCGAGGTCTTCGATGCACACGAGGCGCTTGACGAGCACGTGGCGCCGGGCCAGCTGTCGTGACCCCGCCGCGAGGCTTGTCGACACCACCGCCGGCAGCAGCTGCGGGGTGATGCCGACCGCGATGGCGAGCGAGAAGAGCAGGGCGTCGAGCAAGGGTTTCTCGAGTGCGACGTTGGCGACGAAGATCGAGGCGGTCAGCACGCCGGCGACGCGCACGAGCAGGAGCGAGAACCGGCGCAGCCCTACCTGGAACTCGGTGTCGGCCTGGTGGGTCGCCAGCCCGGCCGCGATGGTGCCGAGCTCGGTGCGGGCACCGGTGGCGACGACCACGCCGCGCGCGCCGCCCGCATGCACGACGGTGCCCATCAGTGCGCACCCGGTGAGGTCGGCGAGGGCCGCGTCGGGCGCCACCGCGTCGGTGCCCTTCTCGACCGCCTGGGACTCACCGGTGACCACGGACTCATCACACTCGAGCCGTACCACCGACAGCAGTCGCACGTCGGCCGGGACGACCTCGCCGAGCGACAGCTCGACGAGGTCGCCGGGCACGAGTGCTGTCACGTCGACACGCCCGACGGTGCCGGCGCGCAGGACCACCGCCTCGTGGCTCACCTGCGCGTGCAGCGCGGCTGCAGCCAGCTCGGCACGGTACTCGTTCGCGAAGCCGAGACCCACCGACACGAACACGATGACGCCGATGATGACGGCGTCGCTGCGCTCGCCCAGGAAGAAGGACGCCGTGGCCGCCACGAGCAGCAGACCCAGCAGCGGCGACCGCAGCTGGCGCCACAGCACGGGCAGGAACCGCGCATGGTGCGTCGCAATGGCGTTAGGACCGTAGGTCCCCTGCCGCCACGTCACCTCATCGGCGTCGAGACCGCGATGCGGCGCGACGCCGAGGACCGACACGACGTCGGCGGTCGACATGGCCGCCGCCGCCCGGATGTCGAGGTCCGTCCCGTGTCCGCGCGGCATGTGTCCATGCTCGCGCCGAGTCGGGCGGACGACCCCGGGCCGCGGCACCGTGTCCAGCTACTGGAGAACGGGGTACCGCTGGACGATGCCCAACCGCTCCCACGCGCGTCCGAGGCCGAGGTCGCGCCCGGCGCGGGCGAACAGCAGCAGCATGAGGACGAGCGCGTACACCAGGTGGTCGTCCATGAACGGGTTGTTCTCCGGCCAGATCGCCGCGCTCCACATCATGAGCAGCAGCACGACGCCCGAGACGGTGGCGATCCGCATGGCGACACCGAGCAGGAGTGCGATACCGATCCCGGCAAGACCGATCATGAAGAGCCAGTCGGCCCACGCCGCGCCGGCGAAGCCCTGGTAGAAGTCCGCCAGGGGGCCCTTCGTGCCGAAGGTGAGGAAGCCGCGCGTCGGTGACCCACCGTTGACCCAGGCATCGGGGCCGAGCAGGTCGACCGCCCCGGTCTTGCTGTCCCGCCCCGTCGCGAAGCCGAGGCCGAACAGCTTGTCGAGGAAGGCCCAGAGGAAGATCCACCCGATGGCGAGCCGGCTGGCTCCGGCAAAGAAGCGGAAGGCCCGGTGGTCCCGGACGTCGGGTGTCGGCATCCCCGCATGTCCGTGGTGGGTCGGTTGGGCGCTGGACGTTGTCGTGCTCATCGTGTTCTCCCTTCTCGTGGACCGGTGAGCCGGCACGCTCAGACTGACTGCCCTTGCCCCACGGTGTTAGGGACCAATGGCCTGCGACTCCGTGGGCCACGGCGGCCCGCTGTGCGCCGATGCTGTCCGTCGCATGCTCTCCGGTCCGTGCTGTGCCTCCCGTGCTTCCCCAGTGGGGCGCCCATGAGGGCGGACGAAGGTCCCGTCCCCACCTGCGGCGCCACCGGCAGAGTGGAACTGCGGGGGAACTGCGCGGGTACGCGCCAGGAGCCGGAGGTGTGAGGATGGTCCATCGGAAGAGCTCAGCCGCGGTCGTGGTCGGATGCAGTGCCTCGGCGGCCGGGCAGGCGGCTGTCGCCGTTGCGACCATGGAAGCGGCCAGGCGCGGGCTCGACCTTGTCCTCCTGGCCGTCCCGGCGGGCGACGACGCGGCACCCGCCCGCCTCCGTTGGCCGTCCCAGGACGCCACAGGCAGTGCGACACAACGAGCTGCCCTGGTGGCCGAGGCCACCGACCCCCACGTGCCCGTCAGCGCGGTCGTCCTGGGACCGCTGGACGATGTCGACATCGAGAGCCTGGCCGCACGGACTGCGCTCTACGTCGCCCCGGTGCGGGGCTTCGGCGCGGACGACGGCCTCCTGCTGCTGGAATGCCCGACGGACGAGCTGCTCCGTCGAGCCCGGTGTCCGGTCATGATCCCCCACGTCACGCAGCCGACCCGGCCCTGGTCGACCCGCCGCGGCGGAGTCTCTCCCGTGGTCCGGGTCGTGCTCGCGGGAGTCGTCGGTGACCGGCGGGTGGTGGCCCACGGCGCACGTGAGGCCAGAATCCGGAGGGCCGCGTTCTGGGCCGTCAGTACAGTCCCCGACGGTGCTGGTCCCCGGGCCGTGTCCGACGGCCTGGCATCCGCCTGGCTGACCCTGCGGGCCCTGCCGCGGAGCATCTCTCCGCGGGTCGAGGTCGCGTGTGGCCCCCTGGCGGACGTCCTCGTGTCCAGGTGCAACCCCGATGATCTTGTCGTCGTGGGTGCCCAGCAGCTGACCGGCCGGCCGGGGCGGGCGCTGCTCGGGGATCTGGTGCGAACGGCGCTTCACGGAGGCAACCTCGAGGACCTGCCGTGTGACCTCCTGGTGGTTCCGGTCCCAGCTGCCTCGTCGGCATCGGACCGCCACGCGGCCTCGGCAATGGCCATGACCGTCGGTTGACGAGCGGCTGCTGTGGGCGATGACGCGGTCACGCCTTCCGGCCCTGCACTTGGAGCCGGCGACCCGTCGTCGCCCACGGCACCAGGCGCAGGAAGCGCGGCTTCCTGCCCACGTGCCACGTGACCAGTCCCAGCGCCAGCACAGCCATCACCTCGTCCTTGTCCCGGATCTCGGTGGCTCGACCGCGCAACACGACGCTCCAGACGGATGCGTCGGATCCGTGCAGCTCATCGACCTCGAAGGCGACCGCGCCCCGAACGCTCGCCGCCAGCTTCCGGCCGGCCGCGGTTCGAATGACGATGCTGCCGTGGTCGACCACGTAGTTCACGGGGAAGATGTCAGGCTCCCCCTCCACCACGACCGAGAGTCGCCCGACGTCCTGGGTGCGCAAGAGACGCCAGCACTCGGACTGGTCGAGTACCTCCATGTTGGAGAGGCCCACCCTCTTGGCTGCGTTGGGGGAGGAAGCGGGGTGACGCCCCGACGTCGCACCGTGGGGAGTGCGGGAGATGCCGGTCGATTTCGTCATGCCTCCAGTGCGACGCGCGGCGCCTCGCGCGAGTAGGGGCCAAGGTCCCGCAGACGACCCACCGGTGGGGTGGACGAAGGCAGGAGCGGTGCGGTGTCGGCCGGACAGGACCGAGGGAGGTGTCTGGTCATGAACGACCAGGACGACCAGTCGCACGGTGTCGTCGTCGGATACGACGGCTCGCCCAGCGTCCGGCTGGCGCTCGAGTGGGCCGCGGAGACCGCCCGTCAGCTCGGCACACGGCGCACCATCGTGCACAGCCTCAGCCTGTCGATGATCCCGGTTTCCCTGCCGTCGACGAGTCGTTGGCCGAGCCGATGCTGCACCAGGCCGCCGCGGTGGTCCGCGGCGAGGGCGGACCACGCGTCCAGTGTTCTCGAGGCGTCACAGATCGAAGCGCAGTACTTGTTGGGCAGTCCGGCCGGGCAGCTGGTCGACGCGTCCCGTGACGCCGACCTGATCGTGCTGGGCAGCCGCGGCCGCGGTCGGCTGCGGGCCGGGCTCCTGGGCTCGACGTCCTACGCCGTCACCGCGCACGCACGGTGCCCGGTCGTCATCGTGCGAGCCGGCGCCGAGCAGCAGGAGCAGCAGGAGGAGACGGCTGGCGACCTGCACGTCGCGCGCCCCGGACCCGAGCATCCCGTCGTCGTGGGCGTCGACGACTCGGAGGCCGCGCAGCGCGCCCTGGATGCCGCCGCCGCATGGGCCGAGCGGGAGCATGCGGCGCTGCATGTCGTGGCTTCAGCGGCATGCTCCTGGGTTCGGTGAGCCACCGCGTCATCCACGACGCGGTGTGCCCGGTGCTCGTCGTCCGCTGAGGCCCCGGTCATCTGCCCTTCATCCGAGAACCCCGGCAGCCGGCTCGTCGGCGCACGCCGGTCGTGCTGGATCACCCGGATGCAGGGTCCCGAGGACGACGAAGGATTCCGGACCGGGTGAGAACAGCTCGATGCGTCCGTCGCTCCAACGGACTAGGAAGGGAGGGCTCCCGTCGGGGCCACCCGTGTCGAGCACCTCACCGTCCTGCAAGGGTCCGTCTGCGGCCGTTCCGGCCACGAAGATGCGGTCACCGACTCGCGCCCTCATGGCTCCTCCTCCATCCGGACGGAGCCTGCCTGCGCGAAACCACCGGCGGGCACGGCCCTTGCCACGATGTCGGGGCGCACGACGCGGACGGGAGTCCGGGCGTAGTGGACCACCGCACGACTGACGGAGCCGAGCAGAAGTCGCTCGAAGCCACCGAGACCCCGGCACCCGACGACGAGCAGTCCTGCGCCCTCACCTGCACCCTCGGCGACCTCCAGCAACGCGGCCACGGGGTGAGCATCGACGACCCTGCCGCGCACATCCAGTCCCGGGAAGCCCGTCCGCAGATCGGCGGCAATGGTCTCGAGCGCGTCCCGTACCGGCCGTCGGGAGCCGTCGGGGTTGTCGGCGTTGTCTCGGAGGGCTTCCAGGCCGCGGGGTGGGCCGAACCAGTCCTCCACGCGTGGCAGGGCCCGGACGAGGACCAGTGGCGCGCCGTGCTCGACGGCGATGGCTGCGGCTCGGCGGGTCGCACGGTCGGCGCCGCCGCTACCGTCGTGCCCGACAACCACCGGGTGCTGTGGACCCGGCACCACCAGTTCCTGGTCGGGGACCACGATGACGTCGCACGCCGAGTGCGCCGTCACGGCGAAGGCGACCGAGCCTGTGACGTACTCCCTGGCCTTTCCCCGCGCAGGGTGCCCGACCACGACCAGCGAAGCCTGGTGGGACTCCCGGACCAGCACGCCGGCGGGGTACCCCGCCACGACGGCTGTCTCGACGCGGGAGGCGTCCAGCACCTTCTCGGCGCGGAGTCGTCCAGTCCCGCTGAGCCGTTCGGCGTCCACATGGTCCGCCGGCGGCACGGCCCCGGCGCCCATTCCACCGAACGGCAGCTCCACGTAGGGCCGTGCCGTCACGATGCGCAAGGCCACACGACGCCGATCGGCCTCGGACGCCGCCCAGTCCACCGCGCACTCAGCGCCGTGGCTGCCGTCGAAGCCGACCACGATGTCGCTCGCCGCTCTCATGGTTCCTCCTCTTCCTCGTCCACGATGCCTTCTCGCCGGCGCGCCGGCGCAGAGGCGAAGGTCCCGGTACGGCGGAGCGGCGAAGCCAACGGCCACAGTGGCAAGGGTCGAAGGTCCGTCTGAGAGGCGGCATCACATCCGTGCGCCGCCTCGCCCGCGCCGTGATGGCATGGAAGGGCAAGGAGATCGGCCATGAAGCACTCACTACGCTCACTGGCAGCATCCCTCCTCGCGGCCCTCACGGTCGCTGGCCTGGCCCCGAGCACCGGGCGACCGGTCGGGGGAGGCGCCTGGGAAGGGGCCGCAACGGCCCCCGCCGTCGCGGCCGCGCCCGTCGCGTACGCGGGCACCGTGTACCTGACCTTCGACGACGGTCCGCACCCGACGTACACGCCGAAGGTTCTGGCGATACTGCGGAAGTACGGGGTGAAGGCGGTCTTCTTCGAGGTCGGACAGAACATCTCCTGGTACCCGTCGCTCACCCGCAGCCTGCGCTACTACGGCATGAAGATCGGCAACCACACGTGGAGCCACCCGAATCTGACCACGCTGTCCACGGCGGGGGTCACGTCGCAGCTGAACCGGATGGAGTGGACCCTCGGCTACCGGCCACGATGCGTCCGCCCACCGTACGGGGCCACCAACGCGCGGATCGCGTCGATCATCGCCAGCCGCAGCCAGCGTCAGATCCTCTGGACCGTCGACCCACGTGACTGGTCACGACCGGGCACGTGGACCATCGTCAACCGGGTCCTGGCCGCGGTCCGGGACGGCTCGAGGATCCTGCTGCACGACGGAGGGGGAGACCGCTCCCAGACCGTCGCCGCACTGGACATCCTCATTCCGCGGCTCCGGGCCCGGGGCTACGTCATCGGGCTGATGGCCTGCTGACGGAGTACGTCACAGGTATGCCGCCGAAGCGAACCGCGGTTCTCCAGTGGGAACCCGGAGGTCCCGGCGGCATCCCTCGTCGTCATCCCTCGTCGTCCCCGCCGAGCCAGGACCGAGCCAGGACCGAGCCACCCTGCGAGCCCGTGGACCCGCGCGGAGCTCGTCAGCCCGCACGTTCCGGCGGCTGGTGGGTCGCGACGTAGACGGCGGCCTGGGTGCGTCGCTCCAGGCCCATCTTCGACAGCACCGAGGTGACGTAGTTCTTGACGGTCTTCTCGGCGAGCGACATGTCCTCGCCGATCTGGCGGTTCGTCATCCCCCGCGCGAGGTGGTCGAGGATGCGGCGCTCCTGAGGGCTGAGTGCCCTCAGTCGAGGGTCGGTCTCCTGTCCCCGCCTCCAGCTGTCACGCAGGCGGTCGACACGCGGTGTGTCGAGAAGGTTCTCCCCGGCCGCAACCCGCTGGATCGCCTCCACCAAGCCGTTCCCCTTGATGTCCTTGAGCACGAAGCCTGCCGCGCCGGCCAGGACCGCAGCGGTCAGGGCCTGGTCATCGGCGAACGAGGTGAGGATGAGGCAGGCGATCGTCGGGTCGATGGAGCGGACGTTGCGGCAGGCCTCGATGCCTGAGCCGTCCGGGAGGCGCACGTCGAACACGGCGACGTCGGGCCGGATGGCAGGGATCCGCCGGGCGGCTTCCCTCGCGAGCCCGGACTCGCCGACGACCTGGAAGCCCGGCGTCTCCTCGAGCAGTTCCCGCAGGCCTCGCCGCACCACTTCGTGGTCGTCGAGGAGGAACACCTTGATCGTCATTGAGGCCCACCTTTCGCTCGTCGACGGTCCTGCACGGGAAGGTCGAGACTAGGGCGCACGGGTCGTCCGGGGTAGGTGCGAAAGTCCTGCTTCTCCCGGCTCACAGCGGGACGGTCCAGACCAGCTCGGTTCCCCGCGGCTCGGAGGGTGACACGTGGAAGGTGCCGGATCGAGCTGCAGCCCTCTGGCCCAGGTTCGCCAGACCACTGCGCCGGTCGTCGGTACCGATACCGACCCCGTCGTCGGTGACCGTGACGGACAGCGAGGTCCCGAAGGTGACGACGACCGAGGCCGAACCGGCCTGGGCATGCCGCGACACGTTGGCCAGGGCCTCCCGGACGACGGCGAGAAGGTCGCCGCGCAGCCCGGCATCGTCCGGTTCAGGGCCGCCGGCGAGCTCCAGGGTCGGGGTGAACCCCAGGCTCACCCCGGCAGACCGCACGATCTCCTGCAGCTCTTCGTGCAGCGTTCGATCCTGGGTCGGGGAGCGGAGCTCGAAGATGGTGGAGCGGATGTCCTTGATCGCCTCGTCCAGGCTGTTCACGGCCTCGTCGAGCCGCGACCTCACGACCGGATGCACGGCGAGCCGTTCCGCCGCCTGGAGGGACAGCCCCGTGGCGAACAGGCGCTGGATGACGTGGTCGTGCATGTCCCGGGCGATGCGGTCCCGGTCCTCGAGCATGGCGAGCAGCTGCCGGTCGTGCTGGGCCCGCGCGGCCACCAGCCCGAGGGCCACCTGCTGCGCGAACGTGGCCAAGCCGGGCAGCGCGGTCGAGGCGGCGTCCTCCTGTCCTGGCTGCCACTGCACCGCAAGGTGACCGATGTCGCCGCGGCCGGTGGAGAACGGCACGACGGCCGTCGGCCCGCCCGCCGTGCGTCCCACCAGCTTCGCGAGGTACACCGGGAAGCGTCCAGCGGGACCCTTGTCCCCGCCCTGAGGAATGAGCAGGTTCAGCCCGCTGCCCAGGACCTCCGACCAGCCCTCCCAGCTCTCCATGGGCGGCAGGTCGGTCCGTGCCGACGCCCCCTCCTCAGGAGGCACCTCCCCAGGCGACTTCTCCGCGCCGCGTCGGTGCTGCACAGCGCGCACACGCGTCGGGGCGCTCTCCTCGTCGCGCAGCGCCACCAGACACACCTCGGCCTTCGTGAGGGCGAGGACCTCCTTGGCGAGAACGGACATCGCGAGGTTCTCGTCCTCACCCTCCAGCAGGCCTCGCGTCAGCTCGCTGACGGCCTCGGCCCACGAGCGCTGTTGCCGACTGCGCTCATAGAGACGTGCGTTCTCGATCGCGAACCCTGCAGCTCCCGCCAGCGCGACGAGCATGGCCTCGTCGCCCTCGGTGAACTCCTTGTCACCCTGGCGCTCCGCCAGGTAGAGGTTGCCGAAGACCTCGTCGCGGATCCGTATCGGGGTTCCCACGAAGGTCGTCATGGGCGGGTGGTTCGGTGGGAAACCGACGGACTCGGGGTGCGCGCCGATGTCCGACAGCCGCTGGGGACGTGGGTCCCGGATGAGCAGGCCGAGGATGCCGTGTCCCGACGGCGGGTCCCCGATGCGCTCTCGCTCGTCGGGGCTCACACCGTGCGTGATGAACTCCATGAGGTGCTCACCGTCGGGCCCCAGCACGCCCAACGCTCCGTAACGGGCGTTGACGAGGGCGCACGCAGATCGGACGATGCGCGCCAGGACCTCCGACAGGTCGAGGTCCTCGCTGACGGCAGTCACGGCGTCGAGGAGTCCCTCGAACTGGGCGCGTGACCGTTGCGCAGCCTCCGCCCGGGAGTGAAGCTCCTCCATGATGTCGTCGACGTGCAACGACAACGCGTCACCCCACGGCGAGGATCCGCGACCATGCCCGGTCTCCGACTCCACGGGTCAAGGATAGGTCGCCCGTGACCGGCTAACGCTGAGATGGAGCCCGTCCTGTCCCGGCTGAGCCCTGGCGGTCGACGTCCAGAACCGCCACGCCCGTGAGTCGACCCGACGACAGGTCCTCCAGGGCCCGGTCCGCGTCGTCGAAGGGGTAGGCAGTCACGTCGGCACGGACCGACAAGGCGGCAGCGAGGCGGAACAGCTCCTCGCCGTCCGCTCGTGTGTTGGCCGTCACCGAGGTGAGCCGCTTCTCGTGGAACAGGTGTGTCTGGTAGTCGAGTGGTGGCACCTCGGTGACGTGGATGCCCGCAAGCGCGAGGGTTCCACCTCGTTCCAGGGCGGCCATCGCCCTCGGCACGAGCTCTCCGGCGGGCGCGAAGACGATGGCGGCGTCGAGCGGAACCGGCGGATCGTCGAACGCCCCTGCGGCCGAGGCCGCCCCCAACGAGAGCGCCAGGCGGCGGGCCTCCTCGCCCCGCGTCATGACGTGGACCTCGGCGCCCTGAGCGATCGCGATCTGCGCCGTGAGGTGCGCGCTGGCGCCGAAACCATAGATGCCGAGCCGTCCTCCCGGGGGCAGGGCGGCCCGACGCAGTGAGCGGTAGCCGATGATCCCCGCACACAGCAGGGGAGCGGCCTGCTCGTCCGGCAGCCCCGTCGGCAGGGTGTACGCGTAGGCGGCCGGCACGACGGCGTACTCGGCATATCCGCCGTCGGCGTCCCAGCCGGTGAACGTCGCCGCTTCGCAGAGGTTCTCGGAGCCTGTGCGGCACCAGCGGCACTCGCCGCAGGTGCCGCGAAGCCACGCGATGCCCACACGGTCCCCGATGACGAACCGGGTCGTCCCTGCACCGACCTGCACCACCCGCCCCACCACCTCGTGTCCGGGGACGACCGAGGGTCGGTGCACCGGGAGGTCGCCGTCCGAGACGTGAAGGTCGGTCCGGCACACGCCGCACACGGCAACACGCACGAGGACCTCGTTCCCGCCGGGGGAGGGTACGGCACGTTCCACCGGACGGATCCGGTGCGGGCCACCGCGGCCGGTGACCTCCCACACCCGCATGGTCGAGGGGAGCGCGGCCCGGTCCGCTGGTGGGGCCATGTCCTGCCTCCTTCGCGCACCGCACGCCGACGTGACGGCGCCGCTGGTCCTTCCGGTTTCACCGTGGGTGCCCAGCGGCCACGGGCCGGGCGAGTCAGTGCTCTTGGCTGATGAGGCGCTTCGCCTGCTGGTACTGCTCCGCGTCGATCTCACCACGCGCCAGCCGCTCGTCGAGGATCTGCGTGGGGGTGGGCCGTCGAACCGGTCCGGCCTGACCTCCGCGCTCACGCGGGACGCGACCGGGACGTTCGCGGGCGACGATCTGCTGCACGACGTAGGCGGCGAGCAGGCCGAGCCCCACGGCCGGGAGGATCATGACGAGCCACATGCCCCAGCCCATGCCGAATCCGACTCCGCCGTTCCACCACATGGTGCCTCCTTCCGGGGCGCCGCCGTCAGCCCTTGTGCTCGGTCCGGCGCAGCCGTTCCATCTCCGCTTCGACCTGCTCCGGGCCGGGTGTGGGCGACAGGACGTCCCACGCGTGGAAGGCCATCCCGATGCCCCATCCGAAGATCGGGAACACGGGCCAGAAGAACGCGGCGCCGGTGACGTACCAGAGCGCGACCAGCAACAGGTTGACGGTGACGTACGCGAGCGCGTGTGCGGCCAGGCCGCGCTTGGCCTCGAGCCGCTTGACGGCTCTCCGACGCAGCTCGAGCTCGTCCTCGTCGTTCTTGCGCGTGTGGTCCGAGGTCAGGTACTCGGTCATCACCACTCCTCTCTCTCACGTCCAGCCTGGCCGCGCACGACGACCGGCGCAGGGGCCGAACGTCCCGTGTACGGGGTTTGCCGGACACTGTTGGCTAGTCGACGACCACTCGCTCGCCACGCCGTGGCACCACGACGGGGCAGTCGAGCCTGCCGCCGATCGTTTCGGCCAGAGCGGAGCTGGCCGCTGGTTCGCCGTGCACGACGTAGACGGCCTCAGGAGGGTCCGGCAGCTCCTCGAGCCACTGCAGCAGCTCGCGCGAGTCCGCATGGACCGAGAAGCCTTCGTCGGTGACGACCTCGGCGCGGACGCGAACGTACTGACCCATCATCTTGAGCTCCCGTGCGCCTTCCTGCAGGAGGCGCCCCCGAGTCCCGGCTGCCTGGTAGCCGGTGAGGACCACGGTGTTGCGCGGATGGGGCAGCAGCGAGCGAAGGTGGTGGACCACGCGCCCGCCGGTGGCCATCCCCGACGCCGAGATGATGATGCACGGCGTGCCGGGAGTGTTGAGCCGCTTCGACTCCTCAGCGGTGTGCGCGGTGCGCAGTCGGGACAGGGCAGACAGGGCCGAGAGGGCGTCAGGACGTAGCTCCGCCTCGTTCTCCGGGCGCCGGTAGACCTCCAGCGCCGCCAGAGCCATGGGGCTGTCGACGTAGATGGGCACATCCGGGATGAGGTTGCGCTGACGAAGTCGGGCCAGGGCCAGCAGAACCAGCTCGGTGCGGTCCACGGCAAACGCCGGGATGAGCACGGAGCCACCACGACCTATCGTGCGACGGACCACGTCCGCGAGTACCTCGTGGCCGCCGGCACCGTCGGCGTGCACGCGGTCGCCGTACGTCGACTCCACCACCACCGTGCGGGCAGCCAGTGGTCGGTCGCGTGGCAGGAGCAAGGGATGGGTGGGACGCCCCAGGTCGCCGGAGAACAGCACGCTCGCGCTCCCCATGGTGATGTGCGCCGAGGCTGACCCGAGAACGTGGCCCGCGCGGACGAGCGTGACCTCGGCTTGGCATCGCAGCGTCGTCGGCTTTCCGTACTCGCAGGGGCGCATGAGCTGCATGGTGTCGTCGGCGTCGGCCCACGTGTAGAGGGGGAGCGCCGGGTCGTGCTTGGAGAACCCACCTGCCCGCGCGTCGGCAGCGTCCTCCTCCTGGAGCTTGGCCGCGTCGTGCAGCACGATGTCCGCCAGGGCCGCCGTCCCCGTGGTGGCCCAGATCGGCCCCGTGTACCCGCGATGGACGAGAGCCGGCAGGTAGCCACAGTGGTCGAGGTGGGTGTGGGTCAGCACGACGTCCGACACCGTGCCCGGTTCGACGCCGGGGTCCTCCCAGTTGAGGCGGCGCAGCTCCCGCTCGCCCTGGTAGAGACCACAGTCCACGAGCACGCGCCCGTGGGCGTCCTCGAGAAGGAACTTGCTTCCGGTGACGGCCCCTGCGGCTCCGAGGAAGGTGAGCGTGGTCATCGTGTCATCGTCCTGCGCGCGCAAGGACGGCACCAGGGACCAATGGCACCCCCGCTGGAGGAACGAACGTGGTCAGCTGCTCTCGGCAGCCAGCACCTGAGCGTCGCCGGGCCGGGACGTTCCACGATGTGACGGGTCCTTCGGCCCTGGTCCGAGGGACGAGCCCGGCCAAGGCTGAAGGGTGGAGAGGCGGCCCGCATCGGCTCACGCCGGGACTCCTGGCCCTGTGTGACCGACGGTCCGGGGACCGCAGAGGAGGTGCGCATGCACTCACGCGTGGGAGATCCGACCGACCTCCATCTCGACCGCGGCTCGGGCCCGCCTCCCGGCGGTGGCCTCCCCGGTCTGTCCGCGTCCGAGGCCGAGGTGCGGCTCCGCCTTCACGGGCCCAATGAAGTACCGGCGCCACCATCTCCTTCCGCGGTCAGCCGGCTCGTTCGCAGCCTGCGAGACCCGCTGGTGCTCGTGCTGCTCACCGCCCTTGGTCTCACCCTGGTCACCGGCGACTACACGGACAGCGCGGTGATCGGTCTGGTCGTCATCGTCAACTCCGCGATGGGCCTGCGGCAGGAGATCAAGGCCGAGCGGTCGGTGCGCGCGCTCTCGGCGCTCGTCGAGCCGAGGGCGTGGGTGGAGCGCTCAGGGCGAGCGATCGAGGTGCCGTCGACAACGCTGGTTCCCGGAGACCTGATGCTGCTGCGGCAGGGTGACCTCGTCCCGGCCGACGCCTGGCTGGTCGACGGAGCCGGTCTCGAGGCCGACGAGTCGATGCTCACCGGGGAGTCGGTGCCGGTGCCGAAGTCCCCTCGTCAGGACCCGGGGCCGGCCGCGGGTGGGGGCTTGCCTTCGTGCGATACGGATTCTCCGAGCGCTCTCTTCTCCGGAACCGTCGTGGTCCACGGGCATGGTCGTGCCCGGGTGACCGCGACCGGCGCGCGCAGCACCGTGGGCCGGATCGCCGGCATGACGGGGCGTCCCGGCGCGCCGACGCCCCTGCAGAGGCGGATGGCTCGCCTCTCGGCCTACCTCGCGGTCGGAGCGGTGCTGCTGAGCGCCGTCGTCCTCGTCCTCGGCGTGGCGCGCGGCGAGCCCTTGGAGGTCATGCTGCTGGCGACGGTGGCGCTCGTCGTGGCCGCCGTCCCCGAATCGCTCCCGCTCGTGGTCACACTCGGTCTCGCGCTTGCAGCTCGCCGCATGGCCGGCAGGCGAGCCGTGGTGCGCGACCTGGCCGCTGTCGAGACGCTCGGGTCCGTCACCCTGCTCGCCACCGACAAGACCGGGACCCTCACGCAAGGAAGCATGAGCGTCGCGGCGACCTGGCAACCGGACGACGCTGCCCCGTCCGACCTGACGAGGGCCTTGGCCCTGTGCAACGACGCCGTGCTGGCGAAGGCGTCCGGCCGGCCCCATGGCGACCCGACCGACACCGCCCTGCTCCTGGCAGCAGTGGACCGGGGCGCCGATGTGGCGAGACTGAGGGCCGATCACCCGCGGATCCGCGAGGTGCCGTTCGACAGCACCCGCAAGGCCATGGAGACGATCCACCGGGAGCCCACCGGCGCCAGTCTCACCCTCCGGAAGGGAGCCCCCGAGGCCATGCTCACGGCGGACGCCGTGGCCGAGGATCCAGCCGTTCTCGCCGAGGCCCGGGAGCTGGCGCACCGGTGGGGACGAGCCGGGATGCGCGTCCTGGCCGTGACGCAGGACCACGCAACGGCCGGCGACGGCAACGTCGCGCGGCCGCGTCTGCTCGGGCTGGTGGCCCTGCACGACCCGGTGCGCGAGACCTCCCGGGACACGGTCGCGTCGTGTCGGGATGCCGGCCTGCAGGTCGTCCTCATCACGGGTGACCATGCCGCCACGGCCCACGCCATCGCCGAAGAGGTGGGGATTCTCGACGGCCCCCCTGAGGAGCCCGGGGACCAGCCGGCGGATTCGACCGTCGAGGCGGCCGATGTGGAGCGTCGCCGGGTCATCGCCCGTGCAACACCGGCGGACAAGCATGCCATCGTCACCGCCCTGCAGCGGTCGGGGCACGTGGTGGCGATGACCGGTGACGGTGTCAACGATGCCCCGGCGCTCAGCCGGGCCGACATCGGGATCGCCATGGGAGAGCGCGGCACCGAGGTCGCACGCCAGGCCGCGGACCTCGTCCTCGCCGACGACAACCTCGCGACCCTGGTGTCGGCGATCGAGGAAGGCCGCCGCGTCTACGACAACCTGCGGAGGTTCCTCGCCTACGGACTCTCCGGTGGCGCGTCCGAAGTCCTCCTCATGCTGGTGGGGCCCCTGGTCGGGGTGCCGTTGCCCTTGCTCCCTGCCCAGATCCTGTGGCTCAACCTCCTGACGCACTCTTTCGCCGGAGCAGGGCTCGCCGGCCAGCCCGCGGACAGCCGAGTCCTGCGTCGCGGACCCCGGGCACCCGACGAAGGACCGCTCGCTCGCGGGTTGTGGTGGCGCATCTCGGTCCTGGCCGTGTACCTCGCTGCCGTCAGCGTGGCGGCGATGTGGGTCAGTCCGGCCTCCGCCCACTCCGCGGTGCTCCTGACGCTCGGGGCCGGACAGCTGGCGGTGGCCTGGGGCGTGCGCACCCCCGGCGCGCCGGTACGGACGCGCGCCGGGCACGCCGACCCGCTGCTGCTCGCGCTGCTCCTCGCCGGACTCATGCTCACGGCGGCGGTCACCGTGCTCCCGCTTCGAGAGCTGCTGGGGACCGAGGTTGTCGACGCGACGGCGTGGGGGGTCGCGGCCGCCGCCGGCATCGGAGCCTTCCTGCTGACACGGCTCACCAGGACGAGCTCGGTTTGAGTGTCCCTGCGACGTGACCCGGTGCGTCGCGTGCGCCCGAGTTGCGTGCGCCTCGAGACCGGGTCCGGTCACGCGGGCGGGACCTCCGACCCTGCCGCGCCTGCCGTCGGTGGCCGGACAGTGGTGTCCTCGACAGAGAGGAACAGGACGATGAACACGTATGGCCTGGGGGGCAAGGCGGCCGTCATCACCGGTGGGGCATCCGGGATCGGACGAGCCTGTGCCCAGACGATGGCACGCTCAGGAGCCGACATCTCGATCTGGGACCGGGAGTGGGAGCAGATCGAGCTGGTGCTGAAGGAGCTGGACGCACTCGAGTGCCGGACGCATGGCGTGACCGTCGACGTCGGAGACCCGGCCTCCGTGGACGCCGCCATGGCCGCGACCCTGGCCGCGTTCGGGCACGTGGACATCGCGGTGTGCAACGCCGGGATCGGTGGCGCGGCGCTGCCGAGTGGGGACTACGGCGACGAGGCATGGCACGAGGTCATCCGGGTCAACCTCGACGGCGTCTTCTACACGCAGCGGGCTGCCATCGCGGCCATGAAGGCACGTGGACGCGGCGGCTCGGTCATCAACATGGCATCCGTCCTCGGGGCCGTCGGCTTCCCCACCGCGAGCGCCTACACGGCGGCGAAGCATGCGGTTGTCGGCCTCACCAAGGTGGCGGCCTGGGACCACGCGACCGACGGCATCAGGGTGAACGCGGTGGGCCCCGGCTTCATCCGCACGCCGCTGCTCGAGGCCAACCTCGACGAGGCCACACTGCAGGCGCTCGCCACTCAGCACGCACTCCAACGCATCGGCGACCCGCACGAGGTGGCCGAGCTCGTGGCCTGGCTCGCCAGCGACGGCGCGTCCTTCGCGACCGGCGGCTACTACCCGATCGACGGCGGATACCTCGCCCGCTGAGCGCGCCCCGGACGCGCTGGCCCGGGCCTGCAGCCGACGTGCCAGTCGTACGAGTCTCACGACTCGTACGACTGGCACGTCCGGCGTCAGTCCGGGCTCATGACGGGCTCACAACGAGCTCATGACGGGCTCATGGCCCGGACGACGAGCACGGGCACGGGTGCGTGGTGGACCACGGCCCGGCTCACCGACCCGAGCAGCAGCCGGTCGAACCCGCCGATGCCGCGCGTACCCACGACGACCAGGCCTGCGGACGCGCCGAGCTCGATGAGAGCCCGCACCGGGTGCTCCTCGATGACCGTCGTCTCGACCGTGAGACCAGGATGCGTGGCCCGGACCTGCGCAACAGCGCTGTCCACCGACTCGCGCGCCTCGTGCTCGAAGAAGCCGACGCCGCTGTCGAGCTGCATGTTCTCGAACGAGAGCGGCCAGCCGACGAACGACATGCTCCACGCGCGGACGATGTGCAGCGGCGCGTCCCATCGTTCGGCGAACTCGGCTGCGCGGGCGACGGCCACCTCGCCGTCGTGCGCCCCGTCGATGCCCACCATGACGGGCCGTCCCGGCCCGGGGAGGGTGAGGTTCCCGCCGGGGATGACGGCGACGTCGCACCCGGCGTGCGCCGCGACCGCGAAGGCGGTCGACCCCGTCACGAGTGCCCGGACCCGGCTGCCCGGGTGTCCGACGACGACGAGTGCCGCGCGTCTGGAGGCGTCGACCAAGGTCGCGACGGCCCCGCCGCGCACGGCCTCGGCCACGATGCGGTCGCCGTCCAGGACGGTCCGCGCGCGGTCCCGGCCGGCCGCCACGACCTGCCGAGCCCGCTGGTCGAGGTCCACCGGCAGCAGCGCGCTGCCTGTCAGCCCGTCGCCCTCGACGCCGACGTAGGGACTCGCGCACAGGACGAGAAGCCCGCTGCCACGGCGGCTCGCCTCCCGGGCCGCCCAGTCGAGCGCCGCATCGGCCCCGTGGGTGCCGTCGTAGCCGACGACGACGGTGGTTCCCTCGTCAGGGTGGGCGCCGCGCCGGGGGGCGGTGCTCGTGACCGTCTGTCCGTCTCTGTCCTGGTGCCGCACCGTGACCATGGCTCCTCCTTGGATCGTGCTCTGTCTCCAGACTTTCGGCGGCGGCACGGCGCGACACGGGTCGAAGGTCCTGACATCTGCGGAGGCCTTCGAGAGAGGCCTTCGGGGGTGACACGGGGGCGGGCCCTTGGTCCCTGCCGACGAGGAGCCCTGCCGCCCACGATCGGTGTATGACCACGAACACTCTTTCCCCTGGGGCGATCCTCGTCGGCTATGACGGGCGCCGAAGCAGCCGCGGCGCCCTGTGCTGGGCCGTGCACGAGGCGAGGTCGCGCAACCGCGCCCTGCACGTGCTGCACGTCCAGCCATGGGCCGGAGAGCCGCTCCCGGGCACGGACCCGCGACGCGAGGAGCGCGTCGTCATGGAGTCCGCGATGTCAGTGGTGGAGCAGCACGCTCCCGGCCTCGAGATGAGGTACGAGACGGTGACCGGGCCGCCGGCCCGCGAGCTGCTGACTCGCGCTCAGACCTCCGAGATGGTCGTGCTCGGCGGACAGCGTCAGGGCACCTTGGAAGCCGTCGTCGGTGGCGCGATCGCGACGCAGCTCGCGGGCCGCAGCGGCTGCCCTCTCGTGGTGGTCAACGACACGATGCGGCTGGCTGAGTCGAGCTTCCCAGCTGGGGAAAGGACGTATCGGCGGCACCTGACGGTCGGGGTGGACGGCAGCGAGGCCTGTGGTCCTGCCGTGGCCTTCGCCTTCGACCGGGCCAGCAGGCTGGGCCTCGCGCTCACGGCCGTCGCGTGCTGGTGGTGGCAGGACACCGGGCCCTATCTGGCCGGTGCCATGGACTGGTCGGACACCGCGCGGGACAGCGAGGCCCGGCTGGTCTCGGAGCAGCTGGCGGGCTGGTGCGACAAGTA
The DNA here is from genome assembly GCF_056868035.1 of Monashia sp. HAY1-11D. Lineage (NCBI taxonomy): Bacteria > Bacillati > Actinomycetota > Actinomycetes > Micrococcales > Intrasporangiaceae > Intrasporangium > Monashia sp. HAY1-11D. The sequence goes on along the minus strand of NZ_CP200320.1, from coordinate 4,425,581 downwards.
TCCGGACGTGAAGGTCGAGTCCACGCTGGTGCGCGGGCACCCGGTCGAGACGCTCATCGAGGAGTCGGCCGGCTCCGAGCTGCTCGTCGTGGGCAGCCGCGGCCATGGCGGATTCGCCGGGCTCGTCCTCGGGTCCGTGAGCCTGCGCGTGCTCACGCACGCTCGAACTCCCGTGGCGGTCGTCCCCTCCGAGCTTCTCGTCGGATGAGTGACGTCGGGCATGAGGGATGAGGGAGGAACCATGAACCAGCGGCGGACCAAGCAGTGGTCGGACCTGAGCAGCAGGCAGAGGACAGCCACTCTGGTGGCCGCCTCCGTGCAGCTGTCCCTGGCGGCGACGGCGTGGGTCGACCTCGCCCGCCGAGACGCTGCCGAGGTCAACGGGAGCAAGGCGAAGTGGGCCGCCATCATCGCGATCAGCTGGGTCGGGCCGATCGTGTACTTCGCGCGGGGCCGCAAGCAGGCGTCGTCTCCCGGTGGGCCTTGACAGAACAGGCTCACGAGCGGGGCGGCTGACGTGACTCGTGTTGAGCCAGCGCGAGACAACCCTGCATTGAGCCAGGGACCGCCCCCGCGTGCGCTGGCAAGGGCGATGCTGGTCATCCTGGCGCTGGCCGCCTTCTCAGCTGCCTTCGTGCTTCTCGACCAGGCTTTCAACCACTTCGTCACCTCCCGCTTCCCTCCGATCGGCGCGTCAGTGTGGCTAGCGACGGCGTACGGGCTCGCCTCTCGCCTGCATCTGATCGTCCCGCTCGCGGTGGCCTCTGTCTGGCGACCTCGAATGCTGGGCTTGCGGCAGGGTGAGACTCGACGTCACTGGCGACGGCTCCTGCTGACCCTCCTCGCCAACTGCGGCATCGTGGGTGGGTACCTCCTCCTGACCCGCGGCACCACTCTCTACAGCGGCCACGAGTGGTTGATCACCGAGGTTGTCACCGTTCCGCTCGTCGAGGAGACGATGTGGCGCGGTGCCGTCTTCGCGATGCTGTGCGCCGCATTCGCTCGCATCTACCCCGACCACATGGGCACAACGCTCGCCGTGTGGGCAGGCGGCATCGCTTTCGGTCTGCTGCACGCTGCCAACGCGCTCGTGGGGGTACCCATCGGCTTCGTGGCGGTGCAGGTGCTGAACGCCGCCCTCTGGGGCGTCGTGTACGGATATGCGCGCGCGGTGACGGGCAGCCTGTATCCGCCCCTCATCCTGCACGCAGCGATGAACCTGATCGTCGTTCTGCACTAGGCAATGCGTCGCCTGCCGTGTCTCGACCATCACCCCGCGCGCGAGACCTTCGCCTCTTCTGCGTGAGTCGAACGCAGGCCAGAGTGGGCGGTGGAAGGAGGTGTGATCATGAGACTGAGACTCAAAGACCTGGTCGGCACCATCCTCGTCGTTGCCATCGGCGTCCCCTACGTCGGTTACCTGGTCAACGGCGAGATGCCGTTCGTCAAGGACCCCCGCGGGATGTCAGCCGTCGGCCTCGTCCTGGGCACCGTCGCGTTCCTCGTCATGCGGAGCGGCGACGCCTTCGACCGAGTCGGCAAGGTGGGAACCGGTGTCGCCGTCGTCGCGCTGGTCCTCGGACTGGTGGCTTTGGCCTTCGCTGAAGCCGCCGCCGCCGAGGTACTGCTGGCCGTGTTCATGGGCTCGATCCTCGTCGTGTGGCTGATGGAGATCGTCGACCACGCCGGGTTCGTGCACGCGCACGACGCACCGGCGGCCCACGCCTGACGCCCGACGGGCCCCTGGAGGGTCCACGAGCGGGCTACGCCTGTCGGTGCGGTTCGACGATCCGGGTGCACCGGTGCACCCGGATCGTCGAAGACGCGGCCCGGTCGTGCAGGAAGGCGGAGCAAGGAAGGTGGAATCGTGAAGAACAGTCAGGCGGCCAGGGCCTGGCACGACCGACCCCTTCTCGGGCTTCGGCGGCGGCCGGGCCGGTTGGCACTCGCAGTGTTCCGGCTCCCCCTGGTCCTCTACCGCCGCGGATGGGGTCGGCTTCTCGGTCGCACCTTCATGCTGCTCGTCCACGCTGGACGCACCACGGGACGGGCGCATCCGATGACGGCGATGGTGATGCGGTATGAGCCCACTACCCGTGAGGTCGTCATCCTTTCCGGGTGGGGTCCCGACTCCGACTGGGTCCGGAACCTCCGTGCCCGTCCCGCCCTGCGCGTGGAGGTCGGCCGCGAGTCGTACACCCCGCAACATCGGTTCCTCTCGGACGAGGAAAGCGTCGACGTCGCAAGGGATTTCCTCGGACGGCACCCGTACCGCGGGATGCTGGCTTCGCGGATCCTCGGCTGGCCGGACCTGCGCGCTGAGGCTGCGCTCCGCTCCTTCGTCCGAACCCACCCGTTCGTGGCGCTGCGACCCGCAGCCGTCGGTGCCGACTCGAGTCGCCGAGACGGCGGCCTCGACCGCGCGGCGTGGCCCGGCTGACGTGATGCTCAGTGTGCGCGCTGGTCCGCGGAACCCGGGTCGACGACGACGTGGCCACGGAGCCGCGGTGCTCGGAGCGATCGCCGCGACGTCCGTCGCCCTGCTGACCGGTTCCGGAACGGGCCGGCCCTGGGCCGAGAACGCCGTGCAGTGGATCGCGGCGCGGGACCGCGCGTCGCATCGGTCCGTCGCGGAGCTGCTGATGTTCGAAGCGGCCGACAGCGTGCACCTCCTGTGCTGCAACCAGGTGGGGCCGATCCAGGGCCGCGCGGCCGTGGGCGGCTTCGTCGCGGGCACGTTCTCCTCCATCGAGAAGGGCGTGGCGGGGCGGTCGTACATCGACGTGTCCGGGGCGGTCGTCGAGTACCGGCTGACGCCCGGGTCGGACGGTGACCGCCCGCCCGGGTGGGGTGACCGTCTGGGTCCCGACGAGCTTCTGGTGTCGGAGCACGCCGCCGACGGTGCCGCGACCCGGACCGTGCACGGGGCGTCGCTCCAGTTCCTCACAGCTCCGGTATACGACGCGCGCACGTGGTTCGGCGAGGACCTGGCTGCCTCACGGGGGCTCGTGGACCGCTACCTGTCCGCGTGGTCCGGACGCGATGGTCGTGCAGTCGGCGCTCTCTACGGGGAGAACGCGACCCTGCTCGACTCTGTGCTGGGAGTGCGGCGCATCGGGCGGGATGCGATCGGGTCGTTTGCCGCGGAGCACGGTGGGGCGCCGCTGCGGCTGGACGCGATCCCCGGTGGCGGGGGGCCGGCGCTCTACGGCTACTGGCCCGAATACCGTGGTCCCCTCACGGCCTACCTGACCTACACCGGTGACGACGGCACCGGCTGCCCGGGTGGCGTCACGGCACAGCTGCAGATCGAGAAGGGCCGGATCGTGGCCGAGCGCCGGTACCACGACGTCGCGTCGATGCGCAGCTGCGTCAGCGCGTCGGAGCTGCCGGACGGCTGGTGGACGCATGCGGTCCTCCCCGCGCCCGTCGAGGACCGGGTCACCGGAACCGTCACGGTGGCCGGGCGGCGGGTCGAGGTGCACAACGGCACCGAGGCGGCCGACGATCTGGTCCGCTGGGCGATGGGACGGTTCCCCACCGCTCACCTCGGCATGCCGGACGTCGCGTCCGTCGCGTTCGACGAGCACGCCCATCCGGTCGAGTGTTCCAGCGACAGATGGGGACTGGCCCGCCCGCAGGGCAGGAGCAGCAGCATCTACCTGTGCGACACCGTCGAAGGGGCGGCCGCGACGCCGTTCCAGCGGTCGATGATGTTGCACGAGCTCGCGCACGCGTGGATGTGGCAGAACCTCGACGAGCCGACCCGGGAGCAGTTCCTGGCCCGGATGCAGCTGCGGGCGTGGAACGCGCCCGGCGTCCCCTGGGAGACCCGCGGGATGGAGCAAGCAGCCGACGTCATCGCATGGGGACTGGCCGAGGCCCCGCTACAGGGTCGGGAGCTCGCGGACCGCAGCTGTGCCGAGCTCACCCAAGCGTTCGAGCTGCTGACCGGCGCTGCCCCACTGCACCTACCGTGCCCGCCGAGGCGGTGACGGCCAGGAGCGCGCGATGTGCACGGGAGCGCGAGCGCGATCGGAGATGAGAGCGCCTGAACCCGGCGGCCGGTCGAACCTCAGGAGCGTGTGCTCAGCTCCGCTGCGATGGCGTCCGCCGCCGAGCGGAGCGGCGCCACGGCCTTCTCGACCATGCCGTCTGCCATCCGGGTGAGCGGGCCGGACATCGAGACCGCGAGCCGGCCGTCGCCCGGCACGGGGACCGCGACACACCGCACACCGAGCTCCTGCTCCTCGTCGTCCACGGCGTACCCGCGGCTCCGGGTCCGGTCGATCTCGGCGATGAACGCATCCGGCGTCGTGATCGAGTGCTCCGTTCGGCTCGCCATCCCGGTGCGCCCGAGCAGCGCTCGGATCTCGTCGTCGTCGTGCGATGCGAGGATCGCCTTGCCGACGGCGGTCGTGTGCGGGTCGACGCGACGACCCACTTCCGTGAACATCCGCATCGAGTTCTGCGAGGGCATCACCTGGCCGACGTAGACCACCTGGTCGCCGTCGAGCATCGCGAGGTTGACCGACTCGCCGAGCTCCGCGACCACGGCGGCCAGGTGCGGCCTGGCCCAGCTGGCCAGCCGCCGCGACGTCGTCTCGCCGAGCCGGATCAGGCGAGGGCCGAGGGCGTACTGCCGCGAGGGCTCCTGACGGACATAGCCGAGGTCGACGAGCGTGCGGACGAGCCGATGGATCGTGGGCAGCGGGAGGTGCGTGTCGGCCGCCAGCTGCGAGAGGCTGATCACGCCGCCGGCGTCGGCGATGGTCTCGAGGATCGCGAAGGCCCGGTCCAGGGACTGGACGCCGCCCGTGGCCCTCGCGCCGCCCGCGGGGCCGCGACCGGACGCCGAGGAGCCCGCGCTCGGCGTGGCGCTGGAGCGGGCGCTCGAACGCGTCCCGGTCGTGCGTGCGGGCATGCGGCCCTGCCTCTCTCGGCTCGTCGTCTCACGAGGCGCAACGCCGTTTGTGAGAATAGTTTTCCGTATGATGAAATCATAGCCCAGCGAGCGCCATCGGGTGGCAGCCAGCGCCGTGCGTCACTGCCGTCCAGTCTCGCAGGGGGACGGCCGCCGCCGGCGAGGCGGGGCCGCGTGTCCGAACCACGAACCAGCCCCACGCGGGCGTGAGCAAGGAGCGAGCATGACAGCCACCGGCACCCTCACTGTCGCAGGACCGCCCGTCGAGCGAAGCGACGAGGTCCTGACGCCGGAGGCGCTCGAGCTCGTGGCCGACCTCCAGCGCCGCTTCGGCGCCCGACGTGACGAGCTGCTCCGCGCGCGGGCCGCGCGTCGGGCTGCCCTCGCGGACGGTGGCACGCTCGACTTCCTCCCCGAGACGGCCGAGGTCCGGTCCGGTGACTGGACGGTCGCCGCACCGCCTCCCGCCCTGCGCGACCGGCGCGTCGAGATCACGGGTCCGACCGACCGCAAGATGGCGATCAATGCCCTCAACAGCGGAGCGAGGGTGTGGCTCGCCGACCTCGAGGACGCCAACACCCCGCACTGGCGCAACGTCGTCGGGGGACAGGTGACGCTGCGCGACGCCGTCCGCGGCACCATCGCGTTCACGAGCCCCGAGGGCAAGGAGTACGCCCTGCGCGACCCGGAGCAGGCACCCGTCATCGTGCCGCGTCCGCGGGGCTGGCACTTCGACGAGGCCCACGTCACGCTCGACGGCGCACCGGTCGTGGCAGCGCTGCTCGACTTCGGCCTCTACGCCTTCCACAACACGCACGAGCTGCTCCGGCGCGGGAGCGGTCCCTACTTCTACCTCCCGAAGATGGAGTCGCACCTCGAGGCGCGTCTGTGGGACGACGTCTTCACCCGCACCGAGGAGGTGCTCGGTCTCGACCACGGCACGATCCGGGCCACCGTGCTCATCGAGACGATCCCGGCCGCCTTCGAGATGGACGAGATCCTCTACGAGCTGCGAGACCATGCAGCCGGGCTCAACGCCGGTCGGTGGGACTACCTCTTCTCCATCATCAAGAACTTCCGCGACGCCGGCCCCGCCTTCACCCTCCCGGACCGCAACGACGTGACGATGAACGCGCCGATGATGAAGGCCTTCAGCGACCTGCTCGTCGCGACGTGCCACCGCCGCGGTGCCATGGCCATCGGCGGCATGGCGGCGTTCATCCCGAGCCGCCGCGACGCCCAGGCCAACGAGCGCGCCTTCGCGAAGGTGCGCGAGGACAAGACCCGCGAGGCGAGGGCCGGCTTCGACGGGTCCTGGGTCGCCCACCCCGACCTCGTCGGCCTGTGCGCCGAGGTCTTCACCGAGACGCTGGGCGACCGGCCCAACCAGCTGGACCGGCAGCGCGACGACGTGAAGGTGACGGCCTCCGACCTGCTCGCAGTCTCCCGGACCCCCGGCGAGCGCACGCTCCAGGGCTTGCGGGGCAACGTGTCCGTCGGCATCCAGTACCTCCACGCCTGGCTCTCGGGCAACGGCGCCGCCGGCATCGACAACCTCATGGAGGACGCCGCCACCGCCGAGATCTCGCGGTCCCAGGTGTGGCAGTGGATCCACAACGACGTGACGCTCGCCGACGGCACGACGGTGACGGCCGAGCTCGTCCAGGCCGTGGTCGAGGAGGAGTGTGCCGCCCTCCGCAGCGCCGTCGGAGGGGACCGTTTCGACGCCGACGGTCTCTGGGCCGAGGCACGTCGGCTGTTCGTCGGCAGCGCGGTCTCCGACGACTTCCCGGACTTCCTCACCCTGCCGGCGTACGCGGCCGTCCTCGACGCCGAGGCCCGCTGACCGTCGGGCTCAGCCCTTGACCCGGTCGCCGCCCACCCACACGCCGGCCAGGTCGGAGGCACCCGCGAGCGCGAACGTCTTGGCGAGGGCGTCCTCCGGGCACGCGGCGTGCCGCAGGCCGACGTCGAGCGGGTCGCCCGACAGCGGCCGCACCCACACCGCGTCGAACTGCTTGCCGACCGACAGGTCCCCGACCTGCTCGCCGAGCCCGAGTGCCAGGGCACCTGCCCGGGTGGCCAGGTGCAGCAGGTCCGGCGCCCGGAGCGGCAGACCCCGGGCGCCGAGGAGCTGCTGCATGAAGTACGCCTGCAGTCCCTCCTTGAGCAGCGAGAAGCCGGTGCCCGCGCCGACGTCCGAGCCGAGGGCGACCCGGACGCCGTGCTCGGCGTGCGCCCGGAGCGGGAAGAGGCCGCTGCCGAGCGCGGAGTTGCTCGTCGGGCAGTGCGCCACCGCTGCACCCTGGGAGGCGAGCATCGCCAGCTCCCGGTCGGTCGCGTGGACGTTGTGGGCCAGGACCGTGCTCGTGCCGACGAGCCCGTGCCGGTCGTAGGTGTCGACGTAATCCTCGGCGTCGGCGAAAAGCGCTGCCACAGCGGCCACTTCGGCCGGGTTCTCGTTGACGTGCGACGTGAACCACGCTCCCGGGACGTCCTTGAGGACGGCCCGGCACGAGTCGAGCAGGTCGTCGCTCGCGGAGTACGAGAAGCGCGGCGTCACGGCGTACCTCGACCGGCCCCGCCCGTGCCAGCGACGCGCGAGGTCGAGCGCCTCGTCATAGGCCCGCTCCGGCGTGCTGAGCAGGGCCGCGGGCAGCGAACGGTCGCTGACGACGAGGCCCGCGGTGACGCGCACACCGACCCGCTCGACCTCCTCGAAGAGGACGTCCACGGCGCTCGCGAAGTGCGAGCCGAAGACGAGGGCGGTCGTCGTGCCGGCGGACACGAGGCCGGCGACGAACTCCGTCGCCACCTCGCGCGCATAGGGCGCCGAGGCGAGCCGCGCCTCCTCGGGCAGCGCGCACTCGTCGAGCCACTGGAGCAGCGGCATGCCGAGCGCGCCGATCGCCCGGACCTGCGGGTAGTGGACGTGGGTGTCGACGAGGCCCGGGAGCACGAGGCCCCCACTCAGGTCGACGACGTCCTCGTCGGGATGGCGGCGGCGGGCGTCTGCGTAGGCGCCGCGTTCGATGATGGTGCCGTCGACGACGCGAAGGGCGATGTCCGCGTCCGCGCGGAGCACATGACCCGTCGGGGCGTAGGAGCCGCCGGGAGGGGTGTCGAAGAAGGTGCCGCGGTAGATCGTCACCGGGCCACCTCCGAACGGCCGTCGGACGGCGGGGACATCGACGAGGCTGACGAGGCTGACGGGGGACGCGAGCCGGACGGTCGGGCCGCGAACCGCCGCAGCAGGTCGCCCGCAACGCTGACGGCAATGGTCGCGGGGTCCTTGCCGACGATGTCCGGCAGGCCGATGGGCGTCGTGATCCGGGCCAGGGCGGCGTCGTCGTGGCCCTCACGGCGCAGCAGCACCTCGAAGCGACGCCACTTCGCCGATGACCCGATGAGCCCGATCGAGCCCAGGTGGCTGCTGCGCAGGGCCATGTCGCACAGGGCCGCGTCCTCTGCGTGGTCGTGCGTCATGATGAGCAGGTCCGTCCCGGCGGGGACCTGCCCCAGAGCCATCTCGGGCACCGGGGCGTGGTGCACGTGGATGCGCGCGACGGCGTCGTCGAGGACGGCCAGGCGCTGCGGCTCCACCTGGTCGGCGCGTGAGTCGACGAGGTGCAGCTCGAGGTCGTGCCTCGCGAGGATGCGGGCCAGCTCGAGCCCGACGTGGCCGACACCGAAGATCGCGACGGCGGGCACGACGGCGAGCGGCTCGAGCAGGATGGTCACCTCGCCGCCGCAGCACTGCTGACCGTGCTCGCCGGGTGCCTTGTCGCTGAGCGAGAGCGTCAGGGTCTCAGGTGCGGACGCGCCGTCGGCGATGAGCGCCCGGCTGCGGTCGACGGCGGTCGCCTCGAGATTCCCGCCGCCGATGGTGTCCCAGACCTCGTCGGCGGCCACGACCATCTTGGCGCCGGCCTCGCGGGGCGCGTGACCGCGCACGGCCGTGACCGTGACGAGGACTCCGGGCAGGCGCTGGGCGCGCAGGGCCTCGACGGCCCGGACCCAGCTCATCGTCCCGCTCCGGCCGTGGCTGCGGCCGTGGCTCCGGCCGCGACCTGCTCGGACTCCGGGCGCATCCGCGGTGCCTCGGCCGGAGGCTGGTCCGGCGCCGGCGCGCCGTCACCCAACGTCATCCCGGCACTCGCGGCACGCTCTGCCTCGCCGTCCTCGGCGTGCTGGCTGCGCGCGGACTCGACGGCCCAGTAGACCGCCTCCGGGGTGGCCGGCGAGGCGAGGGCCACGCTCGTCCCCGGCGGGCCGAACGCGGCGGCCGCCTGGCGCAGGGCCTCCCGCACCGAGAAGGCCAGCATGAGGGGCGGTTCGCCGACGGCCTTGGAGCCGTAGACGGCGCCCTCCTCGTGCGCGTGCTCGAGCAGCGACACGTTGAAGACCTCGGGCATCTCCGAGAAGGACGGCAGCTTGTAGGTGCTTGCGGCCTGGGTGGCCAGCCGTCCGCGGGAGGGCCAGTCGCTCTCGTCCCAGCGCAGGTCCTCGAGCGTGAGCCACCCTGCGCCCTGGACGAAACCGCCCTCGATCTGGCCCAGGTCGACAAGTGGGGAGAGGCTGTCGCCGACGTCGTGGACGATGTCGACGCGCCGCGTGCGGTACGCGCCGGTGAACCCGTCCACCTCCGTCTCGGCCGCCGCGACGCCGTAGGCGAAGTACTTGAACGGCGAGCCCTGCATGCGCGACGAGTCCCAGTGAAGGCCCTCGGTGCGGTAGAAGCCGGCTGCCCACAGCTGGACCCGCTGGACGTACGCGAGGCCCACGACGTCGTCCCAGTCGATGTGCTCGGCGTCGTCGCCGACGGCGTGCACCATGCCCCGGTCGAAGCGCACGTCGTGCGGGTTGACGCCCAAGGCCCCGGCCGCGACCTGGGCCAGCCGCCCCCGGATCTGCTCGCACGCGTTCTTGACGGCTCCGCCGTTGAGGTCGGCCCCCGAGCTCGCCGCGGTGGCAGAGGTGTTGGGGACCTTGTCGGTGCGGGTCGGGGCGAGGCGCACCTTGTGCAGCGGGACGCCGAGCGTGGTCGCGGCCACCTGCAGCATCTTGGTGTGCAGCCCCTGGCCCATCTCCGTGCCGCCGTGGTTGATGAGCACCGACCCGTCCTTGTAGACGTGCACCAGCGCGCCGGCCTGGTTGAACGCCGTGAGGTTGAAGGAGATCCCGAACTTCACGGGTGTGATGGCGAGGGCCCGCTTCGTGTCGGCGTGGGTCGCGTTGAACGCGGCGATCTCGTGGCGCCGCCGGTCCAGCTCACCGCTCGCGACGACCCCGTCCCAGGCGGCCACCAGGCGCTCGGGGTGGCGCACCGCCTGGCCGTACGGCGTGCTCTGGCCCTCGACGTAGAAGTTGCGGCGCCGCAGCTCGGCGGGGTCGATCCCGAGCAGGGGTGCACACCGGCCGAGGATGTCCTCGATGACGAGCATGCCCTGGGGACCGCCGAAACCCCGGAAGGCCGTCTGCGAGGTCTTGTTGGTCCGCGCGATGCGACCGTTCACGCGGACGTCCGGGATCCAGTAGGCGTTGTCGATGTGGCAGAGGGCACGGGCGAGCACCGGTTCGGACAGGTCGAGGCTCCAGCCACCGTCGGCGGTCAGGGTGGCATCGAGGGCCTGGAGGCGTCCGTCGTCGTCGAAGCCGACCCGCCACTCGGCGTGGAAGCCGTGCCGCTTGCCGGTCATCGTCATGTCCTGGGTCCGGTTGAGCCGCAGACGAACCGGGCGCCCGGTGAGTGTGGAGCCCAGGGCGGCGATGGCGGCCAGGCCGTGGGGCTGCATCTCCTTGCCGCCGAAGCCGCCGCCCATGCGGAGGCACTGGACGGTGACCTCGTTGCTCGCGATCCCGAGCACGTGCGCGATGATCTCCTGCGTCTCGCTCGGGTGCTGGGTGCTCGACTGCGCGAAGACCTGGCCGTTCTCGTCGACGTGGGCGAGCGCACAGTGCGTCTCGAGGTAGAAGTGCTCCTGCCCGGCGAACTCGAGCTCGCCGCTCAGCACGTGCGTCGAGCGCGCGAGGCCGGCACCGACGTCGCCGCGCTCGAGGCGCGGCTGGGCCCCTTGGAAGGACTCGGCGGCGATGGCCTCGCGGACCGTGACGATCGCGGGGTGCGGCTCGTAGTCGACCTCCACCGCTGTCGCGCCGAGCCGGGCGGCCTCGAGCGTCTCCCCGAGGACCCAGCACACGGCGTGGCCCACATACATCACCTCGGTGGGGAACAACGGCTCGTCGTGCTTGACCCCAGCGTCGTTGACGCCGGGGACGTCTGCTGCGGTCAGGACACGCACGACACCCTCGACGGCGTACGCCGGCTCGACGCGCAGGGCTTTCACCGTGGCGCGGGCGTGAGGTGCCTGCACCGGCCAGGCGTGCAGCACGTGGGCGGTGCGGCCGACGAGGTCGTCGGTGTACAGGGCTCGACCCGTGACGTGGAGCGTTGCTGCCTCGTGCGGGATCGTCTGTCCCACAACGGGGTTCGTCGGGCGCTCGGAGAGCTGGCTCATGCTCCCACCTCCTGCTGCGTCGCGTGCTGGGCATGGAGCTTGAGCAGGGCCGTGCCCAGCATCGTGCTCCGGTAGGCCGCACTGGCGCGGTGGTCGTCGAGCGGTGTGCCCTCGGCGCGCATCACCGCGGCCGCCTCGCGGACGACCTCCCTGCTCCAGGCGCGGCCCTCGAGGGCCGCCTCGGTCGCGAGTGCGCGGACGGGGGTCGCGGCGACGCCGCCGAGACCGATCCGGGCCTTGCGCACGGTGCCGTCCTCGACGGTGACGGCGAAGCCCACGGCGACGCTGCTGATGTCGTCGAAGCGCCGCTTGGCGATCTTGTGGAAGGCCGACACAGGAGCGAGCGGGAGCGGGACCCGCACGGCGCGGATGACCTCGTCGGCGGCCCGGACGGTCTGGCGGTAGCCGGTGAAGTAGTCGGCCAGCGGCACCTCGCGCTCGCCGCGCGACGAGGCGAGCACGACGGCCGCCTCGAGGGCGAGCAGCGCCGGGGGCAGGTCGCCGATGGGCGAGCCGGTGCCGAGGTTGCCGCCGATGGTCGCGCCGTTGCGGATGAGGCGTGAGGCGAACTGCGGGAACACCTCGGCGAGCAGCGGGATCCGACCGTCCAGCCTGGTCTCGACCTCGGACAGCGTGAGGGCCGCGCCGATCTCGACGGACGTGGCGCCGACCTCGAGGCCGCGCAGCTCCTCGACCCGGTCGATCCCGATGACGTGGGGCGCGCGGGTGCCGCGCAGGTTGACCTCGACGCCCCAGTCGGTCGACCCGGCGACGAGCACCGCGTCGGGGTGCTCTGCCATGAGGGCGAAGACGTCGGCGAGGTCCGCCGCTCGGGCGTAGGAGCCGGACGCCGTGGAGAGCCGTGTGGCGACGGCCGCCGGTGCCGGCTCGTGACGGCGCGCGGCGAGCGGGTCGGACTCCGCAGGAGCGCCCAGCGCGTACGCGGCGTCACGGATCGGCCGGTAGCCGGTGCAGCGGCACAGGTTGCCCGACAGGGCGTGGAGGTCGAAGCCGTTGGGGCCGTGTTCGTCACCGTCGTCGTGACCGGGAGCCGTGTCGCAGCGGCCGGGGCGGTAGTACTCGGCGGCCATGCTGCAGACGAACCCGGGCGTGCAGTAACCGCACTGCGAGCCGCCGCGCTCGGCCAGCTCCTGCTGCACGGGGTGCAGCCTCGTGGGCTCGCCGAGGCCCTCGGCCGTCACGACCTCCTGCCCGTCGAGCGAGGCCGCCGGGATGAGGCACGCGTTGATGGCGGTCCAGGCCGTGGCGTCGGCCGTGCCGTCCGCAGTCTCTCCGCGCCCGCCGAAGGAGTCGCTGCCGGGGCGGGCCACGAGGACCGAGCACGCCCCGCACTCACCCTCGGCACAGCCCTCCTTGGCGCCGGTCAGGCCACGCGACCGGATCAGGTCGAGCGCGCTCGTCCAGGCCGGCACACCGGCGAGGTCGATGCGCTCGCCGTTGACGCAGACCGACGGGGTCGGTGCGGTGGTCGAAGACGTCATTGTCCACTCCTCGTGGTGCGCGAAGCACCGGTTCGACCGGTCGAGACGACGATCGGCCGCATGGTTGGGGGGTGAACCGAGCCGCTGGTTATCCATGCCGAACAACGGTCGGACGCTGCATCGATCGTACGCGGCAGCCCAGTCCGTTGGGAAGGTGTGGCTCGGCAGTTATTCCACTATGTGGATAGTTGGTTCCGTTCAGAGGAACTGTCTGGACAGCTTCGGGTGCCGGTTGACGTCCTTGTAGAGCAGGTAGCGGAAGCGTCCCGGGCCTCCCGCGTAGCAGGCCTGCGGGCAGAACGCGCGCAGCCACATGAAGTCCCCCGCCTGCACCTCGACCCAGTCCCTGTTGAGCAGGTAGACGGCCTTGCCCTCCAGCACGTAGAGGCCGTGCTCCATGACGTGGGTCTCGGGAAAGGGGATGACCCCTCCCGGCTCGAAGGTGACGATCGTGACGTGCATGTCGTGACGCACGTCGAGCGGGTCGACGAAGCGTTTCGTCGTCCACGCGTCGTTCGTGTCCGGCATCGGGTTGGCCTCGACGTCGCGCTCGTGCGTGACGAACGCCTCCGGTGCGTCGATGCCGTCGACCGGCTCGTAGGCCTTGCGGATCCAGTGGAACGTCGCCGGCTCGTTCGCGTCGGCATCGACCCTGAGACGCCAGCGGGCCCCGGCCGGCAGGTACGCGTACCCGCCCGGCTCCATGACGTGCTCGTCGACCTGCCCGTCGGGGCCGACGAGGAGCCGCAGCGACCCGCCGACGACGAAGAGGACGCCCTCGGCGCCGGGGTCGAGCTCGGCCGGTCGCTGCCTCCGCCGGGCGACACCTCGACAACGTACTGCGAGAACGTCTCGGCGAACCCCGACAGCGGCCGGGCGATGACCCAGGTGCGGGTCCCCTCCCAGTAGGGGAGCGCGCTGGTGACGATGTCGCGCATCGTCCCGCGGGGCAGGAGGGCATACGCCTCGGTGAAGACGGCCCGGTCGGTCGTCAGGTCGGTCTGGGGTGGCAACCCGCCCTGCGGGACGTGGTAGCTCGGCTGGTTCATGCGTCTCCTCTCCGCAGCAGCCGCCCACGCGGCGCTGCGTCGACGTCCACGGGGGTGCCGCGCAGCCAGGTCTGCCGCACGAGGCCCGTGAGCGTGCGGCCGGCGTACGCCGACACGGGGTTCTTGTGCTGCAGGGCGTTCGCGTCGACGACGAACTCGTCGTCGGGGGCGAAGACGGCGAGGTCGGCGTCCGCTCCCACGGCGATCCGTCCCTTGGCGGCCAGACCGACCTGCTCCGCGGGTGCAGTGGACATCCAGCGCACGACGTCCGGCAGCCCGAGGCCGCGGGCCCGCGCGCCGGTCCAGGTGGCGGCGAGCCCGAGCTGGAGCCCGGCGATGCCGCCCCATGCCGTGCCGAAGTCGCCGCTGTCGAACGCCTTGAGGTCGGGCGTGCACGGCGAGTGGTCGGTGACGACGAGGTCGATGTCGCCCGAGGCCAGCCCCTCCCAGAGGCGGTCGCGGTTCGCCGACTCGCGGATCGGCGGGCAGCACTTGAACTCCGTCGCCCCGTCCGGGATCTCCTCGGCCGAGAAGGTCAGGTAGTGCGGGCACGTCTCGACGCCGAGCGCGACGCCGTCGGCGCGCGCCGATCTCAGCATCGGCAGAGCGTCGGAGCTCGACAGGTGCAGCACGTGCGCGCGGCCACCGGTCCGCCGGGCCAGCTCGATGACGTGGGCGATCGCGAGGTTCTCGGCGCCACGCGGACGCGAGCGCAGGAAGGCGGCGTACGCCCGACCGTCCGCCGGACGGGCCTGCTCGATGACGTGCGCGTCCTCGGCGTGGACGATCATCAGCGCGCCGAGGCGCGCCGTCTCGTGCATCGCGGCCTCGAAGTCGGCCGGCTCGAGGTGCGGGAACTCGTCGACACCCGAGTGCAGCAGGAAGCACTTGAACCCGAAGACGCCCTGCTCATGCAACGGTCCGAGGTCTCCGACGTTGCCGGGGACGGCTCCGCCCCAGAAGCCGACGTCGACCCAGGCCTGCCCACGGGCGACCTCGCGCTTGGCCTCCAGCGCCTCGACGGTCGTCGTCGGGGGGACGGAGTTGAGCGGCATGTCGACGATGGTCGTCACCCCGCCACGGGCGGCGGCACGGGTGGCGCTCGCGAAGCCCTCCCACTCGGTGCGCCCCGGTTCGTTGACGTGCACGTGCGTGTCGACGAGCCCGGGCAGGAGCACCTCGTCGGGTGCCAGGTCGACGAGGGCCCGCGCCGCGAGCATCCGCGCGGCGGGCTCGAGCTCGGCGAGCGTCGCCGCCGTACGGAGCTCGGCCACGCGGCCGTCCTGCACCCCGACGACCGCCGCGGTGACGTGTCCGTCGACGACGGCGCGGGGCGCGCGGATCAGCGTGTCGAGAGCCATGCGGGCGACTCCTTCGTCGGGCCTTCGTGTCCGACCGTATGCCGCGCGGCACGGATCGGGGAGCGATGTCGGCCGAGGGGCCCTCCGTCGACCTCGACGAGGTCGCCGTCGCGGAGGTACGGGCGCGGCTCCGGCGCCGCCATGGCGACACCGGCGGGGGTGCCGGTGATGACGACGTCGCCGGGCTCCAGGGTCATCAGCGCACTGACGTACGACAGCGCCGCGCCCACCCCGAGGACCATGTCGTCGGTCGTGCCGTCCTGGCGGCGCCGGCCGTTCACGTCGAGCCGCAGGCGCACCCCGGTCGCGTCCGGCGCGGGGAGCTCGTCAGGTGTGACGAGCCACGGACCCAGCGGGCAGTAGGTGTCGGCGGACTTGCCCTTCGTCCACGTGCCACCGCGCTCGAGCTGCAGCTCGCGGTCGGTGAGGTCGTCGGCGAGGGTGTAGCCCGCGACCGCGGCGAGGGCCTCCTCGGGGGTGGCGTCGGTGAGCCGGCGACCCACGACGACCGCGAGCTCGACCTCGTGGTCCGTCGTCGTGGACCCGGGCAGGAGGCGTACCGGGTCGTCGGGTCCGCAGACCGAGCTCGTCGCCTTGAGGAACACGACGGGCTCGGTCGGCACCGGGACCCCGAGGACGGCCGCGTGGTCGTGGTAGTTGAGGCCGAGGCCGACGATCTTCCCCGGACGGGCGACAGATGGTCCGTACCGGGGGACGCCTCCGGCGCCGTCCGCCGGCGAGCGACCGGCCGCGTGCAGGGGAACAGGCAGGGGAGCAAGCAGGTCGCGCTCGAGCGCCTCGTGGGCAGCGGGGATCCCGTGGGCCAGGAAGCCGGCGTCGACGTCGGTCGCGACCGGGGCGAGGTCGAGCAGCGTACCGTCCGTCGTCACGACGACAGGGCGCTCCGAGCCCGGCGGGCCCACGCGTGCGAACCTCATGCCGGAGCCACGCTCAGCGACTGCGCGAGGCGCTGCCCGATGCGTTCCAGGGCCGCCCCCGGTGCCTCGAGCGACCCCTCGAGCGACCCCGCCTCGTCGGTCGTCGTCAGGACGTCCGCGAAACCAGCAGCGGCCCAGGTCTCCCGGTCCAGGAGGCAGCGACCGGCGACGGCGACCACAGGGACGCCCGCTGCGCGCGCCGCCGCCGCCACGGCGGCCGGCGCCTTCCCGCGCAGCGTCTGCTCGTCGAGCGATCCCTCTCCGGTGATGACGAGGTCCGCGCCGGACAGCAGGTCGACCAGCCCCGTGAGCTCGAAGACGAGCTCGGCACCGGGGCGCGCGACCGCCCCCAGCGCGGCCACGAGCGCGAAGCCGACCCCACCCGCGGCCCCGGCACCCGGGACGTCACGCAGGTCGTGCCCGGTCGAGGCGGCGACGACGTCGGCCCAGTGTCCGAGCGCCGTGTCGAGACGGTCGACCTCCTCGGCGGTGGCACCCTTCTGCGGCCCGTAGACGGCAGCCGCGCCCTCCGGACCCGTGAGCGGGTTGTCGACGTCGCACGCGACGACGATCTCGGCGGTGGCGAGCGCCGGGTGCAGGCCGGTCAGGTCCAGCGTCGCGACATCCGCCAGGGCCGCGCCGCCCTCGGAGACGGGGCGGCCTGCCGCGTCCGGGGTGCGTGCTCCCAGGGCGCGCAGCAGCCCGGCCCCGCCGTCGGTGCCGGCACTGCCGCCGATGCCGACGACGAGGCGGCGGCATCCGGCGTCGAGGGCCGCGGCCATGACCTCACCCGTGCCCCGGCTCGTGGACGTGAGCGGCGCGGAGACGCCGCCCGGAAGCTGCCCCAGGCCGCTCACCTCCGCGAGCTCGACGACGGCCGTGTCGCCCCGCCTCGCCCACGCGGTCGCCACCGGCGCGCCCGTGGGTCCACTGGCACGGACGGGGACGCGGTGGAACCCCGCCGCGACGGCGGCCGCGACGGTCCCGTCGCCGCCGTCAGCCACCGGGACGGTGACGACCTCGGCGTCGGGGCAACCCGCCCGGACACCGGCCAGGAGGCACGACGCGACGGTGGCTGCGCTCAGCGTCCCCTTGAACTTGTCCGGGGCGATGACGACTCGGGGCACGGGAGCTCCTCGGGTCGGGTTCAGTCGAGGTTCGCGTAGAGCGCGGTGGGGGCGTCCTGCTCGCTGACCGCGAGCTCCTCGAACTCGGTCACGGTGCCGAGCGAGGTGCCCATGGACACGTTGGTCACCCGCTCGAGGATGACCTCGACGACGATGGGGACGCGGTGCTCGACGACCATCTTCTTGGCCTGCTCGAGCGCGGGCAGGATCTCCTCCGGTCGAGTGACCCGGATCGCCTTGCACCCCAAGCCCTCTGCCACCTTGACGTGGTCGACTCCGTACCCGTTCACCTCGGGAGCGTTGATGTTCTCGAAGGAGAGCTGGACGCAGTAGTCCATGTCGAAACCACGCTGCGACTGGCGGATGAGGCCGAGGTACGCGTTGTTCACGAGGACGTGGATGTACGGGATGTTGAACTGCGCCCCGACCGCCAGCTCCTCGATCATGAACTGGAAGTCGTAGTCGCCCGACAGCGCCACGACCGTCGAGTCGGGGTCGGCCGTGGCGACTCCGAGGGCGGCCGGCACGGTCCAGCCCAGCGGACCGGCCTGGCCGGCGTTGATCCAGTGCCGGGGCCGGTAGACGTGGAGCAGCTGGGCGGCCTGGATCTGGGAGAGGCCGATCGTGCTGACGTAGCGGACGTCGCTGCCGAAGGCCTTGTTCATCTCCTGGTAGACCCGCTGCGGCTTGATCGGCACGACGTCGAAGTTCGTCTTTCGCCACAGGTTTCGCTTGCGCTCGAGGCACTCCGCGACCCATCCGGTGCGGTCCGGCAGCCGACCCGCGGCGCGGCGCTCGCGTGCCGCCTCGACGAACAGCTCGAGGGCCGCCCTGGCGTCGGAGACGATGCCGAAGTCGGGGGCGAAGACCCGCCCGATCTGCGTCGGCTCGATGTCGACGTGCACGAAGGTGCGGCCCGCGGTGTAGGTCTCGAGGTCGCCGGTGTGACGGTTGGCCCACCGGTTCCCGATCCCCAGCACGAAGTCCGACGCGAGCAGCGTCGCGTTGCCGTAGCGGTGGCTCGTCTGCAGACCGACCATGCCGACGTTGAGCTCGTGGTCGTCGGCGATCGTGCCCCAGCCCATGAGGGTCGGCACGACGGGCACGCCGGTGAGCTCGGCGAACTCGACGAGCAGGTCGGCCGCGTCGGCGTTGATGATGCCTCCGCCCGCGACGATGAGCGGGCGGTCGGCGGCCTCGAGCAGGTCGAGCGCCTTGTCGACCTGGCGACGCGTCGCGGCCGGCTTGTAGACGGGCAGCGGCTCGTACGTGTCGACGTCGAACTCGATCTCGGTCTGCTGGACGTCGATGGGCAGGTCGATGAGGACGGGGCCGGGTCGGCCGGAGCGCATGAGGTGGAAGGCCTGCTGGAACGTGCCGGGGACCTGGGCGGCCTCGAGGACCGTGACGGCCATCTTCGTCAGCGGCTTGGCGATCGCGGCGATGTCGACGGCCTGGAAGTCCTCCTTGTGCAGCTTGGCGACGGGTGCCTGACCGGTGATGCAGAGGATGGGGATCGAGTCGGCGCTCGCCGAGTAGAGCCCCGTGACCATGTCGGTGCCCGCGGGGCCGCTCGTGCCGATGCAGACGCCGATGTTGCCGGCGCGGGCGCGCGTCCAGCCCTCTGCCATGTGCGAGGCGCCCTCGACGTGGCGGGCGAGCGTGTGGTGCAGGCCGCCTTGGGTCTGCATCGCCTTGTAGAACGGGTTGATCGCGGCCCCGGGTAGGCCGAAGACGTTGGTGATGCCCTCCTTCTTGAGGATCTCCACCGCGGCCTGGGCTGCTGTCATGCGTGCCATGTTCGTGTCCTTGCGTGGCTGCCCCCGGCAGACGGCTGGGTGTCGCGGCGGTATGCCGTGGGGCGGGTCTGTGGGTCAGGCGGGCTGCTGCCCGGACAGGCGCTGCACGCCGCGGAGCAGGGCGGAGTGGTCGAGGCCACCGTCGCCGTTGGCGCGGGCGGAGGCCATGAGCGTCGCGACGAGGCTGCCGAGCGGGAGCACGACCCCCGCCTCACGTGCGGCGGAGCTGACGATGCCCATGTCCTTGTGGTGCAGGTCGATCCGGAAACCGGGCTCGAACGAGTCGGTCCGCATGTTGTCGCGCTTCTGATCCAGCACCTTGGAGCCGGCGAGGCCGCCGCCGAGGACGGTCAGGGCGGCGTCGAGGTCCACGCCGTAGGCCCGGAGGAAGACGACCGCCTCGGCGAGAGCCTCGATGTTGGCGGCCACGATGAGCTGGTTGGCCGCCTTGACGGTCTGGCCGGCGCCGTTGCCGCCGACGTGGACCACGGTGCTGCCGACCGTGTCGAGGATCGGCTTCGCCTCGGCGAAGTCGTCGGCCGCGCCGCCTACCATGATGGACAGGGTGGCGTTGCGGGCGCCCGCCTCGCCACCGGAGACCGGCGCGTCGAGGAGACGAAACCCCTTGGCGCCGGCCTCCTTCGCGAGCTCGGCGGTGACGTCGGGGCGGATCGAGGAGAAGTCGATGACGAGTGTGCCGGGCTGCGCGTTGGCGAAGACGCCGTCGTCGCCGAGCAGCACCGCCTGCACGTCGGGGGAGTCGGGCACCATGACGGCGACGACGTCGGCGGCCTTGACGGCGTCGGCGATGGAGTCAGCGCCTCGGCCGCCGGCCTCGACGAGGGGGGCGTAGCGGTCGGGGGTGAGGTTGTAGCCCACGACGTCGTGGCCGGCCTTGGCGAGGTGCACGGACATCGGGCTGCCCATGATGCCGAGCCCGATGAAGGCGATGCTGGTCATGTCGATCTCCTTGCGATCGTTGGGAGGTCTGGTGTGGTGGAGGGAGGCCGCGCGGAGCGGCTCACTGCGCGGTCGTCGAGGCGAGCCCCAGCCGGCCGAGGCTGTCGAGGGTGGAGGTCGTCGGCGCGTACTCGAGCCCGACCCACCCGGTGTAGCCGTGCCGAGCGAGGTCGGTGAGGTGACGGTCGAGGTCGAGGCGCCCGGTCCCCGGCTCCCCGCGACCGGGCCAGTCCGCGACCTGGACGTGGGCGACCCGGTCGGCGTAGGTGCCGACGGCGGCGTCGAGGTCGTCCCCGTTGTTGGCCAGGTGGAAGAGGTCGAGCAGGAAGCCGACGTTGTGGGCGCCGGCCGCACGCACGTCGTCCACGACGGCGACGGCGTCCGCGGCCGTGCGCAGGGGATAGGGCTTGGGCCCGCTGACCGCCTCGACGAGGACCGTCGCACCGATGCGGTCCGCCGAGTGGGCGGCCGCCACGATGCTCTCGCGGCCCAGGGCGTCCTGCTCCTGCGGCGACGCGTCGTCGACGCGGTTGCCGAAGAGCGCGTTGAAGGCGCCGACGCCGAGCCGTTCGCCGATGCCGACGGCGACGTCGACGTTGTCGCGGAACTGCCCCACTCGTGAGGGGATCGACAGCACCCCGCAGTCCGGACCGGCCAGGTCGCCTGCGAAGAAGTTGAGCCCGGCGAGACGCACGCCGGCATCCTCGACGGCGCGGACGAGGGCCTCGACGTCGCGGTCGGCCGGCACGGGCTGCTCGGGCCACGGCCACCACAGCTCGATGGTGTCGAAGCCGGCGTCACGGGCGGCCTGGGGTCGCGCGAGCAGCGGCAGCTCGGTGAACAGCATCGAGCAGTTGGCCAGGTAGCGCAGGCCGCCGGGGGCGAGCGGTGCGCCGGGGTGCTGGTTCGTCGTCATCTCTCAACTTCCGTTATGTGGAAAAGAATTTCCGATATGCAAAACGGTATGGGGACGCGCGTCCTCCGTCAAGAGGCCGCAGGCCGTCGTCCCATCTCTTGAGCAGCGTTGCGCTGCAACGGCTTACGACGTAACGAGCACGCCCGGGTCGGTGGGTGGTGGAGCGGAGGTCAGCTGCCGCGGTAGGTCGAGTAGCCGTACGGGTTGAGCAGCAGGGGCACGTGGTAGTGCTTGTCGGAGTCGGCGATCGTGAAAGCGATCGTGACCTCCGGGTAGAAGCCGCGGGTGCCGTTGGCGGCGAACCAGGCGCCGGTCTCGAACCGGAGGCGGTAGTCGCCGGCCTCGAGCCGGTCGGGCCCGAGGGACCCGACCCGGCCGTCCGCGTCCGTCGTCGCGGCGCCCAGAGCCTCCCCGGACGCCGACTCGAGCGTGACCCCGAGGTCCCGCGCCGGCCGCCCGGTGCTGGTGTCGAGCACGTGGGTCGACAGGGTCGACATCAGAGCACCCCCTCGAGCCGGAGCAGGGCGATCTCGCGCAGCTGGGCCACGGTCTCGGCGCGCTCGGTCTCGTCGTCGTTGGCGAGCCGACGCCGCAGCTCCGCGAGGATCTCCGAGGCGGACCGTCCGGCGGCGCGGATGAGGAAGACGCGGTCGAAACGCTTCTCGTACGCGGCGTTGCCGGCGGCCAGGGCCGCGGCGACCTCGCGGTCGGCGGGGTCGACGCCCGACTGCTCGCGCCGGGAGAAGCTCGGCGTGGTGCTCCGGTGCGCTCGCCCGCTCCCCGATGCGGGGGTGCCCGGCGAGCGCCGCGACGAGCTCCGCGTCGTCGAGGTGGCGGGCGGATCGCTCCGCCACCTCGAGGACCGCGTCGCGTCCGGCATACGGCCGCCCGGCGAGCACCTCGTCGGCCCAGCGGTCGACGCCGAGGCAGGCGAGCAGCCGCGGTCGCAGGGACTCCACCGGCTCGTCGTTGAAGGTCTCGAGTCCCGCGGACGCCGAGGTGCTGGTGTCGGTGGTCCGGCTCATGCCATCTGGTCCACGTCGACGCTGCGCGTGCGGGCACTGTGGATCGGGTTGGCGTCGGCGACGAGGCCGTCGAAGCGGTACGCCGCGATCTTCGAGATCTCGACGAGCGCCGCCGCGTGCTCCTGGCTCGGCGAGTTGTTGAGCCGCTCCCACCCGTGACGCAGCACCTGTGCGAAGGAGTCCCGGTCGCGCACGCACGTGACGAGCGGGAAGCCGAAACGGTCGCGGTACTGGTGCGTCAGCTCGGACAGCTCCAGGTGGTCCTTCTCGTCCAGACGCGTGAGGCCCAGCGCTGCCTGGTCGCGCAGTGAGTCCTCACCCTCGTCACCGCCGGCGACGCTCTCGGCCCCGAGGTCCGGGTAGGCGTCGATGAGGTCGAGCTGCTCCTCGGTGGTGGCCGAGAAGAGCGCCTCCTGGAAGGCCTGGCGCAGGTCCTTGGTGTCGGCGAACGGCCGCTGGTCGTAGGCCCGCTCGACCACCCAGGTCGGCCCCTGGAAGAGGCTCCCGAACGTGTCCACGAACTGCTCCCGGGTCATCTCGTTGACCTCGGTGAGGCGGATGAGCCGGCCCGGGGTGCCGGCGACGGCCGGACCCCGCGTCGAGCCGACGTGGTGGAAGAGCAGGTTGAGCAGGATGGCCGTGATGCTGCCGAGCGTGATGCCCGAGCCGAGGATGATCTGCGCCCAGCCGGGCACGGCCTTGGCGACGTCGGGCTGCGCCGTGACGTACATCGCGAGCCCGACGCTCGTGGCGACGATGACGACGTTGCGGTGGTCGTGGAAGTCCACGCGCGAGAGGGTCTGGAAGCCCACGACGGCCACGGTGGCGAACATCGCGAGTGCCGCGCCGCCCAGCACGGGGTGCGGGATCCCCGCGACGACCGCTCCCGCCTTGGGGATGAGACCGATGACGATCATGATCGCGCCGGCCATGGCGACGACGTAGCGGCTCTTGACCCGCGTGAGGCGCACCAGCCCGACGTTCTCGGCGAAGCAGGTGTAGGGGAACGAGTTGAAGACGCCGCCGATCGTCGTCGCCAGACCGTCGGCCCGCAGTGCACGCGCGATGTCCTCGCGCTCGATCCGCTTCTCGACGATCTCTCCCGTGGCGAAGACGTCACCGGTGGTCTCGACCGCGGTGATGAGCATGACCACGACCATCGAGATGACGGCCGCGACGGAGAACTTCGGCCAGCCGAAGTAGAAGGGTGTGGTGACGCCGAACCACCCTGAGCCCGAGACGCTGTCGAAGTGCGCGTCGCCCAGCAGCCAGGCGACGAGCGTGCCGGCGACGAGGCCGACGAGCACGGCGACGGTTGCCAGGAAGCCCTTGAAGACGCGCTGGATGACGACGATGAGCGCGAGCGTGCCCAGCGCGTACGCCATGTTGCGACCGCTCGACGGGTTGAGGTCGGGCCCGGCGCCGCCGACGGCGTCCGCCGCGGCGACGGGCAGCAGCGCGATGCCGATGATCGTGATGACCGAGCCCGTGACGACCGGCGGGAAGAAGCGGATCAGGCGGCTGAAGTACGGGGCGATGAGGAAGGTGAAGAGGCCCGCGACGATGACCGCGCCGTAGATGACGAGCAGGCCCTCGGTGCCGCCGCCGGCGGCGAGGCCGATGGCGATCATGGGAGAGACGGCCGTGAAGGTCACGCCCTGCAGCAGCGGGAGGCGAACGCCCACCTTCCAGAAGCCGACCGACTGGATGATCGAGGCGATGCCGCACGTGAAGAGGTCGGCGTTGATGAGGTGGATGAGCTCCTCGGTGGACAGGTGGATCGCGCTCGCGAGCAGGATCGGCACGATGACCGCGCCGGCGTAGAAGGCGAGGACGTGCTGGAAGCCGTAGACGAAGAGCCGCGGTGCGGGCAGCACCTCGTCGACGGGGTGGCGCGACCGGCGGGGACGCCGGGCAGGGGCCTGCGTGGCCCCGGTGGCAGCTGTGCTCATGGTCGAGTCCCTTTCCGGTCAGCAGAAGCCGGGGGTGGCGAGCCAGGCCTCGGGTGCGGCCGGCACGTCGTCGCGCAGCACGGTCGCCTCGATGAGGCCGTAGGGGCGGTCGGCGGCGATGAAGACCTCGCCGTTGTTCTCGACGTCCGGGAAGGCGGAGAAGTCGACGAGGAAGTGGTGCTTGTTGGGCGCGGAGAACCTGATCTCGGCGATGTCCGCGTGCCGCTCGAGGACGGCCTGGCCCATGGCGTGGAGGGTCTCCTGCAGGGCGCGGCTGTACGTGGTCGCGAACACCTCGAGGAGCGTCTCGCGGACGCTGTCGAACGACTTGTTCCAGTCGACGTCGGTGCCGAGGTGACGCCACCGGGCGACGAGCGACGTCGCGAGGATGCGGTCGTCGGTCTCGGCGAGCGTCGTGTACTCGTCCTTGAGGTATCCCTTGAACTCCGAGCCGGTGGACTTGAGCACGACGAGGTCCGTGAGCCCGGAGACGACGTGCGTCGTGCGTGCCCCCGCCGCGGCCCCCGCCGACGCGTCCCCCGCGCGTTCGACCGTGACGACGGTCGTGCGCGTGTCGCCGCCGCGGCGGACGAAGGCGTGGTCGTGACCGCCGTCGCCGACCGGGATACGGTCCCAGGCGTACTGCTCGACCTCGATGCGGGCCCCGGTCGCCGCGGGCGCGGCGTCGAGGAAGCGTCCGGCGAGGGCGAGCGCGTAGTCCTCGGGCGAGCTGACGCCGTGCTTCTTGGCGTAGACGAAGGCGGTGTTCTTCTGCGTGTCCGTGGGGAGGATCTTGGACTGGTCGCCGGTCACGTGCGCGTCGGCGAAGTCACCGCGCAGTGACGTCGACACGTTGAGGTCGACGATCTCGTGTCGGGCTGTGTCCCGCGTGATGCGGACCACCCGGTTCTCAGCCTTGCCGTACTGGTTCGGGCCCAGAACGATGCTCATGTCTCAACTCCATTGTCGATGGCTGGTTCTGCTCGCGACGGTGCTTCCCATCAGCGTGCCGTGGTCGGGGTCGCGGTGGAGCGGTCTTGCGGCTCCGGTCTATGACTTCCGAGATGCGGAATCAAATTATCGAATAATGGAAGGGTAGGCGTGGCTGTCCCGTGCCGTCAACGGTCCGGCGGACCCGTCTCGCGTGCCGGGCGCAGCCGTGCGCCGTGGTGCGCGACCAGCGAGGTGGGCGGCCGACCGCTGTGGTCAGGCGCGGCGGGCCAGTTGCGCGAGGGCCGCGCGGTCCATGCCGCACCGAGTGGCCGCCTCGTCCGCGTCCAGGGCGCCGCAGTCGATGCCGCGCAGCACGAAGTCGGCGAGGGCGCGCGCGGTCGCGGGCTCGTCCATGAAGGCGGAGTCGCGCTGTGCGACGTAGTCGGCCAGGCGGCGGGCCGCTCCGGGGAATCCACTGCGGTAGAAGGCGAACACCGCGGCGTACCGTGTCGGCAGCTGGGCCGGGTGCAGGTCCCAGCCCTGGTAGTAGCCGCGCGCGAGGGAGCGGCCCACGAGCCGGTGGTGCAGTGCCCAGGCGGCGGCCACCGAGTCGGCACTGCCGACCGGGAGGACGTTCGTCGACCCGTCGGAGAGCCGCACGCCCGTCTCGGCCGCGGCGACCTGCATGACGGCCTTGGCGTGGTCGGCGGCAGGGTGGTCCATGGCCTGGTGCGCGGCGGCGATGCCGAGGGAGGCCGAGTAGTCGTAGGTGCCGTAGTGCAGTCCCGTGCACCGACCGGCTGCCGCATGGATCATGCGCGGGACGAGCGAGGTACCGTCGGGTCCGAGGATCGCCTGCGGCGTCTCGACCTGGATCTCGAAGCGGAGCGGCGTGCCCAGCCCGAGCGCGGACTCGAGCCGTTCGGCGGCCACCACCATCGCCTCCACCTGTTCGACGCTCGTCACCTTGGGCAGGGTGACGACGAACCCCGGTGGCAGGGAACCCTCCTCGCACACGCGCTCGACGAAGCGGGCCAGGGTGCGCAGCCCCCGGCGGCGGGTCGGGGCCTCGAACGACTTGAAGCGGATGCCGGTGAAGGGCGGAGCCGAACCGCGCTCGAGCGACGCGAGCAGCTCGTCGGCGGCGGCGTCGACCGCAGCGTCCTCCTCGTCGTCGGGGCGCGCCCCGTACCCGTCCTCGAAGTCGATCCGGAGGTCCTCGACCGGCTCGGTCGCGAGCTTGCGGCGCACCGCCTCCTCGGTCTGCGTGTCGTCGACGACCGACGAGAAGGCAGCCGCGTTCGAGTCGATGGCGGCGGTCGCCGCCGCGCCCCACGTCGTCGCGAGCCGGGCGTCGTACCGGTCCGCGGGGACGTACACCGTGTGCACCGGCTGCCGGCCGGCCGCGGGCCCGGGAAAGCGCTCGGAGAGGTCACGGTCGGCGGCGCTCAGACGCTCGTCCAGCTCGTCGGCGAGCGCCGTGACGTCGAGCGGCGTCGCGCCGGCCTGCATGGTCGCGGCGGGGTCCGGGGCGGCGGTGGGGTTCCTGGCGGGTCGGGTAGGCATGACTCAACTCCTCGCAGATTTCTGTCCAGCGGATAGTAACTTCTGCGATGCGGAAGTCAATGGTCGTCCTTCGCAGCAGATGCCAGCCGTCCCGGGGGAACCCTCCTCGTGGGGCCGCGCCTGCACGCGGTGACGAGCGACGTGGCCCCGAGCGCCCATCGTCCATCAGTAGGCGTCTCGCGAGGGGACGAGCGCAATCTTGGGGCAGACAATGGCCGAGCTGAAGGTGTCGGCACTTGGCCCGCGACGACGTCGAGGCATCCGCCGGAAGAGCCGCCGCTAAGGAGTGGGCGGTTCGGCGCGCACCCGGGGCCTGCCCTTGGCTGCGCGGGACCCTGACGGGGACAGCAGTAGAGCCCGGCCCAAAGGGCCGGGCTCCTGACCTGCATCAATGGTGCGCCGCCAGGGACTCGAACCCCGAACCCAGTGATTAAGAGTCACTTGCTCTGCCAATTGAGCTAGCGGCGCAACGAGGGGAAACGTTAGCAGCGCGAGTCGTTCGCGACAAAATCGGCGCTGAGCACGGATCAGGGCCGGGTCGGACGCCCCCGTGGCGGCCGGGGCCGCTGCCCGTGAGGTGCGTCACGCCGCCACCGACCACCATGCTCGGGCTTACCCGGAAAGCGTCCGTATCGTCTCGCGCATGGCGGTCCCACCCCGCCGCTGTGCCACAGTGGCCCCGTGGCCTCACCGACGACGCCTGCGACGGCACCAGGGGCGATCCCCCCACCCACGCCCGCCTTCTTCCTCGCCGGGGGCACCGGCATCTCGGCCGAGACCCTCGGCAACATGATGCTGCAGCAGTTCCCGACCGTGGGTTTCGTCAGGCGCAAGATCCCCTTCATCCGCACGGTGGAGCGGGCCCGCGAGGTCGTCGCCGAGCTCGACGCCGCGATGACCGACACCGTGACGCCCCTCGTGTTCTCGACGGTGTCCGACGAGGAGGTGTGCGCCGAGCTGCAGCAGACGCGGTGCGCCTTCATCGACCTCTTCGGGTCGCACCTGGCCACCGTGGAGCGGGTGCTGCACGTCAACGCGGCCCACCACGTCGGAGCCCTGCACGGCGTCGGCGACCTCGGCCGCTACGAGGCCCGGATGCGGGCCGTCGAGTTCGCGATGGAGCACGACGACGGCCAGAGCATGCGCAACCTCGAGCAGGCCCACCTCATCCTCATCGCGCCCTCACGATGCGGCAAGACGCCGACATCCATCTACCTCGCCCTGCAGCACGGCATCAAGGTCGCCAACTACCCCCTCGTCGAGGAGGACTTCGAGTCCAGCGACCTGCCCCGCCCGGTGCGCGCCTACGCCGGCAAGTGCTTCGGCCTCCTGTCGACGGCCGCCCGCCTGAGCCAGGTGCGCGGTGAGCGGCGACCCGGCTCGAGGTACGCGAGCCTCGCCCAGTGCAGCTACGAGCTGCGCCGGGCCGAGGCGATGTACCGGGCCCACCGAGTGCCCGTCGTCAACTCCTCGAACATGTCGGTCGAGGAGATCGCCGCGGTCATCATGCAGACGCGCCGTCTCGGCGACGGCGGCTGACCGCCGGCACCATCCACCGAACAACAGAGCGAATGACCATGCACGACAACGAGGCCCGCCCAGGCGGGCCGGAACCGGAAGGACCTGCAGTGACCGAGAACGTGGTGAGGTTCGCCGACCTCGGCCTGTCCGACGTCGAGTCGGTGGGCGGCAAGAACGCCTCGCTGGGTGAGATGGTGCAGCACCTGTCGAAGGCCGGCGTGTCCGTGCCCGACGGCTTCGCCACGACCGCCGACGCCTACCGGCGCTTCCTGGCCGAGGACGGCCTCGCGGACCGCATCAACGCCCTCCTCGACGACCTCGACGTCGACGACACGCGGCGCCTCGCCGAGGTGGGTGCAAGCATCCGCGAGATGGTGGAGCACCAGTCCTTCCCCGAGGACCTCGAGCGTGACATCCGGGGCGCCTTCGACCAGCTCGTCGCCGAGCAGGCCGGGGGAGGCGCCGAGGAGCCCAGCTTCGCCGTGCGCTCGAGCGCGACGGCCGAGGACCTGCCCGACGCGTCCTTCGCCGGCCAGCAGGAGACGTTCCTCAACGTCCGGGGCATCGACAACGTCCTGCACGCGATCAAGCTCGTGTTCGCCTCGCTCTACAACGACCGCGCCATCTCCTACCGCGTCCACAGCGACTTCGACCACTCGGTCGTGGCGTTGTCCGCCGGGGTCCAGCGGATGGTGCGCTCGGACATCGGCGCCTCCGGCGTCATGTTCACGATGGACACCGAGTCCGGCTTCCGGGACGCCGTGTTCGTCACGAGCAGCTACGGCCTCGGCGAGGCGGTCGTGCAGGGCGCGGTCAACCCCGACGAGTTCTACGTCTACAAGCCGGCGCTGCGGGCCGGGCGCCCCGCGATCCTCAAGCGCGGAGTCGGTGGCAAGGCCACGAAGATGGTCTACACCTCCGACGTGAGCGTCGGGCGCACGACCGAGTTCGTCCCGGTGCCCGAGGAGCAGCGGCCGCTGCTGTCCCTGACCGACGACGAGGTCACCGAGCTCGCACAGCACGCGCTGCGCATCGAGGAGCACTACGGCCGGCCCATGGACATCGAGTGGGGCAAGGACGGCATCGACGGGGGGCTCTACATCCTGCAGGCCCGCCCCGAGACCGTGCAGTCGCGCCAGTCCGGCTCGACGCTGCGCCGGTTCCGGATGGACGAGCGCGGGCCGGTCGTCGTCGAGGGCCGCGCCATCGGCCAGAAGATCGGCGCCGGGGCGGTGCGCGTGCTGAGCTCGATCGACGCCATGCACGACTTCGAGCCCGGCGAGGTGCTCGTGGCCGACATGACCGACCCCGACTGGGAGCCGATCATGAAGCGCGCCAGCGCCA
The DNA here is from genome assembly GCF_056868035.1 of Monashia sp. HAY1-11D. Classification (NCBI taxonomy): domain Bacteria; kingdom Bacillati; phylum Actinomycetota; class Actinomycetes; order Micrococcales; family Intrasporangiaceae; genus Intrasporangium; species Monashia sp. HAY1-11D. The sequence continues at coordinate 4,396,146 of NZ_CP200320.1, read as the reverse complement.
TCGTCACCAACCGCGGTGGGCGCACGTGCCACGCCGCGATCATCGCCCGTGAGCTCGGCATCCCCGCCGTCGTCGGCACCGGCTCGGCGACCACGGACCTCGCCGACGGCCGCGAGGTGACGGTGTCCTGCGCCGAGGGCGACACCGGGTTCGTCTACGACGGGCTGCGCGAGTTCACCGTCACCGAGACCGCCCTCGACGACATGCCGGACCTGCCCGTCAAGCTGATGATGAACGTCGGCACGCCCGAGCAGGCCTTCGAGTTCGCGCGCCTGCCCAACCACGGCGTCGGGCTGGCCCGCCTCGAGTTCATCATCAACCGGCAGATCGGCATCCACCCGCGGGCCCTGCTCGAGCTCGAGGACCAGGAGCCGGGGGTGCGCTCCGAGATCGAGGCCCAGATCGCGGCCTACGCCGGGCCGCGCGAGTTCTTCGTCCAGCGGGTCGCGGAGGGGGTCGCGACCATCGCTGCGGCCTTCGCGCCTGAGCCGGTCATCGTGCGGATGTCCGACTTCAAGTCGAACGAGTACGCGGGGCTGCTGGGGGGCGAGCGGTACGAGCCGCACGAGGAGAACCCGATGATCGGCTACCGCGGCGCCGCCCGGTACCTGTCGGCCGACTTCGCCGAGTGCTTCGCGATGGAGTGCGAGGCCCTCAAGTACGTGCGTGACGAGATGGGCCTGACCAACGTCAAGATCATGATCCCGTTCGTGCGCACGGTCACCGAGGGGAAGGGCGTCATCGACCTGCTCGCCTCGCACGGCCTGGTTCGCGGCGAGAACGACCTCCAGGTCGTCATGATGTGCGAGGTGCCGAGCAACGCCGTCAACGCCGACGAGTTCCTCGACCACTTCGACGGGTTCTCCATCGGCTCGAACGACATGACGCAGCTGACCCTCGGCCTGGACCGGGACTCCTCGCTCGTCGCCGGGTCCTTCGACGAACGCGACCCCGCCGTCCGCAAGATGCTCGCCATGGCGATCACGGCGTGCCGCGAGCGCGGCAAGTACGTCGGCATCTGCGGGCAGGGCCCGAGCGACCATCCGGACCTGGCCGAGTGGCTGCTCGACCAGGGCATCGAGACGATGTCGCTCAACCCCGACACCGTCGTGGAGACCTGGCTGCGTCTGGCCCAGCACCGCAAGGAGACCGCCGGCCGGCGCTGACCCAGTGCGTTCGGTGAAGCTCGACCGGGCTCGGCGGAGCCCGGTCGAGCCTCGTCGGGCCTGGGCGTGGGGTGGGCGTGGGCGCGGCTCGGCCGAGCCCGCCGGCACCTCAGCCGGCCAGCCGGTCGCGGCGGCGGGCGAGGTAGGCGCGCTCGGCCGGGTTGCCGGTGAGCCCGATGGCCCGGTCGTAGGCTGCGCGCGCCTCGTCGACGCGGCCGAGCCGGCGCAGCAGGTCGGCGCGCGCGGCGTGGAACGCGTGGTAGCGGTCGAGGACCTCGGCGAGGCGGTCGACCTCGGCCAACCCGACCGCCGGGCCCTCGACCTCGGCCACCGCGACCGCCCGGTTGAGCCGCACGACCGGCGAGGGGTCGAGGGCCGCCAGCGCCCCGTAGAGGGCGACGACGTGGGACCACTGCGTGTCGCGCGCGGAGGGAGCGTCGGTGTGCACCTTGCTGATCGCCGCCAGCAGCTGGTACCGCCCCGGCCGCTCGCCGCCGGCCGCCACGACCTCGAGCCGCTCGCGGACCAGGGCGTCGCCCTCGGCGATGAGGGCCCGGTCCCACGTGCCCCGGTCCTGCTCGTCGAGGGTGACCAGCTCGCCGGTGGCCGACACGCGCGCCGACCGTCGGGCGTCGGTGAGGAGCATGAGGGCGAGCAGGCCGGCGACCTCGCCGTCGTCCGGCAGGAGCGCACGGAGCAGGCGGCCGAGACGGATCGCCTCGTCGATGAGGTCGACGCGGACCGGGTCCTCGCCCTCGCCGGTGAGGTAGCCCTCGTTGAAGACGAGGTAGACGACCGCGAGCACGTCGTCGAGCCGGTCGCGGACGTCGGCGGCCGACGGGACGCGGAAGGGGATGTGGGCTGCGGCGATCTTGGCCTTGGCGCGAGTGATCCGCCGCGCCATCGTCGTCTCGGGCACGAGGAACGCCCGGGAGATCTCGCCGACCGTGAGGCCGCCGAGCAGCCGCAGGGTGAGTGCCACCCGGGCCTCCACCGACAGCGCGGGATGACAGCAGGTGAAGAACAGCCGGAGCCGGTCGTCCTCGACGGGACCGGTCGGCTCGGCAGGTGAGTCGTCGTGGAGCATGTGGGCCGCCTGGTGCTTGGTGGAGCGTCGGGACTCGCGACGGATCCGGTCGATCGCCCTTCGGGTGGCGGTGGTGGTGATCCAGCCGCCGGGGTTGGGCGGCACACCGTCGCCCGGCCACCGTTCCGCCGCCCTCGCGAACGCCTCGGCGGCGGCCTCCTCGGCGACGTCGAGGTCGCCGAAGCGCCGGGCCAGGCCGGCCACCACCCGGGCCCACTCCTCGTGGTGGGCCCGGGTGAGCGCCCGGGCTGCATCGGCGGTCGCGTCGGTCACGGCTCCGTCAGCGCCCCACGAGCGTCTCGAGGGGACTCCGCGCCGGCGCGCCACCGCTCAGGCCCGCTGCGCGGGCTCGGTGCGGGCCATGCCGGCACCGCGGAAGCGGTGGACCTCCTGCGGCCAGTCGAGGGCCACGGCCAGGCGTCCGGCCCAGTAGCGCGCCGTCTCGTCGTCGGGCACGTCGACGACGCAGAAGCCGCCGAGGTGCTCCTTCGTCTCGGCGAACGGGCCGTCGGTGAACACGGGTCGACCCTCGTGCGCCACGACGCTGCAGATCGCGGTGTCGGCGTCGAGGCCGCCGTTGGTGAAGATGAGCACACCCTGCTCCTGCATCTCGCGCACCACGGCCCTGCTGGCGACCCCCTTGGCCCTGATCTCGTCCTCGGTGTGCTCCTGCACCCACTCGTCGTTGAAGGCGATGAGGTACTCCGTCATGGCTTCCACTCCTCTCGGTCCGGACGAGGACCCTGCCGGGGTCCTCTTCGGCGGCACGGCGGCCACTGCTCACCGGTTCCACGAACGCCGGTGCCCCGATACGAGAACATCCCGGAAGATCGCGCGAGATGTCGCGTGTCCCGCCGCCCGAGCCGACCCCCCAGGGGCCGGGCCGGGGGCCGAGCCCCGGCGGTGCGCGAACGCCGGTCGCAGCGGAGTACGCCATCTGACGTAGAGCGTGCTCCAGCCCGTGGACGAGTGTCCGACGCGACCAGCAGCGACACTGGGAGGACAGGGGAGCAGGACGCGGGACGGAGGCAGGGATCCGCGATGACACGTTCGGAGACACTCAGGCACGGATCGTCCCGACGGCACCGGGCGGCGCTCGGGGCGGGCGTCCTCGTCGCGGCCCTCGGGCTGGCCGCCGTACCGCTCGGCGCCGCCGACGGAGCCGCGACCTACCTCTACGTCGGGGGCGCGGGCTGCTCGGACACGGGGTCCGGCACCGCGACCGTCCCCTACTGCACCATCGCCAAGGCCGCCAAGGTCGCGGTCGCGGGGCAGACCGTGCTCGTGTCGACCGGCACGTACACCGACGAGGTCTTCCCCTGGCACTCCGGCGTCCAAGGGTCACCGATCACCTTCCGCCCGGCGGCGGGAGCCACGGTGACCATCTCAGGGCCCAAGCACGCCTTCACGATCAGCAACCAGAGCTGGCTCACGGTGTCCGGCTTCACCATGCAGGACACGAGCAAGGACGCCGTCTACGTCTACAACGCCACGGGCCTGACGCTGTCGGGCAACACCATCAAGAGGTCCGGGCAGCGGGTCCAGGGGTACACGGCGTACGGCATGTACCTCAACTCGATGACCGGGTCCGTCGTCAGCGGCAACCTCGTGACCGACAACTCCGCGTCGGGGATCTTCGTGACGAACGGCTCGACCGGCAACCAGCTCACGGGCAACGAGGTCTCCTGGAACGCCTACGGCTACGTGCGCAACGCCGTCGGGATCGACCTGCGTTCTGGGGGCAACGTGGTCGGCGGCAACCGCGTCCACGACAACGAGGACTCCGGCATCCAGTCCTACCCGGGCGGTGACGGCAACACGATCGTCGACAACGTCAGCTACCACAACATGGGTTTCAGCACCGCGTCGATGTCCAACTGCAGCGCCCCGCCGACCGGCAACACCGCCGGCTGCATCACCGGCGACCACGGCATCGACAACTACGGCGTCACCGGCAGCTCGATCGTCGGCAACACCGTCTACGGGAACGTCAGCGCCGGCATCAACCTCGAGGGCGTCCCGTCCGGCACGGCCAGCGGCTTCACGATCGCCGACAACGTCGCCGTCGACAACGCGATCGGGTGCCCGGACGGCGCCGGCGGGACGGTGAAGTGTCCGAGGACGAGGGGCAACATCCGTGTCGATGCCACCTCCCAGCTCGGGACGAGCGTCGACTTCGACCTCGTCAACCTCAGCGTGGCCGGCACGATGATGGTGTGGGGCTCGACCTCCTACACCTCGCTGGCCGCCTTCCAGGCCGCGAGCGGTCAGGAGCCGCGGGGGCTGCAGGCCGCCCCGGGCCTGACCAACCCCGCCGGCGGTGACTTCACGCTCCAGCCCGGTTCGCCCGCCATCGACTCGGCGAACTCCGGCGCTCCCGGCCAACCGACGACCGACGCGGCCTCGCGCCCCCGGGTCGACGACCCGGCCACCGTCGACACGGGCGTCGGCGTGCGCACCTACGACGACCGGGGCGCGTACGAGTACCAGCCCGCGACCCAGAACGGGGTGACCCCATGAGCCCGACCACGAGCGCCGTCCGTCGGCGGCGCCACCTGACCGGAGTCCTCCTCGCGACCGGGCTGGCCCTGGGCAGCGCCGTCGTCGCCAACGGCGCCTCCCGCGAGGCCGGTGGTGCCGGGCCGGTCGGCAGCACCTCGGCGTCGCGCGTGGCCGGCCCGTCCGCCACCGACTGCGCCGCCATGGGCGCCGTCGTGGCTGCCGCCGCCACCGCCTCGTCGACGGGTACGGCTGGCACGGTCGACGCCGCGCGGGGCCGGGCGCTCGGCGTGGCGCGGTCGACGGCGTCGGACGACGTCCGCGAGGTGGCGCAGAACCTCGCCGACGACCTCGCGGCCTACCGCGTCGCCGTGACGACGGCATCGAGCGAGTCGCACCGGCGCCGCACCGACATCGGCCTGATGATCCACGGCGACCTCGTCGCGGCGCGGCTCCTCTGCGGGCGGTGACGGCGAGGCCGTGACGACACGGCGACGACACGGCGAAGGCCCCGCACCGACGGTGCGGGGCCCTCTGGCCGGGGTGAGTGACGGGACTTGAACCCGCGACCACCTGGACCACAACCAGGTGCTCTACCAGCTGAGCTACACCCACCATGCATGCCACGAGCCGGGCCCGGAGGCTCGGCGTCGTGGGACAGCGACGCCAATCGTACACGGCCCCAAAGGGTGCTCGTGACCACCCGGTCGGCAGTGCCGGGCCCGCTCGCGGGACGGTCAGTGCTGGATGACGTGGGGCTGCGCGAGTGCCTTGGCGGTGGCGCTGTCGGGCCCCGGCTGGGGCACGAAGACCGCCTCGCGGTAGTAGCGCAGCTCGGCGATGGACTCGCGGATGTCGGCGAGGGCTCGGTGGCCGCCGGACTTCTTCGGCGCGTTGAAGTAGACGCGCGGGTACCAGCGTCGGGACAGCTCCTTGATCGAGCTGACGTCGATGATGCGGTAGTGCATGTACTGCTCCAGCACGGGCATGTCGCGCGCGAGGAAGCCGCGGTCGGTGGCCACGGTGTTCCCGCCGAGCGGGGCCTTGCGCGGCTCGGGGACGAAGGTGCGCACGTAGTCGAGGACGACGGTCTCGGCCTCGCGCACCGTCACGCCCCGGTCGAGCTCCTCGATGAGCCCGGACGTCGTGTGCATGTCGCGCACAAAGTCGTCCATCTGCTCCAGGGCCTCGTCCGGGGGACGGATGACGACGTCGACGCCCTCGCCCAGCTGGTTCAGCTCGAAGTCCGTGACGAGGGCCGCCACCTCGATGAGGGCGTCGGACTGGAGGGACAGCCCGGTCATCTCGCAGTCGACCCAGATGATGCGGTCCGCGATGGCACGGTGGTTGGTCTCGCTCACCGGACCACCATAGAGGCTCGCCGCCCAGGCCCACGGCGGTGCACGCGGCACGGCTGCCACGGTCGCCGCTGCACTAGCCTTCCGCCATGACCTCAGGGGACGTCACGACGGGGCCGCAGTGGAGCCCGGCACGCAACCCGACGCGGCGCCCGGTGCTGCGCTCGCTGCTGACCGTCGGCGTCGTGGGCTCGGTGTTCCTCGTCTGCCTGCTCGTCCTCGTGGGCATCCTCGGCCAACGGCTCACCGCCCAGGTCATCATCACGTCGGCGCTCACGGCGATCATCCCGCTGTTCGTCATCGTCCCGACCTACCTCTGGCTCGACCGCTACGAGGCCGAGCCGGTGCGCTACCAGGTGTCCGCGTTCCTCTGGGGCGCGCTCGTGGCGGTCGTCGGTGCCTTCTTCCTCAACACGTTCGGCCTGAAGATCCTCGTCGAGGCGCGCTGGACCGACCCGCTCGCCACCGGTGCCGTCTACCTCGCACCGGTCACCGAGGAGACCCTCAAGGGCCTCGGCGTCCTGCTCGTCTACCTGCTGCGGCGCAGGGAGTTCGACGGGATCGTCGACGGCATCGTCTACGCCGGGCTCATCGGCGCCGGCTTCGCCTTCAGCGAGAACATCCTCTACCTCGGCCAGGCCTACGACGAGTACGGCAACGAGGGCCTGACGGCGACGTTCCTCGTCCGTGGCCTCATGGGGCCGTTCGGGCACCCACTGTTCACCTCGCTCACCGGCATCGGCATCGGGATCGCGGTGTCGGCCCGGCGTCCGGCCACGCGGGTCGTCGCCGTCGTCGTCGGCTGGGTCTGCGCCATGGTCCTGCACGGGTTGTGGAACCTGTCGGCGCTCGCCGGCATGGACGGGTTCTTCGAGGCCTACGCGACCTACCAGGTGCCGCTCTTCCTCGCCTTCGTCGGCTTCCTCGTGTGGCTGCGCCGCCGAGAGGGCCGGCTCATCGGCCAGTACCTGTCCCCGTACGCCGACGCCGGCTGGCTGACCCACGCCGAGGTGACGATGCTGTCCCAGCTGCGGCTGCGTCGGGCCGCCCGGCAGTGGGCCCGCCGCAGCGGCGGCCGTCCCGCGAAGCGGTCGATGGAGGCGTTCCAGGACAGCGCGAGCGACCTCGCCCTGCTGCGGTCGCGGCTCGTCCACGGCACGGCAGAGGCCGATGCCCAGCGACGCGAAGCTCGTCCTCCTCGAGGCGATCACCGCCCATCGCCGCGCCTTCGTCGGCTCACCGGTCACCTGAGCGATCGGGCTCTCGCCTCCGGATGCCTATCATTGGACGGCGCCCGCAAGGGCAGTGCCCCTGTAGCTCAGCGGATAGAGCAAGAGCCTTCTAATCTCTTGGTCGCAGGTTCGAGTCCTGCCGGGGGCGCGGACCCCGCAGGGTCCTCGGCGGTCGGCTCGGCCGGCTCGGCCGGCTCCGTCGACTCGGTCGGCTCGACCTGCGGCGTCGACAAGGGATCGACCGCGCGTCCGGAACACGCCGTTCGTCCGGTTTGGATGTGGTGGCGTGACACGGGAGGATTGGGACGTGGCAGGTGAGTCAGGGGTGGGTGATGCCCGCCTTCTTTCGGCGGTGGGCGCGTTGCGTGCTGCCCTGGACGACGTCACCTTCCCGCTCGAGCTTCCGGGCGCCGACGCTGCGCGGCTGACGCGCCGGCGTCTCCTCGCCCAGCTCGACGACTACGTCATCCCGAGGGTCGCCTCCCTCGACGCGCCGCTACTCGCCGTGGTCGGCGGGTCGACCGGAGCCGGCAAGTCGACGCTCGTCAACTCGCTCGTCGGCAAGGAGGTGACCCTCCCGGGGATCCTGCGTCCCACGACCCGCTCGCCCGTCCTCGTGCACCATCCTGACGACGAGCGGTGGTTCGCCGGGCCGCGCATCCTGCCGAGCCTCGCGCGGATCACCGGCCGGCACAACGCCTCCGACGGTCCGGGGGCGCTGCGGCTCGTCCCCACCGACGCCGTCACCGCGGGCCTTGCCGTCATCGACGCGCCCGACGTCGACAGCGTCGTCGAGGCCAACCGCGACCTCGCGACCCAGCTGCTGGCCGCCGCCGACCTCTGGATCTTCGTCACGACCGCCGCGCGCTACGCCGACGCCGTGCCGTGGGCCCTGCTGCGCGAGGCGTCCGAGCGCGGGGCGTCCGTCGCGATCGTCCTCGACCGCGTCGCCCGCGAGGCCGTCGACGACATCCGCACCCACCTGGCCTCGATGCTGCGCGAGCAGGGCCTCGGTGGCGCGCCGATCTTCACCATCGTCGAGTCGCCGCTGCGCGACGGCCTGCTTCCCGAGGACCAGACCGAACGGGTCAAGGGCTGGCTCGCCGCGCTCGCCGGCGACGCACAGTCCCGGGCCGCCGTCGTCCGCCAGACCCTGAACGGCGCGCTCGACGTGCTGACCGCCCGCGTCGACTCCGTCGTCGCGGCCCTCGACGAGCAGCGCGACGCCGGGCAGACCCTCGTCGCGGCGGCGTCGAGCGCCTACGGGCTCGCCGTCGAGTCGGTGCGCGACGGTGTCACGGACGGCAGCCTGCTGCGGGGCGAGGTCCTCGCCCGCTGGCAGGAGTTCGTCGGCACGGGCGAGTTCTTCCGCCAGGTCGAGTCCACCGTGTCGCGCGTCCGCGACCGCTTCGCCGCGTTCCTCAAGGGCGGTCCGGCCAAGGCGGACGAGCTGGGCGACGCGCTCCAGTCGGGCGTCGCGGCGCTCGTCGCCGATCGCGCCGAGGTGGCCGCCACGACGACCACGCGCGCGTGGCGCGGACTGCCCGGCGGTGCACAGCTGCTCGCCTCGCACCCGGGGCTCGAGCGCTCGGCACCCGACGTCGACGAGCGCATCGCCCGGCTCGTGCGCGACTGGCAGGGCGACATCCTCACCATGGTGCGCAACGAGGGCCGCGACCGGCGCACCACCGCGCGGATCCTCGCCTACGGCGTCAACGGGCTGGGGGTCGTGCTCATGCTCGTGACCTTCGCCAGCACGGCCGGGATCACCGGGGCCGAGTTCGGCATCGCCGGTGGGACCGCCGTCGTCGGCCAGAAGCTGCTCGAGGCCGTCTTCGGCGACCAGGCGGTGCGCGACCTCGCCCGCAAGGCGAGGGAGCAGCTCGTCGAGCGCGTCGAGTCGCTGTACGCCGCCGAGCAGACCCGTTTCGAAGGAGCCGTCAGCACCGTGCAGCTCGACCCCGACCACGCGACCGCACTCCGGAAGGCCGCTGCAGCGGTGCAGGACGCCCGATGAGCCCGATCCGCATGGGCCGCGCCCAGGGCACCCGCGTCAGCGCCACCGAGCTCGCCGCGCGGACCACGGCCCTGTCGAAGGCCATCCTCGCCGGCGGTGACCAGCTCGACCGCACCGACGCCGACCGGGCCCGGCACGTCGTGGACCGCGCCGTCGAACGCTCCGGCATCGGTGGCGACCACACGGTCGTCGCCCTCGCCGGCGCCACCGGCAGTGGCAAGTCATCCCTCTTCAACGCGCTCGTCGGCGCCGACGTCGCGACCATCGGCGCCCGGCGGCCGACGACCTCGGCGCCGACCGCGGCCATCTGGGGCGATGCCGACGCCACCCGCCTGCTCGACTGGCTCGGGGTCAAGGCCCGTCAGGGCGTCGGTGCCACGGCGGAGGCCGAGGCCTCCGGGTCGCTCGGGTCGCTCGGGTCGCTCGCGTCGCTCGGGTCGCTGAACGGGCTCGTCCTGCTCGACCTGCCCGACTTCGACTCGCGCGAGCAGGCCCACCGGCAGGAGGCCGAGCGGATCCTCGACCTCGTCGACGTGTTCGTCTGGGTGACAGACCCGCAGAAGTACGCCGACGCCCGGCTGCACGACGAGTTCGTCGCGCACCTGTCGCACCACGGCGCGGTGACCCTCGGGGTGCTCAACCAGGTCGACCGGCTGCCCGAAGGAGCGACCGCGACGCTGGCGACCGACCTCGCCAGGCTGCTCGAGGCCGACGGCGTCCGGCGCCCCACCGTCCTTGCCACCTCGACGGTCACCGGCCAGGGCCTGCCCGAGCTCAGGCAGCGCATCGCCAACGCCGTCGCCGGCCACGCGGCCGCGCGCCAGCGCCTGAGCGCCGACGTCGTCGCGGCGGCCACCACCCTGCGCCGGGGCGTCGCCGAGCGCGAGCCCGACGTGGGCCGCCTCCCGCGTGCCGGCCTCGACGCCTCCCTCGCGAGGGCCGCGGGCGTGCCCGTGGTCCTCGACGCCGTCGAGCGGGACCACCGCCGCGAGGCCTTCGGGCACACGGCGTGGCTCTTCGCACGGTGGAGCCGGTCCCTGACGCCCGACCCCATCCGCCGGTTGCGCCTCGACCGGGCCGGCGCGCGCCCGATCCCCGTCGAGATCGGCGGCGAGGACGTGCGCGCCGTGCTCGGCCGGTCCTCGGTCCCCGCCCCCACCGCTGCCGCCGTCTCGGCGGTCGACCTCGCGACGCGATCCTTCGTCCGCGACGCCACCGCCGAGCTGCCCGTCCGCTGGGCCACCGCCGCCGAGGACGCGGTCCGGCAGGGCGAGGACGGCCTCGCCGACGCCCTCGACCGGGCCCTGCTCGACACTCCGCTGCGGGGCCGCCGCCCGGCGTGGTGGTTCCTCGTCGACGTCCTGCAGTGGATGCTCGGGATCGGCGCCGTCGCCGGGCTCGTGTGGTACCTCGTGCTCTGGGTCATGGGCCTGCTCCAGCTGCCTCGGCCCGAGGCGCCGACGTGGTGGGTGCTCCCGCTGCCGCTCGTGCTGCTCGTCGGCGGGGTCGTCCTCGGGCTCGTGCTCGGTGCGGCCTCGAGGGCGTGGGCGCAGGTCGGCGCGCGCCGTCGCCGCCGGATCGTCGCGGCGCGCCTGACCGAGGCCGTCGCGACCGTCGCGGACGACCGGGTCCTCGTCCCGGTCGACCAGGTGCTCGCCCGGCACCGCGAGACCCGCGAGCAGCTCGACGCCGCGGCGCGCTGACGACGCGAGGGTGGTCCACACCCCCTGTCCCGCAGGGGTGTTCGTCCACAGGCCGCTGCTCGGGGCTCGGCGCGGTCGACCGGTTCGCGGCACGGTGGTCGCGGGTGGCAAGCCGCCGCCCGCCGTCAACGAGCCGGCCCCGTGGCCGGACCGAGCAGGGAGCAGGCCCATGAACGAGACCCGCATCACCGTCCACGGCAACGTCGTCAGCGACCCCGTCGAGCGACAGGGTCGCAACGGCAACGTCTTCACGACCTTCCGCATCGCCACGACACCGTTCCGCCGGACGGCCGACGGCAAGTTCGCCGACCTCGACACGAGCTTCTACTCCGTCATCGCCTTCAACGCGCTCGCCGCCAACGCGGCCGCCTCCCTGCGCAAGGGACAGCCGGTCATCGTCGAGGGCAACGTCTCCGTCAAGCAGTACGTCGGAGCCGACGGGCAGCAGCGCACGGCGACCGAGATCGACGCCGACCACATCGGGCACGACCTCGGGTGGGGCCGGGCCGTCTTCGAGCGGGTGAGCCGGGCGGCGGCTCTGGGCCAGGACCGCACCTCCGACCCGGACGTGCGTGGCGCGCTCGAGCAGCTGTCCGGTGAGGAGCGTCCGGCCGGCGTCGACGAGAACGGCGTCGTGACCGGTGAGCTCGAGGCAGGGGCCTCGCTGCTCGGTGACCCCGAGACCGACGACTACGACGTCGAGCAGGTGCCTGCCTGAGCACGCGCCGGCGGGGCGCCGTCACCCGGGCGGCACCGATTCGGTCGTGCGCGGTGCGGCAGATAGCCTTCTGCGCATGGCCGAGTACATCTACACCATGACCCGTGCGCGCAAGGCGCACAACGAGAAGGTCATCCTCGACGACGTCTCGATGTCGTTCTACCCCGGCGCGAAGATCGGCATGGTCGGTCCGAACGGTGCGGGCAAGTCGACGATCCTCAAGATCATGGCCGGACTCGACCAGCCCAGCAACGGCGAGGCCCGTCTCGCCAACGGTGCGACGGTCGGCATCCTCCTGCAGGAGCCGCCCCTCAACGAGGACAAGACGGTCCTCGGCAACGTCGAGGAGGGCGCCGGCGAGATCAAGGCCAAGCTCGACCGCTACAACGAGATCTCCGCCGAGATGGCAGACCCCGACGCCGACTACGACGCGCTGCTCGCCGAGATGGGCAAGCTGCAGGAGGACATCGACCACGCCGACGCCTGGGACCTCGACTCCCAGCTCGAGCAGGCCATGGACGCGCTGCGCTGCCCGCCGCCGGACGCCGCGGTCACCAACCTGTCCGGTGGCGAGCGCCGCCGTGTCGCCCTGTGCAAGCTGCTGCTGCAGAAGCCGGACCTGCTGCTGCTCGACGAGCCGACCAACCACCTCGACGCCGAGTCGGTGCAGTGGCTCGAGCAGCACCTCGAGTCCTACCCGGGCGCCGTCATCGCGGTCACCCACGACCGCTACTTCCTCGACAACGTCGCCCAGTGGATCGCCGAGGTGGACCGCGGCCGGCTCTACCCGTACGAGGGCAACTACTCGACCTACCTCGAGAAGAAGTCCGAGCGGCTCCAGGTCCAGGGCAAGAAGGACCAAAAGCTGCAGAAGCGCCTCAAGCAGGAGCTCGAGTGGGTCCGCAGCAACGCCAAGGGTCGCCAGGCCAAGTCCAAGGCCCGCCTGGCCCGCTACGAGGAGATGGCGGCCGAGGCCGAGCGCACCCGCAAGCTCGACTTCGAGGAGATCCAGATTCCGCCCGGCCCGCGCCTGGGCTCGACGGTCATCGAGGTGAACAACCTGAGGAAGGGCTTCGGCGACCGCGTCCTCATCGACAACCTGTCCTTCTCGCTGCCGCGCAACGGCATCGTCGGCGTCATCGGTCCCAACGGCGTCGGCAAGTCGACGCTCTTCAAGACCATCGTCGGGTTCGAGCAGCCCGATGCCGGCGAGGTCAAGATCGGCGAGACCGTGAAGATCTCCTACGTCGACCAGGGCCGCGAGGGCCTGGACCCGAAGAAGAACCTGTGGGAGATCGTCTCCGACGGCCTCGACCACATCAAGGTCGGCCAGGTCGAGATCCCGTCGCGCGCCTACGTGTCGCAGTTCGGCTTCAAGGGCCCGGACCAGCAGAAGCTCTCGGGCGTCCTGTCCGGTGGCGAGCGCAACCGCCTCAACCTCGCGCTCACGCTCAAGCAGGGCGGCAACCTGCTCCTGCTCGACGAGCCGACGAACGACCTCGACGTCGAGACCCTCGGCTCGCTCGAGAACGCGCTGCTCGACTTCCCGGGCTGCGCCGTCGTCATCTCCCACGACCGGTGGTTCCTCGACCGGGTCGCGACGCACATCCTCGCCTACGAGGGCACCGAGGACGACCCGGCGCGCTGGTACTGGTTCGAGGGCAACTTCGAGTCCTACGAGGCCAACAAGGTCGAGCGCCTCGGTCCCGAGGCGGCTCGTCCCCACCGGGTCACCTACCGCAAGCTGACGCGCGACTGACCTGCGCGCCCGCACGACGGCGACGGCCATCGCGTCAGAGTTCTGACGCGGTGGCCGTCCCTAGATCCACCCCTTGCGTCGGAACACGAGGTAGAGCAGGGCCGCGACCACGACGATGACGCCACCGCTGACGAGCACGCCTGCGTGCGAGCCGAACCCGGGGTAGGGCACGTTCTGGCCGTACCAGCCGGTGACCGCCGTCGGCACGGCGATGATCGCCGCCCAGGCGGTCAGCTTCTTCATGACGGTGTTGAGCCGGGCGTCCTGCAGCGACAGGTTGGTCTCGAAGACCGTCGTCACCATGTCGCGCAGCGACTCGGTCCACTCGGCGGCGCGCAGGACGTGGTCGTACAGGTCGTCGTAGAACCCGTCGAGCTCGGGGCGCCGCTCGTCGAGGTCCGTGCGGTGGCGCAGCACGGCGTTGACGACGTCACGCATGGGCAGCACGACCCGGCGCAGCTCGACGAGCTCCTTGCGCAGTCGGTAGGTGCGCACCTGCGCGACGCGTGTCCGACCACGGTCGTCGAAGAGGTCGTCCTCGAGTCCCTCGATCGCGTCGTCGAGCTGCTGGATCGTCTCGAAGTGCCCGTCGACGACGGTGTCGAGGAGGCCGTGGACGAGGGCGCCGACGCCGTGGCGCAGCAGCTCGGGGTCCTCGTTCCACCGGTCGAGGACCCGGCCCATGTCGAAGTCCGGGTTCGAGCGCACCGTGATGACACCACGCGGCAGGACGAACGCAGAGATGCGCGTCAGGCGCAGCCGCGAGTCCCGGGCGGTCGGGTCGTCCTCCGGTGCCTCGAGGCGGGTCGCGTACACCGTGAGGAAGGTGTGCTTGGCGTGCCGGGTGGCCTTGGGCCGCTCGCCGGCGGTGACGGCGTCCTCCACGGCGTGGGGGTCGAGACCCAGCTCGCCGGCCAGCCGGAGCAGGTGGTCGTGGTCGGGCTCGCAGAGGTCGACCCAGAGCAGGGAGCCCTCGCGGTCGAGGTGGTCGGACACCTGCTCGAGGGCGAAGCCCTCCTCGACGACGGCGCCGTCCTCCCAGCGGCACGTCCGCACCGTCACGCGTGAGCTTCCCACCTCCCCAGTGTGACAGGGCGGGTCGGCACGACCGGTGGGTCAGGCGATGAGCGGCGGCGCGTCGTCGCGGACCGGCCTCCCCGCGAGGGCGAGGTCCCAGGCGGCCGCGAGGCGTCGGCCGACCTCGTCGGCCTCATCGGCCGGGACGCAGAAGGGGATCCGGACCCAGCGTCCGAGTCCGCCGGCCGCGGCGAACTGGCTTCCCCGGGCGAGCCGGACGCCGGCCTGCTCGGCGACGCGGGCCAGCTGGTCACCGCGGGCCACCGGCAGCTCGCACCATAGGTTGAGCCCTCCGACCGGCACGTCGAACCGCCAGTCGGACAGGTGGCGCCGCACGGCCGCCACCATGGCGTCGCGGCGCGCGCGGGCCTCGCGGCGCCGGGCGACCAGCACCGCGTCCCCCTGGCGCAGCAGGTCGGCCACGACGAGCTGCTCGAGCACCGCGCTGCCGAGGTCGAGGCTGTGGCGCGACTCCACGACGGCTCCGACCGCCTCGCGCGGCGCGCGCACCCATCCGACGCGGATGCCGCCCCACCAGGTCTTGCCCGCGCTGCCGAGGGTGTACGCCGCCGGGGCCGAGGTCGCGAACGGCGGGACGCGGTCGGCGGCGGCCGCCTCGTCGAGGCCGAGCTCGACGAACGTCTCGTCGACGACCGGCACGGCGCGACCGCGAGCGAGCACGTCGGCGACGGCGACCCGCGTCGGGGCGTCCATGAGCAGCCCGGTCGGGTTCTGGTGGTCCGGGATGAGGTAGGCCATCCTGGCCCCGCTCTGGCGCAGGGCGACCTCGACCGCGTCGAGGTCCCAGCCGAGCCGGGTCAGGGGGGTCGGCACGGGCCGCAGGCCCGAGCGCCGGACCGCGACGACGGCGTTGGGGTAGGTCGGGGTCTCGACGAGGACGCGGTCACCGACGTCGAGCTCGGCCCGCAGGACCGAGGAGAGCCCGGCGTGGGCGCCGGAGGTGACGACGACCTGCTCGGGTGAGGTGGGCAGACCCCGACCGTCGAACCAGTCGGCGATCGCGGCGCGGGTCTCGGGCAGCCCGTGGGGGTGGTAGCCGGCCGTCGCGAGGTGCCGTGGCAGCTCGGCGAGAGCGCGCTCGTACGCGGCGGTGAGGCCGGCGGCCGCGGGCAGCGCGGCGTAGGTGAGGTCGATGACCTCGGGCGGCACGTCGGTCGGGATGAGACCTGCGCCGGACAGCGCGAGACCCGAAGCGCCCGTGGGCAGGGCGACGACGCTGCCAGAGCCGCGACGGGTGACGACGAAACCCTCGTCACGCAGCGCGTCCAAGGCGGCGACGACCGTCGTGCGGCTCAGCCCGAGCTCGGCGGTCAGGGCGCGCTCGCTCGGCAGCCGGGTGCCGACGAGGAGCCGGCCGTCGGAGACGAGGCGGCGCACCGCGTCCGCGAGCCCGCGGTAGGCCGGCCGGGGGAGCGGCTCGGGTCCGAGGAGGGCGGACAGGGTCCGGGCGGAGACGGAGCGCATGAGGTCCACTCTGCCATGACTGGCCCTTAACCGGCAGTCCAATCGTGGCCACGATGGTTCCATGAGACGCCACGTGCCCCTGCGCAACCTCGGACCGGTCGCCCAGCTGCGAGCGCCGCACCTGCCGCGGCGCGTCGTCCAGCTCCTCGTCGGGCTGACGCTCTACGGCGTCTCGATGGCGATGATGGTCCGCGGCGCGCTCGGGCTCGACCCGTGGGACGTCTTCCACATGGGCGTCGCGAGCCACGTGCCGCTGACCTTCGGGCAGGTCACCATCGTGATCGGCGCGCTCGTGCTGCTGCTCTGGGTGCCGCTGCGGCAGTGGCCCGGGCTCGGCACCGTGGCCAACGTCGTCGTCATCGGTCTGGCCGCCGA
The DNA here is from genome assembly GCF_056868035.1 of Monashia sp. HAY1-11D. NCBI lineage: Bacteria > Bacillati > Actinomycetota > Actinomycetes > Micrococcales > Intrasporangiaceae > Intrasporangium > Monashia sp. HAY1-11D. The sequence continues at coordinate 4,379,670 of NZ_CP200320.1, read as the reverse complement.
CGCCGGTCTCGCGCTCATCGTCGAGCCGGACGCCCTGTGGGCCCGTGCGACGCTCCTGCTGTCCGGCCTCGGGCTCAACGGCGTCGCCGGCGGCCTGTACATCGGCAGCCAGCTCGGACCCGGCCCGCGCGACGGCCTGATGACCGGCCTCGCCCGCCGCACCGGACTGTCGATCCGGCTGGTGCGCACGACGATCGAGGTGGTCGTCCTCGTCGTCGGCTGGCTGCTCGGCGGCTCAGTGGGCCTCGGTACGGTGCTGTACGCCGTGTCGATCGGACCGCTCGTGCAGTTCTTCCTGCCTCGCCTCACGGTCGACCTCGGCCCCGAGCCGACGGCCGCGCGCGAGACCCAGCACGGGGCACAGACTGCCCACCCCGCCGGTCCTCTCCCGACTCCGGTCCTCGGGGACTGACCCGGACGCCTGACCCACCCCGCTAGGTGGAGGCGACCCCTTGCCCGCCGAGGCGCCACGAGCGCAGCAGGTGGCACCGGTGGGGTTCGTACCATGCGAGGTCGAGTCGCTCGGCACGGCACGCGGCCGGTGTCCACGACCTCACGGCCAGCCGGGTCGAGTCCTCGGTGACGGTGTCGGACACCGCGTCGAGGGTCAGGTGCGGCACGACGTCGGCGAACGCACCGCCGTACGGGGGACACTGCGGAAAGGACTGCCACAGGGCGGCGGTCAGGCTGCGGAACACGTCGTCGGGGTCCGGGAGCAGGTGCACAATACCGTTGGGGAACGTGTCCGTCCGCTCCAGGGTGAAGTCGAACGGCCCCGTGGCAGAGGCGATCTCGTCCACGATGCCGAAGACCTCCTCGGTGAGCTCATGGCGTGGCAGGAAGGGTCCGAGGACCGTGACGTGCGCGTGGACGAAGCTCGGGTCCTCGGACGCGTACGCCTCGTCGTAGTGGCGGGTGCGACCGAGGACGAACGGCTCGAGCTGCGGGACCGGGACGAGGAGGACGCTGTGGCCGGCGTGGGCCGCCACGCGGGTCAGCCCGCCGCGCCGACCAGCCGCAGCGCGAGGGCGGCATTGGTCGCGCCGATCTGTGCGGGGGACCGGCGGATCGTGGGGGAGTACCAGCGGGCGACGTCGACGACGATCGACAGGAGCGCGAGGGCCGTGTCGCCGCTGTCGTCGACGGTGAAGGCGCCGTCGGCGACACCCCGCTCGAGGATGCCGCGGACGAGGCCGTCCATCTCCTTGCGCAGGGCGAGCACCTCGGCGTGGTGCTCGGGCGTCAGGTGGTGGTGCTCGTACTGCACGACGCGCGCCACCTGGTACTGCTCGACGTGCCACTCGGTGAACCGCGCCATGACGTTGGCCAGCTGCTCGGTCGGCGTCGGGCCGTCGGCGATGGCGCCGCGCAGGAGGCGCAGGGCGCTCTCGTGGCCGCTGCGGCTGAGGTTGAAGAGGAGCTCCTCCTTCGTCCCGAAGTGCACGTAGACCCCCGCGGGGGACAGGCCCGCGCCCGAGGCGATGTCGCGGGTCGTCGTGGCGTGGAAGCCCTTGTCGGCGAAGGCGTGCGCGGCCGCGTGCATGAGGCGGTCGACGGTCGACGGGTCCTGGCTCGGGTTCGCGCGTGAGGTCCGGCTCGGCGTGGGCTGCGGCACGTTGACAGCATGCCGTAGCGGCGGGAGACTAAGCAAGCGCTTAGTTACCTGTCGGTACGGCGCGTCGCCAGCCACGCCCCCACGCCCCACGGAGGACGGATGCCCCGCAACATCTACGACGAGGACCACGAGGCGATGCGCGCGTCGGCGCGCGAGTTCGTGCACCGCACGCTGCAGCCGCGCGCCGAGCAGATGATCGAGGCCAAGTCGATCGACCGGGACATCTGGCGCGAGGCCGGCAAGCAGGGCCTGTTCGGCTTCGAGATCCCGGAGGAGTTCGGCGGCGCCGGTGTCAAGGACTACCGCTTCAACGCCGTCATCGCCGAGGAGATGTCGCGCTTCAACGCCGCGACGAGCTCGTGCTTCGGCATCCACTCCGACGTCTGCCCGCCCTACATCGTCGACCTCGGCACCGAGGAGCAGAAGCAGCGCTGGCTGCCGGGCATGGCCAGCGGCGACCTCGTCTGCGCCATCGCGATGACCGAGCCCTCGGGCGGCTCCGACCTCGCCGCCCTCAAGACCACCGCAGTGCGCGACGGCGACGGCTGGGTGCTCAACGGCTCCAAGACCTTCATCACGAACGGCTACCAGGCCGACCTCGTCATCGTGGCCACCCGCACCGACCCGTCCAAGGGGGCCAAGGGCATCACCCTCTTCGTCGTGGAGCGCGGCACGGAGGGATTCCACAACGGCCGCAAGCTCGACAAGGTCGGCATGGAGGAGTCGGACACCGCCGAGCTGTTCTTCGAGAACGTCCGCCTGCCCGACGAGAACCGGCTCGGGCCCGAGGGAATGGGCTTCATCGCGATGATGCAGCGCCTGCCCCAGGAGCGCATCGGCGCCGCCGTCTCGAACGTCGCGCACCCGAAGGCGATCCTCGAGGAGACCATCCAGTACGCCAAGGACCGCCAGGCCTTCGGCCAGTCCATCGGCCAGTTCCAGCACAACAAGTTCCTCCTGGCCGAGCTCGTGACGAAGATCGAGGTGGCCGAGGCCTACGTCGACGACTGCGTCCTGGCCCACAGCCAGGGCCGGCTCAGCGCGGTCGACGCCGCCAAGGCCAAGTGGTGGAGCTCCCAGGTGCAGAACGACGTCCTCGACCACTGCGTCCAGCTGTACGGGGGCTACGGCTTCATGAACGAGTACCGGGTGGCTCGCGCCTGGCGCGACGCCCGCGTCACGAAGATCTGGGCCGGCTCCAACGAGATCATGAAGGAGCTCATCGGCCGGGACCTCGGCTTCTGATGGGCGGTGAGGACGCCCGACGGCGCCACGATGGTGCCGTCGCCATCGTCACCGGTGCCTCCCGCGGCATCGGCTTCGGCATCGCCGAGCGGCTCGTCGCCGACGGTGCCAGGGTCGTCGTCACGGCGCGTCGGCAGGAGGCGCTCGCCCAGGCCGTCGAGCGGCTCGGTGGTCCCGAGTGCGCGCTGGGGGTGGCCGGCAACGCCGCCGACGAGGCGCACCAGGACGAGACCATCGCTGCGGCGAGGGAGACGTTCGGCGGCCTGCACCTGCTCGTCAACAACACCGGCATCAACCCCGTCTACGGGCCGATGCTCGACACCGACCTCGACGTCGCCCGCAAGGTGCTCGACGTCAACGTCGTCGCGGCGTTCTCGTGGATCCGCAAGGCCGTCGGCGCGGGTTTCGGTGACGCCGAGCACCCCGCCGCGGTCGTCAACCTCGCGTCGGTCGCCGGGCAGGGCGCCTCGGGCGTCATCGGCTGGTACGGCGTCTCGAAGGCCGCGCTCATCCACCTGACCACCGAGCTGGGCCACGAGCTGGGTCCCGACGTGCGTGTCAACGCCGTCGCGCCCGCGGTCGTCAAGACCAAGTTCGCCGAGGCGCTCTACACCGGCCGTGAGGAGCAGGTGGCGGCCGCCTACCCGATGAAGAGGCTCGGCGTCCCCGAGGACGTCGCCGGCGCCGTGACCTTCCTCCTGTCCGCCGACGCCTCGTGGATCACCGGCCAGACCCTCACCATCGACGGAGGCGTGACGCTGGGCGGGGCTCTGTGACAGGCCGTCCAGCGCCACGCTGAGGCGGCCTCCCCGTCGGCGAGGTGGGCGGGCGTCACCGGGTCGCCCTCACGGGGTACTGGAAGCACGGACGCGCGCAGCGGGCGTCGCTTCCCCGGCGGGCCGAGGCCCGACCGTCAGGGGAGCGGTGGTTGCGCGGCACCCCGCCGGGCACCACGATGGGCCCGGGGTGGCCGGCGCCGTCCGCCCGACGCCACACCGGTGGCGGCGCGGCCCCGGCCGCGTCCATGACGACGGAAGAAGCTCCATGGAGATCTGGCCCGGCAAGCCCTACCCCCTCGGCGCCACGTACGACGGCGCGGGGGTCAACTTCGCGGTCTTCTCGGAGGTCGCCGAGCGTGTCGAGCTGTGTCTGCTCACGGACGACCTGGCCGAGACGCGCCTCGACCTGCCGGAGGTCGACGGGTTCGTGTGGCACGGGTACGTGCCGTTCCTGCAGCCCGGCCAGCGGTACGGTTTCCGCGTCCACGGCCCCTACGAGCCCGAGAACGGGCACCGCTGCAACCCGAGCAAGCTCCTGCTGGACCCGTACGCCAAGGCCATCGAGGGGCAGGCCGAGAACGACCAGTCCCTGTACTCGTACACCTTCGGTGACCCCGACGCGGCGACGACGACCGAGATCAACACCGACGACAGCATCGCCCACACGATGCACTCCGTCGTCGTCAACCCCTTCTTCGACTGGGGCGACGACCGCCCCCCGCGGCACGAGTACCACGAGAGCGTCATCTACGAGGCCCACGTCAAGGGTCTGACGATGCTGCACCCCGAGGTCCCGGAGGAGATCCGCGGCACCTACGCCGGCATCGCCCACCCGGCGACGATCAAGCACCTGACCGACCTCGGCGTCACCGCCGTCGAGCTGATGCCGGTGCACCAGTTCGTCCAGGACGCGCCGCTCGTCGAGCGCGGCCTGTCGAACTACTGGGGCTACAACACGATCGGCTTCCTGGCCCCGCACAACGCCTACGCGGCGGGGGGTCAGCGCGGGCAGCAGGTTCTGGAGTTCAAGGCCATGGTCAGGGCGCTGCACGAGGCCGACATCGAGGTCATCCTCGACGTCGTCTACAACCACACGGCGGAGGGCAACCACATGGGCCCGACGCTCGCCTTCCGGGGCCTGGACAACAACAGCTACTACCGGCTCGTCAGCGACGACCTGTCGCACTACTACGACACGACCGGCACCGGCAACAGCCTCCTCATGCGCAGCCCGCACGTGCTCCAGCTCATCATGGACTCGCTGCGCTACTGGGTCACCGAGATGCACGTCGACGGCTTCCGCTTCGACCTCGCCGCGACGCTGGCCCGCCAGTTCCACGAGGTCGACAAGCTGTCGGCGTTCTTCGACCTCATCCAGCAGGACCCGGTCGTCAGCCAGGTCAAGCTCATCGCCGAGCCCTGGGACGTCGGGGAGGGCGGCTACCAGGTCGGCGGCTTCCCGCCCCTGTGGACCGAGTGGAACGGCCAGTACCGTGACACGGTCCGGGACTTCTGGCGCGGCGAGGGCGGGGCGCTCGGCGAGTTCGCCTCCCGCTTCACGGGTTCGAGCGACCTCTACGAGCACTCCGGCCGGAAGCCGATCGCGTCGATCAACTTCGTCACCGCGCACGACGGCTTCACCCTGCGCGACCTCGTGTCGTACAACGACAAGCACAACGAGGCCAACGGTGAGGGCAACAACGACGGCGAGAGCCACAACCGCTCGTGGAACTGCGGCGTCGAGGGTCCGAGCGACGACCCCGCGGTGCGTGGCCTGCGGGCGCGCCAGCAGCGCAACTTCCTGACGACCCTCCTGCTCAGCCAGGGCGTCCCGATGCTCCTGCACGGCGACGAGCTCGGCCGCACCCAAGGCGGCAACAACAACGGGTACTGCCAGGACAACGACATCTCGTGGATCCACTGGGCCCTCGACGAGGACGACCAGCAGCTGCTCGCCTTCACCCAGTCGATCGTCCGGCTGCGCCGGGAGCACCCGGTGTTCCGCCGGCGCCGGTTCTTCGCCGGCAGCGCCGAGCACGGCGGTGAGAGCGAGCTCGGTGACATCGCCTGGCTCATGCCGAACGCCGAGCACATGGACGACGAGGCGTGGAGCAACGGAATGGCCAAGTCGCTCATGGTCTTCCTCAACGGCTCGGCCATCCCCGAGCCGGACCCGCGGGGACAGAAGATCCTCGACGACTCGTTCCTCGTGCTCTTCAACGCCCACCACGAGTCGCTGTCGTTCACGCTGCCGGACGCCGAGTACGGGACGGAGTGGCTCCCGGTCATCGACACGGCGCGGGAGGAGATCGAGGAGTCGCCCCTCGACCCGACGTGGCAGGTGCAGGTCGAGGCCCACAGCATCGTCGTCCTCCGGTGCCCGCGGGTGCCGGCGGCGCCGCCCGTCGCGGGCGTGACGGAGGGGGCCACGGCGTGACGGACGCGGCAGCCCGTCCCGGCATCCCGGTCTCGACGCACCGGCTCCAGCTCGAGCCCGGCTTCACCTTCGGGGACGCGCTGGCCCAGGTGGACCACCTCGCCGCCCTCGGCGTCTCGCACCTCTACCTGTCTCCCGTCCTGCAGGCCACGAGCGGGTCGATGCATGGGTACGACGTCGTCGACCACCGCCACGTCGCGGAGGGTCTCGGTGGCGACGCCGGCTTCGAGCGGCTGTGCGCAGCAGCGCACGAGGCGGGCCTCGGGGTCGTCGTCGACGTCGTCCCGAACCACATGACGACGCCGACGCCCCTGTCGCTCAACCGGCCCCTGTGGGACGTGCTGCGCGAGGGCCGCACCTCGGCGTACGCGTCCTGGTTCGACGTCGACTGGGACGCCCAGGACGGGCGGATCCTGCTGCCCGTGCTCGGCTCGCGGCTCGAGGAGGCGCTCGCGGCCGGGGAGCTGTCGCTGGGGGAGCACGAGGGCGAGCCGGTGGTCCGCTACTACGACCACGTGTTCCCGCTCGCGCCCGGTACGGACCCGTCGGCCCCGCTCGCCGACGTGCTGGAGGCCCAGCACTACCGGCTGGCGTTCTGGCAGGTCGGCGACGCCGAGCTGAACTACCGCCGCTTCTTCGACGTCACGTCGCTCATCGCCGTGCGCGTCGAGGACGCCGAGGTCTTCGACGCCACGCACGAGCGGCTCCTCGCGGCGGTGCGCTCCGGCGCGGTCGCCGGGCTTCGCATCGACCACCCGGACGGCCTGGCGGACCCCGAGGGGTACCTCGAACGGCTCGCCGAGGCCACCGGGGACGTCTGGGTCGTGGTGGAGAAGATCCTCGAGGGCGACGAGCAGCTGCCGGCGTCCTGGCGCACCGCGGGAACCACCGGCTACGACGCGCTGCTGCGCGTCGGGGGCCTGTTCGTCGACCCCGCAGGTGCCGCGCCGCTCGACGAGCTCTCGGCCGAGCTGGTCGGGGAGCGTCAGGACCTCGGAGCCATCGTCGCGACGTCGAAACGGTGGGTCGTCGAGGTCATGCTCGTCGCGGAGGTCGAGCGGCTGCTGCGGCTCGTGGCGCGGGCCCGGCCCGACCTCGACACCGACGAGGCGCGCCGGGTCCTCGAGACGATGCTCGTGGGCATGGACCGCTACCGCGTCTACCGCCGGCCCGGTACCGAGCCGCAGGAGCGGGACGCGGTGGCGCTCGAGTCCGCCGTGGCGCGCGGCCGGGAGTCGCTGCACGGCCCGGACCTCGACGCCCGCACGGTCGGGGCGCTCCTCGACCTCGCGCTCGGACGGGCCGAGCGGACGGATGCCGCCGCCGCCGACGAGTTCCTCGTCCGGTTCCAGCAGACGTGCGGACCCGTCATGGCCAAGGCCATCGAGGACACCGCGTACTACCGGTTCGTCCGGCTCGTGGGCCTCAACGAGGTCGGTGGCGACCCGGAGCGGGTCGGTGTCCCGGCAGCCGAGTTCCACCGGTTCGCGACGACGCTCGCCGAGCACTGGCCGGCGACGATGACGACCCTCTCGACCCACGACACCAAGCGAGCCGAGGACGTGCGGGCCCGGCTCTTCGTCCTGGCGGAGCGTCCCGAGGCGTGGGCGGCGTGGGTGCGCACCGCCCGCGGGCTGGCCGACCCCTTCCGGGATGACGCGCTCGACGCACTCACCGAGTACTTCCTCTGGCAGACGCTCGTGGGTGCCTGGCCGATCAGCGACGAGCGACTCAACGCCTACGCCCTCAAGGCGATCCGCGAGTCCAAGCTCTACACCCGATGGACCTCGCCGAACGAGGGGTACGAGGCCGCGGTCCATCGCTTCGTCTCCGGTGTGCTCGCGTCGGAGGACGTGCGGACGCACGTCGAGGCGTGGCTGACCGGCACGGCCACGGAGATCCGGGCCAACACCCTCGGGCAGAAGCTCGTCCAGCTGACGATGCCCGGCGTGCCGGACGTCTACCAGGGCACCGACCTCGTCGACCTGTCGCTCGTCGACCCGGACAACCGGCGTCTCGTCGACTACGCCGAGCGCCGCGACCGCCTTACCCGGCTGGACGCCGGTGCCGCCCCACAGGACCTCTCCGACGAGAAGCTCCTGCTCACCACGGCGGCCCTGCGCACCCGGCGGGCTGCCCCGGACGCCTTCGTCGGGCCGTCTGCGACGTACGCCGAGGTCGACTCCTCCTCGGCGCACCTCGTCGGGTTCGTGCGCGGGAACGACGACGGGCCACGCGTCGTGACGCTGGTCACGCGACTCGCCGGCCGGCTCGCCGACGCCGGGGGCTGGGGCGACGCGACGGTAGAGCTGCCGGCCGGAAGGTGGCGGGATGCCGTGTCGGGGCGCGCGACCGACGGCGGACGGGTACGGGTGGCGCAGGTGCTGCCCGACGAGCATCTGCCCGTCGCGCTCCTCGTCCACGAGGCGTGAGGCCGGCCCGGGCGCACCTCTGACCGGACCACCGACCACAGGGAACGCGATGAGTGAGAACGAGATCCACGTCTGGGCGCCGTACGCCACGACGGTGGAGGTGAGGGTCGCGGCCGCGGCGCACGGCACGGAACCGGAGCGCCGGTCCATGCAGCAGGCCGGGGACGGGTGGTGGTCATGGACGCCCACCGATGACCTCGCGAAGGCGGGTGTCCTCGACTACGCGTTCAGCCTGGACGGCGGCGACCCGCGCCCCGACCCGCGCAGCGCCTGGCAGCCGTACGGGGTGCACGGGCCCAGCCGCACGTTCGACGTCGCGGCCCACCGGTGGCAGGACGCGGGCTGGCGCGGCCCCCGCGAGGGTCGGGGCGTGGCCGGCGGCGTCGTCTACGAGCTGCACGTCGGCACGTTCACACCCGAGGGGACGCTCGATGCCGCGACCGGGCACCTCGACCACCTCGTCGAGCTCGGCATCGACGTCGTCGAGGTCATGCCCGTCGCGGCCTTCGGTGGGACCCACGGTTGGGGATATGACGGCGTCCAGCCGTACGCCGTCCAGGACGCCTACGGCGGGCCTGCGGCCTTCCAGCGCTTCGTCGACGCCTGCCACGGTCGCGGGCTGGGCGTCTGCCTCGACGTCGTCTACAACCACCTCGGCCCCACCGGCAACTACCTCGCGGAGTTCGGGCCGTACTTCACCGACGCGCACACGACGCCGTGGGGTCCGGCCGTCAACCTCGACGGTGACGGCTCGCAGCAGGTGCGGCGGTGGGTCGTCGACAACGCGCTGCGGTGGTTCCGCGACTTCCACGTCGACGCGTTGCGACTCGACGCCGTCCACGAGCTGCGTGACTCCTCCCATCGTCACGTCCTCGCGCAGCTGTCCGACGAGACCGCTTCTCTGGCAGCCCAGCTCGGCCGCTCGCTCGACCTCGTGGCGGAGAGCGACCTCAACGACCCGGTCATGGTGACGCCGACCGCGGAGGGCGGCCGGGGCATGACGGTGCAGTGGGACGACGACGTGCACCACGCCCTGCACGTGGCGCTCACCGGCGAGACCCAGGGCTACTACGCCGACTTCGCCGGCGGCACCGCCGCGTGGCCCGACGGGGGCGTGCTGTCGGTCCTGGCCAAGGTGCTCACCCAGGCCTTCCTGCACGACGGCCGCTACTCGACCTTCCGCGACGCGACCTGGGGTCGGCCGGTCGACCCCGCCACGACGTCCGGGCACCGCTTCGTCGCCTACCTGCAGACCCACGACCAGGTCGGCAACCGCGCGGTCGGCGACCGCATCGGGGCCACCGTGACGCCGGGGCAGCAGGCCATCGGCGCGGCGCTCTACCTCCTGTCGCCCTACACGGCGATGGTCTTCATGGGCGAGGAGTGGCGCGCGGGAACGCCCTTCGCGTTCTTCACCTCCTTCGAGGAGGACTGGCTCGCCGAGGCCGTGCGCACCGGGCGCCGGGGCGAGTTCGCGGCGCACGGGTGGGACGAGGCGGACGTCCCCGACCCGCAGGACCCGGCCACCCGCGAGTCGAGCGTGCTGCGGTGGTCGGAGGTCGACGCACCGGGCCACGTCGAGACGCTCGCGTTCTACCGGCGGCTCCTCGAGGTTCGCCGCACCGAACCCGACATCGCCTCCGGTGACCTGCGGGACACGAGCGCCCGCTTCGACGAGGACGCCTCGTGGTTCGTCCTGTCACGCGGGCGGCTGCGCGTCGTGGCCAACCTGTCCGAGCAGTCCCAGGTCGTGCCCGTCGCGGACGACCTCGACGAGGTGCTGGCCTCGTGGGGCCGGCACCCCGAGAAGGCCCCCGGCGGCCTGCGCCTCGAGGGCCACGACGTCGCCGTCGTCCGCGCGGTGTGACGCGGGTGCGCCCTCAGTAGTCCTTGACGCGGACCATACCCTCCTGGGCGGTCGTCGCGACGAGGGTGCCGTCCCGGGTAAAGATCTGTCCGATCGACAGGCCGCGACCGCTCGTGGCCGACGGGGCCGCCTGCGCGTAGAGCAGCCACTCGTCGGCTCGCGCGTCGCGATGGAACCACATCGAGTGGTCGAGGCTCGCGACGCGCAGCCGACGGTCGGTCCACACGAGGCCATGGCGTCGCAGCACGGGCTCGAGCAGCGAGTAGTCGCTGGAGTAGGCCAGCACCGCGGCGTGCAGCAACGGGTCGTCCGGGAGCCGGTCGACGGCCCGCATCCACACGTGGTTGCTCGCGACCTGCTCGGGCCCCGGGTCGAGGAACATGTTGCTCTCGACGGGCCGCAGCTCGATGGGGCGGGACTCCGCGAGGTGCCGGGCGCCGGGGTGGTCGATGCCGCGGAACGCCTCGGCCAGCGAGGTCAGGCCCTCGGGGCCGGCCACCGCGGGCATCGGCTCCTGGTGGTCGAGGCCGCCGGCCCGCTCCTGGAACGAGCACACCATCGACATGATCGGCGCGCCCTTCTGCACGGCGTGGACCCGCCGCGTCGAGAAGGACCGGCCGTCGCGCATCTCCTCGACGGCGAACCGGATCGGCAGGGTGTCGTCGCCCGGACGCATGAAGTAGCCGTGCAGCGAGTGGATCGGGCGCGGGCCGTCGCCGTCGATCTCACGGACCGTCGTGCCGGCCGCCATGACGCACTGCGCGAGCACCTGGCCGCCGAAGACCCGGCCGTGCGGCATCTTCTGACTGCGCCCCTCGAAGACGCGCGCCGACGTCGCCCCGATCGACTCCGCGGCGTCGCGGCCGAGCACGTCGGTGACGGCGATCTGGGCCGTGCCGACGTCCTTGAGGGTCAGGACATCGATGAGGTCCTCGATCGGGGGGAGCACGGTGATCTCGTCGGTCACGCCCCGACCCTACCCAGCCCCCGTCGGCCCCGTCCCCGTGCCCGACGTGGGGCCGGCGCCACGGCACGGCCACCTGCCGCCGTGCTCACGCCTCGAGCGCGAGGACGAGCGGGAGCACCCCGGGCGCCCCGGCCTGACGCAGGAGGCCTGCGCACACCGTCAGCGTCCAGCGCGAGTCGGCGACGTCGTCGACGAGCAGCACGGGACCGGGCGCCCCGGCCAGCCGCGCCGCGAGCTCGGGTCCGACGACGAGTCGGCCCCACACGTTGGCCAGCCGGAAGGCGCTGTTGCCGCCAGGCTCGCCCACCGGGCCGCCCTCGGCGAGGTCGAGCGACCCGAGGTAGGGCAGCCGCCCGAGCTCGGCGATGCCCGCCGCCAGGGACCCGACGAGCCGTGGACGGCGTCGCGACGGGACCGACACGACCGCGACGGGGCGTTGCGACCACCCCCAGGTCGCGAGGACGTCGACGCACGCGCGCAGCACCTCGGGCGGCAGCTCGCCGTCGTCGCCGCGGAGCAGCTCGCGCAGCCGCTGACCCCAGCCGAGGTCGCTGAGCCGGGCGACCGCGCGGCCCTCGGTCATGGCCGTCTCCGCCCCGATGCGGCCGCGCACGGGGACACCGAGGCGGTCCATCCCGGACGGCCACTGCGCCCGGGGCTCCAGGGCGACACCGGGTCGGTCCAGCCGGGCGCGGGCGGTGGTGACGGCCGCGTCCGGGATCGTCGCGTCGAACCACGGCCCGGCACAGCCGTCGCAGCGGCCGCACGGCTCGGCCGTCTCGTCGTCGAGGCAGGTCTGCAGGAACGCCATGCGGCACCCCTCGTTGCGCTCGTAGTCGACCATGAGCTGCTGCTCACGCTCGCGGGCCTGCGTGACCCGCCCGTAGCGCTCCTCGTCGTAGGCCCACGGCTCGCCGGTGGCGGTCCACCCGCCGGGCACCCGGCGGACGGCGCCGTCGACGTCGAGCACCTTGAGCAGCAGCTCGAGCCGCGTGCGACGCACGTCGACGATGGCCTCGAGCGCGACCGTGGACAGCGGCTTCGGCGACTCGGTGAGGGCCCGCAGCACGGCGTCTGCCTGGTCCTGGCGCGGCATGGAGGCCGATGCGAAGTAGCGCCAGATGTCCTTGTCCTCGGGGCCGGGCATGAGCAGGACGTCGGCGCGCTCCGTGGCCCGCCCCGCGCGACCGACCTGCTGGTAGTAGGCGACGGGGGAGGAGGGCGCACCCAGGTGCAGGACGAACCCGAGGTCGGGCTTGTCGAAGCCCATGCCGAGCGCCGACGTGGCCACGAGCGCCTTGACGGTGTTGTCGCGCAGGGCCTCCTCGAGGCGGATGCGCTCGGCAGGCTCGGTGCGGCCCGTGTAGGCGGCGACCTCGTGCCCGGCCTCGCGCAGCGCGGCGGCGACGTCCTCGGCCGCTGCCACGGTCAGGGCGTAGACGATGCCGGAGCCGGGCAGCTGTGCCAGGTGGGCGATGAGCCAGGCCAGCCGCTGCTCCGGCGCGGCGAGCGGCAGCACGCCGAGGCGCAGCGACGCACGGGCGAGCGGACCGCGCAGCGTCAGCACGTCGTGGCCGCCGGCGCCGAGCTGCTCGACGACGTCGGTGACGACCCGCGCGTTGGCGGTGGCCGTCGTCGCGAGGACCGGCGTGTGCTCGGGCAGGGTCGTGAGCAGGTCGCGGATGCGGCGGTAGTCGGGCCGGAAGTCGTGCCCCCAGTCGCTGACGCAGTGCGCCTCGTCGACGACGAGCAGGCCGCAGGTCCGGGCCAGCTGCGGCAGCTGCTCGTCGCGGAACCGTGGGTTGTTGAGCCGCTCGGGGCTGACGAGCAGGACGTCGACGGCATCTGCCGCGAGGGCGGCCGACACCTCGCCCCACTCGTCGGCATTGGTCGAGTTGAGCGTCACGGCGCGGATGCCGGCCCGCTGGGCGGCCCCGATCTGGTCACGCATCAGCGCCAGCAGCGGGCTGACGATGACGGTCGGTCCCGCGTCCTCGGCCCGGCGCAGGGCGGTCGCGACGAAGTACACGGCCGACTTGCCCCACCCCGTGCGCTGCACGACGAGGACGCGCCGACGACCCTCGACGAGTGCGGCGATGGCCTCGAGCTGGCCGTCACGGAACTCGGCGTCAGGCCGTCCGACGAGCCGGCGCAGTGCCTCGGTCGCCCGTGACCGCAGTGGGTCGTCGACCACGTCCACGGGTCCGGCGTCGCCCATGGCGTCGGTGGTGGTGGGCTGGGCGGCAGGCGTCGGGGGCATGCGTCCAACCTACGTGCCGCCGCCGACGGGTCCGCCTCCCCGGGCCGGGCCCTGTGGACGCCGGTGGGCGCCCGGACGGGGATGGGGACGGGCTGGGAGGATGGCGTCATGACCGACGCGCCGGACGGCACGACCCGTTCCTCGACCGACCTCCAGGCCCCGTACGCCGCGCACGTGGCGCTGCGCTGGTCCGACATGGACGCCTACGCGCACATCAACAACGTGCAGTTCCTCCGGCTGCTCGAGGACGCGCGCGTCATCGCCTTCCGGGACTGGTTCGACGGCACCGGCGCGGGCAACAAGACGCTGCTCGACGAGGGCGTGCTCGTCGCGCGACACGAGATCGAGTACCGGCGGCCGCTCGGCTTCCGGCACGCACCGGTCGAGATCCGGATGTGGGTCTCGCGGGTCGGTGGGGCCGGCTTCGACGTCGCCTACATCGTCACCGACCCCGTGGGGATGGATCCGCACGGTGCCCAGGGGCGAGGTGACGGGACGCGAGGTGACGAGGTCGTGTACGCCGTCGCGGAGACCGAGCTGGCCCTCTACGACTTCGCGTCCGCGTCACCGCGGCGGATGCGGCCGGAGGAGCGGGACGCCCTGCGGCCCCACCGCAGTGGCCCGGCACCGTTCCGGCGTCGACGGTGAGGGCCCGACCGTGACCACCGACGTGCGACACGTCGACTTCGGTGACCCCCGGGGCCTGGCCGACCTCGAGACGTTCCTGGCCCGGGCCCGGCGCGCCAACCCCGACGGCGCCGTGCGGCTGCAGGTCGCCGGCGGCCTGGCCCTCGTCACGGTCGCCGTCCTCGAGGGCGGCGGCCTGCTCGGTGAGGGCACGGTCCTCGGTCTGCGCGTCGTGCGGGTCCGGGCAGTCGGCCACGACGCCGGCGCGGCCCTCGACACGACGGTGTCGTTCGCGTCGCTCGCCGACCGGCTGGCGCGCCGCGATGCGTCGAGCGTCCTCGCCGTGCCCCCGACCACCGTGCGGGCGCCGTGGGGCGGGCTGACACCCCCACGCGACGGCTGGGAGCCCGTGGGGCGGCTCACCAGCGAGGCCGTGGACGCGGTTGCGCGCGAGGGGATCTCGCAGGTTGCCGCGGGAACCCCCGACGGTGCCGGCGCTCACGCGGTCACGGCCCTGCGCCGTCGCGTGTGGGGCGCGATGACCGACACCGTGCCGCCCGTCGCGGCCGGTCTGGCCTTCGGCGCGCACGTGCTCGGCTTCACCGCGCCGGGCACCGAGGCGTCGGTGTCGACCAACGGACGCTGGACCCGCCTGTCGACCGCGCGGGGTCACGTGCTGGTGCGCTGACGAAGCGGCTTCGTCAGCGCCCGGTCCACGTGCCACGCTGGACGAGCACCTGCTTGAGCACGTCGATGCGGTCGCTGACGAGACCGTCCACGCCGAGGTCGAGCAGCCGGTGCATCTGCTCCGGGTCGTCGATCGTCCAGACATGCACCTGCTTGCCCGCTGCGTGCGCCGCCGCGACGAACCCCGGGGTCACGACCTGCACGACGCGCCCGCGCACGGGGAACGAGGCGGGCACCTGGAAGACCTCCGCGGGTGAGCGCAGCCAGCGGGCCAGCCAGCGCGGGCCGTAGCGGTTGACCGCGGCGCCGACGGGCGCGGCCGCGGTCGTGACGCGTCCGCGGGCGAGGCGTCGGAACTGGGCGATGTTGCGCTGCGAGAACGAGCCGACGCAGACCCGCTCGTGGAGGCGGCGCTCCTCGATGAGACGCCAGAGGGCCGCCGGCGTCCCCGGCGCCTTGAGGTCGAGGTTGAGGTTGACCTCCGGCCACGCGTCGAGGACCTCGGTGAGCAGGGGCACGCGCTCACCGTCGCCGATGGCGGCCTCGCGCACCTGCTCCCAGGTGAGCCGGTGGATGAGTCCGGCCCGGTCGGTCACGCGGTCGAGGCGGGTGTCGTGGAAGGCGACGAGCCGGCCGTCGGCCGTCAGGTGCACGTCGGTCTCGAGGTGGGTGTAGCCGAGGGCGACGGCATGGCCGAACGCCGTCATCGTGTTCTCGAGGCCGACGTTGGGCCGGTAGAGCGCGCCACCGCGGTGGGCGAGGGCCACCGGCGTCCGGGCGAGGTAGGGGCGGGGGCGCGGCGCCGGCACGGTCATGGCGCGAGACTAGGCGCTCACCGCCCGGCCTGGACACCTCCGGTGGTGCGGCGAGGGCGCCCCCTGGCGGGGGGCGCCCTCGCGCGGGTCGGAGCAGTGGGGGACCGGCACGGTCAGGCCCAGAGTGCCCAGACGGTCGTGTCGGTGGGGACGCTTCCGGCCACCAGGGGACCGGAGGCGACGAGCACGTCGACGCCCTCGGGCAGCTCGACCGGCTCGGCGCCGAGGTTGGTGACGACGAGGACGCGCTCGCGGTCCGGTCCGCCGTTGGTCAGCGCGAGAACGTCCTCGCCGTAGCCCTCGACCCACGTCAGCGACCCGGTGCCGAGGTGGAGGCGTCGACGCTCCGCGAGCAGCGACCGGTAGAGCTCGAGGGTGGAGCCGGGCACGCCGGTCTGCCGGTCGACCGCGTAGTCGGCGTACACCGCCGGCTGCGGCAGCCACGTCGCGTCGGTCTGGCCGAAGCCGAGGCTGGGCGCGTCGGCGACCCACGGCATCGGGACCCGGCAGCCGTCGCGGCCGGTCTCGGCGCCCGCGGTGCGCGCGAACGTCGGGTCCTGGCGGAACTCGGCCGGCATGTCCGTCGAGTCGGGCAGGCCGAGCTCCTCGCCCTGGTACAGGTAGGCACCGCCCGGCAGGGCCAGCATGAGCGCGGTCGCGGCCCGGGCGCGGCGCAGGCCCAGCTCGCGGTCCGGTTGCGGGTCGGCGGCGCTGATGCCGTTCATCCGCGGCGTGCCGGGCGCGAAACCGAGGCGCGAGGCGTGGCGCACGACGTCATGGTTCGACAGCACCCACGTCGACGGCGCGCCCACCGAGTCGGCCGCCCGCAGCGACGACGTGATGACCGAGCGCAGGTCGGCGGCGACCCACGCCGAGGTGAGGAAGTCGAAGTTGAACGCCTGGTGCATCTCGTCCGGGCGGACGTACGCGACGGCGCGCTCCTGCGGCTCGACCCAGGCCTCGGCGCACAGGATGCGGTCGGGGGTGCCGTAGGACTCGAGGACGCGGCGCCAGGAACGGTAGATCTCGTGAACGCCGTCCTGGTCCCACATCGGGCTGCGCTTCGTGTGGTCGATGCGGGGCTGGTCGTCCGGGCGCGCGGTTGCCACGGCGGCGTCGTCGTGCTCGGCGTGGCCGAGCATGACGGTGCGCTCCTCCTCGGTGTCGGGCAGGCCCTGCTCCTTGATCAGGCCGTGCGCGACGTCGACGCGGAAGCCGTCGACGCCCCGGTCGAGCCAGAAGCGCAGGATCGACTCGAACTCGGCACGCACCTCGGGGTGCTCCCAGTTGAAGTCGGGCTGCTTCGGGTCGAACAGGTGCAGGTACCACTGGCCCGGACGGCCGTTCTCCTCGGTGACCTGCGTCCACGCGGCGCCGCCGAAAACGGACTGCCAGTTGTTCGGGGGCAGCTCGCCGTGCTCGCCGCGGCCCTCGCGGAAGACGTAGCGCTCGCGCTCGGCCGAGCCGGGGCCCGCTGCGAGCGCGGCTGCGAACCACTCGTGCTCGTCCGAGGAGTGGTTCGGGACCATGTCCACGATGACCTTGAGGCCCAGCTCGTGGGCGCGCGCGATCATCGCGTCCGCGTCGGCGAGCGTGCCGAACAGCGGGTCGACGTCGCGGTAGTCGGCGACGTCGTAGCCGGCGTCGGCCTGGGGCGAGGTGTAGAACGGCGACAGCCAGACCGCGTCGACGCCGAGCGCGCTGAGGTGCTCGAGGCGCGCGGTGATGCCGGGCAGGTCGCCGACGCCGTCGCCGTCGCCGTCGCTCCACGAGCGGGGGTAGATCTGGTAGATCACGGCCTGACGCCACCACGCCCCGTCCGGGTGGTCGGCGGCGTGGACCGGGCTGTCCGCCTCGCGGACGCCCGTCACGGTGGCGGGCGTGAGGGTCTGGGCTGCTGATCGCGTCACGAGCCACCATCGTTCCTCATGCCCACGGAAACTCCAAGCAAGATCTGCAAGATCTTGCATGTCGACCTTGCGGGTGGCGTCGTCGAGCGCCGCGAGGGGGACCGTCGCGTGGCCCCGTCCCGGCAGCCTGCTGGACGAAGCGCGCGCGACGGGGTTCGGCGCGCGGACTTTCGCGCGCCGGGACCGTGCATCGCGCGACACGTGGTGTGACGCGCGCTCCGGGCCGGGATCGACGCCAGCTGCTGACGCGGCTCGTCCAGCCACCCAGTACGCCGGTCCGGCACTGCCGGCCCCAGGCCGCGGCCTGCTCACCGGCCGGGCACCGAGTCAGCACACCGCGGCCCGCTGGCCGGCCTCCCGCTCCACCGCGTGAGGCTGGACGTGGCTCGGGTCGGCCCGGTCAGTCAGGGCCGTCCATCTCGATGACCCCGGCGGCGGCCGCCTTCTTCACGGCGTCGGCCTCGGCCTGGGTCAGCGTGCCGCTCTGCACCGCCTGGGCGAGCCGGTCGTCGAAGGCCTTCTGGCGTGCGGCCTGCGCGGCCGCACGAACGGCGGCGATGGCGCCGCGCACCTTGGCGACGTCCATGCGCAGGCGCTTGGCGAGCGCCGTCGTGAAGGCATCGAGCCTCGCGTCGCGCTGGGCCGTCGACGGAGGCGAGGTCGGCGGTGTGGTGGGCGACGTGGTCGGCGGGGCGGTCGGCTGGGCCGCGGCGCGGGCGGCGCGGAGGTCGTCTCGGGCGCCCTTGATGGCGTCGCGCAACGTCGACTCGCTGACGCCGAGGCGCGCCGCGAGGTCGGCCACGCCGGCGCCGAGGTGCCCGACACCCAGACCGCGCCCGAGGTCTCCACCGCCCTTGCCGGGCCGGCCACCGGGACCCCAACCGTGCCCGTGGTTGCCGTTGCCGTTCCCGTGGTTGCCGTTGCCGGGGTTGCCGGTGGCGGTCGGGGCGGGGGTCGTCGCGGCCGCCGGGACGACCGCCACCGCGGTCCTCGAGGACGGGCTCGGCGAGTCGGCGCGGGCCACCGCGGAGACTCCCAGGGCGACGGCCAGCGCGGCGGCGCCTGCGGCAGCGACCCCCACCGACGTGCGGTTCAGCTCGACCATCTCGGCCTCCTTGCGGATGCAGGCGCCACGCCACCCGTGGCCACACGCACCAGCACAGCACGGCCCGCGTCGGGGCGTCAGGGGTTTCGCCTGTGACTCGGCTGTGACTTCCTGTGAGCCGGAGGGCGTCCCGGGACGCTCAGAACGTGCCGTCGGGTCCGGGGGTGTTGACGAGCGAGTAGGCCGCGCGCGTCAGGTAGTCGCGCAGCAGGTCGTCGTGCTCGGGCGCGAGGTCGAGCGTGTCGACGGCGTTCATCATGTGCAGCAGCCAGCGGTCACGCATGTCGGGGGTCACCGGAAAGGGCATGTGGCGCATCCGCAGCCTCGGGTGGCCGCGCTGTTGCGAGTACGTCGTCGGCCCACCCCAGTACTGCTCGAAGAACATCCGCAGGCGCTCCTCCGCGGGGCCGAGGTCCTGCTCCGGGTAGAGCGCGCGCAGCGGCTCGTCCCGGGCGACGCCCCGGTAGAACTCGCGGACGAGCTTGGCGAAGGTCTCGTGGCCGCCGAAGTCCTCGTAGTAGGTCACGCCGGTCAGTCTCTCAGGTGCGGTCCGGTGGCCTCAGAGCGGCTTGCCCCCGCCGTACGGCGGCATGACCGGTGACGGGCTCTTGATGCCGGCCCGGTCGAGGGCGCCCTTGACCTGCTCGCGGATCTCCCGCTGGATGGCGAACTGCTCGTTCGCGACGGTCTTGGCCAGGATCCTGATCGTGATGACACCGGCCGACATCGACTCGACGCCGACGACGTTCGGCTCCTCGAGCAGGACGTCCCGCCACCGGTCGTCGTCGTCCATGACCGACACGACGTCGCGGATCACCGAGGTCGCCTGCTCGACGTCCTGGTCGTAGGCGATCGGGACGTCGACCATCGCCGTGGACCACCCCTGGGTCTTGTTGCCGATGCGGATGATCTCGCCGTTGCGGATGTACCACGTCATGCCCTGCGCGTCGCGCAGCTGCGTGATGCGCAGCGACACGTTCTCGACGGTGCCGACGGCCTCACCGGTGTCGATGACGTCGCCGACGCCGTACTGGTCCTCGATGATCATGAAGACACCCGAGAGGAAGTCCTTGACGAGGCTCTGGGCGCCGAACGCGAGCGCGACGCCACCCACCCCGGCCGAGGTGAGGATCGGCGTCAGCGGGATGCCGACGAGCGAGAGCACGGTCAGGCCCGTCACGCCGAAGACGATGAAGGTCGTGATGCTCTTGAGCAGCGCACCCATCGTCTGGGTCCGCTGCACGTGGCGGGCGTTGGCGACACCCACCGCGCTCGGCGCCCGGCGGTTGCCCCCGAGGAGGCCGGCGAGGCGCTCGGCGCGTCGGGAGGCGGCCGTCGCGACGACGCGGTTGATGAGGCGGTGCACGGCCCACCGGACGAAGAGCCCGAGCACGATCGTCACGAGGATGAGCAACGGCGTGCCGACGAGCCAGTCGCCGAGCTGGGACCAGGTGACCTGCGGCATGGACAGCTCCAACGGTCCCTCCGTTCCGGGCAGGTGTGGTGGCGTGTCGGTCGGCGCGAGCGCCCTGACGAGGCGCGCGGTGGACGGTGTCGTGAGTTCGTCGGTCACAGAGTCTCGTTCGGTGCAGGGGACAGGGCCGGTGAGAGGGGGCGCCGCCGCGGCGGCGACCGGTCTCGATGGTCCCAGACGGCAGGACGCTGCCACCGGCCGGGGGAACGGGCGAGCGCCCGTCCGACCCGGGACAGGGCGGACGGGCGCTCGATGCCGGCGGCCTCAGGCCCGGCGGTCCGCCTCCTGGGCGCGCAGGGCGCGGGCGATGGTGTCGCGGTTCTCGGCGACGGTGCGCACGAGGCCGGCCGGGGCGTCGCGGTGCGCGTCGAGCCACGCGTCCGAGGCCGCGAGGAGCTCGGTGCTGGCCAGCGCGAACGGGTAGAACCCGCCGACCACCCGCTCGCCGATCGCGACGCTGCGTGCGGCCCACGCGTCGACGAGCATCTCGTGGTACCGCGCCACGTACGGCTCGAGGAGCGACAGGTCGATGCTGCGGCGGAAGCCGGCGGCCACGGCCTCGACCATCTGGTTGGACAGGACGTTCTGCTCGACGGCCTTGGCCCACGCGTCGGCCTTGGCCTCGGCGGTGGGGCGGGCCGCGAGGGCCTCGGCGTGCCGCTCCCGGCCCGTGGCGGTCGGGTCGCGGTCGAGCTCTCGCCTCGAGCTCGGCATCCGTGGCGACGCCGAGCGCGGCGAGGGCGCGGACGAACGTCCAGCGCAGCTCGGTGTCGACGCCCAGGCCCGGCAGGGACGCGTCGCCGGCGAGCAGCGCCCGGAACCGGTCGGCGTCGGAGGCGTCGGCGGTCGTGTTGGCCCACGCCTCGACGAGCTGGAACTGGGCGTCGCTGCCCGGCTCGGCCGACTCGGCCAGGGCCCGCAGCGAGCTGCTGAGCAGCGCGGAGGTCTCGGCGCGGTGCTCGGGCGCGACGTAGAGGCGGGTCGACTGGACGATCTGGCCGAGCAGCACGCGCAGCAGCGTCGAGTCGCTCTCGCCGGGCAGCGTCTCGAGGACGAACCGCACGAAGTCGCGGGCGGGCATCTCGGCGTCGCGGGTCATGTCCCACGTCGCGCCGAGGACGAGCGAGCGCGGCAGCGAGTCGCCGAAACCACGCGGGTGGGCCAGCGCCGTGGCCAGCGACCGCTCGTCGAGGCGGATCTTGGCGTAGGCGAGGTCGTCGTCGTTGAGCAGCAGCAGGTCCGGCTGCGCGACACCGACGAGCTCGGCGAGGTCGGTGCGCTCCCCGGCGCCGTCGACCTCGTGGTAGGCGGTGCGCACGAGGCTGTCGCCCTGGACGGCGTAGAGGCCGATGCCGAGGCGGTGCGGCCGCAGCGTCGGGTGCTCCTCGGCGGCGGTCTGCTCGACGGCGAACGCCGTGTACCGGCCCTCCGCGTCGACCTCGAACGAGGGGCGCAGCGTGTTGACGCCCGCCGTCTCGAGCCACAGCTTGCTCCACTCGGTGAGCTCGCGGCCCGAGGCGGCCTCGAGCTCGCCGAGGAGGTCGGCGAGCGTCGTGTTGCCCCACGCGTGCTTGCGGAAGTACGCGCGCAGCGCGGTGACGAACGGCTCGCGGCCGACGTAGGCCACGAGCTGCTTGAGCACCGAGGCGCCCTTGGCGTACGTGATGCCGTCGAAGTTGACCTCGACGTCCTCGAGGTGGCGCATGTCGGCGGCGATGGGGTGCGTCGAGGAGAGCTGGTCCTGGGTGTAGGCCCAGGCCTTCTCGGCCGTGCCGAAGGTCGTCCAGGCGCTCGTCCACTCGGTGGCCTCGGCCTGGCACGTCGTCGAGGCCCACTCGGCGAACGACTCGTTGAGCCAGAGGTCGTCCCACCACTTCATCGTCACGAGGTTGCCGAACCACATGTGGGCCAGCTCGTGCAGGATGGTCAGGGCGCGGCGCTCGACCTTGGCCTCGCTCACCTTGGAGCGGAAGACGTAGACCTCCGTGAACGTCACGGCCCCGGCGTTCTCCATCGCGCCCATGTTGTACTCGGGCGTGAAGACCTGGTCGTACTTCTCGAACGGGTACGGCTGGTCGAACTCGGACTCGAAGAACGCGAAGCCCTTCTTCGTGCAGTCGAAGAGGTTGTCGGCGTCGAGGTGCTGGGTCAGCGACCTGCGGCAGAAGACGCCGAGGGGCACCGTTCCGCGCCGCGTCTGCACCTCGTCGCGCACCTCGTCGTACGGGCCGGCGATGAGCGCGGTGATGTAGGAGGAGATGCGCGGCGTCGGGGCGAAGGACCACGTGGCCCTCTCGACGCCGTCGGCGACGCCGGCGGGCTCGGGGTGCGGCGTCGGGGAGTTGGAGATGACCTTCCAGTGCGCGGGAGCCGTCACGGTGAAGGAGAAGGAGGCCTTGAGGTCGGGCTGCTCGAAGACCGCGTACATGCGCCGGGAGTCGGGCACCTCGAACTGGGTGTAGAGGTACACCTCGTTGTCGACGGGGTCGACGAAGCGGTGCAGCCCCTCGCCGGTGTTCGTGTAGCGGCCCGTCGCCTCGATCGTCAGCTCGTTGCCGGCGGCCAGGCCGGGCAGCGCGACCCGGGAGTCGGCGAACAGCTCGGCCGGGTCGAGGTCGGCGCCGTTGAGGGTGACGCGCTCGACCGAGTCGGCGATGAGGTCGATGAACGTGTCGGTGCCGGGCTCGGCGCAGGAGAAGCGCGCCGTCGTGACCGTGCGGAACGTCTCGGGACCCGTGGTGAGGTCGAGACGGACGTCGTAGCTGTCGACCCGCAGGACCGCGGCGCGGGTGGCCGCCTCCTCGCGGGTCAGGTTCTTGCCGGGCACGAGGGGACCTCCTGGGGACGAAGTGCGTGGCTGCGACGCAGGCGGCACCGGTCGGACGGCCCCGTCGCCCGGACATCCTCGCACGGAGGTCCCACCCGACCGCCACCGCGATTCGGCCCCGCGACGACGGGTGCGAGGATGGGCCCCATGACGCAGGCGTCCCCCTCACCCTCGACCGCGGCCTCCTCCTCGCACACCGACGCCGGCGCGAGCCGGGCCGTCGAGATGTGGTTCGACCCGATCTGCCCGTGGGCCTGGATGACGTCGCGCTGGCTCATGGAGGTCCAGCGGCTGCGCGACCTCGAGGTCACGTGGTCGGTCATGAGCCTCGCGGTCCTCAACGAGCACCGGCACGACCTCGACGCCGCCTACCGGGCGCGCATGGACGAGGCCTGGGGCCCGGTCCGCGTCATCATCGCGGCCGCGGAGGCCCACGGCGACACCGTCGTCAAGCCCCTCTACGACGCCATGGGCACCCGGATCCACCTGCGGAGGATGAGCGACTTCGACGTCGTCATCCGCGAGTCGCTCGAGGAGGTCGGCCTGCCGGCGGCGCTCGCCAAGGAGGCCCACCACAAGAAGTTCGACGCGGCGCTGCACCGCAGCCACAAGCGGGGCATCAGCCTCGTCGGCACCGAGGTCGGCACGCCGATCATCTCGGTGGGCGGTGTCGCGTTCTTCGGACCCGTCGTGACCCCCGCACCGAAGGGCGAGGACGCCGTGCGCCTCTGGGACGGTTGCGTGCTCGTCGCGTCGACACCGGGTTTCTTCGAGCTCAAGCGCACCCGTACGCTCGGCCCGATCCTCGACTGACCCGACCCGACGCACCCAAGGACGGACATGCGCATCCACATCGGCGGCGACCACGCGGCCTACGAGCTCCACCAGGCCCTCCTGACCCACCTGCGCGACGCCGGCCACGACGTCGTCGACCACGGTCCGTCCGCCTACGACGCGCAGGACGACTACCCGGTGTTCGTGCTGCGGGCCGCGGAGGCCGTTGCGGCCGAGGCGGGTTCGCTCGGCGTCGTGCTGGGGGGCTCCGGCAACGGTGAGCAGATCGCGGCCAACAAGGTGAGCGGCATCCGCGCCGCGCTGGCCTACTCGACCGAGCTGGCGAGCCTGGCCCGCGAGCACAACGACGCCCAGGTCGTCTCGATCGGCGCGCGGTTCACCCCGGTCGAGACCGCCATCGCCATCGTCGACACGTTCGTCGGGACGAACTTCTCGAATGAGGAGCGTCACGCCCGTCGTCTAGGTATGGTTTCCGCGTACGAGAACACGGGGGACTTGCCGGCGCTGCCGGACTCGGACGCGTCGTGAGCTGACGCCCGGGCCGGCTCCCCTCCAGCCCAGCAAGGGAGGCACGTGGCGACCAACGAGAGCATCGTCTCTCGCCGCTCGGGGTACGCTGCCGGACCGATCCGACGCCTCACGCACCTCGGTCCGTGGCTGTCGCGCGCCCCGTGGGTCATCGTCGGCATCTTCCTCGTGCTCGGCGTCCTCGCCACGAGCTCCATCTACGTCTGGCGCGACGCCGTGCCCTGGAGTGTCTACTGCCTCCTCGTCGTCGCAGCCGGGCTCTTCCTCGAGCCGCGGTTCCTCCTCGTCGTGTTCATCGGCCTCTTCCTCAGCATGGCGATCGTCGGGGTGTACCTCGGCGGCAACAAGCCGTCCACGACCGGTTCGCAGATCGTCACCGCGGCGACGATGCTGCTCATGCTCTGGCTCTCGCACGCACGCGCCCAGGTGGGCGTCGTCGGGGTCAGCGGCGAGTCGATGCTCGTCGACATGCGCGACCGGCTCCGTGCCCAGGGCGAGCTGCCGCAGCTGCCGCCGACGTGGCACGCCGAGGTTGCCCTCGAGTCGGCCTACGGCGACGGGTTCGCCGGTGACTTCGTCGTGGCGACGAGGTCGACCGACGGCCGCACCCTCGAGGTCGCCCTCGTCGACGTCTCGGGCAAGGGCCGGGAGGCCGGGACCCGCTCGCTGCTGCTGTCCGGGGCGCTGGGCGGCCTGCTCGGCGAGATGAGCGACCGGGCGTTCCTCCAGTCGGCCAACAACCACCTGCTCCGGCTGCGGTGGCCCGAGGGCTTCGCGACCGCCGTGCACGTCGCCGTCGACCTGGAGACCGGCAACTTCACCATCGGCTACGCCGGACACCCGGCTGCGGCCCAGTTCGCCGCCGGGTCCGGCCGCTGGCGGATGCTCAACGGGGGGCGCGGGCCGCTGCTCGGCGTCATCGAGCAGGCGCAGTACCCCCGCGAGTCGGGCACCATCCGTCGCGGCGACGCCCTCGTCCTCTACAGCGACGGTGTCATCGAGGCGCGTGACAAGGCGCTCGTCGACGGCATCGACCGCATGCTCGGCCGGGCCGAGTCGTTCATCCGGACCGGCTTCGAGGGCCTGGCCCAACGGCTGTGCGACCACGCCGCCGCGGGTCTGGGCGACGACCGCGCCGTCGTGACCATCTGGCGCAGCTGACGCGTCCGCGGGGGAGAGGGTCCGGCAGCCGGCCCGGCCCAGCTCCTGACTGCGGAACGCGACAGCGGGACGCGGCGGGATTCGGGGCCTCGGCGTCGCGTCACTACGATGCCCGCGTGGACGAGCATCCCGACGAGAATCGCGACGGGCATCCCGACGGGCATCCGGACGGGCATCCCGACGAGCAGACCGCTGCACGCCGCAGGGTGCACGAGGTCCCGGACCTGCCCGAGGGCGTCACCCCGGCGCGGGTGCGCAGCTTCGTGCGGCGCGGGCGCCTCTCGTCGCTGACGCTCGAACGCATGCAGACGCTCGCGCCGGCTCGTGCCCTGCGGCCCGGCGCCTTCGACCCCGTCGCAGCCTTCGGCCGCGTCGCCCCCGTCGTGCTCGAGATCGGCTGCGGCCACGGGCACGCCGCCATCGCCTACGCCCGGACCCACCCCGAGCACGACCTGCTCGCCATGGACGTGCACACCCCCGGCATCGCCCGGATGCTGGCCGACGCCGAGGCGGCCGGAGTGCCCAACCTGCGCGTGGAGGTGGGCGATGCCGTCCTCTTCCTCGAGGAGCGCGTCGGGGATGCCGTCTTCGACGCCGTGCACCTGTTCTTCCCCGACCCCTGGCGCAAGAAGAAGCACACCAAGCGACGGTTCGTCAGCCCGACCAACCTCGACCTGCTCGCCCGCGTCCTCAAGCCCGGCGGCCACGTCCTCGTCGCCACCGACCAGGACTTCTACGCCGAGCACGTCCTTGCGGAGGCCGCCGCCCACCCGCGCTTCACCGCCCGACGCGTCGAGCGCCCCTCCTGGCGGCCGGCCGACGGCTTCGAGGCCAAGGGCGTGCGCGCCGGGCGCACCATCAACGAGCTGCGCCTCGACCTGCTGCCCGCCTGACGCCCGGGACGACCGGACGCCGTCGCTCGTGCCTCGCTCCTCCCTGTCGGAGGGACCTTCGGTCGGGGCAACAGGCCGGCCTCTCCGCCGCGGCTCGTTCCTCGCCGCGGCAGCTCGACCTCCCTGCATCCTCGTGCCCCGGCGAACGAAAGGCCGGGCTGAGCGACTCCGTCGCTTCCCGCCCGGCCCTTCGTGACGTCGGGGCAACAGGATTCGAACCTGCGACCTTCCGCTCCCAAAGCGGACGCGCTACCAAGCTGCGCCATGCCCCGTTCGCGCCCGCCGGACGCGACGAACCCGCTGGCAGCGGGTCGATTTCGGCGGACCGGACGCGAACCAGTAGGCTAGCGCCTCGGATCACCCGGTCGGCGACGGCATGCCGCCACGACCAGCGCTCCTGCGGGCGTAGCTCAATGGTAGAGCCTCAGTCTTCCAAACTGATTACGCGAGTTCGATTCTCGTCGCCCGCTCCAGAAAGCCAGTGGCACGCGGCCTCGGCCGGTGCCTACCGTGGGCCGGTGCACCGCCCCGACCTGCAGGACGCCCTGCGCGACCGTGACGCCGTCCTGCGCGCCTTCCTCGCCTCAGACGGCTCGCTGACCGCCATCCCCACGAAGATCCGCAAGCGCCTCGTGGTCCTCGACCACCTGGCCCAGCACTTCGAGCCGGGGCGCCGCTACGACGAGACCGACGTCAACAACACGCTGCGCCGCTACCACCCCGACGTCGCCGCCCTGCGCCGCTACCTCGTCGAGGAGGGTTTCCTCGACCGCGCCGACGGCCGGTACTGGCGCAGCGGGGGCACCGTCGCCGACCGAGTCGAGCCGGAGCATGCGTCCCGGACGCGTCAGCCGGCCCGGAAGCCCAGCGCCTCGGACAGGTAGGACTCGGCCCCCTCGGCCTCGAGGCCCCTCTCCACGACGGCGGCGGTCCGGGGCGAGGGCCAGGCGTGGAGCCAGAAGAGCGCAAGGCCGCCCGGCAGCGCGACGAGCAGGGTGACCCACGTGCGCGGCGTGAACGCGAACGAGGCCGCGAACGCGACCAGCACCGGGGCCTCGGCGAGGGCCGTGCGCAGGATCGTCGTCGACGTGAAGTACCGGAGACTCGTGGCCTCCGCGTTCTCGCGCGGCAGGTCCGCGGGCAGGGCCGGGACCGTGTAGCCGAACCGGCGCACCAGCACGGCCGAGCCGACGAGGACGACGAGCACCACCGCGACCGCGGTCCACGACGGCATCGACCCGGCAGGGTCGACGAGGACGCGGACCGCCGAGAGCATCAGGGCACCGATGCCGACCATCCCGGCGACCATCTGCACCGGCCGCAGCGCCGCGAGGGTGCCGGACGCCGCCGGACCCACCGGGTCAGATGGGCCGGGCGAGGGGTGCGGCGACTCGCTCATGGGCCCCGAGCATAGGCGAGCGCAGCGGGGGCGCCGTCGGCGCATTTAGCCATCCGTCGTGCGGCCGATAGCATGGTGCGTCGGTTCCCTGTCCAGCGTCGGCGCCACCATCGAGAGCGCCGACCCCCAACCGCCCAAGATGGAGTACCCCGCAGTGAAGAGTGCCCTCGAGACCCTCAGCCCGACCCGGGTCAAGATGACCGTCGAGGTCCCGTTCGAGGAGCTCAAGCCGAGCCTCGATGCGGCCATCAAGCACATCGGCGAGCACATCCAGGTCCCCGGCTTCCGCAAGGGCAAGGTCCCCGCGCGCATCATCGAGCAGCGCGTCGGCCGTGCCGCAGTCCTCGAGGAGGCCGTCAACAACGCGCTGCCGACCTTCTACGGCCAGGCCCTCGAGGCCAACGAGGTCCGCCCCCTCGGCCAGCCGGAGATCACCGACCTCAAGGTGCCCTCGACCGACGGTGAGGACCTCAGCTTCACCGCCGAGGTCGACAAGCGCCCCGAGATCGAGCTGCCCGACTTCTCCGACATCGAGCTGACCGTCGACGAGGCCACCGTGTCCGACGACGACGTCACCAAGCGCCTCGACGACCTCCGCGCCCGGTTCGGCACCCTCACCGGCGTCGAGCGCGCGGTCCAGGACGGCGACTTCGTCTCCATCGACCTGTCCGCCCAGATCGACGGCGAGGAGATCGACGCCGTCAAGGGCGTCTCCTACGAGGTCGGCAGCAAGAACATGCTCGACGGTCTCGACGAGGCGCTCGTCGGTATGAGTGCCGACGAGACCAAGACGTTCACGGCGCCGCTGGCCGGCGGTGACCGCGAGGGCCAGGACGCCGAGTGCACCGTCACGGTGACCGCCGTCAAGGAGCGCGAGCTGCCCGAGCTCGACGACGAGTTCGCCCAGCTCGCCTCGGAGTTCGACACCCTCGAGGAGCTCAAGGCCGACCTCGCGCAGAAGGCGGAGATCGACGCCAAGTTCGCCCAGGGCGTCGCGGCCCGCGACAAGCTCCTCGACGCGCTCCTCGAGAAGATCGAGGTGCCGGTGCCCGAGGGCGTCGTCGAGGCGGAGGTGCACAGCCACCTCGAGGGCGAGGGGCGGCTCGAGGACGACGAGCACCGGGCCGAGGTCGACGAGAGCACCCGCAAGGGCCTGCGCACCCAGCTCCTCCTCGACGCCATCGCCGAGAAGGAGGAGGTGCAGGTCCAGCAGCAGGAGCTCATCGAGTTCCTCGTCATGAGCTCGCAGCAGTACGGCATGGACCCCAACGCCTTCGCCCAGCAGGTCGACAAGGACGGCCAGATCCCGGCGATGGTCGCCGAGGTCGCGCGCCGCAAGGCCCTGGCCACCGTCCTGGAGAAGGTCGTCGTCAAGGACACGGCCGGCAACACGGTCGACCTCAACGAGGCCGTCCCGGGCACCGAGGGTGACGAGGACGAGGCACCCGTCGCCGAGTCCAGCGAGTCCACCGAGGCCACGGAGGCCACCGAGGCCGCCGAGGTCGCCGGGGAGAAGGCCGACGCCTGACCCGTCCGCATCCGTCGCACGAACGGCCGGTCCCGCACGGGGCCGGCCGTTCGTCGTCCCCGGGTCTCGTCGGACGACGACGGCGGAGTCTGGGTACGTCACGGTCATGAGCACCCACGACGAGAGCAACACCGGCCTGACCGACAGCGACATCAACAGCCAGCGCCCCGACGGCTCCGGTGGCGAGGGCACGTCGGCGACGACGAGCGGCGAGTCCGACGGCAGCCCCGGCGGCATCGCGACGGACGAGGACGTCGACCGCGGCAACGCCGACGGCAGCACCCCGCGCGAGACGCCTCGCGAGGGCGCCCTCGAGGACGCACAGGACGTCGTCGACCAGCAGGCTGACCAGGCCAGCGCCACGGGCGAGTCCGGACAGGACAACGGCCTCAACGAGTGACCCGTCGCTGGACGATCGCCTGAGGCGACCGGCTGAGCGCCCGCGGCTTGCGCCGGGGGCGCTCAGGTTTGTGCGCTCACGGCGAACAGGGCGCGGTTCGGGAAATCTGCCCAGGGGGGCGCGCGTTAGGGTCAGTGACGAGCCGGCCGCAGACCGCGTCGCCCCTCTTCACGGGGGTCGCGTGGGCGCCGCGACCGGACAACTTCGACGATGGAGACATGGTGAACTCGGACATCTCCGCCAACGGCAACGGCCAGCCGGGTGGTCTGGACGACCACATCTACAACCGCCTGCTCAAGGAGCGGATCATCTTCCTCGGGTCCGACGTGCGCGACGACAACGCGAACGCCATCGCCGCCCAGCTGCTGCTGCTGTCGGCCGAGGACCCCGAGAAGGACATCTGGCTCTACATCAACAGCCCCGGCGGGTCGATCTCGGCCGGCATGGCCATCTTCGACACGATGAACTGGATCCCCAACGACGTCGCGACCGTCGCCATGGGCATGGCCGCCTCGATGGGCCAGTTCCTCCTGTCGGCCGGCACGAAGGGCAAGCGCTACGCGACGCCGCACGCGCGGGTCATGATGCACCAGCCCTCCGGCGGCATCGGCGGCACGGCGACGGACATCAAGATCCAGGCCGAGCAGATGCTCTACGTCAAGAAGCAGATGGCCCAGCTCATCGCCGAGCACACCGGGCAGACGGTCGACCAGATCGAGAAGGACTCCGACCGCGACCGCTGGTTCAGCGCGGAGGAGGCCAAGGAGTACGGCTTCGTCGACCACGTGTTCAGCCGCTCCGACCAGGCCGTCGAGGGGCGCGGCGTCGGTTCGGCCGACGCGAAGCCCGACGCCAACTGACCGCGGCCGCAAGGACTTTGGAGAAGACCATGATGATCGAACCCACGAACCGCCTCGCCGTGCCGCAGCCCTCGAGCCGTTACATCCTCCCGCAGTTCGAGGAGCGCACCTCGTACGGGATGAAGCGCTCCGACCCCTACAACAAGCTCTTCGAGGACCGCATCATCTTCCTCGGGGTGCAGGTCGACGACGCCTCGGCCGACGACATCATCGCCCAGCTGCTCGTCCTGGAGTCGCTGGACCCCGACCGCGACATCCTCATGTACATCAACAGCCCCGGCGGCTCGTTCACCGCGATGACCGCGATCTACGACACGATGCAGTTCGTCCGGCCCGACATCCAGACGTTCGTCATCGGCCAGGCAGCCTCGGCAGCCGCCGTCCTCCTGGGCGCGGGTGCCCAGGGCAAGCGTTTCGCACTGCCGAACTCCCGCATCCTCATCCACCAGCCGGCGCTCTCCGGCGGTGACTACGGCCAGGCCTCCGACATCGAGATCCAGGCCAACGAGGTGCTGCGCATGCGCACCTGGCTCGAGGACACGCTGGCCAACCACACGGGTCGCACGTCCGAGCAGGTGCGCCAGGACATCGAGCGCGACAAGATCCTGTCCGCCGAGGACGCCAAGGAGTACGGCCTCATCGACGAGGTGCTCGCCTCCCGGAAGGCCTCGCTCGAGGTCTGACCCGGAAGGACGCTCGGTGCCGTCGGGCCCGGTCCCTCGACCGGGCCCGACGGCACACCTGCTTGGATGGGACCGACCTGACGTCGAGCGTGGGAGGTCCAGTCATGGCGAGTGCCGAGTTCGAGCAGGCCGTCGAGGCGGTCAAGGGGCTGGCAGCCGACCCCGGCAACGACGTCAAGCTCAAGCTCTACGGCCTGTACAAGCAGGTGACCCAGGGTGACGTGACCGGCTCGCGACCCGGGATGATGAACCCGGTCGGCCGGGCCAAGTACGACGCGTGGGCGCGCCTGTCCGGCACCTCGCCCGAGGCCGCTGAGGAGCAGTACGTCGCGATCGTGCGCGACCTCACCTCCGCCTGACGCGTCCGGCCCTTCCCGCGCGGAACCGGACCACGTGGCGCGTTGTCGCGGCCGGTCGGGCTCGCTCGCCGCAACAAACGACCGCATGGTGCGTTGTCGCAGCCGGTTGGCGCCGCTCACCGGAGCAACCGACCACCTGGTGCGGTCAGGCGGGGACCGCGAGGTCCTCCGGCAGGCTCGGGAAGTGCAGCCGCCACGCGTCGGAGAGGCGCGGCACGGGCATGCCCTGGTCGCGCATCGCGGCCGCGATCCGGCTGAGCGTGCGGGCCGGCGTCCGGTAGACGTCCTGGAGCGCACGACGACGATGCGCCACCCGTCACCGTCCAACCACTCCCGCCGGTCGATGTCGCGGTCCCACTGCTCGTCGGAGTCGGCGTGCTGCCGGCCGTCGTACTCGATGACGAGCCGCGCGCCGGGGAAGGACAGGTCGAAGCGGAAGCGGACCCGGCCGTCCGGCCACCGGATGCGCTGGTTCACGACCGGTTCCGGCAGACCGGCCAGCACCATGAGCATCCGCACGCGCGTCTCCATCGGTGAGTCCACCTCGGCCCGCACGAGCGACGCGGCGCGCCGGGCCAGCCTCCGGGCCTGCCGCGGTACGCGACGGCCGCCTCGACCAGCTGCTCGGGCGTGACGACACCTGCCTTGACGAGCGAGTCGCCCGCGACGACGAGGTCGACGAGGCCCAGCTCGTCGCTCAGGTCGAGGAAGGTCGACGACGGCGCCCCAGATCGCGTGCGGCGGTGTGGTGCGAGGCCACGCTGCCCCGGCCCGCGACGAGGAGCCCGGCCCGTGCGAGGACGACCGGCGTGACCGGTTCCGAGGTCGCCACGTAGACGCCGCGGAGCAGGCGTCGGTAGCGGCTGGAGCGCAGGTCCCAGGCGCGGACGCCCGGCGGCGGGACGACGTGGCGTCGGCCGGTGCCCGGGTCGGTGCTCGTGGTGACCCGGAACGGGCCCCGGGGTGGCACGGCTGCGGGGGACATGGCCCGATGCCGGCGCAGAGCAGACCCGCCCCGGGCGGCTCATCCACACCCTCGGCACGGGCTCACGCGGCCGGTCACGTGGCAGCTCACATGGCCGCTCACGGGACGACGCATCGGGTCGGACGCGGCACGGCGCCACGTGGCGGCTTGTCGCGGTCGGTCGGTCGCGTCCAGCCCCACAGCGCGCCTGGTGGTCGCCTGTTGCGGTGAGGCGGCGTGGGCCGTCGACGGGCGCGCGTCGACGAACGCGCCGGACGCGGCGGGCCGAGCCGCGCAGGTCGCTGACCTGCACCGATTCGGCTGGAACGCGGTTCAACTGACACGTGCGTCGTTTGTCAGCCATCAGCGGACAAACGGCGTTGCGCGAGCGGGGGTGGGGTCCTCCGTCGTCTAATAGGAGGCGACCCCGTGGGCGAGCGGGGGCGCTCGGGCGCATCCGGCACCCGAGGTCGAGCGACCAGGAGTGATTCGGTGGCACGCATCGGAGAAGGCGGGGACCTGCTCAAGTGCTCGTTCTGCGGAAAGAGCCAGAAGCAGGTCAAGAAGCTCATCGCCGGACCCGGGGTGTACATCTGCGACGAGTGCATCGACCTCTGCAACGAGATCATCGAGGAGGAGCTCGCCGAGAACAGCGAGCTCGGCTTGGACCACCTGCCCAAGCCGCGTGAGATCTTCGACTTCCTGCAGAACTACGTCGTCGGTCAGGACACCGCCAAGAAGGCGCTCGCCGTGGCCGTCTACAACCACTACAAGCGCATCCAGGCCGGTGAGGGCCCCAAGCGCGACGACGAGCACGTCGACATCGCCAAGTCCAACATCCTGCTCATCGGCCCGACCGGCTCCGGCAAGACCTACCTGGCCCAGACCCTCGCCAAGATGCTCAACGTGCCGTTCGCGATCGCGGACGCCACGGCGCTGACCGAGGCCGGCTACGTCGGCGAGGACGTCGAGAACATCCTGCTCAAGCTCATCCAGGCCGCCGACTACGACGTCAAGAAGGCCGAGACGGGCATCATCTACATCGACGAGGTCGACAAGATCGCCCGCAAGAGCGAGAACCCGTCGATCACGCGGGACGTGTCGGGTGAGGGCGTGCAGCAGGCGCTCCTGAAGATCCTCGAGGGCACGACGGCGAGCGTGCCGCCGCAGGGTGGACGCAAGCACCCGCACCAGGAGTTCATCCAGATCGACACGACGAACGTGCTGTTCATCGTCGGCGGTGCCTTCGCCGGGCTCGAGAAGCTCATCGAGTCGCGGGTCGGGCGCAAGGGTCTCGGCTTCGGTGCCGCCCTGCACAGCCCGAAGGACCTCGCCGACGGCTTCGCCGACGTCATGCCCGAGGACCTGCTCAAGTTCGGCCTCATCCCGGAGTTCATCGGCCGCCTGCCCGTCCTGACGACGCTCGCGCCGCTCGACCGCCAGGCCCTCGTCAACATCCTGACCGCCCCGCGCAACGCGCTCGTCAAGCAGTACCAGAAGATGTTCGAGATCGACGGGGTCGAGCTCGAGTTCACCGAGGACGCCCTCGAGGCCGTCGCCGACCAGGCGCTGCTGCGTGGCACCGGGGCCCGTGGCCTGCGCGCCATCATGGAGGAGGTCCTCCTCCCCGTGATGTTCGACGTGCCCAGCGACGACGGCATCGCCCGGGTGGTCGTGACGCGCGAGGTCGTCCTCGACAACGTCAACCCGACGATCGTCCGGCGGGAGGCCGAGCCGCGGGCCAAGCGTCCGCGCAAGGAGTCGGCCTGACCGCCACCGCCATCCGCCACCGCCATCCGGCCGCGGCGTCGCACCGGTCCTTGACGCGGGTCCCGACGGGAGGTTGACCGCCCGTGGTCGCACCGTTCCGACTGCGCTCCGGTGACCCGGCGCCCGTCCAGCAGACGTCGACGACGTGCGGGTCCGCCTCGCTCACGGTGGCCCGGATGCTCGTCGACCCGGCCTTCGCGCAGTGGATCCGCCTCGGGGTCCCGCGCGACCCGGACGCCCCAATGGACCGCGGCACCGAGGCGGAGCGCTTCGCCGCCTACGAGCAGGTGGTCGCCCGGCGCACCGGCGGCCTGTTCGGCGGGGGAGGGCGGCCGCAGCTGCCGTGGCCGCGCTCGCTCGGCACGTCGCCGTGGGGCGCCCGCAACGAGCTGCGGTTCGGGGCCGGGGCGCACGGGGCCAGGTGGCAGGTCCAGTGGTTCCGGCTCGGGTCACGTGCGCGGCTCGAACGGGCCTACGACCACCTCGT
Organism: Monashia sp. HAY1-11D; assembly: GCF_056868035.1. NCBI lineage: Bacteria > Bacillati > Actinomycetota > Actinomycetes > Micrococcales > Intrasporangiaceae > Intrasporangium > Monashia sp. HAY1-11D. The sequence continues at coordinate 4,344,796 of NZ_CP200320.1, read as the reverse complement.
GTCCGCCGTCGGCCCGGGACGCCCGGCCGTCCTCTACATCGGCAGCCCGACCCTGCCGCGGCACGTCGTCCTCGCGCTGCCGGCGACCGGCTCCGACGGGCTCGACGTCTACGAGCCGTCGGTCGGACGCGTCGTCGGGCTGCCCCGCGAGGCCTTCGTGACGCGCCGGCTCCGGCTGGCCGGCTGGGACGTGCCGTGGGCTGCGGTCCACGACGTGGCCGGTCCGCCAGGGGCGGCCTGACAGACGGGTCAGCTCGGCTCTGCAGGCGGCTCGGTGCGCAGCAGGAGCAGTCCGGCCGACAGGCCGAGCACGCCGACGACGAGCGCGGCCGGCGCGGCATCGCCGACCCGGCCCGCGAGCACCCCGGCGAGGGCCCCGACCGGGAGCGCGGCAGCGGCCGCCAGCCCGGTGCGCCTCGCCCAGCGGAGGAGCTCGGGTCGATCGAGCTGGGTGGCCGGCGGCACCGACGCGCCCAGGGCGGCGGCGGCGTGCCCGACCGCGACTCCGGCCGCGGCGGGCAGGCTCCACCACGAGAACGAGGCCTCGGGCGTCAGGGTGAACCAGCCGAACAGCATGAGTCCCCAGTAGGCGAGCGGCAGCGCCGACCCGACCCACGACAAGGTCAGCAGCGGCACGAGCGCGAGCAGCCAGTAGAGCCCCTCGAAGCCGCCGGCCGCGCGGTGCAGCGACACGAGGTAGACGAGCGCGCCGAGGACGTGGACGACGGCCACCCCGAGCTGGCTGGCCGACCACTCCGGCCCGCCGAGGCGCAGGGTCCAGCGGGAGCGCCGCGGTGGGTGGGAGGCCCCGGAGCTCGGCGGCGTCGTGGAGGAGGGTCGACCCATCCCGGTCACCGCCTCGCCAGCCGGGGTGCGCGGGCACGCCGGGCGATGTCGCGCAGCACCTGGTCGAGTGAGCCCGGCCCGCGCCAGGCGACCACGGGGACGCCGCGCAGCCGCAGGCTGTGCACCTGCGCCTCGCGCTGCAGCAGCCGCAGCCGCCACGCGGTCGACTCGTAGGGGTTGCCGGAGGGGTCGGTGAGATGGTCCGGGAAGGTGTCGACGACGACCACCGTCAGGCCTCGCGCGGCGAGGGTGTGGGCGATCGTCACCATCGTGGGCTCGACGAGCGGGGACAGCACGAGGCACAGCGCGTTCGGGTCGACGCCCCGGATGGCGGCCTCGCCGGTGTCACGCCGCTCGGTGGCCGGGGAGATCGCCGCGAGCGTCTCGAGGACGCGGCGCAGGTGGTGGACGCCGGAGCCGACTCCGAGCGTCGGCACCCGGGCGGCCCCGACGGTCCGCAGCGTCAGCCGGTCGTTGCCCGACAGGAAGTGCTCGCTCATCGCGCCCGCGGCACGGACCGTGACGTCGAGGCTGGTCGGACGCCCGTCGATGCCCTCGCGCGGGCCGAGGTCGCTGAAGGCGTCGACGAGGAGGAAGACGTGGGCGTCCTCGTCGGTGTACGTCGAGGTGACGTGGAGGACCCCGGTGCGCGTCGAGACCGGCCAGTGGATGCGACGCAGCCGGTCGCCCGGGTGGAACCGGCGGATGGTGTTGAACTCCGTGCCCGACCCGGGCCGGTTCGAGCGGTTGAGCCCGACGACACCGCGCGGGTGCGGGGTCGGCGCGCTCGCGTCGAAGAGAGCGGGCAACGGCAGCGTGCCCAGCTCGAGGTCGGGCAGGTCGGTGGGCCCGACGCGGAAGGCGCCCCACGGGCTGGACAGGACGACGCTGACCGTCCCGACGCGTCGGCGCCCCCACCGGGTGGAGCGCACCGCGACGACGGCCCGCCCGTCGTCGAGCGGCACGATGCCGGTCGACGGCTTGCGCTCGAACCAGGGCACGCTCGCGAGCATGGCGACCCCGTGGGCCTCGTGGAGGGCGGGGTCGGTGGTGACGACGATGTTCGTCGCCTCTCCCTCGCGCAGGGTGCTGGTCTGCAGGTGGGCCGAGGCGCTCACCTCGCTGCGCGGACGGGCGAGGTGACCCCACACGGCTGCCACGGCGAGCGGGGTCGCGAGGACGAGCAGGTCCGCGTGACGGCTCAGCACGCCGAGGACGGCGAACGCCGCCGCGAGGACGATCGCGCGCTGGTGCGCCGCCGTCGGGGCCCACGACCCGAGCGGGCGCACGGGCTCAGGCTCCCGGCCGGTGGCCGGCGCCCTCGCGCGCGGACGGCGCCGGCACCGTGCGCAGCAGCCCGCCGACGAGCGCGGCCCCGCTGACGTTGCTCATCCACAGCTCCGGCTTGACGGTGACGCGATGCGCGAGCACGGGCACGGCGACAGCCTTGACGTCCTCGGGGGTCACGTAGTCGCGGCCGTCGATGACGGCGTACGCGCGCGCGCACAGCAGCAGGCCGAGGGCGCCCCGGGGGAGGCGCCCATGAGCACGTCACCGTGGGTGCGGGTCGCCGCGGTGAGCGCGACGCAGTACCGGCCCACCGACTCGTCGACGACCGTCGCCTCGATGGCGGCCTGCATGGCGAGCAGCTCCTCCGGGCCGACGACCGCGGGCAGCTCCTGCTCCTCCTGACGCCGGGCCATCCGGTTGGACAGGATCTGCCACTCCTCGTCGAGGCTCGGGTAGCCGAACGAGACCCGCATGAGGAAGCGGTCCAGCTGCGCCTCGGGCAGCGGGTAGGTGCCCTCGTACTCGACGGGGTTGGCCGTCGCGAGCACGTGGAAGGGCCGAGGGAGCGGGAAGGTGCGCCCCTCCACCGTCACCTGCTTCTCCTGCATCGCCTCGAGCAGCGCAGCCTGCGTCTTCGGCGGCGTGCGGTTGATCTCGTCGGCGAGCAGCAGACCCGTGAAGAGCGGGCCCGGGCGGAACTCGAACTGCCGTTCGCGCTGGTCGAAGACGAAGGAGCCGGTGATGTCGCCGGGCAACAGGTCCGGAGTGAACTGGGCGCGCTTGAACTCCAGGCCGAGCGTCTGGGCGAAGCTGCGGGCCGCGAGCGTCTTGCCCAGGCCGGGGAAGTCCTCCATGAGGACGTGGCCCCCGGCGAGGATCCCGGCGAGGACGAGCGTCAGCGACTCGCGCTTGCCGACGACGGCCCGGTCGACCTCGTCGAGGATCGCGGCACTGAGCGCACTGACACGCGACAGGTCCATCGACGGCTCCCGGCGCGGGTCCGCCGGGGCCTTTGCGACCGGGGGCGTCTGGGGGTCGATCTCGGTCATCGGTTCACCACTGCTCGATTCGTCGGAGGATCGGGTCCAGCCTGTCTGGACGGTAGAGGTCGGCTGGGGGCAGGCCGACGAGCAGCTCCCACAGCTCGGGCGGCGTGACGCCCTCGGACCAGCGCGGCTCCTCCTCGGCGACGAGGCCGTGCCGGGCGTAGAGCCGCTCACGGACCAGCTGCTGCAGCTGCACGTGCAGGTCGTGGACGAGGGCCTCGCGCCCCTCGCCGCGGGTGTTGGCCGCTTCCAGGCGCGCCGACAGGTTGGCGACCCGGAAGTCGTTGCCCCGCCCGCCCGAGCCGAGCTCGCCGTCGACGAGGGGCCACACGGTGCGCCCGAGTGAGCCGACGTGGTCGATGACGTGCCAGGCGACGACGAAGACGGCGACGAGCACGGTGAGCACCCGTGGCGCGTCGGGCATCAGGCCGAGCACGGCGGTGACGGCGAGGAACCCGAGCCAGGTGAGCAGCACGGCCAGGATCCGCCGACGCCACGGGGCGAGCGTCTCGCGCAGGCCGGCGACCACCACCGTCGACCCGGATCCGGGTGCGGCGTGGCGTCCACCGCGCAGGTCAGCGGCCACCGTCGGCCCCCTCGGCCCCCTCGGAGGCGGTGCTGGAGGCGGTGCTGGAGGGGGTGCTGGAGGCGGCACCGCCCGGGCCGGACGCGTGGGCCGCGGCGATCCGCTCGAGGTCCGCGTGCAGCACGCGCAGGTCGGCCACGGCGCGGTCGCGGTGCGCCTCGCCGAGGTCGTGCACCGAGAAGCGCGCCTCACGGTAGAGGGCCGCGAGGTCGGCGAGCCGGTCGGGGTCGACGGCCCACGTGCCGATGACACGGGCGGTGTACTCGGTGGACGTCTCGGCCGGGTCGCGCGGCAGGCCGGTGGCCGCGGCTGCGGTCTCGAGGCTGAGCCAGGCCGCGACGATGGCGTTGCGCGGCTCGCCCGTGAGCAGCAGCTCGATGCCGGAGCGGGCAGACGCGAGCAGCTCCTCGGGCACCGTCGGCGCCTCGAAGCCAGGCTCCTCGTGGCGACGCACCTGGGGCCGTCGCAGCAGCGCGATGACGACCTGGGCCAGCGCCGCGAGCACGACGAGCGCGACGAGGGCGATGACCACCTGCACGAGCAGGCCCCAGAGCGGTGAGGGTGTGCTCGGCACGATGCCCGTCGTCGGTGTGCCGGCCGAGTCGGAGGGCGTGGCCGACACGACGGACCTCGTCGGCAGCACCGAGATCGTCTCGGTGCTGACCGGCCGGGACAGCACCGGCACCGAGGGTCCCGTCGCGGCGACGACCAGCGCGACCGCGACGACGATCCCGGCGGCGGCAGCAGCGACCGTCCCCCGTCTCGACATGCGGGCCACCCTATTGCGCGGGGGCGGTCCGTACGGGAGCGACGCCGGTGATCGTTGTCGTCCTGACACGTGGCGGGGGCCCGAGGGAGGGACGGCGGAGGGTCGGGCAGAGGGCCGGGCGGAGGGCCGGTCGGGAGGGCCGGTCGGGCGGCCCCCGGCGAGCCCACCCCGCACTCGGGCCTCAGGCCTTCGGCGCGCCCGGCTTCTCGACCGGCAGGAGCTCGGCGTCGCGGACCTCGATGCCGTCGCCCTCGACGTAGCCGAGCTCGGTGACGCGCCCGCTCGCACGCAGGTCCGCCTCCGCGGCCCGCACGCGCTCGAGCTCGTCGGGCAGCCCGACGAGGGTCATGGTGCGCACCTCGGCGCGCATGCCGAGCTTGGCCTCGGACTTGACCTTGCGCACCGCGGCGAGCGCCTCGCCGACCGTCGCGAGCAGAGCCGGGTCGCCCCCGGCCGGCAGCGCGTCGCGCGTCGGCCAGGACTGGCGGTGCAGGGAGCCCTCGCCGAACCAGGACCACACCTCCTCCGTGGCGTACGGCAGGAACGGGGCGAGCAGCCGCAGCAGCGTGTCGAGCGCGAGGCGAAGGGCGGCCCGCGCGGATGCGGCCTCCTCCTCGCCCTGGCCACCGTAGGCGCGGTCCTTGACGAGCTCGAGGTAGTCGTCGCAGAACGTCCAGAAGTAGGTCTCGGTGACCTCGAGCGACCGGGTGTAGTCCCACGCCTCGAAGCCGTGCGTGGCCTTGTCGACGACGTCCCCCAGGGCCGAGAGCATCGACAGGTCGAGGGGGTTGGTCACCGCAGCGCGGAGGTCACCGGACACCTCACCGAACCCCAGCGCGAACTTGCTCGCGTTGAGCACCTTGATGGCGAGGCGTCGACCGACCTTCATCTGTCCGGTGTCGTAGGCCGCGTCCGTCCCGAGGCGACCCGAGGCCGCCCAGTAGCGCACCGCGTCGGCGCCGTGCGCGAGGACGACGTCCTCGGGCGTCTCGGCGTTGCCCTTGGACTTGCTCATCTTCTTGCGGTCCGGGTCGAGGATCCAGCCGCTGATCGCGGCGTGACGCCAGGGGGCCACCCCGTGCTCGAAGTACGACCGCGTCACGGTGGCGAAGAGCCAGGTCCGGATGATGTCGTGGCCCTGGGGGCGCATGTCGTACGGGAACACCGCCGAGAAGAGCGCCTGGTCGGAGCCGAGCCGGTCCTCCTCGGCGGCGCCGTCGCGCACCGGCCAGCCGGCGGCGATCTGGGGCGTCAGGGACGAGGTCGCCCACGTGTCCATGATGTCGGGGTCGGCCACGAAGCCCCCGGGAACACCGCGCTGGGCCTCCTCGTAACCCTCGGGCACGTCGATCTGCGGGTCGACGGGCAGGGCGGACTCCGGCGCCACGATGGGGTGGTCGTAGTCGGTCTCGCCGTCGGCGGTCACGGGGTACCAGACCGGGAACGGGACGCCGAAGAACCGCTGGCGGCTGATGAGCCAGTCGCCGTTGAGGCCCTCGACCCAGTTCTTGTAGCGCGAGCGCATGAAGGCCGGATGGAAGTCGACGTCGTCACCCATCCCGACGAGCTTGGAGCGCAGGGCCTCCTCACGGCCGCCGTTGCGGATGTACCACTGGCGCGAGGTGACGATCTCGAGGGGCTTGTCGCCCTTCTCGTAGAAGTTGGCCTTGCGCTGGGTCTTCTGCGGCTCGCCGTCGAGGTCCCCGGACTCGCGCAGCGCCGCCACGACGGCCTCGCGCGCGCTGAAGGTGGTCTTCGTCGCGAGCTGCTCGGCGTAGAGCCGCTCGCCGGGGCCGCCGGCGATCCACTCGGGCGTCTCGGCCTGCAGGCGCCCGTTGCGGGTGACGAGCGAGCGGATCGGCAGCTGCAGCTCGCGCCACCACAGCACGTCGGTGAGGTCGCCGAACGTGCAGCACATGGCGATGCCGGCGCCCTTGTCCATCTCGGCCGCGGCGTGGGCGAGCACCGGCACCTCGACGCCGAACAAGGGGGAGGTGACCGTCGTGCCGAACAGCGGCTGGTAGCGCTCGTCGTCGGGGTGGGCGATGAGGGCGACGACCGACGGGATGAGCTCCGGTCGCGTCGTCTCGATGTGGACCGGCTCGGCCCCGGCCCGGTGGAACGCGACCCGGTGGAAGGCTCCCGGGTAGTCGCGGGCCTCGAGCTCGGCCTGGGCCACGGCGGTCTGGAACGTCACGTCCCAGAGGCCGGGCGCCTCGGACTGGTAGGCCTCCCCGCGCGCGAGGTTGCGCAGGAACGCCTGCTGGGCCACGGCGCGGGAGCGCTCGTCGATGGTCCGGTAGGAGATGTTCCAGTCGAGCGAGAAGCCGAGGCGGCGGAAGAGCGACTCGAAGGCGACCTCGTCCTCGACGGTGAGCACGTCGCACAGCTCGATGAAGTTCTTGCGGCTGATCGGCTGCTGGTCGGCGGCCTTGATCGCCTTGCCCCTGGCGTCGACGCCCTCGGAGAACGGCGGCTCGTAGCCCTCGACGTACGGCAGCGTGGCGTCGCCGCGCACGCCGTAGTAGTTCTGCACCCGGCGCTCGGTGGGCAGGCCGTTGTCGTCCCAGCCGATGGGGTAGAACACCTCGAGGCCCCGCATCCGCTTGTAGCGCGCCATGCAGTCGGTGTGCGTGTACGAGAACACGTGGCCGACGTGCAGGCTGCCGGACGCGGTGGGCGGCGGCGTGTCGATGGCGAAGACCTGCTCGCGCGGCAGCGCCAGAGCGCGCTCACGGTCGAAGGCGTAGGTCTGCTCGTCCTTCCATACCTGCATCCACTTCTCCTCGAGGCCGTCGAGCGTGGGACGCTCGGGGATCCGCGAGGTCGTGGGTGCAGGTGCGTCAGTCATGCACCAATCCTTCCATGTGGCCCACCGTGCCCTCGACCGCCTTCCGGGTCGCCGACGCGGCAGGGCAGAGTGTCCCCATGGAACCGGTCTACTCGTCGGTCATCGGGTTCGCGCGGGGCCTGTTCGCCATGCAGGGGCTGCGGTTCACCATCCTCGGGGAGGAGAACGTCCCTCGGGTCGGTGGCGCCGTCATGGCGGTCAACCACATCGGCTACCTCGACTTCGCGTACGCCGGGCTGGCCGCCCGGAGGTCGGGCCGGCTGGTGCGGTTCATGGCCAAGGACGGCGTCTTCAGCCACCCCGTCAGCGGTCCGCTCATGCGCGGCATGCACCACATCCCGGTCGACCGCACGGCCGGCGCGGCGTCGTACGCAGCGGCCGTCGAGGCGCTGCGCGCCGGCGAGATCGTCGGCGTCTTCCCCGAGGCCACGATCTCGCGGTCCTTCGAGCTCAAGGCCTTCAAGAACGGCGCGGCCCGGATGGCGGCCGAGGCCGGCGTGCCCCTCCTGCCGACGGTCGTCTGGGGCTCGCAGCGGGTCTGGTCCAAGGGGCTGCCGCGCCGGCTCGGCCGGACGAACGTGCCCATCCTCGTCAACGTCGGCGAGCCGGTCCCGGTGCCCCGCGACGCCGACCCGGACGAGGTCACGCAGCGCTACAAGGCCGTCATGCAGGAGCTGCTCGACATCGCCCGCGCCGCCTACGAGCCGCTGCGCGGGGCGGACCTGCGCTACCTGCCGGCCAGCCTCGGCGGCACCGCCCCCACGCTCCAGGAGGCCGACCGGCTCGACGCCGAGGAGGCGCAGGAGCGGCGCCGTCGGGCCGACGAGCGCCTGGGCTTCGGCTCCGACGACTGACGCGGGGGACCGCCGGTCGGGCCGCCGGTCCGCCGCTTCGGCCCGTCGGACGGGTGCGCGGCGGCGCGGTAGCGTTCCGCGCATGGCTCGTCAGGCTCGTCAGCGCGTCCCAGAGGGTCCGGCCCCGGACCCGGTGGTCCAACGCCTCCGCATCCGCTACACCAAGCGCGGACGCCTGCGCTTCACCTCGAGCCGCGACTTCCAGCGGGCGCTCGAGCGGGCCCTGCGCCGGGCCGACGTGCCGATGGCCTTCTCGGCGGGGTTCCACCCGCACCCGAAGATCAGCTACGCCAACGCGGCCGCCACCGGGACGGCGAGCGAGGCGGAGTACGTCGAGATCGCCGTCACCGCGCGCGTCGACCCCGAGTCGGTCCGCGTCGCGCTCGACGAGGCGCTGCCCGACGGCATCGACATCGTCCAGGTCGTCGAGGCGCCCGCGGGGGCGCTGGCCGACCGGCTGCAGGCCAGCGACTGGCTCCTCGTCTTCGCGGGGGTCCCGCTCGAGGTGCTCGCCACCGCGGTCGAGGCGCTCCTCGCCCGTGAAGCGGCCGAGGTGACCCGCCTGACGAAGTCGGGGCCCCGGACCTTCGACGTCCGCGGCGCGATCGTGGCCGCCCGCACCGGTCGCGCGGGCGACGTGGCGGCGGACGACACGCCCTCGGCGGTCCTCGCCTCGCTCGCCATCCCGGCGGACTGTGCGATACTGCGCATGGTCGTACGACACACCACACCTGCCGTACGCCCCGACGACATTCTGACCGCGCTGCGTGAGATCGCCGACCTGCAGCCTCCGCGTCCGCCCCTGGTGACGCGTCTGGCGCAGGGACCGCTCGACACCGCAACCGCGAGGGTGGCCGACCCGCTGACATGACCAAACCAGGCATGACGACGAACCGGCTGCCGACGAGAACGCCGACGGCACGAGGGACCGGGGCCGCGCCCAGCGCGAACCGGGACCGGGTGTAACGCATCGACTTCCGTCCCGGGCAACGGGACGACAGGAACCGCGTTTCGAGCGGTGGCGACGGCTCAGGCCGCGGTGTGGGTCACACCGCTCCTGACGGGAGGCTGCCGGATGGCACCCAACGACACCACTGCTTCGACCGAGACCACCGAGGGCGGGGCCGCCCCGAACCTCTTCGACGCCGAGGCGGCCGCGCCTGCCGCCGACGCGCCCGCTGCCACGCCACGCAAACGGGCCTCGCGCCGCGTCACGAAGAAGGCGGCCGCGCCCGCGCCCGCAGCAGACCCCGACCCCTCGGAGGCCGGGGGGTCCACGCAGGCCGCTGAGCCGACCGAGGACGCCGCTCCGGCGCGTACGCCGCGCAAGCGCGCGAGCCGGGTGGCGAAGGCGGCCGCCTCCGCGGACGCCCCGAAGGCGACGCGTACCCGGCGCACGAAGGCGGCGGCCGGACCCGACGCCGCCGACGGTCGCGACACCGGGGACGGCGGCGACACCGGGGACCGCAGCGAGGCCGCCGGCACCGCCGCGCCCGCGTCCGACGCCACGGCCGGGGAGACCGGCGAGAGGACGGACGGCAGCGACCGCGCCGCCGCAGCCCTCGAGGAGCTCGTCGCGAGCGTCGACGCCCGGGGCTCCCTCGACGCGTCCATCGACGCGTCCGTCGACGAGCTCGACGATGCTGTCCACCCCGATGAGGACGAGGAGGACGAGGAGAGCGAGGAGGGCGGGGAGCAGGCCGCCGACCCGCTGGCGGTGGTCCCGAGCTTCAGCGTGCTCTTCCAGGCACCCGACACGAGCAGCGTCCCCACGCGTCGCACGCGCACCCGCCGGCCCGAGCCCGAGGAGCAGGCCACGGCCGACGAGCACGAGGTGCCCGCCGACGCCGATGCCGACCGCCACGAGGACGAGGCGGACGAGCGCCCCGAGGCCGGCACCGAGGACGCCACGGCGCGTCGCTCGCGCCGTCGCCGCGGGGGCAAGGGGCGTCGCGGCCGCGGCTCGGAGGCCGACGGCGGTGACGAGCTCGAGGACTCCGCGGACGAGCCGACGGACGAGTCCACCGACGAGGCCACGGACCACGAGCCCTCGCCCGAGCCGGAGAGCAGCCGTGGCCGTCGCCGCCGCAGCCGTGCCGCGACGGACGTCAAGGAGGCCCGGGACACCCGCGACGCGGACGCCTCCGGGGACGAGGCCGCGGCCGATGACGACTCCGAGGGTGACGAGGAGACGGGCTCGAGCCGCCGCCGGCGCCGCCGGCGCCGTGCCGGGTCGACCGCGGACTCGTCCGACGAGACCCCCGGCGTCTCGACCCGTGTGCGCCAGCCGCGCAGCGACGAGCCGGTCGCCGTCAAGGGCTCGACCCGCCTCGAGGCCAAGAAGCAGCGTCGGCGCGAGGGCCGTGAGGCCGGCCGCCGTCGCACGATCATCACCGAGGCCGAGTTCCTGGCCCGGCGCGAGGCCGTCGACCGCGTCATGGTCGTGCGCAACAAGGACGGCCGCACCCAGATGGGCGTCCTCGAGGACGGCGTCCTCGTCGAGCACTACATCGACCAGGCCACCAACGTCTCGATGGCCGGTAACATCTACCTCGGCCGCGTCCAGAACGTGCTGCCCTCGATGGAGGCGGCGTTCGTCGACATCGGCAAGGGCCGCAACGCCGTGCTCTACGCCGGCGAGGTCAACTGGGACGCCGCCGGCCTGGAGTCCGGCCAGCCCAAGCGCATCGAGAACGCGCTGAGCTCGGGCCAGACCGTCCTCGTCCAGGTGACGAAGGACCCGATCGGTCACAAGGGCGCGCGCCTCACCTCGCAGATCTCGCTGCCGGGCCGCTACCTCGTCTACGTGCCGAACAGCTCGATGACGGGCATCAGCCGCAAGCTGCCCGACACAGAGCGGGCCCGCCTCAAGAAGATCCTCCGGGAGGTCGTGCCCGACACCGCCGGCGTCATCGTGCGCACCGCCGCCGAGGGCGCGAGCGAGGAGGAGCTGCGCGCCGACGTCGAGCGCCTGACGTCGACGTGGGAGGACATCCAGGCCAAGGCCGAGGCGGCCTCGACCCCGCGCGCCGGCAAGAGCAAGGGCAAGAAGAAGAACGGTGGCACCGGGTCCGCGACCGGCGGCTCGGCCCCTCTGCTCCTGCACGGCGAGCCGGACCTCACGGTCCGGGTCATCCGCGACGTCTTCAACGAGGACTTCAAGCAGCTCGTCGTCTCCGGCGAGCAGGCCTGGCAGGAGATCCACCCGTACATCTCGTCGGTGGCCCCCGACCTCGCCGACCGGGTCACGAAGTGGACCTCCGAGGAGGACCTCTTCGCCCACCACCGCGTCGACGAGCAGCTGTCCAAGGCCATGGACCGCAAGGTGTGGCTGCCCTCCGGCGGCTCGCTCGTCATCGACCGCACCGAGGCGATGACCGTCGTCGACGTCAACACCGGCAAGTTCGTCGGCTCGGGCGGCAACCTCGAGGAGACGGTCACCAAGAACAACCTCGAGGCGGCCGAGGAGATCGTGCGCCAGCTGCGGCTGCGCGACATCGGCGGCATCATCGTCATCGACTTCATCGACATGGTCCTCGAGAGCAACCGCGACCTCGTCGTGCGACGCCTGCTCGAGTGCCTCGGCCGGGACCGGACCAAGCACCAGGTCGCCGAGGTGACCTCGCTCGGCCTGGTCCAGATGACGCGCAAGCGGGTCGGGTCCGGCCTCATCGAGGTCTTCTCGCACGTGTGCGAGCACTGCAACGGCCGCGGCTACGTCATCCACACCGATCCGGTCGACAAGGGCGCCCACCAGCAGCCCGAGTCCGCCGGTGAGAGCCGTCGCCGCGGCGGACGTGCCTCGGGTGGCTCGGGTGGCTCGGGTGGCTCGGGCGGCTCGGGCGGTTCGGGGGCCGGTTCGAACGGTGGGTCGACCGGCGCCGGCGGGTCCGACCATGCCGCGCCTGCCGACGCGCACCGGCCGTCCGGCCCGACGGCGGCCCAGATCGCCGCCGCCGCTCACGCGGCTGCGGTCAAGGGCGCGGCCGTGGCCGCCGACCAGATCGAGCGGCTCGAGCACGCCGTCGAGTCGGCCGAGGGGCACCCCGACCTGGCGCGCGTCGGGGGGCACGACCCGGCGTCGGTCGACGGGCACCCGCACGTCGTCGCCGCGCCGGCGGAGCGCCCGCAGGCGGAGCAGCAGCAGCAGCCCGCCCAGCCGACGGAGTCCGCGCATCCGACGCATCCGACGCAGCCGACGGAGCCGACGGAGCCGACGCAGCCGACGCAGCCGACGCAGCCGACGCAGCCGACGCAGCCGACGCAGACGGCGACCCGGGGCCGACGCCGCCGCGGCCGTGTCGTCGCCCCGGCCGGCCCGCCACGCGGCGGCGCCGGTGACGGGTCGGACGGCTCCGGCCCCGCCTGACCTCGGTTTGGAGCAGCACCGCCCGAGCCGGTACTCTTGATCCTTGGTGCGCCCACCGGGCCCGTGTTGACGGGCCGGTTCCGAAAGTGGCGATCCACCCCTGAACGAAGAGAGTGAGTTTCACTGTGTACGCGATTGTTCGCGCTGGCGGTCGCCAGGAGAAGGTCTCGGTGGGCGACGTCCTGCTCATCGACAAGGTGACGGGTCAGCCCGGCGACGCCGTCGAGCTCACGCCGCTGCTCCTCGTCGACGGCACGACCGTGACGTCGGATGCCGCGAAGCTGTCGAAGGCGTCGGTCACCGCCGAGGTCGTGAAGGCCGCGAAGGGCCCCAAGATCACGATCATGAAGTACAAGAACAAGACCGGCTACAAGAAGCGTCAGGGCCACCGCCAGCCGCTGACCCAGGTCAAGATCACCGCGATCGACGCCTGACCGGGCCGACACAGACCTCACAAGGAGCAACGACATGGCACACAAGAAGGGTGCGTCCTCGACCCGCAACGGTCGTGACTCGAACGCACAGCGACTCGGCGTCAAGCGCTTCGGCGGCCAGCAGGTCAATGCCGGCGAGATCCTCGTCCGTCAGCGCGGCACGCACTTCCACCCGGGTGAGGGTGTCGGCCGCGGTGGCGACGACACGCTGTTCGCCCTCGTCGCCGGCGCCGTCAAGTTCGGCAGCAGGCGCGGCCGCAAGACCGTCAACATCGAGCCGGTCGAGGTTGCCGCTGCGGAGTGACGCTCCTGTCACAGCAGACCTCGTGGAAGGGCGGGCCGCGCTGGCCCGCCCTTTCGCATGTCCGCCGCATCCGGCCCGCGTGACCCACCGAGCCGACCACCCCGATCTGGAAGAGTGAACCCATGGCAGTGACCTTCGTCGACCGTGTCGTGCTGCACCTGGCAGCCGGCAACGGTGGCCACGGTGTCGCGTCGGTCCACCGTGAGAAGTTCAAACCGCTCGGCGGGCCGGACGGCGGCAACGGGGGGCACGGCGGGTCGGTCGTGCTCCGCGTCGACCCGCAGGCCACGACGCTGCTCGACTACCACCGCCACCCGCATCGCAAGGCCGGCAACGGCGCGCCCGGTGCGGGCGATGAGCGCAACGGCGCCGACGGCGCCGACCTCGTCCTGCCGGTGCCCGAGGGCACGGTCGTCAAGGACGCGTCGGGCGGCATCGTGGCCGACCTCGTCGGCATGGGCACCGAGCACGTCGTGGCCCGCGGTGGTCGGGGCGGGCTCGGCAACAAGGCGCTGGCGTCGACCCGACGCAAGGCGCCGGGCTTCGCGCTGCTGGGGGAGCCGGGGGAGGAGATCGACGTCGTCCTCGAGTTGAAGACGCTCGCCGATGTCGCCCTGATCGGTTTCCCCAGCGCGGGCAAGTCCTCGCTCGTGTCGGTGCTGTCGGCGGCCCGGCCGAAGATCGCCGACTACCCGTTCACGACGCTCGTTCCCAACCTCGGCGTCGTCACGGCCGGCTCGAGCCGCTTCACCGTCGCCGACGTGCCCGGACTCATCCCCGGTGCCCACGAGGGCAAGGGCCTGGGCCTGGAGTTCCTGCGCCACGTCGAGCGCTGCTCGGTGCTCGTCCACGTCATCGACTGCGCGACGCTGGAGCCGGGGCGCGACCCGATGACCGACCTCGACGTCATCGAGAACGAGCTGTCGCTCTACGTGCCCGACGCCGACCTCGGTGGCCGCCCCATCTCCGAGCGCACCCGTGTCGTCGTCCTCAACAAGGCCGACGTGCCCGAGGCCCGCGAGCTCGCGGAGCTGGTCAAGCCCGACCTCGAGGCACGCGGCCTCGAGGTGTTCGTCGTGTCGGCGGTCGCCCACCAGGGCCTGAACGAGCTGACGTACGCCCTCGCGCGCCACGTCGAGGCGGCGCGCAAGGAGATCGAGGCCGAGGCGGCCCTGCCCAAGCGGGTCGTGCTGCGTCCGCGGTCGGTCGACGACCAGGGCTTCGCGGTGACGAAGGAGAACGGCCCCGACGGACCGTTCTACCGCGTCACCGGCGAGCGGCCGGTCCGCTGGGTGCGCCAGACCGACTTCAGCAACGACGAGGCCGTCGGCTACCTCGCCGACCGGCTCGCGCGCCTCGGCGTCGAGGAGCAGCTGTACAAGGTCGGCGCGGTCGCGGGCGACACCGTCGTCATCGGCGCCACCGACGACGCCGTCGTCTTCGACTGGGAGCCGACGCTGCAGTCCGGTGCCGAGCTGCTCGGCGTGCGCGGCAGCGACCTGCGCCTCGCCGACAGCGCCCGCCCGACGCGCGACGAGAAGCGCGAGGCGATGCGGGACCGGTACGCCGCCCGCGCCGCGACGCAGGAGGAGCTCGACGCCGAGCGTCGTTCCGGCCTCTGGCACCTGCGCGACGAGGAACCGGGCGACGCCTGACGGTCCGCCCGTAGGGTGGGCGCATGAGCTCGTGGGGCGCGCTGCTGCGTCGCGGTCACCTCGGCACGCAGGCCGACCGCGCCGCGTACCGGACGCTGCACACGGCGCTGCTCGCGTCGCCGCCGTTGCGGGCGGGCCTGACGCCCCAGTCGGCGGAGCGCTCGCTCAAGCACCTGCGCTCGCTGCTCGGTGCGCCGGCCGTCGCGATGACCGACACGACCCGGCTGCTGGCCTGGGAGGGCGGCAAGGCGCACCACTCCACCCAGCCGGTGCCGGTCGCGGCCGGCACGCTCCAGCACGGCCGGGCCACCGTCGTCGGGGGTCCGGACGTCGCGTGCGCCGAGCCCTCGTGCATCGTGCGGCAGGCCGTCGTGGCGCCGCTCGACGTCGACGAGAAGGTCGTCGGCACCCTGCAGGTCTTCACCGACCAGGCCTCGGCGAGCCTGGTCCGCGCGACGAACGAGGTGGCCCGGTGGGTGTCCGGGCAGCTCGAGCTCGCCGAGCTTCGACGCGTCCCGGACCCGCCTCATGGAGGCCGAGGTCCGGGCGCTGCGGGCCCAGATCAGCCCGCACTTCGTCTACAACTCGCTGACCGCCATCGCCTCGTTCACCCGCACCGACCCGGAGCGGGCCCGTGAGCTGCTCCTCGACCTCGCCGAGTTCACCCGGTACTCCTTCCGGCGGCACGGCGAGTTCACGACGCTGGCCGAGGAGCTGCGCTCGATCGAGGCCTACCTCGTCATCGAGCGGGCCCGCTTCGGCGACCGGCTCACGGTGACCGTGCGGGTCGCGCCCGAGGTGCTGCCCGTCGTCGTGCCGTTCCTGTGCCTCCAGCCGCTCGTCGAGAACGCCGTGCGTCACGGCATCGAGGGCCGCGCGGGGCCGGGGGAGATCAGCATCCTTGCCCAGGACGTCGACCAGGAGTGCGTCGTGACGATCGAGGACAACGGCGTCGGAGAGGATCCCGAGCGCGTGCGCCGCGTGCTGTCCGGCGACCCGGCGAGCGACTCGGTGGGCCTGGCCAACGTCGACGAGCGGCTGCGCGCGGCCTACGGAGACGAGTACGGTCTCGTCGTCGAGACCGCCCGCGGCGCGGGGACCAAGGTCGTCGTCCGGCTTCCGAAGTTCAGGCCCGGGGTGCACGTGTGAGGCGAGGATGAACGACCCAGGCCTGCGGGTGCTGGCCGTCGACGACGAGGCGCCGGCGCTGGACGAGCTCGTGTGGATGCTCGGGCGGCACGCGTCCGTCAGCCAGGTCGTGCCCGCCCAGTCCGGTGAGGCGGCCCTGCGCGTCCTGCACGACCAGCAGGTCGACGCGATCTTCATGGACGTGCAGATGCCGGGCCTGAGCGGCCTCGACCTCGCCCGGGTCCTCGCGCGGTTCACGACCCAGCCCCCGGTCGTCTTCGTCACGGCCCACGAGCAGCACGCGGTCGACGCGTTCGAGCTCAACGTCGTCGACTACCTGCTCAAGCCCGTGCGTGACGACCGCCTCGACCAGGCCGTCCGCAAGGTCGTGCGTCGGCTCGACGGGGAGGGGTCCGCCCCGTCCCTGCCCACGGCACCGGACGAGAGCATCGTCGTCGAGCTGGCCGGCGTGAGCCGGCTCGTCCCGCGCTCGGAGGTGCTGTACGTCGAGGCGCAGGGCGACTACGCCCGCCTGCACACGGCCACAGGCAGCCACCTCGTGCGGGTCCCGCTGACGACGCTCGCCGACCAGTGGCGAGAGGCGGGGTTCGTGCGGATCCACCGGTCCTCGCTCGTGTCGCTGGCGCACATCACCGAGTGGCGCACCGAGTCCGGGCGCACGACCGTCGTCGTGGGCGGCCACGAGCTCGTCGTCAGCCGCCGGCACACGCGCGCGCTGCGCGACGTGCTCGTCCGCCGGGCCCAGCCCCGGGGCCGGACGTGACGCCGCTCGGGCCGGGCACCCCTGACGCCGCCCCGCCGTCGCGGGTCCGGGTCACCAGCCCACGCACGGCGGCGGCCCGCACGCGGGCGACCTCGATCGCCTCGGAGATCGACGAGCAGACGCCGCTCGGCGAGGTCTACATCACCTCGCTCATGCGCAGCCAGCTGCGTCTCGCCCTCGGCGTGGCGGCCGTGGTGGCCGTGACGCTCGGTGGGCTGCCGCTGCTGTTCCGGCTGTGGCCCGAGCTCGGACGCGTGCACGTGCTCGGCGTGCCGGTGCCGTGGGTGCTCCTCACGGTCGTCGCCTTCGCCGAGATCCTCGTGCTCGGCCGGGTCTACGTCCGTCAGGCCGAGCGCAACGAGGAGAGCTTCAGCGACCTCCTCGACGGCCGCTGAGGAGCGAGCCGGTGAACAGCGCTGTCAGCATCGTGGCGGTCGTCGTCGTGTCGCTCGCCTCGCTCGCGGTCGGGGCTTTCGGGCTGCGCCTGTCGCGTACCATGAGCGACTTCTACGTCGCCTCCCGCGGCGTCAGCCCCGTCCTCAACGCGTCGGCCATCAGCGGCGAGTACCTCTCTGCAGCGAGCTTTCTCGGCGTCGCCGGCCTCATCGTGGCGCGTGGTGTCGACATGCTCTGGCTGCCGGTCGGCTGGACCGCGGGGTACCTGCTGCTGCTCGTCTTCGTCGCGGCGCCGCTGCGCCGGTCGGGGGCCTACACCCTGCCCGACTTCGCGCAGCTGCGCCTCGAGTCGCTCGCCGCCCGGCGTCTGTCGAGCCTGCTCGTCGTCGGCATCGGCGTGCTCTACCTCATCCCGCAGTTCCAGGGCGCGGGCCTGACTCTGCGGACGCTCACCGGGGCACCGTCGTGGGTGGGTCAGCTCGTCGTCGCGTTCGTCGTGTGCCTGAGCGTCCTGCCGGGCGGGATGCGCAGCGTCACGCTCGTGCAGGCGTTCCACTACTGGCTCAAGCTCGTCGCCCTGCTGACGCCGCTGTTCTTCCTCGTCGGGGCGTTCGCGAGCCGGGACCGCTCGACCGGCGTCGGCACCCTCGACGTCGCGGACTGGGTCGAGCCGCTGCGCGGGGAGAACGCGCTGTACCTCACGTACTCGCTCGTCCTCGCGACGTTCCTCGGCACGATGGGGCTGCCGCACGTCGTCGTTCGCTTCTACACCAACCGCGACGGACGCGCCGCGCGTCGCACGACCCTCGTCGTCCTGGCCCTGTTGTCCGGGTTCTACCTGCTGCCGGTGCTCTACGGGGTGCTCGGGCGCTCGGTCGCCGCGGACCTCGTCGCCAGCGGCCGCGCCGACTCGGTCGTCCTCCAGCTGCCGAGTCGGCTGCTCGAGGGACCGGCCGCGCAGGGGCTCACCGCGCTGCTGGCAGCGGGCGCGTTCGCCGCGTTCCTGTCCACCTCGACCGGCCTCGTCGTATCAGTGGCCGGCGTCCTGAGCCAGGACCTCGTCCGGTGGGGGTCCGGGCACCGGCAGGGCATCGCGTCCTTCCGCGTCTCCACCGTCATCGCCGTCGTCCTCGCGGTCCTGCTCACCGTCGCCTCGGCGGGCGTGCCGGTGGCCCACGCCGTCGAGCTGGCCTTCGCCGTCGCGGCGTCGACGTTCTGCCCGATGCTCGTCCTCGGGATCTGGTGGCGCGGCCTGACGGCTCCCGGCGCGATCTGCGGTCTCGTCGTCGGCGGTGGGCTCTCGATGGTCGCCGTCGTCGCGACGACCTTCGGCATCGCGACACAGGGGTGGCTCGGCGTCGTCATGAGCCAGCCGGCCGCCGTCACCGTGCCCGCCGCCTTCGCCACCATGGTCGCGGCCTCGGTCGTGACCCGGTCCCGGCGCCCGGAGCACGTGGCGCGCACCATGGTGCGGCTGCACGCCCCGGAGCACCTGCACCTGGACCGCGGGTCGTTCCACCCCGTCGGGTCGACCGCTCAGCGCACGAACGTGGCCGCTCGTCGCGGGTGAGTCCGCGTACGGCGAGCCGGTTCGGCCGCTCGGCGACGCCCGGAACGCCGGAGGATCCGTGACGGCCCGGACGCTCCTACCTTTGCAGTCGCCGGTCCCGTGACCGGCGAGCGGACGACAGCGACGTCGGTTCACGACCTGCCCGGGCGAGCCCGGCCGTCCTCGTCGTCCTGCGAGCACACCGACCCGCCCAACGCCAGGCCTCGTCGCCAGGCCAGTCATCCGGAGGTGGCCCGTGAGCAGAGAAGCTCCGCCGCGTGTGGCCGACGACCCCAACGTCGCCATGCAGGACTCGGCCGAGTTCGCCGCTTTGCGAACCAAGTTCCGCCGTTTCGTGTTCCCCCTGACCGCGCTGTTCCTCGCGTGGTACTTCCTCTACGTCTTCCTCGCCGTGTGGGCCAAGGGGTTCATGTCCACGCGCCTGGTCGGCAACATCACGTGGGGCCTGGTCCTCGGCCTCCTCCAGTTCGTCTCGACCTTCGTCATCACGATGGTCTACGCGCGCTGGGCCGACCGCGAGTTCGACCCCGCCGCAGAGGCCCTCGCGCAGAAGATGGGAGGGCACCACAAGTGAGCGCCGTCGCCACGTCCGCCACTGTCGTCTCGTTCGCGCCCGCCGCCACCACGGTCGGCAACCCGGCGATCAACATCGGCATCTTCGCCCTGTTCGTCGTCGTCACCCTCGCCATCGTCATCCGCGCCTCGCGCAACAACCGCAGCGCCGCCGAGTACTACGCGGGCGGGCGCGCCTTCAGCGGTCGCCAGAACGGCATCGCCATCGCGGGCGACTACCTGTCGGCCGCGAGCTTCCTCGGCATCGCCGGAGCCATCGCCCTCAACGGGTACGACGGCTTCCTCTACTCGATCGGCTTCCTCGTCGCCTGGCTGGTGGCCCTGCTGCTCGTGGCCGAGCTGCTCCGCAACGTCGGCAAGTACACGATGGCCGACGTGCTCAGCTTCCGGCTGCGCCAGCGTCCCGTGCGCATCGCGGCCGCGATCTCCACCCTCGTCGTGTCGTTCTTCTACCTGCTGGCGCAGATGGCCGGCGCCGGTGGCCTCGTCGCCCTCCTGCTCGGCGTCGAGGGCGCGGTCGGGCAGCGGGTCGTCATCGCCGTCGTCGGCGTCATCATGATCTTCTACGTCATCTACGGCGGCATGAAGGGCACGACGTGGGTGCAGATCATCAAGGCCGTGCTCCTCATCATCGGCGCCGGCATCATGACCCTGTGGGTGCTCGGCAAGTTCGGCCTCAACCTGTCCCAGCTGCTCGGTGACGCGGCGGCGGCGGCGCCCAAGGCGGCCGACGGTGCCACGCGGGACCTCCTCTCGCCGGGGCTGCAGTACAAGAACCCGATCGACTTCATCTCGCTCGCCATGGCGCTCGTGCTGGGCACGGCCGGTCTGCCGCACGTGCTCATGCGCTTCTACACGGTGCCGACCTCGCGCGAGGCGCGCCGCTCGGTCGTGTGGGCGATCTGGCTCATCGGCATCTTCTACCTGTTCACCCTCGTCCTCGGCTTCGGTGCCGCCGAGCTCGTCGGGGCCAAGGAGATCAAGGCCGCGCCCGGCGCCGTCAACTCGGCCGCGCCGCTGCTCGCCTTCCACCTCGGCGGTGAGATCCTCCTCGGCATCATCTCCGCGGTGGCCTTCGCGACGATCCTCGCGGTCGTCGCCGGTCTGACGATCACGGCGAGCGCGTCGCTGTCCCACGACGTCTACAACACCGTCGTGCGCGACGGGCAGGCGACGCCGGAGGAGGAGGTCAAGGTGGCGCGGATGGCGGCCCTCGTCCTCGGTGCGATCGCCATCGTGGGCGGCATCTTCGCCCTCGGGCAGAACATCGCGTTCCTCGTCGCGCTCGCGTTCGCCATCGCCGCGAGCGCGAACCTGCCGACGATCCTCTACTCGCTGTTCTGGAAGCGGTTCAACACCCGGGGCGCACTCTGGTCGATCTACGGCGGCCTCGTCAGCGCGATCACCCTGATCGTGTTCTCGCCGGTCGTGTCGGGCAAGCCGGTCGACCCGGCCACGGGCAAGAGCCCCTCGATGCTCCAGGGCGTCGACTTCCACTGGTTCCCGCTGGACAACCCGGGCATCATCTCCATCCCGCTCGGCTTCGTGCTCGGGTGGGTGGGCACGGTGACGAGCCGGGAGTTCAACGCCGCCAAGTACGCCGAGATGGAGGTCCGCTCGCTGACCGGCGTCGGCGCCGAGACGGCGACCCACCACTGACCCGCGACCGAGCGGCCACGCGTCCACCGGACGCGTGGCCGCTCGCGTGTCCGCGCGCCCTCCGCGGTCCCGTGCTCGAGGAGCGTCAGAGGAGCGTCAGAGGACGACGAGGTCGTCGCGGTGGATGACCTCGCGCTCGTACTCGGGCCCGAGGTCGCGGGCCAGCTCCCGTGTTGAGCGCCCGAGCAGGGCAGGCAGCTCGGCCGAGCTGTAGTTGACGAGCCCGCGCGCGACGGCCGTGCCGTCGGGTCCACAGACGTCGACGGGGTCGCCCTCGTGGAAGGTGCCCTCGACGGCGACGATGCCGGCGGGCAGCAGCGACTTCTTGCGGTGCACGAGCGCCGCGACGGCGCCGTCGTCGACGATGAGACGCCCGCGTGCCGTCGTCGCGTGCTCGAGCCAGAGCCGGCGGGAGCGCCCGCGGACGCCGATCGGCAGGAAGACGGTGCCGACGTCCCCGCCGGAGAGGACGTCGAGGACCCTGGCGGCGGCGGTCACCGTCGTGACGACGCCGGCCGCCGTCGCGATGCGGGCCGCCTCGATCTTCGTCGTCATGCCGCCGGTGCCCACCTTCGAGCCGCTGCCGCCGATCTCGACGCCGACGAGGTCCTCGGGACCGCGCACGAGGGGGATGCGGGTGGTGCCGGACCGCGAGGGCGGACCGTCGTAGAGCGCGTCGACGTCGGAGAGCAGGACGAGCGCGTCGGCGTCGATGAGGTGGGCGACGAGGGCGGCGAGACGGTCGTTGTCGCCGAAGCGGATCTCCGACGTCGCGACGGTGTCGTTCTCGTTGACGATGGGCAGCACGCCCAGGTCGAGGAGGCGCTCGAGGGTGCGGCGGGCGTTGGCGTAGTGGGTCCGCCGCGTGACGTCGTCGGCGGTCAGCAGGACCTGCCCCACGGTGATGCCGTGGACGCCGAACGCCGCGGTGTACCCGGCGAGCAGGGCGCCCTGGCCGACCGAGGCCGCGGCCTGCTGGGTGGCGAGGTCGCGCGGACGGGAGCCGAGGCGCAGGGGGTGGATGCCGGCCGCGATGGCGCCGGAGCTGACGAGGACGACCTGAGTCCCGTCGGCGTGGCGGCCGGCGAGCGCGTCGGACAGCGCGACGAGCCGCTCGTGGTCGATGCCGCCGTCCGGGCCCGTCAGCGAGCTCGACCCCACCTTGACGACGAGCCGTCGGGCGCTGGCGATGACGGATCGGGGTGACACAGCACCGACTGTAGTGAGGCGCCGGGCGGGACCGTCGGCCTGTCCATGGCGGCCCCCGTCGAGTGGGCGCTGCACCCGGCCGTCACGCGGGAGCGGTGACGGGTGCGAGCGCGCGCCCACCCGACGGGACGAGCCGGGGGAGGCGCCGGCCTCGGTCAGGGTGCCTCGACGTAGACGGACGCGCCGAGGTCGAGGAACTGGCGGCTCTTGTCGGCCAGCCCGGCCGCCACGGCGTCGTCGTCGGTCAGCCCCCGCTCGGCCGCGTAGCGTCGGACGTCCTGGCTGATGCGCATCGAGCAGAACTTCGGGCCGCACATGGAGCAGAAGTGCGCCGTCTTGGCCGGCTCGGCGGGCAGCGTCTCGTCGTGGAACGCGCGCGCCGTCTCCGGGTCGAGGGAGAGGTTGAACTGGTCCTCCCAGCGGAACTCGAAACGCGCGCGCGACAGGGCGTCGTCCCAGTCGCGCGCGTAGGGGTGGCGCTTGGCCAGGTCCGCCGCGTGCGCCGCGAGCTTGTACGTGATGACACCCGTCTTGACGTCGTCGCGGTTCGGCAGGCCGAGGTGCTCCTTCGGCGTGACGTAGCAGAGCATCGCCGTGCCGTGCCAGGCGATGTGCGCAGCGCCGATCGCCGAGGTGATGTGGTCGTACCCCGGTGCGACGTCGGTGGCGAGCGGGCCGAGGGTGTAGAACGGCGCACCGTGGCACCAGTCCTGCTGGAGGTCGACGTTCTCCTTGACGAGGTCGAGCGGCACGTGGCCCGGGCCCTCGACCATCACCTGGACGTCGTGGTCCCAGGCCCGCTCCGTCAGCTCGGCGAGGGTGCGCAGCTCGGACAGCTGGGCCTCGTCGTTGGCGTCGGCGGTGCAGCCGGGCCGCAGGCCGTCGCCGAGGCTGAAGGCGACGTCGTAGCGGGCGAGGATCTCGCACAGCTCGTCGAAGTGGGTGTAGAGGAAGTTCTCCTCGTGGTGGGCCAGGCACCAGCCGGCCATGATCGACCCGCCCCGGCTGACGATGCCCGTGATCCGACGGGCCGTGAGCGGCACGTAGCGCAGCAGGACGCCGGCGTGGACGGTCATGTAGTCGACACCCTGCTCGCACTGCTCGACGACCGTGTCGCGGAAGACCTCCCACGACAGCCGTGACGCGTCCCCGTCGACCTTCTCCAGGGCCTGGTAGATCGGCACGGTGCCGATCGGGACCGGGGAGTTGCGCACGACCCACTCGCGGGTCGTGTGGATGTCGTCGCCGGTCGACAGGTCCATGACGGTGTCCGCGCCCCACCGGGTGGCCCACGTCAGCTTCTCGACCTCCTCGGCCACCGAGCTCGTCACCGCGGAGTTGCCGATGTTCGCGTTGACCTTGACGAGGAAGGCCCGCCCGATGACCATCGGCTCGCTCTCCGGGTGGTTGACGTTGGCGGGGATGATCGCGCGTCCCGCGGCGACCTCGCTGCGGACGAGCTCGACGTCGCAGCGCTCGCGGGTGGCGACGAACTCCATCTCCTTGGTCACGACCCCTGCGCGGGCATAGGCCAGCTGGGTGACGCGGCGCCTTCCCTTGGCGCGCAGGGGGTTTCGACGCGTGCCGCGCCACTCGAGGGAGGCCGCGCCACGGCGCACGGCCGTGCGGCCGTCGTCGGCGAGGACTCGTTCCCTGCCGGTGTACTCCTCGGTGTCGCCGCGCTCGGCGATCCACCCGGCTCGCAGCGGCGGCAGGCCCTCCTCGGGCACGCTGCCGGGCCCCGACGTGTCGTAGAGGCGGAACGGGGGGTTGTCGCCGGACTGGGTCACCTCGGTGAACGGCACGGCCAGCCCGTGCGGCTCGCTGGGGACGTGCACCTTGGTGCGGGCGGGTCGGTGGGTCGTCATGGACGGGCTCCTCGCTGGGTGGTGGACGGGTGGGGGTGGGTCGTGGTGTGGGCGACGGGGCCGCGTCCCGCGCCGAGGCGCCAGGCCGCCGAGGCGAGCAGCGCGCGGCGCACGAAGGCCCGGGCGGACCCCACGGCGTCGGGGACGTCGGCGCCGCGGGCCAGGTGGGCAGCGGCGGCCGAGGCGAAGGTGCAGCCGGTGCCGTGGTCGTTGCGCGTCGGCAGCTCGGCGGAGCGCAGGACGTGGCTGCCGGACGCGTCGACGAGCACGTCGACGCGGTCCGTGCCTTCGCGGGAGGTGACGACGCCGCCGGTGACGACGACGGCCCGGCACCCGGTCGACTCCCGGAGGGCGCGGGCCTGCCGCGTCTGGCCGGCGACGTCCGTGGCGGGCCGGCAGCCCAGCAGGACGCCGGCCTCCTCGGTGTTCGGGGTGAGCAGCGTCGCGTGCGGCAGGAGCAGGTCGCGCAGGGCCGCCGGCACCCCGGGACCGGCCAGCGGGTCCCCGCTCGTCGCGACGAGCACGGGGTCGACGACGAGTCGAGGGAGGCGTCCGAGCGCCGCGAAGCCGGCCACTGCCGCCACGACGTCGACGGAGCCGAGCATCCCCACCTTGACCGCCGCCGGCGCCAGGTCGCGCAGGACCGCCTCGACCTGCGCGGCGACGACGTCGGCGGGCACCGCGTGCACCGCGTGCACCCCGGTCGTGTCCTGGACGGTGACGGCGGTGACGGCGCTCGCGCCGTGCACGCCGAGGGCGCCGAACGTCGCGAGGTCGGCCTGCAGGCCCGCGCCGCCACCGGAGTCCGAGCCGGCGACGGTCAGGGCGACGGGTGGCGTGGTGGACGTCATGGCGGGAACCCCCCTGAGGCAGAGACCGACTCGACGATGGCGCGGGTCGCGGCCGTCGGGTCGGCGGCGCGCATCACCGGGCCCATGACGGCGACGCCGTCGGCCCCCGCGTCGAGACAGGCGCCGGCGTTCGACGCGTCGACCCCGCCGAGGGCGAGGACGGCGGGCAGCGTGCGGCGGACGCGTCGGGCGGTGGTGAGGGCCGCGCGCAGCCCGGTGAGGCCGAGTGCCGGCCCGTAGCCGGGCTTGGACCGCGTCGGTGCCACCGGCGAGAGCGTCGCGAGGTCGAGCCAGTCGTCGGCTGCTCGCACGAGGTCGGACACCCGGTGGCAGGACCGGCCGACGAGCCGCGCCCCGGCCAGCTCGGGGTCGAGCTCGCGGACCCGGTCGACGTCGCGGCTGGGCAGGTGCACCCCCACCGTGTCGAGCGGCACGGTGAGGTCCGGTGGCAGGGGAGCGGCGACGAGGAGCCCGGCCTGCGCCTCGGCGCAGAGCGTCGCCACCGCCTCGACGAGCCGGGCCCGCTCGGGTGCCGGCAGGTCGCGCTCGCGGACGAGGACGCCGTCGGCGCCCCCGTCGAGCGCCAGCGCGACGACGTCGAGCACCGCGCGACCGGCGGGAACCTGGCTGCGGTCGGTGACGACGAGCACGCGTGGCGCGCTCACGCGCCGACCATTCCCTCGAGGGGCGAGGAGGCCCGGGCCAGGTGTCGCCGAGGGACCCGCCCGGCCAGCCGGGCCAGGCGCCCGGCCTCGACGGCGTGCCGCATCGCGGTGGCCATCGCGACCGGGTCCTCGGCCCGGGTCACCGCCGTGGCGAGCAGCACGGCGTCGCACCCGAGCTCCATCGCCAGCGCGGCGTCCGAGGCCGTGCCGATGCCGGCGTCGAGGACGACGGGCACGTCGACGGCGTCGCGGACCAGCTCGATCGCGTGGGGGTTGCGGATGCCGAGCCCGCTGCCGATCGGTGATCCGAGCGGCATGACCGCCGCACAGCCGACGTCGGCGAGCCGACGCGCCACGACCGGGTCGTCGTTCGTGTACGGCAGCACCGTGAAGCCGTCCCGGACGAGCTGCTCCGCCGCGTCGAGGAGCTCGACGACGTCGGGCAGCAGCGTCCGGTCGTCGGCGACGACCTCGAGCTTGACCCAGTCGGTGCCCAGGGCCTCACGGGCGAGCCGTGCCGTGAGCAGCGCCTCCCGGGCGGTGCGGCAGCCGGCCGTGTTGGGCAGCAGCCGGACCCCGGACGCGTCGAGGACGTCGAGCAGGCCGCCGGTCCCGCCCGGCGGCACGCGCCGCATCGCCACGGTGACCATCTCCGTCCCGGACGCGCGCACGGCGGCCGCGAGCACGTCGTGGCCCGTGGCTCCGCCGGTGCCGAGGACGAGCCTCGACCCGAACGTCGTTCCGCCCAGGACGAAGGGGTCTGCCGGGCCGGCCTGCGCGGCAACGGTTCCCACGTCAGCCACCTTGCAGGGCCGTGACCACCTCGACCCGGGAGCCCACCGGGACGACGGTGCGGGCCCACGCGGACCGCGGGACGACGACGTGGTCGACCGCGACCGCGACACCACGAGGTGGCACCCCGAGGTCCTCGACGAGGTCGTGGACGGTGGCGCCGGGGCGCACGAGGCGCTCCTCGCCGTTGACGTGGACGGTCACGCGTGCTCCTTCGGGTCGGGGGACGGGCAGAGTCGGACGGGGTCGAAGGCGAGGGCCGGCCGCGGGGGTGGGCGGCCGTCGACGTGGGCGGTGACCGTCTCGGCCGTCAGCGGCGCGAGCAGGACGCCGTCCCGACCGTGCCCGGCGGCCACGAGCAGCCCCTCGACGCAGGTCGGGCCCACGAGCGGGAGGTTGTCGGGCGTCGCCGGACGCAGCCGGGCCGTCGCCTCGCGGAAGTCCGCCTCCGCGAGCTCGGGCACGACGTCGACGGCGTCGTGCAGCAGGTCGTGGACGGCACCAGCGGTGACCGTGGTGTCCTCGCCGACGTCCTCGCTCGTGGCCCCGACGACCACCTCGCCGTCCGGTCGCGGTACGACGTACACCTCACGGCCGTGGACCGTGGCACGCACCGTGTGGCCCAGCACGTCGCCGGTGGTGCCCAGCCGGAGCACCTGGCCCTTGAGCGGGCGGACGGGGACGGGGTGGCCGAGGGAGCGGAGGGCGGCCGGTGCCGACCAGCCCGCCGCGACGACGACCACGTCGGCGTCGATGTCGACGTCTGCCGCGGCGCCGCCCGGGCCGAAGCCGGTCCCGACGGGACGTGCCGCGACGGCCCGTCCCTGGTGCAGCACCGGCTCCGCGGCCACGGGCAACACGGTGCCCCCGTGCGCCACGAACGCGTCTGCGAGCGCCGCGACGACGGCCCGCGGGTCGACGGCGGCCTCCTCGAGACGCAGGGCTCCCGTGACCCGTGGGCTCAGCGCCGGCTCGAGGCGGCGCGCCGCCCGCGCCGTGAGCCGCTCGGCCCGGCAGCCGCGCCGCTCGAGGAGGTGGGCATGACGGGCGAGGTGCGAGGCGTCGTCGGCGTCGAAGGCGACGAGGAGCGTCCCGCGCGGCGCGAGGTCGAGGGGTCGTCCGGCGTCACGGGCCAGCTGGTCGGCGAACTGGGGCCACGCCCGGGCCGAGACGAGCCCCGCGGACAGGAGGGCGTCCTGGCCGAAGACCGCCTCGCTCGCCGGCGCGACCATGCCGGCCGCCGCGTGGCTGGCGCCCGTGCCGAGGGCCGGGTCGAGCACGGTGACGACGTGGCCCCCTCGGGCGAGCCGCCACGCGCACGACAACCCGATGACCCCGCCGCCGAGGACGGCGACGCGCCGCGCGGGCGCCGGGTTCGGCTCCTCGGCCGTCACGACGCGGCGCCGGTCGACCCGTTCCCGACCGCCGACGCCAGGGGCGTCGACGGGTCGATCGGTGGTGGGGACCCGGACGGGAGGGGCGGGTTCGTGTCCGCGCCGGCCAGCGCCCGGAGGAGCCCCGCCAGGGACGCGGCCGGGTCGGCCGCGGTGATCAGTGCGCCCACGACCGCGACGCCGTGCGCCCCGGCCCCGAGCAGCGCGGGGACGCGGGACGCGTCGACGCCCCCGATCGCGACGACGGGCAGCCGGGTCGCGGCCGCGACGGCGGCGACGCCCGCCGGCCCGAGGGGGTCGGGCAGGCCGGGCTTGGTCGTCGTCGCGTACGCCGGGCCGACGCCCAGATAGGTGGCCCCCTCCGCCTCGGCGGCACGCGCGGTGGCCGCGTCGCGGGCCGTGGCGCCGACGACGAAGCCGGCCGGGACCAGCGCCCGCACCCGTGCGACCGGAAGGTCCGTGGCACCGAGGTGCACGCCGTCGGCGCCCGCGGCGAGTGCGACGTCGAGGCGGTCGTCGACGAGGACCAGGACGCCGGCCGGCCGGGCGACCGCGAGCACCCGGAGCGTCAGGTCGAGCGCGGCGCGGTCGGTCAGCTCCTTGGCGCGCACCTGGACGGCGAGCGACCGGGGCTCGGGGCAGGCCACGGCGGCCCGGACCTCGCGCATCGGGTCACGCCCGTCGCGGGTGTCGGTGAGGACGTGGAGCCGGGGGAGGTGCCCCGTCGGGTCGTGCGGCGTCATCGCGTCTCCTTGGTCCCTGCGCCGGCATGATCCGGATCAGGTGTGGACGGTCAGGGCCGCGTCAGCCCCCTCTCAGCCCGGTGCGCCGGACTCCCGTGAAGGACGTCACCCACCCTAGCCACCCGGTCGAGCGCCCGCGGTGCGGGGTCTCGGGTGGTGGACACGGCCGTAGGGCGCGGCGTTGACAGACCCCCTTGGCGATGTGCAATATATCGCATGCCCATTCCGGCCGAGGTCGTGCCACCGCGGCCGTTGCTGCGCGACGACGTGCACCGGCGCCTGCGCGACGCGATCGTCGACGGCACGTTGACGCCAGGGGAACAGCTGCGCGACCAGGAGCTCGCAGCGTGGCTGGGGGTGAGTCGCACCCCGGTCCGCGAGGCCCTGCTGCGGCTGGCCCAGGCCGGGCTCGTGCACGCCGCGCCGGGCCGCTCGACGACCGTCGCCGGCCTCGACGCGCGCGCCATCCGGGACGCGCAGGCTGTCGTCGCGTCGATGCACCGGCTCGCCGTCGAGCTCGCGGTGCCGCAGCTGGGCGCGGCCGACCTCGAGGCGATGCGTGCTGCGAACGAGCGCTTCGCCGACGCCCTGAGCCGCGGCGACGCCGACGCCGCCGTCGCCGCCGACGACGCGTTCCACGCCGTCACGGTGCGCGCCGCCGCCAACGCAGCCGTCGAGAGCGTCCTCGACCAGTTCACACCGGTCCTGCGCCGGCTCGAGCGGCTGCGCTTCGGCTCGCTGTCCGGACGGGCCTCGGTGGCGCTCCACGACCGCATCGTCGAGCTCTGCGCCGCCGGCGACGCGAGCGCCGCGGGACAGGCGGCTCACGAGACCTGGGAGACGCTGCGCCCGCTCATCGAGAGCCTCGAGTCCGAGAACGACTGAGCGCCAGAGCCTTCCATCCCTCGCTCGCACACGCGTCCGAGAACGCCCGCACCGCAAGGAGACCCACCATGTCGATCCACGACTTCGAGCGCTACCCGCTGACCTTCGGGCCGAGCCCGGTGCACCGGCTCGACCGCCTCACCACCCACCTGGGTGGCGCCGAGGTGTGGGCCAAGCGCGAGGACGTCAACAGCGGCCTCGCCTTCGGGGGCAACAAGACCCGCAAGCTCGAGTACATCGTCCCCGACGTGCTTGCCAGTGGTGCCGACACCCTCGTGTCGATCGGCGGCTACCAGAGCAACCACACGCGACAGGTGGCCGCGGTCGCCGCAAAGCTCGGCCTCCGGTGTCGTCTCGTCCAGGAGAGGTGGGTCGACTGGGACGACCCCGTCAACGACACCGTCGGCAACATCCTCCTGTCGCGGATCATGGGAGCCGACGTCCGGCTCGACCCGCACGGCTTCGACATCGGCATCCGGCCCTCGTGGGAGGAGGCCGTCGCCGAGGTCGAGGCGGCGGGTGGCACGCCGTACGCGATCCCCGCCGGCGCGTCCGAGCACCGCCTCGGCGGGCTCGGCTTCGCCGGCTGGGCCTACGAGGTGGCCGAGCAGGAGCGGGAGTTCGGTGTCTTCTTCGACACCATCGTCGTCTGCACCGTCACCGGCTCGACTCACGCGGGCATGGTGGCGGGCTTCGCCGCGCTGGAGGACGCCGGTGGCCGCCCGCGCCGGGTCATCGGCATCGACGCCTCCGCGACGCTCGAGAAGACCCGGGACCAGGTCGCGCGGATCGCCCGGCACACGGCCTCGCTCATCGGCCTGGAACGCGAGCTGCGCGACGACGAGCTGACCGTCCTGGCGGGCTGGGCCGGTGACCTCTACGGCGTCCCCGTCGAGTCGACCGTCGAGGCGATCCGGCTCTCGGGCCGTCTCGAGGGGATGATCCTCGACCCGGTCTACGAGGGGAAGTCGATGGCCGGCCTCGTCGACCTCGTGACCTCGGGGGAGATCCCGTCCGGGTCGACCGTCCTCTACGCGCACCTCGGGGGACAACCGGCCCTCAACGCCTACAGCGGCGTCTTCTCCTGACCCCCGCGCGGCGGCAGGTCCCACGTCGCGAAAGGCGTGCGTGGGACGCCGCCGGGCCGACCTACCCTTGGACCATGGAACGCACCATCGACCCCGCAGTCGTCGAGTACGTGACGCGGGTGGCCGAGGGCGCGCGTGTCGCGTCCCGCCGGCTCGCCCTCATGTCCCGCGCCGAGAAGGACGCCGCGCTGCTCGCGCTCGCGGACGCCGTCGACGCGGCCGCCCCGGCGATCGTCGCCGCCAACGCCGAGGACCTCGAGCGCGGGCGCGCGCAGGGCATGTCCGAGAGCCTCCAGGACCGCCTGCGCCTCGACGAGGAGCGGGTCGGCGCCGTGGCCCAGGCGCTGCGCGACGTCGCCGCGCTGCCGGACCCCGTCGGCGAGGTGGTCCGTGGCTCGACCCTCGCCAACGGGCTGCAGATCCGCCAGGTGCGGGTGCCGATGGGCGTCATCGGGATGATCTACGAGGCCCGGCCCAACGTCACCGTCGACGCCGCCGGGCTCGGCCTCAAGTCGGGCAACGCCGTCATCCTGCGCGGCGGGTCTGCCGCCGCCAGCAGCAACCACGCGCTCGTCGAGGCGCTGCGGGGTTCCCTTGCAGCCCAAGGCCTCCCGGCCGATGCCGTCAACCTCCTCGAGGAGGGCGGCCGCGACGCCGCGCGCGCTCTCATGACCGCCCGCGGCAAGGTCGACCTCGTCATCCCGCGCGGCGGTGCCGACCTCATCCAGACCGTCGTCACCGAGTCGACGGTGCCGGTCATCGAGACCGGCGTCGGGGTGTGCCACGTCTTCGTCGACCGGGCGGCCGACCTCGACAAGGCCCGGGCCATCACCCTCAACGCCAAGACGCACCGGCCGAGCGTCTGCAACGCGGCCGAGTCGCTGCTCGTGCACCGGGACGTCGCCGCGGATTTCCTGCCCAAGACGCTGACCGACCTCGCCGGCGCCGGCGTGCGCCTGCACGTCGGACCCGAGGTGACCGACTACGCCGAGGCGGCCGGCGCGGCCTACGACCTCGCCACCGAGGCCGACTTCGGCACCGAGTGGCACGGCCTCGAGATGAGCGTCGCTGTCGTCGAGGACCTCGACGAGGCCATGGACCGCATCCGCCGGTACGGGACCGGGCACACCGAGGCGATCGTCACCGAGGACCGGGGCGCCGCGCGGCGCTTCACGGCCGAGGTCGACGCAGCCGCCGTCATGGTCAACGCGAGCACGCGGTTCACCGACGGCGGCGAGTTCGGGTTCGGCGCCGAGATCGGCATCTCGACGCAGAAGCTGCACGCACGCGGGCCGATGGCCCTGCCCGAGCTGACGACGACCAAGTGGGTCGTCGAGGGGGACGGGCACGTGCGCTGACGCGGGTCGGGACCGTCCGGTGACCGCGCCGCGGCGCGCGCCGGCGCTGATGGCATGATGTGCCGTCATGGAAGGCACCGAGGTCCGCAAGCTCGCCGAGCTCGAGGACGAGCACTGGTGGTACCGCGAGCGGCGCCACCTGCTCGCGCGGGCCATCTCCGGTCTGACCCCCGGACGCGCCATCGACATCGGTGCGGCCGGTGGCGGCAACACCCGCGTCCTTCGCCGACACGGTTGGGACGCAGTCGCGTTGGAGTACGGCGCCGACGGTGCCGAGGTGGCCCACGAACGCGGGCTGGCCACCCTGCGGGGGGACGCGACCAACCTGCCGCTCGCCGACGACTCGCTCGACCTCGTCGTCGCCTTCGACGTCCTGGAGCACCTGCACGACGACGACGCCGCCGTCGCCGAGGTCCGGCGCGTGCTGCGACCCGGCGGCACCTACCTCGTCGCCGTCCCGGCCGACCCGCGGCTGTGGTCGAGCCACGACGTCGCCGTCGACCACGTCCGCCGCTACACCCGCGAGGGTCTGCTCGACCTGCTGGACCGGGGCGGCTTCGACGTGGCCGACGTGCGGTCGTGGAACGTCCTGCTGCGGCCGGTCGTCGCCATGCGCCGCCGCAACAGCTCCGGCTCGGACCTCGAGGACCTGCACCCCGTGGTCAACCTCGGGCTGCGCGCCATCATCACCGCCGAGCGGTACCTGCCGGTGGGCGGGCTGCCCGGCGTCAGCCTCCTCGTCCGGGCTCAGCCGCGCAGCTGACCCGCCTGGGCGGAGCTGCGGCCGTCGTCGACGGTCCGGACCGGCTCGGCGGCGCCCGCGGCGTGCTCGGCCGCCTCGGGGCCGCGGCCGACGATGTGGGCGTCGGTCGGCTGCGCCGGCAGGGGCGTGTCGGTCGGACCGTGACCGGCGGCGGAGGCCGTCATCGAGTCGTAGGCGATGAAGTAGGTCGGCCGGCTCTGCATCTGGGCGTACATCCGACCGATGTACTCGCCGAGGATGCCGACGCAGACCAGCTGCACGGCGCCGACGGCCGAGACGATGGCGACCGTCGAGGTCCAGCCGGCCACGGTGTGCCCCTGGGCGCGAGCCACCAGCGTGTAGATGAACAGCAGCACGGCGAGGACGGCACCGGCGAAGCCGGCGAAGGTCGCCACCCGCAGCGGGGCGGTGGAGAAGCCGGTCAGCGAGTCGAGCGACAGCTTGATCATCTTCATGAGCGGGTACTTCGAGTCACCCGCCGCGCGCTCCTCCCGCTTGTACTCGACGGTGTCGGACGGGAAGTTCAGCGCCGGGACGATGAAGCGCAGGACGCGGTTGTGCTCGGGCAGACCGTTGATGGCATCGACGGTGGCGCGCGACATGAGGCGGTAGTCCCCGGCGTCGGCGTGCGCGCTCGTCGGCGACATGACCTTGATGAGCCGGTAGAAGGACTGCGCCGACACGCGCTTGAACCACGTGTCCGTGGAGCGGTCGTTGCGCACGCCGTAGACGACGTCGACGCCGTCGTCCTTCGCCGCGGCGAGCATCTGGGGGATGATCTCCGGGGGGTCCTGCAGGTCGGCGTCGATCGTCACGACGTAGTCGCCACGGGCGCACACGAGCCCGGCCGAGATCGCGGCCTGGTGGCCCGCGTTCGCGCGCAGGCGCACGACGCGCAGCTGCGGCCACTCGCGGTGGTAGCGCTGCAGCAGCGCTGCGGTGAGGTCCTTGCTGCCGTCGTCGACCGCGACGACCTCGTACGGCGTGCCGAGTCCGTCGAGGATCGGACGCAGCCGCCGGACGAGCAAGGGGAGCACCTCCTCCTCGTTGTACATCGGGATGACGACGGACAGCTCGGGAACCATGCGAACAAGGGTACGGCCGCGGATGGGTGCTCCCTGTCACGCCGCTGTGCGCCGGCTGTCGCGCTCGGGCGGATGCGGCACTAGCGTGCGCGGGGTGATGCGTCCGACCGGTGCCCCCGGCAGCGAGAGCGGGCCCGACGGGCCGGCGGGCTCCGGCCTGCCGCCCGACGGGGTGGCCTCGGGCACCCCGGTCGCGGCCCGCTTCACCAAGTGGGGTGGGGGGCCACACTGGCAGTGGACCGGGCGCTACCTCGGCGCCGACGAGCACGGGCACTGGTGGTACGCACCGCCCGGCACCCGCTGCGTGCGGCCCGGCATGGACCTCCACGAGCCGTACGACTGGGTCTCGCTGGCCCCGAGGGGCCGCGGCTGGGCCGCGGGCTTCTACCCGGTCGAGAGGGACGTCGTCGTCTACGTCGACATGACGACGACGGCACGCTGGCAGCGCCGGGATCCGGCCCTCGACCACTGGGGCGAGGACGGTCCCGAGTGGGAGGTGACGATGGTCGACCTCGACCTCGACGTCGTCCTCACCCGCGAGGGGCACCTCTTCGTCGAGGACGAGGACGAGTTCGACGAGCACCGGGTCGCCCTCGGCTACCCGCCCGAGGTCGTGAGGCTCGCCGAGGCGAGCCGCGACGCCGTGCTCGCAGACGTCGGCCGTGGGGACGAGCCCTTCGGGTCCGTCGGCCACGCGTGGTTGCGCCGCGCCCGGACGATAGGCTGGCCCCATGTCTGATCGTGTTCTCGCCCTGGCCGCCGAGACGGAGGAGGCCACCCGCGAGCTTCCCATGCCGGTGATCGCCTACTTCATCATCGCCTTCACGCTGTTCCTCGTCGCCCTCGGCGTGACGTGGAGCTTCCGCAACACCGCCTACAAGGTGGGCCAGAGCCGCCAGCGCCAGCACGGCTCCCACGGCACGCCCGTCGACCCGAACGGACCGCACCACTGAGCATGCGCCTCGGCGTCATGGGTGGCACGTTCGACCCGATCCACCACGGCCACCTCGTCGCCGCCAGCGAGGTCCAGTCCCTCTTCGGTCTCGACGAGGTCGTCTTCGTCCCCACGGGGCAGCCCTGGCAGAAGGCCGACAAGGACGTCTCACCCGCCGAGGACCGTTACCTCATGACCGTCATCGCGACGGCGAGCAACCCCCGCTTCACCGTGAGCCGCGTCGACATCGACCGGCCCGGGCCGACGTACACGATCGACACCCTGCGCGACATCGCCGTCGAGCGACCGGACGACGAGCTGTTCTTCATCACCGGAGCCGACGCGCTCGCCGAGATCCTGTCGTGGAAGGACTCGGAGTCCCTCTGGGCACTCGCCCACTTCATCGGCGTGACCCGCCCCGGTCACGAGCTGTCCGACTCCGGCCTGCCCGAGGACCGGGTGACGCTCCAGGAGGTGCCGGCCATGGCCATCAGCTCCACCGACTGCCGCGCGCGCGTGGCCGCGGGCGAGCCGGTCTGGTACCTCGTGCCGGACGGCGTCGTCCAGTACATCAACAAGTACCGGCTCTATGCCGCGCAGACCGACCCCGTCGGTGCACCACAAGGAGACCAGTGACCGCAGCAGACCGTTCGCTCCAGCTCGCCAAGGCGGCCGCGGCCGCGGCCGAGGAGAAGATCGCCGAGAAGGTCGTCGCGATCGACGTCAGCGAGCAGATGCCGCTCACCGACGTCTTCGTCATCGCCTCGGCCGCCTCGGAGCGTCAGGTGGGCGCCATCGTCGACGAGGTCGAGGACCGCCTGCGCGAGCTCGGCAGCAAGCCGGTGCGCCGCGAGGGGGAGCGCGAGGGCCGCTGGGTCCTCATCGACTTCGGCGACATCATCGTGCACGTGCAGCACGAGGAGGAGCGCGAGTACTACGCCCTCGAGCGGCTCTGGAAGGACTGCCCCGAGATCGACCTGACGCGCGTCGACGCGCCGGCCCGGCCCGGGGACGGCGCCGCGTCCGACGACGAGGCGTGAGCGCCGCAGCGCCGGGCCGCCCGCGCCCGCGCCGCATCGTCCTGGTCCGGCACGCCGAGACGGTCGACAACGCCGCCCGCATCTGGCAGGGGCACAAGGACACCCCGCTGTCGGAGCGGGGGCTGGCCCAGGTGCGGGCCGCCGCGCCGCACCTGGCGGCGTACGAGCCGGCGCTCGTCGTCTCGAGCGACCTCCAGCGCGCCGCGTCGACGGCTGCGGCGATCGCCGCGCTGACCGGGCGCACCGTCCGGCTCGACGAGCGGCTCCGCGAGGTCCACGTCGGGCAGTGGCAGGGCCTGCACGCCGACGAGGTGCGCGAACGCTTCCCCGACGTCGTCGCCGCGTTGGACCGCGGGGAGGACGCCCCGCGCGGGGTCACGGGTGAGACGCGGGCCGACGTCGCCGCGCGCGCCGGTGCCGCGCTCCGCGAGGTGGCCGAGCAGCTGCGACCCGGCGAGACGGCCGTCGTCGTGGCGCACGGGGTGTCCGCGCGGGTCGCGGCGAGCGACCTCGTGGGCCTGGACCAGGACGTCGCCGACGCCGTGTTCCGGGGGCTCGACAACTGTCACTGGATCGAGCTCGTCGAGGTCGCCAAGAGCTTCTCGGAGCGTTCCCGGTGGCGGATCGGCGGCTGGAACCTCGGCCCCTGGACCGTCTGACCGGGTCGGCTGCGGACCCGGCCGGACCCGGTCCGGCGGTCCGTCACCGGATTTGGGATCGGGCCGAGGAACCCGCTATGGTTACGCAGTCGCCTCACGGAGACGACACCCGAAAGGGGCTGTGGCGCAGCTGGTAGCGCACCTCCATGGCATGGAGGGGGTCAGGGGTTCGAGTCCCCTCAGCTCCACACATCCAGAAGGACCGGACACGCTTTTCGTCCGGTCCTTCTGCATGTCCGAAGGACGCGAGGAACTCGGCAGGAGGCGGAGCGAAGCGAGCCGACGGCTCAGCGGCGCGGGCGGGTCGTGACGACGCGGACGGTGTCGGTGCGCCAGTCGGCCACCGAGCCGGTCCGGGCGGGCGTCGCCCGGCGGGTCCGGACGCTGCGCAGGACACCGTCGAGCGAGGTGCTCGGGTCGTTCGTGCCGGGGGCCACGGACGCGTCGAGCCCTCGCACGGTCGGGGCGGCCCCGGCCATGCCGGTCACCGGCACGGCGGCGACGTCGAGCTCGTCCTGCTCGAGGGTGCGGGGGTCGAACTCGAGGGTGCTGGTGACGAGCATCAGCACGTCGGTCACCGACACCGTGCCGGCCTCCCACAGGGCGTCGGACACCTGGCCGAGCAGGTCCACCGCCGTCGACTCGCCGGGGCCCAGGGCCACCGAACCAGCCGGGAAGGCGTCGGTGAAGATGCCGTAGGTCTCGGTGAGGTCGAGCAGTGCCGCCCACAGCGGGCCACCGGTCGTGTTCGTCAGCGTGACGGTGAACCGCGGTGGGCCCTGGGGCCCGTAACCGACCTCGAGGGTCCCACCTGCGCCGGCGGCCGTGGACGGGAGCGGGGAGCCCGGCGTCGTCACGGCGATCCGGACGGCGTCGGCGGGCAGGTGGGTGGCCGGGTTGGTCAGCCCGGACAGGCGCAGCCAGCGAGCCACGTGCTCGAGTGCTGCCACGGTGCGCTGTTCCCGGCCGGTGCCCGCGACGACGGGCACGAGCGGACGCGGCACGCCGGGCCGGGTGATGACGAAGCCCCCCGGCGTGGACTCGACGACGAGCCCGGGGGAGTCGGCTCCCGGCTCGCCGGGGTCGACGAGGTCGACGAGCGTGTGGTCGGCCTCCTCCGCGGCTCGTCGCAGCGCCGCGGTGCCGGCGTCGTCGCCCATGACGCGAACCGTCAAGGGCCGCAGGGGGATCGACGTGACGACGGCCCGGTACACGAATGCGTCGTCGAGGACCGGGTCGAGGCGGACGATGCTCCGGTCCGGCAGCACCCGCGTCACGGTGGCGACAGCGAGGGGCGCGCCCGAGGTCTGCCCGCTCAGGGGGTACACGGCGAGCTCGGTCGTGTCGTCGCCGATGGGTTCGGGCACCCCGTGCACGGCCCCGGAGTCGATCGACCACCCGTCCGGCAGGTGGCTCAGGGTCAGCGGTCGTGGCGTCGCCGGCAACGCGCCACCGAGGAAGGGCCGGTCCAGGTCCGCGGCGTCGGTGCTCTCGAGCTGCGGGTGCTGGTCGGCGACGCGGCCGAGGACCTCGGCCGTGACAGCCCGCATCACGTCGCGGTACGACGGGCAGCCGTCCGAGCCGAGCAGGACGGTCTCCAGGGCCGCGGACAGGACCCCGCGCTGTCGCCCGAGAACCGTGACCTCGCGGGCCTTCTCCGAGGAGCGGCACGCGGCCAGCAGGACGTGCCGGGCAGCCGGCGTCGCCCAGCGCGGGACCGCCCGGGTGCCACGGGTGAGGGTCCCGGCGCCCGCCTGCGCGACGAGGCCCGCCTGCGCGACGACGCCCGGCAGGAAGGACGACGCGGGCCGCGGGCGGCGGTCCTGGGGCGCCAGCCGGACGACCTCGTCGACCTCACGCGTGCCGCCGCCGGAGTGGCAGCAGTCGAGGACGACGAGCAGGTGGCATCCCGACGCGGCCACGCCCGCAGCCAGCGTCGCCACCTCCTTGTCGGCCAGGTCCCAGCCACCCTCGGACCGGCTGTCGACGCAGACGATCGTCTCGTTGCGACGGTCCGGCTCGACCGGCCACAGCTCCGGTGGCGTGTCCTGCTGGGAGCCGTGGCCGCTGAAGTAGAAGAGCGCCGTGTCGTCGGGCCCCGCACGGCCGAGGTGCTCGGTGAAGGCGGTGGTCACGCGCTCGCGGGTGGCCTCCGCGTCGGTGAGCACGAGCAGGTCGAGGACCTCGGGACCGACCCGACGGCGCAGCACGTCGGCGAAGACCGTGACGTCGTTGACGCAGCCCTGCAGCGCCGGGACGGGCGAGGTGTAGGCGTCGACCCCGACGAGGAGGGCGTGCAGGCGGCCGGGCACGCTCACCCCGAGTCGCCGAGGGCGAGGGTCTGCCACGTGCCGGGGTGGTTCTGGTTGGCGCGTGAGCGGCTCGAGTTGCTGCTCAGCATCGTCCGCAGTGCCCAGTCCGGACCGGAGCCGCGAGCGTCGCTGACGTCGAGGTTGAAGGCCAGCACCTCGCCGCGTCCCGGTGGCACGGACCGCCCGACCTCCGACCACGGCACCCGTGCCTCGAGCTCGTAGCCGGTCCTGCCGACGCGGGCGACGACGTCGATGCGGGGACGGCGTGCGCCGGTGGGGAACACGACCTGGCCCTTCGAGGTCGTGCCGACGACGTTGACCGCGGCCGCAGCGCCCCGGTCGCCGTCGTCGAGCAGGCCCAGCACGACGTGGAAGTCCTTGCCCCTGCGCAGTGGAGCCGACGCCGAGAGGGCCCGCGGGTCGGGGCCGATCTCGAAGGAGACGGCGTCGCCGCGCCACCACTGGCTCGGCTGGCCCGCGAGGACGGCGGTGTGGGTCGGGTCGGTGACGAGGGCGTGCAGGAACAGGGCGTCCTTGTCCCACAAGGCCTGCCACGTCACCGACAGGCCGTTGACGGGCACCCGCGCGAAGTCGGGGATCGGGGTCGTCACCTCGTGGTCCGTCACGGAGCGCCAGTCGTCGAAGGAGCCGTCGACGACCGGCGCGACCGGCGCGCAACCGATGGTCAGCTCGGTCGGGCCCGGGTCGACCGAGCTCGAGCCGCACGCCGCGGCGACGAGCGGGTCGGCCTTCTGAAGCAGGGAGGGCAGGGTGCGCCAGGCGACGACGCCGAGGACGACGAGGATCGTGAGCACGCCCAGGCGCACCCAGCTGCCGATGCCGTGGCTCCGGTTCCCTTGCCGGTGTTGCGGTTCCGAGTGCACGGGCCCCCGCGGCTGTGGTCTCGGCAGCGGTGTCGTCGACGGCTTCGGCAGCGTCTGCGGCTGCCCTTCCGGGAGCGTCTCCTCGGCGCCGTGCGGGAACGTCTGCGGTCGCGGGTCCGGGCCGACGGACGCCCCCGGACGCGTCGACCCGTCACCCGCGCCGGCGGGGCGCACGCGCTCGATGAGCTCGGTGACGTCGGCGTAGTCCGGCCGCTCGGCGGCGATCTGCTCGAGCATCGGCAGGGCCGTCGTCCTG
This sequence comes from Monashia sp. HAY1-11D, assembly GCF_056868035.1. Taxonomy (NCBI): domain Bacteria; kingdom Bacillati; phylum Actinomycetota; class Actinomycetes; order Micrococcales; family Intrasporangiaceae; genus Intrasporangium; species Monashia sp. HAY1-11D. Next base: position 4,304,896 of record NZ_CP200320.1, on the reverse strand, counting down.
TCCTCCGCGGCGATCGCCCCCTGCGCGGCCGTGTAGAGCGAGGCGAGTCGGGCGTCGCGCGCTCGCGGGTCGTCGGGCGAGGCGCTGGTGCCCGGCTGTCCGTGGGGCCGGCCCCCGACGAAGGCGAACGGCTGCTCGGAGCCCGAGCGCAGCAGCACGGCCGTGCCCCACTCGGCGGCCTCGTCGGACACCGCCATCGCCTTGCGCACCTCGCACATCGCTGCGTCGATGCCGAGACCACGAGTGAGGAACCAGTAGAACTCGTGGCTGAACACGAGCGCCGCGCGGTCGGAGATCTCCGTCTGCATCGCCACGACCGCGGGCAGACCCTGGCGCACGAGGGCCTGCCCGACGCCGGAGAACGCGTCGCGGCCGGACGTCCGTGCACCCTCGCACGCGTTGAGGACGGCCAGCTGCAGGGTCCGGGCGTCGTGCAGGAGCGTTCCGAGACGGGCCCCGCTGACCCGGTGGGCCGTCCCGTCCTCGTTCTCGAGCGCGAGGACGCCCTCCTGGGCTCCGTCGTCGAAGCCGCCGTGCCCGATGAAGTGGAAGACGTGGTAGTCGTCGAGCAGGGCCCGCTGCAGCGCCGTCAACGTCGCGTCCTCGACGACGACGATCTCGAGCAGGCCGGCGGCGACGAGGTCTCCCGTCGTCGCCTGCAGCAGCTGCTTCTCGCGGTCGACGGCGAGCGGCTCGAGGTCCGAGGGGCTGCTGACCATGACGAGCACCCGCAGAGGCGGCTCCACCGTCACGACGGGCGGCCGGTCGAGCGCGTCGAGCAGCCGCACCACGGGCGTCTCCTGGGACAGCGCCACGAACCGTTCGAGGTCCGCGTCGTAGAGGTACTCCCAGGGCACGGGGTCGAGGTCGGGCACCGCGTCGAGGCGTAGACGCAGGCGCAGGCTCCGCCCCTGCGAGGTCGCGGTGGCGAGGCTGCCGCGGAAGGCCCGGCCGACGTCGCCACCGAGCAGCGCCTCGGCCAGCCGGCGCCCGTAGTCGCGCACGTCGACGACGCGCGACTCCGCGGGGACGAGGCGGCGGGACGTGACGCGAGGGGGCCCGACGGCGACCATGAAGCGGGCCAGGTCGGCGGCGCCGAACGGCAGGACGAAAGGCGTGGACGCCTGCCCCGCAGGGGAGTCGAGCACGTGCACCGCGTATCCCTGGCCCTCGCGGGTCAGGGCGACGTCGAAGTCGAGGTAGTCGCCGCTCATGGCTGGTCCCAGGTGGTCGAACCGAACCGTCACCTCACGGTAGTGCGAGGGCGGTGTCCTGATACACGGTTCGGGCCAGGCTGCCACCGGGCGGGCCCGGTCGCCGGTCGCCGGTCGCCTACCATGGGACCCGAGCGCGTCGACCGCGCTGCGGACGAGGGAGCCGTACCCGCACAGCGACAAGACGGCCGGATCGGAAACGCCGTGCACTGGCTCGTCCTCGTCCTGTCCGGAGGCCTCGAGGCCGTCTGGGCCACCGCGCTCGCCGCGTCCGACGGCTTCCGGCGGCCCCGCGCCACAGCGCTTTTCGCCGTCTCGCTCGTGGTGAGCATGGCCGGTCTCGCATGGGCGATGACCGGCCTGCCCGCGGGGACCGCCTACGCGGTGTGGGTCGGCATCGGGGCGGTCGGCACCATCGCCCTCGCCGTGGGCCGCGGGACCGAACGGCTCGGCACGCCCCGGGCCGTCCTGCTCGTCGTGCTCGTCGGCTGCATCGTCGGCCTCAAGGCGGTGGCGTGATGCCGTGGGCCGTGCTCCTTTCCAGCGCCCTCCTCGAGGCCGTTTGGGCCTCCGCGCTCGCCGCGTCCGAGGGGCTGACGCGTCCGGTACCGGCCCTCGTCTTCCTCGCCGCCGGGGTCATGAGCATGGTGGGTCTGGCGCGTGCGGCGCGCTCCATCCCCATCGGCACGGCCTACGCGGTGTGGACCGGGGTCGGGGCCGCGTTGACCGTCACGTGGGCGATGCTCTCCGGCGGCGAGGCCTTCTCCGTCGCCAAGGTGCTGCTCCTCGCCGGCGTCGTGGCGGCCGTCATCGGCCTCAGGGTCGTCGGCTCGCCGGTGCGGCGTCCGCCCGGTGGTGGCACCGCCGGGTGAGCCGCCGGTCCCCAAGCAGGGTGCGGATCGTTGCTCCCGGTTCAGGCGGTTTTCGACCCGATTGCCCCTCTTCGCCGCGATGATGAGGGCAGTGCTCGCGGCACGGGGCCGGGGGCAGCACCGAAGGAGCCCCCACGTGCCCAAGCGCAAGTCCTGGTCGCTCGCCCTCGTCACGTCGCTGACGCTCACCCTCGGCGTCGGCGCCGGGGTCGCCACCGCGGCGCCGACCGCAGCGGTTCCGGCGACGGGCGCCGCAGCGGCGTCGAGCACCACGTTCGTCGCCGACAACGGCTACTCCTACGACCTCGTCCACGGGACGACCGACGACCCCCGGGCCGCCGCCCTGCTCGCGCGGGCCCGGGCCTTCCTGCCGGCGGACTGGCAGGCGCGCCGCCAGGCGACGGTGGCCCGACTCGGTGTCGAGGCGTCCGCGCCGCGCGAGGCCCTCGAACGAGCCATCGACCCGACCCAGTACCAGTGCGCACCCACGCACCTCGACGCCTACGTGGACGGTCTGCTCGCCCACGTCGACTTCGCCGACCTCTTCTTCCTCGCGACCACGGGCGCGCTGGACCTGCCGACCTACGACGCGATCCTCTTCGGGTCCTCCGATGACGACCGGTACGCGCTGCAGCGCGACTACCGCAACGAGCTGACCCGCTCGTTCCGCGCCGCCCAGTCCTTCTGGGACACCGACGGGTCCGACATCCAGCTCATGGCGATGCACGGTGCCGTCATGCGCGACGAGACGCGCATGACGCGCACCCTGGCCGTGCTCTACGGCGCTCCGGAGTCAGCGGTGGCCGGCCTCGCCTCGCTCATCCGCGAGGTCGTCGCGGGCGACCCCGGTCTGCAGGACGGCGAGAGCCCGCTGTTCACCCTCAACGCCTTCGCGTTCAGCGCCGCGGGCGAGACCGACCCCGCCTTCGCCGGCCTGCCCGACAAGCTGGTCTTCGGCGACGGCATCCTCGCCGCCCTCGGGGCCATCGGCGTCGGTGACGTCGGCCCCCGGGCCGTGCTGGGCCACGAGTACGCCCACCACGTCCAGTACGACAAGGGCCTGTTCGCCTCGCCGCTCACGGGGCCCGAGGCCACGCGTCGCACCGAGCTCATGGCCGACGCCTTCGGCACCTACTTCGTGACCCACAAGCGCGGTCTGGCCCTCAACGCGGCCCGCGTGCTGGAGGCCGAGCAGTCGTTCTACGAGGTCGGCGACTGCAGCTTCACCAGCGCCGGCCACCACGGCACGCCGAACCAGCGGCTGCGGGCCTCGACGTGGGGTTGGTCCGTCGCCGACGACGCCCAGAAGCAGGGGCAGGTCCTGCCCTCGCTCACCCTCGACGCCCGGTTCGAGGCGGTCCTGCCCGAGCTCGTCGCCCCCGACGCCTGACGGGGGCGCCCGACGCCCGAGACCCGCGGTGCCCTCGTCGATCCTCGACGAGGGCACCGTTCGCACTAGGGTTCGGGCCATGGGTTCCTGGTGGCTGGAGGCGATCGGCTGGATCGGCTCGGCCGTGCTCGTCTGGTCGCTGCTGCAGACCCAGCTGCACCGCCTGCGGCTCATCAACCTCGTCGGCTGTCTCGTCCTCATCGGCTACAACACCGCCAACCACGTGTGGCCGATGGTCGGGCTCAACGTCGTCCTCGCCGTCATCAACGTCTACCACCTGACGCGCATGGCCCGGGACAAGCACGACCCCGCCGCGTACGAGGTGCTCGAGGTCGCCGGTGACGACACCTACCTGCGCCACGTCCTCCGGGTGCACGAGGGCGACATCCGGCAGTTCAACCCCGACTTCGTCCACGACCCCTTCTCCGGGGACGTGTGCTACCTCGTCCTCAAGGGCGACGAGACCGTCGGGGCGGTCCTCGTCCGCGACGCCGGGCACGGTACGGCGCAGCTGCTCCTCGACTGGGTGACACCACGGCACCGCGACCTCTCGCCCGGGGAGTTCGTCCTCGGCGGCGACGGGCCGCTGCGGCACCGCGGGTTCCGCCGGTTCCTGCCCCCTCCCGACATGGTCGAGCCGTACTACGCAGGCCTGGGCCTGCGCCGCGACGGCGACGCCTACGTGCTCTGACGCGTCGGGCCGGCGAGGCGTCGGGCTGGCGACGCGTCGGCCGGGTGGCCGGTCAGCTCAGAGCACGCGTTGGCACTTCGCCATGAAGCGGTCCGGGTCGACGACCGCGCGGTGCACCTCGCCGAAGGCGATCTCCTCGCCGTCGGCGTCCTTGGCGCTGAGGTGGCAGACGAGCCGACGGCCGTCGTTGATCGGCTCGGCGCACATGATGGTGATCTCGGAGCCGACGGCGCTGCCCTTGACGTGCTCGATGACGATCTTCGTGCCGACCGTGGTGTGGTCCGGGTCGATGCTCTGCCGGCACACCTGGAAGGCGGCGTTCTCGCACCACGTGGCGAGACGCGGTGTCGCCAGCACCTCGAGGTCTCCGCTGCCGACCGTGGCGGCGGTGTCGTCGGGGGTGACCGTGTGTTGGAACTTGCGCATCGGCATTGGAAGAGTCTGGCAGACAACGGTGAGGACGCCGACTCCTGCCCGCCGGCCGTGCGCGCGGGGCGTGCGCGACGGGCGTATCTGGCGATCCTGCGTGTCGGAGCCCGGCGGCACGGCGAGGCTGGGAGTGTTGGCCTCGTGACCACCCACCTCTGGGTCCTGTCGGTGGCCCTCGGCGTCGCGGCGCTCATCAACTGGGGTGCCGTGCTGCGAGGTGAGTACGTCGTCGAGCGGCTGACCAAGCCTCTGGTCGTGCTGCTCCTCGGTGGTCTCGCGTGGTCCCTGCACTGGGAGGGGGCGGCCCCCGGGTCACCGACCCTGCTGCCGGTGCTCGTCGCGCTGGGGTTCAGCCTCGTCGGTGACGTCGCCCTGCTCACGGCGACCGAGACGCGGTTCCTCATCGGCGTCGGCGCCTTCTTCGCCGTGCACGTCGCCTACGTCTGGGCGATCCTCGAGACGCCGACCCGGCCGGGAGTCCCGTGGTGGCTGGTCGCCGCGGTGCCGGGTGCCGTGCTGCTGCACCGGCTCTTCGGCCGCGACATCGTGCGCGGGTCGGGGCCGCAGCGTGGGCCGGTCTTCGTCTACCAGCTCGCGCTCATCGCGCTGCTGCTCGTCGCGGCCTGGAAGGGCGACTGGCTCGTGCTGCTGGGCTGCCTCGTCTTCGTCGTCAGCGACACGGTGCTCGGTCACGACCGGTTCGTCCACGAACGACGCTGGGCCCCGCTCGTCGTCATCGTCACCTACCACGTCGCCCAGGTGCTCATCGTCGTCGGCCTCTTCCGCTGACCCGCTGTCGCCGCGAGGGCCCGGACCCACGGTGGCCGGTCGCGTCCGCGGGGGGAGGGCCTGCTGCGCTAACCTTGGGCCATGGCTGGTCTGCTCCTCCTTGCGCAGCCGCGTTGAGCAACGTCGGGGTCACCCGACATCAACGCGGCTTCCCCTCCTGTGCGAGGGGTTTTCTTTTGCCCCGGCGACCAGCGACGAGAGAGAAGACATGAGCCAGGCCAGCGAGAACCAGACGTCAGAGCGCCCGCAGACCGACGACACGCCGCACCGGTACACCGCGGCCATGGCCCGCGACATCGAGGTCGCGTGGCAGGACCGCTGGGAGGAGGAGGGCACGTTCGCCGCGCCCAACCCCGCGGGCCCGTGGGCCGAGCCGGACAAGGTGGCCGCGCTCGGGCGCAAGCTCGTCGTCCTCGACATGTTCCCGTACCCGAGCGGCGTCGGGCTGCACGTCGGCCACCCCTTGGGCTACATCGCGACCGACGTCTACAGCCGGTACCACCGGATGCAGGGCCGCAACGTCCTCCACGCGCTGGGCTATGACGCCTTCGGCCTGCCGGCCGAGCAGTACGCCGTCCAGACCGGCCAGCACCCTCGGAAGACCACCGAGGAGAACATGGCGAACATGAGGCGCCAGCTGCGACGCCTCGGGCTGGGCTTCGACAACCGGCGCACCTTCGCGACGATCGACGAGGACTACTACAAGTGGACCCAGTGGATCTTCCTGCAGATCTGGGAGGCCTGGTACGACCCCGACGCCCTGCGCGAGGACGGCGGACGAGGCAAGGCGCGTCCCATCGCCGAGCTCGTCGCGCAGTTCGAGTCCGGTGAGCGCGCGGTCCTGACCCGGGACGGCAGGCCCTGGGCCGAGCTGACCGCGGCCGAGCAGGCCACGGTGCTCGAGGGTTTCCGCCTGGCCTACCAGTCCGAGGCGCCGGTCAACTGGTGCCCCGGCCTCGGCACCGTGCTCTCCAACGAGGAGGTCACCAACGAGGGCCGGTCCGAACGGGGCAACTTCCCGGTCTTCAAGCGCAACCTCTCGCAGTGGATGATGCGCATCACCTCCTACGCCGACCGCCTCGCCGACGACCTCGACGCCGTCGACTGGCCGGAGAACGTCAAGCGCCTGCAGCGCAACTGGATCGGGCGCTCGCAGGGTGCGCGGGTCACGTTCCCGGTCGTGACCACCGCCGGCGAGCAGAGCGGCATCGAGGTCTTCACGACGCGTCCGGACACGATCTTCGGCGCGACCTTCATGGTCGTGGCGCCGGAGCACCCGCTCGTCGACGCGCTCGTCCCGGACGGCCCGTGGCCGGAGGGCACGAAGGACGGTTGGCGCGGCGACGACGCCGACGCCTCCGCCACGCCCGCATCGGCGGTGGCTGCCTACCGCCTCGCCGCCTCGCGCAAGGGCGAGGTCGAGCGCCAGACCGAGGGCCGTGACAAGACCGGCGTCTTCACCGGGTCGTGGGCCACGAACCCCGTGACGGGGCAACGTGTTCCGGTCTTCGTCGCCGACTACGTCCTGATGGGCTACGGCACCGGCGCGATCATGGCCGTGCCGGGGCAGGACACCCGCGACTGGGAGTTCGCGGAGCGGTTCGACATCCCGATCGTCCGCACCGTGCAACCGACAGAGGGCCACCCCGACGACGAGCCGTTCCTCGGCGACGGCGTCGCGGTCAACTCGAGCAACGAGCGGGTCAGTCTCGACGGACTGCACGTCGCCGAGGCCAAGGAGCGCATCATCGCGTTCCTCGAGGAGGCCGGCATCGGCCACGGCACCGTCAACTACCGCATCCGTGACTGGCTCTTCAGCCGCCAGCGCTACTGGGGCGAGCCCTTCCCGATCATGTACGACGCCGACGGCGTCGCCCACCCGGTGCCCCAGGACGAGCTCCCGCTGACCCTGCCGGACGTGCCGGACTACTCCCCGAAGACGTTCGACCCCGACGACGCGTCGAGCAGCCCCGAGCCTCCGCTGTCACGGGTGCCCGAGTGGGTCAACGTCGAGGTCGACCTCGGCGACGGCCGGGGCGCCCGCGCGTTCCGTCGTGAGACCAACACGATGCCCAACTGGGCCGGGTCGTGCTGGTACTACCTGCGCTACCTCGACCCGGCGAACCACGACGCGTTCGTCGACCCGGCCAACGAGGAGTACTGGCTGGCCCGTCACGACGAGACGGTCGACGGCGCGCCCGCCGGGACCCGCGACCCCGGCGGCGTCGACCTCTACGTCGGCGGCGTCGAGCACGCCGTCCTGCACCTGCTCTACGCCCGGTTCTGGCACAAGGTCCTCTTCGACCTGGGTCACGTGCGCAGCGAGGAGCCGTTCCGGAAGTACTTCTCGCAGGGCTACATCCAGGCCTACGCCTACACCGACAGCCGCGGGCAGTACGTGCCGGCGGCCGAGGTCGAAGAGCACGCGGGCGGGCACGGCGAGGAGCCGACCTTCACGTGGGAGGGCAGGCCGGTCAACCGCGAGTACGGCAAGATCGGCAAGTCGCTGAAGAACTCCGTCAGCCCCGACGAGATGTATGACGCGTTCGGCGCCGACACCTTCCGCGTCTACGAGATGTCGATGGGTCCGCTCGAGCTGAGCAAGCCGTGGGAGATCCGCGCCGTCGTCGGCTCACAGCGGTTCCTCCAGCGTCTGTGGCGCAACGTCGTCGACGAGGCGACGGGGCAGGTCCGGGTCGCTGACGTCGAGCCCGACCAAGCGCTGACCACCCAGCTGCACCAGACGATCGCCGGGGTCCGCGAGGACTTCGAGGGACTGCGCTTCAACACCGCCATCGCCAAGCTCATCGAGCTGAACAACGCCGTGACGAAGCTGGACGTGCCGCCCCGTGACGTCGTCGAGGCGCTCGTCCTCATGGTCTCCCCGATCGCCCCGCACATCGCCGAGGAGATGTGGGCGCGGCTCGGCCACGAGGGCGGTGTCGCCTTCGCCCCGTTCCCCGAGAGCGACCCGGCCAAGATCGTGCAGGAGCACGTGACCTGCGTCGTGCAGATCAGGGGCAAGGTGCGCGACCGGCTCGAGGTGAGCCCCAGCATCACCGAGGACGCCCTGCGCGAGCTGGTCCTCGCCCGGCCCAAGGTGCAGGCCGCCATCGAGAACGGGGTGCGCACCGTCATCGTGCGAGCCCCCAAGCTCGTCAACGTCGTCCCGGCCTGAGGCGCTCGACCCGCGCCTGACCGCGTCTGACGACCGAGGCACCGGGCGCGTCCCCGACGGACGCGCCCGGTGCCGGTACGTTGGGGCCACCTCGGGACCGGCGGAAGGAGCGCGACGTGACCACCCGCATCGTCACCGACTCGACCGCCTACCTGCCGGCTGCGGACGTCGAGCGGCACGGCATCGAGGTCGTGCCCCTGCACGTCGTCGTCGGTGGTCGTGACCACATCGAGGGCCACGACGTCAGCTCGCACGAGGTGGCCGCAGCCCTGCGCGAGTACACCATCGTCACGACCTCGCGCCCGACGCCCCAGGTGTTCGCCGAGACCTACGGGCGGCTCGCCGCCGAGGGCGCCGACGCCGTCGTGTCGGTCCACCTGTCCTCGCAGATGTCGGGGACCGTCGAGGCGGCGCGCGCCGCGGCCGCCGACGCGCCGATCCCCGTGGAGGTCCTCGACAGCGAGACGATCGGGATGGCCATGGGGTTCGCCGTCGTCGCGGGGGCCGAGGCCGCGCGGGAGGGCGCCGACGCCTCCGCCGTCGTCGCCGCGGTCCGGGCGCGGCTCGAACCGTCCGGCGTCCTCTTCTACGTCGACACGCTCGAGCACCTGCGCCGCGGCGGACGCATCGGCGCCGCGTCGGCGCTGCTCGGCTCTGCGCTCGCGATCAAGCCGATCCTCGCCGTCCGCGGGGGCCGGATCGTGCCGGTGGAGAAGGTGCGCACGTCGGCCCGCGCAGTGGCGCGGATCGAGGCGATGGTCCTCGAGCACGTCCGGGCCGGCGGGCACGTGGTCGACCTCGCGGTGCACCACCTCGACGCCGCCGAGCGGGCCGAGCAGATCGCCGAGCACCTGCGGTCGCAGGTTCCCGGCTCGCCCCGGGTGCTCGTCGTCGAGCTCGGCGCGGTCGTGGGCGCGCACGTGGGTCCCGGGACCGTGGCCATCGCGGTGTCGCCACGCCCGGGTGAGGTGCTCACCGAGGAGGAGGGGGGCACCCGGCCGTGACCGCAGGTTCGGCGCTCGCCTGGGCCGGAGGGGTGGTCGCCGCCTTTCTCGTCGGCTCCCTCAACCCCGCCACCGGCCTCGCACGTCTCCTCGGCAAGGACCTCGCGACGGCGGGCTCGGGCAATCCCGGGGCGACGAACGCCGGGCGCGTTCTCGGACGCAAGTGGGGGGTCCTCGTCGGCGTCCTCGACGTCCTCAAGGGCCTCGTGCCGGCCGTCGCGGCCGGCCACCTCCTCGGAGCGCACGCCGCCTACGCCGTCGGGGTCGCCGCGGTGCTCGGTCACATCTGGTCGCCGTTCCTGCGCGGGCGCGGCGGCAAGGGCGTGGCCACGACGCTGGGCGCGCTGCTCGGGGTGCACCCCTGGGTGGCGCTCGTCGTCGTGCTCGTCTTCGCGGTGGCGCTGACCCTGACCCGGTGGGTGGCCGCCGGCTCGATCTTCGGTGCCCTGTCGATGGTCGTCGTCGCCGTCCTGGTCCGGACCGGCCACGCGCCCGGTGACGGGTGGACGGTCGCGTGGCTCACCGCCGTCGCGCTGCTCGTGCTGTGGCGCCACCGCAACAACGTCCTCGGCTGGTGGCGCCAGCGACGCCTCGAGCACGTCGACCACCCCGAGCAGCGGCCGGAGGGCGAGCCGAGGAGCCGGCCGGCGGACGAAGTATGACCGAATTGCCGGTTGCGTGACTCAGATTCCTTGCAGGAAAACGGGTTTCGCTGTGAAAAGCCAGAGAGCCGAATAGCGTGGACAGGTCCACAGGGGTCATTCGACGGCCCGTGCGGCCGTCGTTCCGCAAGGAGCTGGGATGGCCGGATCATCGGTTCACAGACGGCTGCTCGTGGTGGCGGGGCTCGCGGGGGCCCTGCTGGTCGGGGGACAGGCAGTCGCCGCACCGAATGGGAACGTATGGAACTCGGCCGGCGGGGACCGGCTGAACTCAAGGGCCGCGCCGGCCGAGACGAAGATCTCGCCCGCGACCGTCGGGGGCCTGACGAAGAAGTGGGAGTTCGTCACGGGCGGGGACGTCTCGGCGACCCCCGCGGTGGACGACAAGCGCGTCTACGTGCCGGACTGGGCGGGCAACCTCTACGCCGTCGACCGAGCGTCCGGTGCTCTCGTCTGGCAGCGTCGGATCGCCGACTACACCGGCGTCACGGGCGACAAGGCGCGCGCCACGCCCGCCTTCACCGACTCGACCGTCGTCGTCGGCACGCAGGGCGCCGGCCTGCGCAACGGGGCCTGGGTGCTCGCGTTCGACAAGGCGTCCGGTGCACCACGCTGGCAGACGAAGGTCGACACTCACGAGGCTGCGATCATCACCCAGTCGGCGACGATCTTCGACGGCGTCGTCTACGTCGGCGTCGCGTCTCAGGAGGAGGCTCTCGCTGCGGGCCTCGGCGGCACCTACCAGTGCTGCACCTTCCGCGGCAGCGTCGTGGCGCTCGACGTCACCTCCGGTCGGGTCCTGTGGAAGACGTACACGTCGCCCGGCGCGGACTACCCGGGCACGGCCGTCTGGGGCAGCTCGCCGGCCGTCGACGTCAAGCGGGGGTCGCTCTACGTCGCCACGGGCAACAACTACGACGTGCCGGACTCCGTGCTCCAGTGCGTCTCGGACCACACGGGCGACCCCGCCGGCCAGCGGGCCTGCGTGCGTCCGGACGACTACTTCGACTCCATCCTCGCCCTCGACCTGCGGACGGGTGCGGTCAAGTGGGCGGTCCGGGCGCTGCCCTTCGACGCGTGGACCGTGTCGTGCATCTTCGGTGACCCGAGCAACTGCCCGTCACCGTCGGGTCCCGACTACGACTTCGGTCAGGCACCGCAGCTGTTCCGCACCGCCGACGGCAGGGAGCTGCTGGGCGCCGGCCAGAAGAGCGGCGACTACTGGGCCCTCGATCCCGGCACGGGCGCGGTGGTCTGGAAGACGTCGGCCGGCCCCGGTGGCACCGCGGGTGGGCTGCAGTGGGGTTCGGCCGTGGACGGCAAGCGGGTCTACACCGCCGATGCCAACAGCGACCTCGTGCCGTACCTGGGCTCGACCGCAGGGGTGTGGTCGGCGCTCGACGCGGCGACGGGGCGGCTGCTCTGGCAGACCAGACCTTCGCACGGGGGCGGCACCTCCGGGCCCGTGACGACGGCGAACGGCGTCGTGTTCGGCTGCGCGCTGGACCCGCTCGGCTGGATGTACGCGCTCGATGCGGCCACCGGTCGCGAGCTCTGGACCTTCCCCAGCGGCGGGTCGTGCCTGTCTGGCGCGGCCATCTCCAACGGCACCGTCTACTGGGGCTCGGGGTACAGCAACTTCGGCTTCGGCACGCCGAACAACCGGCTCTACGCCTTCGCGGTGCGCTGACCCGTCGACCGTCCGGCCCGGGCCCGGGGAACGGGGCCGGGCCGGACGCGGCTCAGAAGACGATGGTGCGGCGTCCGGACAGGAAGACGCGCGACTCCGCGTGGTCCCGGACCGCACGCGACAGGACGCGGCGCTCGACGTCACGACCGATGGCCACGAGCCGCTCGGGCGACTCCGCGTGCGTGACGCGCACGACGTCCTGTTCGATGATCGGCCCCTCGTCCAGGTCGGCCGTCACGTAGTGCGCCGAGGCGCCGATCAGCTTGACGCCGCGGTCGTGCGCCTGGTGGTAGGGCTTGGCGCCCTTGAATCCCGGCAGGAACGAGTGGTGGATGTTGATGGCCCGGCCCTCGAGCGCGCGGCACAGGCCGTCGCTGAGGATCTGCATGTACCGCGCGAGGACGACGAGCCCCACGCCGTCGGCCTCGACCATCCGCAGCAGCTCGGCCTCGGCCTCGGCCTTGGTGTCGGGGGTCACCGGGATGACGGTGAACGGCAGTCCGTAGTACTCGACGAGCCCGCGGCAGTCCTCGTGGTTGGACACGACGCCGACGATGTCGATGGGCAGGTCGCCGGACTTCCAGCGGTGGAGCAGGTCGAGGAGGCAGTGGTCGAACCTGCTGACGAGGATGATGGTGCGGCAGCGCTCGGCCTCGGGGCGGACGGCCAGGTGCTGGGAGACGACGGCGGGGCTCTCGCGGATGGCCGCCAGGACGCTCTCGACGTCGGAGGCGTCGGCGTCGAAGACGGTGCGCATGAAGAAGAGGTTGGTGTCCTCGTCGGAGAACTGCTGGTTCTCGACGATGTTCGCACCCCGCGCGAGCAGCGCCGTCGAGACGGCCGCGACGATGCCGGGACGGTCCTCACAGGTCAGGGTCATGATGTGCCGGGCCATTGGAGCAGTCTGGACCACCGCGCAGCCGACGCGGCAATCGGCACGCCCGACGTCTCGGCACGTGGCGTGCCGCTCGTCCACATCCCCCGCGTCGGCGAGGCGTCGTCCCCAGCCCCGCGTCGGGGCGACGCCGCGGACGGCCGCGTCCTCCTAGCGTGCCGTCATGTCTCGCAGCCCCTACCGTCCCGCCGACCTGGCCCGTGTGGCCGAGATCCTCGCCGAGGGCCGGGGCACGTCCGGGTGGGTGCCGGACCGGCCACCCGTGCGTCCGACCCACGCCGGGGCCACGGAGGTGGTCGGCGTGGGGGACGACGTCGACGCGTCGGGCGACGGCGGCTCGGATGAGGAGGGGTCGGACGACGACGAAGCCGCACCGGGCCGCTTTCGCGAGGGCCGGGTCGGCGAGGGCCTCGAGCGCGTCGGACTCGCGGGGCTGGGAGGGCTCGTCGGCGCCGGGGAACGGTCACCGGAGGACGAGGAGACGCGTCGCCTCGAGGCGGACCTGCGCCGGGCCCGGCGCCCCGGCCTGTTGACGGTTCCGGAGGAGGTGCGGTCGGGGCGCCGGGCGGTCTCCACGGCGGCCGTCGTGTCGTTGCTCGCACTCGTCGTCGCCGTCGGGTGCGCCTTCGTGGTTCGGGTGCTCTGGGCCGAGCGGTCCGCGGCGGGACCGGTGGAGGCTCAGGGCCGCGGGGTCTCGGTCGTCGCAGCGTCGGGTCCCGCACCGCCGACGGGCCCCGGGGCGACCGGGTCCGCCGGCGACGGGCCCGGCTCCTCGACCGCGGCCCGGGGGGCGTCGGCCCGGCTCGTCGTGCACGTCGTCGGACAGGTGAACCGACCGGGTCTCGTCCGGCTTCCCGCGGGGTCACGCGTCGCCGATGCGATCGAGGCCGCGGGCGGGGCGCGGCGCGGGGCCGACCTCGCGGCCCTCAACCTCGCCCGGCTCGTCGTCGACGGCGAGCAGGTGCATGTCCCGAAGCCCGGTGAGGCGCCCGCCGCGGGTGGCACCGGCGTGCCGGGCGCGGCGGGAGGCGTGTCGGCGGGCGGCGCGGGCGGAGCGGGCGGCCCCCTCGTCAGCCTCAACACGGCAGACGTCGCGGCGCTGGACACGCTCCCCGGCGTCGGACCGGTGCTCGCGCAGCGCATCGTCGACTGGCGCACCGAGCACGGACGCTTCACCTCCGTCGACGAGCTGGGCGAGGTCAACGGCATCGGCGACAAGCTCATGTCCCAGCTGCGTCCCAAGGTGACCCTGTGACCGGGGCCGCGCCCGGGCGTACGGGTGCCCACCTGCGGCCGCGCACCGCCGGGCTGCTCGACGTCCGGCTCCTCGTGCCGGTCGTCGTCGCGTGGCCCGTCGTCGCCTTCTGGGGGCTGGTCGCGCCACCGCCGGCCGTGTCCGTCCTGTCCGCGATGGCTGCGCTCGCCGGCCTCGGTCTGGTCGTGGTGCCCCACCGTTCGGGTCAACCGGCCGGGACCGTCAGGCAGCTCGGGGCCGCGACGCTGGCGGTGCTCGCGCTCCTCCTCGTCGCCGCCGTGGGCCACCGTGCGGTGCGGGCGGCAGGTCCCGTGCCGGGGTTGGCCGCAGACCAGGCTGTCGTCACCGTCGTCGGGCGGGCCGCGACCGACCCCCGTCCGATCCGCACCGACCGCTCCGCTCCGGAACGCTCCGGGCCGGCACTCTGGGTCGTGCGCCTCGACGCCGAGCAGGTGACCGGCCGAGGACGCACGGCCGAGGTCTCGACGCCTGTTCTCGTCGTCGGACGTGGGCCCGGCTGGGCCGACGTCGGCTGGCGCGACGAGCTCGTCGTCGTCGGCCGGCTCGCGCCGGCACAGCCCGGTGACGACGTGGTCGCCGTCGTGTCGGCCGTCGGCGAGCCCCGGGTCCGCGACGGTCCTGGCGCGCTCGTCCGGGCGGCCGACCACGTCCGCGAGCGGTTCCGCGACGCGACCGCGGGTTTGTGGCCCGACGCCCGGGCCCTCGTGCCGGCCTTGGTCGTCGGCGACACGTCCCAGACTCCTGTCGAGCTCACCGACGCGATGCAGGCGACCGGCCTGAGCCACCTGTCCGCCGTGTCGGGCACCAACGTGACGCTCGTCCTCGCTGCCGGGCTGGCCCTCTGCGGCCTCCTGCGCGTGCGGCGACGGTGGCGACCCCTCGTGGCGTTCGGCGTGCTCGTCGGGTTCGTCGCGCTCGCGCGCCCCGAGCCGAGCGTCGTCCGGGCCGCGGTCATGGGCTGCGTCGGCCTGCTCGCCCTCTCCTCGTCCCGTCGTCGTGCGGGCGTGCCCGCACTGGCGGGGGCGGTAGCGGCGCTCCTCGTGTGGGACCCGTGGCTCTCACGCTCGTTCGGGTTCGCGCTGTCGGCCGTGGCGACGCTCGGTCTGCTCGTGCTGGCCCGTCCGTGGGGTGAACGGATCGCGACGGTCCTGCCGAGGCGCCTGGCGCCTCTCGGCCCGCTGCTCGCGGTGCCCCTCGCCGCCCAGGTCGTCTGCGCCCCGCTCGTCGCACCTCTCCAGGGCAGCATCTCGGTCGTCGGCGTGCTGGCCAACCTCCTCGCCGCACCGCTCGTCGCACCGACGACGCTCGTCGGTGTCGGGGTCGCCGTCGTCGCGGTCGTCTGGGTACCCGCCGCGTCGGTGCTCGCGTGGGTGGCCGCCGTCCCCGCCCAGGGCATCGCCGCCGTCGCCCGATGGTGCCAGGGGCTGCCGGGCGGGTCCGTCGCGTGGGGAGACTCGGCCCCGGCCGCCGTCCTGCTCGCGGTACTGACGCTCACCGCGCTGCTGCTCGGTCCCTGGGCCTGGCACCGTGGCCGTCATCGGCCGCTCGCGGTCGTCGCCGCCGTCGTGGTCGTCGTCGGTGGCGCCACGCCGACGAGCGTGCTGTCGTGGCCACCGCCCGGGTGGGTGCTCGTCGCCTGCGACGTCGGCCAGGGCGACGGCCTCGTCGTCGACGCCGGCGAGGGCCACGCCGTCGTCGTCGACACCGGTCCCGAACCCGGTCTCATGCGGGGGTGCCTCGACCGGCTGGAGGTACGCGTCGTCGACCTCGTCGTGCTCACCCACTTCCACGCCGACCACGTCGACGGGTTCTCGGGAGTGCTGGACCGGCCGGTCACGGAGGTCCGCACGTCGTGGGTGGCCGACCCGGCCGACGAGGCGGACCGCGTCGGCCGGCTCGCCCGCGCCGCAGGTGCCCGTGTGGGGACCCTCCGGGCCGGGGACCGCTTCGCCGTCGGCCCGGTCAGCGCCGACGTGTGGTGGCCGGCCCGCCGCATCGACGCCGGGTCGGTGCCGAACAACGGGTCGGTCGTCCTGACCCTGCACGTGCGCGGCGTGACGCTCCTGCTCGCCGGTGACGTGGAGCGCGAGGCCGCCGCCGCCGTCGTGCACGAGGCCGCCCTGGACTCTTCCCGATGGGGACGGATCGACGTGCTCAAGGTGGCCCACCACGGGTCCGGCAACCGCGACGACCGGCTACTCGATGCCGTCAGCGGCCGCCTCGCGCTCATCAGCGTGGGCGCGGGCAACGACTACGGACACCCGGCACCGGCGACCCTGCGGGCGCTGGACGCTCGCGGCTTCGAGGTGCACCGTACCGACCTCGAGGGCGACGTCGCCGTGGTCACCGACGGGGCCGGGGGAGTGCGAGCGGTCCACCGGTGAGCCGGTCCGCCGCCATGCCCGAGGGGTGCCATCCGTCGTGGGGGAGCCGTCAGGGGGAGACGCCCACAGCCGCCTCGCGTCGCGCGTCTCCGGCCGCGACGAGCCCGTCGGCGCCGAGGAGCGCCGCCCCCACACCGCCGAAGTACATGTGCGGGCCCGGGTACGCGTGCGCCGGCAGACCGGCGTTCCGGACGGCCGCGGCGATGGCCTCGGAGGGCTCGTGCTCGACCCGGGGAGTGCCGTCGTCGGTGAAACGCACGTGCAGGCGCGGTGCGTCGATCGCCGGCTGGAGCCCCACGTGGTGCAGCAGCGCCTGACCGAGGACCTGCATGAGTGCCGTCGTGATCCGGTCCGCTCCCGGGGACCCCACGGCCAGCGCACCTCCGGTGGCACCACGTGCCGTCGTCGGGGCCATGTTGGAGGCGAGCCGCGTGCCCGGTGGCACGGCGTGCAGGCCGAGCCGGTTGAGCTCCGGCTCACCGAGCGCGTTGTTGAGCAGGATGCCGGTGCCGGGCACCACCATGCCCGCCCCGTAACCCGCTGACATCGTGATGGCACAGGCGTTCCCGTGCTCGTCGACCGCGGAGACGTGCGCCGTCGACGCGGACGTGGGCAGGCCCGCGAGACCGTGTCGCTCCACGGCGGCGAGGAGGGCGTGGCCGTCCCCGTCGAGGTCGCGCGAGCGGTCGTGGACCGACAGCCGGTAGGCGAGGACCCTGCGCTGGATGTCGATGACCTCCGACCACGTCCAGGCCTCGTGGCGGGCGAGCTCGCCGAGCATGACCGCCAGCATCGGCCCGCCCACGGACGGCGGTGGGTTCAGCGCGACGCTCCAGTCCCCGACCTGCCGCAGGCTCGGCCGGCGGACGACGGCCTCGTACGCGCAGAGGTCGGCCTGGGTGATCAGCCCCTCGTGCGCCGTCATGTCCTCGACGAGCACACGCCCGACGGCGCCGGTGGTGAACAGCGAGGGTCCTTGTGCGGCAAGGAGCTCCAGGACGTCGGCGAGGTCCGGGTTCGTCGAGGTCTCTCCGGGCTGGAGCGCCCCGCCGTCGGCGCCGGTCACGAGGGCGTGAGCCTCCGCGTCGGCGCCGAAGAGCGTGTCGCGGACGAGGCCGAGGTAGAGCGCGGCGGAGGCGCCGATGCGGTAGCCGTCGCGGCACGCGTGGACCGAGGGCTCGACGAGGTGCCGCCACGGCACGGTGCCCCATCGTTCGTTGGCGACGGCGAGAGCCGGGACGGCGCCCGACGTGGCGACCGACCCGTGGCCGGCGCCCAGGGTCACGCCGCCGCCGTAGTCGGTGCGGACCTGTCGGACGCCACGGCCGAAGGCGGACGGGTCGAGCCCCCGGCCCGGCATCTCGACGTTGCCGTCGACGACGACGGGGTCCTGGCCCGCGGGCCACACGTTGACGTACGCGCCGGCCATGAGGCTGACGATGCCGGGCTCGGTGCTCATCGCGGCGACCGCAGCGGCGATGGCGGCATCGACGGCGTTGCCGCCCTCGGAGGCGACGTGGAGACCGGCCTCGAGCGCGGCGGGTCCCGTGGCGGCGAGCGCGACCCGGGTCATGGCGCCCATTGTGCCGACGTTCCGGCCGGCGCGCCCGGTCGACGCGTCCGCGCGCGGCGCGTCAACCGCCGGCGGTGCTCCGGCTGCGGGGGCGTGTCAGCCGCGGGCAGCGCCGACGAGCTCGGCGGTCGAGAGACGGGGATCCGCTCCGGCGGCCTCGCACAGGGCGTCGAGCGCGGCGGCCACCGCAGGCACCCGCTGCAGGTCCGGCGTCGTCACGGCGAGGATCTGCCGGCGTGATGCGGGGGAGAGGGGCAGCGTCGCGACCTGCTCGTGCTTGGCGGCGTTGAGGATGAGGTCCGGCACGAGGGCGACCCCGAGGCCCGCGGTGACGAGACCGAGCTGAGCCACGTAGTCCTCGGTCTCGAACGCCACGTTGGGCCGGAAGCCGGCGTGGTCGGCGAGGGACAGCAGGTGGCCGCGACACCGGGGACACCCCGCGATCCAGTCGTCCCCGGAGAAGTCGACGAGCGAGGCCGAAGGGTCGGAGGCGTGCGGGTGCGCGCCCGGCACGACGAGGCGGACCTCGTCGTCCATGAGACGACGCGTCACGAGCAGCGAAAGGTCCTCCTCGAGCTCACCGAGGTCGGCGCCCTCGTAGGCGAAGGCCACCGCCACGTCGCAGTCCCCGTTGCGCAGGGCCGCGAGAGACTCGGGTGGCTCCGCCTCGGTGAACGTCACCGTGATGTCGGGGTGCTTGGCCTTGAGGATCGCGAGCGTCTTGGGCACGAGCGTCGCCGACGAGCTGGGAAAGGCCTGGAGGCGGACGCGTCCGGCTCGGAGCCCGGCGATGGCGGTGATCTCCTCCTCGGCGGCGTCGAGGGCGGCGAGCACGCCCACGGCGTGCCGCGCGAGAACCTGGCCGGCCTCGGTGAGGCGCACCTGGCGGCCGTAGCGCTCGACGAGGACGGTGCCGGTGCGCTGCTCCAGGCGGCGGACCATCTGTGAGATCGCCGGCTGGGTGAAGCCGAGCGCGTTCGCGGCGCTCGTGAAGCTTCCCTCGTCGGCAATGGCCTTCATGACCCGGAGGCCGGCAGCGTCGATCATGCCGGTATCATAACCGACGATTATGGAAAGTCGTGCTCTTCGCGATCGCGGGCATGGCGGGATGAACCTCTCCGCGTACGCTGGCCGGGTGCACGCGTTCGAGGAGTCCCGGGCTGCCGCTGACCCCGGTGCGACGCCCGGCCCCGCGGGCGCCGACGCGGGCATCAGGGCTGGTGCCGCCCGACGCGCTGACGGATCAGGCCCGGGCGTCCTGACGCGGCTCGCCACCTCGCGTCGGCTGCCGCTCGAGGTGAGCGACCTCGGTACCTTCGACGACCTCGTGGACCTCGTCAGCGCGGGCGGCGTCCTCGTCCTCAGCGGTGCGGGCCTGTCGACCGACAGCGGCATCCCGGACTACCGGGGTCCCGACGGCACCCGGCGCGTCGAGCCCATGACCTATGGGGAGTTCGCCGGCTCGAGCGAGGCCCGGCGCCGGTACTGGGCTCGTAGCTACATCGGCTGGCAGCGGTTCAACGCAGCCACGCCGAACGAGGGCCACCGTGTGGTCGCCGAGCTGCAGGGCGCCGGCTACGTCGGTCCGGTCATCACCCAGAACGTCGACGGCCTGCACCAGGCGGCCGGCGCGCGCGACGTCGTCGAGCTGCACGGGTCGCTGGACCGGGCTGTATGTCTGACCTGCGGTGAGGTGACCTCGCGGATCGGACTGCACGAGCGGATGACCGAGGGCAACCCCGGCTTCATGGACCGGTTCGCCGCGGCCGCCGCCGCGGTCGGGTCGCAGTGGGGTGAGCAGGTGCGGCCGGACGGCGACATCGTGCTCGCCGACGAGCTCGTCGCGTCGTTCCACGCGCCGCGGTGCCTGGTCTGTGGCCACGACACGGTCAAGCCGGACGTCGTGTTCTTCGGCGAGTCGGTGCCGAAGTCCTTGGTGGAGAAGTGTTTCGGACTCGTGGAGTCGGCGGGTGCCGTGCTGGTCCTCGGGTCATCGCTGGCCGTGATGAGCGGGTACCGGTTCGTGCGGCGGGCGCACCAGGCCGGTGTGCCGGTGGCCATCGTGACCCGCTCTGCGACGCGGGGGGACGCCGAGGCCACGATCCGCCTGCATGCCCCGCTCGGCGAAGCGCTGCCGCGCCTGCGCGCCGCGCTCGGTCACTGACGCGACGCTCCGGCTCGTACGCCGACGCCGACGCGGTGCCGACGACGGGCCTGTGGACGACGGCGGGCGCTCGGGATGCGGTTGCGGCACGATCTGTGGGAGCGTTCGATGACGTTTTCGCCCGTTTGCGCCCGGTGGGCAGGGCCACAGATTCGCCGAACAGGGGACCGAGACTCGTGCTGAGACAGAGGATGATGTGCGCCGCCGTTGGTCTGGCGCTGGCGGCGACGACGCTGGCGGCCTGCGGCGGGGGCGACCCGGCCCCGGTGCAGACGAGCACGACGGTGTCGTCGACCACGGCGAGCACGACGAGCACGACCTCAGCGGCGCCCACGACCGCCGCGACCAGTGCAGGCCCCACCTTCCCGGCCGGGCTCCCCGACGCGGCCAAGACCAAGGACAAGGCCGGCGCCGAAGCTTTTGTTGCCCACGTAATCAAGACCTTGAATCGTGCGTGGACCTACCCTTCCCCCGAGCTTCTCGTTCCCCTTTGTGACATGCACTCTTCGAAGGCCTGCCGCGCCTATGTTGAAACGGCAACGCAGCTAAAAGCGAAGACTCAAAGGTATGACCGTGATCCCGTCTCCATCACCTCGGTCACGGCCCTTTCAGCCGCCGGCGATTTGAGACGCGTTGAGTTCAAGGGCTTTCAGGAGCGGAGCAATGTTGTAGATAGGGCTGGCAAACTTGTTCTGACTGACCCTCGTGAGCCTAGCCACTGGATGTTCTATCTCGCATGGGGTACGTCTGGCTGGCGCGTGTCAGAAGTCAAGTTGATTGCGTCATGACCCGCATGTTTCCGCGACTGTGCGCCCTCGTCGCTTTGACGTTCGCGTGCGGAGTCTCGCTTGCCACCGTGGCACTCGCTGGTGTGAATGGAGATACCGGCCAAGCCGGAACGACGGTCAACATAGATCGACGGGTGGCGTCGCAATTGGCCGCAGAGTACGAAGCAGCCGTGAACGCCAACCACCCGCACTGGAAGTACCGGCTCCGGCCCTCTTACTGCGACGTCGGTGGTCGCGACTCGAGTGTTGAGTGTCAGGTATTCGCCATCGCTGCCTGCGCCAAGAACTCAGCTGAGGAAGGCAGAGGTCCATTGGTGGACGTCCTGCGCATATGGGTCGACCAAAATGGGCGCCCAGATCCCTCTGGGGCGCCGGGAGGGTCCTCTGGTGCACCCGAGCCCGGCGGCTGGTTTCTGGTGGGTTCTACGTGCCTTCCAGAAATGATTCCGGGCATTCGGCCATATCCGACAGTCACAATGATCGTAAATGCTTTCCACCATACAGCTTGGTCGCAAGCAGATATCTCCACGCAGCCGAGGGGGAACACGACGCTCGTCAACCTCAAGACCTTCTACAAGGTCGACTGGGCCAGCAGGGGGTTTGAGCCGGGCGAGATCGACCTCGTCGACCCGGCCACGATGTTCGGGTACCGCGTCGAGATCCGTCCCAAGCTCGTCAGCTACGTGTACCGATTCGGGGACGGCACGAGCGAGGGCCCGACCACCTCGCCCGGTGGCGTCTACCCCGACGGCGACATCGTTCACACCTACCGCAGACCGGGCACGTACACGTCGCGGGTCGACGTGACGTTCGGCGCGGACTTCCGCATCAACGGCGGCGCGTGGATCTCGATCCCCGACACGGTGACCGTGCCGCAGCCGGGAACCCCGATCACCGTCAAGGAGGCGCGGAGCGTCCTCGTCCGCAACTGATCGTCCGACGACCCGCTGTGGCGAACCACCGGGCCGTCACTCGGCGATGGCGGCGGCCCTACGAGCCTCGAGGTCCGTGCTGTCGCGCAGGTTCCACAGCTCCTTGGTCTGGAGGATCCAGTAGGCGCAGAACAGCACGATGATGATGACCTCGCAGATCAGGATCACGTGGTCGAAGCCGTGCAGCGTCAGGTGTGCGAGCACCGTGAGGGCCAGCAGCGCAGCCAGGGTCCCGGCGATGACGAGGTACCACCTCTTGTACCCCGCCGCTTCTTGGGTCGAGGTGTGTCGGTCCTCGACCCGGAAGGCGCTGAGGACCATGACGGCGATGACGCCGGCCACCATCGTCGATGCGGCGATGCCGTGGCTCAGGGCCACGAAACGGTCGGGCAGCGCGAGGAAGAGCACGAGCTCGAACACGACCACGGCACTGCACGCCGCGGTGACGAGCAGGGTGCGCACCGGTGGTCGGCGTGCGGGGTCCCTGAGCTCGGCGCGTCGCAGCCATGCCGTCACGACGAGGGCGAGGAGACCCACGGCGACCAGGGACCACACGCTGTTGTCGACCGCGTCGGAGATGGCCGTCGTGGGCAGGGCGAACGGGTTCGGCGCGCCTGCAACGCTGCAGCGATCGTCCGGGACGGTGGGCACCATCGCGACCACGAACGCCATGAAGCCGGAGAAGTTGAGGAGCACGTCCTCCTCCGACGAGTGGCCCTTGTAGACGACGAGGGCGGCGCCAAGCGCGCAGAGGCTGCCGACGAAGACCGTGCGCGCAGGGGTGAAGTAGTAGGCGCTGATCGAGCCCAGCCAGCACGACCGGTTCGTGCCCCACCACCACTGGAGCACGACGGACAGCAGCAGCATGAGCAGCAGCGCCACCATGCCGCCCCGCAGATAGCGATACGTGAAGACGACGTCGCGGTCGGGCCGGTCGGGCATGGCGTCCTCCTCAGGCACTGTGCTCCCAGAGTGGCGAGTCCAGGGTGCGGATACCTCACGGCGCGCCGCGGAGGATCCGCGACGCGCCCGTGATGTGGCCGCGGTGGGGGCTGCTCAGACGCGACGCAGGACTGCGGTCACCTTTCCGAGGATCGTCGCATCGTCGCCGTCGATCGGGTCGTAGGCCTCGTTGTGAGGCAGCAACCACACGTGACCGTCCTTGCGCTTGAAGGTCTTCACCGTGGCCTCGTTGTCGAGCATCGCCGCGACGATGTCGCCGTTCTCGGCAGTCGGCTGCTGGCGCACGACCACCCAGTCGCCATCGCAGATCGCGGCGTCGACCATCGAGTCGCCCTGGACCTTGAGCAGGAAGAGCTGCCCCTCGCCGACGACCTGGCGGGGCAGCGGGAAGACGTCCTCGACGACCTCCTCGGCGGTGATGGGCACCCCGGCGGCGATCTTGCCGAGGACGGGGACGTACGACGCCTCGGGGCGCGTGTCACCGGAGTCGGTCTCGACGTCGTGCTGGTCGGACGCTTCGGCGCGCCCGCGGCGCCCCGTCGCGTCTCCGGCGTCGGGGGAGACGACCTCGAGGGCGCGCGGACGGTTGGGGTCCCGACGCAGGTAGCCCTTGCGCTCGAGGGCGGCGAGCTGGTGGCTGACGCTCGACGGGCTGGCGAGCCCGACGGCCTCACCGATCTCGCGCATGCTCGGCGGGTAGCCGCGTCGGTCGACGGAGTTGCGGATCACCTCGAGCACGCGCCGCTGGCGCATCGTCAGCCCATCGCCCTTGTCGCGGTCGGGAAGCTCGGTCACGCCCATGGTGTCCCCTTCGTCGGCGGCCCCAGGCACCCCGGTCCCGGCGCTCGCGAGGCCAGTGTCAGTGGTGACTGGTGTGGTTGGTGGTGTGAGGAAAGCGTACGGGGTTCGAACACAGTTGCCAAACACCTGTTCGAAGCATGTCTCGACTTCATCGACCAGACGTGCTACAACTCGTACAGGCGTTCTATCGAACACATGTTCGCAAGTCAGCAGCAAGGGGAGGTCAGCATGAGCGTGGTCGCCATCGAAGCCGTTCGCCGGCAGCGGGAGACGGAGGTCGGGGAGTCCGACTTCGTCTCGCGGCCGCAGCTCGTCCTCGTTCCCACCGGACGCGCCGCCGTGCGGGCCGCCCGTGCCGCCCGCCCGCGGATGCGCCTGACGCGGTTCGGCCGCCTCGTCGTGACGCTCTTCGTCGGCGCCGTGGTCCTCGCCCTCGGGATCGGCCTCGCCGGTCAGCTCGCCTCGGCCACGGGTGCACCGCGCACGATCACGGTCGAGTCAGGTCAGACCCTGTCGGGCATCGCGGCTCGTGAGCTCCCGGGCCTTCCGGTGCGCGAGGGGGTCGTCGAGCTGCAGCTGGCCAACTCCCTCTCGACGTCGATGATCCACACGGGCCAGCGGCTCGTCATCCCGGCTCCCTGACGTCGCCGTTCGTGCCGCCTCCCGGCACGTCCCCCGACCGCCGCGTTGGCTCCACCTTCAGCGGCTGGCCCTCCAGGCGCTTCGACCCCGTCTGGTGGCCCGGACGCCGCACCCCTTCGGGTGCGGCGTCCTGCTGTGTCCGGCTTCGGCCGCCCTGTGGATGAGGCAT
The DNA here is from genome assembly GCF_056868035.1 of Monashia sp. HAY1-11D. Taxonomy (NCBI): domain Bacteria; kingdom Bacillati; phylum Actinomycetota; class Actinomycetes; order Micrococcales; family Intrasporangiaceae; genus Intrasporangium; species Monashia sp. HAY1-11D. The sequence goes on along the minus strand of NZ_CP200320.1, from coordinate 4,280,390 downwards.
GGACGCTGGGCGCCGGTCCCCGGGCCTGTGGATGCACCTCTGCCCGCGAGCGATGTCCTTCCTACCGTGGGGATCTCGGGAAGGGGAGCGCGCATGCGGTACGAGGTGGACACGGGCACGGTCGACGACGCCGCCGCGACGGCAGACTGGGCGCTCGCGCGCCTGACCGTGGTGAGGCCGGACCTCGCGGTCGAGCCGGTCGGGGTGGCGCTCGCCGGCGGCATGCTCGCCGCATCCGTCTCCCGGATCTCGCTCGCCTGGCGAGAACGTCTTCGTGAGGCCCGTGTGGAGCTGCTCGGCCTCGGGTCGGCCCTCCAGGAGGCCTCGAGGCTCTACTCCGCGGTCGAGCATGCCGCCGCCCGGGCGTTCACGAACCCGTCCGGTGACGGTGCGCCGTGACGACGTTCGACGTCGCTCGCGTGCGGACGGCTCGTCCCGGTGCCCTCGAGCTCGCCGCCCGCCGTCTCACGCAGAGCCGCCTCGAGGTCCAGGCCGTCGTCGCGGACCTGCTGCATCGCCGGGGCTCGACGTGGTCGGGACCGGCGTCGAGCGCGGCCGCCGAACGGCAGGTGACCCTCGTCGCCGGCCTCGCCCGCCTCGCGGCGTGCCTGGCGGCGTCGTCCACCGCCTTGCAGGACGGCGCCACCCGCCTCCAGGCCGCCCAGGACCTGCTCGCCCGGGCCGACGAGCGCGCGGCCTCCGACCGCGCCTGGCTCGGACACGACGGCACGCTGTTCCTGCCCGTGCGCGCGACCGGTCTCGACCCGGTCCTCGAGGCCCACCGCGCTCGACGCGACGAGCTGCTGCGCGAGGAGGTCCACACCTACCTCCGTCAGGCCGTGCGCATCGCGACAGACGTCGATGCCGGCCTCGCGGCGGACCTCCTCTCCGGCGCGCGCGGTGGTCGGTCCGCGATGGATCTTCTAGCCGCGAGGAGCACCCCGCCCGTGCCGGTGCCTCCGGTCGTCGTCCACGACGCGTCCGGCGCCTACGCGTCCGCCGCCTGGTGGCGCTGCCTCACCGAGGCGGAGCGCAACGCCGTCGTCCACGAGCACCCGCAGTGGGTCGGTGCGCGTGACGGCATCCCGGCCGTAGCGCGGCACGAGGCGAACCTCGTCCTCCTCGCGGAGGCAGAACGAGCGGCGTCGAGCGCCTACGAGGCTGCCCGCCGCGACCCGCGGAGCCGGCGGACGGCGGGCGCCGTGGCCCGGACTCGCGACCGTGTCGAGGACCTGCGGGCGATCCGCGCCGTGATCGGGCGTCGGGACGGGGTGGCTCGCCGGCTCGTGCTCGTCGATGCCACCGGCGCCGACGTCAAGGTGGTCCTCGCGCAGGGCGACGTGGACCGGGCGGAGCACGTCGTCACCTTCGTCGGGGGCATGGGGACGACGGCCCGGGGCGACCTCGAGCGCTATGACGACCTCTTCGCGCCGCTCCGCCGTCAGGCCCTCACCGAGGCGAATGGTACGGACGTCGCGATAGTCACCTGGATGGGGTACGAGGCTCCCCAGGCCGACGAGGTGCTGACCAGCATCGATCGCAGCGTGCTCAACCCGAAGCTGGCCCGGGACAACGCGGACGAGCTCGCGGCGTTCGTCACCGGGGTCGGGGCGGCACGGGACCGGCGCGTGCACCAGACCGTGTGGGCGCACTCGTACGGCTCGGTGCTCGCCGGTCACGCCCTCCTGCTGACGAGCTCGGTGGATGACGTCGCCGTCTTCGGGTCGCCGGGCGTCCCTTTCGACCGCATCGAACGGACCGGCCTCAAGCCGGGGTCGTTCAACGTCCTGTCCGCCGCTCATGACCTCGTCGCGCGGCCGGGCTGGCCGCTGCACGGGCAGCGCCCGGACACCGTCCGGGGTGCCGTCTCGCTGTCGACGACGTCGCTCAAGGACCCGACCAGGGCATGCAACGCCTGGCGCGCCATCGGGGCGGGGGCCGACGAGCCCGCACGGACCTCGACCGGCCACTCCGACTACCTGCGGGCCGGGAGCGTCAGCGCCGACAACCTCGTGGCGGTCGCGGTCGGTCGGCGCGACCTCACCGTGCGCCAGACCCCGGTCGAGCGCGGCTGCGTCTCCGTGCCGGCAATGCCTCCACCGCCTCTCGTTCGTCTCCCCATCGGTAGATAGGGGAGTCGGCGTCATGGACCACCCCTAGATCTAGGGGTGCACGGTTGTGTGACACGCCGGGACGATCGGGACGTGTGTGACGTTTCCGCAGGTCAGCGACCCGGCATGTCCGGTTTCTCCGATGTGCTTGCGACGCAGGTCACGACGTGCCTAGAGTTACCCCTACATCTAGTAGTTACACGGATGTAAGACGTCCACATGTAGTCCCCAGCCACGCGGGGGTTATGGACAGGTCGTCCCCAGTCCGTCCACAGACTCATCCCCAGGCGGCGCCCGGTCCACGAAGACGGGAGCCTGCCTGCGAGCGAGCGAGGGCGGCATAAGGGGGTGGCCGAGGGCGTTCCCACCACTGGGTTTCTCGGACGAGGGAGGTGACCACGCGTGCATTGTCCGTTCTGCCGGCACACCGACTCGCGGGTCGTCGACTCCCGCACCACCGACGACGGCACTGCCATCCGCCGTCGTCGCCAGTGCCCCGAGTGCAACCGCCGCTTCACGACCCTCGAGACCTCGAGCCTCAACGTCATCAAGCGGTCCGGCGTCACCGAGCCGTTCAGCAGGGCCAAGGTCCTCTCCGGCGTCCGGAAGGCCTGCCAGGGCCGACCGGTCACCGAGGACGACCTCGCGCTGCTGGCCCAGAAGGTCGAGGAAGCCATCCGTTCGCAGGGAAACGCCGAGATCGAGGCGCACGAGGTCGGCATGGCCGTCCTCGAGCCGCTCCGAGAGCTCGACGAGGTCGCCTACCTGAGGTTCGCCAGCGTGTACCAGGCCTGGGAGAGCCTCGAGGACTTCGAAGGGGCCATCGCGCTGCTTCGAGCCGAACGTGACGCGCTCGGGACGGGCCCGCAGCCCCACCCCGGGATCGGCGCGCAGCGGTAACCACCCTCCACACGAATCGCCCACACCACCAAGGGGACTGTCAGACCCCGGCGAGACACTGGCACCGAACGACACGACGAGCACACGGGCCCGGGGCGGGCCCGCACACGGTCAGGGAGGCCGCACGACATGACGGAGATCGGTAACCGCACATCTCGCTCGAAGACGGGCGCCAAGGGCGTCAAGATCGAGCGCATCTACACCACGCCAGGCGTCCACCCGTACGACGAGGTGACGTGGGAGAAGCGCGACGTCGTCCAGCAGAACTGGAAGACGGGCGAGACGATCTTCGAGCAGCGCGGGGTCGAGTTCCCCGACTTCTGGTCGATCAACGCGAGCACCATCGTCACGACCAAGTACTTCCGTGGTGCGGTCGGCACCGCGGCCCGCGAGGTGTCGCTCAAGCAGCTCATCGACCGCGTCGTCCTGACGTACGTCGCCGCGGGCAAGCAGCACGGCTACTTCGCCACCGACGCCGACGCCGAGGTGTTCGAGCACGAGCTGACGTGGGCGCTGCTGCACCAGGTCTTCTCGTTCAACTCGCCCGTGTGGTTCAACGTCGGCACCAAGTCGCCCCAGCAGGTCTCGGCCTGCTTCATCCTGTCGGTCGACGACTCGATGGACTCGATCCTCAACTGGTACAAGGAGGAGGGGAAGATCTTCCAGGGCGGCTCCGGCGCCGGCCTCAACCTCTCCCGCATCCGCTCCTCCAAGGAGCTGCTCTCCTCGGGGGGCACCGCATCGGGCCCGGTGTCGTTCATGCGTGGTGCCGATGCCTCGGCGGGCACCATCAAGTCCGGCGGGGCGACGCGTCGCGCGGCCAAGATGGTCGTCCTCGACGTCGACCACCCCGACATCGAGGAGTTCGTCGAGACGAAGGCCCGCGAGGAGGACAAGATCCGCGCCCTGCGCGACGCCGGTTTCGACATGGATCTCGGCGGCAAGGACATCGTCTCGGTCCAGTACCAGAACGCGAACAACTCGGTGCGGGTCAACGACGAGTTCATGAAGGCCGTCGAGGACGGCACGCCGTTCGGCCTGCGCTCACGCCTGTCGGGTGAGGTCATCGAGGAGATCGACGCCCGCGGACTGTTCCGCAAGATCGCCCAGGCCGCGTGGGAGTGCGCCGACCCGGGCATCCAGTACGACGACACGATCAACGCCTGGCACACCAACCCCGAGACCGGCCGCATCACCGCGTCCAACCCGTGCTCGGAGTACATGTCGCTCGACAACAGCTCGTGCAACCTCGCCTCGCTCAACCTGCTGAAGTTCCTCCGCGACGACGACACCTTCGACGCGGTGACCTTCCAGAAGGTCGTCGAGCTCGTCATCACGGCGATGGACATCTCCATCTGCTTCGCCGACTTCCCGACCGAGTCGATCGGTGACACGACGCGGGACTACCGCCAGCTCGGCATCGGCTATGCCAACCTCGGCGCCCTGCTCATGGCCACCGGCCACGGCTACGACTCCGAGGGCGGCCGCGCCCTCGCCGGCGCGATCACCTCGCTGCTGACGGGTGCGGCGTACAAGCGCTCGGCCGAGCTCGCCTCGGTCGTGGGTCCCTACGCCGGTTACGCCCGCAACGCCGACGCCCACAAGCGCGTCATGCGCAAGCACCAGGCCGCCAACGACGACATCAAGACGCTCGACGACATGGACTCGAGCATCCACAAGGTCGCCACGAAGGCGTGGGACGACGTCATCAAGCTCGGCGAGAAGCACGGCTACCGCAACGCCCAGGCGTCGGTGCTGGCCCCGACCGGCACCATCGGCTTCATGATGGACTGCGACACGACCGGCATCGAGCCGGACTTCTCGCTCGTCAAGTTCAAGAAGCTCGTCGGCGGCGGCTCGATGCAGATCGTCAACCTGACGATCCCGCGGGCGCTCAAGAAGCTGGGCTACCAGCAGGAGCAGATCGAGGCCATCGTCGAGTACATCGCCGACAAGGGCCACGTGATCGACGCCCCCGGCCTCAAGCCGGAGCACTACGAGGTCTTCGACACCGCCATGGGCCAGCGCGCCATCTCCCCGATGGGCCACGTGCGCATGATGGCCGCGGCACAGCCGTTCCTGTCCGGGGCCATCTCCAAGACCGTCAACCTGCCCGAGACGGCGACGGTCGAGGAGATCGAGGACGTCTACATGCAGGGCTGGAAGCTCGGCATCAAGGCGCTCGCCGTGTACCGCGACAACTGCAAGGTCGGCCAGCCGCTGTCCGACGGCGGTTCGACGGCCAAGGACAAGGCGAAGGACGCCCCGGCCGAGACCGTCGAGCCCAAGGTCGAGAAGGTCATCGAGTACCGCCCGGTGCGTCGTCGCCTACCCAAGCGCCGGACGTCGCAGACGACGTCGTTCGCGGTCGGAGGCGCGGAGGGCTACCTCACCGCCGGCACGTACGAGAACGGTGAGCTCGGCGAGATCTTCCTCAAGTTCGGCAAGCAGGGCTCGACCCTGGCCGGCGTGATGGATGCCTTCTCGATCGCCGTTTCCGTCGGCCTGCAGTACGGCGTCCCGCTCGAGACGTACGTGGAGAAGTTCACGAACCTGCGCTTCGAGCCGGCCGGCATGACCGACGACCCCGACGTGCGGATGGCCCAGTCGCTCATGGACTACGTCTTCCGTCGTCTCGCGCTGGACTACCTCGACTTCGACACCCGTTCCTTCATGGGCATCCACACCGCCGAGGAGCGTGCGCGCCAGGTCGAGACCGGCTCCTACGAGGCCATCGAGGCCGACGACTCGGAGGACGAGGAGGAGCTGGCCGAGGAGCTCGCGTCGCTCCAGCAGTCGACGCCGGTGACCCGCAAGGAGCCGAAGCCCGAGCACAAGGCCGAGAAGTCGGCCGAGGTGGACGTGAAGTTCGGGGCCGGTGCGGCGTCGGCTCGCGAGGCCTCGGGTGACGTGCACAGCTCCGCGGAGCTGCTCGAGAAGTTCGGCGGCATCACCGCCGACGCCCCGATCTGCATGACCTGTGGCACGAAGATGCGTCCCGCCGGCTCCTGCTACGTCTGTGAGGGTTGCGGCAGCACCAGCGGCTGCAGCTGATCCGGCGACAGGCACACCGAAGGGCCCCACGACTACTGTCGTGGGGCCCTTCGGTTGCGGTCACGTCCGCCCGAGTCCTAGGCGGCGTGGCGCTTGGTGCTGGGCCTGCGGATCACGGCGTCGGCGCCGATCGTCTCGTCGACGTCGATGCGCGCGCCGTCCCAGATGTGCGCACGTGGTCCGACCTTGGTGCGCGCACCGACCCGGGCGCGGCGTCCCACGACGGCGCCTCGCCCGATGTGGGCAGCCGAGCCGATCTCGGCGTCGGCGTGCACCGTGGCGCCGGCATCGATCCAGGCGCCGCTCTGGATGTTGGCGCGGGGTCCGACGGTCGCGCCCCGGTCCACGTACGCCGTGTCACCGACGTAGGCGCTCGGGTCGACCTCGGCGTGACGCTCGACGTATCCGCCACCGTTCTCGTGGCGGACGTAGTGCAGCACCGTGCCGTTGTCGGTCTCGAACTCCTCGTACTTCCTGCGCCTCACGATCCACCTCTTTCCACGTCTTCGATCCGGGTCCAGCCCGGAGGGGTCATGTGAGGAACGTTCGAGCCAACTTGAAGATTCCGGATGGCACGTCCTTTTCAGCGTCGAGCCGCGAGCCCACGGACGTCGTGCCTGGCCATCTCGAGCATCTCGGCGAACGAGCCGGTTCGACGGTCGGCGGCGGCCTCCTGCTCACGCAGGGCACGGACGATGAGGGCAGCATCCGAGGCGTCGACCGAGTCGAGGATGCCTGGCAGCTCCTGCTTCTCCTCCGCGGCGGCGTGCTGCGTGATCGCCTCCTCGAGGAGCCCGACCTGGGTCACGAAGACCGGGGAGGTGACGCCGGCGTCCTCCAGGCGCCCGATCTGCTGCCCGACGCCCTCCTCCTCGACGACGCGCTGCGAACCCAGTGCCGGGTCCGGGGTCGCCTCGGCGCGTGGGTGCAGGAGCACCTCCTCCACCGCCTCATGACCGGCCAGGTACGCGCAGAGACGGTGCAGCGCGTCAGCCCGGGTGCCGTCGTCGGCGGTGCGCACCGCGCGAAGCAGGCGGGTGATCTCACCGTGCTGCGCGGTGACGGCCTCGACGACGTCCCGCGCCGTCAGGGGTGACGAGGCGGGTTTCGGTTGCTCGGCTGCGGACATGGTCTCGTTCCTCTCGCTGAGTGCTGGGTGACGCGTCCCGACACCACGGGCGCTTGCCAGGTGTCCGCCGAGGTAGGCGGCGACACCGGTCAGGCCGGAACCGGCCAGCGCGAGCACCACCCCGGTTGCGTGGCGCCCCCTCCGTCTGGCCATCCACGAGCCGGTGTACGCCGCGAGCGACCCGACGTTGAGGACGGCGTGGACGACGCCGACACGCCGGTCGCGCTGTTCGGCCCCGTGCCACTCCGTCCAGCCGGACGCCGCCGTCGGTGCCGCAGCGAGCAGGCCGAGCCCGATGAGTCGGCGCGCCGCCGGCCGAGACTCGACCCCACCCAGCGCGTCGAGCACGCCGGCCGCGGTGAAGAGGCCGATCGGCACGTCGGTGAGGGAAGGGTGCAGGGCATGGCCCATCCAGCGTCCGCTGAGCACGGACGCGGTGGCTCCGCGGCCCAGCGGTGCGGTGACTCGCTGCGCGAGGGCCGTGGCGCGATCCAGCCGGTCGTCGCGCTCGAGCGCCACGGCGAAGCGGGCCGGCAACGGAAGCGTCTGGGTGTCTTGAGGCATATGGGTCCCGTACCCACCCGCGGCCCTCTGTCGCCCGACCGACCATGGACGCGGGATCGAGCGGCGCAGGTCGCGGGGCATACGGTGGGCGCCATGAACTTTCGTCACCTGGGCAACAGCGGGCTCAAGATCTCCGAGATCACCTACGGCAACTGGCTCACGCACGGCTCGCAGGTCGAGAACGACGTGGCGACGCAATGTGTCCGCGCCGCGCTCGACGCCGGCATCAGCACGTTCGACACGGCCGACGTCTATGCGAACACCAAGGCCGAAAGCGTCCTCGGCGAGGCGCTCAAGAGCGAGCGGCGCGAGAGCCTCGAGATCTTCACGAAGGTCTACTGGCCCACAGGCCCCGGTGGCAAGAACGACACCGGGCTCTCGCGAAAGCACATCATGGAGTCGATCAACGGGTCGCTGACCCGGCTGCAGACCGACTACGTCGACCTCTACCAGGCACACCGTTACGACACGGAGACGCCCCTCGAGGAGACGATGCAGGCGTTCGCCGACGTCGTGCGTCAGGGCAAGGCCCTCTACATCGGCGTCAGCGAGTGGACGGCCGAGCAGATCCGCGCGGGCCACGCGCTCGCGAAAGACCTTGGCGTGCAACTGATCTCGAGCCAGCCGCAGTACTCCATGCTGTGGCGGGTCATCGAGGGCGAGGTCATCCCGACGTGCCAGGAGCTCGGGGTCAGCCAGATCGTGTGGAGCCCGATCGCGCAGGGCGTCCTCACCGGCAAGTACCAGCCCGGGCAGCAGCCTCCCGCAGGTTCCCGGGCGGCCGACGAGAAGGGCGGCGCCGACATGATCAAGCGGTTCATGAACGACGACGTCCTGACGCGGGTCCAGAAGCTCCAGCCCGTCGCCGACGACGCGGGCCTCACGATGGCCCAGCTCGCGGTCGCATGGGTGCTGCAGAACGAGAACGTCGCCGCCGCTCTGGTGGGTGCCTCTCGTCCCGAGCAGGTGGCCGAGAACGTCAAGGCCGCGGGCGTGAGGCTCGAGCCCGAGCTCATGGCCCGCATCGACGACGCCCTCGGGGACATCGTCGAGCGCGACCCCGGCAAGACCGCGGAGAACGCCCCGAAGACCCGCGTGGCCTGACCCTCGCAGACCCTGGCGTTCGGCCCACCGGGGCACGAGCCCGCGCGCATCGACCTGGGGACAACTCCAGCGAGCGTTCGCGGGCTCGGGCCACGATGGCTGGCATGACCTTCGACGACCTGCCCCAGCGCGCCAGCGAGATCCCCCTCACCGACCCCGTCGCGGCCGGCGACGTCATCGACCTCATCCTCGGCGAGGCCGACCGCGCCGGGGGGTGCATCGGGCTGATGATCTGCGACCACGCCGGCCGCGGCCTGCAACCTCTCGTCCTCAACGACGTGCCGGAGGATGCGGATCCGGCCGACCTGGTCCGGCTGCTGGACCTCGTCCTTCCGCTGGTCAGAGAGTCCGGCGGCTCGATCCTGCTCGGCCGAGGGCGCCCGCACGGAGCCCGTCCGACCGACGCCGATCGGGAGTGGCACGAGGCCGGGATCGACGCCTGCCGGAAGGCCGGTGTGCGCTTGCTCGGCTTCCACGTCGCCACGGCGGAGGGGGTGCACCGACTCCCGGACCCGCTCGACGCCGCGTCGTGACGCCGCCCGCGAGCGGCGCTCAGAACGCGAGCGGGCCTCAGAACGGCGGAAGCTCGTCGATGACGCGTGGGCGGCGGGCAGGTTCGGGTGGCGGCCGCAGGTCCTCGAGCCAGTCCTTCGGCTCGGTGACGTAGCGTCGTCCGGCAGCCGTGCGCCAGTGGACCCTGGCGTCGGGGTCCCGCGACGCGCTCCAGTGACCGTGGGTGCGGGCGTTGTGGTGCAGCCGATGCTTGCTCGTGAGGTTGGTGACCTCGGTGGGGCCGTGCGGCCAGGGGATGTCGTGGTCGAGGTCGCAGCGAGCGGCCGGGACGGTGCATCCGGGCCCACGGCAGGTGCCGTCGACGGCCTCGACGACCGCACGCATCGATGCCGTCGGCCGGTAGGCGGTGGTCCCGACAGCGGTGGCAGCGCCCGTGCTCGGGTCCACCGCCAGCATCCGCCAGCGCGATGCGGGGTGCAGCATCATCCGCCGTGCCTGTTCGGGGCCCACCCAGCCGTGACCGGGCACCTCGCACGGGGCGTCGACGTGGCCGAGCGCCACGGGCAGCGGGACGACGAGCGTGACCGAGGCTGACGGGCGACGCCCCAGGAGCGTCCTCCAGGCGGCGTCGCCCGGGCCTTCGCGGACTGACACGCCATCGGCGGCCCCGCTGTCCGCCGGTATCGACCCGAGCACGAGCAGGTCGGTGATGGCGTCGGCGCGCAGGACGTCGAGGCTGCGCCGGTCGCCGGCCTGCCGTGCGGCTCGTGCAAGAGCATCGGCGCGCTCCATCGCGGCCACGATCTTGTCCGCGTCGTTGGTCACGGTGAGGACCCCGAGCCCGTCGGCATCGATGCGGGCGAACGCACCGCGTCGCCGGCGGGCGTCCCGACGGCGTCGGGCTGCGTCGCGGTCGGCCGCGACGCAGGCGCGCGTGAGGCGCTGGCGGAACAGGGTCGGGGACGGCGGCGCACCGTCCTTGGGACGCAGCGTCGAGTCCACGACGCCAACCGCCGCGGCGTCCTCGAGATGGCGGACCTCGGCGTGCAGGACACGAGCCCGATGAAGGCTGACCGCGCCTGACCGGAGCCGGTCGCGCAGCTCTGCGGCGGCGCTGGAGCGGGCCGTCGCGAGGCCCAGCCTGTCGTGCACCTCCTGCGGTCCGAGCCCCGTGGCCGTGGTGACTTCCAGGACGGTGAGCTCGTCAGCGTCGAGCCATCCGGAGGGCCGGGTGCCGCCGGTGCCGGCGACGCGCCCCAGCTCGGCCGACTCGATGCACGACCGGAGCCGAGCGAGCGCCTCCAAGCCGGCCGCGTCCAGGGCGGCCTTGCAGGACTCGACGGCCTCGACGAGCCGAAGCTCGGCATCGGCGTGGGCCTCGGGGCCGCGGTCAGGGGAGTCGTCGAGGTCGTCGGCGGCGGCGTCGAGGAGCTCGGCGACGAGATCGGGCAGCAGCTGGTTGAGGACGTGCCGAGCGGCGTTGCGCCTCAGGGACCGCTCGAGCAGGGAGAGCGACCGCTGCCGCACCGGGACGCCGCGACGCGTTCGCATGGGGTAGGCCTCGACGAGCGACGCCACGTCGGCGAGCGCCTCGGCCTCCTCGACCAGCGCGTCAGCACTGCGCGTCCCTTGACCCCTCATCTCCCTATCGAACACCAGTTCGAACAGGAAGTCAAGGTTTGATTCGACGAAAAGTCTTGCAGGCGAATCGTATTCCCTCATGAGTAAGCGTCCACGTGTGCTGTGCCACGGAGCTCAACGAGCGGACCGCATCCACATCGCGAGGTCCTCGGACAACCGCGCGATCCTCGAGAGCTCAGCCTCGTCGACCCTGCGTCGTGTGGCCGGCGTTGCGCCTTCGGGATAGCGGTAGTCCATCGAGAGCATGAACGAGGATGGTGCACGCAGGTCCGCAGCTTCCCATTGCCGGACGCGCAACCCTGCGGCCACCCAGACACGGGCGGTCCCTGATCCCGCCGTTGCGAGGGCACGGTCCCTCGCAACGGCCCTCACGACGACGTCGGCCGACGCTCCGATCTGCAGGTCCAGCATGGGCGGCACGTCCACCGCTGGCCCCAGGTACCACCTGCACCTGTCGCCGCTGTTCTCGGTGCTCGCCGTCACGGAGGTCGCGAGCACCGCCTTCATGCGTCTGACCGGATAGTCCTGGCAGTAGAGGGAGTTCGGCCTCGACGGGGTCCTGTCACCTGCTCCGGGGAGAAGCGATGTCGCAAGGGTCCTGACCCCATGCTCCCCGATGATGAACAGCCCGTACAGCAGGACGGCCGCGAGCAGCGCGAAGAGGCCAAGGGCGATGACACCCCGGGCACGTACTGTCCTGCGGCCGGCGAAGCGGCGGGAGCGCGCCGTGGAGTGTCCGTTCCCCACGCGCATTGTGCGTCGAGCGTGTGTCCCGGACCGGGTCCGGGCCGGCCCGCTGGCGAGCACCTGGGCCACCGTGAGCTCCGACGTGTCCGGGCTGACGGCGTCGACGCCCACCGACGCTGCCGGGAACGCCAGGTCGACGCGGCGTCGCAGCAGCTCCACCTCGGCAGGGGGCAGGTGGCCGGGCTGCCTGAGCAGCCACTCGCGCAGGTCGTGCACCGGCACGATGTCGATGCCGCCCACACGGCGGGAGTCAAAGGCGGCCGCGGAGCCGCCGGCCAGTGCCAGCACGGGCACGACGGGGACCGCCAGCGTCCGCTCCATCTCCCCGGCGGCGCGCCCCACCTGCTCCACCGCCGGCCGCCGGGACCGGCTCGAGCCGGTGTGCTGCCAGAGCGTCCCGTCGTACTCGGAGACGCCACCCGACCAGTTCTTCGCGTCGACGAGGAAGACCCCGCCGGGACCGATGACCACGTGGTCGAGGTTGACGCGCGACCGTCCCGGCCGCAGCAACCGGTCGTGCAAGCACGCCCACGTCCGCGGGAGGCGCGCCAGCTCGGCGCCGACGACCTGCTCCCCGGCGGCTCCCGACTCCCAGCGCCGGGCCTGCTCCTCGAGCGCCGCCGCGCGGTGCGCCGCCGCCTCCGACTCCTGCCGGGCGGCGGCCGCCTTGGCGCGCAGCGTCGCGGCGCGCTCTCGCGCGGATCCGCCTTCGGCCATGGCACCCCCCTCGTGTCCCGACGACAACGTAGGTCGGCTGGGCGCCTCCCGGGGTGAAACGCCACAACTCCACGGACCGGAGACGTCGACGCCGGACTCGGGCGTCGATGCCGGACGCCGTGGACCTGCCCGTCCACGGCGTCCGGCATCGCGCTGATCCGGCCGTCAGGCGCCTTCCTGCACCTGGTAGATCGAGTCCGCGACGAGGCCGTGCGCCTCGCGGTGCACGGTGTTCGCGGCCTCGGCGTCGGGTGCCTCGACGAGGCAGAAGATCTGGCCCCGGTCCTCGTCGACCCAGTAGCGCAGGTAGCTGACCCCGTACTGCCCCTGGGTGGCGAGGTCGGCCTCGTGGGCCTTGGCGACGTCCGACATGGTGACGCCGTCGCGGAGGGTGTGCACGTCCATGAAGAGCGGCATGGTTCGTTCCTTCCGTCGAGTGGTCGATGACTCAAGCGTCGCCGCACGCCGCCCACCGGTCATGGGTGGCGGCTACCCATTCGCGGCTACGGAGCCACCCAGGTTGGCCAGGTCGCGCCGGCTGCCCACCCCGACCTTGGCGAGGATCGAGGCGACGTGGTGCTCGGCCGTGCGACGCGAGATGACGAGCCTCTCGGCGATGGCGGCGTCGGTGAGGCCTGCGGTGAGCAGGTCGAGCACCTCGCTCTCACGCGGGGTCAGGCCGGCTGGGTGGCGACGCGTGCTGGCGCGGGCGGCGCGCGGCGCCGGCCAGCCGTGCGCCCGGAGGTCGGTCCGGACGCGCGCCGCGGCCCCGTCGGCGCCGATCCCCTCGAAGAGGCCGACGGCCGCAGTCATGAGGTCGCGGTCGCCGCTTCGGGCCAGGGCCAGGCCCTCGTCGAAGGGTGAGTGCAGGCGGGCCCAGAGCTGCGCGGCCTGCTGCCACCGTCGCTCGTGCTCGGCGGCGAACGGTGGCGCCAGGAGGGCACCGGGCGCCGTGCCCCCGAAGAGCTCGTCATCGTCCGTCTTCACGTCCTCGGGCGTGAGCCAGCGGGCCACCGCGCCACGGTTCCACGCGCAGTCGGCGTCGCGAGCCAGTGGCCAGGCGGCGAGGGCGATGTCGCGCGCGCGTTCGGGTTCGCCTGCGAGCCAAGCGAACTCGGCCTGAGCCGCCACCACCGGGGCGACGCGCTGTATCTCGCGCATGCCGTCGGCGAGCCGGGCGGCCCGCGCGATGAGCGGCTGCCACCCGTCCTCTCCCCGTCGGGCCCGCAGCTGGGCCAGCGTCACGAGCGGTTCGAGGGCACCGACCGGCGCCACCTCCCCGCGACCGACGGAGTCGGCATCGCGGCGGGCCGCCACGTGCTCGCCGCGGTCGAGCCCGAGGCGGGCACGCCAGCCGAGGAGGTACAGCGTCCACGAGTCGAGGTCGCGGTCGGCGCAGTAGTCGATGCCCTCGTCGAGCCAGCGCCTGGCCTCGTCGTGCCGCCGCTGGGTCACGGCCGCCGACGCCAGGTTGCAGTACGCCCGCGCGGCGTGCTCGTGCAGGTCCGCGGCCCGCGCTCCTTCGAGGCTGGCCGTGAGCAGCTGGGTGCCCGCGACGACGTCCCCGACGACGACCTCGATGGTGCCGAGGTTGTTGAGGGCGTGCACCCGAACCTCCGTCCGCCTCGGTCCGTTGGGCAGCCGTTCGACGAGGTCGAGGGTGCGGGCGCCCCACTCGCGCGTGCCGGCGACGTCGCTGGACAGCATCCGCAGCTGGGTCGTGTTGCTGTACGCGAGCGCGAGCTCGACACCGGGGTGCCCCGCGAGCACGTCGACGGCTGTGCGTGCCTGGGCCTCGGCGTCCTCGTTGCGCCCGGCGAACCACGACAGCCGCGACAGGCACCGCCACGCGTCGCCGACACGGACCTCGTCGCCGGCCGCGGCCCAGATGGACCTGGCCGCGTCGACGGCCGTGATGGCGGCCTCGATGCGGTCGGTGAGGTACAGCTCGTACCCGAGCGCCCACAACAGGTCCGCGCGCGTGGCGTCCGGGACGCGTCCGGTCGGCAGGGCGTCCGCGTGGGCCAGGGCACGTCGGTACTGCTCGACCGCCTGACGGTGGGCACCGAGGGCAGCAGCACGTTCGGCCGCCACCGGTGCGAACTCCAGCACCCGCACGGCGTCACCGGCCGCGTCGGCGTGGTGGGCGAGGACCTCCGGGTCCGCGCCCCGGCGCAGGTGGGCCTCGAGCAGGCGCCGATGGACGTGGATCCGCCGCCCGGGCGGGACGTCGTCGACGACGGCGAGCCGGCCGAGCTCATGGCGGAACGTCAGCTCGCCGCCGGACAGGACGAGCAACCCCCGTGAGAGCGGCTCGTCGAGGGCGGTGAGGCCGTCGCGGACGAGCTCCTCGACGAGCTTGGAGTCGACCCGGGCGCCGGCCAGGGCCACCACCTCGAGAGCGCGCTGCGCGGCCTCGTCCAGCCGGGCCACCCGGGCGAGCACTGCGTCCCGGACCGTGGGGGGCACCCGGGCCGTACCGCCGGACAGCACCTCCGTGACGAAGAAGGCGTTGCCGCCGGTGACGTCGTGCAGCCGGCGCGCGTCGACGTGCCCTGCCTCCGGGTGCCTCCGCGCGTACTCCTCGGCGAGCGCCGTCACGCCCTCGAGCGTCAGCGGCGGGAGGTCGACCCGACGCGTCCCGTCCGCGGAGGCCGTGTCACCGAGCAGGATCCGCAGCCCCGAGGTGGGCCCGGTGTCCTCGGGCCGGTACGTCACGAGCACGAGCGCCCGACAGCCGTGGACGCGTCGGGCCAGGTGCCGCAACAGGTCCAGGGTCGCCTCGTCGGCCCAGTGGGCGTCCTCGACGACGAGGAGGTACGGCTCGGCGCCCGGCGGTGCGCGCAGGACGTCGACGAGACGCGTGAGCACCTCGTGCCGCGTGGCGTCCGGCGGCCAGGTGCCGGGCGGCAGGCCGGGCACCATCTCGGCGAGCGGTCCGAGCGGTGCCGGTGTCGCCGCACCGTCGCACCGCCCGACGAGGGCGCGAGCGCGGGCGCCGGCCTGCGAGACGACGTGGCCGACGAACGTCGACTTGCCGATGCCCGCCTCGCCGGCGACGTAGACGAGCCGGCCGTGCCCCGCCGCGGCGTCGTCGAGCCAGCCCGCGACGGCGCGCAGCTGCTCGGCACGCTCGAGGAGCGTCATGTCCCGATGCTACGAGCCGCGTGACCCGGGCGCCGGGCGTTCACCACCGCCCGTGGGCTCACGCCTGAGGCGTGGCGGACGGTGTGCGCCCGGCTCACCGGGAAGCGGTCGACGACAGGGACCCGGCGGGTCTAGCGTCGGCAGAGGGCCGCCGACGTGGACGGCCCGACGACGGAGCGCGCCGCGCGTGGCCGTCGTGGAAGTGAGGACCCATGTCCGCAGACACTTCTCGGGGACGTTCTCGTTCGCTCACCGCCGCGTCCGTGGTCGCGGCCGGAGCTCTCGCCCTGTCGGGCCTCGCACCCCTCGTCGTCGCGTCCGGCGCGTCCGCCGCGGACACGTCGACGAGCGGAGCCTCCACCTACCTCGTCGTCTACTCCCAGGGCGCCTCGCTGACCGGTGCGTCGCGCTCGGTGACCGCCGCGGGCGGCCGCGTCGTCTCGTCGTGGCCCGCGATCTCGGTCGTCGTCGCGTCGTCCTCCTCCTCGTCGTTCGCGCAGTCGATGCGTGCCGTCAAGGGCGTCCAGGGAGTCTCTGCCACAGCGAAGTTCGCCACACGAGTCGACGACGCCTCAGGCGCCGACGCGACGCAGTCGGCCACCGACGCCGCTCCGACGGCGCCCACCGGCGACACCTTGTCCGGACTCCAGTGGGACATGGACCAGATCCACGCCCCGGCGGCGCACGCCGTGTCGACCGGCAACCGCTCGGTCCTCGTCGGTGACATCGACACCGGCCTCGACTGGACCCACCCCGACCTCGCCGCCAACGTCGACGACGCCGCCAGCGTCAACTGCGTCGGCGGTGCACCCGTGCCCGGCAAGGTGGCCGCGGCCGACGACAACGGCCACGGCACGCACACCGCGGGCACCATCGCGGCGGCCGCCAACGGCATCGGCATCGTCGGCGTGGCTCCGAGCGTACGGATCGCCGGCATCAAGGCCGGCAACGCCGACGGGTTCTTCTTCCCCGAGGCGGTCGTCTGCGCCTTCATGTGGGCCGGCGACCACGGCGTCGCGGTGACGAACAACAGCTACTTCGCCGACCCGTGGCTGTTCAACTGCAAGAACGACCCCACGCAGCGCGCCATCTGGACGGCCGAGGAGCGTGCCCTCAGGTACGCGCAGAACAGGGGCGTTCTCGTCGTCGCCGCCGAGGGCAACCAGGCCGACGACCTGTCGCACCCGACGTTCGACCAGACGAGCCCGGACGACACGACGCCGGTCACCCGGGAGGTCACCAACGCCTGCGCCGTCTTCCCGACCGAGGCACCCGGCGTCGTCGGCGTCACCGCGACGGGCAACCTGCACCTCAAGTCGTTCTACTCCTCGTTCGGCATCTCGACCGCCGACGTCGCGGCGCCCGGCGGCGACTCCATCCTGCAGCTCACGGCGGCCGCACCCAACGGTCGCGTGCTGTCGACCTGGCCGGCCGCGCTGCTGACGTCCACCTGCCTGGCTTCCCGACGCGTCGTCGACCCGAGCGGCGCCACGTACTGCTACCAGCAGGGCACGTCGATGGCTGCACCGCACGTCACCGGGGTCGCCGCGCTCGTCGCATCCGTGACGGGCAAGCGCACCGGAGCGCTGTCCGCGGCGGTGGAGGACGCCACCAACCCGATCGCGTGCCCGACCGACACGTCCGCCTACGCGTTCTTCCCGGGTCTGGACTCCGGGGCGCCGCAGACGTGCGAGGGCACCTTGACCCAGAACAGCTGGTACGGCGCAGGGGAGGTGGACGCCGCCAAGGCCGTCGGCTGACGGCTGTCGTCGCTCACCGGGGTGGGGCGAGGGTCGGGTCCGGCGTCAGGCGCGGTCCTCCTCGGCGAGGTCCGGGGCGTCGTCGTCGTCGTCGAACTCGACCTCCTGCTCCTGCTCGAGCAGGTCGGCCTCGGCGGCGTGCGCCGTCGCGTCGTCGGGGTGGTCGCCCACGGGCGCGTACTCCTCCTCGGGCTCGGCCTCCTCGGGCTCGAACTCGTCAGGGCGGGGCTCCGGTTCGATGCTCATGCCTCCGTGATACCCCATGCCGCCCGGGGCGGCGACACCCCGGGCGGTACGCGGTGCGCGCGGGGGAGGTGTCTCCACGGGGACGTGCGGCACGCGTCCGTCGCCCGGACCGTGTTCCACACCTCACATGTCCTGCCGGCCACAGGGGAGCGCCCGGCGCGCCCGCACGCGGGACGATGGAGGTGGCTGGAGCGACGGCCCCGGCCCCGACCCAGGGAGGGGTGCTTCCATGAACGACCAGGCCAACGAAGCCCGCGGCGTCGTCGTCGGCTACGACGGGTCGCCGAGCGCGCGGCTCGCGCTCGAGTGGGCCGCCGAGACGGCCCGCCGGCTCGCAACCCGACTCACGATCCTGCACACCATCAGTCTGTCGATGGTGCCGGCCTTCCCGGCGGTCGACGTGTCGCAGGTCGAGCCGATGCTCGAGCAGGCGGCCAAGAAGCTCGTCGACGAGGGGGCCGAACACGCCTCCGACGTCCTCGAGGCAGCCCACATCGACACGCAGTACCAGCTGGGCAGCCCGGCCGGGCAGCTCGTCGAGGCCTCCCGTGACGCCGAGCTGCTCGTCGTCGGCAGCCGTGGCCACGGTCGCCTGCGGGCAGGGATCCTCGGCTCCACCTCCTACGCCCTCGTCGCACACGCGCACTGTCCCGTCGTCGTCGTCCGGAGCCCGGGGGAGCAGGAGGGCGCCACCGTGGCGCAGGCCGTGCGGCCCGGACCCGACCACGCCGTCGTCGTCGGCGTCGACGACTCCGACGCGTCGCAGCGGGCGCTCGACGCGGCCGCCGCCTGGGCCGCGCGCGAGCACGCCGCGCTGCACGTCGTCCGCGTCGCCCACTCCGCCTCGATGGAGGCGTGGGCGTACGCCGAGACGGCCAAGGCCGGCACGGACGACACGCACGCGACCCGCGAGCACGCCGAGCAGACGGTGACCCGACTCGCGGACCGCGCCCGCGCCGACCACCCGCAGCTCGACGTCACGACCGAGGTGCTCTACGGCGACCCCGGGCAGACCCTCGCCGACCTCACCGTCCATGCGGGACTGGTCGTCGTCGGCTCGCGTGGCCACGGCGGGTTCACCGGCCTGCTCCTCGGTTCGGTGAGCCACCGGGTCATCCACGAGGCGGCCTGCCCGGTGCTCGTCGTGCGCTGACCCACGCGCTCCTCAGCCCGTCACCACACGAGACCGCGCAGCGTGCTCGTGGAGGCCCAGTGCAGGTTCTTGATCCGGTTGTCGGCGGTGGTCCAGGGCCAGGCGCCGTCGAAGTAGTCGGCGCCACCCTCGAAGGACAGGTAGGCCCGGCCGGCGTAGTCGACGAGCTCCTGCGACAGGACCGGGGCGCGGAAGCAGCGGTAGCGCACGCTCTCGATGCTCTGCGTCTTCGTGTAGCCGCGGCGCACGACGTAGATGTTGCTGCGGTTGTTGCGCCCCGACGACGTGCTGAAGACGTACGTGTCGTTCTGCACGAGCAGGCCCTGCGACTTCATCGGCACCTGGAGCGGGCCCCACGACGTGTCGAGCGACAGGCCTCCGGTCGAGGTGATCGTGTACCGGCGCATGACGTTGCGGCTGTCCTCGTCGAAGAGGCCGCCGTAGAGCTTGCCGCCGTAGATGTCGAAGAAGCTGACGCCGCTGACCCTGAGCGACGTGCCGCCGCCGAGGGACTGGATGCCGGCGCTGCGGAAGCTGGACCGGACGGCGGCCAGGCTGTAGCGCCGGATGGTGCTCGTGTCCTGCTGGACGTACAGCCAGCCCCGGTAGGTCTTGAGGCCACCGACGTGGGCGCCCTCGGGCAGGTAGGCGGCCCCGCGTACGGTGCCGCCCGGCGTCACGCCGTAGACGAGGGAGGCGTGGTCGTTCTCGTCCTCGTGGTGCATGCCGACGAGGAAGAGGTCCTCGGTGCCGCCGTTCCAGTCCTCCCACATGCCAAGGCCCTGGGGGACGTAGCTCGACAGGTAGTGGTCGATGCCGACGCCGTTGTGGAAGGTCGTGTTGTACGTGCGGCTCGAGTCGTCGCCGGGATAGAACTTCGTGCCACCGGTGGCGGTGTCACAGGTGATGGCGGCGCTCGCCTGCGGCAGCGTCGGCACCGAGCCCTGTGGCGCGGCGACGACCGCGGCCCCGGCGGCGACGGCGAGCACGGCGCCGGTGGCGGCGCGTCGGATCCTGCGGATCATGGGGTCCCCTGTCTGTGTCGTGCCGTCTGGCTGACGGACACGCGCACGCTAGCGGGCAGCCGCGACACGCGACATGGGGAGCGGTACCCATGCTGGAGGGCAGGTCCGTCCAGCCGGGAGCGCGGTGGACCGGGGTCAGCCCTTCAGCGACGCGCCGAAGCGGTCGAGCGCGTCGTCCCAGCGCCGCTTGTCGCCGGCTCCGTCCTCGGCGATGCCCTCGCCCTCGTGGAAGAGGTCGAGGCGGGTGCCCGAACCCTCGGGCCGCAGCTGGAGGTCGACGATGCTGAGCGGCCCGTCGGCGTGCGGGTGCCAGGACACGCGGATCTGCTCCATCGGGTGCCAGCTGCGCACGACGCCGTGGGGGCCCTCGTCGCTGTGCCACGACTCACCCTTGCTGCCGAGCCTGACGCCCGGGCCGAGAAGCGCCTCGGTCCCGCGTCCGTTGACCAGGTGCAGCCAGACCTGCTCGACCGAGTGGTCGAACGAGGCACTGGTGTGGACCCCGGCGAGGGACTGGTCGGGCTCGGCGTCCTCCACCGGCGCGGTGACGGGCTCGGCTGCACTGCCTGCACTGCTCATGGGCACCTCCGTGTGCCTTCGACTGGCTACGACCCGGCCCCGGACGGGCCGGACCCATCGTGGGTCCAGTCGACCAGAGGTGGGCGCCGACGACAAGGCCCCGGACGGACCCGGTCCGCCCGAGGCAGGAACCGGCCCGCGGCCCCTCAGCCGGTCCAGCCGGCGCGCCGCAGCGCCTCGGCCACGGCGCCGTTCGCGGGCGTGTCACGCCGGTCGCGCCGGCCCGCCCCCGGCTGCTGAGCAGGCTGGCTCGGCCCGGCTCCCGCCGAGCGGCCGCCCTGGCGCTGACCGCCCTGGCGCTGACCACCCTGACGCTGACCACCCTGACGCTGACCACCATCGGCGCGGCCACTGCGCGTCGTGGGCCGCTCACCGGGCGCCGGCACCTCGTCGTCGAGGCGCAGCGTCAGCGAGATCCGCTTGCGGGGGACGTCCACGTCGAGCACCTTGACCATGACGACGTCACCGGGCTTGACTACCTCGCGCGGGTCGCGGACGAACTGCCTGGACAGCGCCGACACGTGCGCCAGCCCGTCCTGGTGGACGCCGACGTCGATGAAGGCGCCGAAGGCGGCGACGTTGGTCACCACCCCCTCGAGCGTCATGCCGGGCCGCAGGTCCTTGACCTCCTCGACGCCCTCCTTGAACGTCGCGGTGCGGAACGAGGGGCGCGGGTCCCGGCCGGGCTTGTCGAGCTCGCCGATGATGTCGGTGACCGTCGGCAGGCCGAACCTGTCGTCGACGAAGTCCTCGGCGCGGATCCGGCCGAGCGCCGCGGTGTTGCCGATGAGGTCGGTCAGCTCGGCTCCGGTGGCCTCGAGCATCCGTCGCACGACCGGGTAGGCCTCGGGGTGCACTGCGGAGGCGTCGAGCGGGTCGTCCCCGCCGGCGATCCGGAGGAACCCGGCCGCCTGCTCGAACGCCTTCGGCCCGAGGCGGGGGACGTCCTTGAGCGCGGACCGGGTGCGGAACGGGCCGTGCGCGTCGCGGTGGGCGACGATCCCCTCGGCGAGCGAGCCGGTGATGCCGGACACGCGGGTCAGAAGCGGAGCCGACGCGGTGTTGACGTCGACCCCGACGGCGTTGACGCAGTCCTCGACGACCGCGTCGAGCGAGCGGGAGAGCGCCACCTGCGAGACGTCGTGCTGGTACTGGCCGACGCCGATCGACCTCGGGTCGATCTTGACGAGCTCGGCGAGCGGGTCCTGCAGGCGCCGGGCGATCGACACGGCGCCGCGCAGCGACACGTCCATGCCGGGCAGCTCCGCCGAGGCGAACGCCGACGCCGAGTAGACCGACGCACCCGCCTCCGACACGACGGCGGTCGTCAGTCCCAGCTCGGGGTGGCGCCTGACGAGGTCGGCCGCGAGGCGGTCGGTCTCGCGCGAGGCGGTGCCGTTGCCGATCGCGACGAGCTCGACGCCGTGCGCCTCGGCGAGACGGGCCAGGGTCTCGACCGACTGGTCCCACCGGTTCTGCGGCACGTGCGGGTGGATGACGTCGGTGGCCAGGACGCGTCCGGTGGCGTCGACGACGGCGACCTTGACGCCGGTGCGGAAGCCCGGGTCCAGACCCATCGTGGCGCGGGCGCCCGCCGGGGCCGCGAGCAGCAGGTCGCGCAGGTTCGCGGCGAAGACGCGGACGGCCTCCTCCTCGGCCGCCCGGCGCAGCTGCATCCGGGCGTCGACGCCGAGGTGCACGACGATCTTGGTGCGCCACGCCCAGCGCACCGTGTCGGCCAGCCACTGGTCGGCCGCGCGGCCGCGGTTCTCGATCCCGAAGCGGCGGGCGATGGCCCGTTCGAACTCGCTCGGCCCCGGCTCGGCGTCGGCGGACGGGTCGGTGGGGCTCACCTCGAGGGTCAGCACGTCCTCCTTCTCGCCGCGGAACATGGCCAGGATGCGGTGCGAGGGAAGTCTGTGCAGGGGCTCGTCGAACGCGAAGTAGTCGGCGAACTTCGCGCCGTCCTCCTCCTTGCCGCTGCGCACGCGGGCGACGAGGTGGCCCTTGGCCCAGACCCGCCGGCGCAGGTCGCCGATGAGGTCGGCATCCTCGGCGAACCGCTCGACGAGGATCGAGCGCGCGCCGTCGAGCGCTGCCGTGGCGTCGGCGACCTCCTTGTCGGCGTCGACGAAACCGGTCGCCGCGGAGGCGGGGTCGGTGTCGGGGGATGCCAGGAGGAGGTCCGCGAGCGGCTCGAGACCGGCCTCGCGGGCGATCTGTGCCCTGGTGCGCCGCTTCGGCTTGAACGGCAGGTAGATGTCCTCGAGCCGGGCCTTGGTCTCGGCGGCGAGGATGCGGGCACGGAGCGCGTCGTCGAGCCTGCCCTGCTCGTCGATGGAGGCGAGCACGGCGGCGCGGCGGTCCTCGAGGTCGCGCAGGTAGGTGAGGCGCTCCTCGAGCGAGCGCAGCTGCGCGTCGTCGAGGCCACCGGTGACCTCCTTGCGGTAGCGGGCCACGAACGGCACGGTCGAGCCGCCGTCGAGCAGCCCCACCGCCGCGGTGACCTGGCTCTCACGAACCTCGAGCTCCTCGGCGATCCGCCGCTCGATCGACTGCACACTCACCGGTCACGCACTCCTTGTCGACGACGCATGGAGCCACGCATTCTGCCCGGTCCCGAGCCGACGCCGTACGCCGCCCCGTCGGGGGTGCCGGCGGGGTGCCGGCGAGGTGCCGGCGGGGTGCCGGATCGGGTCAGTGGTCGAGGAGGGCCCGGAGGGTCGCGCGCTCGCCTGCCGGCACGTAGCCGGCGTAGTAGTCGTAGAGGCTGTGCAGCGACGCGTGGGCCGCGCGCTCGCCGTCGCCGGCGCGGATCGCGTCGAGCACCTGCTCGTGGTGGCCGAGCGAGCGCTTCATGAGCGCCTTGCTGTTGCGGGCGTGGGCGATCTTGTCCGAGATGAGGGACAGCACCGTGTCGCGCACGACGGCGTTGCACACCTGGATGAGCGTGTTGCCGCTGGCGCGGGCGATGGCCTCGTGGAAGGCGAAGTCGGCCTCGCTGAAGGAGGTGTAGCCGCCCTCCACGGCCTCGCGCATCTGCCCGATCGCGGCCTCCATCTCGGCCAGCTGCTCGTCGGTGCGCAGCGTCGCGGCGAGCCGGTTGGCCGTCGAGTCGAGCATCATCCGCGACACGAGCAGCTGGGACAGCGTCAGCCCGTCGGCCCGGGCCAGGCGGCGCATCTGCTTGGTCAGCTGTCCCGAGGTGACGGGCAGGATCTCCGGGCCGTTGGGGTCGCCGGGGCGGGACCGGACGACGCCGTTGCTCTCGAGGACGCGCAGCGCCTCGCGCACGGTCGCGCGGCTCGTGCCGAACTGGACGACGAGCTCGCGCTCGCTCGGCAGGCGCTGGCCGGGCAGCAGCTCGCCCCGTCCGACGGCCTCCTCCACCTGCTCGACGATGCGTTCGTAGAGCCGCACCGGCCGCACCTGCTCGAACGCGCGCGTGCCCGCGCCGACCTCAGGCACCGGAGCGGCCCGTCGCCGGGACGGCTTCGGGGATCGGCCACCGTGGCGTCGCCTCCGGCCCGCGTCGCTGCTCGTACCAGGCCGCCACGCGCAGGACGCCCACGTCGTCCCAGCGGCGTCCGGCCACCTGCACGCCGACGGTCCGCCCGTCGGCGGTGAAGCCGCAGTTGACCGTGGCGGCGGGCTGGCCCGACATGTTGTACGGCGCCGTGTAGCCGATGTGGGCCATGCCCTGGTCGTCGTCGCCCCACGGCATCGGCCACTCGGCGGGGAAGGCGGCCATCGGGGCGACCGGCGACAGGACGACGTCGAAGCGCTCGGTCGCGGCGACGGTGGCCTGCTGGATGGCCATGATGCTCGTGTAGTCGCGCATCACCGTGCGGCCGTCGACGTCGGCCACGGCCGCGACCCACCGCTGGATGAACGGCAGGACGCGTCGGCGGCCCTCGGGGGGCAGGGCCTCGTGGTCGACGAGGGAGCGGACCCGCCAGAACTGGTCGAGGTCGGCGAGCATCCGCGGCGTCAGGAACGGCTCGACCGGCTCCACGCGGGCCCCGGCGTCGGCGAAGACGGCGGCCGCCTGCTCGACGGCGGCGCGGACCTCGGGATCCAGCGGCAGCCCGCACCCCGCGTCGAGGTGCAGCCCGACGCTCAGGCTCGACGCGTCGAGGGGCGCCGTCGACAGGTCGAGGGCGAGGTCGGTCGGCGGCAGGGCCGTCCAGTCGCGGCCGTCGTACCGGCCGATGACCGACAGCAGGAGCGCGATGTCGTCGACCGAACGGGCCATCGGCCCGGCGACCCGGCCCAGGTAGGGGTTGTCGAGCGGCACGCGTCCGGCACTGGGCTTGAGGGTGGCGAGACCGAGCCAGGTGCCCGGCAGGCGGATCGAGCCGCCGATGTCGGTGCCGACGTGCAGCGGGCCGTAGCCGCCGGCCGCGGCCGCACCCGCCCCAGAGCTCGAGCCGCCGGTCGTCAGGGTCGGGTCCCACGGGGAGCGGGTGATGCCGTGCAGGCTCGAGACGCCCGAGCTGAGCATGCCCCAGTCCGGCATGACGGTGGAGCCGAGGACGACGCCGCCCGACTCCTCGATGCGCTCGACGACCGGGGAGCTGCGCTCGGGCACGACCGGGGTCACCCCGGCGTTGCCGGCCGGCATCGGGACCCCCGCCCGGGCCAGGTTCTCCTTGACGGTGACCGGGACGCCGTCGATCGGACCGGCGGGCCGGCCCGAACGCCAGCGGGCCTCGCTCTCGGCGGCCGCGCGCTCCGCGGCGTCGAGGTCCTGCACCCAGAACGCGTTGAGCTCCGGTTCGCGCGCCTCGACGACCGCACGGACGTCGCGCACCACCTCGACCGGCGAGAGGTCTCCGGAGCGGTAGGACGCGACCAGCTGTGTCGCCGTGAGTGCTGCGGGACGGGTTTGCGCTGCAGGCGGATTCACCATCGAGGTCCTCCAGTGCGGGCGGTGGGCCGGGCCGCGTTCGGCCCTTCGGCCGGACGGACGAACCCTTGACATCGGGCTCGATGAGAGCAACCGTACCTCTCAACGCAGAAAAGTCCACTGGTCAGACCAGTGCACGAACAGCGTCGAAGAACCACCGAGCTGCCGGGTCGGCGTGGACCCGGCACGGCCACGGACGGAGTGCCAGCAGACCCATGACGGTGCGACTTGCAGTGATCCCCGGCGACGGCGTCGGGCCCGAGGTCGTCGCGGCCACGGTGCCGGTGCTCGACGCCGCGCTCGCGGCCCAGGGCGAGACGCTCGAGACGACCGAGCTCGACTGGGGCGGTGAGCGGTTCCTGCGCGAAGGGGCCGCGATGCCTGCCGACGCCGCCGAGCGCGTCCGGGCCCACGACGCCGTGCTGTTCGGCGCGGTGGGCCGGCCCGACGTCCCCGACCACGAGCTCGTCTGGGGTCTCATCATCGGCCTGCGCCAGCAGCTCGACCTCGCCGTCAACCTGCGTCCCGTCCGTGCCTTCGCGGGCGTGCCGAGCCGCGTGCGGGACGTCGAGGGCGTCGACCTCGTCATCGTCCGCGAGAACACCGAGGGCGAGTACGTCGGCGCCGGCGGCGTCGCCCACGCCGGCACCGGGCACGACCTCGGCATCGAGGTGGCCGTCCACTCCCGCCGCGTCATCGAGCGAGCCGCCGAGCACGCGTTCACGCTCGCCGGCCGGCGTACCGGGCGCCTCGCCCTCGTGACGAAGTCCAACGCGATGCGGCACGGCTACCCGCTGTGGGACGCCGTGGTCCGGGAGGTGGCGCAGCGCCACCCCGACGTCGAGCTCGAGGTGGTCCTCGTCGACGCCATGGCCGCGCGCATGGTCCAGGACCCCCGCTCGCTCGACGTCCTCCTCGCCGGCAACCTCTTCGGTGACATCCTCAGCGACCTCGCCGCGGTCCTCGCCGGCGGCATGGGGATGGCGCCGAGCGCCAACGTGCTGCCCGGCGGCGACGTACCCGGCATCTACGAGCCGGTCCACGGCTCGGCACCGGACATCGCCGGACGCGGCATCGCCAACCCGACGGCGTGCATCCTGTCGGGAGCCCTCCTGCTCGACGACCTCGGGCACGGCGCGGCGGCCACCGCGGTGCGCGACGCCCTCGCTGCGACCCTCTCAGACCCCACCCACCACACCCCCGACCTCGGCGGAACGGCGAGCACGTCAGCGCTCGGCGCCGCGGTCCTGCACGAGATGGAGACACGATGAAGGACTCCCGCATCGGCACGGCTGCGGCCGGCGTCCTGCTCCTCACCCTCACCGCCGCCTGCTCGGCCGGCGCCGGGTCCTCCGGCGGGTCCAGCGGCGGAGCGGGCGGCTCGGGAGGCTCCGGCGGCTCCGGCGACAAGAGCCTGACCGTCGGCCTCGTCGCCGAGCCGGCCAGCCTCGACTTCACGACGAAGGACGGCGCGGCCATCCCGCAGGCCCTGCTCGACAACGTCTACGAGACCCTCGTCAAGGTGGACCAGAACGGTGACCTCAAGCCCGAGCTCGCCACCTCGTGGAAGGTCTCGGACGACCGCAAGACGTACACGTTCGACCTCGTGCCCAACGCGACCTTCTCCGACGGCGAGAAGTTCACCGCCAAGGACGCCGTCTTCTCGATCAACCGGGTCAAGAAGGACTGGACCATCTCGCTCAAGTCCGCCATGGACGTCGTCGCCGACGCCAAGGCGCTCAGCGACACCCAGCTGCAGGTGACCCTCACCAAGCCGAGCAACAACTGGCTCTACAAGATGTCGACGCGGGTCGGCGCGATGATGACCGAGAAGGGCGTCGCCGACCTCGCCAACAAGCCCGTCGGCACCGGTCCGTACACGTTCGGCACGTGGAAGCGCGGCGACTCGATCACGCTCAAGGCCAACCCGTCCTACTGGGGCACGAAGCCCTTCTTCTCGGACGTCACGCTCAAGTACTTCAAGGACCCGACGGCGCTCAACAACGCGCTGCTGACCGGGACCATCGACGTCATCGGGACCGTCCAGGCACCCGAGTCGCTGGCCCAGTTCCAGAACAACCCGAAGTACGAGATCGTCGAGGGCACGACCAACGGCGAGGTGCTGCTGTCGTTCAACAACGGCAAGGCGCCGTTCAACCAGCTCAAGGTCCGCCAGGCCGCCCGGTACGCCATCGACCACAAGGCCCTCATGGACACGTGCTGGGCCGGGCGAGGCACGCTCATCGGCAGCATGGTCCCGCCCACCGACCCGTGGTACGAGGACCTCACCGGCCTGTACCCGCACAACCTCGACAAGGCCAAGGCGCTCGTCGCCGAGACGGGCGTCGGCAAGACGCCGGTGCGCCTGCGCATCCCGACGCTGCCCTACGCCGTCTCCTGCGGGCAGGTCGTCAAGAGCATGCTCGAGCAGGCCGGCTTCCAGGTCACCCTCGACCAGCTCGAGTTCCCGGCCGTGTGGCTGAGCACCGTGTTCACCGACGCCGACTACGACATGTCGGTCGTCGCCCACGTCGAGCCGCGCGACCTGCCGGCCGTCTTCGGTGACCCGAAGTACTACACGCGCTACGACAACAAGCAGCTGCAGGCCGACCTCGCGGCGGCGGACGCCGGCACGCCGGAGGAGCAGGTGACGCTCATGAAGAAGGCGGCACGCGAGCTGTCGGAGGACGCCGCCGGCGACTTCCTCTTCCTGCTGCCGAACCTCATGGTCGCCGAGAAGGGCATCACCGGGCTGCCGAAGAACGCCATCACCGAGTCGTTCGACCTGCGCGACCTCGCGCGCTCCTGACCGCACCGAACCGATCGGACACCCACACCGATGCTGCTCCAGGTCGTCCGCCGCACCGCGATCCTCCTCGCGAGCCTCGTGGTCAGCTCCGTGCTCGTCTTCGCCTTCATGGTGCTGCTGCCGGGCGACCCGGCGCGCGTCGCCCTCGGCGTCAACGCGTCGGAGCAGGCGGTCGCCCAGCTGCGTGGCGAGTTCGGCCTCGACCGGCCGCTCGCCACGCAGTACCTGTCGTGGGTCGGGGGGCTGGTCCGGTTCGACCTCGGCACGAGCTACGTGTCCCGGGCCGCGATCGCCCCGCAGATCCTCGACCGGCTCCAGGTGACGCTGTGGCTCGTCGTCTGCGCCATGGTCGTCGCGCTCGTGCTCGCGCTGCCGCTCGGCACCCTCATGGCGATGCGGCACCGGCGACCGAGCGGGATCGTCCTGTCGGCGCTCTCGCAGGTCGGCGTCGCCGTGCCCGCGTTCCTCATGGGCATCCTGCTCATCACCGTCTTCGCGGTGAAGCTGCAGTGGCTCCCGGCCAACGGGTGGACGCCCCCGAACGAGGACCCGTCGATGTTCCTGCGCCAGCTGGTCCTGCCGGTGCTCTCGCTCGGGATCGTCCAGGGTGCCGTCCTCACCCGCTACGTGCGAAGCGCCGTGCTCGACGTGCAGCGCGAGGACTACATCCGCACGGCGCGGGCCAAGGGCCTCGGCCCGACGCGGGCCCTGTGGCGCCACGGGTTCCGCAACGCGGCGATCCCGGTCGTCACGGTCCTCGCGCTGCAGCTGGCGACACTGCTCATCGGCGCCGTCGTCGTCGAGCGGGTGTTCGTCATCCCCGGCCTCGGCAGCCTCCTGCTCGACCAGGTCTCCAACCGCGACCTCGTCTTCGTCCAGGACATCGTCATGCTGCTCGTCGTCGCCGTCCTGGTCGTCAACTTCCTCGTCGACCTGCTGTACCTCGTCATCGACCCGAGACTCAAGGTGGGCGCCCGATGAGCACCGAGACCGTCCGTCCCGACCCCGCGGGCCTGAACCCCGACACCTTCCGCGCCGAGCCCGGCATCGTGGCCGCGGGCCCGCGCCGACGGCGCCCGGGCGCCAGCTTCCTCGTCGGTGGTGCCCTCGTCGGCCTCGTCGTGCTTATGGCCCTCGTGTCGTTCGTGTGGACGCCGCACGACCCGACCTTCGTCGACGCGTCCGCCCGGCTTCGCTCGGTCGGTGATCCCGAATACCTGCTCGGCACGGACAAGCTCGGCCGGGACGTCCTGAGCCAGGTGCTCGTCGGCGCCCGGACGACGCTGTTCGTCGGGGTCGTCGCGGTCGGTGTCGCGGGGCTCGTCGGGGTGCCGCTCGGCATCGTCGCCGCCATGGCGCCGCGCGGCCTCGGTGAGACGCTGATGCGGGGCATGGACCTGCTGCTCGCCTTCCCGGCCCTGCTGCTCGCCATCATGTTCGGTGCGGTCTACGGGGGCAGCACGCTCGTGGCCATGGTCGCCATCGGCATCGCCTCGGTGCCGAGCTTCGTGCGACTCGTGCGCAGCGGCGCCCTGCAGGTGCTCCGCACCGAGTACGTCCTCGCGGCCCGTTCGGCCGGACGTGGTGCGTGGGCCATCGGCCTGCGACACGTCCTGCCGAACGTCAGCGGCCTCGTCATCGTCCAGGCCTCGGTCTCCTTCGCCATCGCCGTGCTGGCCGAGGCGGCGCTGTCGTTCCTCGGCTACGGCACGCCGCCGCCCACGCCGTCGTGGGGCCGGATGCTCCAGGAGAGCCAGGAGCTGCTCTTCTCCGCGCCGCGGCTGGCGTTCGTGCCCGGCGCCGCCATCGCCCTCGCCGTCCTCGGCTTCAACCTGCTCGGCGACGGCCTGCGCGACCACTTCGACCCGCGACTGGAGGACCGCCGATGAGCGCCGTCGCCGCGCGTCCGCGGGACGCGGTCTCCCCGAGCACCCGCGTGCTCGACGTCGAGGGGCTCGACGTCCGCATCGGACGTCACCACCTGCTCCACGACGTCTCGTTCACCATCGACCGGGGCGAGCGCGTCGGCCTCATCGGCGAGTCCGGGTCGGGCAAGTCACTGACGAGCCTGGCCCTGCTCGGGCTCCTCCCGGAGGATGCCCGCGTCGGAGGCTCGGTGCGCCTCGCCGGCGTCGACGCCGACCTCGTGTCCGCGAGCGAGGGGCAGTGGAAGCGGGTGAGGGGCGGCGAGGTCGCGATGGTCTTCCAGGAGCCGATGACCGCCCTCAACCCGACGATGCGCGTCGGTGACCAGGTGGCAGAGGCCATCACGCTGCACCGCGACCGCACGGGTGCCCCGAGCGACCGCAGGGCCGTGCGCGCCCGCGTCGTCGAGCTGCTCGACCAGGTGGGCCTGCCGGACCCCGCCGACGCCGCCCGCGCCTACCCGCACCAGCTCTCCGGCGGCCAGCGGCAGCGCGTCGTCGTCGCGATCGCCCTCGCCAACGACCCGGCCCTGCTCGTCTGCGACGAGCCGACGACCGCCCTCGACGTCACCGTGCAGGCGCGCGTCCTCGACCTCGTCGTCCGGGGTGTCGCGGCCCGCGACGCCGCCCTGCTCTTCATCACCCACGACCTTGCCGTGGTCGCCACGGTGTGCGAGCGCGTCCTCGTCATGTACGGGGGTCGCGTCGTCGAGGCGGGTCCGGTCCAGGAGGTGTTCCGGCGACCGCGGCACCGCTACACGGAGGGGCTGCTCGCCGCGTCCGACCTCGACGCCGCGGACGCCGAGGGGCGCCTGCCGACGATCCCCGGCTCCGTGCCCGCGGCCGGCACCTTCCCGGACGGCTGCGTGTTCCGCAACCGCTGCGCCCACGCGACGCAGGTCTGTGCGACCGTGCCGCCGTGGACCGGTCCCGACGCCGGCCACGGGTACGCGTGCTTCCACCCGGCGGGGGAGGAGGCCCGATGACCGCGGCGATGAGCGTCACGGACCTGCGGCGCGACTATCGGCGACCACGGACCTCCTTGCGGCACAAGGGTCCGGTGGTCGAGGCGCTCAAGGGCGTCTCCTTCGAGGTCGAGCGCGGCGAGCGGTTCGGCATCGTCGGCGAGTCCGGGTGCGGCAAGTCGACGCTGATGCGCCTCCTCGCCGCCCTCGACCGGCCGACGAGCGGCGAGATCCGCGTCGAGGGGATGGAGGTGACCGGCCGGCGGGAGCGAGACCTCGGCTTCCTCCGCTCCAGCCTCCAGCTCGTCTTCCAGGACCCCATGGGCTCACTCGACCCGCGTATGAGGGTGCGCGACATCATCGCCGAACCCCTTGTCGCACAGGGCCTCCCGGACCGTGACGCCCGTGTGGCCGAGCTGCTCGACGCCGTCGGGCTGCCGTCCCAGGCGGCGAATCGCTACCCCCACCAGTTCTCCGGGGGCCAGCGCCAACGCATCTCCATCGCCCGGGCGCTGGCGCCCCGGCCCTCGATCCTGCTGGCCGACGAGCCGGTCAGTGCCCTCGACGTCTCGGTCCGGGCCCAGGTGCTCAACCTCATCGGCGACCTCGTCTCCGACCTCGACCTCACCCTCGTGTTCGTCTCGCACGACCTGTCCGTCGTGCGACACCTGTGCGACCGCGTCGCCGTCATGAGCGGCGGCGAGATCGTCGAGACGGGCCCGACGACGCAGATCTTCGACGACCCGCAGCACCCCTACACCCAGCGCCTCCTCCGGGCGGCGCCCAGCATGCGCCGCGCCCTCGACGGGGCCGGCGCCTCCGACCTCCTGGGAGACCCTCGGTGACGACCACGTACACGCCGGACCACCCCGCCGGCCTGCCCCTCGGCGACGACTGGACCGACCCCGGCACGACCGCCCCGGTCTGCTTCCCGTACACCGGCGAGCTCGTGGCGCAGGCCCCGGTCGGCACGGCCGAGCATGCACGACAGGCGATCTCGGTGGCGCACGAGCTGCGCGGCACCGTGGCCGCCCTCCCCTCGCACGTGCGGCGCGCCGCCCTGACCGAGGCGCACCGCCGGCTCCTCCAGCGGCGCGACGACCTCGAGCGGCTCCTCGTCCTCGAGACCGGCAAGCCCCTCGTCGACTGCCGCGTCGAGGTCGACCGCACGCTGCTGACCCTCGTCACGGCCGCCGAGGAGGTCGCGCGCCTCCACGGCGAGACGGTGCCCCTCGACCTGCTGCCGAGTGGTGAGGGCCTCGTCGGGTTCTGGGTCCGCAAGCCGGTCGGGGTCGTCGTCGGCATCGCCGGCTACAACTACCCGCTGCTGCTCGCCGTCCACAAGCTCGCGCCGGCCCTGGCGGCGGGGTGCCCGGTCGTCGTCAAGCCGGCCCCGCAGACGCCGCTCGCGACGCTGTGGCTGGTCCACGCCGTCCGCGAGGCGCTCGCGGCCGCCGGTGGGCCGCGCGGTGCCGTCCAGCTCGTGACCGGCGGTGTCGACGTCGGGGTGGCGCTGACGACGGACCCCCGTGTCGCGGCCGTCTCCTTCACCGGCTCCGCCGCGGTCGGCCACCGCATCGCCCGGGACGCAGCCCCGACGAAGGTCCTGCTCGAGCTCGGCTCGAACGCGGCCCTCGTCGTCGCGGCCGACGCCGACGTCGAGGCCGCGGCGGACGCCGTCGTGCGAGGCGGCTACTACGCGTCCGGGCAGGCGTGCATCAGCGTCCAGCGCGTCGTCGTCGTCGAGCCGGCCCGGGAGGGGTTCCTCGCCGCCCTCTCGCGACGCATCGGCGACGTCGTCGTCGGCGACCCCCGCGACGCGTCGACCCGTGTGTCGGCCCTCATCGACGCCGCGTCGACGGAGCGCGTGCGCTCCTGGGTCGCCGCCGCGGTCGAGGCGGGCGGCACCCTGGTGCACGGCGGCGACGTGGTCGACGGGATCATGCAGCCGACCGTCCTCGCTGACGTCCCCGACGGCGAGAACGCCTGGGACGAGGAGGTGTTCGGACCGGTCGTCGTCGTGCGCACCGTTCCCGACCTGGATGCGGCGGTCGAGACCGTCAACCGGTCCCGCTACGGGCTGCACGCGAGCGTCTACACCGAGTCGCTCGGTGCGGCCTTCGCCGCGATCGACCGCATCGAGACCGGCGGTGTCGTCGTCAACGAGGTGCCCGGCTTCCGCTCCGACGTCATGCCCTACGGCGGCGTCAAGGACAGCGGCGTCGGCCGTGAGGGGCCCCGCTTCGCCATCGAGGAGCTGACGGTGACGCGGATGGCGATCATCCGGCCTTCGGCCACGGGCAGGGTCTCGAGCACGGCCACGGGCACCGGCACGAGCACGGCTCCGGCGGGAGGACCCCGGTGAGCGCCGCGGTCACGTCGCAGGAGCGTCCCGACTACGCCCGGCTCTTCCGCCTGGACGACCGCCGCGCCGTCGTCGTCGGTGCCGGCAGCGGCATCGGCCGCGAGAGCGCGCTGGCCCTCGCCGCCCACGGCGCCCAGGTCGTGTGCGCCGACCGCGACCTCGAGGCCGCGGCCGAGACCGTCGCGATCGGCGCCCGGACCGGCGCCACGCTGGAGGCCTACGCGCTCGACGTCACCGACGCCGCCGCCGTGGCCCGGGCCGCCGACGAGCTCGGCGCGGTCGACGTCCTCGTCTTCACGGCCGCCACGAACGTCCGCAAGCGGGTCCTCGACTACACGGCGGAGGAGTTCGACCGCGTCGTGGGGCTCAACCTGCGGGCCTCCTTCGACCTCGTCCGCGCCTTCGGCCGGGGGATGGCCGAGCGCGGCCGCGGCAGCATCGTCGGGTTCAGCTCGATCCGGGCCGTCACCGTCGAGCCCGGCCAGGGCGTCTACGCCGCGACGAAGGCCGGGCTCGTGCAGCTGCTGCGCGCGGCTGCCGTCGAGCTCGGGCGGCAGGGCGTGCGCGTCAACGCCATCGCGCCCGGCATCGTCGACACCCCCCTGACCGCGCAGATCCGTGCGGTGCCCGAGTGGGCCGACGCGTACGCCGACAAGAGTGCGCTCGGACGCTGGTCGCGACCCGACGAGCTCGTCGGTGCCGTCGTGTACCTCGCGTCCGAGGCGTCCTCGTTCGTCACCGGCAGCCAGCTGTTCGTCGACGGCGGGTGGACCGTCATCGACGGCCGGTACACGCCCCCGAGCTGACTCCCGCCCATCCGGCCGGGGCAGGCCTGTGGATGACGACCGACGACTGTCACCGGTGGCGGGGATGCTCGTCCCCATGCGCTTCGAGGACCTGCCCAGGGACTGGGCCCAACGACCCGTCACGGACCCCGACGTGTTCGAGGGCGTCGCCGACCTCATCGCCACCGAGCGGTCGAGGTCCGACGGCGCCGCGTACGTCCTGCTCTGCCATCCCAACGGACGCCTCCTGCAACCGGTGCGCCTGCCCGAGGGCACGGAGGCGCCGGAGGTGCTGCGGCGGTTCCTCACCGAGCTGACCAGGCACGAGGTCCACGACGTCGCCCTCGTGCTCGCCCGTCCGGGGGCCCCGGACGCCACCCCCGGCGACCGCCGACGACGCGACGCCTTCGAGGCCGCGTGCCGTGACGCGGGGGTCCGGCTGCACGCCGTCGCGGTCGCCGGGCGCGACGACGTCCGGGCGATCCCACCCGAGAGCGGCTGCGCGGCCGCCTGAGCCGGGTGGTGGCGTGGTGCCGCGCCCCGGGTACCGTCA
Source organism: Monashia sp. HAY1-11D (assembly GCF_056868035.1). Lineage (NCBI taxonomy): Bacteria > Bacillati > Actinomycetota > Actinomycetes > Micrococcales > Intrasporangiaceae > Intrasporangium > Monashia sp. HAY1-11D. Next base: position 4,245,689 of record NZ_CP200320.1, on the reverse strand, counting down.
CGGTGAGACGCCCGGCCGGGCCGGCCGGGTACGAACGGCGCGTGGGCGGAGGATCGATGGCCGGGCAGCAGGACGGCACGCGGGTGACCCGGGCCTACCGCAGTGAGGTCGGCGGCACGTGGTGGGCGGCGCTGGTCGTCGTGACGGTCGTCCTCGGCCTGCTCGGACGGTCCTCCGCCGGTTTCTGGAGCCCGTTCCTGTGGAGCGTCGTCGGCTTCGTCGTCGGCTCGCTCGTCGCGATCGCGGTCTCGGCGGCCCGCGTGCCCGCTCGTTCGGCGGACGAGGCCTTCGCCGACGTGTCATCCGCCGGCCACTCACGAGGGCAGGCGCGGCCGTGAAGTGGCTGCTCGCGCTCGTCGCGTTCCTCCTGGGCGGCGGCCTGACCTGGGTGCTCACCGTGCACCGGGTGACACGGGTTCTGCCCGACGCCAGCGGTGAGGCCGCGGTGGGCGGCGACGAGGCGCACGAGGCCGGTGAGGCGGCAGAGGCGGACGAGGACGGCTCGGCCTTCGGGGGACCGTCCTCGGAGGAGAGCTCTGGCGAGGCCGGGGCGCGCTGGATGCCCGACGCCGAGGACGAGGACGCGTTGCTGAGGCGTGCCGCGCACCGCGACGACCCGGCCGGGAGGCCTCGGGGGACGCCCGGGGAGGCCGCCGCCGGGGGCCCGGGCACGCGTCCGTCCGCCTGAGGCCGGGGCACGGCGCGTCACCGATCCGCAGCATTCGGGGCACGAAGGCGGCGTGATCCGAAGGTCAGCCGATGGGGAGGGCCGCGAGTTCGGAGCAGCGACGACCGACAGGTAACCTTTTGCGCGGTCCTGTGCGCACCTCCACACGCGCAGTCACTACGACGCCCGAGCAGAGGGCGTGCAAGGGAGCCTGATGACACGCACCGACACCGTCGACGTCAAGCGATGGCGCGCCAAGTACACGCTCATCGAGCGTGCAGCCGAGGCCGACAAGGACGCCCAGGCCCTCTTCACGGAGCTCGACGCCGAGCGGGCGGCTCGGAACGGGGAGCTGCGAGAGATCCTCGCCGACCTCGTCGCGAGCAGCGACCTCGTCGCCTTCAAGGAGGCGATGAACCAGTGGGCCCGCAAGGACGGCCCCTACGTCGGCTTCGGCCCGGTCGGGGGGCCGTGGCTCGCCACGCTCGCGCGGCGCGCGGACGAGGAGCACGCCGAGGTTGTCGGGCTGCTCAAGCTGACGCTGCAGACCCCCGCCTCGCCCCAGGACGCCGGCGACAAGCTCCAGGCGATCGAGGCCTTCCTGGCTCGCGGGGGCTCTCGCGGGCACCGGGCCCCCAGCCCGGCCCAGACCGCGTACGTCCTGTCCCTCTTCTGGTCCACCGACGACGGCGGCGCCTGGCCGCACATGTGGGAGAACGCGCCCCACATGCTCCAGCGCCTCGGGTGGCTCGAGCGCGGCCTCAGCCACGCCGAGCGGTACGTCGCCTTCGCGGACCTCTGCTCGGCCCTGCGCCCCGAGGACCCGCGCTACGCGGCCCGCATCCTCTGGTACTTCAAGGAGACCGAGGCGTTCGTCGGGATCGCGCCGAAGATCCTCGACGTCTGCGTCGAGGCCGCCGAGCTGGCGGCCGAGTTCCGCCCGGCCACCGGCTACCCGAGCGCCCGGCACGAGGAGCGCGCCGCCGACCTCGCCCGGCAGCTGCGCGGTGAGGCCGACCACGTCTCCGACAGCCTCATCGAGCGGCTCTCGGCCGAGACCGGGCTCTACCTCGAGGCCCCGACGCTCGCGCTCCAGCAGCACGCGGGCGAGGACTCGGCCTACCGTTCCGACCTCTACGCGTCGTGGATCCTCGTGGGCGGGGCCGGCGCCCCCGGCTTCCGGCTCTGGGTCACGCCGTCGGGCGTCGCGTTCGGCCTGCACGGCGGCTGGGAGGGCGAGGGCGAGCAGCAGCTCCGCGAGGTCGCCGGCCTCGTGCAGGAGCACCTGCCGCGGGGCCTGACGTTCGTCCGCGTGCACGAGGACGGCCGGCCGGACCGGCTCGAGCCAGCGGGGCGCGAGTACGCCTCCGGCGAGGTGTTCGCGGGGCGCTGGTGGAAGGGCGACGAGGCCCTCGGCCGCGCCGACTTCGCCGACGACGTCGTCGCGACCGCTCGTTCCCTGACGCCGCTGCTGCGCTTCCTCAGCTCGAGCCAGCGCGGCGGCGTCGACGACCCGGGAGCGAGCTCGCCGCCATGGTCGACCTCGACAGCGAGGCCGAGCTCTTCCGCACCGAGCGGCCCTACCCGAACGAGCGCGACGCGTGGCACCAGGAGCAGCGCCGCGTGTTCGCCGCGTGCCTCGGCAAGGAGGGCCTCGAGGACTTCGACCTGCCGACGTTCAAGCGCATCGTCTCGACGCGCGGGTACGGCGACATCGGTGCCCAGTCGGTGCTCATCAGCTCGATCAACGCCCTCGACGCCGCCGGCATCGACCAGCTGCGCCTCATGGTCCGCGAGCTGCTCTGGGGCGACGGGCGCGACGAGGAGCGGATCAACCGGGTCCTCGGCTCCGACGACCTGCCCGTCCAGGGATTCGGCGAGAGCGTCGTGCTCAAGCTGTTCGCCATCGCCCACCCGGAGCACTGGCTGCCGCTGTTCACCCTCGGCGGCGACTCGGGCAAGGTCGCGATGCTCAAGCGGCTCGGCGGCCCGGCGCGCTGGACCGAGGGCAAGTCGCGGGGCCGCACCCACGTCGAGACCAACGCCCTGCTCAAGCAGGTGCTCGACCCGCTCCTGCCCGACGACCCGTGGGGCCAGGCCCAGCTCGCCCACTGGTTCATGCGGCGCTCCGACAAGGCTCTGGTCCCCGACCACGACGCGATCGGCGAGGCCGCCCAGGAGCTGCTCATCGAGGAGTCGTTCCTCCGCGAGATCCGCGCCCTCCTCGAGGAGAAGAAGCAGGTCATCTTCTACGGGCCGCCCGGCACGGGCAAGACCTACCTCGCGCAGCGGTTCGCGGCGGCGCTGCAGCCCGACCCCGCCAAGCGCGACATCGTCCAGTTCCACCCGAGCAGCAGCTACGAGGACTTCTTCGAGGGCTTCCGGCCCCAGATCGACCACCAGGGCCAGATGGTCTACGAGCTGCGCAAGGGTCCGCTCGCGCTGCTCGCCGAGGCGGCCGAGGCCGACCCGCTGACGCCGCACATCATGATCATCGACGAGATCAACCGGGCCAACCTGCCGCGGGTCTTCGGTGAGCTGCTCTTCCTCCTCGAGTACCGCTCGCACTCGGTGAAGACGAGCTACCGACCCGACGAGGGGTTCGAGCTGCCGCCGAACCTCTACTTCATCGGCACGATGAACACCGCCGACCGCTCGATCGCCCTCGTCGACGCGGCCCTGCGCCGCCGGTTCGACTTCGTGCCCTTCATGCCGCACGACGGGCCGATGGAGGGACTGCTGCGCCGCTGGCTCGAGGCCAACGACGGGCCGGTGTGGGTGGCCGACCTCGTCGACCGGGTCAACGAGGACCTGCGCCGGGCCCTGAGGGGGCCGCACCTGCAGATCGGGCACAGCTACTTCATGCGTCCCGGGCTCGACGACGAGGCGGCGCTGCGCCGCATCTGGGACTACAACGTCTACCCGTTCATCGAGGACCAGCTCTACGGTCGCGAGCACGAGCTGGCCCAGTTCCGCTGGGAGAACGTCGTCGCCCGCTACGGCCAGCTCGACCTCAGCCGGCCGTGACGCGGGTGACCCGCCGATGACGATCGAGCTTCCCCCGATCCCCGAGCACGGACGCTCGGGGCCGGTCCGGCTCGACCGCGTGACCCGCGCCGCCCTCGTCAACGCGGCGGGGGAGCGGCTCGTCGTCCACGCCACCGCGGACCCCGACGTCGTGACGATCGGTGCCACGAGCTGGGTGGGTGCGCTCGCGGTGCCCGGGCTCGTTGTCCGCGTCATGCCGCGGGTGTCGGTGACCAACTTCTTCGCGATGCTCGGCGCCGGCGTCTCGCCCGACGCCTTCGACCACGAGCACGTGACGTGGAGCGACACCGACGAGCTCATCGACGGCGTCGCCTACTTCGCCATCCGCCTCATCGACACCGCGACGATGCGCGGACTGGTCCACGGCTACGTCGCCCGGGAGGAGCGCATGCGCACGATCCGCGGGCGCCTCCTCGTCGAGGAGTTCGCGCGCCGGCCGTGGAACGCCGCGGAGCCACAGTGCCGCTTCGACGACTTCACCAACGACATCCGCGAGAACCAGCTGTTCCGCTGCACCCTGCAGGCCATGCTCTCGTGGCCGCAGCTCGCCCCGCGGGTGCGGCGTGAGGCGCTGCGGGTCCTCGGCCGGTTCGAGGGCGTCAGCGACACCCCCGCGACGCTGCACGCGGTGCCGGTGCCGGTGACCCGCCTCAACGAGCACTACCACGACGCCATGCGCCTCTCGCGGCTCGTGCTGCAGGCGATGTCCCTGTCGCACCAGTCCGGTGACCAGCAGGCCAACAGCCTCATGGTCGACATGGACGACCTCTTCCGTCGGTGGATCGTCCAGGAGCTGGACCACCGGCTGGCCCCCGAGCTGCGCATCGAGACCGAGGCGGACGTGTGGCTCGACGAGGGTCGCGCCGTGACCATGGCCCCCGACCTCGTCGTGCGTCGGGGCACCGAGGTCGTGCTCGTCGGTGATGCGAAGTACTCGATGGGGGCCGACGGCTACCTCGTCTCGCGTGACTACGTCGACCTCGTGGCGTACACGACGGCGATGGGCCTGCCGACCGGCCTGCTCGTGCACTGCAACGCGACCCGCTCGCCGCAGTCGGAGATGGTCATCCGCAACGCGGGCACCCGCATCCTGTGCCGGCCCATCCGCCTCGACGGCAGCTACGCGGCGGTGTGCGCGTCGCTCGACGCCGTCGCGGACCTCGTCCGCGAGCTCGCCGACGACCCGGGTGAGCTCGAGGTGCCGACCCTGATCCGCACGCGCCGCTGAACGGCCGTTCGCGGCTGTTCCCGGGATCACACTCCTACGCCTTGTCGTAGATGGCCGCTACTACTACTGTTCGTAGTACCGACAGAGACGCTGCCGGAACACCTCGAAGTTCTGGAGTTGAGCACCATGGCCACCATCCACCGTGACACCCCCGTCAGCGGCGCATCGGGCACCGCCGGCACCCCGAGGCACGACCCGACCAAGGGTGTCGTCACGTTCCAGGAGGAGGTCGTCCGCTCGAACATCGCCCGCAAGCTGCTGGCCGGCCTGCGGCTCGTCCTCGGGTTCACCTTCCTCTGGCCCTTCTTCGACAAGCTCTTCGGCCTCGGCTACGCCACTCCTGCCGCAAAGGCGTGGATCAACGGCGGCACCCCGGCCCAGGGCTTCATGAAGCACGCAGAGGGCCCGTTCGCCGGGTTCTTCAAGAGCATCGCCGGCCCGTGGGCCGACTGGGTCTTCATGGCCGGCCTCCTCGGCATCGGCGTCGCCCTCATCGCCGGCGCAGGCCTGAAGATCGCGGCCTGGACCGGTGCGGTTCTCCTCGCCCTCATGTACCTGGCCGAGTTCCCGCTCGGGGCCACGGGCATGACCAACCCGCTCGTCGACAGCCACTGGATCGAGGCTCTGGGCATCGCCGTCCTCGCGGCGACCTACGCCGGGGACACGTGGGGCCTGGGCAAGTGGTGGGGCCGTCAGGTCGGTAACGGCATCCTGCGGTGAGCGAGGTCGGTGGGCGGGTCGCCCGACCCGCCCACCCGCGGGGCCGGACCCGGACCGTGCCCCGCACCCCGAGGCGGCCCTCCCGAGGGAGGGCCGCCTCCCCGAGTGCGGCCTGGGAACGCCAGGCCTCGGAACAGGAGAGAGCCATGAAAGCAGCCGTCGTCACTCGTCTCGGTGAGCCGCTCGAGATCCGTGACCTTCCCGTCCCCGTTCCCGACCGCGGGCAGGTCCTCGTCCGCATCGAGGCCAGCGGGCTCTGCCACACCGACATCCACGCCGCGCGCGGCGACTGGCCCGTGCCGCCCACGATCCCGCTCGTGCCCGGCCACGAGGGCGTCGGCACCGTGTGCGCGCTCGGCCCCGGCGTCGACGACCTGGCCGAGGGGGACCGCGTCGCGATCCCGTGGCTCGGCCACGCCTGTGGGCGCTGCCGCTCCTGCATCGCCGGCCACGAGACCTACTGCGTCGCGCCGCAGTACACCGGCTACACGGTCGACGGCGCGTACGCCGAGTTCGCCGTCGGCTGGGCCAGCCACGTCGTGCGCGTGCCCGACGCGGTCTCCTCGCTCGATGCCGCACCCCTGACCTGCGCCGGCGTGACGACGTACGCCGCGCTCAGGGCGGCCCGCCCCCAGCCGGCCGAGACCGTCATGGTCGTCGGCATCGGCGGACTCGGACACCTCGGTCTCCAGTACGGCACCGTCTTCGGGTGCCGCACCGTCGCCGTCGACGTCGACGATGCCAAGCTCGACCTCGCCAAGCAGCTCGGGGCGGACCACGTCGTCGACGCCCGCGCCGGTCAGGCGGAGCAGGTGGCGCAGCTGGCGCAGGCAGGTGGCGCCGACATCGCGCTGGTCACCGTGCCCTCGCCGGCGGCGATGGCTGCGGCCCACGCCTGCCTCAACCCGCGGGGTCGTCTCGTCATCGTCGGCCTGCCGCACGACAACACGCTGCGGCTGCCCGTCTTCGAGACGGTGCTGCGCGGCATCAGCGTCCACGGCTCGCTCGTCGGCACCCGCAACGACCTGGCCGACGTCTTCAGCCTGCACGCCGACGGACGCACCCGCGTCGTGGCCCAGACGCGCCGGCTCGAGGACGTCAACGCCTGCTTCGAGGAGGTGCTCTCGGGCAGCGTGCCGGCGCGGCTCGTCTTCGACCTCTCGGGGGAGTGAGGTCGCCCCGGGTGGTCCCGGGACGCACGTGTGCCGCCCGGGGTCCCCGGGCGGCACACGTGTCGTGTCAGCGGTCGCTGCGCGGCGGTCGGCTCAGCGGACCGTGAGCGTCACCGCCGCCGAGGACGACGGGTTGTAGGCCCTCGACCCGGAGTAGGTCGCCGTGACCCGGTGCGTGCCCCTGGAGAGCACCGGCGCCCAGAGGGTCGCCTTTCCGGACCGCACCGTGCTCGTGCCGAGCACCCGCGAGCCGTCGCGGAAGGTCACCGTGCCGGTGGCGCCCGAGGGCGTCAGGGTCGCGGTGAGCACCGGACGACCGCCGTAGCGGTAGCTCGTGGCACTGGCCGACAGGGCCGTGCGGCTCGTCAGGCCCTTGACGGTGACACCGACCGTCCCCGAGCGGCTCGCCACCGTCGACGCGTCACCGGAGTACGACGCCGTGAACGACGCCGTCCCGCGGGGCAGCCCGCTGACAGGCAGGACGGCCTTGCCGCCGGAGACGGCGACCGTTCGCAGCGCCGTGCCGTTGTAGCCGAAGGTGACCGTCCCGGTGGCGTTCGAGGGCGACACGGTGGCCGTCAGTGTCGTGCGGCCCCCGTAGGTGATCGACGTCGGGCTCGCGGTGAGCGTCGTCGTCGAGGCACGCTTGACCGTCACCACCTGGGCGCGCGAGCCGTCGGTGTTGAGGTGGTGCAACAGCAGCAGGCCCTGCGGCTTGTCCACCGCGGCGGCCGTCGCGTCGCGGTAGACGTCGAGCGTCGCCCCCGGCAGGTCGGTGTCGAGCAGGGTGCCGTAGTCGCCGAAGGCGGACAGGCCGGGTGAGGCCAGGCTGACCGTCAGCGGAGCCTCGGGGCTGCCGACCCCGTCGACCTCGCCGTTCTGGCTGAACGAGCTGACCCAGTACCGCACCTTCGGTGCCGACCCGGAGACCAGACCGGCGTCCATGAGCACGCCGACCGAGACCGGCATGACGAGCGAGTCGCTGTTGAACGGGTTCGTCTCGAACGAGCCGTCGGTGCCGTTGACGAGCTGGTCGTCGAGGATGTGCCCGACGTGTCCCGGACGCAGGTCGACCAGCTCGGTGAGGAAGTAGTCGTAGTCGTCCGTGCTCGTGGCGTAGCGCGTCGTGTAGGCCACGGCGTCGGCGGTGCCGTCTCCGTCGGTGTCGAGGTTGACGTCGAACTCGACCTCGCTCGCCGGCGTGCGCCACGGCCCGTGCGTGCTGATGCCGAAGGTCAGCATCGCGTTCGTCGGGTCGTCCCAGCCGGGCCAGTCCGAGGCCGAACCGACGTAGCGCAGGTCGGCGCCCCGGTCGTCGGCGGTCTCGAGGCAGTCGAGGACCTGGGACGTCGAGCACGAGGTCAGGCGAGGGCTGCTCGCCTGCAGCTGGAACGTCGAGACCGTCGACACGTGGTCCTCGGGGTCGGTGCCCTGGTCGAGGCCCGAGCCGGTGAGCGGCAGTGAGGAGTGCTGGACGCTGCCCGCGCCGGTGACCGTGGTGCTGGCGGCCGCCCTCATGGCCGAGGCGGCCCGCGGGGCGGACCACACCGGCACGCGCAGCTCTCCACCCGACGTGCCGTCGACCGGGGTCAGGACGATCCGGCCGCTCGCGTCGGTGCGCTGGTTGCGCATGATGCCGAGGTCCGCCGGGTCCGCCGACGTCGTCGGGTCGGTGACGGCGCGCAGCGCCGAGCGGGTGAAGGTCGCGGTGACCGTCACGTCGACCGAGCCGCCCGCCGGGACGCGGACCTGCGACGGGCTGAACGTGTACGTGACGCCGGGCGTGGGGTGCGCGGCGACGTAGTCGAGCGTGTACGACGCCGAGGTGACGGGCCGCTTGTTGACGACGCGAACGGTCCTGGTCAGCGTCTTCGTCGCCGTCGTGACCGCCACCGGGCCGAACGAGACGCTCACCGCGCCCGGGTCGTCGGTGACGTAGGCGAGCGTCGAGGTTCCGACCGCGGCGTCGGTGACGACGCGTCCGGACCCCACCCGCTCGGGGCCGTAGACCTCGCCGGTGTGGTCGGGTCCGACGAAGACGTCCTGGGTGGCCGTGTTCATGATGGCCGCCTTGACCTCCTCGACGGTCCACCCGGGGTGGGCGGCGCGCACGAGGGCGGCCTCGCCGGCCACGTGCGGGGAGGCCATCGAGGTACCGGACTCGGCGATGCCCTCGTCCCCCGTGCCGACGGCGGCCGAGAACGTCGTGACGCCGGGCGCCGCCACGTCGGGCTTGACGCCGCCCGCGACGCCCACACCGCGCGAGGAGAAGTCGGCCAGCTGGTCGACGGCCTCGGGGTTCTTGACCGTGACGGCGTTGCGCAGCGCGTTGGTCAGCGTGACGCGGACCTCGGTGGAGGCGTCGAGCCGGGCCTTGACCGCGTCGCGCCCCTGCTTGACGAGGAGCATCGCCGGGATGTCGGCGTTGCCGCTGACCCCTGCCGAGAAGGCGTTGGAGTCGCTGCCGTAGACGACACCGACCGCGCCCGCGGCGAACGCCGCGTCGGCGCGCACCTTGGAGCCGCACCGGCGTCCGTTGCCGTCGAGCCACCAGACCATGACGACCTTGCCGGCGACTGCCGCCTTCTCTGCCGCGGAGTAGGAGTCGCAGCCGTCGATGTTGTTGCCGGTGCCGACCGGCTGGGTCCAGTCGCCGATGGTGACGAGCGGGGTGTCGGAGACGCCGGGCTCACCGGCCCAGTCGTAGCTGACCGAGCGCAGCGATGCGAAGACGTCGTCCTGATCGCTGTCGATGGTGTCGGCCGGCTCGATGCCCGCGGGGGAGTCGACGCGCAGGCCGTCGACGACGTCGTCGCCGTCGTCGGAGGCCGCGACGCCGAGGACGCGGCGGGCGTTGCCCGGCGAGCCGCCGACCTCGTACACGTCACCGGAGTTGCCGATCGAGGCGACGACCGTCGTGCCGAGCGCCGCGAGGTTGTTCGAAGCGACCGAGTCGGGGTCCTCGGGCGAACCGTAGGAGCTGCCCAGCGACATGTTGACGACGTCGAGGTGGTCGGAGACGTCGCCGTCGCCGTTGGGGTCCGCGGCCCAGTCGAGGGCCTGTCCGACGAGATTCGTCGAGCCCTCGCAGCCGAAGACCTTGAGCGCGTACAGGCTCGCGCCGGGTGCGACGCCCGGGCCGATGCGCACGGCGGCCGGGTCGATCGGGTCGGCGTAGCCGCCGGTCCACGTCGAGCCGTCGGCCGCGACGCCGAGACCCGCGGTCGTTCCGGCGACGTGCGAGCCGTGGCCGTCGCAGTCGAGCGGGTTGGCGTCGGGCGTGGGGACCGACGCGGGGTCGTCCCCGTCGTAGTCGTCGCCGGCGAAGTCGTAGCCGCCGACGACCTTCGCTGTGGGGGTGAAGGCGTTCGAGGCCTTGGCCGCGGCGTAGGCGGCCGTGGTGCCGTCGCCGCCGAAGTCGGCGTGCGTGTAGTCGATGCCGGTGTCGATGATGCCGATGCGGACGCCCTCGCCGGTGTTGCCCGTGCCGGCCCACACCTTCGGCGCACCGATGAGCGGCACCGACGAGCTGTTGGACGTGGTCTTCGGGGTGAGCCGGTGGACCGCCTTGACGCCCGGGATCGCCGCCAGCGCCCTCAGGCGGGCGGCGTCGGTGCGGACGGCGACACCGGCGTACACGGCGTGCGTGCGGAAGAGGGTGCGGGCGCGCGTCGCGCCGGCGCCGAAGCGGCTCTCGACGGCCTTCTGGGCCTGCTCGACCGCGGACGTCTGGCTCCGGGCGGCGGTCCTGGCGGCGGCGAGTCCCCGACCGCGGGCGTGGCCGAAGGCGCGGGCCGCCGGCGCGGCGTCGAGCTCGAGCATGACGTCGACCGTGCCGGTGGCCCGGCGCAGGGACGGGTCCACCGTGTCGCCGGGGGTGCGCTGCGTGCCGAGGCCGAGCGAGCCGGCACCCTTGACGCGTGCCGGTAGCTGCTTGTCGCTGCGGTGCTTGACCGACGGGTGGGGGTCAGCCGTCGCCGGCGTGGCCCCGAGGGTCGCGGCGACGAGGGCCGTTGCGGCTCCTGCGCTCACCGTGCCAACCAGACCGCGGCGACGTCGCCGCGGGCCCCGAGAGTTGATCGACACTCATCCTCCTCGCGCGGCTCCGATCGCATCGGCGCCCGCTCGGGCCCCCGTGCGCAGGGGCGCTCGCCCCCGAACCTTGCCTGCCACGCGGGGGCAACCTATCCGACGCAGGGGGTGTCCGCGCGGTCAACCGAGCACCTGCGCTCCCCGCGTGTCAGCAGGTCCGCCCGGGGCGCCCAGGCAGTCCTGCTGACGATGGACGGCACGGCTGCGCGGGCCTGTCGGTGCACCTCGGCATACTCGGGCCATGCAGCGCATCGACGGTCACCTCGTCCTGTCACCCACGGACCTCACGAAGCACGTCGCCTGCGCGCACATCACGACGCTCGACCTCGAGGCGCTCGACGTCCGCGAGGGCAGTGCGCCCCGCGTCGCGCCCGACGACTCGCTCAACCTCGTCTTCGCCAAGGGCCTCGAGCACGAGCGCGCCTACCTGGAGCGGCTGCGGGCCGAGGGCCGCGAGGTCCTCGACGTCGCGGCCCTCGGTCTGTCCGGCGCCGCCGCCGAGGCCGCCACGGTCGAGGCGATGCGACGCGGCGTCGAGGTCGTGTACCAGGCGACGTTCTTCGACGGGCACTGGGTCGGCCTGGCCGACTTCCTCCTTCGCGTCGACCTCCCCTCGGGGCAGCTCAGCGCGTTCGGCCCGTGGCGCTACGACGTCGCCGACACCAAGCTGGCCCGGCGCCTCAAGGTGCCCGCGCTCCTGCAGATGGCCACCTACGCCGCCCGGCTCGAGACCCTCCAGGGTCTGGCCCCGAAGTGGCTCACCGTCGTCACGGGCGACCAGGAGCAGCACCCGTGGCGCCTCGTCGACGTCGCCCCGTACGCGCGTCGCCGTCGCGACGAGCTCCTCGACGCCATCGAGCGCCCGCAGCCGACCGAGTCGGCACGCGTTCACCACTGCGGTCAGTGCCGCTGGAAGGAGCGGTGCGCGCAGGAGTGGCTGGACCGGGACGACCTCGTGCAGGTCGCCGGCATGCGGGCCGACCACCGGGCCGCCCTGGTCCGGCTCGGCATCCCGACGCTCCGGGCGCTCGCGGGCGCCACGGAGGAGCAGCTGGCCCCTGCCCTGTCGGCGACCACCCGGCGCCGGCTGCTCCAGCAGGCCCGGCTCCAGCTGGCCGAGCGCGAGACGGGGCGGGCGCAGTTCGAGCTCCTCGAGCCCGAGCCGGGCCGAGGCCTGCAGCTGCTGCCCGAGCCCGACGCCGGCGACGTCTACCTCGACTTCGAGGGCGACCCGTGGGCCGAGGGTGGGGCCGGGCGCGAGTACCTCGCGGGCGTCTGGACCCGCGAGGGCGAGTTCGTCGACTTCTGGGCGCACGACTTCGCCGAGGAGGGCCGCCTGACGGCCGACCTCGTCGACTGGCTCACCGAGCGCTGGCAGCGCCATCCGGGCATGCACGTCTACCACTACGCGCCGTACGAGACCACGGCCCTCAAGCGGCTCGTCGGCCAGCACGCCACCCGCGAGGCGCAGCTGGACCAGCTGCTGCGCCACGAGGTGTTCGTCGACCTCTACGCCGTCGTGCGCCAGGGCGTGCGCATCAGCAAGGGCTCGTACTCGATCAAGAAGCTCGAGGAGTTCTACTGGGGGCACACGCGGTCCGCAGACGGCGAGGGCGTCGCCGACGGCCTGTCCTCCGTGGTCGAGTACGAGCGGTGGCTCGCCGGGCGTGCCGAGGGCAGGGCCGACCCCGCGATCCTCGCCGACATCCGCCGCTACAACGAGGAGGACGTCCGCTCGACGCTCGCCCTGCACGACTGGCTCGAGGACCGGCGCCGCGACCTCGAGGCGGCCGGCCACCTCCTGACCCGGCCGGTGCCGGAGCCGCTCAGGGAGGTCTCCGAGGAGGAGCAGGCCGAGATCGACCTCACCGAGCGACTCGTCGGGGCCGGTCACGAGCTTCTCGCCGGGTGCGTCGGCTGGCACCGCCGCGAGAAGCGACCCGAGTGGTGGGACTTCTTCCGCTACAAGGACCTCGACACCGCCGAGCTCGTCGAGGACGCCACGGCCATCGGCGACCTCGGCGAGCCGGTCGAGGTCGGGCAGGTCAAGCTGTCGCGCATCTGGCGCTACCCCTTCCCGCCGCAGGACTGCAAGGTGTCCGAGGGCAAGTACGTGCCGGACGTCGACACGCACGCCCCGGTCGGCAAGGTCGTCTCGCTCGACCCCGTCGAGGGGTGGGTCGAGCTGTCGATGAAGCGCACCCTGGAGCCACCCCGCCCCCGCGGCATCGGCGGCCCGGGACCGATCATGGACGCCGTCCTGCGCCAGTCCATCGCCCGCACCGGTGAGCTCGCGCTCGCCGGCGGGAGCAACCTCGCCACGCGGCTGCTCGAGCGCGTCGTCCCCGCCCCCGACGTGCTCGCCGTCCGTCCGCACGAGACGCCGAAGGACGCCGTCGTCCGCGCCGGGTCGCGGCTGGACGGACAGGTCCTCGCCGTCCAGGGACCGCCCGGCACCGGCAAGACCCACGCCGGCTCAGCCCTCATCCGGCAGCTGCTCGACGCGGGCCTGACCGTGGGTGTCACGGCGCAGTCGCACGCCGTCGTGCTCAACCTGCTGCACGAGGTCGGCCGACCGGCCTGGCACAAGGACGGCACCAACGCCGAGGAGGGTGACGAGCCCGCCGACCCGGACTCGCTCGTCCGGCACACCTGCGACAACTCCGAGGTGGTCGAGGCCATCACCTCCGGGCAGGCGCGGCTCGTCGGGGGCACGGCGTGGCTGTGGGCCCGCGCGGACCTCGCCGACGCCGTCGACGTGCTCGTCATCGACGAGGCGGGTCAGTTCTCGCTCGCCAACGCCGTGGCCGTGGCCCCCGCTGCGCGGTCCCTCGTGCTGCTCGGGGACCCGCAGCAGCTGACCCAGCCCACCAAGGCCGTGCACCCGTTCGGCTCGGGCGTGTCGGTCCTCGACCACCTCCGCACGGAGCACATCGGCGACCCCGGCGGTCACGGCGTCCTCGTCCACGACGTCATCCCGCCGGACCGGGGCATCTTCCTCGACCGCACCCACCGGATGCACCCGAGCCTGACGTCGTTCGTGTCCGAGCTGGCCTACGAGGGGCGCCTGGAGTCGGCCCCCGGTCGCGACCGGCTCTCCGTCGAGGCCCCCGGGGCCCTCTCCGGCGACGGCCTGCGCTGGGTCCCGGTCGAGCACACCGTCGTGTCCGAGCAGGCCAGCGCCGAGGAGGCCGCCGTGGTACGCGACCTCGTGGCCGACCTCCTGCGCGGGTCGTGGACGTCGGCCGACGGGCGCTCGCAGCCGATCGGGGCCGACGACGTGCTCGTCGTGGCGCCCTACAACGCCCACGTCGCCACCCTCGCCCGGGCGCTGCCCGACGGCGTGCGCGTCGGCACCGTCGACCGGTTCCAGGGCCAGCAGGCGGCCGTGGTCATCTACTCGATGGCCAGCACGAGTGCCGCCGTCGCACCGCGCGGCGTGCCGTTCCTCTACGACCTGCACCGCCTCAACGTCGCCGTCTCACGGGCGAAGGCCATGGCGGTCGTCGTCGCGTCGCCGCTGCTGCTCGACGCGGCCGTCCACACGCCCGAGGAGCTGCGGGCCGTCAACGCCCTGTGCCGGTTCGTCGACGAGGCCAAGGCGGTCTGAGGCCCGGACAGACCGCCCGGCCGGCCCGTCTCGGCACCCCGAGCAGTGAGTCGGGGCGGGGCGTCCGGTCAGGCCCCATGGGCGGCCACCTGCCACAGCCGGCCCTCGCCGCGGATCCCCGGCAGGGCCGCCCGGATGGACCGTTCGGCGAGCTCGGGCGCCACGCCGAGGTCGACGGCGTAGCGCAGGGCGACGGCGGGGGCGCGGTCCCCGCCGTGGTGGCAGTGGACGAGGACGCGCTTGCCCTCGGCCCGGAACTGGCGCAGCGCCGAGGAGGCGTCGTCGAGGACGAAGTCGAGGTGGGGGTTGAGTTCCTGGTCGTCGTGCTCGTTGATCCAGAACTCGATGTGGTCGCGGGCCGACATGCCCTCGGCCGGGATGTCGCGCAGCCCGAGCGGGCACAGCGACACGACGGCCTGGACGCCGAGCTCGCGGACCCGGCCGAGGTCGGCGATGCTGCCGAGGAGGATGTCCGGGTCGATGGGGTGAGGCTGGGCCCGGGACGGGACGTCGGGATCGGCCATCGTCTCGACGGAGGGCCACTCGCCGTGACGGCGACCGCCGATCGAGGTCGAGACGGCCAGCTCGACGAGGTCGTGGGCGCGCAGGCCCGGCCAGCCGTGCACGAGACGGCGCCACTGCGTCGGCACCGCCGAGGCGCCGTAGCGGGCCCCGAGCAGCGACCCGGCGATGGCGGCGACGGTGTCCGTGTCGTGCCCGGCCCGCACGGCCGCCTGCAGACCACGCTGCAGGTGCATCGCCGAGCCGTCGCCACGGTCGGTCGACGTGATGGCTGCCCACGCGTCCTGCAGCGCCGTGACGGTGTAGCCGTTGTCGCCGAAGGCGCCCGGGTCGGCGCCGGTGGCGGCCTCGATCCAGTCGCCCCAGTGACCGGCGTGCTCGACGCTCACGAGGTCGAGGCCGGCGGTGAGGTCGAGTCGGCCCTCGGTGACCGCGACGCGGATCGCCTCGGACCACAGCACGGCCGAGTCGCCGGCCAGCGGGTCGGCGTGGGTCAGCTCGGCGACGGCCCGGGCGGCCCGGGCGGTGGCCTCGCGGTCGGTCAGCGTGGACAGCCCGACGACCGAGGTCCGCATCAGCGCACCGTTGCCGGCCGTCAGCCCCGTCCGGGCGTGCAGGTTCCGGCTCGCCTGCGTCAGGCGCTCGTGCGCGCGACCCTCGAGGGCGCGCGCCTCGGTGAGCACCGCGCGCGTCTGCGTCCCGACGTCGGTGGCACCACCGTCGAGCCACGCGGTGAACGACTCGGCGACCTCGTCGAGCCCGCACGGCCCGCCGAGGTCGAGGCCCTGGGCCGCCACCCGCGCGACGCACAAGGTCATCTGGGTGTCGTCGCTCCACTCGCCGGGGCCGTACGGCCCGAGGCCTCCGCCCTTCATGACGGCCTCGCCGACGGGAGGCGCCGCCATCTCGTACGGCACGCCGAGCGCGTCGCCGCAGGCCTGCCCGAGCAGGACGCCGGCGGCACGGTCGACCGTGACCGGGCGGATCGCCACGATGGCCTCCTGGCATGGCTGAAGGGAGAACGTCGACCGGGCGGACCGCCCGAGCGCGCGTCACAGGGCAACCTACCGGCCGACGGGCATGGCCCGGCTCCCGGGCACGACAGGTCGACGCCGGAGCACACAGTAGGCTCGCCGCGTGCTCCAACCGCTCACCGTCGTGCTGCTCGTCGGCAGCGGCCTGCTCGCCCTCCTCGCGGCGCACCACCTCGCGCGCAGGCGCCTCGTCGACGACGCGGTCGTCGTCACGGGGCTCGTTCTCGAGGTCGCCCTCCTCGTGCAGCTCGTCGTCGGGCTGACCCGCGCCTCAGCCATCGCCGACGGCGCGGAGCGGGCCACCTTCATCGCCTACCTGTTCACCGTCCTCGTCGTCGCCCCGGTCGCGATCCTCATCGCGATCAAGGAGAAGACGCAGTGGTCCATGGGCGTCGTGCTCGCGGCCGCGTTCGTCGTGGCCGTCCTCGTGGCCCGGCTCCAGCAGGTCTGGACGCTCCATGCCTGAGCAGGCGACGCCCTCGCCCACCCCCGGACCGCAGGCACCGCACACGGGACACGGCTTCGGCCGGCTCCTCGTGGCCGTCTACGGCCTGCTCGCCCTCGCCGCCACGGGCCGTTCCATCCTGCAGATCAGCGAGTACTTCCACCGGGCCCCGGTCTCCTACGTCCTGTCAGCAGTGGCCGCCGTCATCTACCTCGTCGCGACCGTGGGCCTGGCGCGTGGCGACCGCGCCTCGGTCCGGCTCGCCACGGTGGCGCTCGGCGTCGAGCTGGTCGGCGTGCTCGTCGTCGGCACGCTGTCCTACGTCGTGCCGTCGGCCTTCCCGGACAAGACGGTGTGGTCGCACTTCGGGTCCGGCTACGGCTACGTGCCGCTCGTCCTGCCGGTCGTGGGACTGTGGTGGATCCGCCGCACCGCGCGGGCGGGTGGCGGCACGGACGGGACGCCGACCGGCCGCCGCTAGGGTGGCGGCCATGACTTCGCAGCCCGCCGCGACCGGGGCCGCCGGCCCCCTGACCGTCCGCGAGATCAGCCCCGACGACGAGCTCGACACGCTCCACGCCGTCGGCGGCAGCTTCCTGCAGACGCCGGCGTGGGGCCGGGCCAAGGCCGGCTGGCGCCGGACGCCACTCGGCTGGTTCGACGCCGAGGGGACCCGCGTCGGGGCCGGCCTGGTGCTGTCGCGCTCCATCCCACGGCTGCGACGCACGTACGCCTACCTGCCCGAGGGGCCCGGCCTGCCCTGGGAGGCCGTGGCCGCCGATCCGGCGGCCTGGATCGACCCGCTCGTCGGGTGGGCCCGCGGTACCGGTGCCTTCGCCCTGCGTCTCGGGTTCCCCGTCGTCTCGCGGGTCTGGGACCGCGAGCCGGTCAAGAAGCAGGTGGCCGAGGGCGGCCTGCTCAGCTTCACCACCCTCGAGCCCGCCGTCGACAGCCCCGTCGCGCGGTCGCTCGAGGCCTGGCTCGGCCGCAACCGGTGGCTGCCGATCGGCGGGGACGGCGTGGCGGTCGGCCAGCCGCGGCTGCTCTGCGTCGTCGACCTGCGCGGACGCACCACCGAGGACCTCATCAAGGCCATGAACCAGCAGTGGCGTCGCAACGTCAAGAAGGCGGCCAAGTCCGGGGTGCAGGTGCGGGCCGTCGGGCTGGAGGGCCTTGACACCTTCCACGACCTGTACGTCGAGTCGGCCCGGCGCGACAACTTCCTGCCCCGGCCCAAGGCCTACTTCGAGACGATGGCCCGCTCCTTCATGGAGGGCGTCGACGAGCGAGAGTCGCGGCCGCACGCCTGGTTCTACGAGGCGCACGTGGACGGGGACGTCCTCGCCTCGGCGCTCATGATCCGGTTCGGTCCGACCTTCTCCTACCTCTACGGCGGCTCGACCGAGCGCAACCGCGAGGCCCGCGCGTCGAACGCCCTCCAGTGGCAGGCGATGCAGGACGCGCTCGAGCAGGGCTGCGAGGCCTACGACTTCCGTGGCTTCAACACCTCCCTCGGCGCCACGAGCCCCCTGACCGGCCTGCTGCTGTTCAAGCTCGGCGCCGGCGCCGACGTCCGGGAGATGGTCGGGGAGCGAGAGCTGGTCCTCAACAGGTTCTGGCACCTGGCCTTCCAGCGCGCGATGGCCCTGCGCATCGCGGTCAACAAGCGGCGCAAGGCGGCCCGGGCCTCGGCGGACGACGCCGACATCTGACCTCGGCGCCCCCGGCCCCGGGCGCTGTCGGACGGAAACCGGTGCGACCCGCACCCGGCGGCCCGCCTATCCTGTCGAGCATGCCCGACCAGTCCGCGAACGCCCCGGCGCGCCCGCGGTCACCGCGAAGCCGGGGGCGGCGCAGCGGCCGCGGGCCGAGGCCCGAGCAGCGCGAGGCGCGTCGGGCAGCCCGTGCGGCCACCGTCCCGCCGATCACCTATCCCGAGCACCTCCCGGTGGTCGACCGGCGCGACGACATCGCGGCCGCCATCCGCGACCACCAGGTCGTCGTCATCGCCGGGGAGACCGGCTCGGGCAAGACGACCCAGCTGCCGAAGATCTGCCTCGAGCTCGGCCGTGGCCTCGACGGGCAGATCGGTCACACCCAGCCGCGTCGCATCGCCGCGCGGGCAGTGGCCGAACGGCTCGCCGAGGAGCTCGACGTCGAGCTCGGCCAGACCGTGGGCTACCAGGTGCGCTTCACCGACCACGCCACGCGCGACACGCTCGTCAAGGTCATGACCGACGGCATCCTGCTCGCCGAGATGCAGCGCGACCGCGAGCTGCGGCGCTACGACACGATCATCATCGACGAGGCCCACGAGCGCAGCCTCAACATCGACTTCATCCTCGGCTACCTCAAGCAGCTGCTCCCGCGTCGACCCGACCTCAAGGTCGTCATCACCTCGGCGACCATCGACCCCGAGAAGTTCGCCCGGCACTTCGCCGACCCCTCGACGGGTGAGCCCGCCCCCGTCATCGAGGTCTCCGGCCGCACCTTCCCGGTCGAGATCCGCTACCGCCCGCTCGTCGACCCCGACCGGCCCGACGCCGAGGAGCGCGACATGGTGACCGGCGTCTGCGAGGCCGTCGAGGAGCTGTGGACCGAACGTCACACCGGCACGAGCAGCGACATCCTCGTGTTCTTCTCCGGCGAGCGGGAGATCCGCGACGCCGCCGACGCCCTGAACGGCATGAGGCTGCCGGTCACCGAGGTCGTCCCGCTCTACGGCCGGTTGTCCGCCGCCGAGCAGCACCGGGTCTTCGCGCCGCACACCGGGCGCCGGATCGTCCTGGCCACCAACGTCGCCGAGACGTCGCTGACGGTCCCGGGCATCCGCTACGTCGTCGACACCGGCACGGCGCGCATCAGCCGCTACAGCCAGCGCACCAAGGTCCAGCGCCTGCCCATCGAGCCGGTCAGCCAGGCGTCGGCGAACCAGCGGTCCGGCCGCTGCGGACGCCTCGCCGACGGCATCGCGATCCGGCTCTACTCCGAGGAGGACTACGACCGTCGCCCTCCGTTCACCGACCCCGAGATCCTCCGGACCAACCTCGCCTCGGTCATCCTGCAGATGACGAGCCTGGGCCTCGGCGACATCGCCCGGTTCCCGTTCGTCGACCCGCCCGACTCCCGCCAGGTCACCGACGGCGTCCGCCTCCTCGAGGAGCTGCAGGCGTTCGCTCCGGAGGGGGACGCCCACGGGCAGGCTCAGACCGACGGCCGGGACCGGGGCCGGCGCCGGCCCGGGCGCCGGCTCACCGACCTGGGCCGCACCATCGCCACCCTGCCGATCGACCCGCGCCACGCCCGGATGGTCCTCGAGGCCGACCGACGCGGTGTCCTGCGGGAGGTGCTCGTCGTCGTCGCGGCGCTGTCCATCCAGGACCCCCGCGAGCGACCGCAGGACAAGCAGGAGCTCGCGAACGCGGCGCACAAGCGGTTCGCCGACGAGACGAGCGACTTCGTCACGTGGCTCAACCTCTGGGCCTACCTCAAGGAGCAGCAGAAGGAGCTGAGCAGCAGCGCCTTCCGCCGGATGTGCAAGACCGAGTTCCTCCACTACCTGCGGGTGCGCGAGTGGCAGGACCTGCACAGCCAGGTGAGGCAGGCGGCCAAGCAGGCCGGTCTCGACGTCACCCGGGGCAGCGCCCACGGGGAGTACGACAACGACGCCATCCACCAGTCTCTGCTCGCCGGACTGCTCTCGCACGTCGGCGTCCGCGACGAGCAGCGCCGCGAGTACGCCGGCGCGCGCGGCACCCGGTTCGCGATCAGCCCCGGGTCGGCCCTGTTCCGCAAGCAGCCGCAGTTCGTCATGGCCGAGGAGCTCGTCGAGACGACGCGGCTGTGGGCGCGCACGACCGCCCGCATCGACCCGCAGTGGGCCGAGGACCTCGGGGCCCACCTGGTCAAGCGCCAGTACTCCGAGCCGCGGTGGTCGGCACGCCGTGGCTCGGCGATCGCCACGGAGCGGGTCACCCTCTACGGCGTGCCCCTCGTCGTCGGGCGCACCATCGGCCTGGGCCGCGTCGACCCCGAGCTGGCCCGCGACCTGTTCATCCGGCACGCGCTCGTGGAGGGCGACTGGAACACCGAGCACGCCTTCCTGCGGGCCAACGCCGCCCTCGTCGAACAGCTCGGTGAGCTCGAGGCCCGCACCCGCCGCCGCGACATCGTCGTCGACGACAGCACGCTGGTCGCCTTCTACGACAAGCGGGTTCCCGCCGACGTGGTCTCGGGGCGGCACTTCGACACGTGGTGGAAGAAGGCTCGTCGCACCGATCCGGACCTGCTGACCTTCACCGAGGACCTCCTGCTCCGCGAGAGCGCCGGCAGCATCGCCGACGAGGACCACCCGACGACGTGGACCCAGAGCGAGAACGTCCTTCCGGTCACCTATCGGTTCGAGCCGGGGGCCCCCGACGACGGCGTCACCGTGCACGTGCCCGTCGACCGACTCAACCAGGTCACGGCCGACGGGTTCGACTGGCAGGTCCCGGGCTTCCGCGAGGAGCTGGTCACCGCGCTGATCCGTTCGCTGCCCAAGGCCGTTCGCCGGCTCATCGTGCCCGCGCCCGACCACGCCCGCGCCGTCCTGCCGGAGCTCGACCCGGCGTCGGGCCCGCTCCTGCCCGCGCTCGCGACCGCACTGCGTCGTCGGGCCGGGGCGGCGGTGTCGCCGGCCGACTTCGACTGGGCGCGGGTGCCGGACCACCTTCGCATCACCTTCTCCGTCGACGGCCCGGACGGTCGGCCCGTCGCCACCGGCAAGGACCTCGAGGCCGTCCGTGAGGCCGCGACGCCGCAGCTGCGTCGCCAGGTGCGCCGCGCCGGCTCCGGCCTCGAGCGCGCCGGGCTCACCGCCTTCCCCGACGACGGCGTTCCCGAGACCTTCGAGAGCGCGGACGGTGTGCAGGGCTACCCGGCCCTCGTCGACACCGGGTCGGCTGTCGACCTGCGGGTCCTGCCGACGCGCGGGGAGGCGGAGGCCGAGCACCGCCTCGGCGTGCAGCGGCTGCTCCTGCTCGGGATCACCCCGCCGTGGAAGCAGGTCCTGGCCCGCCTGACGAACACCCAGAAGCTCGCGCTCGGCCACAACCCGCACGGCAGCGTCCCCGCCCTCCTCGACGACTGCCTCGCCTGCGCCGTCGACGCCATCGGGGCCGACGCGGCCGGTGACCAGGACCCGGCCGGGCGGGCCGACCACACGGTCCGCAGCCGCGAGGACTTCGAGTGGGCCCTGTCGGCCGTCCGCACCCACACGACGGCGCGGGTCGTGCAGGTCGTCGGCCTCGTCGAGCCGATCCTCGCGCGCCACCTGGCCCTCACCAACCGCCTGGCCGAGCTCGACCGCTCGGCGAGCCCCGCGCTGCGGCCGGTCCTCGCCGACGTCCGGGCCCAGCTGCGCGAGCTCGTGCGCCCGGGGTTCGTCGCCGACACGGGCTTGAAGCGCCTGCCCGACCTCGACCGCTACCTTCGGGCGGCGCAGCACCGCCTCGACAAGGCGCCGGACAACCTCGCGCGCGACGCGCAGTCGCTCGACCAGGTCGACCTCGTCGAGGGCCGCTACGCCGACCTGCTCGAGTCGCTGCGTCCGGCCCAGCGCGGGTCCCGCGAGGTCGTCGACATCGGGTGGATGATCGAGGAGCTGCGGGTGTCGCTGTTCGCCCAGACCCTGGGTACGTCGTACCCCGTGTCGCCGCAGCGCGTGCTCAAGGCCATCGCGAAGGTGTCCGCCTGACGCACGGCCTCGCGGGCCGGGAATCCGCGGCTCGCGCCGGGCGTTGCAGTCATCGACCCGCCACACGAAAGGCCAGACCCGTGCAGGACCCGACCGAGCTCTTCCAGTTCGAGAGCGACACCTCGCCGAGCATGCTCGAGGAGCTGCAGGCCTCGGTTCTCGTCGTCGCCCTCGACGGGTTCATCGACGCCGGCAGCACGCAGAAGCTGCTCGCCGACCACCTCCTCGCCGCGCACGAGTCGCGCGTCGTCGCCTCCTTCGACGTCGACCAGCTGCTCGACTACCGGGGCCGTCGCCCCGTCATGGTCTTCGACCGCGACCACTGGAGCAGCTACGAGGACCCGAGCCTGCTGCTGCACCGCGTCGTCGACCGCGAGGGCGTGCCCTTCCTCCTCCTCGTCGGTCCGGAGCCGGACTACCAGTGGGCTCGCATGGTCGAGGCCACGACGACGCTCATGGACGCGTTCGGCGTCGACCTGACGGTCAGCGTCCACGGCATCCCGATGGCGGTGCCGCACACGCGGCCCCTCGGCGTCACCGCCCACGGCACCAACCGCAGCCTCGTGCCGCCGAACGAGCCCGCCTTCGGCACCGTCCAGGTGCCGGCGAGCTTCTCCTCGCTGCTCGAGCTGCGCCTCGGCGAGGCCGGACGCGACGCCATCGGCTTCGCCGTCCACGTGCCGCACTACCTGGGTCAGACCGAGTACGCCGACGCGGCCCTGCTCGGCCTCGAGCGCGTCCGCACCGCCACCGGCCTCGACCTCGACACCCGCGAGCTGGCCGCGACGGCCGGGCTGAACCGGGCCGAGATCACCCGGCAGATGGAGGAGTCGGACGAGATCACGGCGGTCGTCAAGGCCCTCGAGCAGCAGTACGACACGTTCCTCGAGGGACGCCGCCAGCGCAGCCTGCTCGCCACCGACCTGTCCGACCTGCCGACCGCTGACGAGATCGGCGCCGAGTTCGAGGCGTTCCTCAAGGACGTCGCGCAGGACGACACCGACGGCGGGACCGGCGACACGGCCTGAGCCGTCAGGGGGCCCGACGGGGCCCACGGACCCGAGGGGGGCCGGCGGGTCAGCCCTTGGCCTCGCTCCAGCGGCGCACCAGCGTCGTGTCGGAGACGAACCGCACCGTGTCGGTCCCGGCCCACGTCCGGGCCGCCCGCTCGAGCGCGGTCCCGACCGCGGCGGCCGCCTCCTCACCGTGCTCCTCGGGCACGTGGACGAGCAGCTCGTCGTGCAGGCACAGCACGATCCGGCCACCGAGCGGCGCCACCGCGTGGCGCACCGTGGCCGCCCACGCCTTGAACAGCTCGGCCGCCGACCCCTGGATGATGGCGTTGCGGGCGTACCGGCCGCGTCCCGCGTCCGCGGCGGCCGACGACGGTCGCCCGGCGAGGACGTCCTCGCCGGGCTCGAGTCCCTGCGGCGGCGCGCCGGGGGAGCCGAAGCGGATGAGCCGTCCGCCGTAGGTACGGACCGGGCGCCGGGCCACGCCGTCGGCGAAGGCCCGGTCGAGCAGACCCATGGCGACCGGGTAGGCACGCTCGAGGTCCTTGAGGGCCTCGCCGGCCGGACCGGAGCGCTGGCCGTACATCGCCGCGAGGACGGCGACCTTCGCGGTGGGGCGGTCGGCTCCGAGCTTGGCGGCGACCGGCGCGTAGAGGTCGTCGCTGCGCGTCGCCTCCGCGAACGCGCGGTCGGCGCTGACGACGGCGAGCACGCGCGGCTCCACCTGGCCCAGATCGGCGCGGACGAACACGTGCCCCGGCTCCGCGGCGACAGCCGGGCGCAGGGGAGCGGGCAGGTTGTGCAGGCCGTTCTGGGCGGTCATCCGCCCGGCCGCCCCGTCGCATGCGGTCCAGCCACCACGCAGCCGGTCGTCGGGGCCGACGTGCTCGTCGAGCCACCGGTAGCCGTACGTCGTGGCGATGCGCTCGTCCTTGCGCCAGCGCAGCAGCGCGTCGACGAGGGCATGGGTCCGGCGGTAGGGCTCGAGGACGAAGGCGCGGGTGTTCGGCACGTCGACGCCGACCGACAGGAGCAGCTCGCGGACCTGTCCGGGGTTGCGCAGGTCGGCGCCGGGCCGTCCCGGGGCATGGCGCAGGACGTCGTGGTCGCGGTCGGCGCGGATGCGAGCGGCGTCGGCGTCGTCGACCGGGCGGGGGCCGGCCGAGGCCGTGATGAGCTCCTCGGCGACGTGGCGGTCGACGGGCAGGCCGTCACGCTCGAGCTCGAGGCAGAGCACCGCGGCCGCGGACTCGGACCAGACCGTGCGCTCGAGTCGCCCTGCGGCCGCACCACCGATCCGCCGGAGCGACGCCTGTTGGGACAGCTGGCACTCCAGGGCCAGCTCCGCGAGGGCGCGCACGCGCTCGGGAGTGCGGGCCCACGTGAGGGCGTCCGGACGCAGGTGGCCGTCCGAGGTCCACAGCGAGGGGTCGTCACCGGCGACGACGTCGAACAGGTCGCCGTCGAAGCCGCTGAGGTGACCGACCCGCGGGCGCGGCACGTCGAGCTCGTCCAGGCCACGGCAGCCGGCGACGACGTGGCCGGGGGTGGCCCACCAGCCGCCGTTGACGATGCGGTGGGCCTCCGCGAGGTCCCAGGTGCGCGGCACGTCCACCCCCGCGTCGACCACCGGGCGCAGGGTCGAGGATGCCGACCAGACGACCCACCGGGGCCGCATCGAGGCGGTGAGCCCGGCCA
Source organism: Monashia sp. HAY1-11D (assembly GCF_056868035.1). NCBI lineage: Bacteria > Bacillati > Actinomycetota > Actinomycetes > Micrococcales > Intrasporangiaceae > Intrasporangium > Monashia sp. HAY1-11D. Next base: position 4,220,703 of record NZ_CP200320.1, on the reverse strand, counting down.
CCCGGTCCACGAGGTGCGAGAGCGACACCCGCTCGTCGACCCCCTCGCCGACGAGCGCCGCCTCCGACGGCCCGACGACGAGGGCCACGAGGGGGCTCCGGCCGCCGGGGGTGACCGCCACGTGCTCGTCCGGAACGCGGGTGGCGCTGTCAGCCAAGGGATCTCGCGATCCGGTCGATGGCCTCGGTGAGGATCTCGGGTGAGGTGGCGAAGTTGACCCGGGCGTGACCGGCCCCGGGCGTGCCGAACAGGGGACCGTCGGACAGGGCGACGCGCGCCGTGTCGACGAGACGCGTCGCGGGCCGCTCGCCGAGGCCGAGCCCGCGCAGGTCGAGCCAGGCCAGGTAGGTGGCCTCCGGCACCGTGAGCTCGGCGCCCGGCAGGCGCTCGGCCACGAGCCGGGCGAGCAGCGTGCGGTTGGCGTCGAGCTCGTCGAGCAGGCGCGCGAGCCACTGCCGTCCGTCGCGCCACGCCGCGACGTGCGCGACGACGCCGAGGTGGCTGGCCCCGAACGTCACGAACGGGTGCAGGCGACGCACGTCGGGCACGGCGTCCGGCCCCGGGGCGATGACCGCGGCCTTGAGGCCGGCGAGGTTCCAGGCCTTGGAGGCCGACGACACCACGATGCCGTTCTCGGTGCCGGGAACGGCCAGGTACGGCGTGAAGGTGCTCGTGGAGTACACGAGCGCGCCGTGGATCTCGTCGGACAGGACGCGCACCCCGTGCTCGTCGGCGAGCCGGGCCACCGCCGCGAGCTCGTCCGCGGTGTGCACGGTGCCAGTCGGGTTGTGCGGGTTCGACAGCAGCAGGACGGCCCGCGCCCCACCGTCGGTCGCCGTGGCGAATGCCCTTGCGAGGGAGTCGAGGTCGAGCCGGTGGCCCTCGCCCAGCGGTGCTTCGACGACGCGCCGTCCGGCGGCCTCGACCACCTCGAAGAAGGCGTTGTACACCGGTGTGGTGAGCACGACGGGGCCGCCCGGGTCGGTGAGCAGCCGAAGCAGGTGGGTGACCCCGGTCAGCACGTCGGTGACGCGGACCGTCGTCGCGGGGTCGGGCCGCCAGCACCACGTGGCCTCGGCGTGGTCGGCGAAGGCCTCGGCGTAGTCGTCGGTCCACGCGTAGCCGGTGTCGCCCCGCCGCATCGCCTCGCTCACCGCGTCGACGACGGCGGGACAGGGCAGGGCGTCCATCTCCGCGATCCACAACGGCAGGACCTCGGGCCCGTACCGCCGCCACTTGACGCTCGTGCGGTCGCGGCGCAGGTCGTCGAGCGACGCGCCGAGGATCGGTCCGGACATGGGTCGACCCTACGAGACGCCGCCCACGCTGCTGCGTCCACGCGTCCGTCCGGGTCCGTCCACCGACCGTGCGCCGTCCGTCCGGGGGGCGTGGCAGATCGCCGCGGCGTTGGCGCGCACCGCGGCGCCGAGTCGTCATACGGTGGCGGGGGAGGGGTCGCCGGGTGCGGCCGCAGACGCGACGTCGTGCGAGGAGTGAGGGCCGGTGGGCTTGTTCGGATGGGACAGGGGCGGGGCAGTGCAGACCTCGGACGCAGGGACCGAGCAGGTGGGCGAAGGGGCGGACGGCGGCGCGCTCTCCCGTGCCGCCCTGCCCGCGGAGAGCGGCCTGACGGGCGCTGCGACGCGGCTCGTCGAGCGGCTCCTCGACGTCGGCATCGACGGCAAGGGCCCGTTCGACTCCGCCCACGAGGTGGCCGCGAAGGCCCTGCGCGACGCCCACGGCGACGCCGAGCAGGCCCTGCGGATCATCGCTCGCGACCACCGGCAGCTCGGCGCCGCAGGTGGGTTCGTCACGGGCCTCGGCGGCTTCTTCACGATGCCGGTCTCGCTGCCCGCCAACCTCCTCGAGTTCTACCTGCTCGGCACGCGCCTGACCGCCGCGACCGCGAAGGTCCGCGGGTACGACATCGACCAGCCCGAGATCCGCTCGGCGATCCTGCTGACCCTCGTCGGCGCCGACCGCGACGACCTGCTGAAGAAGGCCGGCCTCCACGCGGCCGGGGGCCGGCTGTCCATGCTCGCGCTCGACCGTCTGCCCCCGCCGACGCTCATGGTCGTCAACAAGGCCGTCGGCTTCCGCCTCCTCGGACGCATCGGTCAGGGCACCTTCGCCCGTCTCGGGCGGGCCGTGCCCGTCGTCGGTGGCGTCCTCGGCGCCGGTGTCGACGTGTACATGCTCGGCCGGATCGGCCAGCAGGCCGCCAAGGAGTTCCCGCCCGTGGCGACGTTCGGTCGGTGACCTCACCGATGACGGCCCCGACGCCCGGCCGAGGCCGCGCACGCGTCCTCCATCCCGGCGGACGCGTCGCCGGCGTCCCCGCGCACACGACGTCGGCGCCGGGAATCCATCTGCCCGGCCGCTCGTTGGGGCGGGCATGAAGACCGCCTCTCGGCTCAAGCTCGCCGCGACCGTCGCGTCCGTCGTGCGCGCCTCGACCCGCCCGGGCGCGCCCCGGCTCGGCGAGCGCGTGCAGGCGGTGCCGCGGCTCGTCCGGGCCACGCTCGACCGCACGTACGCCGGCACGTCGCTGGGCAGGCTCGCGCTCGTCGCGGCGGCGGTCGCCTACGTGGCGTCACCGCTGGACCTCGTGCCGGAGGCCATCCTGCCGGTCATCGGGGTGGCCGACGACGCCGTGGTGCTCACCTGGGTCGTCAAGGCCTTCCTCGAGGAGACCGACCGCTTCATCGCCTGGGAGATCGGCCAGGGGCTGCACCGGCCCGGGACGTCACGCCCGGGTGCTGCCGAGCGGACGCCGCGGACCCGCGCCGAGCAGCCCGGGCAGGCGTCGGAGTCCCCGACCGCACCGGACGACCGCGTGGGGACCGCGCTGGGGACGCCTGCCGACGCGCGGGCCCGGCTCTGGGCCGGCCAGGTCGCCGACGGTCGACGCCGCGACCGTGACGTGACCGGGGCTGCCGCACCGGGCCGTGTCGTCGGGCGGCTGACCGGCTCGACAGGCGCCTCGGGGGCACCGACCGCAGGCGGCCTCGGAGCGCAGCGCCCGGCGGACGGCCCGCGCTCGACCGGCCCGGGTCGATCCGAGGGGGTACGCCTGCCCGAGGGGGTCCGCCAGGCGGCCACCGACTACGTGCTCGAGTCGGTCCGCAAGCGCCTCGAGCGCTGACGCAGCACCGTCGTCCACACCCCCTCCGCGCCTGGCGGCGCGGTCCACAGGCGGCCGGCGGGGGAGTGCCGCTCCGCGCCGGCCGGGGGCAGCCTTCGGGCATGCCGAAGATCTCCCTGTCCGGACCGGCCGACCTGCTGACGGTCCTGCCCTACCACCTCGGTTTCAGGCCCGAGCGCAGTGTCGTCGTGGCCTGCTTCCACGGCCGGCGCCTCGGGCTCGTGGCCCGGCTGGACCTCGTCGCCCCACCCGACGCCGCCGCGGCGGCTGCGCAGATCCTGCCCGCCCTGGTGCGCGAGCGGCCGAGCCGCGTCGTCCTCGTCGGGTTCGCCGGCGGCGCCGCCGACGAGGATCCCGCACCGTTGCTCACCGCCCTGGGCGACGCGCTCGAGGCTGAGCTCGTCCCGGTGGGCGACCGGCTCGTCGTGCGCGAGGGCCGCTGGTTCGGGCTCGACTGCGCCTGCTGCCCACCGCCCGGGCGAGCCCTGCCGGACGTGGCCGACGTCCCGGCCGTCGCCGAGTACGTCGCCCTGGGCACCGTCGTGCTGGGCACGCGCCAGCAGCTCGCAGCGCTCGTCGAGCCCCTGCCGACGCAGGACCCGCGTCACGACGACCGGCTCGCCGCGGTCGAGGCGTGGGCCGAGCGGCACGCCCACTCGGATGTCGGGACCGGCGTTGCCGACCGCCGGGCGCGCGCTGCCCTCGTCGACGAGGCACTGGGGGCGTGGGTCCGCCTCGTGCGCCGCGGGCTCGGCACCGAGCCGACGCCGACGACGCTGGCCGCGCTGCTCGGCCCGCTCGTCGACGTCCGCCTGCGCGACCTGCTCGTCGCGTGGGTGTGCCCCGGGACCCTCTCCCTGGAGGCCTGCCCGCGCGACCTCGTCAGCCGGTTGCGCCGCGCACTCGAGGCCGACACGTCCTCCCACGACAGCCTGCCGCGGGACGTGAGGGAGGTCGTGGACGAGGAGATCGAGGAGGACATCGACGAGATGCTGGAGGGGAGCGGCGGGTGGGACCGCGCGCTGACCGAGCGAGTGCGCCTGGCGCGCCTCGAAGAGCTGTGCCGGGCGACCCCCGCCGCGTGTGCGGCACCGGTCCTGGCGGTGGTGGCCGCGTACGCCTGGTGGCTCGGCGACGGCGCCCACGCCTCCGTCGCCGTGGACCGTGCCCTCGAGGTCGACCCGCGGTACCGGCTGGCACAGCTCGTGCGGCAGTCCCTCGACTGGGGCCTGCGTCCCCGCAGCTGCGCCTGACCTGCCCTCCAGCCGTCCAGCCCGTGGACCCGAGGGCCACGCCTCGAGACGCGGTCGCGTATGGTGGTGGCAGGTCATGAGCGCCAGCGCCAAGCCCCGGCTCGCTGGCCGGCAACCCTCCTTCGCGGTGGGGTGCCCCGGGTGAGGACCAGGCCGCACCGGCACGGGACTGCGGCAAGCGCGCACACCCGAGGAGCAGCCAGAATGACTGTGACCCACCGGTCCGGCCAGGTCACGCGCCGTCCGGCCCGACGCCAGCAGGGTGTCGACGGCTCGCAGCCCGTTCGTCCCGACGTCTCGGCCGACCGACGCGGCGACGGCGTCTGGCGCGAGGGGGACCCCGTCGGCAGGCGGCAGTTCGTCGACGTCGGTGACCTCGAGCTCGAGCGCGGGGGCGTCCTTCCCGAGGTCCGGATCGCCTACGAGACGTGGGGCCGGCTCAACGAGGCCCGCGACAACGTCGTCCTCGTCGAGCACGCCCTCACCGGCGACAGCCACGTCGTCGGTGAGGCGGGCGAGGGCCACCCGTCGCCCGGCTGGTGGAACAGCCTCATCGGTCCGGGGCAGGCCGTGGACCCCGAGGACTGGTTCGTCGTCGCCGCCAACGTCCTCGGCGGCTGCCAGGGCTCGACCGGGCCGGCGAGCCCCGCCCCGGACGGGCGCCCCTGGGGCAGCCGCTTCCCGTACGTGACCGTGCGCGACCAGGTCGCCGCCGAGCGGGCGCTGCTGACCGAGCTCGGCATCACGCGGCTTGCCGCGGTCGTCGGAGGTTCGATGGGCGGCATGCGCGCCCTCGAGTGGGCCGTCAGCCACCCCGACGACGTCGACCGCTGTGTCGTGCTCGCCTCCACGCCCTACGCCACGGCCGAGCAGATCGCCTGGTGCCAGCCGCAGCTGCTCGCCATCCGCAGCGACCCCCACTACGCCGGCGGCGACTACTACGACACGGACCACCGTCCCGACACCGGCCTGGGCCTCGCCCGGCGCATCGCGCACGTGACCTACCGCACCGAGACCGAGCTCGACGACCGGTTCGGTCGTCAGGCCCAGCTCGGCGAGGACCCGTTCAGCCTCAGCGAACGCGCCGCCGGCAGAGGGCGTTTCGCCGTCGAGTCCTACCTGGACCACCACGCCGGCAAGCTCGCCCGCCGTTTCGACGCGAACTCCTACGTCGTGCTCACCGAGGCGATGAACTCCCACGACGTCGGCCGCGACCGCGGCGGCATCGAGGCGGCGCTGGCGCGCGTCACGGCCGACTGCACCGTGGTGTCCGTCGACACCGACCGGCTGTACCCCCCGCGGCTGTCGGACGAGCTGCATGCGGCTCTCCCCGTCTCGACGCGCGTCTCGATCACCTCCGCCTACGGACACGACGGCTTCCTCATCGAGGAGGAGCAGGTCGGCTCGGTGGTCCGCGAGGCCCTCGCGCGTCCGCGCTGACCCCGACGCCTCGGCAGGCCCGGCGCGCAACGCGATCCGTCCGAGCGCGCGTGCCGGTGCCCGCGGCCACCTTTTCGGGTACGGTGCGAGCACCCGGTTGTTGCCGTACAAGGAGGTCCGCGAAGTGGCCATCGTCGTCGGATACGTCGCCACCAAGGAGGGACGCGCGGCGCTCAAGCGAGCCGCCGAGGAGTGCGTCCTGAGGGGGACCAAGCTCGTCGTCATCAGCTCCCACCGGGGTGGGAAGGACTTCGACGCCGACGAGGCCAGCGCGTTCGAGGCCGAGCTCGAGCGGGTCACGACCGTGCTCGAGGACAAGGGCCTGGAGCACGAGGTGCGCCAGCTGGTCCGGGGCAACGACCCGGCCGAGGACCTCATCAGCGTCGCGGAGGCGGAGAACGCCGACTTCATCGTCATCGGACTGCGTCGCCGCAGCCCCGTCGGCAAGCTCATCCTCGGCTCCAACGCCCAGCGCATCCTGCTCGACGCGTCCTGCCCGGTGCTCGCCGTCAAGGCCGGCTGAGCCCGCCCCGCCCGCCGGCGGGGTCGTGTCACACCGGGTCGGCACCACCGCGCGGCCCGATCCGTTCGCTCGCACGCCGTTGCGCGTTTTATAATGTCCGAGTACCGGATCGCAAGAGGCACACAGCGAGATCGTCCGAGGGGACCCGACTCCGACAGGCCACGCTCTTCCGGCACGAACCCCCGTTCTCGCTCGTTGTGATGTGGCATGCCCGCGTGCTCACGTCGGCCCGCACCACACGAGACCCGCGATGAAAGGCGACTGCATCCGTGCCGAAGGCAACACCCGCTGGACCCCCGAAGACCCTGCCCAAGGTGTTCCAGCACGAGGCGATCATGCAGCTCCTGGTCAAGGGCAGCACCAACGGAAGCATCACCGGCACCGAGATCGCACGAGCGCAGGCTGAGGCAGCCCTCGACCTGAAGCAGATGAAGCCGGTCCTCGTCACCCTCGAGGCCCACGACATCGAGATCGTCGTCGACGCGCCGCACACCGACACGAAGAAGCGAACCCGATCCGGGACCAAGGGAGGCACTGTGGCCACCGCACGTTCCACCACCGCTGCTGCGACGACGACCGCCAAGAGGACGACGACCGCCAAGACGACCGCCAGGAAGGCCACCCCCGCGACGAAGGCCGGCGAGGCCGAGGCCACCGCCGAGGCCGAGGGCGCGGCGGCGCGCAAGGCGCCGGCCAAGAAGGCCGCCACGAACGCCGGCGTCGCCAAGGCCGCCGCCAAGCCGGCCGCGAAGAAGGCCGCCGCCAAGAAGGCCGCCGGCAAGACCGCCCCGAAGAAGGTGGCTGCCGCCGAGGTCGCCGGGGACTCGGACGAGCTCGAGGACGATGACGCCGAACCCGAGGACGCCGACGAGAGCGAGCTCGTCGACGTCGAGGTCACCGACGACGACGACAGCGACGAGACCGACGAGTCGCCCGCGGCAGAGGACACCGAGGAGGGCGACGACGACACGGTCCCGGTCGCCACGGACGCCGCCGCTCCCGCCGAGGAGGCCGAGGAGTCCGGGTTCGTCATCCGCGACGACGACGAGGACGACGCCCCCGCGCAGCAGGTCGTCACCGCCGGTGCCACCGCCGACCCCGTCAAGGACTACCTCAAGCAGATCGGCAAGGTCGCCCTCCTCAACGCCGAGCAGGAGGTCGAGCTCGCCAAGCGCATCGAGGCCGGCCTGTTCGCCGAGGAGAAGCTCAACTCCGGCGACAAGATCGACATGAAGCTCAAGCGCGAGCTGTGGTGGATCGCCCAGGACGGCAAGAAGGCCAAGAACCACCTCCTCGAGGCCAACCTGCGTCTCGTCGTCTCGCTCGCGAAGCGCTACACCGGTCGCGGCATGCTCTTCCTCGACCTCATCCAGGAGGGCAACCTCGGCCTGATCCGCGCGGTCGAGAAGTTCGACTACACCAAGGGCTACAAGTTCTCGACGTACGCGACGTGGTGGATCCGTCAGGCCATCACCCGCGCGATGGCCGACCAGGCCCGCACCATCCGCATCCCGGTGCACATGGTCGAGGTCATCAACAAGCTGGCCCGTGTCCAGCGACAGATGCTCCAGGACCTCGGCCGCGAGCCCACCCCGGAGGAGCTGGCCAAGGAGCTCGACATGACGCCCGAGAAGGTCGTCGAGGTCCAGAAGTACGGCCGCGAGCCCATCTCGCTGCACACCCCGCTCGGCGAGGACGGCGACAGCGAGTTCGGTGACCTCATCGAGGACTCCGAGGCGATCGTGCCCGCGGACGCCGTCAGCTTCACGCTCCTGCAGGAGCAGCTGCACTCGGTCCTCGACACGCTCTCCGAGCGCGAGGCGGGGGTCGTCTCCATGCGCTTCGGCCTGACCGACGGCCAGCCGAAGACGCTCGACGAGATCGGCAAGGTCTACGGCGTCACGCGCGAGCGGATCCGCCAGATCGAGTCCAAGACGATGAGCAAGCTGCGTCACCCGAGCCGTTCGCAGGTCCTGCGCGACTACCTCGACTGACGCGTGGACTCGCGGACGGTCCCGACGCGGGCCGGGTGGCTGGATGCCGCCCGGCCCGCGGGTTCGTCCCCCCGCGTCGGTTCCGGAGCAGGCCCTGCCACCGAAAGAGGAGTCCAGCGTGCCCTCCACCGTCCACCGACGCGTCGCGGTCATGGCCCACTTCGACCCCGACGGGCAGCTGGCGCCGCACGTGCGACGGTTCGTCGACCAGCTCGCGACCGTCTGCGACCGCGTGGTCCTCGTCACCACGAGCGGCCTGGGCCCGGACGGTGAGCGGTGGGCTGCCACACGCCCCCACCTGGAGGTCGTCCAGCGGCCCAACGTCGGGCACGACTTCATGAGCTACCGGTACGGGCTCGAGGTCGCGCACGTCGAGTCCGGCCACGAGGTCGTCCTGTGCAACGACAGCTTCGTCGGGACGACGGTCCCGTTGCTGCGGATCTGGAAGCGGATGCAGCGACGGCGTTGCGGCTTCTGGGGGCTGACGTCGAACACGGAGATCGCGCCGCACGTGCAGAGCTACTTCATGGTGTTCCGGCCCGAGGCCGCCGGCAGCGAGGCCTTCCGCTCCTTCTGGGAAGGGGTCACGGTCCTGCCGGACAAGAAGCAGGTCATCCACTCCTACGAGGTGGGTCTGAGCCGCCGGCTGCTGGAGGCCGGCTTCGAGTGTGCCGCGTACTTCCGGCCGGGGCTGCGCGACACGTGGATGGCCCTGAACCGCGTCGCGTGGCGTGCCCGGCCGGACACCGTCGCCGGCGGTCGGGCCCGGCTGCTCACCGTGGCCCGGGAGATGCGGGGAGTGCGGCGGGACCGGTGGAACCCGACCATCGTCCTGGCCGACCGGGTGCTGGGCGGTCGCCTGCCCGTCGCCAAGCTGCAGGTGTTCCGCGAGGACCCGGCCCGTCTGGGGGCGGCCAGCCTGCTGGCCCGGTGCGAGCAACGCCACCCCGAGCTGTTCGAGGGGGTCCGGGCCTACCTCGAGCGGACGGCGCCCGCGTACACCACCGGCCTCACCGAGCACGCGCCACCGGCGTCGCACGCGGCGCTCTACCGCCGGGTCCGCTACTGAGGCGACGACCTCACGTCAGCGACGGCGGGTCCGCGAGCCGAGGCGGGCGGGCAGCCCGCGCCACCACTCGACGCCGGCCGCGGGCCAGAAGAAGGAGCGCAGACGCGTCTGCCAGGCGCGGGTGCGCCCGACGTTGCGGCGGATCGCGCGGATGTCGCTGTGCAGGCGGATCGCCTCCTGCGGCGTCGTCCGCTCGGGCCGGTCGTACCGGGACTTCTCCAGCGTCGCGGTGACTCGTCCCATCGCCGTGGCGTTCTCGGTGTCGAGGTGGCCCTCGGTGACGTACCGGTGCCGCAGCTGGCGCAGCGTGACGCCGTCCGGCGCCGACAGGCCGAGGTCACCGAGGTGCGAGGTCAGCGCCTCCCACTCGGCCTCGATGAGGTCCTGACGCGTGACGGCGGCTCGGCGGCGCCGGGCCCGCAGCAGCCAGGCCGTCAAGGGCATGACGAACGCGGCGAGGAGTCCGATGAGGACGGCGAGGACGACGGCGAGGTGGCGCAGGCTGAAGACCGACGCGAGCGTGTCGCCGAACGAGGGCTGCGCCGCCACCGCCGTCGTCGTCGTGGTCGTCGCCCGGGTCGACGTCGGCCGCGCGGTGCTCCCGGACTCGGTGTCGTCGACCGAGCGGCCACCGCCCGTGCCGCCGGAGCCGGCGCCGACGACGGCGTACGGCGGTGGCGTGCCCGAGCGCGCACCCGGCGTCGGCTCGAAGCGCAGCCATCCGTAGCCCTGGAAGTACAGCTCGGGCCATGCGTGGGCGTCGGACGCCTTGACGACGTACTCGTCGCCGGAGCGGTTGCCGGGCAGGAAGCCGATGGCCATCCGGGCCGGGATGCCCTGCGCGCGGGCCATCATGATCATCGCCGTGGCGAACTGGACGCAGTAGCCGCGGCGCGTGCGGTAGAAGTTCTCGATCGGCTCGAGGAGCCGGCCGGCCTCGTCGCGCAGCGGCTCGCCCAGGTCGAGCGTGTAGGTGTACCGCGACGTGTCGCGCAGGTGGTTCTGGATCGCGATCGCCTTGTCGAGCGGGTTGTCCGCGCCGGCGGTGACCTCTGCGGACCACCGCTCGATGAGGGCCCGAGAGCGGTCCGGGATCGTCAGGTCGTCGTCGGTGAGGTCGGCGGGGTCCGGCGGCCCGGAGTCACGCAGCTGGGCGGCGCTCGGCGCGATGTCGGCGTAGGTGATCTGGTAGTCGGCGACCGCCTTGTCGACGCGGACGTCCCGGGTCGCCGGGTCGATCCGCCAGCCGGTCCCCGGCATCGACACGGCGACCACGGGGAAGGGGGCGGCGACGCGGGGCGCGGACAGCGTGTTGCCGGTGACCGAGATGACGTAGTCGCGACGCTGCGACGGTGGGGGCAGGGGCATCCCGTCGACGGGGCCCTTGTCCGTCGTGCCGAGCCCTGCCACTGGCCGCGGGAGTAGTACGACGTGGCGAGCACGCGCAGCGGCGGCCGCGTGAAACCGGTCGTCGTGTACCGCAGGACCGGGGACTGGTTCGTGTCGTTGAGGCTTCGGCTGAGGTCGAGGGTGTTGTTGAAGCCGACCGAGCCCTCGCCGCCGACACCCGAGCGCCCGAGTCCCTCGGTGAGGTAACGGGGCGGGAAGTGCGGCACGACGGCCGGGACGGCCAACGCCAGGACGACGCCGGCGGCTCCCACCCGCACCGCCGCGCCGGAGAAGGAGCGCAGGGCGGCGCGGTCGTGGGCCGCCTCGTCGATCTCGCTGTGCTCGGCCGGTCGGGCGGTGCCCCAGCGACCGAACTGCGCCCGGGCCGTCGTGTGGAGCATGACGAGCCAGAGCGCGACCGGGACGACGAAGTAGCGCAGCGCCAGTGCGGAGTCGCCGTTCGCGGCGGTGATGAGGTAGGCCGTGAGGAGGGGCAGCCCCGCGGCCGCGGGGCTGCGCCAGGTGGCGGCCGTCGCGTCGACGCTGATGGCGACGACGGCCACGACGACGAGCATGCAGAAGGTGACGCCGTCGTTGAGCGGTGCGGGCGCGGTGTACCGCTGGACCGTCTCGAGCGCCTGGAGGCCGAGGCCGTTGAGCACCTCGGCCGTCTGCACGGTCGGCACGACGAGGTAGGCGAAGGTGCCACCGGCCACCCGCACGACGAGGAAGGTGCCGAGGACGAGCACCTGGAGGGCGACGACCAGCGTGCGCGAGCGGGTCAGGCCGCGCAGGACGAGTCCGACGGCGGCGACGACGGACACGACGACGACGGCCTGGCCGAACCACGTCGCCTCCGTGAAGAGGCTGGTCACCGGGTAGCACGCGGTGAGCGTCGCGAGGGCCCCGAGCAGGGTGATGCGCCAGCGCCGGCGGGTCATCGGCTGCCTGCCACGGTCGCGGCCGTCAGGACGGCCCAGGCGTGGGCGATGTCGTCGGCGCGACCGGCGCCGGCTGCCCGCCAGCCGGCGAGGCGCAGCGCGTCGACATGGCCGCCGGCGTCCTCGGCGTCGCTCGGGCCGAAGGAGCGGGCGTCGACGACGAGGGCCAGCCCGGTCGTTCCCGGCTGGCGCAGGCTCGCCACGCGCGAGGTGACGACCGGGTCGTGCGGGCCGATGATGGCCACGACGAGCCCGCCCGCGGCCGCGAGGGCCTGCGCGGCGCGGAGGATCTCGTCCTCGCCGCTGTCGTCGCGCAGCTGGGTCACGGCGAGCACGTCGAGGATCTCGTCGACCGGCATCGGGTCGGTCACGCGCGTGCTCGCGACGGTCTCGGCGCACAGGAGGTGCACTGCGTATCCCGACTCGGCCAGGTGCACGGCGATCGACGCCGCTGCCGTCACGCACCACTCGAAGGAGCTCGTGGCGCCCGACCCTCCGTGCGCCGAGGGGCGCGGGTCGAGCAGGACGACTGCGCGGCGCTGGGCGGGGCGGTCCTCCTGGCGCACCATGAGGTCGCCGGTGCGGGCCGTGGCGGGCCAGTGGATGCGCCGCAGGTCGTCGCCGTCGCGGTACTCGCGGATCGTGACGTCGTCCTCGCCGTGCAGCGCGATGAGGTGTGCCTGCTCGCCCTCGGAGCCGACGCCGGCGCTCGGGTGCCGGCTCGAGCCGAGGGGGTGCACGGCAGGCAGGATGACGAGGTCGGCCGTCCCCTCGAGGACGGCATGGCGGTTGGCCAGCCCGAAGGGGTCCTGCACCTGGACACCGAGTGGGCCGAGGCGGTGCCGGCCCCGCAGGTGCGACCGCACGCCGTAGTCGATGGCCCGGACGCGTCCGGGCGGGATGCGCCCGACGACGAACCGGGGGCGGTCACCCAGGACGTAGTCGATGCGCTCCTCGGCCAGGAAGAGCGGCGTCGTCGAGCTCGAGACGTTCTCGAACGAGAGCGTGACGTGGGCGTCCTGCCCGACGCTGATCCGCTCGGGATGCGCGTGCCGTTCGATGCGCATCCGGGTGCGTCGCGTGCGCACGAGCGCCGCGGAGATGACCGGCAGCGCGACGAGGAGCACCCCGAACCGGGTGATGTCGCGGAAGCCGAAGACGACGCCCGCGAGAACCAGGACGACGCCGGAGCCGAAGAACGCCCGTCCCCGGGTCGTCAGGACGCTTCGCAGGGCACGCACGGGCCGGCCCTCCGCCCCTCAGCGCGCCGCCGGGGGGACCGGCACCTGACGCAGGAGGTCGACGACGACGTCGGACGTGGTGCGCCGGGCCAGCTGGGTCTCGCTCGAGGGGATGAGGCGGTGCGCGAGGACCGGACCGGCGAGGACCTGCACGTCGTCCGGGATGACGTGGTCGCGACCCTCGAGGGCGGCGTGGGCGCGCGCCGCCCGGAGCAGGTGGAGGGCGGCCCGCGGCGAGGCGCCGAGGCGCAGGGCGGTCGTGGCGCGGGTCCGCGCGACGAGGTCGACGATGTACTGGCGGACCGCGGGACTCGCGTGCACGCGGGTGACGGCCTCGACGACGCGGTTGATGGTGGGGGCGTCCGTGACGGGGGCGAGGGCCTCGAGCGGGGAGCGGGCGCCGTGCGTCTCGAGCAGCTCCAGCTCGGCCTGCGCCGCCGGGTAGCCCATCGAGATGCGGGCCATGAACCGGTCGCGCTGGGCCTCGGGGAGCGGGTAGGTGCCCTCCATCTCGATGGGGTTCTGGGTCGCCATGACGATGAACGGTGCCTGGAGCGTGTAGGTCGTGCCGTCGACGGTGACCTGGCGCTCCTCCATCGACTCGAGCATCGCCGACTGGGTCTTGGGCGAGGCGCGGTTGATCTCGTCACCGACGACGACGTTGGCGAAGATCGCGCCCGGACGGAAGTCGAAGCGTCGGGCGTCCTGGTTGAAGACGCTGACGCCCGTGACGTCGCTCGGCAGCAGGTCGGGCGTGAACTGGATGCGCCGCACGGTCGCGTCGATCGAGCGCGCGAGCGCCTTGGCGAGCATCGTCTTTCCGACGCCCGGCACGTCCTCGATGAGCAGGTGGCCGCCGGCGAACAGGACCGTCACGGTCGTGCGCACGACGTCGGCCTTGCCCTCGATGACGCTCGTCATGGCCGCGACCAGGCGGTCCGCGACGTCGTGGACGAGGTCGAGGTCGGTCCCCCCGGCACCGGCCGTGGTGTCGAGTCCGGTCTCCGTCGTCGTCACTGTTCCTCCGCTTCTTCCCCATGTCGGTGCGCCGGTCCGCTCGTGGCGACCCGACGCACTCCGTCACGTGATCTTCCCCCATGGACCTGCCGTGCCGGTAGTGACCGACGTGCCGTGACTGCAGGGAGTTCCTGCGGGCCGCGGGCCACCCGCGGCTCCCCGGTCGCCCGGGACCTCCTCCACTCTCCTCCACCGGGACGACGACCGGGTCCGGTTGGTTCGTTCCGTGTGTCCTCCGCGTGCTCCGGGCGTGCCGCCCGGCCGGGTCCGGGGAGGCAGGGCAGGTCGGGCAGAGCGCGACGCCGCGGTGACGGGGAGTGCTGCCCTCCACTTCGCACCACCGCCGCTGACCTGCGCAAACGCGACGCGCCGGACGCGATTTTGGGGGAAACGTCGTTGACGGTGGAGGGAAGTGGAGTATCGTGGAGCAACAAGGTGGGAGTGGGGTCGCCTGCGGGTCGGACAAGGGGAGGTGGCGGACCGTGTTTCTGGGGACGCACACGCCTCGTCTCGACGACAAGGGCCGCATCTTCCTGCCGGCCAAGTACCGCGACCGGATGGCCGAAGGGCTCGTCGTCACGCGTGGTCAGGAGCGGTGCCTGTTCATCTATCCGATGGACGAGTTCGTCACGGTCGCGGAGCAGATGCGCCAGGCGCCCACGACGAGCCGAGCCGCTCGCGACTACATGCGCGTCTTCCTCTCCGGCGCGTCGGACGAGGTCCCCGACAAGCAGGGGCGTTTCACCATCCCGGCCAACCTGCGCCAGTACGCCGGCCTCGACCGCGATGTCACCGTCATCGGTGCCGGCTCGCGCCTCGAGGTCTGGGACAGCACCGTCTGGAACGACTACCTCGAGCGGACCGAGCAGGCGTTCGCGGACACGGCCGAGGAGGTGATCCCCGGCCTCTTCTGAGCAGCTCGACCCGCTCGACCGCACCCTCGCGCCGTACCTAGGCGCCGGCCTCCAGCCGCTTCTCCTCCCGGGACGACTTCCCCCGTCCCGGGCGGCGCAGCGGATGGGGACCAGCCCCCAGGTGCAGCACCGCCGGACCCCGCGCCGGCCCGCACCGTCGGCCACCCTCCACCTCCACTGCCGCATCGCACACCCCTATCCCCGAACCAGTCACACCAGCAACTTCAGTAACACCAGCCCCACTGGCAGCAGAACGAGCGTGAGGACGCCCCATGAACGACCGAGGACCGGCGCAGGAACGGCACGTGCCCGTCATGCGCGACCGGATCCTCGACCTGCTCGCCCCGGCCCTGGACCGGCCGGGCGCGGTGCACGTCGACGGGACCCTCGGCATGGGCGGCCACGCCGAGGGCGTCCTCGACCGCTTTCCCGGGTGCACCGTCGTCGGCATCGACCGCGACCGTGAGGCCCTCGCCCTCGCCGGCGAGCGACTCGCCCGGTTCGGGGACCGCTTCCGCCCGGTCCACGCCGTCTACGACGAGATCCGCGAGGTCGTCGACGACCTTCGGCTCCCGGCCGTCCACGGCATCCTCTTCGATCTCGGGGTCAGCTCGCTGCAGCTCGACGAGACCGACCGGGGTTTCGCCTACCGCGTCGACGCCCCGCTCGACATGCGCATGGACCAGTCGACGGGTCTCACCGCCGCCGACGTCCTCAACACGTACACGGCCCAGGACCTCACCCGGATCCTGCGCGAGTACGGCGAGGAGCGCTTCGCGCGCAAGATCGCCGCCGCCGTGGTCCGCGACCGGGAGGTCGAGCCGTTCACGACCTCGGGCCGCCTCGTCGAGCTGCTCCGACGCGTCATCCCCGCCGCGTCGCAGCGCCAGAGCGGTCACCCCGCGAAGCGGACCTTCCAGGCCCTGCGCATCGAGGTCAACGACGAGCTGGCCGTGTGGCGCCGGGCCATCGAGGAGGCGGTCGCGGTGCTCGCCGTCGGCGGCCGGATCGCGGTGCTGTCCTACCACTCCCTCGAGGACCGGACGACCAAGCGCGCGTTCGCCGCGGGGGCCACGTCGAGCGCGCCGCCGGACCTGCCCGTCGAGCTGCCGGAGCACGCCCCCTACCTGTCCCTCGTGACCCGTGGGGCCGAGGAGCCCTCGGCCGACGAGGTCGCCACCAACCCGCGGGCCGCCTCGGCCCGCCTTCGCGTCGCCGAGCGCGTGCGCGACACCTCCACGCACTCCGCCCGCAGCACCACCACGAAGGGACCCACCCGATGAGCCAGATGACCGCCACGGCCCGGCCGCTCCGTGCACCGCGACGGGCGCCGGCCGCCGCGCCGCTCCGCGTCATCCCGACGTCGATCGCCAGGACCGGCAACGGCGCCTTCGCTGCGCTGTGCATCGCCCTGCTCGTCGGCGGGCTCATCGCGCTCCTGCTGCTCAACACGGCCCTGGCCCAGGGCTCGCTCGCGCTCGGTGACCTCCAGCGCGAGTCCGCGCGCCTCGACGACACCGCGAGCAACCTGCACGAGCAGATCGACGCCGCCTCGGCGACCGGTGCGCTCGCCCGCAGCGCGTCCGCGCTCGGCATGGTGCGGATGAACACGCGCGGCTACGTCGACCTGCGGACCGGGACCGTGAGCGGGAACCCCGAGCCGGCGACGAAGCAGAACGCCTTCCCGATCGTCACGAGCCCGACGCCGCCGACGGTGACCAAGAAGGTCCGCAGCGTCCTCGCGAAGGCGACGAAGGTCGCCACCGCCGAGGAGGCCGCGGCGAAGGCGGCCGCCGGCGCCACGGCAACGGGTGTGAGCGGGGCGTCGGGTGCCGCCACGCCGACGACGCCGGATGCGACGCAGTCGGCGACCTCTGAGCCCACACTGGGCACGACGCAGCAGCCGAGCCAGGGCACGGCCCCCACGACCACGAGGTGACCCCGTGACGCAGACCCGAGGTGGTGACCCTCGGCGCACCGGCCGCGGGGCCGCACCGTCCCGGACGCCGAGCCGGCAGGCCCCCCGCCAGGGTGCTCCCGGCGCGGGGGCAGCCCGCGCCGGGGCCCCGCGTGCGGGTACCCCGAGCGGGGGTACCCAGAGGGCGGCTACCCCGCGGCCCGGGCGCTCGGCCGGCGACGGCACCACGTCCGGCCCCAAGGCCGCCACGACGTCGCCGCGTCCGACCGAACGTCCGACCGAACGTCCGACCGGACGTGGGCGTCCGACCGGGCGTCCGAACCCGACCGGCACCGGACGGGGAGCGGCGCCGCGTCGCGCCCCGGCGGCCCGCCGCAGCAGGCCCCGTCGCCCGCTGCGCATCTCGAAGGTCAACCCGCGCCGCCGTGCGCGGGTCATGTTCGTCGCCACGCTCTTCGTCTTCACGATCTTCGCGGGGCAGCTGTTGCGGATCCAGGCCTTCGACGCCTCGGCCACCCAGACGGCGGCGCTCAGCAAGCGCCTCGTCACGCAGACGACCCCGGCGATGCGCGGCGAGATCCTCGACACCAAGGGCCAGGTGCTGGCGCAGTCCGTCGACCGCTACACCATCGCCGCCGACCCCACCATCATCGGCTGTTTCGTCAAGGTCGCCGGTGACTGCACCGCCGACGGCGTCGCGAAGGCCGCCGAGGTCCTGGCGCCACTCCTGCAACGCAGCACCGCCGACCTCACGCCGCTGCTGACGCGGGAGCGGACCCGCTACGTCGTCCTCGCGCGCAACGTCAACCCTGCCGTGTACCGGGAGATCCGGGCCCTCGGCGTCCCGGGCATCACCGGGGAGCGCACGGCCCAGCGCGTCTACCCGACCTCGATGGCCCTCGGCCAGCTCGTCGGCTACGTGCTGCCCTCGGACCAGACCGGTGCCGGTGGCGTCGAGCAGATGCTCGACCGGACGCTTGCGGGCACGCCGGGCCGGTCGGTGGCCGAGCGGGCCCGGGACGGCTACATCATCCCGGGCTCGCAGCGCACCGACACCCCGGTCGTCAACGGCCGCAACGTCAGGCTCACGATCGACGCGGACCTGCAGTGGTACGCCCAGAACGCCCTGGCCAAGCAGGTGACCGCGGTCGGCGCCGAGTCGGGGACCGCCGTCGTCCTGGAGGTCGCCACCGGCAAGGTCCGCGCGGCCGCCAGCTACCCGACGTTCGACCCCAACGACCTCGCCGACGCCAAGGCGTCCAACCTCGAGAACCAGGCCTTCAACGTCGCCTTCGAGCCCGGCTCCACCGGCAAGCTCATGACGATGGCCGCCGCACTCGAGGAGGGTGTCATCACACCCGACACCGGCGTCATCGTGCCCGAGCGCCTGCCCCGCGCCGGGGTCCGGTTCAAGGACAACGAACCCCACGGGGTCGAGAACATGACGGCCACCGGCGTGCTCGCCAAGTCCTCGAACATGGGGACGATGCTCATCGGTGAGCGGGTCCCGCCGGCCGTCATGGAGGCCTACTACCGCAAGTTCGGCGTCGGCCAGAAGACGCCGGTCGGGTTCCCGGGCGAGTCGGCGGGCCTGCTCGCCGGAGCCAAGGACTGGGTCTCGAGCCGTCGCTACACGATCCTGTTCGGCCAGGGCTACGCGGTCACCGCGATCCAGCAGGCCGGTGTCTTCCAGACCATCGCCAACAAGGGCGTCCGTGTGCCCCCGTCGCTCGTCGAAGGGGTCTACAACGACAGCGGCACCTTCATCCCGTCCGCCCCGACGACACCGCGCCGCGTCGTCACGCAGGACACCGCGGTCAAGCTGTCGCGGATGATGGAGGAGGTCACCGGGCAGAACGGCACCGCGAGCGCAGCCCGCATCAAGGGCTACCGGGTCGCGGGCAAGACCGGCACCGCCGACCGGTACGACGAGAAGCTCGGCCGGTACAACGGCTTCACGGCCTCCTTCATCGGCTACGCCCCGGCGGAGGCGCCCAAGTACGTCGTCGCCGTGTTCATCCAGAAGCCGTCGGCCGGCATGTTCGGTGGCATGCTCGCCGGGCCGGTCTTCAACCAGATCATGACCTACATCCTCGAGCGGACCGGTGCGCCACCGAGCCCGAAGTCGAACCTGGACTACCACGTGTGGGCCGACAAGCCGCTGTCCGCGAGCGACCCCACGGTCATCAGCAATGCGCGGGCCCAGCGGGATGGCCTGTAAGTTGGGATGACGTGTCACCTTCCACCGTTCGACCCGCCACGTCGGGCGTGCCACTGCGTGTGCTCGGCGCCCTCGGCGACCTGACGAGCCGGACGGGCGCCGCCGACGCCGCTTCCGAGGCCGCATCCGACGCCGCATCCGACGCTGCTTCGGTCGTCGTGACGGGCGTGACGCTGGACAGCCGCAGCGTCCTGCCGGGAGACCTCTACGCGGCCCTGCCGGGGTTCAACGTCCACGGCGCCCGCTTCGCCGCCGACGCCGTGGCTGCGGGCGCCCTCGCGGTCCTCACGGACGCCGAGGGGCGCGGGCTCGTCGAGGCCGCCGTGGCGCAGGCCGGCCTGCCGGCGGTCCCGGTGCTCGTCTCGGGGGACCCGCGTGCGGTCCTCGGGGACGTCGCGGCCACCGTGTACGGGCACCCCTCGGCGGCGCTGACGATGATCGGCATCACCGGTACGAACGGCAAGACGACGACCGCCTACCTCGTCGAGTCGGCCCTGCGCGCGCACGGCTCGCGCACCGGCCTCATCGGCACCGTCGAGACGCGCATCGGTGACGACCACGTCGACTCTGTGCGCACGACGCCCGAGGCCACCGACCTGCACGCGCTGCTCGCCGTCATGCGCGAGCGTGGCGTCGACGCCTGCGTCATGGAGGTGTCGAGCCACGCGCTCGCCCTGCACCGGGTCGACGGTGTCGTCTACGACGTCGCGCTCTTCACCAACCTCTCGCAGGACCACCTCGACTTCCACCCGTCGATGGAGGCCTACTTCGCCGCCAAGGCGTCCCTGTTCACCCCGCGGCGCTCGCGGTCCGGTGTCGTCTGCGTCGACGACGCCTGGGGTGTGCGCCTGGCCCGCGAGGCCGGCGTCCCGGTGACGACCCTGTCGACCACCGAGGTCGCCAGGGCCGACTGGGGCGTCGAGGAGGCCGAGGGCGGCGCCTTCACGCTGCGCGAGCACGCCTCCGGACGCGGCATCGCCCTGGTGTCGCACCTGCCCGGACACTTCAACGTCGCGAACACCGCCCTGGCGGCGCTCGCCCTGCTCGCCGTCGGCCTGTCCGACGCCGACGTCGAGGCGGCGATGGCCGTGCCCCCCGTCGTGCCGGGCCGCATGGAGGTCGTGGCCCCCGGTGGCGACGGCACGCCACGCTGCGTCGTCGACTTCGCCCACACGCCCGACGCCGTGGACGCAGCCCTCGCCGCGCTGCGCCCGAGCACCCGGGGCCGTCTCATCGTCGTGCTCGGGGCCGGTGGTGACCGCGACAGCGGCAAGCGGCCGGCCATGGGCGCCGCCGCCGCCCGTCGCGCCGACGTCGTCGTCGTCGCCGACGACAACCCTCGCAGCGAGGACCCCGCGACGATCCGCGCGGCCGTCGTCGAGGGAGCCAGGGCGCAGGTGGCGTCCGGTGACGCCACGGCGTCCGAGATCATCGACGGTGGCGCGCGCGCGAGCGCCGTCGCCGAGGCCGTCGCGCTCGCGGTGGTCGGGTCGGGGGAGCAGGCCGAGGACGTCGACACCGTCGTCGTGCTCGGCAAGGGACACGAGAAGGGTCAGGAGATCCACGGAGTGAAGCACCCGTTCGACGACCGCGACGCCGTCCGCGCCGCCCTCGCCGCCGTCACCTCGACGCGTCCGACGACGACCCGTCCGACGACGAGGCCGGGGGTGACCGCGTGATCGCCCTGACCCTGGCCGAGGTCCGCGACCTCACCGGTGGCACCGTCCACGGCACCGACGCGCCCGAGACCGTCGTCGTCGACGGCCCCGTGAGCACCGACTCGCGCGAGTGCGCCCCCGGCAGCCTCTACGTCGCCCGCGTCGGCGAGCACGCCGACGGGCATGCCTACGTCGGCGCGGCCCTCGCCGCAGGTGCCGTCGCCGCGCTCACCTCGCGCGTCGTCGACGGCGTGCCCTGCGTCGTCGTCGACGACGTCCAGACCGCCTTCGGCCGCGTGGCCCGCGGCGTCGTCGACCGCGCGCCGGAGCTGCGCGTCGTCGGCATCACCGGCTCGTCGGGCAAGACGAGCGCCAAGGACCTGCTCGCCTCGGTGCTGTCGACCGTCGCCGAGACCGTCGCGCCGGTCAACTCGCTCAACGGCGAGATCGGGGTACCGCTCACGGTCTGCCGGGTCACCCCGACGACGCGCTTCCTCGTCGCCGAGATGGGGGCCCGGGGCGTCGGGCACATCGCGTACCTGACCGGCATCGCGCCGCCGCAGGTCGCCATCGTCCTCAACGTCGGCACGGCCCACGTCGGCGAGTTCGGCTCGAAGGAGAACATCGCCCTCGCCAAGTCGGAGCTGCCGCGCGCCGTGCCGGCCGAGGGTGTCAGCGTCCTCAACGCCGACGACCCCCTCGTGCGCGCGATGGCCCACGGGCTCGACTCGCGCGTGGTGCTCGTGGGCCTCGCCCCCGACGCCGACGTGCGCGCCGAGGACGTCGTCCTCGACGACCGCGGACGGCCCTCGTACACCCTCGTCACGGCGCAGGGCTCCGCACGGGTCTCGCTGCGCCAGAGCGGCGCCCACCACGTCGGCAACTCGCTGTCCGTGGCCGCGGCCGCCCTCGAGCTCGGCCTGACCCTCGACCAGGTGGTAGCCGGCCTGTGCGCCGCCGAGGCCGTGAGCCGCTGGCGCATGGAGATCACCGAGCGCCCCGACGGCGTCGTCGTCGTCAACGACGCCTACAACGCCAACCCCGACTCGATGCGCGCCGCCCTCGACGCCCTCGCCGCGATGGCCGCGCCCGGCCGCCGCTGGGCGGTGCTCGGCGGCATGCTCGAGCTCGGTGCCGGCAGCGCCGCCGAGCACCGGGGCGTCGGTGAGCACGCGGCCGCGCGCGGCATCGACGAGCTCGTCGTCGTGGGGGAGGGCGCGCGGCCCATCGCCGACGCGTTCCCCGGCGCCGCGTGGGTGCCCGACGCCGACGCGGCGCACGACCTGCTCGTCGAGCGGCTGCGGCCCGGTGACGTCGTCCTGCTCAAGTCCAGCCGTGACAGCGGCCTGCGCTGGCTCGGCGACCGGCTCGCCGGCATCCCCCTGCCGGCCGGCCCGACGGCGTCGACGTCGGCGGCGGCGGTCCAGGGAGCCGCGCGGTGAAGGGCGTCCTCCTCGCGGCGTCCATCTCGCTGCTCATCTCGCTGTTCGGCACCCCGTTGTTCATCAAGTTCCTCGTCAAGCGCGGCTACGGCCAGTTCATCCGCGACGACGGCCCGACCTCGCACCACACCAAGCGTGGGACCCCGACGATGGGCGGGGCCGTCATCATCGCCGCGACCTTCGGCGCCTACCTCTTCGCCCACCTGCTCACCCTCAACCCGCCCACGGCGAGCGGACTGCTCGTCCTGTTCCTCATGGGCGGCCTCGGGTTCGTCGGGTTCCTCGACGACTTCATCAAGATCAGCAAGCAGCGCAGCCTCGGGCTGCGCTCGAAGCAGAAGCTGTTCGGCCAGACGCTCGTCGGCGTCGTCTTCGCCGTGCTCGCGGTGCAGTTCCCGAACGACCAGTACCGCACCCCGGCGTCGCTGCTCGTCTCCTTCGTGCGCGAGACGAACATCAGCCTCGCGCTGGCCGGCAGCTCGGTGGTCGGGGTCATCCTGTTCGTCGTCTTCGCCAACGTCATGATCGCGGGCGCCTCCAACGGCGTGAACCTGACGGACGGCCTCGACGGCCTGGCCACCGGCGTCTCGACGATGGTCTTCGGCGCCTACGTCCTCATCAGCATCTGGACCTTCAACCAGAACTGCCAGACCAACCCGGGCATCAAGTGCTACGAGGTCCGCGACTCCCACGACCTCGCGCTCGTCGCGGCGGCCGGGATGGGCGCCTGCTTCGGGTTCCTCTGGTGGAACGCGACGCCGGCTAAGATCTTCATGGGCGACACCGGGTCCCTCGCCCTGGGCGGGGCCCTCGCGGGCCTGGCCATCACGACCCGCACCGAGCTGCTCCTCATCATCCTCGGCGGCATGTTCGTCCTCGAGACCCTCTCGGTCGTGGCCCAGGTGGCCTCCTTCAAGCTGACGGGCAGACGGGTGCTGCGGATGGCGCCGTTGCACCACCACTTCGAGATGGTCGGGTGGAACGAGGTGACCGTCGTCGTCCGGTTCTGGATCGTCGCCGGCCTCTTCGTCGCGTTCGGGCTGGGCTTCTTCTACGCCGAGTGGGTGGTGGGTTCCCAATGACGTTCGACCCGACCTACGAGCCCCGTGAGGGCCTGACCCACCGCGACGCCGACTGGAGCGGCATCGAGGTCCTCGTCGTCGGCCTCGGCGTGTCCGGCTTCGCCGCCGCCGACGTGCTGGCCGAGCGCGGGGCCCGGGTGACCGCCGTGTCCCGCGACGCCACCGACGCCATCCGCGAGCGGGCCACGATCCTGGAGATCCTCGGCGTGGACGTGCGCCTCGGTCCCGAGCACGTCGTGACCCCGCCGGAGGGCACCGAGCTCGTCGTCACCTCGCCCGGCGTGCCCCCGCACGACCCGCTCATGCTGGCCGCGGCCACGGCCGGGATACCGGTGTGGGGCGAGGTCGAGCTCGCCTGGCGGATGCGGCCTGCCGAGGGCGCCGCGCCGTGGCTCACCGTCACCGGCACCAACGGCAAGACGACGACGGTCCAGATGCTCGCCTCGATCCTGCAGCACGCCGGCCTGCGCGCCGCGGCCGCCGGCAACATCGGCACCCCGCTGCTCGAGGCGGTCCTGCACCCCGAGCCCTACGACGTCCTCGCCGTCGAGCTGTCGAGCTTCCAGCTGCACTGGCAGCGGTCGGTGTCCGCCGTCGCGTCGGCGGTGCTCAACGTGGCGCCCGACCACATCGACTGGCACGGCGGCTACGCCGAGTACCTGCGGGCCAAGGGCCGCATCTACGAGAACACCCACCTGGCCTGCGTCTACAACGTCGCCGACATCCAGACCGAGCAGCTCGTCATGGAGGCCGACGTCGTCGAGGGCTGTCGCGCCGTGGGCTTCACCCTGGGCATCCCGGCCCCGTCGATGGTCGGCGTCGTCGAGGACGTCCTCGCCGACCGTGCCTTCGTCGAGCAGCGGCAGCGCTCGGCGGCCGAGCTGTGCACGCTCGCCGACCTCCAGGGCGACGGCCCGCCCCCGCCGCCGCACTACGTCGCCAACGCCCTCGCGGCGGCCGCCCTGGCGCGGGCCTACGGCGTCGGCCCGATCGCGGTGCGTGACGGGCTGCGCGGCTTCCGGCCCGACCGGCACCGCATCGCCGAGGTCGCCACCGTCCGCGGCGTCCGGTTCGTCAACGACTCCAAGGCCACCAACCCGCACGCGGCCGCGGCGGCCCTGCGCTCGTTCGACTCCGTCGTGTGGGTGGCCGGTGGGCTGCTGAAGGGCGCCGACGTCGACGCGCTCGTCGAGGACGTCGCCTCGCGGCTGCGCGGGGTGGTGCTCATCGGAGCCGACCGGGACCAGATCGCCCAGGCCCTTTCCCGACACGCGCCGGATGTCCCCGTCGTCGACGTCGCCGACACGGACACTGGGGTCATGGACCGCGTCGTGACGCACGCCGCACGCCTCGCCCAGCCGGGCGACGTCGTGCTGCTCGCCCCGGCGGCGGCGTCCATGGACATGTTCACGAACTACGGTGCGCGCGGCGACGCCTTCGAGGAGGCGGTCCGCCGGCACGCCAGGGGGAGCGGGGGCGACGCGTGAGTGCGGGGGTGAGCACGGGGTGAGCACGACGACCTCGTCCCGGTCGAAGGGTGCGGCCGCCAAGGGGTCGGCGGCGCAGCGGGCCCAGGCGGCGCAGGCCGCCAAGGAGCGGGCCCGGGCGCGCGCGGAGGCGCACGCCGAGGAGGCGGGGCGGTCCGGGGGCACCCGGTCGCTGCCGATCATCGCCAAGCTGGAGTCGCCCCTGACGACCTACTACCTCATCCTCGGGGCCACGACGACCCTCGTCGTCATCGGCCTCATCATGGTCTTCAGCGCCTCGAGCGTCGAGCAGCTGCTGGCCGACAAGGCCTCCTACACCGTCTTCGCCCGCCAGCTGCTGTTCGCCGTCCTCGGCGGGGTCGCGGCCGCCGTGGCGAGCCGGTTCGACGTCAAGCGCTGGAAGCGCCTCGCGATGCCCTCGCTCGTCGCGTCCGTCCTCCTCCTCGCCGCCGTCATCCCGCTCGGCGTCTCGGTCAACGGCAACCAGAACTGGCTCGCCCTCGGCCCGGTGCAGTTCCAGCCCTCCGAGCTGGCCAAGGTCGGGCTCGTCCTCGCCGGCGCCGCCATCTACGCCAACAAGTCCGCGCGGATGTCGAGCGTCCTGCACGTCGTGCTGCCCTTCCTCGTGCCCATCAGCGCGGTCGTGCTGGCGCTCGTCCTCGCCGGCCACGACCTCGGCACCGCCATGGTGTTCCTCGTCGTCATCGCCGCGGTCCTCGCGGTCGCCGGGGCCCCACTGCGGGTCTTCGTCGTCGGCGGCGTGCTCGGGGCGGCCGGTGTCGCGGCGCTCGTCGCGACGAGCGGCAACCGCGTCAAGCGCATCACCGACTTCCTCGACCCGGCGTGCAACACCAACCCCGACGGCTGGTGCGGCCAGGCGGTCCACGGCATGTACGCCCTCGCCGACGGCGGCTGGTGGGGCGTCGGCCTCGGCGCCTCGAAGGAGAAGTGGGCCTGGCTGTCCGAGGCCCACAACGACTTCATCTTCGCCATCATCGGCGAGGAGCTCGGCCTGCCGGGCACGCTGATGATCCTGCTCCTGTTCGGCATCCTCGCCTGGGCGTGCTTCCGCCTCGTGAGCCGCACCCAGGACCGCTTCGTGCGGGTCGCCGGCTCGGGCATCATGGCCTGGCTCATCGGGCAGGCGATCATCAACATCGGTGCCGTCATCGGCCTCTTCCCGGTCATCGGCGTGCCGCTGCCACTCGTCTCGGCAGGCGGCTCGTCCCTCGTCACGACCCTCCTCGCCCTCGGCATCCTGCTGTCCTTCGCCCGCAACGAACCGGGGTGCCGTGCGCTGCTCGAGTCCCGACGCGGGATGATCAGGCGGTCGCTCGCGGTGCTGCCCTCGCGCACCCGCGCCCTGTCCTCTCGCAGAAGTCGGTGATCCACCTGTCCTCGCCCACCTCCGTCCTGCTCGCCGGTGGGGGGTCGGCCGGCCACGTGTCGCCCCTGCTCTCCCTGGCCGACGCCCTCCGGCGCCGGCACCCCGACGTGCGCGTCACGGCCCTCGGCACCACCGAGGGACTCGAGGCGCGCCTCGTGCCGGCGCACGGGCTCGACCTTCGGGTGGTGCCGAAGGTGCCGCTGCCGCGCCGGCCGAGCGGTGACCTCCTGTGGCTGCCCCGCCGGCTCAAGGCTGCCGTCGACGCCGCGGGGGCGGCCATCGACGACACCGGCGCGCGGGTCGTCGTCGGGTTCGGCGGGTACGTCAGCACCCCGGCCTACCTGGCCGCCCGGCGCCGCGGCGTCCCCGTCGTCATCCACGAGCAGAACGCCCGGGCCGGGCTGGCCAACCGGCTCGGGGCACGCTTCGCCGCCCACGTCGCCACGACGTTCGCCGTCACCTCGCTGCCCAACGCAACCCGGATCGGCATGCCGCTGCGTCGCGCCGTCTCCACCCTCGACCGGGCCGCGAGCCGCGGCGAGGCCCTCGCCGGGTTCGGGCTCGACGCGTCGGCCCCGACGGTCCTCGTCACCGGCGGCTCGCTCGGGGCCCAGCGGCTCAACGACGCCTTCCGGGAGAACGTCCGGCGGCTGAGCTTCGCCGGCGTCCAGGTGCTGCACATCACCGGGCTCGGCAAGGAGTTCGACGTCGCGGTGCCCGACGGGGGCGCGCCGTACGTCGTCGTGCCGTACGCCGACCGCATGGAGCTGGCCTACGCCGCCGCCGACCTCGTCGTCGCTCGCGCGGGGGCCAACACCGTCTGCGAGCTGACCGCCGTCGGCCTGCCCGCCGTCTACGTCCCGCTGCCCATCGGCAACGGGGAGCAGCGGCTCAACGCGGCCGACGTCGTCGCAGCAGGAGGCGGCCTGCTCGTCGACGACGCCGACCTCACCGCGGCGTGGGTCGGCTCGGAGCTCGTCGCGCTCGCCACCGACCGGCCCCGCCTCGAGCGGATGGCCGCGGCGGCCGCGACGCTCGGGGAGCGTGCCGCCGACGAACGGCTCGCCGACATGGTCGACGACGCCGCGGCGCGGGCCGGGGTGCCCGCGTGACCGGCAGGCCGGCCGGGCGCCGGACGCCGACCGTGGCCGAGCCGTTCGCCGCCGCCCGCTTCGACTTCGGCACGGAGGTGCCCGATGCCGCCGACCTCGGCCGTGTCCACTTCCTCGCCATCGGCGGGGCCGGGATGTCGGGCGTGGCCCGCATCATGCTCGCCCGTGGCGTCCCCGTCACCGGCAGCGACGCCAAGGACGTCCCGGTGCTCAAGGCGCTCGAGAGCGAGGGCGCGCACGTCTGGGTCGGGTTCGACGCCGCGCACCAGGAGCGCGCCGACGCCGTCGTCATGAGCAGCTCGATCCGTGAGGACAACGTCGAGCTCGTCGCGGCGCGCGAGCGGGGCCTGCCGGTCCTGCACCGGGCGCAGGGCCTGGCCTCCCTCATGCACGGGCGGCGTCCCGTGGCGGTCGCCGGGGCCAACGGCAAGACGACGACGACCTCGATGCTCACGGTCGCCCTGCAGGGCTGCGGCCTCGACCCGTCCTTCGCCGTGGGCGGCGAGCTGGCCAAGCACGGCACGAACGCCCACGACGGCCGCGACGACGTCTTCGTCGTCGAGGCCGACGAGAGCGACGGCTCGTTCGTCGTCTACCACCCCGAGATCGCGGTCGTGACCAACGTGCAGCCCGACCACCTCGACTTCTACGACAGCTTCGAGGTCGTCCAGGCCGCGTACGACGCGTTCGTGGCGACCATCGCGCCGGGCGGCCTGCTCGTCACCTGCCTGGACGATGCCGGCTCGGCCGCGCTGGCCGGGCGCGCCCGTGCCGCCGGCACCCGCGTCGTCACGTACGGCTTCTCGAACGGGGCCGACGTCGTCCTGCGCGACCACCGGCAGGACGGCCTCACCGCGTCGGTGATCGTCGCGGACGCCGGCGCCGAGCGCACCATGACCCTCGCCGTCCCCGGGCGGCACAACGCCCTCAACGCGGCGGCGGCGTACGCGGCGGCGGTCCACGGCCTGGCCCTGGACCCCGGTGCCGTCTTCGACGGCCTGGCCGGCTTCACCGGGACCCGACGACGCTTCGAGCCCAAGGGCGAGGCCGGCGGCGTCGTCGTCGTCGACGACTACGCGCACAACGCCGGCAAGGTCACCGCCGTCGTCGAGACGGCCGCACGCCTCGTCGAGGGCGCCGGTCGCCTCGTCGTCGTCTTCCAGCCGCACCTGTACAGCCGCACCCGCGACTTCGCCACCGAGCTCGGCGCCGGGCTCGCGCCCGCCGACGTCGTCGTCGTCATGGACGTCTACGCCGCCCGGGAGGACCCGCTGCCGGGCGTCACGGGGCAGCTGGTCGCCGACGCGGTCCTCGCGGCCCGCCCGGAGGCCGAAGTCCACTACGTGCCCTCGTGGTCGGAGGTGGCCCGCCACGTCGCCGCCCGGGCCCGTCCGGGCGACCTCGTCCTCACCGTCGGGGCCGGTGACGTGACGATGATCGGACCCGAGGTGCTGCTCGCCCTGGGTGGGGGAGAGGCCTGATGCTCGATCGGTCGCCGGGACGTCAGCTCGCCGGGCGCGGGCTGTCCTCCTCGCGCGCCCGCTTCGAGCGGCGGGCCGCAGCGGCGCGGCGTCGCCCGCGTCTGCTCGCCGCCGTCGGCGTCGGCCTGCTGCTCGTGCTCTGCCTCCTCGCGTGGGTCGGCTGGTTCAGCGAGTTCCTGACGGCCACGCGGGTGGAGGTCCGGGGGGTCACGGGAGCGGCCGCCACCGACGTCCGCCGAGTCGCGGCCGTGCCCCTCGGGGGTCCGCTGCTGCGGGTCGACACCGGGGCGGCCGAGCAGCGCCTCGTCGCGGCCAAGGCGTGGGACGACGTGTCCGTCTCGCGCAGCCTGCCGCACACCGTCGTCGTCGCGGTCACACCGCGGCGGGCCGTCCTCGCCGTGCGCACCCCCGAGGGCAGCGTCGACCTCGTCGACGCCACCGGCTTCGCCTTCCGGACCGTCGACGCAGCCCCCGACGGTGTGCCCCTCGTGCGCTCGAGCACCGACACCGTGACGAAGGCCGGCGTCGCTGCCGCCCTCCAGGCCCTCACGTCGCTGCCGGCGTCGGTACGGGGCGACGTCTCGGGAGTGACGGTCTCGGCCGCCGACCAGGTGAGCTTCACCGTCACGTCGACGTCGAAGCGCAAGACCGTCGTGTGGGGCGGTCCGGGGGACGGTGAGCGCAAGGCCCGGCTCGTCGCCGTGCTCCTCGGCCAGCCCGGCAGCACCATCGACGTCAGCGTGCCCGACTCGCCCGTGACGCGCTGACCCGTGACCCGGGTGACCCTCCCGTATCGAGCCGCCGGTGCCGTGGCACAGTGGGGACGCTGCTTGGTGCCGGCGGGGTCCAGCGAGGTTGATGGTGCCGGTGTGACTGCTGTGCAGATGCCGTCGCAAAAGGCCCAATCGCCCTGGCGACACGCCGCGAGTCGGGTTGATCGGCCTCGGGTCACGGCATACCGTCGGGGCACTGGTTCGTGACCAAACTGTAACCTTCAGGTCGACCTTTAAGGTTGAGGTCCGAACCCTCGCGCCAGGCGCATCTCACCCGAACCATGCAGCACCGGCACCACCACTCAGGAAGGCCCACTCCCGTGGCAGCAGCACCGCAGAACTACCTGGCCGTCATCAAGGTCGTCGGCATCGGCGGCGGCGGCGTCAATGCCATCAACCGGATGATCGAGGTGGGTCTCAAGGGCGTCGAGTTCATCGCCATCAACACCGACGCGCAGGCGCTGCTGATGAGCGACGCCGACGTCAAGCTCGACGTCGGCCGCGAGCTGACCCGCGGCCTCGGTGCCGGCGCCGACCCCGAGGTGGGCAAGAAGGCCGCCGAGGACCACGCCGAGGAGATCGAGGAGGTCCTCAAGGGGGCCGACATGGTCTTCGTCACGGCGGGTGAGGGCGGGGGCACCGGCACCGGCGGCGCGCCGGTCGTGGCCCGCATCGCCCGCGGCCTCGGCGCCCTGACGATCGGCGTCGTGACGCGCCCGTTCACCTTCGAGGGCCGACGACGCGCCAACCAGGCCGAGTCCGGCATCGGCAGCCTCCGCGAGGAGGTCGACACCCTGATCGTCATCCCCAACGACCGACTGCTGTCGATCAGCGACCGCAACGTCTCGATGATGGACGCCTTCCGGTCGGCGGACCAGGTGCTGCTGTCGGGTGTCCAGGGCATCACCGACCTCATCACGACCCCGGGCCTGATCAACCTCGACTTCGCCGACGTCAAGTCGGTCATGCAGGGCGCCGGCTCGGCGCTCATGGGCATCGGCTCCGCGCGCGGCGAGGACCGTGCCGTCCAGGCCGCCGAGCTGGCCATCAGCAGCCCGCTCCTCGAGGCCTCCATCGACGGCGCACACGGCGTCCTCCTGTCGATCCAGGGTGGCTCCGACCTCGGCCTCTTCGAGATCAACGAGGCCGCGCGCCTCGTGCAGGAGGCCGCGCACCCCGAGGCCAACATCATCTTCGGCGCCGTCATCGACGACGCCCTCGGCGACGAGGTCCGCGTCACGGTCATCGCCGCCGGGTTCGACGGTGGCGGCCCGAGCCAGCGCCACGACGACCGCGCCCTCGGCCAGGTCATGGGCCGCTCGTCCGCACCGGCTTCGTCGCACCAGCCCAACCACCAGGCCCAGCCCGAGCACCGCCCGGCTCCGGCGCAGCCCGCGGCCCCGCACAGCAACGGCGTCCCGGCCGCGCAGCCGGTCGTCGGCCAGCAGGCGCACCAGCCCGCCCCGCACCAGGCGGCGGTGCCGCAGCAGCTGCCGACCCAGCAGCAGGCCCCCGTCCAGCAGCAGGCGCCGCAGCACCAGGCCCCGTCGCACCAGGTGCCGCAGCACCAGCAGCAGCCGGTCGCCCCGCGCTCGAGCCAGCCGCCGCGTCAGGTGACCTTCGAGGACAGCGACGACCTCGACGTGCCCGACTTCCTCAAGTAAGGCCCCCGGGCCTCGCCCGAACACCGGACCACCCCGACGGGAGGCGCCCCACGCGGCGCCTCCCGTCGGTCGCTCCGGGCGCGACGGTAGGTTGGCCCCGTGTTCTTCTGGCGTTCCGGACCCTCGGCCGACGACCCCGCCGGCGGGTCCGTCCCCGACCGCGTCGACCTCGGCTTCACCGGACGCTCGGCGGGGACCGGACGGGAGCCGTTCACCGGGCTGAACCTCGGGGGCCACGTGGGCGACGACCCCGACACCGTGGAGTCCAACCGCGCGGCCCTGGCCGGTGAGGTCGGGGTGGCGCGCGAGCGCCTCCTGTTCATGAGCCAGGTGCACGGCACGGAGGTCGTCGAGGTCGACGGCCCGTGGACGGGCGAACCGCCGGCCGTCGACGGGATCGTCACGCGTGCGCCGGGGCTCGCGCTCGCGGTGCTCGTGGCCGACTGCGTGCCGCTGCTGCTGCACGACGCCGGTGCCGGCGTCGTCGGGGCCGTCCACGCGGGCCGGCCCGGCATGGTGTCGGGCATCGTGCCCCGCGCCGTCGCGGCGATGCGCGACCTCGGCGCCCGCTCGGTGCGCGCCACCGTCGGCCCCTCGGTGTGCGGTCGGTGCTACGAGGTTCCCGCCGAGATGGCGCGCGCGGCCGCTGCGGTCACCCCTGCGGCCGCCGCCCGGTCGTGGCAGGGCACTCCGGCCGTCGACGTCGCCGCCGGCGTCGTCGAGCAGCTGGCCGATGCCGGCGTCCCGGTCGCCTGGGTGCCCGGCTGCACCCGCGAGGACCGCGACCTCTACTCCTACCGCCGCGACGGCACGACGGGCCGGTTCGCCGGTGTCGTCGTGCGTCGCGGGGCGACGGCATGAGCGCCTCGGCCGTGCGCGCGGAGGGAGAGGCGGCGCGGCGCGACCAGCTGCGGGCGGCCCTCGAGGCGGTCGAGGCACGGATCGAGCGGGCCTGTGCCGACGCCGGTCGCGACCCCGGCGAGGTGACCCTCGTCGTGGTGACGAAGTTCTTCCCGGCCTCCGACGTGCTGCTCCTGCACGGCCTCGGAGTCCGGCACTTCGGCGAGAACCGTGACCAGGAGGCCGCCGAGAAGTACGAGCAGGTGCGCCACGTGCTCGAGGAGCAGTCAGGTGGCAGGGGGCGATGGGGGCGCGGCGAGGACGCCGCGGTGCTGCACTTCATCGGGCGGCTGCAGGGGAACAAGGCAGCCCACGTGGCGCAGTACGCCGACGTCGTCCAGAGCCTCGACCGGACCAAGCTCGTCGACGGCCTCGCCAAGGGCGCCCACCGGGTCGGGCGCCCCGACCACGCGCTCGACGTCCTCCTGCAGGTCAGCCTCGACGGAGACACGTCCCGCGGCGGAGCCCTTCCCGAGACCCTCGACGAGCTCGCCGCCGCGGTCGAGGCGCAGGCCGCGCTGCGGCTGCGCGGGCTCATGGCCGTCGCTCCCCTCGGAGCCGACCCCGACGCGTCGTTCGCCACGGTGCAAGAGCTGTCCCGCCGGCTGCGGCAGGAGCATCCCGACGCCACGTGGGTCTCGGCCGGCATGAGCGGCGACCTCGAGGCGGCCGTGCGCCACGGCGCGACACACCTGCGTGTCGGCACGGCAATCCTCGGTTCACGCCCGTCACTTCTGTAACGTCGGGAGCGATTCAGCACGATCCGAACGTTGGGAGCCGGCCATGGCAGGGGCACTGCGCAAGACGATGGTGTACCTCGGACTGAGCGAGGAGGACCAGCGTCACGAGCGCTACGACGACTACGAGGCGTACGACGAGCCCGAGCGCTACGACGACGAGCCCGAGCACACCGCGGCCGTCACGCAGCTGCCGACGCGTCGTCCCGTCGCCGCGGTCGTGCGTGAGCCCGAGGTCGGCGGACTCAACCGCATCACGACGATCCACCCGCGCACGTACAACGAGGCCAAGAACATCGGCGAGTGGTTCCGCGACCAGGTCCCGGTCATCATGAACCTGTCGGACATGGACGACGCCGACGCCAAGCGCCTCGTCGACTTCGCGGCCGGTCTCGTCTTCGGCCTGCACGGCACCATCGAGCGGGTCACGTCGAAGGTCTTCCTCCTGTCGCCGGCCCACGTCGAGATCTCGGCCGACGAGCCGGAGGCGCCGTCCCCGTCGACGCGCGGGTTCTTCAACCAGAGCTGACGCGAGCCTGCCGGCCGGCGACGCACAGTGACCACACAGCACCCCGCCGGCTCCTGACGCGCGCGCATCGGCGACACTGACGACATGGACGCGTTCTGGACGATCTACGGCGTGGTCGTCTTCCTCTTCTTCATCGCCCTCATCGGCCGCTTCGTGCTCGACTGGGTGCAGATGCTGGCGCGGTCCTGGCGCCCCACCGGGGTCGTGCTCGTCCTGGCCGAGGCCGTGTACACGGTGACCGACCCACCCCTGCGGGCGCTGCGCAAGGTCATCCCGTCGCCGAACCTCGGCGGCGTCCGGCTCGACCTGAGCTTCCTCGTCCTGATGCTGCTGACCTCGCTCGCGCTCAACGTCCCCAGCTACTTCTAGCGGACCGTCGGCGGCGCGCCGCTGCGGGCGGGCCGTGGCCTGCGGCGCGCACCGCGAGGCACGGCTTTGGTTCGTGACCGGAACGTTAGATACCTTGGACCCGAACCACTACGTCTGCATCGAGGTGAGACATGGCGCTTACGCCGGAACAGGTGCTCAACAAGCACTTCCAGACCACGCAGTTCCGCCGGGGCTACGAGGAGCGGGACGTCGACGACTTCCTCGACGAGATCGTGGCCGAGATGCGCTCTCTCATCGAGCAGCGCGACGACTACCTCAAGCAGCTCAACGACTGCCGCGCGTCGAAGAACCAGACGGCGGTCCGCGCGGACGGCGCCACCGCCGCGATGCCGGTCGTCGGCCGTCCCGGTGAGGACGCCAAGCTCGGCGGGCTCACCGCCAAGATCCAGGACGCCGAGCGCGCCTTCAAGGCAGCCCAGGACCGTGCGGCCAAGGCCAAGGCCGAGGCCGACAACTCCGAGCGCCAGGCCAAGGAGCGCATCGAGCGCGCACGGGCCGAGGCCGAGCGCGCCGAGGCCGCCGCGAAGGCGGCCGTCGACTCCAAGGCCCTCAACGACGCCCAGGCCAAGCTCAACGAGCTCAACACCAAGGTCGCCGACGCGGAGTCCCGGCTGGCCAAGGCCCAGGAGAGCGCCCGCGAGGTCGAGGCCCGCATGACCAAGGCGCAGGAGAACGCCCGCGCCGCCGAGGAGCGTGCCGCCCGCGCGAACTCCGACGCCGAGGCCGCCGCCCGCATCCAGCCCGCTGCCGCGGCAGCCGCTGCTGCGCCCGCTGGCACCACCGACGCCGCCGGCGTCATCGCGTTGGCACAGCGCCTCCACGACGAGCACGTCGCCGCGGGTGAGACGCGTCGCAACGAGCTGATCTCCGAGGCCGAGAACCGTCACCGCGAGCTCATCGCGACGGCCCAGGCCAGGCACGACGAGCTCGTCAACGCCGGGCAGGCCCGTCACGAGGAGGCCACGCGTCAGGCCGAGCAGCTCGCGGCGGCAGCCGCGGCCCAGCGTGACCAGATGATCGCCGAGGCCACCTCCCAGCGCGACCAGATCCTCGCCGACGCCGCGACCAAGCGGGACGAGATGCTGACCGAGGCGCGCGAGCGCTCGACGGGCATGGTCGCCGAGGCGCAGCAGCGCAAGGCCCAGCTGCTCGAGGAGCTCGACAAGCAGAAGTCGCTGCTCGACCGCAAGATCAGCGAGCTGCGCGGGTTCGAGAAGAACTACCGCTCGAACCTCAAGTCCTACATCGAGAGCCAGCTGCAGGACCTCGACGCCAGCGTCCAGGAGCCAGCGCACGCCGGCGCCGGTGACACCCAGGGCTGAGGCGCGCTCTCACCCTCCTCGACAGACGCACGCGGGCCGCTCGGGAACCATCCCGGGCGGCCCGCGTTGTGTGCCCAGGACGACTCTTGCCTCCCGTAGCGTTTCGTGTTTGTGCCGGACCCGCGCGGGGCTTATTGTCAGCCGCACTTGCAACGTCGACAGCACGAGCGACGGAGGTGGACGCCATGGCGGCGAAGAGGACGGCGGCGGCGGTGACGTCCGCGGCCAAGCGGGCGGTGTCGGCAGTGGGCCGCACGGCCAGGGCCGCCGCGACGAAGGCGACGAGGCAGGCCCCCGCGCAGACGACCGCGTCCCCGACGCCCGCGAAGACCCGGAAGACCGCCAAGGCCACGACGGCGCCCGCGACGAGGACGGCGGCGAAGACCGCCGCGAAGACCGCCGCGAAGACCCCGGCGAAGTCCCCTGCGAAGTCCACGGTGAGACCGACCACGACGAAGAGCACGAAGAGCGCGACGACGGCGGAGAAGAGCGCGGCGAGGACGACGAGGGGCCTGTCGACCAAGACCGCAAGCAAGACCGCAAGCAAGACCGCAAGCAAGACCGCGAGCAAGACCCCGAGCAGGACCGCCGCGAAGACGTCCGCGACGAAGCCTGCCCCGAAGAAGACCGCGAAACGGTCCACGACGAAACCTGCCGCGAGGCAGACTGCGAGACAGTCCGCGACGAAGACCGCCGCGACGCGGACTGCGACGAAGTCCGCAACGACGGAGTCCGCGAAGAACGCAGCGACCACGTCCCCGAAGAAGTCCGCGACGAAGAGCGCGACGACGGCCAAGAAGAGCGCCGCGAACAAGGCCACGGCCACGAGCCCGGCCCCGAGAGGGACCCCCGAGACGGGCGCGACGAAGAAGGCGACGACCAGGACCGCGACGACCAAGACGACGACTCCGAAGACGACGACTCCGAAGACGACGAAGACGACGAAGACGACTCCGGCGCGCCAGAGCGCGAGGACCACCCGGCCGTCCGCGCAGACGGCCCCACGACCCGAGAAGGCAGCAGTGACGACGAGCCCCACGACCGGCACCCCGAGCGCGACGACCGCGAGCACGCGGGCCAGGACCGGAACCTCGCGCACCAGCGCGAAGAAGATCGCCGAGACGCTGCGCGTCAAGGACGACGAGAGCCCCTGGAGCGAGGACGAGATCGCGGAGGTCCGCGGCGTCCTCCTCGAGGAGATCGAGCAGCACCGCGTCGAGCTGAAGATCGCCGAGGAGGAGCTCGACAGCTTCCTGCGCTCGTCGGGCGACGGGGCGGGCGACGACCAGGCCGATGCCGGCGCCAAGACGGCCGAGCGCGAGCACGAGATGTCGGTGGCCGCGAACGCGCGCGCCGGGCTCCTGCAGGCCGAGCACGCGCTCGAGCAGCTCGAGGCCGGCACGTACGGCGTGTGCGAGAACTGCGGCAACCCGATCGGCAAGCTTCGACTGCA
The DNA here is from genome assembly GCF_056868035.1 of Monashia sp. HAY1-11D. NCBI lineage: Bacteria > Bacillati > Actinomycetota > Actinomycetes > Micrococcales > Intrasporangiaceae > Intrasporangium > Monashia sp. HAY1-11D. The sequence goes on along the minus strand of NZ_CP200320.1, from coordinate 4,184,221 downwards.
GGCCCGTCCGCGTGCGACCCTGTGCCTGTCATGCCAGGAGAAGCAGGACCGCCACTGAACGACGCCGCCGGCAGGCTGAGGCACGCCGACGCACCGACCCGGGACGCGGCGCCGCCCCTCGCTCGTCCGCGAGCGAGGGCCGGCGTCGCGTCCGACCGAGAGACCGTGAGCACCGAGAACACCGCACCGCCCACCGCGAGGGCCTCGTCCCCGCGTCCCACCTCGACGCGCCGGAGGCGGCTGTTCGCCATGCTCGCCGCGGTCGCCGTCGTCGCCTACGCCAGCGACCAGGTCACCAAGGCCGTCGCCCTCGCGACCCTGGCCGACGGCAGCCCCCGGCCGTTCATCGGCGAGGTCATCCGTTTCAAGCTCATCGGCAACCCAGGGGCGGCGCTGTCGCTCGGGGCGAGCAACACGTGGGTCATGACCGGCATCGCGCTCGCGGTGCTTGTCGCCATCGTCGTCGTCGCCCGCGACCTCGGCTCCCGCTCGTGGGCCCTGGCCCTCGGGCTCCTGCTCGGGGCGGCCGTCGGCAACCTCACCGACCGGTTCGTCCGGCCGCCCGGCGGTGGTCAGGGGCACGTCGTCGACTTCATCGACTACAACCGTTGGTTCATCGGGAACGTGGCCGACATCTGGATCGTCGGCGCGGCCTGCCTCGTCGTGATCCTGGCCATGCTCGGCATCGGCGTCGACGGGCGACGTGAGCGGGACAAGCGCGCCGCCGAGGCGGCCGACGCGCCCGAGGCGGCAGAGGCGGCAGAGGCGGCCGAGGCGGCCGAGGCGTCGGGTCGGGAGCGCGGCGATGACTGAGGCGCTGCCCGTGGGGGAGGCCCGCACCGTCCTCGTGCCCGACGGGCTCGAGGGCGAACGCGTCGACTCCGGCGTGTCCCGGCTCTTCGGGGTGTCCCGGACCAAGGCCGCCGAGCTGGCCTCGGCGGGGCACGTCGCCCTGTCCGGCAGGTCGGTCGGCAAGTCGGAGCGTCTCGTGGCCGGGGCGATGCTCGAGGTGTCGTTGCCGCGGGCGGAGGCCAGCCCCAGCCTGCAGGTCGTCGCCGAACCCGTGCCGGGCATGCGCATCATCCACGACGACGACGACCTCGTCGTCGTCGACAAGCCGGTCGGCGTCGCCGCCCACCCGAGCCTCAACTGGACCGGGCCCGACGTCGTCGGGGGCCTCGCCGCGGCCGGCTACCGCATCTCGACGTCAGGTGCTCCCGAGCGGCAGGGCATCGTCAGCCGGCTCGACGTCGGCACGTCCGGACTCATGGTCGTGGCGAAGAGCGAGTACGCCTACAGCCGGCTCAAGCACCTGTTCCGCAGCCGGCAGGTCGACAAGACCTACCACACGCTCGTCCAGGGCCTGCCCGACCCGCTCGTCGGCACGGTCGACGCGCCGATCGGGCGGCGACCGGGCGCCGAGTTCAAGTTCGCCGTCATGAGCACGGGCAAGCCCTCGGTGACCCACTACGAGGTGCTCGAGGCGTTCCGGCACGCGAGCCTCCTCGAGATCCATCTCGAGACCGGGCGCACGCACCAGATCCGGGTCCACCTGGCCGCGCTCCACCACCCGTGCTGCGGTGACCCCCTCTACGGTGCCGACCCCAGGCTCGCGGCCCGGCTCGGCCTCGACCGGCAGTGGCTGCACGCCGTCGGCCTCGGCTTCGAGCACCCCGGTACGGGTGAGTACGTCCACTTCGAGAGCCCCTACCCGGACGACCTCCAGCACGCCCTCGACGTCGCCGCGACGTTCTGAGAGCCTCAGCTTCGACCGGAGCGTGAAGGTCGGGGCGGGCTCTGCCGGGGTGAGCTGCCCTGGTCCGGGTCGGTCGAGAAGCCGACCGGCTCCGGACGCGGGGGTGCTCCGGCGTCGCCCGCGGCGGAGGGGTGCCGCGGGGAGCGGAGGCGCCGCAGCGTCGGGACACCGGCGAGGCCCGTGACCACGCCGACGAGGAGCGCGAGCCCGGCCAGCCCTGCCGTCGCCGCCCGGCCGAGCCCGGCTGTGCCCGTGGCCGGCGCGGATGCCGTGGCAGGCGTGGCGGTCGAGCGTGACGGGGCAGCCGCGCCCCGGGGCGCGTCACCGAGGACACCGAGCGAGCGGAGCGTCCGCAGCAGCAGCGCGGAGTCGGCCGGGCGGTGGCGCACCGACGGGATCGAGAAGAGGTCCTCGGTGCCGTTGGTGCTCATCGCGGTCTCGACCCACACCTCGTTCCCGTCGATGACGACGCCGTCGATGCGCCACGGCGTGACGTCGTGGATGAGCCACGTCAGGCGCAGGGTCGTGCCCATGAACGATGCCGTCGCGGTGCGCTCCCCGCGCGGCGGGTCGTACGGCGAGAGCGCTCGCTCGAGGTCGGCGTAGACGGGGCTGCCGGTCAGGGCCGCCGCGGCCCTGGAGCCGGCGTACTGGACGACGATCACCGACGTGGGTCCTCCGGCCGAGGCCGGGGCCGCGGCGCCGACGAGCACGACGAGCATCGCGACCGCAGTGGCGGCGGCGGCGGACAGCACGGCTGGGATGCGCGGTCTCTTCACGGTTTCCTCCTCGGGCGGGCCCGGCGGCGTCCGGGCGTCAGTACGTCAACACCGCCGGAGCACCGTCGGTTCGGGTCGGGGTCGCGGGGCCCTTCAGCCGGCCGAGCCGGCGACGCGCAGCGCCGTGGCGAGGTCGGCCGGCCCCTCGAGCCGGTACGTCACCTCGCCACCCGGGGAGGGAACCACCCAGACGAGCGTCGGACCGGCGAGGCGCGGCTGCTCGGCATGCGTGCTGCCGGAACGGTCCACCCACTCGATGCGGTGCGCGGAACCGAACCACAGCGCGTCGTGGCCCGACACCCGGGTCGGTGTGACGGCGTCCCACACCGTCTTGAGGTAGCCCCACGACAGCGACCCGACGAAGACGTCGAGGCGCGTCGGCACGCCGTTCGTCGCCGTACGGGGTCCCCACGCCAGCTCGACGACCCGCCCGCCGTGGGCGAGGACGACCGTGTCGGGCTGCCCCAGGGCAGCCGGGACCGCGACCGGTGCGCCGACGGCGCGCGCGGCCGCCTCGAGCGTCACCGGCGTGCCCGACGCCGTGGCCGTCCCGGACCCGGCCGACGAGGTGGGCCGCGGGGAGTCCGGCGCCGAGGCGCTGGGGCGCGGCACCTCGCGGACGACGACGCCGCCCAGGCGCAGCAGCTCGACCACCGCTGCCCGGACCGGCGGCACCAGGGCGAGCGCCAGGGTGACGGCCGCTGCCACGGCCCAGGCCAGCCGACGCCGCGCCGGTCGGGGGCGACCGAGCCCTTCCGCGGGCGCGGTGACCCGCGCGAGGACCGACGCGGCGAGGTCCTCTCGTGGAGGGTCGGTCACGAGGAGCCGGCCGAGCTCGAGGAGCTCGCGCTCCAGCCCGGAGCCCGGATCCGGTCCCGTGCGGTGGTGCGGCTCAGGCATCGGTGAGCACCTCCCGGAGGGCGGCGAGGGCGCGGTGCAGCCGTGACTTGACGGTGCCCGCGGGCACGTCGAGCACCGTGGCCGTCTCGGCCTCGGACAGCTCGAGCAGGTAGCGGCACGTCACGACCTCTCGCAGGTCGAGGGGCAGGGCGTCGAGGGCCTCGAGCAGACCGGCGCGGCGGTCGGCGCCCACGGCCGCCTCGGCGGGATCGACCGGGTCGCCGCGGCCCCCCTCCGCGGCCTCTCGGACGGCGACCCGCAGCTCGCGCAGCGCGCGACGGGACCGGCCGCGCAGCGCGTTGCGGGTCTCGTTGACGACGATCCGCAGCAGCCACGGCCGGAACCCGGCGCCGTCCCGGAACCGGGGCAGCGCCGCATAGGCCTTGACGAACGCCTCCTGGACCACGTCGTCGGCCTCGTCCCCGGCGCCGGACAGCACGGCGAGCCGTTTGGCGACGGGGGCGTGCCGCACGACGAGGACCGCGTACGCACCGGGGTCGCCGGCGCGCACCCGAGCCAGGGCCGCGGCCTCCTCGGCGGCGTGGTCGGCGGCGTGGTCGGAGGCACGGCCGGCGGCGTCCTCGGCGGCAGCCCCTGCCGGCCTGCCGCCCGGGTCCCCGGACCTGTCCGTCCTGCGGTCGATCGTGCTGATCCCTGTCTCCATCCGCTCGGCGGGGGCTGCGGACCCGACCATCGTCGCGCCCCGACGTGTCCTCTACACCGCGGCGCGCCGGTCGGTTCGCGGGCCACCGGCACGAGCGGCCGGGACACCCGTCGTCGGACCTCGTGCGACACGTCGGGCGACGCGCCGGGGCCGTCGGTGGCCGGGCTTAGACTCGTCCACGATGTCGAGCCAGCCCGCCCCGCGCAACGACCAGAGCTTCGTGCACCTGCACGTGCACACGGAGTACTCGATGCTCGACGGGGCGGCGCGCATCGGCGACCTGTTCTCCGAGGCGGCGCGGATGGGCATGCCGGCCCTCGCCACCACCGACCACGGCTACATCTTCGGTGCGTACGAGTTCTGGAAGAAGGCCCAGGGCACCGGCGTCAAGCCGATCATCGGCGTCGAGGCCTACATCACGCCGGGCACCCACCGCACCGACCGCACCAAGGTCAGCTGGGGCGACGGCGGCCGCGACGACATCTCCGGCAGCGGCGCGTACACGCACATGACGATGCTCGCCGAGAACAACGAGGGCATGCACAACCTCTTCCGCATGTCCTCGATCGCGAGCCTGGACCAGGTGTACACGAAGTGGCCGCGCATCGACCGCGAGCTGCTCTCGACGTACGGCAAGGGCCTCATCGTCACCACGGGCTGCCCCTCGAGCGAGATCCAGACCAAGCTGCGCTTCGGCATGTACGACGACGCGCGCGAGGTCGCCGGGGAGCTGCGCGACATCTTCGGCGCCGACAACGTCTTCGTCGAGCTCATGGACCACGGCCTCGAGATCGAGCGGCGCACGCAGAAGGACCTCATCCGCCTGGCGCGCGACCTCGGCCTGCCGCTCGTCGCGACGAACGACCTGCACTACACGCGCGCGGAGGACGCCAAGGCGCACGCCGCGCTGCTGTGCGTCCAGTCCGGCTCGACGCTCATGGACCCCAACCGGTTCAAGTTCGACGCCGACGACTTCTACCTCAAGTCGGCCCAGGAGATGCGCCACCTCTGGCGCGAGCTGCCCGAGGCCTGCGACAACACGCTGCTCATCGCCGAGCGCTGCGAGGTGTCCTTCACCGAGGGCGAGGGACGCTTCATGCCGCGCTTCCCGTGCCCCGAGGGCGAGGACGAGACGTCGTGGTTCATCAAGGAGGTCGAGACCGGCCTCCAGCGCCGCTTCCCCGAGGGGGTGCCCGACTACGCCCGCAAGCAGGCGGCCTTCGAGGAGGACGTCATCGTCTCCAAGGGCTACCCGGGCTACTTCCTCGTCGTCGCCGACTTCATCAACTGGGCCAAGCGCAACGGCATCCGCGTCGGCCCGGGCCGCGGCTCGGGTGCCGGCTCGATGTGCGCCTACGCCATGGGCATCACCGACCTCGACCCCGTGCCGCACGGCCTCATCTTCGAGCGGTTCCTCAACCCCGAGCGCATGTCGATGCCCGACTTCGACGTCGACTTCGACGAGCGCCGGCGCGGTGAGGTCATCCGGTACGTCACCGAGAAGTACGGCTCGGAGCGCGTCGCGCAGATCGTCACGTACGGCACCATCAAGGCCAAGCAGGCGGTCAAGGACGCCGCCCGGGTCATGGGCCACCCGTTCAGCGTCGGTGAGCAGCTGACCAAGGCGATGCCACCGGACGTCATGGGCAAGGGCGTGCCGCTCGCCGAGATCTACAACCCCGAGCACAAGCGCTACAACGAGGGCGTCGACTTCCGGGCGCTCGTGCAGACCGAGACCCACTTCCAGGAGGTCGTCGACACCGCCAAGGGCCTCGAGGGCCTCAAGCGCCAGTGGGGCGTGCACGCGGCCGGCGTCATCATGAGCAGCGAGCCGCTCATCGACGTCATCCCGATCATGAAGCGGCTGCAGGACGGCCAGGTCATCACCCAGTTCGACTACCCGAGCTGCGAGTCGCTCGGCCTGGTCAAGATGGACTTCCTCGGCCTGCGCAACCTGACGATCCTCGACGACGCCATCGAGAACATCAAGACCAACCGCGACGAGGACATCGACCTCGACGCCCTGTCCAAGGACATGACCGACGCGGCCACCTACGAGCTGCTCGGTCGCGGCGACACCCTCGGCGTCTTCCAGCTCGACGGCGGCGGCATGCGTGCCCTGCTGCGCCTCATGCAGCCCGACAACTTCGAGGACATCTCCGCCGCCCTCGCGCTCTACCGGCCCGGGCCGATGGGCGTCAACGCGCACACCAACTTCGCCCTGCGCAAGAACGGCAAGCAGGAGCTCATCCCCCTCGACCCCCAGCTGAAGGGCAAGCTCCAGCCGGAGATGGTCGAGGCGCTCGAGCCCATCCTCGGCATGACCTACGGCCTGGTCATCTACCAGGAGCAGGTCATGGAGATCGCCCAGAAGCTGGCCGGCTACACGCTCGGCAACGCCGACCTGCTCCGGCGGGCCATGGGCAAGAAGAAGAAGGAGGTGCTCGACGCCGAGTACGTGCCCTTCTCCGAGGGCATGAAGGCCAAGGGGTTCAACGAGGCCTCGATCGCCGCCCTCTGGGGCGTCCTCGTCCCGTTCTCCGACTACGCGTTCAACAAGGCGCACACCGCCGCCTACGGGCTCGTGTCGTACTGGACCGCCTACCTCAAGGCCAACTACCCGGCCGAGTACATGGCCGCCCTGCTGACGAGCGTGCGCGACGACAAGGACAAGTCGGCGCTCTACCTCAACGAGTGCCGCCACATGGGCATCAAGGTGCTGCCGCCCGACGTCAACGAGTCGGTCGCCAACTTCGCCGCCGTCGGTACCGACATCCGCTTCGGCCTGGCCGCCATCCGCAACGTCGGCACGAACGTCGTCGACAAGATCGTCGAGGCCCGCGAGAACAAGGGCACGTTCGCCTCGTTCAAGGACTTCCTCGACAAGGTCGACGCCGTCGTGTGCAACAAGCGCACCATCGAGTCGCTCATCAAGGGCGGCGCCTTCGACTCGCTCGGCGAGAGCCGTCGCGGCCTCGTCGAGGTGCACGAGCGCTACGTCGACGCGCTCGTCGACGTCAAGAAGCAGCAGGCCATCGGCCAGGACAGCCTCTTCGCCTCGTTCGGCTTCGGTGACGCCGACGGGGACGGCGCGGGGGTCGACCCGTTCGCCGGCCTGCCACCGGTCCCCCCGAGCGAGTGGGACAAGTCCACGCTGCTGTCCTTCGAGCGCGAGATGCTCGGCCTCTACGTGTCCGACCACCCGCTCTTCGGCATCGAGCACATCCTGTCGGCGCACGCCGACACCCCGATCGCCTCGCTCCTCGGTGAGGACGCCAAGCCCGACGGCACGCCGGTGACGGTCGCGGGCCTCATCACCAGCCTGCAGCTCAAGCGCACGAAGAAGGGCGACCTGTGGGCCATCGCGACCGTCGAGGACCTCGACGGGGCGATCGAGTGCCTCTTCTTCCCCTCCTCGTACATGACGTACTCGACGATGCTGGCCCAGGACACCGTGTGCGCCGTCAAGGGTCGCGTCAGCGCGCGTGACGACTCGATCTCGATCTTCGCCCAGGAGCTGACGATCCCCGACATCAAGGAGGGCCCGCGCGGCCCCGTCGTCGTCACCCTGCCGCTCGGTCGCGCGACGCCCGCCGTCGCCGAGAGCCTCAAACGGGTCCTCGGCGAGCACCCCGGCGCCACCGAGGTGCAGGTCAAGCTGACCCAGCCGGGGCGGTCGGTGCTCATGTCGCTCGACGACTCGCTGCGGGTCACCGCCACGTCGGCGCTCTTCGGCGACCTCAAGGCCCTGCTCGGGCCGGCCTGCCTCGGTTGAGGCACCGGGCCGGCGTCGGGGGAGTGGGGGCAGCGTGAAGGTCGCGGACCGGCGCCGGCTGCGTCGCGCCCGGCTCGCCGCGCTCGGCCTGGCCCCCACGCTCGGCGACGCGTCGACGTCCGTGAGCGCGCTCGAGGTGACCCGCCGTCTGGGGGCGCTGCAGGCGCAGGACTACGGCAGCGGGGCCTGGTCGCTCGGCGTGCGCTCGGGCCTGACGCTGGAGCAGGTCGAGGAGGCGGTGCACCGGCGCGAGGTCGTGCGCACGTGGCCGATGCGCGGCACGATCCACTGGGTGCCGGCCGAGGACGCCCGGTGGATGTGCCGGCTGCTCGCGACCCCCCTAGGCACCGCGCTCGCCACCCGCTACCGGCAGCTCGGCATCACCGACGAGCACGTCGACCGCGCCGGGCAGCTCTTCGAGGAGCACCTGACCGGGCCGATGAGCCGTCCGGACGTCATCGCGCTCCTCGTCGAGCACGGCTTCGACCCCACCGAGCAGCGGGCCTACCACCTCGTCGGGCACCACTGCATGACGGGCCTGCTCTGCCAGGGACCGGTCATCGGCCGGCAGCCGAGCTTCGTCCTCGTCGACAGCTGGGTTCCGCACTCCCGCAAGCCGTCCCGCGAGGAGGGGCTGGCCACGATGGCCGAGCGCTACGTGCGCGGCCACGGGCCCGTCATCGAGAAGGACCTCGCCGGCTGGCTGCTCAAGCCGCTGGGCCTGACGCGTGAGGCGCTCGCTCTCGTCGAGGACCGCCTCGTCCGCGACGAGGTCGACGGCCAGGTGTGGCTGACGCACGTCGACGCGTGCGGTGCCGTCGACGTCGCCTCGACACCCTTGGGGCACGGTGGCGTCCACCTTCTCCCGCAGTGGGACGAGTTCCTCCTCGGCTACAAGTCCCGCGACGTCAGCCTGCCTCCCGAGCACCTCCGGCGCGTCGTGCCCGGTCGCAACATGGTGTTCAAGCCGACGCTGGTCGTCGACGGCGAGGTGGCCGGCACGTGGCGGCGGGTCGCCACCGGGCGAACCACCCTCCTCGAGGTCACCCCCTTCGGTCCGCTCTCGACGGCCACCCGTCGGGGGCTCGAACGAGCGGCCGGCGGGTACGGCCGCTTCCTCGGTGCCGACGTGGAGCTCCGGCTCGTCACCGACCCCGAGGCGGCGCAGGACGCCGTGGCGGGGGAGCGCTGAGTGGCACGCGGAGGCATCCCGCCCGCACCGCTGCCGCCCCGGCACGGCGTCGACGCCCAGCGCATCCGGATGCCCCAGTCCGGGTCGTGGGCAACGCTGCGTGACCACCTCGTCGAGCGGCTCGCGCCCGGGCTGCCGGCCGCCGAGGTCGACCGCAAGCTCGCAGCCGGTGAGGTCGTCGACGCGTCCGGGACCGCCGTCGCACCCGACGCCCCGTTCGTGCCGCGCTCGGTCGTCTGGACCCACCGCGACCTGCCCACGGAGCCTCCCGTGCCGTTCGACATCGAGGTGCTGCACCGCGACGAGCGCATCGTCGTCGTCGACAAGCCACACTTCGTCTCCACCATGCCGCGTGGGCGGCACGTCGTGCAGAGCGCGTTGGCCCGCACGCGCGTCGAGACCGGCCTCGACCGGCTGACCCCGGCGCACCGGCTCGACCGGCCCACGGCCGGGGTGCTGCTCCTCACGACCGAGCAGCGGTGGCGCGGGCCCTACCAGCAGGTCTTCGCGGCGGCCCTGGCGCACAAGGAGTACCTCGCCGTGGCCCCGCTCCGTCCCGAGCTCGGGTCCCCCTTCGTCCGGCGCACCCACCTCGTCAAGGAGCACGGCACCCACCAGGCCCGCGAGGTGCCCGGTGCCCCGCCGAACGCCGAGACGCATGTCGAGCTGCTCGACGTCGCCGGCGGGCTCGGCCTCTACCGCCTCGTGCCGCGCACCGGCCGCACCCACCAGCTGCGCTGCCAGCTGGTGGGTCTCGGCATCCCCATCGTCGGCGACCCGCTCTACCCGGTGGAGGTCGACGTGGCCGACGGGGACTTCTCGTCGCCGCTGCAGCTGCTCGCGGCGGTCCTCGCCTTCCGCGACCCGGTCGACGGCAGCCCCCGACGCTTCGTGACGCGCCGCCGCCTCGAGGCGTGGCCGGGACCCTGGCCGGTCCTCTGAGCCGGGGACTCCCGCTCGCCGCCGAACCGTCACGAACCGGGCGCATCGCTCGACGCGCCACGGGGGCCTGCCCGGTCTAGGGTGACCCCGACCGTGCGCACGAGCCGGTCTCCAGGGAGGACTCACATGCTGTCATCACGACCGACCCTGCGTCGGGTCGCGGGGGCCACCGCCACCGCCCTCGCCGTCGGTGTCGTTCCGTTCGTCGTCGCGCCGAGCGCGTCGGCGGCCCCGACCGAGCTTTTCATCAGCGAGTACGTCGAGGGCTCGAGCAACAACAAGGCCCTCGAGCTGTACAACGGCACCGGGGCCCCCGTCGACCTCGGCGCGGGCAACTACAACGTCCAGGTCTTCGCCAACGGCGCCACCGCGGCCACGTCGACGACCAACCTGTCCGGCACGGTCGCGGGCGGCGACGTCTTCGTGCTGGCCAACACCTCGGCCAACGCCGCGATCCTCGCGGCAGCAGACCAGACGACCGGGAACGCCAGCTGGAACGGTGACGACGCCGTCGTGCTGCGCAAGGGCAGCACGGTGCTCGACGTCCTCGGCCAGGTCGGCTTCCGTCCTACGAACGAGTGGGGTTCCGGCCTGACGTCCACGATGGACAACACACTGCGCCGCAAGGCCGCCGTCCTTGTCGGCGACCCCGACGGCACCGACGCCTTCGACCCGTCGGTCCAGTGGGACGGCTACGCCGTCGACACCGTCGACGGCCTGGGCGCACACTCCATCGACAGCGGCCCGGCGCCCGACGCCGCACCGACCGTCACGACCTCGACCCCGGCCGACGGCGCATCGGGCATCGCCCCGACGGCCCCGCTGTCGGTGACCTTCTCCGAACCGGTGGCCCTCGGGGAGGGCGCGTTCGCCCTGGCCTGCACCTCGGGCGGCGACCGCACCGTCATCGCCTCCGGCGGCCCCACCGCGTACACGGTGACGCCCACCGAGGCGCTCCCGACCGGCGACTCGTGCACCCTGACGGTCAGGGCCTCGGCGGTGTCCGACGCCGACACGGTCGACCCGCCGGACGCGATGCCCGCAGACACGGTCGTCCGCTTCACGACGGCTGCGGCCAACCCGTGCGAGGCGCAGACCACGCCGATCCCCGTCATCCAGGGCAGCGGCGCGACCGTCGCCCGCACCGGCACGGTGACGACCCGCGGCGTCGTCGTCGGCGACTACGAGGGTGCCTCGCCGAACCTGCGCGGCTTCTTCCTCCAGGACCCCGCCGGTGACCACGACCCCGCCACCTCCGACGGCATCTTCGTCTTCGAGGGCAGCAATGCCAACGCCGTCAAGCTCGGTGACCTCGTCACCGTCACCGGCACGGCGAGCGAGAACCAGGGACAGTCGCAGATCAGCGTCGGCACCGTCACCGTCTGTGCGAGCAACCAGACGGTGGCGCCGACCGACGTCTCGTTCCCGGTGTCGAGCGACACCGCCCTCGAGCGCTACGAGGGCATGCTCGTGCGCGTCCCCCAGCCGATGAGCGTCACCGAGCACTTCCAGCTCGGACGCTTCGGCCAGGTGACGCTCTCGGCGGACGGGCGCCTGGCCCAGCCGACCAACGTCGTCGCGCCCGGCGCCGACGCGGCGGCGCTGCAGGCCTCGAACAACCTGCGCAAGATCGTCCTCGACGACGCGAGCCAGGTCCAGAACCCCGACCCCATCGTCTTCGCGCGTGGCGACCAGCCGCTCTCGGCGGCCAACACGCTGCGCGGCGGCGACACGGTGACCGGGCTGACGGGCGTGCTCAGCTACACGTGGGGCGGCACCGCCGCGAGCCCGAACGCCTACCGGATCCGTCCGCTCGGCGCGATGGGTGGCTCGGCCCGCTTCGAGGCGGTCAACCTCCGTCCCGAGTCGGTCCCGGCCGTCGACGGCCATGTCCGCGTCGTCGGCATGAACCTGCTCAACTTCTTCAACACCCTCGACACGACGGGCAACAACTGTCGCGGTGGACTGCAGGGAGCGGTCATGGACTGCCGCGGGGCCAACACCGCCACGGAGTTCGACCGCCAGTGGCACAAGACCGTCGCCGCCGTGAGCGGCACCGGCGCCGACGTCGTCGCGTTCATGGAGATGGAGAACGACGGCTACGGCACCGACAGCGCCGAGCGCTTCCTCGTCGACCGGCTCAACGAGAAGGACGGCGCCGGCACGTGGGCGTTCGTCGACGCCGACGCCCGCACCGGCCAGGTCGACGCCCTCGGCACCGACGCCATCAAGGTGGGCATGCTCTACAAGCCGGCCGCGGTGACGCCGGTCGGCACGACGGCGGCGCTCAACAGCGACGAGTTCGTCACCGGCGGTGACAGCGCGCCGCGCAACCGTCCCTCGCTCGCGCAGGCGTTCCGCGACAACACCACCGGTGGCGTCTTCGTCGCCGTCGCGAACCACCTGAAGTCGAAGGGCTCCGCGTGCGACAGCCCCGACACGGGCGACGGCCAGGGCAACTGTGCCGCGGTGCGCACCAAGGCGGCCCAGCTGCTGTCCGACTGGCTCGCCACCGACCCGACCCGAACCGGTGACGACGACGTGCTGCTCCTCGGCGACATGAACTCCTACGCCAAGGAGGACCCGATCGCGATGTTCGAGTCGAAGGGGTTCACCAACCTCATCGCGGCCCGCAACGGCGCCGAGGCGTACTCGTACGTGTTCGACGGCCAGTGGGGCTACCTCGACCACGCGCTCGGCTCGGCGTCCCTGTCGCGCCAGGTGACCGGCGTCGCCGACTGGCACGTCAACGCCGACGAGCCGTCGGTGCTCGACTACAACACCGAGTTCAAGTCGGCGAGCCAGGTCGCGAGCCTCTACAGCCCCGACCAGTTCCGCATCTCCGACCACGACCCGGTGGTCGTCGGTCTCGACCTGACCAACGCGGCCCCGGTCGTGACGTCCGTGACGGGCCCGTCGGGTGCCACGTCGGTCGGTGCCACGGCGGCTGTCACGGCCTCGTTCACCGATGCCGACGCGCTCGACACCCACACGGCCACCGTCGCGTGGGGTGACGGCTCGACGACGTCCGGCACGGTCAGCGGCGGCACCGTCTCCGGTGACCACGCGTACACCGCAGCCGGGATCTACACCGTCACGGTCACCGTCCGCGACGAGTGGGGACACGGCGACAGCGGCACGACGACCGTCATCGTCTACGACCGCGCGGCCGGGTTCCTCACGGGCGGAGGCTGGTTCGTCTCGCCGCAGGGCGCCGTCACCGGCGACCCGTCGGCCACGGGCAAGGCGCAGTTCCAGCTGTCGGCGCAGTACGCGGCCGGCGCGAGCCGTCCCGACGGCTCCTTCACCCTGGCGACGCCGGGGTTGACGCTCGCCTCGACGCGCCTCGACTGGCTCGTCGTCACCGGTGACACCGCCCGTCTCGCCGGTCCGGCCACCGTCGGCGGCGTCCCCGGCTACCGCCTCGAGGTGACGGCCACCGACGCAGCGACCGACACGCTCCGCGTCGTCGTCCGCGATGCCTCCGGTGCGCTCGTCTACGACGGCGGCACCCGGCCCGTCCAGGGGCAGATCACGCTCCACTGAGCCCCTGACCCGCGAGGGCTGACCCCTCGCGCACCGACGCGAGCGCCCCGGAGCCCACGGCTCCGGGGCGCTCGCGCAGGCCGGTCCGTAGACTGCGCGGAATGCAGCGTCCTCCCGTCGCCCGTCGCGACCCGGTGTCCCGCGTCCACCACGGCGACACCTTCGAGGACCCGTACGCGTGGATGGCCGACCGCGACGGCTCCGAGCTGCGTGAGCTCCTCGCGGCCGAGAACGCGTACGCGATCGCCCGGACCGAGCACCTTCGGCCCCTCGCCGACCAGGTCTTCGAGGAGTTCCGCTCCCGCATCGAGGAGACCGACCTGTCGGTGCCCGTGCGCCACGACCGCTGGTGGTACTACTCGCGCACCATCGAGGGCGAGCAGTATGCCGTCGACGCGCGGGTCACCGTGGCCGACCACCCGCAGCGGCCGGCCCTCGCCGAGGGCAGGCCGCCCGCGGGAGAGCAGGTGCTCCTCGACGGCAACGCCGAGGCGCGTGGCCACGAGTTCTACGGCGTCGGCGCCAGCGAGGTCTCGCCGGCCGGCGACGTGCTGGCGTGGGCCGTCGACCTCGCCGGCGACGAGCGCTACGACGTCCGGGTGCGCCGCATCGAGGACGGCGAGCTGCTCGACGAGGCGGTCCGCGACACCGGCGGCTCGCTGGCGTGGTCGCTCGACGGCCGCTACCTCTTCTACACGCGCGTCGACGACGCGTGGCGCCCGCACCAGGTGTGGCGCCACGAGGTCGGCACCGACGCCGCTGCAGACGTCCTCGTGCACGAGGAGACCGACGAGCACTTCTACATCGGCGTCGGTGCCTCGCGGGACGACCGGTGGGTCGTCATCGCGATCTCCTCCAAGACCACGAGCGAGTTCCGGCTCCTCGACGCCGCGAGCCCGCTCGACCCGCCGCGCGTCGTCGCCGAGCGACGACAGGGCGTCGAGTACGACGTCGAGCCGTGGGGTGAGCAGCTGCTCGTCGTGCACAACGCCCGCCGCGTCAACTTCGAGCTGGCGGTCGCGCCGGTCACCTGCGCCTCGGCCGACGAGTGGGTGCCTCTCGACCTGACGACCGAGGACGAGTACGTCACGGGCGCAGAGGGTTTCGACGACTTCCTCGCAGTGTCGCTGCGACGCGAGGGGGGCACCGCCGTGCGGATCGTCCTCCGAGACCCCGAGGCCCCGAACGGCCTGGGCGAGGCCCACGACATCGCGGTCGGCGAGCCGATCGGCACGCTCGTCGTCGGAGCCAACCCCGAGTCGGCCACGCCGACCCTCCAGGTCGTCCACGAGTCGCTCGTCACCCCGCGCACGATCGAGGACTACGACGTGCGCACGCGGCGGTTCACGCTGCTCAAGCGGCAGCACGTGCGCGGCGACGTCGACCTGACGCGCTACCGCCAGCGCCGCGAGTGGGCGACCGCCCCCGACGGCACTCGCGTACCGATCTCGGTCGTGCACCGCGACGACGTCGCGGCCGACGGCAGCGCGCCCGGGCTGCTGCACGCCTACGGCGCCTACGGCATCCCGAGCGACCCGTGGTTCTCGGTGCTGCGGCTGTCCCTGCTCGACCGTGGCTGGGTCTTCGCCGTCGCGCACGTGCGCGGCGGTTCGGAGATGGGACGGTCCTGGTACGACGACGGCAAGCTCGAGGCCAAGCCGAACACGTTCACCGACTTCGTCGCCTGTGCGGACCACCTCGTCGAGTCCGGGATCGTCGCGCCCGACCGCCTTGCCGCAGAAGGCGGTTCGGCAGGTGGCCTGCTCATGGGCGCCGTCGTCAACCAGGCTCCCGGGCGGTTCCGGTTCGTCCACGCGCAGGTGCCGTTCGTCGACGCGCTGACCACGGTGCTCGACCCGAGCCTGCCGCTGACCGTCGTCGAGTGGGAGGAGTGGGGCAACCCGCTCGAGGACCCGGCCGCCTACGCGCTCATGAAGGGCTACACGCCGTACGAGAACGTGCGCCCGGGGGCACACCCGAGCCTGCTCGTCACGACGAGCCTCAACGACACCCGCGTCTACGTCACGGAGCCGGCCAAGTGGGTGGCCGCCATCCGCCACGCCGACGCGCAGCTGCCGGCGGGCGCAGAGCCACCCCAGGTGCTCTTCCGCACCGAGATGGTGGCCGGCCACGGTGGGCGCTCCGGCCGCTACGACACCTGGCGGCAGTGGGCCTGGGAGACGGCCGTCCTCATCGACCAGACGACGTGAGAGCGCGTCGCCGGTCCTCGCGGTCCGGCGCCGGTCACTGCCCCCAGATCGCCGTGACCCACTCCGGGTGGTCGACGAACGGGTTCCGGTTGTGCTGCCACGTGTCGAAGATGACCTCGTTGCGGCGCTTCTCGAAGGCGTCGGGCGGGTCCTGCAGGTTCCACTGCCGCAGCACCGACAGCCGGCCGATCGCGGGCGCGGTGCCGTTGCCGACGAGGTCGTTCGGCTCGAGGTCGGCGAAGCCGTCCCCGCCGTCCCAGCGCACCGCCATGTAGAAGATCATCCGGGCCACGTCGCCCTTGACGGCGTCGCGCGGCTGGAACGAGTCACCGTCGCTGAGGCAGCCGGTGCACTGGGCCACCGCCGACCCGCCGTTGTCGAAGTCGAGGTTGCCGCGGGTGCTGTTGACCGTGACGTCCTCGGGGCGCAGGTGGTGCACGTCCGTGCCGGGCCCGTTGACCGTGCCGAAGTCGCCGTGGCTCTTGGCCCAGACGTGCTCACGGTTCCACTGGTCGACGCCGCCGCCGTTGTCGGACTTGGCGATCGAGCGACCCGAGTAGACCTCGATGACGTTGTCGGGGTTGTTCGGGTCCTGGTCGGTGTCCTTGAGCGCCGTCCAGACCTGGTCGTAGCTCAGCGTCGTGACGCCGCTGGAGATGATCCGGTGCAGCTCGGTGTGCAACGCGGAGCCCGTCTTGCCGACCGCCGACGCGTAGTAGGTCGAGTCGTACGGACTCGTCGTGCCGGTCGGAGCCGGGGTCGTGCTCGTCGTCGGGACCGTGGTCGTCGGCGACCCGCTGAAGGCGAAGGCCGTGGTTCCCGTCATGCCGGGATGGGAGAAGTACGCCGACAGCGAGCCGGTGACGTCGACCTGGCGGCCCATGAGCGAGGGGTTGCTGCGCAGGCCCCACTGGGGGCGGAACGCCGACGGGATCTGCACGTAGAGCATCCGGGTCGTGCCGGTCTCCGAGGCGGTGTCGGCGATGGCCAGCGCGTAGTCGTTGGGGAAGCCGGACCGCACGACGGTGCTCGTCGCGGTCGGCTGGCCGACGACGTAGCCGCGCACGGTCGCCGAGCGCCCGTCCTGGGCCCCGACGGCCTGCGAGACGGTGAGCGGTGCGGCGGCGGCCAGCCCGGCCGGTGCGGGTGCGTGCGCGACGCGCGGCGTCCCCGACGCGGGAGCGCCGGACGCGCTCGAGGCGGCCGTGAGCGCGATGGATGCCGGGACGATGCCGACGGCGAGGCCGAGCACGGCGGCGCCGATCCGGCGCCGGCGAAGAACGATGGGCACGGGTTCTCCTGGGTGTGGGAGCGAGAGTCGCTGACGGGGTGGGTCGCGGGCCCGGCCGGACGCTCGCGTGGACGACTCGGAGGAACAGCGACCAGGAGGTCGTGGGCGCCCGGCCGGGACGCTCCGAGCGTGGCGGAGGCCGGGGCGCGCTGGGGTCTGGCGGGGGTCTGGCGTTGGCCAGCGGTGGTTCAGGATTGGACAGCCAGGACGGGCGCAGCGGCGGCTGCGACCCGCACCCTGAGACGCTGCGGGGGCACCGGCAGGCGCCTCCTAGACTGGTGACCCATGATGTCCACCCTCGACCTGCGCGGACGCACGCTCGACGTGCGCTTCCTGCGCGGTGCCCTTCCCCGAGCCGAGTTCGACGTCACGGCGGCCCTCGAGCAGGTGCGGCCGATCTGTGAGGACGTCGAGCATCGGGGCGCCGCGGCGCTGCGCGACCTGGGGGAGCGGTTCGACGGCGTCCGCCCCACCCACCTGCGGGTGCCGGTGGCCGTCCTGCAGGCGGCGCTGGAACACCTCGAGCCGGACCTGCGCGCAGCGCTCGAGGAGGCCGTCCGGCGGGCCCGCCTCGTGCACGCCGACCAGCGCCGCACCGACACCACGACGCGTGTCGTGCCCGGCGGCACCGTCACCGAGCGCTGGGTCCCGGTCGACCGCGTCGGCCTCTACGTGCCCGGTGGCCTCGCCGTCTACCCGAGCAGCGTCGTCATGAACGTCGTGCCCGCGCAGCTGGCCGGCGTCAGCTCGCTCGCCGTCGCCTCGCCGCCGCAGCGCGAGAACACCGGCGAGTTCGCCGGCTACCCCAACCCGACGATCCTCGCCACCTGCGCGTTGCTCGGCGTGGAGGAGGTCTACGCGGTCGGTGGGGCGCAGGCCGTCGCGATGTTCGCCCACGGCTTCACCGACGAGACGCCCGAGGGCGACACCGTCACGTGCGAGCCCGTGTCGATGGTCACCGGCCCCGGCAACATCTGGGTCGTCGCCGCCAAGCGCCTCCTCAAGGGGCTCATCGGCATCGACGCAGAGGCCGGTCCCACCGAGATCGCCGTGCTGGCCGACGACTCCGCCGACCCCGAGCACGTCGCCGCGGACCTCGTCAGCCAGGCCGAGCACGACCCGCTCGCGGCCTCCGTGCTCGTCACCGACAGCGAGGAGCTCGCCGAGGCGACCCGCGCCGCGCTCGCGCGCCGGGTGCCGGCGACCAAGCACGCGGAACGCGTCAGGGAGGCGCTCGAGGGCACGCAGTCGCGCATCGTCCTCGTCGACGACGTCGACGCGGGGCTCGAGGTCGTCAACGCCTACGCCGCCGAGCACCTCGAGATCCAGACCCGCGACGCCGCCGACGTCGCGGCCCGGGTGCGCAACGCCGGTGCCGTCTTCGTCGGCCCGTACGCGCCGGTGAGCCTCGGCGACTATGCGGCCGGGTCCAACCACGTGCTGCCGACCGCGGGCTGCGCCTGCCACAGCAGTGGGCTGTCGGTGCAGTCGTTCCTGCGCGGCATCCACGTCGTCGACTACGACGAGGCGGCCCTGCGCGACGTCGCACGTCACGTCGTCACGCTCGCCCAGGCCGAGGACCTGCCGGCGCACGGCGAGGCCGTCACCGCGCGCTTCGGCGACGAGGTGCCCCGGTGACCGCGGCAACCGGAGGCGACGAGGTCGCGCGTCTGCTGCGCCCAGACCTGCGCGGGCGCACCGCGTACGGTGCGCCACAGCTCGACGTGCCCGTCCGGCTCAACACGAACGAGAACTCCTACCCGGTGCCCGAGCCCGTCGTCGAGGCCATCGTCGCCGCGCTCGCTGCCGACGTCCGCGACCTCAACCGCTACCCGGACCGCGACTTCACCGAGCTGCGCAAGGCGCTGACCGCCTACCTCGAGAAGCAGTCGGGGGTCACCGTCACCCCCGAGCAGGTGTGGGCCGGCAACGGCTCCAACGAGGTGCTCTCGCACGTGGTGCAGGCCTTCGGCGGCCCGGGCCGGGTGGCGCTGGGGTTCACGCCCAGCTACTCCATGCATCCGATCATCAGCGAGACCCTCGGCACCACCTGGGTCGACGGCCTGCGCGGCACCGGCACCTTCGACCTCACGCCCGAGTCGGCCGCCGAGCAGGCCCGGCAGCACCGCCCGTCGGTCGTCTTCCTCTGCTCGCCGAACAACCCGACCGGCACCGCGCTGCCGTTCGAGGTCATCGGTGCGGTGCTCGACGCCGCCCCGGACGCGATCGTCGTCGTCGACGAGGCGTACGCCGAGTTCGCCCGCCCCGGAACCCGATCGGCCCTGACGCTGCTCGCCGGGCACCCGCGCCTGGTGGTGACCCGCACGATGAGCAAGGCGTTCGCCTTCGCCGGCGGACGCCTGGGCTACCTCGTCGCCGCCCCGGAGGTCGTCGACGCGCTGCGGCTCGTGCGACTGCCCTACCACCTCTCGACCCCGACGCAGACGATCGCCCGCGTCGCCCTCGAGCACGCCGACGTCATGCTCGGCACCGTCGAGGTCATCAAGCACCAGCGCGACCGCATCGTCGAGCGCCTCGCCGAGCTCGGCGCCACGCCGGTGGCCAGCGACAGCAACTTCGTCCTCTTCGGCGGCCTGGCCGACGAGAAGGCCACGTGGCAGGCCCTGCTCGACGCCGGTGTCCTCGTGCGCGACGTCGGCATCGCCCACCACCTGCGCGTCACGGCGGGTGACCCCGACGAGACGACGGCCTTCCTCGACGCGTTCGCCCGCCTCGCCCCCACCCACCTGAGCAGCCAGACCGGCGTGACCGGCCAGACCAGCCAGACCAGCCAGGAGCCGCCCGCATGAACCGCACCGCGACGATCTCCCGCTCCACCTCCGAGTCCTCCGTCGAGCTCACCCTCGACCTCGACGGGACCGGCGTCGCCGAGGTCTCGACGGGCGTGCCGTTCTACGACCACATGCTCGCCTCGCTGGCCAAGCACTCGCTCATCGACCTCACCGTCAAGGCGACCGGCGACGTCGAGGTCGACGTGCACCACACCGTCGAGGACACCGCCATCGTCCTCGGTCAGGCACTGCGCGAGGCCCTCGGCGACAAGTCCGGCATCTCGCGCTTCGGCGACGCCACGGTTCCGCTCGACGAGGCGCTCGCGCAGGCGGTCGTGGATGTCGCGGGACGGCCCTACGTCGTCCACGAGGGCGAGCCGGAGGGCCAGCAGTACGCGCTCATCGGCGGCCACTTCACCGGGTCGATGACGCGCCACGTCCTCGAGTCCTTCGCCTACAACGCCGGCCTGTGCCTCCACGTGCGCGTCCTCGCCGGCCGCGACCCGCACCACATCGTCGAGGCGCAGTTCAAGGCCGTGGCCCGCGCCCTGCGCGCCGCCGTGGCCCGCGACCCCCGCGTCGTCGGCATCCCGAGCGCCAAGGGAGCCCTGTGACGGCCGGCGCCCCGGGCGTCGGGAGCACCCGTCGCGACGTCGTCGTCCTCGACTACGGAAGCGGCAACGTCCGCTCGGCGGTGCGCGCCCTCGAACGCGTCGGCGCCAGCGTCACCCTGACGGCCGACCCGGTCGCCGCCCTGGAGGCCGACGGCCTGTTCGTCCCCGGCGTCGGCAACTTCCACGCGTGCATGGCCGGACTCGCGGCCGCGCACGGACCCCGGGTCATCGGCCGGCGCATCAGCGGCGGCCGACCCGTGCTCGGCGTCTGCGTCGGCATGCAGGTCCTGTTCGACGGCTCGACCGAGCCGTCCGCCGCACCCCTGGAGGGTCTGGGGGAGTGGCCCGGCACCGTCGAGCGGCTCCCGGCCGACGTCGTGCCGCACATGGGCTGGTCCGAGGTCGACGCCGCCGCCGGGTCGCGCCTGTTCGCCGGCGTCGAGCACGAACGGTTCTACTTCGTGCACTCCTACGCGGTGCAGCGCTGGACGCTCGAGGCCACCGGGGCCTTCGAGCGGGTGGCCCCGCACGTGACGTGGGCGGAGCACGGGGCGCGGTTCGTCGCGGCGGTCGAGAACGGACCGCTCTGCGCGACCCAGTTCCACCCGGAGAAGTCCGGAGACGCCGGGGCCCACCTGCTGGAGAACTGGGTCCGCAGCCTGTGACCGACCGGGCCCCGCTGCCGAGCAGCAGCCCGCCACCCCCGCACGACGCCGAGGAGATCCCAGCCGTGACCCAGTCACCCCAGAACGACCAGCCGCGCCTCGAGCTGCTGCCCGCGGTCGACATCGCGGGCGGTCAGGCCGTCCAGCTCGTCCAGGGCGTCGCCGGCACCGGCGGCCAGTTCGGTGACCCGTGGGAGGCCGCGAAGGCCTGGCAGGACCAGGGCGCCGAGTGGATCCACCTCGTCGACCTCGACGCCGCCTTCGGGCGCGGCAGCAACCGCGACCTCATCGCCTCGATCGTCGGTCGCCTCGACCTGCGGGTGGAGCTGTCCGGTGGCATCCGCGACACGCCCTCCCTCGAGGCGGCCCTCGCCACGGGATGCCGGCGCGTCAACATCGGCACCGCCGCCCTCGAGGACCCCGAGTGGACGGCCTCGGTCATCGCCGAGCACGGCGACCGTGTCGCGATCGGGCTCGACGTGCGGGGCACGACCCTGGCCGCGCGCGGCTGGACCCGCGACGGCGGCGACCTGTGGGACGTCCTCGACCGGCTCGACCGAGAAGGCTGCGCGCGGTACGTCGTCACCGACGTGCAGAAGGACGGCATGCTCCAGGGCCCGAACACCGACCTGCTCCGCGAGGTGTGCGGGCGCACCGACCGACCCGTCGTCGCGAGCGGCGGCGTCTCGACCCTGGACGACGTCGCGGCCATCCGCGCCCTCGTCGACGTCGGCGTCGAGGGCGCGATCATCGGGTCGGCGCTCTACCGGGGCGCCTTCACCCTCCCGGAGGCGCTCGACGTCGCGGGCCGGCCCGAGGCCCGCCCGTGAGCCGGCCCCCCGCTGCCTTCCACGACGCCGCGGGACGGCCGTCCGACTCAGCCGGGCAGGCGTGGGAGGGCAAGTCGATCCCCAGCCACGGGTTCGCCGGTGACACCGGCGCGGCCGATGCCGCGCTCCTCGCGGCCGTCGAGGCCGCACGGACGGCACCGACGCCGCAGGCCGAGCAGGCGCTCGTCGCAGCCGTCGCCGCGGCGCGGTGGCTCGTGCCCGTCGTCGCGGTGGCGACCGAGGTCGACGAGACGGGCGAGCACGCCACCGACACCCGCAGCGACATGGCCGCCGTCACGCTGACGGCCCCGGACGGCTCGCGCGCGCTGCCCGTCTTCTCCTCGCTCGCCAGCCTCTCCGAGTGGGACGCCGCCGCCCGACCGGTGCCCGTCCCGGCCTCGTCCGCGGCACAGGCCGCGATCTCCGAGGAGTGCCAGGTCCTCGTCGTCGACGTCGCCAGCCCGCACGCCACGGTCCTGCGTCCGAGCATGCTCTGGGCGTTGGCACAGCAGCGGCCGTGGGTACCGAGCCACGCCGACCCCCACGTCGCCGCCGCGGTCGAGGCGGCGGTCGCGGGCGAGCCTGACGTCGCCGCACACCGCCTCGAAGCGGGGGAGCCCGCAGGTGCGGGCGTCCTGAGGGTCGTCCTGGCCCTGCGCGCGGGTCTCGGGGCCGACGAGGTCGGTGCCGTCGCGACGCGCATCGGCGAGCGCATCGCGACCGACGGCGAGACGCGTGCGAGGATCGATGCCCTGACGTTCGCGCTCGAGCCCGCGGGCTGAGCGACGCGTCGGCGGCCGGTCACCGGGCAGCGTCACGGGTGTCGGGAGCGTCGGCGGGGGCTCGCGCGTTCGTCGGGTAGGACGAGCGACATGCAGTCAGTGACGAAGGGAGCGTCGGTGCCCGGAGGACCAGGCGGCGCGAGCGGACCCCTCGGCTTCATCGCCGACCCGGCCCTCGACGCCCAGCGCCGCCACGACCTGCGCCGGATGAGGGTGCTGGCCACGGGCCTGCTCGGCCTCGCGGCGGTCGTCTACCTGCTCACCCGCGGGCAGGCCGACGGTGTCCTCGGGTTCGTCAACGCGGGCGCCGAGGCCTCCATGGTCGGTGCGTGCGCGGACTGGTTCGCGGTCACGGCGCTCTTCCGCCACCCGCTCGGGCTGCCGATCCCGCACACGGCCCTCATCCCGCGCAAGAAGGAGATGATCGGGCGCAGCCTCGAGGAGTTCGTCAGCGAGAACTTCATGCGCGAGGACATCATCCGCGAGCGGGTCCTCGACGCCGAGCCGACGCGTCGCGCCGCGGAGTGGGTGCTCGGTCCCGGCCACGCCAGGCGTCTCGTCGACGAGGTGGCCACCGTCACGGTCCACGCGCTGCACCGGATTCCCGACGAGGACGTCCGGGCCGTCATCGAGCTGGCCGTGCTGCCGCGGCTCAAGCAGGAACCGGTCAGCTCGCTGGCCGGTGGCCTGCTCGACCAGGTCGTGCGGGACGAGGCGCACGTCGCGCTCGTCGACCTCGTCCTCGACGAGCTGCGGGCCTGGCTCGTCGACAACGAGGACCTCTTCGAGGCGCTCATCACCCAGCGCGCGCCGTCGTGGGTCCCCGACGCCATCAACGACATCGTCGCCCGCAAGGTCCACGTCGAGGCGCTCAAGTGGCTGGCCGACATCCGCAACGACCCGCGCCACGACGTCCGACTGGCCCTGGACAAGCTGCTCGTCGACCTCGCCGACGACCTCCAGCACGACCCGGTGACGCAGGCCAAGGCCGAGCGGCTCAAGGAGCGGCTCCTGTCGCACCCGCAGGTGCCCGACACCGCGATGGCGCTGTGGGCCTCGCTGCGGTCGGTCGTCGTGTCGGCCCTCGAGGACGTGGACGGCCCGGTCCGCACCCGCGCCGTCAAGGAGGTCACCGGCCTCGCCGAGCGGCTCCTCGCCGACAGGGCCATCCGCGACCGGATCGACGCCCGCATCTGCGACGCCACGGTCTACGCCGTCGAGCGGTACGGCACCGAGGTGACCCAGGTCATCAGCCACACCATTGACCGGTGGGACGGCAAGGAGACCGCCGAGCGGGTCGAGCTCCAGGTGGGACGCGACCTCCAGTTCATCCGGATCAACGGCACCCTGGTCGGCGGCCTCATCGGCATGCTCATCCACGCCGTCTCGCTCCTCGTGCCCTGACCGCCTCGCCACACGCCCCCGTGGACGGTCGCGGCGGTCTGGGCCTGCTCCCTGCTACGCCTGCCGGGCCGCCCCCGCCGCCACGGCGTCGAGGCGCTCGGAGACCGTCCGCAGCACCCGGTGCAGCTCACGCAGCTCCGCGCGGCTCAGACCGCTGCGCTCGGCGATCGTCGTCGGCAGGCCGACGAGGGCGTCGAGGCGCTCGCGCCCCGCTCCGGTGAGGCGCACGACGACGCGTCGCTCGTCCTCGGGGTCCCGCGCGCGCGCCACGAGCCCGGCCGACTGCATCCGCTTGAGGAGGGGGGACAGCGTGCCGGAGTCGAGGCGCAGGAGGCGGCCGAGGTCGCCGACCGTCACCGGTCCGTGCTCGCCGAGGGCCATGAGGGCGATGTACTGCGGGTAGGACAGGCCGTGCTCGGCGAGGAGGTCCCGGTAGACGGCGTCGAAGGCGCGCACGGTCGTGTGCATGGCGTAGCAGATCTGCTGCTCGAGGCGAAGGTCCGGGGCCGAAGTGGTGCGTGCCATGGTTTCAGTCTACTATTCAATTGCGCACAATAGAGTTGACCACGATATGAAGGATGGATGATGACCTCCACCGCCCACCAGGCCCGCTACGTCGCCTCCGCCACCGCGTCCGGACGCGAGGGGCGCGCCGTCACCTCCGACGGCCGCCTCGACGTGGCGCTCGCGGCACCGAAGGAGCTCGGCGGCAGCGGACAGGGCACCAACCCCGAGCAGCTCTTCGCGGCCGGCTATGCCGCCTGCTTCGCCAGCGCCCTGGCGCTCGTGGCGCGGCAGCGTCGCGTCGAGGGCTTCGACGCAGCGGTGACGGCCGACGTCAGCCTGAGCGGCACGCCGGGCCAGGGCTTCGGGCTCGCCGTCGTCCTCGAGGTCGAGCTGCCGGACGGCCTCGACGGGGACCTCGCCCGCGAGCTCGTCGAGCGCGCGCACCAGGTGTGCCCGTACAGCAACGCGACGCGCGGGAACATCCCCGTCGAGCTGCGGGTCGCCTGAGCGGCTCCGTCCGGTCTTGTCCCGACGTCCCATTCCTGCCCGAGAACACCTGCCCGCCAAGGAGATCCGATGACCGACAGCACGCCTGCGACCCCCGCCATGCCCGCCCCCACCACCACGTCCCCCGCCACCCCCACCGCCACGACCAGCGCCACGACCGCACCGCCTCGCGAGGTGCGCCTCGTGTCACGCCCGGTCGGCTGGCCGCGGCAGGAGGACTTCGAGCTCGTCGCGAGCGACGTGCCCGAGGTGCGCGAGGGTCAGGTTCGGGTGCGCAACGTCGTCATGTCGGTCGACCCCTACATGCGCGGCAGGATGAGCGATGCCAAGTCCTACGCCGAGCCCTATGCCCTCGGTGAGGCGATGCACGGGGGAGCCGTCGGCGTCGTCGAGGAGTCGCGGGCCGACGGGGTCGCCGTCGGCGACCACGTCCTGCACGGCCTGGGCTGGCGCGAGGTGTCGGTGCTCGACGCGTCCGCCGTTCGCGTCGTCGACACGACGATCGCCCCGGCGTCGGCCTACCTCGGCGTGCTCGGCATGACCGGGCTCACCGCCTACGCCGGCCTCACCCGCGTGGCACAGGTGCGCCCGGGCGACGTCGTCTTCGTCTCCGGCGCCGCCGGAGCCGTGGGCAGCGTGGCAGGGCAGGTCGCCAAGGCGCTCGGCGCGTCGCGGGTCGTCGGCAGCGCCGGCGGCCCCGAGAAGGTCCGCCACGTGCTCGAGGACCTGCACTTCGACGCCGCCTTCGACTACCGCGCCGGGAAGGTGTCGACGATGCTCCGCGAGGCAGCGCCGGACGGCGTCGACGTGTACTTCGACAACGTCGGCGGCGACCACCTCGAGGCCGCCATCGGCTCGCTCTCCCGCGGCGGTCGCATCGCGATCTGCGGGGCCATCTCGGTCTACAACGCCACCGAGCCGCAGCCCGGACCCCGCAACCTGTCCCGGCTCATCCAGACGCGTGGCACGATCACCGGCTTCCTCGTCGGTGACCACTGGGACCTCGCCGGCGAGTACGCACAACGAGCCGCGGGCTGGATCGCCGACGGCACCCTGACCACGCGCGAGACGTTCGTCGACGGCATCGAGCACGCCGTCGACGCCTTCCTCGGCGTCCTGCGCGGGGAGAACACCGGCAAGATGCTCGTTCGCCTCTGAGGCGAGCTGGGCATCGGGGCGACGGGGGCACAGGCGGCACGCACCGAGCCGTCGCCAGGCGGGGTCAGCCGATGAGCTCCTGCAGCAGCTCGACCGCGCGCTGCGCGGCGCTGTTGCCCGCAGGGTCGCGCACGACGGCCGCGATGTGGCGCACCGGAGTCGGTGCGGTCAGGGGCAGCACCCGTACACCGGACGGGATGACGTGGGCCGCCAGCTGCGGTACCGCGGTGACGCCGACGCCGGCCTTGACGAAGGCGATGGCCGTGTAGTGGTCCTGGGCCTGCACGGCGAAGTGCGGCTGGAAGCCGGCGGACTCGCACGCCGCCGCGAAGATCCGCGAGCACGCGGTGTTCGGTAGGTCGTTGCGGATCCAGCTGTCACCGGCGAGCTGGGCCAGGCCCACCTCGTCCTCGCCGGCGAGCGGGTGGTCGGCCGGCAGGATGACGACGTACGGGTCGACGGCGAGGGGTACGCGCCGCGAGCCCGGAGGGTCCTGGGCTCCCGGGGTGTCGATGACGATGTCGAGGTCGAGCGTCACACCGACGTGCTCGGGGAACTCGGTCAGGACGAGCTCGAGGGTGAGGTCGGGCAGCTCGGTCGTGAGGCGCCGGGCCAGGGTCGGCATCCACTCGGCGCCCGCGGAGGCAAAGTAGCCGATGGTGAGCCGCCCGGAGCGCCCCTCGCGCAGGTCGCTCACGACGCCGTCGAGGCGGCTCAGCTGCCCCATGAGCTCGTTGGTGTTCGCCACGAGCGCGCGAGCCGCGGCCGTGGGGGCCAGGCCGCGTCCCTCGCGCTCGAAGAGCGTCAGCCCGGTCTCCCGGGCGAGGGCCGAGATCTGCTGGCTGATGGCCGACGGGGTGTAGCCGAGGTTGTCCGCGGCGGCCTGGATGGAACCGCTGGCCATTACGGAGCGGAAGACGCGGAGGCGGTGCGTGTCGAGCATGACCCAATACTACAGTAGGGCTTAATGGTTGTGAAGAAAGCATCGCTTGTGCTGAATGGTGCAACGTTGCATCATGGAGTCATGACGACGACACGCCTTCTCTCCCTCGACTCCCTCCGAGCGCTGGCCGCCTCCGCTCGGCGCGGCCACCTCGCCGGCAGCGCAAGCCGCCTCGGCGCGCGTGACCGTGACCTCGACCGCATCGCCGCCGGGATCCAGGCCGTGGCCCAGGCCGACCCGGAGCGCCTCACGCCGCGGCCCGCGCGCGGCGGCCGGCCCGTCGCGCCGCCCGTCGACCTCGCCGCTCGACGCGGCCGCCCTGCTGCGCCGGTGACTCCCACCCCTGCATCGCACGCACGGGCCAGCTGACACCACCAGTCGACGGCACCGGCTGGCATCACCAGCCGACGTCACCCACTGCGTCGTCGCAGCACGACGGAAACGGCCGACCGGGCACCCGCCCGGCCGGCCGTTGCCGTGTGCGCGACGCCTCAGGCGCGGACGTACTCGGCGAGGTGCTGTCCGGTGAGGGTCGCCCGCCCGGCGACGAGGGCCGCCGGCGTCCCCTCGAAGACGACGCGTCCGCCGTCGTGCCCCGCGCCCGGCCCCAGGTCGATGACCCAGTCCGCGTGCGCCATGACGGCCTGGTGGTGCTCGATGACGATGACCGACTTGCCGGAGTCGACGAGCCGGTCGAGCAGCCGCAGCAGGTTGTCGACGTCGGCGAGGTGCAGTCCGGTGGTCGGTTCGTCGAGGACGTAGACGCCGCCCTTCTCGCCCATGCGCATCGCCAGCTTGAGCCGCTGGCGCTCGCCGCCCGAGAGGGTGTTGAGGGGCTGCCCGAGCTTGAGGTAGCCGAGGCCGACGTCCTCCATCCGCTGCAGGATCGACGCCGCGACCGGCGTCCTCGCCTCCCCGGACGCGAAGAACGCGTGAGCCTCGGCCACCGGCAGCTCGAGCACCTCGGCGATGTTCAGGCCACCGAACCTCAGCTCGAGGACCGAGGCCTGGAACCGCTTGCCGCCGCACTCCTCGCACAACGTCGCCACGGTCTCCATGAACCCGAGCTCGGTGTAGATCATGCCGTTGCCGTTGCAGCTCTCGCAGGCGCCTTCGGAGTTCGCGCTGAAGAGAGCCGGCTTGACGCCGTTGGCCTTCGCGAACGCCTTGCGGATGGGCTCGAGCAGCCCCGTGTACGTCGCCGGGTTGCTGCGGCGGGAGCCCTTGATGGCGCCCTGGTCGATGACGACGACGTCCTCGTGGCCGGCGAGCGAGCCGTGGATGAGCGAGCTCTTGCCCGAGCCGGCGACACCGGTGACGACGCAGAGCACCCCGAGCGGCACGTCGACGTCGACGTCCTGCAGGTTGTGCGAGGACGCTCCGCGGATCTCGATGGCGCCCCGAGCCGTCCGCACCCGGTCCTTGAGCGAGGCCCGGTAGTGCAGGTGTCGACCGGTGAGGGTGTCGGAGGCCTCCAGCCCCGCGACGTCGCCCTCGAAGCAGACCGTGCCGCCGGCGGTGCCGGCCCCCGGGCCGAGGTCGACGACGTGGTCGGCGATGACGATGGTCTCGGGCTTGTGCTCGACGACGAGCACCGTGTTGCCCTTGTCGCGCAGCTCGAGCAGCAGCCTGTTCATCCGCTGGATGTCGTGCGGGTGCAGGCCGATGGTCGGCTCGTCGAAGACGTACGTCACGTCGGTGAGCGCCGACCCCAGGTGACGGATCATCTTGGTGCGCTGGGCCTCCCCGCCCGAGAGCGTGCCGGCCGGACGGTCGAGGGACAGGTAGCCCAGCCCGATCTCGACGAACGAGTCGAACAGGTGCAGCAGGTTGCCGACGAGCGGGGCGACCGACCGGTCCCGGATGCCGCGCACCCACTCGGCGGCGTCGGTGATCTGCATCGCGCACACGTCGGCGATGCTGCTGCCGTTGATCTTCGAGGACCGCGCCGCCTCGTTGAGCCGGGTTCCCTCGCAGGCGGGGCAGGGAGCGAAGACCGCTGCGCGCTCGACAAAGGCACGGATGTGCGGCTGCAGCGAGTCGACGTCCTTGCTGAACATCGACTTGCGGATCTTCGGGATCAGGCCCTCGTAGGTGACGTTGATCTTCTCGACCTTCACCTTGCGCGGCTCGCCGTAGAGGAAGTCCTGGCGCTGCTCGGGCGTGAAGTCCCTGATCGGCACGTCCGGTGGCACCGCGGCCTTGAACGCCGCCACCATCCAGCCGTCGGCGGTGTACCCGGGCACGAGGATCGCACCGTCGACGAGCGATCTGCTCTCGTCGACGATCGCGCCGAGGTCGAGGTCGGAGATGCTGCCGCGCCCTTCACAGGCCGGGCACATGCCGCCGAGGTAGACGACGTTGCGGGCCACGCGCTTCTCTCCGGTGTCGGAGGTCATGATGCCGCTCGCCTTGCGGGTGGGGACGTTGAAGGCGAAGGCGGTCGGCGGTCCGACGAACGGCTCGCCGATGCGGCTGAAGAGCACCCGGAGCATCGCGTTGGCGTCGGTGGCGGTGCCGACCGTCGAGCGGACGTTGGCGCCCATCCGCTCCTGGTCGACGAGGATCGCCGTCGTGATCCCCTCGATGACGTCGACCTCGGGTCGCGCGAGCGAGGGCATGAAGCCCTGGACGAAGGTGCTGTAGGTCTCGTTGATCATGCGCTGCGACTCGGCGGCGATCGTGCTGAAGACGAGCGAGCTCTTGCCCGAGCCGGACACTCCGGTGAAGACGGTGAGGCGACGCTTCGGGATCTCGACGTCGATGCCCTTGAGGTTGTTCTCCCGCGCACCCTGCACCCGGATGAGGTCGTGGCGGTCGGCCGCGTGGGCGGCCGGGCGGCTCGGTGCACCAGCCGGTCTCGTGCGCGCGTCGGTCGTCGTCGTGCCTGTGGCCATCGTGTCTCCCCGTCCTGCCGGCAGTGTGCGTCGTCGTCGTCCGGCCCGAGCGTACGTCGCGCGGCGCCGTGCCGGGCGAGGCGGCGCGCGGTCGCGGGCCACCCGGCGCCGTCCACGCTAGGTGCGGGCGAACCTGTGGCGCTTCTCGATTCCTGACCGACGCCTCAGCCTCGGAGCAGTTCCTTGGCCTTGTCCGCGGGTAGCAGGTCGTGCCGGACCGGCTCGCGCGTGAACGACCCGGTGCCGTGCGAGACCGACCGCAGGTCGATGGGATAGCGGGACAGCTCCGCCGCGGGGACCTCGGCATGGACGACCGTCCACCCGCCGCCGTCGTCGATGCCGTCGGCCGGCTCGGTGCCGAGCACCTGGCCACGCCGGCCGCGCAGGTCGGACATGACGGCGCCGAGGTACTCGTCGGCGATCGTGATGTCGACGCGGTCGATCGGCTCGAGCAGGGCCATCGTCGACTCGTTGGCGGCCTCCTTGAGCGCCAGGGCGGCCGCGGTCTGGAAGGCGACGTCGGAGGAGTCGACCGAGTGCGCCTTGCCGTCGACGAGGGTGACCCGCACGTCGACGACCGGGTGGCCCGTCAGCAACCCCTTCTCGAGCTGGAGCCGGGCGCCCTTCTCCACCGACGGGATGAACTGCCGCGGCACGGCGCCGCCGACGACCTTGTCGACGAACTCGAACCCCGCGCCGCGGGGCAGCGGCTCGATCTGGATCGAGCACACCGCGTACTGGCCGTGGCCCCCGGACTGCTTGACGTGCCGGCCCTGCACCGAGCAGGACCGCACGAAGGTCTCGCGCAGGGCGGTGCGGTACGGCTCGGCCTCCACGGTCACCCCGTACCGGTCGGACAGCCGCCCGATGAGGTCGTCGACATGGGCCTGGCCCATCGTCCAGAGCACGACCTGGTCCGTCTCGACCGAGTGGTCGAGCCGCACCGTGACGTCCTCGGCGACGATCCGCTGCAGTGCGCCGGCGAGCTTGTCCTCGTCGGACTTCGTCGCGGCGTGGATGGCGACCGGCAGCTGCGGCTCGGGCAGCAGCCACGGGGCGACGACGGCCGGCCGGTCGGGGGAGGACAGGGTGTCGGAGGTCTCGGCCCGCGTCAGCTTCGAGACGAGGACGAGGTCGCCGGCCACGGCGTTGCCGCGGGGTCGGTGCGCGTCGCCGAAGGGTGAGGCGAGGGGCCCGACGCGCTCGTCGTCGTCATGGGCCGGGTGGCCGGCGACGTCGTGCCCGACGAAGTCGCCGAGGTGGCCGGAGACGTGGACGGTGTCGTCGACGCGCAGCGTGCCGGAGAACACGCGCACCAGCGACAGGCGCCCGACGTACGGGTCGGTCGTCGTGCGGACGACCTCGGCGACGAGGGGCGCGTCGGGGTCGCACACGACCCCCGAGACGTGGCCGCCGGCGGGGGTGGTCACCATCGGCAGCGGGTGCACGGTCGGGTCGGGGAAGGCGCCCTCGATGACCCCGAGCAGCTCCTCGACACCGGCGCCGGTCAGCGGCGAGACCGGCAGGATCGGGAAGAACGAGCCGAGCTCGATGGCGGTGCGCAGGTCCGCCAGCAGGGAGGCCGTGTCGAGGGGCTCGCCCTCGAGGTAGCGGTCGAGCAGCGTCGCGTCCTCGGACTCCTCGATGACCGACTCGATGAGCGCGCTGCGGGCGTCCTCGTGCTCGGCCGACGTCTCGCCGGTGAGCAGTCCGACGACCCCCGTCACCGCGCCGTCCTGCAGGACCGGCCAGTGCGTGGCCCGCGCGTCCCCGAAGGTGCGACGGCACGTCTCGACGGTCGCCGCGAACTCGGCGCGTGGCTGGTCGAGGTGGGTGACGACGACGGCCCGCGGCATCCCGACGGCCGCGCACTCGCGCCAGAGCAGTGCGACGGGGCGGTCGATGTCGTCGGCGCCCGAGACGACGAAGACCGCTGCGTCGGCCGCCCGGAGCCCGGCCCGCAGCTCGCCGACGAAGTCGGGGTAGCCGGGGGTGTCGAGGAGGTTGAGGACGACGCCGCCGCTGTCGAAGGAGGCTGCGGTCAACGTCGTCGTGCGCACGTGGTCGGTAGGGCCCGGGCCACCGGTGCGCTGGCCCGGCACGCGGGCCGCGAGCAGGGCCTCGAAGAGGGCCGTCTTGCCGGCGCCGCCGGGGCCGACGAGGACGACGTTGCGGATGTCCTGCGGCGAGGCGGGGCTGGGGGCCGCAGGGAGGTCTGATCTGCCGGGCGTCTTTGCCATGACCCCACCTTTCCGCTCTTGCCCAGCCGCCACAAGGCATCACCACCCCTGCATGGCCGCCGCCTGGCCGCCGCCTGGCCGCTGCCCGACGACCCGGCGAAACCCGGGTGCGAGCTGTCGGCGGCGGGTGGTTGTCTTGGCCACATGGACCTCCGGAAGTACGGGCCGGTGCTCGCCGACCGCGACACCCGACGCGCGCTGCTGCTCGGCTTCCTCATCCGCGTGCCGATGTGGGCCGGCGCCGTCATCCTCACGCTGCACGTCGTCACGAGCCTGGGGCGCAGCTACGGCGCGGCCGGGCTGGTCTCGGCCGCCTCCACGGTCGCCGTCGCGGTCTCGGGCCCGTGGCGCGGTCGCCTGCTCGACCGGATCGGCCTGCGTCGCACCGTCGGCCCCTCGCTGGTCGTCCAGGTCGTCTGCTGGTCGATCGCGCCCTGGGTGGACTACGCCCCGCTGGTGGGCCTCGCCGCGCTCGCCGGGCTGTTCGTCGTGCCGACGTTCTCCATCCTCCGCCAGGTCATCATCCGGTCGGTGCCGAGCGACCAGCGCCGCACCGCCCTGTCGCTCGACTCGTCGGCCACCGAGCTGTCCTTCATGGCGGGCCCGGCCATCGGCGTCTGGCTCGCCACGTCGTGGGACACCGGGTGGGCGCTCTTCGTCTGCGAGATGGCCTCGGTCGCCGCCGGGCTCGTCCTGTGGCTCGTCAACCCGCCCCTGACGTCGACGCCGACGGGCCCGGCCGAGGCCCACCGCGCCGACGACGAAGCCCGGGCGGCGGGTGACGCCGGCGTGCCCAAGGCGGGCGGGCGCGCCTCCGTCGGACGGCTCGGGCTGCCCGGTTTCGTGACGCTGCCCGTCGCCGCCGTCCTGCTCGCTGCCGCGTGCTCGACGCTCGTGCTCTCCGGCACGGACGTGTCGGTCGTCGCCGCCCTGCGCACGTTCGGCTCGACCGCGTCCATCGGCTGGGTCCTGGCGCTGTGGGGTCTCGGGTCGCTCGTCGGTGGCCTCGTCTACGGCGCCTGGCACCGGTCGGTCTCGGTGTTCTGGCTGCTCGCGGGCCTCGCGGCCACCACGGCGCCGGTCGCCCTCGCCGCCGGGGTCCCGGCCTTCGCCGTCCTCGTCACGGTGTGCGGTGTCCTCTGCGCGCCCACCATCACCGCGACCGTCGAGCAGCTGAGCCGCCTCGTGCCCGAGCGGCACCGCGGGGAGATGATGGGGTGGCACGGCTCGGCCATGACGGCCGGCTCCGCGCTCGGTGCGCCCATCGCCGGATTCGCCATCGACCGGGCAGGCTGGCAGTGGGGGTTCCTGTCGGTGTCGGCCATCGGCGTCGTCGTCGCCCTCGCCGGGGCCCTCGCGCCCCGCGGACGCGCCAGGGGTCGGCGCGGTGGTGCGGGCCCCCGCGCCGCGGTCGCGCCCGGCGTCGATTCGGTACCGGGCGTCCCGGCTGCTACCCTTGAGCACTGACCAGTCGTCCACGCCTCGCGCCTCCGGGCCGGAGCGGGGACGACGTGCAAGAGAAGCTCGCTTCCACCCGCGACGACCAGCAGGTCGCCGGGTCCCAGGTCCGCTCGACGGAGCGTCGCCGCACGGCTGTGCGGTCGGCACCGGCGAGCCGTGTGCGGTGCCGGTGACGGCACCGCCCGCGTGACCCAGGGCTCCTCGTGCACCCACGAGGAGCCTTTTCTCGTTCCGGGTCAGGCACCAGCAGAGCAGTTCCCGCAGGTCACACCAGTCATCGAACTTAGGAGCACCACATCAGCGAGCCTCGCATCAACGAGCGCATCCGGGTCCCGGAAGTGCGTCTGGTTGGCCCCAACGGTGAGCAGGTCGGCATCGTGCGCGTCGAGGACGCGCTGCGTCTGGCCGAGGAGGCGAACCTCGACCTCGTCGAGGTGGCCCCCATGGCCAAGCCGCCGGTCGCCAAGCTCATGGACTTCGGCAAGTTCAAGTACGAAGCCGCCATGAAGGCACGGGAAGCCCGCAAGAACCAGGTCAACACGGTCATCAAGGAGATCAAGCTCCGTCCGAAGATCGACCCGCACGACTACGGCACCAAGAAGGGCCACGTCGAGCGGTTCCTCAAGGCCGGCGACAAGGTCAAGGTGACGATCATGTTCCGCGGTCGCGAGCAGTCGCGCCCCGAGCTCGGCCGCCGCCTGCTCGAGCGTCTCGCCGACGACATCGCCGAGCTCGGCTACGTCGAGTCGGCGCCGAAGCAGGACGGCCGCAACATGATCATGGTGATCGGACCGACGAAGAAGAAGGCCGAGGCCCGCGCCGAGCAGCGACGAGCCCGGGACCGGGCCGGTACCCCCGCCGAGGGCGAGGCCGCCACGGCCGCGCCGGAGGCACCCGCCGCGCAGACGACCGAGCAGACCAGCGAGCAGACCAGCGAGACCGCCGCCGCCGAGTGACCGGCGGTCCGGACTCCCGGCGGGCTCCCCGAGCCCGCCGCACCACGGACGACGTACGCCTCACGTACGCACGCAACACGAAGGAGATCGGCCACCATGCCGAAGATGAAGACGCACAGCGGTGCGAAGAAGCGTTTCCGCCTGACCGGCAAGGGCAAGGTCATGCGTGAGCAGGCCGGCGGCCGTCACCTGCTCGAGCGCAAGTCCTCGCGCTACACCCGCCGCATCGCCGGCGACGTCGAGGTCGCCGCTCCCGACGCCAAGAAGGTCAAGAAGCTCCTCGGCAAGTGAGCCGGGACCCCACAGCATCAGCTGAGCAGCCGGGTCGTCTCGGTCACGCCAGCAACACCGAAGTGTGTTCAAGTAAAGAAGGAGTGTTCACGTGGCACGCGTGAAGCGGGCGGTCAACGCCCAGAAGAAGCGTCGCGTCGTTCTCGAGCGCGCGAGCGGCTACCGCGGTCAGCGGTCGCGTCTCTACCGCAAGGCCAAGGAGCAGGTCACCCACTCGCTGGGCTACGCCTACCGTGACCGTCGCGCCAAGAAGGGTGACTTCCGTCGCCTCTGGATCCAGCGCATCAACGCCGCGGCCCGCGCCAACGGCATGACCTACAACCGGTTCATGCAGGGCCTCAAGGCCGCCGGGGTCGAGGTCGACCGCAAGATCCTCGCCGACCTCGCCGTCAACGACGCGCCGGCCTTCACCGCCCTCGTCGAGCTCTCGCGGGCCAACGTCCCCGCCGCGGCCGACAAGGCCGGCGACGCCGCCTGAGCGTCCCCCGCAGCGCACCCGAGCGCCGGGACACCCCGTGCTGACCAACCCCCGATCCGATCGGGTCAAGGCGGTGCGGGCGCTGTCCCGGCGCTCGGTCCGTGAGCGCACCGGCCAGTTCCTCGCCGAGGGCCCCCAGGCGGTCCGCGAGGCGGTCAACCACCGCCCGGACACCGTCCGCGACGTCTACGTGACACCGGAGGCCGCCGACCGCCACGGGGCCATCGTCGAAGCCGCGCGCGCCGCACAGGTCCGGGTGCACGAGGTCAGCCCGGAGGTGCTCGCCGCCATGGGGGACACCGAGTCCCCGCAGGGCCTCGCCGCCGTGTGCCGGACCGTCGACGTGCCGCTGTCCGACGCGCTGGGCCGCGTCCCCGACGGCGGTTTCGTCTGCGTCCTGACCAACGTGCGCGACCCCGGCAACGCCGGCACCGTCATCCGCGGGGCGGACGCGGCCGGCGCGCACGCCGTCGTCGTCAGCGACGCGAGCGTCGACGTCTACAACGCCAAGGTGGTCCGTTCGACCGTCGGCTCGCTGTGGCACCTGCCCGTCGTGGTCGGGGTGCCGGTGACCGAGGTCATCTCGGAGCTGCGCGCCCGCGGGGTGGCGCTGCTCGCCGCGGACGGTGTCGGCCCGACGCTGCTGCACGACGCCGACCTGCGCCGCACCCACGCCTGGGTCATGGGCAACGAGGCCTGGGGCCTGCCGGCCGAGGT
Source organism: Monashia sp. HAY1-11D (assembly GCF_056868035.1). Lineage (NCBI taxonomy): Bacteria > Bacillati > Actinomycetota > Actinomycetes > Micrococcales > Intrasporangiaceae > Intrasporangium > Monashia sp. HAY1-11D. The sequence continues at coordinate 4,147,924 of NZ_CP200320.1, read as the reverse complement.
TCGCGACGCCTGCGACGACGTCGTCCGCGTGCCGATCTACGGTGCGGCCGAGTCGCTCAACCTCGCGATGGCTGCCACGGTGTGCCTCTACGCGTCGGCCGAGGCCCGACGCCAGGTCGCTGACCCGGCACCGGTGCGCCGCCCGTGACTATCCTCGCTCCATGACCAGCGTCGACGGTTCCGGCGACCAGCTGCCCCGGTCCGCCGACGCCCTGGCCCCCGTCGCCCTGATGGGCGAGCTGCTGCCGGACGGTCTCGTCGTCGTCGGGCCCGACCGTCGCATCCGCTTCGTCAACGCGGAGGCGGCGCGCATCCTCGAGTGCACGCCCGACGAGCTGACCGGTCGGACGCTCGACGAGGGTCTGCCGTTCACCGACAAGTACGGCCGGCCCTGGTGGGAGCACACCGACCCGTGGGGCGGGCTGGGGTCACGCACGGGTCACCGCGAGAAGCTCCTCGTGGCCCCGGCAGGCCATGACGTCCTCGTGACGGCCCGCTACGTCCGGGACGGCGGCGGCACGATCGAGCGGATCATGCTCGGTCTGCGCGACGCCGAGGCCCGCCAGCGCGCCGAGCGAGAGCAGGCGACGGTCCTGTCGACCGTCGCCCACGAGCTGCGGGCGCCGCTGACGTCGGTCACGGGCTTCACGAGCAGCCTCCTGCGGCGGTGGGACCGGTTCACCGACGAGCAGAAGCGCCTCATGATCGAGACGATCGAGTCCGACGCGACGCGCCTGACCCGGCTCATCACCGAGCTGCTCGACATCTCGCGGCTCGACTCGGACAGCCTCAACCTGCGGCTCGGCCCCGTCGACCTGCAGGCCCTGCTGCGCGGCCACGTCGCACGCTACGAGGTCGGCCGGGCACCCGGTGCCGTGGCCCTGCGCCTCGGCCCGACTGCCAGCGAGCGCGGGCTGCCGGAGCTGTGGGCCGATGTCGACCGCCTCGAGCAGATCTTCTTCAACCTCATCGAGAACGCCCTGCGGCACGGCGCCGGGCAGGTCACCGTGACCCTCGAGAGGGACGGGGCACCCCGCGACGAGACGGTCGAGTCGCTCGTCGTCCACGTCGACGACGAGGGTGACGGCATCGCGCCGGCCGACCGTGACAAGGTGTTCGGGCGGTTCTGGCACGGCCCCTCGAACGCGAGCACCGGCCTCGGGCTCTACGTCGTGCGTGGGCTCGTCGAGGCCCACGGCGGGACGGTGCACGTCGCCGACAACGAGGCCGGCGGGGCCCGGTTCGTCGTGCGCCTGCCTGCGGGTCTGCCGGCGGTCGTCGGGCCCTGACGCGGCCCCGCGGGACGGCGCGGAAACCCGTTCGACGCCGCCCCTAGACTGGCAGCCCAGAAGCGACCCCCCGAGCGAGAGCAGCACGCACGCCGATGTCCGGACCCAACACGAACTACGACCCGGTCGAGGTCTCCGCCCTCGACCCGGTGCAGGTCGACGCCGCGGTCGAGGAGGCCCTCGCCGCGATCGCCGCGGCCGGCTCGCTCGACGACCTCAAGGCCGTGCGCACCGCCCACCAGGGGGAGAAGAGCGCCCTGGCGCTGGCCAACCGCGAGATCGGGGCGCTGCCACCGAGCGCCAAGGCCGAGGCCGGCAAGCGGGTCGGGCAGGCCCGCGGCCGCATCGCCCAGGCTGTCGCCGCGCGGCAGGTCCAGCTCGAGGCCGAGCGTGACGAGCGCATCCTCGTCGAGGAGCGCGTCGACGTCACCGTGCCGGCGGTGCGGCGTCCGGTGGGCGCGCGCCACCCCATCGAGCTGACGGCCCAGCGCCTCGTCGACGCCTTCGTCGGGATGGGTTGGGAGGTCGCCGAGGGGCCCGAGCTCGAGAGCGAGTGGCTCAACTTCGACGCGCTCAACCTCGGGCCGGACCACCCGGCACGGCAGATGCAGGACACCTTCTTCCTCGACCCCGTCGACTCGGGCCTCGTGCTGCGCACCCAGACCTCGCCGGTGCAGATCCGCACGATGCTCGAGCAGGAACCGCCGATCTACGTCGTCGCGCCCGGCAAGGTGTTCCGCACGGACGACCTCGACGCGACGCACACCCCGGTCTTCCACCAGATCGAGTGCCTCGCCATCGACAAGGGCCTGACGATGGCCCACCTGCGCGGCGCCCTCGACGCGTTCGTGCGGATCATGTTCGGCGAGGACACCCGCACCCGGGTGCGCGCCAACTACTTCCCCTTCACCGAGCCGAGCATGGAGACCGACTTCCTCTGCTTCGCCTGCCACGGGGCCGAGACCTGGGGCACCCCGCAGCAGTGCCGCACGTGCGGTGGCTCCGGCTGGATCGAGCTCGGCGGGTCGGGCATGGTCAACCGCAAGGTGCTGCGCACGTGCGGCATCGACCCCGACGTCTACTCGGGATTCGCCTTCGGGCTCGGCATCGAGCGCGCGCTGATGCTGCGTCACGGGGTGCAGGGCATGCACGAGATGGTCGAGGGCGACGTCCGCTTCTCGCAGCAGTTCGGAATGGGGGCCTGACCCGATGCGCATGCCACTGACCTGGCTCGCCGAGTACACCGACCTGCCCGCGGGCGCCACCGGCGCCGACGTCGCGGCCGGTCTCGTCAGCGTCGGGCTCGAGGAGGAGGACCTCCACGGCGGCGACATCACCGGCCCGCTCGTCGTCGGCCGCGTCCTCGACTTCGTCGACGAGCCGCAGAAGAACGGCAAGACGATCCGTTGGTGCACCGTCGACGTCGGCCAGAACGGGCAGATGGTCTCCGAGGGCAAGCACCAGGAGATCGTCTGCGGCGCCGAGAACTTCGCGGTCGGGGACCTCGTCGTCGTCGTGCTTCCCGGGGCCACGCTGCCCGGCGGCTTCCACATCAGCGCGCGCAAGACGTACGGCCACGTGTCCAACGGCATGATCTGCGCGGAGGACGAGCTCGGTATCGGCCACGACCACAGCGGCATCATCGTGCTCGAGCGGCTGCTCGGCGCCGAGCGAGCCGCTGAGGTGCGACCGGGCGACGACGCCATCGCCCTGCTCGGCCTGGCCGAGGAGACCGTCGAGACGAACGTGACGCCGGACCGGGGCTACTGCTTCTCGGTGCGGGGTCTGGCCCGGGAGTTCTGGCACAGCCAGGGCAGCCCGGCCGGGGGCTTCCGCGACCCCGCCGCGGTGCCGGTGCCCGCGGCGAACGAGGCGGGCCACCCGGTCCGCGTCGAGGACGACGAGCCGCTGGAGGGCGTCGTCGGCTGCGACCGCTTCGTGGCTCGGGTCGTCCGCGGCATCGACCCGACCCGCCCGTCGCCGCCCTGGATGCAGAGGCGCCTGACCCAGGTCGGCATGCGGCCCATCTCGCTCGCGGTCGACGTCACCAACTACGTCATGCTCGCGGTGGGGCAGCCGCTGCACGCCTACGACCTGGCCAAGCTGCACGGCCCGATCGTCGTGCGCCGGGCCCGGGCGGGGGAGTCGCTGAGCACCCTCGATGACGTCGAGCGCACCCTGTCGCCCGAGGACCTGCTCATCACCGACTCGGGCGAGCGCCCGCTCGCCATCGCCGGCGTCATGGGCGGGGCCTCCTCGGAGGTCGACGCCACGACGACCGACGTCCTCGTCGAGGCCGCGCACTTCGACCCGACCACCGTGGCGCGGTCCTCGCGTCGGCACCGCCTCGTCACCGAGGCGTCCAAGCGGTTCGAGCGCGGCGTCGACCCCAAGGTCACGGCGGCGGCGGCGCAGCTGGCCGTCGACCTCCTCGTCCGGTTCGGTGGCGGCACCCTCGACGCCGGGGTCACCGACCTCGACGCGACCACGGACCGCGAGCCCTACCTGCTCGACGTCACCGAGCCGGGACGCATCGTCGGCATCGAGTACCCGCGCGAGCGGGTCGTGCAGATCCTGCGCGACCTCGGCTGCGTCGTCGACGATCAGGGCGAGGGCGCCGACGAGGTCCACGTGCTCGTCACGCCGCCGTCGTGGCGTCCCGACCTCGTCGACGCGCCCGACTACGCCGAGGAGGTCGCGCGGATCGACGGGTACGACAACATCCCGTCCCTGACGCCGACACCCTCCCGGGGTCGAGGCCTGACCCACGCCCAGCGCACCCGCCGGCTCGTCGCCGACGCGCTCGCCGGAGCCGGGTACACCGAGGTGCTCAGCTACCCGTTCGTCGCCGAGGAGCTGTCCGACCAGCTCGCCCTGCCGGCCGACGACGACCGCCGCCAGGCCGTGCGGGTGGCCAACCCGCTGTCGGAGGAGCGGCCGCTGCTGCGCACCACCGTCCTCGGCAGCCTCGTCGACGTGCTGCGCCGCAACGTCGCCCGCGGCCACAAGGACGTCGCCCTCTACGAGGTCGGCCTCGTCTTCCGGCCGGGTGGCCCCCTCGCGAAGGCACCGGTGCCGGCGGTCGGGGCGCGTCCGGACGACGCGACGCTCGAGGACCTCTATGCCGCCGTGCCGCCGCAGCCGCGTCGGGCCGCCGTCGTCGCCACCGGGCAGGCCGAGCCCGCCGGGTGGTGGGGCCCGGGCCGCGCCGCCGACTGGAGCGACATGGTCGCGGCCGTCCAGGCGGTCGCGTCCGCGCTCGCGGTGCCCGTCCACGTCGCCAACGACGCCGACCACGCGCCATGGCACCCCGGGCGGTGCGCCCGGATCACCCTGACCGACGGCACGCTCGTCGGTCATGCGGGTGAGCTGCACCCGAAGGTGCTGGCGGCCCTCGACCTGCCGGCGCGAACGGTGGCGGCCGAGATCGACGTCGACGTCCTGACGGCTGCGAGCGAGGAGCCGGTCCAGGCGGCCGCGTTCTCGACCTTCCCGCCGGCGCTGACCGACGTCGCGCTGCTCGTGGCCGCCGACGTGGCGGCCGCCGACGTCGAGCAGGCGCTGCGCTCGGGCGCGGGCGACGCGCTCGAGTCGATCGCGCTGTTCGACGTCTACGAGGGCGAGCACGTCGAGCCCGGTCACCGGTCCCTCGCGTACCGGCTCACCTTCCGGGCCGCCGACCGGACGCTGACGACGGAGGAGGTCAACGCCTTCCGCGACGCGGCGGTCGCCGCGGCGTCGGCGGCGACGGGAGCCGTCCAGCGCTGACACTGGATGCAGAAGTATGCATCTCGGTGTATAGTCATGCATCGTGATCAGGGCAGCAGTGGCGGGTGCGAGCGGCTACGCCGGAGGCGAGATCCTCCGGCTCCTGCTCGCGCACCCGCAGATCGAGGTCGGGGCCGTCACGGCGGCCAGCAGTGCGGGTGAACGGCTCGGGGGCGTTCACCCGCACCTGACCCCCCTCGCGGACCGGGTTCTCGAGCCGACGACGCCGGAGACGCTCGGCGGGCACGACGTCGTCTTCCTCGCCCTGCCGCACGGTCACTCCGCGGCCATCGCCGCGGCCCTGCCCGAGGACGTCGTCGTCATCGACTGCGGTGCCGATTACCGGCTCGAGTCGGGCGAGGCCTGGACCACGTTCTACGACACCCCGCATGCCGGGTCCTGGCCCTACGGCCTGCCCGAGCTGCCGCTCGCCGTCGGCACGCAACGCGCCGCACTGGCCGGCGCGACGCGCATCGCCGTACCGGGCTGCTACCCGACGGGCATCTCGCTCGCGCTGGCGCCGGGCTTCGCCGCGGGGATCCTCGAGCCGCACGACGTCGTCGTCGTGGCCGCCTCGGGCACCTCGGGTGCAGGCAAGTCGCTCAAACCGCACCTGCTCGGCAGCGAGGTCATGGGCGCCATGTCGCCCTACGGCGTCGGCGGGCTGCACCGGCACACTCCCGAGATCGAGCAGAACCTCGGCCGCGCCGGCGGGACCCCCGTGACCGTCTCGTTCACCCCGACGCTCGCCCCCATGCCGCGCGGCATCCTCGCCACCTGCACGGCGCGGCTCGTGCCCGGCACCGATCCCGCATCGGTCCGCGAGGCCTGGGACAAGGCCTACGCGTCCGAGCCGTTCGTGCACCTGCTGCCGGAGGGCACCTGGCCCTCGACCGGCAGCGTCGTCGGCAGCAACAACGTCCTGCTCCAGGTGACCGTCGACGAGCGGCTGCGCCGCGTCGTCGTCGTCTCCGCGGTCGACAACCTCACCAAGGGCACGGCCGGTGCCGCCGTCCAGTGCGCCAACCTCGCCCTCGGTCTCGACGAGACGCTCGGGCTGCCCGTCGCGGGGGTGGCCCCGTGACGGCCACCGCCTCGCCCAACCCGGCGCCCGTGCGGCTCCCGCAGGGGTTCCGCGCCGCCGGCGTCACCGCGGGGCTCAAGGCGAGCGGCCGCCCCGACGTCGCCCTCGTCGTCAACGACGGACCCGACCACCACGCCGCCGCGGTCTTCACGAGCAACCGCGTCGAGGCGGCGCCGGTCACGTGGTCGCGTCAGGTGGTGGCCGACCGACGTGTCGACGCCGTCGTCCTCAACTCCGGCGGCGCCAACGCGTGCACCGGTGCCCAGGGCTTCCTCGACACCCACCGCACCGCCGAGCACGTGGCCGCAGCGGTCGGCGTGTCGGCCGGCGACGTCGTCGTCTGCTCCACCGGTCTGATCGGCGAGCTGCTCCCGATGGACAAGCTCCTGCCCGGGGTCGACGCCGCGGCGGCCGCTCTGAGCCCGGACGGGCACGAGGCCGCCGCCGTCGCGATCATGACGACCGACACGGTCCACAAGGTCGCCGCGCACCGGGGGGAGGGCTGGAGCGTCTCGGGGATGGCCAAGGGGGCCGGCATGCTCGCGCCCGCGCTCGCCACGATGCTCGTGGTCGTCACGACCGATGCGGTCGTCGACCCGGCCGACCTCGACACCGCCCTGCGCGCGGCCACGAGCGTCTCGTTCGACCGCATCGACTCCGACGCGTGCATGTCCACCAACGACACCGTCGTCGTCCTGTCCTCCGGCGCCTCCGGCGTCCGCGTCGACACCGCCGCCCTGACGGGCGCCCTGACCGCGGTGTGCTCCGACCTCGCCCGCCAGCTCATCGGCGACGCCGAGGGCGCGAGCCACGACATCGCGATCGAGGTCCAGGGGGCCGCCTCGGTCGAGGACGCCCTCGAGGTGGCCCGTGCGGTCGCCCGCAACAACCTCTTCAAGTGCGCGGTGTTCGGCAACGACCCGAACTGGGGACGCGTCCTCGCCGCCGTCGGCACCACCGGTGCTGCCTTCGACCCGGCCGCGCTCGACGTCGCCATGAACGGCGTCCAGGTCTGCCGCGCCGGTGGCGTCGGGCAGGACCGGTCCCTCGTCGACCTCACGCCCCGCGAGGTGCACGTGCTCGTCGACCTGCACGCCGGCACCGACACCGCGACGGTGTGGACCAACGACCTCACGCACGACTACGTCCACGAGAACTCGGCCTACAGCACATGACCCGTACCAGCGCCGCCAGCCCCGCAAGCCCCGCCAACCCGGCCCAGCACAACCTGCGCGGACTCATCGACGCCGCCTCGCTGCGCGTCGCCGCGGGCAAGGCCACCACCCTCGTCGAGGCGCTGCCCTGGCTGGAGCGGTTCCGCGGCGCCCTGGTCGTCGTCAAGTACGGCGGCAACGCCATGGTCGACGACACGCTGAAGAAGGCCTTCGCCGAGGACGTCGCCTTCCTGCGCTACGCCGGCCTGCGCCCGGTCGTCGTGCACGGCGGCGGGCCCCAGATCAAGGCGATGCTCGACCGGGTGGGCCTCGAGAGCGAGTTCCGCGGCGGCCTGCGGGTCACGACGCCCGAGGTCATGGACGTCGTCCGCATGGTCCTGACCGGCCAGGTCGGACGCGAGCTCGTCGGGCTGCTCAACCAGCACGGCCCCATCGCCGTGGGCCTGTCCGGCGAGGACGCCGGGCTGCTCGGGGCACGCCGCCGCAGCACCCTCGTCGACGGCGAGGAGGTCGACCTCGGGCTCGTCGGCGACGTCGAGAGCGTCAACCCCTCTGCGCTCCTCGACATCCTCGACGCCGGCCGCGTGCCCGTCGTGTCGACCGTCGCACCCGACCTCGACGTCGAGGGCCAGGTGCTCAACGTCAACGCCGACTCGGCCGCGGCCGCGATCGCGGTGGCCCTGCAGGCGGAGAAGCTCGTCGTCCTGACCGACGTCGAGGGCATCTACGCCAGCTGGCCCGACCGCAGCTCGCTCCTGTCGACGATCGACCTCACCGCTGCGCGGGAGCTGCTGACGCGCGTCGATGCCGGGATGGTCCCCAAGCTCGAGGCGTGCATCCGCGCCGTGGAGGGCGGCGTGCCCCAGACGCACGTCGTCGACGGCCGTGCACCGCACTCGATCCTGCTCGAGATCTTCACCGACGAGGGGATCGGGACGATGGTCCTGCCCGACATCCGCTCGTCCGCCGACACCGAGGGGAGCGGGGCATGAGCACCGGCGGCCAGACGGGGCGGCAGCTGCTGGACCGGTACGCCGGCGCGCTCGTCCAGGTGTTCGGCACGCCCCAGCTCGTCCTCGCCTCGGGTCACGGCTGCTGGGTCACCGACGTCGACGGCAACCGCTACCTCGACCTGCTGTCCGGCATCGCCGTCAACGCACTCGGGCACGGGCACCCGGCTCTCGTCCAGGCCGTCGCCAAACAGGCCGAGCAGGCGATCCACGTCTCGAACTTCTTCACGTCCGAGCCGGCGATCCTCCTCGCCGAGCGGCTCCTCGCGCTCTCCCGCGCGCCCGAGGGCTCCGGCGTCTTCTTCGCCAACTCCGGCACCGAGGCCACCGAGGCCGCGGTGAAGCTGTCCCGGCGGACCGGGCGCACGCGCATCGTCGCGCTGGAGGGCGCCTTCCACGGGCGCTCCACCGGGGCGCTCGCGCTGACGCACAAGGAGGCCTACCGGGCCCCGTTCGAGCCGCTCATCCCCGAGGTCGTCTTCGTGCCGCCGGGCGACGCGGAGGCCCTGCGCGCCGTCGTCGACGCCCGCACGGCCGCCGTGGTCCTCGAGCCGGTCCAGGGCGAGGCCGGCGTCCGCGAGCTGGGCGACGACTACCTGCGCCTGGCCCGCGAGCTGACGACGGCGCACGGCGCGCTCCTCGTCCTCGACGAGATCCAGAGCGGCATCGGCCGCACCGGCGACTGGTTCGCCCACCAGCGCTCCGGCATCCTCCCCGACGCCATGACGCTCGCCAAGGGCCTGGGGGGTGGCGTGCCCATCGGCGCGCTCGTCACCTTCGGCACCGACGTGACGACGCTGTTGTCGGCCGGCCAGCACGGCACGACGTTCGGCGGCAACCCGCTCGCGTGCGCGGCCGGGCTCGCCGTGCTCGACACCATCGAGCGTGACGACCTGCTGGGCAACGTCCGGCGGGTCGGTGCCCTCCTCGACACCGTGGACGTCCCCGGCGTGCGCGGGACTCGCGGTCGCGGCCTCCTCCGGGCCGTCGAGCTCGACGGCGTCCCGTCCGCGGCGGTGATGGCCGCGGCACGGGAGGCCGGGTACATCGTCAACGCGGTGACCCCCACGGCCCTGCGCCTGGCGCCGCCGCTCGTCATCACCGAGACCGAGCTGCAGGGCTTCCTCGACGACCTGCCCGCCGTCCTCGCCGCCGCGCGCGAGGCGGCGCCGTGAGCCGCACCCAGCGCCAGCGCCGCATCATCGAGCTGCTCGGTCAGCACCCGGTGCACAGCCAGGGTGAGCTCGCCGACCTGCTCGTCGCCGACGGCATCGACGTGACGCAGGCGACCCTGTCGCGCGACCTCGTCGAGGTCGGCGCGGTGAAGGTGCGCCGCGACCGAGCCCTCGTCTACGCCGTGCCCGGCGAGGGCGGCGAGGTGGCCGCCGTCGGGTCGCTGGGCGACTCCGCCTCAGCCCGTCTGCGCCGCACGTGCGAGGAGCTGCTCGTGTCGGCGACGGCCGCCGGCCAGCTCGTCGTCGTGCGCACCCCGCCGGGCGCGGCCAACTACCTCGCCTCGGCCATCGACCAGACGCGCGACCCCGACGTCGTCGGCACCATCGCCGGCGACGACACGATCATGATCGTCACCGACGGCCCACGGCGCGCCCTCGCGGTCGCCGACCGGCTGCTCGCCCTGGCCGGCACCCGCGACTGACCGCGTCGCGCCGCCCCGTACCCGCACCACCGACTCCCAGGAGGACCCGATGCCGACCGACGCCACCCCCAGCACGCCGCAGCAGGCCGAGGCCGGCGAGGGCGCCGAGGGCCGCGTCAGCCTCTGGGGCGGCCGGTTCAGCGGGGGGCCCGACCAGGCCCTCGCCGCCCTGTCGAAGAGCACCCACTTCGACTGGCGCCTCGCGCCGCACGACATCGCCGGCTCCCGGGCGCACGCGCGGGTGCTCTCTGCAGCGGGGCTGCTCTCCGACGAGCACCTGGCCGGCATGCTCGAGGGCCTCGACCGCCTCGAGGCCGACGTCCTCTCCGGTGCCTTCGTGCCCGCCGTCGACGACGAGGACGTGCACACGGCCCTCGAACGAGGCCTGATCGAGCGCGTCGGCACGGACCTCGGCGGTCGGCTGCGTGCCGGGCGCTCGCGCAACGACCAGGTCGCGACGCTGTTCCGGATGTACCTGCGCGAGCGCGCGCGCGTCGTCGGAGGGCTGGTCCTCGACGTCGTCGAGGCGCTCGTGGCCCAGGCCGACCGGCACCACGGCGTGCCGATGCCCGGGCGCACCCACCTGCAGCACGCCCAGCCGGTGCTACTGAGCCACCACCTGCTCGCCCACGCCTGGGCGCTGCTGCGCGACGTGGACCGGCTGCGGGACTGGGACGCCCGGGCCGACGCCTCGCCCTACGGGTCGGGGGCCCTGGCCGGCTCCTCCCTCGGCCTCGACCCCGAGGCCGTCGCCCGGGACCTCGGCTTCGGCCGCGCGGTCGAGAACTCCATCGACGGCACCGCCTCGCGCGACGTCGTGGCCGAGTTCGCCTTCGTCGCGGCGATGACCGCCGTCGACGTGTCGCGGATCGCCGAGGAGGTCGTCATCTGGGCCACGAAGGAGTTCTCCTTCGTGACGCTGCACGACTCCTACTCGACCGGGTCGAGCATCATGCCGCAGAAGAAGAACCCCGACGTCGCCGAGCTGGCCCGCGGCAAGGCGGGCCGGCTCGTGGGCGACCTCGCCGGCCTGCTGACGACACTCAAGGCGCTGCCGCTCGCGTACAACCGCGACCTGCAGGAGGACAAGGAGCCCGTCTTCGACGCCGTCGACACCCTCGAGGTCCTCCTGCCCGCGTTCTCGGGCATGGTGGCCACCCTCACGTTCAACACGGACCGTCTCGCGTCGCTCGCGCCGCAGGGCTTTGCGCTCGCCACCGACATCGCCGAGTGGCTCGTCCGGGAGGGCGTGCCCTTCCGCGTCGCGCACGAGGTGGCCGGGACCTGCGTCCGCGTGTGCGAGGAGCGCGACATCGAGCTGTGGGACCTCACCGACGAGGACTTCGCCGCGATCAGCGAGCACCTCACGCCGGGCGTGCGTTCCGTGCTGTCGGTGGAGGGGTCGCTCGCCTCGCGCGACGCCGTGGGCGGCACCGCGCCCGTCCGGGTGGCGGAGCAGCTCGCCGCGGCCCGCGACCGCCTCACCGCCGCCCGCGGGTGGACGGCGGCTAGCGTCTGACGGGTGAGTGCCGACCCGACGCCGACGCCCCCTGCCGAGCCCTCCTGCGACGCGTGGGCGGGGGAGCGCCTGCCGCGCTCCTTCTTCGAGCGGCCGGTGCTCGAGGTGGCCCCCGCCCTGCTCGGCTGCACGGTCACGCACGCCGGCGTGACGCTGCGCCTGACCGAGGTCGAGGCGTACGCCGGGCAGGTCGACCCCGGCTCCCACGCCTTCCGGGGTCCGACACCGCGCACCGAGGTCATGTTCGGTCCGGCGGGCTTCCTCTACGTCTACTTCACCTACGGCCACCACTGGTGCGCCAACCTCGTCGCCGGTGACCACGGGACCGCGTCGGCGGTGCTGCTCCGGGCGGGGCAGGTCCTCGCCGGTCACGAGGTCGCCGCGGCCCGACGCGTCGGCCAGCGGGAGCGGGACTGGGCGCGCGGACCGGGACGCCTCGGCCAGGTTCTCGCTCTCGGCGCGGCCGAGACCGGACGCGACTTCTGCCGTCCCCCCATCGGCGACCCGGTCGACCTCGTCGTGCGCGCACCGGTCTCGCCCACCGATGCCGGGCGCATCCGCACCGGCCCACGTGTCGGCGTCAGCGGCCCGGGTGGCGACGGCGAGGTGTTCCCCTGGCGCTTCTGGCTCGCCGACGAGCCGACGGTCTCGGCGTACCGCCCCGGCGTGGTGCGGCGCCGTCGGCCGTGATGTGGGACGGGCGGCAACCCGCTCGCCCCCGGCCGTGGGCGTAGGGCAGGCTGTGCGCGTGGGCACCGGGCCCGCACGCGACCGAGAGGAACCGATACCCGTGACCGACATCTTCGACGAGCTGCAGTGGCGCGGCCTGGTGGCACAGTCCACCGACGAGGCGGCGCTGCGTCAGAGCCTCGCCGACGGGCCGATCACGGTGTATTGCGGCTTCGACCCGAGCGCGCCCTCGCTGCACTTCGGCAACTTCGTCCAGCTGTCGGTGCTCCGGCGGATGCAGGCGGCCGGTCATCGCGTCATCTGCCTGGTCGGGGGCTCCACCGGGCTCATCGGCGACCCCAAGCCCGACTCCGAGCGGGTCCTGCAGGACAAGGACACCATCGCGGCGTCGGTGGCGCGCATCCAGCAGCTCGTCGGACCGCTGCTCGACTTCGACGGCGACAACCCGGCGCAGCTGGTCAACAACCTCGACTGGACCGCGCCGTTGAGCGCGCTGGACTTCCTGCGCGACGTCGGACGGCACTTCCGGGTCAACCAGATGATCCGCAAGGAGGCCGTGGCCCGCCGCCTCGAGAGCGACCAGGGCATCTCGTACACCGAGTTCAGCTACCAGATGCTGCAGGCCTTGGACTACCTCGAGCTGTACCGCAGCCGCGGGTGCACCCTGCAGATCGGCGGCAGCGACCAGTGGGGCAACATCACGGCCGGCGTGGACCTCGTCCACCGGGTCGAGGGCGCCTCGGTCCATGCCCTGGCGACGCCGCTGCTCGTCGACTCGACCGGGCGCAAGTTCGGCAAGTCCGAGGGCAACGCGGTCTGGCTCAGCGCCGACATGACCAGCGCCTACGCGTTCTACCAGTACTTCCTCAACGTCGAGGACGCCTCCGTGGTGGCGATGCTCAAGGCCCTGAGCGACCGCACGCGTGACGAGATCGCCGAGCTCGAACGGCAGGTCGCCGAGGAGCCCTTCCGCCGGGCGGCGCAGCGGGTGCTCGCCGCCGACGTCACGACCCTCGTGCACGGGGCTGCGGCCACCGAGGCGGTGCAGGCGGCGTCCGAGGCGCTCTTCGGCAAGGGCGACCTCGCTGCGCTCGACGCGTCGACGCTGAAGGACGCGACCTCCGAGCTGCCGTCGGCGGACGTACGGGTCGGCGAGTCGTTGGTCGACGCGCTGGTCGCCGTCGGGCTCGTCGAGTCCCGCAACGCCGCCCGCCGCGCGATCGCCGAGGGGGGCGCCTCCCTCGACAACGCCAAGGTGTCCGACCCCGAGCTCGTGCTGGGAGAGGACGACTTCCTCCACGGGGACGTGGCGGTCCTCAAGCGCGGGCGCCGCAACCTGGCCGCCGCCCGACGCACGGGCTGACCTGCGTCCGGGCCCCACCGGGGGGCGGCACCAGGCCCGTAGAGGTGCGCAGAGGCCCGGATCTTCTTGGGCGGCAGACAGATCCGGCCTTCTGGCGCCTTCCGGGCGCACGAATTTGTGTTCCGCCCACGGGGCGGGCTACTGTTCTCTTCGTCAGCCCGACAGGGAGGAACGGACGCCACCGCGATCGAGCACTTCGACCGCGAAGCTGGACGGTCCCGGGGCTGGCTCCCGGTGGACGGAACACCACGTGGTGGTGGCTCGTTCACAGGGTCCCGCCGAGACCTGGTGAGGCCCGGGTGCACGTCTCCACGGAGCAGTGCCCGAGTTGACCGGGTCCGCCGGAGCGGGTAAGTTTGAAGGGTTGCCCCGGAGGCCGGGCCTGCGTGTGTGGGTGTGGTTGATGGTGTGTGTCTGATTCTTGAGAACTCAACAGCGTGTCAAAAATCGATGCCTATTTACCTCGTCTCGAGGGGCTGGCGTTTGACTGGGTGTCCTGTGTGGCGTCTGGTTGCTGGTTCCTTGGATGATGAAAATTTCTTTGGTTGACAACGACGATCAGTATTTTGTGCTGGTTGTTCGGCTCAGCCTGGATCAGTTTGGCCCTTCGTGGGTTTGTTTGAACATCAACGGAGAGTTTGATCCTGGCTCAGGACGAACGCTGGCGGCGTGCTTAACACATGCAAGTCGAACGGTGACGGTCAAGCTTGCTTGGCCTGATCAGTGGCGAACGGGTGAGTAACACGTGAGTAACCTGCCCCAGACTCTGGGATAACCCCGGGAAACCGGAGCTAATACCGGATATGACACGGAGAGGCATCTCTACCGTGTGGAAAGTTTTTCGGTCTGGGATGGGCTCGCGGCCTATCAGCTTGTTGGTGAGGTAGTGGCTCACCAAGGCGACGACGGGTAGCCGGCCTGAGAGGGCGACCGGCCACACTGGGACTGAGACACGGCCCAGACTCCTACGGGAGGCAGCAGTGGGGAATATTGCACAATGGGCGGAAGCCTGATGCAGCGACGCCGCGTGAGGGATGACGGCCTTCGGGTTGTAAACCTCTTTCAGCAGGGAAGAAGCGGAAGTGACGGTACCTGCAGAAGAAGCACCGGCTAACTACGTGCCAGCAGCCGCGGTAATACGTAGGGTGCGAGCGTTGTCCGGAATTATTGGGCGTAAAGAGCTTGTAGGCGGTTTGTCGCGTCTGCTGTGAAAATCCGGGGCTCAACCCCGGACTTGCAGTGGGTACGGGCAGGCTAGAGTGTGGTAGGGGAGACTGGAATTCCTGGTGTAGCGGTGGAATGCGCAGATATCAGGAGGAACACCGATGGCGAAGGCAGGTCTCTGGGCCACTACTGACGCTGAGAAGCGAAAGCATGGGGAGCGAACAGGATTAGATACCCTGGTAGTCCATGCCGTAAACGTTGGGCGCTAGGTGTGGGACCCATTCCACGGGTTCCGTGCCGCAGCTAACGCATTAAGCGCCCCGCCTGGGGAGTACGGCCGCAAGGCTAAAACTCAAAGGAATTGACGGGGGCCCGCACAAGCGGCGGAGCATGCGGATTAATTCGATGCAACGCGAAGAACCTTACCAAGGCTTGACATACACCGGAATCACTCAGAGATGGGTGCGTCTTCGGACTGGTGTACAGGTGGTGCATGGTTGTCGTCAGCTCGTGTCGTGAGATGTTGGGTTAAGTCCCGCAACGAGCGCAACCCTCGTTCTATGTTGCCAGCACGTGATGGTGGGGACTCATAGGAGACTGCCGGGGTCAACTCGGAGGAAGGTGGGGATGACGTCAAATCATCATGCCCCTTATGTCTTGGGCTTCACGCATGCTACAATGGCCGGTACAAAGGGTGGCGAAGCCGTGAGGTGGAGCGAATCCCAAAAAACCGGTCTCAGTTCGGATTGGGGTCTGCAACTCGACCCCATGAAGTCGGAGTCGCTAGTAATCGCAGATCAGCAACGCTGCGGTGAATACGTTCCCGGGCCTTGTACACACCGCCCGTCAAGTCACGAAAGTCGGTAACACCCGAAGCCGGTGGCCCAACCTAAGCCCTTGTGGTGGTGGGGGGAGCCGTCGAAGGTGGGACTGGCGATTGGGACTAAGTCGTAACAAGGTAGCCGTACCGGAAGGTGCGGCTGGATCACCTCCTTTCTAAGGAGCAGCTTCGCTGCCGGGCCCGTGGGTCTGGTGGCGCAGTGGCCCGCCGCCAGCGAACGCCTGGTGGGGGTGCTCATGGGTGGAACATCGATTACTTGGCACCTGGTCGAGCCGGTGGCTCGCTAGTACAACCCGGTGACGGTCCGCGAGGATCTGAGGGAGTGGAACGCGGCGCGGGTTCGGGTGGGTGTCTGGCACGTTGTTGGGTCCTGAGGGATCAGACCCCAACGCCGGCGCGCGGTCGCGTGTGCTGGTGGTGGGTGCGCTGTTTCTTCTGGGTGTGGGCCCGCCCGATCTCCTGGCGTTTGTCGGGGTGGTGGTGGGTGCCGGTTGTGTTTTGAGAACTACACAGTGGACGCGAGCATCTTTGTGGCTCAAGTTTTTAAGGGCACACGGTGGATGCCTTGGCACCAGGAACCGAAGAAGGACGTAGGAATCTGCGATAAGCCTCGGGTAGCCGATAACCAGGCTGTGATCCGAGGATTTCCGAATGGGGAAACCCGGCTGGAGGCAAGTCCAGTCACCCGCACCTGAATATATAGGGTGTGTGGAGGGAACGTGGGGAAGTGAAACATCTCAGTACCCACAGGAAGAGAAAACAACAGTGATTCCGTGAGTAGTGGCGAGCGAAAGCGGATGAGGCTAAACCGGGCGTGTGTGATAGCTGTCAGGCGTTGCATGTCCGGGGTCGTGGGACCTTGCGGCCGGAGCTGACACTCTGGCATGGAGTGAGAAATCTGCGTCATAGTCGAAGAGCATTGAATGGCTCGGCACAGAGGGTGCGACCCCCGTAGACGAAATGGTGTGGACTCCAGTGAGGGATCCCAAGTAGCACGGGGCCCGAGAAATCCCGTGTGAATCTGGCAGGACCACCTGCTAAGCCTAAATATTCCCTGGTGACCGATAGCGGACAAGTACCGTGAGGGAAAGGTGAAAAGTACCCCGGGAGGGGAGTGAAATAGATCCTGAAACCGTGTGCCTACAATCCGTTGGAGCCTCCCGCCGTTGGGCGTGTGGGGTGACAGCGTGCCTTTTGAAGAATGAGCCTGCGAGTTAGTGCTCAGTGGCGAGGTTAACCCGTGTGGGGAAGCCGTAGCGAAAGCGAGTCCGAAGAGGGCGTTTTAGTCGCTGGGTCTAGACCCGAAGCGGAGTGATCTACCCATGGCCAGGTTGAAGCGCAGGTAAGACTGCGTGGAGGACCGAACCCACTTAGGTTGAAAACTGAGGGGATGAGCTGTGGGTAGGGGTGAAAGGCCAATCAAACTCCGTGATAGCTGGTTCTCCCCGAAATGCATTTAGGTGCAGCGTCACGTGTTTCTTGCCGGAGGTAGAGCTACTGGATAGCCGATGGGCCTCACCAGGTTACTGACGTTAGCCAAACTCCGAATGCCGGTAAGTGAGAGCGTGGCAGTGAGACTGCGGGGGATAAGCTCCGTAGTCGAGAGGGAAACAGCCCAGATCACCAGCTAAGGTCCCTAAGCGTGTGCTAAGTGGGAAAGGATGTGGAGTTGCTGTGACAACCAGGAGGTTGGCTTAGAAGCAGCCACCCTTCAAAGAGTGCGTAATAGCTCACTGGTCAAGTGATTCCGCGCCGACAATGTAGCGGGGCTCAAGCACACCACCGAAGCTGTGGCATTGACATACTGCTCGGCACCGGCTCCTGCGGGACCGGTGTCCAGGCGTGTTGATGGGTAGGGGAGCGTCGTGTTGCCAGGGAAGCGGCGGAGTGATCCAGCCGTGGAGGCTACACGAGTGAGAATGCAGGCATGAGTAGCGAATGACGGGCGAGAAACCCGTCCGCCGAATAACCAAGGGTTCCAGGGTCAAGCTAATCTGCCCTGGGTAAGTCGGGACCTAAGGCGAGGCCGACAGGCGTAGTCGATGGACATCCGGTTGATATTCCGGAACCGGCGAAGAACCGCCCCTGATGACCCCCGTGATGCTAAGTGCCTGAAGCACGCCCACCGAGACTTCGGTCTCATCGGGTGTGTGGAGCGCACGGCCCGAGCGGGTAGTAGTCAAGCGATGGAGTGACGCAGGAAGGTAGCCTCCGCGTGGCGATGGTTGTCCACGTCCAAGGGTGTAGGGCGCGGTCCAGGCAAATCCGGACCGCCGCATTGAGTTGTGAGCCTGAGACCTGATAGTGACCGCGAATGCGGGAAGAGGGTGATCCTATGCTGCCGAGAAAAACTTCTAGCGAGGTTCGAGCCGCCCGTACCCCAAACCGACTCAGGTGGTTAGGTAGAGAATACCAAGGCGATCGAGTGAATCGTGGTTAAGGAATTCGGCAAAATACCCCCGTAACTTCGGGAGAAGGGGGGCCCTGATCGTGACGGAACTTGCTTCCCGAGCGTGATCGGCCGCAGAGACCAGGGAGAAGCGACTGTTTACTAAAAACACAGGTCCGTGCCAAGTCGCAAGACGATGTATACGGACTGACGCCTGCCCGGTGCTGGAACGTTAAGGGGACCGGTTAGCACGCGAGTGCGACGCTGAGAACTTAAGCGCCAGTAAACGGCGGTGGTAACTATAACCATCCTAAGGTAGCGAAATTCCTTGTCGGGTAAGTTCCGACCTGCACGAATGGCGTAACGACTTCTCCACTGTCTCAACCACGAACTCGGCGAAATTGCACTACGAGTAAAGATGCTCGTTACGCGCAGCAGGACGGAAAGACCCCGGGACCTTTACTACAGCTTGGTATTGGTGTTCGGTACGGCTTGTGTAGGATAGGTGGGAGACTGTGAAGCGGGCACGTCAGTGCCGGTGGAGTCAACGTTGAAATACCACTCTGGTCGTTCTGGATATCTAACCTCGGTCCGTGATCCGGATCAGGGACAGTGCCTGGTGGGTAGTTTAACTGGGGCGGTTGCCTCCTAAAAGGTAACGGAGGCGCCCAAAGGTTCCCTCAGCCTGGTTGGCAATCAGGTGTCGAGTGTAAGTGCACAAGGGAGCTTGACTGTGAGACAGGCATGTCGAGCAGGGACGAAAGTCGGGACTAGTGATCCGGCGGTGGCTTGTGGAAGCGCCGTCGCTCAACGGATAAAAGGTACCCCGGGGATAACAGGCTGATCTTGCCCAAGAGTCCATATCGACGGCATGGTTTGGCACCTCGATGTCGGCTCGTCGCATCCTGGGGCTGGAGTAGGTCCCAAGGGTTGGGCTGTTCGCCCATTAAAGCGGTACGCGAGCTGGGTTTAGAACGTCGTGAGACAGTTCGGTCCCTATCCGCTGTGCGCGTAGGAAACTTGAGAAAGGCTGTCCCTAGTACGAGAGGACCGGGATGGACGAACCTCTGGTGTGTCAGTTGTTCCGCCAGGAGCACCGCTGATTAGCTACGTTCGGAAGTGATAACCGCTGAAAGCATCTAAGCGGGAAGCACGTTTCAAGATGAGGTTTCCAGGCCCGCGAGGGCGAGAGGCTCCCAGCTAGACGACTGGGTCGATAGGCCGGATGTGGAAGCACAGCAATGTGTGGAGCTGACCGGTACTAATAAGCCGACAACTTGACCCTACGAAGATGTTCCGCGTCCACTGTGCAGTTCCCGAGACACAAACACTCCACACCCCGCGTGTTTGAGATCTCCATAGAGTTTCGGCTGTCATAGCGAAGGGGAAACGCCCGGCCCCATTCCGAACCCGGAAGCTAAGCCCTTCAGCGCCGATGGTACTGCACTGGTGACGGTGTGGGAGAGTAGGACGCAGCCGGACACACTTTGGTAGAGCGCCCCGGACGGAACTTCATTGATCCGTCTGGGGCGCTCCCTTTTTGTGCCCAGGAAGTGGCGTCGGCACGGCCGGCGCGGAAGGATGACGATATGAGCGACCAGTACGGCGACGACGACCGGCGACGCTCTCACGACCGTCGCTCCGACGAGCGACGGGACGACCGCCGCGGCCCTCGACGCTCCGAGAATGATCGGGGCGGTCGGTCCAGCGGTCCCCGACGGGACGACCGCCGCGAGAATGATCGTACGTACGGTGGTGACCGGCGTCGCGAGGGCGGTGACCGTCCTTCCTACGGTGGTGGCCGGCGTCGCGACGGCGGTGACCGTCCCTCCTACGGTTCTGACCGGCGCCGGGAGGGCGGTGACCGTCCCTCCTACGGTTCGGACCGACGCCGGGAGGGCGGTGACCGTCCCTCGTACGGTGGTGACCGGCGCCGCGACGGCGGGGACCGTCCCTCGTACGGTGGTGACCGGCGCCGCGACGGCGGGGACCGTCCCTCCTACGGTGGCGACCGTCCCTCGTACGGTGGTGACCGGCGTCGCGACGGCGGTGACCGACCCTCCTACCGTGGCGACCGTCCCTCCTTCGGTGGTGACCGGCGCCGCGACGGCGGTGACCGACCCTCCTACGGTTCTGACCGGCGCCGCGAGAGCGGTCGTCCCTCCCGCGACCGTGAGCGGTCCGGCGGGAGTCCGCGCCGTGACGAGCGTGACGGCGCGCCGGCGCAGCGCGGCGGGTCGCGCCTGACGCCCACGTCGCCCCGCAAGCCCGAGCCGGCGATCCGTGAGGGTGTCACCGGCTACGAGCTGGACCGCGGCGTCAAGAACCAGCTGCGCACGCTGTCCAAGGAGAATGCCGAAGGCGTGGCGCAGCACCTCGTGATGGTCGCCGAGCTGCTCGACGTCGACGTCGAGGCGGCCCTCGCCCACGCGGAGACCGCAGTGCGTCGCGCCGGGCGGGTCCCCGCCGCGCGCGAGGCCCTCGGTCTCGTCGCCTACCGCATGGGCGACTGGGCCCGGGCGCTCGGTGAGTTCCGGACCGTTCGTCGGCTCTCGGGCTCGAGCCACCTGCTGCCGCTCATGGTCGACTGCGAGCGCGGCCTCGGCCGCCTCGCCAAGGCCCTCGAGCTGGCACAGACGCCCGAGGCGCAGAACCTGGCCGTCGACGACCGGGTCGAGCTCGCCATCGTCGTGTCCGGCATCCGGCGCGACCTCGGCCAGCTCGACGCTGCCGCCGCCGGCCTGTCCGACCTCGTCAAGCGGGTCAACCCGAACCGACCGCTTGCCGCACGCCTGTACTACGCCTACGCCGACGCCCTCCTGGCCCCGGGCGACACCGAGGCTGCGCGCGAGTGGTTCGCCCGGGCGGCCGACGCCGACCATGATCTCGTCACCGACGCCGCCGAACGCCTCGAGGAGCTCGACGGCATCGACCTCACCGACCTGCTCGAGGGTGAAGACGAGGAGGTCGACGACGTCGAGGACGTCGACGACAGCAGTGACATCGACGAGGCTGACGACCTCGACGACAGCGACGACAGCGACGACAGCGACGACGCGTCGCGCGGGCGTGGCTGACCGGGGCTTCGTCGACGCCTACGACGGGGTCGTCTGCGACCTCGACGGCGTGGTCTACCGCGGCGACGACGCCATCGACGGCGCCCCGAAGGCACTGCAGGACATCATCGCCCGGGGCGTCCGCGTCGTCTACGCGACGAACAACGCCTCCCGGGTGCCGGCCGAGGTGGCCGCCCAGCTCGGGAGCCTGGGCGCCCCCGGAGGTGCGGACGACGTCGTCACGAGTGCGCAGGCCGGGGCCGAGCGACTGGCGTCCACCCTCGCACCCGGCTCGCCGGTGCTCGCCCTGGGCGGACCCGGTGTGACCGAGGCGCTGACGCGCGCCGGGTTGCGTCCGATCCCGCCCGGCCGGGCGAACCACCTCGACCCGGAGGAGCCGTGTGTCGCGGTGCTGCAGGGGCTCGGCCGCAACCTGACCGTGCTCGACCTCGAGGATGCGGCACGCCTGCTCGGGGCCGACGTGCTGTGGGTTGCGACCAACGACGACGCGACCCTGCCGATGCCGTGGGGAGACGCCCCGGGCAACGGGGCGTACGTCGACCTGCTGGCCTCCGCCGTGGGCCGGCGCCCCGAGGTCGTCGGCAAGCCGCACGCCCCGCTCTACCGCCTGGCGACCGCCCGGCTCGGGGCAGACCCCTCCCGCGTCCTGGCCGTGGGCGACCGGCTCGACACCGACATCGCGGGCGCACGCGCGGCCGGGACCGACTCCGCGTGGGTGCTCACCGGAGTCGGTCGTCCCAGCCACCTGCTCGCCACCGACCTGCGCCCGACCGTCGTCGTCCGCCATGTGGCCGACCTTCTCGACCCGCTCGACCCGCCGACCCGTCACGAGGGCGTCTGGGTCTGCGGCGGCTGCCGCGTCCGCATGAGCGACGGCGCCCTCGAGGTCCTCGGGTCGGAGGCGTCGAAGGGGTGCTCCCGTGACACCGACCTGCTCCGCGCGGGACTCGCGGCCCTCGTCGAGCGCCGGGATGCCGGTGACCCCGTCTCGGGGCTGGCCGAGGCCGCTGCCCGGCTCGACGGCCTCGCGGCCGGGCACCCGCTAGCCTGACCCGAGCGGCACCACCACGACGGAGGACGGACATGTTCGGGCAGGACCCCAGGCAGACGGACGCCGACGAGGTCGACGAGACGACCGAGACGACCGAGACGACCGACGGCACCGACGAGACGGACACCTACACCGACGAGCAGGGCGACGTCGAGGGCGACGCGGAGGTGCCGTTCGAGCCCTCCTTCGACGAGCGGGCAGAGCCGGAGGCGCCGGCCACGGGGGACCCGTCCATCGACGACGCCATGACCGATCTCGCTGTGGCACAGTCCGGCTCGTTCGAGGAGCGCATCGAGGCGGGGGAGCGCGCGCACCGTCTGCTGCAGGGCCGGCTGGGCGGCCTCGGCGAGGCGTGAGCGGACGCCGGCTCGACGCCGAGCTGGTCCGCCGGGGGCTCGCCCGCTCCCGGGGCCAGGCTCGCGAGCTCGTCGACGCCGGTGACGTCCTCGTCGACGGGCGGCCGGCGGCCAGGGCATCCACCACCGTCGACGACGACACCGCGATCGCGCTGGCGCGGGAGCCGGACCGGTGGGTGGGTCGCGCTGCACTCAAGCTGCTGCACGCCCTCGACACGTGGCCCGTGGCCGTGCAGGGCCGGCGCTGCCTCGACGTCGGGGCGAGCACCGGTGGGTTCACCCAGGTGCTGCTGGAGCGGGGTGCCGCGCACGTGACCGCACTCGACGTCGGCCACGGTCAGCTGGTGCCCACGCTGGCCCGCGACCCCCGGGTGCGCGACCTACCGGGCACGAACGTCCGCGACGTCGACGCCGAGACCCTCGGCGGCCGCTTCGACCTCGTCGTCTCCGACCTGTCGTTCATCTCGCTCGCCGTCGCCCTGCCGGCCGTGCGCCCGCTCGTCACCGATGCCGGCGACCTCGTCGTCCTCGTCAAGCCCCAGTTCGAGGTCGGTCGCGAGAGGCTGGGGCGCAAGGGCGTCGTGACGTCCGTGCACGAGCACCGCCGTGTGCTGCGCGAGGTGGCCGCCGTCGCCACCCGGTTGGGCCTGCACGTGCACGGTGCCGCGCCCAGCCCGATCAAAGGGGGCAACGGCAACCGCGAGTTCCTCCTCTGGCTCGCGCCGAGGCGCCCGGAGCCGGGTGCCCCCGCCGCAGACCCGACGGTTGTCGATGACATGCTGGTGGCCGTAGCAGCCGTCGACCCGGAGGGAGCGCCGTGACGCGTCGGATCCTGCTCGTGGCCCACCCGCGGCGTCCCGAGGCCCTGACGGTCGCCAAGGGCGTCGTGGAGCGACTCACCCGCGTCGGCATCGACGTCTCCCTCCAGGCCGACGAGGCCCAGGTCCTCGACCTCGAGGACAGCACCCGCGTCCACGTCGCCTCCAAGCAGGAACGGGCCGCCGAGGGCTGCGACCTTGTCGTCGTCCTCGGCGGCGACGGCACGATCCTGCGGGGCGCCGAGTTCGCCCGGCGCGTCGACGTGCCCCTCCTCGGCGTCAACCTCGGCCACGTCGGCTTCCTCGCCGAGGCCGAGAAGGACGACCTCGACGCCACCGTCGAGCACATCGCCAACAAGGACTACGCCGTCGAGGAGCGCCTGACGCTCCACGTCGACGTGAGGCTGCACGGCGAGCTCATCGCGAGCAGCTGGGCCCTCAACGAGGTCAGCGTCGAGAAGGCGGCCCGGGAGCGGATGCTCGAGACGACGATCGAGGTCGACGGGCGGCCGCTGTCGAGCTGGGGCTGCGACGGCGTCATCGTCTCGACCCCGACCGGCTCGACGGCGTACGCGTTCTCGGCCGGTGGCCCGGTCATCTGGCCTCAGGTCGAGGCGATGCTGCTCGTGCCGAGCGCCGCCCACGCCCTCTTCGCCAGGCCGCTCGTTCTCGGGCCGGACTCGCACCTGGCCATCGAGATCAAGGCCGCCACCGAGGGGTCCGGCGTCATGTGGTGCGACGGGCGACGCCACGTCGCCCTGCCGCCCGGCGCCCGCATCGAGGTCCGCAAGGGTCTGCGGCCGATCCGCCTCGCGCGGCTGAGCCGGGCCCCGTTCACCGACCGGCTCGTCGCGAAGTTCGACCTGTCGGTCGAGGGCTGGCGCGGAAACGGCGACTCCGGCCAGTCGGGGGACAAGCCGGCGGTGCGTGGGGGTGCCCGGCCCTAAGGTGGGTCCCGTGTTCAGCCAGATGCGGATCCGCGGCGTCGGGGTCATCGACGAGGCCGTCCTCGACCTCAGTCCGGGTCTCAACGTGCTCACCGGCGAGACCGGTGCCGGCAAGACGATGGTCGTCTCCGGGCTGGGGCTCCTCCTCGGCGAGCGGGCCGACTCCGGGCTCGTCCGTGCCGGTGCCGAATCCGCCTTCGTCGAGGGCGTCGTCCAGCTGCCGCTGGACCACCCCGCCCTCGTCCGGGCCGACGACGCCGGCGCAGAGCACGACGACGGCGAGCTCGTCATCGCCCGCACCATCGCCGCCAGCGGTCGCTCCCGCGCCCACGTCGGCGGCCGCACGGCGCCGGTCGGCGTCCTCGCCGAGCTCGGCCGGCTGCTCGTCGCCGTCCACGGCCAGTCCGACCAGTGGCGCCTCAGGCAGGGTGATGCGCACCGCGAGGTGCTCGACGACTTCGGCGGTGCCCCGCTCCGCGACCTGCGCGACCGGGTCGGTGACCTGTACGACCGGTGGCGCGAGACGCGCCGGGAGCACGAGCGCCTCGTGTCCGAGGCTCGCGAACGCGCGCGCGAGATCGACGGGCTGACCGCGTCGCTCGAGGAGATCGAGGCCGTCGACCCGCAACCCGGCGAGGACCTGATGCTGAGGGCCGAGGACGAACGCCTGGCTCACGCCGACACCCTGCGCCTCGCGGCCGGGCAGGCCCTCGCCGACCTCAGCGGTGACGAGGTCGCCGCCGAGTCGGCCCCCAACGTCCGTGAGCTGCTCGCGGCCGCCCGCTCGGCCCTCGCACCGGCCACCGGGCACGACGAGTCGCTGCGCGGCCTCGACGAGCGGCTCCACGAGGTCGGTACCCTCGTCACCGACCTGTCGGCCGACCTCGCGGCCTACCTCGACGACGTCGAGCTCGACCCCGAGCGTCTCACCTTCGTCCAGGAGCGCCGGGCCGCGCTCGGGGCCCTGACCCGCAAGTACGGCGAGACGGTCGACGAGGTCCTCGCCTGGGGACAGCGCGCCGCCGCCCGGCTCGACGAGGTCGTCCGCGCCGACGACCGCGTCACGGGTCTGGCCGCCGAGCTCGAGGCCCTGCAGGCCGACCTCGTCGAGGCGTCGGTCTCCCTGTCCGAGGCGCGCCGCGCTGCAGCCGACGAGTTCGCGGAGCGGGTGTCCGACGAGCTGGCCCACCTGGCCATGGGCAAGGCGGTGCTGGCCGTCGACGTGCGCCACCGCACCGACCCCGACGGCACACTTCTCCCGGACGGTGAGCGGGTCCGCCTGTCCCGCACCGGGATCGACGACGTCGAGATCCTCCTGGCCGCCAACCCCGGTGCCCAGCCGCGCAGCGTCGCACGTGCGGCGAGCGGCGGCGAGCTGTCGCGGGTCATGCTCGCGCTCGAGGTGGTCGGGTCGCACACCGCGAACGCCGGCCCTCCGACCTTTGTCTTCGACGAGGTCGACGCGGGCGTCGGCGGCCGCGCCGCCCTGGACGTCGGGGCGCGCCTCGCGGCCCTCGCCGAACAGGCACAGGTCATCGTCGTGACGCACCTGGCGCAGGTCGCCGCCTTCGCCGACCGGCACCTCGTGGTCCACAAGGCCGACGACGGGCGCGTCACCTCGAGCAGCGTCAGCGCCGTCGCCGGCGGGGACCGCCTGCGCGAGCTGTCGCGGATGATGGGCGGCGATCCCGACTCCGAGGCCGGACTCGCGCACGCCGAGGACCTCCTCGAGCAGACGGCCACGGCCCGCGCTGCGCGCGGGACGAAGCGGGGCAGGAAGCCGGCCGGGGAGCCGCGCCGGCAGCGGACCAGGGCGTCCTGACCGGAGCGACGCGTCCAGGGCCACGAGCCACGACGGCCCCCGCGAGGGCGCCGTGGAAGGATTGACCCGCCATGTCGATCTCCATCCGCCGTCGCGGCCACGCCCCGAGCTCGGGTCCGGGCGTGGTCGGGCCTGCGCGCGTCGACCGGCGCACGAAGAACCTGACCAAGCGCCTGCAGGCCGGAGACGTCGCGGTCATCGACCACACCGACCTCGACAAGGTCAGCGCCGACGCGCTCGTCGCGGCCCGGCCGGCGGCCGTCGTCAACGCGGCCGCCTCGATCAGTGGTCGCTACCCGAACCTCGGCCCGCAGATCCTCGTCGAGGCCGGCATCCCGCTGCTCGACGCCGCCGGCGGGGAGGTCATGTCGCTCGAGGACGGCCAGTCCGTCCGGCTCGACGGCGACGACCTGTGGTCCGGCGACCGAAAGGTCACGACGGGCCGGCGTCTGGACGCCGACGCCGTGCAGTCCGAGATGCACGACGCGCGCGCCGGCCTCGCCGTGCAGATCGAGGCCTTCGCGACGAACACGATGGAGTTCATCCGCAAGGAGCGTGACCTGCTCCTCGACGGCATCGGCATCCCACCGATCACGACGACGATCGACGGGCGCCACTGCCTCATCGTCGTGCGCGGCTACCACTACCGCGAGGACCTCGAGACGCTGCGCCCGTACATCCGCGAGTACCGGCCCGTCCTCATCGGCGTCGACGGCGGGGCCGACGCCATCCTCGAGGCGGGGCACCGGCCCGACCTCATCGTCGGCGACATGGACTCGGTCTCCGACGAGGCGCTGACCTGCGGCGCCGAGGTCGTGGTCCACGCCTACCGCGACGGTCGGGCCCCGGGGCTGGCCCGCGTGGAGGCCCTCGGCATCGAGCCGGTCGTCTTCCCCGCGGCGGGCACGAGCGAGGACGTCGCCATGCTCCTCGCCGACGACGCGGGGGCCGAGCTCATCGTGGCCGTCGGCACCCACGTCACGCTCGTCGAGTTCCTCGACAAGGGCCGCGACGGCCAGGCGTCGACCTTCCTGACGCGGTTGCGCGTCGGGGCAAGCTCGTCGACGCCAAGGGCGTCAGCCGTCTCTACCGGGCTCGCATCCCGGGTCGCCTCCTCGTCGCGATGTGCGTCGCCGGGCTGCTCGCGCTCTTCGCCGCCCTCAGCGCGACCCCCGTGGGGAAGGCGTGGCTGCAGGTCGTCGCCGCGCGCTGGGACGACCTCTGGAACGCCGTCGTTGGGATCTTCACGTGATCGACTTCCGATACCACCTCGTCTCCATCATCTCGATCTTCCTCGCGCTCGCCGTCGGCATCGTCCTCGGCGCCGGGCCGCTGCAGGCCACGATCGGGGACACGCTCGGGGACCAGGTCGTCGCGCTCCGCTCCGAGAAGCAGACGCTCAACGACAAGCTGACGGCGAGCGAGAAGCTCGTCGAGGCCTCGGGCGAGTACGAGTCGGCGGTGCAGCCGCGGGTCGTCGAGGGACGCCTCACCGGCCACCGGGTCGTCGTCGTGGTCCTGCCGTCAGCCGACGGCACCCTGGCCGACAACCTCGAGAACGTCATCCCGCAGAGCGGCGCCACCAGCACCGGTGCGGTGACGGTGAGCCCGGACTGGTTCGACCCGACGCAGGCAGGCGACCGCGAGCAGGCCGCGCGACAGGCCGCGTCCGCGCTCGGGCTGCGCGGCACGGGGTCCGGCGACTCCCTGCTCGACCAGGTGCTGGCCCACCTCCTCGTCTCGCGGACCGACGCGGCGTCGTCGACCCAGCGCACGACCGCCCTCAAGGTCCTCGCCGACGCCGGGCTCGTCGACAGCAGCGTCGACGACCTCGCACCGGCCGACCTCGCGATCGTCGTCTCCGGCGACTTCGCCGGGACGCAGGCCGCCGTCGACCAGCGCAGCGAAGGCCTGCGCGCCATCCTCACCGGGCTCGCGCAGGGCTCGAACGGCACGGTCGTGGCGGGCGGTGAGCCGGTGGCGGCCGCCGGTCAGCCGGTGTCGTCCGATGCCGTGTCGGCCGTCCGGTCGAAGTCGGAGACCGCCGACGTCGTGGCCACCGTCGACCACGCGCGGGCCGGCAACGGCCCCGGCATCGTCGTCCTCGCGCTCGAGGGGCTGCTCGACGACCGCGTCGGGCACTACGGCATCTCCACCGGAGCGACGGCCACGGTGCCCAGGGTCCTGCCGTGACGGCCGCGCGACGGCGCGAGCACCTCCTCACCCTCGTGGGCTCGGCTGCGGCGGCCTGGGCCACCGGCCGCGCCGCCCGCCGCCTTCCGCGCCGCCTCGCCGAGCCGTGGGAGCGGACCAACCACGCCGGCCGGACGGTCACGCTGCTCGAGGGGCCCGCCTTCGTCGCCGGTGCCGTCGCCGGCGCCCTGCTCGGCCGGGCCGAGCGCCCCGTGCACCGGACGGCGGTGGCCGTCGCGGCCGGTGCGGCCGGTGCCCTCGGCGCTCTCGACGACCTCGCCGGCGGCACCGCCGACAAGGGTCTGCGGGGGCACCTCGCGGCCCTGCGCCGGGGGGAGGTGACGACCGGCGCCGTCAAGGTCGTCGGTCTCGGCGCCACGGGGCTGTTCGTTTCCGCCCTCTGCGACTCCGGACGCCGCCCGCGCGGTGGCGTCGTCGCGTCGGTCGTCGGCGGGGCCGTCGTGGCAGGGGCCGCCAACGCGGTCAACCTCTTCGACCTGCGGCCGGGCCGCGCCCTCAAGGTCACCGTCGTGGCAGCAGCCCCCCTCGTCGGGTCATCCGCGGCGGCCTCGGCCGCACTGGGCGCCTCCCTCGGCGTCGCTGCGGACGACCTCGCCGCACGGTCGATGCTCGGCGACACCGGGGCGAACGCCGCCGGGGCGCTCGTCGGCCTGGCGGTCCTCGAGCGCACCGGTCTGGCCGGGCGGCTCGTCGCGCTCGCCGGCCTCACGGCGCTGACGCTGGCCTCCGAACGCGTCAGCTTCACCCGGGTCATCGAGGGCAACGGTGTGCTGCGTGCCCTCGACGAGTGGGGCAGGAGCCCGCGGTGACCGCACCCGGCCCGGACGGCGGTGCGGGCCGCCGCGCGGCAGGGCCCGGCATCCTCGCCGCAGCCGGCACCATCGCCGCCATCACCCTGGTCGCCCGGGTCGTCGGCTTCGGCCGGTGGTTCGTCTTCTCCCACTCGGTCGGGGCCACCTGCGTCGGCAGCGTCTACCAGTCGGTGAACGCCGTGCCCAACGTCCTGTTCGAGATCGCCGCCGGCGGCGTCCTGGCCGCGGTCGCCGTGCCGCTCGTCGCCGGTGCCCTCGCGCGGGGCGCCCGGGACGAGGCCGACGCCACGGCCTCGGCGCTGCTCACGTGGGCCGTGCTCGTGCTCGTGCCGATCGGGGCCGTCGTCGCCCTGGCCGCGCGACCGACCGCGGCGGCACTCCTCGGCACCGGTTGCCCGGGAGAGGTCGACCTCGGCGCCGAGCTGCTCGTCGTCTTCGCCGCGCAGGTTCCCCTCTACGGCATCGGCATCGTCCTCGCGGGCGTCCTGCAGTCGCACCGGCGCTTCGTCGGGGCGGCCGTCGCGCCGCTGCTGTCCAGCGGCGTCGTCATCGTCACCTACCTGCTCTACCGGGCTCTTGCGGCCGACCCCGCCGCCCCGATCGCCGACGTGCCGGGTGCCGCCATCGGCGTCCTGGCCGGGGGAACGACGCTCGGCGTGGTCGCCCTGAGCCTGCCGCTCGTGGTGCCGGTGGGTCGCGCGGGGATCCGGCTGCGCCCGCGCCTGCGCTTCCCGACCGGCGTGGCGCCCCGGGTGCGCTCGCTGGCGGTGGCCGGCCTGCTCGCCGTCGCCGGTCAGCAGGTCGCCACCCTCGTCGTCATCCGCCTCGCCAACGACCGCGGTGGAGCCGGCACCCTCAACGTCTACACCTACGCCCAGGCCGTGACGCTCCTGCCGTACGCCGTGCTCGCCGTGCCGCTCGCGACGGCCGCCTTCCCATCCCTCGCGAGCGCCGCCGGCGCCCGGACCACCGACGGCGTGGCCGCCACCGGCGCCGATCCGTCGGCCACGCTGCGACGGGCGTGGCTCGCGACCCTCGTCGTCAGCCTGGCCGGAGTGGCCGGACTGGTCGCCGTCGCCCGTCCGGTGGGTGCCTTCTTCGTCGCACTCGACGCCGGGTCCCGTACCGAGGCGACCCTCGGGACCCTTGCCGCCATGGGCGACGCCGTGACGTTCTTCGCGCCGTCGGTCCTCGGCCTCGCGGTCATCGGGCTGCTGACCCGGGCGTCGTACGTGCGCGGCTCCGCCGTGCTCGCCGGCGCCCTCGCGGCCGGGGGGTGGCTCGTCTCGGCCGTGCTCGCGCTCCTCACCCTGGACCCGTCGGGTGCCGGTGGGCCGAGGACCTTGACGGTCCTCGCGGCGTCCACGAGCGGCGGCCTGCTGGCCGGTGCCCTCGCCCTCGTCGTGCTCGTCGGGTCGACGTGGGGCTGGCGGGCGCTCGCGGTCCCGGCGCGGCCGCTGCTCGGGACGCTCGCCGGCGCGGCCGTCGCCGCCCTCCTGGGCCGCGGCGCCTCCGGCTGGCTGGGACTGCACGGCATCGGCACCTCGCTCGGGGGCAGCGTCATCGTCGGGGTGACGGTCGGCGTCGCCGCCGTCGCCCTCATGGCCGGGATCGCCGTCACCGTCGACCCCTCGCTCGGCCGTCGGCTCCGCCGGGCCCGGACGCCGCGCGTCGTGGCCGGCCGGGGGGAGGCGGCCTCGTGAAGGTGCTCCAGGTCGTCGGTCGCTCCACGGGCGGCATCGGCCACCACGTCACCGACCTCGTCGCCGGCCTGCGCCGCGACGGTCACCAGGTCGTCGTGGCCACGGCCGCCTCGACGGCCGGGGCGCTGGCCTGGCACGACGCGCACCTGCTGTGGCCCGTCCACCGCGGCCTGCGTGCACCCCGCGGGCTCGTCGACTGGCACCGGATCATGCGTCTGGCATCGGGCGCCGACGTCGTGCACGCGCACGGGCACCAGGCCGCCGTCGTGGCGGCCGTCGCCGTCGCCCGCTCGCGTCCACGACCCCGCCTCGTCGTCTCGCTGCACAACGACCTGCCCCCCGGCACGTCGCGGCCGGCGCGGTCGGTCCTGCGATGGGCGCTGCGTCGGGCCGACCTCGTCACCGGCGCGAGCGCCGACCTCGTCGAGCTCGCCTCGCACCTCGGTGCACCCCGCGTCGAGGCTGCGGACGTCCCGTCGCCGCAGACGGCCTCGCTGCTCGTCGCCGATGCGCTCGGTGACGACGAGCGCACGGCGCTGCTCTCGTCGGCGGGGGTCCCGACCGACCGGCCGGTCGTGCTCACCGTCTCGCGGGTCGCGCCGCAGAAGCAGCTGGCCACCCTCGTCGACGCGGCGGCGGCGTCCCGGGAACGGGCCACGTGGGTCGTCGTCGGCGACGGCGACCCCGAGCTGCGCGAGCAGCTCGAGTCGCGCGCGTCCGGCGGCGGCGCCGCCGTCCGGTTCGTCGGGGCCAGCGACGACGTCGGGCTCTGGCTGCGCGCCGCCGACGTCTTCGTCCTGACGAGCCGGTGGGAGGCCCGCGCCCTCGTCGTGCAGGAGGCGATGGCAGCGGCCCTGCCGGTCGTCGTGCCCCGCACCGGTGGCCTGCCGCAGCTCGTCGGCGGCGCCGGCGTCCTCACGCCGGTCGGGGACGCCGCAGCCCTCGCCGCCCACGTGGACCGCCTCCTGGCCGACCCGGAGGAACGGCACGCCCTCGGGCTGGCCGCTCGCGTGCAGGCCGCTCACTGGGCGACACCCGAGGAGGAGACGCGCCGGTGGGTCGCGCGCTACACCGAGGCCCTGCGCGGATGACGTAGACTTAAAGCCCGTGGTGGAAACGACGAAGCACATCTTTGTGACCGGGGGCGTTGCCTCCTCGCTCGGCAAGGGCCTCACGGCATCCAGCCTCGGACGACTTCTGCGATCGCGGGGCCTGCGGGTCACCATGCAGAAGCTCGACCCCTACCTCAACGTCGACCCCGGGACGATGAACCCGTTCCAGCACGGTGAGGTCTTCGTCACCGACGACGGCGCCGAGACCGACCTCGACATCGGCCACTACGAGCGCTTCCTCGACGTCAACCTCGTCGGCAGCGCGAACGTGACCACCGGTCAGGTCTACAACAACGTCATCGCCAAGGAGCGCCGCGGCGAGTACCTCGGCGACACCGTCCAGGTCATCCCGCACATCACGAACGAGATCGTCTCGCGGATGCGGGCGCTCGCCACGGGTGGTCCCGACGCGCCCGACGTCATCATCACCGAGATCGGCGGCACCGTCGGCGACATCGAGTCGCTGCCCTTCCTCGAGGCGGCGCGCCAGGTGCGCCACCTCATCGGCCGCGACAACAGCTTCTTCCTCCACGTCTCGCTCGTGCCCTACCTCGCCCCGAGCGGCGAGCTGAAGACCAAGCCGACGCAGCACTCGGTCGCGGCGCTGCGCCAGGTCGGCATCCAGCCCGACGGCCTCGTCCTGCGCGCCGACCGCGAGATCCCCGAGCCGATCAAGCGCAAGATCTCCCTCATGTGCGACGTCGACGTCGACGCGGTCGCCGCGGCCGTCGACGCCCCGAGCATCTACGACATCCCGAAGGTCCTGCACCGCGAGCGGCTCGACGCCTACGTCATCCGCCGGCTCGGGCTCAACTTCCGCGACGTCGACTGGACGGAGTGGGACCAGCTGCTCCAGCGCGTCCACGACCCCGAGCACGACGTCGAGGTCGCGCTCGTGGGCAAGTACATCGACCTGCCCGACGCGTACCTGTCGGTGACGGAGGCGCTGCGAGCCGGCGGGTTCCACCACGACGCCAAGGTCCGCATCCGCTGGGTCGCGAGCGACGAGTGCCAGACCCCGGCCGGTGCCCAGCGCGCTCTCGGCGGTGTCGACGCGGTCCTCGTGCCCGGCGGCTTCGGCGTGCGCGGCATCGAGGGCAAGCTCGGCGCGCTGACGTGGGCCCGCGAGAAGCAGGTCCCGACCCTCGGCATCTGCCTCGGCCTCCAGTGCATGGTCATCGAGTACGCCCGCTCCGCGCTCGGCGTGGACGACGCCAGCTCCACGGAGTTCGACCCGCAGACCCAGCACCCCGTCATCGCGACGATGGAGGAGCAGAAGGCCTTCGTCGAGGGCGCTGGCGACCTCGGCGGCACGATGCGTCTCGGCCTCTACCCGGCGGCCCTCAGGGAGGGCAGCGTCGTGCGCGAGGCGTACGGCGCGGCCCAGGTCAAGGAGCGTCACCGCCACCGCTACGAGGTCAACAACGCCTACCGCGAGGACCTCGAGAAGGCGGGACTCGTCTTCTCGGGCACCTCGCCCGACGGCACCCTCGTCGAGTTCGTCGAGCTGCCGCGCGAGGTCCACCCGTACTACGTGTCGACGCAGGCGCACCCCGAGTTCCTCTCCCGCCCGAACCGCGCCCACCCGCTGTTCGCCGGTCTCATCGGTGCGGCCCTCGAGCGCCAGCGCAGCGAGCGGCTCGTCGAGGTCGAGCGCCGGCGCTCGGAGGCCGCAGCCGAGGGCCCGGGCCGGGACGGCGCGGAGGACCCCATGACCGTGGGCGACGCCGTCGATGCCGTCAGAGCCCCCGACGTGCACGTGCCGGTGGCCGTCGCCGCCGACCACGACTGACGCGTGAGCCCGTCCGGCCTGTCAGGCCTGTCGGCGCCCGTCGGCTCCGGTGAGGACCTCGTCGAGGAGTGGCGCAGCCACCCCGTCGTGGAGTCCGAGCTCGTCTTCGAGGGCCTCATCTTCGACGTCCGCCGCGACCGGGTCGACCTCGGCGAGGGCGGCGTCGTCACGCGCGACTACATCGAGCACCCCGGCGCCGTCAGCATCCTCGCGCTGCGGGAGGTCGACGGCGTCGAGCACGTCCTGCTCATCAGGCAGTACCGCCACGCCTCGGCCGGCTCCGTCTGGGAGCTGCCGGCCGGCCTGCTCGACGTCGACGGGGAGCCGCCCTTCGAGGCGGCCGTCCGTGAGCTGGCCGAGGAGGTCGACCTGGCCGCGGACGAGTGGCACGTCCTCGCCGACGACATCACCTCGCCCGGCGCGTTCGCCGAACCGGTCCGCGTGTTCCTCGCCCGTGGCCTGCACGACGTGCCCGAGGCCTCCCGGCACGAGCGCACCGCGGAGGAGCTGAGCCTGCGGCCGCTGTGGGTGCCGCTCGACGACGCCGTCGCCGCGGCGCTCGCCGGGCGCATCAGCAACTCGGCGACCCTCGTGGGGCTGCTCGCGGCGCACGCGTCGCGCGCCGGCGGCTGGGCATCGCTGCGTCCCCGGGACGCCGCGTGGCCGGCCCGAGACGCCCAGGCCGCCCGACGGTGAGAGCGGGCGGTCCTCCGCACCGGGGAGACGCGCCGGCGTGCCCGTGCGGCAGCGGCTCCGGCCTCGACCGGTGCTGCGGCCCGGTGGTCTCGGGGGCGCGTGCCGCCGCGACGGCCGAGGAGCTCATGCGTTCGCGCTACACGGCGTTCGCCACCGGCGACGCCGGCCACCTGTTCCGCACGTGGCACCCGCGGACGCGACCGGACGACGTCGAGCTCGACGCCTCGACGCGCTGGGTCGGTCTCACGGTGCTGCGCACCGAGGACGGTGGGCCGGCCGACGAGCACGGCCTGGTCGAGTTCGTGGCGTCGTGGGCCGACTCATCCGGAACCGGTGCGGCGCGTCGGGGCGAGCTGCACGAGGTCAGCCGGTTCGCCCGCCGGGCCGGGCGCTGGCTCTACGTCGACGGTGACCACGGCTGAGACCGCGTGCCGGCGCTCATCGGCGCGGCCCCGGCGCCGGCGCAGCACGGCCACGGCGACACCACCGAGGAGCAGGACCCCGCCGGCGACCTCGAGCGGGTGCGGCCGCTCGGCGTAGACGAGCCCGGCGGCGGCCATCCCGAAGACCGGCACGAGCATCGCGAAGGGCGTGACGCGCGCGACCGTGTAGCGGGCCAGCAGCGTGTTCCAGATGCCGTAGCCGACGAGCGAGGACAGGTAGGCGGTGTAGGCGGTCGACAGCACCGCCGACCAGTGGACATGGGTCACCGCACGGCCGATGGCCTCGGGACCCTCGAGCAGCCAGGACAGCGCGAGCGCGGGCAGCGGGACGACGAGCCCGGACCACACGGTGACGCCGAGCCCGGCGCCCGGGCCGAGGGCACCGGCCCGCCTCGTGAGGACGTTGCCCACCGCCCACGAGACCGCCGCGAGCACGAGGACGACGAGGGGCAGAAGGGGTGCGGACAGGCCACGTCCGGCGGCGATGACCAGCAGGCCCGCGCCACCGAGCGCGACGCCGACCCGCTGGGTGCGTGAGGGCCGCTCGTGCAGCCACACCGCGGCGATGACGACCGTGAGCAGCACCTGCGCCTGCAGGACGAGGGAGGCCAGCCCGGGCGGCATGCCGAGGTGCAGCGAGACGTACATGAGGGCGAACTGGCCGAGGCTCGTGAAGAGGCCGATGAGGGCGAGGTCGCGCCACGGGAGGGCGGGCCGCCGGACGATGAGCACGGCCGGTACGCAGACGACGACGAACCGGACCGCGAGGAACAGCAGCGGTGGCACGGAGTCGAGGCCGGTGCGGATGGCGACGAAGTTGGTGCCCCACAGGAGGGCGACGAGGACGGCCAGGGCGGAGTCTCGGCGGCGCATGGAGCCCATCGTCGAGGGCAGCGACCGTTCACGTCCATCAAACTGTCGTGCCGTTGACTGTGTAGCATCGCTGCATGATCGATCCGGTCGCGCTGCGCTCTCTCGTCGCCGTCGAGGCCCACGGCTCCGTCGGGGCGGCCGCGGCGGCCCTCGACTACACGCCGAGCGCCGTCTCGCAGCAGATCAAGCGGCTCGAGAACCAGACGGGCGTGCAGCTGCTCGAGCGTCAGGGCAGGGGCGTGCTGCTGACCGAGGCCGGCCGCACCCTGACCGAGTCGGCCCGGGACCTGCTCTCGCACATGGAGCGCCTCGAGTCGCGGCTGCACGGCGTCAGCGGAGAGGCCGTGGGCACCGTGCGGCTCGCGACCTTCGCGACGGCGTACCGGGGCATCGTCGTCGGCGCCATCGGCCGGCTGCGTCGCGCGGCGCCCGGGGTACAGCTGCGCCCCGACGAGATCGACCCGTGGGACGCCGTCGACGCCGTGGCATCGGGCTCGCACGACCTGGCGCTCGTGCACAACTGGGAGCCGCTGCCGCTGCCGATCCCGGACCACCTGGAGGTCCGGCACCTCGGGCGGGACCGTGCCGACGTCCTCGTGCACGTCGACCATCCGCTCGCGGGTCGTACGAGCGTCGGGGTCGGTGACGTCCTCGACGCCGAGTGGGCGAGCGTGGCGCCCGGCTCCATCTGTCACCAGTGGCTCCAGAAGATGTACTTCGACGTCGGGCGGGCCCCCAGGATCGCCCACGTCGCGCTCGAGTTCGCGACGCACGTCGCACTCGTCGCGGACGGCGAGGCCGTCGCGCTCGTGCCCCGGCTCGGACGCGGGCCCCTGCCGCCCACGGTCGTGGCCGTGCCGATCGTCGACCCGGTGTCCGAACGCACCGTCAGCCTCGTGTGGCGGCGGACCATGACGGCCAGTCCCGCTCTCGCCGCGACCGTGGACTCCCTTGCGGCAGAGGCCTCCCGAGACCTGACGCCCCTCTAGCCGGATCGGCGGGCGCGGCGCCGACTCCGCCCGTCGCGGAGCCGGGCCGTGCCCGCCGAGATCGCTAGCCCTGGAGCACGACCAGCTGCTGCGTGGCCCGGGTCATCGCGACGTACCGGTCGACCGCGCCCTCGATCCCTGTGCCGAGGCGTTCCGGGTCGACGAGCACGACGAGGTCGAACTCGAGGCCCTTGGCCAGCTCGGGGGCCAACGACCGCACGCGCGGACGCTCGGTGAACGAGGCGTCCCCGATGACGCAGGCGACCCCCTCGGCGTGGGCCGCGAGCCACTCGGAGACCACCGCCTCGAGGTCCGCCCGGGACCCGTGCACGACGGGGCGCCCGCTCTCACGGATCGAGGTCGGGACGTTGGCGTCGGGCAGGGCGGCACGGATGACCGGCTCGGCCGCGGCCATGACCTCGCTCGGGGTGCGGTAGTTGACGGTGAGCGAGGCCAGCCGGACGCGGTCGAGGCCGATGCGGGCGAGGCGCTCCTGCCACGACTCGGTGAACCCGTGCCGCGCCTGGGCCCGGTCCCCGACGACGGTCAGGCTGCGCGACGGACACCGTGCCAGGAGCATCTGCCACTCGGCGTCGGTCAGCTCCTGCGCCTCGTCGACGACGACGTGTGCGAACGGGCCGGCCAGGCGGTCCGGCTCGATGCGGGGGAGCGCGGCCTCGTCGTCGAGCGCACCGACGAGGTCGTCGCCGCGCAGCATCGACATGACGTGCATCTCCGAGTCGTCCGACTCGATGAGGTGCTCGACGACCTTGGTCCGCTCCTCCCGCTCGGCGGCAAGCGCCGCCTCCCGGCGCCGACGCCGGCCGGAGGCGGCGGCGTCGCCGAGGCGCGCTCGCGCGAGGTCGAGGATCGGCAGGTCGGACACGGTCCACGCCTGCGCGTCCGGACGCTGGAGCGCGCGGATCTCCTCCCGCGAGAGCCACGGCGCGGCCAGGTGCAGGTAGGCCGGCACCGACCAGAGGTCCCCGACGAGGTCCGACGCGTCGATGGTCGGCCAGGCCTTTCCCAGCGCCTCGAGCAGCCCCGCGTCGCGCAGGACAGCCCGGCGCAGCTGCTCCCGGGACGCCCGCACGTCGCGGGTGTCACCATGGCCGCCGTGGGTGCCCTCGCCGACGCGCGCCTGGTCGCCCGGCTCGTCACCGGGCTCCTCGTGGTCCGCCTCGTACGTCGCGACGAGGATCTCGGCGACCTCGTCGAGCACCTGGTCGCGCGCCTCGTTGTGCGGCGTGCCCGGTTCGACGGCCTCGACCGCCGTGGCCCAGTCGGCCGCAGAGAGCCACAGGTCCGCCCACGGCGTCGACACCTCGACCCCCACGGTCGGCGTCTCCTCGTAGAAGCGCACCGCGCGGTCCACGGCGCCGACCCAGTCGGCCGACGCCTTGAGGCGGGCGACCTCGGCGTCGGCCTCCGGGAGGGCCGCCGCGCCCTCGGGAAGCAGATCGCGCAGCGTGCACGTCCGGACTCCCTCCTCGCCGAGGCTCGGCAGGACGTCGGAGACGTAGGCGAGGTACGGCTCGTGCGGGCCGACGAAGAGCACGCCGCCGCGCCGGTGGCCCAGCCGTGGGTCCGAGTAGAGGAGGTAGGCGGTGCGGTGCAGGGCCACGACGGTCTTGCCCGTGCCGGGGCCGCCGTCCACGACGAGGGCTCCGCGGGAGCCGGCCCGGATGATGGCGTCCTGGTCGGCCTGGATCGTGCCGAGGACGTCGCGCATGCGCTCCGAGCGTTCTGCGCCGAGGCTGGCGACGAAGGCCGACTGGTCGTCGAGCGACACGTGCGAGGCGAAGGTCTCGGGGGTGAACACCTCGTCCCAGTAGTCGCTGACCCCGCCGCGGGTCCAGCGGTAGCGGCGCCGGCTCTCCAGGCCCATGGGGTTGGCGTGCGTCGCCGCGAAGAACGGCTCGGCGGCGGGGGAGCGCCAGTCCACGAGCAGTCGCCGCCCCGAGGCGTCGGTCAGGCCGAGGCGCCCCACGTAGACCGGCTGCCCCGGGTCGTCGGCCGGGACCATGTGGCCGAGGCACAGGTCGAGGCCGAAGCGGCGCAGGGTCCGCAGCCGGGCGCTCAGCCGGTGCACCTCCTGGTCCCGCTCGAGCGCGGCCTGGCCGTGGCCGGCGCGGGCACGCCGGGCGGCGGCCAGACGGTCGGTGAGGTCGGCGACGGTGCGCTCGAGGCTCTCGGCGATGGCCGCGAAGTGCGCCTCGTCCGCGGCGACGAGGATCGGGTCGGCCTTGTGGGCCAGTCGGTCGGGAAGGTCGAACGCGTGGGTGGTCAGCGGGCTCACGTCATCAGCTCCCATCGGGTGCGAGACCTGGGTCTGGGGCCTCGGCCCGCGATTCTGCGGCACGACGGGGGCCTTGCCGCAAGGCCCCCGGTGCGTTATACGTTGGAGATGGAGAGGGAAGTCCCTCTCCATTCGCACGTCCGGGGCGTGGCACGGGCTGCCTCGCCGTGGCGCGCTCAGCCCACGGGCTCCGCGCGCGGCGTCGAGTCGGGCTCGCGTGCCGTGCGCTCCTCGGCGGCGTGGGCCAACTGCCGACGCGACGGCTGGTCGAGGCGCAGCGGTCCGCGCAGGCGCGTCAGGGGCCGCTCCAGCAGCACCCACGACAGCCACGACACGAGCACGGCCGCTGCGATGAGCAGGAGGTTGCGCGGCACCGAGTGCTCGCCGAGGAGCAGGCTGTTGATGAAGGTCTGGTGCCAGAGGTAGAGCGCGTAGCTGATGGTGCCGAAGAAGACCATGACCCTGGACCCGACGACGCGCGAGTGTCCGGTGGCAGCGGCGTGCACGAGCCAGACGCCGATGATCGCGAAGACGGCGCCGAGCGGTCGGAAGAGCGGGTGGTCGACCGCGATGCCGTGACCGGGGAAGGCCGACACGGCGACGAGCACCGCGAAGGGCACGAGCGGGTTGGCGCGGGGGAGCGTCACGCCGCGCCTGGCCAGCTCGGCGAGACCGAACGCGAGGGCGACCCCGAGCAGGAGGGCGAAGACGTTGGTCTCGGTGGAGATGTCGAGCCGGATGGCATCGCCCTGGGTCCACACGCTGTAGAAGGTCGCCAGGGCCGCGAGCGTCAGGACGACGGCGAAGGCCCGGGCCCGCTGCCAGGTCATGAGCGCGATGAACGCCAGCGGCCACACGAGGTAGAACTGCTCCTCGACCGACAGGGACCAGAGGTGGTTGAGCACACCCAGGTCGGTGCCCGCGATCCGCACCCAGTTGCCGACGTAGAGCACCGAGGCCAGTGCGGCCGTGGGGTGACCGGCGAGCCGGGGGTCGTCCGTGGCCCAGAGCAGGACGGGCACGAGCGCGAGCAGGAGCAGCAGCGCGGGCAGCAGGCGGACCGCTCGTCGGCCCCAGAACCGCCACAGGCTGACCGACCCCCACCGGTCCCACTCGCGCAGGAGGAGGCTCGTGATGAGGTAGCCGGACAGGACGAAGAAGAGCGTCACGCCCGACAGGCCGCCCCAGCGCACCGGCAGGCCCGAGTGCGATGCGGCGACGAGGAGGATCGCGAGGCCGCGGACGCCGTCGAGGTCACGGTTGCGGGTGTGCTGCACGCGGACAAGGCTAGGCGCGGACCCGGTCTAGGATGAAACCTCGGTGCCGCACGCCGCTCGTGTGCAGGCGCATCGACAGCGCGGCCCAGGGCCGCGCCCCCGACCCGTCCTCGGAAGGATCCTCCGTGCTCCGCACTCACGAGGCCGGCACGCTCCGTGCCGACCACGCAGGCCAGACCGTCACCCTCACCGGTTGGGTGGCTCGGCGTCGAGACCACGGCGGGGTCGCCTTCCTCGATCTGCGGGACGCCTCGGGCGTGGCCCAGGTCGTCGCGCGTGACGAGGTCCTCGCCGAGGGCGGGGCCCACGACGTGCGCAACGAGTACTGCGTCCGCGTCACGGGGCAGGTGCGGATGCGCCCCGAGGGCAACGCCAACCCCGAGCTGCCCACGGGCGAGATCGAGGTCATCGTCGAGCAGCTCGAGGTGCTCAACCCGAGCGCGCCCCTGCCGTTCCAGATCGACGAGCGCGTGACGGTCGGCGAGGAGGCGCGGCTCAAGCACCGCTACCTCGACCTGCGCCGACCGGGGGCCAGCTCGGCCGGTGCGGCGATCCGGCTGCGCTCGCGCGTCAACGCGGCGGCCCGCAAGGTGCTCGGCGCCCATGACTTCGTCGAGATCGAGACGCCGACGCTGACGCGGTCGACGCCCGAGGGTGCCCGCGACTTCCTCGTGCCGGCCCGCCTCGCGCCGGGCTCCTGGTACGCGCTGCCCCAGAGCCCGCAGCTGTTCAAGCAGCTGCTCATGGTCGCGGGCATGGAGCGCTACTACCAGATCGCGCGCTGCTACCGCGACGAGGACTTCCGCGCCGACCGCCAGCCGGAGTTCACCCAGCTCGACATCGAGATGAGCTTCGTCGAGCAGGAGGACGTCATCGCCCTCGCCGAGGAGGTCGTGCGGGAGATCTGGTCGCTCGTCGACGTCGAGCTGGACACCCCGTTTCTGCAGATGACCTACGCCGAGGCCATGGCCCGCTACGGCTCCGACAAGCCGGACCTGCGCTTCGGCCAGGAGCTCGTCGAGTGCACCGACTACTTCGCCGACACGACCTTCCGCGTCTTCCAGGCCGAGTACGTCGGCGCCGTCGTCATGCCGGGCGGGGCGAGCCAGCCGCGCAAGCAGCTCGACGCGTGGCAGGAGTGGGCCAAGCAGCGCGGCGCCAGAGGCCTGGCCTACGTCCTCGTCCAGGAGGACGGCGAGCTGGGCGGCCCGGTCGCCAAGAACCTGACGGACGCCGAGCGCGCGGGCCTCGCCGCGCAGGTCGGCGCCGAGCCGGGTGACTGCATCTTCTTCGCCGCTGGGGCGACCAAGCCCTCACGCGCGCTGCTCGGCGCCGCGCGCCTGGAGATCGGCCGCCGGTGCGGCCTCATCGACGAGAAGGCGTGGAGCTTCCTCTGGGTGCTCGACGCGCCGCTGTTCGAGCCGGCGGCCGACGCCGTCGCCTCGGGAGACGTCGCCGTCGGCGCCGGGGCCTGGACGGCCGTGCACCACGCCTTCACCTCCCCGAAGAAGGAGTTCGAGGACACCTTCGACACCGACCCGGGCAGCGCGCTCGCCTACGCCTACGACATCGTCTGCAACGGCAACGAGATCGGCGGGGGGTCGATCCGTATCCACCGCCGCGACGTCCAGGAGCGCGTCTTCCGGGTCATGGGCCTGTCGCAGGAGGACGCGCAGGAGAAGTTCGGCTTCCTCCTCGAGGCGTTCCAGTACGGCGCGCCGCCGCACGGCGGCATCGCGTTCGGCTGGGACCGCATCGTGTCCCTGCTCGCCGGCACGGAGTCGATCCGCGACGTCATCGCCTTCCCGAAGTCCGGCGGCGGCTACGACCCGCTGACGGCGGCGCCGGCGCCCATCACGGCCCAGCAGCGCAAGGAGGCCGGTGTCGACGCCAGGCCCGCCGCCGACGCGCCCGCCCCCCAGGGCGCCCCCGAGGTCAGCCCGAAGCAGAGCTGAGGCGGGCGACCCCTTCCTCGGTCGCGCAGCCCTTCGTCCCGTCGGGGACGAGGGGCTGCGCGGCTCGGTCGCGCACCGGCCGCCGACGGTGGAGGATGGCCTCGTGGAGACGACCGCGCGGCCGAGCCTCCGGACGCCGGAGCGCGCCGGACGACGTGCTCGTGCACCTGCGCCGGGCCCGCGACCTCGCCGACCGCGAGTACGCTCGGCCGCTCGACCTCGACCGGCTCGCCGCCGAGGCTCGCCTCTCGAAGTGGCACTTCCTGCGCCTGTTCCGCTCGACGTACGGTCTGACGCCTGCCGAGTACGTGTCGCGGCGTCGGATCGAGCGGGCGCAGGACCTGCTCCGGGCCACCAACCTCACCGTCACCGAGGTCTGCTTCGCCGTGGGGTACTCGAGCCTCGGGTCGTTCAGCAGCCGCTTCCGCGAGGTCGTGGGGGAGACGCCGAGCGCCTTCCAGCGCCGGTACGCCGAGGTGGGTGCACCCCACATCCCCGGCTGCTTCGTCTTCATGTGGGGCCTCGCCGAGCCCGCAACCGGGGAGAAGCCGGCGATCGGGCCGGGGTCCTAGCGTTGCGCCCATGATCACCAACATCTCGATCGTCAGCCTGTTCGTGAAGGACATCGACGACGCCAAGAAGTTCTACACCGACGTCCTCGGCTTCGAGGAGAAGGACGACATCACCCTGGGCGAGGGCTACCGGTGGTGCACCATCGTCCACCCCAACCAGCCCGAGCTGGCCGTCAACCTCGCGATCCCCGGCCCGCCGCTGCCTGCCGACCTCGTCGAGGCGGTGCGGCGCGCCCAGGAGGCCGGCACGATGCACGGCCTCGGGCTCACCGTCGACGACTGCCAGCGGACCTTCGAGGACCTCACCGCCAAGGGCGTCGAGTTCCTCCAGCCGCCCTCGACCCGGCCGTACGGCACCGAGGCCGTGTGCCGGGACATCTCGGGCAACTGGGTCGTCCTCGTCGAGCCGGCCACGACGCCGTACTCGGCCGCCGACTTCGACTGAGGCCGTCGCGCGCCGTCACGGGGACGATCGGCAGAGGGCCTCCGAGCGTTGGCGCACGGACCGGCTCGCCCACGCCACCGGGCTCCAGTAGCCGAGCGAGGCGTAGAGGGAGCGAGCCACGGTGTTGTGCGCGTACATGCCGAGCGTGCACAGGCCGTGGTCGGCCACGGCCCGGCGCGTCACGGCACCGACGAGCGCCCGGCCGAGGCCCCGCCCGCGCACCGAGGCGTCGACGGCGACCGACGACACCGACGGCGCCCCGCTCGACAGGAGGCCGACGGCCGCGGTGGCGACGAGGCGACCGTCGAGGTCGATGCCCCACCACGTCTCGCCCTCGCCCGGCCCGGTGTCGGCCGTGGGGGAGTGCTCGGCGAGGAAGGCCGCGACCTCCTCGTGTCGGGCCGTGTCGTCGAGCGGCCGGACGAGGCCCTCGGGGCCGAAGGCGGGGGGCGCCGTCCGGGTGACGAACCAGTCCCAGTCACCGCCCGGGTCGACCTCGAGCCGTTCGTGCACGAGCGGCTCGAGGTGCCGCGGAACGCTCAGACCGAGGGGCCAGGACGCGTGGACCTCCTCGGCGAGCTGCGGCAGCCGGTCGAGCAGGGCACCCACTCCCGCTGCCCCGCCGAGCGCGGCGAACGCCACGCCGTGGCGACGCAGCCGACGGAAGAGGACCGCGTCCCCGGACCGCCACCACGTGTCCGAGAGCCGGGGCGGCACCTCCCAGCGGACGAACTCGTGTCCGCCCGACGCGTCGACGAGGGCCGCGTGCCCGTGACCGCGCACCACGGGGCCCGCTGCCGCGGGGGCGCGGCCGCGATCGGC
Source organism: Monashia sp. HAY1-11D (assembly GCF_056868035.1). NCBI lineage: Bacteria > Bacillati > Actinomycetota > Actinomycetes > Micrococcales > Intrasporangiaceae > Intrasporangium > Monashia sp. HAY1-11D. The sequence goes on along the minus strand of NZ_CP200320.1, from coordinate 4,103,900 downwards.
GGTCACTCGCTGATCCCGAAGCGGGCGTGGAGGCGGCGGAGCGGGCCCGGCGCCCACCAGTTGAACCGGCCGAGCAGCGTCATCGTCGCGGGCACGAGGAGCATCCGCACGAGCGTCGCGTCGATGGCGACGGCCGCGACCAGCGCGACGCCCATCTCCTTGATGATGAGGATGTCGCCGGCGACGAAGCCCGCGAACACGATGACGATGAGCAGCGCCGCGCTCGTGATGATCCGTCCGGTGCGCTGGAGCCCGAGCGAGACGGCACGGTCGGTGTCGCGCCCGGCCCGGTGGAACTCGACGATGCGGGACAGGAGGAAGACCTCGTAGTCCATCGAGAGCCCGAACCCGAAGGCGAGGACGAGGAAGGGCACCATCGACTCCACCGCGCCCACCGACGTGAAGCCGAGCAACCGGTCGAGGTGGCCCTCCTGGAAGATCCACACGACGACCCCGAGGGCGGCACCGAGCGACACGACGTTCATGAGGAGCGCCTTGACGGGAACGACCAGCGAACCGGTCATGAGGAAGAGCAGCAGGAGCGTGCCGAGGACGACGAGCCCGACGGCGTAGGGCGCACGGGCCGCCATCGAGTCGAGGAAGTCGATCTGGCCCGCGGCCTGGCCCGTGGTGAGGGTCTCGAACGGTGCTGCCGCAGAGCGGATCTGGGTGACGAGGTCCTGCGCGGCGTCGGAGGTCGGGGGTCCGGCCACGCGGATGTCGACGCGCTGGTGGGCGGCGCCGAGCGGGGCCACCGTGACGCCCTCCACGCCGGGCGCCGACGAGAAGCGGCCGGCCCACGACGTGACGGTGGCACGGTCGGGTGAGGCGGCGACGACGGTGACCTCGGGCGCGGACAGGGTCGGGTAGTCACGGGCGAGCGCGTCGAAGAAGACGCGCTGCGCGGCGTCCTTGGGCAGCAGCTCGGTGCCCGAGGCGGTCAGCTTCATCGACAGCGTCGGCAGCGCGAGGGTGACGAGCACGGCGAGGACCGCCACGATGACGAGGACCGGACGGCGTTGCACCCCGGACGCCAGCCGCGAGAAGGCGCCGGTGTCACTCGGCCGCTCGATCGCCTTGCGCGCCAGGCGTTTCGCGCCGAGCACGGCCAGCGCAGGGACGAGCGTGACGGCGACCACCATGGCGACGAGCACGACGCTGACGCCGGCCACCCCGATGGCCCTCATGATCGAGGCCTCGAAGACGAGCAGGCCCGACAGCGCGATCGCGACGGTGACCCCGGAGAAGAGCACGGTGCGTCCGGCTGTGGCGACGGTGCGCTCCGCGGCGAGCACGACGTCCTCGCGCGTCGGCGACTCCTCGGCCCGGTGCGACAGCTCCTCGCGGAACCGGCTCACGGTGAGCAGGCCGTAGTCGATCGAGAGCCCCAGCCCGAGGAGCGTGACGATGTTGACGACCGTCGCGTCGAGCTCGACCGCGTGGGAGAAGCCGAAGAGCGAGAGGAGCGCCCCACCGATCGACACCACGGCACCGACCACCGGCATGCCGGCGGCGACGAGGCCGCCGAAGACGAAGAACATGACGAGGAAGGTCAGCGGCAAGGCGATGCCCTCGCCGCGGACGAGGTCGCGCTCGACGGTGCCGGTGATGGCCTTGATGGTCTTGTTCGTGCTGCCGACCGATCCCTCGGCGTGCATGGCCGACGCGACGTCGAGCAACGCGGTCTCGGCAGCGGCCTCGGCGTCGTCCTGGGCCTGCTTGGGCAGCCCCGGCCGGAAGTCGACCACGGTGACGAAACCGCCCACCGCCGGGGTCCCTCCCGCCAGCAGTGGCGCGACCGACGGGTCGCGAAGCCCCTTGGGGGACAGGAGCGGCGACCTGACGTCCTTGACGCCGTGGAGCCCGGCCAGCTTCGCGGTCGCGGCGGCGCCGGCGCGCACCACCGCTCGGTCGGCGAGGTCCGCGCCGGTCACCTGCAGCGTCAGCGTCTCCAGGGCGGGCTGGGAGGCCTCGATGACGTCCCGGGCCCTCGAGGACTCCGAGTCGACCGTCGGTGCGCCCGAGTGCAGCCGCTCGAAGAGCGACTGGCCGGTGACGCCCCCGACCGACACCGCGAAGCACGCGACGGCGACGACGACCCAGCCGGCGACCCACGAGCGGGGGTGGTGGGCGATGGCCCGGCCGAGCCGGGTGAGGAGCGAGGGCGGGCGGCCGCCCACGGCCGAGGGTCGGGACACACGGATAGGGTTCCACAGTGAGCTCCGACGACCTCTTCGGGTCCGCCGCGGCGGCAGAGCGTGCCGACCTGCCCGCGTCGGCGGGGACGGCGCCGCTCGCGGTCCGGATGCGGCCGCGGACCATCGAGGAGGTGCGCGGGCAGCGCGAGTCCCTGCGCCCGGGCAGCCCGCTGCGACGGCTCATCGAGGGCTCCGGCGGTGCCGCCGGCCCCCTGTCGGCGATCATCTGGGGCCCGCCCGGCACCGGCAAGACGACGCTCGCCCACCTCGTCGCCACGGCCGCCGACCGCCGGTTCGTCGAGCTGTCCGCCGTCACCGCGGGCGTCAAGGACGTCCGGTCCGTCATGGACGCGGCGGCCCGCGAGCGCGACCTCTACGGGCGCCAGACCGTCCTGTTCCTCGACGAGATCCACCGCTTCACCAAGGCGCAGCAGGACGCCCTGCTGCCCGGTGTCGAGAACCGCACCGTCATCCTCGTCGCGGCGACGACGGAGAACCCGTCGTTCAGCATCATCTCGCCGCTGCTGTCGCGCTCGGTCCTCGTCACGCTGGGCGCGCTGCCCGACGCCGACGTCGCCGACCTGCTCCGCGCCGCCCTCGACGACGAGCGCGGCTTCGCCGGCGCGCACACCCTGGACGACGACGCCCTCGACCACCTCGTGCGGATCTCCGGCGGCGACGCGCGCCGGGCCCTGACCTCCCTCGAGGCGGCGGCCGGTGTCGCGCTCGACGCCGAACCCGCCGGGCGCACCGACGACCGTCCGGTGGCCATCACCCTGGCCCACGTCGAGCAGGCGGTGGCGCACGCGGCGGTCCGGTACGACCGTGCCGGTGACCAGCACTACGACGTCGCCAGCGCCCTCATCAAGTCGATGCGCGGCAGCGACGTCGACGCCGCCCTGCACTACCTGGCGCGGATGCTCGAGGCGGGGGAGGACCCGCGGTTCATCGCACGCCGCATCGTCATCTCCGCGAGCGAGGACGTCGGCATGGCCGACCCGACAGCGCTGCAGACCGCCGTAGCGGCGATGCACGCCGTGGCGCAGATCGGGATGCCCGAGGCGCGGATCATCCTGGGCCAGGCCGTGGTCCACAACGCGCTCGCCCCGAAGTCGAACGCGGCCTACCTCGGCATCAACGCCGCCATCGCCGACGTCCGGGCCGGACGCGGGGGAGCGGTACCGCCACACCTGCGCGGCAGCGGGTACGCCGGTGCCGAGCGGCTCGGCCACGGGGCGGGCTACGTCTACGCGCACGACGAGCCTGACGCCGTGGCCCGCCAGCAGTACCTGCCCGACGACCTGCACGACGCCGTCAGCTACTACCGGCCCACCGACCGCGGGTTCGAGGAGCGACTGCGCACGCGGTGGGACTGGCTCGCCGGCCGTCTCGGCCGGACCCGTCGGTCCTGACGTCCGGGCCCGTCGGTCATGACGTCCGGACCCGTGGTCCTGACGTCCGCGTCAGGACCGGAGGTGCCTGGCGGTCCGACGGCTCGGCCACTCCCGCGCCCGACACGCCACGTTCGCGGTGAGTTGTCCAGGCGTGTTGCCGGCGTGACAGGTGGGGCCAGGGAGCCGTCCGACGGCCGAACATCCCTCCGGGCCCGCCCTCGTCCGCACGATGTTGTGCCGAACCGGACACTGGTAACGATTTGTCAACCAAGACCGTCTCGATGCTTGGACACCGGCCCGGCGTATGGCAGGGTGACGACGTCCCGCAGGGGGTGGAACGGCCCGTCCGTGTGCCTGTGCCGGGACCGGCGAGTGACCTCGTCGGTGATGGAACCCCACAAGGATGGAGACGACGCGTTGAACGCCATGCCGGGCTCTGCAGCTGCGACGCTGACGGAGGCGCCCGACGAGAGGACCGCCCAGGAGCCGAACCGCAAGCAGGTGAGGACCGGCCGTTCTCCGGGGCAGGTCGCCTGGGACCGGCTGAAGAAGGACAAGGTCGCCATCGTCTGCGGCGCCATCATCGTCTTCTTCGTCCTCGTCGCGATCTTCGCGCCGCTGCTGACCAAGCTCGAGGCGGTCGACCCGCTGACCAAGGCCGCGGCCGACCCGTACGCGACGCACACCGAGCTCGTCGACTTCAACGGCCTGCCGACCGTCGGCATGAGCTCGGCCCACTTCCTCGGCGTCGAGCCCCGACTGGGCCGTGACCTGTTCGCCCGCTGGGCCTACGGCGCCCAGCCCTCGCTCGTCATCGGGTTCGTCGCGGCGACCGTCTCGACGATCATCGGCGTGACGCTCGGCCTCGTCGCCGGGTACCTCGGCGGCGTCGTGGACCGCATCATCTCGTGGGTCATCGACTTCTTCCTCAGCCTGCCGATCCTGCTGCTCATCATCGCCATCGTTCCGATCGTCCAGAAGAGCATCGCCGCCGGCAGCGACCTCACCAACGAGCAGACGTCCCGCATCCGCTTCGTCGTGCTGATCTGCGTGCTCTTCTTCTTCGGCTGGATGGGCCTGGCCCGACTCGTCCGCGGTGAGGTGACGAGCCTGCGCGAGCGCGAGTTCGTCCAGGCGGCCCGGGCCATCGGGGTCCCCACCCGCCAGATCCTCTTCAAGGAGATCCTGCCCAACCTCGTGGGCCCCATCATCGTGTCCGCCTCGATCGCGGTCCCGGCCTACATCACCTACGAGGCGACGCTGAGCTACCTCGGCGTCGGCCTCGTCGAGCCGACGGCGTCGTGGGGCCGCACGATCGCCGATGCGCAGAACCTCTTCGCCACCTATCCGCTGTGGCTCTGGCCCTCGGTCATCGCCCTGTCGCTGCTCGTGCTCGCCCTGACGCTGCTTGGTGACTCGATCCGCGATGCCTTCGACCCCACCAGTCGCCGATAACCCACCCGTTCTCGGTCCTCACATGTCCCCGGCAAAGCGCCGGGACACGCACAAAAGGGAGCAACAACAATGCGCTGGACCAAAGTCCTGACCGTGGGAGCCGTGGCATCCCTCGGGTTTGTCGCGGCCTGCGGCGCTCCGGCAGCCAACAACGGCGGCGCCGGCGGCACCAACGGTGCCGGCAACGGCCCCGTCGAGGGTGCCGCTGCCGCCCTCGACCCGAACGCCAAGGGGCCGGCCCCCGCCGTCCCGGGCGCCAAGAAGGGCGGCATCCTCACCGTCGCCTACTCGTCGACGCCCGCCAACATGGACCCGAGCGACCAGTTCTTCCAGGACACGGCCGTCATCTTCTCGCTGACGCACCGCGCGCTGACGACGTTCACGATGCGCGACGGCAAGATGGTCCTCGTCCCGGACCTCGCCACCGACCTCGGCAAGCAGTCCGAGGACGGCCTCACGTGGACCTTCACCCTCAAGGACGGCCTGAAGTACGAGGACGGCACGCCGGTCAAGGCCCAGGATGTCGTGTTCGCGGCCAAGCGCTCCTTCGACCCCGACCTCGCCGCGGACGGGCCGACGTACCAGAAGGAGTTCTTCAAGGGCGGCGCCGACTACCAGGGCCCGTACAAGGGTGACAAGAACTGGAAGGGCGTCGAGGCCACCGACGACAAGACCGTCGTCTTCCACCTCGAGAAGCGCTTCGAGACGCTCCCGTACTTCGTCTCCTTCAACCAGTTCGCGCCGATCCCCGAGGCCAAGGACACCAAGGCCGACTACCAGCTGCACCCGCTGGCCACCGGTCCCTACATGTTCGACAAGTACACCCCGGGCACCGAGCTGACCCTCAAGCGCAACCCCAACTGGGACCCCAAGACGGACCCGGCGCGCAACGACTACCCGGACGGCTACCACTTCAAGTGGGGCGTCGACGACCTCAAGACGCAGACCGCCATCCTCGCCTCCAACGGCGACGACGCGACGACGATGAACTGGATGCCCATCGACTCCTCGCTCATCCCGCAGATCGAGGGTGAGAAGAAGTCGCAGTTCGTCGAGGGTCCGTCCTCGTGCGTGATCATGGTCAACATGGACGCCACGAAGATCCCCATGCCGGTGCGCAAGGCGATCGCCGCCGCGTGGCCGTTCGACTCGATCCACAAGGCCGCCGGCGAGACCTCGCACTCGTTCACCCCGGCCAGCACGATGATCCCGCCGCAGATCCCCGGCCACCTCGACTACGTCGTCGACGGCATGAACGGCCAGGGCGACGGCAACCCGGACAAGGCGAAGAAGATGCTCGCCGACGCCGGCTACGGTCCGGACAAGCCGTTCGAGCTCATCTACTACTACACGAACGACGACGACTCGGCGCAGAAGGTCAACCAGGTCCGCAAGCAGAAGCTCCAGGCTGCCGGCTTCAAGGTGACCGACATCGGCGTTCCCGGAAAGGAGCGCCGCGCGATCATCGGCAAGCCCAACGGCAAGTACAACATGCTGCAGGGCCCGCGCGGCTGGTGCTTCGACTGGCCGTCGGCCGACTCCATCATCCCGCCCACCGTCGGCTCCGGCGCCCTGTCGCAGGGTGGCACGACCTTCGGCAACTTCTCCGACGCCAAGATCGACGCCGAGATCAAGCGCATCCTGCAGCTCTCGATCGCCGAGCAGGGCCCGGAGTGGGGCAAGATGGACAAGTGGCTCATGGAGAACTACCTCCTGGCCATCCCGGACTACTACGACAAGGGCAACACGGTCTTCGGCTCGAAGGTCAAGAACGTCATGAACAACCCGAACAAGGGCATGCCCGAGATCACCCAGATCTGGCTCGACCAGTAAGTCGGTGCTGACGGCGTCCCGCCGCGGACGCATGATCTGAACCGACCGCGGTGGTGGGGGTCCGGCGATCCCGGACCCCCATCACTGGCGCCCGCCCCCTTGGAAGGCTCCTCCCGTGCTCACGTACATCCTGCGGAGGCTCGCGCTGGCCCTGAGCGTCGTCCTGGCGACCCTGGTCTCGGCGTTCCTCCTCTTCTTCGCCGCGCCGTCGGACCCGGCGCAGGCCTTGTGTCCCGACACGAAGTGCCCGCCGGCCCGCCTCGCGGCCATCCGCGCCAACCTCGGCCTGGACAAGCCGCTGCCCCAGCAGTTCACCGACTACTTCTCGGGCCTGTTCGCCGGCCGTGACTTCGTCTACGCCGGGGACCGGGTGCACTGCGGCGCGCCGTGCCTGGGCTACTCGTTCGTGACGCGGCAGTCCGTCAACGACGAGCTGTTCACGCGGTTCCCGAACACCGTGGTCCTGACGCTCATGGCGGCCGTCATCTTCCTGGTCGTCGGCATCACGCTCGGCATCCTGGCCGCCGTCCGGCGCGGCACCCCCTCGGACCGGGGCATCGTCGGCGTCTCGCAGGTCATCGGCGCGATCCCGTACTACGTGCTCGCGCTGCTCGTCGCGCTGTACCCCGTGACGCTGTGGCACATCCTTCCGCAGTACAGGTCGATCTCCTCGGGCGTCGTGCCCTACCTCCTCGGCATGCTGGCCCCGGCCCTCATCCTGGGCCTCGTCACCTCGACGACGTACGTGCGCTACACCCGCAACTCGATGCTCGAGTCGCTGTCGATGGACTACATCCGCACGGCGCGCTCCAAAGGCATCGGCGAGCGGCGGGTGCTCGTGCGCCACGGCTTCCGCGCCGCGATGAGCCCGATCCTGACGATCCTCGGTCTCGACATCGCCGCCCTGCTCACGGGAACCCTCATCACCGAGCAGATCTTCAGCGTCGACGGCATCGGCCGGCGCACCATCACGGCCTTCCGCAACGACGACCTGCCGGTCATCATGGGCAGCGTCCTCATGACCGCGGTCATCGTGGTCCTGATGAACCTCCTCGTCGACATCGGCTACTCGTTCATCGACCCGCGAGTGAGGCTCACGTGACCACGCCGTCGAACACCATCGCGACCCAGAGCGCGCAGGCCCAGAACGCCGGGGACGTCGTCCTCGAGGTCACCGACCTGTCGGTCGCCTTCCCGACCGAGGAGGGGGTCGTCAAGGCCGTCTCCAACCTCAGCTACCAGGCCCGCCTCGGCCGCACCCTCGCCATCGTCGGCGAGTCCGGGTCGGGCAAGTCGGTCTCGAGCATGGCGGTCCTCGGCCTGCACAACCCGAAGCGCACGCAGATCACCGGGAGCATCAAGCTCGACGGCATCGAGCTCGTCGGGGCGCCGCGCCAGACCTTCCAGCAGATCCGGAGCACCAAGGCCGCCATGGTGTTCCAGGACCCGCAGTCCTCGCTGCACCCGTTCCACAAGGTCGGCAAGCAGATCGCCGAGGCCTACGCGGCCCACCACAGCGTGAGCAAGCAGGTGGCGGCCAAGCGTGCCGTCGAGATGCTCGAGCTCGTCGGCATCCCGAACCCGCAGCGCCGGGCCAACCAGTACCCGCACGAGTTCTCCGGCGGCATGCGCCAGCGCGCGATGATCGCCCTCGGCCTCGTCAACAACCCGAAGCTGCTCATCGCCGACGAGCCGACGACCGCCCTCGACGTCACCGTCCAGGCGCAGATCCTCGACCTCGTCAACGACCTGCAGAAGGAGTTCGGGTCGGCCGTCATCCTCATCACGCACGACCTCGCGGTCGTCGCCGAGACCGCCGACGACATCCTCGTCATGTACGCCGGTCGCGGCGTCGAGAGGGGCGACGCCAAGGAGGTGCTGGCCCAGCCCTCGCACCCCTACACCTTCGGCCTGCTGCAGTCGGTCCCGTCGCACTCGGAGGACCGCGACGAGCTCTCGACGATCCCCGGCGCGCCGCCGAGCCTGCTCGCCCTGCCCTCGGGCTGTTCGTTCCACCCGCGCTGCGCGTTCAAGGACCTCGTCGAGGGCGACGCCTGCTTCACGCAGCTGCCCGAGTGGCGTCCGACGCCGGGGCTGTCCAACCGCCAGTTCCGGTGCCACCTCGAAGACCCGGTGACCACCCTGAACAGCGCCGAGGGAGCACGATGAGCGACCAGACGCTGCTGGAGGTCACCGACCTCCAGCGCTACTTCCCCTTCCGCGAGGTCCAGGGGCTGCGCATGGTCAAGGCCATGGTCAAGGCCGTCGACGGCATCAGCTTCTCGGTCAAGCAGGGCCAGACGCTCGGCCTGGTCGGGGAGTCCGGCTGCGGCAAGTCGACGACCTCACGCCTCGTGACCCGCCTCGACGAGCCCACCGGCGGGAAGGTCGTCTTCGAGGGCCGCGACATCACGCACCTGCCGGAGAAGGACCTCCGGTCCATCCGCCGCGACGTGCAGATGATCTTCCAGGACCCGTACAGCTCCCTGAACCCGCGGCACACCGTCGGTTCGATCCTCGCGACGCCGCTCAAGGTCCACGGTCTGCACCGGGGCAAGGAGAAGGCCCGCGTCCAGGAGCTGCTCGAGCTCGTCGGCCTCAGCCCCGAGCACATCAACCGCTACCCGTCGGAGTTCTCCGGCGGCCAGCGCCAGCGCATCGGCATCGCTCGCGCTCTCGCGGTCGAGCCCAAGCTCATCATCGCGGACGAGCCGGTGTCGGCGCTCGACGTGTCGATCCAGGCGCAGGTGATGAACCTGCTGGGCAAGCTGCGCGACGAGCTCGACCTCGCGTTCATCTTCGTCGCGCACGACCTCGGCGTCGTGCGCCACTTCTGCGACCAGGTCGCGGTCATGTACCTCGGCAAGATCGTCGAGTACGGCGACAAGAAGAAGATCTACGAGGAGCCGGAGCACCCGTACACGCAGGCGCTGCTGTCCGCTGCACCGGACATCAACGTCGCGCGCGGCATCGCCCCCAAGGAGCGCATCCGCCTCGTCGGCGACGTGCCCAGCCCGATCGACCCGCCGAGCGGGTGCCGCTTCCGCACCCGCTGCTGGAAGGCCCAGGAGGTCTGCGCCCAGACGGAGCCGCCGCTGGTGCCCTCCGAGGCGGCTCTGGCACCGGTCCGGTCCAAGCGCGAGAGCGGCAAGCACGTGCAGGCCTGCCACTTCCCCGAGATCAAGACCGACCTCGTGGCCGAGGTGGAGCCCGTCTGACGCGCCGCGAAAGCCGTCGGCGGCAGTCGGCCGGCGTCGGTCGGCAGCTCCGCCGGCGGCCCACGCGTGCTGGGCCGGTCCCCGCTTGGGGGACCGGCCCAGCCGCGTGTCCGGGGGCCCGAGCGTCTCGTCCGGGCGGGAACGCGGTGGGACCCGCAGGGCACCGTCCGTTAGGGTTGACCAGTGGCGCGAGGTCCGCGCCGACGAGTCGAAGGACGGATGCATCGTGGCCCGAGTGGCACGCAGGGTGGTCCCGGTCCGGGTGAGCGCGCGGCAGGCGCGAGCTCCCCGGGGGCCAGTCGCGCCCCGTTGAGGCGCCGGGCTGGCCCCGCCCCCACCTGCCCCGACCCGCGCCGTCGTCTCCGTGACGGCCCCGGACCACTCACCGACCCAAGGACTGACGCATGGAAACCGCTGAGATCAGGCGCCGTTGGCTCTCGTTCTTCGGCAGCCGCGACCACACCGTCGTGCCGAGCGCGTCGCTCGTGCACGACGACCCGAACCTACTGTTCGTCAACGCCGGCATGGTGCCGTTCAAGCCGTACTTCCTCGGCCAGGAGACGCCGCCGTACAGCCGCGCGACGAGCGTCCAGAAGTGCGTGCGGACCCTCGACATCGAGGAGGTCGGCAAGACGACCCGCCACGGCACGTTCTTCCAGATGAACGGCAACTTCAGCTTCGGCGACTACTTCAAGGAAGGCGCGATCGAGCTCGCGTGGGAGCTCATCACGAGGAGCCAGTCCGACGGCGGCCTCGGCTTCGACGAGAAGGACCTCTACGCGTCCGTCTACCACGAGGACGACGAGGCCATCTCGCTGTGGAAGAAGGTCGCCGGCCTGCCCGACGACCGCATCGTGCGGCTCGGCCGCAAGGACAACTACTGGAACATGGGCGTCGCCGGCCCGGGCGGCCCCTGCTCGGAGATCCTCCTCGACCGCGGGCCGGCGTACGGCGCCGACGGTGACTGGGAGGCCGGCGACCGCTACCTCGAGTTCTGGAACCTCGTCTTCATGCAGTACGAGCTCGAGAACGTCCGGTCGAAGGAGGACTTCGACATCGTCGGGGACCTGCCCAAGCGCAACATCGACACCGGCATGGGCCTCGAGCGCGCCGCCTTCCTGCTCCAGGGCGTCGACAACATCTACGAGACCGACGAGGTCTTCCCGGTCATCGCCGCGGCCGAGGACCTCACCGGCCGCCGCTACGGTGCGGTGCACGAGGACGACGTCCGCTTCCGGGTCGTCGCCGACCACGTGCGCTCCTCGCTCATGCTCATCGGCGACGGCGTCGTGCCGGGCAACGAGGGGCGCGGGTACGTCCTGCGCCGCCTGCTGCGCCGCGCGGTGCGCTCGATGCGCCTGCTCGGCGTCGACGCCCCGACCCTCGAGCACCTGCTGCCGGTCAGCATGGAGCGGATGAAGGCCTCCTATCCCGAGCTCGAGACCGACTTCCGGCGGATCAGCCAGGTCGCCTACGCAGAGGAGGACGCGTTCCGACGCACCCTGAGCGCGGGCACGACGATCCTCGACACCGCGGTCGCCAAGGCCAAGGCGTCGGGGGCGGCGACGCTCGGCGGGCCCGAGGCGTTCGCGCTGCACGACACGTACGGGTTCCCGATCGACCTCACGCTCGAGATGGCGTCCGAGCAGGGCCTGCAGGTCGACGAGGCCGGCTTCCGGCGCCTCATGGCCGAGCAGCGCGACCGCGCCAAGGCCGACGCCCGGGCGAAGAAGAGCGCGCACGGCGACACCTCCGTCTACCGGCAGCTGGCCGACGCGCTCGGCCGCGACGTCGAGTTCACCGGCTACGACCAGGTGCTCACCGACACCCGCCTGCGCGGCATCGTCCGCAACGGGGTCGTCGTCGAGCGCGCCGAGGCCGGCGACGACGTCGAGCTCGTCCTGGATCGCACCCCGCTCTACGCCGAGTCCGGTGGCCAGCAGGCCGACCACGGGCGGATCCGCCTCGCGAACGGCGCGCTCATCGAGGTCAAGGACGTCCAGCGACCCATCACGGGGCTGGTCGTCCACCGCGCCACGGTCCTCGAGGGCGAGGCGGCGGTGGGCCAGGAGGCCGAGGCGGAGGTCGACGTGCTGCGTCGGCGTTCCATCTCGCGGGCGCACACCGCGACGCACATGGTGCACCAGGCGCTGCGCGACGAGCTCGGCGAGACCGCGACCCAGGCCGGTTCGGAGAACTCGCCGGGGCGCCTGCGCTTCGACTTCCGGTCGCTGCAGGCGGTACCGGCTGAGGCGATGGGGCAGATCGAGGCCCGCATCAACGGGTTCCTGCTCGACGACCTGCCCGTGACCGCCGACGTCATGGGGCTCGACGCGGCCAAGAAGCTCGGTGCGATGGCGCTCTTCGGCGAGAAGTACGGCGAGCGCGTCCGCGTTGTCTCGATCGGCGAGTGGTCGCGTGAGCTGTGCGTGGGCACGCACACTCCGCGGATCGGCCAGATCGGGGTCGTCAAGCTGCTCGGGGAGGCCTCCATCGGCTCGGGTGTCCGACGGGTCGAGGCGCTCGTCGGCGCCGACGCCTACACCCATCTGGCCCGCGAGGCGGCGATCGTCAGCCAGCTGACCGACACGCTCGGCGTGCGCCGTGACGAGCTGCCCGACCGCATCAGCGGCATCCTGTCGCGCCTGCGCGACGCCGAGAAGGAGATCGCGGCGGTGCGCCAGGCCCAGGTGCTCGGCGCGGCCGCGGGTCTCGTCGCCTCGGCGCGCGACATCGGTGGCGTCACGTTCGTCAGCCACGACGCCGGCAGCGGGGTCGTCGCTGACGACCTGCGCGCTCTGGTCACCGACGTGCGCTCGAGGCTCGGCAACGAGCGGCCGACGCTCGTGTCCATGGCGGCGGTCGCGAACGAGCGGCCCGTCGTCATCGTCGCGACGAACGAGCGCGCCCGCGAGGCCGGCCTCAAGGCGGGCCACTTCGTCAAGCTCGCGGCCGCCGCCCTCGGCGGTGGCGGTGGGGGGCGCGACGAGCTCGCCCAGGGTGGCGGCACGGACGCCGGCCAGGTCTCGGCGGCCCTCGGCGCGGTCGAGGACGCACTGCGGAGCCGAGGCGCCGGCCAGTGACCTCGTCGGGCGCACGCCCCGGAGTTCGCGTCGGCGTCGACGTGGGCCAGGCCCGCGTCGGCGTCGCCGCGTCCGACCCGTCCGGGACTTTCGCCCACCCCGTCGAGACGCTGCCGCGTGACCTCGCGGCCGACGCCGACGTCGAGGCGCTCGCCGCGATCGTCGCCGACCTCGGCGCCGTCGAGGTCGTCGTCGGGCTGCCGCGGCTCCTGTCCGGGCAGGAGGGGGAGGCGGCCCGGCTGGCTCGCACGTATGCGTCCCTGCTGGCCGCGCGGCTCGGTACCGTGTCGGTGCGCCTCGTCGACGAGCGCTTGACCACCGTCGACGCGCACCGGAGACTACGCGACAGCGGGGTCCCCGGTCGCGGCCAGCGAGCGGTGGTCGACCAGGCCGCTGCCGTGCTGATCCTCCAGTGGGCCCTCGACACCGAGGCGGCCCTGGGCCGGGCGCCGGGCGAGACCGTCTCGCCCACCGGAAGACGGAAGAAGGAACGCCGACGATGAAGGACCACCTGGAGTCGTCCATCTTCGGCGACCACGACGACACGTACGCCTACGACGAGACCGCGCCGGGCGCCTACGAGCACGACCTCGCCGCGGGTGGGTACGACGGGTACGGCAGGCATGCGGACCACGACCACGTCGCCGGCCACGGGGGACACGAGGCAGGCCACGGTCCGGCACACGGTGCCGACGCGGAGGGTGCCGTCCCCCTGACCCGGCGCGAGCGTCGCGAGGCCGAGCAGGCCGCCCGGGCGCGCGGACGCCGCAGACGCGACGCCGGCTCGTCCACGGGGGCACCCAGCGCACCTGCACCCGCCGCGCGACGCTCCGGCAAGCCGTCGGTGCTGCGCCGCATCATCGTCATCGTCCTCGCGCTCGGTCTCATCGGTGGCGGCGTGGGCGTCGCCTACAAGGCGTTGCGGCCCGTCGTCGAGGACTTCCTCGAGGCCAACGACTACCCGGGCCCGGGCTCCGGCCAGGTCCAGGTCACCGTCGAGGACGGCCAGGGCGGCACCGCCATCGCCAAGACGCTCGTCGAGGACGACGTCGTCAAGTCGACGAAGGCGTTCATCGAGGCCGCGAACGCCGACCCGAGGAGCGCCGGCATCCAGCCGGGCATCTACACGCTGAAGAAGCAGATGCGCGCCGCCGACGCCCTCGCCGTCCTCGTCGACCCCAAGAACCGCGACATCACCCGGGTCACCATCCCGGAGGGCCTGTGGGCCACCGAGATCTACGCGCGCCTGTCGAAGGGCTCGGGCATCCCGGTCGCCCAGTACGAGGCCGCGGCCAAGAAGGTCGACGAGCTCGGCCTGCCACCGTCGGCCAAGGGCAACATCGAGGGCTACCTCTTCCCGGCCAGCTACGAGTTCGGGTCAAAGACGACCGCGCTCGACCAGCTCAAGCAGATGGTCGCCGAGTCGATGAAGCGCCTCGACGCCCTCGGCATCGCGCCGGACCGGATGGAGCGCGTCGTCACGGTCGCGAGCCTCGTCGAGGGCGAGGCCCAGACCGAGGCCGACCAGGCCAAGGTGGCACGGGTCATCGAGAACCGCCTCGCCCAGAACATGTCCCTCGGCCTCGACTCGACGGTCAACTACATCTTCAAGAAGCGCGGCATCTTCAAGAAGCGCGGCGTGCCCACCCAGGCCATGCTCGACAGCGGCAGCCCGTACAACACGCGTCGCTTCCCGGGTCTGCCGCCGGGCCCGATCGCCAACCCCGGCGACCAGGCCCTGCAGGCGGCCGCCTCGCCGGCGCCGGGCGGCTGGTTGTACTTCGTCACCGTCAACCTGGCCACCGGCGAGACGAAGTTCGCGACGACGTACGAGGAGCACCAGCGCAACGTCCAGCAGTTCCAGCAGTGGTGTGCGGCCAACAAGGGCAAGTGCTGACGCCCTGGTGCGAGGTGTGGGGCAGCCCCATCGCGCACTCGCTCTCGCCGGTGCTGCACCGGGCCGCCTACACGGCGCTGGGTCTCGGCTGGACGTACGGACGCCGCGAGGTCGGGGCCGACCGGTTCGCCGGCGAGCTCGAGGCCCTCGCGGACGGGTGCCGGGGCCTGTCGCTGACGATGCCGCTCAAGGAGGCGGCCCTCGCGGCCGCGTCCGTCGTGGACGACGCGGCCCGCGCCACCGGTGCGGCCAACACGCTGCTGCCGACCGCCGCCGGCTGGTCGGCGCATAACACCGACGTCGTCGGCGTCCGGCGGGCGCTGGCCGAGGCCGGTGCCCCCGCGCCCCGATCGGTGCTCGTCGTCGGGTCGGGGGCCACGGCGCGCTCCACGGTCGCGGCGGTGGCCGGCACCGCCCGGCGGGTCGTCCTCATGGTGCGCGACCGGGCCCGACCCGAGACGCTCGAGCAGGCGCGCGCGTCGGGCCTCGAGGTCGAGGTCGTCGGTCTCGGGCAGTGGACGCCGACCGACGTCGTCGTCAGCACCGTGCCCCCTGCGTCCGTGGTCGGCCTGGACCGGCTGCCCGTGGCCGACGCGTCGACGCGCCCGGTGCTGCTCGATGCCGTCTACGCCGGCGGCACGACGCCGCTCGAGCGGGCCGCTGCGGCCGCCGGCTGGGTCGTCGCCCCCGGTACGGACATGCTCCTGCACCAGGCCACCCGACAGGTCGAGCTCATGACCGGGCGCCCCGCGCCCCTCGAGGCGATGCGTGCCGCGCTCGACGCCGTCCTGGCGGCCCGGGCGGTCCGGACATCTCAGCAGGCGGCGGGTCGCGACGACCGCGCAGGTACGGCCGAGGCGGGGACCGCGTCGTGACCTGGGTCGCCGCGCCGCCGACGCCGTGGTGGTTCGTCGTCGTGGTGGGTCTGGCCGGCCTCGGTGTCGGTGAGCTCCTGCGCCGGCGGCTCGCGACCCTGGGCTACCGGCTCGACGATGAGATCGGTCCGGGACCGCGCGTCGGGCCGTGGGTCGTGACGGCCTCGACCGGGCTGCTCTGGGCGGTCCTCGCCTGGCGGTTCGGCCCCCTGTCGGAGTGGGCGCTGGCACCGGCCTACCTCGTCTTCTCCGCGGTCGCGGTAGCGCTCTCGTGGATCGACGCCGACGTGCACCGGCTGCCTCGGGGCCTGACCCGCCCGGCATATGTCGTCCTGCTCGTCCAGCTGACCGTCGCCTCGCTCGCGTCGGGGGACTGGGCGGCCCTGCGTCGGGCCGTCGTCGCGGGTCTCGCGCTGTGGGCGGTGTTCCTGCTGCTCGCCCTGCTCGCCGCGTTGCTGGGCAGCGGCTTCGGGTTCGGCGACGTCACCCTGGCCGGCCTGGTCGGGCTCGCCTCGGGCTACCTGTCGGTGGTGGCGACGCTCGTCGCGGCGTGCGCGGCCTTCCTCCTCGCCGGCGCCTACGGCGTCGTCCGGCTCACGGTGCTGCGTGGTTCGCGCAAGGACGACATCGCCTTCGGTCCGTGGATGCTCGTCGGGTTGCTCCTGTCGCTGCTCACCGAGGTGCGGTTCGTCCTCTGACCGTGGTGCGTCCGGGTGCGGTCGCCGGTGTGGCTGCGGTCGTCCGCCTCGCGGGCGGGTCGGAGCCGGCGACAGGCTGCGTGGGAGGATCGGGACATGTTTCGTTGGTTGACCGCCGGTGAGTCCCACGGCCCGGCGCTGGTGGCCGTCCTCGAGGGCGTCCCGGCCGGTGTCGAGGTCGGCGCCAAGGACCTGCAGGCCGCGCTCGCGCGGCGCCGGCTCGGGTACGGGCGCGGCGCCCGGATGAAGTTCGAGCAGGACGAGGTCGAGTTCCTCGGGGGCCTGCGCCACGGGGTGACGATCGGCTCGCCCCTCGCCGTGCGCATCGGCAACAGCGAGTGGCCCAAGTGGACGACCGTCATGAGCCCCGAGGCCGTCAGCGACGAGGCGTACGCCGCCGCGGACGACGTCAACGCCGAGAAGGAGGTCGCGCGCAACAAGCCGCTGACCCGCCCCCGGCCCGGCCACGCGGACCTCGTCGGCATGCAGAAGTACGGGCACGAGGACGCCCGTCCCGTGCTCGAGCGGGCCAGCGCGCGTGAGACCGCGGCGCGGGTCGCGCTGGGTGAGGTCGCCGCGCGCTTCCTGGAGCAGGCCTACGGCATCCGGCTCGTGTCGCACACGGTCTCGATCGGCACCGCAGCGGTCAGCCCCGACGCGCCCGTGCCGACGCCCGACGACGTCGAGCGTCTCGACGCCGACCCCGTCCGCGCCTTCGACGTGGCCGGGTCGGCCGCGATGGTCGCCGAGGTCGACGCCGCCCGCAAGGACGGCGACACCCTCGGTGGCGTCGTCGAGGTGCTGGCCTACGGCCTGCCTCCGGGCCTCGGCTCGCACGTGCACTGGGACCGCCGGCTCGACGGCCGCCTGGCGCAGGCGCTCATGAGCATCCAGGCGATCAAGGGCGTCGAGGTCGGGGACGGCTTCGAGACGGCCCGCCGCCGCGGCTCCCGGGCCCACGACGAGATGGACCTGCTCGAGGGCGCCATCACGCGTCGCACCGCCCGGGCCGGCGGGACCGAGGGCGGCATGTCCAACGGCCAGCCGCTGCGCGTGCGCGCGGCGATGAAGCCGATCAGCACCGTGCCGCGGGCCCTCGCCACCGTCGACGTCGCGACCGGTGAGGCCGCGACCGCCATCCACCAGCGCTCCGACGTGTGCGCCGTCCCCGCGGCAGGCGTCGTCGCCGAGGCGATGGTGGCGCTCGTGCTCGCCGAGGCGTGCCTCGAGAAGTTCGGCGGCGACTCCGTCGCCGAGACCTCGCGCAACCACGCCGCGTACCTGGCGGCGATCCCGGAGGGGCTGCGGACGTGGTGACCGCCGACTCCGGGCAGCCGACGGACGCCACCGAGGCCACGGAGGCCAGGGGGGCCGAAGAGGCGACGCGTCCGGTCGCCGTCGTCGTCGGGCCGCCCGGTGCGGGCAAGACGACCGTCGGCAAGGCGCTCGCCGAGCGACTGGGGGTCGCCTTCCACGACGTCGACGCCGCCGTGGAAGCGGTGGAGGGGCGCAGCATCTCCGACATCTTCGTCGACGACGGCGAGCCGGTCTTCCGGGAGCTCGAGCGGGCCGAGGTGGCCCGGTCGCTCGCGGAGGAGACCGGCGTCGTCGCACTCGGGGGCGGGGCGGTGATGGACCCGCTGACCGAGGAGGCGCTGCGGGGCCACGTCGTCGTGTTCCTCGACGTCGCCATCGCCGACGCGAGCCGGCGCATCGGCTTCGACCGGTCCCGTCCGCTGCTCGCCGTCAACCCGCGCGCCTCGTGGGTCACGATGATGAACCATCGCCGCCCCACCTACGAGCGCGTGGCGTCGGTCCGCGTCGACACCGCGGGCAAGGCTCCGGAGGCCGTCGTCGACGAGGTCGTCGCGCTCCTCGAGGCGGGGCGGGCGTGAGCGGCACGGCCGCGCCGACGACGATCAGCGTCGGCGGACAGTACGACGTCGTCATCGGCTCCGGTGCCCTCGACCGGGTCGGCGAGCTCGTCGGCGAGGGAGTCGAGCGCGTCCTGCTCGTCCACCCGCCGACGCTGCCCGACCTCGTGGCGCGCGTCGCCTCGGCCCTCGAGGCGCGCGGGTACGCGGTCCTTGCCGCCGAGGTCCCCGACGCCGAGTCGGCCAAGACCGCCGCGGTGGCCGCAGACCTCTGGTCGCGGCTCGGCCGGGCGGGTTTCACCCGCAGCGACGCCGTCGTCGGCCTCGGCGGTGGCACCGTCACCGACCTCGCGGGCTTCGTCGCGGCGTCGTGGCTGCGTGGAGTACGCGTCGTGCAGGTGCCGACGACCCTCCTCGGCATGGTCGACGCCGCCGTGGGCGGCAAGACCGGCATCAACACTCCCGAGGGCAAGAACCTCGTCGGCGCATTCCACCCGCCGGCCGGGGTGGTCTGCGACGTCGGCGTGCTCGCGACACTGCCGCGGGCCGACCTCGTCGCGGGCCTCGCCGAGGTCGTCAAGTGCGGGTTCATCGCGGACCCGCGCATCCTCGAGCTCGTCGAGGACGACCCGGCATCGGCCTGCCGGGCCGACGGCCCGCACGTGGTCGAGCTCGTCGAGCGGGCGGTCCGGGTCAAGGCCGAGGTCGTCGCCGCCGACCCGCGCGAGAGCTCGCTGCGCGAGATCCTCAACTACGGCCACACGTTCGGGCATGCCATCGAGCAGGTCGAGGGCTACACGTGGCGTCACGGCGAGGCGATCAGCGTCGGCATGGTGTACGTCGCCGAGCTGGCGCGGCTCACCGGCCACCTCACCGGACCGGAGGGCGACCACCTGGTCGCCCGCCACCGAGCAGTGCTCGGGTCGCTCGGCCTGCCGACGACCTACCGCGGCGACCGGTGGGAGTCGCTGCTCACGGCGATGCGCCGGGACAAGAAGTCCCGCGGGTCGACCCTGCGGTTCGTCGTGCTCGACGGGCTCGCCGTCCCCACGCGTCTGGTCGGCCCGTCCGACGCCGTCCTCGAGGAGGCGTACCGCCTCGTGTCGCGGGCCGGCGGTGCGGGGGCTCACTAGACTCCGGCCATGACGGCAACGGTCTTCGTCCTGTCCGGTCCCAACCTCAACCGGCTCGGCACCCGCGAGCCGGAGGTCTACGGCTCCGACACGCTGGACGACGTGCACGCCGCGGTCCAGCGCGAGGCGCGCGACCTCGGTCTCGTCGCCGACTGCCGGCAGACCAACCACGAGGGCGAGCTCATCGACTGGCTGCACGAGGCCGTCGACTCCGGCGCCGACGTCGTGCTCAACCCCGGTGCCTTCACGCACTACTCCTACGCGGTTCGCGACGCGTGCGCCATCGTCACGACGAGCGGACGCAGCCTCGTCGAGGTGCACCTGTCCAACCCCGCCGCGCGCGAGGAGTTCCGGCACACCTCGGTCGTCGCCGGCGTCGCCACCGGCACCGTGGCCGGCTTCGGCCTGCAGAGCTACCTGCTGGCGCTGCGCGCGCTGGTCTGAGCGAGCGCGTCGAGGTCCCGCACCGGACAGGTCGGTGTCGACGAACCGGGCTGCGGCCGAGGTCTGGTGCCGCTCCGAGGGGAGGCGCCCCCGCTCGCTACGTCAGTGCTCAGTCAGGGTGAGCAGTGACGTAGGGCCGAGCGACTGAGGGGTCCGGCAGAGGCCGGTCGACGAGCGAGGTCGGGGACAGGAACCCCTGAAGCAGCGGGTCGCCGAGGACGTCGGGCGACCGGCGGGCGACACCGGCCAGCAGGTCGGCGACCTGCACGCGGGGGTCGTCGCGGGAGTCGACGGTGACGAGTCCGGCCAGGGCGGAAGGGGATCCGTCGGCCGCGCCGGCGAGCACCTCCTGCAGACGGCGCAACCGGTCGGCCGTCAGGGCGCTCTGCTCGTCGTGGACGACCAGCACGCGACGTCGTCCGTCGCTCCAGAACAGCACCGTCTCGGCGAGCGCGGGCAGGAGCGGCTCGAGCGGCGGCGGCACCGACCGGTCGCCGTCGGCCAACCGGGTCGTCACCTCGATGACGCGCTCGCGCTCGACCGCCGCGAGGACGCCCATCGCCTCCGTCCGCCCCCGCTCGGCCTCGTCGCCGGTTGCGCTGAGCGCCCTGAGAAGCGCTTCGCGTGACACCAGGAAGGCGTCGAGGGAGGCCGCGTCCGGCGCGTGACGGGCCTTGGTCCGCACGACGTCGGAGAGGGCGCGGAGGAAGGCGGACCACTGTGCCCGGTGCGCCCGTCCGGCGCGGTAGAGCGCCAGCGACGCCCCCGGGTCGACCGCCGCCAGGCGGGTGCCCGCAGCGTACGACGGCTCGACGAGGAACAGGTCGACGACGCGGCTGACGAGGAACAGCTCCTTGTCGACGACGTGGACGTGGGCGTGACCACGGAGCCGCTCGAGGAGCCACTCGAGGGCGGCCCGGGCGTCGGGCCCCCGGAGCAGCGGTCCGGACTTGACCTCGTCGAGCGACCACCTGACCCCCGCGTGCAGGGTGCGGACGACGTCGGCGGCCTCCGCGACGGGCAGGTCGACGCTGGCGTGGACGAACAGCGGCGTCGCGGCGTCGAGCAGGTTGGTGCCGGAGAAGCCGGACTCGTCGCAGGCGATCTCGACGACGTCGTCGCCCACCTCCCCGGTCGGGGGCAGGCCACCCTGGGGCGGCAGCCGCCGCTCGCTCACCACGCCCCCATGCTCGCCCGCAGGCGGCGGGAGCGCCATCGAATTGCCGTGCTCAGCCGGCCAGGGCGTCGGGGAGCGGCTCGGCGTGCACGACGGTGAGCGCCGAGACGGCGCGCGTCAGCACGACGTAGAGGCGCCGCAGCCCGGTCCGTCCGTCAGGCTCCGCGGCGGCGATGGCCGCCGGCTCGACGACCACCGTGCGGTCGAACTCGAGTCCCTTGGCGACGCCCGCCGGCACGACCTCGACCTGGTGGTCCTCGTCGTCGCCGTGGTCCCGGTCGAGCCGGCCGTGCGGGATGCCCGCGGAGGTGAGCCCGGCGGCGACGTCGGCGACCATGGCGTCGGGCGCGATGACGCCGACGGAGCCGGGCTCGGCGCTCGCCTCTCGCACGACCCGGGCCACGGCCGCCATGAGCTCGCCGGCCACGGGCACGACGTCGAGGCGCCCGGGGTTGGACCGCACGGACACCGGCGCACCGAGACCGGGCGCCATGGCGGGCAGCAGCCGGGCCGCGTAGTCGATGACCTGTGCCGGCACGCGGAACCCGCGGTCGAGCACGACGAGGTCGTGGGACTCCTTGCCGAGGTGGCGCATCGCGTCGGCCCACGACGAGGTGGCCCACGGCGTGGTTCCCTGGGCGATGTCGCCGAGCACCGTCGCCGACCCGGTGGAGCAGCGCCGACCGACGGCGCGAAGCTGCATGGGGGACAGGTCCTGCGCCTCGTCGAGGACGACGTGCCCGAGGCTGGGCACTCGGTTCAGCAGGTCGCCGATCTCGTCGAGCAGGGCCATGTCCGCCCGGCTCCACCGCGCTGCGCCCTTCGTGCGGGCCGGCTTGTCCCACAGGAGCATCCGCTGCTCCTCGGCAGTGAGATCGTCCTCCGCAGCGGCAGCCAGTGCCTCCGCGTCGGACCAGAGCCGGTGCAGCACCGTCTGCGGGTCGAGGGCGGGCCACACCGACGCGACGTACTTCTTCATGGCGGGCGACTTCGCGACGGACTCCTGCACGCGGTCGTCGGGGGCGTCGCCGTCGCGCTCCATCCCGAGCAGGACGTGGTGCGCGAGGCGCATCGGCAGCAGGTCGCGGGCCGCGGTGTACCGGACGCCGCGAGCGGCCAGCTCGTCGAGGATCTCCTGGACCTCGTACGCCGGCACGCGCCACTTGCGGACGCCGCGAGGCACGACGAGCGCCTCGGTGGCCCGCGCGACGGTCGACCACACGGCCCGGCGCAGCACCGCCGCCAGGCGCGCGTCACCCTTGAGCGTCGCGACCGCCGCGGGCTCGTCGACACGGACCCGGCCGTGCTCGAGGAGGCTGTCGATGGTCGCGTGGCCGACGCGGACCTCACCGAGCGAGGGGAGGACCGCGCCGATGTGGTCCAGGAACGCGCGGTTGGGTCCGACGACGAGCACCCCGGATCGGTCGAGGCGCTCACGGAAGGAGTAGAGCAGCCACGCGGCGCGATGCAGCCCGACCGCGGTCTTGCCGGTGCCCGGGGCACCCTGCACACAGATCGTCGTCCCGACGTCGCTGCGCACGATCTCGTCCTGCTCCGGCTGGATCGTCGAGACGATGTCGCGCATCGGCCCGGTGCGGGGACGCTCGATCTCGGCCGCCAGCAGCGAGCCACCGGACGCGTCGTCATGGACCGCAGGCAGCCCGAGGTGCTCGTCCTCGATCGCCGTGAGCCGGCCGTGGTCGACGCCGAACCGGCGACGCAGCACGACGTCCATCGGCTCCAGGTGCGAGGCGCGGTAGAACGCCGTCGACACCGGCGCCCGCCAGTCCACGACGACCGGGTCGCCGGACTCGTCGCTGACGTGCCGGCGCCCGACGTGGAACGACTCGGCCGGGGCATCCGCCGGCTCGAGGTCGATGCGGCCGAAGAAGAGCGTCGTGCGCGGGTCGTCCTGCAGCGAGGCGATGCGTCGGGCGAGGACGCGGGAGAGCACCTCGCCGCTGACGGCGTCGCTGGCCCGCGACGCGTCGAGCGCCTCGGCGGCCTCACGCATCCGGCCCAGCTCGGCCCGCGCACGGTCGAGGAAGGCCTGCTCTCGTGCGAGCTCGTCGCTCAGGGTGTTGGTGGGCGCGGGCACGGCGAAGCCGCCTCTCTCGGGCCGGGACACGTCTGGGGGACCGGCGAGCCTACACCTGCCCCGGCCCGCGCGGCACCGGCGATTCCGCGATCGGCGCGGGCCACGGCTAGACTTGCGCGGCACCTTCCACGACATCTAAGCGACCGGGTCCCGGCGCGCCCGCGGGGCGCCCACCGGCCGGCACACGAAAGCGGTTTCCAGCAGATGGCATCTACGAACGACCTGAAGAACGGCCTGGTGCTCAACCTCGAGGGGCAGCTCTGGTCCGTCGTCGAGTTCCAGCACGTCAAGCCGGGCAAGGGCCCCGCCTTCGTGCGCACCAAGCTCAAGAACGTCCTGTCGGGCAAGGTCGTCGACAAGACCTTCAACGCGGGTGTCAAGGTCGAGACGAGCAACGTCGACAAGCGGACGATGCAGTACCTGTACAAGGACGGCTCGGACTTCGTCTTCATGGACACCGACACCTACGACCAGCTCAACGTGTCGGAGACCACCGTCGGTGACGCCGCGAACTACCTCCTCGAGAACCAGAACGCCATCGTCGCCACGCACGAGGGCGCGCCGCTCTACGTCGAGCTGCCGGCGTCCGTCGTCCTCGAGATCACCCACACCGAGCCGGGCCTGCAGGGCGACCGCTCGACGGGTGGCACCAAGCCGGCCACGCTCGAGACCGGTGCGCAGATCAACGTGCCGCTCTTCCTCGAGACCGGCACGAAGGTCAAGGTCGACACCCGCGACGGGTCGTACCTCGGCCGCGTCAACGACTGATCGGACGCGGACCCACGTGGCTGCACGCACCAAGGCCCGGGCCCGGGCCCTCGACATCCTCTTCGAGGCCGACCAGCGCGGCGTCAACGCGGTGACCCTCCTCGAGGAGCGCCTCGCCGACCGCGATTCGCGGGCGGGCAACAACCCGTACACGGCCGACATCGTCCGCGGTGTCGTCGGGCACTGGAACGACATCAACGCGGCGCTCACCGACTACAGCCAGGGATGGACGATCGAGCGGATGCCGGCGGTCGACCGGGCGCTGCTGCGTCTGGGTGCGTGGGAGGTGCTCTGGAACGAGGAGATCCCCGACGGTGTCGCGATCTCCGAGGCGGTCGCGCTCGCCACTGAGCTGTCGACCGACGAGTCGCCGAGCTTCGTCAACGGCCTGCTCAGCCGTCTCGCCGAGGTCAAGGCCACGATCGTCTGACCCGGACGCCGCCGCGGGCCCCTAGGCCTCGCGGGTCGCGGCGGCGATGGCGAGCAGCTCGGCGGCGGCATCGCTCGGGCGCTGGCTCTGGTTCCACACCGCACGGATCGAGCGCGGCATCGTCAGGTCGACGACGGGCACGGCGACGAGACGCCCGGACCGCAGGTCGCCGCGGACCGCGAGCGCGGACAGGACGGCCGGGGTCCCGGTGGTGACGACGGCGTCGCGCACCGCCCCGGTCGAGGACAGCTCGAGCGCCGGCGCGACGTGGCCGGGGACGGCCCGCTCGTACGTGCGACGGGTTCCTGAGCCGGCCTCGCGCACGACGAGCGGCGTCGCGGCGAGCTCGCCGGCGGTGATGCCGCGTCGCCGCCTGGCCCACGGGTGGTCGCGCGGCACGACGACGACGAGGGCGTCGGAGGCGACGGTGCGCCGCGCCAGCCCGCGTGGCACGGTCGGGCCCTCGACGAACCCGAGGTCCACCTCGCCGGCCGTCACCGCTGCGACGACGTGCTCGGAGTTGGCCGGGACCACCTGCACCCGCACGCCGCCCGTGGAGGCGCGCAGGGCGCTGGCCCACCCGGGCAGGAGGCACTCGGACACGGTGTTGCTCGCCGCGACCCGCACGACGCTCTCGCCTGCGGTGCGCAGGCCCGTGACGCCGTGCTCCAGCGCGCGTGCGGCGTCGACGACGTCGCCGGCCCACGTGACGACGAGCTGCCCCGCGGCCGTGAGCTCGACGCCTCGGGAGGTGCGGGTGAAGACCGCGACACCGAGCACCCGTTCGGCCGCGCGGACCCGTGCGCTCATCGCCTGCTGGGTGACGCCGAGCTCAGCGGCGGCCGCGGAGATGCTGCCGCACCGCGCCACCGCGAGCAGGGCGAGCAGCGAGCCGGTCTCGGGCACGTGCCGCAGGTCGGAGGACATCCCGCCATCGTACCCGTCCACAAGTCCGACCTTGTGGGCTCACGCATCGGTGGCGCTTCCGAGCGGACGGTGCGGGCAGCGAGGGTGGACCCGTGCCGACCGCCCTCGCCGACCCTGCCGTCCATAGAACCGCGCGACCCGGTGCCGCGACCAAACCGCCGGCTGCCGGCGGGCCTCCCACGGCTGCGGTGGGGCTCCCACCCGCCGGGCCGGCCTGGTTCCCCGCGGTCATGGGGACCGGGATCCTCGCCACGCTCCTTGCCGCGTATGCCGACGGACCGGGCCCCGGCGACCGGCTGCACGACGCCGCGAGGGCCCTGATGGTCCTCGCGTGGCTGCTGCTCGTCACCGTGGGCGGCGGGTTCCTCGTTCGCGTGATCCGGCGGCCGGAGCGCCTGCGCGCGTCGCTCGCGACACCGACCGACCGCGCCCTCTGGGGAACCGTGGCCATGGGCGTCCTGGCCGTCGGCTCGGCGACGGTCACCGTGGCGCCGGGACGGACGTCCGCCCTGCTCGGCGCCGGCCTGTGGGTGGTGGGCACCGTCCTCGGCCTGGCCACGGCGCTCGGGTTCACCGCGACCCTGGTGCGAGGCGAGGCCGGCGAGCCGACACTCCTGTGGGGCCTTCCGGTCGTGCCTCCGATGGTCTCGGCGACCGCCGGGGCCGCCCTCGTGCCGCACGTGTCCACGGTTCCCGGTGCCGGGCTCGCCCTGCTCGGCGTGGCCACGGCCTGCTTCCCCGTCGCGCTCGCGCTCGGGGTCGTCGTCTTCACGCTCGGCTACGCCCACCACTGGCGCGTGGCGCCGGTTCCCCTGGCAGCGTCGGCCACGTCGTGGATCCCGCTCGGCATCGTCGGGCAGTCGGTGGGGGCGGCCCAGGCGCTCGTCGCTGCGGCGGGCCCGTGGCTCACGCCGGTGGCCGCGGCCGACCTGCGCTCGCTCGCCGTCGGCTACGGCGTCGTGGTCCTCGCGGCGGGTGTGCCGCTCGCCGGGTGGGCGGTGGCCGTCACCGCCCGCGGCTTCGCGGGCCGGATGCCGTTCTCGCCGGGCTGGTGGGCCCTGACGTTCCCCATCGGGACGGTGTCCCTCGGGCTGCACCATCTCGCCGGGTCGAGCCACCGGACCGGGTTCGCCGTCGCCGGTACGGTCGTCCTCGCCGTCCTCTGCGGCACGTGGAGCCTCTGCGCCCTCGCCTCGGCCCGGGCCGTTCTCACGGAGTGGCGGGGTGTCGGGACCGGTCGCGCGGGACGCTAGACTCGCTGCCCGAAGACATCCTTTAACCACCGTCCCGTGAGGCGGGGAAGGAGGTCCAGCGGCTGTGACCTGCCCTGACCTGAGTGCGCCTGCAACCAGTCCGAGCACCCCTCCTGACGCGAGAGACGTCATGAGCGAGGGCGACATCTCCCGGGCGCTGCGGCGCATCGGCCACGAGATCCTCGAGCGCAACCGCGGCGCGGACAGCCTCGTCCTGCTCGGGATCCCTTCTCGCGGAGTGCCGCTCGCGCGGCGTCTCGCCGCCTGCATCGCGGACGTCGAGGGCGCCCCGGTCCCGGTCGGGGAGCTCGACATCACGCTCCACCGCGACGACCTCCGTCGCAACCCGGTCCGCACGGCGCACCGCTCCCGCATCCCCGACGGCGGCATCGACGACCGCGTCGTCGTCCTCGTCGACGACGTCCTCTACTCCGGTCGCACCATCCGCGCGGCCCTCGACGCCCTGAGCGAGCTCGGCCGGCCCCGCGCGGTGCGCCTGGCGGTCCTCGTCGACCGCGGCCACCGCGAGCTGCCGATCCGGGCCGACCACGTCGGCAAGAACCTGCCGACCTCGCGTGACGAGCGCGTCCACGTACGCGTCGCCGAGCTCGACGGCGTCGACACCGTCAAGATCAGCGGGGGAGAGGCCCGATGACCCGCCACCTCATCTCCTCGGCCGACCTGACCCGTCGGGAGGTCGAGGACATCCTCGAGACCGCCGCGTCGATGCACGACCTGCAGCGTCGCGAGGTCAAGAAGGTGCCGACGCTGCGCGGCCGCACCGTCATCAACTTCTTCTTCGAGGACTCGACGCGCACCCGCAGCTCGTTCGAGATCGCGGGCAAGTGGATGTCGGCCGACACGATCAACCTGTCGGCGAAGGGCTCCTCGACGTCCAAGGGCGAGAGCCTGCGCGACACGGCGATGACCGTCGACGCCATGGCCGTCGACGCGCTCGTCATCCGCCACAACGCCTCGGGCGCGTGCCACCAGGTGGCCCAGTGGGTGCGGTGCAGCGTCATCAACGCCGGCGACGGCACCCACGAGCACCCGACGCAGGCCCTCCTCGACGCGTACACGCTGCGCCACCGGATGGGCGAGCTCGACGGCAGGCACGTCGCGATCGTCGGTGACCTGACGCACTCGCGGGTCTTCCGCAGCAACGTCATCACGCTCAAGACCCTCGGGGCCAAGGTCACCGTCGTCGCGCCGCCGACGCTCATGCCGAGCGGCATCGGGGCCTGGAGCGCTGCGGACGGGTTCGCCACGAGCTGGGACCTCGACGAGGTCCTCGAGGGCCGGGGCGAGCACGGCACGGTCGACGCCGTCATGATGCTCCGGGTCCAGCGCGAGCGGATGAGCGGCGGGTTCTTCCCGACGCCGCGCGAGTACACGGTCGGCTACGGCCTGACCCGCGACCGCCTCGACACGCTCGTGACCCGCAACCCGGATGTGCTCGTCCTGCACCCCGGACCGATGAACCGCGGCCTCGAGATCGCCCCCGAGGCCGCCGACGCGCCCCAGTCGGTCGTCCTCGACCAGGTCTCGGCCGGCGTCGCGGTCCGGATGGCCGTCCTCTACCACCTCCTCGCGGGCGAGGACACCGCGACGTCCCCGCCCGACGCCCTCGCCGCCACCCACCCCGCCGCCTCAGGAGCCGTCCGATGACCCGCCTCGTGATCCGTGGTGCCCGCCTCCTCGGCGCCGAGGCGGCCGACGTGCTCGTCGTCGACGGCGTCGTCCGCGAGGTCGGCACCGTCGACGCCCCGGCCGGCGCGGAGGTGCTCGACGCCGACGGCCTCGTCGCGCTGCCGGGCCTCGTCGACCTGCACGTCCACCTGCGCGAGCCGGGTCGCGAGGACGCCGAGACCATCGCCACCGGGTCGGCAGCGGCCGCCGCCGGCGGGTACACGGCCGTCTTCGCCATGGCGAACACCAACCCCGTCACCGACACCGCCGAGGCCGCCGAGCGCGTCCTCGACCTCGGCCGGGCCTGCGGCCTCACCGAGGTCGTCCCCGTCGGCGCGGTGACCAAGGGCCTGGCCGGTGCCGAGCTCGCCGAGCTGGGCCTCATGGCGCGCTCGCGGGCGAGGGTGCGCGTCTTCAGCGACGACGGGCACTGCGTCAGCGACGCCCGCGTCATGCGGCGCGCCCTCGAGTACGTCAAGCCGTTCGGTGGTGTCGTCAGCCAGCACGCCCAGGACCCGCGTCTCGCGGGGCCCGACGCCTGCTGCCACGAGGGTGAGGTCTCCGGCCGTCTCGGCCTGCCCGGCTGGCCCGGCATCGCCGAGGAGTCCATCGTGGCCCGCGACGTCATGCTGGCGCGGCACACCGGCTCGCGGGTCCACGTGGCCCACGTGTCGACCGCCGGCACGGTCGAGGTCATCCGCTGGGCCAAGGCGCAGGGCATCGACGTCACCGCTGAGGTGACGCCGCACCACCTGTTCCTCACGACCGACCTGCTCGCCGGCTACGACCCCGTCTTCAAGGTCAACCCGCCGCTGCGCCCCGCCGAGGACGTCGAGGCCCTGCGCGCGGCCGTCGCCGACGGCACCATCGACGCGGTCGCCACCGACCACGCGCCCCACGCCCGCCACGACAAGGAGCACGCCTTCGTCGACGCCGCCTTCGGGATGCTCGGCCTCGAGACGGCCCTGTCGGTCGTCAGCGAGGTCCTCGTGCGCCCGGGGCGGCTCGACTGGGCCGACGTCGCCCGCGTCATGTCGGCCAACCCGGCCCGCATCGGGGGCCTGGCCCACCAGGGGCAGGCCATCGCGGCCGGCGCCCCGGCACACCTGACCCTCGTCGACCCCGACCGCGAGGTCACCGTCGACGCCGCCGCGAGCCGCAGCCGCTCGCGCAACAACCCGTGGCACGGACGAACGTTCCGCGGGGCCGTCGTGACGACGGTCCACGCCGGACGCGTCACCCACGACGTCCGCACCGGCGCGGGCACGCAGCGAGACACGCAACGACAACTGACGAACGCGACTGGAGCCCACCTGTGACGACCTCGACCCCGCTCACCGTGCCGGCCCGGCAGGGACGCACCCGGCGCCTGCGCGAGCCCGCCGTGCTCGTGCTCGAGGACGGCCGCACCTTCCTCGGCGCCTCCTACGGCGCCGTCGGCGAGACGGTCGGCGAGGCGGTCTTCTCCACCGGCATGACCGGCTACCAGGAGACCCTCACCGACCCGAGCTACCACCGCCAGGTCATCGTCATGACGGCGCCGCACGTCGGCAACACCGGCGTCAACACCGAGGACGACGAGAGCACCCGCATCTGGGCCGCCGGCTACGTCGTGCGCGACCCTGCGATCCGCGCGTCGAGCTGGCGCTCGACCCGCGACCTCGAGGACGAGCTGGCCGAGCAGGGTGTCGTCGGCATCTGCGACCTCGACACACGGGCGCTCACCCGTCACCTGCGCGAACGTGGTGCGATGCGCGTCGGCATCTTCAGCGGTGGCGCCGCCGACGCTCCGGAGGCCGACCTGCTCGAGGCGGTCCGCCGCAGCCCCGAGATGTCGGGGGCGGCGCTCGCCGCCGAGGTGACGACGGCCGAGCCGTACGTCGTGCCTGCGGAGGGCGAGAAGCGCTTCACCGTCGCGGCCCTCGACCTCGGCATCAAGGCGATGACGCCCCAGCTCATGGCTCGCCGGGGCATCGAGGTGCACGTCCTGCCGGCGACGGCCACCTTCGCCGAGGTCATGGGCGTCGCCGAGGGCGGGCCCGACGGCGTCTTCTTCTCCAACGGCCCCGGCGACCCGGCGAGCGCCGAGCACGAGGTGACGCTGCTGCGCGAGGTCCTCGGCGCCGGCGTCCCGTTCTTCGGCATCTGCTTCGGCAACCAGCTGTTCGGGCGGGCGCTCGGGTTCGGCACGTACAAGCTGAAGTACGGCCACCGTGGCATCAACCAGCCGGTCATGGACCGCACGACCGGCAAGGTCGAGGTCACCGCGCACAACCACGGGTTCGCCGTCGACGCGCCGACCGACCGTGACAGCGACACCCCGTACGGCCGCGCCCGCGTGTCGCACGTGTGCCTCAACGACGACGTCGTCGAGGGGCTCGAGCTGCTCGACGCCCCGGCCTACTCCGTCCAGTACCACCCCGAGGCCGCCGCCGGTCCCCACGACGCCGCCTACCTCTTCGACCGCTTCGTGGAGCTCATGGAAACGAGACAGCACAGCACCGACAAGACGGGAGACCTGTCCTGATGCCCAGGAACGACAGCATCAAGAGCGTCCTCGTCATCGGGTCCGGGCCGATCGTCATCGGCCAGGCCTGCGAGTTCGACTACTCCGGCACGCAGGCGTGCCGCGTCCTTCGCGAGGAGGGCATCCGCGTCATCCTCGTCAACAGCAACCCGGCGACGATCATGACCGACCCGGAGTTCGCCGACGCCACGTACGTCGAGCCGATCACGCCCGAGGTCGTCGAGGCGATCATCGCCAAGGAGCGACCCGACGCGGTGCTCGCGACGCTCGGCGGCCAGACGGCGCTCAACTGTGCGATCGCGTTGCACGACAACGGGGTCCTCGAGAAGTACGGCTGCCCGCTCATCGGCGCCAACGTCGAGGCCATCCAGCTCGGCGAGGACCGCGAGGCCTTCAAGGGCGTCGTCGAGCGCTGCGGCGCCGAGTCGGCCCGCTCGGTCATCTGCCACTCCATGGAGGAGTGCCTCGCCGCCGCCGAGGAGCTGAGCTACCCCGTCGTCGTGCGGCCCTCCTTCACGATGGGCGGCCTGGGGTCCGGCTTCGCCTACGACGAGGCCGACCTGCGCCGGATCGCCGGCGCCGGCCTGCAGTACAGCCCGACGACCGAGGTGCTCCTCGAGGAGTCGATCCTCGGCTGGAAGGAGTACGAGCTCGAGGTCATGCGCGACCACGCCGACAACGTCGTCGTCGTCTGCTCGATCGAGAACCTCGACCCGATGGGCGTGCACACCGGCGACTCCATCACCGTCGCCCCGGCCCTGACGCTCACCGACCGCGAGTACCAGCGGCTGCGCGACATCGGCATCGCGGTGATCCGCGAGGTCGGCGTCGACACCGGCGGCTGCAACATCCAGTTCGCGGTCAACCCCGCCGACGGTCGCATCATCGTCATCGAGATGAACCCGCGCGTCTCCCGGTCGAGCGCCCTGGCCTCCAAGGCGACCGGCTTCCCGATCGCCAAGATCGCGGCGAAGATGGCGATCGGCTACACGCTCGACGAGGTGCCCAACGACATCACCCGCGAGACGCCGGCGTCGTTCGAGCCGACGCTGGACTACGTCGTCGTCAAGGTGCCGCGGTTCGCGTTCGAGAAGTTCCCCGCCGCGGACCCGACCCTGACGACGACGATGAAGTCGGTCGGCGAGGCCATGGCCATCGGCCGGAACTTCACCGAGGCGCTGCAGAAGGCGCTGCGCTCGCTGGAGAAGAAGGGCGCCTCCTTCCACTGGGACGGCGAGCTGTCCGAGGCCGCCGCCGAGCGGGCTCTCGAGGAGTCGACGGTCCCGACCGACGGCCGGATCGTCGCGGTACAGCAGGCGCTGCGCGGCGGGATCAGCGTCGAGCGCGTGCACGAGCAGACCGGCATCGACCCGTGGTTCCTCGACCAGATCGAGCTCATCAACGACGTCGCGGCCATGCTCGCCGAGGCCGACGAGCTGACGCCCGACCTGCTCCGGCTCGTCAAGCGCCACGGCTTCAGCGACGCGCAGGTCGCGAGCCTGCGCCGGATGCCGGAGGCCGTCGTGCGCGGCGTCCGCCACGCCCTCGGGGTGCGACCGGTCTACAAGACGGTCGACACGTGCGCCGCCGAGTTCGCCGCCACGACGCCGTACCACTACTCGTCCTACGACGAGGAGACCGAGGTCGAGCCGCGCGAGCGCCCCGCCGTCATCATCCTCGGCTCCGGGCCGAACCGCATCGGCCAGGGTGTCGAGTTCGACTACTCCTGCGTCCACGCGTCGTTCTCCTTGCGCGACAAGGGGTTCGACACGGTCATGGTCAACTGCAACCCCGAGACGGTCTCGACCGACTACGACACGAGCAGCCGGCTGTACTTCGAGCCGCTGACCCTCGAGGACGTCCTCGAGGTCATCCACGCCGAGACGAAGGCCGGACCCGTGGCGGGCGTCATCGTCCAGCTCGGCGGCCAGACGCCGCTCGGCCTGGCCAAGGCGCTCGCTGACGAGGGCGTGCCGATCGTCGGCACCTCGCCCGACGCCATCCACCTCGCCGAGGACCGCGGGGCCTTCGGGCAGGTGCTGGCCAAGGCCGGGCTCATCGCACCGAAGCACGGCACGGCGGTCAGCGCGGACGAGGCCCTCGCGATCGCCCGCGAGATCGGCTACCCGGTGCTCGTGCGCCCCTCGTACGTGCTCGGCGGCCGCGGCATGGTCATCGTCTACGACGACGACTCGCTCGTCACCTACGTCGAGAAGGCCACCGAGGCCAGCCCCGAGCACCCGGTGCTCGTCGACCGGTTCCTCGACGACGCCATCGAGATCGACGTCGACGCGCTCTACGACGGCGAGGACATGTACCTCGGCGGCATCATGGAGCACGTCGAGGAGGCCGGCATCCACTCGGGCGACAGCTCGTGCACCCTGCCGCCCGCGACGCTCGGCGAGGCCGAGCTCGCCCGGGTCCGCGAGGCCACCCTGAAGCTGGCCCAGGGCATCGGCGTCCGTGGCCTCATGAACGTCCAGTTCGCCCTCGCCCAGGACATCCTCTACGTCATCGAGGCCAACCCGCGCGCCTCGCGCACGGTCCCGTTCGTGGCCAAGGCCACGGGCGTCCCGCTGGCCAGCGCCGCGGCCCGGGTCATGCTGGGGGCGAGCGTCGCGGAGCTGCGCGAGGAGGGGCTGCTGCCGCCCGCCGGCGACGGTGGCTCGATGCCGGCCCACGCCCCGGTCTCGTGCAAGGAGGCGGTGCTGCCCTTCAAGCGGTTCCGCACCAAGGAGGGCATCGCCGTCGACTCCCTGCTCGGCCCGGAGATGCGCTCGACCGGTGAGGTCATGGGCATCGACCTCGACTTCGGCTCGGCGTTCTCCAAGGCCCAGCAGGGCAGCGGCTCGGCGCTGCCGCGCTCGGGCGCGATCTTCGTCTCGGTCGCCAACCGCGACAAGCGCGCCATGCTCTTCCCGGTCAAGCGCCTCGTCGACCTCGGCTTCACGATCCTCGCGACCACCGGCACCGCCGCGGTGCTCAAGCGCAACGGCATCGAGGCCACCGTCGTCCGCAAGATCACCGAGCGCGGCGAGGGCGACCCGAACGAGCCCTCGATCGTCGACCTCATCGAGGCCGGCGAGGTGCAGATGGTCGTCAACACCCCCTCCGGCCAGGACGCCCGCGCCGACGGCTACGCCATCCGCGCAGCCACGACGAGCGCGGACAAGCCGATCATCACGACGATCGCGACGCTCGCCGCCGCGGTCCTCGGCATCGAGGCGCAGCTGACCGAGGAGGTGCGGGTCAAGTCGCTGCAGGACCACGCCCGCGACCTGGACCTCTACGGCCGCGGCACGAGGATCTCGGGCGACGTTGCGGCACAGGCCGATCCGCAGGACGCCGTGGCACTCACCACTGCCGACCTGCCGACCACGGTCGGGGCCGACGCGTGAGCGCGGCCACCACCGCGCGCGCCCAGCGCTCCCGCGTCACCCAGGAGGTCGCCGAGGTCATCGCGACCCGGCGCGTCGGTGCCTACCAGCACCTGACGCTCGTCGCCCCCGGCGTCGCCGAGCTGGGCCGGCCCGGGCAGTTCGTCGCGCTGGCCGTCGGCGGGGAGTCCTCGGGGACCCTGCTGCGCCGCTCGTTCTCGATCCACAAGGTCAGCCCCAGCGGCACGTACGGCGGCACGGTGGAGATCGTCGTCTCCGCCGTCGGTGCCGGCACGCGCTGGATCGTCGAGCGCCGGCCGCACGACAACATCGACGTCGTCGGTCCGCTCGGCAAGCCCTTCCCGCTGCCCACCGACCCGGTCGCGTGCGTCCTCGTCGGTGGCGGCTACGGCAGCGCGCCCCTGTTCTGGCTCGCGCACGACCTGCGCGAGCGCGGGTGCCACGTCGAGATGGTGCTCGGTGCGGCCGGTGAGGACCGCCTCTTCGGCGTCGTCGAGGCCCGCCGCTCCTGCGACGGCGTCACCGTGACCACCGACGACGGGTCGGTCGGCCAGCGCGGCTGGGTCAGCGACGTGCTGCCCGAGGTCATCTCGCGCACGGGCGCCGCCGTCGTCTACGCGTGCGGGCCCATGGGCATGCTCCGCTCGGTCACCGACGTCGCCGCGGCGCACGGCGCCGTCGCGCAGGTGGCCGTCGAGGAGGCCATGGCCTGTGGCGTCGGCGTGTGCATGACGTGCGTCATGCCGGTCGTCGGCTCCGACGGCCGCACCCGCATGTCCCGCTCGTGCGTCGAGGGCCCCGTGTTCCGCGGCGACCGCATCCGCTGGGACGCCTTCGAGGGCAACCACGCCCGGGTCCCCGACGACTGCGTCGGCGCCCCCAGGACCGGAGGTCACTGATGGCCGAGTTCACCGTCGAGTCCGCCGCCCACTCCGCCGTCGAGCCCGTCGAGCCCGTCGAGCCCGCCGAGCGGGCGCGGGGGAGCGAGGTGCCGGGCGCCCGGCTCGACCTGTCCGTCGACCTCGCCGGACGCCGGCTGCCCAACCCCCTCATGACCGCCTCCGGCTGCGCGGCCAACGGCCGTGAGCTGCACCGCTTCTTCGACGTCGCCGACCTCGGCGCGTTCGTCACGAAGTCGGTCATGGCCGAGCCACGCTCGGGTCGCGGCACCCCCCGCATGGCCGAGACGCCCTCCGGGATGCTCAACTCGATCGGGCTGCAGGGCCCCGGCATCGAGGCCTTCGTCGACGAGGACCTGCCGTGGCTGGCCTCGGTCGGGGCGCGCGTCCTGCCCTCGATCGCCGGCGGCTCGAGCTCCGAGTACGCCGACGTCGCGGCCACGCTGCGCGCCAGCCGGGCCTTCGAGGCGGTCGTCGGCGTCGAGGTCAACATCTCCTGCCCCAACGTCGCCAACCGCGGGCTGGTCTTCGCGTGCGACCCGCTGGCGTCGGCCAAGGTCATCGCCCTGGTGCGCGAGCAGCTGCCGCGCGACGTCCCGGTGTTCGCCAAGCTGAGCCCCGACGTCACCGACATCGCCGCCATCGCCGCCGCCTGCGTCAAGGCCGGTGCCGACGGCCTGACGATGATCAACACGCTGCTCGGGATGGCCATCGACACCGACCGGATGCGCCCGCACCTCGGCGGCGTCACCGGCGGACTGTCCGGGCCCGGCATCCGCCCGGTCGCGGTCCGCGCCGTCTGGCAGGTGCGCCAGGCCATGCTCGAGGGACGGATGCGCACCGTGCCGATCATCGGCGTCGGTGGCGTGCGCACCGGCCGCGACGCCCTCGAGCTCGTCGCCGCGGGCGCGAGCGCCGTCCAGGTGGGCACCGTGACGTTCAACGACCCGAAGGCCCCGATGCGCGTGCTCCACGAGCTGGCCGACCTGCTCGCCGGTCTCGGCTACGACCGCTTCGAGGACGCCGTCGGCGCCGCGCACGGCCGCTGAGGACCGCCCGTGGCGGCACCCGCCCAGAACCCCCCGACGAACGGAGACCGACGATGACGACCGGCTTCGGCGCGCGCCTGCGTGCCGCCATGGACGAGCGCGGGCCGCTCTGCGCCGGCATCGACCCGCACCGCTCGCTCGTCGAGGCCTGGGGGTTGACCTACGACGTCGCCGGCCTCGAGCGCTTCGCGCTGACGTGCGTCGAGGCGTTCGCGGGTCGGGTCGCGGCCGTCAAGCCGCAGTCGGCGTTCTTCGAGGTCTTCGGCAGCCGCGGCATCGCGGTCCTCGAGCGCGTCCTCACCGAGCTGCGCGAGGCCGGGACGCTGACGATCCTCGACGCCAAGCGCGGCGACATCGGCTCGACGATGGCCGCCTACGCCGAGGCCTACCTCGGCAAGGACGCCGTCGCCCCGCCGGACGCCCTCACGGTCAGCCCGTACCTCGGGTACGAGTCGCTGCGCCCGGCCATCGACCTCGCCGAGCAGACCGGCCGCGGCCTGTTCGTCCTCGCCCTGACGTCCAACCCGGAGGGCGCGAGCGTCCAGCACGCGGTGCGCGACGACCGCTCCGTCGCGGGGTCCGTCGTGGCCGGCGCCGCCGCGGACAACGCGGCGGCCGCCGCGCGGGGCGAGCTGGGTCACGTCGGCCTCGTCGTCGGCGCCACCGTCGGCTCGGCCGTCGCCGACCTCGGTCTCGACCTCGTGGCCGCTGCGACACCGGTTCTGGCGCCCGGTGTCGGGGCCCAGGGGGGCACCGTCGAGAGCCTGACGCGCACCTTCGGTCCGGCCCGTCGCCAGGTGCTCGCCGCGTCGAGCCGCGAGGTGCTCGGGGCCGGCCCCGAGCCCGGCCGTCTCGCCGCGCGCGCCCGCGAGGTCGCCGCCACGCTCGTGCCCTGACCTCCGGATGCGCGAGGTCGGGACGCCGCCGCGGTGACCGCCTACGGTGGGGGCATGCGCACCGCCCGCTCCGCCACCCCGACCGTCGCCGCGGCGACAGCCGTGCTCGCGGTCCTCGTGCTCAGCGGGTGCGGCGGCTCGGACACGACGGCGTACTGCGACGCGCTGCGGGCCGCACGGTCCCAGTGGGCGTCCGCGGGCGCGTCTCTCGCCGACCGGGCGGCGGCGACCCGCTTCGTCGCGAGCGTGCGCACCATCGAGGCGGCCGCCCCCGACGACGTCCGCTCCGAGTGGACGACGCTGCGGGCGTTCTTCGAGAAGTTCGCCGTCGACCACCCCGACCTGGCGGGGCTGACCACGCAGATGGCCTCGTACCAGGCGACGGCCAAGAAGATCGAGACGCACGCCCGCGAGACCTGCGACGTCGACCTGTCGCAGTGATCGCGCGCAGTCCCGCCGGTGACCCGTGGGCGACCCGCCGGCGACCCGCCGTCCGCCGGGGGCCGCGTTGCGGGCCGCACGGGCGGCTCGCTAGGTTCGGGCGGAAAGACACGAGGACACGGGGGGCGCAGGACGCGTCACCCCGCTGCAGGCAGGAGACCGGACACCGTGGCGCTTCCACCGCTCACCCCCGAGCAACGGGCTGCGGCCCTCGAGAAGGCCGCGGCCGCGCGACGGGAACGGGCCGCGGTCAAGAACCGGCTCAAGTACTCGAGCGGCTCGCTCTCCGAGGTGCTCGAGGACGGCCGGACGGACGCGGTCATCGGCAAGATGAAGGTGACCGAGCTGCTGGAGTCGATGCCGGGCGTCGGCCGCGTCC
Organism: Monashia sp. HAY1-11D; assembly: GCF_056868035.1. Lineage (NCBI taxonomy): Bacteria > Bacillati > Actinomycetota > Actinomycetes > Micrococcales > Intrasporangiaceae > Intrasporangium > Monashia sp. HAY1-11D. Next base: position 4,065,867 of record NZ_CP200320.1, on the reverse strand, counting down.
GGGCCCGGGCGATCATGGCCGAGGTCGGCATCGCCGAGTCGCGGCGCGTCCGGGGCCTCGGCGCCAACCAGGTGGCCGCGCTGCTCAAGCGCTTCGAGAAGCCGTGATGGACGGGGACAGCGCCCCCACCGCCGCCCGCACCGCCGACACTCCTGACACGAGCGACACCACCGACTCCACCGACAGCACCGCGGCTGCCCGGCGCGGCCGGCTGACCGTCCTGGCCGGGCCCACCGCGGTGGGCAAGGGCACCGTCGCCTCGTACGTGCGCACCCACTTCCCGGGAGTGTGGTTCTCGGTCTCGATGACGACCCGGAAGCCGCGCCCCGGCGAGGTCGACGGCGTGCACTACCACTTCGTCGACGACACCGAGTTCGACCGGCTCGTCGCGGCCGGCGAGTTCCTCGAGTACGCGGTCGTGCACGGAGCCGCCAAGTACGGCACGCCTCGCGGTCCCGTCGAGCGCGCCATCCGGGAGGGCCGCGACGCGCTCCTCGAGATCGACCTGCAGGGCGCGCGCCAGGTGCGCGACAGCTGGCCGGCGGCGCTCTTCGTCTTCCTCTCCCCGCCGAGTTGGGAGGAGCTGGTCCGCCGGCTCGTCGGACGCGGCACCGAGAGCGAGGCCGAGCGGGACCGCCGGCTCACCACCGCGCGGGCCGAGCTGGCCGCCCAGTCGGAGTTCGACGAGGTCATCGTCAACGACGACGTTCGGCGCGCGAGCGAGGAACTCGTATCATTGATGAGATCGGGGCCCGCCGAACGGTGAGCCCCGACCCTCGCGTGCCCCGCCAGGCAGGCACGCGCCGATCCCCGAACGAAACGAGATCACCGTGTCCGGTACCCAGGCTGCTCCCATCGGCATCACCAACCCGCCGATCGACGACCTGCTGACCGCCGCCGACTCCAAGTACGCGCTCGTCATCTACTCGGCCAAGCGCGCCCGTCAGATCAACGCGTACTACTCGCAGCTGCAGGAGGGCCTGCTCGACTACGTCGGCCCGCTCGTCGAGACCGAGGTCCACGAGAAGCCGCTGTCGATCGCGCTGCGCGAGATCAACGAGGGCCTGCTCACGTCCGAGCCCACCGAGGGCTGACCGCCCCCGTGAGCGCGTCGACCGGCGGCGCCCCGCTGCGCGTCGTCCTCGGCGTCAGCGGCGGCATCGCCGCGTACAAGGCGTGCGCGCTGCTCCGGCTGTTCGCCGAGGCCGGCCACGACGTCACGGTCGTGCCCACCGCGGCAGCGCTGCGCTTCGTCGGGGCGCCGACGTGGTCGGCGCTGTCGGGCAAGCCGGTCTCGACCGAGGTGTGGACCTCGGTCCACGAGGTGCCGCACGTGCGCATCGGCCAGTCCGCCGACCTCGTCGTCGTCGCGCCGGCCACGGCCGACGTCCTCGCCAAGGCGGCCCACGGGCTCGCCGACGACCTGCTGACCAACACCCTGCTCACGGCGCGCTGTCCGGTCGTCTTCGCCCCGGCCATGCACACCGAGATGTGGGAGCACCCGGCCACGCGCGCCAACGTGGCGACGCTGCGCTCACGCGGCGTCCACGTCATCGAGCCTGCGGTCGGGCGCCTCACCGGGGTCGACTCCGGCGCCGGGCGGCTGCCCGAGCCCGCGGACATCTACGCCGCGTGCCTCAGGGTCCTCGGCGGCGTCGCCACCCTCGACGCCGGGGCCGATGCCGATGCCGATGCCGCCGCCGTCGCCTCCGCCGACGGGTCCCTCGTCGGACGCCGCGTCGTCGTCTCCGCGGGTGGCACCCGCGAGCCGCTCGACCCGGTCCGCTTCCTCGGCAACCGCAGCTCCGGCAAGCAGGGGCTGGCCATCGCGCGGTCCGCCGCCGCCCGCGGTGCCGAGGTCGTCCTCGTCGCCGCCAACGTCGACCTGCCGGTGCCCGAGGGCGTGGACGTCGTCCGGGTCGGCACGACGCTCGAGCTGCGCGACGCCGTCGCCACGGCCGCGCGCGGGGCGGACGTCGTCGTCATGGCCGCGGCGCCCGCGGACTTCCGGCCGGCCACGGTCAGCGACAGCAAGATCAAGAAGGACCCTGCCGCACCGGGCGCCGGTGGCCTGACCGTCGAGCTCGTCGAGAACCCCGACATCGTCCGCGGTCTCGTCGCCGACCGTGACGCCCGCGGCGACACCCGTCCGCTCGTCGTGAGCTTCGCCGCCGAGACCGGTGACGCCGACGGTTCGGTCATGGACCACGCGCGCGCCAAGTTCGCCCGCAAGGGCAGCGACGTCCAGGTCGTCAACGAGGTCGGGACCGACACGACGTTCGGCAAGGACGACACGACCGTCCACGTGCTGCGCCGCGGCACCGAGGACGTCCTGACGATGGGACCGGCCGGCAAGGACGTCGTCGCCGACGCCCTCTGGGACACCCTGACTCCGCTGATCCGCTGACGGTTAGACTCACGCAACACGCCCGCGCCACGAGCCCCGCCGACCGGGCCACACCACCCGCACCCGAGCCAGGGAGAGCCAGTGTCCGCACGTCTGTTCACGTCCGAGTCCGTCACCGAGGGACACCCGGACAAGATCTGCGACCAGATCAGCGACTCCGTCCTCGACGCTCTGCTGCGGGTCGACCCGCAGGCCCGGGTCGCCGTCGAGACGATGGTGACGACCGGCCTCGTCCACGTCGCCGGTGAGGTGTCGACGACCGGCTACGTCGAGATCCCGCAGCTGGTCCGCCAGACCATCCTCGAGGTCGGCTACGACGGCTCGCAGAAGGGCTTCGACGGGCGCACGTGCGGCGTGTCGATCTCCATCGGCGCGCAGTCGCCCGACATCGCCCAGGGCGTCGACACCGCGCACGAGAACCGGCACGGTGGCATCGACCCTCTCGACAAGCAGGGCGCTGGCGACCAGGGCCTCATGTTCGGCTACGCCTGCGACGACACCCCCGAGCTGATGCCCCTGCCGATCTTCCTGGCCCACCGCCTCGCCGAGCGCCTGACCCAGGCCCGCAAGAGCGAGGAGCTGGCCTACCTGCGTCCTGACGGCAAGACCCAGGTCACCATCGCCTACGAGGGCGACAAGGCGGTCCGGCTCGACACCGTCGTGCTCTCGACCCAGCACGCACCGGACGTGTCCCTCGAGGGCATGCTCGAGCCCGACATCCGCGAGCACGTCTTCGCGCCCGTCCTCGAGGAGCTCGCCGCGAGCGGCACCGACCTCGACACGTCGAGCTTCCGCGCCCTCATCAACCCGACGGGCCGCTTCGAGATCGGTGGCCCGATGGGTGACGCCGGGCTCACCGGCCGCAAGATCATCGTCGACACGTACGGCGGCATGGCCCGCCACGGCGGTGGCGCCTTCAGCGGCAAGGACCCGAGCAAGGTGGACCGCTCGGGCGCGTACGCCATGCGCTGGGTGGCCAAGAACGTCGTCGCGGCCGGGCTCGCTCGCCGCTGCGAGGTGCAGGTCGCCTACGCCATCGGCAAGGCCCAGCCCGTCGGCCTCTACGTGGAGACGTTCGGCACCGAGACGGTGCCGGTCGACTCCATCCAGCAGGCCATCGGAGACGTCTTCGACCTGCGCCCCGCCGCGATCGTCGACGCCTTGGACCTCCTGCGCCCCATCTACAAGCCGACCGCCGCCTACGGCCACTTCGGCCGCACCAAGGCCGACGGCGTCGACAACGCCTTCACCTGGGAGCGCACGGACCGTGTGGACGCCCTGAGGGCCGCCGTCTCCGCCTGAGGCTAGATTCGCCCTCGTGGGCGACGAACCGACGAACGACCAGTCGCAGCGACCGGCCTCCGGGCCGGTCGCTGCGGTCGTCGTGGAGACGCCGCTGGCCCACCTCGACCGGCTCTTCGAGTACGCGGTCCCCGAGGAGATGGACGACGACGCCGTGCCGGGCGCGCGGGTCCGGGTCCGCTTCGCCGGGCGCGACCTCGACGGTTTCGTCGTCGAGCGTCGCGCGGCACCCGAGCACGACGGCCGGCTCGCGCCGCTGCGCCGGGTCGTCAGCCCCGAGCCGGTCCTGACGCCAGAGGTCCTCGCGCTGTGCCGGGCCGTCGCCGACCGGTACGCCGGCACGCTGAGCGACGTCCTGCGCCTCGCCGTCCCCAAACGGCACGCCACGGCCGAGCGGGCCCTCGCCCTCGAGCCCCCGCCGGCCGACCCCGTCGGCGCGCCGGAGCCGGGGCCCTGGTCGGCGTACCCGGCGGGCCCGGCGTGGCTGCGCCGGCTCGCGGCCGGTGAGGGTCCGGCCGCGGCGTGGACGGCTCTGCCGGGACGGGTCCCCGAGCAGGACTGGCCGGCAGCGCTCGCCACCGCCGCCGCGACGGCGCTCGCGGCCGGCCGGGGGTCGTTGCTCGTCGTGCCCGACCACCGCGACGTCGACCGGCTCGACGCGGCGCTGACGGCAGCACTCGGTGCCGGCCGGCACGTGCGCCTCACGGCCGACCAGGGGCCGCAGGCCCGGTACACCGCCTGGCTCAAGGTGCTGCGCGGCCACGTCCGCGTCGTCATCGGCACGCGCGCGGCGGCCTTCGCGCCGGTCCGCGACCTCGGTCTGGTCGCGTGGTGGGACGACGGCGACGACCTGCTCGCCGAGCCGCGCGCCCCCTACCACCACACGGGCGTCGTGCTCGGCCTGCGCGCCGCGGCCACCGGCGCGGCCCTGCTCACCGGCGGGTTCGCGCGGAGCCTGCGCGTCGAGGCGGCCCTGGAGTCCGGAGCACTGGTGCCGGTCGAGCCGGGGCCCGGGTGGCGAGGCGCCGTCCCCCGCGTCACCGTCGCCGGGGAGGGCACCGACGAGGAGCGCGACGGCCCGGCCGCGCGGGCCCACCTGCCGGCCCGCGCCCACCGCGTCGCCAAGGACGCGCTCGTCGACGGACCGGTGCTCGTCCAGGTGCCCCGGCGCGGGTACCTGCCCTCGCTCAGCTGCGCGGAGTGCCGGACGCCGGTCCGGTGCGGGCGCTGCCGCGGCCCGGTGGCCCAGGGCGCCTCGGGGGCGGCGCCGGGGTGCCGCTGGTGCGGGCTCGTCGTCGCGCCCGGCACCTTCCGCTGCGTCGAGTGCGGGTCGCCTCGGCTGCGTTCCTCCGTCACGGGCGCCCGGCGCACGGCCGAGGAGATCGGCCGCGCGTTCCCCGGTGTGGGCGTCCACACGTCGGGCTCGGGCGAGGTGCTGCGGGCCGTCGGTCGTGAGCCCTCCCTCGTCATCGCGACGCCCGGTGCCGAGCCGGTCGCCGAGGGCGGCTACACCGCGGTGCTGCTCCTCGACGCGTGGGCCAGCCTCGACCTGCCCGTGCACGACGCGCCCCTCGAGGCGCTGCGCCGGTGGACCGCGGCGGCTGCCCTCGCCCGCGAGGGCCGCGCGGTCGTGCTCTGCGGTGTGCCCGACGGTGTCGCGCTGCCGGCGGTCGAGGCCCTCGTGCGCTGGGACCCGGGCTGGCTCGCCGGGCGCGAGCTCGCCGACCGGCGCGAGCTAGGCCTGCCGCCGGCCGCGCGCGTCGCGCAGCTGACCGGCACGCGACGCGCGCTGGAGGAGGCCCTCGAGCAGGTCGACCTGCCCGCATCGGCGCAGGTCCTCGGCCCGGTGCCACTGCTGGGGGCGGTCGCCCAGCGGCGGGGCGCGGCCACCGACGGCGACGCCGACCGCCGGCCGAGCGACCACCACGTCCTCGTGCGCGTCCCGTCCGCCGACACCACCCAGCTGACGCGGGCCCTGCTCGCCCTCAAGGCCTTTCGGTCAGCGCGCAAGGAGCCCGAGGTCGTCACCGTGCGCGTCGACCCCGTCGACGGGTGGTGAGCACCACGGCCGCCGACCGGCGCCGGGGACCGAGCCGGCTGGCAGAGTGTGCCCCATGCCGTCCACGCCGCCGTCGCGCGACCTCGACCTCGTCCTCTTCGGCGCGACCGGCTTCGTGGGCGCGCTCACCGCCGCACACCTGGCACGGCGCGCCGGCGAGGAGCCCGGTGAACCCGTCCGCGTCGCCCTGGCCGGGCGCTCCCGCGAGCAGCTGGGGGCGCTGCGTGTCGAGCTGTCGGGGATCGACACCGCGGCTTCACGGTGGGAGGTCGTGGCTGTCGACGCTGTCGACGCTGCCGGGCTGAGGGTCCTCGCCGCCCGGACGCGGGTGCTCGCCACGACCGTCGGCCCCTACGACGCCCACGGGCGCGAGGTGGCCCGGGCCTGCGCCGAGGAGGGCACCCACTACGCAGACCTCACCGGCGAGGTGCTCTTCGTCCGCTGGTCCCTCGACGAGCTCGATGCCCTGGCCCGCGGGACCGGTGCCGCGATCGTCCACGCGTGCGGCTTCGACTCGATCCCCTCCGACCTCGGGGTGTTCCTCACGGCGCACCGAGCAGCGGCGGACGGGGAGGGCACGCTGGCCGACGTCACCCTGCGGGTGCGGTCGATGAACGGCGGGTTCTCCGGCGGCACCGTCGACTCGGTCCGCTGCCAGGCGATCGCCGCCCGGGCCGACGCCGGCGTCCGACGGGTGCTCGCCGACCCGTACGCGCTCAGCCCCCGCCGCACGGACGAGCCGCCCAGCGGCAACGGGCGACGACCCGGCGCCCTGGGGCGGCTGCGCAAGCTCGTGCCGGTCGACCGCGACCCGGGGAGCGGTCGGTGGAACGGGCCGTTCGTCATGGCCTCGTTCAACACCCGGATCGTGCGCCTGTCGAACACCCTCACCGACTGGTCCTACGGCCGCGGCCTGCGCTACCGCGAGGTGGTCGACGTCGGGCGCGGCCCGCTGTCGCCCCTCGTCGCCGCGGTCCTGGGCGTCGGTCTCGTCGGTGGCCTCGCCGCGCTGTCGTTCGCGCCGACGCGAGCCGTGCTCGACCGCTTCCTGCCGCGGCCCGGGGAGGGGCCCGGAGAGGCGCAGCGCGCGGCCGGCCGGTTCCGGATGGACCTCCACGCGACGACGACGACCGGGGCGCGGTACCTGACCCGAGTGGCCGCACCGTTCGACCCCGGGTACGGCGGGACGGCCGTCATGCTCGGCGAGGCGGTCCTCGCGCTGGCTTGCGACGACGGGCTTCCGCGACGCACCGGGGTGTCCACGCCTGCCACGGCTCTGGGGGAACGCCTGGCCGAGCGCCTCCGCGAGCAGGGTTTCACGTTCGAGGTGCGTCGGTCGTCCTGAGCGTGACCCCCAAAGAGATGCTTGACGGTGAGCCCGGGAGCGCGTCATGCTCCCCGGCATGTCTTTGGAGCAGAAGCGGATCAGCGAGCTCCGCGCGACCGCACACCCGCTGCGGCTGCAGATGCTCTCGCTGCTCACCGGGGCGGAGCTGAGCGCCGCGGAGGTGGCCCGCGAGCTCGACGTCACCCAGGCCAACGCCAGCTACCACCTGCGGCTGCTCGAGTCGGCCGGCCTGCTCGAGGTGGCCGGCGAGGAGACCGTGCGCGGAGGCCGGGCCAAGAAGTACCGGCACCCGTGGGACGCGCCCGTCGCGCGCCCGGAGGCGACCCGCGAGGAGGACCGGCTCGCGTACGTGCGCGTCCTCGCGGACATGATCCCGCGGCGGTTCCTCGAGCGTCAGCAGGGTTCGCCGAGCCGCTTCACCGACGCCGACCTCTGGGTCGAGCCGGGGGTGTGGGACCGCGTCTGTGCCCTCGTCGACGAGGCGAGCACCCTGCTGCACGCATCAGCCAGGCCGCCGCGCACCGAGGGCACGGTGCGGGCGGCACTGTCCGTGGCCGCCTTCCGGCTGCGGGTCGAGGACGACACCGGGGACGACACCGAGGACGACAGCGGGCGGCAGGAGGAGGCATGAGGCTGCGGCAGTCGCTCGGCGCACTCGGCGACCGCCGGTTCGCCTGGTACTTCACGGCCCGCACCGTCTCGACCGTGGGGTCCGTCATGGCGCCGGTGGCGCTGGCCTTCGCCGTCCTGCACGTGGACGAGTCGGCCGGGGCGCTCGCACAGGTCCTCGGGGCACGGACGCTCGCGATGGTCGTCTTCCTCCTCGTCGGCGGGGTCGTCGCGGACCGGTTCTCGCGCGTCACCGTCCTGCAGGCCTCGCATGCGCTGACCTTGCTGACCCAGGCGGCGGCTGCCGTCCTCGTCGTCAGCGGGCACGCGACGCTGACGCAGCTGACCGTGATCGAGGCCCTCAACGGGGCCGTGTCGGCGTTCACGATGCCGGCGATGATGGGCATCGTGCCGCTCGTGGTCGAGCGCCCACGGCTCCAGCAGGCCAACGCGCTGCTGTCGTTCAGCCGCAGCGGCCTCGCCGTCGTCGGGCCGGCGGTGGCCGGTGGGCTCGTCGTGTCGGTCGGGCCGGGCTGGGCCCTCGCCGTCGACGCCCTGACGTACGCGGTGGCCATCGTCTGCCTCGCCCGGGTCCGGCTGCCACGGACCGACGCCGCCGCCCGGCCGGCCCAGTCCTCGATGGTGCGCGAGCTGCGGGAGGGCTGGAGCGAGTTCAGCGGCCGCCAGTGGCTCTGGGTCGTCGTCCTCGTCTTCGGCGTCCTCAACGCGATCCACGTCGGTGCGGTCGGGGTGCTCGGCCCGCTCGTGGCCACCTCCGACCCGGCGATCGGCGAGGCCGGCTGGGGCATCGTCCTGTCCGCCGAGGCCCTCGGCACCGTCATCATGACGGTCGTCATGATGCGGCTGCGGCTGCCGCACCCGCTGCGGGCCGGCATGCTCGCCATGACGGCCCTCGCGGTCCCGATGGCGATGCTCGGGCTCGCCCCGTCCCTCGTGGCCGTGGCGCTCGGCTTCCTCGTCGCCGGCGCGGCGGTCGAGGTCTTCGGCGTCGGCTGGTCCACGGCCCTGCACGAGCACGTGCCCCTCGCGGTGCTGTCCCGCGTGTCGAGCTACGACGCGCTCGGGTCCTTCGTCGCGATGCCGGTCGGCACCTTCCTCTACGGCTGGCTCGCCTCGGTCGTCGACCTCGAGGCGCTCCTCGTCGGCAGCGCCGTCGTCTACCTGGTCGTCGCGCTGTCCGCGCTGCTGTCACGCGCGGTCCGCGACCTCGGACGCGACGACGCCCCCGACACGAAGGTCGAGGGCGCCGCCACCGGGGCCCGCGCGTCGGCGTGACGCGTCGGGCGTGGTCCGGATCAGCGGATGGTGACGCCGTTGTGCGCGGCCATCACCCGCTGCAGGGACCGCGAGTCGACGAGCGTCGGGTTCGACGAGCTCTGGTGGCCCCAGCCGTAGGAGTAGTCCATGACCGGCGTCGGGACGAGCCGGCGCCACTCGGCGAGCATCGCCTGCATCTGCGTGGCCGTCGGCAGTCGGTAGTAGCCGCCGGCGATGTTCTGCTGGCCGAAGGTCTGGAACACCGGCACGATCGCCCCGAGCGGGATGCCCGCGCCACGGGCGGCGGTGACCTTCTCGCGGATCTTCGTCACCGGGCAGGTGGGGGAGGCCGTGGAGCACGGGTACGGGTCGAGGCCGACGAGGTCGACGTGGCTGGCCGCCGGTCGGAACGGCTTGTAGTCGGCGATCTTCGACAGGGCGATGAACGACTTCTGCGTGCCGCGGCTGCGGTAGCGGATGTAGTCCGCACGGCTCGCGAGGGCGGCCGGCCCCCGCGGGCAGGCGGAGATGTGCGGCTCGTCGGACAGGTAGTAGCCGAACACTCTCGGGTTGGCCGCGAGCCGGTCGACGGTCGCACGGAACGTCGCGTCGGCCGGCGTCGGGCACTTCTGGCCGAGCCACACGAGGCCTTGGACGCCGCTCGGCAGGCTCGCGACACCCGACGGCCCGGTGTCGAACACCGTGTAGCCGAGCGCGCGAGGTGCGGTCGAGCCGTGGAGGTTGGTGATGAAGTGCTTGGTCGCGGGCGCCGCGGCGACGAGGTCGGTCGCGGCGCCGGAGGGGAGCAGGAACACGGCGGCCGACGCGGCCAGCATGACGCGTCGGACGCTGCGGACGAGGCCGCGACGGCGGCCGGTGGTGGTGAGTTGCTGCACGGAACGTCCTCCGGGGGTGGGGTGACTGCGGCCGAGTGGCCAGAGCGCACGAGGAACGTGGCAGTCCCACGGTGCACCCATTCGCCCCGTTTCGGAGGGATTTGGCCGAAGATGCCCGGCGTGGCGCCCCCCGTCCCCGGGCCTAGAATCGGCCGCAGCCCGCCCGGACCCACCCGAAGGACCCGCCTCCGTGTCGATCAAGGACATCCGCCTCTTCGGCGACCCGGTGCTGCGCACCCGCGCCGCCGAGGTCGTCGACTTCGACAAGGAGCTCCGGGTCCTCGTCAAGGACCTGGAGGACACCATGCTCGACGCTCCCGGCGCGGGCCTCGCCGCGCCCCAGCTCGGCGTCGGGCTGCGGGTGTTCACCTACTACGTCGACGGCATCCTCGGCCACCTCGTCAACCCCGACCTGCAGCTGTCCGAGGAGGAGCAGGACGGCCCGGAGGGGTGCCTGTCGATCCCCGGCCTCGCCTTCGACACGAAGCGCGCCCTGTCCGTCGTCGCCAAGGGCCAGAACATGTGGGGCGAGCCCGTCGTCCTCGAGGGCACCGAGCTGCTCGCCCGAGCCGTCCAGCACGAGACCGACCACCTCGACGGCATCCTCTTCGTCGACCGCCTCGACCCCGAGGCGCGCAAGGCGGCGATGCGCGCGATCCGCGAGGCGGAGTGGTTCGCCGAGAACCCGCCGGAGGTCCGCATCAGCCCGCACTCGACGTTCGGCCGCGCGCTGTGAGGGTCGTCTTCGCCGGCACCCCCGAGGTGGCCCTGCCGAGCCTCGACGCCGTCGCAGCCTCGGGCCACGAGCTCGTCGGAGTGCTGACGCGTCCGGACGCTCCCGCCGGCCGCGGCCGCCGGCTCGAGGCCTCGCCGGTGCGTCGCCGGGCCGAGGAGCTCGGCGTGCCCGTGCTGACCCCGGCGCGGCTGGGTGAGCCGGAGCTCCTCGACGCGCTGCGTGCCCTCGCGCCCGACGCGTGTCCCGTCGTCGCCTACGGCAACCTCATCCCGCAGGCCGCTCTCGACGTCCCGACCCGGGGCTGGGTCAACCTGCACTTCTCGCTCCTGCCCGCCTGGCGCGGTGCCGCGCCGGTGCAGCACGCCATCATGGCCGGCGACGAGGTCACCGGCGCCTCGACGTTCCGCATCGAGAAGGGCCTGGACACCGGGCCCGTCTACGGCGTCATGACCGAGCCGATCCGGCCCACCGACACCGCCGGCGACCTGCTCGACCGCCTGGCCTCCGCCGGAGCGGGTCTGCTCGTCGCCACGCTCGACGGCATCGAGAGCGGGAAGTCGTCGCGGTCCCGCAAGCGGCGGAGGGCGTGTCGCTCGCCCCGAAGATCGAGGTCGAGGACGCGCGCATCACGTGGACCCACCCGGCCACCGCCGTCGACCGCCTCGTGCGCGGCTGCACCCCGTCGCCGGGAGCGTGGACGACGTTCCGTGGCGAGCGGTTCAAGCTCGCCCCCGTGACGCCGGTCGCTCCCGGCCAGGTCCCCGACGAGGAGACGCTGCCACCGGGCCGGCTGCTCGTCACGAAGCGGGCCGTCTTCGTCGGTACCGGCACGGTGCCGGTCCGTCTCGGCACCGTGCAGGCCCACGGCAAGAAGCCGATGCCTGCCGCCGACTGGGCCCGCGGGAGCCGCGTCCAGGCGGGGGAGGTGCTCGGCGGTGAGTGACGAGCAGACCGGGCGCGACCTGCCCGACCGGCCCGACCGGCCCGACCGGCCGGACCGGCGAGGGGGGCGCCAGCGTCCGCCGGCGCGCAGTCGCTCGGCCCAGCACCGGTCCTCGCAACGCCCGTCCGAGCGCGCTCGCCGCACCGACCCGGCGCGCCTGGCCGCCTACACCGTCATGCGCGACGTCGCGCAGGGTGCCTACGCCAACCTCGCGCTGCCGAAGCACCTGCGCGAGAAGCGGATCAGCGGCCGTGACGCCGGTTTCGCCACCGAGCTCGTGTACGGGGCGACGCGTCTGCGCGGGCTCTACGACGCCATCGCGGCCGTCGCCGCCGACCGCCCCGTCGACAGGATCGACCCGCGCGTCCTCGACACCATCCGCCTCGGGGCGCACCAGCTGATCGGGATGCGGGTGCCGACGCACGCTGCTGTCGACGAGACGGTCGCCCTCGCGCGGCAGGTGAACGGGGCCGGGGCGGCGGGGTTCGTCAACGCCGTCATGCGCCGGATCAGCGAGCGCGACCTCGACGCGTGGCTCGAGGCGGTGACGGCCCGCACCACCGACCCGGTCGAGGCGCTCGCCGTCCGCACCTCGCACCCCGCCTGGGTCGTCAAGGCGCTGCGCGCCGCGCTCATCGGTCACGGAGCCGCGACGGCCTCCGACGTCGACGAGCCGCTCGCGGCGCTGCTCGCCGCCGACAACGCACCGCCCCGCGTCGCGCTCGTCGCCCGGCCGGGCCTGGCCACCGTCGAGGAGCTCGTCGACGCCGGCGCCGAGCCGTCGTTGACGAGCCCGGTCGGGGCCGTGCTGCCCGAGGGTGACCCCGGCGCCCTGGCCGCGGTCCGGCAGGGGCGGGCCGCCGTGCAGGACGAGGGCTCGCAGCTGCTCGCGCTCGCCCTGGCCGCGGCCGAGGTCACCGAGGATGCGGCGGCCCACGAGCGGTGGCTCGACCTGTGCGCCGGGCCGGGTGGCAAGGCCGGGCTCCTTGCGGCCATCGCCGTCCAGCGGCGGACTCCCTTCGTGGCCAACGAGGTCAGCGACCACCGCGCCGACCTCGTGCGCCAGACCCTCGACGCGGCGCGCGCCGCAGCCGCCGACGCCGGCACGACGGTCGAGGTGCGCCACGGTGACGGCCGCGACGTCGGCGACGACGAGCCGGGCCGGTACAGCCGGGTCCTCGTCGACGCGCCCTGCACCGGCCTCGGCGCCCTGCGCCGCCGCCCCGAGGCGCGGTGGCGCCGCAGCCCGGGCGACGTCGCCGCGCTCGCCGGCCTGCAGCGTGAGCTGCTCGCGTCGGCCATCGACGCCACGGCCCGGGGCGGCCTCGTCGCCTACGCCACGTGCAGCCCGCACCTCAACGAGACGCGGTTCGTCGTCACCGACGTGCTGAAGAAGCGCGACGACGTCGAGCTCGTCGATGCCCGTGACCTGTTCCGCGACGCGTCCGGTCGTCGGCTCGACGGTCTCGGCGAGGGACCATTCGTCCAGCTCTGGCCCCACGTCCACGGCACCGACGCGATGTTCCTCGCCCTGCTGCGTCGGCGCTGAGCGCGGACCCGCAGGTGCGCCCCAGGTGCGCGCGTCCGCCAGAGGCGCACACCTCTGCCGCCAGTGCTGCACCCTTCCGCCAGAGGTGCGCCGTGCACCGGCCACTCCTGCCGCAAGCGCGCACTCCTGTCGGTGACGCCCTCGAGTCGCCGTGCAGCCGCCCGCCCGCTGCGGACACCGAACGTCCGGAACTGCCGATACGGTCCGGGTCATGGCCATCGCCCGCTATCCCAGCTTCGTCATCGACTGCCCTGACGCGGCCGCTCTCGCAACGTTCTACGGTGCCCTGCTCGACTGGTCGGTCGAGGTGTCCGACGGGTGGGGCGAGGTGCGCGCCGAGAACGGCCAGTGCATCTGCTTCCAGCAGGTCGAGGGCTACCAGGCCCCGGAGTGGCCCGGCCAGCAGGTGCCGCAGCAGATGCACGTCGACATCGTCGTCGACGACCTCGACGCCGCCGAGCCCGACGTCCTCGCCCTCGGTGCGACGCGGCACGACCATCAGCCCGGCACGAGCTTCCGGGTCTTCCTCGACCCGGCCGGCCACCCGTTCTGCCTCTGCGTGGACTGACGCCCCGCGGCCGCGCCTGGGACGGCCCCTAGGCTGTGCGCGTGCAGATCTCCCCGAGCATCCTGTCCGCGGACTTCGCCAACCTCGAGTCCGAGCTGCGCCGCATCGGCAACGCCGACTGGGCCCACGTCGACGTCATGGACGCCCACTTCGTGCCCAACCTGACCCTCGGCCTTCCCGTCGTCGAGGCCCTGCTCAAGGTCAGCCCGGTCCCGGTCGACGCGCACCTGATGATCGAGGACCCCGACCGGTGGGCGCCGATGTACGCCGAGGCCGGCTGCCAGTCGGTGACCTTCCACGTGGAGGCGGCACAGGACGCCCGCGCGCTGGCCCGGACGCTGCGGGCGGCCGGTGCCCGCGCGTCGATGGCGATCAAGCCGGGTACGCCGTTCGCGCCGTACGAGGACCTCCTTCCCGAGCTCGACATGGTCCTCGTCATGACCGTCGAGCCCGGGTTCGGCGGCCAGTCGTTCATGGCCGACCAGATGCCCAAGGTCGCGCAGGTGCGCGAGGCCGTGCGGCGCCACGGCGGCGAGATCTGGGTGCAGGTCGACGGTGGCGTCAGCGCTGACACGATCGAGCAGTGCGCCGAGGCCGGTGCCGACGTGTTCGTCGCCGGATCGGCCGTCTACGGGGCCGAGGACGCGGCCGCCGCGGTCGAGCAGCTGCGCCTCCTCGCCGAACGCCACCGCCACTGACCCCTCGGCCGCGAAGTCCCGCGAAGACCGTGGTCGGCGTCACCGTGGACGCCGGGTGCAGGGCAGCGTGGGCCGGGTGCATACTGGGAGGCACGTGCTCCGGGGTCGGTGTAATTCCGAGCCGGCGGTTACAGTCCGCGACCCGACCGCATCCAGCGGCCGGTTGACCTGGTGAGATTCCAGGACCGACGGTGAAAGTCCGGATGGGAGGCAGCACGAGACAGGCCGTCGTCGGCCGGTGCGCGCGCACCCGTGAGGTCCGCGCCAGCCAGACCCGACCTGTGGAGTACCCCCGGAGTTCGTCCGACACACACCACGAACCTCCGAGGACGAACACCACATGGTCACACTCGCAGCAGCGGGCGCATCGCAGAACCTGTTCCAGCAGGTCCTCGACGCCGCCATCCCCATCGGTCCCTACCAGCTGCACTGGACCGAGCTCGTCGGCGTCCTCATCGGCGTCGCGTCCGCCTACCTCGGGATGAAGCGCCTCGTCTGGGCCTGGCCCGTCGGCATCGTCGCCAACATCCTGCTCTTCTTCGTCTACACCGGCGCCCTCTTCGGTGCCGACCAGCGCATCCCGCTCTTCGGCCAGGCCGGCCGGCAGATCTTCTTCATCGTCACGAGCGTCTACGGCTGGTGGCGCTGGAGCCAGGTGCGCCGGCTCAACCACGCCGGTGACGCGTCTGGGGTGGCCATCACCCCGCGCTGGGCCACCGGGCGCGAGCGCACCGTGTCGGTCGCGTTCTGGCTCGTGGGCACCGTCATCGCCGCGCAGGTCTTCCGGATGCTGTCCGAGGCCGCCCCCAACCCGTTCTGGACGCCTCAGTGGTGGTTCTTCTGGTGCGACGCGTGGATCTTCGTCGGCTCGATCGTCGCCACGTACGCGATGGCCCGCGGCTGGAACGAGTTCTGGCTCGCGTGGATCGCCGTCGACCTCGTCGGGGTGCCGCTCGGTTTCGCCACCGACTACGTGCCGACGTCGGTGCTCTACATCTTCTACGGCCTGTTCGTCGTCTACGGCTTCCTCCAGTGGGTCAAGGTGACTCGCACGAGCGACCGCGTCGACGTCGAGCCCGACCTCACCCCCGCCAAGACCGGCTGACCGGAGCACCACATGCGTGACACGGTGGCCACGGCCTGGATGCGGCGAGCACTCCACCTCGCCGCGTCCGGCCCGTGGCCCGACCCCAACCCGCGCGTCGGCTGCGTCCTCGTCGCGCCCGACGGCACCGTCGCCGGGGAGGGGTTCCACCACGGGGCCGGGACGCCCCACGCCGAGATCGACGCCCTCGCCGACGCGGGGGAGCGCGCCGTGGGCGCGACTGCCTACGTGACGCTCGAGCCGTGCGCCCACCACGGGCGTACCGGGCCCTGCGCGGCGGCCCTCGTCGAGGCCGGCGTGGCCCGGGTCGTCTTCGCCCAGAGCGACCCGAACCCCGACGCCGCCGGCGGGGCCGAGCACCTGCACGCGGCCGGGGTCGAGGTCACCGGTGGGCTGCTCGCCGACGAGGCGGCCGAGCTCAACGCCCGCTGGGCGCGCACGGTCGCGCTCGGCCGCCCCCTCGTGACGTGGAAGTTCGCCGCCACGCTCGACGGGCGCAGCGCCGCCGCCGACGGCACGAGCCGGTGGATCACCGGTCCGGGCGCCCGGGCCGACGTGCACCGGCTGCGCTCGACCCGTGACGCGGTCCTCGTCGGCACCGGCACCCTCCTCGCCGACGACCCGCGTCTGACCGTCCGCGACGCGTCGGGCACCGACGTCCCCGTCCAACCGCTCCGCGTCGTCATGGGCCTGCGCGACGTGCCCGCCTCCGCGGCCGTGCACGCCGGGCCCGGCGACGTGCTGCACCTGCGCACGCGTGATCCCAAGGAGGCCTTGGAGCGGCTGTGGGACAAGGGGATCCGTGACGTCTGGCTCGAGGGAGGGCCGACGCTCGCGGGTGCCTTCCTCGCCGCTGGGCTCGTCGACGACGTCTACGCCTATCTCGCGCCGGCCCTCCTGGGGTCCGGTCCGACCGCCGTGGCCGACCTCGGGGTCGGCACGGTCGCCGACACCCTCCGCCTGCACACCACGGACGTGACGCTCGTCGACGGAGACGTGCGCATCCACGCCACCACCAAGGAGTAGTCCCATGTTCACCGGAATCGTCGAGGAGCTCGGCACCGTCGCGGCCATCGAGCACGGCGCGGACTCCGCCGTGCTCCGCATCACCGGTCCGCTCGTCGTGTCCGACGCCGTGCACGGCGCCTCGATCGCCGTCAACGGCGTGTGCCTGACCGTGACCGAGCACGACGCCGAGGGCTTCGCCGTCGACGTCATGGCCGAGACTCTCCGCCGCAGCTCGCTCGGCGCGCTGCGCGCGGGCGAACGCGTCAACCTGGAGCGCGCCATGCCCGCCGACGGACGCTTCGGCGGCCACGTCGTGCAGGGTCACGTCGACGGCACCGCGACGATCACGGGGCGCACGCCCGGCGACCGCTGGGAGACCGTCGAGCTGACGCTCCCCGCCGACCTCGCCGGCTACGTCGTCGAGAAGGGCTCGATCACGGTCGACGGCGTCTCGCTCACGGTCGCGTCGGTCACCGACGATGCCTTCACCGTCTCGCTCATCCCGACGACGCTCGCACTGACGACCCTGGGGCACAAGGGAACCGGCGAGGTCGTCAACCTCGAGGTCGACGTCATCGCCAAGTACGTCGAACGTCTGCTCCGGTACCGACCGGCCGGCGAGGAGGTCGCGCCATGAGCGGCCTGTCGACGGTCGAGGAGGCCCTCGACGCGCTGCGCGCCGGCCGGCCCGTGCTCGTCCTCGACGACGAGGACCGCGAGAACGAGGGCGATCTCGTGCTGGCCGCCGCGACCGCCACCGAGGAGTGGATGGCATGGACGATCCGGCACTCGTCGGGTTACCTCTGCGCGCCGGTACCGGACGCCGTGGCGGACCGCCTCGACCTGCCCCTCATGGTCGCCGAGAACCGCGACCCGCTCCGGACGGCCTACACGGTCTCGGTGGACGCCGCGTCGGGGGTCACGACGGGGATCAGCGCGGCCGACCGCCTGCGCACCGCGCAGGTGCTCGCGGACCCCGCGTCGACTCCCGCGGACCTCATCCGCCCCGGACACATCCTGCCGCTGCGCGCCCGACCGGGAGGCGTGCTGACGCGAGCCGGGCACACCGAGGCCGCGGTCGACCTGACGCGCCTGGCCGGCCTCGAGCCCGTGGGCGTCATCGGTGAGCTGGTCCACGACGACGGCCGGATGATGCGCTTCGACGCCGTCGTGGCGCTCGGCCGGGAGTTCGGTCTGCCGGTCGTCACCATCGAACAGCTCGTCGAGCACCGCCAGCGCCACGACCGCGTCGAGCGGCTCGCCACGACCCGGATCCCCACGGTCCACGGCACCTTCACCGCGCACGGCTATCGCGACACCCTGACCGGCGACGAGCACGTCGCGCTCGTCAGTCCCCGCGGCCTGCAGGGTCTCACCGGGACCGGCCCGGTGCTGACCCGGATGCACTCCGAGTGCCTGACCGGCGACGCCTTCGGCTCGCTGCGCTGCGACTGCGGTCCGCAGCTGCAGGCGTCGCTGTCGCGCGTCGGCGCCGAGGGGGGCGTCGTCGTCTACCTCGGGGGGCACGAGGGGCGCGGTGTCGGGCTCGTCGACAAGCTGCGGGCCTACGCCCAGCAGGACCGGGGCGCCGACACCGTCGACGCGCAGACCGCGCTCGGGCTGCCGGTCGACGCGCGCGAGTACGCCGCCGGCGCCGCCATGCTGCACGACCTGGGGGTGGAGGCCGTCGTGCTGCTGACGAACAACCCGCGCAAGGTCCAGGCGCTGCGCCACCTCGGCCTCGACGTCGTGGCCGTGGAGGGGCTGCACGGTCCGGTGGGTCGCGACAACGAGCAGTACCTCATCACCAAGCGCGAGCGCCTCGGCCACGACATCCCGACCGGTGGCGGCCCGGTGCCCGGGCGGCACCCACAGCAACACCGACAGCACCATGAACACGGACAGGAGACGGCATGAAGGACGGCGCCCCCACCATCAGGACCGACGGGCGGGGCCTGCGCGTCGCCGTCGTCGCCGCGAGCTGGCACCAGACGGTCATGGACGGGCTGCTCGACGGCGCCCGCAGGGGCCTGCGCGACGCCGGGGTCGAGCACGTCGACGTCGTGCGGGTGCCGGGCACCTTCGAGCTACCGGTCGCCTGCGCGCGACTCGCGGAGTGGTACGACGCCCTCGTGGCCCTCGGCGTCGTCATCCGCGGCGGCACGCCACACTTCGAGTACGTCTGCCAGGCCGCGACCGCCGGGCTGACCGACGTCGCGGTCCGAACCGGCACGCCGGTCGGTTTCGGCGTGCTGACCTGTGACCACGAGCAGCAGGCCCTCGACCGCGCCGGCCTGCCCGGTTCGGCCGAGGACAAGGGGCACGAGGCGGCCACCGCGGCGGTCGCCACCGTCGTCGCCCTCGCGCGCGTGGCGCCGCCCGGAGCCGGAGGCAGCGGGGGCCCCCGCGTCGTCCCGGCGGCCCGGTCCGCCACGGAGTGAGCGGGGTCGGGGCGGTGAGCACGGCCCCCGTACGCTTGGGCCTCGTGAAGACCTTCGAACAGCTGTTTGCCGAGCTCGCCGACAAGGCGGCGACGCGGCCCGAGGGCTCGGGCACCGTCGCGGCCCTCGACGCCGGGGTGCACGCCATCGGCAAGAAGATCGTCGAGGAGGCCGCCGAGGTGTGGATGGCCGCGGAGCACCAGACCACGGACGAGGCCGCCGAGGAGATCAGCCAGCTGCTCTACCATCTGCAGGTCCTCATGCTCGCCAAGGGCATCTCGCTCGACGACGTGTACGCGCACCTCTGAGGCGCGGGCCGCTCACCGCCACAACGACTTCCGAGGACCACCCATGCTCCGCATCGCCGTGCCCAACAAGGGCTCCCTGTCCGAGGCGACCGTCGACATGCTCCGCGAGGCGGGCTACCGGACGCGTCGCGACACCAAGGAGCTCGTCGTCACCGACCACGACAACGACGTCGAGTTCTTCTACCTGCGCCCCCGCGACATCGCCGTCTACGTCGGCTCCGGCACCGTCGACGCCGGTGTCACCGGCCGCGACCTGCTGCTCGACTCCGGCTCCGGCGCCATCGAGGTCATGACGCTCGGGTTCGGCGCGTCGACGTTCCGGTACGCCGCACGCCCGGGGCACGTCGCGTCGATCGAGGAGATCGCCGGCAAGCGCGTCGCCACGTCGTACGCCGGGCTCGTGCGCTCGGACCTCGAGCGGCGCGGCGTGACCGGAGAGGTCGTGCGTCTCGACGGTGCGGTCGAGACCGCGATCACCCTCGGCGTCGCCGACGTCATCGCCGACGTCGTCGAGACCGGCACGACGCTGCGCCAGCAGGGCCTCGAGGTCTTCGGCGAGCCGATCCTGCACTCGGAGGCCGTCCTCGTGCGCGGGGACCGGCCCGGAGAGGACCAGGCCGTCGCGGTCCTCCAGCGTCGCCTGGCCGGCGTCATCACCGCCCGCACCTACGTCATGCTCGACTACGACTGCCCGCGCGAGCTCGTCGACCGGGCCACCGAGCTGACGCCCGGCCTCGAGTCACCGACGGTGTCGCCGCTGCAGGACGAGGCCTGGGTCGCCGTCCGCGCGATGGTGCCGCAGGTGGGGCGCAACCGCCTCATGGACGAGCTCTACGACCTCGGGGCGCGAGCCATCCTCGTCACCGACATCGCCGCGTGCCGGCTGTGAGCGACGACCCCGCCCCCGTCGCCCCGCACCACGAGGGTGACGCGCTGGCGCCGTTCCGCCCGCGCCGCGGACGGGTCGTCGCCCTCGTCGCGGTGTGGGGCTCCCTCGTGCTCTTCGGCGCCATCGCACTGCTCATGCCGGCCCAGACCATCGGTCACTGGGGCCTCGTCGACCGTCTCATGCTCTTCGGCCTCGGCGTCGTCCTCGCCGCGGTCGCGTGGCGCTACGCGACGATCGTCGCGGTGCCGAGCCGTGACGGGCTCGTCGTGCGCAACCTCGTCGTGACCCGGACGCTCGAGTGGGCGGAGGTCGTGGGCGTGCAGTTCGGCGGCGGTGAGCCCTGGGTCAGCCTCGACCTCGAGGACGGTGACACCGTGGCCGTCATGGCGATCCAGAAGGCCGACGGCGACGTCGCCGGGCACGAGGCCTCGCGGCTCGCGGCGCTCGTGCAGGCGTTCGGCGAGGCCCGGGAGCCGGGGCAGGGAGAGCGACCGTGACCGACGTGACGCCGGTCTACCCCTCGCCGGAGCACCTGCGCCACGCGCTCGGGCACTTCGCGACCGGGGTCACGATCGTCACCGGATACGCGGCGGACGGCGAACCGGTCGGTTTCGCGTGCCAGTCCTTCGCCTCGGTGTCCCTGCGCCCGCCGCTCGTCCTCTTCTGTGCCGACCACCGCGGGCGGTCCTGGCCGCGGATGCGCGACCAGGCACGCTTCACCGTCAACGTCCTCGAGCACGAGCAGCGTGACGTCGTGGCCCGGTTCGGCTCGAGGGCGGGACGTCGCTTCGACGGGCTGGAGTGGACACCCTCCGAGCACGGCGGTCCGAGCCTCCCGGGGGCCATCGTCCGCGTCCACTGCACCGTGGAGCAGGTGCACGTGGCCGGTGACCACGACGTCGTCATCGGTCGCGTCCGCGGCCTCGAGGACGGCGAGGCCGGCCGGCCGATGCTCTTCTACCGGGGCCGGTTCACGGTCACCGAGCGGCGTGGCAGCTCTGCCCGCGACGACGCAGCCGAGCCGATGGACGACTACTGGGGCTGAGCCCTGCAGGCACCGCAGCGCCGGCGGCCGTCGGTACGGCACGGTCCCGGACGGCATCGAGGAGGTCCACGGAGCCGAGGACTCAGCCGACGCCGAGCCGGGCGAGACGCCGAGCGCCGGGAGGGTGACCCTCGCGGCGCTCAGCATTGCTCCGTGTGGCGAGTCACCATCCGTGCCGCGCCAGCCGGCTCGTGCCGTGGAGCAATGCTGAGCGGTCGGGGTGTCCCGATCCCGCTGAGGGCGTCATCGCGCGCGCCGAGGCGCGACTCAGGCGAGCACCTTGTACGTGACGACGAGGCGCACCTGGCCGATGTCGTAGTCGTTGGTGTAGTAGGCGTTGGGGACGTAGAGGGTTGCCTCCACCTGACGGGTCGAGCTGACCAGACCAGCAGGCGACACCGACCCGATCGTGCGCCAGGCGTTGGACGTTCCGGTGAGTCGCACCCGGGGACCTGCGCGGGTACCGTCGAACGATGAGCGACGGACCCGCGGAGGACCGCGTCGAGGCGCGCGCAGAGCTCCTGCCGGAGGAGCAGGCCGCGGGCAGCGACGACCCCGAGACCCAGGCACGGGCCATCCTCGCCGAGTCGGACGAGCGCACCGAGGATCCCGAACGGACACGACACGAGTCCACGCAGACGCCGGACGAGCACTGACGCGACGGCGCACCGGGCGTCACCGGCTCCGGCGATGGCCCGCGGCGTCCGGTCACCCCCTGCCCGGGCTGTCCAGACGCGCCAGGGGCCCGGCGTCACGCACGTGCACCACCTGCCACGGCGAGGCGACGTAGAGGGCTGCGCCGACCACGGCGACCGCGGTCCCGACCACGCAGACCCGGACCAGCACCGCGACGGTCCTGACCCGGAGCCGGCGCCGGACGAGGGCGAGCACAGCGAGTCCGGCCAGAGCACCGGCGGTGTTGACGATGATGTCGGTGGTGTCCGACCTCCCCACACCGAGCACGTACTGCGCGAGCTCCAGGGCCAGGCTGGCCGCCGCTGCGGTTGGAGCGACCGTCCGTACCCGTCGCTCCCGGCGCAGGAGACCCAGGTACACGCCGAACGGGACGAAGAGCAGGAGGTTCGCCGCGACCTCGGACGGCGCGCTGGCACCGGCCTGCCGGGTCGCCACGAACGGAACGAGCTTGACGACGCGCTCGCTGCCGGTCCACGGGACGTCGAGCTTCCACAGCACGGCCCACCCGAGGAGGGCGAGGTAGAGGCCGAACAGCGCGCCGAGGCGGCGTCGGCCCGTCAATGCTGCATCCGGGGGTCGTGCGACGGGTCGCTGAACATCGCCGGGCAGCCACGCTCGCCGGCATCGGCGCGGAGCTCGTAGTGCCAGGGCTCGTTGGCGTAGACCTGGCACAGGCCGTATGTCGCCCCGTGCTGCGAGAGCCACGTGGTGGCGTCGAGCTTCCCCGACGTCGACCGCCTCTCCCGCGACGTGGGGGGACGCGGCTGCGTCGGCGACCCAGCGGGAGGCCTCCGCACCCGTGCCGTACCTGGTGACCGCCTCGTCGCGCAGCCGGTCCTGGTAGGCCGCCGAGCGCCAGCCGCTGTTGACGAAGATCGTGACCCCCTGCCGCTCGGCAGCCGTCGTGGCCCTGCGGAGGGCGCGGACCAGGGCCGGGTCGAGCTTGCTCAGGGCCGGGAACCCGGTGTCGAACGCCGTGACACCGTCAGGGAGCCGACCGTCCGCGACGCCGAGTCCGTGCCTGTCGCCGGTCAGCTCACCGGGCGCGTGGAGGGAGGCAGTCGCTCGGATGCGCTCGTAGGAGGCGTGCACGGACGGCTCGGCAACCCCGGGTGGTGCTGCCGACCCACCGGCCGGCGCGCGGCAGGCGGTGACGCCCACCAGCACGATGACGATGCCGAGGACGGTGGGCAGGGCCGACCGACGGCGGTGCCGTCGCGCCGAGGAGTGCTGGAGCGGGAACATGCCGCCCAGCCAAGCCCGGGCCGCGTTGCCGGCGCGTATGCCGTTTTCGATACGCGGACGATAGGGGCGCGGTCCCTATCCTTGGCGCATGCGCGTGTTGGTCGTCGAGGACGAGCCCCTGCTCGCAGGAGCCATCCGTGACGGCCTGCGGCTGGAGGCGATCGCGGCCGACACGGCCGGGGACGGCGACCTCGCTCTGGAGCTGCTGGCCGTCAACGCGTACGACATCGCCGTGCTCGACCGCGACGTCCCCGGGCCCAGCGGCGACGAGATCGCCAGGCACATCGTCGAGTCCGGTGCCGGGACGCCGATCCTCATGCTGACGGCGGCCGACCGCATCGAGGACAAGGCCTCGGGCTTCGAGCTCGGCGCCGACGACTACCTCACCAAGCCGTTCGAGCTGAGGGAGCTCGTGCTCCGCCTCCGGGCGCTCGACCGCCGGCGCACCCACAGCCGACCACCGGTGCGCGAGATCGCAGGTCTGAGGCTCGACCCGTTCCGCCGTGAGGTCTACCGCGACGGTCGGTACGTCGGCCTCACCCGGAAGCAGTTCGCGGTGCTCGAGGTCCTCGTGGGTGCGGACGGCGGTGTCGTCAGCGCCGAAGAGCTGCTCGAGCGGGCCTGGGACGAGAACGCCGACCCGTTCACCAACGCCGTCCGCATCACGGTCTCGGCGCTGCGCAAGCGACTCGGCGAACCGTGGGTCATCGCCACGGTTCCCGGCGTCGGCTACCGCATCGACGCAGGGCCGGACGCCGGCCGGGGCGGTCCGGGTGCCTAGGCCGCCGGGCCTGAGCGTCCGCCTCAAGCTCACGCTCAGCTACACGGGCTTCCTCATGGTCGCGGGCACCTTGCTGCTGGCGACGGTCTGGGTCTTCCTCCTGCGCTACGTGCCCGAGCACACGCGCACCGGTCCGGGCCTGCCGGGCCCCTTCACCCCGACGCGCTCCGACCTCCTCGATGCGTTCACGCCGCGCGCCGTCCAGGCGCTGACGTTCCTTCTCGCGTTCGGCCTCCTCGGGGGGTGGCTGCTTGCCGGACGGATGCTGGCGCCCCTGAGCCGGATCACCGAGGCGACCCGCGTCGCGGCCACCGGCTCGCTGGCGCACCGGGTCCGGCTCGAGGGCCGCAGCGACGAGTTCCGTGAGCTCGCAGACGCCTTCGACACCATGCTCGCGCGGCTCGAGGCACACGTCGCCGAACAGCGGCGCTTCGCCGCCAACGCCTCGCACGAGCTGCGCACCCCCCTCGCGATCACCCAGACCCTCCTCGAGGTGGCCCGCAAGGACCCGGACCACGACCACGGGCAGCTCGTCGGACGGCTCCTCGACCTCAACGCCAGGGCAGTCCGGCTCACCGAGGCGCTGCTCCTGCTCAGCCGGTCCGGCCAGCGCTCCTTCACCCGGGAGGAGGTCGACCTGTCACTGCTCGCGGAGGACGCCGCCGAGACGCTGCTCCCGCTGGCAGAGGAGCGTGGTGTCGCCATCGAGAAGCTCGGGCGACACCGCCTCGACGCTCGGGTCGCCGGTGCTCCTGCAGCAGATGACGACGAACCTCGCGCACAACGCGATCGTCCACAACCTGCCTCGGGGCGGCACGGTGTGGGTCACGACCAGCGCGCGGACGGAGGGGAGCGTCGTGCTCACCGTCGAGAGCACCGGTGAGCACCTCGACGCCGCCCTGGTCGGCACGCTCGCCGAGCCCTTCCAACGCGGGGCCGGACGCACGCGAACGGAGCACGCCGGTGTCGGCCTCGGCCTCGCCATCGTGGACAGCATCGTCCGGGCACACGACGGGACCCTCACGCTCACCCCGCGTCCGGGTGGCGGACTGCACGTCGCCGTCCGGCTGCCTGCCGCCGGGGCTCGCCCGCGCCATCCCCACCAGGCCTCGGGGACCTCCGTGTCATCGTGCGAGACGTGAGTGCCGTGGCAAGGGCCGGCCCCGCTCAACCGGTGGCGGTCCGGCTCACTCGGACCGACCCGCTTCGTGCTCGTGGGCGATCACGTGCATGACCGCGTTGATCAGGGCCAGGTGGGTGAACGCCTGCGGGAAGTTGCCCAGGTGGCGGCCGGTGTGGGTGTCGATCTCCTCGGCATAGAGCTCGAGCGGCCCGGCCAGCGACAGCAGCTTGGCGCACAGCTCGTGAGCTCGCCGGTGCTGCCCGATCTCGGACAGCGCCGACACGAGCCAGAACGAGCAGATCGTGAAGGTGCCCTCCTTGCCGGAGAACCCGTCATCGGTCTCGTCCACCCGGTACCTCAGCACCAAGCCGTCCTCGGTGAGCTCGTCCGCGATCGCGAGCACCGTCGCCCGGATCCGCGGGTCGTCGGACGGAAGGAACCGCACCAGCGGCGCCAGGAGCAGCGACGCATCGAGGGCGTCGGTCCCGTAGTACTGGGTCAGCACGCCGCGATCGTCGACGCCGTGTTCGAGGACGTCCGCCTTGATCTCGTCGGCGGCCAGCCGCCACTGGGAGGCCTCGGCCTCCTGCCCGATCATCGCGGCGAGGCGCGCACCGCGGTCCGCCGCGACCCAGCACATGATCTTCGAGGAGGTGAAGTGCTGCAGCTCGCCGCGTACCTCCCAGATGCCCGCGTCCGGCTCCCGCCAGTGCTTGAGGGCCGCCTCGACCTGCTTGCCGAGGATCGGCCAGATCCGCCCGTCCAGGTGGTCGGCGACCTTCGAGTGCAGGTACACGGAGTCGAGGAGCGCGCCCCAGACGTCGTGCTGCACCTGCGAGTGGGCGGCGTTGCCGACGCGCACCGGCCGTGAGCCGGCGTACCCGGGCAGGTGGTCGAGCGTCGACTCGGAGAGGTCGCGCTCTCCACCGATCCCGTACATGATCTGCAGGTCGTCGTCACGCTCGGCGACGTCGGCGATGAACGAGAAGAAGTCGACTGCCTCCCAGTCGAACCCGAGCGAGTACATGCCCCAGAGGGCGAACGTCGCGTCACGGATCCAGGTGAAGCGGTAGTCGTAGTTGCGTGCCCCCCCGACGGTCTCCGGTAGCGACGTCGTCGCGGCCGCCGCGATGGCTCCGGTCGGGGCGTACGTCAGTCCTTTGAGCGTCAGGGCGCTTCGCTGCAGGTAGCTGCGCCACGGATGGTCGGGGAAGCGGCCGCGCGCGAGCCAGTGCTGCCAGTGGTGCGCCGTCCACTCGAGCCGGTCGTGCGCCTCGGCGGTGGTCAGCGGTGGCGGGACGGCCCCCCACGAGAGGGCGAGAAAGCGCTCGTCGCCGGCCTTGAGCAGCGTCCGGGCCGTGGCCTGCCCGCCCTCGAAGCCGAGACGAAGATCCGTCGTCAGCGTCAGCGACACGTCGGACCCCTCGGCCGATGCGCGCCCCTGGTGGTAACCGCGGTCGGTGTACTCCCATCGCGCCGTCCGACGGCCGTAGTCGAGCACGGGCTCGCACTCCATCACCAGCTGCACCTCGCCCGACACGCAGCGGATGTTGCGCAGGAGCGTGTGCTCGGAGTCGTAGTCCACGGGCGTGCGATGGTGCTTCAGGGACACCCCGTCGTCGTGGTGCCACGGACCGATGAGCAGGACGTCCCGGACGATGATCCACCCTGTCGGGGTGCCCCAGCTCGTCTCGAGCACCATCGTCCCCGGCAGGTAGCGGCGTGCCGACGGCACGCTCACGTCCGAGGGCCCCAGGCGGAAGCGCCCCGAGTGCCGCCCGAGCATCGCGCCGAAGACGCTCGGGGAGTCCAAGCGCGGCAGGCACATCCAGTCGACGTCCCCGCCGGGAGCCACGAGCGCCGCCACCTCACCGTCCGACAGGAACCCGTAGTCCGCGATCGGCACCGTCTGGTGCGTCGGAATGCCCTGCCCGTGCGGTGTGTCGGCCATCGGGTCCATGGCAACAGGTTCGTCGACGACGACGGTCGCCACAAGAGCAAGAGCCGGCGCACCGTACCTAGTGCCCGCTGAGCAGCGCCTCCACGTGGTCCGCCCCGGACACCGCCCCGCCCGCGGCGGTGTAGCCGGCGGCGACCCGGCGCGCACCCTCGGCCATGGTCATCGCCTGACGGACCTTGTGGCGCAAGGACTCCGGCGTCAGCCTGCGTGGCGACAACCGGGTCCCCGCACGCGCGTGCACGACGCGGGCGGCCACCTCGTGCTGGTCGCGGCCGAAGAGGACGACGCAGACCGGCACCCCCCGGGCGAGAGCCTTCTGCGTGGCGCCCATCCCGCCGTGCGTGACGGCGACGACGGCCCGCTCCAGGACGGGGCCGTGGGGCACGAAGTCGACGACCCGGACGTTGCCAGCTGACCTCCCCGCGGCAGCGGCGACGTCGCCGTGGGTCCCGCTCGTGCCGGCCGGTGCGGTGACGACGACGGTGAACGGCTCGCCGGCGAGGCCGTCGACCGCCGCCCGGACGAGGTCCCCGTCGGCCTGGTACTCCGAGGAGGTCGTCACCAGGGCCAGCGGTCCTTCGAGGTCGTCGAGCCACTCCGGGACCTGGACCGGAGGTTCCCAGGGGAGCGCGCCGATCATGGCGACCCGGCCGCTCCAGTCGGGGTGCGGGTACTCGAACGGCTCGCCGGTCGCCACGAGCATCACGTCGGCGCGGTGGAAGAACGCGTCGGCCGACGTCACGACCGGCAGGCCACGCTGCCTGCGCAGGGCGTTGATCCTGGGCGTCATCGCCGCCTCGGCGGCGCCCAGCACGAGCGGTCGGAGCAGGGCGTCGCGGACGCGTCCGACGGGTCCGGGGATCGGTGCCAGTCCCGGCCCGAACGGCGGTGTGCCCCGTGAGCGGATGGGTGGGGTGTACGGGCTGAAGAAGGCCCACGGTCCGCCCCAGGCCTCGGCGGTCAGGGACGCGCCCCAGGCGTTGAGGTCGACGACCACGACGTCGGGGTGGACCTCGTCGATGGCCCGTTGCAGGTCCGGTCCGTCGAGGCCGGCCCGTTCGCAGAGGGTGAGGACGGTCCGCTCGAGAGCACGCCGAGCACCGCGGGCGGACCAGTCGGTGTGGCCGATGGCCGCGACGGCGGGGTCGATGGGCTGAACGGACAGCCCCAGCCCGCGCAGCGTCTCCACCTGGGAGGCCAGGGTGCGGACGTGCACGTCGTGGCCGCGCCGTCGCAGCTCGAGCAGCAGCGGCGTCATCGGGAACACGTGACCGATGGCGGGGGAGGTGTAGGCGAGGACGACGGACATGGTCGCTCCGATCGCTCAGCTGCTCGGCGCAGCAGCGGGTTGGGTGAGCGGCTCGAGGATCTCGAGCAGCGCCTGGGTGACCTGGCGCCGGCTCAGACCGGCGTCGGTGCGCAGCAGCTTCCAGGTGTGGACGTCGCACACGGCGACGAGCTGGGCCAGACGCCGTCGGCGTGCGGGTCCACGCAGGTTCGCAAGGGTCGGCGCGAAGACGCGGGCGCACCACTGGCGGTGGAGGTCTCGGCCGCTCTGCGCGATCTCGGCGATGGTCGGCGAGAACTCCTCCTCGGCGAGCAGCCGGAGCGCGATCGCGCCGGCCTGCTCATAGTGCTCGACGAGGTTGTGCACGATCCCTCGCAGGTCGCCGACCGGCGCCTCCTGACGCTGGGCCTGCACCGCGGCGCGTCCGCGGGCCGCGGCTGCGGCGACCAGGCGCTCCTTGTCGCCGAAGCGACGGATCACCGTCTGCACCGTGACGCCGGCCCGTTCCGCGACGCCGGCCAGCGTGAGACGGGCGTACGGGACCTCGACGAAGAGGCTGGTCGTCGCGTCCAGGATCCGCTCGCCCGTCTCGGCCGCAGCGCGGGCCCGCGCATCCATGACGTACGGCCGTGACGCGAGGGCCGCTTCTTTCATGTCAATGACATTAACGCGAAAGAGGGGGCCGTCCACACCCGGTCAGACGCGGAGCACGTGCTCCTGCCGGTAGCCGGTCGTCAGGTCGGTGAGGGAGAAGCTCGACGATGCCGTCCGAGTCGACGGTGTAGCGCTCCTCGAGCAGCGGCCCGGCCTCGAGGCGCACGATGGGCAGGCCCTGCAGGACCGACGCGTCGAGAGCCTCGCCGCTCGCGGTCCGGTCCGCCGCCTGCTGGAGCTCCGGGTCGAACGGGAAGACGATCTGGGCCATCGGCGCGAGGTCGCCGCGAGGCTCGCCCTGGTCGTCGACCGAGGAGTACTCCACGAACCGGAACCAGCCGATGTTGTGAGCCGCCTGGTACCGGCGGGTCACGACCACCGGGGCGGCGGACTCCGGCTCGCCCAGCGCGTCGGCGGTCGGCAGCGACCGGTCGAGCACCGGGTCGAAGGACACGGCAGCCCCGCCCTCGCGCTCGCGGAAGACGCCGAAGCCGCGCGAGAGCCGGTCGCGCAGCGAGAACCCCGCGTCGGGGTCGGCCGCGATGGCGAGGCCGACGGCCGTGGACGCGCTCGGCAGCGGGGAGCGGTGCACGCGACGACCGAAGCGCGACCGCAGCACGCGGGGGACGAGCGGCAGGCCGCTCGCCCCGCCGACGATGTAGATGCCGGCCACTCCCTGCAGCTCGTCACCGTCGTCGTCGGCCGAGAGCGACCGCACCAGCGGCTCCATCGCCTCCGTGGTGGCCGCGACGAGGGGCGTCACGGCGGAGTAGAAGTCGTCGACGGGAACGGTCACTGCGGTGCTGCCGTCGTCATCGACCCCGGGTACCTCGACGGTGACCCGTCGGGACTGCGGACCGATCCGCTCCTTGGCCTCGCGGCACTCCTCGAGCAGGCTCGCCCACGACACCTCGGACAGCTCGGTGCCCGAACGGCCGGCAGCCCGAAGGGCGACCGCGGCGAGCTCCTGGTCGAAGTCGTCCCCGCCGAGCCGGTTGACGCCGAAGGAGTCGAGCACCTCGTGGTGGGTGCCCGACAGCCGCAGCAACGACGCGTCGAAGGTGCCTCCGCCGAGGTCGTAGACGATGACGAGGTCTCGCCGAGACGTGATCGACCGTGCCTGCCGGTGGGCGAACTCGAAGCTGGCGGCCGAGGGCTCGTTGACCAGGCCGGCCACGTCGAAGCCGGCCCGCCGGCAGGCCTCCAGCGTGAGGAAGCGTTGGGCGCTGTTGGCCTGGGCGGGTACACCGAGCACGGCCCGCGGTGTGGCCGTCCGATCCAGCCTGCCCTCGATGCTCGAGCCCGTCCGGAGTGCGTCCAGCACGGCCGAGAAGTGCCCGGTCAGGACGTCGAACAGCGGCACCTGCCGGTCGCCGAGGCGCATGGGGGTGTCCGGCGTGACTCGGGGCTCGGCGAGCAGCCGCTTGAACGAACGCGCGGACGGCGCGCCCCGGCGGGCCGCCTCCAGCGCCGCGAAGCCGTGGAGCAGCGTCCCTCCGTCGTCCGCGACGACGGACGGGAAGTGGTCACGGGCGTCTCCGTCCTCGTCGAGGAAGGCCACCACCGGGTAGTTGCCCCGGTCGGCGTGGGCGACGACGGTGTACGTGGTGCCGAAGTCGAGGCCGAGATCCATCCCCCAAGGCTAGGCCGCGCGCGCCGGCACCGACGATCCGGCCCGGACCTCGGCGCGCCCGGACCACAGCCCTCCGGTGGGTCGCGACCGGGCCTCAGGTGTTCGGGTGGATCAGCTCGTCCTCGAGCTGTCGAGTGAGAGCGGGTCGTAGCCGGGCCAGCTCACCGTCGGCGTCCTCCGTGTCGGACAGGGCCAGCATGCCCTCGGCGTCGCGTGCCTCGACGAGCGACAGTCGCAGGTCGTCGCGCGGGTGACTCGCGTCCCAACGCAGGTCCTGGTCCTCGGCACGGCGGCGGGCGGCGGCGACCTGCTCGGCCGTCGGGGCCGGACGTGCGCGCACCGACTCGAGGACGGCGAACGGGTCCTCGCGGCGACGTACACCGGCGGCCGTCAGCGTTCGCGCCAGGACACCGCCCGAGACGCCCGCCGGGGATGACGGCGCCTCCCCGTGGCCGGCCTTGGCGCAGAGCCCATCGTGGATGCGGGCCGACGCACGGTCGAGCGCTGCTCGCCGTCGGCGCGCGAACCACGAGAGGCGGGGTCGTGCGGGGTCGGCGACCCGCTGCGCGGCCCGTGTGGGGACGCCGCCGGCGGGCTCGGGCGTGGAGGGCACGGGGCGGAGCTCGGACAACGGGATCCCTTCTGGTGGCAGCGTCTGCCGGATGCTACGGCCGCCTGACCCGACCACGGGCCCGTTCGACGCCCAGAGGTCGTCGGCGACGAGCCGGTGCAGCCGATGGGTCGGGCGCGGGCGGTGAAGTCCGCTCGGACAGCCGGCTCACCCCCGCCGTCACCGGTGCCCGCTCAGCGGAAGTGGATGAAGTTCGACGGCCAGGACGACGTGCCCTTGGTGAGGATGCGGCGACCGCTCATCGAGGTGTACGTGACGCCGAGGACCGTGCCGCCGTACCCGCTCTCGGAGATCGCGACCTTCGTGCCGTCGGAGCTGACCCAGTCGACGTAGGCCACGTGGTTGCTGTTCCACTGCGCGATGGTGCCGACCTTCGGCCTCTGGTCCACGACGAAGCCCTTGGCCCGGGCCCGGTCGTCCCACGTCGCCGCGTTGCCGAGGTTTCCGGGGTTGGGCACGCCGTCGCGGGACAGGCGGTAGGCAGAGAAGTTGGTGCAGTTGTTGCCCCACGCGTCGACCGGGTAGCCCCACGCGCTCTGGCCGTAGTAGCCGAAGCGGGTGATGCACGTCTGGGTGGCCTTGGAGTAGCACGCCCAGCTGCGCGGGCCCGGACCGCCGGTGATGGCCCACACGACCTTGGGGCCCTCGTACACCGCCACGTTCGCGTCACCGAGCATCCGCACGATCGACCCGGGGGCGTCGGTGGTCTTCGTCGACCACAGCACCGATCCCGAGCGGGACTTCACGACGAAGCTGCCGTCGGTGCGCATGACGGCGACGTTGCCCGAGCCCGAGGTCAGCGCCGACCACTGCAGCCGGCCGGCCGAGGTCGTGACGACGAGGTTGCCGTCGGTGCGCATCGTGAGGCGCCACGACGCGTTGACCGACTGCAGCGACTCGCCGGCGCGCAGGGTCTGCCCCGACAGGAGGCGGTCGTACCGGATCCCGCGGTGGTCCCAGACGGGCGTGACGCCCTGGCTCAGGAGCAGGAGCCCGTCGTCACCGAGCGTCAGGTGCGCGCCCGTCCAGCCGGACGTCGCGCTGCTCCAGATGCCCGCGCCGCTCGCGTTGAGCAGGACGACGTTGCCGTCCGCGCGGACGGTCAGCCGGTTGCCGGTGCCCGTGGTGCCGGCCGACCAGAGGCGGGTGGTGCCCTTGGTCAGCACGAGGTCGCCGCCGGGCTGGAGCGTCAGCGTGTAGGCGCCGTTGGGCGAGCGCATCGTCGTGGCCGCGGTCAGGGACTGGCCCGGCTGCAGCGAGGCGCCGGCGTCGTAGAGGAAGCCGTCGCTCTTGACGACGGTGCCGGCGGGGGTGGTGACGCGGACCGGCACCGTGCCGGTCCAGACCCGGGCCGGGACGACGGCGGTGAGGCGGGTCGCCGAGACCCGGGTGAAGGACGTGGCCGGTACCCCGTTGAACAGCACGGCGGACGCGTTCTGGAACGACGTGCCGCTCAGCGTGACGGTGGTACCCCCCGCGAGCGGGCCGGACGACGGCGACACGAGGGTGACGACCGGCGGGTCCTGGTACGTGAAGGCGTTGGCGGCACGAGGAGCCGAGTTGCCACCGGGTGTGACGACGTGGAGGTTGACGACGCTCTCCGCCATCGGCGGCACGGTGGCGGTCACCGTGGTGGAGGAGACCCGGGTGAACGCCGTCGCGGGCTTGCTGCCGAACGTGACCGCGCTGACGCGGTCGAAGGCCGTGCCGGTGATGGTGACGGTCGTGCCACCCCTGGTCCGCGACAGCGTGGGCGTCACACCGGTGACGGTCGGGACGGCCTGGTAGACGAAGCGGCTGGCCGAGCCGGTGGCCGACGTGCCGCCGGGCGCGACGACCTGCACGTCGACGGTGCCGTCGGCGTGGGCGGGGCTCGTCACGCGGAGCTGCGTGTCGGACACCCGGACGAGGGCGGTTCCCGGCACGCCGTCGAAGGTGACCGACCCGGCCCGCCCGAACGTCGTGCCGGTCAGGGTGACGACGGTGCCACCGCGCAGCGGACCGGCCGGGACCGACAGCGAGGTGACGCGCGGGGCGGGCTCGTAGGCGAACGTCGCCGCGGCGACGTCGGGGGAGGTGCCGTTGGCGTTGACGGCGCGCACCGACACCGTGCCCGCGGCGTGCGCGGGGGTCGTGACCCGGAGCGTCGTCGAGCTGACGACGACGAGGTCGGTGCCCGGCGTGCTGCCGAACCGCACCGAGGTGACGTCCTCGAGGTGGGTGCCGGTGACCGTGAGAACCGTGCCGCCCGCGAGCGGCCCCGCGTCTGCCGAAAGACCCGTCACCGCGGGCGGGGCGCCGAAGGTGTACCTCGTCGCCGGGCCCACCGCCGACCAGCCGCCGGCGGACGTGACCCGGACCCAGACCGTCCCCGCGGCGTGCGCGGGGGCGGTGACCTTCAGCGTCGACGCCGAGACCCGGGTGACCTGGAGGACCCGGGTGCCGCCGAAGAAGACGGAGCTGGCGTTGCCGAGGTTCGTGCCCGTCAGGGTCACGACCGTGCCGCCGCGCGACGGGCCGCTCGAGGGCGACACGTTCGTCACGGTCGGGACCGCCTCGTACGAGTACCGGCCGCTCGGGACGACGGGGGTCGTGCCGTTCGGCGTCGTGACGCGGACGTCGACCGTCCCCGCCGGGCGGGCCGGGGTGACGGCGCGCACCGACGTCGCGGACAGGCGCGTGAACGACGGGGCGCGTGAGGTGCCGAACCAGACGGTCGTGGCACCGGTGAGGGCGGTGCCGCTGATCGTGACCGTCTGGCCGCCCGCCGTCGGACCTGCGCTGGTGGACAGGCCGGTGAGGGTGGGCGTGACGGCGTAGCGGAAGCGGGTGGCCGTCGTCGCCGCCGACGTGCCGCCGGGCGTCGTGACGCGTACGTCGACGAGTCCCACGGCATGGGCGGGTGTGGTGACGCGAAGCTCCGTGGCCGACACCCGCGCGACGATCCGCGCGTATGCCGTGCCGAACCGCACGGCCGAGGCCCGGTAGAGGCCCGTTCCCGTCAGCGTCACCGGGGTGCCCCCGGACGTCGAGCCGAGCGTCGTCGACAGCCGTGACACGGTCGGGACGGCCTCGAACGCGAAGGTGGAGCGCAGGGACTGGGGCGAGAAGCCGGCCGCGTTCGAGACGCGCACGTAAACGACGCCGGCTGGGCGGGCGGGGGTCGTGACGCGGATGCGGGTGGTGGAGAGGGGCTGGATGGCGGTCACCGCCGTGCCGCCGAACCACACCCTGGTGGCCGAGGCGACGCCGGTGCCGGACAGCTCGACGGCGGTCCCGCCGCGCGTCGGACCCGCGACGACCGACAGGGTGACCGGGCCCGGCGCGGCGACGGCCGCGACGCCGGCCATGCCCGCGAGACCGACTGCGGCCGGCGCCACGGCGGCGCCCGCGGCAGTGGCCGGTAGCAGGGTCGCGGCGGCGGCCACCGAGACCGCGGCGGCGAGCAGGCGGCTCGCGCGACGCGTCCGGGGACGTCGTGGGCCGGCGGCGGGGCCGGACGTGGTGGGGTGGAGGGGCATCGGTCGTCTCCTCGGAAGTCAGGGTCGTCGAACGTCGCTGTCCTTCGTGGAGGGATGCCGTCTCGCCCGAGCGGGGGACAGGTCACGAGACCGGCCGCACAGCAGTGTGCGATGCCGATCGGGAGGATGTGAGCGGTTTCGTCCGAATTGACAGGATTCGCCGCAGCCGCGCGCACGGATGCGCAGAGGACACACCGGTCACACGCGTGTCCACGCCCCGACGGGACGGGCGCCGACGGGCCGGTCAGCCCACCCGGCGCAGGTCCGGCCGCAGGAGGAGGACGACGAGACCCTGGACGACGCCGATGACGCCGAGGACGAGCCAGACGGGCGACAGCCCACCCGAGACGTCGCGGACCAGGCCCATGGCGAGCGGCCCGACCGAGGCGAGGCCGTAGGAGACGAGGAAGGCCATCCCGGTGAGGCGGCCACTGGCGTCCGGCGTCACGGCGTACCGGACGAGCAGGACGAGTGCGAGCGAGAACGCGGCGCCCTGCCCGAGCCCGGTGACGAGGGCCCAGAGCCACGGAGCGGCGAGCGGCGCGAAGGAGACGCCGAGGCTGCCGACCACGCCGAGGAAAGCCGACGGCAGGAGCAGCCGGCGCATGTCGCGGGTCCGGTCGCTGAGGAGGGGCCCCACGAGACCGGAGACGATCTGGGCGGCGCTGAACGCGGCGGCGAGGTACCCCGCGGAGGCGCGTGACCATCCCTGCTCGACGTACGTCGGCGCGAGCCACGTGATGGCGGAGTAGAAGCACCACGACTGCAGCGCGAGGTAGAGCGCGACGAGCCACGCGGTGCGGCTGCGCCAGGGCAGGCGTCCGGCGCCCTCCTCGCCCGTCGTGTGGTGCGGGTTGGCCCGCTGCGTGAACGGGGCCCACGCGAGCCCGCCGACGAGGGCGACGACCGACCAGGACCCGAGGGAGGCCTGCCACGAGCCGAGCCGGTCGGCCAGCGGCACCGACAGCGCCGAGCTCACCGCGGCGCCGCCCATCATGGCGAGCATGTAGAGGCCGGTCACCAGCCCGACCCGTTCGGGCGGGAAGAACGTCTTGACGAGCCGCGGCAGGAGGGTGCCGGCGACCGCGATGCCGACCCCGGCGAGGAAGGTGCCGGCGTACAGCACGACGCCGTGGTCGCCGGCGAGGCGGCTCACCGTGCCGACGAGGATGCTCCCCACCGCGGCCAGGACGGCGGCCACGGCGCCGAGCCGGTGGGCCAGCCGGCTCGCGACGGGCGCGAACACGCCCATGCACAGGACGGGCAGCGTCGTCAGCGCACCGGCGGCCGCGTGCGACAGGTGCAGGTCGGCCGAGATGCTGTCGAGCAGGGGCGGAACGCTGGTGATGGCGATGCGCAGGTTCGCGGCGACGGCGACGAGCGCGACGGCCATGGCCCAGACGGGTGGAAGGGGACGGATGGCGGTGCGGGCGGTGCGGGCGCTCATCCCGTCGTGCCGTGCAGCGCGTGCGGCCGCGTCTCGATCCGGTCCATGCCTCAGAGACTAGAGGTGTCGATGACGAGGTCCGCGCGCTCCCTCGTGCGGTCCGACGCGAAGAGCGCCGCCTCCTGCCGGGCCCAGCGCTCCCAGTGCGGCTCGTACGCGTCGCCGTCGCGGGCCAGGCCCCGGGTCCGGCGCAGGTCGCGGTCGGCGTCGAGGAAGACCGCGACGGCCACGAACGGCCGCGCCGGTCCGACGCTGCTGCCGCAGCCCTCGACGACGAGGACCCGGCATGGCGCCACCTCGCGGGTGCCCGCCCACGTCTGCCGGACCCAGCTCCAGCGTCGGTACGCCGCGGGCTCACCGCGCGACAGCGGGGCGAGGACCTGCTCGGCCAGCAGGCCCGGCGCCGCGGCCAGGCCGTCCCAACCGGGGTAGATCTCGTCCAGGTGCAGGAGCCCGACGCCGGTGACGCCGGCGGCGGTCAGGGCGTCGCGGGTGCCGCGGGCCAGCGTCGTCTTGCCCGCGCCGCTGTGCCCGTCGACCGCCACGACGACGGTGTCGCCGCAGCGCGGCGCTGCCGCGAGCGTGCGGGAGACGACGGCCTCCACGTCCTCGGGGCGCGGCGGCGTCGTGACGTCGTCCCACATGGCGGCGACGATACCGACCGCCGGCGGCGCACCCGCCTGCCCTAGCCTTGGCGCATGCCCGTCGCCACCCGCGTCATCGCCTGTCTCGACGTCGACGCCGGGCGCGTCGTCAAGGGTGTCAACTTCGAGAACCTCCGCGACGCCGGCGACCCCGTGGAGCTGGCGAAGGTCTACGACGCCCAGGGCGTCGACGAGCTGACCTTCCTCGACGTCACGGCGAGCAGCGGCAACCGCGAGACCACCTACGACGTCGTCCGGCGCACCGCCGAGCAGGTCTTCATCCCGCTCACGGTGGGTGGGGGTGTGCGCGCCGTCGACGACGTCGACCGGCTGCTGCGGGCCGGGGCGGACAAGGTCGGGGTCAACACCGCCGCCATCGCCCGACCCGAGCTCATCTCCGAGATCGCCTGGCGCTTCGGCGCGCAGGTGCTCGTCCTGTCGGCCGACGTCCGGCGCCGGCTCGGTGACGACGGCCGACCCACCGACGACTTCGTCATGACGACCCACGGCGGACGCACCCCGGTCGACCTCGACGCCGTCGAGTGGTGCGCCCGGGCCGCCGAGCTCGGCGCCGGCGAGATCCTCCTCAACTCGATGGACGCCGACGGCACCAAGGACGGCTTCGACCTCGAGCTGATCCGTCGCGTCCGCGCCGAGGTCTCCGTGCCGGTCATCGCGAGCGGGGGAGCCGGCCGCCTCGAGCACTTCGCACCCGCCGTCCGGGCCGGCGCCGACGCCGTCCTCGCCGCGAGCGTCTTCCACTTCGGCGAGCTGACCGTGGGCCAGGTCAAGGACGCCCTCCGCGAGGCCGGGGTCACCGTCCGGTAGCGGCGTGCGCGGGGATCCCGTGCGGTCGGGTGCTCGTCAGGCGATGCCGAGGTGGGCCCCCTGCAGGGCGGCGATGTCGTCGGCGTCCCCCGAGGCCTCGACCTGGGCGACGTCCTGGCGACCGTACGCGAACAGGAGCAGCTCGAGCGGCGCGCCGCGCAGGACGACGGTGCCGTGCGCGTCGGGGAGCTTGGCGGAGTGCCGGCCGCGGCCCGGCGCGACGAGCACGATGCCGGTCGGTGCCTTGCGGAACATGAGGCGCGCGGTGCGGCGCAGCGCGGCCCAGAGCGCGGCCTCGAGGTCGGCGGACAGCTCGCGCGGCGCCCAGTCCGGTTGGGCGCGGCGCACGTCCTCGTGGTGCACGACGTACTCGACGGTGTTCGTCAGCTCGTCGACCACGCCGAGATGCATCGGGTTCCAGGCCGGTGCACCGGCCCGCACCCGGGCGACGAGGCCGGGGTAGTCGCCGTCGGCCAGGGCGCGCTGCTCGCGCTGGAGGCGGTCGGCCAGGAACGGCACGTAGACGCCGGCCTGCAGGTCCGGGCGGTGCTCGCGGATGACGAGGTGCGCCGCGAGGTCGCGGGTGGCCCAGCCCTCGCACAGGGTGGGTGCGTCCGGGCCGAGCCGGTCGAGCGTGTCACAGAGCTGGAGCCGTTCGGTCCGGGCGTGGCGCGTCATGGCGCCCATCCTCTCAGGCGGGACGCTTCGGCAAACCCGGTGGCCCCCGGCACGACGGTCTGCCTAGGGTCGTCTGGTGATCGAGCTCGTGCGCCCCACCACCGACCTCGCCGCCTCGTGGTGGGAGCTCGTCGACGCCTTCGAGGGCGAGACCGTCCACGGCTCCGGCTACCGGCACACCGACCGCGCGCGGCTCGCCGAGCCCGCCGTGTTCGCCGAGTGGGTCGACTGGCTCGGCCGCATGGAGCGCACCGACCTCGCGCTGCCCGAGGGACGCGTCGCGTCGTCCTACCGCTGGGTCGTCGAGGACGGGCGGGTCGTCGGGACCGTCGCGCTGCGGCACGCACTCAGCCCCGCGCTGCTCGTCGAGGGCGGGCACATCGGGTACGCCGTCGCGCCCTTCGCGCGGCGACGCGGCATCGCCACGGCGGCGCTGCGGCTCGCGCTCGCGATGGCCGCCGCCCGGGGGATCGACCCGGTCCTCGTCACGTGCGACGACGACAACGTCGGGTCCGCGCGCACCGTCGAGTCGTGCGGCGGCTACCTCGAGCAGACCGTCGACGGGCACCGCCGTTACTGGGTGGCCACCGGTGCCCTCGCCGACCCGATCGGGCCCGACCCGCTCGAGACCCGGTGGGCGCGCCTGGTCCCCGTGACGTGGGAGGACGCCGACGCCATGCGACGCGGCGAGCGCCGGCCGACGTGGGCGCCCGGCTACCCGCGTCAGGACGACCTCGACGCCGTCGGCATGCTCGACCGGCCCGACGCGTGGTCGCCGCGCCACGTCGTGCGCCGGTCGGACGGCCTGACGGTTGGCACGATCGGCTGCTTCGGCCCGCCCGTCGACGGTGTCGTCGAGGTCGCCTACGGCCTCGTCCCCGAAGCCCGCGGCGGCGGGCTCATGACCGACGTGCTGGGCACGATGTGCCGTGCGCTCGACGCGGCAGGGCTCGCCGTCGTCGCGCGCACCGCGCCCGACAACGCCCCGAGCCACCGCGTCCTCGCCCGCCTCGGCTTCCGCCGCACGCCCGCCGGCGGCACGGCCGCCGACGCCGAGTGGCTGTGGACGCGTCCTCGAAACGGCGTCGTCACCGATGCGTGAGAAGGTGGGAAGTCGGCGGGCCGCCGTGCCGGGGCGGCCACGACCAGCCGGCAGCAGCGGCCCGACCGGCCACACCGGCCACACCGGCCCGACGACAGGGGAGCGCCACACCGTGAACGGCCCATCGACCCCGCGTGCTCGCGGCGGCGCCTCCACCCTGCGCGAGGGGTTCGGCGTCATCGGCCTCGGCATCAGGGACCAACCCCGGTGGTTCGCCCTCGCGGTCCTCGGCAGCGTCGTGTACGGCGTCATGACCGGCCTTACCGCGTGGGCCATCGGCTGGGTCGTCGACCACTCGGTCACGCCC
This sequence comes from Monashia sp. HAY1-11D, assembly GCF_056868035.1. Taxonomy (NCBI): domain Bacteria; kingdom Bacillati; phylum Actinomycetota; class Actinomycetes; order Micrococcales; family Intrasporangiaceae; genus Intrasporangium; species Monashia sp. HAY1-11D. Next base: position 4,026,140 of record NZ_CP200320.1, on the reverse strand, counting down.
GCCATCGCGGCCCGGCACGTCACCGCCGCGCAGCTGTGGACCATAGGCGGCGTCCTCGCCCTCGTCGTCCTCGTCAACGTCGTCGGTGTCATCGGCCGCCGCCTCGCCGGCGGCATCGCCATGTTCAACCTCGGGGCGATGTACCGGCAGCGGGTCACCCGGCAGTACCTGCGGCTGCCCCTCGCCTGGCACCACCGGCACCCGTCCGGGCAGCTGCTCTCCAACGCCAACGCCGACGTCGAGGCGACGTGGAACATCTTCGCTCCGCTGCCGATGGCACTCGGCGTCGTCGTCATGCTGGTGTTCGGCATCGTCCAGATGGCCGTCATCGACCCGTGGCTCGCGCTCGTCGGACTCACCGTGTTCCCCATGCTCTTCGCGGCCAACGTCGCGTTCCAGCGAGCGATGTCGCCGCGCGTCACCCGGGCGCAGCAGCTGCGCGCGGACGTGTCGGAGGTGGCCCACGAGAGCTTCGAGGCCGCGCTCGTCGTCAAGTCGCTCGGCCGCGAGGACCACGAGGCCGAGCGGTTCGCGGCCGTCACGCACGAGCTGCGAGACGCCAACGTCGAGGTCGGGCGTACCCGCGGGCGCTTCGACCCGGCCATCGAGGCGATCCCGACCCTCGGGACGCTCGCCGTGCTGCTCGTCGGCACGCTGCGCGTCGGCAGCGGCTACCTGTCCGCCGCCCAGGTCGTGCAGATCGCCTACCTCTTCTCGATCCTCGCCTTCCCGGTGCGAGCGCTCGGCTGGGTCCTGGCCGAGCTGCCGCGAGCCGTCGTCGGGTGGCGTCGCATCGAGGCGGTGCTCGAGGCCACGGGCGGCATGACCTACGGCACCCGCGAGCTACCGAAGGGCCGTTCGAGCCACCTGCAGGCCGACGGCCTCGCCTACGCCTACGAGATCGAGACCGAGGACGGCGGCACCGACCTCAACCCGGCCGTCGTCGACGTCACCCTCGACCTCGCGCCCGGCTCGACCGTCGCCGTCGTCGGACCGACGGGCAGCGGCAAGACGACGCTGACCAACCTCGTCCTGCGCCTCGTCGACCCCGACAGCGGAGCCGTCCTCCTCGACGGCGTCGACCTGCGCGAGGTGCGCAAGGGCGGCGTCAGCGACGTCGCCGCTCTCGTCGCCCAGCAGACCTTCATGTTCGACGACTCCGTCCGCGGCAACGTCACCCTCGGCGGCGACCACGACGACGAGGCGGTCTGGCACGCCCTCAACGTGGCCCAGGGCGCGGGCTTCGTCGAGCGGCTGCCCGACGCCCTCGACACGCGGGTCGGCGAGCGCGGTGCCAGCTTGTCCGGCGGTCAGCGCCAGCGGATCGCCTTGGCCCGTGCGGTGGTCCGCGAGCCGCAGCTGCTGGTCCTCGACGACGCGACGTCCGCCGTCGACCCCAGTGTCGAGCAGGCCATCCTGGCGCGGCTCCGCGAGGCCAGCTCGGGAACGACCGTCCTCGTCGTGGCCTACCGGATGGCCACGATCCTGCTCGCGGACCAGGTCGTCTACGTCGAGGCCGGGCGCGTCGTCGACCACGGCCGCCACGACGAGCTGATACGTCGGTGCGCCGGGTACGAGCGGCTCGTCACGGCCTACGCCCGCGAGGCGGCCGAACGCGCGGCGCTCGCCGCCGAGGCGGGCGGTGAGGACCTCGACGAGTACGACCTCGACGGGTACGACCTCGAGGACGCCGAGCGGCCCGACGGACGCGGCGACGAGCGGGAGGCGGTCCGATGAGCCTCCGTTCGCAGGCGCCGGTGGAGCACCACGGCATCGCGACGGGTCACGAGCTGACCACCGGCGAGACCCTCCGGCGGGGGCTCCAGCTGTCGCCCGAGCTGCGACGCGGCATCGGGGTCACCATGGCGCTCGCCGTGCTGTCGACCGTCGGACGCGTCCTCGTGCCGTTCGTCGTCCAGCGCATCACCGACGACGGCATCCTGGCCCGTGGCGGGCCCGACACCGGCGTCGTCGGCTTCTGGATCGCGGTCGCGCTCGTCGGCGTCGTCGTCACGGCCCTGTCGGCCTACCTCGTCAACGTCCGGCTCTTCCGGGCCTCCGAAGGCGGCCTGGCCACCTTGCGGCTCAAGGCCTTCCGCCACATCCACGACCTCGCGATGCTGACGCAGAACACCGAGCGCCGCGGTTCTCTGGTCTCGCGGGTGACGAGCGACGTCGACACCATCTCGATGTTCGTGCAGTTCGGCGGCCTCATGCTCATGGTCAACGTCGCGCAGATCTCGCTCGCGACCGTGCTCATGGTCGTCTACAGCCCCCTGCTCGCCCTCGTCGTGTGGCTGTGCTTCGTGCCCCTGTTCGTCATCATCCGCACCTTCCAGGGCATCGTCGGACGCGCCTACACGCGGGTGCGTGAACGCGTCGGCGACATGCTCGGCGCCGTCTCGGAGGCCGTCGTCGGCGCGCAGGCGATCCGCGCCTACGGTGTCGAGGCGCGCACCGAGGCGCGCATCGACGCCGCCATCGAGGGGCACCGCAGGGCTGCCATCGGAGCGCAGGCGCGGGCGGTCATCGCCTTCACCTCGGGCCAGCTCGTCTCGGGGCTGACGACCGCGGTCGTCCTCGTCGTCGGCACCGTCCTCGCGGTCGACGGGCGCCTCACCCTCGGCGAGCTGCTCGCGTTCCTCTTCCTCGTCAACCTCTTCACGATGCCGGTGCAGCAGGCCACCGAGATCCTCAACGAGATGCAGAACGCCGTGGCCGGCTGGCGCCGCGTCATCGGCATCATCGACACGCCGGCCGACGTGTCCGACCCCGCCGACGACGGCGTCGAGCTGCCCCGAGGCCCCATCACCGTGCAGTTCAGCGGCGTCGGGTTCGCCTATCCGGGAGGCGAACCCGTGCTCCACGACGTCGACCTGACCATCGCCCCGCGCAGCCGCGTCGCCATCGTCGGGGAGACCGGGTCGGGCAAGTCAACGCTCGCCAAGCTGCTGACGCGCCTCATGGACCCGACCGACGGCAGGGTGCTGCTCGACGGCACCGAGCTGCAGCGCATCCGCTTCTCGTCCCTGCGGTCGCGAGTCGTCCTCGTGCCGCAGGAGGGGTTCCTCTTCGACGGCACGCTCCTCGACAACATCCGGTTCGGCCGGCCGGAGGCCACGCCGGAGCAGGTGGGCGAGACCCTCGCCGAGCTCGGTCTCGCCGGCTGGGTCGAGACGCTGCCGCTGGGCCTGGCCACCGACGTCGGCCAGCGCGGCGAGTCCCTGTCGGCGGGGGAGCGGCAGCTCGTCGCGCTCGCGCGCGCCTACCTGGCCGACCCCGACCTGCTCGTCCTCGACGAGGCCACCTCGGCCGTCGACCCGCACACCGAGGTGCGGCTCCAGCGGGCGCTCGACTCGCTGACGCGCGGCCGCACCTCGATCGCCATCGCGCACCGGCTCTCGACCGCCGAGAACGCCGACGAGGTCGTCGTCGTCGACGCCGGCCGCATCGTCGAGCGCGGCCACCACAGCGAGCTCGTCACCCTCGGCGGCGTCTACAGCCGGCTGCACGCCTCCTGGGTCGCCCAACAACAAGCCGTCTGACCCCGGCTTCCGAGACCGAACGAGTCGTTCGGTCTCGAACTGCCCGGTGCACCACCGCTTTCGAGACCGAACGAGTCGTTCGGTCCCGAGGGCGGCGGTAAGTCTCGAACTGCCCGGTGCACCACCGCTTTCGAGACCGAACGACTCGTTCGGTGCCGAGGGCGGCGGTAAGTCCCGAACTGACCGGTGCACCACCGCGTTCGAGACCGAACGACTCGTTCGGTGCCGGGGGAGCCAGAATGTCGGGGTGATGGACGCGACCGACCCGACCACCGACGTGACCCCTGACCCGACGCAGCTCGACCCGGCGATCGCCGGGCTGCTCAAGCGTGACGAGCACGGCCTCGTCGCGGCGGTGGTGCAGCAGCACGACACCCGCGACGTGCTCATGGTCGGCTGGATGGACGACGAGGCCCTGCGGCGCACCCTGACCGAGGGCCGGGTCACGTTCTGGTCGCGCAGCCGTCGGGAGTACTGGCGCAAGGGCGACACGAGCGGCCACGTCCAGTGGGTCAAGGGCGTGCGGCTCGACTGCGACGGCGACGCGCTCCTCGTCACGGTCGACCAGGTCGGCGCCGCCTGCCACACCGGTGACCGCACGTGCTTCGACGCCCGGGTGCTGCCTGTCGTCGTCGGTGACGCCTGACCTGCCGGACGGCGTCCGCTGGGTGAGGTGCGGGCCGAGGACCGCAGGCCGTGGGCCAGAATGGGCCGGTGCCTGACACGACCGCCCCGCTCGCGCCCGCCCCGCACGCCGACCTCGCGTGGGGCCGCACGTGGCCGAGCCTGCCGGTCTTCACCGAGCTGGCCCTCGAGCACCGCCGGGTCATCCCCGTCGTGCGCCGGGTCCTCGCCGACGCCGAGACCCCCGTCGGCGTCTACCGCAAGCTCGCGGCCGACGCCCCGGGCACCTTCCTGCTCGAGTCGGCCGAGCACGGCGGTGTCTGGTCGCGCTACTCGATCGTCGGCGCGCGGAGCGCCGCGACGCTGACCGAGCACGGGGGACAGGCGCACTGGATCGGCGAGCCGCCCGTCGGCGTGCCGACGTCGGGCGACCCCACCGCCGCCGTCCGCGACACGGTCGCGGCCCTGGCGACGCCGCGCATCCCCGGGCTGCCCCCGCTGACCGGTGGTCTCGTCGGCGCCGTCACCTACGACGCCGTGCGCCGGTGGGAGGCCGTGCCGGACGGCGGCCGCGACGAGCTCGACCTGCCCGAGCTCGCCATGATGCTCGCCACCGACCTCGCCGTCTTCGACCACAGCGACGGCTCCCTGCTGCTCGTGGCCAACGCGGTCAACCACGACGCCACCGACGAGCGGATCGAGGAGGCCTGGGCCGACGCGGTCGCCCGGCTCGACCGGATGGCCGAGCTGCTCGCGCAGCCCGCGCCGAGCACCGTCTCGACGATCGACCCCGTCGACCTCGTCCGCTCGAGCAGCCACACCCAGCCGCAGTTCGAGGCGATGGTCGAGGAGGCCAAGGAGGCGATCCGGGCCGGTGAGGCCTTCCAGATCGTCGTGTCGCAGCGGTTCAGCGTGCCGTGCCCGGCCGACGCCCTCGACGTGTACCGGGCGCTGCGCGTCAGCAACCCGAGCCCGTACATGTACCTGCTGCGCCTGCCGCACCCGGACGGGTCGGTCTACGACGTCGTCGGGTCCAGCCCCGAGGCCCTCATCAAGGTCACCGGCCGCCAGGCGATCACGCACCCCATCGCGGGGTCGCGCCCCCGTGGCAAGGGGCCGGACCACGACGCCCACCTGGCCGAGGAGCTGCTGGCGGATGCCAAGGAGCGGGCCGAGCACCTCATGCTCGTCGACCTCGCCCGAAACGACCTCCAACGCATCTGCCGGGCCGGCACGGTCGACACCGTCGACTTCATGTCGATCCGCCGCTACAGCCACATCATGCACATCGAGTCCACCGTCGTCGGCGACCTGCGCGAGGACCAGAGCGCCTACGACGCCCTCGTCGCGACGTTCCCGGCCGGGACGCTCAGCGGGGCGCCGAAGCCGCGGGCCATGGCCCTCATCGACGGCTACGAGGGCCTGCGCCGCGGCCTCTACGGCGGGGTCGTCGGCTACCTCGACTTCGCCGGCGACCTCGACATGGCCATCGCCATCCGGACCGCCCTCATCAAGGACGGCCGCGCGCACGTGCAGGCCGGCGCGGGGATCGTCGCGGACTCGGTCCCCCACCTCGAGTACGAGGAGACGGTGAACAAGGCGGCGGCCGCCCTGCGTGCCGTCGCCGCGGCGGCGGGTCTGCGACGTGTCGGCGACGACGCCCCCGACCGGCACCCCGACCACCGACCCGACGCGCGTCCGGCCGACACGGCAGGGCACCCATGACGCTGTCGAAGCGGCTCGCCGCGCTCGCCGTCCTCGGGCCGGCAGCGGCCCTCGGCGGCCTCTCCACCCTGCCCTGGGCCCGCGGCGAGGCCCGCGACGTCCTGGCACACGGCGTCACCGAGGTCACCGGCGCCCAGGCCGCGCCCGGCATCCCGGGCCTCGCCGTCGTGTGCGCCGTCGCGCTCCTCGGCCTCATGACCGGTGGCCGCCTCATCCGGGCCGTCGCATCGGTCGCCATGGTCCTGGCCTCGCTCGGCGCAGCGCTCTTCACCGTGCTCGTCGCACTCCGCCCGGTCGATGCCGTGGCCGGGGCGGTCGCCCGCGAGCTGGCACGTACGACGGCGCCCGACGCCACCGGGTCGACGACGCCGTGGGCCTGGGTCGCGCTCGTCGTCGCGGTGGCCCTCGTCGTGGGGTGCGCCGCCACCGCGGTCTCGAGCCGCGCCTGGGCGGGCCTCTCGGGTCGCTACGAGCGTGGCGGACGCCCCGACAGCGGGCCCCGGGGCGAGGTGCGCACGGCCTGGGACGAGCTCACGGACGGCGGCGACCCCACGCTGCGCGACCGTCCCGACGAGACCTGACCGAGGACTCGCCGGAGGACCTGACAGAATGTCGGGGTCGGCCCACCGGACCCCGGCCGACGCGACGAGAGAGGACGCCATGGAAGAGCAGCACGAGGACCACGGACACAGCGTCGCCGCGTGGACGGCGGTCGGCATCATCCTGCTCGGCTCGGCCATCACGTCGGTCGGCATCGTCGTGTCGAACGTGCCGGTCAGCGTCGTCGGTGGGGTCGTCATCGTGCTCGGCGCGGTCGCCGGCAAGGTCCTGTCCATGGCCGGCTACGGCGCCTCGTCGCACCACGCGCAGGCCGGCACGTTCGTCGACGCGCCCGACGAGGTCGGCAGCAAGACCCGCGGCCAGAGCTGAGCACCGTGGCGACGGTTCTCGACGGGATCATCAGCGGCGTCCGCGAGGATCTCGGGCGTCGCCGTGCCGCGACGCCTCTCGCCGAGCTCGAGCGCCGGGTGGCCGACGTCGCGCCGGCCCTCGACCCGCTGCCCGGCCTCCGTTCCGCCCGTGGCGTCGCGGTCATCGCCGAGGTCAAGCGGTCGAGCCCGAGCAAGGGCGCGCTCGCGCAGATCCCCGAGCCGGGGCGTCTCGCCTCGGCCTACGCCGCCGGCGGGGCGGCAGCCATCAGCGTCCTCACCGAGGAGCGTCGCTTCGGCGGCACCCTTGCCGATCTCGACGACGTCCGCCGGGCCGTGCGGGCCCCCTTGCTGCGCAAGGACTTCATGGTCGACGCCTACCAGGTGACCGAGGCCCGCGCCCACGGCGCGGACCTCGTCCTGCTCATCGTGGCGGCCCTCGACGACGCGCAGCTGCGCGACCTCGGCGACCAGGCCACCGAGCTCGGCATGACCTGCCTCGTCGAGGTGCACGACGCCGACGAGCTCGAGCGCGCGCTCGCCGCCGACGCGGTCCTCGTCGGCGTCAACGCCCGCAACCTCAAGACGCTCGAGGTCGACCGACGCACGGTGACCGACCTCCTGCCGCGCATCCCGACCGGGGTGCTCGCCGTCGCCGAGTCCGGCGTCGCGGGCCCCGAGGACGTCGCGGCCTACGTCCGCGCCGGAGCCGACGCCGTGCTCGTCGGCGAGGCTCTCGTCAAGGACGGCGACCCCGCGGCCGCCGTCCGTTCGTTCATGGACGCGGCCGCGGCCGCGCGCACCGCCGGCGCGCCCGCCGCCCGCGACGGCGTCAGGGAGAGGGCATGACCGCAGCACCCGCACCAGCACCCGGACCCCAGCCGGGCGCACCGCACGGCCGCTTCGGCGAGTTCGGCGGGCGATACGTCCCCGAGGCGCTGATCCCGGCGCTGGAGCAGCTCGAGGAGGTGTGGCGCAAGGCCGTCGTCGACCCCGAGTTCGTCGGTGAGCTCGAGCGGCTGCACCGCACCTACACGGGTCGACCGAGCATCGTCACCGAGGTGCCGCGGTTCGCCGAGCACTGCGGTGGCGCCCGGGTCATCCTCAAGCGCGAGGATCTCAACCACACCGGTTCGCACAAGATCAACAACGTGCTCGGCCAGGCGCTGCTGACCAGGCGCATGGGCAAGACGCGTGTCATCGCCGAGACCGGCGCCGGCCAGCACGGTGTCGCAACGGCCACGGCGGCGGCCCTGCTCGGCCTGGAGTGCGTCGTGTACATGGGCCGCAAGGACACCGAACGCCAGGCGCTCAACGTCGCCCGGATGCAGCTGCTCGGGGCCACCGTCGTGCCCGTCGACCACGGCAGCAAGACGCTCAAGGACGCCGTCAACGAGGCCTTCCGCGACTGGGTGACCAACGTCGAGACGACGCACTACGTCCTCGGCACGGTCACCGGTCCGCACCCCTTCCCCGAGATGGTCCGCGACTTCCACCGCATCATCGGCGTCGAGGCCCGCCAACAGGTCCTCGACCTCGTCGGGCGCCTGCCCGACGTCGTGTGCGCGTGCGTCGGCGGCGGCTCGAACGCCATGGGCATCTTCCACCGGTTCATCGACGACGCGTCCGTCCGGCTCGTCGGCCTCGAGGCCGGCGGCTCCGGCATCGCGTCGGGCAAGCACGCGGCGCGGTTCTCGGCCGGCACGCCCGGCGTCCTGCACGGCGCCTTCACCTACGTGCTGCAGGACGACGACGGCCAGACCATCGAGTCGCACAGCGTCTCGGCGGGCCTCGACTACCCGAGCGTCGGCCCCGAGCACGCGCACCTGCTGCGCTCCGGCCGCGCCGAGTACCGACCGATCACCGATGACGAGGCCATGGAGGCCTTCCGGCTGCTCGCGCAGACCGAGGGCATCCTGCCGGCCATCGAGAGCTCGCACGCCCTCGCGGGTGCGATGCAGCTCGGCCGTGAGCTCGGCCCCGACGCCGTCGTCCTCGTCAACCTGTCCGGCCGGGGCGACAAGGACGTCCACACGGCGGCGGCGTGGTTCGGCCTCATCGGCGACGAGGGACAGACCGTCATCACCGACGCCGCCGCCGACGTCGCCGCCACGTACGACGACGGAGCCAAGGGCATGGGGGAGCAGCTGTGAGCGTCGGACCCGTCCTGCAGGCTTGCCGCGACGAGGGCCGGGCCGCCCTCGTCGGGTACCTCCCCGTGGGGTTCCCGTCCGTCGAGGGCTCGGTCGAGGCGATGCGTGTCCTCGTCGAGAACGGCGTCGACGTCGTCGAGGTGGGCGTGCCCTACAGCGATCCGGTCATGGACGGGCCGGTCATCCAGGATGCCGCCGTCCGGGCCCTCGCGGCCGGCGTCCGCCTCAAGGACGTCTTCACCGCGGTCCGCGGGGTCAGCGACGCCGGGGCGCAGGCCCTCGTCATGACCTACTGGAACCCGGTGCTGCACTACGGCGTCGACCGGTTCGCCGCCGACCTCTCTGCCGCCGGTGGGGCGGGCCTCATCACGCCCGACCTCATCCCGGACGAGGCGTCCGAGTGGCTCGCGGCGGCCGATGCCCTGGACCTCGACAAGGTCTTCCTCGTCGCGCCCAGCTCGACGCCCGAGCGCCTCGCGTACGTCACGTCCGCGTGCAGGGGGTTCGTCTACGCCACCGCGGTCATGGGCGTCACCGGTGCCCGGTCCTCGGTCGGCGCGCAGGCCGACGCGCTCGTCTCGCGGACCCGCGAGCACACCGACCTGCCGGTCTGCGTCGGTCTCGGCGTGTCCACGGGGGAGCAGGCCGCGGAGGTCGGACGCTTCGCCGACGGCGTCATCGTCGGCTCGGCGCTCGTGCGCTGCCTGACCGAGGCCACCTCGCCGGAGGCGGGCCTCGAGGCCCTCGGTGCCCTGGCGCGCGAGCTCGCCGACGGCGTCCGGGCGGGTCGGCGATGAGCATGCTCGCCTCCGTGCCCGCCTACATCCCCTCGCCCACCGTGGGGGTGTGGCACCTCGGGCCGCTGCCGATCCGCGGCTACGCCATGTGCATCCTCGCGGGCATCGTCGTGGCCGTGTGGCTGACCTCCCGGCGCCTCACGGCCCTCGGGTACAGGCGGGGCGTGGCCATCGACATCTCCGCGTGGGCCGTGCCCTTCGGCATCGTCGGCGGCCGCATCTACCACCTCATCACGACGCCGCAGCCCTACTTCGGACCCGGCGGCCACCCGTGGAAGGCCTTCGCGATCTACGAGGGCGGCCTGGGCATCTGGGGTGCCGTCGCCCTCGGCGCGCTCGGCGCGTGGATCGGCGCCCGGCACCACGACGTCAGCTTCCGCCACTTCGTGGACGCCGCGGCACCCGGGCTCGCGATCGCCCAGGCCATGGGCCGGTTCGGCAACTGGTTCAACAACGAGATCTACGGCGCGCCCACGGACGTGCCGTGGAAGCTGAAGATCTACGACTGGGACACGAGCGCGGGGCACGCGGTGCTCGACTCCGCGGGGCAGCCGGTCGTCAAGGGCTTCTTCCACCCGACGTTCCTCTACGAGGCCATCTGGTGCCTCGTCCTCGCGGCCTTCCTGCTCTGGCTGGGTCGCCGGCGCAGCCTGCGGCCCGGGCAGACGTTCGCCGCCTACGTCATGGGCTACCCCATGGGCCGCATCGTCATCGAGAACATGCGCACCGACGAGGCCAACCACATCCTCGGCCAGCGGGTCAACACCTGGGTCTCGATCCTCGTGTTCCTCCTCGGCCTCACGCTGTGGTTCCGGCTCCGCGGCATGGCCGAGCCCGGGACGCCGCGCCGGGACGACGCGGACGACGCGGACGACGCGGACGACGCGAGCGGCGCCTCTGGTGCCCCCGGTGACTCCGGTGCCTCCGGTGACGTGGACGTCACACCGGCGGAGGTCGGCGACGGCGCGTCCGAAGATCCTGCGGCAGCGGCCTCCCGCGACCGGGCAAACCACGCCACCGGCGGGTCGGCCCCGAAGGAGCGCGCGTCGGGCGGCTGACGCCCGGTCCGTCCCCCGAGCACGCGCCGTCCACGCACGGCGTCTCACCATCCGAAATCTCGTGTATCAACAGGTAGGACGGCGGGCGGCTCCGATAGCCTCTCCCCACACAGCCTGTGGCCAGCGCCGTCCACACGCTTTCGTCATGCGTTGCGGCCCTCCCACGCCGCTCCTTGGTACTCGAGAAGGACGGTGAACATGTCGCCGCACACCCGTACCCGGAACCTCTTCAGCGCCCAGCCTGAGGACTCCGGTCTTTACCGCCGCGAGTTCGAGCACGACGCCTGTGGCGTCGCCCTCATCGCGACGATGCGCGGGAGCGCCGGGCACGACATCGTCGAGCACGCGCTGACGGCGCTGCGCAACCTGGACCACCGCGGCGCCACGGGCGCCGACCCGCTCGTCGGCGACGGCGCCGGCGTCCTGACGCAGGTCCCCGACGCCTTCTTCCGCGCCGTGCTGCCGTTCACGCTGCCCAACGCGGGTGCCTATGCCGCCGGCATCGCGTTCCTGCCGCGCGACCCCGACGAGCGGGCGGCCGCCAAGGCACGCATCGAGGGGATCGCGGCGCAGGAGAACCTCAAGGTGCTCGGCTGGCGCGACGTCCCCGTCGAGGCCGACCTCGTCGGCCAGGTCGCCCGCGACTGCATGCCGCACTTCGAGCAGCTGTTCGTCAGCAGCTCCATGGGCCGCCAGGTCGCGCTGGGCCTGGACCGGCTCGCGTTCTGCCTGCGCAAGCGTGCCGAGCGGGAGGTCGACGTCTACTTCGCGTCGCTGTCGGCCCGGACCATCGTCTACAAGGGCATGCTGACGACCGGCCAGCTCGAGCCGTTCTTCCCGGACCTGTCCGACCCGCGCTTCGCCACCGAGCTCGCGCTCGTGCACTCGCGGTTCTCGACGAACACGTTCCCGTCGTGGCCGCTCGCGCACCCGTACCGGCTCATCGCGCACAACGGTGAGATCAACACCGTCAAGGGCAACCGCAACTGGATGCGCGCCCGCGAGAGCCTCCTGACGAGCGACATCATCCCCGGCGACCTCGAGCGGCTCTTCCCGATCTGCACGCCCGACGCGTCGGACTCCGCGAGCTTCGACGAGGTCCTCGAGCTGCTCCACCTCGGTGGCCGCTCCCTGCCGCACGCCGTCCTCATGATGATCCCGGAGGCCTGGGAGAACCACGAGACGATGGACCCGGCACGCCGGGCCTTCTACGAGTTCCACTCGAGCTTCATGGAGCCGTGGGACGGACCGGCGAACGTGTGCTTCACCGACGGGACGCTCGTCGGTGCGGTGCTCGACCGCAACGGCCTGCGCCCGGGGCGCTACGCCGTCACCGACGACGGTCTGGTCGTCCTCGCCTCGGAGACCGGCGTCCTCGACCTCGACCCGGCCCACGTCGTCCAGCGCGGACGCCTCCAGCCGGGCAAGATGTTCCTCGTCGACACCGAGCACGGACGCATCGTCGGCGACGACGAGATCAAGTCCCAGCTGGCCGCCGCGAAGCCGTACGCCGAGTGGCTGCACGCCGGCCTCATCCGCCTGGAGGACCTGCCCGAGCGCGAGCACATCGTGCACACGGCGGCGTCGGTGGCCCGGCGGCAGCAGACCTTCGGCTACACGGCCGAGGAGCTGCGCCTGCTGCTCGCGCCCATGGCGCGCACCGGTGCCGAGGCGCTCGGCTCGATGGGCACCGACACCCCGATCGCGGTCCTGTCCTCGCGGCCACGGCTGCTCTTCGACTACTTCACCCAGCTGTTCGCCCAGGTGACCAACCCGCCGCTCGATGCCATCCGCGAGGAGCTCGTCACCTCGCTCGGCACGTTCATGGGTCCCGAGGGCAACGCCCTGTCGGCCTCGCCGGCGCACGCCCGCCAGCTCGTCCTCGAGTTCCCGGTCATCGACAACGACGAGCTGGCCAAGATCGTGCACATCAACGCCGACGGCGACCTGCCCGGCTACGCGACGCACGTCGTGCGCGGCCTCTACGACGTGACCGGTGGCGCGGGTGCCATGCGCGACCGCCTCGAGGAGATCTTCGCCGAGGTGTCGCACGCCATCGCCCGAGGCGCGCGCTTCGTCGTGCTGTCGGACCGCGACTCCGGCCGCGACCTCGCGCCGATCCCGTCCCTGCTGCTCACGGCCGCCGTGCACCACCACCTCATCCGCGAGAAGACCCGCACCCAGGTGGGCCTGCTCGTCGAGGCCGGTGACGTCCGCGAGGTGCACCACGTCGCGCTGCTCATCGGCTACGGCGCCGCGGCCGTCAACCCCTACCTCGCCATGGAGACCGTCGAGGACCTCGTCCGCTCGCGCCAGATCGAGGGCGTCACCCCCGAGAAGGCCGTCAGGAACCTCATCAAGGCCCTCGGCAAGGGTGTCCTCAAGGTCATGTCGAAGATGGGGATCTCGACCGTCGCGTCCTACCGCGGCGCGCAGGTGTTCGAGGCCATCGGCCTGTCGCAGGACCTCGTCGACCGGTACTTCACCGGCACCGTGAGCCAGCTCGGCGGCGTCGGCCTCGACGTCATCGCCCGCGAGGCGGCCGAGCGCCACGCCACGGCCTACCCGCCGGACGGCGTCCACCAGCCGCACCGCGTCCTCGACGTCGGCGGCGAGTACCAGTGGCGCCGCGAGGGCGAGCCGCACCTGTTCGACCCCGACACCGTGTTCCGCCTCCAGCACTCGACGCGCCAGCGTCGCTACGACGTCTTCAAGCAGTACACGAACCGCGTCGACGACCAGACGACGCGCCTCATGACGCTGCGTGGCCTCATGGGCTTCAAGCCGACCGGCGTCACCGGCCGGCTGCCCGTGCCGATCGAGGAGGTCGAGCCGGTCAGCGAGATCGTCAAGCGGTTCAACACCGGCGCCATGAGCTACGGCTCGATCTCCCAGGAGGCGCACGAGACCCTCGCGGTCGCGATGAACCGCCTCGGCGGCCGGTCGAACACGGGGGAGGGCGGCGAGGACTACGAGCGCCTCCTCGACCCCGAGCGCCGCTCGGCCGTCAAGCAGGTCGCCTCCGGACGCTTCGGCGTCACGAGCCTCTACCTGACGCACTCCGACGACATCCAGATCAAGATGGCCCAGGGCGCCAAGCCCGGCGAGGGCGGGCAGCTGCCCGGTCACAAGGTGTACCCGTGGGTCGCGCAGACGCGGCACTCGACGCCCGGCGTCGGGCTCATCTCACCGCCGCCGCACCACGACATCTACTCGATCGAGGACCTGGCCCAGCTGATCCACGACCTCAAGAACGCCAACCCCGCCGCACGGGTGCACGTGAAGCTGGTCTCCGAGGTCGGAGTCGGCACCGTCGCCGCGGGCGTGTCGAAGGCGCACGCCGACGTCGTGCTCATCTCCGGCCACGACGGCGGTACGGGTGCCTCGCCGCTCACGTCGCTCAAGCATGCCGGGGCGCCGTGGAAGCTCGGGCTCGCCGAGGCCCAGCAGACGCTCGTGCTCAACGGCCTGCGGGACCGCATCGTCGTGCAGGTGGACGGCCAGCTGAAGACGGGCCGCGACGTCGTCGTCGCCGCACTGCTCGGCGCCGAGGAGTTCGGCTTCGCGACCGCCCCGCTCGTCGTGTCCGGCTGCGTCATGATGCGCGTCTGCCACCTCGACACGTGCCCCGTCGGCATCGCCACCCAGAACCCCGAGCTGCGGGCGCGCTTCACCGGCAAGCCGGAGTTCGTCGAGACGTTCTTCGAGTACATCGCCGAGGAGGTCCGCGAGCACCTCGCCGCGCTCGGGTTCCGCTCGATCGAGGAGGCCGTCGGCCAGGTCGGCAGCCTCGACATCGAGAAGGCCGTCGCGCACTGGAAGGCGTCGGGCCTCGACCTCACGCCGATCCTCAGCGTCGCCGACAACCCGACCGGTGGCACGCTGCACCAGTCGACGGCGCAGGACCACGGTCTCGACAAGGCGCTCGACAACGAGCTGGTGAGCCGGGCCCTGCCGGCCATCGAGAGCGGTGAGCAGGTCCGCTCGTCGATCGCGGTCCGCAACGTCAACCGCACCGTCGGCACCATGCTCGGCCACCACGTGACCAAGGCGCACCCCAAGGGGCTGCCGGACAACACCATCGAGCTGACCATGACCGGATCGGGCGGGCAGTCCTTCGGGGCCTTCCTGCCGGCCGGCGTCACGATGCAGCTGTTCGGGGACGCCAACGACTACGTCGGCAAGGGCCTGTCCGGTGGCCGCGTCGTCGTCCGCCCCGACACGCAGGCCCGCCTCGTCGCCGAGGAGAACGTCATCGCCGGCAACGTCATCGCCTACGGCGCGACGACCGGCGAGCTGTTCCTGCGCGGTGTCGTCGGCGAGCGCTTCTGCGTCCGCAACTCCGGCGCCCACGCCGTCGTCGAGGGCGTCGGCGACCACGGCTGCGAGTACATGACCGGCGGCGTCGCCGTCGTCCTCGGGGCCACGGGCCGCAACTTCGCGGCGGGCATGTCCGGCGGTGTCGCGTACGTCCTCGACCTCGACCCGCGACTCGTCAACGGCGAGCTCGTCGACCTGTTCCCGCTGCGCCCGGACGACGAGACGACGCTCCGAGGCCTCCTCGAGGGGCACGTGCGGTGGACCGGCTCGCCGGTCGCGCAGGCCCTGCTCGACGACTGGGCGACCGCCCCCGAGCGCTTCACGCTCGTCCTTCCCCGCGACTACCAGCGTGTCCTCGACGTCCGCACGCAGGCCGAGGCCGAGGGCCTCGACCCCGACGGCGCCGACGTGTGGGACCGGATCATGGAGGCTTCCCGTGGCTGACCCCCAGGGCTTTCTCAAGACGCGCGAGCGCGAGCTGCCGACCCGCCGCCCGGTCCCGGTCCGCATCCGGGACTGGAAGGAGGTCTACGAGGAGCAGGAGCGCAGCCAGCTCCAGCGGCAGGCCGGCCGGTGCATGGACTGCGGCATCCCGTTCTGCCACTCCGGCTGCCCGCTCGGCAACCTCATCCCGGAGTGGAACACGCTCGCGTGGCGAGGTGACTGGTCCGATGCCATCGAGCGCCTCCACGCCACGAACAACTTCCCCGAGTTCACCGGACGCCTGTGCCCGGCGCCGTGCGAGACGGCCTGCGTCCTCGGCATCAACCAGCCGGCCGTGACCATCAAGCAGGTCGAGGTCACGACCATCGAGCAGGCCTTCGACAGCGGTCTCGTGCGGCCGCTGCCGCCCGAGCGGCTCTCCGGCAAGACCGTCGCCGTCATCGGCTCGGGCCCTGCGGGTCTCGCCGCCGCCCAGCAGCTGACCCGGGCCGGCCACACGGTCGCCGTCTTCGAGCGCGCCGACAAGCCCGGCGGCCTGCTGCGCTACGGCATCCCCGAGTTCAAGATGGAGAAGTCGGTCCTCGACCGCCGCCTCGCGCAGATGGAGGCCGAGGGCACCCGCTTCCGCAACGGCGTCGACGTCGGCACCGACATCACGGGCCAGCAGCTGCGGGACCGGTACGACGCGGTGGTCCTCGCCCTCGGCGCGACCGTCCCGCGCGACCTGTCGGTGCCCGGGCGCGAGCTCGGCGGCATCCACCAGGCGATGGACTACCTCCCGCAGGGCAACCGGGCGGCACTCGGCGAGGACGTGCCCGACCAGATCCTCGCCACCGGCAAGCACGTCGTCGTCATCGGCGGCGGCGACACCGGCGCCGACTGCATCGGCACGGCGCACCGCCAGGGGGCGGCGTCGGTCACGAGCCTCGAGATCATGCCCCAGCCCGGTGAGGACCGCCCCGCGAACCAGCCCTGGCCGACCTACCCGATGCTCTACCGCGTCGCCAGCGCGCACGAGGAGGGCGGCGAGCGGATCTACGCCGTCAGCACGACCGAGTTCGTCGGCGACGACGACGGCAACGTCGCCGCGCTGCGCCTCACCGAGGTCGAGCTCGTCGACGGCAGGCTGACCCCGAAGCCGGGGACCGAGCGCGAGATCCCGGCCCAGCTGGTCCTGTTCGCCATGGGCTTCCTCGGCCCGGAGGGGCCCGGTGTCGTCGAGCAGCTCGGCGTCGACCTCGACGAGCGCAGCAACGTCCGGCGCGACAAGACCTTCATGAGCTCGGTGCCGGGGGTCTTCGTCGCCGGTGACGCCGGGCGCGGCCAGTCCCTCATCGTCTGGGCCATCGCGGAGGGTCGCGCGGCCGCCGCAGGCGTCGACGCGTGGCTCACCGGGTCGTCCTCGTTGCCGCGTCCGATCGGCCCCGACGACCGGCCGCTGGCCGTCTGAGCCGTCCGTCCCACCCGACACCGAGGGGGTTCGTCCACGGGGCGAACCCCCTTGGTGACTCAGGTCACAGCCCCCCTAAGGTTGCCCCATGCGCCGCGCCAAGATCGTCTGCACGATCGGACCCAAGACCTCCTCGCCCCAGCAGCTGCGCGCCCTCGTGGACGCCGGCATGGACGTGGCCCGCCTCAACCTCTCGCACGGCGACCACTCCGTGCACGAGCAGGTGTACCGCGACGTCCGCGCGGCGAGCGACGAGTCCGGCCGCGCCGTCGGCATCCTCGTCGACCTGCAGGGTCCGAAGATCCGCACCGGCCGTTTCGGCGAGGGGCCCGTCGCCCTGAGCGTCGGCCAGCGCTTCACCATCACGACGCGTGACGTCGTCGGCGACGAGTCCATCGTCGGCACGACGTACAAGGGCCTGCCCGGTGACGTGCAGCCCGGGGACCTCATGCTCATCGACGACGGCAAGGTCATGCTGCGTGCCGTGGACGTCAGCGACACCGACGTCCTCGCCGAGACGGTCGTGCCGGGCGAGGTGAGCAACAACAAGGGCATCAACCTGCCGGGTGTCGCCGTCAGCGTCCCGGCCCTGTCGGAGAAGGACCGCGAGGACCTGCGGTTCGCGATGCGCCTGGGCGTCGACCTCATCGCCCTGTCGTTCGTCCGGTCGGCCGACGACATCGCCGACGTCCACGCGATCATGGACGAGTTCGGGTACCGCCTGCCCGTCATCGCCAAGATCGAGAAGCCGCAGGCCGTCGAGAACCTCGAGGCGATCGTCCGGGCGTTCGACGGCATCATGGTCGCCCGTGGTGACCTCGGCGTCGAGATGCCGCTCGAGGACGTCCCGATCGTGCAGAAGACCGCGATCGAGCTGGCCCGGCGCGAGGCCAAGCCGGTCATCGTCGCGACGCAGGTGCTCGAGTCGATGATCGAGAACCCCCGCCCGACGCGCGCCGAGGCCTCCGACGCCGCCAACGCGGTCCTCGACGGTGCCGACGCGCTCATGCTCTCGGGCGAGACGTCGGTGGGCGCCTGGCCCATCGAGGCCGTGCGGACCATGGCCCGGATCATCGAGTCCACCGAGGAGCACGGCTACGACAAGATCGCGCGGATGAAGACCAACCCCAAGACCGTCGGGGGAGCCGTCACCAAGGCCGCGGTCGAGATCGGCGAGGTCGTCGACGCGAGGTTCCTCATCACCTTCAGCGAGACCGGCGGGTCGGCCAAGCGGATGGCACGACTGCGCCCGCGCCTGCCGATGCTGACCTTCACCTCCGAGCAGCGGGTCCGCTCGCAGCTCGCCCTCGTCTGGGGCATCGAGACCTACCTCGTGCCGCGGATGCACCACACCGACCAGTTCGCGATGCAGGTCGACCTCAAGCTCATCCCGGAGGGGCGTGTCCCCGAGGGCGACCACGTCGTCATCGTCGCCGGGTCGCCCCCCGGCATCCCCGGCTCGACGAACGCGCTGCGGGTCCACCGCGTCGGTGACGCCGTCCACCGTCGGGCGCCCGCGTACCGCCCGGAGGAGGTCACCGGCTGAGCCGGTCCGTCGACGCACCCGAGGGCCGGTGCCCGCCATGGCGGACACCGGCCCTCGACCGTCCGCCGGTATGCTGGCCCGGCACTCCGGCCGGGGTGGTGGAATGGCAGACACGGGGCACTCAAAATGCTCTGGCCGCAAGGCCGTGCGGGTTCGAGTCCCGCCCTCGGCACCGCACGACGGGCACGTCTCGCAGCGCGTGACACCCGTTGCCTGCCGGCGCGTGCGGCCACCGGCCCGAAACGTCCGCGAAACCTGCCCCCGGCTACGCTGTGACGCGTGACCAGCGAGCAGAGCACCGACGAGAGCACGACTCCCAAGCCCCGCCCGACGAAGGCCGCCCCGGCGGCCGAGGACGTGCCGGCTTCGGCACCCACCCCGGCTCCGGCGTCCGGCACCACCCGCATCCTCGTCGCCGAGGACGAGGCGCTGATCCGTCTCGACCTCGTCGAGATGCTCGGGGAGCAGGGCTACGAGGTCGTCGGCCAGGCCAGCAACGGCGAGCAGGCCGTGACGCTGGCCAAGGAGCTCGCGCCCGACCTCGTCATCATGGACGTCAAGATGCCGGTCCTCGACGGCCTCTCGGCCGCCGAGCAGCTGCACGAGACGAAGGCGTGCCCGGTCATCATGCTGACCGCCTTCTCCCAGACCGAGCTCGTCGAGCGGGCCCGGGACGCCGGTGTCATGGCCTACATCGTCAAGCCGTTCACGGCCGACGACCTGCGCCCGGCCATCGACATCGCCACGTCCCGCTGGCAGGAGCTCAAGGCCCTCGAGGCCGAGATCGCGGACCTCGGCGAGCGCCTCGAGACCCGCAAGCTCGTCGACCGCGCCAAGGGCGTGCTCATGTCCCAGCTCAAGCTGTCCGAGTCGGATGCGTTCCGGTGGATCCAGAAGACCGCGATGGACCGTCGCCTCGGGATGAAAGAGGTCGCCGAGGCCGTCATCAACGGCTTCCCGGCGTCGTGACGTCCTGACCGCCGCAGATCCTCCGTGCAGGCAGGTCACGACACGGTCACCGATCGCCGAGAGTCCGTGACCTTCCGAGGGGATGGGCCTAGTCTCCGTGTCAGCCCTCACACGAGGGAAGAGTGACATCAGGAGGACACCCGTGCGTTCCACCCTCAAGTTCGTCGTGCCGGTCGCGGTCGCGGCGCTGGCTCTCGGTGCCTGTGGCACCAAGGGCGGCGACACCACGGCCGGCAGCGGCGGGTCGGCCAAGGCGGCTTGCGACCAGAAGATCGGCATGTTCGGTGCCCTCACCGGGCCCAACGCCAACCTGGGCATCTACATCCAGAACGGCGTCAACCTGGCGCTCGACGACTACAACAAGAAGCACGCGGACTGCAAGGTCACCCTGGAGAACTACGACTCGCAGGGCGACCCGACGCAGGCGCCGGCGCTGGCCAAGAAGGCGATCGACGACAAGAAGGTCGTCGGCATCGTCGGTCCGGCCTTCTCCGGTGAGTCCAAGGCCGCCGACCCGGCCTTCAACGAGGCGGGCCTCGTCACCATCACGCCGTCGGCCACCAACCCCAAGCTGGCCGACAACGGCTGGAAGACCTTCTTCCGGGTGCTCGGCAACGACGCCACCCAGGGCCCGGCAGCGGCCAAGTACATCAAGGACACGCTCAAGGCCGCGAAGCCGTTCGTCATCGACGACGCCTCCGAGTACGGCAAGGGCCTGGCCGACATCGTGCGCCAGGACCTCGGCTCGGCCGTCGTCGGCAACGACACCATCCAGCAGAAGCAGACCGACTTCAGCGCCTCCGTCACCAAGGTGAAGTCCTCGGGCGCCGACGCGCTCTTCTTCGGCGGGTACTCGCCGGAGGCCGCGCCGCTCGTCAAGCAGCTGCGTGACGCCGGCTGGAAGGGCACGTTCGTCGCTGCGGACGGTGTCAAGGACCAGTCGTTCATCGACAACGCCGGTCCCGCGGCCGACGGCGCCGTCGTCACCTGCCCGTGCGTGCCTGCCGACATCGCGCCCGACTTCGCCAAGGCCTACAAGGCGAAGTACAACCAGGACCCCAACACCTACTCGGGTGAGGGCTACGACGCCGCGACGATCCTCCTCGACGGCATCGCGGCCGGGAAGAACCGCGAGACCATGGTCGACTTCGTCAAGTCCTACGACAAGAAGGGCGTCACGAAGCAGCTGAAGTTCGACGCCAAGGGCGAGTCCTCGGACATCAAGGTGTTCGCCTACAAGGTCTCGGGCGGCAAGTTCACGCCCGTGGGAGAGATCAAGTAGGACGGGCGCCATCGTCAGGGGGGCGGTCGGAGCACTATGCTCCGGCCGCCCTTCGTTCGGCTGATGCCCGACCTGTGACCCCTCCCCTCGCACCCGGCCCAGGAGGTCTTGGATGCAGTACCTGTTGGAAAACTTCTTCTCGCTGACCGTCACGGGCACGACGCTCGGCGCCGTCTACGCCCTCGTCGCCCTCGGCTACACCCTCGTCTACGGCGTGCTGCGACTGATCAACTTCGCGCACTCCGAGGTCTTCATGTACGGCACGTTCGCCTCGCTGTGGGTCGTCGTCCTCCTCGGCGGCAAGGGCGGCAGCAGCGTCGGCCAGGTGATCTTCTGGGTCGCCATGATGTTCGTCGCCGCGATGCTCGTCTCCGGGCTCATCGCGGTGCTGCTCGAGCGGGTGGCCTACCGCCCGCTGCGCAAACGCAACGCCCCGCCCCTCATCGCCCTGATCTCCGCCATCGGCGCCTCGTTCGTGCTCTCCGAGATCATGGGCCTGCGCCAGCAGATCACCGGGGTGTTCGGGCTCGACACACCGCTGCGCACCTACGTCGCGAACTCGCGCAACAACACCGGCATGCCCGAGATCATCTCGCCGCAGCCGGTGTTCACCCTGGGGGACTACCAGGTCACCAACGTCGACATCCTCGTCGTCGTCGGGGCGATCGCGATCATGGTGGTGCTCGACCAGTTCGTGAAGCGCTCGCGCCTCGGCCGCGGCATCCGCGCCGTCGCCATGGACCCCGAGTCCGCCGCGCTCATGGGCGTCAACCGCGACCGCGTCATCCAGGTGACCTTCCTCGTCGGCGGCGTCATGGCCGGAGCCGCGGCCGTCTTCTACATGCTGAAGATCGGCATCACCCGCTACGACGCCGGCTTCATCCTCGGCGTCAAGGCGTTCACGGCGGCCGTCCTCGGCGGCATCGGCAACCTGCGCGGTGCGCTGCTCGGTGGTTTCGTCCTCGGCCTCGCCGAGAACTACGGCTCCGCGCTGGTGGGCACCCAGTGGAAGGACGTCGTCGCGTTCGTCCTCCTCGTGCTCATCCTGCTCTTCCGGCCCACCGGCCTGCTCGGTGAGTCCCTCGGAAAGGCGCGCGCATGAGCACGACGACCGCCACCACCACGCCCCGCCGGCCCGGTTTCCGGCAGCGCGTCGACGGCCTGCCCAGGGGCGCCAAGATCGGCCTCTGGGTGCTCTTCGCGCTGTTCCTGTTCCTGCTGCCC
Source organism: Monashia sp. HAY1-11D (assembly GCF_056868035.1). Classification (NCBI taxonomy): domain Bacteria; kingdom Bacillati; phylum Actinomycetota; class Actinomycetes; order Micrococcales; family Intrasporangiaceae; genus Intrasporangium; species Monashia sp. HAY1-11D. Next base: position 4,004,074 of record NZ_CP200320.1, on the reverse strand, counting down.
ATGCTCAACATCCCGATCATCACCACCGAGGGCTCGGACTTCGGCGGGGTGCTCTTCACCGTCGCCACGTACGTGCTCGTCGCCCTCGGCCTCAACATCGTCGTCGGCTACGCCGGCCTGCTCGACCTCGGCTACGTCGGCTTCTACGCGATCGGTGCCTACACCGTGGGCGTCCTGAGCGCCGAGCACGCGTCGCTGTCATGGGTCGTCGTCGTGCCGATCGCGATCGTCGTCGCGATGATCTCGGGCGTCATCCTCGGTGCGCCGACGCTGCGCGTGCGTGGTGACTACCTGGCCATCGTGACGCTCGGCTTCGGTGAGATCGTGCGCCTGACCCTGGTGAACTCGCAGTGGCTCGGCGGTGCCCAGGGCATCTCGGACATCCCGAAGCCCCCGGGCCTGGAGCTGTTCAAGGTGCCGAGCATCGACTGGAGCACCGGTGCCCCGGTCATCGACCTCGACACCACGTCGACGTTCCTCAAGTTCGGCATCACCGACTTCATCCCGTACTACTGGCTCGCGCTGGCGGTCATCGGCCTCGTGCTGCTGTTCGACGTCCTCGTCAAGGGCAGCCGCGTCGGCCGGGCCTGGGAGGCCACCCGTGAGGACGAGGACGCCGCAGAGCTCATGGGGGTGCCCACCTTCCGGTTCAAGCTGCTCGCCTTCGCCCTCGGCGCCGCCATCGGCGGCCTGTCGGGTGCGCTCTTCGCGACGAAGTCCGGCTTCATCAACCCGCAGAGCTTCGAGCTGCTGCTGTCGATCCTGTTCATCGCGGCGGTCGTCGTCGGCGGGGCGGGCAACCGGGTCGGCGTCATCCTCGGCGCCATCGTCGTCAGCTACTTCCCGGAGCGCTTCCGTGAGTTCGCCGACTACCGCGTCCTCGTCTTCGGTCTCGCGCTCATGCTGCTCGCGATCTTCCGTCCGCAGGGCATCCTGCCCCCACGGCGTACGATCCGGGCCAAGCGGGCCGACGAGAGAGAGCACGTCCTCGAGGAGGGAGAAGCCAGTGTCTGAGCCCACCAGCCCCGACGACGCCCGTGCCACGACCCGCGAGCCGACGCTCGAGGAGACGCACGAGGGGACGCACACGGTCGAGCCGGTGCAGGACGTGCAGCCGCTCGCCGACCCGGCCGACGAGGTCACCGAGATCAACCCCGACGTCGACATCGCGCCCGAGGACATCGGGCCGAGCGTGGCCGAGGGGGAGCGCCTCCTCGAGGTCGACGACGTGACCCTTCGCTTCGGCGGCGTCGTCGCCCTCAACGAGGTGAGCTTCCACATCAACAAGGGCGAGATCCTCGGCCTCATCGGACCGAACGGTGCCGGCAAGACGACGTGCTTCAACGTCATGACCGGCGTCTACCAGCCGACCTCCGGCGGCGTCCGGTTCCTCGGCGAGCCCCTGGGCAAGCGGAAGAAGTTCCAGATCACCAAGCTGGGCATCGCGCGCACCTTCCAGAACATCCGGCTGTTCGCGAACATGACGGCCCTCGAGAACGTGCTCGTCGGTGTCGATGCGCACCACTCGACCGGCGTCGGGTCCGCGATGTTCCGCCTCCCGCGGCACCGCCGCGAGGAGACCCAGGGCCACGCCCGGGCGATGGAGCTGCTCGAGTTCATGGGACTCGACGGCAAGGCGGACGAGCTGGCGCGCAACCTCCCGTACGGCGACCAGCGTCGTCTCGAGATCGCGCGCGCCCTCGCCACCAACCCGCAGCTGCTCTGCCTCGACGAGCCGGCCGCCGGCTTCAACCCGGCCGAGAAGGCCCGGCTCATGGAGCTCATCCGCACGATCCGCGACCAGGGCTACACCGTCCTGCTCATCGAGCACGACATGAAGCTGGTCATGGGCGTGACCGACCGGATCGTCGTGCTCGAGTTCGGCCGCAAGATCGCCGAGGGCTCGCCCGCGGAGATCCGCGACAACCCGGCGGTCATCGCCGCCTACCTGGGAGTGGATGAGGAAGATGCTTCTTGAGGTCAACGGCCTGTGCGTCAACTACGGGCGCATCGAGGCCATCCGCGACATCAGCTTCACCGTCGAGGAGGGTGAGATCGTCACCCTCATCGGCGCCAACGGCGCGGGCAAGACGACGACGATGAAGACGATCTCGGGCCTTCGCCCGGTGCGCGCCGGCTCGGTCGTCTTCGACGGCAAGGACATCACGTCGACGCCGTCGCACGAACGACCGGTTCTCGGCATCTCCCAGTCCCCCGAGGGTCGTGGCTGCTTCGTCGGCATGACGGTGATGGAGAACCTCGAGATGGGCACGTACGCGCGCCCGGACCGCAAGAGCAAGGCGGTCCGCGACGACCTCGACCGCGTCTTCGAGCTGTTCCCCCGGCTCAAGGAGCGCAGCAACCAGGCCGCCGGCTCGATGTCCGGTGGCGAGCAGCAGATGCTGGCGATGGGGCGCGCCCTCATGGCCAAGCCGAAGCTGCTGCTCCTCGACGAGCCGTCGATGGGCCTGGCGCCCAAGCTGATCCAGCAGATCTTCGACATCGTCACGGAGATCAACAGCCAGGGCACGACGGTCCTGCTCGTGGAGCAGAACGCGGCACAGGCGCTGAAGCGCTCGCACCGCGCCTACATCCTCGAGACCGGTGAGATCGTCCGCGAGGGCACCGGCAGCGAGCTGGCGGCCGACCCGGCCGTCAAGGCCGCCTACCTCGGCGGCTGACCCGGGCCCGTTCGGTCACCCTCCCGCCGGGGGCGTCACGCAGCGCGTGGCGCCCCCGACGGCCGTCCGGCGTCCGTCGTGCACCGACGCCCGGGGGGTGCCCTTCCGCCGGTGGTCCGTTGGCCGTAGTGTCTGCCGGGTGGCCTCGGGGAGGACCGGATGGCGATCGGAGGGACGATGGGGCGAGCGGGTGTGTCCGTGCGGAGGGTCGACGAGACGCTGCACTCGAGGTTCATCGAGCTGTGGATCGCCCACCGGATCGAGGGCGGCACGACGCCCGAGGCCGCCCAGCGCCTCGCTCTCGACGGCACGCTGCGACACGCGCTGCAGCGCGAGGACATCTGCGCCTTCATCGCGTTCACCGGTGACGAGGCCTCCGGGTACGTGGTTCTCGCCGACTCGACGCGCAGCCTCCTCGTCGACGCGCCCTGCGTGTCCATCGACATGCTCTTCGTCCTGCCGGAGCACCGACGCCAGGGCGTGGCGCGCGCGCTGCTGACGGCGGCGGCGCGGTACGCCGACCGACAGGGCGCCGAGCACCTCGCGAGCACCGTGCCCGCCGGCGACCGGGAGGCCAACCGGTTCTTCGCCCGTCTCGGCTTCGCCGCCGAGACCGTGCGTCGAGTGGCGACGTCGGCCACCGTCCAGCGCAAGCTCGCCGGCGAGCCGACACCGCGCTCGCAACGCGTCGGGCTCGAGCAGGTGCTCAGGCGCCGCCGCGACCTGCGACGCGAGCCCCACGGCCCCGGCCAGGCCCGGCACCCGCGGCACCGCGGCCCGCAGGTCGCGGGCTGATCACCCCGCGCCTGCGCGGGGGCGGCGGGTGGTCACGACCCCGGTGCGGCGTCGCGCAGCAGGCAGGTGATGCGGGAGGTGCACACGCGTCGCCCGCCGTCGTCGACGACGACGACCTCGTAGCTGACGAGCGTCCGCCCGGCGCTGAGGACGGTGGCGGTGCCGGTCACGACGCCGGAGCGCGCGGCCCGGTGGTGCGTGGCGTTGATGTCGAGGCCGACCGCGACGCGGCCGGGGCCCGCGTGCAGCGCCGCCCCGATGGAGCCCAGACTCTCGGCGAGGACGACGCTCGCGCCACCGTGGAGCAGCCCGTACGGCTGGGTGTTGCCGGCCACCGGCATCGTCGCCACGAGGCGTTCCGGGCTGGCCTCGACGACCTCGATGCCCATCCGCTCGAGGAGCGTGCCCGCCGCCATGTCGCGCATCACCTGGAGCGCCGTGTCGTGCGCGGTGTCGTGGGCGGTGTCGTGCGCTGCCGCGGGCGCGGTGTCGTGCGCTGCCGCGGACGCCGTGTCGTGCGCGGCCTCGCCGGCCGTCTCTGCGGGCGCCGGTGCGGCTGCCGAGGTGGCGAGGTCCTCGCCGGTGCTGGGGTCGGTCATGCCGGCGATCGTATGCCGCGTGCGGCGTCGGGGCGCCGTCGGCCACGACACCGTGCCCGGGGTCACGGCGTCGGTGCCCGCCACTAGGGTTGCCACCGTGAGCCGACTTCTCCTCCTCGACGGACACTCGCTGGCCTACCGCGCGTTCTTCGCGCTCCCGGCCGAGAACTTCTCGACGAGCACCGGCCAGCACACCAACGCCGTGTACGGCTTCACCTCGATGCTCATCAACATGCTGCGCGACGAGGAGCCGACGCACGTGGCGGTGGCCTTCGACAAGTCGCGCCAGACCTTCCGCACCGAGGAGTACGCCGAGTACAAGGCCGGCCGCGCCCGTACGCCCGACGAGTTCCAGGGGCAGCTGCCGCTCGTCAAGGAGGTCCTCGACGCGCTGCGCATCACCTACGTCGAGCTCGACGGCTACGAGGCCGACGACATCATCGCCACGATCGCGACCGCGGCGGGCGGCGAGGGTCTCGAGGTGCTCATCTGCTCCGGCGACCGCGACACGTTCCAGCTCGTCGACGACAACGTCACGATCCTCTACCCGGTCCGGGGCGTCTCCGAGGTGTGGCGCATGGGTCCGGCGCAGATCGAGGAGAAGTACGGGGTCCCGCCCACTCGGTACAGCGACCTCGCGGCGATGGTCGGCGAGAGCTCCGACAACCTTCCCGGTGTCCCGGGGGTCGGGCCCAAGACGGCCGCCAAGTGGATCACCCAGTTCGGCGACCTCGACGGCGTCGTCGCCGGGATCGACCAGATCAAGGGCAAGGCCGGCGAGTCGCTCCGCCAGCACCTCGACCAGGTGCTGCGCAACCGGCGCCTCAACCAGCTCGTCCGCGACGCCCCGGTCGGCGTCGGGGTCGCCGACCTCCAGCGCCACCAGTGGGCGCGCGAGGAGGTCCACGAGGTCTTCGACCGGCTCGAGTTCCGGGTCCTGCGCGACCGGCTCTTCGCCTCCGTGGAGGCGGCCGAGCCCGAGGCCGAGCAGGGCTTCGACGTCGAGGGCGTGCTGCTCGCGCCGGAGCAGGTCGCCGACTGGGTCGCCGCGCACCTGCCCGCCGGTCAGCGGGCCGGGCTGTCGGTGACCGGCACGTGGGCCCGCGGCACGGGGGACGCCACGGGTCTGGCGGTCGCCGCGCCGGACGGTTCGGCCGCCTGGATCGACCTGACGACGCTGCCCGACGAGGGCGAGACCTCCGTGGCCTCGTGGCTGGAGGACCCCGAGCGGCCCAAGGCGATGCACGACGCCAAGGGACCGATCGAGGCGCTGACCGCCAGGGGCTTCACGCTGGCGGGGCTCACGAGCGACACGCAGCTCGCGGCCTACCTCGTCAAGCCCGACCAGCGCACCTACCACCTCGACGACCTCGTCCTGCGCCAGCTCAAGCGCGAGCTGAGCGGCAGCGCGCCCGCCGAGGGGCAGGGCATGCTCGACTTCGGTGGTGACGCCGACGAGAAGGCCGCCGTGCAGGAGATGGTCCGCGCCACGGCGGTCCGCGACCTCGCCGCGGCTCTCGACGAACAGCTCGCGGCGACCGGCGGCACCGAGCTGCTCGCCGACATCGAGCTTCCCCTCATCGACGTGCTCGCCCGGATGGAGCGCACCGGCATCGCCGTCGACGCCCCGGGCCTCGACGCGCTCGAGACCGACTTCGCCGCCAAGGTTGCCCAGGCGCAGGAGGATGCGTGGGACGCCATCGGCGGCAACCGCATCAACCTCGGCTCGCCGAAGCAACTGCAGGAGGTGCTCTTCGGCGACCTCAACATGCCGAAGACCAAGAAGACCAAGACGGGCTACACGACCGACGCCGACGCGCTCGCCGACCTCTTCGCCAGGACCGAGCACCCGTTCCTCGAGGCGCTGCTGCGCCACCGCGACGCCGCGCGCCTGCGTGTCACCGTCGAGGGCCTGCAGAAGTCGGTGTCCGACGACGGCCGGATCCACACGACGTACCTGCAGACCATCGCCGCGACCGGGCGGCTGTCCTCCACCGAGCCGAACCTGCAGAACGTGCCGATCCGCACCGAGGAGGGTCGCCGCATCCGCGAGCTGTTCGTCGTCGGCGACGGCTACGAGGCGCTCATGTCGGCCGACTACTCCCAGATCGAGATGCGCGTCATGGCCCACCTGTCCGGTGACGCCGGGCTCATCGAGGCCTTCCGCACCGGTGAGGACCTGCACAAGTTCGTCGGGTCGCGGGTGTTCAACGTCGAGCCCGACGACGTCACGCCGGCGATGCGCTCGAAGGTCAAGGCCATGTCGTACGGGCTGGCCTACGGCCTGTCGGCGTACGGCTTGTCCAAGCAGCTGACGATCAGCACCGAGGAGGCCCGCGGCCTCATGGACGGCTACTTCGAGCGGTTCGGCGGGGTCAGCGCGTACCTGCGCGACGTCGTGGCCGAGGCCCGCGGAACGGGTTACACCGCAACGATGCTCGGGCGTCGTCGCTACCTTCCGGACCTCACGTCCGACAACCGGCAGCGTCGCGAGGCCGCCGAGCGCATGGCCCTCAACGCGCCGATCCAGGGCTCGGCCGCGGACATCATGAAGGTCGCGATGATCGGCGTCGACCGGGCGCTGGCGGCGGCGGGCGCGAGGTCCCGCATCCTGCTGCAGGTCCACGACGAGCTCGTCCTCGAGGTGGCGGCGGGGGAGCGCGACGACGTCGAGAAGCTCGTCCGCCACGAGATGGGCAACGCCGCACCGATGGACGTCCCGCTCGACGTCAACGTCGGGGTCGGCCGCTCCTGGCACGACGCGGCTCACTGACGCGGCGGCTGGGCTCGCGGGCCGACCCCGCCGGACCGGCGGCGGCCGCCGAGACGTCAGGAGCGTTCACAGACGAAGACGGCGGTGCCGGGCAGGACCCGACCGCGCAGGGGCGACCAACCGCCCCACGGCTCCTCGTGGCCGTCCGGCCACTCCGGCTCGACGACGTCGACCAGCCGCAGACCCGCCGCCGCGATCTCGCGGACGCGGTCGCCCAGGGTGCGGTGGTGCTCGACGTAGGTGGCCCGGCCCGAGGCGTCCTGCTCGACGTAGGGCGTCCGGTCGAAGTAGGACTGGATCGCGGTGAGCCCGCGCGGCCCGGGGTCGTCGGGGAAGGCCCAGCGGACCGGGTGCGTCGTGGAGAAGACGAAGCGCCCGCCAGGACGCAGGACGCGCGCCGTCTCGGCCATGACGACGTCGGAGTCGGCGACGAACGGCACGACCCCGTAGGCGGTGAACACCACGTCGAAGGACGCGTCGGCGAACGGCAGCGCGCGCCCGTCGCACTGGACGAACGGGACGCGCTCAGGGGCGTCCGGCGGGAGCGTGCCGTTGACACGCAGCCCCGTCGCGACCATGCCGGCCGACAGGTCGGTCGCGACGACGCGGGCTCCACGGGTCGCGAGCCACCGCGAGCACTGGCCCGAGCCGGCGCCGATCTCGAGCACGTCGCGACCGGCCGGGTCGCCGAGCAGCCCCGCATCCTCCTCGCGCAGCCGCTCCGGGCCCCAGACGAAGTCGGTGTCGCCGAGGAAGGCGCCGTGCTCGGCGTGGTAGCCGGGCGCCTCGGCGTCCCACCAGGTGCGGTTGGCGGTGGCGGTCTCGCCCGGGTCCGCGGCGCGGCGGGTGGCCTCGGTCGGGACGCCGCCGGGCGTGCTCATCGGGTGCTCCCTGTCTTTTGACCGGATGCTGACAGCGCCGATAGGATTGCCGGGCGCACACGACTGTGTGCGCTCAATGTTGAACCAGCCCACACGACCTCAGGCCCCCGAGCCCGGTGCTCACCGCCGCGAGGTCTCCAACGTAACTGTCCACAATCGGAGTTCCTACTACATGACTGCCAACACGGTCGAGAAGACCGCTCCTGAGGTCGCCATCAACGACATCGGCTCTCAGGAAGACATCCTTGCCGCGATCGACGCGACCATCAAGGACTTCAACGACGGCGACATTGTCGAGGGTCGCATCGTCAAGGTCGACCGGGACGAGGTCCTGCTCGACATCGGCTACAAGACCGAGGGCGTCATCCCCTCGCGCGAGCTGAGCATCAAGCACGACGTCGACCCGTCCGAGATCGTCGGCGTCGGCGACGAGGTCGAGGCGCTTGTCCTCCAGAAGGAGGACAAGGAGGGTCGCCTGATCCTGTCCAAGAAGCGCGCCCAGTACGAGCGCGCCTGGGGCACGATCGAGAAGATCAAGGAGGAGGACGGCGTCGTCACCGGCACCGTCATCGAGGTCGTCAAGGGTGGCCTCATCCTCGACATCGGCCTGCGCGGCTTCCTGCCGGCCTCCCTCGTCGAGATGCGCCGCGTCCGCGACCTCCAGCCCTACGTCGGCAAGGAGATCGAGGCCAAGATCATCGAGCTCGACAAGAACCGCAACAACGTGGTCCTGTCGCGCCGTGCGTGGCTCGAGCAGACGCAGTCCGAGGTGCGCACGACGTTCCTCAAGGAGCTCCAGAAGGGCCAGGTCCGTCAGGGCGTCGTGTCCTCCATCGTCAACTTCGGTGCGTTCGTGGACCTCGGCGGCGTCGACGGTCTCGTCCACGTGTCCGAGCTGTCGTGGAAGCACATCGACCACCCGTCCGAGGTCGTCGAGGTCGGCACCGAGGTCACCGTCGAGGTGCTCGACGTCGACATGGACCGCGAGCGTGTCTCCCTGTCGCTCAAGGCGACGCAGGAGGACCCGTGGCAGCACTTCGCCCGGACCCACGCGATCGGCCAGGTCGTCCCGGGCAAGGTCACCAAGCTCGTCCCGTTCGGCGCGTTCGTCCGCGTCGAGGACGGCATCGAGGGCCTCGTGCACATCTCCGAGCTCGCCGAGCGCCACGTCGAGCTGCCCGAGCAGGTCGTCAACGTCGGTGACGAGATCTTCGTCAAGGTCATCGACATCGACCTCGAGCGCCGTCGCATCTCGCTGTCGCTCAAGCAGGCCAACGACGAGTCGGTCCCGGTGTCGGAGTTCGACCCGACCCTCTACGGCATGGCCGCCGAGTACGACGAACAGGGCAACTACAAGTACCCCGAGGGCTTCGACCCGGAGACGAACGAGTGGCTCGAGGGCTTCGAGGCCCAGCGCGAGAAGTGGGAGCGGCAGTACGCCGAGGCCCACGCTCGCTGGGAGGCCCACAAGACGCAGGTCGAGGCCGCGCACAAGGCCGACGCCGAGGCTGCGTCCGGCGCCGGCACGTCGACGTCCTACTCGTCGGCGACCGGTGACCAGCACGGTGACGACCAGCGCAACGCGCCGGCTCCCGCCGAGGGCACCCTCGCCTCCGACGAGGCTCTCGCGGCGCTCCGCGAGAAGCTGACGGGCAACTGAGCCGACGCTCTGACGCCACCGACGCTGTCGCGTCGACGGGGCCCCGGACCACACGGTCCGGGGCCCCGTCGCATGTCCGTCGGCCGCCGGGGCAGCGGCACGGCGTCGGACCACGACCGTTCACCGTCCGGCCGAAAACCGGACGCGTCAAAGCCGCAATCCGTCGCCCCGCTTGGTTACGTTGACGGGGTGCAGTCACCGGCGACAGAGACACCGACCGAGCCGCGCGCACCGGCGGGTCCGCCCCAGCCGGTCGGACCGGCGCCGCGACGCTCGAGCGGCAGGGCGTGGGAGTGGACGCTGGCGGCGCTCCTGCTCCTGCCCAACCTCGTCCTCCTCGTCGTCTTCACCTACCGGCCGCTCCTCGACAACATCCGGCTCTCGTTCACCGACTGGAACATCAGCTCGCCGGTCGCCAACGGCGTGGGCCTGGCCAACTACGTCGAGTGGTTCGGCCGCGACGACACCCGCCTCATCCTGCGCAACACCGTCGTGTTCACGCTGGCGACCGTCGGCATCTCGATGGCGCTCGGGCTCGCCTTCGCCCTGCTGCTCGACCAGCGGCTCAAGGGCCGCAACGTCGTGCGCTCGGTCGTCTTCGCCCCGTTCGTCATCTCCGGGGCCGCCATCGGCATCGCCTTCCAGTTCGTCTTCGACCCGAACTACGGGCTGATCCGCGACCTGCTGGCCCGCTTCGGGGTCACCGTGCCCGACTTCTACCAGCAGCCCGGGTGGGCGCTGTTCATGGTGACCGTCACCTACATCTGGAAGAACCTCGGCTACACCTTCGTCATCTACCTCGCCGCCCTGCAGGGCCGGCGCGCGGACCTCGACGAGGCGGCCGAGATCGACGGCGCGTCGCCCTGGACGCACCTGCGTCGCGTCCTGCTGCCGCAGCTGCGGCCGACGACGTTCTTCCTGTCGATCACCGTGCTGCTCAACTCCGTCCAGGTCTTCGACATCATCAACGTCATGACCCGTGGAGGGCCCGCCGGCAACGGCACGACCACGCTCGTCTACCAGGTGTACCAGGAGACGTTCGTCAACCAGCGCGCCGGGTACGGCGCCACGGTAGCGACGGTCATGTTCCTCATCCTCCTCGCGATCACCGTCATCCAGGTCAGGGTCATGGACAGGGGGCGCACGCCATGAGCACGCCGGCGATCATCGGCACCGTCGACGACGACGAGGTGCGCCCGACACGGGGACTCGGCCGGCGAGGCCGCCGCCGGGAGGCGGCCCACGGCACCGAGACCTCGGCCCACCACCGCGGACCGCTCATGACCGCGCTCGGCTACGCCGGGATGGTGCTCGTCGTCCTCTTCATCGCGGTGCCGCTCTTCTGGATCCTCATCACCTCCTTCAAGGAGCGCGGTGACATCTACGTGCGTCCGGCGCAGTGGTGGCCCCGGCCGGCCACGAGCGCGAACTACCACGACGTCACGACGCGCATCCCGTTCTTCGACTACGTGCGCAACTCGGTCATCATCACCTCGGCCACCGCCGCGGCCAAGATCGTCCTCGGCGTGCTCAGCGCCTACGCCCTGTCCCTGCTGCGGTTCCCCGGACGCGGCGTCGTCTTCCTCGTCGTCATCGCGGCGCTCATGGTGCCGAACCAGATCACGGTCATCAGCAACTACGCCCTCGTTGCACAGCTCGGGTGGCGAAACACCTTCCAGGGCATCATCATCCCGCTCGCCGGGGTCGCCTTCGGCACCTTCCTCATGCGCAACCAGTTCCTCAGCCTGCCGGGGGAGATCATCGAGGCGGCCCGCCTCGACGGCGCCGGCCCGATGAAGCTGTTGTGGCGCGTCGTCATGCCGATGTCCTGGCCGACGCTCGTCGCCTTCTCACTCATCACCGTCGTCAACGAGTGGAACGAGTACCTCTGGCCGTTCCTCATGTCCGACGACGAGAGCACCGCACCGCTGCCGGTCGGCCTGACGTTCCTGCAGAACAACGACGGCGTCACCAACTGGGGCCCGGTCATGGCCGGCACCGTCCTCGCGATGCTGCCGATCCTCGTCCTGTTCCTCTTCCTCCAGCGGCAGATGATCAAGGGCCTCACCGCCGGCGCGGTCAAGAGCTGAGCGGTTCGGGCCGAGCCCGCACGGCCGGACACCGGCCCCACGGATCCCACACCACCACAGGGAAGGCACCTCACGAATGAACGAGTTCTCACGCGACCTGTCCCGGCGCGGCTTCCTCGGCATCGCCGGCATCGCCGGAGTCGCAGGTCTGGCCGCGTGCGCAGGGACCGGCACGGCTCCCTCGAGCGGCGGCAACGGCGGCGGCTCGAGCAACACCATCGAGTTCTGGAGCAACCATCCCGGAAACAGCAAGCCGGTCGAGCAGCAGATCATCGCGGCGTTCGAGAAGGCGCACGCCGGGCTCAAGGTCAAGCTCGTCGACGCCGGCAAGAACTACGAGGAGGTCGCGCAGAAGTTCAACGCCTCCCTCGCCGGCGGGCAGCTGCCCGACGTCGTCGTCGTCTCGGACGTGACGTGGTTCAACTTCGCCCTCAACAAGCAGCTCACGCCGCTCGACGACCTCCTGTCGGCGGCGAAGGTCGACACGTCCGACTACGTCGACTCGCTCTACAACGACTACAACCTCGACGACAAGCACTTCGCGTTGCCGTACTCGCGGTCGACGCCGCTCTTCTACTACAACAAGGACCTCTGGAAGGCGGCCGGTCTCGAGGACCGTGGGCCGAAGGACTGGGACGAGTTCCTCACGTGGGCACCGAAGCTCAAGGCCGCTGCCGGTTCGGACAAGATCGTCATGGAGCTGCCCGACGGCTCCAACTACCTCGACTGGGTCTTCCAGAACATCGTCTGGGACTACGGCGGGGCCTACTCGAAGGACTGGACGCCCACCTTCTCCGACCCCGGCACCGTCAAGGCGGGGCAGTACCTGCAGAACCTGGCCAAGCAGGGCTTCCTCAAGCTCTCGAAGGACCCGGCCCCGGACTTCACGGCCGGCATCGTCGCGTGCAGCATGATGTCGACCGGGTCGCTCGGCGGGGTTGCCAAGGACGCGAAGTTCGACGTCGGAACGGCCTTCCTGCCCGGTGACGGCAACTGCCCGACCGGTGGTGCGGGTGTCGGCATCCCGGCGACGATCTCCGACGCGCGCAAGAAGAACGCCCTGACGTTCATCGAGTTCCTCACGAACGCCCAGAACACCGTGACGTTCACGCAGGCGACCGGGTACATGCCGGTGCGCAAGTCCGCCGTGGAGCTGCCGGAGGAGAAGGCGTTCCTCGAGAAGAACCCGAACGCGAAGACGGCGATCGAGCAGCTGCCCAAGACCCGGTCGCAGGACAACGTGCGCGTGCTCCTGCCGGGTGGCGGCGCCCGCATCGGCAAGGCGCTGGACCAGGTCGTGCAGGGCCAGGACGTCGCGACGGTCTTCAAGGGCCTGGACACCGAGAGCCAGCAGGTCTTCGACACCCAGATCAAGAGCAAGCTCGGCGCCTGAGGCGTGGCGCCGGCGCCGCCGGGCCCCACCGTCGTCGGTGGGTGGTCCGGCGGCGCCGCACGCTCCTCATGCCGGCACGCCCCTGAACTCGAGAGACCCGAACCCGAGACACCGAAACACCCGAGACACCCGAGAGGCCGGTCATGGCAACCGTGTACTTCGACGAGGCGACTCGTCGGTTCAGCAAGGACGACGCCCCGGCGGTCGACGGCATCACGCTCGACATCGCCGACGGTGAGTTCCTCGTCCTCGTCGGCCCGTCCGGCTGCGGCAAGTCGACGACGCTGCGGATGCTCGCCGGCCTCGAGCCCGTCGACGGCGGTCGGGTCCTCGTCGACGGCCACGACCAGAAGGGCGTCCGCCCGCGGGACCGCGACATCGCGATGGTCTTCCAGAGCTACGCGCTCTACCCGAACATGACGGCGGCCCAGAACATGGCCTTCGCCCTCGACAACGCCAAGGTGAGCCGGGCCGAGACGAAGCAGCGCGTCGCCGAGGCGGCCAGGATCCTCGAGCTCGACACGCTCCTCGACCGCAAGCCGGGCCAGATGTCGGGCGGCCAGCGCCAGCGGGTGGCCATGGGCCGGGCCATCGTGCGCAACCCCAAGGTCTTCTGCATGGACGAGCCGCTGTCCAACCTCGACGCCAAGCTGCGCGTGTCGACCCGCTCGCAGATCGCCGGCCTGCAGCGCCGGCTCGGGATCACGACCGTGTACGTCACCCACGACCAGGTCGAGGCGATGACGATGGGCCACCGGGTCGCGGTGCTGCGCGACGGCCGGCTCCAGCAGGTCGACACCCCGGAGCGCCTCTACGACGCGCCGGTGAACACGTTCGTCGCCTCGTTCATCGGGTCGCCGGCCATCACCCTCGTCGAGACGTCGCTGCACGGGGCGAGCGCCGACGTCCTCGGTGTCCGGGTCCCGGTCGAGCGCAGCCTCGCCTCGCAGGCGCGGGAGAAGGTCGTCGTGGGGCTGCGTCCCGAGTCGTGGCACGTCGTCGAGGCCTCCGCGCGCGATGCCAACGGCGGGTCGGTCGGCCTCAACGTCGAGCTCGTCGAGGCGCTCGGCTCCGAGTCGTTCGTCTACGGGCGGCCGGTCGGTGCCGGCCCGGAGGCCACTCGCGTCACGGTGCGTCTCGACAAGCGAACCCATCTCGGCGTCGGGGACGTCGTCCACGTCGCCCCGAACCCTTCGGAGGTGCACCTCTTCGACGCGTCGACGGGCGAGCGGATCGGGCCGTGAGGTGACCGTGCGCCGAGGGCCGTGGCAGTCGGGCCGCTTCGACGTCGAGGGCCACCGCGGCGCCAAGGGCCTCGTCGTCGAGAACACCCTGGCGAGCTTCACGGCCGCCTTCGAGGCGGGTGTCTCGGGCGTGGAGCTCGACGTGCGGCTCACGGCCGACGGCGAGCTCGTGGTCTGGCACGACCCGGTGCTCCTGCCGGCCAAGTGCGTCGACACCGGCCCCGACGTCGTCGGCCGACGCGTCGGCGACCTCACCCTCGAGCAGCTGCGGACCGTCGACGTCGGCAGCCGGGCCCTGCCGGGCTTCCCCGGCCAGCGGACCGCCCCCGGTGCCCGCGTCTCGACGCTGCGGGAGGTCGTGGGCCACGGGCTCGAGCACGCACCGCAGGTGTGGTGGACGATCGAGCTCAAGGTCGACCCGAACGACCCCACGGAGGCGGCGCGACGCGACGAGCTGCTCGACGGCGTGCTCGACGTCGTCCACGACCTCGCCATCGACCGGCGGTGCTTCGTGCACTCGTTCAACTGGTCGGTCCTCGAGCGCGCCCGCGAGGTGGCCCCGGACGTCGCCCGGTCGGCCCTCGTCGAGTCCGGCGTCACCTGGGTGCCGGGCAGCCCGTGGACCGGTGGCGTCGACGTCGCGGCGCACGGCGAGGACGTCGCGGCCGGCGCCGCCGAGGTCGGCGCGGACGTCCTGTCGCCTGAGCACGTGCTCGTCGACGCGACGCTCGTCGCACGGGCCCACGACCTCGACCTGGCCGTGCTGCCCTGGACCGTCAACGACCCGGAGCACATCCGCGCCGTCGTCGCGGCGGGCGTCGACGGGCTCGTGTCGGACTACCCCGACCGTGCGCTCGCACTGGTGGCCGAGCGAACCTGAGCGCCGTCGGGCGAGGGACCGTGCCGACTGGTGCGGCACGGTCCCTCGCTCCCGTCCATGGGCCGGGCCCCGGACGGTCGCCGGGGCGTCCCGTGGGACACTCGGTCGTCGACAGGTCGCCGCTGTCGGCCCCGTTGGACGCGTGAGCGCAGCGAATGGGTGGGGACCCCTGACCCCACCCATTCGCTGGAACGCCGTTCCAGCGAAACTCATGATCCACACGAAGGGCGCAGATGTCAACAGACCGGGTCTACGACAACAGCTCCCGGGCGCAGGCGGCCCGAGCAACCCGGCGGCGCATCGTCGACGCCGCGCGGGGCATGCTCCTGGCCGACGGGTACCACGCGATGTCGGTCAGCCAGCTCGCCTCGACCGCCGGGGTCAGCGCCCAGACCGTCTACAACGCCATCGGCGGCAAGGCCGACGTCGTCAAAGCCGTCTACGACGTGCTCCTCGTCGGGGACGACGAGCCGGTTGCCATGCAGGACCGGCCGGAGTTCCGCGCCATGTCGGACGCGCCCGACCGCCAGGGTTTCGTCCGCGCGTACGCGGCCCTGTGCGCGACGATCTACGAGCGCGTGGGCCCGCTGCTCGGCGTCATCCTCGCCCAGGGCGCGGGCGGCGACACCGGCCTGCAGGCGTTCGTCGCGACGATCGACGCGGAGCGCCGGGCGGGCAACACGAACGCGCTCAACGCCCTCGAGGAGACCCACGGCCTACCCGGAGGCCTGGACCGCGAATGCTTCACCGACCTCGTGTGGACGTTGACGGCCCCCGAGATCTACGACCGGTTCGTCCGCCGCTGCGGGTGGACCCACGAGATGTACGCCGCCTGGCTGGCCGAGGCGCTCGTGGCCGTCTTCGACCGGGCCGGGACAGGAGGGCAGTGACCGATGCCGCGCCAGATCGCGACGAGCACGACCGTCGACCGTGAGGGGATGCTCGACTTCGTCCGTCCGCGCCACTCGATGGTCCTCGTGACCACGCGCTCGGACGGGCGCCCCCAGGCCTCGCCGGTCACCGGCGGGGTCGACGAGCGGGGGCGCATCGTCATCTCGACCTATCCCGAGCGGGCCAAGACGACCAACGCCCGGCGTCGCCCGGAGGTCACCGTCCTCGTGCTGTCCGACGACTTCGGGGGCGAGTGGATCCAGGTCGACGGTGACTGCGAGGTCATCGACGTGCCCGACTCCGTCGAGCCCCTCGTCGACTACTACCGCTCGGTCTCCGGCGAGCACCCGGACTGGGACGAGTACCGCCGGGCCATGCGCGACCAGGGCAAGTCGCTGCTGCGGGTCACCCCGACGCGGTGGGGGCCGGTCGCCAAGGGAGGCTTCCCCGCCCGCCTCGCCTGACCGGCCGGCCTGCGTAGGCTGGCCCCCGTGCTGCGCGTCGGGGTCACCGGAGGGATCGGGTCGGGCAAGTCGACGGTGTCACGGCGGCTCGGCGAGCTCGGCGCGCACGTCGTCGATGCCGATGCCGTGGCCCGCGAGGTCGTCCAGCCCGGACGGCCGACGCTCGAGGCGATCCGGCAGCGGTTCGGCGACGCCGTCGTCCGCGCCGACGGCACCCTCGACCGGGCGGGCCTGGCCGCCGTCGTCTTCGCCGACCCGGACGAGCTGGCTGCGCTCGACGCCATCACCGGCCCGGCGATCGTCCGACGTGTCGCGGCGTCGCGCGCGGACGCGCCGCCGGACGCGGTGTCCGTCTACGACATGCCCCTGCTCGTCGAGCGCGGCCTCTGGGTGCACGAGCACCTGTCCGTCGTCGTCGAGGCCGACGAGGAGACGCGCGTGCGACGGCTCGTCGAGCAGCGTGGGCTCGACGCCGACGACGTCCGGCGCCGCATGGCCGCGCAGGCCACCGACGAGCAGCGACGCGTCGCCGCGGACGTGCTCCTCGACAACACCGGGTCGCCCGAGGCACTGACCGGCGCCGTCGACCGGCTCTGGCACGAGCGCCTCCGGCCCTGGGCCGACAACCTCGCCGCCGGGCTGCGCAGCCGCCGCCCCGACCGTGGCGCCGTGGTCGAGCCGCGAGCCGACTGGGAGGCCCGGGGCGAGCGCGTCGTCGCGCGCCTCGCCGCCGCCCTGGCCGGCACCGGCGCCGTCACCGAGGTGTCGCACGTCGGGTCGACCTCCGTGGCCGGGCTCCTGGCCAAGGACGTCATCGACGTCCAGGTCGGTGTCCGGCACCTTCCCGACGCGGACGGCGAGGCCTTCGGGACGGCGTTGCGCGACGCCGGGTACGTCGTCGCCCACGGCATCGACGCCGACACCCCGCACCCCGCAGGAGCCGACGCGTCGGCCTGGGCCAAGCGCTTCGCCGGCGGGTGCGACCCGGGCCAGGTCGTGCAGGTCCACGTGCGCGAGCACGGCTCGCCGGGTTGGCGCTTCGCGCTGCTGTTCCGTGACTGGCTGCGCGCCGAGCCGGCCGAGCGCGACGCGTACGCCGCCGAGAAGCGCCGGCTCCTCGCGCTCGACGACGACACGTCGGCCTACGTCGATGCGAAGGAGCCGTGGTTCGAGGGCGCCTGGCACCGTGCCGAGGCGTGGGCCCGCCGCACCGGCTGGCGTCCCTGACCGGTCCCGGGGCCGGACGGGCGTGGGCCCGGTTGGGGGTGGGCTCGGGTGCGCGGAGGCGCCCTGCGGCATACACGGCGGGGTGTCCGTGTTGTCCACGGCATGCGTGGTGAGTACAAGGTCCCCGGTGGCAAGCTCGTCGCGGTCGACGTCGAGGAGGCGGGCGGCCGGCTCGCCTCGGTCAGCGTCTCCGGCGACTTCTTCCTCGAACCCGACGAGGCGCTGGGCGACATCAACGCGGCCCTGACCGGGCTTCCGGTCGACGCCGGCGTCGAGCGGCTGGCCTCGGCCGTGACGGCGGCCCTCGACGGGTCCGTGGCGCTCGTCGGGTTCACGCCCGAGGCCATCGGCATCGCCGTGCGCCGGGCCCTCGGCAAGGCCGCCGGGTGGGACGACCACGTCTTCGACGTCATCCCGCCGCGGGTGCTGCACCCAGCCCTGCACGTCGCGCTCGACGAGGTCATCGCCCACGAGGTCGCGAGCGGCGAGCGCCCGCCGACGCTGCGGTTCTGGGACTGGGACAGCCCGCTCGTCGTCATCGGCTCGTTCCAGTCGGTCCGCAACGAGGTCGACCCCGAGGGTGCCGCCCGGCACGGCATCGACGTCGTGCGGCGGGTCTCCGGCGGCGGCGCGATGTTCATGGAGCCGGGCAACTGCATCACGTACTCGCTCGTCGTGCCGAGCTCGCTCGTCGAGGGGCTCAGCTTCGAGCGGTCCTACTCCTTCCTCGACGAGTGGGTCATCGGTGCCCTCGAGGAGGTCGGGGTCAAGGCCCACTTCGTGCCGCTCAACGACATCGCCAGCGAGGCCGGCAAGATCGGCGGGGCCGCCCAGAAGCGGTTCGCCAACGGTGCGGTCCTGCACCACGTGACGATGTCCTACGACATCGACGCGGCCAAGATGCTGGAGGTGCTGCGCATCGGTCGCGAGAAGATGAGCGACAAGGGCCACCGCTCGGCCGACAAGCGCGTCGACCCCATGCGCCGCCAGACCGGGCTGTCGCGCGCGGCGATCCTCGACGCCTTCGCGGCGTCGTTCTCGCGCCGGTACCGCACGACGGCCTCGGACTACACCCAGGCCGAGCTCGCCGAGGCGCAGCGGCTCGTCGACGAGAAGTTCGCGACGCCGGAGTGGACCAACCGTGTGCCGTGACCGCGTGGACGTCGCGGCGGCCCGGGGTGTGGGCGCTGTCGGTCCCCGGACGTACGGTTGAGCCATGCGTCCGACGACCGACCTCCAGCGCACGGTGGCCCCGTTCGAGGTCATCTCCGAGTACCGGCCGAGCGGTGACCAGCCGGCGGCCATCGCCGAGCTGTCCCGACGCGTCAGGGCGGGGGAGCAGGACGTCGTGCTGCTCGGTGCCACCGGCACCGGCAAGTCGGCGACGACGGCCTGGCTCATCGAGCAGGTCCAGCGCCCGACCCTCGTCATGGCGCCGAACAAGACCCTCGCCGCGCAGCTGGCCAACGAGTTCCGCGAGCTGCTGCCGAACAACGCCGTCGAGTACTTCGTCAGCTACTACGACTACTACCAGCCCGAGGCGTACATCCCGCAGACGGACACGTACATCGAGAAGGACTCCTCCGTCAACGACGAGGTCGAGCGGCTGCGTCACTCGGCCACCAACTCGCTGCTCACCCGCCGCGACGTCATCGTCGTCGCGTCGGTGTCCTGCATCTACGGCCTCGGCACGCCGCAGGAGTACGTCGACCGCATGGCCCGACTGCGCGTCGGCATGGAGATCGAGCGGGACCAGCTGCTGCGGCGGTTCGTCGAGATGCAGTACACGCGCAACGACCTCGCCTTCACCCGCGGCACCTTCCGCGTCCGGGGCGACACGGTCGAGATCATCCCGGTCTACGAGGAGCTCGCGATCCGCATCGAGTTCTTCGGCGACGAGGTCGAACGGATCTACACCCTGCACCCGGTGACCGGTGAGGTCGTCAACGAGGAGCAGGAGATGTACGTCTTCCCGGCCTCGCACTACGTCGCCGGGCCGGAGCGGATGGACCGCGCCATCCGCGGCATCGAGCTCGAGCTCGAGGACCAGCTGGCCCGTTTCGAGAAGCAGGGCAAGCTGCTCGAGGCCCAGCGGTTGCGGATGCGCACCACCTACGACGTCGAGATGATGCGGCAGGTCGGGTTCTGCTCCGGCATCGAGAACTACAGCCGCCACATCGACGGCCGGGGCCCGGGCTCGGCCCCGAACTGCCTCCTCGACTACTTCCCGGAGGACTTCCTCCTCGTCATCGACGAGTCGCACCAGACCGTCCCGCAGATCGGTGCCATGTACGAGGGCGACATGTCGCGCAAGCGGATGCTCGTCGACCACGGCTTCCGGCTGCCGAGCGCCATGGACAACCGCCCGCTCAAGTGGGAGGAGTTCCTCGAGCGCATCGGCCAGACGATCTACCTGTCGGCCACGCCCGGCGAGTACGAGCTGGCCAAGTCAGGTCCGCCGGTCGAGCAGATCATCCGCCCGACGGGGCTCGTCGACCCCGAGGTCGTCCTCAAGCCGACCAAGGGCCAGATCGACGACCTCATGCACGAGATCCAGGAGCGCACCAAGCGCAACGAACGCGTGCTCGTCACGACCCTGACCAAGAAGATGGCCGAGGACCTCACCGACTACCTGCTCGACAAGGGCATCCGGGTGCGCTACCTGCACAGCGAGGTCGACACCCTGCGCCGCGTCGAGCTGCTGCGCGAGCTGCGCACCGGCGTCTTCGACGTCCTCGTCGGCATCAACCTGCTCCGCGAGGGTCTCGACCTACCCGAGGTGTCGCTCGTGTCGATCCTCGACGCCGACAAGGAGGGCTTCCTCCGGTCCGCGCGCTCGCTCATCCAGACGATCGGTCGTGCGGCCCGCAACGTCTCCGGCCAGGTCCACATGTACGCCGACTCGATCACGCCCTCGATGCAGGAGGCGCTCGACGAGACCAACCGCCGGCGCGAGAAGCAGCTGGCCTACAACGCCGAGAAGGGCATCGACCCGCAGCCGCTGCGCAAGAAGATCGCCGACATCACGGATCTGCTCAACCGTGAGGACGCCGACACGGCCGAGCTCATCGGCTCGGGCCGCTCCCAGTCGCGGGGCAAGACCGGTGGTGGGCGTGGCGCCGTCCAGGCCGACGTCGGGGTCTCCGCCGGGTCGGCCAGGCGCCCGGCCGACATGGCGGCGGCCGACCTCGCCGGCCTCATCCAGGAGCTCACGGAGCAAATGCACCAGGCTGCCGCCGAGCTGCACTTCGAGCTCGCGGCGCGGCTGCGCGACGAGCTCGGCGATCTCAAGAAGGAGCTGCGCCAGATGAGCGCGGCCACCCGGTGACGGCGTGAGCACCGTGGCCGGGAGTGGTGGCGGCGCGGTTGCCGCGCGGCTGCGCGTCGAGGCGCTCAACAAGCCGGGGGCCTGGGAGGACTCCCCGTGGGAGGGCGACACCGTGGCCAAGGTCGGTGACAAGATCTTCGCCTTCCTCGGTGCGGACTCCATCGGCGTGAAGTGCGCCCGCAACCGTGAGGAGGCGGACGAGTGGCTGCACCGGCACCCGGCCGACGCCTCCGTCATGGCCTACATCGGTCGGCACGGCTGGAACACGCTGCGCACCGACGGCACCATCGCCGAGGACGAGCTCCTCGAGGCGCTCGACATCTCCTACGAGCTCGTCGTCGCCGGGTTGCCGCGCCGCCAGCGCCCCGACGCGTCGGCCTCGTCCTGACCGTGGCCGGCGGCGGCCGCAACCGCGCGGCCGCCACGCACCGGTGCGCGTGGCGTCCTCCGGTGGCCTGGGCACGGACGCCGATTTGGGGGGTGGGGCGTCGCGGTGAGAGGATCAGGCGTTCTCGGAGGGGAGTATCCCTGCTGCGACGGGCTCGTCATCACGAAGCGGTACACCGCTGCTTCCGGTCCCGTCGGTCCGGTCGCCACGTGCGGCGGGGCGGGAGAGACCTCCGGTTGCTGATCTCGGTGACCGGAAGGTTGTGCCCATGAACGTTCCCGCTTGGGGCTGGTTCCTGACCATCGGCCTCGTGGCCGTGTTCCTCCTGATCGACATCTTCGTCATAGCCCGACGGCCGCACGTGCCCTCGATGGCCGAGGCGGGCCGCCACCTCGCCTTCTACGTCTCTGCGGCGGTGCTCTTCGGCCTCTACGTGTGGTTCCAGTGGGGCGGCCAGTACGCCGGCGAGTTCTACGCCGGGTGGCTGACCGAGTACTCCCTCTCGGTCGACAACCTCTTCGTCTTCCTGCTCATCATGGCCAGCTTCAAGGTGCCGCAGAAGCTGCAGCAGTCGGCGCTCATGATCGGCATCGTCATCGCCATCGTCCTGCGTGGCGTCTTCATCGCCCTGGGCGCCGTCGTCATCAACGCCTACGCCTGGGTCTTCTACATCTTCGGTGCCTTCCTCGTGTACACGGCCGTCAAGCTCGCGACCCAGGGCGAGAGCGACGACGACGAGTTCGAGGAGAACCGGTTCCTCCGGTGGGTCGAGAAGCGCTTCCGGGCCACCACCGAGTGGAACGGCACGCGCCTCACGGTCATCGAGCAGGGCAAGCGCCTGGTGACGCCGATGTTCATCGTCATCCTCGCGCTCGGGACGACCGACCTGCTCTTCGCGCTCGACTCGATCCCCGCGATCTACGGCCTGACGAAGGAGCCCTTCCTCGTCCTGACGGCCAACGTCTTCGCCCTCATGGGCCTGCGCCAGCTCTACTTCCTCATCGGCGGGCTGCTCAAGCGCCTCGTCTACCTCAGCATCGGACTGGCCGTCCTGCTCGGCTTCATCGGCGTCAAGCTCGTCATGCACGCGCTCCACGAGAACAACCTGCCGTTCGTCAACGGTGGGCGCCCGGTCGAGGGAGTCCCCGACATCCCGATCTCGGTCTCGCTGGGTGCGATCGTCGTCATCCTCGGCGTCACGACCGTGGCCAGCCTCGTCAGGTCCCGCCGCGACGCCGGGCGCGAGGCCGCCGGCGGGGCGGGCGCCGACACGACGGGCACCGGCACGGCGGGCACGCCCTCGCATCGCCCCTGACGGCTCGCCCGGGCGCTCGCTCCCGCGCTAGGTTGCGGGGAGGCCACCGGTCCCGGCGGCGGGAGCGAGGAGCACGCGATGACCAGCACCGGCCCCACCGGAGACGGCCGCGGGGCGGCCGACCCACGCAGCACGCCCGGCGGCGGACCCGTCCTCGTCACCGGCTGCAGCTCGGGCATCGGGCGAGCGACGGCGGCCCGGCTCGTCGCCGACGGCCACGTCGTCTACGCGTCGGCCCGTCGACCCGAGACGCTCGAGGACCTCAGGGTCGCGGGGGCCCGGACGCTCGAGCTCGACGTCACCGACGAGTCGTCGATGCGCGCGGCCGTGGCCGTGGTCGAGCGGGAGCACGGCGCGGTGGGCGTCCTCGTCAACAACGCCGGGTACGGCGAGTACGGGCCCGTCGAGGAGGTGCCGCTCGAGGCGGTGCGTCGCCAGTTCGAGACGAATGTCTTCGGTCTGGGCCGGATGTGCCAGCTCGTGCTGCCGGCGATGCGGGCCGCCGGCCGGGGGCGCATCGTCAACATCGGGTCGATGGGCGGCCGGATCACGTTCCCGACCGGTGGCTGGTACCACGCGTCGAAGTACGCGGTCGAGGCCCTCACCGACGCGCTGCGCGTCGAGGTCGCTCCGTTCGGTGTCGCCGTCGTCCTCGTCGAGCCGGGGCTGACGCGGACCGAGTTCGGTGACGTCGCCTCCCAGGGCTTGGCCCGGGGCGGTGACGACGGGCCGTACGCGGCCTTGCGGGCCACGTCCGACGCGGTCACCGAGCGCAACTACCGGTCGCGCAGCGCGGTCGGCCCCGACGCCGTGGCGCGCGTCGTCGCGAGAGCCGTCGAGGCGGACCACCCGCGCAGCCGGTACCTCGTCACCCCGGCCGCCAGGGCGCTCGTCGCGACGCGGCTCCTCGGTGGCGACCGGGTGTGGGACGCCGTCGTCCGGCGCAGCTTCGACCTTCCGTCCGCCCCGCCGGCACCCGACGGGCCCGCCGAATCCGGCTGAGTCCGGCCCCGGGCGCTCAGCGGACCCGGTGGGCGCCGAGCCAGCCGACCGCGGCCGGGACGAGCATCGTCACGAGGACGGCGACGTACGCCGGCGCGCCATAGGCCTCCGGGCGGCTCGACCCGGCGGCCGTGAAGACGAGCGCCGAGACGGCGATGGCCGTCGCTGCACCGGCCGAGTCACCGATCTGCAGGGCCGAGCTGACGAAGCCCTGCTCACCGTCCGAGGCCCGTGCCAGCGCCTGGGCCGTGACGCGTGGGTAGAGGGTGCCGATGCCGAGGCCCAGCACGGGGAACACGGCGACGAGGACCCAGGCCGGCGCGCCGGCAGCCACCCCGACGGCCAGCGCCACGAGCGTCACCACCATGGCTCCGAACGCGACGCGGGCGGTCCGCCCGATCTCGTACCGGTCGGCCCACCGCCCCTGGACCCACGACCCGGCGAACCAGGTGACACCGGTGACGGTGAGGGCGACGCCGGCAAGGCTGGGAGACAGGTGGTCGCGTTCGGTGAGGAGGCGCGGCAGGTACACCTCGCCGCCCGTGAAGGCCGCGAACGCGACGGCCCGCAGCGCGACGTCGCTCGGCAGGCCCCGACGCAGGCGCAGGGTCCCGGGCGGCATGAGCCGGTGCACGGTGCCCGCGACGACGACGACCGCGACGACGGCGACGAGGACCGAGCGCACGTCGACGGCCCCCGAGGCGGAGTTGAGCACGAGGACGGCCACGGCCAGCGCCACCGAGGCCACGATGGCTCCGCGGCGCCACGGTACGGGCACCGGCTCCTGCCGGAGGCCGGCGACGATCCGGGACAGGAGCGCCGCGGCGACGACGAGGACGACGATCGCCAGGCCGAAGACCCACCGCCAGCCGACGGTCTGCGCGATGAGCCCGGCGACGAACGGGCCGGCGATCGAGGGCACGACCCAGGCCGCGGAGAACCCGGCGAGGATCGCGGTGTGGAGGCGTCGTGGGTAGACGCGGGTCACCATGACGTAGAGCGCCGTGCTCGTCATGCCGGCCCCGAGGCCCTGGACCACCCGCGCCCCGACGAGCACCGGCATCGTCGGGGCCAGGCCGGCCCCGACGAGGCCGGCGGCGAAGAGGACCAGGCCGATGAGCAGCGGTGGGCGTGGTCCGCGGCGGTCGGCGAGGTTGCCGGACCACACGATGCTCACGATGCCGGCGGCGAGCGTCGCGGTGAACGCCATGGCGTAGAGCGACTCGCCGTCGAGGTCGGCGGCGATGGTCGGCATGACGGTGGTCAGGGCGAGCGCCTCGAACGCGTGCAGCGACACGAGCGCGAGCATCCCGACCGTCGTGGCCCGCAGAGCCGGCGACAGCAGACCGCCGCGCTCGTCGGCGGGCAGGTGCGGGTCAGCGGTCACGGCGTCGGAGGTGGTCACCCGCCGACGCTACGACCTCGAGCCGACCTGAGGTCAAGCGGCCGGCGTCAGCCTGCGGTGCGCCGTGCCGCGTCACGGGCCGAGGCTGGGGTCGGGCTCGGCCGGCGGTTCACGGCGTCCCTGCGCGCCGAGCACCATGGCGCTCGCCCCGACGACGAGAGCCATCCCGGCGAGCTGCCCGGCGTCGAGCACCTGGTGCAGCACGACGAACCCGGCGACCGCCGCGACCGCCGGCTCCAGTGACAGCAGGATGCCGAAGACGCTCTGGGCCAGGTGCCGGAGGGCGACGAGCTCGAGCGAGTACGGCAGGACCGAGGACAGCACGGCGATGCCGAAGCCGAGGGCGACGTCACCTCCCGTCCACGTGGCGACCGAGGGCAGGCCGACCGGTGCGACGAGCAGCGTGGAGACGACGAGCGCGAGCGCGAGGCCGTCCAGGCCGGCGAAGGCCCGGCCGGTGCGCTGGCTCAGCACGATGTAGGCGGCCCACATGGCGCCGGCGAGGGCCGCGAAGAGGATGCCGACGGGCTCGAAGCGGGCCCAGGCCGCGCCGAGCGCTCCGGACACGAGCACGACGCCGAGGCCGGCGGCGACGACGGCGACGAGATCGCGCCCGCGGCGGCTGAGGACCGCGGCCAGTGTCAGCGGACCGAGGAACTCGATCGTCACGGCGACCCCGATCGGCAGGTGCGCGAGCGAGGCGTAGAACGCTGTGTTCATCGCGGCGAGAGCCGCCCCGAAGAGGACGACGGTGAGCCAGTCCTCGCGGGACCGGCCACGTGCCGAGGGCCGCGCGACGGCGGCGAGGACCACCATGGCGAACAGCAGGCGCAGCAGCACCGACCCGGCAGCGCCGATGCGTGGCACGAGGGTGGCCGCGAGCGCCCCGCCGAACTGGACGGAGACGACGCCGCCGAGGACGAGCAGCGGCGCGGTCCGACGGTCGATGCTCACCTGAGGGGGAGCCGCCCGGCGGCCACGAGGCTGTCGAGGCGCTCCTGCGGCAGGTCCTCCTCGACGAGGACGCCTCCGGTCTCCGACGCGTGGACCATCCGCCCCGGGGCGACGACGATGCCGACGTGGTGGACCGGCCGGCCCGGTCGGGCGAAGAAGTAGAGGTCACCGGCACTGACGTCCGCGACCGGGACCGGCTCGGCGGTCTCGGCCTGGGCGTAGGCGTCGCGGGCGACGACGACCCCCAGCTCGCGCCACGTGGCGAGGACGAGGCCCGAGCAGTCGAGACCGAGCGGCGACGTGCCGGACCAGAGGTAGGGCAGCCCGAGGTGGCGTCGGGCGAGGGTGACGGCCGGGTGCGGCCCCTCGAGCGTCGCGGCGTCGACCGAGGCCACGGGCCCGTCCGGGGCCGCCTCGTCATCTGCGAGCGCCCGCAGGTGCGCGGTGGGCACCCAGCCGGGGTAGCCGCGTCCGTCCTTGGGGGAGCGCTGCCAGGGGGCGAGGACGTGCGACCACCGGCCCGAGGCGTCGGTCCCGGTGACCTGCACCGGCTCGCCCTCGAGCAGCTGGGTCTCGACGCGTCCGTGCAGCCCGAGCCGGCCGCCGCCGTCCTCGTCGGCGCCCGCGGCGTCGAGAGCGGCGAGCCACGCCACCGGGTCCGGCTCGTCCGCGACCGCAGGGGCGTCGACCGGGCGCGGGCTTGCCGGGTCGGTCCAGACGGTGGTGACGGCGACGCGGGTCAGGTGCGTGACCTGCGTGGTGGTGGGGGTCGGGACGGCGCTCACGCGAGCCATCCTCGCACCCCGCCGGCCCCGCGCAGCCGCCCGGCCCCGCCGGGACCGACGCGTCGGCCGGTGGTTCGTGGACGCCGGCTGGGTGGCGGCTGCGAGTCTCGTGACGATGGCGACTCGCCCACCGGTGAAGGGTCCTGCGGGCAGGGGCCGAGGAGTACCGTCGAGACATGGACGAGCGGATCACCGTCGAGAGATTCGATCCCCCGAAGAACCGACGGCACGGCCCGGACGGCGACATCGTCGACGTGCAGGGCTGGCTCCTTGCCCCGGTCGACTGGGACGGCGGGCCGGCCCTCGAGCGGGCCTGGCGCGAGCGACACGGGCGTTCTCGTCTCGGCGTCGGGCTCTGCGTGGCCCACAGCCCGCGGCGGCACATCATCCTGACGAACGTGCCCGACGACCTGCCCTTCCTGCGCACCGAGCTCGAGGAGCTCATCGCGGTCGTCGAAGGGACCGACCGCGAGTCGGACATCTCGGACGTCGACGAGGCCGAGAGCGCCTGAGCCCCACCGGTCTCCCAGCGCGGGCCGGCGGGATCCGGCGAGAACGGCCCGGCGTCGCCCGCCGGCTCCTACGCTGACGTGGTGGGCAGGCCGGTCATCCTCACCGTCGACGACGACCCGCACGTGTCCGAGGCGGTGGCGCGCGACCTGCGCTCCCGCTACGGAGGCGAGCACCGGGTCGTGCGCGCCACCTCGGGACCGGAGGCACTCGAGGTGGCGCGGCGGCTGGTCCTGCGTGACACCCCGCTCGCGCTGGTGCTCGCCGACCAGCGGATGCCCGGCATGACCGGCATCGAGCTGCTCGGGCAGGTTCGCGGGGTCGTCGCCGAGGCCAAGCTGCTCCTGCTCACCGCCTACGCCGACACCGAGGTCGCCATCGCCGCCATCAACGAGATCGGCCTCGACCACTACCTGCTCAAGCCGTGGGACCCGCCGGAGGAACGGCTCTACCCGGTCCTCGACGACCTCCTGTCCGACTGGCACGCCGAGCACCCGGACCACTCGGCCGACGTCCGGGTCGTGGGGCACCGCTGGTCCGAGCGCGGCCACGAGGTCAAGAGCTTCCTGGCCAACAACCACGTGCCCTACACGTCGTTCGACGTCGAGCGCGACCCGGAGGGGGCGCGGCTGCTCGAGCTGTCGGGGGCCGCCGCGTCCGACCTGCCGCTCGTCCTCGTGCCCGACGGCGAGACGCTGCGCAGTCCGGCGATCGTCGACCTCGCGGCAGCGCTCGGGCTGCGCACCCGCGCCGAGCGCAGCCTCTACGACCTGTGCATCGTCGGCGGCGGCCCCGCCGGTCTCGCGGCTGCCGTGTACGCGGCCTCGGAGGGCCTGTCGACGATCGTCGTCGAGCACGCGGCACCCGGCGGCCAGGCCGGCCAGAGCGCGGCCATCGAGAACTACCTCGGCTTTCCCCGCGGCCTGTCCGGGGCGGACCTGACGCAGCGCGCCCTCGCCCAGGCCCGACGTTTCGGCGCCGAGGTCGTCGTCGCGCGCGACGTCACGGCGCTCGAGGCCCGCGGACCGGTACGGGCCGTGCGGATCGAGGGCGCCGACGACGTGGAGGCCCGCAGTGTCGTGCTCGCCACCGGCGTGTCGTACCGGCGCCTCGACGCCGAGGGCATCGACGCGCTCGTCGGCCGCGGCGTCTACTACGGCGCGAACGCCCGGGACGCCTCCCAGTGCGCCGGTGACGACGTGTTCGTCGTCGGCGCCGCCAACTCGGCCGGGCAGGCAGCGCTCAACCTGGCCCGCTTCGCCGGCGGCGTGACGCTCGTGGTGCGCGGCCCGAGCCTCGAGGCGTCGATGTCGGCCTACCTCGTCGACCGGATCCGTGCCCACCCCGCCATCGAGGTGCGGCTCGGCTGCGAGGTGGCGGCCGTCGCCGGTGACGGGCACCTCGAGGGGCTGGCGCTGCGCCACCGGCAGTCCGGCGCCGTCACGGAGGTCCCGGCGTCCTGGCTGTTCGTCTTCATCGGCGCCGAGCCCCGGACCGACTGGCTCGGGGACGACGTCGTCCGCGACGATCACGGGTTCGTCGTCACCGGAACGGATCTCGTCAACGTCCACGCGGGTATGTCTGTCTCACAAGGCGTTCCGCAGTGGCCGCTCCGGCGTGCGCCCTTCGCCCTGGAGACCAGCGTGCCGGGGGTGTTCGCCGCGGGCGACGTCAGGCTCGACTCGATGAAACGCGTCGCCTCCGCGGTCGGCGAAGGCGCCATGGCGGTCCATTTCGTGCACCGCTACCTCGCGACGGTCTGAGGAGGCTGCGGTGGTCACACGCACCGACCTGCGAGCGGTCCCGCTCTTCGACGGCCTGTCCGACGAGCAGCTCGACGAGCTCATCGAGGCCGGGGAGGAGGTGCGCGTCGACCCCGGCACGCTGCTCTTCCGCGAGGGCGAGCACGCCGACGCCTGGTGGGTGCTCCTCGACGGGGCCCTCGAGCTGTCGAGGCACGGCGGGCGCGAGGACGTCGTCGTCGGGCGCATGGACGTGCCGGGGCGATGGGCGGGCGGGTTCCGTGCGTGGGACGAGCACGGCGTCTACCTCGCGACGGCCCGCGGCCGCGAGACCGGCCGCGTCCTGCGCGTCCCGGCGGACCGGCTCCGGGCGCTCGCGGACGCGTGGTTCCCGTTCGCCGCCCACCTCGTCGCGGGTCTCTACGGCACGGCCCGCTCCATCGAGGCCACGGCCCGCCAGCGGAGCGCGCTCGTCACGCTCGGCACGCTCGCGGCGGGCCTGGCCCACGAGATCAACAACCCGGCCGCCGCCGCGACCCGCTCGGCCGCGGACCTCGAACAGGCGTGCGACGTGCTCCTCGAGTCCCTGCGGGGCATGGCCGTCCGAGCCGTGACGTCGGAGCAGTTCACGACGCTCGACGCGCTGCGCCGCGAGCTCAGGCCGGTGACGACGCTACCCGACGCCCTCGTGCAGGCCGACCGCGAGGAGGCTCTCGGCGAGTGGCTCGAGGCGCGCGGGGTCGCCCGGGCCTGGGAGCTCGCGTCCTCGCTCGTGGCCGCCGGCGCCGACCCCGCCTGGTGCGAGCGCGTCGCCCGGGTCCTCCCTCCTCCCGCCGTCGGGCCGGGTCTGGCCTGGGTCGGCGCGACCGTCGACGTCGCAGCCCTCCTGCGCCAGGTGCGCGAGTCCACCCGACGCGTCTCCGAGCTCGTGTCGGCCATCAAGTCCTACTCGCAGATGGACCGTGCCTCGCTGCAGCGCGTCGACGTGCACGACGGCCTCGAGAGCACGCTGCTGGTCATGGGGCCGAAGCTGCGCGACGGCGTCACCGTGGTGCGCGACTGGGGGGAGGACCTGCCGGCGGTCGAGGGGCTGCCGGGCGAGCTCAACCAGGTGTGGACCAACCTCGTCGACAACGCCGTGGACGCCATGGACGGTTCGGGCACCCTCACGGTCAGGACGCGGTCCGAGGAGGGCTCGGTCGTCGTCTCGGTCCACGACACCGGCCCCGGCCTGGACGCCGAGTCCC
Source organism: Monashia sp. HAY1-11D (assembly GCF_056868035.1). NCBI lineage: Bacteria > Bacillati > Actinomycetota > Actinomycetes > Micrococcales > Intrasporangiaceae > Intrasporangium > Monashia sp. HAY1-11D. Next base: position 3,973,820 of record NZ_CP200320.1, on the reverse strand, counting down.
TCGAGAGGGCGTTCGAGGCGTTCTACACGACGAAGGAGGTCGGGCGGGGCTCCGGCCTGGGGCTCGACATCGCGCGCCGCATCGTCGTCGACCGGCACGGCGGCACCATCGAGGTGGACTCCCGCCCCGGGGACACGACGTTCCGGGTGCGCCTGCCGGTGGCCGGGACGCCCTGACGCTCGGAGGTCACCAGCCGCGGGCACGCCACTCCGGCAGGTGCGGTCGTTCGGCGCCGAGCGTCGAGTCGTCACCGTGCCCCGGGTAGAACCACGTGTCGTCCTCGTAGACGTCGAAGACCCGGGTCGTGACGTCCGCCATGAGCGCGTCGAAGCTCTGGCCCTCGTTCCGCGTGTTGCCGACGCCGCCCGGGAAGAGGCTGTCGCCGGTGAACAGGTGCGTCCGCCCCGCGGGGTCCTGGGCGTCGGCGTAGGCGAGCGCCACCGACCCCGGGGTGTGACCGCGCAGGTGGACGACGTCGAGGACGACGTCACCGAACCGGACCGTGTCGCCCTGGCCGACCCGGTCGTCGACCGGCACCGGCAGGGCGTCGGCGTCCTCGGCCCCCGCGACGGTGCGCGCCCCCGTGGCACGGACCACCTCGGCGAGGGCCCCCACGTGGTCGCGGTGGCGGTGCGTCGTGACGACGACGTCGAGGTGCGGTTGTCCGCCGGCCCCCGCCGCGACGAGCTCGAGGACGCGCTCCGGCTCGGCCGCCGCGTCGACGAGCAGCTGCCGGCCCGTGGTGCGGCAGGTGAGCAGGTAGACGTTGTTGTCGAACGAGGACACCGACAGCTTGCGGATGGTCAGCCGGGGCAGCTCGCGGACCGCTGCGGGGCCGCCCGGCTCGACGTGGCCGGTGTACGGTGCGGCGCCGGGCACGGTCAGCCTCCGAAGGGCAGCGTCGGCAGGGGCCCGTCGACGACGACGCCGTCGGTCCGTCCACGGGCCAGCCAGAGGAGAACCCCGGCCCGGGGGCCAGAGACCCGGGTCGTCCCCGCTCCGAGGACGTGCTCGTCACCCTCGTCGGTCCGCAGGCGGACGTCCGGCGCGTCCTCGCCCGCGAGCCGCTCCACGGCGTCGGCGAGCAGCAGCTCGACGACGTCGGCGGGCGCGTCGGCGAACCGGAAGCCGGCATCGAGGTCGACGTGGTGGAAGACGAGCTCACGCAGGCGCAGGTACGGCACCGCTCCCACGGCGATCTCCGGCCCGTCGGGTGTGCGGTGCACCCGGATGCCGCCGTGGTCGGGGGCGAGCCGGTCCAGCTCGGCGGCGAGGCGTGCGGACGAGGCCCGCAGGTCCTCGGCCTGCGCCCCCAGCGAGCGCCCGGCACCGGCCTCGATGTCGGCGTCCCGGGCCTCGGTGCTGTCGTACATCGTGTCGGGGACCCCGGTCGTGGCGACCGACACCACGCGGGTCAGGGCGTCCGCGTTGCGGGCGAGGTGCGCGAGGACGTGACCGCGCGACCACCCCTCGCACAGTGACGGCCCGGCGAGGTCCGCGTCGGAGAGCCGGTCGACCGTGGCCAGCAGCCGGTCGGTCTCGGTGGCGACGTGCCGGGGCGTGACGTCACGACGGTGCATGGGAAGCCTCCTGGTGGTCCTGCGTGTCCTGGGTGTCCTGCGTGTCCTGGGTGTCCTGGGTGTCCTGGGTGTCCTGGGTGTCCTTGGTGTCCTCGGTGTCGGGTTCCTCGTAGGGCTGCTGCTCGGGGCCCTCGGCGGCGTCCCCCGGGCGCCGGCTCGCCCGCTCGATGGCGAGGGCGGCCCCGACGAGCGCCAGGTGCGAGAAGGCCTGGGGGAAGTTGCCCACCAGGTGTCCGCTCCCGGGGTCGTACTCCTCGGAGAGCAGGCCGACGTCGTTGGCCAGGCCGACGAGCCGGTCCATGAGCGTCGTGGCCTCCTCGACGAGCCCGGCCCGCGCATAGGCGGTGACCAGCCAGAAGGAACACGCGAGGAACGGGTGCTCGTCGCCGGCCAGCCCGTCGACGCCGGTGCGCGTGCGGTAGCGCATGACGAGGCCGTCGCGCAGGAGGTCCTCCTCGACGGCCCGGATCGTGCCGACCATGCGGGGGTCGTCACCGTCGACGAAGCCGATGGAGGACAGCGTCAGCAGCGACGCGTCGAGCTCGGTCGTGTCGTAGTGCTGGACGAAGGTGTTGCGGGCCGGGTCGTAGCCCTTGGTCAGCACCTCCTCGCGGACCCGGTCGCGCAGCTCGCGCCAGAGGTCGACCGGCCCCTCGAGGCCGTACTCCTCGACCGCGCGGACGGCCCGGTCGAAGGCGGCCCACACCATGGCGCGGGAGTGGGTGAAGTGGCGCAGGGGGCCGCGGATCTCCCACAACCCGTTGTCCGCCTCCTGCCAGTGCGTCGTGAGGTGGTTGACGAGGGCACGCTGCAGGCTCCACGAGTCGTCGCTCTCCTCGAGGCCGCGCTGGCGGGCGTGTTCCAGAGAGATCATGACCTCGCCCAGCACGTCGGTCTGGCGCTGGTCGACGGCGGCGTTGCCGATGCGGACCGGTCGCGAGCCCGCGTAGCCGGACAGGTGCGGCAGGGTGCGTTCGGGCAGGTCGCGGCCGCCGTCGACGCGGTACATGATCTGCATGTCCTGGGGGTCGCCGGCGACGGCGCGCAGCAGCCAGTCGCGCCACAGCGCCGTCTCGTCGAGGTAGCCGCAGCCGAGCAGGGCCTCGAGCGTCAGCGCGGCGTCGCGCAGCCAGCAGAAACGGTAGTCCCAGTTGCGTTCGCCGCCGACGTCCTCGGGCAGCGAGGTCGTCGCCGCCGCGACGATGCCGCCGGTCGACCCGTGGGTCAGCGCCCGCAGGACGAGCAGCGAGCGCGTCACCGCCGCGGCGTAGGGTCCGGTGTAGTGGCTCTGCGCGGCGTAGTTCTCGCTCAGGGCGAGGGTCTCCTCGATCCGGGCCCGGACGCGCAGCGGCGGCGGGATGGCCTCGTGGCTGCGGAACCACGTCGTCGAGAAGGTCATCGTCTCCCCGGCGGCCACGTCGAACTCGTCGACGTGGTGGCCTTCCCGGGCATGCGGGAGCCGCGCACCGCGCAGGACGAGCATGTCGGGGCCGGCGATCGCCGTGATGATCTCGTCGGTGCGGCCCTCGCGGTCGTCGGTGTGCCGCATGACCCACGGTCGGGTGCGCCCGTAGTTGAAGCGCACCGTCCACTCGTGGCGCATCCGGACCGTCCCCTCGACCCCCTCGACGCGGCGCAGCACGTCGGAGCGACCGTCCCCGAGCGGCATGACGTCGGTGACGAGGACGGTCCCGGTGGACGTCACGTGCGTCGTCTCGAGGACGAAGGAGTTGCCGACGTAGCGACGCGTCGTCCGGGCGTCGGGGTCGGCCGGCGTGAGCAGCCAGCGGCCGTTGTCGGGGGTGCCGGGGAGCGCCGAGAAGCAGGCTCGCGAGTCGAACCGGGGTAGGCACAGCCAGTCGACCGAGCCCTTGAGGCTGACGAGGGCTGCGGTACCGAGGTCGCCGAGGACGGCGTAGTCCTCGATGGGCGTGGACCGCGGCGTGCTCATGGAGCGAGTATGCCGAACGGTGCCAGTGGCGCCGCGAGGCACTGTCGGTGGCCCGACCTAGCATGGGGCGCGTGACTGCTACGCCCTCCGGCACCTCCCACTCCCTCGTCGTCCGCGGCGCGCGCGAGCACAACCTGCGCGACGTCTCGGTCGACCTCCCCAGGGACAGCCTCGTCGTCTTCACCGGGCTGTCCGGGTCGGGCAAGTCGAGCCTCGCGTTCGACACGATCTTCGCCGAGGGGCAGCGCCGGTACGTCGAGTCGCTCTCCGCGTACGCGCGGCAGTTCCTCGGCCAGATGGACAAGCCCGACGTCGACTTCATCGAGGGGCTCTCGCCCGCCGTCTCCATCGACCAGAAGTCGACCAACCGCAACCCGCGCTCGACGGTCGGCACCATCACCGAGGTCTACGACTACCTGCGTCTGCTGTTCGCGCGTGCGGGCCGCCCGCACTGCCCGGTGTGCGGTGAGCCGGTCACCCGGCAGTCGCCCCAGCAGATCGTCGACCAGCTGCTCACGCTCGAGGACCGCACCCGGTTCCAGGTGCTCGCCCCCGTGGTCCAGGGGCGCAAGGGCGAGTTCGTCGACCTCTTCGCCGAGCTGCAGACCAAGGGGTTCTCCCGCGCCCGCGTCGACGGCGAGGTCGTCTCGCTCACCGAGGCCCCCAAGCTCGAGAAGCAGCGCAAGCACACCATCGAGGTCGTCGTCGACCGGCTCGTGGCCAAGGGCGACGACGCCGGGTCCAAGCGACGCCTCACCGACTCCGTCGAGACCGCGCTCGGCCTGGCCGGAGGCGTCCTCGTCATCGACTTCGTCGACCGTGACGCCAAGGACAAGGACCGCGAGCGCCGCTTCTCCGAGAAGATGGCCTGCCCCAACAACCACCCCCTGGGCATGGACGAGGTGCAGCCACGGTCGTTCTCCTTCAACTCCCCGTTCGGTGCGTGCCCGACGTGCACCGGCATCGGCACCGAGCTCGAGGTCGACCCCGAGCTCGTCGTGCCCGACGACGACCTGACCCTCGCCGAGGGGGCCATCCAGCCGTGGGCCCAGGGCTCGGGGTCGGCCGAGTACTTCCAGCGCGTCATGAGCGCGCTCGGGGAGGACATGAAGTTCTCGATGGACGTGCCGTGGCGGGCGCTGCCCGAACGGGCCCGCGAGGCGCTGCTCCACGGGCAGAACTACAAGGTCCACGTCCGCTACCGCAACCGCTACGGCCGCGACCGCTCGTACACGACCGGCTTCGAGGGTGTCGTCCCGTTCATCAAGCGGCGCCACTCCGAGACCGACTCCGACTGGAGCCGCGAGCGGTACGAGGGCTACATGCGCGAGGTCCCGTGCCCCGTCTGCAAGGGCGCCCGCCTCAAGCCCGAGTCGCTCGCCGTGCTCGTCGGCGGCAAGAACATCGCCGAGGTGTGTGCCCTGGCCATCAGCGAGGCGGCCGGGTTCCTCGACACCGTCGACTTCACGGCCCGCGAGAAGCAGATCGCCGAGCGGGTCATCAAGGAGATCGACGCCCGTCTGGGGTTCCTCCTCGACGTCGGCCTCGACTACCTCTCGCTCGACCGGCCGGCCGGCACGCTGTCCGGCGGCGAGGCGCAGCGCATCCGGCTCGCCACGCAGATCGGCTCGGGCCTCGTCGGCGTGCTGTACGTGCTCGACGAGCCCTCGATCGGCCTGCACCAGCGCGACAACCACCGGCTCATCGAGACCCTGACGCGGCTGCGCGACCTCGGCAACACGCTCATCGTCGTCGAGCACGACGAGGACACCATCGCCACCGCCGACTGGGTCGTCGACATCGGTCCGGGCGCCGGGGAGCACGGCGGACACGTCGTGCACTCCGGCCCGGTCAAGGGTCTGCTCGAGCACCCCGACTCCCTGACCGGCATGTACCTGTCCGGCCGGCGCGAGATCCCGACGCCGCCGGTGCGCCGCGGCCACGACGGCCGGCAGGTGACCGTCACCGGGGCGCGCGAGAACAACCTGCGGGACGTCACGGTCAGCTTCCCGCTCGGCAACCTCGTCGCGGTCACCGGCGTCTCGGGTTCGGGCAAGTCGACGCTCGTCAACGACATCCTCTTCAACGTCCTCGCCAACAAGCTCAACGGTGCCCGGCACGTCCCGGGCCGGCACAAGACCGTGACCGGGCTGGACCAGCTCGACAAGGTCGTCCACGTCGACCAGAGCCCGATCGGCCGCACCCCGCGCTCGAACCCGGCGACGTACACCGGCGTCTTCGACAACATGCGCAAGCTCTTCGCCGAGACGACCGAGGCCAAGGTCAGGGGCTACCAACCCGGCCGGTTCTCGTTCAACGTCAAGGGCGGTCGCTGTGACGCGTGCTCGGGCGACGGCACGATCAAGATCGAGATGAACTTCCTGCCCGACGTCTACGTCCCGTGCGAGGTGTGCCACGGGGCCCGGTACAACCGGGAGACGCTGGAGGTCCACTTCAAGGGCAAGACGATCGCCGACGTCCTCGACATGCCGATCGAGGAGGCCGCGGACTTCTTCGAGGCGGTGCCAGCGATCGCGCGCCACCTGCGGACCCTCAACGACGTCGGCCTCGGCTACGTGCGCCTCGGCCAGCCGGCACCGACCCTGTCCGGTGGCGAGGCCCAACGCGTGAAGCTCGCGAGCGAGCTGCAGAAGCGCTCCACCGGCCGCACCATCTACGTCCTCGACGAACCGACCACCGGGCTGCACTTCGAGGACATCCGCAAGCTGCTCGACGTGCTCCAGGGCCTCGTCGACAAGGGCAACACCGTCATCGTCATCGAGCACAACCTCGACGTCATCAAGAACGCCGACTGGATCATCGACATGGGGCCCGAGGGCGGCTCGGGCGGTGGCACCGTGATCGCCGAGGGCACCCCCGAGGAGGTCGCTGAGGTCGCGGCCAGCCACACCGGCCGCTTCCTCAAGCCGATCCTCGAGCGCACCGCGCGGACGACGACGCGGGCCTCGAAGGCCTCGTCCTCAAAGACGTCCTCCAAGGGCTCCGCGGCGAGCTCATCGACGGGCTCCTCAACGAGCTCCTCGACGAGCTCATCGACGGGGTCCACGTCCTCGGCCCGCTCCCAGCGGACTACCGGGGCAGGATCAGGCTCGACGCGGACCATGACGACAGCCGCGAAGGGCAGCCCCACCAAGGGCGGCGCGACCGGCGGCCGCACCCGTGGGGGTGTCACGACCGCCGCCGCGAAGAAGACGTCCTCGGCCTCCACCGTGAGCACCGCCCGCACGTCGCCGAGCACCACGACGCGAAAGAGGAAGGCATGACCGAGCACGACCAGGACGGCGGTACCGACGCGGGCGCGTGCCTGCCCGGACGCCGCGGCGTGCTGCGCGCCGCCGGCGCCGTCGCCGGAGCGGTCGCCGGAGCGGGTGCGCTCGCCGCCTGCAGCAGCCCGCCCGTCCCGACCGGCACCTCCGGCGGTGCGGCAGGCGGTGCCGGTGGATCGGCCACGCCGACGCCGACGTCGGAGGTGCCGGTCGGCGGCGCGAAGTTCTTCCCGGACACCCAGACCGTCGTCACCCAGCCCCAGGCGGGCACCTTCAAGGCCTTCGACACCACCTGCCCGCACCAGGGCTGCGCGGTGTCCGCGGTGGAAGGCGGCCAGCTCGTGTGCCCGTGTCACCAGAGCCACTTCGCCCTCGCCACCGGTGAGGTCGTGTCGGGCCCGGCGCCGACGGGCCTGAGCCCGAAGACCGTCACCGTCAGCGGTTCGGGCTTCACCGTCGGCTGAGTCCCACGGCCCGGCCACCGGTCACGTCGGGCACGTCGGTCCCGTCGGGCACCTCGGTCACCTCGGTCACCTCGGTCACCTCGGTCTGGCCGCCGCGCTCGAGAGGGAGGGGACCGGGCCGTCGGTGGCCCGACATAGGGTGGAGCCGTGGCCGACCCGACGACCTATCGACCGAAGCCGGGGGAGATCCCGACCGATCCGGGCGTCTACCGGTTCCGCGACGGGCACGGTCGCGTCATCTACGTGGGCAAGGCCAAATCGCTTCGCCCGCGGCTCTCCTCGTACTTCCAGGACATCACGGCGCTGCACCCACGCACCGCCACGATGGTCACGACGGCCGCGTCGGTCGAGTGGACCGTCGTGCGCACCGAGGTCGAGGCGCTCCAGCTCGAGTACTCGTGGATCAAGGAGTTCGACCCCCGGTTCAACGTCAAGTACCGCGACGACAAGTCCTATCCGTTCCTCGCCGTGACCATGGGCGAGCCCGTCCCGCGGGCGCAGGTGATGCGTGGGGCCAAGCGCAAGGGCACGCGCTACTTCGGTCCGTACGGCCACGCGTGGGCCATCCGCGAGACCCTCGACCTGCTGCTGCGCGTCTTCCCGCTGCGCACGTGCTCCTCCGGCGTCTACAAGCGCGCGGCGGCCAGCGGCCGGCCGTGCCTGCTCGGCTACATCGACAAGTGCTCGGCACCGTGCGTCGGCAGGGTCACGCCCGAGGAGCACCGCGCCATCGCCGAGGACTTCTGCGACTTCATGGCCGGCAACACGACCCGGTTCGTCAAGCGGCTCGAGGCCCGGATGCGCGAGGCCGCGGCCGACCTCGACTTCGAGCAGGCGGCGCGCCTTCGCGACGACATCGGCGCGATCAGCAAGGCCCTCGAGAAGCAGGCCGTCGTCCTCGGCGACGCCACCGACGCCGACGTCTTCGCGCTCGCCGACGACGACCTCGAGGCGGCGGTCCAGGTCTTCCACGTCCGTGGCGGCCGCATCCGGGGCCAGCGCGGCTGGGTCGTGGAGAAGGAGAGCGAGGACCTGCCGGCCCTCGTCGGCCACCTGCTCCAGCAGGTCTACGGCGACGCCGACCGCGAGACGGTCCCGCGCGAGGTGCTCGTGCCGACCCTGCCCGAGGACTGCGAGGCCGTCGTCGAGTGGCTCTCGTCGGTCCGCGGCGCGCGGGTCGACGTGCGCATCCCCCAGCGGGGTGACAAGCGCACCCTCATGGAGACCGTCCGCCGCAACGCCGAGCAGTCCCTGGCCCGGCACAAGGTGGCTCGAGCCGGCGACCTGACGCTGCGCAGCCAGGCCCTCCAGGAGCTGCAGGAGTTCCTCGAGCTCGACGAGGCACCCCTGCGCATCGAGTGCTACGACGTCAGCCACGTCCAGGGCACCAACGTCGTGGCCTCGATGGTGGTCTTCGAGGACGGCCTGCCCCGCAAGAGCGAGTACCGACGCTTCATCGTCCGTGGCACGGCGGGCAGGGCGGGCACGACGGGCGCGGCCGTCGCACTCGAGGCCGCGGCAGACGGCACGGTGACCGTCGACGACACCGCCGCGATGCGCGAGGTGCTGACCCGGCGGTTCCGCCGGTACCTCGAGGAGGCGGAGGCGGACGGCGACCTCGCCGGCACCGAGGACACGGAGGGCACCGCCGACGACACCCCTGCCGCGTCGGGGCCCATCGACCCCGAGACCGGTCGCCCGCGTCGCTTCGCCTACCCGCCGAGCCTCGTCGTCGTCGACGGCGGCCTGCCCCAGGTCAACGCGGCGCAGGCGGTGCTCGACGAGCTCGGCATCGAGGAGGTTGCGCTCGTGGGGCTGGCCAAGCGGCTCGAGGAGGTCTGGGTCCCACGCACCGAGCACCCGGTCATCCTGCCCCGCACCAGCGAGGGCCTGTACCTGCTCCAGCGCCTGCGCGACGAGGCGCACCGGTTCGCCATCACCTTCCACCGGCAGCGTCGGTCCAAGGCGATGACCACGAGCGCCCTCGACGGCATCCCGGGCCTCGGGTCGAGCCGGCAGAAGGCGCTGCTGCGCCACTTCGGGTCGGTCAAACGGCTTCGGGCCGCGGACGCGACGGACATCATGGCGGTACCTGGCATCGGCCCGTCGCTTGCCTCGGCGGTCGTGACCCACTTGGCTGAGGGTGCACCGCAGGAGCCAGCCGTGAACCTCACGACGGGAGAAGTCCTCGAATGACCGCCGACAGCAGGACCGCCGACCTGGCCTCCCTCGCGGACGCTCCGATCGTCATCGTCACCGGCATGAGCGGTGCGGGCCGCAGCACGACGGCGAACGTGCTCGAGGACCTCGGGTGGCTCGTCGTCGACAACCTGCCACCGCAGCTGCTCGGTCACCTCGCCGAGCTGCGCGACGCGGCGCTCGCGCACAACCCCGACGCGAGCCACCAGCAGGTCGCGGTCGTCGTCGACGTCCGGGCCGGTGGTTGGTTCGGCCACCTCGACGAGGCCATCTCCGCGGCACGCGAGCGGGGGGAGCGGCCGAGCCTGGTGTTCCTCGACGCCACCGACGAGGCGCTCGTCCGACGCTTCGAGAGCGTGCGCCGGCCGCACCCCCTGCAAGGCAGCGGCCGCCTCCTCGACGGCATCCAGCACGAGCGCGAGCTGCTGCAGGACCTGCGTTCGTCGGCCGACGTCGTCATCGATAGCTCTGGGCTCAACGTGCACCAGCTCAGTGCCAAGCTGTCCTCGCTGTTCGCCGGTGACCGCAAGGTGCAGCTGCGCATCGCCGTCATGTCCTTCGGCTTCAAGTACGGCCTGCCCCTCGACGCCGACGTCGTCTTCGACATGCGGTTCCTGCCCAACCCCTACTGGGTGCCCGAGCTGCGGGCCCTCACCGGCCGCGACGAGCCGGTGGCCGAGTTCGTCATGAAGCAGCCCGGTGCCGAGGAGTTCCTCGACCGCGCCGCCGACCTGCTCGAGACGATGATCGGTGGCTACGTCCGCGAGGGGCGCCGGTACGTCACGGTCGCCGTGGGCTGCACGGGCGGCAAGCACCGGTCCGTCGCCACGGCCGAGGCGCTGAGCCGGCGGCTGCGGGGCCACGACCGCGTCGACACGTTCGTCGTGCACCGCGACCTCGGCCGCGAGTGAACGGTGGACGCGTGACCCTGCCCGCCCCCCGCGTCACGCTCGGCCCGTCCCAGCAGCGGCGCATCGTCGCGCTCGGCGGCGGGCACGGCCTCTCGGCGACGCTGAGCGCGCTGCGCCTGCTCACCGACGACGTCACGGCCGTCGTGACCGTCGCCGACGACGGCGGGTCGAGCGGCCGGCTGCGCCGTGACTTCGAGGTCCTGCCGCCCGGCGACCTGCGGATGGCCCTTTCGGCGCTGTGCGACGACAGCGACTGGGGGCACACGTGGCGCGACGTCCTCCAGCACCGCTTCGGCGGCGACGGCGACCTCCGGGGCCACGCGCTCGGCAACCTCATGATCGTCTCCATCTGGGAGCTGCTCGGCGACACGGTCCGGGGACTCGACCTCGTCGGCCGGCTGCTCGGCGCGCGCGGCCGGGTCCTGCCGATGGCCGCCGAGCCGCTCGAGATCGTCGCCGAGATCGTCGGCCACGACCCGGACCGCCCGGGTGAGGCCGTCACCGTCCACGGGCAGCACCGCGTCGCGTCCTCACCCGGCATCGTGTCCTCCATCGGCATCGTGCCGACCTGCCCGGCGCCCTGCACCGAGGCGCTGGGCGCGGTGGCCGAGGCCGACTGGGTCGTGCTCGGGCCCGGGTCGTGGTTCACCTCGGTCATGCCCCACCTGCTCGTGCCCGACCTCGCCGACGCCCTCGTCGCCACGCGGGCGAGGCGCCTGCTCAACCTCAACCTCGAGGTGCACAAGGGCGAGACCCGGGACTTCCGCGCCGAGGACCACCTGGCCTCCTTCGCCGCGAACGCGCCGCACCTGCGCCTCGACGTCGTCCTCGCCGACCCGAGCGTCGTCGTCGACGAGCCGTCGCTGCGGGCCGCGGCGGCGGAGCTCGGTGCCGAGTCGTCGTGGCGCCGGTCTCCGCGCGCGGTGCACCCGGTGTCCACGACCCGCTCCGGCTCGCGGCCGCGCTGCGGGACGTCATCGCCTGAGGACCTCCTCGCCCGACCTCGTGAGCACGGGTGGGGACGAACCGTGACGAACCGCCCGGGTGGCCGCCACGAGGCGCCATGGCGCATCGCTCACCCCTCTGCGGCCGAGGGTGCTTGATCAGGGTGGCAGGATGTGCCGCATGGCCATGACAGCGAAGGTGAAGGACGAGCTCTCGCGCCTCGAGGTGACCAAGCCCTGCTGTCGCAAGGCCGAGGTGTCGACCATGCTGCGCTTCGCCGGCGGGCTGCACATCATCGGGGGGCAGATCGTCGTCGAGGCCGAGCTCGACACCGCGAACGCCGCGCGCCGACTCCGCCGCAACATCGGCGAGGTGTACGGCCACCGGAGCGACGTCCTCGTCCTCGCGGCCGGCGGGCTGCGCCGCGGCTCGCGCTACGTCGTCCGGGTCGTCGAGGAGGGTGCCACCCTCGCGCGCCAGACCGGCCTCATCGACACGCGGGGCCGCCCGGTCCGGGGGCTGCCGCCGAAGGTCGTCAGCGCGGCGACGTGCGACTCGGAGGCGGCCTGGCGGGGCGCCTTCCTCGCGCACGGGTCGCTGACCGAGCCGGGCCGCTCGTCGGCGCTCGAGGTGACCTGTCCCGGCCCCGAGGCCGCCCTCGCCCTCGTCGGGGCGGCGCGTCGCCTCGGCATCCAGGCCAAGGCCCGCGAGGTGCGGGGGGTCGACCGCGTCGTCATCCGCGACGGTGACGCCATCGGCGCCATGCTGACGCGGCTCGGCGCCCACGACGCGGTCCTCGCCTGGGAGGAGCGCCGGATGCGGCGCGAGGTGCGCGCCACGGCCAACCGCCTCGCCAACTTCGACGACGCCAACCTGCGCCGCTCCGCGCGCGCAGCGGTCGCCGCCGGTGCCCGCGTCGAGCGCGCCATGGAGCTGCTCGGCGAGGAGGTCCCCGAGCACCTGCGCGAGGCGGGCCGGCTGCGGCTCGAGCACAAGCAGGCCAGCCTCGAGGAGCTCGGCCAGCTCGCCAAGCCGCCGATGACCAAGGACGCCGTCGCGGGCCGCATCCGACGCCTGCTGGCGATGGCCGACAAGCGGGCCGAGGACCTCGGCGTCCCGGGCACCGAGGCCAACCTGACGCCGGAGATGCTCGAGAGCTGAGCCCGGCGCGGCATCCGCCCGGCAACGCGCGCTGCCCGGGTTGCCTCTCCACGCCCTGAGACTGCCGACTCGGCGCCTCGGGGGAGCGACTAGGGTGGACTGTGACCGAGGTCGCAGCGTCGCGGCCCTCCCGTCGGACGAAGGTCGTCTGACGACGTCCGACACACCCTCACACCGTCTCACCGAAGAGGTGCACAGCAGTGACCGTTCGCGTTGGTATCAACGGCTTTGGCCGCATCGGCCGCAACTTCTTCCGCGCCATCGTGGCGTCCGGGGCCGACATCGAGGTCGTGGCCACGAACGACCTCATGGACAACAAGACCCTGGCCCACCTGCTCAAGTACGACTCGATCCTCGGGCGCTTCCCCGGCGAGGTGTCCTACGACGAGACGTCCATCACCGTCGACGGCAAGGCCATCCGCGTCTTCGAGGAGCGCGACCCGTCCGCGATCGACTGGGCCGGCGTCGGTGCGGACGTCGTCGTAGAGTCCACCGGCTTCTTCACCGACGCGGAGAAGGCCAAGGCGCACGTCGCCGGCGGCGCGAAGAAGGTCGTCATCTCGGCGCCGGCCAAGAACGAGGACATCACCATCGTCATGGGCGTCAACGACGACCTGTACGACGCCGACCAGCACACCGTCATCTCGAACGCCTCGTGCACGACGAACTGCCTCGCGCCGATGGCCAAGGTCCTCCACGAGGAGTTCGGCATCGTCAAGGGCCTCATGACGACGATCCACGCGTACACGCAGGACCAGAACCTGCAGGACGCCCCGCACAAGGACCTCCGTCGCGCCCGCGCGGCCGCGCTCAACATCGTCCCCACGACGACCGGCGCCGCCAAGGCCGTCTCGCTCGTCCTGCCCGAGCTCAAGGGCAAGCTCGACGGCTACGCCCTCCGTGTCCCCGTGCCCACGGGCTCGGCCACCGACCTGACGTTCGAGGCCGGCCGCGAGACCACCGTCGAGGAGGTCAACGCCGCGGTCAAGGCCGCCGCCGAGGGTCCGCTCAAGGGTTACCTCGTCTACACCGAGGACCAGATCGTCTCCAAGGACATCGAGACCGACCCCGCCTCGTGCATCTTCGACGCCGGCCTCACCAAGGTCATCGGCAACCAGGTCAAGGTTGTCGGCTGGTACGACAACGAGTGGGGCTACTCCAACCGCCTCGTCGACCTCGTGAAGCTCGTCGGCGCGTCCCTCTGAGCCACCCGGCCACCGCCCTCGGCTGTCATCGACACGCCCGGGGCGGTGGCCGTCTCCGTGTCCGGCTGACCCCAACCACTGAAGAGGCATACCGCGTGAAGACCACCAGCGACCTCGGGGACGTGCGAGGCAAGCGCGTCCTCGTCCGGTCCGACCTCAACGTGCCGCTCGACGGCTCGACGATCACCGACGACGGCCGCATCCGCGCCTCCGCCCCGACGATCCAGGGCCTTGCCGACGCCGGCGCCCGCGTCATCGTCTGCGCCCACCTCGGCCGGCCCAAGGGCGCGCCCGAGGCCAGGTACTCCCTCGCGCCCGTCGCGAAGCGCCTCGCCGAGGTGCTCGGCCGCGAGGTCGCCTTCGCCGAGGACACCGTCGGCGAGGACGCGAAGGCCAAGGCCGCCGCCCTGCAGGACGGGCAGGTGCTGCTCCTCGAGAACCTCCGCTTCAACGCCGGGGAGACCGCCAAGACCGACGAGGAGCGGGCCGAGTTCGCCGGCGAGCTCGCTTCTCTCGCAGACGCCTTCGTGTCCGACGGCTTCGGCGTCGTCCACCGCAAGCAGGCGTCGGTCTACGACGTCGCCCGGCTCCTCCCGCACGCCACCGGTGGCCTCGTCCAGACCGAGGTCGACGTCCTGCGCCGCCTCACCAAGGACCCCGAGCGGCCGTATGCCGTCGTGCTCGGAGGGGCCAAGGTGTCCGACAAGCTCGGCGTCATCGGCAACCTGCTCGGCACGGCCGACCGTCTCCTCATCGGGGGCGGCATGGTCTTCACCTTCCTCGCCGCCCAGGGCCACGAGGTCGGCAAGAGCCTGCTCGAGACCGACCAGGTCGACACGGTCAAGGGCTACCTCGAGCGGGCCGAGCAGGATGGCGTCGAGATCGTCCTGCCCGTCGACGTCGTCGCCGCCGACGCGTTCAGCGCCGACGCCGACCACGACGTCGTCGCCGTCGACGGGATCCCGGCCGACCGGATGGGCCTGGACATCGGTCCCGAGTCGAGCCGCCTCTTCGCCGAGAAGCTCGCCGACTGCCGGACCGTCTTCTGGAACGGCCCGATGGGCGCGTTCGAGATGGAGCCGTTCGCCGCCGCGACGAAGTCGCTGGCCCAGGCGCTCGTCGACATCACGGCCCGGGGCGCCCTCACGGTCGTCGGTGGTGGTGACTCGGCGGCCGCGGTGCGCCAGCTCGGCTTCGAGGACTCCGACTTCGGCCACATCTCCACCGGTGGTGGCGCCAGCCTCGAGTACCTCGAGGGCAAGGAGCTGCCCGGACTGACCGTTCTCGAGGAGGACGACGCCTGATGGCCAAGGACACCAAGCCCGCGGGTCGCATCCCGCTCATGGCCGGCAACTGGAAGATGAACCTCGACCACCTCCAGGCGACGCACCTCGTGCAGAAGCTGGACTGGACGCTGCGTGACGCCAAGCACGACCACGCTGCGGTCGAGGTGGCCGTGCTGCCGCCCTTCACCGACCTGCGCTCCGTGCAGACCCTCGTCGAGGGCGACAAGCTCGAGCTGCGCTACGGCGCCCAGGACCTCTCTCCGCACGCGTCCGGCGCCTACACCGGCGACATCTCGGGCGCGTTCCTCGCCAAGCTCGGCTGCACCTACGTCGTCGTCGGGCACAGCGAGCGGCGCGAGGGCCACGGTGAGACCGACGCGGTCGTCAACGCCAAGGTCAGGGCGGCCTACGCCCACGGCCTGACGCCGATCCTGTGCTGCGGCGAGGCGCTCGACGTGCGTCGGGAGGGCCGCCAGGTCGAGCACGTCGTCGCGCAGCTGCGCGAGGACCTCGACGGCGTCACCCCCGAGCAGGCCGCCACCATCGTCATCGCCTACGAGCCCATCTGGGCCATCGGGACCGGCGAGGTCGCGACCCCGGACGACGCGCAGGAGGTCTGTGCCGCGATCCGGGCGCTGCTCGCCGAGCTCTACGGGGCCGAGGTCGCCGACGGCGTCCGCGTCCTCTACGGCGGCAGCGTCAAGGCCGCCAACGTCGCCGCCATCATGGCGCAGGACGACGTCGACGGCGCCCTCGTCGGCGGCGCCTCGACCGACCCGGCCGAGTTCGCGTCGATCTGCCGCTACCGCGACCACGTGACCGCCGGCTGACCGCTCGCGTCACCGCACCTCCCGCCCGCCGCGGCCGTTCGGCCGTGGCGGGCCCGGGAGGTATCCTGTCCCGAGCGCCGGGGACCGGCCGCGCGAGCGGACGGCACGAGACCCGAGCGCCGACGACCCCGACGAGATGGAGTGACCCCCGTGGATGCGGTTCGCATCGTGCTCCAGGTCCTGCTGGTCCTGTCCAGCCTGGTCCTGACCCTGTTCATCCTGCTGCACAAGGGCAAGGGTGGTGGCCTGTCGGACATGTTCGGCGGGGGCATGTCGACGTCCCTCGGTGGCTCGTCGGTGGCCGAGCGCAACCTCGACCGCTTCACCGTCGCCGTCGCCGTGGTCTGGGCGACGGCGATCATCGGCCTGGGCCTGCTGGCCCGTTTCGCGAGCTGAGAGGAGCACGCCATGGCCAGTGGTAACGCCATTCGTGGAAGCCGGGTCGGCGCGGGCCCGATGGGTGAGGCCGAGCGCGGCGACGCCGCCCCCCGCGTCTTCATCTCCTACTGGTGCTCCAACGGGCACGAGACCCGGCCGAGCTTCGCCGAGGAGCCCGGCATGGTCGTGCCGGAGACGTGGGACTGCCCCCGCTGCGGCTTCCCCGCGGGCCAGGACAAGGACAACCCGCCCGCCCCGCCGAAGGTCGAGCCGTACAAGACGCACCTCGCGTACGTGAAGGAGCGGCGCAGCGACGCCGACGGCGCAGCGATCCTCGACGAGGCCCTGAGCACGCTCCGGGAGCGCGGCCTCATCCAGTGACCTGACGGTCACCACCGACGCACGACGGAGGGCCCGGGACGACGTCCCGGGCCCTCCGTCGTTCCCGTGGGGTGCCGGCTCAGCCGAGCCCGGAGGCGGCGTCGGCGTCGACGAGCCACAGCGTCGCGTCGGTGCCGCGGACGCCCGCCGCGGGGACGTCCCAGCGGTCGGTGCCGGGGGCGAGCGCGGCAGCCACCGCCTCGGCCTTGTCCGGACCTGCGACGAGGAACCACACCTCGTGGCTTCGCTCGAAGCACTCGAAGGTCAGGCTGACCCGGTCGGGCGGCGGTTTCGGTGACTCGTGGACCGCCACGGCGATCGCGTCCCCGATGCGCTGGGCCGGGTGGTGCGGAAAGAGCGAGGCGACGTGCCCGTCAGGCCCGACGCCGAACAGGACGACGTCCCAGGCCTGCTGGCCGAACTCACGGATCGACGCGGCGTACGCCGCGGCGCTGGCCTCGGCGTTCTCGGACGCGTCCGGCCCGGCGACCCGGTGCACCTTCGATGGGTCGAGGCCGAGGGTGGTCAGGCCCGCCTCGTCGTTCTGGGTGTCGTTGCGGTCGGGGTCACCGGCGGGCAGGTAGCGCTCGTCGCCCCACCAGACCCGCACGCGTGACCAGTCGACGGCCGAGCGGCCGGGGACCTGCGCCAGCGAGGCGATCACCGCCGACCCCATCGACCCACCCGTCAGGGCCACCTGGGCCTCGGGGGAGCGGGCCTGGGCGTCGAGCAGGGCGGTGACCAGGCGAGCGGCGGCGGCATCGGCGAGCGACTGCTTGTCCGGGTGGACGACGACGCGGGGCTCGCTCACGAGGACGCCTTCTTCGCCGTCGCGGGCCCGGTGGTCGCCGTCGCCGCAGCGGTCCGCTTGGCCGTCGACGCGTCGGACTTCTTGCGCGCCCTGGCTGTGGCCTTCTCGCGCGGCGTCCGCTTGCCGGCGAGCTTGCGGGCCGTCGCCTCCTTGACCTGCGCGGTCTCGGCCGTCCCGGGGGCCGGAGGCGCGGTGATCATGGCGCTGGCGTCCTGGGCGGACTCGTCGTGGCCGAGGCGCGCGGCGAGCCGGCGAGCCTCCGCGAGGTCGGGGGCCTTGCCGGCCTTGGCCGCCGCGGCGGCCGACAGCCGGGCCGGTTGCAGGTCGGACAGGCCGCGGCACAGCGCCTCGGCGTAGGCCTCGTCGGGGTCGAGCCGGCGCAGCTCGTCGGCGAGGCACTCGGGCAGCTCGCGCCGGGGCAGGTTGATCCGCCGGTCCGGCTGGCCTGCCTGCGACAGCGTCGCGACGACGTCGCCGGGACGGACGAGGTCGATGGGCCCGCTGCGCCGCTCCAGGCGCACCGAGCTGATGCCCGAGCCCCGAGGCGTCGAGACGCGCCGCACCGGCACCTTGAGGCGGCGGGTGAGCCAGGCCGCGAGCAGGTCGGAGGACGGCGAGTCCGGGGCGCCGCTGACGACGGCCCCGGTGATCGGCTCGTACGGCGGCTGGTCGAGGGCGGCGGCGAGCAGCCCGCGCCACAGCGTGAGTCGGGTCCACGACAGGTCGGTGTCGCCCGGTGCGTACGTCGCCGCCCGCTTCTTGAGCATGAGCCGCGGGTTGTGGTGCAGGGCGGCGTCGGTGATCCGACGCTGTGCCATGGCGCCGATGGGGTCCTTGGCGACGTCGTCGGGCGCCTTGCCCGGCCACCACGCGACGATGGGGGAGTCGGGCAGCAGGAGCGGCACGACGACGCTCGGCCCGTGCCCGGCCAGCGCGCCGTAGAGCCGCAGGACGACGATCTCGCTTGCGCCGGCGTCGCCGCCCAGGCGGATCTGCGCGTCGAGGCGGTTCCTGCCGCGCCGCTCACCGGGGATGACGACGATGATGCGGCAGGGGTGCTGCCGGCTGGCCTGGTTGGCGGCGTCGATGGCCTCCTGGGCGTCGGTGTCCTCGACGACCATGACGAGCGTCAGGACCCGGCCGAGCGCCATGGCGCCGACCTCGTTGCGGAGGCGGACGAGCGTCTTGCTGATGCCCGTGGTCGTCGTGTCGGTCAGGTCCCTGATCACGGCATCCTCCAGTGACGTCCGTCCCGCTTCAGCATCTCGTGGGCCGACGGCGGCCCCCACGTGCCGGCCGGGTACTGCTCCGGCTTGCCGTCCTTGGCCCAGTGCGCCATGAGCGGGTCGAGGATGCGCCAGGACAGCTCGACCTCCTCGTGGCGGGGGAACAACGGCGGGTCGCCGAGGAGGACGTCGAGGATGAGCCGCTCGTACGCCTCGGGAGAGGCCTCGGTGAACGAGGACCCGTAGCCGAAGTCCATCGTCACGTCACGCACCTCCATCTGCGAGCCCGGCACCTTCGAGCCGAACCGCAGCGTCACGCCCTCGTCGGGCTGGACGCGGATGACGATGGCGTTCTGGCCGAGCTCCTCGGTGGCCGTGTGCTCGAACGGCAGGTGCGGCGCCCGCTTGAAGACGACGGCGATCTCGGTGACGCGCTTGCCGAGCCGCTTGCCGGCGCGCAGGTAGAACGGCACGCCGGCCCAGCGTCGGGTGTCGACCTCGAGGGTCACCGCGGCGAAGGTCTCGGTGTGCGAGTCCGGGTCGACGCCGTCCTCGCTGAGGTAGCCGACGACCTCCTCGGCACCCTGCCACCCGGCGGCGTACTGCCCGCGGGCCGCGCCGGTGTCGAGGTTCGCAGGCAGCCGGACGGCCGAGAGCGCCTTCTCCTTCTCGGCGCGAAGGTCCTTGGCGTCGAAGGAGACCGGCTCCTCCATCGCGGTGAGGGCGAGGAGCTGGAGCAGGTGGTTCTGGATGACGTCGCGGGCCGCCCCGATGCCGTCGTAGTAGCCCGCCCGGCCGGCGATGCCGATGTCCTCGGCCATCGTGATCTGCACGTGGTCGACGTAGTTGGCGTTCCACACCGGCTCGAACAGCTGGTTGGCGAAGCGCAGGGCGAGGAGGTTCTGGACGGTCTCCTTGCCGAGGTAGTGGTCGATCCTGAAGACGGCGTCGGGCGGGAAGACGCCCTCGACGATGTCGTTGAGCTGTTGGGCGCTCTTGAGGTCGTGGCCGAACGGCTTCTCGATGATGACGCGTCGCCAGCTGTCGCCCTCGGCCCGGGTCAGGCCGCACCGCTCGAGCTGCTCACACACGGTGGCGAAGAAGGCCGGGGGGATCGACAGGTAGAACGCGTGGTTGCCGCCGGTGCCGCGGTCCCGGTCCAGCTCCTCGACCGTCTTGGCGAGCAGGTCGAAGGCGTCCGGGTCGTCGAAGGTGCCCGGCACGAACCGGAAGCCCTCGGACAGGTTGCGCCAGACGTCTTCGCTGAAGGGCGTCCGGGCGTGCTGCTTGACGGCGTCGTGGACGACCTGGCCGAAGTCCTGCGTGGCCCAGTCGCGCCGGGCGAACCCGATGAGGGAGAAGCCCGGCGGGAGCAGTCCGCGGTTGGCGAGGTCGTAGATCGCCGGCATGAGCTTCTTGCGGGCGAGGTCGCCCGTCACGCCGAAGAGGACGAGGCCGCAGGGACCCGCGATGCGGGGCAGCCGCTTGTCCTCGGCCGTGCGGAGCGGGTTGTGCCCGTGGGCGACTCGCGCCGGCGTCATGCATGCCCTCCCGCGGTCGACCCCTGCCCGAACGCGTCGCGCACCTGGGCCAGACCGGCGTCGTGGTCGGTCAGGTGCAGCCGCAGGACCGGGCGGTCGTGGTCGGCCAGGACCGCGGCGTCGCCGCCGGCCTGCGAGGCGATGAAGTCGCCGAAGGTGAAGTCCCGGCCGGGGATCGGCAGGTCCTGCGTGGGCGCCGTCGTGACCTGCACGTAGACGCCGACGGCGGGGCCGCCCTTGTGGAACTGGCCGGTGGAGTGGAGGAACCGCGGGCCCCAGCCGAAGGTGGTCGGCCGCTCGGTGCGGCGTGCGAGCGCGGCGCGGGTGTCCGCCAGGTGCGCGTCGGCGAGCCGGTCGAGGTAGGCCATGACCGCGACGTAGCCGCGCTCGGGGTCGAGCTGCGCGAAGAGCGCGTCGAGCGCAGCGGGCACGGTCGACGCGTCGCCGAGCCACGCACCGTCACCCCCACCGACCGCGCGGATCTCGACGGCGCCGTCGGTCGCGGCGGGGGCGTCGGCCGACGCGGTGCCCTGGTCGAGGAGTGCGCGGGCGGCCTTCTTGGCGCTCTCGACGTCGGGCTGGTCGAAGGGGTTGATGCCGAGGAGGCGGCCCGCGACGGCGGTGGCGACCTCCCAGAGCAGCAGCTGCGCGCCGAGCGACCCGCCGACGCGGACCTCCGAACCGCCTTCTGCGACAGTCGAGTCCGGCGTACCGTCGTCGTCGCCGCCGACGAGTCGGGCGACCGTGACGTCCGCGGCGGGCCAGCGCACCTCCGGGTCGTCGGCACTGCCCACGACGACGGGTAGCACGCCGGTGCCGTCCTTGCCGGTGGACTCGGCGATGAGCTGCTCGGCCCAGTCGGCGAACCCGACGATGCCCGAGCCGTCGTCGACGAGGACCAGCTTGTCGCGCAGCGGCGTCGTGCCACCCATCGCGGCACCGAGGCGCAGCCCGGGGTTGGCGTCGTCGTCGGCCGACAGGACGTCGGCGACGGACTCCGCCTCGTCGAGGAGCGCCTCGACGTCGACACCCGCGAGGCCGCTCGGCACGAGGCCGAAGGCGGTCAGGGCCGAGTAGCGGCCCCCGACGTTCGGGTCGGCGTTGACGACGCGGTAGCCCTTCTCGCGGGCCTCACCGTCGAGCGGGCTGCCCGGGTCGGTGACGACGACGATGCGCTCGGCCGGGTCGATGCCGGCGTCGGTGAACGCCTGCTCGTAGGCGCGGCGCTGCGAGTCGGTCTCGACCGTGGAGCCGGACTTGCTCGAGACGACGACGACGGTGTGCTCGAGGTCGTCGGCGAGGGCACGGCGCACGTAGTCGGGGTCGGACGAGTCGAGGACGACGAGGTCCTTGCCGGCCGTGGCGCAGATGACCTCGGGCGCGAGCGAGCTGCCACCCATGCCGCAGAGCACGACGTGGGTCAGGCCCTCGCCGGCCAGCTCGTCGCGCAGCGCGGCGATCTGGCCGACGAGCGGACGCGAGGACCGGGCCAGCCCGGTCCAGGACAGACGGATGCCCGCCTCGGCCTCGGCGGCCTCGCCCCAGAGCGTCCGGTCCTGCTCGAAGAGCCGGCTCGCGACGCGGTCGGACACCAGGGTGTCGACGTGCGCCGCGATCGCCTCGGCCGCCGCGCCGGACGCGGTGACGCAGATCGAGCTCATGCCCGGACCTTGTCCATCTCGGCTCGCACGCCGTCGAGCAGGTCGCCCCACGCCTTCTCGAACTTGTCGACGCCCTCCTGCTCGAGGAGGTCGGTCACCTCGGTGTACGAGATGCCGATGCCGTCGAGGTCGTCGAGGACCTTCGAGGACTCCTCGTAGGCGCCGGTCACCGTGTCGCCCCGGATCTCGCCGTGGTCGGCGGTGGCCTCGAGGGTGGCGCTCGGCATCGTGTTGACGACGCCCGGTGCGACGAGCTCGGTGACGTACATGGTGTCGGGGTAGGCCTTGTCCTTGACGCCCGTGGAGGCCCAGAGCGGACGCTGCGGGTTGGCGCCCTCGTCGGCCAGGCTGGTCCAGCGCGGGGTCGAGAAGACCTCCTCGTAGGCCTGGTAGGCGAGGCGCGCGTTGGCGATGCCGCCCTTGCCGCGCAGCGCCTTCGCCTCGTCGGTCCCCATGGCGTCGAGACGCTTGTCGATCTCGGTGTCGACGCGGGAGACGAAGAACGAGGCGACCGAACGGATCGTCGACAGGTCGTGGCCGTTGGCGTGCGCCCTCTCGAGGCCCTCGAGGTAGGCGTTCATGACGCCCCGGTACCGCTCGAGGGAGAAGATGAGCGTCACGTTGACGCTGATGCCCTCGGCCGTGACCGCGGTGATGGCCGGCAGGCCCGCCTTGGTCGCCGGGATCTTGATGAGGACGTTCGGACGGTCGACGGCGGCCGCCAGCTGCTTGGCCTGCTCGACCGTCTTGTCGGTATCGTGCGCCAGACGGGGGTCGACCTCGATGGAGACCCGCCCGTCGACGCCCTTGCTGCTCTCGTAGAGGGGCAGGAAGAGGTCGGCGGCGTTGCGGACGTCCTCGGTCGTCAGCTCGAAGACGACGTCCTCGACGTCCTTGCCGGCCGCGGTCAGCGCGGCGAGGTCCTCGTTGTAGCGGTCGCCCTTGGACAGCGCCGACTGGAAGATCGACGGGTTCGACGTGACGCCGACGACGTTGCGCTCCTCGATGAGCTCGGAGATCTTGCCGGTCTCGATGAGCTCACGGGAGAGGTCGTCGAGCCAGATCGAGACTCCGGCGTCCGTGAGGGCCTGGGTGTTCGGGTTGCTCATGGTGTCTGTCCCCTTCTGGTTGGGTCGTCGGGTCAGTTGGCCTCGGCGGACGCGGCGTGTGCGCCGGAGGCCACGTCGGTGCCCATGACGTCGGTGGCGGCGCTCTGCTCGGCGCGTCGCGGGTTCGTCTCGGTGACGCGCGGGGCGGTCCGGCCGGAGCCGGCCGACCCGGCGGCCGCCTTGAGCGAGTCCTTGGCGGCCTTGACGACGGCGTCGGCGGTGATGCCGAACTCGCGGAACAGCGTCTGGTAGTCCGCCGAGGCCCCGAAGTGCTCGATGCTGACGATCCGGCCGGCGTCACCGACGAGGTCGTGCCAGCCCATCGACACCCCCGCCTCGACGCTGACGCGGGCGCGGACCGCGGGGGGCAGCACCTTGTCCTGGTAGGAACGGCTCTGCTTCTCGAACCATTCCCGGCACGGCATCGACACGACGCGCGTGGAGACCTTGCCCTTCTCGAGCTTCTCGGCGGCCTCGACCGCCAGCTGCACCTCGGAACCGGTGGCGATGAGGATGACGTCGGGCTCACCGGCGCGGGACTCCTCGACGAGGACGTAGGCGCCCTTGGCGACGCCGCTGACCTTGCCGTACCTCGAGCGGTCCCACGTCGGGACGGCCTGGCGGGTCAGGCACAGCGCGGCGGGGCCCTCCGCGCGGGTGAGGATCTGGGCCCAGGCGGCCGCGGTCTCGTTGGCGTCGGCCGGACGGACGACGTCGAGGCCGGGGATCGCTCGCAGGGCGGCCAGGTGCTCGATGGGCTGGTGCGTCGGGCCGTCCTCGCCCAGCCCGATGGAGTCGTGCGTCCACACGTAGGTGACCGGCGCCTGCTGGATCGCGGCGAGGCGCACGGCCGGGCGCATGTAGTCGGAGAAGACGAGGAAGGTGCCGCCGTACGGCCGGGTCAGACCCTCGAGGGCGATCCCGTTGAGGATCATGCCCATCCCGTTCTCGCGGATGCCGAAGTGCAGGGTGCGCCCGTACGGGCCGCCCTTCCACTCGCGGGTCTGCTTGCCGGTGGGGACGAACGAGGGCTGGCCCTCCATCGTCGTGTTGTTCGACTCGGCGAGGTCGGCCGAGCCGCCCCACAGCTCGGGCATGACGTCGGCGAGGGCGCCGAGGACCTTGCCGGACGCCGCCCGGGTCGCGATGCCCTTGGCGTCGGCCGGGAACGTCGGGAGGGCGCGCCTGAGGTCCTTCGGCGGCTCCTTGGCCAGGACGCGGTCGAGCAGCTCGGCGCGATCCGGGTTGGCCTTGCGCCACGCGCGGAACGAGGCGTCCCACTCGCGGTGGGCCGCCTTGCCGCGCTTGACGACGTCGCGGGCGTGCTTGAGGACGGCCGGCTCGACGACGAAGCTCTTCTTCGGGTCGAAGCCGAGCAGCTCCTTCGTCGCCCCGACCTCGGCGTCGCCGAGGGCCGAGCCGTGCGACTTGCCGGTGTTCTGCTTCGTCGGCGCCGGCCAGGCGATGATCGTGTGCAGGACGACGAGTGTCGGCTTGTCGCGCACCGAGTCACCGCTGCGGATCGCGGCGAGGAGCGCGTCGACGTCCTCCACGTAGGTGGCGCCGTCGGCGTCCTTGCGCCAGTCGACCTCGACGACGTGCCAGCCGTAGGCCTCGAAGCGCTTGGCGACGTCCTCGCTGAACGCGATGTCGGTGTCGTCCTCGATGGAGATCTGGTTGGCGTCGTAGACGACCGTGAGGTTGCCGAGCTCCTGGTGGCCGGCGAGCGCGCAGGCCTCGTGGGTCACGCCCTCCTGCATGTCGCCGTCGGAGGCGATGACGTAGACGTGGTGGTCGAACGGGCTCGTGCCCGGCTTGGCGTCGGGGTCGAACAGGCCGCGCTGGCGGCGCTGGGCCATCGCCATGCCGACGGCCGACGCGAGTCCCGAGCCGAGCGGGCCGGTCGTGATCTCGACGCCCTTGGTGTGGTGGACCTCGGGGTGGCCCGGCGTCTGCGAGCCCCACGTCCGGAGCGCCTTGAGGTCGTCGAGGGACAGCCCGTAGCCGGACAGGTAGAGCTGGATGTACTGCGTCAGGCTCGAGTGGCCGCAGGAGAGGACGAACCGGTCGCGTCCGAGCCAGCTCGGGTCGGACGGGTCGTGGGTCATGACGTTCTGGTAGAGCAGGTAGGCCAGCGGGGCGAGCGACATCGCCGTGCCGGGGTGCCCGTTGCCGACCTTCTGCACGGCGTCGGCGGCGAGCAGGCGGGTCGTGTCGACGGCGCGGATGTCGAGGTCGGTCCAGCCGGCCTTCTTCGCCACCGGACGAGGCAGGCCCGGGTCTCGTTGTGCCAGCAGGTCCTTCGGGCTCTTCGTCGACCTCGAACGGGTTGGGCTCTTCGCCTTCGTGGCGGTGCTGGACACGGACCGGTCTCCTTCGGACGAGGTGGATCGCGTAACGCCACGAGCCTAGTCCCGCCGTTGTGAGCCACGACACCACGCCCGCTGGGTGGTCACGCGTCGGGCCGCGGGTCTCGTGGACGGTCCGCCCAGGTCGCCGTGGGGGCCTGGGTTGGGCGGCGGACTCGACGGCGGACTCGACGGCGGGCTCGACGGCGACGGTGCGGTGTCTGGTCGAACGGACGACGGTCTAGACTTGCGACGCAATGCTCTGTACCTCGTGGTGCGTACCCGGTGGTCCGAGCGACGAACCAGCGGTGAGGATCTCAGTGACAACGGTGGACCCCCGCGCCGACCTCTCGGCGCTGCACGGTCCGGACGGCAGTGGGCTGAAGTTCCTCGTCGGGCAGTACGTCTCCCTGATGAAGCCGCGGATCATCGAGCTGCTGCTCATCACGACGATCCCCGTCATGTTCCTCGCGCAGCAGGGCGTGCCGAACCTCTGGCTCGTCGTGGCGACCGTCGTCGGCGGCACGCTCTCGGCCGGTGCGGCCAACACGCTCAACTGCTACATCGACCGCGACATCGACGCCGTCATGCACCGCACGAGCCGGCGCCCCCTCGTCACGGGCACGGTCTCACCGACGGGTGCGCTCGTCTTCGGGGTCACCCTGACCGTCGTGTCGACGCTGTGGCTGGGCCTGCTCGTCAACTGGCTGAGCGCCGGACTCGCCCTCGCGGCGTTGCTCTTCTACGTCTTCGGCTACACGCTCCTGCTCAAGCGGCGCACGGCGCAGAACATCGTGTGGGGTGGGGCCGCGGGCTGCATGCCGGTTCTCATCGGGTGGTCGGCCGTGACCGGCACCGTCAGCTGGTCGGCCTTCATCCTCTTCCTCGTCATCTTCTTCTGGACGCCGCCGCACTACTGGCCGCTGTCGATGCGCTACAAGGAGGACTACTCCGCGGCGCACGTGCCGATGCTGCCGGTCGTCGAGCGGTTCGTCGTCGTCGCCAAGCAGGTCGTCCTCTACTCGTGGGCCATGGTCCTCGCCTCGCTCGCGCTGGTCCCCGTCCAGCGCGTCGGCTGGGTCTACACCGTCGCGGCCCTCGTGTCCGGCGTGCTGTTCCTCACCGAGGCGCACCGCCTGCTGGCCCGGGCACGGGCCGGCGTGGCGCACGACGTGCTCAAGCCGATGCGTCTGTTCCACTTCTCCATCACGTACCTGACGCTGCTGTTCGTCGGCGTCGCGCTCGACCCCATCTGGCACCTGCCGCTGCCCGGGCTGGGCTGAGCCGGCTGAGTCGGGCGGGCAGGAGCCGGCCGCAGCCATCCGTCGGCCCCCTCACGTGCCCGACGCCACGACCGGCCGGCCGTCCTCGAGATAGAGCGTCGGCGCATCGCTCCCGCGCCGGCCCGAGGGGAGCAGGGCCTCGAGCAGGCGCCGGTTGTACGGCGCGACCCGGGCGGCCCACTCGTGCGGCTCGCTCCAGTGCACGGCGGCGACCTCCCGACGCTGCAGCCGCGCCGGGTCGAGGAGGCTCGGGTCGAGGGTGCCCAGACCGAAGACGAAGACGGTGGCGTCCGCCCAGCCGTGCAGCGCCGGCAGCCAGTTCACCGCGAGCAGGGACCGCACCGTGACGTCGAGCGCGAGCTCCTCGCGCAGCTCGCGCACGACGCAGGCCGCCGGCGACTCGTGCCGGTCGACGACGCCGCCGGGCAGGTCCCAGTCGCGCTTGTAGACCAGCTCGAGCAGCAGCAGCCGGCCGTCGGGGGAGCGGAGCACGCCCTGCGCGATGGCGCGCTTGGTCGGCAGGGTCGAGTCGAGCATCGCGGTGAACCCGTCGCGCGTGTCGGGGGCCGGGTCGCCGCGGCGGCGGCCGAGCACGACGGTGTCGGTGCGGGTGCCGCCGAGGGTGGTGTTGCCCCGCAGCAGCCCCTCGCGCAGCAGCCCGGCCCGGAGGGCGGTGCGCAGCGAGGCGCGGTTGGCCGGGTCGACGTGGGCCTCGACGCGCTCGAGGTCGAGCTCGTCGAAGGCCCACTCGACGAGCAGCCGCACGGCGCGCCAGCCCAGCCCGCGGCCGCGTGAGGACGGGTAGATGGCCCACGACAGGACGCCGACGCCGGGCTGCGAGCGACGGACGTCGACCGAGCCCGCCGGCCGGCCGTGCCACTCGACGAGGAAGGTCGCCTTGGCCCGGTCGTCGGCCCACTCGTCGTGGGTGCGCCCGATCCAGGCGAGGTGCTCGTCGGCGGGCGGCACGACGTCGGGAACGTCGAACCAGTGGGCGATCTCGGCGTCGTGCAGCTCGCGCGTGACCTCGCTGTCCTCGGCACGCCAGGGGCGCAGCACGAGGTCGCCGTCACGGAGTGTCGGCTGCTCGCTCACGCGCCCAGCCTAGGCAGCGCGGACGGGTTCGTTCAGACGGGGGAGCGACGCGTCGACAGCACGCCCCACGTGAGGGCGGTGGTCAGCAGCGCCGCGCCGACCATGTGGAGCAGGACGAGCACCTCGGGCAGACCGGTGAAGTACTGGGTGTAGCCGATGAGGCCCTGGACGACGGTCACGACGAGCACGAGGTCGAAGCAGCGGCGGGCCCGGTCGGTCGTGGCCGTGATGCGGACCGCCACCAGCGTCGCGACGACGAGGCCGCAGAAGAGCATGACGGCGTCGGCGTGCATCCACGACACGAAGCGCGGGTCGAACCCGGTGCGCGCCGGCCGGTCGGCATCGCCGGAGTGCGGCCCCGAGCCGGTGACGACGGTGCCGAGGACGAGCACCACGGTGCCGACGGCGGCCGTGAGGTGGGCGACGCGCCGCGCGAGGGGATGGACGACGAGCTCGCCCGGGCCGTCCTGCTCGTAGAGCGCACCGCGCACCAGAGCCGTCGACAGCGCGACGAGCGCCATGGACAGGAGGAAGTGCCCCATGACCAACCACGGGTTGAGGCCCGTCAGGACGGTGATGCCGCCGAGGACCGCCTGGGTCGGGATGCCCGCGAGGACACCCACCGCCACCACCTGCAGCCGTCGACGGGCCGGCCAGTGCGTCGCGACGACCCACACCGACACGAGGGCGAGGACGGCGACGACGAACGTCAGCGTGCGGTTGCCGAACTCGACGAGGTCGTGGAACGAGCTCGCCGGCGTGCGGACCGGGGTGAAGGACCCCGGCTGGCACTCGGGCCAGGTCGAGCAGCCCAGGC
Organism: Monashia sp. HAY1-11D; assembly: GCF_056868035.1. Lineage (NCBI taxonomy): Bacteria > Bacillati > Actinomycetota > Actinomycetes > Micrococcales > Intrasporangiaceae > Intrasporangium > Monashia sp. HAY1-11D. The sequence continues at coordinate 3,945,351 of NZ_CP200320.1, read as the reverse complement.
CGCTGCCGGTGAGGCGCACGATGCCGCCCGTGGCCACGATGCCGATCTCGGCGACGAGGTTGGCGACGAGCAGCGGCCGGACCCACCGCCCGGGCACCGCGGGGAGCCGGAGCGGCCTCAGCATCCGGGACAGCCCCGTCGGGGCGTCCGTCGATGGAGCGGGGGCGGACACGTGCGTCGACACGACACGAGGGTACGGGCAGCGCCGCCTGGTGGAGGAACCGGCCTCAGCCGAGCCCGCTCCAGACCACCTGCGACCCGGCGTGCCCGGCGAGGACGATCGTCGTCGTCGCCGCTGCGGCCGCGAGGACCGTGACGACACCGAGGACGGCGTCGAGCGGGTGCGTCCGCGGTGCGTCCTCCTCGGGTGGCCGGACGAACCGGACGAGGGCGAGCGTCAGAACCATGAAGGCGAGGCAGAGCAGCTTGGCGCGGTCCCCCCACTCCACGTGCTCGGCGAGCAGGCCCGCGTCGGTCGTGGCCGCCCGGACCTGCGAGACGCGCCGGAGCAGCTGCTCGCCGCTCTCGGCCGCCACGAACGCGGAGACGCCGGTCAGGAGCGCGCCGACGACCGTGGGCCAGCGCAGGACGCGGCGCCAGCCGGGGCGGACGGCGTAGCCGACGGCCGCGAGCGCGGACAACGGTCCCAGCACCACGACGGCATGGACGACGAGGATGTGCATCGGCAGCCCGAAGACGAAGTCGAACACGGTCACCTCTCCCTGGGCCGACGCCGGCGCCCAGTGCTCTCGAGTGTCCCCGGCACTCCCCGCGCGGTCGCGGAGCGCCGGGTCGGTCAGTCGTCGAACCGGAAGAAGCGCGCCGCGAGCACGGTCGCGACGACGCCCCACGCGAGGACGACGAGGAGGGCGCCGAGGTTCAGCGACCCGTGCACGAGGGCGCTCCGCAGCCCGTCGGCCAGTCCGGCGGACGGCAGCACCCCGGCGACGTGCGACAGCCCGGCGGGCAGCTCGCTGCGCGGGACGACGACCCCGCCGAGGCCGAGGAGGAGCACCCACACGAGGTTGGCGAGGGCGAGCACGGCCTCGGCGCGCAGCGTGCCCGCGAGCAGCATGGCGAGCGCGACGAACGCCCACGTGCCGGCGACGACGAACAGCAGCGCCCACACGACGCCGACGGGCTCCGGTCGCCACCCGAGGGCGAGGCCGAGCGCCGCGACGACGAGCAGCTGCACGACCTCGACGGCCAGGGTCGCGAGGGCCTTGGCGACGACGAGGCCGCCGCGCCCGAGAGGCGTCACCCCGAGGTAGCGCAGCACCGCGTAGCGCCGGTCGAAACCCGTGGCGATCGCCTGGGCCGTGAAGGCGGCCGACACGACGCACAGGGCCAGGACGCCGGGGGCGGCGAGGTCGATGCGGCGCCCGGCGCCCAGGGAGGGTGTGCTCGTCACGGCGAGACCGACGAGCGCCATCGCCGGCAGGACGAGGGAGACGAGGAGCTGCTCGCCGTTGCGCAGCAGGTTGCCGACCTCGAAGGAGGCCTGGGCGAGGACCCGCTGCCGGGCCGGGGCGGCACCGCGCCGGCTCCCGGTCGCCGGACCGGCCGGGGAGGGCGTGGGCGTCGGCGCGGCGGTCATGCGGCCCCCCTCCGGGTCAGGCTGAAGTAGACGTCCTCGAGGGCTCGGCCACCCGTCACCTCGTCGAGCGTGCCCTCGCCGACCGTGCGCCCGGCGTTCATGATGACGAGGTGGTCGGCGAGGCGCTGGGCCTCCTCGAAGGAGTGCGTCGTGACGACGACCGTGACGCCGGCGTCGCGCTGCGCGGCGACGAGGTCCCAGACGTCGAGGCGTCCGTGCGGGTCGAGGCCGGCCGCCGGTTCGTCGAGGAAGAGCACGTCGGGCCGGGGGAGGAGCGCGGCAGCGAGGGAGAGCCGCTGCTTCTGGCCGCCGGACAGCCGCCGGACCGTCGTGCGGGCGAAGTCGGTGATGCCGAGCTGCCGGGCCAGGGCGTCGACGTCGGCCGGCTCGGCATACAGCCGGGCCAGGTGGTGCAGCAGGCGCATCGGTCGGGTGCCGTTGGGCAGACCTCCGGCCTGGAGCATGACGCCCACGCGGGAGCGATGGTCCGGCGAGGCGTCCCACGGGTCGGTGCCGAGCACCCGCACCGAGCCGGCGTCGGGGCGCCCGAGGCCGACGGCGCACTCGATGGCGGTCGTCTTGCCGGCTCCGTTCGGGCCGAGCACCGCGGTGACACGGCCCGCCGGTGCGCTCCACGAGAGGCCGTCGAGGGCCGTGACGTCGCCGAACGAGCGGTGCAGGTCGGTCAGTGTCACCGCGGCGGTCATGGCTGATGAGTCTAGGCTCGGTGGCGGGAGGCCCCGTCACCGCACCGGCCAGCGCAGGACGCCCCGAGGCGGTACCGTCCCGGCCGAGCCCTCGCCCCCTCGCCCCCTCCACGCCACCGAGAACCGAGAAGCCGGAGTGACCACCCCGTGAAGATCGACCCCGCCGCCCGACCGTTCACCGCCATGGCCGCGGTACCGACCGTCGTCGCGGCGCTCGCCCGCCGGCCGCGGACGACGCTCGCCCTCGGCCTGCTCACCGCGGGCGTCACCCTCTTCTTCCGCGACCCCGACCGGACGCCCGACCGGACCCCGGTCGGCGACCCCGACGTCGTGCTCGCGCCGGCCGACGGCATCGTCATGCACGTCGGCGAGCCGCAGCCGGGCCTCGCCCCGGCCGGGCAGTGGCAGCAGGTCAGCATCTTCCTGTCCCTGCTCGACGTGCACATGAACCGCTCGCCGTACGGCGGCCGGGTCGTCGACGTCACGCACACGCCGGGCCGCTTCCTCGCCGCCTACCGGGCCGAGAGCGCCACGAAGAACGAGCGCAGCGAGATCGTCGTCGAGCGCGAGGTCGGCGGCACCGTCCGACGCGTCGTCTACCGCCAGCTCGTGGGCCAGCTCGCCCGCCGCATCGTCACCCGCGTCGCACCCGGGGACGAGGTACCGACCGGCGCGCGCATGGGCCTGATGAAGTTCGGCTCGCGCATGGACGTCTTCGTCCCGCCGGAGGTCGTGCTCGAGGTCACCAAGGGCAAGCGGGCCGTCGGCGGCGAGACGGTTCTCGGCCGCTTCCCCGCGACGGACGCGTCGTGACCGGCGACCCAGCAGCAGGGTCGCGACCACGACGGCGCGACCGCGTCACCCGCGGCATCCGTCTCGTCTCGTCCACCGGGGCGCGCGTCGTCCCGTGGAGCCGGCTCAACCCGCGGGTGCGCGCCCGCGCCGTGCTGCCCAGCCTGTTCACGCTCGGCAACATGCTCTGCGGCTTCTCCTCCGTGCTGCTGTCCTTCCAGGGGGAGTTCCGCGCGGCGGCCGTGCTCGTCGGCATCTCGATCGTCCTCGACATCTGCGACGGCGCCGTGGCCCGCGCCGTCGGGGCCATCACCCCCTTCGGGCTGCAGTTCGACTCGCTCGCGGACCTCATCTCCTTCGGCATCGCGCCCGCGGTCCTCGTGTACACGTGGGCCCTGCCCGCGCACCCGGTCTGGGCCTGGGCCGGCGCCATGTTCTGGCTGGCCTGCGCGGCCTACCGCCTCGCCCGCTTCAACGTCACCATCGACCCGCTCGCCGACAAGCGGTACTTCGTGGGCCTCGCGAGCCCGGGCGCCGCCGGTGTCGTCATCGCCACGGTCATGGCCATCGGCGAACCGCTCTACGACTGGGCACCGCTGCTGCCGGTCGCCGCGGGCGTCGTGCCCGCCGCCCTCATGGCCTCCTCGTTCCGGTTCCGGTCCTTCCGTGACCTGCTCTCGCCGCGGCACCTGCGGATCTCGGTCCCGCTCGGCGTGCTGCTCGTGCTCGGGCTCGTGTTCTTCCCCGGGGCCACCGGAATGGTCGTCGCCTACGGCTACGTCCTCACCTGCCCGCTGGGCTGGGTCACCGCCCCGCTGCGACGCCGGTGGTTCGGGCCCGACGCCGTGGCCCCGCCCCGCACGAGGCTGCCGTCGGTGATCATGCCGCCGGAGCCCACGCCGGAGGAGGAGGACGCGGGCGACGGCTTCGACGCGTACGACCGGCCGTACGGTGACGACGGCTACGGGGACGACGACGAGGAGGACGCCGCCGAGCGGCGCGAGCGCGACGAGGAGGAGTGAACCTCGCATACCGGTCGACGTCGCCGGTTAGGCGGACCTAACTGGCACTTCCACGAGCAATTACGTCACAATGGTGTTGTGTTTTTCCCGGAGCATGCACCGCGCGAGGGCAGGGACGGCGACCACGTGTCGCCGCTCGAGTCCCGGACGCGCTCGCGCGTGCTCCACATGGTCTCCTCCGACGGGCCCGTCACGGCCGCGGAGCTCGGCCGTCACCTCGACCTGACCCCGGCCGCCGTCCGACGCCACCTCGACGCCCTCGTGGAGCAGGGCGCCGTCGTGCCCCACGAGCCGGCCGGCCAGCGGCGGGGCCGCGGCCGACCGGCCCGCGCGTACGTCGTCTCCGAGGTCGGTCACCGCTCCCTCGAGGCCGACTACGACTCGCTGGCCGTCGAGGTGCTGGGGTTCCTCGAGGAGCGGGCCGGCAGCGGCGCTGTCGGTGCCTTCGCCCGCGAGCGCGTCGGCGCCCTCGAGGCACGCTACGCGGCGCGTCTCGACGCCGTCGGCGACGACCCCGCCGCCCGCGCCGACGTCCTCGTCGAGGCACTGAGCGAGGACGGCTTCGCCGCGACGGCACGCCCGGTCGGCAGCGGAGGTCTCGCCGGCGTCCAGCTGTGCCAGGGCCACTGCCCCGTGCAGCACGTCGCCGAGGAGTTCCCCCAGTTCTGCGAGGCCGAGACCGATGCGTTCTCCCGGCTCCTCGGGGTGCACGTGCAGCGGCTGGCGACGCTCGCGGGCGGCCACCACGTGTGCACGACGTTCATCCCGACGGGTGGACTCGCACGGAAGAGCGCCGACGCCCCCGATGTTGCCTCCGGTGCAGCACTGAGTAGCCCCGCACCCGCGAGCCCGGGCTCGACCACGTCCGCCAGCACGTCCGCCAGCACGTCCGCCACCACGTCCGCCACCACGTCCGCACGGAACGACCGAACGCACGTCAAGGAAGGTTCCTCATGACCACCCACATCGAAGAGCTGAACCCCGGCCTCAAGGGCATCGGCACCTATGAGTACGGCTGGGCCGACAGCGACGTGGCCGGCTCGTCAGCTCGCCGTGGGCTCAACGAGGACGTCGTGCGCGACATCTCGGCCCGCAAGAACGAGCCCGAGTGGATGACGAAGCTGCGCCTGAAGAGCCTGAGCCTCTTCGGCAAGAAGCCGATGCCCTCGTGGGGCTCCGACCTGACCGGCATCGACTTCCAGAACATCAAGTACTTCGTGAAGTCCACCGAGAAGCAGGCGGCCACGTGGGACGACCTGCCCGAGGACATCAAGAACACCTACGACCGCCTGGGCATCCCGGAGGCCGAGAAGCAGCGCCTCGTCTCCGGCGTCGCCGCGCAGTACGAGTCCGAGGTCGTCTACCACCAGATCCGTGAGGACCTCGAGCAGCAGGGCGTCATCTTCCTCGACACCGACACCGCGCTCAAGGAGCACGAGGACATCTTCCGCGAGCACTTCGCGACGGTGATCCCCGCAGGCGACAACAAGTTCGCCGCGCTCAACACCGCCGTGTGGTCCGGTGGCTCGTTCATCTACGTGCCCAAGGGCGTCCACGTCGACATCCCGCTCCAGGCGTACTTCCGGATCAACACCGAGAACATGGGCCAGTTCGAGCGCACGCTGATCATCGCCGACGAGGGCTCCTACGTGCACTACGTCGAGGGCTGCACCGCGCCGATCTACAAGTCGGACTCCCTGCACTCGGCCGTCGTCGAGATCATCGTCAAGAAGAACGCCCGCGTGCGCTACACGACGATCCAGAACTGGTCCAACAACGTCTACAACCTCGTCACCAAGCGCGCCACCTGCGAGGAGGGCGCGACGATGGAGTGGATCGACGGCAACATCGGCTCCAAGGTGACGATGAAGTACCCCGCCGTCTTCCTCATGGGCGAGCACGCCAAGGGTGAGACGCTCTCGATCGCCTTCGCGGGCGAGGGGCAGCACCAGGACACCGGCTCCAAGATGGTCCACGCGGCTCCCAACACGAAGAGCTCGATCATCAGCAAGTCCGTGGCCCGCGGTGGCGGTCGCGCCTCCTACCGCGGTCTCGTGCAGGTGCTCGAGGGCGCCTCGCACTCGGCCTCGACCGTGCGCTGCGACGCCCTGCTCGTCGACACGATCAGCCGCTCCGACACCTACCCGTACGTCGACATCCGCGAGGACGACGTGTCGATGGGTCACGAGGCCACGGTCTCCAAGGTGTCCGAGGACCAGCTCTTCTACCTCATGTCCCGTGGCATGGCCGAGGACGAGGCCATGGCGATGATCGTGCGCGGCTTCATCGAGCCGATCGCGCGCGAGCTGCCCATGGAGTACGCCCTCGAGCTCAACCGCCTCATCGAACTGCAGATGGAAGGAGCCGTCGGCTGATGAGCCTTCTGGCTGACACGACCACCGACACCACCGACACCCAGCAGAGCGAGACCACGGTGCACGACGCTGTCACGACCGCCGCCGTTCCCGGTACGACGGCGCACACCGACTCGGCCGCGGCCTTCGTGCCGAGCCAGTCGCGTGCCGAGCGCACGGCGTCCTTCGACGTCGCCGCCTTCCCGCTGCCCTCGGGCCGCGAGGAGGACTGGCGCTTCACGCCCGTCAAGAAGCTCGCCGGCCTGCTCGCCGAGGGTGCGACGGGTCGCCTCGACGTGGGCAGCCAGCTGCCCGAAGGGGTCACGACGTCGACGATCACGGCCGGCCAGGCCCAGGGGCTCGGCATCCTCCCGCCCCAGGACCGTGCCGCGGTCGTCGCCGGCGCGGCTGCCGACGGCGCGCTGCTGCTCGACATCCCGGCGGAGGCGGAGCTCGACGCGCCGGTGCGCCTCTCGCTCGTCGGCACCGGCGGTGAGCCGGTGCACGGCCACCTCGTCGTGCGCGCCGGGCGCTTCTCCAAGGCGACCGTCGTCGTCGAGCACACCGGCTCGGCGCAGTACTCCCAGCTGCTCTCCGTCGTCACCGGCGACGGGTCCGACCTCACCGTCGTGTCGGTGCAGCGGTGGGACGACGACGCCGTCCACCTGGCTCAGCACGACGCGCTCGTCGGGCGCGACTCGCGCTACAAGCACCTCGCGGTGACGCTCGGCGGCGAGGTCGTCCGCGTCAACGCGAACGTGCGGTACGCCGGACCGGGCGGCGACGCGACGCTCCTCGGCGTCTACTTCGCCGACGCCGGACAGCACCTCGAGCACCGGTCCTACGTCGACCACAACGAGGCGCACTGCAAGAGCCGGGCGACCTACAAGGGCGCGCTCCAGGGCGAGACCGCCCGCACCGTGTGGGTCGGCGACGTGCTCATCCGTGCCGAGGCCGAGGGCACCGACACCTACGAGCTCAACCGCAACCTCGTCCTGACCGACGGCGCCCGGGCCGACTCGGTGCCGAACCTCGAGATCGAGACCGGTGAGATCGAGGGCGCCGGGCACGCCTCTGCGACAGGGCGTTTCGACGACCTGCAGCTGTTCTACCTGCAGTCGCGCGGCATCACCGAGGACGAGGCCAAGCGCCTCGTCGTGCGCGGCTTCTTCGCCGACATCATCCGCGAGATCCCGCTCGCCGACCTGCGGGACGAGGTCACCGCGGCGATCGAGGAGGAGCTCGCCTCCACGGCCTACGCGGCCGCCACCCAGCAGACCCCCAGCACGACGAACAGCCCGACGAACAGCCCGACGAACAAGGAGAACTGACCCGATGAGCACGCTCGAGATCAAGGGACTCACGGTCTCGGTCGAGACCGAGGACGGCCCCAAGGAGATCCTGCGCGGGGTCGACCTCACCGTGAAGTCGGGGGAGACCCACGCGATCATGGGGCCGAACGGCTCCGGCAAGTCGACGCTGGCCTACAGCATCGCCGGCCACCCGAAGTACACGGTCACCGGTGGCACGGTGACCCTCGACGGCGAGGACGTCCTCGCGATGAGCGTCGACGCGCGCGCCCGGGCCGGGCTCTTCCTCGCGATGCAGTACCCGGTCGAGGTCCCCGGCGTCACGGTGAGCAACTTCCTACGCACCGCCAAGACCGCCGTCGACGGCGAGGCCCCGAAGCTGCGGACGTGGGTCAAGGAGGTCAAGGAGGCCATGAACAACCTCCGCATGGACCCCGCGTTCGCCGAGCGCAACGTCAACGAGGGCTTCTCGGGCGGCGAGAAGAAGCGCCACGAGATCCTCCAGATGGAGCTGCTCAAGCCGAAGGTGGCCGTCCTCGACGAGACCGACTCCGGCCTCGACGTCGACGCCCTGAAGATCGTCTCCGAGGGTGTCAACCGCGCCAAGGAGAACAGCGACCTCGGCGTCCTGCTCATCACGCACTACACGCGGATCCTGCGCTACATCAAGCCGGACTTCGTCCACGTCTTCGTCGAGGGCAAGATCGTCGAGGAGGGTGGCCCCGAGCTGGCCGACCGCCTCGAGGACGAGGGTTACGACCGCTACCTCACCGCGGCTCCCGCGGTGGTGGAGGCCTGAGCCCGATGACTGACGTCCTGCCGTTCACGGATGGGGAGCTCGCCGCGATCCGCGGTGACTTCCCCATCCTCGCGCGCACCGTGCGCGACGGCAGGCCGCTGGTCTACCTCGACTCGGGGGCGACGTCGCACAAGCCGACCGCTGTCCTGGACGCCGAGCGCGCCTTCTACGAGCAGCGCAACGCCGCGGTCCACCGCGGCGCGCACCAGCTCGCCGAGGAGGCGACCGACGACTTCGAGGCAGCCCGCGCGACCATCGCCTCGTTCATCGGCGCGCCGTCCGACGAGGTGGTCTTCACCAAGAACGCCACGGAGGCCCTCAACCTCGTCGCGTACGCGTTCTCCAACGCCGCGCCCACCGACGACCCCAAGGACGAGCGCTTCGTGCTCGGTCCCGGGGATGAGATCCTCGTCACCGAGATGGAGCACCACGCCAACCTGGTGCCCTGGCAGGGCTCGCCCGTCGCACGGGCGCGACCCTGCGCTGGGTGCGGGTCGGCGAGGACGGCGCCCTGCTCCTCGACGGGCTCGGCGACCTGCTCACCGAGCGCACCAAGGTCTTCGCCTTCACGCACGTCTCCAACGTGCTCGGCACGGTCAACCCCGTGACCGAGCTGGCGGAGCGCGCCCACGCCGTCGGTGCGCTGGTCGTCGTCGACGCGTGCCAGTCGGTGCCGCACCTGCCCGTCGACGTCGCGACGCTCGGCGCCGACTTCATCGCGTTCAGCGGCCACAAGATGTACGGCCCGATGGGCGTCGGCGTCCTCTGGGGTCGCGGTGCGCTGCTCGACGTGATGCCGCCGTTCCTCACGGGCGGCTCGATGATCGAGCTCGTCACGATGGAGCGCTCGACGTACGCCCCTGCACCGCAGAAGTTCGAGGCCGGCGTGCCCAACGCCGCACAGGCAGTGGGCCTCGCCGCGGCCGTGCGCTGGATCGAGTCCATCGGCATCGACCGCGTCCACGCGAACGAGGCCGCTCTCGTCGACCTGCTCCAACGCGGGCTCGCCGCGCGCCCCTGGGTACGCGTCGTCGGCCCGGCACGCGGTGTCGAGCGCGGCGGGGCCGTCGCGTTCGTCGTCGAGGGCGTCCACGCGCACGACGTCGGGCAGGTGCTCGACGACGCCGGCGTCGCCGTGCGCGTCGGCCACCACTGCGCGTGGCCGCTGCACCGCGTCCTCGGCGCCACGGCCACGACGCGCGCGTCGTTCGGCGTGCACAACGGTCCCGACGACGTCCGGGCCCTGCTCGCGGCGCTCGACCGCGTGCCCCGGATCTTCGGCATCGACGTGACCGGCACCGACCTCGACTCCGACCCCGACGCCGACCTCGAGGCCCGCCACGACGCGCGGGCGCTGCGCGGCGAGGCCGACGACGCGAGGGAGGCGAGCTGATGGACCTCTACCAGGAACTCATCCTCGACCACTCGAAGCGGCCGCACCACGCGGGTCTGCGCGAGCCGTTCGACGCCGAGGTGCACCACATCAACCCGACGTGCGGCGACGAGGTGACCCTGCGGGTCGAGGTCGCGGGCGAGGGCGCCGACGCGGTCGTGCGCGACGTGTCGTACGACGCCCGGGGCTGCTCGATCTCGGTGGCCAGCTCGTCGGTCCTCGCCGAGGAGGTCATCGGCCGACCCGTGGCCGAGGCGCTGTCGACCTTCGCCGCGATGCGCGCGATGCTCACCTCCAAGGGCACCCTGAGCGGTGACGAGGAGGTCATCGGTGACGGCGTCGCCTTCGCCGGCGTCGCGAAGTACCCGGCACGCGTCAAGTGCGCGCTGCTCGGCTGGACCGCCTTCACCGATGCGCTCGCCCGCGCCGGCGTCGACATCGGCGAGGCCTCCACCGCCCCCGCTGACAGCACCCGACCTGCCCGACCCACCCATCGACCGACCCACGGAGTGTCGTCATGACCGAGACCACCACCCCGACCAACGTCGCCGACGTCGAGGAGGCCCTGCGCGACGTCGTCGACCCCGAGCTCGGCATCAACGTCGTCGACCTCGGGCTCGTCTACGGCATCACCGTCGACGCGCAGGCGCACGCCGTCATCGACATGACGCTGACCTCCGCCGCGTGCCCGCTCACCGACGTCATCGAGGACCAGACCGCGCAGGCGCTCGAGGGCCTCGTCGCCTCCCACCGGATCAACTGGGTGTGGATGCCGCCGTGGGGCCCGGACAAGATCACCGAGGACGGCCGCGAGCAGCTGCGCGCCCTCGGCTTCAACCTCTGAGCCGCACCCTGAACGCGACCTGACCGTGGGCAGCCGGGTCATCGAGGTCGACCCCGACCGGTTCGACCGCTGGATGGCCGGGTTCGCCGAGCGCCACGGCCTCTACGACGCCGCCGAGGAGACCGCTCCCGGCGGGGTCGTCGTGTCCGCGCGGGCGGCCGACGGATCCACCCTCGTGGCCACGCCGTTCTCCCACGACCCGCTCGGCGTCGTGCTCGTTCGGCGCGGTGGGTACGCGGTCGGCCTGGCCGTCGACGGCGCGTGGCGTGGCTCGAAGGTCGGGACGCGGCACGTCCAGTCGCGCACGGCAGCCGGCGGCTGGTCGCAGCAGCGGTTCGCGCGACGGCGCGGCAAGCAGGCCGACGAGCTCGTCGAGGCCGTCGTCGGGCATGCGCGCCGGGTGCTGCTCGGCGGCGACGAGTCGCCCGCCTCCGCTGCACCCGGGCTCCCGCGCGGCCTCGTGGTCGGCGGCGACCGGCGCCTCGTCCGGCAGGTCCTCGACGCGTCGGCCCTGCGGGCGCTGCGCGACCTGCCGCTGCGCGAGCTCTACGACCTGCCCGACCCACGCCGTGACGTGCTCGACAGCGCCCTGCGACGCGGCCGCGCGGTGTGGGTCGAGCTCACCGAGCCCGACGCGCCCTGAGCTGCTCGGTGCGTCAGCTCACCGACTCGACGCCGAAGGTGTTGCACTGGTTGATGTCGCCGGTGCGGTAGCCCTGCGTGAACCACGCCTGCCGGGCCTTCGCCGACCCGTGGGTCCAGGACTCCGGGGTGACGCGGCCCTGCATCTTCTCCTGGATGCGGTCGTCGCCGACGGCGGCGGCGGCCGACAGGGCGGACCTGATGTCGGACTCGGTGATGGGCTTGAGCAGCGTCGTGCCGTTCTGGTCGGTGGTCTCGGTGGCGTGCTTGACCCACGTGCCCGCGAGACAGTCGGCCATGAGCTCCATGCGCACGGAGCCGGAGTTCGGGCCCTGCGGGTCCTGCTGGGCCCGGTTGAGGATGCCGAGGAGGTCCTGGATGTGGTGGCCGTACTCGTGCGCGACGACGTACTCCTTGGCCAGCTGGCCGCCGTCTGCCCCGAACGTGCTCTGCAGCTCGGCGAAGAAGCTCGCGTCGATGTACACCTTGCCGTCGAGGGGGCAGTAGAACGGCCCGACCTGCGAGTTCGCGGTGCCGCAGCCGGAGGGTGTCTGGCCCTGGTAGATGACCGTCTTGGCCGGCTCGTAGTTCACCTGGTACTTCGGCAGCGTCTTCGTCCAGTAGTCCTGGACGCTGTTGACCGTCGCGACGACGAGGCAGACGTCGTCCCGGTTGGCGTCCGCGCCCGTCCTGCACCGGGAGAAGCTCGCCCTGGTCGACCTGCCCGGCCGCGGCGACCTGGCTGTTGTCGAGCTGCTGGGCCGGCAGGCCCCCGACGCCGGCGTCGCCGGAGTCGCCCCCGCCGAGGAGCCGTCCGCCCCCGAAGATGAGCAGCAGGACGAGCACGATGAGGCCGCCGATGCCGCCCCCGACCTGGATGCCGCCGGGGAACCCCCCGCCTCCGCCGCCGAAGCCGCCGCCACGTCCGCTCTCGACCTGCGAGGTGTCCAGCTGCGCATTGTCGTTGAAGGTCATCGGGCTGCTCCTGTGGCTCGGGACCGGCGCCCCGGGGCGTCGCGGTCCGCTGGGTCAGCCGGGCCTGGGCCCGTCCGTCTCGATCTGGTGAGGCCGTACCCACCGGCGGGTCCGGGCTCGCGTCCGGACACGCGTCAGGGCACGCGTCAGGACACGACGACGGCGTCGGGGGTCGTCGTCGTCAGGCGCATCCGGACCGTCACCTCGTCGCCCACCTGCGGCGGAGTCACGCCGTCGGGCAGGGTGAGGATGCTGCACTGCATGTGGGGTGGCTCCGCGAAGCGAGGCATCGTGCCCGAGACGGTGAAGGGCGACCGGACGCGGTGGGCAGCCTCGAGCACTCCCTCGGCGACCGCCACGGCGCGCGACCGGGCTGTGGCGGCCGAGGCGGGACTCTCCATGGCGACGCCGTGCGACGTGCCGCCGCTGACCACCACGAGGTGGCCGGGCGCCACCGGACGCTGCCGGTAACCGGCGCGGGCCCCGCGTCCGACGCGGCGTACGTCGAGGACGTGCGCCCGGACCTCGTAGGAGCCCTTGTCGGCGTACCAGAGGTCGGTGCCGATGCGGGGGCGGAACTCGAGCCCGGGGTGGCGCCGGTGCAGCTCGGCGAGCTCCGCCGCGCTGACGTGCGAGACGTACCACGTCAGCTCGCCGGGGACGGCGGCGACGAACCGGCTGATCTCCTCGACGTGGCCGCTGCCGAGCGGCAGGTGCAGCGTGACGCCGACGGCATCCGCCTCGCCGACGAGGGCCGCGACCTCGGTCATCGGGGTTCCGAACCGGTTCATCGAGGTCAGGCCCTCGACGACGACCCGCGCGTGGGCGTTCGCGGCACGCAGGTCCGCGAGGTCCTCGCGCGTCGTGACCGTGTGCACGGCACGGTCGTGGACGAGCTCCGGCACACCGTCGTGGACGGCCGCCCGGTACGGCTCCATGACGAGGACGTCGCCGCCGAACCAGCCGAGGGTCTCGGGCAGCTCGGCGTAGGTGCCGATGGCCACCATGGGCACGCCGAGGCGGCCGGCCTCCGCGCACAGCAGCTCGCGCCCGAACCCGTAGCCGTTGCCCTTGACGACGGGCACGAGGCCCGGACGGTCGGCGACGAACCGGTCGTGGGCCGAGCGCCAGCGCTCACCGTCGACGTGCAGCACCAGGGACACGAACCGTCACCGCCGCTTCATGTAGAGGTCGAAAGCCTTGTACAGCAAGCGGTTCAGCGGCAGATCCCATTCACCGGCGAGACGCACCGCCTCGCCGCCCGTCCCGACCTTGAACCGGATGAGCCCGATGTGGGGGTTGTCGGCCGCGACGGTGTTGGTGATCCCGCGCAGGTCGTAGACGGTCGCGCCCGCGGCGATGGAGTCGCGGATCATCTGCCACTGGATCGCGGTGGACGCCTGCAGCTCGCGCTTGGCGGCGGTCGAGGCGCCGTAGGAGTACCAGGCATGCTCACCGACGCGGATCCAGATCGTCGCGGCGAGGGCGTCGCCCTCGTGCTCGGCGAGGTACACCCGGATGCGGTGGGCGTCCTCGGCCGACATCGTCGCGTACATGTGCTCGAAGTACTCACGTCCCCGTGGGGTGAACCGGTCCCGCTCTGCCGTCTCCACGTAGAGGCGGTGGAACGTCCCGAGGTCGGCCGCGTCGCCGACGCGGACCGTGACGCCGTTCTTGGTGGTCTTCTTGACGTTGCGGCGCCAGAGCTGGTTCATGCCGGCGAGGACGTCGGCCTCGGTGCGCCCCGCGAGAGGCACCTGGAAGACGTACTCGGGCTGCCCGGCCGCGAACCCGTCCTCGGGCGAGAGGTGCCGGAAGCCGAGTCGCTCCAGCTCGGCGACGACCGCGGTGCCGACGGGCTCGACGACGTCGGGGGTCGCCTCGTCGTAGCGGCGCACGTCGTCGTCGGCGATGGCCGCCTTGATGGTGGCGGCGTGCCAGCGGTGCGTGGGCACGGGTGGCCCGAGACGCAGCGCGAAGGCCCCCTTGCCGCGGAGGTGGTCCCGCAGTGCGCGGAGCAGCTCGACGAGACGCGGGGAGGTCCAGTCGATGACCGGACCCTCCGGGACATAGGCGAGCGACCGCCCGATGCGCGGCAGGGACCGATGGAGCACGAGCGCCGCGCCGACCATCCGGTCGCCCTCGAAGAAGCCCACCGACCCGTGTCGCCAGTCCCGCTTGACCTCTCCCCACGCCGGGGTCTGCAGGAAGCTCGCGGACGGCTGCGTGCGCAGCCAGGCGAGGTGCTCGGCTGCGGTGATGTCACGGGCGGTGATGGGGGCTGTCACGGGGGCTCACGCTACCCGAGCGCATCGACGCCGCAACGACGTGAGCCGGCGGCGGGACGACCCGTCGGCGGCACCCTCGCGACGCTCCTAGAATGGTGGGGTTGTCCGGCCGCTGACGAAGTGCGGCACATCGAGGAGGAACGCCGTGATCGTCGCCACCGGGATCGAGCTGCGTGCTGGGGCGCGCCTGCTGCTGGAGGACGCCAGCTTCCGCGTCGACTCCGGCGACCGCATCGGCCTCGTCGGTCGCAACGGGGCCGGCAAGACGACCCTGACCAAGGTCCTCGCCGGGGAGGGGCTGCCCGCCGCGGGCACCGTGACTCGCACCGGCGCGGTCGGCTACCTGCCCCAGGACCCGCGCACGGGCGACCTCGAGATCCTCGCCCGGGACCGCATCCTGTCGGCCCGCGGCCTCGACACGATCGTCCGCGACCGCGCCGCGGCCGAGGTGAGGATGGGCAGCGACGACGAGAAGGTCCGCGACAAGGCCATGCGCAAGTACGCGCGCCTCGAGGTCGAGTTCGAGGCCCAGGGCGGCTACGCCTCCGAGTCCGAGGCAGCCTCGATCGCGAGCGCCCTCGGGCTCGACGAGCGCATCCTCTCCCAGCCCCTTCGCACGCTCTCCGGTGGCCAGCGGCGACGCGTCGAGCTGTCGCGGATCCTCTTCTCCGGCAACGAGACCCTGTTGCTCGACGAGCCGACCAACCACCTCGACGCCGACTCGATCGTGTGGCTGCGCGAGTACCTGCGCGCGTACAAGGGCGGGCTCATCGTCATCAGCCACGATGCCGACATGCTCGACGCGGTGGTCAACAAGGTCTACCACCTCGACGCCAACCGCTCGGCCCTCGACGTCTACAACGTCAGCTGGAAGACCTACCTCCAGCAGCGCGAGACCGACGAGCGACGCCGACGCCGCGAGCTGCAGAACGCGCAGAAGAAGGCCGGCGCACTGCTGGCCCAGGCGGACAAGATGCGTGCCAAGGCCACGAAGGCCGTGGCCGCCCAGAACATGGCCAAGCGTGCCGAGCGCCTCCTCGCCGGCGTCGAGGGCGAGCGCGTCCAGGACAAGGTGGCCAAGCTGCGCTTCCCGAAACCGGCTGCCTGCGGCAGGACGCCGTTGCGCGCCTCAGGGCTGTCGCGCTCGTACGGGTCGCTCGAGGTGTTCACCGACGTCGACCTCGCCATCGACCGGGGGAGCAAGGTCGTCGTGCTCGGCCTCAACGGCGCCGGCAAGACGACCCTGCTGCGGATGCTCGCCGGCGTCGACGCCCCGGACACGGGCGAGGTCGAGCCGGGCCACGGCCTGCGCCTCGGCTACTACGCCCAGGAGCACGAGAACCTCGACGTCGAGCGGACCGTCCTGGAGAACATGAAGTCGAGTGCCCCGGACCTCGGCGAGACCGAGGTCCGCAAGGTGCTCGGGTCCTTCCTCTTCTCCGGCGACGACGTCCACAAGCCCGCGGGCGTGCTGTCCGGCGGTGAGAAGACGCGCCTGTCGCTGGCGATGCTGGTGGTCTCGGCCGCCAACGTCCTCCTCCTCGACGAGCCCACGAACAACCTCGACCCCGCCTCGCGCGAGGAGATCCTCGGCGCGCTCAAGACGTACGAAGGCGCCGTCGTCCTCGTCACCCACGACGAGGGCGCGGTCGAGGCCCTCGAGCCCGAGCGCATCCTCCTGCTGCCCGACGGTGTCGAGGACCTCTGGGGGCCGGACTACCGGGACCTCATCGCGCTCGCCTGACTCATAAGTGTCTGTGATGGGTCACATCATGGACCGTTATTGTCTTTCGTCCCCGGCGGCGTGACACTTCTCGACATGCCGACCGACCACACCCTTAGCTGCCCGTTCTGCGCGGGCGAGGACGTGACGCCCTTCCCCGACCCGACCGCCGCCTGGTCGTGCCTGGACTGTGCACGCGTCTTCCGGGTCGAGGTCGTCCAGCCGGCGTCCGTCGCCGGGTGGGGCGTGCTCCGGGCCGTGCTGCCGGCCCGGCTGCCCGCGGCCGCCTGACGAGGTGACCCGCCGGTAGCCTGCGAGGCATGACCGCGACGCAGCACGACCGACCCCATCCGCACCTGCGTGTCGAGACGGCCGGCCCCGTTCGCACCCTCGTCCTCGACCACCCGGACCGGCGCAACGCCCAGACGCCCTCGCTGTGGGCGGCGCTCGCCGACCAGGCCCGCTCGGTGCCCGAGGAGGTGCGCGTCGTCGTCCTGCGCGGGGAGGGCGCGGCGTTCTCGGCCGGCATCGACACCGCGATGTTCACGCCCGAGGGCGTGCCGGGGGAGGAGAGCGTCCTCGCGCTCGTCTCCGGCGGCTCCGCGTCCGTCCAGGACGGCATCGCGCGCTTCCAGGAGGGTTTCACGGCCTGGGCGCAGTGTCCGGCCGTCGTCGTCGCCCAGGTGCACGGCTACGCGATCGGGGCGGGACTCCAGCTCGCGCTCGCCGCGGACCTGCGCGTCGCGGCGCTCGACTCGTGGTTCGCCATGCGTGAGGTGAGCCTCGGCCTCGTCCCGGACCTCGGCGGCACGGGTCCGCTCGTCCACCTCGTCGGGTACGCCCGGGCCCTGGAGATGTGTGCCACGGGCCGACCGGTGTCGGCGCCCGAGGCCCACGCCATGGGCCTGCTCACCTCGATCGCGCCGGCGGCCGATCTCGACGAGGCCACGGCCTCCCTCGTCGCGGCCCTCCTCGAGGCCCCCGCCGAGGCGGTGCGTGCCCTCAAGCCGTTGCTGCGCGCCGCCGTGACCAACGACGCCGAGACCCAGCTGCGCGCCGAGCGTCAGGCCCAGACCGGGCTCCTCCTCGGCATGGTGGGGCGCCTGCGTCCCGACGCTCCCGACGCTCCCGACGCGTCCTGACACCCCCGAGGCCTCCGGGGGCTTTCCGACGCCGGGGCACGTCGCCGGGTGCTGTGAACGGTGTCGGGAATCGGTGTCGGGAATCGGTGTCGGTGGTCGCGGGTTGGATGGAGAGGAGCAGCCGGTCCGAGAGGGCCGACGCGGAGCAAGGAGGAGTCGCCGTGGGGATGCAGCCATGGATGGCGATGCGGTCGATGTCGCGCGACTCGTCCGTCGCCGAGCGGAGCCTCGCGCCGGGCACCCGGCGTCGGGTGCTCGGCTACGCGCGCCCCTACAAGGGCGCCATCGCGGCCTTCCTCCTCGTCGTCGTCCTCGACTCGCTCCTCGTCGTCGCCGTCCCGCTCCTGCTCAAGGGGATCGTCGACGACGGCGTCGTACCGAGGGACTCCGGCCTCGTCGTCCGGCTCTCCCTGGTCGTTGCCGCCATCGCGGTGGTGGACGTGCTGCTCACGGTCGTCTCACGCTGGTACTCCGCGCGCATCGGCGAGGGCCTCATCAACGACCTGCGCACCGAGGTCTTCGGCCACGTCCTGCGCCAGCCGATCGCCTTCTTCACGCGCGCCCAGACCGGCTCGCTCGTCTCGCGTCTCAACAGCGACGTCGTCGGCGCCCAGCAGGCCTTCACCTCGGTGCTGTCGAACGTCGTCAGCAACGTCGTGTCGGTCGTGCTCGTCGTCGGCGCGATGTTCGCCCTCTCCTGGCCGCTGACGCTGGGTTCGCTGCTGCTCGTGCCGCTCTTCCTCGTCCCGGCGCGGCTCATGGGGCGCCGTCTCGCGACGCTCGCCCACCGCCAGATGACCGTCAACGCCGACATGGGCACCCGGATGACCGAGCGGTTCAACGTCGCCGGTGCCCTCCTCGTCAAGCTCTTCGGCTCGCCCGCGCGCGAGGAGGCCGAGTACGCCGAGCGCGCCGGACGCGTCCGCGACATCGGCATCGAGATCGCGGTCAACCGCACGGTCTTCATGGCGGGACTCACCTTGGTGGCGGCCCTCGCCACCGCGATGGTCTACGGCTTCGGCGGGGTCATGGCCGTCGGCGGGACGCTCTCGGTCGGCACCCTCCTCGCACTGGCCGCCCTCCTCGCCCGCCTCTACGGCCCCCTGACGTCGCTGTCCAACGTGCGCGTGGACATCATGACCGCCCTCATCTCCTTCGAACGCGTCTTCGAGGTGCTCGACCTCGAGCCCCTCGTCCGGGAGCGACCCGACGCCGTGGCCCTGCCCAGGGGTCCGCTCGGCGTCGCGCTCGACGGCGTGTCGTTCCGCTACCCCTCCGCCGACGAGGTGTCGCTGGCCTCGCTCGAGTCGGTCGCGTCCGGCGACCGCCGGGGCAGCGGTCTCGTCCTGCACGACATCGACCTCGACGTGCCCGCGGGGTCCCTCGTGGCGCTCGTCGGTCCTTCGGGCGCCGGCAAGACGACGCTCACCGCGCTCGTCGCCCGGCTCTACGACCCGAGTGCCGGGAGCGTCCGCATCGGCGGCCTCGACCTGCGCGACGTGACGATGGAGTCGCTGCGCCAGCGCGTCGGGGTCGTGACCCAGGAGGCGCACCTGTTCCACGACACGATCCGCGCCAACCTCCTCTACGCCCGTCCCGATGCCACCGAGGCGCAGGTCGCGGCGGCGCTGCGCGCGGCCCAGATCAGCGACCTCGTCGAGGAGCTGCCCGAGGGGCTCGACACGGTGGTGGGTGACCGTGGTCACCGGCTCAGCGGCGGCGAGAAGCAGCGCTTCGCCATCGCACGGCTGCTGCTCAAGGCGCCGGACGTCGTCGTGCTCGACGAGGCGACGGCCCACCTGGACTCCGAGTCGGAGGTGGCCGTCCAGCGCGCGCTCGACGCCGCCCTCGAGGGCCGCACGTCGATCGTCATCGCCCACCGGCTCTCGACGATCCGGCAGGCCGACCTCATCGTGGTGCTCGACCACGGCCGTGTCGTCGAGACGGGCCGACACGCCGAGCTGCTCGCCCGGGGCGGGCTGTACGCCGACCTGCACGCCACCCAGTTCGACGAGAAGGCCGTCGAGCGCGCGGTCTGAGCGCCACCGCCCGCGATCTGCGCCCGAGGACGGTTACGCGTCCTCCTCGTCCCAGATGCGCACCTTCCTGGGTCTGGCCGGCTTGGCCGGACGTGCTGGCCGTGACGGACGGTCCGAGGCGGCGGGAGCGGCGGCGCGGTCGACGCCGACCGGGACGTGCCCGACCGACCCCTCACCCGGCGCCGGCCGCCATGTGCCGTCGCCCTCGATGTCGCCCTCGATCCCGTCCTCGGTCTCGCTGTCGGCCAGCAGGACCTCGCGGCGCATCGCCCACCAGACGAAGACCACGCCGCCGGGCATGAACAGCCACCACTGGTAGGCGTAGGCCTGGTGCGGTCCGAGGTCCTCCTCGGGGCGGGGCAGCGGCCGCACCGGGTGGGCGCCCGGCGACGCGGCGGGCTGCTGGGAGCCGAGGACGACGTACCAGTCGAGGGGGCTCAGCGCGGGCACCTGGGCCCGGGCGTCGGTGAGGTCGATGCTCGCCAGCTGGGGGTGCGGCAGGTCCCGGCCCAGGCTCGGCTCGTCGGTGCGCAGCCATCCCGTCACGGCGACCTCGCCCGCGGGGGCGGGGTCGGCCGGGGGCGTCGTCTCGGCGTTCTGCGCGTTGGGCACCCAGCCCCGGTCGACGAGGACGACGTGTCCGTCGGTCGAGAAGGGGGTCAGCACCTCGAACCCGACCGTCTGGTCGAGGGTGCGGTTGCGCACGAGCAGGTCGCTGCCCGACGCGTACGTGCCCCTCAGGGTGACGCGCGTCCACTGCCGCTCGGGCGTGAGCGGCCCTGCCGCGAGGGCCTGCTCCAGCGGGACCGGCGAGGCGTCGTAGTGGCGGCCGATGGCGTCGACCTTGACCTGCTTGTCCTCGTGGCGGTGCCACTGCCACAGGCCGAGGTAGAAGCACGCGACGCCGAAGAGGACCGCGAGGAGGGTCCCGACCAGCCAGCGCCGGGTCAGCCACAGTCTGAGCACGTCTTGACGGTACCCCGGCCTAGAGTGGAGGCCATGACCAGCCTTCCCGACCCCACGGTGCTGCCCGTCGGCACCGGCCTCGCCGACCGGTTCGGGCGGGTGGCGCGCGACCTGCGGGTGTCGGTCACCGACCGGTGCAACCTGCGCTGCACGTACTGCATGCCGGCGGAGGGTCTGCCGTGGATGCCGCGCGCCGAGATGCTCACCGACGCGGAGATGCTGCGCGTCATCGGCCTGTTCGTCCGAGACGGCGTCACCCAGGTGCGCCTCACCGGTGGCGAGCCCCTCCTGCGTCGCTCCCTCGTGGACCTCGTCGCCGGCATCGCCGCGCTCGAGCCTCGGCCCCGCATCGCCATGACGACCAACGGCGTCGGCCTGGAGAAGGTCGCCTCCGCCCTTCGCGACGCGGGGCTCGACCGCGTCAACGTCAGTCTCGACACCATCGACGCCGAGACCTTCACGCGGCTGACGCGCCGGGACCGGCTCGCCGACGTCGAGGCCGGGCTCCGGGCGGCGGCCGAGGCCGGGCTGACGCCGGTCAAGGTCAACGCCGTCGCGATGCGCGGTCTCAACGACGACGCGGTCGCCGACGTGCTGGCGTGGTGCCTCGAGCGCGGTTACGAGCTGCGCTTCATCGAGCAGATGCCCCTCGACGCCCAGCACGCGTGGGACCGGCGCGACATGGTCACGGCCGACGAGATCCGGGCCCGGCTCTCGCAGCGGTGGACCCTGACACCCCTGCCGGCCGCGGACCGGGGCAGTGCCCCCGCCGAGCGGTTCCTCGTCGACGGCGGTCCCCAGACGGTCGGCATCATCGCCAGCGTGTCGGCCCCCTTCTGCGCGGCCTGCGACCGCACCCGACTCACCGCCGACGGACAGGTGCGCAACTGCCTGTTCTCCACCACCGAGACCGACCTGCGCGGGCCGATGCGCGACGGCGCCTCCGACGACGAGCTGCTCGCTCTGATGCGCGGCGAGATGTGGCGCAAGCGGCGCGGGCACGGCATCGGCGACCCGGACTTCGTGCAGCCGGACCGGCCCATGTCCGCCATCGGCGGCTGAGCCGGCCGAGCACCGTCGCGGCCGACCGGTCAGCCGTCGGCGTCGGTCAGCGCCTCCACGGGGACGACCTCGATGAGGAACCCCCGGAGCGCGACGAAGTCGGCGAGGGACGTCCGGTGCTCGTCGCACGCGAGCCAGACCTTGCGGCGGTCGGCGGCGTGCAGCTTCGGGTTGTTCCAGACGACCGCGTGACGGGCCGTCGCTCGGCAGCCCTTCGCGCTGCAGACGTGCTCGGGTGCCTCGACCGGGTCGAGGGAGGGAAGGACGCTCACCGGTGGGTCACTGCTCGAGGCGGTGGGTGTCGTCGGGTCGCGGCGTCACGGCCTGGATGGAGCCGACCTCCCGCGGTCGCACCGCGTTCGCGATGACGACGGCGAAGTAGGGGATGACGACCGCGCCGGCGACGGCGGCCCAGCGCACCCAGCCGGACGTGACGAAGACGAGCCCGAAGCACGCGACGCGGATCCCCATCATGATGAGGTAGCGCTTCATCCGCGCGCTCTGGTCGTCGGTCGTCGACGTCGCCGCCGAGGTGACGGTGTGGACCACCGGTCGGTCGTTGTGTCGTGCCACCTCTCCACCTTAGGTCGCCGTCGGCCCGCGACCTACGGTGCTGTCTACCCTTGGGTAGTCCGTTAGGTTTCGGGGCAGCACCAGACAGCACTGATGGGGCTCCGGACCGCCGAGGTGGCCGGACCGTGAGCACGACGACCCGGCCTGGCCGGACGGACGGAGGAACGACCAGTGGCATCGACCGCATCGCCCGGCGCACCCGCGGGGACGCAGCGCAACGTGCTCGTGACCGGAGGAAACCGCGGCATCGGCCTGGCCATCGCCCGGTCCTTCGCGGACGCCGGCGACAACGTCGTCATCACCTACCGCTCGGGGGAGCCGCCGGACGGGCTGCGCGGCGTCGTCTGCGAGGTCACCGACACGGCGTCCGTCGACCAGGCGTTCACGCAGGCCGAGGAGCTGCTCGGTGGCCCGGTCGAGGTGCTCGTGGCGAACGCCGGGATCACCCGCGACACGCTGCTGATGCGGATGAGCGACGAGGAGTTCGACGCGGTCATCGACACCAACCTCGCCGGTGCGTTCCGTTGCGCGCGCCGGGCCGCCACCGGCATGATCCGCAAGCGCAAGGGGCGGATCGTCCTCATCAGCAGTGTCGTCGGCCTCTACGGCTCGCCCGGCCAGACCAACTATGCCGCGTCGAAGTCCGGGCTCGTCGGCCTGGCCCGGTCGATCACCCGCGAGCTCGGTGGGCGCGGCATCACGGCCAACGTCGTCGCCCCGGGCTTCATCGAGACCGAGATGACCGCGGGGCTTCCCGAGGACCAGAAGAAGGCCTACCTATCCGGGATCCCCGCCGGCCGCTTCGCCACGCCGGAGGAGGTCGCCTCCGTCGTCCGGTTCGTCGCGAGCGAAGAGGCGGGCTACATCACCGGCGCCGTCATCCCCGTCGACGGCGGCCTCGGCATGGGGCACTGACCCAGCGGCGCTGACCGGCGCTGACCGGCGCTGACCGGCGCTGACCGGCGCTGACCGGCGCTGACCGGCGCTGACGCTCCGACACGCTGCAGGCGCGTCGACCGCATCTCCTCCCCGAACCCACAGAAAGTCGCAGGCATGGGAATCCTCGAAGGCAAGAAGCTGCTCGTCACCGGTGTCCTCATGGACAGCTCGATCGCGTTCCACGTCGCCAAGATCGCTCAGGAGGAAGGGGCGCAGGTCGTGCTCACCTCGTTCGGGAGGACGATGAAGATCACCCAGACGATCGCGCGTCGCCTGCCCGAGACGCCTGCGGTCATCGAGCTCGACGTCGCCGAGCAGGAACACCTCGACACCCTCGCCGACCGCCTGGCCGAGCACGTCGACGGCCTCGACGGCGTCCTGCACTCCATCGGGTTCGCCCCGCAGGGCGCGTTCAACTTCATCGAGGGGACGTGGGAGGACGTGTCGACGGCCCTGCACATCTCGGCGTACAGCCTCAAGTCCCTCGCGGTCGCGGCCCTGCCGCTCATGAAGGAGGGTGGCAGCGTCGTCGGGCTCACCTTCGATGCGAAGTTCGCCTGGCCGGTGTACGACTGGATGGGGGTGGCGAAGGCCGCGTTCGAGTCGACGAACCGCTACCTGGCCCGCGACCTCGGCCCGAGGAACGTGCGGTGCAACCTCGTCGCCGCGGGTCCGATCCGCACCACCGCCGCCAAGTCGATCCCCGGCTTCGAGCAGTTCGAGCAGGTCTGGGACGAGCGCGCCCCGCTCGGCTGGGACGTCAACGACGCCGTCCCCGCGGCCAAGGCGTGCGCGGCGCTGTTGTCCGACTGGTTCCCGGCGACGACCGGCGAGATCGTCCACGTCGACGGCGGCGTGCACGCCATGGGCCAGTGACCTGACCGGCGCCGCGCGAGCGCCCCAGCCCGTCGCTAGAGTCCTGCCCATGCCTGACGCCGCGACCGACGCCACCACCCTCGGCGCGACCGACGCCACCACCGACGCCGCGACCGACGCCGGGACCGACGCCGCCACCGCGACCGAGGCCGTCCGGGTCGACGAGGTGCGCGTCCTCGACGGTCCGAACCTCTACTTCGCTCGGCCCGCCATCAAGGTCAGCCTGCACCTGCCCGGCTACCTCGACCTGCGGCGGACCGAGGCCGAGGCCCTCGCGGCGCGCCTCGGGCTGCGCTCGGCGCGGCCGGGCAAGCGCGGCACGGCGCTGCGCCAGCGCTTCGTCATGCGGGTCATCCGCACCGTGACCCGACGCCTCGGGACCGAGATCGGCGTCGGCCGGCTCGGCGTCCGGGTTCGCGCCGGAGGAGCCGTGGAGGACGCGGTGCTCGCCTTCCCGTGGGTCCACCGCACCCGCGGACAGGTGGCCGGCGAGCAGGTCGCCGTGGTCCTCGAGCAGCTCCTCGCGCCGACGTGCCGGGCCGAGGACGCCATCGGCGCGGCGGCCGAGAGGATCCTCGCCGCGCCGGACGGCCCCGGCCCCAGCGTCATCACACCCACCGTGCCGGTCGCGTCCGTCACCGGCACGAACGGCAAGACGACGACGACCCGGCTCATGGCGCACATGTGCATGGCCGCCGGGCTGACGACGGCCTGGAGCTCGACCGACGGGATCGTCGTCATGGGCGAGACCACGGAGGCCGGTGACTTCTCGGGCCCGGCCGGCGCCCGCGGCGTCCTCGAGACCCCGGGCCTCCAGGTGGGCATCCTCGAGACGGCCCGCGGCGGCATGCTGCTGCGTGGCATGGGCGTCACGGCCAACGATGTCAGCGTCGTCACCAACGTCAGCGCCGACCACCTCGGGCTGCAGGGCATCGACACCCTCGACCAGCTCGCCGAGGTCAAGGCCATCGTCACCACGGTCACGCGGCCGGAGGGCTGGTGCGTCCTCAACGGCGACGACCCACGCGTGTGGGCGATGCGCCGCCGCAGCCGGGCGAAGCCGTGGGCGTTCAGCCTCGACCCCGACTCGCCGGCCCTCTGGGAGGCGGTCAACGCCGGCGGTCGGGGGATCACGGTGCTCGAGGGCGAGATCGTCGTCCTGTCGGCCAACGGCGACCCCGACCGGCTCGTCAAGGTCACCGACGTGCCGATGACCCTGAGCGGCCTGTCGCGCAACAACATCGCGAACGCCCTGGCGGGTGCGGCCGCGGCCCTCGGGCTCGGCGTCCCGCGCTCCGCGGTCGTGGAAGGGCTGCGCACCTTCGCGCCCGACCCCGAGCACAACTGGGGGCGCCTCAACACCTACACGCTGCCGCTCGGGCGTGGCGGTCGAGCCACGGTCATCATGGACATGGCCCACAACGAGGCGGGTCTCGAGGCGCTCCTCGAGGTGGCGCACGGCCTGGCGGCCCCCGGCGGGGCGGTCCGCGTCGGGCTCGGCTGCGCGGGTGACCGCACCGACGAGGCGATCGAGGCCATGGGCGAGATCGCCGGGCGGGGCGCCGACGACGTCGTCCTCAAGATCGCGAGGCGCTACCTGCGCGGCAGGGAGCCGGAGAACCTCCTGGGGCTCTTCCGGGACGGCCTGGCGCGCGTCGGCGTCCTCGACGTCCCCGCCCACGACACCGAGCTGTCCGCCCTCGAGCAGCTCGTCGCGCATGCCCACGACGGCGACGTCGTGGCCCTCATGTGCCACGCCGAGCGCGCGGAGGTCGACCGCTGGCTGCGGGACAACGGCGGAACCGTCGACGACGCCCGGGTGATCCGACGCAAGGTCGTGGCTGCCCGGGGCGAGCACGAGCTCGAGGCGGAGATCGCCGCCCTGTGGGAGACCGCGGACCCGGAGGGGCGCATCTCAGCGGCCCGGCGACTCCTCGACGAGCACCCCGGCGACGCGCGGCTCGAGTTCGAGCTGGCCGGCGCGATGGACTCGGCGGGCGACGAGCACGGGGCGATCCCGCTCTACGAGAAGGCGATCCGTGGCGGACTGCCCGAGCCGCACCGGCACCGGGCGCAGCTGCAGCTCGCGTCGAGTCTGCGCGTCGTCGGTCGGCCCGAGGAGGCCGACGCGGTCCTCGAGGACGTGCTCGAGACCCGGCCCCACAGCACGGCGGCACTGCTGTTCCGCGCGCTCGTGCGCACCGACCTAGGCCGTGAGCGTGAGGCAGTCGCGGACCTGGTGCGCGCGACCCTGGACGCCACGACCGACCCCGAAGCCCAGTCCTACCGCCGGGCCCTGCGGGCCTACGCCGACGACCTCGCCCCGGCCGACGGCTGACCCAGGCGCCCTCGCGGCAGGGCCGTCCCCGGACGCCGTCCGGAACCGCGCCGTGGCGCAATTCTGGGCGACGGGGAGGGGCCGGATCGCGGCCGGAACCGCGCCGTGGCGCACTTCTCGTCGCCGAACGGGGCCGGATGCCGGCCGGAACCGCGCCGTGGCGCACTTCTCGTCGCCGAACGGGGCCGGATGCCGTCCGGAACCGCGCCGTGGCGCACTTCCGGGCCGCAGGGCCTCGGTCAGACGGCGGTGTCGTCGGCCTGGCCGGGGTCCGCCTCGCCCGGCGCGTCACCCGGGAGCCCGACGAGCGCCTCCTCCTCGGCCTCGGTGCCCTCGGCCTCCGCGGTCTCGGTGAGCGTGCTCGGGTCGAGGTCGGGGTCGCTCGTGGCCGCCCCGGGGGTTCCGAGGCGCGCGCCGGCCTGCGCCGACTTCGTCCGCTCCTCGAGCTCGGCGACGACGCGGGCGTGGTTGTCGACGCACATGACGACGACGTCACCTGGGTTGGTGCGCGCCAGCACGTGCCGCGTCGCCTCGAGCTCGTCGAGGACGATCTCGACCTGCCGGCAGCGGGCCCCGTCGGCCATCGCCTTGTGCGCACCCTCGGCGACCAGCTGCGCCGACTCGCCGGGGCGGCGCCCACGCAGGCGGGCGTCCTCGCGGACGACGACGACGTCGAAGTGGTGCGCGGCGACCTCGCCGAGCTCGCGGATGTCGTCGTCTCGACGGTCGCCGGCGGCTCCGATCATGCCGATGCGTGAGACCCGGGCCAGGTCGGCCTGCCCGCGCTTCTGCTCGGCGTAGCGGTCGACGAAGGTCCCGAGCTCCTTCATGCCGGCGGCGTTGTGGCAGTAGTCGACGAAGACGTCGGCGTTGCCCACGTGGACGAGGTTGAGGCGCCCGGGGGACAGGTAGTAGGTGGTGGCGAAGGTGCGCAGACCCTGCCGGATGTCATGCAGGGGCGCCCCCGCGGCGAAGGCCGCCCCGGCCGCGGCCAGCGCGTTGGCGACGTTGAACCGCGCCGCACCGCCGAAGGTCGAGGGAAGCAGGTGCGTCCAGGCCAGCTGCATGCTGCGGCGCCCGTGCTTGATGACGATCATCTCCCCGCGGTCGCTCGGCTCGAGCACGACGGCGCGCCCGCCCCGACGGCAGTGGTCGTCGACGAGCTCACGCACCTCGGTGCCGGGTTCGGACATCGTGAACCAGACGATGCCGCCCGAGCACCGGCGTCGCATGTTGCGCACGTGCGGGTCGTCGGCGTTGAGCACGGCAAAGCCGTCGCGGGGCACCGCCTCGACGATGACGGCCTTGACGTCGGCGAGCTGGCGCAGGGTGTCGATCCCCTTCATCCCGAGGTGGTCCGGCGCGATGTTGGTGACGACCGCGATGTCGTTGCGGTCGTACCCGAGGCCCTCGCGCAGGATCCCGCCCCGCGCGACCTCCATGACGGCGAAGTCGACGCGTGGGTTCTGCAGCACCATCCGCGCCGACCGGGGGCCCGACGCGTCGGCCTTGATGACGAGGCGCTCGTCGATGACGACGCCGTCGGTCGAGGTCATACCGACCTTGCGGCCGAGACCCTTGAAGATGTGGGCGATCATCCGTGACGTCGTCGTCTTGCCGTTGGTGCCGGTGACCGCGACGATCGGCACCCGCGAGGGCGTCCCCGGCGGGAAGAGCAGGTCGACGACCGGCTTGGCGATGAACTGCGGCTCGCCGACCGTGGGGTGCGTGTGCATCCGGAAGCCGGGCGCGGCGTTGACCTCGCAGATGGCACCTCCCGTCTCACGGACGGGGTAGGTGATGTCGGGGCAGATGAAGTCGATGCCCGCGACGTCGAGGCCGACGATGCGCGCGGCCTCCTCGGCGATCTCGACGTTGTCGGGGTGTGCGTCGAAGGTGCGGTCGATGGAGATGCCCCCGGTGGACATGTTGCCGGTCAGGGCGAGCTTGACCATCTCACCCTCGGGCGGCACCGAATCGAGGGAGTACCCCTGTGCGGCAAGGACATCCAGTGCGGGGCCGTCGACGCGGATCTTCGTCAGGACCTTCTCGTGGCCGACGCCGCGGCGCGGGTCGGCGTTGGTGGCCTCGACGAGCTCGCCGACGGTGTGGGTGCCGTCACCGACGACGTGAGCCGGCACCCGCTCGGCGATGGCCTGCATCCGGCCACCGACGATGAGGCACCGGTAGTCGCGGCCGGTGACGAACGACTCGACGATGACCGTGCCGCGCCGCGACTGCTCCCTGGCGATGTCGAACGCCTTCTCGACGTCCTCGTCGCTGCGCAGGTCGAGGCACACACCACGGCCGTGGTTGCCGTCGAGCGGCTTGACGACGACGGGGAAGCCGATGCGTCGGGCCGCCTCGACGGCGCCGCGCAGCGTGCGGACCGACGCCTGCTTGGGCACCGGCAGGCCCGCCGAGCCGAGGAGCTTCGTGGTGAGGTCCTTGTCGCCGGCGATGTCGACGGCGAGCGCACCCGTGCGGCTCGTCATGGTCGCCCGGATCCGCTGGGCGTGGACGCCCTGGCCGAGCTGCACGAGCGAGCCGGTGTTGAGCCGGATGAAGGGGATGTCGCGCGACGCCGCCTCCTCGAGGATCGCCGACGTCGACGGGCCGAAGGCGACGCGCTCGGCCTGGCGCAGGAAGTCGTGGAACGCCGTGTCGAAGTCGAAGCCCTCCTCGGGCTGCACGAGGTGGTTGATGAGCCGCACCGCGAGGCGTCCGGCGGCGACACCGACGGTCTCGTCGGTGTAGGCATAGATGACGTCGTAGCGGCCGGGGTGACCCTT
Source organism: Monashia sp. HAY1-11D (assembly GCF_056868035.1). Classification (NCBI taxonomy): domain Bacteria; kingdom Bacillati; phylum Actinomycetota; class Actinomycetes; order Micrococcales; family Intrasporangiaceae; genus Intrasporangium; species Monashia sp. HAY1-11D. The sequence continues at coordinate 3,916,178 of NZ_CP200320.1, read as the reverse complement.
GACGCCGCGCGTCTTGCCCCGACGGGAGTCGTGCCCGGCGAGCGTCTGCAGCTGCAGGGCGACGTGCTCGGTGACGTGCCCGAGCCAGGTCCCTTCGCGGAGTCTCTCGACGAAACCGCCCTTGCGGCCCCGGGAGCACGTGTGGTTCTCGAGGCCGGGGACCGCTGCCAGCAGCTGGTCGGTGAATCCCGGCAACGACACCGTCGGGTACTCCTCGAGGCTGCCGAGCTCGACGACGAGGTGGACCGCCTGCTGGTAGGACCAGACGTTCGGACCGCGGTAGATCCTCGTCTCGAGGATCGTCAGGTCCGGACGCGCGAGTCCGGTGGGGGTCGGTACCTCGACGGCCATCGCAGTGCTCCTGGGGGATGGGGGATCTCAGTGGACGGTGCTGCTGCCCGGACCGACCCGGGCCGTGCGGTCCTTGGCCGGCACGACGGCGCCCTCGATGTCGGGGTGCCGCTCGACGAACGAGGTCAGCTCGACGTGCTCGAGGTCGAACGTACTGCCGGCGGGCAGCGAGTGCACCACCGCGCCCGACACGAGCAGCGGGGCCCCGCGCCGGGCGTCGGGGGCGTCGGTGACGGCGTCGCGGGCGTTGACGAGGAAGATGGCGCCCGCTCCGAGGACGGTGAGCCACCGGCCGTCGCGGATCTCGGCGGCGGTGTTCTCGTCGATCCCCAGGCCGAGCAGGTTCGGCGAGGCGGCGACCATCGACATGAGCCGGCCGTAGCGGCCTCGCTGGTCGAAGTGCTGGTCGATGATGGCGTCCTCCACCAGGCCGAGGCCGGCCGAGATCTGGCTCGCCCGCTGCCGCGGGGTCAGGCCCTCGTCGCCGAGCGAGATCATGAACCGGCTGAGGATCGAGGCGCCCGCCGACGTCCCGGCGACCACGGCCCCGCGTTCGTAGGCGCGGACGATCGCGTCACCGACCGGGGTGCCGACGACGTTCTGGGCGAGCTTGACCTGGCTGCCGCCGGTGAGGAAGACACCGGTGGCGGCGTCGAGCTCCGCGACCAGGTCTGGCGAGGCGGCGTCGCGACGCGTCCGCGGGTGGACGGCGACGACGTCACCGCCTCGCAGCCGGGTGAACGCGTCGCGGTAGGACTCCGACACCTCGTCCGCGTAGGCCGACGCGGTGGGGATGACGACGATGCGGGAGGAGCGTCCGCCGGCCAGGCGCACGAACCGCTTGAGCACGACCGAGCGTCCGAGCCGGTCCTCGGCGCCGCCGATGACGAGCAGCGTCCGGCGCACGCCGCCCACGGGGGGCGAGGCCGGGCCGAGGGACGGGGTGCTGTGCATCGGCCCAGCCTAGTGACCGGCGTGCGACACGGGCGGAGCCTGCGTCGGCGTGCCGTCCGACAGGTCCGCGTCCTCGATCTCCTCGCGCGAGATGCCGAGCAGGTAGAGCACCGAGTCGAGGTAGGGCACGTTGACCGACGTCTGGGCCTGTTCGCGCACAAGGGGTTTGGCGTTGAAGGCGACCCCGAGCCCGGCGATGTCAAGCATGTCGAGGTCGTTGGCCCCGTCGCCGATCGCCACGGTGCGGCTCAGCGGCAGGCCCTCGTCCGCGGCGAACTCGCGCAGCGCACGCGCCTTGCCCGCGCGGTCGACGACCTCGCCGACGACGCGTCCGGTCAGGACGCCGTCCGCGACCTCGAGGCGGTTGGCGCGGGCGTGGTCGATGCCGAGCTCCTGCGCGAGCTCGCCCACGATCTCGATGAACCCGCCGCTGACGAGCCCCACGGTGAAGCCCAGACGCTTGAGCGTGCGCACGAGCGTGCGCGCCCCCGGCGTCAGCACGACGGAGTCGCGCACCTCCGCGAGCACCGACTCGGGCAGGCCGGCGAGGGTGGCGACACGGGCCCGCAGCGACTCCTCGAAGTCGAGCTCACCGGCCATCGCCCGGGCCGTGACCTCTGCCACCTCGGCCTCGCGGCCGCAGTGCGCGGCGAGCAGCTCGATGACCTCCTGCTGGATCAGCGTCGAGTCCACGTCGAGGACGACGAGCCTGCGGCCGCGTCGGGCGAGCCCACCGGGTGCCACGGCGACGTCGATGCCCGCGCCGGCGGCGACGAGCGCGAGCTCGGTGCGCAGCGAGGCGACGTCGGCACCGGAGATGTCGAACTCGACGGTCGTCACGGGGTAGCGCGACAACCGGCGGATGCGGTCGATGTTGGCCCCGTGCTGCGCGATGTGGCTCGTCACGAGCGAGACCGCGTCGGCGCGCAGCGGGGCGCCGAGGACCACGACCGCCGCCCTGCCCTGACGCGACCGCGCGTTGTCACCGGTGCCCTCGAGGACCGACAGGGTCAGCCCGAGCCGGTGCGCGGCGACGGCGGCGGCGTCGCGGAGCTGCTCGGCGTGGTCGCCGGCGCGCAGCAGGACGGCGAGGGTCAGGTGGCCGTGGACGGCGACCTGCTGGATGTCGAGCAGCTCTGCACCGACCCCGGACAGCGCGCTGAGGAGTCCCCCGGTGACGCCGGGGCGGTCCTTCCCGGTCACCGTGACGCTGAGCGTGGCGCCGGGCTCGGTCACCCCCGGCTCGGTGCCCTCCGCTCCCGCCGCGGCCCCACCGAGGGTCTGCGCAGCGTCGGGCATGCCCTCGGGCGTGGGACTGGCGTCGACCGGTCGGGTGCTGGCGTCACTCACGTCGTCAGGCTAACGAGCCGCCCCGGACCGCGGCCGCCCCATCCGGCATGCGACCGCCGGCGAGCCGGCTCACGGCTCACCGCGACGCATTGACCTCGTCCCGCCACTGGAGCAGGTCGCGGACCCGGGCCAGGTCGGGCTCGGCCGCCGCGACGCTCGCCGTGAACAGGCGGGTGCCGACGTCGTGCAGCTGCTGGGCGTTGCTCGCGTAGTCCCCGCGCTGGTCGGGGTTGCGGCCCGGCACGAAGGCCACGCCGGCGGAGCGCTCGATCTCCAGCGGGTCCCGGCCGCGCCGCTCGCACCAGGCGTCGAGCACACGGTGCTTGTGGGCGATCTGCTCGGGACCACCGAAGCCGTGCCAGATGTCCGCGTGCTCGGCGACGATGCGCAGCGTCTTCCGCTCGCCGCCACCGCCGACGAGGACTGGGATGTCGCGCGTCGGCGGTGGGTTGAGGCGGGTCCACCGGTCGCGGATGACCGGCAGGTCGCGAGCGAGGTCGTCGAGGCGTCCGCCCGCGGTGCCGAACTCGTAGCCGTACTCGTCGTAGTCGAGCTGCGCCCAGCCCGAGCCGATCCCGAGCACGAGCCGGCCGCCGCTGATGTGGTCGACGGTGCGGGACATGTCTGCGAGGAGGTTGGGGTTGCGGTAGCTGTTGCACGTGACGAGGGCGCCGATCTCGACGCGTTCAGTGGACTCCGCCCAGGCGCCGAGGATCGTCCAGCACTCGAAGTGCAGCCCGCCGCGGTCACCGCTGAGTGGGAAGAAGTGGTCCCAGCCGAGGAGGACGTCGACGCCCATCTCCTCGAGCGTCGCGGCGGTGCGCCGGATCTGGGCCCACGTCGCGTGCTGCGGCGGGACCTGGACGCCGACCCGCGCCGGCCGCGGGTCGGCGGCGCTCCGCGGCGTGGCGAGCTCGTCGGGTGTCGTCGCGGCCGCGCGGGTCACGCGGTGACGACCTGGTCCTTGCCGACCACGACGATGCCTGTCTCGGTGACGTGGAAGCCGCGAGCCCGGTCGTGGTCGTGGTCGATCCCGATCTGGCAGCCGTCGGGCACGCGGACGTTCTTGTCGATGATCGCCCGCCGGATCTGCGCGTGCCGCCCGACCTCGACACCGTCGAGGATCACCGACCCCTGGATGCTCGCGTACGAGTGCACGTGCACGAGGGGGAGAGCACGGACGCGTACACGTGGGCACCGGACACGACGACGCCGGGGGAGACGGCCGAGTTGAGGGCCTCGCCGATCCGGTCCCCGCTGCCGTGCACGAACTTGGCCGGCGGGTACGGCGCGTGCTGTGTGTAGATCGGCCATTCGTAGTTGTAGAGGTTGAAGACGGGGTGGATCGACACGAGGTCCATGTGCGCGTCGTAGTACGACTCGATGGTGCCGACGTCGCGCCAGTAGCCCCGGTCGCGGTCGGTGGAGCCCGGCACGTCGTTGTCCTTGAAGTCGTAGACGCCGGCCTCGCCACGGCCCACGAAGTACGGCACGATGTCGCCGCCCATGTCGTGGTTGCTCGCGTCGTTGTCGTGGTCGCGGGTCACGGCGTCCTCGAGCGCGTCCGCGGTGAAGACGTAGTTGCCCATGGAGGCCAGCACCTCGTTCTCGTTGTCGGGCAGGCCTTTCGGGTCGCTCGGCTTCTCGAGGAACGCGGCGATCTTCGTCGGGTCGGCGTCGTCGACCTCGATGACGCCGAACTGGTTCGCGAGCGAGATGGGCTGGCGGATCGCGGCGACTGTGCACGCCGCTCCGGAGTCGATGTGCTGCTCGACCATCGCTCCGAAGTCCATGCGGTACACGTGGTCGGCGCCCACGACGACCACGATGTCGGGACGCTCGTCGTGCATGAGGTTGAGGCTCTGGTAGATCGCGTCGGCGCTGCCGAGGTACCAGTTCTTGTCGACGCGCTGCTGGGCCGGCACGGTCGTGACGTAGTTGCCGAGCAGCGTCGACATGCGCCAGGTCTTGGTCACGTGCGCGTCGAGGCTGTGCGACTTGTACTGCGTGAGGACGACGACCTGCAGGTAGCCGGAGTTGACGACGTTCGACAGCGCGAGGTCGATGAGGCGGTAGATGCCCGCGAAGGGCACGGCTGGTTTGGCCCGGTCGGCAGTCAACGGCATCAAGCGTTTGCCCTCACCTCCCGCGAGAACGATCGCGAGCACTTTCGGTCCTGCGGCGGGGCTTCGTCGGGCCATGTCGCCACAGTAGGGCAGGCGTGCACGACCCGACAGGTTGCGCCACGAACAAACCCTTGCCGTCCCGAGAGGCGGGACTAGTCTGCCAACGTGCGCGTCGACATCCTCAGCAAGGAGTACCCGCCCGCGATCTACGGTGGAGCCGGCGTTCACGTCGCCGAGCTCGTCCGTGCCCTGCGCGAGCGAGGTGACCTCGACGTGCAGGTGCGGTGCTTCGGGGCGCCGCGGGACGAAGAGGGCACGACGGCCTACGCCGACGTGCCCGGGCTCGTCGGCGCGAACGCCGCGCTGCAGACTCTCGGCGTCGACCTCGGCATGGCCGGTGACTGCGTCGGCGCGGACCTGGTCCACTCGCACACGTGGTACGCCAACCTGGGCGGCCACCTCGCCTCCCTCCTCGGCGGGATGCCGCACGTCGTCACCGCCCACTCGCTGGAACCCATGCGCCCGTGGAAGGCCGAACAGCTCGGCGGCGGCTACCGCGTCTCGTCGTGGGCCGAGCGGACCGCCTACGAGGCCGCGGCCGGGGTGGTCGCCGTGAGCGCCGGCATGCGCGAGGACATCCTCAAGAGCTACCCGTCGCTCGACCCGGAGCGGGTGCACGTGGTGCACAACGGCATCGACTCGCAGCTGTGGGCGCCGGACCGCTCGGAGGCGGCACGCGCGACGGTCGTGCGGCACGGCGTCGACCCCGACCGCCCGTCGGTCGTCTTCGTCGGTCGCATCACCCGCCAGAAGGGCCTGCCGTACCTGCTCCGGGCGTGTGCCCAGCTGCCGCCCGACGTGCAGCTCGTGCTGTGCGCCGGTGCTCCCGACACGCCGGAGATCCTGGCCGAGGTCGAGGGCCTCATGAACGACCTGCGGGCGAGCCGCGAGGGCGTCGTGTGGATCGCCGAGATGCTGCCGCGTTCCGAGGTCGTCGCGCTGCTCAGCCACGGCACGGTGTTCGTCTGCCCGTCGGTCTACGAGCCGCTCGGCATCGTGAACCTCGAGGCCATGGCGTGCGAGCTGGCCGTCGTGGCCACCGCCACGGGAGGCATCCCCGAGGTCGTCGTCGACGGCGAGACGGGGTGGCTCGTGCCGATCGAGCAGGTGCAGGACGGCACCGGCACCCCGGTCGATCCCGACCGCTTCGTCGCCGACCTCGCCGCCGCGCTGTCCGACGCCGTCTCCGACGTCGACCGGGCCCGGGCGCGTGGGCTGGCGGGCCGGGCCCGCGCCGTGGAGTCGTTCTCGTGGGCCTCCATCGGCGACCGCACCCTCGACGTCTACCGGGCGGTCCTCGACAGCTGATGCCGTCCGGTTCGACCAGGCGGTCCGACTGGGCCGATGCACCACGCGCGCTCGTGCGCGCGGTCGAACGGTCGCTCGGCGCGCGCGTGGTGGGGCAGGAGGCGGTGCAGGGCGGGACGTCATCGCGTGTCGCCGCTCGTCTGAGTCTCGACGACGAGCGCCAGGTGTTCGTGAAAGCGGTTGCCGCACAGCAGGATCCGAGGGCCTTCAGCCGGTACGCTCAAGAGGCCGACGTGCTCCGGCGACTGCCGGAGGACGTCCCGCACGCCCCCCTGCTCACCTCGGCGAGGCACGACGACTGGTTCGCCATCGTGACGAGCGCCGCGTCCGGGTCTGCCGTCGGGCCGCCGTGGCGCACCCAGCACGTCGCGGCCGTCACCGACGCCATCACCCGGACCTCGGGACGCACGGACGTCCGCGGTCTCGCGCCGGCCGTCGAGCGGCTGCCCGCCCTCGACGGGTGGCAGCAGCTCGCGTCCCGGCCAGAGGTGCTCGACGACTGGGAGCGCGGCCGCCTGCAGACCCTGGTCGCGATGAGCGACGGCTGGCGCACGTGGACGGCGGGGCCGCACCTCGTGCACCTCGCCGTGCGCTGCGACAACGTCGTCGAGCACGAGGACGGTGTGTGGCTCGTCGACTGGGGGCGTGCCGCCGCCGGCGCGGCGTGGCTCGACGCAGCCGGGCTCGCCGTCGACGTCGTCGCGTCAGGGCATGTCGGCGGAGGCGCGATGGCGCTCAGTACCGCTCGCGGAATCCTGGCCGGGCTCCCGTACGAGGCAACGCGACTCATGGTCGCCCTGGCCGGGACGCTGCGTCAGAGCTCGCTGCGTGAGCCGGTGGCGGCGGTACCCGGCCTGCGCGCCTGGCAGGCCGCCCGGGCCGGGGCGTTGCGACCTCTTCTCGAAGCGACCGTCACCCGATGAGACGCCCGGCCACGCTGTACCTGGCGCCGGTCGCCTCGGCGGGAGCGCCCAGGATCATCTCGAGCAGGTCGCGCGGCTTCGGGTACTCCGGGCCGAGGGCGGCCAGGTAGGCCTCGTGCGCCTCGAGTGAGGCCACCGCCGCCTCGAAGTGGTCGGATGCGTCGACGAAGTGCGTGGGCTCGGGGTCGCCGGTGACGAGAAGCTGCTTGACCTGCCACGGCTCGTGCCCCTCGTCGACGAGGTCGGGGAAGATCCACCGGTTGCCGGCGTCGGCCTTGGCGTCGATGGTCGCGAGCCCGACCGCCCGATGGTCGGCCTGGTTGACGAAGCCGCCGGGGAAGCGGTCGGCGTAGGTCTGCCCGACGACGAGGTCGGGTCGGCGGATGCGGATCTCGCGCGCGATGGCCCGACGCAGCGGCAGCCCGTACTCGACGGCGCCGTCGGTGAAGTCGAGGAACTCGACCACCTCGACGCCGACCCGTGCGGCGCCCTCGCGCTCCTCCCGCTCCCGGAGGGGACCGGCCTCGTCCGGGTGGGTCGTGTCGATGCCGGCCTCACCGCGGGTCGCGAGCAGGTAGGTCACGGTCTTGCCGGCCTTGACCCACTTGTCGACCAGGGCGGCCGTGCCGTACTCGAGGTCGTCGGGGTGTGCCACGACGCACAGCACGCGCTCGAAGGCGGACTCGTCGAGGGGCGTCAGCTGCGGCGGCGTCGTCGTCATGGCACCAATCTAGGGACCTTGGCGGGTCCGGCGGGGGATGTGAGGATGGGGCATGCTGAACCTCGACCTCGCGCGCCGGCTCTCGGACGCCGGCCTGGCCTGGGAACCCCGCTCGGGCGACCGGTTCGTCGTCCCGGTCGCCGGCATGGAGGAGGAGGTCTTCGTCATCAGCGACCTCACCGTCGACGTGCACCACTTCACGACCGGCGACGTCATCGGGTTCAACGGTACGACCGAGTGGGCCCTCGACAGCGTCGAGCGGGACAAGGTGGTGTGGCTGCCGCGCGAGGAGCAGCTGCGCGACCGGCTCGGTGACGCGTTCGTGGCGCTCGAGCGGCTCGACGGCGGCTTCGCCGTCGTCCTGAGGAGTCCGTCAGGAGAGGAGGAGCGGCACGTCGACATCGACGCCGAGCGCGCCTACGCCAGAGCGCTTCTCGAACACCTTGCGGCCTGAGCCCTCAGGCCGGACGCCACCCGGCGATGGACATGACGGCGACGTTGGTCGCGTCGGCGAGCGCTGCGTCGGCGTCCGCGCCGAGGTCGCGCAGGAGCATGGCGCGGGTCGCCGTCGTGGCGACGTCGACGCCGGCGCTGCCGAGGCTCGTCAGCCCGGCGGTGCGGTGGGCCAGGCGGGCGACGTTGGCGGCGAGCGACATGATGCGCAGTGCCCGTCCGGACGTCCCCTCGGGCACGCCCCACAGCGACGCGTCGAGGTCGGTCTCGGCGTCCGCGCGGGCCCGGGTGCCCCAGGGCTGGCCGCCGGCGGCCTCGAACCGGTCGGTGTGCGTGCGTAGCGACTGGATGAGGCCGCGCTCGATCTCGCGCAGGTCGAGCATCTCGAGGCGGTGCCGCGGGATGGGGTCGGCCTCGTACGCGGTCCAGTCCGCGCGGTAGCCGACGTCACCGTCGGGGCCGAACTCCGACAGCGTCGGGACGAGGACGCCGCCGATGCCGGCGACGAACACGCACTCACCCGAGTCCGCGGCGGCGGCGGCAGCAGCCGCCGACCCCTGCGGCATGCGGCTGACGTCGCCGGGACGGGGCAGGGCGACGAAGAGGGCCCGCTCGCCGAGGTCACGCCACACGTCGAGCCGGCCGAGGTCACCGGCGACGTGGTCGAGGTCGGGGAAGGAACGCCGCAGCGCCTCGGTCGTCGTGACGTCGCCGCGCCACGAGGCCGTGACCCAGAGCGCGAGGCGCACGGACGCGGGCAGCTCGGACACCCCGCCATCGTAGGGTGAGCCGCGGGGTCGACCGGCGGTGCGTGCCATAGGGTCGGGGCCATGAGCGACGTCCTCGCCCTCGCCGGTGTCAGTGTCCGACGCGGACCCACGACGCTCCTCGACGACGTCTCGTGGGAGGTCGAGGAGGGCGAGCGCTGGGTCGTCCTCGGCCCCAACGGCGCCGGCAAGACGACGTTGCTCCAGGTGGCGGCGGCGCGGATGCACCCGACGACCGGCGTCGCCGGGGTCCTGGGCGAGGTGCTCGGTGCCGTCGACGTCTTCGAGCTGCGACCCCGCATCGGCCTGGCGAGCGCCGCGATGGCCGAGCGCATCCCCGGCGACGAGATCGTGGGCAACGTCGTCGTCACCGCCTCGTACGGCATCATCGGACGCTGGCGCGAGTCGTACGAGCACGTCGACTACGTGCGTGCCATGGAGCTGCTCAAGGCGCTCGGCGCCGACCACCTCGCCGACCGCCGGTACGGCACCCTGAGCGAGGGTGAGCGCAAGCGCGTCCAGATCGCCCGCGCCCTCATGACCGACCCGGAGCTCATGCTGCTCGACGAGCCGGCCGCCGGCCTCGACCTCGGTGGCCGCGAGGACCTCGTGCGTCGGCTCGGCGACCTCGCCTCCGACACCGAGGCCCCGGCGCTGGTCCTCGTGACCCACCACGTCGAGGAGATCCCACCCTCGTTCACCGACGTCCTCCTGCTCCGGGAGGGACGCGTCGTCGCGGCCGGGCCGATTCCGCTGACCCTCACCGAGGAGAACCTGTCCGAGACCTTCGGGATCCCGCTCGTGCTCGAGCAGCACGGCGAGCGCTGGTCGGCCCGCGCCCGGTCCTGATCTCAGGGAACTGGGGCAGAATCGGAGACGTCACAGGAGTGACGCACGGGGCGTCGGTGCCCTTCGCCGGGCACCGACTCTGACGAGACGGGGTGGGCGCGGTGTTCGAGGGCTACGCGTGGGTGGTCTGGCTGGGGGTGGCGCTGGTCCTCGTGGCGGTCGAGACGGCCACGGTGGACTTCACCTTCCTCATGCTCGCCGGTGGCGCGGTCGGCGGGTCCCTCGCCGCGGCCTTCGGTGCCCCTCCGGCCGTCCAGGCCGTCGTCGCGGCCCTCGTGGCCGTGGCGCTGCTCGCCGTCGTGCGTCCCTGGCTCAAGAGGCGCCTCACCTCCCACGCCCCGGCCCTCCTCATGGGTGCGGCCGCGAACGTCGGCCGGTCGGCCGTCGCGCTCGACCGCGTGACGAGGGCCGGCGGCCGCGTCAAGCTCGCGGGCGAGGAGTGGTCGGCCCGCACGCTCGGGGACAGCATCGAGCCGGGTGAAGAGGTCGTCGTCGACTCGATCGACGGCGCCACCGCCATCGTCAGCCGCGCGCACATCGTCGGCGGCTGACCGTTTCGACGCCCGGGCCGACCGGTCCGGGCCAGCGACCACGCGTCCTCGGGGGCGCGTGGCCAGACAAGGAGAAGGTCGTGGACCCGGTACTCATCATCCCGATCCTCATCGTGATCGTCGCAGCCGTCGTCGTGCTGCGGACGGTCCGGATCGTGCCCCAGCAGACCGCGCAGATCGTCGAGCGCGTCGGCAGCTACAACAAGACGCTCACCGCCGGCATCCACTTCCTCGTGCCGTTCGTCGACAAGGTGCGCGCCAACATCGACCTGCGCGAGCAGGTCGTCTCGTTCCCCCCGCAGCCGGTCATCACCTCGGACAACCTCGTCGTCAGCATCGACACCGTCATCTACTACTCGGTCATCGACGCCAAGGCGGCCGTCTACGAGATCGCCAACTTCATCCAGGGCATCGAGCAGCTGACGGTCACGACCCTGCGCAACGTGATCGGCTCGCTCGACCTCGAGCAGACGCTGACGAGCCGCGACCAGATCAACGGCCAGCTCCGCGGTGTCCTCGACGAGGCCACCGGAAAGTGGGGCATCCGCGTCAACCGCGTCGAGCTCAAGGCCATCGACCCGCCGCACTCGGTCCAGGACTCGATGGAGAAGCAGATGCGCGCCGAGCGCGACCGCCGCGCCGCGATCCTCACGGCCGAGGGCGTCAAGCAGTCCGCGATCCTCACGGCCGAGGGTGAGAAGCAGAGCCAGATCCTCCGCGCCGAGGGCTCGGCCCAGGCCCGAATCCTCGAGGCCCAGGGCCAGGCCCGCGCCATCCAGCAGGTCTTCTCGGCGATCCACCGCGGCAAGCCCACCCAGAAGCTGCTCGCGTACCAGTACCTCCAGGTGCTGCCCCAGATCGCCCGCGGTGACTCGAACAAGATGTGGATCGTCCCCTCGGAGCTCACCGACGCCCTCAAGGGCATCGGCAACGCCCTCGGGGGCACCGACCCGCGCACCACCGAGGACGACGAGGCCTGGGTGCAGACGACCGACGCCGAGGAGGACGCCTTCGCCGAGACGATCCTCGAGGACTCGGCCAAGGCGCTGGCCGAGGCCCGGGGCCAGGCCGCCGCGGCCAGTGCCGAGTCGACCGAGCACGCGGCGCCGATCGGCCGCCAGCAGCCGCCCGTGCAGCCGACCGGGGAGGTGCCCCCGCCGCCGGTGGCGCCCTCGCAGCCGATGCCTGGTCAGACGCCGGCCGTCGCGCCCGCAGCTGAACCCCAGACACCGGGCGAGGTCGGGGAGGCGCCGGTTACCGGCCAGGAGCCGCCGACCCGGCAGTGACGCGTCCGGCCGGCGACCGTGGACCGGCTCGATCGACACCGGGCCACCCTCTGTAGGGTGGCCGGGTGTCGTTCTGGTCCTCGGCCGCCGTCGCGCTCGCCGGGACCGGCGCCGGCATCATCAACACGATCGTCGGGTCCGGCACGCTGCTGACCTTCCCGACGCTCCTCTTCTTCGGCGTCAACCCGCTCGTCGCCAACGTGTCGAACAACATCGGGCTCGTCGCCGGCGGGGTCACCGGGTCGTGGGGGTACCGGCACGAGCTGACCGGGGCCGGGCCGACCCTGCGCCGCCTCATGCCGCTGTCGTTCCTCGGCTCGGTCGTCGGCGCAGGGCTGCTCCTCGTGCTGCCGCCCCAGGCGTTCAAGGCCATCGTGCCGGTGCTCATCCTCGTCGCGGTCGCCCTCGTGGTCGCCGGCCCGGTGGTGCAGCGGCGCCGGGCCCTAGCCGACGTCAGCGCGGTGCCCACACGGCACCCGGGCGGGGCGGGCGAGCCCGGACCCGCCGACGGAGCGGCCGTGGACGCGTCACGGCTGCGCGAGCCCCGATGGCACACCCCGGCCGTGGCGGTCGGCGTCTTCGTCGCCGGCACGTACGGCGGGTACTTCGGCGCGGCCCAGGGCGTCCTGCTCATGGGTCTGTTCAGCCTGCTCAGCAGCGAGTCGCTCCAGCGCCTCAACGGCTACAAGAACGTCCTGTCGCTCATCGTCAACTTCGTCGCGGCGTGCGTGTTCGTGCTCTTCGCCCGCGACCACGTCGACTGGCTGGTCGTCCTGCTCGTCGGGGGCGGCTCGTTCGTCGGCGGCATCATCGGCGCGCGCATCGGCCGACGCATCCCGCCGAACGCCCTGCGCGCCCTCATCGTCGTCATCGGCGTCGTGGCCGTGGTCCGGCTCGTGTGGTTCTCGTGAGGGGAGCAGCCGACGTGCCGATCGAGATCACCGACCCCGCCGACCCGAGGCTCGAGGACTACGTCGGGCTCACCGACGTGGCGCTGCGTCGGCGTACCGAGCCCGAGCGCGGCCTCTACATCGCCGAGAGCGAGAAGGTCATCAGACGGGCGCTGGGGGCGGGGCACGCGCCGCGGTCGTACCTCATGGCGCGGCGCTGGCTCGACGACCTCGCCGACGTCGTGACCGACGCCGAGGCCGCCGGTGTGCCGGTGTTCGTCGGCGAGCACGACGTCATCGAGCAGCTCACCGGGTTCCACCTGCACCGCGGAGCCCTGGCCGCGATGCAGCGTCCGGTCCTGCCGGAGGTGCCCGACCTGCTGCGCGACGCACGCCGGGTCGTCGTGCTCGAGGACATCGTCGACCACACGAACGTCGGGGCCGTCTTCCGTAGCGCCGCCGCGCTCGGCGTCGACGCCGTGCTCGTCACGCCCCGGTGTGCCGACCCCTTGTACCGCAGGTCGATCCGCGTCTCCATGGGCACCGTCTTCCAGGTGCCCTGGACCCGCATCGACCCGTGGCCGCAGGGTGTCGACGTGCTCCACGACGCCGGGTTCACCGTGGCCGCCATGGCCCTGACCGACGACTCGGTCGGCCTCGACGAGCTCGAGGCGGACCCGCCCCCGCGCCTCGCGGTGGTCCTCGGCACCGAGGGGGACGGGCTCCGGCCGCGCACGGTCGCTTCCGCGGACCTCACGGTCCGCATCCCGATGGCCGGCGGCGTCGACTCGCTCAACGTCGCGGCGGCGAGCGCCGTCGCGATGTGGGCCGTGCGGCCCCGCTGACCCACGCCCTGCGCCTCAGCCGCGGACGAGGCGCGCCATCAGCCGGTCGAGCTCGACGGCGGGGTCCTCGCAGAGCCCCCCGTGCACCGGTCCCGGCTGCACGACGGTGGAGCGCGGCGCGATGATCCAGCCGAACCGCTGTCCGAGCTTGTCGAGCACCGGTCTGCCGCGCCCGGTCTCGCCCCGGCACACGGCCCGCACCTGGTCGAGCATGGCGCGCACGCCGTCGAGGTCGCACGTCGGGCACAGCGCCGCGGCCCGGGCCACGTCGAGCTCCCAGGCGGCGTCGAGGAAGTCGGCCTCCTGGCTGTAGAGGACGACGCCGACGTTGATGAACTCCTCGCGGTCGACGCGGGGGACCAGTCGCAGCAGGACGTACTGGTAGGCGTTCACGCGGCGACCTCCGTCGGCAGCCACGCGGCCGGGCTGCCGAGCCGAGCGGCCAGCATCCGGGCGTACGCCTCGCGCACCTGCGCAGGACCGGTGAGGAACGGGGTGTCCTCGAGCCACTCGTCGGGCACGTCGGCGAGCAGCGTGGACACGGCACCGGGCGTGACGCGCGCCGCGAGCTCGTCGTGACGGGCGCCGACGTCCCCGGCCACGTCGCGCAGGACGTGTCGCGACGCGTCGAACGGCTGGGCGGCGAAGCGGTCGGGGTCCGGCGCGCGGCTCGGCCACGAGTGGTGGAAGTAGAGCGAGGCGCCGTGGTCGATGGCCCACGTGCGCCCGTGCCAGACGAGCAGGTTGGGGTTGGACCAGGTGCGGTCCACGTTGGCGGTGAGCGCATCGAGCCACAGGATGCGCTCGGCGAGGTCGCGGTCGGGCGGCAGCGAGCCGTCGTAGCCGAGCGAGCCGGGCAGGAAGTCCACCCCGAGGTTGGTGCCGACCGAGGCGGTCAGCAGGTCCTGGACCTCCTCGTCGGCCTCGTAGCGGGCGATGCGCGGGTCGAGGTCGATGACGGCGAGGTCCGGCACCGGCACGTCGACGAGGCGCGCGAGCCCGGCGACGACGACCTCGGCCACGAGCACCTTGAGGCCCTGTCCGGCGCCGCGGAACTTCAGAACGTACGTTCCGTCGTCGTCGGCCTCGACGATCCCCGGGAGCGACCCGCCTTCCTTGAGCGGCGTGACGTAGCGGGTCGCGGTGAGCCGGGGGAGCACGGCGTCAGCCTAGTGGCCGCTCCTCGTCGAGCCGCGCCGCTCCCGACCAGGCGCGTCCGACGGTCGTCGCCGCGGCCGCGTAGAGGCCGCCGAAGGCGATGAGCGGCCACCAGGCGAGGCCGGACTCCGGCAGCAGGAGCGCACCGAGCGCGGCGGCGGCGACCATGCCCGCGTTGTAGACGACGTCGTAGGCCGAGAAGGCCCGGCCGAGCAGGTGGTCGGGCACGTGCGCCTGCATGAGGGAGTCGACGGTGATCTTGACGGCCTGGGAGGTCAGCGCGACCGCGAAGGCGACGGCCACGATGCTCCACGGCTGCAGGAACGGCCCGAGCAGCGCGCAGACGAGGGCGCCGACGACAAGGACCCGGGCCACGAACGGCAGCGCGGTGAGCCGCGGCTCGAGCCACGGCGTCACGAACGCCGCGGACGCGAAGCCGACGGCCGAGGCCGCCGCGGCCACCGTGAAGCCGAGCGCCCCGTGGCCGTGCTCGAACGGCCCGCGGAAGAGCAGCAGCGTCTGCAGGAGGAGGAACCCGAACGGCAGCCGCGTGAGGAAGACGAGCCCGAGCAGGACCCGCGCCCGACGGGGGCCGGTGCGGACCGCCTCGACGACACCGGCCACGACGGACCGCGCCACGTGCCCCAACGAGGGTGCCTCGGCGACGTCGTCGGGCCCGATGTCCGTCAGGCGGGAGGCGGCCCACATCGCCACGAGCGCGCCCGCCGCGCCGAGGACGACGACGACGAGGTCGGAGCCGCCGAGCGCCCGGATGCCGGTGCCGACGCCACCACCGAGGAGGTAGGCCAGGGACCCGCACGTCGGCGCGACGGAGTTGGCGCTGACGAGGTCGTCCGGCTCGACGACGTGCGGGATCGCCGACCCCAGGCCGGCGAGGATGAACCGGTTGACCGAGAAGACGAGCAGGACGAGGCCGAAGAAGAGCGGCCCGCTGTCGGCCCCGGTGACGATCGTGGCCACGCCGAGCATCGCCGCCGCCCGCAGCCCCTGGCTGACCACGAGGACGCGCCGGCGGTCCCACCGGTCGAGCAGCACCCCGACGAACGGTCCGAGCAGGCTGTAGGGCAGCAGCACCGTGGCGAAGGCCAGGGCGATGCTGCGGGCGTCGGCCGCCTTCTCCGGGTTGAAGAGCACGTGGCTGGCCAGGGCCACCTGGAAGATGCCGTCGGCGCCCTGGGAGGTGACCCGGCTGACGAACAGCCGACGGAAGCGGCGCCCGTGCAGCAGGCTCCAGAGCGCGCGCAGGAAGGTCACGGCGCACAGCGTACGGTCGGTGCCCCCACTCCGCGGCACGCGGGCAGTCGGGTCAGCGGGCGAGCCGCCCGATGAGGGCAGCCGCGCAGGCGATGCCGGCCACGGCGCTGCCGGCGAGCACGCCGAGGTCGAGCCAGTAGCTCGTGGGGGTGCCGAGGAGCAGGCCACGCAGGGCCGACACCTCGTACGTCAGCGGGTTGACGTGGCTGAGCACGCGGAGCCAGCCGGGCATGAGCTCGACCGGGTAGAGGGCGTTGGAGGCGAAGAAGAGCGGCATCGTGATGGCCTGCCCGATGCCCATGAGGCGGTCGCGTCTCAGCGCGATGCCGGCGATCGACAGGGACAGGCACGAGAAGAACGCCGCCCCGAGCATGACGACCACGACGACGCCGAGCAGGCGCAGCGGGTTCCACGTCATCCCGACGCCCATGAGCGCGGCCACGACGACGACGATGACGGCCTGGGCCACCGAGCGGACACCGGCCGCGAAGGCCTTGCCGGCGACCAGTGCGGCCCGTGGCGTCGGGGTGACGAGCAGCTTGGTCAGGACTCCCGCGTCGCGCTCCCAGATGATCTGGATGCCGTAGAAGATCGCGATGAACAGGGCCGACTGCGCGATGACCCCGGGGGCCAGGAAGTCGAGATAGGGCACGTCCCCGGTCGGGATGGCCCGGATGCGGCTGAACGTCGTGCCGAAGATGACGAGCCAGAGGACCGGCTGGATGGCGCGCGTCGCGAGCTCGCTGCGGTCGTGCCGCAGCTTCTGCAGCTCGACGAGGCAGAACGTGCCGACGCGCGAGACGAGCAGCCGCGGTCCGGTGCGCGGGGCGCGCTCAACCGAGGCGGCGCGCGGTTCGACGCGTTGCCCGGACACTGCGCAGCCCTCCGTCCTGCTCGTCCTCGAGGGTGTCGCCGGTGTGCTGGCGGAAGACGTCCTCGAGGCTCGCGCCGCCGCCGGCGGCGGCCTTGAGGTCGCCGGGCGAGCCGAGGGCGCGCAGCGCACCGTGGTGCAGGAGGGCCACGCGGTCGCACAGCGCGTCGGCCTCCTCCATGTAGTGCGTGGTGAGGACGACGGTCATGCCGTGGTCGTCCTGCATCTGGGCGACCCGCTGCCAGACGCTGTCGCGCGCGACGGGGTCGAGGCCGACCGTCGGCTCGTCGAGGACGAGGAGCGCCGGCTGGTTGACGAGCGCCTGGGCCAGCTCGAGGCGCCGGACCATGCCACCGGAGTAGGTCGAGGCCAGCCGGTGCTGGTCGGGCAGCAGGTCGACCATGGCGAGGACCTCGTCGACGCGGGTGGCCCGCTCGCGGCGGGGCACGTCGAAGAGCCGGGCGAACCACTCGACGTTCTCGCGGCCGCTCAGGGCCCCCTCGATCGACAGTTGCTGGGGCACGTAGCCGATGAGGCGCCGCACCTGCATCGCCCGGGCGCGCACCGAGTGGCCGAACACCTCGACCTGCCCCTCCTGCAGGGGCAGCAGGGTGTTGAGCAGGCGGATCGTCGTCGTCTTGCCGGCGCCGTTGGGTCCGAGCAGGCCGAAGCACTCACCGGGCTCCACCGTGAGGCTGAGGTGATCGACGGCCCGGTGCCGGCCGAAGCTGTAGCCGAGGTCACGGATGTCGAGGGCGGGCGCCGCCGTCACGCGGTCACCGTCCTGGTTGCTCGACGGTGGCGCCCGCCGGTGTGGTGGCGTTCGCAGCGGTCGTCGTCGACGGGACCGAGGAACCGGGCGGGGTCGGCGGGTTCGGGGTGCCCGGCTCGGGGAGCGATGCGGCGACGCGCGCCAGGAGCGGCAGCGCCCGGGCGACGGCGGCGCGTTCCTCGGCGTCGAGCGCGTCGAGGGCGACGACGGTGGCCTGGGTCCGACGGTCGCGCCAGTGCTCGAGCGCCGCAGCGGCTGACGGTGTCAGCTCGAGGCGCGCGATGCGTCGGTCGGCGGCGTCGCGCACGCGCACGATGACGTCGAGCCCGGTCAGCTGGCCCACGAGCGTCGACACGGTGTTCGGAGCCAGCCCCAGTGCCGAGGCCGCCTCCGCGACGCCGATGCCGGGGTTGCGCCGAACGACGCGGACCAGCTCGAGCTGGGCGCCCGAGAGCCCGAGATCGGGCAGGGGAGTGCCGACCAGGCGGCGCGACCGGCGACGGAACAGGCCGATGACGTCGTGGACGTCGTCGGCCAGGGCCGCGGCGGTGCGGGCAGGGCGGTCTCGGCCGGTCACGAGATCGAGATTATCTCGATGGTCATCTCGGTGTCAGAGGTGTCGACGGGCCCCGTCGACGGTCATCGAGTCATGGAGTCATGGAGTCATGGAGTCATGGGGTGATGGGGTCATGTCGTCAGGGCCCGGGACAGGGACGGGGACCGGCGCTGGGAACGCGAGAACCCCCGGGCGCTGGGGCCCGGGGGTTCCGTGGGTGTCGAGGGGGGGACTTGAACCCCCACGCCCGTTAAGGGCACTAGCACCTCAAGCTAGCGCGTCTGCCATTCCGCCACCCCGACAAGGTGATGAGCAAGGGGGCTCGAGGGAGCCCCTTGCGGCGAGGAGAACGTTACAGGGGCCCCGACCAAAAGACCAAACGACCCCAGCCGTCACCGGCATCCGTCCGGTCGGGGTCGCCGCCGACCACCTAGGCTGGCCGCATGAGCGAGCCCGTCGACCGCACCGCCACGATCGCCGCCGAGGACGAGGTGGCCCGCATCTGCGCCGATCTCATCCGCATCGACTCGACGAACTACGGCGACGGCAGCGGGCCGGGGGAGCGCAAGGCGGCCGAGTACGTGCTGGGCCAGCTCGCCGAGGTCGGCCTCGACGCGGAGCTGCTCGAGAGCGAGCCGGGACGCGCGACGGTGGTCCTGCGCCTCGAGGGCGAGGACCCGACGCGTCCGGGTCTGGCCGTTCACGGTCACCTCGACGTCGTGCCGGCCGACGCCGCCGACTGGCAGGTCGACCCGTTCGCGGCGGAGGAGCGCGAGGGCTGCATCTGGGGCCGGGGCGCGGTCGACATGAAGGACATGGACGCGATGATCCTCGCGAACGTCCGGCAGCTGGCACGCACGGGGACCAAGCCCGCCCGCACCACGACGGTGGTCTTCTTCGCCGACGAGGAGGCCGGCGGCACGTACGGCAGCCACTGGCTGGTCGACCACCACCCGGAGTGGTTCGAGGGCGTCAGCGAGGCGGTCAGCGAGGTCGGCGGGTACAGCGTCACGGTGCCCACGCCGCAGGGCGAGCGTCGGGCCTACCTGCTCCAGACGGCGGAGAAGGGCATCGCCTGGCTGCGCCTGCGCGCGCACGGACGGGCCGGGCACGGCTCGGTTCCCAACGCCGACAACGCGATCGTGCACCTCGCAGGGGCCATCGGCCGGATCGCCGCGCACGAGTGGCCGCGCGAGTACATCGCCTCGGTGCGCGACCTGCTCGAGGGGCTGAGCGCGCTCACCGGCATCGGGTATGCCGACGACGACCTCGAGGAGCTGCTGGGCGCCATGGGCGGCGCCCAGGGCTTCGTGCGCGGGACGCTGCGCGACACCGCCAACGTCACCATGCTCGAGTCGGGCTACAAGCACAACGTCGTCCCGCAGACCGCGACGGCCGCGCTCGACTGCCGGTTCCTGCCCGGCCACGAGGACGACCTCATGGAGACGGTGCGCCGCCTCGCCGGCGAGCACGTCGACGTCGAGGTCGTGCACCGTGACGTCGCGCTCGAGGCGCCGTTCGACGGGCACCTCGTCGAGGCGATGAAGCAGTCCCTGCTGCGCGAGGACCCCGAGGCGAGCGTGCTGCCCTACTGCCTCTCCGGCGGCACCGACAACAAGGCGCTCGGCCGCCTGGGCATCACCGGGTACGGGTTCGCGCCGCTGCGCCTGCCCGCCGACCTCGACTTCGCCCCGATGTTCCACGGCATCGACGAGCGGGTGCCCGTCGAGTCGCTGCGGTTCGGGGCGCGCGTCCTCGGCGACTTCCTGCGCACCTGCTGACCCGCTGCCGGACGGGCCGGACCCACCCCGCTCACCGGGCGAGGGGCCGAACGGTCAGGCGGTGCGCTGGACGCGCATGATGCGCCGCCGCAGCCACATCCGCCGGACGCCGCCCTCGTAGACCACGGTGCGGAACAGCTCCCAGCGGCCGTACTCGGCGTGCTCGCGCAGCTGCTGCCGCGCGTCGGTCTTGGACGTGCGGCGGTCGAAGGTGAGGACCCGGTACTCGTACTCCGTCATCGCCGCCCATTGTGACACCACCGATACCTGAGGCGTCGACGCATCGCGATAGCCTCGACCGGTACTCGTCGGAGGGGAGCCGACGCACACAGGGGAACCGCCGTGGCCTGGCCCGGCGCCGATGGCCCAGGAGGTCAATCACATGAAATGGAACCTGCGCCGGGTCGCGGCCGCGCTCGTCGTCGTGCCCGCGGTCCTCGGTGTCACGGCCTGTGGCAAGGCCGACGCCCCGCCGGCCGCCAGCACCGCGCCGGCCTCGGCCGCCGCCACGAGCACCAGCGCGCCTGCCGACGCGGGCGGCCCGTACAAGGACAAGGCGGCGTTCGTCGACGCGCTGAAGAAGGGCGCCGCGACGGCCACCACGGCGCACGTGACGATGACGATGGGTACCGCCGGCCAGAAGATGGAGATGACCGGCGACACCAAGGTCGACCCGGGCAACCCGGCCATGAAGGTGTCGATGGACATGGCCGGCCAGATGCAGCTCGACATGATCCTCGTGGACAAGAAGATCTACATGAAGGGCGTCCCCGGACAGAAGCCCGGCAAGTGGGCGGTCCTCGACAGCTCGTCGGCGATGGGCCGGCAGCTGACGTCCTCCCTGGCCCAGGCCGACCCGACGAAGATGTACGACCAGTTCGACAAGGCCCTCACGGACGTGAAGTTCGTCGGAGAGGACTCCCTCGACGGTCAGTCGATGGACAAGTACCAGCTGACGCTCGACACGTCGGCGATCGAGGGTCAGCTCGGCGCGGACGCCAAGGGCCAGCTGCCCAAGACCATCCTCTACACGGTGTGGCTCGACGACCAGGACCACCTGCGCCGCGTCACGTTCGACATCTCCGGCGTCAAGGCCGACATGCGGATGAGCAAGTACGGCGAGCCCGTCGACATCACGGCGCCTGCCGCCAAGGACACCGTGAAGGCGCCGATGTGACCGACCCCGTCCACGGCTGAGCCCCCCCGCCCGGCCCGCCGACGCCGACGACCCCGCCGCGACCCGTCGCGCCGGGGTCGTCCCGCGTCCGGACCCGGGTCCACGACGCGAGCGGCAATGCGGTTCTCTGCACGCGACGCGTCGACTACGGTCGTGGCATGACCGTCGACCCGCGTTCCGCGCTCGAGAAGCTCGTCGCCGCCTTCGAGCGCCACTACGAGGCCGCGTCGGCCAGCCGCGACCCCGACCACCCGATGGTGGTCGCCGCCGCGCAGGACCTCGCCGAGGCGTTCGACGACTACGACGAGGCGCTCTACGAGGCCACCGAGGTCGCGACGCCGCTCGCCATCTACGGCGACGACTTCGACGGGCACGAGGACGACGACGGTTCTGACGGCCGGGTCTACGCGGGCCTCGACCCCGACGAGTACGACGAGGACGACGACCTCGACGACGAGGACGACGACCTCGACGACGAGGACGACGACCTCGACGACGAGGACGACGACCTCGACGACGAGGACGACGACGAGGACGACGACTACGAGGACGAGGAGGCGGACCTGCCCCGGCGCGACGCCTCGCACGGCGCGCGTCCCGGGTCCTCCGGGAGCTGAGTCGCGGGTCGACCCGGCGTCGAACCGGGTGGCTCGCTCAGGCGGAGACGTCGTCCAGGGCGCCGACGATCTCGGCCGGCAGCTCGAGGTCCAGGCTGGCCAGGGCCGTTCGCAGCTGGCTGGTCGTGCGCGCGCCGACCACCGGCGCGGCCACGGCCGGGCGGTCCCGTACCCAGGCCAGCGCGACCTCGGCGGCCGACGTGCCCAGGCCACGCGCGGCCATGGCCACGGCCTCGACGACCCCCGCGCTGTGCTCGTCGAGGAAGCGCTGGGCGAAGCCGGGGAAGTCGCTCGAGGCCGCCCGGGAGCCCGAGGGGATGCCGTTGCGGTACTTGCCGGTCAGCACGCCGCGTCCGAGCGGTGACCACGGCAGGAGGCCGAAGCCGAGCCCCACCGCGGCGGGGACGACCTCCGTCTCGGCGTCGCGATGGACCAGTGAGAGCTGGACCTCGTTGGCCACCAAGGGCACCCGCGCCGACTCGAGCAGGCTGAACGCGCGTGCGGACTGCCAGCCGGAGTAGTTCGACACGCCGACGTAGCGGGCCCGGCCCGACACCGCGGCCCACTCGAGCGCCGACAGGGTCTCGGACAGCGGCACGTCGTCGGACCACGTGTGCACGAGCCAGAGGTCGACGTGGTCGGTGCCGAGGCGACGCAGCGACGCCTCGAGCTGGGCCATGAGGCCACGACGCGACACGTCGACGCGTCGCTCGCCCGACGCGCGGGAGATGCCGGCCTTGGTGCACACGACGAGGTCCTCGCGAGGGACGACGTCGCCGATGAGCCCGCCGAGGATGGTCTCGGCGTCGCCGCCGCCGTAGCCGTAGGCGGTGTCGACGAGGTTGCCGCCCGCGTCGACGAACGCCCGCAGGTGCTCGGCGGCGTCGTGGCGGTCGACGGCGTTGCCCCAGAGCATGGTCCCGAGCGCCAGGGGCGTGACGGAGAGACCGGACGACCCGAGACGCCTGCGCATGGTGGGACACGTTAGCCGGTCGGCCGACGGCGTCGTGACCGATAGCCTCGCCTGCATGAGACTCGGCGTGAACCTCGGGTACTGGGGACGCGGCACGACCGGCGAGGACATGGTCGCCGTGGCCCGCGCCGCCGACCGCCTCGGCTACGACAGCGCCTGGGTCGCGGAGGCCTACGGCAGCGACAGCGTCTCGATGCTGTCGTGGATCGGGGCGCTGACCGAGCGCATCGGCCTCGGCTCGGCCGTCATGCAGATCCCGGGCCGCACCCCGGCGATGACGGCCATGACCGCCGCCACCCTCGACACCATGTCGGGCGGCCGGTTCCGGCTCGGGCTCGGCGTCTCGGGCCCCCAGGTGAGCGAGGGCTGGCACGGCGTGCCCTTCGCCCAGCCGCTGGCGCGTACGCGCGAGTACGTCGAGGTGGTCCGTGCCGCCCTGCGGCGCGACGTCGTCGAGCACGCGGGCCGGCACTACCCGCTGCCCCTGCCGGGCGGCCCCGGCAAGGCCCTCAGGCTCGGGACGCGCCCCCTGCGCCCGCATGTTCCCGTCTACCTGGCAGCTGTCGGCCCGCGCAACCTCGCCCTCTCGGGAGAGATCGCCGACGGCTGGCTCGGCATCTTCTTCAGCCCCGACCACGCCGGCGACCACCTCGAGGTGATCCGCACCGCCCGGCGCGCCGCCGGTCGGGGCACGCCCGAGGACCCCCTGGCCGGCTTCGACGTCGTCGCGACGACCCCCGTCGTGCTCCTCGACGACGTCGAGGCGGCCGCGGCCCACGTGCGTCCGTACTGCGCCCTCTACATCGGTGGCATGGGCTCGCGGGAGCAGAACTTCTACAACCAGCTCGCCTGCCGGATGGGCTTCGAGGACGCCGCCGCCCGCGTCCAGGACCTCTACCTCGACGGCCGGCACCGCGAGGCCGCGGAGGCCGTCCCGCTCGAGTTCATCGACGAGACGGCCCTGCTCGGCTCGCCGGCACGCGTGGCCCGGCGGATGCAGCGCTACGCGGACGCCGGCGTCACGACGCTCGCCGTCGCCACGAGCGGCGGCATGACGCGCGACCAGGCGCTCGACACCGTCGAGGTGATGGCGGGCATCGCCGGCCTCGACGCGTCCGGCCGAGCCGACGCGGCGGGCTGACGCGGCTGGCTGACGCGGCGGCCCCGCAGGACCGCCCGCTAGGGTGCAGGCTGGTGCCGAGTGGCCGCCCCGTGCCGGGGCGCGCCGGGGCGCCGGTCCCGACCCCCACGCAGAAGGCTGACCACGACATGGCCGACCTCAGCTACCTCGATGCCGTCGTCCTCGGCGTCGTCGAGGGCCTGACCGAGTACCTGCCCGTCTCGTCGACGGGGCACCTCACGATCACCGAGAAGCTGCTCGGTCTGTCGGTCGACGACCCGGCGGTCACCGCCTACACCGCGGTCATCCAGCTCGGGGCCATCGTCGCGACGCTGCTCTACTTCTTCCGCGACATCGTCCGGTTCGCCCTGGCCTGGTTCCGTGGTCTCGGCAGTGCGGAGGCGCGCCGCGATCCCGACTACGGGCTCGCGTGGGCCGTCGTCATCGGCTCGGTCCCCGTCGGCGTCGTCGGGTTCCTCGGGCGGCACGCGATCGAGAGCACGTTGCGCAGCCTGTGGGTCGTCGCGGCGGCCCTGCTGCTGTGGAGCGTCGTCATGGTCGTCGCCGAGCGCGTGTACGCCCGGCACGAGGCCCGCGGCCTCGTGCGGGACGAGCACTCGGTCCGCCCGGTGGACGGGCTCGTCATCGGCCTCGTCCAGTGCTTCTCGCTCGTCCCGGGGGTCTCGCGCTCGGGTGCGACGATCTCGGCGGGCATCGCGCGCGGCATCAGCCGCGTCACGGCCACGCGGCTGTCGTTCTTCCTCGCGATCCCGGCCCTGACGGCCGCGGGCCTCTTCCAGGCGGTGCAGGAGAAGGAGGGCCTGACGGCGCTCGGCCTGGGGCCAGTGGTCGTCGGGCTCGTCGTCGCCTTCGTCGTCGCCTACGCCTCGATCGCCTGGCTGCTGCGCTTCGTCGCGACGAACAGCCTGATGGCCTTCGTCTGGTACCGCGTGCTGCTCGGCGTCGTCCTCGCAGCGGTGCTCGCCGCCGGCGTCATCAGCGCCACCTGACCCCTAGAGCCAGCCGGAGCGCTTGAACGCGCGGTAGAGACCCAGGCACGACGCCGCCATGACGGCCAGGGCGACGAAGTAGCCGTAGTAGAACTCGCCGCTGCTCGTGTGGATGCTGGCGGTGAGCTCCGGGATGCGGTCGAAGTTCATGCCGTAGATACCGGCGATCATCGTCGGCACCGCGGCGATGGCGACCCACGCCGAGATCTTGCGCATGTCCTCGTTCTGCTGGATCCCCACCGAGGCCAGGTGGGCCGACAGGACGTCGGTCAGCAGCCGGTCGTAGGACTCGACGTGGTCGTTGACGAGGCGCAGGTGGTCGGCGACGTCGCGGAAGAAGACGAGGATCTCCGTCGGCAGGAACCGGCCGCGGCCGCGCTCCATGAAGTTGGCGAGGGTGTCGGCGAGCGGCTTGCTCGCGCGCCGGAACTCGAGCACCTCGCGCTTGAGGCGGTAGATCGTGTTGGCGTCACCCTGCTGGTCCGAGCCGAGGACCTCCTCCTCGATCTGGTCGAGGTCCTTCTTGATCTCGGCGTCGACGACGACGTAGTTGTCGACGACGGAGTCCATGACGGCGTGCAGCACCGAGAGGGGTCCGTGGTCGAGCCGCTCCGGGTCGGCTTCGAGCCGCTGACGCACGCCGGCGAGGGGGTTGCCCTCGCCGTGGCGCACCGTGACGACGAAGCGGTCACCGATGAAGAGCATGACCTCGCCGGTCTCGATGTCGCTCGTGACCTCGACGTAGCGCAGGGTCTTGAGGACGACGAACGTCGAGGTCTCGTACTGCTCGATCTTGGCGCGCTGCCGGCCGTTGACGGCGTCCTCGACGGCCAGCGGGTGCAGGTGCAGCTCCTCGTTGACGAGGTCGAACTCCTCGTCGGTGGGGTCCTTGAGCCCGATCCAGAGGAAGCCGTCTTGGGTGAGGCGCAGCACGTCGAGCTCGTCGCTGAGGTCGCCGCACCCCTGCCGCTTGCCGTTGCGGTAGATGGCCTTGTCCACGATCACCCCCCTATGTCACCACGCCGTCCTGCGAGGGGACTGGAGGCCGAGGTCACCTGCGCGTCTAGGCTGGCGCCCGTGCCCACCGTGATCTTCGTGCGCCACGGCCGCTCGAGCGCCAACGTCTCGGGCACGCTCGCCGGCTGGATGCCCGGCGTCTTCCTCGACGAGACCGGTGAGGCGCAGGCCGCCTCGGTCGGGGCGCGTCTGGCCGCGGCGACGCTGCCCGTCGTGGAGGTCGTGTCCTCCCCGCTGGACCGGTGCGTCCAGACGGCCGACCTGCTCTGCGCACCGCTGCCCGGCCGCGTCCGCCGCAGCGTCCACGACGGGCTGGGGGAGTGCCGCTACGGGGCCTGGACCGGCCGACCGCTCGCCGAGCTGGCCCGCGAGGAGCTGTGGAAGGTCGTGCAGGACCGTCCGAGCGAGGCCCGGTTCCCCGACTCCGCCCAGTACCCGGGCGAGTCGATGGTGCAGATGCAGGACCGGGCCCTGCAGGCGGTCCGCGAGGTGGATGCGCGGATCCTCGAGACGCACGGCCCGGACGCCGTCTGGGTGGCCGTGTCGCACGGTGACGTCATCAAGGCCGTCCTGTCGCACGCCACGGGTGCCCACCTCGACGACTTCCAGCGGATCTTCGTCGACCCGGCCTCGGTGAGCGTCGTCCGGTACACGAGCCGCAAGCCCTTCGTCCTGCGCGTCAACGACGTCGGCGGGGACCTGACGGGGCTGCGGCCGGACGGGCGGCCGGCGGTCCCGGAGGGCGACGCGGTCGTCGGCGGTGGCGCCGGACCTGCGGACCTCGTCGGATAGGGTCGAACGCATGACGGTCCAGGACTTCGACCCCGCCGACCGGTTCGTCGCCGGCACCGTCGGACCGACGGGACAGCGGGCCTTCTACCTCCAGGCCACCGACGGCCTGCGCCTCGTCACGGTGGGGCTCGAGAAGCAGCAGGTCGCGATCCTCGCCGACCGCATCAACGACGTCCTCGACCAGCTGGCCCCGGCGGCCGCGGTCGAGCCCGGCCAGCCCGGTGGCGCGTCCGAGGACACCGAACCGCTGCAGACGCCCTTCGACGAGGACTGGCACGTGCAGACCCTCTCGCTCGCCTGGGACGAGGACCGCCAGCGCATCGTCATCGAGTGCCACGACCACGACCCGGACGAGGTCGACGAGGACGACGACGAGGAGCCGGTCGGCCCGCTCGGACGCAACTCGCTGCGGGTGACCCTCGACCCCGCCGACGCGCGGGCCTTCGCCCGCCGCAGCTCGGCGCTCGTGGCCGCCGGCCGGCCCCCGTGCCCGTTCTGCGGCGGGCCCCTCGACCCCACGGGCCACATCTGCCCGCGGGCCAATGGCTACCGCCGCTGAGACGCACCCGCAGCCGGTCGACCTCACCGGCGAGCTCGAGGTGCTGGGGCGCGTCGCCGGGTCCTCGAACATGGCCGTCGTCGCCCGCGTGTCGACGCTGCCCGGTGGGCACGTCGTCTACAAGCCCGTGCGTGGCGAGCGACCGCTCTGGGACTTCCCCGAGGGCACCCTGGCGGGCCGCGAGGTCGCGGCACACGTGGTGTCCGAGCTGGGTCGGTGGCACGTCGTGCCGCCGACGGTGCTGCGCGACGGCCCGCTCGGGCCCGGCTCGGTGCAGCTGTGGGTCGGTGACCCCTTCGACCCGGTGCCCGACGACGCCGTCGTCGACCTCGTCCCGGAGGGCCGTGCCCCTGCGGGATGGCACGCCGTCTTCGACGGCGAGGCGCCGGGCGGCTCGGCGGTGACCGTGGTGCACTCCGGCGCCGACGACGTGCGCTCGCTGGCGGTGCTCGACGCCGTCATCAACAACAGCGACCGGAAGGGCTCGCACTGCCTCCGCGACGCGTCGGGCCGGCTGTGGGCCATCGACCACGGGGTCACGTTCTCGCCGGTCCCCAAGCTGCGGACGGTGCTCTGGGGCTGGGCAGGCGAGCCGTTCGCCGACGCCGACCGCGAGCGCCTGGCCCTGTTGTCCGCCGCCCTCGACGAGGAGGCCGAGCGTGACCGGCTGCTCGCGCTCCTGCCCGAGGGCGACGTCGACGCGCTGGTCCTGCGGGTGGAGCGCCTGCTGGACCGCGGCATCCATCCGTACCCGAGCCCCGGCTGGCCGGCGGTCCCCTGGCCGCCGCTGTGACGCCGGCACCGCGGCGGACGCCGGTCGAGGGGTGTGGGCGGCCCGGGATAGAGTCTGCGCGTGAGAAGCTGGCCCACGCCGTTCATCCCGCAGGTCCCCGGCTCCGCCCCCGAGGTGAAGGTCCGCGACACGGCGACCGGCGAGCTCGTCCCCGCGGCAGCGGGGCCTGAGGCCACGGTCTACGTCTGCGGCATCACGCCCTACGACGCGACCCACCTCGGGCACGCCGCCACGTACGTCACGTTTGACCTGCTCGGCCGCATCCTGCGCGACAGCGGCCGCACGGTCCGCTACGTCCAGAACATCACCGACATCGACGACCCCCTGCTCGAGCGTGCCGAGCGCGACGGCATCGACTGGCGCGACCTCGCCACCCGCGAGATCGCCCTGTTCCGCGAGGACATGACCGCGCTCGGCGTGATCCCGCCGGACGAGTACCTCGGAGCCGTCGAGAGCATCCCGACGTTCGTCGCCCCGATCGAGCGGCTCGTCGCCGACGGCGCCGCCTACCCGGTGCCCGCCCCTGACGCGTCGCGCGAGGGCGCGACCGACGTCTACTTCGACGTCGCGCGGGACCCGCGCTTCGGCTCGGTGAGCCACCTCGACGAGGACGGCATGCTGGAGGTCTTCGAGGAGCGCGGCGGCGACCCCGACCGGCCCGGCAAGCGCAACCGGCTCGACGCGCTCCTGTGGCGGGCCCACCGCGAGGGCGAGCCCGAGTGGGACGGCGGCGGCCTCGGTCCCGGCCGACCCGGCTGGCACATCGAGTGCGCCTGCATCGCGATGGACCACCTCGGTGTGCCCGTCGACGTCCAGGGCGGCGGCACGGACCTCGTGTTCCCGCACCACGAGATGAGCGCGGCGCACGCCAGGGCGCTGAGCGGCGCCCCGGCCTTCGCCGGCGCGTTCGTCCACCAGGGCATGGTCGGGCTCGACGGCGAGAAGATGAGCAAGAGCCGCGGCAACCTCGTGCTCGTCTCCCAGCTGCGGCGCGAGGGCGTGGACCCCATGGCGATCCGCCTCACCCTGCTCGCCAAGCACCACCGCGAGGACTGGATGTACGACGACGCGATGCTCGTCGACGCGCAGCAGCGGCTCGAGACGTGGCGAAAGGCCTTGTCCGGCAACGGCGGTCCGGTCGCCGACCAGACCGTCGAGGACATCCGCGCGGCCCTCGCCGACGACCTCGACAGCCCGCGCGCGCTCCAGGCCGTCGACCGCTGGGCCGCGCAGGCGTTGACCCGCGGCGGTGACGACCCCGGCGCGCCCGGCGTCGTCGGACGCGCGCTCGACGCGCTGCTCGGCGTCCGCCTCTGAGGCAGGACGCCCGGGACGGTCAGCGACCGCGCTGGTCGTCGTCCCGGCCGCGCAGGTACCGCTCGAACTCGCGCGCGATGGCGTCGCCGCTCGCCTCCGGCAGCTCGGCGGTGTCCTGGGCCTCCTCGAGCGACTGCACGTACTCGGCGACCTCCTCGTCGGACTGCGCGAGCTCGTCGACGCCGCGCTCCCACGCCCGGGCCGTCTCCTCGAGGTCGGCGTGCGGCACCGTGATGCCGAGGAGGGCCTCGATGCGGCGCAGCAGGCTCAGCGTCGCCTTGGGCGAGGGCGGGCCACCGGCGTAGTGCGGGACGGCGGCCCATGCCGACACCGTCGGGATGCCGGTGTCGGCGGCCGTGTGGCTGAGGACACCGACGATGCCCGTGGGGCCCTCGTAGCGGCTCGCCTCGACGTCGAAGCGGTGCATCGCCGAGTCGTCCTCGGCGGTGGCCGTGACCGGGATCGGACGGGTGTGGGGCACGTCGGCGAGCAGCGCGCCGAGCGTGAGGATGGTCGTCACGCCGAGCTGCTGGGCCAGCTCGAGCAGCTCGATGCAGTAGGCGCGCCAGCGCATCGAGGGCTCGATGCCCTGGACGAGGACGACGTCGCGGTCGAAGCCGGTGTCGGTGGCCACGAGGATGCGGGTGGTCGGCCAGGTGAGGACCCGGCGGCCGTCCTCGACCGACACACGCGGCCGGTT
The DNA here is from genome assembly GCF_056868035.1 of Monashia sp. HAY1-11D. Lineage (NCBI taxonomy): Bacteria > Bacillati > Actinomycetota > Actinomycetes > Micrococcales > Intrasporangiaceae > Intrasporangium > Monashia sp. HAY1-11D. Next base: position 3,886,256 of record NZ_CP200320.1, on the reverse strand, counting down.
GACCTGGAAGTCGTAGTACTCCTCGGGGTCGAAGGCGGCGACGAGCTCGGCGTCCCACACGTCGGCGAGGTGACGCACGGCGCTCGTGGCGGCCTCACCCGCGTCGTTCCAGCCCTCGAAGGCCGCGATGAGCACCGGGTCGTTGAGCTCCGGCACGTCCTCGAACTCCAGCACCTTGCCTCCTTCGTCGCGGCCGCGCCCGCGACCACACCGCCAGCCTATGCCGTGGTGCGGACGCCGTGCCCGCACTGCGGGCGGCGACGCGCCCGTCGGCACGGGTCCGTAGAATTCGGTCGGTCCGACGTTCCGCGACCCGATCCCCGGCCGCCCGCCGAGAGGAGACCCCTTGACCCAGTCGCCGCAGGTGCGGCCCGACGCCACCGATGCCCTCACCGCGACGCTCCGCGAGCGGATCATGGTGCTCGACGGGGCGATGGGCACGGCGATCCAGCGCGACCGGCCGGACGAGGCCGGATACCGCGGCCAGCGGTTCAAGGACTGGCACACCGACGTCCAGGGCAACAACGACCTGCTGTCGATCACCGCCCCCGAGATCATCGCCGGCATCCACCGCGAGTACCTCGAGGCCGGCGCCGACATCATCGAGACGAACACCTTCAACGCCACGGCGATCTCGCTGTCGGACTACGGCATGGAGGACCTCGCCTACGAGATCAACCACGCGTCGGCAGCACTGGCCCGCCGCGAGGCCGACGCGATGACCGCGCGCACGCCGGAGCGTCCCCGCTGGGTGGCCGGCGCGCTGGGCCCGACGTCGCGCACGGCGTCGATCTCACCGGACGTCAACGACCCGGGTGCGCGCAACGTGACCTTCGACGGTCTGGTCGCGGCCTACCTGGACGCCGCGCGCGGCCTCGTCGACGGCGGCAGCGACCTGCTCTTCGTCGAGACGATCTTCGACACGCTCAACGCCAAGGCGGCCATCTTCGCCCTCGAGCAGCTCTTCGACGAGCGCGGTCGGCGCTGGCCGGTCGTCGTCTCCGGCACCATCACCGACGCGTCGGGGCGCACCCTGTCGGGCCAGGTCACGGAGGCGTTCTGGAACTCCGTGCGCCACGTGCACCCCATCGCCGTCGGCCTCAACTGTGCGCTCGGCGCCAAGGAGATGCGTCCGTACATCGCCGAGATGTCGCGGGTCGCCGACACGTTCGTCTCCTGCTACCCGAACGCCGGGCTGCCCAACGCCTTCGGTGAGTACGACGAGGCGCCGGACGAGACCGCGGCGATCCTGTCCGAGTTCGCCGACGCCGGGTTCGTCAACCTCGTCGGCGGCTGCTGCGGCACGACACCGGAGCACATCGCCTCGATCGCCAAGGCCGTCGACGGCAAGCCACGGCGCGAGGTGCCGACGCCCCGGCCCGCCATGCGCCTGTCGGGCCTCGAGCCCTTCACCATCGATGCCGACAGCCTGTTCGTCAACGTCGGCGAGCGCACGAACATCACCGGCTCGGCCCGCTTCCGCTCGCTCATCAAGGACGGCGACTACGACACCGCGCTGTCCGTGGCCGCGCAGCAGGTCGAGAACGGCGCCCAGGTCATCGACGTCAACATGGACGAAGGCATGATCGACGGCGTCGCGGCGATGGAGCGCTTCCTGCGGCTCGTCGCGAGCGAGCCCGACATCAGCCGGGTGCCCGTCATGGTCGACTCGAGCAAGTGGGAGGTCATCGAGGCCGGCCTCAAGCAGGTCCAGGGCAAGCCCATCGTCAACTCGATCTCGCTCAAGGAGGGCGAGGCGTCGTTCGTCGAGCACGCCCGGCTCGTCCGCCGGTACGGCGCCGCGGCGGTCGTCATGGCCTTCGACGAGGACGGCCAGGCCGACTCGCTCGAGCGCCGCACGGCGATCTGCGAGCGCGCCTACCGGATCCTCACCGAGCAGGTCGGCTTCCCGGCCGAGGACATCATCTTCGACCCCAACGTCTTCGCCGTCGCCACCGGCATCGAGGAGCACGCCTCGTACGGGCGCGACTTCATCGAGGCCACGCGCTGGATCAAGCAGAACCTGCCCGGCGCCAGGGTGTCCGGCGGCATCTCCAACGTCTCGTTCAGCTTCCGCGGCAACAACCCCGTCCGCGAGGCCATCCACGCCGTGTTCCTCTACCACGCCATCGCGGCGGGCCTCGACATGGGCATCGTCAACGCCGGTGCCCTCGCCGTATACGACGAGGTCGACGCCGAGCTGCGGGAGCGCATCGAGGACGTCGTGCTCAACCGTCGGCCCGACGCCGCCGAGCGGCTCCTCGAGATCGCCGAGTCCTACAACCGCGACTCGGCCGCGGCGGAGGCCGACGAGGAGGAGTGGCGCTCGCTGCCGGTCGCCGAGCGCATCACGCACGCCCTCGTCAAGGGCATCGACGGGTACGTCGAGGCCGACACGGAGGAGCTCCGGGCCGAGATCGCCGGGCGAGGCGGCCGGCCCATCGAGGTCATCGAGGGTCCTCTCATGGACGGCATGAACGTCGTGGGCGACCTCTTCGGCGCGGGAAAGATGTTCCTGCCCCAGGTGGTCAAGAGCGCGCGGGTCATGAAGAAGGCCGTCGCCTACCTCATCCCCTTCATCGAGAAGGAGAAGGCCGCCGACCCCGAGCTGGCCAAGCAGAAGGACACCAACGGCACCATCGTCATGGCCACGGTCAAGGGCGACGTCCACGACATCGGCAAGAACATCGTCGGCGTCGTCCTGCAGTGCAACAACTACGAGGTCATCGACCTCGGCGTCATGGTGCCCGCCCAGAAGATCCTCGACGCGGCCAGGGAGCACGACGCCGATCTCATCGGCCTGTCCGGCCTCATCACCCCCTCGCTCGACGAGATGGTCGGTTTCGCGGCCGAGATGCAGCGCACCGGCATGACGATCCCGCTGCTCATCGGCGGCGCGACCACGTCCCGGGCACACACGGCCGTCAAGGTGGACAAGCGGTACGACGGCCCGGTCGTCTGGGTCAAGGACGCCTCGCGCTCGGTCCCGGTCGCCGCCGCCCTGCTGTCGGACGAGCAGCGTCCCCGGCTGCTCGCCCAGGTCAAGGCCGACTACGACGCGCTGCGGGCCCGGCACGCCGCCAAGACCGAGCGCAAGCTCCTGCCGCTGGCGGCCGCTCGCGAGCGTCGCACCCCGGTCGACTGGACCGGGTACCGGCCGCCGCACCCGCACCTGCTGCTCCAGCAGGAGAAGGACGTCTCCACGATCACCCGGTCGCGCACCGCCCCGCAGCACGTCCGGGCCTTCCACGACTACCCGCTCGCCGAGCTGCGCCGGTACATCGACTGGTCGCCGTTCTTCTCGGCGTGGGAGCTGAAGGGCACCTACCCCGACATCCTCAACAACCCGGCGAGCGGACAGGCCGCCCGCAAGCTGTTCGAGGACGCACAGGCGATGCTCGACCGCATCGTCGAGGAACGGTGGCTGACGGCCAACGGCGTCATCGGGTTCTTCCCGGCCAACGGTGTCGGTGACGACATCGAGGTGTACGCCGACGAGTCGCGCGCCGAGCCGCTGGCCGTGCTGCACCACCTGCGACAGCAGGGCGAGCACCGCGCCGGCGTGCCCAACCGCTCGCTCGCCGACTTCGTCGCCCCGAAGGGCACGCGTGACTGGGTCGGCGGCTTCGCCGTGACCGCCGGGCTCGGCAGCGCCGAGCGGGTGGCCCGGTTCCGCGAGCGCCTCGACGACTACGACGCGATCCTGCTCGAGGCGCTCGCGGACCGGCTCGCCGAGGCCTTCGCCGAGCGGATGCACGAGCGGGTGCGCAAGGAGTTCTGGGGCTACGCGCCCGACGAGCACCTCAGCAACGCCGCGCTCATCAAGGAGCAGTACGCGGGCATCCGTCCGGCGCCCGGCTACCCCGCCTGCCCCGAGCACACGGAGAAGCGCACCCTGTGGGACCTGCTCGACGTGGAGGCCCGCACCGGCATCACGCTCACCGACAGCATGGCGATGACGCCCGGGGCCTCGGTCTCCGGCTGGTACTTCTCGCACCCGGAGTCGCAGTACTTCGTCGTCGGCCGCGTCGACCGCGACCAGGTGGCCGACTACGCGCAGCGCAAGGGGTGGACGCTGGCCGAGGCGGAGCGCTGGCTCTCGGCCAACCTCGCCTACGACCCGGAGGACTGACGCCGTGACCGGCCCCGCAGCACCCGTCCCGACGGACCGCCCGGCCCTGCCGGCGGCGGTCCTCTGGGACATGGACGGCACGCTCGTCGACACGGAGCCCTACTGGATCGAGGCCGAGCACGAGCTCGTCGCGGCGCACGGCGGCGTGTGGAGCGACGAGTTCGCCCACCAGCTCGTCGGCAACGCGCTGGAGGTGTCGGCCCAGCTCATCATCGACCAGTCGGGCATCGCGCTGTCCGTGCCCGAGATCATCGACGCCCTCCTCGTGCGCGTCATCTCCCGGGTGGAGCAGCGCGTGCCGTGGCGCCCGGGAAGCTCGCGAGCTGCTCCTCGAGCTGGGCTCGCTCGGCGTGCCGAACGTGCTCGTCACGATGTCGTGGCGCTCCCTCGCCGAGACCGTCGTGCGACACCTGCCCGACGGCGCCTTCGCCGCGCTCGTGACCGGTGACGAGGTGAGCCACGGCAAGCCGCACCCCGAGCCCTACCTCGCCGCCGCCCGGGTCCTCGGGGTCGAGCCGGCCGACTGCGTCGCGATCGAGGACTCGCCCGCAGGGGTGCGCTCGGCAGCTGCCGCGGGCGTGCCGACGATCGCGATCCCGCACGTCGTGCCGGTGCCGGCCGTCGCCGGCGCGGTCCGCATCGACACCCTCGCGGGCGTGGCCGCTGCCGACCTGACCGGGATCGTGTCCGCGGCCGGCATCGCCTCCTGACCAGCCGGCCTCTCGGGCCCGACTGCGCGCCGGTGCCGGCGCGCGTGCGCGTACCCGGCAGGGTGAGCGCTACCGACGCCGAACGTCCGCAACGAGGGATACGTTGCCGACATGCCCGACCTCACGATCAAGGCGCTCACGCCGGAGACGTTCGACGACTTCGCCGATCTCGTCGAGCGGAACGCGCTCAGCGACCGCGACGGCGGCTGCGGGTACCGCCACGGCGGGGGGCGGCGCCTCGCTGAGGCAGTGAGCGCCCCGGACTGCGGCGTCGGTCGCTCGTGCCGCTCGAGCCGCTCGAGCCACTCGTTGCGGTTCTGCCACCCCCGTCGGGGCTGGGTGTCGTGCCCCGGCTGCTGTTCTCCGTGCGGCCGCGGACGATGCCGATGAACACCTCGACGCCGGGGTCGGGGTCGTCGACGCGCCAGGCCAGCCCGATCCGGGAGCCGGCGACCCCGTGGACCGGCCGGTGCACGACGTCCTGGCGATGGTGCAACCGCGCGATCGACAGCGGCAGGATGGCGATCCCGCCTCCCGCTGCGACGACCTCCACGACCTCGGCGTCGGTCATCGGCGGCATCGTCGCGGACCGGTCCTTCGCGTCGCGGCTGGCGACGGCGGCCCACTCCGGCACGGCGTCCGGACCCTGGACGAGGACCTCGTCGGCGAGGTCCTCGACCTCGACCTCCTCGAACGCCGCCACGACGTGCTCGCGGGAGGCGACGACGACGGGCACCTCCTCGTAGAGCGGGATGAGGTGCAGGCCCTCGCGTGCGACGGGCAGCCGGACCAGCGCCATCGACGCCTCACCGGCGCGGACGGCGTCGAGCTGCACGTCGACGGTGACGGGCACGAGCTCGAGTTCGCGGTCAGCCACCCGGCGCGCCCAGCGACGGGCCCACTTGTCCGGGGACACGCCGGCGACGAAGTCGACGCGGAAGGCGGAGGTCATCCTGGGCCTCCTGTCGGGGTGGGGCCGGGCGGGGTTCCCGACGAGGGTAGTGCAGCCGGCGCACCCCCTTCCCGGTCAGCGGTGCTGGGCGGACCACGCCCCCGCGGCCGCCGCCTCGGCCAGCAGCTCCGCGAGACCCTCGTGGTCGTCCCGGACCAGGCCCGTCGTGACGCGCACGTGTCCGCCCGCACCCGAGCCGTTGTCGACGGAGAACGGTGACCCGGGCGTCACCGCGATGCCCTGGCTCGCGAGGCGCAGCACCGCGGCGCTCTCGTCGCGGACCGGCACCCAGATGTTGAGGCCCTCGGTGCCGGGCACGGTCACGCCCAGGCCGGCGAGCCGGTCGACGACGAGCTCACGGCGCCGGGCGTACTCGGCGCGGGCGCGCCCGATCGCCCGCACGGCGTCGGGGTCGGTGAGCAGGCCGGCGAGGACCCGCTGGAGCAGCCGGCTCGACCAGCCCTGCCCGAGGGACCGCGCGTGCCGCAACGGGGCGAGCAAGGCCGCGGGCCCGCTCAGCGCGGCCAGGCGCAGGTCCGGTCCGTGCGACTTGCTGAAGCTGCGGACGTGCAGCACCTGTTCGGGCACCCACGCCCCGAGGCTCGTCGGCGACGAGCTCGCGATGGGGCCGCTCGAGTCGTCCTCGACGACGACGAGGTCGCGGCCGCTCACGAGCGAGGCCAGGCGTCGGGCCCGCGTCGGCGACATCGTGACGCCGGTCGGGTTCTGCCCGCGCGGCTGGAGCACCAGGGCTGTCGGCCGGCGGGCCAGTGCCGACTCGAGGGCGTCGACGTCGAGGCCGGTCTCGTCGAGCGGCACCCCCAGCACGTCGACGCCCCGGTCCTCGAGGAGGTCGAGCAGGGGAGGGAACCCGGGGTTCTCGACGACGACCGTGTCGCCGGGTCGCAGCAACGTGCGCGAGACGATGTCGAGCGCGTCCATGGCTCCGTCGACGACGAGCAGGTCGTCCGGCTCGTACGGCCAGTCGGCGAGGAGCACCTCGCGCAGCTCGGGCAGGACCGGGTCGTCGAGGTAGCTGCTCGGGCCGCGCGGCTCGTCGATCGCCGCCAGCACTCGGGCGAGCGAGGGCAGCAGGGCGGCGTCGGGAATGCCGGTGGACAGGTCGAGGCTGACGGGGGAGTCGTGGCGCAGCGCGCGGGTGTAGCGCTCGCCGCCGCGACGCGTCTCGGCGACGGTCGTGCCGCGCCGGCCGTCCGACCGGATCGTGCCGGACCGCGAGAGCAGCTGCCACGCGGCGCTCACGGTGGTCGGCGACATCATCAGCTCCTGCGCGACCTGCCGGATCGGCGGCAGCAGGTCGCCGGGAAGCAGGCGACCGTCGCGGATCGCGCGGGAGACCGCCTGGGCCAGGCCCTTGGCGGTCGGGTGCTCGAGGCGCTCCTCGAGGTCAGAGATGACGGCACGCACGTCTGTAACATAGCAATCAAGCCTTTGTACCGCACCCATCTGGCACGTAGTGTTGACGGCATGACGACCCCTGCCGTGACCTCCATCGACCACTGGATCTCCGGGACCCGCGTCGCGGGCACCTCCGGGCGCACCGCACCCGTGCACGACCCTGCGACCGGCGTTCGGACCGGTGAGGTGGCGCTCGCCTCGGCCGCCGAGATCGACGCCGCCGTCAAGACCGCCGTCGCCGCTGCACGCGAGTGGCGCACGAGCTCGCTGTCGAAGCGGGCCGCGGTGCTCTTCGCCTTCCGCGAGCTGCTCCACGAGCGCACCGACGAGCTCGCCGCGATCGTCACCGCCGAGCACGGCAAGGTCCTGTCCGACGCCGCCGGTGAGATCGCGCGCGGTCTCGAGAACGTCGAGTTCGCCACCGGCGTGCCGCAGCTGCTCAAGGGGGGCTTCTCCGAGCAGGCGTCGACCGGCGTCGACGTCTACAGCATCCGCCAGCCCCTCGGCGTCGTCGCCGGCATCACGCCGTTCAACTTCCCGGTCATGGTGCCGCTGTGGATGTGCGCCAACGCCATCGCCTGCGGCAACGCCTTCGTCCTCAAGCCGAGTGAGAAGGACCCGTCGGCCTCGCTCTTCCTCGCCGAGCTGTGGAAGGAGGCCGGACTGCCCGACGGCGTCTTCACCGTCGTCCACGGCGACAAGGAGGCCGTCGACGCCCTCCTCGACCACGACGACATCGCCGCCGTCAGCTTCGTCGGGTCGACGCCGATCGCGAAGTACATCTACGAGCGGGGCACCGCGCGCGGCAAGCGCGTCCAGGCCCTCGGTGGCGCCAAGAACCACGCCCTCGTGCTGCCCGACGCCGATGTCGACCTCGCGGCGGACTCCATCGTCTCGGCGGCCTACGGCGCCGCCGGGGAGCGGTGCATGGCCCTGTCGGTGGCCGTCGCGGTCGGCGACGTCGGTGACCGGCTCGTCGCCGCGGTCGCCGAGCGCATCCCCGGCCTGCGCGTGGGCAACGGCGCCGACCCGGGCACCGACATGGGCCCCCTCATCACGCGTGAGCACCGCGACAAGGTGGCGGGGTACGTCGAGGCGGGTGCGCAGTCCGGCGCGACCGTCGTCGTCGACGGGCGCACGAGCGAGGTGCCGGCAGAGGGGTTCTTCCTCGGCATGACGCTGCTCGACGACGTCACGCCCGAGATGACCGTCTACCGCGACGAGATCTTCGGTCCGGTGCTGTCCGTCGTCCGGGTGGACAGCTACGACGAGGGCCTGGCGCTCATCAACCGCAACCCGTACGCCAACGGCACGGCCATCTTCACCCGTGACGGCGGCGCCGCCCGACGCTTCCAGAACGAGGTCGAGGTCGGCATGGTCGGCATCAACGTGCCGATCCCGGTGCCCGTCGCCTACTACTCCTTCGGCGGTTGGAAGGACTCGCTCTTCGGTGACACCCACATGTACGGACCCGAGGGTGTCAACTTCTACACGCGGGGCAAGGTCGTCACGCAGCGCTGGCCCGACCCGGCCACCTCGAGCGTCGACCTCGGCTTCCCCCGCACCCGCTGACCGGCCGGAGAGGACACACCCATGACCGAACTCGACCACCGCAGCGTCATCGCCGAGCAGCTCGACGCCATGGGGGAGGCCGACGTCCGCGCGCTGGACCGCGGGCACGTCTTCCACTCGTGGTCGGCCCAGGGGCTCATCGACCCGCTGCCCATCGCCCGGGCGCAGGGCTCGTACTTCTGGGACTACGCCGGTACGCGCTACCTCGACTTCAGCAGCCAGCTGGTCAACGTCAACATCGGCTACCAGCACCCGAAGGTCGTCGCGGCCATCCAGGAGCAGGCCGCCCGTCTGACGACGATCCAGCCCTCGTTCGCCAACGACGCGCGCAGCGAGGCGGCCCGGCTCATCACCGAGGTCGCGCCCGAGGGGCTGTCGGCCGTCTTCTTCACCAACGGCGGTGCCGAGGCCAACGAGAACGCGATCCGGATGGCGCGTCTGCACACCGGCCGGAACAAGGTGCTCGCCACCTACCGCAGCTACCACGGCGCGACGGCCGGCTCGATCACCCTGACCGGCGACCCCCGCCGCTGGCCCTCCGAGCCCGGCTACCCCGGCATCGTGCACTTCTGGGGTCCGTACACCTACCGCTCGGCGTTCCACTCCGAGAACGAGGAGCAGGAGCGCGACCGGGCCCTGCAGCACCTTCGCGACACGCTCATGGTGGAGGGACCGCAGACCGTCGCGGCCGTCATCCTCGAGACCGTCGTCGGCACCAACGGCATCCTCGTGCCGCCGGACGGCTACCTGCAGGGTGTCCGGGACCTGTGCGACGAGCACGGCATCGTCCTCATCGCCGACGAGGTCATGTCCGGGTTCGGCCGGTGCGGCGAGTGGTTCGCCGTCGACCGCTGGGGCGTCCGGCCGGACCTCATCACGTTCGCCAAGGGGGTCAACTCCGGCTACGTGCCGCTCGGCGGCGTCGTCATCTCCGACGAGGTCCGCGCCTCCTTCGAGACGCGCGCCTACCCGGGCGGGCTCACGTACTCGGGGCACCCGCTGGCCTGCGCGTCCGCCGTCGCGTCGATCAACGCCTTCCACGAGGAGGGCATCATCGACAACGCCCGGATGCTCGGCACCGAGGTCATCGGGCCGGGGCTGGCCGAGCTCGCCAGGAAGCACCCGAGCGTCGGCGAGGTCCGTGGCCTCGGGGTCTTCTGGGCCCTCGAGCTGGTCCGCGACCGGCAGACGCGCGAGCCCCTCGTGCCGTTCAACGCTGCCGGCGAGGCGGCCCGGCCCATGACGGCCTTCGCAGCGGCGTGCAAGGAGCGCGGTCTGTGGCCGTTCACCCACTTCAACCGGACGCACGTCGTGCCGCCGTGCACGACCACGCCGGACGAGGTGCGCGAAGGCCTGGCCATCCTTGACGAGGCACTGTCGGTCGCCGACGAGTTCACGGCCTGAGGCGAACCTCCGGACCGGTCGGCGCGCCGACGTCGACCGGCCCGGGGGCCGACCCCGGCGCCGGGGGGTAGCAGACCTCCCGCATCCAGAGCTCGACGTTGAGGATCCGCCAGAAGACCATCGAGTCGTGCGGGCCACCGCCGGCGAGCCACTGCTCGAAGGCCGCGGCCACGGCGTCCGCGTCGAACCACGGTCGTGCCCGGAAGGAGTCGGAGCCGAACACGTCACGCAGCAGGCCGGGTGACTCACGGAACCAGTCGTCCTGGGGCGTGGTGAAGCCGATCTTGTTGCGGCGCAACGTGATCGACTCGGGCAGTAGATCGCGCACGGCCTCACGGAGCATCCGCTTGTTCCACCCGTCACCCAGGACCGACGCGTCCGGCTGGTCGAACACGAACCGCACGAGGTCGACGGCGAGGAACGGCACCCGGCCCTCGAGCGAGAAGCGCATGGTGTTGCGGTCCTCGTAGCGCAGCAGGGCCGGCAGCGAGCCGACGAAGAGGTCGTGGACGAGGCGCTCGCGCAGTGTCGTGCCGGCGGGGGCATACCGCTCGTCGCGGTGCTCGTCGACGAAGGCGGAGGCCAGCAGCGGTGCCACGGAGGCGTCGTGTGCGGTCGGCAGCAGGCGCCTGGCGCGGTTGGCGACGAGGCCGCGAAGGACGTCGCGCTCGGCCAACGCCTCACGCAGGGCGCGGACCGGGTGGCGGCGCAGCAGGTCGCGCAGGTGCACGACGGTCTGGGGCACGTAGCCGGCGAGCAGCTCGTCGGCCCCCTGCCCGTCGAGCATGACGGTGACGTGACGGGACGCCTCGCGCATGACCCGGTACTGCGCATACGGCCCGGACGAGACGACCGGCTCCTCCTGGCTCCGCACGAAGTCGGCGAGGTCGGCGACGAGGTCCTCGGTGACGGGCGCGACGAGATGGCGCTCGACCCGGTCGCGGCGGCCGTCGAGGGCGTCCTCGACCCACCGGCGCTCGTCGTTGCGGTGTCCGGGGAAGACGGCGGAGAAGGTCCGCTGGCGCACCCCGACCGCGCGGGCGGACGGCTCGGGCAGGAGCTCGTCGACGAGCGCGGCGACCGCAGAGCTGTCGAGCCCTCCGGACAGCGACGTGCCGACGGGCACGTCCGAGGACAGGCGCATCCGCACCGCTCGGGTCAGCGCGTCGCGGAACCGGAGGGAGGTCGCAGGCTCGTGGCGGTCGCCGCGGGACGCGCGCCTGGCCGCGGCGAGAAGGTCCTCGCGCAGCGAGGTGAAGGGGCGGCGGTCCATCCCGTCGGGGCCGATCGTCACGACCTCGCCGGGCAGGACCCGTTCGATGCCGGTGAAGAAGGTGGCCCGGTCGTCGTCGTGGACCCGGAAGCGCAGGTAGCGGTACACCGAGCGCTCGTCCGGCGTGGCGGGCACGAGGCCGGTGGCCAGGATCGGGCGGATCTCGCTGGCGAACAGCCAGCCCTCGCCGCCGGTGCTCCTCACCCGGGCCAGGTGCAGCGGCTTGATGCCGAAGTGGTCGCGGGCGAGCAGGAGCGTGCCGGTCGTGCGGTCCCAGAGCGCCAGGGCGAACATGCCGTCGAAGCGGTCGAGAGCACCGGCGCCCCACTCGACGAGGGCGTGGAGCACGACCTCGGTGTCACTGCGGGTGCCGAACCGGTGGCCTGCTTCGCGCAGCTCGTTCCGCAACGCGTCGTGGTTGTAGACCTCGCCGTTGTAGACGAGGACGTACCTTCCGTCCTCCGTGCACATCGGCTGCCGGCCACCTGCACGGTCGATGATCGCGAGGCGCTGGTGGGCGAACCCGGCCCGGCCCATGTCGTCGGTCCAGGTGCCCGAACCGTCCGGGCCCCGGTGCCGTTGCGCGGCGTCCATGCGCTCGAGCAGGCGCGGGTCCGCGTCCAGCCCGACGTAGCCCGCGATGCCGCACATGCCAACCTCCCGCGGCCGTCGGCACCGGAGACCGGCAAGACCGCAGGCCCAGCGTCGCGGGGCGCGCTGGGCGCCGGCTGGACGGCGACTGCGGAGCCGCTGGACACGCGCCCGGGTCTCACGCTGCCGTGCGTGACGGGGACCCGCACGCGCCGTCCGGGCGTCTCAGGCGTCGATGTCGACCAGCCCCGACGCGGTGGGGTCCACCGCGCGCTCGGCCGCGTCCTCGGGAAGGGGAGGGGGAGTGCCGCCCCACGCCGGGCACAGGGCGCGGTGCTCGCACCAGTCGCACAACCGGCTCGGGCTCGGGCGCCAGTCGCCCGTGGAGGCGGCCCGCTCGATGGCCGCCCAGAGCGCCTTGACCTTGCGCTCGACGCCGAGGAGGTCCTGCTCGTCGGGCTCGTAGGCCACGATCTCGCTGTTGCCGAGGTAGACCAGCTGGAGGCGGCGAGGGATCTCACCGCGCAGCCGCCAGAGCACGAGCGCGTAGAACTTCATCTGGAACAGCGCCTTGGCCTCGAAGTGCTCGGCGGGGGACCGGCCGGTCTTGTAGTCGACGACGCGCATGGCACCGCTCGGGGCGACGTCGAGGCGGTCGACGTAGCCGCGCAGCGTCAGGCCGTCGATCTCGGTCTCGACGTAGAGCTCGCGCTCGGCCGGCTCGAGGCGCGTCGGGTCCTCCAGCCCGAACCACGTACCGAGCAGGGCGTGGGCGTCGGCGAACCATTCCTCGGTGCGACCGTCGCGGTCGGCGAGCAGCCCGAGCAGCTCGGGCTCCTCGCTCGTGAGGCGGTCCCACTCGCGAGGGACGATCGAGACGGCGGCCTCGAGGGTGCGCTCGGCCGCGGGCAGGTCGAACAGGCGCTCGAGGACGGCGTGCACGAGCGTCCCCCGAGCGGTGGCCGGCGTCGGTGGTGACGGCAGCTTGTCGATGACCCGGAAGCGGTAGAGCATCGGGCAGGTCATGAAGTCCGAGGCGCGGCTCGGGGACAGTGCTGCGGCCATGCACCGACTGTAGGCGGCCGGACCGACAGCGCCCGAGGACCACCCACAGGAGCGGGCCGGCCCGCGCGCCGGGCCGCCGGTGTCCACAGGGGCGGAGAAGGCCCCGCACGGCCGGGGGCGGCGGACCGAGGCATAGGGTCTGGGCATGAGCAGCACCGCGCGCCCGGCCGCCGGACCCGGGTGGCGGATCGGCGCCATCGCCGGGACGCCCGTCTACCTGGGCCGCTCCTGGCCGCTCGTCGTCGTGCTCATCATGCTCGTCGTCGTGCAGGCGCAAGGTGGTGGAGGGGCGTCGCTGGGGCAGTCCGTCGTCGTCGCGGCGGCGTTCGCGGTCATGCTGCTCGTCTCGGTCCTCGTGCACGAGGCCGCGCACGCGCTCGTCGCGCTGCGGCGTGGTCATCGGGTCGACCGGATCGTCGCCGACGTGTGGGGCGGCCACACCGTCTACGACGCCACGACGGGGACGCCGGTGTCGACGGCCCTGATCGCCGTGGCGGGCCCCTTGTCCAACCTCGCCCTCGCCCTGCTGGCCTGGCTCGTCCAGCCGCACGCGACGGGCGCCGTGGTCGCGGGCGTCCTCGACGCGGTCACCTACACCAACCTGTTCGTCGGGCTCTACAACCTGCTGCCCGGCCTGCCCCTCGACGGCGGCCAGATCGTCAGCTCGCTCGTGTGGCGGGCGACCGGCCGCAAGGGCACCGGACTCACCGCGGCGGGCTGGCTCGGGCGCGTGGTCGCCGTCGGCAGCGTCCTGTGGTTCGTGGGCAGACCCCTGCTCGAGGGCCAGACGCCGACGCCGGTCGCCCTCGTGTGGACGGCCATGATCGGCTTCTTCCTCTGGCGCGGCGCGTCGGCGGCGATCCGCTCCGGGCAGATCCACGACGCCACGGGTGGGCCGGCCACCGAGGTGCTCGACCCCGTCGTCCTCGTCCCCGGCGAGACCAGCCTCGGTGAGCTCGACCGTGGGCTCGCGCCACGGGCGGACGGGTCCGTCCCGTCCGTGGTGGCAGCCGACCCGGCGGGCTGGCCGCTCGGGATGCTCGACGCTGCGAGTGCCGCCCGGGTACCCGTGGACGTCCGCGACCGGACGCCGTTGTCGTCCGTGGTCCTCGCCCAGCCGGCGTCGTGGGTCGTGGCGCTCGACGCGGACGCGGTGCTCACCGACCTCATCCGCGTCATGAGCTCGCGCGAGCTGTCCTTCGCCGTCGTCGTCGACGAGGCGACCCGTGAGGTGCGGGGGCTGGCCAGCGCGGAGCGGATCAACACCGTCGTCGGCGCGGAGCTGGCCCGGCGCGCGCGCCGCTGAGGGCGCCCCGCCCAGCCCAGCCCAATCGTCCACACCCCCGCGACGCCGGGTCCGGCCGTCCACAGGGCGGGCCGGGACGCTGGTTCGGCCCTGTCGGGCGGCCCAGGCTGGTCCCGTCCCGGCACCACTGGCAGCGACCGCCGAGGGAGTCGCAGGACCCCGACGAGACCAACGGCAGGAGCATCCATGGGCACCGAGACGACGACGAAGCGCGGCACCCGCGCCGCGAGCCCCGACCCCGCCGAGAACGCCCGCAACGAGGTACGGCTGCGGGGCCGGGTGGGTGCGGCCGCGGAGGAGCGCGTCCTGCCGAGCGGAGACGTCATCGCCACCTTCCGTGTCATCGTGCCGCGGCCCCCGGCGAGGGCCGTCTCGGCCAGCGTCGACACCCTCGACGTCGTCTGCTGGGCGGCTGTGCCACGGCGCGCCGCCGGACGCCTCGAGGCCGGTGACGTCGTCGAGGTCGAGGGTGCGCTGCGGCGCCGCTTCTTCGGGGTCCCGGGCGGCCGGTCGAGCCGCTACGAGGTCGAGGCGGCACGGGTCCGACGGGTGTCCGGCGGGCGCCGCGCCGGCACCTAGACTCTGCTGCCATGACCGACGCCGTCCAGTCCGCCCCGTCCGGAACCGCGTACAGCCGACGCGGCGTCTTCGAGGTCGGCGAGCGCGTCCAGCTGACCGATCCCAAGGGCCGACTGCACACCATCACCCTCGAACCCGGGCGTGAGTTCCACACGCACCGCGGCTTCCTGCGTCACGACGACCTCATCGGTGCGCCCGACGGCTCGGTCGTCGTCAACACCGCAGGTGTGGAGTACCTCGCGCTGCGACCCCTGCTGTCCGACTGGGTCATGTCGATGCCCCGCGGCGCCGCCGTCGTCTACCCGAAGGACTCCGGACAGATCGTCCAGATGGCCGACATCTTCCCGGGGGCCACGGTCGTCGAGGCCGGGGTCGGCAGCGGCGCCTTGTCGATGTCGTTGCTGCGCGCCATCGGGGAGCAGGGGCGGCTGCTCTCGTTCGAGCGGCGGGCCGACTTCGCCGACATCGCCCGGGGCAACGGACGCGCGTTCTTCGGCGGCGACCACCCGGCTTGGACCGTGACCGTCGGCGACCTCGTCGAGACCCTTCCAAGCGTCGTCGAGCCGGGCACGGTCGACCGTGTCGTCCTCGACATGCTCGCCCCGTGGGAGTGCCTCGACGCCGTCGGTGACGCCCTCGTGCCCGGTGGTGTCCTCATCTGCTACGTCGCGACGACGACCCAGCTGAGCCGGGTCGCCGAGGGTGTCCGGGCCCACGGTGGGTTCACCGAGCCATCGGCCTGGGAGTCGCTCGTGCGGGGTTGGCACCTCGAGGGCCTCGCGGTCCGTCCGCAGCACCGCATGCACGGCCACACGGGCTTCCTCATCACCACCCGCCGGCTCGCCCCGGGGGTCCTCGCACCCGAGCGCAAGCGACGTCCGGCCAAGGGCGCCTACGGTGAGTCCGGCTCGGGTGACGCCGCGCCCGCCGGGCCCGGCCTCGACCCGTCGGCGGGTTCCGGTTCACTCGCCTCCACCGACGTCCCGGACGACGCCTGGACCTCGGAGGCGCTCGGTGAACGTGTCAAGAGCGACAAGTCGATCCGGCGCGCGCGGCGGTCAGTGGCTGGAACGTCCGACTAGATCGGCCCGCAGCGGGTTAGGGTCGAGACGTCACACGTGGTGCGAGTGACGGATGAGGAGGCCGAGATGTCGGACGACGTCTTCAACCCAGACCGCGACGACGTGAGTGGTGCGGGCACCCCGGAAGCCGGCCAGCGCGAGCTCGACGCCCTGCGCTCCGAGGTCCGGGCGCTCCGCGACGCGGCGCGCACATCGCCCCAGCGCACGCGTGAGCTCGAGGCGCGCCTCGCGCACGTCCAGACGAGCCTGTCCACGCTGTCGGCGCAGAACGAGCGTCTCGTGCGCACCCTCAAGGAGGCCCGCGAGCAGATCGTCACCCTGAAGAAGGAGGTCGACCGCCTCGCCCAGCCGCCGAGCACGTACGGCGTCGTCGTCGACGAGCCGGCCGACGGGGCCGTCGACATCCTGACCGGCGGGCGCAAGATGCGGGTGGCCGTCAGCCCTTCCGTCGACGCCGCCACGCTCGGCGTCGGCCGGGAGGTCATGCTCAACGAGGCGCTCAACGTCGTGTCCGCGCACGGCTACGAGCGCGTCGGCGAGGTCGTCACGGTCAAGGAGAAGCTCGAGGACGGCCGCGTCGTCGTCGTGACGCACGGTGACGAGGAGCGCGTCTGCCGCCTCGCCGAGCCGCTCACCCACGAACACGTCCGGGTCGGGGACTCCCTGACGCTCGATGGCCGCGCCAACTTCGTCCACGAGGTCGTTCCCAAGCTCGAGGTCGAGGAGCTCGTCCTCGAGGAGGTGCCCGACGTCGGCTACGAGGACATCGGTGGCCTGGGCAGCCAGATCGAGCAGATCCGCGACGCCGTCGAGCTGCCGTTCCTCCACCCCGAGCTGTTCAAGGAGCACGCGCTCAAGCCGCCCAAGGGAGTCCTGCTCTACGGCCCGCCCGGCTGCGGCAAGACCCTCATCGCCAAGGCGGTCGCGGCGTCCCTGGCCCGCCAGGTCGCCACCCGCGCGGCCCAGGCCGGTGAAGCCGACGGGTCGGACAAGAAGAGCTACTTCCTCAACATCAAGGGCCCCGAGCTGCTCAACAAGTACGTCGGCGAGACCGAGCGGCACATCCGGCTCATCTTCCAGCGGGCCCGCGAGAAGGCGTCCGACGGCACGCCCGTCGTCGTCTTCTTCGACGAGATGGACTCGCTGTTCCGCACCCGTGGGTCCGGGGTCAGCAGCGACGTCGAGACGACGATCGTGCCGCAGCTGCTCGCCGAGATCGACGGCGTCGAGCGACTCGAGAACGTCATCGTCATCGGCGCCTCGAACCGCGAGGACATGATCGACCCGGCGATCCTGCGCCCCGGGCGCCTCGACGCGAAGATCAAGATCGAGCGACCCGACGCCGAGAGTGCGCGCGACATCTTCAGCAAGTACCTGACCCCGTCGCTTCCGCTGCACGAGCACGACCTCGCCGTCAACGGCGGCGACCGGGACGCGACCATCGAGGCGATGATCACGGCCGCCGTCGAGCGGATGTACTCGGAGATGGAGGAGAACCGCTTCCTCGAGGTGACCTACCAGGGCGGCGACAAGGAGATCCTCTACTTCAAGGACTTCAACTCCGGCGCGATGATCCAGAACATCGTCGACCGGGCCAAGAAGCTGGCGATCAAGGAGTTCCTGACCACCGGCCAGAAGGGCATCCGCGTCGAGCACGTCCTCACCAGCTGCGTCGACGAGTTCAAGGAGAACGAGGACCTGCCCAACACGACGAACCCCGACGACTGGGCCCGGATCAGCGGCAAGAAGGGCGAGCGCATCGTCTACATCCGGACCCTGCTCAAGGGCAAGGACGGCACCGAGCCCGGCCGGTCGATCTCGACCGCCAACACGGGCCAGTACCTCTGAGCCGCAAGGCTGTTCACTCACGAACGACGACTCACCCGCGAGGGGCCGCGACCGACCAGGTCGCGGCCCCTCGCGCGCGGACGGCGCCCCGGCCGACCCGACCCGCGGGGTCCTGTGCCGGGGCAGCACCCCGGCTCAGGCGGCGCGACGCCGTGCGACGACACCGGCGAGGGCACGCCAGCCCAGCAGGAACACCGCGAGCACGACCGAGGCGACGACGACGAAGCTCGGGGCGGTACCCGCGCCGGTGAGGTGGCGCAGCAGGATGCCGAACAGCACGGTCGCGAACCAGACCGTGACGCCCGGGCCCAGGTCCACGGGCCAGCGGTGGCGAAGGACCCGGACGACGAGCCAGCCCACCCAGCAGCCCACCAGGAACGGCCATGCGGTCGCGAGCGTGCCGACGACCGAGCCGGCCTCGGCGTGGCTCGCCCGACCGATCGCGGCGAAGACGACGACGAGGGCGATGTCGAGCGCGAGGGCGACGACGGGGCGACGCAGGCCCGTCCCGCGCGGCGAGGAACGGGCGGCACCTCGCCCATCGGCGCGGGTCCCGGTCGGCCGGCTCATGCCGGCGCGTCGAAGGGCAGCTTGGCCTGGGGCGGGGCGTGCGTCGGGTCGACTCCCTCGAACAGCGAGCTGATCGAACGGCCGTGGTGGATCCGGCTGATGGCCTCGGCGAAGAGCGCCGAGACGGAGCGGACGGTCAGCTCGGGCCAGCCGTGCGGCGGGGGCACGGTGTCGGTCGTGACGACCTCGGTGACGAAGGGGTGTCCCCGCAGCCGTTCGACGGCCTTGCCCGCGAACAGCCCGTGCGTGCAGACGATGGCCGCCTCGGTGGCGCCGGCGTCCTTGAGTCGGTCGAGCAGCTCGAGCATCGACCCGCCCGTGGCGATCTCGTCGTCGAGGATGATGGCGCGCCGTCCGGACACGTCGCCGACGATGGAGTCGATGACGACGCGGTCGTCGGCGACCCGCTGCTTCGAGCCGGCGGCGACGGGCAGGCCGAGCAGCCGCGAGAACTGCGTGGCCACCTTGGCGTTGCCGAGGTCGGGACTCACGACGATCGAGTCGGTGAGGTCGGTTTCGCGGAAGTGGTCGGCCAGGACGCCGATGGCCGTGAGGTGGTCGACCGGCGTGGAGAAGAAGCCGTGGACCTGGGGCGCATGCAGGGCCATCGTCAGGACGCGGTGGGCGCCGGCCGTCGAGATCATGTCGGCGACGAGACGCCCCCCGAGCGAGATGCGGGGGGCGTCCTTCTTGTCCGAGCGCGCGTAGGCGTAGTGCGGCATGACAGCCGTGATCTGGGCGGCGGAAGCGCCCCGGGCCGCGTCGATCATGAGGAGCAGCTCCATGAGGTGCTCCTGGGTCGGCGGCACGAGCGGCTGGACGATGTACACGTCGCGCCGGCGACAGTTGGCCAGCAGCTGGGCCTGCAGGCAGTCGTTGCTGAACCGCTTGAGGTCCACAGGGGAACGGGTCACTCCGAGGTGGCCGCAGATCCGGTCGGCGAGCGCCGGATGAGCCGAGCCGCTGAACACGACGACATCGTTCACTTCGAGTCATCCCTCTCGAGGTCCGCGTGCCACGCAGACTAGCCGACCCGCCGCGCGGTGTCGCGGCGCCGAACTCACGGCTGCGTGGGGCACCATGAGCAGGTGTCCAGCGAACCCGGTCAGCAGCAGACGGCCGCGGAGCCGTCTGCGCCGGAGGAGGAGCGCCACCCCGCGCGCGCCGTCGCGACGTCCGCCGCCTCCACCCAGCCGACGGACCCCACCCGTCCGACAGTCCCAGCCCACTCGGACGCCGGTGACGCCGGTGACGCCGGTGACGCCGGTGACGCGGACACCGAGGCACAGCTGCTCGACCCCGCGGTCCCGCCCCCCGTGCCGGCCGCCGACGTCGAGGTCGTTGAGCCCCCGATCCCGGTTCGCGTCCGCCGCCCCGCCGACGTCGTGCGCCTCGTCGTCGTCGTGCTGCTGCTCGTCCTCGGACTCGTCCTGGCCGACATCGCGTCCGGCACGCGCGGCGCCGTCGAGCAGGACCTCACCGACGCCACGAGCGGCCTCCCGCGCGTCCTGCTGACGTTGCTGGCCTGGATGAGCGGCATCGGCGTCCTGCTCCTGCCCATCGGGGTGGGCATCGACCTCGTCGTGCGCCGGCGCGGGCTCCAGCTCATCCAGGCGCTCGGGGCCGCCGTCGTGGCGGGAGTGCTCGTCATCGTCCTCGCCGTGCTCGTGCAGACCGGCAACGGCGGCTTCCTCACCGACGTGCTCACCCGCCCGACGACGACCGGACACACCGGGCCGCTCGACATCGTCGTCGTGTCGACCGTGTCGCTGCTCACCGTCGCGGACATCTCCGGGCGCAAGTGGATCTGGCCGGCCGCGGTCACCGTCGTCATCGCGACCCTCGTCACCACACTGCTGTCGGGGGCCATGACGCTCGCGGCGCTCACCGCCTCCCTGCTCATCGGCTGGCTCGTCGGGCTCGCCTTCCGGCTCGCCTTCGGCGTCACGACGACGCGGGCGCCGGGCCGTGAGGTGGCCGACGTCCTCGTCGCCACCGGGCTGCGGCTGCGCCGGCTCGAGCTCGTCGACGCCAACGACGCCGGGGACCGGCGCTACACGGCGACGGCGGACGACGCCGACGCCTCGGGCGCCGACGCGACGGACGCCGGCGCCTCGGGCGCCGGCACGTCCACGCGCACCCTCGACGTCCACGTCGTCGACCGCGACACGTTCGGCCTCGCCTCGGGCCGGCGCTTCCTCCGGGTCCTGCGACTGCGCAGCGGGTTCACGCGCGCACCGGCGCTGACGCTGCGCTCGGAGATCGAGCACCGCACGCTCATGGGCCTGGTCCTCGACGACCTCGGCATCCGGGCGCCGCGGCCGGTGTCGGTGGCCGAGGTTGGTGCCTTCTCGGCCGTCATCGCCTACGACCAGCCCGAGGGCACGCCGATCACCGAGGTCGGCCCGGCGCTCACCGACACCCAGCTGGCGGCGGTCTTCCGGCTGTCCGAGACGCTGCACCGCCGCCGCGTCGCCCACCGCGCCCTGAGCCCGCAGAACGTCCTCGTCGACGGCGACCGGGTCGCCCTCGCGCGGCTAGGCAGCGGTGACGTCGCCGCCGACGACATCAGCCTGCGCATCGACCTCGCCCAGCTGCTGACGACGGTCGCGCTCGCCGTCGGGGCCGAGCGGACCGTCCGGGCCGCGATCGAGACGCTCGGTGAGGACGCCGTGCTGCGGGCCGTGCCCCTGCTGCAGGCCGTCGCCCTGACGCCGGACACCAGGGAGGCGCTCCGCGAGCGCCGCGGCGTCCTGAAGGACCTCCGCGGCAGGCTCGTCGAGCTGCGCCCGTCCATCGAGCACGTCGAGCCGGTCCAGCTGCGGCGTGTGTCCGCGCGGGCCGTCGTCACCGTCATCGGTGGCGTCGTCGCCGCCTACTTCATCCTGACCCAGCTGGCCCAGGTCGACCTCTCGACGGTCTTCCGCCAGGCCGACTGGCGCTGGGTCGTGGGTCTGGTCGTCTTCGCGGCCGCGACGTTCGCCGGCGCCTCGGTCGCGCTGGCCGGTGCCTCGCCGATCCACCTGCGTTTCGTGCGCACGTACATGACCCAGCTCGCCGTGGCGTTCAGCGGCCTCGTGGCGCCGGCGGCGGTGGGCAACATCGCGCTCAACACCCGCTACCTGCAGACGTCGGGCCTGACGCCGACCCTCGCGGGGGCCAGCGTCGGTGTCGCCCAGGTGGCCCAGTTCTGCTCGTACTTCGTGCTGCTCGTCATCTCCGGCGTCCTCGCGGGTACCGGGCCCTCGGTCTCGTTCAGCCCGTCGCCGGTGCTCGTCGCGGGGATCCTCGCGGTGGTCATCGCGGTGCTCGGACTGCTCGCCGTCCCGCGCATCCGGTCGCTGCTCACCGAACGCGTCATGCCGCACGTGCGCTCGGCCCTGCCGCAGGTGCTCGAGACGTTCCAGCACCCGCAGCGGTTGCTGCAGCTGCTCGGTGGCGCGCTCCTGCTCGACACCTCGTTCGTCGGCGCGCTCGTCTGCGCCACGCGCGCCCTGGGGGAGCAGCCCGCCGTCGCCTCGGTCGCGGTCGTCTACTTCGCCGGCGCCATCATCGGCTCCGCCGTGCCGACGCCCGGTGGCCTGGGCGGCATCGAGGCGGCGATGTCGGCCGGCCTCATCGCCGTCGGCGTCCCGAGCGGCGCGGCGGTCTCGGCCGTCATCCTCTACCGGCTCGCGACCTACTGGCTTCCCATCCCGTTCGGCTGGGGGGCCCTGAACCGACTCCAGAAGGTCGGGGCGATCTAGCCTCGCGTCACGAGCGCTGCGCTGGCGGGCCGCCCGTGCGGTTGCCGGCGCCGAGGCGTCCGCGGCCGTGCTGCCCCGGACCGTTAGGGTCGGGCCATGACGGTGCGTCGGATCATGGGACTCGAGACCGAGTACGGCATCTCGGTGCCCGGCGACCCGCTCGCCAACCCGATGTTCCTGTCGGGGCAGGTCGTCAGCGTCTACGCCGCCGCGCAGGGCATCCGCTCCAACCAGTCGAGCTGGGACTACGCCTTCGAGGACCCCCTGCGCGACGCGCGCGGCTGGCAGCTGGACCGGCAGACCGCCGATCCGAGCCAGCTCACCGACGTCGAGGACCCGACGCTGGCCAACGTCGTGCTGACCAACGGCGCCCGCTACTACGTCGACCACGCGCACCCCGAGTACAGCTCGCCGGAGGTGACGCGGCCGCGCGACGCGGTGACGTGGGACCGGGCCGGTGACGCCGTGGCGCTGGAGTCGGTCCGGCTGCTCGCGTCGCGCCCGGGTCAGGCGCCGGTCAACCTCTACAAGAACAACGCCGACGGCAAGGGCCAGTCCTACGGCACGCACGAGAACTACCTCATGCCGCGTCGGACGCCGTTCGCCGACATCGTGCGCCACCTCATCCCGTTCTTCGTCACGCGCCAGGTCGTCTGCGGCGCCGGGCGCGTCGGGCTCGGGGTCGACAGCAGGGGAGCGGGCTACCAGATCTCCCAGCGCGCGGACTTCTTCGAGACCGAGGTCGGCCTCGAGACGACGCTCAAGCGCCCGATCATCAACACCCGCGACGAGCCGCACGCCGTCGCCGACCGGTACCGCCGGCTCCACGTCATCATCGGCGACGCCACCCACCTCGACGTCGCGACGCTGCTCAAGATGGGGACCACCTCGCTCGTCCTCGGCATGATCGAGGACGGCCACCTCACGCAGGACTGGTCCGTGCGGCGACCGGTGGCGGCCCTGCAGACCGTGTCGCACGACCCCGGCCTCACCGCCAAGGTCGAGCTCGTCGACGGCCGGACCGTCACCGCCCTCGACGTGCAGTGGATGTACCTCGAGGCCGCCCGGGCCTGGCTCGACGGCCGCGGCGACGACCCCGAGCCCGAGGCCACGGCGGAGGTCATGGCCCTGTGGGAGGACGTCCTGACGCGCCTCGGCAGCGACGTGTGGTCGGCGGCCCCGATGGTCGACTGGGTGGCCAAGCTGCGCCTCCTCGAGGGCTACCGCGCGCGGGACGGCCTCGGATGGGACGACCACCGGCTGGCGGCCATCGACATCCAGTGGGCCGACGTCCGCCCCGAGAAGGGCCTCGTGCACCGCCTGCGCGACCGCGGCAGCACCCGCGAGCTCGTGACGCCCGAGCAGGTGCGCGCCGCCCGGACGACGCCACCGGAGGACACCCGCGCCTGGTTCCGCGGTGAGTGCGTGCGCCGGTTCACCCCCCACGTGTTCTCCGCGAGCTGGGACTCCGTCGTCTTCGACGTGCCCGGTCACGCGAGCCTGCAGCGCGTGCCGATCCTCGACCCGGAGCGCGGCACCCGGGCCCAGGTCGGCAGGCTGCTCGAGGAGAGCGAGGACGTCGCGGCGCTGCTCCGCGGCCTCGCTGCCCCCGAGTAGCCGGGGCGAGCAGACCCTCCGGCATCGCGTTCGGGCCGGTCGAAGCCGGTCGGTGACCGTTCGGTGACCGGGTGGTGACCGGTCGGTGCTCCGAACGGCGGGGCCCACGCGTTAGGGTCGTGGTGAGCGAATGAGCCCCCCGGACTGCCGGGGGCTCACCAACTTCCAGGAGGTCGTCATGTCGGGACAGGAGCACGCCAAGCCACAGCGTCGCGAGGACGAGCCGCCGGAGGCTCCCGAGACCCCGCCAGCAGCCCCGGCGGGCGCCGCGGTCAAGGAGGGTCTCGACGACGACATCGACAACGTCCTCGACGAGATCGACGGTGTTCTCGAGTCGAACGCCGAGGAGTTCGTCCGCGGCTTCGTCCAGAAGGGCGGCCAGTGACGCAACCCGTGCCGGGGCGTCCTCGCCGGCTCGACGACGCCTACCTCGCGGCCGGGTCCTCGTCCTTCACCGAGTTCGTCTCCACGTTCCGTCCCGAGCTGCTCCCGTCCGGTCGCAACCTGCCCGCCGGCACGAGCATCGAGGCTCCGCACGGCACGACGATCGTCGCGCTGCTCTTCGAGGGCGGCGTCGTCATGGCCGGTGACCGTCGCGCGACGATGGGCAACTTCATCGCCAACCGCGACATGGAGAAGGTCTTCGCCGCGGACGAGTTCAGCGTCGTCGGCATCGCCGGTACCGCCGGTGTCGCCGTCGAGCTCGTCCGCCTCTACCAGGTCGAGCTCGAGCACTACGAGAAGATCGAGGGCACGGTCATGTCCCTGGAGGGCAAGGCCAACCGCCTCGCCTCGATGATCCGGGGCAACCTCGGCCTGGCCATGCAGGGCCTGACCGTGGTGCCGGTCTACGCCGGCTACGACCTCGTGGCGGGCGTCGGGCGCATCTTCTCCTACGACGTCACCGGCGGCTGCTACCCCGAGGCCGGGCACCACTCGACCGGCTCCGGCTCGGTGTTCGCCCGCGGCGCCCTGAAGAAGCTGTGGCGACCCGGCATCGACGAGGAGCAGGCGGTCTCCATCGCCATCGAGGCGCTCTACGACGCCGCCGACGACGACTCCGCCACCGGCGGCCCCGACCTCGGCCGGCAGATCTGGCCGTCCGTGTCGGTCGTCGACCACGCCGGCTCGCGATTCGTCGGCCAGGACGTCCTGGAGGGGCACGTGCAGCGCGTCGTCGCCGCCCGCCGCGACAACCCCGGAGGTGCGCGATGAGCATGCCGTTCTACGTGCCGCCCGAACAGGTCATGAAGGACCGGGCCGACTTCGCGCGCAAGGGGATCGCGCGGGGGCGCTCGGTCGTGGTGCTCGGCTACGACGAGGGCATCGCCTTCGTCGCGGAGAACCCGTCCCGGGCCCTGCACAAGGTGTCGGAGATCTACGACCGCATCGCGTTCGCCGCGGTCGGCCGCTACAACGAGTTCGAGAGCCTGCGCGTGGCCGGCATCCGCTACGCCGACCTGCGCGGCTACTCCTACGACCGGGCCGACGTCACGGCGCGGGCCCTGGCCAACACCTACGCCCAGACGCTGGGTGCCGTCTTCACCCAGGAGTCCAAGCCGTTCGAGATCGAGATCGTCGTGGCCGAGGTCGGCGCCACGAGCGAGGACGACCAGGTCTTCCGGCTCACCTACGACGGCTCCGTCGCCGACGAGCAGGGCTTCGTCGTCATGGGCGGCGCGAGCGATGCGGCCGAGGAGCGCCTCGGCACGCGCTGGCGGCCGGGACTCGACCTCGGCGAGGCGCTGCGCCTTGCCGTCGACGTGCTCGCGCAGGGCGAGAACGGCGACCGACGCACCCTCGACGCCTCGCAGCTCGAGGTGGCCGTCCTCGACCGGGGCCGCCCGCGTCGGTCGTTCCGCCGCATCGTCGGGCCGCTGCTGGTCCGCCTGCTCGAGGAGGTCGGCCCCGAGGTCGGCCCCGACTCCGGTGGCGGCTCCGCTGCCGACCCCGGTGGCGACCCCGGTGGCGACCCCGGCAGCCAGCAGGGCGCCTCGGAGCCGACCGACGGCCCGGACGCCTCGGGAACCGGCCTGACGCCGACGCCGGAGGCCTGAGCGCCGCCCTGGCGTCGCGCTCGCGGTCGAAGCGGTCGACGCGCGCGACGCGCCCCACGAGACGGACGGACGCACGACGGAGGCCGCGCACCAGACCTGGTGGGCGGCCTCCGTCGTGTCCCCGGCTACCCGCGCCGGGCGCGGGGCGTCAGCGACGCGTGCGGACGTTCCCGCGCTGGTAGTAGGAGGCCTGGTCCGAGCCGTACTGTGCCTCGCCCTCGGCGGGCGCCTCGACCTCGGCCTCGGCCCGGGCGTCGCCGGACCCGGTCGCCCCGCCCTCGGCGGGCTCCTCGGACGCGGTGCCCTCTGCGGTCTCGTCAGCCCGGTCGGCCTCGGGGGCCTCGCCGGCCTCCGCGGTCTGGTCCTCGGGAGCCTGCGCCTGTCGTGCCTCGGCGATGGCCTCCTCGGCCGGCGACGGCGTCGCCTCGACGGGGGGCTGGGCGTTGGCCGGCTTCTCGGGCGCGCCGAGGCTGTCCATGAGGGCGCCGCCACCGAGGGTGGCCAGCATCTGGCGGACGTTCGTCAGCTGGGCCGTGATGCTGTCGCGCTGGGCCGTCGCGGCCGCCAGTTCGCGGTCGGACTCCTCGCGCAGGCGCGACGCGTGGTCGCGGGCCTCCGAGACGATCTGGTCGGCCTGCGCCTGGGCGTTCTCGAGGAGGCGCTGGGCGCGCGTCCGCATCTCCTGGGCGTCGTGCTCGGCGCGCTCGGTCAGCTGGCGCAGGCGAGAGTCGCTCTCGGCGAACGCGGCCTCCTGCTGCTGGCGGCGCTGCTCGAACTCCTTCTCGGCGGCGTCCCGGCGCGCGGCGAGCTTGACCTCGAGCTCGGCGGACGCCTGTGAGGCCTTGAGCCGGTGGTTCTCGTACTCGGCCGCCGCCTCCTGACGCTGCGCGGACGCGACGCTCTGGGCCTCGGCCAGGATCGCCTGGGCCTCGCGGTTGGCCTGGGCGATGATGCGCACCGCCTCCTCGTCGGCCCGGGCGCGGGCCTGCTCGGCGTAGGTCGTCGTCGTCGACTTGAGCTCGTTGGCCGCCCTCGTCGCCCTCTCGCGGATCTCCTCGGCCTCGCTCGCGGCCCGCTCGCGGATGTCGCCGGCCTCCTGGTCGGCGAGTGTCAGGATCTGCGCGATGCGCTCACCGAGGTCGGCGAAGGTCTGCGCCGGGGTGGGGGAGCTGTTCTTCTTCAGGTCGGCCATGACGCGCGACTGCTGGCCGAGCTGCCCCCGCAGGTCGGTCAGCGCGGCGTTGAGCTTCGTCAGCTCGACGCTGCGCTCGGCGGCGTCCTTCTTGGCGGCCTGGAGAGTCCGGTTCTGCTGCTCGATGAACGAGTCGACCTCCTCCGGCTCGTAACCGCGGCGGGCGAACTTGAAGTTGGGTCTGTCGATCATTTCCGTCCAATGCAGGGAGGTGGAGGGGCGTGCCGGGGACAGGCGTCATTGTGTCAGGCGCACCTCGCTTGCTATCACACGGACGGACGCCTGATGAGACGGCTCGGAGAGTCGTCTCGCGACCGAGACACTCCTCGCCGCCCCGAGCGCGAGGGGGGCCCCGAGTGCCCCGAGCACCCGGAGCACCTGAAGCGCCTCGAGCGGCTCGGGTCCCGGCCGGCCCTGCGTCTCAGTGCAGCCGGACGCGGGGGTCGAGCACCGCGTAGACGATGTCGACGACGATGTTGGCGACGACCACGGCAGCAGAGGCGAACAGCACGATGCCGATGATGACCGGAAGGTCCTGCTGGTTGATCGCGTCGATCGCGGTCTTGCCCAGGCCGGGCAGCGAGAACACCGTCTCGGTGACGACGACGCCGCCGAGCAGGGCCCCGACGTCGATGCCGAACTGCGTCACCACCGGCGTCAGGGCGGCGCGCAGCGCGTGCCGGACGACGACGCGTCCCTCGCCGATCCCCTTGGAGCGCGCGGTACGCACGTAGTCCTCGCCGAGGACGTCGAGCATCGAGGCACGGGTCAGGCGGGTGTACGTCGCGGCCGACACGAGGGCCAGGGTGAGCCAGGGCAGCACCATGTGGAGGAACCACGGGCCGAGCCCCTCGCTGAAGGCCGCGTAGCCGCCCGGGGGGAAGACGGCGACACCGCTCAGGGTGAGCCGGAAGTAGAAGAAGTAGAGCAGCAGCAGCCCGAGCAGGAAGGTGGGCATCGAGTAGAAGAAGAGGCTGAAGGCCGTCAGGGACCGGTCGACGAACGACCGCGGCCGCACCGCCGACACGACCCCGTTCGTCACGCCGAGGACCAGCCAGATGACGGCTCCGCCGACGACGACGGACAGCGTGATGGGCAGGGCCGCGCCGAGGATCTCGGTGACCGGCACCTGGTGGTAGTAGTCGTACCCGAGGTCGCCGTGCAGGGCCTTCCAGATGAAGTCGGTGTACTGCTTCCACACCGGCTGGTCCAGGCCGAGGCGGTGGGAGATGAGGGCGACGGTCTCGGGGGTGGCCTGCCGGCCGGCGAGGGTGCGGGCCACGTCGTTGGGGGCGATGAAGAACAGGGCGAACACGGCCACGGTGATGAGCCACAGGACGAGCACACCGAGTGCGAGCCGGCGCACGAGGAAGCGGGTCATGGGGGCCTCCTACTCGGCGGTCTCGACGACGGCGGGGGCCACCACGGCCATCAACCGGTCGGCGCGCGGGTCGAACGCGTCGCGGACGCCGTCGCCGAACAGGTTGAAGGCAAGCGTCGTGATGAGCAGCGCGACACCGGGGAAGACGACGAACCACCAGGCCGTCGTGTAGTAGTTCTGCGACTCGCTGATCATGCCGCCCCAGTCGGCCGTCGGCGGCGCCAGGCCGAGTCCGAGGAAGCTCAGCGTCGCCTCGACGACGATGACGACGGGGATGAGCAGCGACGCGTACACGATGACCGGGGCCAGGACGTTGGGCAGGATGTCGACGAACATGATCCTGCTGTCCGAGGCCCCGAGCGAGCGCGCCGCCTCGACGAACTCGCGCTCGCGCAGCGAGAGCACCTGCCCGCGGACGATACGGGCCACGGACGCCCAGCTGAAGAACCCGATGACGAGCACCGTGACGAGCAGGCTCGGTCCGGTGATGGACACGAGGGCGATGGCGACGAGCAGGAACGGGATCGACAGGACCACGTCGATGAGCCGCGCGAGGAGGGTGTCGACGATCCCGCCCAGGAAGCCGGCGGCCAGGCCGATGACGACGCCGATGACGACGGTGAGGGCGGTGGCGACGACGCCGACGAGCAGCGAGATCCGGGCCCCGTAGGCGATCCGGACGAGGATGTCGCGCCCGAGGTCGTCGGTGCCGAGCCAGAAGAGGCTCGACGGGGCCGTCGGCAGGCCGTCCGCCGTCAGGCCCTGCTGACGGTACTGCTCGTTGACCGGGTGCCCGGTGATCGTCGTCGCGAGCGGCGCGAAGACGGCCATGAGGATGATGAGCACGATGACGACGAGCGAACCCATGGCCACCTGGTCACGGCGCAGCCGTTGCCAGGCGAGCAGCCACGGGCTGCGCCCCTCGATGCTGCGCCGGGTGCCGGCCGGCGCGCCGCCGGGTTCCGGGGCCAGCTCGGGCGCGACGCCCTCGCTCGATGTCGGGGTGGGAAGGATGCCGCTCACGGCTGCTCGCCTCCTCGGGTGGTCGGTGCCTGGGGCGCGGCCGGCTCGGCGGGCGCGTCGGAGGCCAGGTCCTCGCCGGCGGCGAGGGGGTGGAAGCACGCGGTGCGGTGGGTCGGCGCGTCGCCCAGGACCGGCTCGAGCGGTGGGACCGAGACCGAGCAGTCGGCCTGGGCCCGCGGACACCGCGTGTGGAACCGGCACCCGGGCGGCGGCGCCGTCGGCGACGGCAGGTCGCCGACGAGGATCGTCTGGCTGCGGCTGTCCGCGACGTCGGGGTCCGGTACCGGCAGGGCCGACAGCAGGGCTCGCGTGTAGGGGTGCCGCGCGCTCGTGAACAGCTCCTCGGTGGGAGCGATCTCGGCGACCTTGCCGAGGTACATGACGGCGACGCGGTCGCTGACGTGCCGCACGACGGACAGGTCGTGGGAGATGAACAGGTACGTCAGGCCGAAGTCGTCCTGCAGGTCGATGAGCAGGTTGATGATCTGGGCCTGGATCGACACGTCGAGGGCCGACACCGGCTCGTCGCAGATGACGAGGCGCGGTTGGAGCGCCAAGGCTCTCGCCACACCGATGCGCTGGCGCTGCCCGCCGGAGAACTCGGCCGGGAAACGGTTGTAGTGCTCGGGGTTGAGCCCGACGCGCTCCATGAGCTCCTGGACGCGGCGCTTGACGTCGCGGTCCGAGCCGATTCCGTGGATGACGAACGGGTCGCCGATGATCGAGCCGACGCGTCGCCGCGGGTTGAGCGAGCCGTACGGGTCCTGGAAGATCATCTGCACCTCGCGACGGACCGCGCGGAGGTCGCGCCGGCCGAGGTGCGTGATGTCGCGGCCGTCGAAGGTCACGGTTCCGGCGGTCACCTCGTGGAGCCGGGCGATGCAGCGGGCCAGGGTCGACTTGCCGCACCCCGTCTCGCCGACGAGGCCGAGGGTCTCGCCGGCGCGGATGTCGAGGGACACGTCGTCGACGGCGTGGACCCATGCGTCACCGCGGTGCCACAGCCCGCCGGAACGGACGGGGAACGTCTTCGACACGTGCTCGACCGTCAGCAGCGGCGCGTCCGAAGAGCGTCGGGTCGGCTGGGACGCCGGGGCGACCGGGCTCGTGCTCATGCCGGCTCCTCCTCCCGGTCGGGGGACCTGCGGGTCCGGGCGCCGACGATCCCGAGGTCGGCGCCGTCCTTGGGCAGGAAGCAGGCGGACGTGTGCTGGGGGTCGTGCGCGACCGGTTCGAGCAGCGGCAGCTCGCGCCGGCACCGGTCGAAGACGTGTGGACAGCGGGGTGCGAAGGGGCACTGCACCGGGGGGTCGATGAGCGAGGGTGGGGTGCCGGCGATCGGCGTGAGCCGGCTGCGGGTGCCGCCCTGGGCCGGCAGCGAGGCGAGCAGCCCCTGCGTGTACGGGTGGTGGCCGAGGTAGAAGATGGTGCGGCGGGGAGCCCGCTCCATCGCGCGCCCCGCGTACATGACGACGACGTCGTCGGACATCTGCGCGACGACGCCGAGGTCGTGGGTGATGAGGATGATCGCCGTGCCGAACTCCTCCTGGAGCCGGCGCATGACGCCCAGCACCTGCGCCTGGACGGTGACGTCGAGCGCCGTCGTCGGCTCGTCCGCGATGAGCAGGGCCGGGTCGAGGGCCATCGCCATGGCGATCATGACGCGCTGGCGCATGCCGCCGGAGAACTGGTGCGGATAGTCGTCGAGGCGCCCGGCGGCCCCTGGGATGCCGACCAGGGCCAGCAGCTCGGCGGCCCGGGCCCGGGCGGTCGCCGTCGCGGTGTCGGGCCTATGCGCCTTGATCATCTCGACGATCTGCCAACCGACGGTGTAGTACGGGTGCAGGCTCGAGAGCGGGTCCTGGAAGATCATCCCGATCCGGGCCCCGCGGATCCGCTGGAGCGTGCGGGCGGGGGCGCCGAGCAGCTCGACGCCGTCGAACCGCGCCGACCCGGACACGTGCGCGCCGCGGGTCAGGCCCGTGATCGTCTGCGTCGCGACGCTCTTGCCCGACCCGGACTCGCCGACGATCGCGAGGGTCGTGCCCCGCTCGACGTCGAAGGACAGGTTGCGCACCGCCTCGACGACGCCGTCCGGGGTGGCGAAGGAGACCGAGAGGTCACGAACCTCGAGCAGGGCCATCGGATCGCCTTTCCGAGAGGGTCGGTCCCCGGCGTGGCGGTTCACCCCGGGGAGGGTTCCCGTGGGCCGGTCGGGCCCACGGGAACCGAGGGTGGGGGAGGTTTCCGAGGGAGCGTCGGGCCGTCAGCCACCCTGCTTGTCGGCACTGAGCCACACGTTGGTCGGGTCGTAGTTCTGCATGGCCGGCACGTAGACCCCGCCCTGGACCTGACTCGCGTGGTAGTTGGCCTGCTTCGGGTTGGTGATGGGGAAGAACGGCGCGTCCTCCATGACCTTGTGGTCCGCCTTGGCCCACAGCGTCGCCGCGCCCTCCTCGGTCGGCGCCTCGGCCGCCTGCGTGATGAGCGCGCTCGCGCCCGGGTCCTCGTAGAGGCCGAAGTTGCTGCCGACCGGTGGGAACGAGGCCGAGCCGGAGAAGAGCGGGTTGAAGAACGACAGCGCCGCGTTGCCGTACCAGTCGGCGCCCCAGCCGGCCACCGCGAGGTCCCAGACACCGCGCTTGGCGACGGAGGGCACCTGCAGGTACTTCGTGTAGAAGTCGGCGTTCGGCGAGGGCACGCCCTGCAC
Organism: Monashia sp. HAY1-11D; assembly: GCF_056868035.1. Classification (NCBI taxonomy): domain Bacteria; kingdom Bacillati; phylum Actinomycetota; class Actinomycetes; order Micrococcales; family Intrasporangiaceae; genus Intrasporangium; species Monashia sp. HAY1-11D. The sequence goes on along the minus strand of NZ_CP200320.1, from coordinate 3,854,027 downwards.
GGTGATGCCGGCCTTGGACAGGTCCTGCTGGGCGGTCTGGAACGTCTTGCTGCTGCCCTCCGAGGAGTTGCGGTAGAGCATCTTGAGGGTCAGCCCGTTCGGGTACCCGGCGTCGCTCAGCAGCTGCTTGGCCTTGGCCGCGTCGTACGGGTACAGGTCGAAGTTCTGCTCACCGCCGACGATGTCCGAGGGCAACACGTGGCTCAGCGGTTCGTTGAGGTTCGGTCCACCGATGACCTGGATGATGTTCGTCCGGTTGAGCGCGTACTCGATGGCCTGGCGCACCTTGACGTTCTGCAGCGCCTTGTTCTCGTTCGGCGAGGCCGTGTTGAAGACGATGTACGGGTTGGACGACGCCGACGGCCCGATCGTCAGGTTCGGGTCCTTCTTGGCGATGAGGGCGGGCAGCTGCGAGGGCGGCGGGAAGTTGTCGAACTCCATGTCGGCGCTGGCCGTCCCGGTCTGCAGCTGCTGCTGGGTCGAGTCCTGCGTGACCGTCTCGTTGATGACGATCTTGTCGACGTAGGCCTTGCGGACCGGGTCCGTCGAGCCGTCCCACGCCGGGTTGCGGCTGAACGTGATGTTCTTCGTCGCCGAGTAGCTGTCGATCTGGTAGGGGCCGTCGGACAGGGTGTGCTGGGCCAGCTCCGGGCTAGCCGGCAGGTAGGCGTCCCACTCCTTCGGGGCGGGTGAGAAGGCCGGCAGCGTCAGCATGTCGGGGAAGTAGCTGGCCGGGCTGTTCAGGGTGAAGACCACGGTGAGGTCGTCCTTGGCCACGACGCCGGGCAGCGGCGTCTTGTCCATGTACGCGGCGAGGGCGGCCGGCGTGTGGCCGACCTTGGCGAACCCGTCGCAGAAGCTCTGGAACCCGACGATGAGGGTCTCGTAGTCGGGCAGGCCCCCGAAGGGCTGCACCGGGTTGCACGTGCGCTTGACGCCGCGCACCATGTCGGCCGCGGTGACCTGCCGGGGCGGGGAGGTGTTCCACTTGGCGCCCGAGCGGATCTTGATCGTGTACGTCTTGCCGTCGGCGCTGATGCCGCTGCCCTGCGTCGGCATGCTCTGCGCGAGGTCGGGCACCGGCTTGGTGGTCTGTCCCTCGACGGCCGGGTAGGTGAACAGCTGCCGGCTCCACATCCGGAGGCCGAGGTAGCCGATGGAGTAGTAGCTGATGTTCGGGTCCATGTAGTCGACGTCACCGCTGCCGAGCATGTTGAGCGTTCCGCCCTTGACCGGTGTCGACGACGAGGTGGCGCCGGTTGCGGAGCCACCCGTCCCGCCGCCCGTCGTGCAGGCAGCGAGCGTGAGGCAGCCGGCGGTCACGGCCGCCGCCGCCCCCACGGGCCACGTCCTCTGTGGCATCTCGTTCTCCCTTGGTGTCGGGGTCACCGGCCGTCGGGCCGGTACGGTCGCCCGGGTCGGGGCAGCCGTCGTGGTCACGCTAGGCAGGGTGCGAACCGGCGCCGACTCGCTCGCAGGCGAAGTCACGAGATCGCAAAGTGACCGTCACACAAGGCGTCCCGGCGGTCACGAACCCGTCACGGACCCGACACGGACGGGATCTGCGCCCAGGACCGCCGCAGCGGCGGACGTATATTGGCCGTATGGGGCGACGGGTGCTTCTCGTCGAGGACGACGCCCGCGTCAGGCGGGTCCTGCGACTGGCTCTGGAGGACGAGGGTTTCACGGTGCTCGAGGCGGCCGACGGCCGGCAGTGCCTCGAGCGCCTTGCCGAGGGCGCGCCCGACGTCGTCCTGCTCGACCTCATGCTGCCGGACCGCGACGGCTTCTCGGTGTGCCGTGAGGTGCGGCGCGGCAGCGAGGTGCCGGTCATCATGGTCACGGCGCGGACCGACAGCCACGACGTCGTCGCGGGTCTGGAGTCGGGCGCCGACGACTACGTCACCAAGCCCCTCGTGGCCAAGGAGCTCGCGGCCCGGATCCGGGCCCTGCTCAGGCGGACCGAGCCGCTGCTCGGTGGTCGTGCCCCGAGGCAGATCGTCACCGGGGACCTCGTCATCGGCGTCGAGGACGGTCTCGTCACCCTCGCCGGCGAGCCGGTCGGCCTGACCCGCACGGAGTTCCGCCTCCTCGTCGAGCTGGCCCAGGCCGAGGGCCGCATCTGCAGCCGCGAGCAGCTGCTCGACCGGGTCTGGGGCTACGACTACTTCGGCGACAGCCGCATCGTCGACGTCCACATCCGGCGTCTGCGCACCAAGGTCGAGCGCGACCCCGCCAACCCCCGGCACGTCGTCACCGCACGGGGCCTGGGCTACCGGCTCGCGGGCTGAGGACGCGACGATGCCTGGGGCACAGCGCGTCTCGCTCCCTCGGCGTCGCCCTGGCCCATGGCGCTCCCTGTCGCTGCGAGCCCGCCTCGAGCTTCTCCTTCGGTCTCCTGGCGCTCGCGATCTCCGCTCTGCTGTCGGTCGTCTCGTGGGCGGTGGTCTCGCGCTACCTGCTCGCCCAGCGCGAACAGGTGGCCGTCACCGAGACCTCGCTCGACCGGGCCTCGGTCGAGGGGGCGCTGTCCCGGCCCGGGGCGTCACCGGCATCGGTCGTCAGCGGGCTGCCCACGAACGACGCCGTCGCGTCCGTGGCCTTCGTCGCCGGGCAGTGGTACGGCACCAAGTCACAGCTGGCACCCGGCGCGATCCCGGACTCCCTTCTCGCGTCGACCTCTCGGGGGCAGGGCGCCACGCAGCGGGTGGCCGTCGACGGCGGCCTCTACCTCGTCGTCGGGCTGCCGCTGGAGCGTCCGGGCGACGCCGTGTTCGAGGTGTTCTCGCTCGTCGAGCTCGACCAGACGCTGGTGACCATGGGCTGGGTCCTCGCCTCCGTCGCCGCCGTGACGACCTTCGTCGGCGCGGGCCTGGGGCGGTGGGCCAGCGGCGTCGCCCTGCGACCGCTGACCGAGCTGACGCAGGTGGCCGGTGACGTCGCCGGTGGGCGGCTGGACGCCCGGCTGGCGCCACGCGGCGACCCCGACCTGGACCCGCTCACGGACTCGTTCAACCGGACCGTCAACGAGCTGGAGCACCGGGTGCGGGCCGACTCGCGGTTCGCCCTCGACGTCAGCCACGAGCTGCGGACGCCCCTGACGACGATGCTCAACTCGATGGAGGTCATCACGAACCGGCGGGCCCTGCTCCCGGAGTCGGTGCGCGAGCCGGTCGACCTGCTCGCCGACGACCTCGCCCGTTTCCGCAGCCTCGTCGTCGACCTGCTCGAGATCTCGCGGCACGACGCCGGGGAGGGGCTCGTCCTCGAGCGGGCCGACGTCGGCGACCTCACGCGCCGGGCCGCCGACGCCGCGGCGGGACGCCCGGTGACCCGGGTCGCGGAGCGGGCGGACCTCGTCGGGGCCGTCGACAAGCGGCGGCTCGAGCGCGTCGTGGCCAACCTCGTCGGCAATGCCGAGACCCACGGGGGTGGCTGTCGGTCGGTGACCGTGCAGCGGGTCGGTGACCTCGCGCGCATCGTCGTGGACGACGCCGGCCCCGGCATCCCCGCCGCGGAACGGACCCGGGTCTTCGACCGGTTCGCCCGCGCGGGCGGTGACCCCGGCCAAGGTGTCGGGCTGGGCCTGGCGATCGCGCAGCGCCACGTCGCGGCGCACGGCGGGACGGTCCGCGCCGAGGAGTCACCGGAGGGAGGCGCCCGGCTTGTCGTCGACCTCCCGCTGCGCTGACCACCAACGGACCTGCCGAGCAACGCGTGCCGACCGCCGGTGGGGTCGACGCGTCGCCGTCACGCTCGTCGCCTGGGCCGCGGCGCTCGTCCCTGCGGCCTGCGTCCTCACCCCGCAGGACGAGCCCGTGCCGATCCAGCTGCCGGAGCCCCCACGCCCCGAGCGGGCCATCAGCACGATGGGCACCGACGCCGTTCCCCTGACGATGCAGGTCTACCTCGTGCACGGTGACCGCCTGCAGCGCGTCACACGGACGGTGCCCTCCGGCGTCGGCATGGGGCCGGTCATGGAGGCGCTGACGCAGCCGCTCAACGAGGTCGAGCTGGCCAACGGGCTGCGCTCGGCGCTGCCGGTCTCGACGCGGTCCCTGGCGGCCGAGCTCACGGCCCAGGGCACCGCCCGCGTCGGCGTCCCCACCGGTTTCGACCGGCTGGCGCTGCGCGACCAGCAGCTCGCCGTCGCGCAGATCGTCTTCACCGTCAGCGCCAACACCCTCGCCAGCGACGTACAGCTCGTGAGCGGCACCCGCGTCGTCCCGGTGCCCGACGCGCGCGGTGCCCTCGTGTCGACACCGGTCGCGCGCTCGGACTACGCCGAGCTGGCGCCGACGCGCTGAACGGGCCGCCCTCAGTGCGAAGGGAGCCCGCGGATGATCGCGAGCTCGTCGTCGCGCTTGAGGCCCGCGCGAGTGCGGGCCCGGTCGAGGCCGAGCTCCTCCTCCCACGCGAGGGCGTCGCGAACCGTGTCCGCCAGCGGCCGCTGCGTGAGGCCGTGGGACCGTGCGGCGGAGGTGTCGCGGTCCTGGAAGCCGACCCAGTCGGGGTCGTGGAGCCACAGCGGCAGCGAACGCGGCCCCATGTACTCCTCCACGCCCGCCGCGGCAAGGGCCTCGTCACCGGCGGGCACCCGCTCACCGGTGAACCCGGATGCCTCCGCGGCCGCGTCGAGGACCGCACCGAGCGAGGTCGTCGCGCCCGAGGCGTTGAACGCGCCGGTCGTGCCCGTCAGCCCGGCCGACAGCAGCCACGCCGCGAGGTCGTCGACGTGCACCCACTGGACCGGCCGGTCGGCCCGCTCGGGGACGAGGACCGGGCCACCGTCGCGGGCCGCGAGGGCGAACCGCGAAGGCCAGTAGCCGAAGCGCTCGCTCGGGTCACCGGAGCCGACGATGAGCCCCGAGCGGGCCACGAGGGCGGCCCCGTCGCGGGCCTCGAGCACGGCCTGCTCGCAGGCGACCTTGCCCTCGCCGTACTGCTCGGCCGTCGCCTCGTCGGCCTCGAGGGCCGGCAGGAGCGCGGCCGTCTCGTCGGCGGCGTGGTCGGCGTGCGAGGCGTACACCGAGCACGAGCTGACGAAGGCCCACGCGTCTGCCCGGTCGGACAGGGCGGCGACCGCGCCGCGCACGTGGCCGGGCTGGCGCGCGACGTCGACGACGAGGTCCCAGCGCGCGTCCGGCAGGGCGGCGTAGGCGTCCGGCTGCGACCGGTCGCCGCGCACCAGCCTGACACCCTCCGGCACCGGGCCCGACCGTCCGCGGGCCAGGCACGTGACGTCGTGGCCGGCCTCCCGGGCGAGGGCGGCGACACGGCCGCCGAGCCAGGAGGTGCCGCCGAGGACGAGGACCGAGGACGCGGGTGAGGTCATGGCGTCAGCACACCACGCGCCAAGCCCCGGTACGTCGAACGCGGCCTGTCCTACGCCGGGGGCGGAACTGGGTGCCTAGAGTTGGTGCATGGAGCGGCGGATCTTCGGGATCGAGAACGAGTACGGCGTCACCTGCACGACGCAGGGCCAGCGGCGGCTCACGCCGGACGAGGTCGCGCGCTACCTGTTCCGACGGGTCGTGGCGTGGGGTCGCTCGAGCAACGTCTTCCTCGGCAACGGCGCCCGCCTGTACCTCGACGTTGGCTCGCACCCGGAGTACGCGACAGCCGAGTGCGACTCGGTCCGCGAGCTCGTTATCCAAGACAAGGCGGGCGAGCGCATCCTCGAGGGCCTCGTCGAGGACGCCCAGAGCCGGCTGCACGACGACGGCGTCGAGGGCGAGATCTTCGTCTTCAAGAACAACACCGACTCGGCCGGCAACTCCTACGGCTGCCACGAGAACTACCTGTTCGGTCGCACGGGCGACTTCCAGCGCGTCTCCGACATGTTCATCCCGTTCCTCATCAGCCGGCAGATCACGTGCGGCGCCGGCAAGGTCGTCGCCACGGCCCACGGCGCGTCGTTCGCGGTGAGCCAGCGCGCAGACCACATCTGGGAGGGCGTGTCGTCGGCGACAACGCGCAGCCGACCCATCATCAACACCCGCGACGAGCCGCATGCCGACGCCGAGCGCTACCGCCGCCTGCACGTCATCGTCGGCGACGCGAACATGTCCGAGACGACCAACCTGCTCAAGGTCGGCAGCGCCGACCTCGTGCTGCGGATGATCGAGGCCGGCGTCGTCATGCGCGACCTGTCGATGGAGAACCCGATCCGGGCGATCCGCACCATGAGCCACGACCCGACGGGCCGCGCCACGGTGCGCCTCGCCAACGGCCGCGAGCTGTCGGCCCTCGACATGCAGCGGGAGTACCTCGACAAGGCCGTCGAGTTCGTCGAGCGCGAGGGCATGGACAGCGCCGACACAAAGCAGGTCCTCGAGCTGTGGGGACGCGCCCTCGACGCGATCGGCGCCGGCGACCTCGGGGCCATCGAGACCGAGATCGACTGGGTCATCAAGTACCGGCTCATCGAGCGGTACCGGGCCAAGCACGGCCTCGGCCTCGGCGACGCCCGCATCCAGCAGCTCGACCTCGCCTACCACGACATCAACCGACGCCGCGGCCTGCACTACCTGCTGCAGCGCCACGGTCGGGCGGCCCGCGTCGCCTCCGACGTCGAGGTGTTCGAGGCCAAGGTGCGCCCGCCGCAGACGACCCGCGCCAAGCTGCGCGGCGACTTCATCCGGGCCGCCCAGGCCCATGGGCGCGACTTCACCGTCGACTGGGTCCACCTCAAGCTCAACGACCAGGCTCAGCGCACGGTGCTCTGCAAGGACCCCTTCCGGTCCGTCGACGAGCGGGTCGAGCGGCTCATGGAGACCATCGAGCGCTCCCCGGTGGTGCAGCGGCCGCTCTGAGGCGGGCACACCGACCTGTCAGGACGCTGTGGGCGCGGCCCAGCGGGCGGCGTTACAGTGGCCGGGTTTGCCGCCCCTCCGACCGGCACCTGCCCCGCAGACCTACCGCCAGACCCGAACGGAAGACACCCCTGTGCGTTCCCACCGACACGCGGCCCGTACCGCCGCCGTCCTCGCCCTCGCCCTCGGCGCCACCACCCTGACCGCGTGCGGCTCGCAGTCCGGCGGCGGCGGGCAGAGCACCGCGTCGACGAGCACCGCGTCGACGAGCGCCGCGTCGGTCGCCCTCAAGGGCGTCACGGCCACCGGCCCCGTCGACCTCAAGACCGCTCCCAAGGTCAGCCTCGGCGCGACGCCGATCAAGAGCACGACCGTCGAGCACAAGGTCCTGACGCCGGGCACCGGCGCGGCCGCGACAAGGTCGGACACCGTCCTGCTGCGCGCCCGCATCTACAACGGGACGAGCGGGAAGCTGCTCGACGACGGCTATGCCAAGGGCCGGCCCGTGGAGGGCTACCGCCTCGGGCGCACCGACATCGTCGCGGGGTTCACCGAGGGGCTCGTCGGCGCCACGAAGGGTGGCCGCATCGCCTTCACCATCCCGCCGGCCAAGGGTTTCGGGTCGGCCGGCAACCAGCAGCTCGGCGTCTCGGGCACCGACACGATCGTCGTCGTCGCCGACATCTCCGACGTGCACCCGAGCCCGACGAAGATCGATGGCACGCAGGCGGCCAGCCCGGCCGGCCTGCCGACGGTGGCCTTCCCGAGCGGCACCGCCAAGGAGCCCAAGGTCACGGTCCCGAAGACGGCGGCGCCCACGACGCTGCAGCAGGCGACGCTGGTCGAGGGCAGCGGCCCGGTCGTCAGGAAGGGCCAGACGATCGCCGCGCAGTACCACGGCGTGCTCTGGAAGGACGGCAGCGTCTTCGACTCCTCGTGGCAGCGCGGCCAGGCGGCCGACTTCCCGATCGGTGTCGGCGCGGTCATCCCCGGCTGGGACAAGGCGCTCGTCGGCAAGAAGGTCGGCAGCCGGGTGCTCGTCGTCATCCCGCCCGCCGACGGCTACGGCAAGGCCGGCGCGCCGCCGAAGATCTCGGGCACCGACACCCTCGTCTTCGTCGTCGACATCCTCGACGCCTACTGAGGGCTACCACCGGGCAGGCCCGACGACGGCCCGCCCGGCTGACACACTGGACGACCGACCGATACGACACGACACGACACGACACCTGAGGAAGAGGAACGCAGCATGGCACTCGACCCCGACCGCACCAAGCCGGAGATCGACTTCCCCGAGGGCGAGCCGCCGGCCGACCTCGTCGTCGAGGACCTCATCGAGGGGCAGGGCCGCGAGGCCAGGGCCGGTGACACGGTCAGCGCCCACTACGTCGGCGTCGCGCACTCGACGGGGGAGGAGTTCGACTCGTCGTGGAACCGTGGCGCGCCGCTCGACTTCCGTCTCGGCGTCGGCATGGTCATCCCCGGCTGGGACAAGGGCATCCAGGGCATGAAGGTCGGGGGACGGCGCAGGCTGACGATCCCGGCCCACCTGGCCTACGGCGAGCGCGGCGCGGGCGCGGCCATCGCCCCGGGCGAGACGCTGATCTTCGTCGTCGACCTCGACGACGTGCGGTAACACTGGCTCGGTGACACTGGCTCGCTCCGCTCGTGTGGGGTGCGGCGCGCTCACGTGCTGCCCCGAAAACCGGGGCAGTGCGTGAGGGAAGGCGCTCGGCTCATGTCCCGCCTTCCCTCCTCGGCTCGCTCGCTGCGCTCGCGTCGCTCGTCACCCCAGGCGTGACGCGCGCGGCGACACTAGCTCGCTCGGCTCGTGTGGGGTGCAGCGCGCTCACGTACTGCCCCGAGAATCGGGGCAGTACGTGAGGGAAAGGCGCTCGGCTCATGTCCCGCCTTCCCTCCTCGGCTCGCTCGCTGCGCTCGCATCGCTCGTCAGCCCAGGCGTGACGCGCGCCGAACCGCCAGACCGGCGGCGTAGCGTCCTGCGACGGCCGCGGCGAGGAAGCCGGCGCGGTCGTCGTCGTAGCCGCGGCCCATGGTGCGCAGCGGCACCGGCGTCCGGCGCAGGACCTCCTCGAGCCCGTCCACGGGGACCTCGTGGGCGGTGAGCCGCCCGCCGGACGCGTCGCACAGGTCGCGCGCTTCGGCACGCACCCGCTCGCCGAAGACCCCGCCGAGGATCGGGACGGCGACGTCCGCGGGCACGAGGGCGACGCGTCCGTAGGCGGTGCGGCTGTGGTGGGAGATCCCGACGTGGCGCTCGCGCGGGTCGGCCTCGGAGATCCGGAGGGCACACACCGGGCGCCCGCCGAGGGTGCCGGTCGCGTTGACGGCCTCGCCGGCGGACGTGCCGGAGAAGCCCCACCGGGTGCCGGTGCCGAGGTTGCCCGGGCCCTGGGCGACCACGACGACGTCGGCCCCGGCGACGAGCTTTGCCGCCAGCAGCCCGCTGTGGACGTTGACGGCCTCGAGGTCGCCGCCCCAGGCCTGCCCCACCGTGACCGACGCGGCGAGCCAGCCCGCCTCGCGCAGGCCCGCCACGGTGCGGGAGAAGTCGAGGGGGAGCGCACCGCCGTCGGTCATGACGTAGGCGACGCGCAGCGTCCGGTCGGTCTCGCGCAGGCCCGCGAGCACGGCCGGCAGGCTGGAGTGCAGGTCGGCGACGACGACGGGCAGCCCCGCGAGGTCGTCCGCGTCGCGCAGGAGGGCGTGGTGGGGGCTGTCCTGCTCGTCGACGCCGAGCACCATCGTCTGGCTCGGGGTGTAGCGGGCCTTGACGAGGTGCCCGGGCACGCCTCGCACGTCGTCGACCGGTGCGGGCAGCGTGTCGGGCGCGGCGACGACGAGAGCGAGCCCGCCCGTGCCGAGGCCCCGCTCGAGGGCGGTCGTGTTGAGCAGGACACCGGTGCCGGGCCCGAGGACCCCCACGGTGTCGGCGTAGCCGAGGGCCCGGACCTCCTCGCCGGAGTCGAGCCGGACCGCGTACTCGACCGCCCCCGCCCAGCGGGCCCGGACGTGCGCCACGACACCCCGGCGCCACTGGATCATGGGTGAACCCTATCGATCGCATGTTCGGGTAGCGTCGGACTGCCCGCCGCCCAGCCGCTCACACGAAAGGTCGACGATGTCCGCGTCCGCCTCGGCCGAGAAGACCGAACGGCTGCTCAACCTCATCCTCGCGCTCAAGTCCGCCCGCCGGCCGGTGTCGAAGCAGCGGATCCGCGAGTCCCTGCCTGCGTACGCCCAGGCGAGCTTCCGACGAGGCGTTCGACCGGATGTTCGAGCGCGACAAGGACGAGCTGCGCGAGATGGGCATCCCCATCACGACGACCGTCATCGACGTCCTCTTCGACGACGAGGTCGGGTACCGCATCGACTCCGGCGAGACCTCGCTGCCGGCGATCGCCTTCGAGCCGGACGAGGTCGCTGCCCTCGCGCTGGCGGCTCGCGCGTGGTCGACGGCGAGCATCTCCGGGGCCGCGTCCGCGGGGCTTCGCAAGCTGCGGCTGGCCGGCGTCGAGATCGACGAGTCCGTGGCCGCCGGCGTCGAGCCGCGGATCCGCACCAAGGAGCCGGCGTTCGAGGCGGTGCACGCCGCCCTCACGGCCCTGCAGCCGATCGTCTTCGACTACCGCAAGAACGACGGCTCGGTGACGACCCGGCACGTCCAGCCCTGGGCGCTGAAGAACTGGCACGGCCGCTGGTACCTGACCGGGTTCGACGTCGACCGCGCGGACGAGCGCGCCTTCCGGCTCAGCCGGGTCGAGGGTCCGGTGCGCCGCAAGGGCAGAGCCGGCTCCTACACCGTGCCCGCCGACCACGTGCCCGAGGTGGCCCTCGAGGGGCAGCCGGCCGAACCGGAGGGCACCGCGGTGGTGCGGCTGCGCACCGGCCGGGGCCACACGCTGCGCCGGCACGCCGAACGGACCACCGAGCTCGGCGGACGCTGGGACGAGGTCGAGGTGCCCTACCGCCGCGGCGTCACCGACCGTGACGTCGTCGCCCTCGGTGCCGACGCCGTCGCCGTGTCGCCGCCCGAGCTCGTCGACGCGGTCCGGGCCACGCTCAGGGCGGCCGCCGCGGCCAATGGGCGCACCGGCGCACGGACCCGGGACGCGGCGCTCGGCGACCTGGCGGATGTGGCGAACCAGGGGGACCAGCGATGACCGACACCCGACGGACGACCGCCCGCCGCCCCCAGGAGACCGCCACGCAGCGCCTGGGCCGCCTGCTCGACATGGTGCCGTGGTTGCTGCAGCACCGCGGCGTGCCGATCTCCGAGGCCGCCGACGAGTTCGGGGTCACCGAGGAGCAGGTCGTCGACGACCTCCAGCTTCTGTTCCTCTGCGGCACGCCCGGCTACGGCCACTCGGAGCTCATCGACGCCGACTGGGACAGCGGCCACATCTACCTGGACAACGCCGACGACATCGCCGCGCCGATGCGCCTGACGCGCGACGAGGCCATCACGCTGACCGCCGGCCTGCAGGCCCTCGGGTCGAGCATCGTCGGGTCGGACGTCGCCGAGCGGACCCTCGACAAGCTGCGCCGCGCGGTCGCGACGACGGCCGGTGACCCGGCGGGCCGCATCGCGCTCGACCTCGACGACGGCAGCCAGCACGAGGCGATGGCCCCGCTCAAGGACGCCTTCGCCCGCGGCCGGCGCGTCCACCTGCGGTACTACGTCGCGACGCGCGACGAGAGCACCGAGCGCGACGTCGACATCATGCGCATCGTCAACCTCGACGCCCAGTGGTACGTCGAGGGCTGGTGCCACCGGGCCGAGGCCGTGCGCCTCTTCCGGCTCGACCGCATCGAGTCGGTCGAGGTCCTCGACGTCGACGGCACGCCGCCCGAGCAGGCACGGCCCCGCGACCTCGACGACGTGTTCGTCCCGGGCGAGAACGACCTCACGGTCGTCCTCGAGGCGACCCGGTGGGCGGCCTGGATCGCCGACTACTACCCGAACGAGGGCGTCGAGCGCCTCCCCGACGGCTCGCTGCGCGTCACGCTCAAGGTCGCCGATCCTGCGCTCGTGCAGCGGCTCGTGCTCCGGCTCGGCGGCGACGTGCGCGTCGTGTCGCCGTCGGGGCTCGCCGACGCCGTCGCCGAGGAGGCCCGCGCCGCGCTGGCCGGCTACGAGACCCCGGGCTGAGGCTGCGGTCCCGAGCGGGCCCACATCGTGGGCACACCTGCGTCGACGGGTCGGCGTCCGGGCCGCGCACGTATGCTGGTCACCTGCAGCGCCGATGCTGCGCCTGACGGCCCGATCACCCGGGCCGGCCTTCGACGAGGAGTAGACACCATGCCCAACCTGGGTGCCCCCGAACTCATCATCATCGCGATCGTGCTCATCGCCCTGTTCGGATGGAAGAAGCTCCCCGACATGGCCCGCAGCCTCGGCCGGTCGGCGCGCGTCTTCAAGTCGGAGGTCGACGAGCTGAAGAAGGACGGCAAGTCCAGCGAGGCCTCCCGGACCACCGTCCCGGGTGAGGCCGTCGACGCCGACGCCGAGCGACGCGCCGCCGAGGCCCGGCTGGCCGAGGCCGAGCGACGCGCCGCCGAGGCCCGCGCCGAGGCCGACCGACTCCGGGCCGCCTCGGGGGGCGGCACCACGAGCCCCGCGGGCGGCGCGGGTGCGGCCAGCACGCCGGACGCGACCTCCGACGTCCGCCGCGACACGACGCTCTGAGCGGTGTTCGGCGCCAGCACCCTGTTCGAGCCCGTCCCGTTCCGGCGGCCCTGAATGCCATCGCTGCTCCGCAAGCGCAACCCCGAGGGGCGGATGTCCCTCGGCGACCACCTCCGTGAGCTGCGCAACCGCCTCGTCATCAGCGCGACGGCGATCGTCGTCGGCGGCGTCGTCGGGTGGATCTACTACGAGCGGGTCATCGACGCCCTGACCAAGCCGCTCAAGGACCTCGCGGCCGAACGGCACAGCGTCGTCAACATCAACTTCGCCGGGATGACCGACGCCTTCGCCCTGCAGCTGACGACGTCGCTGTTCGTCGGTCTCATCCTGGCCTCGCCGGTGTGGCTCATGCAGATCTGGGGCTTCATCGTCCCCGGCCTGACGAAGAAGGAGCGGCTCGTCGCGCGGCTGTTCGTCGTCGCCGCGGTGCCGCTGTTCCTCACCGGGTGCTTCTTCGCGTTCGTCATGGTGCCCAAGGCCGTCGCGGTGCTGCTCGGGTTCACGCCCGAGGGGGCCTACAACCTCCAGGACGGCTCGCAGTACCTCAACTTCGTCCTCAAGTTCATCGTCGCCTTCGGGTGCGCGTTCCTGCTGCCCGTCTTCCTCGTGGCGCTCAACCTCGTCGGGGTGCTGCCGGCGCGCACGATGCTCAAGGGCTGGCGGCCCGCGGTCATGATCATCTTCGTCTTCGCCGCGGTCATGACCCCCACGCCCGACGCGTACACGATGCTCTTCCTCGCCACGCCGATGATCGCGCTCTACTTCGCGTCCGTGGGGCTGGCCTTCCTCTTCGACCGGCGCAAGGAGGCCGACCGGCCGGACTGGCTGGAGGTCGCGGACGACCAGGCCTCCGCCCTGTAGCGTTCGGCTGTGCCCGACCGCGTCGCCCTCGTCGTCAACCCCACGTCCGGCAAGGGGGCCGGCGTCGCCCTCGGGGAGCAGACGCGTCGGCTGCTCCTCGCCGCGGGCCACGACGTCACCGAGGTGTCCGGCCCCGACTACGGGCAGGCGCGGGCCCGGGCCCTGCAGGCCGTGGCGGACGGCGTCGACACCCTCGTCGTCGTCGGAGGTGACGGCATGGTCCACCTCGGCGTCAACCTGTGCGCTGCCTCGTCGACCCGGCTCGCCGTCGTCGCCGCAGGCACCGGGAACGACTTCGCGCGCAACCTGGGTCTGCCGGTACGCGACCCCGTGGCCGCGGTGGAGCTGCTCGTCAGCGGTCGGACGCGACACGTCGACCTCGGCCGGGCCAGTCACGGCGTCGCGGGGGAGCGATGGTTCGGCGGCGTCCTCGGCGCCGGGTTCGACGCGGTCGTCAACGAGCGCGCGCGGCGCATGACGTGGCCGAGGGGACAGCTGCGCTACACCCTCGCCGTGCTGCGCGAGCTGCCCGTCTTCCGGGCGATCCCCTACGTCGTGGACGTCGACGGGCAGCGCATCCAGACGCGTGCGATGTTGGTGACCGTGGCCAACACGACCTCCTTCGGCGGCGGCATGAAGGTGAGCCCGGACGCCGACGTCGCCGACGGGCTGCTCGACGTCATGGTCGTCCACGAGCTGTCGGTCCCGGCGTTCCTGCGCGTCTTCCCCTCCGTGTACTCGGGCCGGCACGTCACCCATCCGGCCGTGCAGCTGCTGCGTGGCCGTCGCATCCGCCTCGAGGCGTCCGGGATCCCGTCGCAGGCCGACGGCGAGGCGTTCGCCGACCTGCCCGTCGAGATCGAGGTGGTGCCCGGCGCCCTGGCGGTCGTCGTGGCCGGGCCGCGGGTAGGGGAGGCGGCGTGATCCCGACCTGGCCGCAGCTCGCGGCGTTCACGTCCGAGCTGGACTTCCCGCTCGACGACTTCCAGACCGAGGCGTGCCGAGCCGTCGAGGAGGGACGCGGTGTCCTCGTGGCGGCCCCCACCGGCGCGGGCAAGACCGTCGTGGGCGAGTTCGCCGTCCACCTGGCCCTCGCCACCGGCCGCAAGGCGTTCTACACGACGCCGATCAAGGCGCTGTCCAACCAGAAGTACGCCGACCTCGTCCGGCGCTACGGCGCCGACAAGGTCGGGCTGCTCACCGGCGACTCGTCGGTCAACGGTGAGGCACCCGTCGTGGTCATGACCACCGAGGTGCTGCGCAACATGATGTACGCCGGGTCCGCGACGCTGCGCGGGCTGGGCTGGGTCGTCATGGACGAGGTCCACTACCTGGCGGACCGGTTCCGGGGTGCCGTGTGGGAGGAGGTCATCATCCACCTGCCGGCGGACGTCAGCGTCGTCTCGCTGTCGGCCACCGTGAGCAACGCCGAGGAGTTCGGCGCGTGGCTCGGCGAGGTCCGCGGGGACACCGAGGTCATCGTGTCCGAGCACCGCCCGGTGCCGCTGTGGCAGCACATGATGGTCGGCCAGACCCTCTTCGACCTCTTCGTCGAGGAGGAGGTGTCCGCGTCGGGCCCCACCGTCGAGGTGGGGGTCAACCCCGACCTCGTCCACGCCATCCGCGGCACCGAGCAGCGCGGCGCCTGGGACAGCCACTGGGTCAGCAACCGGGGCGGCCGCGCCAAGGGCCGCCCGGGAAGAGGCGGCCGCAACGGGCGCGACGGGCGCGACGACTGGGCCGGCCGGGGACGGCGCGGCAACGGACGGGGGCCGGGCGGTGGCGAGGGCGGCAACGGGTTCGCCCGGGGTGGCCGGCCGGGCGGAGGTGCCACGCGCGGGGAGGTCGTGACCCGCCTCGAGCGCGAGGGTCTGCTGCCGGCGATCACCTTCATCTTCAGCCGGGCCGGCTGCGAGGCCGCGGTCGGCCAGCTGCTGGCCGGGGGCCTGCGTCTCATCCCCGAGGCCGACGGCGAGCGCAACCGCCGCGTCGTCGAGGAGCGCGTCGCGGGGCTGGCCGACGAGGACCTCTCGGTGCTCGGCTACTGGGACTTCGTCGACGGCATCTCGCGCGGCTTCGCTGCCCACCACGCCGGCATGCTCCCGACCTTCCGCGAGGTCGTCGAGGAGCTGTTCACGCAGGGCCGCATCCGGGCCGTGTTCGCCACCGAGACGCTCGCCCTGGGGATCAACATGCCGGCCAGGACCGTCGTCCTCGAGCGACTGGTCAAGTTCAACGGCGAGAACCACGTCGACATCTCGCCGGCCGAGTACACCCAGCTGACGGGTCGGGCCGGGCGCCGCGGCATCGACATCGAGGGCCATGCGGTCGTGTTGTGGAACCGTGGCCTGGACCCGGCGGCCGTCGCCGGTCTCGCCTCGACCCGCACCTACCCGCTGCGCTCGAGCTTCCGGCCCACGTACAACATGGCGGTCAACCTCGTGCGCCAGTTCGGCCGCGACACCGCCCGAACTGTCCTCGAGACCTCGTTCGCCCAGTTCCAGGCCGACCGCGCGGTCGTCGGGTTCGTGCGCACGGTCCGCCGCAACGAGGAGGCGCTCGCCGGGTACGCCGAGTCGATGGCCTGCCACCTCGGCGACTTCACCGAGTACGCCGCCATGCGCGAGGAGATCCGCAGCCTGGAGAAGGAGGGCGCCAAGCGCAGGTCCGCCTCCCTGCGGGCAGCCGCCGCGATCTCCCTGGAGAGCCTCAAGATCGGCGACATCGTCCGTATCCCCGCGGGCCGGCACACGGGCTTGGCCGTCGTCGTCATGCCGAACCGTGGCGGCAAGGGTGACCCCGCCTCACCCTCTGTCGTCACCGAGGACCACCACCTGCGTCGCCTGACCCTGCACGACGTGCCGACGCCCATCGAGCCCCTGGGCACGATGCGGGTTCCCAAGCAGTTCAACGCCAAGAACCCCAAGGCGCGCCGTGACCTCGCCGCGACCCTGCGCGCCACCGTCCCGTACGACCCGCCCCGGCGCGGCGGGTCCGAGCCGTCCCAGGACCCGACGGACGCCCGCATCGAGGAGCTGCTGCGGGCGCTGCGGCACCACCCCTGCCACCGGTGCCCGGACCGCGAGCAGCACGCGCGGTGGGCCGAGCGGTACTTCCGCCTCAGGCGCGAGACCGAGGGTCTGCAGCGCAAGATCGACGGCCGGACCAACTCGGTGGCCAAGACCTTCGACCGCATCTGCGACCTGCTCGGCGAGATGGGCTACCTCGCCGACGGCGGGACGCGGGTCACCGGTGACGGCGACCGGCTGGGCCGCCTCTACACCGAGAAGGACCTCCTCGCCGCCGAGTCGCTGCGCGAGGGCCTGTGGCGTCGGCTCGACCCGCCGTCGCTCGCCGCGGTCGTGTCGACGCTCGTGCACGAGCCGCGGCGCGAGGACGGCGGGCTGACACCGCGGTGGCCCAACGACGAGGTTCGCGAGGCCTACGACCGCATGGTGCGCATCTGGTCCGACCTCGAGGACGCCGAGGGCGCCCTCGCGCTGCCCCGCACGGCGATGCCGGACGCGGGCATCGCGTGGGCGGTCCACCGGTGGGCGAGCGGCCAGCGGCTCGAGGACGTCCTGCGCGGCACCGACCTCGCCGCAGGCGACTTCGTCCGCCGGTGCAAGCAGGTCGTCGACCTGCTCGGGCAGCTCACGGACGCCGGTGACCCGGTCCTGCAGGAGACCGCGCGACGCGCGTCCGACGGCGTGCTCCGCGGCGTCGTGGCCGCCGACCGCATCGACTGACGCCGCCGCCCGCATGGTCTCGCCGAGGCGGGGGAGCGGCACCCGGCCCGCTGTCGAGTCGTCGTCTGCCGGTGCCGTCGGCTAGGCTGGTGGGACCGTCGACGTTTTTGGTGCTGTGCTCGCACGCTCGCAAGGACCGAACAGCGAGCGCGCCTCATCTCAGGTCTCTGGGGTCGTGCGTTTGTGGCGACACGGAGCCCTCGTCCGAGCGGCTCCGACCTCCAACCTGAAGGAGCCAGACATGGCACAGGGAACTGTCAAGTGGTTCAACGCGGAGAAGGGCTTCGGCTTCATCGCTCCGACCGAGGGCCCGGACGTCTTCGTCCACTACTCCGAGATCACCGGCAACGGCTACCGGAGCCTCGAGGAGAACCAGGCCGTCGAGTTCGACGTCGAGCAGGGCCCCAAGGGCCCGCAGGCGATGCGCGTCCGCGCTCTCTGACGCCGCGGCCCGTCGGGCCGTCACGAGGAGGTCGGTCCCGTCCGGGACCGACCTCTTCGCGTACCAGAGCCCGGATCAGCGGATGCCGAGGGCGGTGACGACGCGGTCGAAGGACGACGTCAGGCCGTGCTCGAGGGCCAGGCGCGACATCAGCGCGGGGTCGGCGACCGCGGTCGGCAGGGCGAGGTCGACGTGGGGCAGCGGGGCGTCGCGGACCACCTCGACCACGCGTGGCGCGGCGTCGAGGTACTGGCCGGCGGCCTCGAGCCTGGCCCGCTGGGCGCCCTTGAGCGCCGGGTCGCCCCCGTCGATCGCCGCGCGCAGCCCCTCCAGCGTCCCGTAGGTCGTGATGAGCTTGGCGGCCGTCTTCTCACCGATGCCGGCGACGCCCGGCAGGCCGTCGCTCGTGTCGCCCCGCAAGGCCGCCATGTCGGCGTAGGCGCGTCCGTTCGCGACGCCGTACTTCTCGGCGATGAACGCCTGGTCGACGAAGTCGGGGGCGCGGACCCCGCCCCGGGCGGTGTAGACGACGCGCACGCCGTTGGCGTCGTCGACGAGCTGGAACAGGTCGCGGTCGCCGGTGACGATGTCGATGGGCATCCGCCCGGACCATGTGGTGGCCAGCGTGCCGATGACGTCGTCGGCCTCGTGCCCGTCGACTCCGACGCGGGCCAGGCCGAGGGCGCGCAGGGCGTCGACGATGATCGGCACCTGGACGGTGAGGGCCTCGGGCGCCTCCTCGCCGTTCAGCTCGTTCTCGCCGCGGGCGGCCACGCGGTGCGCCTTGTACGACGGGATGGCCGCGACGCGGAAGGCCGGCCGCCAGTCGTTGTCCCAGCAGGCGGCCAGGTGGGTGGGGTGGGCGCGCTCGACGAGGGAGGCGATCATGTCGAGGAGTCCGCGAACCGCGTTGGTCGGGGTGCCGCTCGGGCCGATCACCTCGGGAACGCCGAAGAAGGCCCGGAAGTACAGCGAGGCCGAGTCGAGGAGCATGAGCCGCGGAGACGCCATGCGCCGAGACTAGCGGTGCCCGCGGGCCCGCCGCGGCGGGCCCGCGGGCGCCGACGACGCGTCCGTACCGCGATGAGGAACTGCCCGGCGGGCACCGCACTGCTGGTCTACCCTTCCGGCATGGAGGAACTCGACCGTCGCCTCGTCGGCCTGCTGCTCGCAGACGGCCGCATGAGCTACACCGACCTCGGCAAGGCGACGGGCCTGTCGACGTCCGCGGTGCACCAGCGCGTCCGGCGGCTCGAGGAGCGGGGCGTCATCACCGGGTATGCGGCCACGGTCTCGCCCGAGGCGCTCGGCCTGTCGCTGACAGCGCTGATCTCCGTCACGCCGTTCGACCCCAGCGCGCCCGACGACGTGCCCCAGCGCCTCGCGCACATCGCCGAGATCGAGGACTGCCACTCGGTGGCCGGGGTCGAGAGCTACATCCTCAAGGTGCGCGTCGGCACACCGGGCAACCTGGAGGACCTTCTCGCGCGGATCCGCTCGGCCGCCAACGTCTCGACCCGCACGACCGTCGTCCTGTCGACGCCGTGGGAGGGTCGAAGCGCCTCAGCCATCCCGCGCGAGCAGGAGTAGCGCCCGCCCGAGCGACCTTGCGGCACAAGGGAAGCCGTGCCGGACGCGTCACAGCCGGTCGGTGGGCTCCTCGGCCGACGCGTCGGGCGGGACCGGTGCGCGCGACGCGGTCAGGTGCGTCCGACGGTGCCAGGCCCACAGGGCCAGCGCGGCGCTCGTCAGTGAGCCGGCCACGAGGGCGAGCGTCGTCAGCGACCCGCTGACGAGGGGCGAGAGGGCCCCTGCCACAAGGGCGTTCGCGCACGTGCTGAGGAACGACTGGAAGGAGGACACCGCGCCACGCTCACGCGGTCGCAGGTCGAGCATGGCGATGGTGAGGACGGGGAAGACGAGCGCGACACCGAGCGAGATCGCGCCGACCGGCAGCACGGTCCACACGGTCGAGGGGGCCGCCGACAGGCCCTGGTACAGCACGGCGAAGACGCTTCCCGCGAGCGAGACCACGAAGCCGGCGAGGACGAACGCGCCCTGGCGGACCCGCCCGGCGAGCCGCCCCGTGAGGAACGAGCCGAGCATCATCGCGACGACGAGCGGGACGAAGAGCACCCCGAAGTCGCGCGGCCCGAGACCGAGGTGCTCCACGACGACGACGGGCGCGGAGGACACGTAGAGGAACAGCCCCGCGAAGTTGAGGGCGATCGCCGCGCCGAGGCGCACGACCGACGCGTCGCGGGCCACCGACACGAAGGACGCGACGAGCGGGCGCGGGCGGAACGGGACCCGCTCGGACGCCGGATGGGTCTCGGGCAGGGCCACGAGCGTCGCCACGACGAGGGCGACCCCGTAGCCGGTCAGCACCCAGAAGATCGTGCGCCACTGGCCCCACCCGAGGATCCAGCCGCCGACCATCGGCGCGAGTGCGGGCGCGACGGCGAAGATGACCGAGATGTGCGACATGAACCGCTGCGCGGCCGACCCGTCGAACAGGTCGCGCACGACGGTCCGGCCGACGATCATCCCGGCACCGGCGACGAGGCCCTGCACGGCGCGGGCGCCGAGCAGCAACGGCATGCTCGGCGCGAGGGCACACAGCGCGCTCGTCGCGGCGTAGAGCCCACAGCCGACGAGGATCACCGGCTTGCGCCCGAGCGCATCCGACAACGAGCCGTGGAAGAGGCTCGCCACCGCGAACGTCGCCAGGTAGACGCTGAGCGTCTGCTGCATCGTCACCGCGTCGACCGCCAGCTCGCGGCCGATGACGTCGAACGCGGGGAAGATCGTGTCGATGGAGAACGGGCCCACCATCGTCAGGGCCGCGAGGATCACGACGAGCCGGGCGCGGCCGAGCCGCGTGCTGGCGGGTACGGCCCTCATCCGTTGGGTCCCCGCGCGATCGGGGCCCGGACGGCACGTGTCACGGCGGCCAGGTCCGCCGGTGCCAGCTCGACGTCGAACCCGCGGCGACCCCCGGACACGAGGACGGTCTCGTGCTCGAACGCCGAGTCGTCGAGCACCGTCGGGAGCGCGCGCTTCTGGCCCACGGGGGAGATGCCGCCGACGACGTACCCGGTGCTGCGCTCGGCGGCTGCGGGATCGGCCATCGTCACCGACTTCGCGCCGAGCGCCGAGGCGACGGCCTTGAGGTCGAGCTGTCCGTCGACCGGGACGATGCCCACGGCCAGGCCGCGACCGGTGTCGACGAGCAGCGTCTTGAAGACACGTGCCGGCTCGACACCGAGCGCTGCCGCCGCCTCGAGCCCGTAGCTCGGGGCCGACGGGTCGTGGTCGTACGGACGTCCGCGCCAGGCGACCTTCGCGCGGTCGAGCGCGAGCGTGGCCTGCGTCGTCGGCCCCTCGGCGCCCTTGCGACGCGGCGTCACCGGGCGTCCGCCGGGGTGTCCGCAGGGGTGTCCGCATGGGTGTCCCCGTGAGGGTCGAGGCCCGCCGCGCCGACGCTAGACAGGCCGTCCCAGATCGTCGTCACGACGAGGTCGGTGGCCTCGTCGGCGTCCATGCCGCCGGGGTGCGTGCTGCGCCAGACGGCGAGCCGTTCGCAGCCGCCGATGAGCACCTCGGCCATCGCGGTGACGCGGGTGGCGGTCTGCGCCCCGAACTCCGGCAGGGCGAGCAGGCCCTCCGCGAAGGCCTTGGCGGTCTGCTGGCGGATCCGCTCGACCGAGTCGGACGCCTCGCCGATGAGCGCGCCCTCGGTGCGCAGCAGGGCGAACGCGGCATCGTGCGCGTCGATGAAGGTGAAGAACGCGTGGACGACCTGCCGGACGCGTTCACGGACCGGGGTGTCCGCGGCGTCGGCCGCCGCCCACGAACCGATGAGCGCGGCCATGAGCTGGCCCCGGGCCCGCTCGATCGTCGCCGCGAGCAGGCCCTCCTTGGAGCCGAAGTAGTCGTAGATGAGGGGTTTGGTCACCCCGACCTGCTCGGCGATCTCGTCCATCGTCGCGGCCTGCACCCCACGCCGGGAGAAGACGCTCTCGGCCACCTCGAGCATCTGCGCCTCGCGTTCGGCGCGGGGCATGCGGACGCGGGTGGCGGGGGAGCGGGAGGTCACCGCGGCAGTCTACGTGCGGTGCCGGTGGCCTCAGACGAGCTGCGACTCCGCGGCCGCCCGGCTCGACGCGGCCCGCTCGTCCGCGGCCGCCAGGACCTCCTCGTGGTCGACGGTCTCGCGCCACCACTGCTGCCCGGAGGCCGGCAACGTGTCGATCGGGTCGTAGTAGACGTACTCGCGCGACAGCGCCTCGGTGTCGTCAGCCTCGATGGAGGTGCGGTAGTTCTTGCGCCAGTAGGAGATTCCGCGCTCCCGGTCGTACTGCTCCACCTGGTGGACCCAGCGCTTGCCGACGAGCGGGACGTCGCAGACGATGCGGGGCGTCGAGAATCCCGGCAGGTAGCCCATGATCTCGTGCTGGAGCCGCTGGGCCTCCGCGAGCGAGACGCGCCAGTGCTCGGCGAACGGGATCATGTCGCACATGTAGAAGTAGTACGGCGTGACCATCGCCCCGTCGGCGAGGGCGAAGCACAGGTCGAGGAGGCGCTCGGGGGTGTCGTTGACGCCGCGCATGAGGACGCCCTGGTTGCGCACGTCGCGGACCCCCGCCTCGAGCATCGCCCGCGAGGCCCGCGCCACGGCCGGCGTCACGGACTGCGCGCTGTTGACGTGGGTGTGGATGGCGAGGGACACGCCCCGCTCGCGGGCGGTCCGAGCCACCCGGGCCACGCCCTCGACGACGTCGCCGGCGAACCAGTGCTGGGGCAGACCCATGAGGGCCTTGGTGGCGAGGCGGATGTCGCGCACGTTCTCGATCTCCAGCAGCCGGTCGAGGAACGCCTCGAGGTTCTTCCACGGCATGTTGGCGACGTCGCCGCCGGAGACGACGACGTCCCTGACCGCCGGGGTGCGGCGCAGGTAGTCGAGCATCGCCTCCTGGCGGTCGACCGGCTTGAGCCCGAACCGCAGCTTGGCCACCTGCGGCGTCGAGTTGCCGACGAGGTCCATGCGCGTGCAGTGCCCGCAGTACTGCGGGCACGTCGACAGCAGCTCGGCGAGGACCTTCGTCGGGTAGCGGTGGGTCAGCCCCTCGGCCACCCACATGTCGTGCTCGTGCAGGGAGTCGCGCGTGGCGTGCGGGTGCGAGGGCCAGTCCGTGCGCCGGTCGGAGAACACCGGGAGCATGTAGCGGCGGACGGGGTCGGCGTAGAAGGCCGCCGTGAAGGCGGCGCCGGCCGCCGGCACGGGCTCGTCGGTGGCGGGCACCATGGTGTTGAGCATCTGCGGAGGCAGGAGCATCGACATCGTGGCCCGTTGCGCCTGGTCGCGCTCGAGGTCGGCGTAGAAGCGGTCCTCGAGGAGGTTGCCCATGACGGCCCGCAGCTGCGCGACGCTCTTGACGCAGCGGGCGCGCTGCCACTGGGCGCTGTCCCAGTCGGATGGCGTGACGGCGGTCCAGCCGGGCAGCCTGGTCCAGTCCGGCTCGACGAGCTCGCGGCGGCGGTAGGCGTACGGCTGCGACACCTGTGTCATGTCCCGACGATAACCGAAGCATCACCCTCCGACCTCCTATGATGCGAAAGGATTTGTCGTACGCATCCACTGCGACCGGAGGATCTCCGCCGTGACCACCACACCACCCCCGCCCACGGACGCGCGTGAGACCTCACCCGTGGGGCTGCACCGCGTTCTCGACCCCGTGGGGGAGGAGGGGCCGACCCTCCCGCAGGCGGCCCACCGGCTCGACGCGCGCCCGCAGCTGTGGCCGGACGAGGTCCGCATCACGGTCGACACCCTCAACCTCGACGCCGCCTCCTACCGCCAGCTCGCCGACAAGCACACGCGGGCGGGCGTCCTCGACGGCGAGGCGGTCCGCGAGGAGGTGCTCGCCATCGTCGCCGACCGCGGCAAGATGCAGAACCCCGTCACCGGCTCGGGCGGCATGCTCATCGGAACCGTCGAGGAGGTGGGCCCGGCGAGCCCACTGGGTCTGGCCGTGGGCGACCGGGTCGCCACCCTCGTCTCGCTGTCCCTGACGCCGCTGGCCATCAGCGACGGGCTCGCCCGCTGGGACGGCCGATCCGAACGGGTGCCGGCGCGGGGCCACGCGATCCTCTTCGGCCGCAGCATCGCCGCCGTCCTGCCGGACGACCTCGAGCCCCGGCTGGCCCTCATGGTCATGGACGTGTGCGGGGCTCCCGCCCTCGTGTCCCGGGTCGTCGGGGAGCACACGGCCCGCGGCACCGCGCCGACCGTCGCGGTGCTCGGTGCGGCCGGCAAGTCCGGGTCGCTGTCGCTGGCGGCGGCGCGCGCGTCGGGGGCCGCGCGCACCATCGGCGTCGTGCCGGTCGAGCGCGAGCGCCGCCTGCTCGAGGCGACCGGCCTGGCCGACGTCGTGGTCCTCGCCGACGCGCGCAGCCCCCTCGGGCTCGCCGCTGCGGTCGAGGCCGCGGGCGGACCTGCCGACGTCACGGTTGTCTGCGTCGACGTGCCCGGCTGCGAGCAGCCCGCGATCCTGGCCACCGCCGATGGCGGCACCGTCATCTTCTTCAGCATGGCCACGAGCTTCGCGGCGGCGGCGCTCGGAGCCGAGGGCGTCGCCGCCGATGTGCGGATGCTCATCGGCAACGGGTACGTGCCCGGCCACGCCGAGCTCGCCCTGTCGCTCATGCGCACCGTGCCGGCGGTCCGGGCCCTGTTCGAGTCGCGGCTCGCGCGCGAGACGGCAGGATCTGAGGCGTGAGCCGCCCCGCACCTGTCCTCGAGCTCGACCCGGCGGTCGTCCGGCGGGCGCGGTCCCTGGCGCGCCGGGCCGCGGCCCCGGTCGTGCGGCTCGCGCGGAGCCACACGACGGTCTCGGTCGAGCGGGCCACCCTGCGCCTCGCCGGCCTCGCCGGTGCCGACCACGAGCGCGTGCCGTGGGTCAACCACCTCGTCGACGCCGTCCGCACCGGCGTCGGCCTCGAGCACGGCGTCACGACGCCGGTCTACGACGCCCTGCTCCGCGGCGAGGCGCCCGACCTCCTGACGCTCGCCCAGAAGGCGGCCGGCGGGAACGTCGCGTTCCGGCTCCCGGAGGGGCGCGCGGCCACGGCGGCCCGGCGGGCGGCCGCGCGTGGCGTCGGGACAGGGCTGCGGACCGTGGACCGGGCCCGCGCCACGCGTGAGCGCCTCGTCCGACGGCTGGGCGAGCCCCCGCACAAGCCGTGGGTCTACCTCATCGTCGCCACCGGAGACATCCACGAGGACATCCCGCAGGCCCAGGCCGCGGCCCGCGAGGGCGCCGACGTCATCGCCGTCATCCGCTCGACCGGGCAGTCGCTGCTCGACTACGTGCCCGAGGGCGCGACGCGCGAGGGTTTCGCCGGCACCTACGCGACCCAGGAGAACTTCCGGCTCATGCGAGCCGCGCTCGACGAGGTCAGCAGGGAGCTCGGACGCTACGTCCGCCTGACGAACTACGCATCCGGCCTGTGCATGCCGGAGATCGCGGCTCTCGCGGGCATGGAGCGCCTCGACATGATGCTCAACGACTCGATGTACGGCATCCTCTTCCGGGACATCAACCCGGTCCGGACCTTCGTGGACCAGCGGTTCTCACGGCAGATCCACGCACGAGCCGGCATCATCATCAACACGGGCGAGGACAACTACCTCACGACCGCCGACGCGGTCGAGGCAGCGCACACCGTGACGGTCAGCCAGCTGCTCAACGAGCGCTTCGCCAAGGAGGCCGGGCTCGAGGACTGGCAGCTCGGGCTCGGGCACGCCTTCGAGATCAACCCCGACCTGCCCGACAGCTTCCGCATGGAGCTGGCCCACGCGCTGCTGGCCCGCCGGCTGTTCCCGGACGCACCGCTGAAGTGGATGCCGCCGACCAAGCACATGACCGGCGACGTCTTCCGCGGCTACCTGCTCGACGGGTTCTTCAACCTCGTCGGCGCCATGACCGGGCAGGGGATCCTCCTCGTCGGGATGATGACCGAGGCCGTCGTCACCCCGTTCCTGTCCGACCGCGACCTCGCCCTCCAGAACGTCCGGTACGTCATGAATGCCGCGAGCGGGCTCACCGAGGACTTCCACCCGCCACGCGACGGGTTCATCCAGACGCGGGCCCGGCAGGTGCTGTCCGAGGCCGTCGACCTCCTCGAGCGGATCGTCGAGGACACCGATGCCTCCGGCGAACCCCCGCTGCTGGCGGCCATCGCCGACGGGACCTTCGGGCTCATGCGCCGGCCGCCCGACCGGGGCAAGGGGCTCGAAGGGGTCGTCAGGCGGGCCGAGGGCTACGACAACCCGGCCGTCACCGCGCTCGACGCGTGGACGACCGGCAGGGACGCGCGATGAGCCGCGCACCGCGCGCCGCGGAGCCGCGCAGAGGCCCGCACGGCAGCATCGTCCGGCCCTACGGGGACACGACCGGTGACGGCATGGTGCAGGTGTCGTTCACCCTGCCGGTGCCGCACGACAAGCGGGCCGAGGGCGCGGCCCTCCAGCTGGCCCGCAAGATGGGTCTGGACCCGGCGCTGCTCGTGCACGCCAAGCCTATGGGCCCGGACTTCACCTTCTTCGTCGTCTACGGCAGCGTCACCCACCTCGTCGACCTCGACGCGGTCCGGGTCGTCGAGCGCGAGTACCCGTTGCTCTCGGCCAAGGACGCCAACTCCGCGATCAGGAGGCTGCTGCGCCGACGGCTCGTGGTCGTCGGTGCCTGCATCGGCACCGACGCGCACACCGTGGGCATCGACGCCATCCTCAACATCAAGGGCTTCGCCGGCGAGAAGGGCCTGGAGTACTACCGCGAGATCACGGTCGTGAACCTCGGTGCACAGGTGCTCGTGCCCGACCTCGTGGCGCGGGCCCGCGCCGAGAGGGCCGACGCCGTCCTCGTGAGCCAGGTCGTGACCCAGAGGGATGCCCACGTGCACAACACGACCCAGATGTCGGCGGCCTTCCGCGAGGCGTACCCGGCCGGTGAGGTGCCGATCCTCGTCGCGGGTGGCCCCCGGTTCGAGGAGGGCTCGGCGAAGGCCCTCGGCGTCGACCGGGTCTTCGGCCGCGGCACGACCCCCGGCGAGGTCGCCAGCTACCTCGTGCACGAGATGACCCGGCGAAAGGCGAGACGATGAGCGACCCGACGAGCACGACGAGCACGACGAGCACGACGAGCACGACGAGCACGACGAGCACGACGAGCACGACGAGCACGACGAGCACGAGCAGTGCTGAACCGCCGGCGCAGCGGGCGACGACGGCGGAGGTCGGACGACGCGTCACCCACCGCCGCTACGTGCCGTACAACCACGCGCACTATGCCGGCAACCTCGTCGACGGCGCCTACTCCCTCGCGGCGTTCGGCGACGTCGCGACCGAGATGTGCATCCGGACCGACGGCGACGAGGGCCTCTTCGCCTCCTACAGCGACGTCCAGTTCCGGGCACCGGTGCGGGCCGGTGACGTCATCGAGGTCTCGGCGGAGATCGTCCGCGTCGGGCACCGCAGCCGTGAGATGGAGTTCGAGGTCCGCGTCGTCGGCCGGGGGGCGCCCGAGCGCGGTGCGTCGGCCGCCGACGTGCTCGACCCGCCCCTGGTCGCGACGACGGCCCGCGGCGTCGTCGTCGTCCCCTGACCTCGCTCGAGCGCCGAGCCGGTTCCGCGGTCCGGGCCCCGACGACATACGGTGATGCCCGTGCGGCGTCACCTCGCGCCCCTCGGCCTCGCGGTGGCCGGTGGGGGTCTCCTCTGCTTCGCGTTCCCCACGTTCGACGTGTGGTGGGCGGCGCCGCTCGCGCTCGCGCTCATGGCCTGCGCCTGGACCGGCGCGTCCGCGGGTCTGCCCGGGGGTGCGGATCGGCGCCGGCCGCTCCGGCCGGGCCGTCGGGGCCTGCTGCTCGGCACCGCCTCCGGCCTCGTGTTCTTCGTCCCGACCCTGTCGTGGTCGGGCATCTACGTCGGTGCCGTCCCGTGGATCGCCCTCGCGACGTTGGAGGCGCTGTTCCTCGGGCTGGCCGGCGCGCTCTACGGCTGGCTGAGCCGGTCCGGGCGGGTGCGACCGCTCGCGTTCGCCCTCGTGTGGGTGGTCGCCGAGGGCCTGCGCGCCCGCGCCCCGTACGGCGGGTTCCCGTGGCTCAAGATCGCCTTCGGGCAGGCCGACGGCACCTTCGGTCGCCTCGTCGCCCTCGGCGGCACGCCCTTCGTCGCCTTCGTCGTCGCGCTCACGGGCGGCCTCCTCGCGCTCGCGGCCCAGCGGCTGCTCGCACGGGGGGCCCACACCGACGCGGTCGGCACCCCGGCGCCGGCCCCGTCGGGCCCGCGGCGTCGAGACCTGGCTCCGCTCGCGGGCGCGCTCGTGCTGGGCCTGGCGGGCCTGGCCGTCCCGCTGCCGACCGACGGGCCCACCGAGCAGTTCCTCGGCGTGCAGGGCAACGTGCCGCGTCCGGGTCTGGACTTCAACGCCGAGAGGCGGGCCGTCCTCGACAACCACGTCGCAGCGACGATCAAGGCCCAGCAGGACGTCACCGCTGGTCGGGCGCCGGCACCCGACCTCGTCGTCTGGCCCGAGAACGCCTCCGACATCGACCCGCTGCGCAACGCCGACGCCAAGCAACTCATCCTCCAGACCGTCGAGTACCTCGACCGGCCGCTCGTCGTCGGCGGCCTCCTCGAGGAGCCGGCCGGCAAGCTGTCCAACGTGTCGCTGCTCTTCGCCCCC
This sequence comes from Monashia sp. HAY1-11D, assembly GCF_056868035.1. NCBI lineage: Bacteria > Bacillati > Actinomycetota > Actinomycetes > Micrococcales > Intrasporangiaceae > Intrasporangium > Monashia sp. HAY1-11D. The sequence goes on along the minus strand of NZ_CP200320.1, from coordinate 3,825,699 downwards.
GGGCGCGGCAACACCGACCGCTACGTCAAGCGCCACCCGGTGCCGTTCGCCGAGTACATCCCGGACCGGGCGTTCTGGCGCACCTTCAGCCGCGAGGTCGACCTCGTCAGGCGCGACTTCGCCAAGGGGAGCCGCCCGGGGGTCTTCACGGTGGAGGCGGCGGACGGCCGACAGGTCCGCGCCGGCCTCGCGATCTGCTTCGAGGTGGCCTATGACGACATCATGCGCGACGTCGTGACCTCGGGCGCCAACGTCCTCGTCGTCCAGACGAACAACGCGACGTTCGGGTACACGGCCGAGTCGCCGCAGCAGCTGGCGATCAGCCGGATCCGTGCCATGGAGGCTCGGTCGCTCGGTCGTGCACGTCTCGACGGTCGGCCAGAGCGCCCTCATCCTCCCGGACGGAACCGCCCACCAGGTGACGTCGTTGTTCACACAGGCGGTGGTCCGCGGGGCCCTACCATTGCGGGACGCCACGACGCTGGCGACCCGGGTGGGGGAGGTCCCCGAGGGGGTCGCCGCGGCGGCGCTGCTCGTCCTGCTCGTCCTGCCCCTGCCGGCCGTGCGGAGGGGCCGCCGGACGGCGCCGACCCGGGCGCCGCACCAGACGAAGGAAGAGGATGACGACGACGCAGCGTGAGCCGGTCACCCGGGTGGCCGTGCTCATCCCGACGTACAACGAGCGCGACAACCTGGCCGGGATCGTCGCTCGCGTGCGGGCCAGCGCGCCGGAGGCCGACGTCGTCGTCCTCGACGACGGCTCGCCCGACGGCACGGGTGCCGTCGCCGACGCCCTGGCGGCGTCCGACCCGCAGGTCCGCGTCGTGCACCGCGACCGCAAGCAGGGACTCGGCCAGGCCTACCTCGCCGGCTTCCGCCTCGTCATGGACGAGGGCTACGACGCCGCCGTCGAGATGGACGCCGACGGTTCCCACCTGCCCGAGCAGCTGCCGTCGCTGCTGGCGGCGCTCGCGGGCGCAGACCTCGTCATCGGGGCCCGCTGGGTGCGCGGCGGCGAGGTGCGCAACTGGCCGGTGCACCGCAAGGTGCTCTCGGTCGGCGCCAACGTCTACACCAAGGTCATGCTCGGCATGCACGTCAACGACGCGACGGCCGGCTACCGGGTCTACCGCACGAGCGCGCTGCAGGCCATGGGCCTCGACGGCGTCCAGTCCCAGGGGTACTGCTTCCAGATCGACCTGACCCTGCGCGCGGTCCGGACCGGCCTGAGGGTGGTCGAGGTGCCGATCACCTTCGTCGAGCGCGAGGTGGGCGTGTCGAAGATGGGGCGAGACATCGTCCGTGAAGCGCTGACGTCGGTGACCCGCTGGGGGATCCAGCACCGCGTCGGGCAGGTGCGGGGGCTCGTCTCCGCCCGTCGAGAGACGCCGGCTCCGGTGGGGGAGCGGACGTGACGCCCCCGCCGCGTGGCCGTGCAGGCGGCGGTCGCCGTCTGCGTCCCTCCCGGGTGGCGCTCGCGGCGCTGCTCGTCGTGCCGGTCGTCGAGATCGCGGTCGTCGTCGCGGTGGGCCACGCCATCGGCGGCTGGTGGACCTTCCTGCTCCTGCTCGCGACGTCCCTGCTCGGGGTGTGGTTCATCCGGCGCGAGGGCGCGCGGGCCTGGCACGCCCTGGTACGCGCGCTGCGCAGCGGCCGGATGCCCGCCCGGGAGCTCGCCGACGGCGTCGTCGTCCTCGTGGGCGGGACGCTGCTGCTCGCGCCGGGGTTCGTGACCGACGTCATCGGCCTCCTGCTCGTGCTGCCCGTGACGCGGCCGGTGGCCCGGCGCCTGGTGGAGGCGGTCGTCAGCCGTCACCTGCTCGCCTCGGCGGAGCGCTTCGGCGGCCCGGCGGTCACGGCCCGGCCCGGCTGGGGCACGACGGCACCACCGACGGGCCCGACGCGCTCGACCTCGAGCGACGAGGTCGTCGAGGGCGAGATCATCGACGACGACCGCTGACGGTCGACGCGACGAGGAGCCCGCCCCCACGAACGGGGCGGGCTCCTCGGTGGTCCTTGCGGGAGGGCGTCAGGCGCTCTTGCGCCGCCGCGGCTTCTCACCGCGCGACTCGCGCAGCAGGGTCAGGCGCTCCTCCAGCAGCTCTTCCAGCTCGGGGATCGAGCGACGCTCGAGGAGCATGTCCCAGTGCGTGCGCTGGTGCTTGACCGGCTTCGCCTCGGGCTCGGGGCCGCCGCCCTGGAGCTTGGCGTCCAGGCCGCAGCGGCACTCCCACGTCGCAGGCACGTCGGCCTCGATGGAGAACGGGAAGCTCCGTACGGTGGCCCTCCGGGCACACGTAGACCGTGATCTGTCGCTCACTCGGGACGACGTTGTCGTCCGACTCCATGCTCCTCGCCCCGAGGTTGGAACCGCGAAGTGCTCGATCGGCCATGTGGACCCCTCCAGACATCCTGCCTCTGACGACACCCCTGCAGGTGTCTTACCCTCACAGACGCATGAACGACCGAAACGGTTGACTTGTTCCCGCCGGGTCGCGAATTGTAGGTGGGCCTCAGATGACCGCCGGAACCGGGTTTCCGGCCTGCTCGATGCCCTCGCGCATCCGGACCCGGGAGAGCAGGACGCCACCGACGACGAAGAAGACGACCAGCGCCACGATGGCCCAGCGGTAGCTGTGGCTGAACTGGTAGACGAGACCGAAGATGAGGGTGCCGAGCCAGCTCGTGCCGCGCTCCATGGCCTGGTACAGGCTGAAGTACTCGGCCTCGCGCCCCCGCGGGATGAGCTGGCTGTACAGCGAGCGCGACAGCGCCTGCGTGCCGCCGAGGACGATGCCGATGAGCAGCGCGAGGACGACGAAGAGCACCAGCTGCCTGGCCGGTACGAAGAACGCGATGACGACCACGACGGTCCAGAGCGCGATGCCGTACAGCACGGTCCGCCAGGCTCCGATGCGGGCGGCGGTCAGGCCGAAGAGGCGCGCACCGCCGTAGGCGACGAACTGGACGAACAGGAAGACGCCGAGCACCGTGCTCTGCCCGAACCCGAGCTCCTCCTGGCCGTAGAGGCTCGAGCTGCCGATGACCGTCTGTATGCCGTCGTTGAAGAAGAGGTAGGCGAGGAGGAACAGCAGCGTCTGGGGGTAGTGGCGCAGGTCCCGGAAGGTGCTCGCGAGCTGCTTGAGGCTGCCGCCGACGACTCCGGCCGGACGGTCGACCGGCGTCGTGACCGTTCCTGTGAGGTGGCGCAGGCCGAGGTAGGGGATCACCGTGAAGGCTCCCCACCACAGGCCGGCCGACAGGAGGCTGATGCGCACCGCCGTGCCCTCGCTGATGCCGAGCGTCCCGGCGAAGGTGAGCAGGCCGAAGTTCAGGGCGAGCAGGATGCCGCCGCCGAGGTAGCCCAGCGCCCAGCCCTTGGAGCTGACCCGGTCGCGCTCGTTCTCGTTGGCGATGCGGATGAGGATGGAGTCGTAGATGACCAGGGACGCGCCGAGGCACAGGTTCGCGACGAGGATGAGCAGGACGCCCAGCTGCCAGCTGGTGCCGGCGACGAGGAACATGAGGCTCGCCGCGACGGCCCCGGCCCAGGCGAAGGCGGTCAGCAGCCGCGTCGGGTGGGCGCTGCGGTCGGCGATCGCGCCGATGACGATGAGGATCAGCGCGGAGATGATCGTCGAGACCGTGACGGTGTACGCGTAGAGCGACCCCGCCGCCACCGGGATGCCGAGGACGGACAGGTCGGTCGTGCAGTCGACCCCGTCGGCGATGCCCGGGCAGGCGGCCTGCTTGGCGATGGCCGTGAGGTAGGGACCCATGAGCACGGTGGCCGTGGTCGTCACGTAGGCGGAGTTGGCCCAGTCGTACCAGTACCAGGACCGCTGCTCCCGCGTCTCCGGTCGGGCAGCGTTGACGGCGACGTCGGACATGGCAGGAGCGTCCCACAACGCGGCGGGGCTGGGCCCCGGCACCGCCTCAACACGCCGTCGGGCCTCGGGGCCGCGGAGCCGTCTCCCGTGCCGACGAGCGTGAAGCACGTGGCCGAGACGACGGCGTAGGAGGTCGACAGCTCCATTGCGGCATCACCCTCGTGCGTCGGGGCCCCGACGGGGGCCTGACGCCTGGTGCCGACGACGTTCGCACCGCGAGACCGCGCCTGCCAGCCAATTTAGCGCTAAAGTATTGGTGGTGGAGGACGTGACGGGGGACGAGGTCGAGGCGGTCGTCGACGCGTGGCGGCGTGAGCGCCCGGACGTCGACGTGTCGTCGGTCGGCATCGTGACGCCGCTCGTGCGCCTGGCCGCGATGGTCGCCGACGGCAGGTCGCGGGCGCTGGCCGCCCACGAGCTCGACCAGAGCCACCTCGACGTCCTCGCGACGTTGCGCCGGGCCGGCGCGCCGTACCGCCTGACGGCCGGTGAGCTTCTCGAGGCGCTGCCGGGTGACGCCGGGCGCGACAACGCAGCGCGTGGCGGCACTGGAGCGGCTGGGGCTCGTCGAGCGGGTCCGTGAGGAGCCGGACCGACGCACCGTGCACGTGCGGCTGACGCCACGAGGCCGCGAGCGCGTCGACGAGACCATCGGCGGGGTCATGGCGGCCGACGACGCCCTGCTGGCCGGGCTGACGCCCGTGCAGCGCAGAGCGCTGGAGAGCTCGTTGCGGACGTGGCTTCGCGTCGTCGGGTCGGGTGGGCACGCCTGACGCCCACCTCGGCGTGCCCGACGACCACCCCAAAACGCCGATAATCGACATTATGTCACTCCAGAGGATCGGGTCCTCTACCCCTCGCGGTAGACCACCGCCCGCGACCGTAGCCTTGACCCCGATGCAGTGTGACTACTTCGACGCCGCGCGCTGCCGCTCGTGCAGCCTCATGGGCCTGCCGTACGCCGACCAGCTGGCGGACAAGCAGCGGCACGTCGCCGGCGTCCTGGCTCCGGTCGCCCCGGGCGTCCGGTGGCTGCCCGCACACGCCGGCCCGGAGTCACACTTCCGCAACAAGGCCAAGCTCGTCGTCGGCGGCTCCCCCGGTGCCACGACCGTCGGCATCCTCGACCGCGACGGACACGGCGTCGACCTGCGCCACTGCGGCCTCTACGAGCCCGGGCTCGCCGAGCTCGTGCCGCGCGTCGCCGACCTCCTCGACGCCCTCGGCCTCGAGCCCTACGACGTGCCCGCCCGGCGGGGCGAGGTCAAGCACGTGCTGCTGACCCACTCCCCCGACGGGGAGGTCATGCTCCGCTTCGTCCTGCGTTCGCAGAAGCACGTGGCCCTGCTGCGGTCCCGGCTACCCGTCATCCTCGATGCCCTGCCCGGGGTGCGCGTCGTGTCCGTGAACCTCCAGCCCGAGCACAAGGCCGTCACCGAGGGCGAGGTAGAGATCGTCCTGACCGACGCCGACGTCCTGCCGATGCGCCTCGACGACATCGAGCTGTTCCTGCGTCCGGCGAGCTTCTTCCAGACGAACACCGGGGTCGCCGGCGCCCTGTACCGACAGGCCCGGAGCTGGGTGGCGCGAGTCGACCCGGCGGTCGTCCTCGACCTCTACTGCGGCGTGGGCGGGTTCGCGCTCCAGGCAGCCGTCGCGCCGGGTCGCCGGGACCGCGTCGTGCGGGGCGTCGAGGTGGCGCCGGAGGCCGTCGCGTCGGCTCGGCGGAGTGCCCAGCGGCTCACCGCGTCGGGAGCGGCGCGGGCCGACCTCGCGTTCACCGTGGGTGACGCCACGCAGGTGCACCTGCTGCCCGCGACCCCGGCCTCCGCCTCGCTCGTCGTCGTCAACCCGCCCCGGCGCGGCATCGGCCCCCGGCTCGCAGCCTGGCTCGAGGCGTCGGAGGCATCGCACGTGGTGTACTCCAGCTGCAACGTCGAGAGCCTGGCCCGTGACCTCGCCGCGATGCCGTCCCTGCGCCCCCGCGAGGCGCGCCTCTTCGACATGTTCCCGCAGACCTCGCACCACGAGGTCGCCGTCCTGCTCGAGCGAGCACCCTGACCCCCGGAGGACCCGTGACGACGACATCGACGAGCGCCGACGCCCCGTGGAGGGCACCGGTCGTCGAGCGGCCGGACGGCTCGCTCGTGGCGCGCGAGCCGGAGCTGCTCGCCGGTCTGCTGGACCACCACCGCACCACGCTGCTCGCGATCTGCTCCGGCCTGACCGGCGAGCAGCTGGCCATCCGCGCGGTCGACCCGTCCGGGATCAGCCTGCTCGGCCTGCTGCGCCACCTGCGCAAGGTGGAGCGGGTCTGGTGGCGCCAGCGTGTCGGTGGCCAGGACGTCGCGCCCCTCCACGGGTTCGGCGAGGGCGTCGACCGCGACTTCGACGAGCTGGACCCCGAGGGCGCCGCCGACGACTACGCCGCCCTCCTCGACGAGTGGCGCGAGGCCGACGCCGTGGCAGCGGTGCACGACCTCGAGGAGGTCGTGCACTCCGGCGCCGAGCCCTTCTCGGTGCGTTTCGTCTACCTCCACCTCATCGGCGAGTACGCCCGCCACAACGGGCACGCCGACCTCGTCCGGGAACGGGTCGACGGTGCGACCGGCTTCTGAGCCGGGCCGGGCGCGCGACGAGGACGGCGGGGCCGACGTGGAGCGCCTCGACCGGGTGCGTCGGCGGTTTCGCGAGTTCGGTGCCGAGTACGCCTCCCTGCCGCTGTACGGCACGGTGAGCCGACGCGTCGCGGAGGACCTGCAGACGGCCGGGCTGCTCGTGGCGGCCCAGTCCGGTCAAGCCCGTCCCGTGCTGTGGTTCGCGGCTCTGCACGACCTGGTCCTGCGGCGGCCCGACGTGCCGGCTGCACGGTGGTACGCCAGCGTGGTCGGGCGCGATGCCGTCGCCACCGGTGACCCGTGGCCCGACGTGCGCGAGACCGTCCTCGACCACGTCGACGAGCTGCGTCGGACCGTCGCCACGCGGACGACGCAGACCAACGAGGTCAACCGCTGCGTCTACGTGGCAGCGGGACTCGCTGCAGCGGCGGGCAGCTCGGGTCCGCGGTCCCGCGAGGCGGCCGGACCAGGTCGCGTGGCACTCGTCGAGCTCGGGGCGAGCGCTGGGCTGCTGCTCGGTGTCGACCGGTACGCCGTGACGACGACCACCCGGGACGGTGCGCGTGCGACGGTCGGCGACGCCGCGTCGCGCGTCCGGTGCGAGGGCCTGGACCGCTCGGCCCGCCGGCCGGCCCTCGGACCGCTGCCGCAGGTGGCGGGGCGCGCCGGCCTCGACCGCGACCCCGTCGGGCTCGAGGACGAGGACGCCGTGCGCTGGCTGCGCGCGTGCCTGTGGCCGGACGTGCCGGGCCGGGTCGAGCGGTTCGAGGCCGCCCGGCAGGTGCTGCGCGCGGACCCTCCCCTCGTCCTGCGGGGCGACATCGTCGAGGACGTCGCCCGGGCCGTGGACGCGGCGCTGGAGGACGCGCGCGCCGGTTCGGACGCGGGTGTCGCCGAACACCTCGTCGTGTTCAGCTCGTGGGCGCTGACCTACGTCGAGCGCGAGCGGCGGGCGGCCCTCGGCGCCGAGCTGGCCCGGATCGCCGGGTCGGTCCCGCGGCTGACGTGGTTCACGGCGGAGCCGCCGGGCTGCGTGCCCGGCCTGCCCGATCACCCGCGGGGCGGCGAGGGCCCGACGGTGCTCGGACTGCGATGCTGGGTCGACGGCGCCGAGGGTCGGCCGAGCGTCTTCGGTGTCGGGCACCCGCACGGCACGTGGATCGACACCTGGTGAGCCTCGAGTTCGCCTGCCAGCGAACATCATAATGTCGATTATGGGCGAATCATGTTGTGGCGCAATGGAACTCGATCACGGAACCCGACGGCCAAGGCCGGCGGCGTAGTCGTCGAGCGCGGCGAGCACATCAGGCGCCCGGTACACGCGGTTGCGCCGGTGTCCGGTCGACTCCACGACGATCTGGTCGCCGACGAGTCGCTGGATCGCGGACTGCGCGGTCGGCGCCGTGACGCCGAGCTCGCGGGCCACGACGCGCGCCGTGACGACGGGCTGGCGGACGAGGAGGTCGAGCACTGCCCGAGCGGTGGACCCCGCACGGGCCGTGAGGCGCTCCTCCCACTCCGTACGGACGTCTCGCAGCGCCCCGACGAGTCGTTCGCCGACGTGGGCCCCGCTGCGCGCGGCACCGGCGACACACCGCAGGATGGGCTCCGCGTCACCGGCCCGGTACGCGGTCAGGGCGGAGAAGTACTCGTCGCGGACGGCGAGCAGGCCGGCGGAGATGGGCACCGTGACCCGGTGGATCGCGCCGGTGTGCAGCAGCACCGAGTGCAGCAGGGCCCGACCGGTCCGGCCGTTGCCGTCGGTGAACGGGTGGATCGTCTCGAACTGGGCGTGCGCGAGGGCGGCCTGGGCCAGTGGCGGCAGGTCGTCGCGGTCCATGAAGGCGACGAGGTCGGCCACGAGGCCCGGGACGTCCGCGGCCACGGGCGGCACGTAGTCGGCCCGGCCGGGGTGCAGGGGTGAGCCGCCGACCCAGACCTGCTCGGTGCGCCACTCCCCTGCCGCGTGGCGGACCTGCTGGGCCATGAGGGCCCGGTGCATCGCGAGGATCGCCGACTCGTCCAGGCGGCCGGCGAGGTCGAGAGCGGCCTGCATCGTCCGGACGTTGCCGAGGATGAGCGAGGCGTTCGCGCGGTCGCCCTCCCCGATCTCGGCCTCGGCGAGGGCTCGGGCCGAGGACGTGAGGTTCTCGATCTGCGAGCTCGCGGCGCTCTCCGAGCGCAGCAGAACCGCGGCGAACGGGGCGATCTCCCCCGCTCCGCCGGCGTCGAACGCGGCCAGCAGCCGGGTCGCCTCGTCCAGGTCCGCGGCCAGGTCCCCCGGCAGCATGAGCGTGGCGGCCGCCACGGCCGGGACGAGGGCCGCGTCGTAGGTGCGGGGCGTGGCTCGCAGCGCCCGGCGCGACAGGTCGAGCAGCCCTTCGATCGGCTGCCAGGGCACGCTGCGCCACCCGAGCGCGGGCCAGCTGACCGCCATGTCGCCACCTCCTTGGTAAAGGTTATCGGACAACCTTTACCAAGGAGGTGGCCAGGGGTCAGCGTCCACCCGGCGGCGGCGAGCCCTCAGACGGACGCGTCGACGACCCACCACGCGGCATACGGACTCAGCGCGGCCATGCCGTCCGGCCCGGCGTACACGGGGTGCCCGCCGAGCGCGTCGACCGGCTGTGCGATGCCCGCCTCGTGCAGGTGGCGCACCTCGACGGTGCGCCACGTCGGCGTCACGTTGTAGACGCCGACCATCGGCCCGCTCGGGTGCGAACGGACGACGACGAGCACACCGTCGTCGGTGTCGGCGACGACGGTCACCGGCGCCGAGGCGTGCAGCTGCGGCAGCCCGGCCCGCACCCGGGCCAGGTGTCGCAGGCCCTGGAACACCTTCCCCGCGTCGGTCGACAGATCCCCCCGCCGGGCGGCGACCTCCCAGTCGAGGCGTTCACGGTGCGCCCAGCGGTTGTCATCCTCGTGACCCGGCTCGAGGTCCCACAGCGGGTCGTTGGGCAGGCCGAGCTCGTCACCGCTCCACACGACGGGGATACCTCCCCAGCCGGCCACCACGGCGTGCGCGAGGAAGAGACGCGCCAGGCCGAGGTCTCGCTCGAGCCGGTCGCCGTCGTCCTCCCCGGCCTGCAGCCCGGTCAGGGCGGCGGCGGTGCCACTGATCCGCTTGTCCCCGGTGAGCGGATTGGCCTGGAACACCAGGCCGCGCGCCCAGGACCCCGGGAACTCGCCGGCATACCAGTCGGACAGGAAGCGCCGGTGCGCGAAGCCGTCGAGCCCGGCCCGCGCGGCGTCCTCGTCGTCGATGGCCCAGCCGATGTCGTCGTGGCAGCGGACGTAGCAGATCCACGTGCCGCTCGGGGGCGTCGGCGGCAGGGCGGCGAGCGCGACCCGGGCCAGCGTCGTGCTGCCCGTGGCGAGCATCGACCAGACCTGGACCATGAGGCTGTTGTGATAGGCGAGGTCGCTGACCCGGCCGGCGTGGGGTCCCAGGCCGAGGTACTGGACGAGGTCGCGCGGGCCGACGATCGCCTCGGCCTTGAACGCGAGCGCCGGGCACGCGATGCGCGCCACCGCGTGAAGCGCCTGGGCCACCGCGTGCACCTCCGGCTGGTTCTGGCAGTTGGTGCCGAGGCGCTTCCACGTGAAGGCGATGGCGTCGAGCCGGAGCACCTCGACTCCGAGGTTGGCCAGGTGCAGGACGATCTCCGCGTACTCGACGAGGACGTCGGGGTTGCCCCAGTCGACGTCCCACTGCCACTCGTTGAACGTCGTCCAGACCCACGCTCCGAGCTCGTCGTCCCACGTGAAGTTGCCGGGCGCGAAGTCGGGGAAGACCTCGGGCAGGGTGCGCTCGAACGCGTCGGGCATGACGCGGTCGGGGTAGATGTGGAAGTAGTCGCGGTAGTGCTGCTCCCCCGCTCGGGCGCGCCGGGCCCACTCGTGCTCGCGGGCGACATGGTTCAGGACGAGGTCGAGGACGAGCGAGATGCCCTCGGTGCGCAGGGCGCGGGTCAGCTCGCGAAGGTCCTCGACGTCGCCGAGGTCGGGTCGCACGCGTCGGTAGTCGGCGACGGCGTAGCCGCCGTCGTTGTCGCCGTCACGCGGCAGGAGCAAGGGCATGAGGTGCAGGTAGGTGACGCCGAGGTCGCGCAGGTAGTCCAGGTGGCCGGCGAGGCCGCGCAGGTCCTCGGCGAACCGCTCGGTGTAGCAGGCGTAGCCGAACATGTCCGGCTGCTGGAGCCAGTCCGGACGCAGGAGGCGCTTCTGGTCGAGGCGCCGCAGCTCGGGGTCACGGTCGCGGAAGCCGGCGACGGCCCGCCCGATGAGCCGCAGCGCCAGCGCGGACACGTCACGCCCGGGGTAGAGCGTGGCCAGCGCCGCGACGAGGTCGTCGGTCCAGCGGTCGAGCCGCAGCCGGATCGTCTCCCGCTCGGCAGGGTCGAGCCCCGCGAGCAGTGCCGTCATCGACTCCTTCGTCGGCGCGTGGCTCATGGCCCGATTGAACCCCACGCGGCGACGCGGCGACAGTGGGGACCACGCGAGCGCGGCCCGTGTCGCAGCCAGGTCCGCAGCCAGCTCCGCAGCCAGATCCGCAGCCAGGTCCTTGGTCTCGGCGGGGTCGAGGGCAGCGCGACAGCGGCGACCGGAGCGCGCCGCACGCGCTCACGCGAAGGGCGAGGGGTCACCGGCCCCCACCCGCGTCACCTCGGGGTGGCCCTCGGACCAGTCGACGACGGTGGTCGGCTCGAGTCCGCACTCCCCCGAGTCGATGACGGCGTCGACCACGTGGTCGAGGCGGTCCTTGATCTGCCAGCCGTCCGTCATCGGCTCGTCGTCGCCGGGCATGAGCAGGGTGCTCGACAGGACCGGCTCGCCCAGCTCGCGGAGCAGCTCGCGCACGACGGGATGCTCGGGGATGCGGACGCCCACGGTCTTCTTCTTCGCGTGCAGGAGGCGGCGCGGCACCTCGCGGGTCGCCGGCAGGATGAAGGTGTAGGGCCCGGGCGTCGCGGCCTTGACGGCGCGGAACACGGCGTTGTCGAGGTGGACGAGCTGGCCGAGCTGCGCGAAGTCCGCGCAGACGAGCGTGAAGTGGTGCTTGTCGTCGAGCTGCCGGATCCGCAGGATGCGCTCCTTGCCCTCGGGGTTGTCGAGGGTGCAGCCCAGGGCGAAGCAGGAGTCGGTCGGGTAGGCGACCAGGCCGCCGTCGCGCAGCACCTGGACGGCCTGGCGGATGGCTCGAGGCTGGGGGTCCACCGGGTGGACGTCGAAGTACTTCGCCATGACGCCACCCTGCCATGCTGGGCCCATGACCGAGCCTGCCAGCCCCCCGGAGGACGGCCGCCCCGTCGCAGCCACCGACACGGCACCGGCACCGCCGGACGTCGATGCCGACCGTTTCACCGTCGTCGACGCGACCGCCGCCGGACGCTGGGAGGTGCGCGACGGTGAGCGCGTCGTCGGCATCGCCCAGTACGAGGTCGTGCCGGGCCACGACGGGCGTCCCGACCGCGTCGTCTTCTTCCACACCGAGGTGCGCCCCGAGCTGGAGGGCCACGGCCTGGCGAGCCGGCTGGCGCGGACGGCCCTCGACGCGACGATCGAGTCCGGACGCGTCGTGGTCGCCCTGTGCCCGTACATCCGGGCCTGGGTCGCTCGGCACCGCGAGCCGTACGCGGCGCACGTCGTGCCGGCCACGCGGGCCGACGTCGAGGCCGTCGAGCAGAGCGGGTGACCGGAGTGTGAGCCGGACGCACGTCGCGGTCGTCGGCGCCGGCATCGTCGGTGCCGCGGTGGCGCGCCGGCTCGTCTCGCTCGACCCGCGTCCCGTGGTCACGGTCGTCGAGAAGGAGGCCACGCCCGGCCGGCACCAGACCGGCCACAACAGCGGGGTGGTCCATGCCGGCGTCTACTACGCGCCGGGCTCGGACAAGGCACGCCTCTCGCGTCAGGGCGTGCGCAGGCTCTCCGCGTACTGCCGCGAGCGCGGCCTGCCCTACGACGAGCTGGGCAAGGTCGTCGTGGCGCTCGACGCCGAGGAGGAGCTGCGGCTGCGGGAAGCTCGAGCGACGGGCCCGCGCCAACGGCGTCCCCGGCCTCGAGCGTCTGGGGCCCGACGGCCTGCGAGCCGTCGAGCCGCACGTCGCCGGACGCGCCGCCCTGCTGTCCCCGACGACCGCCGTCACCGACTTCGGCGCGGTCGCGCGGTCGTTCCTCGAGGACGCGTCGCGCGCGGGTGCCACGCTCGTCACCGACTTCGACGTCGTCGACGTGCGCCGAGGGGGCTCGGAACCGGTCCGGCTGACCGCGTCCGACGGCCGGGTGGTCACCGCCGACGTCGTGGTCCTCGCCGCCGGTCTGGGCGCCGACCGGCTCGCGGTGCTCGCGGGTGACGGCCCCGACCCGCGCATCGTGCCCTTCCGTGGCGAGTACCTGCGCCTCCGTCCGCAGGCGCGCCACCTCGTCAAGGGCCTCGTCTACCCGGTCCCCGACCCGCGGTACCCGTTCCTCGGCGTGCACCTCACCCGGCGCACCGACGGCGAGGTGCTCCTCGGACCCAACGCCGTCCTGGCCACCGCCCGCGAGGGCTATCGTCGTGGCGACGTCGACCTCGACCAGCTGCGCCGGCTCGCGGCATCACCCGGGTTCCGACGCTTCGCGCGTGCCAACGTGCGCACCGGGCTGCACGAGCTCGCGGGCTCGCTCAGCCGGCGGACGTACGTCGCCCGGGTCCGTCGGTACGTGCCCGAGCTGCGGACCTCGGACGTCCTCACGGCCCCGGCCGGCGTACGGGCACAGGCCATGGACGCCGACGGCTCGCTCGTGGAGGACTTCCGCTTCAGCCGCGTGGGCCCGGTGTTCTGCATCCGCAATGCGCCCTCCCCCGCCGCCACCGCGTCGTTGGCCATCGCCGACCTCGTCGTCGACCGCCTCGGCCTGACCTGACCACGCGTGCGGCGGCGGGCTCACTGCTTGCCGAACCAGGTGCTCGCCTCCATGGCCTCGATGACCGAGGGCGCCTGGTGCTCGTGCACCGACCAGCTGCCGAGGTCCACGGCGACGTCGACGACACCGACGACCGGGCTCACGGCCGCCCAGCCGGACACGGACACGCGCGGCCGCTCGGCCGGGTCGAGCGCGATCTGGGTGCCGAGCGCGTCGGGCGCCAGGACGTTGTCGCCGATGCCGAACGGCACGTGGTCGACGAAGGAGCCGAGCGGGTTCTGCAGGGTCGTGAGCAGCTCACCGCGCACGTGGTAGTTGCGCACCTGGTCGGCGGCGATGCCGACGTGCCCGCCCCCGAGCGCGGCGGCGGCGAGCAGCGTGTTGGGGTGCACGCCGGCGGCGTTGAAGGTGACGGCGGGCTGTCCCGTGGCCGCCGCGGCCGTGCTGGCCAGCCCGCCGCCGAGGGAGTGCCCGGTCAGGACGAGGTGGTCCGGCCCGACGGCGGAGTCGAGGTCCCGGGCCAGGCCGATGGCCTGCAGGTGCTGGGTGCTCAGCTGCCCGGTGCCCTGCTGGATGTTGGTGGCCCAGTCGCCGACGCTCGTCGGGTCGGTGCCGGCGAACGCGAGGACGTAGCCACCGTCGCTGTCGGCGTACACCTGGGCCTGGAAGCCACCCGGTCCGGTGAGCCGCGACGGGTCGATGCCGAGCGCGCGCAGGTCGTCGTCGGCCACCGCGACGAACCGTTCGGTGCCCGTCCCGTCGTAGACGCCCCGCGCCAGCCGGGCCAGCTCGAGGTCGACAGGACGCGGCTCGGTGCCGCGCGTCTCCTCGGCGAGCGGCCGTGGCTCGGGTCCACCCGGCCCGGTCGGCGGGGGCCCGGGTGTCGGCCCGAGACCACCGAACGGCCAGGGCGGCCACGGGGTGCGGCCTCCGGCACCAATGGCACCGCCGGCAGTGCTCGGTCCGGCTGGACCGCTCGCGGCGCGTTGGCCCCGGGCGTTGTCGCGCAGCCTGGTCGCCAGGTCGTCGAGCCGCGTCCCGAGGAGGGACAGCTGGGCCGCCGCGCGCTGCCAGTCCTCGGTCAGGCGGTCGGCGTCGTCGCCGCCCCAGGCCTGCCCGAGCATCGAGACCGCACGGGACGCGTCGATGCGGACCCCGTCGACGTCTCGTGCACTACGAGCGAGCTCGACGGCCACCCGGTCGAGCGCCTCCGGGTCGGCCCCCTTGCGGTAGAGCACGGCACGCACCTCCTCCAGCAGCGGTGCGGTCACGCTAGGGCCCCGGGGGTCACGGGTCCATGGGGAGCGGTCCCCGGCGTGTGCCATCCGGTCGCCGCCCGGGCGTGCACGACGCTCAGGAGGGTCCGGCCCGCCTCGCGCGGACCACGACGAGCCGGCCGAGCAGGCCCGCCGCGAGCACCCCGACACCGGCGACCAGGGAGCCCAGCGGGACCGCCCAGGCGAGGGCGAGGCAGCCCACGAGGCCGAGGACCGCCACGGCCCGCGGATACCGCCGGTGCTCCGACGTCTGGGTCAGCGCCGCTGCGTTGGCCACGGCGTAGTAGGTCAGGACGCCGAACGAGGAGAAGCCGATGACGCCGCGCAGGTCGGTGAGCAGGACGAGGACGATGACGAGGGCACCGAGGGTCAGCTCCGCCACGTGCGGCACGGCGAAGCGGGGGTGGACGGCCGACAGCCGGCGGGGCAGGTCCCCCTCCCGGGCCATCGCCAGCGCCGTCCGGCCGACCCCGGCGACGAGGGCGAGCAGCGCGCCGAGCGTCGCGACAGCGGCCGCGGCAGCGGTGACCCACACGAGCCACCCGTCCGGCCCCTGCGCGACCGAAGCCGCGGTGCGAACGGGTGCCGGCGACGCCGCCGTGGCGGTCGGTCCCAGCACGTGCAGCAGCAGCGCGCCGGTGAGCGCGTAGATCGGCACGACGACGGCGAAGCTGAAGGCGACGGCGCGCGGGATCGTCCGGGAGGGGTCGAGCACCTCCTCGCCGAGCGTGGCGACGCGCGCGTAGCCCGCGAAGGCGAAGAAGAGCAGGGCTGCGCCCTGGAGCACACCGCCGAGGCCGGCGGAGCCGGACGCAACCTGTGCTGAGTCGACGGGCGGCGCGTCCCACCTGAGCACGGCGCCCGAGACGAGCACGACGGTGAGCAGGACGAGGACGACCGTGACGAGCGCGCGGGTCAGGGCGGCCGTGCGGGTGATGCCGCGGTAGTTGACGCCGACGAGCGCGGCGACGGTGACGGCAGCAACGGGGCGCTCCCAGGTGGGTGGGACGACGTAGGCGGCGAAGGCGAGCGCCATCGCCGCGCAGCTGGCCGACTTGCCGACGACGAAGCCCCAGCCGGCGACGAAGCCCCACCACGGTCCGAGTCGCTCACGGCCGTAGACGTAGGTGCCGCCCGACGTGGGGTACTGGGCCGCCAGCTGGGCCGACGACGCCGCGTTGCAGAAGGCGACGAGCCCGGCCAGCAGCAGCGCACCGAGCAGCCAGGAGCCGGTCGATGCGGCGGCAGGCGAGAACGCGGTGAACAGGCCCGCGCCCACCATCGAGCCGACGCCGATGAGGGTCGCGTCGGTCGTCGTCAGGCGGCGGGCGAGGGCGGGCCCGGGTCGGCTCCCCGGCATGGACGTCACGGCCCGAGTCTGCCCGTTCCCGCTCCTCTGCGCCGAATGGGCCGGGCCCGTCCCGCCGACGCCCCGGAGCCGCGACCCGTCGTGGGCCGCGGCTCCGGCGTGCGTCCACCGCTTCGGCGGTCAGGCCCTCAGGCGCTCAACCCGTCGAGCAGCGCCGCGAACGGCGTGACGTCCTCGAAGGGGTCGATGCGCTCGCGTCGCGGCGCGCCCGACACGAGCCCGGCGAAGGCGGCACCCGCGCGCGTGATGCGCTCGCCGAGCCGGCCCGCCTCGACGCTGCCCCAGTCCTCGGACGCCGCGAAGACGGCGACCGGGGCGACGAGGGAGCCGAGGTGGGCGAAGAGGGGCCGCAGCGCGTGGTCGATCGCCAGCGAGTGGCGGGCCGTGCCCCCGGTGGCGCCGAGCAGGACCGGCGTGTCCCGCAGGGCGTCCTTGGGCAGCACGTCGACGAGCATCTTGAACAGCCCGCTGTAGGAGGCTGCGTAGACCGGCGTGGCGACGATGACGGCGTCCGCCCCGGCGATGGCGTCGAGCCGCGACTGCAGCTCGGGCGCCGCGAAGCCGGTGAGGACGTTGTCGGTCAGCTCGTGGGCGATGTCGCGCACCTCGACGACCTCCACCACGACCTCGCGGGGGGCGAGGGCGCGTACGACGGCCTCGGTGAGGCGGTCGGCGAGCAGCCGCGTCGAGGACGGCTGGGTCAGTCCGGCCGTGACGACGGCGAGGTGGAGCGGCCGGCGCAGGTCGGTGGGACGGGTGGTCATCGGGTCACCTCCACGGTGCTCTCGGTGGTCTCGGTGGGCTGGGCGGGCGCCGCGTCGGGCGAGGCGCCGGTGACGTCGTCGGCGGGGGCGTACACGGTGGCGTCCTGCGCGCCACCCGCGGCCGCGACGAGGCCGGCGTGGGTCGGGGCGTCCGGCACGTGGGCCGGCTTCAGGGCGGCGAACTCCTGGCGCAGGACGGGCACGACCTCCTCGCCGAGGATGTCGAGCTGCTCGAGGACGGTCTTGAGCGGCAGGCCGGCGTGGTCCATGAGCCAGAGCTGGCGCTGGTAGTCGCCGACGTAGTCGCGGAACCCGAGGGTGCGCTCGATGACCTCCTGCGGGCTGCCGACGGTCAGCGGCGTCTGGGCGGTGAAGTCCTCGAGCGACGGCCCGTGGCCGTAGACCGGCGCGTTGTCGAAGTACGGACGGAACTCGCGGACCGCGTCCTGGCTGTTCCTGCGCATGAACACCTGACCGCCGAGGCCGACGATGGCCTGGTCGGCGGTGCCGTGGCCGTAGTGCTCGAAGCGCCGGCGGTAGAGCTGCACCATCTGGGCGGTGTGGCTCGCGGGCCAGAAGATATGGTTGGAGAAGAAGCCGTCACCGTAGTACGCGGCCTGCTCGGCGATCTCCGGGCTGCGGATCGAGCCGTGCCAGACGAACGGCGGCACGCCGTCGAGCGGGCGCGGCGTCGACGTGAAGCCCTGCAGCGGGGTGCGGTAGCTGCCCTGCCAGTCGACGACGTCCTCGCGCCACAGCCGGTGCAGGAGCGCGTAGTTCTCGATGGCCAGCTGCAGTCCCTCGCGGATGTCCTTGCCGAACCACGGGTACACCGGGCCGGTGTTGCCACGGCCCATCATGAGGTCGACGCGGCCCTCGGCCAGGTGCTGGAGCATCGCGTAGTCCTCGGCGATGCGCACGGGGTCGGTCGTCGTGATGAGGGTCGTCGACGTCGACAGGATGATCCGCTCGGTCTGGGCCGCGATGCTGGCCAGCAGCACGGGCGGGTTGCCCGGGGCGACGAAGGGCGGGTTGTGGTGCTGCCCGGTGGCGAAGACGTCGAGCCCGACCTCCTCGGCCTTCTTCGCGATGGCCACGGTGGCCTTGATCCGCTCGTGCTCGGTCGGCGTCCGTCCCGTGGTGGGGTCGGTCGTGACGTCGCCGACGGTGAAGATCCCGAACTGCATGGCTCCCAGCTCCTTGGTTGTTGAGAATTCAACTTGCAGAACGCGGGACCTCCCCGGCCCATTCCCGGCCTCGGGTCCGGGCCCATCATGCCTGCGTCGGCGGCCTCCACGGACGGGCCGGGCACCGGCACCGTGCCGAGCGCGCCGGGCCCTCACCCTGCCTGTGACATCCTGACGCCGTGAGCTCGCAGGACCCACGCACCACCCGCCCGGGCACCGGCCACCCGGGCCAGGCCGAGCCCGTGTCCCCCAAGGACCGGTTCATCACCGTCTACGGGCGAAACCCGGTCCACGAGGTGCTCCTCGACGCCGGCCTGCACGTCGACAAGGTCGTCGTCGCCGAGGGGGTCCGCGGATCCGGCATCCGCGAGATCGAGCAGGCCGCCCGCCGTCGCGGCGTCCCGGTTCAGCGGGCCAGCGCCGAGCGCGTCAAGAAGCTGGCCGGCAACGGGCGCCAGGACCAGGGTGTGCTCGCCGACGTCGTGGCGCCGCGGATGCGTCCCCTCGGCGCGGCGCTCGCCGCGCTCGTCGGGGGGCAGGGCCTCCCGGCCGGCGCGCTCGGGGAGCCCGCGACCACGCTCGGCGCCGTCCTCGTCCTCGACGGCATCACCACGCCCGCGAACGTCGGCATGATCCTGCGGTCCGCGACGGCCGCCGGGGTGGACGGCGTCGTCGTCCCCCGTCGCGGGGTCGCCTCCCTCGACCCGCTGGTCGTCAAGGCCTCGGCCGGCGTCGCGTTCCGCGCGCCGATCCTCAAGACCGCCACAGCCGCCGAGGCCGTGGCCACCCTCAAGGACCACGGCTTCCACGTCGTGGGGCTCGACGCGTCCGGTGACGACGACCTCTTCGCGGCGCACCTGCCCACGCCGGTCGCGTTCGTCCTCGGCAGCGAGACGGCCGGCCTGTCCCCCGACGTCGCGCGGCTCGTCGACACGTGGGTCTCGATCCCGATGGCCTCGGGGGTCGAGTCGCTCAACGTGTCGGCGGCCGCGGCGGTCGTCTGCTTCGAGCTGGTCCGCCGGTCGCGCCTCTGACGCGCGCCACGGCTCAGGCGCAACCGCGCCGGTCGGGCCTCAGGGGCACCACCTGTCGGCGAGGGCCCGGACCACGGTGATGCTGCGGGCGGTGCCGACGGCGCCGGTGAGCCGCTCGATGCGGGCGTGGGTCAGCCGGGCGCCCTGCACGCCGTCGGACAGGAACAGCACGATGTCGGTGCCGAGGACGCGGGCCGCCTCGGTCGGTACGTCCCAGGCGTGCAGCGCCTCGACGCCGTCGGGATCCAGGTCGCCGGTCATGAACGTGACGTAGCGTCGGGCGTCGGGCGCGATGGGCGAGTCCAGCTGCTCGGCCTCCTCGGCGAGCCGGCGCAGCTGCGCCGGCGTCCGGACGACGACGGGCACGTCGAACCCGAACGCGTCGCTGATGAGTCGGTGCAGCTCCTTCTCGACCTTGGCGGCGCTGCGCATCGGCGAGGTGACCTTGACGTTGCCGGTCTGGATGTGGGTCTCGACGTCGCGGAAGCCGTGCTCCGACAGCACCTGTCGGAGTCGCTCCATGCGCACCTGGCGCTTGCCGACGTTGACGGCCCGCAGGAAGCCGATGTAGACACCCACCTCAGCGCTCCCGTCCCGCCGCGGTGGCGTCGCGGCACGTGCCCGCGCCGACCCGCTCGACGCGGCCACCGACGTGCACCCCTCCGGCGGCGTCCACCTCGAGGACGAGCCGGGACGGACGCCCGACCGCGGCGCCCTGGCTCACCTCGATCACCGCGTCGCGCCGGCCCTGCTCGGCCAGCCACCCGCCGAGGTTGGCGCAGGCGGAGCCGGTGGCGGGGTCCTCGGCGACCGCAGACCCCTGGGTGAAGAAGAGCCGGGCCTCGATGCTGCCGGGGCCGGTCCAGGCCCACACGTAGACGTGCGGCGGGTGACCCGGGGACGCCATGTGCCGGGCCATGAGCCGCGGGTCGGCGACGCAGGCCCGCACGTCCTCGACGTCGCGCAGGCGCACGATGAGCTGCTCGACGCCGGCGTCGACCCACGACGCCTCGACCACGGCCGCCTGCTCGAGCCCGAGGGCGGTGGCCAGGTCGGCCGGGCTCGCGTCGACCGGGCGGGTCCGGGCGGTCGGTGCGTCGAGGCGCCAGCCGCCCTCGACCCGCTCGACCGGGATGCGCCCCGCGGGCATGGTCAGGTCGACCCGGTCCGGCGGACGGCCGCTGACGAGCCCGGCGACGACCTCCGCGGTACCGAGCGTCGGGTGGCCGGCGAACGGCATCTCGTGGTCGGGGGTGAAGATCCGCACCGACGCCTCGCCCGCGCCGTCCTGCCCCGTGACGAACGTCGTCTCGCTGAGGTTGAACTGGCGGGCCCACCGCTGCATCGCGGCCTCCCCCAGGCCCCCGGCGTCGGTGAAGACGCACAGGGGGTTGCCCGAGAACGGGTCGCCCTCGACGGCGAAGACGTTGAGCAGCTCGAACGGCAGGTCCATGGGGCGAGTCTGCCCGAGCAGGTGCGAGGATGGCGCCCATGGCCCAGCGCGACAGCGCCGTTCCCGGCGACCTCTACCTGTTCCGGCACGGCGAGACCGAGTGGTCGCTCACCGGCCAGCACACCGGCACCACGGACCTGCCGCTCCTGCCCGAGGGTGAGCAGGCGGCCTGCGAGCTCGCCGACATCCTCCGCGCGCGCACCTTCTCGCGGGTCCTCGTCTCGCCGCTGCAGCGCGCCCGTCGCACGGCCGAGCTCGCCGGCCTCGGCGACTTCGAGGTCGAGCCGCTCCTGCGCGAGTGGGACTACGGCGCCTACGAGGGCATCACGACGAAGCAGATCAGCGCCGAGGTCGGCCACCCGTGGGAGGTGTTCGTCGACGGCGTGAAGCCCGGTGTCACACCCGGCGAGACCGTCGAGCAGGTCGCCGCACGGGGCCAGCAGGTCATCGACAAGGTGTGGCCCGACCTCCAGGAGGGGAACGTCGCGCTCTTCGGGCACGGCCACGCCCTGCGCGTCCTCACCGCGGTCTACCTCGGTGTCGACCCGCGCTTCGGCCAGCAGCTGGTCCTCGACGCCGGGTCGATGAGCGTCCTGACCCACCACCGGTCGACGCGCTGCATCGGCTCGTTCAACCTCTCGCCCTGGCGGCTGCTCAAGGACGCCTGAGGCCCACGCGTCAGGGCAGCTCCCACGTGTGGACCGGCGCGTTGGCGCTCATCCCCTCGATGTAGCGCGCGAGCATCTCGCGCAGCGCCTTGTCGCGGGTCAGGCCCTGCGCCTCGAGCCGGGCGACGCACTCGGTCTGCCACGAGGCGCCGTTGACGCCGTTGAGGCAGCGCTGCTCGATGATCGTCAGGTACCGGTCGCGGACCGCCGCCGACACGCCCCAGCGGTCGAGGCCCTCGTGGGCCATCGGCAGCAGCCGGCGCAGGACCAGCTCGGTCGTCGGCACCTCACCGAAGCCGGGCCAGTACGTCCGGGCGTCGATCCCGAGCCGCGCGCCCTCCTCGAAGTTCGCCTCCGCGGCCGAGAAGCTCATCCGGGTCCACACCGGACGGTCCTCCTCGGCGAGGTAGCGCAGGGTCCCGTAGTAGAAGGCCGCGTTGGCGAGGACGTCGGCGATGCTTGGCCCGGCCGGCAGCACCCGGTTCTCGACCCGCAGGTGCGGGCGGCCGCCGACGATGTCGTAGATGGGTCGGTTCCAGCGGTATACGGTGCCGTTGTGCAGGCGCAGCTCCTTGAGCGCCGGCACCTCACCGCGCTCGAACACCTCCTCGGGCTCCTCGTCCGAGATCTCCGGCAGCAGGGCCGGGAAGTAGCGGACGTTCTCCTCGAAGAGGTCGAAGATCGAGGTGATCCACCGCTCCCCGAACCAGACCCGCGGCCGGACGCCCTGGTTCTTCAGCTCGACCGAACGGGTGTCGGTGGACTGCGTGAACAGCGGGATGCGGGTCTCCGCCCAGAGCCGCTGCCCGAGGAAGAACGGCGAGTTCGCGCCGAGGGCCAGCTGCGGGCCGGCGAGGACCTGCGCGGCGTTCCAGTGGTCGGCGAACCGCTCCGGCTGCACCTGCACGTGCAGCTGGATCGAGGTGCACGCCGACTCCGGCGCCAGGCTGTCGGAGTAGCGGGCGATGCGCTCGCCGGTCGGGCCCTCGAGCTCGAGCCAGACGTCCTCGCCGCGCGCGTCGAGGACGGCGTTGTTGAGAGCCGCGTAGCGGATGTTCTCGCTGATCCAGTCGCCCTCGAAGTGCTCGGCCATGATCGTCGGCAGGATGCCGATGGCCACGATGCCGACGCCGAGGTCGGCCGCGCGCGCCGAGGCCTGGTTGAGCGACTCGCGCAGGTGCTGCTCGAGCTCGAGCGCCGAGTCCCCGGGCAGCGGGCGCGGGTGGACGTTGAGCTCGATGTTGTAGCGGGCGAGCTCGGTCTGGAAGTTCTCGTCGGCGATCTGCTCGAGGACGACCTTGTTGTCGAGCTTGGGCCCGAGGTCCTCGGAGACGAGGTTGAGCTCGATCTCGAGCCCGGTCATGGGCCGGTCGAACTCGAACTCGCTCTTGCCGAGCATCCGTTCGAACACGTCGAGGTCGCGGCGGACCTTCTCCCGGTACTGCTGCCGCTGCTCCCGGGTGTACCTGGCCTGCTCGACGTCGGCGCCCACGAGCCGAGACAACCACACTCGCGGGCTCGACGCGAGAAATTCCCCCGGGGTGTTTCAGCCCTCGAACGCCTCCGGCGGCGGGCAGGAGCACACGAGGTTCCGGTCGCCGTAGGCGCCGTCGATGCGGCTCACCGGCGGCCAGTACTTGTCCGGCGCGGACACGCCGACGGGGAAGGCGGCCGTCGCGCGGTCGTAGGGGTGGTCCCAGTCGCCCGCGAGGCGCATCGAGGTGTGCGGCGCGTGCCGCAGGACGCTGTCGGCCACCGCCACCTCGCCGCGACCGACCTGCTCGATCTCCTCGCGGATGGCGACCATCGCGTCGCAGAAGCGGTCCAGCTCGTCGAGGTTCTCGGACTCGGTCGGCTCGACCATGAGCGTGCCGGCGACGGGGAAGCTCATCGTCGGCGCGTGGAAGCCGTAGTCGATGAGGCGCTTGGCGACGTCGTCGACCGTGACACCCGTGCGGGCCGTGAGGGCCCGTAGGTCCAGGATGCACTCGTGCGCGACGAGGCCGTCGGTGCCGGAGTAGAGGACCGGGTAGTGCTCACGCAGCCGAGCGGCGACGTAGTTGGCGTTGAGGACAGCGGTCTGCGTGGCGTGCCGCAGGCCGGCGCCCCCCATGAGCCGGACGTAGGCCCACGAGATCGGCAGGATGCTCGCCGAGCCGTAGGGCGCCGCCGAGATCGGGCCCACCCCGGTCGCGGGACCGGCCTCGGGTGCGAGCGGGTGGTTGGGCAGGTGCGGCGCGAGGTGGGCGCGCACGGCGACCGGTCCGACGCCCGGGCCGCCGCCGCCGTGCGGGATGCAGAACGTCTTGTGCAGGTTGAGGTGGCTGACGTCGGCGCCGAACCGGCCGGGCTGGGCCAGGCCGACGAGCGCGTTGAGGTTGGCGCCGTCGACGTACACCTGGCCGCCCGCGTCGTGGACGAGCTCGCACAGCTCGGTGATGGTGTCCTCGTAGACCCCGTGCGTCGAGGGGTAGGTGACCATGATCGCGGCGAGGTCGTCGCGGTGCGCCTCGATCTTGGCGCGCAGGTCGTCCATGTCGACGGTGCCGTCCGCGGCGGTCTTGACGACGACGACCGTCAGTCCGGCCATGACCGCCGACGCGGCGTTGGTGCCGTGGGCGCTCGCCGGGATCAGGCAGACCCGGCGGTGGCCCTCGCCCCGTGCCTGGTGGTACGCGTGGATCGCGAGCAGTCCTGCGAACTCGCCCTGCGAGCCGGCGTTCGGCTGCAGCGACACGGCGTCGTAGCCGGTGATCTCGCACAGCCACGCGGCGAGCTCGTCGATGAGGGCGCGGATGCCCTCGGACTGGTCGGCCGGGGCGAACGGGTGCAGGTTCGCGAACTCCGGCCAGGTGATGGCCTCCATCTCGGTGGTCGCGTTGAGCTTCATGGTGCAGGAACCGAGCGGGATCATGCCGCGGTCCAGCGCGAAGTCGCGGTCGGCGAGGCGGCGCAGGTAGCGCAGCATCGCGGTCTCCGAGTGGTGCGCATGGAAGACCGGGTGGGTCAGGAACTCGGACGTGCGCTCGAGCTGCCTCGGCACACCGGTCGCCACGCCGGCGTCGCCGTCCGATGCCGGCTCGGCGACGTCGGACGCGTCGAGGCCGAGGGCGGCGAGGACGGCGGACACCGTTGCGGCCGTGGAGGTCTCGTCGAGGCTCAACGAGACACGGTCGGTGTCGACGCGGCGCACGTTCATGCCCCGGTCGGCGAAGGCGGTGACCACGTCGTCGGCGCGGGAGGGCACGACGACCGTCAGGGTGTCGAAGAAGGCGGTCGTCTCGACGTCGACGCCGCCGGCCACGAGGCGCGCGCGCAGGCCCGCGGTCAGGCCGCCGACGCGGCGTGCGATGCCGACGAGGCCCGCCGGCCCGTGCCACACCGCGTACATGCTCGCCATGACGGCGAGCAGCACCTGCGCGGTGCAGATGTTCGAGGTCGCCTTCTCGCGTCGGATGTGCTGCTCGCGGGTCTGCAGCGCCAGGCGGTAGGCCTGGTGGCCGTCGGCGTCGACGGAGACACCGACGAGGCGACCGGGCAGCTGGCGCTCGAGACCCCGGTGCACCGACATGTAGCCGGCGTGGGGGCCACCGAAGCCCATCGGCACGCCGAACCGCTGGGCGCTCCCGACGGCGATGTCCGCGCCCCACTCCCCCGGAGCCGCGACGAGCGTCAGGGCCAGCAGGTCCGCGCACGCGGTGACGAGGCCACCCGCGGCATGCACCGCCTCCGCGAGCGTCGACCAGTCGTGCAGCTGCCCGGACGCGTCGGGGTACTGGACCACGACGCCCGCCACCGGGGCGCCGCCGGCCGCCGTGGCCAGCGCCTCGGTATCGCTGACCGAGCGCAGGTCGGTGACGACGAGGGGCAGCCCGATGGCCTCCGCACGGGTGCGCATGACGGCGATGGTCTGCGGGAAGACGAGCTCGTCGACGAGGACGACGGCCTCGGCCTTGGCCCGGGTGGCCCGGTGCATCAGCGACATCGCCTCGGCCGCCGCGGTGGCCTCGTCGAGCAGGGACGAGCCGGCGACGTCGAGGCCGGTGAGGTCGGTGACGACGGTCTGGAAGTTGAGCAGGGCCTCCAGCCGGCCCTGGGAGATCTCCGGCTGGTACGGGGTGTACGCGGTGTACCAGGCCGGGTTCTCCAGCACGTTGCGGCGCACGACCGGCGGGGTGACGGTGCCGTAGTAGCCGAGGCCGATGAGCGAGGTGAGCACGGTGTTGCGCGAGGCGAACCGACGCAGCTCGTCGATGACGGCGCTCTCGCTGGCGGCCGCCTCGAGGCGCAGCGGGGCCTGCTCCCGGATGGCGCCGGGAATGGCCCGGTCACAGAGGGCGTCGAGGCTCGGCTGGCCCACGACGTCGAGCATCCGGGCGACGTCGTCCGCGCGCGGACCGACGTGCCGGCCGACGAAGTCGGCGAAACCGTCGGCGGGGGTGGTGGGCGTCGGGGTCGCGGCGGCGAGCTGGTCGGTCGACATGCGGGGCTCCTGGTGGGGATGAGCGGATGACACACGCTCCCCGTCTGTCGCCCGAGAGCTCCAGAGATGCCTGGCCCGCGTGGTCCTGGCGCCTGAGAGGTTCCGGGGAATGTTGCCCCTTCGGCGCCTCGCAGGTGGTGGACACCTCGAGGACTCTCCCACGCAGGGTGATCGGCACACCAAATCTAGCAGCCGACGCCCGAGGGCCCGTCCCGGACGTGCCGGGCGGGCCCTCGTGGACGGCGCGACGTGCTGCGGTGCCTGGTGCCTGCCGCGCCCTCAGGCCATCCGGCGCGCGTGGCGGCGAGCGGTCAGCTCGTCACCGGGGTGCTCGGCCGGGGCGTCGTCGTCCGGCCGCTCGCTCGGCAGCTGGGCGAGCTCGCCCTCGACCTCGCGCCACACGCGTCCGACGGCGATGCCGAAGACCCCCTGCCCGCCCTGGACGAGGTCGATGACCTCGTCGGCGGACGTGCACTCGTAGACCGACGCGCCGTCGCTCATCAGGGTGATCTGGGCGAGGTCCTCGACGCCGCGCTCGCGCAGGTGGCCGATGGCCACCCGGATCTGCTGCAGGGAGACGCCGGTGTCGAGGAGCCGCTTGACGACCTTGAGCACGAGGATGTCGCGGAACCCGTAGAGGCGCTGGGTGCCGGAACCGGTCGCGCTGCGGACCGAGGGCTCGACGAGGCCGGTCCGGGCCCAGTAGTCGAGCTGCCGGTAGGTGATCCCGGCCGCTCGGCAGGCCGTGGGGCCGCGGTAGCCGATGTCCTCGGCGAGGACGGGCAGGTCGTCGGTGAAGAGCAGACCTTGGGCGCCGCTGGGCACCGTGCGACCCGGTTCGGGTGCGTTCTCCATGGCGGCCATGCCGTCCTCCTCGGGCTGAGCCTGCGCGACGTGCGCAGACGACATCGGGATAACTACACACACGTCGTTATCCGACGGTAGGACTCGGGTAGGTGGGCGTCAATCACCGGGCGGCTGCGGGGTCGGCGTGTCGCCGTTGCCGTCGACCACTTTCACCTTCGACCTCAACGTGAAGGTTGGTCACTCCCCCTGGCCCGGCTGCCCCGGCCGGTCGGGGTCCCCACCCGGCTCGTCGCCGGCGGGCCCGTCGAAGTCCTCCGCCGAGACGTGGTCGAGGAACTCCTTGAACCGCTCGACCTCGTCGTCCTCCTCGGAGCTGACGACGATGGCGGCCTCGTCGAGGATCGCAGGGTCGACGAGCACCGGTGACCCGGTGCGCAGGGCGAGGGCGATGGCGTCGCTCGCCCGAGAGCTGATCTCGATCGAGCCGTCGACGATGAGCGCCGCGTGGAAGACCGAGTCCTTGAGGGCGACGATGCGCACCTCGGTCAGCTCGTGGCCGAGGACTGCCAGGACGTCACGAAGCAGGTCGTGCGTCAGGGGGCGCGGCGGGACGACGCCCTGCTGGGCGTAGGTGATCGCCGCAGCCTCGGCAGCACCGATCCAGATCGGCAGGTAGCGGCCTCCGTCGCGCTCGCGCAGCAGCACGATCGGGTTGTTCGTCGGCATCTCGACCCGGACGCCCAGGACATCGACCTCTCTCACTCCTCCACCGTACCCCGCGCGTGCCCTCGCGTCGGGGGGTCCTGCGGGTCGGCGGCGGGATCACGGGCGCGCTGCCACAAGCCGATCCACCCGCCGATGCGCGTGAGAGAGACTGTGCACCGGCCCATCGACCAGCCGCTCCGGGCGGCTCAGCGGGCGAGGCCCGCCTTGACGAGCGCGACGTGCAGGGCGATGCACGAGGCCGCGATCTCGGCCGCCCGCTCGGGGCGCGTGTCGTCGTCGCGGTGGGTGGCCAGGACCTGGTCGACGAGCCCGATCTCGCGGTCGGCCGCGGTGCGGAAGGGCCGCAGGTGCCGGGGCTCGAGGCCGTGCGCGGCCAGCGCGTTCGCGGCCGCCGCGACGGCCAGCTGGTCCTGCGCGTAGTGCCCCGAGGCGTCGGGCACGAGCAGGCCGAAGGACTCGAGGGCGTGCATCGTCGCCCGGTCGATGCCGGTGGCCTCACGCAGCTC
Organism: Monashia sp. HAY1-11D; assembly: GCF_056868035.1. NCBI lineage: Bacteria > Bacillati > Actinomycetota > Actinomycetes > Micrococcales > Intrasporangiaceae > Intrasporangium > Monashia sp. HAY1-11D. The sequence continues at coordinate 3,798,008 of NZ_CP200320.1, read as the reverse complement.
CGGCCCGGTGAGCGTGACACCCGATCGCGGGAGAAGGACGGACGCGTCCGGCACGTCGGGGTCGGTGACCGGCTCGGGCGGGCGGGGCCGCCCTCCCCCGGTGCCGGCGTCCGTCAGGCCACGGTCGAGCGCGTCGAGCGCCTCACGGATGACCTTGAGCGGCCAGAACCGGTCGCGCTGGGCCGCGAGGACGTACCGCAGCCGCTCGACGTCCGCCTCCGAGTAGGTGCGGTAGCCGGACGCCGTGCGGTGCGGCGTCACGAGGCCCTCGGCCTCGAGGAAGCGGATCTTGGACGCCGTGGCGTCGGGGAACTCCTCGGAGAGCGCGGCGATGACCTTGCCGATGGTCAGGCGTGGCCCCGAGGCCGGGTCGGCCTCGCCCGTCGTCCCCGTGGGCATCCCGTCGGTCAGGCGGCGTAGTAGACGAGGCGGAACTTGCCGATCTGCACCTCGTCGCCGGTGTGCAGCGGTGCCTCGTCGATGCGCTCGCGGTTGACGTACGTCCCGTTGAGGGACCCGGCGTCGCGCACGACGTAGCGCTCACCCTGCTTGACGAACAGGGCGTGCTTGCGGGACACGGTGACGTCGTCGAGGAAGATGTCGGAGTCGGGGTGGCGCCCCGCCGCGACCTCCTGGTCGTCGAGGAGGAAGCGCGCACCGGTGTTGGGGCCGCGCAGGACGACGAGCAGGGCCGTACCCGGGCGCAGCGCCTCGATCGTGGCCTGGTCCTCGGCGGTCAGCCCGCGCGGGTCCAGGTGCTCGGCGTCCTGGGCCGGGACGCCCTGGAACCGCATGGTGCGCGGCTCGACGTTCGTGTCGTCGGAGTCGAAGTGGTCGCTCGACATGCGGTCCTCCTGGTTCTGGGAGTCGGAGCTCGGGTCGTCCCGGTCAGGCGTGCCGTGATCGTCGTCGCTCGACATGCCGTCCTCCTCCGTCGTGGGGGCGAAGCGGGCGTCACCACTCTAGTTGACGCCTGTTCCCGTCGCGCCCGCCGACGCGCCTGCCGGACACCGACCGGCGTGTACGGGCCGGTCGGTGCGTACAGGCCGGTCGGGCGTGACGGGCATGACGGGCCGCACGTGAGGGGGCGTGCGGGTGTCGCGGATGCTACCGGTCGTTCCGGTGGGGCGCGTGGGACGTCAGGACAGCGAGGCGGTGTACGCCGAGGCGTCCATCAGGCCGTCGACGGCGGCGGCGTCGCTCGGGCGCATCTCGAACATCCAGCCCTCGCCGTACGGGTCGGAGTTGATGAGCTCGGGCGAGGCGTCGAGGGCCGGGTTCACGGCGGTGACCTCACCGTCGAGCGGGGCGTAGATGTCGCTGACCGACTTCGTCGACTCGACCTCTCCGCACGAGTCCCCGGACGCGACGGAGTCACCGACGGCCGGGAGCGAGACGTACACGACGTCCCCGAGGGCGTCCTGCGCGAAGGCGGTGATGCCGATGCGCACGACCCCGTCGTCGCCCACCCGGACCCACTCGTGGTCGCTGGTGTAGCGCAGGTCGGCGGGGTACTCGAGGTCGCTCATGTCGCTCCTAGCTCGTCGCTGAGGTGGTCAGGGGGTGGGGCACACGTGTCGTCGCTCCACCGGCAAGGGAGAGGATGCCACGTCGCCGGCGACGCGTCAGCGACCGGGCGGTCACTCGACCGGCTTCGCGTGCGTCAGCGGGCGCGGCTCGTGGACCGAGGTGATCTGGATCGACTCCGACTCGATGACGCTCGCGTTGGCGCCCTTCTGGCGAACCGTCTCGACGATCCCGCCCGGGATGGTCATCGCGGACGAGAGCGTCTTGGCGTCGCCGATGGCCTTGATCTCGATGGGGCGGGTGATCGCCTTGCCGTCCACGAGCAGGTCGCCGCCGGCGTCACCGACGAACGAGGAGGCGACGACGCGGACGCCACCGACGTCGATCGACTCGGCACCCGCGTCGCGCAGCTCCTGGATGATGTCGAGCACGACCGGACCGGTGACCTGCTTGTCGGGGTCCGAGACGGTCAGGATGATGCCCTGGCCGGTGGCGCCGATGGTGCCGGCGAGGATCCCCAGCGTGTCGACGCGCTTCTGGGCCTGGTCGAGGGCCTCCGCGGCGGTGCCGGTCCCGCTCTTGAGCCGGTCGCGGGTCGCCTCCAGCTCGCGGACCTGCTGGTCGAGGCGCGAGGACTTGACCGAGATGTCGTCGAGGACGCGGACGAGGTCGGTCTGGCTCAGCTGGTCCAGTCCCCGCTCGTTGGTCAGCTGCACCTGGGCCGCGATGCCGGCGCCGAGGAGCACGGCGAGCAGGGCCCCGAGGAGGTTGGCTCGCGTGGCCCGTGGGCGGGACATCGCGAAGAGGCGGTGCCAGGCCGCCCTGCCCTCGACGGGCTGACGGGCCGGCTCGGTGGTCACCGCCGACGTCCCGGTGCCAAGACCGTGCGGAGCGGGCGGCTCGGGCGCTTCCGGCACGAGCCTGCCCCGGCTGCCGGGGCCGGCTCGGGTGCCTCCGGGACCGCTGCCGGCTCGGGAGTCGACGCGGACGGCTGCGACGACTCGGGCGTCCCGTCGGGCTGGCGTTGGCTACGGCTCATCGTCAGGCCCTGAACAGGTGCCGCCGGATCGAGGCGACGTTGGAGAAGATCCGCACCCCGAGCACGACGACCACGCCGGTCGACAGCTGCGCGCCGACGCCGAGCTGGTCGCCGAGGAAGACGATGAAGGCGGCGACGACGACGTTCGACAGGAACGACACGACGAACACCTTGTCGTCGAAGATCCCGTCGAGGACGGCCCGGATGGCCCCGAACACCGCGTCGAGTGCCGCGATGACGGCGATGGGCAGGTACGGCTGGAGCCACACCGGCACCGACGGGTGCAGGAACAGACCGATCGCCAGGCCTGCGAGCAGTCCGACTACGGGGATCACGGGGTCTCCTGACTGTTGCCGCCGAGGCTCGTCGTCGGTACGGCGGATCGATCGGTGGCGGTGGCGCCGGGTCGGTCGGTGCCAGCGCCCGGGCCGGCCGGCGGCGTGCCGGCCGCGGCCTTGCGCTGGGGCGTGACGCCCGGAGTCGTCGAGGTGGTGGCCGAGCCCGACGGCGTCAGGGGCCGGGCGACCTCGAGGTGGGACGCGGAGTCGGCGGGGACGGTGAGGCTGTCGGCGACCTTGAGCACCGAGCGGATCTTGAACTCCTGGGTCAGCTGCGACAGGTAGACCCCCGCGAAGGACTGCTCGAACAGCTGCTGCATGCCGGTGCCGTCGCCGAGCGCGGTGACGACGTAGGGACGGGCGAGCGGTCGGAAGTCGACGATGATCGCCTGACCGGCGAACCGGATGGCGGCCGTCGAGCTGAGCCGGTGTCCGTTGACCGAGATCGCCTCCGCGCCGGACCCCCACAGCCCGTTGACGATGATCTGGAGGTCGGCCGACGTCACCCGGCCCTGCTCGAAGCCGCTGCTCGGGCGCGACCCGGCGTCGCCGCCCGCCTCGGTGGACGCGGCGTCGTCGAGGGTCAGCGTCAGCCCGGGCCCGGTGAGGGCCACGGTGCCCGCCTGGACCTCGAGCGCTGCGATCTGGCCGCTGAGGTCACCGCCGCCGCTCTGCTGCAGGGCCAGCGCCTCGTAGTCGCGCACCTGCCGCGTCAGCGTCGTGATCGCGGTCTCCTGCGCGTTGGCCTGCTTCTGGAAGTCCTCGATGCGGCTGACGAGCTGGGCCTTGAGCTGTGCCGCCGCGGTGGGTTTGGGCCTCAGCGACAGGGCGGCGACGGCGAAGAGGAACCCGGTGAGCACGGCCAGCACGACGACGAGAGGCGTGCGGTACGAGGTCGACCTCGGCAGTCCCTGCGCGGCCCGTCGCTCGGCGGCCTGCTGGTACCCCGGGTCGAGGGGTCGCTCGAGCATCGAGGTGATCAGCGTCATCGAGGCGTCGGGCCGCCGCGCGCCGGTGCTCACGTGCTCACCGCCCGGGCACGCTCGCGCAGGACGATCCGCGCGTGGATGCCGTAGAGCACCGCAGCCAGCCAGTAGAGCGTGATGCCCCACCACGCGAAACCCCAGCCGATCGGCCGGGCGAGGTCACCGAGCCAGTCGTCGCGGTTGGCGAGCAGCAGCAGCGGGAAGGCGTACAGGAGGTTGAACGTCGCGGCCTTGCCGACGTAGTGGACCGGCAGGCCGAGCTGCCCGCGCAGTCGCAGGAACAGCAGCATGACGCCCATGACGGCCTCGCGCCCGAGGAGCACGATGACGACCCACCACGGAATGAGATCGCGCCAGGCCAGCCCGAGCAGCGTCGTGAGGATGTAGAGCCGGTCGGCGATCGGGTCGAGGAACTGGCCGAGGCGCGACTCCATGTCGAACGACCGGGCGATCTTGCCGTCGAGGTAGTCGGTGATCCCGGAGAGCGCGAGCAGGAGCAGGGCCAGCCCGTCGCGTCCGGCGAGGATCGCCCAGAGGAAGACCGGGACCCCGAGGAGGCGCAGCACGGACAGCGCGTTGGGGATCGTCAGGAGCTCGTTCGACACGACGTGCGCGCGGTCCGCCGCGTCCTTCTGCTCACCCACGGCGGTCAGCCTAACGGGCACCCTCGGGCCCGGCGCGCCACGCTCGGCATCGATCCGGACACGCTGTGCGACACTCCGGACCATGTCCGGCGGTCACGGCCACAGCGCCCTTCCAGGTACCCCCGAGCGGCAGCAGGACGTGTCCGTCGGCGTCCTCGCCCGTGTCGCGCTGACGACCTTCGTCGTCCTCGCCGCGGCCGCGACGCTCTTCGGCATCGTGCGGTTCTGGCCCTCCGACCACGGTGCCCTCGGGCGTGTCGGCACGACCGACTTCGCCGCGCCGGGGGTCACCTTCCCGCTGGCCGAGGTGCTCGAGGTGCTGCCCGCCTGTGAGGGTCAGGACGCGTCCACCGGCGCCCGGCCGGCGGCCGGGCAGGGGGGTGACGTCGCCGAGGCAGGCGCCACCTGCGGGGCCGTCCGGGTGCAGCTGGAACACCCGACCGCGTCGTCCGGGGACGTTCATCCGACGGTGACCGTCGCCGTACCTCCGGCGGTGTCCCAGTCGGGGCTGCGCGCCGGCGACACCGTGCAGCTGCTGAGGACTCCCCCTGCGCAGGGCCAGCCGGAGGGCTTCTCGTTCCTGCAGGTCCAACGGGGTGCCCCGCTCTCGCTCATGCTCGGCCTCTTCGTGCTCGTGGTCGCGGTCGTCGCGCGCTGGCGAGGCGTCCTGGCCCTGGTCGGGCTGGGAGTCGGCGGGCTCGTCGTGGCCCGGTTCATGCTCCCGGCTCTGCTCGAGGGGCAGTCCGGCCTCCTCGTGGCGGTCGTCGGCAGCTCGGCGATCATGTTCGTCGTCCTCTACCTGGCGCACGGGCTGTCCGTCCGCACGAGCACGGCCCTCGCCGGCACGCTCTTCGGCGTCGGCATCACGGCCGGTCTGGGTCTGCTCGGCGTCGACCTGGCCCGCCTGAGCGGCGTCGCCGACGACGAGGGCGCGACGCTGTCCTCGTTCGTCACGACCCTGCACCCCCAGGAGCTGCTGACGTGCGCCATCATCGTGGCCGGGCTCGGCGTCCTCAACGACGTGACGATCACGCAGTCCTCCGCCGTCTGGGAGCTGCGTGCCGCCGCGCCGGGGATGGGGCGTCGCGAGCTGTTCCGCTCCGGGATGCGCATCGGTCGGGACCACATCGCCTCGACCATCTACACCATCGTCTTCGCCTATGCGGGTGCCGCGCTGCCGGTGCTCATGCTGCTCTTCCTCTATGAGCGGCCGGTCCTCGACCTGCTGCAGACCGAGTCGCTCTCGGAGGAGGTCGTGCGCACGCTCGCGTCGGCGATCGGCCTCGTCCTCGCCGTTCCCGTCACGACGGCGATCGCCGCGCTCACCGTCGGTGCCGCAGAGCAGCCGGCCGGCACGCCACGGCCGGTGGTGGACGACCGCGACGGGAAAGGGGCGCACGGTCCGAGCGCGGTCGCCATCGAGCGCGCCGTGAGCGGCCCTGCCCCGCCACGCACCCGGGCGGAGGCGCGAGCCGGGGCCCGCTCGCGCGGTGGCCGCGCGGGCGGCTGAGCCGCGAGTCGTGCCGTGCCTGCGGGGCGACTCGGCCGCGCCACTATGCTCCCCGCCATGGCTGTCGTCACCGTGCTCGAGACCTGGCAGGACGACCGGGGCAACCGGATCGTGTTCGAGGGTCGCGTCGACGCGAACGTCAAGATCAAGTTCACCGGGTCGAACAACACCCTGCGCATCGCCTCTCCCTTCCGCATCGGCAAGCTGGTCGTCGACTTCGACTGCGACGACGGCCTGTGCGAGATCGGGCCGAGCCAGGGTGTTCCCGCGCTCATGGGCGCCATCCGCGTGGGTGACGGCGCGACGGTCCGCCTCGGCAGCAACGTCTCCACGACGACCACGGTGTCGATGTCGGCTGCCGAAGGGGCGACGATCACGCTCGGCGACGACGTCATGATCGCCTCCGACGTCCAGGTGCGCGCCGACGACGGCCACCCGATCTTCGACGTGCGCACGGGCAGGCGGGTCAACACGCCACGCGACATCACCATCGGCAGCCACGTCTGGCTCGGCCTCCAGTCGTGCGTGCTGGGGGGCGCGGTCATCGGCGACGGCACCGTCGTCGGCATGCGCTCGATCGTGACGCGTCGGCTCCCCAACAACGTCATCGCCGCGGGCGTCCCGGCACGGGTGGTCAAGCGTGACATCGCCTGGGAGCGTCCGCACCTGACGCTGACCAAGCCGTGGCGCAAGCCGGACGCGTCCACTCTCAGGAAGTCGACGGCCTACTGGAACCCCACCATCGACACGCAGGCCGCGCCGGTCGGTGCACGCGGCCGGGCGCTGCGGGCGGGCCTGCGGCGGACGGCGCGCCGCACCGCCCGGCGCGTCGTCAGGACGGTGCGATCCCTGACCTGATCCCGGACCGGGCCCGGGGCGACCGGCCCGGCCGGACATGCCGAACCACGGACGTCCACGCGGGACGCCCGTGGTTCGGTGCCCCTCCTGTCCGGGGCTGGTGGGTTCAGAGCACCTTGTCGAGGAACTTGCGGGTGCGGGGTTCCTTCGGGTTGCCCAGGACCTGGGTGGGGGGGCCTTGTTCGACGATGCGGCCGCCGTCCATGAACAGGACGGTGTCGGCGACCTCGTTGGCGAAGCCCATCTCGTGGGTGGCCACGAGCATGGTCATGCCGCGGTGGGCGAGGTCTTTCATGACCGCGAGGACCTCGCCGACGCGTTCGGGGTCCAGGGCGCTGGTGGGTTCGTCGAAGAGCATGACCTTGGGGTCCATGGCCAGGGCGCGGGCGATGGCGACGCGCTGTTGCTGGCCGCCGGACAGCTGCCAGGGGTAGTGCTCGCCGTGGCCCTGCAGGCCGACGCTGGCCAGCAGGGCCTCGGCGCGGTGCCGGGCGGCGGTCTTGGGGGTGCCCTTGACCAGGACCGGGCCGGACATGACGTTCTCGCGGGCGGTCATGTTGGGGAAGAGGTTGAAGGACTGGAAGACCATCCCGATGCGGGTGCGTTGGGCGGCGACCTGTTTGCGGGTCAGGGCCTGGTAGGCGGTGTCGTGCTCGCGGAAGCCGAGGTCCTCGCCGTTGACGCGCAGGATGCCGCGGTCGATCTCCTCGAGGCCGTCGATGCAGCGCAGCAGGGTCGACTTGCCCGAGCCGCTGGGGCCGATGAGGCAGACGATCTCCCCGCAGGCCACGTCCAGGTCGATCCGGTCCAGCACGACCCGCTGGCCGAAGGACTTGCGCAGGCCGTGGGCGTACACCGTGCCCACCCCGTCCGGGCGGTCCACCGCACGGTCCACCGCACCGTCCACCGCACCGTCCGGTGTGCCGGTCGTCCGGCTGGTCGGCTTGCTGCTGGTCGGCTTGCTGGTCGTCTTGCTGTTGGTCGCACCGGTCATCGGGCTTCACCTCCGAGGGTGGCGTCCAGCGGCAGTGGGGGCTGTGCGGCACCGGTGGTGGCGCGGGTCCTGGTGCGGGAGTACTTCTTCTCGATGAGGGACTGGGGGTAGCTCAGGGCCAGGGTCATGAGCAGGTACCAGAGGCAGGCCACGATCAGCAGCGGGATGGTCTGGTAGGTGCGGGCGTAGATGAGCTGGACGCTTTGCAGCAGCTCGGCCACCCCGAGGACGCTGACCAGGGAGGTCTCCTTGAACATGCCGATGACCTGGTTGCCGACGGCCGGGATGACGGTGGGCATGGACTGCGGGATGATGATGCGCCACAGTTTGGTCCGTCCGCTCATGCCCAGGGAGTCGGCGGCCTCGAGCTGGCCCTTGTCGACGGAGGCGAACCCGCCGCGGATGATCTCGGCCAGGTAGGCGGCCACGTTCAGGGACAGCCCGACGATGGCCGCGGTGGTGGCCGACATGAGGGCGTTGACGTCCACGGCGCGGGAGATGTCGGTGAACGGGATGCCGATGCTGATGTTCGGGTAGAGCGCGGCGATGTTGAACCAGAAGATGAGCTGGACCAGCACCGGGGTGCCGCGGAAGAAGGTGATGTAGCCGGAGGCCAGCAGCCGCACCGGGCGGACCTTGGACACCCGCAGGATCGCGATGAGCAGGCCCAGGATGGTCCCGAAGAACATCGTCAGCGCGGTCAGGACCAGGGTCAGGCCCAGGCCCTTGAGCACGGTGGGGGCGGTGAAGTACTGCCCGACCACGTCCCACTGGTAGTGCTCGTTGCTGGTCAGGGTGCGCGCCAGGCCGGCCACGACCAGCACGCACAGCGCCCACGCGGCGTACTCCCAGAGCCCGCGGCGGTGCAGCCGCGGCTTGTCGGCCGCCGCCGGCACCGAGCCGGCGGGGCCGGCCGGCCCGGTGGGGCCGGTGGGGCCGGTGGGGCCGGTGGGGCCGGTGGGGCCGGTGGGGGGTGTCGGACCTCTGTGTCGCAACGTCGTACCGGCCATGGCGTTACTTCAGCAGCTCGGAGCTGGAGATGGCGCCGGTGCCCAGGCCCCACTTGTCCAGGGTGGCCTTGTACGCCGGGCCGGCCATCAGCGACTGCATCGCCGCGTGCAGCGCCGGGGCCAGCGGCGAGTTCTTGGCCACGCCGAGGGCCACGATGCTGTTGCCGACCTTCTTCTTGTACTGCTGGGGCAGCAGGTCGAAGGCCTGCGGCTGCTGCTTGGCGGCCCAGCCCAGCTGCGAGGTGTCGGAGAAGACGCCCTCGATCCGCTTGGAGGCCAGCTGGGTCAGCGCGGCCTGCACGTTGGGCAGGACCACCGCGTCGACCGCCGGCTTGCCCGCGGCCTGACAGTCGTCGGAGATCTGCGGCAGGTACTTCTCGGCCTGGGTGGAGCCGCTGAGCACCGCGATCTGGTGCCCGCACAGCGTGGACTGGTCGGCCAGACTCAGCTGGGCCGGGTTGCCCTTGGCCGCGATCAGCGAGGACCCGGCCGACCAGTAGGTGACCATGTCCAGCACCTTGAGCCGCTCCGGGGTCGGGCTCATGTTCGTCGCGGTGAAGTCGTACCGGCCGGCGGCGATCCCGGGGATCACCGAGTCGAAGGACACGTTCTTGACCTCGACCTTGAGTCCCAGCGTGGCCGCGAGCAGGTTCGCGATGTCCACGTTGTAGCCGATCGGGGTCTTGTTGTCGGTGTCCAGGAACGAGGTCGGCGGGTAGTGCAGGTCCGCGGCCATCGTCAGCGTGCCGCGCTCCTTGACCGCCGCCGGCAACAGCTTGACCGCCGCCGGGTCCACCTGAACCGCCGGCACCGACCCGGTCGGAGCCGCACCCGCACCGCCGCTCGCCCCGCCGGCGGCGCCCCCGCACGCGCTGATCGTCATCGTCAGCGCAGCCCCGGAGGCGACTGCAGCGAGCTTCGTTCCGAACCTCATGATCGTTCCCTTCAAGCGATGGACTTGTCGGGGTATATGGAAGCATGTAGATCGCTGATTGTCGACAATCGGCTACGACTTTCCATCTTTCGTGCGAGAAGGAGGAGCCGAGCATGGGCCGGGTCCCGGCACAGCACGACGCCCGGACCAAGCACCTGAAGGACCGGTCGGTCGGTCCGTCGGGGCGGCCGGGCGTCGGGGCTGGGCCCGTCGAGCGGATGGCTTGTCCGGGCCGGGTCAGCCGGGGCGAAGGGCGCTCCCGTTCGCCCTGGCCGGCGGCGCGGCGAGGTTGCCCGCCGCCATCGTCAGATGCGCCTCGACGGCCTTGACGGCGGCTTCCCGGTCGCCGCTGGCGACCACGTCGACCAGGACCTGGTGGTCGTCGACGACCTCTTCGCCCGATGGCAGCGCGATCTCCAGGCGGTTGATGCAGGTCAGCGTCTGGGCCGAGAGGATCGAGTAGGCATCGACGAGCCGTGAGTTGTCAGCCGCCGCCACGAGGCTCATGTGGAAGTCGAGGTCGGCGGCCGAGATCTGCCGGTGGTCGCCCCGTTTGACCGCTGTCCCAAGCCTGCTCAGCATCGTTCGCAGTGAGTCCACAGCACGTGCGCGCGCACCGGGCGGGCCCTCCACGATCCGGGCCGCCGCGTGGCTCTCGATCGCACACCGGGCGTCGTAGATCTCCCAGATGTCGGCGGCCGAGAAGGTCACCACCGAGACGCCCTTGTTGCGGGCCGCGACCACCAGCTTCTGCTGGACGAGCTGTTGCAGCGCCTCTCGCACCGGGGCACGGGAGACCCCCAGCTGCTCGGCGATCCTCGCCTCGCCGAGCTGCTCCCCGGCATGAGGGCGCCCTCGATGATCATCTGCCGAAGCTCGTCGCTGATGCGATCCGACGTCGACTTGCGTTCCAGCGCCTTGAGACTGCTCAGTCCCGACACCATCACGATCCTCCCCTCACGAGGGCCGGAGCCCTCGGGCAGGCGCCAGCCACTCTCGTATCTTCGCACTCCTCGGTAACTTGTCAACAACGGGTTGCCGACGGTCGACAATCTGCAAAGGTCGGGTTACGATTCCCATCGCGTCCTCGGAACGGGCGCCACCCTTGCTCCCCCAGCGATAGGACAGAACATGCCGAACCAGCTCACCCGCCCGAAGTACGTCTCGTTCGACTGCCTGGGCACGCTCATCTACTTCGAGATCACCAGCACGACGCGCCGGCTCATCGGGGACCGCCTGACCGAGCCCCAGATCCAGACCTTCATCCGCCAGTTCAGGAACTACCGCTACGACCAGGTGTGCGGCGAGTTCTACGCCTACGACCAGGTGCTGCACGACGCCTACGCACGGACGTGCAAGAAGTGGGGCCTCGAGGTCCAGGAGGACGCGGGCAAGCAGTTCGCGGCCGCGGTGCTCTCGTGGGAGCCGCACGACGACGTGCCCGCCCCGCTGAAGAAGCTCGGCGACAACTTCCCCCTCGTGATCCTCTCCAACGCCGACACCAGCTACCTCGACGCGCTCGTGCCCAAGCTCGGAGCGGACTTCCACGCCGTGTACACCGCGGAGCAGGCCGGCTTCTACAAGCCCCGCTACCAGGCCTTCGAGTACATGCTCGACCAGCTCGGCGCCAGCCCCGAGGAGCTCCTGCACGTCTCCTCGCACACGCGCTACGACCTGATGCCGGCGGACGACCTGGGCTTCACGAACAAGGTCTACCTCGACCGGGGCTACGACCCGGAGAGCCCGGCCTACAACTACACGACCGTCACGTCCCTCGACGAGCTCAACGACCTCCTCGGTCTCTGACCGACTGCCACTCCCAGGAGCAACAGGTGAAGCTCACCCCGTACTGGCTGGACACCGCGACCCCTTCAGGGGACTATCGCCGGACTCCGGTTCCCGAACGCGTCGACATCGCCATCGTGGGCGCCGGCTTCACCGGTCTGTCCGCGGCCCTCGAAGCGGTCCAGCACGGTGCCAGCGCCGTCGTGCTCGACCAGCACACGGTGGGTTGGGGCGCCTCCGGCCGCAACGGCGGCATGGCCACGACCGGGCTCGCCATCGGCTTCGGCAAGGCCATCAAGCGCTATGGGCGCGACCAGGCCGTCGAGATGTTCGGCGAGTACAACCGGGCCATCGACACCATCGAGCAGCTGGTCAAGGAGCACTCCATCGACTGCGACTTCCAGCGGTCCGGCAAGCTCACCCTGGCCATGAACGCCAAGCAGGTCGGCCACATGCGCGAGACGCAGGAAAAGCTCGCTGACCTGGCCGGCTACTCGGTGGACGTCGTCGACAAGCACGAGATCCACACCGAGATCGGCAGTGACTTCTACGCCGGCGGCATGGTGGACCCGCTCGGGGCCGGTGTTCACGTCGGCAAGCTCGCGCACGGTCTCGCCGGGGCCGGAGTCCGGGCCGGCGTCACGGTGTGCGAGAACGCCCAGGTCACGCAGCTCGAGCGTCGCAACGGCGGACACGCCGTGCACACCACCCGAGGCATCGTCCAGGCCGACAAGGTGCTCGTGGCGACGAGCGGCTACACCGGTTCGCTCACTCCGTGGCTCCAGCGACGGACCATCCCGGTCGGCAGCTTCATCATCGTGACCGAGCCGCTGCCGGCCGAGACGGTCCAGCGGATCCTGCCGCGCCAGCGGCAGGCCTCCGACAACAAGATGCTCACCTACTACTTCCGGATCACACCGGACAACCGTCTCCTCTTCGGAGGGCGGGCCCGGTTCGCTCTCTCGAGCCCGGACTCGGACCTCAAGAGCGCCGCGATCCTCAAGCGCGCCATGACCGAGCTGTTCCCGTACCTGGCCTCGACACGCATCGACTACACCTGGGGCGGTCTCGTGGACCTCACCATGGACCAGATGGTGCACGCCGGCGAGCGCGACGGGGTGCACTACTCGCTCGGGTACAGCGGCCACGGCGTCCAGATGGCCACCTACATGGGCAAGCAGATGGCCCTGTCGATGGTCGGGGAGCACTCCCGCAACTTGTGGGAGCGACTCCCCTACCGGGCTGTGCCCGGCCACGTCGGGCCGCCCTGGTTCCTTCCGATCATCGGCGGATACGCCAAGGTCGTCGACCGATTCAGCTGACGAGGAGTCCAACCGTGTACGCATCAGACCAGCGGGTGGTCAGCCACGACGCGCAGGTCGGCAGCCGGCCCGTGGCCGACCTGTCGGTGCCGGGAGGCGCCCTCATCAACGGCAGCTGGCAGCGCCACGACCTGACGCTGCCGGTCACCGACCCCGAGGACGGCCGGGTCATCGGCCACGTCGCGGACTCGACCCCGGCGGACGTCGCGGCGGCGGTGTCGGGCGTCCTCGAGTCGGTGACGGGCGAGGACTGGCCGCTGTGGGCCCGGAGCGAGGCGCTGCACGAGGCGGCGCGGCTGCTTCGCGAGGAGGCGGGCCGGTTCGCCCATCTCATCGCCTCGGAGGGCGTCAAGACGCTCACGGAGGCCGAGCGCGAGGTCGGCCGCTGCGCCGAGACGCTGCGGTTGTCCGCCGAGGCCGGGGTGTTCCTCAAGGGCGAGACGATCCCCTTCGGTGCGAGCAGGCGCGGCGGTAACCGGCTCGGCTGGTTCACCCGCGAGCCCGTCGGGGTCGTCGCCGCGCTCACCTCGTTCAACGACCCGCTCAACCTCGTGGCGCACAAGCTCGGTCCGGCCCTGATCGGTGGTAACGGGGTGGTCCTCAAGCCGTCGGACCACACCCCCCTCACGGCCCTGGCGTTCGTGGAGCTGCTGCTCCGCACCGGTGTGCCGTCGTCGAGGATCGCCGTGGTCTGCGGCCGTGCCGGAGCCGGGCAGTCGCTGGTGGCCGACCCGCGCATCGCCCTGGTCTCGTTCACCGGCGGACCGGCCACGGCCGCCAAGATCACCGCGGCCGCCGGCCCCCGGAAGATGCTCATGGAGCTCGGCGGCAACAACCCCACCATCGTGTGCGCCGACGCCGTGCGGCCCCACGCTGTCGAGGCCGTCGTGGACGGCGCGTTCGGGGTCGCGGGCCAGAACTGCCTGTCGGTCCAGCGCGTCTACGTCGACACGTCGATCTACGAGGAGTTCCTCTCTGAGACCGTCGACCGCACCAGCCGGCTGCGGGTCGGCGGCAAGTTCGACGCCACGACGGACGTCGGCCCCCTCGTCACCGAGGGCGAGGCGCAGCGGGTCGAGGAGTGGGTCGGCAAGGCCGTCGCGGACGGAGCGACGGTCCGCGTCGGGGGCTCCCGGCGAGGCGCCTTCTACGAGCCGACCATCCTCACGGACGTCCCGGCAGGCTCGAAGGTCCTCACCGACGAGATCTTCGGACCGGTGGTGACCATCGTCCCCTTCGAGGACCTGACCGGCGCGGTCGCCGCGGCGAACGAGGGTGACTACGCCCTGCAGGCGGGCGTCTTCACCCAGTCCGTGGAGACGGCGTTCAGCGTCGCGTCCCGCCTCGTCGCGGGAGCCGTCGTCGTCAACGGCACGAGCGACCTGCGGATCGACGCGATGCCCTTCGGCGGGTTCAAGGGCTCGGGTATCGGCAGGGAGGGCGTCCAGTTCGCCGTCGAGGCCATGACGGAGCCGAAGAACACCATCATCAACCTGCTCTCCTGAGGCCGGACCGCCGCAGACGCGGGACTGGGACCGACGACTGCGCCGAGGGGAGGCTCATCGACGGCGCCCTCACCGCGGACCTCGACGAGGCGGCGTCCCTCTGGTGCGCGGTCGGCGGGGTGGCCGCGCTCGGGGCGCCGTCGTCCGTGCCGCTCGCGCGCCCGCGGGTGATCCTGGTCATCCGCCGGGCTGTCCGGGCTGCGGTGGGCCGATCCGGTACGGACGCATCATCTCGTTGTCCTCGTGCTCGACGATGTGGCAGTGCCACACGTACTGACCGGGGGTGGCGAACTGCACCCGGACGCGGGTGACCTGTCCGGGGTAGGCGACCACGGTGTCCTTCACCCCGGTCTCCCAGGCCTCGGGTGGAGTCGTCTGGCCGTCGAGCCGCAACGGCAGGATGACCTCGCCGTCCTCGTCGAGGGCGAGCGCCTGACGGTTCACCACCTCGAACGCCACCTCGTGGATGTGCATCGGGTGGGCGTCGGCCGTCGTGTTGTAGAACTCCCAGACCTCGGTGTCGCCCACCCCCGGGGTCTCGCTGGGTGGGTCCATCCAGAGCCGCTCGACGAGCACCCCGGCCTCCGCGGTGCCGAGCACGGCCTCCACGGGTCCTTCCACCTCGCCACCCGCGGCATCCGTGCCGACGCCCGCCTTCTCGATCAACGCCAGTGGCCGGCTTCGCGCAGCCGCTGGCAGTGGGGTGAGGGCGGGCAGCTGGAGGAACTCGGGCGGGGTGGTCGGGTCCGGGCCCACTGGCGCCACGACCCGGAACTGCAGGAGCTGTCCCGTCGAGTCCGGGTCGGCCGCCTCGAAACCGTCGGGCGGCTCACCGCCGGGTTCCCCGCCGCCGAACGGCTCGTCCGGGCCGACGTTGCGCAGCACATGGTTGCCCAGTGGCACGTTCGTGAAGTCGACGATGAGGTCGGCGCGCTCGGCCAGCGCCATGAGCAGACGGTTGCCGTGGTTGGCCGTCAGGTCCACGGGCGCGGCGAGGAAGCCGCCCTCGTTGCCGATGGCCCAGACACGAACGCCCGCGATCTGGCTGAAGTCCAGGATGAGGAAGCGGGACTGGCAGCCGTTGAGGAAGCGCAGCCGGTAGCGCCGCTGCTCGACCTGCTGGTAGGGCCACGTCGCGCCGTTGGCGATGATGGTGTTGCCGAAGAACTCCGGGTTCCAGATCGGTGAGAACTCTCCCGCCGGGATGTAGTCGGCCACGAGGCCGTCGAAGAACTCGCGGGAAGCTCGGGTAGAACAGTGACCCGTCGGCGTTGAACGACCGGTCCTGCAGCGCGACCGGGATCTCGTAGTACGTCTTGTTCGACGGGAACCGGTCACCCTCCCTCGGCGCCGGACCCGGGAGCACGGCCACGTTTCCGCTGCGGCGGTCCAGGACCGCCTTGTCGCCGTCCGGACCTCCCCGGATGATGTAGAACCCGGCCGGTCCGGCGTACACGTTCAGGCGGGTCATGCCGAGGGTGTGGTCGTGGTACCACTTCGTTGATGCCCGGTCCGGGTTCGGGTACTGGAACGTCGCGAAACCCGGCCCCCAGGTCGCGCCGTAACCGGACTTGGCCTTGCCGGCGAAGAAGTCGTACCAGCTGCCCACGACGGCATGGTCCTTCGGGATGTTGCCGGCCGCCGGCAGGTACCAGGCCTCGGCGTAGCCGTCGCTCTCATCGCCCACGTGCAGGGCCCCGTGCACGTGGGTCACCATCGGCACCGGCCCGGTGTAGGGCCCGGGCGTCGCCGTGAACGAGGGCCGCGAGTCACGGCCGGAGGCGCCACCCGGAGGGTTGGCCCAGTGCAGCGTCGGGTCGACGGGAAGCAGGTGAGGCAGGTAGGTGCCATCCGGCCGGACGAGCTCGTTGACCCACTTCACCCGCACCGGTCGCCCCGTCCGGGCCTCGATCGTCAGCGACGGCGCGTGGTGCACCAGGACGCCTCGGGTGCCCTGCGCCGCGATGGGGCCGTAACCCCACACCGTCGTGGCCGGCAGACCTGCCGGCAGGATCTGCTGGCGGAACTGCCGCACCGAGATCTCGTAGTAGTCGGCCGGCTTCCCGCCCGGCAGGGTGAGAGTGCCGGCCCGTGGCATGACGGGCGGGATGAGCAGGGGCGTGACGAACTTCGGGATGGCGGAGGGATCGAGCGTGCCACCAGGTACCGCAGCGAGGGCCGCCTTCGTGCCGTCCGGCAGGTAGGCGTACAGGACGAAGCCGAGTCCGGCTCCCCCCACCGCCCTGATGAACGTCCGCCGGCTGAAGGACGACCCTCCAGTGTCGTGCGCTTGCCCAGAAGCCGAAGCCGTCGGGCCTTCCAGAGAACCGCCGCGCAGGGCCATGGCACTCGCTCCTTCACCGTTCGTCCCCCACCGGCACGCTAGCCAGCCGCAGCCAACGGACAGCAGAGGCAAAGGTCCCACCGCAAATGACCGTAGAACCGGGCTTGTGCCGCCTTGCGGGCCTCTGTACCCGGGAGCGTCGGCGGCCGAGATGACTAGCTCGGCTGGGCGCCCACGAGGCTCAGCCAGGCATGCAGCTGACGGTCCACGACACCGCAGCGGAAGCCGACGTAGCCGTCGGGACGGACCCCGACGACGCCCTCCCCGTCGTGGTCCACGAGTCGGTGGAGGTGGGCCCGCGGACCTGCTGGCAGCGTCCCGAGAACTGCGCCGTCCCAAGGAGCATCGCGTTCGAGCAGGACGTGAATGCCTGGCGTTGCCGTCAGCTCGTGGAGGCGAGCCTGGCCGCTTGCAGCGAGCACCAGCTGGTCCGGCAGCCGGTCCCCCGGCCGCGGCCAGCCGGTGGTGCGAGGTGTGCCGTCGTGGGAGAGGGGGCTGTGTCGATAGTGCACGAAGGGCTGGGCGAGCAGTCTGACCCCCGCAGCGGCGACGCGCGGCTGGCGAGCCAGTCCGGGAAGCAGTGGGGCGGCATACGGCAGCAGCCTGCTCCGGATGAACCGGGCGACAGGGTGAGGGGAGGCCTCCCCGAAGAAGATCAGGTGAGTCAGGGCCAGGACCTCCAAGGCGGCTCGACGCCGCTCCTGCTCGTAGGAGTGCAGCAGCAGCTCCGGTGCACCACTGGTGGAGGCGAGCCCGAGCTTCCAGCCGAGGTTGACGGCGTCGAGGATCCCGTTGTTCATCCCCTGCCCGCCGGCCGGCGAGTGGGCGTGCGCCGCGTCACCGGCCAGGAAGAGCGGGCCGCGACGGAAGGTACTGGCGACCCGGTGCTGCAGGGGCACCCGCGCGGACCACCGAACGTCGTCGATGCTCGCCCCCAGGCCCGAGTCGGCAACGAGCCGGCACAGTTCCTCCGGCGCTACGGCAGCCCCCGGCTGTCCGAAAGACGCACTCCGGCCCGCGTTCGCAGGGCGGGTGACCAGCATCCGCCACGAAGCGCCCTCGCCGAGGGCGAAGAGGAACGCCAGGCCGGCTTCCCCACGGCAACGTGGAGCACCCCGGGCTCGAGGCTCCCCGTGACCTCGACGTCGGCAAGGACGGCCTCCACGCTGTACGGCGCGCCGCGCCACGCTGCCCCGATGAGCCCGCGAACGGCACTGGCCTGGCCGTCGCATCCCGCGACGAACCGGAAATGGTGCTGCTCCACGCTCCTGTCAGTGGTACGAAGGACGGCGGAGACGACGCCGTCCCCCGCCAGTTGTGAGCGCAGCCCGAGGAACTCCGTGCCCCACTCGACGCGGACGCCGCGCTCGTGGAGCGCGGACCACAGCACCTCTTCGACGTCGGCCTGCCGCACCAACGTCAGGTGCGGGAAGGCGGTGTCCGGAAGGTCGACCTGGCCGAGTGCCACCTGCACGACCCGCCGGCCAAGGTGGATGCGCGCTCGCGGGGCGATGTCGGCCCGGTCCAGGAGCGCCGCGGTGACGCCGAGCGGGCGAAGGCACTCGAGGGCCCGAGCGTGCAGCATCATCGCCCGGGAGCGACGGAAGCGCTCCGCACGACGATCGACCACCCGCACGTTGGCACCGTGTGCGCTCGCCTCGAGTGCGGCGGTCAGACCGGTCGGCCCAGCTCCCACGACCAGCACGTCGGTCGGGGTCGTCATGCCGCGGGGACGAGCAGCCACCAGGAGTCCTCAGCAGCTCCCCTGCCCTGCATCAACCCGGGATCGGCGAGGACGTCGTCGCGCCGCAGCCCGGGCAGCACGTGGTACTGGATCGAGCCCGGGACGCTGACCAGCTCGAGCACCCGCCACAGGGCGGCGGCATACTCCTGTGCGCGCTGCGGGCCGTCCCACTCGTAGAGGCCCCGGTAGACGCCGGAAGAGTCGTGCGCGCACCAGAGCTTGGAGACATATCCCGGGAAACCGACGAAGAGCGGCGTGTTGAGAAGGCTCTCTGCCTCGAAGAGGCGGTGCACCACCCCTCGAACGAGGCGCAACCGGAAGGCAACCACGAGCACACACGGGCTGGTGGGGCTGCTCCGGTCCACGGCCGTCTCCCGGTAGACGCGCGTCGTGCTCCCATCGGCGAAGCGCAGCACCCGACCCACGTTCCCGCGCGGAAGATGCACTCGGCGACGGGCGAGCATGCCAAGACTCGTCGCGACGCATCGCGCTACCGCCCGCCAAGCCGCGCCCCTGGGCGCCGGTCCGAACTCGCTGACCATGGCTTCCCCTCTCATCCACCAGTCTGCGACGGCCTACGGCGTCGAGGCAGGGGCCAGAAGTCCTTCGTGCGCCGCGGCCGGACGAACCCGTCCGGGTCAACGCCGCGACGGGGTCTCTGCACGGACAGCTGGTCCTCCGCGTGCGCGCCTCCGCGCCAGGCGGTGGGGCCGTCACATGGACCGATCCCGTCACCTCGCGACCGGTGTTACGACGCCGTCCCGCTCGGGTCGTCCACGCTGTCGTCACGCCTCGTGCGACGCCTGAGGACGTCGAACACGCCTGCGCCCGGACGGAACCGCAACGCAGCCTCGAGGCCGGTGTCCGTTGCTGCTGGGCGCCTCGAGCTCACTGAGTTGACGGCGACTCTGCGGAGGCGCTCGTGATCGAGATCTGACATGACGTGCTGACGTCGAGACAGGATCGCGGGCGCGGCGCGTCACGACCTGCCGGTCAGCCAGCACGCTGCAACCGGCCGGACGCCGCTGGAGTCAGTGAGCGCATGCGCCGGCGCAACTGCAGCCAGGGACCGCGTCCGGTAGGCGATCCACCCGTAGCCCAGCCCGATCAGGCCAGCACCCGCTAGCAGCGAGGCCCGACGTCGCGGACTTGCGGGTCGCGTGCTGAGCGGAACCAGGTGCCAGGCGGTGAACCCGACGGCGGGCCACAGCCATCCTCTCACCGGGTCGCCGGGGAACATGGTGACGGGCACCCCGCGCCAGAATGCCTCTTCGGCGAGGGCGTTGGTTGTCCCCACCGCCACGGCCACGGCCACCGCCACGGGACCGCTGGCTCGGGCGTTGGGAAGCCATTGCGTGGCCACGGCGCCCAACGGAGGCGCCACGATCAGGGCAGCGCTCAGTCCGCTGGGTGGCGGCAGCACCTGCTCCGGCACCCGCCAGAGCCCGAGCAGACGTCGAGGACCGATGATGCTGCCCGCCAGCGTCCAACAGCCGGCCCAGTAGGCGGCGAAGCCCGCCTGGTAGCCACGCTCGGGTCCGTACCGCCGGGTGGTCTCACCGAACACCGCCTGCATCGCGAGCGGCATCACAGCGGGCAGCAACGTCGCGACGGTTCGACGCCACCTCGATGTCACCGGATCCGATGAAACGGGCACGCCTCGAGTGTGCCGCGCCGGTGCCATTCGGTCATCTCCAGGTGGTGGGCCCAGACTTGGCCAAAGACGAAACGGCACCTGTGGCTTGGAGCACGGGAGGTGGCATGAAAACGGGCCCTGACCTGCCGAAGCAGATCAGGGCCCGATCGGTCGGGCTGACAGGATTTGAACCTGCGACCCCTTGACCCCCAGTCAAGTGCGCTACCAAGCTGCGCCACAGCCCGATGCCCTTGGGGCGAACGAAACCATAGCGCACCGTGTGCCACTGCTCCCAATCGGCCCGCCGAGCGGTCCGGTTCAGCGCCGGCGCTTCTCCCGGACCCGCACCGAGACCTCGATCGGCGTTCCCTCGAAGCCGAACTGCTCGCGCAGCCGACGCTCGATGAAGCGGCGGTAGCCGGCCTCGATGAAGCCCGACGCGAAGACGACGAAGCGCGGCGGACGCGTCGATGCCTGCGTGGCGAAAAGGATGCGCGGCTGCTTGCCGCCGCGGACCGGGTGCGGGTGCGCCGCGACGATCTCGCCGAGGAACGCGTTGAGGCGGGCCGTCGGGATCCGGGTGTCCCACGACTCGAGCGCCGTCTCGAGGGCCGGCACGAGCCGGTCGGTGTGGCGCCCCGTGCGAGCGGAGATGTTGACCCGTGGCGCCCACGGCACCTGGACGAGCTCCTTCTCGATCTCGCGCTCGAGGTAGTAGCGGCGCTCCTCGTCGAGGGTGTCCCACTTGTTGTAGGCGATGACGAGGGCACGACCCGCGTCGATGACCTGCTGGACGACGCGGATGTCCTGCTCGGCGATCTGCTGCTCGGCGTCGATGAGGACGACGGCCACCTCGGCCTTCTCCAGCGCCGTCTGGGTGCGCAGCGAGGCGTAGAAGTCCGCACCACGGGTCTGATGCACGCGACGGCGGATGCCCGCGGTGTCGACGAACCGCCACGTCGTGCCGCCGAGCTCGATGAGCTCGTCGACCGGGTCACGGGTCGTGCCTGCCACGTTGTCGACGACGACGCGGTCCGAGCCGGCGAGCTTGTTGAGCAGGCTCGACTTGCCGACGTTGGGCCGGCCGACGAGGGCGACGCGGCGGGGACCACCCTGCGCGTAGGCGCCGTGCGCCGAGACCTCGGGCAGCACCTCCAGGACGGCGTCGAGCGCGTCACCGCTGCCGCGTCCGTGCACGGCGGACACCGGCCAGGGCTGCCCGAGCCCGAGGTTCCACAGGGCCGCTGCGTCCGCCTCGCCACGCTCGTCGTCGACCTTGTTGGCGACGAGGACGACGGGCTTGCCGGAGCGCCGCAGCAGGCGCACGACCTTCTCGTCGTCGTCGGTGGCCCCGACCGTGGCATCCACCACGAAGACGACGACGTCGGCCAGGTCGATGGCGATCTCGGCCTGCTCGGCCACGCGCAGGTGGATGCCGGACGCGTCTGCCTCCCAGCCGCCGGTGTCGACGATGGTGAACCGCCGACCGCCCCACTCGGCCTCGTAGGAGACTCGGTCACGGGTGACGCCGGGGACGTCCTCGACGACGGCTTCGCGTCGGCGCAGGATGCGGTTGACGAGGCTCGACTTGCCGACGTTCGGCCGTCCGACGACGGCGACGACCGGCAGCGGGCCGCGGCCGGTCTCGTCACCGACGAGTGGACCCTCGGCCGACAGCAGCGCCTCGTCCTCGGGGCTCAGCTCGAACTCGGAGAGGCCGGCTCGCAGGGCGCGCTCGACGCCGGCCTCGTCGGCGGTGGTGGTCGAGATCGGAGCGCCCTCGTGGGTGGGGCGGGCGGTCTCGTCAGTCACGGTGTCCTCGAATCAGTGAACGTCTCTGGAGGCACCATTCTCCACCCGCGCACGACGCACGTGTGACGCGAGGCGGTCGCGCAGCTGCTCGCTGGCCAGCCGGAGGCGCTCCCGGCCCGGTGCGGAGGCGTCCACGTCGAGGTGGAACGGCTCGCCGAAGTCGACGAGGAGGCGCGAGCGCGGGGCCGGCCAGGCGTCCTTCGAGCCGCCCAGGACACGGGTGCCCATGACCGCCACCGGCACGATCGTGGCGCCGGTGCGCAGGGCGATCCACGCCGCGCCCTGGTTGACCTGCTGGACCTCGCCGTCGGTCCGGTTGCCCTCGGGGAAGATGCCGACCGCTCCCCCTCCTCGAGCACCGCGGTCGCGGCGGCCAGGGCGGCCCGGTCGCCGACGGTGCGGTCGATGGGGATCTGCCCGACGTTGCGGATGGTCCAGCCGAAGAAGCCCGCGAACGCCTCCTGCTTGACGAGGAAGCTGACCGGGCGCGGCGCCATCGAGAAGACGAGCGGGCCGTCGAGGAAGGCCGCGTGGTTGGCCACGAGGATGACCGGGCCGGAGCGGGGTACCCGTTCGCGGTGCCGGGCGGTGCCCCGGTAGAGCGTGGTGAAGATGAACCGCCCGATGGGGCGCCCGACGCGGGCCCGGCTCGGGTGCGGGGCCGCGGCCGTGCTCATGCCCGTGCTGCCTCGACGACGGCGAGCACGGCCGCCACGGAGCCCTCGAAGTCCAGGTGCGAGGTGTCGACGGTCGTGACGCCGTCTGCCGCGACGGTGAACTCGGACACGGCCGAGTCGGCCCGGTCACGGTCGATGACCTGCGACCGCGTCGCCGCGACGGCGTGCTCCCCGGCGTGGCCGTGCAGCTCCTTGCTCCGGCGGGCCAGGCGGGCCTCCTCTGAGGCCGTGAGGAGGATCCGTACCGGGGCGTCGGGAGCCACGACGGTGGTGATGTCGCGACCCTCGGCGACGACGCCGCCGGAGGCGCGCGCCGCGTCGGAGATGAGCCGGCGCTGCAGGTCGCACAGGATCTCCCGGACGGGGATCACGGCGGCGACGGCCGAGACGTTCGTGGAGATGCGGCCCTCCCGGATGGCCGCGGACACGTCCGTGCCGTCGACGGTGACGGTGGGCGCGTCGGGGTCGGTGCCGATCGTCAGGGGGAAGTCGGCCGCGGCCTTCTCCACCGCCTCGACGTCGGCAAGGTCCACGCCGCGGTGCAGGCACCACCACGTCAGGGCGCGGTACATGGCGCCGGTGTCGAGGAAGGCGAAGCCGAGCGCGCGGGCGACCTGCTTGGAGACGCTCGACTTGCCGGAGCCCGAGGGCCCGTCGATGGCGATGACGAATCCGGAGACGGGCTGCTCGTGCTGATCGGCGGTCTGCGACATGCGCCAGAGGATAGTGCCTGTCCCGGGGGCCCTCGTGGGCGCGGGCTCAGTCGTGGACGCGCCAGCCGAGGCGGGTCAGCTCGGCCCGCAGCGGCTCCACGGAGGCCGGGACGACCGACACCTCGGCCACACCGACGGCCTGCCCGAGTCCGTGCTCGAGGTGGAGGTCCTCGAGGTTGATGCCGGCCGCGCCGATGTCGGTGAGCAGACGCGCCAGGGCGCCCGGCTCGTCCGGCACGACGACGGACACGACCTCGTAGGCAGCCGGTGCGGACCCGTGCTTGCCGGGGATGCGCGCGTGCCCCAGGTTGCCGGACTCGAGGACGCGGCTCAGCGTCGCCAGCGAGCCGGCGCCGTCGTCGTCGACGAGGCTGTCCAGGGCCGCGAGGACGTCGTCGACCTGCCCGCGAACCTGCTGCAGGACCTCCCGCACCGCGACGGCGTTGCCGGCCAGGATCTGCGTCCAGAGCCGCGGGTCGCTCGCCGCGATGCGCGTGACGTCGCGCAGGCCCTGGCCGGCGAGGCCGACGGCGGGCTCGGGCAGCTCGCGCAGGCAGGCGGCGACGATGCTCGCGGCGAGCTGTGGCACGTGCGAGACGGCGGCCACGGCGGCGTCGTGCTCCCGGGCGGGCATGACGCGCACGGCGGCCCCGACGTCGACGGCGAGCGTCCGGACGGCTCGCACGGCGGCCTCGCTCGACCCGGGGTGCGGCACGACGACCCACGCCCGACCGTCGAAGAGGTCCGCGCGCGCGGCCGCCGCGCCCGACCGTTCGCGCCCGGCCATCGGGTGCGAGCCGACGTAGCGGGAGGCGTCGGCCCCCGAGGCGAGGACGCGCTCGAGCACCGTCTCCTTGACCGAGGCGACATCGGTGACGACGGCGCGCGGCCAGCGTCGCAGCGCCGCCGCGACGGTGTCCGCCGCGACGTCCGGGGGCGCTGCGACGACGACGACGTCGGGGTCGCCGTCGGCCCGCTCCCCCGCGGCGTCGAGCGGCTCACCGGCACGCAGGTCCCGGGCCAGGTGGACCGCCGTGGGCGAGGGGTCCTCGAGCGTGACCCGGTAGCCGCGGCTGGTCAGGGCGATGCCGAGGCTCGTGCCGATGAGGCCCGTCCCGACGACGTGGACGCGGGTCACAGACCGGCGGCCTGGTAGAGCGCGCCCACCTCGGCCTTGTTGAGCCGGCGCAGCCGGCCGGACTTGAGGTCGGCGAGGCGGATCGGGCCCACCTCGGTGCGGACGAGCTCGAGGACCGGGTGCCCCACGGCCTCGAGCATCCGGCGCACGACGTGCTTGCGACCCTCGTGCAGGACGACCTCGACGAGCGCCTTGCCCGGCTGGCTGTCGACGACGCGGAAGGAGTCGACCTTGACGGGGCCGTCCTCGAGGTCGACGCCCTCGCGCAGCCGCTTGCCGACGTCGCGGCCGACCGGCCCGCGGACCGTGGCCAGGTAGGTCTTGAGGACCCCGTAGGCCGGGTGCTGGAGCCGGTGGGCCAGGTCACCGTCGTTGGTCAGCAGGAGCAGCCCCTCGGTGTCGGCGTCGAGGCGTCCGACGTGGAAGAGCCGCTCCTCGCGGTTGCCGACGTAGTCGGCGAGCGAGACGCGACCGAGCTCGTCGCTCATCGTCGTGACGACGCCCTTGGGCTTGTTGAACGCCAGGTAGACGCGGTCCTCGTCGAGGTTGACGCGGACGCCGTCGACGTGCACGACCGCGGTTCGCGGGTCGACGCGCACCCCCAGCTCGGTCACCACCTGCCCGTCGACCTCGACGCGGCCCTCGGCGATGAGGTTCTCGCAGACACGGCGCGAACCGACGCCGGCGGCGGCCATGAGCTTCTGCAGCCGGGTGCCCGCCGGGTCGTGGACGTCGACCTGCGGCTGCTCGCGCCGCTCGGGCAGGCGCGTCGGCTGGCTGGGTTTCGTCGAACCCGCGAACCGCGGGGCGGAGCGCTGGCCGCGCCCGCCCGAGCCGCTCGAGCCGCCTGAACCACCGCGGCCGGCGGTCTTGCCCCCGCGGGCCGGCTTCCCGCTGCCACCCCGGGCCGGCTGGCCGCCGCGACCGCGCCCGGCGCCTCCCGGAGCACCGGACCCGCCGGCACCACGGGGCCCGCCGCCGGCGCGTCCCGAGCCGGAGCCCTTCTTCCGCGGCTGGCGCGGGGACCGTGAGTACTCGCTCATGCGTGTCCTTCCTCGATGAGCTCGTCGATGACGTCGGCGTCCGGCAGGTACGGCGCGAGCGGCGGCAGGTCGTCGAGCGACCCGAGTCCCATCCGCTGGAGGAAGTAGGGCGTCGTGCGGTAGAGGACCGCACCGCTGTCGCCCGTGCCCTCGACCTCCTCGATGAGGCCGCGCGAGACGAGCGTGCGCACGACACCGTCGACGTTGACGCCGCGGACGGCGCTGACCCTGGCGCGGGAGACCGGCTGTCGGTAGGCGATGACGGCGAGGGTCTCGAGGGAGGCCTGGGTCAGCTTGGCCTGCTGCCCGTCGAGGACGAACTTCTCGACGACAGGGGCATAGTCGGGCCGGCTGTACATGCGCCAGCCGCCGGCGACGCTGCGCAGCGTGAACCCGCGCTGCTGCTCGGCGTACTCGGCCTCCAGGGCAGCCAGGTGCTCCCGGACGTCCTCGACGGGCAGCTCGAGCGCCGAGGCGAGGGCCAGCTCGGTGACCGGCTCGTCGACGACCATGAGGACGGCCTCGAGCGCCGAGCGCGCGCCGCCCGGGAAGTCGTTGATGTCGAAGGCGATCTGCTCGTCGGCCTCGACCACCGGGTCCGGCACCGGTTCGTCCGAGTGCTCGGGGGACGTGTCGACCTCCTCGAAGCCTGGTTCGTCGTCGGCGTCCGCCGGGACGACCACGACGTCCTCGTCACTCATCGTCTGCTCCTGCGTCGATCTGGGATGTGGTGCTCGGGGCGTCCGCTGCCGGCGGGACGTCGGCCTCGGCGACGGCGTCGGCCTCGGCGACGGCGTCGGCCTCGGCGACGGCGTCGGTCGCGTCCACGGCGTCGGACTCGTCGGACTGGTCGGACTCGTCGAACTCGTCGGTGATCTGCACGTCGCCCTCGTCGGCGCCGGTCCACCGGATGTCGAGCTCACCGAGGGCCTCGGCCTGCTCGAAGGCGATGGCCGCCTCCTTGAACAGCTCGAGGAGGGCGAGGAAGCGGGCGACGATGACGAGCGTGCTGTCGGCGTCGGCGACGAGGCTGCGGAAGGACACCTGGCCACGGGACCGCAGGCGCGACACGATGATCGCCGCCTGCTCGCGGACGCTGACCTGGGGCGCGTGCAGGTGGTCCAGGCCCACGGTCGGAGGCACCTTGGGCGTCATGGCCCGCGCGGCGACCATGGCGAACTGCTCGGGCGTCAGGGCGATGACCAGCTCGGGCAGCAGGCTCGCGAAGTGCGGCTCGAGGCCGGCCTGACGGGGGGTGATGCGCCCGGCCGTGGCCATCCGCTCGCGGAACGTCGCGGCGATCTCCTTGTAGGCGCGGTACTGCAGGAGCCGGGCGAAGAGCAGGTCGCGGGCCTCGATGAGGGCGAGGTCCTCGTCGTCCTCCGGGCCCGACTGCGGCAGGAGCCGGGCCGCCTTGAGGTCGAGGAGGGTCGCCGCGACGAGGAGGAACTCGCTGGCCTGGCCGAGGTCCCAGTCGTCGTCGACGGCCTGGGCCGCCCGGATGTGGGCGATGAACTCGTCGGTGACCTGGGCCAGTGCCACCTCGGTGATGTCGAGCTTGTGCTTACTGATGAGGCCGAGGAGCAGCTCGAAGGGCCCGGAGAAGACGTCGAGGTGCACCTGGAACGGCGCGGTCGCGGATCGCCGGGTCAGCACGCCGCCCGGCGTGATCCTCGGCGTGGCCTCAGAGGTGGCCTCCGAGGCGACCCCCGACGGCTCGAGGTCGACGTCCAGCGCCGGGGCCGCTGCCGTCGGCACGGCGCTCGGTGCGTCGACCGCCCCGCGGTCGACGATGTCCTGCTCGGTCATGGCGTCAGCGGGGATCAGGCAGCACCGCCGCGCGAGATGAGCTCGCGCGCGAGCTGCCGGTAGGCGTTCGCCCCGGAGTGCTCGGAGGAGTACGTCGTGATGGGTTCAGCGGCGAGCGTGGCGTCCGGGAACTTCACCGTCCGGCTGATGACGGTGTGGAAGACCTGGTCGCCGAAGTGGTCGACGACCGACCGGACGACCTCGCGGCTGTGCAGGGTGCGGGCGTCGTACATCGTGGCGAGGATGCCGTCGACCTGCAGGCGCGGGTTGAGCCGGTCGGTGATCTTCTCGATCGTGTCGATGAGCAGCGCCACGCCCCGCATCGCGAAGAACTCGCACTCGAGAGGGATGACGACGCCGTGCGCAGCCGTCAGGGCGTTGACGGTCAGCAGGCCGAGCGAGGGCTGGCAGTCGATGAGGATGACGTCGTACTCGTCGACGACCGGGCGCAGGACGCGGGCGAGGATCTGCTCCCGAGCCACCTCGCCGACGAGCTGGACCTCGGCGGCAGACAGGTCGATGTTGGCCGGCACGACGTCGAGGCCCGGCGTCCGCGTCGTCCGGATGACCTCGTGGATCTCGTGACCGCGCTCGACGAGCAGGTTGTAGATCGTCGTGTCGAGCTCGAGGGCGTTGACGCCGAGACCGACCGAGAGGGCGCCCTGCGGGTCGAAGTCGATGACGAGGACCCTGCGGCCGAGCTCGGCCAGGGCCGCGCCGAGGTTGATGGTCGTCGTCGTCTTGCCGACGCCGCCCTTCTGGTTGCACATGGCGATGATCCGCGCCGGGCCGTGGCTCGACAGCGGCGCAGGCGTCGGGAAGTCGGGCAGCGGACGACCGGTGGGGCCGAGTCCGGCGCGGGCGTCGGCCTGGAGCGCGGCGGCGGACACGATGCGCTCGGGCGCGGGGCCGGGGTGCCGGCCGGCGTCGCCGGGTCGCGTGTCGAGGTGCTCGGACGGCACGGACTGCATGGTCTCGTGTGACTCCTCGTTCACCTGGTGTTCCACTCGGTCGACCTCGTCTCAGGTCAGTGGTCGGGCTCTCGCCGATCACGAGCGACCCTATCAGCGTGCACGCGGATGGGCCGTCGCATACACCTCCCGGAGCCGGTGTGTCGAGACCATCGTGTAGATCTGCGTCGTCGTGACCGACGCATGCCCGAGCAGCTCCTGCACGACGCGCACGTCGGCGCCGCCGTCGAGCAGGTGGGTGGCGAACGAGTGGCGCAGCGTGTGCGGCGACACGTGCTCGCTGAGGTCGGCCCGCTCGGCCGCGCGGCGGATCACCGCCCAGGCCGACTGGCGCGAGAGCCGGTTGCCGCGCTGGTTGACGAAGAGCGCGGGGCCTCCCCGGCCCTTGACCGCGAGGGCCGGCCGGCCGCGGACGAGGTAGGCCGTGACCGCGTCGACGGCGTACCGCCCGACCGGCACGAGACGCTCCTTGCCGCCCTTGCCGTGCAGGCGCACCGCCGAGACGCCGACGCCAGAACCGGACGTGGGGGCCTCCCCCGCGACGTCCGGGCCCGGCGGGCCGGGAAGGTCGAGGTCGTCGACGTCCAGCCCGACGACCTCGCTGATGCGGGCACCCGCGCCGTAGAGCAGCTCGAGCAGGGCCCGGTCCCGCAGGGACTCGGGCGTGTCGCCGACCGACGCTGCGGCGAGCAGCCGCTCGACGGCCTCGACGGAGATGGCCTTGGGCAGCCGGGCCGGCGGCTTCGGCGGTGCCACGTTGGCGGCCGGGTCGGTCGGCGCCTGCCCCTCGAGGGCCAGGAAGCGGTGGAACCCACGGACGGCGACGAGGGTCCGCGCGGCCGAGGACGGCGCGAGCCCCCGCTCGTGCAGGCCGGCGAGGAAGTCGGTGACGTCGGCCTCGGTGACCCGGGCGGCGTCGGTGACCCCGCGGGCCGCGAGATGGGCGGTGTAGGCGCGCAGGTCGCGGCGGTAGGAGGCGAGCGTGTTGTCGGACGCGCCCTTCTCGACGCGGACGTGGTCGAGCCAGCCGCGGACGTCGCGCTCGATGCGCGTGACGCCCGCGGCCGGCGGGGCTGCGGGCGGCTGGGTCAGGACAGCGCCTCGTCGAGCGAGACGGCGGTCATGCCGTGGGCCTCGGCGACGCCGGCATACGTGACGTGACCGTCGTGGGTGTTGAGACCGAGCGCCAGCGCGTGGTCCGAGCGGAGGGCGTCCTGCCAGCCCTGGTTGGCCAGCTTCACCGCGTACGGCAGGGTCGAGTTGGTCAGCGCGTACGTCGACGTGTTCGGCACCGCCCCCGGCATGTTCGCCACGCAGTAGAACACCGAGTTGTGCACCTGGTAGGTCGGGTCGGCGTGCGTCGTGGCGTGGCTGTCCTCGAAGCAGCCGCCCTGGTCGATGGCGATGTCGACGAGGACCGACCCCGGCTTCATCCGGGCCACGAGGTCGTTGGAGACCAGCTTCGGGGCGGCCGCACCGGGGATGAGCACCGCACCGATGACCATGTCGGCCTGCAGCACCTGCTCCTGGACCGTCAACCGCGACGAGGCGAGGCCGTGCACCTGGTTGTCGTAGCGCCAGAAGGACATCCGCAGCTTGTCGAGGTCGGTGTCGAGCAGCGTGACGTCGGCGCCCATCCCGAGGGCGATGTTCGCGGCGTTCTGCCCGGAGACGCCGGCGCCGAGGATGACGACCTTGGCGTTGGCGACCCCGCCGACACCGCCCATGAGCACGCCACGACCGCCCTGGGCACGCATCAGCGCGTGGGCCCCGACCTGCGGGGCGAGGCAGCCGGCCACCTCGGACATCGGGTAGAGCAGCGGCAGCGCGCCCGAGGGCAGCTGCACCGTCTCGTAGGCGATGCCGGTGACCCTGCGGGCCACGAGCTCCTCGGTGAGCCGCTTGTCGGCCGCGAGGTGCAGGTAGGTGAACAGCGTCAGCCCCTCGCGCAGGCGGTGGTACTCCTCGGCCACGGGCTCCTTGACCTTGAGGACGAGGTCCGCCTCGCCCCACACGTCGTCGGCCGAGCCGATGATGCGGGCGCCGGCGGCGACGTAGTCGTCGTCGCCGATCTGCGAGCCGACGCCAGCGTCCTTCTCGACGAAGACCTCGTGACCGTGCTCGGTGAGCTCGTGGACGCCCGACGGTGTGATGGCCACGCGGTACTCGTGGTTCTTGACCTCGCGAGGGATACCGACCTTCATGCCTGTTGCACTTCCTTCCGGACTCACGACCTCCCGCGGCGCCGTTGCCGCGGTCGAACGGCCCCGTCCAGCGGCCGCGAGGCCAGCGTATCCACGTGGTGGACGCGTCCGCGGCCGCCCCGGCACACTGCCGGGCCGGGCTCCGGCGCGTAGGTTGGCTACCGACCAGGGAGGCGCACCGATGAGGCCCGACTCATGAAGCTCTACGCCGACACCCCCGCCCGGCGGACGCGTCAGCTGCTGTCCGACGTGCTGGTGCTGCTGTGGGTCGGCCTCTGGGTGTGGCTCGGACGCCGGACCCACGACGTCGTCCTGGGGCTGCGCGGGCCGGCCGACTCGATCACCGCGGCCGGCGACTCGGTGCACCGCTCCCTCGCCGGCGCCGGTGACCAGGCCGGACGGATCCCTCTCGTCGGTGACCAGCTCGAGCAGTGGCTCGGGCAGGCCGCGAGGTCGGGCACGACGCTGAGCGACGCCGGCGCGTCGATGGCCACGGCCGTCGAGCGCGTGGCCCTCGTGCTCGGGCTCGTCGTGGCCCTCGTGCCGATCGTCATGGTCGTCGGGCTGTGGCTCTACGTGCGCATCGGCTTCGCCCGCCGGGCCGCGGCAGCCCAGCGGTTCGTCGACTCCGGCTCGGACCTCGACCTCTTCGCGCTGCGGGCCCTGGCCAACCAGCCGATGCGGGCCCTGGCCCGAGTCTGCGACGACCCGGTCGGCGCGTGGCGGCGCCAGGACACCGTCGTCATCCGCGAGCTGGCGCGGCTCGAGCTGCACGACCAGGGCCTGCGCCCACCGCCTGCGTGAGCGGGCCGTTCAGCCCTCGACGCGCGTGACGGCCGGGCGCAGGTCCTCGGCGGGCGGGGTCCACGCCTCGGCGTCCGCCGGCAGCTGTTCCCCGGAGCGGATGTCCTTGACCTCGTCGCCGGACTCCCCCGCCTCGGGGAACCAGACGAACGGGATGCCCCGACGCTCGGCGTAGCGGATCTGCTTGCCGAAGCGGGCCGCCGACGGTGCCACCTCACAGGCGATGCCGCGTCGGCGCAGGGCCGTCGCCACCGCCACCGCACCCTCGCGCGAGTCGTCGTCCTTGAGGGCGACGAGGACCGCGGCGGGGGTGGACCGCGACGCCGTGACGAGGCCGCGGCCGACGAGCAGGCCGAGGATGCGCGTGACCCCGATCGAGATGCCGACACCGGGGTAGGTGTTCCGGCCGTCCGTGGCGAGCGCGTCGTACCGGCCCCCCGAGCAGAAGGACCCCCACGACTCGTGCCCGACGAACTGCGTCTCGTAGACGGTGCCCGTGTAGTAGTCGAGGCCCCGCGCGATCCGCAGGTCGGCCACGATGCGGCCCGGGGCGTGCGCCATGCCGGTGCGGATGACCTCGGCGAGCGACTCGAGGCCCTCCTCGAGCAGCGGGTGCTCGACGCCGAGCGCCCGGACCTGCTCGACGAACGAGAGGTCCTCGCTGCGGATGTCGGCCAGGGCCAGGCAGCGGTCGGCCTGCTCGTCGGTGGCGCCGGCCTCGACGAGCATCGCCTTGACCTTCTCGGGGCCCACCTTGTCGAGCTTGTCGACGATGCGCAGGGTGCCGACGACGTCGGTGATGCCGATGCCCTGGTAGAAGCCGTTGGGGATCTTGCGGTTGTTGACCTGGATGACGAACTCGCCGACCGGGAACCGGCTGAAGACGTCGGCGATGACGAGCGGCATCTCGGCCTCGAAGTGCGGGCTCAGCTCACCGGTGTCGACGACGTCGATGTCGGCCTGCGTGAACTCGCGGTAGCGCCCCTCCTGGGGACGCTCACCGCGCCAGGCCTTCTGGATCTGGTAGCGCCGGAACGGGAACGACAGCTTGCCGGCGTTCTCCAGGACGTACCGGGCGAAGGGCACCGTCATATCGAAGTGCAGGCCCCAGCGGGCGTCCGCGTCGTCACCGGCGAGCCGGGAGACCGCGTAGATCTCCTTGTCGGCGTCGCCGCCCTTGCCGAGCAGGCGGTCGACCGGCTCGATGGAGCGGGTCTCGACGGAGGAGAAGCCGTGCAGCTCGAAGGTCTCGCGGATGACGTCGAGGAAGCGTTGCTCGACGATGCGCTCGGCAGGCAGGTACTCGGGGAACCCGCTGATCGGCGTGACCTTGGTGCTCGGGGTGCTGCTCACGCGCCCAAGTCTGTCAGGTACGGGTTCGTGGCCCGCTCGTGGGCCATCGTCGTGGCCCGGTAGTGCCCCGGCAGGACGAGCGTCGTGTCGGGCAGGGGCAGGACCTTCTCGCGCAGGCTGCGCCGCATCGCCTCCGCGTCGCCGCCGGGCAGGTCGGTGCGCCCGATCGAGCCGGCGAAGAGGACGTCGCCGGTCACCATGGTGCGGTCGACGTCGACCTGGCCCCGGATGCCGTCGGGCACGCGGTCGATGCCGAACATGACCGAGCCCTCGGTGTGGCCCGGGGCGTGGACGACGTCGACGTCGAGCCCGGCGAGCGTCAGGCGCGTGCCATCGCCGATCTCCACCACGGTGCTGGGTTCGGTCCACTGCGCCGCCGTGCCGAACTGTTGCTCGAGCATCGCGACGAGTCCCGGGTTGCTGCGCGCGAGGAGGTCGGTCAGCCGGTACCGGTCATCGGCGTGGATGTAGGCGGCGGTGTCCGAGCCGCACACGGGCGTGACCGAGTAGACGTGGTCGACGTGCCCGTGGGTGAGCAGCACCGCGGCAGGCCGGAGCCGGTGCTCGGCCAGCACGTCCCGGAGCCTCTCGACGACGCCGACGCCCGGATCGACGACGATGCACTCCTCCCCCGCCGCCGGCGCGATGACGTAGCAGTTCGTGTCGAAGGCCTGGGCCGGGAAGGCGATGGTGAGCACATCGCGAGCCTAGCGAGACGTGCCCTGGCGCCCGCTCACCGCAACATCTCCGGAACCGAGCCAGTTGTCATGGACTCGTGACCGGTCCTGCTGCGCCCGACCCGGGCTCCTTCCTTAAAATGACCGAACGCCCGGGGACCACCCCCAGCGGCCCGTTCGAGGAGAGGTTCGTGACCAAAGAGCAGGAACGCGCACGTGCGCGCCGCCGCCACGAGGAGCAGCTGAAGAAGGCCAAGCCGCCGGTCAGCGACTCGACGCGGGACAAGCAGGTGTTCGGCGTGATCCTCGCGGTCATCCTCGTCGTCGCGGCCGTCATCGCAGTGCCCAAGATCATCGGCAGCTCCGACACCGGCACGCCGGCCGCCGCAGCCACGACCACGCCCGCCGCGTCGACGACCTCCGAGCCCGGCGCGACGGCCGGCGCCAACGGCCTCCAGGCCGGCCAGAAGCTCGCCGCGGGCTGCACCAGGCCCCCGGCGCTGCAGAAGACGCCGAAGAAGCTGACGCAGGTCCCCGACAAGAAGACAGCCGCCGGCAAGACCTTCGTGGCCACCATCAGGACCACCTGCGGGCCCGTCGTCGTCGAGCTCGACGGCGCCAAGGCCCCGCAGACGGTGGCATCGTTCCTCAACCTGGCCAAGGCGGGGTACTGGGCGCCGAGCCCCTGCCACCGCGTCACGACCGAGGGCATCTACGTACTCCAGTGCGGCGACCCCACGGGCACCGGCTCGGGCGGCCCCGGCTACACCTTCGGCATCGAGAACGCGCCGAAGGACGGCACGTACCCGGCCGGCAGCCTGGCCATGGCGCGCACGCAGGACCCGAACAGCAACGGCGGCCAGTTCTTCATCACGTACAAGGAAACGAAGTTGCCGACCGACGGCGGCGGCTACACGATCTTCGGGAAGGTCATCAAGGGCCTCGACGTCGTCGCGAGGATCGCGGCGAACAAGGCCCTGCCGCCGAGCCCGGCCGACGGCACCCCGGTGTCCCCGATCAGCATCCTCAGTGTCAGCGTGACGGAGAAGAAGGCATGAGCGACGTGCAGCACCCCCAGCCCGACGAGACCCCGGAGGTGGTGCCGGCCGCGGAGGGCTCCGAGGCCGCTGGCACGACGACGGACGCGCCGGGGGCGGGAACGGCGGAGGCCACCACCGAGAACGCGACCGACGCCCAGCCCGACGCCCAGCCCGACGTCCCCACCGAGGAGCAGGCACCCGTGAACCCCGCAGCCGACATGGCCGACACGCTCGAGTCCGTCCGCGCCACCGAGGCGGCCCACGCGGCCGACCCCGTCGAGACCGCCGACAGCACGGGGACCGCGGAGAGCGCCGAGCCCGAGACCGCCGAGACCGAGACCGCCGAGACCGAGACCGCCGAGACCGAGACCGCCGAGACCGAGACCGCCGAGACCGAGACCGCCGAGACCGAGACCGCCGAGACCGTGGCGCCGAGCGTGGCCGCTGGACCCATAGAGACCTCGCAGCCGAGCGTCGCGGCGGAGCCTGAGGTGGCCGAGCCCGAGGCGGCTGAGCCGGCCGTCGCCGAGCCCGCAGGGGCGGCTCCCGCGGACGTCGCGGTCCCGGAGTCGGCAGAGCCGGCCGGCACTGCTCCGCAGCCGCCGGCCGAGACGCCGGCCGACGCCGAGGCGCCTGCTGCCGGGGTCACCGGGGTCGCGGCGGCAGCGCCGGCGGCGCCGGCAGCGCCGGTGCCCGCGCCCCCGAAGCCGAGCGCGGTGCCCAGGCCGTCGGGGATCCCGACGCCCGCGGCCGTGGCCAAGGTCGCCGGCCACGCCCCGGCGCCCGCCGCCCCGGCACCGGTGACGAGCGACCACTCCGCGTCGGCCGCGTTCGGTCGCGTCGCCGAGGACGGCACCGTCTTCGTGCGCACCAGGGACGGCGAGCAGGAGGTGGGCTCCTACCCGGGTGCCACGCCGGAGGAGGCGCTGACCTACTTCGCGCGCAAGTACGACGAGCTGTTCGCCTCCGCCGTGCTGCTCGAGCAGCGGCTGGGACAGCCGGAGGTGCCGTCCAAGGACGTCGCCGAGGGGCTCAAGACGCTAACGGCGCAGGTCAAGGACGCGACCGTCGTCGGCGACCTCGACGCGTTGGCCGCCAAGCTGGACGAGATCCAGTCCGGCATCGCGAGCAAGCGCACCGTCGAGCAGCAGCACCGCGCCGAGGCTCGAGCCCTGGCCACCGCCGAGCGCGAGAAGATCGTGGCCGAGGCGGAGCAGATCGCGGCCCAGCCGGAGAACCGCATCCAGTGGAAGAGCAGCGGTGCCCGGATGCGCGAGCTGCTCGACGAGTGGAAGGCCCACCAGCGGGCGGCCACCCGCCTCGACCGCGAGACCGAGTCCGCGCTGTGGCAGCGCTTCAGCGCCGCGCGCAACGGCTTCGACAAGGCCCGCCGTGCCCACTTCGCCCAGCTCGACGCCCAGCACGCGGACGCCAAGACCCGCAAGGAGCGCCTCGTCGCCGAGGCCGAGAGCCTCGCAACCAGCCATGACTGGGCCGCCACCGCCGGCGCGTTCAAGCGTCTCATGGACGAGTGGCGGCGGGCCGGACGCGCGAGCCGCACCGACGACGACAAGCTGTGGACCCGGTTCAAGGCCGCGCAGGACGCGTTCTTCGCGGCCAAGGACGAGGTCGTCGCCGCCGAGGAGGAGCAGTACCGCGGCAACCTCGAGGTCAAGGAGGCGCTCCTCGTCGAGGCGGAGGCGATCCTGCCGGTGACCGACCTCGAGAAGGCCAAGGCGCAGCTGCGCATCGTCCAGGACAAGTGGGACGTTGCCGGCAAGGTCCCGCGCGCCGACATGGACCGGGTCGAGAAGGCGATGCGCCGCATCGAGCAGGCCGTCCGCGACGCCGAGGACCGGAAGTGGCGGTCGACCAACCCGGAGGTCGCCGCGCGCGCCCGGGGCATGGTCGACCAGCTCGAGCGTGCCGTCGCCGACCTGCGCGAGGAGCTCGAGAAGGCCGAGCGGACCGGCAACGAGTCCACGATCCGCAAGGCCCGTGAGGCGCTCGAGGCACGTCAGACCTGGCTCGACCAGGCCCGCGCCGGCGTCGCCGAGTTCGGCGGCTGACCCAGCCGCGACCGACCGTCGGTGGGCCACGACCCGTGGCTCGCCGACGGTCGTGCGTTGGCGCGGGGTCGGTCAGCGGCGCAGGGCGGCGTCGGTGGACTTGCCGCCGTTGACCCGGTAGACGTCGAAGACGCCGTCGATCTTGCGGACCGCCTTGATGACGTGGTCGAGGTGGGCCGGGTCGCCCATCTCGAAGGTGAACCGCGAGATGGCGACACGGTCGCGGGAGGTCTGCACCGACGCCGACAGGATGTTGACGTGCTGGTCGGACAGCACCCGCGTCACGTCGGACAGCAGCCGGTTGCGGTCGAGGGCCTCGACCTGGAGCTGCACGAGGAACACGCTGGCCGAGCTCGGGGCCCACTCGACGTCGATGAGCCGCTCGGGGTTGGCGGTCAGCTGCGTGGCGTTGGTGCAGTCGGCCCGGTGTACGGAGACGCCGTTGCCGCGGGTCACGAAACCGATGATCGGGTCGCCGGGCACGGGCGTGCAGCACTTGGCGAGCTTGACCCAGACGTCGGCCGTGCCCACGACGACGACGCCCGGGTCTCCCCCGCGGCGCCGCTTGGCCTGACGGGTGGGGACGGTGGCCTCGGCGAGGTCCTCCGTCGCACCGTCGACGCCACCCATCGAGGCGACGACCTTTCCGACGACGTGCTGCGCCGACACGTGGCCCTCGCCGACGGCCGCGTAGAGCGCCTCGATGTCCTGGTAGCGCAGGTCGGTGGCGACGGCCGTCATCGACTCGTGGCTCATGAGCCGCTGCAGCGGCAGGTTCTGCTTGCGCAGGGCCTTGGCGATGGCGTCCTTGCCGGCCTCGATGGCCTCCTCGCGCCGTTCCTTGCTGAACCAGGCCTTGATCTTGTTGCGGGCCCGCGGGCTCTTGACGAACTGGAGCCAGTCGCGCGAGGGACCCGCGCCGTCGGCCTTGCTCGTCAGCACCTCGACGACGTCGCCGTTCTCGAGCGTCGACTCCAGCGGTACGAGGCGGCCGTTGACCCGGGCGCCGATGCAGTGGTGGCCGACCTCGGTGTGGACCGCGTAGGCGAAGTCGACGGGGGTGCCGCCCATCGGGAGGGCGACGACCGCGCCCTTGGGCGTGAAGACGTAGACCTCGCTGCTGCCCATCTCGAAACGCAGCGAGTCGAGGAACTCGCCGGGGTCCTCGGTCTCGCGCTGCCAGTCGAGCAGCTGGCGCAGCCAGGCCATGTCGTTCTGCGGGGTGATCTCGCCGGGGCGCGCTCCCCCGCCCTTGACGGCCTGGTCCTTGTACTTCCAGTGGGCCGCGACGCCGTACTCGGCGCGGCGGTGCATCGTGTGCGTGCGGATCTGGATCTCGACCGGCTTGCCCTGCGGGCCGATGACCGTCGTGTGCAGCGACTGGTACATGTTGAACTTCGGCATCGCGATGTAGTCCTTGAACCGGCCCGGGACCGGGTTCCACCGCGAGTGCAGCGCACCGAGCGCCGCGTAGCAGTCGCGCACCGTGTCGACGAGGACGCGGACCGCGACGAGGTCGTAGATCTCCTCGAAGTCCCGGCCGCGCACGATCATCTTCTGGTACACGGAGTAGTAGTGCTTGGGCCGGCCGGTGACCGTGGCCTTGATCTTGGCCGCCGTGAGGTCCTCCGTGACCTGGGACCGGACGCCGGCGAGGTACTCCTCACGGGCCGGGGCCCGCTCGGCGACGAGACGGACGATCTCGTCGTAGACCTTCGGGTAGAGCGTCGCGAAGGAGAGGTCCTCGAGCTCCCACTTGATGGTGTTCATGCCGAGGCGGTGCGCGAGCGGGGCGTAGATCTCGAGGGTCTCGTTCGCCTTGCGCTTGGCCGACTCCGGGCTCACGTAGCGCCACGTGCGAGCGTTGTGGAGGCGGTCGGCCAGCTTGATGACGAGCACGCGGATGTCGCGGGCCATCGCGATGACCATCTTGCGCACGGTCTCGGCCTGCGCGGCCTCGCCGTAGGTCACCTTGTCGAGCTTGGTGACGCCGTCGACGAGCATCGCGATCTCGTCACCGAAGTCGCGACGCAGCTCGTCGAGACCGTACGAGGTGTCCTCGACGGTGTCGTGCAGCAGCGCCGCGGCAAGGGTCGGCGGCGTCATGCCGAGCTCGGCGAGGATCGTCGTCACGGCGAGCGGGTGGGTGATGTACGCGTCGCCGCTCTTGCGCATCTGCCCGTCGTGGGCCCGCTCGGCCACGGCGTAGGCCCGCTCGATGACCGACAGGTCGGCCTTCGGGTGGTTCTGGCGCACCACCGTCATGAGCGGCTCGAGGACGGGGTTGCCCCCGGCCGGGTGGCCCCGAACCGGGCGAAGCGGGCGCGCACCCGCGAGGGGGTGGACAGCTCGCTGCGGACGTCCTCGCTCATGGAGAGAGTCTAGGCGGTCGGCCCGGGGTCACACGGTGAGGATGGCGTTGACCGGCCGTCCGGTGAGACGTTCGCGGCCGCCCAGGAAGGCCAGCTCGAGGACGACTTCGACGGCCACGACCTGCGCCCCGGCTCGCTCGACGAGCTGGACGGTCGCCTCCGCCGTCCCGCCCGTGGCGAGGACGTCGTCGACCACGAGGACGCGCTGGCCCGGCTCGAAGGCGTCGGTGTGCACCTCGATCTCGGCGGTGCCGTACTCGAGGGCGTAGGACTCCCTGAGCGTGTCACCCGGCAGCTTGCCGGCCTTGCGCACGGGGACCATCCCGAGACCGAGCTCGTGGGCGACGGCCGCCCCGAGGATGAACCCGCGCGCCTCGATGCCGACGACGACGTCGACCGCGCCGGCGTACCGGCGCGCGATGTCGCGCACCAGGGCACCGAAGGCCACGCCGTCGGCGATGAGCGGGGTGAAGTCCTTGAAGAGGACGCCGGGCTTGGGGAAGTCGGGGATGTCGCGCAGCCGGCTGGCGACGAGGTCGCTGATCTCGCTCACTCGTGGTGGTCCTTCGCTCTGGCTGGTCAGCGTCGCGACTTGGGCGCCCGCTTGGGCTGGTTGCGGGGGCCCGCCTGTGCGTACTTGTGCACCGGACGCGCCGACGCCGGCGTGTCCGCGTCGCCTCTGCCGCCAGTGGCCCCGCCGGTGGCCGAGCTGCCGGAGGCCGCGGCGACCGGGGCGTCGGCCCCCACCGCGACCGGCTCGCCGTCGGCGAACACGTCGGACGCCGGGGCGTCCGCCCGCGGAGCGTGCTTGGCCACGTAGCGGTCGAGGTCCCGGACCGCCTTCTCGCCGCGCCGCAGGTCGACGAGCAGCGGCGTCGCGATGAAGATCGACGAGTACGCCCCGACGCCGATGCCGATGAACAGGGCGAGGGCGAGGTCGAGCAGGGTCCCCGGACCGAGCAGGGTGAAGCCGACGAAGAGGATCGCGGCGATCGGCAGCAGGGCCACGACCGTCGTGTTGATCGAGCGCACGAGAGTCTGGTTGACGGCCAGGTTGGCCGCCGCGGGGTACGTCATGCGCCGCGTCCGGAAGGCGTCCGCCGTGTTCTCGCGCACCTTGTCGAAGACGACGACGGTGTCGTAGAGCGAGTAGCCGAGGATCGTGAGGAACCCGATCATGGACGACGGCGTGATCTCGAACCCGAAAAGGGCGTAGATGCCGACGGTGATGACGAGGTCGTGCAGCAGGGCGACGAGGCCCGACAGCGCCATCTTCCACGTCCGGAAGTACAGCGCCATGACGATCGTGACGAGCACGAGGAAGACGATGAGGCCGCGGATCGCCTGCTGGCTGACGGTCTCACCCCAGCTCGGGCCGATGAGCGAGGCGCTCACGGCGTTCTGCTGGACGCCGAACTCCTCGGCGAGGGCGGTGCGCGCCGCGTCGGTCCTGTCGTCGGCCGCCTCGGTCTGCACCCGGACGGTGTTCTGCCCGACGACGGTCGTGACGACGTTGCCGCTGATCCTCGCGTCGGCGATGGCCGCCTGGGCCTTCTCCTCGTAGCCCTCGGTGCTCGTGACGTTCTGGACGCGGAACTCCGAGCCGCCGCTGAACTCGATGCCGAAGTTCAGCCCCCTGGCGAAGATGCCGAGGAGGGCGAGCGCGACGAGGACGCCGGAGAAGGCGTACCAGAGCTTCTGGCGCTTGATGAAGTCGATCGAGCGCTTGCCCGTGTAGAGGTCGTTGCCGACCTGCGCGAAGCTGATCATGGGTCAGGCCTTCCCCTCGGCGGTGCGGGTGCTGGCGCCGGCACGGGCCGGCGTGCCGGCGGGGGCGGCCGGGCGCGGCGGGCCGAACTGGCCACGGCCCCGGTAGCGCGGCGACTCCTTGGCGCCGAGGCGCTTCGGGTCCAGGCCGGACCACCGGTGCCCGCCGCCGAAGAACGTCGTGCGCGCGAGCAGCTGCACCGTCGGGTGCGTGAACATGACGACGACGAGCAGGTCGATGATCGTGGTGAGCCCGAGCGTGAAGGCGAAACCGCGGACGTTGGCGGAGGCGAGCACGTACAGCACGATGGCGGCGATGAAGTTGACGGCGTCGGCGGCGATGATCGTGCGTCGGGCCCGCTTCCAGCCCGTCTCGACCGCGGCCACGAGCGGGCGCCCGTCGCGGACCTCGTCGCGGATGCGCTCGAAGTAGACGATGAACGAGTCGGCCGTGACACCGATGGCCACGATGAGGCCCGTGACGCCGGCCATCGTCAGGCGCAGCCCGTGCGTCGTGCCGAGGATCGTGACGGCGAGGTAGGTGATGGCCGACGCGACGAGCAGCGAGGCCACCGTGACGAACCCGAGTGCCCGGTACTGGAAGAGGGAGTACACGACGACGAGGAGCAGGCCGACGAGCCCGGCGAGCAGGCCGATGCGCAGCTGCTCCTCACCGAGCTGTGGCGTGATGGTGTCGTTGGTCTGGAGCTTGAACTCCAGGGGCAGGGCACCGAACTTCAGCTGCTGGGCCAGGGCCTTGGCCGAGTCGATCGTGAACGAGCCGGTGATCGAGGCGCGGCCGTCGCTGATGACGGCGCGGGCCTGGGGAGCGGTGATGACGGACTTGTCGAGCACGACGGCGAACTGGTCCATCGGCGGCTGGCTCTGCAGGCCGTAGAGGCGCTTGGTGACCTCCGCGAACTTCTTGGCGCCGGCCGAGTTGAAGGACAGGACGACCTCGACGATCGAGGTGGGCTGGCCGTTCGGGCCGGGCTGGAAGCCGCTCGAGGCGTCGGAGATCTGGCTGCCGTCGATCTCGACCGGGCCGAGGACGAACTTGGACGTGCGGTCGTCGCTGCAGGTGGCCAGCGGCTGGCTCGGGTCGTCGACGATGGCGTCGACGACGCCGGGCTTGCCGCAGCTGAGCGCCACGAAGTCCTTGGCGGCCTTGGCGGCAGCGGTGTCGGCCTTGGCCTTGGCCCAGCCCAGCCCGACGAGGCCCTTGCTGACCTGGGCCTTGACGGCGGCCTCGGACTGCTCGGGCGTCGGAGCGGCGGGCGTCGTCGCGGCGGGAGGCGGGGTCGCGGCCGTCGTGGCAGTGCCGCCGGTGGCCTTCGGCGCCGGGGTGGAGGTGGCCGCCCGCAGCGCCTGCGGGACCGCGCCGTTCTGGGCCGTCGCCGACGTCGACGGCTTGGCGGCCGGCGTCGTGGCCGTGCCGGTGGGTGTGCCGGTCGCCGTGCCCGTGGGCGTCGGCGTGCCGGTCGAGCCCGTCGCGCCGCCACCGGGGTTCACCTGAGCTGCGGTGGTGTCGACGGTCTGGACGAACACGGCCCGGAAGCGCAGCTGGGACGGCTTGCGGATGGCGTCGAGCTGCTCCTTGGTCGGGCTGCCCGGGATCGACACGACGATGTTGTCGCCGCCCTGCGTCGAGATCTCCGCCTCGCTGACCCCGTTGGCGTCGATGCGCTGGCGGATGATGTCGACGGCCTGGTCGATCTGCCCCTGGGTCACCGGTGCGGCGTTGCCGACCGTCACCGGCTTGAGGACCAGCTCGGTGCCGCCCTCGAGGTCGAGACCCAGACGCGGGGCGACGGAACCGCCACCCCACTTCGCCAGGCCCGCGGTCAGGGCGCCGAGGCCGAGGATGAGGACGACGAGCGCGACGAGGGTGCGTGTCGCGGACCTGCGGATGGACGT
Source organism: Monashia sp. HAY1-11D (assembly GCF_056868035.1). Lineage (NCBI taxonomy): Bacteria > Bacillati > Actinomycetota > Actinomycetes > Micrococcales > Intrasporangiaceae > Intrasporangium > Monashia sp. HAY1-11D. The sequence goes on along the minus strand of NZ_CP200320.1, from coordinate 3,755,466 downwards.
GCGTGCCACGGAGGCCTCACTGACCCGTCGGGGTGGTGCCGGGCGCGTCGTCGCCGGGAGCCACGGCAGGACCCTCGCTGGAGCCGCCGGCGGCCGCGGGGTCCTGCTTCATCGCGACGGCGCGGCGGTCGACGCGGATCGTGACGCCCTCGGCGACCTCGAGCCAGGCGGAGGAGTCGTCGAGGTGGCGGACGGTGCCGAAGATGCCGGAGGACGTGACGACCTGGTCGCCGACGGACAGGGCGGAGCTGAACTCCCGCATCTGCCTCATCCGCTTGTTCTGGGTCCAGAACAGCCACCCGATGAGGAGCAGGGGCAGGAGGAAGATCAGCAACGAGAAGGACCCGTTGGAGTTCATGTCAGCTCAATCCTTCGTGTCTACGTCCGGTGCACACCCAGCACGGCGATCCCGATCGTGTGGGACCGGTGGGGCGTCGGCTGTGGCGTCAACGACCGGAGGCACCTGATGGTGCCGCGGCAGCGGCGAGGGTGCCCGCAGGAGTCTACGTGCGCGCCCGCAGTTTGTCAGAACGCTCACATCGTTCACACGCGGGCCTGCGGTCACGTTTTGGCAGCGTTTGCTCAGCCGTCGAAGCGGCCGCCGCCGGCGTCGTCGAGCGGCAGGGTCGCCGACCAGATGGCCTGGGCGTCGGCGGGCGGAGCCAGACCGAGGTGCTCCCAGGCCAGGGTCGAGGCGGCGCGGCCGCGGGGCGTGCGCACCATGAAGCCCTCGCGCACGAGGAACGGTTCCGCGACGGTCTCGACGGTGTCCGGCTCCTCCCCCACCGCCACGGCGAGCGTGGACAATCCGACCGGGCCTCCGGCGAAGCGCCGACACAGTGCCTCGAGGACGGCGCGGTCGAGGCGGTCGAGGCCGCGTTCGTCGACGTCGAACAGCTCGAGGGCCCTGCGCGCCGCGCTGCGGCTGACCCGGTGCTCGCCGTGGACCTGTGCCCAGTCGCGGACCCGGCGCAGCAACCGGTTGGCGATGCGCGGGGTCCCGCGGGAGCGCAGCGCGATCTCGGCGATGCCGTCCTCGTCGGCGTCGAGCCCGAGCAGCCGCGCCGAGCGGTGCAGGATCGAGACGAGGTCCTGCGGCGCGTAGAAGTCGAGGTGGCCGGTGAAGCCGAAGCGGTCGCGCAGGGGCGCCGGCAGCAGACCGGCGCGCGTCGTCGCGCCCACGACCGTGAAGGGGGGCAGCTCGAGCGGGATGGCGGTGGCTCCGGGGCCCTTGCCGATGATGACGTCGACCCGGAAGTCCTCCATGGCCAGGTAGAGCATCTCCTCGGCCGAGCGGGACATCCGGTGGATCTCGTCGAGGAAGAGGACCTCGCCCTCGGCAAGGGAGGACAGCACGGACGCGAGGTCACCCGCGTGCTGGATGGCGGGTCCCGACGTGATGCGGATCGGCTGCTCGAGCTCGCTCGCGACGATCATCGCCAGCGTGGTCTTGCCGAGCCCCGGGGGCCCGGACAGCAGGACGTGGTCCGGCGGCGTGCCGCGACCGCGGGCCGCCGTGAGGACGAGCCCGAGCTGCTCGCGGACGCGGTCCTGCCCGGGGAAGTCGTCGAGGCGACGCGGGCGGAGCGCGGCCTCGACCTGGCGCTCGTCACCCGGGCCGTCGTCGTGGACCCGCGCGTCGACGATGCGCGCGGTCGCGTCGAACGACCCGTCGTCCCAGACCTCGAGGTCGGGCAGGTCGGCGGCCTCGGCGCCGGACCGGTCGCGGCTCATCGGCCCAGCTCCTGGAGGGCGGCCCGCAGGAGCGCGGAGACGCCGGCGCCCTCCGCGGCTCTCGGCGCGACCTTGTCGAGGGCGTCCTCGGCCTGTCGCACGTTCCACCCCAGCCCGACGAGGGCCTCGCGCACCTGCTCGCGCCACGCGTCGCCCGTCTCGAGCGGGACCGGCTCGGCCGCGCTGCCGGACCCGGGGAGCGCGCCGAGCTTGTCCTTGAGCTCGAGCACGAGCCGCTCGGCGCCCTTGCGGCCGATGCCCGGCACCTTGGTCAGCGCCGCGACGTCGCCCGTGCCGAGGGCCACCCGGACCGCGTCGGGCGAGTGGACGGCGAGAAGCGCGAGCGCGAGACGCGGGCCGACGCCGGACACGGTCTGGACGGTCTCGAAGACGAGCTTCTCGTCGTCGGTGGCGAAGCCGTACAGCGTCAGCGAGTCCTCGCGCACGACGAGCGTCGTGGCGAGGTCGGCCTGCGCGCCGTGCCGGACCGACGCCGCCGTCGCGGGCGTCGTGTGCACGAGCATCCCCACGCCGCCGACCCCGAGGACGAGGGAGTCGAGGCCGACCTTGAGGACGGTGCCGGACAGGGACGCGATCATCGGGGGCGGGCTCCTGGGAGGGTGCGAGCGGGACGGGCCGGTGGGGTCGAGGCGGTCGGCGTGCGCGACGGACGGGAGGCGCGGGGCCGGCGGGCGAGCAGCTCGTCGCGCGCCTGCTCGAGCCGGTTCTGGGTGCCGCCGCGCCACACGTGGCAGATGGCGAGGGCGAGGGCGTCGGCGGCGTCGGCGGGCTTCGGTGGCGTGTCGAGGCCGAGGAGGCGGGTCACCATCGTCGTGACCTGCGCCTTGTCCGCGCGGCCGCTGCCGCTCACGGCCGCCTTGACCTCGGTGGGGGTGTGCAGCGTGACGGGTAGGCCGCGCCGCTCGGCGAGCATCATGACGATGCCCGTGACCTGGGCGGTGCCCATGACCGTCGAGACGTTGGTGTCGGCGAAGACGCGCTCGATGGCGACGGCCTCGGGCCGGTGCCGCTCGAACCAGTGCCGCATCTCGTCCTCGACGGCGACCAGGCGGCGCGGCGTCGGGTCGCCGGACGGGGTGCGGATCACGCCGACCTCGACGAGCGCGAGCCGCCGCCCGGGAGACCCGTCGACGACGCCGACGCCGCAGCGGGTCAGGCCGGGGTCGACGGCGAGGACGCGCACGGCACCTCCTGGGGCGGTCGTCGGGTCGGTCGGGCGGTTCGAACCGGCGGCCGATCCGAACAGGTGTTCGGGACCAACGCTAACCGCCCGGTCCGCCGGCGACGAGGAGGCACGCCGGTCACCGACGTGCCTCCTCGTCTGCGCTCGGACGACGCCGTCCGGGTGGGCTCACTCCTCGGCGTCGAGCTCCGCGAGCACGTCGTCGGGGATGTCGCCGTTGGCGTAGACGTTCTGGACGTCGTCGCTGTCCTCGAGGGCGTCGATGACGCGGATCATCTTCTTCGCGCCGTCGAGGCCGAGGGGCACCTGCAGGTTGGGCACGAAGGACGCCTCGGCGGAGTCGTAGTCGATGCCGGCCTCCTGGACGGCCCGGCGGACCGCGACGAAGTCGCTTGCCTCGGAGACGATCTCCCAGGTGTCGCCGTTGTCGTTGACCTCTTCGGCGCCCGCCTCGAGGACGACCTCGAGGATGTCGTCCTCGGACGTGCCGTCCTTGGGCACGATGACGACGCCCTTGCGGTTGAAGACGTAGGCGACCGAGCCCGGGTCGGCCAGCTGGCCGCCGTTGCGGGTCAGGGCCGTGCGGACCTCGGCAGCCGCACGGTTGCGGTTGTCGGTGAGGCACTCGATGAGGAGCGCGACGCCGTTGGGCGCGTAGCCCTCGTACATGATCGTCTGCCAGTCGGACCCGCCGGCCTCGGCACCCGAGCCACGCTTGACGGCGCGGTCGATGTTGTCGTTCGGGACCGAGGTCTTCTTCGCCTTCTGGATCGCGTCGTAGAGCGTCGGGTTGCCGGCGGGGTCACCGCCGCCCTGCTTGGCCGCGACCTCGATGTTCTTGATGAGCTTGGCGAAGAGCTTGCCGCGCTTGGCGTCGATGGCAGCCTTCTTGTGCTTCGTGGTGGCCCATTTGGAGTGGCCGCTCATGCAGTGTCCTCGCGTTCCGGTCTACTGGCAGTGCTGCGTGACGATCTTGACGAACTCGGCGTGGATGCGGCGGTCTCCCCCGACCTCGGGATGGAAGGAGGTCGCCATGAGGTTCCCCTGCCGAACCGCGACGATCCTACCGGCGGCCGGCCCGTCGCTGACTCGCGCGAGCACCTCGACGGCCTCCCCCGCCGTCTCGACCCACGGAGCGCGGATGAAGACGGCGTGCACCGTGCCGTCGAGGCCGGCGAACTCGAGGTCCTGCTCGAAGGAGTCGACCTGCCGGCCGAAGGCGTTGCGGCGCACGGTGACGTCGAGGCCGCCGAGGGTCTGCTGGTCCGGGCGTCCGTCGGCGATGCGGTCGGCGAGCATGATCATGCCGGCGCACGACCCGAACACCGGGAGTCCCTCGGCGATGCGCCGTCGCAGCGGTTCCTGGAGGTCGAAGGCGCGGACGAGCTTGTCCATGGTGGTCGACTCGCCGCCGGGCACGACGAGCCCGTCGAGCCGGTCGACCTCGCCGGGACGCCGGACCAGGGTGACGTCGGCGCCGAGGTCGGTGAGGGCTGCGGCGTGCTCGCGGACGTCGCCCTGGACGGCGAGGACGCCGATGCGGGGTGCTGCCATGAGGGCGAGGGTATGCCGCGCGCTCCCTGCGGGTCACACCGGCCCGGCGTCTGGGACCCGAGACAGTCGGTGACGGACCGGTCCTGACGCGCGCCGGGCCGACCGGGATACGTTGCGGCCATGACCCTCAGCGCTCTCGACACCCTCCTGTCCGCCGCCGAGGCCGCGGACGCCGCGTCGCCCCTGGCGGGAACCCGTGACCTCTTCGACCTGCCGGAGGGCGTCATCTACCTCGACGGCAACTCGCTCGGGGCCCTGCCGCGCGCCGTCGGACCGGTCCTCGAGGACGTCGTGCGCCGCCAGTGGGGCGAGCGACTCATCCGGTCCTGGAACGAGGCCGACTGGTGGGGCGCGCAGACCCGCGTCGGCGACGCGGTGGGGCGCATCGTCGGGGCGGCACCGGGCCAGGTCGTCGTCACCGACTCGACGTCGGTCAACCTGTTCAAGGCCGTCGTGGGCGCGGCACGACTGCGGCCGGGCCGCACCGTCGTGCTCACCGACCCCGACTCGTTCCCGACCGACCTCTACATGACCGAGGCAGCCGCCCGCCTCTGCGGCCTCGAGGTGCGACGGGTGTCGCCGCGCGACGCGGTCGCCGCCGTCCACGAAGTGGGTGACGCCCTCGCCCTCGCCGCCTACTCGAGCGTCGACTACCGCACCGGTGAGCTGTGGGACCTTCGCCCCCTGACCGACGTCGCGCACGAGGAGGGTGCGCTCGTCTGCTGGGACCTGTGCCACTCGGCGGGCGTCGTCGACGTCGACCTCGACGCGAACGGCGTCGACCTGGCCGTCGGCTGCGGCTACAAGTACCTCAACGGCGGCCCCGGGGCTCCGGCGTTCATCTACGTCGCGGCCCGGCACCAGGACCGGTTCGACCAGCCGCTGGCCGGCTGGCAGGGGCACGCCCGGCCCTTCGACATGAGCCCGGACTACGAGCCGCACGCCGGCATCACCCGAGCCCGGGTCGGCACCCCGCCGCTGCTGTCCGTCCTCGCCCTGGAGGCGGCCCTGACGGCCTACGACGGCCTGTCCCCCGCCGACGTCCGCGCCGCGTCGCTGTCGGTGACGGCCACCTTCCTCGACGCTCTCGGGGCGCTCGGCGTGGACCTGCCCCTCGCGACGCCGCGCCCGGCGGAGCGTCGCGGGTCCCAGGTCTCGCTGCGCCACCCGCAGGCCTTCGCCGTCGTGCAGGCGCTCATCGCCCGCGGCGTCATCGGTGACTTCCGCGAGCCCGACATCGTGCGGCTCGGGTTCGCGCCGCTCTACGTGACGCACGTCGACGCGGTGAGGGCCGCGGAGCACGTCCGCGACGTCGTCGAGGGCCGCGAGTTCGAGCGTCCGGAGTTCGCCGAGCGCGGCGCGGTCACCTGAGGCCTCTCACGGGCCATGGCCGTGCGGGCTTCGCGGGGCCGTGACGGCGCGCCCAGCCGGTGCCGGAACGGCGGACGCCGCCGCACCCACGGGTGCGACGGCGTCCGCCGGTCGTGCGATCGCAGCGGGCTGGGTCACCAACCGCGCTCGGCGAGCCGGTGCGGCTGCGGGATCTCGTCGACGTTGATGCCGACCATGGCCTCGCCGAGGCCGCGGGAGACCTTGGCGATGACGTCGGGGTCGTCGTGGAAGGTCGTGGCCTTGACGATCGCCTCGGCGCGCTGCGCCGGGTTGCCGGACTTGAAGATGCCGGAGCCGACGAAGACGCCCTCCGCGCCGAGCTGCATCATCATCGCCGCGTCGGCCGGGGTGGCGATGCCACCGGCCGTGAAGAGGACGACGGGCAGCTTGCCGGTCTCGGCGATCTCCTTGACGAGGTCGTACGGTGCCTGCAGCTCCTTGGCGGCCACGTAGAGCTCGTCCTCCGGCAGGCTCTGCAGGCGGCGGATCTCCTGGCGGATCTGGCGCATGTGCGTCGTCGCGTTGGAGACGTCGCCGGTACCGGCCTCGCCCTTGGAGCGGATCATGGCCGCACCCTCGGTGATGCGGCGCAGGGCCTCGCCCAGGTTGGTGGCGCCGCAGACGAAGGGCACGGTGAACTGCCACTTGTCGATGTGGTTGGCGTAGTCGGCCGGGGTCAGGACCTCCGACTCGTCGACGTAGTCGACCCCGAGGCTCTGGAGCACCTGGGCCTCGACGAAGTGGCCGATGCGGGCCTTGGCCATGACCGGGATCGAGACGGCCTCGATGATGCCGTCGATCATGTCGGGGTCGCTCATGCGCGAGACGCCGCCCTGGGCACGGATGTCGGCCGGGACCCGCTCGAGGGCCATGACGGCCACGGCGCCGGCGTCCTCGGCGATCTTGGCCTGTTCGGGCGTGACGACGTCCATGATGACGCCGCCCTTGAGCATCTCGGCCATGCCTCGCTTGACGCGAGTGGTGCCGGTGCTCGTGCCGGCGTGCCGGTCGGCCGCGGCCGCGCCGCCGGGCGTCTGGGTCGTGCTCACGATGTCCTGCTTTCGCTGTGTCGCGGGTGGCCCGTGGGAGGTCACGAGCCCCTCGCCTCCAAGGGTAGGGCCCCGCGCGCGGTGGTCCCGACCGGGTCCGCGCGCCGGGCGCGCGTCGGGACGCCGATCAGTCGACAACGAGCGCGGGAACCTCGTCGTCGAACTCGATGGTGTGCGGCATCGGGGTGTGACCCGCCAGGTGGAACACCCGCACGGTCCACGTCCGCCGCACCCGGCGGACGTCGGTCACCGCGTCGTTGTGGAACCGCCGCGCCAGCTGCACCCGCGTGCACGCCGACGTGACGCGTTCGACGACGTCGCGCCCCACTGGGTCCTCGCGCAGGTCGGCCACGACCTCCGGGGCGAGGGCGAGCCCGAGCGCCTCGGTGAGGTCGCTCTCGGCCTGCTCGCGCTCCTCGCCGTGCTCGGCCGGCGCCTCGAGAGAGTCGCCCGCCGCGTCGGCGACGATGAGCGCCGTCGCGACGTCGAGCAGCCCGCTGTTGGCCAGCTCGACCGCCGCCTCGGCGCGCCGCACGAGCCGCGCGTCGAGGGCGGCCAGGGTGCCGCTGAGGCGGACGTGGAGCCGGTCGAGACGGGCCGCCGTGTACGACAGGTACCAGGCGATGACGACGAGGACGAACAGGACCGCGAAGACCCACGTCAGCAGCTCGCTCACCGGGTCCTCCCCGGCAGGAAGCGGCTCCAGCGGGCGGGCGGCTCGAACCGCGCCGCAGCGCGGCCCTCGATGACCGTCTCGTAGACCGCGAGGATGCGGTCGGCGACGACCGACCAGTCGAACAGGCGCGCGCGGAGGCGGCCGGCCTCGGCGAGGGTGCGGCGTCGGGCCGGGTCGCGGAGCAGCCCGACGAGGACGCGGGCGAGGTCGGCCGGGTCCTCGTTGGCGAACATCGCGCCGGCCTCGCCACCGTCGAGCACGCGGGAGAAGGCGCCGAGGTCGCTGGCGAGGACGCAGGCGCCCGCGGACATCGCCTCGATGAGGATGATGCCGAAGCTCTCGCCCCCGGTGTTCGGGGCGACGTAGACGTCGACCGACGCCAGCAGGGAGGCCTTCTCGTCGTCGGAGACGGCGCCGAGGAACTCGCACGCGGCGACGACCTCCGGTGGCCACCCCTCGGTGACGTCCTCGGGGTCGCCGGGACCGGCGACGAGGACGCGCAGGCCCGGCACGGCCCGCAGGACGTCGGGCAGGGCCGCGGCGAGGACCGGCAGCCCCTTGCGTGGCTCACCCATCCGGCCGAGGAAGGCGATCGTCGGCGCCGTCGGCGTGCCGATCCAGGCGCTGCGCCTCGGCGCGGCCGCGAAGCGCTCGACGTAGACGCCGTTCGGGATGACGACGGCGTCCCCACCGACGTGCGTCGTGACCGTGCGGCGGGCGTCCTCGCTCACGGCGATGCGTCCGGCGATCTTCTCCAGGCTCGGCCGGACGATCGGGTAGGCGGTCTGCATCGTGCGTGAGCGGACCATCGAGGTGTGGAACGTCGCGACGATCGGGCCCTCGGCCGCGAAGAGCGCGAGGACGCTGATGCTCGGCGTCACGGGCTCGTGCAGGTGCAGGACGTCGAACTCCCCCTGCTCGAGCCACCTGCCGACCTTGGTCGCCGTCACCGGGCCGAAGTTGAGCCGGGCCACCGAGCCGTTGTACCGGACCGCCGTGGCTCGCCCGGCCGACGTCACGTAGTCCGGCAGGGCGGTCTCGCTGTCGGCAGGCGCGAGGACGGACACCTCGTGGCCGAGGCCGATGAGGTGCTCGGCGAGGTCGCGGACGTGGAACTGGACCCCGCCCGGCAGGTCGAAGGAGTACGGGCAGACGATGCCGACCCTCACGACGGGCTCCGGCCCTCTGCTGTCCAGGCACGGCTCGCGGCCGGAGCGGGGACGGCCGCGGAGGGCGACAGGGCGGACGGAGCCGGGGTGCGGGCCGGGTCCAGGTCGTCGACGAAGACCCGTTGCAGCATGTGCCAGCTCGACGTGTGCTCACGGATGGTGACGGCGAGGTGGTCGGCGCACTGCTGGACGAGGTCGGCGGCGCGTGCGCCCGTCGTGCCCTGGACGCGCGGCACGAGCCGCTCGCTGAACTCGATGACGGTCCGGTGGCCGCCGAGGCCCTCCCCCCGAGGTACCGGCTCGTACCAGAGACGGGCGGCGTAGAGCGGGGCGCCGGTCATGAGGGACAGCACGGCGGGGCCCTTGGCCATGCGTGCGCGGTGGCCGAGCAGGTCGACCTCGACACCACCGTTCGTGAGGTCGCGGTCGGAGGCGAGGGCGATGATGCGACCCCCACCCCGGGCGGCCGCGAGCAGGCCCCGGAACGGGTCGTCGCCACCGGTCAGCGGAAGGATGTCCATCCCGATGCTGCGGCGGAAGGCGACGAACTCCTGGTACACCTCCTCCGGCTTCAGGCGCTCGGCGACCGTCGTGACCGGCATGAGGTTGCCGGCCGACCACGCCGCCGCGAGGTCGAAGTTGCCGAGGTGGCCGACGAACACGACGACGGCCTCCCCCCGGGCCGAGAGCTCGGCGACCTCGTCGGCCCCGCGCGTCACGACCGCGCGGTCCACCTGCTCGCGGCTCAGCGAGGGCAGGCGGAAGGCCTCGCAGTAGTAGCGCATGTAGGAGCGCATGCCCGCGTGCACGAGCTCGTCCAGCTCGGCCTCGGACAGCTCCGGCCGCACCCGGCGGTAGTTGGTCCGCAGCCGGTCGATGCCCGAGCCGCCACGGCGCACCGCGATGTCCGCGACGCGGTCGAACAGCCCGTACGCGGCACGTTCGGGCAGCCCGCGCACGGCCGACCAGCCGAGCGAGAAGCCGAGGACGCTGAGCGAGTCGGTGGCCCGCCGGACGAGCCCGCTCAACTGCGTGCCTCCCCCGCCGCGAGCGCCTGGCGTCGGACCGTGACCATCCGCTGCAGCACCGTGACGAAGCTGGCGACCGCGAGCAGGGCGAGGACCACCCCGAGCAGCAGCGTCGAGTCGAGCAGGTCGGCGAAGAAGGCGGCGACGAGAACGGCGACGAGCCGGTCGGCCCGCTCGGCGATGCCGACGTCGGCCGTGTAGCCGAGCCCCTCTGCCCTGGCCTTGGCGTACGAGACGACGCTGCCGAGGATGAGGCAGGCGAGTGCGAGGCCGGCCATCAGCCGGTTGTCGCCGGGGCCGGCGTAGTAGAGGACGAGGCCGCCGAAGATCGCGGCGTCCCCGACGCGGTCCAGCGTCGAGTCGAGGTAGGCCCCCCACTTGCTCGACCGGCCGGACGCCCGCGCCATGATGCCGTCGACGGTGTCGGAGAAGACGAACGCGGTGATGAGGAGCACCCCCACCCAGATCTGTCCACGCGGGAAGAACGCGAGGGCTCCCACGCAGACCCCGACCGTTCCGACGATCGTGACGACGTCCGGGCTGATGCCGAGCCGGAGGAAGAGGTGGGCGATCGGACCGAGGACCTTGGTCAGCGACGCGCGCAGGAGTCTGTTGAGCATGGTGGTGACAGCGTACTGACCGCCGCTCAGCCCTCGGGCCAGGCGGCGACGAGGCGCGCGCGCGTCTCCTCGAGCAGCACGGGCAGGGCCTTGGTCTGGGCCACGATCGGCAGGAAGTTCGAGTCGCCGCTCCACCGCGGCACGACGTGCTGGTGCAGGTGCGCCGCGACCCCGGCCCCGGCCACCGCACCCTGGTTCATGCCGAGGTTGAACCCGTGCGGGCCCGACGCGGCCTCGAGCGCGCGCACGGCCTGCTTGGTCAGCGCCGTGAACTCGTGCGTCTCCTCGTCGGTGAGGTCGACGTAGAGGGAGACGTGCCGGTACGGGCAGACGAGGACGTGGCCGGGGTTGTAGGGAAAGAGGTTCATGACGACGTAGCAGCTCCGGCCGCGGTGCACGACGAGGCCCTCGGCGTCGGGCTTGCCCGGCGCCGCGCAGAAGGGGCAGTCGGTGCCGGCCTCGTCGGTCGGCCGGTCGCCCAGGATGTAGGCCATCCGGTGCGGGGTCCACAGCCGTTCGAAGCCGTCGTCGACGCGGGCGAAGTCCTCGGCCGGCTCGGGCGCGCTCCCCTGCTCCGTCATGGATGTCGATCCTAGGACTGCGGGGTTGCCGGACGTCAGCGGCCCTGCGGTCTCACACACCGCAGGGCCTGCGACCATTGAATCGTCTCGGTCGGGCAGGCAGAAATCGACACGCCTCGTCCGGTCCGATGCCGGACGGACGCCGGTTCGAGCGCAGGACCGACGCAGATCAGCCCCGCGGGTGTGAGAGCCGCGGGGCCGAGGTGCGAACAGTCTCGGCCACGAGCCGGAGCCGCGCAAGGAGTCGAGGCGACCAGGTCCGGCTGTGCGCGGGCCCGGCGCGCGACGGCGCCGGACCCGCGAGCGGTCGACGTCAGCCGAGCGTGACGGCGTAGACCTCGAAGCGGTCGTCGCCCGGCAGCGTGACCGACTGCAGCTGCCTGCTCGGGTCGGCGGCCACCGTCGCGCCGAAGAGCTGCACCGGCGGCCCGTCGACGCCTGAGCCCCCCTTGATCCGGTGGTCCATCGCGATGGCGACCTGGTTGCCGTTGTGCCCACTGCCGGCAGCCCAGTCGGTGAGGGAGATGGGCACCGACTGCACCGTGCCGTCGGTGTAGGCGAGGCGCAGAGCGGTCGAGACGTCGCCGTTGTGCGTCGCCCCGACGACGTGGACCGCGCTCCGGCTCGCCGCGGGCACGAGGATCGTCTGTCCCCGGGCCTCGACGAAGTTCGGCGTCGTGCCCGAGGTCACCGGCGCGGCGTACGTGACGCCGTTCCAGTCCCACGTGGCACCCGTCGGCAGCAGGGCGGCGTCGTAGCTCCAGCCGCTGCCGTCGAAGTTGCCCTCGCTCGGCGCGGACACCGTCGCCGTGCCGTCGTGGTTGCGGGCCTGCCCGAGGTCGACGGCGCAGCCGGCGGCACCGGGCACGCACTCGAGAGCCTCCTGCAGCTGCACCGTGACGACCTTCGTCACCGGGTCGACGCCCGGCGCCGAGGCGGTGACCCGGACCTCGTGGGTCCCGACGCCGAGGCCGGCGGGCAGCGTCACCGTCACGGGCACCGACGCGCTGGCCGGGACGCCGTCGCTGTGCAGCACGGCGGCAGCGTCACCGCTGCCGCCGACCGCGGCCGACCAGCCCTGGGGCGTCGCGACGTCGACGTGCACGGGCAGGCTCTTGGGCGCCTGTCCGACGAGGTCGACCGAGAGGCGGGCCTGCCGGGCGCCGGTGGGCACGACGACCGGGTTCGGGCGCGCCGTCATCGACAGCGACAGGCGCGGGTCGCGTCCGGCCCGCACGGCCGAGGGCGGCACGTCCGCGGGCGTGGTGCCCCACCGGCTCGGCGTCGTGCCGACCGTGTGGGCGATGGTGCCGCCGCGGCGCAGGGCGTCCCAGCCGACCCAGCTCTTCGTGCTCTTCGTCCCGTTGACCGTGAGGGTCTGGACGTAGCGGTCGGCGTCGGAGACGCCGGGCGCCGTGATGGTGAGGCGGCCGCCCTGACCGGTACCCACCGTCGCCGGAGAGGCGACGTCGATGTCGACGCGCTCGAACTGCGGCGAGCTGACGACGAAGTAGTCGGCCCCGCTCATCGTCGGGTAGAGCCCCCAGGACCAGAAGACGTACCAGGCGCTCATCGTGCCGAGGTCGTCGTTGCCGGTCATGCCGTCGGCCCCGTCGGTGAAGAGCGTGAACGCGGCACGGGCCACGGTTGCGATCTTCGCCGGCTGCTGGACCCACGCGTAGAGGTACGGCGCGAGCAGGTCGGGCTCGTTGTTCGGGTTGTACGTCGGCTTGCTGTAGTAGGCGTACGTCGCCTCGATCCAGTCGGTGCGCGCGGTGCCGGCCGGGTCGGTGAGCAGCTTGTCGTAGGCGAAGAAGTCGTCGAGGCGCTTCTCCGTGGCTGCGCGTCCGCCCATCAGCTCCACCAGGCCGGCGGGGTCCTGCGGGGCCAGCCACTGGTACTGGTAGGAGCCGCCTTCGTGGAAGGCGTGCGAGGCCTCGACCGGGTCGTACGGGTCGAGCCAGGTGCCGTCGCTCATCCGCGGGCGGAAGGTCTGCGTGCCGGCGTCCCAGAGGTTCTTGTACCAGCCGCTGCGCTCGGTGAGCATCGACGCGTCCGCCGCGTGCCCGAGGGCCTTGGCCATGATGGCGAGCGACGCGTCGGCCGCGGCGTACTCCATGGTGGCCGACGCCGGGTGGGCGCAGTCGTTGTCGCCACCGTGCGACACGCAGTCGGTGCCGACGCGGAGGCCGAACGGGATGTAGCCGAGCTTCTCGTACCAGTGCTGCCCGGAGCGTCCGTTGTACTGGCTGTCGGCCGGCGGCCGCTCGGTCGCGTTCTGCCTGAGCAGGGCGTACGCCTGCTCCTCGTACCCGGCGAGAAAGCCCTTGCTCCAGCCCTCGACGAGGAACGGCGTCACCGGGTCACCGGTCATGATGTTCGTCTCGCTGTTTACGAGGGCCCAGCGCGGCAGCCAGCCACCCTCGCGGCCGATGGCCAGCAGCGACAGGTAGGAGTCACGGGCGACGTCAGGAGCGAGCACCTCGAGCAGCTGGTTCTGTGGCCGGTAGGTGTCCCACAGTGAGAAGTTCTGGCGAGGGGTGTAGCCGTCGGCGACGTGCGTCCTGCCGTCCCAGCCGTGGTACGTCCCATCTACGTCGGAGGCCAGGTTCGGGTGCATGAGCGAGTGGTAGAGCGCCGTGTAGTAGGCCGTGCGCCGTTCGTCGGATCCGCCTGTGACCCGGGCGTGCTCGAGCTGCTGCTCCCACCGCTGGGTGAGGGCGGCGCGCGTCGCGTCGAAGTCGAACCCGTCGCCGGTCTCCTTCGAGAGGTTGGCGCGGGCGCCCTCGGGGCCGGTGTAGCTGAGGCCCACCTTCATCGTCACCGACGTCGTGCCGGTCGGGAAGGTGACCGCGGCGCCGTTGCCGCCGCCCGTGGTGGACGTGTCGCGGCGACCGTTCGTCAGCGTCGAGCCGCTCCACGTGCCGAACGACGAGAACGGCCGGTCGAACTCGGCGCGGAACCACACCGTGTGCTCGTCCTTGCCGGCGCAGAAGTTGCCGTCGTGGATGCGGCCCTCGACGACGCGGTCGCCCACGACGTGCACCTCGGAGTCGAAGACGCGCATGTTGGCCTTGCCGGTGTTGAGCAGCACGTTGGCGGCCTTGCCGGATGGGAAGGTGAACCGCTGCCAGCCGGTCCTGTCGGTCGCCGTCAGCTCGGCCTGCACGCCATAGGTCGGCAGCCCGACGCGGTAGTAGCCGGGGCTCGCCTCCTCGTCGGCGTGGGAGTACGCGGACGCGTAGCGCGCGGCGTCGACGGTCGTGATCGCGCCTGTCGTGGGCATGACGGGCAGCTCGCCGACGACCGGGCACCCGACGCCGGACAGGTGCGTCTGGCTGAAGCCGTAGATCGACGTCTGCGAGTAGTCGTAGCCGCCCTCTCCCCCGGTGTCCGGGCTGACCTGGACCATGCCGAACGGCGCACTGGCGCCGGGGAACGTGTTCCCGTTGTCCTGCGTGCCGATGAACGGGTTGACGGACCCGACGAGGGTCTGGCCGGCCGCCGCAGCTGCCGCCGCCGTCGGCGGTGCGCCCGAGGGCAGCACCGGTCCGAGGACCATGGCGGCGAGGACGACGGTGCCGAGCGATCTGAGCACGATGCGCATGAGAGCGTTCCTTCACGGGGCGACGGCGGTGTCTCGCCCGAGACTCGTGTCGTGCGTCCCGTGTGGCAACCCGTGACCACTGCCCTGTCCGAAGTCGACACGACATCGGACAGGACAGTGGTCCGCGGCTCAGCGCATCCCGTCGCGGTCAGACCTGCGCGCGGCTCTCGATCGCGGCCAGCACCTCGGCGATCGCGTCGTCCACCGGCACCCCGTTCTTCTGGGACCCGTCGCGGTAGCGGAAGGACACGGCTCCTGCGGCCCGGTCCTCCTCGCCGGCGATGAGCGTGAAGGGGACCTTCGACTTGCTCGCGTTGCGGATCTTCTTGGGGAAGCGGTCGTCGCTGGCGTCGAGCTCGACGCGGACTCCCTTGCGGCGCATGCGGTCCAGTACCTCGCCGAGGTAGTCGGCGTAGTCCTCGGCCACCGGTACGCCGAGCACCTGCACGGGCGCGAGCCACACGGGGAACGCACCGGCGTAGTGCTCGACGAGGACGCCGAGGAACCGCTCGATCGAGCCGAACTTGGCCGAGTGGATCATCACCGGCTGCTGGCGCGACCCGTCGGCCGCCTGGTACTCGAGGCCGAAGCGCGCCGGTTGGTTGAAGTCGTACTGGATCGTCGACATCTGCCAGGTGCGGCCGATGGCGTCGCGGGCCTGCACGGAGATCTTCGGGCCGTAGAACGCGGCACCGCCCGGGTCGGCCACGAGCTCGAGCCCGGACTCGGTGGCCACCCTCTCGAGGACGGCCGTCGCCTCCTCCCACTGCTCGTCGCTGCCGATGAACTTGGCCGACTTCTCGCCCTCGGTGTCGCGGGTCGACAGCTCGAGGTAGAAGTCGTCGAGGCCGAAGTCGCGGAAGAGTCCCAGGCAGAAGTCGAGGAGGTGCTTGATCTCCGCTGGTGCCTGCTCGGGCGTGACGTACGAGTGGGAGTCGTCCTGGGTCAGGCCGCGGACGCGGGTCAGGCCGTGCACGACCCCCGACTTCTCGTAGCGGTAGACGCCCCCGAACTCGAACAGGCGCAGCGGCAGCTCGCGGTAGGACCGGCCGCGTGACTTGAAGATGAGGTTGTGCATGGGACAGCTCATGGCCTTGAGCTGGTACTTCGCGCCCTCGAGCTCCATCGGCGGGAACATCGTGTCGGCGTAGTAGGGCAGGTGCCCCGAGGTGTGGAAGAGCCCGTCCTTGGAGATGTGCGGCGTGCCGACGTAGGCGAAGCCCTCCTCGACGTGCCGGCGCCGCACGTAGTCCTCCATCTCGCGCTTGATGACGCCGCCCTTCGGGTGGAACACGACGAGACCGGACCCGAGCTCGTCCGGGAAGGAGAAGAGGTCCATCTCGGCACCGATGCGGCGGTGGTCCCGGCGCTCGGCCTCGGCGAGCCGGTCGAGGTAGGCCTTGAGATCGTCCTTGGTCGGCCAGGCCGTGCCGTAGATGCGCTGCAGCTGCGGGTTCTTCTCCGACCCGCGCCAGTACGCGGCCGCGGAGCGCATCAGCTTGAAGGCGTTGCCGATGACCTTGGTGCTGGGCAGGTGCGGGCCGCGACAGAGGTCGCCCCAGGCGCGGGTGCCGTCCCGACGGATGTTGTCGTAGATCGTCAGCTCGCCGCCCCCGACCTCGACGCCGGCGCCCTCGGCCGCGTCCTCGGCGTTGCCGCCCTTGAGCCCGACCAGCTCGCACTTGTACGGCTCGTCCGCGAGCTCCTCGAGGGCGTCGGCGTCGGTGACGACCCGGCGTGCGAAGGTCTGGCCCTCGTTGATGATCTTCTGCATGACCTTCTCGAGGGCCTTGAGGTCATCGGGATGGAACGGGGTGTCGACGTCGAAGTCGTAGTAGAACCCGTCGCGGATGGGCGGGCCGATGCCGAGCTTGGCGTCGGCCCGGACCTGCTGCACGGCCTGCGCCAGCACGTGGGCGGTGGAGTGGCGCAGCACGGCGAGCCCGTCCTCGCTGTCGACCGGGACCGGCTCGACGACGTCGCCGTCGGCGAGCACGTGGAAGAGGTCGCGCAGCTGGCCGTTGACGCGGGCGACGACGACGGAGCGGTCGCCCTCGAAGAGGTCACCCGCCGTCGTCTGCTCCGCGACCGTTCGCTCGCTCCCGGCGACGGTGACGGTGATCTGTGCAGACACGGTGCGTGCTCCTTCTCGTGCGCGATCCGACCGTCGCCGGCCGGATCGCCTCGTGTTCCCTGGGTGGACGCCGTTTGGGTCACGGCGCGATCAAGGGTATCGATGACCCATGCGGACCAGCGACACGGTTCTCGACAGGCCCCGGCCCCACGACCGTGGGTCCGCCCCAGCGCGCCGGCGGTGGCCACGTCCGGCCCGTCGGGCCCTCGCGCTCACGGTCGTCGCCACGACGACGCTGGCGGCCGGATGCGGCGCCCCGCCGCCGGCCAGCGGCCCGGGCCCGCTCCGTCCGGCATCGTCGTCCGACCCGGCACCGAGCTCTTCGCCCGCCACGTCCCGCCCGACGGCATCGGACTCCGGTCCGGGGGTCGCCTCCCACCAGCTGCCGCGGGGCGGGCGCACCCTGTTCCCGACCTACCGCCTCGTCGGCTACGTCGGACATCCGGGGGCCCCCGCCCTCGGACGTCTCGGCATCGGCGACCTCGACGCCCGGGCGCAGGAGGCGGCGTCCGTCGCCGACCGGTTCGCGGCAGGTCGCCGGGCCCTGCCCGTCCTCGAGCTCATCAGCACGATGGTGTCTGCCGACCCCGGGGCCGACGACCTCTACCGCACCCGGACGTCCGACGCCGTCATCGCCCGGTACCTCGCGGCGGCCCGCAAGGTGCGCGGCATCCTGCTCCTCGGCATCCAGCCCGGCCGCGCCGACTTCCTCGACGAGGTGCGGCACTACGCGCGGTGGCTCGCCGAGCCCGACGTCGGGGTCGCGCTCGACCCCGAGTGGGCGATGGGTCCGCGCGAGGTGCCGATGCGCACCTTCGGCCACACGACGGGCCGTGAGATCGACGCCGTCGCCGCCTACCTGTCGCAGGTGGTCACCGCGCACGACCTTCCGGACAAGGCGCTCGTCTTCCACCAGCTCGCGCCCCGGATCGTCCGGTCGGAGAACGACATCCGGGCTCACCGGGGCGTCGCCGTCGTCAAGTCGGTCGACGGCATCGGCGACCCGGACCTCAAGCGGGGCACGTACCGAGAGCTCACGGCTCGGTTGCCGCGCACCGTCCACGCCGGGTTCAAGCTCTTCTACGACGAGGACCGCAGGTCCGGACCGCTGATGACCGCGAAGCAGGTCCTCGCGCTGCGGCCGCAGCCGGAGTACGTCCTGTACGAGTGAGGTCGCGCCGCCCCGGCCGCCACCACGCCTCACCAGGTGTTGCGCACCACCGCGTGATCGACGTCGCCGGTGGCCGACTCCAGCACCGAGAGCGTCGAGTCGTCCTCGAACGCCGTGCGCAGCCGGACCGTCGAGGGCAGGCGCACGGGCTTGCGGAACCACACGCTGCTCGTCAGCCCCGACCGCGGAAGCCTGGGCCCGAGGGAGGCCAGCGTCCTGGCGTACGAGTACATCCCGTGCGCGATCGCGGTCGGGAAACCGAGCGGCCTGGCCATGAGCGCGTGCACGTGGATCGGGTTCCAGTCGCCCGAGACCGACGCGTAGGCCCGCCCCGTGCCCTCACCGAGCCGCCAGAGGGGCCCGCTCGGGACGGCGTCGAGGGGTGCCAGCGACGGCGGCTCGGACGCGACGGCGTCCGGGTGCTCGGTGCCCCGCGACAGGTACGTGCTGACCCCGCGCCACACGAGCTCGCCGCCGACGCTCACCTCCGACACGAGGTCGACCTGGCGGCCGCGGCGGTGCGGGCGCAGGTCGGCCGCGTGGACCGACACGTCGAGGGCCTCTTCGACACCGACGGGGCGAGCGACGGTGATCGTGTTCTCCAGGTGCACCGCGCCGAGGAGCGGCAGCGGGAACCTGTCGCCGCTCATGACGACCATCTGGAGCGGGAACGCGAGCAGGTGGGGGTAGGTCGGCGGCAGGGTGCCGTCGACGGCGAAGCCGCACACCCTCGAGTAGGCGACGAGCTCTGCGACCTCGACCCGGACCGCCGCGCGCGAGACCTCGACGTCCGGCAGCTCGCCGCCGGACGACCCCCGGCGCAGCAGCGCCGTGGCGTAGATCCGGCGCAGGTCGGGCGGGCCCTCGAGCGTGGTGCGACGGGTCATCTGCCTCACGCCCCGAGCAGGCTCTGGCCGCAGACCCGCACGACCTGGCCGGTGAGGGCGGCGGCCCCGGGTTGGGCGAACCACGCGATCGTCTCGGCGACGTCGCGCGGCCGGCCGCCCTGCTGGAGGGAGTTCATCCGCCGGCCGAGCTCACGCGTCGCGAACGGGATCCTGGCCGTCATCTCGGTCTCGATGAACCCGGGCGCGACCGCGTTGACGGTGATGCCGCGCGGGGCCACCTGCGCCGACAGCGCCGTGACGAGGCCGATGACGCCGGCCTTGCTCGCGCCGTAGTTGGTCTGCCCCCGGTTGCCCGCGATCCCCGCGATCGAGGCGACGCACACGATGCGCCCGCCGTCGGCGAGACCGCCGTCGTCGAGGATCGCCTCGTTCATCCGTAGGATCGAGGCGAGGTTGACGGCGATGACCGAGTCCCAGCGGGCATCGTCCATGTTGACGAAGAGCTTGTCGCGGGTGATGCCGGCGTTGTGCACCACGATGTCGAGCGAGCCGTGGCGCGACCGCGCGTGCTCGACGACGCGCCGGCCGGCGTCGGTGGCGGTGACGTCGAGCTGGAGGGCGGTTCCCTTGACCTCGTTGGCCACCCGTGCGAGGGCGTCACCGGCCTGGGGCACGTCGACGGCCACCACGGTCGCACCGTCGCGGGCCAGGACTCGGGCGATCTCGGCGCCGATGCCCCTGGCCGCACCGGTGACGACGGCGACCTTGCCGGAGAGGGGGCGGAGGGCGTCGGGGTTGCTGCCGGTGCGCTCGTCGACGCGGACGACCTGGCCGTCGACGTAGGCCGAACGGCCCGACAGGAAGAACTCGACGGCCGACCGGACGCCGTCGGCGGCCGCGCCGCGGGCGAGCACGAGGTTGGCGGTGGCCCCCGCGCGCAGCTCCTTGGCCAGGGAGCGCACGGCGCCCTCGAGGGCGCGCTGGGTGGCGACCTCGCCGACGTCCGTCAGTGACGCGGGGTCCGTGCCCACGACGACGACCCGGCCGTTGCGGGCGAGGCGCTTGACCGCCGGCGCGCCGAGGACGCGCAGGGCGGCGAGCTGCTCGGGGTCGGTGGCGGCGCTGAGGTCGAGGACGACCGCGCCGACCCGCGCGCCCTCCGCCAGGCCGTCGACCGACTCGACCACGGCGGTCCCGCACGAGCCGAGCCAGTCGCCGATGCCGGCCGCGAAGCGACCGCCGCCGGCGACGAGGACCGGGCCCTCGCACAGGGGCAGGCCCGGCTCGTACCGCCGCAGCGTCGTCGGCTGCGGCACGCCGACCTTCCTGGCGACCGGCGAGCTGATGAGCGTGGTGAACAGGTCGGACACGGGTCAGGCCTCCAGGATCGCGACGACGCCCTGCCCGCCGGCAGCGCAGATGGAGATGAGGCCTCGCCCGCCACCGGCCTCCTTGAGCTGCTTGGCGAGCGAGGCGACGATGCGCCCACCGGTGGCCGCGAAGGGGTGGCCGGCCGCGAGGGAGGACCCGTTGACGTTGAGCCGGCTGCGGTCGATGGAGCCGAGCGGCGCGTCGAGCCCGAGCCGGGCTTTGCAGAAGTCGGGGTCCTCCCACGCCTTGAGCGTCGTGAGCACGGTCGCGGCGAACGCCTCGTGGATCTCGTAGAGGTCGAAGTCCTGCAGCGTCAGCCCGTTGCGTTCGAGGAGCCGGGGCACGGCGTAGGCGGGCGCCATGAGGAGGCCCTCGTCGCCGTGGACGTAGTCGACGGCCGCGGTCTCGGCGTCGACGAACCACGCGAGCGGCTCGAGATGGTGCTCGGCGGCCCAGTCCTCGCTCGCGAGCAGGACGGCCGAGGCGCCGTCGGTGAGCGGCGTCGAGTTGCCGGCCGTCATCGTCGCACCTTCACCACGGCCGAAGACCGGCTTGAGCGCGGCCAGCTTCTCGACACTGGTGTCGGGTCGCAGGTTGTCGTCGCGCGTGAGCCCGAGGTAGGGGGTCATCAGGTCGTCGAAGAAGCCGCGGTCGTAGGCCGCCGCGAGGTGGTGGTGACTGGCCGCGGCGAGCTCGTCCTGGGCCTCGCGCGGAATGCCCCACTGCGCAGCCGTGACGGCCATGTGCTCGCCCATCGACATGCCGGTGCGCGGCTCGACGTTCTCGGGCGCGGACGGCACGAGGTGACCGGGGCGCAGGCCGGCGAGTGCCTTGGCCCGGGCACCGGGCGTTCGGGCGCGGTTGACGGCGAGGAGGGTGCGGCGCAGCCCCTCGCTGACGGCGATCGGGGCGTCGCTCGCAGTGTCGACGCCCCCGGCGATGCCGGAGTCGACCTGCCCGAGGGCGATCTTGTTCGCGACGAGGATCGTGGCCTCGAGGCCGGTGCCGCAGGCCTGCTGGACGTCGTAGGCCGGGGTGGCCGGCGACAGTCGCGTGCCGAGGACGGTCTCGCGGGTGAGGTTGAAGTCGCGGCTGTGCTTGAGGACGGCGCCGGCGACGACCTCGCCGAGGCGCTCCCCCGCGAGGCCGTGGCGGGCGACGAGCCCGTCGACCGCGGCCGTGAGCATGTCCTGGTTGGAGGCCTGCGCGTACGCCCCGTTGGCGCGGGCGAACGGGATGCGGTTGCCGCCGAGGACCGCGACGCGGCGCGGGGCTCGGGCGGGGGTCGTGGACGCCATGGGTCGTACCTGCTCTCGGTGGGGTGAACGGTGACGTGCTGTCGGCTCTCGACCCAAGATAACCGAAACTCGTAGTAGTCGATACAGCAAGTACCTGTTACTTTCGAGACATGGACGCCGACGTGGACCAGACGCCGCGGGACGGTCGCGACGCCCGGTGGGAGCGCCACCGCGAGGAGCGTCGGGCCGCCCTCGTCGACGCCACCATCCGCGCCATCCGTCGCCACGGCGCCACGGTCGGCATGGACGACATCGCCGCCGAGGCCGGCACGAGCAAGACCGTCGTCTACCGGCACTTCGAGGACCGGGCCGGGCTCTACCGGGCCGTCGCCGCCCGCATCGACGCGCGCGTCGTCAGGGACGTCGGTGCCGCCCTCGCGCGCACCGACGCCGACGACATCGCCACCGACCCTCGAGGGCTCATCGCCTCGACCGTCGAGGCCTACCTGGCCCTCGTCGAGTCCGACACCGAGGTCTACCGCTTCGTCGTCAACCGGCCCCTCGTCGACCGGCCCCTGCCGGACGACCCCGTCGGCGGCACCGTGGCGCAGGTCGCCGACCAGCTCACCGACCTGCTCCGGCGCTCGCTCGAGGCCTCGGCCGCCGACCCCGGACGGGCGCGCACCTGGGCCATCGCCCTCGTCGGGTCGGTCCGGGCCGTTGCCGACGACTGGCTCGCCACCGCGCACCGCCCGCCGCGGGCCGAGGTCGTCGCGGCGCTGACCGACCTCGCGTGGAACGGCCTGGCCCCCGTCCTGTCCCCCGTCAGCGCGCGTGAGGAGACCCGCCGTGTCCGCTGAACCGATGCCCCTCCCGGTGCCCACGCCGCCGACCGCGGAGGCCCTGCGGGCCTACCTCGACGGCCCGCGTCGGGCCGTTCGGGAGCGGTGCCGCGTGCTCGACGCCGAGGTCCTCGGCCCGCCCGCGGAGCCGCTGCCGCTCGAGGAGCACCGCGCCCGTGTCCGCCGTCAGCTGGTACGTCTTGCCGCGGAACCGTTCGCGGCACAGGGCTTTCCGGAGCACCAAGGCGGCAGCGCACAGTACGGCGACTCGGTGACCGCCTTCGAGATGCTCGGGCACGGCGACCTGTCGCTCTTCGTCAAGGCGGGGGTCCAGTGGGGCCTCTTCGGCGGGGCCGTGTCGATGCTCGGCACCGAGCGCCACGACCACCTCGTGCCACGCATCACCAGCGGCGAGCTGCTCGGCTGCTTCGCGATGACCGAGACCGGCCACGGCAGCGACGTCCAGGCCCTGCTCACCACGGCCACGTACGACCCGGCGGGCGACGAGCTCGTCGTGCACTCTCCCACCCCGGCCGCGCGCAAGGACTACATCGGCGGGGCAGCGCACGACGCCCGCCTCGCCGCCGTCTTCGCGCAGCTCGTCGTGGGAGGCGAGTCCCGGGGCGTGCACTGCGTCCTCGTGCCGCTGCGCGACGAGCGGGGGCAGACGCTCCCCGGGGTCACGGCTACCGACTGCGGCCCCAAGCTCGGCCTCGACGGGGTCGACAACGGCCGCCTGTCCTTCGACCACGTCCGCGTCCCGCGCACCAACCTCCTCGGTCGCTACGGCGACATCGACGCCGACGGGCGGTACACGAGCCCCATCGACAACCCCTCGCGGCGGTTCTTCACCATGCTCGGCACCCTGGTCCGCGGCCGCATCTCCGTGGCCGGCGGGGCCGGGGCCGGCGCCCGGTCGGCCCTCGCGGTGACGACGCGGTACGCGCTCGCGCGTCGCCAGTTCGCCCCTCCCGGGGGCGGCGAGGAGGTGACCCTGCTCGACTACCGGACCTACCAGCGTCGGCTGCTGCCGCGCATCGCCGCCGCGTACGCGCTCCAGTTCGCCCAGCACGAGCTCGTCGGCGCGATGGACGACGTCCTCGCCAGCCGCACCCCGGGTGAGGAGGCGCAGCGTCGTCTCGAGACGAGCGCCGCCGGGGTCAAGGCGCTGACGACCCGGCACGCCACGGACACGATCCAGGAGTGCCGCGAGCTGTGCGGCGGGGCCGGGTACCTGTACGCCAACCGGCTGGGCCGGCTCAAGGCCGACACCGACATCTTCACGACGTTCGAGGGCGACAACACCGTCCTGCTGCAGCTCGTCGCCAAGTCGCTGCTCACCGACTACCGGTCCACGTTCGGCGACCTCGACACCGTGGGCATCGTGCGGTTCGGGGCCAGGCTGGCCGCCGGCACCGTCCTCGAGCGCACCGCGGCCCGGGGCATCGTCCAGCGCATCGTCGACGCCGCCCCCGGCCGGGACGAGGACCTCACCCTCGCCGCACGTGGTACCCAGCTGCGCCTGCTGCGCGAGCGTGAGGAGCACCTGCTCGAGGGCCTGGCCCGGCGGCTGCGCCGCGCCGAGGTGCGCGACGCCGACGCCTTCGCGGTCTTCAACGCGTGCCAGGACCACCTCGTCGACACCGCGCGGGCCCACGTCGAGCGTGTCGTCACCGAGTCCTTCGCGGCCGCCGTCGAGGAGTGCGACGAGCCGCAGGTGCGCACCCTGTTGGCCCGGGTCTGCGACCTGCACGCCCTCGCGACGATCGAGGCCCACAAGGCGTGGTACCTCGAGCACGACCGGCTCAGCCCGGCCCGTGCCAAGGCCCTGACCGCGGTCGTCAACGAGGCGTGCACGGAGCTTCGTCCGCATGCAGGCCTCCTCGTCGAGGGCTTCGGCATCCCGGACGCCTGGCTGACGACGGAGATGACGAGCGACCTCGCTCGCGGCTGACCCGGTCGGCACCGGGCTCGCGGTCGAGCCGCTCAGGCCTCCGGCCGCTGGTACCGGCCTCGTCGGTGCACGAGCGGCTCCTCGTCGTCGCCGAGCTCGAGGTGCTCGACGACGGCCTCGACGAGGCGTGACCAGCCGACCTCGTGCGTCGCCCCGGGGTCGAGCCGGACCCCCGCCCACGTGGGCACGGCCCGCAGCCGGGGTCCCCACGGCGTCTGCTCCCAGCTCTCGCCGCGGAACGGCCCGCCCGGAGCCGGGCGCATCCCGGCGAAGACGTCGGCGACGTCACGGTGTCGCCACTCGAGGAGGGCCACGACCGCCGTGCCGTCGCTCTCGAGGCGCTCCAGCAGGTCGGAGTCGGGGTGCAGGAGGGCGACGACCCGCGCGGGACGGCCCGCGGCGACGAGGTAGGACGACACCGTCAGGCCGGCCCGGTCGGGCCCCGCGCCGGCCGTCCAGAGCGTCACGGTGGCGCCGACCCGCGCGCGCAGCCGGCGCACGGGGTCGCGCTCCGGCTCCGGGGGAAGGAAGGGGTGCTCCGAGTGGATGGTCACGCCGGCGTCGTCCCCGGCTCGCCCCGGCTCACTCGGGCTCGGCGACGAGGAGGAGGTCCTCGACGGCGACCTCGCCGGGCTCGACGACCTCTGCGTAGACGCCCGCGCACTGCGACGGCGTGCGGGTGACGCGCAGGGTGCACTCGCCCAGACGGACGGTGCGCCCGACGAGCCCCTCGAGCACGGAGGCCTCCATGTCGAGCACGACGTTGGCCTTCGGGTGGGTCTCGACGTAGTCGGCCACGGACACGAGGTGGACGGCGTTCTTCTTGGCCCGGTTACCCGCCGGACCGGCCGGCGTCATCTCGACGGTGTCGAGCTCCTGACCGGGGGCGTCGGAGTCCGGGTAGATGAACAGGCTCGACACGGCAGCGTTCATGCGGCTCAGGCTAGTCCGTCGGCGCCGTGCGCGGGTGTACGAAGGCCCCCGGCCTGCGGCGACGCAGACCGGGGGCCCCGGTGGTGGACGTGAAGGGACTCGAACCCCTGACCTCTCGCGTGTGAAGCGAACGCTCTAACCAACTGAGCTACACGTCCGGGCGCCCCGTGCCGTCGGCGTCGGGGCGACGGAGGGAACAATAGCCTGTGCCGGACCGGTGGTGGAAATCGCCCTGCCGCCCCGCCCCGGGCGACCGGTCACCGGCGCGGGCCGGACCGCCTCACTCGACCCCCGGCAGCCGGGTCAGCAGGTCCTCCGCCCACGACGGGACGAACTGGGGGATGCCGGCCACGGCGAGGTAGCCCCACAGCACCGCCCACACGATGAGGAGCGTGCCGAGGGCCACGAGGCCGCGTACACAGGCCGCCTGCCCCATGATCCACGTGTTCCACCGGCTCACCTGGTGCCTGGCGAAGTCCAGCCAGCGCTGGGCGAACTCGAACTCGCTGGCCAGGATGAGCAGCCCGAAGAAGACGACGAGCCATCCCGGGCCGGGCGCCGGCACCATGATGAGGCCGGCCACGGTGACGACCGCGCCGACCACCCCCACGGCCGTGCGCCACACGAGGTGGGTGACGCGGTTGCGCCGCAGACGGGCCCGCCAGGCCCAGCGGTCCTCGCCGGCATCGAGGGTCACGTTCCGGTCCGAGTAGTCCGGGTCCTGCGGCGCGTCGGTCCGGGTCCGGCGGCCGGTGTCCTCGGGCCCGGTCACGGGTCGAGGTCCCGCCCGGCGGCCTCGCGGAAGACCCGCTGGAGGGTGTCGGTGACGGGGTGGGCGGCCGGCAGCACCCGGTCGTCGACCGCGTGGACCGGCAGGACGTCCTTGGTCGAGCTCGTGATGAACACCTCGTCGGCCGAGGCGAGGACCTCCACGGGCAGGGTCTCCTCCCGCACGTCGAGGCCCGCCTCGCGACCCCACTCGAGGACGAGCTCCCGCGTGATGCCGAGGAGGAGCCCCGACTCCGCGGGAGGAGTGAGAACGACGCCGTCGACGACGACGAACACGTTGCTCCCCGTGCACTCGCACAGCTCGCCGCGGGTGTTGGCGAAGACCGCCTCGATGGCCCCCACCTGCTTCGCACGGGCCAGGGCGACGACGTTCTCGGCGTACGACGTCGTCTTGAGCCCGACGACCGCGGAACGCTCGTTGCGCGTCCACGGCACCACGGTGAGCTTGCCGCTCGCCGGCGGGCGTGGCTGCGGCCCGGCCAGGACGATGTGGGTCAGGTCGGCCTCGCCGCGGTCCGAGCCGAGGGGGCCGACACCCCCGGTGACGCTGTAGCGCAGCCGTCCGAACGGGATCGGGTCACCGTCGAGGACGGCGGCCACTCCCTTGTCGACGAACGCGAGGTCGACGGGCGGCAGGCCGAGGCCGGCGGCGGACCGCTCGAGGCGCCGGTGGTGGCGGGACAGGGCGAAGGGATGCCCGTCCACGATCTTGGCGGTCTCGAAGACGCCGTCGCCGACGGTGACGGAGTGGTCGAGGGCCGACACCGCCGGCCCGGTCGGGTCGACGATCCTCCCGTCGACCCAGACGCGTGTGGTCGTGCTCATGGCTCCTCGGCTGCGCTGCGGCGGTCGGGGCCGGACGCGTCGGGCCCGGCCGGGGCCTGCTGGTGTGGCCTCATGGTGTCACAGTGCCCGCGGCGAGCCCGACGAGGCGGGCGGCCTTGAGCTCGGTCTCGGCCCACTCCCCCTCCGGGTCCGAGCTCCACGTGATCCCCGCGCCGGTGCCGAAGCGCAGCCAGCGCCCTCCGGTGGCGTCTCGCTCGGCCCAGAACGTGCGGATGCCGACGGCGAGCCGGGCCTCGCCGCGGTCTGCATCGACCCAGCCGACGGCACCGCAGTAGGGGCCACGCGGCACCGTCTCGAGGTCGGCGATGGCGCGCAGCGCGCTCGACTTGGGGGCACCGCTCACCGAGCCGGGCGGCATGGTCGCCGTGGCGACCGCCCGCCAGCCGGCGTCGGGCCGCAGCCGTCCGCTGACCGTCGACACGAGATGGACGAGGCCGGGGTGCTCCTCGACGGCACAGAGCGCGTCGACGGAGACGGTGCCCGGTCGGCAGACCCCGGAGAGGTCGTTGCGCATCAGGTCGACGATCATGACGTTCTCGGCGTGGTCCTTGGGCAGCATGAGCGCGGGCGTCGGTGCGGTGCCCTTGATGGGACGCGTCACGACGCGTCCGTCGGCCCGCGAGAGGAACAGCTCGGGCGATGCTCCGACGACGTCGAGGTCCGCCGCGTCGCAGCGGATGCGTGCGGCGTACGGAGCCGGATTCCCTTGCCGCAGAAGTGCATCCAAGCCGTCGAGGTCGGCGTCGGCGCGCAGCTCGTGGCTCAGGACGCGGCAGATGTTGACCTGGTAGACCGTGCCCGAGGCGATCCGGCGCCGGACGTCGCGCACGGCGGCGACGTACTCGGACCGGTCGAGGGAGGTCGTCCACTCCCCCGTCAACGGCGTCCAGGGCCGGACCGCCGGGGCGGGCGGACCCGGGACGACCTCGGCGAAGCGGACGGCCGTGACCTCGCCCTCGAAGGTCGCGACGACGGCCCAGAACCCCTCGCTGTCGAGGGCGTCCAGGGCGTCCGGACCACGGCGGACGTCGACGACCGTCGTGGCGACCCGGTCGGCGAAGCGGGCGAGGTCCACCCGCAGATCGTAGGGCCCGGCAGCCGCAGGAGGTCACGCCCGGGGGGCGGCCGTCCCCCGGTCGACGCTCACTCGTCGTCGGGCTCGGGCGGGGTGTCGACGCCCTCGCGCTCGTCGCGGTCGGCCCACTCGAGCAGCGGCGTGAAGTCGAAGACGGCCTCGTCGATGCCGGCGTGCAGGTCGCCGAGCTCGGCGAACCGGGCCGGCATCGTGGCGATGGTCAGGTCGGGTGGCTCGACGTCGGGGACCTCGTCCCAGCGCACCGGCGCCGACACGGTGCCGTGCGGTGTGCCGCGGACGCTGTAGGCAGCGGCGATGGTGTGGTCGCGGGCGTTCTGGTTGTAGTCGACGAACAGGTCGGTCGGCGCGCGGTCCTTGCGCCACCACGTCGTCGTCACGTCGTCGGGCAGGCGACGCTCGACCTCGCGGGCGAAGGCGAGGGCGCCGCGGCGGACCTCCTTGAAACCCCAGCGGGGCTCGATCCGCACGTACACGTGCAGGCCCCTGCCGCCGGAGGTCTTCGGCCAGCCCACCGCCCCGAGCTCGTCGAGGATCTCGTGCACCGTGCCCGCCGCGCGACGGACGGTCTCGAACCCGCACCTCGGCATCGGGTCGAGGTCGATGCGCCACTCGTCGGGCTTCTCGGTGTCCGCGCGCCGGGAGTTCCACGGGTGGAACTCGACGGTCGACATCTGCACCGCCCAGACGACGTCGGCCAGCTTGGTGACGCAGAGCTCGTCGGCGTGCAGGCCGTACCGCGGGAAGTGCAGCCGGACGGTCTCGACCCAGGGCGGGGCGCCGGCGGGCAGCCGCTTCTGGTGCACCTTCTGGCCGTCGACGCCCTTGGGGAAGCGATGGAGCATGCACGGCCGCTCGCGCAGGGCGTTGACGATGCCGGGGCCCACCGACCGGTAGTACTCGACGAGGTCGAGCTTGGTCTCGCCGCGCTCGGAGAAGTAGACCCGGTCCGGGTTGCTGACGCGCACGGGCAGCCCGTCGACGTCCACCTCGGTGGCAGGGGTGCTGCGCGACGCGGCCATGGGCCTCACTCTAGGGCGGCGGGACGACGAAGGCCGGGACCCTCGGGCCCCGGCCCCACGTGGAGCGGACGACCGGGCTCGAACCGGCGACCTCAACCTTGGCAAGGTTGCGCTCTACCAACTGAGCTACGTCCGCACGCCACCGGGCCCGCGACGCCCGGCCCGGTGCGGGCCGGACGCGGCGTCCGGTGGTGGGCGATACTGGGTTTGAACCAGTGACCTCTTCCGTGTCAAGGAAGCGCGCTACCACTGCGCCAATCGCCCTCGGTCGTGGGCGGCCGGCCGCTGAGGACCGGACCACCCACCGGAGAGCCCCACGACCAGGTCGTGAGGCCCTCCTGCGTGGAGCGGACGACCGGGCTCGAACCGGCGACCTCAACCTTGGCAAGGTTGCGCTCTACCAACTGAGCTACGTCCGCGCGTGCTGCTCCGGGCGATGCCCTCGGCTGCGAGGTAGACCATAGCGGACGCACCGGCCCGCGGCGAATCCGCCTGCCCGACATGCACCGTCGCGCCGCTGCGTGGCGAGCCCCCGGCGGTCACCGCGTCCGGAACGTCCCCCTTCGCCCTCGCGGACCGGGACCCTCCGGGAACGACGAGAGACCCCCGGCGGCGCCGGGGGCCTCTCGTGCTGGTGGGCGATACTGGGTTTGAACCAGTGACCTCTTCCGTGTCAAGGAAGCGCGCTACCACTGCGCCAATCGCCCTGGGGTGTTGTCGTACCCGAGGTGGAGACGGGATTTGAACCCGTGTACGCGGCTTTGCAGGCCGCTGCCTCGCCTCTCGGCCACTCCACCGTGAAGGCAAGTACCGATTTGCCTCCGAGCGGACGACCGGGCTCGAACCGGCGACCTCAACCTTGGCAAGGTTGCGCTCTACCAACTGAGCTACGTCCGCGGGAACACCAGCGATGTAACTCCCCGCTCGGTGCGAGGTAGACACTAGCGGATCGGTCTGCGCGACACAAAACCGGCTCCACGCTCGCCCTCCCCGGGATGCTCGCGGGTCTCCCGACCCTCCGACTCGGGCTCGCGTGCCGCCCCGGGATCCGTCTGCTTGGCGTCGGCCGGTACAGGCACCCGGGTGCGGCGGCCGCGCGCCGCCTGGCGCTCCTGCGCCCCCCGCCGGGCCAGCCACTGGCCGATGCTCGGCGGCCGGTGCTCGGTCAGCTCGACCGGCCACAGGACGCGGGTCGCGGCGTTGAGCCCCGCCCCGATGAGGATGGCCAGGGCGAGGAAGTAGAGCCAGATGAGCAGGACGATCGGCGCGCTGAGCGGACCGTAGATCGTCGAGCCGCCGAGCGAGGCCGCGAGCGAGATGCGGACGATGTACGAGGCGCCGAGCCAGATCGCCAGCGCCAGCAGGGCACCCGGGAGGTCGCGGCGCCACGGGCCGCGGCGCGGCGTCGCCACGTGGTACAGGGTGGTCAGCGCGACGACGCTGAAGACGAGCAGCGCGGGCCAGTAGAGGTAGCGCAGCAGGGCGAGGGAGTCCGGGAGCCAGTCCGACACCAGCTGCGGACCGAGGAGGACGAGCGGCAGGAGCACGACGCCGGCGACGGTGCTCACGGTGTACAGGCCGAGGCTGAGTACCCGGAGCCGGATGATGCCGCGGACGTCCTTCTGCCCGTACATGATCGAGACCGTGTCGATGAAGACGTTGAGGGCCCGCGACCCCGACCACAGCGACAGGAGGAACCCGACGGAGACCAGCTCCGGACGCCCGCGTCGCAGGACGTCCTGGACCGTCGGCACGAGCAGGTCGCTGATGCTCTCCTGGGTGAGGAACCGCGCGGCGTAGTCACGGATCGAGCTCACGACCGTGTCGACGTTCTCCGGACCGATCCAGGCACTGACGTAGCCGAGGCCGCCGAAGAGCCCGAGGACGAGCGGCGGCAGCGACAGCAGCATGAAGAACGCCGCCTCGGCGGCCAGGCCGGTGACCCGGTACTCGAGGCAGACGTCGACGGTCCGAACGGTGAGCCGCCCGACGGCGAGGCCCCCCGGCACACGCCGCAGGGTCGCTCGAACCCGCTCCTTGACCGTCACCGAACGAGGCTAACCGGGCGCGGCGCGCAGGGGCGGGGTGTGCGACACGACACGCCCCGCCGCCACGTGTCCACCCCTCGGCCCGTCCTAGGCTCGGCGGATGGGCACGCACGAGGTGACGAACCAGGTCCCTCCCTACGAGGACCACGACCTCCTCCGCGAGGACCCGGCCCTGGCCGAGGCGGTCGACCGCTGGGTGGGCGCCGAGGACCTCGACGGGCTCGCCGACCTGGCGCGGCTCGCCGGGTCCGCGGAGGCGCAGGCGCACGGGCGTCTCGCCGACACGCACGTGCCGGTGCTGCGCACCCATGACGCCCGGGGGAACCGCGTCGACGAGGTGGAGTTCCACCCCTCGTG
Source organism: Monashia sp. HAY1-11D (assembly GCF_056868035.1). Lineage (NCBI taxonomy): Bacteria > Bacillati > Actinomycetota > Actinomycetes > Micrococcales > Intrasporangiaceae > Intrasporangium > Monashia sp. HAY1-11D. Next base: position 3,724,206 of record NZ_CP200320.1, on the reverse strand, counting down.
GCACTGGCTCATGGACCGGGCCGTCGGCGCCGGTCTGACGGCCGAGCCGTGGACGCGTCCGGCGCGCTCCGGCCCCCACGCGCGCCGGGCGGCCGGCTTCATGCTCTGGTCGCGCGTCGAGGCCGGCCACGGCTGCCCGGTGTCGATGACGTACGCCGCGGGTTCCGCGCTCCGGCACGACCCGACGCACGCGATGCGCTGGCTGCCGGCCCTCGCCAGCCGCAGCTACGAGTTCGGCATCCGACCGGTGGCCACCAAGAAGGGGGCCATCGCCGGAATGGGCATGACGGAGAAGCAGGGCGGGTCGGACGTGCGCGCCAACACGACGCGAGCCGTGCCGACCCCGGACGGACCGCTGCCCGGCGACACCTACCGCCTCACCGGGCACAAGTGGTTCTGCTCGGCACCGATGTCGGACGTCTTCCTCGTGCTCGCGCAGGCACCGGGAGGCCTGACGTGCTTCCTCGTGCCGCGGGCCCTCGACGACGGGACGCGCAACCCGTTCGCCCTCCAGCGCCTCAAGGACAAGCTCGGCAACCGCTCGAACGCCTCGAGCGAAGTGGAGTTGGACGGCACGTGGGGCAGCCGGCTCGGGGACGAGGGGCGCGGGGTGCGCACGATCATCGACATGGTGGGCGCGACGCGTCTGGACTGCGTCCTCGGTTCCACCGCGACGATGCGCGACGCCGTGGCGCGCGCCGTCCACCACGCGCGGCACCGCAGGGCGTTCGGCGCCCCGCTCGTCGACCAGCCGCTCATGCGCAACGTCCTCGCCGACCTCGCGCTCGAGGCCGAAGCCGCCACCGTCCTCGCGATGCGCCTCGCGCACGCCGTCGACGCCGGCGAGACCGAGCTCGCCCGGCTCGGCGTCGCGCTCGGCAAGTTCTGGGTGTGCAAGCGCACTGCCCCCGTTGTCGCAGAGGCGCTCGAGTGCCTCGGCGGCAACGGCTACGTCGAGGAGAACGGCCTGGCGCGGCTCTACCGCGAGGCCCCCCTCAACTCCATCTGGGAGGGCTCGGGCAACGTCAACGCCCTCGACGTCGTGCGCGCCCTCGGCCGGGAGCCGGCCAGCCTGGAGGCGCTCGAGAAGGAGCTGCAGCGCGTGCGCGGCCGCAGCCGGGAGCTAGACGCGCTCGTCGACGCGGCGGTGGCACGCGCCCGCGTTCTCGACCCCGGCACCCCCGGTGCGGCGTTCCAGGCGCGCTCGGTCGTCGAGGGTCTGGCCGTCGCGCTGCAGGCGAGCCTGGTCGTCGAGCACTCCCCCGCAGCCGTCGCCGACGCCTTCCTCGCGAGCCGCGTCCACGGCGGCCACGGCTCCCGTGGGCACGTCTTCGGCACGCTGGGTGCCGACCTCGCGGGCGTCGCGGGCCACGTCGTGGACCGGGCCGGCTGAGTCAGCTCTCGGCGAGTCTGCGCTTCTCCACCTCGACGTCGAAGTCGGCTTCGGGCCACTGCAGGTCCATCTCGCGCAGGGCTTCGAGGAGCAGCTGCTGCACCGCGAGCCGGGCGTACCACTTGCGGTCCGCCGGCACGACGTGCCACGGCGCCCCGACCGTCGAGGTCGTGTCGAGGACGGCCTGGTAGGCCTGCATGTAGTCCGACCAACGGGCGCGCTCGTCGATGTCGCCCGGGTTGTACTTCCAGTGCTTGTCCGGGCGGTCGAGGCGTTCCTGCAGGCGGGCCCGCTGCTCGTCCTTGGACAGGTGCAGCATGACCTTGACGATGTGCGTGCCAGCCGAGACGACGTCGCGCTCGAAGGCGTTGATCCGGGCGTACCGCGCGCCCCAGACGTCGGGCGGCACGAGCTCGTGGACCCGGACGACGAGGACGTCCTCGTAGTGCGAACGGTCGAAGACGCCGAGCTGCCCCGGCCCGGGCAGGGCCCGCTCGATGCGCCAGAGGAAGTCGTGCTTCTTCTCCTCGTCGGTCGGCGCCTTGAACGCGGTGGCCTTGACGCCCTCCGGGCTGACGGCGACGACGTGCCGCAGGATGCCGCCCTTGCCGGAGGTGTCCATGCCCTGCACGACGAGCAGCACGGACCGGCGCGAACCGGCCGTCGACTCGGCCCACAGCCTCTCCAGGAGGTCGCTGAGCTCGGCCTGACCCGACTCGAGGGCCGCCCTGCCATCGGACTTGCCGCCGTGGAAGGCAGGTGTCGAGGCGGGGTCGACGTCGGCCAGGAGGTCCCCGGTTCCGACGCGCAGCGCGTCGCCGAACCCGCCGAGGGCCGCGCCGTCGTCGGCGACGGACGCCGCCGCGTCCTCGGTCTCGCGGGCCTTCTCCTCGGCCTTCCTGCGGCCCTTCTCGGACCCCTTCTCCGACCGCTTCCTCGACCCCTTCTTGCCCATGGGCGCCATCCTGCCCGACCGACTCCCGCCGCAGGGGCGGACGCGCTGGACCACCCCGTCGGCCGGCGGTCCGCCGCTCGTGGAGACGCCTCGCCATACTGGCGTCATGCGCCTCCTCGTGCCCGGCCGGACCGGCCTGGACCCGTTCACCGAGCTCGACAGCGAGGGGCTCGCCGCGGCGTACCGACCGCCGTCCCCCGCCTGGCTGCGGGCCAACATGGTCACGACGCTCGACGGGGCCGCGACGGGTCCGGACGGTCGCTCGGGGACCATCAACACCGATGCCGACCACGTCGTCTTCGAGCTGCTCCGGGCGCTGAGCCACTGCGTCGTCGTCGGGGCCGGCACGGTCCGGGCCGAGCACTACCCGGCTCTGTCGGTCGACCCGGCACTGGCCGCGCTGCGCGAGGATGAGGGCCTGCCGGAACCCCTGCCGCTCGTCGTCGTCAGCAACTCCGGGGACGTCCCCGACTCGGTGCGGCCGTTCACCGACGGCTCGGTGCTCCTCGCGGTACCGGCCGGTGCCCGTGGGCTCGACGCGGCGCGTGCGGCGCTGGGGCCCGACCACGTCCTCGTGCACGGGCAGGACCGCGTCGACCTCGTCTCGCTCGTCGCCGGACTGCACGCGCGGGGTTGGACCCGGGTGCACACCGAGGGCGGGCCGGCGCTGCTGGGCAGCCTGCTCGCCGCGGGTGTCGTCGACGAGCTCTGCTTCACGGTGACGCCGGCGGTCGTCGCGGGCGGGGCCCCGCGCCCGGTGTCGGGACCGCCGCTCGACGTCGACCTGGAGCTGGCGGTCCTCGTGGAGCAGGACGCGACGCTGCTCGGCCGCTGGACCGTGCGACGCTGAGACGTCGGTCATCCCCCGGACGGGGGCGCCCCCAGCCCGGCGACGAACGCACCGACGACGCGCTCCCAGCGGGCGGTGTCGTGGTTCCACTCCCGGCAGTGCCGGGCGACCTGCCAGCGCTCGAGGTGCACGAGGTCGGGGCGCCTGGCCGCGAGCGCCACCGCCGGCCCGATGGGCACGAAGTCGTCGTCGTCGGAGTGGATGACGAGCATGGGGACCCGCAGCTCGTCGGCGCGGGCCACCCAGTCGGTGCGGGCGACGTCGATGGGCTCGCGCACGCCGACGAGGCGGCGGCTGCGGGCCGAGCCCATGAGGTCGGTGGCGACGCGCACGAGCGCAGCGGGAACGCGGTGCAGCCGGCCGTGGTGACGCAGCACGACGCCCCAGTCGAGCACCGCCGAGTCGAGGGCGACGCCGGCGACCCGGTCCGCGAGCGATGACCGGTCGAGGGCCTGGAGCACCACGGCCCCACCCATGGACCAGCCGAAGAGCAGGAGCCGACGGGCACCGTGCGACACGGCGTGGGCCATCGCGGCCTCGACGTCGCGCCACTCGGACAGCCCGAGGTTGTACCGGCCGTCCGGCCCCCGGGGCGCGTCGCGGTCGTTGCGGTACGACGTCACGAGACTCGTCCACCCGGCCGCGCGCAGGACCGGCACGGCGCGCAGGGTCTCCTCACGCCGGGCACCGCGGCCGTGCACGAGGACGGCCCAGTCTTGGCCGCGACCCGTTGCCGGGCGCACGACCCACCCCGGCAGGGGTCCGACGTCCGACAGGACCGTGACGTCCTCGTCCGGCAGCCCGAGGCTGACCCGCGGCCGGTCCCAGAAGTAGTACTGGTTCCACCGCGCCGGCCCGGGCGCGAGCCGGCCGCGGTCGACGGCGAGCAGGCGGCGGGTCACCGACACGTCGTCCACGTCGAGGATGTCCCCGACGCGGGCGTGCCCGAGGCCGCCGTCCAGCCAGAGGCCGTAGCGCCCCGGCACCACCGGGTCCGGGCCGGCGGCGAAACGGACGGTCTCGGCGTCGTGCTCGAGGACCACGACGTCGTCCGGCTGCAGCTCGTCCGGGGTCAGGACGCGACGGGCGAAGTAGGCCGCCGCCGCCACGGAGCCGGCGGCGGCCCCCACGGCGGTGCCGGCCCCCGCCGCCGCGGCGGCGAGGAGCGGTCGAGGGACCCTCTGGCGCTGCTCCACGGGCCCCATCGTGGCAAACGGTGCCCCGCTCGTCCCAGCAGCCACACATTCCGGCGGTTCTCGTATCAAAACGGACAGGCCGCGCCACGGTAGGGGCAGGGAGACTCGAGCGCCGGCGCCTCCATCGCCGGTGCCCGACACCTCCCCGGTCCACCACCCAGGACCGTCGACGGCCGGGACGACTGCCATTCGGGGTCGTGGCGTCCCCCGCCCGCCTCGGGGCCGCGCCGGAGGCACGGATTCCGGCCCCACCCATCCCTCACGTCCCACGAAAGGGGACAACCGTGCTCAACGGAATGCGCCGCGGCGCACTCTCGATCCTTGCAACCGGAGCCCTCGTCGGGGTCCCGGCCGTCGCGTTCGGTGCCGGCGTCAGCCCGGCCACCTACGACGCCGCCCTCGACCCGGGCCAGACCGTCCACGTCACCAAGACGGTCAGCACCCCGGAGATACCGCCCAAGCCCGACATTGTGCTCGTCGTCGACGAGACGGGCAGCATGGGCCCGGCCATCGCGAACGTCAAGTCCGAGATGAGCTCCATCGTCTCGAGCGTCCAGGCGGCCCAGCCCCAGGCCCAGTTCGCCATCACGTCCTACCAGGACGTCGGCGACGGTCCCGAGCTCTTCCAGGTCGAGTCGGGCCTGACCGGCGACCAGACCACGGCGCAGACCGCGATCAACAGCCTCTCGGCCGGGGGTGGCGGCGACCTTCCGGAGGCCCAGCTCAACGCGCTGTGGCAGGTCGGTTCGGGGGGCGACGCCATCTCCTTCCGGCCCGACTCGACGCGCATCGTCGTCTGGTTCGGCGACGCCAGCGGCCACGACCCGAGCAACGGGCACAGCGAGGCCGACGCCATCGCCTCCCTCCAGGGTGTCTCCGCCCAGGTCATCGCGATCAACGTGAACTCCGGCTTCGGCGACGGCCTCGACGCCACCGGGCAGGCCACGCGGATCACCGCCGCGACCTCGGGCACCTTCTTCCCGAGCGTCGCACCGGGCGGCGTGTCCGCGGCCATCCTCGCCGGCCTCGGCAACCTGCCGGCCGAGGTGACGGCGAACGTCGCGTGCGACCCGGGCCTGTCCGTGTCGTACTCGCCGTCGCTGCCGCAGACCGTGACGAGCGGCACCGACCTCGCCCTCGACGAGGCCGTGACCGTGGCCTCGGACGCGCCGCAGGGCTCGACGCTGACGTGCACGTCGACGTTCCTCGTCAACGGCGCCGACGCCGGGCCGGGCTTCGTCCAGACCGTGAGCATCAAGGTCAACGACGTGACGCCGCCGACCGTCGCCTGCGGCCCCGGCGTCAACCCCGCCGGCAGGACGCCGGTCGGTTACGCGAGCTCCGGCTTCTTCCAGCTGGTCGCGACCGACAACCTGCCCGGCGTGTCCGTGACGCTCTCCGACACGGCCTCGGGCTCCACCTTCGGCCCGTACGCGCCCGGCACGCACATCAAGCTGACCCAGGCTCCGGGGGCGACGCCGTCGGCCGTGGCGGGCTCGGGCGCCGTCGACTGGGACGTCACGGTGCGGGGTGACCTGCTCGTCACCGCGACCGACGCCGCCGGCAACACGGCGACGGCCACGTGCTCCGTCCCGCCGAAGCAGAAGTGAGGCAGGCGGCCCGGGCGTGCGCAACCGGCACGCCCGGGCCGTCGCCTGCGCCCGACCTGCGCCGCGACGAGGCAGGGCACAAACGCGGGGGCCCCGGCGTTGCCCTGACATGAGCGACCAGAGCACCTCCCGTAAGGCGTACGCCGTCCAGCGCACCGACGCGGAGTGGCGTGACGCCCTCTCCCCCGCCGAGTACCACGTGCTCCGCGAGGCGGGCACCGAGCGCGCCTTCACCGGCGAGTACACCGACACGAGGACCCAGGGCGTGTACTCGTGCCGGGCCTGCGGCGCCGAGCTGTTCCGCAGCGACACCAAGTTCGAGTCCCACTGCGGGTGGCCGTCCTTCTACGCTCCCCTCGCCGGTGACAGCGTCGAGTACATCGAGGACCGCAGTCTGGGCATGAAGCGCGTCGAGGTGCGGTGTGCCACCTGTGGCTCGCACCTCGGCCACGTCTTCGAGGGCGAGGGCTACGACACCCCCACCGACCAGCGCTACTGCATCAACTCGATCTCGCTACGCCTCGAGCCGGCGACCGGCACGAGCACCGGGGACGCCTGAGGTCACCGCGCCTAGATTGGTCCCATGGAGGGCGACGGCGAGCTGCGCATCGGTGACCGCGAGCGCCAGGAGGCCCTCGCGGCGCTCGCGGCGCACCGGCAGGCCGGCCGGCTCGACGCGTTCGAGTACGAGGACCGCCGAGGGAAGGCCGCCGACGCCGTGACGCGGCGCGAGCTCGAGGCGCTGTTCACCGACCTGCCCGAGCCCCGGCCGAGGTTCGACCCCGTCGCCCCGGCCCGGGCAGCGTCCACCGCCCCCGGGCGACCCGCCGCGCAGCCGGCGACGTCGTTCGGCGCGCGCCTCGGGCGAGCCCTCGTGACCCTGTCGCCGTTCATCGCGCTGCTCGTGTTCCTGCGCACGGGCGAGTGGTTCGTGTTCCTGTTCATCCCGATCGCGGCCGGGGTCGGCAGGCTGTTCCGGGGCGAGGACTGACCGCCACCCCGGCGGCACGCCTCAGCGCAGGTTGGCGACGAGCTGGGCGGGCTCGACGCGTGGCCCGGTGAAGAACGGGACCTCCTCGCGCACGTGCAGCCGGGCGCGCGAGGCGCGCAGCTCACGCATGAGGTCGACGATGCGGTGCAGCTCGTCGGCCTCGAAGGCGAGGAGCCACTCGTAGTCGCCGAGGGCGAAGGAGGCGATGGTGTTGGCCCGCACGTCGGGGTAGTCGCGCGCCATCTGGCCGTGCTCGCGCAGCAGGTCGCGGCGCTCGGAGTCCTCGAGCAGGTACCAGTCGTAGGACCGGACGAACGGGTACACGCAGAGGTACCTGCGGGTCTGCTCCTCGGCCATGAAGGCGGGGATGTGGCTCTTGTTGAACTCGGCCGGCCGGTGCAGCGCCGCCGAGCTCCACACCGGCTCGAGGTGCTGCCCGAGCTCGGTGCGCAGCAGCCGGTGGTAGGCCGACTGGAGCAGCTCGATGGACTCGGCGTGCCACCAGACCATGACGTCGGCGTCGCCGCGCAGGCCCGCGACGTCGTAGAGACCCCGGACGACGACGCCCTCGCCGGCGATGTCGTCGAGGAAGCCCTCGAGCTCGCCGAGCAGCGCGCCCCGGTCGTCACCGAGCGGGGTCGCCGACGCGAACACCGACCACATGCTGTAGCGGATCGTGTCGTTGATCTCCCGCATCCGGGCCGGTGTCAGGCGCTCGCTCATGACCGCATCATCCCAAGGTCGCCGGGGCGTCCGACCACCGGGTCAGCAGGTCGCGCGCCGCCGCCCTGGCCGACCCGATGCAGGCCGGGATGCCGACGCCGTCGTAGGCGGCGCCGCAGACGGCGAGTCCCGGCGGCAGCAGGCGCGCCGCGCGGACGCGGTCGAGGTGACCGACGGCGTACTGCGGCAGGCCGCCGCCCCAGCGCTGGACGTGCGCGGCCACCGGGTCCGGCAGGCCCGGTCCGAGCACGGTGCGCAGGTCGGCCAGCGCCGTGGCGACGAGCTCGTCGTCGGAGCGCTGGAGCGTCACCACGTCACGGTGGCGTCCCAGCGAGGCCCGGAGGAACGTCCGGTCCGGGTGGGCCCTGGCCAACCAGGGCCACTTGACGGTGCTGAACGTCGAGGCCTTGATCGACAGCGGCTCGGTCGGCGGCACGAGGAAGCCGCTGCCCTCGAGCACCGCGGGCGGCGGACCGTCGAGGGCGAGGGTGACGATCGCCATCGACGCGTACTCGATGGCGGCCAGAGCGGCGCTGGCCCCCGGCGCGACGCCGGCGAGCAGGCGTGACGTGGGCCGGGCCGGGGTCGCGAGGACGACGGCGTCGTAGCGCTCGTCGACCTCGGCGGTCGTGGGTCCGGTCGTCACGACCCAACCGTCGCCGTCGACCCGGAGGCCACGGACGACGGCACCGGTGCGCACCCGGGCGCCGGCTGCCGCCAGGGCCTCGGCGAGAGCGACCGGCAGCGTGCCGAGGCCGCCTTCCACGGTGGCGAACACGGGCAGCCCGGCGGACGCGGCGCCCGCCTCGGCGGACTCGCGGGCGACGTCGAGCAGGGAACGACCCTCACGGGCGGCCCGGGCCAGCGCCGGCACGGCAGCGGCCGCCGAGATCTCGCGGGCGTGCCCGGCGTAGACGCCGGCGAGGAGCGGCTCGACGAGGCGGTCCGTCACGGCGGGTCCCAGGCGGGCGTCGACGAGGTCGCCGACGGACACGTCGGGGGCATCGGGACCGTGCGACCCGTCGGGACCGGTGACGCGCTCCGCGCGCACCCGCTCGACCTCCGCCTCGGACAGCAGCCCGTGCAGCGACTCGGGGGACGAGGGCACCCCCATGAGGGTGCCCTTCGGCAGCGGCCGGCGGCGGCCGCCCGCCAGCACCGAGGCACCGACCGGGGCCGGGTAGGTCAACCGGTCGGCCAGGCCCAGCTCCTGCACGAGCGCGACCGCCTCGGGACGGCGCGCGAGCACCGACTCGGCCCCGACGTCGACCGGCACCCCGGCGACGTCGGCGAGGCGCAGCTTGCCGCCCACGCGGTCGGACCCCTCGAGGAGCGTGACGTCGACGCCCTCCGGACCGCCGGAGCGGACGAGCTCCCAGGCGGCCGCCAGACCGCTGATCCCGCCACCGACGACCGCCACGCTCCTGCGACCCATGGAGCCCACTGTGGCACCCCGCGACCCGAGGCCCCGCGCCGGGTGGCCATCGGGACCGGATGTGATGATGGCGCCATGACCGTGCAGGCCACGAGCCCCGAGGCGTACGTCGCCGCCGAGCCGTCCGGCCTCGTCGGCCTCGCGATGCGCGTCATCGCCACGCTCGGAGAGCTCGGCGTCGGCGTCCTCGCCCTCGTCGAGACCGTCGTGCCCCCGATCCCCAGCGAGGTCGTGCTGCCGCTCGCCGGCTTCATCGCCCGACAGGGCCGGCTCGACCTCGGCCTGCTCCTGCTCACGAGCACCCTCGGTGCCTACCTCGGAGCGCTCGTGCTCTACCTGCTCGCGGCCCGGCTCGGGCAGGACCGCGCCGTCGACCTGCTCGCCCGGCTGCCGCTCGTGGACCGTGAGGACTTCCTCCGGGCGACGGGGTGGTTCACGCGGCACGGTCGGCGCTCCGTGCTCGTCGGCCGGCTCGTCCCGGGGGTGCGCAGCCTGGTGTCCCTGCCGGCGGGGGCGGTGCGGATGCCGCTCGGCCGGTTCAGCCTCATGACCCTGCTCGGCAGCGCCGCGTGGAACGCGCTCCTCATCGGTCTCGGCTGGGCCCTGGGGTCGCGGTACGAGCTCGTCGACCGGTACTCGGGGATGCTCGACCGGGTCGTCGTCGCGGCCGCGGTGGCCCTCGTCGGCTGGCTGGTGGTCCGGCGGGTCCGGCGGGTTCGGCGGGCCCGCCGCGTCAGCCCCGACGACGACGCCTGAGCGACGGGCCGCCCCGCAACGTTCGCCGCTGCCCCGGTGTCTTTCCCGGCAGGACGTCGCCGACGGACACGGCCGAGAGGGGCCGCGGCCCGGGCGACCCGTCGGAAGGCCCGCCATGGAACAGCTCGCCCGCCTGCGTCGCCACCTCGACCGACTCCCACGGGAGCGCCGCCGATGGCTCGCCGTCGCCCTCGTCGCCGTCGCCGTCCTCGCCCTGGCGGTGCCCGTCGGGCTGTCCGTCCTCGGCCGGGTCGGTGGGGGCACCCGTGCAAGCGGAGGGTCGGAGTCCGTCGCCGGGACCGGGTCCGGGCGTGACTCGTCCGGGAGCGGCAGCGTCGGCAAGGAGGCGGCCCCGCAGGCGCCCACGGAGGGCCGGCGTCCCACGCCGGACACGTCCGAGGGCGGGGCCGCCACGGGCACGACCGGTTCGGGGCTCGCCGACGCGCTGCCTGCCGACCTCGGGGCCCGCCTCGCGCGCACGGCGTGGCTCGGGGTCGAGGTCGGCGACCTCGTCGCCGCCAGTGCCCGAGCCCGGGTCGTCACCTCCGAGGCCGGTGGCGTCGTCACCTTCGAGAACGTCGTCACCGCCGCCGACCCGACGGGCCGCTACGGCGCGCCGGGTGGTCTCCGCTCCCCCGAGCCGGCCCCGGACGGCGCCGGTGACTCACCGGCCATCGCCGAGCCGGTGGGTGTCGACGAGGCCCGCATGGTGCTCAGCGTGCCGGCCGACAAGCTGGACGGGGTCCTCACCGAGCTGTCCCGCCTCGGGTCGGTGTCCTACCGGTCCTCCCAGACCGAGGACGTCACCGACACCTATGTCGACGCCCGAGCCCGGGTGCAGCCGGCCCGCGACAGCATCGCCCGGGTCCGGGCCCTGCTGACCAAGGCGACCGACCTGCAGCAGGTGGTCCTGCTCGAGAGCGAGCTCAGCCGCCGTCAGGCTGACCTCGACGCACTCGAGCAGCGGCTCGCCGAGCTCGACCGCCGCACGACGAACAGCGACGTGACGCTGACCCTGTGGACCGCCGCGACGACACCGGTCGTGGCCACCACGGGCGAGGACGTGGCGTCCCGGCTGCGCGGAGCCTGGGAGGGCCTGCTGACCTCGGCGACGGTGATCGTCACCGGTCTGGCCGCGCTGCTGCCGTGGCTCGTCGTCCTCGGTCTCGTCGCGCTCGTCGTCCTCCGGGTCCGACGCCGCCGGCCCGCGGCTGCGAGCCCGGCCCTCGCGGCCCCCGGCGGGTCGGCCGGCTCGGGCACCGGCGGCTCGGGTTCGGCCGGTTCGGGCTCGGTCGGTTCGGGCTCGGCCGGTTCGGGTTCGGCAGGTTCCAGCTCGGGGGGTCCTGCTCGCGCAGCCTCCTCGGCCGGAACGGGAGAACCCGAGGAGCACGGCGGCCCGGCCACGCCCGCACCAGGTCGCTGACCTCGGCCCTCGGCCGCGGCCGGCGTCGCGTGGGACGCGGTCAGCGGCCGAGGCGCCCGCGGACGAGACCGGCGACCTCGCGGACCTCGCGGACGTGGAGCAGGTGCGCGACCCCGATGTAGACGACGGTGAACACGACCCCGACCAGGCCGATCTCCACGGCGTTGGCGATCATCCGGCCCACCGCCGTCGTGCCGTCGCCCTCGGCCGCGTAGACGCGGATCGGGGCGAGCACGTTGTGCGTGCCCATCGCGAGCAGGCCGGCGACGAGGGCCGCGACGCCGACGCGGGCGGCGGTGTCGAGGACCGCGGCGCCGCCGAGGGGGCCGACGCGGCGTCGGCAGGCCCGCAGCCCGTAGGCGCAGGAGACGACGTTGCCGGCGGTCTGCCCGAAGGCCATGACCGCGACGGCGTACTGCGGCGGCACGACGAGGGTCACGCCGAGCGCGAACAGGCTCGTACCGGTGAGCAGCACCTGCATGACGAAGGTCGGCCGGCCGTCCTCCAGGGCGAAGAGCGTGCGGTAGCAGAGCAGGTCGACGCCGAACGGGATGATCCCGAGGATCATGACGACGAGCGTGATGGCCGCGGTCTCGACGGAGCGCAGGTTGAGGCCCGGGTTGAGCAGGGCGATGATCGGCTCGGCCTCGACCATGACGAAGGCCATGACCGCCACGTTGACCACGAGCGGCAGGGCGAGACCGGTGCGGACGTCCTCGCGCATGCGTTCCAGGCGTCCGCTCGCGGCCGCGGCGGACAGGCGCGGGAAGAGCGCCGTGACGATCGAGACGGTGACGAAGGCGTGCGGCAGCATGAAGATCGTGAACGCGATCCCGTAGACCGCCGGCCCGCCGACGGCGACCTTCTCCGGGACCCGGCTGACCGCGTGGTTCAGGGCGCCCTGGCTCACGAAGAAGCCGAGCTGCGAGACGACGAGGCCGACGAAGGCCCAGACCGCCAGCCGGCTCACCCCGCCGAGACCCGCGCCACGCACGCCCCACCGCGGGCGGTACCGGAACCCGGTGCCCCGAAGGGCCGGCACGAGCCACAGCGCCTGGACGACGACAGACAGGGTCGCCGACCCGGCGAAGAGCCAGACCATGCCGGGCGTCCACTGCTCCGGGGTCCGGGGGAACGGCTGCCCGTCGTGGAACTGGCGCGGCGCCGGGTACAGGACGATGAAGACGACCAGCCCGGTGACGGCGACGACGTTGGCCATGAACGGGGCCCACGCGAACGCGCCGAACTTGCCGCGGGCGTTGAGGATCTGGCCGAGGAGGGCGAACAGCCCGTAGAAGAAGATCTGCGGCAGGGTGATGAAGGAGAAGGCGAGCGCGAGCTGCTTGACGCTCGGCTGGCTGGTGCCGGCGAGCATCCACACGAACAGGCCGGCCCCCGCCGTGACGAGGACGGTGATGGCCGCCATGCCGACGAGGGCGAGGGTGATGACGCGGTCGGTGAACTCCTGCCCGCCGTCGGGCAGCCGCATCGCCCGCGACAGCGACGGGATGAGGACGGCGTTGAGGATCCCCCCGGCCGCCAGCATGTAGAGGACGTTCGGCAGCGTGTTCGCCAGCGAGAACGCGTCACCGGCCAGGCTGGCGCCGATGATCGCCGTGATGAGGCCGGCGCGGACCGTGCCGAGGACCCGCGAGGCGATCGAGCCCCCGAACATCGTCAGGCTCGAGCGGGCGACCGACGGTGCCGCGACCGACTCGACGCCGGGGGCGCTGGCTCGGGGTGCGTCGGGGACGGTGGCCGTCATCGGCGGCTCGAGTACTCGTGGACGAGCTCGGTGACCCGGGTCAGGACGTCGGGGTCGGTGTTCGGCGGGACGCCGTGCCCGAGGTTGAACACGTGGCCGGGGGCCTGCCGGCCCTCGTCGACGATCTCGCGGACGCGTCGCTCGAGCGCCTCCCACGGCGCGAAGAGCAGCGCCGGGTCGAGGTTGCCCTGGACCGCGTAGCCGGGGCCGAGCCGCTCGACGGCGTCGGTCAGTGACACGCGGTAGTCGACCCCGACGACGTCGGCGCCGGCCTCGCCCATGAGGGCGAGCAGCTCGCCGGTCCCGACGCCGAAGTGGATGCGCGGGACGTCGAGGTCGGCGACCGCCCCGAGCGCCACGGCCGAGTGCGGCATCGCGCGGGCCCGGTAGTCGGTGCGTGAGAGCGCCCCGGCCCACGAGTCGAACAGCTGGACGGCGCTGGCACCGGCCTGGACCTGGACACGGAGGAACTCCCCGGAGATCAGGGCCAGGCGGCCGCAGAGGTCGTCCCACAGCTGCGGGTCGCCGTGCATGAGGGCCTTGGTCCTCTCGTGGTTCTTCGACGGGCCGCCCTCGACGAGGTAGGAGGCCAGCGTGAACGGCGCCCCGGCGAACCCGATGAGCGGGGTCTCGCCGAGCTCGGCGACGAGCAGCCGCACCGCCTCGGAGATCGACGGCACGTGCTCGGGCGTCAGCGGGACGAGCTGGTCGAGGTCCGCGCGGGTGCGGATCGGGCGGGCCACGACCGGGCCGACGCCGGGGACGATGTCGAGGTCGACGCCGACGGCCTTGAGCGGGACGACGATGTCGCTGAAGAAGATGGCCGCGTCGACGCCGTGGCGGCGGACCGGCTGGAGCGTGATCTCGGTGACGAGCTCGGGACGCAGGCACGACTCGAGCATCGGGACGCCCTCGCGCACGGCCCGGTACTCGGGCAGCGACCGTCCGGCCTGACGCATGAACCACACGGGGGTGCGGCCCACCGGCTCGCGGCGCGCGGCACGCACGAGGTCGCTCTGTCGCGTGGCAGCAGGGGCATACGTCGGCACCGGTCAATCCTGCCATGGGCGCACCCCTGCCCCGGTCATCCTCGACGGGCGGCCGGCCTGTGGGGCCCGGCCGCGAGTGACGCCCGTGACGCCTGCGCAGACCTGTGCCGTCCTGCCCGGAACGCCCCGGCGTGCCCTGAGACAGATCCGGCGCTCCCGGCATACCCTCGTCTGGTGCACACCAGAACGTTGCCGGGAGGCCACGGTGCGGTCTTCGCGAGGACGCTGACCGCCCTCCGCGACGTCCGGCTGCGCTCCGAGGTGCGCCTGACCGAGGTGCCTGCGCCGACGCGCATCGCGCCGTACGCGGCCGCGCTGACGGCCGACGTCATCGACGTCACCGACCCCGAGGAGGACCTCGCCACGGGCCGGTTCGTCCTCCTGCACGACCCCGCCGCCCCCGACACGTGGGACGGCCAGTGGCGCGTCGTCACGTTCGCGCGCGCGGAGCTCGAGGCCGAGCTGGCGGGTGACCCGATGCTCGGGGCGGTCGGGTGGTCCTGGCTCAGCGACTCCCTCTCCGGCCGGGGCCTGGCGTGGACGGCGGAGGCGGGCACCGTCACACGGGTCGTCAGCGAGAGCTTCGGCGGGCTCGCCGACCGCGAGGCAAGCGTCGAGATGGAGATCCGGGCCTCCTGGACCCCCACCGCCGGCGACGTCGTCGAGCACCTGCGGGCCTGGGCCGACATGCTGTGCACCATCGCGGGGATCCCGCCGCTGCCCGACGGCGTCGTCCCCCTGCCGGGGCAGCGCCGGTGACGGTGCACGAGGAGCACACCGGCAGCGACCCGGCCCACCGCCACGCGTCCCCCCGACGCGCGAGGACCCGTCGTCCGTCGCGGTGGCCACGTCCACCGCGACGATCGAGCCGACGCCGCTGCTGCACCCGCGCGACGGCGTGCCCGACGTCGTCGCCGACGAACGGACCCTGATGCGGGCGGCGGAGGCCATCGCCGCCGGGACCGGCCCCGTGGGCATGGACGCCGAGCGTGCCTCCGGCTACCGCTACGGCCAGCGCGCCTACCTCGTCCAGCTGCGGCGCGACGGCTCCGGGACCTGGCTCGTCGACCCCGTGGCGTGCCCCGACCTCTCCCCGCTCGACGAGGCCATCGGCGACGCCGAGTGGATCCTCCACGCGGCCACCCAGGACCTGCCGTGCCTGGCCGAGGTGGGTCTGCGCCCCCGCGCGCTCTTCGACACCGAGCTCGGCGGCCGCCTCGCCGGGCTGCCCCGCGTCGGCCTCGGCGCGATGGTGGAGCACTACCTGGGTCTGCAGCTGGCCAAGGAGCACTCGGCCGTCGACTGGTCCTCGCGGCCGCTGCCCGAGCCGTGGCTGCGCTACGCCGCCCTCGACGTCGAGGTGCTGTCCGACCTCCGGGACGCCGTGGCCGCCGACCTCGCGAGCCAGGGCAAGGCCGCGTGGGCCGCCGAGGAGTTCGAGAGCCTGCTGTCCTTCACCGGTCCCGACCCGCGCGTCGACCCGTGGCGCCGCACCTCCGGGATGCACCGGGTGCGGGGCCGCCGCGGCCTGGCCATCGTGCGCGAGCTGTGGCTCTGGCGCGACGCCGTCGCCCAGCAGCGCGACGTCTCCCCCGGACGCGTCCTGCCCGATGCCGCCATCAGCGAGGTCGCCGTCGCCAACGCCCGGGCCACGACGCCCCCGCGGTCGGTCGGGTCGCCGGAACCGCGTCTGGCACGCTCGATCCGTCGCAACCAGGAGGCCATCCTCGAGGCGGTCGGCCGCGCGCTCGCGCTGCCCGAGGAGGACCTCCCCCCGCTGACGCTGCCCCCGACCGGTCCCCCGCCGCCGAAGGCCTGGGTGGACCGCGACCCCGTCGCCGCCGCCCGGCTGGCCCGCGCCCGCGAGCTGCTCACGGCCGTGTCCGGCGAGCTGGCCATCCCGGTCGAGAACCTGCTGACCCCCGACCTGCTGCGGCGCTACCTCTGGGAGGGACCGCCGGCGCCGCAGACCGCCGAGATCGCCGAGGCCCTCGAGGGAATGGGCGCCCGGCACTGGCAGACCCGCATCGCGGCTCCCCTCGTCGCGGTGGCGTGCGCGGAGCACCCACGGTGAGGTGGCTCACGCCGCCCGCCCCGGACGGAGATGTTACCCGGCAGTAGGATCGAGGGGGCGGTCTCGCGCCGCCCATCCCCTGTCCACGACCGGAGGAGGCCTCGTGCCCCGTCAGCTCCAGGAGGTCGTCTTCGTCGACGGCGTGCGCACGCCGTTCGGCAAGGCCGGTGAGAAGGGCATGTACGCCCACACCCGTGCCGACGACCTCGTCATCAAGTGCGTCCGCGAGCTCCTGCGCCGCAACCCCGACCTACCCAAGGACCGTGTCGAGGAGGTAGCCATCGCGGCCACGACGCAGATCGGCGACCAAGGCCTGACGCTCGGGCGCACCGCCGCGCTGCTCGCGGGCCTGCCGAACACGACGCCCGGCTACTCCGTCGACCGGATGTGCGCCGGCGCCATGACCGCCGTGACGAACACCGCCAGCTCGATCGCCTTCGGGGCCTACGACGTCGCCATCGCCGGCGGCGTCGAGCACATGGGCCGACACCCCATGGGTGAGGGCGTCGACCCGAACCCCCGGATCCTCGCCGAGAAGATCGTCGACCCCGATGCGCTCGTCATGGGCAAGACGGCCGAGAACCTCCACGACCGCTTCCCGAACCTGACCAGGGCCCGCGTCGACGCCTTCGCGGTCGCGAGCCAGGACAAGCTCGCCGCTGCGTACGCCGACGGCCGCATCCAGCGCGACCTCGTGCCCGTCGCGGTCCGCGACGGCGACAACGCATGGGGCCTGGCGACGGCCGACGAGCCCCCGCGCCCCGGGACGACCGTCGAGGACCTCGCCGGACTGAAGACCCCGTTCCGCCCCCACGGCAACGTCACCGCCGGCAACGCGGCCGGGCTCAACGACGGCGCGACCGCGTGCCTGCTCGCCTCCGAGGCCGCGGCGACCGAGCTGGGCCTTCCGGTGCGCATGCGCCTCGTGTCGTGGTCCTTCGTCGGCGTCGAGCCGGAGGTCATGGGGGTCGGACCCGTCCCGGCCACCGAGAAGGCCCTCGCCAAGGCCGGTCTGTCGATCGAGGACATCGGCCTCTTCGAGCTCAACGAGGCGTTCGCCGTGCAGGTGCTCGCCTTCCTCGACCACTTCGGCATCGCCGACGACGACCCCCGGGTCAACGAGTACGGCGGCGCCATCGCCACCGGTCACCCGCTCGCCAGCTCGGGCGTGCGCCTCATGACGCAGCTGGCCAGGCAGTTCGAGGCCCACCCCGAGGTGCGCTACGGCCTCACTGCCATGTGCATCGGCATCGGCATGGGCGGCGCGGTCGTGTGGGAGAACCCGCACCACGCCGACTACCTGCCCACCAGCGCCCAGGAGGAGGTCGCGTGACCACCATGACCGAGAAGCCCGCAACCGCAACCGAGTTCGCCGACGAGGTCGTCACCCACGCCACGGTCCGCGACATCTGCCTGCCCGGAGGCGCGGGTGTCCTCGCCCTCATCACGCTCGACAACGGGTTCGACCACACGAAGCCGAACACCTTCGGCCCCCAGGGAGTCGCCGAGCTGACCGCGGTCGTCGAGCGACTGCGCGAGCGCGCCGGTGCCGGCGAGATCGTCGCCGCCGCCGTCACCGGCAAGCCGTTCGTCTTCGCCGTCGGCGCCGACCTCACCGGCATCCCCCACGTACGCGACCGCGAGCAGGCACTCGAGATCGCCCGCGCGGGCCACGCGGCGTTCTCGGCGTTCTCCGACCTGCCGGTGCCCACCTTCGCCTTCGTCAACGGTGCGGCCATGGGCGGTGGCGTCGAGCTGGCCCTGTCCGCGACGTACCGCACCATGAGCGCCGGCGTCCCGGCCGTGGCCCTGCCGGAGGTCTTCCTCGGGCTCGTCCCCGGGTGGGGCGGTTGCTGGCTGCTGCCCAACCTCGTCGGCATCGAGACGGCCGTGACCGTCGTCATCGACAACCCGCTGAGCCAGAACCGCATGCTCACCGGCGTCGACGCCTACGGGCTGGGCCTGGCCGACGCCCTCTTCGAACCGGCCGACTTCCTCGAGGAGTCGCTCGCCTGGGCCTCGTCGGTCGTGCGCGGCGAGGTCGTCGTGTGCCGTCCGGACGTCGACCGCGACGAGCAGCGCTGGGATGCCGCGGTCGCCAGGGCGCGCGCCACCGCCGACGCGCGGACCGGTCGACGGGCCCGGAGCCCGTACGCCGCCCTCGACCTGCTCGCCGCGGCGCGAACCGCTTCGCGCGCGGAGGGGTTCGCGGCCGAGGACGAGGCGCTGGCCGACCTCGTCATGAGCGACGAGCTGCGGGCCGGGCTCTACGCCTTCGACCTCGTGCAGCGTCGAGCCAAGCGCCCGGCCGGTGCCCCCGACAAGACGCTCGGGCGTCCCGTCACGAAGGTCGGCGTCGTCGGCGCCGGTCTCATGGCCAGCCAGCTGGCGCTGCTGTTCGTCCAGCGCCTCCAGGTGCCGGTCGTGCTCACCGACGTCGACGAGGCCCGCGTCTCCCAGGGCGTCGGGTACGTCCACGCCGAGCTCGACAAGCTCGCGGCCAAGGGACGCCTCACCCCCGACCGCCTCAACCGCTACAAGGGACTCGTGACCGGGGCCGTCGACAAGGCCGGCTTCGCCGACGCCGACCTCGTCATCGAGGCGGTGTTCGAGCAGATGGCCGTCAAGCAGCAGGTCTTCGCCGAGGTCGAGGCGGTCGTGTCGCCCGAGTGCGTCCTCGCGACGAACACCTCGAGCCTGTCCGTCGCCGAGATGGCCTCGCGGCTCGAGCACCCCGAGCGCGTCGTCGGGCTGCACTTCTTCAACCCCGTGGCCGTGATGCCACTGCTCGAGGTGATCCCGGGCGAGGCGACCGACGCGGCAACGCTGGCAACTGGGTTCGCCGTCGGCAAGGCGCTGCGCAAGACGTGCGTGCTCGCGGCGGACCGGCCCTCGTTCATCGTCAACCGGCTCCTCGGCCGGTTCATGGGCGAGGCCGCCCGGATCCTCGACGAGGGCACGCCGATCGAGGTCGTCGACCGGGCGTTCGCCGGTCTGGCGCCGATGCCGCCGTTCGTCCTCATCGGGCTCGTCGGCCCGGCGATCGCGCTGCACAACGGCGAGACCCTGGTCCGCGCCTTCCCGGACCGGTTCTACTCCTCCCCGACGCTGCAGCGCCTCGTCGCTGCGGGCAAGCGTGGCTTCTACGACCTCAGCTCGGGCCGCCCGGTGCTCGACCCCGAGGCCGCGGCGCTCGTCGAGACGCCGGCCGACCCGGTCGTCCTCGACGCCGGGCAGGTGCGCGAGCGGGTCCTGACGGTCCTGTCGGACGAGGCCCGACGGATGCTCGACGAGGGGGTGGCCCAGTCACCCATGGACCTCGACCTTGCGATGATCACCGGCGCCGGCTTCCAGTTCTGGAACGGCGGGATCACGCCGCTGCTCGACCGGACGGGCGTGGCCGAGCGCGTCACGGGGTCGCGGTTCCTGCCGCCGGGTGTGGCCGACGCCCCGCGCTGAAGGGCCTGTGGGCCGGGACCGGCCGTGGCGCCCTCACCACGCCATGGCTGGTTCCGGCCCGCTCGAGCATCACGGCAGCAGGTGCGCGGTCAGGCCCCGCTCGACGAAGGCACTGAGCTGCTCCGGCGTCCAGCCGGCGTCCGTCACGAGCCGCTCGTAGAAGGTCGTGTAGAGCAGAAGGACGTCGCGGGCCTGCTCAGGGGTGACGTCGTCGCGCAGGTAGCCGCCGTCGACGAGGTACGCCGCGTTGTGGGTCATCCGCTCGGCTCGCTCACGCTCGATCCGGGCGTACAGGTCGGCCACCTCGGGGTCGCCGGCCGCCGAACGCTCGACGAGCCGGTACACGGGGTCGCCCACCGCGCCCACCTCGGCGGCCAGCCGGGCCCAGTTCCGGATGATCGACCTCCCGTCCGACGCGGCCCGCGACCCGGCGTCGCTGCGGGCCTCGGCGGGCGTCGGCGCCGACCCGGCGAGGGACCGGTGCCAGACCGCCTCGAGCAGCCCCGCCTTCGAGCCGAACCACTTGTAGACGCTCTCCACCGAGACGCCCGCCTCGGCGGCCACCGCCGCCACGGTCGTGGCGCCGAAGCCGTCCGCGAGGAAGCGTCGGCGGGCGACGCCCAGGACCTCGCCCCGGCGCGCGGCAGCGCGGGCCCGACGAGCGGACGCGTCGTAGCGACGACGGGTCGGCTCGGGGTCGTCCGCCGCCCCCTTGACTCGCGGCGACATGAGGCGCATCCTCTCAATCAGATACAGATAACTGTATCGAATTGTTGGAGGCCAGCATGGACCCGACCCGCACCCCATCCGAGGTCCTCGACCGGCTCGTGCTGGCGACCAACGCCCACGACCTCGACGGCCTCGTCGACTGCTTCGCCGAGGACTACGAGCTCACCGACCCGGTCCATCCCGCCCGGTCCTTCACCGGCTCGGCCCAGGTCCGCCGGAACTGGACGACGATGTTCACGGCGGTGCCCGACATCCGTCTCGACGTGGAGCAGCAGGCCGTCACCGAGGACGGCTTCTGGCTCGAGGCGGCCCAGGTCGGGACCCGCCGGGACGGCCGGCCGCTCGAGAACCGGATGGTCTTCATCGCGACGGTCGCCGGTGGCCGCATCACCCGCGCGCACCTGTACGCCGGGCCCGTCGAGCCCGGCGGCCCCGGCATCGACGCCGTCTTCGCGGCCCTGGCCGGGACCGGGCAGCCGTGATCACCGTGGTGGGCGGCACCGGGAGGCTGGGCCGCCTCGTCACCGCCCGGCTCGTCGCCGAGGGCCGACCGGTGCGGGTCGTCGCGCGCTCGGATCCCCGCGTCCCCGTGCCGGACGCCGAGCTCGTCACGGCGGACGTCCGTGACCCGTCCTCGCTTCACGCGGCCGTCGCCGGCTCGGAGGTCGTCGTCTCCGCGGTTCACGGGATGGACCCGAACGCCGGCCAGTCCCCCGCGGCCGTCGACCGCGACGGCAACCGCAACCTCGTCGCCGCCGCTCGCTCCACCGGTGCGGACATCGTCCTCGTGTCGGTCATCGGCGCCGCCCGCGAGCACCCGATCGAGCTGTTCCGCATGAAGGCCGCCGCCGAGGACGAGCTCCGCGGCGGTGCCGTCCCTGCCGTGCCGGACTGGACCATCGTCCGCGCGTCCGCCTTCGCCGAGATGTGGCTCGAGCTGTTCCGCACGACGGCGGGCTCGTCCGGGGTGCCCAAGGTCCTGGGGCCGGGCCGCAACGTGGTGAACTTCGTCTCGGTCCACGACGTGGCCGTCGCCGTGGCCCGGGCCGCTGTCGACCCGGCCCTGCGCGGGCGGGTCGTCGAGGTTGCCGGCGAGGACCTCAGCGAGACCGAGCTCGCCGCACTGGTCACGGCGCCGGGCCGGCACCCGGCCCACGTGCCGACCGCCGTCGTCTGGGCCATCGGCACCGGGCTGCGGCCGTTCCGCCCGGCCATGGCTCGGATCGCCCGCCAGACGCTGGCCATGGAGCGCGTCCCGCTGGGCGCCGACCCCGCGCCGGGGCACGCCGAGCACCCGTGGCTGCCCCTGACGCCGATCGCCCGGACGGTGTCCCCCGCGGGCCGGGACTCCTGACGCCCGTCGTGCCGGCCACGTCCCGGCGGACGCGTTTTTCGAGGCCCCTCGGGCCTGTCGCTTAGCAGTTATCTCATATATGAGTTAGAGTCGCCGCTCGTGACGCAGACCTACCTGACCCGGATCGGCGGACTCATCCGCGACGCCCGACGCCACAAGGGCATGACGCAGTCCGAGCTCGCCGAGCACCTCGGCACCTCGCAGAGCGCCGTCGCACGCATCGAGCAGGGGCGCCAGAACCTCAGCCTGGACACCCTCGCCAAGATCGGCGACGCCCTCGACTCGGAGTTCGTCTCGCTCGGGCACTCCGGTCCCCAGCACCTGCGGATCGTCGGGGGGCAGAAGCTGTCCGGCGAGATCGACGTCAAGACGAGCAAGAACGCCGCCGTCGGGCTGCTCTGCGCCTCGCTGCTGAACCGCGGACGCACGACGCTGCGCAACCTCGCGCGCATCGAGGAGGTCAACCGGATCCTCGAGGTGCTCTCCTCGATCGGCGTGCGCACCCGCTGGCTGCCCGACAGCAACGACCTCGAGATCGTCCCGCCCGCGCGGCTCGACCTCGACGGCATCGACGTCGCGGCCGCGCGCCGCACCCGCACCGTCATCATGTTCCTCGGTCCGCTCCTGCACGAGCACGACCGCTTCCGGCTGCCCTACGCGGGCGGCTGCGACCTCGGCACGCGCACCGTCGAGCCGCACCTGGCCGCGCTGCGGTACTTCGGCCTCGAGGTGACCGCGACCCACGGCTTCTACGAGGCCGAGTCGGACCGTTCGGTCAACCCGACCCGCTCCATCGTCCTGACCGAGCGTGGCGACACCGTCACCGAGAACGTCCTCATGGCCGCTGCGCGGTACGAGGGCGAGACGGTCATCCGCAACGCGTCCTCGAACTACATGGTGCAGGACCTGTGCTTCTTCCTCGAGAAGCTCGGCGTGCGCATCGAGGGCATCGGCACGACGACCCTTACCGTCCACGGCCGCGCCACCATCGACGTCGACGTCGAGTACTCGCCGAGCGAGGACCCCATCGAAGCGATGAGCCTCATCGCCGCGGCGGTCGTGACCGACTCGGCCATCACGATCCGCCGCGTCCCGATCGAGTTCATCGAGATCGAGCTCGCGACGCTCGAGGGCATGGGGATGAAGTACGACCTCTCCGCCGAGTACACGTCCGCCAACGGCAAGACGCGCCTCGTCGACCTGACGACGATCCCCGGCCCGCTCACGGCGCCGACCGACAAGATCCACCCGATGCCCTTCCCGGGCCTCAACATCGACAACCTGCCGTTCTTCGCGCTCATCGGGGCCGTCGCCGAGGGCAGCACGATGATCCACGACTGGGTCTACGAGAACCGGGCCATCTACCTGACCGAGCTGACGAAGGTCGGCGGGCGCGTCCAGCTGCTCGACCCGCACCGGGTCATCGTCGAGGGCCCGACGCGGTGGCGCGCGGCCGAGGTCGTGTGCCCCCCGGCGCTGCGTCCCGGCGTCGTCATCCTCCTCGCCATGCTCGCGGCCCCCGGCACGTCGGTGCTGCGCAACGTCTACGTCATCAACCGCGGCTACGAGGACCTCGCCGAGCGCCTCAACCGCCTCGGCGCGACGATCGAGGTCTTCCGCGACATCTGAGCCGGACACGAGCCGGCCCCGGGCGGCGCGCAACCCTTGCGTCCTCCGGGGCCGGTGTTACACCGAGCCTCGGGAGCCGGCTGGCCCGGCGCCCGAGCGGTCAACAACCCGACCGCTCACGACACTGGAGTCCAGCATGCTTCGCACCGCCAGCGCTCTTGCCGCAACCCTCTGCGCCGTTGCCGTCGGGCTGGAGCAGCTCGGTCTCTGACGCAGCACGTCGGGCACCTGCAGCCGCCTCCCCGGCGGGTCACAGGTGCCCGACCTAGCGTCGACGCATGAGGACTCGCGCGTCCCTCGCCGCCGTCGTCGGCCTCGGGCTCGTGCTCGCCGGCTGCACGGGCGGTTCCCCGGCCCCGACTCAGGCCCCCCAGGGCGGGACGGCCAGTGCCCGGACCAGCACGAGCGACCCGCCGACGACCAGCCCGTCCTCGGGCATGCCGTCCGCCGGCCCCACGCATACGGCCACGCCGTCCCGGCCCGCCTCCTCTGCGCGCGCCTCGACGAGCACGAGCGCCCCGACGCCGGCGAGCTATCGGGTCCAGGTCGTCCACCGGGGCGCCGACCATCCCGACGACCTGGTGCTCGACCCGTCGGGCGCCCTCCTCTACAGCGACTACGCGTTCGGCACCATCAGCCGGCTCAATGCCGACGGCTCGGCGACCGTCCTGCACCGAGGGCTGCCCGGCCCCGAGGGCATGGTGTTCCTGCCGGACGGGAGCATGGTCGTGGCCGAGGAGGACGCGAACCGGCTCGTCGAGTTCCGCCCGGGCCAGTCGACGCCGACCGTCCTCGCCGCCCTGCCGGGCACGTCCGTCAAGGCGACGTGCCACCAGGGCGTCGACGGGATCGGGTGGGACGCGACCACCAGCACCCTCGTGGTCCCCGACCCGGTGACCGGCACCATCTACCGGTTCTCGCCCGACGGGCGGTCGCGGACCGTCCTCGCGAGCGCGTTCGTCCACCCCGTCGGCGCCGCCGTCGGTCCGGACGGGGACGTCTACGTCGCCGACGAGTGCGGCGGTGGAGTCTGGCGGCTGGGTCCGGGGGGCTCGCGGGTCCGCGCAGCGGAGGCCGTCATGCCGGACGACGTCGCCTTCGACGCCGTTGGCAACCTGCTCGTGACCGACGTGCGGCACACCCGCCACGACGTGCTGCGCTGGCCCGGTGGTGGGGGCCCCTCGACCGTCCTCGTGAGCAGCGGCCTCATCGAGCCCCAGGGCCTGCTCGTCACGCCCTCGGGCACCCTCTACGTCGCCGACGACCAGGCCCGGGTCATCCTCCGGATGACGCCCGCCTGACGACTCCGGCCCGACGCTCCTTCAGCCCGACGCCTGGCTGCAGGCGTCCGGCTGAAGGGCGCGGCCTGAAGGCGTCGGCGCTGCCTAACGCCGATACTGCCTCCAGATGAGCTTGTGCACCCCGAGATGCTTCGGCAGGGTCCGCAGTCCCGGCATCCACGGGATACAGATGAACCCGATGCTGAGCAGGATCATCAGCGCCCACACCTGCACGTCGGCGTTGTCGGACGTCGAGAACGGGGGCACCTGGTACCAGAGGGTGTAGAGCCACAGCCACGGCTGGCCGGGATAGTTGCCGGTCTCGTTCATGATCCCCCACTGGTCGCCGCCGAGGTTCTGGGCGCGGGCCTGGTCCTCGAGGTGCGAACCGTCGGACAGCAGGAGCAGCGGCTTGGTGCTGTTGACGCCGAAGAAGCTGGTCCTCGACGTCAGCAGGCCCTCCAGCGCACCGCTGGATGCGAGCGCCAGCACCCCCTGCGCCAGGACCGGCACCGGGCCGTAGTCACCGGCCGCCACCTTGGCCGGGTCGCCGTCGGGCGCCTTGCCCAGGGCGTCGGAGTAGGCCTGCGCCCACTTCGTCTGCTGGTCCGGCGTCGCGGCCGACCATCGACGCAGGGCCGCTGCCACGAGCGGCTGCGACGAGAGCGTGCGCAAGGGGGTGATGACGAAGTCGTTGGCGGAGTCGACCGGCTCCGTGACGCCGGGGAGCTTCTGCAGGTTGACCGGGCCGAGGGTCTGGCCGTCGGCCGCGGTGTTGTAGGGCGGCCCGTAGCCGGCTGAGGTCGTGGTGCCGGCCAGCTCGCCGGTTGCCGTGGCCACCACGTCGTTCGGCGCCTGCTGGGCCCACTGCTGCAGCGAGATCGCCGGGTCGTCGGGTGAGGAGAAGACGATGGCCGCGACGAGGGTCAGCACGAGTATGACGCCCAGCGCGATGACGAACTCCTTGACGAGGTCGTAGCGCCGGGTCGGGAAGTCGTGCGAGTCGGGCGCCCACGTGGCGCTCCGTCGCTGGCTCCGGGGAACGCGTACGGCGGTCATGGCCTGACCCCCGTTCCCGTGCGAGTGCGCTGCGGGCGGCTGTCCTCAGGGGCGGACGTGGGAGCGGGGCCCGTGGGTGCCGAGCTCCCAGGCGGTGCCGAGGGCAGCAGCGACTCCGGCTGCACGACCTCGGCGGGTGCCTCGGCGCCGATGGGCGGCACCACGCCACGGCGCCGAACCAGGAGCAGGTGGAGGCCGACGATGACCCCGACGACGAGCGGCAGGAGCGAGACGTGCCACAGCACCATCTGCCCCACGTTCATGACGTTGAAGTAGGCGCCGATGCCGGCGGCGTTGAGCCCGTCCTTGGCCTGGGTGCTGATCCACTGGGAGTCGAAGTTGGTCTGGATCAGGTAGCCGGTGAAGGCGGTGCCCAGCGAACCGAAGAAGGCCAGGGCGCCGGTGGCCCACGTGAGGCCACGGTGGCCGCGCCACGCGGCCATGAAGAACTTGCCCCACAGGTGGATCACCATCGTCGCGAAGAACAGCTCGACGCTCCACAGGTGCATGGAGTTGATGAACCGTCCCACGGAAGCTCGAGTGCCACCACGTCAGACCGCCGAGCGTGAGCACCAGACCCGACGCGATGACGACGACGAGGCTTGCCAGGCAGGCGACGCCGAAGACGTACACCCACGAGGCCACGTATGCCGGCTGGCGGTCGGGCAGCCACTGCCCCTTGGGGACGAGCCCCTCGATCCACCCGCTCAGCCTGCCCGTCCACGTGGTGCGGGCACCCGCCGCGGGGCTCGGTGCGGGGCTCGACGGTGCTGCCCGAGAGCTCATCGGTCGTCCTCCCCCTGCGAGCCCGGGAAGGGCAGGAGGACCGCAAGGACGAAGACGAGGAGCATCACGAGGATCGTGACGAGGTTGGCGACCGTGACGGTGATGAAGCCCCACTGGACGACAGCACCTGCGGGCGTCGGCTCTCCTGCTGTGAAGAACACGGTGGACATCGAAGACCTCCTGGACGGAAGGAACTGTGAGTCGCCCCTGCACCAGTCGATCTACTACGTCTTGTCAGAGTAGGTCCGACACCGGCGGCCGGCGGGTGCATCGGCACATTTACAGCCTCCTCACAGCCACGCCCCGATGGAGGGCCAGTCGGTTCGACGCCCACCGCGCCCTCCACACCACTTCGCGCGTTTTGTGTCCGGGGACCACACAGGTGTCGAGCAGTCGGCTCCCCTAGCCTTCCCGCATGCCCGGCGCCCGCGACGACGCACGCGACCCAGCACCCGACCGCCCCGGCCCAGGCCGGCGGGCGGTCAACGAACCGATCGACCTGAGCGGGCGCACGGCGCTGGTCACCGGCGCCGCGAGCGGCATCGGCGCAAGCGTCGCGCGGGCTCTCGCCGCTGCGGGCGCCACCGTCCACGCCGTCGACCGGGACGGGGACGGCGTGCGTACCCTGGCAGACGGCTCCGACCGCAGCGACGGTGCTGACGGGGGCGCCATCATTCCCGTGATGGCGGACCTCGCCGACCTCGACGCCCTCGCCGAGTTGCCGACCGCAGTGGACATCCTCGTCAACAACGCCGGCATCCAGCACGTCAGCCCGGTGGAGGAGTTCCCGCTCGAGCGCTTCGACCTCATCCTCGACCTCATGCTCGTCTCGCCGTTCCGCCTCATCCGCCAGTCCCTGCCGCACATGTACGCCCAGGGCTGGGGCCGCGTCGTCAATGTCTCGAGCGTGCACGGGCTGCGGGCCAGCGCCTTCAAGTGCGCCTACGTCACGGCCAAGCACGGCCTCGAGGGCCTGTCCAAGGTCGTGGCCCTCGAGGGTGGGCCGCGGGGAGTCACCTCGACGTGCATCAACCCGGCGTACGTGCGGACTCCCTTGGTGGAGAAGCAGATCGCTGACCAGGCCCGCACGCACGGGATCCCCGAGTCGGAGGTCGTCGCGAAGGTCATGCTCGAGCCGGTCGCGGTCAAGCGCCTCGTCGAGCCCGAGGAGGTCGCCGCCCTCGCCCTGTTCCTCTGCGGGCCGGCCTCGGCGTCGGTCAACGGCACGTCGTTCTCCATGGACGGCGGCTGGACGGCGCACTGAGGGTCCGGCCTCCCGACGAAGCCTAGGATCTGCCCGTGGCCACGCACAGCCCTGCCGACGCGTCCGAGGACGTCCCCGAGGACCTCGGACGCGACCTCCAGCACGACCTCCCCCAGGTCCTCTCGGCGGTCCCGGACGACGGTTCGGAGGCCGGGCGGCTGATGCGGCTGCTCGAGCTGCTGGCGACCGACGCGCCGGTCGCCGAGGTCGCGGCGGCTCCCGCCCCGGCCGGCGCCCGCGACCTCGCGCTGCGCATCACGGCCTCCCGCGAGGTGCACCTGCACCGCGAGGCCGGCCTCGCCGCCCTGCTCGACACCGCCCGTGAGCTGGCCACCGAGCACGACCCTGCGCAGGTGCTCGACGCGATCGTGCGGCGCGCCCGCCGGCTCGTGGGCACGGACCTCGCGTACCTGACGCTCTACGACCCGGAGGCGGGCGACACGTTCATGCGCGCGACGGACGGGTCGGTGTCCGCGGCGTTCCAGTCGGTGCGCCTCGCCCTCGGTGCGGGCCTCGGCGGGCTCGTGGCATCGACGCACAAGCCGTACTGGACGGCCGACTACTGGTCCGACGAGAGGTTCCGCCACACGGCCGCGATCGACGGTGCCGTCGGCGAAGAAGGCATCATCGCGATCTGCGGCACACCGCTCATCGTCGAGTCCCACTTCGTCGGGGTGCTGTTCGCCGCGAACCGCTCGTCCCGGCCCTTCACCCGCGAGGAGGTCGCGCTCCTCGGCAACCTCGCCACGCTCGCCGCGGTAACTCTCGTGCAGACCCGTGCCCTCGCCGACGCCGAGAACGCCCTGGCGCAGCTTTCGGAGGCACACGAGACGGTGCGCCGGTACGCCGAGGGGATCGAGCGCGCGGCGGCCGCGCACGACCGGTTCGCCTCGCTCGTGCTCGGTGGTGGCGGCGTCGACGACGTCGCCCGGGCCCTGTGCGACCTCCTCGGTGGCTGGGCCGTGCTCGTCGACGAGGACGGCGCCCGCATCGGGACCGCCGGCCCGGCGCCGGAGCCGGGGTCGGGGCGCGTCGGCCTCCTCGAGGACCTCCTGTCCAGCGTCCCGGGCCAGGGCACCGGGCGCCTCGTCGAGCGCGAGGGCATGTACGTCCTGCCCGTCACGGCAGCGCGCGAACGGCTCGGGACCCTCGTCGTCGGCGGCCTCGGACGGCTGAGCGAGTCCGAGCAGCGGACCGTCGAACGCGCCGGCGTCGTCACGGCGCTCGTCCTGCTCTTCGAGCGGCAGGCCGCCGACGCGCGCCAGTCCGCACGCAACCGTCTCGTCTCGGACCTCGTCAGCGCCCGGGGCAGCCACGACGAGCGACTCCAGCTGGCCCGCGCGGCCGGCCTGGACCCGAACCGTCCGTTCTGCCTGCTCGTCCTGCGGGGCGAGGACCCGCACGGCCACCGCGCCCTGCTCATCTCGGCGAGCGCGGCCACCGACGAGAGCGCGCTCGTGGGCTCGCACGACGGCGACGTCGTCGCCCTCGTGCCCGGCACCGATGCCGACGGTCTGGCCCGTGCCGTGGCGGCCCGCATCGGGCGGCGCACCTGCGTCACCGTGGCCGGCGTCGGGCCGCTCGAGGGCGTCGACGCCATCCCCACTGCCCACGAGGAGGGCGCTCGTACCGTCGGTGCGCTCATCGCTCTCGGGCACCGGGGCCAGGGCGCCGCGGCGACGCAGCTCGGCTTCGCCGGCCTCATCGTCGGCTCGGCACCGGACGTCGACGACTACGTGCACCGGCTGCTCGGCCCGGTCATCGACTACGACGAGCGGCGCGGCACCGACCTGCTCGGCACGCTGGCCGCATACTTCGCCGCCGGTGGCAGCCCCCGTCACGCCGCCGGCACGCTGCACGTCCACGTCAACACGGTGTCCCAGCGGCTCGAGCGCATCGGGGCACTGCTGGGGGCGTCGTGGCAGCAGCCGGACCACGCCCTCGAGCTGCAGCTGGCGCTGCGGCTGCGAGCGCTCCAGTCCCCCGGCTGAGGCCCGCGCGGTCGAGGTGGATCGTCGCGCTCCGGCGCGCGGTATCACCTCGACCCGGGGCCGGTCGCGTCGGATGGAGGTGCGGCGTCGCGCGCCGGCGCGAGGTATCACCTCGACCGAGGGGCGGCCTTCCGGCGTCAGGCCAGCCGGGGCTCGAGGTCGGCGACGACCTGGTCGGCGGTCAGGCCGAGCTCCTCGAGCACCTGCCCGCGCGAGCCGTGGTCGAGGAACCGTTTCGGGATGCCGTACGTGCGCACCGGCACGTCGAGCCCCGCCTCGCGCAGGGCCAGGGTCACCGCCGCACCGACGCCGCCGCTGACGATGTTGTCCTCGACGACCGCGACCGTGCCGGCCCGCCGGGCCAGGTCGACGACGGTGTCGCTGACCGGCAGCACCCAGCGGGGGTCGACGACGCGGACCGTGCGCCCGTGGGCGGCGATCTTCTCCCCCACCTCGCCGGCGAGCCCGGCGAAGGCACCGACCCCGACGACGAGCAGGTCCACGGCCTCGCCGGCGTTCTCGAAGAGCACGTCGACGTCGCCGATCGTGCGCTCGGCCGTGAGCGGGTCGCCGACGTCGCCCTTGGGGAAACGGATGACGGTCGGACCGTCGAACACGTCGAGCGCCTCGCGCAGCTGGCGTCGCACCTGCTCGCCGTCACGGGGGGCCGCGAGGCGCAGGCCCGGCACGACCGAGGTCAGGGTCATGTCCCACATGCCGTTGTGCGAGGCACCGTCGCTGCCGGTGACGCCGGCCCGGTCGAGGACGAAGGTCACTCCCGCCCGGTGGAGGGCGCAGTCCATGAGCAGCTGGTCGAAGGCCCGGTTGAGGAAGGTGGCGTAGACGGCGACGACCGGGTGCAGGCCGGAGTAGGCCAGCCCCGAGGCCATCGTCACGGCGTGCTGCTCGGCGATGCCGACGTCGAAGACGCGGTCGGGGTAGGCGGCCGCGAAGCCGTCGAGGCCGACGGGGATGAGCATGGCGGCGGTGATCGCCACGACGTCGGGGCGCTCGGCCCCGACGGCAACCATCTCGTCGTTGAACTCGTCGGTCCAGATGCGGCCCGAGACCTCGAAGGGCAGGCCGGTCTCGGGGTTGATCTTGCCGATGCCGTGCATGTGGTCGGCGACGTCGTCGAGGGCCGGCTGGTACCCGCGACCCTTCTGGGTGATGACGTGGACGAGGACCGGACCGCCGAAGTCGCGCGCCTTGCGAAGCGCGCGCTCCACGGCCTGCTCGTCATGGCCGTCGACGGGCCCGAGGTACTTCAGGCCGAGGTCCTCGAACATCCCCTGCGGCGCGACGATGTCCTTGATGCCCTTCTTGACGCCGTGCAGCGTCTCGAACATCGCGCCACCGACGACGGGTGTGCGCGCCAGGGAGCGCTTGCCCCAGTCGAGGAAGCGCTCGTAGCCGCGCGTCGTCCGCAGCGTCGCCAGGTGGTCGGCCAGGCCCCCGATGGTGGGCGCGTAGGAGCGCTCGTTGTCGTTGACGACGATGACGAGCGGCAGGTCCTTGTCGACGGCGATGTTGTTGATCGCCTCCCAGGCCATGCCGCCGGTCAGGGCGCCGTCACCGATGACGGCCACGGTGTGCCGACCCTTCTCACCGCGCAGGCGGCGCCCCTTGGCGATGCCGTCGGCCCACGACAGCGCCGTGGAGGCGTGGGAGTTCTCGACGACGTCGTGCTCGGACTCGGCGCGGCTGGGGTAGCCCGAGAGGCCGCCCTGCTTCTTGAGCTTGCTGAAGTCGCGCCGCCCGGTGAGCAGCTTGTGCACGTACGACTGGTGACCCGTGTCGAAGACGACGGCGTCCCGCGGCGAGTCGAAGACGCGGTGCAGGGCGATGGTCAGCTCGACGACGCCGAGGTTCGGACCGAGGTGTCCACCGGTCTTGGAGACCTCGGTCACGAGGAAGGTACGGATCTCCTCGGCCAGCGCCGGCAGCCGCTCGGCCGGCAGCGCCCTGAGGTCCGCCGGGCTCGTGATTGTCTCCAGCAGGGCCACGCTGGGTCGTCCTCTCGAAGTCGGTGCCGCGTCGTCGGGTTCTCGACACGTCGGGCATGCGCGTCGATCGAGTCTAGGTGCAACGACCGAGCACGCGAAAACGTGCAGGCGGGCCGGCACGCGACCCTCACATCATCCTCACGCAGCGGTCACCGTCAGAGCCGGGGTGCGAAGACCTTGCCCTGCAGCGCCTCGTGGAGCAGGCGGGCGGACCGGGTGGCTGCGACCAGCCGGATGCCCTCGGCCTCGATCTCGGACAGGATCTCCGCGAGGGCCTCGGCGGGCACGTGTGGTCCGAGAGCGACGCGGGCCTCGCGCCACGCGTCGCGCGTCGCGCTCACCTGCCCCTCGAGGTGTCGGCACGTGATCCACGCGAGCGCGACCGGGTGGCGGCGCCAGCCACCGTAGGAGCGGTAGTCCGGTGGGCACTGGTCGAGCAGCCACAGCACGGCCCGCTCCTGCCAGCCGGGGGCCTGGGCCGGCGGCACGCCCGGGGGCCAGCCGGGCGGGGTGTGGGCGGACATGTCCCCAGTCTGCCTCGCCTACGCTCGGGGCATGACGACACCGTGGGCGGTCTCGTGGGTCACCGCGTTCCTCGACGTGCCACCGGCGGTGCACGACGCGGTCGTCCGGTTCTGGTCGGCGGTCTCGGCGTCCGCGGTGTCGACGGCGCGCGGGGTCGAGGGCGAGTTCGTCAGCCTGCTGCCCGAGGACGGCGACCCGTACCTCGCCGTGCAGCGGACCGGCACCGGCGGGGCCAGCGCCACCGGCCCGTCGCTGCACGTGGACCTGCACGTGGACTCCCCCTCGGTGGCCGCCCGCCGTGCGGTCGATGTCGGGGCCACGCTCCTGCACCGGTCGCCCCACGGCTACGTCGTGCTCGCCTCCCCCGGCGGCTTCGTCCACTGCCTCGTGCCGGACGGCGAGCACGTGCGTCCCACGGCGGTCCGGTGGCCGCGCGGGCACGAGAGCATCGTCGACCAGGTGTGCCTCGACATCCCGCCCGACGCGCACGAGGCCGAGTGCCGGTACTGGTCGGAGCTGACCGGCTGGCGGCTCCGTCGGTCCGCCGGCCGGCCGGAGTTCCACCACCTCGAGCGCCCGGCTGGGATGCCGATCCGGTTCCTGCTCCAGCGTCTCGACACCGTCGCCGACGACCGGACGCAGGGCAGGGCGGGCGTGGCGGACGGCCATGCCGTGACCGCGCACCTGGACCTGGCCTGCGACGACCGTACGGCCGAGGTCGCGCGCCACGTGTCGCTCGGCGCGGAGGTCCTCGGTGACCCCGGCGGCGGGTGGACCGTGCTGCGCGACCCCGGTGGCTCGCGCTACTGCGTCACCGACCGCGACCCGCACGGCGCCTGAGCGCCATCCGCCCGGGCGTCGGTCTCCCCGGGTGCGGCCGACGGCGGCGCGTGCTCTCAGGCCCAGTTCGCCTCGGCGGGCGGCGTCGGCAGGGCGACGCCGTGGGGGTGGATGACGTAGGCCAGGCCACCGTTCGTGCCGAGCCAGGCCCGCTCGAACTGGTCGCGCCGGTACACGGTGCGCACCTCGTCGTTGCGCGCGACGCGGTGGGAGTTCGGGTCGTTCGACACGACGTCGCCGCCCTCGGTGAACCCGACCACGGTGAGGAGGTGACCGCTCGTCTCGTAGCCGGCACCATCGAGCTCGCCCTCGCGGAAGGTCACCGAGACGACGAGCGGCACGCCCGCCGCGACGAACGCCTCGGCCTCGCTGAGGTCCCGCAGCCGCGTCACGTAGGCCCGAAGGCCGCGGGTCCCCGCGTACGCCGTGTTGAAGGCCCAGTTTCCGGCTCCGCCGTACGAGCGGTCGAAGACCCGTCGCACCCCGTGGACGACGACGGGATCGACGTCATGGCCCACCCAGGCGGCCTCCTCGGCGCTGGGCCCCGACCCCCAGTGCTCGAGGAGCATGGTCGTCGACGTGGGCGAGCACCAGGACTGGCCGCCCTCGTCCCAGTGCGGGAACGTGTCGAGGTGCAGCCGCTGGGAATACGGGGGCACCGGGACCTCCTGGCCACGGGCGGCGCCGGGGCGGCTCGTCGGAGCGTCCGCCGCGATGGCGAAGCGCGAGGCCACGGCCCCGGCCAGCGACACCGTGACGCCCCCGACAGGCGTCCCCGACGGGACGCCGACCCGAGCCGCCTCGACGCCCTCGAGGGCGTCGGCGGCCTCGTCGCCCTCGAGGGCGTCGGCGGTGGCGAGGGCCGTGAGCCGCAGCTGCCACCGCTCGAAGGCGCGCCCCGGCGCCGAGCGCCACGTGTCGGCGGCGACGGCGCCCGCGTCGAGCTGCTGGCCGCGCACCGTCGTGCGTGTCATCGGTGCCTGCCCGTCCGGGTCGTCCTCGGCCCACCGGGCGAAGGTGACCCACGGCGTCCAACCGGCGGCGTCACCGACGCGGCCCTCGACGTGCAGCCACGTGCCTGCGGGCGTCCGCGCGTTCCACGACGGAATGAGCTCCCTTGCGGGGAAAGGAAGCTCGACGACGGGCGACTCCCAGACGCTGGCGGCATAGGTGACGACGGCGGCATCGGCGACGTGCACGTCGCGGTAGGCGACGTGCGGAGCACGGGCCCACCGGAACCCGGACTCCCACAGGGTCAGGGACGCGTGTCGGTCGCTCACCCGTCGAGCATGCCACCACCGGAACGCCGGTGACGCGTCGGGGCCCGGCCACCGAGGGACGGTGGCCGGGCCCGGACGGGCGGCGCCTCGCGACGCCTCCCCCTGCTCAGCTCGCGACGAGCGAGCGCAGGACGTACTGGAGGATGCCGCCGTTGCGGTAGTAGTCGGCCTCACCGGGGGTGTCGATGCGCACGACCGCGTCGAACTCGACGGCCTCGCCGCCGTCCTTGGTGGCGGTCACCTTCACCGTCCGCGGCGTGCGGCCCTCGTTCAGCTCGGTGATGCCCGAGATCGCGAAGGTCTCGGTCCCGTCGAGGCCGAGCGAGTCGGCGTTCTCCCCCGCCGGGAACTGGAGCGGGATGACACCCATGCCGATGAGGTTGGAGCGGTGGATCCGCTCGTAGCTCTCGGCGACCACGGCGCGCACGCCGAGGAGCCGGGTGCCCTTGGCCGCCCAGTCGCGCGAGGAGCCGGAGCCGTACTCCTTCCCGGCGAGGACGACGAGGGGCGTGCCCGCGGCGGCGTAGCTCTGCGCGGCGTCGTAGATCGTCGTCTGCTCGCCGCCCGCGGTGAAGTCGCGGGTGAAGCCGCCCTCGACGCCGTCGAGGAGCAGGTTCTTGAGGCGGATGTTGGCGAACGTGCCGCGGATCATGACCTCGTGGTTGCCACGGCGGGAACCGTAGGAGTTGAAGTCCTTGCGCTCGCTGCCGTGCTCGGCCAGGTACCGGCCGGCGGGGCTGTCGGTCTTGATCGCACCGGCCGGGCTGATGTGGTCGGTCGTCACCGAGTCACCGAGCTTGGCCAGCACGCGGGCGCCCTCGATGTCGGTCACGGGGGTGGTCTCCATCGACATGCCCTCGAAGTACGGGGGCTTGCGCACGTAGGTCGACTCATCGTCCCAGGCGAACGTGTCACCCTCGGGCGTCGGCAGCGAGCGCCAGCGCTCGTCACCGGCGAAGACGTCGGCGTAGTCGTCGGTGAACATCTGCTGGCTGATGCTCTCGCCGATGGTGCGCTCGACGTCGGCCGGGGCGGGCCAGATGTCCTCGAGGAAGACGTCGTTGCCGTCGGTGTCCTTGCCCAGCGGCTCCGACGAGAAGTCGAAGTCCATCGTGCCGGCGAGGGCGTAGGCGATGACGAGCGGCGGGCTCGCGAGGTAGTTCATCTTGACGTCGGGGTTGATGCGACCCTCGAAGTTGCGGTTGCCCGACAGGACCGAGGTGACGGCGAGGTCGGCGTCGTTGATGGCCGCAGAGATCTCGTCGTTGAGCGGGCCCGAGTTGCCGATGCACGTCGTGCAGCCGTAGCCGACGAGGTGGAAGCCGAGCTTCTCGAGGTAGGGCCACATGCCGGCCTTGTCGTAGTAGCCCGTGACGACCTTCGAGCCGGGCGCCATCGACGTCTTGACCCACGGGGCGACCGTGAGGCCCTTCTCGACGGCGTTCTTGGCGAGCATCGCCGCGGCCATCATGACGGAGGGGTTGGACGTGTTGGTGCAGCTCGTGATCGAGGCGATCGAGACGATGCCGTGGTCGATCTCGAACTCGCGCCCCTCGGCGTCCTTGATCGCGACCTTCTTCGAGGGGCGGCCGTCGGCGTTGCCGTCGTGCGGCTTGTCGCCGCCGTTGTCCTCGCCGGGGTCGCTCGCCGGGAACGACTGGGCCGAGCCGGGGTCACCCTCGTCGTGCGCGACGTAGGTGGGCAGCACCTTCCGGAAGGCGTCCTTGGCGTCGACCAGGGCGATGCGGTCCTGCGGGCGCTTCGGGCCGGCGATCGACGGGACGACCGTCGACAGGTCGAGCTCGATGTACTCGCTGTAGCGGGCCTCGGGCTGGTCGGGACCGGCCGTCAGCCACATGCCCTGCTCCTTGGCGTACGCCTCGACGAGCGCGACGCTCTCCTCCGAGCGGCCGGTGAGGCGGAGGTACTCGAGCGTGACGTCGTCGATCGGGAAGATCGCACACGTCGAGCCGAACTCGGGGCTCATGTTGCCGATGGTGGCGCGGTTGGCGAGCGGCACCTGCGAGACGCCCTCGCCGTAGAACTCGACGAACTTGCCCACGACGCCGTGGTCACGCAGCATCTCGGTGATCGTGAGCACGACGTCGGTGGCCGTGGCCGCGGTGGGGATGGTGCCGGAGAGCTTGAAGCCGACGACCCGCGGGATGAGCATCGAGACGGGTTGGCCGAGCATGGCGGCCTCGGCCTCGATGCCACCGACGCCCCAGCCGAGGACGCCGAGGCCGTTGACCATCGTGGTGTGCGAGTCGGTACCGACGCACGTGTCGGGGTAGGCGAAGCGCTCACCGTCGATCTCGCGGACCATGACGGTGCGCGCGAGGTGCTCGATGTTGACCTGGTGGACGATGCCCGTGCCCGGCGGGACGACCTTGAAGTCGTCGAACGCGGTCTGGCCCCAGCGCAGGAACTGGTAGCGCTCGCGGTTGCGCTGGTACTCGATCTCGACGTTGCGCTCGAAGGCGTCGGCACGGCCGAAGACGTCGATGATGACCGAGTGGTCGATGACGAGCTCGGCCGGTGCGAGGGGGTTGATCTTCGTCGGGTCACCGCCGAGGTCGGCCATCGCCTCGCGCATCGTGGCGAGGTCGACGATGCACGGCACGCCCGTGAAGTCCTGCATGATCACGCGGGCCGGCGTGAACTGGATCTCGGTGTCCGGGTCGGCGTTCTCGTCCCACGAGCCGACGGCGCGGATGTGGTCGGCGGTGATGTTCGCGCCGTCCTCGGTCCGCAGCAGGTTCTCGAGGAGCACCTTGAGGCTGTACGGGAGGGTCTCGTGGCCCTGCACCCCGGCGAGCCGGTAGATCTCGTAGGACCGCTCACCGACCTCGAGGGTCCCCTTGGCCTTGAAGCTGTCAACACTGCCCACAGCGGGCTCCTTCCAGCGTCTTCGCTCGATTTATCTTGACGTCAAGATATATCTAACCACACGGTCGCGCGGGTGTCAGTCCACGCCATCGACCCATCTTGGTCGCCGGGACGGGCCGTGTCTCCCCGTACCCCGGCGACCGTGTGGACGCCGCGCGGTCCAGCGGGCGGACGCCGCGCCGTTCAGGGCGCGGACGCCGCGCCGTTCAGGGCGCGGACGCCGCGCCGTTCAGGGCGCGGACGCCGCGCCGTTCAGGGCGCGGACGCCGCGGCGGGCACGCGATCCAGCACGGCGATGCACTCGACGTGATGGGTCATCGGGAACGCGTCCCAGCCCTCGAGCACGGTCAGCGAGTAGCCGTGGGCGGACGCCTCGCGCACGTCGCGGGCGAGCGCCGCGGGGTCGCACGCGACGTAGACGACGCGCCGGGGGCGCAGCTGGGCCAGCAGCACCATGACGTCCTTGCCGGCCCCGGTGCGGGGCGGGTCGAGCACGGCGAGGTCGGCCGTGACCTCCTGGCGCACGAGCGAGCGCAGCTCGCGGTCGACGCGGCCGGCGCGCCACTCGACGTTGGGCAGGTGCTCGGTGTTGCGCTCGCCGTTGCCGACCGCGACACGATCACCCTCCACGCCGAGGACGAAGCCGCCCGGCTCGACGAGCTCACCGAGGCGCATGGTGAACAGGCCGGAGCCGGCGTACAGGTCGAGGACGCGGTCACCGGGCCGGGCGCCGAGCAGGTCGACGACCCGGGACAGGAAGGTCGAGGCGGCACCGGGGTGCACCTGCCAGAAGCCGCGGGCGGCGACGACGTACTCGCCCTCCCAGTCGCCCTGCCGGACGAGCTCGCCGACGAGGCCCCCGCTCGGACCGCCGGCGGCGTCGGACCAGTCCGTGCCCTTCTCCTGCGCATCCTCCGGCACCGGCACGAGGACCGGTTCGGCGGGGTACGCGGCGTCGACCACGTCGACGGACGTGCAGCCCTCCCACTCCGTGTCGAGGACGCCCGAGGCGATGACGTCCTCGGTGGAGATGAGGCAGTCGTCGATGCGCACGACCTCCCGCGACCGGTGCCGCCGCAGCCCCGCCCGTCCGTCGGCGTCGACCGCGAACTCCGCCCGGGTGCGCCAGCGCAGACCCTCGGCGTCGCCCGGCACCGGTCGCACCACGACGTCGACGTCGGGCATCCGGGCGACGCGGGCGAACTGCTCGCGGACGACGTCGGCCTTGAGGCGGCGCTGCGCGTCGAGCGCCGCGTGCTGAAAGTCGCAGCCGCCGCAGCGACCCGGGCCCGAGAAGGGGCACGGCGGCTCGACGCGGTCGGCCGACGCCTCGAGCACCTCGACGGCGTCGGCGCGCACGAAACGGTCGCCCTCACGACCCTCGGTGACGACGGCCACGACGCGCTCCCCGGGCAGCGTGTGCCGGACGAACACCACGCGTCCGTCGTGGCGGGCCACGCAGTGCCCGCCGTGCGCCACCGGGCCCACCTCGAGCGTCCAACGGCTGCCGGCGAGGCTCTCGCCACCGGCCGAGCGCTCGCGCGGCCGGCGAGCCGTCACAGCGCCCCGCCGCGCACCGAGCCTCCGACGGGCGGCTCGTCGATCCAGTCGCGCTCGGCACCCTGCGAGGACTGCAGCTGCCACGGCACGCTGACGACCATGACCCCGGGCGTGAACAGGAGGCGGCCCTTGAGCCGCAGCGCACTCTGGTTGTGCAGCACCTGCTCCCACCACTTGCCGAGGACGTACTCCGGCAGGTAGACCGTGACGATGTCGCGCGGGTTGCCGCTGCGGATCGAGCGCACGTAGTCCAGGATCGGCCTGGTGATCTGCCGGTAGGGCGAGGCGAGGACCTTGAGCGGCACGGGGATGTCGTGCTTCTCCCACTCCGCGAGCAGGGCCTGCGTCTCGTCGTGGTCGACATCGACGGTGACGGCCTCGAGGTAGGTGGGTCGGCTGGCCCGGGCGTAGGCGAGCGCCCGCAACGTCGGCTTGTGCACCTTGGAGATGCAGACGATGGCGTGCACGTGGCTCGGCAGCATGGGCCGCTCGATGCTCCAGTCGATCTGCAGCTCGTCGCGCACGCGCGAGTAGTGCCGCCGGATACCGAGCATGAGGAGGAAGAGGATCGCCATCGCGATGATGGCGTAGCGGGCGCCCGCCTGGAACTTCGTGATGAGCACGACGACGAGGACGGTCGCCGACATGGCGGCGCCGACGGCGTTGATGACGCGCGAGCGCACCATCCGGGCCCGCGTCTTCGCGTCGCGCTCGAGGCGCAGGTGGCGCGTCCAGTGCCGCACCATGCCGACCTGGCTCGTCGTGAACGACACGAAGACGCCGACGATGTAGAGCTGGATGAGCGCCGTGACCTCGGCCTTGAAGATGATGACGAGGACGATCGCCGCCGCCGAGAGCATGACGATTCCGTTGGAGAACGCGAGCCGGTCGCCGCGGGTGTGCATCTGCCGCGGCAGGTAGCCGTCGCGGGCCAGGATCGAGGCGAGCACCGGGAAGCCGTTGAAGGCGGTGTTGGCGGCGAGGACGAGGATCAGGCCGGTGACGATCGAGACGAACACGACGCCGAGCGGGAAGCTCGCGAAGACCGAGTTCGCGAGCTGGCCGATCACGGTGTGCTGCACGTAGTCCCCACCGACCGGTGCGCCGTTGCGCAGCAGCTGCGTGGCCGGGTCGTCGGCCACCTTGACGCCGGTCCACATGCTCAGCGCGATGATCGAGCCGAGCATGGTGATCGACAGGCCGCCCATGAGCAGCAGCGTCGAGGCGGCGTTGCGGCTCTTGGGCTTGCGGAAGGCGGGGACGCCGTTGCTGATCGCCTCGACGCCCGTGAGCGCGGCGCAGCCCGAGGAGAACGCGCGCAGGAGCAGGAAGGCCGCGGCGAGGCCGGTCAGCTCCTTGCCGCCTTCCGGCACCAGGGTCAGGCCGGCGCTCTCGGCTGGCTGAAGCGTGCCCGTGACCTTCTGCAGGACGCCGTAGAGACCCATGCCGAGGATCGCGATCATGAAGGCGTACACCGGGATCGCGAAGGCCTTGCCCGACTCGCGCACGCCGCGCAGGTTCATCGCGGTGAGGAACACGATGAGCCCGACGGCGACGACGACCTCGTGGCCCCGCACGAAGCCGAGGACGGTGGCGGCGTTCTGCACGCCCGAGGAGATCGACACGGCGACGGTCAGGACGTAGTCGACGAGCAGCGCGCTCGCCACGGTCAGCCCGGCCTTGGGCCCGAGGTTGACCGTGGCCACCTCGTAGTCGCCGCCCCCCGAGGGGTAGGCGTGCACGTTCTGCCGGTAGGAGGCGACGACGACGACCATGACGAGGACGACGCCGACCGTCACCTGCCAGCTGTGCGTCGTGACGAAGGCGCCACCGGCGAGGCCCAGCATGAGGAGGATCTCGTCGGGCGCGTAGGCGACCGAGGACAACGCGTCGCTGGCGAAGATCGGCAGCGCGAGCCGCTTGGGCAGCAGGGTCTCGCCGAGCTTGTCGCTGCGCATCGCGCGACCGACGAGGAGGCGCTTGAACAGCGATCCGGTTCCGGGCACGACGACAGAGTATGCCGTCGACCCGGCCCCTCCGCGGCACGGCAGCGCCGGTCGTCCACCCTCCGAAACGGCGCCGTCGGACCCGCCCGGACCTGCACGGTGCGTGGCGAGCCCACGGTGTAGCGTCGCGTCCGTGCACTTCGTCATCATGGGCTGCGGCCGCGTCGGCTCGACCCTGGCCCGCACCCTGGGCCGGGGTGGTCACGACGTCGCGATCATCGACGTCGACGCCTCGGCCTTCCGCCGGCTCGGCACGTCCTTCGAGGGACAGACGGTCACCGGCGTCGGCTTCGACCGCGACACGCTCGTCGCCGCCGGCATCCGCGACGCCTACGCCTTCGCGGCGGTCAGCAGCGGTGACAACTCGAACATCCTGGCCGCCCGGGTCGCCCGCGAGACGTTCGGCGTCGAGCACGTGGCCGCTCGTATCTACGACCCGCAGCGCGCCGCCGTCTACCAGCGCCTCGGCATCCCGACCGTGGCGACGGTGCGCTGGACCGCCGACCAGATGATGCAGCGCCTCCTGCCCCAGGGGGCCGTGCCCGAGCTGACCGACCCGAGCGGCAAGATCGTCATCGCGGAGGTGCCGATGGCCGAGAGCTGGATCGGGCGGCGGTTCGTCGACGTCGAGGAGCAGACCGGGGCGCGGGTCGCCTACGTGACGCGCCTCGGCGAGGGCACCCTGCCGCGTCCGGACATGGTCGTCCAGCAGGGTGACCTCGTGCACCTCACCGTCCCCCGCGACGACCTCGCCCGCGTCGAGCGCGTCTGCGACCAGGCCCCGGCAGCCGGCTGAGCACGGCACAGGAGAACCCATGCGCGTCGTCATCGCCGGAGCCGGAAGCGTCGGCCGGTCCATCGCCCGAGAGCTGCTCGGCAACGGGCACCAGGTGCTGCTCATCGACAAGGACGCCGACGACGTCCAGGCCTCCCGGGTGCCCGAGGCGTCGTGGCTGCTCGCCGACGCGTGCGAGCTCGCGGCGCTCGAGGAGGCCCGGCTCGAGGAGTCGGACGTCTGCGTCGCCGCCACCGGCGACGACAAGGCGAACCTCGTCCTGTCGCTGCTCGCCAAGACCGAGTTCGGGGTGCCGCGCACCGTCGCCCGCGTCAACAACCCGAAGAACGAGTGGATGTTCGACGAGTCCTGGGGCGTCGACGTCGCCGTCTCGACACCGCGCCTCATGACGGCGCTCATCGAGGAGGCCGTGAGCATCGGCGACCTCGTGCGCATCTTCGAGTTCCAGCAGGGCCGCGCCTCGATGGTCGAGATCACCCTGCCCGAGGCCAGCCCGTTCGCCGGCCAGCGGGTCGGCGACGTCGACTGGCCGAGCGAGACCGTCCTCGTGGCCATCATCCGCGAGGAGCGCCCGCTCGCCCCGACGCCCGACGACGCGATGGAGGTCGGCGACGAGCTGCTCTTCATCACGACGACGGAGCAGGAGGTCCAGCTCCAGAAGCTCGTGGCCCCCGGCGCCCGCGTCCGTACGGGCGACGACGACGAGGTCTGAGCCGCAGTCGAACCCGGGCGCGGCTCAGGCGGTGCGGCCCGGGTCGATCGGCGTCCGCCCGCGCACCAGGACGGCGCCCATCGCCGTGACGGCCAGCAGGTACGCGGGCCAGCCCAGCACGACCTTGGCGACGCCGAGCGCCGCCACCTGCTCGGCGAGGTAGAGCGGCACCATGATCGACAGCCGTACGACGTTGAGGGCGATCAGCACCCACGCCAGGCGCATCGCGACGGTGACGATCCCGCGGTGCCGCCGCCACCACGTGGGGTTCTCGGCGAACGCCTCCGGCTCGGCGACGCCGACGACGAAGCCGAAGAGCGGCCATCGCGCCAGGTTGGTCACGAGGAGCAGGAGCAGCAACCCGGCGTTCTGGAGCATGCCGGGCAGGAAGGCGTCCTCGGCGCGGCCCGACCGGAGGGCGAAGAACGCCGAGATGCCGACGCCGACGGCGGCGTAGACGACGAACCGGGGGTCCTGACGCTGGACGAGCCGCACGACGAGCGGCACGGCGACGCACGCCGCCGCGACGAGCAGCGACGTGCGCAGGTCCTGGGTCCGCGCCCACGCGAGGGCGAAGGCGAGCGTCGGCACGGCCGACTCGACGGCGCCGCGCCACCCACCGATCGCCTCGGACAGCTTGTCGCGCAGCAGCTCCTCGACGGTGTCGTACCGACGCAGGTCGGCCTCTCCTCGTTCGAGACCGTGCTCCGGCGCGGTGGCGTCGCGCGCCGCGATGCCGTCGGTGTCGCGGTCAGCCATGCTGGCTCCCGGGCTTGCCGATGATCTCGTAGGCGGGGTTGAACAGGGTCAGCACCGAGCGCTGCTGCGTGATGCGGCCGGTGGCCTGGATCTTGATCCCGGGGACGATGCCGGCGATGCGCCGCCGTCCGAGCCACACGAGGTGCAGGGACGCGGTGCCGTCCCAGAGCTCGGCGTCCAGGGCGGGGGTCTCGTCCCGGGGCCGCAGCGTCACCGAGCGGATCTCGCCGCGCACGGTGGCACGGCTGCGCAGCGTGGCGTCGACGATGTGGATGACGCCCACGTCGGTCGACTCCTGGCGCAGCTCGGCCGCCTCGAGCTCGTGCGACGGGCGAACGAGGTCGGCGAGACGGCGCAACGTGCCACCGCGGACGGACACCTCAGCGGACCTCGGTGATCTCGGGTCCGCGCTCGAACGGACGCAGGTCCTCGGCCCGGGGCGGCGTCGGCTCCTGCGATCCGGACGCGTCGTCGCCGCCCGGCTGGGCGTCGGGCAGGCGCAGCGGGAGAAGCTCGCGCGGCGGCATCGCGTCGGGACCCCGGTCGACGACGGCCGTGCGGATGACCTCGTGGATCGGCCCGGCCGCGGCCGGCTCGATGGCCGCCCGTCCGGATACCACGGCGCGCAGGAACCAGCGAGGGCCGTCGACACCGACGAACCGGGCCGGCATGAAGACGGTGCGACCGTCGGGGCCGTTCTGCGGCATCCGGGTCAGCAGCTCCTCGCCGAACTCCCCGGTCTGGACCTCGGCCGTGCCGCCGGCGTCCGTGATGCTCTTGGCGATCTCGTTGCGGATCTCGACCCAGACCCCCTCGGTGCGGGGAGCGGCGAAGGCCTGCAGCTGGACGGCCGACTCGCCGACGACCGCGGTCACGCCGACGATCTGCTGCTCCTGCTCGTTCAGCTCGAGACGCAGCTCCATGCCCTGCTGGCCACGCAGCCAGATCGAGCCGAGGTTGAGGTAGTCGGTGTCGTCCGCGACCGAGCCGCGGTCGAGCGGGCCCTCGGGGGCAGGCGTAGCGGCAGGGGCGTCCTCGTCGAGGCCCTCGGTGCTCCCGGGACCGCCGTCGCCCCCGAGGTCGTCGACGAAGGCCTCGTCGTCGTTCCTGCCCGACTTGCCGCGGCTGAAGAGTCCCACGTCATTCCGTCCTTAGAAGTCCTGCTGACCGGCCTGGGCGGTGGCCCGCCGGTGGGTTGGCCGAAGGGCCCGAGTGGGCGCCCGGCGAACCGTACCCGATCACCGGGGCGCCGTGGCGGCGTCCCGCCCGGTCGGCGGGGCGCCGGGTGCGTCGCCCGACCGACCCGGTAC
The DNA here is from genome assembly GCF_056868035.1 of Monashia sp. HAY1-11D. Taxonomy (NCBI): domain Bacteria; kingdom Bacillati; phylum Actinomycetota; class Actinomycetes; order Micrococcales; family Intrasporangiaceae; genus Intrasporangium; species Monashia sp. HAY1-11D. Next base: position 3,679,752 of record NZ_CP200320.1, on the reverse strand, counting down.
GGCGTCGCCGGGACCGAAGCCTCCGGTCGACCCGTGTCCAGTGTCACCCCGGACGGTCTCGTCGAGCGAGTCCACGGCGACGAACACCGGCCGGGCGACGCGCTGGACGACGAGCTGGGCGATGCGGTCGCCGCGGCGGACCGTGAACGCCTCCCGGGGGTCGAGGTTGACGAGGTTGACGAGGATCTCGCCGCGATACCCCTCGTCGACGGTGCCCGGCGCGTTGACGATCGAGATGCCGTGCCTGGCCGCGAGGCCGGACCTGGGGTGGACGAAGCCGGCATGGCCGGGCGGCAGCGCCAGAGCCACACCTGTCGGCACGAGGACGCGCTCGCCCGGCTCGATGGTCACCTCGACCCGGGAGCGCAGGTCCGCCCCGGCATCGCCCGGGTGGGCGTACGACGGCATCGGGAGCTCCGGGTCGAGCTGCAGGACCGCGACGGTCCCGCCGTGCCCCCCGTCGGCGTGAGCGCCGGCACGGAGGTCGGCGCGAGAGGTGCCGGTGGCGTCCGGGACAGCACAAGGGTCGGTCACGTGGACCGACCCTACTTGCTCCTGCCTCGACCGCACGGCTCCGCTCAGGCGGCGCAGTCCGTGCAGATCATCATGCCGTTGCTCTCCTTGGCGAGCTGGCTGCGGTGGTGGACCAGGAAGCACTGTCCACAGGTGAACTCGTCGGCCTGCTTGGGCAGGACCCGGACCGACAGCTCCTCGCCGGACAGGTCGGCACCGGGCAGCTCGAAGCCCTCCGCCTGCTCGGTCTCGTCCACGTCCACGCTCGACGAGGTCTTGTCGACCCGCCGCGACTTCAGCTCCTCGAGCGAGTCCTCGCTGAGGTCGTCGTCGGTCTTGCGTGGCGCGTCGTAATCGGTTGCCATCTGGTTTCTCGCTTCTCCTCGTGCGCCTGCGTCTGTGTGGCGGAGAACGCCCGGTGGGCCACGCTTGTTCCCGCCCGGAGGCCCGGTCTCGCCCACCCGAAACTTCTCTCTGCGTGCGCGGATTGTGCCTGAACATCCTCGCGATGTCACGTCGGCCCATTCACCCGCTGAGACGCAGGCCGCGCCACCGCCCGTCAAGACCGTTTCCGGACCAACCGCTCACCCCCGCTTTGCCCTTCCGCGACCCGGTCCGGTGCACAGTGGTGCTGCCCAGCCGCGGTAGGGTCTGCCGACCCGACCGAATCCTTCCACCGGCCCGGAGGTGCACCATGACCCAGTTCGTCGACGAGATCCGCCAGCGCGTGAGCGCCACCCTCGACGAGCTCGCCGAGGCGCAGGCCGCCGGCGACGAGTACCGCGTCCGCGTGCACACCGGCGAGCTCGAGTCCTTCGCCCGCCTCGCCCAGGACAACGACATCCACGTCCCTGAGCTCGTGCCGTTCGCGGCCGCCTGACCCCCGACGCCGGCCCCGGGGTCAGCAGCACCCGCGGGCGGCCGGCTCCTCCGAGGACGCGCGTCTCCCCAGAGGTGCGCGTCCGCCGCACGAGTGGGCGCTGCTCGACGCACCCGTGGCGGATACACGCACTCCTGGCCCGGAAGCGTGGGGCGCCTGACGCCCCCGCCCTCCGGCCGGCTCGGCGCCGGCTGAGGACGTGAAGAGGACCCGGACCGGCTCGGCGCCGGCTCAGGACGTGAAGAGGACCCGGACCGGCTCGACGAGGGCGGGTCCGGCCGCGACGGTCAGCTCCTTGCCGGGGTCGCCCTCGGCGCCGACCACGACGCCCCCCGCCTCCTCGACCACGAGCCACCCGGCCGCGAGGTCCCAGGCGTTGAGGCCGGACTCGGCATAGGCGTCGACGGACCCGTCGGCCACACGGACGAGGTCGAGGGCGGCGCTGCCGATGCGGCGGATGTCGCGGACCTGTGGCAGGACGTGTCGCAGCACCTCCGCCTGCCTCGCACGCTTGTCGGGGTCGTAGCCGAAACCGGTGGCGAGCAGGGTGCGCCCGAGCCGCTCCTCCGTGGAGACGTGGAGCCGCGTCCCGGGGTCGTCCGGCGTCGCGCCCTCGGGCCGGGTCCACGCCCCACCGCCGCGCCGGGCGTGGTGGACGAGGCGCAGGCACGGGTCGGCGACCGCGCCCACCACCGGCGTCCACGCCCCGTGGACCGCGGGGTCGCCGACGACGACGGCGACGGACACGGCGTAGGCGGGGACCCGGTAGAGGTAGTTGACGGTCCCGTCGATGGGGTCGACGACCCAGGTCAGGCCGGACGTCCCGGCGACATCCGCACCCTCCTCGCCGAGGATGCCGTCGTCCGGACGCGCCTGCTGGATGAGCCGGTGGAGCAGCTCCTCGGAGCGCCGGTCCATGACGGTGACGACGTCGGTGTCCGTGGACTTCGTCGCCGCGACGCCGACGCCGTCCGGGCGTTCGTCGCGGATGAACCGCGACGCCTCGGTGGCGATGGCGACGACGGTGCGTTCCAGCTGGGCCAGGTCGAGGCCCTCGGGCAGCCCCGGGTCGGCTCCGGCGCTGGGTCGGGCGCTGGGTCGGGCGCTGGGCCGGGGGTTGATGGCGGGGCTGGTGGCGGGGCGGGTGGTGTCGGTCATGCGTCCTCCTCAGTCGCGGCCGCACAGGGCCGGTCGGGCCGCGCGCAGGTTCGGGCAGCAGCCGGGTGCGCACACCGAGGGCATCCGACCCTCGTAGGTCGGGACGGCCTCCCCGCGGGCCTCGGCGGCCCGCTCGAGCAGGGCGTCGACCAGGTCGCGCACGAAGGTGTCGGCCGCGCCCACGGTGGGCACCCGGACGAGACGGACGCCGAGACGGTCGCACGTCCGCTTGGCCTCCGTGTCGAGGTCGTAGACGACCTCCATGTGGTCCGAGACGAAGCCGATCGGGGCCAGCACCACGGTCGTCACCCCCTCGGCCGCCAGCTGCTCGATGCGGTCGTTGACGTCCGGCTCGAGCCAGGGCTGGGTGGGCGGCCCGGACCGCGAGCAGTAGACGAGCTCACCGGTGAGGTCGCGACCGAGCACCCGACCGGCCTCGTCGGCCAGCCGCGAGGCGAGCGCCAGGTGCTGGCGCCGGTAGAGGTTGCCCTCGCCGTCGCCGGGTCCGGACGTGTCGTCCATGGCGTCCGGGATCGAGTGCGTGACGAACAGCAGGGCGAGGTCACGGTCGGGCAGCCCGTCTAGCGCGCGCAGGGACCGGACCAGCTCCTCGAGGTTGGCGGCGGCGAAGCCGGGCCGCGGCGCGTACGGGGCCACCTTGTCGATGCTCAGCTCGATGCCGTCCTCGCGCAGCTCGGCGGCCGCGTCGGCGAGGTTCTCGCGGTACTGACGGCACGAGGAGTAGGACGAGTAGGCGCTCGTGGTCAGGGTGAGGACGCGTCGGTGCCCCGCCGCATGGGCGTCGCGGAGGGCGTCGACGACGAACGGCTCGCTGTTGCGGTTGCCCCACACGACCGGGGCGTCGAGGCCGCGCCCGTCGAGCTCGCGGCGCAGCGCGGCGACGAGGGCACGGTTCTGGTCGTTGATCGGGCTGCGGCCGCCGAAGAGGTGGTAGTGCTCGCCGACCTCGGCGAGGCGCTCGTCGGGAATGCCCCGGCCGGCGGTGACGCGGCGCAGGAACGGCATGACCTCGTCGGGGCCCTCGGGGCCGCCGAAGCCCAGCAGGAGCACCGCGTCGTAGGGCTCGAGCGAGGACCCGCTCGGGCCGGGTGCACCCGGCCCCGGAGCGGGCCCTGGAGCCGACCCTGGACCCGGCGTCGTGCCGGGCCGGTCGCCGCTGCTGGGGGTCTGCGCTGTCATGGGGTGGCCGTGGCCTCTCGTCGGGGTCGGGGCTCGGGCGTCTGGGCGCCGGTGCCGGTGGTCGTGGGTCCCGGTGGCCGGTCAGGGACCGGACCGCAGGGGGGTGGGGGCGTTGAGGTCGAGGCGGACGGCGACCATGCGGACGGCGAAGACGAGGCCGACGGCGGTCCACAGCAGCCAGTCCCGCAGCGAACCGAGCTGGGCGGCGGCGACGATGACGACCGCGCCGAGCATGGCCGGCACGGCGTAGAGCTCGCGTCGCAGCACCTCGGGCACCTGCCCGGCGAGCACGTCGCGCACGACGCCGCCGCCGACCGCGGTGATGATGCCGACGAGGACCGCGGCGACGGGCGCGACCCCGGGCGTCGTGACGGCCTTGAGGCTGCCGGACACGGCGAAGACGGCAAGGCCCGCGGCGTCGAGGACCCGGACGAAGCGCGACGTGCGCTCGACGGCCGGGTGGTAGAGGAAGGTGACGAGCCCGCCGAGACCCGCGGCCGTGAGCAGCCGCCAGTCGCTGATGCCCACCGGCGGGACGTCACCGATGAGCAGGTCGCGCACGATGCCGCCGCCGAGCGCCGCGGCGCACGCGAGCACGAGGACGCCGAAGAGGTCGAGCCCCTTCTTGACGGCGACGAGACCGCCGGAGAGCGCGAAGACGAACACGCCGACGATGTCGAGGGCGAGCTGGGCGGAGGCGTACGAGGTGGGCATGCCACAGCAAACGGTACCTGCGCGGCGTGGGCGCTTTCGTGCCCGCCCGCCCGGTGGCATGCTCGACGCACATCCAGCCCACCGACCCGTCCGACCCCACCCACCGAAGGACCCTTCCATGCAGCACCTCCGGCTCGTCGGCGTCCACGAGGACGGCACGCACCTGCTGCTGACCGACGACGACGGCAACCGGTTCGCCCTCCCGCTCGACGAGCCGCTCCGGGCGGCCGCGCGTCGCGACCGGCCCCGGCTCGGGCAGCTGCAGATCCAGGTCGCGGGGGGCCTGCGCCCCCGGGACGTCCAGGCGCTGATCCGGGCCGGCATGTCCGCCGAGGACGTCGCGGACCGGGCCGGCTGGCCGGTCGAGAAGGTGCACCGGTACGAGGGTCCCATCCTCGCCGAGCGAGAGCACGTCGCCGGGCTGGCGCGGGTCGCCCGGCTCCGCGCCCGGGGCGCGTCGCACGGCGGGTCCCCGACGCTCGAGGCCCGGGTGTCCGAGCGCCTCCGGTCGCGCGAGATCGACCTCGGCACGGTCCGGTGGGACTCCCGCCGTACCGAGGCGGGAACGTGGACTGCCCTGCTGCGCTTCAGCGCCGGGGGCCGCGAGCGCGAGGCCGCCTGGCACTACGACCCGCTGTCGCGCACGGTCGCGGCGCTCGACGACGAGGCCCGCTGGCTCAGCGAGGACGAGGAGCAGCAGACCCCCGGCCCCATCCCCTCCCCGCACCTGTCGGTGTCGAGCCGCCCGAGCCGCGTCTACGACGTCGAGGCCGAGGGAGGCGTCGGCGAACCCCGCGACAGCGGTGACGCCCGACGCGCGACCGGCGCCTCCGCGAGCGCCCGGCGCCGCGAGGGCGAGACCGTCGACCTCATGGCGGCGATGCGCGAGCGCAGCGCGCAGCGCCGCGGACGCCGCCGGCCACGCGCCACCGAGGTGCCCGGACTCGAGGACGCGCCGGAGGAGGCGCTGCCGCTCGAGGAGCTGGCACGCGACCCCCGCGAGGAGCTGCCGCCCGCGGCGCACACCCACCCCGAGGACGACCCCGACGTCGAGAAGCACGGGTCGGCCCAGGAGCGGATCGGTGCGGAGGCGGCCGCCCGCAAGGTCCGTCGGGCCGAGCGCACCCAGCCGGTGCGTCAGACCGACCCCACCAGCGACCCGAGCACCGACGCCGAGCTGGCCGCAGCCGAGCAGGGCGCCGTCGAGCAGGCGGCCGAGGTGGACGGAGGGGACGACCGTGGCGTCGCCGGGGCGTCGGTTGTCGCGGGTGAGGTCGACGACACCCACGACACCGACGACACCGACGACACCGGCGACACCGACGACACCGACGACACCGACGACACCGGCGACACCGACGACACCGGCGACACCGACGACACCGGCGAGCCGGGCGAGGTCGACGACACCGACCCTCCCGCCCACGCGGCCGAGGCGGCCGAGGGCGTCCGGGCGGTGGCCGACACCGGCCGGCCCCTCGGAGCCGACGCCGGGCAGGAGGAGACGGGCGAGCTCATCGAGGAGCGGGCCACGTCGGGCGACCCTCGTCCGGCTCCGGCGCGGCGCCCGTCCACCGCGCGCAAGTCCGGACGCCCGAGCGTCCCCAGCTGGGACGACATCATGTTCGGCCGTCGCGGCGACTGAGGCACCGACACCCGCGGCCGGCCACGACCGGCCCGCCTGCCCCGGCCGGATCGGTTCGTCCCCCTCAGTCGGCCTGCGTGATCGGCAACGGCGGCAGCGGGCACACGTCGAGGTCGAAGGGCAGCACCTCGGGCGAGACCGCGGCGGCGCGAGCCGCGTGCGAGGTCATCCGTCGCATGTAGTGGCGGCGGCACAGCACCTCGTACTCGACGACGCCTGCCGCCGGCTTCGTGTCCCCGACGACGACCTGCTCGCCCTCGACGACCATGACCCCGTCGAGCACGCGGGCGTTCGTCGTCGCGCGGCGACCGCACCAGCACAGGGCCTCCACCTGGAGCACTTGGACCCGGTCGGCGAGCTCGATGAGGCGCTTGCTGCCGGGAAACAGCTCGGTGCGGAAGTCGGCGGTGATGCCGAAGGCGAAGACGTCGACGTCCATCTCGTCGACGATGCGGGCCAGCTGCTCGACCTGCTCGCCGGTGTAGAACTGGGCCTCGTCGCAGACGAGGTAGTCGATGCGGTGGCCGGCGGTGGCGCGGTCGACGACGGTCTCCCAGAAGTCGAGGCTGTCCTCGACCTCGAGGGCCCCGGTCGACAGGCCGAGCCGGGAGGACAGCACGTTGGTCCCGGCGCGGTCCATCTTCGTGAAGATGAGGCCGACGCGACCGCGCGCGCCGTGGTTGTGGTCCATCTGCAGGGCGAGCGTCGACTTGCCGCAGTCCATGGTTCCGGAGAAGAAGACGAGCTCAGCCACGGGCCACCACCCTAGGACCCGAGGCGGGGCGGGACCACGACCACCGGCACGGCGAGTTCCGCCTCGCTCGTCGACCCGTGCAGGCCGAGCAGGCGCACGACCTCGGGGCGCATGACGCCGGAGTGGACGACGGCCAGACCGTCGCCCGTCACGACGAGCAGGTCGCCGATCCGTGGCGCGACGTGCGGGCTCACCACGCCGAACCAGCCCTCGTCGACGGCCTGCTCGCGGGTCAGGACGCGGGCGCGTCCGGCGAACCGTGACTCCCAGGTGGCGGCGACGTCGGCCTCCGCTCCGACCTGCGTGTAGAGCTGGAGGTTGCGCGGCTCGCCGCCGAGGTGGCGCACCCCGGTCATGAGGGCCGGTTCGTCGACGAGGTCGACGCGGGCCTCGAAGGGAACGTCGACCATGCCGTGGTCGGCCGTGACCACGACCGAGGTGTCGGCCGGCACGCTCGCGGCGAGACGGCGCAGGGCGGCGTCCACTGCCTCCACCTCGTCGCCCCACTGCCAGGACTGGCAGCCGTGGACGTGCCCCACCTTGTCGACCTCGCCCCAGTACAGGTAGACGAGCGACCGCGGCGCGGCCCGCACCGCGGCCAGTGCGGCGTCGACGCGGGCCTCGAGGGCGTGCGCGGCGCGGAAGCCCCCGCCGCGCAGGGCCGCCGTGGTCAGTCCCGAGCCGTCGAAGTAGTGCGGACCGACCATCGTCACGCGAACGCCCTCGGACTCGACCTGCTCGAAGACGGTGCGGTTCGGCTGCCAGGCGCGCGGGTCGGGTCCGTTCTCCCAGGACAGCTCGTTGAGGACCCGGTCGGTCTCGGGGTCGAGCACCTGCATGCCGACGAGGCCGTGGGCGCCGGGCGGCAGGCCGGTGCCGAACGACCCCATCGAGGTCGCCGTGGTCGTCGGGAAGCCGCAGGGCACGCGTCGCATCGCCTCGAAGCGCGAGCGCAGGAACGGCGCGTGCCCGCTGCGCTGGCGCAACAGGTCGTGACCGAGCCCGTCGACGAGCACGACGACGCTGCGCGCCGCCTCAGGCAGGTCGAGGACGTCACGTCCGGCGAAGGCGGGGACGCCGAGGCTCGCCGCCACCGACGGCAGGACCGACGCGAGGGTCGGTCCGGACCAGTCGAGCGCCGGGGCGGCCTCGCGTGGGGGCGTCGTCACCTCAGAGCGCCGAGCCGCCGCCGATGCTCGCCGACAGGACCCGCGCGAACCGCATCGCCTTGCCCACGGCGGCCTCGCCGTCCGCGGCCGAGCTGATGCGCAGCGAGATGTCGTCGGAGGCGATGGTGCCCTCGAACCCGTGGTCGGCCGTGCAGTCCGGGTCGCCGCACTGTGCGGGGATCATGTCGAGGCGGCTCACCGCGCCCCAGCCGAGCGTGAGCGTCAGGTCGCGGCCGTGGCTGCCCGGACTGAAGCTGGCCGGCTCGGACACGACGTGGGTCAGCATGACGCCCCGGACGGCCGCGAGCGGCACGGTCTCGGTCGTCGCGGTCGCCATGAGCTTGTCGTCGGGCTCGGCGTGGTCGTCCGCGTGCGCGATGACGAGGCGCTGCGGCGTGACGACGAGGACGGTGACGTGCCGCCGGACCGTCTCGTGGTCGAACGTCGTCTCCTGGTGGACGAGGTGGCTGACGACCTCGTCGTCGGCGACGGCGGACTCGACGACGTCGCACACGAGGTCCGGGTAGTAGCCCGCGCGGGTGATGTCCGCGGTGAGCTCGTCGGGAAGGGCCCGGTGGGCGTCCTGGGTCATGCGTCGCATGGGGTCATCCTTGCACTCGCGGTGGGCCGCACCGGTCAGGTCATCCGCCGGCGGCCCGGGTCCTTGCGCACGAGGGCGTGCCGCACGACGACCTCGGCCCCGAGCACGTCGACACCGCCGGTCCACGCATTGACCGGGTTGAGCTCGACCGACGCGAGCTCGGGATGGTCGTCGGCGAGGACCGAGAGCCGCGCGACGAGGTCGGCCAGTGCCGCCCGGTGCACCGGCGCCGCGCCCCGGTGGCCGTTGAGCAGGGGCGCCGCCTTGACCCCGTCGATGAGATCGGTGACGTCGACGTCGGTCAGCGGTGGGATGCGGTGGGCGACGTCGCCGAGCAGCTCGGTCGGCGGCCCGGCGACGGAGAAGGAGACGACCGGGCCGAAGAGCGGGTCCTCGCTCGCCCGCAGGACGCACGAGACGCCGGGCACCGCCATCCGCTGCACGACGAACCGGTCGGCGCCCAGCGGCCCGAGCCGCCCGGTCAGGGACGCGTGGGCCTCGCGCACCGCCTCGGCGTCGACGAGGTCACCACGGACGCCGACGAGTCCGGGCTGGTGGCGCACGACGGGCGACGTGGACTTGAGGATGACCGGGTAGGTCAGCTCGTCGGCGGCGGCCACCGCGGAGTCCGCGGTCGTCACCTCGACGGCAGGCCAGAGGCGGATGCCGTACGAACCGAGGAGGTCTCGAGCCTCGTCGCGGGTCAGGGCCCGGCCGTCGGGCGACCCGGCGAGCACCGTGTCGATGACCCGCTCCGCGCGCAGCCGGTCGATGCCGACAGGGGCGACCGGGCTGCCGCGGTCGCGCGAGCGCCACAGGGCGTACCGGGTCACGGCGTTGAGCGCCCGGATGCCGTCCTCCGGCATCGAGTACACGGGGACCGAGCGGCGCTGCCCGTCCTGCTCGTAGGAGAGTCCGTCACCGACACCACGCATGCCGAGGAACGTTGCGACACACGGCTTCTCGTGGCTGGCAGCGATGGACCGCACCGCCGTGAGCACCTCCTCGTCCTGGGTGACGAGGGGAGGGATGAAGGCGGCCACGACGCTGTCGACCTCGTCGTCGGCGAAGGCCGCGTCGAGTGCCGCGGCGAACTCCTCCGCGGACGCCTGCGGCATCAGCGACACCGGGCCGTGCGTCACCCGCAGCCCCCAGCTGAGGCAGGCCGATGCGCTGAGCGCACCGAGGGCGTCGGAGTTGCCGACGATGGCGACGCGCTCCCCCGGGGCAGCGGCTGGTGCAGGGTCAGCTGGGCGACGTCGAAGAGCTGGTGGACGTTCTCCACCCGGATGACGCCCGCCTGGCGCAGCAGGGCGTCGAAGGCCTGCGGCGGCGCGTTCGTGACGCGCGTGCGGTGCCCCGGGGGCGCCGCGTAGCTCGACACGCCCGAGGACACGACGACGACCGGCTTGACCTGGGCCAGCTGGCGGGCGATGCGGGAGAACTTGCGGGGGTTGCCCATCGACTCCAGGTAGAGGCCCACGGTGTCGGTGGACTGGTCGTCGATCCAGTACTGCAGGAGGTCGTTGCCCGAGACGTCGACGCGGTTGCCGGCCGAGGCGAACACCGAGATGCCGAGGCCGCGCCGGGCCGCCGAGGCGAGGACGGCGACGCCGAGGGCACCGCTCTGGGCGAAGAGGCCGAGCCTCCCTCGCTCGGGGATGACGGGGGCGAGCGTCGCGTTCAGCCTCACCTCGGGGTCGTTGTTGACGAGGCCGAAGCTGTTCGGCCCGACGAGGCGCATGCCGGCCCGCCGGACGCGTCGCCGCAGCCGGTCCTGCAGCCTGGCGCCCTCCTCCCCCGCGTCGGCGAAGCCGGAGGACATGACGAGCAGGGCCCGGACGCCGGCCTTGCCGCACTCCTTGACGACGCCGACGGCCTGCTCGGCCGGGACGACGACGACGGCGAGGTCGACCTGCTCGGGCACGTCGGCGATCGTCGGGTAGGCCGGCAGCCCCTGGACGGTGTCGGCGACGCGGTGGATCGGGTAGATCTCGCCCGCGAACCCGGCGGCCAGGATGTTGCGCAGCACGAGGGCACCGATCGACTCCTCGCGGCGGCTCGCCCCGATGATCGCGACGCGCCTCGGGAACAGGATCGTGCTCATGCTGCGCGCCTCGGCACGGTGCTCACGGGCCAGCTGCACGGCCTTGCTCTGCTCGGTCGGCAGGATGTCGAAGGACACCTCGACGACGCCGTCCTCGACGTGGTGCGACACCTCGTAGCCGGCCTCGCGGAACACCTGGAGCATCTTGCGGTTCTGAGGCAGCACCTCTGCGGTGAACCGGGTGATGCCGAGCTCCTGGGCGATGGCGGCGAGGTGCTCGAGCATGACCGAGCCGATGCCCTTGCCCTGGAAGTGGTCGGAGATGTTGAAGGCGACCTCGGCGCTCTGGTCGTCGATGCGGTCGTACCGGCCGATGCCGATGATCTCGTCGTCGAGCGTGGCCACGAGGGCGACGCGGTCGTGGTGGTCGACGTGGGTGAAGCGGTACACGTCGCGGTCGCTCAGCTGGCGCAGCGGCGCGAAGAAGCGCAGGTAGATCGACTCCGCTGACTGCCGCGCGTGGAAGGTGCGGATGCCGTCGGCGTCGCCGGGCCCGATGGGGCGCACGTGGGCCACGGTGCCGTCGCGCAGCACGACGTCGGCCTCCCACTCGACGGGGCCCGTCGGCGACTCGTCGGCGCCCCCGCCGGCTGCCGTCGCGGGACCGGACGCGTCGGCGCCGGCCTCGTGGTCCGCTCCCGAAACCATGGGGCCCATCGTGTCACGTCGCGTCGGTGGCGCACCCCCGGTGCGAAGGTGGCCACATGGAGTTCACCGACGTCGTCCGCGCCCGTCGCATGTGCCGCCGCTACGACCCCGACCGCGCCGTCCCGCGGGAGGTCGTGCAGCGGTGCCTCGACAACGCGGTACGGGCCCCGAGCGCCGGTTTCAGCCAGGGCTGGGACTTCCTCGTGCTGTCGACGGACGCCGAGCGCGCGCCCTTCTGGACGGCCACGGCCGAGCCGGGGTCCACGGCCACCGACGACCCGTGGCTCGCCGGCGTCAAGGCCGCACCCGTCCTCGTGCTGTGCCTGTCGGACAAGGACGCCTACCTCGACCGGTACGCCGCTCCCGACAAGGGCTGGACCGACCGTGACGAGGCCCGCTGGCCGGTGCCCTACTGGGACGTCGACACGGGCATGGCGGCCCTGCTCATGCTGCTCACGGCCACGGACGAGGGTCTCGGCAGCCTCTTCTTCGGCGTCCCACCGGCGCGGCACCCCGCGGTCAGGCAGGCCCTCGGCATCCCCGACGGACGCCGCATCGTCGGGGTCGTCTCCCTCGGGTACGCCGTCCCGGGGCCGAAGAGCCCGAGCCTGCGACGGCACCGGCGCACCGGTGCGGAGGTCGCCCACTGGGGCCGTTTCGGCGTGGCAGGTGAGCCGTCGTGAGCGGCCTGCGCGAAGATGGGGTGTTCACCCGCTAGCGGCAAGGAGCAGCACCCGGCATGGCCCGACGCACGACCACCACGCCTGCCCCCGAGGACTTCGAGGAGAAGATCGTCGGGATCGACGTCGAGGAGGAGATGCAGAACGCCTTCCTCGAGTACTCCTACAGCGTCATCTACTCCCGTGCCCTGCCCGACGCGCGTGACGGCCTCAAGCCGGTGCAGCGACGGATCCTCTACGGCGCCAACGAGCTCGGCCTGCGCCCCGACCGCGGGCACGTCAAGAGCCAGCGCGTCGTCGGCGAGGTCATGGGCAAGTACCACCCGCACGGCGACCAGGCGATCTACGACGCCCTCGTGCGCATGGCCCAGCCCTTCACGCTGCGCCTGCCGCTCATCGACGGCCACGGCAACTTCGGCTCGCTCGACGACGGCCCCGCAGCCGCCCGGTACACCGAGGCGCGGATGGCCGACGCCGCCCTGCTCATGGTCTCGGGCCTCGACGAGGACACCGTCGACTTCGTCCCGAACTACGACGACACCCAGCTGCAGCCCGGCGTCCTGCCCGCCGCGTTCCCCAACCTGCTCGTCAACGGGGCGTCCGGCATCGCCGTCGGCATGGCGACGAACATGCCGCCGCACAACCTCGTCGAGGTCATCGGGGCGGCCCGGCACCTCATCGCCAACCCGACCTGCTCGCTCGACGAGCTGATGAAGTTCGTGCCCGGCCCGGACCTGCCCTGCGGCGGCAGGATCGTCGGCCTCGAGGGCATCCGCGACGCCTACCTCACCGGCCGAGGCAGCTTCCGCACCCGCGCCACCGCACGCGTCGAGTCGATCACGCCGCGGCGCAAGGGCATCGTCGTCACCGAGCTGCCCTACCTCGTCGGGCCCGAGAAGGTCATCGACAAGGTCAAGGACCTCGTGCAGTCCAAGAAGCTGCAGGGCATCTCCGACCTCAAGGACCTCTCGGACCGCACCCACGGCCTGCGCCTCGTCATCGAGGTCAAGAACGGGTTCAACCCCGACGCCGTGCTCGAGCAGCTGTACCGGCTGACGCCGATGGAGGAGAACTTCGGCATCAACAACGTCGCGCTCGTCGACGGCCAGCCCCGCACCATGGGGCTCAAGGAGCTGCTCAAGGTCTACGTCGACTTCCGCACCGACGTCGTCCGCCGGCGCACCTCCTTCCGCAGGCGCAGGGCCGAGGACCGGCTGCACCTCGTGGACGGCCTGCTCATCGCGATCCTCGACATCGACGAGGTGATCCAGCTGATCCGCTCCTCGGACGACGCCGGCACCGCCCGCGAACGGCTCATGGGCGTCTTCGAGCTGTCCGAGCTGCAGGCCAACTACATCCTCGAGCTGCAGCTGCGCCGCCTGACGAAGTTCTCGCGGATCGAGCTGGAGAAGGAGAAGGAGACGCTCGAGCGGACCATCGAGGAGCTCCGCGCCGTCCTCGAGAACGAGAAGCTCCTCCTGAAGCTCGTCTCGACCGAGCTCGCCGACGTCGCCAGGTCGCACGGCACCCCGCGGCGCACCGTGCTGCTCGAGAGCTCCGGACAGAGCGCCACCGCGGCCGCCGCCTCGCCCCTCGAGATCGCCGACGACCCGTGCTGGGTGCTCCTGTCCTCGACGGGCCTGCTGGCCCGGACCGGCTCCGACGAGCCGGTGACCGCCGAGGGGTCGCGCTCCAAGCACGACGTCGTCGTCGGTGCGGTGCGCACCACGGCCCGCGGCGAGTTCGGTCTGGTCACCTCCGCCGGACGAGTGGTCCGCCTGTCCGCGCTCGACCTGCCGACGCTGCCGCCCACCAACGGCGCCCCCAGCCTGTCCGGCGGCGCGCCCCTCGCGGCCTACGTCGACCTGGCCGGGGGCGAGCAGCCGGTGACGATCGTGCCGGTCGGCGCCGAGGCACCCGTCGTCGCGCTCGGCACCGCGAGCGGCGTCGTCAAGCGCGTCACGCCCGACGCCCCGAAGAGCAACGAGTGGGACGTCATCGCCCTCAAGGACGGCGACACCGTCGTGGGGGCGGCGGTGGCCGACCGCGACGAGCTCGACCTCGTCTTCGTCACGACCGACGCCCAGCTGCTGCGCTTCGCCGCGAGATCCGTTCGGCCGCAAGGCCGCTCGGCGGGCGGGATGGCCGGCATCAAGCTGGCACCCGGTGCGCGCGTCGCCTGGTTCGGGGTCGTCGACCCGACCCGCGAGGGCGTCGTCGTGACGTCGGCCGGCTCGTCGGGCGCCCTGCCCGGCACCGAGGGCGGGTCGCTCAAGGTGACGCCCTACGCCGAGTACCCGGCCAAGGGCCGGGCCACCGGCGGCGTCCGCTGCCACCGCTTCCTCAAGGGAGAGGACACGCTCGTGCTCGCCTTCGCCGGCAACACCCCGGCCCGCGCGGCGGCCGCCAACGGCGTCGCCATCGACCTGCCGCCGGCCGAGGGCCGGCGCGACGGCTCCGGGATGCCGACCAGCTCGGTGATCGCCAGGGTCGCCGCTCCCCCGACGGAGGGTGCCGCATCATGACCCCACCTCCCACGGACGCCACGACACCCGACGACGGGACGGCCGACGCCGGCCACGACACGCATCCCGCCACGACCGGTCACGGCGAGCCGGCGAGCGACGCGTGCTCGGTCCTGTTCGACCACGACGGCACGAGCGCGTTCGGCACCGCCGCCCGCGCCCGGTTCTTCGTCGTCGTCGAGCAGCCCGGCCCCTGGGGCCGCGACGCCGCGCGCGAGTCGCATCTCGACCACGACCTCGGCGCTGAGCTCGACGCCCGCTCCGCCCAGGCCGGTGGGCGGTTCATGCTCGTGCGCAAGCCGGGCGGCCACCCGGCGACGGACGCACCCCGAACGGTCCTGCTCGCCCACGCCGGCGAGCAGCCGGCCGACGCCTGGCTGCTGCGGGCCCAGGTCACCAGCATCGGTGACCTGCTCGGCCTCGACTGGGGAGCCCTGGCCCGTGGCAGCGAGGCGCTCGTGCGCGCCTCCCTGCCCGGCGCGGAGCCGGCCGAGCCCAGCCTCCTCGTGTGCACCAACGGCCGACGCGACGTCTGCTGCGCGGTGCGTGGGCGACCGCTCGCGGTCCACGCCGCCCGGGTCGCGCCCGGTCGCGTGTGGGAGGTGTCGCACACCGGCGGTCACCGCTTCGCCCCGACGGCGGTGCTCCTGCCGTGGGGCCAGACCTACGCCCGGCTCGACGACCCCGCGGCCGAGTGGGTGCTCGGTGCGAGCGCCTCGGGCCACACGCCGGCGGAGCTGCTCGGACCGCTGCACGACCGCGGCCGGTCCGCTCTCGAACCGGCCGCGCAGTGCGCCGAGTCGCACGTCCGCAGCCTGCTCGGCGAGACGCACCTGCCGGCGCTCTGGGCCGGGGTGCCGGAGCCGCGGACCGGCACGGCGACCCCAGCGACCGCCCCGACGGCGACCGACGGGGCGGCGCAGGGGCCGACGGAGGGGGCTGGGGAGAGGCCGACGCAGAGGTCCACGGACACACCCGCGGAGCAGGCGGGGACCCGGGTCCCGCAGCCCGGCACGGACGTCGCGGCGACCCCGGATGCCTGGATCGTCCCGGTCACCCACCTCGACGGACGCGCGTGGCGGGTCCGCGTCGAGCGCACGTCGGCGGGCCGGGCTCGACCCGAGTCGTGCGGCAAGAAGGCGGTGCCGGTGCACGAGTACCGCGTCACCGTCGTCGCCGGGCCGTCGCCGACTCCTGCAGAGGCCTAGCCTCGAGCCGAGCTCGACCCGCCCGCGTCACCACGGCTTGGGGTAGGTCTGTCCCGAGTCCCCGGGCAGCACGCGGTCGTCGTCGCCCTGCTGCTGGTTGCGCTCGATGGTGTTCTTGCGCTGCTGCTCCTGGAGGTAGTCCTGCTCCTCCTGGCTCGGGGTCCGACCCGGGTCCGGGGTGGGCGTGGGCTGAGGCGCCGGTCCCGGCTGCGGCGGCTGCTGGTCGCCCTGCCCCTGGTCCGGCGGGGCGTCGGCGTTCTTCTGCTCCATCCGCTGCTGGGCCTGCTCGAGCTGGTCACCGGTCCGACCGCCCTCCGGCGCGTCGCACAACGGCGGGCGGTCCTTCGTGATGCGGATCCCCTTGTCGTAGAACTGCTTCCACTCGTCGGGCCGTTCGCGTGCCTTGGCGGCGTCCCCGAGGGCCTCGTAGGTCAGTCCGAGGTTGACGCGCACCTTGCAGTCGTCGATGCCGCCCTTGGGGACGAGCTCGAAGGCCTGCTCGAACCACGGGCGAGCCAGCTCGTAGTGGCCCGAGAGCACGTGGGCATCGCCCACGGCGAAGGGCGCCCGGAACTGCTCGACGACGTTGACCCAGCCCTGCCGCTGCGCCCACGTCATCGCGCCGTCGGGGTCACCGCTGGTGTACGAGGCGAGCGTGCGGTCGTGGACGAGGTTGAGGGTGAGCAGGCGCACGGCGACGAGCACGAGCAGGACCGCCACGGGCAGCGACGCGAGGACGAGCCGGCGCCGCCGGCGACGCAGGTGTGGCGGTCGCGGCGCCCGGTGGGTCGCGGCCGACCCACCTGCGGCGCCCCGGCCCAGCGCGGACAGTCGCGAGCGCAGGACGGCGAGCACCTGCCGGGACCGGGGCGGGGGCTCGGCTGTCGCTGGCGGGCGGTCGACGAGCGAGGTCATGACCCCACCTCCCTGCGACGACGGGTCTGGGCAAGAGCGGCGGCACCGGTCCCGACGTCCCAGACCGCGATCCCGGCGAGCCCGAGCAGCGGCAGCCAGTAGAGCTCGTGCCGGGCCGCGACCTGCTGCCTCTCGAGCTGCTCGCTCGTGCCGAACGCGTCGAGGTCGACGTCGGCCATCGCGGCGTCGACCGGGTCTCCCGCCTCCCGGTGCACGTACGGCACGCCGAGCTGGGCGGCGATCTGGCGCAGCTCCGGCTCGGAGATGACCGAGCGCGCGTCCTCGCCCGTGGAGGGGTCCTTGATGTAGGAGGCGGACGAGTCGAAGCGCGAGCGCGTGGACTTCATCCGGCCACCCTCGGTCGTGCCGTACCCGAGCACCGCCCCGCCGTTGACGAGGGAGTGGTCGATCGTGAACGGGGCGGGAGGTTCGGGGGCCGTCTGCTCGCCGTCACCGAGGTAGTAGACGATGCGGCCCCGCTCGGGGGTGCGCTTCTGCGCCTGCTCGAGCAGGGTGCCGAGGCGGTCGTTCGCCTCGGTCACCGACGACCCGTGCGAGTACTCGGACGGTTCGGGCAGGAGGCTCTGCAGCGCGGCGTCGAGGGCGTTCGTGTCGGTCGTCAGCGGCAGTCTGACGCGGGCGGCCTGGTCGAAGGTGACGACGCTGTACCGCGCACCCGGGAGCCGCTCGGCGATGTCCGCGATGTCGCTCGCGACGCCCTCGATGCGCGGACGCCCGTCACCGTAGTCCTCGGCGATGATGCTGCTCGTCGTGTCGACGACGAAGTACACGTTGAGGTTGGCGGCCGTCGTGTCGACGCGGTCGCCCGGCACGCCCGGGCGGAGCGCGGCCAGCCCCAGCAGGACGACGGCCGCGGTCAGGCGCCAGTGCGTGGCGCGGGACTCCCCCGGCATCGACCGCGACGACGGGTTCCACCACACGGCTGCCAGGCCCGCCACGGCGAGGACGAGAAGGACGGGCCAGGGCAGGACGGGCAGCAGGGTCACGTCACCCACCTCCGGCTCGCGCCGACGAGGCCCACGAGACCGACGCCCGCGAGGGTGATCGGCAGCGTCGGGTTGTCGGAGTAGAGGGCCCGCGCGGCGGAGTCGATGATCGTCGCCTCCTGCGCCTGGACGGCATCGACGATGCCCCTGACCGCCGAGGGGTCGCCCATCGTGTAGTACTGGCCGGCCGTGCCCGTGACGACCTCGCGCATCTGCTCCGCCTCGTCGTCGGGTCCGTCCTCCTCGGGGTTGAGGCCGTAGACCCGCACGCCCTTGGCCTTGGCCAGCTCGCCGGCCTCCGGCAGGTCGATGATGGGCCGGCCCGCGACGTGGTTGTCGGTGGCGAAGACGACCGACCGAGCGCGCCGGAGGTCGACCCGGTCGAAGCTCGACACGCACGTCGCCAGGCCGTCGCCGATGAGCGAGGTGCCGCGTCCGTTGAAGGTCCCCGCGAAGAACGACTCCTGGTCGGGGTCGCCACCGAGCGCGTCGGAGGCGGTGTCGAGCTCGTCGTTGATGAAGTCGTAGTCGTCGGTGAGGGGGAAGACCGTGGCGGCGGAGGAGTTGAAGATGACCAGGCCGATGCGCTCGCCCTCGAAGCTGCGCACGAGCGTCTTGAACGTGGCGACGAGCTCGGCGTCGTAGGCCGCCATGGACCCGGAGATGTCGAGGCAGAGCAGGATGTCGCGTGAGCGCGTCTGTGGCTTCTCGACCGTCGTGTCGAGGGGGCGCGCGGCGCCGAGGAGCGCCGCGCACGCGAGGAGGGCGGCGCTGCCGGTCAGCACGCCCATGCGCACGCGGTGCACGCGCAGGGCCCGGCGGAACTCCGGCAGTGCGGTGAGGGCCTGGGAGTTGGCCACCGGAGCGCTCGCCCCCCGGGCCCGGCGCCCGATCAGCCGGTAGACCGCCGTCGCCCCCACCGCGGCGACGAGCAGGCCGAGGGTCAGGACCGCGGGCCACTTGAGGTCGAGCGAGGTCACGCCCACCGCGCCACCACCTGCCTGGCCACCTCGCCCGCCCCGACGAGCGTCTGGGTCTCGTGGGGACCGAACTCGCCCGGGTAGAGGCGGCTGACGACCTGTGACACCGGCGAGAACCGCTCCCCCGACGCCGTCAGCTCGGTCAGGGTCATCGTCGGGGCGTGGACGCCGGAGACCTCCTGCACGAAGTGGCGCACGAGGATGCTCAGCTGCTGGTGCGCGCGTCGTTGGGTGATCTCGCCGGCGGCGGCGCGGCGCAGGACGAGGTCGATCTGGCGGGTGTAGTCCGCGCGGAGCCTGGTCAGGCGGTCCGGGGTGACCCGTGGTGGCACGACGACCAGGCGTCGCCGCGTCGACCAGAGCACCCATGCGTACCAGAGGGCGACGAGGGCGAGGGCCGCGAGCCCCAGCCAGACCCACCTCGGGGCGTACGGGTCAGGCGCGTAGAAGCCCGGCGGGGGTGCGTCAGCGACGTGCACGGCGCTGCCTCTCCAGGAGGGCGAACACCGTGGGGACGACCTCGTCGCTCGACCCGAGGCGGGCGTGGTTGATGCCACGGCGGTCGAGGAGACTGGCCGTGCGCTGCACCCGCTCCTGCACGGTGCGCGCGTACGCCGCCCGGACCCGCGGGTCGAGCCGCACCAGCGTCGGCAGGGTGTACGTGTCGGCGACGTCGTAGGTGGTCCGGTCGCCGGCCACGACGGTCGGGTCGGCGTCCTCGACGGTGAGCCAGAGGATCTCGTGCTGGACGTGCAACCGCCGTAGCAGGTCGTCAAGGGCAGGGTCGAGGTCGCGGTCGTCGGCCACGACGAGCAGGACGAGCCGGCGTCGGACGTTGCGCACGACCCAGCGCAGCTGCGTCGCGAGGTTGCTGCCGTCGCCGTCGAGGCGGGTCGCGGCCTCGACGGCGCGCAGGAGCAGCTCGAGGTGCGCCTCGCTGCCGCCCAGCTCGTGGGCGACCGTCGAGGACGCCGTGCCGCGCACGAGCCCGACCAGGTCACCGTGCCGTTGCGCGAGGTAGCCGACGAGACCGGCCGCGGCGATCGCGACGTCCTTCTTCGCCTCGCCGCTGCGGGTCGTGGCCGCCATGCCGCGGCCGGTGTCGACGACGAGCAGGACGTTCTGCTTGCGTGTCGCGACGTAGCGCTTGACGAGGGGAGCCTGGTGGCGGGCCGTGGCCTTCCAGTCGATGTCGCGTACCTCGTCGCCCGGCACGTAGGCGCGCAGGTCGTCGTAGTCGAGGCTGCGGGCGTGGAAGATCGACGCGTCCTCGCCCTCGAGCAGGCTGCGCGACCGGCGTCGGGCGTGGACGAAGAGCTTGCTCTTGACCCGGGTCAGCAGCGTCGTCGGCATCGTGGCTCCCGCCCCGGTCAGGGTGTGCGGATCCCGCCCACCATGGCGTCGATGACGCGCTCGACCGGCACCTCGTCGGCGGCGGCCTCGAACCCGAGCGTGACGCGGTGGCGCAGGACGCGGTGCGTCAGCGCCTTGACGTCGTCGGGCACGACGTGGTTGCGGCCGTCGATGAGGGCCCGCGCCCGGGCGGCGGCGGTGAAGGCGATGCTCGCCCGCGGGCTCGCCCCGAAGTCGACGTAGCCGGCAAGGCGCGGCTCGATGTAGTCGCGCGGGTGGCGCGTGACGTAGGAGATGCCGACGACGTAGTTGACGATCGCCGGGTCGATGTAGACGCGGGACACGAGGGCCTGCAGCTGTTTGACGTCATCGGGCGACACGACGGGCGAGCCGGGCCGGGCGTAGACGCCGGAGTCGATGCGCCGCAGCACCTCGGCCTCCTCGGCCGGGGACGGGTAGTCGAGGACGTCCTTGAGCATGAACCGGTCGAGCTGCGCCTCGGGCAGGGGGTAGGTGCCCTCCTGCTCGATGGGGTTCTGCGTCGCCAGGACGAGGAACGGGTCGGGCAGGGCGTAGCTCCGGTCCCCGATCGAGGTCTGCCGCTCCTGCATCGCCTCGAGCATGGCCGACTGGGTCTTGGCGCTGCTGCGGTTGATCTCGTCGAGGAGGACGAAGTTGGCATGGACCGGGCCGAGCTGGGTCTCGAAGGCGCCCGAGTGCTGGTTGTAGACCTGGGTGCCGACGATGTCGCTCGGCAACAGGTCCGGCGTGCACTGGATGCGGTGGAAACGGCCACCGACCGCCTGGGCGATGGTCTGGGCGGCGGTCGTCTTGGCCAGGCCGGGCACGCTCTCGAGGAGGACGTGCCCACCGGTCAGCAGGGCGATGAGAAGGGTCTCCTGCAGCCGCACCTGCCCGACGACGCGCGACGCGAACGCGGCCGAGATGGCCGCGATCCGGTCGCCCGCCCAGCGCAGCTCGTCGGGCGACAGGTAGCTCGCCGCCGGCACCGTGCGTTCGGGCGCCTCGTCGAGGCGGGCCACCGCCACGTCGTCGTCGGGCACCGCGGGCCCTGCCGACAGGTGGCCGGGCTCGGTGGGCGCCGAGGCATCGGGCCCCGAGCCGTCGGTCGGCACGGCGACGGTGAAGCTGTCGCCACCGGCTCCCAGGCCGGCCGGACGCCTGTCCGGATGCCCGTCCGGGTGACCGTCCGAGGGGCTCTCCGACGGTCCGGCCCACCGCTCGTCGCGCGCGGCGTCCACCGACCCGTCCCCACCGCCGTCGCCCACCTTCGACACCCCTTCTCGACGCAGCCGCCGGAGGGAGCCCCGCCGGCAGGCACATCGTAAGCACGCCACCCCCGGTGGCGTCCTGAGGACGACGCCTCAGGCGTCGATGCGCTCGCGGTCGACGTCGCTCGCGGACTCGACGATGAAGTCCTTGCGCGGGGCCACCTCGTTGCCCATGAGCAGCTCGAAGACCCGCTCGGCCGCCTCGAGGTCGCGCATCGTCACCTGGCGCAGCGTGCGGTGCCGGGGGTCCATCGTCGTGTCGGCCAGCTGGTCGGCGTCCATCTCGCCCAGACCCTTGTAGCGCTGCATCGGCTGCTTGATCTTCTTGCCCAACTTCTCGAGGCGTGCGACGGTCCGGCGCATCTCGAGCTCGTTGTAGGTGTAGATGAGCTCGTTCTTGCGCGCACCGGCGTTGATGACCTCGAGCCGGTGCAGCGGCGGCATCGCCGCGAAGACGCGACCGGCCTCGACGAGCGGACGCATGTACCGGAAGAAGAGGGTCAGCAGCAGGGTGCGGATGTGGGCGCCGTCGACGTCGGCGTCGGTCATGATGATGACCTTGCCGTAGCGGGCCGCCTCCAGGTCGAAGCTGCGGCCGGACCCGGCGCCGATGACCTGGATGATGGAGGCGCACTCGGCGTTCTTCAACATGTCCGAGACGGACGCCTTCTGGACGTTGAGGATCTTGCCGCGGATCGGCAGCAGCGCCTGGAACTCGCTGTTGCGGGCCTCCTTGGCCGTGCCCATGGCGCTGTCGCCCTCGACGATGAACAGCTCGGAGCGGCCCACCTCGGTGGTGCGGCAGTCGCGCAGCTTCGAGGGCAGGCTCGAGCTTCTCGAGGGCGTTCTTGCGACGCTGGGTCTCCTTGTGCAGCCGCGCGCTGATGCGCGACTTCATCTCCGAGACGACCTTCTCCAGCAGCAGGGCGGCCTGTGCCTTGTCGCCACGCTTCGGTGACGTGAGCCGCTCGGTCAGCTCCTTCTCGACGACGCGGGCCACGATGGCGCGCACCGCGTTCGTGCCGAGGACCTCCTTGGTCTGTCCCTCGAACTGCGGCTCGGCGAGCCGGACGGTGACGACCGCCGTCATCCCGGCGAGGACGTCGTCCTTCTCGGGCTTGTCGTTGCCGACCTTGAGCCGGCGCGCGTTGACCTCGAGCTGTCGGCGGAAGACCTTGAGCAGCGCCTGCTCGAAGCCGGCGACGTGGGTGCCGCCCTTGGGCGTCGTGATGATGTTGACGAAGGACTGGACCTTCGTGTCGTAGCCCTGCCCCCACCGCAGCGCCACCTCGACACCGCACTCGCGCTCGAGCTCGGTGGGCGTCATGTGGCCGTTGACGTCGAGGACCGGAACGGTCTCGGTGAAGGTCCCGGAGCCCTCGAGGCGCCACACGTCGGTGATCGGGGTGTCGGGCGCGAGGAACTCGACGAAGTCGGTGATGCCGCCGTCGTGCTGGAACACCTCCTCGATGGGTCCCTCCTCGCCGGGGGTGCGCTTGAGCCGCCGCTCGTCGCGGATGACCAGACGCAGGCCCGGCACGAGGAAGGAGGTCTGGCGGGCCCGTCCGAGGATCGCGTCGTAGTCCAGCTCGGCGTCCTTGAGGAAGATCTGCCGGTCCGGCCAGAACCGCACGCGGGAGCCGGTGACCCCGCGCTTGGCCTTGCCCACGACGGGCAGGGCGCTCTTCTTCTCGTACGGCGTGAAGGACGCGTCGGGCGAGTGGGGGGCGCCCGGGGCGTCGGTGAAGGTGCCGGGCTCGCCCCGGCGGAAGCTCATGCCGTACGTCTTGCCGCCCCGGTCGACCTCGACGTCGAGCCGGGCCGAGAGGGCGTTGACGACGGACGCCCCGACGCCGTGCAGACCACCCGTGGCCGCGTAGGAGGCGCCGCCGAACTTCCCGCCCGCGTGCAGCTTGGTGAAGACGACCTCGACGCCGGACAGTCCCGTGCGCGGCTCGATGTCGACGGGGATGCCCCGGCCGTCGTCGCGCACCTCGATCGACCCGTCGGAGCCGAGGATGACCTCGATGTCGGTGCAGACCCCCGCCAGGGCCTCGTCGACGGCGTTGTCGATGATCTCCCAGAGGCAGTGCATGAGCCCGCGCTGGTCGGTCGAGCCGATGTACATGCCGGGACGCTTGCGCACGGCCTCGAGGCCCTCGAGGACCTGCAGGTGACGCGCGGTGTAGTCGCCGTTGCCGGAGGGAGCGGGGCGGGAGGCGGAGGCCACGGGTGTCGGTTCTCTCTCGTTTCGTCGGAGCTGCTCGCCGGAGGTCGGACCTCGCAGGGGGCTCGGGCCCACCGGCACCCGCAGCCTAGTTCCCCTCGCCGACGACGCCCCGCAGGCTCGCGGCGACCCCTCCGAGGTCGGCCTCCGCGGCCCCTGCCGCCGCGAACCCCGGACAGTCGGTAACGATCCGGGAATCTTGCGAGTGCCTTGCAGCCGAGCGTGCCATCGGGGAAGCATTCCGCGTGATTCACTGTTGGAAGGACCGCGAGAGCAAGGGGCGACGCAGGCGCCCGGAGCCTCGGGCAAGCAGGGATCTCCCTAGGGAGGCCCCGCGAGGAACAGAGAGAAGGCGAGCACTGAGATGACGACAGCACTGGCACCCGAGTTGACTGCAGCAGACCGCTGCGACCGGTGTGGCGCCCAGGCCTACATCCGCGCTCGCCTTGTCGGCGGCGGTGAGCTCCTCTTCTGCGCCCACCACGGACGGCAGCACCTGCCGGCCCTCATGGACAAGGCCGTCGACATCCACGACGAGACGGCCCGGCTCATCGAGACGCCGGCGTCCGCACCCGTCGACGAGCGCTGACCGGGGTCCGGCAGCACAGCGCGGACGCCACGCGTCCCACACCCGCACAGCGGTCCCGACCGGCTGACCCGTGATCACCGAGACGAACCTCGTGATCCTGGGCGTGATGCTGGTCGGGACCGCTGGCGTCGTCGTGCCCGTCCTGCCCGGTCTCGTCCTGGTCTGGGGAGGCGCGCTCGCCTGGGCACTGCTGCGCCAGGACGCCGCCGGCTGGGTCGTGCTCGCCCTCGCGACGGTCGTGTTCGCCGTGGGCCTCACGGCCAAGTACCTCGTGCCGGGCCGGCGCCTGACGCGTCGTGGTGTCGACTCGACGCTCGTGACCGTCGCTGCCCTCGTGGCGGTCGTCGGGTTCTTCGTCGTGCCGGTCGTCGGCGGCCCGCTCGGCTTCGTGCTGACCGTCTACCTGCTCGAGCGCGTCAAGCACCGCGAGCACGCTCGGGCCTGGTCAGCCACCCGGGAGGCCGTGCGTGCAGTCGTCACGAGCATGGGCATCGAGCTGCTCACGGCGCTCGGCATCCTCGCCACCTGGGTCGCGGGGGTCTACCTCACGCGTCCCTGACGTGGCCCTTCTCACAGCCGCCTCTGACACCCGAGCGTCGCGTGACGCACGAAGGCCGCCGTCCCGAGGGAGTGGCGGCCTTCCGTTCGTGCCGGTGCTTCGGTGTCGCTTTCGGTGTCGCTTTCGGTGTCGCTTCGAGTGTCGCTTCCTGCGTCGCTTCCGGTGTCGCCGTCCAGGTCACCACTGGTCGCGGCGACGCTTCTCCCAGCGCTCCTCGAGGCGCTCCATGAACGTGCCCTGCCGAGGGCTGGGGGCGCGGAGCCGACCGCCGGTGCGCGGCTTCGGGGTGCCGTCGGCATCGACGGCGGCCAGCCGCGCCTTGGACGGGGTGATGGCGTAGACGATGCCGGCGACCATGATCGCGAAACCCACCGCACCGAGCCAGATCGTGCTGCTCATCGCGGAGAACACGACGAGCGCGAGGCCCGCCACACCGGCGATGACGCCGGCGACGATCCTGCCTCGCCCGGCACCACGCGACTTGGTCTTGCGGATCCGCGACGCGAAGCGCGGGTCCTCGGCGTAGAGGGCCTCCTCCATCTGCTGGAGCAGGGCTTCCTCGTGTTCCGAGAGTGCCACTCGGCACCTCCCTGTGCGATCTCGACTGTCACCGAATCGTAGGCCGGTGAGAGCCGACGGGGTTTCTTTCCTTCAGGATAGGTCGCGCGTCTCACGTTGGGAACCCGAGGTCGGCTCACGCATGAGGCTCGCCGGACGGACCGACCCGGCACCGAACCGGGCGCTCGCCCGGTCGACGGCACGGTCGGCGTCGCGCCACCCCTTCTCCGGCTCGTCGAGGCGCGCCTGGATGGGGGCGTTCTCGGTCGGCACGAGCCCCTCGAGGCGCACGCCGACGAGCCGGATGCGGGCCCGCTGGAGCCCGAGCCGGTCGTAGAGGCTCACGTGCGGTGGCGTAGATGTCGCGCGAGACGTCGGTGTGGTGGCGCAGCGTCCTGGCCCGCGTGATCGTCGTGAAGTCGGCGAACCGGACCTTGATCGACACGGTGCGCCCCGACATCCCGGCCGACCGGGCCCGGGCGGCGGTCCGGTCGGCGAGCCGGAGCAGCTCGCGGTGGATGCGCACCGGGTCGTCGATGTCGTGGGCGAAGGTCTCGTCGGCGCCGATCGACTTCTCGCGCCGCTCGGGCACGACCCGGCGCGGGTCGCGACCCCACGCGAGGTCGTGCAGGCTCAGGCCGGCGACGTCGCCGAGGGCCCGCTGGAGGGTCTCGACCGGGGTGTGGGCCAGGTCGGCGACCGTGCGCAGGCCGAGGCGGTGCAGGTGCTCCTCGGTCTTGTCGCCGACACCCCAGATGGCGGCGACGGGCAGCTGGTGGATGAACGAGACGACCTCGTCACGGGGCACGACGAGGAGGCCGTCGGGCTTGGCGAGGTTCGAGGCGAGCTTGGCCACGAACTTCGTCGGCGCGACCCCGACCGAGCACGTGATCCCCTGCTCGTCGGCGATCGTGTCGCGCAGCCGTTGGGCGATCCGGGTCGGGCTGCCGAGCCGCCGCACCGCCCCGGCCACGTCGAGGAAGGCCTCGTCGAGGGAGAGTGGCTCGACGGAGTCGGTGACCGTCTCGAAGGTGGCCATGACGGCGTCGGAGATGGCCGCGTAGCGCCGGTGGTCCGGCTCGATGACGACGGCCTGCGGGCACAGCCGCCGCGCGCGGGCCATCGGCATCGCGGACGTCACGCCGAACGCGCGGGCCTCGTACGTCGCGGACAGGACCACCGAACGACCACCCGCTCCCCCGATGATGACGGGCTTGCCGCGCAGGTCGGGCCGGGAGATGAGCGAGGCCGACGCGTAGAAGGCGTCCATGTCGACGTGCAGGACGGTGCACCCGGTGTCGTCGGGTGGCTGCCCGTCCGGCCGGAGCGGGGCGGTGAACTGGCGCCGGCTCACCGGGACCCCACCGTCGCGAGCCCGGCCCCGGCGAACCCGTCAGTCGCGGTGGGCGACGACGTGCAGGGCATTGCCGAGCGTCCGCAGGAACTCGCGGCCGGGACCGGAGACGAGCAGGTCGTCGAGCTCGGTGAGCGCCGCGCGGTCGGCGTCGGAGTCGACGAGAGAGGCCGGCACGAGGTGCCCGACGATGTCGGTGCCACGGACCTGGACGCGGGTGAACCCGGCGTCGAGCAGGAGCGCCTCGAGCCGCTCGGCGTCGAAGCGGCGGGGAAGCGGGTCGGTTCCGCCCCACCGGCCGGACGGGTCGACGAGTGCCGCCCGGGCCTGGGAGAACTCGCCGGCGATCGCCTTGGCGAACACGACGGCGAGCCGGCCGGACACGAGCAGCGACAGGACGCCGCCCGGACGCAGCGCCGCGGCCAGCGCGCGCAGGGTGGCCGCGGGGTCGTCGACGAACTCGAGGGTTCCGTGGCAGCAGGCGAGGTCGACGGACCGGTCGGCCAGGACGCTCGCCAGGGTGTCGCCGTCGCCCTGCACGCCGGTGACGCGGTCGACGATGCCGGCCTCGCGGGCGCGCCGGGCCAGGGCTGCCAGCGCGTCGGGGCTGGGGTCGACGACGGTGACGCGGTGCCCGGCCACGGCGAGCGGGACGGCGACCCCACCGGTGCCGCCACCGAGGTCGAGGACGTCGAGCGGGCGTCCGAGGTCCTCGGCGTGGTCGCTCGCGATGCGTCCGACCGCCGACACGACGGCCGAGGGCCGGGCCCCGCCGCGTCGCTGGGGGCGCTGCTCGTCGGGCACGGTGTCCTCCGTCGGGGGGCTCGCTCGCCCCGGACGTCGGTCGGGGCGACGCGGCCGGTGACGTGCATGGCGGGCACGGCTGGCACGGCGGGCGCGACGGACAGGCCGACGACGGGGTCGATGTGGTGGTTCGGGTGCATCCTCACCCTAGTGCCCCGAGCTTCCCGGGCTCGCGTGCCACAGCTTGCGTGGCGGGCCGCCGGTGGGGCCGCCACCGGTGGCAGCGGCGCCGCCGAACGGGTCGGGCGGGACGAGCCCGGCCGTGCCGCGGGCGCCGCGCACCTCCTCGCCTGCCGGGCGGATGTCCGCGTACGGCGACTGCTTGAACCCCGACGCGTGGACGAGGACGCGTCGACCCTCCGCGGTCTCCCCGACGCCGGACCCCGGTCCCTCGAGGGCCCCGGCGCGCTCCCACGCCGCCCGGTCGGCCTCCTCGAGCGCCGCGTGGACGGCCTCGAGGCCGCCGGTGGTCCAGGCCTCCTGGAGCGCGGAGAGCTCCCAGGCTCCGGTGGCCCGGATCGAGACGCCGCGCGGACCGGTGCGGCGCACGAGGCCGCGGGCGAGGATGAGCCACGAGTGGAACACCGTCGCCGCGTACGGGCCCTGGACGTCCTCGAAGAAGGTGAGGTCGGCGGGACCGGTCGCGTCGTCGAGGGTGAGGAACACGACGCGGCGCCCGGTGCGGATCGGCGGGGTCTGGGTCGCCACCTTGACCCCGGCGACCCACACCTCGCGGCCGCTGCGACCGTCGAGGAGGTCACGGGCCTTCGTGACGCCGAGGGCGTCGAGCAGTGGCCGGTAGAAGTCGACGACGTGGCCGGACGCGTCGAGGCCGAGCACCTCGAGCTCGGCCCGGACGCGTTCCGGGCCGGTCATCTCGGGCAGGCCGCTCGTCGCCGTGAGCCGGGGCGCGTCACCGAGGTCGAGCGTCAGCTGGGTGGCGAGGTGCTCGGGGGCGCCCGACGACGCCTGCGACTGTGCCGCGGCGAGGGCGCGGATGTCGCCGGTGGCCGACACCGACGTGACCCGTCCGCGGGACCGGCTCGCGGCCGCGACGCGCCGGCTCGACCGGCGTTGCGAGGAGGACCACCGGTCGAGCTCGGCGACGTGCAGGAGCAGGTCACGCCGGGTGACCCGGCCTCGCCGACCGAGGCCGCTGCGGGCCCGGCGCGTCAACCCGCCGGCGTCGTCGAGTCGGGAGGGTCCGACGAGGTCGATGTCGTGGATCGTGTCGAACGCCCCGGCGAGGACGAGCTTCTCGGCGACGGGCCGCGACACCTGCGCCCGTTGCCAGAAGTCGGACAGGCTCGAGTACGGCTGGCCGGCGACGATGCGGGCGACCTCGGCCTCGCTGATGCCGTGCACGTCGGCGAGCGAGAGGCGGATGGCCTCGCCGCCGTCCTCGGTGCGCTCGAACCGGTACGTGCCGGTGGAGGCGTTGACGTCGAGGCCGAGGATCGTGACGCCGAAGGCGCGGGCGTCGTCGAGGATGAGCCGCTTGGGGTACATGCCGGGGTCGTGGGTGAGGACGCCCGCGAGGAACGCGGCCGGGTGGTGCGCCTTGAGGAAGGCCGACTGGTAGGTCGGCAGCGCGAAGGCCGCCGCGTGCGCCTTGCAGAACCCGAACGAGGCGAACGCCTTGAGGACCTCCCAGATGCGGTCGACGTCCTCGGGGGCGTAGCCGCGCGCCCTCGCCGCCGGACGCCACCACGCCTCGACCTCCAGCTGCCCGGCCGGGCTGCCGAGGGCGCGGCGCACCTCGTCGGCCTGGGCGAGGCTGACGCCGGTGGTCTCGGCGACGATCTTGAGGACCTGCTCGTGGAAGACGACGACGCCCTCGGTCTCCTCGAGCGCGGGCACGAGCGTCGGGTGCAGGTACGCCGGCTCCTTCCACCCCTGGCGGGCGTTGAGGAACGGCACGATCATGTCGCTCTTGACCGGTCCCGGGCGGAACAGCGAGATGTCGACGATGAGGTCCTCGAAGGTCTGCGGGCCGAACTTGCCGATGAGCTCGCGCTGGCCGGGGCTCTCGATCTGGAAGCAGCCGAGGGTGCGGGTCGAGCGGATCATCTCGAAGGTCGGCTCGTCGTCGAAGGGCACCTGCTCCTCGTCGTCGAGGTCGACCCGGACGCCGTCGACCCGCTCGACCTCCTCGACGGCGTGCGCCATCGCCGACTGCATCCGGATGCCGAGGACGTCGAGCTTGAGCAGGCCCATCTCCTCGACGTCGTCCTTGTCGAACTGGCTCATCGGGAAGCCGAGCCAGCTGGCCTCCACGGGCGTGCGGTCCAGGAGCGCGGAGTCGGACAGGACGACGCCGCACGGGTGCAGCGCGATGTGCCGTGGCAGGCCGTCGAGCCGCTCGACGATGTCGAACATCAGCTGCAGGCGCGGCACGTCGAGACCCGACGCGCGCAGCTCGGGCAGCTCGGCGAGGGCGTGGCGCACGTTGCGGGCGGCGATGTGCGGGAAGGCCTTGGCCATGGCGTCGATCTCGGGCGGCGGCAGGCCGAGCGCCGCACCTGCGTCGCGGATCGCGTGGCGCACCCGGTAGGTGTCCATCATCGAGACGCACGTGACGCGGTCGCCCCCGAAGTGGTCGAGGATCCGCTCGTAGATCTCGGTGCGGCGGGCCGACTCGACGTCGATGTCGATGTCGGGCAGCTCGGCGCGCAGCGGTGAGCAGAACCGCTCCATGAGCAGGCCGTGGCGCATCGGGTCGACGCCGGAGATGCCGAGCAGGTAGTTGACGAGCGACCCGGCGCCCGAGCCGCGGGCCGCGACGCGCACGCCCATC
Organism: Monashia sp. HAY1-11D; assembly: GCF_056868035.1. Lineage (NCBI taxonomy): Bacteria > Bacillati > Actinomycetota > Actinomycetes > Micrococcales > Intrasporangiaceae > Intrasporangium > Monashia sp. HAY1-11D. The sequence goes on along the minus strand of NZ_CP200320.1, from coordinate 3,649,515 downwards.
TCGCGGACGAGGTCGCACACCTGGGCGACGGTGAGGAAGTACGTCGCGTAGCCGAGGGTCTCGATGACGCCGAGCTCGTCCTCGAGACGGTCGCCGACGGCGGCGAGCCCGGACCCGGACCGGTCGGGGTAGCGGGTCGCGATCGACTCGCGGCAGCGTCGGGCGAGCACGTGCTGCGGGTCGGTGCCCGCGCTGATGCCGAGGACGTCGGGCTCGGGCAGGTGCACCGAGCCGATGCCGAGGTCTGCACGCGGGTCCTGGACGCACTCGGTGGCGAGGGCGGTCGTGCGCGCGACGAGCTCGTGGGCCTGCTCGCGGGCGAGCGCCCCGCCGCCGACGAGCCCCGGGCCCGACACCTGGACGACGTCGCGGGCGAGGGCGTGCATGACCGGCGTCGGCGCGAGGTGGCCGGCGGTCGTGACGCGGTCCAGGTGGCGCGCGTCGAGCGCGACGAGGCGCCGGGCCGCGTCGAGGACGTCGACGACGGCGGCGTCCTGCGGGTCGGCGTGGCGCACCGCCGCGGTGATGACGCTCGGCACGCCGACCTCGCGGGCGAGGGAGAGCATCCGGCCGGCCTGGCCGAGGCTGGCCGGCAGGTGCTCGGGACCGCCGTGGCACACGACCTCCACGACGAGGCCACCGGGCGGCAGCAGCGCGACCCATCGCTCGAGGGCCGCCCGTGCATCGCCGTGTCGCCGGGCGAGGACCGCGCGGCCGACGTCGGAGTCGGGGCCGAGGAGGACGACGAGCGGTGCGGGTCCGGCGTCCGCCCGCCTTGACGGGTCGACACCGGAGGTGACGGGCAGGGTCCCGGGGCCGGGGGTCCCACCCTCCCCCGACGGGAGCGGGCCGCCGGGGCGCGCGTGCTCCGCGAGGAGCTCGGGCGTCGTGACCGGGGTGCCCCGCTCGCCCCGCAGGTGGGTCGCCGTGACGAGCCGGCACAGGGCGGCCCACCCGAGGCCGGGCGGCAGCCCCGCGGCCCGGCCACGGGCGAGGACGGTGACGCGCGGCAGGCGCGGGTCGACGAGAGCACCCCCGCGAACCGGCGTGCGGCTGTGCTCGGACCGACGCGGGCGACCGGTCGGGCCGGTGCGCGGCGGCTCGAGGGCGAGGTCGACACCGAGGACGGGGGCGACGTCGTGCTCCATGCAGGCGCGGACGAACTTGACCGCGCCGTAGAGCCCGTCGCGGTCGGTGAGGGCGAGCGCCGGCTGGCCCCAGGCGGCGGCCCGCTCGACGAGCTGGCGGGGTGTCGCGGTGCCGTAGCGCATCGAGTAGCCGCTCGCGACGTGCAGGTGCACGAAGCTGTCGCCGACGCGGCCGGCTCCCGCCCCGGACCTCGGGCCGACCCCCCGGGGCGTCGTGCTGGTGGTCGTGCTGGTGGTCGTGCTCGTCATGCCCCGCTCGCACGGCTCCTCGGCCCGGACGAGACCGGGGTGATGGTCCGCGGCAGCGGGACGGCGATCGGCACGCCGAGCAGGTCCTGGACGATCTCGAGGAACATCTCGGCCTGCCGGAGCAGGTCGTCGGCCTCGCGCGGCGCGATGTGGCCCCCGCGGTCGACGACGGACCGGCGTGCGGAGCACGCGGCGAAGAACGCGGCCCACTCCCCCAGCTCGGGGGCGACGAGGGGCAGCACCTGCCAGACGCTGCGGGGTCGGGACCGCGGCGTCGGCGCCGTCCGGGCCGCGACCAGCGCGGCGGCGGCGCGCAGGGCCCCGAGGTGGGCGTCGCGGTAGCGCTCGGTGGCCTCGCTCACGCGGCAGGCCGACTCGAGGCTGCCCCTCGAGCGGTCGAGCAGGGTGAGCACGGCGACGGAGATGGGCGGGCGGTGCAACGGTGCGGTGGCCACGGGTCGGCTCCTCTCGACAGGCGCGGGTACAGGCGCGGGTACAGGCGCGGGTACAAGCGCGGGGACGGTGGCTGGTGGGGCGGGCATCAGTCGGCGACCCGGACGAGCGACCAGCGGTCACCGCGGGGGGACGCGTCGTGGGCGAGGTCGTAGACCCCGGGCGTGAACGACCACCCGGGGCTCGCCTCGACCCGCCAGACGTGCTGCTCGCTCGCGGCGGCGAGGAGCGTCTCGCCGGGGCGCACCTGCGCCTCCTCGGCGTCGAGGGCGTCGTGCCACCACGCCCGCCGCTCCCGCCACTGCGCGAGGACCTCCCGCACGACGTAGAGGCGGCCCTTCCAGATGAAGGCCTCGGGCCGCTCCCGGGCGGCGCCGTCGACCGGAGCCTCACCCGGACCTGCATCCGGGCCTGCACCTGCACCTGCACCGGCCCGGGAGGCACCCGTCACCTGGGATCCGTCCTGCTCGAACCGGACCCTGACCTGCACTGCATCACTGAACCTGCGCACCACGACACGTCTCCCTCGGACACGTCGAGGCGGGAGGTCACGACCCTGGCTGCCCGCGCCCCACACGGACGGCCGACACCCCAACCGACGACTGGACTGAACGATGAACACTCGAACACCTGTTCGAACTCGACCAGCGTAACCCCTGCCGCCGACACCGTGTCAAGGCGATCCGACGGCCGGCGGCGCAGGCCGTGTTTGCTCACGTTCGGGGCGGTTTGCGTGGACCTGAGTACCGGTGCTCAAGTCCACGTGGACGTGCTCGACCAGAGTGGGTCACCACGGGTCCGGCCCGTGGCCGGAAGGGCGCAGGGGTCCCGTCCGTCCAGGGCCCGGGCCCGTCTCTCGTGCGCGCCCACCCGGCAGGGCAGCGCCCCACCCGGCAGGGCAGCGCCCCGACCGGCCGTCCTCGCAGCCCTTGCGCGCACCTCGGGATTACGGGACGGTCGGCAGCGTTGGACCGAGGCTCGGCCGTCCGGCCGCGCCTGGACCCCGCCGCCCCCGCAGGCCGGCTTGGACGAAGGAGTGACGTGGGAGCCGAGCTCATCCCCCTGGCCTTCACCACCGGGTGGGGCAGCGGCATCAACGCGTACGCGGTCGTGCTCGTCCTCGGCCTCGCCGACCGCCTCTTCAACCTCGGACAGGTCCCCGACGCGCTCGCCCGCACCGACGTCCTCGTCGGTGCGGCGGTCCTCTTCCTCCTCGAGCTCGTCGCCGACAAGATCCCCTACGTCGACTCGGTCTGGGACTCGGTCCACACCGTCGTGCGGCCCGCCGTCGGGGCCACGATCGGCTACCTCATCGGCCACGAGACCGCGAGCCTCGATGCCGCCGTCGGTGCTGCCACCGGTGGCGTCACGGCCCTGGTCTCACACGGCGTCAAGGCCGGACTGCGGGGCATCGTCAACACCTCGCCCGAGCCCGCCAGCACCATCGTCGTCAGCACGGGCGAGGACGTCACCGTCACCGGCGTCATGGCCCTGGCGATCGCCCACCCCTGGGCGGCTGCGACAACCGCGCTGCTGCTCCTCGCGGCCGGGGGGCTGCTCGTGTGGACGCTCGCCGGGCGCCTGCGCCGGCTCAAGCGGCGCTACGACGCATGGGGCGAGCGGGTCGGCATCGCCGTCCCGACCGCGGCGCCGCCGACGGCTCCGCCGGGCCGCCGGCCGGGCCGCGCCCGCCCGACGCGTCCGCCGGCCCCGGACGAGGCCTCCGAGGACCCGCCGGCCTGACCCGGCGACGCTCGAGGCCGTCGACCGACGCCGCTGCCGACCCTCAGAGCCGGCCGAAGACCTCGAGCGTCGCCGACGAGCGGTTCATCGTGATGAAGTGGATGCCCGGCGCACCCTCGTCGAGGAGGCGCCGCGCGGACTCGGTGGCGATGGCCAGGCCCTCGGCCCGCACGCCCTCCGCGTCGTCCCCGAGCCGGTCGAGGCGGTCGGTGACGGCAGCCGGCATCGGCTGGCCGGCCAGCTGGGCCATGCGCACGACCTGGCGCGCGTTCGTGATCGGCATGATCGCCGGCACGACGGGAAGCTGCGACCCGCGCCGGGCCAGCTCGTCGCGCAGCCGCAGGTAGTTGTCGACGTCGAAGACCATCTGGGTGATGGCGAACTGCGCCCCGGCGCGCTCCTTGCGGATCAGCGTCTCGGCGTCCTCGGCGGGGTCGCGCGACTCGGGGTGACGGTCGGGGAACGCCGCGACCCCGACCGTGAAGTCGCCGAGCCCGCGGACCAGCGCGACGAGCTCGTCGGCGTGGTCGAGCCCCTCCGGGTGGGCGACCCACGGCTGCCCGAGGCCCCCCTGCGGGTCACCGCGCAGGGCCAGGATGTTGCGCACCCCCGCCGAGGCGTACGCCCCGACGATGCCGCGCAGCTCGGACACCGAGTGCCCGACGCAGGTCAGGTGCGCCATCGGCGTCAGCGTCGTCTCCTCGAGGATCCGCTGGGTCAGGCGCACCGTGCGGTCCCGGGTGCTGCCCCCCGCGCCGTAGGTGATCGACACGAAGCTCGGCGAGATCTTCTCGAGGTGCCGGACCGCCTGCCACAGCTGCACCTCGGCCGCGTCGTCCTTCGGGGGGAAGAACTCGAAGCTGAAGGTGGGGGTGTCGGCCTCGATGAGCGCCGGGATGGACCGGGTGAACCGCTCCGCCCGAGCCATCGAGGATGCGGTGCCGTGCGCCATGCCGCTCACCCTAGGCGGCCCCCGTCCGGGGTGTGTGGGCTGTTCACGGGGCGGTCGGACGCCCGCGTAGGCTGACCACGATTCCCGACTCGATGGAGGAGCCCGTGCAGACCCCCACCGACCTCGACGTGCTGCGCCGTCGGGTGCAGCACGCGATCGACGGCCAGGTCGCGGGGGCGACGCAGGCGCTCGCCGCCATCGGTGAGGAGACCGCGCCCCTCGTGTCCGCCGTCTCGGGCCTGCTGTCCGGGGGGAAGGGCCTGCGCGCCGGCTTCCTCTACTGGGGCTACCGCGCGGCCGGGGGCGCCGACTCCGACGCACTCGTGCGGCTCGCGGCGAGCATGGAGTTCTTCCAGGCCGCTGCGCTGCTGCACGACGACGTCATGGACCGCAGCGACACCCGCCGCGGCAAGCCCTCGGCCCACCGGGCGGTCGCCTCGCTCCACACCGACCACGGCTGGTCCGGCGACTCCGACCGTTTCGGGGAGGGCGCGGCGATCCTCGCCGGCGACCTGTGCCTCACGTGGTGCGACGAGCTCTACTCGTCGTGCGGCCTGCCGGCCACCGATCTGGCCCGGGGCCGGGGCCTGTTCGACCTCATGCGGACCCAGCTCATGGGTGGGCAGTTCCTCGACCTGCTCGAGTCGGCCCGCGGCTGGGACGGTCTCGACCTCGAGGCGCGGGTCGCCTCGGCCCGCAAGGTGATCCGCTTCAAGAGCGCCAAGTACACGATCGAGCACCCGCTGCTCATCGGCGCCCTCGTCGGCGGAGCACCCGAGGACGCCCTCGAGCCGCTGTCCGACTACGGCCTGGCGCTCGGCGAGGCGTTCCAGCTCCGTGACGACCTCCTCGGCGTCTTCGGCGACCCCGAGGCCACCGGCAAGCCGGCCGGCGACGACCTGCGCGAGGGCAAGCGGACCGTCCTGCTCGCGCACGCCCTCGATGCGGCGTCGGAGCCGGACCGCCGTCTCGTGGAGGGGCTGCTCGGCCGCGACGACCTCGACCTCGCCGGCGTCGAGTCGATCCGCGAGGTGCTCGTCCGCACCGGAGCCGTCGAGCGCGTCGAGGCGCTCATCGGCGAGCTCGCCGAGGCGTCGGGCACGGCCGTGGCGCGGGCCCGGGACACCGGGGTCCTCGCCGACGAGGCCCTCGGCGTCCTCGAGGGCCTCGTCGCGGTCTCGACGGCCCGCCACTCCTGACCGCCACTCCTGACCGCCGCGCCTGACCGACACGTCAGAAGGCGAGCTCCTGGGCGCGCCGGCGGATCTCGGTCTTGTGACCGGCGCGCAGGGCGTCGATCGGGGCCCCCTCGACGGGCAGCGTCGGGTCCGGGGTGAAGAGCCAGGTGATGATCTCGTCGTCGTGCATGCCGCCGTCGGCCAGCACCGTGAAGGTGCCGCGCAGCTCGGGCCGCGGGCCCTCGTCGTCGAGGAACTTCGCCGGCACGGACTGGACGTGGCGCTCCCCGACGCGCGCGGCGAGGAGCTCGCGGTCGGCGATGAGGCGACGCACGCGCGCCAGCGGCACCCCGAGCCGTTCGGCGACGTCGGGCACCGTCAGCCACTCCCCGACGAGGCGCTCGAGGTCGTGCGACGGACCCGTCTCAGGAACGGCGTCGGAAACGGCGTCGGAAACGAGGTCCGAGCCGGCGTCGGGGCCGGGGTGGGAGCGTGCTGCGGAGTCGGTGTTCGGGCTCTGGCTCACGTCGTCAGAGTCTGCCACCCGAGCCGGGCAGTGCGACACACGGACCGAAGCCGAATTACATCGCTGTATTTTTACTTTAGCGCTCAATCATGCGATATCGTCACACACGCCCCATCCCTCACAGGAGTCCCGGGACCGCACGACAGCGAACCCGCCTCGAGCAGCTCACCGCACCACCAGCCCCTTCCCAGAGCCCCTCCACACCTCATTTCCTGCAACCGGGCCCCAGGAAAGGACCCCACATGCCCTTCGCCGACGTCGCCGCGCTGGCGCAGCCGCCCCACGCCGTCGTCGTGCCCGTGCACGCGACGCCGTGGAAGACGATCACCGTCCGGCCCGGCGACACGTTGTGGCATCTCGCCATCGCCCACCGCACCACGGTGCGCGCGCTCGTGGACAAGAACCGGCTCGCCGCCGGCGGGAGCCTGATCCTGCCGGGCCAGAGGCTGCTCGTCCCCGGCTCGCCCGCGACGGCCACGACGCCGCGGTCCGCGGCGACACCGACGAAGCCGGCCAGGGGTGCCGTCACGTCGTCCGGCTCGTCCGCCCCGGTCTCCGTGCCCGCGGGCAGCATCGTCCACGTCGTCGTCCGTGGTGACACGATGTCGGGCATCGCCGCCAGGTACAAGGTGTCCCTGACCAAGCTGCTCGCCGCCAACAAGCTCAAGAACGCCGGCCTCATCTACATCGGTCAGCGCATCGTCGTGCCTGGTGTGGCCAGCGCACCGGCGCCCGCGAGCCCGGCACCGAGCCCGACGCCGCCGAGCGGCTACTCGACGCCGACGAAGACCCAGCTGGCCGTCGCGGCCAGCAAGGCCAAGCTCGCCGCCCGAGACGTCCCGAGCCGCACCGAGACGGCCGACATCATCCGGGCGACGGCGACCCGCAACGGCGTCGACCCCAAGCTCGCGCTCGCGATCGCGTGGATCGAGTCGGGGTGGAACCAGCGGGCGGTGTCCTTCAGCGACGCCGTCGGGGTCATGCAGCTGATGCCGATCGCCGAGACGTGGTCCTCCCAGCTGGCCGGGCGCTCTCTCGACCGCTACGACACGCGGGACAACGTCACCGGTGGAGTCCTCATCATCCGCGCGCTGCTCGCCTCGGCCGACTCGCGGGAGCAGGCGGTCGCCGGGTACTACCAGGGCCTCTACTCGGTCCGCACCAAGGGCCTCTACGAGGACACGAAGAAGTACGTCGCCAACGTCCTTGCGGTCTACGACCGCATGTGACGCTCCCAACCCCCCGGGAGCCCAGGAGACCGCGGCCCCGCACACCCTCCCCCGGGTGCGCGGGGCCGCGGCTCGCCTGCACGGGATGCGCAGGGTCAGCCCGTAAACTCCTGCCCGTGACGTCCAGCGTGGCGGACGCCCTCGTCGGTCGGGTGATCGACGGCCGGTACCGCATCCTGTCCCACCTCGCAGACGGAGGCATGGCCTCGGTCTACGTGGCGCTCGACGCACGCCTCGACCGTGAGGTCGCGCTCAAGATCATGCGTCCTGGCCTGGCCGTCGACGACGTCTTCGTCGAGCGCTTCCGCAGCGAGGCCCGCTCCGCGGCGCGCCTGAGCCACCCCAACGTCGTCGCCGTCTTCGACCAGGGCGAGGACGACGGCGACGTCTTCCTCGCGATGGAGCTCGTCGAGGGCAAGACCCTGCGCGAGGTCATCCACGAAGAGGCGCCGCTCACCGCCCGCGAGGCCCTCGCCATCCTCGAGCCGATCCTCCTCGCGCTGCGCGCTGCGCACGCGGCGGGCATGATCCACCGCGACGTCAAGCCCGAGAACGTCATCGTGCGCCACGACGGCGAGGTCAAGGTCGCCGACTTCGGGCTGGCGCGCGCCATCACGAACCAGACCGCCACGAGCCAGACCGGCGTGCTCCTCGGCACGGTGTCGTACCTGTCCCCCGAGCAGGTCGAGCGGGGCCAGGCCGACGCCCGTAGCGACGTCTACGCTGCGGGCCTGCTGCTCTTCGAGATGCTGACCGGGCGCAAGGCGGTCACCGGTGACACCCCGATCCAGATCGCCTACCAGCACGTGCACGGGTCCATCCCGGCGCCGTCGACGCTCGTGCCGGAGGTCCCGCGGTCGCTGGACGAGCTCGTCGCTCGCTCCACCGCGCTCGACCCGGACCACCGCTTCGACTCGGCCGCCGAGCTCGTCGCGGCGCTGCGCCACGTGCGCCGTGTGCTGTCACCGACCGACCTCGACCGGCGCGGCACCGCGCCCCGGACCGATACCGCCGTCCGTGCGCCGGCCGCGGCCGACACCTCGGCGCGGACCGCCTCCCCCGGTGACACGGGCCAGCTCACCGGTCTGCACACCACCCCGGTCCTCGAGCGCACCACGGCGATGCCGCTCACGGCAATACCGGTGCAGCGCCGGCGCCGCCGACGGTGGCCGGCCTGGCTCGCCGCGGTGCTCCTCGTGCTCGGCGGTGGGGCTGCGGGCTGGTGGTTCACCGCGGGCCCGGGCGGCACGACGGTCGTGCCCGGGCTCGTCGGCCAGTCGGTGGCGCAGGCGCGCTCGAGCCTGCAGGCCGCGTCCCTGTCGATGGACGAGCACGACGAGTTCTCCGAGACCGCCGCCAAGGGCACCGTCCTGCGCATCGAGCCCGGTGCCGGCACGCAGCTGTCCAAGGACTCCACGATCCGCGTCGTCGTGTCCAAGGGCCAGGAGCGCTACACGGTCCCGAAGCTCGTGGGCACCAAGGCCGCCGACGCCGTCGACGTCCTCGGGCCGCTGACGTTGACCGTCGGCGACACCAGACAGCAGTGGAGCGAGACCGTCCCGAAGGGTCGGGTCGTCTCCCAGTCGCCCGACCCCGAGGCGTCGGTCAAGCGGGGCACCGCCGTCGACCTCGTCGTGTCGAAGGGCCCCGAGCCCATCGACGTGCCGAAGGTGACCGGCACGCCGTTCGACGCCGCGGCCGCCAAGCTGGGCAAGCTCGGGTTCCAGGTGCGGCGCGGCGCGGACGTGAACAGCGACACCGTGCCGGCCGGCAACGTCGTGTCCCAGGACCCCGCCTCCGGCACGTTGCACCGCGGCGACGCCGTGACGCTCGTCGTGTCCAAGGGCCCGGTCATGGTCCAGGTGCCCAACGTCGTCGACCAGCAGGACGCCCTCGCGGAGAAGGCGCTGACCGACCTCGGGTTCACGGTCGACAAGCAGTACCCCTTCGGCGACCTCTTCGAGAAGAAGGTCCGCGCCCAGGACCCCGCCGCGGGGACGACGGTGCCCAAGGGCAGCACGATCCACCTCACGATCGTCTGAGAGTCGTCCACGTCCCGTCCGGGCCAGGACCGCGTTCGCGGCAGGCAGGGGTCAGGTGGGCGGCGGGGTGCGCAGCAGGGAGGTGAGGACGTCGACCGCGACGTCGGTCGCCGCGTCGTCGACGTCGAGGTGCCACACGAGGCGCACCGCGCCCGGGCCCACGGCGTAGGTACGGACCCCCGCGTCGAGGGCCGCGGCGACGAACGCCGCTGACGTCCAGCCCGCCGCGGCGACGTCGACGATGACGATGTTGGTCTCCACGGTGGCCAGGTCGACCGAACCGGGTGCCGCCTCGGCCATCGCGGCGGCGGTGCGGCGAGCGCGGGCGTGGTCGTCGGCGAGGCGCTCGACGTGGTGGTCGAGCGCGTACAGGCCTGCGGCAGCGAGGATCCCGGCCTGACGCATGCCACCGCCGAAACGCTTGCGCCAGATCCGTGACTCGGCCATGGCCTCGGCCGACCCGGCCAGGACGCTGCCCACGGGGGCTCCGAGGCCCTTGCTCAGGCACACCGACACGGTGTCGAACTCCCGCCCGTAGTCGGCGACCGGGATGCCCGAGGCGACGTGGGCGTTGAAGAGGCGGGCGCCGTCGAGGTGCATGGCGACGCCGCGCTCGCGGGTGATCGTCCGCGCCCGGCGGATCTCCTCGAGGGACTGGACCGTGCCGCCGCCGAAGTTGTGGGTGTTCTCGACGACCACGAGCGCGGTGCACACCTGGTACGGCCCCGCACCGGTGACCATGAGCGAGGCGGCGTCGTCGGCCCGGAAGCGGCCCCGCTCGGAGACCCAGGTGCGCGAGGAGATGCCGGACAGCACCGCGGCCGCGCCGAGCTCGGCCCGCACGACGTGGGCCAGGGAGTCGCCGACGAGCTCCTCACCGTGTCGCACGTGCAGGCGCACACCGAGCTGGTTCGCCATCGAGCCCGACGGTGTAAAGAGCGCCGCCTCGTGACCGAGCAGGTCGGCGACGCGCTCCTCGAGGGCCCGCAGGGTCGGGTCCTCGCCGAAGACGTCGTCGCCGACCTCGGCACGGGCCATGGCGGCCCGCATCGCCTCGGTGGGCTTGGTCAGGGTGTCGCTGAGCAGGTCGGCCCGCAACGGGCTCGTCGCGGGTGCCGTCACCGTCCGGTCACGCCTGGCCGAGCATCTCGGCGACGAGGAACGCCAGCTCGAGCGACTGCTGGTGGTTCAGGCGCGGGTCGCACACCGACTCGTAGCGCTTCTCGAGGTCGGAGTCGATGATCTTCTCCGCACCGCCGAGGCACTCGGTGACGTCGTTGCCGGTCAGCTCGACGTGGATGCCGCCGGGGACCGTCCCGAGCGAGCGGTGCACCTCGAAGAAGCCGCGGACCTCCTCGACGATGTCCTCGAAGTCGCGGGTCTTGTAGCCCGTCGAGCTCTCGAACGTGTTGCCGTGCATCGGGTCGCAGATCCACGTGACCGTCGCACCTGAGGCGGTCACCTTGTCGACGAGGGCCGGCAGCGCGTCGCGGATCGTCCCCGCGCCCATCCGGGTGATGAAGGTGAGGCGGCCCGGCGTGCGCTGCGGGTCGACCTTGTCGATGAGGCGCAGCACCTCGTCGATGTCGGCCTTGGGGCCGAGCTTGACGCCGATCGGGTTGCTGATGCGCGAGACGAAGTCGATGTGGGCGCCGTCGAGCCGGCGCGTGCGCTCGCCCACCCAGACGAAGTGCCCGGACGTGTCGTAGAGGCGACCCGAGCGTGAGTCGATGCGGGTCAGCGGCCGCTCGTAGTCGAGCAGGAGCGCCTCGTGCGCGGCGTAGAACTCGACGGTGCGCATGGCGTCGAAGTCGGCGCCGCAGGCCGCCATGAAGCGCATCGCCTTGTCGATGTCCCTGGCGATCTTCTCGTAGCGCGCGTTGGCGGAGTTGGCGACGAAGCCACGGTTCCAGTCGTGGACGTGACGCAGGTCCGCGAAGCCGCCGGTCGTGAAGGCCCGGACGAGGTTGAGCGTCGCCGAGCTCGCGTGGTAGGCCCGGACGAGACGCTGGGGGTCCGGGACGCGGGCGGTCTCGTGGAAGGCGAAGTCGTTGACCATGTCGCCGCGGTAGGCGGGCAGCGTCACGCCCTCGCGGGTCTCGACGCCGGACGAGCGCGGCTTGGCGTACTGGCCGGCCATCCGCCCGACCTTGACGACGGGCACCGACGCGCCGTAGGTCAGGACGGCGGCCATCTGCAGGATCGTCTTGATGCGGTCGCGGATGTTGTCGGCGGTCGCCGACGCGAACGTCTCGGCACAGTCGCCGCCCTGCAGGACGAAGGCCTCGCCGACGGCGGCCGCGCCCATCCGGGCGGTGAGGATGTCGCACTCGCCGGCGAAGACGAGCGGCGGATACGACGCGAGGGTCTCGATCACCTCGGAGAGCGCGGCCGTGTCGGGCCACGTGGGCTGCTGCCCGGCCTCGAGCTCGGCTGCGGCCGCCGTGAGGGCGGCGAGGGCCTCGGACCCGTTCCCGGGCTCGAGACCGACATCGGCGGTGACGGTCCTCATGTTCACCCGATCAGCGTAGACGCCGTGCCCGCCCCTGCCGTGCCGGGTCCGCATCCCGATACCTCCGCCGTCGGCCGGTCGCCGGACCTCCGGGACCCGCCGGGTGGCACCGCGACCCCTCGCACGGGTCAGCGCCCCTGGTCGGGTCGGTCCTCGAGGTCGAGGCCGCGCTCCATGGCGAACCGGACGAGCTCGACGCGGTTGTGCATCTGCAGCTTGCCGAAGATGTTCTGCACGTGGTTCTGCACGGTGCGGTGCGACAGGAACAGGGTGGCGGCGATGTCCTTGTAGCCCATGCCCGTGGCCACGTACCTGAGGATCTCGGTCTCGCGGTCGGTCAGCTCGGGCACCTCGCGCTCGGGGCTGCGCCCGGCGCGCGCCCGACGGAACTCGCCGAGGACGAGGCCGGCGAGGCCGGCCGTGAACACGGGGTCGCCGGCGGCCGTGGCCCGCACGGCGTCGAGGAACTCCTCGCGCCCGGCGCTCTTGACGAGGTAGCCGAGCGCGCCGGCCTTGACGGCCTCGAGCACGTCCTGGTGGTCGCCCGATGCCGACAGGATGAGCACCCGAGTGGGCACCCCGGCCGCGGCGAGCTCGGCGCACACGCGCGACCCGCTGAGACCGGGCAGGTTGAGGTCGAGGACGAGCACGTCCGGAGCGGTGGCGCGGGTGCGCGCCACCGCCGAGCGTCCGTCGTCGGCGGTCGCCACGACCTCGAACCCGGCGTCGGCGAGGTCGCGGGCCACGGCATCGCGCCACATCGGGTGGTCGTCGGCGACGACGACCCGGATCCGCCGCGGCGTGCGGTCGGTGGCGTCGGGCGGGGTCAGGGGCGTGGCGGCAGGGTCGTCGCTCACAGTGCTCCTCGTCGGTCACGCCGGCCGTCGGGGTCGGGCCGGTCGGGTCGGTGGGAGGGGTGGGTGGGAGCGCGCGGCACGCGCAGCTCGACGGTCGTGCCCCCGGCCGGTCCCGAGGTGATGGTGGCCCGGCCGCCGAGGTCGGCCACGCGACCCTTGATGCTCGAGGAGACCCCGAGCCGGCCCTGGTCGACGGCCTCCTCGAGCCTGGCCTGGCTCAGCCCGCGACCCGAGTCGCGGATCGTCACGGCGACGTCGCGGCCGTCGTCGTCGAGCAGCACCCACGTGCGCGCGCCGTCCCCGGCGTGCTTGCGGACGTTGTCGAGCGCCGCCTCGACCGCGGCCACGACCTCGTCGGCGACGCGTCGGGGCAGCAGGACGGCATCGGCCGGTGACACCAGCTGGACGTCGTCGGTCTCGACGTGGCGCAGCAGGGTGCGCAGGTCCGCCTCGCCGCTGACCGCCCGACCGACCGCGGCCAGGTCGGTCTGGCTGACGAGTGTCCGCAGGATGCGCTCCTGCTCCCCCGCCATGGCCCCGAGAGCCGCGGACTCGCCGCCGAGGTCGGTGGCGCGCCGGTGGATGAAGGCGAGGGTCTGCAGGACGCCGTCGTGGACGGTGCGCGCCAGGCGGTCCCGCTCGGCGCGGGCCGCGTCGAGCCGCATCGCCTCGGCGAGCGCGGCGTGGCTGGCCCGGGCGAGGTCGACGCAGTAGCCGATGCAGCCGCCGAGGAGGAGCCCGAAGATCGAGTTCGAGACCGTGTTGGCGGTCGGCTCGGCGACCTCGACGAAGGAGCTCGCGGCGACGAGCGAGGCAGCCGCGACACCCCCGCGCCAGCCGCGCAGGATCGCGAAGCCGACGACGGCGGCGGAGGGCCAGATCGACGGGATGGTCTTGGCACCTCCGGTGATGACCTCGGGAGTGTCGACGAGGCGGGTCGCGAGGATCGCGGCGCAGCCCATCGCGAGCTCGGCGGTGTAGGCGCGAACCGTGCGCATCGGCCGGGCGGTCTGGGCAGCCGTCCATCCGGCGAGCAGACCGAGGACCGAGAGCGCGACCGCAGGGTGGGCCACCTCGGCGCGGCGCTCCCAGACCGAGTACGCGGCGTAGACCAGGGCGAGCACCCGGAAGACGTCGACGGCTCGCCACAGGCCCCTGACGACGGCGTGCTCGTCGTCGAGCAGGCCCGCGCCCGGGGGCGTCCCGGACCGGCCGGTCTCGACGGACATGGGTCAGGAGGCCGCCACGACGGGCCCGCCGCCCTCGTCGGAGCCGTGGGTGTTCGCCGCTGTGGCCGCGACGTCCGCGGCCTCGGGGGTGTCGGGGGCATCGGGGGCATCGGGGGTGTCGGCGCCGTCGACCGCGTCGGCGGGGGCGTCGTCGGCGGCACGCGGGGCGGCGGAGCCGTCCGCGTCCGGGGACGCGTCGGACCCCTGGGACGCCTCGCGCGCCGGGCGCTCACGGCCCTCTGCGGCATCGAGCGCCTCCTCCAGCTCGGGGGCGGCGCTGCCGGGCTTGGCGGCCTCCTGCAGCTCGCGCGCCTTGGCCTTGGCGGCGGCGAGGAGACGGTCCTTCATCGAGGTGGCGTACATGTCGACGTACTCCTGGCCGGACAGCAGCATCAGCTCGTACATGATCTCGTCGGTGATCGAGCGCAGGACGAAACGGTCGTCCTCCATGCCCTCGTACCGGGAGAAGTCGAGCGGCTTGCCGACGCGGACGCCGATGCGCATGATCCGCGGGATGAGCTTGCCGGTGGGCTGGGCCTTGTCGGTGCCGATCATCGCGACGGGGATGACGGCGACCTTGCCCTCGAGGGCCATCCGGGCGACGCCGGTGCGGCCCCGGTACAGGCGGCCGTCGGGAGAGCGCGTGCCCTCCGGGTAGATCCCGAGCAGCTCGCCGCGGCGGAGCACCTTCAGGCCCGAGCTGAGGGCGGCGTTGCTCGCCTTGCCGCCGGAGCGGTCGACCGGCAGCTGCCCGACGCCCTTGAAGAACGCAGCGGTGAGCCGGCCCTTGAGGCCCCGGCCGGTGAAGTAGTCGCTCTTGGCGAGGAACGTGACCCGGCGGGAGACGACGAGCGGCAGGAAGACCGAGTCGGAGAAGGACAGGTGGTTCGAGGCGAAGATCGCCGCACCGGTCTCGGGGATGTTCTCCTCCCCCTCCACCCAGGGACGGAAGAGGAGCTTGATGATCGGCCCCACGACGACCATCTTGAGGAACCAGTAGAACACCCGTGCACCCCTCCTGACTGTGACCGCTCGAACTCTACGGCACTCGCGCGCGCACAGCGGCGCGTGCGAGGATCAGCAGGTCCAGCCGCACCGTCGCCAGGAGCCCACCGTGTCGGTCCCTCCCGAGGTCGTCACCGCCCTGCGCGGGGCGTCCTCGTCACGTGTCTCGCGGTCCGCCGACGCGGCGGTCCCAGGTCCCGAGCCCGTCGGGGAGCCGTCGTGAACGACCGAGACCTCGACGACGAGTTCGCACGGATCATCGCCGGCTGGGACGCCGAGGCGCCCGACCCGCTGCCGCGTCGTGCCGCTGCTCCCGACGCCGACGCGGTCCCTGTCGACGCCGATGCGACCGCCCCAGGCGGCGCCACCGACGCCGCTCCCACCGATGCCGCCCCCGCCGACGCCGCTCCGACCGCCGGCGCCGGGCCCGATGAGGCTCCGACCGTCGGCGCCGGGCCCGCCCCGGAGGGCGAGAGCGCGACGCCGTCGGCCGCGACGCCGTCGGCGTCCGGACCGGGAGGTGCCCCGGGAGGGGTGACCGGCTCGGACGCCCTGGACCTGCCGATCGCCCCGACGACCCCGCACGTCTGGCGCGGCGGCACGCCGACGCGCGACGACTCCGACGCGCCCCTCGACGAGGTCGGCTCCTACGGTGCCGACGACGACCACTTCGTGCCGCCCTCGGAGATCGACCTGCCCTCGGCCGAGACCGACCCGATGTTCTGGGCGATCGTCGGCGGACTCGTCGGTGGCCCGCTCCTGCTGCTCTACATCCTGTTCTTCGACCGCGACGGCAGCGGCTGGTGGGTCGTCACGGCGCTCGCCATGATCGTCGTCGGTTTCGTGCTGCTCGTGCTGCGCGGCGGCACCGAGCGGGACCCGTTCGACGACGGCACCCGCGTCTGAGCCGCGGCCGCAGGCAGGCGTCCTCAGCCACGGGCGTCACGGGGTGCGAGGTCGACCCAGAGCGGGCGGTGGTCCGAGCCCACGGCGATGTCGGCCGCGACCGCGCGCTCGAGCGAAGCACGCTCGTGCGGGTCGCCCTGTGCGACAACGAGGTCCTGTGGTGCGAGCACGACGTCGATGGCCACCGTGGGCGACGCCACGGGGAAGGTCGGCTGGTCCGGCAGCACGGACCGCCACCGTCGCGTGAGGACGGCGCGGGCGGCACCGTCGGGCCCCTCGTTGAGGTCGCCGGCGACGATGCAGCGCGCCGGCAGCGCCGTGACGAGCCGGGCGGCGTGGCGAACCCGCTCAGCCGCCCGGAGGCCCAGGTGCACGCTCGCCACGGTCACCGACGCGTCGGGAGCCCATCGCCCCGGCGCGACCGTCACCGCGGCCCAGCCACGCGTCCGGTCGGGGAACCGCGTGGGTAGCCGGCCACGTGCCGCTCCTGTCAACTCGACTCCGGGAGCCGTGAGGACGACCGTGCCTCCTGTGCCGAACCGACCTGTGCCCCAGTGCATCCCGCACTCGCGCGCGAACCGCGGCAGTCGCACCTCGGTCGTCAGGCGACGGGGCACCTCCTGGAGGCAGAGCACGTCGGGAGCCACCGCACGCACGACCCGCGCCGCCGCGCGCCGGTCGTCGAGGAAGTCACGGACGTTGTAGGTCATGACGCGGAGCCGCTCCGCCGGCCCGGGCGTCGCTCCCGCCGTCGTCACCGTCCGGCGCGGGCGAGCTCGGCCGCGCCGATGAGCCCGGCGTCGCTGCCGAGGACGGCGCGCACGATGCGCGCCTCGGGGCGGTAGCCGCGTCCGGGCAGCTGTCGGCGGAACGCGTCGCGGGCCGGACCGATGAGCATCTCGTCGGCGGCGCTGACCCCACCGCCGACGACGAACAGGCCGGGGTCGAACGCCGCCGCGAGGTTGGCCAGGCCGACACCCAGCCACTCACCGATGTCCGCGAGCAGCTCACGGGCCGTGGGGTCGCCGTCGCGCGCGGCCTCGGTGATGAAGGGCCCGGTGAGCGAGCCCTTGTCGCCACCGAGACGCGCGAGCAGGTCGGCGACGACCGGCGAGCCGGCCTCGATCATGGCGCGGGCCTCGCGCACGAGGGCGTTGCCGCTCGCGTACTGCTCCCAGCAGCCGCGGTTGCCGCACTCGCACCGGACCCCGCCGGGGACGACCTGCATGTGGCCGAACTCGCCCGCGATGCCGTACCGCCCACGCTGGACCCTGCCGTCGACGATGAGCGCCCCGCCGATGCCCGTGCCGAGCGTGATGACGACGACGTGCGACTCTCCGCGCGCCGCGCCGAAGGCCGCCTCGGCCCAGGCCGCGGCGTTGGCGTCGTTGTCGACGCTGATCGGCAGGTCGATGCGCTCCGAGAGTGCCTCACGCAGCGGCTCGTTGCGCCACGACAGGTGGGGGGCGAAGACGACGGTCGCGCGGTCCTCGGCGACGAAGCCGGCTGCGCCGATGCCGACGGCCACGACGTCGCGGCCGCCGTCGGCGCGCACCTGGCCGAGGAGGTCCTCGACCGCCTCGACGATGGTGTCCTCGACGACCTGCGGCGACGTCGAGCGGTGCGGGGTGTCGCGGCGGACGCGGTGGGAGATGCGGCCCTCCTCGTCGACGACGCCGCCGGCCACCTTGGTGCCGCCGATGTCGATGCCGATGGCGAGTCCGGTGCTCACTCCGGGCTTCCCTTCTGCTCGGGGGGAACGTCGTCGGGGGCGCCACCCGTCGGGGCGGGCGTCGACGTGTCGGTGGCCGTGTCGTTCGAGGTGTCGGTCGACGCGTCGCCATCCGCCTCGGAAGAGGCATCGGCCGACGCGTCGCTCGCGGCGTCGGTCGAGGGGTCCGCTCCGCGCCCCGGTGTTCGCTCGCGCCGCTCGCGCTGCACCGTGGCGAGGTCGCGCAGCGCCGTCGCCGCGAACCCGACCACGTCGGCGAACCGCTCGATCGTGTCCGGCTCGACGCGCTGGACGAAGGCGATGAGCTGGCACACCGGACAGATCCGGCACGCCGACGGCGTCCGACCGCCGCACGTGCACTCGTGCGTCTCCCCCGACCCGGCTCGGGTCCCGGCCGAGCGCCGCCCCCCGCCGCTCGGCTCGCCCGTGGGACCTGATCCCCCGGCGGGGCCTCCGGCCGCGGATGCCGGACCCCACCCGCGGGCAGAGAGCAGGTCGACGAGCAGCGCGGCCTCCTCGGCGACCGATCCGGTCGCGGCGCCGCGCTCCTCGCGCTCCTCGCGCGCGCCGGGGTCGTCGGTGTCGTCGGTGTCGTCGGTGTCGTCGGGCTCCACGGTCGCTCAGGCCTCGACGCGCTTCTTCAGCTCCTTGAGGGCCGTGTCGACGATGACCTTCTCCGCCTTGCGCTTGAGCAGCCCGATCATCGGGATCTTGACGTCGACGGCGAGCCGGTAGGTGACGCGGGTGCCCGCGCCGTCGGTCGTCAGGGTGTACGAGCCGTTCATCGCCTTGAGCACCTGGGCCGACACCAGCGACCACGACACGATCCCGGTGCCGTCCTCGACGACGTCCCACTCGTAGTCGAGGACGTAGGTGTCCTTGATCGCCCCGGCGTCGAGGGTGAACTCCACCTGGTCGGCCCAGCCGTCGCCCTCCTCGGCGAGCACGCGGACGTCCTTGACCTCGCCTGCCCACTGCGGGTAGGCCTCGAAGTCGGCGATGACGTCGAGCACCTCGCCGGGTGGCGCGGCGATGCTGATGGATGACTCGGTGCGATCGGCCATGCGCCGAAGGCTATCGCGTCGGTGCCACGGCCCCGTGTGGCGGCGCGAGGCGGCGTGGGAGGATGGCGACGGCGACCCGTCCGCGCCCGCGGACGCGTCGCCCGACCGCGCGCCGGGCTGTGACGACGATGACGTGGTCAGCACGGTTACCGATCGGTAGTGTCTGTCGGAGTCCGGCCCCGGCCAACAGGAGTGTCAGTGAAGGACAACGTCGTCGCACCGCTTGCCCCCGTCACCACGGAGGGCAGCCTCGCCCAGCTGCCGGGACGCAACGCGTCCGAGGCACCCAACGAGACCGCCTTCTCGATCAAGCGTCCGTCGGGCGGGTGGAGCCAGGTCAGCTGGGCCCAGTTCGCGGCCGACGTCGACGCCGTCGCGCGTGGCCTCGTCGCCGCAGGTGTGCAGCCCGGTGACCGCGTCGCGCTCATGTGCCGGACCCGGTACGAGTGGACCCTCCTCGACTTCGCGGGGTGGACCGCGGGGGCGGTCGTCGTCCCCGTCTACGAGACGTCCTCGGCAGAGCAGGTCCAGTGGATCCTGTCCGACTCGGGGGCCCGGTTCGTCGTCGTGGAGACCTCGGCCCACGCGTCCGTCGTCGACGACGTGCGGGCCGACCTGCCGGACCTCGCCGACGTCCTCGTCATCGACGAGGGCGCCCTGGACGCGCTGCGCGAGCGTGGCCGCGACGTGTCCGACGCCGAGCTGGCGGGCCGGCGGGACGCCCTCGACCGCACCTCGCTGGCGACGATCATCTACACCTCGGGCACGACGGGTCGGCCCAAGGGCTGCGAGCTGACCCATGGCAACTTCCTCGACCTCGCCGAGAACGCCATCGGCAAGCTCGGCCAGGTCGTCCTGAGCGACAACGCCTCGACGCTGCTGTTCCTGCCGCTCGCCCACGTCTTCGCCCGCTTCATCGAGGTGCTGTGCGTCGCGGGCAAGGCGCGCATGGGCCACTCGGCCGACATCAAGACGCTCCTCGACGACTTCGCCGGCTTCCAGCCGACCTTCGTCCTCGCCGTGCCGCGCGTCTTCGAGAAGATCTACAACTCCGCCGAGGCCAAGGCCTCGGCCGAGGGCAAGGGCAAGATCTTCCTGCGGGCCGCCACGGTCGCCATCGCCTACAGCGAGGCCCTGGACGCCGGCGGGCCCGGCCCGGGGCTGCGTGTGCAGCATGCGCTGTTCGACCGGCTCGTCTTCCGCAAGCTGCGCGCGGCCATGGGCGGCCAGGTCCGGTACGCCGTGTCCGGCGGCGCGCCGCTCGGCACGCGGCTCGGCCACTTCTACCGGGGGATCGGCATCCTCATCCTCGAGGGCTACGGCCTCACCGAGACCACCGCGCCCGTCGCCGTCAACACCCCGGACAAGGTCAAGGTCGGCACCGTCGGGTACCCGCTGCCCGGCTGCGGCATCCGCATCGCCGAGGACGGCGAGATCCTCCTCAAGGGCGTCGGCGTCTTCACCCGCTACCACGACAACCCCCAGGCCACCGACGAGGCGATCCGCGACGGGTGGTTCCACACCGGCGACGTCGGCGAGCTGGACGAGGACGGCTACCTGCGCATCACGGGCCGCAAGAAGGAGATCCTCGTGACCGCCGGCGGCAAGAACGTGGCCCCGGCCGTGCTCGAGGACCGGCTGCGCGCCCACCCGCTCGTCTCGCAGTGCATCGTCGTCGGTGACCAGCGGCCCTTCGTCGGGGTGCTCGTCACCCTTGACGAGGAGATGTGGCCGCTCTGGGCCAAGACCCACGGGCTCGACGACGTGACGATCGAGCAGGCGCGGACCCACCCCACGGTGCTCGAGGCGATCCAGGCCGCCGTCGACCGCGCCAACCAGGCGGTGTCGCGCGCCGAGTCGATCCGCAAGTTCGCGGTCCTGCCCGGCGACTTCACCGAGTCCAACGGCTACCTGACGCCGTCGCTCAAGCTGAAGCGCGCCGTCGTCATGAAGGACTTCGCGGAGGACGTCGACAAGCTCTACGCCTGAGGGTCGGACTCCCGTCGCGGGTTGGTCCCGCTCGTCCGGGGCTCAGGCCGCCAGCTCGCCGTCATCCCCGCCGCAACAAGGCGCGCAGGCGTGCCTGCCACGCCCGGACGACGGCGGTCCGGTCGGTGCCGAGCTCGGCCTGCAGCGCCCGGTCGGTCACGGCCTCGGGGTCTGCCAGGAGGTCGGGCGGCACGTCGACTCCCCCGGCGGCGCCCCGGTAGAACCGCACCACCGCCGGGATGCCGTAGCGGTCGGCGAGGGTCCGCAGGACGAGCAGGCTCTCGCCGTAGGCGACCGGCAGCCGCCCGGTCGACGGGTCGAAGTCGGCCTCGCCGGGGAACGACTGCGGAAGACCCGTGGTGCGAACCGCCTCGACGGCCGGGGCCACCACCGTGCGCTCGGGCAGGTCCACGGCCCGGTAGCCGACGAGCTCGGCGAACCCCTCGGACAGCCACAGCGGCACGGACCGCGTCGTCGACGAGCGGACCGTGGCGTGGGTCAGCTCGTGCGTCATGACGACGTCTCGCCCCGCCGGCCGCAGCGAGTCCCAGGGCCCGGGCACGACGACGATGCGGTCCGCCCCGGCGGGGCTACCCGCGACGAGTGGCCCGTCCGTGGCCGCAGCGACCCCCTGGAGGTCAGCCACCTGGCGGCCGAGCAGCCGGGCGGCATCGGCGTCCGTGGCCGGCGCCACCCAGACGGCCGGCCGCGAGCGCCCCCACACCGCCGCGACCCGGGCTCCGGCGGCGACGGCGCGCTGCTGCAGCTCGTCGACGCGGCTCGCGGGTCCGACGGCCAGCACGAGAGCCCGGCGGCTGCGTCGGACGACGAGGCCCTCGAGGTCCCACGGCTGCGGACGGTCGGCCGGACGCGTCGCGACGACCGTGAGGCCACCGGGGTCGGCGGGGCTGGCCCTCACCGTGAGGTCGAGGTCGAAGGTTCGGGGTGCCGTGTCGAAACCGTCGAGCCGATAGGTCGAGGTGAGCCGGACGTCCCAGTCGACGCTGGTCCCCCGCGGCGCCGGCACCGGTGCAGTGCGCTCGCGGACCGCGGCGACCCGGACGTCGCCCACCCGCATCGCCACCATGCGTTCCAGCACGGCGGCCTCCGTCGCGCGCAGCCGGCGGTCACCGGGCACGAGGTCGGCGAGCCACGCGGCACGGTCACCGCGGGCGGCGGCTGCGGCCCGACGCTCTGCGAGGGCCCGGACGGCGCGGGCCCGGGCACCCGCCCACGCCTCGGGTGCAACCTCCGACGGCTCCGACGACACCGGCGGCACCGGTGCAGGACGGGCGACCCAACTGGTGGCCGCCGTTACGCTCGACGCCCCCGCCCGGCCGGTCGCCGCGGAGCACGCCGCCGACGTCGCGGCGAGGACGCCCGTGGCGACCACCGCGACGAGTCGCGCGCATCCGGATCTCACCACCGCGCCATGGTGGCACGGGGCGCCGGACGCGGGCCGTCAGCCGGCGTGGCGCGAACGTTCGGTCCTCGTCGGACGCGGCTCGAGCACGGCCCGGGCCGCGTTGGCCGTCGTGGTGCTGACCAGCCCGGCGCCGAGCAGCGCCGAGACCGCCCGGCGCTCCGCGCGGTCGAGCGGGACGGTGCGGTCCTCGGCACCGGAGGCTTCGGTGTGCTCGTCGGCCGTCCGGGCCGAGGCGGGAGCGGAAACCGGCGAGGGCATCGGCGCCGTCAGGATCGGCAGGGCCGACAGCGCGGTCACCATGCAGTCGGCGCAGTGGACGTTGCGCACGGGGCACGTCTGGCAGTCGACGAGCATCTCAGGCCACCCTTCTGTCTCTCGTTGCGATCTGTCACCGGACACGCTATGAGCCACCACCGACAGCCCTGTCCGGCGACGTCACCGGCCCTGCCGTCGGGACACTCCGCCACCGGGGAGGGCGCGGGGACGGCACGGGGACGGCACGGCGACGGCACGGCGACGGCACGGGGATGGCACGGGGACGGCGCGGCGACGGCGCGGATGTGCCACGGCCCCAAGGACGCTCCCACCGCCGCGCCTGCGCGGTGTTGTCGGCAGCGGCCCCTACCGTCGGTCGCATGCACTCCTTCCAGGCGACGTTCGACGACCTCGGCACGGCGCTCGCCGACGTCACGTTCGTCGTCGTGGACCTCGAGACCACGGGGGGCAGCCCGGCCCAGTGCGGCATCACCGAGATCGGCGCGGTCAAGGTCCGCGGCGGTGAGGTGCTCGGCGAGTTCCAGACCCTCGTCAACCCCGCCGAGCCCATCCCGGCGTTCATCTCGGTCCTCACCGGCATCACGGACGCCATGGTCGCCGACGCCCCGCGGATCGACAGCGCCCTGCCGGCCTTCCTCGAGTTCGCCGCGGGCAGCGTCCTCGTCGCCCACAACGCCGGGTTCGACATCGGCTTCCTCAAGTCCGCGGCGTCGCTGACCGACACCCCGTGGCCCGGGTTCACGGTCCTGGACACGCTCCAGCTGGCGCGCCAGCTCGTCGTGCGCGACGAGTCGCCGAACCACCGGCTGTCCTCGCTCGCCCAGGTCTTCGGCTCGCCGACGACGCCCGACCACCGGGCCCTGCACGACGCCCGGGCCACCGTCGACGTCCTCCACGGGCTCATCGGCCGGGTGGGCAACCTCGGCGTCCACACGCTCGAGGAGCTGTCGAGCTACACCTCCCGCGTCACGCCGGCCCAGCGTCGCAAGCGCTTCCTCGCCGACCCGCTCCCGAGCGCTCCCGGCGTCTACCTCTTCAAGGACGCGAGCGGCCGCGTCCTCTACGTCGGCACGAGCCGCGACATCCGCAGCCGCGTACGCACGTACTTCACCGCCTCCGAGCAGCGCAGCCGGATGGCCGAGATGGTCCGCCTGGCCCAGGCCGTGCACCCGGTCGTCTGCCAGACCTCCCTCGAGGCGCAGGTGCGCGAGCTGCGGCTCATCGACGAGCACAAGCCGCGGTTCAACCGGCGCTCCAAGGACGGCCGACGCGTCATGTGGGTCAAGCTGACGAACGAGCGGTTTCCCCGGCTGTCCATCGTGCGGCGGGTCCGCGACGACGGCGCCAGCTACATCGGTCCCTTCCGCACGCGCGCCACCGCCCAGGCCGCCGTCGACGCCGTCCACGAGGTCGTCCCGTTGCGTCAGTGCACCGGCCGCCTCACGGGTGTCCGGGGCTCGGCCTGCGCGCTCGCCGACATGGGACGCTGTGGCGCCCCCTGCACGGGCGCGCAGAGCCCCGACGAGTACGCCGTCGTCGCGGCGGGGTGCGCCTCGATCTTCACCGGGGACGCCCGTCCGGTGGCCGAGCGCCTGCGCTCCCGTCTCGAGGAGCTCGCCTCCCAGGAGCGGTTCGAGGACGCCGCCCGGGTCCGCGACCGCTTCCTCCAGCTCGTCAGGGGGCAGCGCGCGCCCAACGGCTCGACCCGTTGACCCGCTCCCCCGAGATCGTCGCCGCCCGCCGCAGCGACACCGGCGGCTGGGAGCTCGTCTCCATCCGTCACGGCCGGCTCGCCGGCACCGTCGTCAGCCCGCGCGGCGCCGACCCGATGCCGTACGTCCGCTCGATGCAGGCCACCGCCGAGGTCGTCGCTCCCCCGACACCGGAACGCCCGGCCGCGCTCACCGAGGAGACCGAGATCCTGCTGCGCTGGCTCGAGGCCCCGGGCGTGCGGATCGTCGAGCTCGACGGCTCGTGGACGTGTCCGGTCGGTGGCGCCGGAGCGGTCCGGCTCGAGCTCGAACCGGCCGTCGCGTCGGCCCGCGAGGCCGTCGGGTTCGACCACGACGTCCCGGCCCCGGCGGGGTCCGGGGCCCGGCGCCACGGCCTGCGCCGCGCCGGCTGACGACGGCTAGGGTGTGTCCCGTGATCACCGCCATCGTCATGATCAACTGCGAGGTCGACCGCATCCCCGAGGTCGCCGAGGAGATCGCGAACATCCCCGCCGTCTCCGAGGTCTACTCCGTCACCGGCGACGCCGATCTCATCGCCATGGTCCGGGTTCGGGCCCACGACGAGTTCGCCGACGTCATCGCGGACCGCCTCAACAAGGTCGAGGGCATCGTCGGCACGTCGACGCACATCGCCTTCCGCACGTACTCGGCCCATGACCTCGAGGCCGCCTTCAGCCTGGGGCTCGAGGGCGAGTGACCCGGCGCTGACCGGCCGGGCAGCCGTCCCGGTCAGGACCGCGTGGCCGCGACCCAACGCTCGACGACACGCGTGGCCGAACCGTCGTCGATGGCGCGGGCCGCGAGGTCCATCGCGGCGCGCAGGTCCGCGTCGAAGTCCTCCTGACCCGTCCCCGAGTCGGGTCGGGTCAGCGCCAGCGCGATGCCGGCGTTGAGCAGCACGGCGTCCCGGACGGCTCCGGGCGCTCCGGCGAAGACCTCGCGCACGACCCCGGCGTTGTGCTCGGCGTCGCCGCCGCGCAGTGCCTCGAGCGGGTGCAGGGGCAGGCCGAGGCGCGTCGGGTCCACGACCCGGTCCGCGACGCGGCCCTCGCGGACCCACCAGACCGTGGTCGTCGTCGACACCGTGACCTCGTCGAGCCCGTCGTCGCCCCGGAAGACGGCGGCGTCCTTGCCCCGGCCGGCGAAGACGCCCGCGAGAAGGGGCGCCATCCGGGCGTCGGCGCACCCGACGGCGGCATACGTCGGCTGGGCCGGGTTGGTCAGCGGGCCGAGGAAGTTGAAGGCCGTGCCGATGCCGAGGTCGCGGCGCGGAACGGCGGTGTGCCGGAAGCCCGGGTGGAAGGTCTGGGCGAAGCAGAAGGTGATGCCGGCCTCCTGGGCGACCTCGACGACGCGCTCGGGCGTCAGCGACAGGTCGATGCCGAGCGCCTCGAGGACGTCGGCCGAGCCGGACGAGGACGACGCGGCCCGGTTTCCGTGCTTGACGAGGCGCACCCCCGCCGCCGCCACGACGATGGCCGACATCGTCGAGATGTTGACGGTGTGGGCCCGGTCCCCACCCGTGCCCACGATGTCGACGCTGGGCCCCGGGACCTCGATGCGCCGCGCATGGGCGAGCATCTGCTCGGCCAGGCCCTGCATCTCGTCGACGCTCTCGCCCTTGGCCCGAAGGCCCATGAGGAAGCCGGCCACCTGCGCCGGGGTCGCCTCCCCCGCCATGATCTGGTCCATCGCCCACGCGGCCGTGTCGCGGTCGAGGTCACGCCCGGCGATGAGGTCGGCGTAGACCGACGGCCAGGTCGTCGTCGTGTCGGACCCCATGGGCTCAGGCGTTGGGGACGACGGCGCGGGCGAGGGTCGTCACGGCGGCCGTCAGCGCGATCGGGTCGAGGGGGTGCGGCACGGCGAGGTCAGCCTGCGACCAGGCGGCCAGCCAGCTGTCCTGGGGGCGCCCGGTCAGGACGATGATCGGCGGGCACTCGAAGATCTCGTTCTTCAGCTGGCGGGCCAGACCCAGACCGCCGACCTTGGCCGCCTCACCGTCGAGGACGAGGATGTCGAACCGCTCGGCCTCGACCGAGCTGATGACCGCGTCGGCCGTGGCGCACTCGTGCCAGCGGACCACCTCGACGTCCTTGGCGGGGCGGCGACCGACGGCGGCCCGGACGGCGTCGCGCGTCGTGTAGTCGTCGCTGTAGAGCAGGACGCTGACCCGCGCCAGCCGGGGCGCGCCACCGGACGACGTCACGACGTCGGTGGAGGTGCCCTGCGCTGCGGTGTCGTTCGAGGCGGTCATGCGCCAGATGCTACCGGCCCGCACACCCGCGTCCGCGGGACCCTCCCGGTGGCCGGGACGCCGTACCGGTGGCCCGGGGGCACTCCCTCGGCACCGCCTTCGGCACGATCCCGGCACGATCCCGGCACGATCCCGGTACGACCCACGAGCGCCGTCGCACCGCGCCGTGACGTCGCGTGAACCGGACCTCTCGCCGGCGGCCGGTGGACACGGCGACCCGGACGTGTCGGAATGGTCACGAATCCCCGGCAGCGTCCCGGCAATCGGGGGGGTCGCTCGCATCCGCGTCCATGAATGTGGGAATAATGTCCAACGTGGCGACAGCATCAGCAGTTCCTTCCAGCGCAGTAGCGAGCCCGGCCGTCCACGGCCCGGCGACCCGCCCGAACATGGTTGCCGTCGGCACCATCGTCTGGCTCTCCAGCGAGCTCATGTTCTTCGCGGGTCTGTTCGCCGTGTACTTCCAGCTCCGCTCCGTGCGGGGTGAGCCTGGGCCCAGCAGACCGAGAAGCTCAACCTGCCCTTCGCCAGCGTCAACTGCCTCGTCCTGGTCGTCTCCTCGGTGTGGTGCCAGCTCGGTGTCTGGAAGGCCGAGCGCGGCCAGAAGGCCCGCACCGGCAAGCTCCTCGACCTCAGGACGTGGGGCATGCGCGAGTGGTACGTCCTGACCTACCTCTTCGGCGCGTTCTTCATCGCCGGCCAGGTCATGGAGTACGCCGAGCTCGTCCACGAGGGCGTCACGCTGAGCTCGGACGCGTACGGCTCGGTCTTCTACATGGCCACCGGTTTCCACGGGCTCCACGTGACCGGCGGCCTCATCGCCTTCCTGCTCATCATCGCCCGCACCTTCACGACGCGTCGCTACACGCACGCCAACGCCACCGGCGCCGTCGTCACCTCCTACTACTGGCACTTCGTCGACGTGGTCTGGATCGCGCTCTTCGCGACGATCTACATCCTGCGCTGACGCGGACCCGTCCGGCGAACGCCCTTCCGCCCCACCACGACCCGTGACCCCCTTGGACGACAGGAAGACTCAGTGAAAGCCTTGGCCGCCCGACGCCGACACCCCGCCGCGATCGCGGTGCTGCTGCTGCTCGGCCTTCTCGTGACCGGAGGCGCCTACTCCTTCCTCGCGCCCAAGGACGCCAACGCGGCCGCATCCGTCGCCGCCGACACGGTCGCCGAGGGCAAGAACCTCTTCCTCGCCAACTGCGCCACGTGTCACGGTCTCAACGCCCAGGGCACGAAGTCGGGTCCGTCCCTCGTCGGCGTCGGCGCGGCGTCCGTCGACTTCCAGGTCGGCACGGGCCGCATGCCGCTGGCGGCGCCCAACGTCCAGGCTCCGGTGAACAAGGTGAAGTTCTCCCAGGAGCAGATCAGCGCCCTCGCCGCCTACGTCGCCTCCCTCGGCCCGGGTCCGGCCGTGCCGGACGCGGCGTCCACCAAGGTCCTCGAGCCGGGCTCGGAGGAGAACAACAAGGCGATCGCCGAGGGTGGCGAGATCTTCCGCGTCAACTGCGCCATGTGCCACAACTTCGCCGGCGCCGGCGGCGCGCTGACGCGCGGCAAGTACGCGCCGTCGCTGCAGGAGACGACGCCCACGCACATCTACGAGGCCATGCTCACCGGGCCGCAGTCGATGCCCGTCTTCAACGACACCAACCTGACTCCCGAGGCCAAGCAGAAGGTCATCTCCTACCTCAAGGCGCAGGAGAACGAGACCAACGTCGGCGGCCTGACGCTCGGCAACCTCGGGCCGGTCTCGGAGGGCCTCTTCGCGTGGGTCTTCGGTCTCGGCATCCTCATCGCCTGCGCCGTCTGGCTCGGCAAGAAGGCCGCATGAGCGCCCACCGCATCGTCCCGATCACGCACGACGACAGGACCACCACCCGATGAACGACAACGAGACGACGCACACCGGAGCGGGCACGGCGCTCGCGCCCGGGTCCGAGTCGGGCGCTCTCGAGCCCCGGCCGGGGGCCGACAGCTTCGAGAACCCGGGGCTGCCGCCGCACATCCACCGCGCCGCCGACGACGACCCCCGGGCCGCCAAGCGCGCCGAGCGCCAGGTCGCGACGCTCTTCGGCCTGTCGATGCTGGCCACGCTCGTCTTCCTCGTCAGCTACTTCGCGATCCCCGACGAGGCCACCTTCTTCCTCCCCGGCGTCGGCAAGACCAAGACGCAGAACATCGTCCTCGGCCTGTCGCTCGGGTTCGCGATCTTCCTCATCGGCATCGGTGCGGTGCACTGGGCCAAGACCCTGATGTCCGACGAGGAGATCGTCGAGGAGCGCCACCTCCAGGCGTCCACGACCGAGGAGCGCGCCAAGGCCGTCCAGGTCGTCGCGGCCGGCGTCGAGTCGACCCAGATGGCCCGCCGTCCCGTGCTGAAGTACACCCTCGGCGGCGCGCTCGGCCTGTTCGCGCTCCCGCTGGGCCTGCAGGTCGCCGGCTCCCTCGGACCGGTCACGGTGGAGGAGCTCAAGCACACGATCTGGGACCCCAAGGACAACAACGGGGGCAAGCCCGTCCGCCTCATGCGTGACCCGGAGATGACCCCGATCCGCCTCGACGAGGTCACCCTCGGGTCGGTCTTCCACGTCATGCCCGAGACGCTGCAGAAGTACCTCGACGAGGGCAAGCACGTCCTCGAGGCCAAGGCCAAGGCGGCGGTCATCCTCATCCGTCTCGACCCGAACGACATCAAGGTGCAGAAGGCCAAGGACTGGGGCGTCGAGGGTGTCGTCGCCTACTCCAAGATCTGCACGCACGTGGGGTGCGCGGTGGGCCTCTACGAGCAGCAGACGCACCACCTGCTCTGCCCGTGCCACCAGTCGACCTTTGACCTCACCGAGGACTGCAAGGTCATCTTCGGCCCGGCCCGCCGGCCGCTGCCGCAGCTCAAGATCACCGTCGACGACGCGGGGTACCTCGTCGCCCCCGAGGGCTTCCACGAGCCCGTCGGACCGAGCTTCTGGGAGCGTGCGCGATGAGCACCATCCACTCCACCCGTCCTGCCGACGCCCTGCGCGCCGGCGACCGCCAGGCCGACGAGCGAGCCTCGGCCACCAGGCCGCTCGGAGGCATCGCCGGCTGGGTCGACGACCGCCTCGGCGCCGCCAAGGGCGTGTCGTTCCTGGCCAAGAAGGTCTTTCCCGACCACTGGTCGTTCATGCTCGGCGAGATCGCGATGTACTCGATGATCGTCTGCCTGCTGACCGGCGCCTTCCTCACCTTCTGGTTCGTCCCGAGCGCGAGCCAGGTCGTGTACGACGGCTCGTACGTGCCGCTCCAGGGCATCACGATGTCCGACGCGTACCGCTCGACGCTCGCGATCTCGTTCGACATCCGCGGTGGTCTGCTCATCCGGCAGATCCACCACTGGGCGGCGCTGATCTTCATCGTGTCCGTCTTCGTGCACATGGCCCGGGTCTTCTTCACCGGCGCCTTCCGCAAGCCGCGCGAGATCAACTGGGTCTTCGGCACCATCCTGTCGATGCTCGCCTGCATCGAGGGCTTCGCCGGCTACTCGCTGCCCGACGACCTGCTCTCGGGCACCGGCATCCGCGCCATGAACGGGTTCGTCCAGTCCGTGCCGGTCATCGGCTCGTACATGGCCTACTTCATCTTCGGTGGCGCGTTCCCCGGCGAGGCGATCATCCCGCGCCTCTACTCGGCACACGTCCTGCTCATCCCGGCCATCCTCGTTGGCCTCTTCACGGCGCACATCCTGCTGGTGTTCGTGCACAAGCACACCCAGTTCCCCGGCCCGGGCCGCACGAACAACAACGTCGTCGGCTACCCGCTCCTGCCGGTGTACGTCGCCAAGGCCGGCGGCTTCTTCTTCATCGTCTTCGGTGTCATCGCGCTCATCTCCGCGGTCGTGACGATCAACCCGATCTGGGCCTACGGTCCCTACGACCCGTCGCCGATCACCGCGGGGTCGCAGCCCGACTGGTACATGGGCTTCGCCGACGGTGCGCTGCGCCTGCTGCCCGGCTGGCTCGAGTTCGAGACCTTCGGCTTCACGTGGAGCATGAACATCTTCCCCGGCTCGATCCTGCTCCTGCCGATCATGTGGACGCTGATCGGCGTGTACCCGTTCGTCGAGGCCTGGGTGACGGGCGACAAGCGCGAGCACCACCTGCTCGACCGTCCTCGTAACGCCCCGACGCGCACGGCAATCGGCGTCGCCGGCATCACGATGTACGTGGTCCTCTTCTTCGCCGCCGGCAACGACCTCATGGCGATCAAGCTGCACCTGTCGATCAACGACATCACCCAGTCCCTGCGCCTGCTGTTCTTCATCGGCCCGCCGATCGCCTTCATGATCACCAAGCGCATCTGCCTCAGCCTGCAGCGGGCCGACCGCCAGAAGGTCCTGCACGGCCGCGAGACGGGCACGATCTGGCGGTACGCCGACGGTCGCTTCGAGGAGATCCACGCACCGCTGACGCCCGAGGAGCGCTGGGTGCTCGTCCAGCACGAGTCGGCCGAGCCGCTGCAGCTCACGGCGGGCAAGGACGCCAACGGGGTCGACAGCCCGATCGCGCGCAAGGAGCGCCTGCGCGCCAAGTTCTCGCACTTCTACTTCAAGGACCGGGTCGCTCCGCCGACGCCGTCCGAGCTCGAGGCCGCGCACCACGAGCACGACGGGCACGTCGCCGCCCCCGCGGGTGAGCACGAGGCCATCGAGTCCCGTGCGGGCAGCGAGCGCGAGACCGTCAAGGCTGACCGCCACCACGACTGAGCCGCCGGTCCGGACGCCCCGATCGGCACACCCGATGGCCCCGACCCGAACGGGTCGGGGCCATCGGCGTCTGCGGGCATCTCGCCGGCGAGCGTCGGCTGCAGCATGCCGGTGCCTGGCATCGTGCGAGACTGCTGCCGTGCACCAGCTGTCCGATGCCGAGTTCGACGAGGCGGTCGCCGACGGCCTCGACCTCATCCCCGAGGAGCTGGCACGGGCCATGGACAACGTCGTGGTCCTCGTCGAGGACGAGCCGCCGGCCGAGGACCCCGACCTGCTCGGCATCTACGAGGGAACGCCCCTGACCGAGCGAGGCGAGTGGTGGTCGGCGGGTTCCCTCCCGGACCGGATCACCATCTTCAAGGGACCCCTGGAGCGATTCTGCGCGAGCGTCGAGGAGCTGCGCGAGGAGATCGCCGTGACGGTCGTGCACGAGGTGGCCCACCACTTCGGCATGGACGACGCGCACCTGCACGAGCTCGGCTGGGGATGACGCCTCAGTGCCGCGCCGTCGGACTGTCTCTGACTCTCTCTGACTGCCTCTGACTGCCTCTGACTGCCTCTGACTGCCTCGCAGCATCGATGCTGTCTCGCAAGGTGGACACTTTGCGGACCGGACGCCGCGTGCCCTTTACGGACCTCGCCGTCAGGCTCTACGGTCGAAGAACCGACCACCGATCGGATGGAGGTGCAAAGCGAGGATGTTCTCTCCCACACGATCGCACCACGAACCCGAAGGTCCGTGAGTCGTACGGCCAGCACGAAGGGGAGGGTCCTGCGCCCTCCCCTTCGTCATGTCCGCCGTTCGTCGGCGCGCAGACACCGGACGGGCCCGGCCGCCAGAGGCAGCCGGGCCCGTCCGGTGTCCGAGGACCGATGGCCTCGGCGACCGAGACCTCAGATGGAGTACTCGCCCGAGAAGGACTCGAACACCCAGAGGACGACGGCCGGGATCGCGAAGAACACGCCGATGATGAACAGCCACCACCCGATGGCGAGGCCGGCGAACATGATGGCCCCGGAGCCGGCGAGCCAGAGCGGCGTCCACGAGCTGGCGACGAAGTAGCCGTAGTTGCCCTCGGCCTCCTCGATCTCACCGCCCGCGTTGTCCTCGGGACGCAGCGGCAGCTTCTTGCCGGTCATCCAGAAGTAGAACCCCGACAGGGCGAAGAGGGCGCCGGTCAGGACGAGCGCCGTGACGCCGATCGGCTCCTCCCACTTGGACCAGAACCCGTAGATCAGCGTGACCGGGACGAAGAAGATGAACAGGTAGACCAGGAGCTTGGTCTCGACGCGCATCGGGCTCAGTCCTCACGCTTCTCGGGACGGGCGGTGGCGTGCTCGTGGTCGACGTCGGCCGGCCCCATCACCTGGGTGAGGGTGCCCTGGTCGGCCACGGGGCGGAAGCCGGCGGCGGCCTCCGGGTGGTGCAGGTCGAACGCGGGACGCTCGGACCGGATCCGCGGCAGCGACGTGAAGTTGTGCCGGGGCGGTGGGCACGAGGTGGCCCACTCGAGCGAGGCGCCGTAGCCCCACGGGTCGTCGGACTCGACGAGCGGCGCCTTCTTCCACGTCTTCCACACGTTGTAGACGAAGGGGATCATCGAGGCGCCGAGCAGGAACGCGCCGCAGCTCGAGACGATGTTCGCGGCCTGGAAGCCCTCTTCGGGCAGGTAGTCCGGGTAGCGCCGGGCCATGCCCTCGATGCCGAGCCAGTGCTGGATGAGGAAGGTCGTGTGGAAGCCGATGAACAGCATCCAGAAGTGCAGCTTGCCGAGGCGCTCGTCGAGCATCCGTCCGGTCAGCTTGGGCCACCAGAAGTAGTAGCCGGCGAACATCGCGAACACCACGGTGCCGAAGACGGTGTAGTGGAAGTGCGCGACGACGAAGTAGCTGTCGGACAGGTGGAAGTCGAGGGCCGGGCTGGACAGGATGATGCCGGTCAGACCGCCGAAGAGGAACGTGACGAGGAAGCCCATCGCCCACAACATCGGCGTGGCCATGACGACCTTGCCGCCCCACATGGTGCCGATCCAGTTGAAGAACTTCACCCCGGTCGGGACGGCGATGAGCATGGTCATGACCGAGAAGAACGGCAGGAGCACCTGGCCCGTGACGTACATGTGGTGGGCCCAGACGCTCGCCGACAGGGCGGCGATGGCGATCGTGGCGAACACGAGGGTCTTGTAGCCGAAGATCGGTTTGCGGGAGAAGACCGGCAGGACCTCGCTGATGATGCCGAAGAACGGCAGCGCGATGATGTAGACCTCGGGGTGGCCGAAGAACCAGAAGAGGTGCTGCCACAACATCGCGCCGTTGTTCTCGGCGTCGAAGATGTGCATCCCGAAGCGGCGGTCCCCACCGAGCGCGAACAGCGCGGCTGCGAGGATCGGGAAGACGATGAGCACGAGCAGCGACGTGATGAGCGCCGTCCACGTGAAGATCGGCATCCGGAACATCGTCATGCCGGGGGCGCGCATGCACACGATCGTCGTGATGAAGTTGACGGCGCCGAGGATGGTGCCGAAACCGGCGAGGGCGAGGCCGAAGACCCACAGGTCACCACCGAGCCCCGGGGTGTAGGCGACGTCCGACAGCGGCGCGTAGGCGAACCACCCGAACGCGGCGGCGCCCTGCGGCGTCAGGAAGCCGGCCGAGGCGATGAGGCCACCGAAGAGGTAGAGCCAGTACGCGAACATGTTCAGGCGCGGGAACGCGACGTCGGGCGCCCCGATCTGCAGCGGCATGAGCGCGTTGGTGAACCCGGCGAACAGCGGCGTCGCGAACAGCAGCAGCATGATCGTGCCGTGCATGGTGAACAGCTGGTTGAACTGCTCGGGGTTGTCGACGACCTGCAGGCCCGGCGCCCAGCTCGGCCCGGATGAGCAGGGCCATGATCCCGCCGAGCAGGAAGAAGACGAACGAGGTGATGAAGTAGAGGTTGCCGATGACCTTGTGGTCGGTCGTCGTGACCCACTTGACGAAGGTCTGGCCCTTGAGGCGCGGGCGCGCGGCCGGGGTCGAGAGGCGGGCCTCACGGTTCAGCGTGGCGGAGGTCATTGGTTGCTCCCAGTCCGAGCGGGTGCGGGAATCTTGTCGGCGTCGGCGGGCACCATCTGCTCACGGCTCGCGTCGACGGGCACGAGGCCCTTCTGGCCGAGCTGGGCCAGGCGCGCCATCTCCTGGTCGTACTCCTGCTGGGGAACGACCTTGACCATGAACAGCATCTGCGAGTGGTAGGCGCCGCAGAGCTCGGCGCACTTGCCCTGGAACTCACCGGTCTGCGTCGGCGTCAGCTGGAACTTGTTCGTCTTGCCCGGGAGCATGTCCATCTTCATCATGAACGAGGGCACCCAGAAGCTGTGGATGACGTCGCGGGCGTTGAGCACGAACTCGACCCGCTTGTTCACCGGCAGGTAGAGGACCGGCATCTGAGCCCGCTTGCCCGTCGTGCCGTCGAGCGGGACGTGCACGCCGCTCTCGTGGACGTCGGAGTCGACGTAGTTGAAGTCCCAGCTCCACTGCTTGGCGACGACGCTGATGGTGACGTCGGGCTTCCGGCTCGTCGTGTCGACGAGGGCGGCCTCGTCACGGGCCGTGTAGTAGAAGAACACCGCGACCATGAACACCGGGATGACGGTGTAGAGCAGCTCCATCGGGACGTTGTAGCGCAGCTGCACCGGAAGGGACTCGTCGCCCTTGCGCTTCCGGAAGCGGATTGCGGCGTAGAGCATGAGACCCCACGTGATGGCACCGACCGCGAGGACGGCGATCCAGCTGCCGACCCACAGGTCGGTGACCCGCCTGCCGCTGTCGGAGACCGCCGTGGGCAGGAACCCGTCGGACAGCTGACCCTGACAGCCGGCCAGCGCGAGACCGGAGACCGCGGCCAGCGCCGCGACCCGGACCGCCCTGCGTCCCCGTCCGGCCGAGGTCACCGCCGGCGTCGCCGGGGTGTCGTCGTGCTGAGGCACCAGGTGCACCTTTCTTGCCGTTCGTGTGCGCGCCGGGGCGCGCCCCGCGGGCGTTTCCCGTCATCCGTGCGAGGGCAGCCAGTGCCCACCCCCGAACCCTACCGCCCTGTCGCAGAGGTTGTCCGGCAGGGTGCGGCTAACGTTGCGGCGTGGTCAGTCACGATCCGGGCACGAACCCCGGGCCCGCTCCCGCGGGCGGCTCCGGCCCCGTCCGCCGGCTTCTCGACGCGGCAGCGGGCCCCCTGCACCCGACGGCGCGCGACACCCTCCTCGCCGCGCTGGATGCCGGCTGGGCCGACCCGGCCCGCCTGCACACCGAGGGCCGCCGGGCCCGCGCGCTCCTCGACCGCTCGCGCGAGGTCGTCGCGGCCGGCATCGGGGTGCGTCCGGACGAGGTGAGCTTCCTGCCGAGTGGCCCGGCCGCCGTCACCAGGGCCCTCGAGGGCGTCCTCCACGGGGCCCGGCGCCGCGGGGCCCGGACGGTGGCCTCGGCGGTCGAGCACTCC
The DNA here is from genome assembly GCF_056868035.1 of Monashia sp. HAY1-11D. Lineage (NCBI taxonomy): Bacteria > Bacillati > Actinomycetota > Actinomycetes > Micrococcales > Intrasporangiaceae > Intrasporangium > Monashia sp. HAY1-11D. The sequence goes on along the minus strand of NZ_CP200320.1, from coordinate 3,613,776 downwards.
GCCGTCCTCGTGCCGGCCCGGGCCCGGTCCTCCGCCGCGCAGGACCCGACCCTCGCCGCCGAGGTCCCCGTCGACGTCCTCGGCCGTGTCGACCTCGACGCGTGGACGGCGGCCCTGGCGGTCCCGGGCACCGTCGTCGCGGCACTGCAGAGCGCCAACGGGGAGGTCGGCACGCGCCAGCCCCTCGCGGCGGCGCGCGAGGCGTGCCGGCGCGCCGGTGTGCCGCTGGTCGTCGACGCGTCGGCCTCGGTCGGACGCGACGCCGTGCCGGAGCACTGGGACGTGCTCGTCGCCGACGCCCGCACGTGGGCCGGACCGCCGCTCGGGGTTCTCGTGGTCCGCGAGGGGGTGCGCTGGCACTGGTCCGGTGCCCGTGCCGACGTCGAGCAGGGCCGCACCGATGTCGTGCCGTGGGTGCCCGTGGCCCTCGCGGCCGCCGAGGCCTGGCAACAGACCCAGGCGACGCGCGTGGCCGACGCCGCATCGTCCTCGCGGCTCGTGTCCCGGCTCCGCGACGCGGCGGCCGCTCTCCCGGACACCCAGGTCGTCGGGGACCCGGACGACCGGCTCCCCCACGTCGTCACCTTCTCCAGCCTCTACGTCGACGGCGAGGTCGTCGTCGGAGCGTTCGACGCCACGGGCTTCGCGGTGGCCAGCGGGTCCGCGTGCACGTCGAGCACCCTCGAACCGAGCCACGTGCTCGCGGCCATGGGCGTGCTGACGCACGGCAACGTCCGCCTCACGCTGCCGCTGCCGGCCGTGTCACCCGGCGTCGGGACCGACGTCGAGGCCTTCTGCGCGGCGCTCGGGCCGACCCTGGCCGACGTGCGGGCCCGCCTCGGCGTGGAGGACCTGTGAGGCCCTCGCCCGACCCGCCCCGGCCCGACGCGTCCCCCTCGGGGGCCTCGGACGTCGTTGACGCCCGGGGCCAGCGCTGCCCGCTGCCGGTCATCCGCCTGGCCCGTCTCGTCCGGGACGACCCGACCCCGCGCCTCGTCACCGTCCTCGCGACCGACCCGGCCGCCGCCCACGACGTGCCGGCCTGGTGCCGGATGCGCGGCCACCGGTTCGCCGGCGCCCGGGACGGTGAGGACCACACCGCCTACGACGTCGAGGTGCTCCCAACGGCGGAGCCCGGCGTCAGCGCCACGGCTCCGGCAGGGGCGCCCTGAGCGCCTCGGGCAGCAGGGCCAGGTAGTCCGTCCGGGGGATCTCGATGACGCCGAGGGTGGCCAGGTGCGGCGTCTGCCACTGGACGTCGACGACGCGTCGCGGGTCGCCGTCGGCGCGCAGCAGCTCGCAGAGGCCGACGAGCGCCACCTTCGACGCGTCGGTGGCGTGGTGGAACATCGACTCCCCCGCGAAGAGCCCGCCGATGGCCACGCCGTAGAGGCCCCCGACGAGCCGGTCGTCCGCCCACGCCTCGACCGAGTGCGCCCAGCCCGCCCGGTGCAGCTCGGCGTAGGCGCTCTCGATCTGCGGCGTGATCCACCGGCCCTCGCGGTCGGGCTCGGCGCAGGCCGAGACGACGGCCTCGAAGGCCGTGTCGACGCGGATCTCGAAGCGGGCCCGGGCCTTGCGCAGCGAGCGGCTCACCCGCAGGCTCCCGGGCCGCAGGACGCCGCGAGGGTCGGGCGACCACCAGCCCATCGGCTCCGCGCCGTGGTCGCCGATGCCCATGGGGAAGACGCCGATCGAGTACGCCTCGTAGAGCGTCGGGACCTCGAGGTCGGCGCCGATGCCGATGAGGTCCTCCCCGGGCGGGACGCGGTCCAGCGCGAAGTCCCAGGCGGTGGGCGGGGGCGGGGTGGGCACGGGTCCGCTCGGTGGGCTCGTCCGGGCGGCTCAGCGTCCGGCGGTCACGGGCGCGGGCACCGGATGTGCGGGCCGATCTCGTCGGCGGACTCGGCACCGTAGGCGTCGGCGAGCCGCTCGAGGAACCGCGTCGTCGACAGCGCGTACTCCTGGGTGCCGACGGTCTCGATGACGTACGTCGCGAGCATCGAGCCGAGCTCGGCGCAGTGGCGGACCGACAGGCCTGCGGAGAGGCCGGTGAGGTAGCCGGCCCGGAAGGCGTCGCCGACGCCGGTGGGGTCGGCCTTGCGGACCTCGCGGGCGATGCCGACCTCGACGGGCTCCTCACCACGGACGCGCACGGTGACGCCGTCCTTGCCGCGGGTCTTGACCTGCACCCGGACGCGCTCGGCGAGCTCGTCCTCGCTCCAGCCGGTCTTCTGGCAGGCCAGGTGGCTCTCGTACTCGTTCGTGAACAGGTAGTCCGCGCCGTCGACGAGGCGGGCGATGGTCGGCCCGTCGCAGAAGGCCAGCTGCTGGCTCGGGTCGGCCGCGAAGGGGATGCCGCGGCTGCGGCACTCGTCGGTGTGGCGCAGCATCGCCTCCGGGTCGTTGGCGCCGACGACGACGAGGTCGAGGCCCCCGACCCGCTGGGCCACCGGGGCCAGCTCGATGTCGCGCGCCTCGGACATCGCACCGGCGTAGAAGGTGGCGATCTGGGCCATGTCGCGGTCGGTCGTGCAGATGAAGCGGGCCGTGTGCTGGGACTCGGAGTAGTGCACCGACGCGCAGTCGACGCCGTGCCGCTCGAGCCAGGACCGGTAGTCCGTGAAGTCCTCGCCCACCGCTCCGACGAGGATCGGGCTCTGGCCGAGGTTGGCCATCCCGAAGGCGATGTTCGCAGCGACCCCGCCCCGCCGTACCTGCAGGTCCTGGGTGAGGAAGGACAGTGAGATCTTGTCGAGCTGCTCGACGACGAGGGAGTCGGCGAACAGGCCGTCGAAGGTCATGAGGTGGTCGGTGGCGATGGAACCGGTGATGGCGATCTGCACACGGAGAACCTAGCGCGAACGGCGTCGACCGGGGTGGCGCACACCTACCCGCCGGTACGGGGTGTGCGGGCGGCTGCGGCGGAACTAGCGTTGGTGCATGGACACGGCGCTGGAGTTCCCCTCCCCCAGGGACGAGCTCGACTCGGGCAGCGTCTCCGAGCTCGTGATGGACTGTCGGGACCTCGACCTCCCTCACACCGCTCCGCGGGCGTGGCAGCCCCGGCACGTCGACATCGAGGTGCCGGACGACGCGGCGCGGTTCACCCGGGGTCTCGGCGACTACGGCAGCTGACCGACTGACGTGGCCGGCGTCGGACATCGCGAAGGGCCCGACCGTTGCGGTCGGGCCCTTCGTCGGCTCAGCTGAAGGAGTCGCCGCAGGCGCAGCTGCTGCCCGCGTTCGGGTTGTCGATGGTGAAGCCCTGCTTCTCGATCGTGTCGGCGAAGTCGATCGTCGCGCCCTCGAGGTACGGGCTGCTCATCCGGTCGACGACGACCTCGACACCGTCGAAGTCGCGCACGAGGTCACCGTCGAGGGTGCGCTCGTCGAAGTAGAGCTGGTAGATCAGGCCGGAGCAACCGCCGGGCTGGACGCCCACACGGAGGCGGAGGTCGTCGCGACCCTCCTGCTCGAGGAGGCTCTTGACCTTGGTCGCGGCGACGTCCGTGAGGACGACACCGTGGGCGGGGGCCTCGGTCTGGGCCTCGGCGGGAGAAGCGTTCGTCTCGACACTCATGTGCTGGTCCTTCGCGTCGTGGTGCACGGGTCAGGAGTCTCAACCCGTGGCGCGCCGGAAGTGTTCCCGGCCCTTCAAGGATACGTCGACGCGGCGTGGGCACGTGCAGACCTCACGGCCCTCCCCCACGGCCGGCCCACGATGCGGACACTCGGGACCACGTCGTGAGCCGGGAGCGGACCGGCAGCGGCGCGGTCCGGGGTCTCACCGCACGGGGTCTCACCGCACGGGGTCTCACCGCACGGGGTCTCACCGCCCGGGGGACCACGTCCGCGCGACCCGCGCGACCCGGTCGGCGAGCCGGGCCGCCGGGTCGGCGAGGGAGGCGGCGACGTCTCCGGGTCGCTCGGCGACCGGGTACACCCCCGACAGGCCGGCCGCCATCGCCTCACGACGTCCGACGAGCGCCTGCCCGGGCACGGCGACCGCCGGGATGCCGACCGACGCGGCCGCCTCGGCCACACCGACGACGACCTTGCCGCGCAGCGACTGCCAGTCGAAGCAGCCCTCCCCGGTCACGACGAGGTCGGCACCCCGGACGAGACCGCCGAAGCCGACGGCCTCGAGGACCGCGCCGACCCCCGACGTCCGACGCGCGCCGAGGAGGAGGAGGGCGTACCCGAGGCCGCCCGCCGCGCCCGCTCCGGGCTCGCGCTCCGGGCGCATCGCCGTCCCCGTGAGCAGGTCGTGCGCCGGAGGACGGACCCGGGCGACGACGCTCGCGAAGTGGCCGAGGGCGTTCTCCAGGCGCTGGGCGTCCTCCTCGGTGGCGCCCTTCTGCGGCGCGAAGACGGCACTGGCCCCCTTGAGCCCGAGCAGCGGCGAGTCGACGTCGCTCGCCACGACGAGCTCGATGCCGCGCAGGCGCCCGCGGGCCGCGTCGAGGCCGGCGACGTCGTCCGCGTCGGTGGCCGACAGCTCGAGCCCGCCCCGCGCCAGGCGCTCACGAGGCCCGACGCTGAGCGCGGCGAGCAGGCCTGCGCCGGCGTCGTTCGTGCCCGAGCCGCCGAGCCCGACGACGACGCGTCGCGCCCCGGCCTCGAGGGCAGCGAGCACGAGAGTGCCGACGCCGAAGGACGTCGTCCGCGTCGGGTCGCGTTCGTCCGCGCCGAGCAGGTGCAGGCCGGCGGCCTGGGCCGACTCGACGTAGGCCGTGCGGCCGGCCGGCCCGTCGACGAGCAGGACCGATCCCGGCACCTCGCGCCCGAGCGGGTCGGTCGTGACGACGCCGAGCACCTGCCCCACCAGGGAGGCGGCGAGGACGTCGACGAACCCGGGGCCGCCGTCCGACAGCGGCACGAGCGTCAGGGCGTCGTGCGGGGCGCTGCGCGACCAGCCGTCGGCCATGGCGGCCGCGGCCTGCCGGGCGGTCAGCGTGCCGGTGTAGCAGTCGGGTGCGAGGATGACGTGCACGCGTCGCATCCTCCCACCCGGGTGCTACCGGTCTCGTCGCGGCAGGAACAGGCCGGCGTCGCCGAACTCGTGCCAGCCGTACCGGTGCGCGACCGCCTCGTCGTAGGCCGCCTGGGTCAGGGCCGCACCCGCGACCGACTCGACGAGCAGCAGGTGGGAGGCCTCCGGGTCGTGCCAGCCGGTGACGAGCCCGCCGACGACGCGCACCGGCCGGTCCGGTCCGATGACGAGGTCAGTCCAGCCCTCGGCGGCGCGGACGGTACCGCCCGCACCGGTGGCCGACTCGAGCGCGCGGGTGGCCGTCGTGCCCACGGCCACGACGCGACCGCCGTGCGAGACGACGTGGTTGACGAGGTCGGCGGTCCGGGCGGGCACCGAGAACCACTCGGGCTGCGGCGCCTCGCCGGCCTCCTGCGACGACACCCCGGTGTGGAGCAGGACCGGTGCGACGAGGACGCCCGCGGTGACGAGGCGCGTCACGAGCTCGGCCGTGAAGGGCCGCCCGGCGCTCGCCATCTCGGCGCTGCCCGGGACGCTCCCGAAGACGGTCTGGTACGCGGCGAGCGGGTAGCGGTGGTCGAGGTAGCCGTAGGCGATGGGCCGGCCGACGCGGTCCAGGCCGGTGAGGAGCTCAGGCACGTCGTGAGCCGCCGTCGGGCCGTCGGGGGCGATGACCGTGGCGCGCCAGAGCCGGTTTCCCACCCCCGTCGGTGACGACCCCTCGTGCGGGTAGGGCGCGTCGAGGTGCAGCCTCGCCCGCACGACGGCCGGGCCGGCGGCCCCCGAGCCGGAGCCCACTCCAGCCCCGGGGGCGGGGACGTCGGCCGCAGGGGCCTCGAGGTCGATGTCGACGACGGCGCCGACGACGGCGTCGAGAACGGGCACGGACGCGTCCGGCGCCGAGCGCAGCTCCACGACGACGGTCTGCTCGTCGAGGGCTGTGGCGACGTGCAGGACCACGGGGCCGCGGCCGTCGAGGACGGCGTCGACCTCACGGGCGGAGGTCGCCGACGTGTTGACGACGAGGACGTCACCGGGTCGCACGTGCTCGGCGATCCGGCCGAAGCGGGTGTGGGTCACCCGTGGGCCGTCGGCCGTGTCCTGCGCGACGAGGAGCCGCACGGCGTCCCGCGAGCCGGCGCGCTCCTCGGGCGGTGACGACGCCGTCAGGTCGCCCGTCGCGCGGAACCGCGTCGAGGGGGCGTGGCGCAGCAGCGTCGTCACCGCGACACCGCCGTTTGCGAGCCGCGAGCGGCGAGGATCTCCGCAGCGACGAGCCGGCCGCTCGGTGGACGCGTCTCGAGCAGGGCCAGGACGGCGGGCACCGCCACCTCCTCCGGGAGCGGGCGGTCGCCGATGTCCTCGCCGGGGAACGCGTCCTGGTGCATCGCGGTGCGCATGTCACCCGGGTCGAGGGCCCACGCACGGACGGCCGGCTCCTCCTCGCCGAGGGTGAGGGTCAGGTGGTCGAGCGCCGCCTTCGAGGCGCCGTAGGGACCCCACGTCTCGTAGTGGCCCACGGCGGCGTCCGAGGACAGGCTCACGAACGCGCCACCGGCCTGCTCGAGGTCGGGCAGGAGGGAGCGGACCAGCTCGTGCGGCGCGAGGACGTTGACGGCCAGGACGGCGGCGAGCTCGTCGACCGTCACGTCCCGGAGGTGACGCATCGGCAGTGGCCCGAGCGTGCTGGCGTTGGCCACGAGCAGGTCCAGACCGGCTCCACCGTCTGCGGCGCGCACGGCCTGGACCACCTCGCGGCGGTGGACGGCGTCGGCGACGTCGCCCGCGACACCGACGGTCGACGTGCTCGGGCGTCCGGGCCCGGCGGGTCCGGCGAGCGCGGTGCAGCTCGGAGACCTCGGTGACGGTGCGGTCCAGGTCGTCCGTGGTGCGTGCGGTGAGGACGAGCGTCCAGCCTCGGCGGGCGAGGGCCGCGGCGAGCGCGCGGCCGAGACCTCGGGTGGCGCCGGTGACGAGTGCGGTGGGCATCGGTCCCTCCTGGTGTCGTCGTCGACGTGGGTCGTCGACGTCCCCAGCGTCAGACATCAAGCTCACTTGAAGTCAAGGGCACGTCTCCCCCGTGCCGCCGCCTGCGGCCGGACGTCGGGCGGTGGCGTGGGGCACGCCCGCGGCGGCATACGATCTGGGCATGACGACGGCACCCGCCCCGCTGCCCCTCCTCGTGCTCGGCCGGGGCACCGACCTGCACACCGAGCGCGGGGTCGAGTGCCCCGGCGACCTGCCGGCCCCCTCCGACCCGGGGCTCGTGCAGCGGGCCCGGGCCGCGAAGGCCGCACTCGGCGACTCGGTGTTCGTCCTCGGCCACCACTACCAGCGCGACGAGGTCATCGAGTTCGCCGACGTCACGGGTGACTCCTTCAAGCTGGCGCGCGACGCCGCCGCCCGTCCCGACGGGCCGTACATCGTCTTCTGCGGCGTGCACTTCATGGCCGAGTCGGCCGACATCCTCACGAGCGAGGACCAGACGGTGATCCTGCCCGACCTCGCCGCCGGGTGCTCGATGGCCGACATGGCCGCGATCGCCCAGGTCGAGGACTGCTGGGAGCAGCTCGCTGCGGCCGGCGTCGCCGAGCGGACGATCCCGGTCACGTACATGAACTCCTCGGCCGCGATCAAGGCGTTCACCGGGCGGCACGGCGGCACCATCTGCACCTCCTCGAACGCCCGCACGGCGCTCGACTGGGCCTTCGACGAGGTCGGCGGGGTGCACGGCAGGGGGAAGGTGCTCTTCCTGCCCGACCAGCACCTCGGCCGCAACACCGCCGTGCGCGAGCTCGGCCTCTCGCTCGAGGACTGCGTCGTCTGGGACCCGCACCGCCCGAACGGCGGCCTGACCCACGAGCAGCTCGAGGGCGCCCGGATGATCCTGTGGCGCGGGCACTGCTCGGTGCACGGCCGCTTCTCCGTCGAGGCCGTCGAGGCCGCGCGCCGCGAGATCCCCGACGTCAAGGTCATCGTCCACCCCGAGTGCCGCTACGAGGTCGTCGAGCTCGCCGACGAGGTGGGCTCCACGGAGAAGATCATCCAGACCATCGCCGCAGCGCCGGACGGCACCTCCTGGGTGGTCGGCACCGAGCTCAACCTCGTCCGGCGTCTGGCCCGGCAGTTCCCGAACCAGCGGATCGCCTTCCTGGAGAAGAACGTCTGCTACTGCTCGACGATGAACCGCATCGACCTGCCGCACCTCGTCTGGGCCCTCGAGTCCCTCGTCGAGGGTCGCGTGGTCAACCCCATCCGCGTCGACCCCGCCGTGGCCGCGCAGGCCCGCGCCGCACTCGACCGGATGCTCGCCCTGCCCGGCAAGACCCACAAGGACTGAGCCGGTGCGGCCGGCGCCCGACCGCATCGCCGTCATCTCCGACGTCCACGGGAACGTGACCGCCCTCGAGGCGGTCCTCGCGGACATCGAGGCCCGCGGCATCGTGCGCGTCGTCAACCTCGGCGACGTCGTCGGCAAGGGACCGCGCGGCTCCGAGGCGGTCAAGCTCTCGCGCGAGGCGTGCGAGGTGACCGTCCGGGGCAACTGGGACTCGCTCATCGGCGACTGGGAAGGCCACGTCGAACGCGGCACCGTACCGCGGTTCGAGGCCGGCCAGTGGACGCGTGACGAGATCACCGACGACGACGCCGCGTGGCTCGCCGGCCTGCCCAACGCCCACGACCTCGTCATGAGCGGCAAGCGGGTCCGCCTCTTCCACGCCTCGCAGACCAGCGAGTTCGTCCGCGTCCGCCGGGCGCACACGCAGGACGAGTTCCGCGGCATGTTCACGAACACCGACTTCACCGGTGAGTTCCGTGCCCCGGTCCCGGGGCACGTGTGGGAGCGGGGCGCGACACCCGACGTCGTCGGCTACGGCGACATCCACGGCACCTACCTCGAGGCCGACGAGGGCCTGCAGCTCTTCAACGTCGGAGCCGTCGGCAACCACCTCGACGACCCGAGCGCCCCGTACTGCATCCTCGAGGGCGTCACGGACTCCCTTGCGCCGCAGCCGTTCTCGATCCAGTTCGTCCGCGTGCCCTACGACATCGATGCCGAGGTCGCGGTCGCCCACGACCTCGGCATGCCCGGCGCCGGGGCCTACGCCCTCGAGCTGCACGAGGGCATCTACCGGGGCCGCGGCAAACGCTCCTGACGCGTCAGCGCGGCATGGCGCCGAGGCGGGCGAGCAGGAGCGCCTCCGCCTGGCAGACGCGGGCGAACTCCGCGAGGTGGAGCGACTCGTTCGCGCCGTGCGCCCGGGTGTCGGGGTCCTCGACGCCCGTCACGAGGATGGCGGCGTCGGGGAAGCGGGCGGCGAAGTCGGAGATGAACGGGATCGAGCCACCCACCCCCATGTCGACGGCGTCGACGCCCCACGCGTCCTTGAAGGCGGCTCGCGCCTGGTCGTAGACCGGCCCCTCGGCATCGGCCGCGAAACCCCAGCCGTGCTCCTCGAGGTCCACGGTGACTCGCGCACCCCACGGCGCGTGCTCGAGCAGGTGGGCCTTGAGCAGCTCGAACGCCGCGGCCGGGTCCTGCGTGGGAGCCAGCCGCATCGAGACCTTGGCGGCGGCGTGGGCCGCGAGCGTGTTGGACGCCTTGTCGACCGACGTGACGTCCATGCCGATCGTCGTGATCGAGGGCTTGTTCCACAGGCGGGTCAGGATCGAGCCGGTGCCGATGAGCGAGACGCCGTCGAGCAGCCCGGACTCCTCGCGGAAGCGCGCCTCGTCGTAGTCGATGTCGGCTGCGGCGCCCTCGTCGAGGCCGCGGACGGCGACGCTGCCGTCGTCGTCGTGGAGCGTCGCGAGCAGGCGGACCATCGCCGTGACGGCGTCCGGGGCGGCACCGCCGAACATGCCGGAGTGGACCGAGTGGTCGAGGGTCTCGACCCGGACCACCGCCCGGACACCACCCCGCAGCGTCGTCGTCAGCGCCGGCTCGCCGATGGCCCAGTTGCCCGAGTCGGCGATGACGATCGCGTCGGCGGCGAGGCGGTGACCGTGCTTCTCGAGGATCGCCGGAAGCGAGGCCGAGCCGAACTCCTCCTCGCCCTCGACGAAGACCGTCACGCCCACCGGCAGGTTGCCGGCGTGGGCCCGCAACGCGGCGACGTGCGCCATGACGCCGGCCTTGTCGTCGGCGGCACCACGGCCGTAGAGGCGACCGTCGCGCTCGGTCGGCTCGAACGGCGGGCTGTGCCAGTCGGCGTCGTCACCGGGCGGCTGCACGTCGTGGTGCGCGTAGAGCGTCACGGTCGGGGCGCCCTCGGGTCCCGCAAGGTGGCCGATGACGGCGGGGCGGCCGCCCTCGACGACCACCTCGACGTCGAGGCCCTCCCGGCGCAGCAGCTCGGCCACGGCCTCGGCGCTGCGCGCCACGTTGGCCTGGTCGAAGCTCGTCGCGGAGACGCTCGGAATGCGCACGAGGTCCTCGAGGTCGGCCCGCACCTGCGGCATGAGCTCGGCGACCCGGTCGCGGATGGCGCTGATCTGGTCCTGGGAGAGCACGTCGTCGGTCACAGCCCGACCCTACCGACGGGTCGCACCCCACTCCCCCGGCAGCCCCGTGGGCGTCCGTGAGGTTCGGCTAGTTTCGTCGCCGTGGCAACCAACGCCTTCACGCCGGGCCAGGACCCGTGGCTGCGCCGGCTCGGCACCCTGCGCAACGTCGTGCGCCAGGAGCTCGTCGCGCGCCAGCTCGGGGCCCATCTTCCCCGCGGCCCGCTCAGGGTGCTCGACGTGGGCGCCGGGCAGGGCACGCAGTCCCTGCGCCTCGCTCGCCTCGGGCACACCGTGACGGCCGTCGAACCCGACGCCCGCATGCGCGCGGCCTTCGAGCAGGCCGCCGCCTCGCTGGAGCCCTCGCAGCGGGACCGGGTCACGCTCCTCGCCGGCGACCTGGCGTCGCTCGCCAGCGTGACGCGTCCCACCGCCTACGACGTCGTGCTGTGCCACGGCGTGCTCATGTACCTGCCCGAGAGCCGCCCGGCGGTGGCCGCCCTCGCGCGCCGGACGGCTCCCGGCGGGGTCGTCTCGCTCGTCGCGCGCAACGGCGCGGCGATGGCCTGGCGGCCGGCTGCCCGTAGCGACTGGGACGGCGCGGCAGCGATGCTCGACGAGCTCGAGGCCGCGCGAGCGCAGGGCCGTGACGCCCGCTACCGCAACGAGATCGGTGTCGACGCCCGTGCCGACACCTTGGAGTCCCTGACCGCCGACTGCGAGGCCAACGGGCTCACCGTGCGCGCCTGGTACGGCGTCCGGGTCGCCTCCGACACGGTGCCGGTCGACGAGCCGACACCGGACGCCGAGACGCTCGCGACCCTGCTCGACGTCGAGGAGAGGCTCGGACGGACCGACCCCTACCGGTCCCTCGGCACCCTCCTGCACGTCGTCGCGGGACCCGCCTGACCCGGGCCATCCGCGCTCGGGACGCCTACGCCGTGCCGTGGAAGACTCGAGGGATGGATCCGGTGGACCGGGCCCTCGAGGCCGTGCCGCGGGCCGGGTTCCTGCCGCGCGCGGCGCGCTGGCGGGCCGGCCACGACGGCCCCATCCTCATCGGCCACGGGCAGACGAACTCGCAGCCGCGGACGGTCGCCGACATGCTGCGCCTGCTCGACGTGCGTCCGGGCCAGCGCGTCCTCGACGTCGGCGCCGGCTCGGGCTGGACGACGGCCCTGCTCGCCCACCTCGTCGGGCCTGCCGGCGTCGTCGTCGGCGTCGAGCTCGAGCCGGACCTCGCGGCCTGGGGCGCGGACAACCTCGCCCGGTGCGATGCCCCGTGGGCCTCGATCGACCTCGCCGAGCCCGACGTCCTCGGCGCACCGGAGCGTGGGCCCTACGACCGCATCCTCGTCTCCGCGGAGGCCACCTCGCTGCCGCAGGCCCTCGTCGACCAGCTCGCCGACCCGGGACGCATGGTCGTCCCCGTCGCCGGGACGATGGTCCTCGTCGAGCTGGCCGACGGCGCCCTGACGACGAGCGAGCACGGGCTGTACCGCTTCGTGCCCCTACGCAAGCGACGCCTGTGACGGCAGCGCCGGCCGCGGAGCGCGCGATTCCTGTCCCGCGCCCGACCTCGCCTAGAGTGGGCCCGTGTTCGGACGCAAGAAGACCCTCAACGACGAGCTCGCCACGTCCTCCACCGCGGTGCAGGACCCCGAGGCGCGCCCCGGCGCCAAGAACCGGCCGACGCCCAAGCGCCGTGAGCAGGAGGCCCTGAACAAGCGTCCACTCATCGTCACCGACCGCAAGGCGGCCTCGAAGCAGGACCGCACCGCCCGGCGCGAGGCGATGGCCACGCAGCGCGCGGGGATGCTGGCGGGCAACGAGAAGTACCTGCCGGCCCGCGACAAGGGCCCGCGCCGTCGGTTCATCCGGGACTCGGTCGACGCCCGCTGGAACATCGGCGAGTTCATGCTGCCGGTCATGCTGCTCGTCCTGCTGCTCAGCTTCGTGCGGGCGGGGTGGGCGCTGATGGCCGTGTTCGTCCTCGTCTACGGCCTCATCCTCGTGGCCGTCGTCGACGCCGTCCTCATGTGGCGCCGCACCCGCAAGAAGGTCGAGGCCAAGTTCGGCGGGGCCGAGAAGGGCGATGCCTGGTACGCGATCATGCGCGCCTTCCAGATGCGTCGCACGCGGATGCCCAAGGCGCAGGTCGCGCGCGGCGAGCAGCCGCGCTGAGCCGCCCACCCGTCACCTGCCGGGCCCCCGGACACCACACGGCGTCCGGGGGTCTGCTGCGTGCGGGCCTCAGTCCTGCAGCTCGGCGAACGCGAGCGGCTCGCGGGTGACGGCGTACGTCGCGAAGTACAGCTTCTCGACCGAACCGTCGGCGCCACGGACCACGTCGAGCACCTCGCCGCGTTCGCGACCCGCAGCCGCGCGGAACCGGTCCACCCCGTCGGCCTCGAACCGTGTCTCGGACAGCGGCTCGTCCTCGGACAGGCGCGACCACAGCCGGCCCTCCCGGACGAAGAACGTGATCGGCGCGCCCTCGGACCACCACAGGCCGAGGAGCTCCTCGAGCTCGGGTCGCGGCTCCTCGGGGACCCACGCCGGCGCGAGCGTCGGCTCGGCGTCCATCACGGCGTCGACGAGGTCGGTCGCGAGCGCGAGGGCGAGGGCGTTCGACGTGCAGTTGGCGAACACGACCGCGCCGACGCCGTCGCGGCGCCGGATGCGCAGTCCGGTGAGGAAGCCGGGCATCGCGCCGCCGTGCCCGACGTAGACGCGGTCACCGCGCCGGCCCATGCCGAACCCGAGCCCGTACGCGCCGGACCAGCCGTCGACGTCGGTCATGATGAGCGGCCGGCACATCTCCTCGACCGTCTCGGGAGCCACGACGCGGCCGTCCGGGGCGGCGACGTAGGCGGCGTAGCGCGCCAGGTCGGACACGGTCGACCACAGCCCGCCGAGCGGCGCCGTCGCGTTGAGCGTGAAGAGCGGCTCCTCGGTGGTGGTGCCGCGGTAGGGGTCGACCTGGTAGCCGTGCGCCCGGTCGGACGCCGGCGTCAGGCCCGTCCGGGACATCCCGAGCGGCTCGAGAACCCGCTCACGGACGACGTCCTCCCAGTCGCGACCGGTCACCGTCTCGACGACGTGGCCGAGCAGGCCGTAGGCGAGGTTGGAGTAGTGGAAGGCGTGGTGCGCCGGCAGCACCTGCTCGGCGTCCTCGACACCGGCGAGGAATGCCGCGCGCTCGGGCGCGGCGAGCGACTCCCAGATGTTCCCGACCGGTTCGCGCTGCAGGCCGGACGCGTGGGCGAGCATCTGGCGCAAGGGCACCCGGGCGTGACGGGTGCCCGGCAGGTACCCGCCGAGCTCGTCGTCGAGGCTGAGCAGACCGTCGTCGCGCAGCGCCATGACGACGAGCGCGGTGAACGTCTTGGTCACGGACCCGATGAGGTACTGGGTGTCGTCGTCGGCGGGGCGGGAGGCGGCGCCGAGCTCGGCGGACCCGACGTGCCCGGACCACACCAGGGCGCCGTCGCGCACGACGCCCGCGCTCACCCCGGGCGAGCGCCAGGCGCGCTGCGCGGTGACGACGCGTCCGAGCAGGTCGCGGGCCAGGCCCGCCGACACGGTGTCGGGGGCCTCGGCGGCCAGGCTCACTCCGCGGCCCGGAGGCTCATCGGGCCGTAGACGACCGAGTCGGCCTCGCGCAGCGTCACCGACTCGACGCCGTGGGCGAGCAGGTCGCGCCAGGTCTCGCCGAGGTAGTTCTCGGCGTCGCTCTGGGTCGGGAAGCCGGTCGTCGCCAGGCCCTCCCCCGACATCGGCTCGCCGTGCGCGTCGAGGTACAGCCAGGACCAGTCTCCGCTCATGTCCGTCACCCTAGACGCACCCCGGTCGCCCGGTGCGCCGGCTCGTTTGACGGGCGGCCACCGCGCGTGCCACGGTTCGCGTATCCGATGGACGACGGGGCAAGCCGGTGCGACTCCGGCGCTGACCCGCAACCGTGATCCGCAGCCCCGCCCGACCAGGCGCCGCGGCGACAGCCGGAAAACCCGCGCCCGTCCGGCTCTGTGTCAGTCTGTCGTGGAATGCGGACCGGAGTCACCGACGACGGCTCCGCGGGGGGCTCGGGACGGTGTCCGACCGCGAGGAGGAAACCGTGTCCACCGTTCGTCGCACCCCCCTGCGGGTGCTGCTCGCCGCACTCGTCGCCGCCGCCGTCGCCGTCCTCACCACCGGCCCCGCGCAGGCCGCCGCATACCGCTTCTGGGGCTTCTACCAGCTGACCGACGGCGCGTGGTCGTTCGCCCAGAAGGGACCGGACCAGACCACACCTGCCGACGGCAGCGTCGACGGCTGGCGCTTCGCCGTCGGCGACGAGAGCGCGACGCGCTTCCCGCGGGCCGTGCTCGGCTTCGACGCGATCTGCGGCTCCACACCCGCGGTGTCCGGGTCCAAGCGCGTCGGGCTCGTCGTGGACTTCGGCCGAGCGGCCGATGCCGAGGACGGCGCCACCCCGCCTGCCCCGAAGGCCGTCTGCGCCGTCGTCCCCACTGCCGCCACGAGCACCGACGTGCTCGCCAAGGCGGGCGAGCTGCGCACCGAGAAGGGCCTCGTCTGCGCGGTCGCCGGCTACCCCGCCACCGGCTGCGGCGGTGAGGTCAAGCAGGTCAGCGCCGCCGCCAAGGCCGCCGACACCCCGGTGACCGTCGCCCCACCGGCCGCGTCGACGACTGCCACCACCACCGCCGCGGCCAGCGCCCCGGTCGACGCCACGGCCCGGCCCGCGTCGTCGAGCACCGGCACGACCGTGGCCTGGGTCGTCGTCGCGCTCGTCGTGCTCGCCCTCGTCGGCTACCTGCTCGTCCGCTCGCGGCGCCGCACCGGCGTCGACGGCTGAGCGGGGTGACCCGGCGGCGATGCGGCTGCGCGCGCGGCTCCTGCACCCCGCGGCCTGGTGGCTGTGGGGCCTGGGCCTCGTCACGGCGGCGTCCCGCACGACGAACCCCGCCGTGCTGCTGCTCGTCGTCGCCGTCTGCGTCCTCGTCGTCACCGAGCGACGTGACCCGGCCACGCCCAACCCGCTGGCCGGGTTCCTCGCGATCGGTCTGGCCGTCGTCCTCCTCCGGGTCCTCGTGACCGCGCTCCTCGGCAACGGCGTCCACGGCGAGACCGTCCTCGTGACGCTTCCACGCGTTCCGCTGCCGGACTGGCTCTCCGGGATCCGCCTCGGCGGGCCGGTCGCGCTCGAGCCCCTCCTGTTCAGCCTCTACGACGCGCTGCGCCTCGCGGCCGTGCTCGCCTGCCTCGGCGCCGCCAACGCCCTCGCGTCACCGCGGCGGCTCCTGCGCTACCTGCCGGCGACGCTCTACGACGTCGGCACGGCCGTCGTCGTCGGGCTGACCTTCGCGCCGCAGCTGCTCGCCGACGCGCGCACGGTGCGCTCCGCGCGCACCCTGCGAGGGCGCGAGGGGCACGGCATCCGCGAGACGGCCCGCCTCGCCGTTCCCGTCCTCGAGACGGCCTTCGAGCGCTCGCTCGCGCTGGCCGCGTCGATGGAGTCCCGTGGCTACGGCCGCGCCGTGCGCAGCAGCGCCGGCACCCGCCGCCTCGCGAGCGGCCTCGCGCTGCTCGGTCTCCTCGGCGTCCTCGGCGGCCTCTACGGCCTGCTCGACGCGTCGGCCGGCGGCACCCTCGGCCTGCCCCTGCTCGTCGCCGGGGCCGTCCTCGCGGCGAGCAGCCTCGTCGTGGGCGCCTCGCGTGACGGCCGGTCCGGCCACCGACGTGACCGGTGGGAGTGGCCGGAGTCCCTGACCGTCGTCCTCGGCAGCGCTCCTGCGGTCGTCCTCGTCGTGGCCGGCGTGCGCGGCTGGGACGGCGTCACGCCGCCCCAGCGCGTCGAGCTGCCCGCGGTGCCGCTGCTCACCGTGGTCGCGGTGCTCGTGGCGGCCCTGCCCGCCTGGCTCACGCCACGGCCGCGGGAGGCTGCACCGTGATCGCCTTCGACCGGGTCAGCGTCACCTACGCGGGCGCCGACGCCCCGAGCCTCGTGGACGTCACACTCGAGGTGCCCGAGGGGAAGCTCGTCCTCGTCGTCGGGCCCACCGGCAGCGGCAAGTCGACGCTGCTGCGCACCGTCAACGGCCTGGTCCCGCACTTCAGCGGCGGCACCCTGTCCGGCCGGGTCGTCGTCGACGGCCTCGACACCGCGGCACACCGGCCGCGCGACCTCGCCACCGTCGTGGGGCTCGTCGAGCAGAACCCGTCGTCGACCTTCGTCACCGACGTCGTCGAGGACGAGGTGGCCTACGGCATGGAGACGATGGGCCTGGACCCGACGGCGATCCGCCGCCGCGTCGAGGAGACGCTCGACCTGTTCGGGCTCACCCCGCTGCGGGCGCGCGCCCTGGGCACCCTCTCCGGCGGGCAGCAGCAGCGGGTGGCCATCGCGGCCCTCTTCGCCGCCGGTCCGCGGGTGCTCGTGCTGGACGAACCCACCTCGGCGCTGGATCCCGTTGCCGCAGAAGAGGTCCTGGCCTCGCTGCACCGCATCGTGCACGACCTCGGGGTCACCGTCGTGCTCGCCGAACACCGCCTCGAACGCGTCGTGCACCACGCCGACCGGGTCGTGCTCGTCGAGGACGGCCACGTGTCCGAGCTGCTCGAACCGGCCGAGGCGATGAGCCTGTCGCGCGTCTTCCCGCCCGTCGTGGGGCTGTCCCGGCTCGCCGGGTGGAGCCCCACGCCCCTGTCGATCCGCGACGCCAGACGCCGTGCCGCCTCGCTGCGGGAGACCCTCGGCCCGCGCACGCCGCCGTCCCGGCCCGGCCGACCCGGCGGCCCCTGGCCCGCAGGCACTGCGCTGTCGCTCGACCGGGTGACGGTGCGTCGGGCGGGACGCCTCGTCCTCGACGGTGTCGACCTCGAGGTGGCGCGTGGCTCGGTCACGGCCCTCATGGGGCGCAACGGCGCCGGCAAGTCGACGCTGCTCGGCGCGGTGGCAGCACAGCACCGGCTCGCGGGCGGGCGAGTCCGTGCCGGCTCCGCCACGGCGGACCCGCACGCCCTGGCCGCTCGCGAACGGGTCGGCGTCGTCGGGCTCGTGCCGCAGCAGCCCGAGCTGCTCCTCTACGCCGACTCGGTCGCCGCGGAGTGCTCCGCAGCCGACGCCGACTTCGGTGTGCCCGCCGGTACCGCGGCAGCCGTGCTCTCCCGCATCGGCGAGGGCATCGACCCCACGACCCACCCGCGTGACCTGTCCGAGGGGCAGCGGCTCGAGCTGGCCCTGGCCGTCATCCTCGCCGGCACCCCGGAGGTCCTCCTCCTCGACGAGCCGACGCGCGGGCTCGACTACGGCGCCAAGCAGCGTCTGTGCGGCCTCCTCGCCGAGCTGGCCGCGGCCGGCACGACGGTCATCGTGGCGACCCACGACGTCGAGCTCGCGGCCGAGGTGGCCGACCGCGTCGTCATCCTGGCCGACGGAGAGGTCGTGACCGACGGCCCCACGCGCGAGGTCCTCGCCTCCTCCCCCGCCTTCGCCCCGCAGGTGACCAAGGTGCTGCACCCGCAGACGTGGCTCACGGTGGCCGAGGTGGCCCGCGCCCTCGGGCGGACGGCATGAGCGCGCCGGCACCCGCACCCCGCGCCGTCCGGACGCCGCCGCCCGCCTCACGCCGGGTCATCCCGCTGCGCTGGCCGGCCGTCCTCGCGGTCGTCGCCGTGGGGCTCGTCGGGTTCGCCGCCTTCACGTGGCCGTTCTTCGCACCCGGTCAGGTGGCGGCCGACCACGGCAACGACGCGCCGTGGTTCTTCGCCCTGCTCCTGGGTCTGCTCGCCGTCGTGTGCCTCGCCGAGGTGACCGCCGGGCGGCTCGACGCCAAGACCGTCGCGGTGCTCGGCGTCGCGGCCGCCGCCGGCGGGGCACTGCGCCTGCTCAGCGCCGGGACGGCGGGGCTCGAGCCGATGTTCTTCGTCGTCGTCGTCGCCGGCCGCGTGCTCGGCCCCGGCGTGGGCTTCGTCTCCGGGTCCCTCGCCGTGACGACGGGAGCCCTGCTCACGGGCGGGGTGGGTCCCTGGCTGCCGTTCCAGATGGTGTGCTCGGGCGCCATCGGGCTCGGTGCCGGCCTGCTGCCCGTCGGGGACGGGCGCCGCGCCGAGCGGTGGGTCCTCGCCGCGTACGCCCTCGTCACGGGCCTCGGGTACGGCGCCGTCATGAACCTGTGGTTCTGGCCGTTCCTCGGGCCCGGCGCGCCCACGGGCATGGGTTTCGTGCCCGGCGCCCCGCTGCCGGACAACCTCACCCACTACGCCGTCTTCTACGTCTCCACCTCGCTCGCCTGGGACCTGCCGCGCGGCCTGCTCAACGCCGTCCTCGTCGTGCTGGCCGGGCCGGCGCTGCTGCGGGTCTTCCGGCGTGCCGCACGACGCGCAGCCTTCGACGCCCCGGTGCGGTTCGCGCCGCGGGCCGAGCCTGCCGAGGACCCGACGTGACCGCCCGCGCGGCGAGCACGACCCTCGTCACCGGGCCCGTGCGCAGCGGCAAGAGCCGCCACGCCGAGGACCTGCTGTCCGCCGAGAGCGACGTCACGTACGTCGCGACCGGGCCTGCTCCGGCGGCCGACGACGACGAGTGGCGCACCCGCGTCGAGGCGCATCGCGCCCAGCGGCCGGCCTCGTGGTGCACGGTGGAGACCTCCGACGTCGCGGGCGTCCTGCGTGCCGCCCGCGGACCGGTGCTCGTCGACTGCCTCGGCACGTGGCTCACGAGCGTCGTCGACGCGGTGGGCTGGGACGACCTCGCCGTCGCAGCGTCCGCCGTCCGTCTCCAGGGCGCAACGTTCGTCGAGTCCCTCTGCGCCGCAACTGTCCCCGTCGTCGTCGTGACGAACGAGGTGGGGTGGTCGCTCGTGCCGACGACGGCCTCCGGTCGCCTCTTCCAGGACGAGCTGGGCCGGCTCAACGCCGCCGTGTCCGCCGTGGCGGCGCGCGTGCACCTCGTCGTGGCCGGACGCGTCCTCGACCTCTCGCAGGGCCTCGTCGTGCCGTCGTCCCCCCGTCCACGGACTCTCGATGCGTGACGCCTGGCGCCTCTGCGTCGGCACCTTCACCGCCGTCCGCGTCGCGCCGCCGGGTGCCGTGGGTCCCCGGGAAGCTCGGCCTGGCGATGCTGCTCGCCCCCGTCAGCACGCTCGGCTTCGCCCTCGCGTGGGTGGTCCTCGGCGTCCCGGTCGTCGTCGGCGCACTGCCTCCCGCGGTGGCGGCCGTGCTGGCCCTCGTGGTCGTGGCGCTCGGGTCGCGGGCCTTCCACCTCGACGGCCTCGCCGATCTCGCCGACGGCCTGACGTCCGGACACGAGCCGGCCCGGTCGCTCGAGGTGATGCGCCGCGGCGACACCGGACCGGCCGGTGCCGCGGCGCTCGTCCTCGTGCTCGGGCTCGACGCCGCCGCCCTGGCCGCGCTGCTGCCGACGTCCGCCGGCGTGGCGCTCGCCGTGGTGAGCCTCACCGCCAGCCGCCTCGCGCCGGCGGTGTGCGCCCGACGCGGGGTCCCGGCCGCGCGGGCCGAGGGCCTGGGTCGGTCCGTGGCGGGCACCGTCGGGCGCCGCGCCGTGGCTGCCCTCGTCGGCGCGTGCGCCGCGCTGGGCGCCCTGGCGCTCGGCGTCGTGGCGGGGGTGGGTGGCGGCTGGGTCGCCTCCTCCGTGTCGGCATCCGCTCTGACCGGCGTGGCCGCCGTGCTCGCGGCCGGTGCCGGTGCCCTGGCGGTGCGCAGCCACGCGGTCCGCCGCCTCGGTGGCGTCACCGGCGACGTCGTCGGGGCGGCCGTCGAGGTGTCGCTGGCCACCGCGCTCGTGGTCGCGGTCGTGGGCCTGCGCGTCTCCGGCTGACGCGCGGGCCTCAGGCCTCCCGCACCTGGACCTCGACGAACGGGGGCTTGACGACCCTTGCCTCGACGTCGCGGCCACGCACGTCGACCGACACGGTCTGCCCGTCGGCCACGTCCGGCGCGAGGAGCGCGAGTGCGATGCCCTGCTTGAGCGTCGGCGAGAACGTGCCCGAGGTCACCTCGCCGACGACCTCGCCACCGCGACTCACGGTGCAGTGCGCCCGCGGGATGCCACGCCCGGTGACGAGCAGCCCGCGCGACAGTCGCGTCGGGGCCGCCTTCTCGGCGACGAGCGCGTCCTTGCCCCAGAACGCGTCCTTCCTCCAGCCGACCGCCCAGCCGGCGCGAGCCTGCACCGGTGTGATGTCGAGCGAGAGGTCCTGGCCGTGCAGCGGGTAGCCCATCTCGGTGCGCAGGGTGTCGCGGGCGCCGAGCCCGCAGGGCAGGCCGTCGAACGGCTCGGCCGCGGCCACGAGGGCGTCCCACAGCGCCGGGGTGTCGTCCCAGCGGGGTACGAGCTCGTACCCGCGCTCGCCGGTGTAGCCGGTGCGGCAGACGATGACCGGGCGGCCGTCCCACTGCGCCTCGACGAACGACATGTAGTCGTGCCCGGTCGGCAGGTTGAGCGCCTCGAGCACCTCGTCGCTCCGGGAGCCCTGCACGGCGATGACACCGTACTCACGGTGCCGGTCGGTCACCTCGATCCCCTCGGGCGCTGCCTCACGCAGCCTGCGGACGACCTCGGCCGTGTTGGCCGCGTTGGGGATGAGGAAGACGTCGTCGTCCGAGCGGAGATAGGCGATGAGGTCGTCGACCACGCCGCCGGACTCGTCGCAGCAGAGTGTGTACTGCGCCGAGCCGGGCTGGATGCGGCGCAGGTCGTTGGTCAGGCAGACGTTGACGAAGTCGGCGGCCCCGGGACCCGTCACGGTGGCCTTGCCGAGGTGGCTCACGTCGAAGACGCCGACGCGCTCGCGGACGGCCGTGTGCTCGCGGACGACACCCCCACCGGGGTACTCGATCGGCATGTCCCAGCCACCGAAGTCGGCCATCTTCGCGCCGAGGGCGACGTGTCGGTCGTGGAGGGGCGAGGTGAGCGGGGAGGTCGTCCCCGACGGCGCTGTCGTCATGCGGGTCAACCTACCGCCAGCGCGGCGTGCCCCTTCCGCCGCGGCGCCCTCCCCGTCGGTGGCCACCGGCAGGTGCCCCGGCACCGGGTCGCACGCCACGCGGGTCCCGCTCCGGAGTCGTCTGCGGCTCCCTCGTTATCATCGGCGCCGTCGCCACCGGACGCCCGGACCGCACGACGGACCACGCGTCGGGACGGCAGCAGGCCGCGCGCCCCGCGCCGCGTCCACCGACCCATCCTCGTCGCACCACTCCCGTGGCCCGACCGGCACCACGTCCTGAAGGAGTCCTCCGTGGCCCAGCTGACCATCACGAACCGCTCGGCCGCCGACACGGCCGGCGACGCGCTCGTCGTCGCCCTCGTCGCCGGCGACGACGGTGCGACCCTCGCGCCGGGGCACGACCTGCCACGCACCACGGTCGCCCACCTCAAGGCGGTCGTCTCCGACCTCGAGCTGGCCGGCAAGGTCGGCGAGGTGACGACGCTGGCCGCGGTACCCGACGTCCGGGCCCGCCTCGTCGTCCTCGCCGGCGTGGGTGCGCTCACCGCCGTGCCGGACGCCGCCGTCCTCGAGGACGTCCGACGCGGCATGGGGGCCGCCGCTCGCGGCCTGGCCTCGAGGAAGAAGGTCGTCGTCGCCGTTCCCGGCAGCTCGGTCGAGGTCGTCGCGGCAACGGCCGAGGGCATCGCCCTCGGTGCCTATGCGGTCACCAAGGTCGGTGCCGACGACGACACGCCCACCACGGCCTTCGCCCTCGTCGGCCCCGGCGACGCGGCGTCCCGGCGTGCCGTCAAGCGCGCCGCGGCCCTCGGCACCGCGGTCGCCTACACCCGGGACCTCGTCAACCTCCCGCCCAACCTGCTGTACCCCGAGACCTTCGTCGAGTCCCTGACCGGCCGCGTCAAGGGCACGAAGGTCAAGCTGCGGTCCTACGACATGAAGGCGCTGCGCTCGGGCGGTTTCGGCGGCACGGTGGGCGTGGGCCAGGGCTCCGCCAACGAGCCTCGCATCGCCGTGCTCTCGTACTCCCCCGCGCGCCCGAAGGCCTCGATCGCCTTCGTCGGCAAGGGCATCACCTTCGACTCCGGCGGCCTGTGCATCAAGCCCGCCAGCGGCATGCTGACGATGAAGTGCGACATGGCCGGTGCCGCCGCCGTCGCCGGCGCCGTGCTCGCCGTCGCCGAGCTCGGCCTGCCGATCGCCGTCACCGGCTACCTCGGTCTGGCCGAGAACATGCCGAGCGCCACGGCGCAGCGGCCGAGCGACGTCGTCACGATGCGCGGAGGCAAGACGGTCGAGGTGCTCAACACCGACGCCGAGGGCCGCATGGTGCTCGGCGACTGCCTGGCCCTCGCCTCCGAGGAGGCCCCCGACGCCATCATCGACATCGCGACCCTGACCGGCGCGCAGGTCATCGCCCTGGCCGACACCGCCGCCGTCATGGGCAACGACGAGGCCTTCCGGACCCGGGTCCTCGACGCCGCCCAGGGCGCAGGCGAGGCGATGTGGCCGATGCCCCTGCCGAGGGAGCTGCGCGGTGGTCTCGACTCGGTCAACGCCGACCTCGCGCACAAGGGCGGTCCCGAGGGCGGCATGCTGACGGCCGGCCTCTTCCTCGGCGAGTTCGTCGGCGACGGCATCCCGTGGAGCCACATCGACATCGCCGGGCCGGCCTTCAACGACAAGTCCCCGAACGGCTACGCCCCCAAGGGCGGCACCGGTTTCGGCGTCCGCACGCTGGTGGCCGTCGCGGAGTCCTACGCCTGAGCGACGGGCACACCGAAAGGCCAGAACGCGTGGTGCGTTCTGGCCTTTCGAGGTCGCGGCAGGACGGTCAGCCGCCGGACTTGCGCCGGAACATCTGCTGGGCCTTGGCCGGGCCGTGCGCGCCGTGCACCTTGGAGCGGTCGTGGTCGTCGGAGACGTCCTTGCCGCCGTGCGCGTGCTTCTTGTCGAGGGCGGCCCGGAACTTCGCCTTCATCTCCTCGTCCGGGCCCACCTGGGCACCTTCCTGATTCGACATTCGAGACCTCCTGGATGCGTGGCGGGGCGCGCCGGTACGGCACGGTGGGGACGACCTCACCCTGTCAGCAGGACCGCCGCCGGTCCACCTCTTTCACCGACGTGTCAGGCGTCGCCGTGACGCTTGCGCGTGTTGTACTCGCGCATCCGGCCGGGGTACCCGGTGTGGTTGACGTCGTAGGCAGGGACGCCGAGCCGCCGCGCGAGCTCGAAGCCATCCTTCGGCGTGCCGACCGCGCGGCGCGTCCACTCGCCGTCCCACGCGATGAGCACGACCGTCGTCGTCGTGACGCTCGTGGCCGGCTCGACGTACGCCTCGACACCACGGTGGCCCTCGACGAACCCCCGCAGGTGGGCCTCGACGGCCTTGCGGTCGATGTCCATGCCCGGTCCGTCCGACCGGCCGAGGCGCGCGGACGTCCGGCCTGCACCGCGCCGGGAGAACCAACCCATGGCCGCACTGTACGTGCTCGACCCGTGCCGGGAGTGCGTCCGCGCAGGTGGCGGGCCGTGCCGTCACCGCGCCTCGCCTGCCGCCGCGTGCCTTCGCGAGTCCTCGCAAGGGTGCCGGCGGGCGCGACCTGCCTGTGACGTCCCTCGTGATCAATGACAAGATGCTCCTGCACCCACACCCCCGGGTGTGGCCCCCCATCCTGAAGGAGCGCACCAACATGTCGGCTGACGCCGCAGGCGACTACGACGTCGTCATCCTCGGCGGGGGGTCGGGTGGCTACGCCTGTGCCCTCCGGTCGGCGGAGCTGGGGCTCTCGGTGGCCCTCGTCGAGAAGGGCAAGCTCGGGGGCACGTGCCTCCATGTCGGGTGCATCCCGACCAAGGCCCTCCTGCATGCCGCCGAGGTCGCCGACTCCGCGCGCGACGGTGCGCACTTCGGCGTCAAGACGACCTTCGAGTCGGTCGACATGGGCGGAGTCCACGCGTACAAGGACGGCGTCGTCTCCCGTCTGCACAAGGGTCTGCAGGGCCTCGTCAAGGCTGCGAAGATCGACTACGTCGAGGGCGCCGGCGTCCTCGAGGGCCCGAACACGGTGGCTGTAGGCGATCGGCGCCTCACCGGGCGCAACGTCGTGCTCGCCACCGGCAGCAGCCCGCGCACGCTGCCCGGCCTCGAGATCGGCGGCCGCATCATGACGAGCGAGCAGGCCCTCACCATCGACCACGTGCCGGCCCGCGTCGTCGTCCTCGGTGGTGGTGTCATCGGCGTCGAGTTCGCCTCCGTCTTCAAGAGCTTCGGCTCCGAGGTCACCGTCGTGGAGGCCCTGCCGCGCCTGGTCCCGGCCGAGGACGAGGCCATCAGCAAGCAGCTGGAGCGCTCCTTCCGCAAGCGCAAGATCGCGTTCAAGACCGGCGTCCGTCTCGCCGGTGCGACGCAGTCCGGTGACGTCGTCAGCGTCTCGCTGGAGTCCGGCGAGACCATCGAGACCGACCTGCTCCTCGTCGCGGTCGGCCGCGGACCGGTCACCGAGGGCCTCGGCTACGAGGCCGCCGGCATCACCCTCGACCGCGGCTTCGTCACCACCGACGAGCGCCTGCGCACCGGCGTCCCCGGCGTGTACGCCGTCGGCGACATCGTGCCCGGGCTGCAGCTGGCCCACCGCGGCTTCGCGCAGGGCATCTTCGTCGCCGAGGAGATCGCGGGCCTGGCCCCGGCGGTCATCGAGGAGAGCGGCATCCCGCGGGTCACCTATTGCGACCCGGAGATCGCGAGCGTCGGCCTCACCGAGGCACAGGCCCGCGAGAAGTACGACGAGGTCGAGACCTACGAGTACAACCTCGGCGGCAACGGCAGGTCCCAGATCCTCGGCACGCAGGGCTTCGTCAAGCTCGTGCGCGAGAAGGACGGCCCGGTCGTCGGGGTGCACATGATCGGCGCGCGGATGGGTGAGCAGGTGGGCGAGGCCCAGCTCATCGTCAACTGGGAGGCCCACCCCGAGGACGTCTCCGGTCTCATCCACGCGCACCCCACGCAGAACGAGTCGCTCGGCGAGGCACACTTGGCCCTGTCGGGAAAACCGCTGCACGCACACGCTTGAGCCAGTAACTGGGAAGAGGAGAGAACACGTCATGTCAGAACGCGTGACCATGCCGGCCCTCGGTGAGTCCGTCACCGAGGGAACCGTCACCCGCTGGCTGAAGAACGTCGGTGACAGCGTGGAGGTCGACGAGCCCCTGCTCGAGGTCTCGACCGACAAGGTCGACACCGAGATCCCCTCCCCCGTCGCGGGCACGCTGCAGGAGATCCTCGTGCAGGAGGACGACACGGTGCCGGTCGGCGCCGACCTCGCCGTCATCGGTGACGGCGCCGCTCCCGCCGGCGGCGGCGAGGCGCCCGCCGCCGAGCAGGCACCGCAGGCCGAGCAGGCCCAGCAGAGCGCGCCCGCGCCCGAGGCCCCGAGCACCGACCAGGAGCCGCAGCCCGCGACGAGCGAGCCCGAGGCGGCCCAGGCACAGCAGCCGCAGGCGGCCGCGTCCGGCTCGTCCGGTGGCGAGGGGCAGACGGTGACGATGCCGGCGCTCGGCGAGTCGGTCACCGAGGGCACGGTCACCCGCTGGCTCAAGTCCGAGGGCGACGAGGTCGCCGTCGACGAGCCGCTCCTCGAGGTCTCGACCGACAAGGTCGACACCGAGATCCCCTCCCCCGTCGCCGGCACCCTGACCAAGATCCTCGTCGGCGAGGACGAGACCGTCCCGGTCGGCGGCGACCTCGCCGTGATCGGTGGCGCGCCCGCCCCGCAGCAGGCTCCGCAGCCGCAGGAGGCCCCGCAGCAGGAGGCCCCGCAGCAGGAGGCCCCGCAGCAGCCCAGCCAGGCACCGGCGCAGGCGGCGGCCCAGCAGGCGGCGGCTCCCTCGCCGGCTGCGCAGACACCCGCCCAGGCCGAGACGGCCGAGGTGCAGGCGGCCGGGCTGCCCGCCGACGCCGAGCGCCCGCCTGCCCAGCAGTCGCCCGAGGCGACGGCGCGGGCCGCCGAGCCCTCGCGCGACGACGCCGCCGCGTACGTCACCCCGCTCGTGCGCAAGCTCGCCCAGCAGCACGGCATCGACCTCGGGTCGCTCACCGGCACCGGTGTCGGTGGCCGCATCCGCAAGCAGGACGTCCTCGACGCGGCCGAGGCGGCCAAGGCCCCGGCCCCGGCGGCTCCGGCTCCCGCCGCGTCGGCTCCGGCCGCAGCCGCTCCGTCGGCGCCGGCCGCACCGGCTGCATCGGTGTCGCCGAAGCGCGGCACCCGCGAGAAGATGAGTCGGCTCCGCAAGGTCATCGCGACCCGCATGGTGGAGTCGCTGCAGGTGTCGGCACAGCTGACGACCGTCGTCGAGGTCGACCTGACCAAGATCGCCCGCATCCGCGACCGCGCGAAGAAGGACTTCGAGGCCCGCGAGGGCGTCAAGCTCAGCTTCCTGCCGTTCCTCGCCCTGGCCGCCACCGAGGCCCTCAAGGCGCACCCGATGGTCAACGCGAGCATCGAGGGCGACGAGGTGGTCTACCACGGCAGCGAGAACCTCTCGATCGCCGTCGACACCGACAAGGGCCTCATCGTCCCGGTGGTCAAGAACGCCGGTGACCTCAACATCGCCGGCCTGGCCCGCGCGATCGCCGACGTCGCTGCGCGCACGCGCAGCAACAAGATCACCCCGGACGACCTCGCCGGCGGCACCTTCACCATCACGAACACGGGCAGCCGGGGTGCCCTCTTCGACACCCCGATCATCAACCAGCCCCAGGTCGCGATCCTCGGCACCGGCGCCATCGTCAAGCGCCCGGTCGTCGTCAGTGACCCGGACGGCGGCGAGACGATCGCGATCCGCTCGATGATGTACCTGGCGCTGTCCTACGACCACCGCATCGTCGACGGCGCCGACGCCGCTCGCTTCCTCGGCACGATGAAGGCGCGTCTGGAGGAGGGCCGCTTCGAGGCGTGAGCGGGTGCGCATCGCATCACGCCCGTAGGGTGTGAACCATGACGAAGCGCGTCGCCATCACCGGTTCGTCCGGCCTGATCGGCGGCGCGCTTCGTCGTCACCTCGAGGCCCGCGGCGACGCGGTCGTGTGCTTGGTCCGCCGAGAGCCGTCCGCTCCCGGTGAGGTCCGCTGGGACCCCTCGCGCGGTGGTCTCGACGCCGCGGCCCTGGAGGGCGTCGACGCGGTCGTCAACCTCGCCGGCGTCGGCATCGGTGACCGGCGGTGGGACGCGGCGCACAAGCGCGAGGTCGAGCGCAGCCGGACCGACGCCACGTGGACCGTCGCCACGGCGCTGGCCCAGGCCCGCAGCCGTGGGGCGAACCCGCGGCTCGTCAACGCATCGGCCGTCGGCTACTACGGCGACCGCGCCGACGAGGTGCTCACGGAGGACAGCGGTCCCGGCCGCGACGTGCTGTCCGGCATCGTGCGGCGATGGGAGGAGGCCGCCGACCCGGCCCGGGAGGCCGGCGTGCCGGTGGCCTGCGTCCGCAGCGGCCTCGTCATGAGTTCCGCCGGCGGCGCGTTCCGGCCGCTGCTGCTCCTCGCCCGGCTGGGCCTCGCGGGGCCGATGGGGTCCGGGCAGGAGTGGTGGCCGTGGGTCACGCTCGTCGACGAGGTCCGCGCCATCAGCCATCTCGTCGACCACCCCGACCTGACCGGGCCGTTCAACGTCGCCGCCCCCGGCTCGGCCCGGCAGCGCGACGTCGCCCGGGCCGTCGCCGCAGCCCTCCACCGGCCGGCGCTCGTGCCGGCACCGCGCCTGGCCCTGCGTGCAGTCGTCGGCGAGTTCGCCGACTCGATCGTGGCCAGCCAGCGGGTCGTCCCGAAGGCGCTGCTGGGCGCTGGCTTCACCTTCGAGCACCCCGACCTCGAGGCTGCGGTCAGCTGGCTGGTGCGCGGCTGATCCGGTCGATACGCCAGCCGTCCGCCCCGCGGACGAGGCGGAAGTCGAGCAGGTCCCCCTCCTGCGCCGCCTGCGCGACGCGGGCCCCGGTCTGCGTGACGACCGTGTAGGCGGTCCAGTCCACGCGAGCACGCACGACGGCGGCCGTGGGACCGTCCGGTCCGCCACCGGACGACGACCCGGCCACCAAGGTGGCCCGGGCCACCTGGAGCCGCAGGCCCTCCCAGCGGACACCGGCGGACCGGAGTGCCTCGAGGAGGTGCCGGTCGGTGGACCAGCTCGGCCCGCCGGAACGGTGCACGGCGGCGAGCGCCGCGACGTCACGCTCGACGAGGGCTCGGCTGCGCGCGTCGCCGAGCGCCTGCAGCAGGTCGCTCGCGTGCTCGGACGGGGCCGTCGGCGACCTCAGCAGCATCATCCGGTCCGGCGCCCGGTGCGCCGGCGCGCCGGTGGTCCCGGCGGCCGCGCTCGTCGCGGCGGGCGGGGCCGGCGCATCCGTCTGCCGCGGGGCGGAGGCCACGCGCCGGGGAGGAGCCTGCGCGGCGACGACATCCGGGACCGGCTCGCGCGCCTGTCCACCGGACGACGCGACGGCCGCGACTGCCCAGCCGGAGGCGGCGACGGCGACGAGTCCGGCACCGACGGCGGCGACGACCGGCCGCCGCACGCCCCCGGCGGATGCGGCCGCCGGTGCCACGGTCGCGCCGGACCGGCCGACGAGGCGGCGCCACCACCGGTCGGCCGCCGCCGCCGGCTGATCGTCCTCGCGGGCCTGCGCGCGCAGCCGGTGGGTCAGCGCCGAGGCGACGTCGGTGCCGACGACGACCTCGACCGGATCGGCGGGGGCGGCCTCGTAGAAGAGCCGTGCCAGGCCCTCGGACGAGGGCCGCTCGAGCGGGTCGGGGTCGATGCACGCGCCGATGGCGTCGGCCAGCTGCTCCCCCACGTGAGAGGCGACGGTCTCGCGGTCCAGACGCAGCATGGTGTCGGGGGCGCCGTTGCCGGTCGCGCAGAACCAGGCGAGGGCCCCGAGCGCGTAGACGTCGCTGGACTCCGACGGGGGCCATCCTGCTGCCACCTCAGGAGCGACGAAACCGCTGGTGCCGTAGACCCGCTCGTCATCCGAGCCGGCCACGCGTGCGGCCCCCAGGTCGAGCAGGACCGGCCGCCCGTCGGGCGTCAGACGCACGTTCGAGGGCGAGATGTCGCCGTGCAGGCCACCCGCCCGGTGCAGGGTGGCCACCGCGTCGCACACCGGCGTCAGGACGGTGACGACCTCGCCCGGGCGCAGGTGCCCGCGAGCCTTGACCATCGCGGCGAGGCCGACACCGTCGACGTGGTCGAAGACGAGCGCCTCCCGGCCGTCGGGCAGCGGCACCACCGACCGGAGCGCCACGAGGTGGTCGTGGCGCACGGCGAGCAGAACCTGCTGCTCGGCCACCGACCGGGTCGCGGCACCGGCGTCCCGCGGCACCTTGACCGCCACCCGCCGCCCCGACGCGTCCGACCCGGCCCAGACGACCGCGGACGACCCCGCGCCGATGACGGCCTCGAGGCGGTGCCCGGGGACGTCGGGGGTCTCGTGCTCGCTCACCCGGCCATCGAAGCAGAGCGCACGGCCGGACCGCGGGCCTCATCCACAGGCCCCGGGCGGTCAGTCGGGGCTCTGCCCCGGGGTCACCACCTCGACGACGCGACCGTCGCGCGCGCTGACCCGCGCCGCGTCGACGACGGCCAGCACGTGGACGGCGTCGCGCGGGTCGACCGGCATCGTGGGTTGCGGGTCGTCCGTGGCGAGCGCCCCGGCCACCGCGCGGTAGAAGTCGGCCTGGTCGGCGTCGGTGACGACGGGACCCGGCTCACGGTCGTCGCCGCGCACCACCCAGCCGACGGCGTCACCCTCGTTGAAGAACTCGGTGAAGACGCTGACGTCGTCGACCTGCTTGCCGATGACGTACGCGCCGTCCGAGCCGGCGACCCGGGCGCGCGGGCCCGGCGCCCCGTTGACCGAGGAGGCCATGAGGTGGCTGACGACGCCGGTGGTGTGCCGGCAGGCGAGGAAGGTGTCGTCCTCACCGACCGTCGTGCGCGCGTCGAGCTCGGCGTAGACCGACAGGACCTCGCCGTGGAGCAGCACCGCCTGGTCGACGAGGTGGGTCTGCAGGTCGAGCAGCAGGCCGCCGCCCTCCTCGGCCGTGACCTGCTCGCGCCACCGTTGCTTCGGCACGGGCCGCCAACGGTCCCAGCGGTACTCGGCGCGCCAGATGGTTCCGATGACGTCGTCGTCACGCACCCGGCGCAGCGCCGCCAGCTCGGGGTCGAAGCGTCGGTTGTTGAACACCGTGAGCGGCACGCCGTGGTGGGCCGCGAGGTCGACGACGCGCAGCGCCCGGCTCGCGTCGACGGCGAGGGGCTTGTCGACGACGAGGGGCAGCCCGGCCCCGATGACGGTCTCGGCCTGCTCGCCGTGCACCCCGCTCGGCGAGGCGAGCACGACGAGGTCGAGGCCGCTGACCCCGAGCAGCGCCTCGAGGTCGGGCACGACCTCGGCCTCGGGGTGGTCGGAGCGGACCTGGGCGGCACGCTCGGCGTTCGACGTGGAGACCGCCGCGAGCGTGAGGCCGGCGCGAGTGAGCAGGGGCGCGTGGATGCCGCGCCCTGCCGAGCCGTAGCCGACGAGGCCGACGCGGAGGGGGCGGGAGTCGGGGACGCTCGGCGGCATGCGCCCACCCAACCACACGGCGCGGACCCGGCTGCGGCCCGGCGTACGCTGGCGCCATGCGTTTCGTGCACCTCGGCCTCGACCCGGACTTCGTCGACTACGAGCGGGCCTGGCAGGTGCAGCGCGACACCCACGCCAAGGTCCTCGCGGGCGAGGAGCCCGACACCGTCTACCTGCTCGAGCACTGCGCCGTCTACACCGCCGGCAAGCGCACCGAGCCGCACGAGCGCCCCAAGGACGGTACGCCGGTCGTCGACGTCGACCGCGGCGGCAAGATCACCTGGCACGGCCCCGGCCAGATCACCGGCTACCCCATCGTCCGGCTTCCCGCGCCCATCGACGTCGTCGGCTACGTCCGTGCCCTCGAGGAGATGATGATCCGCGTCTGCGCCGACTTCGGCGTCGAGGCCGGCCGGTCCGAGGGCGAGAGCGGCACGTGGATCGCCGCCGACGACCGCGGCCCGCGCCGCAAGATCGGCGCCATCGGGATCCGGGTCAGCCGGCAGGTGGCGATGCACGGCTTCGCCTTCAACTGCGACCCTGACCTGTCGTGGGGGCAGGTCATCGTCCCGTGCGGCATCCCCGATGCCGGTGTCACGTCCCTGTCGGCCGAGCTGGGTCGCGACGTCCCCGTCACCGAGGTGCTTCCCCACGTGGAGCGGCACCTGGCCGACATCCTGCCGACGCTCCGACCGAACCGACGCGCCCTGGCCGAGCCGCTCGTCTGACGCGACGTCTGACCGCGACGTCTGACCGCGACGTCTGACCGCGACGTCTGGCGCCGACGCCTGACCGCGACGCCGCCGACCCCCTAGGGTGAGCCGCAGCGCCCAGCGCTGCACCGATGCACGACCGCGGCACCGCCGCAGCCACCACCGCAACCGGCCACCACGGGGGAACCATGGACGTCGCCGTCCGCACCGTCGACCTGCGCAAGACCTACCTGAGCCGACGCGGCCGACAGGTCGCCGTGTCCGGTCTGTCGATGGCGGTGCCCCTGGGCGGGGTCCACGGGTTCCTCGGCCCGAACGGCAGCGGCAAGACGACGACGATCCGGATGCTGCTCGGCCTCGTCCGCCCCGACTCCGGCTCGGCGGAGGTGCTGGGTGAGCCGGTCCCCCGGCGACTGCCACACGTCGCGGACCGCGTCGGGGCCATCGTCGAGTCGCCGAAGTTCTTCCCCGCCTTCACCGCCCGCCAGAACCTCGCGCTCCTCGCGAGCGGCATCGGCACGCCACGCGGACGCGTCGAGGAGGTGCTCGAGGCCACGCACCTGCTCGACCGGGGCCGCGACCGGTACGGGTCGTTCTCGCTCGGCATGCGTCAGCGCCTCGCCATCGCCGCGACGCTGCTCAAGGACCCCGACCTCCTCGTCCTCGACGAGCCGACCAACGGCCTCGACCCGGCCGGCATCCGCGAGGTCCGCGACACGATGCGCGCGCTCGGCGACCAGGGCCGCACCGTGCTCGTCAGCTCGCACATCCTCGCCGAGGTGGAGCAGGTGGCCGACACGGTGTCGATCGTCGGACACGGCCGGCTGCTCGCCGAGGGACGCGTCGAGGAGATCCTCGGCGCGGCCACCTCGGCGAGGGTCCGCGTCGGCGTCTCCAGCCCGGACCGCGCCGAGCAGGTCCTGCGCGCCGACGGCTTCGAGGTCACCCGCGACGGCGCCCACCTGCTCGTCACGACCGACGACGGGGCGAGCGTCACCCGAGCACTCGCCGGGCACGGCCTGTTCGTCGGCGAGCTGGTGCCCCAGCGGCCGGACCTCGAGTCCGCCTTCCTGGCCCTGACCGCCGGCGAGGAGCTCGGGTCCGCTGCCGACGCGCAATCCGGCGTCGAGGGAGGTGCCGCATGAGCGGCACGCTGCTGACGTCACGGTCGCGTCCGCGTTCGCAGGTGCACCCCACGGGCACGTCGTTCCCCGGCCTCGTCGGGGTCGAGCTGCGCCGGATCTGGTGGCGACGCCTGACGCGGGTGCTGCTCGTGGCCGT
Source organism: Monashia sp. HAY1-11D (assembly GCF_056868035.1). Lineage (NCBI taxonomy): Bacteria > Bacillati > Actinomycetota > Actinomycetes > Micrococcales > Intrasporangiaceae > Intrasporangium > Monashia sp. HAY1-11D. The sequence continues at coordinate 3,580,687 of NZ_CP200320.1, read as the reverse complement.
CGTCGGGTTCGTCGGGGTGACGGTCTACAACGCGTACACCACGACCCAACCCGAGAGGCTCGCCCAGGCGCTCGACAACTACACGATCGTGGTCGAGCAGGCCAAGCGCGACCTGCCCGCCCAGGTCGCCCAGTGCCGCAGCGACCAGCAGGCCGAACGGGACCGCTCGGGTGACCGGACCATCGACTTCGGCTGCGACCAGGTGGGCCTGGTCCCCTCCCCGGAGGACATGGGCGTCGTACCGCCCGTCGCCGACGGCATCACCGCCACCGCCGCGACCTTCGCGGCCTCCCTGCTCGCCTTCCTGGCCTTCGTCCTCGGCGCCAGCACCGTCGGAGCCGAGTTCACCTCCGGGTCGATGTCGACGTGGCTCACCTTCCAGCCACGGCGCCTGCGGACCGCCGCGAGCAAGCTCGTGGCCGTCGGGCTCGCGTCGGCCGCCCTCGGTGGTGTCGCGCTCGCGCTGCTCAACGCCGGCGCCCGCATGGTCGCCGTCGTCAACCGCCCGGGGTCCGACCTGAAGATCCCCGACCCGACGCCGCTCACCGACTCCCTCCCCCAGCTGCTTGCGCGCGTGCTCGTGCTCGTCGTGCTCGGCGGTGTCGGAGGCGCGTGCCTCGCCCTCGTGCTGCGGCACACCTCTGCGGCGGTGCTCTCGGTGCTCGGCTACGCCGTCGCCGTCGAGCTCGTCGCCGTCCAGGCCTTCCTCCAGGGCCAGCTCAGGCCGTGGACCGTGGGGACGAACGTGTCGGCGTTCATCGAGAAGGGCGGCACCTACCTGGCGGAGTCGTGCACCGAGAGCGAGTGCGTCTTCACCGAGCACACCCTGAGCTACACGCACGCCTGGGTCTACCTCCTCGTGCTGGCGGTGGTCGGCGTCGTGGCCGGGCTCGTGGCCTTCCGGCGCCGCGACGTGAGCTGACGCGCACAGCAGTCCGGACCCGCCTGTCGATCCGGCCGACTCCCGTTCGTCGTACGTGCAAGCCGGAGGGACCGGTGGACGCCACGAAGGAGCAGACATGGCCAGGTACCTCGTCCTCATCTACGGCAGCGAGCAGGAGTGGGAGGCCCAGACGTCGGACCAGCTGGAGGCGAAGGAGGCCGCGCACGTCGCCTTCTCCACCGCAGCCGGCCCCGCCGGCCTCAGCGGCGCGCAGCTCGAGTCGGTCAGCACGGCCACGACGCTGCGCGCCGCCGGAGGTGATGCGCCCGTCGTGACCGACGGGCCGTTCATGGAGACCAAGGAGGCACTCGGCGGGTTCTACGTCCTGGACGTGCCCGACCTCGATGCCGCCGTCGCCCTCGCGCGGATGCTCCCGGAGCTGCGCGAGCAGCACGGAGCCGTCGAGGTGCGCCCGATCGTCGACCACGGCTGAGGCGGTCGTGCCCACCGAGCCATCGCCGCATGTCGCAGAGGCGGTCGCGCGGGCCCACCACGAGGAGTGGGCACGCGTGCTCGCCTCGACGGTGCGGGTCACCCGTGACCTCGACGTCGCGGAGGAGTGCACCCAGGACGCGTACGAGCGTGCCCTCGAGCGGTGGCCGGCCGACGGCATCCCGGCGCGGCCCGGGGCCTGGCTGACCACCGTCGCCGGCAACCGGGCCCGCGACGTCGTCCGCCGGGAGGCGCACGCCCGGCGGCTGCTGCCGCTGCTCGTCATCGAGGATGAGGCCGTCACGACCGTCGTCGAGGGGCCCGCCGGCACCTTGGTGCCCGACGACCGGCTCCGGCTCGTGTTCACCTGCTGCCACCCGGCCCTCGCGCCGGAGGCTCAGGTGGCGCTCACCCTGCGCCTCGTCTGCGGCCTGTCGACCGGTGAGGTCGCGCGTGCCTTCCTCGTGCAGGAGGCGACGATGGCGGCCCGGATCACCCGGGCCAAGAAGAAGATCGCGGCCGCGCGGATCCCGTTCCGCGTGCCGGGCCGCACGGAGCTGCCCGAGCGCCTCGGCCCCGTCCTGGACGTCGTCCACCTCGTGCTCACGACCGGGCACGCCGCACCCTCGGGTTCCTCCCACGTGCGCCAGGACCTCGTCGAGGTCGCCGTCGGGATGGGCCGCCTGCTGCATGACCTGCTGCCCGGCGAGCCGCGGGTCGCCGGTCTGCTCGCGCTCGTGCTCTTCGCGCAGGCCCGTCGTGCGACGCGCGTCGCGGAGGACGGCACGCTCGTCCTGCTCGCCGACCAGGACCGGGCGCTGTGGGACCGGGCGCTCATCGACGAGGCCACGGCGCTCGTCGCCGAGGCGCTCGCCGCTGCTCCCCCGGACCGGTTCACCGTCGAGGCCGCCATCGCCGCGGTCCACTCCGAGGCGCCGTCCTGGGAGGCCACCGACTGGGCCGAGGTCACCGGGCTGTACGACGTGCTGCTCCGGCTGTGGCCGTCCCCGGTCGTCCGGCTCGGCCGTGCCGCGGCGCTGGGGTTCCGGGACGGCGCCGCGGCCGGGCTGCGCGCGCTGGAGCCCCTGACGGGCGACCCGGCGCTGGCGACCTACCCCTACCTCAGCGCGACGCGGGCCGACCTGCTTCGTCGCCTCGAGGCCTGGGACGAGGCCGAGGCGGCGTACGAGGAGGCGATCGCGCTCTCGGGCAACGACGTCGAGCGAGCCTTCCTCACCGACCGGCTGGCCGAGGTGCGGGGCCACCTCGCTCGCTGAACGAGTCGCGGCCCCGCGGCGGGGCCGACCTCCGTGGTCGGGAGCCCGGCGTGCGAGGCGTAACCTGTGCGGAGCAGCAAATCCCGACCAAGGAGCCCGTGTGTCTGTCGTTCCCGACGGCCGTCGTCTGCTGCGCGTCGAGGCGCGCAACGCCGAGACCCCCATCGAGCGCAAGCCCTCCTGGATCCGCACCACCGCGAAGATGGGCCCCGAGTACACCGCCCTGCACTCGATGGTGAAGTCCGAGGGCCTGCACACCGTGTGCCAGGAGGCCGGCTGCCCCAACATCTTCGAGTGCTGGGAGGACAAGGAGGCGACCTTCCTCATCGGCGGTGACGTCTGCACCCGGCGGTGCGACTTCTGCGACATCGCCACGGGACGGCCCACCGCCCTCGACCTCGACGAGCCGCGACGCGTCGCCGAGTCGGTGCGCCGGATGGGCCTGCGCTACTCGACCGTCACCGGCGTCGCCCGCGACGACCAGCCCGACGGCGCCGCCGGGCTCTACGCCGAGACCATCCGCCAGATCCACCTGCTCAACCCCAACACCGGCGTCGAGATCCTGCCGCCCGACTTCGGCGCGAAGCCCGAGCTCGTCGGACAGGTCTTCGACGCCCGCCCCGAGGTGTTCGCCCACAACCTCGAGACGGTGCCGCGCATCTTCAAGCGGATCCGCCCGGCCTTCACGTACGAGAAGTCGCTCAAGGTGCTCACGATGGCGCGCGAGGCGCAGCTCGTCACCAAGTCCAACCTCATCCTCGGCATGGGCGAGACCGACGCCGAGATCGAGGAGGCCATCCGTGACCTGCACGACGCCGGGTGCGACATCCTGACGATCACCCAGTACCTGCGCCCGTCGAAGCTGCACCACCCCATCGACCGCTGGGTCAAGCCGGAGGAGTTCGTGCACTGGTCGGACGTGGCCGAGGGCCTCGGCTTCAAGGGCGTCATGGCCGGCCCCCTCGTGCGCTCGTCCTACCGGGCGGGGCGCCTGTGGGCCACCGCGATGCGCAAGTGGGGCCGGCCCATCCCGGAGCACCTGTCCCACATCGCCGAGGCGGCCGGGTCCCCCGCACGCCAGGAGGCGGCGGCATTGGTGGCCCGCGAGACCCGCGCCGTATCCTGAGCCCATGGCACGCAACACGGACGGCGCCTCGGGCGCGCCCACTGACCAGAAGCAGGGACGGCTGTCCCAGATCCGCGACGTCTACCGCGCGGCGAGGGCGGCGGACCCCTCCATCGGCTGGTGGATGCTGCTGTCCTTCCTCGTCGTGTTCGGTGTCCTGCTCGTGGCAGGCCTGCTGCTGCACATGTGGATCGTCTTCGCGATCTTCGGCGTGCTCTTCGGCGTCCTTGCCGCGACCGTGGTCCTGAGCCGGCGCGCCGAGCGCGCGGCCTACTCCCAGATCGAGGGTCAGGCCGGTGCCGCCGGTGCCGCGCTCACCTCGATCCGACGCGGCTGGTACACCGACCGTGAGCCGGTCGCCGCCGACGTCGCCCGCGCCGGCGACATCAGCTCGGCCGCCATGGTCTACCGCGCCCTGGGCCGACCCGGTGTCGTCCTCGTCGGCGAGGGCCCGACCGGGCGCGTCCAGAAGCTGCTCGTCGCCGAGAAGAAGCGCGTCGAGCGCGTCGCGCCGGGCGTTCCGGTGACGACGATGCGCGTCGGCAACGGCGACGGCGAGGTCCCGCTCAACAAGATCGCGAGCAAGGTCCAGCGCCTCAAGCCGCAGATCACCAAGGACGAGATGGCGATGGTCAACAAGCGCCTCAAGGCGCTCGGCGGCCTGCGCGCGCCGCTGCCCCCGGGCGTCGACCCGGCACGGGCCCGCATGGACCGCAAGGCCCTGCGCGGCAAGTGACCCCGCCGTGACTGCCAGTCTCGGCTGACACGGCCCCGGCACCGTCACGGTGCCGGGGCCGTTCACGTCGGTCGACCGGGCTGGGTCGGTGCGTCAGCCAGGGCTGGTCGACGCGTCCGCCGGGCTGTGTCGGCGCGTCAGCGGGTGCGGACGATGACGGTGTTGGGGACCCTGTCGTGCAGCCCGCGTCCGTCGCGGTCCCACACGATCGCCGGGATGAACAGGCACAGGAGCACCGTCCGCGCGAGAGCCTGCAGCGGCAGGACGCGGCCGTCGTTCAGCGAGCGCACCTGGAGCCCGGCGACCCGGTGTCCGATGGTCGTGCCGAGCGTGCCGACGAGCAGCAGGTTCATGAGGGCGAAGATCCCGAGGACGACGAAGTTCTGCCCACCCGTCGCCGGCGGGGTGGAGAAGGGCAACGGGACGCCGAACACACCCCGGGCGACGAACGAGGCGATGGCCCAGTCGATGAGGACGCCGACGAACCGGATGCCGAAGCCGGCCACCGAGCCCGGCCCGCTCGGCGGCAGGCCGAGCGCACGACCGCGCCACTCGTCGGGCTGCTGCGTGCGCTCCCGCGGCCCCTGGAGCCACGAGCCGAAGTCCTTGCGGTCCACCACGGGACCAGCGTAACGAGATCCCGCACGCGTGCTTTGCCCGGGCCTGTCCATCCGTAACACCGGCGAAACATTCGGGTCATGGCCGGGAAACTGCGGCTGGTTAGGGTCGCTGTCGACAGCAGAGGCCGACGCCCTTCCTTCCCGGGTGGCGACCTCGCCCCACATCAGGAGGTTGGATGTTCAGCTCAGCTGACGAGGTCCTCAAGTTCATCAAGGACGAGGACGTCAAGTTCGTCGACATTCGGTTCTGCGATCTGCCCGGTGTCATGCAGCACTTCAACGTGCCGGCTGAGTCGGTCGACAAGGACTTCTTCTCGGTCGGCCAGATGTTCGACGGCTCGTCGATCCGCGGCTTCCAGGCCATCCACGAGTCGGACATGAAGCTCGTGCCGGACCCCGCCACGGCGTTCGTCGACCCCTACCGCGTCGAGAAGACGCTGGTCATGAACTTCTCGATCCTCGACCCGTTCACCGACGAGCGCTACAGCCGCGACCCGCGCAACATCGCGAGCAAGGCCGAGGAGTACCTCAAGTCGACGGGCATCGCCGACACCGCCTACTTCGGCGCCGAGGCGGAGTTCTACGTCTTCGACGACGTGCGCTTCGAGACCAAGCAGAACGCCGGCTACTACTACATCGACTCCATCGAGGCCGCCTGGAACACCGGTCGTGAGGAGGAGGGCGGCAACAAGGCGTACAAGACCCGCTACAAGGGCGGCTACTTCCCCGTCTCCCCCGTCGACCACTTCGCGGACTTCCGCGATCAGGTGTGCCTCCAGCTCAAGGAGGTCGGTCTCAACGTCGAGCGCAGCCACCACGAGGTCGGCACCGCCGGCCAGATGGAGATCAACTACAGGTTCAACACGCTGCTCCACTCCGGCGACGACATCATGAAGTTCAAGTACGTCGTCAAGAACCAGGCGTGGGCCGCCGGCAAGACCGCGACGTTCATGCCGAAGCCGCTCTTCGGTGACAACGGCTCGGGCATGCACACGCACCAGTCCCTGTGGAAGGACGGCGAGCCGCTCTTCTACGACGAGCGCGGCTACGGCGGCCTCTCGGACCTGGCCCGCTGGTACATCGGCGGCCTGCTCAAGCACGCCCCGTCGCTGCTCGCGTTCACGAACCCGACGATCAACAGCTACCACCGTCTCGTCCCGGGCTACGAGGCTCCCGTGAACCTCGTGTACTCCGCCCGTAACCGTTCGGCCTGCGTGCGCATCCCGATCACCGGTACCTCGCCCAAGGCCAAGCGCATCGAGTTCCGCGTGCCGGACCCGTCGGCCAACCCGTACCTGTCCTTCGCTGCCCAGCTCATGGCCGGCCTCGACGGCATCAAGAACCGCATCGAGCCGCCGGAGCCGGTGGACAAGGACCTCTACGAGCTGCCGCCCGAGGAGCACGCCGCCATCGACCAGGTGCCCGGCTCGCTGCCGGAGGTGCTCGACGCCCTCGAGGCCGACCACGAGTACCTGCTCCAGGGCGACGTCTTCACCGAGGACCTCATCGCCGCCTGGATCGAGTACAAGCGCAAGAACGAGGTGGACCCGATCCGCTTCCGTCCGCACCCGCACGAGTTCGAGATGTACTTCGACATCTGACATCAGTCGGTTCAGCACGCAAATGTCGTTCTGACGCAAGCGCTTTGCCGAACGCGGGTCCCGGACGGGGCCCGCGTTCGGCCTTTCCCTGCCGCGGCGCCGGGCATCCCGCTCCCGTCGTGTCGACTGACCACCGTGTGTCCAGTGCTCCAGCGTGTGCTCACGCCCCCGAAGGCGGACATAACTCTGACCCAGGTTCGCTGACGTCCGGTGCCCTCGTTCCCGACCGGGAGCGAGGGCACCGTCGTCCGAGGTCGGGCCACGTCACCGTCCGAAGCCGGCGGACGAGTGCGACGAGTGACGGTGGCGGGGCCCCAGCCGCGCGATGGGGCCTCAGCGCTGTGGCAGGCGCACGTGGAAGACCGCCCCGGGGTCGCAGTTCTCGTGGGAGACCTCGCCGCTGTGCGCCTCGGTGAGCATGCGCACGATCCAGAGCCCGAGCCCCACCGAGTCGGTGTCCGGCCGGCCCTCGGCGAGCCGGGTGAACAACCTGGCGGCCGCTTCGGGGGCGACCCCCGGCCCGTGGTCGCGCACCGAGAGCGTCACGACGCCGGACTCGTCGTGCGCACTGATGACGACCGGTCCCGAGCCGTGCCGCAGGGCGTTGTTGGTGAGGTTGACGAGGATCTGCTCGAGCCGGCCACGGTCCGCGTGGACCTGGAGCCCCTGCGGCACCTCGACGCGCACCTGCCCGGGGTCGGTCAGGCCGGCGACCCGGTCGGCGAGGGCGGGCACGTCGACGTCGGTGAGCTCGAGCCGCAGCCGCCCCTGGTCGATGCGTTCCAGGTCGAGCAGGTCGCCCGCGAGCCGGGTGATCCGTTCGGCCTGCCTGCTCGCGGAGTCGAGGAGGCGCCCCAGGGCGACGGGGGTGCCCGGGTCGTCGGAGACGATCTCCAGCGCACCGGTGATGGAGGTGAGGGGCGAGCGGATGTCGTGCGCGAGGGTGGCCGTCATCGCCGCCCGCCACTGCTCCTGGGACTGCAGGAGCCGCTGGCTCTCGCGCAGGTCGTACATGCTCCGGGCGATGACGCGGCCCACGGCCACGAGGACGGGGATGACGACGATGCTGCCCCCGACGACGTTCGCAGGAGCGCCGGCGGCCAGGAGGCCGCCGAGGTAGGAGACGGCCGCCGGGACAGCGGCCCAGGCCACCACGGTCGGAGGCTGGTGCAGCCCGAGCCAGACGAAGGTCAGGACGTAGAACGGGATCGTGCCGCCCGGCTGGCCCTCGAACGCCCACGTCGACACCGCGAGCACGAGGAAGGCGAGCAGGGACAGCCACGCGATCCGCGTCACCGGCCATCGTCGCCACGGCAACCAGAGGCACAGGGACGCTGCGAGAAGGTCGAGAGCCGCGACGACGAGCAGGATCTCGCCACGGCCGGAGTCGAGCGCGATGGCGAGGACGGCGAGCAGCCCCGCCAGCAGGAAGAGCCAGGCACCCTGCCGCGCCGCTCGGTCCGCCGGGCTCGCCCGTGGCTGTCCGATTTGTGCCACAGCGCAAGGCTATGCGACGCGGGAAGCTCCGGGCCCGGTCCGACGCGAGGGCGTCCGACGCGAGGGCGTCCGACGCGCACCTCCTCGGTCGCCCCCGCCCCGAGGTGACGTCGACTGCGGTGTACCCGGTGGGCCGTCGGCGCAAGCACCCGGGCCGGCGGGTATGGTCGCTGGCCTCAGCAACCACGGACCGGGCCCACCCTCGCGAGGATGTCTGATGCCGCACCGCCCTCCTGCCCTGATCTCTGCCGATCCTCCGGCCGCCGATGGGTGACTGGCGCACGGATGCCCGCCTCCGTGCCCGGGCGTTCGGCACCGCCCTGCGCCGCCCCGGGCCGGAGCGAGATGCTCTGCTGCTCCTGCTCAAGGCGTCGCTGGCAGCCGTCCTGGCGTGGCAGTTCGCCCTGCACGTGCTGCACAGTCCGATCCCGTTCTACGCGCCGATGGCTGCCCTGCTCGTGGTCGACCGCACCATGGTCCGCTCCATCGCCGGCAGCGCTCAGCGGGTCGCAGCGGTCGTGCTCGGCCTCGGTGCTGCGTGGCTCGCGGCGACCTGGTTCGGCGCCACGTGGTGGACGGTCTTCGGGGTGACGCTCGTGGCGCTCGTCATCAGCCGCTGGTCCCGCCTCGGTTCGCACGGCTCCCAGGTGCCCGCGATGGTCCTGCTGTCCCTGCTCACGGCCGGTGGCACCGACGCGCGCTTCACGTACCTGACGGTCGTCGAGACGGTGGCGGGCGGCGTCATCGGAGTGATGACCAACGCCCTCGTGCTCAGCCCCCTGCACCTGACCAGGCCCCGGCAACGGGTCTCGAGCCTGGCCCGGCAGGTGCGCGAGCTGCTCGGCGACGTCGCGGCGGGCCTCGAGGGCGACTGGGACGCCGACGCGGCACGCCGCTGGTACCGGCGTGGCAACGCGATCAGCGACACGGCGCCCCGCGTCGTCGAGGAGATCGAGACCGGACGCGAGAGCACGCGGCTCAACCCGCGCGCGTCCCTGCGGCCGGCCACCGTCGACTGGGAGGGCTACGCGGAGACCGTCACCGCCCTGCGACACTGCCTCTGGCACCTGACCGGCGTGGCGCGCACCCTGGTCGAGGCCGCCAACCCCGACCGGGCACAGCCGGTCCCCTCCGCGACGTTCCTGACCCGCTACGCCGGCGCACTGCGGGCGACGGCCCACGCCCTGGAGCGCTTCGGGCACCGGGACCCCGACGCCGACGAGGCCTTCGACGCCGCGGCGGCTCACGCCGAGGACGTTCTCCTCGGGCTGCGCGACGAGGTGCGACGCACCCCGCTCGACGACCCGGGCCAGTGGCCGGTGTACGGCTCGCTCATCAGCGACGCGCTGTGGGCGCTGCAGGAGCTCACGGACGCCCGGGAACGGGCGGCGGTGCCGACCCGCGGGCCGGTGCGCGAGCCGCCGACACGAGGCCTGGCCCGCCGCCTGCTCCCGAGGCGTCCGTCGTCCCGGTGACCACACGGCCGGCTGCGGTCAGGATGCATCCCGGGGCGCCGCTCGCCCCACCCCGCGAGATGATCGGGTGGACCCGCCGGCGCCTCGCCGGCACGACCGCGCCGACCGAGCGGCACAGCCCGGACCCGGCGAGCCGACCGAGGAGGGCCCGTGCGTCCGGACCGCGACCCGCGAGACCGCTTCCCCCGGTCCGTCTACGGCGAGGGTGACGAGCCGGACCCGCGCTTCAGCCTGGCCAACGAGCGGACCTTCCTCGCGTGGATCCGGACCGCGTTGGCCTTCATCGCCGGGGGTCTGGCGGTTGAGGCCCTGCAGGTGCCGTTGACGGGGTGGCTGCGGGCCTCGATCGCGGTCGTCCTCGTCGTCGCGGGAGTCGCGGCGACGGCGCAGGCGTGGTTGTCCTGGACTCGCACCGAACGCGCCGTACGGCGCCGGACACCGCTGCCCTCCTCGGGCCTCAAGCTGCCGATCGCCCTCATGCTCGGCCTCGTCGCCCTGGCCGTCGTCGTCGGCCTGCTGCTGTGACGACGCCGGACCCACCCGTGCGTGGGGGGCTGCAGCCGGAACGCACCTCACTGGCGTGGCGGCGCACCGCGCTGTCGGTGGCGGTCGGCTCCCTCGTGGGGATGCGCGTCCTGCCCCCACACCTCGGCGTGTGGGGTGAGGTCACCTGCGTCCTCGGGCTCGTCTGGAGCCTCGACCTGGCCGTGACGGCCCGACGTCGGTACCGCCAGGCGGACGCCACGGTCCGCGCCACGGGCGGCGGCGACGTCCCGGCCGGCCCCTCCGCGCCGGCGCCCGGACCGGCTCTCGCCCGAGCCGCCGCGGCGACACTGGTGCTCGGAGTCGCCGCGCTCGTCGGCGTCGTCGTCATCGCCCTGACCTGACGCCACGGGGGCATCCGCCCGGTGGGACGACGTGCGGGCCTCGCCGCCGCCCCGGGTACGGGCCCGTGGTGACGTCCCCGCCGGCCCCCGACGCATCCCTCCCCGGAGGACGCGGTTACGACGCCGACGGGCCCGACCCGCGGCGGTGGAAGGCCCTGTGGGTGTGCCTTGTCGCCGGCTTCATGACGCTGCTCGACGTCAGCATCGTCAACGTCGCCCTGCCCTCCGTCCGGGCGGGGCTGGATGCATCGTCGAGCGAGCTGCAGTGGGTCGTCTCGGGCTACGCCCTCACCTTCGGGTTGACGCTCGTGCCGTCCGGCCGGCTCGGTGACGCCCTCGGCCGGCGCACGGTGTTCGTCGTCGGTGTCGTCCTGTTCGGGCTGTCCAGCCTTGCCTGCGGTCTGGCGCCCACGAGTGCCCTGCTCGTGTCCGCGCGGCTCGTCCAGGGGGCGGCCGGCGGCATCCTCAACCCGCAGGTGTCGGGGCTGATCCAACAGCTGTTCCGAGGCGCCGAGCGGGGCCGGGCCTTCGGCCTTCTCGGGGCCACGATCGGCATCTCCACCGCCGTCGGTCCACTGACCGGTGGCCTCATCCTCGACCGCCTGGGACCGGAGCACGGCTGGCGCTGGATCTTCTTCGTCAACCTCCCCGTCGCGCTTGCCGCCGTCCTGCTCGCGAGGCGCTGGCTGCCCGACCCGCCGCCGCGGCACCGCAGCCGTCGCCTGGAGCTCGACCCGGTCGGCGTCCTCCTGCTCGGCGCGGCCGTCCTCTGCCTCCTGCTGCCCGTCGTCGAGACGGGCCGCACCTCCGCGGCGGTGCCGTGGTGGGTGGCGGTCGCCGGGACCCTCCTGCTGGCGTTGTTCCTCGCCTGGGAGCGCCGCGAGAGCCGCCGCGGCCGCGAGCCGGTCGTCGACCTGCTCCTCTTCAGGGTGCCGGGCTACGCCGCCGGTGCGGCGGTGGGCACGCTCTACTTCGCCGGTTTCACGGGCATCTTCTTCGTGCTCACGATCCACTTCCAGCAGGCGCTCGGCTACTCACCGCTCCTCGCCGGTCTCGCGGTCACGCCCTTCGCCGCGGGGTCGGCGATCACCTCCGCGGTGGGCGGGCGGCTCGTGTCACGGTGGGGGCGTTCGCTCGTGACCGCCGGTCTCGTCATCGTGCTCATCGGGCTGGTGGCCTCGGACGTCGTGCTGACGACCGTGACCGGAGGCGCGTCGGGCTGGTCCCTCGCCGGACCGCTCCTCGTGGCCGGGATCGGGAGCGGGTTCGTCATCTCCCCGAACGTGACCCTCACCGTGGCCGACGTCCCGGTTGCGCGGGCGGGCACCGCGGGCGGCCTGCTGCAGACCGGCCAGCGCATCGGCACCGCGGCCGGCATCGCGCTCGTCGGCACGGTCTTCTTCGCCTCGACGCCGCCTGACGCCGGGCTCGCGCTGCGCGTCGCCGCCGCCATCGTCGCGGTCGCACTGCTCACGAGCGCCCTCGACGTCGCGGCGCGGCGACGCCCCACCCGGAACCGCTGACGTCACCCGTCTCGGCAGCGTCATCCTGCCGAGGTCGGCAGCGCGTCAAGGCGACATTCCGCGTTTCTGAGACACGAAATGGTCACAAAAGGAATACTTCGGACCGTTCGTCGTTCCTGCGGCCGGCTCGGAGCCGGTCCTCACGTGTCCTGGATGCGTGGGCGGGAGCAGGCGGGCGCCACCCCTCGCGACCGACGAGCCCGGTTCCCACCGGGCCGATCCCGCACGCAGCTGGAGACCCACCCATGCACCACACCCCCACCCGACCGTCGACCCACCCCTCGCACGACCTCACTTCCCGCCCCTCGCCCGACAGGACGTCGCGGCGCCGTCCCGTCCGCGCTCTCGTCGTCGTCGCCGCCCTCGTCGCCGCGATCCTCGTCCCCGCGCTCGCCTCCCCCGCTCGGGCGGGCGACGCCACCGTCCCACCCATCCCGAGCGGGCTCCCGACCGCCATCGAGGGCCTGTCACCCTACGTGCCGAACACCGGCTGCGACCTCCGCAACCGCACCGGCACGCTCAAGCTCGGCAACCTCATCAAGGCCACCTACGCGAACAGCTACAGCACGCTGCGTTCGTGCACCGGTGCGACCAGGCCGAACTCCGAACACTTCGACGGGCGCGCCCTCGACACGTTCTTCAACGTGCGCGACACCGCCGAGCGGGCCGACGCCGGCGCCCTGCTCACGTGGCTGCTCGTGACCGACGACTCCGGCAACCGCTTCGCCAACGCGCGCCGCCTCGGGGTCATGTACATCATCTGGAACAACAAGATGTGGAGCTCCTACCGCACGGACGAAGGGTGGCGTCCGTACCTCAACTGTGCCCAGACGCCGGAGCCGTCGGCCGACACGAACTGCCACCGCAACCACATCCACCTCACCCTCTCGTGGGAGGGCGCGCTCGGTCGCACCTCGTTCTGGACCAAGCAGGTCGCTGCGGTCGACTGGGGCCCCTGCCGCCCGTCGGACCTCAACTGGTCCGCCGGCTACTCGAGCGCCAATGTCCGACGCTGCCCGGCCTACAGCACGGTCACGGCGCCCGCGGGCGCGAGCTCGCTGCTCAAGGAGCTGGTGCCGCGCTCCGGCATGGTGCTGCGCTACGGCATGACCGGGGCCGCGGTCTCGTCGCTGCAGAAGGCGATCGGCGTCTCGCCGACCGGCAGCTTCCTGTCCACGACCTCGGCTCGGCTCAAGGCCTGGCAGCTGGCCCACGGCCTCGTGGCGAGCGGCATCGCGTACCACTCGACGTGGCGGGCCCTGCTCAAGGCCAACGGGATGCGCTGAGGTACACCCACCCGCTCGACCCGCTCGACCCGCTCGACCCGTCAGCCCGCCCGGCCGCCCCGCCGGGCGGGCGGACGCGTTCCGGGCGCCGAGGGTGACGCCTCAGGCGGCGTGGGACGACGGAGCGTAGGCGTGGTCGACGGCGCGGCGGACGTGGGCGTGCGGCCACGACATCGCGAGCAGGCCCACGAGGAGGAGGCAGACCGCGGCGCAGATGGCGACGGCCGGATGGGGCCCGGCGTGCGAGCCGAGCCACCCCGCCACGAGGTAGGCGGCCCCCGCCGCGGCGATCGACACCGACCCGGCGAGGGAGAAGATGCGGCCACGCAGCTCGGGCTCGGTGACGAGCGCGAAGGTGGCCTGCAGCGGGACCATGAACGCCTGGCACATGCCGGACACGAGGAAGAGCCCCGCGACGATGACGACCGGCGGTTGCAGGGCGGTCGCGAGCAGCGGCAGCGGCATGAGCAGCGCGAGCGGCACGATGGAGCGGTTCTGCTGGTGCACGCCACGCCGGCCGATGATGACGATGCCGACGATGGCCCCGACGATGGGCGCGGCCATGAGGACGCCGCCCCAGCTGGCCGCTCCGTGGTGCGCCGCGATCGGGATGGCCAGCGCCTCGGGGGCCGCGATGCCGAGGCACGCCACCGCGCTGAGCAGGACGAGGCGGGCCAGCACGGGATGCCGGGCGAGGTCACCGGCTGCGGTGCCGAGGTCGTGCAGGAAGCCCCGCACGCCCTTGCCGCGCTCGCCCGACACGGGCCGCAGGTCGACCACGACGAGGATCACGAGGGCGGCCAGCACGAAGGTCACGAGGTCGATGAGCAGCCCGAGCTTCCGGGCCGACGAGCGCGACGATGCCACCGCCGAGGGCCAGACCGATGGCCTGGTTGGCCTGCTCGGACATCGCGCCGAGGCCGATGGCGCGAGCGTAGGTGTGGCGGTCCTCGAAGAGGTCGGTGAGCAGCACCATGTTCGAGGCGACCGAGGCTCCCCCGACGAGCTCGAGGAGGAACAGGACCGCGAACACCGACGGCAGGTGGACGCCGGAGCCGCCCACCACGAGCCACATCAGGCCGAGGACGCAGGCGGCGCGCAGCAGGTGCGACCAGATGAGGACCCACTTGTAGGGGAACCGGTCGACGACCGGCCCGACGAGGCTGCGGCCGAAGAACGAGGGCACGAGGCTCACCGCGAGCGTCGTGGCCGTCGCCAGCGGCGAGGACGTCATCTGGTAGACGACGGCCGCGATGGTGACGCGGGCGATGTAGTCACCCCACATCGACAGGGCGTTGGCCCCGAAGACCGGGAGGAAGTGCGGGGTCCGGAGCACGGCGGCGTAGGACGGCACGCCGGGGCCTGCCTCACCACCGCTCGCACTCACGGGATGACGCTACCCCGAGGTGGTGAGTCGTAAAAGTTGAAATCAGTCGCGTGCCGACAGCGTCGGGCGACGCGCCGCCACAGCTCCCACAGCTCGGCTCCCTCACCCGCCGGCCGACCCATGATCCGGCCCATGCCGTCGGCGTCGCGGACGTCCGAGGGCACGCTGTCGATGGACCGCCCCCGCCAGAGCACGCCGGCGTTGCGCAGCATGGCGCCGAGCCGCCACGCGTCGCGCAGGGCCGTGGCGTCGTCGGCGTCGATGAGCCCCGCGTCGGCGAGGGCGTCGAGCGCCGCCATCGTGCCGGTGACGCGCAGCGCCGGGTGGTCGTGCGCGTGCCGCAGCTGGCCCAGCTGGACGGTCCACTCGACGTCCGTGAGGCCGCCGCGGCCCAGCTTGATGTGCGTGCGCGGGTCGGCGCCCCGCGGAAGCCGCTCGCTCTCGACGCGCGCCTTCATGGTGCGGATGTCGCGCACCTGGCCCTCGTCGAGGCCGCCCTCGGGCCAGCGCAGCGGCGCGATGAGCGCGCGGAAGTCCTCGGCGAGGGCGTCCGAGCCGGCGACCGGCGTCGCCCGCAGCAGGGCCTGGAACTCCCACGTCAGCGCCCACCGCTCGTAGTACGTCCGGAAGGAGTCGAGGCTGCGCACGAGGGGGCCGTTCTTGCCCTCGGGCCGGAGGTCCGCGTCGAGCCCGAGCGCCGGGTCGGCGCCGGTGGCCGACAGCAGCTTGCGCAGGTCCTGGACGACCGCGGTGACCCGAGCCTGGACGTCCGCCTCGGCGAAGCCGTCCCCGGGGCGTGTCACGAACATGACGTCGGCGTCCGAGGAGTACGTCAGCTCGCCGCCACCGAAGCTGCCCATGGCGACGACGAGCACCTCGCCGCCCAGCGGCTGCCCGCCACGCTCGGCCTCGGCGACGACGGCCTCGAGGCTCACCTGGATCGTCGCGGCCGTGAGGTCGGTCAGGGCCGTGCCGACCCCGGCGAGGTCGAGCTCGCCGACGAGGTCGGCGAGGACGATCCGCAGCAGCTCGTGACGCCGGATCGCGCGCACCGCGGCCACGGCGTCGGCGGCGGTGTCGCGGCGCCCGGCCGCCGAACGCATCGTCGCCTCGATGGCCGCACGACCCCTGGCGGCGAGACCGTTCGGGTCACCGAGGACCGACACGCTCTCGGGCGAGCTGACGAGCAGGTCCGCGGCGTAGCGGCTGCGGGCGAGGCAGTGCGCCAGCCGGTCTGCCGCGCGGCCCTCGTCGCGCAGCATCTTGAGGTACCAGTGCGTCGTGCCCAGCTCGTCGGAGACGCGGCGGAAGGACAGCAGCCCGGCGTCGGGGTCGGCCTCGTCGGCGAACCACGCGAGCATGACCGGCAGCAGGGTGCGCTGGATCGCGGCGCGTCGGCTGACCCCGGTCGTCAGCGCCTCGATGTGCCGGAGCGCGCCCGCCGGGTCGCGGAAGCCGAGCGCCGACAGCCGCTGCCGCGCCGCCTCCGCGCTGAGGCGGGCATCGGTCGGGCTGAGCTTGGCCACGGCCGCGAGCAGCGGGCGGTAGAAGAGGCGCTCGTGCAGTCGCCGAACCTCGCGTGCCGACGCCTGCCGCTCCCCCACGACCTCCTTCTCGGGGTCCGTGCGGTGGCCCATCGAGCGGCCGAGCCGCCGCAGGTCGGCCTCGGTCACCGGCATGAGGTGGGTGCGCCGCAGCCGGTGCAGCTGGATGCGGTGCTCGAGACAGCGCAGCTGACGGTAGGCACGGTCGAGCACCGCGGCGTCGTCGCGGCCGACGTAGCCGCCGCGGGCGAGGGCGGCCAGGGCCTCGAGGGTCGTCGCCGAGCGAAGCGACGCGTCGGTGCGGCCGTGGACGAGCTGGAGCAGCTGGACGCTGAACTCGACGTCGCGCAGCCCACCCGGCCCGAGCTTGAGCTGGCGCTCGGCCTCACCGGCCGGGACGTGCTGCTCGACGCGACGACGCATCGCCTGGACGTCCTCGACGAAGTGGTCGCGGCTCGCCGCCTCCCACACCATGGGCGTGATCTCGGCCTTGTAGCGCAGCCCGAGGTCCTGGTCACCGGCCGAGACCCACGCCTTGAGCAGCGCCTGGAACTCCCACGTCTTGGCCCAGCGCTCGTAGTACGCCTTGTGGCTGCGGATCGTCCGCACGAGGGGTCCCTGCTTGCCCTCGGGACGCAGCGCCGCGTCGACCGGCCACAGGCTGCCCTCCGGCGTGGGCGTCGAGCAGGCCCGCATCGTCGCGGTCGCGAGAGCCGTCCCGACGCGCAGGGCGGTGTCCTCGTCGACGCCCTCGGCGGGCTCGGCGACGAAGATGACGTCGACGTCGCTGACGTAGTTGAGCTCGCCGCCGCCGGTCTTGCCCATCCCGATGATGGCGAGCCGGCAGGCCTCGTGGCCCGGACCGTGCTCCTCGCGGGCGATGACGAGGGCCGCCTCGAGGGCTGCCTCGGCCAGCTCAGCGAGGGCCTCCCCGACCGTCGGCATCATGGCGAGCGGGTCGGCCGAGGTCAGGTCGAGCGCGACGACCCGGATCAGCCCGCGACGGTAGGCGATGCGCAGGCTGTCGAGGGCGGACAGCCCCTGCCCTCGGTGGGTGACGGCGCCGACGAGCTCGGCCCGGATCTCCTCCCCGCTGACACGTCGCGCGCGCGCCGCCTCCACCCAGTGCTCGGGGTGGCGCACGAGGTGGTCGACGAGGGCCGTCGACCCACCGAGCACGGCCGTGACGCGGTCGCGGCCCTCGCCCTCGGTGGCCAGCTCACGCGCGAACGCGCTGATGCCCCAGTCGGCGTCGTCCTCGAGGCGGGCCAGCGACTCGGCGACGCGGACCAGCCCGAGCAGGCCCTCGTCGGGATCGGCGGTGTCGCCGACCGCCGCGACCAGGTCGTCGAGGTGCCCGTCAGGGGTGGCGGCCCGCAGCGGAACCAGCGCCCGGTCGCCGAGCAGGCCGGCGGCTCGTGCCGGGTCGGCGAAGCCGAGCCGGGCGAGCGCCCCGGCGGTCGTGGTCGTGCGCGATGACATCGGTGTCGGGTCAGCTCGCTTCGGGTCGCGTCAGAGGCGGGGCAGGTAGCGGTTCAGCTCGAACTGGCTGACCTCGTTGCGGTAGTCGACCCACTCCTGGCGCTTGTTGCGCAGGAAGAAGTCGAAGACGTGCTCACCGAGGATGTCGGCAACGAGGTCGCTGCTCTCCATCACCTCGAGGGCGCGGCCGAGCGAGGCGGGCAGCGGCTTGATGCCCATGGCGCGACGCTCGGAGTCGGTGAGGCTCCACACGTCGTCCTCGGTCTCCGGCGGCAGGTCGTAACCCTCCTCGATGCCCTTGAGACCGGCACCGAGCAGCACGGCGAACGCGAGGTAGGGGTTGCACGCGGCGTCGAGGGAGCGCACCTCGACGCGCGTCGACTGGCCCTTGTTGGGCTTGTGCATCGGAACCCGCACGAGGGCCGAGCGGTTGTTGTGGCCCCAGGTCAGGTGGGCGGGCGCCTCGCCCCCTCCCCAGAGCCGCTTGTACGAGTTGACCCACTGGTTGGTGACGGCGGCGATCTCGGCGCCGTGGGTCAGCAGGCCGGCGATGAACTGCCGCCCGACCTTGCTGAGCTGGTACGGCGCCCCCGCCTCGTAGAAGGCATTGGAGTCGCCCTCGAAGAGCGACAGGTGGGTGTGCATGCCCGAGCCCGGGTGCTCCGAGAACGGCTTGGGCATGAAGGTCGCGTAGATGCCCTGCGTCAGCGCGACCTCCTTGACGACCGTGCGGAACGTCATGATGTTGTCGGCGGTGCTCAGGGCGTCGGCGTAGCGCAGGTCGATCTCGTTCTGGCCGGGCGCCCCCTCGTGGTGGCTGAACTCGACCGAGATGCCCATGTTCTCGAGCATCGTGATCGCCGCCCGGCGGAAGTCGTGGCCCGTGCCGTGCGGCACGTGGTCGAAGTAACCGGCGTCGTCGACCGGCACGGGGCGGCCCTGCGCGTCACGGCCCTGCTCGAGGAGGAAGAACTCGATCTCGGGATGGGTGTAGAAGGTGAAGCCGAGGTCGGCGGCCCGGGTCAGCGCCCGCTGGAGGACGTGCCGGGGGTCGGCGTTGCTCGGTGAGCCGTCCGGCAGCTGCAGGTCGCAGAACATCCGGGCGGTTCCCGGCGGGTCCCCCCGCCAGGGCAGGATCTGGAAGGTCGAGGGGTCGGGCTTGGCGAGCATGTCCGCCTCGTACACCCGGGTCAGGCCCTCGATCGCCGAACCGTCGAAGCCGATGCCCTCGGCGAACGCGCCCTCGAGCTCCGCCGGCGCGACGGCCACGGACTTGAGGGTGCCCAGCACGTCCGTGAACCACAGACGGACGAACCGGATGTCACGCTCCTCGATCGTGCGCAGCACGAACTCTTCCTGACGGTTCATGTGTCGATCCTGCCGCATCGCTGTTTCACCGACGTTAAGAGACTCGCAGCCCGAGACACCCGACGCGCACGGGCCCCCGGGGACACATCCCCGGGGGCCCGCACGTCAGCCGACCTCAGGTCACTTGAAGCTGACCTTGACCTGCAGCTCGTTGCCACCGTCGGAGGTCTTGGCGACCGTCATCGTCGTGCCCGAACCGGCCACCTTGGTGGAGGCCCACGGGTTCGCCGAGGACCAGTACCGGTTGACGTCGGAGTCGTCGAACGTCGGGATGGCCGGCCGCGACGGGACCACGGTCTCGACGCCGTTGCGGTGGAAGCTCACCGCGTCGGTGGCCTCCTGGCCGAACGTCGCGTCGAACGGCTGGCGACGGTTGCCGAGCATCGTCTGGGTGCCGTTGGCGTTGTCCAGCATGATCGGCGCGGGTCGCGCGTCGACCGGCAGCACCTGACCGCCACCCGGGTGGTCCTTCGTGTTGTTGTCGCCGTACTCACCGTTGGCGAACCAGACGAGCATGCCGTTCTGGTACGGGAAGCGCTCCACCCAGTCGGGCTTGGTCGTGGCCCAGCCGAAGTTGTACGGACCGGTCTTCAGCGTGGCGTCATAGCCGCTGTAGACGCGGTTCTCGGCGAAGTAGACGTCCTGCACCTGCTTGGAGGTCGTGCCGTCGATGATGCTGAACCCGTCGGCGGTCCACGCCCCGGCGCCCGACTCGACGTCGTCGACCGGACCGGCCGTGCCGTCCGTCGTCACCGTGACGTCGTCGACGAACGCCTCGCTCGCCACGCCGCCGTCGGTGGCGACGCGGAAGCGGAACTGGACCGACGTGCCCTTGTAGGCCGACAGGTCGAAGCTCTTCTTCGCCCAGCCGAAGATGCCGTTGACCGGCTGGCCCACCTGCGTCCACGTCGCACCGTTGTCGGTGGAGACCTCGCCGTAGAGGTAGTCGTAGTCCGGCTCGAGGTTGCCCTGGACCCAGGCGTCGACCGAGGCCGACGTCGTGGCGCCGGTCAGGTCGACGGTGCGCGACAGGGTGGCGTCGAGGTTGTCGCCGAAGCCGCTCCACCACTCACCCGAGCCCGAGTGGGGGGTGTTGCGGTCGGAGGTGACGGTGCGCTCGGGCAGCGGGACGACCAGCGCCTGGTAGTTCGTCCTGCTCGCGCGGTCGGCCGGGCCGAGCTTGACGGTCATGTCGGTGCCGTACGGGACGACCTTGTAGTCGAGCCAGCCGAGCTGGAGCTTCTCCCACGGGCCCATGTAGCCGGGCGTCGTGCCGATGGAGTCGGTGCCGTGGTTGAGCCACGACCCGCCGCTCATGAGAGTCCAGAAGGCGGTGCTGTTGTCGCCGCCGTTCGTGTCGTAGAGGTCGGGCAGGCCGAGGTCGTGCCCGAACTCGTGCGAGAACACGCCGAGGCCGCCGTTCTCGGGCTCGGTCGTGTAGTCACCGATCCAGATGCCGGAGCTGCCGAGCGGCACGCCACCGAGCTTGTTGCCCTCCGGTCCGGTCTTGCCGGCGTCGGTCGAGAAGGCGTACCAGCGGTGCGACCAGATGGCGTCGACGCCCTGGGCGCCACCGCCGGCCTCCTCGCCCTCACCGGCGTGGATCGCCTGGAAGTGGTCGATGTAGCCGTCCGGCTCGTTGAAGTTGCCGTCGCCGTCGTAGTCGTAGCGGTCGACCTTGTCGAACTGCTTGAGGTAGTCGGCGATCTCGGCGTCGGACCTGCCCTTGGCCTTCTGGTCGTCGTACCAGGCGCTGGCGGTGTCCTTGATGTAGTTCCAGTAGCCGTCGGCGTTGTTCTTCGCGCCGTAGCGGGCCTCGTTGTAGGGGACGGTCACCCAGTCGGAGACGTCACCCTTGGCCAGGAAGCGGCCGTTGGACTGCTTGAGGTAGAAGTTCTTGAACGACTCGCCGTCGCCGAACATCATGTCGAGGTAGTGGGCGCGGTTGAAGTCCGGGACCCAGTACGTCGAGTTGTCGTCGGTGCTGTTGCCGTCCCAGGTGCGGTCCGGGCTGGCGATCTGGTTGTGCACCGGGCCGGGCGCCGTGCTGAAGCCGGTCTTCGTCTGGGTGCCGAAGTCGGTAAGGACCGTGAAGATGTCCTCTTCACGGTTGACCGGGTAGTCGACGTACCGCGACGTACCGGGCTTGCCGCCCTTGCCCTTGCTCTTGACCTCGATGACGCGGTTGCCGCCGATGGTCTTCGTCGTCGCCTCGCCCCTGAGGAGCTTGTGGACGGCGTCCTGGCGCTCGGCGTTCTTGGCCTCGGCGAGGGGGTTGGGCAGGTTGTCGGGCTGCGAAGCCTGCGCGGCCGCGGGGTCACCGCTCACCGTCGCCGTCGCCACGGGCGTTGCCTGAGCCTGCGTCGGGGCGGTGAGGCCGGTGACGACGAGCGCCCCCACGGCCAACCCCGAGACAGCACTCCACTGGCGCTTGTTCAAGATCTGTCCTCCTGGTCACAGAGCGCCTCCATCCGGCGCCATCGCGTATCAGAACACAGATCACCGACAATGTGGCCGGGAGTGGACGGGGAAACGAAAAAACTTGTGGTACAGGGCTGTTCGGACAGGAGAACGTAAAAACTTCGTAAAGAGACGGGTATCGGACCTTGGCAACGGCGAGACGATCGGATACGGGTCACAGCAGTCACACCGGGCCCGTGTCTGCGAGGCCCGGGGACCACCCGACCGGACCGGTCCGGGGTCCCGGCGGCCCGTCGATATGCTCGGCGACATGAGCAGCGACGCCGCCGAGGAGCCGAGCCCGTACGGCTCGGGCGCCCGGGACCTGTCAGGTGGCGCCGGGAGCACCGGGCCGGGCTCGGGCTCGGGCTCGCCCGTCGTGAACCCCGGGCCGCGCCGGGTCCGCATCCCGCACCTGCAGGCGATGAAGGCCGAGCGGCGTCGCTGGGCGATGCTCACGGCGTACGACATGTACGCCGCGCAGATCTTCGACGAGGCCGGTATCCCCGTCCTGCTCGTCGGCGACTCCGCCGGCAACAACGTGTACGGCTACGAGACGACGGTGCCGGTGACGCTCGAGGAGCTGGTGCCCCTCGTGCGCGCGGTCTCGAGCGCCGCCCGGCGCGCGCTCGTCGTCGCCGATCTCCCGTTCGGCTCGTACGGGGCCTCCGTCGAGCAGGGCTTCGCCAGCGCGGTGCGCCTCATGAAGGAGGGCCTGGCCCACGCGGTCAAGCTCGAGGGAGGCACCGCCATGGTCCCCCTTGTCAGGACCCTCACCGATGCCGGCATCCCCGTCATGGCGCACGTCGGGTTCACCCCGCAGAGCGAGCACCAGCTCGGTGGCTACCGGGTGCAGGGCCGTGGCGACGCCGCCGACGCGCTCGTCGACGAGGCGTTGGCCCTGCAGGACGCGGGCGCCTTCGCGGTGGTCCTGGAGATGGTTCCCGCGCCGGTGGCCGAGCGGGTCACCGAGGTGCTGGCCATCCCCACCATCGGCATCGGCGCCGGGCCGGCGACCGACGCCCAGGTGCTCGTCTGGAGCGACTTCGCCGGGCTGCGCGCGGGCCGGGCACCGCGGTTCGTCAAGAAGTACGCGGACCTGCGCGGCACCCTGCTCGCGGCAGCGCGCGCCTACGCCGAGGACGTCGCGGCGGGCACCTTCCCGGGTCCCGAGCACTCCTTCGACAGCTGAGGCGAGCCGGCCCGGCACGAAGGGTGCCGCCCGGCCGGCCGCGTCCTCGGGACCGTCAGTCCTCGACCTCCTCGTCGTCCCACGACGTGCCCGTCGTCCCCCTGCCCGCGGAGCCCTTCTCGTTCCAGGCGCGGTCCTCCGCGTCCCACTGGTCCGTCCTCGCCCGCGCGGTGTCGAGGGCGCGGCGCGCCTCCTCCTCCGTGGCGTACGGGCCCAGGACCTGCTCGCCGCGGCTGCGGTTCTCGTCGGTCTCGACCTGACCGGTGTCGACGTTGTACCAGAAGCTCACCTTCGCACTCCTTCTCGACCGGGGTCCGTCTCGTGGGCAGCCCTCGTGGCGGCCCACCTGCGACGACCTACACTCCACCGTATGCCGTTGCTCCAGCCCGGGGTGTCACCGCACCCGCTCAGTCCGCGACGCCCGGTGCCGGCCTCCATCGAGCGTCCCCACTACGTCGACGTGCCGAACCCCCGGGAGGACGGCGACGTCCTCGTCAAGGACGCCGAGACGATCGAGCGGATGCGGGTGGCGGGCCGGATCGCGGCCGACGCCATGGCTGCCGCGGCCCAGCGCATCGCGCCCGGCGTCACCACCGACGAGCTCGACGCCGTCGCCCACGAGTACCTCCTCGACCACGGCGCCTACCCCTCGCCGCTGGGCTACAAGGGTTTCCCGAAGTCGGTGTGCACGAGCGTCAACGAGGTCATCTGCCACGGCATCCCCGACGCGCGCCCCCTCGAGGACGGTGACATCGTCAACATCGACGTCACCGCCTACATCCACGGCGTGCACGGCGACACCGACGCCACCTACCTCGTCGGTGACGTCCCCGAGGAGTCCCGGCTGCTCGTCGAGCGGACCCACGAGGCGATGATGCGCGGCATCAGGGCGGCCCGGCCGGGCCGTGAGATCAACGTCATCGGACGCGTCATCGAGAGCTACGCCAAGCGCTTCGGCTACGGCGTCGTGCGCGACTTCACCGGCCACGGCATCGGGCTGGAGTTCCACTCCGGGCTCATCGTGCCCCACTACGACGCCGCGCCGAGCTACGCGACCGTCATCGAGCCGGGCATGACCTTCACCATCGAGCCCATGCTCAACCTCGGCACGCCGGAGTGGCGGATGTGGGACGACCGCTGGACCGTCGTGACGCGCGACGGCAGCCGCTCGGCCCAGTTCGAGCACACCATCGTCGTCACCGAGGACGGCAACGAGATCCTGACGCTGCCGACCGCGGCGATCCCCTAACCTCGCACGAGCGCCCGGTACCGGACCGTCGCTCCGGAGGCGCGACGACGACGACCACGACCACGACCACCACGACGACACGTCCTCAACACGAAGGCAGGGACATGGGCAAGAAGGGCAAGCCCCTCGGCATCGACATCGGCGGGAGCGGCATCAAGGGCGCACCGGTCGACCTCGCCGAGGGCGACCTCGCCGGCAAGCGGCTCAAGATCCTCACCCCGAAGCCAGCGACGCCCGACGCCGTCGCCGAGGTCGTCGACCAGATCGTCGAGCACTTCGCCGACGTCACCGGCGACTCGCCCATCGGTGTCACCGTGCCGGCCGTCGTCATCCGGGGCACCGTCCTGTCGGCGGCGAACATCGACCCGTCGTGGATCGACACCGACGCCGAGGCGCTCATCAAGGAGCACACCGGCCGCGCCGTCACCGTCCTCAACGACGCGGACGCCGCCGGCCTCGCCGAGATGTACTACGGCGCGGCGAAGGGCGTGCAGGGCCTCGTCATCCTCACGACGCTCGGCACCGGCATCGGCACGGCCCTCATCCACGACGGCCGCCTCGTCCCGAACTCCGAGCTCGGCCACCTCGAGATCGACGGTTTCGACGCCGAGGACCGGGCGGCGTCGTCGGTCAAGGACATCGAGGGCCTGTCCTGGGACGAGTACGTGGAGCGCCTCCAGCGCTACTACGACGTCATCGAGAAGCTCTTCTCCCCCGACCTCATCGTCGTGGGCGGCGGCATCTCCAAGGACAGCGAGGAGTTCCTGCCGCGGATCAAGCTGCGCTGCCCGATCGTGCCGGCGCAGCTGCGCAACCAAGCGGGAATCATCGGGGCAGCGCACCTCGCCGTCGACCTGGCGCAGGCCTGACTCAGGCCTGAGGGCAGCGCAGGTCGCGCGCGGGATGGGCGTGGGTTCGCCTGCGCCCCTGGGCATCCCGCGCGACGGCATCGTCAGGTGCCTCGGAGGCTCGCGAGCAGGTCAGGTGCGCGCCGGTCGTACAGGCGCGCACCGTAGCGGACGCCGACCGCGACCAGGACCGGTCCGAGTGCGAGCCCAGCGACCGCGGTGACCCACAGGAGCCAGGTCGCGGCCGGCGGCGAGTACGCGAGCCACGCGAGCAGCAGCACCGGCGAGGACAGCGCGACCGTGCCCGCGCTCGCCAGCGACTGAGCCACGATGGTGATGCCCGCAGCGCCCGGCGGCGCGCCGAAGGGGCTCTCCCCGGCTCGGCCACCGGGTAGGGCAGCACGATGCTCATGACGCTCGACACCGCGTTGCCGGCGCCGAGGACGGTGACCGCGACCCCGAGGATGAGCGGCAGCAGGTCCCACCGGCCCCCGAGCCAGCTGCCGACGACGACGTACACGGGTCCCAACACGGCGGCCAGCACGAGGTTCGGCACGACGCGACCGACGCGGTCGTCGAGACCGCGGGTGCCGGCGGCCACGTGCAGCCAGAACGCCCCCGACTCGTAGGCGATCGCGTTGTGCTCGCTCCAGCCGAGCAGGAAGGCCAGCAGCGGGCCCATGAGCAGCGGCGTCCACGTGACGTCGGCAGTCGCCCAGGGGATGAGCAGGGCGAGCGGGAAGACCGGCGTCATGAGCAGGCCGATCTGGTAGCGCGGGTCGCGTCGCCAGTACGTGAGGACCCGGGCCGCGACCGCACCCGCGGGCCGGTCCGGCACGCGGCCGAGCAGGCCGAGGTCGCCGGGAGGACTCGTGCCGGAGTCGCTGCGCGACACGGCGCGCGGGTTCTCGACCTGGCGGCGGACGGCGCGCGCCCAGAGGGCACCGACGCCGAGCAGGAAGGCGACGGCCAGGGCGAGGCGCAGCGCACCGACGAGCGGACGGCCGGCCGCCACGTCCCCCGGGGCGGCCCACGCCCAGCCGAGCGGCGTCCAGGCCACGACGCCCGACACGCGCACGGCGAGGCGTTGCACGTCGTCGACGTGGGCCGCGACCGACACGGCCGGCCCGACGAGGACGAGCACCACCAGACCGGCGACGACGAGGGTGTCGCGCCCACGGCGGCTCGAGGTCGCGGCCGTGGCCAGCGCGGACACCCACCGCGAGAGCGTGACGGCCGTGAGGAGGCCGACGGACGTGGCCAGGAGGGCGACGACCGTCGAGGCAGGGGTCCGGGACCACGCGACGACGACGCCGAGGCCGAGGATCCCGCTCGCGACGGACGGCAGCCCGACGAGCGCGGCCGCGACGAGGCCCACCGCGAGGGTCCGCGCCGGCACCGGGAAGGGGGCGAAGCGACCGGGGTCCAGGGTCGGGTCGGAGCCGAACGAGAAGAGCGGCACGACGACCCAGAGCACGATGCCGGCAGCCCCGGCGAGGGGCAGGGCGACGGTCGCGACCTCCAGCGAGCCGCGCAGCGACGCCAGGATGAGCGTCAGCCCGGTGACGAGGACCGAGAAGTAGACGATGCCGACGACGGCGCCGACGGTCTGGGCCCGACTGCGGCGGAAGATGTTCCGCAGCAGGGTCAGCTTCAGTCGGACGAGGTGCGCAACCACGAGAGCCCCACCACCTCGGTCGACCCGCCGACGAGGTCGACGAACCGCTCCTCGAGCGAGCGTCCCGCGCGGACGTCGTCGAGGCCCCCTGCCGCGAGGACCGAGCCCTCGGCGATGACGGCGACGTGCGTGCAGATCCGTTCGACGAGGTCCATGACGTGGCTGGACAGGACGACGGTGCCGCCGGCGGAGACGAAGTCGGTGAGGATGCGGCGGATCGTGGCGGCGGACACGGGGTCGACCGCCTCGAAGGGCTCGTCGAGGACGAGGACGCGCGGGGCGTGGACGAGCGCCGACGCGAGGGTCACCTTCTTGGCCATCCCCGCCGAGTAGTCGACGACGAGCATGCCCTGGGCCTGCGTGAGCCCGAGCGCGTCCACGAGCTCGGCGGCTCGCTCGGCGGCCAGCTCGCGGGGCATGCCCCGCAGCAGCCCGGCGTACGTGATGAGCTGCAGGCCCGTCAGCCGGTCGAAGGTCCGCAGGCCGTCGGGCAGGACGCCGAGGAGCCGCTTGGCGGCGGTCGGGTCGGCCCACACGTCGCGGCCGAGCACGAAGGCCCGACCTGCGTCGGGCCGGAGCAGGCCCGTGACCATCGACAGCGTCGTCGTCTTGCCCGCACCGTTGGGCCCGACGAGCCCGAAGAACGATCCGCGTGGCACGTCGAGGTCGATGCCCCGGACGGCGACGAGGTCACCGAACCGCTTGCCCAGGCCGCGGACCGCGATGGCGGGGCCTTCGGCGGGAACCCCCTGCGGCGCAGGCAGGTCCGGCGCTGCCGACTCGGTCATGGTCCCCCTGACGCTCGGTGGGTCTGGGCCGGTGGCGGGTCGGCCGGGTGGCGGGCGGTGGCCCTCAGAAGGTGGCGGACTCCTCGTCGCGCAGGTCGGTGTACTCGAGGCCCTCGACGCCGGCGAAGGTGCGGACGTGCCCGGCGTACATGTCGCGCCCGACGTCTGAAAGGAGCGCGTCGTGGATCGGGATGAAGACCTTGGGTGCGATGCGGCCGACGAAGGCGATGGAGTCGCGGCTCGCCGCCCACGGGGCGTTGAGCGGGTGGGCGAGCACGTCGACCGGGCCGGGCTCCCCGTCGTAGGCGTCGCCCGGGTGGTAGAGCGAGGGCTCGCCGGCGGCGCGCAGGACGACGCCGACGTTGGGGATGCGCGGCATCGCGTCGTGGTTGAAGGCGTGCAGCTCGCCGACCGGCGTGACGGTGACGTCACCGACCTCGAACGGTTCCCCCTGCCGCGTCGGTACGGCGTCGAGCCCCTCCTCGCGCAGCTTCTCGGCCGTGAGCGGGTCGGTGTGCACCGGCGTCGAGGGGTTCGCGCGCACGAGTGCCGGGACGCGGTCGGGGTCGAAGTGGTCGGCGTGGTTGTGCGTCACGAGGATCGCGTCGAGCCCGGTCAGCTGCTCGAAGCCACGCGAGAACGAGCCCGGGTCGATGAGCAGCCGGCGGCCGGCCGTCTCGACGAGCAGGCAGGCATGTCCGAGGTGAGTCACGCGCATGGCCTCAACCTAGCCCAGCGGTCCCGCCCGCGAGCCCGACCGGAGCACGCGGACCGAACCGGCCAGGGCGCCCGCCATCCCCGTGACGAGCAACCACGTCAGCGGGCGCCCGGCGTCGAGGGAGTCGCGGTCGCGCAGCATCGCCACGAGCATGGCGACGACCATGACCGTCTCCGCCTCGACGAGCAGGCGCAGGCGGACCCACCTCCAGTCGCGGAACGCGACGAGGCCCGCGCTGCCGAGGCAGAAGATCGCGCCGACGACCCGGGCGGTCAGGGGCGTCAGCGCCCACGGCCAGACGCGTGACACGAGGGCCGGACCCGCCCAGAGCAGGACGCCGAGGGCCAGCGAGACCGCTCCCCCGCCCCCGATGACGGCTCGCGTCACCGGGCCGACGCGGCGTTCGTCCTGGCGCGGCGGTGTCGCGGCGCGCGCGTTGGCGAGCCACACCGCCACGACGGCCGGTGGTGCGACGAAGTACAGGCCCGCCCAGACCCAGAAGGCGGGGTTGTCGTGGGTGAACCGGTCCCAGTGCACGACCGTCGCGACGCCGAGCAGCGCGGCGAACAGGGCGACCGCGGGCAGGCCGGCGGACACCAGCGCCCAGCGCGAGGCCCGGGCGGCACGGAGGAAGAACCAGATGCCGCCGAGGTACGCGGAGGCGAGGACCATCGCCGTGAGCGGCGGCGTGACGGGCCACGCGAACAGGCGTCGGGTGTCGCCGGGGAACCCGTAGAGCAGGACGACGCCTGCGACGAGAAACGGCACGATGCCGACCGCGAGGGCCCGGGTCGAGGCGAGCACGCGGTCCTCGCCCTGCTGCCGCCGGGCGGGGAGCTCGCCCGTCGCCGTACGGCCGACGCGGCTCATGACGCCGCCTCCCCGACCCGCGAGACGGCATCGAGCAGCGCGCTGTGGCTGGCGACGAGTGCCCTGCGCTCCTCGCCCAGCAGCGGGTCCGAGGCGTTGCAGCCGGCCGCGACCCACCGGTCCGACAGGTCCATCGCCTCGACCCGGTGCCGCGCAGCCGGTTCGACACAGTCCGGCGGCTCCCCGTAGACGTGGGCGTAGAGGCGCACGAGGGACGCGACGAGCTCGTCACGCGTCACGTCCTCGTCATGCTGGTGCGCGCGGTGGACCCGCCACCACTCCACCTCCAGGGCCGCGGCCTCCGCGGCGTCCAGGGGTAGGTCCCCGCGCCGCGCGACGAGGGCGTAGAAGCGGCGCATCTGCTCGCGGGCGCCGTCACCGTCGTTGTCGGGGAAGGGCGCCCAGAGCTGGTTGGCGCGCAGCACGTGCCAGGTCGCGCGCACGGTGGCGACGCGTCCCAGGCCGAACCCCTCGGCCACCATGCCGAGGGCAGCCCGCAGGAAGGCCGGCCACTCGCGGCGGTAGTAGGCCGCCCACGCGTCGGTCTCGCGGTGTGCCACGACCACCGGGTCGAACGACCGCGGGCCCCGCCCGGACGCATCACGCATGGCCCCTCCTCATCCGGAGGCCGGCGGGCGTCACGTGCGCGTTCTCGCTGACGCCGCGCGGTCCTCGCTCCAGAATAGGAGCGTGAGCGCGACCCGTGAGCGTATTCCGGACATGGGCGGACCGGCGGACGGACGCGGCGTCGCCGACGTCGTGGCGAGGATGGACGAGCGTCTGGCGCGGCTCGCGTCGGCCGAGCACGACGGTCGCGCCGCGCAGCGCGACTTCCTCGCGACCTATCGGCGTACGACGCTCGCCGTCGGCCGGGCCCTCGAGGGCGCGTGCTTCGAGGACCCCGACTGGGTGGAGCGGTGGGACGTCGTCTTCGCCGGCCTCTACCTCGAGGCGCTCGACGCGGACCTCACCGGTGTCGGAACCGTGTCGCGACCCTGGCGCCTCGCGTTCGACGTACCCGCCGGGCTGCCCCCGCTGCGCAACGTCCTGGCCGGCATCAACGCGCACGTCAACTACGACCTCCCCCAGGCGCTCCTCGCCGTCATCGACGACGCCGACTTCGACGACCCGCGCCTGATGGCCCGGCGCCGGCGCGACCACGAGCGCATCGACGCCGTCCTCGCCGGACGCGTCGCCGCCGAGGACGCCGAGCTGGCGGCGACGTCCCGGCGCACCCTGCTCGACCGCGTCCTCGTGCCCGCCAACCGGGGCGCGTCGCGGCGGTTCCTCCGCGAGGCGCGACAGAAGGTGTGGCACAACACCGGCGAGCTGCAGCGGGCCCGCCTCGCCGGGCCCGACGCCTACGCCGCGCGGCTGCGCGAGCTCGAGGTGCTCAGCGCGGCCCGGGTCGCCGACCTGCTCGCCCCCGGTCAGGTGCTCCTGCGCCTCGCCGTGGCCGGGTTCGGCGTCACGCTGCCACCGGCGGCCTGACGGGTCGGCGTCGGGAGCCGCGAGGCCTCAGTCGTCGATGGAGGACATGTCGCCGTAGCGGGCCCCGACGACGGCATCGCGCGGCACCGCGGCCTCGAGCGCCGTCAGGTCGTCCGGGGTCAGCACGACGGCCGCTGCACCGACGTTCTCCTCCAGGTAGCGCACGCGCTTGGTGCCGGGGATTGGCACGACGTCCGCGCCCTGCGCGAGGACCCAGGCGAGGGCGAGCTGCCCGGGTGTCACCCCCTTGGTTGCGGCGAGCCCGCGGACCCGGTCGACGAGCGAGAGGTTGGCCTCGAGCGCCTCGCCCTGGAAGCGCGGGAAGTACGCCGTGCGGCGCGAGTCACCCGACTCGAGGTCCGCCTCGGCGGTGATGGCGCCGGTGAGCATGCCGCGGCCGAGCGGCGAGTAGGGCACGAGCCCGATGCCGAGCTCGCGCAGCAGGGGAAGGATGTCGTCCTCGACGTCGCGGGTGAACAGCGAGTACTCGGTCTGCAGGGCGGTGATCGGGTGCACCGCGTGGGCGCGGCGGATCGTCTCCGGCGAGGCCTCGGACAGACCGAGGTGGCGCACCTTGCCGGCGGCCACGAGCCCGGCCATCGCACCGACGGTCTCCTCGATCGGCACGCTCTTGTCGACGCGGTGCTGGTAGTAGAGGTCGATGTGGTCGACGCCGAGCCGCTGCAGCGACGCGTCGGCGGCCCGGCGGACGTACTCGGGGCGCCCGTTGATGCCGAGCCGGGTGCCGTCCTCGGCACGCTCGTTGCCGAACTTCGTCGCGAGCCGGACCTCGTCCCGGCGCCCGGCAATGGCGGAGCCGACGAGTCTCTCGTTGGTGAACGGCCCGTACATGTCGGCGGTGTCGAGGAAGGTGACGCCGAGGTCGAGGGCCCGGCGGATCGTCGCGATGCCCTCCTGCTCGTCACCCGTGCCGTAGAACTCGGACATGCCCATGCAGCCCAGCCCGAGGGTCGACACGGTGAGTGCGGCGGGACCGCTACCGAGGGTGCGGGTGCCGAGGGTGCGGGTGCCGGCCGGCGTCCCGGTGGAGCGGGCCGAGGGAGTCGTCTCGGGGGTGTTCGCTGTCATGAGGACGAGTCAAGACCCTCGAGCGCGCTCGAGGTCAAGCCGTGGCGCCGTCCTCCGGGCGCGCGTGGGCCCTGCGGCAGGCCAGGCGCGCGAGGCGCACGCGGCGGAGGCGCGCACGGCCGCCGCCGGCCGAGGCCCCGCGAAGGGCGTGCAGCCGACGCTCCTCGGCGTCCGGCCAGGCCCAGCACGAGTGCGTCTCCAGGCGCCGGTGCGCGCAGACGTTGTCCTCCGTCATGGCCTCGCCCCGGCGAACCGGTCGAGCCGGGAGTCCCTCGAGATCGACACGCTGACCCGCTCCTTCCACATGTGCGGTGGCCGTGCGGACCCGTGAGGTTCCCCCTGACGCTCACCGGCCCGTGAACCACTCGCGCCAGCACGGGCCGTGGCCCGATGTCAGTTACAACGACGTCACCCCCACCTCGGTCACGGACGGCGTCCGGGAGTCTGGTGGAGCCTGACGGACGAGGCCGGGCCGGCCCCTCCACGAACCGGCCTGGCCCCGTCACAGTGAAGACGGCCCGATGACGGATTCGTGACACGCTTTTCGAAAGTTTCTCGGCGACTGCCGGGATTTCCCCGTGCGGACCCGTAACGCCGTCGCGTCGGTGGCGATGGAGGCACCGGAGCGCCCGTTCGACGACCCCTGACCGAACGGTCGCTCCACCCGCTCCCGGCATCCCTCCACGACCCGTGCCGCGGACGCTGCGAAGCCCCGGTCCGTCCCCGTCGGACCGGGGCCTCGCTGACCCACCGGCCGAGCAGCGCCCCGGGCCGCGGTTCAGGGCTCGTCGCGCTCGTTGGTCTGGGCGGCAGCGCGGTCCCCGAACGTCGTGAGGCGGTCGACGAGCGGGGATGCGAGGCGGCGGGCCGCCTCGTAGCCGGGCACGGACCGCCGGCCGCCCCGCGCCGGGCGCTCAGGCAGCAGCCGGCCGGCCAGACCGAGCAGGCGGGTCGTCGTGGCCGGTGCCAGGCCGTGCACCCGCATCCCGACCCACGCGAGCGGGGTCAGCACGACCATGGGCCGTCCTCCGAGCACCCCGTCGACGATGCGTCGGGCGGCGCGGTCGGCGTCGACCGACAGCAGGGGCATCGAGGCGGCGGGCGCGAACCACGCGTACTCGGCCGTCGCCTCGCCGGCGAACACGGCCCGCTGGTGCGACCCGGTGCGCATGAGGCCGGGCACGACCGTCGTGGCCGTGACGCCCGACCCGCTGACAGCGGCGGTGAGGCCCTCGGAGAACCCGACGGCGCCGAACTTCGCCGTGGCGTACGGCAGCAGGTGGGGCGGCGGCACGACCCCGCCGATCGAGGTGACCGTGCCGATGCGCCCGCGGCCTCGCCGCTGCATGTGAGGCAGCACCGACAGCGCCGCGTGGATCGGCCCCCAGGTCATCGTGGCGATCGCGTCCTCGAAGTCGCCCATCGTCATGGCGCGCGCCGGACCGACCTGGATGATGCCGGCCACGGTGAGGAGCACCTCGATCGGGCCCAGCTCGCGCTCGACGTCGCCCACGAGGGCTCCGACGGCGTCACGGTCGCGGACGTCGCAGACGCGCGCGTGGACCTCGCCCTCGGCTTCGAGCTGCTCGACGGCGCGGTCCAGCTCTGCCTCGTCCCGGGCCGCCACGACGACGCGGTGGCCCCGCTGCAGCAGCTCGCGCGCCAGCAGCAGGCCCAACCCGCGCGAGGCCCCGATGACGAGTGCCACGGGCTCGGAGGCGGCCTCCGATCCCGGTCGGCCGGTCGACGGGGACGTCGCGTCGGTCGTCGGCGCGGTGGCGTCCTGTGCGGGGTCCATGGGTGTCCTCTCGAGGTGCCACGGTGCGGCACCACCCGGGTCGTGCGGATGTTTGGCACCCGACACGCCGGGTAGGTCGGGGTCATGAAGGCTGTGTGCTGGTGGGGCATGGAAGACGTCCGTGTCGTCGAGGTACCCGAACCGACCATCGACCACACGACCGACGCGATCGTCCGGGTGACCTCGACCGCCATCTGCGGCTCCGACCTGCACCTCTACGGCGTGCTCGCGCCGTACCTGAAGCAGGGCGACGTCCTCGGGCACGAGTTCATGGGCATCGTCGAGGAGGTGGGCGACGCCGTCGGCACGCTGGAGCCCGGCGACCGCGTCGTCGTGCCGTTCAACATCTCGTGCGGGCGGTGCTGGATGTGCGAGCGGGGGCTCTTCGCCCAGTGCGAGACGACCCAGAACACGGAGCAGGGCAAGGGAGCCAGCCTCTTCGGCTACACGAGCCTCTACGGGTCGGTCCCGGGCGGTCAGGCCGAGTACGTGCGGGTCCCCCACGCCGACTTCGGCCCGATCGAGGTGCGACATGGTCGGCCGGACGAGCGCTACCTGTTCCTGTCCGACATCCTCCCCACGGCGTGGCAGGCCGTCGAGTACGCCGGCGTCAACGGCAACGACACGCTGGCGGTCCTCGGCCTCGGGCCCGTGGGTCAGCTCGCCGTACGCAGCGCCCGCCACCGCGGCGTCGGACGTGTCATCGGCGTCGACCTCGTGCCCGACCGGCTCGAGCTGGCGCGGCGCAGCGGCGCCGAGGTCGTCGACCTCTCGGACGTCGACGACGTCGCGGACGCCCTGCGCGACCTGACGGACGGCCGCGGACCGGATGCCGTCATCGACGCTGTGGGCATGGAGGCCCACGGGAACCCGTTGTCCGAGAAGGCCATCTACGCCGCCGCGCGCCTTCCCAAGGCGCTGGCCCGCGCCGCGGTCGAGCACGGCGGCATCGACCGGCTCGCGGCCCTGCACACCGCGGTCGACGCGGTACGGCGGGGCGGCACCCTGTCGATCAGCGGCGTCTACGGAGGCACTGCCGACCCGATGCCGATGATGGACCTCTTCGACAAGGGACTGACCATCCGAATGGGCCAGTGCCACGTGCGCCGGTGGTCCGACGAGCTGCTCGACATCGTCGACGCCGACGAGGACGTCCTCGGGCTCGAGTCGTTCGCCACCCACCACGGCAGCCTCGAGGAGGCGCCCGAGCTGTACCGGACCTTCCGTGAGAAGGACGACGGCTGCCTCAAGGTGGTGCTGCGCCCGTGACCACGCCCGGACCGAACCCCTCGCGAGCCACGCGACGGGGCTCGCGACAGGCCCCGGACGGCCCGTCGGCGAGGGACCAGCTGGCGGTGTACCTGCGGAACCACGACGCGGCCGAGCTCGCCCACGCCAGGCGGCTCTCGCTGACGGCAGGCACCCACCTGCAGACCGCCGTGCGACGCGAGCTCGGTGAGCTGCTCGAGGACGCGACCGCCGACCGGGCCGCGCTGGCCGGGGCGATGCGGGCCCTCGGCGTGCGGCCCAGCCGCGTGCAACGGACGGTGAGCACCGTCGGTGAACGCATCGGGCGCCTCAAGCCCAACGCGTCGTGGTCACGCCGGACGCCGCTGACCGACGTCGTCGAGCTCGAGGCCCTCGGGCTCGCGGCGACGGGGACGCTGCGCCTGTGGCAGACGCTCGTGGCGCTCACCCCGCTCCACGGCCGGCTCGGCGACCTCGACCTGCCGAGCCTCGTCGCCGGGGCGCGCCGACGGGTCGAGACGCTCGAGCGCCTCCACGCCGACAGCGTGCGCGCTCTCGTCCACGACGGCGGGTAGGGCGGGTCGGGGACGGCACGTCGCGCTGACCCGGCCGTGCGGGCGTCAGTCGCGCGGGCGTCAGTCGCGCGGGCGGTCCCCGTCGTCGAGCAGCTGCCGCGCGACGACGAGGTCGGCCACGAGCGCCTCGAGGTCCTCGTCGCGGTGTCGTGAGCGCAGTACCGCCGAGGGGTGGGTGGTGGCGACGACCGCGGACGGGGTCCAGGCCGACGCGCTCCGCTCGGGCCACTCGAGCCGCCGGCCACGCATGGCTCCCACCCGGAAGGACGAGCCGAAGACGGCCTGGCCGGCGGTCGCTCCGAGCAGGACGACGACCGGTGGGCGCACGGCGCCCAGCTCGGCGAGCAGCCACGGCTCGCAGGCGGCGACGTGCCAGCGCGACGGTCCCTCGTGGATCCGCCGCTTGC
This sequence comes from Monashia sp. HAY1-11D, assembly GCF_056868035.1. Taxonomy (NCBI): domain Bacteria; kingdom Bacillati; phylum Actinomycetota; class Actinomycetes; order Micrococcales; family Intrasporangiaceae; genus Intrasporangium; species Monashia sp. HAY1-11D. The sequence continues at coordinate 3,545,092 of NZ_CP200320.1, read as the reverse complement.
CGCGCTGCGTGAAGCGGAAGTGCTTGACCGCGTTGGTGCGGTACACGGCGCCCGGGTCGAACCCCGCCTCCGCGAGTGCCTCGTCGAGGAGCCGACCGGCGGGGCCGACGAAGGGCCGACCGGCGAGGTCCTCCTTGTCGCCCGGCTGCTCGCCGACGACCATGAGACGCGCATCCGCCGGGCCGTCGCCCATGACCGCCTGGCTCGCCGCCCGGAACAGGTCGCATCCCCGGCAGTCGTCGACCGCGCTGCGGAGGGCGGCCACCGTTGCGCGCGGCGGGACCCACTGCCCCGCGCCGGGGAACTCCTCAGGCCCGAGGGTGGCGGGCGCAGCGGACGCCGCACCGTCGTCCGGGGAGGGCGTCGCGCCCCGGCGGCGCGGCATCAGAACACCGCCCCGCCACCGGTCACGCCGAGGACCGTCCCGGACACGTAGCTGGCATCGCCCGGGGAGGCGAGGAAGACGTACGCGGGCGCCACCTCGGCCGGCTGCCCGGCCCGGCCGAGCGGCGTCTGGGCACCGAAGGTCTCCATCCTGTCCGCCTCGCGGGTCGCCGGCTGCAGCGGTGTCCAGATGGGCCCCGGCGCCACGGCGTTGACCCGGATGCCCCGGGGGCCGAGCGACGCCGCGAGGTTGACGGTGAGGTTGTTGAGGGCAGCCTTGGTGGCCGCGTAGTCGAGCAGGCTCGGCGACGGGTCGTAGGCCTGGATGGAGGTGGTGTTGATGATGCTCGACCCCGGGCCGAGATGCGGCAGCGCCGCCTGGCACAGCCACAGCACCGCCTCGAGGTTCGTGCCGAGCACCCGGTGGACGTTGTCGGGTTGCAGACCCTCGAGCCCCTGGGGGCCCTTGTCCCAGTGGAAGCCCGCGTTGTTGACGAGGATGTCGAGCCCGCCCAGCTCGCGCACGGTGTCGGCGACGACCTGCAGGCACGTCTGGCGGTGGACGAGGTCTCCGGGCAGCAGGACGCCCTTGCGTCCTTCCTTGCGGACCCACCCGATGGTGTCCTCGGCATCCGGTTGCTCGGGCTCGAGGTAGCTGATCGCGACATCGGCTCCCTCCCGCGCGAAGGCGATGGCCACCGCACGGCCGATGCCGGAGTCACCGCCGGTGACGAGCGCGCGGAGGCCGGCCAGCCGGCCGTGCCCGACATAGGTCTCCTCGCCGTGGTCCGGCACAGGGTCCATGCGGCTCGTCAGGCCGGGCGGGTCCTGCTGCTGCGCGGGGAAGCCGCCGCTGTCGTCGTCACGCACCATGGCGGCGGCGCGGTCGCCGATCTCGGACGTCATGTCATCTCCTGGTGCTCGGACGGACTGGACGTGCTCACCAGGCCTCTACCCGAGGCACTTCGGGGCAAACGGGCCGCACGGCGGTCTGCCGAGCCCGACGCTTCGCATTTCGGCTTTTCCATCGGCGCCCGTCGGTGCGAGGGTCGAAGGGCAACCCGAGCGGTCCAACCACGTGCCGACTCTGTCCGAACCATCGACGGAGGACTGGCATGACATCTCCCACCCCTACGTCCACCCCGGAGACCGCCCCGCGAACCATCCCGGGAACCGCCCCGGGCACCACCAGCGGCAGCTCGACCCGCGCCGCTGCCCGCCGACGCGAGTCGGCCCGCGTCCACGCCGAGCGGGACGCCCGCACCGACGAGCTGTTCGCCGAGCTCGCGAGCATCGGTGACGTCGACAGCCCGGAGGGGCGCCACGTCGTCGAGCAGATCTTCTCCCTGCACGTCGAGCTGTGCGACGGGCTCGCTCGTCGCTACACCAACCGGGGCATCGAGCGGGACGACCTGCTCCAGGTGGCGCGTCTGGCGCTGCTCAAGGCGATCCGTCGCTACCGACCGCGCGTCGGGGCCTCGTTCGCCGGTTTCGCCGTGCCGACGGTGTCCGGCGAGCTGAAGCGGCACTTCCGCGACCACGGCTGGGTCGTGCGGCCATCGCGCCGCGTGCAGGAGCTGCGACTCGCCTTGCGCCAGCGACGCGAGGTCCTCACGCACGAGCTGGGCCGGACCCCGACGCGCGCCGAGCTGGCGGCCGCGCTCGGCGTCGACCCCGCCGACCTGGGCGAGGCCGAGGGCTCCGACTCCAGCTTCCGGCCCCTGTCGATCGACCTGCCGAGCACGACGGGCGAGCAGAACCACGTCGCGGACGCGGTGTGCGAGAACGACCCCGATCTCGAGCTGCTGTGCGACCACGTCGACCTCGGCCGCGCGCTGGCCGGCCTCCCGGCCCAGACGCGTCAGGTGCTGCGCCTGCGGTTCGTCGAGGACCGCACCCAGCGCGAGATCGCGTGCGAGCTGGGCGCGACGCAGATGCAGGTGTCCCGACTGCTCGGGCGCGTCTTCAAGCAGCTGCGCGACGAGCTGGCCGACCATCCCGAGCCGTTGGCCAGCTGACGGGCCCACGAGGCCCCGCACCGACCCACCCGGGGAGGCGGGTGACGAGCCGCCGTACCGGTCCCACGCGGACCGGTACGGCGGTGCCCGACCGTTACGGCGTGTGACGGCGGCCCGCCTCAGCCCTGCTTGGCCGTCGTGGCCAGACCCTCCATGAAGTACCGCTGGCCCAGGGCGAAGACGACGATCATGGGCAGCGTCGCCACGAGCGTCGCGGCCATGGCGATCTCCCAGTGGTACTCCCCTGACAGGGCGAACCCGTCGACGATCTGCTTGAGGCCGCGCGGCATCGTGTAGTACTCCTCGGTCTGCAGGTAGATGAGCGGCTTGAGCAGGTCCGACCAGCTGGCCTGCAGCTCGAAGATGAACACGATGATGAGTGCCGGTCGGCACAGGGGCAGGGCGATCCGGCGGAACAGCCCGACGTGGCTGCAGCCGTCGATCCGGGCCGCCTCGAACAGCTCCCGCGGGATGCCGAGGAAGAACTGGCGCATGAGGAAGATGTAGAAGGCCGACCCGAAGAGGTTGTTCGCCCACAGGGGCACCTGGGTGTCGACGAGCCCGAGCCGGTGCCAGATGAGGTAGACCGGGATCATCGTCACCGCGCCCGGCAGCATCATGGTGGCCAGGACGAGGCCGAACAGGGGTCCGCGCAGCCGGAACCGGAAGTAGGCGAACCCGAACGCGATGAAGGCGCTCGACAGCGTCACGGTGAGGGCCGCCATGACGGCCACGACGCCGGAGTTGAGCAGCCAGCGCAGCACCGGTCCGGCGTTCCACACCTCGACGAAGTTCGACCACTGGACCGTCTCGGGGACGAGCCGGTTGTCGAAGACCTGGGACTTCGGCTTGAGGGAGGCGCTGACGAGCCAGACGAGCGGGTAGGCGAACGCGATGCTCGCGACGAGCAGCGCGAGCCACTTGGCGAGCCGGAGCGGCCCGGTCACCCGGCCCGGTCGCCGCGGCCGACCCCGGGACGCCCACTGCTCCAAGGGCGTCGGGGCGCCTTCGAGGGGCGGCTCGGTGAACGGCGGCAGGTCGCGCGTGTCGATGCTCATCGCGTCGGCCCTCCCTCGTAGTAGACGAAGCGGTTGCCGATGCGCACCTGCACGAGCGTGATGACGAGGATGATGACGAACAGCAGCCAGGCCATCGCCGAGGCGAAGCCCATCTTGAAGAACTCGAACCCGTTCTGGAACAGGTAGACCATGTAGACGAGCGACTCGTCGGATGCCGTCGCCTTCTGCTGCGGCCCGTAGAACATCGTGTACGCCTGGTCGAACATCTGCATCGCCGCGATCGTGTGGGTGATGACGGTGAAGAAGAGGGCCCCGGAGATCATCGGCAGCGTCACGCTGACGAAGCGCCGGACCGGCCCCGCCCCGTCGAGGAGCGCGGCCTCGTACAGCTGCCTGGGGACGTTGTTGAGCGCCGCGAGGTAGATGATGATGCTGCCGCCCACGGTCCACAGGCTGACGACGGCGAGCGACGGCTTGAGCCACGCCGGGTCGGTGGTCCACTCGGGACCGTCGATCCCGACCCAGCCCAGCACCTCGTTGACGAGCCCACGCTGCCCGTTGAGCAGGAGCAGGAACATGGCCGCCGCCGCGACCCCCGGCGTCATGACCGGTAGGTAGAACACGGTCCGGAAGAACCCGGCCGCGCGGCCCACCCGGTGCAGCAGCATGGCGAGGGCCAGGGCGACCGCCGTGCCGAGCGGTACGAAGAGCGCCGCGTACACGAAGGTGTTCTCGAGCGACTTCGCGACGCGCGGGTCGTTCCACAGCTGCCGGTAGTTCTCGAGGCCGACGACGTTCGCCTGGTCGACGAGCGAGTAGTCGGTGAACGAGAGCCACAGGCTGGCGACCATCGGCCCGGCCGTGAACACGAGGAACCCGATGATCCACGGCGCGAGGAACAGGTACGCCGACCGAGCCTCCTTGCGCGACACGGAGCCCCGCATCCCCGTCCGAAGGTGTCGCCCCACGGCGACCTCAGCCATTGCCGGCAGCCTTGGTGAAGGCGGTCTCCGCCTCCTTCTGGGCCTGGTCGAGGGCCTGCTGGGCGGGCTGCCCCGCGAGGGCGCGCGTCACGGCGCTGCGCCAGGCGGCGTCGATCTCCGCGCCGGCCGGGGACGGGTTGAGGGCCACGGCACCGTCGAGCGTGCCGTAGAGGTTGGTGATGGCCCGCTCGAAGCCGGGGTCCGGCACGTTCTTGAGGTACATCGCCTTGATCTGCTCGTCCGCTGGCTTGTTGGCGGTGAACAGCCCGGTGAAGAAGCTCTTGTCGGCCTGCACCTTCTGCATCCGGGCCCGGGCGGCCTTCATCCACGTGTCCTTGTCGGTGAGCGTCTTGGCCCACGCGCAGGCGGCGGTCGGGTTCCTCGAGCCCTTCGGGATGGCCCAGGCGCTGCCGCCGACCATGCTCACCGGCCGGCCCTCGTGGTCGGTGAACGGCGTGCTCTCCAGCTGGAGGCCCTTGCCGATGAAGTCACGCAGGACGTTGACGTACCAGTTCTCCATGGGGAAGGCGGCGACGGCGTGTGCCGAGAGCGGGTTCTTCTCCCCGAAGATGTCGAACGCGTCCCGGAACGACTTGAACCTCGTCCAGCCGCCCTGCGCGTTCACCAGCCCGACGGTGTAGTCGAGCGCCTGGACTGCCTTGGGGTCGTTGAGGTTCGGGGCGCCGTCCTCCTTGACGATCGTCGCGCCGTTCGCCGTGGCCCACAGCGGGAAGTACTCGGGCAGCTTGGGGTCGAAGCCGATCCGCTCGATGGTGCCGCCGTCGGCCTTGAACAGCTTGGCGGTCGTGGCCCGGAGGGCGGCCCAGTCCTTGGTCTGGATGTCGGTCGGGCGGACGCCGGCCTGGGTCAGGGAGCCTGCATCGACGAGGTTCGTCGTGACGACGTAGAACTCCGGGATCCCGTACACCTTCCCGCCGAGCGTGACCGAGCGCATCGCTGCCTCGCGGTACTGCGACGTGTCGATCTTCTGGCCCGAGATACAGCTCTCGAGCGGCACGACGGCGCCCTTCCTGGCGTACGTGCCGATGAGGTTGCGGTCCATGTAGACGAGGTCCGGCGGGTTGCCGCTGGCGAGCGCCGTGAGGAACTGCTGGGCGTCGAAGTCGCCCTTGCTGTTGGTGACCGCGACCGACGGGTAGGCATCCTTGAAGGCCTTGATGCGCGCCTGTCCCACCTCGTCCTCGCCGCCGAATCCCATGATCCTCAGGGCTCCGGTGGGGGCGCCGGCGCTCGCGCCGGCGCTCGCGTCCCCGGCGTCACCGCCCCTGTCGCCGACCCCTGCACAGCCGGCGAGCAGTAGCACCGCCGTGGCGCCCAGCCCGACCATCGTCCGACGCATCGTGTCTCCTCGTCCGGGGCGCCTCGTCCGGCACCGCTCGGCCGGGCACTACCCGAGCAGCCGTGGGGGAAACACGTCCTCGTGCTAGCCGCGGTCCTCGCGACGCGTCGAGCGGGTGGCTGGTCCCGGCCGGGCGGCCTGCGGCCCCGGCTCGCCGAGGCGACCGGTGGAGAGCAGCTCGGTGGCGACGTCACCGATCCGGCGACGCGTGCTCCGGGCAGTCGACCGCAACAGCTCGAACGCCTGCGGTTGGGGCAGCCCACGCCGGGCCATCAGGAACCCGACGGCGCGCTCGATGGGGGCGCGGTGCTCGAGGGCGTACGTCAGCTGCGCCGCGAGCTCGTCCGCGCGCTCGGCGGCCACGGAGGCGCGCATCAGCTGCTCGGCCACCTCGGCGAACCGGAGCAGGGCCTGAGGGGCGTCCGGCTCCCACCGCGTCGGGGTCGAGCGGTACACGTCGAGCGTGCCCACCGGGGCGCCGCTCAGGTGGATGGGCACGCCGACGACCCCGCGGATGGGGCTGTCGGCGACGACCCGGGACAGCACCGGCCAGCGTCGGTCCGCGTGGAGGTCGAGGACCGTGACGGGTCGGCGCGTCACGAACGCCTCGATGCACGGTCCCTCGCCCGTCTGCAGCTCGGCGTCCTCCAGCCGACGTCCCGGTTCGTCGGTGGCGACGACGTACCGCAGGTCGCTGCGGTCGTCCACGAGCATGATCCCGGCGCCGTCGACCCGGAACAGGTCGACACAGGCTTCGGCGACCTGCTGCAGCGACGGTCGCAGCAGCGCCTCGGCGCCGGTGCGGCCGAGGGAGCCGAGGCTGGCGGCCAGGGCCGCGGGGTCGATCGGCCGGCTGCGGTCCGCGCCGTCGGTGGACGGTGTCATGCGATGGTCCTCGCTCACGTCTCGTCGGCTCCACGGCGGCTGCCGCCGCAACGGCGACCGGCGGGTCCGTGGGTCCATGCGACTCGTGCCCCGTGCGTTGCCTCCGACGCTACCCGTGTCGCGCTGCCGGGGGCTAGCCGGCCTCACTCCCGTCCGGCAGCGCCCCGGTCTCGACGACGACCCCCGCGATGTCGCGCAGCTTGCGGTTGGCGCGCTGGCTCGCCGTCACGAGCCGGTCGAACGCGTCCGCGTAGGTCAGCCGGTGCCGGGTCATGATGATCCCCACCGCTGCGCCGATGGTGCGGTTCGTGGCCAGGGCGGTCCGCAGGTGGTCGCGCTCGTGGTGCAGCGCCACCGCCTGTTCGGCGAGCGCGCGCAGCTCGCTCGCGGCGCCGTCGGCGGCCGCGAGCGCCTCGACGAGCGCGCGGAGCGGCTCCTCGAACGCATCGGCCGGCGTGGCCGGACCGGTCCGGCCGCCCGGGCGTTGCGCCCCGGTGGAGAGGTCGTCGACGAGACGCGCCAGGGCCCGACGGGCCTCGTCCGGCAGCACCGGCGTCGGCCGGAAGCCATCCGGTGCCGGGGGACGGTCGCCGACCACGGCCTCGCCGTCCCCGGTCATGATGGTGCCCTCGTCGCTCATGGCAGGTCCTCCCCGGGTAGCCGCCCGGTGTCCAACAGCTGCGCGGCGACCTCGCCGATCTTGCGCCGGCTGCTGCGGGCCGCCGAGCGCAGGACCTGGAAGGCGTCCGCCTGGGAGAGTCCGTCACGGCCCATGAGGTAGCCGACCCCCCGCTCGATCGGGGCCCGGTACTCCAGGGCGTAGGACAGCTGGCTGGCGAGCTCGCCGGCATGGTCCGCCGCGACAGCGGCCGACATCATCGTCTCGGCCACCCCGGCGAACTTCTCGAGGGCCGACTGCATGGCCAGGTCCCACGCCACCGGGCGGGCCTTGTACAGGTTGAGGCTGCCGACACAGACGCCGGCCAGGTGCACCGGAACACCGAGCACCGCCGCGACGCCGAGTCCCTCGAGCCGTGGCCCGAGGTCGGGCCACCGCTCGTCGGCCCTGACGTCCTGCGTCTCCACCGCCATGTCCTGGCTGAAGGTGTCGATGCACGGCCCCTGCCCGGTCTCGATCTGCGCCTGCTCGAGCAGCCTCCCCGGTCCGTCGGACGCCGCGGTGTAGTGGAGGTCGCCGTGCTCGTCGGTGAGCATGAGGCCGCTCCCGTCGACGTCGAACAGCTGGTCGCATGCCTCGATGACCCGCTGGAGCGAGGGTCGCAGCGAGATGGTGTCGCCCCGCCGGTCGAGGCGACGCAGGCTGGCGGCGAGGGCCGCCGGGTTGACTCCGGCGCTCACCCGCGACCCCCAGAGCCACCCCGGTCGTCGGCGCCGGCGTGGCCGACGCACGCCGTGAACTGCAGGAGGGCGGCGACGGCACCGGCGAAGGCCTCGGCGGTCCCGACCTCGACGGTCGACCACGTGTGGGGCCGGTCGTGCACGAGGTCGAGGGTGCCCATGACGTCGTACGGCCCCCCGCCCGGCAGGCGCACGGGCACGGAGAGCACCGCCCGGGCGGCCGGGACCGTCTCACGGCAGCCCAGCCCGACGTACCGCGGCTCGTCCTGGAGGTCGACGACGGTGACCGGCGCCCCCTCGGCGACGACGTCGACGGCGGGACCGACGCCGAGCCGCCACTCCGCCTCGACGAGCCGCGAGGCGTCGTCACCGATGGCGGTCACCTCACGCGCCCGGTCCTCCTCGTCGAGCAGCACGAGCGCGATGCCCCTGACGCGAAGCACGTCGCGCACCGCGCCGACAGTCTCGCGCAGGCGCGCGGCCGCGCTGGCCACCGGCCAGGCGGCAGGCTCGAGCGAGGGCTCGCCCACCGGGGCGGTTTGCGTGCTCATCGACGAGCCCCACCGACGCGGGGGCCAGGTCGACGGACGGGGGACGTGGGCATCGACATGGAGGTGTCTCCGATCCTTGGCACCACTCGGGACCGAGATGGTGCAGGACCGCGGACACACGGCGGTCGGGCGAACTCGAGCAGGCGCAGGGTCATGCGCTCGAGACGAACCTAGACGATGCCGGAGGCGTGAGGCAAACACATGCTGTTGTGTCCTCCGGCACGCGCCCCGAGACCCGCAGCGCCAGAGGAAGGGCGGGAACGGGTACTGTCGAGGAGACGGGTCGGGGTCAGACCGCGGCTCCCCCGTCCCCTCGGACGAGGGACGATGACGGCCTCACCGGCCGCCGGCGAACGGATCCCCCCATGGACGCCGTGGTCTTCGACAGCACCGACCTCGACCGCATCGAGAAGTTCCTCAGCGCGGCCTACGCGCCGATGCGCGTCCGCAGCACCACACCGCACCCGCACGCCCACCTCGACCGGGTGGAGGGGCCGGACGCGCTCACCATCGACCATGTCGACGTCGACTTCGAGATGCGGTACGACGTCGTGCCGCTCGGGCGGATCAGCCTGTGCAGCATCGACGACGGCAGGATCGAGGACCACCGCGTCGGAGGTGGTCGGCACAGCCGCACCTTCGGCGCGGGCGAGGTCTTCACCCTCTCACCGCCGGACCGGCCGTACGCCGGCACGGTGAACCGCGCTCGCTACAGCGTCACCATGTTCGACCCGCGCCTGCTGACGGAGGTGGCCGCCGGCCGGGGTGAGGAGGATGCCCCCGTGCGCCTGCTGCACCACCGCCCCGTGACGGCGCAACGGGGTGCGGCGCTGCGGTCGGCCGTCGAGGCGGTGGCCCACACGCTGTCGAGCGCCGCGGCCACCCCGTCCTCCCTCGTGCGCCAGACGGCCTCGCACGACCTCGCGGCCGCGGTCCTGCGGGCCTTCCCGTCGACGGCCGACCTCGGACCGACCGAGGCCGACCGCGAGGACGCGGCACCGTCCCGCGCGCTGTGCCGGGCTCTGGACTTCATCGAGGCGCACGTCGCCGAGCCGGTGTCGCTGCCGGACATGGCCTCGGCGGCAGCCGTGACGCCGCGGGCCCTGCAGAACGCCTTTCGCAAGTACCTCGAGACCACGCCGTCGGAGTACGTGCGCCGGGTCCGCCTCGACCGGGCCCACCGCGAGCTGGGGTCGGGCGACCGTGACCCGTCCCCGACCGTCATCGACGTGGCGATGCGCTGGGGGTTCTACCACCAGGGCCGGTTCGCGGCCGCCTACCGTCACCGGTACGGCGAGGCCCCCCACGAGACGCTGGCCGCCTCCCGGCGGCGACGTCGCTCCGGCGCCGTCACCGAGGGGTGACCGGCACGGCCCCTGCGTCACTGCTCAGTGAGAGTGAGCAGTGACGTAGCGCTCGGCCGGGGTGTCCCGGGGCCGGTGGGGGGTCAGCGTGTACGTCACTGCTCAGTGAGAGTGAGCAGTGACGTAGCGCTCCGACCAGATGCCCCGGTCCAGCCGGCCGCCCGTCCCTGCATCGAGGATCGGAGGTCGGGGTACACCGGCAGACGGCGGCGCCGTCCCGGTTCAGAAGCGCAGTCGGGACGGCGTCGTCCGCCCTGCGTCGCGCCCGTCGTGACGCAGGGCGGGCGAGGCGAGTCACGGACCGCTCCGCGGGGTAAGGGGTGCGCGACCGCCCGGTTGCGCCGACTCCGGGCGGCCCATGCACTCCCCCGCACTCCCCCGCCGACACCGGCATCGGGAACGATGCCACCGACCTGGAAGGAGCCGCTCGTGACGCGGACCGCCGCAGCGAGGCCCGATGCCGACGCCCTGACCCACGTGGCCGTCGTCGTCCCGGCCCGGAACGAGGAGCGCCTGCTCGGTACCTGCCTGTCCTCGGTCGTCCGGGCCACCGAGGCCCTCGGCCGGATTCGGCCCGACGTCTCCGTCGTGGTCGTCGTGGCGCTCGACGCCTGCACCGACCGCTCGGCCCGGGTGGCTGCCGGCTACCCCTCCGTCTCCGTCGTGACGACGAGTGGGGGCGTCGGGCGGGCCCGCGCCCTCGGGGTCGACCATGCGGTGCACCTGGCCCGTTGCCGGACGGCGGCAGCCGGCGACCGGGTCTGGATCGCGTGCACCGATGCCGACAGCAGGGTGCCGGAGGACTGGCTGATCCTCCACGTGCAGCTCGCGGAGGCAGGCGCCGACGCCGTCGTGGGCCCCGTCGAACCCGAGAACGACCCCGAGCCGGCTGCCCTGTCCCGCTGGGTCCGGGCTCGTCACGAGGCCGGCGGCCACCGGCGCGTCCACGGCGCCAACCTGGGCGTGCGCCTGTCGACGTACCGGGCGGCCGGCGGCTTCCGCTCGCTGCTGGCCAACGAGGACGTGGCGCTCGTCGAGGCGGTGCGCCGGGTCGGTGGACGCGTCGAGGAGACTCCCGCCGGCGTCGTCACCTCCCTGCGCGACACGGCACGTGCCCCGGAGGGCTTCGGTCCCTACCTGCACGACCTCGGGCGGACGGCGAGCTGGGAGTCCATCGTCGACATCGGGTGACGCCGGTCACCACGCGATGTGCGGGTGCACGGTCCGGTCGGCGTCGGCGACCACGAGCCGGTCCCGGGGCCAACCGGCCACGCCTTCCACGGAAACCACGCGGTTCGCCCGCTGCCACCGACGCACGAGCGCGCCGACGATGGCCGGACCCTGGCGTGGGTCGTCCGTGTAGCCGAGCTGCGTGCCGCGACCGTGCGGGCCGACCTGCACCGCCACCACCTCGATCGGTACCTGGTGGGCACCGGCCGGTCGCCCCGCACCGTGCAGCTCGACGACCTGCCCCAGACGGCGACCATCCGCCGAGAACACCTCACGACCGAGCACGGCACTCGCCAGCACGGCGTCCGGCGCCGGCCGCCACCCCGGCTCACCGGCTGCGGCAGGACCCGTGCGGTGCGGCGGCTCACCCGTTCGCGAGTCGCTGTCGACCCGGTTCTCGTCCCGTTCGTCGCCCCCGTCCGTCGCCCCCGGGAGGCGCCCCGTGAGGTACCGGCGCAGCCACAGCTCCAGGCCCTGCACCCCCGCGAGGGCGCGGGCCGCCTCGGCGTCCACCTCGATGGCCGAACCGATCCGCGTCACGTGCTCGATGGGGACGACGACCGGCTGCGGGTCCGGGTCCGGATGGAGCCGGCGCCAGACCGCCCCGACCCAGTCGCCGAGCAGGCCCGGGAGGCGCTCGGACAGAGCGCCCGGCCCGACGGCGAACCCGGTCACGTGCCAGCGTCCGTCGAGGCTGCCGAGCACGAGGTCGTCGACGTTGCCGAGCAGCTCACCCTCGGGACCGACGACCTGGTGGTCGAGCAGACGGAGCACGAGGTCGACGCGTTCTGTGCCCTCGGGCAGGCGCAGACGCGTGTGGGAGCCTGCGGGGACGGGTGCGGGCGGCTGCGATGTCATGGCGTCCTCACTGCCCGGCCCGGGTGACGATCATCAGCGGGATCGCCGCCAGCGAGGCCACGACCACGATGACGAGGTAGATCGACCCCAGCGTGTTGGCCAGGCGCCCGTTGGCATACCGGCCCATGTAGGTGCGGTCGTTGGCCACGACGAGGATCGGCAGATAGGTCAGGGGCAGCGCCACCGCCGAGAAGACGACCGAGTACTCGGTCACCATGATCGGGTCGACCGTCGTCAGGAGCGTGCCCACCGCCACGATCGCCGACACCAGCAGGACGGTGTGGAAGCGCGAGGCCTGCATCGGTCGCACGTACTTGCCCCACTGCCACCCGAAGTACTGCGAGATGCTGTAGCCGACGGACAGGCCTGTCTCGCAGGCGGCCCCGAAGGTCGCGGCGAAGACGCCGAGCAGCACGAGCACGAGCCCCACCTGCCCGAGCGCCAGCGGCACAGGCAGCGTGACCTGCCCGAGCGTCGACAGCTCGATGCCCTCGGGAAGGTAGACGACCGCCGCCACGGCGGCGATGGCAAGCGAGATGAGCCCCCCGAGGGGGAAGCCGACGAAGACGTTGGCGCGCATCGTGGACAGGTCCTTGGGGGACCAGTGCTCCTCGACCCCGCCGGAGGAGAAGAAGAAGACCTCGTACGGCGTCATGGCCGCGCCGAAGAGCGCGATGGCGTAGTAGAAGTACGTCGTGTGGCTCTCGTCGTGCGGGACGAACGGTCGGGACGCCTGTCGCCACAGGTCTGCCCAGTCCGGGCCGAGCTGCCACAGCGCGACGGCGAAGACCACGAGTGCCAGGCCCGCGATTCCGAACGCGTTCTCGAGCACCGCGAACTTGACCCGCCAGAGGACGATCCAGACAGCGGCGCCCGCCACCGGGATCCACAGGTACGGGTGGATGTCCGAGGCCAGCTCGAGTGCGAGGGCCACGCCGCCGATCTCCGCGACGAAGGTCAGCAACGTCACGAGCATCGAGGCGACGAGGTTGAGCAGCCCCATCCGCGGTCCGAGCCGTTCGCGGACGAGGTCGAAGGTGGCGCGGCCACTGACGGCCGCGACCCGCCCGCTCATCTCCGCGAAGACGCAGATCCCGAGGATCCCGACGACGACGACCCAGGCCAGGGACATGCCGTACCTGGAGCCCACGAGACCGTTGGTCACGAGGTCCCCGATGTCGACGAAACCGCCGATGGCCGTGAGGATCCCGAGCGTCAGGGCGAACAGCTTCTTCACGAGCCACTCCCCGTCAGATCGTCGGACTCCGTCTCGAGCGCGTCGGCCGCCTTGCGCAGCGTCGTGACGGCGTCCCGCATGCCGGGGCGGTCGTGTCGGCGCACCGCGATGCGCGCGTCGGTCAAGCCGTCCGACGCGTCCTGCAGCAGCGACGTCACGCGGTCGCGCAGCTTGTCATCGGCCGTGGACGGCGCGTCCACCGCGCCGAAGCTGTCCTGGACCGGTCCGAGGGCCTGCTCCGACGCGCTGACGACGGTGTCGAGGTAGGCCTGGCTGACCCGGCCCTGCAGGGCCGCCTCCAGCGCGATGGCGGCCGTGCGCGTCTCACCCGTCGCGGAGTCGAGCGCGTGCACGGCGTTCTCCTCGTAGGCACCCGAGTCGAAGGCCGGCGCGACGCACGAGGACACGGTCAGTGTCAGCAGGGCGCCGGCGATGGCGGCCCGGCCGGGGCTCACCGCTGCGCGCGAGCGCCGCCTGTCGCCCACGGCTACCGCCGGGTCCCGAGGACGCGGACGGCCAGCACGAGCAGCATGGCCCCGAACAGCAGCCAGCCGAAGCCGAGGGCGAACCCGTCCGTCATGCGACCACCTCCACCGTAGCGACCAGCAGCGTTCAGCCCTCGGACTCCTCCTCCTCGGCCTTGGCCTTGAGCTCGCTGGCGATCTCGTCCTTGCCCATGGCGCCGCGGCCCTCGAGGTCGGCGTTGGCGGCCTGCTGGCGGCGCTCCTGCAGGGTGATGTCGTCCGGACCGGCGCCGAGGTGCTCGGCGCGACTGGCGAGGAAGGCGTCGGCCAGCTCGGCACGGCGGGTGTCGTCCAGGCCCGAGCGCATCGCCGGCAGCACCGACTCCTCCTCCTCCTCGACGTGGTGGGTCACCGCGTCGACGAGCTCCGACAGGACCGCGTCGAAGTCGCTCGAGGCGGGGTCGGTCTCCTGCAGGCGCGCGAGCAGCTCGTCGGCCTCGGCATGCTCGGCCTGCGAGTGGGCGACGTCGTCGGCCGCCCCCGCCTCGTCACGGGCGACCGGGTAGACCTCGGCCTCCTCGGCGCGGCTGTGGGCGGTGAGGAGGGTGACCAGCAGGGGCACGTTCTGTGCCCGGGTGCCCGGGTCGCGGAGCAGGTCGAAGAGTCGCTCCACCTCGCGGTGGTCGTTCATGATCACGTCGACGACGTCGGGCACGGCATCTCCTCGTGGAGTCGTTCGGGCGGCTCGCGTACCGGCGCGGCCGCGGGTCACCTGTCTCCTACCCGGCACACCCGCACGCAAAACGGGCTCACCGCGCTCGGACCGGCCTCGGCGGCGGGAAACACCCCTCCTGTGGCGCGCGGGACGCTCTCGGCCGTCAGGCCCGGTCGTCGGCAGGACCGCGGTCCGCCCCGTCCGTCGGGGGCAGGTCCGCGCGGTAGCGCACCGCTCGTTCGGCCTGGGCGCGCTCCTCGTCGTCCATGGCGCGCGTGTCCCGCGGTTCGGCGAAGGGCTCGACGTGCTCGGGCAGGCCGCCGGCGATGGCCCGGCCCCGGTCGAGCTCGGCGTTGATCTCCGCGCCGAGCAGGAGCGCGATGTTCGTCAGCCAGAGCCAGACGAGGAAGATGACGATGCCCGCGAGCGACCCGTAGGTCTTGTTGTACGAGGCGAAGAACGCGACGTAGAGGGCGAAGAGGGCGGAGGCGACGACCCAGATGACCACGGCGATGAGGCCGCCGGGACTCACCCAGCGGACCCCGCCCTGGCGCGCGTTCGGGCTGGCCCAGAAGAGCACGGCGAGGAGCACCGAGAGGATGACGAGCAGGACCGGCCACTTGAGGATGTTCCACAGCAGCACGGCCGTGTCACCGGCACCGACGAGGTCGCCGACCTGGTGGGCCACCGGCCCGGAGACGACGACGATGACGGCCGAGACGACGAGGACGACGACGGCCAGCACGGTGACGCCGATGCGGATCGGCACGGTCTTCCAGATCGGGCGGCCCTCGGGCACGTCGTAGACGACGTTCGAGGCTCGCATGAACGCCGCGACGTAGCCGGAGGCTGACCACAGTGCCACGAGGATGCCGAGCACCGCACCGAGCCCCGCCCCGGTGCGGTTGGCCTGCGCCTGGTGGACGAGCTGCGCGACGAACTGGGCGCTCGAGCCGGGCGCGAGCGTCTGCGTCTGGGCGATGACACGCTCGGTGACGCCCGGGCCGGCCAGCCCCAGCCCGGCGACGAGCACGACGAGTGCCGGCGCCAGCGAGAGCAGCCCGTAGTAGGTCAGGGCGGCGGCGAGGTCGGTGAGCCGGTCGCGCCGGAACTCGCGACGCGCCCGCACGAGGACGGCGCGGAGCGACTCCCTCGACAGGTCGGTGGGTGCGTCCGGTTCCTCGCGACGGTCCGCCGGCACGCGGTGCCGTCCCCCCGAGGCCGTGGGACGTGCGGAGCCCGAGGTGGTGGACGTCGGTGAGGTGGTGCTGTCCTGGGGTGCCATGCCTCCCGCGTACCCGGCCGGCCGGGGCCCGGTGCACGATCCGGTGAAACGGCTGCCCGACCCCGCTGCCGGAACCCCGCGGCGGGTAGGACGTGGACGTGACCGCGACCGACCCGAAGACGCTGCCCCCCGACGACACGGACGCCGCCGACCTGGCCGAGCAGGTGGCCGACGTGGTGCGCCGCCGGGGCTGGACCGCGGCCGCAGCCGAGTCCCTGACCGGTGGCCAGGTCGCCGGGCGGCTCGCGGCGGCTCCCGACTCCGGAGACTGGTTCCGCGGCGGTGTCGTCGCGTACGCGACGCAGGTGAAGCACGAGGTCCTCGGCGTGCCCGATGGTCCGGTCATCAGCGGGGAGTGCGCCCGTGCGATGGCCACCGGAGTGCGCGACCTGCTCGGTGCCGACACGTCCGTGGCGACGACGGGCGTGGGCGGACCGGATGACCAGGAGGGCCAGCCGCCGGGCACGGTGTGGTTCGGCGTCGCCGGACCCGACGGGCAGGTTCGCACCGAGCTGTGGCACGTGCCGGGTGACCCGGCGCAGGTCGTCGAACGGTCGACGCGACGGGCACTGCGCCTCCTGCTCGACGTCGCGTCCGACGGAGAGGGCAACGGCGTGGGGGCGTAGGCCGAGCGGGTCAGCGGGCGTACGGGCTCTGCCGTGCCCGTTCGACGAGGAGCGCCAGGCGGGCAAGCGCCTCCCGGTTGCGCAGGTCGAGCACGGGGTCGACGAGCACCTTGGGCAGGAACGTCACCAGGCCCCTCGTCGGGTGCTCCTCCATCGTGACGAGCGTGCCCTCCCCCTCCGGCTCGAGCGTGATGAGCACCCGGCCCTCACCGGACGGCCAGGCCCGGACCGTCAGCTCGAGCAGGCGCGGGCGCTCGCACCGACGGACCGTGGTGACGTCGTCGATGAGCACCGGCCAGGAGCCGACCGAGTGGTGGATCTCCGAGCCTGGTTCCGGCCACGTCTTCGTCACGTCACGGATGCGGGAGGCCCCGACGACCCACTGGCTGTAGTTCCAGCCGTGGGACAGCACGTCGAAGACGTCGTCGGGTGGCCGGGCGATGACGCGGCTCGTGGTGCTCATGGTCGCCTCCAGGGGGCTCGGATGCGGTCGTGCCAGAGGGCGGCGCGTGCGGCGTTGGCCCCGCAGGCGCCGTGGACGCCTCCACCGGGGTGCGCCGACGCGGAGCCGAGGAACAGGCCCGCCACGGGCGTCTCGGCGCGGCCGGAACCCGCCACGGGGCGGAAGACGAGCTGCTGGTGCAGGGAGGCGGTTCCGCCGTTGAGCGCACCCCCGGCGAGGTTGCGGTTGCGCGACTCCAGCTCGTGGGGGCCGAGAACACGCCGGGCACGGATCCGGCTGCGGAAGCCCGGCGCCCGCTCCTCGAGGCGTGCCTCGACGCGCTCGGCGAAGACCTCGAGGTCGGCGTCGTCCCAGACGCCGCGCACGGGCGAGGCGCCGGACCCGGACGCGGCGTCGCCGTGGGTCCGTTGCGGAACATGGGTGTAGGCCCACAGCGACTCGGCTCCCGCGGGGGCGCGGGTGGGGTCGGTCGTCGCCATCTGGCCCACGAGGAGGAACGGCCGGTCCGGGACGAGGCCGGCGCTGATCTGCGCGCCGGTCAGCGTGATCTCGTCGAGCGAGTCCGCGAGGTGCACCGTGCCCGGCGCCACCGCGGGCGCCCCCCGCCACGGGACCGGACCGTCGAGCGCCCAGTCGACCTTGACGGTCGAGGGGTCCCACGTGAACCCGGCCATCCGGCGCCGCAGCCGGGCCGGCAGGTCGTCCCAGGCGACGAGCCCGCCGTAGAGGGCGGGGGCCGACACGTCGGCGACGACCGCGCGTCGCGCGGCCAGCTCACGCGAGCCCGTCCGCACGGCGACGGCGCGCCCGCCCTCGACCCTGATGCTCTCGGCGCGCTCCCCGAGGCAGACGGTGCCGCCGCGCGACTCCAGCCGGCGCACCATGGCCGCCGAGAGCTGCCCGGCTCCGCCCTCCGGGACCGGGAACCCCACCGTCTGGCCGAGGAGGACGAGCAGCAGGCCCATCGTTCCCGACCCCGGGGACTCCATCCCGATGTCGGCATGGGTGGCGTTGCCGGCGACGAGGAGGCTGGCGGCCTCGCCACGGAACAGCTGCTCGGTCAGGGCGCGAGCGGGCATGAGCAGCCGGCGGAACAGCTCGAACCCGCCGTTGCGGAGGGCGCGGGCGCCGAAGCCGAGTCCTCCGCGGACCGGGGGGAACGGCGTCATGAGCGACCGCACGAGGTCCTCGCCGACGCGGTCCCACGTGCGGCACAGCTCGAGCCAGGCGTCCCCGTCACCGGGTGCGTCCTCCTCGAGTGCGGCGGCTGTCTGCTCACGGTCGCGGTACAGCACGGCCCAGCGGCCGTCCGGGAAGGAGTGGCCGACGACGGACGGCGCGTGGACCCACTGCAACCCGTGCTGCTCGAGCTCGAGACCGCGGATCGTCGGCGAACCGACTGCGAGCGGGTAGAACGAGCTGAACGTGTCGTGGACGTAGCCGGGGGCGACGGTGTCGTCGCTGCGGACGGCACCGCCGGGTGTGTCCTGCTCCTCGAGCACGACGACGGACCAGCCCGCGTCGGCGAGCAGGTTGGCAGCCACGAGCCCGTTGGGGCCGCTGCCGATGACGACGGCGTCGGTCGCCGCCACGGTCGTCGTCACGCGCTCTCCTCTCGACGCCTTGCCTCGCCTCTACCCGTCACGGCCGCGACGAAAACGTCGCCACCGACGCGCAGGCGCCGACGCGCAGGCGCCGACGCGCAGGCGCCGGTCAGGTGAGCGCGCGCCGCGAGACCGGGCCGTTCACGAGCCCGCGTCGCACGCCGTCCAGGACGCTCCGGGGGCGCAGGGCACCGGAGCGGCAGCCGCCGGCGCCGTCGGCCATCCCCCGGAGCAGCTCGCCGAGGACGTCGACGCCGGAGTGCAGCGGCCGCCAGCCCAGCGCCTCGCGCGCCCGGCGGGTGTCGACCCACGGCGCCTGCAGCGCCATGTCGACCCAGCCGGGGTCGAGAGGGTGCAGGTGCGCGTGCCACGCGGCGGCGACGGCCGAGCGGGCGACCTCCTGCCTGACCCGCACGGGCCGGGCCCGCAGCGCGGCCGCGACGTCCGCTCCGCGCACGAGCCCGTCTGCGGCGAGGTTGTAGGACCCGTGGGCGCGCTGCTCGACGACGCGCAACACGGCGTCGGCGACGTCGTCGGCATGGACCATCTGCAGGCCGAACCGCTCGTCCACGGGCACCACGGGAACGTGCCGCAGCAGCCCCCCGGGCAGCCACGCCGGCGCACCGCATCGCAGCATCGGACCGCCGGCGTCGTACTGGCCCACGAGGCACGGCCGCAGGACGGCGACGCGACCGGCAGCGTGCCACTGACCGGTCCGCGCCGCGAGGGCGCGCTCGGCCTCGACCTTGAGCCGGCTGTAGGTCGCGCCGGGGATGCCGTCGCGGGGCCAGTCCTCGTCGACGAGCTCCTCGGTGCGCCGTGGGGAGTAGGCCGCGACCGACGACACGTGCACGAACCGGGCGTCGCTGTGCGCCAAGGTGGTCCGCGCCACGAGGTCGAGCACGCCGACGCAGGCGCGCGCGAGGTAGCGCGGGCGCCGCATCGGCTGGAAGGCCCAGGCGAGGTGCACGACCGCGTCGGCGTGGGCCACGAGTGAGCGCAGGAGCGGCTCGCACTGCGGGTGGTCGAGGTCGGCCGTCTCCCAGGTGACCGGTGGCGTCGCCGCCGTCGTCCGGGCCGGTGGACGACGCGCCAGACCCACGACGTCGTGGCCGCGGCCCTGCAGCGCGCGCACGACGGCGCTGCCGATGTTGCCGGTGGCCCCCGTGACGACGACCCGGCTCACGGCTGCTGCCGCACCCGGGCCTCGTGCGGCACCGAGGCGCTCATACGACCAGCGCCTGGGTGGAGCACTCCTTGATCTTGGCGTTGGCCCACTGCGCCTGGCGCTTGGCCTCGGCACCGCAACGTGCCGCCAGCTCCATGAGGCCGTCGTGCACGATCGCCTGGGCGGCCTGGCCGATCATCTCCCAGTCGGCGAGGACGCCCGACGCGCGGAGGTACACGTCGCGCAGGTCGCGGACCATGACCAGCTCGGTGGCCGACGAGCGTCCGGCCCGCGCGGACATCCAACGCCTGGCCTGGTCCACGATGGTCGGCGTCCCGTCCGGTGCCGGGTCCAGGTTCTCGCCGAACTCCTCTGCGGCCGTGGCGATCTGACGGACGTGGCGGCTGGACCACTCCGCGAGGTCACGCGCGACGTGGTAGACCTCGTGGTCCACACGGTGCTCGTCGGACAGGCGCAGCAGGGCGCGGACCAGCTCGTTCTCGTCGTGGTGCAGGTCCTTCAGGACCGTCCCGATCCTCATCGGACCACTCCTTCCCTCGCGGCGTGGCCCGCCGCGGCCGCGGCACCCTCGACCCTGCTGACCACGCACGCCGCCGTCTTGAACAGGGGCTGCTTGGACGCCGGGTCCCAGTCGGTGCGCGTGAGCTCGTTGGCCGCCCGGCCGTGCTCCCCGGGCCGCCACCCCTCGGGCGTGTCCCAGTACCCGTAGTGGAAGGGCAGGAAGACGACGCCCGGACGGATGCCGCCCACCCTGGCCCGTGCCCGCACCGCTCCGCGCGCGGTGCGGACCTCCGCGAGGTCACCGTCGGCCACACCGAGCGCCGACGCGTCGACGTCGGACAGCTCGACCCACACCTCGGGTGCGGCCGCCTGGAAGCGGGGGCCCGGGCCGTCCGCGTCCGCGTGTGGAAGTGGTAGACCGTGCGCCCGGTGATGAGCTGGAGCGGGTGGTCCTCGTCCGGCATCTCGTGCGGCGGGCGGTACTCGGCCGCCTTGACGACGGCCCGGCCGTACGGGTTGAGGGCCCGGTACTCCTGGGCCTCCATCGGCGCCCCCGTCTCGAGGTCGCGGCCGTAGGACTCGCACTCGTCCGGGCCGGCCCAGAAGACGCCGCCGGCGTACAGTCGCTCGGTCCCGTCGGGGCTCTCCTCCGTGCACGGCCACTGGATGCCACCACCGCGGAGCCGGTCGTAGGTCAGGGCGCTGTAGTCGCACGGACGGCCGCGGCTGCACTCACGCCACGCGTCGAACGCCTCCTCCGGTGTCCGGAACGTGACGAGGGGTCCACCGTCCTTGTCCTCCAACCCCATCCGCGTCGCGAAGTCGACGAAGATGTCGAGGTCCGGCCGCGCCTCGCCCGGCGGCTCGACGGCCTTCTCGGACAGGTGCACGGTCCGGTCGGCGTTCGTGAAGGTGCCGGTCTTCTCCCCCGACGCCGCCGCGGGCAGCACGACGTCGGCCAGCTGGGCGGTCTCGCTGAGGAAGATGTCCTGGACGACGAGGAACAGCCGTTCCTGGGACAGGATCGAGCGCATCCGGTCGAGCTCGGGCA
The DNA here is from genome assembly GCF_056868035.1 of Monashia sp. HAY1-11D. NCBI lineage: Bacteria > Bacillati > Actinomycetota > Actinomycetes > Micrococcales > Intrasporangiaceae > Intrasporangium > Monashia sp. HAY1-11D. The sequence goes on along the minus strand of NZ_CP200320.1, from coordinate 3,523,946 downwards.
TCGAGACGACCGGGTTGGTGCCCGACACCCACAGCAGGCGGATCGACCCGTCCTCGACGTACCGCATGATCTGCATCGCGTGGGTCGGCGGGGTGGCGTGCGGGATCTTCTTCGGCTCGAGGTTCCACACGCGGGCCAGGTCGGCGACGTGGTCCGGGTTGCTCCAGTTGCGGAAGCCGGCCATGTCGCCGTCGGCACCGCACTCGCGGGTGTTCTCGGCCGTGGGCTGTCCGTTCATCTGCAGGATGCCGCATCCCGGACGACCGAGCATCCCGCGCAGCAGGTGCACGTTGTTGACCTGCACCGCCGCCGCGGTGGCCTGATGCGACTGGTAGAAGCCCTGAAGCACCGTCGACAGCAGCGCCTCGGCCTCGCCGAGCAGCCGGGCCGCCGCCCTGATGTCCTCGGCGGGCAGGTCGCAGATCGTGCTGACGACGTCCGGCGAGTAGCGCTCGACCGTCGTGGCGAGGTCCTCGTAGCCGACCGTGTGCGCCGCGACCCACGCCTCGTCGACGTACCCCTGCTCGATGATCTCGTGGAGCAGCGCGTTCATCAGCGCGACGTTGGTGCCCGGGCGCGGGGCCAGGTGGACCGTCGCGGCCTGCGCCACCGGTGTGCGCCGCGGGTCCACGCAGAGGAGCCTCGGCGGGTCGTCGCCGGCGAGCCGGTCGAGGATGCGCATCCACAGCACGGTCTGCGTCTCGGCGACGTTGTGCCCGAAGAGCGCGATCGTGTCGGCGTGGTCGACGTCGGTGTAGGACCCGGGCTGCCCGTCGCAGCCGAAGGACTCCTTGAGCGCCTCCGCGGCGGTGGCCGTGCACAGGCGGGTGTTGCCGTCGACGTGGTTGGTGCGGATGCCTCCGTGCGCGACGAGCGCCAGCGCGTAGTACTCCTCGAGGTAGAGCTGCCCGGTCGTGTAGAAGCCGATGGCGCTCGGTCCCTGCTCGTCGAGCAGCTCGCGCGTCCGGCCCACGACGGCCTCCATCGCCTCGTCCCACGAGCACTCGACGAGGCGTCCGTCGCGGCGCAGGAGCGGACGAGTCAGGCGGTCCGGGGACTGGATGGCCTGCCAGCCGTACAGGTCCTTGGGCCCGAGCCGTCCGCGGTTGACGCGGTCGTCGGCCCGGCCGCGGACGCCGACGACGGCGCCCGCGCGCACGGCCAGGTCGAAGGCGTCACCGTTGGAGTGCAGCGTCGACGCCGTGCGCACCCAGCGCTCGACGTCCTGCTCCTGCACGCCGTCGGCCAGGTGCGTGTCGACCCGCTCCGGCCAGCGGCCGCCGCGCGGGTACGGTGTCCGGTCCCCCCAGACGTCGGTGATGCGGTCCTGGGCAGGCATGTCGTCCTCCTCGGGAAGCGGGCCGTCGGCGAGCGGCAGGGCGCGGGCCCGGCGGCCCATCCGTCGCGGGCCCCCTACCCACCCGCGGTCGTGGCGATCACCCGGGCCTCCGCGGCGCGCTCGGTCAACCGGCGCAGCGAGTGTGCCGCGGTGGGCAGCCGGCGTCCGTGGTACCGGACGCCGCCCCGGACCCTGGTGCCGACGGCGAGCCAGACGCACACGCCGCGCTCGAGCAGCCAGAGCGGGGCGGCGAGCGGGACGAGCGCCGGCACGTGGTGACGCCCGATGCGGCGGCGCCCGACCTCGGCGAGGACGACGGAGGCCAGGGCGCCGAGGAGCAGGGGGCGACGTCCGCGTCGTGCCCCCACGACGACGGCCGGCAGCACGAGGAGCTCTGCCGCGAGGCGTCCGGGCTGGGCGAGGTCGTCATAGGCCTGGCGCACGCGCTGGGCCCGGAAGTGTGCCGCCGTCGGCGGCAGCCGCCGGACGACGATGTCGGTGGCCGACCTGGTGCGGGCCCCGTGGGCCTGCATCGTGCGCCAGAGCTCGAGGTTCTCGAAGAGCACCTCGGGGCTCCACCCACCGGCTGCGAGGACCGTCGAGCGGCGCAGTCCGAACACACCGGGCCAGTCGTCGGCCAGGGCGGTGTTGAGCAGCGTGCGCGCGCCGTCCCAGCAGGCGTGCCACGGCCACCGGTCGAAGACGTTGACCGGCTTGACGAGGTCGCAGTCCTCGAGCCGGTGCGCCAGCGCGGCGAGGTCGTCCACGGTGAGGCGGACGTCGTCGTCGGCGATGACCACGCGCTCGCAGCGGGACATCCGGATGCCGGTCATGGCGCCGAGGACCTTGCCGTTGACCGGCCGGTCGGCGGCGGACCCCGGCTCCCCGGCGGGGACGGGACGCCACGCCTCCGCCGGTTCGGGACGGACGTGGCGCACCCCACTCGGCCAGGTCGCGCGATGGCGCCGGAACTGCTCCGGCGCACTGCCGTCTACGACGGTGACGTGGGGGGTCGCCGTGAGCAGCGACGCGAGGTAGGCACCCATCTCGGTCGCCCGCCGCAGGCCGGGACGACCGCCGTCCGACCAGCGCAGCGGGACGACCACCTCCACGTCGACAGGCCCCGTCGGGTGGCCTCCACGCCCGTCCACGACCGCCGCACTACCCCGGCGCCGGGGACCGAAACGGTCCGGGCGACAGCCCTCTCCGGCCGGCGCCGCGTCTGCGGACCCCGTCTGCGGGTACGTCCCCGCCACACGCCCGACCGAGAGGAGGCCCCATGACGACGACCCACCCGCCACCATCCGGTGCCCCCTCCGGAGGCGATCTGGAGGCGACGCTGGCCGCGCTCGCCGGCCTGGACCTGCGACGCCGGCCCGGGCGCGACGTGCGACGCGCCGTCGAGCAGATGGTCACCCACGCCGAGTACCCCTGTCTCGGAGCGAAGTCGGTGTTCCGCCGACGGGGCATGCTGCACCTCGTCCTCGACGACATGGACGAGCCCGAGACCGCCGACGTCCTGCTGCGACACCTCGAGGTCTTCGCCGACGACGAGGTGCCCACCGACGGCTTCCACTCCTTCATCGCCTCGTTCCGGGCTCCCGTGCACCGCGACGAGGCAGCGTTCGAGCGATCCCTGTTCGGACTGCTCCAGCGCCTGCACGACGCCGACGACGCGCCGTGGGCCGACGGCGTCGGCTCCGATCCCGCCGACCCGCACTTCGCCTTCAGCGTCCGCGGGACTGCCTACTTCGTCGTCGGGCTGCACCCCGCCGCCTCCCGCGTGGCCCGGCGTGCGCCACTGCCCACGGTCGTGTTCAACCCGCACGAGCAGTTCGAGCAGCTGCGCGACGAGGGCCGGTACGAGGGGATGCGCTCGCGGATCCGCGCCCGGGACGAGACACTGCAGGGCAGCATCAACCCCATGGTCGCCGACCACGGCGAGTCCAGCGAGGCCCGACAGTACTCGGGGCGGTTCCATGGCCCCGGGTGGGTCCCGCCACTCGACGTCCGGCTCGCCGAGACCCACGAGGAGGACACCGCGTCATGACCGAGAGCGCCACCAGCACCAGCAGCAGCCGAGCACCTGGGATCGCCTCTGCCGCAGACGGATTCGAGCGCCTAGATCCGGAGACCGGGGTCGCCTTCCTGCTGCCCGCCGGCGCCCGTCTCACCGTCGCGGACCCTGCCGGCGAGCAGGTGAGCGACTTCTTCTGCGTCATGGCCGACACCCTCGGCGAGTGGTTCTCCTCGGGCCGCACCATCGACTACGCCAACTCGGTCGCGGTGACGACGGGCACCGTCCTCTACAGCAACCGCAGCCGACCGATGGCCGTGGTCGAGGAGGACACGTGCGGGCGGCACGACATCCTCCTGACGCCGTGCTCGCAGCAGACCTTCGACATCCTCTACCCCCACCTGCAGGGCGCCTCCCACCCGAGCTGTTTCGAGAACCTCGCGACGTCGATGGCGGCCTTCGGGGTCAGGCCCGACACGATCTCCACGACGCTCAACATCTTCATGAACGTGTGGACCGAACGCGACGGCACGCTGCACATCGACCCACCCACCTCGCGCCCCGGCGACCGGATCACGCTGCGGGCGGAGGCCGACCTCGTCGTCGGTCTCACGGCGTGCTCGGCCGAGAAGTCGAACAACGGCACGTGCAAGCCGATCGACTTCCGCGTGGTGCTGGCCGGCTCCGACGCGGCGTGACGCCACCGCCGCCCCCGCTCGAGGGCACGGCGTGCGGACCGCTCGTCGTCGTCGTGCCCGGGCTCGGGCTGACCCACTACGTGCGTCGGCTCGTTCGCGAGGTCGAACGACGTGGTGCATCCGCCGTCGTCCTCGACCTGCCCGGCTACGGCTCGCCGGGTCCGCGCACGACGGCCCCCGACGTCCGGGACGTGGGGCGCGCCGCCGCCTCCTGGCTCGTGCACCACGGGACCGCCCGACCGGTCGTCCTCGTCGGGCACTCGACGGGCGCGCAGGCCGCGCTCGTGGCGGGGCTCGAGGTACAGGCGTCACGCGACGACGTCACCGTCGTGCTCGCCGGGCCGACGTTCGCGCCGGGACAACGCACCCTGCCGGGCGTGCTCGCCCGTGTCCCCCTCGCCTACCGCCACGACGGGCCGTGGCAGCTGGACCCCCGTGAGCTGCTGCGCGCCGGGCCGCGTGACCTCCTCGCACTCGTGCGCTCGGGGCAGCGGGACCGGCCGGAGGACGGTGTCGCCGGCCTCCGCCTGCCGCTCGTGCTCACCGCGGGGCGGCACGACGCGTTCGCGCCCGTCGAGTGGCTCGAGCTGCTGCGCGGGCGCGCGGTCCGCTCCCCCGACGTCAGGGTCCGCATCCTGGGCGGGTCGCACAACAACCCGTGGACGCATGCCGCCGAGCTCGCGACGCTGCTCCTGGGCGGCGTCGCGCACGCCGGCCCCCCGATGTGAGGAGGCGCCGCCGCCCCTGCTGGTTGAAGGGCGACGGCGCCGGTCGGAAGGTCGGTGCGGGCTCCGTGCGCGGCACACACGCCGCGACGCCGGGCAGGCGCGGCCGCAGCGGGCGCGGCGTGACGCAGGCGGCTGCCACGATGTCGGCGACGCCCCTGCTGGGACCCGGCAGGGGCGTCGACGCAGGCCTGGGGCCGCTCGAGGGTCGAAGCCCCGCGTCACGTCGGGCCGCCTGAGGCGAGGGCATGGGTCCTCCTGTCGCTGGAGAGGGCCCCCCGGCCCTCCCCTCACAGGACCGTTACCCCACTCCGAGGCCGCGAGACGACGCGAACCGCCGTGGCGGGTCCGCTGAGGGTCTACGCGCGACCGGTCATTCGCGGACGACGCGGAACGTCGCCAGCTCGGGGTCCGACGCGTCCGGGATCGTCGCGCCGGCCGCCTTGGCCGCCCGCAGGTAGGTGACGACCGGTTCGGTCCAGCGCTCGCCCGGCAGGACCGTCGGCACACCGGGCGGGTAGGGGCTGACCATCTCGGCACTGACGCGTCCGGCCGGGTCGGACACCTGCTCGGTCTCGGCGAAGAAGGCGTCACGGGGGCTCATGACCTGCTCGAGCTGCAGCTGCTCGAGCGGCGGGATCTGCGGGGCAGGCGCCTGCCCGACCGGCGGGTCGGCGGCCAGCGCCTCCATCGCCGAGACGAGCCGGTCCGCCGCCGCCTGGTCGTCGGCGTAGGTGAGCGAGAAGACGAGCCGGCGCGCGTCGCCCAGCTGTGCCGCGATCTGTCGCTCCTCCCGCAGCCACGTCTTGGCGGTGTAGCCGGTGATGCCGAGGCCGCTGACGTCGACGCAGAGCTTGAGCGGGTCCCACTCGTGGACGCCCTCGACGTCCAGGAGGCGCTCGTCGTCGACCCGCAGCCCGTCGACCTTCCCGAGCCGACGGCGCAGCTCGGAGGCCAGCTGCAGCGCGCCGTCGATGAGCTCCTTGCCCTCGAGGGCCAGGTGGCGGCGCCACCCGTCGATGGAGCCGTAGACGAGGGCCGAGGGGCTCGTCGTCGTGATGAGGTCGAGCCGCAGGCGCAGGTCGACCGGATCGACGATGTCGCCGCCGACGAGAATCATCGACGCCTGGCACAGCCCGCCGTCGGCCTTGTGGAGGCTCTGGACGGACAGGTCCGCGCCGGCCTTGACCGCAGCGGTCGGCGGGTCCGGGTGGAACCCGAAGTGCCCGCCCCAGGCCTCGTCGACCATGAGGGGGATGCCGCGCTCGTGGCACAGGTCGGCGACGCCCGCGACGTCGGCCCCGGTGCCGTACTCGGTGGGCGTGATGAGCAGCACCGCCGTGGCCTCGGGGTGGTCCCGCAGGGCCCGTTCCACGGCGGCCGTCGTGGCGGGGTGGGCCACCTGCCGCTCCTCGTCCCAGGCCGGCTCGAGCCACACCGGGTTCGCGCCGGACAGGATGAGCGAGGCGACGACGGACTTGTGGACGTTGCGGTCGACGACGACCGTGCGGCCCGGACCGGTGATGGTCAGCAGCCCGACGTGGATCGAGATGCTCGAGCCGCACGTCGTGAAGACGGCCTGCCTGGCCCCGACGGCCGCAGCGTAGAGCTCCTCGGCCTCCCCCACGGAGGACTTGGCCATGATGACGTCCGCGCCGAACGTGTCACGTGACAGGACGCGGGCCGTGCCCTCGTCGACGCACGCCCCGAACCGGTGGCCCGGCAGGGAGAAGGTGTACGTGTCGATGGCGCGGAGGTGCTCGATCGTCTCGAGCACCGGGGCCCTGGTCTGGTCGACGTCCATGTCGTAGCCCTACCCCCAGGCAGCCCGCTCCACTCGGGTGCCACCACGCACGAACGCGCGAGGGCCCGCGGTCCGAAGCGTTTGGTGGCGGACCGGCCGGGTACCCCGCCGCCGTGGACCACGACCCGGACCGGACGCCCGCGAGGACCGGCGCGCGGCGCGCCGTCGTCACGGGCGGGGCCGGCTTCCTCGGCGGGTGGCTCTGTCGCCGCCTGCTCGGTCGGGGCTGGGAGGTCGTCGCGGTCGACAACCTCCTGACCGGCTCGCGCTCGGTCGTCGAGGAGCTGTCCGCGCACGAGGGGTTCACGTTCCTCGACGCCGATGTCACGCACGTCCTCGACGTACCGGGCGAGGTGGACCTCGTCATGCACCTGGCCTCCCCCGCCTCCCCGGTGCACTACGCCGCGCTGCCCGTCGAGACGATGCTCGTCGGGAGCCAGGGCACCATGCACGCCCTCGACCTGGCGCAGGCCCGCGGGGCGCGTTTCGTCCTCGCGTCGACGTCGGAGGTGTACGGCGACCCACTCGTGCACCCGCAGCCGGAGACGTACTGGGGCAACGTCAACCCCATCGGTCCACGCAGCGTCTACGACGAGTCCAAGCGGTTCGCCGAGGCGCTCACGACGGCCTACCGCACGAGTCGCGGCGTCGACACCGCCATCGCGCGCATCTTCAACACCTACGGGCCGGGGATGCGCACCGACGACGGGCGGATGATCCCCTCGTTCACGACCCAGGCGCTGCGCGGCGAGCCGATCACCGTGGCCGGCGACGGCAGCCAGACGAGGTCGCTGTGCTACGTCACGGACACGACCGACGGCCTGTGCGCGCTTGCCGAGAGCGACCATCCCGGACCGGTCAACCTCGGCGGGCAGGACGAGGTGACGGTCCTCGAGCTCGCCGAGACGGTGCGCCGCTTGACGGGTTCCCGCTCGCGCATCCGGTTCGTGGACCTGCCCGAGGACGACCCTCGGGTGCGACGGCCCGACACCTCACGGGCCGAGCAGCTGCTCGGCTGGCGTCCGACCGTCGGCATCGAGGAGGGCCTGCGCCGCACCATCGACTGGTTCCGGGACCGCCTGCGGGTCGAGACCCACCCGCCGGCTCACCACCTCCGCAGTGTGGCGGCACCCCACGTGGGATCCTGAGCACCGGTGTCCTGCAGGCGATCCCGCACGGCGTCGATGACGTCGGCGACGTCGGTGGCCACCAACGCGGCATCGAGCTCGGTCCCGTGAGGGTCTCCTCGGCCACCACGCGCCTCCCGCGTGCTGCCGCGCCACACGACGGTGTGCGGGCCTGCGGCGGGTGGCCCCCACAGGGCCGGCGCCACCGGGCCGAAGACGACGACGGACGGCGTGCGGTGCGCCGAGGCCAGGTGGGCGACGCCGGTGTCGCCGCAGACCACGAGCTCGGCGCCGGCGACGAGTGCCGACAGGGCCGGTAGGTCCGTGCGCCCCGCCAGCACGCAGCTGCCCGGCAGGCCGGCCGCCTCGGCGACCTCACGGGCGAGCGCGACCTCCTCGGCGGAGCCCGTGACGACGACGTCGTGTCCCTCCGTGCGGAGCCAGTCCGCTACGGCCGCAAAGCGTTCCGCGGGCCAGCGGCGAGACGGGTAGGCCGCGCCCGGGTGGACGACGACCACCCCGGGGGCCGGGTTGGCGACGTCCGCCGGCGGCAGGTGCAGCTCGTCCGGGTCCGCCGGCCAGCCCGCGTCGGCGACGAGGCGGCACCACCGGCGGACCTCGTGCTCGTCGTCGACCCAGGCCGGGCCGTCGACCCTCACCTCTGCGCAGGCATACGCGACGAGCCGGCCGGGCCCCAGCGACGCGAGCAGGCGATGGCTCTGCGGACCCGAGCCGTGGAGGTCGACGGCCACCTCGGGCGCCGGACCCTGCCACGCGAGGGGTCCGAGACCCTCGGTGGGCAGGACCCGGTCGACGAGCCCACCACCGGTGACGAGCGCCCCGATGCCCGCAGGTGCCGCGAGGACGAGCTCGTGGTCGGGCAGCCCCCGCCGCACCGCCCGGAGGGCCGGCACCGCGGTCAGCACGTCGCCGAGACCGAGGGCGCGCAGGACCAGCGCCCGCGGTGTCACGGCCAGGAGCCCTCGACCGACGGCGTGACGACGAGCTCGCGCACCTCGCAGCCACGTGGCTGGCGCAACGCGAACAGCACGGTGGCGGCGACGTCCTCGGGCCGGTTGAGCTTGGCGTCGGGGGCCGGACGGTACTGCTCGGGCCGGCCGTCGAAGAAGGCGGTGTGCATGCCTCCGGGCACCAGCGTCGTGACCCCGATCCGTCCCTGCGTCTCGACCGCGAGGGCGCGGGAGAAGCCGATGACGCCGAACTTGGACGCGCAGTAGGCGGTCGCGTCGCTGAGCACCCGCAGGCCCAGCGTCGAGGCGACGGTGACGACGCGTCCCCCGCGCTCGAGCAGAAACGGGAGCGCGGCGCGGACGACGGCGGCCGTGCCGATGAGGTTGACGTGGACGACCCGGTCCCAGTCGGCCCCGTCCACCTCGTCGAACCGCCCGCACGCGTCCGTGCCGGCACACGTCACGACCGCATCCACGCCGCCGGCGCGGTCCACGAGCCGGCGCACGGCCGCCTCGGCGGCGCGCGCGTCGGCGAGGTCGACGACCTCGAGGTCCGAGTCGGGGACGCCGACCACGTCGGCGTCGGGGGCACGCCGGTCCAGCACGAGCGGCCTCCCGCCCTCCGCCGCCACGGCGCGGGCGACGGCGGCGCCCAGGCCCGAGGCGGCGCCGGTGACGAGGACGGTCCCGGGTGTCGAGGTCGTCATGTGTCTGTCCCTTCGTCGGTTCCAACGGTCTGCGCGGCCGCGGCGGCGCTCGCTCCCACGGCGTGGTGGGAGCCGGACCGGCCGGCCGCCGCCTCGACGAGGGCCGTCGTCGAACGGCCCTCGACGTACGGCAGGACGACCGCCTGCCCGTCCCACTCCTCGAGGACGGCGAGTTCGGGCACGTCCGCACCCGCGTAGTCGCCGCCCTTGGTCCAGATGTCCGGGCGGAGGCGGCGCAGGACCTCGACCGGGGTGTCCTCGTCGAACAGCACCACCTCGTCGACGAACTCGAGTGCCAGGAGCACCTGCGCCCGGTCGCTCGCGGGCACGATCGGACGACCGGGCCCCTTGAGCCGGCGCACCGACGCGTCCGAGTTGAGGCACACGACGAGCCGGTCGCCGAGGGCCCGGGCCGCGCGCAGCGTCTCGACGTGGCCGGCGTGCAGCAGGTCGAAGCAGCCGCCGGTGGCCACGACCACCGGGCGGCGGGTGGTCGCGGGTCCTCCTCCGGTCTCCGGCACCGACCACCGGGAGCGTCCGGCGTCGGCGTCGAGCGCGGCGGGCCCACCGGCGGCGACGAACTCCGCGGCCCGACGGACGCCGTCGCCCACGGCCTCCGCGATGACCCGGCCCTCCCCCAGCGCCAGCGCAGCCGACACCGCGAGCCGGTCGCCGGCCCCGCACGGGTCGATGCACCGGACGTCGGGGGCCGGCACGAGCACGGGCGTGCCCGCGCCGTAGGTCAGCAGGGCTCCGCGGTCCCCCAGCGTCACGGCGACGGCCCGCGCCCGCCACACGCGGGCCAGGGCCTCGGCACGGCGCCGGATGCTGACGAGCGAGTGCCGGGGCCCGTCGACCTCGAACCCCCGCCGGGCGGCCAGCACGGCCGCCTCGTCCTCGTTGGGGGTGACGAGGCGCGCGCCCCGGACCGGCTCACCGCCGCGCGGGTGGGGGTCCCACGTGACGGGCACGTCCCCGGCGGCCGAACCGAGCGCGTCCCTCAGGCCCTCGGCCTCGACGGTGCCCCGACCGTAGTCCGCGACGAGGACGGCGCCCGCCCCACGGACCGCGTCCAGCGCGCGCGCCGGCGCCGGGCCCACCCCGCCGGGCGGCCCACCGGTGTCGAGGCGCACCAGGGACTGTCCCTCCGCGCGCACGCGTCGCTTGACCGGGGTCGCACCCCGCGCGGGGAGGGCGATGACCTCGACGCCGTGCAGCAGCTCGCGCACGCGGGCCGCGGACGCGTCGTCGCCGAGCGCGCTCACCAGGACGACGTCCGCGCCGTCCGCGCGGGCCAGCGCCGCCGCCATCCCCGCACCCCCGGGCCGCGCCCGTTCGACGAGCTCGTCGAGGACGGGCACCGGGGCGTCCGGACACAGCCGGTCGGCGCGACCGTCGAGGTCGACGTCGAGCAGGGCGTCACCGACGACGACGAGCGGACCCTTCATGCCGGCCTCCTCACGGCAGGCACGTCCTCGGTCGTGCGCGCCGGGTGCACGCCGAGCGCGCGGTCGAGGCCGGCGCAGAGGATGTGCACGGCGACGAGGTGCAGCTCCTGGACGGTGGCGGTGTACTCGGCGTCGACGGCGAGCGCCTCGTGGGCGACCGCGGCGAGGGGGTTGGGCGCCGGACCCGTCAGGGCCCAGACGGTGGCGCCGCACTCGCGGCCACGACGCGCGGCCTCGACGACGTTCGGGCTGCGGCCGCTCGTGGAGAGCAGGACGAGCACGTCACCCTCCCGGGCGTGGGCCTCGACCTGCCGCGCGAACAGCTCCTCGCCCGGGTAGTCGTTGCAGATCGCCGTGAGGCTCGACGTCTCGGCGCTCAGGCAGATGGCCGAGAAGGGCCGCCGGTCGAGGCGGTACCTGCCGACGAGCTCGGCGGTGAGGTGCTGCGCCTGGGCGGCGCTGCCGCCGTTGCCGGCGGCGAGCAACCGACCTCCGCGGTCGAGGACGGTCGCGAGCGTGCGTCCCCACCGGTCGGCGAGGTCGACGCACGGCTCGAAGGCGCGGGCCGCGGTGACGAGGGCGTCGAGGTGGGCGTGGTCGCACGGCGTGACGGAGGTCGCCGCGGCGCCCCGACGCGGGTCCACGGCGCCGGTCACGGTGCCACCGCCCGGGTCGCGGCGGCGACGAGCCGGCCGTAGACCTCCTCCGTGGCCTCGGCCACGCAGGACCAGCGGTAGAGGGCGAGGGCCCGGTCGCGGCCGGCCCGGCCGTACGCCGCCCGGCGCTCGGGGTCCCCGAGCAGGCGGTGGACGGCTGCGGCGACCTCGTCGGGCCGCCGCGGCGGCACGAGCTCGCCGGTCACCCCTGGCAGGACGGTGTCGAGGAGCCCACCGACGGCCGAACCGACGACCGGTCGCCCGCACGCCATGGCCTCGACGGGCACGATGCCGAACGGCTCGTACCATGGCACCGCCACGACGACGTCGGCCTCGTTCATCAGCCGGGGCACCTCGGCGCGGCCGACGCCGCCGAGGAAGCGGACGCGCTCCGCGACACCGACGCGTCCGGCCACGTCGCGCAGGCGGCGCACCTCCGGGTCCGTGTCGAGCCGGGCGGGGTCCGGCCCGCCCGCGACGACGAGGTCCACGCCGGGCAGGGACGCGAGGGCCTCGATGACGTTGCCGACGCCCTTGCGCTCGACGAGGCGGCCGATGGACAGCAGCCGGGGGCCGGCGCCGTCCCCGACCGCGAGCGGCCGGAACAGGTCGGTGTCGACGCCGCACGGGACGACGGTCGCCCGCCGCGCGGGCAGGCCCATGGCGCGTAGCTCGTCCACCTCGTCGGTGCACGTGGCGACGACGTGGTCGACGTCCCGGCACAGCCGCCGCTCCAGGCCCAGGCGCTCGGGTGGGCTGGTGTCACGGACGCCCTGCTGGCGCCGCTTGACCGTGCCGAGCGCGTGGAAGGTCTGCACGACCGGGACCCCGACCCGGCGGGCGGCCCGCGTGCTCGCGACCCCGCTCATCCAGAAGTGGGCGTGCACGATGTCGACGGGCTGCTCGGACCACCGAGCCTCGAGGTAGCGCGCGAACGCCGGCATGTACTGCAGCAGGTCGTCCTTGGGGACGTCCTCGGGGGGTCCGACCGGCACGTGCTCGACGACGTACCCCTCGGCCGTCGTGACGCGGGTCGGCACGTCCGCGGCCGTCCACCGGCTGTAGACCGTGACGTCGTGCCCGCGGGCAGCCAGCTGCCCCGCCAGGGCACCGACGTGCACGTTCTGGCCGCCCGCGTCCGCGCCCCCGAGCACGGCGAGGGGGTTGGCGTGCTCGGACACCATCGCGATCCTCATGTGACACCTCCTGGGACTGGGCGGGCGCAGGCCTCGGGTTGGCGACCCTGCTCGGGCTCGACGGGTTGCGTGCCGGCGCGCGGCAGCAGGGACTCGACGGCCGTCACGACCTCCTCGGCCGTGACGGTGGACAGGCACGGGTGCCCCGGCACGGGGCAGGTCGTGGCCCGGCTGCCGCGGCAGGGGGCATCGCCCCGGCCGAGGGCGACGACCGGCACGCCCCAGGGCCGCCAGCACTCGAACGGCACGGTCGGGGCGAAGAGCGACACGACGGGCGTGCCCACCGCGGCGGCGAGGTGCGCCGGACCGGTGTTGGCGGCCACGACGACGGACGCTCCTGCGAGGACCCCGGCCAGGCCGGGGAGCGTGGTGGCGCCACCGAGGTCGAGGACGCGGCCGGCCGGGGCGCCGCCGGACCCGCGGGCCGCCGCGGTCACCGACGCCGTCAGCCTCCGCTCGTCCGGGCCGCCCGTCACGACGACGTGGTGACCGCGCGCCACGAGGGCCGTGGCCAGGGACCTCCAGCCGGGCTCGGGCCAGGCGCGCGCCGGCACCGACGCGCCCGGGTGCAGGGCGACGTAGGGCGGTGGCTGCGAGGACGCCGCGCCGGGCCAGGGCAGCCACCGGCGTGCCTGCGGGCGCACGGCCAGGCGTCCGTCGTCACCGGGGGGCAGCTCGTGCCCGGCAGCCCGGACCAGCGACAGGGCGCGCTCCACCTCGTGCACCCGCGTCGGCACGTGGTGTCGCAGGTCCAGGAGGCTGCCGGGGTAGTCCTCGCTGGCGGCCCCGACCCAGGGGATACCGGCCAGGCGCAGGACGAGTGCCGTCGGCAGGGCCGACTGGTGGAACGACGTGAGCACCAGGGCACGGTCCGGCGCCAGGTCGCGCAGCGTCGAGACGATCCGGCCCACGTCCTCGGCGCCGACCGCCTCGGGGCTCGGGTCGACCCAGGGGCAGCGCCACGTCACGACGGCGTCGACGCCGGGCAGCAGGCGTGCCGCGTCGGCACCCCGGGGCCCGCAGAGCAGGGTCACCCGGTGGCTGCCCGCGGCGACGGCCCGGACGGCGGGCCCCGCGAGGAGCACGTCTCCGGCGCTGTCGAGGCGCACGACGAGAGAGTGGGTCACCAGCGTCCTCCCAGGAGGTCGTCGACGACCGTGCCGAGGTCACGCCCGACCCGCCGGGCGGCGGCCACCTCCTCGGGCCGGGTTGCGCCGTTCGGGACGAGGACGCCGTGGGCCCCGGCCCTCTCGGCGGCTGTGACGTCCGAGCCGATGTCGCCGACGAGGACGGTCCGCGAAGGGTCGACGCCGAGCCGGTCACAGGCCTCGAGGACGAGCTGCGGGCTCGGCTTGCGGCATCCACAGCCCTCCTCCGGAGCGTGCAGGCACTGGCACCACACGTCGAAAGGGCCGAGCAGGTCGGACACGCGCCGGTTGACGGCGTCCAGCTGTGCCGGTGAGATCAGACCACGGCCCACGCCCGACTGGTTGGTCACGACGCCGACGCGGATCCCGTTGCCGCGCAGGCGGTCCAGGGACTCCCGTGCGCCCTCGAACGGTCGCACCGCGGCGGGGTCGGCGTTGTAGGGCACGTCGTGGACGATCGTCCCGTCACGGTCGAGCAGGACGAGGTCCGGCGGTCCGGTCCACGGCGTGGCGCGCCGATGACGCAGGTGGCCACGAGCGCTGTGGACGACGGCCGCGAACGGGATGACCGCGCTCGTGGCGAGCATCGCGCCGATCTCAGAGGTGTCCCGTGGACCGGGCAGCACCCGGGCGAGGGTGAGCTGTGCCGTCAGCCCTGCCCAGGCGAGCGCGGCGACCCCGCCGGCGCGTCGGTGCCTCGTCGCCACCGCTCCCGCCGCCACCACGGCGGTGGCGACCGTGACCGCGTGAAGCCGCAGCCGCCCCCGCGGGGCGTGCGCCCGCGCGCGCCAGTCGGACCCGTGCAGCCGGCGCATCAGCGCGTCGTCGGCGTTGCCGGCCTGGCGACGGACGCTGACCCAGGCGTCCGCGGGACGGACCGGGTGCTCGACGCGGCGACGCCCCCACTCGATGCGCCCACCGGCGGCGCTGACGCGCAGTCCGAGGTCGACGTCCTCTCGGTAGGCGCGCGGGAACCGCTCGTCGAAGCCGCCCACCGCGACGAGGGCCGAACGACGGTAGGACAGGTCGGCCGTGATCCAGCGGGCGCCCTCTAGCCCCCCGGTCGACCGCTCCCAGTCGGTGGGGCGACGGTCCGCCGGAAGCGGCACGGACAGCCGTCCCTGGCTGCCCACGACCTCGGAGGGCGCGTCGCCCAGGTCGACGAGCAGGTCCGCGTACCAGTCCTGCCCGGGCAGCACGTCGTCGTCGAGGAACGACACCCACCCCGTCCGGGCATGGCGCCAGCCGAGGTTGCGGGCCGCCGCCGGTCCGCGTCCACCACTGCGCAGCACCGTCGTCGCGTAGGGCAGCTCCTCGAGCCACCCGGGCAGGCCGCCGGTGCCCCGGCCGCTGTCGTCGACGACGAGGACGGGGGCCGTGACGTGCGTCGACTGCCCGGCCAGGCGCTCGAGGAGCCTGACGAGGCAGGCGCGGCCGACGGTCGGCACGACGATCGTCGTCGGCGCGACGACGGCGTCGGGGCGCCCGGCCACGGCAGCGGTTGCGGTCACGCCGGCCTCTTGACGACGAACGGTCCGAGGGTGAGCAGGTCGACGGGAGCGGAGCCGAAGCACTCCAGGGCGTCACGAGGGCTGTCGACCATCGGCCGCCCGGCGGTGTTGAGACTCGTGTTGACGACGACGGGCAGGCCGGTGCGCTCCTCGAAGGCCGACAGCATCCGGGCCACGAGCGGCTCCTGGACAGGGTCCACCGTCTGCACCCGGGCGGTCCCGTCGACGTGGACGACGGCCGGGATGCGGTCGCGCCACGGCGGCGCGATGTCGTGGACGAAGAGCATGTACGGCGACGGCACGGGCCCGCGCCCGAAGATCTCGTTCGCCCGTTCGAGGAGGACCATCGGGGCGACGGGCCGGAACTGCTCGCGTCCCTTGACGTCGTTGAGGCGCTCGAGGTTCTCGGCCCGACCGGGGTGGGCGAGCAGCGACCGGTGACCGAGGGCTCGCGGCCCGTACTCGCTGCGGCCCTGGAACCAGGCGACGACGCCGTCGGCGGCGAGGCAGGCGGCCGCATCCTGCGCCACGTCGCCCGCCCGCTCGTAGGGCAGGCGCGCCGTGCGCAGCACCTGTTCGAGCTCGGCATCGGTCCACTCGCGCCCGAGGTCGGCACCGGGCATCGGCGTGCACCGGTCGCCGCCGTCGGTGGCGACGGTCAGCGCGGCCCCGAGGGCCGTCCCGGCGTCCCCGGCCGCGGGCTGCACCCAGATGTCCTCGTAGGGGCCGTCGGCGTGCAGCCGGGTGTTGGCCACGCAGTTGAGGGCGACACCGCCGGCGAGGGCGAGCCGTCGCGAACCGGTGCGCTCGTGCAGCCAGTGGACGAGCTCGAGCAGCACCTCCTCGAGACGCTGCTGCACGCTGGCGGCCAGGTCCGCGTGGTCCTGCGTCCACGGGTCGTGCGCGGCGCGACGCTTGGCCAGCGCTGCCCACTCGACCGGGTCGGTGCGGAAGCCGCCGTCCGCCGACGCGACCACGGCCCGGCGCAGCTCGTCGGCGAACTGGGGGGTCCCGTAGGACGCCAGGGCCATCACCTTGTACTCGTCACTGCTGCGGAGGAACCCGAGGTGATCGGTGACCTCCTCGTAGAGGAGGCCGAGCGAGTGCGGAAGCCGTTGTGCCGCAAGGGTCTCCAGCACGCCGCCGGTGTAGGTGCCGGCGAGGTGGCTGGCGCGTTCGCCGCGCCCGTCGAGCACGAGGACGTCGGTGTCGGGTCCGGGCGAGGCGAGGGCTGCCGACGCCGCATGGGCGACGTGGTGCGGGACGAACCGCACGGACGCGGGATCGAGGCCGGGCAGGGCCGAGGCGATGAAGCCCGGGGCGTGTCGTGCGTACGTCTGGCGCAGGTGGTCCCACGGGTCGTCGAGGCCCAGCTGGTCGGCGGGCTCGGCCAGCCGAGGGTCGTAGGAGTAGGCCACCGCGTCGAGGTCGGACGCCTCCAGGCCCGCCCGCTCGAGGCACCACCGGGCGGCCAGCTCGGGCAGCTCCCAGGCGGCGAACGGCACGGGGCGGTGCCCGTGCTTGCGGCGCGTGAGCCGCTCCTCCTCGAGGGCCGCGACCGTGACCCCGTCGACGACGAGCGCGGCCGCAGGGTCGTGGAACAGCGCGTTGACGCCGAGAACCTTCACGAGACCTCCGATGCCGTGGGTGCCTGCTGGACGGAGCGGGAACGGGCCCCTCTGCGAGGCGATGCCCACTTCTCCGCCCGTCAAACGGCTCGGCGTCGGAGAAGTGCTTCCCGGCGCGTGAAATGCCCTGTCTGCGTGCCCCGTCCGGGTGGCCGGGCCTGGTCCGGCCGCGGCCGGCCCGTTTGACGAGCCGGTTCCGGGGCATGGGAGGAGCCGTGCGCACCTCCGTCCTCGGAACCGGCTATCTCGGCGCGACGCATGCCGTGGCGCTGGCCCACTGGGGTCATGACGTCGTCGGCGTCGACGTCGACCCCGGCAGGGTGCAGCGCCTCGCCGCCGCCCTGCCACCGTTCCACGAACCGGGGTTCGCCGACCTCCTCGAGCGGGGGGTGGCTTCGGGGCGCCTCGTCTTCACCACCCAGCCCGGCGCGGCCGCCGACGCCGACGTCCACTTCCTCTGCGTCGGCACGCCCCAGGTCGACGGCGGACGCGGCGCCGACCTGGGTGCCGTCTGGTCGGCGGTCGACGCGATCGCGCCGCGCCTGCGCCCCGGTGCACTCGTCGTGGGGCGCTCGACGGTACCCGTCGGCACGGCGGCGCAGGTGCAGGACCGCCTCGACGCCGCACACGGTGGCCGGCGGGTGGAGGTGGCGTGGAACCCCGAGTTCCTCCGCGAGGCGCACGCCGTCGAGGACTCGCTCCGTCCGGACCGGCTCCTCCTGGGCGTCAGCTCGGACGTGGCCGAGGGGCGTCTCCGGGAGGTCTACGCCGCCCTCGTCGAGGCCGGTGTGCCGGTCGTGCGCACCGACCCCCGCACCGCCGAGCTCGCCAAGGCCTCGGCCAACGTCGTCCTCGCGAGCCGCATCTCGGTCGTCAACGTCCTGGCCGAGGTCTGCGAGGCCGCCGGCGCCGACATCGAGCGTCTCACCGAGGTGCTCGGGCTCGACCCGCGGATCGGCCCGCACTACCTGTCCCCCGGCCTCGGCTTCGGCGGCGGTTGCCTGCCCAAGGACCTGCGCGCCTTCGCGACGCGGGCCGCCGAGCTCGGCGTCGACGCCGCGGCTTCGCTGCTCGCCGCGGTCGACGACGTCAACACCCACCAGCGCACGCGCACCGTCGAGCTGGCGGCGGCGCTGCTGGGCGGCAGCCCCCGGGGACGACGCATCGCGGTGCTCGGGGCCGCCTTCAAGGCCGGTTCGGACGACGTGCGCGACTCGCCGGCGCTCGCCGTCGCGTCGACCCTGGCGGCCCGGGGCGCCCACGTCCGCGTGCACGACCCCGAGGCCGGCCACCACCTGGCCCACCGTCCGGACCTGGAGCTCGCAGACGGTGTCGAATCCGCTTGTGCCGCAGCCGAGCTCACCATGGTCCTCACCGACTGGCCCACGTTCGCCCGCATCGACCCGGGCGCGCTCGCCGGCGTCGTGCGGCGCCGCACCGTCCTCGACGCACGCCTCGTCCTCGACCCCGACACGTGGCGTCGGGCCGGCTGGGACCTCCACGCCCTCGGGCGCACGCGCCGCGCGCCTGAGACGGACCTCGACACCGACCTCGGCCCGGCGTCCGAGGCCGGACGCCGGGCCGGGTGACCGGCGTGCGCGTCCTCCTCTGGCACGTCCACGGCTCGTGGACCACCGGCTTCGTCCAGGGCCCGCACGAGTACCTCCTCCCGGTGCTGCCGGGTCGGGGGCCCGACGGCGTCGGGCGGGCCACGTCGTGGGACTGGCCGGACTCGGTCCGGGAGCGGTCGCCCGACCAGCTGCGCGAGGAGCCGTTCGACGTCGTCGTCCTCCAGCGCCCGCACGAGGGCGAGCTGGTGCACGAGTGGACGGGTCGCCGGCCCGGGCTCGACGTGCCCGCGGTCTACCTCGAGCACAACGTGCCGGGAGGACGGGTCCCGTTCGACCGGCACCCGATGGCCGACCAGACCCGCGTCCTCGTCGTCCACGTGACGCCCTTCAACGCCCTCATGTGGGACACCGGGTCGGCGCCCACCACCGTCGTCGACCACGGGGTCGTCGACCCGGGCCACCGGTACACGGGCGAGCTGGAGCGGGCCGCCGTCGTCGTCAACGAGCCGCTGCGGCGAGGGCGGGCGGTGGGTACCGACCTCGTCCTCCACCTGGCGGAGGCCGTCCCGGTCGACGTCTTCGGCATCGACGCCCACGCCCTGCGCTCGCTGCCGGCGGTGCCCCGCGGCCTGCGCACGGTGGAGGGTCTGGACCAGGAGCGCCTGCACCGGCAGATGGCCCGGCGCCGGGTCTACCTGCACCCGAACCGCTGGACGTCGCTCGGGCTCTCGCTCGTCGAGGCGATGCTGCTCGGCCTGCCCGTCGTCGCCGTCGCCAGCACCGAGGTGCCCCTGGCCGTACCGCCCGAGGCCGGTGTCGTCTCGACCCGACCGGACCGGCTCGCCGACGCCGTCCGGGAGCTCTGCGCGGACGGTGACCGTGCCCGCGCCGCCGGCGAGGCCGCCCGCGCGCACGCGCTGCGCCGGTTCGGTCTGCAGCGGTTCCTCGACGACTGGGACGCGGTGCTCGAGCGCGCCGTCGCCGAGCACGCGCCGGCGCCCAAGGTGGCCGGGGCGTGAGCGGGGCGCCCGACCGCGCGGAGCGCGTGACCGTCGTCGTCATGACGCGCGACCGCTGGCCCGACCTCGAGCGCTCGCTTCCACGGCACCCCCGGCCGGTGGTCCTGGTGGACAACGCGTCCCGCGACGGGACCCCAGCGCGGGTGTCCGCCACCTTCCCGGACGTCGAGGTCGTCCCGCTGCGCCGCAACGTCGGGGCGGCGGCCCGCAACGTGGGCGTCCGCCGGGCCGGTACCCCCTACGTGGCCTTCGCCGACGACGACTCGTGGTGGGAGGCGGGTGCCCTCGACCGCGCCGCCGACCTGCTCGATGCCCATCCGCGGCTCGGTCTCGTGGCCGGGAGCGTCCTCGTCGGTGAGGAGGGCACCCTTGACGGGGTCTGCCTCGAGATGGCCCGCTCACCGCTCGGGACCCGGCCCGGTGAGCCCGGACCGCGCGTCCTCGGGTTCATCGCCTGCGGCGCGGTCGTGCGCCGGTCGGCGTTCCTCGAGGCGGGGGGCTTCGACCCGGTCGTCTTCTTCCCCGGCGAGGAGGAGCGCCTCGCCCTCGACCTCGCGGCCCGCGGCTGGGCGCTGTGCTACGTGCCCGAGGTCGTCGCACGGCACGTGCCCTCGAGGTCACGCGAGCACAGCGAGGCGCGTCGGGTCCTCATCGCCCGCAACCGGCTCCTCACGGCAGTGCTGCGGCGCCCGACGCGCGCGGTGCTGGTCACGGCCTGCCACCTGGCCGCGGACCCGGCAGGCCGGCGCGGGATCCTGGCGGCGGTGCCACGGCTCGTCGCGGCGGTCCGGGCCCGCCGGGTCGTGCCCGCCCCCGTCGAGGCCGAGCGCCGGCTCCTCGACGCCCCGTGACCGCGAGGCCTCATCGGCGCGGTCACCGATGCCGATGGTGTCGCGCCGGGTTTGAATGGGCCGGCCGTGGGCACGGGATCGCCACAGCCCGGGCACCGGGCGGAGAGGAGCACCGATGTCCACCCGACCGGATCGACCCACGACCGACCGTGCACCGACGCGCCGCAGGACGGCCGTACAGGGCGCGGCGCTCGTCGTCGGGCTCGTCTTCCTCCTCGTCGGCATCGCCGGCTTCGTGCCGGGCGTGACGTCCGACTACTCCGACCTCGGCGTGGCCGGCCACCACTCCGGCGCGATGCTGCTCGGGCTCTTCCAGGTCTCGGTGCTGCACAACGTCGTGCACCTGCTCTACGGGGCCGCCGGTCTGCTCGCGGCCCGGACGTGGGGAGCCTCGAGGGCCTTCCTCGTCGGCGGCGGCGTCGTCTACCTCGTCCTGTGGCTCTACGGGCTGCTCGTGGACAAGACGTCCGCCGCCAACTTCGTGCCGGTCAACCGTGCCGACGACTGGCTGCACCTGGTGCTCGGCCTCGGCATGGTCCTGCTCGGCATCGTCCTCGGCCGGCACCGCGAAGCCCAGGGGCCCGCCGGTCACGACGCCGCGTTCGGCGACTGGCGTCGCGACAGCGCGTCCTCCTGAACCGCAGCGGCTCGGTCCGCGCGCCGCAGGACACCGTTGGCCCTGACCGCCTCGACCGACAGCGTCCGGTAGCCGAAGCGCTCGAACAGCACGGTCACCCGGTCCTCCTCCACGTCCATGACGGTCCCGGGGCCCCACTCGTCGTGCTCGACCGCTGCGCCGAGCCGGAAGCCACCACGTCGGGTCGGACGGGTGCGCGCGGTCCCCGCCTCGCACGTGTCGCAGTTGCCGCACGGCTCGGCGAGGCGCTCCCCGAAGTAGCCGAGCAGCAGCTGCCGCCGGCACCCGGTGGACTCGGCGTAGGTGCGGACCATCTCGACGCGGGACCGGATCAGCTGCTGGTGCTCCTCGGAGCGCTCCACGGCGGCGGCCACGGCGTCCTCAGGGGTGACGCCGTCCCTGAGCCCGACGCGTCCGCGGCGCACCAGGCGGACGGCACCGACCTGTTCGAGGAGGTTGAGCACCCTCGTGCGCCGCGCGCGGGAGAGCCCGAGCTCGGCGTCGAGGGCCGTCGCACGGACCGGTCCGGAGGCCGCGTGCAGTGCGGCCGTCACGGCATGGAGGTCCTCCTCGGGGGCGCTCACGGCGGTGAGGAAGGTCTGCAGGTGCAGGTCCTCGGGCCGGTGCACGAGGAGCGCCTCGGCAGGGTCACCGTCCCGGCCGGCACGCCCGACCTGCTGGTAGTAGGAGTCGAGCGACTCGGGCGCGGCCGCGTGCACGACGAACCGGATGTCCGGCTTGTCGATGCCCATGCCGAACGCCGAGGTGGCGACGACGACGTGCAGGCCCCCGTCACGGAAGGCCCGGTGCACCTCGTCACGCCGGGCCCCGCGCACCCCGGCGTGGTAGGCCGCGCACCGGACCCCCGACCCCGCGAGCGGCGCGGCCACCTCGTCGGCCGCCCGGCGGCTCGCGGTGTAGACGAGACCGGCAGCGCTGTCGCCGTGCAGCTCCGCGGCGCGCTCGAGGACGGTCCGACGCTGGTCCTGTGCGTCGGTGGCCCGTCGCACCTCGAGGTGGATGTTCGGGCGGTCGAAGCTCGTCACGACCGATGCAGGCTCGCGCAGGCCCAGTCTGGCCACGATGTCGTCGCGCACGGGAGGTGCGGCGGTGGCCGTCAACGCTGCGACGGGTGGGTGGCCGAGGCGCTCGACGACCTGCCGCAGCCTGAGGTAGTCGGGCCGGAAGTCATGGCCCCACGAGGAGACGCAGTGCGCCTCGTCGATGACGAGCAGCCCCACCCCGGCGTCCGCCAGCCGCCGCAGCGCGTCCTCGTTCGCCAGCTGCTCCGGCGACGTGAAAACGTACCTGGCCTCGCCCCGACGGACCAGCTCCCAGGCCTCCTTCCGTTGCCTCGTCGTCTGCTGCGAGTTGACGAGGACGCCGGTCGGCGCGCCCGCCTGCCGCAGCCCGTCGAGCTGGTCGCGCTGCAGGGCGAGCAACGGCGAGACGACGAGCGTGGGGCCGGGCACGAGCAACGCCGGCACCTGGTAGATGGCCGACTTGCCCGCACCGGTCGGCAGCACCGCCAGCACGTCCCGGCCCTCGAGCAGGTGCTCCATCGCCGCGAGCTGGTACGGGTGCAACGGGTGCCACCCGAAGGTGGTACGCGCCACCTCCTCGAGTCTCGCCGTCAGCTGCGTGGACACGAGCCTCACCTACCCCGGGCGAACCCGCGTGCACCGCCCGCAGACCTCGACCCGTCCCCGGTGAGCCCGGTCAGGGGTGGGTAGGGGCCGGAGGCAGCGCACCGACGACGGGAGGAGGCCGACATGCGACGGGTGGCGACGGCCCAGGGGATGTTCAACGTGGCGGGCGGGCTGTGGCCGCTGGTCAGCGTCCGCAGCTTCGAGGCCGTCTACGGCCGGAAGACGGACCGCTGGCTGCAGCTCACCGTCGCAGGGCTGCTGACGACCGTGGGCGCCGCCCAGCTGCTGTGCCGCGACGAGTCGCGCCTGCCGGTCGCGCGCGCCCTGGGCGTCGGCACGGCGGCGACGCTGCTGGCCGTCGACGCCGTCAACGTGCCGCGCGGTCGCATCAGCCGCAGGTACCTGCAGGACGCGGCGTGCGAGGCTGCGTTCCTGGCCGCCTGGGCGTGGGTGTCCCGTCCCGGGACGGCATCGTCGTCGGACACCGACGAGGTCGTGCCGCGCGCCGCGGCGGACCCGGCCGGGGCCCCGTCGCCCGCGGGGCCCCTCAACCCGGCCTGACGACTCGGTCGCGCGACGCACCGCGCGAGCGGGTAGGAGCCGGATGTCCTCGATCGAAGGAGCCACCACCATGAGCGGAACGTTGACCCGCATCGCCGTCGTGACCGGAGCCGACTCCGGCATCGGGCGCGCCACCGCCCTGCTGCTCGCCGACGAGGGGTTCGACGTCGGCATCACCATGCACGAGGACTCCGAGGGCGCAGAACGAACGGCCGACGACATCCGGCAACGCGGGCAACGTTGTGCCATCGAGAGGTTCGACGCCTCATCGCCCGACGCCGGGTCCGTCGTCGACCGGCTCGCCGACGCGCTGGGCGGCATCGGCGTGCTCGTCAACGTGGCCGGCACCGGCCACTCGACCCCCGCCCTCGACCTCGACCTCGAGACGTGGAACGGCGTCGTGGGCACGGACCTCACCGGGCCGTTCCTCTGCTCGAGGCAGGCCGCTCGTCGCATGGTCGCGGCGGGACAGGGGGGACGCATCGTCAACGTCACGAGCGTCCACGAGCACGTGCCAC
Organism: Monashia sp. HAY1-11D; assembly: GCF_056868035.1. Taxonomy (NCBI): domain Bacteria; kingdom Bacillati; phylum Actinomycetota; class Actinomycetes; order Micrococcales; family Intrasporangiaceae; genus Intrasporangium; species Monashia sp. HAY1-11D. The sequence goes on along the minus strand of NZ_CP200320.1, from coordinate 3,500,165 downwards.
GCGTCGGCTCCGCCGCCTACTGCGCGGCGAAGGCCGGTCTGGGGATGCTGACGAAGGTCCTCGCCCTCGAGCTGGCCGAGCACGGCATCACGGTCAACGCCGTCGCGCCCGGCGAGATCGCCACCGAGATGACCGGGCAGGACGAGCAGGCCGCGTACCGGACCGACCGACCCGGCAACCCGCTCGGGCGACCGGGCCACGTCAATGAGGTGGCCTCCGTGATCGCCTTCCTCGCCTCGCCGCGAGCCTCGTACGTCACCGGGTCGTCGTACGCCGTCGACGGTGGCCTGATGCTCATGAGCGCCCACGGCCACGACGACGCCGGCCCCTCGTGGCGCCGGCCGTGACCGGACCCCGGGAGACCGCACGGAGAGCGGCCCCCGTGGTCCGGGTGGTCGCCGCCGGGGCGAGGGAGTGACGGCGTGCCGATCTGGGTCCAGGCCGGTCTCTGGGGGCTGCTCGCGGGTGCGGCGCTCGTCGTCGGTGCGGCGGTGGCGTGGCGGGTCTCCGTGCCACGCCGCGTCGTCGCGGGCGTCATGGCGTTCGGCGCCGGCGTCCTCATCTCGGCCCTCGCCTTCGACCTCATCGACGAGGCGGAGTCGACCGGAGGCCTGCTGCCCACGCTCGTCGGTGCGCTGGGCGGCTCGCTCGTCTACGTGGCCGCCAACATCGCGCTCGCGCGCCGGGGTGCCCGGCACCGCAAGCGTTCCGGGGACCAACAGCCCTCGGAGTCCGAGCAGCAGGGCAGCGGTGCGGCCATCGCGGTCGGGGCCCTGCTCGACGGCGTCCCCGAGTCGGTGGTCCTCGGCCTGTCCCTGCTGTCCGGCAACGGCGTCGGCGTCGCCGTGCTCGCCGCGATCTTCATCTCCAACGTGCCCGAGGGACTGTCGAGCGCGGCGGGCATGAAGCGTGCCGGACGGCCCGCCGCGTACGTCTTCGGCGTGTGGGTCGGGATAGCGGTGGTCAGCGGGCTCGCCGGCCTGCTCGGCTGCCTGCTGCTGCAGGGTGCCTCCCCGGAGGTGGTCGCCGTCATCACCGCCACCGCAGCGGGCGCGATCCTCGCCATGATCGCCGACACGATGATCCCCGAGGCCTTCGAGCAGACCCACCTCTACGCAGGGCTGCTCGCGACGCTCGGCTTCCTCACCGCGTTCACCATCTCGCGCGCGGGCGGGTGAGGCGTCCTGCGCCGTCGACGCCGCGCCCGCTCGCCGGTCGGCGTGCCGACCACTGCCGCCCGGACGCTCAGCCGCGTCGGTCCACCGCCCAACGGGAGGCGTCCGCGTGCAGTCGCAGGCCGTGACCGGGCAGGTCGTCGCGCAGCGGCAGGCCACCGTCGACGAGGTCGGGCACACCGTCGAGGAGCCGGCTCTCGACCCGCACGTGGTCATGGAAGTACTCGAGGTGGCGCAGGCCCGGGACGGCCGAGAACGCCGACGCGCTGAGGTGCGGGGCGCAGTGCGCGGACACCTCGAGGTAGTGGGCCTGGGCGACGGCGGCCGCGCGGTAGAGCGCCGTGATGCCGCCGACCCGGGTGACGTCGAGCTGCAGGCAGTCGACCGAGCAGGCCACGCAGAGCGCGCGCACGGCGTCGAGCGAGTCGGCGTACTCCCCCGCGGCGACGTCCGCGCGGACCCGCTCGCGCACCGTGCGCAGGCCCGACAGGTCGTCGCTGCTCACCGGTTCCTCGAACCACGTGACCCCGAGCGCGTCGAGCTGCTGCCCGACGCGCACCGCCTGGCCGACCGAGTACGCGCCGTTGGCGTCGACGAACACCTCGACCTCCGGTCCCACCGCCTCGGTCACCCGGGCGGTGCGGGCGAGGTCCCGGTCGACGCACGTGCCCCGGGACTCGCCGATCTTCAGCTTGACCCAGCGCGCACCGCGGGCCGCCCAACCGGTCAGCTGCTCGACGGTCCGCTCCTCGGTGTAGGTGGTGAACCCGCCTGAGCCGTAGACGGGTACGGTGTCGCGCCCCGACCCGAGGAGGCGGTGCAGGGGCAGGCCGAGCAGGCGGGCCCGCAGGTCCCACAGGGCCGTGTCGACCGCCGAGAGCGCCATGGCCCCACCGCTGCGGGCGCCGACGTTGCGCAGCGCCCGGACCTGGTCGCGCCAGCGGTCGGCGACCGCGAGGGCATCGCCGCCCCGGACGACCGGCCCGAGGACACCGCGCACGAGGTCGGCCAGCGACGCCGCGCCGTAGGTCCAGCCGGTCCCCGTCACGCCGTCGGCGTCGACCTCGACGACGACGCACGTCGTCGAGTCCCAGGCGATGGTGCCGTCGGCCTCGGGACCGTCGGTCGGCACGGTGAACGCGGTGGCCCGGACCGCCTCGACCGAGGCGGCGCCGGAGCGGTCCCGGGAGCGCTCCCCGTCGGGCATGCCCGGGTCACCCCTCGTGGCCGGGGAGCACCTCGGCGAGCTTGCTGCGGATCCCCTCCTTGACGACGTCGGCCCGGTCGGGGTCGCCGCGCAGCACCGACTCGGCCGCCTTCTTCAGCTGGTCCCACGTCGCGTGCGGCGGGATCGGCGGCACCGCCGGGTCAGTCTCGAAGACGATGACGCACGGCCGGTCGCAGGCCAGCGCTCGCTGCCACGACGCCGCGACGTCGGCAGGGTCGTCGACGTGGATGCCCTCGAGGCCGAGGCTGCGGGCGAACCCGGCGAAGTCGACGACGGGCAGGTGCTGCGAGGGCAGGAACTGCGGCGAGCCGCCCATGGCGCGCAGCTCCCACGTGACCTGGTTGAGGTCACCGTTCTGCAGGACCATGACGACGAGCCGGGGGTCGGCCCAGTCCTCCCAGTACTTGGCGATGGTGACGAGCTCGCCCATGCCGTTCATCTGCATCGCGCCGTCGCCGACGGTCGCGAGGACCGGACGGTCGGGGTGCGCGAACTTCGCGCCGATGGCGTACGGCACGCCGCACCCCATCGTCGCCAGGGTGCCCGACAGGGTGCCGCGCATCGTGCCGCGCATCCTGATGTGACGGGCGTACCAGTTGGTGCCCGACCCGGAGTCGGCCGTGATGATCGAGTCCTCCGGCAGCAGCGGCGACAGCTCCTCGAAGACGTGCTCGGGGTTGATCGGGTCCGCCTCGACCCGGCCGCGGGCCGCCATCACCTCCCACCACCGCTGCACGTTCGACTCCACGGTCTCGCGCCAGCCGCGGTCGGTCTTGCGGGTCAGCAGCGGCAGCAGCGCACGGAGCGTCCGTGCCGCATCGCCGACGAGGTTGACCTCGAAGGGGTAGCGCAGGCCAACCATGGTGGGGTCGGCGTCGACCTGCACCGCGCGCACCGCGGGCCTGCCCTCCTCGAAACCCGGCAGGAACTGGGTGTACGGGAAGTTCGAGCCCACGACGAGCAGCGTGTCGGAGTCGGTCATCAGCTCGTAGGACGGACGCGTCCCGAGCAGCCCGATGGAGCCGGTCACCCACGGCAGCTCGTCGGAGAGCACGTCCTTGCCGAGCAGCGCCTTGGCCACTCCCGCCCCGAGCGCGTCGGCGACCTCGGTGACCTCTGCGACCGCGGCCCGGGCCCCCTGCCCGACGAGCATCGCGACCCTCTCCCCCGCGTTGAGCACCTCGGCCGCCCGCTGCAGGTCCGCGTCACCGGGCACCGGCAGGGCGAAGGTCTGGTCGAGGCTGGAGGGCACCATCTTGAAGGCGTGCTGCGGCGGTGCGTACTCGAGCTCCTGCACGTCGCTCGGGATGATGACGGCGGTCACAGTGCGCCGGGAGGCGGCGATGCGGATCGCGCGGTCGAGGACGTTGGGCAGCTGCTCGGGCACCGTCACCATCTGGCAGTACTCGTTGGCGACGTCCTTGAAGAGGCTGAGCAGGTCGACCTCCTGCTGGTAGCTGCCGCCCATGGCCGAACGGGCCGTCTGGCCGACGATCGCGACGACCGGGACGTGGTCGAGCTTGGCGTCGTAGAGGCCGTTGAGCAGGTGGATGGCGCCCGGGCCGCTCGTGGCCGTGCAGACGCCGACGCGTCCGCTCATCTTGGCGTAGCCGACGGCCTCGAAGGCGGCCATCTCCTCGTGCCGGGCCTGGATGAAGCGGGGCTGGTCCTCGGCGCGCTCCCACGCGGCGAGCAGGCCGTTGATGCCGTCACCGGCGTAGCCGAACACCTGCTCGACGCCCCACTCGCGCAGTCGCTCGAGGACGTGGTCACCGACGGTCATGGTCGTCATCTCAGTTCTCCTCGGATCGGGGATGGTCGTGCCGGTCGGGGTGCGCGCCGTCGTGCGGCGGGCGGTCGTCCAGGCCGCGGGCGAGCAGCTCGGCGAGGTGCACGGCGTGGCGCCCGGTCTCCTGCTCCACCTGGGTGCGGCAGGAGAAACCGTCGGCGAGCACCACCGTCGACGCGTCCGCGTCCCGTACCCGCGGTAGGAGCACCCGCTCGCCCGCCCCGACGGACACCTCGTAGTGCCCGCGCTCGAAGCCGAAGTTGCCGGCGAGGCCGCAGCAGCCGGAGCCGAGCCGGTCGGCACGGACCCCGGCGGCCTCGAGCAGCTCGTCGTCGGGCGCCGTTCCCATGACGGCGTGCTGGTGGCAGTGCGTCTGGACGATGGCCTCGACGTCGACCCGCGGCGGCGTCCAGTCCGGTGCGCGGGTGCGCAGGAGCTCGGCGAGCGTCATCGTCTGGTGCGCCAGGCGTCGGACGTCCTCGTCGCCGGTGAGCAGCTCCGGGCCGTCGGACCGGAACACCGCGGTGCACGACGGCTCGAGGCCGACGACCGGGGTCCCGGCGCGCAGCTCGTCGCGCAGCACCGACACGGTGTGCCGCAGCATGCGCTTGGCCGTGCGCAGCTGCCCGGTCGAGATCCACGTCAGACCGCAGCAGACCGGTTCGGGTGGGAGCGCGACCGTGAAGCCGGCGTCCTCGAGCACCTGGACCGCCGAGCCCAGGACGGCGGGGTGGAAGTAGTTGGAGAAGGTGTCCGGCCAGAGGACGACGCGGCCCCGGCCGCCCGCGCGACCCGGTGCGTCGCCGGTCGGGCTCGGGCCCAGCATCCGCGACCGCCCCGGCTCGGACGCCGTGAACGGCTCCTCGGCGAAGGCCGGCAGACGGCGTTCGGGCGCGATGCCACCGAGGCGCTTGAGCACCGGCGCGGTGAGGCGGGACTGCGTCAACCGGTTCACCGCGCGCGGGGCACGTGCCGCCGCCCTCGCCGTCAGCGGGAGCCAGCCCATCGAGTAGTGCGCCGCGGGTCGGACGCGGTGCCGGTAGTGGTGGGAGAGGAACTCCACCTTGTACGTCGCCATGTCGACGCCGACCGGGCAGTCGGACTTGCAGCCCTTGCACGCCAGGCAGAGGTCGAGCGCGTCGCGCACCTCCGTGGACCGCCAGCCGTCGGTGATCGCGTCGCCGCGCATCATCTCGAAGAGCAGCCGGGACCGGCCGCGCGTCGAGTGCACCTCGTCGCGGGTCACCATGTACGACGGGCACATCACCTGGTTCTCGCTCGAGGAGCTGCGGCAGCTGCCGATGCCGGCGCACCGCAGGACGGCCCGGGAGAAGCGGCCGTCGTCGTGCGGGAAGCCGAACTCGGTGCGGGGCTCCGGGTGCGCGTAGTCGGTGCCGAGCCGCAGGTGGGTGTCGCGCGGGTTCGGGCGCACGACCTTGCCCGGGTTCATCCGGTTGTCCGGGTCGAACAGGTCCTTGACCTCCTCGAAGAGACCGACGACCTCGTCGCCGAACATGATCCGCAGCAGGTCGCCGCGCGCCTGTCCGTCACCGTGCTCGCCGGACAGCGACCCGCCGTACCGCACCACGAGCCTCGCTGCCCGAGAGGTGAACTCGTGGTAGTTCGCGATTCCGTCGGCCGTGCGCAGCTCGAAGGGGATGCTGCAGTGGACGCAGCCCTGGCCGAAGTGTCCGTAGATCGACGTCTCGTCCTCGCGGTAGCCGTACTCGTCGAAGAGCCGGCGCAGGTCGCGAAGGTAGTCCCCGAGCCGGTCGGGCGGCACGGCCGAGTCCTCCCAACCGGGCCACGTGTCGTGCCGTGCCGACGGGTGGGCGGTGGCGCCGAGCCCCGCCTCGCGGACCCGGACCAGCTCCTCGATGTGGCTCGAGTCGTCGTAGAAGCGGGTCGTCGGGGGGTGCTCGTTGCGCTCGACGTCGTGCACGAGCCCCTTGGCGCGCTCGTCCGCCTCCTGCCTGGTGTCGGCCGCGAACTGGACGACGAGCCAGCCGCGGCCCCTGGGCAGGTCGTCGACGGCGTCACCGGCCAGGGCCGTCTCGCGCTCGAGGTTGATGAGCACGTCGTCGAGCCCCTCGAGCAGCCAGGGCTCGTGCGCGACGACCTGCGGGACGGCGTCTCCGGCGTCGGCGATGTCGGGGAACCCGAGGACGACCATCGCCGTGGCCTTGGGCACCTCGACGAGCACGAGCTCCGCGCGCAGCACGGTGACGAGGGTGCCCTCGGAACCGACGAGCGCCCTGGCGAGGTCGAAGTGGTCCTCGGGCAGCAGGGAGTCGAGGTTGTAGCCCGAGACCCGGCGCGGGATCTTCGGGTAGCGGGTGCGCAGGAGCTCCAGGTTCTCGTCGCGCAGGCCGCGCAGCGCCCGGTGGATCTCGCCGCGCCGGCCGCCGGCGTCGAGGGCTGCGGCGTACTCCTCCTCGCTCGTCGGCCCCACCCACATCCGCTCACCGTCGAACGTGAGCACCTCGAGCCGGGCGACGTTGTCGACGGTCTTGCCGTAGGCCTGCGCCGTCGAGCCGCACGAGTTGTTGCCGATCATCCCGCCGATGGTGCAGGTGCGGTGCGTCGACGGCTTGGGCCCGAACATCAGGCCGTACCGCGAGAGCTCGCGGTTGAGGTCGTCGAGCGCGATGCCCGGCTGGACGACGCAGCGGCGTCGGGCGACGTCGACCGACTCCACCCGGGTGCAGTGGCGCGACCAGTCGAGGACCACGCCCGGCCCGGTGGTCTGGCCCGCCAGGCTGGTCCCACCGCCGCGGGAGACGATCGACGCGTCGTGCTCCCGGCAGACCGCCACGGCCGCCTCCGCGTCGTCGGGGTCGAGCGGGTTGACGACCACCGTGGGGACGTACCGGTAGTTGGAGGAGTCGACGGCGTAGGCTCCCCGGCTCGCCAGGTCGGGGCGGACCTCGCCGCGTACCCGGGAGCGCAGAGCCGTGACGAGCCGGGCCTCCGACGTCGGGGCCGGCGCAAGGTTCTCCGTCAGGGTCATCGCGATCTCCTCTCCTTCCGGGCGCGCCTCTCAGGTGCCGCTGCCCGTGTCGGTGTCGGGCTCGCCGCCGAGACGCTGGGCGCACTCGAGCAGGAGGGCGTGGACGAAGCCCTGGGGCAGGTTGCCGCGCAGCTGCTGCTGCTCGACGTCGAACTCCTCGGCGAACAGTCCCGCCGGCCCGGCGGCGGCGCGCTGGCGCTCGAACCACCGGAAGGCCTCGACGTCGTGGCCCGCACCCCAGTGGGCGAGGCTCATCGCGAAGCCGCAGAGGAGGAAGGCACCCTCGGCCTGCCCGAGGGGCCGGTCGTCGGGCCGGTTGCGGTAGAGGTAGCCGTCGGCGGACAGGTCCTTCTCGAGGGCGGCGATCGTCGCGAGGGTGCGGGGGTCCTGCGGCGACAGGGCGCCGCGGACGCCGGGAAGCAGCAGCGACGCGTCGAGCTCGTGCCGCCCGGGTCGGCGCTGCCACACGCCCTCGGGCGAGAGGCACCGTCGGCTCGTCTCGGCGAGGATCACGTCGGCGAGGTGGTCGGCCCGGTCGGCGACCGGACCGGACAGCTGCTCCGCGGTGCGACGCAGCCCGCCGACGCAGGCCAGCCGGGAGTGGGTCCACCAGTCGGGGTCGAGCTCCCAGATCCCGGCGTCCGGCTCCTGCCAGCGACGGGCGATGACGTCGACGAGCAGGTCGGCGGCGCGCGCGTCGTCGGCCGTCAGGAGGTCGTGACGCGCAGCGGCGGCGTAGAGCTGGAGGATCTCACCGGGCGTGTCGAGCTGGAACTGTCCCCGGACCCAGTTGCCCACGACGTCGGCCCCACCCGGATACGCCGGCAGGTCCAGCGTGCTCTCGTGCGGAGGCAGGGCCCCGGTCACCGAGTACGCCGGCGCGAGGTCACCACCGTGCTCGAGGACGCGGGCCGTCGTCACGTCGACGAACTCCGACAGCAGCGGGAGCGGTTCGCGCACCGAGACGGCGAGGCCGGCGTAGGCCTGGTCGCGCAGCCAGACGTAGCGGTAGTCGTAGTTGCGTCCGGCCTCCGCGCGCTCGGGCAGCCCGAGCGTCGGCGCGGCGACCATCCCGCCGCCCGGAGCCGTGAGGCCGCGCAGGACCGCGTACGCCACGCGGGCGTCACGCCGGCCGACGACGTCCTCGAAGTCGGGCACCTGCTCGTGCCACCACTGTTCGGTCAGGCGCCAGGCGGCATCGGGGTCCACGGGGTCACCGAGCGGGTGGTCCGACACCTCGAGGACGAGGTCGCGGTGCGCGCCCCGGCCGAGGTAGAGCTCGGCCCGCAGGACGCCGTCGGAGTCCACGGTCGCCTCGGGCACGCCGCTCCACCGGGCCCGCACGTCTCCGGCGTCGAGGAGCCAGTGACCGGCCTCGTCGCGTCGCACGTCCGCGGCTCTGCGCCCGAAGTCCGGGCGCAGGTCGAGGGAGACGGCCACGCGCGCCCCGTCGTCCTCCGGCATCTCGACCCGTCGCAGCAGCACCGCGCGATGCGGGTCGGCCGGGACGGCGAGGGCCTCCCGACACTCGACCGTCGTGGTGTTCGTCACCCAGTGGCTGCGCCAGACGAGGCTGCCGGGCTCGTACGCGCCGCCCCACACGTACGGGTCGACCGGGGTGACCGTGTAGCCGCCCCGGCCCCCGATGAGGGTGGCGAAGGCCGCCGGCGAGTCCCAGCGCGGTACGCACAGCCACGCGACGTCACCGCGTGGCCCGATGAGGGCGCCCCGGTGGCCGTCCGCCACGAAGGAGTAGTCGCGCAGGACGTGGAACGGCTGGCCCGTCGAGGTGCTCGTCGCCGCCGAGGTGGAGGCCGCTCGATCCGTCATGTCCGTTCCCGGCGGATGCCGGTGAGCACGGCTGCCGCCAGTGCCACGGCGGTGGAGGTGAGGGCGGGGCGCGCGTAGCGGGGTCGCCAGCCGGCGAGGGCGACCATCGACAGACCGTGGGTCAGGTCGGTGGCGACGGCAGGGCCACGCACCGCTCCCGGTGCGGCCACCAGCGCGAGCCCCTGGACGACGTGCCGCAAGCCGAGGAGCTGGGTCACCAGCTGCTCGTCCGCGTCGCAGGCGCGACCCAGCATCCGTTGCCAGACCGTCTCAGGGTAGGTGAACAACATTGCACCCCAAACGATCCCGGTGACCCCGGCCAGTCGGGCCCGGCGCCGTGAGCTCATCGCCGTCGCCCCGCCAGCGCCGCCGCGAGGCCCGCCGCCGCGACGCCGGCGACACCTGCCAGCTGCGGGTACCGGTGCGCCAGCCACTGCTGCCTGCTCGTCGACTTCGACCGGCTGTCGAAGGCCCCGTGCGCACCGAAGTCGCGGCCGCCGTCACCGTCCGCGGGCTCCCAGAGGTTGGCGGGCTGGTCCTCGGGACGGGGCTCGCTCGTCTGCTGCGAGTCGAAGCCGGTGCGGGCGAGGTACCGGTCGAGCAGCCCCGGGGCCACGGCGTTGGCCAGGAGCGTCGCGGCCGTCGTGGCCCCGACCCAGTACTCCCGTCGGCGCGGGTGCTCGGACGCGTAGACGATCGCCCGTGCCGCGACCTCGGGCTGGTAGATGGGCGGCACCGGCTGCGCCTTGCGGGGCAGGCGCGACAGGACCCACGAGAACTGCGGCGTGTTGAGGGCCGGCATCTGGACCATCGTCACGTGGACGTTGCTCTTCTCGTGGAGCAGCTCGACCCGCAGCGCCTCGTGGAAGCCCTGGATCGCGTGCTTGGCGCCGCAGTAGGCGGTCTGGAGCGGGATGCCCCGGTAGGCGAGCGCCGACCCGACCTGCACGATGGTGCCGGCGTCTCGCTCGCGCATCCGGGCGAGGACCGCACGGGTCGCGTAGACGAACCCGAGGTAGCTGACCTCGGTGACCCGCTTGAACTCCTCGGGCGCGATGTCCTCGAAGCGCGCGAACACCGACGTGAAGGCGTCGTTGACCCAGACGGAGATCGGTCCGAGCTCGCGCTCGATCCGGGCGACCGCGGCCTCCACGGCGTCGGCGTCGGCGACGTCGACCGGCACGACGAGGGCCCGCCGCCCGTGCGCCCGGACCTCCTCGGCCGCCGCCTCGAGCCCTCGGGTCCCGCGGGCGATGAGCGCGACATCGCTTCCGCGGCGGGCGAACTCGCGGGCGGTGGCTCTGCCGATGCCCCCGCTGGCGCCGGTGATGGCGACGACTGGTCCATGCGTCCTCCTCGATCGCTCTCTTACGTGTATAACTGCAACAGTTGCAGCAATGCAAGAGTCGCCTACGCTGTTCACGTGGCGACGACACCGGATTCGTACCCTCAGCCGCGCACCTCGGACGTCGAGTCCCTGCTGCGGGCCTCGCGCGTCGTCACGGCCGTCGTCACCAGCTCGCTCCCCGAAGCCGGCGAGGGGTCTCTGACGCTCCCCCAGCTGCGCGGTCTCGTCCTGGTCGCGAGCGGACGCGCAACGTCGACGACCGAGCTCGCCGCAGCCCTCGAGGTCCACGCGTCCTCGGCAAGCCGCCTCGTCGACCGCCTCGTGGCGGCGGGGCTCGTGCGTCGCGCCCCGAGCCCGCGGGACCGCAGGCAGGTGGTGCTCGCGACGACCGCCGCCGGCCGGCGCACCCTCGATGCGGTCATGGAGCACCGCAGGCAGCGCTTCCGCGCACTGCTCGCGCGGCTGGACGAGCCGACGCGTCGGTCACTGTCCGCCGCCCTCGACGCGCTCTCGGACGCTGCCGGCGAGCCCGAGGGCGTGCCGCACCTGCCCTGACCCGATACGTGGGTCGTCCCTCGGCGATAGCCCGGCCCGCCTCGTGGGTACGAGGCTGCCGTCCGCCCCGGCGGCGCCGTGGAGGGAGCCGGCGGGGCGGACGATCCCAGGACCGGCTGCAGGCCGGTACGTCAGTACGGTCCGCCGCGCCCCCGGGTCGCCCGGGACGACGGGCTCAGTCCAGCTCGGGCAGCGTCCCGGTCCGGACGACCTCCGCAGCCAGGTCCCGCACCTTGACGTTGCGGTTCTGCGAGGCGCGGCTCAGCGCCGCGAACGCCTCGTCGGCCGTCAGGACGAACCGGCTCATGAGGATGCCGCAGGCCTGGCCGATGCGTTCCCGGCTCGCCACGGCGACGGTGAGGTCCGCGACGAGCCGGTGCTGCTCCACCACGAGCGCGGCCTGTGCGGCCAGGGCCTCCGCGAGCTCCAGCATCGACAGGTCGACCTCCGTGTCGACCGTCGTGCACACGCTCAGCGCGCCGACGGCCTGACCACCCTGCAGCAGCGGCACGGCCAGCTGGGTGCGGACCCCGAGCACCGTCGCGGCCGCGAGGACCTCGGGGAAGCGGTCGGCGCGATCGGCAGCGGCGACGATGACGGGCAGACCGGTGCGCACCGCCTCGTACAGCGCGCCCCCGTGGACGCTCAGCTGCTCCCGAGCCATCCTCGAGGCGAGCCGGCTCGACGCGGCCAGCGGTTGGTCCTGGTCGAGGTGCAGGTGGGCGACGGCGACGTGCCGGAACCTGGGCTCGACCGCGGCGACGGCGGCGAGCAGCGTCTGCAGCGTGTCCGACGGCCCCGACGGGGCGCTCGGGACCTCGACCGGGTTCGTGAAGGGAGCGACGCGGGCGCTCGGCGGGATCGGGCGCGTGACGGACATGGAACCTCCAGCACGTTTCGCCGGCGGGAGACCCTCACTGTCGAAGGTGGGGGCCCGGTGGCGACCCCCACCACACGAGCCGACCTGACCGGTTGTCGTATCCCCAAGGTACAACGCGGCTCCGTCCGCCGAGTCTTTGGGAACCTGCGGGTTTCACCTCGGCGTCGGCGGCCGGCGCCGGGGGCGTAACGACGCCGGTGGCGGCGCCGATGTAAGGGTCGGCGTGGTGGTGGTCGGTCCCCCGAGCGACTGCCACCACGCTCCTTCCTCGCGGCGCCGAGAGCAGGCGCCGAGCCCAGGGTGCACCGGCTACTCGGGCGCCTCGCCGGTGGCACCGTCGATCAGCTCCCGTGCGATGTCCAGGTGGCCGGCGTGCCGCGCATACTCCTGGATGAGGTGCAGCAGGATCCACTGCAGCTGTGGGGCCGAGGAGGCGACGGTGAACCGACCTCCGACCCGCGCGGGCTCGGCCAGGTCATGGGCCTCGACGACGGCTCGGGTGCGGCGCCCGGCCGCCGCGAGCAGGGCGGTGAGCCGGTCGGCCGGCAGGTCGGGTGACACCCATCCGGTCCCTTCGCTGTCGGCCCAGGGGTCCGTGAGCTCTTCGGCCATGAATCCCCAACGGATCCAACGCCGCTCGACGTTGGCGAGGTGGTTGACCAGTCCAGCGGGCGTCCAGCCGGACGGCACCGTCGCCCGCTGGAGGTCATCAGGCGCCAGCCCGTCAAGCTTGCTGGCGATCACGGCCCGGTAGTAGTCCAGGTACTGCAGCAGCAGGGCGCGCAGGTCGGGTGTCGAGGACGGTTCGGGAAACGCTGAGGTCGGCATGACCGGCATCCTCCCGGTAGGACGCGTCCCGCGCACGAGGTGGGGCATGCGGGTCCGGGGGCCCACCTCAGCGGCGTCGGTCCTCAGCGGCGTCGGGCAAGGAGCACGTACGTGCCGCGCGCCACGGTCACCGTGCCGCCGTGTCGCCCGATGACGTCGGCGAGGGCGGAGGTCAGGCGCCCCAGGTGTTCCGGTCCGAGGCGTCGATGGTCGCCGAAGGTACCGACGAGACCTGCCCACTGGGCGCCTGTCAGGCGCCGGTGCCACCGGTAGGTCCGCGGGCGCGAGACCGTGAAGTCACCGTGCACGGCGAACGGGTCCGGGGCGTCGGCGGCGGTGCTCGGGTCGCGCCCGATGACGGTGAGCCCGGGGGCGATGTCGGCGTAGACGGCCTCGAGCTCCGCGAGCACGTCCGCCGGCACGGCGTGGTAGTTCCAGAACCTGGCGATCCGGCCGCCCGGCTCGAGCAGCCGGGCGGCCTTGTCGGGACCTGTGGCGGGATCCACCCAGTGCCAGGCGTGCCCGCAGGTGATGAGCTCGAAGCGGCGCCCGGCGTCGTCCCAGCTCTCGAACCGGTCGACCTCGACGTCGACACCGTGCGCCCGGGCCACGGCAGCCATCCGCGGGTCGGGGTCGACGCCGAGCGTCGCGACCCCACGACGTGCCAGCTCGACGGCCACCTTGCCGGTCCCGCAGCCGACGTCCAGGGCGGAGCGGACGGGGTGGGCGAGCAGGTCGTCGAACAGTGCCGCAGGGTAGCCCGGGCGAAACCGGTCGTACGCCTCGGCGCCCGACCCGAACGACTCCGCCCGTTCGCGATCCGGCTGCAGATGCTCCAGTGGCACGAGGCAAGTATGAGCCGGCCCGCCCCCCAGCCGCCCTTCCGGCCCGGAGTCGGTGCCGGCGTGCCACCGCGGGACGTGCGGCCGCTCGAGCAGGTGGTCACCCGGCGAGGTGGCCCCACCGCGGGGAGAGCTCGCGCCAGGGTGCGGTCTCGACGACGCGACCCCCGTCGAGCACGACGACGCGGTCGGCCTGCGCCAGCGCGGCTGCCTTGCTCGTGGCGCCGATGACGGTCGCCCCGCCCGAGCGAAGCGCGGCCCACAGCTCGATCTCGGTGGCCGCATCGAGCGCCGAGGACACGTCGTCGGCCAGCAGCAGGTCGGCCTCGCAGGCGAGCGCGCGGGCCAGGGCGAGCCGCTGGACCTGCCCGCCGGAGAGCCGGACCCCACGGTGGCCGACCAGCGCGTCGGGTCCGCCCGCCTCGGCGACGTCGCGCTCCATCCGGGCGGTGGCCAGGGCCGGCTCGACCTGCCGGCCCGCGTGGTCCAGGGCGACGTTGCCGGTGAAGGTGCCCGACAGCACGCGCGGCACCTGGGCGATGTGGGAGACGCGACCCGGCCGGAGCTCGACCTCGGGCTCCGTCAGCGCCCGGCCGTTCCACAGCACCTGACCGGTGTGGTGCGTCAGCCCGGCCAGCGAGGAGAGCAGGCTGGACTTGCCGGAGCCGACCTGGCCGAGCAGGAGCACGAGCTCCCCGCGTGGACCGTCAGGTCGACGTCCTGGACACCGATGGTGCCGTCGTCGTGGACGGCCGTCAGGCCGCGGAGGCTGAGGGTTCGCAGGGGTTCCCGAGCGCCGGCCTGCGGGTCGTCGGCGGTGCCGTGGACGAGGTCCATGCCCGGCGGCACCTCCATGAGGTCACCGCCGCCCGCGAGCCGGCTCGTGGCGTTCATCCACGCCCGCACGCCCGGCGCCTCGGTGACGACCGAGCCGGCGACACGGCCGAACCAGTCGAAGCCGCTGACCGCGTTTGCGACGAGCAGGGTGATGGCGAGCGGCCACGTGCCGTGGAGGAAGCCGGCCCAGGCGGCCACGACGCCGCACTGGACCATGACGATCGGCACGCCGTCGAGCAGGGCCTGGACACGGTGTTCGCGCACGGCCGCGTCCACCCGGCCGCCGTCCACGCGACGCAGGTGCGCGTGGACCTGTGGGGTCGCGGCGGCGAGCTTGACCGTGCGGATCGACTCGAGGGCCGACACCAGCGACCGCCCGAAGCTGGCCCGCGCCGTCGAGGCAGCCGCGGCCGAGCGCCCCGCCACCGGCCGTCCGAGCGTGGAGGCCAGCGCCGAGGTCACCATCACGACGAGCAGGACCGCGCCCGCGAGCCAGGTGCCCGCGATGAGGGCCGTCATCGAGGCGACGACGAGGCCGTTGACGAAGTCGACCCACCGGTCGGTGTAGCGCGCCAGGCGGTCGGCGTCCATCGTGCGGGCCACGACCTCGCCGGGCGGGGTGCGGACCAGGCGTCGTTGTGCGGTCTGTCCGGCCAGCACCGCGGCGCGGACCCGCAGGCGCACCTCCACCCACCAGTGGGGGTAGGTGCGGAAGGCCTGGGACAGGACGATCGGACCGGTCACGAGCGAGACGACGAGGGCCGCGGTGAGCGGTCCGGGGTTCTGCCCGGCCTCCAGGTCGGTCACGACGAGGCCCCAGATCCAGCCGGTGACGGCGCCGAACGCGCCCGTCAGCGAGGCCAGCAGGAACAGCGCGGCGCCGAGCAGGCCCCACTGCGGCTGGATGCGGACGGTGTGGAACACCTGGCGCGCCAGGCTCGGGGTGGGCGCGAGGACCGGGGGCGGCGGCGGGGTGGTGCTGCGGCGCACCGAGCCGATCGCGGCGTCCTCGTGGTGGTGCTGCTCCACGGCCACCTCGTGGGCCGCTGCCTCGAGCAACCGGCGGAACGGACCGTCGACGGCGGCCAGCCGGCCGCGCGGACCCTGCTGCACGACGCGACCGGACTCGAGCACGGCCACCTGCTCGGCGCGCTCGGTCGTCGAGAGGCGGTGGGCGACGAGGATGCCGGTACGCCCGGAGATGAGCCGGTCGGCGGCCCGGACCACCCGCGCCTCGGTGACGGGATCCATCCGGGCGGTGGCCTCGTCGAGCACGACGACACGCACGTCGCGCACGAGCAGCCGGGCGAACGCGACCAGCTGCTCCTCCCCCGCCGAGAGGGTGGTGCCGCCCGGACCGAGCATCGTGTCGAGCCCGTCGGGCAGGCCGGCCACCCACTCGGTGAGACCGAGCTCGGCGACCGCGGCCTCGACCCGCGCTCGCGGAACGGCGCCGAAGAGCGTCATGTTCTCGGCGAGGGTTCCGGCGAGCACCTCGGTGCGCTGGGTGACCACGCCGACCGCCGCCCGCAGCTGTTGCAGGTCGAGGTCGCGCACGTCGGTACCACCGAGCAGCACGGTGCCCGGCGGCGGCTCGACCGCCCGGGACAGGAGCGAGGCCAGCGTGGACTTGCCGGAGCCGGTGCGTCCGACGAGGGCGCAGGTGTGGCCGGCGGGAACGACGAGGTTGACCTCGCGCAGTGCGAAGGTGCCTGTGCCGTAGGTGAACTCGAGGTCGCGGAACTCGACGTCGAGGGGCCCGTCGCGCAGCGGCAGCCCACCGGTCGGCTCGGCCGGGGAGTCGAGCATGGCCCGCAGCCGAAGGACCGCACCGAAGCCCTCCTGCAGGTCCGGCAGGTGGCGTGCCAGCATGTCGACGCCGCCGACGAACATCGTCGTGACGAGGAAGAGGGTGACCAGCCGCGCGGTCGACAGGTCGCCGGCGAGCACCAGGGCGGCGCCGACGACGGCGACGGCGGCCAGCGCGCCGTGCAGGAGCCCTCCGCTGCGTCGCGTGATCCGGGCCTCGACCTCGAGCACCCGGTCCAGCGCCGCGTGGACGCGGGCGGCCATCCGGGCGTTGCGGCGCAGCACGTGCGCCTGGCCGAGCGCCGTGCGCAGGTCGTCGCGGGCGGCGACGCCCTCCTCGGTGGACGCCGCGTGGTCGGTCCACGCGGCTTCCTCGACGACCTTGCGCTCGGCGACCTGCGGCAGGAGTCTGCGGACCACCCAGTAGGTCGCGAACCCGGTCAGCGGGAAGAGGACGGCGGCGGGCCACCACGCGAGGCTCGCGACCACCCACAGCGGCCCCGACGCGAGGAGCGTGCGCACGGCCTGCCACACGCCCCAGCGCATCAGCTGGCCGACCTCCCACGTGTCGTCGTCGATGCGGTCGAGCACCTCCCCGACGGCCTGCTCGGACAGCTCGGACAGCGGCTGGGCCATCGCGGCGTCGAGCAGGTCGGCCCGCAGCCGGCCCTCCGCCCGGTCGCAGACCGTCGCCCAGATCATCTTGGCGACCGTGTCGATGACGGCACCGCCGACGACGCACAGGGCGAGCAGCATCACCAGCGTCGAGGTGGCGTGCTCGGCGAGCCGGCCGGCGACCATCGAGCCGAGGGACGCCGCGACGGCACCGAGCAACGACATCGAGAAGCACACGACCGTGAGCGGGCGACGGATCCGGCGCCAGTCGACGGGGACGCGGTCCGCGGGCACGCCGGAGCGGCGAGAGGACGCGCCCTGCCCCGTGCCACGCGCCTCGTCGTACCCCAGCCTCGTCATCGTCACAGTCACCAAACGCTACCGACGACCACCGACGGTCCGCCTCCGGTTTTCCGGGCCCCGGGGCCCCTGGTCGACCCGCGGAGCGGAGAACGGGTGAGGGCGGGCGCGGAGCGGGACCTGTACGGGCACGGGCACCTCGTCACCGATGACACCGGAGCCTTCGTCGACGTCGTCACGCAGGTGCTCGACGGCGAGGTGCACGCCCGCGTCGTGACCGAGGACGGCTCGATCGGCCACGGTGAGATCACCGCCGGCGACACCGTCGTCCCGGCCTTCGACCGCAGGCCGGAGTGGCCGGTGATGCCGGGCCTGCTGCGCGTGTTCGTCCCCGACGCCGACGTCGCCTTCGCCGGGGCTGCCGCTGCGCGTGCCTCGTGGTCACCGAGCTCGCCGACAGCGCCCTCGGGCAACATGGGGCCGCATCGAGGACCCGCTCGGCACCATCTCGTGGGTCGTCAGCCACGTCGAGGACGTCCCCGCGTGGACGCGGCACGCACCGGTCCGCTGAACCGGCGCTCGAGACCTGCCGGAGGCACCGGGCCACGGAGGTGGCGCCCGTAGGTCTCTTCATGGGTCACGCGCCTCGCCGGCGGGTATGCAGCCGGGGACAGGGAGCACCACGCGAGGAGGACACATGACCAACCCAGCTGGCACCTCCGGCAGCGGCGGCATTCCCGTCGCAGGCGCTGCGGCGGCATCCGGCGCCTTCGACGACCGCGGCGACGAGCAGCAGACCGACCAGGGCGTGCCCGTCGGCCGCGCGGACGTCGAGGCGGACCGTGAGCGCGCCGCCGGCGACGGCGATGCGGATGACGGCGAGGACGCAACCGACGGCCTGACGGGCGTCGCGGGCAGCACGGACGCCGAGACGGACGACGGGGTGCCCGTCGGCAGCGCGGACGCCGAGGAGGACCGACGCCGCGCGGCGGCAGCCGGTGACGAGCCCGACGACGCCCCATGAGCCCAAGGCTCCTGTAGGCCCGCCGGGGAACGGGCCGGCGTCAGCGGCTGCCCGTCACCGAATCGTGAGGCCGGTCGAGGGCCGACTTCACGCGAACCGCTGAGCCGGCACCCGACCTGCTGCCACGCTCTAGTCACCGCCGCGCGTGACCCCAGCCTGCGCGTCGAGGCCTCGGTCCCCCACGAGGCGGCTGAGGTCAGGCCGTCGCTCCAACCTTCCCTCGAGTGGCGGCCTGACTTCACGGCTCCGGCCCGGCCGCGCCAGCCGGCTTGCCCGGCAGGCCCCGCTCGGCCGCGTGCGCCGTTCCTTTCCGTGAGATGAATGTCCCGACTTCCGCCGAGGCCGCCAGAATGACTGTCGACAGACGACAGTCGGTAAGCGGAGGTGCGCAGCTCATGTCGAAGAACGGGCCCGTTGATGCGGCCGCTCTCCCCCCGGCGGCCGACAACCGCTGGTCGAGGAGCCTGTGGCTCGACGGGGTGGTCCAGGACCTGACCCCGCGACAGCAGCTGTCCGGTGACCACACCTGCGACGTCGCGATCGTCGGAGCGGGGTTCGCCGGCCTGTGGACGGCGTACTACCTCAAGAAGGCCGACCCGTCCCTGCGGGTCACGGTCGTCGAGGCCGAGATCGCGGGGTTCGGCGCTGCCGGTCGCAACGGCGGCTTCGTGTCCGCCGGGATCGCCGGCAGCGGCGCACGCTACGCCCGCGACCACGGGTGGGACAACGTCCTGCGGGCCGAGCGCGAGACCCAGCACGGGGTCGACGAGATCGGCCGCGTCGTGGCGGCCGAAGGCATCGACTGCGGCTACCGGAAGGAGGGGGCGCTGAACCTCGCGACGACCGATCCGCAGGTGCAGCGTCTGCGCGCCAGGGCCGAGGCGAAGCACCGCTTCGGGCTCGGGACCGAGGACTACCGGATGCTGACGCCCGAGGAGTGCGCCGAGCTCGTCCGGGGGGCGGAAGGCGTCCTCGCCGGGTCGTTCACGCCGCACTGCGCGCGCGTCGACCCCGCCCGGCTGGCCCGCGGACTGGCCGATGCCTGCGAGCGCCTCGGGGTGACGATCTACGAGCAGAGTGCAGCGGAACGCTTGGGCCCCAAGGTGGTCCAGTGCCGGAACGGACGAGTGCTGGCCGATGTCGTGGTTCGGGCCACGGAGTCCTACACGATCCGCGAGCGCGGACAGCGACGCAGGTTCCTGCCCCTCTACTCCCTGATGATCGCCACCGAACCCCTCCCCCAGCAGACCTGGGACGACCTCGGTTGGCGGGACGGTCTCGGGGTCTCGGACGTGAGGCACCTGTACTTCTACGCCCAGCGCACGGTCGACGGCCGGGTCGCCCTGGGCGGCCGAGGGGCGCCGTACCGGCTGACCAACCCCATCTCCCCCGAGAACGAGCGCGACGCCGGGGTCTTCCAGAGGCTCACCGAGACCCTGCGCGAGGCGTTCCCGGCGGTGTCGCAGGCTCGCATCACCCACCACTGGGGCGGGCCCCTGGCGGTCCCGCGCGACTGGTGCATGCGGACGACGTTCGACCGCACGACGGGACTCGGGTTCGTCGGTGCCTTCGGTGGCCACGGCGTCACGGCCGCCAACATCTCCGGCCGCACCATGCGCGACCTGATCCTGGGCGACAGCACGGACCTGACCACGCTGCCGTGGGTCGGGCACCACACCCGCAACTGGGAACCCGAGCCCATCCGGTTCATCGCCTCGAGGCTCATCGCCAAGACGCTCGACGCGTCCGACGCCTACGAGGAGCGGACCGGCAAGCCGGCGAAGCGGGCCCGGCTGGTCGCACCGTTCCTGCCACCGAGCTAGGCGAGCCGTCGGGCGCGTCCAGCTCGGTGGCCGACCGGCGGACCGGGCCCGGACGGCCGCTGCCTCGGCTCCGTCACCCAGGTGCGGTGCTGGGCTCGAGCCTGACGACGACGGACTTGGACGTGGGCGTGTTGCTGTGCTCGGCGACGGACGCGAGCGGCACCAGCGGGTTGGTCTCGGGGTAGTACGCCGCGGCGGACCCCCGCGGGGTGTCGTACTCGACGACCCGGAAGTTGCGGACGCGGCGGTCGACGTCGTCGCCGGCCCAGTGCGCCACGATGTCGACGTGGTCGCCCGCCCGCAACCCGTGGGCCTCGATGTCGCGACGGTTGAGCAGGACCACCTGACGCCCGCCCTCGATGCCGCGGTAGCGGTCGGACAGGCCGTAGATCGTGGTGTTGAACTGGTCGTGGCTGCGCATCGTCTGCAGCACGAGGTGGCCCGCCGGCACCTCGAGCAGGTCGAGGTCCGACGTCGTGAACTGGGCCCGGCCCGACGGGGTGTCGAACGCGCGCCGGTCGCGCGGCGGGTGCGGCAGCACGAAGCCGGTCCTGGTCAGGACCCGGGCCTCGTAGTCGTCGAAGCCCGGGACGACGCGCTCGATGTGCGCGCGGATCCGTCCGTAGTCAGCCCGCAACGCCGCCCAGTCGATGCTCGTGCCGTCGGCGTGGCTCGTCCCCGCGCCCAGGGTGGCCTCGGCCAGCCCGCAGACGATGGCCACCTCCGAGCGCAGCTGCTCGCCGGCGGGTGCCAGGCGGCCACGCGAGGCGTGGACCACCGACATCGAGTCCTCGACCGTCACGAACTGCGGCCCGCTCTCCCGGTCGTCGCGCTCGGTGCGCCCGAGCGTGGGCAGGATGAGGGCGGTCTCCCCGGTCACGAGGTGGGAGCGGTTGAGCTTGGTCGACACCTGCACGGTCAGCGCCGTACGCCGCAGCGCCTCCGCCGTGACGCCGGTGTCCGGCGCGGCGTGGAGGAAGTTGCCGCCGAGCCCGACGAAGACCCCGACCTTGCCGGCGAGCATGGCTTCGATCGTCTCCACGGTGTCGTAGCCGTGCCGCCGCGGCGGCTCGAACCCGAACTCGGCCGCCAGGGCGTCCAGGAAGGAGGCCGGCGGCTTCTCCCAGATGCCCATGGTTCGGTCGCCCTGCACGTTGGAGTGGCCCCGGACCGGGCACAGGCCCGCCCCCGGCTTGCCGATGTCGCCGCGGGCCAGCGCGAGGTTGACGACCTCCTTGATGGTGGCCACCGAGTTGCGGTGCTGGGTCAGGCCCATCGCCCAGCACCAGACCGTGGCGCCGGAGCTTCGCGACCATCCTGGCCGCCTCGACGACCAGGTCGCGCTCGAGGCCGGTCGCCTGCCCGACCCGCTCCCAGTCGACGTCGGCCACGTGTTCCCGCCACGCGGCGAACCCGTCGGTGTGGGCGTCGACGAAGGCGTGGTCGATCGCATCCCACTCGACGAGCAGCGACCCGATCGCCTGGAAGAGTGCCTGGTCCCCGCCGAGACGGATCGGCAGGTGCAGGTCGGTCAGGTCGGTGCCGTGGCCCACGACGCCGCGGGCGTGCTGCGGGTTGCGGAAGTTGACCAGGCCCGCTTCGCGCAGCGGGTTGATGCTGATGATCCGCGCCCCGCGCCGCTTCGCGGTCTCGAGCGCCGAGAGCATCCGCGGATGGTTCGTGCCCGGGTTCTGCCCGGCCAGCACGATGAGCTCGGCCCGGTACAGGTCCTCGAGGCTGACGCTGCCCTTGCCGATGCCGATCGTGTCGATGAGCGCCACGCCGCTCGACTCGTGGCACATGTTCGAGCAGTCCGGGAGGTTGTTGGTCCCGAACGCGCGGACGAACAGCTGGTAGACGAACGCCGCCTCGTTCGAGGCGCGCCCGGACGTGTAGAACGCCGCCTCGTCCGGCGTCCCCAACCCGTTCAGGTGCGACGCGGCCAGCGTGAACGCCTCGTCCCACGCGATCGGCTCGTAGTGCGTGCCACCCGGACGGCGCACCATCGGGTGGGTCAGCCGCCCCTGCTTGCCCAGCCAGTGGTCCGGGCGCGCAGCCAGCTCGGCGATGCTGTGCCGAGCGAAGAACTCCGGCCCCACCCGGGCCGTCGTCGCCTCCTCGGCCACGGCCTTGGCGCCGTTCTCGCAGAACTCGGCGGTGTGGCGATGATCGGGATCCGGGTCGGGCCACGCGCAGGACATGCAGTCGAACCCGTCGACCTGGTTGAGGCGCAGCAGCGTCCGGGCGGCGCGCGAGGGTCCCATCTCCCCCAGGGCCCGGCCCATGGCCACCGCCACCGCCTCGACACCCGCCGCGTGTTCGCGTGGGGTCCGGACCCTCAGGCGAGACTCGTCGGGCGTCCCCAGCAACTCGTGCTCGGCCATGGCGTGTGATAGCTCCTCGGTCACGGGACGCGGACGCCCCTTCGGTTCGTTTCAGGGCCGGGCGGCCCGGCGGCCCACGCCTTCATGGCAGCCGATGTCCCCGGTCGTGCCGGCCGCACGCCAGGACATCGGCGTGCGACCGGCCACCGTCGGGTTCCGGGGGCCCGGTTCACGGGTCAGGGCGTGGGGCGCTGCCTCGGGACGATCATGACCGGGACCGGTGCGTGCCGCAGGATCTTCGCGGCCGCCGAACCGAGGAAGACCTGCGCCATCGGGCCGGCCGCCCCGGATCCGAGCACGAGCAGGTCACCGCGCCTCCACGGGATGTTCTCCACTGCTTCGCGCCACTCGGTGCCGATCCCGGTCACCACGTCCACGTTCGAGACAGGGTCGTGCACCTCGCCCAGCTGCTTGACCGCCTCGTCCATGGTCCTGCGCCTCCATCGCTCGACGACCAGGTCCTCGGCAGACCGCTCGATCGAGCCGCCGAACATGGTGAACGGCCGCGACGTGAAGGATGCGATCCGCAGCCGCACCTTCCACCGGTCGGCCAGCCGGGCACTGGTCGCGATGAGGCCTCCGTCGTCCGGGGCGCCGCCGAAGGCCGCCGTCAGCCGCCCGATCGGAATGCGACCCGGTGGGTAGCCACGGGGGGCGATCGCGACCGGCACCTTCGAGGTGTGCACGAGACGCTCGGTCACACTACCCAGGTCGACCCTGCCGAGCAGACCCGCCGACGACGACCCGACCACCACGAGGTCGGCGTCGTGCTCGCCCACCAGCTCCATCAGACCGTTGGGTGTCGAGGTCGACGGGTGGACCTTCACGCAGATGTCGACGTCGCTGCACGCCTGCTCGACTACCCGCTCGAGGGACGCTGTCACCTGGGACACGAGGTGGCGCCGGTACTCGTCCTCGATCCGGTCGGCGCCCGCGCGCGGCCCCCGCTCCACGACCGCCGCGGCGACGATCTTCTGCCCGGTCGTCCGCGCCAGCTGAGCGGCCAGGTTGAGCGGAGCGCTGCCCTGCCTGCTCGAGCTGAACCCAGCGATGATCGTCATGCGACCGTCGCTCCGACGGGCACGGGAGCCGCCACGACATGGGTGACCGGCAGCTCGGGGTACTCCGCCCGCGCTCGGTCGACGACCTCGAAGCGGTGCCACACGGAGCTTCTCGAGCGGCAGGGTCGCGATGACGATCTGGTCCGGACGGAAGGTGGCGACACCGTTCGCCAGTGCTCGCAGCGGCCGGTAGTCCCCCAGCGCGCCGTCGGCGTCCAGACCCTCCGAGCGAAGCGTCCCCAGGGTGTGGTCGAGCCGTGCCGTGGCGGCCTCGCGGGTCGCCTGCATCACGTCCAGCGGGCCGTGCGTGGCCGCCACACCGGTCTCGACGGGGCTGGCGGGCACGACGACGTAGTAGCTGGCGTCGTGCTCGGCGCCGATGCCGCGCAGCTCGTCGAGCAGCTCGGTGGAGTTGGCCGTCTCGTTGGCCAGCACGAGGACCCGGTGCGGAGCCACCGTCCGAGCAGGTGCCTCGGCCACGGGACGACGGGCGATGAACCACCGGTTCGCGAAGAAGAACGCGATGACGACGGCCCACGACAGCAGGCTGAGGATCAGCTGCGACCGGGAGTCCTCCTTGATGCCCATCTGCGCCAGGATCGCGGCGATCGCCAGGACCGTCCCGATCGACAGGAACGGGAAGAGCCACATCTTCACCTTCAACGACTGGCTCCCTGAGCGGAACCGCAGCACCACCTGCGAGATGCCGATGAGGCAGTAGACGAACAGGATGATCGCGCCGCTGGAGTTCAACAGGAAGGCGAAGACCGTGTCGGGCGAGACGGCGGCGGCGATGACGCACAGGAAGCCGACGACGGACGACGCCAGGATCGCCACGGCGGGCACCCCGCGGCTGGTCACGCTGACCAGCTGCAGCGGAGCCTCACGGCGCGCGGCGAGCACGAAGAGCATGCGGGAGGCGGTGTACATCCCGGAGTTCAGACAGCTCAGCACCGCCGTGAGCACGACCGCGTTCATGATGTGGTCGGCGTAGGGAATCCCCATCTGGGTGAACGCGGCGACGAACGGCGAAGCGGCCACCGTCTTGTCGTTCCACGGCAGGATGACGGTCAGCAGGAAGATCGAGCCGATGAAGAAGACCGCGATGCGCATGATCACCGAGTTCGCGGCCTTGGCCACCGCCCTCTCAGGGTCCTTCGACTCGGCGGCGGCGATGGTGGCGACCTCGGCGCCGGTCATCGAGAAGATCACCGTCACGATCGCGGCGGTGACGCCGAGCGCGCCATGGGGCAGGAACCCCCCATGAGCCGTCAGGTTGGAGAAGTCCATCGACTTGCCGGGCCAGAATCCGAACGCGTACGCCGCACCGAGAGCCAGGAAGATGATGATGGCCGCCACCTTGATGCCGGCGAACCAGAACTCGAACTCCCCGAAGGAGGACACCGAGAACAGGTTCGTGGCGGTCATCGCGCTGAGCAGGATCAGCGAGACCAGCCACAGCGGGGCGTTCGGCACCCAGTACTGGACGATCTTCGCGCCCGCGATCGCCTCGAACCCGACGATGATCACCCAGAAGTACCAGTACAGCCATCCGACCGAGAACCCGGCCCAACCGCCGAGGGCGTTGCGCGCGTAGTC
Source organism: Monashia sp. HAY1-11D (assembly GCF_056868035.1). Taxonomy (NCBI): domain Bacteria; kingdom Bacillati; phylum Actinomycetota; class Actinomycetes; order Micrococcales; family Intrasporangiaceae; genus Intrasporangium; species Monashia sp. HAY1-11D. Next base: position 3,475,228 of record NZ_CP200320.1, on the reverse strand, counting down.
CGCGAACGAGCCTGTCGAAGGGTTCGCGACCGCCATCTCGGCCAGCATGCGCATGACCATGATGACCACGAAGCCGCACAGGGCGTACGCGATGAACGATCCGGGCCCCGTGCTGCCGATGACCACGCCCGAGCCGACGAACAGGCCCGCTCCGATCACGCCGCCGATGGCGATCATCCTCAGCTGACGGTCGCTGAGACCCTTTTGTAACGTCGTTGAAGCCATGCCGTTTCCTTTCAGACGTGAACCGGGAGGTGCTCACCGTTCTGTGGGGTTGCTGTGCTCGAACGTCATCGCGGCAGCATCGGCGCAGGACCCTTCGTCGGGTCCGGCACGCCGATCACGGGCCTCCGAGGGTCTCGGCCATCTCCACGACGTTGGTGAGCAGCATCGCTCGCGTCATGGGCCCGACCCCCCCGGTTGCTCCGCTGACCTTGCCTGCCACGCTGTCCACGGCCGGATGCACGTCGCCCAAGATGCCTTCGATGGTGCGGGTGATGCCGACGGACAGCACCGTCGCACCTGGCCTGACCCAGTCCGGCTGCACGAGGTGTGCCACGCCTGCGGCCGCGACGACGACGTCGGCGACGCGCGTGTGCGCCGCGACGTCGACGGTCGCCTCGTGGCACAGCGTCACCGTCGCATGCTCACTGCGCCGCGTCAGCATCAGTCCCAGCGGACGGCCGACGGTCAGGCCGCAGCCGATGACGCAGAAGCGTGCCCCGGTGATGGGGACGTCATGGTGTCGCAGCAGCTCGATGATCCCCCTCGGCGTGCACGGCAGCGGGGCCGGCATGCCGAGGACCAACCGCCCGAGGTTGACCGGATGGAGGCCGTCGGCGTCCTTGTCCGGGTCGATGAGCTCGAGCACGCGGTGGGTGTCGATGTGCGCCGGCAGCGGCAGCTGGACGATGAACCCGGTACAGGCCGGGTCCGCGTTCAGCCGGAGGACGGCCGCCTCGATCTCCTCCTGGGAGGCGGTCTGCGGCAGCTCGACCCGGATGGAGTGCAGCCCGACCTCGCGGCAGTCCCGGTGCTTGCCGTTGACGTAGGAACGGCTCCCCGGGTCGTCTCCGACGAGGATCGTCCCCAGACCCGGCCGGATGTCCTGCAGCTGCAGCATGGAGACGCGCTCTGCCAGGTCGCGCTTGACCGTCTCGGCGATCCGCTTGCCGTCGATCAGTGTTGCGGTCGCCATGCCCGCTCCTTCCGTGAGCGCCGAGGCCGGCCGGGTGTCCGGGCGGGTGGGTGGAGGTGGAGCTGCACCGCTAGCCGGCGGTCGGGCCGACGGCGCCCGCGAGCTTGGCCTGGACCCACTCGTGGAACTCGCCGATGTGGTGCTCGCTGGGGACCAGGACTCCCCCGTCGGCGTAGACGCGCGAGCTCATCGCCGGCTGGCACCGCTCGCAGGCGTCGAAGTCCTGCTGGTTGACCCGGTGGAACAGCTCCACCGACGCGCTGACGTCCTTGCCGCTCTCGACCACACCGGGCAGGTAGAGCCAGTCGCACTCGACGATGGTGTGGTCGGCCGCCAGGGGGTACATCCGGTGGAAGATCACATGGTCGGGCACCAGGTTGATGAAGACCTGCGGCTTGACGGTGATCGCGTAGTAGCGACGGTCCTGGTCGTCGGAGACGCCCGGGATACGGTCCAGCCCCTCGGAGCCGTCGACGGTGAACCCCTTGATCTCCTCACCGAAGACGGCGCCGTGGCCCACGAAGTACTGGGCGGCGAACCCGTCGGCGAACTCGGGCAGAACCTCGGTGAGCTCGGGGTGGATCGTCGCGCAGTGGTAGCACTCCATGAAGTTCTCGATGATGAGCTTCCAGTTGGCCTTGACGTCGTAGACGATGCGGCGCCCGACGGCGAGGTTGGCGACGTCGTAGTGCTCGATCGACTCGAGGTCACCGAGGCGCTCGATGACGGCGTGGCGGACGGTCTCGTCGAACGAGGGGGGCTCCGGCGCCAGGCACACCCAGATGTAGCCGAGCCACTCCTGCACCGAGATGGTGCGCAGCCCGTACTCGACGCGGTCGATGTCAGGCATCTTCGTCAGGTTCGGCGCTGCGACGAGCTTGCCGTCGAAGTCGTACGTCCAGGCGTGGTAGGGGCACTGGAACGAGCGCTGGGCCTGGCCCGACTCCTCGGTGCACAGCTGGGCGCCGCGGTGGCGGCAGATGTTGAAGAAGGCCCGGGCCTCGCCCTTGCGGTTGCGGGTGATCAGCACGCTCTCGCGGCCGACCTGCACCGTCTTGAACGAGCCGGGCCCCGTCAGGTCGCTCGAGCGGGCGGCGCAGAACCACATCGCCTCGAAGATCCGCTCCTGCTCGGCGGCGAACACGGCCTCATCGGTGTACGTGTGACCGGGCAGGGTGGCGATGAGGCTGGGCGAGGTCTCGATGACGGACATAAGAGCTCCTGGACGACGGGCGGGGGTGGTGAGGTTTTTTATGACGCAACGTTAAGTGTGATACGCAACAGCGTGCTGGCAGACGCCGGCGCTGTCAAGGGTTGTCCGGCCTTCAGGCGGGAGCCGGAACGGTGGGGGCGCCGAGCATCCGGCGCCACCGGGTGAAGGGTCTGGTCTGGTTCAGGCCGAGGACCCCGACCGGCTCCTGGGCGCGTCGGTAGACCGCCAGGAAGCAGTGCTCGGCAGGGTCGCCCTCCTCGATGGTCACGCTGTCGGCGGACCGGGCGTCGCCGGCGAACTGCAGGCGCACGCCGTACTGGTCCGACCAGAAGTAGGGCGGGGCCACATCCGGTCCCGCGCCGTCGCCGGACAGCAGCGTGGCCACCGCGCGCTTCGGCCGGTCGAGCGCTCCGGTCCAGTGCTCGACTCGGTGGTGACGACCCAACCGTCGGTCGTACCAGGCCGCGCAGTCACCGACGGCCACGACGCCGGGAGAAGCTCGTCAGGCCGCCGGCGTCGCAGCGGACGCCGTTGTCGAGCTCCAACCCGGAGCCCTGCAGCCAGTCGACGTTGGGCTGGGCCCCGACACCGACGAGCACGAGGTCGGCCGGCAGCAGCCGGCCGTCGTCGAGCTCGACACCGTCCACCCTTCCGGCACCGGTGAACCGCCGCACCCCGGTGCCGCAGATGAGCCGGACACCGTGGTTGGCGTGCAAGCTGCTGACGATGCGGCCCATGTCCGTGCCGAGCGGCCCGGCGAGGGGGGTCGCCATCGCCTCGACGACGGTGACCTCGAGGCCGAGGGAACGCGCCGTGGACGCGACCTCGGCACCGATGAAGCCGGCGCCGATGACGACGAGCCGCCGCCCGGGCTCGATCTCGGCCCTCAGTGCCACGGCATCGTCGAGCGTCCGCAGGGTGTGGACACCCGCCAGCCCTTCCGTGCCCGGCAGCGTCCGCGCACGGGCACCCGTCGCGACGACGACCCCGTCGGCCCGGATCCGCGTGCCGTCGCCGAGCACCACGCTGCGCTCGGTCAGGTCGAGGCTGGCTGCGCGGACGCCGAGCAGCCACTCGACATCCAGGTCCTCGTCGTCGTCCTCGAGGGCGATGTCCTCCTGCGCGACCTTTCCGGCCAGGAACTCCTTGGACAGGGGCGGCCGGTCGTAGGGCCGGTGCAGCTCGTCACCGATGACGACGAGCCGCCCGTCGAACCCCTGGCTGCGCAGCGCCCTGGCCGAGGAGAGCCCGGCCAGCGAGGCGCCGACGACCGCGACGGTCCTCATCCCCGACCACCCGCACCCTGGCTGCTCGCGCTGACCCCGGGCGGCAGGTTGGGCTCCTCGGAGGACAGCTCGACGTAGATGTGGCCGTCCTCCACGACGACGCGGTGGGTTCGCACGGGCTTCTTGGCCGGCGGTGCGTCGACCTGGCCGGTGCGCAGGTCGAAGCGGGAGGCGTGCAACGGGCATTCGATCTCGCAGCCCTCCAGCCAGCCGTCGGCGAGCGACGCGTCCTGGTGGGTGCAGGTGTCATCGAGCGCGAACACCTCGCCGTCCTCGGTGTGGAACACCGCGATCGGCGGCTCGGCCTGAACGCGCAGCGCCTCCCCCGGCGCGAGTGAGGACAGCGGACAGACTGACAACATAGGAACCACCTCGATGCGAATAACACAACTCAAAGCACGATGCGCAACAGTCTGAGACCACGACAAAGCCGTGTCAAGAGACTCGCCCGCGAAGCCTGAGGGCTTCGCGGGCGAGGGGCTCGGAGGTCGACGTCGCGCCGGTGGACAGGTCAGTGAACCGCGGGCTGGTGGCGGTAGAACTGGGCCTCCGACGGCGGCAGCGGGGTGTTGCCGAGGATCAGGTCGGCAGCCTTCTCCGCCACCATCATCACCGGGGCATAGATGTTGCCGTTGGTGACGTAGGGCATCACCGAGGCGTCGACGACCTTGATGCCCTCCAAGCCGTGAACGCCCATGGTGAGCGGGTCGACGACCGACCTGTCGTCGACCCCCATCCGCAACGAGCACGAGGGGTGCAGCGCCGTCTCCGCGTCCTCGGCGACCCACCTGAGGATCTCCTCGTCGGTCTCGACCGAGGGTCCGGGTGAGATCTCACCGGCGTTGAACGGGTCCATGGCCGGCTGGGTCAGGATGTTCCGCGCGACGCGCACCGCCTCCACCCACTCGCGGCGGTCCTGGTCCGTCGACAGGTAGTTGAACCGGAGGGCCGGGTGCTCCCGGGGGTCCGTGCTCCTGATCTTGACGGAGCCGACGGCATCGGAGTACATCGGCCCGACGTGCACCTGGTACCCCTCGCCACCCTCGGGCGCCGACCCGTCGTACCGCACCGCGATGGGAAGGAAGTGGAACATCAGGTTCGGGTAGGCCACGTCGTCGTTGCTCCGGACGAACCCGCCACCCTCGAAGTGGTTGGTCGCGCCCGGGCCCTGGTGCCGGAAGAGCCAGTCGGCACCGATCAACGGCTTGTACCGGTGCTTGAGGTAGCGCTGCATCGTGACCGGCTGCTTGCAGGCGTACTGGATGTACACCTCGAGATGGTCCTGCAGGTTCTCCCCCACGGCCGGCAGGTCGTGCACGACGTCGATGCCCAGCCGGGACAGCTCCTGGGCGTTGCCCACCCCGGACAGCTGAAGGAGCTGCGGCGAGTTGATGGCGCCGCCGCTGAGGACCACGGTCTTGGCCCGCACCTGCGTCGCGGCACCGCGGCCACGCTGGTACTCCACGCCCACGGCGGTCTTGCCCTCGAAGAGCACGCGCGTGGCCAGGGCCCTCGTCACGACCTCGAGGTTGGGCCGGTCCATGACCGGGTGCAGGTAGGCCCGCGCGGCGGACAGCCGCCGGCCGTTGCGGATGTTCCGGTCGAAGCGCGCGAAACCCTCCTGACGGTAGCCGTTGACGTCGCTGGTCCGGCTGTAGCCGGCCTGCTCGGCAGCCTGGAAGAACGCCTCGAACAACGGGTTCGTCGCGGGGCCCCGCTCGAGGGCCAGCGGCCCGTCGTGGCCGCGGAACGGGTCGTCCGGGTCGGCGGCCAGGCAGTTCTCCATCCGGTTGAAGTACGGCAGGCAGTGGGCGTAGTCCCACGTCTCCATGCCCGGGTCCGCCGCCCACCGCTCGTAGTCCAACGGGTTGCCACGCTGGAAGATCATCCCGTTGATGCTGCTGGAGCCGCCGAGCACCTTGCCGCGCGCGTGGTAGATCCGACGGCCCCCCATGTGCGGCTCGGGCTCGGACTCGTACTTCCAGTCGTAGAACCGGCTGCCGATCGGGAAGGGCAGCGCGGCGGGCATGTGGATGAACACGTCCCAGAGCGAGTCGTTGCGACCCGCCTCCAGGACGAGGACCTTGGTGGCCGGGTCGGCCGAGAGGCGGTTGGCCAGCGCACAGCCGGCCGATCCCCCTCCCACGATGACGAAGTCGTAGACAGCAGACGCCATGTTTCCTCCGAACTCGGGCCGCAGGGAGCTGCGGCCGTGCCAGGGTCGGCGACGCGTGGGCCGGGCACGACGTGCCACAGCTGGCCGACCAGCTGTGCTGAGCGTACCGGAGTAGCGGATTGCGCACTAGACTGCGCGATGCGCAACTGTTACCCGTGCGTTAAGGTTGCGTCATGAGCAACGATATGCAGGGGGAGAACAACAGCAGAGCTCCACGGCGGAGCAGCCGCGCCAACGGCGACACGAGCGGCGGCGTCCAGTCGGTCGATCGGGCGGTGCGCGTGCTCGAGATCCTGGCCGCCACCGGTGGCTCGGGCGTCAGCGAGGTCGCCGCCGACCTCGACGTGCACAAGTCCACCGCCTTCCGGCTTCTCGCCGCGCTGGAGGATCGTGGCCTCGTCGAGCAGAACTCGGAACGCGGCAAGTACCAGCTCGGCTTCGGCATCCTGCGTCTGGCCAGCGCGATCCCGGTGCGGCTCGGCGTCGTCCGGCAGGCCCGGCCGATGCTCGACGAGCTGGCCACCAAGCTCGGTGAGACGATCAACCTGGCCGTGATCCGGGAGCACTACGCCGTCAACGTGGCCGAGGCACTGGGGCCGTCGGCGATCTCGGCCCAGACCTGGATGGGCCAGCTCACCCCGCTGCACGCCACGTCCAGCGGCAAGATCCTGCTGGCACACCTCGACCGCGCCCAGCGCGACGAGGTCCTGGACGTCGCGGGCCAGCCACGGCTCACCGACGCCACCATCACCTCGCGCAGCGCGCTCGAGGAGCAGCTCGAGCAGGCCCTGACCGACGGGTTCGCCACCACGTTCGAGGAGTACGAGGTCGGCCTGAACGCCGTCGCCGTCCCGGTGCGCGACCACACCGGCGGCGTCGTCGCTGCGGTGAGCGTCTCGGGCCCCGCCTTCCGGCTCGTCCCGGACCGCATTCAGGAGGTGGCCGGCGTGCTGCAGGCCGCCGGGAGCCAGATCAGCCGCCGGTTGGGCCACCTGGGCAGCTGACCGACGCCGGGTGGCCCCGGCCGAGCCCGCGTCCCGTGCCTCGGACCGACGCAGTGGCGTCGGGTGCGAGACGCGGGACGCCACTGCGTCGGGTCCGTCGTGGTCGGCGCCCGGCCGCCGCCACGTCGACGGATGTCGAGGGAGGCCGACCGGCGCCGGCCCTCAGCTGCGCAGGCGCGTCATCGCGGGGTCGAACAGCGGCTCGGCGGTCACGACGGCCCTCACGCGCTCGTCGAAGTACCCGATCTCGAGCTCGGTGCCGACCTCGGCGAGATCGACGGGCAGCCAGGCGTACGCGATCCCCTTGCCGATCGTGTAGCCGTAGGCGGCGCTGGTGACGTACCCGACGCAGCGGTCACCGGCGTACACCGGCTCCTTGCCGAGGACGACCGTGCCCGCGTCCGGCAGCGTGAGGCAGGCGAGCCGGCGCGTGCTGGACTCCTTGCGAGCCAGGAGGGCCTCGCGGCCGACGAAGTCGCCCTTGTCGAGCTTGACCGCGAAGCCGAGGCCTGCCTCGTAGGGGTCGTGCTCGGCCGTCATGTCGGCACCGTAGGAGCGGTAGCCCTTCTCCAGGCGCAGGCTCGAGAAGGCACCGCGGCCGGCCGCGATGACGCCGTGCTCCTGCCCGGCCTCCCACAGCAGGTCCCACAGCCGTTGGCCGTGGTCCGCCGTGGTGTAGAGCTCCCAGCCGAGCTTCCCCGACGTAGGACAGCCGCATCGCGGTGACGGGCACCGTCCCGATGAAGGCCGAGGTGGCGCGGAAGTACTTCAGGGCCTCGTGGCTGAAGTCGGTGTCGGTCAGCGGCTGGATGAGGTCGCGGGCCTTCGGGCCCCACAGGCCGATGCAGCAGGTGCCCGCGGTGATGTCGCGGACCTGTGCGCTGCCGTCGGCGGGCAGGTGGCGCCTCAGCCAGTCGAGGTCCGCGTTGCCGTTGGCACCGATCTGGAACCGGTCCGTGGCCAGGCGGGCCACCGTGATGTCGCTGCGGATGCCACCGTCGACGTCGAGCAGGAGGCAGTACGTCACCGACCCGACCGACTTGTCGACGTTGGCCGTGACGAGGCCGTTGAGGAACTGCGCCGCACCGGGGCCGGTGACCTCCAGGCGCTTGAGCGCCGTCATGTCGTACATCGCGACCGACTCGCGCGTCACCTGCGCCTCGGCGGCGACGATCGGGGACCAGAACCTGGCGGCCCAGTCGTTCGGCGTGGAGATGTCACGGCCTTCCACGAGACCGGCGTTGGCGGAGTACCACTGCGGACGCTCCCAGCCGGACGCCTCGAGGAACTCGCCGCCGAGCGCCTGCTGGCGCCCGTAGAACGGGCTGGTGCGGATCGGGCGTGGGCTGCCGGTCGGCTGCAGCGGGTGCAGGATGTCGTAGACCTCGACGAAGTTCTGGCAGTCCCGGGTGAGGACGTACTCCGGCGAGAGCTGGTGCTCCTCGAACCGGTTGAGGTCGCACTCGTGCAGGTCGAAGCTCGAGCAGTGCCCGTCGACCAGCAGCTCCGCGACAGCGCGGCCGACGCCGGCCGAGTGCGTGACCCAGACCGCCTCGGCGACCCAGAAGCCGCTGACGTCCGGCGACTCCCCGATGAGCGGCATGTTGTCGGTGGTGAACGAGAAGAGCCCGTTGATGCCCTCCTCGACCTTCGCGTCGCGCGTGGAGGGCAGCAGCTTCTGCGTCTGCGTCCACGCCTCCTCGAAGTCCTCCTGGGTGAACTCCAGGACGGAGGGCATGACCGCCGAGTCGTCGAGGCGGGCGATGTCCTCGGCCCGGATCGGCATCGGCCGGTGCCCGTAGTAGCCGATGCCCAGCGTGTCGAACCGCTCGCGGTAGTAGAGGTCCTGGTCCTGGTGGCGCAGGATCGGCAGCGTCGCCTCCCGAGTGGCCCCGGCCAGGGCCGGAACCTGTGACGTCCAGGCGAGCTGGTGCGCCAAGGGCGTCAGCGGCAGGCTCATGCCGACCTTGTCGGCGATGACGGGGCCCCAGATTCCGGCGCAGCACACGACGATGTCCGCGGGGATCTCACCGTGGTCCGTCACGACGCCGGTCACCCGGCCGTCCTCGACGGTGACGTCCAGGACCTCGTGGCGGGGCAGCAACCGCGCTCCGCGGGAGGCGGCCCGGCGCGTCTGGGCATCGACGGCGTTGACCGCCTTGGCGAGCCCGTCGGTCGGGATGTGCAGGCCGGCGAGCACGACGTCCGGGTCGAGCAGCGGGTACATCGCCGCGGTCTCTGCGGCGTCGAGGACGCGGGACTCGACGCCCCACGCGGTGAGCCACCCGTGCCGGCGGTGCAGCTCGACGACCCGCTCCGGCGTCGTGGCCACCTCGAGCCCACCGACCTGCAGGAAGCACGGGCCCGCTTCCGACTCCATCGAGCAGAACTTCTCGACGGTGTAGCGAGCCAGCTCGGTCATCGTCTTCGAGGCGCTTGCCTGGAACACCAGCCCGGGCGCGTGCGACGTCGACCCCCCGGGGGCCGGCAGGTCGCCCTGGTCGACAACGGTCACGTCGTCCCAGCCGCGAGCGGTGAGCTCGTCGACCAGCGCGGCGCCGACAACCCCCGCACCGATGATGACCACCTTGGGACCCGTCATTCCAAAACCTCCAGAGTGCGTCTGGCGCAACACAATGCGCTGATCGCAACAATCGTCGTGGACCGCCCGCGGGGTGTCAAGAGCCCCGCGGACCCTGATGTGGCGATGTCGGCCGGCATCCGTGGACCGGCAGACCACAGTGCCCGGTCACGGACGTCGTCCGTGACCGGGCACATGGGCCGATCGACCGCGTCAGCCGGCAGCCAGCCAGGCGTTCACCTTGTCCGGGTTGGCGTCCACCCACTTCTTGGCCGCTGCGTCGTCGGACAGCTTGTCCTGGGCGATGGACTTCGCGACGAGGTTCTGGTCGTCGTTGGTCCACTTGAAGTTCTTGACGAGGTTGTAGGCCGGGCTCCCGGACTGCGCGAACTTGGTGCTGACGACCTTGTTGAGGTTGTACTCCGGGTAGTCGCACGCGACCTTGGCCGGCACGGCGTCGCAGCCCTTGGTGTACTTCGGCAGGTTGACCTTGACGAGCGGCACCTCGGCGAGGAACCACTGCGGCGAGTAGAAGTAGCCGATCATCGGCTTCTGGGTCTGCTCGGCCTGCCGGAAGCTCGTGATCAGCGCCGCCTCGGAACCCGCGTAGACCACCTTGTAGTTGAGGTTCAGGTTCTTGACGAGGGCGGCGTCGTTGGTGACGAAGCCCGGGTCGCCGTCGAGGATCTGGCCCTGCCCGCCGGACTCCGAGGTCTTGAACAGGTCGGCGTACTTGTTGAGGTTCTTCCAGTCCGTGATGTCCGGGTGCTGCTTGGCCAGGAACGGCGGCACGTACCAGCCGATGACGCCGATGTTGCCCGTCGGTCCGGCGTCCTGGGCGACCTTCTGCTCGGTGATGTACTTCTTGGCGAGGTCCTCGTGGCCCCAGTTCTCCAGCACCGCGTCCACCTCCCCGGTGCCGAAGCCCTGCCACGAGACCTGCTCGTCGAGGTTCTTCTTGACGACCTTGCAGCCGAGCTTCTTCTCGGCGACATAGGCGACGACGGCAGCGTCGGCCTCGTAGCCGACCCAGGCGTTCACCGCCAGGTTGAAGGTGCCGCACTTGCCTCCGCTTCCGCCCTGGGCACCGGCGGCGGTGTCGGTTCCCACCTTGGCACCGCCGCAGGCGCTGAGCGAGAGCGCCAGGGCCGCAGCGGTGCAGCCGGCCAGGGCTCGGGGTAGAGGGTTCTTCAGGACGGATCTGGGACGAGACATGGGGTTTGCCTTTCGTTCGGCACACGGCCGAGGTTGCGGTAGCAGCGTGGGTTCGGGGTTGCGGGAAGTGCTAGTGGCGGGCGTGGTCGGTGGTGGCCTGGGCCCGCCGGGCGACCGACTGGGTGAGCCGGTCGAGCATGATGCCGAGCAGGACGATGGCGAGCCCGGCGGCCAGGCCCTTGCCGAACAGCGAGTTCTGGCGGAACCCGGCCACGACGTCGTAGCCGAGCGCGCCGCCGCCGACGAGGCCCCCGACCACGACCATGGACAGCACGTAGATCAGGCCCTGGTTCATGGCCAGCGCGATGGTCCGGAGCGACATCGGCAGCTGGACCTTGGTGATGAGCTGCCACGTGCTGGAGCCGGCTGAGGTCGCCGCCTCCATCGTCGTGGGCGACACGGCGGCGATCCCGTCGGCGATGATCTTGATGGCCACCGGCGCGGCGTAGACGACACCCGCGGCGATGCCGGTGAAGCGACTGGCCGCGAAGAGCGCGACGAACGGCACGAGGTAGACGAAGGAGGGCATCGTCTGGGCCGCGTCGAGCACGGGCCGGACCACCCTGTCGACCTTGGGGCTGCGGCCCATCCACACGCCGAACACCAGCCCCAGAGCCATCACCGCGACCGTCGCGATCAACGTCGCGGCAAGCGTGGACATGGCGTCGAACCACAGTCCGGTGCCCACGATGAGGGCCAGCGTCGTCGCGGTGACGAGGGCGGTGCGCACACTGCCGGCGACCGCCGCCAGTGCCACGAGCACGGCGAACAACAGCCACCACGGCGAGTCGGTCAGCAGCGTCTGGAACGGGTTGAGCACGTGGTCGGTGGTGAACTCCTTGAAGTCGCTGGTCAGGGCGCTCAGGTGAACCTGCGTCCAGTCGGTGACGCCCGTGACGAACCGGTTGATCGGGGCGCCCAGGTCGATGTCCGTGGGGAACTCGGCCGCCCAGACGAAGGTGTAGGACAGGTAGAGGCACACCAGGGTGCCCGCTCCCCCGACGAGCAGGGCGACCTTGCGCACCGAGGCGGGGATCCGGCTGGCGCTGCGTCGGGACCTCTCGACGCGCACGCTGGCGGCGGTGGTGACCCGGTCGAAGACGATGGCCATGACGACGATGGACAGGCCGGCGTTGAAGGCGGCGCCGACATCGAGGGACTGCAGCGACCGCAGCACGACCCGCCCCAGACCGGGCGCGTCGATCAGGGCCGCGATGGTCACCATCGACAGCGCCGCCATGATCGTCTGGTTGATCCCGATGACGATGGTCCGCTTGGCCATCGGCAGCATCACCTGTCGCAGGAGCTGGACCCGGGTGGTGCCGAGCGACTGAGCGGCCTCGAGAGTCTCCTTGGGCGTCTGCCTGATGCCGTGCGCCGCGATCCGGATGACCGGCGGGGCCGCGTAGATGAGCGTCGCGATGACCGCCGAGGCCGGTCCGATGAGGAAGACCAGGGTGAGCGGCGCGAGGTAGACGAAGGTCGGCATGGTCTGCATGAAGTCGAGCACCGGGGTGACGACCTGGTTGACGCGGTCGGAGACCCCCGACCAGATCCCCAACGGGATGCCGATGAGGAGCGACACGAGCACCGCAGACAGGGTGAGCGCGAAGGTGTCCATGCTCTCCTGCCACAGGCCTTGCAGGCCCATGAAGGTGAAGCCGGCCACGGCGAGCAGCCCGACCTTGAGGTTGCCCAGGGCCCAGGAGCCGTAACCCACCAGCGCGACGACCCCGAGCCAGCCGATCAGAGGGACCGGGCGTCCGAACGCCGGCTGCGACACCAGCGCGGAGATGAAGTTCGTGAGCTGCTCGATCACCAACCGGATCTCGTTGAAGAAGTAGAGGAACAGCGGGTTGCTGTTGCGGTTGGCGCCGACCGCGTCGTTGAGGTCGTTGAGCCGGGAGTGCAGCGAGGTGACGTCCGCGGCACCCAGCGAGAGGGTGTCACGCCCACGCAGCACCGTGAACGCGACCAGCCACAGGAGCAGGACGCCGGTGATGATCACGCCCCGATGCGGGCGGATGCCGGTGCGGACTGCAGCGATCGTCGTCATGATCCGGCGACCACCGAGAGGATCTCCGCGTCTCCGACGACACCGAGCAGCCGGCCGCCCTCGACGACCTTGATCGGGCGCTCGGCCTCGAGCACCACCCGCACCGCGTCACGGACGACGACGTCGGGACCGAGCTCCGGACCGTCGAGCACGTCGTCCGGATGCACCGGACGCATGATCCAGCGCAGGGTCAGGACGTGCGAGCGGGGGACCTCGCGGACGAAGTCGCGCACGTAGTCGTCGGCCGGGGCCCCGACCAGGTCGGCTCCGGTGCCGACCTGAACGAGCCGGCCGTCGCGCATGATGAGGATGCGGTCGCCGAGCTTGAGTGCCTCGGACAGGTCGTGGGTGATGAAGACCATCGTCTTGCCGACCTCGTGGTGCAGCCGGATGACCTCGTTCTGCATGTCACGCCGGATCAAGGGGTCGAGCGCCGAGAAGGGCTCGTCGAACAGCAGCACCTCCGGGTCGCCGGCCAGCGCCCGGGCGAGGCCGACCCGTTGCTGCATGCCGCCCGAGAGCTGGTCCGGGAAGGAGTTCTCGTAGCCGGAGAGCCCCACCAGGTCGATGACCTCGGCAGCGCGCTGGGCACGCTCCTTCTTGCCGGTACCGCGGATCTCGAGTCCGTAGGAGACGTTGTCGGCGACCCGGCGGTGCGGCAGCAGACCGAAGTGCTGGAAGACCATGGCGATGCTGTGCCGGCGGAGCTCGCGCAGCGACCGCTCGTTGGCCTGGAGGATGTCCTCGCCCTTGAACAGCACCTGGCCGGCGGTGGGCTCGATCAGCCTCGTGAGGCAGCGGACGAGGGTGGACTTGCCCGAGCCCGACAGGCCCATGACGACGAAGACCTCACCCGGCGCCACGTCGAAGCTCAGGTCACAGACCGCTGCGACGCAGCCGGTGCGCTCCTTGAGGTCACGGCGGGACAGGGCCCCCAGCTCCGGGGAGGTGGGCACGTCGGCACCCTTGGCGCCGAAGACCTTCCAGAGGTTCTGGACCGAGATGACCGGGTCCGCCGAGCGGCCGGGTGCCCCGGCCGGGGTGGTCGGGGTCGCGAGCAGCTCGTCGCTCGTGGCAGTTGTCATGGTGGCCTCTCCTGCACTCTCCTGGCTGACCTGCTGGCTGGACTGCTGGGTGGACTGGGGCTGGGTGGACTGGGGCTGGGTGGACTGGGGCTGGGTGGTCGACTGCGAGGGCGTGCTCATCCGCTGAACCACCTCTGGGCTGACGGGCGGATGTTCTGCCAGACGTGCTTGGTCTCGTAGTACTCGGCGAGCCCGGCCTGACCCAGCTCACGGCCGAGACCGGACTGCTTGAACCCGCCCCACTCCGCCTGGGGGACATAGGGGTGGTAGTCGTTGATCCACACGGTGCCGTGCCGCAGCCGCTGGGCCACCCGTTGCGCACGGCCGGCGTCCTGGGTCCAGACCGCTCCTGCCAGACCGTAGGGGGTGTCGTTGGCGATGCGCACCGCGTGCGCCTCGTCGGTGAACCGCTCCACGGTGAGCACCGGACCGAAGGACTCCTCTTGCACGACCCGCATACCAGCATGGCACTCATCGAGCACGGTGGGCCGGTAGAAGTAGCCGTCTTGGAGACCCTCCGTGTCGGCTCGGAAACCCCCGCACCGCAGGACCGCTCCCTCGGCGATCCCGTCCTTGACGTAGCTGGACACCTTCTCCAGGTGCGCTGCGGAGATGAGGGCGCCGGTCTCGGCGCGCTCGTCGAACGGGCCCCCCAGCCGGATGGCCTCGGCACGCCGGACCACCTCGTCGACGACGCGGTCGTGCACCTCGTCCTGGACGATGAGTCGCGAGCCCGCCGAGCACACCTGGCCCGAGTGCAGGAACACCGCGGTGAGGGCGAAGTCGACAGCCGTCTCGAGGTCGGCGTCGGCGAAGATGATGTTGGGGTTCTTGCCGCCCAGCTCCAGGGCGACCTTCTTGACCGTCTGTGCGGCGGCGGCCATGATCCACCGGCCGGTGTCGAGACCCCCGGTGAACGAGACGAGGTCGACGTCCGGGTGCTCAGCCAGCGGGGCGCCGACCTGGTCACCCGGGCCGAGCACGAGGTTGCCGACGCCGGCGGGCAGGCCGGCCTCCTCGAGGCTGCGCATGAGCAGGATGGCCGTCGACGGGGTCAGCTCGCTCGGCTTGAGGACGAAGGTGTTTCCGGCGAGCAGGGCCGGGGCGACCTTCCACGAGGTCTGCAGCAGCGGGTAGTTCCACGGGGTGATCAGCCCGCAGACGCCCACCGGCTCGCGGACCACCCGGCTGATCGCGTCGTCGCGACCCGTGTCGATGACCCGCCCGGCGTCGGTGCCCGCGACGCCCCCGTAGTAGCGGAAGCAGCTGATGACGTCGTCGATGTCGTACTCCGCCTCGACGAGCCGCTTTCCGGTGTCGAGGCTCTCCGCACGCGCGAACTGCGCCTTGTCGCGCTGCAGGAGGTCGGCGGTCCGCAGGAGCAGGGCCCCCCGCTCCACCTCGGGCGTCCGCGGCCAGGGCCCCTCGTCGAAGGCTCGCCGTGCTGCCGCGATCGCGCTGACGGTGTCGGCGCTGCCGCCCTCCGAGACGGTGCTGACGAGACGTCCGTCAGCCGGACATCGAATCTCCCGACGACGTCGGGAGAGAGCCTCGACCCACTCGCCGTCCACGTAGAGCTCTGGCATGCCGCACCCTTCTCCATGGAGAACAGGCGAGCGAATGCTGTCTCTCATTGCGCACCTGTTTGCTAATGGTGCAACAGAGTGGCCCCGGTCTGTGCGACTGTCAAGACCCTGCGGCATACCCGAAAGACCGGACCGGTAATCACGTCGACGGCCGAACGAACGGCCGTCCGTGACCCCACCTGCCTCAAGTCCTGCGCCTGCGGTCGGAGTGCTTGACCCGAACCACCATCGACGGCAGACTGTTGCGTATTGCTCTTCGTGTTGTGTAATACGCATCGTTTGGAGGACCCACATGGCACCTCGCCCCGCGGCCGGCAGCGAGTACGTCCTGACCATCTCGTGCCCGGAGGCACCCGGGATCGTCTACGCCGTCAGCAGCTTCCTCGTCCAGCAGAACGGGAACATCAGCCAGAGTCAGCAGTTCGACGACCGGCTCAGTGACACGTTCTTCATGCGGGTCCAGTTCAGCGTCGTCAACGGTGACCTTGCCCAGCTGAAGGACCGTTTCGCGAGGGTCGCCCAGGCCTTCCAGATGTCCTGGCAGCTCCACGACGCCGCGACGCCGACCCGTACCCTGATTCTGGTCTCACGCTTCGGGCACTGCCTCAACGACCTTCTCTACCGCGCGCGGATCGGTGCGTTGAACGTGGAGATCGCCGGCGTGGTGTCGAACCACCGAGACTTCGAGGACATCGTCACGACGTACGGGGTGCCCTTCCACCACATCCCGGTCACGCCGGACACCAAGGAGGAGGCCGAGGCCCGGCTCCTGGCCCTCGTCGACGAGCTCGACGTCGACCTGGTCGTGCTCGCGCGGTACATGCAGGTCCTGTCCGACGACCTGTGCACCAAGCTCGAGGGCAAGGTCATCAACATCCACCACTCGTTCCTGCCGAGCTTCAAGGGGGCCAAGCCCTACCACCAGGCGCACGCCCGGGGTGTGAAGCTCATCGGCGCGACCGCGCACTACGTCACGGCGGACCTCGACGAAGGCCCCATCATCGAGCAGGACGCCGCCCGGGTGGAACACTCGCTCGAGCCGGACGAGCTCGTCGCGGCCGGCCGCGACGTCGAGGTCCAGGTGCTTGCCCGGGCGGTGACCTGGCACACCGAGCACCGCGTGCTGCTGGGCCAGAACCGCACCGTCGTGTTCCGCTGACCGTCCCTCTCCCGAGCCATCCACCGATCGCCCTCCAGAAGGAGCCATTTCTCATGCCAAGCACCGTCAAGGGAGTCATCGCCCGCGCCAAGGGTGAGCCCGTCGAGGTCGTGGACGTCATCGTGCCGGACCCCGGGCCCGGCGAGGCCGTCGTCACGATCCAGGCCTGCGGCGTCTGCCACACCGACCTGCACTACCGGGAGGGCGGCATCAACGACGACTTCCCCTTCCTGCTCGGCCACGAGGCCGCCGGCGTCGTCGAGTCCGTCGGCGACGGCGTCACCGAGGTCGCGCCGGGCGACTTCGTCATCCTCAACTGGCGCGCCGTGTGCGGCCAGTGCCGCTCCTGCGCCAAGGGCAAGCCGCAGTACTGCTTCAACACGCACAACGCCACCCAGAAGATGACCCTCACCGACGGGACCGAGCTCTCCCCGCGCTCGGCATCGGCGCCTTCATCGAGAAGACGCTCGTCGCGGCGGGGCAGTGCACCAAGGTCGACCCCCAGGCGCCGGCGGCTGCCGCCGGTCTGCTCGGCTGTGGCGTGATGGCCGGCTTCGGCGCCGCCGTCAACACCGGCGGCGTCACCCGCGGGGACTCGATCGCGGTGATCGGCTGTGGAGGCGTCGGCAACGCCGCGATCGCGGGGGCCGCCCTTGCCGGCGCGTCGAGGATCATCGCCGTCGACGTCGACGACCAGAAGCTCGAGTGGGCCAAGGGCTTCGGGGCCACCCACACCGTCAACTCGAAGGACGTCGACCCCGTCGAGGCGATCCGCGAGCTGACCGGCGGCTTCGGCGCCGACATCGTCGTCGACGCGGTCGGCCGCCCCGAGACCTACGAGCAGGCCTTCTACGCGCGCGACCTCGCGGGCACCGTCGTCCTCGTCGGCGTCCCCACACCGGACAAGCAGATCACCCTGCCGCTGATCGAGGTGTTCGGCCGGGGCGGCGCGCTCAAGTCGAGCTGGTACGGCGACTGCCTGCCCTCGCGTGACTTCCCGATGCTCGTCGACCTGGCCCAGCAGGGCCGCTTCCCGCTCGCCGACTTCATCACCGAGACGATCGACCTCGACGACGTGGAGAAGGCCTTCGACAAGATGCACCACGGCCAGGTGCTGCGCTCGGTGGTCCAGCTGTGAGCGGGTCCCTGCGCGTCGACCGCGTCGTCACCTCGGGCACGTTCAGCCTCGACGGAGGCACCTGGGAGGTCGACAACAACGTCTGGGTCGTCGGTGACGAGCTCGAGTGCGTCATCATCGACGCGGCGCACGACGCCGGCCCGATCCTCGACGCGGTCGGCGGCCGCACCGTCGTCGGCATCCTGCTCACGCACGCGCACGACGACCACATCGGCGTCGCCGAGCAGCTGAGAGAGGCCACCGGCGCACCGACCTACCTCCACCCCGAGGACCGGATGCTGTGGGACCGGGTGCACGTCAACGGGCCCGACCACAAGCTCGACGACGGCGACCGGATCGCGCTGGGAGACACGCAGGTCCACGTGCTGCACACCCCCGGCCACGCACCCGGGGCGTGCAGCTTCCACGTGCCCGAGCTGGGGCAGGTGTTCACCGGGGACACCCTGTTCCAGGGTGGACCGGGAGCCACCGGACGCTCCTTCAGCGACTTCCCGACGATCATCGAGTCGATCACCGAGAAGCTGCTCAGCCTGCCCCCCGAGACCGTCGTGCACCCGGGCCATGGCGCGGACACCACCATCGGCGCCGAGGCCCCGGACCTGCCGGCCTGGCTGTCCCGGGGTCACTGACCGACCTCCGAGGAGGGCACCGGCCAGGTGACTGCCTACCTCGACCACGCCGCGACGACGCCCATGCGAGCGTCGGCCATCGCAGCCATGACCGAGCAGCTGTCGACCGTGGGCAACGCCTCGTCGCTGCACACCGCGGGCAGGGCCGCCGGCCGGGCCGTCGAAGAAGCGCGCGAGCGACTGGCCCGGACCGTCGGTGCCCGACCGTCGGAGGTGATCTTCACCTCCGGCGGCACGGAGTCGGACAACCTCGCCGTGTCGGGGACCTTCGCGGCCAGACGCGAAGCGGACCCGCGCCGGGCCCGCATCGTTGCCAGCGCCATCGAGCACCATGCGGTGCGTGACTGCGTGGAGCACCTCGTGGCCCGGCGCGGCGCGCGCGTGACCTGGGTCCAGCCGGACGCCGAGGGTCTCGTGACCCCCGCCGCCGTGCGCGAAGCCGTCGCCGCGGACCCGGAGTCGGTCGCGCTGGTGACGGTCATGTGGGCCGGCAACGAGGTGGGCACGGTCCAGCCGGTCCGCGAGATCGCTGCCGTCGCCCACGAGTTCGGTATCCCTTTCCACACCGACGCCGTCCAGGCCTTCGGGCACGTCCCGGTCGACTTCACGGCGAGCTGCGCCGACCTCATGACCATCACGGCGCACAAGACCGGTGGCCCGCTCGGTGTCGGGGCGCTGGTGGCCCGGCGCGACGCCCGGCTCGTGCCCTTGAGCTTCGGCGGCACGCAGGAGCGGCACGTTCGCGGGGGCACGCTCAACGTGCCGGCGATCCGGGGCTTCGCGGCCGCCGCCGAGGAGTCCGTGGCCGTGCGGGACGCCGAGGCAGCCCGCCTCGTCGTCCTGCGTGACCGTCTCGTCAGCTCGGCGCTCGACCTCGGTCTCGGCATCACGGTGACCGGCGCCTGGGAGCCCGGCGACGGCATCCGGCGACTGCCCGGCAACGCGCACCTGCTCGTGCCGGGCTGTGACGGCGACTCCCTCCTCCACCTGCTCGACGCTGCCGGCGTCGGGTGTTCCAGCGGGTCCGCCTGCCAGGCAGGCCTGCCGCAGCCGTCCCACGTGCTGCTCGCGATGGGCGTGCCGGAGGAGCGGGCGCGGAGCGCGCTGCGCCTCACCCTCGGGCACACGTCGACGGACGATGACGTCGACGCCTTCCTGGCGGCCCTGCCTGCCGCCGTCGAGCGGGCCCGCCGACCGCTCAGGGGCCTGGACCGGCTCGGGCTCGCCGGCTAGCTGGCAGGCGACCGGCGGCTCGCGCGCTGCGTCCCGGCTCGCGCGCTGCGTCCCGGCCCGACGCCCTCGGACAGGCGGTACCGTGGACGCGTCGGGACCCACGGAGGACCAGACCACATGACAGAGGCTCTCGCCAGCACGCAGGTCCCGGGGCACCTTCCGGCCGAGGTGACGACCTTCGTGGGCCGGCGCTTCGAGCGTCGCGCGATCCGCGAACGGCTGTCGGAGTCGCGCCTGGTCACGCTGACCGGGTTCGGCGGTATCGGCAAGACGCGTCTTGCGCTGCGCGTCGCCGCGGACCTGCGGCGGATCTTCCCCGACGGCGTCTGCTTCGTGTCGCTCGGAGCATTGAGCGAGGCGGACGGTGTGCCGGACCAGATCGCCGGGGCGCTGGGACTCTACGGGCGCTCCGCCCAGTCCGGCACGATCGCGGTCGTCGAGTACCTGAGGAAGCGCGGTCTCCTGCTCGTCCTGGACGACTGCGAACACCTCGTCGACGTGGTGGCCGTGCTGGCCGACACGATCCTGCGCAGCTGCCCGGAGGTACGGATCCTCGCCACCAGCCGAGAGCCGTTGCGGGTCGACGGTGAGGTGGTGCACGTGGTGTCACCGTTGACGTGTCCGGCGCCGGAGGAACCGGGCGCGAGCAGGCTGCAGCAGTACGAGGCGGTCCAGCTCTTCCTCGACCGTGCGCGCGCGAGCCTTCCCGGCTACGAGCTGACCGAGGGAAACCGTGCCGCTGTGGCCGCGATCTGTCGCAGGCTGCAGGGCATCCCGCTGGCGCTCGAGCTGGCAGCAGCGCGACTTCCGACCCTGTCCGCGACCGAGATCGAGCAGGCCCTGACCGACCAGTGGGAGCTGCTCAGCCGGGGCCGACGCACGGCGCCCCGTCGACACAGCACCATGGCCGCGTGCATCGAGTGGACCTTCGACCTCTGCACCCCCGCCGAGCGCAGGCTCTGGGCCAAGGCCGCCGTCTTCGTCGACGGCTTCGAGCTGGACGCCGCGGCTGCGGTCTGCTCCGCCCCGGACGACGAGGAGCCGATCGCCGAGACGCTGGCCTCCCTCGTCGACAAGTCCGTGCTCGCGACGACCCGGGGCGAGACCGCCACCCGGTTCCGGATGCTCCCCCCGATCCGACAGCGCGGCCTGACCGAGCTGACGCGCATGGGGGCCCTCGACGAACAGCAGCGCCGGTACTGGCAGTTCTTCGTGGCCATGGTCGGCAACGCGCACGACGGATGGCTCAGCGACCGCCAGCTCGCGTGGATCGACAGAGTGGGACGCGAGCTGGGCAACCTGGCGGCGGCCCTGGAGCTCTGCGCGGCCGAGCCTGACGCGCTCGACGCCGGTCGCTGGGCGTGTGCGCACCTGCTCGAGTACGTCCATGTCCACGGCGTCTTCCGGCAGGGGCGGCGCTGGTGCGAGAGACTTCTCGCCGCCGACGGCGGGGATCCGACGGCGCGGTCCCTCGCGCTGCGAAGCGCGTGCTGGTGGGCTGCCCTGCAGGGAGATGTCGAGTCGGCCGTGCCTCTTCTCGAGGAGGGCAGGGCACTGGCGAGCGGGCTGGGCGGCGAGACGGAGGTCCTCCTCACCGAGGCCGCCGGGCTGGTGACGATGTACGCCGGCGACATGGACGGGGCGCAGCGCTTGCTCGACGACGCGATCCGCGGCTTCTCGGCCTCGGGCAACGCGGCCGAGCTCGCGCACTGCTGGATGCTGCTGGCCATCGTGAGCACGTCGCTCGACGACGGGGACCGGGCCATGGCGTGCCATCGCGCCTGCCTAGAGATCACCCAGCCGGCCGGTGAGACGTGGCTCCGGTCATGGTCCCTGTGGGCAGCCGGCCTGGCGAGCTGGGCACGCGGTGAACGAGAGCCGGCGCAGCAGCTGCTGAAGGAGAGTCTGCGCCTGGAGCAGGTCATGGGCGAGCGCCTCGGCATCGGCGCCACGCTCGAGGTGCTCGCGTGGGTCGACGCATCCGCCGACCCCGAGCGGGCGGCGGTGCTCATGGGCGCGGCGCAGAACGAGTGGGACCGGATCGAGGCGTCGATCCAGACGCTTCCCGAGCTCGAGGTGCGGCACGAGTCCTCCCTCGCCGGTGTGCGTGCCTCGCTCGGGCAGGAAGCCTTCGACCGTGCATGGTCGCGCGGCCGGTCGATGCAGCAGGCGAGCGCGATCGCCTTCGCCCTGGAGGAGAGCCCCTCGAGGCGCGCGGTCCCGCGCACCCAGCCGCCGGCACCCGACGTGCTGACGCGGCGCGAGCGACAGATCGCCGGGCTGATCCACGAGGGACTCAGCAACCGGGAGATCGCCGACCGGTTGGTCATCTCCCCGCGCACGGCGGAGGCTCACGTCGAGCACATCCTCACCAAGCTCGGGTTCACCAACCGCGCCCAGGTCGCTGCCTGGTTCGCGGGTCAGTCGCACGGCTCCGAAGAGGGGTGACCTCGGCACACCCGCGGGGCCGTCGGCGCCTCCGACACGGCCGCGCGCCCGGGTGGCCCGGTCCTCCCGGCGGCCAGCTGGTACCTGCGCCCGCAGGTCCGCTAGAGAACCCGGCGGACCGAGCTTCTCGAAGTGCACGGAGTGCTGCAGCGCCAGCTGCGCAGCCTGGTCGCCATCACCACCGGCGATGGCTCGGAGCAGGTCGATGTGCTCGCGAATGTGCTCGTCGATCGACGGGAGCCGGTCGAGGACCACGCACCAGATGCGCGTCGCGAGGTTGTCGAGCCGGATGAGCGTCTCCTCGAGATGCTCGTTGCCGCAGGCGCTGTAGATGAGGCGGTGCACGTCGATGTCGTACTGCATGAGGGCCCGGTTGCTCTGACGCCGCCCGTCCATCGCGGCGATCTGGTCGGCCTTGGTCAGCAGCTCCTGCCGGCTCTGGGGGCGCGCACTCGCCGCCGCCCGCCGAGCGGCCAGCGGTTCGAGCACCGCGCGCATCTCGGACACCGCCGCGAGGTCCGTGATGTCCACCTGGGTCGCGAACGTCCCCCGGCGGGGATAGGCCACGACGAGGTGGTCGAGCTCGAGCTTCTTGAGGCTCTCACGGATCGGAGTGCGGCCGATCCCGAGCTCGAGCGCGAGCGCCTGCTCGTTGATCGGCGCACCGGGGGCGATGTCTAGCATGATCAGCCGGTCGCGGATCTCGTGGTAGGCCCGCTCGGCCATGGAGAGGTAGCCGTCCTGGCCGGCCCCGCCGACCACCGTATCGAGACTCATCGCTGCACTCCCTCTTCCGCCCGCCCTCGACCATCGCCACCCCCGTCCCGCTGAGACGGGG
Organism: Monashia sp. HAY1-11D; assembly: GCF_056868035.1. NCBI lineage: Bacteria > Bacillati > Actinomycetota > Actinomycetes > Micrococcales > Intrasporangiaceae > Intrasporangium > Monashia sp. HAY1-11D. The sequence goes on along the minus strand of NZ_CP200320.1, from coordinate 3,452,383 downwards.
GCACTCAGCCCATTGACCTGCGGCCTCGTTAGACATATCGTAACACCGAGATTGATATATCAGTCGCCGACCAGACAGATATCAGGAGTGGTGAGATGACGATCGACGGACCGGGCCGAACCACGGTGCTCTCCGACCGCCCCCGTGAGGGCGTCTCCGACGGTGTCCTCGACGGGGCCCTCGCGGACCTGGACGCCGAGGTGGCGGGCGCCATCGGTCGCGAGCTGGAGCGCCAGCAGAGCACCCTCGAGATGATCGCGTCGGAGAACTTCGCTCCCCTCGCCGTCATGCAGGCGCAGGGCTCGGTGCTGACGAACAAGTACGCCGAGGGCTACCCCGGACGGCGCTACTACGGCGGCTGCGAGCACGTCGACGTCATCGAGTCCCTGGCCCTCTCACGGGTCAAGTCCCTCTTCGGCGCCGGCTTCGCGAACGTCCAGCCCCACTCCGGCGCGCAGGCCAACGCGGCGGTGATGCATGCCCTCCTGCGCCCGGGTGACACCATCCTGGGGCTCGAGCTGGCGCACGGCGGCCACCTGACGCACGGCATGCGCCTCAACTTCTCCGGACGCCTGTACAACATCGTCGCCTACGGCGTCCGCGAGGACACCCATGTCATCGACATGGCCGAGGTGGAGCGGCTCGCCCACGAGCACCGTCCCGCGATGATCATCGCCGGCTGGTCGGCGTACCCGCGTCAGCTCGACTTCGCCGAGTTCCGTCGCATCGCCGACGCCGTGGGCGCCGTCCTCTTCGTCGACATGGCGCACTTCGCCGGGCTCGTCGCCGCGGGGCTGCACCCGTCGCCGGTCCCCCACGCGCACGTCGTCAGCTCGACCACGCACAAGACCCTCGGCGGCCCGCGCGGCGGCATCATCCTGACCAACGACGCCGAGATCGCCAAGAAGATCAACTCGGCCGTCTTCCCGGGGCAGCAGGGCGGCCCGCTCGAGCACGTCATCGCCGGCAAGGCCGTCGCCTTCAAGCTCGCCGCCTCCGAGGAGTTCGCGCAGCGACAGGCACGGACGCTGCGGGGAGCAGCGATCCTCGCCGAGCGGCTTCAGGCCCCCGACGTCGCGGCGCGCGGCATCAGCGTGCTGACCGGAGGCACCGACGTGCACCTCGTGCTCGTCGACCTGCGCCACTCCGAGCTCGACGGCCAGCAGGGCGAGGACCTGCTGCACTCGATCGGCATCACCGTCAACCGCAACGCCGTCCCCTTCGACCCCCGACCGCCGATGGTCTCCTCCGGTCTGCGCATCGGCACACCCGCACTGGCGACGCGCGGCTTCGACGCGGACGCCTTCGCGGAGGTCGCCGACATCATCGCGACCGTCCTGGCCGCGGCGCCGGGCACCGCCGACATCCCCGCCCTGCGTGCGCGGGTCGACGCGCTGACCGACCGGTTCCCCCTGTACCCCGCCATCCGAGGAGGCGTGGCGTGAACCAGCGCGAGCTCCCGCAGCACCCCGACTTCCTCTGGTCCAACCCCGAGCCCAAGAAGAGCTACGACGTCGTCATCGTCGGCGGCGGGGGTCACGGCCTCGCCACGGCCTACTACCTCGCCAAGAACCACGGCATCACGAACGTGGCTGTGCTCGAACGGGGTTGGCTCGCCGGCGGCAACATGGCCCGCAACACCACGATCATCCGGTCGAACTACCTGTGGGACGAGTCCGCCGCCATCTACGAACACTCCCTCAAGCTGTGGGAGGGCCTCGAGGAGGAGCTCGGCTACGACATCTTCTTCTCCCAGCGCGGCGTGCTGAACCTCGCCCACACGCTGCAGGACCAGCGAGACTCGATCCGCCGGGTCGAGGCCAACCGGCTCAACGGCGTCGACGCCGAGTGGGTGGACGCGCAGCAGGTCAAGGAGCTGTGCCCGATCATCAACATCAACGACGACATCCGCTACCCCGTCATGGGCGGCACGTTCCAGCCGCGCGCCGGCATCGCCAAGCACGACTGGGTGGCCTGGGGCTACGCCCGCCGGGCGGACGAGCTCGGCGTCGACCTCATCCAGAACTGCGAGGTCACCGGCTTCGTCATGGACGGTGACCGCGTCGTCGGGGTCGAGACCTCCCGCGGACGGATCAACGCCGGCAAGGTCGCCCTGTGCGCCGCCGGGCACACGTCGGTCCTCGCCGACATGGCCGGCTTCCGCGTGCCCATCCAGTCCCACCCCCTGCAGGCCCTGGTCTCCGAGCTGCACGAGATGGTCCACCCCACCGTCGTCATGTCGAACCACGTGCACGTCTACGTCTCCCAGGCCCACAAGGGCGAGCTCGTCATGGGCGCCGGCATCGACACGTACAACGGCTACGGGCAGCGTGGCTCCTTCCACGTCATCGAGCACCAGATGTCGGCGGCCGTCGAGCTCTTCCCGATCTTCGCCCGGGCGCACCTGCTGCGCACGTGGGGCGGCATCGTCGACGTGACGCTCGACGCCTCGCCTGTCATGGGCCGCTCCCCCGTGGACCACATGTATGTCAACTGCGGCTGGGGCACGGGCGGCTTCAAGGCGGTGCCGGGCGCCGGCTGGGCATACGCGCACACCATCGCCCACGACGAGCCACACCAGCTGAACCGGGCCTTCGGGCTCGAGCGCTTCGTCAGCGGCGACCTCATCGACGAGCACGGCGCCGCCGCCGTGGCCCACTGACGCGAAAGGGACGTCCATCATGATGCTCATCGAGTGCCCGTACTGCGGCCCCCGCAACGAGCCCGAGTTCGCCTACGGCGGGCAGGCCCATGTCGCGTACCCCGAGGACCCGAACGCCCTGTCCGACGAGGAGTGGGCCCAGTACCTCTTCTACCGCGACAACCCGAAGGGCTCCTATGCCGAGCGCTGGGTGCACTCGGCCGGTTGCCGCAAGTGGTTCAACGTCATCCGCAACACCCGAACGTACGAGATCCAGCACGTCTACCGCCTCGACCAGGCCCGTCCGGACCAGGTCGCGGCACAACCCACCACGAGCAGGCAGGAGGCATGAGCATGGGCCTCACCTCATCCGACCAGCCCAACCGACGTCCCAAGGGTGGCGCGGTCGACCGTTCCCGACCACTGACCTTCACGGTCGACGGAAGCACCCTCACCGGGTTCGTCGGTGACACCCTCGCGTCCGCGCTCGTCGCGAACGGTCGACTGCGTGTCGGGGACTCCATCTACCTGCGCCGGCCCCGCGGCATCCTCACCGCGGGCGTCGAGGAGCCCAACGCCTTCGTCCGGGTCAACGGCGCCCACAACGAGTCGATGCTGCCCGCGACCACCCTCGAGCTGACCGACGGTCTCGACGTGACGCTCCTCGACGGCATCGGTGTGCTCGACGACCGTCCCGACCCGGCGGAGTACGACAAGGTGCACGTCCACACCGACGTCGCCGTCATCGGGGCCGGCCCGGCCGGTCTCGCAGCCGCCCGCGCGGCGTCCGCCAGCGGCGCGCGCGTCATCCTGTTCGAGCAGGACTTCGGGCTCGGCGGATCGCTGCTGTCGGACCGCACCGCGATGGTCGAAGGCCAACCTGGCGCGGAGTGGGTCGCCGGCGTCCGTGCCGAGCTCGAGGCCGCGCCCGAGACCACCGTCCTGACCCGCACCTGCGTGTTCGGCAGCTACGACAACAACTACCTCATCGCCGTGGAACGGCGTCCGGAGGGCGAGCCGTCCACCGCCAGGACGGTGAGGGACGGGGTGTCACGCCAGCGCGTGTGGCACGTCTCCGCCCGCCAGGTGGTGCTGGCGGTCGGGGCCTTCGAACGCCCGATCGTCTTCGCGGACAACGACGTCCCCGGCATCATGCTCGCCTCCGCGGCACGTGCGTACGCCGACCGCTGGGGTGCGCTGCCCGGACGGAACGTCGTCGTGTTCACCACGAACGACTCCGCCTACGAGGCCGCGCACGCGCTGATGCATGCCGGTGCGGAGGTGACGGTCGTCGACGCCCGGGAGCAGATGACCGCGCCGAGCAGTGCCCAGCAGGGTGCTCTGCGCGCCGGCATGGTCGTGCACGCCTCGTCCGCAGTCACCTCCGTCGAGGGTGTCGACGCCGTCACTGCAGTCACGGTCGCGCCCATCGACGCCGACGGCCAGCCGGTCGGGCCGGGGCAGACCCTCGAGTGCGACCTCGTGGCGGTGTCCGGCGGCTGGACGCCCAACGTCAACCTGCACAGCCAGCGGCAGGGCTCGCTTCGGTGGGACGACGAGCTGGCCGGTTTCGTGCCGTCGGGTGAGGTCCGCGACCAGCTCGTGGTCGGCGCCGGGAACGGCACCTACTCCACCATCGACTGCCTCATGGAGGGCGAACGGGCTGGGCGGGCGGCCGTGGTGGCGGCCGGGTTCTCCCTGCCGGGCGAGCCCACCGAGTCGTCGACCGAGAGCCTGGAGGCGCGTCGCGAGCGCCAGCACCGTGCTGCCGGGCAGGTCCGTCAGCTGTGGGCCGTGCCGTCTGTCGACGGGTCCTTCGACCGGCACTTCGTCGACCTCAGCCGCGACAACACCGCGGCGGACGTGCTGCGCGCCACCCACGCCGGGATGCACTCTGTCGAGCACGTCAAGCGGTACACCTCCATCAGCACCGGCGTCGACCAGGGCCGCATCGGCGGCGTCAACACGATCGGGCTGCTGACCCAGGTGCTCTCCGGCCGTGACACGGCCTCGATACCGCCGGGACAGCCCGGACAGGACCCCGCGGCGAAGGCAGACGGGTCGGGCTCGGCCGCTGCGAGGCGCCCGACCCCGGGCGCGATCGGCACGACGACGTTCCGCGCCCCGTTCACGCCGGTGGCCTTCGTGGCCCTCGCCGGCCGTGGCCGAGGCGAGCTCTTCGACGCCGCGCGCACCAGCCCCGCCCACGCGTGGCACGTCGAGCACGGCGCCCTGTTCGAGGACGTCGGACAGTGGAAGCGCCCCTGGTACTACCCGCGCAGCGGGGAGGACATGGACGCCGCCGTCGCCCGGGAGTGCCGCGCCGCCCGCGAGGGTGTCGCGTTCATGGACGCCACCACCCTCGGCAAGATCGAGATTCGCGGTGCCGACGCCGCCGAGTTCCTCAACCGCGTCTACACCAACCCCTTCCTCAAGCTGGCGGTGGGCAAGGCCCGCTACGGTGTCATGTGCACCGCAGCAGGCATGGTCTTCGACGACGGGGTCACCCTTCGTCTTGCAGAGGACCGCTTCTTCATGACCACGACCACGGGCGGGGCGGCCAAGGTGCTCGACTGGCTCGAGGAGTGGAGCCAGACGGAGTGGCCCGAGCTCGACGTCACCTTCACCTCGGTCACCGAGCAGTGGGCGACGGTGGCGGTCGTCGGCCCGCGGTCGCGCGACGTCATCGCGAAGCTCGCCCCGGACCTCGACGTGTCGAAGGAGGGCTTCGGGTTCATGGAGTTCCGCGAGACCACCCTCATCTCCGGCATCGACGCGCGCATCTGCCGCATCACCTTCTCCGGGGAGCTGGCCTACGAGATCAACGTCCCGCGCTGGTACGGGCTCAAGATCTGGCACGACGTGGCCGCCGCCGGCGAGGAGTTCGACATCACGCCCTACGGCACCGAGACCATGCACGTGCTCCGTGCCGAGAAGGCCTACCCCATCGTCGGGCAGGACACCGACGGCACGATCACGCCCCACGACCTGGGGATGGACTGGGTGGTCAGCAAGACCAAGGAGTTCATCGGCCGGCGATCGTTCTCGCGCAGCTCGCACACCTCCCCGGGTCGCAAGCAGCTGGTCAGCGTGCTGCCCGTCGACCGTTCCCTCCGGCTGCCCGAGGGAGCCCAGCTGATCGAGCCCGGGGCTCTGGGCAGCTACACCGGCAAGGGCCTGCCCGACGCCCCCATCCCGATGCTCGGGTTCGTGACGTCGAGCTACCACAGCCAAGCCCTGGGACGCAGCTTCGCGCTGGCCCTGGTCAAGGACGGCCCCGACCGCATCGGGCAGACCCTGCTCGCCTCGTTCGAGGGAACGTTCGCCGAGGTGGAGGTCCACGAACCGGTGCTCTACGACAAGGAAGGTGCACGACGAGATGGCTGAGCCGACGATCACGGAGCCCGCAACCACGGTGCGCGCAACGCCAGAGAGCCCGACCGCTCCGACGACGTCGAGCCGTGCGTCCACTTTCGGCGCCCGGGTGTCGACGGAGAGCGCCAACCCGCTGACACACCGGCGCAGCCCCGGCGCCGACCTCACGGAGCTCATGGCATCCGGCTCGCGCAGGACCGTCACCCTGCGGGAGCTGCCGTTCGCCACTCACCTGTCGCTCCGAGCCGGGTCGCCGTCCGCGGTGGAGGCTTTCGAAGGCGTCCTGGGTGCACCCCTGCCCGACCGCGTCGGGGCCGTCGGCTCCGGCGACCGTGGCCCGGGCCGCCCCGTCGACGTCATCTGGCTGGGACCCGACGAGTGGCTGGCCGTGCTCGGGGACGAAGCGGTCACCGGCGAGAGCGGACCCCAGCTGGTGGCTGCGCTGAGCGCGGCCATCGAGGGACAGCGGGGTCAGGTGGTCGACGTGTCGGCCAACCGCGCGACGCTGGAGCTGTCCGGACCCCGCGCACGCGCGGTGCTCGACAAGGTGATCCAGCTCGACCTGCACCCCCGGGAGTTCCCCGTCGGTCGTGCGGTGTCCACGCTGCTCGAGTCGGTCCAGGTCATCCTGTGGCGCACCACCGAGGACACGTGGCTGGTCATGCCGCGGGCCTCCTTCACGGAGTTCGTCACCCGCTGGCTGCTCGACGGCATGCGCGAGTTCGACTGATGGCGCTCAGCGCCCTCGACCTGTTCTCCGTGGGCATCGGTCCCTCCTCGTCCCACACGGTGGGACCGATGCGCGCAGCGCGGCGGTTCGCTCTGTCGCTGAAGGAGATCGGTCTGCTCGAGCAGACGCGTCGGGTGCACGCCCAGCTGTTCGGGTCGCTCGGGGCGACCGGTCACGGACACGGCTCCGACCGGGCGGTCCTGCTCGGTCTCGAGGCGGAGGACCCGGAGACCGTGGACACCGACCGCGCGATGGAACGGGTCTCACAGGTTCGCGCCGACGGGACCCTGTCGCTCTGTGGCAGCCACGAGATCGCCTTCGACGCGGACAACGACCTGGTGCTGCACCGACGGGAGACGCTGCCCACCCACCCCAACGGCATGACCTTCGAGGCGTACGACGGCTCGGGCCACTCGCTGCTGAGGCGCACCTACTACTCCGTGGGTGGCGGGTTCGTCGTCGACGAGGACGCATCCGGGAGCGACCGGGTGGTGGAGGACGCGACCGAGGTCCGCTACCCGTTCGCCACCGGTCGTGACCTGCTGGACCGATGCGCGGAAAGTGGCCTCAGCATCGCAGAGGTGATGATGGCCAACGAGCTGTCCTGGCGCACACGCGAGCAGGTGCGCACGCAGCTGCTGCACCTGTGGGACGTCATGCAGGAGTGCGTGGAGAGCGGCTGCACCCGCACGGAGACCACGCTGCCCGGTGGTCTCAAGGTGCGCCGCCGCGCACCAGAGCTGCGAGCACGCCTGCGCGAGCAGGAGTCCGCGGCCCGCGAGGGTGGTCAGCCCGTCCTCGACCCGCTCTGGGCGATGGAGTGGGTCAACCTCTACGCCCTGGCGGTCAACGAGGAGAACGCGTCGGGCGGACGCATCGTCACCGCGCCCACCAACGGCGCCGCCGGCATCATCCCCGCGGTGTTGCACTTCTTCACACGGTTCGTCGACGACGATGAGGACAAGGTCGTCGAGTTCCTGCTGACGGCGGCTGCCATCGGGATCCTCTTCAAGCTCGGCGCCTCCATCTCCGGCGCCGAGGTCGGTTGCCAGGGCGAGGTCGGCTCGGCGTGCTCGATGGCCGCAGCCGGCCTGTGCGCCGTCCTCGGCGGCAGCCCCGAGCAGGTCGAGAACGCCGCAGAGATCGGTATCGAGCACAACCTCGGCCTGACGTGCGACCCCGTCGGCGGTCTCGTGCAGATCCCGTGCATCGAACGCAACGCCATCGCCTCGGTCAAGGCGATCAACGCCGCCCGGCTCTCGCGGCACGGCACGGGAGAGCACAAGGTCAGCCTTGACCAGGCCATCAAGACGATGCGCGAGACCGGCCGGGACATGAAGGTCAAGTACAAGGAGACCTCCCGAGGAGGGCTGGCCGTCAACGTCATCGAGTGCTGAAGTAACGACAAGGCGCAGAGGCCGGGACCCCCCACGCCGAGCCGCTTTGACGCAACCTGCCCGCGGGCACAGCGTCGGTGCACCTTCCCGAGTCCGCGCGGGAAGCCCCAGTCTCCTGGGGGCTTCGACCAACCGTCACCTCTCTTCGGGGTGCTCAGAGGATGAGCACTACCGCAGCGGCAGCTGCTCCGGCCAGGCTCAGCACGCTGAGCACGAAGCTCATCACGGCACCGGCCGTCCAGTAGCCGGACCGGTCGCGGACGCTGGCGCCCAACATGCCGAAGCCGGCGGCGAGCACAACGCCGCCCGCGATCCAGCTTCCGAGATACCAGCCTGCGGCCAGGCCCGCCCACAACCAGCTCGACGGTACGAAGTAGGTGTACGCGCCGAACGCTGCGACCAAGGCCCCGATGACAATGAGCGTGTAGTCGACCGTGCGGTTGCGGAACAACCGTGGAAGACCTTGCTCAGTCCCCGCGCTTTGCTTCTGAAGGAGCTGCGACATCGTCTTTCACCTCCTTCCATCTCATCTCGAGCCTTGCTCATCCCGATCGAGGCCGTAAGAGGCCTTGGTCCCGACCTTGGCCGCTTCGGTCGGACTCAGCCGGGCCGGAGGCGTCACCGCGTCTTGCGGGCGTGGGACACCAGTCAGAGGCGTTTCGCGGTGCGCACGAGGTCCACGACGGCTTTGGATCTGCTGTGTGGTGGCCAGGCGATGACGGTCGTGACGGCCGGTGCGTCTGGCACCGGCACGACGGCGTGGTCGTCGCGTAGCTGGTCCCGGACCGACTCGGGTACGACTGCGCAGGCCAGTCCGAGCGCGACCAGCTGGAAGAGCTGGGTGTGGTCTCGGATCGTCGGGCCGGGACCGTCCGGATAGGTGCCATCGGGTCCAGGCCAGCGCGGCAGGGGCAGTTGCGTCTGGGTGGTGAGCTCCGCCAACGACAGGTGCGTCCGGCTGGCGAGGGGGTGACCCGCGGGAAGGACCACCACCTGCCGTTCGGTGTGCAGATCCTCGCTGTCGAACCCGGTGGTCGTGTCGTAGGGCCGGTGGAGCAGAGCAATGTCTGCGCGGCCGGTGCGAAGCCGGCCTTCCGGCTCGCCGGGGCCACAGAGCATCACCTCGACGGCCACCGCACCCGGTTCGGCGGCGTAGGCGTCCAGAAGCTTCGCCAGCAGCTCCCGGGACACTCCGGCCTTGGTGGCCAGCACCACCCGTGGCTGGTCGGCCGCTGCGCGGCGGGTGCGGTGTTCGGCGGCTTCGACCGCGTCGAGCGCGGTCCGGGCCTCCCGTAGGAGCACTGAGCCGGCCTCGGTCAAGGTGATGGCGCGCGGTGTGCGGTTCAGCAGGACGACCCCGAGCCGTCGTTCGAGCTGCTGGACCGCCCGCGACAGGGGTGGCTGCGCCATGGCCAGCCGTTGTGCCGCCCGCCCGAAGTGCAGCTCCTCGGCGACGGCGACGAAGTATCGCAGCTCCCGTGTCTCCACCAGGTGAGCCTATCGGCGCTGACCAGGATCGATACCTGTGCGGTATCGCGGCCCACCGAATCAGTCTTGGACACCCTGCCCGGCGTGCCAGCAGGATCCCCGATGTGAAGGAACAGACGATCGCGTTGGTGACCGGCGCGAACAAGGGAATCGGCTACGAGATCGCCGCGGGCCTGGGTGCCCTCGGCTGGCGAGTCGGCGTGGGTGCGAGGGATCGACAACGCCGCGAGACTGCCGTGGACAAGCTGCGTGATGCCGGAACAGATGCGTTCGGCGTGCCTCTCGACGTCACCGACGACAACAGTGTGGCCGCGGCGGCCGAGCTGGTCGCCGATCGGGCCGGAGGGCTCGACGTCCTGGTGAACAATGCCGCGGTCAACGGCCTCGCCGGTGACGCGCCGCAGACACTGACCACCGTCGATCCAGCGACCGTACGAGCGATCGTGGAAACCAACGTGATCGGCGTCATTCGGGTGACCAACGCGATGCTGCCGATGCTGCGCGCCTCAGCCTCACCGCGCATCGTCAACATGTCCAGCAGCGTCGGCTCGCTTGCCCTGCAAACCACGCCCGGCATCGACATGGGCCCAGTCCCTGCTGCCTACCTGGCCTCCAAGACGTTCCTCAACGCCGTCACCATCCAGTACGCCAAGGAACTGACCGACACGAACATCCTGGTCAACTGCGGCTGTCCCGGGCTGACCGCCACCGACTTCACCGGCTTCACCGGTGACCGGACCCCGCACCAGGGAGCGGCCATCGCGATTCGGCTCGCGACCCTGCCCGACGGCGCACCGACCGGCCAGTTCCACGACGACGCCGGACCTGTGCCCTGGTGACCGCGGGTGCACCTGCGGACCATGCCCGTTCCCGAAGCCGACCGCGGCCGACGAGGGGCTGGAACACATCACCGCAGGGCAGACGCCTGAAGGTGGATGAGTCCGGCCGATGCGCCGGGGATTGCCAGCGGCAGCGGGCGACAGGCTGCAGGTAGTGACTGGCGCTCCCGGCTGCGGACTGGCACGGCACCCGCGCCCCCGGCGCTTGAAACCAACGGCCTCACTCAGATGCTCGCGAATCAACCCATGCCGATGCCCCAACCCCGCAATGCGCCTCGTCTATAGGGTCAGGTCCATGGATCAAGCTCACCGCAGCAGGTATGTCGACCTCATCCGGCTACTGATCCGGCATGGGCGCTCCGACCTGCTGGCGGGCGCCGAGGCCGACGAGTTTCTCACGGAGGACGCAGACCCCGTCCTCGACGGAGAGGGGCCGAACCAGCTCGTCGAAGATCTCGAGCGGATGGGCCCGACCTACATCAAGCTCGGGCAGCTGCTTTCGACGCGAGTCGACCTGCTCCCCGCGCCGTACACGCAGGCGCTCACCCGGCTGCAGGACAAGGTCGAGCCGTTCCCCGTCACGGAGGTCCGGGAGATCATCGAGGCCGAGCTGGGAGCGCCGGTCAAGAGCCTTTTCTCCGAGTTCGTCGACACCCCCCTGGCCGCGGCGTCGTTGGCGCAGGTTCATCGGGCCGTCACGCGCAACGGCCGCGAGGTCGTCGTCAAGGTCCAGCGGCCCGGCGTGCGTGAGCTCGTCCGCGACGACATGGAGGTCCTCGCTGGTCTGGCTGAGAAGGTCGACAGACACACCGACGTCGGTCGGCGCTTCGGGGTCGCCTCGCTGCTCGCGCACTTCCGACGCTCGCTGGCGGACGAGCTCGACTACCGGCGCGAGTCGGCCAACCTCGTTCGTTTCGGGGAGCTGACCCAGGGCTATGAGCACCTGCTCGTCCCGCAGCCGATCCCGGACCTGTCGACCTCCAAGGTCCTCACGATGGACCGCGTCACCGGGAAGTCGGTCACCGACGTCGGCCCGTTCGGGCTCCTCGAGGCCGACCGACGCCCACTCGTCGAGGAACTGTTCAGCGCTTACCTGCGGATGATCCTCGTCGACGGCACGCTCCACGCGGATCCCCACCCCGGAAACGTGCTGCTGACCGAGGACGGACGGCTCGCCCTCATCGACTTCGGGATGGTCGCCACGGTGCCGAGAAGGGTGCAGGGCAAGATCGTCAAGCTGCTGCTGGCCCTCAGCGAGGGCGACGGGGAGGAGGCCGCCCTCGTCCTGGCGGAGATGGGGCATCCTCTCGCGGGCTACGACGCGGGGCGGTTCCGCGATGACGTGTCGCACCTGGTGTCGAGCGCAGTGGCCCTCCACGGCGAGGTGGAGGTCGGCACGGTCCTGGTCGAGCTGTCACGCCTCTCCGGGGTTCACGGGCTCCGACCGCCGGCGGAGATGGCCATGGTCGGCAAGACGCTGCTCAATCTCGACCAGGTCACCAAGCATCTCGACCCCGACTTCGACCCGACAGAGGCGATCCAGGACAACATCGAGGAGATCCTGCGCGGCGGACTGTCGCTCTCGCTGTCGGGGGTGCTCTCCTCGGCGATCGAAGCCAAGGACTTCGCCGCTCAGCTGCCGAGGCGGGCGAACCGCATCCTGGATGCCCTCTCCGACGGCGAGCTGGCCCTGCGTGTCAAGACCATCGACGAGGTGCGTTTCCTGTCGGTCCTGCAGCGGTTGGCAAACCGCCTGACGATGGGCATCATCCTCGCGGCCATCGTTGTGGGTGCAGCCCTGATGATGCAGGTTCGGACGCCGAGCACGATATTCGGCTACCCCGCGATAGCAATGATCTTCTTCCTGCTCGCGGCGATCGCCGGCGGGGTGCTCGTGGCCACGATCGTCGTCGGCGACCGGAACGCACAGAAGGCCGCCCGCCGAGATCGCGACGGCTGACACCGCAACCTCGCCAAAGGCGTCACCGCTCAAGAAGACCGTGTGGAGCTCGACACGGGCGCCGCGCTGCCGGCGCGCGACCAGCACCCCGTCGGCGCGACCGGACGTCGACCACCTCAGCCGGAGCCGGTCCTGAGCGGGGCTGGACCTTCATCATCATCCAGTTGACCCTCGTCCGCATCGAGGCTGAACACGTCATGCCCTGGGCACCGGTGTCGCGCATGTTGGCCGAGGGCCCCGGGTCCAAGCGTGGCGCGACCCCTCCATGCCGCTTCTCGGACGACGTCCGACCATGGTGCAACGAGGCCTTCAGACCAGCTGTGGGTGAGGTAGGCCGGCTCCCCGGCGCGTCATCGGGCATCTTCAGGCACACGGCTTACCGTCGAGAAGATGGATCGTCGGACCTTCCTCGCCTCCGTCGCCGCAGCCGTGGCCACCGGCCTCGCCGGCTGTGGCGCCGCTGCAATGCAGGGGCAGTCCCCGGAGGCCGCCGTCGGGGCGGCCCGGTCGGGCGCGCGGTTCACACCACCGACGGGACTGGCCAAGGCTCCCCTGCCGCACGGAACGCTCTTCCGGCTCCCCGGCCATACCAAGACGGTCGCCCTCACGGTCGACGACGGCACCAACGAAGCCGTCATCGAGGGCTACGCGAAGCTGGCCCGCGACACCGGGCTGCGCCTGACGTTCTTCTGCAACGGGGTCAACTCGGGCTGGACGAGCCACGCCGACCTGCTGCGCCCGCTCCACGACGACAACCAGATCTTCATCGCGAACCACACGTGGTCGCACCACGACCTGCTACGGCTCTCCCCCGCCGAGGTCGCCGACCAGGTGCGGCGCAACGAGTCCTTCCTCCACCGGACCTACGGGACGCTCGGTCGACCCTTCATGCGACCGCCCTACGGATCCCACGACCACGCCCTCGACGCGCAGCTGGCCGACCTGGGCTATCCCGCCGTGACCATGTGGCTCGGCGACCTGGGTGACTCGACCGTGCAGAAACCGCAGGCCATCGTGGCCAGTGCCAAGCAGTGGCTGCTGCCCGGTCACATCCTGATCGGGCACGCGAACCACCTACCGGTGACGAAGGTCTACGGGCAGCTCGTCGAGATCATCCGGGCCCGCGCCCTGCAGCCGGTGCACCTCGGAGACGTCTTCGCCGTCTGAGCTGTCACGCAGCCGCGCCTGCGCGTGCCGACCTGCCGCGCCAGACCCGCGGTGCCCACTCAGACGCCGGGGGGTGAGAAGGGGTGACGCGGTAGCGTGCGAGACCGGTCGGTCGGGAATGCGTGTTGGTTGCGTCCGGGTCGCTACGGTCGAGTGCATGCCCGGACCCGTTCCCACCGACCGCGTTCGGGGGCTCCCGCTTGCACGCGACTACTTCCGCGAAGTGGTCGCGCCGCTGCTTGCCCGCTGGTGTCCGGACATCCAGTACGCGGCAGCGCGGATCGGCACCGGCTCGGAGGTCCTCGGGTTGGACGATGCCATGTCGCGGGATCATGACTGGGGTTTGCGGCTCCAGCTGTTCGTCGATGACAAGGACATCGTGGGCGTCATGCGTGCGCTCGATGAGCACCTCCCCGACGCCTTCGCGGGGCAGCCGACCCGGTTCGTCTTCTCGGGTGAGTCGAGCAAGCGGCACGGTGTCGAGGTCACCACCGTCAAGCGCCTGGCCCGGGACCGGCTGGGTTTCGACCCGACCCGTGAGACCCACCCGTCCGACTGGCTCTCCGTGTCGGGACAAGCGGCGTTGGAGCTGGTGTCCGGCGCCGTCTTCGCGGACCGCCCCGGAGAGTTGACCCGGCTGCGGCAGGCGCTGAGCTGGTACCCCGACGATCTGTGGCGCTACGTCGTCGCCACGGACTGGCGACGTCTTGATCACGAGCTTCCCCTCATGGGGCGGGCAGCAGACCGCGCTGACGAGCTCGGGTCGCGGACGATCGCGGCCCGCCTCGTCGAGGTCACCATGCACCTGGCTTTCTCGTTGTCCCGCACCTGGGCGCCCTACTCGAAGTGGCGCGGCACCCTGTTCGCCAGGCTCCCGATCGGGCAGGCCATCCAGGCCGACCTCCACGCGGCGCTGGCCGCTGATCACTGGACGGCCCGTGGTGAAGCCCTTCGTGCAGCACTCGAGCGCCTGGCGACCCTTCAGGTCCAGGCTGGTCTGCCGTCGCGCACACCCGCGCTGGTGCCGTTCTGGGACCGGCCGTATCTGCACGTCAACCCGCTGCTGGTCCCGGCGCTGATCGACGCCATGGACGACCCGGCGGTGCAGGCCCTCACGGTCGGCCTCGGCAGCATCGACCAACGAACCGACAACGTCGACATCCTCACCAACGCCGAACGTCGACGAGCCATGACGGCCTCCTGAGCAACGCGCTCATCGGCCGCAGACGGAATGCGGCCACCGGATCAACGTTTCCTGACGTCCAGCCCACTGACCCTGCCATCGTCTCCGCAGCCCTGAGGTCGACCTACTCGCACGAGCGCGTCCTGGATCGTGCGCGCCACGGCTGGCAGACACCTCTCGTCTGAGATCGCGTCGATCCACGCCTGGCTTCAAGGAGCCCAGGTCCAGGGGTCGGGCATCACTGAGGGTCCGTCCGACCTTCTACCGATGGCTACGATCCGAGAATGGCTGACATCCGAGAGGCTCAGCTTCCCGAGGATCGGGACGCCGTCGAGCGTCTGTGGCTGGCCTACCTCACGTGGGGCAACGACGAGCTCGAGAGAAGGTACGGCTTCCGGCTGCCGGTCCGCGAAGCTGTTGAGCACGACCTGCTCACCGTCGCACGGTTCCAGCGACCCGACGGTCGGCTGCTACTGGCGTTCAATGAAACCGAGGTCGCGATCGGCATCGCCTGTATGCAACGCATCGGGCCCGAGATCGCGGAGATCAAGCGCATGTACGTCGACCCGTCACACCGTCGCGGCGGCTTGGGTCGCGCCATGCTCGACCGACTGATCAACGAAGCGCGAAACGCGGGGTATCGGCGCGTCCTCCTCGACAGCCCGGACTTCATGACCGCTGCCCATCGCCTGTACCGCGCCAGCGGCTTCACCGACGTCGATCCCTACCCCGAGAGCGAGATCCCCGAGGAGTACAAGTCACACTGGCTCTTCATGGAGCGTGGTCTCAACGCAGCCAACTGAAGGTCACATGTCCTCATCTGCCGCAGACCGAGCTCTTCCGCCGCCCTCGGCAGAATGCGAGGCTTCATGATGGAGCGGATAGCGCCGATCTTCGCTGTGCGCGACCTCGCCGCGGCCATGGACTTCTACGAGCGGCTCGGCTTCGCGGTCCGGGCCTATCGAGGCGGAGGCTACGGATTCGCCTCGCGGGGCGGCATCTAACTCCACCTCGGCGTCGTCCCCGATGGGGAGCGGCGGGCCAGCGCCGCGTACCTCTTCGTCGAGGATGCCGACCACGTGGCAGCCGTCTGGGAATCGGCTGGTGCCGACGTGCGCCATCCCCAAGACACCGAGTGGGGGCAGCACGAGGGCGTCCTCGTAGACCCAGACGGCAACGTGATCCGCTTTGGCTCACCCACTTCCTAGCCTGAGCACCGCCCCACTGCTCCGAAATCTTGCGGACCATTTGCGGACCAATGAGGGGCCTCAAACACAACCGCACGTCAGAGGCCTGAAGTGGATGAGTCGGCCCATACGCCGGGTATTGCCAGCGGCAGCGTGCCACACGCTGCGGGTAGTGCCCAGGGGCGCTGACGTGCAGAAACGCGAAGTTGGCCATGTTGAAGGTGCTGCCATATTCGGATCTGTTGCGGACTCTTTGCGGACCGAGGCGACGGCGCCTTGAGGTCCCACCGACCAATGCAAGGAAGGACGACGGTGGTAACGGTGACCACCTACTCGAGTGTGCTTACGCCCCCCGTGTCACCAATGCGCGAGGGCAGCCGTCAGGTGACGCACCGGGGGGAGGCCGCCGAAAGCATCACCACGATCCGGTCGGCGCCGTCGCAGGTCACGGAGAGCAGACGCACTTTCCGCCCATACCCTGCATTCGTCTGCGGGGGGAAGCATTCTTCCTGTCATGCCGAGGAGAGTTAAAGAGGACGCCGGTCCGAGACGTGCCCTATGGGTCTTCAGCGCAGCACAGCGCCCGGATGGAACGGTTCGCGGCGCCCAGGCGCCCCGACGCCAAGAGGAAGCTCGCGTCCCAGCCGGCCGTGATCGCGGGCCTCGTTGGCGCTGGCTCTGGGGCTCGCAGTACCGGACGCTGGCCGACACGGCTGGGCGTCGGTCGCACCTTCCCGCTGCGATCCGGATTCTGCTTGGACGCGAGCCGAGGAGCAGCGCGGGGGCGATACCGTGCTACCGCCTGGCCCGTCTCCGTCGGGTGGCTAAAACCCACGGCGTCGGCCCGCCACGTGGAGTGTCTGGACCGGTCGCAGGGCTCGCCGTTCAAGGGACCCGCACCACATCGTCAGGGCCAGATGTTGGCCCGTGCTCGGAAATCGGCGGGGTCGCTTTCGACCGGTAGCACACACACCAGATGACCGCCGGGCACTCGCAGCACGTGGCACTCCTGCCACTGCGAGACCTGCTCAGCACCCAAGGCGATCAAGCGTGCGGTTTCCGCGTCGACGTCGTCGGTCTCGATGTCAAGGTGGATACGTGGTGCGTCGTCGACCGCTTGGACGGCCGTGACGAGCCCTGGCAGGGCCTGATGGAGGGTCGTGAACTGCGGCGCCGGCGGAAACGGTCGGGCAGTGACGCCGAGAGCTGCCGACCAGAAGTCCGCGGCCTGGGCAGCCTCGTTTTCGGGTGTGTCGATCAGAACGGCATACACGCGGCTTCTGTGCATTAAGGCTCTTCCATCTCCACGATGACGTGCGGGGTGATACAGCACCAAAACGGTAGTCGACGACAAGGACCGGTGGCCCGGCGAGGTCGGCCATGGCAAGAGTTTGAGAGAGACCGACGAGCGTCCGCATCTGCCGCCGAGCGGACGTGCCTACGAGCGGGACTCCGTTCAGGGTGTGTCAGAACGCGGCTCTCGCCACGAGGGGTGCCCGACCTCAGCCTCGAAAGCGGGCCGGACGTCGACAGTGTCGTAGATGATGTGCAGGCTCTGGATGCGATCGTCGGGCCCGAGCGTTGCGACGTCCACGACGTCGAAGGGTGCGGCTGCTCCGGAGGGCAGTCGCCAGTCGAAGTGGAACCAGAAGCTCACCGTCGTCGCACCGGACGTGTCTGTGCCGGTCATGACGGACTTGAGGTCGAGCTTCGCTTGGCTTGTGTCAGCGAAAAGGGCTGGGTAGAAGTCCTTGGCAAGTTGAGGACCGTAGAGCGGGGAGTGAACGACGGCATCCTCAGCGAACAGGCTGACGGCAAGGTCTGCATCTGCGGTGTTGAGTGCGTGAAGGTAAGCGTTAACAAGATCGTCCGCTGAAGTAGTCACCGCCAGATGCTAGCCACGGCCGGGGCTCCTCAGACGTTGCCGTGATGCGCTCGGTCTCGAACCACGTCTGGAATTGCCGCAAGCCGCAACTCCTATACCGGACTCAGGCGTTGGGGAAGGAGCGGATCAGCGGGCCGCACACCTTGGTGAGCGCCACGGTCCCTGTGTTGTAGGCCGCCGCGGGTCGAGACCTGGAGTGTCCCGATGGCCGCGGCGACGGCGGAGAAGCGTGGCTACGCCGACTTCGACCCTGAGCGGTGTTGGGAGCACTGGCAGGTCGTGCGCGCGCAAGCTCGGCGGCTGACTCGGCGAACTGCATCGCGACGCCGCCGTGCAGACAAGACCATCCGTCCCTCCGCACGGCCGAGGATGAACCGCGACGCGTGGTTCCACCGTTGGCGGACCGGCGGTGTCACCTCGAGCGGGACAGCTGCTGGTCCCGCCATCCGTCGAGCACCATTGGTACGTCGGCAGCAGGTGTCCTCGGAGGCAATCGCGGCTGAGTCACTCGCGAGCACCCGCGAGCTTCCCCAAGACGCATGAGAACTCGTCCAGAACGCTCTCTCAGATCGAGGGCGTACCGACCCGGGGTGGGATCGAAGCGCCGGTCGCTCGGCTTGGTGTACGCGGGAGGCTGCCCGATGCTCCGAGCCCAGGAAGCTGCCTTGGCTTCACTGGGACCCTGCTGAAGCATGGCCCGTGCCTCGCGGGCGATGCTCTTGTACTCCTGCCGCCAGAGGTTGCTGTGGGCCTGCCGAGGCCGCGAGCTCCTCGGCCGCAGCGGCCACCCGTTCGAGCAGCGCCGTCACAGAAGAAGTTCGCCGTCTTCTTACTCACGTGCCTTCGTGCCCTCTCGCTTCTTGCCTCCCGCACGCCTGCGGGGCGGATCCCAGAGCGAACCCTTCCCAGCTGCACCGACCGCCCCGGCACGGGAGTTGTTCTCGTTGACCATGATCCGGCGCACTTACGCGTCGGGCGCCTCGGCCTCTTGGATCCGAGCCCAGTGGCAGTACACCCTTGGCGAGCGTGTTCTGCAGCAGGTCCTCGGCCGCGTCACGCTCACCGGTGAGCAGGTACACGAGGCGAGCGAGGACCTGCTCACGCGCCCTGACGTACGCCGTGAAGTCGGCTTCACGCTCCGCATGGTCCATGACCTGTGTCCCCTGTCCGGTCCCGTGCCCGGCAGGCGCCGGTACCCATCCCGACCACCGCGGGCCCGAGAAAGGTTGTCGCATCCTGCCCACGCCTTTCGTCGTCCCGCAGGCCGGATGACACGAACTACATGCCTCAGGTGTGGCTCAGGGTGCAGTCCACAGGCGAGTGGCCAGTTTGCCTGGCGTGACAACCATCCGGTCGACGCACGCGTACTGATGGGCAGGACTCGATCAGCGCGTCCACCAGGCAAGGGGATCAACGCACCATGAACGTCTCACGCAGCCTTCTCGCAAGCGCCGTCGTTACCGTGTCCACGGCCGTCCTCACCGGGTCGCCCGCCCACGCCGGTGGCGACCCCGGCTACGACATCGGCACGGTCAGCATCGACCGCACCGCAACCGTCAATGCCGACCTCGTCGCCTTGAGCGGAACCTACGCCTGCACCGGCGCCGGCGACCGCATCGGCAGCCTGTCCTTTCAGCTCCTGCTACGCGACCGCCCTCCGACGGACGTGCACACCATCGAGGGGCTTATCTGCGATGGAGCTCAACACCGCTGGGGCGCCGGCGCGACCGTCCCAGGGGGACGTGTCCAAACCGGCGCGGCAACGTTCTGGGGCGGGATCGCCGTCTGCGAGTCACCCAAGGGCCCCTGCCCGATGCAGCCGGTCGACGAGCGCGTCATCATCATCAGGCGCAGCCGCTGACGTTCACGGTCGAGGTGCCCACTCGATCGGCACATGCACACATCGAGTGGGCACCTTCACGCCCAAGCGGAGTTGAGCGGTCAGGCGCCCGGCTCTGCACCACGCACCCGCCCAGGTGGATAACCGCCGGGCACGGCCGGCCCGACGTCGTCACCCCTGACTTGGTGCGCGCGCCACCCGATGCACTGCGGGCCGCGGCCGGCGTGGCAACCTTTCACCGGATTCGTCCGTATCAACGAGCATGGACCACGACGGGGGCGCACGGTGAGCCGCAGGGATGCCGAACGCGAGGCGGCCTTCACGCACTTCATGGAGCAGGCTGGGCCGTCGCTGCTGCGCACCGCCTGGCTGCTGACGGGCGATGCCCACGACGCACAGGAGCTGACACAGGCGGCGCTCGTCAAGACCTATGTGGCCTGGGGTCGCGTCCGCGACGGTGAGGGCCTGGCCTACGCCCGCCGGGTGCTCGTCAACCACCGCACCGACCGCTGGCGGGCCACGCGGTTGGAGCGCCCCACCGACACGATGCCCGAACCGTCGCCGCGCCCCGCCGACCCGATGCGCGGGTCCGATGACCGTGACCTGGTCGTGCGGCTGCTTGCCACCCTGCCGGAGCAGCAGCGCCGGGTCGTCGTGTTGCGGTACTACACCGACCTGTCCGAGAAGGCGACCGCCGAGGCCCTCGGCATCTCCGTGGGTGCCGTCAAGAGCGCCGCCTCGCGCGGCCTCGCGGCCCTGCGCGCCGGCTTGACCGACGCGCCGGCCGAACCCGAACACGGTGCCGAGCACCGGGTCGACGGCTCAGCGACCGAGAGGAGCGCGCGATGACCAGAACCCCCGAGGCCGAGGTCCGCTCGGCCCTGCAGGCCGCTGCCAGTGCCCCCGACCTGCGCCTCGATCCGGCGCTCGTCCTCGAACGGGGACACCGCGCGGTGCGGCGACGCCGTCTCGTGGGCACCGGCGTGGCGGCGGCCGCCGCGGCCGCCGTCGCGGTCGTGGCCGTGCAGCTGGGCACCGGCCAGACCCGGGCGCTGCCGCCGGCCGGCGACCCGAGCCGATCCAGTGCTGCGGTCGGAAGCGGGCACCTGGCCGGCTCGACCTACGGTGACGGCCTCAAGCGGGGACCCGGGGTCGAGGTCGCGGTCGAGCCGACCCCCGGAGGCCGGGTTCTCGAGACCTGGACCGTGTCCGACGGCCCCACCATCCTCAAGAAGGTCACCCGTGCACGGACGGCCACCGCGAACGGACAGGCCAGCTTCCTCATGCCCGAGGAGTCGGGACAGAAGGACGTCGTCTACGGTTATGCGCTGACCGGCGAACAGGGCCCCGCCTCCGGCATCGTCATGACGCAGCTGGTCACCGCCCCTGACCTCTTCCCCGGCCAAGGACAGTCCGGCCAGCTGAGCGACCCCGTGAGCGGCAGGATAGTCGGCACCCTCTTCATGCAGCGGGCACCAAAGCTCGACCCGGCGCAGGTCATCGGCCTGCTGTGGAGCCGGACGAAGGTTGCGGGCACGAGCATCAGCTGGCTCGGGGACGGCGCCATGCTGCGCGCCGACCGGGCCGGCGGCGTCGATGCCGCCGTGGTGACGGTGAACCCGCGCCTGAGCGTGCTGCTGTGGCGCGACGGCGACCGCTTCGGCTTCGGACGCAGGAGCGGCCCCATGGCGCTGCACAGCACCGGCGCGCTCCAGGTCGGAGTCGAGCCGCACGCCAGGGCCGTCGCCGGGTCGGCCCCGGACCTCGCCGTCGGCTGGGTCTCCACCGGATCGGTCGAACTGACCTCGACCGACCCCAACGACTCCTTCACCGTGGTCTACGGGGCTCCGGTCGGCGGACGAACCCCGTTCGTCGCCGTGTCACAGAACCCGGACGTCATGGGAACGGTCACGGTCCAGGGCGCCGGGCAGTCCCAGACCCTCACCAGCTGGGAGGCAGGCTCGCCCTGACATCCTGCGAGCCGAGGGCCCGCGCCCGTCGAGATTCCCGTGCCCGTGCGATCGCCCTAGGCCCGACGATCGCACGTTCATCAACGTGAGGCGTTTACCGGACATGCCGCCAAGCGCGTGACTTGTCGTGTCGAGGAGCGTTCATCTGGATGCGATGGATACGCCGATCGCGGTGAGTGGCGGCATGACGTCTGGCCGCTCCTCTGTCACCCACCAGGACTCCAAGTCCTCTCCCGCCCGTCGACCAGCCGGCTGGCGCGGCAAGACCCGCGCCGCCGTCGACGGAGTCCTCCGAGGTTTGCGGACTGCTTGCGGACCAGTGAGGGGTCCGCAACACGTCACCGCAGGTCAGAGGCGTGAAAGTGGATGAGTCGGCCGATACGCCGGGGATTGCAAGGCGCGATTCCCGCCGTGCTGCCGTTGGTGCCCCGAGCTTCTGACCTGCGAAAACGCACGTTGGCGGCGTGGACCGTGATGGGTCCCGGCGATGGTTCTCGGACTTTTTGCGGACTTTTTGCGGACTGAGCATTTCGCGGTTACGGCGACCGTGTTTGTGGGGGCACTGGGGTCTAACCCCTGGGTGGAGCTGGTCCGCGCCCACGCTTTCGAGGTCTGTGCCAAGAGGTTCGGGAACGAACATGAATGTCGCTGCACGCTTGCGAGGGCGGCGCGTGAACGTCGCCGAACGAGGCCGCCGACACCACCCGAATGAGACTAGAACTGAGACTACGGCCTGCCTGTGCCAAGACGGTCGGTGATGCGAGTGAGATGGAAAGCTGAAACTTCTTTCGGGTCAGGGTGCCGACATCGGACGCCAAGCCGTCCAGCTATACACCTGTTGCCGCGTGTCAAACTGGGCTTGATCTCCCGTCGGACTCTCAACCCACCACGAGCGCCATCCGTCTGGGACGCCCCAAGGCGCCTGCGGGCGCTCGCCGACTATCGCTCGTGCCGATGAGCGAGCCGGACCATGCATCGGTTCGAAGTGCGAAAGTGCCTGCGTCAGAGCTGTGCCAAGAGCCAACACGTGAGTGTCGTCGCGAGGGCTTCCGGCTGGTCAAGCTGGATCAGATGCCCCGCACCCTGGATGATCCTGAGTTGGGCCCCGGGAACGAGTTCACTGAGGCGACGCGCACGATCGACAGGGATCCAGGTGTCCTCCTCTCCCCAGACAACAAGGACCGGTACATCGAGCTTCCGGGTATAGATGCTCGATCTCGTCGGTGTATGCCTGATCGGCCTGAGCGATCTGCCGGTAGAACGCGGCCTGTCCCGGACCGTCGATCCACGGGGCCACCAGGGACTGCATAACGACCGGTGCGAGACCGACGTGGCTGGCGCCCCCGATGTAGGCCCGGAGCGCGCCTTCGTGCACCGCACTCGGAAGGGCGCTGAACACGTCCGCGTGCTCGCGCACCAGGCGGAAGAAGTCTGATCCCCACGGCCCCAGCGCAACGACGTCGACCAGTGCCATCGACTCAAAAGACGCCTTGTGCAAGAGATGCGCCCTCAGCGCAACGGCCCCACCGTAGTCATGCGCGACCACGTGCGGCGATCGCAGATCCCACTCGGCGAGAAGGTCAGTGAACAGCTCGCCTTGAACGTCCAATGAGACCCGGTGCTCGGCGTACTTCGACGACTGACCATACCCAGGCATGTCCCAGAGATGCACCGTGAAGTACGGGGCCAGCGCCTCAGCGCAGGGCCGCCACAGCCGGGAGGACCAAGGCGTGCCGTGACAGAAGACAACATCGGGCCCTGAGCCGATCCGACCCCAGCGCACCGCCCGGCCCCGCCAAGAGAATTCTTTCATCAGCACGGCCCTCATGCTGCCAGAGCGCACGACGTCGAATTCGCGCACGGGCTGGCCGGTGATCCGGTCGAGCGTGCTCAGGTGCGGCACGTGGTGCCGCGTCAGGATCCGACCGACCGTGGAGGGGTTCGACCCCAGCTCCGCCGCGATCAGGACCGCCCCCGGCGACGTCGGCGCCGAGCGGCCAGCACCCGCTGCACGACCCAGGCCGGGGTACGCGCGGGCATCCGGTGCGGCCGCGAGGAGCGATCCGCCAGCCCGGCCTCACCCTTGGCGGCGTACCGACGTAGCCATTTGTGCACCATAGCCCGGGATACCCCGAGCTGCTCCGCCACGTGCGCTGCGGGCCACCCAGCGGCGACGCGCGCGATGATCAACCGTCGTGCGTACAGGTTCGTGCGGGCATTAGCGTGAGCCATCGAGGACCTCCGTGGTCGGGGCAGATGCGAGACACATCCACTCCGCCGGGAGGCCTCCCAGGATCAACACGGCAAGCCGTAAACGACGTCCCAGGTCACGACACCTAGACGGTGAACGCTGACGTCAAAGCGAGTTGGGCTCATGGTGGAGCGCTAACTGTCCCGGAGTGTGCACACCGCCGGGTGGGCCTTCAGTCGTTCAGCAGGACGTGTAGCGTCGTCACGACGTCGTGATCCTGTTGGCACACGCAGGTCCGCCGCGAGACCCGAGTGACAACTACGGCGTGGACGGCATCCGGCAGGTCCACGCCGAGCTGCGCCGGCAGGGCCACCTGGTGGCTCGCTGTACGACGCACCGGTTGATGCGCTGCGCTGGCCTGCACGGGGTCAGCCGCGCCAAGGGGCCCCGTACGACGATCCCCTGCAGCGGACCGGACACGCGCTCGGAGCTGCCTGGTGCAGCGGGCGTTCACCGCCACGGCACGGGACCAGCTGTGGGTCGCACAGGAAACAGCGTCGTCCCGGATGACGCCCCGACTGAACGACGGGACGACCCATACGGTGACCCTGTGGAATGCGCCCCCGCCCCTGGTTGCGCCACACGGCTCGATCGAAACGGTGACGCACCGCGGCATACATACTCACCTGCACGTCAGAGCTGACCTACGGCGGCACCGGGGGTCGAGGGACTACCGGGGACGAGGGCGATTGGAGCGGGGCAATCCGTGCGACACCTGCGGCGAACCCTCACACGCGACGCACGCTCAAAGCGCTAATCGGCCGTGCCGATGTGAGGCCCTATCCAGATCGGAGCTTCGCCTGCCTTCACAGTTGTTTCGGATTGGCTAGCCTGATCCAAGGCAGCGAATCCCGCTGGGGGACCGTCTGGACTGAGGGATGGCGGCATGACATCAGAGGTCGCAGGTGACAAGGTCCAGCACGCCTCCGTGTCCTCAGCCTTGGCCCCAGCCCTCGGACGCCTCGCGGAAGCGGCACTGCAGGCCGCGGCTGCCAAGCTGTCGCACAAGGTCGATGAGTGGATCTGCCAGATCGAGGAATACGTGGCCTCCCAAGGAGCGACCGGGAGGGCCGTCCTTGAAGGCCTGAAGGCACACCTGCTGGGAAAGAACCCTGTGTGGGCGGCGATGAAGGGCGCGTGGTTGGGAGCCAGTGTCCCGCTCAGGTTTGCCGCGGTGCTGGTCGTGCTGCTCCTCCTGCTCCTTGCCCCGGTGGTGTTGCTGCTGCTGCTCCTCGGACTCGTCGCCGCCGCCATTGTGTCCGGCGTCAGAGCCGCCGGTCGGTGACTGGTGCGGGCCTGTCGACGCTGCCTGATGCCGCTGCCTGAGTTGCTCGCGCGCCGTTCGGTGATGCCCCGAGTGACCGCACAGTTGTCGCTACGGCAGCCGTTGCAGGCTGATGCCGTAGCGATCCTCGGAATTCTGTCGGCAGCGGCGGATCGGACTGCGATTCCCTCCCAAGGCCCAGGGCGTGCTCGAAGCTGGGCGAGTCTGCCTGTGCTCGGTCACCCGGTGGTGATCCCGCAGGGAATGTCCTCGCGCACCTGATCTCTCCCTCGAGAGCGGCCTGAAGGATCTGCTTGGCGATCGCCTCCAGCAGCCCATCCGGGCCGGTCAGTTGATCAACCCCTGGTGCGATCAGCCTTGGCCAGACTACGCACTACCCAACCCGATTTCAGGGCGACTGGGGCTGGGGAGCGTTGTCAGCCCGAGCCGGAAGCCGCCATCACACCAACCGCAAGGCGTCAGACGCCGCTCCGCGTCGGGGTGGGTTGCGGGGCAGCCGGTTCCGTGAGGGGCTTGCCGGTGAACGGCGGGGAGGAGGTGGGCGCGGCCGCTCCGACGGGCGCGGACGTCGCGGCTGCGGCCGCCTCGTGGGCAAGGAAACTGCCGAGCTCGGCGATGGTGCTCATCAAGGGCGCCGGGAACACAACTGTGGTGTTCTTGTCCACGCCGAGCTCCACGAGGCTCTGCAGGTTGCGCAGCTGGAGGGCGAGAGGGTGGGCCATCATCGTGTCGGAGGCGTCGCCCAGCGCCGCCGCGGCGAGCGACTCCCCCTCGGCGCTGATGATCTTGGCTCGCTTCTCCCGCTCCGCCTCCGCCTGGCGAGCCATCGCACGCTTCATGCTGTCGGGCAGCTGGATGTCCTTCAGCTCGACCAGCGTCACCTCGACGCCCCAGTCCAGCGTGCTCCCGTCGAGGATCTGGCGGATGTCGAGATTGATCCGGTCCGTCTCGGCGAGGATCTCATCGAGCGTGTGCTGTCCGACGACCTTGCGCAGCGTCGTCTGGGCGATCTGGTCGATCGCATCGTGCACGTTCTCGATCGCGACGACCGACTTGACCGCGTCGACGACACGGAAGTAGGCCACGGCCGACACGTCGACGCTGACGTTGTCGCGGGTGATGATCCCCTGGGACTGGATGGGCATCGTGACGATCCGCAACGAGACGCGGTGCAAGACTTCGACGAACGGGACAATCAGCCGCAGTCCGGGCTGCCGGGCGCCGACGACTCGGCCCAGCCGGAACAGCACCCCCAACTCGTACTGCTTGACGACCTTGATCGTCAAGGCCGCAAGGAGCAGCACCAGCGCAATGATGACCAAGACGATGACGGTTGTGCTCATGACAAGCCTTCGATTCCGCGTCCATCACCGCGGGCGAGGTCGGCGTGAGTGCCGAGGTACGGGATGCCCGTGACCAGTTGATCGTACGCCCGGAACCGAAGGGGCTCTTGCAGGCACTGCACCGAAGTCGGCGACGCCCCCGGCTGAGGCAAGGCTGGGCCGTGAGGTGCTTGACGACGCTCACCGGACCGGATGCGGGGTAGAAGAGGCGCTTGGCAGCCTCGATCGGGACGAGGTAAGCCACGCCCATCCCCGGGCGGTGCGGCGAAAGCCCCCGGGAGAGGCTGAAGATCAGGGGCACCGTCGAGTGAGCCGGGGAGCAGCGCACCGACCATGACGCTGACGACCGCAAGAACGAGCAGAAAGCTGGTGCGGCTGCGGAAGAGGGGAACGTTGGGTGCGGATCTCCAACATGGTCAAGGCGTGCGCGGCGAAGTGATTCGGCGAACTACTCGGATCGGAGGTGCGCTGGGCCGAGTGAAGGCTCAGGGCATCACGCCGAAGGTGGCGAAGTTGGGCAGCAAAGCTGAACAGGCCCGAGAAGAGCACAAAGCGCCGCATCACGCCGTGCCAGCGCAAAGGTCGGCGCAACTGATCTTGGTGCACAGTGACGGTTGGGATCGCGCGCTGGCGGGTGTCATAGAGCAAGGGTGTGCCGAGGACTTGGCCGGCAGGGACCTCAGGAAGGAGCGACGTTCCTGATCAGCGAGCCGCGACACCGACGCCCGGCGCTTCGACCGCACGGGCCCTCGTGCGAGCCCACGACCGAGGTTCGTCGGCAGAGCGTTTTCCGGCGAGTTGGGCGGTTCAGCATTGACCCATACCCCCGCGTGGCCCCGGGGCGCCGTTCGGGGAAGCAGGCGTGTTCCGTGGCCGATCGGCTGACGAGCTTTGTATGGCGTCACGTGGGTCGGCTGACGGAGCCACACAACCGGGGGTCGAGGTTGCCACTTCCGCGGAGAGCAACAAACCATGGTCGGTTCGATGTGGCGTTCGACAGGGCTTGATCCCAGAATTTGTCGTGGAGAAACAGTTCTGACAGCGAGAGCCTACGCCTCACCCCCTAGTTCGGAAGGGCCCTGGAGGCCACAATGGAGGTCATGACCCAGTTCAGGACCTGATCCAGACGTGCGTCAACGCGGCCGCGGGACCTGTCCACATGGACATCTAGGAAGGGAACCACCGATGACCGCCACCATGAACCGACCGAAGACGACGGCGCCGACCCGCGCCGCCGGGGCCGCCGCGGCCGAGACCGCCCCGGCGATCCGGGTCCGTAAGCCCGTCCTCGCGGCGTCCGGAGGACCCCTGAAGCGCCCGAGCGCCGCGGCGCACCTGTCCGAGGCCGACGTCGAGCGCCTCGGCAAGGAGCTCGACGCCGTGCGCGACCGCATCATCGCCACGCGCGGGGCCAAGGACGCGGCCTACATCCGCCGTGTCATCCGCATCCAGCGCACCCTCGAGGTCGCAGGCCGGGCCACGCTGCTCTTCTCGAAGAAGAAGAGCGCCTTCGTTGCCGGCACCGCCATGCTGTCGGTCGCCAAGATCCTCGAGAACATGGAGATCGGCCACAACGTCCTGCACGGCCAGTGGGACTGGATGCGCGACCCCGACATCCACTCCACGACGTGGGAGTGGGACTTCGTCACCCCCGCCGCCGCCTGGAAGCACACCCACAACGACCTGCACCACACGTGGACCAACGTGCTGGGCAAGGACAAGGACGTGGGCTACTCCACCCTGCGCATGGCCGAGGACCAGCCGTGGCACCCCGGCAACCTCGGCAACCCGCTCTACAACATGGTCCTGGCGCCCTTCTTCGAGTGGGGCATCGCCATCTACGACCTCGAGCTCGAGGCCGTCAAGGACGGCGAGAAGTCCAAGGAGGACCTCAAGCGCGACCTCAAGGCGATGGGTCGCAAGGTGGTGCGTCAGTTCACCAAGGACTACGCCGCGACACCGCTCGCGGCCGTGCCGTTCGGCTCCGGCAAGCAGGCGCTGCTCGGCACCTTCACGGCCAACGCCATCCGCAACGTGTGGGCGCACTCGGTCATCTTCTGCGGCCACTTCCCCGACGGTGTCGACACCTTCACCGAGGAGGAGATCGAGGGCGAGACGCGCGGCGACTGGTACATCCGCCAGATGCTCGGCTCGGCCAACATCTCCGGCTCGAAGCTGATGCACATCATGACCGGCAACCTCTCCCACCAGATCGAGCACCACTGCTTCCCCGACCTGCCGAGCAACCGCTACGCCGAGGTCGCCGTCGAGGTCCGTGAGATCTGCCAGCGCTACGGCCTTCCCTACACGACCGGCCCGCTGCCCAAGCAGGTCGGCCAGGCCTGGGCCAAGGTCTTCCGCCTCGCGCTGCCCAACCGTCCCAAGCCGGCCGGCGCCAAGGCCGCCAACGCCGCGGTGCCCCGCACTGCCGCTCGTCGCCAACTTGGGATGAGCGCAGCGTCCGGCGCGCCGAGGGGGCCTGCACACCGCGCGTGACGCCCACCTCGTCGAACGCTTGGACCCCTCCCGCAGCCCGACAGGAGCCGACACTTCGCGCTGCGCTCGCACGCCGATGCTGGGTCTCAACTGGGCACACGACGCTTCAGGCCCGGGAAGAAAGGGTGAGACGTCGAGCCGAAGCCTGAACAAATGCGCGAACGGGCACGCGTCCGAACATCACCCCGCCGGATCGGAGGTGGCCATTTCGCCTCCCGACCCGTTCCCGTGCCGCCCGGGTGCGCCATCACTGGACTCGGCGCTTGCCGCCCTGGCTCTGATCCTCGTCCGGGCTCTCGGTGTCACTCTCGAGGAACACGTCCTGAACGTCGATGTTGACCTCCGTCACCTCGAGGCCGGTCATCCGCTCGATCGCCGAGATCACGTTGCGACGGATGGCCCGTGCGAGGTCGGTCACGGCCACGCCGTAGTCGGCGACGAGCTGGACGTCGACGGCGGCCTGCCGCTCGCCCACCTCCACAGAGATGCCCTGCGATTGGCTGGCGTGGCCACCGGGCATCCGCTCACGGAAGGCCCCGACCGCCCGGGCCGTGGCGCCACCGAGGGCATGCACGCCGGGCACCTCACTGGCCGCGATGCCGGCGATCTTGGCAACCACGGTGTCAGCGATGGTAGTTCTGCCAAGCTTCGTCACCAGCGGTGACTGCGCCTCGGTACTGGTAACGGCGGTCGAGCTTGAGCCGGTCGGGCTCTGGGGGTCGCTCATCTCTGGGCTCCTTCATATGGGCGTTAGGGCAGCGAAGGCCACAAGTGGTGAGACGTCCGTCTGCACGTGCCACCTACCCGCGGGCGCCGCGGCGCGACCGACGTCGGTCGCGGCGGACCTTGATGAAGCGCCGCCGGCCCGCCAGCCGGTTTCGGTGCTCGCGGCCGCGCCACGGTTCGCCGAGCGAGAACGGCCAGCTGTCAGCCGGGCTCAGCCGGCTGACAAGGGCTTGGGGGCACTGCGACCAGCACCAAGACGTGTCGCCGGGAAGCGCCGAGCGAGCTCCGGTCCAGCGCTCGGATTCACGAGGACTTCCGGTGAACGGCGTTTCCCGTCAAGCCTCGGTCGGCGGCTTGCGGTGGGCCACCGGCCCGACCGCGCGACAGTCGCCGATCGGAACCTCGAGGACCTCACCGACGGTCACCAACGCACCAACGCACCCGGTACCGGCAGGTACCCTCGACCTCGTACCGGTTGCACCGACCGCCTGGCGAGCATCACCGACGGCGCCGGCAACACGACTCGGTTCACCTACGACGACGCCGGCCGCCTGCTGACGGCCACGTCCCCGCGCGGGAACACCACGACATACAGCTACGATGCGACCGGGCGCGCCACCGGTGTCGAGGACTCGCTCGGGCACACCGCCTCTGCCACCCGTGACGACAGCGGCCGGATCACCGCCGCGATCGACCAGCTGGGCCACACGACGGCCTACGCCTACACCACGACGGGCCTGGTCAGGACGACGACTGCGCCGGACGCCTCTACCGTCGCTCTCGCCTACGACAAGGACGGGAAGCTCAAGTCCCGGACCGACGCGGGCGGCAACGCGACGACCTACACGTACGACCCGGTCGGTAGACCTGCGAGCAGCACCGACCCGCTGGGACGCGTCACCGGTTACAGCTGGGACCGCAACGACAACCTGACCACCGTCACCGACCCTGCCGGGCGCGTCACTACGAACACCTAGGTCGCACTCGACAGGCTCACCGGCGTCTCCTACGACGACGGAGCGACGCCGGCGGAGAGCTACAGTTATGACGTCCTGGGCCGTGTCACGAGTCGCACTGATGGGTCCGGAACCAGCACGTTCACCTATGACGACCTGGACCGCATCACTTCGTCCACGCCCAGGGCTGGACGAACCGTCGGCTACAGCTGGAACCTGTCCGGGCTGTTGACCAGGCTCACCTACCCGAACGGCAAGACGGTCACCCGCCCTTACGACGACGCGGGGCAACTGGCCACGATCAGCGACTGGCTCGGCAACACGACCATCCTCGGCCGCGACAAGGACGCGAACCCGACCAGCATCGCCCAGGGGCCGACGACCACCACGCAGACGTGGGATGCCGCCGGCCGGCTGGCAAGCATCGTCTCCCAGAGCTCAGCAGCCGGCACCCTTGCCGGGAGGGCACCGCTACTTCAGGCAGCGCATTCCTCTCTTGAGACTCTCCCGGCCCTGGCGATGCCCGAGGCTGCGCAAGCCAAATGAGAGCCACAACGGACGCTGGGCAGCCGATGTGCGAGCGACAAACCCCGGGCACCTGAGCCCCGGCCCGGCCAGGCCAGAACCTGGCCCCACTCTCTAGGTAGCCGATGAGAGGGCGTGCAAAGTGCGCTGGGTTACTCGGCGCTGCGGGCCACGAGGTAAAGCGGCAAGAACAGCACCATCACCAGTAGGCATAGGGCCGCCCACACTTCCGGCCTATCAACCGTGAGATCACCGAACCTGGCGACGACGGGTCGGTCGAGCTTCACCCGTGACCGGGCATCCGACAGCACCCAAAGGCTGGCGGCTCCGACGGCCAGGACCACGAGCAAGGCACTCAGCACGGAGGGATTCACGCGTTCAGTATCGCGGCAACGCGCGCACATGCGGCGAGCCGAGCGATCGTCCCGATGTCAGTGAGGTCCCGTACGGCCGTCGGCCCTTCGCATGATGGCGGCGAGAATCTGTTCCTTCGGAAGCCCGCGCTGCTGCCGCGCCAGGTCCGCGGCGAAACGCAAAGCATCAGCTCGGGTGCCTTTTCGTACATCTGCCGAGATGACCGTTCTGCGGAGTTGTCGGGCCGCAGCTACTCGGTGATAACCGTCAGCCAGCAGCAGGCAGCCTTCTATGTCGTAGACGACGACAGGTGCCGAGTCGGCCAGGTGATCCGCGTAGAACGCGACGCGTTCTAGATCGAGGTGAGCATCACTCTGTCGAATCGGCTCTTGAGCCAGGTCCGCGATCGCGACCTCGACGAACGTCATGTATCCATTCTGGTCCCAGCGGGTGGGGCGAGCGGGTCGCTCGGCCCGCTCCCGAGCACAACTCAGCTGCTGGCACGAACAATTCGATCTCGTTGAGACGCTGGAGCCTCGACCTCCGCGAGCGGAACCTGGGCACCGGGAGCCCTCGGTCAGAATGATCGTGACCAAACACCCGCGACGAATGCCCGTCACAACGCTCGACACCTACAGCCATATCTGGCCCGACTCTGACGACCGGACGCGGGATGCCGTGGACCTCGTCTTCGGAAATCTTGCAGACTATCTGCGGACTGCCGAGGGGCCCTCCGGGCATAACCGCAGGTCAGAGGCCTGAAAGTGGATGAGTCGGCCGATACGCCGGGTTCTGTCCCGCGACGCCGTTGCCGGCATCCGCGGTGGCGGCCATCCATCTCGACCGGCCATTGCTGACCGGTTCCAGCGTCCTACCCGCACACTCGACCGGGCCGGTCTTCCCGACGCCCGAGGGCGTGGATCGTGCGCTGTCTGGACTTGCTCCGGGTGGGGTTTACCGAGCCGCCCCAGTCGCCTGGGGCGCTGGTGGTCTCTTACACCACCGTTTCACCCTTGCCGGTGGCCGAGGCCTCCGGCGGTCTGTTCTCTGTGGCACTGTCCCGCGGGTCACCCCGGGTGGCTGTTGGCCACCACCCTGCCCTTCGGAGCCCGGACGTTCCTCGGCAGGGCCGAGGCCCTGACGCGACCGCCTGGCCGACTCATCCGCGGACCAGCATAGGCGGCCGGCCCCCACCGGCGCCGCCCCGCCCCTCAGGCGACGCGTCGAAACCCGACCAGGGCCACGTCGTCGTGGCGGTCGGGGTCGGTGACCGCTTCGACGAGGTCGTCGAGGACGGCGTCGAGGTCGGCGTCCGGGCCGGCGTCGCGAAAGCACCGCTCGGCCAGGTCGCGCAGCCGACCCAGCCCGACGTCGATGGCCTCACCGCGGCGCTCGACGAGCCCGTCCGTGTAGAGCAGGAGCACGTCACCGATGCCGAAGGGCAGGTTGACGACCGGGCGCGGCACCGTCCCGAGGCCGTGCACCGGCGAGCCGTGCTCCTCGATGTAGCGGCCCTCTCCGCGCCGGATGAGCAACGGCGGCGGGTGACCGGCGACGGTCATCGACAGCATGTCGGTGGCCGGGTCGAAGAGCACGTACACGGCCGAGGCCATCGGCGTCGGCGCCTCGACGGCCATGAGCCGGTCGACGGCGCGGGCGAGCGCGTCGGGTTCGGGGTGCTGGGTCGCCAGCACCCGCACGGCCGAGCGCATCCGCGAGCCACCGAGCGCCGCATCGACGCCGCGGCCCATGACGTCGCCGACGACGGCCACGAGCCGCTGGTCCTCGAGTGCCGCGACGTCGTAGTAGTCGCCACCGACCTCGGTCCGTCCGGCCTGCCGGTAGACCGCCCCGAAGCCCCAGCCGGCGACCTCCGGCATCTGGTGCGGCAGCAGTGTCGCCTGCAGCACGGCGGCCACGCGACGCGTCTGGGAGTAGAGGTCGGCGTTGTCGATGGCCTGCGCGGCTCGGCGGGCGAGGTCCTCCGCGAACGAGACGTCCTCGGCCGTGTACCTGCGACCCGACTCCGCCGCGACGAAGCTCAGCACGCCGAGCACCCGCTCCTTGGCGAGCAACGGCACGGACATCGCGCTCTGCAGCCCGAGCTCGCGCGCGATCCGCAGGTGCTCCTCGTCGCGCGCCGACGCGACGAGCATCTCGTCGGTGACGGCCTCGACGAGCAGGCTGGTGCCGGACCGGACGACCTCGGCGACACCCCCGGGGCGGTTGAGGTCAGGCGGCCAGCGCGTCTCCAACTCCTTGGCGAGCGCGACCTTCTCGGGGTCGACGTGCGCGACGGCGAGCGTGCGCAGGACACCGTCGTCCAGCAGCTGGACCGAGCACCAGTCGGCGTGGGTGGGCACGGCGAGCGAGGCGACCTGTCGCAGGGTCTCGCGGTAGTCGAGGCTGCCGGCGAGAGCCT
The DNA here is from genome assembly GCF_056868035.1 of Monashia sp. HAY1-11D. Classification (NCBI taxonomy): domain Bacteria; kingdom Bacillati; phylum Actinomycetota; class Actinomycetes; order Micrococcales; family Intrasporangiaceae; genus Intrasporangium; species Monashia sp. HAY1-11D. Next base: position 3,418,363 of record NZ_CP200320.1, on the reverse strand, counting down.
GCGAGGCGTCGGCGAGGAACTCGAGCTGGGCGGCGCGGGCCGCGCTCTGCTGCTCGGCACGCAGCCGCCGGATCGTCTGGGCGCACATCTCCGCGAGGACGCCGAGGACCGACAGCTCCTCCGGCTCCAGCGGCCCGACCCGGCCCTCGAACCGGAACCCGACCGCACCGATCGCCTCGCCGGTCGCGGGCGCCAGGAGGGGAAGCGTGACGCTGGAGCGCTCGGTGCCGTCGTCGTCGAGGTCGGGGTAGCGCGCGACCATGTCGGCGCGGCTCTCGGTGACGATCGTGCGCCCCAGCCGCACGGCCTCGGTCATCGGCGTCCGGGCGTCGAGGTCGAAGACGGCCCACTGCCGGACCAGGCTCGCGCTCATCCCGTGGGTGCCCACGGTCCGCAGCAGGTCCGGCCCGTCACGCAGCGCGAGCACGGCGCGCGTCGCCCCGATGACCTCCGAGGCGCGCTCCGTGACGATCTCGGTGAGGTCGTCCATCGTCGTGGCCGCCCCGAGACGGGCCACCGTGCGCGCGAGGGCCGCGAGCCGCGCGGCAATGGCGGGGTGCCTGTTCGGGCCCGGCTCCCTCGCGGTCATGCGCACATCCTGTCAGTCGGTGGGCGTCGTCGTCCCCGAGATGGGCCACGGAGTGCCACCATGGAACGATGACCACGCCGACCGTGGACGGCGACGCCGAGCTGGCCTGCCTCGACTTCGGCCCGGACGACCTGCGCCGGGTTCGGGAGGTGGTCCGCACGGTCACGGTGGGGCGGGTGCCCGACCGCGTCGGCGACGCCGAGATCGCGGTGCACGAGGTCGCCGTCAACAGCATCGTCCACGGCGGCGGCCACGGCCGGCTTCGCATCGACGCGACCGGCGAGGGCCTGGTCTTCACGGTCGAGGACGGCGACGGCACGGGCTCGACGCCGAGCATCCGACACGCCGACCACCACGCGGTGAGCGGCCGGGGCCTGTGGATCGCCGAGTCCCTGACCGACCGGCTCGACATCGAGGCGACGCCGGCGCGCACCACGGTGCGCCTGCACGTCAACCTGCCGCGACCGCCCCGCCCTCGGTAGACGGTTCGGGCTCGAGCGGGGCGCTGACCTCGTCGACCTCGTCGACCTCTTCGACCTCGATGACCTGGTCGAGGTTGGTCAGCCGCACGAGGCGCAGTGACACCCCGGAGCAGACGAGCCGCAGCGTGGCTCCTGCCGCCTTGGCCCGGTGGTGGAGGCCGATGACGGCGCCGAGCCCCGACGAGTCGAGGAACGTCACGTCGCGCAGGTCGACGACGACCGTGGCCCCCGGCACCAGCTCGAGCGAGTCGAACGCGAGCCGGGCGTGGGGCACCGTGTACGTGTCGACCTCACCGGCCAGCCGGACACGGATGCTGCGCTCCTCGACGGAGACCGCGACGTCCACCTGGCTCCCCTCCCCAACGTCCCCCTGTTGCTCCACCGTAGGACGGGTCGGGGGCTGCCGTCACCGGTTGCGCCGCCCCTTTTGTGTGCAGTGCGCGCCCCGTGGCCACCCGCACGAGCCGTCGACCCGACCTGTGACCCGAGTCACAAACTCGTCCGGACGTCAACGACGACGGCTCGTCGCTCGTCCTCCCTGCGAGGGACGGCGTTCGGCGCCGCCCCGGCTCGTCAACGGGGACGGGTGACGACCGTACGGAAACCTGCCCCCTCAGGACGATGACGCAGACCTCTCCCCCATCAGCCCCCACCCGACCGATCCCGGAGCGGGCCCGGCCCCTGCTCGCGGACCGACCAGTCGAGGTACCGCTCGCGGGCGGGACCCAGGACCCGTCCCCTCGTCCACGCCTGCTGGACCTGTCGCTGACCCAGCTCGTCGGCGGCTCGCTGGCCGCGGCGACCGCCGCCGCCCTCGGTTCACGCCTGGGCCTGCTGGGCACGATCGCCGGCGCCGCGATCGGTTCGGTCGTCACCGCGGTGGCCGCGAACCTCTACACCAACTCGATGGCGCGTGCCCGCGAGGCCGTCGTCCTCGCCCGCGCCTACGGCCGCGGCACCCTCGGCCGCGCGTACGGCCGCGGCCCCCTGGCCCGACGCAGCTCGCTCTGGCTGCGCCTGCCCGACCGGACCGGCACCCGACGCCTGCTCACGACGGCTGGGGCCCTCTTCGCCGTCGCCGCCGTGGTCCTCACCGGCGTCCAGCTGACGACCGGGGCCCAGGTCACCGGGACCACGATCGGCCGAGGTGGGGCGGCCCACCTCGTGGAGGGTCCCTCCCGGGGCGGCTCGGCCGCCTCCAGCGGTTCCGGCATCCCGAGCACCGGCACCACCCACCCCAGCACCACACCGACGACTCCTGCGACAACCGCCCCGACCCCGACGGGCGGCCCGACGGGGACGCCGATGCCGGGTTCCACGTCCGGCGCCCCGGCCCCGACAACCGCGTCGGACGCCTCGACCGGCGGTCCCTCGGGCACGCCCCCCACGACCGACGCCCCGGCAGCCACGACGCCACCCTCGACCGGCACGGGCACCCAGCCGGCGCCGAACGGCCAGGCGCCTGCGAACGCGGCGGCACTCACCGGCTGACCGCGGCGGAGCGGGACAGGGCCCGTCCTCGAGGGACGACGCCGGCGCCGACGCGTCACACGACGGCGAGGCCGACCGTTCCCGTCGACACGTCGGCCGCGTCGACGCGGACGCGCACCGAGTCCCCCGGACGCGCCGCCCCGGTGGCCTTGGCGACGACCGCGAGGTCGCTGAGCTGGACGACGACAGCCTGCCCGTTCGCGGCGAGGACCACCGCGCCGAGCTCCTCACCGAGGTGCCCAGCCAGCTCGGCCGCCTCGACGGCATCGGTGCAGGCCCGCTCGACCTGGTTGGCCCGACGGTCCGAGGCCGCCATGACCTCCGGCAGCGTGGCGAGCGCGTCGCGAGCCCAGGCGGGCACCTCGGTGCCGGCCGAGAGCGCCTCGCACACGACGAGACCGAAGCGGTCGACGAGCCGGCGCAGCGGCGCCGTGACGTGGGCGTACGGGGCGGCGACGGCGGCGTGGCCCGCCTGTGCCGGCACGGTGCCGTCGAACGGCGTGTAGCCGGCGCCGCGGAACAGCGTCGTCGCCTCGTGGACGAGGGCGAGGTGCCGCGGGTCGGTGCCGTCGAGGGTGCGCAGGAACTCGCCGTACGACAGTCCCTCGGGCCACGCGACGCCGGCCGCCTCGGCCTGCCGCCGGAAGCGCTCGAGGTCACGCTCGTCGGGCGGCGGCATGGTTCGCAGGATGCCGACCTTGCCGCGCAGCATGAGCTCGGCGGCACCCATGCCGGTCAGCAGCGACACCTGGGCGTTCCAGTCCTCGGAGGGCAGCAGCGGCCGGAAGGACACCGTGAACCCGCCGGAGCCGTCCTCCCGGACCTCCTGCTCCGGCATCGGCAGCGACGCGCCGCCCCGGTTGCGCTCCAAGGCGATCCGCTTCTCGCCCACCTCCTTGAGCAGCATCAGGACCTCGTCGGCGGAGCCGTCGTCGACGGCATCCTGCACCTCGGCGTAGTGGTAGCGACGCACGCTGCGCACCATCGCCCGGAAGACGTGGACAGCGGTGCTCTCTGCGTCGGCGTCGAGCCGGATGTCCCAGACGAACGCGGGGCGGACCTGGTCCGGCAGCAAGCTCGCCGCGCCCTCGCTCAGCTCCTTGGGGTGCAGCAGCACGCGCTCGTCGGGGCAGTACACCGTCTGTCCGCGCCGTCGGGCCTCCGCGTCGACCGCTCCCCCGGCGCGGACGAAGGCCGGCACGTCGGCGATCGCGTAGCGCACGCGGTAGCCATCGCCGGAGCGCTCGAGGTGCAGGGCCTGGTCGAGGTCCATCGACCCCCGCGGGTCGATGGTGACGAACGGGACGGCGGTCTCGTCGCGCTCGGGCAGCGCCGCGCTCCCGGCGGCGGCTGCGGCCTCGGCGACGACGTCGGCCGGGAACCCGTCGGGCAGCTGTGCCTCCCGGCGGATCTCCTCGAAGCGGGTGGTCAGGGCCTGCGCCACGTCACCCGGCGTCGGCGCCGGGCGGAAGACGATGTGTCTCGAGGGCATGGCGCCACCCTATGCACGCGGCCCGACGCGCGGTGCCGGCTCGCTCGTTCGGCGTCGGCGCACCAGCGACTTTCGTCGGGCCCGGATCGCCGGCCCGCGCCGTGGGAGGGTGCGCCGCGTTCTCGCGCCAGTGCCTAGGCTGACCCCCGTGCTCATCCTCCTGCCCCCGTCCGAGGGCAAGACCCCCGCCCGGCGAGGGCGACCGCTCGACCTCGGCTCCCTGTCCTTCCCCGAGCTGACGCCGCTGCGCGAGGACGCCGTGCGCGCCGTGGCCGCCGTCAGCGCCGAGCCGGGCGCCCCCGAGGTCCTCGGCGTCAGCCCGAACCTCGTCGAGGAGGTCGAGCGCAACACCCGGCTGCTCACCGGGCCGGCCCGGGTCGCCGCCGACGTGTACTCGGGGGTCCTGTACAAGGCGCTCGACCTGCCGACCCTCGACGCCGCGGCCCGACGGCGCGCCAACCGCAGCATCGTGGTCATCTCCGCGCTGTTCGGCGCGGTCCGCCTCACCGACCGCATCCCCGCCTACCGCGTCCACGTCTGCGCGGACGTGCCGGGCGTCGGCGCGCTCGACCGGGTGTGGCGCCCGCACCTGGCGCCCGTGCTCGAGCGGGCTGCGGGTGAACGCGGTCTCGTCGTCGACTGCCGCTCCACGACCTATGCCGCCATGTGGCGTCCGCCGGCCCACGTCGCCCGCCGCACCGTCCACGTCACCGTGCCCGGCGCGTCCCACATGGCCAAGCACACCCGCGGCCTCGTCGCGCGCGAGCTGGTCGGCCGGGAGGCGCCGCGCACCCCCGAGGCCCTCGCCGACGCCCTGTCCGAGCGCTTCACCGTGACCCTCACCGGGCCCGAGCGCCCGGGAAAGGCCTGGCAGCTGGCCGCCACGGCGAGGGACTGAGGCCGTGCTCGACCTGGCGCAGCTCGTCGACCGGGTGGCCCCCATCCTCGTCTTCCTCGTGGCCATCACCCTCGTCGCCGAGATCTGCGACCTCGCCGGGCTCTTCGACGAGGCCGCCCACTGGGCCGCGCGTCTGGCGCGGGGGCGGGTCGAGGTGCTCTGGCTGCTCGTCGTGGTCCTCGCGGTCTGCTCGACCGTCGTGCTCAGTCTCGACACGACGGCGGTGCTGCTGACCCCGGTGGCCGTGACCGTCGCCCGGCAGGTCGGGGCGCCGCCGCTGCCCTTCGCCATGACGACGCTCTGGCTGGCCAACACGGCCTCGCTGCTGCTGCCGGTCTCCAACCTGACCAACCTGCTGTCGTTGCACCCGTTCGCGCACCTCGGCATCTCGACCTGGGGCTACCTGCGCCTGCTCGCCGCCCCGTCGGTCGCGGCCGTCGTGGCCACCGTGGCGGTGCTGTGGCTGCTGCACCGGCGCGAGCTGCGGCTGCGCTACGAGGCCCCGCCCCGGGCTCAGCCCCACGACCACCTGCTCATGGTCATCACGGCCTGGACGTGCGGCGTGCTGGCCGTCGCGTTCGTCGCCGGCGTCCAGCCCGCGCTCGCCTCGGTGCCCGCTGCGCTCTTCCTCCTCGCCGCCACGTACTGGCGCGCCCCGGAGCTGCTGCGCCGCATCCGGATGCCGTGGCTGACCGTCCTGGGCATCTGCGTCCTGTTCGTCGTCGTCGACGCGGCTCTCCGCGCAGGTCTCGAGGGCTGGCTGCGCACGCTCGTCGGGGCCGGCACCGGCGTCACCGACCTGCTCCGGGTGAGCGGCCTGGGCGCGCTGGCCGGGAACGGCATCAACAACCTTCCCGCCTACCTCGCCGTCGAGCCCACGGTCGCCGACTCCCCGGCCCGGCTCGCGGCGCTGCTCGTCGGGGTCAACACCGGCCCGATCGTCACCCTGTGGGGCTCGGTGGCCACCCTGCTGTGGGCCCAGCGGTGCCGCTCGGCGGGGCTGGCCGTCGACGCAGGGCGGGTGGCCCGCACCGGCCTGCTGTGCGCGGTGGTCGTCGTCGCGGTCACGACACTGACGCTCGCCGTCACCGCCTGAGCGGCGCCGCCCAGCTCCCGCCAGCCGGGGCCCGGCAGGCTCCCGTCGGCCGGACGCGGAACCGCAGCCGGCACGCGGGGGTTCAGCCCAGGGCGCGACGCAGGTCGTCGACGAGGTCGCGGACGTCCTCGAGGCCGACCGAGACCCGCAGGACACCGTCGGTGATCCCCACGGCGGCCCGCGCCTCCGGGGCGAGGCGCCGGTGCGTCGTCGTCGCCGGATGCGTCACGAGGGACTTGGAGTCGCCGAGGTTGTTCGAGATGTCGATGACCTCGAGCGCGTTCATGAGCGCGAAGGCCTCGTCCTTGCCGCCGTCGATCTCGAAGGTGACGACGGTGCCCGCCGCGAGCATCTGTCGCTTGGCGAGCTCGTGCTGCGGGTGCGACTCGAGGAAGGGGTGCACGACGCGCGTCACCCGCGGGTGGGACTCGAGGAACCGGGCCACCTCGAGGGCGCTGTCGGCCATCCGCTCGACCCGCAGCGACATCGTCTCCAGGCCCTTGACGAGGACCCAGGCGTTGAACGGCGACATGGACGGTCCGGTGTGCCGCATGAGGTTCTGCACCGGGCCGTCGATGAACTCCTTCGGCCCGAGCACCGCGCCGCCGAGCACGCGGCCCTGGCCGTCGATGTGTTTGGTCGCCGAGTACACGACGATGTCGGCGCCGTGCTCGAGCGGCTTGCTGAAGACCGGCGTGCCGAAGACGTTGTCGACGACGACCTGCGCACCGGCCGCGTGGGCCAGCTCGCTGACGGCGGCGATGTCGACGAGCTCCTGCATGGGGTTGCTCGGCGTCTCGAAGAAGACCGCCGTCGTCGGCTCGGACAGCGCCTCCCGCCACTGGTCGAGGTCGGGGCCGTCGACGAAGACCGCCTCAACACCCCAGCGTGGGAGGATCTCGTCGAGGATGACGAAGCACGAGCCGAACAGCGCCCGCGAGGACACGACGCGGTCGCCCCGGCCGAGCAGGGCCGCGAGCGCGACGAACACCGCCGACATCCCCGACCCGGTGGCGAAGCACGCCTCGGCGCCCTCGATCTGTCGCAGCCGCTCCTCGAACATCGCCACGGTCGGGTTGCCGTAGCGGGAGTAGACGAAGCGGTCGACGTCACCCTTGAACGCCGCCTCGGCGTCCTCGGCGGTGTCGTACACGAAGCCGGAGGTCAGGAACAGGCCCTCCGAGGTCTCCTCGAACCCGCTGCGGGACAGACCCCCTCGCACCGCAAGGGTGTCCGGGCGCCAGTCCTGGCGCACCTCTCCCGCGGTGATCTCGCTCATCCCTGCACCCACGGCAGGCCCGCGACCTTCCACCCCGAGACAGCGCGGTGGCGCTGCTCGTCGTGCGGCCCCTCGAAGCCCTCGAGGACGTTGTAGGAGCTGCTCCATCCGGCCGCGGTCGCCGCCTCGGCCGCCGCGACGGAGCGCACGCCGGAGCGGCACAGGAAGTACACCGGGCGGTCCTTGGCGACCCCCGCCGCCTCGAGCTCGCTCGTGAAGGCGTCGTTGACCCGGCCGTCGGGAAAGCGCTGCCACTCCACGCGGAGCACCTCCTTGTCGAGCTCGCCGAGGTCGGGCAGCCCGACGTAGGTCCACTCGGCCCGGGTCCGCACGTCGACGAGCACGGCCCCCGGCTCGTCACGCAGTGCGTCCCAGGCCTGCTCGGGCGTCACGTCACCGGCATAGCTCATGCGCCGACTATCGCACGCGGTCCGTCAGGCGAGATGGTCGGTCCGATTGGTGAAAGCCACCGACGCCGAGCCGTCCTCCCACACCTCGACCGCCGAGAGGCTGCCGGGCGCGGTCGCCAGGGCCCAGAACCGCTCCGTCGGGGTGGCGAGGACCTCCGCGAGCACCGAAAGGACACCGCGGCGCGAGGTGACGGCGACGACGGTGCCGCCCTCGGCCGCCAGCTCGCGGTAGGCCTCACGGACCTGGGCGTCGGCGCCCTCGCCCGGCGCGGTGCCGTCCCAGGCGGCGGTCACTGCGACCGACGCGTCGAGGGTGGTCGCCACCGCCTCGGCGAGGCGGCGCGCGGTCGGCTCGGCCGAGCCGACGACACGCGCGTCGGCCCCGACGAGCCGCTGCACCGCCCGGAGGACCCGCGGCTCCGCGCCCTCGTCGTGCGGCACCTGGACGAGCAGCAGCCGCAGCGGACGCGTCGCCGCGCCGACCACAGCCCCGGGAGACACGGGAGCCACGGGAGCCACGGTCGAGGCCACCGCCTCGGCCGCGTGGACGGCGTGGTCGAGAAGCTCCGAGCCGTCGGCGCCGTCGCCGCCCGTCTCGCGGACGCGCCGGACGCTCCTGCCGTCCATCGCCTCGTTGCTCAGGGCGTCGGCGGCCTTGTTCCTCTCACGCGGCACCCACTCGAACTCGACCGACCCACCGGCGTCGACGATGCGCCTCACGACGTCGCGGGCCTCGAGGGCGAGCCGGCGCATGTCCTCGTGCTTGATCTTCCAGCGACCCGACATCTGCTCCACGACGAGCTTGGAGTCCATGCGCGCGACGACCCGCGGCCCGCTGGCCAGGTCGGCGGCAGCCGTCAGCCCGGCCACGAGACCGGAGTACTCGGCGACGTTGTTGCTCTGCCTGCCCAGCGGCTCGGCCAGCTCGACGAGGACCGCGCCGGTCTCGACATCGCGGACGAGGGCGCCGTAGCCGGCGACACCGGGGTTGCCCCGCGACCCGCCGTCGGCCTCGACGACGAGGCGGCGCCCGGAGCTCGCGCTCACCGGCGGCTCACCGATCGGCTCACAGGCCCGACTCGGCGGTGCGCACCATGATGCGTCGGCACTCCTCGCAGCGGAGGACCTCATCCTGCGGGGTGCTGCGGATGCGGTCGAGGTCGACCCGGTTGAGCTCGAGCCGGCAGCCACCACACCGGCGGTGCGAGATCGCGGCGGCCGCCAGGCCACCGCTCGAGGCGCGGATCTTCTCGTAGAGGCTGACGAGGTCGTCGCCCACGCCGGCCACGACGTCGGCGCGCCCACCTCCCACCTTCGACGCCTCCGCGTCGAGCTCGGCCAGCGACGCGTCACGCTCCGCCTCGAGCCGTGCCAGCCCCTCGGCCACCTCGGCGTGCCGCCGCTCGAGCTCGGTGACGCGGGCCGCGAGGGACTCGGCGCGCTCCATGACCTCTATCTCGACGTCCTCGAGCTCGGCCTGGCGGCGCGCCAGGGAGGTGAGCTCGTGCTGGAGGGCCTGCAGGTCCTTGGCCGAACCGTGGCCGGCGTCGAGCCGCGACTGGTTGCGGGCCGCCCGGTCGCGCACGAGCTGGACGTCCTGCTCGGACTTGGTCAGCTCGCGCTGGACGTCGTCGGCCGCGGTACGCGCGTTGACGACCTCGGTCTGGAGGGCACCGACCTCCCGCCGTGCCGCGTCGACGGCGGCCAGCTGCGGGAGGTTGGCCTTGGCGTGCGCGATCTGGTCCAGGCGCGTGTCGATCGCCTGCAGGTCGAGCAGGCGCCACTGGCGGGACGGGTCGGCTTTCAGGACGCACCTCCGGGATCGGTCCGGTCGCGGGCGGGGCCCGCGTCCGGGTGGGCTCGGTTGGCACCGACGACGAAGGTCCACGGCTCGGTGCGCAGAGTCGAGAGTCTGCCCACGACCCTAGTCGGTTCGGCACCGGGGGTCGGGTCCTCCCCCAACGCCCGGAGGACCCGCTCCCGGGCGCTCGCCAGCCACAGCGACTCGGTGGCCCAGTGGCCGGCGTCGACGAGGTACGGGGCGCCGTCGCGAGCCTCCTCGCGGGCCTCGAGCACCGGGTGGTGACGCAGGTCGGCCGTGACGTACACGTCGGCGCCCGAGGCGCGGACGGCGTCGAACTGGTCGTCCCCGGAGCCGCCCATGACGGCGACCCGGTGCACGACGGCGTCGGGGTCGCCGCTGACGCGCACGCCCCCGGCGGTCGGGGGCAGGACCTCGACGAGCGACTCGGCGAACGCCCGCAGCGACCGCGCGACGGGCAGCTCGCCGACGCGTCCCGCATCGCGCCCGCCGACCTGGGTCAGGGGCCGCTGGCTCGTCAGCCCGAGGGCGTCGGCGAGCACGGTCGACACCCCCGGGTCGGCGACGTCGGCGTTCGTGTGGGCCACGTAGAGGGCCACGCCACCGGCGAGCAGCGCGGTGACCGAGGCGCCCTTGGCCGTCGTCGTGGCCACCGAGTGGACCCCGCGCAGCAGCAGGGGGTGGTGGGTGACGAGGAGGTCGGTCTCGCACGCGACGGCCTCGTCGATGACGGCGAGCGTCGGGTCGAGCGCGAACATCATCGTGCGCACCGGCTGGTCGAGGTCGCCCGTGACGAGGCCGACCCGGTCCCAGTCGGCGGCGGTGTCCGGCGGGTAGAGCGACTCGAGGATCGCGACGACGTCGCGCAGCGTCACGTCAAGCATGTGGGCCCGGCCGGGATCGAACCGACGACACCCGCGGTGTAAACGCGGTGCTCTACCAGCTGAGCTACAGGCCCCCGCCCGACGCGGACGGTGTCCTGCCGGGCGGCCGTCAGCCTAGCGGGCCGAGGCGCCCGACGTGTCCGACGCACGGGACGTGTCCGACGCCCGGGACGCGTCCGTCGCGCGGGACGCGTCCGTCGCGCGGAGCGCCGCGACCGCCCTGCGGTACTCGCGGAAGTCGCGGCCCTGGCCGATGCCGCGCACCTCGGACCACACGACGCGGCCGGAGCGGTCGAGCAGGAACGTCCCCCGCAGGGCGAACCCGTCCTCCTCGCTGAAGACCCCGTAGCGGCGCGCGACCTCCCCGTGCGGCCAGAAGTCGGACAGGAGCGGGAAGAAGTGGCCCTCGGCGTCGGCCCACGTGCGCAGCGTGTACATCGAGTCGCAGGAGACGGCGAACACCTGGATGTCGTCGGTCTGGAAGTCCTCGAGGCCGTCGCGGATCTCGCGCAGCTCGCCCCGGCAGATGCCCGAGAACGCCGCCGGGTAGAACACGACGGCGGCGTTCTTGACGCCTCGCACCGAGGACAGGCTGATATCGACCCCGTACTGGTCGACGAGCGTGAAGTCGGGGGCGAGGTCGCCGGGGGCCACGGGGGCGGACGCGTGGAGCGATGGCGCGTTCGTCATGCCACCGAGTGTCCCACCTCGTCGTCCCGCCTCGTCGGGGACGCCCACGCAGCACCCTCGCGACAGCCCCTCGCCACCGTCGGAGGCGTGGGCGTCCGGTCGAGCGGGGGCTGCACGCCACAGCCGCCGACACCGACGTTCAGCGGCGCGGGCCCTTCGGCGGCATGAGCCGTGAGGCGGTCCAGTTCGTCGCGACGTTGACCTGCCCTCCCGTGACGAGGCCCGCCGTCGACGCCGCCTCCTCGACGACGCTGGCGTCCGCGTGCCCGGGCCGCCCCGCCTTGGGCGTCAGGAGCACGACGAACCCCTTGTCGAAGAGCTTGGTGAGGGCATCGACCATGAGGTCGACGAGATCCTCGTCGCCGTCGCGGTACCAGACGATGACACCGTCGGCGCCGTCGTTGAAGTCCTCGTCCTCGAGCTCGGTGCCGATGACGTCCTCGATCTCGAACCGCAGGTCGTCGTCGACGTCGTCGTCATAGCCGAACTCCTGGATGATCTGCCCTTTGGCAAATCCGAGCTTGCTGAGGGACGCCGCTCCCGCGGTCGCGCTCACTGTCACCGGTCCTCTCGGTCGTTGGGCCCGTCCAGGTGGCGCGGGCCGGTCGTGCACATGGCGTGCGGGTCGGGCAAAGGTCGAGCAGAGGTCGAGCAGGGTGGGGCGGCAGGCGCTCCCGCACCGGTACCAGTCCATCCGGTCCGACCGTACCGCGCAAGGCGCGGTGGACGCGCACAACGCGGGACAACGCGCCCGTCGGTGGCCCCAGCCGCCGCGTCCCACAGCCGGACCCGGGTGTGACGGCCACCACGGATTGGTGGAGGATGGGTGGGAGCCCCGCTACGGCCGACCGGCCGCGAGCGCGGCGACGCGACGAGAAAGGACCCACGACGTGGCTTCCGAGGCCGGCCCGATCCTCAACGGCATCCCCAGTCAGCTCCCGGACATCGACCCCGAGGAGACCCAGGAGTGGCTCGACTCGCTCGACGCCGTGCTGGACGAGAAGGGCCGTACGCGAGCGCGGTACATCATGCTCAAGCTCATCGAGCGGGCCCGCCAGCAGCAGGTCGGGGTGCCGTCCCTGACCGCGACCGACTACATCAACACCATCCCGCCGGAGCGCGAGCCGTGGTTCCCCGGCGACGAGGACGTCGAGCGCGAGTTCCGCCGCTACATCCGCTGGAACGCCGCGGTCATGGTGCACCGCGCGCAGCGTCCGGGCATCGGTGTCGGCGGCCACATCTCGACGTACGCGAGCGCCGCCACGCTCTACGAGGTGGGCATGAACCACTTCTTCCGCGGCAAGGACCACCCCGGCGGCGGCGACCAGGTGTACTTCCAGGGCCACGCCTCCCCCGGCATGTACGCCCGCAGCTTCCTCGAGGGCCACCTCAGCGAGGCCGACCTCGACGGCTTCCGCCAGGAGAAGAGCCACATCGTCGACGGCAAGATCCGCGCCGTCCCGTCCTACCCCCACCCGCGCCTCATGCCGGACTACTGGGAGTTCCCGACGGTGTCGATGGGCATCGGCCCGATGAACGCGATCTACCAGGCGCAGTTCAACAAGTACCTGCACAACCGCGGGCTCAAGGACACCAGCCAGCAGGACGTCTGGGCCTTCCTCGGCGACGGCGAGATGGACGAGCCCGAGTCCCGCGGCCTGCTCCAGCTCGCGGCCAACGAGGAGCTCGACAACCTCACCTTCGTCATCAACTGCAACCTGCAGCGTCTCGACGGCCCGGTGCGCGGCAACGGCAAGATCATCCAGGAGCTCGAGGCGTTCTTCCGCGGCGCCGGCTGGAACGTCATCAAGGTCGTCTGGGGACGCGGGTGGGACCCGCTGCTGGCCGGCGACCGTGACGGCGCGCTCGTGCACATCATGAACCAGACGAGCGACGGCGACTACCAGACCTTCCGCGCCAACGACGGCAAGTACGTCCGCGACCACTTCTTCGGGCGCGACCCGCGCACCGCCAAGATGGTCGAGGACTGGACCGACGAGCAGGTCTGGTGGGACCTCAAGCGCGGCGGCCACGACTACCGCAAGGTGTACGCGGCCTACAAGGCGGCGCGGGAGCACACCGGGCAGCCGACCGTCATCCTCGCCAAGACGATCAAGGGCTACAGCCTCGGCTCGCACTTCGCCGGCCGCAACGCCACGCACCAGATGAAGAAGATGACGCTGGACGACCTCAAGGCCTTCCGCGACAGCCTCCGCATCCCGATCACCGACGAGCAGCTCGAGGCCAACCCGTACCAGCCGCCGTACTACCACCCCGGTCCCGACAACGAGGTCATCCGGTACTCGGTCGACCGCCGCGCCAAGCTCGGCGGCACCCTGCCGAGCCGACGCGTCCGCTTCGAGACCGTCAAGCTGCCCGGTGACGAGGCCTACGCCCAGGTGAAGAAGGGCTCGGGCAAGCAGGAGGTCGCCACGACGATGGCCTTCGTGCGCCTGCTCAAGGACCTCCTGCGCGACAAGGAGTTCGGCAAGCGGATCGTGCCGATCATCCCCGACGAGGCGCGCACGTTCGGCATGGACGCGTTCTTCCCGACGATCAAGATCTACAACCCCAACGGACAGAACTACACGCCCGTCGACGCCGAGCTCATGCTCGCCTACCGCGAGAACGAGCAGGGCCAGATCCTGCACCTCGGCATCAACGAGGCGGGTTCCCTCGCCGCGTTCACGGCCGCCGGCACGTCGTACGCGACCCACGGCCAGCCGATGATCCCGGTCTACGTCTTCTACTCGATGTTCGGCTTCCAGCGCACCGGCGACTCCATCTGGGCGGCAGCCGACCAGATGACGCGTGGCTTCCTCATCGGCGCCACCGCCGGCCGCACGACGCTGACCGGTGAGGGTCTGCAGCACGCTGACGGCCACAGCCCCCTCCTCGCCTCGACCAACCCGGCGGTCGTGCACTACGACCCGGCCTTCGGCTACGAGATCGCGCACATCGTCCAGGACGGCCTGCATCGGATGTACGGCGAGGGGCGGACTCCCGAGGAGTCCAACCTCATCTACTACCTGACCGTCTACAACGAGCCGATCGTGCAGCCGGCCGAGCCGGAGAACGTCGACGTCGAGGGCATCCTCAAGGGCATGTACCGCCTGTCCGAGGCCGACACCGAGGGCTGGCAGCACACCCCGGCGCGCGCACAGCTCCTCGCCTCGGGCGTCGGGGTGCCGTGGGCGCTCGAGGCCCAGCAGCTGCTCGCCGACGACTGGGGCGTGGCTGCCGACGTCTGGTCGGTGACCTCGTGGAACGAGCTGCGCCGCGACGGCCTGGCCGCCGACGCGCAGGAGTTCCTCGGCCCGGACGGCGCGCCGGTCAAGCCGTGGGTCACCCAGTGCCTCGAGGGCACCGAGGGCCCCGTCATCGCCGTGTCGGACTACATGCGGGCCGTGCAGGACCAGATCCGCGAGTGGGTCCCCGGCACGTACGCCTCGCTCGGCGCCGACGGCTTCGGCTTCTCCGACACCCGCCCGGCCGCGCGCCGCTTCTTCCACATCGACGGCCCCTCGGTCGCGGTGCGGGCGCTGCAGCTGCTGGCCAAGGAGGGCCGGATCGACGCCGACATCCCGGCCAAGGCGGCCGACAAGTACCGGCTCGACGACGTCACGGCCGGCACGTCCGGCAACGCCGGCGGCGAGAGCTGACGCTCCGACTGACCGACGCCGGTGGCCCGGTCCCCATGCGGGGGCCGGGCCACTGCGCGTCCCGGCGTCGTCGACCGTACCGATCGGCCGCGCGCCCCTCCCGACGTGCCGCGCTTTGCGGTACGCACTGCGCGGGCCCACGCCGTCCGTGCCCCGAAGCACAGGCCGTGTTCCGTCAGGCAGCCCGTGCGAGGGCGTCGAGGACTCGCCGGCGCACGCGCTCCGGGTCGTCGAGGTCCGACCAGATCAGCCGGACCACCGTCCAGCCCTCGCGCCGCAGCGCGTCCTCGCGCTGCTTCTCCTCGAACAGGGTCTCGCGGCGGCCGTCGGCGTACTTCACGGCGCCGTCGAACTCGACGAGCACGCGCGACCCGATGATCCGGAAGTCGGCCCGGTAGCGGCGGCCGTCCGCGACGACGTCGACCTGCGGCTCCAGCTCGAACCCGAGTGCCCGCAGCACGTAGGCCGTCCGGCTCTCACCGGGTGACTCGTGCCGCCCGTCCGCCTGCGGCAGGGCCGCGCGCACGGGCCCGACACCCGTGTGGTGGCGCAGGTCGGCGACCGCACCGGCCAGCGCGTCGGGCGTCACCAGGGCGGCGCGCAGGGCGGCGTCGGCCGGGACGAGCGCGCCGAGGGGGCCGCTGAGCAGTCCCGCCTGGACGATCGCGTGCGCGAGCGGCATCGCGACGGGCCGGTTGCCGTCCCGCCCGGGTGAGCCGAGCCGCACCTCGCCCACGGCCCGATGGACCACCAGCCCCGGCCTGCGCACGCTGACGCTGCGTCCCGCCCCCGCAGCATCGCCTCGGCGTCCGCCGACGGCTGACGTGAGGTGCACCGTGCGCAGATCGGCGCCGAACGTCGGGAGGCGTCGACAGAGGAGCAACGAGTGGTGGCTGATGACCGCGCGCGAGCGGAACTGCCGTCCCAGCGCGAGCGCCGTGAGGCGATGCACCTCCTCGGCCGTCGGCGAGGCCTCGGCGACGACGGCGTACCAGCCACGCGTCAGTCGGATGACCTCACCTCGACGGCACAGGCGGGTCAGTGCATGCCGGTCGACACCGATGCGGTCGGCATCGCCGGTGGAGAAGATGCCGTCCCGGGCCACGAGTCGCAGATCCATGCCACGACCGTGGGCCCGGTGCCGGACGGTGACCACCGCGGGGTCCGCCGCTGTGGATCGGGTGTGGACCGGCGCAGGGGGTGTGGACGGCGGGCCGAGCCCGGGTTGGTGTCAGCAGCCGGCCCGCGTGCGACGGGCTGCGTTTCGGGGCAGGTCGCGTCGGTTGCCCAGCAGTGCCTGCCCCGAAGCACAGCGGATGCGACGCAGGCCCAGCCCGCGCCGGCCCGCAAGCGGCATCGCGATTGGATAGGTATGCGCGCCTGTGCATATACTTGCACGCGTGTCCAAGGTACTGACCTCCCTCCCTGTCGGTGAACGCGTCGGCATCGCCTTCTCCGGTGGCCTCGACACCTCGGTGGCCGTCGCGTGGATGCGTGAGAAGGGCGCGGTGCCCTGCACGTACACGGCCGACCTCGGCCAGTACGACGAGCCGGACATCGGGTCGGTCCCGGGCCGCGCCGGCCAGTACGGGGCCGAGATCAGCCGCCTCGTCGACTGCCGCCAGGCGCTCGTCGAGGAGGGGCTGTCGGCCATCGCCTGCGGCGCCTTCCACATCCGCAGCGGTGGCAGGACGTACTTCAACACGACGCCGCTCGGACGCGTCGTCACCGGCACGCTCCTCGTGCGGGCGATGCACGAGGACGGCGTCTCGATCTGGGGCGACGGCTCGACCTTCAAGGGCAACGACATCGAGCGGTTCTACCGCTACGGCCTGATGGCCAACCCGCAGCTGCGCATCTACAAGCCGTGGCTCGACGCCGACTTCGTCACCGAGCTCGGCGGCCGGCACGAGATGTCCCAATGGCTGACGGCCCGAGACCTGCCCTACCGCGCGTCCGCGGAGAAGGCGTACTCGACCGATGCCAACATCTGGGGCGCCACCCACGAGGCCAAGACCCTCGAGTTCCTCGACGAGTCCATGGAGGTCGTCGAGCCGATCATGGGCGTCCGGTTCTGGGACCCCGCGGTCGCCATCGAGCCCGAGGACGTCACGATCCGCTGGGAGCGCGGCCGCCCGGTGGCGGTCAACGGGGTCACCTACGACGACCCCGTCGCGCTCGTCATGGAGGCCAACGCGATCGGTGGCCGCCACGGACTCGGCATGAGCGACCAGATCGAGAACCGCATCATCGAGGCGAAGTCGCGCGGCATCTACGAGGCGCCGGCCATGGCGCTGCTCCACCTCACGTACGAGCGGCTCCTCAACGCGATCCACAACGAGGACACCATCGCCAGCTACCACGCCGAGGGCCGACGCCTCGGTCGCCTGCTCTACGAAGGCCGCTGGCTCGACCCGCAGTCGCTCATGCTGCGCGAGTCGCTCCAGCGCTGGGTCGCCAGCGCCGTGACCGGCGAGGTGACCGTGCGCCTGCGCCGCGGCGACGACTGGTCCGTCGTGAACACGACCGGCCCGGCATTCAGCTACCACCCCGAGAAGCTGTCGATGGAACGCACCGAGGACGCCGCGTTCGGGCCCGTCGACCGCATCGGCCAGCTGACGATGCGCAACCTCGACATCGCCGACTCGCGCGCCAAGCTCGAGCTCTACGCGTCGCAGGGCCTGCTCGGCTCCGATGCCACCGACCTCGTCGGCGAGCTCGCGCCGGGTGGAGCGCAGGCCATCGCCGCCAACCCGGCGGCGGCCGATGTCGACGAGCTGGACGAGGCGCTCGACCGCGCCGCGATGGAGTTCGGCACCGACTGAGTAGGGTCCTCGGTCATGGAGCCGACCGACGCGATGACCGACCGCGACACCGTCGACGCGCAGTACGCCGGCACGGACAACCTGCGCACCCGCCGTGCCGTGTGGGGGCCAGGCCCCGAGGGCGTCTCCCCCGTCGACGTCCTGCTCAGCTCGGTCGTCGCCGCCCGGCCCACGAAGGTCATCGAGATCGGTTGCGGCACAGGTCAGTTCGCCCGCTCGGTGCTCGACGCGCTGCCGGGCGTCGACTACCTGGCCACGGACATCTCGGCGGCCATGGTCGACGCCACGGCGGCGCTCGGCGTGCCCGCCCGCCGGCTGCCCGCCGCCGACCTCCCCTTCGCCGACGACACGTTCGACGCCGCGGTCGCGGCGTGGATGCTCTACCACGTGCCCGACCTCGACGGCACGCTCGCCGAGCTGCGTCGGGTCCTTCGCGACGGTGGCCGGCTCAGCGTGGCGACGAACGGCGAGGAGCATCTCGCCGACCTCCTCCGCGAGGCGGGTGGTGAACCGCTCGTCACCCAGCTCACCGCCGAGAACGCCGAGGAGACGCTGTCGCGCCACTTCCGGCACGTGTCGCGACGCGACGTCGAGACGCGGGCGACCTTCGCGGACCACGCTGCCGCGAGGGCGTACCTGTCCACCTTCGACCCCGACCTGGCGGCCTCGCTGCCACAGTTCGAGGGACCGCGCTCCTACGCCGGGCGCTCCTGCATCCTCACCGCGCGCTGATCCCGCGCCCGGGCGTTTGTGACCGCCGCACAAAGCGCCGGTCCGACGCGTCCTAGGCTGACGCCGTGACCGAGCGACCCGGGCAGCCGAGCGACGCGACGACGCGTACCGTCGAGCGCAGCGCCGGCGAGCTCGCGACCCTCGCGGCGCGCCGGATGGAGGAGAACCTCGGCTGGTACCGACGCCTGTCGGCGCAGGAGCGCTCGCAGGTGGGCCTCGTGGCCCAGGCCGGCATCTCGCAGTTCATCGCCTGGTTCCGTTCCGAGGGGCACGCGCCGTCGGCGATCTCGATCTTCGCCAACGCGCCGCAGGAGCTGACGCGGTCGGTCAGCCTGCGCCAGACCCTCGACCTCGTGCGCACGGTCGTCGACGTCGTCGAGTCGCACGTCGGGACGCTCGCCGGCCCCGGCGACGAGCAGCTGCTGCGCGAGTCGGTCCTGCGCTTCTCGCGCGACATCGCCTTCGCCGCCGCCGAGGTCTACGCCGGCGCGGCCGAGGCTCGCGGCGCGTGGGACGCCCGGCTCGAGGCGCTCGTCGTCGACGCCGTCCTGCGTGGGGAGGCCGACGACTCGATGCAGTCGCGGGCCACGGCCCTCGGGTGGGGCGAGGTGTCGCACGTGACGTTCGTCGCCGGCACGACGCCGGAGGGCCGAGGGGGCACGGTGCCCGCGGTCGACGACCTGCGCCGCGCGGTGCGCAAGGAGGGCGTCGAGGCCCTCGTGCTCGTCCAGCGGACCCGGCTCATCGCCGTCGTGGGCGGCACCCGCGAGCCGCTCTCGGTCGTCGGGGCGGTGGCCGACCGGTTCGGTCCCGGGCCGGTCGTCGTCGGTCCGACCGTGCCGCACCTGTTCGCGGCGGGGCGATCGGCACGCGCCGCCCTGAGCGGGCTGTCGGCCGCCGCGGCCTGGCCCGACGCCCCCCGCGTCGTGGAGTCCGACGCCCTCCTGCCCGAGCGGGCCCTCGCCGGTGACCAGAGCGCTCGCCGCATCCTCGTCGAGCGGATCCACCGACCGCTGCGCGGCGCCCAGCAGGCGCCGCTGCTCGCGACGGCAACGGCCTACCTGGACAACGGCGGCAGCCTCGAGGCCACAGCCCGCACGCTCTTCGTGCACCCGAACACGGTCCGCTACCGCCTGGGGCGCATCGGGGACGCCACGGGGTACGACCTGACGACGCCGCGCGAGGCCTGGGCGGTGCGGATCGCCCTGGCCCTCGGACGGCTCGCCTGACAGGAGCGTGCGAGCCCGCCACCGCGACGCTCGGCGGGCGGCAGGCGCGAGCACGCCGGGCGCCCGTGTCTCCTTGGAGGTATCCTCCAAACATTCGCGGCCGAGTTGGTGACATTCGGTGGCGGGGTCCTGACCGGTAACCGGGAAGTGTTGGACACGTGCTAGCGATCGTCTGCCCAGGACAGGGCTCACAGACCCCCGGCTTCCTCTCCCCCTGGCTCGAGCTGCCGGGCCAGCGCGAGCTGCTCACGGCGCTCGGCGAGGCGGCGGGCACCGACCTCGTCGCCCACGGCACCGCGTCGGACGCCGACACGATCAAGGACACCGCGGTCGCCCAGCCCCTCATCGTCGGAGCCGGCCTCACGACCCTCGCCGCACTGCTCGAGGACACGACGCTGCCGACCGGGACCGTCGTCGCCGGGCACTCGGTCGGCGAGTTCACCGCTGCCGCCGCCGCGGGCGTGCTCGCCCCGACCGAGGCGATGTCGCTCGTCGACGTCCGCGGCCGCGCCATGGCCGAGGCCAGCGCGGTCACGCCGACCGGGATGGCCGCCGTCCTCGGTGGCGATCCCGACGAGGTGCTCACCGTCCTCGAGCGCCACGGCCTGACCCCCGCGAACATGAACGGCGCCGGGCAGGTCGTGGCTGCCGGCACCCTCGAGCAGGTCGCGGCGCTGCGGGACGACCCGCCCGCCAAGGCCCGCGTCATCCCCCTGCAGGTCGCCGGCGCCTTCCACACCCGGCACATGGCGCCGGCCGTCGACGCCCTCGCCGCCCGCGCCGCCGAGGTGACCGCGGCCGACCCGTCCGTGACGCTCCTGTCGAACGCCGACGGCGCCGCCGTCGGCTCCGGCGCCGACGCGCTCGCTCGCCTCGTCGACCAGGTCAGCAACCCGGTCCGCTGGGACCTCTGCATGGAGACGCTGCTGTCCCTCGGCGTCACCGGCCTTCTCGAGCTTCGCCCCCGCGGGGACGCTCGTCGGCCTCGCCAAGCGCGCGATGCGCGGCGTCGAGACCCTCGCCCTCAAGACGCCCGACGACCTCGAGCCGGCGCGCCGGATGATCTCCGAGCACGGCGCCGGCTCCGGCACCGCGGACGCCTCCGCCCACGAGGCCGCGTCCGTCACGCCGACCGCCGACGCCGGCTCCTCCGCGTCCTGACCCCTCGTCCCCCGACCACAGAGAAGGCACCGTGACCACCGCACCCGGCACCGCACCACAGCCCAAGGGGACCGGCACCCTCGTCGACGCCGGCGGCGCCCGCCACTCCCGGATCCTCGGCGTCGGCGCCTACCGCCCGGCCCGCGTCGTCATGAACGCCGAGATCGTCGACAAGATCGACTCGAGCGACGAGTGGATCCGTGAGCGCTCCGGCATCGTCAGCCGGCACTGGGCGGCCGAGGACGAGTCGGTCATCGACATGGCCGAGCACGCCGCGCGCCAGGCCCTCGAGCACGCCGGCGTGTCCGCCGAGCAGATCGGGTTCGTGCTCATGGCCACCGTGACGCACCCGTACCAGACTCCGGCCGCCGCGCCCGAGCTCGCGTCGCGGCTCGGCTCCACCGCTCCGGCCATGGACATCTCGGCCGCGTGCGCCGGCTACTGCTACGGCGTCGCCGTGGGCAGCGACATGGTCAAGGGCGGCTCGGCCGACTACGTCCTCGTCGTCGGCGTCGAGAAGCTGACCGACTTCACCGACCCGTACGACCGCGGCACGGCGTTCATCTTCGGCGACGGCGCCGGCGCCTGCGTCATCGGCCCGAGCGAGACCCCGGGGATCGGCCCCACGGTGTGGGGCTCCGACGGCACCCAGCGCGACGCCATCACCCAGAAGCAGGCGTGGACCGACCTGCGCGAGTCGTGGCAGGACGCCCAGGCCGACAAGAACGCCTGGCCCGCCATCGGCATGGCCGGCCAGACGGTCTTCCGGTGGGCGGTCTGGGGCATGGCGCCCGTGGCACAGCAGGCCATCGACCGCGCCGGCATCAAGGCCGACGACCTCGACGCCTTCATCCCGCACCAGGCGAACATCCGCATCATCGACGCCATGGTCAAGCAGCTCAAGCTGCCCGCCGACATCCCGGTGGCCCGCGACATCGTCACCACGGCCAACACGTCCGCGGCCTCGATCCCGATCGCGACGACGCGCATGCTCGCCGAGCAGGAGATCCCGAGCGGCGGCCTCGCGCTGCAGATCGGCTTCGGCGCGGGCCTCGTCTACGCGGCCCAGGTCGTCGTCCTGCCCTGACCCAGCTCCCGCCGGTCCCGACGGGTCATTCGGGCCAACGGAACGACACACGGATCCCAACCACAAGGAGCAGACAGATGGCTCAGTCCGAGCAGGAGATCCTCGAGGGTCTCGCCGAGATCGTCAACGAGGAGACGGGCCTCGACACCGAGTCCGTCGAGATGGACAAGTCCTTCACCGAGGACCTCGACATCGACTCCCTCTCGATGATGACGATCGTCGTCAACGCCGAGGAGAAGTTCGGCGTGCGCATCCCGGACAGCGAGGTCAAGAACCTCAAGACGGTCCGCGACGCCGTCACGTACATCTCGAGCGCCCAGTCCTGACGCGGACGGCCGGTCGGGAGACCGACGGCCCACCCGCTCCCCGGGAGCCGCGTCGTGGCCGGGCCGACGAGCTCGGCCCGGCCACGACGGCCGGCCGCCACATCCGCACCGCATCCCCGCTGCACCCCAGCACCACGTCCGACCCGAACCCGGGTCCCCGTACCAACCGCAACACCCCGACTCGACAGGAGCACGTCACATGACCTCCAATCGCGACCGACGCGTCGTGGTCACCGGTCTCGGCGCCACGACGCCACTCGGTGGCACGGCCACCGAGACCTGGGAGGCCCTCCTCGCGGGGCGTTCCGGCGCCCGCCCGATGGACTTCGACTGGGTCGCCAAGTACGAGCTTCCGGTCACCTTCGCCGCGACGATCGCCAGGAAGCCCGAGGAGGTCCTGGCCAAGGTCGAGACCCGGCGCCTCGACCCGTCGAGCCAGTACGCCCTCATCGCCGCGCGCGAGGCGTGGGCCGATGCGGGCAAGCCCGAGGTCGACCCCGAGCGGCTCGGTGCCGCCGTCGGCTCCGGCATCGGTGGCGTCTGGACGCTGCTCGACCAGTGGGACAACCTGCGCGAGAAGGGCCCCCGTCGGGTCTACCCGCTCGCCGTCCCGATGCTCATGCCCAACGGGCCCGCGGCCGCCGTCTCGCTCGACCTCGGCGCGCGCGCCGGTGCACACACGACCGTGAGCGCCTGCGCCTCCGGCGCCGAGAGCATGGGCTACGCCATCGACATGATCCGCACGGGTCGCGCCGACGTCGTCGTGGCCGGTGGCACCGAGGCCGCGGTCCACGCGCTGCCCATCGCGGGCTTCGCCGCCATGCAGGCCCTCTCGACCCGCAACGACGAGCCGGAGAAGGCCTCGCGCCCCTACGACACGGGCCGCGACGGCTTCGTGCTCGGTGAGGGTGCGGCCGTCATCGTCCTCGAGTCCGAGGAGCACGCCAGGGCCCGTGGCGCGAGGATCTACGCCGAGCTGGCCAGCGTCGGCATGTCGGCCGACGCGCACCACATCACCGCTCCCGAGCCCAACGGGTCCGGCGCCGCGCGCGCGATGCGCTACGCCGTCGAGCGCGCCGACCTGGCGCTGTCCGACATCATCCACATCAACGCGCACGCGACGTCGACACCCGTCGGCGACGTCGCCGAGTACAACGCCATCAAGCGCGCGTTCGGCGACCACACCGAGAACCTGTCGGTGACCGCGACGAAGTCGATGACCGGACACCTGCTCGGCGCCGCCGGCGCCCTCGAGGCCGTCATCACGATCCAGTCGGTCCACCACCGGCTCGTGCCGCCGACGATCAACCTCGACGACCAGGACCCGGAGATCCCGCTCAACGTCGTCACCGGCGAGGCCCAGCAGCTTCCCGACGGCGACATCGCGGCCCTGAACAACTCGTTCGGGTTCGGCGGCCACAACGTCGCCCTCGCGATCCGCAGCATCTGAGCGGAACCGCTTGCACGAGAAGGCTTGCACGAGAAGGCCCCTCGCCCGTGGTCAGCCACGGACGAGGGGCCTTCCGACGTCACGGCCGGTGGCCGGGGCTCAGCCCTCGACCCGGCCGGGTCAGCCCTTGACGCAGAGCAGCGTCGTCAGGCGGGCGACGACCTCGACGAGCGAGTCCGGGCCGCAGGCCTGGGCCGGCTGATCGTGCGAAGCTGCTCGAGCGCCGCGAGCTCGACCTCGGCGGGGTCGGCCCACATGAGCGTGGAGGCCTGCGCGCCCGGGAGCGCGACAGGGAACGGGGTCATCGTCGTCCTCTCTTGTGCGGGGCGGTGGTGCGAGCGGCGGCGCCGGCGTCCGGGGCGTCGCCACGGCGGGGAGCCGCGGTGAGGGCGCCCTCCATGACGGTCTCGCGCGCGAAGTGCAGCTGGACGCGCGTCGGCACGTACGGCTGCCAGCGCAGCGGCATCCCGGCCTCGTCGGGCGTCCGGTCACCCTTGCGGGCGTTGCACGGCTCACAGGCGGCCACGGCGTTGGCCCATGACGTCGCACCACCGCGGGAGCGAGGCTGGACGTGGTCCATCGTCGTGGCCGTGAACCGTCCGCAGTACGCGCACCGGCCGCGGTCGCGCAGCAGCACGCCGTCGCGCGAGTACGTGGCCCGGGTCCGCGAGTAGAGCCACTTCTGCTCGACGTAGCGGACGAGCCGCACGACGAGGGGCACCCGGTACGGGCCGAAGCGGTCCGTGTCGTGCTCGGTGACCGGCGTCGCGACACCGCGCCAGATCATCGCGATCGCGTGCCGCACGGTGACGCGGTGCAACAGCGTCTCGTCGGCGTTCCACACCTCGACCTGGGTCATGGCGGGGCCTCTCCTTCCGTCTCGTGCCGGTCGTGCTGGGACACAGGCAAAGAGCCGCCTACCGGAACATCCGGTGGCGGCTCGTGGCGCGGGAGCGGTCAGGCTCGTGGCACGTCGGCGAGGACGCTATGGGGATGCTCGTGGTCGGCCTGTGGGCTGCCGTGGCGACGCCCACCCGTGAACGGGTCGGCCACCTCGACGAGGCACCCGTGGTGCTTCGCGTCGGTGGGCAGACCCGTGGCCATGTCCGGTCCTCTCCTCGTGTTCGTGGTGTTGCGGTTGTTGTGTGAATCGTCGCACGACTCACGCGTGCACGTCAGGATTAGACGTGCGGCGCCCGACGATGGCGCCGGGCCGGCGCCTCGGCGCGACAGTGCTTTCAGGCCTGCGGCCGGGCCACGGCAGCCCACGAGCGTGCGCGACGAGGGCGCGACGAGGGCGCCACGAGGGCCCGGGAGCACGAACCTCCCGGGCCCTCGCCGTCCCGCCGTCGCCGCGCTGGAGGCCGCGGCCTGCGAGAGGCACTCGGCGCAGTCTCGGCGTCAGCCGACCTTGTGCAGCCAACGCACGGGCGCCCCGTCCCCGGCGTAGCGGAACGGCTCCAGCTCCTCGTCCCACGGCACACCGAGGAGCAGGTCGATCTCGTCCTGGAGGGCCTCGGCGTCACCACGCGTACGCAGGACCGCCTCACGGAGCCGGTCCTCCTGGACGACCGCGTCCCCGGAGACCGAGGTCATCGCGTGGTGGATCCCGAGTCGGGGTGTGTACGACCACCGGGCGCCGTCGCAGCCCGCCGACGGCTCCTCGGTGACCTCGTACCGGAGCCCGTCCCACCCCCGCAGGGCGCTGGCGAGCGCAGCGCCGGTTCCGGGAGCCGCGGTCCACGACAGCTCGGTGCGGACCATCCGCGGCGCGGCGGGCTGGGCGATCCAGTCCAAGGCGACGCGGTGGTCGAGCACTGCCTCGATGGCCCACTGGATGTGCGGGCACAGCGGAGCGGGCGCACCGTGGATGAACACGACACCGCGCGTGACCGTTCGCGGCATGACGACAGACATCCGAACCTCCTCCAGTTGCAGGGACGTCTTCCCCAACGCCTGCCACCGGGAGCCGGAACCGTCGTGCGCTCGTGCTCAGTGTCCGATATGTCTGATGTGGTGATGCTCAACGCCCCTGCCAGGGGGACTCGCCCATTGTGCCCCAGGAGACCCACCGGCACCAGCACTTCCACGAATCGGACGATTCGGGCACCTGCACCGCTCAGGAGCCGGCCGGCACCCCGGGAAAGAGGATGACGTCCCCGTCGCGGACCTCGATCCGGTGCGTGGCGACCGGCCGCGTCGCCGGCAGGCACATCGGACGCCCGTCCGCGAGGCAGAAGCGCGTGGCGTGCAGGGGGCACTCCACCTCCCCCGCCTCGACCCAGCCCTCGGCGAGCGAGGCGTCCTCGTGCGAGCACGTGTCGTCGAGGGCGTAGTACGTCCCGTCGTCGTCGCGGAACAGCGAGATGGGCTCGTCCGTGCCGGTGAGGTCGGTCCCCAGGAGAAGAGCCTCACCCGGCTCGACGTCCTCGACCGCCGCCACGCGGATGCCCTCACTCATGCGCTCTCGTCCCTCGGTGCTCGCGGGCCGGACGCCGTCGACGCCCGACGGGAGGCCGGACGCCGTCCCGCGAGCGAGCCTAGAGGGTCACCGGTGGCGGCCCGCGCGCGCACCGCGCACGCGCACCAGGGGCCGGGTGGGCGCGGCCGGCTCGCTAGACTCCGACCCGACCCCGGCGCTCCCCCGAGCCCACCGGGTCCCGGGGCAGTAGCTCAGCCGGTCAGAGCAGCGGACTCATAATCCGTCGGTCCAGGGTTCAAGCCCCTGCTGCCCCACGTCGGCGGCTGCAGGACTCCGTGCGGACGACCACGGGCCTGGCCAGGACGTGGCCGTCCGCGCGCCGGTGGTCAGCGGCCGGTGGCGGCGATGTAAACCGACGGGTTGCCGTTCGGGTTGAGCAGGACGGCTGGGGCGAGGCAGCGCGGTGGCAGGCTGACGTGGGCGTCGATGACCGCGTCCCCGGTGGCCGAGAAGGGCACGGTCGCCGTCGGCGGCAACGCGCTGCCGTTGCACGCCACGGTGGCCGACAGCCGTGGCACCGGGTTGACCCCCGTCGTCGGGATGATGAGACCCTCGACCTCGACGTGGAGGTCGCCGTTCGCACGCAGCCGGGCGCTTCCCTCGGAGATGACCCAGGGCGCGCCCCCACGGGTCAGGCCGAACAGGGGCGGGTCGGACAGGATGCTGCCCTGGACCGGCGCGCGGAGGATGTCGCTCCGGGGGACGCCGGAGGTGTCGGCGGTGGCGCTGGAGGTCGCAGCCAGCCCGCTCACCCCGAGGACGAGGCCGGCGACGAAGGAGGCGGTACGGGAGATTCGGTGCATGTCACACTCCTGCCTGGGTCGGTGGGGAGGTGTTCCCCAGACGAGGACGACGCACCGGCGACCGTCGGTTCACGCGAGCACGGCAGGACGTGGAGTGGCTCGGCGTGACGTCAGCCGATGCGGTCGAGGAGCGCCAGCGAGCGCTCGACGACCTGGGCCGTTGCCCCGGCGTCGTAGGAGGCCAGCGACGCGTCGGTGAACAGATGCCGGTCGCCCTCGTAGACGAACAGCTCGGCGGTGTCGGGATCGGCGAGCCGTACCAGCTCGCGCGCTGCGTCGACGTCGCCCTCGAGCCCGAAGAACGGGTCCCTGTCCATGCCGTGCACCTGGACCGGGACACCCTCGGGCCACGGACCGAAGGCCCATTCCCCGGTCACCGGGAAGCAGGCCTCGTAGAGGAGGGCGCCGCGGGCGCCGGCGCGGGTCTGGGCGAGCCGCTGGGCCGGACCGACGCCGAAGGAGATGCCGGCGTAGACGAGGTCCTCGGGAAGTCCCGCCAGCGCCGCGGCGACCCGCTCGGCGATCTCGTCGTCGCCGAGCTCCTGGGTCAGGGCGAACCCGTCGTCGATGCTCGGGGCGAGGACGCCCTCGAAGAGGTCGGGCGTGTGGACGGTGTGCCGCCCGCCGCCGCGGAGAGACTCCGCGAGGGCGCGCACTCCCTCCGTCAGTCCCAGGACGTGGTGGAACAGGACGACCTCGGCCATCGGTGGGCTCCTCGTCGGTCGGGTGCACCGGATGAGCCCCACCGTAGGCCCAACGGAGGCCGCGGGCCCGGCCGGTGCGTAGCGGCGCCGCGTGACACGAGCCCCACGGGCCCCTGTGGTCACACCTCCGGGACGGAGTTGCGCCAAGTCCGCCCGCGGTCCACTCGCCCCACCTATGGTGGACACGGCCGGGACCACAGACTGCGGGGGGCGTAGCACGTGGATACGGTCGAGGCGTGGCCGCAGGGCCCGCCGGACGAACTCAGCCTCCAGGGGGGTGGCCTCAAGGTGCAGGACGAAACACAACGCAGTGGACCTCGCGTCCTCACCGTGCGCATGAGCGGGCGACTGGTGCCGTTCGCTGCGTCCACGGTGGTGTTCGCGCTCCTTCCGTTCCTCAGCGCCAGCGCGCCGGACACCGCTGCCCGGGCGGCCGTGGTGCTCGCCGCCGGTGACCGAGCCGCGGTCGACACGGCGGTCGACGGTGTCGAGAGCGCCCGTGACGCGCTCACCGACGCCGACGGGACCGTCGCGGCCATCGCCGCCGCGGCGATCGGCGGGTCCGGATCGGCCGGCATGGCCGTGTCGAACGCGGTCGGGGGCGGCGTCGTGTTCCCCGAGATCGGGCTGACGCCGCTCGCGGCGATGGCCGTGGTCGCTCCCGTGGCGCCTGGGCTGCCCGGCTTCATCCACCCGGTGCCCGGGGTCGAGGTGTCCGGCTTCGGCCCGCGCATCCACCCGCTGCTGCACCGGCCCATGTTCCACACCGGCATCGACCTGTCGGCGGCCTGCGGTACACCGATCCGGGCCGCCGCAGCCGGCAAGGTCGTCTACGCCCGGATCTCCAGCTCCTGGGGTCTGCGCACGATCATCCAGCACACACCGACGCTCAAGACGGCCTACGGCCACCAGTCGAAGTTCCTCGTCAAGGAGGGTCAGACCGTCCGGCAGGGCCAGGTCATCGGCCTGGTCGGCACCACCGGCTGGTCCACCGGTTGCCACCTGCACTTCGACGTCATCATCAACGACCACTACGTCGACCCGGCACCCTACCTGGGCTTCCCGGCCTCGACGTCGGGCCCGGCGTCCTACGGCACGGTGCCGAACTACTTCCCGGGCGGTGGCACGGTCGTCGCGTCGGCACCCCAGACGGTCCCCGACGGTGACGTGCCGTTCGAGGACGTCGACCCGGCGCCGCTGCCCGGCACGAGCACGCCGAAGGCGACCAACCCGGCGCCGAAGCCGACGACGAGCGCGCCGAAGCCGACGACGGGCACGGGTACCCCGACACCGACGACGACGCAGCCGTCGCCGACGACGAGCACGGCGCCGACGTCGACCACGACGACCACGACGACTGCGGCCCCGACCACGACGACGCCGACGACGACCGCTCCGTCGACGACCGCTCCGACGACCACCCAGCCGCCGAGCGACCCGCCGAGCACGACCTCCGAACCGCCGGCGTCCGACCCGCCGCCCGTCACGACGACGAACGCGCCAGCCGCCCCCGCGGTCGAGCCGACGCCGACGCAGACGGCCGTCGCGACAGCCACGGCGACGGCGACGGCGGTCGCCACGGCGGTCCGGCAGCTGGCCACCAGCGCGGCGGCCGTGAGCGACCCGGTCAAGACGACCGAGGCGGTCAAGACCACTGACGCGGCACCGGCCCGCACGTCGGACACGACGCAGCCCACCGCCCAGTCGACCGCGGCTGCCGAGCAGTCGAGCTGACCGCTCCCGGCTCGCCACCGAGACAACACGACGACGCACCGACGCCCACGCCCGACCCGTGCATCCGACGCGCGGTAGCCGGGCCGGGGCGCGGGGCGCCCGGGGCCCCGTCCACCCGGACGGGGCCCTCGCCGCGTCCGAACTCACGATTCGGGCACGGCCGGGACCCGGTTGGTACCTCCCGGGGGCACGAGCCGATAGGTTGCGGGGATGGACGACGTGAAACCTGCTGCCGAGGCGACCGCCGAACGCGTCTCGGACCACCGCGAGCCCATGGTCGTCATCGAGGGCGTCAACAAGCACTTCGGTGACCTCCACGTGCTGAGGGACATCAACCTCACCGTCGGCAAGGGCGAGGTCGTCGTCGTCCTGGGTCCGTCGGGCTCGGGCAAGTCGACGCTCTGCCGCACCATCAACCGGCTCGAGACCTTCGAGTCGGGCACGATCACCATCGACGGCAAGGCGCTGCCGGAGGAGGGCAAGTCCCTCGCGCAGCTGCGGGCCGACGTCGGCATGGTCTTCCAGTCCTTCAACCTCTTCGCGCACAAGACGATCCGCGACAACGTCACCCTCGGGCCGGTCAAGGTGCGCAAGAAGTCGAAGGCCGACGCCGACCGGCAGGCCACCGACCTGCTCAAGCGCGTCGGGGTCGAGGCCCAGGCCGACAAGTACCCGGCCCAGCTGTCCGGCGGCCAGCAGCAGCGCGTCGCGATCGCCCGGTCCCTGGCCATGGGCCCCAAGGTCATGCTCTTCGACGAGCCCACCTCGGCGCTCGACCCCGAAATGGTCAACGAGGTCCTCGACGTCATGGTCGGTCTGGCCAAGGAGGGCATGACGATGATCGTCGTGACGCACGAGATGGGCTTCGCGCGCAAGGCCGCCGACCGCGTCGTGTTCATGTCCGACGGGCAGATCGTCGAGGTCGGCACGCCGGAGGAGTTCTTCACCCGGCCCAAGAGCGAACGCGCCAAGGACTTCCTCGGCAAGATCCTCACCCACTGACGCCCCACCCGCTGCGGTGGCCCCGGGCGTCGGGCCACCGGCGCACCAGACCAGACTCAGCGAGCGGCATGCACCCCCGCGTGCCAGGAAGCAACCACAGGAGGAACCCACATGAAGGCACGACGCATCGGCGTGGCGTTCGCGGCGACGGCCCTGGCCGTCACGCTCGCCGCCTGCGGCTCGGGGCAGCCCAGCGGCAGCGGCGGAGGCGGTGGAGGCGGCGACAACGGCCTCAAGATCGGCATCAAGTTCGACCAGCCCGGCATGGGCCTGAAGAAGGGCAACGAGTACAGCGGCTTCGACGTCGACGTCG
Organism: Monashia sp. HAY1-11D; assembly: GCF_056868035.1. Taxonomy (NCBI): domain Bacteria; kingdom Bacillati; phylum Actinomycetota; class Actinomycetes; order Micrococcales; family Intrasporangiaceae; genus Intrasporangium; species Monashia sp. HAY1-11D. Next base: position 3,387,720 of record NZ_CP200320.1, on the reverse strand, counting down.
CCAAGTACGTCGCCAAGGAGCTCGGCACGTCCGAGGACAAGATCACCTGGGTGCAGGCGCCGAGCGCCCAGCGCGAGACGCTCATCCAGACGGGCCAGGTCGACTTCGTCGTCGCGACGTACTCGATCACCGACGCCCGCAAGGAGAAGGTCTCCTTCGCCGGACCGTACTTCATCGCCGGCCAGGACCTCCTCGTCCGCTCCGACGACTCGTCGATCACCGGCCCGGACAGCCTCACCGGCAAGAAGCTCTGCTCGGTGACCGGGTCCACCTCGGCCCAGAAGGTCAAGGACAAGTACCCGGGCGTCCAGCTCCAGGAGTTCGGCACGTACTCCGAGTGCCTGCCGGCGCTGCAGACCGGCGCCATCGACGCCCTGACCACCGACGACACCATCCTGGCCGGCTACGCCGCCCAGGAGCAGTACAAGGGCAAGTTCAAGGTCGTCGGCAAGCCGTTCTCCGAGGAGAAGTACGGCATCGGGCTGAAGAAGGGCGACACCCAGCTGTGCACGAAGATCACCGACGCGATCAAGAAGATGATCAGCGACGGCTCGTGGCAGAAGTCGATCGACGCGAACCTGGGTCCGGCCGGCTACAAGCCCGGCGCGGGCAACCCGCCCACCCCGGCCGCCTGCTCCTGACCCGCCCGCCGCGCGGGGGCCACGGCATCGCCGAGGCCGCGGCCCCCGCCGGCCAGATCCCTTGTGCGTGAAGGAGGGACATGCTCGCAATCCTCGAGAAGTACGACATCCTCGCCGCCTTCTGGATGACCATCACGCTGACGTTCTTCTCGGCGATCGGTGCGCTCGTCATCGGGACCGTCGTCGCCGTCATGCGCGTGTCGCCGGTTCCGGTGCTGCGTCGGCTCGGCGCGGTCTACGTCAACATCGTGCGCAACACCCCGCTGACCCTCATCGTCTTCTTCTCACTCGCCGGCGTGGGGATCATCCTGCAGATCAACCTCGTCGACCCCAGCTCGGCGACGTCGGTGCGTGACAACGCCATCCGCTGGGCGATGGTGGCGCTGGCCGTGTACCACGCCGCCTTCGTCTGCGAGGCCCTGCGCAGCGGCGTCAACACCGTGCCGGTCGGCCAGGCCGAGGCGGCGCGCTCCATCGGGCTGACATTCGGCCAGAGCCTGCGCGAGGTGATCCTGCCCCAGGCGTTCCGCGGGGCCATCGCGCCCCTCGGCTCGACGCTCATCGCACTGACGAAGAACACGACGGTGGCCTCGGTCATCGGCGTGGCCGAAGCCTCCGCGCTCATGAAGGTCATCTTCGAGAACGAGACCGCCAGCTTCGGCGTCTTCTTCATCTTCGCCCTCGGCTTCGTCATCCTCACGCTGCCGGTCGGCATCTTCTTCACGTCCCTCTCGCGTCGACTGGCGGTGAAGCGATGAGCACGCAGACCGTCCTGTTCGACGCTCCGGGGCCGCGCGGCCGGCGCCGACACGCCATCCTCACCGGGTTCGGCTTCCTGCTGGCCCTCGTCACGGTCGGTGCCGTCGTGTGGAAGCTCAACGCCCAGGGTCAGCTGACCGGCGACCTGTGGAAGCCGCTCGTCGACCCGGAGGTGTGGACCTCGTACGTCGTCCCCGGCCTCGTCAACACCCTTAAGGCCGCGATCGTGTCGATCATCGCGGCGATGGCCTTCGGCATCATCTTCGGCCTCGGCCGCCTGTCGCACAGCCGTGCGATGCGCTGGGTGAGCAGCATCCTCGTCGAGTTCTTCCGGGCCGTCCCGGTGCTGCTGATGATGTACTTCCTGTTCCAGCTGTTCGCCTTCAACAACATCTTCGTGGCGAGCCTCAACTCGTTCATGGCCGTCGTCATCGCCCTGACGCTCTACAACGGCTCGGTCATCGCCGAGCTCGTGCGCTCCGGCGTCTACGGGCTGCCGGCGGGGCAGCGCGAGGCGGGCCTGTCGATCGGCCTGACGCCGGGCCAGACGCTGCGCTCGATCCAGCTGCCACAGGCCCTGACCGCGATGCTGCCGGCGCTCGTCAGCCAGGTCGTCGTCATTCTCAAGGACAGCGCGCTCGGCACGGCCATCACGTATCCCGAGCTGCTCCAGAGCATGCGCGACATGGGCACCGCCTATGCCACCGTCCTGCCCGCCTACATCCTCGCCGCGGTCATCTTCATCGCGCTGAACTTCGGCCTGACGATCCTGGCCGGACGCGTCGAGCGCCGGCTCAACCGGCGTGGCCGTGGACCGCGTCCGACGGCGCCGACGGCCGTCGGCGTGGTCGACGACGCCCCCGCGATGAGCGCCGTCCAGGGCGCCTGACACCCGCGACAGCAACGATCGGACACCCCCGGGACCCACTGGTGCCGGGGGTGTCCTGCGGCCGCTTCCCGGCCCGACGCAGCAGCCGAGCCGGACGGGACCACACGACGAAGGCCCCGACACCATGGGTGTCGGGGCCTTCGCGCTCGGTGCTCCCCCGGTTGGACTCGAACCAACAACCTGCCGGTTAACAGCCGGCTGCTCTGCCAGTTGAGCTACAGGGGAATGGCTGCTGCGCAACCATAGCAAAGGATCGGGCGGGGACTAAATCGACTCCGCGCGAGGCGCATCCGGCACTTTTCGGCCACCGTCCACCCCCTGGGAAGGCGCGTCTCGCACCCGCGGGGGCGCCCGTTCGGACAGGTCAGAGACCGACCTCGGTGCGCAGCCGCGCGAGCCGCTCGGCCACCTCGCTCGCGACCTCGGGGTCCTCGAGGCTCGCGCCCTTGCCGGGGACGACCTGCTCCACCAGCCGCCCGCTGGCGAGGTCCTTGCGGATCACGACCCGAACGGTGCGGCGGTCCCGGGTGCGGAACTCGTCGCCGATGACGACGCTGGCCTGGATGCGCTCGCGCAGCGTCTGCTGCAGCAGGGACGGCTCCGTGACCCGCCACTGCGCAGGTGACCGGTGGTCGACCCAGAGGACGGTCAGCAGGCCGGTCTCGCCCTTCCACGTCCCTGACTCCGCCTCGTGCCAGGGCCGCTCCCACGCCAGGGTGCGGTCGGCATCGACGAAGGCGAGGTGGTGCGTGGTGGCGACCACGTGGCCGCCGGACTGCTCGTCGCGAGCCCAGGCCAGGATCTTCTCGCCGCCTGCGAGCGCCACGGCGGCGCGGACGTCGGCGGGCAGCGGCACGCGACGACGCCGTTCGAACAGGGGCATCAGACCATTCCCGCCTTGATCGTCGCGAGCTCGCGCTGGAGGGTCTGCAGGTGCAGGCCGAGCGCGCGGCTGCGGTCGGGGGCGGGTTCGTCGGAGTGCTCGAGGCGGCGCATCTCGCTCAGCGCGTCGGCGATCTGGCGGGTCAGCGCGATCGTGCGGACCCGGTTGAAGAGCTCGTCGACGTACCGCGAGGTCGGCAGGCCCGTGACGGCGTCCATCCGCGTGGGGAGGGTGTCGACGGCGAGCTCGCTGACGAGCCCGGCCACCGGCGCGGGCGCGGCCTCGGTGACGGCCGACGTCCACGCCCGGACGCTGGCGGTGTCGGCCGACGCGTGCGCGATGCGGATGCCGTCGAAGACCGCGCGGTGCGCCGGCGCGGAGAACGCGTCGGGCGTCAGCAGGTCGAGCGCTCCCGGAGCGAAGACGGTCGGGAACTGGAGGATGACCTGCAGCAGCTGCCGCTCGGCCATGACGACGGGGTCGCGCCGGTCCGGCTGCGGCATCCCCTGGCCACCCTCGCCCGCCGAGGGCTCGGCATCCTCGCCAGCGGTGTGGCGCCGCTCGCGCGCGTCGCGGGCCTCGCGCGGGTCGTCGTCGACCTTGAGCCGACCGGCGCGCGACACCTCGCGGGCCACCTGCTCGACGTCCAGGCCGAGCATGCCCGACACCTCGCGCGTGTACTCGGGGCGCAGCGACTGGTCGCGGATCGAGGCGACGATGGGCGCCACCGCCCGCGCCGCCTGGACGCGTCCCTCGGCGGTGCCGAGGTCGAAGCGCTTGATCGTCGTGCGGACGGCGAACTCGAACATCGGGACGGCGTCCTCGATGAGCGCCTGGACCGCGGGGTCGCCGCCGGCCTGACGCAGCTCGCACGGGTCCTTGCCGGACTTCTCGACGGCCACGAAGGACTGCGAGGCCCACTTCTGGTCATCGGCGAAGGCGCGCATCGCCGCCTTCTGGCCGGCGGCGTCACCGTCGAACGTGAAGATGACGCGGGCCGGTGCGAGGTCGGCCTCGTCGCGCATCATCCGGCGCAGCACCTTGATGTGGTCCGACCCGAAGGCGGTGCCGCAGGTCGCGACGGCGTTCTCGACCCCGGCGAGGTGACATGCCATGACATCGGTGTAGCCCTCCACGACGACGGCGCGGCGCTCCGTGGAGATCGACTTCTTGGCGAGGTCGAGGCCGTAGAGGACGGTCGACTTCTTGTAGATCGGCGTCTCGCTCGTGTTGAGGTACTTGGCCTCGATGCGGTCGTCGTCGAAGAGGCGCCGGGCGCCGAAGCCGATGGTGTCGCCGGTGATGTCACGGATGGGCCAGACGAGCCGCCCGCGGAAGCGGTCGTAGAGACCCCGCGAGCCACGACCGGCGAGGCCGCCGGCGACGATCTCGTCGTCGGTGAACCCCTTCGAGCGCAGGTGACGCACGAGGTCCTCTCCCCCACGCGGCGCGAACCCGACGCCGAAGTGCTTGGCGACCGCGCCGTCGAAGCCGCGGGCGCGCATGAAGTCGCGACCGGCCCGGGCGGCGGGGAGGTTGATGAGCGCGTCGGCGTAGAACTCCTGCGCGACGCGGTGCGCCTCGACGAGTCGGGCGCGTCGACCGAGGCCCTCCTCGCGGGGGCGGGAGCCGCCGTCCTCGTAGCGCAGCTCCATGCCGAGCTTCTGTGCGAGCCGCTCGACGGCCTCGCCGAAGGTCAGGTGGTCGACCTTCTGGACGAACGAGAGGACGTCGCCGCCCTCGCCGCAGCCGAAGCAGTGCCAGGCGCCGACGGCGGGGCGGATGGTGAAAGAGGGCGTCTTCTCGTCGTGGAAGGGGCACAGGCCCTTGAAGGACCCGGGGCCGGCAGACCGCAGGGTGACGTACTCGCGCACGACGTCCTCGATTGACGTGCGCGCCTTCACCGTCGCGATGTCCTCGCTGTTGATCAGCCCCGCCATCTGCCTCCTGTCGCTGCGGTGATTCTAGGTCGTCGGGCCGATCCCGCCGGTCAGGGGCACCACTGCCTGTGCAGACCGAGGGCCCGGACGTCGGTGAGCGAGGCGACCTGGTCGACGACGACGCGCAACCGTGCCGCGTCGTCGGTGGCGGCCGCATGGTCGGCGCGGAAGGGCGCGTCGAGCCGCTCCTCGGGACGCGCGGCGAACCCGGCCACGAGGTCGCGGACGACGTCGCGCTGTTCGGCCATGACGGCCAGGCGGGCGTCGGTCGCCATGACGAAGTGGTTGGCGATCGCCTTGAGCACCGAGCACTCGGCCCGGAGGTCGTCCGGCACGACGAGGTCGGCCTCATACCGGCACAGGGGCCCGGGCCCGTGCCGTTCGCGGGTCGCCTGCTCGACGACGAGGACGAAGTGCCCGATGAGACGGCTCGTCAGGTCCTTGAGCCGGGCGAGGTCACCGCGGGAGCCGTCGAAGGAGGTCGGCACGGCCCCGGAGGCCAGCAGCCGTTCCAGGGCGGCGCCGAGGACGTCCGCCCCGAGGTCCGGCGCGTAGGTGCGCCCCGCGACCTCGAGCACACCGGCCATGTCCTGCGAGCGCAGCACCCGCGGGTCCAGCCAGCCGGACGCCACGGCGTCCTCGACGTCGTGCACCGAGTACGCCACGTCGTCGGACCAGTCCATGACCTCGGCCTCGAGGCACCGGCGTCGGGCGTCGGCGCCCTCGCGGATCCACTGGTACACAGGCAGGTCCGAGTCATACACGCCGAACTTGGTTGTGGGGTGGGGCCCGTCACCGCGACGCCAGGGGTACTTCGTCGTGGCATCGAGGCTCGCCCGGGTCAGGTTGAGGCCGGCGGGCGTGCCGTCGGCGTGGGACCGCTTGGCCTCGATTCGCGTGAGCAGCCGCAGCGTCTGGGCGTTTCCCTCGAAACCACCGATGGCGGAGGCGATCTCGTCCAGGATGGTCTCACCGTTGTGGCCGAAGGGCGGGTGCCCGAGGTCGTGCGACAGACACGCGGTGTCGACGACGTCAGCGTTGCAGCCGAGGGCGGCCCCGAACTCGCGACCGATCTGCGCGACCTCGAGGGAGTGGGTGAGGCGGTTGCGGACGAAGTCGTCGTGGGCCGGGGCCAGCACCTGGGTCTTGGCCGCGAGGCGCCGCAGCGCCGACGAGTGCACGACGCGCGCCCGGTCGCGGGCGAAGTCGTCGCGGTCCGCGCGCTTCTGGGCAGGGTCCTCCGCCACCCAGCGCTCCCGGTCCCGCCCCTCGTAGCCCACACCGGAACTGTAGGCGCAAGCGCCTCGCCACCAGCAAGGCCGGTGTCGCCGGGCCGGACCTGGCGTGAACCCCGTGCACGGGCCCTCGTCAGTGCGCCGGGGCGACCGGCATACTGGGTGATGGAGCCGATCAGGCTTCAGACCTCAGGAGCGCACCATGGGTGACAAGTCACCGAAGTCCCACATGTCCACGAAGGCCAAGACGCTCAAGGAGAAGCGGGCCGACAAGCACGCCAAGGCCGCGGCCAAGAACCACACCGAGATCATCCCGGCCAAGGGCAAACGCTGAAGGTGTGGCGCTGGCCGGCCCGGTCCGACCAGCGCTACGCCGTCGTCAACCGAGCTCGGCCCGCATCCGGCGCACCCACGCGGGTTCGGTGCCGTAGCGCTGGGACTTGATCAGGCGGCCGTGGGCACAGTCGTCGACGAGCTCGGCCATCCGCTTGTCGCGCGTCGCCTCCTGCTTGGCGGTGACCACCCAGTTCGTCGCGAGCTTGCGGTACGACGGCGTCGCGGCGTCCCAGAAGGCCGAGGCGCGCGGGTCGGCCCGCAGCAGGGCCTCGTAGTGGTCTGGCCAGGTGAGCTCGCGGGTCTCGTAGGCGTAGATGCCGGACCGGTCCTCACGGCGCTTCGCGAACGCAGCCAGCCCGGCCGGACGCATCAGCCCCGCGGCGGTCAGCTCCTCGACCGCGCTGATGTTGATCGTGCTCCAGCTGCTGCCGGGCTTGCGGGGCGTCCACCGCTGGCGCACGGTGTCGTCGTCGATCCGCTGGGACATCGAGTCGATCCAGCCGAAGCACAGGGCCTCTCGGACCGCGTCGGCCCACTGCAGGCCCCGGGGCTCGACGTGCTTCTTGTTCAGACCCATCCACAGCTCCGTGGCGGTCTCGTGGTTGGCCTCGAGCCACGCCCGGAAGTCTGCAGCGTCGTCGAAGAACGTCGCCGGTCGCTCGGCGGTGCCGCCCTGTCGCATGACCCGATCCTGCCAGCCGGCGCCGACACTGGGAGGATCGGTTCATGCGACAGGGCGTGACACACCGGACCGGCGCGACCGAGCGCATCGCCCTCGCAGCCCTCAACAACGCCCTCTGGTGCGACGCCGTCGCCCGCTCCCACGGCGTCGCGACGACGACGGATGCCGAGGCGTGGAGCGCGGCGACGCGGACGCCGCCCTACTACCCGGACGCCGTGACGCTCTCCCCCACCGTCGGCGAGTACGACGTGCTGGCCAGGGTCGACGACTCCGACGGCTGCTCGGTCAAGGACTCGTGGGACCGCCTCGACCTGTCGCTCGAGGACTTCGCGCGCATCGTCGTCGGCCAGTGGGTGTGGCTCGACCCGGACACGACCGTCACGCCGCCCGCCGGTCCGCCCTGGCGGCGGGTCACGACACCGGAGGGCATGGCGTCGTGGGTCCGTGCCTGGGCCACCGACCCCGAGGCGGAGGCGATCCTGCGTCCGTCGCTGTTCGGCGAGCCCGGCGTGCACCTTCTCGCCGCGCACGCGTCCCCGGACCCCGACGCGCCCCTCGTGGCCGGCGCCGTCGTCACCGTCACGGGCCAAGGGGCCGCCGCCGTGGCCGGCCTGGGCACTGTCTTCGCGCGCGACGGCGACGCCGATGCCACGTGGACCGCCGCCGCAGCAGCGGCGCGCCAGGCCGTGGGGCGGCTCCCGCTCGTCGGCTGGGAGGCGGGTGCCGGCGTGGACGCCGCGGTGGCGGCGGGGTGCGAGCTGCTCGGTCCGCTCAGCGTCTGGCTCAGGTGACCGCCGCGCTCAGCCGCCGCTGACCGACAGCTCGGCCTCTGCGAGGGTGCGCTCGTGCTCCTCGGACAGCTCGGGCGAGTCGAGCCACCCGTCGGGCAGGGCCACGCGGCGCGGCGAGCCGGCGCGTCCACGCTGCCCCTCGGCGGCCTCCCCGGGCCAGGGCACGTCGGGGTCGAGCGCGCCGAGCAGCGCGTCGAGGGCCGCGAGCGAGTCGACGAGAGCCAGGGAGTTCCGCACCGTCGAGCCTGCCGGGAAGCCCTTGAGGTACCAGGCGATGTGCTTTCGGATGTCGCGGCAGGCCCGCTCCTCCTCACCGTAGAAGTCGGTGAGGTACTCGGCGTGCGTGCGCAGCGTCCGCGTCACCTCGCCGAGCCTCGGCATGACGCGTGCGGACGAGCCGGCGAAGGCTGCCGCGAGGTCGGTGAACAGCCAGGGCCGACCGAGACAGCCGCGGCCCACGACGACGCCGTCGCAGCCGGTCTCCGCCACCATCCGCAGCGCGTCCTCGGCCGACCAGATGTCGCCGTTGCCGAGGACCGGCACGGAGGTCACGGTCTCCTTGAGGGCCCGGATGGCCGCCCAGTCGGCGGTCCCCGAGTACGCCTGCGAGGCCGTGCGGCCGTGCAGCGCGACGGCCGCGGCGCCCTCCTGCTCGGCGCCGAGCCCGGCGTCGAGGAAGGTCAGGTGCTCGTCGTCGATGCCCTTGCGCATCTTGACGGTCACGGGGACGTCGCGCCGCGCGCCCTCCTCGACCACGGCCGCGACGATCCGGCGGAAGAGGTCCTTCTTCCAGGGCAGGGCCGACCCGCCGCCCTTGCGGGTCACCTTCGGCACCGGACAGCCGAAGTTGAGGTCGAGGTGGTCGGCGCGGTCCTCCTGCACGAGGATCCGCGCCGCGGCGCGCGCCGTGGCCGGGTCGACGCTGTAGAGCTGGATGGACCGCGGGTGCTCCTCCGGGTCGTGCTCGATGAGGCGCATCGTCTCGGGACTGCGCTCGACCAGGGCCCGGGAGGTGATCATCTCGCTGACGTACAGGCTCGTCGCGCCGGAGGCGCCGCGAGCGGAGGCCAGGGCAGCCCCCTCGTCGCCGTACTCGCGGCACAGCCGGCGGAAGGCCCGGTTGGTGATACCGGCCATGGGCGCCAGGACGACGGGCGACTCGATGACGTGGCGGCCGATGCGCAGGGGCGGCAGCACCGGGCCGCCGGCCGCGGGTCCACCCTCGCGCTGCACGCCGGGCGCGCGGGTGGGCGCGGCGGGCGGGGTCATGAGGTCGGTCACGAGCACCGATTGTCCCGCATCACGCGCCATGGGCCGAATCGGCGACCTCGCGGGCGAAGCGCAGCAGCGCGTCGGCGAACGCCTCGGGCTGGTCGAGGTTGGCCAGGTGGCCGGCCCCGCGCAGGATCTCGACCCGGGCTCGGGGCACCTCGCGCCGGAACCCTCGGATGCCGAGCCGGAACTGGTCCCACCGGCCGTCGAGGAGCAGCACCGGGCACCGGAGTCGTGCCAGCGAGGCCGGCCGGCAGGCGTCCATGACCTCGCGCCACGCCGTCGTCGTCGGGGCGAACCAGTACCCCCCGGCGATGACCGGCTCGATGCGCTCGGACGGGTAGAGGCGCCGCAGCACGCGGTCGTTGACCCGCGTCATCCGCTCGGGTCCGAGGCGGTCCGTCAGCCCGGCGACGAGCCGGTACACCGTGGCCCCGGCGCCCACGGGGCTGGCGCTGGCCCCCGCGAGGACGAGCCCGGCGAGGGCGTCACCGTGCCGCGCCGCGTAGTCCATGGCGACGAACCCGCCGAGCGAGTGCCCGACGAGCACGACCGGGCCCCTGACGCCAGCGTGGCGCACGGCCTCGTCGACGACCTCCGCGCACCGACCGAGCGTGAAGGCCTCGTCGGCTCGCCGGCCGTGCCCGGGCAGGTCGACGAGCCACACCCCGACGTGCGGCCGGAGCAGGGACAGCTGCGGCGCCCACTGCGTGCTCGACAGCCGGGACCCGTGGACGAGGACGACCTGCGGTCGGGGCGGCGCGGCGGACACAGGCCGAGAATGCCACGATGGCCCGGTGCGCCACCTCATCACCGCCAGCGACCTCGCCCACGAGATCGAGGACGTCGTCGTCCTCGACGTCCGCTGGGCCCTGACCGCCGGCCGCGACGCCGCCGAGGGACCGGTGGGCCGGCCGGCCTACGCGGCAGGCCACGTGCCCGGCGCGTTCTTCGTCGACCTCGACTCCGAGCTCGCCGCCGCCCCGGGAGACGGGGGCCGGCATCCCCTGCCCGACGCGGCGACGCTGGAGCGGCTCGTCCGTCGCTGCGGCATCTCGGCCGGGACCCGGGTGGTCGTCTACGACGGCCGCGACTCGACGGCGGCCGCCCGCGCCTGGTGGGTGCTGCGCTGGGCCGGGATCCCCGACGTGCGCGTCGTCGACGGTGGCTTCGAGGCGTGGCTCGCCGCCGGCCTGCCGGTGAGCACCGAGGAGCCGGCCGACCGGCACGGCGAGGGCACCGTCCACCTCGGCAGCCTCCCGACGCTGGACGCCGACGGCGCCGCCGCGCTCGCCCGCGAGGGGCTGCTCGTCGACGCCCGGGCCACGGAGCGGTATGCCGGCGAGGTCGAGCCCATCGACCCGGTCGCGGGGCACGTCCCCGGGGCGATCACCTCGCCGACGACGGAGTGGGTCGGGGCAGACGGGCGCTTCCGCGAGGACCTCGCCGAGCACTGGGCGCAGGTCGTCGCAGGCCGGCCGGGTGGCCCGGGCGACGCGGACGTGGCCGGCCGCCCCGTCGGCGTGTACTGCGGCTCGGGCGTCACGGCGGCGCACCACGTCCTCGCGCTCGCCGAGATCGGCGTCGACGCGACGCTCTACCCGGGCTCGTGGAGCGAGTGGATCCGCGACCCCTCGCGGCCGGTCGCGACGGGCCGCGTCCCCGGCTGAGGCCCGCCACGCCGCGTCCGGCACGCCGCAGCACGACGTGCCCCGGCTCCGGAGGGTCACACGTCCCGGTCGAGGCGGACGCGAACCCGGGCCAGGGCGCGTTCGGCGGCCCGGCGCACGGAGGGCTCGGGGTCATCGAGCGCCGAGTGCAGCGCGGGAGCGTGCTCGGCCTCGCCGACTGCCCCCAGGACCCTCGCGGCTGCAGCCCTCACGCGCGTCGTGTCGTCCCGCAGGACCAGCGTCGCGCACGCGTTCCCCGCCGCGCCGACCTCCCACCGCGCGGCCACCTTGGCGCACATCTCGCGCACGCGCCACGCCGGGTCGTCCAGCCCCGCAACGACATCGGCGCCACAGAGGTCGTCCCAGACGTGAAGCAGCGTCCGCGCCGCCCAGACGCGCGACCAGTAGACCGTGTCCTCGCCGAGGCGCTCCGGAGAGCCCCAGCCGTCGACGACTCTCCCACCGACCCAGCCGATGTCGGGCAGGTCGGGGTCACCCCAGGCCGCGCGACCGGCGAGCAGGTCCGCACACCATCGGGTGAGGGCCCGGTCACCGAGGGCCTCGGCCGCCGCACTCGCGCGGTCGCGCGGCGACGCTCTCAGCACCGCATCGTCGACCATCACGCCAGTATGGCCGCCGACCGGTGGGCCCCGCCGGTCGCGTCAGCAGCCGACGAGACGCTGCGCGAGCCAGCCCTCGACCTTGTCCAGGGCGACGCGCTCCTGGGCCATCGTGTCGCGCTCGCGGATCGTCACGGCGTGGTCCTCGAGCGTGTCGAAGTCGACCGTGATGCAGAAGGGCGTGCCGATCTCGTCCTGGCGGCGGTACCGCTTGCCGATGGCGCCGGCGTCGTCGAAGTCGACGTTCCAGTGCTGGCGCAGGGTTGCCGCCAGGTCTCGGGCCTTCGGCGACAGGTCGGCGTTGCGCGACAGCGGGAGCACGGCGGCCTTGACCGGCGCGAGGCGCGGGTCGAGGCGCAGCAGGACGCGCTTGTCGACGCCGCCCTTGGTGTTCGGGGCCTCGTCCTCGGCGTAGGCGTCGACGAGGAAGGTCATGAGGGAGCGAGAGAGTCCGGCCGCGGGCTCGATGACGTACGGGGTGTAGCGCTCGCCGGTCTGCTGGTCGAAGTACACGAGGTCGGTACCCGAGTGCTTCGAGTGCGTGCCGAGGTCGAAGTCGGTCCGGTTGGCGATGCCCTCGAGCTCGCCCCACTCGGAGCCGGCGAACCTGAAGCGGTACTCGATGTCGACGGTGCGCGTCGAGTAGTGCGACAGCTTGTCCTTGGGGTGCTCGAAGTGACGCAGGTTGTCCGGGTTGATGCCGAGGTCGGTGTACCAGCGGGTGCGCTCGTCGATCCAGTACTGGTGCCACTCTTCGTCCTCACCGGGCTTGACGAAGAACTCCATCTCCATCTGCTCGAACTCGCGGGTGCGGAAGATGAAGTTGCCGGGCGTGATCTCGTTGCGGAAGCTCTTGCCGGTCTGGGCGATGCCGAACGGCGGCTTCTTGCGCGAGGCCTGCATGACGTTGAGGAAGTTGACGAAGATGCCCTGCGCCGTCTCCGGCCGCAGGTAGTGCAGGCCGGACTCGTCCTCGATGACGCCGAGGTAGGTCTTGAGCATCATCTGGAAGTCGCGGGGCTCGGTCCACCGGCCCTTGGTGCCGCAGTCGGGGCACACGATGTCGGTCATGGGGACCGAGTCGGGGTCGGCGATGCCCTTCTTCTCCGCGAGAGCCTCCTGCAGGTGGTCCTGACGGCGGCGCCTGTGGCAGTTGAGGCACTCGACGAGCGGGTCGGTGAACGTGCCGACGTGGCCGGAGGCGACCCACGTCTCGCGAGGCAGGATGATCGACGAGTCGAGCCCGACGACGTCGTCGCGACTGGTCACCATCGACTTCCACCACTGGCGCCGGATGTTCTCCTTGAGCTCGACGCCGAGGGGGCCGTAGTCCCAGGCAGACCGGGTGCCTCCGTAGATCTCACCGCTCGGGAAGACGAAGCCCCTGCGCTTGCAGAGGCTGACGACGGTGTCCACGATGGATGTCTGCTTGGCCATGCGGGACAGGTTATCGGGCCGGCGACGCCCGGTTCTCCACGCGTCCGGGCCACCCGCCCGGGTCCCCTAGGCTCGACGGGTGGCCCTGAGTTTCCGCTCCCGAGTCGAGCACGCGTCCTACCCCCTTCTCGAGCGCCTGTCGAGCGTGCCGCGTCCGGCGACCCTCGGCGCCCTGGCCGTCGTGCTGCTGACCGGCGTTCTCGCACCCCGCCCGTGGGGCGGGTTCGCGTTCGTCCTGGTGGCGCTGGTGCTCGGGTGGTTCCTCTTCCTCACGTGGCAGCGCCTGACGCTGCCCGAGCGCCTCATGCGCAGTGCCGTCCTCCTGCTCGCCCTCGCCGTGGCGGTCGTGCGGGTCGTGCCCGCCTGACGAACTGTTTGACAATGATTCTCACATTGAGAATCATTGTCACATGACCTCGCGCGCTCGCGGCCTCGGCCGCCCCTTCGGCCCCCTCCGCCCCGGCGCCGTCCGCTCCGGCCTGACCGCGCTGTCGGTCGCCGCCCTCGTCGGCCTCGGTGCGGCCGCCTGCGGGAGCGGGAGCGGCTCGGCGGCCGACCCCTCCGGCGCGGTCGTCGCGTCCTTCTACCCGCTGCAGTTCGCCACCCAGCAGATCCTCGGCGGCGGCCGGCAGGTCGCGGTCCTGACCAAGCCGGGCACCGAGCCGCACGACCTCGAGCTGGCCCCGCAGGACCTCGGCACCATGACCAAGGCCCGGCTCGTCGTGTACGCCGACGGCTTCCAGCCCGCCGTCGACGACGCCATGGCCCAGGTCGACCCGTCGCACGTCCTCGACGTCGCCGCGGCCGCCCGGCTGACGCTGCCGGCGACCGAGGAGGGCCACGACCACGGCGGGGCCGAGGGCCCCTCGGTCGAGGGCACCGCGCCGCCCACCGACGCTCCACACGCCTCCGGCGACGGGCACGACCACGCTGCCGACGACCCCCACTTCTGGCTGGACCCGCAGCGCTACGCCGCTGTGGCACGCGCCATCGGCGCCCGCCTCGCGAAGGACGACCCCGCCGACGCGGCCACGTACGAGAAGAACACGGCCGCGTTCGTCGCGAGGCTGACGGCCCTGGACCGCTCCTACCGCACCGGCCTGGCGTCCTGCCGGTCGACCGTCGTCGTGACGAGCCACGCGGCCTTCGGCTACCTCGCCCAGCGGTACGGGCTGGACCAGCACGGCATCGCCGGCATCTCCCCCGAGGCCGAGCCGAGCGCGGCCGGCCTCAAGGCGGTCAGCGACCTCGTCCGCTCCGAGGGCGTCACGACGATCTTCCAGGAGACGCTCGTCGAGCCGCAGCTGGCCGACACGATCGCGCGCAGCACGGGCGCCACCGTCGCCACGCTCGACCCGGTGGAGGGGATCACCGACGCCTCCGCCGGCAGGGACTACTTTGAGGTCATGCGCAGCAACCTCGCGGCCCTCCGGAAGGGTCTGGGGTGCCGGTGAGCGCCGACGTGACCCCGACGAGTCGACGGCCGGCCACCGCGACGGGCGACGGCGCGGACGACGTCGTCATCGACGTCCGTGGCGCGGGGTTCGGCTACGGCGAGCGCACCGTCCTGCGCGGTGCCGACCTCACGGTGCGTCGCGGCGAGATCATCGCCGTCGTCGGGCCCAACGGGTCGGGCAAGTCGACCCTGATGAAGGGCATCCTCGGCCTCAACGAGCGCACCCAGGGCTCGGTGACCCTCTTCGGCGTCGCCGCCGACGACTTCCACGACCGTGCCCGCATCGGCTACGTGCCGCAGCGGCACACGCTGTCGGCGTCGGTGAGCGCGACGGCCGAGGAGATCGTCGAGACCGGGCGCCTGCCGCGTCTCGGCTGGTGGGGCCGGCTGCGGGCCACCGACCGGCAGGTCGTCGCACGCGCGCTCGAGGTCGTGGGCCTCGGCGACCGCGCCGCCACGGAGGTGAGCACGCTCTCGGGTGGGCAGCAGCGTCGCGTCCTCATCGCCCGCGCCCTCGCCGGCCAGCCCGACGTCCTCGTCATGGACGAGCCCACCGCGGGCGTCGACGCCGCGAGCCAGCACGTGCTCGCCGACGTGCTCGAGCGGCTCGTCGATCGCGGCGTCACCATGGTCGTCGTCACCCACGAGCTCGGCGCGCTCGAACGGCTCCTGACGCGGATCGTCGTCGTCGACGCCGGCCGCATCGTCTTCGACGGCACACCCGCGGCCTACGCCGCATCACGCGAGGCCGTGCACCACGAGCACGACAGCCACCACCACGACCTCGAGCTCGAGACGACCCGGCCGGTGCTCGGCCGCGGGCCGTTCGACGCCGCCCGAGGAGGCAACGCATGATCAGCGACATCCTCACCGTCGACTTCATGCAGCGCGCCCTCGTCGCAGCGCTGCTCGTCGGAACGGTCGCCCCCCTGGTCGGGATCTTCCTCGTGCAGCGTCGCCTGTCACTCATCGGCGACGGCATGGGGCACGTCGCGCTGGCCGGTGTCGCGATCGGCCTCGTCAGCGGCACGGCGCCGGTACTCACCGCGCTCGTCGCCGCCGTGCTCGCCGCCGTCGTCATCGAGCTGCTGCGCACCCGCGGACGCACCAACGGCGACGTCGCCCTGGCCGTCATCTTCTACGGCGGCATCGCCGGCGGCGTCGTCATCATCAGCAGGTCCCCCGAGGGCACGCCGGCCAACCTCATGAAGTACCTGTTCGGCTCCATCCTCACGACGACGAGGGGTGACCTGTGGGTCTTCGCCGGGCTGGCGCTCGTCATCGCCGGCACGACGTGGCTGCTGCGGCCACGTCTGTTCGCCGTCGCCAACGACGAGGAGTACGCCCGAGCCGTCGGAATCCCGGTGCTGCCCCTGAACATCGTCCTCGCGGTGCTGACGGCCACCACCGTCGTCGTGGCGATGCGGGTCGTCGGGCTGCTGCTCATCAGCGCGCTGATGATCGTGCCCAACGCCGCTGCGCAGCTCGTCGCCCGCTCGTTCGGCAGCGGGGTGCGCTGGGCCGTCGCCTTCGGCCTCGTCGCGAGCGTCGGCGGCGTCGTCGCCTCCTACCCGCTCAACACGCCGTCGGGCGGCTCGATCGTGCTCCTGTCCGTCGCGATCTTCGTCCTCGTCGCGGCCGGCACCGGGCTGCGCGCCCGCGTCCGGGGGCGGCGGCACGCGGTCAGCGAGGTGCACCCGCACGAGCACGGAACCGAGTGCGGGCACCCGGCGGTCCCCCACGGCGACCACGTCGACTACGTGCACGACGGCCACCTGCACGCGGCGCACGAGGGGCACTACGACGAGCACGGCGGCCACGAGCACGAGGGCGTGACCGACCCGAACGGCCCGACCGACGAGGCGATGACGAGGACGACGCGATGAGCAGGATGACGAACCCGGGCCGCGGAACGGCCACGGGCAGCACCCGGCGGCCCACGCGCCAGCAGGCCGCGGTGGCCGAGATGCTCGGCCGTTCAGACGAGTTCACCTCGGCCCAGACCGTCCACGCGCGGCTGCGCGAGGCGGGCGAGGGCGTCGGCCTCGCCACGGTCTACCGCACGCTCCAGTCGATGGTGGAGTCCGGCAGCATCGACGTCCTGCGCACCGACGACGGCGAGGCGGTCTACCGCGCGTGCTCGACGCACCACCACCACCATCTCGTGTGCCGCGCCTGCGGGCGCACCGTCGAGGTGGAGGGACCGGCCGTCGAGAGGTGGGCCGAGAAGGTTGCGGGCGACCACGGCTTCACCGGTGTCACCCACACGCTCGAGATCTTCGGCACCTGCCCCGACTGCAGCCGCTCCTGAGACCCGCGTCGACCCCCGCGACGCCCGCACGGGCGGGCGGCCCCGGGCCCGGGCCAACCGGCCCGGTATGCCCCGACTCGCCATCTTGCCCACCGTGCGGGCGCGGCGGGACGCTTGCGAGACCGCCACCGGCGGTGGTGCGTCACCCGAGTCGTGCGAAGGAGAGTCCCATGGCCGTTCCCGGAAGGCACCGCCTCGTGGCGGTCACCGTCGCTGGCCTGCTGGCCCTGATGGGTCTGAGCGCTCCCGCCCAGGCCGCCCACGAGGAGCCGCCGCCGATCGTGCTTCCGGGCGCGCAGTCCGCGGAAGGCATCGCCAGCGGCAGCGGGACGACGTTCTACGCCGGTGAGCTGTTCACCGGCGACATCTTCCGCGGTGACGTGCGGACCGGCACCGCATCGAGATTCATCGACGCGCCCGCGGGGCGGATGGCCCTCGGGCTGCGGGTCGACCTGGCGCATCGGCTGCTCTTCGTCGCCGGCGGTTTCACCGGGCAGGCCTACGTGTACGACGTGGACACCGGCGCCTCGGTCGCCACGTACCAGCTGAGCACCACCACCTCGGTCATCAACGACGTCGCGTTGACGAAGACAGGTGCCTGGTTCACCGACTCGGCCCAGGCCAGGCTCTACTTCGTCCCGGTCAGCCCGAGCGGAGCCCTCGGCGCGGCTCGGACGCTCGACCTGCACGGTCCGGCCGCCGTCGTGCTCCCGGGCTTCAACAACAACGGCATCCAGGCGACCGCCGACGGCAGGACGCTCGTCGTCGCGCACAGCAACTCCGGAACGCTCATCACCGTGGATCCCGTCACCGGCCGGAGCGCGACGATCGCCGGGGTCAGCGTGCCGAACGTGGACGGCATCCTGCTCGAGGGACGGACCGTCTACGCCGTGCAGAACTTCTCCAACGAGGTCTCCGAGTTCCGCCTCTCCGGCGACCTGTCCTCGGGACGGCTGCTGCGCACGGTGACGAGCGACAGCTTCGAGATCCCGACGACCGTCGCGCGGTTCGGTGACCGGCTCGCGGTCGTCAACGCGAAGTTCGACACCGGGTTCCCGCCCACGGCGAGCACGTACGACGTCGTCCTCGTCGACCGCTGAGGC
Organism: Monashia sp. HAY1-11D; assembly: GCF_056868035.1. Classification (NCBI taxonomy): domain Bacteria; kingdom Bacillati; phylum Actinomycetota; class Actinomycetes; order Micrococcales; family Intrasporangiaceae; genus Intrasporangium; species Monashia sp. HAY1-11D. The sequence goes on along the minus strand of NZ_CP200320.1, from coordinate 3,369,695 downwards.
CCACCCCACCCGGCGCTCCGCTCCCGAGCTGCGCGCCTGTGGTGCGCCGTCGTCAGGACGGGGTGGGGGCGTCGACCGCGCCGCCGTACCGTCGGTCGCGGGCGACGTACTCCTCGATGGCGGCCCACAGATCGCGGCGGTCGTAGTCGGGCCACAGCCGGTTCTGGAACACCATCTCGGCGTACGCCGACTGCCACAGCAGGAAGTTGCTCGTGCGCTGCTCACCCGAGGAGCGCACGAACAGGTCGACGTCGGGCATCGTCGGCTCGTCGAGGTACCTCTTGATCGTCCTCTCGTCGACCGAGCCGGGCCGGAGGCGACCGTCCTTGACGTCGTGGGCGATCCGCTGGACGGCGTCGGCGATCTCGGCGCGACCGCCGTAGTTGACGCAGAAGTAGAGAGTCAGCCCGGTGTTGTGCTGCGTCAGCTCCTGGGCGACCTCGAGCTCCTTGATCACCGAGCGCCACAGTCGCGGCGCGCGCCCGACCCACCGCATCCGCACGCCCCACTCGTGCAGCTGGTCGCGGCGGCGGCGGATGACGTCGCGGTTGAAGCCCATGAGGAAGCGCACCTCCTCGGGCGACCGGCGCCAGTTCTCCGTCGAGAAGGCGTACGCGGACAGGTGGGTGACCCCGACCTCGATGGCGCCCGCGACGACGTCGAGCAGCGACGCCTCTCCCGCCTCGTGGCCCTTGGTGCGCGGCAGCCCGCGCTGGTTGGCCCACCGGCCGTTGCCGTCCATGACGATCGCGACGTGTCCGGGCAGCGCACCGGCCGGGATGACCGGGGCGGTGGCTCCCGAGGGGTGCGGGAAGGGCCGGGCGTACGGGGTGGCGGCGGGCATGGCTCTCCGGTCGGTGGGAGGTGCGGTGGACGGATCGGCTTCGGGCTCAGGCGCGCTCGACGAGCCGTAGGGAGCGTAGCCCCCGCTCGATGTGCCACTGGAGGAACGCCGACACCATGCCGTTGCCCTGCCGGCGGTGGCGCGGGTCGCTCTCGTCGGCGAGGTCCCAGTCGCCCGAGAGCAGGGCAGCGAGCAGTTCGAACGTCTCCGGCGCGGGCGCCGTCGAGCCGGGCGGCCGGCACGAGGAGCACACCGCCCCACCCGCCTGGACGTTGAAGGCGCGGTGCGGTCCGTCGGCGCCGCAGCGCGCACAGTCGACGAAGCTCGGCGCCCAACCGGCGACGGCGAGGGAGCGCAGCAGGTACGCGTCGAGGACGAGGCCGGGCTCGTGGGTGCGCTCGGCGAGGGAGCGCAGCGCCCCGGCGAGGAGGAGGTACTGCTGGGTCTGCGGCTCGTGCTCCTCGGTCAGCTGCAGCGCCGTCTCGAGCATCGACGTCGCGCACGTGTAGGCCGTGTAGTCGCGGGCGATCGCGTCGCCGTACGGCGCGAGGGTCTCGACCTGGGTCACGGTGTCGAGGTTGCGCCCCTCGTAGCACTGGACGTCGACGACCATGCCCGGTTCGAGACGTGAGCCGAACCGAGACTTCGTCCGCCGGACGCCCTTGGCGACGGCCCGCACGCGCCCGCGGGTGCGGGTCAGCATCGTGATGATGCGGTCGGCCTCGCCCAGCTTGTGCGTGCGCAGGACGATCGCCTCGTCGCGGTAGAGGGGCATGGGTCCATTCTCCCCCGCGGGCGGCGTCACGACGCGCGCACGCGCCGCAGGCTCCCACGCCACCGCGCCGGCGCCCGGGAGGACCGCTGCACCGGCCATCGAGATCCGTGCGTCGTCTCGAACACGTGTTCGACCTCGTACGTTACAGTGGCGGCATGGACCTCACCCTTCAGGGGTCGCTGCTCGACCTCACCGACGAGATGACGCTGCGCGACGTCGGCACCGGCCTGCGCCGCCACGCCCTGGCCCACGGGGCGTGGGTGGACGTACGGCCCGGCTGGCTGGCGGCGGGCGACGCGCTGTTCTCGGCCCTCCTGCACGACGTGCCCTGGCACGCCGAGCGGCGGCAGATGTACGACAACGTCGTGGACGTCCCGCGGCTCACGAAGTTCTACGCGGCCGGAGAACGCCTCCCGCACCCCCTGCTCGACCAGGCCCGCGACGCACTGAGCGCGCACTACGCGAGCGAGCTGGGCGAGCCGTTCGTCACGGCGGGGCTGTGCCTGTACCGCGACGGTCACGACAGCGTCGCCTGGCACGGTGACCGCATCGGGCGCTCCAGAGACAGCGACACGATGGTCGCGATCCTGTCGCTCGGGTCGCCGAGGGTGCTCGCCCTGCGCCCGCGCGACGGTGGTGCGATCCCCGGCACGACGCAGAAGAGCTTGCGCTACCCCCTGGGCCATGGTGACCTCGTGGTGATGGGCGGCTCCTGCCAGCGCACGTGGGACCATGCGGTCCCGAAGACCTCCGAGCCGCTGGGGCCCCGCATCTCCGTCCAGTTCCGCGTCGCGGGAGTCCGCTGACCGCTCGCACGACCAAGGAGTCCGCATGCCCTCTGCCCCATCGGGTGCAGACCTTCCCTTCCTCGACCACCTCGCCGCCGAGTCGGCCCGTTTCCGCGAGGTCCTCGCCGGCGTACCGGCCGGGACCACCGTGCCGACGTGCCCGGACTGGGACGCCGACGACCTGCTGTGGCACCTCGCCGACGTCCAGTGGTTCTGGGGTGAGATCGCCGAGAACCGCCTGACGACGGCCGAGCAGGTCGAGGCGCACGGCGACGCGCGGCCGCCGCGACCGGAGGACCGTGCCGCCCTCGTCGAGGCCTTCGACGCGTCGAGCGGCCGGCTGCACGAGCAGCTCTCGCAGCTCCCACCCGACACCGAGCTGTGGATGTGGGCCGACGAGCACACCGCCGGCTACATCCGCCGCAGGCAGGCCCACGAGGCCCTCGTGCACCGCCTCGACGCCGAGGCCACCGCGGGCATCGCCCCGGAGGACCGCGCCGCGATCGACGCCCGGCTCGCGGCCGACGGGGTCGACGAGGCCCTTCGCATCATGCGCGGCTACGAGCCCGAGCCGGGGCTCGAGCACGCGCCGCTCGGGGCGCCGGTCACCGTCGTCACCGTCGACACGATGCACACGTGGACCGTCACCCCGGTACGTGTCACCGGCACCTACGAGGGCCGCGACATCGACCTGCTGCGGTTCCTCGTCGCCGACGGGCCCACCATCGAGGCAGGCACGGACCTCTCGGACGGGTCGGACGCCTCGAAAGCGTCGGCGCCCCAGGTGTGCGGCACCGCCGCCGACCTCGACTGCTGGCTGTGGAACCGGCCGATGGCCGGCGAGCTGGCGCGTACCGGCGACCCGGACGCCCTGTCGGCGGTCGACGCGGTCGTGCGGGGCTCGATCGACTGACCGGACGCGTCAGCCCGCGGCGCACGCGGCGTCGGAACCACGCGGCCGGCGACGCCGCGTCCCGACGCCCGTCCGGGTCATCGCGGCGAGCGCGACGACGAGCGGTGCGAAGGTGAACACGTAGCGGGACCGTCCCTGGAACAGCAGCGTGAACGCCGCGATGCCGAGCACGGCGAGGGCGACGAGCAGCACGTCGCGCCGGTAGGGAGCCCGCAGCAGTCCGACGCCCCCGACCAGCAGCACCGCCAGCCACAGCGCCTGGGTGAGGTCGACTCGCCACCCGTACGCGGTCCCGTGGAAACCGTTGAGCGAGTGGACGACTCCGACGACACCGTCCGCGTCGGCGAGCCTTCCGGGAAGCGAGTCCGCTCCCTCCCCCCAGGCCCAGAACATGCCGTCGCCCCAGTTCCAGGCCGCCTTCTCCGCGTAGAAGGCGAGCGTGCCCCCGGGCCCGCGCTCGGCCCAGCGGTCGGCGATGTAGGCGCGGGCGTAGTCGGTCATCTGCTGCGGGGAGCGCCCCTCGATGGCCTCGACCATCTCGCGCGAGTACGTGCCGTAGCTGACGACGCCGTCCGGGGCGACATGCTCGCTCAGGCCGTTGGCCACCCACCACAGGACCGGAGGTGAGACGCCGGCGCGCATGCGACCGGTCTCGATGCCGGAGGCGGCCGCCGCCACGCCGGGCGCGGCGACGGCGATCCCGAGGAAGACGCCGACGGCGACGAGGCTCGCGGCGAGTGCGGTGACCCGGCCTCGGGGCGCGTGGTCGCCGTCGAACACCGCCACGACGACGGTGAGCACCGTCGCGATGACGGCGACCGCGGGCGTCGTCTTGATCGCGTAGGCGATCCCGTAGCAGACGGCGGCGGCCACCCACGTCAGCGCGCGAGCGGTGCGCGAGCCGGGCGACGCGCGGGGGGCGTCACGCACTCCGGGGAGCAGCGCGCGGCCGGCGAGCGCGACCCCGACCGCGAGGAACGGCATCGCGTAGTAGTCGGTGTAGGGCACGGCGAGCCACGGGCTCGTCCCGACGAGGACGAGCGTGCCCAGCTGGGCGGCGACCGCAGCGGCGGCGCCACGAGCCCGACGCACCATGGCACCCACCGCCAGCAGCGTCACTGCGACGCAGGCCCCGTTCAGGGTGATCAGGACGGCATCGGGCGCGAGCCCGAGGAGCGAGCCGAGCTCGACGCCGCCGCGGTCGATCGCGAGGAGCGGGAGGTTGTTGGGGTAGAGCGAGAGGTAGTCGTAGCCGGCGTCGCCGAGCGGGCGACCGGCGTGCAGGTCGCGCGCGAGGTCGAGGGCGACGCGGGCGTCCCAGCCGTAGTCGTAGCGTCCCGCGAGCCCCACGAGCGTCGCGACGACCCCACCGGCCGCGGAGACGACAGGGACGACCCATCGGCCGTGGACCCACCGCGGCGCGCGGACGAACGTCGCGAGCACCAGCAGCACGACGCAGGCCGGCACGACGACGTACCAGCGGTGCGGGGTGTTGACGGCGCGCGGAGCGAGCAACCCGACGAGGGCGACCGCGAGCAGGCCGGCGCCGACGAGCCGGAGCAGCGTCCGGCCGAGGGCGGAGTCCATGGGCCCAGAACCTACCGGAGCGCCGGGTCGGCGCCGGCCCGGGGCACGGGGCCCCGGGCCGTCGCGGAACGGGCTCGGCAGGTCAGGCGCCGGGGACCGAGGTGGCGGCGGCGGCGTCGCGTTCGGCGCGGTTGACGGCCGACACGATGGCCTTGATGGACGCGGTGACGATCGAGGAGTCGACGCCGACACCCCAGAGGACGCGGTCGCCGACGGCGCACTCGACGTAGGCGGCGGCCCGGGCGTCGCCACCGGCGGACAGCGCGTGCTCGGCGTAGTCGAGGACGCGGACGTCGGGCGTGCCCTCGATGGTGCCCAGGGCCGCGACGAACGCGGCGATGGGTCCGTTGCCGGTGCCGCTCACCGTCACCGGCTCGCCACGGTCGGTGACGGTCGCCTCGATGGTGCTCGCACCGTCGACGGTCGAGTCCGTGACGACGTTGACGAGGTCGAACCGGCCCCACGGAGCAGCCGGGTTCGGCAGGTACTCGTCCTGGAACCGGGCCCACAGCGCCGCCGGCGAGACCTCGCCGCCGTCCTGGTCGACGCCTCGCTGGACGACGCCGGAGAACTCGATCTGCAGGCGCCGCGGCAGGTCCATCTGGTGCTCGGACTTCATGATGTAGGACACGCCGCCCTTGCCGGACTGGCTGTTGACGCGGACGACCGCCTCGTAGGACCGGCCGAGGTCGTGCGGGTCGATCGGCAGGTAGGGGACGCCCCAGACGAGGTCGTCGACGCTCGTGCCCTTCTCCTTCGCCTCGGAGGCCATGGCCTCGAAGCCCTTCTTGATGGCGTCCTGGTGCGACCCGGAGAAGGCCGTGAAGACGAGGTCGCCGCCGTAGGGGTGCCGCTCGCCCACCGGCAGCTGGTTGCAGTACTCGACGGTGCGGCGCACCTCGTCGATGTCGCTGAAGTCGATCTGGGGGTCGATGCCCTGGCTGAACAGGTTCATCCCGAGCGTCACGAGGCAGACGTTGCCGGTGCGCTCACCGTTGCCGAAGAGGCAGCCCTCGATGCGGTCCGCGCCGGCCAGGTAGCCCAGCTCGGCCGCCGCGACGCCGGTGCCCCGGTCGTTGTGGGGATGCAGGCTGACGACGACCGACTCACGCCGCTCGATGTGGCGGATCATCCACTCGATGGAGTCGGCGTACACGTTGGGCGTGGCCATCTCGACGGTCGCCGGAAGGTTGACGATCATCTTGTGGTCCGGCGTCGGGTCGATGACGTCGATGACGGCGTTGCAGATGCGCATCGCGAACTCGAGCTCGGTGCCGGTGTAGGACTCGGGCGAGTACTCGTAGTAGATCGTCGTGTCGGGGACGGTCTCCTCGAGCTTGCGGCACAGGCGTGCGGCCTGGACCGCGATGTCGATGATGCCGTCCTGGTCGAGGCCGAAGACGACGCGACGCTGGAGCACGGACGTCGAGTTGTAGAAGTGGACGATGGCCTGCTTGGCGCCGGCGATGGCGTCGTAGGTGCGCTCGATGAGGTGGTCCCGGCACTGTGTCAGCACCTGGATGGTCACGTCGTCGGGGATGTGGCCGCCCTGGATCAGCTCGCGGACGAAGTCGAAGTCGGTCTGGCTCGCCGACGGGAAGCCGACCTCGATCTCCTTGTAGCCCATCTTCACGAGCAGCTGGAACATGCGCAGCTTGCGCTCGGTGTTCATCGGGTCGATGAGGGCCTGGTTGCCGTCGCGAAGGTCGACGGCGCACCAGCGCGGGGCATGCTCGATGCGTTTGCCGGGCCAAGTGCGGTCCGGGAAGCTCGAAGGGGATCTGCTCGTGGAACGGGACGTACTTCTGGAACGGCATTCCCGACGTCTGCTGGGGGTGGATCATCGCGTCACTCTCTTCGTCTGCGTTTCGCTCGGTGTCCGGCCGGACACGGGAAACTCCGCGACGAGGAGGGCCGGGATCAGGCCTCGTCGCGGCAGAGAAGGAGGAGGCTCACCGCACGCACGGCATCACGGTATGCCGGTCGACGCGCCCGCGTCCACCCCTCGGGAACGCTGCCCGCATCCTGAGACCCGGCTCTCGAGCCAACGACCTCCTCGAGGTCCGGGCTCTCGCCAGGGAGGGCTGGGCTCCCGTGTCATCGGGTCGGTTCGGCGGACGTTGCCTCCGGGCCACGAGTCGGGGCCTCCCTCCGGCGCCCTGACCCGGTCACCGTTCTCGAACGCTGCGACGATCTCTGAGAGAACCGGCGGCAGCGGTGGGAGGTCGGCGTCCGAGACGACCGGTGGGTCGTTGCGACCCCAGGGGTCACTCGACTCGAGCAGTGGGTCCCCGCTCATGACGAGGGTGACGCGGAGTCGTCCTCCTGCTCGCCGGACGGGGCGGGCCGGTCTCGAACATCCGCGATCTGCTCCTCGGGACGTGGCGGGACGTTCTGGTCCTCCTCGAGCACCTCGAGCTCGTGGTCGTGCGCCGGCATCTCGGACATGTCGCCTCCTCGTCACCTCCAGCCTAGGCCCGACGGCGGGGACGTGCCGCGAAACGTCGGCTGGTACCGCTCGCGTCTCCTGGTCAGCGGTGGGCCGCCGACGAGGAGACGCAGCGCTCACGAGGAGACGCCGCGGCGACGATCGACCCCGTCAGAAACCCAGGCGCTGCAGCTGCTTGGGGTCGCGCTGCCAGTCCTTCGCGACCTTGACGTGCAGGTCGAGGAAGACCTTCTGCCCGAGGAGCGCCTCGATCCCCTTGCGGGCGTTGGTGCCGACCTCGCGCAGCCGCGATCCCCCGCGACCGATGACGATCGCCTTCTGGCTCGGCCGCTCGACGAAGACGTTGACGCGCACGTCGAGCAGCGGGTTGTCCTCGGGGCGGTCCTCGCGTGGCACCATCTCCTCCACGACGACGGCCAGTGAGTGCGGCAGCTCGTCGCGGACGCCCTCGAGCGCCGCCTCGCGCACGAGCTCGGCGATCATGACCGCCTCGGGCTCGTCGGTGAGGACACCGTCGGGGTAGAGCTGCGGCGACTCGGGCAGGTAGGACGCGAGGAGGTCACGGACCTCGACCACCTGCTCGCCGGACACCGCGGAGCACGGGATGATGGCGTCCCACTCCCCCAGCCGGTCGATGGCGATGAGGTGCTCGGCCAGGCGGTCGCGGTCGACGGCGTCGGCCTTGGTCGCGATGGCGACGACGGGCCGGCGGCGCACCGAGCGCAGCTCGGTGAGCTCGTTGGCGATGAACGCGTCACCCGGGCCGGGACGCTGGTCCGCCGGAAGGCAGAAGCCGACCACGTCCACCTCGAGGAGCGTCTCGCGGACGAGGTCGTTGAGGCGCTCACCGAGGAGCGTGCGCGGCTTGTGAAGGCCCGGGGTGTCGACGAGGATCAGCTGCGCGTCGGGCGTCGTGGCCACGCCGCGGATCGTGTGCCGCGTCGTCTGCGGCTTCGAGCTCGTGATGGCGACCTTCTGGCCGACGAGCGCGTTGGTCAGCGTGGACTTGCCGGCGTTGGGCCGGCCCACCAGACAGGCGAACCCGGCCCGGTAGGGCGCCTGCCCGCCGGTGCTGTCAGTGCCCGCTCGCGTGGCCATGGGCGTCCTCCGTCTCGCTCGTCTCGCCGTCAGTGTCCTCCACCTGCGCCCGGTGCACGATGACCGACGCGACGCGGTGGCGGCGCCCGGCCATCCGCTCGGCCGTCAGCTCGAGCCCCGCCACCCGGCCGGACGAGCCGACGATCGGGACGCGGCCGATGACCTTGGTGAGCAGGCCGCCCACGGTGTCGACGTCCTCCTCGTCGATGGTGACGTCGAACAGCTCGGCGAGGTCGTCGATGTCCATGGACGCCGGGACGCGCAGCGTCCCGTTCTCCAGCTGCTCCACGCCGGGGGCCTCGCGGTCGTGCTCGTCGGCGATCTCGCCGACGATCTCCTCGATGATGTCCTCGATCGTGACGAGGCCCGCGGTGCCGCCATACTCGTCGACGACGATGGCGAAGTGGTTCTGCTCCTGCTGCATCTCGCGCAGGAGGTCGTCGACCGGCTTGCTCTCGGGCACGAAATGCATGGGTCGCATCACCTCGGTCGCCAGGTGCTTGGCGTCCTCCGGGGCGGCCGTGAGTCGACGGGCGACGTCCTTGAAGTAGAGCAGGCCGCGCACGTCGTCGCTGTCCTCCCCGATCACCGGGATGCGGGAGAAGCCGGAGCGCAGGAACAGCGACATGGCGCCGCGCAGCGTCTTGTCGGCATCGATCGTCACCATGTCGGTGCGCGGGACCATGACCTCGCGGGCCACGGTGTCACCGAGCTCGAAGACCGAGTGGATCATCTCCCGCTCGTCCTCCTCGATGACGTCGGACTCCCCGGCGATGTCGACGAGGTCGCGCAGCTCGGACTCGGTCTGGAAGGGCCCGTCGGAGTACCCCTTGCCCGGGGTCACGGCGTTGCCGAGCACCACGAGCAGCTTGGCGACCGGACCGAGGACCCGGCGCAGGCCGACGGCGAAGGGCGCGCTCCAGAGGGCGACGGTGTCGTAGTTGCGCCGCCCCAGCGTGCGCGGGGACACCCCGACGACGACGAACGAGACGACGGCCATGATGGCGATGCTGATGAGCGCCCGGCTCCACGTCGAGGCGACCTGTCCGGCGACGGCGAGGGTGACGAGCACGGCCGTCGTCGCCTCCGCGACGACGCGCAGGAACGCGATGACGGCCAGGTAGGCGGGCGAGTCGGCGACGACGGTCAGCAGGGACTTGGCACCCGAGCGACCCTCGTCCCAGAGCTCCTGGGCGCGCACCCGGGACATCCGGAAGATCGCGGCCTCGGCGGCGGACAGGACGAACGCGACGACGATGCTGATCAGCGCCGGCAGGACGAGCTGCGGTAGCACGGGGACCTCAGGCGCTGGGACGGTTGCGCGTGGCGAGGAACGTCAGCAGCAGCTGGCGCTGCAGCTCGAACATCTCGCGCTCCTCGTCCGGCTCGGCGTGGTCGTAGCCGAGCAGGTGCAGGATGCCGTGCGTCGTCAGCAGGAGCATCTCCTCGATGGGCGCGTGCCCGGCCTCGACGGCCTGTTTCGTGGCGACCGACGGGCACAGCACGATGTCGCCGAGCGTGCCCTCCTCCGGTTCCTGGCCCTCGCGGCCCGGCCGAAGCTCGTCCATCGGGAAGCTCATGACGTCGGTCGGGCCGGGCAGGTCCATCCACTGCACGTGGAGGACCTCCATGGCGTCCTCGTCGACGAGCTTGATGCACAGGTCGGCCTGCGGGTGCACGCGCATCTGCTCCATGACGTACGTCGCGCACGCGAGCAGCTCGAGCTCGTCGACCGCCGCGTCGGTCTCGTTGAGGACGTCGATGCTCACGCGCCCGCCTCCCGGGCCTCGCCGCCACGCTCCCCCTGGGGGCGCCGGCGGCGCTCCTCACCACGGTGGACGCCGCCGCGGGGTTCGGACCGACGCTGCTCCCGTCGCTCCTGGCGCCGCCGTTCCTCGCGCGAGGCACTGCGGTCGTAGGCGTCGACGATGGCGCTGACGAGCCGGTGGCGCACGACGTCGTGGGAGGTCAGCTCGGCGAAATGGATGTCCTCGACGCCGTCGAGGATGTCGCGCACGACGGTCAGCCCCGACCGCGTGCCGTCGGGCAGGTCGACCTGGGTGATGTCGCCGGTGACGACCATCTTCGAGCCGAAGCCCAGACGCGTGAGGAACATCTTCATCTGCTCGCTCGAGGTGTTCTGGGCCTCGTCGAGGATGATGAACGCGTCGTTGAGCGACCGGCCCCGCATGTAGGCCAGCGGGGCGACCTCGATGGTGCCGGACGCCATGAGCTTGGGGATGGTCTCGGGAGAGACCATGTCGTGCAGCGCGTCGTAGAGCGGCCGCAGGTACGGGTCGATCTTGTCGTTGAGCGTCCCCGGCAGGAAGCCGAGGCGCTCGCCGGCCTCGACGGCCGGGCGGGTCAGGATGATGCGGTTGACCTGCTTGGCCTGCAGGGCCGCGACGGCCTTGGCCATCGCGAGGTAGGTCTTGCCGGTGCCTGCGGGACCGATGCCGAAGACGATGGTGTGCTCGTCGATGGCGTCGACGTAGCGCTTCTGGTTCAGGGTCTTCGGGCGGATGGTGCGGCCGCGGTTGCTGATGATGTTCATCGTCAGGACGTCGGCGGGCCGCTCGGTGGTCTGGCTGCGCAGCATGCCGATCGAGCGCTCGACGGCGTCGCGGTTGAGCGGCTGCCCGGTGGCCACGATGGTGAGCAGCTCGTCGAGCAGGCCGTCGATGATGTCCAGCTCGCCGGCCGGGCCGGTGAAGGTCATCTCGTTGCCGCGGACGTGCGTGTCGACGAGGGGGAACTGCCGCTCCATGGTGCGCAGCAGCTCGTCGCGCGGGCCGAGGAGGGTGACCATCTCGACCGGGGGCGGGATCTCGCGCGTCAGGACCGGACTGTCCGGCGCGCGGCCGCCGTCCGCGGCACCGCTGCTGCGGGCCGGGCCCGTGGGCTCGATGGGGTCTGGGCTGTCGGGCTCGTGGCCGCGTGGCGATGGGTCGTTCATCTTGCCCACGAGTCTACGTGGGACCGCCGGATGACCTCACCACGAAATCGGCGAGGTCCTTGCTCTGCTGCCGCCTCGAGGGCTCGTGCACGTACATCATGTGGCCGGCCTCGTAGTACGCGTGCTCGACGTCGGCGGCGAGCCGCTCCGGCGGCAGCTGGAGGTGGGCGATGACGTCTTCGGCCGCGAAGTGCGGGGTGGCGCCGTCGTAGTAGCCGTACGCGACGTGGACGCGCAGGTGCGGGTTCTGGCGCATCGCGCGCTCGAGCAGCGGCGAGACGTCGACGGGCCGGCCCTCGAACTCCTTGTAGCTCCAGGGGTGCACGAGCCGGCTGATCTGCTCGTAGTGCAGGTCGCTCTCGTAGCCGAGCTCGTCGCGGACGTAGTGGTTCCACACGGCCGAGTACGGGCCGGCGATGGCGTCGTGGGACGGGTCGGCGTCCATGTTCTCGGCGATCGCCGCCGCCGCGGGGCCGGTGAACCGGGCGTCGAGGCGACCGACGGACAGCCGCCGGTCGCGCAGCAGCTCGGTGAAGTACCGCCAGTGCTCGATGCGCAGGTCGGCGCGGTGCACGTAGTCCTCGGACAGCCCGGACAGGCGGGCGACGGTGGCCACGGCGTCGGCCCGCTCGGGCGCGGTCAGGCGCGAGCCGCGGGCGAGCACCCGGGGGTACTCACCCGACGCGTACGCCTCCGCCTCCCCGACGACCGTGCGCAGCGACCGGCGGCCGTGCTTGCCGTGGTAGTGCGCCACCGCCGCATACGTGGGCAGGTAGAGCGCGTGCGCGCGGTCGTTGCGCTGGTTCTCGAAGTCGATCGAGCCGAGGTCGAGGACGCTGGAGATGAGGATCAGCCCGTTGAGGTACATGCCGTAGCGGCTCTGCAGGTGCTCGGCGAGGGCTGCGCCGCGGAGCGTGCCGTACGACTCCCCCGCGACGAACTTCGGCGACATCCACCGCTTGTGGCGCGAGGTCCACAGCCGGATCAGCTCGCCGACGGACTCGATGTCCTTGCGGTAGCCGTGGTACTCACCGGGCTTGCCGCCCTCGACGGCACGCGAGTAGCCGGTCGACATCGGGTCGATGAACACGAGGTCGCTGACGGCAAGGAGCGACTCGGGGTTCTCGACGAGGTCGTACGGCGGCGGGGCCAGCGCGCCGACGTCGCCCATGACGAGCCGGCGGGGCCCGAGCAGGCCCAGGTGCAGCCAGACGCTCGAGCTGCCGGGGCCACCGTTGAACGCGAAGGTGACCGGCCGGGTCCGCGGGTCGGCGTCGTCGAGGGTGTACGTCGTCATCGACAGCTCGGCGCGGGGCGTGTGACCCCCGAACGTTCCGTCCTTGTGCTCCTCCTCGCGCAGGACGACGCGTCCGGTCACCGCCGTGTACCGGAGCCGCCGGCGCCCGACGCGCAGGGTGTGCTGGGTCGTCACGAGGTCGTCGGTCGGCGTGGCCGTCCCGGGGCCCTTGCCCGAGGACGCGTCGGCGCCGGTGGTCGTGTCGGCCGGCGCGGACGCGCCGGCTCTCGGCGCGCGGCTGGCGTCGGCCTCGCCCTCGTCCGTGGCCGGCGACAGGGGCTGGTCGCTCACACCATGCCCTTCTCGGTGAAGGCGGCACCGCCGAGGAGGTGCACGTGCGCGTGGAAGATCGTCTGGCCGGCGCCCCGCCCGGTGTTGGCGATGAGCCGGTGCGCCGCACCGACGCCCTCGGCCTCGGCGACCTGCTGGGCGAGCCGGAAGACGTCGGCGAGGTCGTCGGCGTCGGCGGCCGCGAGCGCACCCACGGTCGGCTCGTGCCGGCGCGGCACGACGAGCACGTGGACCGGCGCCGCGGGGCTGATGTCGCGGAACGCGACGGACCGCTCCGACTCGGCCACCCGGTCGGAGGGGACGTCGCCGGCGACGATCCTGCAGAAGAGGCAGTCGGTCGGGGTCTGCGCGGTCATGAAGGCACCTTAGGTGTGTCAACCCCGGCGTGCACCAGTGCGTCTCCTTGCCGTGAGAACGTTGCGTATGCCGTCGGAACGGGTCGACCGCCCGGCCGGCCCGGGTGACCGGGACGACCGCGTCGGGTCGGCGCCGTGGCGAGCGGGTGGCGGCCCGACGCACCAGACGGCCCAGACGGCCCATACGCACCAGACCGGCCAGCGTGACCTGCCCGTCGACCCCGACGTCGCCGTCACCGAGCTCTACCACGCGCACTGGGACCGGCTGGTACGGCTCGGCTGGCTGCTGCTGCGCGACCAGGCGGCCGCGGAGGACGTCGTCCAGGACGCCTTCGTCGCGACGCACCGGCAGTGGTCCTCGATCCGCGACTCGGGGCGCGTCGTCGCCTACCTGCAGACCGCGGTCGTCAACGGGTGCCGGTCCGTGCAGCGGCACGCGGTCGTCGTCGACCGGCACACCGCGCGCGAGGCCGGCGCCGCCGACGCGCCAGGGCGCGGCTGGGTCGGCAGCGCCGAGTCCCACGCCCTGCACGCCGTCGGACGCGACGCCATGGTCGACGCCCTGCGCGAGCTGCCCGAGCGGCAGCGCGAGGTCCTCGTGCTGCGCTACTACGCCGACCTGTCCGAGGCGCAGATCGCCCGGGCCCTCGAGATCTCCGCCGGCGCCGTCAAGACGCACGCCCACCGCGGGCTGAGCGCGCTGCGCCGCACCATCGACCCCACGGAGCCGTCATGAACACCGACCCGAACCGTCGTCCCGGTGACCCCGCACGCGACCCGTCCGGCGACCCGTCCGGGCGCGCTCGCACCTCCGGGGCCGAGGACGCCGTCGCGATCGGGGGCGCGCTCCGCCCCGTGGAGGACCGGCTGCGCCGCGGCCTGGCGACCGAGTCGCGCACCATCACGCCGCACGACCGGCTCGGGGCGATCCTCGCCGAGGCGCACGGCGAGACCGCCCGCGCGGCCGGCGCCGGGGGCCCGAACCGTCCCGGTCGCCCGCACCGCTGGCTCGTCCCGGTCGCGGCCGCCGCGGCCGCCGTCCTCGTCGCCGGGGGCGTCTGGGCCGCGGTGCGTGGCGCCGACCGGACGCCGCCCGTGGCGGGGCCACCCCCGACGGCCATCGCCTCGACCACCGCGCCGACGCAGCGCAGCACCCCCTCCGCGTCGCAGCCCTCGAGCATCCCGACCCAGACTGCGCAGGGACCGACGTCCCAGCCGGCACCACCGGTCACCACCCGCGCGAGCGTCCCGGTCTACTACGTCGGCCCGATCATCGTCACCGACACCTTGCAGTACCATCCGCCGCGGCTCTTCCGTGAGTTCGTCCGCACCTCCGTCACGACGCCCACCGGGCCCGAGGCGCGCGCGCTCGCGGCGCTGAAGCTCGCCATGGGCAAGGCGCCCTCGTCGTCGGCGTACGTCTCACCGTGGGCCGGCGTGAGCCCGGTGTCGGTGACGCTCGACGGCTCCGGCCGGATCGTCGTGACGCTGTCCGGGGGCCTGCCGAGCGGGTCGGCGGCGTTGGCCGACCTCGCCGTGCAGCAGCTCGTGTGGACGGCTCAGGCCGGCGTCGGCCAGGGCACCAAGCCGGTCGTCCTCGTCGTGGAGGGCGGCGGCGACGTCGCGCCGGGGATGCCCTCGGGCCAAGCGCACCAGCGCCCGGGCGACGCCATGGGCGTGTACGACACCCTCGCCCCGCTGTGGGTCGACGAGCCCGCTCGCGGCGCCACGGTCAAGGCAGGTCAGCCGATCACCGTCAAGGGCGTCGCGAGCACCTTCGAGGCCAACGTCGAGTGGCAGTTGCTCCGTGGAGGCGCGGTCGTCGCCACAGGCAGCACGACGGCGGACGCGGGGGCGCCGCAGCGCGGGTCGTACTCGTTCCGCACCAAGGCCCTGCCGGCGGGCGACTACGTCGTGCGCGTCCTCGAGTCGAGTCCCAAGGACGGGTCGCCCGACGCCGAGCAGCGCATCCCGTTCACCGTCCGCTGACCGTCGAGACGCCACGTTCGGCGGCCTGCCTTACGTCGAGAGGCCAAGAACGTCCCGGTGACTCAGCGCCAGCGGGACC
Organism: Monashia sp. HAY1-11D; assembly: GCF_056868035.1. Classification (NCBI taxonomy): domain Bacteria; kingdom Bacillati; phylum Actinomycetota; class Actinomycetes; order Micrococcales; family Intrasporangiaceae; genus Intrasporangium; species Monashia sp. HAY1-11D. The sequence goes on along the minus strand of NZ_CP200320.1, from coordinate 3,354,273 downwards.
GCGCGAGGAGGACGGCGAGGGCGGCCGGGCCGGCCGACGACGAGCGCAGGATCGTCGGCCCCAGCCGTACCGGCCTCGCCCCGGCGTCGACCAGCGCGTCCAGCTCGCGGCCGGTGATGCCGCCCTCGGGGCCCACGACGACGAGCACGTCCCCGCCGTCCGGCAGGTCGACGCACGCGAGCGGTTCGGTGGCGTCCTCGTGGAGCACGAGGACGAGGGCCGACGCCCGGGCCCGCGCGACGAGTGCGGACAGACCGACGTGCCCGGCGGTCACCGGGATGCGGGCACGCCGGGACTGCTTGGTGGCCCGGGCGACGACCGCGGCCCACTTGGCCTGCGACTTGGCGGCGCGGTCGCCGCGCCAGACGACGACCGACCGTTCGGCCTGCCACGGCACCACCTCGTCGACGCCGAGCTCGGTGGCCGCCTCGATCGCCTGCTCGTCGCGGTCCCCCTTGGCGAGCGCCTGGACGAGGACCAGGCGCGGGTCCGGCGCGGGCTCGTCGACGAGCTCGACGACGGTGCCGGTCACCTCCGACCGGTCGACGTGCGTCACCTCGAGCAGGGCTCGCCGGCCGCGGCCGTCGGCGACGTAGCACCGCTCCCCCGCCCGGAGGCGCACGACGGTCGCCGCGTGCCGACCCTCGTCGCCGGTGAGGGCGAGCCTCGAGCCGGCCACGGCGCGGGCCACCGCGTCGGGGTCGCCGAGGAAGAGCTGGTGCGTCACGGCGCCATCCTGCCGCAGCAGGACGGCGCCGCGCCTCCGGTCACTTCTCCTTGAACGCGTCGCGCAGCTTGCCGAAGAGGCCCTTGTTGACGGGCGCGAGCCGACCCTCGGGGCGCTCCTCGCCGCGGAGCGCCGCGAACTGCCGCAGGAGGTCCTGCTGCTCCTCGGTCAGCTTCGTCGGGGTCTGGACCGTGGCGTGGACGAGCAGGTCGCCGCGTCCGCCGTGGCGCAGGTGGGTGACGCCGAGGCCGCGGAGGGTGAGGACGTCACCGCTCTGGGTGCCGGCCTTGATCTCGAGGTCCTGCATGCCGTCGAAGGTCGACAGCTTGATCGTCGTCCCGAGCGCCGCCGCCGCCATGGGCAGCTCGACGCTGCAGTGCAGGTCGTCCCCGCGCCGGGTGTACGCGTCGTGGTTGAGCACGCGGACCTCGACGTAGAGGTCGGCGCGGGGGCCGTTGCCGGGGCCGACCTCGCCCTCGCCGGTCAGCTGGATGCGCGTGCCGGTGTCGACGCCGGCCGGCACCTTGAGCTTGAGCGTGCGACGGGTGCGGACCCGGCCGTCGCCGGAGCAGTCGTGGCACGGGTCGGTCAGGGTCGAGCCGAAGCCCTGGCAGTTGACGCAGGGGCGCGAGGTCATCACCTGGCCGAGGAAGCTGCGCTGCACCTGCTGGATCTCGCCGGCACCGTGGCAGATCGGGCAGGTCTGCCGGCCGGTCCCCGGCTCGGCGCCGTCACCACCGCAGCGGCTGCAGCCGACCGCGGTGTCGAGGGCGAAGCTCCTCCTCGGACCCGAAGACGGCCTTGGCGAGGTCGATGTCGAGGCGTACGAGGGCGTCCTGCCCGCGCTGGACCCGCGGACGGGGACCGCGGGCACCGGTCGCACCGGCGCCGAAGAACGCGTCCATGACGTCGCTGAACGAGAACCCCGCCCCGGCGCCGTAGCCGGCGCCCCCACCGGTGGCGAAGGGGTCCGAGCCCATGTCGAACTGGCGGCGCTTCTGCGGGTCGGACAGGACGTCGTAGGCCTGCGAGACCCGTTTGAACTCCTCCTCGGCCTCCGGCCCGGGGTTGACGTCGGGGTGCAGCCGGCGCGCGAGCCTGCGGTACGCCTTCTTGATCTCCTCCTGGCTCGCGTCGCGGGAGACGTCGAGGACGGCGTAGTAGTCGTTCAAGCGGGTGTTCCTTCGGTTCCGTGGGTGCGGTCGTCGGGTCGTGGGTGGCGTGGGGTGCGTGGGGTCGCTCAGGCTCGGGTCAGGGTCGGTCGTGGTCGGGTCAGGTGGAGCGGTTGTCGTCGAGGATCTCGGACACGTAGCGCGCCACGGCCCGCACGGACGCCATGGTGGTCGGGTAGTCCATCCGGGTGGGGCCGAGGACGCCGAGGCTCGCGATGCGCTCGGTGCCCGACCCGTACCCCATCGAGACCAGTGAGGTGGTCTGGAGGCCGGAGACCGGGTTCTCCGAGCCGATCCGGACCGACACGAGCTCGGGGTCGTCGCCGAGCTGGCCGAGCAGGCGCAGCAGGGTCACGTGCTCCTCGAGGGCCTCGAGGATCGGGCCGATGGTGCGGGCGAAGTCCGAACCCGCGCGCGCGAGGTTGGCCTGGCCGGCGAGGACGACGCGCTCCTCGCGCTCCTCGGCGAGCAGGTCGGTCAGGGCGGACACGACCGCTTCGGTCGCCTCGCGGTCGGTGTCCGCGGCCTCCTCGACGAGCCGGCGCAGCTGCGTCGCGGCGACGGTGAACGGCACACCGGCGGACACCTCGTTGATGCGCGTGCGCAGGGCCGCCACGAAGACCTCACCGTCGGCGTCCGCCAGCGGGCGACCGGCGTCGACGACGCGCTGCTCGACGCGTCCGGTGTTGACGATGAGCACGGCCATGACGTGCGTCGCACCGACGGGCACGAGCTCGACGTGGCGCACGGTCGAGCGCGTCAGCGACGGGTACTGCATGACGGCGACCTGGCGGGTCAGGCCGGCGAGGAGGCGGACGGTGCGGTCGACGACGTCGTCGAGGTCCACGGCGCCCTCGAGGAACTTGGTGATGGCGCGCCGCTCGCCCGCGCCGAGGGGCTTGATAGCGCTGAGCCGGTCGACGAACAGGCGGTAGCCGGCGTCGGTGGGCACGCGCCCGGCCGATGTGTGCGGCGCGTGGATCAGGCCCTCCTCCTCGAGCTGGGCCATGTCGTTGCGCACGGTTGCGGCGCTGACGCCGAGGTGGTGCCGGTCGACGAGCGCCTTGCTGCCGACGGGCTCGGACGTCTGGACGTAGTCCTGGACGATGGCGCGCAGCACCATGAGCTTGCGCTCCTCGCTCATCCGACCTCCTCGCGTCTCGGTGGTCTCGTCGGTCTCGTCCGGTCTCGTCCCGTCGCGTCCGCCTCGTCAGCGCGGCCCCGGCGATGAGCCCTCGGACCCTTGGCACTCTCGGCGAACGAGTGCCAATTCTACGTCGAGTCGGACCAACCGCCGAACCTCCGTCCCACCGTATGCCGCCCGGAGCGGCGCGCCGGGCGGCATCCGGCGGCCGGAGGGCCTAGCCTCGGACGCCGTGTGCCCCCTCCCCCGATCGACCGATACGGCTCCGACGTCCTCGGCGGCGACTGGCGTGCCCCCCGCGGTGGTCGCTCGACGCCGATGCCCGCCGAACCGGATCTCGTCGTCGAGGAGGTGGAGACCGGCTGGGTGGGCGCCGTCGTCCGCGTCGAGAAGGCGGGCGGCATGCACGTCGTGCACCTCGAGGACCGGCGCGGCCGGACCAAGGGCTTCCCGCTCGGTCCGGGGTTCCTCGTCGACGGACGCCCGGTCACGTTGACGCCCCCGACGGCCGCCGCGACAGCCGCCCTCGCCGACGCCCGCCGCGCCACCGCGCGCACCGCGAGCGGGTCGGTGGCCGTGCAGGGCGCGCGCGCCCGGGTCGCGAGCGGGTCGCGGATCTACGTGGAGGGGCGCCACGACGCCGAGCTCGTGGAGAAGGTGTGGGGTGACGACCTGCGGGTCGAGGGCGTGGTCGTGGAGCTCATGGACGGGGTGGACGACCTCGCCGCGATCATCGCCGAGTTCCGGCCCGGGCCCGGGCGACGGCTCGGGGTGCTCGTCGACCACCTCGTGCCCGGCACCAAGGAGGCGCGCATCGTCGAGCAGGCCCGGTCGCTACCGGGGCTGTCCGGGCACGTCAAGGTCCTCGGCCACCCGTACGTCGACGTGTGGCAGTCGGTGCGGCCGGAACGGCTCGGCTGGCAGCAGTGGCCGGTCATCCCGCGGGGCACGTCGTGGAAGCACGGCATCTGTGCCGAGCTGGGCTGGGCCCACTCGACGCAGGCCGACATCGCCAACGCCTGGAAACGCATCCTCGGCACGGTACGCAGCTACGCCGACCTCGAGCCGGCGCTGCTCGCCAGCGTGGAGGAGCTCATCGACTTCGTCACGGAACCCGGCGCCTGACGCGGCCCGCGCCGGCTCCCGGACCCCCGCGTCACCAGCGCAGGTAACCCTGGACGTCGACCTTGAGGTAGGCGGCCGCGGAGGTCTTGACCCGCACCGAGCCGTCGAGTCCGACCGGCACGAGGACGGTGTTGGTCACGGTCCGACCCGACGCGAACTTGACCGTCGCATAGGGCGTCTCGGCCGAGCCGCTCGGATAGGCGGTGACGTACCCGGCCGCGGTCGGTGACGCGACGGTGACGGTCAGGAGCGCCGCCCGGACGCCGGAGGCGGGGACGCCGGCCTTGCCGACGACGGGTACGAGGGGTGCCTGCCCTGCCGCGACCCGTCCGACGGGGTAGCCGAGGCCGGTCTGGCTGTCCAGGATGCGCGTCGGCCCGAGCGCCACCTGGTCGGCCCCGGTCGGCAGCCAGCCCACGACGTCGACGAGGACGTCGGTCTGGGCGGTGGAGTGGATCGTCACCGCACCGTTGGTGCCGAGGCGTGCCTCGACGAGACCCGTGGCGGCGCCGGCGGCCTCGTACCGCAGCTGGGGCGCGGCAGGGCGCGTCGTGCCGGCGGGCCACGTGGTGAGCCATCCGGCGGTCGTCGGGGTCGCGGCGGACACGTCGAGCAGCACCGCGGCGGCCCCGGTCGCCGGGATCCCGGCCTTGCCCGCGAGCGGCAGCGTCAGCGTGCCGCCGGCGGCCAGCCGGGCCTTGGGGGCGCCGAGGCCGGTGCGGGTGTCGAGGACCCGCGTCGGGGCGCCTCCGGAGACGTAGCCGCCCGTGGGCGACCACCCGACGAGGTCGGCCGACAGGTCCGTGGTCGCCGACGTGTAGAACCGGACACGGCCGTCGGTGCCGACCTTGCTCAGCACGAGGGTGGTCGTCACCCCTCCTGCGGCGTACGAGACCGCCCGGGAGCCGGGCTGGGTCGTGCCGTCGGCGTGCGCCGTGAGGTAGCCGGCGGCGGCCGGGGCGGTGGTGTTGACGTTGAGCAGGACGGCGTCGACGCCGGTCGCAGGGACGCCCGCACGGCCGGTGACCTGGACCGTGACCGCCTTGCCCGCCTGCACCTTGGCCACGGGAGCGCCGGCCCCGGTGCGGGTGTCGAGCAGCCTGGCCGGCGCGGAGACCTGCCAGGCACGGGTGTCGGTGGCCACCGTGGGACCCTGGTCCTTGAGGTGGATGAAGCCCTTGGGCCATCGTCCGCCGGTGAGCGTCACCCGGCGCCAGCGGAAGTCCCCGCCCCAGTTGTCCTCGGAGACGATGATGTCCGAGGCCGACAGGACCTGCTCGACGTAGGCGACGTGGCCGGTGGAGGAGTACGACGTGTCCCACCACGCGACCGACCCGACGGCCGGGCTCGTGTTCGTCTGCGCGGGGAACGAGGGGCCCCAGTTCGAGGCGTTACCGCTCAGGCTCGCCGGCTTCGTGTTCGGCAACCCGTTCTGCACGAGCCGGTAGGCGACGTAGTTGGTGCAGTTGTGGCCGGTGGACTGGCGCCACCAGCTCGTCGCGGCGTTCTCCTTGTAGCCCGCGTTCGGGTACCCGGCGGCCGCGCAGGGGTCGTAGCCCGTGCAGAGGACGATCCACTCGGCCGAGCGGGCCGGGGCCGCCAGCCCGACGCTCGTCAGGGTCGTCGCGAGCGCCGCGACGAGGACGGCCACGCGTCGACGCCACGGGCGCAGGGGTCGTGTCGTCGCCGCCACCGGGTCTCCCGTCCTCGCCGTCATGCTCCACGCAATCTAGGACACAGGGCCCACCGCGTCTCACGAATCCCAGAATTCCCACGCGACACGCGGGCCGGGATGCACGCGTTCCGGACCGTCGCATGCTAGACGGCGGCCGACGTCAGGGCCGGCGGTGGCGGCGCCCCCGCGCGACGACACGGTCGATGACGCGCTGCTTGAACGGCGTGAAAGGTGGGCGGACGACGGCGGTCGTGTCGGGCGTCGTCGGGGTCTCGAGCACGGCCTTGGCGTGCGAGAAGAGCTCGACGGACCGCTCACCGTGGTACGCGCCGTTGCCGCTCGCGCCGACCCCGCCGAAGGGCAGCCCGTGGACCGCCATGTGCGCGAGCGGCAGGTTGACACCGAGGGCGCCGGACGACGTCTCGCGCACGAAGCGTCGGCGCACGTCCGCGTCGGCGGTGAAGACGTAGAGCGCGAGCGGCTTGTCGCGCTCGGTGATCACCTCGATCGCCTCGTCGAGGCCCGACACCTCGACGAGGGGCAGCACCGGCCCGAAGATCTCCTCCTGCATGGCCGGGTCGTCGAGGCAGACGCCGTCGAGGACCGTCGGGGCCAGGTAGCGGCTGGCGGCGTCGGACTCCCCGCCCAGGACGACCCGCTCGGCGTCGACCAACGCGTGGAGCCGCGCGAAGTGCCGGTCGTCGACGATGCGGCCGTACTCCGCGGACCTCGCAGGGTCGGTCCCGAAGGACTCCCGGAGCGCGTCGGCGAGCCGCGGTACGAGCGCGTCGAGCGTGGCCCGGGTGCCGAGGACGTAGTCCGGGGCGACGCACGTCTGCCCCGCGTTCGTGAACTTCCCCCAGACGATGCGTCGGGCCGCGACGAGCAGGTCGGCGTCCTCGTGGACGTAGGTCGGCGACTTGCCGCCGAGCTCGAGCGTCACCGGTGTGAGGTGCCGGGCCGCCGCCTCGAGGACGATGCGGCCGACGGAGCCGTTGCCGGTGTAGAAGATTGTGTCGAAGCGCTCGGCCAGCAGGGCGGTCGTCTCCGGGACCCCGCCCTCGACGACGTGCACGGCCGACGCGTCGAGGTGGCGGGGCAGCAGCCGGGCGAGCACCCGCGAGGTGGCCGGCGCCACCTCGCTCGGCTTGAGCACGGCCGCGTTCCCCGCCGCGAGCACACCGACGAGCGGGGCGAGCAGCAGCTGCACCGGGTAGTTCCAGGGCGCGATGACGAGGACGACGCCGAGCGGCTCTCGCACGACCCGGGCGCGGCCGGGCATGACCGAGAGCGGCACGGGCACGCGGCGCGGCCGCAGCCACGAGCGCAGGTGCCGCAACGTGTGGTCGATCTCCTCGACGACGAACCCGAGCTCGGTGACCCAGGCCTCCGTCGGGTTCTTGGCCAGGTCCTGGCGCAGGGCGTCCGCGAGCTCGTCCTCGTGGTCCACGATCATCGCCCGTAGGGCCCGCAGCTGCTCGACCCGCCAGGCGTACGGCTTGGTCCGACCGCTGCGGAAGGCCGCCCGGGCCGATGCGACGACCCCGCGCACGTCCGCTCCCCCGGCCGGGGCGCCGGGGTCGGACGGGGCGCGGTCGGTGGGCGCGGTCTGCGTCATGGGGTCCATCCTCGTGGGTCGTCGGGTCGTCGGTCGGTGACCTGTCGTGCGGTCCGGGTCCCGGCGTCGACGCTCAGGCCGCGAGCAGCCGGTGCACGACGGTGTCGGCGAGCAGCCGCCCGCGCCGCGTCAGCACGACGCGTCCCCGGGAGACCGCCGCGACGCCGTCGACGAGCCCGTCGGCGACGAGCCCGGCCACGGCGGCGCGTCCCGATCCTCGCAGGTCCGCCACGGGCAGTCCCTCGACGAGACGTGTGCCGAGGAGCACACGCTCGTCATGCCGCTGCTCGTCGTCGAGGACCTCGCGGGCCGCGGCGGGCGACTGCCCGGTGCCGAGCCGCTGGGCGTAGGCGCTCGGGTGCTTGACGTTCCACCACCGGACGCCACCGACGTGGCTGTGGGCCCCGGGGCCGATGCCCCACCAGTTCGTACCGGCCCAGTAGGCGATGTTGTGGCGGCAGCGGTGCTGCTCGTCGCGGGCCCAGTTGCTCACCTCGTACCAGCCGAACCCGGCGGCCGAGAGCAGCTCGTCGGCCAGCTCGTACTTGTCGGCCTCGTCGTCGTCCTCGGGGGCCGGGACGAGGCCGCGACGGACCTGCGCAGCCAGCCGCGTGCCCTCCTCGACGACCAGGGCGTAGGCCGAGACGTGGTCCGGCTCGAGGGCCACGGCGGTCTCCAGGCTCGTGCGCCAGTCGTCGAGGGACTCCCCCGGCGTGCCGTAGATGAGGTCGACGCTGACCTGCAGCCCGGCCGCCCGCGCCCCCGCCACCGCGCGGGCCACGTTGACGGGGTCGTGGGTGCGGTCGAGGGTGCGCAGCACATGGGGAACCGCCGACTGCATGCCGACGGAGACGCGCGTGAAACCGCCGGCGGCGAGCTCGGCGAGCGACTCGGGCGTCACCGAGTCGGGGTTGGCCTCGGTCGTCACCTCGGCGTCCGCGGCCAGGCCGAACCGGTCGCGGATGCCGGCGAGGAGGCGGACGAGGTCGCGGCTGCGCAGCATCGTGGGGGTGCCGCCGCCGACGAAGACCGTCGACACCGGCGGCGCGTCCGGGCCGAGGACGCCCGCCGCGAGGTCGAGCTCGCGCGTCGCGGCATCGGCATAGGAGTCGAGGCCGATGGAGGCCCCGGGACCGCCGAGCTCGGTGAGCGTGTAGGTGTTGAAGTCGCAGTAGCCGCAGCGGACCGAGCAGAACGGCACGTGGACGTAGACGCCGAGGTCGGTCGAGGCGAGCGAGGTGAGGGCGGACGCCGGCAGCTCGCCGGTCGGCGGAGCGGGGTCGCCGTCGGGCAGGGCTGAGGGCGGCACCCGGTCATTCTCGCACCGGCCCGGACGGTCAGGACCGACGCGCCTCGATGCGGTCGAGCTGCTCGGCGAGGAAGCGCCCCTCGTCCTCGACGTCGAAGGTGAACCCCGAGGCGAACGCCTGCTGGGTCCACCAGCCCTCCGGGTGCTCGACGTCGGAGCGGCTGCGCACTGCGGTGACCCGGTGGCCGCGGACGGCCGCGATGAGGTTCTCGTTCCTGGCCGTGTAGGCGTCGGGCCCGAGGACGACGACGTCCTTGGCGTCGCGGCAGAACATGAGGGAGAACAGGCCGCTGCCGGCGAAGCCCGCGACGGTGCGGGCGGCACGGAAGCGCGACACCTGCTCGCACAGGGCGTGGTCCTCGGGGTACATGACCTCGAATCCCCTTGCCCTGAAAAGCTCCTCGACCTGGGCCACGTTGTGGCACGACCTCTTGAGCGCGGGCCTGCGCGACACGAACAGCCGCTCTGCACGGGGACGGTCATCCGCGTCGCGGACGAGGTGGTCGCCGACGCGGTCCCACAGGCGCGCGATGTCCGGGTGGACGAAGCGTGGCAGGGAGAACATGCCCGTCGCCGTGTAGAGGCGCTCGGGCCGGCACGTGGTCGTGAAGACGTGGACGTCCTCGGCCGTGATGCCGAAGGCACCGAGGACCTCGTTCTCGAACGGCTGCAGCGCCATCGGCTCCCGGTCGTGCTGGAGGGTCAGGAGGACCTTGGCCTCCGGCTCGACCGCACGCACCTGCTCGAAGGCCCACAGCCGGCTCACCTGCTCGGTGAGCAGGTGGCCGAAGTGCCCCGGCCACTCCGAGTCGAGGTGGAACCAGGCGCCGGGAAGCGGGTCGGGGCTGCTGACGTCGCGGCGCACGACCCCGAACCGCGGGAACTTCTCGATGACGTAGATGTTGGCCATCCGCGTCATCCAGTTCTGCCGGAACGACTCCGGGTAGAGCAGGTGGTCCCGGGTGACGATCTGCCCACGCGCGCAGACGGCCTCGTCGTAGCGGCGCAGCACCATCTCGGGCACGCGGAACTCGGTCTGGACGTACGGGTCGCCGGCGCGGTTGACGACGTACTCGTTGGTGGCGCTCCACGTCACCGAGGGAAGGGACGCAAGCCGCTCCCCCAGCTCGGGTCGCGCCGCGAGAACCGCGTCGACCTCCTCCTCGCGCAGCTTCGGCGCGACGCGCGTGCTGTTGACGAGGCGGAGCACCTTGCTGTGCACGTGGACCTCCGCGAGACATCCCGCGAGCCCGAAGACGTCGCGCCGCTCCCACCCCTTCGACAGGTCGTCGACGAGGTCACGGGTGCGCGCCGCCTGGGCCTCGGCGACGAGCGACCAGAGGTCGCCCTCGTACGGGGGTTCCTCGGGGATGTTCTCGTTGGGCAGGGCGTCCCGGCCACGCTCGAAGCGCTCGGACCTCTGCGCCGGCTCGGCCGCGTCGCCACCGGGCACGAGTCGACGGGCGACGTACCAGCCGCCCTTGTCCAGGTGCATGAAGACGCGCTGGAAGAGGCGGGCCTGCTCGACGGCGGACGTGTCGGACGCGTCCACGACGACGTCGAACGGCCCCGCCACGGTGAGCCGCACGTGCACCGCGGAGGGTTCGTCATCGACGTGGACGCGGTGCACCGTGAGGTCGGGCCAGGCCCGCTCGAGGACGGAGGACCAGGCCTCCACGTCGGCGGCGCCGGTGACGACGACCCGACCGCCGGGCCGGCGCGACACGGCCTGGAGGACGAGCTGGAGGGCCTCGTAGTGCGGCCGGTTGACCGACCACGCCTCCTCGTCGGCGAGGGTGAGCAGGTCGCGGGCCGTGGGAGGCGTCCAGGCCCGCTCCTCGACGGCCTCCGTCGGGGCCGGCGTCGCGTCGGCAGGCGTCGCGTCCGCGAGCGTCGCGTCGGCCGCCGTCGTTCCGGTCGGCGTCGTGCCGGCCGGCATCGCGTCGCCCACCTGCGGGGCCTCCGTTCCCGAGGCCCGGGACCCTCGCCGGCCGAGCACACGCATCCACTGCACGGGCACATCAAAGCATGGGGCCGGTCACGCGGCCGGGGAGGCCGTCAGCCCGAGTGCGTCGTGACGCCGTACCGCGCCCTGCTGGCGAGGGCCCACCGCGAGGCCGGCACCGACGCCGCCCCGACGAGGAGCATGAACCCGGCGAGCAACAGCCACCCGGTCTGGCCCAGCGTGACGCAGAAGTACGTCACGACGGGTGGCCCCACCACGGACAGGACGCTGAACCCCAGGCCGGCGAAGCCCTGGTACTGGCCCTGGCGCTCGTGCGGCGCGAGACCCATCTGCAGACCCCACTGCCCGCCGGAGCCGATCATCTCGCCGACGACGTGCACGAGCGCTCCCACGACGAGGGCCGCGACAGCGAACCAGGCCGGACCCCGGTCGGCCAGCGCCACGACGGCGAAGCCGCCCGCGATCCAGCACGCGCCGCGGACCAGGGCGCGGGAGCCCGCCTCGACGGAGTCCGCACGCCGCGACAGGCGCACCTGGAAGAGCGCCACCGCCGCGGTGTTGATGACGAGCAGCACGGCGACCATGACCGGCGGGGCCGTGGTGCGCTGGGAGATGAACAGCGCCAGGCCGAGCTCCATGACGAAGAAGTGCAACGAGAACAGTCCGGTGAGGACCGTGACGACGACGAAGGGCCAGTCGCGCAGCACCGCCAGGCGAGGCTCGTCGGCGCCGCGGGCGTAGGGCGGCAGGTCCGGCAGACGCGTCGTGTTCCAGGCGGCGACGGCGGTGAAGACGGCGTTGAGGACGAAGACCGACACGTAGGCCCAGGGACGGTCGACGACGAGCGCGGCGCCGCCGAGGACCGAGCCCAGGCCGAGCGCCGTGTTCGTCACCGCGCGCAGGTACGCCTTGAAGAGGACGCCGCGGCCCCCGGTGGCGAGATGGGCGACGACGCCCTGGTTGACGGCGCCGGCGCCCCGCTCGAAGAGGGTGAGCACGCCGAGGAGCACCGCGAGGGTCCACGGCGTGCGCGCGAACGCCGGCGGCGCGCTGAAGACCGCGGCCCCGGCCATGAGGACGGTGAGCACCCGGCGCGGGCCCCGGACGTCGCCGAGGTGCCCGGCGGGCACCTGCACGAGGATGCCCACGACCGCGGCCACCGACATCGCCAGGGCCACCTCCGTGGCGGTGAAGCCGACCTGACGCGTGAAGTACAGGGCGCTCGTCGTCATCACCGCCCCGGCGCCGAACCGGTTGGCGAACGACCCGGCGGCAAGGATGCGGAGGTCGCGGTCGACCGGAATCCCCTTGCGTGTCAACGGTTCTGCCGCCACCCCTGCCGTCGCCATCATCCCACCCCTCGTCCCGGTTTATCTCGACGTCAAGATATCCGAGGGTGCCGGGGGCGGTGCAACCGGTTTCTCGTGGCCGCGCGGCCGTCCCGTAGGGTCGAGAGCGTGTACCGGCCCAACTGGATCGAGATCGACGGCGTCGTCAACATGCGCGACCTCGGCGGGATGCCGACCACCGACGGCGGCAGCGTCCGCCCCCGACGACTCATCCGCTCCGACAACCTCCAGGACCTGCCGGCGCCCTCGGTGCGCCACCTCGTCGACGTCGTCGGTGTCCGCGACGTCGTCGACCTTCGCACCCATGTGGAGGTGGCCAAGGAGGGCGAGGGCCCGCTGCTCGCCGAACCGGCCATCCGCTACCACCACTTCACGCTCTACCGCGAGGACACGTCCGAGTCGGGCATCCCGGCCGCCGAGCGTGCCCTGCCGTGGGAGACCGACGAGCGACGGGCCCGCGACACCGCGCGGCGAGAGGCCGCGGAGCGCGCCGGGGCCGGGATCGCGAGCGCGGCGGAGGCCGAGCAGGAGGAGGCCCGCCGGCGCAGCCACGACGCGTTCTGGTCGGAGCACTACCTTTCCTACCTGGTCCAGCGGCCCGACTCGGTCGTCGCGGCCCTGCGGGCCGTGGCCGGCAGCGACGGGGCCTCGATCGTGCACTGTGCCGCGGGCAAGGACCGCACCGGCACCGTCGTCGGGCTCGCTCTCACCGTGGTCGGCGTGCCGGCCGACCTCGTCGTCGCCGACTACGCCGCCTCGGCCGAGCGCGTCGCGGCGATCATGGACCGACTGCGCGCCAAGCAGGCGTATGCCGACAACCTGCGGGACAAGACCGTCGCGCAGCAGTCACCGACCACCGACACGATGCGCCTGCTCCTCGAGGCGCTGCAGGTGCGGTACGGCGGCGCCCTCGGCTGGCTCGAGGCCCAGGGGTGGACCGCCGCCGACACCGAGCGGCTGCGCGCCAGGCTGCTCGAGGACTGACGGGCGCCGCCCCGGCTACTTCTTCGGCCTGTCCCCCGCGCCGTCGCTCGACAGGGCCGCGATGAAGGCCTCCTGCGGGACCTCGACCCGGCCGACCATCTTCATCCGCTTCTTGCCCTCCTTCTGCTTCTCGAGCAGCTTGCGCTTTCGGCTGATGTCGCCGCCGTAGCACTTGGCGAGGACGTCCTTGCGGATGGCGCGGATGTTCTCGCGGGCGATGATGCGCGAGCCGATCGCGGCCTGGATCGGCACCTCGAACTGCTGGCGCGGGATGAGGTCCTTGAGCTTGCCGGCCATCATGACGCCGTACGAGTAGGCCTTGTCCTTGTGGACGATGGCGCTGAACGCGTCGACGCTCTCGCCCTGGAGCAGGATCTGCACCTTGACGAGATCGGCCACCTGCTCCCCGTCGGGCTCGTAGTCGAGCGAGGCGTAGCCGCGGGTGCGCGACTTCAGCTGGTCGAAGAAGTCGAAGACGATCTCCGCGAGCGGCAGCGTGTACCGCATCTCGACCCGGTCCTCGGACAGGTAGTCCATCCCCCGGAGCGCGCCGCGCTTCTGCTGGCACAGCTCCATGATGGCCCCGACGAACTCGCTCGGAGCGAGGATCGTGGCGCGCACGACCGGCTCGCTGACCTCGGCGATCTTGCCCTCGGGGAACTCGCTCGGGTTGGTGACGTGGATCTGCTTGCCGTCGTCCATCGTCACGTCGTAGACGACGTTGGGCTGGGTGGAGATGAGGTCGAGGTTGAACTCCCGCTCGAGCCGCTCGCGGACGATCTCGAGGTGCAGCAGCCCGAGGAAACCGCAGCGGAAGCCGAAGCCGAGGGCGGCCGACGTCTCCGGCTCGTAGACGAGCGCCGCGTCGTTGAGCTTGAGCCGGTCGAGGGCGTCGCGCAGGTCCGGGTAGTCCGATCCGTCGATCGGGTACAGCCCGGAGAAGACCATCGGCTTGGGGTCGCGGTAGCCGCCGAGGCTCTGCGTGGCAGGCTTGCTCGCGTTCGTCACGGTGTCGCCGACGCGGGACTGGCGGACGTCCTTGACGCCGGTGATGAGGTAGCCGACCTCGCCCACCCCGAGCCCCTTGCCGGGCACCGGCTCCGGGCTGATGACGCCGATCTCGAGCAGCTCGTGGGTGGCCCGGGTCGACATCATGACGATGCGCTCGCGCGGGTTGAGGTTGCCGTCGACGACCCGGACGTAGGTGACGACGCCGCGGTAGGTGTCGTAGACGGAGTCGAAGATCATCGCGCGGGCCGGCGCCGACGCGTCACCGGTCGGGGCCGGGAGCTGGGTGACGATCTCGTCGAGGAGCGCCTCGACGCCCTCCCCGGTCTTGCCGGACACCTTGAGGCAGTCCTCCGGGTCGCCACCGATGAGCTTGGCGAGCTCCTCGGCGTACTTCTCCGGCTGGGCCGCGGGCAGGTCGATCTTGTTGAGGACCGGGATGATGGTGAGGTCGTTCTCCATCGCCAGGTAGAGGTTCGCTAGGGTCTGGGCCTCGATGCCCTGGGCCGCGTCGACGAGGAGCACCGCGCCCTCGCAGGCAGCCAGGCTGCGCGACACCTCGTACGTGAAGTCGACGTGACCGGGGGTGTCGATCATGTTGAGCGCGTAGGTCTGCCCGCCGACCTCCCACGGCATGCGCACGGCCTGGCTCTTGATCGTGATGCCGCGCTCCCGCTCGATGTCCATGCGGTCGAGGTACTGGGCGCGCATCGCCCGCGCGTCGACGACCCCGGTCAGCTGGAGCATCCGGTCGGCGAGGGTCGACTTGCCGTGGTCGATGTGCGCGATGATGCAGAAGTTGCGGATCAGGTCCGGCGGCGTTGCGTTGGGGGCCAACGCGGAGCGGGCCATGGGCGACACGGTGGGGCGAACCTCGCGAGATGGGCGGCGGGTGGACGGTCGTGCTCGGCCGGGGCCGGCATCGTCCCAGTCTCCCACGTCCGGACGCGTGCCCGCGCACCCGCCGCACACTCCCGAGCACCCGTGGGCGCCCGGCCGCCGAGCGGGGACGCCCGATCGGCGGGACGATGTCGAGCAGCGCCGCCGCCGATCGACGTGGCCGTGCGTGGCCGCCGGCTGCACCAGCACCCCTACGCCGAGACGTTCGTCATCCGGCGCGGGTCGGCGACCTTCACCATCGGCTCCGGGGCGGACGCTCGCGAGGTCGTCGGTCGCGCCGGTCAGGTGCTCGTCGTGCCGGCGAACACGCCGCATCGGTTCCGCACCGGCCCCGGCGGCTACGAGGGCGTCCACATCCACGCGAACGACCACTTCGTCACCGACTGGCTCGAGTGACCTCGCCGCGCCGGCAGAGCGCGGACGGTCAGCGCCGGCGTCAGCGCGTCGACGCGGTGACCGGGCCGTCCGAGGTGTCCGACGCGTCCCACCTGGGCGACGCATCCGGCGTCCCGGTGCGCGCGCCGGCCGTCGGGCGCCGCTCCAGGACGAGGGACGTCGCGGCGATGCCGACGCCGAGGACCGCCAGTACCGCACCGACGAGGCTCGGGGCGCCGTAGCCGAACCCGGCCGCGAGGACGACCGACCCGAGCCAGGCCCCGAGCGCGTTCGCGGTGTTGAGCGTCGAGTGGTTGAGCGCCGCGGCGAGCGACTGTCCCTCGTGCGCGACGTCCATGAGCCGGGTCTGCAGCAGGGGTACGAGCACCGAGGGCAGCAGCCCGAGGAGGAACACCATGCTCACCGCGAGCCACAGGACGTGGGCGGCCGGACCGAAGGCGGCCAGCAGCACGGCGATGAGCGACAGGGACACGACGATGCCGCGCAGGACCCCGAACCGCTTCCCGACGCGCCCGGACAGAGCCATGCCGACGACCATGCCGGTCCCGTACGCAGCGAGGACCCAGGGGATCTGGCGCTCGTCCAGTCCGGCGAGGTCGGTCATCGTCGGGGTGATGAAGGAGTACATGGCGAACATGCCGCCGAAGCCCACGACGCCGACGAGGAGGGCCAGCCAGACCTGCAGCCGGGTCAGGGCCCTCAGCTCACGACGCATCGACTCCTCACCGCTCGAGCTCTGCCGCGGCAGGAACAGGCCGACCGCAACGACCGTGACCGCCGCGATGATCCCGACCGCCAGGTACGGCGCGTGCCACGAGAGCCGCTGGCCGAGGACGGTCGCGAGCGGCACGCCGACGACGTTGGCCACGCCGAGCCCGCCCAGGATGGTCGCCACGGCTGCGGTGCGACGTTCGTGCGAGACCAGTGACGCCGCGACGACCGATCCGATGCCGAAGAACGCGCCGTGCGGCATGCCGGCGAGGAACCGGGCGGCCATGACGGTCGGGTAGGTGTTCGCGACGACGACGGCCAGGTGGGCGACGGCGAAGAAGGCCATGAGACCCATGAGCAGGCCCTTGCGCGGCGCCTTGGCCGCGATGACGGCGATGAGCGGAGCGCCGACGACGACGCCCAGCGCGTAGGCCGACACGTAGTGACCGGCGGTCGCGATGTCGACGCCGGTGCCCGCGGCGATCTGGGGCAGCAGGCCCATGGTCACGAACTCGGTCGTGCCGATGGCGAAGCCGCCCACGGACAGCGCGAGGATGGCAAGGGCGGTGCGGCGACGGGCGGGGCTCAAGGACGACTCCGGGGGTGGATGCGGTCGGCTGGTGCGTGTGGCTCGTGCGGATCGCCGTCGACCCGGGCTCTGACCCACACGATAACGGCGCCGTGGCTACGGTGATTCCCATGTCCGCTCGACCCGCCGGCGTCGTCCGTCGCCTCCTCCACCTCCTGCGCGGCCCGTCCCGGGCGTCGGGATCCGCCCCGTCCGTCCCGTCGCGCACGCCCAGCACGACGTCCAGCACGACGCCCAGCACGACGCGACGGCCAGGGGCCCCCGGCGCCCGGGCGGTCGCGGCGCCCGGCGACTACCCGGGCGATGCGACGCAGCTGCCCGACACGACCTACGCCCCGCGGCCCGACGGCCGTCCCGACCCGGGCGAGATCGTGTGGACGTGGGTGCCGTTCGAGGAGGACCACCGCGAGGGCAAGGACCGGCCCGTCCTGCTCATCGGCCGGGAGGGCCGCTGGCTCGTCGGCCTCCAGCTGACGAGCAGGGACCACGACCTCGACGAGGAGCAGGAACGCCGGGCCGGGCGTGAGTGGGTCGACATCGGCACCGGCGCCTGGGACGGACGGCGTCGCCCGAGCGAGGTGCGCGTCAACCGCCTCATCCGGGTGGACCCGGACGCCGTGCGGCGCGAGGGCGCGGTCCTGCCGCGCGAGCGCTACGAGGAGGTTGTCGCCGCCGTGCGGGCGCACCTCGGCTGAGCGGCGGCTCTGAACAGGAAGCGGGCCCGTCACCGAGGGTGACGGGCCCGTTCAGGCAAGGCGGCCGAGCGTCAGAGGGACGCGGCCTTCTTGGCCATGGCCGACTTGCGGTTGGCGGCCTGGTTCTGGTGGATGACGCCCTTGCTCACGGCCTTGTCCAGCTTGCGGCTGGCGGCCTTGAGGGCGGCGTCGGCGGCGTCCTTGTCACCGGAGGCAGCAGCCTCGCGGAACTTGCGGACCCACGTGCGAAGCTCGGACTTGACGGCCTTGTTGCGCTCGGTGCGCTTCTCGTTCGTCTTGATCCGCTTGAGCTGCGACTTGATGTTTGCCACGAGATGTTCTTTCGTTCGGTCGGATTCTGCCGTTAGAGGGCGGCAAAGCCGTTCGGGACCGGGCGTGGGGCACCCTGCGTGAACGGCTCTGGGTGGAGCCTGCATGCGCGCACGACCTGAGCGCGCACGCAAGGACCAAAGGTACCAGCGCCGCACGCCCCCTCCAAACCGGCGCCGCAACCCCGGATGGGCTGGTCAGGGGCTGGTCAGGGGCTGGTCAGGGCAGGTCAGCCGGCCGTCCCGGGTCGTCGGCGAGCCCGTCGGCCACCGTGCCCCGACCCCGTCGCGACGAGGACCGCTCAGCGTCCGCCACGGGCACCGGCGATCGTCAGGATCGCGCGCTCGACGGCGTAGACGGGGTCGCGGCCACCGCCCTTGACCTCGTGGTCCGCCGCGGCGACCGCCAGGATCGCGGTGGCCAGGCCGTCCGCACTCCAGTGGCCGACCACCCGACGCGCCTTGTCGACCTGCCACGGCGCCATCCCGAGGCTCTTGGCCAGCTGCGCGGAGCTGCCCCGCCCGGCCGCGCCCACCTTGACGAGCTGGCGCAGCTGCGAGGCGATGACCGCGACGATGGGCACGGGGTCGACCCCGCTGGCGATGGCGTGACGCAGCAGCCGCAGCGCCTCCCCGGCCTGCCCGGCCACGGCGGCATCGGCCACGCGGAAGCCGGTGGCCTCGACCTTGCCCCCGTAGTACGTGTCGACGACGCTGTCGTCGACCGTGCCCTCGGTGTCGGAGACGAGCTGGGCGCATGCGGCTGCCAGCTCGCGCACGTCCTTGCCGACGGCCTCGACGAGCGCCCGCACGGCCTCGCCCGTGATGCGACGGCGGGCGGCCGCGAACTCCTTGGTGACGAAGTCGGACTTGTCGCGGTCGGACTTGACGGCCGGGCACTCGACGACCCGGGCTCCCTGCTTCTTCATCGTGTCGAGGACCTTCTTGGCGCGGGGTCCTCCCCCGTGGGCGACGACGAGGCTGACCTCCGGCTCGGGCGCCGCGAGCAGGTCGAGCAGGTCGAGCTGGAGCTCGTCGGGCGCGTCGTGCACGTCGCGCACGACGATGCACGTGGCGCCGCCGAAGAGCGAGGGGCTGGCGTGCACGCGCAGCTGCCCACCCTCGTAGGTGGCGGCGTCGAGGCGGACCACCTCTGCGTCGACCGAGCGCGCGGCCGCGACGAAGGAGGCCACCGCCCGCTCGACGAGGACCTCCTCGGGACCGCTCACGAGCACGAGGGGCGGGACGCCGGTGTCGCTCATGGCCCTAGGGTGCCACGGGCGGCCGACACCTCAGTCAGGGGCGGGCAGGGCGCTGACCGTCCACGATGACGACCACCATCAGGCCACGAAGGCGGGTGTCGTGCCGGTCGCCGTCCACGTCCCGCCTTCGTGGTCGTCGTCCTGCACGCATCGGCCGACGCCTCGGTGCCCCGTCAGTCGAACAGCTGGCCGGTCGCGAGGCTGAGACCGAGCTGCTCGGCACGCGCCGCGATGGTCTCACCGGGCAGCTCGAAGTGCTCGACGAGCTCGTCGAGGAGCATCCCGGACTCGGCGGCGTCGCGCAGCTCGGCGTCCTGCTCGTCGCTCCACGCATGGCCGGACGTCACGGCGCTCCGGCTGCCGGGCGCGGAGGGCGGCGGGGGCGCGACCGGGCGCGGGTGCTCGCTGCCGTCCTCCTCCGAGCGCGTGCCGGTCAGCGATCGCAGCGCCGGCTCCTCGACGGGGAGCGGTTCGGGCGCGGTCTGGTCGAGTCGGCCGAGCGCGGCGAGGACCATCTGCTTGTCCGTCGTCGGGTAGAACGGCGGCAGGGAGCGCTGGAGGAACCCGGCGTACCGGGCCGTCATCATCCGCGAGTCGAGGAACGCGACGACGCCGCGGTCGTCGGAGCGGCGCACGAGGCGTCCGGCGCCCTGGGCCAGGCGGAGCGCGGCGTGCGTCGCCGAGACGGCCATGAAGCCGTTGCCGCCCATCCGGGCGATCGCCTGCGACCGCGCCGAGGCGAGGGGGTCGTCCGGCCGCGGGAACGGGATGCGGTCGATGATGACGAGCTGGCACGAGGAGCCGGGCACGTCGACGCCCTGCCACAGGGTCAGCGTCCCGAAGAGGCAGGTGCGGGGGCTGCGCGCGAACTGCCGCACGAGCGTCGTGATCTGGTCCTCGCCCTGGCACAGGACCGGGTAGTCGTCGCCGAGACGGGCGCGCATGACCTCGGCGGCGTTCTGTGCCGCGCGCGTCGACGAGAAGAGGCCCAGCGTGCGACCACCTGCGGCGCGGACCAGCTCCTCGATCTCGTCCAGGGCGGCATCGCTGGTGCCGTCGCGGCCGGGCGGCGGCAGGTGCGTGGCGACGTAGGCGATCGCCTGCTTGGGGTAGTCGAAGGGGCTGCCGACGTCGAGGCCCCGCCAGGCGGGGGCGCCGTCACCGCGCAGGCCGATGGTGCCGGCGACCGCGTCGAAGCTGCCGCCGAGCTCGAGCGTGGCGGACGTGAGGACCACCGTGCGCGCGTCGAACACCTTGTCGCGCACCAGCATCGCGACGCTCATCGGCGCGACGCGCAGCACCGGGCCCCGGCGCTGGTCGTGGGAGAGCCAGACGACGTCGAGCTCGCGCTCCTCGAGGATCCGCTCGGCGTTCTCGTGGACCTCGTCGACGGCGGCGCGCGCCACCTGGCGCGCACCGTCGACCTCGGTGCCGGGGGGTGGCTTGAGGTCGCTCTGCACCTGGCGCGCGGCGTCGCGGACCCGGGCCAGGGCGAGGCCGACGGCGTCGGGGATCCCGAGCATCCGGCCCTCCTCGACGCGCTCGAGCGACGCGGCGAGCAGCTCGCCGGCCTCGGTCAGGGCGTCGGTGTTGTCGGACATCCGACCGGCTCGCTTGGCGGCCGTGGCCACCATCGAGCCGGTCAGCTCGTCGGTGATGGTGGCCGTGACGCGGTCGACGAGCTCATGCGCCTCGTCGACGACGAGGACGTCGTGCTCGGGCAGCATCTGGCGGCCTTCGAAGGAGTCGATGGCCATGAACGAGTGGTTGGTCACGACGACGTCGACGTCCTTGGCGGCCTCGCGGGCGCGTTCGACGAAGCACTCGGTGACGAAGGGGCACTTGCCGCCGAGACACTCGTGGGCCGACACCGACACCTGGCGCCAGGCCCGCTCCGAGACACCGGGGACGAGCTCGTCGCGGTCACCGGACTCGGTGTGACCGGCCCAGTCCCGCAGGCGAACCACCTCGGCGCCGAGCCGACCGACGCCGGCGTCGACCTGCGACACCGACAGCAGCCCGTCCTCGTCGTCGGGGAAGCCGCCCTCGAGCTTGTTGAGGCAGACGTAGTTGCGGCGGCCCTTGACGAGCGCGTACGTCGGGCGGCGACCGAGGACCGGGGCGAGCGCCTCGGCGACGCGCGGCATGTCGCGGTCGACGATCTGGGCCTGCAGGGCGAGGGTCGCGGTGGCGACGACGGCAGGTTTGCCGGACCGGAAAGCATGGGCCACCGCAGGCACGAGGTAGGCGAGCGACTTGCCGGTGCCGGTGCCGGCCTGCACGAGCAGGTGCTCACCCTTGTCCACGGCGTCGCCGACGGCCCGTGCCATGGCCAGCTGGCCGGGCCGCTCGACACCACCGACCCTCGACACCGCGGCGTGGAGGAGGTCGTCGATCGAAGGTCGAGGGGCCACCGACCCACCCTATGGGGCACCACCGACACGGTGCCGCCCCCGTCCCCAGCCTGCCGGTCCCACTGAGGAGTCGCGACGGACAGCGTGAGGTTCACGGCACTTCGTCGCCGGACGCGTCATAGCGGAGTTTGATCGAGACATGACCACGAGCCAGCCCACCGACCTCGCCATCGCGCGCGCAGCGACCCTGCGGCCGATGCTCGAGGTGGCGGCCGACCTCGGCATCGCCGAGCACCACGTCGTGCCGTACGGCCGCGACGTCGCCAAGGTCGACCTCGCCGTCCTCGACACCCCCGTCCCCGGGCGTCGGGCGACCTATGTCGTCGTCACGGCGATGACCCCGACACCGCTCGGCGAGGGCAAGACCACGACGTCGGTCGGCCTCGCCCAGGCGCTCGAGCGCCTCGGATCGCGCGCCGTCGTGACGCTGCGCCAGCCCTCGATGGGGCCGACGTTCGGCATCAAGGGCGGCGCCGCCGGCGGCGGGTACAGCCAGGTCGTGCCGATGGACCGGCTCAACCTGCACCTGACCGGTGACTTCCACGCCGTGACGGCGGCGCACAACCTCCTCGCCGCGATGGTCGACAACCACCTGCACCACGGCAACCCGCTCGGGATCGACCCGCGCCGCATCACCTGGCGGCGGGTCCTCGACGTCGACGACCGCGCCCTGCGCAACGTCGTCGTCGGCCTCGGCGCCCGCGAGGACGGCGTCCCGCGGGAGACGGGCTTCGACATCACGGCCGCGAGCGAGGTCATGGTGCTGCTCAGCCTCGCGACATCGCTGCAGGACCTGCGCGAGCGTCTCGGGCGCATCGTCGTCGGCTACACCGTCGAGGGCAAGGGTGTCACGGCCGAGGACCTCGGCGCGGCGGGCGCCATGGCGGTGATCCTGCGCGACGCCGTGCAGCCCAACCTCGTGCAGACGCTCGAGGGCGGGCCCGCGCTCGTGCACTGCGGCCCGTTCGGCAACATCGCGACCGGCACCTCGTCGGTGCTCGCGGACCTCGTGGCCATGCGCGGCGCCGACGTCGTCGTCACCGAGGCCGGGTTCGGCGCGGACATGGGCGCCGAGCGCTTCTTCGACGTCAAGTGCCGGGTGGCCGGGCTGTCCCCCGACGCCGCCGTCGTCGTCGCGACGGTGCGGGCCCTCAAGGCGCACTCAGGTCGGTGGCGCATCCGCGCCGGGCGGCCCCTGCCCGAGGACCTGCTCGACGAGGACCCGACGGCCGTCGAGGCAGGTCTGCCCAACCTCCGCGCCCACGTCGACATCGTCCGACGCTTCGGGGTGACGCCGGTCGTGGCCGTCAACGCCTTCCCCACGGACCACGGCTCCGAGCACGATGTCGTGCGCCGGTTCTGCGACGACTCGGCGTCCGCTGCGCCGTGACGCGTCATGTGGCCGAGGGCGGGTCGGGGGCGGAGGACCTCGCCCGACGCGTGCTCGACGCGGCCGCCGAGCGGGCCGAGTTCCGCGTCCTCTACCCGCTGGAGATGCCGCTCGCGGACAAGATCGAGACCGTGGCCCGCGAGGTCTACGGTGCCGACGGCATCGACCTGTCCCCAGGGGCTGCCCGGGCCCTGCGCGACTACGAGCGTCTCGGCTTCGGCGAGCTGCCCGTCGTCATCGCCAAGACGCACCTGTCGCTGTCGTCGGACCCGACGCTGCTCGGGGCGCCGACGGGGTGGCGGATGCCGGTCCGCGAGGTGCGGGCCGCCGTCGGCGCCGGCTACGTGTACGCCGTCTGCGGCGACATGCGCACCATGCCGGGGCTGCCGAGCTCGCCCAACGCCGAGCGCATCGACCTGGACGAGGACGGAAGCATCGTCGGCCTTTCGTGAGGGATCACTCCACCGCGGTGCGACCGAACCACCTCAGGTGAGCGGCGCAGCGTCGACGCGTCGGGCCATCGTGACGTCGTCGCGGTAGTCGGTGTCGGACAGCTTGAGCCCGCGCGGCACACGCCCGACCTCCGTCCAGCCCGCAGAGGCGTAGAACTCGCCGAGGCCGAGCCCGTCGCGGTAGTCGAGCCTGAGCAGCTCGACCGCGGGCAGCGACCGCCGGGCGATGCCGACCATCCCGCCGAGGAGGATGCGCCCGAGGTTGCGACCCTGCGCCGTCGGGTCCACCATGAGCCGCTTGAGGCCGGCGAGGTGCTCGTACGGGAAGCCGCGCGAGTGCTCCCAGAAACCGAGCCCCCGCAGCGTGCCGTCGGGGTCATGCAGGGTGCACAGCAGTGCCGTCTGGGCACCGACGTCCGCCAGGTGCCGGTCGAGAGCGGCGGCGACGGCCTCGCGCGGGGCCCCGGGCAGGAAGCCGACCGAGCCGCCGGCGTCGTTGACGTGCACCCACAGGTCGATGACGGCGTCCCTGAGCCTCGGCGTCGACGCGGGCCGGGTCGACGACCGCGACGACCGGGGCCTCGAAGTACAGCATCGGCTCCGAGCCAGGCGGGTCGTCGCGGTTGAGGCGCGTGCCCTTCTGCACGAGGCCGGCCGCCGTGGCCGTCGCGGCGGAGGCGCCGTTGACCCGGTCGACCATGGCGGTGACGCGCTCGTCGCGGTGCTCCAAGCCCCAGGCGACGATGCCGCGCGACACCTCGCGGCCCAGTCCCTGACCGAGCCGGGAGTACGCGAGCCGGTAGTAGAGGTTGAGCTCGGTCTCGTCGGAGTCCTTGACCCGCAGTCCGGCCCAGCCGACGACCTCACCCGAGGACCGCTCGACGACGGCCGCGTACCCGACGCCGTCGGCCTCCCAGGAGTGGAGGTCGTCCTCGAGCCTCTCGCGGCAGCGTTCCGGGCTCGGTCTGGTGTGCGGCGCGTGCGCGTACGTTCGCGGGTCGCTGTGCAGTCGCACGTAGTCCTCGAGGTCGGCCTCGTCCGGGCGGCGCAGGACGAGACGCCGCGTCACGATCCAGGGGTCACCCGGACGTCCCGGCGCCGGCGGCTGCACCAGCGCCGGCACGCAGGTGCCACGAGCATCCACCGTCACCGCGACGGAGCCGGACGTTCGGGCGCCCGTGTCTCGCAGACAGCCTGTGGCGCGCCGTCGCAGCACGGCTCGATGTACAGGCACCTGGGGCAGCGGTTGTGCGCCTGCTCGGCATACATCTGGGCGCCGCAGTACGGGCAAGGGATCTCGAGGGCCATGCCACCATCCTCACCGACAGCTCCGACAGCAACGACAGCACCGACGCCGCGTCCTCCCGTCGGCGTCGGTCAGCTCGCGACGACGACGTAGTCGGACAGCTCGGCCTCGAGGTCGGGCGTCACCTTGGCCCGCACGCGCGTGCCGTCCGCGACGTGCTCGCTGGCGAGGACCTCGGCGCCCTCGTGGATGCGGGAGACGAGGTCACCGCGCTCGTAGGGCACCAGCACCTCGACCTCGATGTCCGGCCTGGGCAGCTCGTCGGCGATGAGGTCGCGCAGCTCGGCCAGGCCGGCGCCGGTTCGGGCCGACACGGTGATGCAGTGCCTCTCGTGGCGGCGCAGCCGGTCGAGCACCTCCGGGTCGGCGATGTCGGCCTTGTTGACGACGATGACCTCCTTGACCTGGTCACCGCCGACGTCGGCGAGCACCCCGCGCACGGCGCTGATCTGGCCCTCCGGGTCCGGGTGCGAGCCGTCCACGACGTGCAGCAGCAGGTCGGCGTCGGCCACCTCCTCGAGCGTCGACCGGAACGCCTCGACGAGCTGGTGGGGCAGGCTGCGGACGAAGCCGACGGTGTCGGCGAGCGTGTAGACGCGGCCGTCCTCGGTCTCGGCGCGCCGGACGGTCGGGTCGAGGGTGGCGAAGAGCTGGTTCTCGACCAGCACGCCGGCGCCGGTCAGCCGGTTGAGCAGCGAGCTCTTGCCGGCGTTGGTGTAGCCGGCGATCGCGACCGAGGGCACGCCCCCCACGCGTCGGGAGTGGCGCCGGGTGTCGCGGCTGGTCTTCATGCCCTTGATGTCGCGCCGCAGCTTGGCGATCTTGGTGTTGATCCGGCGGCGGTCGAGCTCGATCTTCGTCTCACCGGGTCCGCGCGACCCGATGCCCTCACCGCCGGCGACGCGGCCACCGGCCTGGCGGGACATCGACTCGCCCCAGCCGCGCAGGCGCGGCAGGAGGTACTGCAGCTGCGCCAGCTCGACCTGGGCGCGGCCCTCCCGGCTCTTGGCGTGCTGGGCGAAGATGTCGAGGATCAGGGCGGTGCGGTCGATGACCTTGACCTTGACGACATCCTCGAGGGCACGACGCTGACCCGGGGCCAGCTCGCCGTCGCAGATGACGGTGTCGGCGCCCTCGGCCACGACGATGTCGCGCAGCTCGATCGCCTTGCCCTTACCGAGGTACGTGGCGGGGTCCGGCCGCTGGCGCCGCTGGAGGACGCCGGCGAGAACGGTCGAGCCGGCGGTCTCGGCCAGCGCGGCGAGCTCGCGGATGGAGTTCTCGGCGTCCTCGCTCGTGCCGTCGGTCCAGACACCGGCGAGCACGACGCGCTCGAGACGAAGCTGCCGGTACTCGACCTCGGTGACGTCCTCGAGCTCGGTCGACAACCCCTGGACTCGGCGAAGGGCCGCACGCTCCTCGCGGTCGAGCTGGTCACCGTCGTAGAGCGGAAGGTCCGCCTCGGTGCGCTCGTCGAGGTCGGCGGCCAGTGCCTCGGCGCGGGTCGCGAACAGGTTGGTGCCGCGACTGTGCTGGTTCGTGTGGTTCGTCGTCATGTTCTCCCTATGGTCCCATCCCATTAACGCCACGAGCGACTCGTTTGTGCCCGCACCACCTCACCCGGCGCTCACCCGGCCCATACCCCCTCGCGCGGGGCGCCACCGGTCCGGCCGGTGTCGCCCCGGGACCCTGCCGCTACGGTGGCCGTGATGAGCGAGCGGACCGACCACTACTTCAGCGCCGAGCCGGCCTCCCCCGAGGACCTGCGCACCATCGCGGTGACGTTGGAGGGCAGGCCGTACCGCCTGACCACCGCGCGGGGCGTCTACTCCCCCGAGCGTCTCGACCCGGGCACCGCGGTCCTCCTCGCCGCGGCTCCGGATCCGAGCCCGGCGGGTGCGCTCCTCGACCTCGGCTGCGGCTGGGGGCCCATCGGCCTGACCCTCGCGCTGCGCTCCCCCGGCGCGACCGTGTGGGGGGTCGACGTCAACCGCCGCTCGCTCGACCTCGCACGCCGCAACGCGGCGACCGTCGGCGTCGCGAACGTCACCTTCTGCGAGCCCCACGAGGTCCCGGCCGACCTGCGCTTCGACACGATCTGGTCCAACCCCCCGATCCACGTCGGCAAGGCGGCGCTGCACGACCTCCTCGAGCGCTGGCTGCCTCGGCTCACCGACGACGGCGCGGCCCACCTCGTCGTCCAGAAGCACCTCGGCTCGGACTCGCTGCAGAAGTGGCTCAACGCCCAGGACTGGGGCCTGACGTGCGGCCGCCTGTCGTCGGCCAAGTCGTTCCGCGTCCTCGAGGTGCGTCGCAGCTCAGGACCGCCCGCAGGGCGTCACAACGGGAACTCACCGTCGGCGACGAGCTGAGCGGGTCCCGCGAGCTCGACCCGACTGCCCGGCAGCGGCGTCACGGTGAGGCGACCGCCGGGCACGTCGACGGTCCACGGGGAGTCGTCCTCGACCCCGGACCAGAAGCGCGTGGCGAGGGCCGCCGCGGCCGCGCCGGTTCCGCACGAGCGGGTCTCGCCGACCCCACGCTCGTGGACCCGCATCGCGATGTGGCCCGGACCGACCGCCCTGACGAACTCGACGTTGACGCCCTCGCGCTGCTCCGGGTGGACCTCGGGAGCGGCGGTGAGGTCGAGCTGGTCGAGGTCGATGCCCTCGGGGAGCATGACGACGGCATGCGGGTTGCCGAGGTCGAGCGACAGCGCCGGGACCGGCTTGCCGTGGCGGGGACGGACCATGACGTCGAAACCGTCACGGCGGGCACCCTCCTCGTCGGAGAGCCGCCACGGCCCGAGGTCGACCGCGTAGCCCGTGTCGGTGACGCGGATGGTCTTGGTGCCGGCACGCGTGGCGATGCTCAGCTGCCGGCCGTGGGCGAGTCCCTCGCGGCGCAGGTACTCGGCGAAGACGCGGGTGCCGTTGCCGCACATCTCCGCGAGGGACCCGTCCGAGTTGCGGTAGTCCATGAACCACTCGGCGTCGTCGGCCTGGGAGCGCACCGCGTCGTCGGTGGCGTACCGGGTGCGCACGACACGGATGACGCCGTCGGCGCCGAGCCCCGCGTGACGGTCGGCGATGCGCTGCACCTGCGCCGGGGTGAGCTCGAGGGTGCCGTCGAGGTCGGGAACGAGGACGAAGTCGTTCTCGGTGCCGTGGCCCTTGGTGAAGCGCGTCATGTCAGTCATTCTCCGGTACGGCAGGGACCGACGCGTCGTGGGCCCGGACTGCGGCGAGGGCGCGGTCGAGCAGGTCGGGAGCCTCGGCCTCCAGCCACACGATGCGCGGGTCGGCGCCGAACCAGGACGCCTGCCGGCGCGCGTAACGACGCGTCGCCTGGGCGGTGTCGAGCCGGGCCTGCTCCTCGGACAGGTCGCCGTCGAGAACGGCGATGGCCTGGCTGTACCCGATGGCGCGGCTCGCCGTGAACCCGTCGCGAAGCCCCGCTGCGAGCAGATGTTCGGTCTCCTGGCGCAGGCCCTGGTCCCACATCCGGTCGACGCGACGGCCGATCCGCTCGTCGAGCACGGCGCGGTCGAGGCGAAGCCCGAGAACGACTGCCGGAGTGACGTGCTCGCGCGCCGGCAGCGACGCGCTGAACGGTCGGCCGGTCAGCTCGACGACCTCGAGGGCCCGTACCACGCGGCGGACGTTCCCAGGCAGGATGCGCGCGGCCGCCTGCGGGTCGACGCCGCGGAGGCGGGCATGCATCGCCTCGCCTCCCTCGCGGTCGGCCTCCGCCTCGAGCCGGGCTCGGACGGCGGGGTCGGTGGGCGGGATGTCGAGCCGGTCGAGGGCCGCCCGGACGTAGAGCCCCGAGCCGCCGACGAGGAGGGGACGACGGCCTCGGGCACGGATGGCCGCGATGTCGGCCCGCGAGTTCCGTTGGTAGGCAGCGACACTCGCCTCCTCGGTCACATCGAGGACGTCGAGCTGGTGATGGGCGATGCCGCGACGCTCGGCGGGCGCGAGCTTCGCCGTACCGATGTCCATGCCGCGGTAGAGCTGCATGGCGTCCGCGTTGACAACCTCCCCCTCGAGCCGCTCGGCCAGGTCGAGCGCGAGGTCGGACTTGCCGGTCGCGGTGGCCCCCACGACGGCGACGACGGCGGGCAGCGCGGCGAGGGCACCGTCGGGACCGGCCGCGTCCGCCGGCCGGGTCACCCCGCCAGCTCGTCGTGCTCGCCGTGGCGGCCTGCGTGCACCTCGTGGCCCTCGTGGCCCTCGTGGCCCTCGGCGTCGAGGTCGGCCTCGTCGTGGCCGAAGGGGTCGGCGTCGACACCGGGCATCCACGAG
Source organism: Monashia sp. HAY1-11D (assembly GCF_056868035.1). Taxonomy (NCBI): domain Bacteria; kingdom Bacillati; phylum Actinomycetota; class Actinomycetes; order Micrococcales; family Intrasporangiaceae; genus Intrasporangium; species Monashia sp. HAY1-11D. The sequence goes on along the minus strand of NZ_CP200320.1, from coordinate 3,325,445 downwards.
TGCCCCGGCGTGCCCCAGCCGTTGCGGCGCACGGCCTTCTTCGCCTTCTTGGACTGGCGCTCGTCCAGGCGGTCGACGTACAGCGTGCCGTTGAGGTGGTCGTACTCGTGCTGCATGCAGCGGGCGAACCAGCCCGTGGCGTCGAACTCGACGCGGTTGCCCTCGACGTCGAACCCGACGACGTGGGCTCGCTCGGCCCGCCGCAGCGGGAACGACTCACCCGGCACCGACAGGCAGCCCTCGGTCTCCTCGTGCGGGTCGGGGCGGCCCGGCGGCACCTTCGAGGTGGTCACCGTCGGGTTGACGACGTGGCCCGACTCGGGGACCCCGTCGTCGTTCGGCATCTTCCAGACGAACACCCGCAGACCGACGCCGACCTGCGGGGCGGCAAGGCCCACACCGTTGGCCGCGACGTTCGTCTCGTGCATGTCCTCGACCAGCGTCCGCAGGTCGTCGTCGAACTCGGTCACGAGGGCGGCAGAGCGGTGGAGCACGGGCTCGCCGCTGATGACGATCGGGCGCACGGTCATGGGCCCAAGTCAAGCACGCCGACCGGCTCGCGCCCGAACCGGCCGGAGGTCAGGGGGCGGCGCAGGCGGGAGCGCTCGGAGCGGTCGCGGCGGGGCGTCCGATGCCCGGCATCCCGAGGGTCACAGCCGGCTTGCGCGGGCCGGTCGGCGCGTCCTGGAGCGCGGCCCACGCGTCGCCACCCGGCGTGCGGCGCACCCGGTACGCGCCACCCGTGACGGCCGAGTCGGCGACGAGGTGGTGGGGCGCCCCGTACGTGACCCCGACCGTGACGAGGTCGCCCGGGCGCGGCACCTCGGCCCCACCGGCGAGGGCGAAGTGGACCAGACGGTTGTCGCGGGCCCGGCCGGACAGGCGCTTGGTCGCGGAGTCCTTGCGCCCCTCGGACGGCGCGACGAGGACCTCGACCTCCCGTCCCTCCAGGCGGCGGTTCTCCGCCCACGACACCTCCTCCTGGAGGGCGATGAGCCGGTCGAAGCGCTCCTGCACGACCTCCTTGGGCACCTGGCCCTCCATCGTCGCCGCCGGGGTCCCGGGCCGGATCGAGTACTGGAAGGTGAAGGCGCTGGAGAACCGCGCCTCGCGCACGACGTCGAGGGTGCCCTGGAAGTCTGCCTCGGTCTCGCCGGGAAAGCCGACGATGATGTCGGTGGTGATCGCGGCGTCGGGGATCCGGTCACGCACCTGGTCGAGGATGCCGAGGAACCTGGCGCTGCGGTAGGAGCGACGCATCCGGCGCAGCACGTCGTCGCAGCCCGACTGCAGCGGCATGTGCAGGCTCGGCATGACGTTCGGCGTCTCGGCCATGGCCGAGATGACGTCGTCGGTGAAGGCGGCCGGGTGCGGGCTGGTGAACCGCACGCGTTCGAGGCCCTCGATGTCACCGCACGCGCGCAGCAGCTTGCCGAACGCGAGCCGGTCCCCGAACTCGACGCCGTAGGTGTTGACGTTCTGCCCGAGCAGGGTCACCTCCACGACGCCCTGGGCCACGAGTGCCTCGATCTCGGCGAGGATCTCACCGGGACGCCGGTCCTGCTCCTTGCCCCGCAGGCTCGGCACGATGCAGAAGGTGCAGGTGTTGTTGCACCCGACCGAGATCGACACCCAACCGCTGTAGGCGGAGTCGCGGCGCGTGGGGAGGGTGGACGGGAACACCTCGAGGCTCTCGAGGATCTCGACCTGGGCCTTGCGGTTGTGGGCTGCCCGGTCGAGCAGTGCCGGCAGCGAGCCGATGTTGTGGGTCCCGAAGACCACGTCGACCCACGGGGCGCGTTCGACGATGGCGCCTCGGTCCTTCTGGGCCATGCACCCGCCGACGGCGATCTGCAGGTCAGGGTTCTTCTGCTTGGCGGGGCGCAGCTGCCCGAGGTTGCCGTAGAGCTTGTTGTCGGCGTTCTCGCGGACGGCACACGTGTTGAAGACGACGACGTCGGCCACCTCCGGCCGCTCCCCCGCGGGAAGGCTGGCGAGGTCGACGTAGCCCGCGGTCTCGAGGAGGCCCGCGAGGCGCTCGCTGTCGTGGACATTCATCTGGCACCCGTGGGTGCGCACGTCATAGGTCTTCGGCATCGTCCTTCTCCGTCAGTCCGCCGGGCGCGCGGTGGCGTGCGGGCCGCGTCTAGGGTACGGCGTCCCGCGCCCCCGTCCGACGGCTCAACAGGACGTCGGCCTCCCATCACCCTACGGCGGAATAACCGGACCACGGTCCGAGTTTGAACCAATGCTTGACAGTTCAACGAGATCAGTGCAGACTGTCGTTGAACATTCAATCATCTACTCCGAAGGACTCATCATGGGACTGTTCAACCGCACCGCCGAGGCCCCCGCGGCCGAGACCACCTCCGTCGCCGTCGCCGACATCACCGGCGACTACACGCTGGACCCGAGCCACACGCGCATCGGCTTCTCGGCGCGCCACGCCATGGTCACCAAGGTGCGCGGCCAGTTCGAGGAGTTCGAGGGCAGCGCCCACGTCGACACCGCCACCACGTCCAACTCGTCGGTCAACGTCACCATCAAGGCGGCGAGCGTGACCACCGGCAACGAGCAGCGCGACGGCCACCTGCGCACCCCTGACTTCTTCGACATCGAGAACCACCCCGAGATCACCTTCGTCTCGACGCGCGTCGAGCGCGACGGCGCCGAGTGGGAGATCACCGGTGACCTCACCATCAACGGGGTGACGAAGTCCGTCACGATCCCCTTCGAGGAGACGGGCTCGGCCAAGGACCCGTTCGGCAACACCCGCGTCGGCTTCGAGGGCGGCGTCACCATCGACCGCACCGAGTGGAACCTGTCGTTCAACGCGGCGCTCGAGACCGGTGGCGTCCTCGTCAGCGAGAAGGTCAAGCTCGAGTTCGACATCTCGGCGATCGCCGTGGTGCCGTCGCAGGCGTGACCTGCACCTGAACCCGGCCGCACCGGCCACCCCACGAAGGGCGAGGACCGCAGGGTCCCCGCCCTTCGTCGTGCCCTCGGGTCCATCCCGTCGGCACCGGGACCTTCCTGCTGCCGGTCCGCGGCCGGCGTGACGGGGCGGGTCAGTCTCGCTGGTGCTCCTCGGCGAGGTTGACCGCATCGCGCACGACCGGCCACGCGATCTCCCCGGAGTAGCCCTTGCGGGCCAGCATGGCTGCCAGCCGGCGGGCCTGCACGTCGGGCGCGAGCCCGTGCATGGTGCGCAGCTTCTTGGCCACGAGGTCCTCGGCCCTGGCCCGCTCGTCGTCGGCGTCGACCTGGCCGAGCGCCTCCTCGGCGACGTCCTGGTCGATGCCCTGCTTGCGCAGCTCGTGGGCGAGGGCCTTGCGGGCCAGACCTCGTGCCGCCTGCTTGGAGCGAACGAGCATCTCGGCGTAGGCCTCGTCGTCCACGAGCCCCACCTCGGTCATGCGGTCGAGGACCCGGGTCGCCACCGAGTCGGCGCAGCCGCGGTCCCGCAGCTTTCGCTCCAGCTGGGCCCGGCTGCGGGGCGCCATGCTCAGCTGTCGCAGGACGATCGCGCGCGCGACCGACTCGGGGTCGGCCTCGGGCGCGTGCGTCGTCGGGTCGGGCGGGGGTGGTGGCGTGCCACGCCTCCCCCGTCGAGAGGGACCGGGCGCGCGGCGGCCTCCCGGCTCGAGCTCGGGATCTCGGCGGGGCGACCCGTCGTCCCAGGGTCCCGGCTCGCCCCAGAGCCTGGGGTTGCCCGAGCCGGCCGGAGCAGGCGCCCCGGACAGGCCCTCGGCCTCGGCCAGGATCCGCGCGGCCCGGGCCAGCCGTTCCTCGACCGACGGGTCGAGGCCGGCTGACGACCGGTCCGGACGGCGAGCTCCGGGAGCTCACGATCAGAAGTCGACCGGGACGTCCGCGACCTCGGCCGGCTGGTCCACACGCGGCCCGACGCCGAGCTTCTCCTTGACCTTCTTCTCGATCTCGTCGGCGAGGTCGGGGTTGTCCTTGAGGAAGTTGCGAGCGTTCTCCTTGCCCTGGCCGAGCTGGTCGCCCTCGTAGGTGTACCAGGCCCCGGCCTTGCGGATGAAGCCGTGCTCGACCCCCATGTCGATGAGTCCACCCTCGCGCGAGATGCCCAGGCCGTAGAGGATGTCGAACTCCGCCTGCTTGAACGGCGGCGACACCTTGTTCTTGACGACCTTGACACGGGTGCGGTTGCCGACCGGCTCGGTGCCGTCCTTGAGGGTCTCGATGCGACGCACGTCGAGACGTACGGACGCGTAGAACTTCAGCGCCTTTCCACCGGTGGTCGTCTCGGGCGAACCGAACATGACGCCGATCTTCTCGCGCAGCTGGTTGATGAAGATCGCGGTCGTGCCCGTCGAGTTCAGCGCACCGGTGAGCTTGCGCAGCGCCTGGCTCATGAGGCGGGCCTGCAGGCCGACGTGGCTGTCGCCCATCTCACCCTCGATCTCGGCGCGCGGCACGAGGGCGGCGACGGAGTCGATGACGATGATGTCGAGCGCGCCGGAGCGGATGAGCATGTCGGCGATCTCGAGCGCCTGCTCACCGGTGTCGGGCTGGGAGACGAGCAGGGCGTCGGTGTCGACGCCGAGCTTCTTGGCGTACTCGGGGTCGAGCGCGTGCTCGGCGTCGATGAAGGCCGCGATGCCGCCGGCGCGCTGCGCGTTGGCGACCGCGTGCAGGGCCACGGTCGTCTTGCCGGAGGACTCCGGGCCGTAGATCTCGACGATGCGCCCACGCGGGAGGCCGCCGATGCCGAGCGCGACGTCGAGGGCGATCGACCCCGTGGGGATGATCTCGATCGGCGGTCGGACGTCGTCGCCGAGGCGCATCACCGCACCCTTGCCGTAGCTCTTCTCGATCTGACCCATCACCGAGGCGAGGGCCTTGTCCTTGTCCATCACCGATGCCATGTGGTGGCCACCTATCTGCCGTCTGCGCTGCGGTCGTCTGCCTTCGACCCTGAACGACGGCGTTCGTGAGTTCCGTTGTCGGGTCAGACGTTAGGTGCCGGCGCCGACATCGGAGTTCACCACGAGACGGCCTGTGGACGATGCCATGGACGACACCGGACCTGTGGACAACACTACCGAACACGTGTTCGAGACCGGGCAGCGACACGCCGCCGCCGTGGCCGACCGCTCGATCAGCGCACCCGCCGAGGGTCAGGCCTCCCCGGCCTCGGCGAGCGCCGCCTCGAAGGCGGCGTGGACCTGGTCCGAGAAGAGCCAGAAGCGCGCCTCCCGGACGGCCGGGAACGCGGCGAGAGCGTCCGCGAGCGTCGTCACGGCGACGCGGGCCGCCGCGTCGGGGGAGTAGCCGTAGACGCCGCACGAGATGGCCGGGAACGCGACGACGGCGCACGACGCCTGGGCCGCGAGCTCCACCGACCGGCGGTAGCAGGACGCGAGCAGCTCCGGCTCCCCCGCCCCGCCGCCGCGCCACACCGGACCCACGGTGTGGATGACGTGGCGGACCGGCAGCCGCCCCGCACCGGTGATCTTGGCGTCGCCGGTCGCGCACCCGCCGAGGAGCCGGCACTCGGCGAGCAGGTCAGGACCGGCTGCGCGGTGGATCGCGCCGTCGACGCCCCCACCGCCGAGGAGCGAGGAGTTCGCCGCGTTGACGATGGCGTCGGCTCCGGCGTCGGTCGTGATGTCCCCGCGCCTCAGGGTGATCCGGCCGCGCGGGGCGCTCACGGGCCGGCCACCTGGCCGCCCTGCGCGCCACGGGCCACGCGGTCGTCGCGGCCGAGGCGTCGGGACTCGGGCACGTCCATGTCGTCGCAGATCGCCTCCCAGACGCGGCGTGGCGGTTCGCCGTCGGCGAGCGCCTCGTCGACGGACCGGCCGCCGAGCGAGCCGATGACGTGGTCGCGGGCGAGCGACCTCGCGTACCCCTCGCCGAACTCGTCCTCCATCAGGGTCCAGAAGTGACTCATCCGCACGCCTGCCAGTCTGCCACCCGGCGCAGCCGTGCCCGACCCGCTGCGGTCGTCCCTCGTCGCCGACGCCTCCACGCGGCGTCGGGAGCCGGCCCGGGACGCCTCCGGTCACGACCGCGTCGCAGGATCGCCGAACCGGACATGGCCGTCCTCACCAGGCGATATCGTCGCTGCGCGGCGCCAGTGCCGGCACACCATCCTCAGGGGGAGCACTTCACATGTCCGACTCGACGTACCGACCTTCGGGAGACACGCAGGTCACCCAGCCCTACACGTATCCCGTCGCCGGCGACCTGGTCGGGTCCACGGCCACCGAGGGCGTCGCCCTCTCGGACGAGCCGGCGGCGCCGGGCGTCGCTCGCCGCAGGCGTACCGGTCTGCTCGCCGGCGGCCTCGCCGCGGTGGTGCTGCTCGGCGGCGCCGGGGTCTTCGCGGCCCAGCAGCTGGGCGGGGGCGGCTCGCAGCCCGCGGACGTGCTGCCCGGTGACGCGTACGCCTACCTCCGCCTCGACATCGACCCCTCCGCAGGGCAGAAGGTCGCCGCGGTCCGCTTCCTCGGCAAGGTCCCGCAGATCCAGAACACCCTCGGGAGCGGCGACCCCCGCAAGAAGCTCTGGGACCTCGCCGCCCACGACTCGCGCGACGCGTGCATGAAGACGTTCCGCTACGACACCGACATCGCGCCGTGGCTCGGCGACCGCGTCGGCCTGGCGCTGCGGCCCGGTGGCACGAAGGACAAGCCGAACCTCGCCGTGGCGATCCAGGTCAGGGACGAGGATGCCGCGCGCACGACGCTGGACCGGCTCCGGACCTGCGGCGCCAGCGGGGCCGACACCGACCTGCGCGTCAAGGACGGCTACGCCATCCTCACCCCGGGTGGCCTCGGCGACGCGACGCTCGCGGCGACCGCGAAGGGCAGTCTCGCGCAGAACGCGACCTTCGCCGGCGACATGTCGGCGCTCGGCGAGCAGGGCGTGGCGTCGGCGTGGGTCGACATGGGCCTCGGCCTGCCCGAGCTGCAGAAGCTCGGCGGCAGCCTCGGGCCCACCGCCGTGCCGGGTGGCAAGGGCCGCTTGGCCGCCGCCCTGCGCTTCGACGCCGACTACGTCGAGCTGGCCGGTGTCGTCCGGGGCGCCGACGCGTCGGGGACGGCCAAGGGCGATGGCACGGAGCTGGCCAACCTGCCGGCCAACACGATGGCCGCCCTGCAGGTGTCCGGCGCGGACCAGTCGATCGACGCCGCGTGGCCGAACCTGAAGAAGCAGCTCGACGGTGCCGCACGCGGCCAGGGCGACGTCCTCGCGATGGTGCAGCAGGGGCTCGGCGTCAAGCTACCCGCCGACCTCAAGGCGCTCCTCGGTCGCTCCTTCACGCTCTCGGTCCCCGGCCAGGACCTCACCTCGGCAGCCCCGACGATCGGCGCCAAGATCATCTCGAGCGACGCCAAGCGGGCCGACGCGGTCATCACCCGCCTGCTCCGCTCCGCGGGCGGGGCCCCCGCCCTGACCCACCGGGTCGTCGGCGACAAGGTGTACGTGGCGACGACGTCCGACTACGCCGACGACCTCCAGGCCGGTGGGCGCCTCGGCGACAGCGAGGCCTTCACGCAGGCCGTCGGTGACGTCAGCGGGTCCAACGTCGCCGTGTTCCTCGACCTCGACAAGCTCGAGAAGCTCTACCTCAGCGGCGTCCACGGTCAGGAGAAGACCTTCCTCGAGTCGCTCAAGGCAGTCGGTCTGAACGCCAGGCAGACCGGCGCCGGTGAGGGCGCGTTCACGTTCCGCGTCGTCGGCAACTGAACGACGCCGCCCGGCACGTCCCACGGGGCGGCACGGCTGCAGGACGGGCACGGCCGGCACGACCGGCACGACCGCTGCGACGCCAGCGGTCGCCCGTCCGGACGAACGAGGGACCCCGCCCCGGCGGGGTCCCTCGTCGCACGGGCTCAGGCGCGGGCGAGCCCCGTCACGCCGGACCCGGGCGCGTCGGGCAGGCGGATCTCGTTGCCGCAGTACCGGATACCGCCCTCGACCGGCGAGGCGACCGACCACCAGGCGGCATCGAGGTCGCTGACCTCCGTCGTCGGCTCGGCAGCGACGAGCGAGGCCGCCGCACCGACACCGACATGCGACTCCATCATCGAACCGACGATGGTGCGCAGCCCGGCGTCGTGCGCCCGGCGCAGCATGTCGCGGCCGACCGAGAGCGACCCGCACTTGGCGAGCTTGACGTTGACGAGGTCTGCGGCGCCGAGCCGGATGATGCGCTCGAGGTCGTAGGGGCCGAAGCACGACTCGTCGGCCATGACCGGCAGGCCGACGCGCTCGCGGACCCACGCCAGTCCCTCGACGTCGTCCGCCACGATCGGCTGCTCGACGAACTCGACGCCGAGGTCTGCCACCTCGAGGGCGCGGATGACCCGCACGGCCTCCTCGCGCGTCCAGCCCTGGTTGGCGTCCAGACGGATCGCGACGTCGGGCCCGACCGCGTCGCGCACCGAGGCCACTCGCTGGACGTCGGTGTCGGCGTCCGTCCCGACCTTCATCTTCAGCGTGCGGAAGCCATCCGCGACCCGGGCCCGGGCGGTGTCGGCGAGGTCGGCCGCGCCCCCGGCCGACAGCGTGACGTCGGTGACGAGCACGGGCTCCGGGACGCGTCCACCCTCGGCGAGCAGCGCCGCCACCGAGACGCCCTCGGCCCGCGCGAGGACGTCGTGCAGGGCGGAGTCCAAGGCCGCCTTCGCGCCGAAGTTGCGCGCCACCGTGCGCGCGACGGTCCGGCCGAGCGCGGCGAGGTCGCCGCGGTCGTCGAGCGGTCGGCCCGTGACCGCAGGCGCGAGCATCTGCTCGAGGCAGGCCGTCGCGCCGGCGAGGGACTCACCGGTCACCTGCCACACCTGTGGGGCCTCACCCCAGCCGACCCTGCCGTCGCTGTCGGTGACGCGCACGAGAACGGTGTCGACGGTCTCGGTCCGGCGCAGTGCCGTGACGAAGGGCGTGTGCAGCGGCACCGACGACGTGGTCGTCTCGACGCGGACGACGGTGGTCATGCGGTGACCTCCGTGACATCGGTGGCCGCCGTCCTCCCGGTCGCCGCGGGGCGGTCCGGGGACGTGACGTCGGCCGCGGGGTGGGTGGTCGCCCACAGGGCGCGGGCGATGTCGGCGACGAGCGCGGCGGCCTCGGACTCGCCGAGGTCGACCGTCGTGCAGACGGCCAGCACGAACGGCGCCTCGCCCACGGGCCGCACGAGGGCGACGTCGTGCGAGACCCCCGGGACCCACCCCGACTTGCTTGCAGTGGGCGTGCCGGGCGGCAGTCCGGCCGGTACCTGGTCGAGGTGGTGCTGGCGAGACAGCATCGCCTCGACCGGCGCCAGGACGGCCTCGCCGCCGAGCGCGGGCTCCCGCCGCCCGACGGCCGCCATCAGGGCTCCGAGGTCGGCCGCCGTGACGGTGTTCGTGATGCCGGCCGCGCGGGCGGCCGCGTCCTCGATGCCGCGCGCGACGACGGTCGAGGGCGAGCAACCGGTCAGGCTCAGCACCTCGGCCACCTCGTCGAGGCCGACGACGTCGAGGAGCAGGTTGGTCGCGAGGTTCCCCGAGTGGGTGATCGCGTGCTCGGCGAGCTCGCGCAGCGTCCGGGTCCCGCCGAGCGCCGCCCACGTGTCCCGGTCCTGGTCGTCCGACTCGTCCATGGTGAAGGGGGATCCGTCGAGGACGGAGGCGAACGAGCTGTGCACCGCGTGCGGGTCCTCGAGGTCGAGCTCACCCCGCACGACGCGTCGCAGGGCCGCCACGACGAGCGGCAGCTTCATCGTCGAGGCCGCATAGTGCGGCACGTCGGCGTCGTGCGACCAGCGTCGGCGACCGTCGAGGTCGCCCAGCCACACGGACACGGCCGCGCCGTCGGGAGCCGCGAGCCGGGTCAGCCGTGACTCGAGGTCCGTGAACGTCGTGGGCACCCTCGCACGGTAGACGATCAGGCCGCGGAGGCCGACACCACCTCGCCGGCGGGGACGGGCAGGCGGACGGTCGTGGCCAGGCCCTCGCTCTCGGCCATCCGCGCGGACACGTCGATGAGCACCTGGGACAGCGGCGTGTCGAGCGCACCGCAGATGGACGCGAGCAGCTCGGAGGACGCCTCCTTCTCACCGCGCTCCACCTCGGAGAGGTAGCCGAGCGACACCGATGCCGTGGCCGAGACCTCCCGGAGCGTGCGGCCCTGGGCGCGGCGGCGCTCGCGCAGGACGTCACCGAGCTCGCGTCGCAACAGTGTCGTCATGCCGCCCTCCTCCAAGGTCGTCGTGTCGTCGGTGTCGAGTGCTCAGTCGTCGGCGGCAGGAGCTCCGGGTGCCGACAGGCCTACCGTACCGCGAGGGTCGGTCACCGGTGCAGCGGTTCCCCGCGTGGCGCGAGTCTCCTCCAGGGCCAGGGCGAGGACCCCGGCCACCGTGCCGGAGCGCACCTGCGCCCTGGTCCCCTTCAACCGCAGCGACCGCGTCGCTGTTCCCGCGGGGCCCGCCACCGCCACGTGGACCGTGCCGGCGGGCTTGCCCTCGGCGGGTCCGGGACCGGCCACCCCGGTGGTGGCCACACCCCACGTGGCGCCCAGCCGCTCACGTACGCCCCGGGCCATCGCGGCCGCGACGTCGGCGTCGACGGTGCCGACCCGGTCCAGCAGGTCGTGCGGGACGCCGAGCAGCGCCGTCTTGAGGTCGGCCGCGTAGGCGACGACGCCACCACGGAGCACGTTCGAGGCGCCCGGGGTGTCGGCCACCGTCGCCGCGACGAGTCCCGCAGTGAGGGACTCCGCGCAGGCCAGGGTCTGCCGCGCCTCGGTCAGCTCGGCGACGAGTGCCGCACCGGCGGCCCCGGTGTCGGCGGCATCAGCGGTGCCAGCCGGGACGGCGTCGGCGTCGTCACTCACGGTGCGGGGTCCGCTCCTCCGGGCGGCCCGGTGCAGCGGCCGCTCCGGCGGCACCCGCACCCCCCGCACCACCGGCCGCCTCGGCGCGACGCGCCGCGCGGGCCTCGCGCCGCAGCCGGGTGCGCTCGCTCGTCTCGCGCAGGCGCGCGGCCTTGAACACGTAGTCCACACCGGACAGCACCGTCATGACGGTGGCCGCGCCGAGCACGACGTAGGCGACGGTGGTCCAGACCTCGCCGAGCGGGAGCACCCAGAGCGGGAAGGTCAACGCACCGAGCGACAGCGTCTGGAGCATCGTCTTGAGCTTGCCCCCACGCCCGGCCGGCATGACGCCGTGACGGATGACGACGAAGCGCAGGACCGTGATGCCGATCTCGCGGACGAGGATGACGACGGTGACCCACCACCACACGACGCCGAGCAGCGACAGCCCGATGAAGGCCGTGCCCGTGAGCGCCTTGTCGGCGATGGGGTCGGCGACCTTGCCGAAGTTGGTGATCTCACCACGGCGTCTGGCCAGCTTGCCGTCGACGCCGTCGGTGACAGCCGCGACCGCGAAGACGACCCAGGCCCAGAACCGCCACCACGGTTCGTGGCCACCGTCCTGGAACAGGGCGAAGGCGTAGACCGGCACGAGGAGGAACCGGAGCACCGTCAGGGCGTTCGGCAGGTTCCAGTCGGTCGGACGAGGGTTCGGACCCTCCCCTCGGTGGAAGGTGGTCGGCGTCATCGCGGCTCCGCGACGAGGTCGATCCCCTCGGTGTCGACGACGACGGCCGGCACCAGGTCGCCGACGGCGGGCACGGGGGCCCCGTCGGCGAGGCGGAGGACGGTGACGCCGTCGACGTCCGGTCCCTGGAACGCGGCCCGGCCGACCGGCGCGCCGTCGTCGTCGAGCTCCTCGACGAGCACGTCGACGACCTCGCCGACCCGCTCCTCGGCCCGCTGGGCGTTGAGCTCCTCGACGAGGCGGGTGACGCGGTCGAGGCGCTCGGCGACGACGGCCGGGTCGACCTTGTCGCCGTACCCCTCGGCCTCGGTGCCGTCCTCGTCGGAGTAGCCGAAGACGCCGACGACGTCGAGGCGCGCCTCGACGAGGAAGGCCTCGAGCTCCGCGAGGTCCGTCTCGGTCTCGCCGGGGAACCCGACGATGACGTTGCACCGGATGCCGGCCTCCGGGGCGTCCGCGCGGATCCGCGCGAGCAGGTCGAGGAAGGCCTCGCGCGATCCGAACCGCCGCATCCGCCGCAGCAGCGGCTCGGACGCATGCTGGAAGGAGATGTCGTAGTACGGGACGACGCCTGGTGTCTCGGCCATGGCGCGCAGGAGTCCCGGGCGGATCTCGGCCGGCTGGAGGTAGGAGACGCGGACCCGCTCGATGCCCTCGATCGCCGTCAGCTCCGGCAGCAGCTTCTCGAGCAGGCCGAGGTCGCCGAGGTCCTTGCCGTAGGAGGTCGAGTTCTCGGAGACGAGGAACAGCTCGCGGACGCCACGAGCCGCGAGCCAGCGCGCCTCGGTGACGGCGTCCGTGGGGCGACGGGAGACGAACGCGCCGCGGAACATCGGGATGGCGCAGAAGGAGCAGCGTCGGTCGCAGCCGGAGGCGATCTTGAGCGGCGCCCAGGGGCGGCCGTCGAGCCGGGCGCGTACGACGCGCGGCCCGCTGGCCGGCACGGGGACGGCGTCCTCGGTCGGGAGCGGCTGCGTCGACCCGGCGGGCGCTGACGCAGCAGGGACGGACGCGTCGCCGTGGCCCGGCAGCGCGACCGTCGTGACGCCCGCCTGGCGTGCGACGGGCGACAGCGGCAGGAGGGCACGCCGGTCGCCCGGCGCGTGGCTCTCGACGTGGCCACCCGCGAGCAGGGTGCGCAGGTGCACGCTCATGTCGCGGTAGGAGTCGAAGCCGAGCACCGCGTCGGCCTCGGGCAGCTGGTCGGCCAGCTGCTTGCCGTACCGCTCGGCGAGGCAGCCGACCGCGACGACCTTCTGGGTGCGCCCGTGCTCCTTGAGGTCGCTGGCCTCGAGGAGCGCGTCGATGGAGTCCTTCTTGGCCTGCTCGACGAACCCGCACGTGTTGACGACCGCGACGTCGGCCTGCGACGCGTCGTCGACGAGCCGCCACCCCTCCGCGAGCAGGCGCCCCGCAAGCTCCTCGCTGTCGACCTCGTTGCGGGTGCAGCCGAGGGTCACGAGGGCGACGCTGCGCTCGGTGGGATGGGGAGGGGCCATGCGTCCACTCTAGATGGCGGGGTGTTCAATGTCGGACATGCTCGGAGCCGACGGCCAGCGCCCCACGACCGGCGACCCCGACATCGCCGACACCCCCGACAGCCGCGCCGGGACGCATGAGGAGGCGCTCGCCCGGGCACGTCGGCTGCTCGCCGAGCATCCCCTCCTCGACGGCCACAACGACCTGCCCTGGGCCGCCCGGGAGCTGACGCGGTACGACTTCGAGGCGCTCGACCTGTCGGCTCGGGTGACGAGCACCCGGACCGACATCCCGCGGCTGCGCGAGGGCGGTGTCGGGGCACAGTTCTGGTCCGTCTTCGTGCCGAGCACCCTGCAGGGCGACGCCGCCGTCGTCGCGACCCTCGAGCAGGTTGACGCCGTGCACCGCATGGTGGCCACGTGGCCGGGTGAGCTCGCCCTGGCCCTGACCGCCGACGACGTCGACGCCGCCCGCGCCAGTGGCCACATCGCCTCCCTGCTCGGTGCCGAGGGCGGGCACTCCATCGGCTCGTCCCTCGCGGCCCTGCGCGCCCTCCACACGCTCGGCGTCCGGTACCTGACGCTGACCCACAACGACAACACGCCCTGGGCCGACTCGGCGACCGACGAGCCGGCCGTCGGCGGACTCACCGCCTTCGGCCGCGAGGTGGTCCGCGAGATGAACCGGCTCGGCATGCTCGTCGACCTGAGCCACGTCGCCGCCACGACGATGCGCGCCGCCCTGGCCACCACGGAGGCGCCCGTCGTCTTCAGCCACTCCTCGGCGCTCGCGCTCTGCGACACGCCCCGCAACGTTCCGGACGACGTCCTCGCGACGCTGCCGGCCAACGGCGGGGTCTGCATGGTGACCTTCGTGCCCGAGTTCGTCTCCCCCGACACCGCTGCCTGGCGGGTCGAGGCCGCGGCGGCCGCCGCGGAGGTCGGGGTGGACGCGAAGGACTGGGAGGCGTTCGGCCGCTTCACGGCCACCTGGGTCCGCGAGCACCCCAAGCCGGACGCCACGGTGGCCCAGGTCGCCGACCACGTCGAGCACGTCCGCGAGGTGGCCGGGATCGAGCACGTCGGGATCGGGGGCGACTACGACGGCACGGACACCTTCCCGCTCGGGCTCGAGGACGTCAGCGGCTACCCGACGCTCGTCGCCGAGCTCCTGCAGCGGCGGTGGTCCGAGGACGAGGTGGCCCGGCTGGTGCGTGGCAACGCGCTGCGGGTGCTCCGGGACGCCGAGGCGGTCGCCCGCGACCTGCAGGCGGCTCGCCCGCCCGCCATCGCCACCATCGAGGAGCTCGACGGGCCGCCGGCATCCTGACCCGGCGCGCCGGGTCAGGACGGGCGAGCGTCAGCGGCGGAAGCGGGCGATGGTGAGCCCGACCAGGCGGGCGACGACGAGCGCGACGTAGAGCATCCCGGTGATCTGCTGGAGCAGGACGAACGCGCGCGCGTGCGGCTCCACGGCGTAGATGTCCGACAGGCCCGTCGAGGTCATCGTCGTGATGGACAGGTAGAGCAGCTCGAACCACGTGCGGGTCCCGGGCACGCCGGTCTCGCCGTAGATCGTGAACGAGTGCGGCCAGACGATCTGGATCGCCAGGTAGAGGTACGCGAAGCCCCACGCGACGACGGTGAAGGTCGCCCCGGTGGCGTAGAGCTCGTCGCGGGTCACCCAGTTGTCGGCGAACATGTACCGCAGCAGGCCGTAGCCGGTGTACAGGTAGAAGAGCGCATGCAGCATGCTGCTCCAGAGGGCGACGGCCTGGTTGTCGGGCCAGATCGCCTCGCCGACCGTCAAGAAGACGACCGGGCCACCGAGGAGCAGGGCCACCCACGTCAGCGCCGGCGTCGCCCGCACCGCGCGCACGGCGAGGAAGAGCACGACGAGGCCGATGAGACCGAAGACCGCGCGCGCCGCCTCCTGGACGTCGCCCGACCGCGTCTCGATGAAGGGATAGGCGAGCAGCGCGGCCAGCTGCGCGAAGAGCAGGAGCGCGCACGGCAGGTCGGACAGCTTGCGGCGGAAGCGGTCCCACCGGTTCGGTGGACCGACGCGACGCGGCGTCGACGGCCAGAGCTCGAGCGAGGCACTCACCTCCCGGAGCCTAGTCGCGACGACGTCCCGACGGCGGCAGGCCGCAGTGGGCAGGCGGCAGGCGCGGTCGGCGGGCTCCAGACGCGTCTCGACGCGTTCCGACGCGCCCCGACGCGCCCCGACGTGCCCCGACGCGTCGGCGGTCAGTAGCGCTCGCGGCCGCCGCGGTCGGTCAGCTGCCAGGCGTCCTCCGACTCCTCGTCGTCCTCGTCGACGGTCGGCGTCAGGTCACCGGGCGTCCATGCCGCCGTCGGCACGGCCGTCGTCTCCTCCTCCGCCTGACGCCGCTCGCCGCGCTCGGCGACGATCGCGGCCGTGCGCTGTGGGGCGACGTCGTCCGGCAGGCCGGCCGTCAGGTCCGACGTGTCGAGCTCGACCGGCGGCGGGGCGTAGGGCTGGTCGTCCTCCGGGACGAGGTCCTCGTCGTCGACCGCGACGGCAGCGGGCACGTCCTCACCGCGCAGCAGCGCGAGCGTCTGCGGCAGGTCGTCGGGACGCACGAGCACGTCGCGCGCCTTGGACCCCTCGCTCGGGCCGACGATGCCGCGGGACTCGAGCAGGTCCATGAGCCGGCCGGCCTTGGCGAAGCCAACGCGCAGCTTGCGCTGCAGCATCGAGGTGGACCCGAACTGCGTCGTGATGACGAGCTCGGCAGCCTGGAGCAGGACGTCGAGGTCGTCGCCGATGTCGTCGTCGATCTGCTTCTTGGGCGCCGCGACGGTGACGTCCTCGACGTAGTTCGGCTTGAGCTGGGTCGTGACGAACTTGACGACCTCGTGGATCTCCGACTCGTTGACCCACGCACCCTGCACCCGCATCGGCTTGCTGGCGCCCATCGGCAGGAAGAGGGCGTCGCCCTGGCCGATGAGCTTCTCGGCGCCCGGCTGGTCGAGCACGACGCGCGAGTCCGCGAGCGAGGACGTGGCGAAGGCCATGCGGCTCGGCACGTTGGCCTTGATGAGGCCGGTGACGACGTCGACCGACGGGCGCTGCGTGGCGAGGACGAGGTGGATGCCGGCGGCCCGCGCCAGCTGCGTGATGCGCACGACCGACTCCTCGACGTCGCGCGGGGCGACCATCATGAGGTCGGCGAGCTCGTCGACGACGACGAGCAGGTACGGGTAGGTGGTGATCTGCCGCTCCGAGCCGGGCAGCGGCTTGACCTTGCCGGCCCGGACCGCCTTGTTGAAGTCGTCGACGTGCTTGAACCCGAACGCCGCGAGGTCGTCGTAGCGCTGGTCCATCTCCTTGACGACCCACTGGAGGGCCTCCGCGGCCTTCTTCGGGTTGGTGATGATCGGCGTGATGAGGTGCGGGATGCCTTCGTACGCGGTCAGCTCCACGCGCTTGGGGTCGACGAGGATGAGACGGACCTCCTCCGGCGTCGAGCGCATGAGGATCGAGGTGATCATCGAGTTGACGAAGCTCGACTTGCCCGAGCCGGTGGCGCCGGCCACGAGCAGGTGGGGCATCTTGGCGAGGTTGGCGATGACGTAGGCGCCCTCGACGTCCTTGCCGACGCCCATGACCATGGGGTGCTCGTTGCTGCGCGCGGTCTGGCTGCGCAGGACGTCGCCGAGCGCGACGTTCTCGCGGTCGGTGTTGGGGATCTCGATGCCGATGGCCGACTTGCCGGGGATCGGGCTGAGGATGCGCACGTCGGCCGAGGCGACGGCGTACGCGATGTTCTTGCTCAGCGCTGTGACGCGCTCGACCTTGGTGCCCGAGCCGAGCTCGACCTCGTAGCGGGTCACCGTCGGGCCGCGGGTGAAGCCGGTGACCGCGGCGTCGATGTCGAACTGCTCGAAGACGTTCGTCAGGGACTCGACGACGGCGTCGTTCGTCTCGCTGCGCGTCTTGTGCGGCGACCCCGGCTTGAGCATCGCCTGGTCGGGCAGGCGGTAGGTGATGTCCCCACCGAGGCTCAGCTGCTCGACGCGCGACGGCATCTCGGACATCGGCGGCGGCACGAGCTCGGCCTTGGGTCCGACCTTGCTCGTGTCGGGGGCCCCGTGGGTCTTCGGGTCCGTGGCGTCGATCACCTTCTCGCCGCTCGGTCGCGGTGCGAGGACGCCGGGCGCGGTCGGACGTTTCTCGCCCGGGCGCAGCCGCTTGGTGGGGGCGTCGTCGGCCTCCTTCTGCGCCGCCTGGCGGAAGGCCTCGTCGCCGTCGCGCTCGGACAGGTCGACGGGCTTGCGGCGGGCCCGCTTGAGCGCGGCCGCCGGGGCGTCGGCCTCCGCCCCGTCCCCGGCGTCGGCCCCGTGGGGATGCGTGCCGCGGTCGATGACGAGCGCCTTGAGCTGGCGCAGGCGGGTCGGGACCATGTTGACCGGCGTCGCCGTGATGACAAGCAGGCCGAAGACGCCGAGGAGCACGAGCAGGACGGTCGCCCCGTAGGTGGAGACGGCCGCGGCGAGCGGGCTCGAGGCGAGGAAGCCGATGATGCCCCCGGCGGCGCGCATGCCGTCGGCCCCGTCGGGCGGGTTGGGGATGCCGTCGGCGAGGTGCGACAGGCCGCACGCGGCGAACGTCAGGGTGATCGTGCCGACGACGATGCGGTTGGTCGCGGCCTCGTCCTGGGGGGCGCGGAGCATCCGCAGGCCGAGGGCCAGCAGCACGAGCGGGACGGCGTACGCGACCCGCCCGAAGGTGCCGGCGAAGACGGCGTGGACGACCTGGCCGAACGTGCCCGAGACGCCCCACCACTCGCGGGCCGCGACGACGACGGCGAGGGCGATGAGGGCGAAGCCGATGCCGTCGCGCTTGTGCTCGGGCTCGAGGTCGGCCGCGCTGTGCCCGACCCGGCGCACCGCGCCACCGGCCAGGTGCGAGACGCCCATCCACGTGTTGCGCACCGCGTTGAGGGGGAACGGCAGGCCGCCGCCCCGCGTCTTCGTCGGCCCCTTGGACTGGCCCCTGCGGGCAGCGGCCGGCTTGCGCTGTGCGGGGCGGGTCGAGCGGGCCGCCGGCGGGCGCGACGACGAGCCCTTCGCGCGCGCGGCCGCGGCGGGGCTCGTTCGCTGGCTGGTGGACGGACGTGTCGCCATGGTCGCACCGTACGCCAGCGTCCCTCTCAACTCACGCGTCACACGCGCACCACGACCGATTCGCCGGACCGTGGCCGCGGGCGCGAGTCGGTGCCGTCTCAGATTCCGACACCGTGGGCCCGCTGGGTGGACACCCGGACAGGCCGGCGCCTATGGTCTTCGCCAGGTCAAGAGTGTCAGCGACAAGCCCCGGCTCGCTGGCCAGCAACCCTCCTCCGCGGTGGGGTGCTCCGGGTGACGACCAGGCCGTCCTCGGCTGGTTTCTCCTCGAGGTCGGCAAGCGCGGACCTGCACCGGGTGGGTCCCTGGACTCGCGAGGAGCACTGCCATGTCGGCCCTTCCCACCACGACGACCCTCTGCGGCGGCGGCCCCGCCCCGGTCGTCCGCACCCGAGCCCTCCGCGTCGTCGCCGAGGGCGAGGCCCTGCCGCGTGTCGTCGGCGCGGACCTGCGCGTGCCCACGACCCGGGGCGAGGTGGCCTACGCCAACCTCGACCACGCGGCGTCGACCCCCGCCCTCCAGACCGTGAAGGACGCCGTCGACCGCGCCCTCGAGACGTACTCGTCGGTGCACCGCGGTGCCGGGTTCGCCTCGCGGCTGACGAGCGCCTGGTACGAGCAGGCGCGTGAGGAGGTGGCCCGGTTCGTCGGCGCCCGCGAGGACGACCAGGTCGTCTTCACCCGCACGACCACCGACTCGTGGTCGGTGCTCGCCCACGCCCTGCCGAGCCGCGCCGTGGTCTTCGTCTTCGGCAGCGAGCACCACTCGACGCTGTTGCCCTGGGGCCGTTCGCGCACGGTGCGCCTGCCGATCCCCCAGAGCACCGACGACGCGCTCGACCTGCTCGACGAGGCCCTCGCCGAGCACCCGGGCCGGCACCGCCTCGTGGTGCTGACGGCGGCGTCCAACGTCACCGGTGAGGTGTGGCCGGTGGAGCGCTTCGCCCGTCTCGCCCACGAGCACGGCGCCCGGATCGCCGTCGACGCCGCGCAGCTGTCCGCGCACCGCCGCATCGACCTCGCCGCGTGGGACGCCGACTGGGTGGCCTTCTCCGGCCATAAGACCTACGCCCCCTTCGGTGCCGGCGTGCTCGCCGGGCGTCGTGACTGGCTCGACGCCGGCGCACCCTACCTGCCCGGCGGCGGCGCGACCCGGACGGTCACCGAGACGGCCACGGAGTGGGCCACGGGCCCGGCGCGCCACGAGGGCGGCAGCCCCAACGTCATCGGCGCCATCGCCCTCGCGGCGGCCTGTTCGACGATCGAACGCCACCGCGCCGCCATCGAGGCCCACGAGGAGGCGCTGCTCGAGCGACTGCGCACCGGCCTCGAGGCGGTCCTGGGCGTCGAGGTGCTCTCGATCTTCGGCGACGACCACGACCGGGTCGGTGTCGTCGCCTTCACGGTGTCCGGCTTCGACCCCTCGCTCGTGTCGCAGGTGCTCTCGGTCGAGCACGGCATCGGTGTGCGCGACGGCAAGTTCTGTGCGCACCTGCTCGTCGACGAGCTGCTCGAGGACCCGTGGGGCGAGCGTCCCCAGACCGCGGTGCGCGCCAGCGTCGGGCTCGGCAGCACGGCCGAGGGCGTGGAGCGTCTCGTCTCGGCCGTGGCCGCGCTCGTGGGCGAAGGACCGTCGCGGACGTGGACCCGGACGGCCGCCGGGTGGACGGTCGAGGGCACGGACCCCCGCGACGTCGAGGTCGAGCGCCCCTGGTGAACCGGACCGGGTCTCTCGCCGCCTGACCCCCGTCACCCCGCAACACACCGAACAGCTGCCAGGTGGGTCCGGGAATACCAGGGACCACCTGGCAGCTGCTCGGTGTGTTTGCGATCCCGCGGCGAGACGGGTGGCGGCGGTCGGGCGGGGTCGGGCGGTCCGTCGGGGGGTCAGCGCTCGGCGCGCAGGGCGTAGGACGCCCAGACGGCGGCGTGGTCGGTCCGGTTGACCGCGACCTGACCCGCGTCCACGACGGCCAGTCCGCGGCTCAGCTGATGGTCCAGGTCGACGTACGGCGGGATGCGCCGCCCCTCGAACGGCCAGGTGCGCACCCAGCCTCGGCCCGCAGCCGCCTGGGCGTCGGTCAGCCCGGTCGCGAGCCGCCGGAACACCGGGTGGCCCGACGAGGCGTTGAAGTCGCCGGCGAGGACGAGCGGTCGGTCGGTCGGCTGCGCGTGCACCCACGTCGCGAGCGAGACCAGGGCCGCGTGCCAGTCGTCGGTGCGGTCGGGCAACGGCGGCGGCGGGTGCACGGCCCGAAGCCGCACGGTGCCGGCCGGCGTCGTGACGTCGACGTCCGGCTGGAGGCTGTCACCGGCCGGGCTGACGCCGTCGGCACGCTCGCTCAGGGGGTACCTCGAGAGCACGAGCGTCCCGACGACACCATCGCGCGCCCGACCGACGCGTTGCGGGAAGAATGCGCGCGCACCGGCGTCGTCGAGGTCGGTCTCGGACTCCGGCGTCGCCTCGACCAGGACGAGCACGTCGACCGAGTGCAGCCGCACGGCGTCCATCAGCTGACGCGAGTTGGCTTGTCCCTCATGGAGGTTCGCCGACATGACGGTCAGGTCGGTGTCGACCGTGGCGTGCACGCTCGAGGACCACGCCGGGGCCGCGACGACGAGCCCCACGACCGCGACCGCGACGATCGGCACCGACACGGACCAGCGACGCAGGAGGAGCGCGGCCGCCGCGAGCAGCAGGAGAGCGACGACGGCGAGGGGACCCGCCGTCTGGAGCACGACGACCGGGTAGAACGTCGAGTCCAGCCCGCGCAGGGCCACGACGGCGAGCAGAAGCACCAGGACCGCCAGCAGCGCCCGGTCCGCGACACGCTCCCACCGCCGGCGGGACCCAGCGTCCTGCGGCGGGTCGGCGCTCTCCTCCGAGGGATCGGCGGCGACCTCCGCCGGGTCGGCGGCGACCTCCGCCGGGTCGGCGGCGACCTCCGCCGGGTCGCGGGCGACCTCCGCCGGGTCCTCGACGTGTTCGGCCACGCCGCGTCAGGCCTGCAGGACGACGGGGATGATCATCGGGCGACGGCGGATCTTGCCGCCGACCCACGAACCCACCGCACGCCGGACGATCTGCTGCAGCTGCTGGTCGTCGCGCACCCCGTTGGCGACGGCCTCCTCGATCGCGCGCTCGACCTTCGGGATGACCTGCTGGAAGATCTCGTCGTCCTCGACGAAGCCGCGCGCCGTGATCTGGGGGCCGCTCGCGATCTTGCCGGTGGCCGAGTCGATGACGACGATGCAGGAGATGAAGCCCTCGTCGCGCAGGATCCGGCGGTCCTTGAGCAGCGCCTCGTCGGCCCCACCGACGCTGCTGCCGTCGACGTAGACGTACCCGCAGTCGACGACGCCGACGACGGACGCCTTGCCCTCCACGAGGTCGACGACGACGCCGTCCTCGGCGAGGACGACGTGGTCCTCGGGGACTCCGGTCTGCATCGCGAGCCGCGAGTTGGCCCACATGTGTCGCCACTCGCCGTGGACCGGCATGACGTTGCGCGGCTTGACGATGTTGTAGCAGTAGAGCAGCTCGCCGGCGCTGGCGTGGCCCGAGACGTGCACCTTGGCGTTGCCCTTGTGCACGACGTGGGCGCCGAGACGCATGAGGCCGTTGATGATGCGGTAGACGGCGTTCTCGTTGCCGGGGATGAGGCTGCTGGCGAGCAGCACGGTGTCGCCGGGGCCCACGTCGATGCGGTGCTCGCGGTTGGCCATCCGGGACAGGGCCGCCATCGGCTCGCCCTGCGAGCCGGTGCAGATGAGGACGACCTCGTCGTCGGGCAGGTTGTCGAGCTTCTTGAGGTCGACGAGGATGCCGTCGGGCACCTTGAGGTAGCCGAGCTCGGCCGCGATGCCCATGTTGCGGATCATCGACCGCCCCACCATGGCGACCTTGCGGCCGGCCTTCTCCGCGGCGTCGAGCACCTGCTGGACGCGGTGCACGTGGCTGCTGAAGCAGGCGACGATGATGCGCCGCTCGGCGTGACGGAACACCTTGTCGATGGCGGGGGCGATCTCCAGCTCGGGCGTGGTGAACCCCGGCACGTCGGCGTTGGTCGAGTCGGTGAGGAAGAGGTCGACGCCCTCCTCGCCGAGCCGGGCGAAGGCGCGCAGGTCCGTGAGCCGGCCGTCCAGCGGCAGCTGGTCCATCTTGAAGTCACCGGTGTGCAGGAGCGTGCCAGCCTCGGTCCGCACGAAGACGGCGAGCGCGTCGGGGATCGAGTGGTTGACGGCGACGAACTCGAGGTCGAACACGCCGAGCTGCTCGCGCTGCCCCTCCCGGACCGCCATCGTGAACGGCTTGATGCGGTGCTCCCTCAGCTTGGCCTCGACGAGCGCGAGGGTGAGCGTGGAGCCGATGAGCGGGATGTCGCCCTTGAGCTTGAGAAGGTAGGGGACGGCGCCGATGTGGTCCTCGTGGCCGTGCGTGAGGACGATGGCCTCGATGTCGTCGAGCCGGTCCTCGATGTAGGTGAAGTCCGGGAGGATGAGGTCGACGCCCGGGTGGTGGTCCTCGGGGAAGAGGACGCCGCAGTCGATGACGAGCAGGCGGCCCTTCGTCTCCAGGACGGCCATGTTGCGGCCGACCTCGCCGAGACCACCGAGCGCGACGACCCGCAGGCCGTTGTCGGGGAGGGCGGGGGGTGCGGTCAGCTCGGGGTGAGGGTGGCTCACAGGTGTCCTGTCGGGTCGTGGGTGCTGCCGAGGCAGCCGGTACCCCGCCGCAGCCGGCGTGACCGGTGCAGCGGGCAGGGGCTTCAGGGGGTCGTCATCGGGCGACCGCCGCGAGCGCCTCGCGCAGCAGCGTGGTCTGCTCCTCGTCGGCCGCGACGAGCGGCAGGCGGACGGTGGGTGTCTCGATGACGCCCTGCAGGGCCAGGGCGGCCTTGGCCATGATGGCGCCCTGCGTGACGTTCATGACGGCGTCGACGAGGGGGGTCAGGCGCCGGTGGACGCGGCGGGCGTCGTCCCAGCGCCCGTCCACGACGGCGTCGGCCAGCTCCCGGTAGGCCGCGGGCGCCACCTGCGAGGTGACGCCGACGAAGCCGACGGCACCGTTGAGGAAGTGGAACAGGTCCATCCCGTCGTCGCCGGAGTACCAGGCCAGCCCGGTGCGCTCGATGAGGTCGCCGGCGAACCACAGGTCGGCGCGGGCGTCCTTGACCGCGACGATGCGCTCGTGCTCGGCGATGCGCAGGTAGGTGTCGCGGGCGATCGAGACGATGGACCGGCCCGGGATGTCGTAGAGCATGACCGGCAGGTCGCTCGCGTCGGCGAGGGCCGTGAAGTGTGCGACGAGCCCGGCCTGCGGCGGCTTGTTGTAGTACGGGGTCACGGCGAGCACGGCGTCGGCGCCCGCCTTCGCCGCCGCCTGCACCGACTCGATGCTCTTGGCCGTGTCGTTGCTGCCCGCCCCGGCGATGACGACGGCGCGGTCACCGACCGCGTCGATGACCGCGCGCAGGAGCTCGTCCTTCTCGGCGGCGGAGGTGGTGGGCGACTCGCCGGTGGTGCCCGAGATGACGAGGCCGTCGTGACCGGCGTCGACCAGGTGGGTGGCGAGACGCTGCGCCGCGTCGAGGTCGACGGAACCGTCGGCCCGCATGGGCGTGACCATCGCCGAGAGAACACGTCCGAGTGG
Source organism: Monashia sp. HAY1-11D (assembly GCF_056868035.1). Lineage (NCBI taxonomy): Bacteria > Bacillati > Actinomycetota > Actinomycetes > Micrococcales > Intrasporangiaceae > Intrasporangium > Monashia sp. HAY1-11D. Next base: position 3,301,576 of record NZ_CP200320.1, on the reverse strand, counting down.
GGGTGCGGCAGCCATGGGCCAAGGTTAGCGCCCGCTCCCGCGGGCGACCGACCGGCGCCCACCCGGGAGCCCCGGGCACGAGGCGAGGCGCTACTCGCTCGGGGGTCCGAGTAGCGCCTCGCACCCGGTACATCGCAGCCGCTCCCCCGCCGTTACAGCGGGCCGGCCGGGATCCGGGCGGAACACCGTGGCGGTGGCGGAACACCGTGGCGGTGAGGAGCGCCTGGTGTCAGGACGTGGCAGCGGCGCCGCGCCCGGAGCCGCGACGCTCGTAGGTCACCCACGCGAACCCGTCGTGGGGCTCGCGCGTGGTCTCGGCCCAGTCGGTGCGGTCGACCTCGGGGAAGGTGACCGCTCCCTCGGGCGCCTGGTCGACCTCGGTGACGAGCAGCCGCTGCGCGAACGGCATCGCGAGCCGGTAGACCTCTCCCCCGCCGACGACGAACACCTCGTCGGCCGGCCCGGCGAGCGCGAGCGCCTCCTCGAGCGAGTGCGCCACCTCGACGCCGGGATGGCTCCAGTCCTCCTGCCGGGTGACGACGATGCTGCGACGGCCCGGTAGGACGCCCATGGACTCGAAGGTGCGCCGTCCCATGACCATGGGGTGGCCCATCGTCATGCGCTTGAAGTACTTGAGGTCCTCGCCGATGTGCCAGGGCATCGTGCGGCCGTCACCGATGACCCCGTTGCGCCCCACGGCGACGATCATCGTCACGTTCGTCATGGCTCCAGCGTCGCAGACGCCGCCCCACGGAGGCTGCTGCGGCATGCACGCCGTTCAGACGGCGATGGGGGCCTTGATGCCCGGCTCGGCCACGTAGTCGACGAGCTCGAAGTCGTCGAGGTCGAACTCGTCGATCGAGGTCTTGCCGGGCGTGATGCGCATCGTCGGCAGCGCGTGCGGTGTGCGGGTCAGCTGCAGCCGCGCCTGCTCGAGGTGGTTGAGGTAGAGGTGGGCATCGCCGAGCGTGTGGACGAACTCGCCGGGCTCGAGGTCGGTCAGCTGCGCGACCATCTGGGTCAGCAGGGCGTAGGACGCGATGTTGAACGGCACGCCGAGGAAGATGTCGGCGCTGCGCTGGTAGAGCTGGCAGGAGAGGCGGCGCCGGCCGTCCGGGCCGGGCGGCGCGACGTAGAACTGGAACATCGTGTGGCACGGCGGCAGGGCCATGTCGTCGACGTCGGCGACGTTCCACGCGGACACGAGGAGGCGGCGGCTGTCGGGGTTGGTGCGGATCTGCTCGATGACCTTGGCGACCTGGTCGACGCGTCGGCCGTCGGGCGTGGGCCACGAGCGCCACTGGTAGCCGTAGATCGGGCCGAGGTCGCCGTTCTGGTCGGCCCACTCGTCCCAGATGCTGATGCCTCGCTCCTGCAGCCAGCGCACGTTGGTGTCGCCGCGCAGGAACCAGAGCAGCTCACCGATGATGGAGCGCAGGTGCAGCCTCTTGGTCGTCATCGCCGGGAAGCCATCGGCGAGGTCGAACCGCATCTGGTACCCGAACGTGCTGAGGGTGCCCGTCCCGGTCCGGTCGGCCTTCTCCTGGCCGTGGGTGAGGACGTGGTCGAGGAGGTCGAGGTACTGCCGCACGCCCGCAGCCTAACCCCGGCGTGCGACAGGGCCGCGTGGACACGCAGCGGCCTGGCGCGGGGCCGGGCCGACCCGTGCATCTCGTCCGCTGGTCCGTGCGGACGACTCCGGTCCGGCGGCCCTAGTCTCGGTCGCATGTCGACCGTGCCCGACGAGGCTGGCAGCGAGGCTGCCGGCGCGCCAGGCGATGCCGGCGCGACAGGGGCGGCAGGGGCTGCAGGGACTGCGGGGGCTCCGGGGACCTCCGGGGCGGAGCACCTGCGTGAGGTCCTTCGCGCCCCGGTCTACGAAGCCGCCGTGGTGACGCCGCTGGAGGTCATGGAGTCGCTGTCGAGGCGTCTGGACAACACGGTCGAGGTCAAGCGCGAGGACCGCCAGCCGGTCCACTCGTTCAAGGTGCGCGGCGCCTACACCTTCATGCGGCAGCTGGACGAGGCGCAGCGCGCCCGTGGCGTCGTGGCCGCCTCGGCCGGCAACCACGCCCAGGGCGTAGCGCTCTCGGCCGCGATCCTCCACATCGAGGCCGACGTGGTCATGCCGAAGACGACCGCTCCGATCAAGGTCGACGCGGTCCGTGCCCACGGGGCCCGGGTGGTCCTCCACGGCGACACGTTCGACGACGCCAAGGCCGAGGCGATGCGGCTCGCCGCCGAGCGCGGACGCGTCTACGTCGCCCCCTTCGACGACCCGCTCGTCATCGCCGGCCAGGGCACGCTCGGGCTCGAGCTGCTCCAGCAGGACGCCCACCTCGACCGCATCTTCGTCCCCGTGGGCGGCGGCGGCCTCGCCGCGGGCGTGGCCACGCTCGTCAAGTACCTCATGCCGGCCGTTCAGGTCATCGGGGTCGAGCCCGACGACGCCGCCTGCCTCACGGCGGCCCTCGCCGCCGGGCGACCGGTCGAGCTGCCGGAGGTGAGCAGGTTCGCGGAGGGCGTCGCGGTCAAGCGCATCGGCGACCGCACGTTCGAGCTGTGCCGCGAGCACCTCGACGACGTCGTCACGGTCAGCTCGGACGAGATCTGCGCGGCGATCAAGGACATCTTCGAGGACGTCCGAGCCGTCGCCGAACCCGCCGGAGCCGTCGCCCTCGCCGGGCTCAAGAAGTACGTCGAGGAGCACGGCCTTCGGGGCGAGCGCCTCGCGCACGTGCTCTCCGGCGCGAACGTCAACTTCCACACGCTGCGCTACATCTCCGAACGCGCCGAGGTCGGTGAGCACCGTGAGGCCCTGCTCGGGGTGACGATCCCCGAGCGGCAGGGGTCCTTCCTCACCTTCGTCGAGGCCCTGGCGGGGCGGGCCGTGACGGAGTTCAACTACCGTCTCGACGACACCTTCGAGGCACGGATCTTCGTCGGCGTGCGGCTGGCCCGTGGGCTGGCCGAGCGCGCGGAGATCATCGCCGCGATCGCCCTGGCCGGCTACGAGGTCGTCGACCTGTCCGACGACGACACGGCCAAGACCCACGTGCGCTACATGATCGGCGGGCACCCGCCGCAGTGCCGCGAGCGCGTCTACTCGTTCGAGTTCCCCGAGCACCCGGGCGCCCTCCTGCGCTTCCTCACCGAGCTCGGCACCCGCTGGAACATCACGATGTTCCACTACCGCAGCCACGGCGCCGACTCGGGCCGCGTGCTCTGCGCCTTCGAGGGGGTGGACGACCCCGCCGACGCGGAGGACTTCCAGCGGCACGTCGAGGACCTCGGCTACCCGTGCAAGGACGTCACCGCGAGCCCGGCGCTCTCCTACTTCCTGCTGTCGCGCCCGCGCCGGCCGTCGGCCTAGGCGACGGACTCCCGGTTCCGCGTCAGCTGCTGCCGCACGGCACGCGCGGCGGCACGTCCGGCCCGGTTGGCGCCGATGGTCGATGCCGACGGTCCGTACCCGACGAAGTGCACGCGCGGGTCGGCGGTCGACGTCGTGAACGTGTGCTCGTCGAACGGGGCGACGAGGCGGATGCCGCCGTGCTCGCTCCGGAGCCGGAGGGGTCCCAGGTGCCGCACCGTCGGCCGGAAACCGGTGGCCCAGAGGATGACGTCGGCAGGCTCGAACGACCCGTCCGCCCACCGCACGCCGTCCGGCTCGATGCCCTCGAACATCGGCCGGCGTGCGTACGCGCCGAGCTCGGCAGCCCGCTGCTCCTGCGGACGCAGCAGCAGGCCGGTGACGCTGACGACGCTGCTTGGGGGCAGGCCCCGAGCCACCCGCTCCTCGACGAGAGACACGGCCCGACGCCCTGCGTCCTCGGTGAACGGCCCGGTGCGCCAGACCGGTTCACGTCGGGTCACCCAGATGGTGTGTGCGAGGGGGGCGAGCTCCCCGAGCAGCTGCACCGCCGATGCGCCCCCACCCACGACGACGACGCGCTGACCCGCGAGCTCGTCGGGGCCTCGGTAGTCGACGGTGTGCAGCTGCCGTCCGCGGAAGGTCGCGATGCCCGGGTAGTGCGGCAGGAACGGGGTCTGCCAGGTGCCGGTCGCGTTGACGACCGAGCGCGTGAGCCAGCGCCCCTGCGTCGTCTCGACCCGCAGGAGGCCGTCCGGGTCGCCGTCGAGGGGTGCGACGGACGTGACGCGCACGGGCCGCAGGACGGGACGCTCGAGGTGCTGCTCGTACTCGCCGAAGTACCGGGGGACGACGACGTTGGCCGGGTCGGCCGCATCGTGCTCGGGCACGGGCATGCCGGGCAGCTCGGCGATGCCGTGGACGTCCGACATCGTGAGGCTGTCCCAACGATGCTGCCACGCGCCGCCCGGGCGGTCGTTGGCGTCGAGCACGACGAACGGCCCGACACCGAGGCGTCCGAGGTGGTGGGCCGCCGACAGGCCGGCCTGACCGGCACCGATGACGACGACCTCCACGCGTTCCACGTCCGTTGAACGCGCCAGGGGCCGGTGCTCTTCCCCCCGCCACGCACCGGGCCGGCGCCGCCGGGCCGGAGGTCAGGCGTCGTAGTCGAGCGACACCTCGTCGGTGACGGGGTGGCTCTGACAGGCGAGGACGATGCCGGCCTCGACCTCCTCCGGCTCGAGCGCGTAGTTGCGGTCCATCCGCACCTGCCCGGAGACGAGGCGCGCCCGGCAGGTGCCGCACACACCGTTGGTGCACGAGAAAGGCGCGTCCGGCCGTGCCCGCAGGGTCGCGTCGAGGATGGACTCCTCCCTGCTCGGCATGGGGATGACGGTGGTGCGGCCGTCGAGGTTGACGGTCACCGTGGCCTCGGGCGGCGCGCCCTCCTCGACGACGACCCTGCGCCTCGGCTCGGTGCCGTCGTCGACGTGGAAGATCTCGTGGTGCACGTGGTGGACGTCGACGCCGTGCTCGCGCAGCAGCGCCTCCGCACCGGTGACCATGCCGAACGGCCCGCACAGGTACCACTCGTCGACGGTCTCGACGGGCACGAGCCGCTCGAAGATCGCCGCGAGGCGCACGGCGTCGAGCCGACCGTGGAACAGCTCGACGTCCTGGGCCTCGCGCGACAGGACGTTGACGAGGTGGAACCGGCCGGGGAAGCGGTTCTTGAGGTCCTCGAGCTTCCTCGAGGAACATGATCGAGCTGGTGCGGCGGTTGCCGAACAGGAGCGTCGCCCGCGACAGCGGCTCCTCCTCGAGCGCCGTGGTCAGGAGCGACAGAACCGGGGTGATGCCCGACCCCGCCGCGATGGCGACGTGGTGGCGGGCGAGGTCCGGACGCGTCGGGCACGTGAACGAGCCCAGCGGCGTCATGACGTCGAGGACGTCCCCGGGAGCGACGACCTCGTTCATCCACGTCGACATCCGGCCCTCGGGCACGCGCGCGACCGCGACGCGGCGCAGGTGCTCCATGCCGGCAGCCCCGCGCGACTGGCAGATCGAGTACGACTGGCGCACCTCCTCGCCGTTGATGGTCGCGCGCACGGTGAGGTGCTGGCCGGCCTCGAACGCGAACTCGTCCGCAAGGTGCGGGGGCACCTCGAAGGCGACCGCGACGGCGTCGTCGGTGAGCCGCTCGACCGACGCGACACGCAGCGGGTGGAAGCGGGCCCGGTGGCGGCTGCCGGCGGGCACGGTCGAGGGCGAGGTGGTCAGGTCGGTCATTCAGAGGGCCTTGAACTCGTCGAACGGCTCGAGGCACGCGTTGCAGCGGCGCAGGGCCTTGCACGCGGTAGAGCCGAAGTGGGCGATCTCGGTCGTGTCGTCGGAGCCGCACCGCGGGCAGGCCACGACGTGCCGGCCGAGGCTCACGGGGACCGGGCCCGGGACGGTGGTACCGGAGGCCGGGCCCGGCGGCGCGATGCCGAAGCGGTGCAGCGCCTCGCGTCCCTCCTCGGTGATCCAGTCGGTGGTCCACGGGGGCGACAGTCGCGTCCGCACCGTCGCGGCGTACCCGTGTGCGTGCGCGGCGAAGACGATGCGGTCGGCGATCGCCTCCATGGCCGGGCACCCGCTGTACGTCGGGGTCACGGTGACGACGACCGCACGGGCCGACTCGTCGACCTCCACGCCGCGCAGGATGCCGAGGTCGAAGATCGTGACGACCGGCACCTCGGGGTCCGGGATCCGTGAGATCGCCTGCGCCACAGCGCTTTCGGCGAACCGGGCGGCGCCTCCGGCAGCACCGCGGTCCGTCGCCCGGTCGGTGGCCACGGCCGTCACCACGTGGCCCCGGGATGGGACCGGGCGATGTGCTGGAGCTCGGCGAGCAGGTAGCCCATCGGTCGCGAGTGGACGCCGCTGCGCCCACCGCGCGCGCGCCAGCCCGGAGCGGCCGGCACCGTCAGCGTCGCCGCGGCGAGGACCTCGTGCACGCGACGCGTCACCGGCTCCTCCAGGCCCGACGGCAGCACGCCGAAACCGGACTCCGCGACGAGGACGGCGGCGTCGTCGTCGGTGAACAGCTCAGGTACGTACGGGGCGCTGCGCTCGAGGGCGGCCTGCATCCGTTCGTGCGACTCGTCCGTGCCGTCGCCGAGGCGGCAGACCCACAGCGTGGCGTGGTCGAGGTGGTAGCGGACCTCCTTGACCGCCTTGGCCGCGACGCCGGCGACGACGTCGTCCGTGGATCCGGCCAGCCGCGTGTGCAGCTCGACCTGGCGGGCGGAGAACCACAGGAGGCGGGCCATCTCGTCGGCGAAGTCGCCGCGCTCCTGCTCGACGAGGTGGACGTTGCGCCACTGCCGCTGGTCGCGGGACATCGCGAAGTCGTCCTCGAGGCGACCGGTGCCGTCGAGGGAGCCCGCGTAGGGGTAGAGCGCGCGGGCCTGGCCGAGGAGGTCGAGCGCGATGTTGCCGAGCGCCATGTCCTCCTCGATCTGCGGCGCGTTGGTCATCCACTCGGCGAGGCGCTGGGCGTAGACGAGGGCGTCGTCGGCGAGGCCGACGAGGTAGGTGGCCCGCGGGTCGTCGGACCCGAGGGCGCGCGGGGCGGCCATGGCGTCGGTGCGGGTCACGTCGCTCACAGGTACTCGACGTCCTCGGGCACGTCGTAGAACGTCGGGTGCCGGTAGATCTTGTCGGCGGCGGGGTCGAAGAACGAGTCCTTCTCCGTCGGACTGCTCGCCGTGATGTCCTCGGCACGCACGACCCAGATCGACACGCCCTCCTGGCGGCGCGTGTAGAGGTCGCGTCCGTTGCGCAGGGCCAGCTCGGCGTCCGGCGCGTGCAGCGACCCCACGTGCACGTGGGACAGGCCACGCTTGCCCCGCACGAAGACCTCCCAGAGCGGCCAGCTCCTCTCCGTCGAGGGTGCGACGGCGTCCGAACCTCCGCTCACGCGGCACTCTCCTTCGTCCTCGCGGCCTGCTTGGCGGCGTACGCGTTGGCGGCCTCACGGACCCAGGCGCCGTCCTCGTGCGCGCGACGGCGGTGCGCGATGCGCTCGGCGTTGCACGGGCCGTCGCCGCGCAGCACCTGCCAGAACTCGTCCCAGTCGACCTGGCCGAAGTCCCAGTGACCGCGCTCCTCGTTCCAGCGCAGCTCGGGGTCGGGCAGCGTCAGGCCGAGCTTCTGGGCCTGGGGCACCGTCATGTCGACGAACTTCTGGCGCAGGTCGTCGTTGCTGAAGCGCTTGATGCCCCACGCCATCGACTGCTCGGTGTGGCCACCCTTGACGCTCTCACCGGTGTCGGGCGGTCCGAACATCGCCAGCGCCGGCCACCACCAGCGGTTCGCGGCATCCTGGGCCATCTCGCGCTGCGCGTCGGTGCCACGCATGAGGGTCCACAGGATCTCGAAGCCCTGCCGCTGGTGGAAGCTCTCCTCCTTGCAGACCCGGATCATGGCCCGCGCGTACGGCCCGTACGAGCAGCGGCACAGCGGCACCTGGTTCATGATCGCCGCGCCGTCCACGAGCCAGCCGATGGCGCCGCAGTCGGCCCACGTCAGCGTCGGGTAGTTGAAGATCGAGGAGTACTTCTGGGTGCCGTTGTGGAGCCGGTCGAGCAGCTCCTGGCGGTCGACGCCGAGGGTCTCGGCGGCGCTGTAGAGGTAGAGCCCGTGGCCGGCCTCGTCCTGGACCTTGGCGATGAGGATCGCCTTGCGCCGCAGGCTCGGCGCGCGGGTGATCCAGTTGCCTTCCGGCTGCATGCCGATGATCTCCGAGTGGGCGTGCTGGGCGATCTGGCGGATGAGCGTCTGGCGGTACTTGTCCGGCATCGCGTCCCGCGGCTCGATGCGCTGGTCCGCCGCGATGAGGGCCTCGAAGTCGCCGCCGTCCCCCGGACGCTGCTCGGCCTGCCGGCCCTGCTCGACCGTCGCATCGTAGTCGGCGGTCTCGGCCGCGTTGAGCGGCTCGTTCGGGTCGATGACGTCGTTGCCATACATGTGTCCAGTATGCGAGAAGGGCGCCACCGGCGACAAAGTGGCCCCTCCGGGCGTTGCCGGCCGGCTGAGAGGATGCCGGGGTGACGCACCCGCACGACGCCGACCTTCCCGAGACGACGCCGGACCCGACGCGGCACGGGCACGGACACGGACACGGGCACGGGCACGACCACGACGCCGCGCGTGGCCCGGTGGCGGACGCGAGCGTCCGCGTGGCGCGCAGCTCGGACGCGCCCGCCGTCGGGTTCGTGCAGGCCGTCGTTTTCCGCGAGGCGTACGCCGCTGTCCTGGCGCCCGAGGTGCTCGAGCAGCTCGAGCCGAAGGTCTTCGCCGGCGCCTGGCGCGACAGCCTCGAGGGCGAGGCCGCCGGCGACGGCGTCCTGCTCGTGGCCTGCGCCGGCGACCAGGTCGTCGGCTTCGCGGCGGTCGGCGCCTCTAGCGACCCCGACGCGGGCGAGGCGACCGCCGAGCTGCTCGTGCTCGCGGTCCACCCGGACGCCCGTCGGCAGGGCCACGGGTCCCGGCTGCTCCACGCGGTCGTCGACACCGCCCGGGCCCGAGGCCGCGACCACCTCACCGCGTGGTTGCTCACCTCGGACGACACCGTGCGGACCTTCCTCACGGCGTCGGGGCTCGAGCCCGACGGGGCGCACCGCGAGCGCGTCGTCGACGCCGACGGGCGCACCGTCCGCGAGCTGCGTCTCGCCGCGTCCGTCGCGCCGGAGCCGTCGTGACCGGTCCCGCCGCGGGGGACCGTCGGCGTCCCGCCGCGAACAGCGCCGACGCCTCTGCGGCGGAGCGGGCCGCACCGGGGGCCCTCGGCGCGCCGTCGGCCGGTCCACTGCCACGCGCGGAGCGACGGGTCGTCGTCCGTGAGGCGCTGTCGGTCGGGCTCGCGACCGGCGCGTACGGCATCAGCTTCGGCGCGCTCGCCGTCGCCGCGGGGCTCGACGTCTGGCAGGCGATGGCGCTGTCGCTGCTCATGTTCACCGGCGGGTCGCAGTTCGCGTTCGTCGGCATCGTCGCCAACGGACTGCACGCGGCACCGGCCGCCATCGCGGCGTCGTCGCTGCTCGGCGTCCGCAACGGGCTCTACGCCCTCGAGCTGACCCAGCTGCTCACGCCCCGCGGGGTGCGACGCCTCGCGGCCGCCCACCTGACCATCGACGAGTCGACCGCCGTGGCGGTGTCCCAGGAGGACGTCCGCGCGTCGCGCGTCGGCTTCTGGCTGACCGGCGCGGCCGTCTTCTCGCTGTGGAACCTCACGACGCTCGTCGGCGCGCTCCTCGGCGACGCCCTCGGCGACCCGCGCCGGTACGGGCTCGATGCCGCGGCCTGTGCCGCGTTCACGGCGCTGCTGTGGCCGCGCCTGCGCAACCGGGACGCCGTCGCGACAGCGGGTGTGGCGGCGGTCGGGGCCGTCGTCCTCGCTCCGAGCCTGCCGGCCGGGGTGCCGGTGCTCGTGGCCGCGCTGGCCGCCCTGCTCGCCTGGCGGGCGCCCCGCAGCGGCGCGGGGTCCGACCCGGGGCCGGAGGACGCAGCGGCGGACGTGGGCCGGAGCACGGACCTGCGCGAGGGCCGCGTCGCGCGGGACGGGGGCCGGCGATGAGCCTGTGGGTGGCGATCCTCGTGGCAGCCGGGTTGGCGTTCGGGCTGAAGCTCGCCGGCTACCTCGTGCCCTCGAGCGTCCTCGCCGAACCGCGCGTCAAGCGTGTGACGGGCGCGCTGCCCATCGCCCTGCTCGCCGCGCTCATCGCGACGCAGACGTTCACCCTGGCCGGCGGCGCCCTGACGGTCGACGCCCGGCTCGCGGCGGTCGGCGTCGCGGTCGTGGCGCTCCTGCTGCGGGCGCCGTTCATCGTCGTCGTCGTGCTGGGGGCCTGCACGGCAGCCCTGCTGCGCGCCCTCGGCTGGGGCTGACGGCCCGGCGCCCGGGACCGCAACCGGGACCGCGACCCCGACGACGACGCCATCGGCGGCACGGTTCGGGCCCGGCAGCCGTGGGTCGGTCTGCTCAGTCCAGGCCGAGGTAGTGCTCGAGGCCGACGGTGAGGCCGGGGTGGTCGGCGACGGCGCGCACGGCCGCGACGACGCCCGGCATGAAGGAGGCGCGGTCGAACGAGTCGTGGCGGAGCGTCAGCTGCTCCCCCGCGTTGCCGAGCAGCACCTCCTGGTGCGCGGTGAGCCCCCGCAGGCGGACCGAGTGCACGGGGACGCCGTCGACGCGGGCGCCGCGGGCTCCGTCGGGGTCGTGGGTCGTCGCGTCGGGACCGGGCGCCACACCCGCCCCCGCACGTGCTGCGGCGATCATCGCCGCCGTCCGGGCGGCCGTGCCGGAGGGCGCGTCGACCTTGGCGGGGTGGTGCAGCTCGATGACCTCGACCGACTCGAAGAACGGGGCCGCCTTGGCGGCGAACGCCATCATGAGCAGGGCACCGATGGCGAAGTTCGGCGCGACGAGGACGCCGACGCCGGCACCGGTCCGCGAGGGTGGCGCCTGCGCGAGCCGGCCTCGCAGCGTCTCGAGCCGGTCGTCGTCCCACCCCGTCGTGCCGACCACGACGTGGACGCCGCGCTCGACGCAGTGGGCCACGTTGCCGGGGGACGCCGCCGGCACCGTCAGCTCGACGGCGACGTCCGCGCCTCCGAGGTCACCGAGATCGTCGGAGCTGCCGTACGCGCCGACGAGCCGCAGCCCCTCGGCCGCCTCGACGGCCCGGACCGCCTCGGACCCCATCCGCCCGTTCGCACCGATGACCGCCACCGCGATGGCACCGGTGGCCGCGGTGGGATCGTCACGCATCGGGCCCTCGTCGTTCGTCGTCACCACGCCTCGAGGGTAGTGGCGCCGCCACCTGCGAGGACGGCCGGTCCCACCGCGCTCCCCGGCCCGTGCCCCGAGCGAGGACCACGGGACCGCTGGGGATGGTGGCGCGGCGGCCGGCGGAGCACACTGTCACCAGGAAGTGATCGCCATGCCGAACCGCGCCCACCCCGCCTCCTCCACCACCCTCCGACGCACCTCGGTGCTCGTCCGGACGCGCACTCCCGGCACCGCTCGCCACCGGGTCGCTGCCATGGTGGCGGCGCTCGCCCTGGCCTTCTCCTTCGGGGTGGTCACCGCGCCGACGGTCCACGCCACCGTGCTGTTCGGCAACGACATCTCCTGGCCGCAGTGCCCGACCACCCAGGGTGGTTACGGGCAGCCGATGCCGCCCGCCTCGACCCAGTTCGTCGTCGTCGGGCTCACCCACGGCCTGCCGTTCACCGAGAACCCCTGCGTGGGCTCGCAGCTGCAGTGGGTCAGGGACCACGCCACCCCCGCGCACGCCTACACGATGGCGGGCTTCCCGACCGCGGCGCAGCTGTCGACGTACGCCACGCGAGGCCCGTGGTCGAGCACGACCCGGGCCGGACGCCTGTCGAACGTCGGCTACGCCGAGGCGAGCTATGCCGCAGCGACCCTGGACCGCATCGGCTGGCGGCCGCCGGTGGTGTGGATCGACGTCGAGCCCCGGCCCGCCCAGCCGTGGCCGTCGACGACGCGGTCCCAGCGCATCGAGAACCGGTACGTCGTGGAGGGGCTCATGCGCGGCCTGCGTGACCAGGGCTACGCCTACGGCCTCTACTCCAACGCGTCCGGCTGGCAGGCGATCACCGGGTCGTGGCTGTTGCCGGGCGTGCCGGTGTGGGCGACGGCCGGCACCCTCGACTACCCGAACGAGGCGCTCGACCGGTGCACGCAGCCGAGCTTCTCGGGCGGCAGGGTCTACCTGTCGCAGTGGTGGAACACGACCACCGACTTCGACCGCACCTGCGAGCCCTACGCCTTCACGGCGCTGCCCATCGCGGCGTCGACGCTGACCGCGTCCACGGGTGACGTCGACGGCGACTGGCGCACCGACGTCGTGGCCCGGTGGGCGAGCACGGGGACGCTGCGCCTCTACTCGGGCACCGGGACGGGCAGCCTGTCGCTCGGCCGGCAGGTCGGTACGGGGTGGAGCGGCTTCGACCTCCTCGACACCGCGGGCGACCTCGACGGGACCGGAACCCTCGACGTCGTGGCCCGCCAGCGGACGACCGGGGACCTCTGGCTCTACCGCGGCGACGGCCACGGTGGCTGGACCCTGCCGGCCCTGCGCATCGGCACCGGATGGGGCGGCATGAGCGCCGTGCTCGGCCCGGGTGACCTCACCGGCGACGGACGCCCCGACCTGCTGGCCCGCCGTGCCTCCGACGGGACGGTCTGGGTGTACCCCGGCACCGGGCGAGCCTCGTTCCAGCCGCGCCTGCAGGTCGCCTCGGGATGGAACCGGTACGACCGCGTCGTGCCCGTCGGCGACGTCACCGGAGACGGCCGTCCGGACGTCATGACGCGCGAGCCCTCGACCGGGCGCCTCTGGCTGCATGCCGGCACCGGCACCGGGGGGTTCGCGGCACCGGTCGTCGTCGGGACGGGCTGGAACGGCATGACGGCGCTCGCCTCCCCCGGCGACTTCGACAGCGACCGCGTCGGCGACGTCCTCGCCCGCGACCGCGCGGGTGTCCTCTGGCTCTACCCGCGGACGGCGTCCGGCGGGTGGTCGCCGCGGCGCCAGGTCAGCACCGGGTGGAACGTCACGGACGCCATCTTCTGAGCCGCCCTTCGACGACGCGGTCAGGTGGCTCTCAGCCAAAACCCAGCCTCGGGAGCGAGCATCCGCCCGTGACGACCGACCCGGCCGCCCCGCACCGTCCTGACACCGTCGACGCCGCGCCCGTCGGCACCGTCCGCGCCGCCGTCCCCGCCGCCGTCGGGCTCGCGGACGACCCGGTCTCTGCCGCCACCCGGCGAGCCCGCCTGGGCGCGGTGGCGCTCGCGGTCGTGCTGCTCGGCTCGGCCTGCTCGGCGGTGGGCGCCGCGCCGGGCGCCGAGGCACCCAGCTCGGGGCCCACGTCAGCACCCACGTCGGGACGCACGTCGGTCCCCTCCGCCACCCCCACGACGGCGTCCACCGCGACGATGCCGGCCGGGTCGTCGCCCCACCCGTCGGGCTCGCCCTCGTCGGGGGCCACGGCCGGCCCCACGGCACCCGGCGTGGGACTCACCCCGCCGTACGCGCGCACGGGCGCCGGTGACCTCGCGCCCGCGGCCCGCGCGGCGCGGCCTCTCGTGTACGTGCCGGACCAGGTGGCGGGGCTCGTGCAGGTCATCGACCCGCGCACCTACCGGGTCGTGTCGACGCGGCGTGTCCCCGCCTCGCCGGAGCACGTCGTGCCGTCGTGGGACCTCACCCGACTGTGGGTCAACTCCGACCGGGGCAACGCCCTGACGCCGATCGACCCGCGGACGGGTGTCGTGGGCCACCCGGTCGGGGTGCGCGACCCGTACAACCTCTACTTCACCCCGGACGGCCGGTACGCGCTCGTCCTCGCCTCGCGGTTCCACGCCGTCGACGTGCGCGACGCCCGCACGATGCGCCTCGTCCGGTCGCTCCCGGTGCCGGCGTGCGCCGGGGTCAACCACGCGGACTTCACGGCCGACCTGCGGGCGTTCGTGGCCAGCTGCGAGTTCAGCGGCCGCCTGCTCGTCGTCGACGCCGCGGCCACCCGGGTGCTGAAGGTCATCGACCTCAACCACGTGCGCACCCCGGGCGCCACCCCCGCGACGGGCCCGGGGAGCATGGCGGGGCCCCGGAGTGGACTGCTCAGGGGCGCGACGGCGATGCCGCAGGACGTCCGGCTCACGCCGGACGGCCGGTGGTTCATGGTCGCCGACATGCTCCGCAACGGCGTGTGGTTCGTCGACGCGCGCACCTTCCGGCTCGACCACTTCGTCCACACCGGGCTCGGCGCGCACGGCATCTACCCCTCGCGCGACGCATCTCGGGTCTTCGTCTCCAACCGGGACGCCGGGACGGTGACGGTCTTCGACGCGACGACGGACCGGCCCGTCACGACGTGGCGGCTGCCGGCGCACGCCACGCCCGACATGGGCGGCGTCAGCGCCGACGGCTCGCAGCTGTGGCTGAGCGGCCGGTACCGCTCCGAGGTCTACGTCATCGACACCGCGACCGGGCGCCTGCTGCACAGGATCCCCGTCGGCGCGGGGCCGCACGGCCTGCTCGTCTGGCCGCAGCCCGGCCGGTTCTCGCTGGGCCACACCGGGAACATGCGATGAGCACCTTCTCCCCCGCCGACCTCCTGACGGCCTGGACGCCCGACGCCGAGGGCCTCGTCCTCGTCGCGGTGGCGCTCGTGCCGTACGCGCTGCTCGTGCGGCGCGCGGCCCGAGCCGGGCTGCGTCCGTCCGGGTGGCGCGTCGCCCTCTACGTCGGCCTCGGCGTCGGCACGCTCGCGTACGCCACCTGCGGGCCGCCCGCAGTGCTCCGGGCCGACGTCTTCTGGTTGGGTGCCCTCCGGATCGGCGTGCTCGCGACCGTGACACCGGTGGGCCTGGCCCTCGGGGACCCCGTCGGCCTGCTGCGGCGGCTGCACCCCGACAGCGACCACGTGGCCCTGCGGCTGCTGCACGGACGCCTCGCGCGGGCGCTGACCTTCCCGGCCGTCAGCACCGTGCTCGCCACCGGGACCCTGCTCGTCGTCTTCGTGACACCGGTGTTCCTCCGGTCGGTGACGTCACGGCCGGTCGGGGTCGTCCTCGACCTCGTCCTGCTCGGGACGGGGCTGCTGTTCGTCGTACCCCTGCTGGCCGAGGACCTCCTGCCGGCCTGGGCGACGGCTCCGGTGCGGACCTTCCTCGCGTTCGTCGACGGCCTCCTCGACGCCGTCCCGGGCATCGTCGTCATGACCGCCCCGACGCTGCTCGCCCCCGGATACCCCGGCTTCTCGCGCGCCGTGAGCGGGCTGGACCCGCTCCTCGACCAGCACCTCGGCGGCGGCGCGCTCCTCGCGGTGGCAGAGTCGGTGGGGCTGCCCGTCATCGCCGCGGTCTTCCTGGAGTGGGTCCGGACCGACGAGCGCGAGGCCCGCGAGGCGGACCGGCTCGCCGACGAGGCAGCCGGCGCGGGGGCGGCCCGGCTCGCCGGTGACCGGCCCGGCCTGTCCCCCGACACGTCGGCCGGACCCGCCACACGCTCCGCGCCCGCATCCGTCGCGACCCCCGCGACCGCTGCCGCTCCGGCGGCGCCCGATGCCGGCGCCTCCGGCCTGTGGTGGGAGCAGGACGCCCGCTTCGCCGGGCGCTACCGCCGCGCCGAGCCCGCGGCGGGTCCCGACGACGTGGAGAGCTGACCGGCGGGGCTGGCGCACCCGGCACTCCCCGCACACCCGGCAGACCCCGCACACGCGAGCGGCCCGCCACCCAGGTCGGGGTGACGGGCCGCTCGCGATCCGTGCGGGACCGGGGCCTGGTGAGGTCAGACCTCGGCCGTCTCGGCGTCGGCCGGGGCCACGTCCGCGGCCTCCTTGGCCTCGTCGGCCCCGCCCTTGGCCTCGTCCTCGGGGAGGACGGCGCCGAGCGAGAGCTTGCCGCGGGGGTCGATCTCCTTGAGCTCGACCTGGACCTTCTGGCCGACCTTGACGACGTCGTCGACGCTGTCGATCCGCTTGCCGCCGACGAGCTTGCGCACCTCGGAGATGTGCAGCAGGCCGTCCTTGCCGGGCAGCAGCGAGACGAACGCGCCGAAGGTCGTCGTCTTGACGACGGTGCCGAGGAAGCGCTCGCCGACCTCGGGCATCTGCGGGTTCGCGATGGCGTTGATCGCCGCGCGAGCCGCCTCCGCCGACGGGCCGTCGACCGCACCGATGAACACCGTGCCGTCGTCCTCGATCGAGATGTCGGCGCCCGTGTCGTCCTGGATCTGGTTGATCATCTTGCCCTTCGGGCCGATGACCTCACCGATCTTGTCGACGGGGACCTTCACCGTGATGATGCGCGGCGCGTAGGGGCTCATCTCGTCGGGCACGTCGATGGCCTCCGCCATGACGTCGAGGATGTGCAGTCGCGCGTCGCGGGCCTGGGTCAGCGCGCCGGCCAGGACCGACGCCGGGATGCCGTCGAGCTTCGTGTCGAGCTGGATCGCCGTCACGAACTCCTTGGTGCCCGCGACCTTGAAGTCCATGTCGCCGAAGGCGTCCTCGGCGCCGAGGATGTCGGTGAGCGCGGCGTACCGCGTCTCGCCGTCGACCTCGTCGGAGACGAGACCCATCGCGATGCCGGCGACCGGCGCGCGCAGCGGCACACCGGCGTTGAGCAGCGACAGCGTCGAGGCGCAGACCGAGCCCATCGACGTCGAGCCGTTCGAGCCGAGGGCCTCGGACACCTGGCGGATCGCGTACGGGAACTCCTCGCGCGTCGGCAGGACGGGCATGAGCGCCCGCTCGGCCAGCGCGCCGTGACCGATCTCGCGACGCTTCGGCGACCCGACACGACCGGTCTCACCGGTGCTGTAGGGCGGGAAGTTGTAGTTGTGCATGTAGCGCTTGCGCGTCACCGGCGAGAGCGTGTCGAGCTGCTGCTCCATCTTGAGCATGTTCAGCGTCGTCACCCCCATGATCTGGGTCTCGCCACGCTCGAAGATCGCCGAGCCGTGCACGCGCGGCAGGACCTCGACCTCGGCGCCGAGGGCGCGGATGTCCTTCAGGCCCCGGCCGTCGATGCGGACCTCGTCGCGCAGGATGCGCTGACGCACCAGCTGCTTCTGCAGCGAGCGGAACGCGGCGGAGATCTCCTTCTCGCGGCCCTCGAACTGGGCGGCGAGCTGCTCCTTGACGGAGGCCTTGATCTCGTCGAGGCGCTCCTCGCGCTCCTGCTTGCCGGCGATGGTCAGCGCCTGGGCGGTGTCGGCCGACACGGCGGCCTCGACGGCGGCGTAGGCGTCGTCCTCGTAGTCGAGGAAGACGGGGAACTCCTCGACCGGCTTGGCGGCCTTGGAGGCGAGCTCGGCCTGGGCCTCGCACAGCTGCTTGATGAACTTCTTGGAGGCCTCGAGGCCCTCGGCCACGACCTCCTCGGTCGGAGCCTGCTTGCCCTCGTTGCGGACGAGGTCCCACGTCGACTCGGTGGCCTCGGCCTCGACCATCATGATCGCGACGTCGTCACCATTCGAACCCGGCACCACGCGACCGGCGACGACCATGTCGAAGGTCGAGCGCTCGATGTCGGAGAAGTTCGGGAAGGCGACCCACTGGCCGTCGATGAGCGAGACCCGCACGCCACCGATGGGGCCGGAGAACGGCAGGCCGGAGATCTGCGTCGAGGCGCTCGCGGCGTTGATGGCGAGCACGTCGTACTGGTGGTCGGGGTTCAGCGAGAACACCGAGATGATGACCTGGACCTCGTTGCGCAGCCCCTTCTTGAAGGTCGGGCGCAGCGGGCGGTCGATGAGGCGGCAGGTGAGGATCGCCTCGGTCGAGGGGCGACCCTCGCGGCGGAAGAAGCTGCCGGGGATCTTGCCGATGGCGTACATCCGCTCTTCGACGTCGACCGTCAGCGGGAAGAAGTCGAACTGGTCCTTCGGCTGCTTGCCGGCCGAGGTCGTCGACAGGAGCATCGTGTCGTCGTCCAGGTAGGCGACGACGGCTCCACCGGCCTGCTTGGCCAGGCGCCCGGTCTCGAACCGGACGGTGCGGGTGCCGAAACTGCCGTTGTCGATGACGGCCTCGGCGAAGGTGATGTCTGGACCCTCCATGTGGGCCCTCGCTTTCTTTTTCTCATGTAGCCGGTGCACATCGTCGTTGTGTGCCCGGTTTGTCTTCTGTGTACTGCCACGAGCCGGGTGGCCCGCGGGTGCGCTCGGCGTCGGAGCCCGACCCGGCCGCACCTACGACGAAAGGCGGTCACCGCGCACGCGCGGGGACCGCCTTTCGTCACATCGTCATCGACGCAGGCCGAGTCGCTTGATCAGCGAACGGTAGCGCTCGATGTCGGTGGTCTCGAGGTAGCGCAGCATCCGCTTGCGCTGGCCCACGAGCAGGAGCAGACCACGACGGCTGTGGTGGTCGTGCTTGTGCGCGCGGGCGTGCTCGGTGAGGTCCTTGATGCGCTGGGTGAGCAGCGCGACCTGCACCTCGGGGGAGCCGGTGTCGCCCTCCTTGGTGGCGTACTCGGCCATGATCTTCTTCTTGACGTCAGCGTCCAGGGGCATGGATGACCGACTCCTTCTTCACTCGTTGCGCGGTGCGCCAGGGCATGTCCACCTGGGCTCTCTCGTTCCGCGGCCGGAACACGGCGTCTCAAAGACTAACAGCGCCGGCCACCGCGCACTAATCGGCGCCGGCGGGGGCCCGCTTGACCGATTCGTGACCAGTGCCTGCGTTCCTCCTGTGACCGTGCCGGGTACGACATGGTCGTCTCGGGGAAACCTCTCGTAAGGAGCGAAGCGACACCATGATCATTCTCGGACTGATCCTGCTGATCGTCGGGCTGCTCGCCAAGATCAGCATCCTCACGACGATCGGCATCATCCTGCTCGTCGTCGGCGCGGTCCTGTTCGTGCTCGGCGCCACCGGACGCGCTATCGGCGGACGCAAGCACTGGTACTGATCGGTCGCAGCAGACGTCGAAGGGCGCCCCATGGCTCACGCCGTGGGGCGCCCTTCGCGCGTCGGACGCGTCCCGTGACGGGACGCCTCGGAGGTCGAGGCCTCAGAGGTTGATCATGTGCCCCGCGATGCCCTCGATGGCCTCCTTCATGGCCTCGCTCAGGGTCGGGTGGGCGAAGACGTTGCGGGCCACCTCGTCGGCCGTGAGGTCCCACTGCTGGGCCAGCGTCAGGGCCGGGAGCAGCTCCGTGACCTCGGGGCCGATCATGTGGGCACCGAGCAGCTCGTTGTGCTCGGCGTCGGCGACGATCTTGACGAAGCCGACGCCCTCGGCCATGCCGCGTGCCTTGCCGTTGGCCGAGAAGGGGAAGCTGGCCGTCTTGACGTCGTAGCCCTTCTCCTTGGCCTGGGCCTCGGTGTATCCGAAGGAGGCGATCTGCGGCTGGCAGAAGGTCGCCCGCGGGATCATGTCGAAGTTCAGCTCCATCGTCTCGGCGTCCGCGATGGTCTCGGCGGCGACGACGCCCATGGCCTCGGCGGTGTGCGCCAGCATGAGCTTGGCGGTGACGTCACCGATGGCGAAGACGTTGGGCACGCTGGTGCGCCCGCGGCCGTCGATCGCGACGGCGCCGCGCTCGGTCATCTGCAGACCGAGGGACTCCAGGCCGTAGCCCTCGGTGCGCGGGGCGAAGCCGAAGGCGGCGAGGAACTTGTCGGCCTCGAGGACGGTCTCGTCTCCCCCGGCGGCCGGGGCCACCGTGACGCGTACGCCCGAGCCGGTGTCCTCGACGTTCTTGACGGCGGTCGAGAGCAGCACCGTGACGCCGAGCTTCTTGTACTGGCGCAGCAGCTCCTTGGACACGTCGGGGTCCTCGGTCGGCACCATGCGGTCGAGGAACTCGACGATGGTGACGTCGACGCCGAAGTTCTTCATGACGTAGGCGAACTCGACGCCGATGGCGCCCGAGCCGCCGATGACGATCGAGCCCGGCAGGTCCGCGTCGAGGATCTGCTCCTCGTAGGTGACGACGTTGTCGCTGACCTGCATGCCGGGCAGCATCCGGACCTGGGCGCCGGTGGCGATGATGAGGTTGTCGAAGGTGACCGAGCGCGACGAGCCGTCGTTGAGCGCGACGTCCATCGAGGTCGCCGACGTGATCGTGCCCCAGCCGTCGATCTCCTCGATCTTGTTCTTCTTCATGAGATAGTGCACGCCCTTGGCGCTCGCGTCGGCCACCGAGCGGCTGCGCGAGTGCGTGGGCCCGTAGGACATCGTGGCCTCGCCCTCGATGCCGAAGGTCTTCTTCTCGTGCGTGATGATGTGCGCGATCTCCGCGTTGCGCAGCAGCGCCTTGCTCGGGATGCAGCCGACGTTGAGGCACACCCCACCCCAGTACTGCTTCTCCACGACGGCGACCTTCTTGCCCAGCTGCGCCGCGCGGATCGCCGCGACGTAGCCACCGGGACCGGCACCGAGCACAACGACATCGAAATCAGCCATGGGGGTCACCCTATCCGGGAGGCACCCTGGCCCCGACCGCGGTTCCGCCGACGCAGACCGCGAGGTCACGAACCGGGTGTCGTTCGCCAACAGTTCGGCATTCAACGGTGTCAGGGACCCCATTCCGGGGCACGCTGGGAGTACGTTCCTGACGCACGGCCGGACCGGTCCGGCCCCGACCAACGGAGGTCACCGTCGTGAGTTCCACTCCGCACCGCCACTCGGCTCCGCCGGCGAACAAGGGCCTGCTGGCCGTCGCCGGAGTTCTGCTCGCGATCCCGCTCGTCGCGCTGACGCTCGTCGGCACGTACGCCAAGGACGAGCCGCGCGTCGCCGGCTTCCCGTTCTTCATCTGGTACCAGTTCGTCTGGGTGGTCATCACCTCGGCGCTGACGTACACCGCCCACCGCCTCGTCCTCAAGGCGCGGCCGCACCGGCCGATGAACCCCGAGGGTGACGAGTACCTCGACGACGACACGACGACGGGTGGTGGGCTCCGATGAACCAGGGAGTCAACGGCATCGCCCTCGCCGTCCTCGTCTTCTTCTTCGTCGTCGTCGCAGCGGCCGGCTTCTGGGCGGCGCGCTGGCGCCGTCCGGCGAGCATGGAGAGCCTCGAGGAGTGGGGCCTCGGCGGCCGGACCTTCGGCACGTGGATCACGTGGTTCCTGCTCGGAGGCGACCTCTACACGGCGTACACGTTCGTCGCGGTTCCCGCGGCCATGTGGGCCTTCGGCGCCGTCAACGGCTTCTTCGCCGTGCCCTACACGATCGTGCTGTACCCGATCATCTTCGTCTTCATGTCCCGCCTCTGGTCCGTGTCGCACCGGCACGGCTACGTCACGCCGGCCGACTTCGTCCAGGGCCGTTCGGGTTCGCGCGTGCTGTCGCTCGCCGTGGCGGTCACCGGCTTCCTCGCGACGATGCCGTACATCGCCCTGCAGCTCGTCGGCATCCAGGCCGTCCTCGAGGTGGCGGGCGTCGGCGGCGGCGGCAACATCCTCGCCAAGGACGCACCGATCTTCATCGCGTTCCTCGTGCTCGCGCTGTACACGTACACCTCGGGCCTGCGCGCGCCGGCGATCATCGCGTTCGTCAAGGACATCCTCATCTACCTCGTCATCATCGTCGCGGTCATCTACCTGCCCTCGAAGGTGGGCGGCTGGGGCCACATCTTCGACGCGGCCAAGCAGAAGATGACGACGACGACGAACGCCGCCACCGGCAACCCGAACGTCTTCATCCCCGGGCCGAAGGCCTACTGGGCCTACGCGACGCTCGCCCTCGGGTCGGCGCTCGCGCTGTTCATGTACCCGCACTCGGTGACGGCCAGCCTGTCGGCCAAGAGCCGCACCACCATTCGCAAGAACGCCTCGATCCTGCCGGCGTACTCGTTCCTGCTCGGCCTCCTCGCGCTCCTCGGCTGGGTCGCGATCGCCGCCGGCACCAAGCCGGTCGGGCTCGACGGGAAGGTCAACGGACAGCTGGTGATCCCCCAGCTGTTCGAGGACATGTTCCCGTCGTGGTTCGCCGGGGTCGCTTTCGCCGCCATCGCGATCGGTGCGCTCGTTCCTGCCGCGATCATGTCGATCGCCGCCGCGAACACCTTCACGCGCAACGTCTACCGGGCCTGGCTGCGGCCGAACGCGACGATCGAGCAGGAGGCCAAGGTCAGCAAGATCACCTCGCTCGTCGTCAAGGCGTTCGCCCTGCTGTTCGTCCTCTTCCTCGACAAGAGCAACGCGATCAACTTCCAGCTCCTCGGCGGCATCTGGATCCTCCAGACCTTCCCGGCGCTCGTCTTCTACCTCTACACGCGCTGGTTCCACCGGTGGGCGCTCCTCGTCGGCTGGGCGGTGGGCATGGTGTACGGCACGCTCGGGGCGTACAACGTGACGAACAAGGCAAGCGGCGCGCCCTTCGCCGGCTCGGTCGCGCAGATCCCGGTCATCGGCCAGCTGGGGTACATCGCGCTGACGGCGTTCGTCCTCAACGTCATCGTCGCCGCCGTGCTCACCCTGGTGTTCCGAGCCGCGAAGGCGCCCGAGGGGATCGACCAGACGATCCCGGCGGACTACTTCGCCGACGCCGGCGACCCGCGCGTCGAGAAGCTGCCGGCGACGCCGGAGCAGGCCGCGCAGTCCCGCTGACGGCCTCGACGCGTCGAGCAGGGAGGGCCGGGTCCGGGCGACCCGGCCCTCCCGCTGTGTTCCCGCTCTTGCCGCCGACCCGCCGACCCGCCGAGCTCGTGGCGGCGTGGTCGAGTCGGGTGTGTCGCCGGGCTCAGTCGCGGTCGCGCTCGGGAGGGATCGCGGCATGGGCGTCCTCCTCGCCGAGCCCGGCCACCTGGAGCAGGTCCACGACGAGCGAGCGCAGCTGGGCCAGGACGGTCTCGGACGCGAGGCTCGACGTTCGCGGCAGCTCCCCCGTGGCCGCGGCGACCTCGAGCAGGCCGCGCAGACCGACGGAGGCGGCCGCGTTCTCGGACAGCGCCCGGGCCATGACGTCGTTGGCGTCGGCGAGGCGGCCGAGCAGCGCGCGGTAGCTGTCGGGCAGGTTCTCGCCCCGTGCCACCGAGATCGTCACCCGACGAACGAGCACGCGGGTGCTGCGCATGGCGATGTCGAGGGGCTCGACGAGCTCGGCCATGGACCGGACGCGCGGGGCGTGCCGGCGCCGCGACAGCGGTGAGCTCGTGATGACGTCAAGGCCCTCGTCGGCGGCCTGGCGCAGCTCGCGCAGCAGCGACTCGGTGCCGCGCGCCGACGCGAGCACCGAGGCCGCCGCGTCGACGTCACCCCCGGCGGCCAGGGTGGCCGCCTGCCGCAACAGCTCGCTGATCTTGGCGACGGCCTCGGAGGCCGCCACGCGGGGCCGGCGCAACGGCGCCTGCGGCACGACGACCGCGGCGACGAGAGCCACCGCACCACCGATGAGCGCGTCGGTCCAGCGTGACAGCGCCTGGCCCGGGCTCGCGGCGAGGGCGACGATGACGACGCTCTGCACGGCTGCCTGCGTCACGAGCAGCGGACCGCCGTCGAGCAGGACGGCGAAGGCCATCGAGAACAGCACGACGACGGTGATCTGCCACGGACCGCTGCCGGCGACGTGCACGAACACGTCGGCCGTGAAGACACCGACCGCCACCCCCACTGCGACCTCGAGCACGCGTCGGACCCGCTGCCCGTACGACATCCCGAGGCAGACGATGGCCACGATCGGGGCGAAGAACGGCGTCGCGTGCCCGACCAGGTCGTGCGCGACGAGCCACGCGACGCCTGCGGCCACCGAGCTCTGCAGGAGGAGGAACGCCCGGGACCGCAAGCGGGACAAGCGGGTCCGCACCGTGAGCCGGCTGCGACGCCACGCCCGGTCGAGGGCCTCGACGACGGGCGCGTCGGTCCGCAGGTAGTCGTCCACGTCGGCCTCTCGGGTCCGGGTCGGTCACATCCTCAGGGCAAGGATGGCATCGAAGATCTCACGCACGGCGGGGGCCGCGACCCGCGACCCCGAACCGCCCTGGCTCACGACGACGGCGACGACGTACCTGGGCCGGGTCGTGGGGCCGTACCCGACGAACCACGCTGTGGCCTTCTTGCCGAACACCTCGCCGGTGCCGGTCTTGCCCGCGACGGGGTACCGGTCCTGCGGGAAGCCGGCGAACGCGGTGCCGGCCGACCCGCCCGGGCGCGTCACGTCGCCGAGGGCGGCCCGGACGTACGCCCCGACGTCGCGGCGCAGCGGCACGGTGCCGACCCGTCGGGGCGCGATGGGCGTCGTGGTCCCGTCGGCCGCTCGGTAGCCGGCCGCGACCTGGGGCTGCCACAGTGTGCCGCCGTTGGCGAGCGCGGCGTACACGGTCGCCATCTGGAGCGGGGTCACGGCCGTGTCCCCTTGTCCGATCGAGAAGTTGACGGCGTCGCCGGCTCGGTACTCGTAGCCGCTCGCGCAGTTCTCCCGCGCCAGGCGGGTCAGGTAGGCAGCCCGGGCCCGGTCGGTGCGGGCGAGCCGGGGTAGCCGGTGCCGGCCCGACGACAGGTGGTCTCGCGCGTGGCGGCCCACGTCGCCTCCTTCCACTGCCGGTCGGCGACGCGTCCGGCGGACTCCCCCGGCAGGTCGACGCCGGTGCGCCGGCCGAGGCCGAACGCCCGGGCCATGGACACGAACGGGTCAGGCGCGGTCACCGGCGCGGTGAGACCACCCTGCGCGCGCCACGCCTCGTACGCCAGGCGGTAGAAGACCGTGTCGCAGGAGACGACGAGCGTCCGGTGCAGGTCGATGGGCCCGTAGCCCCGGGACTCGAAGTTGTGGAACACGTGGCCGTCGACGTCGAGGGCCGGGGAGCAGTCGTAGGTGCCGTCGAGCCGGGCACCGGACTGGACGGCGGCCGCGACCGAGATGACCTTGAAGGTCGACGCGGGCGGGAACGTCTGCGCCGTGAGCCGCGACGACAGCGGGACGCCGGCGGCCTCGCTCGTCAGCCCCGCCAGCTCGCGCGCGGTGATGCCACCGGTGAAGAGCCCGGGATCGTAGGTCGGGTGGCTCGCGGCCGCCACCACGGCACCGTTCGTGGCGTCGAGGACGACGGCGGCGCCGGCGTCGGCCGGCAGCCTCTGCGCCCGGGCCCGCCCGACGACCCGCGCGAGCGCGGCCTCGACCCGCGCCTGGAGGCGGGCGTCGACGTGGGTGACGACGTCACGCCCCGGCACCGGCGGGGTCCGCGAGACGATGCCCGTGACGATCCCGCGCGGGTCGACGGCGACGACCGTCGAGCCGTTCACGCCGCGCAGCACGGCGTCGTACTGCTGCTCGAGTCCCGAGCGGCCGACGACGTCCTCGGCGTCGAGCGTGCCGCCGCTGGAGGCGACCTCGGACGCGTCGGCCCTGGCGACCCAGCCGAGCAGGTGCGGCGCGAGTGCACCATCCGGGTGCGGGTAGCCTCGAGCCGGCTCGGCACGCACACCGACACCCGGGTACCGCTCGGGCTGCTCGAGCAGGGTGAGCGCGCGGCGCTCGTCGACGCCGCCGGCCACCGGGACGGGCACGTACGGGGAGCCGTTGAAGCAGGCCGGCGCGCGCGGCGCACCCGCCGTGCCGCAGAGCATCGTCTTGCCCCAGAGGCGGTCGAAGGGCAGGCCGAGCCCGGCGGCCACGGACGCCACGAGCCTCCTGCCGCCGTCCCCGGCGCGGGCGAGGCTGGCCCGCTCGATCGTCACCGTGGTCGTGAAGGTGGTGGACGCCAGGGGCGCGCCGGTGCGGTCGAGGATGCGGCCGCGCAGGGCGTGCTCGGTGACGGTCCGGGTGTGGGCCGTGGTGGCCGCCCGCGCCAGCTGGGGCCCCTCGACGAGCTGCAGCTCGCCGAGGCGCCCGACGAGCAGGCCGAAGAGGACGACGACGAGCACGACGACGACACCGACGACCCCGGTCCGCGGGCGGGCCCGGAGGCGCCGCGCACGGTGCGGCCGCCCCCTCACCCGAGTCTCCGGCGCACCAGTGCGCGGTCGAGGGCGATGAGGACGGGCACGGCGACGAGCCCGACGGCCACGGTCGAGGCCAGGCGGGCAGCGCTGCCCGGGACGTCGACGCCGCGCTCGGCCACGAGCGCCATGACCGCGCGGACCAGGCCGACGACGGCTGCCGACGCCGCGAGTGCCGCGAGCGGCCGCAGGCCCGAGCGGGAGGCCGGGCTGGAGAAGAGGCCTGCGACGAGGCCCCCGACCGCGGTGACGAGCGGCACCAGGCCGAGCGGCGTGCTGACCGGCGGGACGAGCTGCACCGCCCACCCGGCCGCGAGGCCGACGAGGGCGCCGTGCACCGGACCCCGCAGGACGGCCGTCGTGGCGACCCCGATGAGGACGAGGTCGGGCACCCAGGCACCGGGCACCCCCAGGCCGGGCAGCACGGTCGCCGCGACGAGGGCCGCGACGGCCACGTACCCCGCCCGGAGCACCCCGAGCAGCGTCGGCCTCACGGCGCCGCTCCCGTCGCGGACGGCTGCGTTCGTGCCGCCGACGCCACCCCGACGAGCCCCGGCCCCGCGCCCGGTTGCTGCGTGGCGCGCGGAGCGGTGCGCGGTCCGGGGACGAGCACGGCGACGATGTCGACGGCGTCGAGGTCGACGGCGGGCCGGACCGTCGCCGTCACGCTCAGGCCCCCGCTCGATGGGTCGACGTCGGTGACCGTACCGACGAGCACGCCTGCGGCATAAGGGCGTTGGTCGATGCTGCCCATAGTTCGCACGACGTCGCCGACGACGGCGGTCCCCGGCCGGACCAGCGACAGGGTCAGTGACCCACGGGGGCGTGCCTCGCGGTCGGCGGTCCCCGACGCCGCCACCGTCGCGAGCATGCCGGCCGGACCGACTCGCACGCCGACGACCGATCCCGTGGACCCGAGCACCTGCACGTCGCTGGTCCAGGGCGACACCGACACGACACGCCCGACGAGGCCTTCGGCGGCCACGACCGTGGAGTCGGTCTCGACGCCGTCACGCGCCCCGACGTCGATGGTGACGCGCCGGCCGCCGAGCGGGCCGAGAGCCGTGCCGACCACGCGCGCGGGCACGAAGGCGTGACCGGCAAGCGTCTCCGTCCCGAGGAGCGAACGGAGCCGGCCGAGTCGTCGAGGGAGTGCTGCTGGTCGGCGACGACGGCGCGCAGCCGGGTGTTCTCCTCCTCGAGGCGGTCTCGGTCACTCCGCGACGGGCCCGCGAGGAGGCGCTGCACCGGCCCGAGCACGGCACCGGAGGCCCGGCGCACCGCGGCGGTCGCCGCGGAGCCGGCCAGGTCGGCGACGAGCAGCACGAGCGTCAGGGTCACGAGAACCGCGAGGAGCCGGCGGCGAGCCGTGCCGGTCATGGTCGGGTGCTCGTCGTCACGGCCGGGCACGCGGGTCGCCGACGAGGACGCGCTCGAGGCTGGGGAAGTCGTCGACGCACCGGCCGGCGCCCCTCGCCACCGCTCGCAGGGGGTCGTCCGCGACGTGCACCGGCACGCCGAGCTCGTGCCGCATCCGCTCGTCGAGCCCGCGCAGCAGGGCTCCGCCGCCGGTCAGCGTGATGCCGCGATCGACGATGTCGCCGGCGAGCTCGGGCGGGCAGACGTCGAGCGTGGCCCGCACCACCTCGATGATCTGCAGCACCGGTCCCTCGATGGCGCGGCGCACCTCGGCCGAGCCGACCTGGACGGTCCTGGGCAGGCCGGTGACGAGGTCGCGCCCGCGCAGGCGGGTGGTCAGCTCCTCGCGCAGCGGGAACACCGACCCGACGGCGACCTTGAGGTCCTCCGCGCTGCGCTCACCGAGCAGGAGGGAGTACTCGCTCTTGACGTGGCTGACGAGCGCCTCGTCGACCTCGTCGCCGGCGACACGCAGCGACGTCGACGTGACGATGCCGCCGAGGCTGATGACCGCGACGTCCGTCGTGCCGCCGCCGATGTCGACCACCATGCTGGCCGCCGTCTCGTGGACCGGGAGCCCGGCACCGATGGCGGCGGCCATCGGCTCCTCGACCATGTAGACCCGGCGGGCACCGCAGCGCGTCGCGGCGTCCTCGAGGGCCCGCCGCTCGACGCCGGTCACCTCGCTCGGCACGCAGAGGACCATCCGCGGCCGGACGAGACGGGACGTGCGCACCCGGTCGATGAACCAGCGCAGCATGCGCTCGGTCTCGTCGGCGTCGGACACGACGCCGTCGCGCAGGGGGCGGACGGCGCGGATGCTGCCCGGCGCGCGACCCAGCATCTCCTTGGCGCGGGCGCCGGCCGCGACCAGGCGTCCGGTGCCGGTCTCGACCGCCACGACGGACGGCTCCTCGAGGACGACGCCCCGTCCGCGGACGTGGATCAGCGTGTTCGCCGTCCCGAGGTCGACCGCGAGGTCGCGTCCCAGGGGCGGCCAGGTGCTCATGGCCGGGATTGTGTCTCGCCCCGGCGGCAGGACCGAGCCCATCCGGCGAGTGTCGCCGGATGCGTGACCTGCGGGACCAGAGGGACCTGTGGGGCTCCGGGGAGCCCGCCGAGGGTCAGAGCCCGGGGAACCAGATGGCGACCTCGCGCGCGGCCGACTCCGGAGAGTCGGAGCCGTGCACGATGTTCTGCTGGACCTTCGTGCCCCAGTCGCGGCCGAGGTCGCCACGGATGGTGCCGGGGAGCGCCTCGGTGGGGTTGGTGGCACCGGCGAGGGCACGGAAGCCCTTGATGCAGTCCTGGCCCTCGATGACGACGGCGGCGACCGGTCCGGAGCTCATGAACTCGACGAGCGGCTCGTAGAACGGCTTGCCCTCGTGCTCGGCGTAGTGGGCGGCCAGCTGCTCGCGCGTCGGGGTGAGTACGGCGAGCCCCGCGAGGCAGTACCCCTTGGCCTCGATGCGGCGCAGCACCTCACCGGTGAGGCCACGGCGGAAGCCGTCGGGCTTGACGAGGACGAGAGAACGTTCCGAGGTCACCCGTCCACCCTATCGGCCGGGTCGGCCGCGCCCGTCGCGGCCTCCCGCTCGCGGCGGGCCATCTCCGCGTCGATCGAGGCGCCCTTGACGAGGCAGGTGACCCACAGGGCGAGGAAGAAGAGCCCGACGACGAGCATCATCGGCACGACGACCGCGCTGGCCAGGGTCAGCACCTGCACCGCCCAGCCGAGCGTCAGGCCGTACGGTCGACGCATCGAGCCGGCAGCCAGCACGCACAGCGCCGCGAGGCCGAACCCGACGACGAGGTAGGCCGTGCCTCGTCCCGGCTCGTCTGCGGCCGACGTCACGCCGCGGGCCACGAGCGCGCCGAGCAGGATGCACAGCGACTGGCCGCCCAGGACGGTGGCGAGCATGCGCCACGTGAACTTTCCGGTGGTGCCGTGCAGGCGGAGGGCGTTCATGGGTGTCGTCCTGTGTCGGTGATCGTCGGTGTCGTGGTCGGTGTCGTGGTCGGTGTCGTGGTCGGTGTCGTCGTCGATGTCGGGCGCTGAGGGAGCGGACGGAGCGGCTCAGTAGTCCTGGGCGGTGTCCCACGTGCGGATGACGGCGCGGGCCTCGGCGCCGCTCGCGCCGGTGGCCTCCGCGTAGAGGCTCATGGCGTCCTCCCGGCGGCCGGAGCGGACGAGCTCGCTGATGCGGGCCCGCGCCTCGTCGGTCAGACGGCCGTCGGTGAAGGAGGCCGCGGCATCGCGCACCCCCGGGCCCCGTCCGGGGACGAACCACTGGTCGATGGCTCGCCTGGCGTCCGTGAGCGGTGCCCCCGTCGCCTCCCGGTAGACCTTGATGGCGTTGACCCGGTGTCCCGCGCTGATCTGGCGGCTGACGGTGGCCCGCACCTCGTCGGTGAGGCCGACCACCTGGCGGTCCGGGTCGCGGCGTCCGACGACCCGCCCCCACAGCACGACGACGACCACGACGAGCGCGACGACGACCACGAGCTTGAAGAGGGGGTGCATGCGCCCAGCCTAGGTGGAGGGTCGCAGCGTCAGACGTCGGTGTGACCGAGCAGCATCCGCACCTCGCCGGCCGTGATGACCGAGCCGGTGGCGACGACTCCGCCGCCCATGCCCTCCTGCTCCGCGAGGGTCACGGCCTGCTCGAGGGCGTCGGGCAGCGACGGGACCACCGTGACCCGCGAGTCGCCGAAGAGCTCGCGCGCCAGCTCGCCGAGCCGCTCGGGGTCGAGGGCGCGCGGTGACGTGCTGCGCGACACGACGACATGGTCGAGCGCCGGCTCCAGCACCTCCAGCAGGCCGACGGCGTCCTTGTCGGCGACGATGCCGACGAGCCCGACGAGACGGGTGAAGGTGAACGACTCCTGCAGCGCTGCGACGAGGGAGCGCGCGCCGTGCGGGTTGTGCGCGGCGTCGACGAGGACGGTCGGCGAGCGACGGACCACCTCGAGACGACCGGGCGAGGTCATCGACGCGCAGGCGGTTCGCAGCACGTCGGTGTCGAGGGGCTGCGTCCCGCCGCCGAGGAACGCCTCGACCGCCGCGACGGCGGTGGCCAGGTTGCTCGCCTGGTGCGCACCGTACAGCGGCAGGAACAGGTCGGGGTGGTCACCGGCGAGGCCGCGCAGCGACACCTGCTGCCCGCCGACGGCGACCTCACGTTCGAGCACGCCGAAGTCGTTGCCCTCGAACACGATCCCTGAACCACCGACCTCCTCGACGCGGTCGAGGAGGACGCGCGCCACGTCCTCGTCCTGGACCCCGGACACCGTGAACGAGTCGGCCTTGATGATGCCGCTCTTCTCCTCCGCGATGGCGACGACGTCATCGCCGAGGATGTGGGTGTGGTCGAGGTCGACCGGTGTCACCACGGCGACCTGCCCGTCGACGACGTTCGTGGCGTCCCAGGACCCGCCCAGCCCCACCTCGATGACGGCGACGTCGACCGGCGCGTCGGCGAACGCGGCGTACGCGACGGCGACCAGCACCTCGAAGAAGTTCATCCGGCGCCCGCCGTCGGCGAGGGAGCGCGCGTCGACGATCTCGACGAGAGGCGCTACGTCGTCGTAGGCCGCGATGAACTTGTCGCGCGGGATCGGTTTGCCGGACAGCGTGATCCGCTCCCGGATGTCGTGCAGGTGCGGCGAGGTGAACCGCCCGGTCGACAGACCGGTCTCGCGCAGGATGGCGTCGATCATCCGGCTCGTCGACGTCTTGCCGTTGGTGCCGGTCAGGTGGATCGAGGGGTAGGCGCGCTGCGGGTCGCCGGCCAGCTCCATGACGGCACGGATCCGCTCGAGCGAGGGACCGATGTCGTTCTCGGGGGCACGGGCGAGGATCTCCTCCTCGATCTCGCGGACGCGCTTCATCTCCGCGAGGTTGCGCGCGGCCTCGATGGCCGCGGCGTCGGGCCGCCCGCCGCTCACGACGCGTCCTCCGTCCCGGACGGGTCCTCCACGGCGAGGTCGCGACCGTCGACCTCCGCGTCGGTGAGGTGGGCGACCTCGGCGCCGTCGGTGGTCGATGCGGGTCTCGGCAGCGGGCGTGCCATCCAGACGCTCACCGGCATGTCCGACCCGCCGGCCTCCCGGTGCGTCTCGGTGAAGCCGTGACGCGCGTAGAAGCGCGCCGCGCCCTTGTTGCCCTCGATGTGCGACAGGACGATGCGATCGTGGCCACCCTCGACGGCCCGCTCGACGACGGCGTCGAGCAGCCGCGAGCCGATGCCGCGCCCGTGGTGGTCGGGGAGCACGTAGAGCTTCCACAGGACGAAGTCGTCGTCCTGTGGGCCGAAGGTGGCCACGCCGACGACGTCGTCGCCCTGCAAGGCGACGATGGTGCGGCCCTTGCGGATCGAGGCCGCGACGACGTCGGTCGTCCACCACTTGGCCAGGCCCATGGCGACGTACTCCGGGCCGACGAGCGGCTCGTAGGTCGCGAGCCACGTGCGGTGCCCGACCGACAGCACGCCGGACAGGTCGTCGCCGACCGCCGGGCGCACCACGATGCCCTCCACGTCCGGCATGCCCTCCACGTCCACGCGGCCCTGGCTACCCTGGCGGCCCTGCCCGAGGCCCTCGCCGCGACCACCGTGCGTGCCCGTGCCAGCCGCGATCATCGCTTCTCCACGACGATCGTCGCGGTGTGGTCGTCGCCGACCACGACCCGCGTGCCCACCCCGTCGGGCAGGGCGTGCTCCGGGCCCGCCGACGCGAACTGAACGGCGAGGGTCTCGCCGACGATGAGGTCACGGTGGTCGACGGTCGCCTCGAACACCTCGGGCGAGCCCTGGATCGTCAGGCTGATGCGGTCGCTGACGTGCAGCCCGGCGTCGCGCCGCGCCTGCTGCACGGCGCGGACGAGGTCGCGGGCCACGCCCTCGGTGGCGAGGGCCGGCGTCACCGCGGTGTCGAGCACGACGAACCCGCCGCCGGGCAGCATCGCCGTCGCCGCGCTGTCGGCGCCGTCACCGGACACCACGGTCTCGAGGGCGTACTCCCCCTCGACGAGCGCGAGGCCACCGGACGTCACGACGCCGTCGGGCGAGACGGACCAGTCACCGGACTTGCTGCCCCGGATGGCCGCCTGGACGTCCTTGCCGAGACGCGGGCCGGCGGCACGCGCGTTGACCGTGAGCCGCTGGGTCACGCCGAAGTCGGCCTCGCTCGCGGTGGCCAGGTCCACGAGCACCAGCTCCTTGACGTTGAGCTCGTCCTGCACGATGGAGCGGAACGGTTCGAGCGCCCCCGGCTCGGGCACGACGACGGTGAGGCCGCCGAGCGGCAGGCGTGCCCGCAGCTGGCGTGCCTTGCGCAGGCTCGACCCGACCGAGCAGACCTCCCGGGCCCGGTCCATGGCGAGGACGAGGTCGTGGTCGGCCGGCAGGTCGTCGACGAGCGGGTAGTCGGTCAGGTGCACCGACCGGCCGCCCGTGAGGCCACGCCAGATCTCCTCGGTGACCAGGGGCAGCAGCGGCGCGATGGCGCGCGTCACCGTCTCCAGGGCCGTGTAGAGCGTGTCGAAGGCCGCGAGGGACTCCTCGGTCTCGCCGCCCCAGAACCGGTCGCGCGAGCGCCGGATGTACCAGTTGGTCAGGACGTCGAGGAAGCCGCGCATGGTGTCGCAGGCCGCCGCGATCTCGTACGCGTCCAGCTGCTCGGTCATGTCGCCGACGAACTCGCGCAGCTTGGCGAGCAGGTAGCGGTCGAGCGCGTCGGTCGAGCCCGTCGACCACCTCGCCTCGTAGCCCTCGCCGCCGCGTGCCGTGTTGGCGTAGAGCGCGAAGAACGACCAGGCGTTCCACAGCGGGATCATCACCTGGCGGACGCCGTCGCGGATCCCCTGCTCGGTGACGACGAGGTTGCCGCCGCGCAGGATCGGGCTGCTCATGAGGAACCAGCGCATCGCGTCGGCACCGTCGCGGTCGAAGACCTCCGTGACGTCCGGGTAGTTGCGCAGCGACTTGCTCATCTTCTGCCCGTCGGAGCCGAGGACGATCCCGTGGCTGACGCACGACTTGAACGCGGGCCGGTCGAAGAGAGCCGTCGCGAGGATGTGCAGCGTGTAGAACCAGCCGCGCGTCTGCCCGATGTACTCGACGATGAAGTCGCCGGGGAAGTGGTGCTCGAACCACTCCGCGTTCTCGAACGGGTAGTGCACCTGCGCGAAGCTCATCGACCCGGAGTCGAACCAGACGTCGAAGACCTCCTCGACGCGGCGCATCGTCGACGTCCCGGTCGGGTCGTCGGGGTTGGGACGCGTCAGCGAGTCGATGAACGGGCGGTGCAGGTCGGTGACCGTGACGCCGAAGTCGCGCTCGAGCTCCTCGAAGGACCCGTAGACGTCGACGCGCGGGTACTCCGGGTTGTCCGACTTCCACACCGGGATCGGGCTGCCCCAGAAGCGGTTTCGTGAGATCGACCAGTCGCGGGCGTTGGCCAGCCACTTGCCGAACTGGCCGTCCTTGATGTGTGCGGGCGTCCACTCGATCTGCTGGTTGAGCTCGAGCATGCGCTCCTTGATCTTCGTGACCTCGACGAACCACGAGGACACCGCCATGTAGATGAGCGGCTGGCGGCAGCGCCAGCAGTGCGGGTAGCTGTGGTCGTAGGTCTCGCGACGCAGCAGCACCGTGCCGGGTGTGACCGAACCGGTGTCGCCCTCGCCGCGGGTGGCGGCCTTGAGGTGGTCGATGATGTGGGGGTTGGCGTCGAAGACGTGCATGCCCTCGTAGTCGGTGACCGGGTAGGTGAAGCGCGCCTCGGTGCTCACCGGGACGACCGGCGCGATGCCCTCGCGGTCGGTGACGAGCTTGTCCTCCTCACCGAAGGCGCCGGCGCTATGGACCAGGCCCGTGCCGTCGGTCGTCGTGACGAAGTCGGCCTCGACGACCCGGTGTGCGCGCTCGTGGCCTTGGTAGTAGCTGAACGGCGGCGTGTACGTCCGGCCGAAGAGCTCGGATCCCTTGAGCCGCTGGACGATCCGCTGCTCGGCGTCCTCGCCCAGCTCGCGCTTGTAGGCAGCGAGCCGCGCTTCCGCGACGATGTAGCGCTCGGCGGTGCCGGTGACGTCGGACTCGACGACGACGTAGTCGATGTCGGGGTGGACCATGATCGCGAGGTTGGCCGGGAGGGTCCAGGGCGTCGTCGTCCACACGAGGGCGAGCTCGCCGGTCTCGAGGCGCAGGCCGACGGTCACGGCCGGGTCCTGACGCATCTTGTAGACGTCGTCGTCCATCCGCAGCTCGTGGTTGGACAGCGGGGTCTGGTCGTTCCAGCAGTAGGGCAGCACGCGGAAGCCCTCGTAGACCAGGCCCTTCTCCCACAGCTGCTTGAAGGCCCAGATGACCGACTCCATGTAGCCCGGCTCGAGCGTCTTGTAGTCGTTGTCGAAGTCGACCCAGCGGGCCTGGCGCGTCACGTAGTCGCGCCACTCCCCCGTGTACTTGAGCACCGAGGCGCGGCACGCGTCGTTGAACGTGTCGATGCCGAGCTCGATGATGTCCTGCTTGGTCTTGAGGCCGAGCTGGCGCTGCGCCTCGAGCTCGGCGGGCAGGCCGTGGGTGTCCCAGCCGAACCGGCGCTCGACGCGGCGGCCGCGCATCGTCTGGTAGCGCGGGACGATGTCCTTGACGTAGCCGGTGAGCAGGTGGCCGTAGTGCGGCAGGCCGTTGGCGAAGGGCGGCCCGTCGTAGAAGACGAACTCGTTGTCGCCGTCGGTGCCGGCGTCGCGGTTCTCCACCGAGGCGATGAAGGTGCCGTCCTCGTCCCAGTACCGGAGGACGCGCTCCTCGATCTCGGGGAAGCGCGGGTTCGACGGGACGCCGGTCGCGCGGGCGTCGTCGGGCGTCGGGGCGGACGTGGTGACCTTGGGGTAGGTCATGCTGCGGGCTCCTGGGTCGGCGGTCTCTCGGCTGGTCGTGTGCCGGGGACGACGTCACCGCCGCGGTACCACCCCGCTTGCCGCGCGGGCCCGGGGGCGCGCGACCGCTCGTTCCTGGCTGTGACGGGCCACCCGTCCGGTTCTACTGGGACGCCGCCGGCTCGCGGTGTCGGTTCTTCCGGAGGCTCGCCGCTGATGACGGCTCGAACGCCTGTGCCCGCCAGTCTAGCCTGTCGGCTGCCTCGCCCGCCCTGCACCGGCCCGGCCGGGGCCGTCTCGACCTCACGCGGGCCGCCCGGCGGGCCGTCCCCGGCGGCCGGCCGGCCGTTTGGCACTATGTGAGCCATGACGGAAGTGGAGACGACCGGTGCGTGGCTCAGCCGCGAGGACCTCGACAACGCACGTGAGCGGCTCCCGATGCTCTACGTCCACGCGGTCCCGGTCCGCGTCGACGACAAGGGACAGGTGACCCACCTGGGCCTGCTGCTGCGCGCCGACAGCGACGGCGGCATCGGCCAGGAGGTCGTCGGCGGGCGCGTCCTCTACCACGAGAAGGTGCGCGACGCGCTGCTGCGACACATCGAGAACGACCTCGGTCCCATGGCGCTGCCGCGGATCCCCTTGTCGCCGCAGCCGTTCACCGTCGCCGAGTTCTTCCCCACGCCCGGGGTCACGCCGTTCCACGACCCGCGCCAGCACGCCGTGTCGCTCGCGTTCGTCGTCGCCGTCATGGGCGACTGCCGGCCCCAGAAGGACGCCCTCGACCTGTCGTGGGTCACCCCGGACGAGGCCGTGACGATCTCGGTGTCGACCGACATGAGCAACTCGCACGGCGTCCTCGTGCGCCAGGCCCTGGCCCACGTGGGGCACCCCGTCTGAGCCGACCGAGGGGGCGCGAGCGCACGAGCCGGCGTCAGTGCTGGTGCTCGAGCAGCTCTTCCCTCTTGCTGCCGAGCACCGTCAGCGGCAGCAGGGTCTTGCCCGTCGGGCCGATCTCTATCTCGGTGCCCATCTGCGGGCAGACGCCGCAGTCGAAGCACGGCGTCCACCGGCAGTCGTCGACCTCGGTCTCGTCGAGGGCGTCCTGCCAGTCCTCCCAGAGCCAGTCCTTGTCGAGGCCGGAGTCGAGGTGGTCCCAGGGGAGCACCTCGGACTGGGCACGCTCGCGGGTCGTGTACCAGTCGACGTCGACGGGCAGCCCCTCGAGCGCCACCTCGGCAGCGCGCATCCAGCGCTCGTAGGAGAAGTGCTCCGACCAGCCGTCGAACCGGCCGCCGTCACGCCAGACCTGCTCGATGACCCGGCCGACGCGGCGGTCGCCGCGTGACAACAGCCCCTCGACGATGCCGGGCTGGCCGTCGTGGTAGCGGAACCCGATCGACGAGCCGTAGCGCCGGTCGGCGCGGATCGCCTCGCGCAGCTTGAGCAGGCGTGCGTCGGTGGCCTCGGCGCCGAGCTGGGCGGCCCACTGGAACGGGGTGTGCGGCTTGGGCACGAACCCGCCGATCGAGACCGTGCAGCGGATGTCGCGGCGGCCCGAGACCTGTCGGCCCGTCTCGATGACCTTCTTGGCGAGCTCGGCGATCTGCAGGACGTCCTCGTCGGTCTCGGTGGGCAGCCCGCACATGAAGTAGAGCTTGACCTGGCGCCAGCCCGCGCCGTACGCCGCGGCGACCGTCTTGATGAGGTCCTCCTCGGACACCATCTTGTTGATGACCTTGCGGATCCGCTCCGAGCCGCCCTCGGGGGCGAAGGTCAGGCCCGACCGGCGGCCGTTGCGGGTGAGCTCGTTGGCGAGGTCGATGTTGAAGGCGTCGACCCGCGTCGACGGCAGGGACAGGCCGGTCTGGGTGCCCTCGTAGCGGTCGGCCAGGCCCTTGGTGATGTCGGCGATCTCGGAGTGGTCGGCCGAGCTGAGGGACAGCAGGCCGACCTCCTCGAACCCCGTGGCGGCCAGGCCCCGCTCGACCATCTCACCGATGCCGGTGATCGACCGCTCGCGGACCGGGCGGGTGATCATGCCGGCCTGGCAGAACCGGCACCCGCGCGTGCACCCTCGGAAGATCTCGACCGACATCCGCTCGTGCACCGACTCGGCGAGCGGCACGAGCGGCTGCTTGGGGTACGGCCAGGCGTCGAGGTCCATGACGGTGTGCTTCGAGACGCGCCACGGCACGCCGTGCGCGTCGGCGGCCGGGGCGACGCGCTGGATGCGCCCGTCGGGCAGGTAGCTGACCTCGTAGAACGCCGGGACGTAGACCCCGCCGGTGCGGGCCAGGCGCAGCAGCACCTCGCGGCGCCCACCGGGGCGCCCCTGCGCCTTCCACTGCCCGACGATGTCCGTGATGGCGAGGACGGCCTCCTCGCCGTCGCCGATGACCGCGGCGTCGACGAACTCCGCGATGGGCTCGGGGTTGAACGCCGCGTGGCCCCCGGCGACGACGACGGGGTCGTCGTCACCGCGGTCGGCGGCGTGCAGCGGGATGCCGGCGAGGTCGAGCGCCGTCAGCATGTTCGTGTAGCCGAGCTCGGTGGAGAAGCTGAGGCCGAACAGGTCGAAGTCGCGCACCGAGCGGTGGCCGTCGACGGTGAACTGGGGCAGCTGGGCCGCCCGGAGCTGGGCCTCCATGTCGGGCCACACGGCGTAGGTCCGCTCGGCGAGCGCGTCGGGACGCTCGTTGAGGACCTCGTAGAGGATCATGACGCCCTGGTTCGGCACGCCGACCTCGTACGCGTCGGGGTACATCAGGGCCCAGCGGGTGGTCAGCTCCTCGCCGCCGGGGCCGTGCCCACCGACGTTCCAGTCCTTGACCGTGGAGTTGAGCTCACCACCGACGTACTGGATGGGCTTGTTGACCCGCTCCAGCAGGGGCTCGAGGGCGTTGAACAGGGACTCTCCGGGCATTGGTCCATGGTAAGCGGCCGGACGCGTCGGCCCGAATCGCGAGAGCGCTGTCACGCGTCGGCGGCGTACATGGCGTCGAGCTCGGCGCGGTGCTTCTCGGTGACGATCTTGCGCCGCAGCTTCATGCTCGGGGTGAGGTCGCCCTCCTCGACCGTGAGGTCGTGGTCGAGGATGGTGAACTTCTTGATGGTCTCCCAGCGGTTGAGCCCGGCGTTGAGCCGGTCGACATAGCCCTGGACGAGCTCGCGCGCCTCGTCGGAGCCGGCGATCTCGGCGTAGGAGCGCCCGGCGAGCCCCTGCGTCGCCGCCCACGCGGTGATGGCGTCGGGGTCGAGCGTCACGAGCGCCGTGGCGTAGTTGTGCCCGGCGCCGTGGACGAGGAACTGGCTGACGAACGGGCACTCGCCCTTGATCTTCGCCTCGATCTCGGCCGGCGCGACGAACTTGCCGCCGGAGGTCTTGAACACGTCCTTCTTGCGGTCGGTCACGTAGAGGAAGCCGCGCTCGTCGATGCGGCCGATGTCGCCGGTACGGAACCAGCCGTCCTCGCTGAGGACCGCCGCCGTGGCCTCGGGGTCGTTGTGGTACCCCCGCATGACGCCCGGCCCCTTGACGAGGATCTCGCCGTCCTCCTCGGCGATGCGCACCTCGGTCCCCGGCAGCGGCCAGCCCACCGAGCCGTAGCGGTACTGCCCGGGGTCCGGCGGGTTGACGGCGGTGCCCGACGACGTCTCCGTCAGGCCGTAGCCCTCGCCGACGAGCAGGCCGACGGCACCGAACCACCGGGCGACGTCCGGGTCGAGGGGCGCCGAGCCGCTGATCATGAACCGGACCCGGCCGCCGAACCGCTCCTGCACCTTGGACAGGACGAGGCGGGTGGCCAGACGGTGCTGGGCGGCGAGCAGGGCCGGGGGCTGCTCCCCCACCTCGCGCAGGTCGCGCACCTTCGCACCCACGCCGAGCGCCCAGTCGATGAGCCGCTTCTTGACGCCGGTCTCCTGGCCGAGCATGAGCATGACCCGCCCGCGGGCCTTCTCGAAGATGCGGGGCGGACCGGCCATGAACGTCGGTCGGATGACCGCCATGTGCTCGACGATCTTGTCGATGCGGCCGTCGACCGCGGTGGGAAAGCCGATCTGCAGGCCGGTCGCCAGCAGCATCTTGCCGAACACGTGCGACAACGGCAGCCAGAGGAACTGGAGGTCGTCCTTCGTCAGTGTGCCGATGGCCTCGATGACGGCACCCTCGTACACGACGCTGTCCTGCGCGAGCCGCACCCCCTTGGGACGACCCGTCGTGCCGGACGTGTAGATGACGACCGCCAGGTTGTCCGGGCCGAGCTGGTCGATGCGCGAGTCCACGAGGTCGGGCGTCGCCTCGAGCCACTCGGCGCCCCTCCGGGCCAGTTCGTCGGTCGTCATGACCCAGCCGTCGTCGCTGCCCGGTCCGGTGAGCGCGACGACCTGACGGACGTCGGGGATCTCGCTGCGCACCTGCCGGAGCTTGGCCACCTGGGCCTCGTCCTCGGCGAAGACGATCCCGCTGCCCGAGTCGGACAGGATGTAGGCGACGTCCTCGGCGATGGTCGTGGGGTACACCGTCGTCGTGGCGCCGCCGGCACAGATGACGGCGAGGTCGGCCAGGACCCACTCGACGCGGGTCGTCGACGCGATGGCGACGCGGTCCTCGAGCTGCACGCCGAGGCTGATGAGGCCGGCGGCCCACCGGCGCACGACCTCGTCGGTCTCGCGCCACGTCAGGGTGCGGAGCGTAGTGCTCTCCGGAGCGAAGAAGAGGTACGCCGGCGCGTCCGGGGAGTCGGCGACGCGGCGCCGGAACAGCTCGCCGACGCTCGGGGCCCGGTCGTCGAGCACCTCCTGTCGCACAGGCTGGTCGGCACGTGACATCAGCGGCATGGGGGCTCCTTCGTCGCCACGGCGGCCCGTCATCGGCGTCAGCGGGCCGTCGTCCTTGCCGGGATGATGTCAAGGAACCCCGGTCCAGTCACGCATCGGTGACCGAACGACACCGCACCGTGACCCGTGGGTAACCCCGGGCGAGAACCGGGGCCGGCGGGTCCGACGCGAACGAGGCCTGCCCGCTGGGCGTCTGGCCCCACTCCCTACGACACTGCTCACTCTGGCTGAGCACTGACGTACGGGACGGGGGGTGTGCTCCCGGAGGGTGGGTGCCCGCGTCGCTGCGACACTGCTCACTCTGGCTGAGCACTGACGTACGGGACGGGGGTGTGCTCCCGGAGAGTGGGTGCCCGCGTCGCTACGTCACTGCTCACTCTGGCTGAGCACTGTCGTAGCGAGTGGGGGCACAGGGGCCGACGTCCTTGGCCCCGACGTCAGCGCCGGGCGGTCGTCGACGCGACGTTGCCGACGATGCCGACCGCGACCCAGCTGGCGATCATGGAGGACCCGCCGTAGGAGACGAACGGCAACGGCAGGCCGGTCACCGGGGTCAGCCCGAGGTTCATGCCGATGTTCTCGAAGGACTGGACGCCGAACCAGACGGCCACACCGAGCACGACGAGCCGCCCGAAGGTGTCGGCCCGCCGTGCCACGAGGCAGGCCCGCACGACGATGAACCCGATGAGCAGCACCAGCCCGACCGCCCCGACGAAGCCCAGCTCCTCCCCCGCGACCGAGAAGACGAAGTCGGTCTCCTGGAACGGGACGAAGCCGGCCTGCGTCTGCCGGCCCTCGAAGAGGCCCTGGCCGGTGAGGCCCCCCGCCCCGATGGCGATCCGGACCTGGCGGGTCTGGTAGCCGATGCCCGATGGGTCGAGCGCCGGGTCGAGGAAGGCCCGGAGGCGGTTGCGCTGGTATCCGGCCAGGACGGGGGTGGTGAACGCTGCGACGACGGCCGCGGCGCCGGTCAGGGCCACTCCGGCGGTCCAGACGAACGGGGCCCCGGCCGCGGCGATGACGACGACGGCCATGGCCACGAGGACCAGTGCCGATCCGAGGTCCGGCTGGGCCAGGACGAGACCGACGGACACCCCTGCCACGAGCCAGGCGAGTGCGACGTCGCGATGCCGCTGGCGTCCCCCCGTGTCGCGACGGTCGGCCCGCTCCGCGAGGAGCATCGCGAGGGCGACGGCGAGAGCGACCTTGGCCAGCTCGGAGGGCTGGAGCGTGAAGCCTCCCGGCAGTCGGACCCAGGACCGTGACCCGTTGACCGTGGCCCCGAGGGGCGTCAGGACGGCCGCGAGGCCGACGATGCCCGTGAGGTACACGAGCGGAGCCAGCGCCCGCAGCACCCGGACGTCGACGCGGGTCACCCCGACCGCGGCCGCCGCCCCGAGACCGACCGCGACGAGCTGCTTGACCGCGAGGGCCGACCCGTGGTCCGCACGGGTCGCCGACCACACGAGGACGACACCGACGAGCGAGAGCCCGCCCGCGCCGATGAAGAGGCCGAGGTCCACGCCCAGCCATCCCGCCCGCCTCCGGCCGCCGGCCCGAGTCGGGCCGCCGGTCATCGGGACGCGGACCGGCGAGGTCAGGCGCGTCCCTGCGTCGGCAGTTCGGTGGGCCGCTGGGTGGGCACGATGGCCGACAGGACGGAGCGGCAGCGCTCGACATCGTTGCTCATCTGCTCGACGAGCGCGTCGATCGAGTCGAACTTCAGGGTCGGTCGCAGGTGCGACACCAGCTCGACGGCCACGCGCTCACCGTAGAGGTCGAGGTCGGTGCGGTCCAGGACATAGGCCTCGACGCGACGCTGCTGCCCGTCGAAGGTCGGGTTGGTGCCGATCGACACGGCTGCCGGCAGGGTGCGGTCGGGGTCTCGCGGGTCGAGGTCGAGGCGCAGCAGCCAGCCGGCGTAGACGCCGTCGGCCGGCACGAGACCCTCGTGGTCCTGGGACAGGTTGGCCGTCGGGTACCCGAGCTCGCGACCCCGGTGGTCGCCGTGGACCACCGTCCCGGTGACGCGGTGCGGCCGGCCGAGGATCTGGGCGGCGTGCTCGACGTTGCCGGCGAGCAGCTCGGCGCGCAGCTGGGTCGAGCTCCAGCGGGCCCCCGGCGACGAGGCGTCGGCCTGGGTCGTCTGGTGAGCCGCGCCGGTGTCGCCGATGTCCTCCAGGGCGATGACCTCGAACCCGTGCTCGGCGCCGAGCGTGCGGAGGGTCTGCACGTCCCCGGAGTTGCGCACCCCGAAGCGGGTGTCCTTGCCGACGACGACCGCGACCACGCCGAGCGCGTCGACGAACGTCGAGCGGACGAACTCCTCAGGGGTCTGCTGGGCGAAGGCCGGCGTGAACTCCAGCACCAGGGTGGCGCCGAGCCCGACCGACTCGAGGGCGTCGAGCCGTTGCCCGAGGGACATGACGGCAGCCGGGGCACGCTCCGGGTACAGCACGGCGATGGGGTGCGGGTCGAAGGTCACCGCGACCGGTGTGGCGTTCCGCTCGGCGGCCTCGCGCACGACACGCGTCAGGACCTCACGGTGCCCGCGGTGCACGCCGTCGAAGTTTCCCAGCGTGACGACCGTGGGCCCGAGGTCGCCCGGGATGTCGTCGAGTCCGAACCAGCGATGCACGGCGACCACTGTAGTGGCCGTCGTCGGGCTCCCCGCGTCGTGGTCGCGTACGCGCGTCAGACCCCGGCGGGCGCGGCGCCACCGCCCGCCGCCGCCGCAGGCCCGCCTGCTGGGGCGGGGACCTGGGCCACGGCGCCGGACCGGTCGGCCGCCGTGACGAAGACCACCCGCGAGCGGGCCAGCGGCCGGGTCTCGTCGAGGACGGCGACGAGGGTTCCGTCGGGGTCGATCGCGGCGACCGCGTCGGCACGCCTGGGCCCGCTGGGGATGCGCTGCCCGTAGCCGAGGCTCGTCGCCTCGCGCGCGGTCACCTCGTGCACGGGCAGGGCGGCACGGGCGGCGTCCGCGACGGGCAGCAGGGGCAGCGCACCGGG
This sequence comes from Monashia sp. HAY1-11D, assembly GCF_056868035.1. Lineage (NCBI taxonomy): Bacteria > Bacillati > Actinomycetota > Actinomycetes > Micrococcales > Intrasporangiaceae > Intrasporangium > Monashia sp. HAY1-11D. The sequence goes on along the minus strand of NZ_CP200320.1, from coordinate 3,258,570 downwards.
AGCGCCTGCCTCGGCGAGCGCTGCGAGGTCGTCGAGGGTGTGCGCCGCAGACAGGTCGATGCCACCGACGCGGGTGCGGCGCAGCGCCGTCAGGTGGCCGCCGACGCCGAGCGCGGCACCGAGGTCGCGGGCCAGGGCCCGGACGTACGTCCCGGAGGACACGTCGACCTCGACCTCGACGTCGACGACGTCGATGGCAGGCCCGACCTCGGGGGCGGCCCGGCGCGGACGCACCGAGTCGACGTGGAAGCGGCTGACCGTGACGGGGCGTGCCGGCAGGTCGACCGCGTCGCCGCGGCGCACTCGGGCGTAGCTGCGCACACCGTCGACCTTGATCGCGCTGACCGCGCTCGGCACCTGCTCGATGTCACCGGTGAGCGCGGCGACGGCCTCCGGCAGGCCGTGTTCGACCGCGGCGAGGTCCTCGACGCCGAGCGCCTGGGTGGTCTCGCCCTCGGCGTCGTCGGTCACCGTCGCCATGCCGAGGCGGATCGTGGCCGTGTAGGTCTTGTCGCAGCCGACGAGGAACGTCAGCAGCTTGGTGCCGCGCTCGACGCCGAGGACCAGCACCCCCGTGGCCATGGGGTCGAGGGTGCCGGCGTGGCCGACGCGTCGCGTGCCCGCGAGCCGACGCACCCGGGCGACGACGTCGTGGCTGGTCCAGCCGGCCGGCTTGTCGACGACGAGCAGGCCGCCGGGACGTTCGCTCATCGCGCGTCCGCGTCCGCCCCTGCCTGGGCATCGAGGTCGGCATCGAGGTCGGCATCGAGCCGTTCGTCGAGGTCGGAGTCGTTCTCGCCGTCGGTCGGCTTGCGGTACGGGTCGGCGTCACCTGCGTACGAGGCGCCGGCCGCCACCCGGGCCAGCTCAGCGTCGCGGGCGCGGGTGCGGGCCAGCACGTCCTCGAGGTGCGCGGCGCCCTCCGGGAGGGCGTCGGCGATGAACTCGAGGGAGGGCGTCAGCCGGATGCCGATGCCCTTGCCGACGGCCGAGCGGATGCGACCGGTGTTGGCGGCGAGGACGTCGGCGGTGGCCTGGCGCTCCTCGTCCGTGCCGAACACGGTGTAGAAGACGCTGGCGTGCTGCAGGTCGCCGGTGACGCGGCAGTCCGTGATCGTCACGAACCCGAGCCGCTCGTCCTTCAACCGGAACTCGAGGTACTCCGCGACGATGACCTTGATCCGGTCGGCGACCTTCCGAGCGCGTGCGGGGTCGGCCATGGTGGTCTCCTTGTCCTCGATGCTGCTCCTGCAGCCGATGGTGCCGGGGTGCGGCGTCGCCGCAAGGGGCGACGATCCACCCTAACGGGCGGGCGGGGTCGCGCCACGGCCGGCGTGACGCGCCGGCGCCGGCCCCCCGGATGGGGGCCGGCGCCGGGTGCGACGACGGTGGTCGACGCGGTGGACGGTCAGACGCGCGGCTTCTCGCGCATCTCGTAGGTGGCGATGAGGTCGCCGAGCTGCAGGTCGTTGAACGACCCGAGGTTGATACCGCACTCGTAGCCCTCGCGGACCTCGGTGACGTCGTCCTTGAAGCGCCGCAGACCGGAGATCTCGACGTTCTCGGAGACCACGACGCCCTCGCGGGTGATGCGGGCCTTGGAGCCGCGCTTGATCTCGCCGCTGCGCACGATGGATCCGGCGATGTTGCCGAACTTGCTCGAGCGGAAGATCTCGCGGATCTCCGCCGTGCCGAGCTCGACCTCCTCGAACTCCGGCTTGAGCATGCCCTTGAGCGCCGCCTCGACCTCCTCGATGGCCTGGTAGATCACCGAGTAGTAGCGGATCTCGACACCCTCGCGCTCGGCGTAGTCGGCGTTCTGCCCCTCGGCGCGAACGTTGTAGCCGATGATGATCGCGTTCGAGGCCATCGCGAGGTTGATGTTGTTCATCGTGATGGCGCCGACACCGCGGTCGATGATGCGCAGGTCGACCTCGTCGCCGACGTCGATCTTGAGCAGGGCGTCCTCGAGCGCCTCGACCGAGCCCGACACGTCACCCTTGAGGATGAGGTTGAGGGTCTCGACCTTGCCTGCTGCGAGGGCCTCGTTGAGGTCCTCGAGCGAGATGCGCTTGCGGGCCTTGGCGAGCACGGCCTGGCGGTCGGCCGCCTCACGACGCTCCGCGATCTGGCGGGCCGTGCGGTCGTCCGGCGCCACGACGAACGTGTCACCGGCGCGCGGCACCGAGCTGAGACCGAGCACCTGGACCGGACGCGAGGGGCCGGCCTCGTCGACGTTGTTGCCGTGCTCGTCGAGCATGGCGCGGACGCGGCCGTAGGCCGAGCCGGTGACGATGGAGTCACCGACGTGCAGCGTCCCGGTCTGGACGAGCACCGTCGCGGTCGCACCACGGCCACGGTCGAGGTTGGCCTCGATCGCGACGCCGCGGGCCTCCTTGTCCGGGTTGGCCCGGAGGTCGAGGGCGGCATCGGCGGTGAGCAGGACCGCGTCGAGCAGTCCGTCGATGTTCTGACCCTGGCGGGCCGAGACGTCGACGAACATCGTGTCGCCGCCGTACTCCTCGGCGATGAGGTTGTACTCCGTCAGCTGCTGACGCACCTTGGCCGGGTTGGCACCCTCGACGTCGATCTTGTTGACGGCGACGACGATCGGCACGTCCGCGGCCTGCATGTGGTTGAGCGCCTCGATGGTCTGCGGCATCACACCGTCGTCGGCAGCGACGACGAGGATCGCGATGTCGGTGACCTTCGCCCCACGGGCACGCATGGCGGTGAACGCCTCGTGACCCGGGGTGTCGATGAAGGTGATCGCGCGGTCGACGCCCTCGTGCTCACGGTGCACCTGGTAGGCACCGATGTGCTGGGTGATGCCACCGGCCTCGCCGGCCACGACGTCCTCGTTGCGGATGGCGTCGAGCAGGCGGGTCTTGCCGTGGTCGACGTGACCGACGACGGTGACGACCGGCGGGCGAGCCTCGAGGTCCTCGTCGTCCTCGCCCTCGATGCCGGTCTCGAGGTCGATGTTGAAGGAGTCGAAGAGCTCCTTCTCCTCCTCCTCCGGCGAGACGACCTGGACGTCGTAGCCCAGCTCGGCGCCGAGGAGCTTGAAGGTGTCCTCGTCGAGCGACTGCGTCGCCGTGGCCATCTCACCGAGGTGGAACAGGACGGTGACGAGCGATGCCGGGTTGGCGTTGATCTTGTCGGCGAAGTCGGTCAGCGACGAGCCCCGTCGGACGCGGATGACGGTCGAGCCGTCACCGCGCGGGACGGTGACGCCACCGATCGACGGCGCCTGCATCTGCTCGAACTCCTGGCGCTTGGCGCGCTTGGACTTGCGACCGCGGACCGGACGTCCGCCACCACGGCCGAAGGCACCGGCCGTCGAGCCGCGGCCGGCGCCGCCACCACGCGGACCACCGCCGAAGCCACCACGACCGCCACCGGCGGGGCCACCGGGACCACCACCGAAGCCGCCGCGACCGGCACCGGCGCCGGCACCCCCGGGGCCACCGCGGCCGGGACCACCGGCCGGACGCTGACCGGGACGGCCGACCGTGCTCCGCTCGGGCATCATGCCGGGCGTCGGACGGGCACCGCCGGGACGGGGCGCGCCCGGACGAGGTGCGCCACCGGGACGCGGCGCGGCCGGGGCGCCCGGACGCGGGCCGCCGGGGCGCGACTGCGGCCGGGGCATGCCCTGGCTCGAGCTGAACGGGTTGTTGCCCGGACGCGGACCGCCCTCACCGCCCGGACGCGGGGCACGGGTCTGGCCCATGCCCTGGCTCGGGGCGAACGGGTTGTTGCCCGGACGGGGCTGACCCGGACGGGGCGCGGGGCGCGGCGACGCGGGGACGCCACTGGTCTGCCGGCCGCCGTCACGCGAGGACTGCACCGGGGCCTTGGCGGCCGGGGCCGCCGGGACGGCGGGGGCCGCCGGGGCGGGCGCCTTCGGCGTGGGGGCAGCCGGACCCGGACGCGCCGGGGCCGGAGCCGCCTCGCGCGCGGCCGGGGCGGCCGGAGCGGGGGCGGCGGGAGCCGGAGCGGCCGGCGTCGGGGACGACGGCATCGCGGCAGGACGCTGGGACGGCGCGGGCGCCGCCTGCTTCGCGGCGGGCTTGGCCGCCGGCTTCGTGTCGCCCTTGGCACCGTCACCGGAACCCTCCCGCGGGAAGGTCTCGATGATCTTGCGGACGACGGGGGGCTCGATGGTCGACGACGCCGACCGGACGAACTCCCCCTGGCTCTTCAAGTGTGCGAGCAGGGTCTTGCTCTCGACTCCGAGCTCCTTCGCGAGCTCGTAGACCCGGACCTTAGCCACATCTCTCCTGTCTCGGTCCGGCCTGAACAGGAGTGGCCGAACCGTGGTTATTGCTGGGGCTTGCTCATCGCTGAGTACTCATCGGGTGCTCATAGCGTTTTCAACCCGCCTTGGTTCGTTTCTGGTGGTTCTGACGCGCGGGCGACGGGAGTCGCCTGCGCCTGGTTCGCTGCTACGCGTCCGGAACGCCGAGGTGCCGTGCCACCGCGGTCACGTCGACCGCGGCCTGCAGTCGCAGGGCACGTCCGAACGCCCTACGGCGCACTGCCAGCCCGAGGCACTCGGGCGTCGGGTGCAGCCACGCACCACGACCCGGCAACCGGTGGCGTGGGTCGGGGCGCAGGACGACCCGGGCGTTCGCCCCGGTCCCTGCGTCCGTCGCCGCGACCACTCGCAGCAGAGCCGACCAGCTATCCGTTCCTCGACATCCCACACAGGTGCGGGACGGCTCGGCACGGAGTCCAGTCCGGTCGGCCACACGCCAGTCTACCGCGTCACGGGCCCGGCCCGCTCGACGGGGTCGAACGGCGCCTGCGCGCCGGGGCGGAGCCCGCGCGACGCGGGCGTCACTCGGGCGTGACCTCGACGCCGGCCGCCTCGGTGTCGGCGCGGATGTCGATGCGCCAGCCGGTCAGCTTGGCGGCGAGCCGGGCGTTCTGGCCCTCCTTGCCGATGGCGAGGCTCAGCTGGTAGTCGGGCACCACGACACGCGCCTTGCGTGCGGCGGCGTCGACGATGTCGACCGACTGGACCCGCGCCGGTGACAGCGCTGCGGCCACGAAGGCAGCGGGGTCCTCGGAGTAGTCGACGATGTCGATCTTCTCGCCGCGCAGCTCGGTCATGACGGCCCGGACGCGCGCCCCCATGGGACCGATGCAGGCGCCCTTGGCGTTGACGCCGGCGACCTTGCTGTGGACCGCGATCTTCGTGCGGTGGCCGGCCTCGCGGGCCAGCGCCGCGATCTCGACCGTGCCGTCGGCGATCTCCGGGACCTCGAACTTGAAGAGGGTCCGGACGAGGTTGGGGTGCGTGCGCGACAGGCTGACCTGGGGGCCCTTGGGGCCGCGCTTGACGCTGACGACGAAGCAGCGCAGCCGCTCGCCGTGCACGTAGCGCTCACCCGGCACCTGCTCGGCGAGGGGAAGGATGCCCTCGACGCTGCCGAAGTCGACGAGGACGTTGCGCGGGTCCTGGCTCTGCTGGATGACGCCGGAGATGACGTCGCCCTCGCGGCCCTTGAAGTCGCCGAGGATGGCCTCGTCCTCGAGGTCGCGCAGCCGCTGCACGATGACCTGACGCGCCGTCGAGGCGGCGATGCGACCGAAGCCCTCCGGCGTGTCGTCGAACTCGGGCCCGGGCTCGCCGCGCTGCGGGCGCTCGCCCTCCTCGGCCGCGGGCAACAGCTCGCCCTCCTCGCGCGCCCACACGACGACGTGCCCCGACTTGCGGTCGAGCTCGACCCGGGCGAGGCGGTAGCTGCCCTCGGTCCGGTGGTAGGCGACGAGGAGGGCCTGCTCGATGGCGGGGATGAGCACGTCGAGGCTGATGTCGCGCTCCCGCTCGAGCGCGCGGAGTGCGGCCAGGTCGATGTCCATCAGGAGTTCCCTTCCGTGGCGGACGCGTCATCGGCCCGCTCGTTCGTGTCGTCGGTCGTGTCGTCGGTCGTGTCGTCGGTCGTGTCGTCGTCGTAGGTCGCGTCGTCGTTCGCGTCGTCGCCGCTCGCGCCCGGCCGCGTGAACTCCACCTGCACGACGCCGCGCTGGACGGCGTCGAGGTCGAGGGTCACCCGTCGGGCGGGCGTCTTCTTGGTCGGCGGCACGTCGAGCACCAGCGCGTCGGTGCCGACCTCGACGAGGCGGCCGGTGGCGGTGCCGTCCCGGTGGACGACCTCGACGAGCCGGCCCACCTGGCGCCGGAGCTGGTCACGGGAGCCGAGCGGTCGCCCGACGCCGGGTGAGGACACCTCCAGGACGTACGGCGCCTGGCCGAGCAGGTCGCCCGCGTCCAGCTCGTCGCTGACCGCGCGCGTGGCGTCCGCGACCGAGTCGAGCGAGAGGGGCGGGACGGGGCTCGTCGTGTCGGCGGCGTCGAGGCCCGAGATGTCGGAGTCGACGAGCACCCGCACGACGCGGCGCTTGCCCGCCGGGGACACGCTGACGTCCTCGACGACGAGACCGAGAGGGGCGAGCACGGGTTCGAGAGCCGCTCGGATGTCCTGGGCCGTGCTCATGCGTCGACGCCTCCTGCTCTTCTCGAATGCCGGTGTGCACCGCGGGATGCGCGGGTGACCGGGGGCCAGCCGGGCGGTCCGGTCGGTCCGGAACGCCGCGTGGCCCACTCTATCGGCGCAGCGGGGTGGCCGCAGACCGCCGTCGGCGGGCGGCGTGGGAGGATCCGGGCATGGTCGGCGACTTGGGGGGACGGCGGCCCGCGCTGTCCGAACGGCTCGGCAACCCGCCGCGTCGGCTCATCCTCCTCGGCGGCGGTGCCGCCGCCCTCGCCTGGCTCGTCGACCGTGGCCTGCGCCTCGACCTGCCCCAGCCCCCGCCGCCCGTGCCCACCCGCCGGCCGGCGCCGGACGAGGGGCTCCTGCTGCGTGTCGTGGCCGACCTCGCGGTCCTCGTCGGTGCCGCCGACGCCCTCGTGTCGGCCGGCGCGGGCGGAACGGTCGAGCGCCTGCGCGCCGTCCAGCGCGAACAGCGCCGCGTGCTGACCGGACGGCTCACCAACGCCGGCGTCCCCTCGGCGGTCATCGACGCAGCCGTCCGACGGGCCCTCGCCACCGCGTCGACCGAACGCGTGCGCCGCCGCGCCGACCTCGGCGCCCTCCTGGCCGACGTCCCCCCGGGCCGGTGGGCCGACGTCGCCCGAGCCGGCGCGGCGACGCGTCAGCTGCTCCTCGCGGCCCTGTCGGTGCGGCTCGCCGGAGCCGTCCTTCTCGGCAGCGACGTCGCCGTCCCCGACACGGCGAGCCCGGCCCGACCCGCGCTCGTCGCCCGCACGCAGCCCCTCGTGTACGCCTTCCAGGTCGTCGCCGCGCAGGCCGGTCCCGCCGACCGACCCCGGGCCCTCGACACCCTCGCCGGCCTGGCGCGCCTCGAGACCGCGATCTCGGGCGCCTCCGCCTCCATGCCGAGCGGTTGGGCCCTCCCCTACCCCGTCACGACGCCGCACGACGCGTCGCGCCTGGCCCACGACGTCCTCGTCGACGCGGTCGACGCGTCGAGCGAGCTGGCGGGCCCCACGCCGAGTGCCGCGTCGGTGGAGGACGTCGCCCGCTGGAGCGGGCGCGTGCAGGCGCTCGCCGTGGACTGGGACGTGCCCCTGCGCGCCTTCCCCGGGGCCGTCTCGTGAGCATCGACCTCATCCCGGCGCACTTCGCCCATCGCATCAGCGGCTACGCGGCCGACGGCTACGCCTCCGGGGAGGACTGGCTCGACGAGCTGCCGGTGCTGCTCGGTGACCTCCTGCGCGAGTGGGAGCTGGAACCGGTCGGCCGGACCATGAGCGGCGCCTGTTCGGTCGCGCTGCCGGTCCGGCTGCTCGGCGCGGGGCGCGAGGCCGCCGGCGTCAGCGGGGAGGCGGTGCTCAAGGTCAGCTGGCCGCACGCGGAGGCCGCGACCGAGGCACTCGCCCTGCAGACGTGGAACGGGCACGGCGCGGTCCGCCTCCTGCGTGCCGACCCCGCGCGGTTCGTCCTCCTCCTCGAGCGCCTGCACACTCGCGACCTCACCACCGTGGAGGTCGACGACGCGTGCGTCGTCATCGGCGACCTGCTCCGGACCCTGCGTCGTCCCCCGCACCCGCGCGTCCCCCGGCTCGTCGACCACGCGGAACGGCAGGCGCGCGAGCTGCGGGCGGCCCCGGCGGTGCTGCCCCGGCGGTACCTCGACCAGGCCGCGGCGCTCGCCCGTGAGCTGGTGGCCCGGCCGCCCGCGGAGGACCGCCTGCTGCACACCGACCTGCACTACACCAACGTCCTCGGCGCGTACCGGTCGCCGTGGCTGGCCATCGACCCGAAGCCGATGGCCGGCGACCCCGCCTTCGAGGTGGCGCCGGCGCTGTGGAACCGCGCCGACGAGCTGGGCACCGGCTCCGAGGTGCGGTGGTCGCTGCGCCGACGACTCGAGATCATCTGCGAGCACGCGGGCCTCGACGAGGGCCGCGCCCGGGCCTGGACCATGGTCCGCGAGGCCGACAACGCGCTCGAGGCAGTGAGGTCCGTGACCTCCGGGACCCGAGGGACGTCCGCGGACGACACGTCGCGCCAGTGGGCGCACGACCGCGTCAGCCTGGCCGTCACGATCATCAAGGCGATGAACGACTGAGCGGCGCGTGCCCGGTCGGCAGCCGGGCACGCCGCTCGGCAGCGGCGCCTGCTGACCGGGTCAAATCGTTTCGACCCAGGTGGTTGAAGGTCGTACGATCGACTCCGCGCACCGTCGTGCGACCCTCCCCCTTCGATGTCGAAAGGCACTCGCTTGCCCCGCCCTGCCCTGCTCACCCGTCGCGGAACCCGGAGGACCCCCGTCGGGGCCGGACCGTCGCCGGCGCGCGAGATCGCGCGCATCGCCGTACCGGTGAGCATGGAGTTCGTCCTCATGCTCGTGCTCAACTTCGTCAACCAGATCGTCGTCGGCGGGCTCGGGGCGACGGCCATCGCGGCCGTGGGTTTCTCCAACAGCCTCACGTTCATCCTCGCGGTGACGCTCGGCTGTCTCGGCACGTCCGTGAGCATCCTCGTCGCGCGTGCCCACGGCGCCGGCCGCAGCCGCGACCTCGACCACACCGTCACCGCTGCCGTCCTCGTGGCCCTCGGTCTCGGCGCCGTCGTGTCGGTCGTGCCGTGGTTCCTGTCCGAGCACCTCATGGCGCTGGTCGGGGCCTCGCCCTCCGTCGCGGCCGCCGGCACGGGCTACTTCCGCCTCACCGTCCTCGCGACCCTGCCGGTCATGCTCAGCGCCGTCCTGTCCGGCGTGCTGCGCTCCGTGGGCCGGCCGACGAGCCCGATGATCGCGACGATGGTGACCGTCGTGGCGAACTCCGGGATCGCCCTGGCGCTCGTCACGGGGATCGGGCCGTTCCCGGCGCTCGGCGCCGCGGGAGCCGGCTGGGCCACGCTCGCAACGGCGGTCGCCAAGGCGCTCATCCTGCTCTGGATGGCCTACCGGCGCGGCGCGGTCGGCTGGAGCGTGCCGCACAGCCTGCGGCAGTGGCGGGCCGTGGTCGTGCCGTTGTTCGTCCTCGCCGTGCCGCTGGGCGTGACCGAGCTGTTCTGGACCGTCGGCACCTTCCTCTACAACGTCGTCTTCCAGCAGCTCGGTGACGAGGCCCTGGCCGCGGCCCAGATCGTCACGACGCTCGAGGGTGTCTTCATCGTCGGCAGCATCGGGCTGATGAGTGCCACCACGACGCTCGTCGGCCGGTCGGTCGGGCGCGGTGACGTCCGTGACGCGATGGCGTGGGTGCGTCGCCTGACCCGGGCCGGGCTGGGAACCGCCGCCGTCTTCGGCGCCCTCTTCGCCACCTCGGTGCTGCTGCTCGACGCGCTCTTCGGCCGGGCCGGGCAGGACGTGCGGGTCATGGCCGGGGTCGGCATCCTCCTCAACGCCGCCTTCCAGGTGGTGAAGGTGCGCAACATGATCATCGGCGCCGGCGTCCTGCCGAGCGCCGACGACGTGCGCGGCGTCATCATGGGCGATGCCGCCGGCGCCTTCGTCGTGGGCCTGCCGCTCGCCGTGCTGCTCGGCCTGCACACGCCCCTCGGCTACGTCGGCATCTTCCTCGCTCGCATCGTCGAGGAGCTGGCCAAGCTCGCCGTCTTCACGTGGCGGGCTCGGCGCGTCCGCTGGGAGCGCCTCGTCTCCGCCGGCGACCCGCTGCCCACCTGACAGCGCACCTGACGGCGCACCTGACGGCGCACCTGACGGCGCACCCGACAGCGCACCCGACGCCGTGCGACGCGGCCGGTGCACGGACCGCTCGCTCGCGTCAGGGCCGGCCGGGCTCGTCGTCGGGGCGCGCGCCGGTCGTGCGCTCGAGGTGGTCGAGCACGTCGCGCCGCTCGAAGCGGCGGTGCCCACCGAGCGTCCGGACGCACGGCAGCAGGCCCGAGCGTGCCCACTTGGTCACCGTGGTGACCGACACCCGGAACAGCCGTGCGACCTCCGCCGGCGTCATGAGGTCGACGGGCTCGTGCCCCTCGCCCGCCCGCCCCGCGTCATGGCTCGCCATCGCTCCCCCTGCCGTCCCGCCCTGGGCCGGTCCCCCCGCGGGGTGGAACCCGCACGGACCGTCCGGTGACGGTTCCCCGCGCCGCACCGGACCCGGCGCAGACCCACCGGACCGCCCGACGCCGCCCCCTCGACGGCGTCGAGGACGACGATAGGCGCCGGCGGGGCTCGATGGTGGTGAAGTCGTGCAGGCGGCAGACCCGCTCGCCACCGCGGGGACCGGTGATGGACAGTGGAGGGATGCCGAACCGTCTCGCCGACGCCACGAGCCCCTACCTGCTCCAGCACCGCGACAACCCCGTCGACTGGCACGAGTGGGGCCCCGAGGCGTTCGCCGAGGCCCGCGAGCGCAACGTCCCCGTGCTGCTCTCGGTCGGGTACGCGGCCTGTCACTGGTGCCACGTCATGGCGCACGAGTCCTTCGAGGACGACGCCGTCGCGGCGGCCCTCAACGCGGGGTTCGTGCCCGTCAAGGTGGATCGCGAGGAACGGCCCGACATCGACGCCGTCTACATGTCCGCGGTCACGGCGACGACCGGGCAGGGCGGCTGGCCCATGACGGTCTTCCTCACCCCGGAGGGCGAGCCGTTCTTCGCCGGCACCTACTTCCCGCGCGAGCACTTCCTGCGCGTGCTCGCCGCGCTCGACGAGGCCTGGCGCACCCGGGAGGACGAGGTGCGCGCGTCGGGCTCGCACATCGCCGGGGCCCTGCGCGAAGGGCTGCGCTCCCCCGACCCGCTCGACCCGGCGACGGACCTGCTCGACGCCGCCGTGGCCCTGCTCGCCCGCCAGTTCGACCCGCGTTCGGCGGGTTTCGGCGGGGCGCCCAAGTTCCCCCCGTCGATGGTCCTCGAGTTCCTGCTCCGCCACCACGGTCGCACCCGCGACGCGACCTCGCTCGAGCTCGCCTCGCGGACCCTGGAGCGGATGGCGCGCAGCGGCATGTACGACCAGCTCGGCGGCGGGTTCGCCCGGTACGCGGTCGACGCCGACTGGGTCGTGCCGCACTTCGAGAAGATGCTCTACGACAACGCCCTGCTGCTACGGGCGTACGCGTCGTGGTGGCGCCTCGGCGGCGGCGACCTCGCCGAGCGCGTCGTCCGCGAGACCGCGACGTTCCTGCTCCGCGACCTGCTGACGCCGCACGGCGGGTTCGCCTCCTCCCTCGACGCCGACGCCGACGGGGTCGAGGGCCTGACGTACGCCTGGACCCCGGCCCAGCTGCAGGAGGTCCTCGGTGACGACGCCGCGGCCGCGGCCGCGCTCCTCGTCGTGACGCCGGCCGGCACCTTCGAGCACGGCTCCTCGACCCTCCAGCTGCCGCGCGACCCGGACGACCCGGACTGGTACGCCGGCGTCCGGACGCGCCTGCTCGCAGCCAGGCGCACCCGACCCCAGCCGGCCCGCGACGACAAGGTCGTCACCTCCTGGAACGGGCTGGCGGTCGCGGCCCTCGCCGATGCCGGCGCCCTCCTCGGTGAGCCCGCCTGGGTCGAGGCGGCGGCACGGTGCGCGAGGCACGTCCTCGACACCCACGTGCGCGACGGGGTCCTCCTGCGAGCCTCGCGCGACGGACGACCCGGGTCGGCCCGCGCCGTCGCCGACGACCACGGCAACCTCGCCGAGGGTCTGCTCGCCCTGCACCGCGCCACCGGCGAGGCCACCTGGCTGGTGCACGCGCGTACCGTTCTCGACGGCGCCCGTGCGTTCGCGGCGGACGACGGCGGCTTCCACGACACCGCTGCCGATGCCGAGTCGCTCTACCTGCGACCGCGCAGCGCCGCCGACAACGCCGAGCCGTCGGGTCAGTCCGCGCTCGCGGGCGCCTTCGTCACCCTCGGCGCCCTGACCGGCGACGTCGAGGCCCTGCGTACCGGCAGGTCGGCGGTGGCCGCGGGACTCGGGCTCGCGGCGCGCGAGCCACGCTTCGGGGGGTGGACCCTCGCGGTGGCCGAGGCGCTGCTCGACGGCCCGGTCCAGGTGGCCGTCGTCGGGACCGGACCGGAGGCGTCGGCGATGCTCGAGGTGGCGCGCCGCAGCCCGCGCCCCGGAGCCGTCGTCGTGGCCGGTGGACCGGGCGCGGCCGGTGTGCCGCTGCTCGCCGACCGACCCCTCGTGGGCGGCCGGGCCACGGCGTACGTGTGTCGCGGCATGGTGTGCGACCTGCCCGTCACCGACGCCTCGGCGCTGTCCGACCGGCTCGCCGCGCTCTGAGGACGCCGCCCGCTGCTGGGCCACGTGGGACGGGGCGCCGGCGCACCGGTTGCGTGCGCCGGCCTCCTCGGGGGCGTCGTCCCGAGTCCGATTCTCGAGGTCCGAGCGCAACTGAGCCGGTGCTCCTGCTGCAAGAAAGACGCAAGAAGTCGGCGGCCACTGGGCCCGTTCCGGGGTGCGTCATACGCCCCATCTGTCACAATCCACGCATGACGGGCACCGAGCGCAGGGCAGTCGTCGTCGAGGACGACGACGACATCCGGCAGCTCATCACGCACAGCCTCGCCATGCAGGGGTTCGCCGTCGCCGTCGCGCGGTCGGGTCGCGAGGCCATCGACCTCGTGACGACGACCGACCCCGACGTCGTGACCCTCGACCTCGGGCTGCCCGACCTCGACGGCATCGAGGTGTGTCGGCGGGTGCGCGAGACGAGCCAGGCCTACATCATCATGATCAGCGCCCGCACCGAGGAGATCGACCGCCTCATGGGGCTCGAGACGGGTGCCGACGACTACCTGACGAAGCCGTTCAGCCCGCGCGAGCTGCAGGTGCGCGTCAACGCGCTGCTGCGTCGGCCGCGCACGTCGTGGGACCCGAGTGCCGGCGTCACGGGACCCATCCCGGTCGCCGGCTCGAACGGCGCGACGTCGATGCCCGGGTCGGTTGCGGTGTCGGGTGGCGGGCTCGGGACCGGTCCGGCAGCGGGGCCCCGCGTGTTCGACGCCATCGGCCGGGACGACCTCACGGCCGGCGCTCCTGGGCACCGCCCGGGTGCCGGTGAGCCGGGGTCCGTGGTCCGGCACGGCCTGCTCGCCGTCGACACGGAGAGCCGCACCGTCACGGTCGACGAGCGCGAGGTCGAGCTGACCCGGACCGAGTTCGACCTGCTGACGACGATGCTCGCCGCGCCACGACGCGTCTGGTCGCGGGCCGTGCTGCTCGACACGCTCTGGGGGGCCGGCTGGTCCTCGGAGGAGCACCTCGTCGAGGTGCACGTCGGCAACCTGCGTCGCAAGCTGACCCGGGCCGCGCCCGAGGGCACCCGTCCGCTCATCCGGACGGTCCGCGGCGTCGGCTACCGCATGGAGGAGCCGGACGCCCCGTAGGCGTCCGGCTCCTGCCCCGCGGCGCTCACCCGACCGAGCCGGCCCACCCAGCCACGCCCGGTCCGCCACGGTCTATCCGCGCTGCCACCCGGACAGGTGCAGCCCGAGGGCCACCTCCGTCTCCGCGGTGTCGTGCGCGAGCTGTCCGAGGCACTCCCACGTGCGCTCGGTCTCGTCCGCCTCGACGGCGTCGATGAGCAGGGTCGTCCGGGCGGCGAGGCGACGAGCCCCCACGGTCCCCGACGTGACGCGGAGGCTGAGGAGCACCTCCAGGGCCCCTTCCTCGTCGCCGGTCGTCAGCGCCGCCTCGATGCGCCCGACGCGTTCGGCGAGCAGTCGCAGGTAGGTGCGGGCGACCGACGAGGCCACCAGCTGGCTCTCGAGCTCCTCGCCGAGGGCGAAGAGCGTGCCGGGCTCGAACACGGGCTCGAGGTCGGCCTGCAGGTGCAGCGGCGTCTCACACATCGGTGCGCTCCTTTCCGGTGGTCCCGATGCCCCGCAGGCCCATGAGGAGCGCGAGGCCGAGGACGCCCCAGAGCGCCCACGTCTGCTGCAAGGGGGCGCTCAGGACGCCGACGACCTCGCCGAGGTGCCGCACGACGTGCGTCGAGCGCCAAACGGTGCCGCCCTCAGCGGTCACGACCCACGGGTCGACCGTGTCGCTCGCGTCTGCCCGGGTGACGAGGCTGACGCGGCCGGCGGCGTCGCGCCCGACCGAGACCACGCGCCTCGTCTCGTACCGGCCGGCCTCGACCGGGGAGCGGTAGGTGATGACCTCGCCCACGGCGACCTCGGCCGCACGGACCGGGACGCTGACGACGAGGTCGCCGCGCTCGATGCCCGGTGCCATGCTCGCGCCGAGCATCGTCGACGTGCGGTAGCCGAAGACGTGCGGACCGATCGCGACGACCGCGAGGACCGCCGCGGCAGTGAGCACGAGCGTCGCCGTGGCGATCGCCGACAACCGTCGAACCGCCCGACGCAGGGTCGTCCACCCGGCGCGGGCCCGGGGGGACCTCACGCGGACGGCCGTCCGTCCCACGGGGGAGGTCTGCAGCAGCGACCCGGTGGCTGCGAACGCCCGGCGCGTGCCGTGCGGCCGCAGCGGCCGCGGTGCGCGGGCCAGGCTGGTGGTGCTGCTCACGGCGCTCTCCTGTCTGTTCGGCGAAAGTCGGACCTGCTGGTCGTCCCGGTCGTGCTGGTCGTGCTTCGCGCGGTTCGGGGGCGGGTGGCGCTGCCACGTCACTGCTCCGGTCGTCGCCTTGCGTTCTGGCTGGGACCACTGTGTCGGGGCAACCACAAGACGGCGGGCTGTTGGCCGCAGGCTTTGCGCAAGAAAGCCGCAAGACCACCGGTCCGACCCGTCGGACGAGTGGCCTTGCGGCACAAGCAGATTCATCGTGACAAGCCGGGCGAATGCCGCGAATCGGACAAGAGACGGCGGCCCTCGCCAGGGGGCCGGCGGCGGCTCAGAGCACGGTCGACAGGTAGTCGCGGGCGTCGAGCGCGAACCGTTCACGGGCGGTCTGTCCCCCGACGAACAGCGCCGTCGCCCAGATGTCGGCCCACACGAGACGCGGCCCGACGACGGTCACGGAACCCGGGCGCGCGACGTGCTCGCCGCGCACCGGGTCGTAGAGGTGGGCCCCGCGAGCGGCCGTCCCCGACGTCGCGACGGCCCCGTGCGTCAGCGTCACGGTGCCCGCGACCCGGCTGCGGTCCATGGGGTCCTCGATGCCGACCCGCCACGGGATGGCGCCCGGCCCCTCGAGCGGCACGTCGGCGTGGGCCCCGATGAGGAGGTCCCCGCCGGCGTTGACGCAGAAGGAGGTGCCCGGCAGAGAGCCGAGACGCTCGGCCGCGAGGTCGACGGCCCAGCCCTTGACGAGGCCGGTCGGGTCGAAGGCGAGGTCGCCCTCCGGCGTCGGCAGCAGTGTCGTGAACACACCGCCGGTGACGCGTTCGGCCTCCTCCCCGAGCGCGAGGGCCTCGGCGACGCGTGGGCTCGCCTCGGACAGCTCGATCTCCTCACGACGCAGCCTCAGGAGGTCCGAGTCCTCGCGGTAGGTGGAGAAGATCGCGTCCATCTCGCGCAGCACGGCGTAGGCCGTCGCGACCGCGGACTCGGCCGCCGGCCCCTCCACGTCGCCACCACGCAGGTGGATGCTCACCGGCATCCCCATGACGTGCTCGACCCAGGCCCGGCGGGCCGGGGCCGTCCGTCGCACCGCGTCCACGGTCACATCGTCCTCCTCGTCTCGGCGCCTCGGCCGCCCGCGACGGTCACAGGTTGGCCTTGTCGATCGCCGACTGGAGCGACTGCGTGTAGCCCTCCCACGTGACCGTGGCACCGGAGACCACGTCGATCTGCGCCGACTGGGCCTGCACCGCCTCGCTGTCGTAGACCGGCACGGCCTGGGAGTTGATCATCTGGTCGTGCCGGTCGGTGGAGGGCACCTGCAGGACGTCGACGGCGGTGATCCGGCCGTCCTCGACGGTGATCCGGACCTGGACGTCGCCGTACCGGGTGCCGACCGCATCACCGTCGTACGTCGTCGACGCCGAGGTCGACGAGCCGCTCGAGGAGGTCGAGGACCCGCTCGAGCTCGTCGTCTGCTGATCGGCGGTCGGGGCGGTCGGGGCGGTCGAGGCAGCCTGACGGGTCTCGGCCGTGGCGACCGGCGTGGAGGACCGCGAGGTGCCGTGGCTGAAGAGCAGCACGAGCACGGTCAGCGTGCTCATGGCCCAGATGACGATGCGTCTCATGGCTGGTCTCGTTTCGTGGGGTTGCCTGCCCCCGCCCGGTGCCGTCGGCGTCGGGAGGGTCTCGGGAGCGGGGTTTCGGGAGGGCGTCGGCGGGTCAGTAGCCGAAGCGCTCGTGGTGGATGGCGTCGGCAGCGACGCCCGCGGCGCGGGCCGCGTCGACGACGAGGTCCATCCAGTGCGGGTTGCCGCAGACGTACACGTCGCGGTCCGCGACATCGGGCACGATGCTGAGCAGGGCCTCGGCGTCGGTGAGGTGGGCGGCATCCGCCGGCAGCCAGCTCGGGCGGCCCGGTGCCCGCGGGCCGATGACGGCGACGACGCGCGCTCCCCTGTCCCGGGCGAGGGCGAGCAGCTCGTCGGCCAGGACGATGTCGGACTCCCGCGACACGCGGTAGACCACCACCGTGGCATCCGGGCCGGCCGGGAAGCTCCTCGAGGAGGGCCCGCAACGGCGTGATGCCGATGCCGGCGCCGACGAGGAGCGCCTTGTCGCGGGTGCGGACGCCGGCATGGAGGCGTCCGTACGGTCCTTCGACGAGGACGCGGGTGCCCGGGCGCAGCGCGGCAAGGCGGCTGCTGCCGTCGCCGACGGCGGCCGCCGTGATGCGCAGCGAGCGCCCGTCGGGGGCGGCCGAGAGGCTGTAGGGGTTGGCGCGCGTCCAACCGGGGCCGTCGAGGAAGCGCCACTGGAAGAACTGGCCGGCGCGGACCGGCAGCCGGTGCAGGTCGCGCCCGGCGACGGTGACCGAGGTGACGGTCGGCGACTCGGCGACGACGCCGGTGACGACGAGCCGGTGGCGGCACGAGCGGAGCAGGGGCAGCCCCACGCGGAAGACGACGACGGCGACGAGCGAGGCGGCGTACAGACCCCACCAGAAGACGGTGGCCACCGGACTGGCCCGGAAGTCCTGGCCGGTCCAGAGCTGGTGCGGCAGGGCCAGGCCCGCGCCGAGGTAGGCGTAGAGGTGCAGCAGGTGCCACGACTCGTAGCGGAGGCGTCGGCGCGCCGCCCGGACGGAGGTGGCGACGACCATGACGAGCGCGACGGCCCCCGCGAGGGCGAGGAGCATCCCCGGCGAGTTGAGGACCTCGTCGAGGAACGTGCCGACGACACCGAGGCCGGTGCCCTGGTCGTAGCCGAGGATCGTCAGGCCGATGTGGGCGAGCATGAGGTTGAACGAGGTGAACCCGACGAGGCGGTGCACCCGCGCGAGCTCGTCCTGGCCCCACGCCTGCTCGACGGTCGGGATGCGTGCCATGAGGAGCACCTGGAGCAGGATGAGCACGGATGCCAGCAGCCCGCACAGCCGTCCGGCGTTCGTCAGGGCGTCCCCGAGCGTCCCGAAGGCCGTGAGCCCGCCGCCGGCGACCCAGAGGGCCACGACGAACAGCACCAGTGCCCACGCGACGGCGCCGGACGCATCGCGCCACCACCGCGGCGTCCGTCCCGTCCACGGCCGCACGGACCGGGGGCCGGCGGGCGGACCGTCCGCGGTGACGGTCCTCCGGCGCGGGGTCTCGGGGATCGTGGCTGCGCTCATGGTCGAACCTTCACGATGCGCGCTGTGCGTCGCCTGTGGCACACACAGCACCCGAGTGTGAGGTCGGCGCGCTCCCCCGGCGTCGACCGCGACGGGGCCCAGAGGTGGCCGGGAAGGCCGCCGGAGGACGGGAACGGACGCGCTCAGGCCCAGAGGCCGAGCAGGCTGCCGCCGATCCGGACGATGAACGCGACGACGATGACGACGAACACGACCCGGACGAACCCGCTTCCCCGCGCCACCGCGGTCCGGGCGCCGACATAGCCCCCGAGCAGGTTGGCCGCCGCGATGACCGCACCGACCTGGTAGAGCACCAGACCCATGGGGGCGAAGACCGTGAGCGCACCGAGGTTGGTCGCGAAGTTGGCGATCTTGGCCTTGGCGCTCGCCTCGAGGAAGTTGTACCCGAGCAGCCCGACGAGCGCGAAGACGAGGAAGCTGCCGGTGCCCGGGCCCAGGGCGCCGTCGTAGGCACCGATGACGAAGCCGGTCAGCATCGCGAGGACGGTGTGCCGCGCGCCGTGGAAGCGGCGGATGGACTCCTTGCCGAGGTCGGGCCGCAGCAGGGTGTACGCGCCGACGAGGACGAGCAGCACGAGGATGATCGGGTTGAAGGCCGACTTCGGGATGTGCAGCCCGATGAGGGCACCGCCGATGGACCCGAGGTAGGCCACCGCCGCCATGGGAAGGGCCGTGCGCAGGTCGGGCCGCACGCGTCGGTAGTAGGTCACCGAGCTCGTGGCGGTGCCGAAGATCGAGCCGAACTTGTTCGTCGCGAGCAGCTGGGCCGGGCTCGCCCCGGGAAGCCCGACGAGGAGCGCCGGCAGCTGCACGAGCCCGCCACCCCCGACGACGGCGTCGATCCAGCCCGCGGCGAAGGCCGCGAGGCCGAGGAAGACGAGGGTGGTGAGCGTCGGGTCGCTCACGCCTCGTCGCCGTCCGCGACCTGGTGGTTCCAGAGCGCGACGATGCCGGCGACGTCGAGCAGCTCGTGGGCGACGGCGTCGGGCCTGGCGTCGACCGGCATGCGCTGTCCCGCAGGGATGTCCGAGTGGGGCACGAGGATCGCCCGCATGCCGACCTGGTGGGGTCCGTGGACGTCCTCGAAGAGCCGGTCACCGACGTAGACGGCGTTCTCGGGCTCCACGTCGAGCGCCGCGCACACGGTGCGGAACGCGTCCGGGTGCGGTTTGACGACGTGGATCTCCGAGGAGTAGACGTCTGCGTCGAGCAGGTCGAGCACGCCGTCGCGGGCGAAGACCTCCCGGTGGTACTCGCGGCTCCAGATCGTGTTGGAGAGCACGCCGACGCGGATTCCCTTGCGACGCAACGACTCCCACAACGGGCGCACCTGCGCGTCGGTGTGCGTGTGCGGCTCCCAGAAGCGCTGGTACGCCGCCAGCGCGAGGTGGTGCCGGTCGTGCGCGGGGTCGACGCCCGCCTCCTCGAGGATCGCCGCGATCGACGCGCTCTCGTGGCTCTGCCGGCCGCGACGCCAGGCCCGCTCCTCGGCCTCGTGGATGCGCCGGGCGAGGGAGTCGGCCTCGGCGAGGTCCTCGACGGGCATGTCGGGGTCGTCGACGGGCAGGCCGTGCACGGTGCGGGCGAACACCCGCCACTGCTGCGGCAGGTCGACCTCGTGCCAGGGCGTCAGCGTGCCACCCCAGTCGAAGACGACAGCCTCGACCGGACGTCGGGACGGGGTCACGAGCGCTCGACCTCCGCGGTCACCTCGGCGGTCAGGGCGGCGACGACGTCTTCGACGGCCACCTCGCGGCGCTCGCCCGAGCGGCGGTCCTTGATCTCGACGACGCCGGCGGCGAGGCCCCGGCCGATGACGAGGATCGTGGGTATCCCGATGAGCTCGGAGTCCTTGAACTTCACGCCGGGGCTGACACCCCTGCGGTCGTCGACGAGCACCGACAGGCCCTGGACCTCGAGCTCGCGAGCGACCTCCTCGGCCTTGACGAACATCGCCTCGTCCTTGCCGGCGACGACGACGTGCACGTCGGCCGGGGCGAAGCTCGCGCGGCCAGATGATCCCCGCCTCGTCGTGGTTGCCCTCGACGACGCAGGCCACGGCGCGGCTCACGCCCACACCGTAGGAACCCATGACGACCGTGACGAGCTTGCCGTTCTGGTCGAGCACCTTGAGGTCCAGCGCCTCGGCGTACTTCGTCCCGAGCTGGAAGACGTGGCCCATCTCGATGCCGCGGGCCCCCTCCAGTACGTGGTCGCAGTTGGGGCAGGGGTCGCCGAAGCGCACCTCGGCCGCCTCGATCGTGCCGTCGCCGGTGAAGTCGCGGCCGACGACGAGGTCGAGGACGTGGCGGCCCGGCTCGTTGGCGCCGGTGACCCAGCGGGTGCCCTCCGACACCCGCGGGTCGAGCAGCATGCGGATGCCGGTCGTGCCCTCGAGACCGAGCGCGCCCGGACCGATGTAGCCCTTGACGAGACCGGGGTGCTCGGCGAAGTCGGCCTCGGTGAACGCGTCGAGCTCGGCCGGCTCGACCTGCGCGCCGAGGCGCTTCTCGTCGACCTCGCGGTCCCCCGGAACACCGATGGCGAGCGGCTCGCGCGTGCCGTCGGGGTGCTTGAGCATGACGACGACGTTCTTCAGCGTGTCGCCGGCCGTCCAAGGGCGGTCCTCGCGCGGGAACCGCTCGTTGAGGTGGTCGACGAGCGTCGCGATCGTCGGCGTGTCGGGGGTGTCCTCGACGTGCGCGGCCGGAACGCCCTCCCACCCGACGGGCGCGGGCGCCGGGACCTTGACGGCCTCGACGTTGGCGGCGTACCCGCAGCTCGTGCAGTGGACGTAGGTGTCCTCGCCGACCTCGGCGGTCGCGAGGAACTCCTCGCTCCTGCTGCCGCCCATCGCACCGGCCATCGCCTCGACGATGACGTAGTGGAAGCCGAGGCGGTCGAAGATGCGGACGTACGCCTCGCGGTGCGCCTGGTAGCTCTTGTCGAGCCCGGCGGTGTCGATGTCGAAGGAGTAGGAGTCCTTCATGACGAACTCGCGACCCCGGAGCACGCCGGCACGCGGGCGGGCCTCGTCGCGGTACTTCGTCTGGATCTGGTAGATCGACAGGGGCAGGTCCTTGTAGGAGCTGAAGAGGTCCTTGACCGCGAGGGTGAACATCTCCTCGTGCGTCGGGCCGAGCAGGTGGTCGGCACCCTTGCGGTCCTGCAGGCGGAAGATGTTGTCGCCGTACTCGGTCCAGCGGCCGCTCGCCTCGAAGGGCTCCTTGGGCAGCAGCGCCGGGAAGAGCAGCTCCTGCGAGCCGATCGCGTCCATCTCCTCGCGGACGATCCGCTCGACGTTGCGCAGTACGCGCAGGCCGAGCGGCAGCCACGTGTAGACACCGGGGCTGACGCGGCGCACGTAGCCGGCACGCACGAGCAGCCGGTGGCTCGGGACCTCTGCGTCCGCCGGGTCCTCGCGAAGGGTTCGCAGGAACAGGGACGACATGTGCAGGGCCACCGGGACTCCTTCGGGTGCGTCGCTCGGGGTGAGCGCGGGTGAACCCCGGAAGGATATCGGTCGCCCGGCGGACGCTTCGCCCCCGTTTCGCCACGCCCCGGCCCGGGACCGTGAGACGTGGGCGCCACCACGACCGGGCGCGGGTAGCGTCCGGTCATGGCCGACGTCTACCTGCACGGGCACCACCCGAGCGTCCTCGCATCCCACGGGGCGCGGACCGCCGCCGACTCCGCGGCCTACCTCCTCCCGCACCTGCGCGCCGGCCTGTCCCTCCTCGACGTCGGCTGCGGTCCGGGGACCATCACCCTCGACCTCGCTGCGGCCGTCGCCCCGGGCGTCGTCGTCGGCGTCGAGAACGTCGAGGGCCCGCTCGTCGAGGCCCGCCGCCAGGCCGCCGCCCGGGGCGACGTGCGGACCCGGTTCGAGCTGGCCGACGTCACCGCCCTCCCCCACCCTGACGCGGCCTTCGACGTCACGCACGCGCACCAGGTGCTCCAGCACCTGACCGACCCGGTCGGTGCCCTGCGGGAGATGGCGCGCGTCACGCGTCCGGGAGGCGTCGTCGCGGTGCGCGACGTCGACTACGCGTCCATGGTCTGGCACCCGGCCTCCCAGGGCATGACGCACTGGCTCGAGGTCTACCGGCAGCTCGCGCGGCTCAACCACGCCGAGCCCGACGCGGGCCGGCACCTCGTCGCGTGGGCGCACGCCGCCGGGCTGACCGACCTGACGCCGTCGGCCTCGTTGTGGACGTATGCCGTGCCGGAGCAGTGCGCCTGGTGGGGCGGGGTGTGGGCCCGACGCGTCGTCGACTCGACCTTCGCCACCCAGGCGCTCGAGCGCGGCCTCGCCACGCGCGCCGATCTCGAGGCCATGCGCGACGCGTGGCTGACGTGGTCGCGCCACCCCGATGCGTGGTTCGCGATGACCCATGCCGAGGTCGTGGCCCACGTCGTGTGACCCGGGCCGCCACGCCGCGAAAAGGCGGGCGGCCCCGGACCGCCGTCTGCCAGATTGGGCCCATGCCAGCGCCCATGACCGTCCACGTGACCTCCGACCCTGTTGAGGCCGGGTCGTGGTTCGCCGACCTGGTCGACCGCGAGCCGCAAGCGCTCAGCGTCGTCGCGAGCGTCATCGCGCGGGTCCTGCACGACCCGACGCTGCACCCGGGAGCGCGCTGGTGGGCAGGTCACGAGGGCACCGACGTCGTCGCCGCCTACATGCACACTCCGCCGCACCCGCTGCACGTCGCGTTCGCCACGCCGGACGGCGCGCGGGCCCTGGCGGCCGGTCTGGCCGGGCAGGGCGACCACCTGCCGGGCGTCGGCGGACTGCGCGCACCCGCCGAGGCCTTCGCCGACGAGTGGTCACGGCTGACCGGCAGCACGACCCGCACGACGATGGAGGTCGGCCGCTTCCTGCTGCCTGACCGCGCCGTCGTGCCCTTCGAGGTGCCGGGCGCCTTCCGTCGGGCCACCGCGGCCGACCTGCCGCTCGTCGACGCGTGGCACCAGGACTTCCTCGACGCCATCGAGGGTGGTGGCCGGGCCGCCCTGCCCCTCGTCGACACCGTCGCGGCGGGCCGGGTCGGACTCTGGGTGGACGGCGGCGAGCCCGTCTCGATGGCGTACGCCTCGCCGGCGAGCGGCGGGCTGACACGCATCTCCGGGGTGTGGACCCCACCCGGGCTGCGGGGCCGCGGGTACGCCAGCGGGGTCGTCGCCGCCCTGTCGAACGAGCGCCACGATGCCGGTGAGGCGTGCATGCTCTTCACCGACCTCGCCAACCTGACCTCCAACGCCATCTACCAGGCGATGGGGTACCGACGCGTCGGTGACGCCGTGAGCATCACCTTCACAGCCTGACCGTCCCGCGCGGCGTCAGAGCAGGACGGTCGTGAACGCGCCGACCTCGTGGAACCCGCACCGGTCGTAGGTGGCCCGGGCCGCGACGTTGAAGTCGTTGACGTAGAGAGAGACCTCCTCGGCGCGATGGGTGAGCACCTGCTCGACGACCGCCGCCATCGCCGGGACCGCGAGGCCGCGGCCGCGCAGCCGCGGGTGCAGCCAGACGCCCTGCACCTGCGCACAGCCGAGCGCGAGCGAGCCGACGTCGGCCTTGAAGACCACCTCGCCGTCCTCGACCTTGACGAACGTGTGACCCTGACGGACGAGCGCTGCGATGCTCGCCCGGTAGCCCCGGTCGGAACCGTGGTAGGGCGGGTAGCCGATCTCCTCGGTGAACATGTGCGCGGCCGCCGGCACGACGAGGTCGACCTCGTCGAGGGAGGCCGGACGCACCTGCTCGTCCAGGTCGAGGCCGAGGGCGGACGGGCGGGTCGAGGTGGCGAGCAGCGGCTGGTGGGTCCGGATGGCCCGCACCGGCCCCCACGTCGGACCGAGCCGGTCCCACAGGCCGACGACCTGCTCGCTCGGACCGAAGATCGAGGCGCACTGGCGACGCATCCGCATGATCCGCGCGGCGATGGCCGTGACGCCCGCCTCGTCGAGCTCGACGGGCACGACGTTGGCGCTGACCCACGCCAGCCCGGCGAGGTCGCCGGCCTCGACGTGCCCGATGAGCGAGCCCGGCGCCGCCGCGATGCTGCCCTCGAGGATGCGGGCGGCGACGAACACGTTGGCCACCCGGTCGCGCGCGCACAGCGCGAGGGCCGCGTCGCGGTCCGCGGTCGACAGCGACCGCACGGGGAGGCGTTGGCGGAGCACCTCCCAAGAGTGACGGCACGTGAGCCCGTTGTCACCTACGGCACGCGACCGGCAACGCCCTCGTGACCTGCGCCGGCGAGCACGCCCGGCAGGCGACGCCGTCAGGGGTTGTCGTCAGGGGTTGCGGTGCAGGACCGGCGCGTCGAGGTCGGTGTTGTCGAGTACCCACGTCGCACACTCGCGCGGCCGCGCCTGCGCGAGGTAGAGCCGCTGCCCTCCGACGTACCGGTGGTTCGACGGGGCCTCGGGATCCGCGTCGTGCTCGGTGCCGAGGCGGGCGTTGCCGCGCGGCACCGACACCGCGAAGGGCACGTCGACGAAGACGACGGCGTCCCACGACCCGGCGAGCTGCGGACGCTGGAGGAAGATGCCGTCGACGAGCAGCAGGGTGTCCGGGCCCACCGGCACCGGCGGGGGCGCGACGGGTTCGTCGCGGGCGACGTCGTGGACCGCCGGCGTCACCGGCTGCCCGCCCCGGAACGGCTCGAGGACGACGCGTCGGAACGCGGCGTAGTCGTAGGAGTCCTCGTAGAAGGTCTCCGGGCCGCGCCCGCGCGCGACGCGGTCGGCACGCGGACGGTGGAAGCCGTCGACCGACACCCGCAGCACGTCACGCCGAGCCCCGACGACGTCCGCGAGCTGGTCGGCGAGGACGGTCTTGCCGGCGCCGTCGACGCCGTCGACGGCCACCGCGACGCGTCGCCCGGGCCGCAGGGCGACCAGCTCATCGGCGAGCGCGCGCACGACGGCGAGGCGTCCCGACGCCGCGACGGGTGGGCGCACGGTCAGCCGACGGTGACGCTGGGGCTGCCGGCGGCATCGTCGTCGACCGGCTCCCCCATCTCCTCGGCGATGCGCATGGCCTCCTCGATGAGCGTCTCGACGATCTGGCTCTCGGGGACGGTCTTGATGACCTCGCCCTTGACGAAGATCTGGCCCTTGCCGTTGCCGCTCGCCACCCCGAGGTCGGCCTCGCGAGCCTCCCCGGGGCCGTTGACGACGCAGCCCATGACGGCCACACGCAGCGGGACCGTCATGCCCTCGAGGCCGGCGGTGACCTGGTCGGCGAGCGTGTAGACGTCGACCTGTGCCCGGCCGCACGACGGGCACGAGACGATCTCGAGCTTGCGCGGCTTGAGGTTGAGGCTCTGCAGGATCTGGTTGCCGACCTTGACCTCCTCGACCGGCGGCGCGGAGAGCGAGACCCGGATGGTGTCGCCGATTCCCTTGGACAACAGCGCCCCGAACGCCGTGGCGGACTTGATCGTGCCCTGGAACGCGGGACCCGCCTCGGTGACACCCAGGTGCAGCGGCCAGTCCCCGCGCTCGGCGAGCAGCTCGTAGGCGCGGACCATGACGACGGGGTCGTTGTGCTTGACCGAGATCTTGAAGTCGTGGAAGTCGTGCTCCTCGAAAAGGCTGGCCTCCCAGACCGCGGACTCCACGAGGGCCTCCGGTGTCGGCTTGCCGTACTTCTCGAGCAGACGCCGGTCGAGCGAGCCGGCGTTGACGCCGATGCGCAGGGAGACACCGGCGGCCTTGGCGGCGTCGGCGATCTCCTTGACCTTGTCGTCGAACTGGCGGATGTTGCCGGGGTTGACGCGCACGGCCGCGCAACCGGCGTCGATCGCGGCGAAGACGTACTTCGGCTGGAAGTGGATGTCGGCGATGACGGGGATCTGGCTCTTGCGCGCGATGGCCGGCAGCGCGTCGGCGTCGTCCTGGCTCGGGCACGCCACCCGCACGATGTCGCAGCCCGCGGCCGTGAGCTCGGCGATCTGCTGGAGCGTCGCGTTGATGTCGGTCGTCGGGGTCGTCGTCATCGACTGCACCGAGATCGGGAAGTCGGACCCGACGCCCACCTTGCCGACCTGGATCTGGCGGGTCCGGCGCCGGGGCGCGAGGACCGGCGAGGGCGCGGAGGGCATGCCGAGGGAGACGCTCATGCCGCCCATTATGTCTCGACGGGACGGCTCGCCCGCCGGCGCTCCTGCGCCCCGGTTCAGCCGAAGAGGCTGATCGGCTTGACGATGTCGGCATAGATGAGCAGGACCGACATCGTGATGAGCACGAGGCTCATGCCGTAGGCGATGGGCAGCCCCTTGGCGACGTCGACGTAGCCCGGGTCCGGCCGGTGGCGCAGCCGCGCCCAGCCCATCCTGACCGCCTCCCACAGGGCACCCGCGACGTGCCCGCCGTCGAGCGGGAGCAGCGGGATGAGGTTGAAGACGAACAGGGCCAGGTTGAGCGATGCGATGAGCAGGACGAGCTGGGCCAGCTTGACCCAGTTGCCGCCCTGGGAGTCAGGGATGTCGACGGCGGCGACCTCCCCACCGAGGCGGCTGACACCGACGACCGAGATGGGACCGTTCGGGTCGCGCTCGCCCGACCCGAACGCCGCCTGGACCACGCCGGCCATCTTCTGCGGGATCTGCACGACGATGCCAGCGGTGTCGAGGACGCGCTGCCACACGTAGCCCGGCGCCTCGACCAGCGGCGTCCGCACGAGGTCCTGGCCGGGCACGATTCCCGCGTACCCCATCGGGGCGAGGACGAGCTTGCCGTCGCGCACGACCGGCTTGTACTCGGCGTCGTAGGTGGCGCGCTCGAGCCGGGCCGGGGTGATCGTGACCTCGACGGTCCGGCCGCCTCGTTGGACGACCCACGTCATCGGCGTCCCCGCGTGGTCCCGGATCGCGGCCGACACCTGGTCCCACGACGTGACCGTCGCGCCGTCGATGGACAGCACCCGGTCGTCCGGCTGGAGGCCGGCCGTCGCCGACGGTGCCTTCGGGTCGCCGGCCGCGCACGCCGGCTGCGGGTCCTGCACCGTCGGGACCGTGGTCGGCACGCACTGCGCGACCCGCCCGACCTTCGGGGCGACCTGCGGCAGTCCGTAGAGGGTGATGACGCCCGTGATGAGGACGAACGCGATGAGCAGGTTCATGACCGGCCCGCCGAGCATGATGACGATCTTCCTGCCGGGGCTCAACCGGTAGAAGACACGGTCCTCGTCACCGGGCTGCACCTCCTCGAGCGAGTCCGCACGGGCCTGGTCGACCAGCTGGCTGAACCGGCCGGTGGAGACGCTGCGCAGCTGACCGGGCGCGTCTCCTGGACGCGGGGGCAGCATCCCGATCATCCGGACGTAGCCCCCGAGCGGGATCGCCTTGATGCCGTACTCGGTCTCACCTCGGCGCCGCGACCACACCGTGGGGCCGAACCCGACCATGTACTGGGTCACCTTGACGCCGAACCTCTTGGCCGGCACGAGGTGGCCGATCTCGTGCAGGGCGATGGACAGGGCGACGCCCACCACGACGACGAGGACCCCCAGCACGAAGAGCATGACCCATTCTCACACCCCGCGATCGATGCACACCCGCCGGCGTGGCCAGCGTGGGTCAGGGGGCGATCGACGCCTCGGCGGCCTGGCGGGCCCAGGCGTCGGCGGCGAGGACGTCGGCGAGCGTGAGATCCCAGGCGCGGGAGGCGGGCTCGTCGGCGTACGCGTCGACGACCCGGGCGACGGTGTCGACGATGTCGACGAACCCGATGCGGCCGTCGTGGAAGGCGTCCACGGCGACCTCGTTCGCGGCGTTGTAGACCGCCGGCCACGTGCCGCCGGAGGCACCGACGCGGCGCGCGAGCGCCACGGCCGGGAACGCGTCGTCGTCGAGCGGCTCGAACTCCCACGACTGGGCGCTCGACCAGTCGCACGGCACGTCGACGTCGGGGACGCGCTCGGGCCAGCTCAGGCCGAGCGCGATGGGGACGAGCATCCTCGGCGGGCCGGCCTGGGCGATCGTCGAGCCGTCGACGAACTCCACCATGGAGTGGATCATCTGCTGCGGGTGCACGACGACCTCGATCGCCTCGAACGGGACGTCGAAGAGCAGGTGCGCCTCGATGACCTCCAGTCCCTTGTTGACGAGCGTCGCCGAGTTCGTCGTGATGACCCGGCCCATGGCGAAGTTCGGGTGGGCGAGGGCCTGCTCGGGCGTCACGTCGGCCAGCTCGGCGCGGGAGCGGCCCCGGAACGGACCGCCGCTCGCGGTGACGACGAGACGTCGTACCTCGTCGGCGCGTCCCCCGCGCAGGGCCTGGGCGATGGCCGAGTGCTCGCTGTCGACGGGGACGATCTGTCCCGGGGCGGCGAGCGCCTTGACCAGAGGTCCGCCGATGATGAGCGACTCCTTGTTGGCCAGCGCGAGCGTCGTGCCCGCGCGCAGCGCGGCCAGCGTCGGCTCGAGCCCGATGGCGCCGGTGATGCCGTTGACGACGACGTCGGCCTCGCGCCCGGCGAGGACGGTGCTCGCGTCGGCGCCGACGAGCAGCTCGGGCTCGTACGCGGTGACGCCCGACCGGTCGGCCGCCGCCCTGACCGCCGCCTCGAGGTCCGCGACGCTGCCGGATGCTGCCGCGACGGCGGGCACGCGCAGCGCCACGGCCTGCTCGGCGACGAGGGCGAGGTTGGAACCCGCGGACAGACCGACGACCTCGAACCGGTCCGGGTTGCGGCGGACGATGTCGATGGCCTGGGTGCCGATCGAGCCGGTCGATCCGAGCAGGACGATCCGGCGGGGGCGGGCGGCGGCGGCGTCGGTCACCCGGGCATTGTTCCTCACCGGCCCCCGCGCCCGTGCAACCGCGGCCGGCAGCGCGCGGGGGTGGTCAGGCCGAGACGCCGCGCGAGCGCAGCAGCTCGTCGCGGTCGGACGCGTAGGCGACGGCCCACGTCATGCGCAGGCGGTACAACCGGATGTCCTCGCCCCAGGAGAAGGGACTGCTCCCGTAGTGCGCCGTCCAGTGGGCGTCGACGGCATCGAGCTCGGGCCCCGGGGCGATGAGCTCGGCGTACCCGTGGCTGAAGAGGGCGAGCTCCTCGCCGTCGACGTGGGCGACGCTGACGGCAGGACGCCGCTCGAGGTGGCGCGCCTTGGCCGACGAGCCGCTCGTGCCGAAGGTCCAGGTGCCGTGCAGGAAGTGCCCGTCGAGCGCACTGATGCGCGGCTCGCCGCGGGCGGTGACCGTGGCGACGCTGAGCACCCTCATGCCGGTGAGCAGCTGGGCGAGCTGACGGGCCGTGAGGGTGCGCTCGTCGGTGATGATGCCGCGCAGGTGGCCCGTGGCCCGCGCGTGGGAGCGGTCGAGAAGGTCCTGCAGCGCGTCGAGGTCGGCGCCGGTGTCGTCCATCCTCCGACGGTACGGGCGGGCGCCGACAGCACCCGAGCCTCCCGGCGTGCTCACCACCAGCCGAGGTCGAGGGTGTGCAGGCCCAGGTCGCCCCACCACCACGTGGGGGTCGGGACGTACGCGCGGGCCGGGGCGACGACGTGCGGCGGAGGCAGCAGGACGCTCGACGGCACGCTCGGGCGTCCGCTCGGGACGGCGTCGGGTGCGGCGCCGGGTGCCGCATGGGGTGCGACGTCGGATGCCGGGCCGGCGTCCGGCGAGGAGGGTGGCAGGAAACCGGTGCGGGGGTCCCGGGGCGCAGCCACGCCCGCCTCGACGAGCGTGCGGACCGTCTCGAGCCGGGCCTGCAGGAAGGCGGTGAGGGCCGCCGTGTCCGGCGCGCTGCCCGGGGACGTCGGCAGCCACGTCGTCAGGGTCTCGGTCAGGCGGCAACCGACGCCGGCGTCCTCGACGACGGTCTCGACGTCGCTCTCGCGGGGGGAGCCGAGGTCGCGTTCGACGACCCGGCGTCGATCCGGCGTGACGGCCAGGACCGACAGGCTCGCGGCACGGCGTCCGTCCCCGGCACGGTGCACGGCGAGGACGTGCTCGGTCCCGGGCGCATCGGCGAGCTCGAGCCGGACGACGCGTTCCACGTCGGGCCGCAGCAGCGGCTCCGAGCCCGGGTCCAGCAGGAACGACCAGACCTGGTCGGCCCCCAGCGCGAGGTCGACGGCGGCGGACGCCGTCACCGGTACCCACGCCGGCACCGCCGACGTCCGGGCGAGAGTGCCTGCGGGGGCGGCGGTTCCGCCTCCGGGCCCGAGCGCGCCGGGGACGCCCGGCACGCCGAGACCGTCGGGACCCGGACCGGCGGGGTGGTGGGCCGCCCAGGGGTCGGATGCGGTCGCTGCGGTCGCCTCCGGCACGTCGCGCGGCCGACCCTCGACGTCGGCCTTGACGCCGAGGAGGCCTCGCGCGAGCCAGCTGCGGGCGAACCCGGAGAGCGGGTCGTCCGGCGACAGCCCGGCCAGCACCTGCGACACGACGGTGCCGTGGTCGAGCGGCTCCACGGTCGTCGTCAGCTCGAACGCCACGGCCCCGTCGGCCGACCGCGCGACGACGCGACGCCCGGGCTCGAGGTCGACGACGGTCGACAGGCCCGCCCACAGGCGGCCGTCCGCTCGCCGCCAGACCCCGGCGAACTCCGGCAGACCGGTCGGCTCCGGGCGCGGGAGCGCGACGAGGCCCACGCAGTCGACGCCCCGCGCGGCGGCGGGCGCGGGGGCGACGAGCGCCTGCCACACGGCGTCGGGCGCGGCCTCGACGAACACGCGGTGGCTGACGTCGTGCAGCACGACGGTGACCGGCTCCTCCGCGTCGCCGCCGCCCAGCAGTCCGCGCAGGAAGCCCACCGCAGTGCCTCAGGAGACGAAGACGCGCTCGTCGATGAGGCGCTCGGTGACGGCCTTGCCGGCCGGGTCGAAGCGCCCGTGCTCGAAGTCCTTGGCGAACTCCAGCTCGACGCCCGAGCGACCGTGGCGGTTCTTCTCGATGCTGACGACGGTCCAGCCGCGGAACCGCTGGATGTTGCCGAGGTCGTAGACGAGGTGCTCGCGCGAGACGACGTCGACCTTGTCGTTGACGATGAGCACGACGTCGGCCTCGTAGGCCAGCGCCGAGGAGCCGCGCAGGTCGTGGGTGCGCATCCGGTGGCCGCTGCCGAGGGCCTCCTTGTCGGCGGCCGAGATGGTGACGATGGGGACGCGGGCCGCGAGGGCGAGATCCTTGAGCCCCTCGGCCGCGGCGGTGACGCGGGCGTTCTCGTCCTCGCCGTCGACGGGGACCTTCTGGATGTAGTCGAGCAGGACGAACGGCGCCTGGCCGGTGGCCTGGGTGACGCGTCCGATGACGGCGGCGACCTCCTCGAGGGAGGTCGTCGCGCCGGAGGACTCGTGGATGTGGAGCCGGTCGCCGTAGCCGGCGAGGGCCTCGTGGGCGGCCGTGCCACCGGGCAGGTCGGCCAGGACCGACGCGAGCGATGCGCCACCGGAGCCCACCTCGAGCGCACGCCGCACCTCGACGACGCCGGCGACCTCACCGGCGTAGGAGCCGACGGCCTCCACCGCCTCCATGGAGATGAGCCGCTCGAGGAGCGTGTACGACTCGTGCTCGTAGGAGAAGACGACGGCCGAACCGCCCGCGGCCACGGCGTTGCGGGCCAGCTGGAGCCCGAGCGTCGTCTTGCCGTGGCCGGCGGGACCGCCGAGGAGGACGAGCTCGCCGGCGCGGAAGCCCCCGGTCAGCGTCGCGTCGAGCACCGGGAACGCGGTGGGCCACACCTGTGCACCGGCGACGCCGCCACGGCGCAGCACCTCGTCGGTCTCGGTGAGCAGCGCGTCGAGCGAGCGCAACGAACCGGCATCACGGTGTCCAGCAGGGGTGACCATGCGCACGATTGCACCACGGGAACTCCGCCGGTGAGCGCGTTTTGGGGCAGGACGCCGGGGCACCCGCGGGTGCCCCGGCGTCGTCGCGCGCGTGGGTCGCGTGCCCCTCGTGGGCGCGTCAGAGCGCGATGCCGACGTACTTGGTCTCGAGGTACTCCTCGATGCCCTCGAAGCCGCCCTCGCGGCCGACGCCCGACTGCTTGACGCCACCGAAGGGCGCGGCCGGGTTCGACACGATGCCCTGGTTGACGCCGACCATGCCGTACTCGAGCTCCTCGCTGACCCGGATGGCCCGGGACAGGTCGCGCGTGAACAGGTAGGCGACGAGGCCGTACTCGGTGTCGTTGGCCAGGCGCACCGCCTCGTCGTCGTCGGCGAACGACGTGACCGGTGCGACCGGACCGAAGATCTCCTCGCGGGAGAGGTCGGCGTCGGTCGGCACGTCGGCGAGCACCGTCGGCTCGTAGAACCAGCCGGCACCCTCGCGCGCCGAGCCGCCGGTGAGGACGCGGGCGCCCTTGTCGACGGCGTCCTGGACGAGGGCGCCCACCTTGGTCCGAGCCTTCTCGTCGACGAGCGGGCCGACGTCGACCCCGTCGTCGGTGCCGTGACCGAGGGTCAGGGCGCCCATCCGCTCGGCGAGCCGCGTCGAGAACTCGTCGGCGAGCGACTCGTGGACGTAGAACCGGTTGGCCGCCGTGCACGCCTCGCCGATGTTGCGCATCTTGGCCAGCATCGCGCCGTCGACGGCCTTGTCGAGGTCGGCGTCGGCGAAGACGAGGAACGGTGCGTTGCCGCCGAGCTCCATCGACACGCGCAGGACGCCCTGGGCGGCCTGCTCGATGAGGGTGCGACCCACCGGCGTCGAGCCGGTGAAGGTCAGCTTGCGCAGCCGCGGGTCGCGGATGAGCGGCTCCATGACCTCGCCGGTGTGGCTCGTCGTGACGACGTTGAGGACGCCGTCGGGCACGCCGCACTGCTGCAGCAGGTCGGCCAGCGCGAGCATCGTCAGCGGCGTCTGGCTCGCGGGCTTGACGACCATGGTGCAGCCGGCCGCGATCGCCGGGCCGATCTTGCGGGTGCCCATCGCCAGCGGGAAGTTCCACGGCGTGATCATGAGCGTCGGGCCCACCGGCTGCTTCATCGTCATGAGACGAGACGCGCCGTTGGGCGCGGTCGACCAGCGACCCGAGACCCGGACCGCCTCCTCCGAGAACCAGCGGAAGAACTCGGCACCGTAGGCGACCTCGCCCCGGGACTCCGCGAGGGTCTTGCCCATCTCGAGGGTCATGAGCGCCGCGAACTCGTCGGTGCGGGCGACGATCCGCTCGTACGCGTCGCGGAGGATCTCGCCGCGGTCGCGGGGGGCGGTGCGGGCCCACTCCGCCTGCGCCGCGACGGCGGCGTCGAGCGCGGCCCGGCCGTCCTCGACCGTCGCGTCGGCCACCCGGGCGATGACCTGCCCGGTGGCCGGGTCGTCGACGGCGATGGTGGCGCCGCTGCTGCTGTCGCGCCACGACCCGCCGATGAACAGCCCCTTGGGCACCGCCTCGACCACCGACTCGAACGGAGACTCGGACGCAGACTCGGACGCCGGCGCCACCGCCGGCTCGGACGTCGTGGTCCCTGACTGCTCTGTCACGCGTGCCATGCTCCTCAGCCTAGGTCCCCGCGGGACAGGTTCTCGGTCGTGGGTTGGTCGGGGTGCGGTGGTCCCTCAGCGGTCCTCGAGACCCCAGGGGGACCCGTAGCCGACCGGCTTCGGGGCGGCCAGCAGGTCGAGGAAGGGCACGGCGTCGAACGCCTCGGGTCCGAGGACCCCGACGCCCTTCCACGTGCCTCGGGCGAGCAGCTCGAGGGCGACGACGGGGTTGACGGCCGTCTGCCACACGACGCACTGGGCGCCGTACTCGCGCATCGTCTGCTCGTTGTCGACGACGTGGTAGAGGTAGGTGCGGCGCGGCTGCCCGTCGGTGCCCGTGCCGGTGACGAGGAGGCCGGCGCACGTCCTGCCGGTCATCCGCGGCCCGATCGTCGCCGGGTCGGGCAGGACCGCGGCGACGACGTCGCGCGGCGACACCTCGACGCCCTTGACGCGGACCGGGTCGGTGCGGTCCAGCCCCAGGGTGTTCAGCACCTTGAGGATGCCGATGAGCTCGTCACCGAGGCCGTACTTGAAGGTCACCCGTCGGGCCTCGACCCACCGGGGCATGAGGAGGACCTCCTCGTGCTCGACGTTGACGCACTCGACCGGTCCGATGCCCTCGGGGAAGTCGAAGACCTCCGGCTCGCTGAACGGCTCGGTGGTGAACCAGCCGCGGTCCCGCTCCCAGACCACGGGCGGGTTGAGGCACTCCTCGATCGTCGTCCACATCGAGAAGCTCGGCGCGAAGATCTCGCGGCCCTCGTCGTCGCGGACGACGAGGTCGGCGCCGTCGCGGGTGCCGAGCTCGTCGATCTCGGAGAAGAGGTGGTCGGCGGCGTAGCGGGCGAACACGTCGGACAGGCCGGGCTCGACACCGATGCCGACGAGGGCCAGGCGCCCGTCGGCCTCCCACTCCCCCGCCTCGGCGAACTGCTCGTCGCCGAGCTTGACCCCGGTGTCCGAGAACGGCCGCTCCGGATGGCGCTGCGACAGGCTCATCGCCATGTCGAGGTAGTCGGCTCCGGCAGCCTTGGCCGCGCGGAAGATCGGCATGTCGAACTTCGGGTCGACGGCGTTGAACACGTGGGTCACCTTGTGCTCGTGGGCGAGCGCCGTGACGGCATCGGAGTCCGACGCGTCGACGCGGGCCGCGACGAAACGTGCCTCGCCCGGGTGGCGCTCGACGACGGCCGCGACGGTGCGTTCGGCACGCGTCAGGTCGTGGTCGGCGACGACCCAGCGCTCGAAGAAGCCGCGCTCGGCGGCGATGCGCGCCGCGGCGTCACCGACCCCGCCAGAGCCGATCATGAGCACTCGCATTCGGCCTCAGGCCACCTGACGGTTGCGGCGCTTGGACACGGCCTGACCGGCCACGACGACGGCGAGCGCGAGCAGGAACATCAGCGTGCCGACGACGTAGACCTGCACGGGAACCCCACGGGCCGAGGCCCCCCAGACGTACATCGGGAAGGTGATCGAGCTCGGGCTGGCGTTGAAGTTGGTGATGATGTAGTCGTCGAAGCTGAGCGAGAACGACAGCAGCGCACCGGCCGCGATGCCGGGGGCCGCGAGCGGCAGCGTCACCCGCAGGAAGGTCTGCACCGGGTTGGCCCCGAGGTCGGCGGCCGCCTCCTCCAGCCGTGGGTCGAGGGTGGCGACCCGGGCCTTGACGGCGACGACGACGAACGAGACGCAGAACATGATGTGCGCGATGAGGATGGCGCCGCGGCCCGACGGCACCCCGAGCATGAGGAAGAGCGTCAGGAGGCTCGACCCCATGACGACCTCGGGGGTGGCCATCGGCATGAAGATGAGCAGGTTCGTCGCCGAGCGGCCGCGGAAGCGGTACCGACCCAGGGCGAAGGCGATCATCGTGCCGAGGACCGTGGCGGCGAGCGAGGCGATGACCCCGATCTGCAGGCTGAGGCCGAGGGACTCGCAGATCCCCTGTGCCCCACAGGGATTCGTCCAGGCGTCGGTCGAGAACTCGTTGAACGTGTAGTTGAAGCGGCCCTTGGGCTCGTTGAACGAGAAGATCGCGACCACGAGGTTCGGCACGAGCATGTAGACGAGCACCAGCAGACCGGCGACGGCGATGAGGTGCTTCCTGATCCAGGCCATCAGAGGAGCTCCTCCGTGCCGGCGCGGCGGACGTACACCATGACCATCGTCACGATCGTGATGAGCATGATGAACGACAGGGCCGCGGCGAGCGGGTAGTCGAGGACGCGCAGGAACTGGGCGTCGATGACCGAGCCGAGCATCGTCGTCTGCGTGTTGCCGAGCAGCTTGGCGTTGACGAAGTCGCCTGCGGCGGGGATGAACGTCAGCAGCGTGCCGGCCACGACCCCGGGCAGCGACAGCGGCCAGGTGACGCGTCGGAACGTCTGCCACGGCGAGGCGTACAGGTCGCCCGCCGCCTCGAGCAGCCGTGGGTCGAGCCGCTCGAGCGAGGTGTAGAGCGGCAGGATCATGAAGGGCAGGAAGTTGTACGTCAGGCCCATGATGACGCCGAACTGCGAGTAGAGCAGGGAGTCGTTGTTCGTCAGCCCGACGGCCTTGAGCAGGTCGGTGACGTGCAGCGCGCGGGCCAGCGGCGTCACCCAACCGTCGTCGGACAGGATGGTGCGCCAGGCGAGCGTCCGGATGAGGAAGCTGGTGAAGAACGGCGCGACCACGAGGACGAGCACGAGGTTCTTCCAGCGGCCGGCCTTCTGCGCGATGAAGTAGGCGAGCGGGTAGCCCATGAGCAGCGCCAGCAGCGTGGCCGCGCCCGCGTAGAGCAGCGAGCGCAGCATCTGCGGCCAGTACTGGCCGAAGGCGTCGGCGTAGATGCCGATGTTCCCGGTGAACACGTAGCCGTCGTCGACGTTCCCCTCCTGGAGCGACTGCGACGCCAGCGTGGCCATCGGTGCGACGAAGAAGACGACGAGCCACAGCAGCCCGGGCAGCAGCAGCGCGTACGGCACCCAGTTGCGTCGGCGACGCGGCGCCTCGAGGGCTGCGGCCGGTCCGGGTGGGTGCGCCGTCGCGGACGGCAGGACGGCCTGCTCAGCCACGCTCGTCCACCAGCTCCGCGCCGGCCTCGGCATCCTGCGAGGCGTCCAGGGCGAACCCGTGCTCGGCGGCCCAGGAGATCGTGACGTTCTCCCCGAGCGTGGCCCGGGACGTGCCGTCGTTCTGCTGCACGACGGTCAGCTCCTGGCCCCAGGGCATCTGCACCGAGTACTGCGTGGCGACACCCGTGAACGACACGTCGCGCACGACGCCCCGCAGACGGTTGGGGCCGCCGGACTCACCGAGGCGCAGCTTCTCCGGACGGACGCCCAGCCACACGTCGCCCTGGCCGTCGGGCAGGTGGGCACGGGCGACCTCGAGCTCGGCCTCGTGGCTGCGGACCCGAACGGTCCCGGCGGTGGCGCCGCCCCCGACGACGGAGGCGCGCAGCAGGTTGGACTGCCCGAGGAAGTTCGCCACGAACGTCGACCGCGGCTTCTCGTACAGGGTCGCGGGGTCACCGAGCTGCTCCATGCGCCCGGCGTTCATGACGGCGATCCGGTCGGCCATCGTCATGGCCTCCTCCTGGTCGTGCGTGACGTGGATGAACGTCAGCCCGACCTCCTGCTGGATCCGCTTGAGCTCGATCTGCATCTGGCGACGCAGCTTGAGGTCGAGGGCGCCGAGCGGCTCGTCGAGGAGGAGGACGTCCGGACGGTTGACGAGGGCCCGCGCGAGTGCGACGCGCTGCTGCATGCCGCCGGAGAGCTGGGTCGGTCGCCTGCCGCCCACATGGGCCAGCTCGACGAGCTCGAGCGCCTCCTGGGCCTTGCGCCGAGCCTCCTTGTCGCCGCGTCGCTTCAGCCCGAACATGACGTTGTCGAGCACCGACATGTGCGGGAACAGTGCGTAGGACTGGAAGACCGTGTTGACGTTGCGCTGGTAGGCCTTGGTGTCGGTGATGTCGTCCGAGCCGATCCGGATGCGTCCGCCCGTCGGCGCCTCGAGGCCGGCGATCATCCGCAGGGTGGTCGTCTTGCCACAGCCCGAGGGACCCAGCAGCGCGAAGAACGAACCGGCCTCGATGGTGAGGTCGAGGGGGTGGACCGCGGTGAAGGTCCCGAACTCCTTCGTCAGCGCGACCAGCTGCAGGTCGCCCTTGCCCGTGCCCGCCATCAGCCGGCCGTGATCGAGGCGAACATGCGGGAGTACTTCGTCTCCTCGGCCTCGGACAGGCCGCGGAACACCTGGGCGCGCGACAGCACGTCGGCCGGCGGCACGATGAGCGGGTTGTCACCGAGGCTCTTGTCGATCTTGAGCAGCGCGTCCTTGGTGCCCTTGACCGGCGCGATGTAGTTGACGTAGGCCTCGACCTGGGCCATGACCTTCGGGTCGTAGTAGTAGTCGATGAGCCTCTCGGCGTTCTTCTTGTGCTTGGCCAGGGCCGGGATGACGAAGTTGTCGGACCAGAGCGTGAAGCCCTTCTGCGGAAGGGTGTACTGGATGTTGGGGTCGTCGAACTGCAGCTGGACGACGTCGCCGGTCCACGCGGCGCACGCGGCGATGTCGCCCTTGGCCAGGCCGTCGGTGTACTCGTTGCCGGTGAAGCCCTTGATCTGCCCGGCGTCCTTGGCCTGCTGGATCATGTCGATCGCGGCCTTGAAGTCCGCGTCGGTGAACTTCGAGATGTCCTTGCCCTGCTCCATCATCACGAGCCCCACGGTGTCGCGCATCTCGGTCAGCAGCGTCACCTTGCCCTTGAGCGCGGGATCGGTGAGCAGCTGGGTCATCGTCGTGATCTTCTTGCCGCCGGTGGCCTTGAGGTTGTAGCCGATGCCGGCGAAGCCGCTCTGCCACGGCAGCGAGTAGACGCGTCCGGGGTCGAACTCGACGTTGCGCAGGGAGTCCTCGAGGTTCTTGGCGTTCGGGATGTTCGCCAGGTCGAGCTTCTGGAGGTAGCCCTGGCGGATGAGCCGGGCGACCATCCAGTCCGTGCTGCACCACACGTCGCGGCCGGTGTCCTTGCCCTGCTGCAGGAGCGGGCGGACCTTCGCGTAGAACTCGTCGTTGTCGAGGTAGTCCTCGGTGTAGTTGACCTTGATGCCGGTCGCCTTCGTGAAGGCGTCGAGCGTCGGGCGGGCCTTGGTCTTCTCGTCGACGTCGATGTACTCGGTCCAGTTGGACCAGTTGACGATCTTCTCGGAGTCGGACAGGTCCTCGGCCGCTGCGGCCGTCTTGGACGCGGTCCCGGCGGGGCCGCCCCCGCCGCTCGCGGGGTTGCGCCCGGCGGAGCCGCACGCGGCCAGGAAGGCTGCTGCGCCGACGCCGGCCGCGCCCATCATGGCGCTGCGGCGCGACACCAGGCCGCGCATGAGCGCCGCGCGCAGCACCGGGTTGTCCAGGGGCTTCTCGTTCATGGCCTTCTTCTCCAGGGGTTCTCGGTGGGTGACGGGAGAGGATCGACGTCGACCCGGGTCGTGCGGGCTGCCCTGCGGGGCATCAGGACTCGATGTTGGCCATGACGTGCTTGATGCGCGTGTAGTCCTCGAGCCCGTACATGGACAGGTCCTTTCCGTAGCCGGAGTGCTTGAAGCCGCCGTGCGGCATCTCGGCGACGATCGGGATGTGGGTGTTGATCCAGACGCACCCGAAGTCGAGCTTGCGGCTCATCCGCATGGCCCGACCGAAGTCCTTGGTCCACACGCTCGAGGCCAGGCCGTACTGCACGCCGTTGGCCCAGGCGAGGGCCTCGGCCTCGTCGGTGAACTGCTGGACGGTGATGACCGGGCCGAAGATCTCGGTCTGGATCTGCTCGTCGTCCTGCCTGAGGCCGGCGAGGACGGTCGGCTCGAAGAAGAAGCCGTCGCCGAGGCCGTCCGCGCGGTGGCCACCGGCGGCGACCCGGGCGTGGTCGGGCAGACGGTCGATCATGCCGCCCACGTGGGCCACCTGGTTCGGGTTGTTGACCGGGCCGAGGAGGGCGTCCGGGTCCTCGGGAAGCCCGACCTTCGCCTCGTTCTTCGCGTACTCCGCGAGGGCCGCGACGAAGTCGTCGTGGATGCGGGGACCGGCGAGGACGCGGGTGGCCGCGGTGCAGTCCTGGCCGGCGTTGAAGTAGCCGCCGACGGCGATGCCCTCGACGGCCGCCTCGATGTCGGCGTCGTCGAAGACGACGACGGGCGCCTTGCCGCCGAGCTCGAGGTGCACGCGCTTGAGGTCGCGCGAGGCGCTCTCGGCGACCTGCATCCCGGCCCGCACCGACCCGGTGATGGCCACGAGCGCCGGCGTCGGGTGCTCGACGACCATGCGGCCGGTCTCGCGGTCGCCGGTCACGACGTTGAAGGTGCCCTCGGGGAGGAACTCCGAGGCGAGCTCGGCCAGCAGCAGCGTCGTCTCGGGCGTCGTGTCGGAGGGCTTGAGGACGATCGTGTTGCCGGCGGCGAGCGCCGGGGCGATCTTCCACATCGCCATCATCATCGGGTAGTTCCACGGCGTGACCTGCCCGACGACGCCGATCGGCTCGCGGCGGACGAAGGACGTGTGGCCCCGCATGTACTCCCCGGCCGACTTGCCCTCGAGGACTCGCGCGGCGCCGGCGAAGAAGCGCAGCTGGTCGAGCATCGGCGGGATCTCCTCGCTCGCCGTGAGGGCGTGCGGCTTGCCGGTGTTCTCACCCTCGAGCCGGACGAAGTCGTCGGCGCGGGCCTCGATGGCGTCGGCGAACTTCAGCAGCGCCGCCTGCCGCTCGCTCGGCGTCGTCTCGCCCCACGTCTCGAAGGCTTTGGACGCGGCGGCGTACGCGCGGTCGACGTCCGCCTGCGTGCTGACGGGGGCAGTGGCGACGACGGCGGCGGTGGCCGGGTTGACGATGTCGGTGGTCGCGTCGGTCTCGGGGTCCAGGTACTGACCGCCGATGAAGTTGCGGAGCTGGCGCGGCTGCGAAGTCATGGCGGCACTCTAGACAGTGACCTGCGCAATGGTGAAGAGATGGTCCGGAAAATCTTCGGAATCAGTTGCGCGGGGACTTGCCAACGTCGTGTTCCACAGGTCAGTATCGGGCCCATGACGACCATCCGTGGCGTGGCCCACAGCGGGTCGAAGCCGCCCCGCCGGGGCGGCGTCAACCTCGACGAGGTCTCCAAGACCATCATCGAGCTGCTCCAGCAGGACGGACGAAAGTCCTACGCCTCCATCGCTGCCGAGGTGGGCCTGTCCGAGGCGGCCGTGCGCCAACGCGTCCAGCGCCTGCTCGACGCCGACGTCATGCAGATCGTCGCGGTGACCGACCCCCTCCAGGTCGGTTTCCAGCGTCAGGCGATGATCGGCCTGCGGGTCTCCGGCGACATGTCGACCGTGGCCGAGGCCCTGTCGGACATGGACGAGGTGTCCTACGTCGTCACCACGGCGGGCAGCTTCGACGTGCTCGCCGAGGTCGTCTGCGAGGACGACGACCACCTCCTGGAGCTGCTGACCGAGCGGATCCGCACCCTCGAGGGCGTCATCACCACCGAGACGTTCGTCTACCTCAAACTCAACAAACAGCTCTACAACTGGGGAACACGATGAGCATCAACCCGAACGAGGTCTGGGAACCGGCCTCGGACCAGCGCACCCCTGCGGGGACCCTGCTGTCCGATGCCGCGCGCGATCACCTGTGGATGCACTTCACGCGCCACTCGGTGTTCGAGGACCCCGGAGACGGCGGGCTGGGCCACTCCGTGCCGATCATCACCCGCGGGCAGGGCTGGA
This sequence comes from Monashia sp. HAY1-11D, assembly GCF_056868035.1. Taxonomy (NCBI): domain Bacteria; kingdom Bacillati; phylum Actinomycetota; class Actinomycetes; order Micrococcales; family Intrasporangiaceae; genus Intrasporangium; species Monashia sp. HAY1-11D. Next base: position 3,217,205 of record NZ_CP200320.1, on the reverse strand, counting down.
AGATCTGGGACGACCGCGGCAACGAGTACATCGACGGGCTCGCGGGTCTGTTCGTCGTCCAGGTCGGCCACGGGCGTGAGGAGCTCGCCGAGGCGGCAGCCAAGCAGGCCAAGGAGCTCGCCTTCTTCCCGCTGTGGAGCTACGCGCACCCGAAGGCCATCGAGCTGGCCGAGCGGCTCGCCACGCACGCGCCCGGCGACCTCAACCGCGTCTTTTTCACGACGGGTGGGGGCGAGGCCGTCGAGACGGCGTGGAAGCTGGCCAAGCAGTACTTCAAGCTGACCGGCAAGCCGACCAAGCACAAGGTCATCTCGCGCGCGGTCGCCTACCACGGCACGCCGCAGGGGGCCCTGTCGATCACCGGCATCCCGGCCGCCAAGCAGATGTTCGAGCCGCTCGTGCCCGGCACGTTCAGGGTCCCCAACACCAACCAGTACCGGGCTCCCGAGCACCTGCGCGACGACGAGAAGGCCTTCGGCCGCTGGGCCGCCGACCGCATCGCCGAGGCCATCGAGTTCGAGGGGCCCGACACCGTGGCGGCGGTCTTCCTCGAGCCGGTGCAGAACTCGGGTGGCTGCTTCCCGCCGCCGGCCGGGTACTTCGAGCGGGTCCGCGAGATCTGCGACGAGTACGACGTGCTCCTGGTCTCCGACGAGGTCATCTGCGCCTTCGGCCGCATCGGCTCGATGTTCGCCTGCGACGACTTCGGCTACGTGCCCGACATCATCACCTGCGCCAAGGGCATGACGAGCGGCTACTCACCGATCGGCGCGATGATCGCCAGCGAGCGCCTGTTCGAGCCGTTCCGGAAGGGCACGGACTACTTCCCGCACGGTTACACCTTCGGCGGGCACCCGGTGTCGGCCGCCGTGGCGCTGGCCAACCTCGACATCTTCGAGCGCGAGGGTCTCAACGACCACGTCAAGCAGAACGCCACCGCCTTCAAGGCGACGCTCGACAAGCTGCTCGACCTGCCGCTCGTCGGCGACGTCCGCGGTGCCGGGTACTTCTACGGCATCGAGCTGGTCAAGGACAAGCAGACGCGTGAGACCTTCGACGACGCCGAGTCCGAGCGGCTGCTGCGCGGGTTCCTGTCCAAGGCGCTCTTCGACGCCGGCATCTACTGTCGAGCCGACGACCGTGGGGACCCCGTCGTCCAGCTGGCGCCGCCGCTGATCATGGGCCCGGAGCAGTTCGACGACATCGAGTCGAGACTGCGTTCCGTCCTCACGGAGGCGGAGAACCACCTCTGACGCGTCGCGCCCACCGTGCACCACGGTGCACCGCCCTGCACCGTGGTGCACCGCCCGACGCGGGCGGTCAGGACGTCCCGGGGAGGGGGCGTGGCCGGTCACCGTTCCTCGGTGACCGGCCCGGGAGCCGGTCACCGAGGAACGGTGACCGGCTTCCGGTCGTTGGCGTGGGTACGTGACCGGCGAGCGATGCCGGCACCCCGTCGCCACATGTGACGCCGACGCAAGGAGACGACATGGGATTCCTCGACCGACTGCTGGGCCGCGAGCCCGGTCGACCACAGGGCTGGGGCATGGGCCACGGCGCCCCGCCTACCGGTCCGCGGTCCGCGCCGCCCGGCGCCGACCCGTACGCGGTCCCCACGCCGCGTGGCGGAGCCTCCACCGAGGACGAGCGGGCCATCGCCCGCTACCGCTACCTGCTGCGCACGGCGCCTCCCGAGGACCTCGAGCGCGTGCACGCCGAGGCCTTCGCACAGCTCTCGCCCGAGCAGCGCCAGATGGTGCTCCAGCGCCTCACCGAGGACCTCCCCGAGTCCGAGCGACCGCGCAGCGACGAGCCGGCCGACCTCGCCCGCAGCGCCACACGCGCCGAGCTGCGTCGGCCCGGCTACCTCCAGGGCGCCTTTGCCGGTGGTACGGGCGGCCGGGCCATGGGGACCGGGATGGGGATGGGCATGGGCGGCATGATCGCCGGCTCGATGCTCGGCACCATCGCCGGTGTCGTCGTGGGCTCGGCGGTGGCCGACGCGCTGTTCGACGGGTACGACCAGTCCCCCGAGGCAGCCCAGGCCGGCGAGGGCGACGGCAGCGGCGGTGCGTCCGATGCCTCCGAGACCTCCGACACCTCCGACGGTGGTGGCGACGCGGCTGGCGACCCGGGCGGTGACGTCAACGCGGCCGGTGAGGGCTTCGGTGCCGGGGACCTCGGCGGCGACTGGGGTGGCGGCGGCGACTTCGGCGGTGACTTCGGCGGCGGCTTCGGCGACTTCTGACCGCGCACCGCGCCCGCACGGCCTGCCCTGCTCCCGCCCCCGCCCGCTCCGGCCCGCACGTCACGGCAACACACCGAGCAGTCGCCAACACCGCACGGGTATTCCCGGGGTCCCTGGCAGCTGTTCGGTGTGTTGCACCGCCGGGGCCATCCGCGAGCCGGCCGGGGCCATCCGCGAGCCGGCCGGGGTCGGCCGGGGTCGGCGGCCGGGCGGTCGGGGCGCCGGGCGGTCCCGGCACGCCTGCTGGTCAGACGCCGGCGAGGCCGTGGAAGAGGGCCGCGATCGCGAGGATGACCGGGATCGAGGCGAACGTGCTGACGAAGATGACGTCGCGGGCGAGGTTGACCTCTCGGCGGTAGCGCACCGCGTACGTGAAGATGTTCTGGGCCGTCGGCAACGCGGCCGTGACGACGACGGCGAAGAGCGCGTCGCCACGCAGGCCCAGGGCCAGGCCGACGGTGAGTGCGACCGCCGGCATCAGCAGCACCTTGATGCCGACGATGGCCCACACGTGCTCTGCCGCCCCGCCCGTCGCCGGCCGCGGACCACGCCGCAGCGAGATGCCGAACGCGACGAGCATGGACGGCACGGCCATCCGTCCGAGCAGGTCGACGGGGTCGGCGACGACCCGCGGCAGGTGCACGTCGAACACCGCGATGAGCAGCCCGGCGACGGCGCCGAGCGTGATCGGGTTGCTGAACATCCGTCGCAGGGACCGCAGCAGCCTCGGCCGCTCGCCGCGGGCGTCGCTGTCGAACAGGGCCATGTAGACCGGGGTGATCACGAGCAGCTGCATGAGCAGCGTCGGGGCGACCCACGCGACGTCGCCGAGGACGTAGAGGGCGATGGGGATGCCGAGGTTGCCGGCGTTGACGTACGCGGCGGACAGGCTGCCGACGAGCCGGGACCCGAGCGTCCCTCCGGCCCAACGGAACCGGGCGATCGTCAGGTAGAGGACGACGACGACCGCGAAGCTGATGAGCGACGTGACGAGGTTGGCCGACAGGACGGCGTCGAGCGATGTGCGCTGCATGACGGTGAGCAGCAGCGCGGGCGAGGCGACGTGGAAGGCCAGCCGCGAGAGGGTGACCTGGGCGCCTTCGTCGAGGATGCGGCGGTCGGCGAGGAGCCAGCCGACCGCGACGATGACGGCGATCGTGGCGAAACCCTCGAGGACGGCGAGCACCTCGCGATCCTCGCAAACCCGGCGCCGGTGTCGGTGCCGCGTCCACGCCCGGAGCGACGGGCACGGCAGGATGACGCCATGGAGATCGAGAGCCTCGAGGCCCTGGACGACCACCTCGACGCCGGGTCGCCGCTCGGGGGGCTGCGCCTGCAGGGGCTCGACCTCACCGGCTACGCGCAGCGGTTCGCCGAGCACGCCGACCTGACCGGCCTGGTCGTGCTCGGAGGGACGGTGCCGATCGAGGTCACCGAGGTGCTGCTGCGCCGCGGCGCCATCGTGTTCCCCGGCATCGCCGACGCGCCCGTCGACCCGTGGCGCGGCCTGTACCGGCCCGAAGACCTCTACGCGGGGCTCGAGAGCGGCTACGACGCGACGCCCGACGCGCGGGCCTACCGCTGGTTCCGTGACGCCCGCCTGCGCACCGACGCCTACTGCACGCTCGTGCGGGCGATCCACGACGACACCGTGACCGACGAGCTCGACGAGCTGGTCGCGGGACGCTCGGTCGTCGGCGTCATGGGTGGCCACCGCGTCGAGCGCGGGACCGAGGCGTACGCGGCCGCGGCCCGGCTCGGGCACCGTCTGGCCGCCGACGGGCACGTCGTGGCCACCGGGGGCGGTCCGGGAGCGATGGAGGCGGTCAACCTCGGCGCGCTGTGCCGCGACGCCGCCGACCTCGACGATGCCCTGGGCCGGCTCGCCGCCGTGCCGACGTTCCGGCCGTCGGTCACCGACTGGGCGCGCCTCGCCCTCGCGGTGCGCAGCGACCTGCTGGGCGACGAGCCGGCCCTGCCGACGGAGTCGCTCGGGCCGACGGCCCGTTCGCTCGGGATCCCGACGTGGTTCTACGGGCACGAGCCGCCGAACGTCTTCTGCGACGCCGTGGCCAAGTACTTCTCCAACGCGATCCGCGAGGAGGGGCTGCTCGCCCGCAGCACGGCCGGCGTCGTCGTGCTCGGCGGTGCCGCCGGCACGGTGCAGGAGATCTTCCAGGCCGTGACGCCGCTGTACTACGCCCTCGACGACGCGCACCTGCCGCCGCTCGTGCTCGTCGGGCGCCGGCAGTGGTCGGTCGAGGTGCCGGTCTGGCCGACGCTGCACGCGCTCGCCGCCGACCGCCGGATGGCCGGCGCCGTGCACCTCGTCGACGACATCGAGGAGGTGCCGGGGATCCTCGCCGCCGGTCCCGCCGCGGACACCTGACCGGAACCGCGCCACGGCGCGATTCTCGACCGCTCACGGCGCGATCGGCCCGCCACAACCGCGCCACGGCGCGATTCTGGACCACTCAGGGCACGATCGGCCCGCCGCAACTGCGCCATGGCGCGGTTGTGGCGGGAGGTCACTCAGGCCGTTGGGCGGGGCCCGTGAGCACCGGGGCGAGGGCGTCGAGGACCGCGGCGTCCTCGATCGTCGCCGGTACCACGGCGTCCTTGCCATCGGCCATCTCGCGCATCGTCTTGCGGAGGATCTTGCCCGAGCGGGTCTTGGGCAGCGCGGGCACGATGTCGACGCGGCGCAGCGCCGCCACCGGTCCGACCTCGGCCCGGACGCGGTCCACGAGCTCGCGCCGGATCCGCTCCCCCTCGACGTCGCCGTCGATGCCCGACTTGAGCACGACGAGGGCGCGCGGCACCTGCCCCTTGAGATCGTCGTGGACGCCGATGACGGCGCACTCCGCGACGGCCTCGTGCCCGGCGAGCGCCGCCTCGAGCGAGCCGGTGGAAAGGCGGTGCCCGGCGACGTTGAGGACGTCGTCGGTACGGCCCATGACGAACAGGTAGCCGTCCTCGTCGAGATAGCCACCGTCGCCGGTGAGGTAGTACCCGGGGTAGGCCGACAGGTAGGACGACACGTACCGGTCGTCGTCGCGCCACAGCGTGGGCAGGGTTCCGGGCGGCATGGGCAGCCTGATGCAGATGGCGCCCTCCGTCCCGGCCGGCACCTCGTGCCCCTCGCCGTCGAGGACGCGGACGTCGTAGCCGGGCACCGCGACGGTCGGCGAGCCCGGCTTGATGGGCAGCAGCGCGATCCCCGTGGGGTTGGCGGCGATGGGCCAGCCGGTCTCGGTCTGCCACCAGTTGTCGACGACCGGGACACCGAGCGCCACCGAGGCCCACTCGTACGTGTCGGGGTCGAGCCGCTCGCCGGCGAGGAAGAGGGTGCGGAACCGGCGCAGGTCGTGCTCGGAGACCTTGGCCGCCGCGGAGTCCTCCTTCTTGATCGCCCGGAAGGCCGTCGGGGCGGTGAAGAGGCACACGGCGCCGTACTCGGCGATGACGCGCCAGAAGGCGCCGGCGTCGGGCGTCCCGACGGGCTTGCCCTCGTAGAGGACGGTCGTGGCGCCGGTGAGCAGCGGACCGTAGACGATGTAGGAGTGGCCGACGACCCAGCCGACGTCGCTGGCCGTGAACATCGTCTCGCCGGGACGGACGTCGTAGACGTGCTCCATCGACCAGCGCAGCGCGACCGCGTACCCGCCGCAGTCTCGGTAGATGCCCTTGGGCCGGCCCGTCGTGCCGGACGTGTAGAGGATGTAGAGCGGGTCGGTGGCCGCGACGGTGACGCAGTCGGCCGGCTCCGCGTCGGCGACGACCTCGTCCCAGGTCATCTCCTCCCACTCGGTGTCGCGCTCCCCCACCGCCGCCGGCCGCTGCTCGCGCTGCAGGACGACGACCGACTCCGGCTTGTGGCTGCTTCGGTCGAGGGCGGCGTCGAGCATCGGCTTGTACTCGACGACGCGGGAGGGCTCGATGCCGCAGCTGGCCGAGACGACGACCTTCGGCTCGGCGTCCTCGATGCGTGCCGCGAGCTCCTGCGGGGCGAAGCCGCCGAAGACGACCGAGTGCACGGCGCCGAGGCGGGCGCAGGCGAGCATCGCGACGACCGCCTCGGGCACCATCGGCATGTAGATGACGACGCGGTCGCCCTTCTCGACCCCGAGCCCGGCCAGCGCCCCGGCGAAGCGGGCGACCCGGTCGAGGAGGTCGGCGTACGTCAGGGTCGCCTTCGTCCCGGTGACGGGTGAGTCGTAGTGCAGCGCCGGCTGGTCGGCGCGTCCTGCGGCGACGTGCCGGTCGAGGGCGTTGTGGCACACGTTGAGCTCGGCGTCCGGGTACCAGCGGTAGAAGGGCGGCCGGGAGTCGTCGAGCACGCGCGTCGGCGGCGTGACCCAGTCGACGGCCCGGGCGGCCCGGGCCCAGAACCCCTCCGGGTCGCGCAGGCTCGACGCGTGCAGCTCGCGGTAGGCCTCGAAGGCGGACGTGGCATCGATGCCGTCGGTGGTCATGGCCTCACTGTGCCGTCGGGGTCGCCTCCGCGCCAGAGCCGGTGCGCCGAGGTGACCCTTGGGACGGACGAGCGGTCGTGACGCCGGGCACATCGCCGGCGCGCGACCGCAGCGGCGTCAGGACCGGGCGTGTCCCCGCGCCCACGGCAGGGGCCGCCGGTCGTAGGCGACGGCGAGGCGGCTCAGCGCGACCGCGGCCAGGAACAGCCCGAAGTCGCGCAGCGCGACGTCGTAGTAGCCCGGGATCAGCAGCAGGTTGACGATGATGCCCGCCAGCCACGCCGCGACGACGAGCGACCCGATCCGAGGCCACACCGCCACGACGACCCCGGCGACGATCTCGACGACACCGACCACGTACATGGTCTGGTGGACGCTGAACGGCGACAGGTGCGCGATCGGTGGGGCCAGGTACCGGTCCCAGTCGACGAGCAGGTGGGCGAACTTGTCGGCGCCGAAGATGATCGGCGCGACGGTGAACGCGGTCCGGAGGACGAGGAACGCCTGGCGGGCCGGATCCCGGCGTGCGGCGGCCGCTGTGGCGTCCCCGCTGCCGGGACGCGTCGGGATGGCGTGGGTGCTGGACATGGGCACTCCTTGGTTCTCGTATGAGGTGATGCACGGGCCCACGGCGTCGATGCCGTCCCGCCCCGTACGTGGGGCTCGGGGCACCGTTCGCCGCGACACCCTGTTCGTGTCGGGCCGGGGTGCGGGCCTTACCGCCGGCCCTCCGCGACCCCGTGGTGGAGCCCGGCCGGTCCGGTAAGACGGCCGCGTCGAACGACACCAACCCGGTATGACCATCCATCCGACCCGTCGCCAGCCGGGCTGCGGACCGGTGGGCCCGCCGGTCGACGTGACGACGTGGCGCCGGTGCCGCCTGCTCGAGGCCGGTTTCGATGCCGACCTCGCCGGCCGGCTGGCCGCGGACCGACGCGTCGACGTGCACGCCGTCCTGCAGCTCGTCGACCGAGGCTGCCCGCCGGTCCTTGCCGCACGCATCCTCTCCCCGGAAGGATGGTCGTCGTGACGATCGCCGACCCGAACGGCGCCCTGCACCCGGCCGTCGACGCCGGGCGGTCACCCGGCGCGGTCCCGCGTCCGGTCCCGCGCCCGGTGTCCCGCGACTGGGTCGCCGACCTCACCGCTACCGGTCCTCGGCGTGACGAGGCCCTGCGCGAGCTGCACTCGTTCGTGCTCAAGGCCGCCCGCCACCAGGTGTGGCACCTGCGCGGCCAGCTGCCCCATGCCGGCGCGGCAACTCTCGAGGGAGTGGCGGAGTGTGCGGCAGACGACGCGCTCGTGGACGTGCTCGCCAAGCTCGACACCTTCGAGGGCCGCAGCCGTTTCACGACCTGGGCCTACAAGTTCGGCATCCTGCACGCCGCCAACGAGGTTCGCCGGCAGGCCTGGGCCACGCGCGAGGTCTGCCTGCCCGACGACGCGACGTGGGTCGATGCCGCCCCCGGTCCGGAGCACCACGCCGAGGCCGCCGACCTCGCCGCCGCCGTGGCATCGGCGCTCGCGGTCGCGCTCACGCCCTACCAGCGCCGGATCGCCGTGGCGCTGCTCGTCGAGCAGGTACCGATCGACGTCCTCGCCGAGCGGCTGGGCACGACGCGAGGCGCGCTCTACAAGACGCTGCACGTGGCCCGGTCGCGGATCCGGGACCACCTGACCGCCACCGGACACCTGACACCCGCCACCGGGGAGACACGATGACCTCCACACCACGGCGCCTCACGCCCGACGACGCCCGGGCGCTGAGCCTGGACACGGAGCCCTGGCTGTCGTGCGAGGACTGCTTCGACCTCGCCGACCGGTACGCCGAGGCTCTCGTCGAGCACCCGCAGACCCGGCAGCTGCCCGAGATGCTCGTGCACCTGCGCGGGTGCGCCGCCTGCGCCGAGGAGACCGAGTCGCTGGTCCGGCTCGTCGCGTCCGACCTCGGGGTCGACCCCGCCGCGGCGCTGGCGCGGCTGCAGGAGTGACCCGGGGCCGCCCGACTCAGGCGGTGGCGGCGGCGAGCTGCCCGCAGGCGCCGTCGATGTCCTGACCGCGGGTGTCGCGGATCGTCGTCGGGACCCCGTGGGCCCGGAGACGCTCGACGAAGTTCTGCTCGACCCCGGGGCGCGAGGCGGTCCACTTCGAGCCCGGCGTCGGGTTCAGGGGGATCGGGTTGACGTGCACCCAGCCGCGTCCCCGCGCGGCGAGCTTCTCGCCGAGCAGGTCGGCCCGCCACCCCTGGTCGTTGATGTCGCGGATCAGGGCGTACTCGATGGAGACGCGTCGGCCGGTGGTCCGGAAGTAGCGGTACGCCGCGTCGATGGCCTCGTCGACCTTCCACCGGGTGTTGATCGGCACGAGCTCGTCGCGCAGCTCGTCGTCGGGGGCGTGGAGCGAGAGCGCGAGCGTCACCGGGATGCCCTCGGCGGCGAGCTTGTCGATGCCCGGCACGAGCCCCACGGTCGACATCGTGATGCCGCGCGCCGACATGCCCAGGCCGTCCGGCGCCGGGTCGGTGAGGCGTCGGATGGCCCCGATGGCCGCCTTGTAGTTGGCGAGCGCCTCACCCATGCCCATGAAGACGACGTTGCTGACGCGCAGCGGGTGCTCGCGGTCCGCGTCGCCGCCGCCGGCCAGCTCGCCGCGGCGCAGCGCGCGGGCCGCCCACACGACCTGCTCGACGATCTCGGCCGCGGACATGTTGCGGGTCAGTCCCGCCTGGCCGGTGGCGCAGAACGGGCAGTTCATCCCGCACCCGGCCTGGCTCGAGATGCAGATGGTGACGCGCTTCGGGTAGCGCATGAGGACCGACTCGACGATGGCGCCGTCGTGCAGGCGCCAGGCGTACTTCAGGGTCTGCCCGTCGTCGGCGACGCGCTGCACGACCGGCGTCAGCAGGGTGGGCAGCAGGTCGGCGACGAGCTCGGACCGGACGCCCTTGGGCAGGTCGGTCATCTGCTCGGGGTCGTCGACGAGCCGCTCGAAGTAGTGCGTCGACAGCTGCCGGGCCCGGAACCCCTGGTGGCCGAGCGCGGCCACCGCATCCTTGCGCTCGGCCGGCGAGAGGTCGGCGAGGTGGCGCGGCGGCTTGCCGCGACGCGGGGCCCGGAAGGTCAGCTGGCCCGGCTCGGGGCGTGCGGTGGTGGGCTCGGGCAGGGGCACGGAGGTCTCGGTCATGACGACAGCCATTCTCGCAGGCCGAGTCAAAACGACCCAGCCGGTCAGGACGGCTGGGCGGCGAGCAGCGTCAGCACGGTCCACACCACGGGCGCGACGACGACGAGCGAGTCGAGGCGGTCCATGATGCCGCCGTGCCCCGGCAGGATGTTGGACATGTCCTTGATGCCGAGGTCACGCTTGATGAGCGACTCCATGAGGTCACCGACGGTCGCCGCCACGGCCACCCCCACCCCGAGCAGCACGCCGATGACCCACGCGTGGCCGAGGAAGAAGTGGACGGTCAGCGAGCCGCCGACGACGCACAGCACGACCGAGCCGGCGAAGCCCTCCCACGACTTCTTCGGGCTGATCGTCGGTGCCATGGGGTGCCGGCCGAAGAGCACCCCCGCGGCGTAGCCGCCGACGTCGCTGCACACCGTCGTGATGAGGAAGACGAACATGCGTCCGACACCGTCCTCGGGCGCGAGGAGGAGGATGGCGAAGCCGACGAGGAACGTCGGGTAGGTGGCGACGAACACGCCTCCGAGCACGTCCCGCCCGGCGCCGTCGAGACGCCCGGTGCCGCGCCACAGCACCACGGCCAGACAGGTCAGCGCCCACGCGACGGTGAGCGCCCCCGGGCCGTGGACGTACGCCGCCCACGCCATGCCCACCGCCCCGGCGAGCGCCGGCACGATCGGCGCCCGGACGCCGGCGTGCCGCAGGGCGCCGCGCATCTCCCAGATGCCGACGCCCACCGCCAGCACGACGACGACGAGGAAGGACGGCTTCCACAGCGTCAGGGACGCGACGATGACGACACCGAGGCCGAGGCCGACGCCGATCGCCGCGGGCAGGTCACGGCCCGCGCGGCTCGGGCGCTTCTCGATGACGTCGCCGGCGGGCAGGCCGGCGACGTCGTCGAGGGCGGGGTCGTAGGGCACGGGTTCGAGGAGCCCGTCGCCGCCGTCGGCCGGGTGCGCCGCGGACTGGCGGTCCGCGGGCTCCGACGGCGAGTCGGTCGTCATCATGGGTGGAGCCGCGAGGTCAGACCTCGAGCAGCTCGGCCTCCTTGGCCTTGACGAGACCGTCGACGAGGTCGGTGTGCTTCTTGGTCAGGCCGTCGAGCTCCTTCTCGGCGCGGGTGCCGTCGTCCTCGCCGACCTCGCCGTCCTTGACGAGCTTGTCGATGTCGGTCTTGGCCTTGCGGCGGATGTTGCGCACCGAGACGCGCGCGTCCTCGGCCTTGCCGTGGGCGAGCTTGATGTACTCGCGCCGGCGCTCCTCGGTCAGCTCCGGCATGACGCACCGGATCTGGTTGCCGTCGCTGCTCGGGTTGACACCCAGGTCCGAGTCGCGGATGGCCTTCTCGATCGCGTGCATGGCCGACTTGTCGAACGGGATGACGAGGATGGTGCGGGGCTCGGGGTTCTGGAACGAGGCGAGCTGCTGCAGCGGGGTCGGCGCGCCGTAGTACTCGACGGTGAGCTTGTTGAACAGGCCCGGGTTGGCCCGGCCGGTGCGGATGCCCGCGAAGTCCTCCTTGAGGACCTCGACGGCCTTGTCCATCTTCTCCTCGGCCTCGAACATCGTCTCTTCGATCATGGCGGTGTGGCTTCCTCGTCCCTCGTGAGCGGGTGGCTGGCGTGTCTGGGGATGGTCCGTGGCGTGGGCCGGCGCCGGCGGGGCGCAGCCCAGCCGGTCAGGCGTTGGTGACCAGCGTGCCGATCCTCTCACCGAGCAGGGCACGGGTGATGTTTCCGGCGCCTTCCATGCCGAAGACGACCATCGGCAGCTTGTTCTCCATGCAGAGGCTGAACGCAGCGGCGTCGACGATGCGCAGACCGTTCGCGAGGCCCTCCTCGAAGGTCAGCGTGTCGTACTTCGTCGCGGTGGGGTCGGTCTTCGGGTCGGCGGTGTAGACGCCGTCGACGCCGCTCTTGGCGATGAGGAGGGCGTCGCACTTGGTCTCGAGGGCACGCTGGGCGCTGACCGTGTCGGTGGAGAAGTACGGCATGCCGGCACCCGCGCCGAAGATGACGACACGGTTCTTCTCGAGGTGGCGGATGGCGCGCCGCGGGATGTACGGCTCGGCGACCTGCTGCATCGCGATCGCGGACTGGACGCGCGTCTCGATGCCCTCCTTCTCGAGGAAGTCCTGCAGGGCCAGGCAGTTCATGACGGTGCCGAGCATCCCCATGTAGTCGGCCCGGGTGCGGTCCATGCCGCGCTGCTGCAGCTCGGCACCGCGGAAGAAGTTCCCGCCGCCGATGACGACCGAGACCTGGACGCCGCCGCGCACGGCCTCGGCGATCTGCCTGGCGATCCCGGCGACGACGGCCGGGTCCAGACCGATGCGGCCACCCCCGAAGACCTCTCCGGAGAGCTTGAGGAGGACCCGGTGGAACGGGGTGGGGTGGGCGTCGGTCATGGGCGCGGGGCCTCCTCGGGGGATGCGTTCGCAGGGTCGGTCGATCTTTCCACATCCGATCCGCATCGACCGCATCGAGCCCTGACCCGGCCCGTCCGGACCCCTCGAAGGGGCGTCGTCAGGGCCGCACGAGGGCCGGCAGCGCCTCGGCGAGCCGCGCGTAGTCGTCCTCGTCGTTGTACGGGGCCGCGGCCAGGCGCAGGTAGCCGCGTCCGCCGAAGGCGACGGGCGGCACGACGAAACCCGCCGCGTGCAGCGCCTGCCAGAGGCTCTCGGCGTGCTCGGTGGTCGTGGCCACCCCCTCCGGGAGGGCCACGAGGCGCAGGCACGGAGCCGACGGCAGGCCGCCGTGTGGAATCGCGGTGCCGAGGGCCACGCGAACGCGCTCGGCACCACGGACGAGCAGCTGCGCGTTGCGCTCCACCTGGTCCCAGCCGCCGAAGGCGTGCCAGGCGGCGAGGCCGTCGGGCACGGCCAACCATGCCGAGTGGTCGACGGTGCCCTGCAGGTCGAACCGCTCGGGGAAGGGCAGGCCGTGGCTCCACGACGTCACGAGCGGACGCATCCGGTCGCGGTGCTCCGGCGCCACCCAGAGCGTCGCCGCGGCGCGAGGCGTGTAGGACCACTTGTGCAGGTTGCCGGCCCAGAACGCCACGCCGAGGGACTCGACGTCCGTGCCCGGGAGCGCCCCCGGGACGTGCGCGGCGTCGACGAGGACGGGGACCGGGGCGACCGCGGCCGCGACCTCGCGGACGGGCAGCACGAGCGCCGTCGGCGAGGTGATGTGGTCGATCATGACGAGCCGGGTCCGGCCGGTGACCGCGGCGGCGAAGGCCGCGACGACGTCGTCCGGCGCGGCGTCCACCGGGAAGGAGGCGGTGCGCAGACTCGCCCCCCGCGCCTGGGCGGACCATCCGGCCGTGAGGTACCCGTGGTCGCTGACGACGACCTCGTCGCCGGGGCCGACGTCGAGCCCCTGCAGGACGACGCCGACGGCCTCGGTGACGTTGCGGACGAGGGCCGTGGAGTCCGGGGTCACCCCGACGAACGCGGCCGCCTCCCGCCGCGCGGCTGCCAGGGCGTCGGGCAGCTCGTCGCGGAAGGCCCGCATCGGGGCGCCCTCGATCCTGGCCCTGGCCCGGTCCTGGGCCTCGCGGACGGCCCGCGGAACCGCACCGAACGCGCCGTGGTTGAGGTGGGTCAGGGCCGGGTCGAGCTCGAAGCGCTCGGCGATGTCGCGACGCACCCGGCCATCCTGCCTCAGTGGTGCAGGCCCCTGGCCAGCAGGGTGGCGCACCTGGCTGACTCCGCGCCCGAGGGCGCCTGGACCGCCAGGGCCGCGGCCCGGGACCGTCCGAGGTTCCATGCGAGGGCGTCGTCACGAGCCGTCGGGTCGGGCTGCACGATGCACGACGCCACGGCCCTCGGCAGGCCCGCGACGATCGTCGGTGCCGCGTCGGGCCCCAGGGTCGACAGGTAGGCGGCGTCGAGCGCGCCGGTCACCGCGTAGCGGTCGACGTTGCGCTGGGCGACCCACGCCTCCGGGTTGGCGAGGCCGCCGACGAGGACGAACGCCGCCATCGACATGAGCGCGGCGCGCGGCAGCCACCAGCCCTCGAGCCGGACACCGGCCACGACGACGAGCACGACGAGCAGCCCCAGCCACAGCTCGAACGCCACGACGAGCAGGCGCAGCACGGTGAAGCCGTAGGCCTGCTGGTAGAGGTCCAGGCGGTGCAGCGCCGACGCGACCACGACGAGCGTCAGGGCGCAGAGGGCACCGAGCACGACGCGCAGCAGGAGCCGGTCGCGAGCGCTCGCGCGGGGCGCCTTGCGCACGGCGATGGCGACGGTGACCAGCATGAGCAGCGTTGCGGCAGTGAGCTGCCCGAACCCCTGGTGGACGTAGTCGGCGTACGTCAGGCCGGTCGTGCGCTGGACGTAGTCGTGCCCGCCGAAGAGGGCCGCGGCCTGCGCCACGACGAAGGCCACGAACAGGAGGACGACGAGAGCGACCGGCACGACCCACTCCCAGACCCGCGCCACGGGACGACCGGCGGGCAGGACGACCCGCCCGACCTGCGGCGGGTTGAGGGCGACGTAGGTCGCTGCCAGCAGGGCCCCGCCCACGACGAACCCGACGAAGAACCGGACGACGAGGCCGTCCCAGGCGATCTGGGGCACCAGGTGGCCGGCCCACGACCCGAAGACGGCGTCACCGGAGGCGAACAGGCCGCCGAACACGACGAGCGCGACGAGCGAGAGGGCGGCGGTGCGCACGACGGGCCACAGGACCGTCACCCGGCTCGTGGCGGCGACGGTCCGTCCGAGGAGCGGCAGCCCTCGCAGGGCCGAGAGCGGCCACGACGCGACGCCGGCGACGATCGCCGGCAGCCCCCTGGCGGCGGTGAGTGCGGTGGCGGTCAGCACGACGCCGACGAGGACGGCCAGGACCGTGAGCCACTCGGCGGCCCGGAGGACGGCGAGCGTGGCCAGCCCGGCGCCGACGACCGTCGTCGCGATGCCCCAGGGCGTGCGGCGCCGTTCGCTCGTGTGCCACAGGAGGGCGCCGCCGAGGAGCAGGACCACGCAGAACGCGACCCCGAGGTTGCGGTACGGCAGGAGGACCGCGGCGAGGACGCCGACCCCGAGGGAGGCGAGCAGCAGCCGGGTCTGTGGCCCCAGCCCGGTCTCGGGCCACAGGTCACCGAAGAGGGTGTCGACGAGCGGCCCGGGCGGCGACGCCGGCCGCGTCGCCACCGGAGCACCCGGTGCCCCGGCCGTGGACGGGACGGGCACGGACGACGACATGACGGTCTCCTTCGGACGTGGGTCTGGTTCGGGCGCAACGACGTTCGGGTGACGAGGCAGGACGGCACGGACGCGGGCCCCGGGCCGCCCGGGGTCGGAGGGAAGCGCCGCGATCGACCCGCCGTGCAGCTCGCACACCCAGCTGGCGATGGCCAGGCCGATGCCGGTCCCGCCGCCTGCGTCCTCGCCGGAACCGAACCGGTCGAAGACGCGCTCCGCGCGCTCCGGCGGGATCCCCGGCCCATCGTCGGCCACCTCGAGCCACCAACGGTCGGCGCCCTCCTCGCCGGCGCGGACCGTGACGGTCCCGCCCTCGGGGCTGTGCCGCGCCGCGTTGTCGAGCAGGTTGGCCAGCACCTGAGCGAGCCGCGCCGGGTCAGCGGTCACCGTCAGGTCGGCCGGCTCGAGCCACACCTCGTGCCGCACGCGTCGCCCCTGCCCGAGCCCGCCCGGCGCGCCGACGCCGACCTCCCCCACCGCCCGTCGGACGAGGTCGGCGACGCGGACCGTCCCCAGGGTGAGACGGTCGGCTCCGCCGTCGAGGCGGCTGAGGTCGAGCAGGTCGCCGACGAGCGCCCCGAGCCGCTCGGCCTGGGCGAGCGCCGCGCGCAGGACGTCGTCGTCCGGTCGCACGACGCCGTCGACGAGGTTCTCCAGCAGCGCCTGCTGGGCCGCGAGCGGCGTGCGCAGCTCGTGCGACACGGTGGCGACGAGCTGCCGCCGCTGCTGGTCCGCGGACGCGAGGTCGCCGGCCATGGTGTTGAAGGCCTTGGCGAGCGTGCCGACCTCGTCGGAGGAGGACGCCGTGACGCGTCGGGAGTAGTCGCCGGTGGCCATCCGGGCGGCCGCGTCGGTCATCTCCCGCAGCGGCGAGGTCATCCCCCGCGCGAGCCACTGGGTGACGCCCAGGGCCGCGGCGACCGTGACCGGGAGCGTGAGCCAGCCGGGCACCCCCGACCGGTCACCGACCTCGGCCACGACGATGGCGGCCACGATGCTGGCCCCGACGAGCAGGCCCAGCTTGGCCTTGACCGAGCGGATGCCGTCGAGCGGCCGCTCGGGGTTCACCGGCGGGTGCCGGTGGACGTGAGGGTCGGCGGGCGGGGCGGCGGCCGGGCCGGTGGCCGGATCGGCGGGCGGCGTCACGGCTCGTCCACCCCGAGCGCGTACCCCACCCCGTGGACGGTGCGGACACGGTCCCCGCCGATCTTGGCCCGCAGGGCTTTGACGTGGCTGTCGAGCGTGCGGGTGCGGCCGGCGTCGGCCCACCCCCACACCTCCCGCATGAGCTCGTCGCGGGTGCGCACGACCCCGGGTTCGGCCCACAGCGCGAGGAGCAGGTCGAACTCGAGCGGAGTCAGGTGCACGTCGGCGCCGTCGACGGTCACGCGCCGGCTGCCGCGGTCGACCGAGAGCGCCCCGAGGAGGAGCGGCCCCGGCAGCGCCGACGCCAGCTCGCGGGCGCGCTCGACGCGCCGCAGCAGCGCCCGGACCCGGGCGACGACCTCGCGCATCCGGAACGGCTTGGTCACGTAGTCGTCGGCGCCGACGCCGAGGCCGACGAGCAGGTCCGTCTCGTCGGCACGGGCCGTCAGCATGAGGACGGGCACGGGCCGCTGGGCCTGGATGCGGCGGCACACCTCGAGCCCGTCGAAGCCCGGGAGCATGAGGTCGAGGAGCACGAGGTCGGGCCGGTGCTCCTCGTGGTGCGCGACGGCGCCGGGCCCGTCGTGGGCCTGCACGACCCGGAAGCCCTCCGCCACGAGCCGGTCGGTCAGGGCCTGGTTGATCGTCGGGTCGTCCTCGACGACGAGCAGCGTCGCCCGCGCGGTCGCGACCGGCGGCGCATCGTTCCCCTGGCTCATGCCCCTGACTCTAGGAGCGGGCCCGCGGGTGGCGTCGGTGCGACGTGTGGAGATCCTGTGAAGGTCACCGTCGCCCGTGGGCCGTGGGCCGTGGACGGAGCCACCGGACAGACCGATGCCGGCCGCCCCTCGTGGGGCGACCGGCATCGGTCGGTGCGCCGGCGCCGGGCGCCGGGCGGGTCGTCAGGCGGACGTCACTGACCCACGCGGAAGCGGGCGAAGGACGTCGCGGACGCGCCGGCCTCCTCGAGGACCTTGCCGACGGACTTCTTGGCGTCCTTGGCGAACGGCTGCTCGAGCAGGACGTTCTCCTTGAAGAAGCCGTTGACGCGACCCTCGACGATCTTCGGGAGGGCGCCCTCGGGCTTGCCCTCCTCGCGGGCCGTGGCCTCGGCGACACGGCGCTCGTTCTCGACCGTCTCGGCCGCGACCTCGTCCCGCGTGAGGACGGTCGGGCTGAAGGCCGCGACGTGCATCGCGACGTCCCGCCCGACCTGGTCGTCGCCACCCTCGATCGCGACGAGGACGCCGATCTGCGCGGGCAGGTCGGGGCTCGTCTTGTGGAGGTAGGCCGCGACGTTGGCACCCTCGATGCGGGCGACGCGCTTGATCTCGATCTTCTCGCCGATCGTCGCGTTCGCGTCGTCGAGCAGCTGCTGGACGGTGCGACCGTCGGGCGTCGTGCTCGCGAGGAGCTCCTCGGCGCTCGAGGCCTTGGCCGCGACGGCCTGCTCGAGCACCTCGTCGGCGAGGGCGATGAACTTCTCGCCCTTGGCGACGAAGTCGGTCTCGCAGAGGACCTCGACGAGGGTGCCGACGCCGTCCTCGGCCTTGGCGGTCACGAGGCCGTTGGAGGTCGTGCGACCCTCGCGCTTCGTGACGCCCTTGAGGCCCTTGACGCGCAGGATCTCGACGGCCTTGGCGCGGTCGCCCTCGGCCTCGTCGAGCGCCTTCTTGACGTCCATCATGCCGGCGCCGGTCTGCTCGCGCAGGGCCTTGATGTCAGCGGCGGTGTAGTTCGCCATGCTCTGTATCGCTCTTTTCGTCAGTGGGATTCGACTGGGTGGCGGTCCCGAGCAGGCTCAGGCCTGCTCGGCGACGGCCTCGGCCGGGACCTCGGCGGGCGCCTCGGTGGCTGCCTCGGCCGGGGCCTCGGCGGCGTCGGCCGCAGCGGCGTCCGCGTAGAGCTCGCGCTCCCACTCGGCCAGGGGCTCCTCGGCCTGGGCGTCGCCACCGGACTTGCCGGACGAGCGCTGGACCAGGCCGTCGGCGACCGCGTCGGCCACGACGCGCGTCAGCAGCGTGACGGAGCGGATCGCGTCGTCGTTGCCGGGGATCTTGTAGTCGACCTCGTCGGGGTCGCAGTTCGTGTCGAGGATCGCGATGACCGGCAGGCCGAGCTTGCGCGCCTCGTCGACGGCGAGGTGCTCCTTCTTCGTGTCGACGATCCACACGGCCGAGGGGACCTTGGACATCGAGCGGATGCCGCCGAGCGTCTTCTCGAGCTTGTCCTTCTCGCGCTTGAGGATGAGCAGCTCCTTCTTCGTGTAGCCCGAGCCGGCCACGTCGTCGAAGTTCAGCTCCTCGAGTTCCTTGAGGCGCGTGAGGCGCTTGGAGATCGTCTGGAAGTTGGTGAGCATGCCACCGAGCCAGCGGTGGTTGACGTACGGCATGCCGACGCGCGTCGCCTGCTCGGCGATCGGCTCCTGGGCCTGCTTCTTCGTGCCGACGAAGAGGATCGTGCCGCCGTGGGCCACGGTCTCCTTGACGAAGTCGTACGCGTTGTTGATGTACGTCAGCGACTGCTGCAGGTCGATGATGTAGATGCCGTTGCGCTCCGTCATGATGAAGCGCTTCATCTTGGGGTTCCAGCGACGGGTCTGGTGCCCGAAGTGGACGCCGCTCTCGAGGAGCTGGCGCATGGTGACGACGGCCATGCCGTGTCCTCCTTGTGTGGGTGTTGTCAGTTGTCAGGCGGCGACGCGTCCGACCGGGGTCTCCCCGGCCCTCCACAAACCGCACTCCTGGCGCCTTGACCCGTCCCGCCCGACGTGGTCGGGACTGCCGTGACGTGCCCCGGGCGTGAGCCCGGACGAAGACGCGCGAATTCGGTCGCGTGTGCGGGCACACGTGACCGCCGACAATCGTACGGCCTGACCCGGGTTGCGGGGAAATCGCGCGGACGGGCGAGAATGACCGCCATGGCGAACTCGACGGGTTGGGACAGCTGGTTCCAGACGATCCCGGTCCTCGTCGTCCTGACCGCCGTCCTCGTCGTGCCGGGCTGGCTCGTCGTGCGGGCCCTCGGCACCCGCGGCATGGAGGCCTTCGCGGTGGCCCCGGCCGTGTCGGTCACCGTCGTCGCCGTCGCCACCACGGTGGTCCAGCGCGTCGGCATCCGGTGGGGGCTGCTCCCCCTCCTCGCCGTCGCCGTCGTCGCGGCAGGGGCGGCGTGGGTCGTCGCAGGCGTCGCGCGCCGCGTCCTGCGCCGGGCGGGGCGACCGGAGCCCGACGTGGGGGCGGCCCGGCGCGTTCTCGGGCGGCCACACCCCGATGCCGTCGTGGCCCTCGTCATCGGTGTCGTCATCGCGCTCGTGACGATCCTGCCGGCCATCGGACGCCCGGACGAGCTCGTCGACAGCCCCGATGCCGTCTACCACCTCGACCGCATCCGGCTGTTCCTCGAGACCGGCAACTTCTCGGTCGCCAACCCGACGTTCTACCCCAACGGTTTCCACTCCTGGATCGCGACCGCGCTGCTGCCGTGGGGCGGAGCCCACGTCCTGGCCGGCACCAACGCGGCGACCGTCGTGCTGGCCGCGTTCGTGTGGCCGCTCGGCTGCGTCGCCCTCGTGCGGCATGCGCTCGGAACCTCGCGGCTCGTCACGTACGCGGCCGGCTTCGCGTCCGCCGCGTTCGTCTCCTTCCCCACGATCCTGCTCGGCTGGGGCGTGCTGTGGCCCAACCTCATGGCCAACGCCCTCACGCCCGGTGCGCTCGCCCTCATGCTCCAGGCGGCCCGGTCCCGGCGCGTCGGCCAGTGGCTCGGGTTCGCCGTGGCCCTGCCCGGGCTGGCGCTCGTGCAGCCCAACGCGCTCGTGGCGCTCGTCGTCTTCGCGCTCGTGTGGTTCGTCACGGCGCGGCTTCGCGCCGGATGGCTCGGCCATGCGTCGTGGTGGACCGTGACGCGTGACCTCGTCGTCGTCGCCGCGGTCGGCGTGGGCGGGCTCGTCGTGGCACCGACGGTGTCGGCGCGGCTGGCGTCGACGCAGTCCTACGAGTGGACGGGGCGCGTGTCGGTCTGGACGGCCCTCGTCGAGGTCGTCGGCGGACGGCTGCAGATCTCCGTGGTGCTCTGGGGGCTCCTGCTGCTCATCGTGCTCGGCATCGGGTGGATCCTGCTGCGCGCGCGTGCGGCGATCCCCGTCGTCGCCATGTGGATGGCCGCCGTCGCGCTCTACGTCATGGCGGCCTCGTCGACCGCGACGTGGACCGCGCTCATCACCGGATACTGGTACAACGACAAGGTCCGGCTCGCGTCGCTCGCGGCCGTGCCCGGCGTCGTCCTCGTCGCGGCGGCGGCACCGGCCTTGCGGGTGCTCCTGCTGCGGCTGCCGGTGGTGCGCACGCGACCGGCCCTCGCCGCCCTGGTGGCGATCGCGCTCCTGCCCCTGCTCACGGTCGTCTGGAGCGCGCACACCCGTGGGCAGATGCTCGCCGGGTTCTTCCGACCGGGCGAGGCGAGGAAGGTCATCCTGTCCTTCGAGGCTCAGGACGCGCTGCGCAGCCTCGCGGCCGACATCCCCGCAGGGCAGGGCGTCGTCGGCCGGCCGGAGAACGGCTCGCCGCTCATGTACGCCCTCTTCGGCACGAACACGCTCTACCGTTCCCTGCCCATCCCGACCACCGGCGACGAGATCGTCATCGGGACCGGCTTCGACGACCTCGAGCACCGCCCGGACGTGTGCGCCGCCCTCGCCCGGCACGACATCCGCTGGGCCATCGGCTCGCCGCACGTGTACTGGCTCGACCTGCCCGAGCGCACCTCGGGCCTCACCGACCTCGATGCCAACCCCGGCGTCGAGAAGGTGCGCACCGTCGGCGACTACACGCTGTACCGCGTCACCGCCTGCGGCCTCGGCTCCTGACCACCACGGCGCTGGGTAGGGTCGGGCGCATGGGCTCACCGCTGATCTCCCGCATGACGCCGTTCGGTACGACGATCTTCGCGGAGATGTCGGCGCTGGCCGTTCGCACCGGCGCCATCAACCTCGGGCAGGGCTTTCCCGACACCGACGGTCCCCGCGAGATGCTCGACGCGGCGAAGGCCGCGATCGACGGCGGGCGCAACCAGTACCCGCCCGGCCCGGGCGTGCCCGAGCTGCTCGATGCCGTCGCTGCCCACCAGGCGCGCTTCTACGGGCTCCGCGTCGATCCGGCCTCCGAGGTCCTCGTCACGGCCGGTGCCACCGAGGCGATCGCGGCGGTCGTGCTCGCCCTCTGCGAGCCCGGGGACGAGGTCGTCACCTTCGAGCCGTACTACGACTCGTACGCCGCCACGATCGCCCTTGCCGGCGCGACGCGTCGGACCTCGGTGCTGCGCTTCCCCGACTTCGCGGTCGACGAGGCGTCGCTGCGATCCGCGTTCTCGGCCCGCACCCGGCTCGTGCTGCTCAACACGCCGCACAACCCGACGGGAAAGGTGTTCACGCGCGCCGAGCTCGAGCTCATCGCCTCGCTCGCGCGCGAGCACGACGCCTGGGTCGTCACCGACGAGGTGTACGAGCACCTCGTCTTCGACGGCGCCGAGCACGTGCCGATGGCGACGCTGCCCGGCATGGCCGAGCGGACCATCACCATCAGCTCCGGGGGCAAGACGTTCTCGGCGACCGGCTGGAAGGTCGGCTGGCTCACCGGACCGGCCGAGGCCGTGGCGGCCGCACGCACCGTCAAGCAGTTCCTCACGTTCGTCGCGTCCGGTCCCTTCCAGCCCGCCGTCGCGGTGGCCCTCGGCCTCGGTGACGACGTCTACGCCTCGCTGCGGGAGTCGCTGCAGACCAAGCGCGACCTGCTCTGCTCTGCCCTGGCCGAGTCGGGCCTCGCAGTGGCCCGACCTGGCGGCACGTACTTCGTCATCGCGGACGCCGCTCCGCTGGGGGCTGTCGACGGACTGGAGTTCGCCCGACGCCTCCCCGACCTCGCCGGCGTCGTCGGCGTGCCGGTCTCGGTGTTTCACGACGACGCGGACGCAGCCCGGACGCTGATCCGGTTCGCCTTCTGCAAGAAGGACGAGGTGCTCCGCGAGGCCAGCCGCCGCCTCGCCGCCGCCGGTCGCTGACCGCACCACCAGCCCCGCCGGCCGTCCACACCTGCCTGCCGGGCGGGACGTCGTCCACAGCCCGGCTCTCGGCGCCTGGGCGCCGGCCGGTGCGCTGCCGAGGATGGAGGCATGGCCCTCGGTTCTGCACTGTCCGCGCTCGTGGCCGGCGTCGCCGTCGGCGCGGCCTCCCTGGGTGCGGCACCCTGGGCGGCCCCACCGCCGACCCGCTCGGCCGCCACGTCGGCCCCCGCACCGGCGGCAACCGCGCCCGTTCGCCAGGGCCCGTGGTCCTGGCCGCTGCACCCTTATCCCGTCGTCGAGGGCCGCTTCGACCCGCCCGAGGAGCCATGGGGCGCCGGTCATCGCGGCGTCGACCTCGCAGCGACGGTCGGGCAGCCCGTGCGGTCCCCCGAGGCCGGAACCGTGACGTGGGCCGGCGTGCTGGCCGGGCGGGGCGTCGTCGTCGTGTCCCACTCCGGTGGTCTGCGCAGCACCTTCGAGCCGGTCGCGGCCACGGTCGGGGTCGGAGGGGCCGTCGCTCGCGGCGAGCGGGTCGGCACGGTGACCGCCGCGCCCGGGCACTGCTCGCCACGGACGTGCCTGCACTGGGGCGTGCTGCGCGGTCGGCAGTACCTCGACCCGCTGGCCTTCGTCCGCCGGGCGCCCATCGTCCTGCTTCCCCTCGGCTGAGGGGGCGGTCGGACGCCGGTCACGCTCGGGGATGGGCCTGTTCGTAGCTGCGCCGGAGCCGGTCCACCGACACGTGCGTGTAGATCTGCGTGGTGGCCAGGCTGGCGTGGCCCAGGATCTCCTGCACCATGCGCAGATCGGCGCCACCCTCGAGCAGGTGCGTGGCAGCGCTGTGCCGCAGGCCGTGCGGGCCGAGGTCCGGGGCCTCGGGAAGGTGCGAGAGCAGCTCGTGGACGACGCTGCGCACCTGCCGAGCATCGACGCGCCGCCCGCGGCGGCCGAGGAACAGGGCCGGCCCCGAGCGCTCGCCGGCGAGCCTCGGGCGGACGGTCAGCCATGCCTCGAGGGCGCTCGCTGCGGGCGCCCCGAACGGGACGATGCGTTCCTTCGCGCCCTTGCCCAGGACCCGGACCGTTCCCTGACCGAGGTCGAGGTCGTCCACGTCCAGGGCGGCGAGCTCACCGACCCGGATCCCGCTGGCGTACAGCAGCTCCAGCACGGCACGGTCGCGGACGTGGATCGGGTCCTCGTCGTCGGCGCGGGTCGCGGCCAGGCTCAGCAGCTGGCTCGCCTCGCCCTGCTTGAGGACACCGGGCAGCGAGGACGTGCGTTTGGGAGCGACCAGCCGGACCGACGGGTCCGACGGGATCCGACCGGTGTGCTCGGCCCACCGGAGGAACGTGCGGGCGGCGGCGGCCCTGCGGGCGATCGTGGCGCGCGCGGCGCCACCGTCCGCCTGCTCGCCGAGCCAGCCACGCAGGTCACCGATCCGCAGCTCGGCGACGTCGGTGACGCCCCGAGCTGCCGCGAAGCCCAGCAGGTGGCGGACGTCGCCCAGATAGGCCCGACGGGTGTGGACCGAGCGGCCCCTCTCGGCTCCGAGGTGGCGGGAGAAGGCGTGGAGCACCTCACCGTGCAGCTCCTCGACCGAGGCCACCGACGGCGGACCCTCGTCGCCACGCGGCGCCGAAGGCGTGACGGTGCCGTCGTCGCCTGCCGCGGTCCCGGCGGTCACACCCGTCACTCCGGCACCATGACGCATCAGCGGCCGCTCCGCAAGCGACGCGTCGGGGCGCGCTCACTCGGCGGCCCGGACCCGGCGGGGCGGTGTGGGGGTCTTGCGCCACGTGCCGGCCTCACCGATGACGAGCCCGGCGTCCTCGAGCCGGGCCAGCGCAGCCCGGACCGACAGCGGTGCCCGCGCGGCCTCGCGCGAGATGACGTCGAGCGGGACCGGACGGCGGTACGGCACGGCCTCGAGCACCGCCTTGTCCTCCGGTGCGAGCCGGTCGACCTCGGTGTCGCCGGCGCGCGGCTCGTCGCACGCGTCCGCCCCGATCGTGCCGACGAGGTCGATGACCTCGTCGACGGAGGTGACGAGGACCGCTCGCCCCTTCCGGATCTCCTGGTGGCACCCGGCCGACGTCATGGAGGTGACCGGGCCCGGTACGGCACCGACGGGACGTGCGAGTCCTTCGGCGTGCGTGACGGTGTTGCGCGAGCCGGACCTCAGGTCCGCCTCGACGACGATGGTCCCCCGGGTCAACGCCGCGATCAGGCGGTTGCGGGACAGGAACCGCGACTTCATCGGTGCGGCGCCCGGCGCGGCTTCCGACACGACCAGTCCCTCGGCTGCGACCCGCCGCAGCAGCGCCGCGTTGGCCACCGGGTAGAGACGGTCCACGCCGCCGGCGACGACGGCCGCGGTGGAGCCGCCGACGGCGAGCGCTCCTCGGTGGGCGGCCGCATCGATGCCGAGGGCAGCACCCGACACGACCGTCCACCGACGACGGGCGAGCCCCGAGGCGAGGTCGGTGGTGACGTGCTCTCCGTACGCGGTGTTGGCCCGCGCCCCGACGACCGCGACGGAACGCTCGCACACGTCCACCAGGTCGAGGGGGCCGACGACCCAGAGGCACCACGGCGGGATCGGCAGCTCGTCGAGCCGCTCGGACCACTCCGGGTCACCCGGCACGACCAGGCGCGCGCCGACCTTCGAGGCCACCTCGAGGTCGCGAGAGACGTCGAGCCCGCGGACCCGGCCGGCGAACCGGGCCAGGGTGCCGGAACCCGAGCGCACCCGCTGCATCGCCTCCACGGGCCCGAGTGCGTGCACCAGCACCGCGACCTCTGCGTCACACGGTTCCACGACCCGGGACAGGGCCGCGCGTGCCCGACGTTCCTCCTCGGAGGCCGGGACACTGCCGGGCCGGACGTCGTCCGGTTCGGGGTCCGGGCCGTCCACGGGCAGCTGCGGCTGCATGGCGCTCATGCCGCGGCCACCGACTGCCGCCGCAGCGACAGTGCCAGCTCCACCTCGTCGCCACCGGGGCGTTGCAGGCCGGAGAGGTCGCCCACCGTCCACGCGCACCGCAACGTGCGGTCGTAGCCGCGGAGGCTGATGCCACCGGACTCGAGGGCGCGATCGAGGCGGGCGGTGACCGACGGGGGCAGCCGCCAGGGCCCCTCGCGCAGCACCGAGCCGGGCACGTCGGCGTTGAGCGAGCGTCCGGGCACGCGGTCGGACCAGCGGGCCCGTTGCACGTCCCTGGCCTGGGCGACGCGGGCGGCAACGGCCGTGCTTCGCTCGCCCGGCGGCTGCCCCACCATCGACAACGCCGGCGGCTGGACATGCACCTGGAGGTCGACGCGATCGAGCAGTGGCCCGCTGATCTTGCCGAAGTAGGCGCGACGGGCCATCGGGGTGCACGTGCAGTCGAGGCCCTTGCCCCAGCCGTGGCCGCACGGACACGGGTTGGCGGCCAGGACGAGCTGGAACCGGGACGGGAACACCACGTGGTCGTGGGCCCGTGCGATCGCGACGACACCGCGTTCCAGCGGTGTGCGCAGCGCCTGCAGGACGTGCTTGTCGAACTCGGGCGTCTCGTCGAGGAACAGCACGCCGTGGTGGGCCCGCGTGATGGCGCCCGGCTGGATGCGACCGCTGCCGCCGCCGATGACCGCCGCCTGCGACGCACCGTGGTGCGGCGCCACGAACGGTGGGCGCGTGATGAGCCGCGCCGCCACGGCGTCCTCGTCGTGGAAGCTACCGACGACGGAGTGGATGGCCGTGACCTCCATGGACTCTGCTGCGCCGAGGGGCGGCAGGATGCCGGGGAGCCGTTCGGCGAGCATCGTCTTGCCGGCGCCCGGAGGACCGGCGAAGAGCAGGTGGTGTCCGCCGGCAGCGGCGATCTCGAGGGCGAGCTTGGCCTCGGCCTGCCCGACGACGTCGCAGAGGTCCTTGACCTCCTCCTCGAGGGCGGGCGGCGGGTCGGGCACGGTGACCTCCTCGACCGGGCGGCCGCGCTGGAGCGCCGTGTAGCGCCGCACGAGCTCGGTGACCTCGGCGGCGGGGTGCACCCGGATGCCCGGCACGAGCCTCGCCTCGGCGGCGTTGGCGACCGGGACGACGACGTGCCGGGCCCCGGACTGCGCGGCAGCGTGCACGAGCGGGAGCACGCCCGGCACCGGGCGGACCGTACCGTCCAGACCGACCTCGCCGACGTGGACGACGGAGCGCACGACCTCGGGCGGGATCTTGCCGAGAGCCGCCGCGACCGCGACGAAGATCGCCAGGTCGAACCCGGTGCCGACCTTGCGCTCGCCCGCCGGCGAGAGGTTGACGATGACGCGTCGCTGGGTGACGGGCATGTCCTGGACGAGGGAGGCGGCGGCCTTGATGCGGTCGGCCGACTGCCCGACCGCGGAGTCGCCCAGACCGCTGATGGAGAACCCGGGCAGCCCGGGAGCGACGTGCGCCTCGACCCGGACGAGGAAGCCGCGCACGCCGCGCAGCCCGACGGCACGGGTGCGTCCCAGGCCCATCAGCACACCCCCTGCAGGTGCTGGAGCCGGGGACGGGTGTCGGAGGCCCAGAGGATCGACACGACGTCGATGCGCAGCGGCCCGGCGACCGGGTGGTCGGGGTGCGCGTCGCGCCAGAGGCCTGCCAGCTGACGGAGTCTGCGCTGCTTGCGCCAGGTCACGGCCTCGAACGGCGCCCCGAACACCTCGCTGGTGCGGGTCTTGACCTCGCACACGACGAGGCAGCCGCGGTCGGCGGCGACGATGTCGATCTCGCCGCGCACGCAGCGCCAGTTGCGGTCGAGGATGGTCAGGCCGTGCTCGGCGAGGTAGCGCGCGGCGAGCCGCTCGCCGTAGTCACCGAGGACGCGGGTCGGGAGGTCCATGCCGACCACTGTCGGGGTCGGCGCGGCAGCGGACCAGGGACCGGGACCGGCCTGTGGACGACGGGCGCCGGAGACCGGGGGATGTGGACGGCGTCCGCCCTGCGCCGGCGGGACACGGGCCCGAGCGACGTCGGGACGGGCGGCGTCAGGAGAAGTCGCCGGACTCCGGGAGCTTGATGTCGGGCTTGGGCAGCTCCTCGATGTTGACGTCCTTGAACGTCACGACGCGCACGTTCTTGACGAAGCGCGCAGGCCGGTAGATGTCCCACACCCACGCGTCGGACATCGTCACGTCGAAGAACACCTCACCGCCGTCGGTGCGCACCTTCACGTCGACGGAGTTGGCCAGGTAGAAGCGGCGCTCGGTCTCGACGACGTGGGTGAAGAGGCCGACGACGTCGCGGTACTCCTTGTAGAGCTGCAGCTCCATCTCGGTCTCGTACTTCTCGAGGTCTTCCGAGCTCACGTGATCGCCGCTCCTGTCTGCTCGTGCTGCTCGTGCAGCTGGCGCTGTCCCTGCTGGCCCTGGCCGTCGGCCACCAGCGGCGGCAGCGACGCGTCGGTCATCTCATTCAACACCTCAAGTGCGGGGTCGTCTCCCACCCCGGGCAGACGCCACGAGCGCCGGTGCAGGTCACACGGCCCCACCCTGGTCAAGGCCTCGAGGTGCTCGGGTGCCGCGTAGCCCTTGTTGAGGTTCCAGCCGTACTCGGGGTGCACGTCGGCC
Source organism: Monashia sp. HAY1-11D (assembly GCF_056868035.1). Lineage (NCBI taxonomy): Bacteria > Bacillati > Actinomycetota > Actinomycetes > Micrococcales > Intrasporangiaceae > Intrasporangium > Monashia sp. HAY1-11D. Next base: position 3,189,280 of record NZ_CP200320.1, on the reverse strand, counting down.
AGGCCGACCATCATCGTGTCGCGCTCGACCTTGGCGAGCACGCTCGCGGCCGCGACGGACGAGCACTTGAGGTCGGCCTTGACCATCGTCGTCACCGGAGGCGTCGAGGGTCCCGTGGCGTCGCCGGCGAAGGCGAGCAGGCCGACCTCGCCCGGAGCCGTGAGCCAGTCGTGGTTGCCGTCGAGGATGACGAGGTCGGGCACGACGTCGATGGCGGCGAGGGCGCGGGTGCCCGCAAGGCGCAGCGCCGCCATGATGCCGATGGCGTCGATCTCGTCGGCCGACGCGTGACCGACGGCGTAGGCGACGGCCCACCGCTGGATCCGCGGCACCAGGCCGACGCGGGCCTTCTCGGTGAGCAGCTTGGAGTCCTTGACCCCGGTGGGGGCGGTGCGGACGGTCTCGTCGATGACGACGACGCCGACGGTGACGGGCCCGGCGAGCGCGCCGCGCCCGACCTCGTCCATCCCGGCGAGGAGGCGGTGGCCGGATCGCTGCAGCGCACGCTCCACGCGGAGGGAGGGCTTCTTGGAGGGGGCGGGTCGGGGCATCTTCAGTCTGTCCGGGGGCGGAGCGCGGTGGCGGGATGACGTCTGCGCGTCAGCGGGACGCCGTCGTCGCCGTCGTCGCCTTGCTGGTGGGGGTCGGGTTCGTCGTCGCCTTGGGGGTGGCGCCGGAGGGCGCGGGTACCGACCCGAAGGTCCGCTCGGGCACGCCGAGCCACGTCACGTGGTCGATGGGCCACACGATGAACAGTGCGCGCCCGACGATCCTGTCCATGGGCACCGAGCCGGTGGCGCCCGTCCCGTCGTCGTGCCAGCGGCTGTCGGAGGAGTCCGAGCGGTGGTCGCCCATGACCCAGATCTTGCCCGGCGGCACGACGATGTCGAACGCCTTGCCCTGGCTCGGGGCGTCGCCCGGCTTGACGTAGGACTCGGTGATCTCGACGCCGTTGACCTTGATCTTGCCGGTGCCGCCGTCGGCCTGGACGTGGTCGCCGGGTAGGCCGATGACCCGCTTGATGAGGTGGTTCTCGGCGTCCTCGGGCAGCAGGCCGACGAAGACCAGCGCGTCGTGGAACGGCCCGCCGACGGTGCTGTGCGCATTCTCGACCCCGGAGAGCCAGGGCGATGGCGTGCCCGGGTCCTCGAAGACGACGACGTCGCCGCGCTTGAGGTCGAAGGGGCCGGGCGTCAGCTTGCTGACGATGACGCGGTCGTCCTTGACGAGCGTGTTCTCCATCGAGCCGGACGGGATGTAGAAGGCCTGGAACAGCCAGGTCTTGACGATGAACGACAGGGCCATCGCGAGGACGACGACGATGACGATCTCCTTGATCCCCGCGAGCAGCGTCGCCCCGAAGCCGCGACGCGGCTCCTCGTCGTAGTCACCGTCGAGATAGTCCTCGTCGTCGCTGTCGTCAGCCGAACGCCCGCGCGTCGGGTCCTCGGAGCGTCCGGTGTACTGCGACATCACTCACCATTTCGTGGGACGGAGGCAATCTGGCCCTGCTCGACCGGGCCGAGCCGACCGAGCGGCCAGTATCGCACCCAGACCTTGCCGATGACGTCCTCCCCCGGCACCATGCCGCCGCCCGGATCGCCGAGGTGTGCCCGCGAGTCCGAGGACGACCCGCGGTTGTCGCCCATCACCCAGAACCGGTCGCGCGGGACCTGCACGTCGAAGGGCACGAGGCTCGGTTTCTGGCCCGGCGCGAGGTAGGGCTCGTCGATCGCGACGCCGTTGACCTCGAGGCGTCCGTCCGCGGCGCAACAGCGGACGCGGTCACCGGGCAGCCCGATGATCCGCTTGACGTAGTCCGTCGGCTGGCCTTTGCCGACGATGCTCTCGGCGGCCTCGACGAGCGTCTGCAGGAACCCCCGGTCGGGGACCCGCAGGCCGAAGGCCTGGGAGGCGTCGAAGACGATGATGTCGCCGCGCTCGAGGTGCTCGGGGGCGGTGGTGCGCGAGACGAGGAGGCGGTCGCCGACGAGGAGGGTGTCCTCCATCGACTCGCTCGGGATGCCGAACGGCGTCACGAGGAAGGCCCGCACGACGACGACGGCGAGCAGCAGGACGGCCGGGCCGATCATCCAGCGGTGCCGGCGCAGGGCGCTGCGCGACCGCGCCACTCCCGGGGACGACGAAGGCGCGGCGGGCCCCTGCTCCGGTGGGATGCCGGCTGTCATGCCGGCACGCCCGCGTGGGGACCCACCGCGCCTCGGGTGGTCAACCTGACGCCGTGCGTCAGTTCTTCGCGTCGGCCTTGGCCGGGACCGTTTCGCGCTTCTCGCGGATCTTGGCGGCCTTGCCGCGCAGACCGCGCAGGTAGTACAGCTTCGCGCGACGGACGTCACCGCGGGTGACCAGCTCGATCTTGTCGATGATCGGCGTGTGCAGCGGGAAGGTGCGCTCGACCCCGACACCGAAGGAGATCTTGCGGACGGTGAAGGTCTCGCCGACGCCGCCGCCGTGACGACGGATGACGACACCCTGGAAGACCTGGATGCGCGAGCGGGTGCCCTCGACGACCTTGACGTGGACCTTCACGGTGTCGCCGGCGCGGAACTCCGGGACGTCGGTGCGCATCGAGGCGGCGTTGAGCTCGTCGAACGTGTGCATGGTTGGATCGCTTTCCTGGGTGCCACAGGCCACCCCTCGCAGGTCATGGTGCGCGTCGGCCGGGCCACGTGGGCCACCCGGCGGGACGGACCCGCGTGGTGGTGACCCGACTCCCCCTGTGGCAGGGGCCGTCATGTGCCGGACGCAAGGACCAAGTCTGCCAGAGCCACGCGCAGACCCGAAATCGGCGAGCGCCCCACCGGGCGGCGCGACCACGGCGGCGCCACCGGCCGCGTCACCGGCGGCGTCACCGGCCGTGTGTCCGGCGTCGTCGACGGTCACGTCCACGGTCACGTCCACGGTGCCGTCTACGGTGGCGCCGTGGACGTCTCCCCCGGCTGGTCCGTCGCCCTCGCCCTCGTCGTGCTGCTCACCGTGACCGTCGTGGCACAGCGAGCCGGCCGCATCCCCCTCGACCGCCAGGCGGTCGTCGCCGCCCTCCGCGCGGTCGTGCAGCTGTCGCTGGTCGCGCTCGTCATCACCGTCGTCGTCGGGTCGGTCTGGCTGTCGCTGCTCGCCGTCGGGGTCATGTTCGCGACCGCCGTGCTCACGACCGCCAGGCGCGTCGGCGCGTCGGCGTCCTGGCCCTGGGCCGCCGTGGCGATGGCCAGCGGGGTGCTGCCCGTCGTGTCGGTCATCGTCCTCAGCGGCACCGTGCCCTTCACGGGGATCGCGCTCATCCCGGTGGCCGGCATCGTCATCGGCAACACCATGACCGTGCACACGCTCGTGGGTCGGCGCGCCTTCGCGGCCCTGCGCGAGGAGCACGGGCAGTACGAGGCGGCGTTGTCGCTCGGCCTCACGTCCGCCCAGGCCATCGACGAGATCATCGCCCGGCGGGTGCCCGAGGGGATCGTCCCGAGCCTGGACCAGGTGCGCACGTCGGGCCTCGTCACGCTGCCGGGCGCCTTCATCGGCGTCATGCTCGGTGGCGGCAGCGCCATCCAGGCGGCCACCGCCCAGGTCCTCGTCCTCTTCGCGATCATGGCCACCCAGGCCATCACCGCGGGTGTCGAGGCCCGCTTCATCCGCGAGCGGCGCATCCTGCCCGACGACCTCCGGGGCGCCCTCGTCTCCTGAGGACGGACGCGTCAGCGACGCCGCTTGCGCAACCGCACGGCACCGGGCACGGCCGGCTGCGCCGACGTGTCGATGCGGTAGCCGGCCTTGCGATAGAGGCGCAGGTTGTCGGTGCTGCGCTCGCCCGTGTCGAGGGCGAACGTGCGGACGTCGGCCGGGGCCGTCGCCTCTGCGTGCTCGAGCAGCCGCCGGCCGAGCCCGTGGCCCTGGAGGTCCGGCGCCACGCACAGGCGGCCGACGAACCACTCGTCGCCGTGCCGCGACGTGCGCACCGAGCCGACGATGCGGCCGCCCTTGACGGCGACCCACGTGTCGTGGGCCTCGAGCGCGGCCCGGGCCTGCTCGAGGGTCTCGGTGAGCGCGGGGATCGCGAGGGTGTCGTTGGCGAGGGCCTCCTGCACCCAGCAGGCCCGGGTCAGGACGTGCAGCTCGGGGACGTCGGCCGGCGTCGCGAGCCGGATCTCGACCTCGCCCGCACCGTGCGAGGCGTGGAGCAGGTCCGGACGGCGTGCCGCAGTGCGCTCGAGCCGCTGCCGGTGGCGCCAGGCGGCGATGGCGGCGTGGTCGCCCGAGAGCAGGACGTCCGGCACGTCGCGGCCCTTCCACGTCCGGGGGCGGGTGTAGATCGGGTACTCGAGCAGGCCGTCCTCGTGGGACTCCTCGACGAGCGACTCGGCGTTGCCGATGACCCCGGGCAGGAGCCGCCCGACCGCCTCGACCATGGCGAGCACGGCGACCTCGCCGCCGTTGAGGACGTAGTCGCCGAGGCTGACGACCGAGACCTCGAGCCCGAGGTCCTCGCGAGCGTACTCGTAGACCCGTTCGTCGATGCCCTCGTAGCGCCCGCAGGCGAACGCCAGCCACGGCTCCTTCGCCAGCTCACGGGCGAGAGACTGCGAGAACGGGGTGCCGCCCGGGCCGGGGACGACGAGCCGGGGCCGTCCCGCGCTGCCGGCAGGCGCGGACGCGACGACGGCGTCGAGCGCCTCGGACCACGGCTGCGGCTTCATCACCATGCCGGCGCCGCCGCCGTACGGGGTGTCGTCGACGGTGCGGTGCCGGTCGTGCGCGTGGTCCCGCAGGTCGTGGACGCGCACGTCGAGCAGGCCGTCGGCGCGGGCCTTGCCGATGAGCGACAGGTCGAGCGCGGCGAGGTACTCGGGGAAGATCGAGACGACGTCGACGCGCAGGGTGGGGCCGGCACCGGGCGCGACGTCGGTCGGGGGCGCAGGGCTCACTCGCCCGCCTCGCGGTAGAGGTCGAAGAGGCCGGGCGGCGGGTCGACGACGACGTGGTCGGATTCGACCGTCGGCACGATGCGCCGCACGAACGGAACCCAGGCCGTGAACCCCTCGTCGAGGGCGAGGACGAGCCGGTCCTGGGCCGCGCCGATCTCCAGGCCGCTCACGGTGCCGAGGCGGGCACCGGCGGTGTCGCGCACCTCGAGCCCGACGAGATCCTCCTCGTAGAAGGCGTCCTCCTCGGCGGCCGCCTGCGGCTCGGGCAGCACGAGGCGCGTGCCGCGCAGGCCCTCGGCACCGACGCGGTCGGGCACCTCCTCGAAACGCAGCAACCAGATGCCGCGATGCACGCGGGTGCTCGCCACGGTCAGCCGGTGGGGGACGCCGGTTCCCGGCTCGGCCTCCGTCTCGATGACGGTGCCGACGGCGAACCGCGTCTCGGGGTCGTCGGTGTGCAGCTGGACGGTGACCTCTCCCCGCAGGCCGTGCGGTTTGCCGATGCGCGCGAGCACGACGTTCATGGCGCCGATCCTCTCAGGTTTGGCGGTGGCCCGGACGCCGCGAGGGGCGCCCCGGGAGGTCCCGGGACGCCCCTCGGCGTCGGTGGTGCGGCTGCGGCCGTCCTCGGACGGCTCAGCGGACGCGGTCGGTGTCGACGATGTCGACCCGGACGTTCCCGCCGCCCGCGAGCGCGCTGACGACGGTGCGCAGGGCGCTGGCGGTGCGTCCGGAGCGGCCGATGACGCGGCCGAGGTCGTCGGGGTGGACCCGGACCTCGAGCAGCTCGCCACGACGCAGCTCCTTGCGACGCACGACGACGTCCTCGTCGTGGTCGACGATGCCCTTGACGAGGTGCTCGAGCGCCTCCTCGAGCACGGTCACTCGCTCTTCTCGGCCTCGGCGGCCTCGGGAGCGGCCTCGGTGGCCTCGGTCGCCTCGGCCACCGGAGCGTCGGCCTTCTTGGCCGCCTTCTTCTTCGGGGTCGTGGCGCCGGAGGCACCCGCGTCGGAGCCCTTGCCGGCGGCGGCCACGGCGGCCTCGTAGAGGTCCTTCTTCGAGGGCTTCGGCTCGGCGGTCCGGACCTTGCCCTCCTCGACGACCTTGAGCAGGGCGGCGACGGCCTCGGTCGGCTGGGCGCCCTGGCTGAGCCAGTACTTCGCGCGCTCGGCGTCGATCTCGATGAGCGAGGGCTCCTCGGTGGGGTGGTACTTGCCGATCTCCTCGATCGCACGGCCGTCGCGCTTGGTGCGCGAGTCCATGACGACGACGCGGTAGAACGGTGCACGGATCTTGCCCATGCGCTTCAGTCGGATCTTGACTGCCACGGTCTGGTGGTCTCCTTCATCGTGAGCACGGCAAGACCGCCGCGGGATCGGCGGGGAGCCATGGCTCGGGTGTAGGCGTCCGGTCCAGCCGAGCTGCGGCCGGACGGGTACAGCCGTCCATTGTGCCAGACGCGGGACGGTGCTCCGAACCGTGTCTGCGCCCCGACCGCGCTCAGGCGAACGCGGCCCGCACGGCAAGGGCCTGCCGCACGACCTCACGACGCGGCACGTCGAAGGCCGCGTCGAGGACCGGGACGACCGACGGCGCGAAACCGCTGCGCGCCAGGCCCATCCGCACCTCCGGCCGCGTCGCGCGGCACTCGACGACACCACCGACCGGTGACGTACGCAGCAGCTCGAAGAGGATGGCGGTGGTTCGCGCGTCCTGCGTGACCGTCGCCCCCGTGGAGTCGGGCCCAGTGAGCGTCGACGCCGACAGCAGGGGCACCTCGAGCTCGGCCGCGAGGGCCGAGGCGAGGCCCTGGCCACCCTGCCCGGCGAACCCCGCGCCGCCGAGGACGACGCAGGCGAGGCGCCGCAGCCCGTGGGCCCGGTACGGCGGGGCGGGCCACTCCGAGGACAGCACGGTGTAGCGGTCGTGGTCGCGCCAGGCGCGTCGGCCGTCGACGCCGGGCAGGTGCAGGAAGTCGCGGGAGAACCCCTCGTGGACGAACCCGAGGGAGCGCACGAGCCCGGCCGAGCGGGTGTTGGCCGGCTGGATGTTGGCCTCGAGCCGGTGCAGGCCCAGGCCGTGCGGCTCGTCGGCGAAGGCGAGGCCGACGACGAGCTCGAGCCCTTCGGCGAACAGGCCCCGCCCGACGTAGGGGTCGTACGCGTCGTAGCCGACCGTGGCGCTGCGGAACGCGCCCCCGACGACGTTGGCGACGTTGACGCGTCCGACGAGCCCGTGGTCACCCCCGGGGTCGCGGGCCAGGACGAGGAACGTGCGGTAGGTCGGCGACTGGTTGTGCAGGACGATCGGGAAGTTCGTCGGGTCCGGCATCGCGAAGTCCGACAGCCGTCGCAGCGAGCGCGTCACGGCCTCGGCGTAGGCCGCCGTGTCGGACGGCCGGGGCGGGCGCACCTCGACGCGCTCGCCCGTGGCGCTCAGCGGCGGGTCGGCGGGCTCGGGCTCACGGGGCCCCTCAGCGGACAACGCGCCCCCGCAGGACGATGCCCGTCGGGTCCGCGAGCGCGCAGAGGTCCTCGCGCGGGTCACCGGCGACGACGAGCAGGTCGGCGTCGGCACCCTCCTCGAGGCCGGGCCGGCCCAGCCACCGTCGGGCCGACCACGTCCCCGCGGACAACGCCTCGACCCGGGTCAGGCCGGCCGTGGTCAGCTCGACCATCTCCTGGACCGCGAGGCCGTGGGGCAGGCTGCCACCGGCGTCGGTGCCGACGTAGATCGGCACCCCGGCCTCGTGGGCGGCGCCGACCGTGGCGTGCCGCCGCGCGTGCAGGTCGAGCATGTGCCGGTGGTAGCCGGGGAACTTCTCCCGCGCCGGCTCGGCGATCGCCGGGAAGGTCGCGATGTTGACGAGCGTCGGCACGATGGCGATGCCCTGGGCCGCGAAGGTGTCGATGGTGTCGTCCTGCAGGCCGGTGGCGTGCTCGACGCAGTCGATGCCGGCATCCGCGAGGTCGCGCAGCGACTGCTCGCCGAAGCAGTGCGCCGTGACGCGGACCCCTTCCTCGTGCGCGGTGGCGACGGCGGCGGCGGCCGCCTCCCGGGACCAGCTCGGCGCGAGGTCGCCGACGTCGCGGTCGATCCAGTCCCCGACGAGCTTGACCCAGCCGTCGCCGCGGTGGGCCTCGAGCCGGACGTAGCGCGTCAGCTCGTCCTCCTCGATCTCGTGCCCGAAGTTGCGCAGGTAGCGGCGCGTCCGCGCGATGTGTCGCCCGGCACGGATGATCTTGGGCAGGTCCGCACGGTCGTCCACCCACCGCGTGTCACCCGGCTGGCCGGCGTCGCGGATGAGGAGCGTGCCGGCGTCACGGTCGGTGATCGCCTGCTGCTCGGCGACCTCGCGGGGCACCTCGCCGTGCGGCCCGAGGCCCACGTGGCAGTGCGCGTCGACGATGCCCGGCACCACCCAGCCCTCGAGCGTCTGCACGTCCACGGTCGAGGCGGGGGCGGTGAAGGTGATGCGCCCGTCGACGACCCACAGCTGGTCGACCCTCTCCTCCGGTCCGACGAGCACGCGACCACGCACATGGAGCACCGGTGCTGTCATGGCACCGACCCTAACCGGGAAGGCCTCCGGCCGGGCTCAGCGGTGGGCGCCTCGGAGCGTCGCGAGGACGTCGGCCCAGTGGGCCACGAGGGTGGCGAGGTGGCCGGCGCCCGCACGGACGACGAGAACCGAGGTGGGCAGGTGCGCGTGGAGCCACTCGCCGTGGGCCAGCGGCACCGCCCGGTCGTGGTCTCCGTACCAGAGGTGGACGGGGGCCCGGACGGCGGACAGGTCGAGGTCCCACCCCGGCCCGAGCGCGAGGTCGTCCCGCGAGACGCCGCGGTAGGCGGGCACGCCGGGCCGTCCGGCCGGGGTCCACGGCTCGAGCAGCTCCGGCACGACGAACCTGCCGACGAGGTGGCCGCGACCGTCACGGTGCAGGCGGTCCACCCGTGCCACGGCGGACTCGACGCGTCCGGCCCGCAGGAGAGCGGTGGCCTCGGCGTCGACGGACCCCGGTTCGAGCTCGGCCAGCGGCCCGACCCCGGCGACGACGCCGACCGCGACGACGCGGCCCGGCGCGACGGCCGCTGCCGCGAGGGCGTAGGGCCCACCACCGGAGGCGCCGAGCGCTGCGAAGGACCCCATCCCGAGCCGGTCGGCGACCTCGACCGCGTCGCGCGCCACCGACGTCAGGGTCGTGGCGGCGTCGCTCGAACCGCCGTACCCCGGACGCGACGCCGACACCAGCCGCACGCCCGCGCGTCGGGCGGCGCCGTCGCCGAGGGCGCCCTGCAGGCGGCCGCCGGGGGTGCCGTGGAAGTACAGGACGGGCGAGCCCCGCGGGTCACCGCCCTCCCAGACGTCGACGCGGCGGCCGTCGCCGAGGACGAGGCGGTGCAGCCCGTTCGTCGTGACCACGGCACGAGCCTAGGCCGGTGTGCCCCGGAGTCACCGAGGAGTCACCCGCGCAGGAGCCGGGGCACCGCGAAGACGTCGACGAGCGCGGACCCGCGAAGGACGGTGATCTCCATCGACCGGTCGATGGCCTCGTCGAGCAGGATCCGCTGCAGCGACTGCGCGTCGGTCAGCGCTCGCCCGTCGGCGGCGACGACGACGTCGCCCCGCATGAGCCCCGCGCCCTCGGCAGGGCTGCCCGGCACCACCTGGACGATCCGCAGCGCGGTGCGTCGGCCGAGTCTGGCCGCGACCTCGTCGGACACGGGGACGGGCGCGGTCACCAGGCCGAGGTAGCCCCTGCGGACGTGCCCGTCGTCGACGAGCGCCTCGATGATCCTGCGGGTGGTGGCGTTGACGGGTACCGCGAGGCCCAGCCCGACACCGGCCACCGCCGTGTTGATCCCCACGACCCGCGCCCGGGAGTCGGCGAGCGCCCCACCGGAGTTGCCAGGGTTCAGGGCCGCGTCGGTCTGGATGACGTCCTCGACGAACCGGCCGGCAGTGCCGGAGCGGGTCGGCAGCGACCGCCCCAGGGCGCTGACCACGCCGGCTGTGACACTCCCCTCGAGGCCGAGGGGGTTGCCGATGGCGACGACGACGTGCCCGACCTCGAGCCGGTCGGCGTCACCGAACTCGGGCGGCGGGGCGAGCGACGACTCGGCGCGCACGACCGCGAGGTCCGAGAGCGGGTCGGTCCCGACGAGGTGCACGGTGACGGAGGTGCCGTCGACGAAGTGGGCCGTGCCCCGGTCGACGCCGTCGACGACGTGGGCGTTGGTCAGCAGCAGCCCGTCCTCGGTGAGCACGACGGCCGACCCGCCGCCCTCGACGGTCCCGCCCCGGACCGGCCGGTGGACCCGGAGGCTCGCCACGACCGGTGCGAGCCGGCGGGCGACGGAGCTCACGGTCCGTGAGTACGCGTCGAGGACCTCGTCGTCGGCCGGTTCCGGCGCCGCCGGCATCTCGAAGAGCGCCATTCCTCCTCCTGCTGCCCCACCGCGGCGAGCGCGGTGCACCTCACCCGTGCAGCGAACGGGCCGCTGGAGGCATTCCCGGGCCGGCGGGGTTTCGCCCGAGGCGAACACGCGCCAGGCGGGAGGACGGACCAGGGGGACGGGCGCCCGGCCCGGGCGTCCGTGGTTCCGGCCGGTCGACCGGACGCGTGACCCGGGAGGCCGGCGTCAGCCCTTGCCGAGGAACTTCTCGAAGCCCTTCGGCAGGCTCGACGGGTCGAGGCCGGCGAGCGGGTCGGTCGAGCCGTCGGCACCGCCGAACGAGCTGCCCGCCAGCGGACGCGGCGCTCCGGCGCGTTCGGCGGCGGCGCGCTCCTCCGCGGCCCGCTTGGCCGGGTTGCCGCTCCTGCTCTTCCTGCGCTGCGGCTGCTGCTTGCCGCGCTTGCCCTTGCCGGGGACTCCCGGCATCCCGGGCAGACCGCCACCACCGCCACGGGCCAGCGACTTCATCATCTTCTGGGCCTGGCCGAAGCGCTCGAGCAGCTGGTTGACGTCGGTGACGGTGACACCGGAGCCCTTGGCGATGCGGGCGCGTCGGGAGCCGTTGATCTGCTTGGGGTGGGTGCGCTCGAAGGGCGTCATCGAACGGACCATGGCCTCGACCCGGTCGAACTCGCGGTCGTCGAAGGCGTCGAGCTGCTCTCGCATGCCCTGCATGCCCGGCATCATCTTCAGCATCGACTTGAGCGAGCCCATCCGCTTGATGGCGTTCATCTGCTCGAGGAAGTCCTCGAACGTGAAGTCCTCCTCGGCGAGGAACTTGCGGGCCATCTCGTCGGCCTGGCGCTTGTCGAAGGCCTTCTCGGCCTGCTCGATGAGCGTCAGGACGTCGCCCATGTCCAGGATGCGGCTGGCCATGCGGTCGGGGTGGAACACCTCGATGTCGGTGACCTTCTCACCGGTCGAGGCGAACATGATCGGCTCGCCCGTGATCTCGGTGACCGACAGGGCTGCACCACCGCGGGCGTCGCCGTCGAGCTTGGACAGCACGACGCCGGTGAAGGCGACGCCGTCGTGGAAGGCCTGGGCGGTCTCGACGGCCGCCTGGCCGATCATCGCGTCGATGACGAAGAGGACCTCGTCGGGCTGCACGGCGTCACGGATGTCGGACGCCTGCTGCATGAGGTCGGCGTCGACGGCGAGGCGGCCGGCGGTGTCGACGATGACGACGTCGTACTGCTTGGCGCGCGCGTGCTCGATGCCGAGCCGTGACACGGCGACGGGGTCGCCGAACGAGCGGGTGCCCTCGCCGGTGCCGAGGACGGCGTCGTGGCCGCCCATGTTGCCCCGCTCCGGGGCGAAGACCGGGATGCCGGCGCGCTCACCGACGACCTCGAGCTGGGTGACGGCGTTGGGGCGCTGGAGGTCGGCGGCGACGAGCACCGGCGTGTGCCCCTGGTCCTTGAGGCGGCGCCCCAGCTTGCCGGCGAAGGTCGTCTTGCCCGAGCCCTGCAGGCCCGCCAGGAGGATGACCGTGGGCGGCTGCTTGGCCAGCCGCAGCGTGCGGGTCTGGCCACCGAGGATCCCGACGAGCTCCTCGTTGACGATCTTGACGACCTGCTGGGCCGGGTTGAGCGCCTGGCTGACCTCGGCGCCGAGCGCCCGCTCGCGCACCCGCGAGGTGAAACGCTTGACGACGGGCAGCGCGACGTCGGCGTCGAGCAGGGCGAGCCGGATGTCGCGGATCGTCGAGTTGACGTCGGACTCCGAGAGCCTCCCCTTGCCGCGGAGGTTCTTGAAGGTGGCGGTCAGCCGGTCAGACAGGGATGCGAACACCCGCAAAGGCTATCCGCTCCGGCGTCCTGCTCCGACCCGGCGCTCGGCCGGCGCCGGTTCAGTCGGCGTCGCAGGTGTCGATGATCATGGCGACGGCCTGGGCGGCGCGGGCCGGTGCCAGCTGGCCGCCGCCGAACTCGGTGACGTAGAACGTGTCGAGCGTCTGGCCGGCGTACGTCGCGATGTGGGCCGACCGCACCGACAGCGACGCCCTGGCCAGCGTGATGCCGATGTCCTGCAGCAGACCGGGGCGGTCCGTGGCGCGCACCTCGATGACCGTCGCGGTCTCGGACGCGCTGCTGATGACCATGGCGCGCGTGGAGTCGACCGACCCCGAGCCGGGGCTGCGCACGCTCGAGGACCGTCGACGCTGGAGCCTGCCGAGTGGTGACCGGTCCCCCGCCGCCACCCGGGTCAGGTCACGGGCGATCGCCTCGGGCAGCGGCGTCTCGCTGCTCGGCGAGTCGACCCACCACTCGTTGACGGCGAGCCGGTCGAGGGTCCGCACGATGGCAGAGCGCACGACGAAGCCGTGCGCCGCGAGCAGTCCGGCGGTGTCGGCGAAGAGGCCGGCACGGTCGCGGTCGACGATGTCGATGCGGTGTGCGCCGCCGAGCGAGGTCACGGTGACATACGGCTCGCCGGCGGCGACGCGCGCCTGTGCCTCGGGCGAGAGCGGCACGGTCTCCATCGGTTCCACCACGAGCGGCCCCTCTCCGTCGGTGCGGGCGCCAAGGGCCGACCGGCAGGCGTCGTGCAGGCGCGCCACGAGCCCGGCCCGCCAGTCGCTCCACGCCTTCGGGCCGGCAGCCGACGCGTCCGCCTCGGTGAGGGCGCGCAGCAGGTCGAGCGTCGTCGCCGACCCGGCGACGGCATCGGACAGGGCCGTGATCGTGGCCGGGTCCTCCGGGTCGCGACGGGTCGCGAGGTCGACGAGGGTGAGGTGCTCGCGCACGAGCCGCACGACGACCGCACGGTCGGCGTCGGGGACACCCATGCGGGCCAGCACACGGTCGGCGATACCCGCACCGGTGACCGAGTGGTCCTGGGCTCCGGGCACCTTGCCGATGTCGTGGAGCACCGCGGCCAGCATGAGCAGGTCGGGCCGCGACACGTCGCGGACCATGCCGCTCGCGGCCACGACGGTCTCGATGAGGTGCCGGTCCACGGTGTGGCGGTGCACGGCGTTGCGCTGTGGGCGGCTGCGGACGACGCCCCACTCGGGGATCCACCGCTCGATGACACCGGCGAGGTCGAGGCCCTCCCAGACGGTGACGAGCCCGGGACCGGTGGCCAGGAGGTCGGCGAAGAGGTTGCGCGCGACCTCGGGCCACGGTTCGAGCATCGGGGGGGCCTGTGCGGCAAGGTTCTTCAGGGTCGTCGGCGACAGCGGGATGCCGGCGCGGGCCGCGACCACGGCCGCCCGCAGCGGGATGACCGGGTCGGAGGCGAGGTCGGCGGACGGGCCGAGCACTGCCTCGCCGTCGTGCCGGTAGAGGCCGTAGCCGAGCGGGGCCAGCTGGGGCCGGCGGGGCCCGACGCGCAGCGTCCGCGCACGCTGGGACTGCATGGCCCGGCGCAACGTGCCGTCGACGGCGTAGGCGATGGTCCGGGCCGACGTCGACAGCTCGGTGAGCAGGTCGTCGGCGTCGGTGTGGCCGAGCAGCGCCGCGCACGCGTCCTGGTCGTCGCGGGTGAGGCGGTCACGCCCACGGCCGGTGACGACGTGGATGGCGTCGCGGATGTCGAGGATGCGCTCGTAGGCGGCGTCGACCTCCCCGTGCGGGCGGTCGGTGAGCCAGGCGGCCGTGAGGGCGCGCAGGACCGACATGTCGCGCAGGCCGCCGTGCGACTCCTTGAGGTCGGGCTCGATGAGGTGGGCCAGGTCGCCCTGTCGGGAGTGCCGCTGGAGCACGGACTCGTGCATCTCGCCGAGGCGCGTGCGGGCGTTGGCGCGCCAGTCGTGCGCCACCGTCGAGCGGGCCGCGTTGACGACGTCGGCGTCGCCGGCGACGTGGGTCAGGTCGAGCAGCCCGACCGCGGCCGAGAGGTCCTCCGAGGCCACCGCCCGGCAGTCGGCCACGGTGCGGACGCTGTGGTCGAGCTTCACCCCGGCGTCCCAGATCGGGTACCAGAGCCGGTCGGCGAAGGCGCCGACCTCCTTGCCCGACAGCCCCCGCGGGTGGTGGACGAGGACGAGGTCGTAGTCGCTGAGGGGTCCCCCGTCGCCACGGGCGAGCGAGCCGACCGCGGCGAGGGCCACCCCGGCATGCCGTCGCCCGGCGCAGGCCTCGCGCCAGAGCTCCTGGAGCCACCCGAACCCGAACTCCGCGAGCGCCCGGCGCCGCGTGGGTCCGGCGCCGGGCGTCGCGAAGGTCCGGGTGCCGGCGAGGTCCAGACGTCGGGTGGTCACATCCGTCATGTCAGGTTCTCGCCGTCCCCTTGTGGTGCGTGTGCACGATGCTGTGGTGCTGTACTTCTCCGGTGCTGCGTCCGCTGGAGGTGGGTCGCGCTCAGAGCGCGTCGATACCACGCTCGCCGGTGCGGACGCGGACGACCTCGTCGACCGGCACGGACCAGATCTTGCCGTCACCGATGCGACCGGTCTGGGCGGCCTTGAGGATGACGTCGAGGACGTCGGACGCGTCGACGTCGTCGACGAGCACCTCGAGCCGCACCTTCGGCACGAAGTCGACCGTGTACTCCGCGCCGCGGTAGACCTCGCTGTGGCCCCGCTGGCGGCCGTAGCCGCTGGCCTCGCTGATCGTCATGCCGGCGACCCCGAAGGCCTCGAGGGCCTCCTTCACCTCGTCGAGCTGGTGGGGCTTGATGATGGCGGTGATGAGCTTCATGCGTTGGCTCCTTCGACCTGCGAGGCGGTGACGACGGGACGGGCGGCGGCGGAGCGGCCGGTGGAGGCAGGGAAGCCGCCGAGCTCGTACCCGGTCTCCGCGTGGACGACCTGGTCGATGCCCTCGGACTCGGCGTCCTCGGCGATCCGCCAGCCGAGCGTGGCCTTGAGGGCCAGACCGATGACGTAGGTGAGGACGAACGAGAACACGACCGAGATCAGGGCGATGATGACCTGCAGGACGGTCTGCTGCCAGCCGCCGCCGAGGAACAGGCCCGTCCCGGTCGCGAGCAGGCCGGCGCCGATGGTGCCCCAGAGTCCGGCGACGAGGTGCACGCCGACGACGTCGAGCGAGTCGTCGTAGCCGAGCTTGTACTTGAGGCCGACGGCGACGGCCGACAGGCCACCGGCGACGACGCCGAGGATGATGGAGGTGACCGGCGTCAGCGCGCCACAGGCCGGGGTGATGGCGACGAGGCCGGCGACGACGCCGGACGCGGCACCGAGCGAGGTGGCGTGGCCGTCGCGGCGCTTCTCCACGAGGAGCCAGCCGGCTGCGGCGGCGCACGTGGCGACCGTCGTGTTGAGCCAGACCTTCGAGGCGACGCCGTCCGCGGCCAGCTCGGAGCCGGCGTTGAACCCGAACCAGCCGAACCACAGCAGCCCGGCGCCGATCATGACGAGCGGCAGGTTGTGCGGTCGCATCGCGACCTTGCCGAAGCCGAGCCGCTTGCCCGCGAGGATCGCGAGGGCCAGGCCGGCCGCACCGGCGTTGATGTGCACGACGGTCCCACCGGCGAAGTCGATGGGGATGACCGACGCCACGCCGTCGGCGACGCCGAACAGCTTGGCCGACAGCCCGTTCTCGGCGCTGGACAGCAGCCCACCGCCCCAGACCATGTGGGCCAGCGGGAAGTAGACGACCGTGACCCACACGACGGAGAACACGATCCACGTGCCGAACTTGACGCGGTCGGCGATGGCGCCGCTGATGAGCGCGACGGTGATGACCGCGAAGGTCAGCTGGAACCCGACGTAGACGTACTCGGGGATCCAGACGCCGACGCCGAACGGGTCGACGAGGCGCGCCGCGCCGTCGGCGTCGGCCAGGGCCCCGAGGCCGAAGAGGTGGAACGGGCTGGTGAAGATGCCACCGACGTCACCGGTCTTGTCCTGGAGGTTGCCGAAGGACATCGAGTAGCCCCAGAGCACGTAGACGATGCCGACGGCGGCCAGGGCGCCGAAGCTCATCATCATCATGTTGAGGACGGACTTTGAACGGGTCATGCCGCCGTAGAAGAAGGCGAGACCCGGCGTCATGAGCAGGACCATCGAGGAGGCGACGAGCATGAACGCGGTCGCGGCCTCGTTGATCTGTGGAGCTTGTGCCGCGAGGGGCATCAGTGCTGGTGTCATGCGAGGAGTCTGGGGACGAGCGGTTTCACCGGACGCCGCGTCGTGTTACGGCCGTGTCAACAACACGCGCCCGGTGTTAGCCCGGAGTTACGCCGAGCGGGCCCGTCCGGATCGTGGACGGGCCCGCTCGCGCACCCTCCGGCCTCAGGCGAGGATGGCGTCGACGAACGCGTCGGGGTCGAACGGCGCGAGGTCGTCGGGGCCCTCCCCAGCCCGACAAGCTTGACCGGGACCCCGAGCTGGCGCTGGACCGCGACGACGATGCCGCCCTTGGCCGTGCCGTCGAGCTTGGTCAGCACAATGCCGGTGACGTCGACGGCCTGGGAGAACACCGTGGCCTGCTGGAGCCCGTTCTGGCCGGTCGTCGCGTCGAGGACGAGGAGCACCTCGTCGATCTGGCTCTGCTTCTCGATGACACGCTTGACCTTGCCGAGCTCGTTCATGAGGTCGACCTTGTTGTGGAGGCGCCCGGCGGTGTCGATGATGACGACGTCCGCCTCCTCCTCGATGCCGGCCCGCACGGCGTCGAAGGCGACGGCGGCGGGGTCGGCGCCGTCGCGGTCCGAGCGGACGGTCGCGACGCCGACCCGGGCACCCCACGTCTCGAGCTGGTCGGCGGCCGCGGCGCGGAAGGTGTCGGCGGCGCCGAGGAGCACCTCGCGGTCCTCGGCGACGAGGACCCGGGCCAGCTTGCCGACGGTCGTCGTCTTGCCGGCGCCGTTGACGCCGACGACGAGGACGACGGCCGGCCGGTCGCCGACCCGGCTGCTCGCGATGCGGCGGTCCATGTCGGGCTGGACGAGGGCGAGGAGGTCCTCGCGGAGCCAACCGCGCACGGTGGCCTCGTCGCTCGTGCCCTCGACCTTGACCCTGGTCCGCAGGGAGTCGACGAGCTCGGTGGCGGCCTCGACGCCGAGGTCGCTGGCGATGAGGGTGTCCTCGACCTCCTCCCAGGCCTCCTCGTCGAGGCTGCCGCGCGACAGGAGCGCGAGCAGTCCCTTGCCCAGCGCGGTGTTGGAGCGGGCGAGCCGGGCGCGCAGCCGCTGGAGCCGTCCGCGGGCCGACTCGGGCCGCTCGATCAGGATCGGCGCGACCTCCGGCTGGACGGTCTCGACGGTCTCGGCCGCGGCCTCCGGGCCGACGGTCTCGACCTCGGCGGGAGCCCCCGGTCTGTCGACCGGTGGTGCCGTCGTGTCGCTCGGAGCGGGCGGCCTGCGGTCGAGGTCCTCGACGGGCAGGCCCGGTGCGGGCGGCGCCTCACGCTCGAGCGTCGCGTCGCGGCCGCGCCCTCGGGTCAGCGTGACGCCGTAGACGATGCCACCGACGAGCACGAGCGCGCCGATGATGACGTAGATCCAGACTGTGTCCACCCGGTCATCCAACCACGCAGCCGGACCACCCCCGCGAGCCGCGACCGATGCGCAGGACGCGGGCTCGCCGTCCGGTCAGTGCGTGCGGGCGCGCGTGTGTCGCGTCCCTCCCAGGGCCGACGCGCGACGACGTGCCTCGCGTGCGACCCCCTCCCCCTTGGCGGTGAGCAGGTCTCGGCCACCACGGTGCGCGGGCACCGCGACGACGCCGACGACCGCCACACCGAGAACGGTGACGACGAGCATCGAGATGACGAGGAAGACCATGTGACAAGAGTGACGCATGTTACTCGAGGGACGCAAACCAGCGGGAGTGACGATTCGGCAACGCCGGACGCGTCAGGCGGACTGCTGGTCGGCGACGTCGCGCAGCCGCTGGCTGACCACGGTCGTCACGCCGTCGCCCCGCATGCTGACGCCGTAGAGGGCGTCGGCGATCTCCATCGTCTTCTTCTGGTGGGTGATGACGATGAGCTGGGAGCTGTCGCGCAGCTCCTCGAAGAGCGTGATGAGGCGGCCGAGGTTGGCGTCGTCGAGCGCGGCCTCGACCTCGTCCATGATGTAGAAGGGCGAGGGCCGGGCCTTGAAGATCGACACGAGCAGCGCCACCGCGACGAGCGAGCGCTCGCCGCCGGACAGCAGCGACAGCCGCTTGATCTTCTTGCCGGGCGGGCGCGCCTCGACCTCGAGGCCGGTCGTCAGCATGTTCGACGGGTCCGTGAGCACGAGCCGCCCCTCGCCGCCCGGGAAGAGTCGCTGGAAGACGCGCTCGAACTGCACCGCGGTGTCCTCGAACGCCTCGGCGAAGACCCGCTCGACGCGCTCGTCGACCTCCTTGACGATGTCGAGCAGGTCCCGCTTGCTGCTCTTGAGGTCCTCGAGCTGCTCGGTGAGGAACTTGTGCCGCTCCTCGAGCGCCGAGAACTCCTCCAGCGCCAGCGGGTTGATGCGGCCGAGCGCATTCAGCTTGCGCTCGGCCTGCCGCAGCCGCTTCTCCTGGGCGTCGCGCACGAACGGCACCGGCTCCGGCTGCGGGGCGTCGGGGTCGGCGTCGGGGTCGGGCACGACCGGCACCGGCTGGTGCGGGCCGTACTCGTCGACGAGCGCATCCGGCGCGATGCCGAGCTCCTCGACCGCGCGCGTCTCGAGCTGCTCGATGCGCAGGCGCTGCTGGGCCCGCGCCACCTCGTCGCGGTGGACCGAGTCGGTCAGCTCGCGCAGCTCGGCCTGCAGCGTCGCGACGTCCTTGCGGACGACGGCGAGCTCCGCGTCGCGCTCGGTGCGCTCGGCCTCACCGGCTGCCCGGGCACGGGCCGCCTCCTCGGCCGACTCGACGAGCAGGCCGTGCGCCCACGTGGCGGCGACCCGGACGGCCTCGGCCACGGCGGCCTCGCGGCGGCGCCGCTCCTGCCGGGCGGCGAGCCGCTCGCGCGCCTCCTCCTCGTGCCGGGCGCTGCGCTCGAGGGCGTCGGCGCGGTCCTTGAGGGCGCGGGCGCGCTCCTCACGGGTGCGCAGGGCGAGGCGCAGCTCGGTCTCGGTGGCCCGGGCCTCGCGGGCGAGGTCCTCGAGGCGGTCGCGCTCCTCGGTCGAGGGCTCGTCCTCGACCTCCCCCTCGCCGCTCGCGGCCTCGAGCCGCTCGAGCAGCTCGGCGTGCTCGGCCTGGTCGGCCTCGAGGGCGGCGGTGGCGTCCGCGATGGCGCGCTCGGTGCGCTCGACCTCGGCCCGCGCGGCGCGGACCGCCTGGCCCAGGGATCCCAGCTTCTCGGCGACCGCCGCCATGCGGGCGTCGCTCTCGTTGAGTCGCTCGAGCGCCTCGTCGACGGCCTCGGCGAGCTCCGCCCGGGTGGACTCGAGGCCGGCGAGCCGGAACCGGGACTCCTCCGCCTGCCGGGTGGCGGTGGCGACGGCGGCGCGGGCCTCGTCCAGGGCCGCCTGCAGCTCGATGAGGCTGGGCGCCGCGTGGCTCCCGCCGCGCACCCAGCCCGGCCCGTAGACGTCACCCTCGCTCGTCACGGCGGTGACTCCCGGGTGCCGGCGCACCAGCACCGACGCGGCGCCGGCGTCGGCCACGAGGGCGACGCGGTCGAGCACCTGCTCGAGGGCCGGACGCAGGGTGTCGGGGCACGAGACGACGTCGCGGGCCCAGCGCTGCCCGTCGGCCAGGACCGGCCAGCCGGCGGGGTCGACGGGCGCGGCGGACTCGGCCACGAGCAGGCTCGCGCGCCCACCGTCGTCGTCGCGCAGGGAGCGCACCGCGGCTCGGGCCCCGTCGAGTGAGCCGACCGCCAGGGCCTCGGCGGCGGTGCCGAGGGCGGCGGCCACCGCGGTCTCGAGGCCGGGCTCGACGGTCAGCAGCGAGGCGACGGACCCGAGGATGTCGTGGGTGTCGTCGGCGGCCGCCAGGAGCGCTGCGGCGCCGTCCTTGCGGCTCAGGCTCATCTCCAGCGCCTCGACGCGCGCCGCGGCGCCGGTACGGGTGCGGTCGGCGGCCGCCTCGGCGTCCTTCCACCGGGCGACCTCGGCCTCGACGGCCTCGAGCCGCTCGGCCGCCTCCTCGTACGCGCTGTCGAGGCCCTGCTCGCCCTCCTCCTCCTGGGCGACGCCGGCCTCGAGGCGGGCGAACTCGCGCTCGGCCTCGGCGGCCCGGGTCGCGGCCTGCTCGATGGTGTGGCGCAGCCGCCCCAGCTCGGCCTCGCGGGCCTCGATGCGGGAGGCCTTGGCGCCCACCTGGCCGCCGAGCTTGGCCAGCCCCTCGCGGCGGTCGGCCGCGGCGCGCGAGGCACGGGCCAGCCGGGAGGTCTCCTCGGCGTGACGCCGCTCGGCGTCGTTGCGGGTGAGCACGGCCTCCTCGAGGGCCGCGCGGGCCTCCTCGATCTCGGCGAGGAGCATCTCCTCCTGCTCGCGGACCGCCGCGGCCTGGGCGCGCAGCTCGTCGGGGTCGCGCGTCGGTCCGTCGTTGCCGGCGTCGTCCTCGGAGAGCAGGCGGACCCGCTCGGCCGCGAGCGAGCGCGTCGCGGCCATCCGCTCGACGAGCCGGCCGAGTGCCACGTACTCGTCCTGGGCGCGGGTCAGCCGCGGACGCGCGGCCTCGGCCTCGGCCTCGAGCGCGGCCAGACGCGTCGCGAGGTCGGCGATGGCCTCCTCGACCTGCGTGCGGCGCTCGATGAGCGCCGACTCGTCGGCGACCTCCTGCTCGAGCGTCGACCTCAGCTGGACGAGGTCGTCGGCGAGCAGGCGCAGCCGGGCGTCGCGGGCATCGGTCTGGATGACGGCGGCCTTGCGCGCGGTCTCGGCCTGGCGCCCGAGCGGCCCGAGCTGGCGGCGGATCTCGCTCGTGAGGTCCTGGACGCGGGTGAGGTTGGCCTCCATCGTCTCGAGCTTGCGCAGCGCGCGTTCCTTGCGCTTGCGGTGCTTGAGGACGCCCGCGGCCTCCTCGATGAAGCCGCGACGCTCCTCGGGCGTGGCCCGCAGCACGGTGTCGAGCTGGCCCTGGCCGACGATGACGTGCATCTCGCGGCCGATGCCGCTGTCGGAGAGCAGCTCCTGCACGTCGAGCAGGCGACACGGCGTGCCGTTGATC
The DNA here is from genome assembly GCF_056868035.1 of Monashia sp. HAY1-11D. Lineage (NCBI taxonomy): Bacteria > Bacillati > Actinomycetota > Actinomycetes > Micrococcales > Intrasporangiaceae > Intrasporangium > Monashia sp. HAY1-11D. Next base: position 3,167,872 of record NZ_CP200320.1, on the reverse strand, counting down.
GAGTAGTCGGAGCCGCCGTTGCGGAACATCGTCCGCGCGATGGTGACCTCGGTGTAGTCGATGGGCAGCGCGCCGTCGGAGTTGTCGATCGTCAGGGCGACCTCGGCGCGGCCGAGCGGCGCGCGCCCGGCAGTGCCGGCGAAGATGACGTCCTCCATCTTGCCGCCGCGCAGCGACTTGGCGCCCTGCTCGCCCATGACCCAGGCGAGCGCGTCGACGACGTTGCTCTTGCCCGAGCCGTTGGGCCCGACGATGCAGGTGATGCCGGGCTCGAGCCGCAGGTGGGTCGCCGAGGCGAAGGACTTGAAGCCCTTCAGGGTGAGGCTCTTGACGTACACGAAAGAGGCGTTCCTTTGTGGTCCGGCCGGGCGGCGATCCCGGTCAGCGTACTAGCCGCACGGCCGCCGGCCCGGGAGGTGAGCCTCCGGGCGTCCGCGGCGTCGGGGGCGTCGGGGGCCGGCGGCGTAGCGTGTGCCCGTGACCGACGCGACGACCCGCACCGACCCGCACGCCGTCACCTCGCTCGACCGGCTCCTCGAGGTCTACCCGACTGCTCCGGTCGCGAACTCGCTCGCCAAGGAGTCGACCGTCCTGCTGCCGAGCCACCAGGAGCTCATCGCGGCCTCGCCGTTCCTCGTCGTGGCGACGGTGGGCCGGGGCGGTCTCGACCAGTCGCCGCGCGGCGACGCCCCGGGGTTCGTCCGGATCCGCGACGAACGCACCCTCGTCGTCCCCGACCGTCGCGGGAACAACCGGCTCGACACTCTGCGCAACCTCGTCGCGGACCCGCGGGTCGGCCTGCTCTTCCTCGTGCCCGGGATCGGCGAGGAGCTGCGGGTACGCGGCACCGCCGTCGTGTCCACGGACCCGGACGAGCTGGCCCGGCACGAGGTGCGCGGCGTCCTGCCGGCGTCGGTCCTCGTCGTCACCGTCGAGCGCGTCTACTTCCAGTGCGCCCGGGCCGTCAGGCGCAGCCGGCTGTGGGAGCCCGACGCCCACGTCGACCGGAGCGCCGTGCCGACGGCCGGGCGGATGACCCGCGAGGCGGGCGGCTTCGCGTCGGACGCGGAGGCGGACGCGTACGACGCGGCGCTCGACGCCCGCCAGGACGCGACGCTGTACTAGCCGGACGACGAGCTCGGGACGACGAGCCCGCGGCGACGAGCACGACCGGGCACGACCGGGCGCGGCCGGGCGCGGCCGGGGACTTCAGTCGGCGCCGTTGGCGATCCGCTCGTGGTGGTGGATGACCTCGGCGATGATGAAGCCGAGGAACTTCTCGGCGAAGACGGGGTCGAGGCCGGCCTCGTCGGCCAGCACGCGCAGCCGGGCGATCTGCCGCTCCTCCCGGGCCGGGTCGGCCGGCGGCAGGTGCCGCTCGGCCTTGAGGACGCCGACCTGCTGGGTGCACTTGAAGCGCTCGGCGAGCAGGTGGATGAGCGCCGCGTCGATGTTGTCGATGCTGCCGCGCAGGCGCACGAGCTCGGCGGGTGTCGCGTCGTCGGCGGACGGGGACGGCTGCTGGCTCACCCGGTCAGCGTAGGTCGGTCACCGCTCCACGAAGCCCTCGGTCCCGTCCTTCGGGACGGTCTCCTGCACGACGACGGACACGACGTGGCCGGGTCGCCGTGTCGTGGAGGGCTCCTCGCGCAGCAGCTGCTCGAGCCGGTCGACGGCCTCGCGGGGGCCCTGGGCGACGACCTCGACGCGGCCGTCGGCGGTGTTGCGGGCGTGCCCCACGAGGCCGAGCTCGAGCGCCCGGGCCCGGGTCCACCACCGGAAGCCGACGCCCTGCACCTGCCCCCGCACGAACATCGTCACGCGCACCGTTCCGGCCATGGCGCCACGGTACGTCCCGGGTCGGTCCGGGCCGAAGGGGCAGGGAGCCGGGTCGCCCGCGTGGCGTCGCACCGGCGTCACCATCGGTCCCTATGCTCACAGCAGGCACGAGCGGTGACTCCACTCACCGCAGCCCCACGAGGAGGCGACGTGGCGACGTCGACGATGAACGAGGCGAGCGGCCGGGCCGCGGTCCGGGACGAGCCGGCGCGGACGCCGGCCGGTGCGGCCGGCGCGCCCGGCGCGGCCCGGGGGTCCTCGCGCTCCGGCCGCATCGAGGGCCTGGACGGCCTGCGCGCCCTCGCGATCGCCGGCGTCCTCGCGTACCACCTCGACCCGGCGTGGCTGCCCGGGGGCTTCCTCGGCGTCGACGTCTTCTTCGTCGTCTCCGGTTTCCTCATCACGACCCTGCTCGTGCGCGAGCACCGACGCACGGGGCGCATCGCCTTCGGCGCCTTCTGGCTGCGACGCGCCCGGCGGCTCCTGCCGGCCCTCGTGCTGTGCGTGGTGACCAGCGTGCTCATCGCACGACTCGTCAGCCAGGACCTGCTCGTCCACGTCGGCCGCCAGATCGTCGGCGCGCTGACGTTCTCGACGAACTGGGTCGAGATCACGGCCGGGTCCAGCTACTTCGACCAGACCGCCCCCCAGCTGTTCATGAACTTCTGGTCGCTGGCGGTCGAGGAGCAGTTCTACCTCGTGTGGCCCGTCCTGACCCTCGGCCTGCTCGCCCTCGGGTCCCCGCGCGTGCGCGTCGGGGCGGCCGCGGCGCTGGGCGGCACGTCGGCCCTGCTCATGGCGGCCCTCTTCACCCCCGACGGCGACCCGACCCGCGTCTACTACGGCACCGACACGCACCTCGTCGGCCTCATGGCCGGCGCCGGGCTGGCGTTCGCGTGGTCGACCCCGACGCTGGCCCTGCGCGTGGCACCCTCGCGGTGGGGCCGGCACGGCGCGTGGGCGGTCCCCGTCGCCGGGGCCGTGCTCGTCGGCGCGATGGTCCTCCTCGGCGAGCAGTCGCCGTTGACCTTCCGTGGCGGCATCGTGCTGGCCTCCCTCGCGACGGCGGTCCTCGTCATGGGGGTCCTCGACCGGCCTCCCACCGGGCCCGACCCGTTCCAGCGCCTCGTCCGCCACCGGGCCGCGACCTGGGTGGGTGCCCGGTCGTACTCGATCTACCTGTGGCACTGGCCGGTGGTGCTCCTCGTCGGCCTCGACAACCCGTCGGCCCCGGGCACGACGTGGCACGGGCTGACCCGGCTGTGGTGCGTCGTCGTCACCCTGGCGCTGGCCGACCTCACCTTCCGCTTCGTCGAGACGCCGTTCCGGACCCTCGGGTTCCTCGGCGTCGGCCGCCGGATCGGTGGTCTGCTCACCGGGCTGACGGCCCGCGGCCGACGCGTCGTCGCCGGTGTCGCCACGGTCCTGCTCATCGGCACGGCCGTCGTCGTCGCCACCGCGCCCGACATGACCGAGACCGCACGGATGCTCGCCGCCAACGAGGCGGCCGCCGACGAGGCCGCCCCGACGGCACACGCACCTGCCACCGGTCCGGCCGGCACCGGCGACGGGTCCAAGGCGTCCGGGGTGCCCGGGACCGCCTCGCCGCAGGCGTCCGCCTCCACGGGGGTGCCGTCGGGCGGGCCCTCCGGCGCGGCCTCGGCGCACAACGCCGCGTTCACGATGCCGAGCGGGCCCGAGATCGACGCCTACGGCGACTCCATCATGGTCGGCAGCCTGCAGGCGCTGCGCTACTACTTCCCCGGCATCCGCATCGACGCCAAGTCCAACCGGCGCTGGTCCGACGGGCTCGCCGAGGTGAGGGCGCGCGGCGACGCCAACCGCCGGGCGGTCGTGCTCGCCTTCGGGACGAACGCCGGCGTCGACGCCGACCGGGTCGAGGACGTGCTCTCCGTGCTCGGCCCGAACCGGATGGTCGTCCTCGTCAACGTCATGGGGCCGTTCGCACGCATCGACGGTGACAACGCGGCCCTCGCGCTCGTCGCGAGCCGCCACCCCAACGTCGTCGTCGCCGACTGGGCCGACGCGGTCCGGGCCCACCCGGACCAGGTGCAGTCCGACCGGGTGCACCCGACCCTCACGGGCGCGCACCTGTTCTCCAAGACGGTGCGGCAGGCGCTCGCCCAGCTGTCGGAGCGCAGCACCGGCCGTCCCGTCGTGCTCAAGGAGCTGCCGATCCCCTGAGGGCGCGCGCGGTCAGGACGCGACGACCTCGTCGCCGACGTGCAGGACGGCGTCGGCGGCGACGGGCAGCACCGGGGTCAACCGGATACCGAACCACGTCGCACCCTCCCACCGGCGGTGCCTGGCGAGGGTGCGGATCGGCTCCTTGGAGGTGACCAGCTCCGCGCGGTCGATCGTCGTCATGACGCAGCGGTCGCACACCATCGTCGCCCGGAACGGGACGTCGCCGATCGTCACGTGGCGCCACGCGTCCTCGGCGAACGGCTCGTCGCCGTCCACCACGACGTTGGGGCGGAACCGGTCGTGACCGAGTGGCTCGCCCGGCTGCTCGCCGCGCTCGAGGGCGGTCTCGACGAGCCAGTCGTTGAGCCGCGCCAGGGACGCGTCGGTGGTGACGTGGACGGGGGCGGCGTCGGACAGCGAGTTCCGGTCGCCGGCCCGGCCGCCGAGGTCGGGCCGCACCGGACGCACCGTGTCGTCGTCCTGCCACACGAGCCGCAGCGGCCGCCCGACGCGCTCGCTGAGCCACGCGTCGGAGGCCTCCCCCGCCGGACGCGCCAGGGTCTGACCGGAGAAGGCCACCGGGACCGGGGCGGCGTCCACGGGCGCCGGGACGTCGAGGACGCCGCCGGACGCGTCCGTGAGCCGGACGGCCCCGCCGGGCAGCGGCTCGGCGCGCAGCGCGAGGAGCGCGTGCTCCTCGCGTGCCGTGACCTTGGCACCGTCGGGGTCGACGACACCCCACCGGCGGTCGCCGCCGATCCCCCGCTCGTCGAGGCGCGCCTGCACGGGCGAGACGCCGGCCAGCGACTTGACCGGGTGGACGTGGAGGGAGACGACCCGCATCTCGCCTCGCCCCCTCACTCGGCGAGCCAGGCGGCGTACGCGTCGAACGTGTACGGCCGGCCGAGGAAGTCCTCGACGAGGTCCGCGGCGTCGCGCCGGCCACCCGGCGCGAGGACCTTGTCGCGGTAGGCACCGGCGACCTCGGGGTCGAAGAGGTCCTCGCGGTCGAAGGCCGAGAACATGTCCTTGGCGATGACGAGGGACCACATGTACGTGTAGTACCCGGAGCTGTACCCGTCCAGGTGGCCGAAGGCGCAGTGCATGTGGGTGCCCTCGAGGTACGGGAACACCGAGTACCGCCCCATGAGCTCACGCAGCCGGGCGGTGAGGTCGTCGGTCTGGCGGACGTGGAGGTCGTAGGACAGGGCGGCGTAGAACATCTGGGTCCGGGCCTGGTAGCCCTTGCCGAAGTCGTCGGCCCGGCGCATCGCCTCGACGAGGTCGGCGGGGATAGTCTCGCCGTCGGCGTTGCGGGCGAAGGTCGCGAGCACCTTTGCGTCCCAAGCCCATTCCTCGAGCATCTGACTAGGGGCCTCGACGAAGTCCCACTCGGTGGCGACGCCGGAGAACCGCACCCAGCGTTGCCGGCCGGCCACGACGTGGTGCACGAGGTGGCCGAACTCGTGGAACAGCGTGACGACCTCGTCGTGCTCCATCAGCCCCCGGTTGAAGTTGCAGACGAGGACACCCTCGGCCAGCTGCGTGTCGCAGACCCCACGGACGAGGTCGAACTGGGCGGCGTGCTTGTACTTGCCCTCGCGCGGGTGCAGGTCCAGGTGGATGCGGCCGATGCGCTCCCCTCCGGAGGACACGTCGTACGTCGCGACGTCGGCGTGCCACGTCGCGGCCTCGCCGGCGGGCACCGGCGTCCACTCGAGGCCGAAGAGACGCCCGGTGACGTCGAGCAGGCCCTGGCGCACCCGCTCGAAGGGGAAGTACGTGCGCACCCGCTGGGCGTCGACCGCGAGCTGCTCCTTGCGGACCAGCTCGGCGTAGTAGAACGTGTCGGCGCCGTCGATGTCGGTGGCCGCCGGCACGTCCTCGCGCATCCGCTCGAGGAGCACGCCCTTGTCGCGCGCGGCGCTCTCGGTGGACAGCTCGGTGATGCGGTCGACGAACTCTCCGATGGCAGAGCCCTTCCCGATCATTTTGACCTCGGCGTCGTAGTCGGCCCACGTGTCGTAGCCGAGCAGGGACGCGTGCTCGCGGCGGACGGCGAAGAGGTCCTGCAGGACGCGGTCGTTGGCCGGCCAGCCGATGGTGAGGAACTCCGTCGTGATGGCGCGCCGCGCCTCGGCGTCGCGGGCGAACGTGCGGAACGGCACGACGTCGGGATAGTCGGTCGTCACCGTGACGAGCCCGTCGTCATCGGCGGGGTGGGCCTCGACCCAGTCCTGCGGCATGCCCTCGAGCCGGTCCGGGGTCACCCGGATGCTGCGGACGTCCTCGCGGATGTTCTTGCTGAACTCCTGGCTGAGCAGGATCGCCTTCTCGCTCAGGGCGCGCAGCCGGTCACGGGTCGCCTCGTCGCGGTCGACCCCGGAACGGCGGAAGTCCCGCAGGGTGCGCTCGAGGACGCGGGCGGCGTCTGCGTCGAGGCCCGAGGCGTCGAGCCGCGCGAACACCGCGTACAGGTCGGTGTCGAGGCCGAGGTCGGTGTCGAGCTTCTGGACCTCCTGGGCCACCGACTCGGCGCGCTCGCGCACCCCCGCGTCGGGGTGCACCTCGGCGAACAGGGAGCCGACCGCCGCGGCGTTGGACAGCGCCACCTGCGCCTCGTTCCAGACCCGGAGCACCTCGAGGGCATCCGACGGGGGGTCGGCCTTGAGCCCGTCGACGAGGTCGCGCACGAGGGCCAGCTGCTGCTCACCGCGGGTGGCCACCCAGTCGAGCCAGTCGCCGCGGCCGGGCATCGGCAGGGGCGTCGGGGTGCTGTGCTGCTGCGCCACGGGCGCCGGGGTCGGTGTCGTCACGTAAGGCACCCTATGCCGGTCCTCCGACGCGGCGGCGACTGCTGTGCCGGCGTCGTGTCCGGTTCTGCGGTCGGTGATGCGGTCGGTGATGCGGTCGGTGCTGCGGTGGGTGCCGCGTCCGGGGGGTCAGGGACGGTCGGACGGGTGCAGCGAGCGGCGGATGATCCCGGCCAGGTCGTCCTCGGTGACCGGCCGCGGGCTCGTCGCGAGCAGCCGCTGCTGCTTCATCGCCCCCTCGGCGAGGGCCTCGACGTCACCCTCGCCGTAGCCCACCCCGGCCAGGCCGTCGGGCAGGTCGATGTCGCGCATGAGGCGGCGCAGGACGCCGGGCAGCACGTCGGCGGGGTCACCGACGCCGACGTCGACGCCGGGCTCGAGCAGCCTGGCGGCCTCGAGGTGGCGGCTCGGGTCGGCCGGGAAGGTCCACCGGAACGCCTCGGGCGCCGTCAGCGCGACCGCGGTGCCGTGCGGCACGAGCGGCTCGCCCCTCGGGTAGCCCTCCGGGTGGTGGTCGCGAACCCGCCCGGCCACCGGGTAGGCGTTGGCGTGCGGCACGTGCACCCCGGCGTTGCCGAAGCCGAGGCCCGCGAAGGTCGCCGCGAGGGCCATCTCGCCGCGCGCCACCTCGTCGCCGCCGTCGTGCACGGCGGTGCGGAAGGCGCCGGCGAGCAGCGTCATCGCTCGCTGGGCCCAGAGGTCCGAGATCGGGTTGGCGCCGCAGTAGGGCACGCGCTCCCCCGGCGTCCTGTGCTCGAAGGACGTGTACGGCCGCGCCGTCCAGCTCTCGAGGGCGTGGCAGAGGATGTCCATGCCGGCGCTCGCCGTGACACCGGCCGGCTGGGTCACGGTCAGTCGGGGGTCCACCACCGCGAGCACGGGCCGCAGCCGGATGTGGCTGATGCCGGTCTTCACCCGCAGGGACAGGACGTCGAGGACGCAGATCGTCGTGCTCTCGGCCCCGGTGCCGGTCGTCGTGGGCACAGCCACGAGGGGCGCGAGCGGCCGCGACGGCGCCCGGCCCGCACCGACGGGCAGGTTGACGTAGTCCATGAGGTCCCCGCCGTCGGTGAGCAGCAGGTCGACCGCCTTGGCGGTGTCGATCGCCGAGCCGCCACCGACCGCGACGAACGCGTCGAAGGGACCCTCGACCCGGGCGCGCTCGGCGGCGGCGACGAGGCTGGCGTCGGTCGGCTCGACATGGGCCGAGTCGTGGACGACGGCCTCCGCACCCGCGGCCCGGATGCCGTCGGCGACCCGGTCGGGAGCGCCCGTGGCGAGGACGCCGGGGTCGGTGACGACGAGGACCCGGCGGGCGCCGAGGGCGACGACGTCGTGCCCGACCTCGTCCGCCGACCCGGGGCCGAACTTCAGCGTCGGGGCGCCGTAGGTGAAGACGGTCTCCGGGGTCGTCGGCGTCCACGTCATGTCGTCCACCCTAGGCTGGCGGACATGGCTGCCGACCGCACGATCCTCGTCGTCGGGGCAGGGCAGGCGGGCATCTCGCTCGTCACGGCGCTGCGCGAGCTCGGGGACGACTCCCCCGTCGTCCTCGTCGGTGAGGAGCCCGAGCCACCGTACGAGCGCCCACCCCTGTCGAAGACCTACCTGCGCGGCGAGCACGACCGGGCCTCGCTGGTCTTCCGTCCCGTCTCGTGGTTCGCGGAGCACGGCGTGGAGCTGCTGACCGGCGAGCGGGTCGTGGACCTCTCCCGGAACGGGGACGAGCGGGACGGCACCGCCCGCACCGACACAGGTCGCGAGATCGTCTGGGACCGCCTGGCGCTGACGACCGGGGCCGTCAACCGGACCCTCCCGGTCGAGGGCGCCGACCTCGACCGCGTCCTGGCGCTGCGCAGCCTCGCCGATGCCGACGCGCTCGTTCCCGCGGTCCGGGCCGCCCGGTCGGTGGTCGTCGTCGGCGGCGGCTTCATCGGGCTGGAGGTGGCGGCGAGCGCCCGGGCCCTCGGCGCGGACGTCACGGTCGTCGAGGTCGCCGACCGCCTGCTGTCGCGCGCGGTGACCCCCGAGCTGTCGGCCTTCTACCTCGAGGGCCACCGACGCCGCGGCACCCGGGTCCTCCTCGGGGCACGGGCGACGCGGATCCACGGCACCGCCGGTCGCGCCGAGGCGGTCGTGCTGGCCGACGGCACCGAGCTCGAGGCGGACCTCGTCGTCGTCGGCACGGGCGTCGAGCCACGGACCGACCTCGCCCGCCGGCTCGGCCTGGAGGTCGAGCCGCGCGGCATCGTCGTCGACCGGTTCGCCCGCGCGTCCGACGGTCGCACCGTCGCCGCCGGTGACTGCACCGTCGGCCCGAACCCCTTCTCCCGCGGGCGCGCCGGCCCGACCCGGCTGGAGAGCGTGCCGCACGCGACCGACCAGGCCCGGGCCGCCGCCGCGACGCTGGCCGGCCGGCCCGAGCCCTATGACAGCGTGCCGTGGTTCTGGAGCGACCAGGCCGACCTGCGCCTCCAGATCGCGGGCCTGCCGCACGGTGCCGACACGACGGTCCTGCGCGGCGACCCTGCAGCAGAGTCGTTCTCGCTGCTCAGCTACCACGGCGGCCTGCTCGTGGCCGTCGAGGCCGTCAACGCCAGCGGCGACTACCTGGCCGTGAAGCGCGCGCTCGAGAAGGGTATGACGATCCCGGTCGAGGCGGCGGTCGATGCCACCGTGCCGCTGAAGCGCGCCATCAGCCCCGTTCCCGACCCGACCAACCAGGAGGTGTCCTGACGCGACCGGCGGGCCCGGCTGCGCTAGCGTCGAACGGGTCGCCCAACGAAGGGACTGATCGCATGCGCTCACTCGCGGGTCTACCGACAGCGGACTCCATCATCAGTGCCAACCCCGTCGACTACGTCATCATCGCGCTGTACTTCGTCTTCGTCCTCGGCATCGGGCTCATGGCCCGGCGCGCCGTGTCCGACTCCATCGACTTCTTCCTGTCGGGCCGGTCCCTGCCGGCCTGGGTCACCGGCCTCGCCTTCATCTCGGCCAACCTCGGCGCCGTCGAGATCATGGGCATGTCCGCCAACGGCGCCGAGCTCGGCATCTCCACCGTCCACTACTTCTGGGTGGGCGCCATCCCGGCGATGCTGTTCCTCGGCGTCGTCATGATGCCCTTCTACTACGGCTCCAAGGTCCGCTCGGTCCCGGAGTTCATGTACCGGCGCTTCGGCACCGGCGCCCACCTCGTCAACGCACTGAGCTTCGCCCTCGCCCAGCTGCTCATCGCCGGCGTCAACCTCTACCTGCTCGGCTCGATCGTCCACGCCCTCCTGGGCTGGCCGCTCTGGGTCGCGCTCCTCGTGGCGGCGGCGATCGTCCTGTCGTACATCACGCTCGGTGGCCTGTCGGCGGCGATCTACAACGAGGTGCTGCAGTTCTTCGTCATCGTCGCCGCCCTCCTGCCGCTGACCCTCATCGGCCTGCACCGCGCCGGCGGCTGGCAGGGGCTGCAGGACAAGATCACCCAGCTCGCGACGTCGGCCCCCGCCAAGGCGGGTGTCCCGCCCGCCGACCAGCAGCTGCACTCGTGGCCCGGCGAGGCGCTGTCCGGCTTCAGCTCGCCGTTCTGGTCCGTCGTCGGCATCGTCTTCGGCCTGGGCTTCGTGCTGTCCTTCGGCTACTGGACGACGAACTTCGTCGAGGTCCAGCGCGCCATGGCGTCCAACTCCATCTCGGCCGCCCGCAAGACGCCGATCATCGGCGCGTTCCCGAAGATGTTCGTGCCGTTCATCGTCATCCTGCCCGGCATGATCGCGGCCGTCCTCGTCCCGGAGATCGGGCAGCTGAAGAACGGTGGCTCGCCGCCCGGCGGCGCGTCGGGCGAGGGCGTCAAGTACAACGACTCGCTGCTGCTGCTCATGCGCGACGTCCTGCCGAACGGCCTGCTCGGCATCGCCATCGCCGGCCTGCTCGCGGCCTTCATGGCCGGCATGGCTGCCAACATCTCCGCTTTCAACACCGTCTTCAGCTACGACCTGTGGCAGCGGTACATCCGCAAGGACCACAGCGACGACTACTACCTGCGCATCGGACGCCTGGCCACCGTCGCAGCGACGCTCATCGCGATCGGCACCGCCGTCGTCGCAAGCTCCTTCAGCAACGTCATGGACTACCTCCAGACCCTGTTCGGGTTCTTCAACGCACCCCTGTTCGCGACGTTCATCCTCGGCATGTTCTGGAAGCGCATGACGCCGACGGCCGGCTGGGCCGGCCTGGTCAGCGGCACGCTGTCGGCGGTGGTCGTCGCGTTCCTGTCCAAGGACGCGTTCGGCTCGGTGAGCCTCGGCGTCCTGCCGCTCGAGGGGCAGGGCGCGGCGTTCGTCGCGGCGTCCACGGCGTTCGTCGTCGACATCGCCGTCAGCGTCGTCGTCAGCCTGGGCACCGTGCCCAAGCCGGCCCGCGAGCTGCGCGGGCTCGTCTACTCCGAGACGCCGCGCGAGGACCTCGTCGACCCGCACGAGTCGCGGTTGCCGTGGTACCAGCGCACGATCCCGCTCGCGGTCATCGCGCTGGTGCTCGTCGTCATCCTCAACGTGGCCTTCTGAGAGGAGTCCTGCCATGACCGACAGCAGCAGGCGGCCCGCCGATCACGCCCCCGGCGAGCACGAGGAGCCGCTGGCCCCGGAGCCCGACGACGCCCGTGTCGAGCGGCACACCGCCGGCGCCTTCGACATCCGCAACTTCATCGGCGGCCTCATCGGCATCTACGGGGTCATCCTCGTGGCCATGGGCCTGTTCGGCGACCGGGCCCTCGACAAGACCGGTGGCGTCAACGCCAACCTCTGGGCGGGCCTGGTCATGGTCGTCGTCGCAGCGGTCTTCATGACCTGGGCGCGGCTGCGACCGATCGTCGTGCCCGACCACGTCGCGCCGCCGCATGACGACCCGACGCGGCCGGCGCCGAGGCGTCGCCCGGGCGGTCACTGACCGTCGACCCGGGCCGGCGTCGAGCTGCCTCAGGCGCTCGCGCGGGCCTCAGGCGCTCGCGCGGCGCCGCGGTCGGGGCTGGCACACCGGGCAGGAGAAGGACGAGCGGTTCATGAACTGCTCGCGGCGGATCAGGGCACCGCACCGGTCGCACGGCGTGCCCTCGCGGCCGTAGGCGTGCAGCGAGCGGTCGAAGTAGCCGCTCGCCCCGTTGACGTTGACGTAGAGCGCGTCGAAGCTCGTGCCGCCCTGGCCCAGGGCCTCGGCCATGACCTCGCGGGCGTGGTCGAGGATGCGCGACAGCGTCGGCTTGGTCAGCGCGGAGCACAGCCGCTCGCCGTGCACCCGTGCACGCCACAGCGCCTCGTCGGCGTAGATGTTGCCGATGCCCGAGACGAGGGTCTGGTCGAGGAGCGCGCGCTTGACGGCGCTGTCGCGCTGCTTCATCCGCCGCACGACGGCGGCCTGGTCGTAGACCGGCTCGAACGGGTCGGGGGCGATGTGCGCGACGACCTCGGGGATGCCCCCGCGACCGAGCGGCGACAGCTGCAGGCCCCCGAAGGTGCGCTGGTCGACGAACCGCAGCTGCGGTCCGCCGTCGGCGAAGTCGAACCGTGCGTGGCAGTGCTTCTCCAGCGGCGCCTCGGCGGGCTCGACGAGCATCTGGCCGCTCATCCCGAGGTGGACGATGAGGGCGTCCTCGCCGTCGAGGGCGAGCCAGAGGTACTTGCCGCGGCGTGAGGCGGCCGTGACGGTGACGTCGTGCAGCCGCGCCGCGAGGTCCTCGGGCCCGGCGTCGTGACGCCGCGCGACCCGCACGCCGGTGATCCGGGCGCGGGTGACGTGGCGGCCGACGACGTGGTCCTCGAGGCCGCGGCGGACGACCTCGACCTCGGGCAGTTCGGGCACGTCTGAGGGCGGGTCGGGGTCAGCCGAGCGCGCGCGTGGGGCCGGACGGTCCGGACACGTCGCCGGACAGGCCGGACACACCCGGGGCCGCAGACTGGTCGGCGGCCGCCTCGGTGCTGCGGGCGTCGAGCGTGTGCCAGGCCTGCTTGGCGGCCTTCTGCTCGGCCTCCTTCTTCGAGCGGCCACGACCCTCGCCGAGGACCTCGTCGCCGACGAAGACCTGCGCGTGGAACTCCTTCTCGTGGTCCGGGCCCTGCTCGCCGACGCGGTACTCGGGAGTCCCGAGCGCGGCGCCGGCGGCCATCTCCTGCAGGCTCGTCTTCCAGTCGAGGCCGGCGCCAAGGGTCGCGGCCTCCTCGATGAGGGCGTCGAAGTGGTGGTGGACGAAGACGGCCGCCCGCTCGATGCCGACGCTGAGGAAGACGGTGCCGATGAGCGCCTCGAGGGTGTCGGCGAGGATCGAGGCCTTGTCGCGGCCGCCCGTCGCCTCCTCACCCTTGCCGAGCATGACGTAGCCGCCGAGGTCGAAGGTGCGCGCGACCTCGGCGAGGGCTCGCATGTTGACGACCGCCGCGCGCAGCTTGGCCAGCTGGCCCTCCGCGAGGTCGGGGTGCTCCCGGTAGAGCGTCTCGGTGACGACGAGGCCCAGGACGGAGTCGCCGAGGAACTCGAGGCGCTCGTTGTTCGGCAGCCCGCCGTTCTCGTACGCGTAGGACCGGTGCGTCAGGGCACGCAGGAGCAGCGGCTCGTCGACTCCCTGGCCGACCACCTCGTCGAGGTGGGCGAGCAGGGCGTCGACGGGCCGCTGCGGCTCCTGCGTCACCGCCGCCGGAACACCCCCGGCATCGAGGTCGCTCACGGGGCCGCTCACGGGCAGGTCAGGCCTGGTGCTCGGTGCGCTCGGCCGCGGCGTAGTGACGGCCCTTGTAGGTGCCGCACGACGGGCACGCGATGTGGGGCTGCGTGGCAGCACCGCACTGGGGGCACGTGGTCAGCGTGGTCGGCGTAGCCTTCCAGTTCGCGCGACGCGAACGGGTGTTGGAGCGCGACATCTTCCGCTTCGGGACAGCCACGTCAGTTCCTCTTCTCTTGCGGGTCGTCCCCCAGCAGTCCGCCGAGAGCCGACCACCTCGGGTCGATCACTTCATGGTGGTGGTCCGGGTCGTCCGCGAGCCTGGCTCCGCACTCGGAGCACAGGCCCGGGCAGTCCTCCCGGCACACCGGCTTGAACGGCAGCGTCGGTACGACCGCGTCCCGGAGCACGGGCTCCAGGTCGACGAGGTCGCCGACGAGCTCGTGCACCTCGTCCTCGTCCGAGTCGGCTCCCACCTCGTGGTGGTGCGCCGCCCGGTCGGCGTAGGCGAACAGCTCCTGGAAGGTCCCGTCGACGTCGAGCTCGACGGGGTCCAGGCACCGCACGCAGGCGCCGGTCGCCGTGCCGCCGACCGAACCAGTGACGAGGACGCCCTCGACGACCGACTCCAGCCGCACCTCGAGCTCGACCGGCGTGCCGGCCTTGATCGCGATGACGTCGGTGCCGAGGTCGTCGGGGAACGTCACCGTGCGCGTGAGCTCATGCATCGTCCCCGGTCGCCTGTTCAGGTCCCTGGTGTCGAGCACCAGCGGTGAACGGGGATCGGGGCGGCTCATATCTCCTGCGCACGGTCGTAGGTTCGGTCCGCGCCAGGACGGACGTGGACCGACGTCCAAGGCTACCGGAGGCTCCTCCGGCGCCCAAATCAGGCCAGACGGCCGCGCAGCGCCTCGAGGACGGCGTCCGGGACGAGGCCGGTGACGTCGCCGCCGTAGCGCACGACCTCCTTGACCAGCGAGCTGCTCACGTGCTGGAGGGTGGGGTCGGAGGCCAGGAAGAGCGTCTCGACGCCGGTGAGGTGGTGGTTCATGTGCGCCATCGGCAGCTCGTAGGCGAAGTCGGTCCCGCCGCGCAGCCCCTTGACCATGGCGTCGGCCCCGACCTCGCGGCAGACGTCGACGACGAGTGTGGCCGCCCAGTCACCGATGCGCACGTTCGGCAGGTGACCGACCGACGCCTCGAGCAGCCGGGTGCGCTCCGGGACCGAGAAGGTGCCCTCCTTGGAGGGGTTGTGCAGGATCGCGACGACGACCTCGTCGAAGAGGCGGCTCGCGCGGGTGACGACGTCCACGTGCCCGTTCGTCACGGGGTCGTAGGAACCGGGGCACACACAGCGACGCGTCACGGTGCTCACGCGGCAAACCTACCGGCCGGCGTCGTGACGGGGCGGGACGGGCGCCGGACGGGTGCCGGCTCAGGCCGCGCCGCCGGTGGGGGGCTCGGCGAACCAGACGGTCGTCTCCCCGTAGCGCTTCTCGCCCGACAGCTCGAGGCCGTCGGGCCACGTCGGCTGCGGCGACCGGCTCGAACGTTCGACGACGACGAACGCGTCATCGGCGAGCCAGCCGTGGTCGACGAGGGCTCGCAGGACGGCCGCGAGGGCGGGCTCGGCGACGTCGTAGGGCGGGTCGAGCAGGACGAGGTCCATCCGGACCCCGGCGGGCGGTCCGGCGGCGAGGGCCTTCTCCACGGTCGTCGGCAGCAGCCGGACCCCGGGCGCCCCGACGACCCCGATGTTGGCCCGGATGACCTTGCCGGCCGCGGCGCTGGACTCGACGAGCAGGACGACCGACGCTCCCCGGCTGGCGGCCTCGAGGCCGAGGGCACCGGAACCGGCATAGAGGTCGAGGACGCGCCTGCCCTCGAGGAGGCCACGGTGCTCGAGCCGGCTGAAGAGGGCCTCGCGGACGCGGTCGGACGTCGGACGCGTGCCCGAGCCCGCAGGTGTGCGCAGCCGCCGACCGCCGGCCGTGCCGCTGATGACGCGCGTCATGTCAGCCCCTCTCGAGCCAGGCGGCCTGCTCGTCGTCGAGTCGCAGCGCCACGGCGGCCGCGAGGGCCGGGTGCTCGCGCAGCTGCGGGTCGGCGTCGACGAGGGCGAACGCGTCCTCGCGCGCGTCGGCGATGATCTGCTCGTCCTCGACCCGGCCGAGTCGCAGGTGGCGCACCGAGCTGCCGCGCCCGCTCTGGCGCGAACCGAGCACGTCGCCCTCGCGTCGCAGCTGGAGGTCGACCCGGGCCAGCTCGAAACCGTCGCTGGTGGCCGCCACCTGCTCGAGCCGCTCGAGGGCGCGCTCGCCGGGGTCGTTCGTCATGAGGAGGCACAGCCCCGGGACGGCACCGCGGCCGACCCGCCCCCGCAGCTGGTGCAGCTGCGAGATGCCGAAGCGGTCGGCGTCGACGACGACCATGACCGACGCGTTGGGCACGTCGACGCCGACCTCGATGACGGTCGTCGCCACGAGGACGTCGACCTGGCCGTCGGTGAAGGCGCGCATCGTCGCGTCCTTGGTGTCCGCGTCGAGGCGGCCGTGGAGCAGGCCGAGCCGCACCCCCGCGAGCGCCGGGGTGGAGGCGAGCTCGTCGAGCATCTCGTGGACCCCGGTGAGCTCGCGGCGGGGGGTGTCCGCGTCCTCCCCGTCGCCCTCCCACTCGGTGTCCCAGTCGGACGCGTCCTCGGAGTCCGCGCCGGCGTCATCCCGCGACGGGGCGTCGTCTCCTCCGATGCGGGGGCACACGACGTAGGCCTGGTGGCCCCGGGCGACCTCCTCGGCGACCCGCTGCCACGTCCGCTCGACCCAGCCGGGCCGCTGGGCGTCGACGACGTGCGTGGCGATGGGCGACCGCCCCCGCGGCAGCTCGCGAAGGGTCGAGGTCTCCATGTCGCCGAAGACCGTCATCGCGACGGTGCGCGGGATCGGTGTGGCGGTCATGACGAGCACGTGCGGTGGCCGGATGCCCTTCTCGCGGAGGGCGTCCCGCTGCTCGACGCCGAAGCGGTGCTGCTCGTCGACGACGACGAGGGCGAGGTCGGCGAACTGGACGTGCTTCTGGATGAGGGCGTGGGTGCCGACGACGATGCCGGCCTCCCCCGATGCCGCGTCGAGGAGGGCCTTGCGACGGGTGGCGGCGTTCTGGCTGCCGGTGAGCAGGGCGACCGTCGTGCCGTGCTCCGCACCGCCGAGCCGGCCGCCCTCGGCGAGGTCGCCGAGCATGGCCGTGATCGAGCGGTGGTGCTGGGCCGCGAGCACCTCGGTGGGGGCCAGCAGCGCGGCCTGGCCGCCGGCGTCGATGGCCGCGAGCATCGCGCGCAGGGCCACGACGGTCTTGCCGGAGCCGACCTCGCCCTGCAGCAGCCGGTGCATCGGCCGGTCGGAGGCCAGCTCGCGCGTGAGCACCTCGCCGACGTCGCGCTGGCCCTGGGTCAGCTCGAAGGGCAGCCGCTCGTCGAAGGCGGCGAGCAGTCCGCCGGGGCGCGGCGGCCGCGGGGTGGCCAGCTCGGCCTCGGCCGCCTTGCGGCGCTGGGCGAGGATGGTCTGGAGCACGAACGCCTCGTCGTACTTGAGGCGGTCGAGCCCGCGCGAGGGCCGGTCCTCCAATGCCGGCCGGTGGACCAGCTCGAGCGCCTCCCGGCGCGACAGGAGCCCGCGGCGGTCGCGCACCTCGTCGGGCACCGGCTCGCGGACGCGGTCGACGGAGTCGAGCGCGGTGTGGACCAGCTTGCGCAGGCGCAGGGAGTTGAGCTTCCCCGTCGTGGAGTAGACCGGTACCCGGTGCGTGCGGTACCACTCCACCGCCGCCTCGCCCTGGTCCTCGTCGTCGAAGAGCTCGTACTCCGGATGCGTCAGCTGCAGGCGGCGGCCGTAGGCCCCGATCGTGCCGACGAAGAAGCCGCGGACCCCGGGCAGCAGCTTCTTCTCGTGCCCGTAGGCGCTGAAGAAGGTGACGTCGAGCTCGTTGCCGAGGTCGTCGCCGATGACGACGGTGAGCATCTTGCCCCGACGGTTGCGCATGGCCCGGGTCGAGGCCGACCTGACCTCGGCGACGACGAGGACGTCCTCCCCGACGTGCACCGACGAGAGGTCGGTGAGCTGGCCGGGACGCACGTAGCGCCGAGGCACGAACTCGAAGAGGTCGCCGACGCTGTGCAGGCCCTTGGTCCGCGCCAGCTGAGCGGCGTCCGGCTTCTGGAGCAGCTTCGTGAGCGGGGAGTCCTCGGTCAGTGCGGCCACGGCGTCACTCCACCCCGAGCAGGACGCTGTAGACGGGCTGGCCGCCGTCGATGAGGCTGACCTCGATGCCGTGGTGGGCGGCCCGGGCCTCGGCCGTGACGGCCTCGAGCAGGCCCTCGGGCGCGTCGACCCCGGCGACGACCGTGACGAGCTCGCCGCCGCTCGCGAGGAGGCGGTGCACGACCTCCCGCGCCACGCGCAGCTGGTCGGACCCGACGATGACGACGTCGCCGTCGACGACACCGAGCACGTCGCCCGGACGGCACGGTCCCCCGCTGGTCAGCGCGGCCCGGTTGGCGAGGGTGACCGCGCCGTGCCGGGTGGCCGAGGCTGCCGCCTGCATCGCCAGGACGTTCTCGGAGGCGGCCGCGTCGGGCTCGAAGACCGCGACCGCGGCGATGCCCTGGACGGCGGTGCGCACGTGGACGAGGTGGGCCTCGATGCCGTCGTCGGCGGCGGCCCGGACGGCAGCCGCGGCGGCGAGCAGCGTGTCCCCGTCGTTGGGCAGCACGACGACACCGCCGGCGCCGCGCGCGTGCTGGGAGCGGATGGCGTCGATGAGGCCCCCGGTCGAGGCACGGCGGCCCGGCCCGGAGCGCACGACCACGGCTCCGGCCCTCTCGAAGAGCGACTCCAGCCCGGAGCCCGCCGCGCACGCGACGATCCCGGACGCCGACCCGTGCGGCCCGGCGTGTGCCGGCGCGGATCCGCGCGCGCTCACGGTCTCGCCGGGGGCGGCCCCGCTGTGATGGGGGTGCGCATCGGCCAGGGACGTGATGCGCACCCGGTGCGGCCGGCCCGCCTCGATGCCGGCCTCGACGGCGGCCCCCGCGTCGTCGACGTGCGCATGGACGTTCCACTCGTCGTCACCGCCGACGACGATGACGGAGTCGCCGAGCTCGAGGAGGCGGGAACGCAGGGCGTCGACGGCCGCGTCGTCGGTGTCGCGCAACAGGTACATGACCTCGTACTGCGGGGAGCCCTCGGCGCCGTGCTGGTCGTCGGCAGCGCCGGACAGCACCGGGTGCGCGCGGCCGGGTCGCAGTCGCGAGCGCCGCTCGGACGCGTCCAGCTCCGGCCGGCCGCGCTGCCCCGCACAGACCCGCTCGAGCGCCTCGAGCAGGACGACGAGCCCGGCCCCGCCGGCGTCGACGACCCCGGCCCGCGCCAGCACCTCGAGCTGGTCGGGGGTGGCCGCGAGAGCCACGCGCGCGGCCCCGAGCGCGCCGGTCGCCACGACGTGGACCGGCACCGGATCCTCGCCGCAGCCCGCGTCGACGGCGCGTGCGGCGGCGTCCGCGGCGTCGGCCATCGCGCTGGCCACCGTGAGGATCGTGCCCTCCTTCGGGTCGGTCACCGCCTGGCGGGCCCGCTCCTCGGCGCGGCGCAGACCGGCGGCGAGCACGACACCGTCGATGCGCTCGGCCGACGCACAGCCCTCGGCGAGTCCCCGGGCCAGCTGGCTGAGGATGACGCCGGAGTTGCCGCGTGCGGTCCAGAGCAGGTGGCGCGCGAACGTGTCGAGCAGCGCCGCGGCCGTGTCGGCCTGGCCTCCGGACAGCGTGCGCTCGACGGCACCGTCGAAGGTGAGGTAGAGGTTGGTGCCGGTGTCGCCGTCGGGCACCGGGAAGACGTTGAGCGCGTCGATCTCGGCGCGTCGGGCAGCGTAGAGGGACCGGGTCAGCACGGCCCAACGGCGCACCGCGACGAGGTCGAGGAGCGTCAACGGCCCGTCGGGCTGCGGCTCGGCGCCGGACAAACGGTCCTCCTGCTCGTCCTCGTGCTGGTGCTCGTCGTGGTCCATCTCGTGGTGGTCGTCGGTGTGCTCGTGGGTGCTCGTCCGGCGGGCCCGTCCACCGTCCCACCGTGCTCGGCAGGCTAGCGGTTCACCCCGACCGTCGCATGCACCGCGCCCCCGCCTCCGGCTACCTTGGCCGTGTGTCGAGTGCCTCCGCCGCCGTCCACCGCAAGTCCTGGGACGGCGCCCCCGACGGCTTCTACGCGGTCGAGGCGGCCGGGCTGCGGTGGCTCGCGGAGGCCGAGCCCGCCGGCGGGGTCAGGGTCGTCGAGGTCCGCTCGGTCGGACCGCACCACATCGACCTCGCCCGACTGCACCCCGCCGCGCCGTCGGCGGCGGCGGCCGAGGCCCTGGGCCGGGGCCTGGCGACGACGCACGCCGCGGGAGCCCCGGCCTTCGGGGCGCCGCCAGCGGGCTGGACGGGCGACGCGTGGATCGGCCGGCAGGTGCAGTCCAACGACCCCACGCCGACCTGGGGCCTGTTCTACGCCGAGCAGCGGGTGCGGCCGTTCGTCCGCAGCGCGGTGCGGGCCGGCCACCTCGACGAGGGCGGCGCGCGCGTCGTCGAGCGACTGTGCGACCGGATCGCCGCGGGCGAGCTCGACGACGACCGGCCGCCGGCCCGCATCCACGGCGACCTCTGGTCGGGCAACGTCGTGTTCACGGTCGAGGGTCCCGTCGTCATCGACCCTGCGGCGCACGGGGGCCACGGGCTCACCGACCTCGCCATGCTGGCCCTCTTCGGCTGCCCGGGCCTGGACCGCGTCACCGCCGCGTATGCCGAGGCGGCCGGACTCGAGCGCGGCTGGCGCAACCGCATCGAGCTGCACCAGCTGCACCCGCTCGCCACCCACGCGTCCTCGCACGGACGGGCCTACGCCGCGCAGCTCGTCGAGACAGCGCGTGCCCTGTCGTGAGCGGGCGGCGGCCGCTGCCGGCGCCGTTTTGTCGTCCGCCCACGTCGTCGGCTACTCTTGACCGGTTCCCCCGTCCATCGACCGGGGTGACGCGCGCTCTCGCGCGTCCACCGCGGACGGGCCGGAGTCAGCACTTCCTCATCATCGAGCTTTCAGGAGATACCCGTGGCTGCCAACTGCGACGTCTGCGGCAAGGGGCCGGGCTTCGGTCACAACATCTCGCACTCGCACCGCCGCACGAAGCGCCGCTGGAACCCCAACATCCAGCGCGTTCGGACGCTGGTGAACGGTGTGACGCCGAAGCGCCTCAACGTGTGCACGTCCTGCCTCAAGGCGGGCAAGGTCGCGCGCTGAGCGCACGACACCCCAAACGCTGAAGGCCGGTACCCCCTCGGGTGCCGGCCTTTCGTGTACCCGACGCGTCCGCAACCCGACCCGATGCGTCCGCCACCCGACCCCGACGCGTCCACAACCCGCCCCGATGCGTCCGCCACCCGACCCGATGCGTCCGCTACCCGACGCCGCAACACACCGAGCAGCTGCCAACCGGTGCGGGGTACACCTGCCGTGGTTGGCAGCTGCTCGGTGTGTTGCCGTTCGGAGGGGGCCGCGGTCGGGCCCCTGACGCTGGGGCGCCGGGAGGTCGCGACGCGGCGGAGGGACGCGGAGGGGACGCGCGTACCCCGGACGCGTCAGGTCGGCTCGCCGCGGAAGTGGTCCCAGCCGGTGTGCGACACGGCGCGGCCGGCGACGAGGATGCCCGGCCGCTCCCCCGGCGCCGGGGTGCGGATGCCGCCGAGCCGGTGCCAGCCGTCCGGCACCCCACCGGGCGGGAACGCGGCGAGCAGCGCGTGCTCCTCGCCGCCGGCGAGGACGCAGTCGAGCGCGTCCTCCCGACCTAGGACCGCCTCGAGGAGACCGACGTGCGGCTCGAGCAACGCCGGGTCGAGATCGACGACGACGCCGCTCGCGCGGGCGACTCGGCCGCCGTCACGCAGCAGCCCGTCGGACAGGTCGAGCATCGCGGTGGCACCGGCACGCGCGGCGGCCGGACCGGCGTCGAGCGGCGGCTGCGGACGCCGCTGCCGCTCCACGGCATCCGGCAGCCGGTCGCCGGCTCCCCGACCCAGCAGGAGGAACCCGGCGCCGGCCAGGCCGAGGGAGCCGCACACGGCCAGCTCGTCGCCCGGGCGCGCGCCGGAGCGCAGCACCGGGTCGCCGTCGAGGGCGCCGAGCGCCGTCACCGACACCATGACGACCCCGGCGGGGGCCGAGGAGAGGTCTCCGCCGAGCACGTCGACGCCGGCCGCGCGGCACGCGTCGGCGATCCCCCGCGCGTGGTCGAGGACCCACTCGACGCCGACGTCGGGGTCGACGACGAGCGTCACGAGCACACCGGTGGACCGGCCCCCCATCGCCGCGACGTCGGCGAGGTTCTGGGCCACGACCTTGTGCCCCACATCGGCCCCGGACGACCACGCGTCGAGCCAGTCGCGGCCCAGGACCATGGTGTCGGTCGTGGCGATCGTCCGCGGCGCGGTGCGCAGCACGGCGGCGTCGTCGCCCGGCGCGACGTCGAGGTCGGGGCCTGCCGGGAACAGCGGCAGGATGCGCTCGAGGAGCGTGTCCTCGTCGAGCGTGCGCAATGGGGTGCCACCGGTCAGCATCGGGCCGCGAGCCGCGCGGTCGGCGGCCGGTGGCACGGAGGCGACGGTCGGCCGCCCGGGCTGCGCGCTCGCGTGCAGGTCGCTCACCCGACCCCTCCTCGTCCTCCGGCGTCGCGCCGGCGTCCCTGCGCCGTGGCGCTCGGTCTCACCGCCGGGCAGGGGCCGGCTTTCCCCGGGACGTGGGTCCCATGGCAAGGTAGCGTCTGGGCAGCGGCACCGTCACACCGAGGGTGCCCTGCACGCCGCGTGCCGCGGCACCCCGCCACAATGCGTCCAACACAGTGAGGTGACACGTGGTCCAGGCCTACATCCTGATCCAGACCGAGGTCGGCAAGGCCGCCAGCGTCGCGGAGCAGATCGCCGGCATCTCGGGGGTGACGCTCGCCGAGGACGTCACCGGTCCCTACGACGTCATCGCGCGCGTCGAGGCCCAGAACGTCGACGACCTCGGCCGGCTCGTCATCGCCAAGCTGCAGGACGTCCCCGGCATCACCCGGACGTTGACCTGCACCGTCGTGCACGTCTGAGGCCTGACGACCCTGAGCAGTCCCGTCCCGACGGCCCCGGCCACAGCGCCCACGGCGCCCACGGCGCCCACCGCGACCAGGACCGGCACCAGCACCGACCGCCCGACGGCGGCGCCTCGCGGCGCCGCCGTCGCGCTGTTCCTCGCCGGCCTGGCGGTGCTCGCGCTGACCGGGTGCAGCCGCCCGGTCGAGGTCGCACTCGCCCCCCAGGCCTCCGCACCGGTGTGCCGCAACGCGACCTGGCCGCCGACGGTCAGCGGCCACGCCCGGGTCGGCACGTCCCCCGACGACAGGTCGGTCGCCGCCTGGGGTGACCCCGCGCTCATCGCGCGCTGCGGTCTGGACCCGCTCGGGCCGACGACCGACGAGTGCGTTTCCGTGGACGGCGTCGACTGGGTCGTCCGCCGCCTGTCCGACGGCTCGATGGCCACGACCTACGGCCGCGACCCGGCACTCGAGGTGCTCGCGCCGAACGCGTACGGGCCGGTGCCGCTCCTGCTGCCCGCCTTCGACGAGCTCGCCCGCTCGCTGCCCGCGACCGGACGCCGCTGCAGCTGAGCCGATTCAGCGCAGGCCGGTGCGGCGCTCCAGGGCGAGCGAGATGAGCTCGTCGATGAGGTCCGGGTAGGCCAGCCCGGAGGCCGCCCACATCCGCGGGTACATCGAGTGCGGTGTGAACCCCGGCATCGTGTTGATCTCGTTGATGACGACGTCGCCCGAGGGCGTGTAGAAGAAGTCGACGCGGGCCAGGCCCTCGCAGCCGGCGGCCTCGAAGGCGAGCACCGACATCTCGCGGACGCGCTCGGCCACCTCTGCCGGCACGTCGGCCGGGCACTCGAGCCGCACGTCGTCCTCGGCGAGGTACTTGGCCTCGAAGTCGTAGAAGGCGTGGTTGGCCACGACGACGGCCTCGCCGAGCTCGCTCGTGCGCGGGGCGTCGGTGCCGTGCCCGTCGAGGACGCCGCACTCGATCTCGCGGCCCACGACGGCGGCCTCGATGACGACCTTGGGGTCGTGCTCGCGCGCGGCCTCGACGGCCGCCCGCAGGTCCGACGCGTCATCGACCTTGGCGATGCCCATGCTCGACCCGGCGCGGGCCGGCTTGACGAAGACCGGCCAGCCGAGCTGCTCGACGCGGGACAGCGCCGCCTCGGGGTCGCGGTTCCACTCGCGGTCGGTGATGACGACGTACGGGCCGACCTTGAGACCGGCGGCCTCGAAGACGACCTTCATCATCGCCTTGTCCATCATGACGGCCGAGGCCGTGACACCCGAGCCGACGTATCGCACGTCCGCGAGGTCGAGCAGCCCCTGGATCGTGCCGTCCTCGCCGAACGGGCCGTGCAGGAGCGGGAACACGACGTCGACGTCCCCGAGGGCGCGCGGCGGGCTGCCGGGCTCGAGCACCGTCAGCGAGCGGTCCCCGGTGCTGAGCGGCACGACGACCGACGCGCCGTGCCCGTCGACCTCGGGCGTCTGCCCCGGCAGGAGGCGCAGCGGCTCCGGGTCGTCGTCGACGAGCACCCAGTGGCCGTCGCGGGCGATGCCGACGGGCACGACCTCGTACCTGTCGCGGTCGATGGAGCGCAGGACGCTGGCCGCCGTCGAGCAGGAGACGGCGTGCTCGGAGGAGCGGCCTCCGAAGACGATGGCGACGCGCGGGCGGCGGCTGTCCTGGGCGGGCTGGGGCTGGTCCGTGGTCATCAGACGAGACTCTATCCCGACCTCCGGGACCCCCTCGTACGCTGAGGCATGGCCACCGAGGCGCATCCGGACCCCCACGTCGACACCTACCTCGTCGCCGCCGGCAGACCGCCGCGCGAGGGCGGCGCCTCGCCCAACCCGGCCGTCGAGCTGACCTCGACGTACGTCGCCGACGGGCCGGTCGGCTACGCGCGCTTCAGCAACCCGACGTGGACCGCGTTCGAGGAGGCCCTCGGCGGGCTCGAGGGCGGCCGCGCGCTCGTGCACGCGTCCGGGATGGGCGCCGTCGCCGCCGCGCTGTCGCTCGTCCCGGCCACCGGCACGGTGCTCGCGCCGGACCAGACGTACAACGGCACCGTCGACCTGCTCGACGCGTTCGAGAAGGCGGGCGGCACCGTCGTGCGCGTGCACGCCACGGACACCGCCGGTTTCCTCGACGCGCTCCCATCAGCCGACCTCCTGTGGCTCGAGTCGCCGACGAACCCGCTGCTCGACGTCACGGAGCTCGACGTCGTCCTCGGCCGGGCCCGAGAGCTCGGTGTGACGAGCGTCGTCGACAACACCTTGCCGACGCCGCTGCTGTGCCGGCCGCTCGGGCTGGGCGCGGACGTCGTCGTGCACTCGGTCACCAAGTACCTGTCCGGCCACAGCGACGTCGTCCTCGGTGCGACGGTGGTGGCCGACACCGAGCGCGGGCGTTCGATCGGCGAGCGCCTGCTGCGGCACCGTACGCTGCACGGTGCCGTCGCCGGGCCCCTCGAGGTCTTTCTCGCGCTTCGCGGCCTGCGGACCCTCGCGCTGCGCTTCGAGCGTGCCTGCACGAACGCTGCCGACCTCGCCACGCGGCTCGCGACCCACCCGTCGGTGACGCGGGTCCGCTACCCGGGTTCGGGCGCCATCGTCTCGATCGAGGTGGCCGGTGACGTCGCCGCGGCCGAGCGGGTGTGCGAGGCGACGCGGCTGTGGCTGCACTCGACGAGCCTCGGCGGCGTCGAGTCGCAGGTCGAGCGCCGCCGGCGCCACCCGTCCGAGCCGACGTCGGTCCCCGAGACCCTGCTGCGGCTCTCGGTCGGGATCGAGCACGTCGAGGACCTCTGGGCCGACCTCGACCAGGCGCTGCGCACCGCCTGACGACGCCGGCCCTGGGGCCCCGGGGCCCCCCGCGAGCTCAGTGCTTCTCGGCCTTGAGGTCGCGCGACATGAGGCGCGGGCCGACCTCGCTGGCCGGGTGGCCGTCTCGGATGACCGCGACGACCTGCTCGCAGATCGGCATGTCGACGTCGTGCTCGCGGGCGAGGGTGAGGATCGACTCGCACGACTTGACCCCCTCGGTCGTCGTGCGCATCTCGGCGGTGGCCTCCTCGACGCTCATGCCCCGTCCGAGACGGACGCCGAAGGAGTGGTTGCGCGACAGCGGCGACATGCACGTCGCGATGAGGTCGCCGACACCGGCCAGGCCCATGAAGGTCTGCGGGTGGGCGCCGAGGGCCAGGCCCAGCCGCGTGGTCTCGGCCAGCCCCCGGGTGATGATCGTGGCCTTGGTGTTGTCGCCGAAGCCCAGACCCTCGGCCATGCCGGACGCCAGGGCCACGACGTTCTTCGTCGCGCCGCAGACCTCTGCCCCGATGACGTCGGTGTCGGTGTACGGCCGGAACCACGAGGTGGCGCACGCCGACGCGACGACTCGGCGGTGCCCATGTCGCTGCACGCGACGACGCCGGCCGCCGGCTGTCGCAGGGCGATCTCGGGCGCGAGGTTGGGACCGGAGACGACGACGATGCGGTCCTCACCGACCCCGGCCTCCGCGATCACCTGGCTCATCCGCATCGTCGTGCCGAGCTCGACACCCTTCATCAGCGACACGACGGGCGCCCGGGCCGGCAGGGCGGCGCCCCACTGCGCGAGGTTGCCGCGCAACGTCTGGGAGGGCACGGCCAGCACGACGACGTCGGCGCCGTCGAGGGCCTCGGTGGCGTCGACGGTGGCGCGAACGGTCGGCGGCAGCCGCAGCTCGGGCAGGTACTCGGCGTTGCGGCCGGCGTTGATGCCGGCGACGAGCTCGGCGCGCCGCGCCCACATCCGCACCTCGCAGCCCGCGTCGGCGAGGATCGCGGCGAACGCGGTGCCCCAGTTGCCGCTGCCCATGACGGCGACGCGGGTCACGACGGTTCCTCCTCGACGCTCCCCGACCGGCCGGACGGGCTCGGGCCGCCGACGTCGTCGCCGCGGTGCGGGTCCCCGTACTCGGTGAGGCCGTGGCGGCGCGGGTCGAAGCGTTCGTGCGGCGACCGCTCACCGCGGATCTCCTCGAGCAGCTCGGTGATGCTGTCCATGAGCCGGTCGGTGGCCTCGCGCAGCGTCCGCGTGTCGAGCGGCCGGTCGTAGAGGTCGGACAGGTCGACGGGCGGCCCGGCGATGACGTGCATCGTCTTGCGCGGGAAGAGCGACGGTCGGTGGGCGTAGGGCGGCAGGATCTCCTGGGCGCCCCACTGCGCCACGGGGATCAGCGGGCAGCGGGTCTCGAGCGCCACCCGCGCGGCACCGGTCTTGCCGCGCATCGGCCACAGGTCGGGATCGCGGGTGATCGTGCCCTCGGGGAAGATGCCGAGCGCCTTGCCGGCCCGGACGCCGTCCACGGCGGCGCGGTAGGCGTCGGTGGCGGCGACGGAGTTGCGGTAGACGGGGATCTGCCCGGAACGGCGCAGGATCATGCCGACGACCGGGATGTCGAAGAGGCTGTCCTTGGCCAGGAAGTAGGTCTCGCGACCGTTGTCGAAGAGGAAGTGCGCGAACGGCAGCGGGTCGGCGTAGGAGATGTGGTTTGGGGAGACGACGAACCCGCCCTGCCGGGGGATGTTCTCGACGCCGCGCCAGTCCCGTCTCGTCAGCAGCAGCAGCGGCCGGCGCAGGAGCAGGGCGGCGAGGCGATAGGCCCACGGCAGCCGCCTCGGTCGGGCACCCGTCACGTCGTCACGTCCTCCTCGTCGTGCCCGCCCCTCGGCGTGGCTGGGCTTCATCTTGTCCACCTCGCGGCGCGGTGTCGAGCGGCCTCGCGGCGAGTGGGACGATGGGCGTCAGCATGACAACTGCCCCGGACGCCTCGACAGCCGCCCCCGCCACGGGGCCCTGGCGGGTCGTCGTCCCCGTCAAGGACCCCCGGCACGGCAAGTCCCGGCTCGCCCGCGCCGTCGGGGCCGATCGCGAGACGCTGAGCCGTGCCATCGCGGCGGACACCCTCGAGGCGGTCGTCGCCGCAGTGGGGGCCGGGTCGGTCGTGCTCGTCACCACCGACCCGGCCCTCCGCGCGACGTGGGCCCTCCGCGGCGTCCTCGTCGTCGAGGACCCGGGCAGCGGGCTCAACGACGCCGTGGCCGTGGGCGTCCGGGCCGCGAACGACCCGCGCGACGGGCAGGAGGACGACGTAGCCGCCGACGGGGCGGCCCGGGTCGGTGTGCTCCTCGGTGACCTGCCGGCGCTCGACGCCGCCTCGCTGCGGGCCGCCCTCGAGGTGGCCGCCCACCACGACGACGCGTTCGTGCCCGACGTCGACGGCACGGGCACGGTGCTGCGCACGGGCCGCCGCTTCACACCGCGGTTCGGCGTCGGCAGCGCCGCGCGGCACGAGGCCGACGGCGCCGTGCGGCTCGATCTCGACCTCCCGCGCCTGCGCACCGACGTCGACGACGCGTCGGGACTGGCCGCCGCCCGCCGGCTGGGGCCGGGGCCCGCGACACGGGCGGTGCTCGAGCACCGCGGATCTGCTTGGATCAGGACCATGCAGGCCACGGTGCACCGCTACGACCCCGAGACACGCACGGGCAGCGTGCTGCGCGACGACGGGCGCGAGCTGGTCTTCGGCGCGCCCGCCTTGGAGTCGAGCGGCCTGCGCCTGCTGCGGGTCGGCCAGCGCCTCACGGTCGACGTCGTCGACGACGTCGTCGTCGCCCTGCGCATCGTCGGCATCGGCCCGGGCGAGCGCATCCGCTGACGCCCCGCACCGCGCCCGCTTGGTCGTGGCACGCACGAGGGCCCGGCCGTCCGGCAGGGCCCTCGTCGTCCGTCACGGTCCGCACGCGACCGGGAACCACCCGGCCGGCCCGGACCACGCCTCAGCGAGCGCTCTTGCGCGCCGTCGCCTTCGCCGTCGTCTTCTTGGCCGTGGACGTCGCCTTCTTCGCGGCGGACCTGGCCGGGGTGGCCGCCTTGGTCGTCGTCTTCTTCGTCGCGGACTTGGCCGGAGCAGCCTTGCTGGCGGTGCTCTTCCTGGCCGTGGACGCCGTCTTCTTCGCTGCCGACGCGGCCGTGCCGGCGGCCTTGGTCGTGGTCTTCTTCGCCGCGGACTTGGCCGGAGCAGCCTTGCTGGCGGTGCTCTTCTTCGCCGTGGACGCCGTCTTCTTCGCTGCGGACGCGGCCGTGCCGGCGGCCTTGGTCGCCGTCTTCTTCGCCGCGGACCTGGCCGGAGCGGCCTTGCTGGCCGTGGCCTTCTTGGCCGTGGACGCCGTCTTCTTCGCCGCGCTCTTGGTCGCCGGCGCCGACACCGAGCTGCCCGCTGTGGCGCGCGCCGCCGCGGACTCGGTGCGCGAGACCTTCTTGGCGCCCGAGACGATCTCCTTGAAGTTCGTGCCCGACCGGAACTTGGGGACGCGAGTCTTCTTGATGCGCACCGTCTCACCGGTCTTGGGGTTGCGCCCCGTGCGGGCCGCGCGGTCGGCTCGCTCGAAGGTGCCGAAGCCGGTGATCCCGACCTTGTTGCCCTTGGCCACCTCGCGGATGACGACGTCGAGGAAGGCCTCGAGGGCGTCGGAGGCCTGCTTCTTGCTGCCGAGCTTCTTCTCCAGCGCGTCGACCAGTTCTGCCTTGTTCACGTCTTCCCCTCCAGAGGACTGTCGGTGTCAGGCGACCCGACGTGGGCATCCGGAACCAGTCCGGCTACGAGATGACGTTAGGCCTGTCGAGCGGGTTCGTCCATCACCCCACCCGGGCTTTTCGTTGTGTCGCAACGACTTTGACGCCCCGGGAACCGCCGCCCGGCCCGCCCGGAGCCCCGCGGCCAGCAGATGGTTGGCTGGAGAAAAGGAGACGGATCCCGCTGTGTCACAGCGGGATCCGTCACCGTCAGCAGGTCCGGTGACCTGCCTCTGGCCGGGGTCTCAGGCCGGGGTGGTGACCGGCTTGTGGCTCGGCCGGCGCTTCTCGAATTCGGACACCTCGTCCTCGTGTCGGAGCGTCAGGCCGATGTCGTCGAGCCCCTCGAGCAGCCGCCAGCGGGTGTAGTCGTCGATGTCGAAGGCGGCCACGATCTCGCCGGCCCGGACGGTCCGGGCCACGAGGTCGACCTCGACCTCGGAACCCGGGTTGTTCTCCAGGTGCTTCCAGATCAGCTCGACGTCGTCCTGGGCGACGACGGCCGTGACGAGTCCCTGCTTGCCGCTGTTCCCGCGGAAGATGTCGGCGAACCGGGAGCTGACCACGACGCGGAAGCCGTAGTCCATGAGGGCCCAGACGGCGTGCTCACGGCTCGACCCGGTGCCGAAGTCGGGCCCGGCCACGAGCACCGAACCACCCGCGTACACCGGGTTGTTGAGGACGAAGGACTCGTCCTTGCGCCACGCGGCGAAGAGGCCGTCCTCGAACCCGGTGCGCGTGACGCGCTTGAGGTACTCGGCCGGGATGATCTGGTCGGTGTCGACGTTGCTGCGCCGCAGCGGAACGCCGACGCCGGTGTGGGTCTCGAACTTCTCCATGGCTCAGGCCTCCCCGGTGGTGCTGGACGCGACGGCGGACGCGGCCACCGGCTCGCGGACCGAGCCGAGGTCGGACGGGCTCGACAGCGTCCCGCGCACGGCGGTGGCCGCCGCGACGAGCGGGCTGACGAGGTGGGTACGACCGCCCTTGCCCTGGCGTCCCTCGAAGTTGCGGTTGGACGTCGACGCGCTGCGCTCCCCCGGCGAGAGGGTGTCGGGGTTCATGCCGAGGCACATGGAGCAGCCGGGCAGGCGCCACTCGGCGCCGGCCTCGGTGAAGACGGCGTCGAGCCCCTCGGCCTCGGCCTGCAGCCGCACCTTGGCCGAGCCGGGCACGACGAGCATCCGGACGCCGTCGGCCACGCGACGACCCTTGATGACGTCGGCGGCAGCGCGCAGGTCCTCGATGCGGCCGTTGGTGCACGAGCCGACGAAGACGGTGTCGACGCGGATGTCGCGCAGTGGCGTCCCGGGCTCGAGGCCCATGTACGCGAGCGCGTTCGAGGCGGCCAGGCGGTCGCTCTCGTCGGCGAAGGACTCGGGGTCGGGCACGGACTCGCCGAGCGGCAGGCCCTGGCCGGGGTTGGTGCCCCACGTGACGAACGGCGTCAGCGTCGCGGCGTGGATGTCGACCTCGGCGTCGAAGACGGCGTCGGCGTCGGTGCGCAGCGCTGTCCACTCGGCGACCGCGGCGTCCCAGTCCGCACCCTTGGGGGCGTGCGGGCGGCCCTGGAGGTAGTCGAACGTCGTCTGGTCCGGGGCGATCATGCCGGCGCGGGCACCGGCCTCGATCGACATGTTGCACACCGTCATCCGGGCCTCCATCGACAGCGCCTCGATGGCCTCGCCGCGGTACTCGATGACGTAGCCCTGGCCACCGCCGGTGCCGATCTTGGCGATCACGGCCAGGACGATGTCCTTGGCCGTGACCCCGTCGGGCAGCGTGCCGTCGACGTTGACGGCCAGGGTGCGGAACGGCTTGAGCGGCAGCGTCTGGGTGGCGAGGACGTGCTCGACCTCGGAGGTGCCGATGCCGAAGGCGAGCGCGCCGAACGCGCCGTGCGTCGAGGTGTGGCTGTCACCGCAGACGACGGTCATGCCCGGCTGCGTCAGGCCCAGCTGCGGGCCGACGACGTGGACGATGCCCTGGTCGGCGTCACCCATCGGGTAGAGCCGGACGCCGAACTCCTCGCAGTTGCGGCGCAGCGTCTCGACCTGGACCTTGGAGACGGGGTCGGTGATGGGGCCCGGCGTCGTCGGGACGTTGTGGTCCTCGGTCGCCAGGGTGAGGTCGGGGCGCCGGACGGGACGTCCGGCGAGCCGGAGACCGTCGAAGGCCTGGGGGCTGGTGACCTCGTGGAGCAGGTGCAGATCGATGTAGAGGAGGTCGGGCTCGCCCTCGGCGCGCCTGACGACGTGTGCGTCCCAGACCTTCTCGGCCAGTGTCCCTGCCATCTCATCCCTCCGCGCGACGTCTCTTGCTCCAGCGCGCGCGCCACCGAGGACCGGCTCGCGACGTCGCTGTTGCAAAAGCGTCGCTCTTTTGTGGGCGTTGTGGATTGACGTCTCAGTGCCTGAGACGTCAATATCAGTTCATGGACAACTCTTCTGGGGTCGGCGTCCTCGACAAGGCAGCCACGGTGCTGGGCGCCCTCGAGGCCGGTCCGGCCACGCTCGCTCAGCTCGTCGGCGCCACCGGCCTGGCGCGCCCGACGGCGCACCGCCTGGCCGTCGCCCTCGAGCACCACCGGCTCGTCTCGCGCGACATGCAGGGCCGCTTCGTCCTCGGCCCGCGGCTCGGCGAGCTCGCCTCCGCGGCGGGCGAGGACCGGCTCCTCGCTGCGGCCGGCCCCGTCCTGGGAGCCCTGCGCGACCACACGAACGAGAGCGCCCAGCTGTTCCGGCGGCAGGGCGACCAGCGCATCTGCGTCGCGGCCGCCGAGCGGCCGGTCGGCCTGCGCGACTCGATCCCCGTCGGCGCCACCCTGTCGATGCTCGCCGGATCGGCCGCCCAGGTGCTCCTCGCCTGGGAGGAGCCGGACCGGCTGCACCGTGGCCTGCAGGGCGCCGCGTTCACCGCCACGACGCTGTCGGCGGTGCGCCGCCGCGGCTGGGCGCAGAGCGTCGCCGAGCGCGAGGCCGGGGTCGCGTCGGTGTCCGCCCCGGTGCGCGGGCCCTCGGGCCGTGTCGTCGCCGCGGTGTCGATCTCCGGACCCATCGAGCGCCTGTCCCGCCAGCCGGGCCGGCTGCACGCCGCGACCGTCGTCGCCGGCGCGAACAAGCTGACCGAGGTGCTGCGCCGCCACCACGCGATGCAGCAGCAGCAACAGCAGCAGCAGAACGCCTGAGACGTCCGGGACCGGACTTTTCGCAACGGATCGGTCACGATCCGCGGCGAGCCGTCGACTCGGACAACCGCGCGGGGCCGTGGCACGTCACTCTCGGTGCAACCACCCAACGTCCTGGTCAGGGGTAACCATGCCGGCTCCCACCACGTCCGTTCGCCCGACGCGTCGCCGCGGGCCCGCTCGAGGCGGGTTCCGCACCCGTGGGGTGCTCGCCGGGGCGGTCTGCGTCGCCGTCGCCGCGCTGGCCGCCTGCACGCCGGACGACGGTGCGTCCACGGCCGCGACGCGCGTCTCCGTGACCCGAACGGCGTCCGACAGCACGGGCGGGGCGACGTCCGGGCCCACGACCCCGGCCACCCCGACGCCGGCCGGGACTGCGACCGCAGCCCCGACCACTCGCCCGACCACACCCCCGGCCGCTCCCCCGACCGCGACGCCGACCGCGACGCCGGTCCCGGCCCCGGTCGTCCTGCTGCGGCGCGGCGACTCCGGCACGAGGGTGCGCGCCCTCCAGGCCCGGCTGCGCCAGATCGGCTGGTTCTCCGGCGACGTGACGGACGGCTACGGCAGCCGCACCGAGGCCGCGGTGCGTGGCTTCCAGGCCAAGCGCGGGTTCGCCGCGACGGGCAGCCTCGACGAGACGACGTGGGACCGGCTCGTGGCGATGACGCGCCGGCCGACCGCCGACGAGCTGGCCAACGTCAAGCCGAAGCCGAAGCCGAAGCCCGACGCCGGCTCCGCCGACCTCGACCCGCGCTGCATGACCGGACGCGTCATGTGCATCAGCAAGACGACCCGGCACCTGACCTGGGTCGTCGACGGGGTGCCCCAGTACGGCTTCGACGTCCGCTTCGGCAGCGACGAGCTGCCCACCCGCGAGGGCGTCTTCACCGTCTACAAGAAGAAGAAGGACGTCATCTCGAACCTCTACCACACGCCGATGCCCTACTCGATGTTCTTCTCCGGAGGGCAGGCGGTGCACTACTCGTCGAACTTCGCGCGCCTCGGCTACGCCGGCGCCTCCCACGGCTGCGTCAACGTCCGCGACTGGAACGGCATCATCCGGCTCTACGACGAGTCACGGATCGGCGACCGGGTCGTCATCCACTGGTGACCCGCTCCTGACCCGCCCCGACGGGCGCGAGCGGCTGCCGACGTAGGCTGGCACGACCCGTTCCGAGTCGCAGGAGGCACCGTGCTCAAGGTTGGTTGGAAGGCGTCCGCGGAGCAGTTCGGGCCTCGTGACCTCGTCACGCTCGCCGTCCTGGCCGAGCAGCTCGGGCTCGACTCGGCGTTCATCTCCGACCACTTCCAGCCCTGGCGCCACCACGAGGGCCATGCCCCGTTCGCGATGTCGTGGCTCGCGGCCGCCGGCGAGCGCACCGAGCGCATCACGCTCGGCACGTCGGTGATGACCCCGACGTTCCGCTACAACCCCGCCGTCGTCGCGCAGGCCTTCGGCACGCTGGGCGCTCTCAACCCGGGACGCATCGTCCTGGGCATCGGCACCGGCGAGGCCCTCAACGAGGTGGCCGTCGGGGCGGCCGGGTCGCCGTGGCCGGAGTTCAAGGAGCGCTTCGCCCGGCTGCGCGAGTCGGTGCGGCTCATGCGACGCCTCTGGACCGAGGAGCGGGTCGACTTCGAGGGTGACTACTACCGGACCCGTGCAGCCACCGTCTACGACCGGCCGGAGGAGCCCATCCCGGTCTACGTCGCGGCGGGTGGCCCGCTCGTGGCCCGGTACGCCGGGCGCTCCGGCGACGGCTTCATCTGCACGTCGGGCAAGGGCCGCGAGCTCTACGAGGACCAGCTGATGCCGGCCGTCGACGAGGGCCTGGAGAAGTCCGGCCGCACCCGCGAGGACATCGACCGGATGATCGAGATCAAGCTCTCCTACGACCGCGACCCCGACCGGGCGCTCCACAACGTCCGGTTCTGGGCGCCGCTGTCGCTGACGGCCGAGCAGAAGCACGGCGTCGACGACCCGGTGGAGATGGAGCGCCTCGCGGACGAGCTGAGCGACGAGCAGGTCGCCAGGCGGTGGATCGTCACGAGCGACCCGCACGAGGCCGTCGACGCGGTACGCCAGTACGTCGACTGGGGGTTCGACCACGTCGTGTTCCACGCACCCGGTCACGACCAGGCCCGGTTCCTCGAGCAGTTCGCCGCCGACGTCCTTCCCGGGCTGCGCGAGCTCGCCTGACCTCGGCGATCCTGCCCTCCGGCACCGCGGCCGGGGCTAGGGTCCGGGCTGAGGGCCCGGCGGGAGCCGGACCGGCCGCACACGGGGAGGACGCGTGCCCGAGCCACAGAGCGTCGCCGGGGACGCCGGGGACACCGGGGACACCGGGGACACCGAGGACCGCGGACGCGTGCGCCTGCTCGCGCCGGCCCGCCGCGCCCCGTTCACGCTCTCGGTCGTCGCCCTGATGCTCGTGCTCGGCGTCGCCACGGGGACGCTGTGGTCGCCGCTGCGGGACCGGCCGCTGCTCGAGGGCGTCGCGTACGGTCTTCCGGCGCTCGAGGCGGGCCGGTGGTGGACGCCCGTGACCGGTGCGTTCTTCGCCCTGGTCCCTGCGCAGTACCTCCCCGTCGCCGGCGGCGCCCTGCTGCTGCTCGGATGGTCCGAGCTGAGGCTCGGGACGCGGTCCGTGGCGGTGTCGGCGGTGGCCGGTCACCTGGCGGGCGTCGTCGGCGCGTCGGTCGTCCTCTGGCCGCTGACGCACACGACCTGGACGTGGGCCCGGACGACCGGCGGCGTGCTCGACGCCGGGTTCAGCGCGGGCGCGCTCGGCGCGGTGGCCGCCGCGTCGGTGACGATGCGACCACCGTGGCGCGGTCGGCTGCGGGCCCTGCTGTGCCTCTACGCCGTCCTGTCCTTCCTCTACATCGGGCTGCTGTGGGATCTCGAGCACCTGCTCGCGGTCGGCACGGGGCTGCTGCTCGGACCCGGCCTCGTCGGTCGGCGCCCAGCGGGCCCCCACGTGCGTCTCACCCGACACGAGTGGCGCGTCCTGGCCTGGACGCTGTTCGTCGTGGCCGCCGCGGTCCGGGTCCTGCTCTACCTCGTGCCCTCGGACGGGCCGCTCGGGGCGAGCACCACCGACGCCGACGTCCTCAGCGTGCTCGTCGGTGCCGGGGTCTCACTCCTGCTGGCCGACGGCCTGCGGCAGGGGTCGCGACAGGTGTGGCACCTCGCGGCGTTGCTGGCGGGACTCGGGCTGCTCGCGGGCCTGGCCGTGCTCGTCGTCGAGGTGCTCGCACCGGACCGGCTCGGGCCGGGTGACGAGGTGGTGTCGGCCGTGCCCCAGGTGGTCGTCGACGTGCTCCTGTGGTCGCTGCAGCTGTGGGTCCTCCTCGCCGGACGCTCGGCCTTCCGGGCCCCCGGCCGACGCGGCCGGCTCACCGACCGGACGGGCGCCCGCGACGGGCGCGAGACCGCCATCGCGCTGCTCGAGCGCCACGGCGGCACGACGATGTCGTGGATGGGCACGTGGCCGGACAACGCCTGGTTCCTCATGCCCGCGCCGCGACCCGACCCCGCGCACCCGGGGGTGATC
The DNA here is from genome assembly GCF_056868035.1 of Monashia sp. HAY1-11D. NCBI lineage: Bacteria > Bacillati > Actinomycetota > Actinomycetes > Micrococcales > Intrasporangiaceae > Intrasporangium > Monashia sp. HAY1-11D. The sequence goes on along the minus strand of NZ_CP200320.1, from coordinate 3,131,794 downwards.
GGCTACCAGGCTCACCAGCTGCACCGCGGCGTGGCCGTGGCGCTCGGTGACCCCGTCGCGGCCGATGCGCGGACGCGCGCCCGGGTTCTCGCCGCGTTCGTCGACGAGCAGGAGTCCCACGGCCGACAGGCCTGCTTCTTCTCGGTCACCGACGAGGTGCGGGCCTGGGGCGCGGCGCACGGCTACCGGCACCTCACCGTCGCGGAGGAGGCCGTCATCGACCTGCCGGCCCTGCAGTTCACGGGTCGGCGCTGGCAGGACGTGCGCACCGCGCTCAACCGCGCCGCGCGCGAGGGGATCACCTACCGGGAGGGGCGCCTCGCCGACATGCCGCGCGGAGTCCTCGCGCAGGTGCGCGCGATCTCCGAGCTGTGGGTCGGCGACAAGGGCCTGCCCGAGATGGGTTTCACGCTCGGCGGCATCGACGAGGCGATGGACCCGCACGCCCTCGTCGGGCTCGCGGTCGATGCCGAGGGCACGGTGCACGGGGTCACGTCGTGGCTGCCCGTGCACGCCGGTGGCGGGGTCGTCCGCGGCCGGACGCTCGATGTCATGCGACGCCTGCCGGACGGGTTCAGGCCCGTGACCGAGTTCCTCGTCGCCAGCGCCTGCCTGTCGTTCAAGGCGGCCGGCCTCGAGGTGGTGTCGCTGTCCGGGGCGCCGCTCGCGCACACCGGCGCTGCAGGCACCGACGCGGCAGATCCCGGCGCGGCAGGTCCCGGCGCAGCGGCCGAACCCCTCGACCGGCTCCTCGGCGCGCTCGGCGAGGCCCTCGAGCCGCTCTACGGGTTCCGCTCCCTGGAGAGCTTCAAGCGGAAGTTCTCGCCGCGGGGCCAGGCCCTCCATCTCGTCTTCCGGGACGAGGCCGCCCTGCCGCGCATCGGGCTGGCCCTGACCTCGGCGTACCTGCCCGGGACCTCGATGCGGCAGCTGGCGCTGGCGGGCATCCGGGCCCGCCGCGACTGACCCGCGCGGCCGACCCGCGCGGCCGACCCGGGGCCGGGACGCAGGAGACCCCGGTCCTGGTGGACCGGGGTCTCTGTCGCTCCTTCGAGCATCACGTAGCCCCGACGGGATTCGAACCCGCGCTACCGCCTTGAGAGGGCGGCGTGCTAGGCCGCTACACAACGGGGCCGTGAGCGGTGCCGATCGCTCGGCACAGAGAACCTTACCGGTTGGCGAGGATTTCTCCGAATCGGCTCTCTTGGGAGAGAACCGGAGCTGGGGTACCAGGACTCGAACCTAGAATGACGGAACCAGAATCCGTAGTGTTGCCAATTACACCATACCCCAAGGGGTTTCACTCCCGAGCGCGCCTTGCGGCCTTCTGCGGTGGTGAACCGAGTGGAAATGTTACCGGTCGACCACCGAACCCCCAAATCGGGTCGCACGCAGGGCCCGGGCGACGACGTCGAGCCCCTGCACCGACACGACGTCGTCGGACGTGCCGGCCGCGGCCCGGTCGAGCCACACCGCACGCAGCCCCGCCCGGCGGGCGCCGATGACGTCCCAGGCGAGGCTGTCACCGATGCACACGGCGGCCTCCGGCTCGACACCGACGAGACGGCACGCCTCCCGGTACACGCGCGGGTCGGGCTTGCCGAACCCCAGCGTGTCGGTGGTGACGACGACGTCGAACCGCGCCGCGAGCCGAAGGGCCTCGAGCTTGACCCGCGTGGGCGCCGACGCAGAGTTGGTCAGCAGGGCCACGGGGAGCCCGACCTGCTCGGCGGCGGCCAGCAGCTCGGGCACGTCGGGAAAGAGCCGCTGGGCGTCGCGGAAGGCCGGGGCGTACGCGTCCTCGAAGACACCGTGCGCGTCGTCGGCCAGGTCGGCCCGGAAGGCGCGTGCCACCTCCGCGAGCCGACCAGAGCGCATGTCCTCGAAGGCGATCGCCCCGGAGGCGTACCGCGGGAACCAGCGCTCCGGGTCCGCGTAGTACCGCTCGGCCATGGCGACGTGGTCCCCGTCGCGCCCCGGCCAGAGCGCCCGGGCGGCGTGGGTGCCGGCGACGACCATCGCCCCGCGGGTGTCGACGATGGTGTCGTCGACGTCGAGCACGAGTGCCCGGGCGCCCTCGAGGACGGCGGCGACTGGCTCGATGACGCCGTCGTCGTCGCGGGGTGCGCTCGCGTCGGAGCCGCTCACGCCTCCTCCAGTCCCGAGACCGGGCCGAAGAGCGGCAGGGCCGCCTCGATGCCCTCGACGGTGACCTCGCCACCGTGACCGCCGCGACGCCACGTGTCCCGCTCGAGGCGCACGTGCTGGAGCCGCTCCCCCGAGTGCTCGAGCACCGAGGTGTGGGTGTCGCGGTAGCCGAGGCTGTAGGAGACGCCGAGCGAGGCCGCGTTGTCGACGACCGCCGACGAGATCGCGGCCCGGGCGCCGAGGAAGGTGAAGGCCAGCTCGAGGACCGCGCCCCGCATCTGCCGCCCGAAGCCGCAGCCGCGGGCCTCGCGCACGAGCCACGACGAGGAGTCGACGGTGCGGTCGGCCCGGTAGTCGGGCCCCTCGAGCCACTGCCCGCCGATGATGCGGTCCCCGCGGCGGACGACGAAGGGCAGCGCCCAGTCGTCCGGCGACCACATGCCGAAGGCACGCCAGTACCCCTGGGCGACGACGGCCCGGCGGTTGGCGGGCAGGTCGAGGCCGGCGTACGTGGTCGCGTGCGGGTTGAGCTCGAGGTCCGGCGGCAGGACGGCGCAGACCTCGGGCAGGTCGGCCTCGGTCATGACCCGCAGGTCGAGGTCGGCCGTGCCGAGACGGATGCCGTGCAGCGGCCAGATGCGCTCGAGCACCGGGCCCTCAGAGCGCGTCGCGCAGCGCCCGGAGGCGGCCCAGGGTCGAGGTCTTGCCGAGGATCTCCATCGACTCGAACAACGGCGGCGAGATGCGCTGGCCCGACACCGCGGTGCGCAGCGGGCCGAAGGCGAACCGCGGCTTGATGCCGAGACCGTCCACGATCGCCTCGCGCAGGGCGGCCTCGATCACGGCGGCGCTCCACGCGCTGTCGGTCCCGAGGACGCCGGGGCCGTGGTCGTCGATGTCACCGAGCACCCGCAGGGCGGCGTCGAGCACCTGGGGCGCGTCGTCCTTGAGCTGGGCCCGGGCGTCCTCGGCGACCTCGAGCTGGTCGTCCGCGACGAAGAAGGGAGCGACGAGGGCCGGCGCCTCGGTGAGCAGCGCCATCCGCGGCTGGATCAGCGCGGCCACAGCCTTGAGGCGGCCCAGCTCCCCGAGGGACTGCGTCTCGCCGAGGATGCCGGCCTCCACGAGGTAGGGCAGCAGCCGCGAGGCGAAGTCACCGGTGTCCAGCTGCCGGATGTAGACACCGTTGAGCCACTCGAGCTTCTTGAGGTCGAAGATGGGCCCGATGGGGTTGACCTTGGCCCAGTCGAAGGTCCGGCTGAAGTCGTCGAAGGTGAAGACCTCAAGGTCGTTGCCGTCGGCGTCCTGCTGCGGCGGGTAGGCAAGCAGCGCAAGGAAGTTCACGAGCGCCTCGGGCAGGTAGCCCTGCTCGCGGAACCACGTGAGACGCGCCGCGGGGTTCTTGCGCTTGGAGATCTTCGACTTGTCCGTGTTGCGCAGCAGCGGCATGTGCGCGAAGGCCGGCGGCTCGAGGCCGAGCCACCGGTAGAGCAGGACGTGCTTGGGCGTCGAGGAGATCCACTCCTCACCGCGGACGACGTGCGTGATGCCCATCTCGTGGTCGTCGACGACGACGGCCAGGTGGTAGGTCGGGAAGCCGTCGGCCTTGAGGATGACCTGGTCGTCGGGACGGGGCGCCGACACCTTGCCACGGATGACGTCGTCGAAGACGAGCGGGACGTCGTCGGGGATGAGCATGCGCACCACCGGGGTCTCGGTGAAGCCGGGCAGCTCGGCGCGCTCCTCGCGCGTCTTGCCCACGCAGAGGCGGTCGTAGCCGGTGGGCTGCTTGGTCTTCTGCTGGACCTCGCGCATCTGGTCGAGCCGCTCCTTGGAGCACCAGCAGTAGTAGGCGTGCCCGTCCTCGACGAGCCTGTCGACGTAGGGGCGGTAGGTCTCGAGGCGCTCGCTCTGGCGGTACGGCGCGAACGGCCCGCCGACGTCGGGCCCCTCGTCCCAGTGCAGCCCGAGCCAGGCGAGGGTGTCGTACAGCTGGGCCTCGGAGTCCTCGCGGAAGCGGACGCGGTCGGTGTCCTCGACCCGCAGGACGAACTGGCCGCCCTGCTGGCGGGTGAAGGCGAGGTTGAACAGCGACATGTAGGCCGTGCCGACGTGCGGGTCGCCGGTCGGGCTCGGGGCGACTCGGGTGCGCACCGGTCCGCTGCCGTCGGAGGTCGACACGCGCTGCTGCGCCGGGTCCGTGGAGGGGCGCACCTCCACGGCGGGGGCGGAGGTCGCGGGGGTGGCCGACGTGGCCGACGAGGCTGGGGTGGTGGACGCGTCGGGGGTGCTGGTCGTGTCGCTCATGGTGGGGTCAGCCTAGTGGGCCCGTCACAGGGGCCCCGACGCCGCCGGAGCCGTCCCGGAGGGCCCCCGCTCCCCCGTGGACGCCCGGTCAGCGCCGGACGAAGGTGTTCGTCAGCGAGCCGATGCCCTCGATCTGCACGGTCACCTGCTGGCCGGCGTCGACCAGCCCGACGCCCGCCGGCGTGCCGGTGAGGATGACGTCGCCGGGCAGCAGGGTGAACGCCGCCGAGGCGTGCTCGATGATCGCGCCGATCCCGTGGACCATGTCGGCCGTCGTGCCGTCCTGCCTGACGTCGCCGTCCAGCGTCGTGACGATCGACAGGTCGGCCGGGTCGAGCTCGGTCTCGACCCACGGGCCGAGGGGACAGCTGGTGTCGAACCCCTTGGCGCGCGCCCACTGTCCGTCGGTGCGCTGCCAGTCACGGGCCGTGACGTCGTTGGCGATGGTGTATCCGTAGATGCAGTCGGCGGCGTTCTCCGCCTTGACGCCCTTGGTGATCGTCTTGATGACGACGGCCAGCTCGCCCTCGTAGGAGACCTCGCTGCTGCCGCTCGGCAGGACGACGGGGTCGAACGGTCCGACGACCGACGTGTTCGGCTTGAAGAACATCATCGGCTCCGCGGGCGCCTCGCCGCCCATCTCCGCGGCGTGGTCGGCGTAGTTCTTGCCGATCGCCACGATCTTCGACCGCGGGATGACCGGCGCGAGCAGCCGCACGTCCGCGAGCATGACCGGGTCATGGCCGCTCGGCTGGAGCCCGACGTAGAGCGGGTCACCGGCGAGCGGGGTGAGGACCTCCTGCCCGGGGTCGCCCTGGACGATGCCGTAGGCCGGGTCGTCCCCGGTCGTGTACCTCGCGATGCGCACGCGCCTCAGCCTACGACGAGGCCGCCCGCGGTCGTCCCCCGGTCGTCCGGCAGCCGACGCGGTCGTCCCGGCCGTCGTCGCCTCAGAAGGTGCGCCGGAGCCTGAGGTCGAGCGGTCGGCCGTCGGGGTCGTAGACGAGGCGGTACAGGGGGTCGGCCCACAACCGGGTCAGCCGCCCCTGCGCCGGGCTGTCGACCGGACGCAGCCGGCCCGCCGGCCGCGGGGCCGAGGCAGGGTCGCGGTGCCAGGACGCGAGGGCTCGGGCGCTGTCGGCGTAGGCGGCGAAGTGGTCCTCGAGGGCCAGGTCGGCGTCGGTGTCGAGGTGCTCGCGTGCGAGCTCCTGACGCAGGCCCCGGGCCAGCTCCGGGTGCACGACCGCGGCGGACAGCTCGGAGTCGTGCGTCCATGACCGCCGGTTGAGGTTGTCCGAACCGACCGCCACCCACTCGTCGTCGACGACGCAGACCTTCGCGTGGACGTACACCGGGGTGCCCTGCCTGTTCTCGACCCCGTAGGCGGCGACGCGGCCCGGCGCGGCGGCGTGCAGCGTCTCGAGCAGCCTGGCCCGGCTCACGAGGTTCGGGGCGTGGGCGAGGGTGCCGTCCTGGTCCGGCTGGTGCGGCAGGACCACGACGACACGAAGACCGGGCGCCCGCCTGAGGGCGTCGACGAGGACGCCGCACACCTGCGCGGACCACAGGTACTGGTCCTCGAGGTAGATCAGGTGCCGGGCCCGCGAGAACGCCTTCGCATAGGCCCGCGCGACGCTCCGCTCTCCGCGTGGAGCGAACGGGTAGCCGCCCAGGCGGTGGCCGTACGTGCGCAGCAGCTGGACCGGGTGCGGCCCCGTCGGCGCCGGGTCCGGTTCCTGCGGTGGGAGCGGCCGGCGGCGCGGGCGGTCACCGCGCAGTCCGTCGAAGGCCCAGCGGATCGGCGAGCGGCTCAGCGCCTGGGGGTCCTCCCAGCGCTCGCGGAAGACGGTCTCGACGTCACCGACGACGGGACCGGTGAGCGCCAGCTGGACGTCGTGCCACGGGGGCCGGGGGCCGTAGACCTTCGCCATGGTCTGGGGCTGCGGGTCGCCGGCATGGCTCGCGTCGTCGCGCCGGCTGTGGCACAGGTCGATGCCGCCGAGGAACGCGACGTCCCACTCGGGCCGGCCGGGGTGCCGCAGCACCACGAACTTCTGGTGGTGCGAGCCGCCGAGCCGGACCCGCATGTCGAGGTAGCACTCACCACCGGCCGCGTTGATGTCCTCGCCGAGGTGACGGTTCTCCTCGGCGGAGAAGGCGAGCCGGTCCCAGTGGGACCGCCAGACGAGGCCGCGGACGTCGACGCCCCTGCGGGCGGCGTCGGCGAAGACGCCGGCGACCTCGCTCCCCGGCTCGCCCGTCAGGCGCTCGTCGGGGTCCCCGCGCCAGTCGACGAAGAGCAGCAGGTCACCCCTTCGCATCCGGCACACCCGGTCGCGAAGAACCGCGAAGTACGCCGCCCCGTGGATGAGAGGTGTGACGAGGTTGCCCTCGCTCCAGGCGAGCCCGCCGGGACGGCGCCTGTCGAGCAGGGTCGAGGGGTTGCCGCGCTCCTCGGCGCTGAGGTACCAGTCGGCGACGGCCACGGGAGCGAGCCTAGGCCGACGGCGGGCTCCGCCGGTGGATCAGCGCGGCCAGACGATGGTGACGTCGGCCGGCGAGCCGGGCAGTCCGCTGGCCCGGGTGCGGTACTCGGGCACGCCGACGCACGTCCAGAGCAGCCCCGCGACGTCCGCACCGAGCAGCGCCGCGAGGTCGGAGTCGCGGAACGTCATACCCGACGCGGCCGCGCCCAGGGCGTAGGCCATGAGGTGCAGCCTGCCCTCCGCGAGACCTGCGAGCAGCTGGGCGTCGCGGTAGCCGTGGTCGTCGAGGTCCGCGAGGTCGACGCCGCTCATGGCGACGAACGACGCGTCGTGGGCCAGCCCCTGCTCGAGGGCCACCCCGTAGAGCTCGGCCCGGACGGTCTCCTCGTCCAGGGCCCGGACGGGGTGGTCGACGTCCGGCCACCGTGCGATGCCCGAGGGCACGCCGTCGACGGCGCTGACCCCGAGCCAGTGCGGCAGGTCGACACCCCGGAGCGCCACCGCCATGGCGTCGACGAGCACGTCGCGCGGCAGCGAGCGGTCGGCACGCAGCCGGCGGATCGAGCCCTTGCTCGCCACGACGGCATCGGTGCTCGGGCCGGCCTGCGCGCGCGTGGTCAGGTGGACCGGGGCACCCCTGCCGAGCTCGGCCCCGAGAGCGTCCCGCTCCCCCGCTCGCTGCGCCGCCGTGACGAGGGGGAACTCGAGGCCGTCGGCGTCGTGCCGACCCGGCATCGGGTCACCGGTCGGGTGCACGGCAGGGGCACCGGGGCCGAGCGCCACGAGGGCCACGGGCAGCTCGTGCACACGGTCGGCTCCGACGAGGGCGGCCACCTCGGCGTCGGCGAACGTCGTGAAGAGGCGGGCCGGGACGCCCGCGGAGTCGGCGAGCGCGAGCAGCTGGGCAAGCATCGTCCCGGCGTCCCAGTACACGTGCCGGAACCCGCGCTCACGGTAGCGCCAACCGGTGCGCCACGGGATGCCGGTGACGACCACGGTCGGGGCCTCACCCGTCGGCGGCGGCCCCACCGTGACGAGCGCGTGCGCCTCGGGGTCGTACCAGTGGAGTCCGGCAGGCACGTCGGCGGCGGCCTCGCCACCGCGCGGCACCGCGACGTAGAGCTCGAGCGGGAACCGGGCCCCCGCCGAGCCCGCGGCACGGAAGAGCAGGAGCCCGCCGTGCCGCCGCGTGCGACGAGTGACGCCCGAGGACAGGTAGAGCAGACGGGCGAGGGCGGCGAGGTCGAGTCGGGCCACGGGCACCTGGGCCGTGCCCGCGAGGACCGTGGTCGCCGGGGCGGTCGTGGCGGGCAGGTCCGGAGGCAGCAACGTCCGCGTCAGGTCGTCGTCGTAGTGCTTGTACCAGCGCGGGCGGTGGGCGAGGTCGTTCGGCACGAGGTCCTGGACGAGGCGGTCGTCGGGCGGCACCTCGGTCCACTCCCGGTCGGGCGAGTAGGACGTGAGGCGGTGCAGCAGGTGCGTGGGCAGCTCGACGTCGGGTCCCATGGGCCCATCCTGCCCGCCGAACAGCTCGTGGACCGCTCGTGGACCGCTCGTGGGCCGCTCGTGGGCCGCTCGGGCGCGGCTCGCGCGCGGCGGACCACCGCACCGATCACCTACCCTCGTCGCGTGCACGTGATGACCGAGCCCGAGTGGCGCGAGCGGACCCGGGCCCACGAGGCCCGGGTCGACGCGGCGACCGCGGGTCACCGCGCGCGGCGCCTCGACGGCCGCCCCCACCCGGTGGAGGACTTCCTGTTCACGTACTACTCCTTCACGCCGTCGCAGCTGCGGCGCTGGCACCCCGGTCCCGGGATCGCGTTGGACGGACCTGCGCCGCAGAGGGACTGGCGCTTCTACCGCCTCGGTGGCCCCACCGTGTCGGTCGACGTCGAGGCCTTCCTCGAACGGCGCGGCGACACGGTGCGGTTCGTGCGCGAGCTGCTCGTGCGCACCGCGGCACGACCCGGCCGCTTCGGCTGCTTCGGGCTGCACGAGTGGGCCATGGTGTACCGGCTCGACCCCTCGGACGTGCGCCACTCGGCGTGGCCGCTCCGGCTCGGACGCGAGGGGACCGACGCCGTCGTCGACACCCACCAGGTGGCCTGCTCGCACTTCGACGCCTACCGCTTCTTCACCCCGGACGCGGCGCCGCGCAACGCCCTGCGACCGACGCGGGCCGCTCAGGTCGACCTCGAGCAGCCGGCCTGCCTGCACGCCGGCATGGACCTCTACAAATGGGCCCACAAGCTCGTTCCCGTCGTGCCGGCCGACCTCGTCGCCGACTGCTTCGAGCTGGCCCGGGACATCCGTTCGCTCGACATGCGCGCCGCCCCCTACGACCTGCGCGAGCTCGGCTACGAGCCCGTGCCCATCGAGACCGCCGAGGGCAGGGCGCGGTACGTCGCGGAGCAGCGTGGTTTCGCCGGGCGCGGGCAGGCGCTGCGCGGCCGCCTCGTCGCGGCCCTCGATCAGGTCCTCCGACCCTCCGAGCCCTCCGAGCCCTCCGAGCGCTCCGAGCCCTCCGAGCCCTCGGTGCCCTCGATGCCCTCCGAGCCGTCGGCACCCTCGTCGTCGTCGACGTAGAGACAGAACGGGTGCCCGGCCGGGTCGAGCATGACCCGGACGTCCTCCTGCGGCTGGTGCTCCGCGAGCTGTGCGCCGACCTCGACGGCGTACGCGACGGCCTCGTCGAGGTCGTCGACCTCGAGATCGAGGTGCAGCATCATGAGCGGTCGGCCCGGCTCGCTGGGCCACACCGGCCGCACGTAGTTCGGCTCCTGCTGGAAGGACAGGTTGTACCCCCGGTCCGCCGACGGCGCGAGCGTCGCCCAGCCCGGCGTGTCCGTGAAGAGGGTCCACCCGAGCAGTCGCTGGTAGAAGTGCGCCAGCCCCGACGCGTCGGGGGCGTCGAGGACGACGCCGAACCAGTGGGAGCGCGTCCGTAGGGCCATTCCCCCAGTGTGAACCCGACTCCCGACCCGCCGGCGTATCAGGCGGGCCCGTCGTTGCTCTGAAGAGTGTCGGCGAAGGTTCAGGCACGCGCGCCGACGACGCTCTCCCGACAGGGGGTTGGTGCCGGACGGGGCCTGGGCCGTCCGGCACCAGCACCGGTCAGCCGTGGCGCAGGCCGGCGAGGACGACCTCGAGGCCGACCTCGAAGGCCTTGGCGACGGCCGCGGCGTCGCGTGCCCGGAAGTCGGGGTCGAGGTCGAGGGCGATGCGCTGGTTGTGCTCGGTGGTCACCGACCCGAGGACGTGGTGCAGCACGACCTCGGCGACGGCCTCGCGGTCGCGGCGTGACACCCCCGCGCGACCGACGAGCCGCACGAGGTCCTCGACGGGACGCAGCGATCGCGGGTCGACCGCGTGCGCCAGCGCCACGACGTCGGCACCGTCGGGCACGTGCCGCACCGCCTCGCGCAGGGCGTGCGCGTGCGCGGCGAGCGCCTCCTGCGGCGGTCGCTGCGGGTCGGGCTCGGGGATGGCCGCGAGCAGCCGCCCCGCGACCTCGACGAGCAGCTCCTGCTTGTTCGCGACGTGCCAGTACAGGGCACCGGGCTGCACGTCGAGCTCGCGCGCGAGGCGCCGCATCGTGAGGTCGGCCAGGCCGTACCGCCGCAGGATGTCGACGGCGGTCGATACGACCTGGTCCCGGCTCAGCGCCACGTCCGCCCCCTCCCCTGCTGCTCACCGACGGACGCGCCGCGTGACCTGGGTCGCGCGTCCACCGCGTTGACACCCGAGCGTAGCGACTCGGCATACTGAACGCCGTTCAAGTTGAACACCGTTCAGTGCCGAGCGCAAGGAGCCCGCATGACCCGCCGATTCGACGACCTGGCCGACGCCGTCCTGTCCGGCGCCCCGGCCACCGCCGAGGACGCCCTCGACGTCCTGCGGTCGAGCGACGAGGAGCTCCTCGACGTCGTCGCGGCCGCGGCCCGCCTGCGCCGCAAGCACTTCGGCAACACGGTGAAGGTCAACTACCTCGTCAACCTCAAGTCCGGGCTGTGCCCCGAGGACTGCCACTACTGCTCGCAGCGACTCGGCTCGACGGCCGACATCCTGCGCTACACGTGGCTGAAGAGCGACGAGGCGATCGAGCAGGCCCGCGCCGGCCTCCGGGGCGGCGCGACGCGCGTCTGCATGGTCAGCAGCGGGCGCGGCCCGACCGACCGCGACGTCGACCGCGTCGCCGGCATGGTCGGGGCCCTCAAGGCCGAGCACCCCGACGTCGAGGTGTGCGCCTGCCTCGGCCTGCTCAGGGACGGTCAGGCCGAGCGCCTGCGCGCCGCCGGCGTCGACGCCTACAACCACAACATCAACACGGCCGAGTCACAACACGACTCCATCGTCACGAGCCACACCTACGCCGACCGCGTCGAGACCGTCGGCCGGGCCCAGGCCGCGGGCCTGTCGGCGTGCTCGGGACTCATCGCCGGGCTCGGCGAGTCCGACGAGCAGCTCGTCGAGGCGCTGCTCGCGCTGCGCGACCTCGGCTCGGACTCGATCCCCGTCAACTTCCTCATGCCCTTCGACGGGACCCCGCTCGAGGGAACGTGGGAGCTGACGCCGGCCCGCTGCGTCCGCATCCTCGCCGCCGCCCGTTTCGTGTGCCCCGACCGCGAGGTCCGCGTCGCGGGTGGTCGCGAGATGCACCTGCGCTCCCTCCAGGCCCTCGCCCTGCACGTCGCGAACTCCATCTTCCTCGGCGACTACCTCACCTCGGAGGGACAGGCGGCCGAGGCAGACCTGGAGCTGATCCGCGACAACGGCTTCGTCGTCCTCGGTGCGGAACCCGCTGCGGGGCAGGGCGCTCCGGGCCCGGCAACCACGCCGTCACACGACCCGGCCAAGCGGCGTCGCGGCGCCGGCACGGCCGCCAGCCCCAATGCGTGAGGCCGCCGACGTGCTCGCACACGGGCCCAGCTCGGCGGACACGAGCGTCGTCGGGCGCGACCGGGGGCTCGTCTGGCATCCGTACGCGCCTCTCGACGGGGCCCCGCCCTACGCCGTGACCGCAGCCCACGGCGTGCGGCTCGACCTCACCGCGCCCGACGGCACCCGGTTCGAGGCCGTCGACGGCATGGCGTCGTGGTGGTGCGCGGTGCACGGGTACCGCCACCCCGCCCTCGACGCGGCGGCGCACGCACAGGTGGACCGGTTCAGCCATGTCATGTTCGGCGGCCTGACCCACGAGCCGGCGGTGACGCTGGCCGAGCGGCTGACCGCCCTGGCGCCGGGCCCCATGGCGCACGTGTTCTTCGCCGACTCCGGCTCGGTGTCGGTCGAGGTGGCCCTCAAGCTGTCGCTGCAGTACCAGGCCGGGTCGGGCCGGCCGGGCCGACAGCGGTTCCTCACGGTCCGCGGCGGCTACCACGGCGACACCTTCGCGGCGATGAGCGTCTGCGACCCCGTCGACGGCATGCACTCGGCCTTTCCCGGCGTCCTCGCCCGGCACGTCTTCGCCCCGCGCCCACCTGCGGCCCGCCACGACCCGGTCGCCGACGCGTGGCAGACCGATTCGGCCGCCCTCGAGGCCTGGGCGGCACGGCTGCGCGACCTGGGCCGGCGCCACGCCGACGAGCTGGCTGCCGTCGTCGTCGAGCCGGTCCTGCAGGGAGCCGGGGGCATGCACGTGTACGACCCACGGTGCCTGCGCATCCTGCGCGAGGTGGCCGACGAGCACGACCTGCTGCTCGTCGCCGACGAGATCGCGACCGGATTCGGCCGCACCGGGCGGCTGTTCGCCTCGGAGTGGGCGGGTGTCGCACCGGACGTCGTCTGCGTCGGCAAGGCCCTCACCGGCGGCTACCTCACCCTCGCGGCCGTCCTCATGACCGAAGCGGTCGGCGCCACGATCACCCGGTCGCAGTTCCGGGCCCTGCTGCACGGACCGACCTTCATGGCCAACCCCCTGGCGTGCGCCGTGGCCGCCGCCTCCCTCGACCTCGTCGAGGACACGTGGCACCGCGCCGTACCGCGCATCGAGCGTCGCCTGGCCGAGGGGCTGGACCCGGCGTCGGGCCTGGCCTCGGTCCGCGACGTGCGCACGCTCGGGGCGGTCGGCGTCGTCCAGCTCGACGAGCCGGTCGACGTGCCCGCGGTGACCCGTGCCGCGCTCGAGCGTGGGGCCTGGGTGCGCCCGTTCCGCGATCTCGTCTACACGATGCCTCCCTACGTGTGCTCGGACGAGGACGTCGACACCATCACGCGGGCCGTCGTCGGCGCCGTCGCGCAGGTGCACGGATGAGCGCCTGGGACGCGTGGCTGCACGAGCGCGCACGCGGGCGCGAGGAGCGCGGGACGGTCCGGTTCGACCCCGTGCTTCGCGTCGGCGGGCGGCACCCTGCCGAGCCCGAGCCGCTCGACCTCGCCTCCAACGACTACCTCGGCCTCTCGCGGGACGACCGCGTGGTGGCCGCCGCCCACGAGGCCATCGACCGGTACGGCGCGTCGGCCACCGCCAGCCGGCTCGTCACCGGCACCCTGCCGGTGCACCGCGAGCTGGAGGGTGCGCTCTGCCGCCTCACCGGGCAGCGGAGCGCCCTCGTCTTCTCGACCGGGTACGCCGCCAACCTCGGCGCCCTGACCGCGCTGTCCGGACGCGGCGCCGAGATCCTGCTCGACGCCCACGCCCACGCGTCGCTGCACGATGCCGCCCGCATGGCCCGCGTCCCCTACACGACCTTCGCGCACAACGACCCCGCCGACCTCGACGCCCGACTGGACGAGCGCGCCGGCCGGCGCGTCGTCGTCGCGGTGGAGTCGGTGTACTCGGTACTGGGCGACGCCGCTGCCCTGCCCGACCTGCATGCCGTGTGCCGCCGCCACGACGCCCTCCTCGTCGTCGACGAGGCCCATGGCATCGGCGTCGCGGGCGGGGGGCGCGGCCTCGTCGCGGCGCTCGGGATGGCCGGGGCCGACCACCTCGTCGTGACGCTGACCCTGTCCAAGGCGCTCGGCTCCCAGGGCGGTGCGGTGCTCGGCCCGGTCGCCCTGCGGGAGCACCTGGTCAACACCGCGCGGCCCTTCATCTTCGACACCGGCCTGGCCCCGGCCGCGGCCGGGGCCGCGCTCGCCGCCGCGGAGATCGTCACCGACGAGCCGGGGCTCGCGGCGCGGGTGCGCGAGAACGCCCGCACGATCGCGGGCCGCTGCGGCATCACGCCGGCCGCCGGCGCGGTGCAGTCCCTGGCGATGCCCTCGCCCGACGCCGCGGTCGCGGCTGCCCTCGAGCTTCGGGCCCAGGGCATCCTCGTCGGCTGCTTCCGTCCGCCGAGCGTGCCCGACGGCGTCTCGCGGCTGCGGGTCACCGCCCGCGCCGACCTGCCCGCCGACACCGTGGCCGAGGCCGCCGAGCTCGTCGCCGTCGTCGCCGCCGTGCACGCGGTACCGACCGCCCCGGCGGGGCAGCCGTGACGCTGCCGGCGGTCATCGTCGTGACCGGCACCGACACCGAGGTGGGCAAGACCGTCGCGACCGCAGCCGTGGCGGCCGTGCTGGCTGGCGCCGGCCGACGCGTCACGGTCTTCAAGCCGACGCAGACCGGCGTCGCACCCGGTGAGTCGGGCGACGTCGCGGAGGTCGAGCGCCTGTCCGGCGTTCCGGGCTTCGAGGGGGTCCGGCTGCCTGCGCCGATGGCGCCCCGGGCCGCGGCCGCGCTCGAGGGGGCGGCCCTGCCGGCGTTCGCCGACCACGTCGACGCGGTGCGTCGCCTGTCAGCCGGGCACGACCACGTGCTCGTCGAGGGCGCGGGCGGCCTGCTCGTCGAGCTCACCGACGCGGGCGAGACCCTCGCGGACCTCGCGCGCGGCCTGCCGGACGTCGGCGTGGTGCTCGTCGTCCGCAGCTCTCTCGGCACGCTCAACCACACCATGCTGACTCGGGAGGCGCTGGGGCACAGGCGTATCCGTCAGCTGGGTGTCGTCATCGGCGCCTGGCCCGAGGACCCCGACGTCGTCGAGGTCACGAACCGCGAGCACCTCGCCGGCCTCCCCGAGGGCCTGCTCGGCGCCGTCCCCGCCGGGGCAGCGACGCTCGCCCCCGACACCTTCCGGGCGAGGTCCGGCTCCTGGCTCCCCGGACTGCTCACCCTGCTGCGCGGGACGACCTGACGGCGCCCACCGCCGGCGCGGCGGCGACCCCACGGGCACCGCTCCTGCGGCGCGGGCCCCGTCAGCGCCTGGGCACGTCCTGCCGGATGAGGCCGCGGACGATGCCGTCGGTGAGTGCGCGCCACGATGCGGCGAGGATCGAGCCCGCGACGCCGATGGTGTCCCACGACGTCTCACCGTCGGAGGTCTCGATGAGCACGCGGGTCACGGCGTCGGTGCCGTGCGACGCGTCGAGGATGCGCACCTTGAAGTCGATGAGCTCGAGCTTCTCGATCTCGGGGTAGGCGCGGGACAGCGCGTCGCGCAGGGCGTGGTCGAGGGCGTTGACCGGGCCGTTGCCCTCGCCGGTCGCGATGAGGCGCGAGCCGTCGGCGCGCAGCTTGACGGTGGCCTCGGAGGTGGCGTCGCCGGTGCCCGAGGAGTCGGTGATGACGCGCCACGACTCGACCTCGAAGTAGTGCGTGCAGCCCGGCTCGAGGGCCTCGCGGATCATCAGCTCGACGGTGGCGTCGGCCGCGTCGAACGTCCAGCCGCGCAGCTCGAGGTCCTTGACCTCGGCGAGCACCGCCGCGACGACGTCCGGCCGCTCGGACAGGTCGAGCCCGGCCTCGCGGGCCTTGAGCTCGATGCTGGCCCGGCCCGCCATGTCCGACACGAGCGTGCGCATGCCGTTGCCGACCAGCTCGGGGTCCATGTGCTGGTAGAGGTCGGGGTCGACCTTGAGCGCGCTGGCGTGCAGGCCGGCCTTGTGCGCGAAGGCGCTCGCGCCCACGTAGGGCTGGCGGCTGTACGCCGGCACGTTCGTCACCTCGCTGATGGCGTGGGCGATGTGCATGGCCCGCCGGAACGCCTCGGGCGCCATGGCCTCGAGGCCGAGCTTGAACTGGAGGTTGGCGGCGACGGTGACGAGGTCGGCGTTGCCGGTGCGCTCGCCGTAGCCGTTGACGGTGCCCTGCACGTGCGTCGCCCCGGCCCGCACGGCGGCGACGGAGTTGGCGGCGGCACAGCCGGTGTCGTTGTGGCAGTGGGCGCCGATGCGGGCACCCGTCGAGGCGATGACGTCGGCGACGACCTCCTCGACCTGGTGCGGCAGCATGCCGCCGTTGGTGTCGCAGAGGACGACGACCTCGGCGCCCGCCTCGTGCGCCGTGCGCACGACGGACAGGGCGTAGTCGCGGTCGAGGAGCCAGCCGTCGAAGAAGTGCTCGCAGTCGACGAAGACGCGCCGGCCCTGCCGGGCGAGGTGCGAGACGGTGTCGCGGACCATCGCGAGGTTCTCCTCGAGCGTCGTCTTCAGGGCCCGCTCGACGTGGCCGGTGTGCGACTTCGCGACGAGGCACACGACTGCTGCGCCGGAGTCGACGAGGGCCTGCACGAGGGGGTCCTGCGCCGCGACGCCCCCAGCCCGTCGGGTCGCCCCGAAGGCCGCGAGCGTCGCGTGGCGCAGTCGCAGCTCGCCCTTGGCGCGCTCGAAGAACTCCGTGTCCTTCGGGTTCGCCCCCGGCCAGCCACCCTCGATGAAGTCGACCCCGAGGTCGTCGAGCAGCCCGGCGATGGCCAGCTTGTCCGACACCGACAGGTTGAGACCCTCCTGCTGGGCGCCGTCGCGCAGGGTGGTGTCGTAGACGTGCAGCGCTTCCATGGCCTTCATTGTCCTCGATCTCGGGGATGGCTCCGTGTGCGGTCGTCCTCGGTGCTCGTCATCGGGCCTGGGGCCGGTGCCGCCCGTGCCGGGTGTGGCCTGGGCCGCGGTCTCCCTCACGGTGGTTCGGGAAACAAAAAGACCCCCGGGGTGCGGGAGGTCTGCGCGACGAGGGTCTCTCGTCGCGCTAGTCGATAATGAGCGTGCTGGTGTGCACGAGGTGCGGCTTCACGCTCGTCAATGTAGGGGCGCGGAAACATCGCCGAAACACCTGGTCCGGATGTTGGGACCGACATCTCGTGCCGCAGCGCCCTCGCGCGGCCCGTCGTGCTCAGGTGCGGGCCGACCGGCCCCGCACCCTGGCGCGCGCCGCGTCGACGAGCGCGTCGAAGAGCCGGGCGTCCTCACCCTCCTCGGGGTGCCACTGGACGGCCAGCCGGAAGCTGGCGGCCGGGTCCTCCATCGCCTCGAGCGTGCCGTCGTCGGCCCACGCCGCCGCGACGTACCCGGGGTGCGTCAGCACCGACTGGTGGTGGTAGCTCGGGACGTCGACCGACGGGCCGAGCACGGCGGACAGGCGGGTGCCCGCCACCGTGCGCACCGGGTGGCTGCCGTACGTGGCGGGCGCCGGCGAGTGCCCCTCGTGCCCGACGCGCTCGGGAGTGTGCTGCTCGAGCCGGCCGCCCGCGGCCACGGCCATGACCTGCATGCCCCGGCAGATGCCGAGCACCGGCACGTCGAGGGCCGCCGTGGCCCGGGCGAGCGCCACCTCCGTGGCGTCACGGTCCGGGCGCGAGGCCTGGACGGCCGGATGCCGTGTCGCGTCGTACAGCTCCGGCGCGACGTCGGCCCCACCCGCGATGACGAGCCCGTCGAGCCGGCCGAGCACCGCACGCATCAGACCCTCGGAGCCGTCGGGCCGCGGCGGGATGACGAGGGCGATGCCGCCGGCCTCCTCGACCTTGCGCACGTAGCTGTGCGGCAGGAGGGCCGACGGCACGTCGACCCAGTCGCCGCGCGACGCCGGCTCGACGTACGACGTGATCCCGATGACCGGGCGGGTCACGGTGTCCGACACGGCCCCTCCTCGACGCGAGACACGGTGTCAGAGGGGCGTGACGTAGGCACCGGAGATGCCGCCGTCGACGAGGAAGGTGGAGGCCGTGATGAAGCTCGACTCGTCCGAGGCGAGGAAGAGCACGGCGTTGGCCATCTCCTCCGGCTCGCCGAACCGGCCCATCGGCACGTGCACGAGACGGCGCGCGGCCCGCTCCTCGTCCTTGGCGAAGAGCTCCTGCAGCAACGGCGTGTTGACCGGACCCGGGCACAGCGCGTTGACGCGGACGCCCTCGCGGGCGAACTGGACACCGAGCTCGCGGCTCATCGAGAGCACGCCACCCTTGCTCGCGCTGTAGGAGATCTGCGACGTCGCCGCGCCCATGACGGCCACGAACGAGGCCGTGTTGATGATCGAGCCCTTCTTCTGCTCGAGCATGTAGGGCAGGGCGGCCTTGCAGCAGAGGTAGACCGACGTCAGGTTGACCTCCTGGACCCTGCGCCACGCGTCGAGGTCGGTGTCGAGGATGGAGTCGTCCTCGGGCGGGGAGATGCCGGCGTTGTTGAAGGCGATGTCGACCGATCCGTAGGTCTCCTTGGCGGTGGCGAAGAGCGCGTCGACCTCCTCCTTGCTCACGACGTCGACCTTGACGAACGTGCCGTCCACCTCCTCGGCGACGCGCGGGCCGTTGACGGCGTCGAGGTCGCCGATGACGACCTTCGCCCCTTCCTCGGCGAACCGCCGCGCGGTGGCCAGGCCGATGCCGGAGCACCCGCCCGTGATGACTGCGACCTTGCCGTCGAGCCTGCCTGCCATGACTCCTCTTTCCTTGCTGTCCGGGGGTGTCGGTCGTGCACTCAGTCGGTGGAGATGAAGACGTTCTTGACCTCGGTGAACGCGTCGAGCGCGTCCGGGCCGAGCTCGCGCCCGATCCCGCTGCGCTTGAAGCCCCCGAACGGCGTCCAGTAGCGGACGCTGCTGTGGGAGTTGACCGACAGGTTGCCGGCCTCGATGCCACGGGCGACGCGCAGGGCCCGCCCGACGTCACGGGTCCAGATCGAACCGGAGAGCCCGTACGCGGTGTCGTTGGCCTTGGCGACGGCGTCGGCCTCGTCGTCGAAGGGCATGACGGCCACGACCGGCCCGAACACCTCCTCCTGCCAGACCCGGTCGGACGTCGAGCCGGGCAGGACCACCGTGGGCGCGTACCAGTAGCCCGAGCCGCCGGGGGCCGCACCGCGGAAGGCGACGTCGACGCGGTCGGGCGCGTCCTCGACGTACGAACGGACCCGGGCGTGCTGGTCGGCGCTGATGAGCGGCCCCATCTCCGAGGCCTCGTCGGTGGGGTCGGTGACCACGACACCGCGTACCGCCGTCTCGAAGTGCTCCATGAACCGGTCGAAGACGTTGCGCTGCACGAGGATCCGACTACGGGCGCAGCAGTCCTGACCGGCGTTGTCGAACACGCCGTAGGGGGCGCGGGCCGCGGCGAGCTCGAGGTCGGCGTCGTCGAACACGACGTTGGCGCTCTTGCCGCCGAGCTCGAGGGTGACCCGCTTGAGCTGGTCGGCGGCTCCGCGCATGATCTGCTGCCCGACCTCGGTGGAGCCGGTGAAGCACACCTTGCGCACGGCCGGGTGCGTGACGAACCGCTCGCCCACGACCGAGCCCTGGCCCGGGACGACGGTGAACACGCCTTCGGGCAGCCCCGCCTCGAGGGCGAGCTCGCCGAGGCGCATGGCCGTCAGCGGGGTCAGCTCGGCGGGCTTGAGCACGACGGTGTTGCCGGCCGCGAGCGCCGGCGCGAAGCCCCAGCCGGCGATCGGCATCGGGAAGTTCCACGGAACGATGACGCCGACGACCCCGAGGGGCTCGCGGAAGGTCACGTCGAGGCCACCGGTGACGGGGATCTGCTGGCCGAGGTTCCGCTCCGGGGCGCCCGCGTAGTAGGCCAGCACGTCGCGGACGTTCCCTGCCTCCCACCGGGCGTTGCCGATCGTGTGCCCCGCGTTCTGCACCTCGAGGAGGGCCAGCTCCTCCTGGTGCTCGCCGACGAGGTCGGAGAACCGGCGCAGGAGCAGCGCCCGGTCCCCGGGCGCGACGTCCCGCCACGCGGGGAACGCGTCCGCGGCGCGGACGATGGCGGCGTCGGCCTCCTCGAGGGAGGCGAGCTCGACCGAGCGCACCACCTGCTCGGTGGCGGGGTTGATGACGTCGTGCGTCTGGGTCATGCGTCTTCGTCCTCCCGGTCCAGGGGTGCCTCGACTCCCGGGAGTCGGGGAACACCTCGAACCAGTGTGTCGGGGTGGGTGGGCGGGGGTTCTCGTGGGTCAGAGCCGCTCGAAGCCTCGGCGTCGCTCCCAGTCGGTGACGGCGGCGTTGAACGCGGCGATCTCGACGTCGGCGGCGTTGACGTAGTGCCCCACGACGTCGGCGCCGAAGACCGTGCGGGCCAGCGTCGACCCGTCGAGCAGGTCGCGGGCCTCCTGGAGCGTCGAGGGGACGCGCAGCTTGTCCGAGGTGTAGGCGTTGCCCTCGAAGGCGTCCTCGAGGACGAGCTCCTGCTCGATGCCGTGGAGGCCGCCGGCGAGCATCGCGGCGACGCCGAGATAGGGGTTCATGTCACCACCGGGCACCCGGTTCTCGACGCGCATCCCGGCACCGTGACCGACCACCCGCAGTGCGCAGGTGCGGTTGTCGTGACCCCAGGCGACGGCCGTCGGGGCGAAGCTGCCGGGCTGGAACCGCTTGTAGGAGTTGATGTTCGGAGCATAGAAGTACGTGAACTCGCGCATCGTCGCCAGGACACCGGCGATGAACTGGTCGAAGACGGCGCTCTGCCCGTGCGGGCGCGCGTCGTCGGCGAAGACGACGCCGCCGTCGAGACCACGCAGGGACAGGTGGACGTGGCACGAGCTGCCCTCGCGCTCGTCGTACTTGGCCATGAACGTGATCGACTGGCCGCGCCGGGCCGCGATCTCCTTGGCGGCGTTGCGGTAGATGACGTGGTTGTCGCACGTGGGGACGACCTCGTCGTAGAGAAAGGCGATCTCGTGCTGGCCGAGGTTGCACTCCCCCTTGGCCCCCTCGACCGTGGCTCCCGCCGCGTACATCTCGTTTCGGATCTCGCGCAGCAGCGGCTCGACGCGGTCACCACCGAGGATCGAGTAGTCGACGTTGTACCGGTTCGCGGGCGTCAGGCCGCGGTAGCCATGGTCCCACGCCCGGTCGTAGGAGTCCTCGAAGACGATGAACTCCAGCTCGGTGCCGCAGTAGGCGCGGAAACCCATCTCGGCCGCCTTGTCGACCTGGGCCTTGAGGACCTGGCGCGGCGACTGGCGCACCGGGCCGCCACCGTCGAGCCACGCCAGGTCGCACTGGATCGTCGCCGAGTGCGGCGCTCCGGGCGTGCGGCGCAGCGTGGACAGGTCGAGGTCGAAGAGCATGTCGCCGTAGCCGCGCTCCCACGACGAGATGGCGTAGCCGTCGACCGTGTTCATGTCGACGTCGACGGCGAGCAGGTAGTTGCACCCCTCGGTGCCGGCCTCGAGCACGTGGTCGAGGAAGTAGTGCCCGTGCAGGCGCTTGCCGGCAAGGCGGCCCTGCATGTCGGTGAAGGCGACGACGACGGTGTCGATCCGGCCCGTGCCGATCTCGTCGCGCAGCTGGTCCAGGGTGAGCGTCGGGGCTGCTGCCATGTGCAGGTCCTATCCGATGAGTCCGCGCAGGAGCGCCGAGGTGGCGTCGCAGTGCTCCTCCATGACGGCCCGGGCACGCTCCGGGTCGCCCTGCAGGATCGCCGCGACGATGTCGTGGTGCTGGGTGTTCGAGTGCTCGATGTTCCGGCTCAGGACCGGGATCGCGGTCAGCATGTCGTGCAGCGCCGCCTGGGCCCGCGTCACGGCGTCGACGAGCATCGGCGAGCCGGACAGCGTCGCGATGGCCAGGTGCAGGCGCGAGTCCGCGACCCGGTGGGCCGCGTCGTCGGCCGCCTCGTCGACGGCGCGCAGGCTGTCGGCGAGCCACGCGCGCTGGTCCCCCGCGAGCGGCTGCGACGCCGCGAGCCAGGCGGCGCCCGGCTCGACGACCCGGCGGAAGGTCAGCGCGTCGACCATCGCCGCACCGCTGCGCACCGGAGCGGCCCGGCGCTCCCACGTCGCGGCGTGGACGGCGCCGTCGTAGGTCACCCACGTGCCGCCGCCGCGACCGCGCCGGGTCGTGACGAGTCCCGACTCGCGCAGCGCCGCGATGGCGTCACGCAGCGTGTTGCGCCCGATGCCCAGCCGCTCGGCCAGCTCGCGCTCCGGCGGCAGCTGCTCGCCGTCGGGGAGGACCCCGAGCCGGATCGCCCGCGCCAGCTGCTCGACGGCGTGCTCGAAGGCGTTGCCGGACGCCGGACGCAGGACCGCGTCCGGCAACGCCGTCAGGCCCAGCGGCTGGGGCGTCTGGGCTCCCCCGACGGGCTCCATGTCAGCCGAAGATCTCCGCGGCCGGCTTGGTGTCGTGCCCCGCGGGCACGTCCCGCATGAAGTGCCGGCGACCACCGGCGAACCACGCCACCGTCGAGAAGACGACGACGACGCCGACCGCGACGGGCGCGTAGTTGAACGTGTCCACCGTGACCGGGCTCGCCGGCGGGAGCATGAAGAGCACGACGATGAAGACGACCCACGCGACCGAGACCCAGCCGATGGGGGCGCTCCAGCGGCCGAGGTTCCACCGGCCCGGCCGGAAGTCGGGGTTGCGGCGGCGCAGGAACACCGGCACGACGTAGGCGATGTAGAGGCCGATGACCGCGATCGAGGTGACCGCGAGGTAGGCGGTCGTGGAGGCGAGCGCGGGCGCCGTCAGGACGACCGAGCACCCGACGCACAGCCAGATGGAGTTCGTCGGCGTCCCGGTGCGGGGGTTGACCTGCGACCACCACCGCGACCCCGGCAGCGCGTTGTCGCGCGAGAACGCGTACGACATGCGCGAGTTCGCGGTGACCGAGGCCATGCCGCAGAAGAACTGGGCGACGGCGCAGATGAAGAGCAGGAAGATGCCGAGCGAGCGACCCGCCGCGTCGATGAAGATCTGGGCGGGCGGCAGGCCGATGTCGGTGTGCAGCGCGCCGTCGTAGCTCTGGATCGCGGCCGTGACCGCGACGAGCAGCACCCAGCCGGCGAGGATCGACACCCACACGCTGCGGACGATGCCCTTGGGGGCCTCGACCGACGCGTTCTTCGTCTCCTCGGCGACGTGGGCCGACGCGTCGAAGCCGGTGTAGGTGTACTGCGCCATGAGCAGGCCGATGAGGAAGGCGTAGAACGGCGCGCCCCAGCCGGTGCGGTTCTCGAAGTGGGTGAAGGTCCACGAGAGGTCCTGGTGCTTGTCGGGCACGACGACGAGCACGCCGACGATGACGGCGACGCCGACGAGGTGCCACCACGCGCTGACGTTCGACAGCACCTTGACGAGGTCGACGCCGAACGTGTTGAGCAGCCCGTGCAGGACGATGACGACGAGGAACGCGACGAACGTCGACCCCGCCGTGACCTGCAGGTCGACGACGAGGCTGAGCAGCGCCATCCAGGTGACCGCGGCGCCGTAGTCGATGGCCGCGGTGACGGCGACCTCGCCGAGGAAGTTGAACCAGCCGACGTACCAGGCCCAGACGCGCTTGTTGCGGCGGGCGAGGCGCCCCGCCCAGAAGTAGAGGCCGCCGGCCGTCGGGTACACCGAGCAGACCTCGGCCATCGCCAGCGCGACGCAGAGGACGAAGACGCCGACGAGCGGCCAGCCGATGGAGATCGCGACGGGGCCGCCGGCGTTCATGGCGATCGCGTAGCTGGTGATGCAGCCGGCGAGGATCGAGATGATCGAGAACGAGACGGCGAAGTTCGAGAACCCCGACATGCCGCGGTGCAGCTCCTGCTTGTAGCCGAGCGACGCGAGCAGACCCTCGTCGTCGTGGTGGTCGGCGGACGCGGCGGCGGCCGGACCGGGCGGTGTGTCGAGCGGTGTGTCGAGCGGCGGGTCGAGTGGAGGACCGACGTGAGGGGACGGAGGAACGCTCATGCACTACCTCGCAAACATCAGGCGGCAGACCTTTGCCTGCCGCATCATGTGATGCGTGGCATCAAATACCCGCAGAACCGGCGACGTCAATGGTTCCGCTTCAAACCTTTTCCGCCGGCCTTCGCTGACAGGCGAGCTTCGGTGGACGGGTCCCCGCCCGTCGGCGGCGACGCGGCGTCAGACGAGGCGCGTCATCCAGCCGTGGGCGTCCTCCGCACGGCCGTACTGGATGTCGAGCAGCGCGGAGCGGATGGCCTCTGCGTAGCGGTCCTCGTGGCCCTCGCGGCGGTGGTCGACCGAGCCGCCGTCCCAGCGCAGCTCGCCCACCGGGGTGATGACGGCCGCCGTGCCGCACGCGAAGATCTCGACGATCTCGCCGCTCGCGGCGCCCTCCTTCCACTCCTCGATGGGGATGCGCCGCTCCTCCGGCTCGAGGTCGAGCTCCTTGGCGATCTCGAGGATGGAGCTGCGGGTGACGCCCTCGAGGATCGTGCCGGTGAGCTCGGGCGTGATGATGCGCCCGTCCTTCGTCACGAGGAACAGGTTCATCCCGCCCAGCTCCTCGATGTAGGTGTGCGTCGAGGAGTCGAGGAACACCGCCTGGTCGCAGCCGTGCTCGATGCCCTCGAGCTGGCCGGCGAGCGACGACGCGTAGTTGCCGCCGCACTTGGCGGCGCCGGTGCCGCCCGCACCCGCACGCGCGTACTCGGTCGAGATCCACAGCGTCACCGGCTTGAGGCCGCCGGGGAAGTACGCGCCGGCCGGCGAGGCGATGACCGAGAAGGTCACCTGCTGGGCCGGGCGGACGCCGAGGAAGGCCTCGGAGGCGAACATGAACGGGCGCAGGTAGAGGCTCTTCTCCCCCGCGTCGCCGGCCGGCACCCACTCCTGGTCGACGGTGACGAGCTGGCGCAGCGACTCGATGAAGTCGGCCTCGGGCAGGACCGGCAGGGCGAGGCGCCGGGCCGAGCGGGCGAACCGGGCCGCGTTGGCCTCGGGACGGAAGGTCCAGATCGAGCCGTCGGCGTGCCGGTAGGCCTTCATGCCCTCGAAGATCTCCTGCGCGTAGTGCAGGACGGCGGCGGCCGGGTCCATCCGGAACGGGCCGTACGGCTGGACCCGGGCGTTGCCCCACCCGGCGTCGGCGGACCAGTCGACGAGGACCATGTGGTCGGTGAAGACCTTGCCGAAGCCGGGGTTCCGGAGGATCTCCGCGACGCGCTCGGGCGGGGTGACGTCGTCGCGACGCGTGACCTCGAAGGACAGCTGGGTCATGTCAAACCTCCACGGGAGCCGGTCGGCGGTGATCCACTGCAGGCTATCGCCCACATGGTGAGACGGCGAAGCCGGGCCGGTCGACCGGCCCGGCCTCGTCCTGGAGTCGTGGGGACTCGTCGGAAGTCGTCGAGAGTCAGGAGTCGTCGACGACCTCAGAGACGGCCGGCGATGGCGTCACCGACGGCCGAGGTCGAGCGCGGCGCGTCGCCGCGCTCGGCGAGGTCCTCGGCGACGGCCGACTCGATGCGGGCCGCGTCGGCGTCCAGGCCGAGGTGCGCGAGGAGCATGCCCGCCGACAGGATCGCCGCGGTCGGGTCGGCCTTGCCCTGGCCGGCGATGTCGGGGGCCGACCCGTGCACCGGCTCGAACATGCTGGGCGTGGTGCGCGCCGGGTTGATGTTGCCCGAGGCCGCGAGGCCGATGCCGCCCGCGATGGCGGCGGCGATGTCGGTGAGGATGTCGCCGAAGAGGTTGTCGGTGACGATGACGTCGAAGCGGCCGGGGTCGGTCGCCATGAAGATCGTCGCCGCATCGACGTGCTGGTAGGCGGTCTCGACCTCGGGGAACTCGGCCCCGACCTCCTCGACGGTGCGCCGCCACAGGTGGCCGGCGTGCGTCAGGACGTTGTGCTTGTGCACGAGGGTCAGGTGCCGGCGCGGGCGGGCCTGGGCCCGGGCGAAGGCGTCGCGGACCACACGCTCGACGCCGTAGCGGGTGTTGACGCTGACCTCGGTCGCGATCTCGGCCGGGGTGCCGACGCGCAGCCCGCCACCGTTGCCGGCGTACGGGCCCTCGGTGCCCTCGCGGACGACGACGAAGTCGATCCCGTCCGGCGCGACGCGGGCGACGTCGAGGGGGCTGGCCACCCCGGGGAACAGCTTGGCGGGGCGCAGGTTGACGTAGTGGTCGAGGGCGAAGCGCAGGGGCAGCAGGACACCGCGCTCGAGGACGCCGCTCGGCACGCTCGGGTCCCCGATGGCCCCGAGCAGGATGGCGTCGTGGCCGCGCAGCTCGTCGAGGACCGAGTCGGGCAGCGTCTCGCCGGTGGCGTGCCACCGGCGGGCACCGAGGTCGTAGTCGGTCGTCGCGAACTTCGGCCCGCTCGAGCCGGTGGCGGCGTCGAGGACCTTGAGCGCCTCGCCGACCACCTCGGGACCGATGCCGTCACCTCCGATGACGGCGATCGAGTAGGCATCCTTGACCTGCGTCTCTCCCATGCTGCAAGCCTAGAGGCCGTCTTGTGATGTGGAACGCTCGTCTCATGTCCTGAGCACGACGAAGGCCCCCGCCCGGGTGTGCGGGGGCCTTCGTCGACGGACTTCGGCGGAGCTGCAGTCCTCCGTGTGGCCCTGGTCGCGCAGGTCCATCGACTCCTGCAGCGCCTGTCGGGCGGCCATGGCGTCATCGCTCATGGGGATCACATCCTTCGTGCCAGTTCATGTGTGGTCTCAGGGCTCGAGCCCGGGTGGGCGAACCGTCAGCGATGGGGAACGCGGGATCTCCGCGGCGAGGTCGCTGACTACTGGGACTCGCCGCGGCTGGCGATGAGGAGTACGAGCTGCCGCGTCATGCGTTCGACGGTACGCCTGGCTACTGGGGGGTAAAGGGGGTTTCCAGAAACTGAGACGCGACGTCCGGCATCCGTGCAGGAGGACGACGGGCGTGTGGCGCAGGCGACGCGGGGACGGCCACCCGCTCCGGCCTCCCCCGCTCGACAGGTCCCGCGCCGTACGCTCGGCGCGTGAGCGCTGACCACGAGCCGGGGCCCGCGCCCGCCGCGGACAAGACCTCGCAGCCGACCACGGAGCCGACCACGGAGCGGACCACGGAGCCGGGCCCGCACCCGTCCGCGCACCCGACCCCTGCCGGGCACGCGGTGCACCTCGCGCACGCGGTGCACCCGGAGCAGCGGTTCGAGGAGCGCGCCCGATGGGTCGCCGTGACGCCGTCGAACGCCCGACGCGTCGTCGCCACGGTGCTGGCAGCGCTCGTCCTCCTCTGGGTCGCGGTCACCGTCTTCCAGTCGGTCAGCTCCTTCCTCTTCCTCCTGCTGCTCGCCTGGCTCGTGTCCATCGGCATGGAGCCGGTGGTGCTCTGGCTCAGCCGGCGGGGGGTCAAGCGCGGGCTCGCCACCGGCCTGACGATGCTCGGCATGCTGCTCGTGCTCGGCGGGCTGGCCGAGCTGTTCGGGGCCGTGTTCGCCTCGCAGCTCTCGCAGCTCGGCACCCGGCTTCCGGACGCCGGGGCAGCGGCGCTCGACTGGGTCAACGCGACGTTCCACACGTCGTTCGACCTCGCCCAGCTGCAGAAGGCGCTGTCCCTGACACCCGACAAGTTCGGCGAGCTGGCCGGCAAGTACGGCGGCGGCATCCTCGGTGTCTTCGGGTCGGTGCTGACGTTCGTCTTCGACGCGCTGACGATCCTCGTGTTCGCCTACTACCTGTCGGCCGAGAGCCCGCGGCTGCGCCAGACCATCGGGTCCTGGCTGCCGCAGCGCTACCAGCGCGTCTTCATCACGGTCTGGACGATCTCGGTGGAGAAGACCGGCGGCTACGTCGTGTCCAAGGTGCTGCTCGCGGCCCTGTCGGCGGTGTTCCACGCCACGTTCTTCTGGTTCGTCGACGTGCCGTTCTGGTTGCCGCTCGGCCTCTTCGCCGGCATCGTCGGCCAGTTCATCCCGACCATCGGCACCTACATCGGCGTGGCCCTCCCGGCACTGTTCACCCTGCTCGGCAACCCCCTGAGCGCGCTGTGGATCGTCATCTTCGCCACGGTCTACCAGCAGGTCGAGAACTACGTCTTCACACCGCGCATCAGCCAGCGCACCATGGACGTCCATCCCGCGGTCGCCCTCGGGGCGGTCATCGCGGGTGCCGCGGTCTGGGGTCCGATCGGCGCGCTCATCGGCATCCCCATCGCCGCCGTCGCCCTCGCCATCCTCGACACCTTCAGCAAGCGCCACGAGCTGCTGCCCGAGCTCGCCGACCTGGTCGACCTGGTCGACGAGGCCGACGAGGCCGACGAGGCCGAGCGGACGCGGTCTGCCGAGGCCGACGCGGACGCGTCGGGGGCTGCCGGCTGAGGGCCGGTCGGGGAACCCGCCGCGTCAGTCGTCGAGGTCGACGGCGGTGAACGTCTTGGCGTCGACGACGTCGGACAGCTCGGCCGCGAGCGCCGCCGGCACGTCGGAGTCGACGTTGAGGACGCCGATGGCGCGGTCGTCCTGACGCGAGACCTGCATGCCGCCGATGTTGATGCCGGCATCGCCGAGGATGCGTCCGACGTTGCCGATGACTCCCGGCCGGTCGGAGTACTCGAAGACGAGCATGTGGGCCGACAGCGGGACCTCGAGGTCGTGGCCGTTGACGCCGACGAGCTTGGCGACCCTCTTCGGTCCGGTCAGCGTTCCCGAGACCGACACGACCGTGCCGTCGGCCAGGGTGCCGCGCAGGGTCGTGACGTTGCGGAAGTCGCCCGAGTCGGGGTCGGTGACGAGGCGCACGACGCAGCCGCGCTGCTCGGCGATCACCGGGGCGTTGACGTAGGTGACGGCGTCCTCGACGACGTCGGTGAACAGGCCCTTGAGGGCGACGAGCTTCCACACGCTGACGTCGTGCGCCGTGATCTCGCCGCGGACCTCGACGTCGAGCTGGGCGGGGACCGTGCCGGCGACCGCCGTGAAGATGCGACCGAGCTTCTCGACGAGCGGGATGCCCGGGCGGACCTCCTCGGCGATGAACCCGCTGCTGACGTTGACGGCGTCCGGGACGAGCTCGCCGCCGAGGGCGAGCCGGACCGACCTGGCGACGGCGATGCCCGCCTTCTCCTGGGCCTCCTCCGTCGAGGCGCCGAGGTGCGGCGTCACGACGACGGAGTCGTACGCGAACAGGGGCGACCCGGTGGTCGGCTCGGTGGCGAAGACGTCGATGCCGGCCCCGGCGACGCGGCCCTCGGCGAGGGCCCGCGCGAGGGCGGTCTCGTCGAGGATGCCACCACGGGCGGCGTTGACGATGCGGACGGTCGGCTTGACCTTGCCGAGGGCCTCCTCACCGATGAGGCCGAGCGTCTCCGGAGTCTTGGGCAGGTGGATGGTGATGAAGTCGGACTGGGCGAGCAGCTCGTCGAGCCCCACGAGGTGGGCGCCCAGCTGGCCGGCCTTGGCCGGCGAGGCGTACGGGTCGTAGGCGAGGATCCTCACGCCGAAGCCCTTGAGCCGCTCGGCGACGAGGGCGCCGATCCGGCCGAGGCCGACGATGCCGACGGTCTTGTCGAGCAGCTCGACGCCGGTGTACCTGCCCCGCTCCCAGGCGCCGCTCTTGAGGGCGGCGTTGGCCGGCGCGATGTTGCGCGCCGTCGCGAGGAGCAGGCCGACGGCGAGCTCGGCGGCCGAGGTGATGTTCGAGGTCGGCGCGTTGACGACCATGACACCGGCCTGCGTGGCGGACTGCACGTCGACGTTGTCGAGCCCGACCCCCGCTCGCGCGATCACCCGGAGCCGCTTGCCCGCCGCGATGGCTTCGGCGTCCATCCTCGTGGCGGAGCGGATGAGGACGGCGTCGACGTCGGCCAGGGCCCGCAGCAGCTCCTCGCGGTCGGCCCCGTCGGCGCGACGGACCTCGAAGTCGGGCCCGAGGGCCTCGATCGTTGCGGGCGAGAGCCTTCGGCGATGAGGACGACGGGCTTGCTCACGAGGTTGCCTTTCGGACGGACGAGGCGCCCGTCCGTGGAGGGATGCGGGCCATCGAGGGCACCACGGTGTGCCGCGAGCCACTCTAGGCGCGTCGGTCGGCCGAACGCACGGCCGGCCACCTCCGAGTGGGGGTGGCCGGCCGTCGGGTCCGGCGGTCAGGAGGCGCTCAGCGAGCGGCGCTGCCCTCGGTGTAGTCGGCGTCGGTCTGCTTGACCCACGCCATGAGCTTGCGCAGCTCGCGTCCGGTCGCCTCGATCGGGTGCTGGGCACCCTTCTCGCGCAGGGCCTTGAACTCCGGCGCGCCGGCGTCCTGGTCGTCGATGAACCGCTTGGCGAAGGTGCCGTTCTGGACGTCGGCGAGGACGGCCTTCATGTTCTCCTTGACCCGCGGGTCGATGACGCGCGGCCCCGACACGTAGTCGCCGTACTCCGCGGTGTCGGAGACCGACCAGCGCTGCTTGGCGATGCCACCCTCGATCATGAGGTCGACGATGAGCTTGAGCTCGTGGAGGCACTCGAAGTAGGCGACCTCCGGCTGGTAGCCGGCCTCGACGAGCGTCTCGAAGCCGTACATGACGAGCTGGCTCGCGCCACCACAGAGGACGGCCTGCTCGCCGAAGAGGTCGGTCTCGGTCTCCTCGGTGAACGTCGTCTTGATGCCGCCCGCGCGCAGGCCGCCGATCGCCTTGCCGTAGGCCTTGGCGAGGTCCCAGGCCGTGCCGGACGCGTCCTGCTCGACGGCGAGGAGCACGGGCACGCCACGGCCGTCGACGAACTCACGCCGGACGATGTGGCCGGGACCCTTGGGAGCGACCATGAGGACGTCGGCGTCGGCCTCGGGCTTGATGTAGCCGAAGCGGATGTTGAAGCCGTGGCCGAAGAGCAGCGCGGCGCCGTCCTTGAGGTTGGGCTTGATGTCGTCGGCGTAGACCGTCCGCTGCACCTGGTCGGGCGTGAGGATGACGACGAGGTCGGCGTCCTTGACGGCGTCCGCGACGGACGACACCGGCAGGCCCTCGGCCTCGGCCTTGGCCCGGCTCTTGCTGCCCTCGGCCAGGCCGACGCGGACGTCGACCCCCGAGTCGCGCAGGTTGAGCGCGTGGGCGTGGCCCTGGCTGCCGTAGCCGATGACGGCGACCTTCTTGCCCTGGATGACGGACAGGTCGGCGTCGTCGTCGTAGAACATCTCGGCCATGGTGGCCTTCTCCTTCGGTTCGGTGTGCGGTGGGTCTGGGTGGTGCGGGGGGTCGACGCGCCTGCGGCGCCCGGCGAGGCGTCGGCCGGTCAGGCGCTGCGCAGGCTGCGGTCGGTGATGGAGCGGCCGCCGCGTCCGACGGCGACCATCCCGGACTGGACGAGCTCCTTGATGCCGAACGGCTCGAGGACGTCGAGCAGCGCGCGCAGCTTGTCGGAGTTGCCCGTCGCCTCGACGACGACGGCGTCGGTCGTGACGTCGACGACCTTGGCCTTGAACAGGTGGATCGTGTCGACGATCTGGCTGCGGGTGGCAGCGTCCGCGCGGACCTTGACGAGGATGATCTCGCGCTGGACCGACGCGGTGGGGTCGAGCTCGACGACCTTGAGCACCTCGATGAGCTTGTTCAGCTGCTTGGTCACCTGCTCGAGGGCCGCGCCCTCGACCTCGACGACGACGGTCATCCGCGAGATCTCCGGGATCTCCGTCGGGCCGACGGCGAGCGAGTCGATGTTGAACCCGCGCCGGGAGAACAGGGCCGCGACGCGCGTCAGCACTCCGGGCTTGTTCTCGACGAGCACGGACAGGGTGTGCTTGCTCATGCCCGGCCTCAGTCCTCTCGCTCCCAGACCGGCGCCTCGTGGCGTGCGGCCTGGATCATGTCGTTGCTGACGCCCGCCGGGACCATCGGCCAGACCATGGCGTCGCGGTGGACGATGAAGTCGATGACGACGGGTCGGTCGTTGGTCTCCAGCGCCTGCCTGATGACGGCGTCGACCTCGTCGGGCGTCTCCGCGCGCAGGCCCAGGCAGCCGTACGCGTCGGCGAGCTTGACGAAGTCGGGGACGCGCTGCTCGAGGGGCTGCAGGTTGGTGTTGGAGTAGCGCTCGTCGTAGAAGAGCGTCTGCCACTGGCGCACCATGCCGAGGCTGCTGTTGTTGATGACCGCGACCTTGATCGGGATGTTGTTGATGACGCAGGTGGCCAGCTCCTGGTTGGTCATCTGGAAGCAGCCGTCACCGTCGATGGCCCAGACCGTGCGCTCCGGCTCGGCGACCTTGGCCCCCATGGCGGCCGGCACGGAGTAGCCCATCGTCCCGAGGCCGCCGGAGTTGAGCCAGGCGTTGGGGCGCTCGTACTGCACGAACTGCGCCGCCCACATCTGGTGCTGGCCGACGCCGGCGACGTAGGTGGCCTCCGGGCCGGTCAACGCGCCGATGCGCTGGATGACGTACTGCGGCGAGAGCGTGCCGTCCTCGCTGTCGGTCCACCCGAGGGGGAAGGTCGACTTCCAGCCGGCGACGCGCTCGCGCCACTCGGCGTAGTCCCACGCGCCCGAGCCGGGCTCGGCCGCCGCGCGGTCGTGGGTGATCTGGACGATGAGGTCGTCGATGACCTCGCCGACGTCACCGACGATCGGCACGTCGGCGATGCGGTTCTTGCTGATCTCGGCCGGGTCGATGTCGGCGTGGATGACCTTCGCGTCCGGCGCGAAGGTCGACAGCTGGCCGGTGACCCGGTCGTCGAAGCGGGCGCCGAGGGCGATGATGAGGTCCGACTTCTGCAGGCCCGTCACCGCGGCCACGGTGCCGTGCATGCCGGGCATCCCGAGGTTGAGCGGCTCGCTGTCGGGCACCGTGCCACGGGCCATGAGGGTCGTCGTCACCGGGATCTGCGTCAGCTCGACGAGTCGACGCAGCTGCTCGCTCGCCCGGGCGCGGACCACACCACCGCCGACGTAGAAGATCGGACGCCTGGCCGCGGCGATGAGCCGGGCGGCCTCGCGGATCTGCTTGCCGTGCGGTCGCAGGACGGGCCGGTAGCCGGGCAGGTCGATCGGTGGCGGCCAGGAGAAGGTCGTCGTGGCCTGGAGCGCGTCCTTGCTGATGTCGACGAGGACCGGCCCCGGCCTGCCGGTCGAGGCGACGTGGAAGGCCTCGGCGATCGCCTGCGGGATCCTGGCCGGGTCGGTGACGAGGTAGTTGTGCTTGGTGATCGGCATCGTGATGCCGCGGATGTCGGCCTCCTGGAACGCGTCGGTACCGATGGCACCGCTCGCGACCTGCCCGGTGATGGCGACGATCGGCACCGAGTCCATATGCGCGTCCGCGATGGGCGTCACGAGGTTGGTCGCGCCCGGCCCGGAGGTCGCCATGCAGACACCGACCTTGCCGGTGGCGGCCGCGTAGCCCTCGGCGGCGTGGCCGGCACCCTGCTCGTGACGCACGAGGATGTGGCGCACCTTCTCGGAGTCGAGCATCGGGTCGTAGGCCGGCAGGATGGCGCCGCCGGGGATGCCGAAGACGGTGTCGGCGCCGATGGCCTCGAGGGAGAGTACGAGCGCCTGGGCGCCGGTGACCTCGCGGGCCGGGGCGGCGGGCGCGACCGGCGCCGCGGCACCGGGGTCGCTGGGCCGCGCCGGGGAGGACGGCGTCGGACGGTGACGGGCCAGGGAGGCCACGTCCGCGGGCGAAGGCGCCTGCTTCGTCGTGTCGCTCACGATCTCATCCTTGTCTCGAGCACTGCACGGTGTTGCGGTCTCTGGTGGCCGGCGACCCTCGTCCGTCCCTCGTGGACCCGTCCCGGCCCACAAAAAAACCCTTCGGTCCCAAGGCGGGACGGAAGGGAGCGCGCTGACCGGTTCTGCTGGTCGGCGCGCTAGGGAAGTACGAGGAGTCGGGCCACGCGTCAACCGTCCTACGCGGCCCCAGCGGTGTCAATCGGCCGTACTGGCTGTCTCAGCATGTGGCACCGGGGTCTCACGCACTGTCGCGGCGGCCGAGGGCCCCGGCGCGACGGCGGAA
Organism: Monashia sp. HAY1-11D; assembly: GCF_056868035.1. Taxonomy (NCBI): domain Bacteria; kingdom Bacillati; phylum Actinomycetota; class Actinomycetes; order Micrococcales; family Intrasporangiaceae; genus Intrasporangium; species Monashia sp. HAY1-11D. The sequence goes on along the minus strand of NZ_CP200320.1, from coordinate 3,098,010 downwards.
AGTCGGTTGAGGGGTGGGCGTGGCGCTTGGACACTGTCGTCACGGCCCATCGGGCTCCCGCCCGGTCGGTGGGCCATCACCCCTCCCGGCACCACCGGGACACCCGCACCGGAGAGACCATGACGACACCGATGCCCGAGGCGACCCACGACGTCAACGACCTCGGCCTCGAGCACCTCGAGGGCGTCTCGTGGCGCCCGCTGCGCTGGGAGGAGGCGCGGGACGTCTACGAGCTGATGCGCGACGCCGAGCTGGCCGACGTCGGCACCGTCGTCATCGAGGAGGCCGACATCGTCGGGGACTGGCAGCGCCCCAGCTTCGACATCGACCGCCAGACGATCGGCGTCTACGACGCGGGCCGGCTCGTCGCGTACGGCGAGGTCGACCGTGGCCGGTGGGGGCACGCCCACGTCCACCCGCTGGCCCGCGGGCGCGGCATCGGCACGGCCCTGGCGCTGTGGTGCCAGCGCCTCTCGCGGCGTGACGGGACGGGGCTCGTCGGCCAGCCCGTGCCGGCCGGCTCGAGCGGCGAGCGACTGTTCGAGTCCCTGGGGTACCGGCCGCTGTGGACCTCGTGGGTCCTCGAGATGCCGCGCGGCAAGCAGATCGAGCCGCAGCCGATCCCGGCCGGGTACACGGTGCGCGCGGCCCGGGACGAGGGCGACCACCGCGTCGCGCACGAGGTCGTCGAGGACGCCTTCCTCGAGTGGTCGCAGCGTGACCGCGAGTCCTTCGAGGACTGGGCGGCAGGGACCGTGCTGCGGCCGGGGTTCGAGCCGTGGCACCTGCGCCTCATGACCGACCCGTCCGGCGCCGTCGTCGGGGTGGCGCTGCTCATGGTCAACGAGGACGTCGGCTACATCGACAAGCTCGCCGTGCGCCGCGACCACCGTGGCAGGGGCCTGGCCCGGGCGCTGCTCGTCGACGCCTTCGCCGCGGCGCGCGCGCACGGTGCCACCCGCTCGGAGCTGTCCACCGACTCGCGCACCGGCGCGCTCGGCCTCTACGAGAAGGTGGGCATGGAGGTGACGTCGACGTGGCGCCACTGGGCGATCGACACCAGCGGCACGCCCTGAGGGCGCGCGGCCGCGCCCCAGCCGCAGACCGCGCCTCAGCCGCAGACCGCGCCCCCGCTCGCCGAGCCGACGAGCTTGCGGTACTTGGCGAGGACGCCGCGGGTGTACTTCGGCTCCGGGTGGGTGACACCCTCGGCGCGGCGGCGCTGCATCTCCTCCTCGTCGACGAGCACGTCGAGCGTTCCGTTCGCGACGTCGAGACGGATCGTGTCACCGTCGCGGACGAAGGCGATCGGGCCGTCGTCGACGGCCTCCGGGGCCACGTGCCCCACGCAGAGGCCGGTCGTGCCGCCGGAGAAGCGTCCGTCGGTGAGCAGCAGGACGTCCTTGCCGAGGCCGGCGCCCTTGATGGCGCCGGTCACGGCGAGCATCTCGCGCATGCCGGGACCGCCCTTGGGCCCCTCGTAGCGGATGACGACGACGTCGTTCTTCCTCAGCGAACCGTCCTCGACGGCGTCCATCGCGGCGCGCTCGCCGTCGAAGACGCGGGCCGTGCCCTCGAACACCGACTCGTCGAAGCCGGCTGACTTGACCACCGCGCCCTCCGGCGCCAGCGACCCCTTGAGGATGGTCAGCCCGCCGGTGTGGTGGATCGGCTCGGACAGCGCCCGGACGACCTTGCCGTCGACGTCCGGCGGACGGACGTCGGCGAGGTTCTCGGCGAGCGTCTTGCCCGTCACCGTCAGGCAGTCGCCGTGGAGCAGCCCGGCGTCGAGAAGGGCCCGCATGACGACCGGCACGCCCCCCACGCGGTCGATGTCGGTCATGACGAACTGGCCGAACGGCTTGACGTCGGCCAGGTGCGGCACGGTGGCGCCGATGCGCGCGAAGTCGTCGATGGTGAGGTCGACGTCGGCCTCGTGGGCGATCGCGAGCAGGTGCAGCACGGCGTTCGTCGACCCGCCGAAGGCCATGACGACGGCGATGGCGTTCTCGAACGCCTCCTTGGTCATGATGTCGCGCGCACGGATCCCCCGGCGCAGCAGCTCGACGACGGCCTCACCCGACTTGCGGGCATAACCGTCGCGCCGGCGGTCGGTCGCCGGCGGCGCCGCCGAGCCGGGCAGCGACATGCCGATCGCCTCCGCCACGGAGGCCATCGTGTTCGCGGTGTACATGCCGCCGCAGGCACCCTCGCCCGGGCAGATGGCGCGCTCGATGGCGTCGACGTCCTCACGCGACATGCGCCCGGCAGCGCACGCACCGACGGCCTCGAACGCGTCGATGATCGTGACGACCTTCTCGGTGCCGTCGGAGAGCTTGGCGATGCCCGGGAGGATGGACCCGGCATAGAGGAACACCGACGAGAGGTTGAGCCGTGCGGCGGCCATGAGCATGCCGGGCAGCGACTTGTCGCAGCCCGCGAGCAGGACCGACCCGTCGAGGCGCTCGGCGTTCATGACGGTCTCGACCGAGTCGGCGATGATCTCGCGGGACACCAGGCTGAAGTGCATGCCCTCGTGGCCCATCGAGATGCCGTCGGACACCGAGATGGTGCCGAACTCGAGCGGGTACCCGCCGCCGGCGTGGACGCCGTCCTTGACCGCCTTGGCGAGCCGGTCGAGCGACAGGTTGCACGGGGTGATCTCGTTCCACGAGCTCGCGACGCCGATCTGTGGCTTGGCGAAGTCGTCGTCGCCGAGGCCTACGGCCCGGAGCATCCCCCGCGCGGCGGTCTTCTCCAGACCGTCCGTGACGTCGCGGCTACGGGGCTTGATGTCGGGCGTCTGCGTCATGAGGGCAGCATAGGACGCTGTCCGCTGGGTGGACACGGCATCTCAGCTCCCGACCCACAGTGGTCGGACGTGCGCCGACGCGTCGTCCCCGGGCGGCGTGGCGGTCAGCCCCGGCTGACGTGGAAGCGCAGGAGCGAGCACGACCCGGCCTCGAGGTCGGTCCACTCCCCCTGGTAGCGCAGCACGGCCAGGCCGCTCGTCGCGAAACCGGCCGCGAGGGCGTCGTGGGCCTCCCGCGAGCCGTCGCCCTCGGTGAGGAGGGTCGTCAGGTGGGCCGTCGTCGGGTTGTGCCCGACGACGAGGACGGTCGCGGTGTCGCCGGCGTCCTCGCGGACGGTCTCGAGCACCTGCTGCGGGCCACCCTCGTAGACCGTGCGCCGGTACTCGACGAACTCGGTCTGGGCGCCGCCGTGGCAGGCCTCCTCCCAGGTCTGACGCGTGCGCACCGCCGTCGAGCAGATGACGAGGTCCGGCACCAGGCCCTCCGCACGCAGCCAGGCGCCGGCGGCCTTGGCGTCGCGGCGGCCGCGGTCGGTCAGCTCCCGGTCGTGGTCCGGTTTCCCGGGCACCTGCTCGGCCTTGGAGTGGCGCATGAGGACGAGGGTCTTCTCGCGGGCGGCGGTGCTCATGCCACCGAGCATGCCGTGATCCGACGGCATTGTCAGCCCGCGCGGCGGCGCCCGTGGGTCACAGCTCGAGGACCGGCCTGATCCGCTTGGGTGTCCACATCCGCGACCGGCGGGCCGCCACCGTCGACACCGCGAGCGCGACGAGCAGGTAGAGGGCGAGGACGCCGACCGAGCCGGGCACCGGCCCGAGGTCCGCGCCGTAGAGCAGCCGGCGCAGCCCGTCGACGGCGTGGCTCATCGGCACGACGTGGTGCACCGCCTGCAAGGGCGCCGGCAGCGTCTGCCACGGGAAGGTGCCACCCGCGCTGACGAGCTGCACGACCATGAGGACGAGGCCGAGGAACTTGCCCACGGCGCCGAGGCGCGAGGCGAGCGCGTGCAGGATCGCCACGAACGTCAGGGACGTGAGGCAGAGGAAGAGGAACGCGAGCACGGGGTGCGCGATCCGGATGTCGACGCCGCGGCTGACGACGAGCACGAGCGCCGCGACCTGCGCGAGCCCGACGATCGCCGGTGCGAGCCAGCCGCCGAGCGCGGTGCGCACCGAGCGCTGGCTCGTCGCCAGCGCCCGTGGCGACAGCGGCCGCACGAAGAGGAACAGGACGTAGGCGCCGATCCAGAGGGCCAGGCTCATGAACAGGGGCGCGAGGCCGGCGCCGTACGAGCCGGCCGAGGAGAGCGACCCCGTGGAGACGCCAACGGGGTTGCCGATCGTCTCGGCCATGGCCCTGCGCTGGGCCTCACTCGGGTCGGGCACGGAGTCGCGACCCTCGACGAGGCCCGCGTGCAGGTCGGTCGCTCCGCGGGTCAGCGTGTCGAGACCGGACGCCAGCGACGCCGCGCCCGAGGCGAGGTGGTCACCGCCCGACGCGGCCTCGGCCGCGCCGGTCGACAGCCTGGTGGCCCCGGCCCCGAGGGCGTCGAGGCCACCGGCGAGCGCACCCGCGCCGTCGTGCACCCGGACCGCACCGGAGCGGGCCCGGCTGATGCCCTCCGCGAGGGCGGGGGTGGCGTTCGCGAGCGCCCGGGCGCCGGCGGCCACGCGGTCGGCGCCCGTGGACAGTCGCACGAGGTCGCCGGAGGCGCTCTGGATGGTGGCGTCGGCGTGGTCGACGTCACCCGCCATGGCACCGAGCCGCGAGTCGACGAGGGACAGCTGGGCATCGGTCAGGCCCTGGGCCCGCAACGCGGCGAGCAGGGCGGTGCGGTCGGCGCTGAGGCGCCGCTTGAGCTCGCTCGACGCGGAGGCGGCTCGGATGCCGTAGCCGGCGACGGTCCGGTTGCCGGCCGCCACCTGCTCGGCGCCGTCGGCCAGCCGGGCGGTGCGGGACGGCAGGTCCGCGGTGCGCGCCTGCAGGGTCCCGAGGCCGGAGGCCAGCTGCGCGGCGCCGGCCTGCAGGTCGTCGGCCCCGGCGGCCGCCCGGCCTATGCCGGTCGCGAGCCGCGTCGCCCCGGACGACAGGTCGTGCAGTCCGGTGGCCAGGCTCGTGGCGCCCGTCGCGAGCCGGTGGGCGCCGGCGTCGGCCTTCGCAGCCCCGGACCGCAGCCGCTCCGAGCCCTCGACCGCCTCGACGAGGTGGTCGTGGACCTGGCTGAAGCCGAGCAGCAGCCTGCTGGCGGCCGTCCGGCTGACCTCGCGGGCGACCGAGGCGGTGACCTGCTTGATGACCTGGTTGCCGATCATCGAGGTCATGTAGTTGTTGGCGTCGTTGGTCTCGAGCACCACCGTGGCCCGGCGCGGCGTGAAGGCCGCCGTCGACGCGAGGTCGGCCGAGAAGCTGCGGGGCAGGATGACGGCGAACGCGTAGCGGCCGTCGTCGACGCCACGCATCGCCTCGGCCCGCGAGACACGGTGCCAGTCGAAGGACCTGGAGTCGACGAGGTGGTCGGCCACCTGCCCGCCGACCTGGAGCGTCTCCCCCGTGCTCAGCGTCGTGCCGGCGTCGTCCGAGACGACCGCGGCCGGCACCTGGGGGAAGGCACCGTACGGGTCGTGGTTGGCGTAGAGGTAGAGGCCGCCGTAGAGGGTCGGGATGAGCACGAGCGCCGTGAGGGCGAGCCGGGCCAGGCGCGAGGAGGTGAGGCGTCGCAGCTCGGCGACGGCCAGACGGAAGGGGTTCATGCCGAGAGCTCTTTCGTGGACGGGAGGGCTGCGGCGGTCGCAGAGGTGGTCAGGACGATGACGACGAGACCGGTCGCCGCGAGGCGACGGCAGGTCTCGAACCAGACGGTGTGGTCACCGCCGTGCCGTTCGGGTCCGGCCAGGACGAGGACGCGGACGTGGGGGTGCAGGGCGCCCAGCTCGAGCAGCAGGCTGGTACGGACCCCCGCCGGCAGCCGCTCCCACGGTCGGCCGGCGCGGTCGGTGAGGTCGCGCTCGGCGAGGAACGCGGCGACCGCGGCCCGGGAGGCGGGACGTTCGGCGAGCGCCAGCTCCTCCTCGAGGACGGCCCGGACGGTGATGGCCTCCTCCGGGGCGGTGACGTCCGCGACGTCGACGAGGCGCGTCCGCAGCTGCAGGTCGGGCAGCCGTGACGCCCCGCCGAGGCTGACCCGCCCCCGGAGCAGGTCGACGCGGCCACCGATGGCGAGGGCGAGCGCGACCTGGGGGATGCCGGGGTCGGTGGCGACGACCGTGACCTCGCCGGCAGGAGCGACGAAGCTGAGGTGCTCGACGAAGGGCTCGTGGATGCCCGCGACGGTCACGTCGTCGACGACGACGGTGCGCAGGTCCGGCGCCGGGCTGGGGTCCACCTCTGAAGCAGTCACGATACGAGTATGCATCCGATACGCACTCGTATCCAATTCGAGGACGTATCCTTGCGGCATGAGCACGCCGGCTGAGCCCCGCATCACCGCCCGACGCAAGGCCACCCGCGACCGCGTCCTCGAAGCCGCGAGCGAGGTTTTCGCCGAACGCGGCTTCCACGGCGCCACCGTCGAGGACATCTGTGAGCGCGCCGGGTTCACCCGTGGCGCCTTCTACTCGAACTTCTCCTCCAAGGACGACCTCGTCCTCGAGCTGTCGCGGCGCCAGGCCGAGGACCTCGTCGAGCGCATCCGACGGGCGAGCAAGCGCGAGCACGCCGCCGCGGAGGACGTGCTGCGCGACGTGTTCGCCGCCCTCGCGGACGAGAGCCGCAGCAAGGAGCGCTGGGTCGTGCTGACGACCGAGTTCACGCTGCACGCCATCCGGGACGCCGGGGCACGGCGGGCCTGGGCCGCCCAGCAGCGCAGGGTCCGTGACGAGCTCGTGGCCGTCGTCGACGAGGCCGTGGAACGGCAGGGGTTGACCCTGCCGATGCCCACGGACCTGTTCGTCCGCGTCGCCATCGCCCTGACCCAGGGCTCGCTGACCCAGCGTCTCGTCGAGCCGAGGTCGCTCGCCGTCGGCGAGCTCGAGCGGACCGTGCTGCCGATCCTGCTCGGCATGCACGCCTGACGAGGGCTCCCTCAGCCCCCCGAGACCGCGTTGATGATGTGCACCCGCGCTCCCGCGGGCACCGGAGTCGCGACACCGTCCCCCCGCGTCGCATCCTCGCCGTTGACGAACACCTTGACGTGACGTCGGATGTGGCCGCGCTCGTCGCGGACCTTGCCGTCGAGGATGCGGTGCTCGGCGAAGGCGCGGTCGAGCAGCTCGGCGACGCTCTGGCCGCCGCCGGGCGACTCCACCTCGATCTCGGACACTCCCCCGACGAGGTCGCGGAGCATGCCGGGCAGGATGACTCGGACCGGTGCGACGCTCATGCCGACCCCCTCCGCCCTCAGCCGACCTGGGCCGCGCGCACGACGAGGACGTCGGGCAGCTGCGTGGCGATGCGCTGGAAGGACTCGCCCTCGTCCGCCGAGGCGAAGACGTCGCCGTTGCGGGTGCCGAGGTAGACCCCGACCGGGTCGGCGGTGTCGAGGGACGCGGCGTCGCGCAGCACACAGGTGTAGCTGTCCGAGGGCAGCCCCTGCGCCTGCATGCGCCAGTGGGCGCCGCCGTCGTCGGAGCGCTGGACCTGCAGCTGCGCGCCCGGCGGGATGCGCTCACCGTCGTCGGCCACCGGGACGTTCCACACGACGCCCGGACGCCGGGGGTGCGCCAGGATGGTGAAGCCGAAGTCGGTGGGCAGGCCCTCGGCGATCGACTGCCACGTGGCACCGTTGTCGTCGGAGCGGTAGACGCCCTTGTGGTTCTGCGCGTAGAGCTCGCCGTCGCCGTTGCCCCGCGCGACCTTGTGGACGCACTGGCCGAACTCGGGGTACTCGTCGTCGGGCATGAAGTACGCGCGGATACCGGGGTTCGAGGGCGCCCACGTCTGGCCGGCGTCGCTGGACCGGTAGACACCGCCGGCGCTCATCGCGACGAGGAGGTTCTCGGGGTGCCCGGCCTCCGGGACGATCGTGTGGACGGCTCCCCCACCGAAGCCCGGCTCCCACTTGGGCCGGTGCGGGTGGTCCCAGAGGCCGCGGACCAGCTCGTAGTGCTCGCCGCGGTCGGTGGAGCGGAACAGCGCGTGCGGCTCGACGCCGGCCCAGACGACGTCGTCGTCGTTCGGGTCGGGAGTCAGCTGCCAGACCCGCTCGAGCGCGGTGTCGGTGTCGGTCGGGAAGGCGAGGGCCCGGTCGGGGCTCTCGGTCCACGTTCGTCCGGCGTCGGTGCTCACCTGGACGGTCGGGCCCCAGTGCCACGACTTGACGCCGGCGAGGACGCTCGTCCGGCCGGCCCGGGTGTCGACGGCGACCGACGCGACCTCGCTCATGAGGAAGTGCGGGCCCTCGAGGGTCCACTCCGCGCGGTCGGCGCTGCGGGCGACCCACAGCCCCTTGCGCGTGCCGATGGCGACGATGGTCTCAGTCATGTTCACAGTGTCCACTACCCCACCGACAGCGACAAGGGTCGACGCGCGGTGCCACCGGCCGACGTGCTCAGTCGCCGCGGGATGCTCCCCCGACCACGACGACGTTGTCGAGCGGGCGTCCGTCACGCAGCGCCTCGGCCTGCCGGCGGACCAGCGCGACCGCCCGGGGCCGCATCGCGTCGGTCGCGCCGCCGACGTGCGGGGTGACGAGCACGCCCCGCGTCGTCCAGAGCGGGTGGTCGGCGGGCAGCGGCTCCGGGTCGGTGACGTCGAGCGCCGCGCGGAGCCGGCCCGAGGCGCACTCGGCGACGAGCGCGTCGGTGTCGACGACCGGTCCGCGGGCGACGTTGACCAGGACCGCACCGCCGGGCATGAGGGCGAGGGTCTCGGCGCCGACGAGCCCGCGCGTGGCGTCGGTGAGTGGGACGACGACGATGACGACGTCGTGGTCCGGCAGGAGACGGGGCAACTCGTCGATGCCGTGCACCTGCTCGACGAGGTCGTCACCGGCGCGGGCCCGGCTCGCGACCGCGGTCACCGACACCTCGAACGGCAGGAGCCGGCGCACGACGGCGCGGCCGATGTGGCCGTAGCCGAGCACGAGGACGCGCCGGTCGGCGAGCGACCGCCGCAGCACGAGCGGCGTCCACTCGCCCTGCGCCTGCGCGGCGGCGAACTCGGGGACCTCGCGGATCGAGGCGAGCACCAGCGCGAGGGCCAGCTCGGCGGTGCTCGCGTCGTGGACGCCGGCCGCGTTGCACAGCGCGACGCCCTCGGGCACCTCGTCGGCGAACTGCTCGTACCCCGCGCTCTGCAGCTGGAGCGCCTCGAGGCTCTCGAGCCCCGGCGTGACGTCGGCCAGCCGCAGTCGCGTCATGTACGGCACGACGGCGAGCCGGATCTCCGCGCCACGCGGGTGCGGTTCCTGCATGTCCCACACGACCAGCTCCACGCGGCCGTCGGCCGTGAGCTCGGCCAGCCGGTCGGCGTAGTCCTGCTCGGGGACGGACACGACGAGTCGCTCGGTGCTCATGCCCGAGACGCTACCCAGCACCTCGCGGCGGTCCGGACTAGGCTCCGGGCCGTGGTCCCGCCCGACGCCTCCCGCCCGCGCGTGCCGACAGGACGCGTCCTGTCGGTCAACGTGGGACGCCGCTCGGCGCGGTCCTACGCCACCGCGGACGCCACGGCCATCGACAAGAGCGCCACGGCGGCGGTCGAGGTCCGCGACCCCGGGCCGAAGCGCGGCGGCCTGGGCAGCGGCGTCGTCGGTGACGAGATCGGCGACCCGCGCCACCACGGCGGTCGGCTCCAGGCCGTGTACGCCTATCCGCGCGAGGACCAGCAGTGGTGGGCCGAGCGCATCGGGCGGCCCATAGCCGCAGGCGAGTTCGGCGAGAACCTCACGACGGAGGGCCTCGACACGACCCACGCCCTCGTCGGCGAGGTGTGGCGCGTCGGCACCGCGGTCCTGCGCGTCGAGGTGCCGCGCATCCCGTGCCGCACCTTCGCCGGCCACATGCGCGAGAGAGGGTGGGTGCGGCGCTTCACCGAGGCGGGTCGCACGGGGGCGTACCTGTCGGTGACGGTCCCCGGCCGCATCGTCACCGGTGACGCGGTCCTCGTCGAACGACCGGACCACGACGTCGACCTGCTCACCCTCTTCCGGGCGCTGACCGGCGACCTCGACGCCACGCGCCGCGTCGTCGAGGCGGCCGTCGTCGACGCCGAGGTGCAGGCCGACCTCGTCGGGACGCTGCGCCGACGCGGCGCCGAGGTGCGCTGACGTGCGCTGACGCGCGCTGACGCGTGCTGAGGTGGGCAGACGCGCGTTGACGCGGCGGCGTCGGGCGCCGGCTCGGGGACACCCTCGGGTGACAATGGCGTATGTCGCCGAGATCCCGTCCGTCCCGTCGAACCGTCGCGGGCCTCGCCGCCACGGCCCTGCTCGCAGCGGGCTGCTCCAGCCCCGCGGGCGGCGGGCCCGGCACGTCGGCGACGGGGTCGGTCACGCCGTCGGTGACAGGGCAGGTGGCACCGTCGGTGGCCCAGTCCGACGGCCCGGTCACCCTCCTCGGAGGGCTCGACATCGCGTGGTCGGTCGCCGTCCTGCCGGACGGCAGTGCCCTCGTCAGCGAGCGCAACACCGGACGCGTGCACCGGGTGCCGCCGCCGGGCACCGGCGGGGCGCCGGAGGTCGTCGGGGAGCTGCCGATCTCCCGCACGGGCGGCGAGGGCGGTCTGCTCGGGCTCGCCGTGGCCGGCGACGTCGCACGGACTCCCGTCGTCTACGCCTACTACTCGACCGAGGGCGACAACCGCGTCGCCGCCGTGCCCTGGGACGGCAGGCGGCTCGGCGAGCCCCGGGTCGTGCTGTCGGGGATCCCCCGCGGCACCAACCACAACGGTGGCCGCATCGCCTTCGGTCCCGACGGCTACCTCTACGTCTGTACGGGTGATGCCGGCGACTCCTCGCACTCGCAGGACCTCGGCTCGCTCGGCGGCAAGATCCTGCGCGTGACCCGGGACGGGCAGCCCGCCCCGGGCAACCCGTTCGGTGGTTCACCGATCTGGTCCTACGGCCACCGCAACGTCGAGGGCCTGGCCTGGGACTCTCACGGTCGGCTGTGGGCCAGCGAGTTCGGCGCCGACACGTGGGACGAGCTCAACCTCATCCGGCCGGGCGGCAACTACGGCTGGCCCGCGGTCGAGGGCCAGGCCGGCCGGCCGGGCTATGTCGACCCGGTCGCGCAGTGGCCCCCCTCGGAGATGTCGCCGAGCGGGATCGCCGTCGGTCCCGATGACGCCGTGTACCTGGCGGCGCTGCGGGGCCAGTCGGTCTGGCGCGTGCCCGTCGGCGCGGACGGCCGGGCGGGCACGCCGACCCGCTACCTCGAGGGGACGTACGGACGCGTGCGCGACGTGCACGTCGTCGACGGCCGGTTCTGGCTGGTCACGAGCAACGGCGGGGACGACCGCCTCGTGTCGTTGCCCCCGTCGGCCGTGGGGGCCGGCTGAGGCCGCCCGCCACGGTGGCTACTGGCCGAGCTTGGCCAGGATGAGGGCGCGGGCCCTGCCGGCGTCGGCCTGGCCCTTCATCTCCTTCATGACCTGGCCGATGAGCGCACCGGCAGCCTGGACCTTGCCGCCGCGGATCTTGTCGGCGACGTCGGCGTTGCCCGCGATGACCTTGTCGACGGCGGCCTCGAGGGCGCTGTCGTCCTGGACGAGCTCGAGCCCGCGCGCGTCCGCGACGGCGGTCGGTGCGCCCTCGCCGGCGAGGACCCCGTCGAGCACCTGACGGGCCATCGAGTCGTTGAGCCGACCCGAGGTCACGAGCCCGTCGAGCTCGGCGACGTGGGCCGGCGACAGGCCGATCGACGACGCGTAGGTGACGAGGTCCTGGGCCTCGGCGTTGGCCCGGCGCGACGGCTCGCCGAGCCACCACTTGCGGGCGGCCGCCGGGCTCGCCCCCGCGGCCACGGTCTGCTCGATGAGCTCGACGGCGCCGGCGTTGAGGACGTCGCGCATCTCCAGATCGCTGTAGCCCCAGTCGGACTGGAGTCGCCTGCGGCGAGCGGCGGGGTTCTCCGGCAGGGTGCCGCGCAGCTGCTCGACCCACTCCGCCGGGGGCGCGACCGGCACGAGGTCGGGCTCGGGGAAGTACCGGTAGTCCTCGGCGTCGGACTTCGTGCGGCCCGACGTCGTGACGCCGGTGTCCTCGTGCCAGTGCCGCGTCTCCTGCAGGATCGAGCCGCCGCCGGACAGGATCGCCGCGTGGCGGGAGATCTCGTACCGGACCGCCCGCTCGACCGAGCGGAGCGAGTTGACGTTCTTCGTCTCGGTGCGCGTGCCGAAGGGGACGGCGGCCTGCTCGACCGACGTCGGGTCGCCGGCCTTGGGGCGCAACGAGACGTTGGCGTCGCAGCGCATCGAGCCCTGCTCCATCTTGACGTCGCTGACGTCGAGGGCACGCAGCAGGTCACGCAGTGCCGACACGTAGGCGCGCGCGACCTCGGGGGCCCGCTCCCCCGCCCCGGTCATCGGCTTGGTGACGATCTCGATGAGCGGGATGCCGGCTCGGTTGTAGTCCACGAGGCTGTGGGTCGCGCCGTGGATGCGGCCGGTGGCGCCGCCGACGTGAAGCGACTTGCCGGTGTCCTCCTCCATGTGGGCGCGCTCGATCTCGACCCGGTAGACGGTGCCGTCCTCGAGCTCGACGTCGAGGTGCCCGTCGTAGGCGATCGGCTCGTCGTACTGCGAGGTCTGGAAGTTCTTGGGCATGTCCGGGTAGAAGTAGTTCTTCCTGGCGAACCGGCACCAGGCAGCGATCTCGCAGTTGAGCGCCAGGCCGATGCGGATCGCCGACTCGACGGCCTTCTCGTTGACGACCGGCAGTGCGCCCGGCAGGCCGAGGCAGACGGGACAGACCTGCGAGTTCGGCTCGGCGCCGAACTCGGTCGGGCAGCCGCAGAACATCTTCGTGGCCGTGTGCAGCTCGACGTGCACCTCGAGACCCATGACCGGGTCGAAGCGCTCGAGGGCCTCGTCGTAGTCGAGCACGGCGTCCGTGGCGATGGTCGTCATCGTCAGGCTCCCTTCACGGCGGGGGTGGCGTCCAGCGCGGGCGCGCGGTCGAGGATGGGGCCACCCCAACGATCGACGAGCGTCGCCTCGAGGGCCGCGCCCACGGTGTAGAGGCGCTCGTCCCGCATCGCGGGCGCGAGCACCTGGATGCCGACCGGCAGGCCGTCCTCGTCGGCCAGGCCCGCGGGCACGGACATGCCGGGCACACCGGCCAGGTTGGCCGGGATCGTCGCGATGTCGTTGAGGTACATGGCCATCGGGTCCTCGAGCTTGTCGCCGAGACGGAACGCCGTCGTCGGCGCCGTGGGGCTGACGAGGACGTCGACGGTCTCGAACGCGCGCGAGAAGTCCTGCGCGATGAGGGCGCGGACCTTCTGCGCCGAGCCGTAGTAGGCGTCGTAGTAGCCCGAGCTCAGCGCGTACGTGCCGAGGATGATCCGGCGCTTGACCTCGGGGCCGAAGCCCGCGTCGCGCGTCGCGGCCATGACCTGCTCGGCGCTCGGGTCGGCGACGCCGTCGGGGGCGACGCGCAGGCCGTAGCGCATGGCGTCGAACTTGGCCAGGTTCGAGCTCGCCTCGCTGGGGAGGATGAGGTAGTAGGCGGCGAGCGCGTAGTCGAAGTTCGGGCAGCTGACCTCCACGACCTCGGCGCCGAGCTCCTCGAGGAGCCGGACCGACTCGTCGAAGCGGGCGCGGACGCCCGGCTGGTAGCCCTCCCCGCCGAGCTCCTTGACGACGCCGACGCGCAGGCCCGTGACGTCGGCGCGCCGGGCTGCCTCGACGACGGGCGGCACGGGGGCGTCGATGGACGTGGAGTCCATCGGGTCGTGGCCGCCCATGACGGCGTGCAGCAGCGCGGTGTCGAGGACGGTGCGGCCGCACGGGCCGGCCTGGTCGAGCGAGCTCGCGAGGGCCACGAGGCCGTAGCGCGAGACGCCGCCGTAGGTCGGCTTCGTGCCGACGGTCGCCGTCACCGCGGCCGGCTGGCGGATCGAGCCGCCGGTGTCGGTGCCCGTGGCGAGGGGCGCCTGGAACGAGGCCAGGACCGAGCTGGAGCCACCACCGGAGCCGCCGGGGATGCGGTCGAGGTCCCACGGGTTGCGCGAGGGGCCGTAGGCCGAGTGCTCCGTCGAGGAGCCCATGGCGAACTCGTCCATGTTGGTCTTGCCGAGGATCGGCAGGCCGGCCCCGCGCAGCTTCGTCACCACCGTGGCGTCATACGGCGGCACCCAGCCCTCGAGGATCCTGCTGCCGCACGTCGTCGGCAGGCCCTTGGTCGTCATGACGTCCTTGACGGCGATCGGCACGCCCGCGAGCGCGCCGAGGCTCTCGCCGGCCGCGCGTCGGGCGTCCACGGCACGCGCCTGGTCGAGGGCGCCGTCGGCGTCGACGTGCAGGTAGGAGTGCACCTGCCCGTCGACGGCCGCGATGCGGTCGAGGTGAGCCCGGGTGACCTCCTCGGAGGAGATCGTCGAGGCCGCGAGGGCCTGCGCCAGCGCGGACGCGGTGGCGCGGGTCAGGTCGGATGGCAGGTCGGTCACGTCAGTGCCTTCGTCGTCGCTGCGGGTGGAGTGGTCGGGGGGCGCGGGCCGGGCGCGGGTGCCCGTCGGGCGGACTGGCCGGCGGGCCGCGCCGGGGAGGGGTCAGTCCTCGTCGAGGATCCGCGGCACGGAGAAGCGCTGCTGCTCGGCCTCCGGCGCGCCGGAGAGGGCCTCCTGCGGCGTCAGGCTCGGCCGGACGACGTCGGGACGCGTGACGTTCGTCAGCGGCATCGGGTGCGACATCGGTGCGACGCCCTCGGTCGGGGCCTGCTGGACCTTGGCCACGGAGTCGAGGATCACCGAGAGCTCGCCGACCATGCGGTCGAGCTCCGCCTCGGACAGCTCGATCCGGGCGAGGCCGGCGAGGTGGGCTACGTCGTCGCGGGACAGGGAGGACATGCGGGTCAGTCTATGGGTCGCCGGTGGTGGGCCGGGCACGCGTTCCCGGCCGCCCGGGCTGCTGCCGGGCTGATGCCGAGCAGCTGCCGGACTCCTGCGGGACTGCGGCCGGACTGCTGCCCGGGCGGCCGTGTCCTCGGGCCGTGGTGGCTCGTTGTCCCTGGCAGACCGGTACCCGAGGAGACCCCGATGACGAGTCCGACCAGCACCTCCACCCCAGACGCCGCTCCCCCCTCGGAGCCCACCCGTGTCGGGGGCGTGGCGCCCGCCGCCCCCGACGCGGTGGCTCCCCGGGCCGCCCGGAGCCGCGCGCACCTGCGTCGCCTGCGCGGGGACGGCATTGACGGTCGGGGCGTCGTCCAGGTGCTGCGCGCGGCAGCCGGCACCGGCCGCCGCGGGTTCGACCACGCCCGCACGGGCCTCGGCTCGCTCGCGTGGACCGCCGCGCTCGTGGCGGCCGGGGTGCTGCTGCTCGGGCTCGTGCTCGTCGTCGCGGAGGCGAACACCCGCAACGCGCTCGTCGAGTGGGTGCTCAAGGCCGCCGACGTGCTGGACCTCAGCGTCTTCGGGCGAGAGACCGGCGTCAAGCACTTCACCGGCGAGGGCGCGACGGTCAAGAACGCCGTCGTCAACTGGGGCCTCGGCGCGATCGCCTGGCTCGTCGTCGGCCGCGTCGTGCGCCGGCTGCTCACCCTTGGCGCGCACTGAGCCGAGGCCCCACGGTCACGCGCCGCGTCAGCTCCGGCGGCTGCGGCGTCGGTCGAGGACGTAGGTCCGCACGAGGTTGCGCCCGGTGCCCCAGACCCCGTGGCGGAACAGCAGGACGATGACGACGAAGATCGTGCCGGTGATGAGGCCGATCCCCTCGAAGCCCGAGCTCGCGAGGTAGTCCTCGAGGACGACGACGACCGCGGCGCCGACCAGCCCACCCCAGAGCGTGCCGATGCCACCGAGGACCGTGATGAGCACGACCTTGCCCGACGTCGTCCACATCAGCTCCTGGAGCGAGGCGAACTGGTGGCTGATCGCGAAGACGCCACCGGCGAGCCCGGCCAGGCCGGCCGAGAGGACGAACGCCGTGATCTTGTAGGCCTCGACGTCGTAGCCGAGGGCGCGAGCACGGGCCGGGTTGTCGCGCACGGCGGTCAGGACGCGTCCGAAGGGCGAGTTGACGACGCGCCAGGCCAGGAGCAGCCCGACGAGGATGATCGCCGCACCGGCGTAGTAGAAGTAGAACGAGTCGGTCTCGACGGGCTCGATGCCGAAGAACCGCTTCGGGATGCCCTGCAGGCCGTTCTCTCCCCCGTCAGGGACCGGGCCTGGTTGGCGATGAAGTACAGCATCTGGGCGAAGGCGAGCGTCACCATGGCGAAGTAGATGCCGGTGCGGCGCACCGACAGGTAGCCGATCGGCCAGGCGATCAGCATCGAGAACACCGCGCCGCCGAGGACGGCGACGGGGAAGGGCACGCCCCAGTGGACCGCGATGAGGCCGGTGCAGTACGCCGAGCCGCCCCAGAACGCGGCGTGCCCGAAGCTGAGCAGACCGGTGAACCCCAGGAGCAGGTCGACGCTGATGGCGAACAGGCCCCAGCACAGGATGTCCATCGCGACGGGCGGGTAGACCCAGTAGGGCAGCAGCACGAGGACCGCCAGGCCGGCCAGGAGCAGCAGGTACCGGACCGGGCTGCGGCGCGACAGGATCGAGGGCTGGGCCAGGTCGACGTCGACCTTGCCGGTCAGCTGGGTGCTCATGCGAACTCCTCCCGTCCGAAGAGCCCGGAGGGCCGGACGAGGACGACGACCGCCATGAGGACGAAGATGACGATCTGGGCGAACGCGGGGGCGTAGGCGACGCCGTAGGCCTCGACGAGCCCGACGAGGAACCCGCCGACGACGGCTCCGAGGATCGAGCCGAGGCCGCCGATGACGACGACGGCGAACAGGATGATGATGAAGGTGCTGCCCATCTCGGCGGTGATGGCCCGTGTCGGTGCGGCGAGCACGCCGGCGAGCCCGGCGAGGGCGATGCCGAACCCGAACACCGGGGTGACGAAGCGCCCGACGTTGATGCCGAGGGCGCGCGTCCGCTCGGCGTCCTCGGTGGCCGCCCGCACGATCATGCCGATGCGGGTGCGCGTCAGCAGCAGGCCGACGGCGCCGCAGACGACGACGCTGAACACGCAGGCGAAGATCGCGTAGGCCGAGAGGTTGACGCTGCCGACCGTGACCTGGCCGCCGAGGCCGGACGGGATCTCGTAGGGCAGGCCCGAGACGCCGTACCTCTGCTTGACGGCCTCGACGAGGATGAGGGTGAGGCCGAACGTGAGCAGGAAGTTGTAGAGCGGGTCGAGCGCGAGGAGCCAGCGCACGAGGAGCCGCTCCATGAGCACGCCGAAGAGGAACATCAGGACCGGGACGACGACGATCGCCACCCAGAACCCGACGTGCAGCTCGGCGAGCAGCACGGCGGAGATGACGGCCCCGAGCATGTAGCAGGCGCCGTGCGAGAAGTTGACGACGCCCAGGACGCCGAAGATGACCGCGAGACCGAGGGCCGATAGCGCGTAGAAGCCGCCCGCCGCGAGGCCTTGCAGGGTGTACTGGACGAATTCACTCATCGCGCAGGCTCATTCAGCCCATCTTGCAGTCGGCGTTGGCAGGGCCGTACGCCTCGGCGGCGGGGATCGTCTTGACGATGTCCTCGTAGTCCCACTCCTCGGGCGCCGAGGCCTTGACCTTCGCGAGGTACATGTCGTGGATGACGGCGTGGTCGGCCTTGCGCACCTCGCCGTTGCGGAGGAACACGTCGTCGATCTTCTTGCCCTCGAGCTTGGCGACGACGGCGTCCGCGTCGTCGGTGCCGGCCGCCTGGACCGCCTCGAGGTAGTTCAGTGCGGCCGAGTAGTTGGCGGCGTGGGCGAAGGACGGACGGGTGTTCGTCTTCTCCTTGAAGCGGTCGGCCCACTTCTTGTTCTGCTCGTCGAAGTTCCAGTACCACGCGTCGGTGAACTGCGTGCCGGCGAACTGGTCGACGCCGAGCGAGTGGATGTCGGTGATGAACATCAGGCCGACGGCCAGCTCGACCTTGCCCTTGAGGGGGCTCTGGTTGAACTGCTTGACGAAGTTGATGAGGTCGCCGCCCGCGTGCATCGACCCGATGACCTTGGGGTTGCCCTCGCCCGCCTTGGTGATGAACGTCGCGAAGTTGTCGCTCGGGAACGGCGAGGCGATCGACTGCCCGACCGTGCCACCCGCGGCCTGGATCTCCTTGGTGAAGGACTTGTTCATGTCCTGGCCGAAGGCGTAGTCGGGGTAGACGATGTTCCACGACGTTCCGCCGGCCTTCGTGATGGTGCCGGCCGTGCCGCGCGCCAGGGCGGCGGTGTTGTAGGCCCAGTGGAACGTGTACTTGTTGCACTGGGCACCGGTCAGGGCCGTCGTGCCGGCGCCGATGTTGATGTAGAGCTTCTTCTTGTTCTTGGCCTGCGTGGCCACGGCCAGGCCGGCTGCGGAGTTCGGAACGTCGAGGATGATGTCGGCCTTCTGGCGGTCGTACATCTCCTGCGCCTTGGAGTTGGCGACGTCCGCCTTGTTCTGGTGGTCGGCCGTGACGATCTCGACGTCCTTGGCCACGGCCTTGTCACCGTACTTGGCCTTGTAGTCGTCGATGGCCAGCTGGATGGCGACCTTCGAGTTGGGGCCGGAGAGGTCCTTGTAGACACCGGACTGGTCGTTGAGCAGGCCGATGACGACCTTGTCGTCGGTGAGCTTGCTCGAGCCGCCGGACTGGGGGCCGCCCTGCCCGCACGCGGCGAGCGCGAGCGAGGCCGAGGCCGCGACGGCCAGCGATGCGTGGGTCTTCCTGCTACGCATGTCCCCTCCTGGGGTGACGTCGGGTGTGTCTGGGTGTGCGTGAGTGCTTCGGGGGCGACGCGGTGGCGGTGGCTTCGGGGCGCGCGGACGGAGTGGGTCACATCCCGAGGTGGGTGAGCAGCTCGCTCGCCCGGGCGCGGAACTCGTCGTTGTCGAGGTGCTCGACGACCTCGCCCTGCGCGAGCAGGTAGTGCCGGTCCGCGACGGTGGAGGCGAAGGTGACGTTCTGCTCGACGAGGAGGACGCCGACGCCCTGGCCCTTGATCTCGCGGATGATCTCTCCGATGCGGTGGACGATGACCGGGGCCAGGCCCTCGCTCGGCTCGTCGAGCAGCAGCAGGCGCGACCCCATCCGCAGCACCCGGGCCATGGCGAGCATCTGCTGCTCGCCACCGGACAGCCTCGTGCCGGGGAAGTCGCGACGCTCGTGCAGGACGGGAAAGAGCTCGTAGACCTTCTCGAGGGACCACGCGTCGGGATGGACGACCGGAGGCAGGAGGAGGTTCTCGGCCACCGTGAGACCGGCGTAGATGCCGCGGTCGTCGGGCACCCAGCCGAGGCCCGCCCTGGCCCTGACGTCGGCCGGGCGCTTCGTCAGGTCGGCGCCGTCGAAGGTGACGGTCCCTTCGACGTGCCGGTGCAGGCCCATGACCGAGCGGAGCAGGGTCGTCTTGCCGGCCCCGTTGCGCCCGACGAGCGTGACGACCTCTCCCGCGCCGACGCCGACGGAGACCTCTCGCAGGACCCGGGCCTCGCCGTACCACGCCGAGAGGCCGGCGACGTCGAGCACGTGCCCCGTGGACGCCTCCGGGCCGGTCCGGGCCGGGGCGGCGGGCGTGGGCGCGGCGGCCGTGACGGGCTCACTCATGGGTTGCTCCGAGATACGCGGAGACGACGCGCTCGTCGGCACGGACCTCGTCGTAGGGGCCCTCGGCGAGCACCTGACCCGACTGGAGGACCGTGACGCGGTCGGCGAGGGACCCGACGACGTGCATGTTGTGGTCGACGAAGACGACCGTGCGCCCGACGGCCAGCGCCTTGACGAGCGCGATGGTGCGGTCGACGTCCTCGATCCCCATCCCGGCGGTCGGCTCGTCGAGCAGGAGCAGCTTCGGGTCCAGGGCGAGTGCGATCGCCAGCTCGAGCGCGCGCTTCTGTCCGTAGGCGAGCGAGGCGGCCGGGGCGCCCGCGAGGTCGGCGAGTCCGACCTGCGCGAGCAGCTCGGTGGCGCGGTCCTTGAAGACGGCCAGGCGCCTGACCGAGCGCCACCACTGCCGCCCCATCCCGGTGGGGCCGGCGAGGGCGAAGCTCGAGGTGCTCGCGCAGGGTCATCTGCTCGAAGAGGCTCGTGATCTGGAAGGACCGGGCGATGCCGAGCGGAGCGATCTGCTCGGGGGCCTTGCCGGTGACGTCCAGGCCGTCGAAGAGGACGGTGCCCGAGGTCGGGGTGAGGAACCCGGTGAGGAGGTTGAACAGCGTCGTCTTGCCCGCGCCGTTGGGCCCGACGAGCGCATGGACCGTGCCGCGCTCGACGGACAGGTCCACGCGGGACACCGCCGTGAACCCCCGGAACTCCTTGGTCAGGGCCCTGGTCTCGAGCAACGGGGTACCCGTCAAGACCTGCACCTCCTCGTGCGTCGCGCTGCGGTGGCCGGCGTCGTGCCCATGGCCGACCGCCTCCCTCTGCCTGAACGGCTGCTGACGGCAACCGGGGAGACTTCCCGAAAGCCTAGGAGGACCGTGAGGCGAAAGGACGGTGGGTACCCACACACCTGCCCCGGTTCTGTGGTGCGGGCCCACATGAGAACGCGCCTGAGCCACGCCCGAGCGTCACCCCCCGCCGGGCACCCACCCCACCCGCCTCCGGTCCTCGTCGGCTCAGGCGGCGTCGAGGAGGAGCACCTCGAGGTGACGCTCGAGGGCGCTGCGCAGATCGGGCACGTGACCCGGGACGAGCGGGGGTGCAAGGGACTCGTACGAGTGCCCGGTCGGCGTGGTGGTGAGGACCCGGTGGGGCCCGGCCCGCTGCCCCGAGACCGCACCGGCCGCGGCGCTCCAGCCCGGCAGCTGCTTGGTGTGGTTGCACCGCACGCAGAGTCCCTGGCCGTTGGCGGCACTGGTCGGGCCGCCCGACGCATGGTCCTCGACGTGGTCGAGGTGACGAACGGGGGCCTCGCACCACGGTGTCCGGCAGACGCCGCCGTCGCGGGCGAGGAGGAAGCGGCGAAGGCCACCGTCGAAGGTGCGGCGGGCGGAGTCCATGGCGACGAGCTCGGACGCGGTCGGGTCGGTGTAGAGGCGACGCACCCAGGCACGGGAGCGCGCCGCGTCGCCGTCGGCCCGATCGTCGAGCCCCGGCATCTCGAGGAGGCGACGGGCCCACGTGGCGGGCACGGAGCCGTACCCGGCGAGCTGCGCCGGCACGTCGTCACCGGCGAAAAGGGCGCGGTCCGTCATGACGAGCTGCACCTCGACCGCTACGTCAGCGGCTCGCCGCTGCCCGGTCAGCCGGACCACGAGCTCGTCGGCCATCACCTGGCCCTTGCCCCGTTCGTCACCGGCCGCCCGGGCCGTGTCGGCGGCTGTCGTCAGGGCCGCGTGCGTCGCCACCGCCTGGGCGACCGGCAGCAAGGCGGTGAGGTAGGCCATCGTGTCGGGCGCGGGGCGGAGGGTGACGCGTCGTTCGGACGCTGCCTTCGCGCTGCGGGCCAGCACCGCGGTGGGATCGGTCCGGTAGGCAGCGGCGCGCACGAGACGCATGAGCTCACGGTCACCGAGAGACCCCAGCCGATCACCGAGCCGGCCCACGACCTCGGCGTCGACGTGCCGACGCTGGACCTCGTCGAGGCCGTCGGTCTCGCGGGCGACGATCGAGGCCCGCCACTCGCCGAGGTCGCCCCGCTCCAACGCCGCGAAGGTCTCCGGCATCTCCCGGCGCAGCCGCAGGGCGAGGCGCACGTGCTGGCTCCCACGGGCCGGCAACTCACGGCGCGCCAGCGCCACCTGACCGGCCACGCTGCGCAAGGAGTCACGACGCACACCACGGCGTGCCCGGGCATCCCGTCGCGACACTGCCCCGTCGCGTCCCCCTGGCTCCTCTGCGACCGACGCCAGGCGGGCTTCGTCACGCGCAGTGCGCCATCCTTCGAAATCCCCCGTCGCAGAGCACTCCTCGGCCCGCTCGCGCCACCGCTGGGCCACGTCGGCCTGCGACTCCACGAACACCGAAGCGCGCCATCGAACATGTGTTCGATTCTACGTCAGCGGCGCCTTGCGGACCAGAGCTGTGCACATCCGAACGTCATTGAGCGACAAGTCGATTGCGCCGTCCATGGCCCCAGCCCACCCGAGCAACCCGCCTTCGAGAACCGTGCCGTGGGCAGCGAGGCCGAGGCCTGGTCAGTCGGGCGAGCCCGTCTCGAGGAGCCGTCGGAAACCGTCCTCGTCGAGGACCGGCAGGCCGAGCTCCTCGGCCTTGGCGGCCTTCGACCCGGCGTTGGCGCCGACGACGACGAAGTCGGTCTTCTTCGAGACCGAGCCGGCCGCCTTGCCGCCGCGGCTGATGATCGCCTCCTTGGTCTCGTCCCGGGAGAACCCCTCGAGCGAGCCGGTGACGACGACCGTCTTGCCCTCGAGCGTCCGCGGGGCCGAGGCGTCCACCTCGTCCCGCATGCGCACCCCTGCTGCGGCCCAGCGCTCGACGATCTCGCGGTGCCAGTCCACCGCGAACCAGTCGATGACGGCGTCCGCGATGATCCCGCCGACGCCCTCGACCTCGGCCAGCTCCTCGCGCGCAGCCGCGCGGATGGCGTCCATCGACCGGAAGTGCGAGGCGAGCGCGCGGGCGGCGGTGGGTCCGACGTGGCGGATGGACAGTGCGACGAGCACCCGCCACAGCGGCTGCGTCTTGGCCTTCTCGAGCTCGGCGAAGAGCACCTCGGTGTTGGCGCGCGGTTTCGACGGCGCCTTGGCGGTGGGCTTGGTGAAGAAGTACAGCTCCTTCTGCCACGGCCCGGGCACGCCCTTGACCTTGCGCCGTCGCCAGACGGTGACGTCGCGCAGGTCCTCGGGCCTCAGGTCGAACAGGCCCGCCTCGCCGGGCAGCACCGGCTCGGAGCGCGGGACGCCCTCGGCGTCGGCCTCGTCGGGCCGGTCGAACTCGGGGTCGGTCAGCGCGATCGAGGCCTCCCAGCCGAGGGCCTCGATGTCGAGGCCGCCACGCGAGGCCAGACCGAAGACCCGCTCGCGCAGCTGGCTCGGGCAGGCGCGGGAGTTGGGGCAGCGGATGTCCTTGTCCCCCTCCTTCTCGGGCGCGAGCACGGTGCCGCAGGAGGGGCAGTGCGTCGGCATGACGAACTCGCGCTCGGACCCGTCGCGCAGGTCGACGACGGGTCCGACGATCTCGGGGATGACGTCGCCGGCCTTGCGCAGCACGACGGTGTCTCCGATGAGGACACCCTTGCGCCTGACCTCGTGCATGTTGTGGAGGGTCGCCTGCTCGACGGTGGAGCCCGCCACGACGACCGGCTCCATGACGCCGTAGGGAGTCACCCGGCCCGTGCGCCCGACGTTGACGCGGATGTCGAGCAGCTTGGTGTTGACCTCCTCCGGCGGGTACTTGAAGGCGATGGCCCACCGTGGTGCCCGCGAGGTGGACCCGAGCTGGCGCTGGAGGGGGACCTCGTCGACCTTGACGACGATGCCGTCGATCTCGTGGAGGCCGTCGTGGCGGTGCTCGCCGTGGTAGGTGACGAACTCCTCGACGGCGTCGACGTCGGGCAGCACCCGCACCTGGTCGGACGTCGGCAGGCCCCACGAGCGCATGCGCTCGTAGGCCTCGCTCTGCCGGGACACGTCGAACCCCCGGCGTGCCCCGATGCCGTGGACGAGCATCCGCAGTGGCCGCGAGGCGGTGACCTTGGGGTCCTTCTGCCGCAGCGAGCCGGCGGCGGCGTTGCGCGGGTTGGCGAACGGCG
Organism: Monashia sp. HAY1-11D; assembly: GCF_056868035.1. Lineage (NCBI taxonomy): Bacteria > Bacillati > Actinomycetota > Actinomycetes > Micrococcales > Intrasporangiaceae > Intrasporangium > Monashia sp. HAY1-11D. Next base: position 3,074,341 of record NZ_CP200320.1, on the reverse strand, counting down.
CCTTGCCCGCCTCGACGAGGGCCGCGTTGAGGTCGGCGAAGGCGAGGACCGGGAAGAACACCTCGCCGCGCACCTCGACGAGGTCGGGGACGGCGTCGCCCGAGAGTCGCTCGGGGATCGTGGCGATGGTGCGTACGTTGTTCGTGACGTCCTCGCCGGTGCGCCCGTCACCGCGGGTCAGCGCCCGGGTCAGCCGTCCGCCCTCGTAGAGCAGGTTGACGGCCAGCCCGTCGATCTTGAGCTCGGTGAGGAAGTGGGCGCCGGTGCCGACCTCCCGCTCGACGCGCTCGGCCCAGGCCCGCAGCTCCTCGAAGGAGAACGCGTTGTCCAGGCTGAGCATCCGTTCGAGGTGGTCGACGGTCTCGAACCCCGTGGCGAACGCGGCACCGCCGACGTTCTGGGTCGGGCTCTCGGGCGTCCGCAGCGACGGGTACTCGTCCTCGATCGCGTTGAGGCGCCGCATGATCGAGTCGTACTCGCCGTCGCTGATCGTCGGCGCGTCCTTGACGTGGTAGGCGAACTGGGCGGCGGACGCCTCCTCGGCGAGCTCGGTCCACTCCTGATGGATCGTGGTGGGGACGTCGTCGGTGACCGGCGTCGAGCCGGCGGTCTTTCCGGTGGTGTCGCTCACCCGCCCATCCTGCCAGCCGGGTGCGACAGGCCAGGGGTCACGGCACGCCAGGGGGCTGCGCACGAGACGACGCCCACAGCCCAGCCGAAGCCCTGTTCAGCGACGGACCGGCGGGTAACAATGGCGGCACGCCTGCGCTGCAAAGGAGCACCGATGACGAACCTCGCCGCCGCCCTCGTCGCCACCGCCGGTCGGCTTCCCGACAAGACGGGGATCAAGCTCGACCAGCTCGAGGTGACATGGTCGGCGCTGCTCGCGGCAGCCGGTCAGGTGGCCGGGCAGCTGCGTGCCGCAGGGCTCGAACCCGGCGACCGCGTCAGCCTCATCCTGCCGAACGTGCCGGCCTACCCCGTCGCGTTCTACGGGACCCTCCTCGCCGGCGGCGTCGTCGTGCCGATGAACCCGCTCCTCAAGGCCGGCGAGATCCAGTACTACTACGAGGACAGCGGTGCCGGGCTCAGCCTCGTCTGGCCCGACTTCGCCGAGGAGGCGGGCAAGGCGGCCGCCGAGACCGGCACCCGCGTCGTCCTGTGCGGTCCGATGGGCCCGGCCGAGGGCCAGCTGGACGCAGCGCCGCCGCTGACCGACCCGGTGGACCGCGCCGACGACGACACGGCGGTGATCCTCTACACCAGCGGCACGACGGGCAAGCCGAAGGGCGCCGAGCTGACCCACTTCAACCTGCACCGCAACGCCGAGGTGTCCGCGAGCGACGTCATGCAGATGACCGAGGACGACGTCATCATGGGCTGCCTGCCCCTGTTCCACGTGTTCGGGCTGACGTGCGGGCTCAACACCGCGGTCCAGCGCGGCTGCACCCTGACCCTCATCCCCCGGTTCGACCCGGCCAAGGCGATCGAGGTCATCGGCCGCGACCGCGTGACGATCTTCCAGGGCGTGCCCACGATGTACGCCGCGATCCTCAACCACCCCGACGCCGACCGTGCGGACACCTCGAGCCTGCGCACCTGCGTGTCCGGAGGGTCCGCCATGCCGGCCGAGGTGATGCGCAGCTTCGAGAAGAGGTTCGGCTGCCGGATCCTCGAGGGCTACGGGCTGTCGGAGACCTCCCCGGTCGCCTCGTTCAACATGCCCGACAAGCCGACGAAGCCCGGCACCATCGGCCGCGCCATCCCCGGGTGCGAGATGAAGCTCGTCGACATCGAGGGCAACGACACGCCGGCAGGCCAGATCGGCGAGATCGCGATCCGCGGCGAGAACATCATGAAGGGCTACTGGAACCGGCCCGACGCGACGGCCGAGGCGATCCCCGACGGCTGGTTCCGCTCCGGTGACCTCGCGACCGTCGACGACGAGGGCTACTTCACGATCGTCGACCGCAAGAAGGACCTCATCATCCGCGGCGGCCTCAACGTCTACCCGCGCGAGGTCGAGGAGGTGCTGTACACCCACCCCGACGTGCTCGAGGCGGCCGTCGTCGGCGTACCGGACGACCTCATGGGCGAGGAGGTCGGAGCCGCCGTCGTGCTGCGTCCCGGGTCGACGGCGACGCTCGACGACGTGCAGGCGTACGTCAAGGAGCGGCTCGCGGCATACAAGTACCCGCGCCGGCTGTGGCTGCTGCCCGAGCTGCCGAAGGGGCCGACGGGCAAGATCCTCCGGCGCGAGGTGCGTCCGCAGACCCCCGCCTGAGCGGTCCTGCCGCGGAACCGCCGCGTCGCAGGAGCGGCCCTCCCGAGCCGTTCGCGACACGCGGGCGCTGGACTCGCCACACGTTTTGGAGTATCGCCCCGTTTCGGCGACACTGGTCGCGGGTCACTATCGACGTGCCGTCCCCGTTCCGCCCCGGGGACGCCGGCACCGTCTCAAGGGGTACACACGCGTGAAGTCGAACGTCCGTTCCGCCGTCGTCTCGGGCCTGGCGGTCCTCGCCATGCTCGGCGTCACCGCCTGCAACGCCTCGGCCACGGCGGACAACACCAACCCGGCTGCCTCCGGAACCTCGGCCCCGGGCCGGACGAGCGACGCCGCGCCCAGCCCGACCACCGAGGCCGTCGTCTTCACGACCACACCTGACGACGACGCCACCGACGTCGCCGTCGACACCCGCGTCAAGGCTTCCGCCCAGAAGGGCACGCTGACCGGGGCGACCCTGTCGTACAAGAGCAAGAAGGGCAACCGCATCCCCGTCGACGGCACCCTGTCGGGTGGTACGTGGACCGCGGGCGACCTGCTCGAGCCCGGCGTCAAGTACACGCTCAAGCTCGAGGCCAAGGACGCCGACGGCCAGACGACCGAGGTCACCCGCACGTTCCGCACGGCCGACCTCTCCCTGGACGACCAGGTCTACGTCGCGGTCTCCCCCCGTGACGGCGGCACGGTTGGCATCGGCATGCCCGTCGTCGTCCGCTTCGACCTGCCCGTCACAGACAAGGCCAGCTTCGAGAAGCACATGAAGGTCACGACGCAGCCGGCGCAGTCCGGCTCGTGGTACTGGCTCAGCTCGACCGAGGTGCACTGGCGGCCGAAGACGTACTGGAAGCCCGGTACGAAGGTCCATGTCGAGGCCGACCTCAACGGTGTCCCCGCGGGCAACGACCGCTTCGGCCAGATGTCGCGCACGTCCGACTTCACCATCGGTCGCGCCCTCGTGGCCAAGGTCAACCTCAAGACCGACCAGATGGACGTCTACATCAACGGCCGGTGGACCAAGCGGATCCCCGTCACCGGCGGCCGCCCCGGCTTCACGACGCGGTCGGGTGTCAAGGTCATCATGGACAAGCAGACCAACATCACGATGCGCGCCGAGACCATCGGCCTGAAGAAGGACGACCCCAACTACTACGCCGACACCCCCGTCAAGTACGCGATGCGCGTCACGAACTCCGGCGAGTTCCTCCACACCGCCCCGTGGTCGGTCGCCGACCAGGGCGAGCGCAACGTGAGCCACGGCTGCACCGGCATGAGCGACGCCAACGGCAAGTGGATGTACGAGCACACGATCATCGGTGACGTCGTCGAGACCACGGGGACCAACCGTGGCATGACGATGGGCAACGGCTACGCCGACTGGAACCTCAGCTGGAGCACCTGGCTCAAGGGCTCGGCCCTCTGAGGTCCTGACGCCTCCGGTCAGCCGGCGGCGCGTTCGGCCAGCTCGCGCGACGCCTCGACGGCGGCCCGCTGGATGCGGCGGGCCAGGTCCGGCGCTGCGCCGGCGAGCCCGCACGCGGGGCTGACGACGACGTCGGCCAGGTCGGCGACCGGTAGCCCGACGCGCCGCCACGCGGACTCGACACGGTCGGTGACCTCGGCGACCCGCAGCCGGGAGCCGTCGGTCGGGACCGCACCCGCGTGCAGCCGCACGCCGTCCTCGACCGCGACGGCGACGCCCTCCCACCCGCGCGGGCCGAGCAGGCTCGTGTCGAGCGACAGGCTCGCGGCACCCGCGGCCCGCAGGAGGGGCAGCGGCGGGTCGACGGCGCAGCAGTGGACGACGGTGCGGCCGCCGGCCACCGCCGCTGCCGCCTCGAGGACCGTGCGCAGACCGCCCTCGGCCACCTGCGGGTCGAGCGAGGGCAGCCGGCCGAAGCCCGAGACGGTGGGCAGACGCCCGGCGAGGACGGTGGGCAGGGACGGTTCGTCGACCTGGACGACGAGCTCGGCACCGGGTACGAGTCGCCGGACCGCCTCGACGTGCACCCGCAGCCCCTCGGCGAGGGACTCCACGATGTCGCGGCAGGCCCCCTCGTCGACGACGGCCCGCTCACCGCGCGGCAGCCAGAGCGACGCCGCGAGGGTCCACGGCCCGACGACCTGCACCTTGAGGGGGCCGGTGTGGCCGTCGAAGGCCTCGGCGAGCTCGTCGAGGTCCTCGCGCAGGAACGCGGCGGTGCGCCCGGCGTCGCGGCCCGGCCGGTCGACGAGGCGCCACCCTGCCGGCTGGAGGTCGACGGGAAGCTCGACCAGCATCCCGGCGGTGCGCCCGACCATGTCCGCGCCCGGGCCCCGCGCGGGCAGCTCGGGCAGGTAGGGCAGCTGGCCGTCGAGGAGCTCTCGCACCTGAAGGAGCGCGTCGCGGACCGACGTGCCGGGCCAGGAGCCGATGCCGGAAGCGAGGGTCACCGCGCCAGCCTAGGCGGACGCGTCCGCGTCACCGCACCGGCCTGCCGACCAGCGCCGCGCGCGCCACTGCCCGCCACTGCCCGCCGGTCCCCCCGCCGCTCCCCCGCCACTCCCCCGCCACTCCCCGGCCGGCGACCGGCGCTAGCGTGGCCCGGGTGATGCGACGCGACTTCGCCGGCCCGAGCGACCTGCGCGCGATGCAGGACCTGTGCTCCCGCACGTGGACGCCGACGAGCCGGTTCCACCCGGGGCAGCTGGCCTGGAACCGGTACTCCGAACCCGTCGACGTGCAGGCCCTCGGCGAGGGAGAGGCCCTGGCGGTCTGGGCCGAGGGCGAGCGCACGGTGGCCTTCGGCTGGGCCGAGAGCCCCGACTGGCTCGAGCTGCAGGTCGACCCGGCCCGTCCGGAGGTCGCCGCTGAGGTCCTCGACTGGTTCGAGGAGTGGAGCGACGCGGACGAGCAGTCGACCATGGCGGTCGAGGGCGACGCGGCGGTCGAGGCCGCGCTCGGCGACGCCGGGTTCGAGCCGCAGCCGGGCGCGCCGTTCCTCACCCACCACACGCTCGACCTCGCCGACCTGTTGCCGGTGCCCAGGGTCCGGGGGTACGCCTTCCGGGCGGTCGGCCCGGAGGAGGCGGCCGCGCGCGCGGCCGTGCACGCCGCGGCGTGGTCTGACGACGCGCCCTCCCGGGTGGACGCGCTCGCCTATGCCCAGCTCATGCGCACCTGGCCCTACCGTCCCGACCTCGACTGGGTCGCGGTCGACGCGGCGGGGGCGATGGTGGCCTCGGCCCTCGTGTGGCTGGACCCCGAGACCGGCGCCGGCCTCGTGGAGCCCGTCGGCTGCGTCCCGGCACACCGCGGCCGCGGCCTGGCCGGCGCCGTGACGCTGGCGGCCCTGCACGCCCTGCGCGACGTCGGCGGCCGCGTCGCACAGGTGACGCCGCGCGGCGACGACGACCACCCGGGGCCGCGTCGCATCTACGAGGCGATCGGGTTCGCCCCGACCGCGCGGGTGCTCACGTGGTCCCGGTCGGTGCACTGACCGGCACGCAAGGTCAGCCGACCGGCTCGCGCTCGAGGCGCGAGGAGGCGATGGTCGCCGACCCGATGACCCGGGAACCGTCGTAGAGCACGACCGACTGCCCCGGTGCGACCCCACGGATGCGCTCGTCGAGGCGCACCTCGACGGTGTCACCCTCCGCCCACGCGATGGCCCGGTGCTCCTCGCCGTGGGCGCGCACCTGCGCGCCGACGCGGACGACGCCGTGCGGCGCGGGGCCGCACCAGCGTGCGTGCCGACCGCTCATCGCGTTGACGCCGAGCAGGTCGGCCGTGCCGACGACGACCCGGTTGCTCTCCGGACGCACCTCCACGACGTAGCGGGGCTGCCCGTCGGCCGCCGGCCGCCCGAGCGCCAGGCCGCGACGCTGGCCGACGGTGTACGCGAACGCCCCCCGGTGCTCGCCGACGACGGCACCGGAGGTGTCCACGATCTCGCCGGGCGCCTCGCCGAGCTCGCGCGTCAGCCACCCACGGGTGTCGCCATCGGCGATGAAGCAGATGTCGTGGCTGTCCGGCTTGTTCGCGACGTAGAACCCCCGCTCGGCCGCCTCACGACGGATGTCCGGCTTCGTCGTGTCACCGAGCGGGAAGAAGGAGCGCGCCAGCTGGTCGGCCTCGAGCACGCCGAGGACGTAGCTCTGGTCCTTGGCCGCGTCGACGGCCCGGTGCAGCTCGCGGCGCGTCCCGCCCGCAGCGTCCGGCACCTCGACGATCCGGGCGTAGTGACCGGTCGCCACGGCGTCGAACCCGAGCGCCAGCGCCTTGTCGAGCAGTGCCGCGAACTTGATGCGCTCGTTGCAGCGCAGGCACGGGTTGGGCGTGCGCCCCGCGGCGTACTCGGCGCGGAAGTCGTCGACGACGTCGCGCCGGAACCGCTCGGCCATGTCCCACACGTAGAACGGGATGCCGAGCACGTCGGCGACCCGGCGCGCGTCACCCGCGTCCTCGATGGTGCAGCAGCCGCGCGCGGACTCCCACAGCGTCGCGGCGCTCTGGCTCAGCGCCAGGTGCACGCCGACGACCTCGTGTCCCGCATCGAGCATGCGGGCGGCGGCGACGGCCGAGTCGACGCCGCCGCTCATCGCCGCGACGACCCTCATGACGTCGCCTCGCGAGCCCTCCGGGCCCGGTCCAGCGCCGCCGGCAGGGCGGCGAGGAACGCGTCGACGTCGGCCTCGGTCGAGGTGTGTCCGAGGGTCAGGCGCAGCGCACCGCGAGCGTCGGACTCCTCGATGCCCATGGCCAGCAGGACGTGGCTCGGCTGCGGCACCCCGGCCTGGCACGCCGACCCGGTCGAGCAGGCGACGCCCGCGGCGTCGAGCAGGTAGAGCAGCGAGTCGCCGTCACAGCCGGGCACGAGCAGGTGCGCGTTCCCCGGCAGGCGCCGGGAGGAGTCACCGGGCTCCCAGAAGCCGGTCGGCCGGACGTCGGGGGCCACCTCCATGGCGCGCTCGAGGATGGCGTCGCGCAGGGCCACGAGCCGCTGCGCCTCGGCGTCCATCGACTCGACCGCGGCGGTCAGTGCCGTGGCGAAGCCGACGATGGCCGGGGCATCGAGGGTGCCCGAGCGGACCTGCCGCTCCTGCCCGCCGCCGTGCGTCAACGGCACGAGCGTGGCATCGCGCCGCACGACCAGGGCCCCGACGCCGATCGGGCCACCGAGCTTGTGCGCCGTCACCGACATGAGGTCGGCCCCGCTCGCGGCGAAGTCGACCGGCACGTGCCCCGCCGCCTGGACCGCGTCGGTGTGGAACGGGATGCCGAACTCGCGGGCGACGGCGGCCAGCGCCGGGACGTCCTGGACGGTGCCGACCTCGTTGTTGGCCCACATGACCGACACGAGCGCGACGGACCCCGGGTCCTGTTCGACGGCGCGGCGCAGCGTGGCCGGCTCGACGAACCCCTCGGGCGTGCACTCGAGCCAGGTCACCTTGGCGCCCTCGTGCGCGACGAGGAAGTCGACGCAGTCGAGGACCGCGTGGTGCTCGGTGACCCCGACGAGCAGTCGGACGCGTGCGGGGTCGGCGTCCCGCCGGGCCCAGAAGGTGCCCTTGAGCGCGAGGTTGTCCGACTCGGTGCCGCCGGAGGTGAAGACGACCTCAGAGGGCCGCGCCCCGAGCGCCCGGGCGATGCGTTCCCTGGACTCCTCGACAGCCCGCCGCGCCTCACGACCCGTGCGGTGCAGGGAGGACGGGTTGCCCACGACCGCGAGCTGGCGGGTCATCGCGTCGAGCGCCGCCGGCAGCATCGGCGTCGTCGCGGCATGGTCCAGGTACGCGGTCACCGCACGATTCTAGGGCGTGCCGCTCCCCCGCCCGCCCGCGCCCACGACGCGCCCACGACGCGCCCACGACGCGGCTACCGGCCGTAACCTGCGCCACCGACGTCTCGTTGACGGGACAGGTCGCCGCCACCGTGGGCGTCGGCCCCGGCAGAGAGGGAACCATGCTCGGCACGACCAGAACCCGCCTCCGCACCGCCGTCGCCGCAGGCGTCGGCACGCTCGCCCTCGTCGCCACCGGGCTGGCCGGCGCCGGCTCCGCGGGCGCCTCCGGCGCGTCCGACGCCACGGCAGGCCTGTCCACGCCCGGCGCCGCGACGGGCACGACGGGCCTCGCTCCGCTGTCCCCCTGGCTCGCCCGGCAGTGGCCCAGCCTCCCGAGCCTGCGACCGACGACGGTCCTCGTCCACGGTTCCGACGTCGCCACCGCCCGCCGCGCCGCGACGGCCTCCGGCCTCGTCGTCCGTGAGAGCTTCGACAAGATCGGGGTCGTCGTCGCCGCAGGCCTGCCGGCGCAGATCGCGGCCGTGCGCGCCGCGCCCGGCGTCACCTACGTCGAGGGCAACGAGCCGATCAGCCTGTACCTGTCGACGTCGAACACGGCGACGCGCGGCTCGGAGGCGCGCGCCACCCTGACCGGCGCGAACGGCAGGCCCCTCGACGGTTCGGGAGTCAGCGTCGCGGTCATCGACTCCGGCGTCGACCCCAGCCACCCGTTCCTGCGCAACCCGGACGGCAGCTCGGCCGTCGTCAAGAACCTCAAGGTGGTGTGCGACCCGCTCGAGGTCCTGCCGTGCCAGCCGGTCGACGCCGGCAGCCTCGACACCGACCTGCTCTCGGTCGGCGGCCACGGCATGCACGTCAACGGCATCGTCGCCGGCCGCGACGTCACCCTGTCGGACGGGACGAGGATGCACGGCGCGGCGCCGGGCGCGAGCCTCGTCAGCCTGAGCACCGGCGCGGTCCTGTTCATCGTCGGCGCCGACTCCGCCCTCAACTGGGTGCTGGAGCACCACACGGCCCCGTGCGGAGCGGGCGTCCCCGCGAGCACCTGCCCCCCGATCAAGGTCACCAGCAACTCGTACGGACCGTCCGGCGGCGGCGAGCTCGACCCGAACTCCGCGACGGTCAAGCTCCAGCGGGCCCTCGTCCGGGAGGGCGTGGTCACCGTCTGGGCCAACGGCAACGACGGCGGCGACGGCTCGGCCAACCTGTCCAACCCGCCCGGACAGGACCCCACCCCGGGGATCCTCTCGGTCGCCTCCTACAACGACCACGACTCCGGCACCCGTGACGGCACGGTCAGCACCTTCAGCTCCCGCGGCAAGCGCGGACAGCTGTCGAGCTACCCCGACATCTCCGCACCGGGCGAGGGGATCACGTCCTCGTGCCGGATCTACCTGCCGATCTGCACCTCCGGCGGCGACCCGCGCGACGGCGGCGACTACAACACCATCAGCGGCACGTCGATGGCCACGCCACACATCTCCGGCATCGTCGCGCAGCTGTTCCAGGCCGACCCGGCAGCCACGCCCGCCCAGGTCGAGGCCGCGCTCGAGTCGTCGGCGTACAAGTACACCGACGGTGCCGCGTACGAGCCGGACGCCGACGGCCGCGGCACGACCTCGTTCGACAAGGGCCACGGGCTCGTCGACGTCGTCGCGGCGGTGGCGGCCCTGACGCGCTGAGGCGGCTGGCCTGCCCGACCTGTGGCTGAGACGGCCCGCCCGGGCGACTCGCCCACCCCGGACGCCGCGGAGCCCCCCGACCCCACCCCGGGGGGCTCCGTGGCCCGGTGGTTCCGCGACGCCCGCCCGGGGCCGGCGCTCGGGCGCCCGCGGGCTCGCCGCCTATCATCGGCGGCATGGGTGGCTCGCACGAGGACACCGGAGGCAGCACGCTGCAGGCCCCGACCTGGCACCGCGTCGTGACGGCGCTCGCCTGCCCGGTCATCGGCTACTTCGTGGCCCGGCTGCTCGAGCGGTACCTCCCGGCGGTGCCCGCGCCGGCGGCCCTCGCCGTGTGCCTCACGTCGGCGCTGGTCCTCGCGGTGCGCGCGTGGCGGGCTCGCGTCGACCTGCGCCGGGACGAGCTGCGGGTCCACAACATGCTCTCCTCGACGACCGTCGAGCGGCGGCTCGTGCGTCGGGTGTCGAGCACCGGACGCGTCGAGTTCCGGCGCGGGTCGGAGCGGCTGACGAGGCTTCCGTGCGAGGCCCTGCAGGGCCCGTGGTGGGCGTTCGGCTCCGGCGGGCGGCGGTACGTCGCGAACCGGGAGCGGCTCTCGAGCTGGGCCCGCACGTCCTCGCGGGTGGTGCGTGACGAGCAGGGCCCCGGGGAGGCCGTCGCCTGAGCCCAGGCTCCTCCTGCCCGGCGGTATCCGCCGCGACGACGAGGGCCCCCGACCGCACGGTCGGGGGCCCTCGTCCTCGGTGCGCTGGTGGTCAGCCCTTGGCGGCCTTGATCGCCTCGGTGGCCTGGGGCAGCACGGTGAACAGGTCCCCGACGACGCCGAAGTCGACCAGCTCGAAGATCGGGGCCTCGTTGTCCTTGTTGACCGCCACGATGGTCTTGGAGGTCTGCATCCCGGCCCGGTGCTGGATCGCCCCGGAGATCCCGCACGCGACGTACAGCTGCGGGCTGACCTGCTTGCCGGTCTGCCCGACCTGGCTGGTGTGCGGGTACCAGCCGGCATCGACCGCCGCGCGGGACGCGCCGACCGCTGCGCCGAGGCTGTCGGCGAAGTCCTCGACCGGGGAGAAGTCACCGCCGGTGCCGCGGCCACCGGACACGACGATCGCGGCCTCGGTCAGCTCCGGACGGCCGGTGGCCTGCTTCGGCTTGGACTCGGTGATCCGGGCTCCCTTGGCGGCCTCGGACGGGGCGAAGTCGAGCACCTCGTCGGCCGCGGCCGCCGGGGCCTCCTCGGGCGTGGCCGAGTTCGGCTTCACCGCGACGATCGGCGTGCCCCGCGTGACCGTCGCGGTGACCGTGTACGACCCTGCGAACACCGACTGCGTCGTCACCACCCCGCCACCGTCGGCGGCCTGCACGTCGACGGCGTCGGTAACCAGGCCCGACTCGGTCCTGATCGCCACCCGGGCCGCGATCTCCTTGCCCTCCGGCGAGGAGGGCACCAGCACCGCCGCCGGGGTCAGCTTGCCGACCAGCTGCGCCAGCAGCTCGGCCTGCGGCACGACCAGGTGCTCGAGCACCTCCGGCGCCTCGACCCGGTACACCTTCTCCGCGCCGTAGCGGGCCAGGGTCTCCCGGGCCGCGTCGAAGCCGGCCCCGACGAAGACCGCCGACGGCTCACCGAGACGACGCGCGATCGTCAACAGCTCCGAGGTCGTCTTGCGAACCTTGCCCTCGACGTGGTCGACGAGCACGAGAACTTCAGCCATGGTTCGTGGGTTCCCTTCTGTGGCTGGGGGTCGGTCAGACGAACTTGCGCTCGGACAGGAACGCGGCGAGCTTGCTGCCGCCGTCGCCCTCGTCGGTGACGATCTGGCCCTGGGTACGCGGCGGCCGCGCGGCGAACGACTCGACCCGGGTCCAGGCCGCCTCCAGCCCCACCCGCGCCGGGTCGATGCCCAGGTCGGCCAGCGTCCACTGCTCGACCGGCTTCTTCTTGGCCGCCATGATCCCCTTGAACGAGGGGTAGCGGGGCTCGTTGATCTGGTCGGTCACCGACACCAACGCCGGCAGCGCGGCCGTGATCGTCTGCGTCGAGGCATCCCCGTCGCGGCGGGCCGTGACCGTGCCACCGGTGCCGCCCGTGCCGCCGCCCTCGACGCTCAGCTCGGACGCGTACGTCACCGCCGGCAGCCCGAGCCGCTCGGCCAGCATCGTCGGGACCACGCCCATCGTGCCGTCCGTGCTGGCCATCCCGGTCACGACCAGGTCGACCTCGCCGAGCTTCCTGACCGCCTCGGCCAGCACCAGCGACGTCGCCGCCGCGTCGGAGCCGTGGATCGCCGCGTCGTTGACGTGCACGCCCTTGTCGGCGCCCATCTGCAGCGCCTTCTTGACGGCGTCGGCGGCCCGGTCCGGGCCGACGGTCACCACGGTCACCTCGCCCTCACCCGCCTCGACGATCTTGAGCGCCTCCTCGACGGCGTACTCGTCCAGCTCGGACAACAGACCGTCGACGTTCTCACGGTCGGTCGTGCTGTCCGATGCGTCGAACGTGCGCTCGGCCTGCGCGTCCGGCACGTACTTGACACAGACGACGATGTTCATGGGTGAACGTCCTCTTCCGTTGCGTGGATGGGGCTGCCGGAGTCGCTCCGGCACTGGCGTCATCCTCTCACTGAGCAACCGCTTACTCACCACGCGGCGGGCGTGACACTCACCACCCGCCGGCCGACACGGCACCCCCACCGGCCTGCGCCGGACGGCGGTGCGCCGCTCAGACGGCGCCCGTCTCGACGACGTGGAAGGCCGGCTCCTCGTACGGGTGGGCGGCGCGCAACGCCGCGACGACGGCGGCCCGCCGGTCACGCGGGAAGGTGACCTCGACGCGGTGCTCGCGCAGCGTCTCGAGGTGGCCGACCGCACCGATCGCCGGTACGGCGCCGGGGCCCGGCCGGAACTGCCCCGTGCCCTCGACGTACCAGGCGCACTCCGTGTAGTCCCCCACGGCCCCCGCGCCCGCGGCGAAGACGGCCGCGAGGACGTCCTCGGTCGACCCGACGGGCGCGTAGAACACGAGGACGTCCAGCGGCTGTGGCACCGGTGGGTCACCGACCTTCGAACTGCGCCTTGCCCGGACCCTGCTCGACGAACGAGGTCATGCCGATCTCGCGGTCGCGCGTGCCGAAGAGCCCGGCGAAAAGCATCCGCTCGATCTCCAGGCCGGTCTCGAGGTCCACCTCGAGGCCCCGGTCGATGGCCTCCTTGGCCGCGCGGACGGCGTACGTCGGCCCACCGACGAAGGTGGCCGCCCACTCACGGGCGGCGGTGTACACGTCGGCCGCCGGCACCACGCGGTCGACCAGGCCGATGGCGAGGGCCTCCTGCGCGTCGACGAACCGGCCGGACAGGATGATCTCCTTCGCACGAGAGGCGCCCACGAGCCGCGAAAGTCGTTGCGTCCCACCGGCGCCCGGGATGATGCCGAGGAGGATCTCGGGTTGGCCGAGCTTCGCGTCGTCGGCCACGACGCGGAAGTCGCACGCGAGCGCGAGCTCGCAGCCGCCGCCGAGCGCGTACCCGGTGACCGCCGCGATGACGGGCTTCGGGATGCGGGCGACCGCGGTGATCGAGGACGAGAGCGGCGCGGAGCGGTCGACCATGTCGGTGTACGACATGGCCTGCATCTCCTTGATGTCGGCCCCGGCCGCGAAGACGCGCTCGCCGCCGTAGACGATGACGGCCTTGACGTCGGGGCGCTCGGCGGCCTCACCCGCGGCGGCCCGGATCTCCTCCTGGACCTGGATGTTGAGGGCGTTCATCTTCGGCCGGTCGAGGCGGATCGTGCCGATGCCGTCCTCGACCTCGAGCCGGACGAGCTCGCCCATCAGGCCTCGCCCGGCGACACGGCGTCCGTCGGCAGCCAGGACTGGAAGAAGAAGCCGACGCTCTGCAGGATGTGGTTGACCGAGAGCGGCACGAGGATGTCGAGGTCGGCGTTCGGCGTGATGACGTGCTCGGCCGAGACGACGAGGCTCTCCTGCACGAGCGAGAGCTTGACGATGTTGAGCTGCATCGTGAGGTCGTTGCACCGGGCGAGGCGCTCGTTGCGGTCGGGCGAGACGGGCTCGGCGAGCTGCCACTGGCCGAAGAAGCGGACGACGGCGAGGTCGCCCTCCGCGACGCGGGCGAACAGCGTCGTGCTCGTGCCCTCGTTGTCGACGATCGCGAACTCGATGTCGCCGTCGCCGTCGATGCTCGCCTCGATCCCGAGACCCTTGAGGACCGCGACGACGCGGTCGCGGACCGGGGTGTCGGACGCCGGGGCCCCGTTCGGGACGCCCTCCGGGGAAGCTCGGCATGAAGTTGGGCAGGGAGGTCGGGTCGGTCATGCGCCCACCGTAGACCGATCGCCTCGGCGGACGCGAGACGGCCCGTGGGCGGCCGGCACCCCGGCCCGCCGCGCCGCCATACGCTTGGCCCCATGTGCCCGCCGCCGCCCACCACGCCGGACCTGCCGCCAGAGCCGGGGGTGCACCTGACCCCCGAGGGGGCCGTCTTCTCCGTCTACGCGGGGCACGCGGGTGGCGTCGAGGTGTGCCTGTTCGACCGTGACGCGGACGGCACCGAGACCGAGCGCCGGGTCGCCCTGCGGCACCGGGCGCACGGCACGTGGTTCGACACCGTCCCCGGCGTCGGGAAGGGGCAGCGCTACGCCTTCCGCGTCGACGGCGAGTGGGACCCCGAGAGGTCGCTCCTGCACAACCCGGCCAAGCTCGTCCTCGACCCGTACGCGCGCGCGCTCGAGGGCGACCTCCGGCTCGACCCGGCGCTCTGGGGCCACCGCGTCGGGGCCGACCTGCGCGGCGACATCGCCGTCCGCGACGCCCGGGACTCGGCGCCGTTCATGCCGCGGTGCGTCGTCGTCGACGACGGGTTCGACTGGGGGACGACGAGCTTCCCCGGACGTCCTTGACCGAGTCGCTCATCTACGAGGTGCACGTCAAGGGCGCGACGCGGCTGCACCCCGGGGTGCCGGCGCACCTGCGCGGCACCTACGCGGGGCTCGCCCACCCGGCGTACGTCGAGCACCTGACCGGCCTCGGTGTGACCGCGGTCGAGCTGCTGCCGGTGCACGCCTTCACCCACGAGCCCGAGCTCGTCCTGCGCGGCCTGGCCAACCACTGGGGCTACAACACCCTCGGGTTCTTCGCGCCGCACGCGGCGTACGCATCGGTCACCGACCCGCAGGGTGTGCTCGACGAGTTCAAGGGCATGGTCCGTGCCCTGCACGCCGCCGGCATCGAGGTGCTGCTCGACGTCGTGTACAACCACACGGCGGAGAAGTCGCGCGAGGGCATGACCCTGTCGTGGCGTGGCCTGGACCAGCGGGCCTACTACCGGCTCGACAGCCGTGGCCGCGACATCGACGTCACGGGCTGCGGCAACACCCTCGACCTCGCCCACCCGGTCGTGGCGCGCATGGTCCTGGACTCCCTGCGCTACTGGGTGCAGGAGTGCCACGTCGACGGCTTCCGGTTCGACCTCGCGGTCGCGCTCGGCCGCGGCAAGGACGACACCTTCGACCGTGACCACCCGTTCCTCGTGGCGCTGCGCACCGACCCGGTCCTCTCGCGCGCCAAGCTCGTCGCGGAACCGTGGGACCTCGGCATCCACGGCTGGCGCACCGGCCAGTTCCCACCGCCGTTCTCGGAGTGGAACGACCGCTACCGCGACACCGTACGCACGTTCTGGCTGCGCGACCTCGCGGCCTCAGCGAGCGGCAGCGGCCACGGCGTCCGTGAGCTCGCGACGCGCCTGGCCGGCTCGCAGGACCTCTTCGACAGGCACGACCGCGGCACCATCGCGTCGGTCAACTTCGTCACCGCCCACGACGGCTTCACGCTGCACGACCTCACCGCCTACGACGCGAAGCACAACGGGGTCAACGGGCACGGCGGCACCGACGGGTCGGACGACAACCGGTCCTGGAACCACGGTGTGGAGGGCCGCACCGACGACGAGCACGTCCTCGAGGCCCGTCGCCGCACGATGCGCAACCTGCTCGGGACGCTCCTGCTGTCCACGGGCGTACCGATGCTCACCGCGGGCGACGAGCTGGGCCGCAGCCAGCGCGGCAACAACAACCCGTACTCGCAGGACAACGAGATCAGCTGGACCGACTGGGACCTCGAGCCGTGGCAGGAGGACCTCCTCGCCACGACGCGCCATCTCGTGCGCCTGCGGCGAGAGCACCCGGTGCTGCGGCAGCGCTCGTTCTTCACGGGGCGCCCGGTCCACACCGACGGCTCGACCGACCTGGCCTGGTTCGGCAGCGACGGCGCCCCGATGGGCCACCGCTGGGACGGTCCGGCCGTGCACGTCCTCCAGGCGCTCTACGACGGCCGGTGGCTGGACCAGCAGTCGGTCCTCGTCGTCCTCAACGGGTCGGCGTCGGGCGTCGACGTGACGCTGCCCGCCGCCCCCGGCATCGCCGCCTACGAGCTGGTCTGGGACAGCACGGACACCCGACCCGCCGACGCGTGCCCCGCCGTGGCCGCGGGCACGACCCTGCCGGTGGGGCCGGCGTCGATGCGCGTCTGGCGCGCCGTCGCCGCCCGCTGAGCCCGCTGAGCCCGCCGGTCCCGCTCGCCGCCGCTCGGACCCTGACGCGGCAGAGCCCGGGCCCCGCGCGGGGTCCGGGCTCTGCGGTCGAGCGTGGGAGGACGGCTCAGGCGGTGGCGACTCAGGCGGTCCGGGCCAGGCCCAGCTCGGCCGACGACGCGAGCGCCGGGTGCCTCGGTACGACCCGCACGCTGTAGCCGAACGAGCCGGTGCGGCGCAGCGGCTGCGACCCGGCGAACTGGGCGCGGCCGTTCTCGTAGCCCTCGACGAAGGACAGCGGTGTGGTCTCGACACCCCACAGCTCGTCGGCCTCGTTGACGTGGCCGTGCACGAGCTGGACCTCGACGTCGTCCGCGCGCAGACCGCCCAGGTCGACGTAGGCGCGCAGGTCGAGGGTGTCGCCGATCTCCGGCGAGTCGGACAGCCCCGACGTCTCGAGGTGCTCGACCTTGACGTTCGGCCAGGCCGCCCGGACCGACGCCTTGTAGGCGGCCAGCTCCTTGGCCCCGGCGAACTGGGGCCCGTTGAGGGCCCGGCCGGCACCGGCGGCGGGGCCGTAGAGGGTGGTGACGTAGTCCTCCACCATGCGGCTGGCCAGGACCTTGGGCCCGAGCGTCTTGAGCGTGTGGGTCATCATCGAGATCCAGCCGTTGGGCAGGCCGTCGGCGCCCCGGTCGTAGAACTTCGGCGCGACGTCGTGCTCGATGAGGTCGTAGAGCGCGGCCGCCTCGATGTCGTCGCGGCGGTCGGGGTCCTCGACGCCGTCGGCGGTCGGGATGGCCCAGCCGTTGCGGCCGTCGAACCACTCGTCCCACCAGCCGTCGAGGATGGACAGGTTGAGGCCGCCGTTGAGGGCCGCCTTCATGCCCGACGTGCCACAGGCCTCGAACGGCCGCAGCGGGTTGTTGAGCCAGACGTCGCAGCCCGGGTAGAGGTGCTGGGCCATGGCGATGTCGTAGTTCGGCAGGAAGACGATGCGGTGGCGCACCTCGGGGTCGTCGGCGAAGCGGACCATCTCCTGGATGAGGCGCTTGCCGGTCTCGTCGGCAGGGTGCGACTTGCCGGCGATGACGAGCTGCACCGGGCGCTCCGGGTGCAGGAGCAGTCGCTTGAGACGCTCCGGGTCACGCAGCATCAGGGTGAGGCGCTTGTACGTCGGGACGCGCCGGGCGAAGCCGATCGTCAGGACGTCGGGGTCGAGGACGTCGTCGACCCAGCCGAGCTCGAGCTCGGTGGAGCCGCGCTTGCGCCAGGAGGAGCGGACGCGGCGCCGGGCGTCGTTGACGAGCTTCTCGCGCATCTCGCGCTTCGTCGACCAGACCGCGTCGGCCGGCACCTCGTCGATGCGTTCCCACGCGTTCTCGCCGGCGATGTCGGAGGTCCCGAGGTGCTTGAGCGCGACGTCGTACACCGAGCGGTCGACCCACGTCGGTGCGTGGACGCCGTTGGTGATGCTCGTGATCGGCACCTCGTCGTCGTCGAAGCCCGGCCACAGGCCGTCGAACATCTCCCGGCTCACGACGCCGTGCAGCTGCGAGACGCCGTTGGCGCGCTGGGCGAGGCGCAGGCCCATGACGGCCATGTTGAAGATGCCGGGCTGGCCGCCCTCGTAGTCCTCGGCACCGAGGGCCAGGAGGCGCTCGACCGGCACGCCGGGAATGGCGTTGGGGCCGCCGAAGAAGAGGTTGATCTTCGCGGCGTCGAAGCGGTCGATGCCGGCCGGCACGGGCGTGTGCGTCGTGAACACCGTGGCCGAACGGACCGCCTCGAGGGCCTCGTCGAAGGTGAGGCCGTGGTCGCGGACGAGCTCGGTGATGCGCTCGACGCCGAGGAAACCGGCGTGGCCCTCGTTCGTGTGGTAGACCTCCGGGGCGGGCGCGCCCGAGAGTCGCGACCACAGGCGCAGCGCACGGACGCCGCCGATGCCGAGCAGCAGCTCCTGCTCGAGGCGGGTGTCGCCGCCCCCGCCGTAGAGCGACTCGGTGACCCGACGCGTCTGCTCGTCGTTGCCCGGCACGTCGGAGTCGAGCAGCAGCAGCGGGACCCGGCCCACCTGCGCCTTCCACACGTGGGCGTTGAGGACGCGACCGGCCGGGAGGTCGACGGTGACGACGGCCGGCGTGCCGTCGTCCTCGCGCAGCAGCGACAACGGCAGGCCGTCGGGGTCGAGCACCGGGTAGGACTCCACCTGCCAGCCCTCGCGGTCGAGGGCCTGCTTGAAGTAGCCGGTCTTGTAGAAGAGGCCGACGCCGACGATGGGGACGCCGAGGTCGGAGGCGGTCTTGAGGTGGTCGCCGGCGAGGATGCCGAGGCCACCGGAGTACTGCGGCAGCACTGCGGTGATGCCGAACTCGGGGCTGAAGTAGGCGACCGCCGCGGGGGCCGCGCGGCCGGCGGCCTCCTGCTCGCGGCTCCAGCGCTGGTACCAGCGCTCGTCGGTCAGGTAGGACTCGAGGTCGGCGTTGGCGGCGACGACGCTGCCGACGAAGTCGTCGTCGGCCGCGAGCGATGCGAGCTCGTCGGCGGACAGACGGGACAGGAGCTTGACGGGGTCCTCGCCCGCCTGGGCCCACTTGCGGGGGCTGATGCTCTCGAAGAGATCACGCGTCGGCGGGTGCCAGGACCACCGGAGGTTGCTGGCGAGAACGCCGAGCCCCTCGATCCGGGTGGGTAGGACGGTGCGGACGCTGAAGCGACGGATGGCCTTCACGAGGAGTCAGCATAGGGGTCGCACTGACGTCTTCTTGCAACGCTTGCAGCGGGGTTTCACCCAGTGGACGGGAGCAGGGCCGGTGCGCCACGCCCGCGCAGCGCCCGTGTCGGGATTGCGCCAACTTCGATACGGTCGATCCCGTGAGTGGCTCAGCGAAGAAGTCCCGTTCCAGCAGGCCCGCACGACCGCGCTCGCAGGTCTCGCCCGCGAGCCGCCCCGACCCGACGTCCGTGACCACCGTGTCCCGCGACGCCCCGGCGACCCCTCCCCAGGCGGCGGCCGCCGCCCCGGCACCTGCGCCCGACGACTCCCACCCCTCGGCGGACGCGGCCTTCGTCGACGAGACCGCAGCGGGCGCCTCCCACCTGGCGCCCGAGCACCCGGCGAGCGAGGCCCCGACCGTCGAGGGCTATCCCGGGCAGGCCCTGCCCATCGGCCGCATCCCGGTCAGCGACGTGCGTCCCCTCGTCGACGGCGGCACCCGCCCGGCCAAGTCGGTGGTCGGCGAGGAGTTCGTCGTGCGCGCGAAGGTGTTCCGCGAGGGCCACGACGCCGTCAACGCCACCGCCGTGCTCACCGACCCCGACGGTCACGACCACTACTTCGCGATGCACTGCGACAACCCCGGCACGTCCGAGTGGTCCGCGACCGTCGTGGCCGGCCGCGAGGGCTGGTGGACCTACCGCGTCGAGGGGTGGTCCGACCCGTACGCGACGTGGGTCCACGACGCCGGCATCAAGATCGCCGCCGGCGTCGACGAGGACCTCATGTGCGCCGAGGGCGTCCAGGTGCTCGAGCGCTTCGCCGAGGCGGTCCGCGGCCAGGGCGTCGACGCGTCGGACATCGACCGGGGCGCACTCGCCCTCGCCGACACCCGCCGCCCCGCGGCCCACCGCTTCGGCGCGGCCACGTCCCCGGAGATCCGGGGACTGGCGGCGATCATGCCGCTGCGCGAGCTCGTCTCCCCCTCGCCGACCTACCACCTCCACGTCGAACGCGAGCTCGCGCTCTTCGGCGCGTGGTACGAGATCTTCCCCCGCTCGGAGGGGGCACGCCGCGACCCGGAGACCGGTGAGTGGGTGTCGGGCACGTTCCGCACGGCCGCCGAGCGGCTGCCCGCGATCGCCGACATGGGCTTCGACGTCGTGTACCTGACCCCCATCCACCCCATCGGCACGACGGCGCGCAAGGGCCGCAACAACAGCCTCGCCGCCGAACCCGGCGACCCCGGATCCCCTTATGCCATCGGCTCGCCCGACGGCGGCCACGACGCCATCCATCCCGACCTCGGCACCTTCGAGGACTTCGACGCCTTCGTCGCCGAGGCCCGCCGCGTCGGCCTCGAGGTGGCGCTCGACATCGCGCTGCAGGCCTCGCCGGACCACCCGTGGGTGCAGACCCACCCCGAGCTGTTCACGACGCGGGCCGACGGCACCATCGCCTACGCCGAGAACCCGCCGAAGAAGTACCAGGACATCTACCCCCTGAACTTCGACAACGACCCCGCCTCGGCGTACGCCGAGGTGCGGCGCGTCATCCAGGTCTGGCTCGACCACGGCGTGCGGATCTTCCGCGTCGACAACCCGCACACCAAGCCGGTCCGGTTCTGGCAGTGGCTCATCGCCGACGTCGCCGAGCGGTACCCCGAGACGATCTGGCTCTCCGAGGCGTTCACGAAGCCGGCCATGATGCACGAGCTGGCCAAGGCCGGCTTCCAGCAGAGCTACACGTACTACGCGTGGCGCAACCAGCGGTGGAAGCTCGAGGAGTACGGCCGCGAGCTGGCCTCCGACGCCACGGGCGCCGCGTACATGCGCCCGTCCTTCTGGCCCACGACGCACGACATCCTCACGCCGTACATGCAGTACGGCGGGCCCACGGCATGGAAGCTGCGGGCGGCGCTCGCCGCGACGATGGTGCCGACGTACGGCATCTACGCCGGGTACGAGCTGATGGAGCACGTCGCCCGGCCCGGCGCCGAGGAGCAGATCGACAACGAGAAGTACGAGTACAAGGACCGCCAGTGGTACCTCTACGAGCCCGGCGGCCCGCTCGAGGACCGGTCCCTCGCGTGGTACCTCAAGCGTCTCAACGAGATCCGCGGCTGGCACCCCGCGCTGCGCTGGCTGCGCAACCTGCACTTCCACTCGGCCGAGGACGACAACGTCCTCGTCTTCAGCAAGACCCGGGTCGACCGCGCGACCGGCGAGCGCGACACCGTCCTCGTGGTCGCCAACCTCGACCCGCACGCCACCCGTGAGACGTGGGTGCACCTCGACCTCGAGGCGATGGGTATGGCGACGTGGTCGACCTTCGACGCGCACGACCACATCACCAACCAGACGTGGCAGTGGCGGCAGGACAACTGGGTCCGCCTCGGCCCCGACTCCGAACCCGTCCACATCATCAGCGTGAGGAGCCATTGACCGCATGCAGGGACTCAACCTCTCCCAGCCGGGGCTGAAGCACGACCCCCAGTGGTTTCGCAAAGCGGTCTTCTACGAGGTGCTCGTGCGCGCCTTCGCCGACAGCAAGGGCGTCGGCGCGGGCGACTTCACCGGCCTCATCGGCCGGCTCGACTACCTCCAGTGGCTCGGCGTGGACTGCCTGTGGCTGCCGCCGTTCTACGCCTCCCCCCTGCGCGACGGCGGCTACGACATCTCCGACTACAAGGCGGTGCTGCCCGAGTTCGGCACCCTGCCGGAGTTCACCGAGCTCGTGTCCCAGGCGCACGCCCGCGGCATCCGCATCGTCACCGACCTCGTCATGAACCACACGAGCGACCAGCACCCGTGGTTCCAGGCGAGCCGGGCCGAGCCGGACGGGCCCTACGGCGACTTCTACGTCTGGTCCGACACCGACGAGGGCTACGACGACGCCCGCATCATCTTCGTCGACACCGAGGTGTCGAACTGGACCTTCGACCCGGTGCGCCGGCAGTTCTTCTGGCACCGCTTCTTCAGCCACCAGCCGGACCTCAACTTCGAGAACGAGGCCGTCCAGGAGGCGATGTTCGACGTCGTCCGCTTCTGGATGGACCTCGGCATCGACGGCTTCCGGCTCGACGCCGTTCCCTACCTCTACGAGGAGGAGGGCACGAACTGCGAGAACCTGCCGCGGACGCACGAGTTCCTGGCCCGGCTGCGCGCGATGGTCGACACCGAGTACCCCGGGCGCATCCTCCTCGCCGAGGCCAACCAGCCGCCGGCCGAGGTCGTCGACTACTTCGGCACCGACGAGGCGCCCGAGTGCCAGATGTGCTTCCACTTCCCCGTCATGCCGCGGCTCTACTACTCGCTGCGCGAGGAGAAGGCCCAGCCGATCATCGACGTCCTCGCCGACACCCCGGCGATCCCCTCGGGCACCCAGTGGGGCACCTTCCTGCGCAACCACGACGAGCTGACGCTCGAGATGGTGACGCCCGAGGAGCGCGCGGCGATGTACGGCTGGTACGCGCCCGACCCACGGATGCGCGCCAACATCGGCATCCGGCGCCGCCTCGCGCCGCTGCTCGACAACAGCCGCCCCGAGATCGAGCTCATCCACGCCCTCGTGCTCTCGCTGCCGGGATCGCCGTGCCTCTACTACGGCGACGAGATCGGCATGGGCGACAACATCTGGCTCAACGACCGGGACGCCGTCCGCACGCCGATGCAGTGGACGCCGGACCGCAACGCCGGGTTCTCGACGGTCGACCCCGGCAAGCTCTACCTGCCGGTCATCAGCAGCCTCGTGTACCACTACAACAACGTCAACGTCGAGGCGCAGATGGCCTCGTCGTCCTCGCTGCTGCACTGGGTGCGCGGGATGCTGCAGGTGCGCAGCCGCCACCCCGTCTTCGGCCTCGGCGACTTCACCGTCGTCCCGGCCGACAACGACCACATCCTCGCCTTCACCCGCTCGATGGACGCCGAGGGCGACGACCCGGCCGAGGCCATCCTCTGCGTCAACAACCTGAGCAGCCGCCCGCAGGCCGCGACGATCCAGCTGCCCGAGCAGCTCTCGGGGCGGGCGCTCGTCGACCTCTTCGGCGGCAGCGGGTTCCCCTGGGTGGCGGCCGACGGACGCGTGACGCTGACCCTCGGCTCGCGCGACTTCTTCTGGCTCCAGCTGCGCGGACAGGAGGACTACCGCTGATGGCCGTCGTCCACAAGGGGGCCACGATCGCCCCGACCAAGACCGAGATGGTCACCGCGTGGATGCCGCGCCAGCGCTGGTACCACGGCAAGGGCCACGTGCCGCAGCTGCGCCGGGTCGGCGGCTTCCGCTTCGAGGACCCGGCGGGCGCGGTCGGCGTGGAGACGCTCCTGCTGTCCGACGACGCCGCCTCGCCGCCCGTCGTCTACCAGGTTCCGCTCACCTACCGCGGTGCGCCGTTGGAGGGCGCCGAGCACGCCCTCCTCGGCACGATGGAGCACAGCGTGCTCGGCACCCGGTGGGTGTACGACGGCCCGCACGACCCGGTGTACGTGTCCGAGCTCGTGCGCACCATCCTCCGCGCGGACGTGTCCGACGACGCGCAGGCGTCGGTCGGCAGCAACGCCCGAGCCACCGGGTCGGCGACCGGGCACGTCGCCGGCAGCGTCGAGTCGTCCAAGGTCCTCACCGGCGAGCAGTCGAACACGTCGATCATCTGCCGGATGACCGCCGACGGAGGTGGGCCGGCCGAGCCCCTCATCGTCAAGGTGTTCCGCACGGTCCAGGACGGCGACAACCCCGACGTCGTCGTCCAGTCCGCGCTGACCCGGGAGGGCTCGGACCGGGTGCCCCGCGCGTTCGGCAACCTGCACGGAGCGTGGGACGCTCCGGCGGGCGACGGCGTCGAGCACGGCCACCTCGCCTTCGCCCAGGAGTTCATCCCCGGCGTCGAGGACGCGTGGCGCGTCGCCCTCGTGGCCGCCGCGGCCGGCACCGACTTCACGGCGCGGGCCCGCGAGCTCGGGGTGGTCACCGCGCAGATCCACGCCGCGCTCGCGCACGCGCTCGGCACGACCGAGGCGACGCCCGAGGCACGCGCCGCGCTCGTCGCCTCCATGCGGCAACGCTACGCCGCGGCGGCGTCCCTCGTGCCCGACCTCTCGACCCGCGCCGATGCCGTCGAGCGGGTGGCCGAGTCGGTGCGCGACGTGGAGTGGCCTGCGCTCCAACGCATCCACGGCGACTACCACCTCGGGCAGGTGCTCGACGTCCCCGAGCGCGGCTGGGTGGCCCTCGACTTCGAGGGCGAGCCGCTGCGCCCCCTCTCCGAGCGCGTCGCGCCCGACCTCACCCAGCGTGACGTCGCCGGCATGCTGCGCTCGTTCGACTACGCCGCCGGCTCGGTGGCGCTGGCCGAGGCCCCCGTCGACGCCACGGCGTGGGCGGCCGCCTGTCGCAGCGCCTTCCTCGAGGGGTACGCGTCGGTGGCGGGCGAGCCGAGCCCCGACGCCACGACGCTCGTCCGGGCCCTCGAGCTCGACAAGGCTCTCTACGAGGTGGTCTACGAGGCGCGCAACCGCCCCTCGTGGCTGCCCATCCCGCTCGACGCCGTCGAGCGGCTCACCAGCGAGGAGGCCACTTCGTGACCGACCACCCGACCGGCACCCCGACCCTCGACCACCAGGCGATCGATGCGTTCCTCCAGGCCCGCAACGGCCAGCCGCACGACCTCCTGGGCCACCACATGGGGCCCGGGGGCCTCACCATCACGGCGTTCCGCCCCTTCGCCACCCGGGTCCGCGCCCGGCTCGACTCCGGTGACCACGTCGAGCTGCAGCACGTCCGCGACGGCATCTGGTCGATGACCTCGCCCGACTTCGGCACGACCCACGACTACCGCCTGCTCGTCGAGTACGGCGACGGCGTCGAGCACGAGCAGGACGACCCGTACCGGTTCGCCCCGACCCTCGGCGAGGTCGACCGGCACCTCGTCGGAGAGGGGCGACACGAGCAGCTGTGGAAGGTCCTCGGCGCGCACGTGCGCCGGTACTCCGGCCCGCTCGGCGAGGTCTGGGGCGTGTCGTTCGCGCTGTGGGCCCCGCGGGCCAAGGCGGTCCACGTCATCGGTGACTTCAACGGCTGGGACCGTCGCACCCACCCGATGCGCGCGCTGGGCCAGAGCGGCATCTGGGAGCTGTTCATCCCCGGCGCCCAGGAGGGCATGAACTACCAGTTCGCCGTCCGGGGACCCGACGAGCTCGTCCGGCTCAAGAGCGACCCCATGGCCCGGATGACCGAGGTGGCGCCGAAGCAGGCGGCCATCGTCACCGAGTCGCACTACAGCTGGGGCGACGGCGAGTGGATGGAGCAGCGGCGGCACCGCAACGCGCACGAGGGTCCGATGAGCGTCTACGAGGTGCACCTCGGCTCGTGGCGCCAGGGGCTGGGCTACCGCGGCCTGGCCGAGCACCTCGTCAACTACGTGCGCGACCTCGGGTTCACCCACGTCGAGTTCCTGCCCGTCATGGAGCACCCCTACGTGCCCTCGTGGGGCTACCACGTCACCGGCTACTACGCCCCCAGCTCGCGGTGGGGCACGCCCGACGAGTTCCGCCACCTCGTCGACGAGCTGCACAAGGCCGGCATCGGCGTCATCCTCGACTGGGTTCCCGGGCACTTCGCCACCGACGAGTGGGCGCTGGCCCGCTTCGACGGTCTGCCGCTCTACGAGCACCCCGACCCGCGTCGCGGCTGGCACCCGGAGTGGGGCTCGAACATCTTCGACTACGGCCGGCCCGAGGTGCGCAACTTCCTCGTCGCCAACGCCCTGTACTGGCTCGAGGAGTTCCACGCCGACGGTGTGCGCGTCGACGGCGTCGCCTCGATGCTCTACCTCGACTACGCCCGCGGCGAGGGCCAGTGGGTGCCGAACAAGGACGGCGGCCGCGAGAACCTCGAGGCCGTCGAGCTGCTCAAGGAGACCAACGCCACGGCGTACAAGCGCGAGGGCGGCATCGTCACCGTCGCCGAGGAGTCGACGACGTGGCCGGGGGTGACCCGCGCGACCGACCAGGGCGGCCTCGGTTTCGGCTTCAAGTGGAACATGGGCTGGATGAACGACTCGCTCAAGTACCTCGGTCAGGACCCGATCTACCGCAAGTACGAGCACGGCAAGCTGACGTTCTCCCTCATGTACGCCTTCGACGAGAACTTCGTCCTGCCGATCAGCCACGACGAGGTCGTGCACGGCAAGGGCTCGCTGCTGCGCAAGTCGCGCGGCACCCGCGAGGAGCAGGTGGCGACGCTGCGTGCCTTCCTCGCCTACCTCTGGTGCCACCCGGGCAAGCAGCTGCTCTTCATGGGCTGCGAGTTCGGCCAGGAGTCGGAGTGGTCGGAGGGCCGCAGCCTCGACTGGTGGCTGCTCGAGCAGCCGCTGCACTACCGCGTGCACAACCTCGTCAAGGACCTCAACGGCATCTACCGGCACCACCGCGCCCTCTGGGAGCTCGACAACGACCCGTCCGGGTTCGAGTGGCTCGAGGCCGACGACGCCGACCACAACACGTTCTCGTGGCTGCGGTTCGGCCGTGGTGACCGCGCCACCGACGCGCCCGCGATCGCGTGCGTCATGAACTTCAGCGGCGAGACGCAGCCGTACTACCGCCTCGGACTGCCGCGCGGCGGGCGCTGGGAGGTCGTCCTCGACACCGCCGGCTACCACCCCGACGCCCCGAGCAGCGCCGGCATGGTCATCGAGGCCGCGGCCGAGCCGTGGAACTCCCAGCCCTTCTCGGCGGCGATCACGGTGCCCCGGTTCTCCACCGTGTGGCTCGTGCCGGTGCAGGAACCGGCCGTCGGGGCCGCTGCGACCGGTGGCGCGGGCGAGGCGTCCGCCCAGTCCCTTCCGGCCGGCGGCCAGCCGGACGCCGACCGCCCGACGACGAACGGAGACCCCTCATGAACCACCCGCGCGCGGGCCAGCCGGCCCGCCCCGAGGACCTCGTCGACGTCGAGGCGCTCGTCGCCGCGTACTACGACGGCCACCCCGACGTCGACGACCCCGACCAGCAGGTCGCGTTCGGCACGTCCGGCCATCGCGGCTCCAGCCTGCGCACCGCCTTCAACGAGGACCACATCCTCGCCACGACGCAGGCCATCGTCGACTACCGCTCCTCGCAGGGTTTCGACGGCCCGCTCTTCATCGGCCGCGACACCCACGGCCTGTCCGAGCCGGCGTGGCGCTCGGCACTCGAGGTGCTCGTCGCCAACGGGGTGACGGTGCTCGTCGACGACCGTGACGGCTACACCCCCACCCCCGCCGTCTCCCACGCGATCCTCAGGGCCAACCGGGGAAAGGCTTCGGGCGCAAGCGGTCTCGCCGACGGCATCGTCGTCACGCCGTCGCACAACCCGCCCGCCGACGGCGGCTTCAAGTACAACCCTCCGCACGGCGGACCGGCCGACACCGACGCCACCTCGGTCATCGCACGGCGTGCCAACGACCTCATCCGCGGGGGCCTGTCCGGCGTGAAGCGCGTGTCGTTCGAGAAGGCCCGTGCCGACGCCGGCGCCTACGACTTCCTCGGCACGTACGTCGACGACCTCCCGTCGGTGCTCGACCTCGACCGCATCCGAGAGGCCGGCGTCCGCATCGGCGCCGACCCGCTCGGTGGCGCGTCGGTGGCCTACTGGGGCGAGATCGCCGAGCGGCACGGCCTCGACCTCACCGTCGTCAACCCGCGCGTCGACCCGCAGTGGGCGTTCATGACGCTCGACTGGGACGGCAAGATCCGCATGGACTGCAGCTCGCCCTCGGCGATGGCCTCGCTCATCGGCGCCAAGGACGACTACGACATCTCGACGGGCAACGACGCCGACGCCGACCGCCACGGCATCGTCACCCCGGACGCCGGGCTGATGAACCCCAACCACTACCTCGCCGTGGCGATCCGCTACCTCTACGGCGGCGCGCGGCCGGGCTGGGGCGAGGGCACCGCCATCGGCAAGACGCTCGTGTCCTCCTCGATGATCGACCGCGTGGCCGGCGAGCTCGGCCGCACCCTGCTCGAGGTGCCGGTCGGCTTCAAGTGGTTCGTGCCGGGCCTGCTCGACGGCTCCGTGGGGTTCGGCGGGGAGGAGTCGGCCGGCGCGAGCTTCCTGCGCACCGACGGCAGCGTGTGGTCCACCGACAAGGACGGCATCCTCCTGGCCCTGCTGGCCTCGGAGATCCTCGCCGTCACGGGCCGCACGCCGAGCCAGCACTACGCCGACCTGACCGAGCGCTTCGGTTCGCCGGCCTACGCCCGCATCGACGCCCCGGCCGACCGGGAGCAGAAGGCCAAGCTGGCGGCGCTGTCGCCCGACGACGTCACCGCGCAGTCCCTTGCGGGAGAGTCGATCACCGGCAAGCTCACCTCGGCGCCGGGCAACGACGCGAAGATCGGCGGGCTCAAGGTGACCACCGAGAGCGCGTGGTTCGCCGCCCGCCCGTCCGGCACCGAGGACGTCTACAAGATCTACGCCGAGTCCTTCAAGGGCGCAGAGCACCTCGCCCAGGTGCAGGCCGAGGCCCGCGACGTCGTGTCGGCGGCGCTCGGCGGATGACCGATGCCGGATCGCCCGGTGCCGGCCCCGCGGGCGGGGACGGCGCCGGTGAGGTTCACGGTCGCCTCGTCCTCGTGACCGGGGCGGACGCGTCAGGCCTCGGTCGCCTGGCCCGTGCTGTCGGGGAACGGCTCGGCGGGGCCGTCGTCGTCGAGGGCCGGGTGCTCGACGCCATGCTCGTCGGCGGGGCCTGGGCCGAACCGGTCCCGGCGGGTGGCGACCTCGCCCACGTGCGCCGCCGGCTGCTCCGGTGGTCGGCCGGGCTCGCGGTCGCCGAGACCTACCTCATCGAGGGCTACGACGTCGTCGTGGCCGACCGTGTGGAGGGCGACCTCCTCGAGGACTACCTCGACCTGGCTGCGCCGGAGCCGGTGCACCTCGTGGTCGTCGGCGCCGGCATCGACCCCGCCACGCCGGGCTGGGGCCTCTGGGTCACGACGCCGCCCGAGACCGGGGACGCCGAGGCCCTGGCCGGCACGTCGGCCGAGGTGGTCGAGCGGCTCGGTGAGTCGCTCGTCCGGACCGCTCCGACGGACTGAGCAGCCGACTCAGAACAGGGCGCTCATCAGGGCCTTGCGGGCCCGCGCGACGCGCTCGTCGGAGGTGCCGACGAGCTCGAAGAGCTCGACGAGGTGCTCGCGGACCCGGTTGCGGTCGGCGTCGGCCGTGACCCGCACCGTGTCGACGAGGCGCGCGAACGCGTCCTCGACGTGGCCGCCGAGGACGTCGAGGTCGGCAACGAGGATCTGGGCGTCGACGTCGGTCGGGGCCGCGGCCGCGGCGGCGCGCGCCTCCTGCAGGTCGGCACCCCGGGTGCGCTGGAGCAGGCCGACCTGGGCGAGGCCGATCTTGGCGTCGGTGTCGGCGGGGCTCTGCGCCAGCGCCTCGCGGTAGGCCTCGGCCGCAGTGTCAAGGTCGTCGGCCTCGATGGCGTCGAACGCCTTCTGGTGCAGGGGCGGCAGCGGTTGCTCCTCGACGGCGTCCTCCTCGACCGGGGCCTCTCCGGCGCCCGGCACCGTGCCGGTGACGCCGTGCTGCGCCGCGAGGGCGAGCACCTGGTCCACGACGGCGGTGACCTGGGCCTCGGGCTGCACACCCTCGAAGAGCGGCACGGGCTGGCCCTGGACGAACGCGAAGCTCACCGGGACGGCCTGCACCTGGAAGGCCTGCAGGATGCCGGGGTTGGCGTCGACGTCGACGGTGACGAGCTGGAAACGCCCGGCGTAGCGCCGGGCCACCGCCGCGAACGTCGCGACGAAGTCGGCCGACTCCTGCAGCCGGGGCGACCACAGGACCATGACGACGGGGAAGCGGGCGCTCGCCCCGACGATGTCGCGGACCGCCGCGTCAGTGCCCTCGACGACGACGCCGGCAGCGTCCGTCGAGGTGGCGGCCGCGGCGGAGCCGGGGCCAGCCGGCGGGGCCGGACGCTTGAGCGACGAGAGGTCGACGGCACCGCGCAGTGCTGCTGCGGTGAATGGCTGCTGGCTCATGGATCAATCCTGCCTCACCGGCCCGTGCCGTCGACGAGCTGGTCCGAGGAGGCCACGACGCGGGCCTGGCCGGAGGCGGGGATGACGAAGGCGATGATCTCGTTCGAGGTCAGGTCGGCCTCGGTGGTGATCTGCTTGATGCCGGTCAGGAGGGTGAGGTCCTTGGCCGGCTTGAGCTTCATCGGCGTGCGCATCGCGATGGCGTCGTGGCGCACGAGGTGGGCGAACACGATCGCGCCCTGGCCGTCCTTGAGGCGCAGCCCGCCGATGACCCCCTTGGGCTCGTGCTTCTGGGTGAAGGAGCCCTGGTTGTTCAGCGCCTGGGCCTGGGCCCGGGCCGACTGGCGCAGCTGCTCGGTCAGCGGGTCGTCGGCGAGCAGCTTGGAGGCCACCGGGTCCGGGAACTGCACCGAGGAGGCGAAGGCGGCGACGACGTCGTCGGGCGCGGCGACCAGGCCCTTGCCGGCGGCGACGGCCGCCGAGCCGTCGGTCGTCGGGTCGAGCGCGTCCAGCTTGGCGTCGGGCAGCATCGGGGTGACCGCCGCGGCCTTGAACGGCCCGCTCCGGCTGTCGGCGACGAGGAGGACGAGCACCGCCGCACCGGTCTTCTTCAGCGTCGTCTGGGCCAGGATCTGGACCGGCTTGTCGCCCTGCCGGGAGACGCCGAGCACCTTGGCCCCCGTCGTCGACAGCTCGGCCTCGGCCTTCTCTGCCGCGGTCCGGCCGCCGAGGGTCTTGGCGAAGGCGTTCGCCGACTCGAGGGCGGCGCCGGTCCACGCCTTCTCGCGCGCGGCCGCACCCGCGGGAGAGCCGTCGAGCATCGAGGTGGCGACGGCCGACACGGCGCTCGACACGGTCGACCCGGCGGTGTCGACCGAGACCGCGGGGGTCTCGGAGGCACCGGTCCCGTCGCTGCCGTCGTCGGCGTTTCCGGTGCACGCGGACAGCATCGCGACGGAGGCGAGGGCGGCGGCCAGGACGCGGCGACGGGTCGCGGGGCGTGGCATGGAGAGACCTTTCGGGACTCGGGAGGACCGGACGGTGACCGACACGGGCCGCCGAGGCCCCGGGCGCCGCTCGGGCAGCCACGGGACGTCGGACGGCCGACACGGGCGCGGCCACCGTCAAGTTACGCACGAGTCGGCGCGTCACCACAAATCGAGTCCGACGCGCCCGCGGACATAGCCGGACACTCGGGGCACCCCGGTCGGCACTACCGGCCGGGAGCTGCCCGTGGGTCAGCCGTCCTGGCGGTCGATGGCTTCCTCGAGCCGTTCGAGCTTGCCGTCGAGCTCACCGGTGAACCCGGGCCGGATGTCGGCCTTGAGGACGAGCCCGACGCGCGGCGAGACCTCGGCGATGACGTCGCAGCAGCGCTTGACGACGGCCATGCACTCGTCCCACTCCCCCTCGACCGTCGTGAACATCGCGTCGGTGCGGTGCGGCAGCCCGGACTCGCGGACGACGCGGACGGCCGAGGCGACGGCGTCGCTCACCGAGCCGGTGTCGTCGGCGGCGACGGTGGGTGCGACGGAGAAGGCGATCAGCATGCGCCCACCGTATGCCGCCGCGTCACGGCCTGCGCTCAGAGGTCCTTGCGCATCGAGTGGGCCTTCTCGGTGATGCGGAAGCCGAGGTCGACGTTGATCCGGACCATCCACGGGTTCTGCTCGTCGTTCATCGTCTGCACGCGCGTGCGCCGCGGGAACTGCTCGGCCAGCAGGTCGAGGTTGGCGACCTTGACCGCCGTGCCCAGCCGGTGGCCGCGGTGCTCCGGGAGCACGAGCGTGCCCCACTGGTGGACGACGTCCGGATCCGACGGCGGCACGTTGAGGTCGGTGTAGGCGGCGACGGCACCGGTGTCGCGGTGAAGGGCGACGGCGGTCAGGAGGGTGTCGCCGACACTGGCGTGGTGCTCGAGCATCGTCTGGTAGTCCTCGACCGTCTGCGACTCCGGCTCGAAGTCGACGTCGCCGGTGGGCGCGTCGAGGATGAGCCGGTTCGACGCGTCGCACACGCCCTGGCGCAGCTCCTGCGGCACGCCGCCGGTGTAGACGCGCACCTCGTACGCCTCGCCCATGGCTGTGGCGGCACGGTCGCGCTCGCGGTCCATGACCTCGGCATCGACGGGCAGCGGCAGGCACCGGACGATCTCGGTGCTCGCGACGTGGTAGCCCCGCTTCTCGGCGAAGGCGCGGTCGGGGTGGTCGTCACGGCCCTCGGGCACGAACACCTCGGCCAGGAGCATGGCGCGGTCACCGGCGCGCGCCCGCTCCTCGCTCCACGCGAGCAGCGCACCGCCGTGACCGGCGCGACGGTGCTCGGGGTCGACGCGCAGCTCGGCCCAGCACTTGTCGAGGTTCTCGCGCTCGGGGAAGTACAGCTGCGACCACCCGACGGGCGACCCGCCGACGACGGCCACCGCGCCCTCCGTGCGCTCGCCCGGGAAGTCGAAGCGCAGCCACTTGGCGAACTCCTCGGGCGTGCGCCGCACGGGGTGCACGCGCGACACGGCATCGACGCGGGAGGCGATGCCGTACAGCTCCTTGACCACGACGTCGTCGTCGCGGTCGAGCGGGATGATGTCCATGCCTCGACGGTGACACCGTGGGGCGGGCGCCCACAACGCAATTACCGCGGCGGGAAGACCGCGGAGACCGGCCTCAGTCGTCGAGGTGGGCGACGAGCCGGTCCGCCGCCGCGTAGGGGTCGAGCCGCCCGGCCACGACCTCCTGTGCCAGCGAGGCGAGGTCCGCCCGCCCACCGAGCTGGGCGAAGCGCGAACGGAGGTCGGCGAGGGCGATCGCCTGGACCTCGTCGGCCGCGCGTCGCTCGCGACGACGCGCGAGCTTCCCGTTCTCCTCGACGAAGGCGCGGTGCTTGTCGAGCGCCTCCATGACCTCGTCCACGCCGGTCCCCTGCGCGGCGACGGTCTTGACGACGGGGGGTCGCCACAGCCCGGGCTCCGTCCGGTCGCCGAGGGAGATCATGTGGCGCAGGTCGCGAACGGTCGCGTCGGCGCCCTCGCGGTCGGCCTTGTTGACGACGAAGACGTCGCCGATCTCGAGGATGCCGGCCTTCGCGGCCTGGATGCCGTCGCCCATGCCCGGTGCGAGGAGCACGACCGACGTGTCGGCCAGGCCGGCGATCTCGACCTCCGACTGGCCGACCCCGACCGTCTCGACGAGCACGACGTCGCAGCCGGCGGCGTCGAGCACGCGGATGGCCTGGGGCGTCGCCCACGACAGGCCGCCGAGGTGGCCGCGCGAGGCCATCGAGCGGATGTAGACCTCCGGGTCGAGGGCGTGGTCCTGCATCCGAACGCGGTCGCCGAGCAGGGCGCCCCCGGAGAACGGCGAGCTCGGGTCGACGGCGAGGACACCGACCCGTAGGCCGCGTTCGCGGAACGCCCCGACGAGCGCCGTCGTCGTCGTCGACTTCCCGACGCCGGGCGAACCGGTGAGGCCGATCACCCAGGCGCTGCCGGAGCGCGGCGCGAGCGCGGCCATCACCTCGCGCAGCGCCTCGTGGCGGTCCTCGACGAGCGAGATGAGGCGCGCGACGGCGCGCGGGGACCCCGCCCGGGCCGACTCGACCAGGGCGGGGACGTCGACGGTGCGGCGGGAACTCACTGGCGGCGCGGCTCGGCTCGTCGCGACGCGGACGCGTCAGGCGGTCTTCGGCACGCGGACGATGAGGGCGTCGCCCTGCCCGCCACCACCGCACAGCGCGGCCGCGCCGACCCCGCCGCCGCGGCGCCGGAGCTCGAGCGCGAGGTGCAGGGCGATGCGGGCCCCGGACATGCCGATGGGGTGGCCGAGCGCGATGGCGCCGCCGTTGACGTTGACCTTCTCGACGTCGATGCCGAGCTCCTTGGCCGAGGCCAGACCGACGGCGGCGAACGCCTCGTTGATCTCGACGAGGTCGAGGTCGGCGGGCGTGATGCCCTCCTTCTCGCAGGCCTTGGCGATGGCGCGGGCCGGCTGCTGCTGGAGCGTCGAGTCCGGGCCGGCGACGACGCCGTGGGCGCCGATCTCCGCGACCCACGACAGGCCGAGCTCCTCGGCCTTCGTGCGGCTCATGACGACGACCGCCGCGGCGCCGTCGGAGATCTGCGACGCCGAGCCCGCCGTGATGGTGCCGTCCTTGGCGAACGCCGGGCGCAGGCCGGACAGCGAGGCCGCCGTGGTGTCGGCCCGGATGCCCTCGTCGTTCTTGAACTCGACCGGGTCGCCCTTGCGCTGCGGGATCGACACGGCGACGACCTCGTCGTCGAAGACGCCGTCCTTCCAGGCCTTGGCTGCCAGCTGGTGGCTGCGCGCCGAGAACTCGTCCTGCTCCTCCCGCGTGAAGGCCTGGGCGCCGGTGTTGGCCTGCTCGGTCAGGGCTCCCATCGCCTGGTCGGTGAAGGCGTCCCACAGGCCGTCGTGGGCCATGTGGTCACGCACCGTCACGTCGCCGTACTTGTAGCCCTCGCGCGACTTCGTCATGAGGTGCGGGGCGTTCGTCATCGACTCCTGGCCGCCGGCCACGACGATGTCGAACTCTCCCGCCCGGATCAGCTGGTCGGCCATGGCGATGGCGTTGATGCCCGAGAGGCAGACCTTGTTGATCGTCAGGGCCGGCACGGTCAGCGGGATGCCCGCGGCGTGCGCGGCCTGGCGGGCCGGGATCTGGCCGGCACCGGCCTGGAGCACCTGGCCCATGATGACGTACTCGACCTGCTCGGGCGCGACGCCCGACTTCTCCAGCGCGCCCTTGATCGCGATGCCGCCGAGGTCGGCCCCGGAGAAGTCCTTGAGCGACCCGAGCAGCCGGCCCATCGGGGTCCGGGCTCCGGCGACGATCACCGAGGTGGGACGGTCAGAAGTCATGGGAAGAGCCTCTCCAACGTCATCGGGGGATGTCCTCATCACTCTAGTCTCGGCATCCGGGCACCCCCGCCGGGCATGACCAAGCGCACACGGGCCGCCGCTTCTGCCCCGTGGGACCAGGTCCTACGTTGGTCGCCATGAGCACGTTGACCGGTCCCCTGTTCACGCACATCGACCACGTCGGCATCGCGGTGCCCGACCTCGACGCCGCCATCGCGTTCTACCGCGACACGTACGGCATGACGATGCTCCACGAGGAGACGAACGAGGAGCAGGGCGTCCGCGAGGCGATGATGGGCGTCGGCGACTCCGGGTCCTGCATCCAGCTGCTGGCGCCGCTGTCGCCGGAGTCGACGATCGCGAGGTTCCTCGACCGCAGCGGCCCGGGCATCCAGCAGCTGGCCTACCGCGTCAGCGACATCGACGCCGTCTGCACGACGCTGCGCGAGCGCGGGCTGCGTCTGCTCTACGACGCCCCGAGGCGCGGCACGAGCGACAGCAGGGTGAACTTCATCCACCCCAAGGATGCCGGCGGCGTGCTCGTCGAGCTCGTCGAGCCCGCGGGCGCGCACTGACGCTCAGCCGGCGGGGAGGACGGCCTGCCGGCTCTCGAGCTCGTGCTCGGTGAGGACGACGAGCGCGGCGGTCCAGGCCAGCGGTGCCGGCCCCGCCGGCCGCCCGTCGGGGAGCACCTTCTCCGGCAGGCTGCCCCATGCGGTGCAGTGGCCCTCCAGCCAGCCCAGCCAGCGCTCGGCCAGCTCGACGCGTCCGGACGCGGCTGCCGTGTACGCGACGAGCGCGGTCTCCGGCGTCCACGACACCCCGTCGGACTTCCACCCCGCACCCGGCGCCAGCCCGCCGGCCTCGCGCAGCGCGAGGACCGGGTAGCGCTCCCAGGCGCGCACGGCGGCGGCGTCGTCGAGCGTGGCGAACGGCGGCATGAGCATCGCCACGGCGGCGTCGAGACCGCCGGAGGAGCCGTGCCGCTCGTAGGTCGGGCCGAACGTCGAGCGCACGAGCGCACGGAGCCGCGCGGCGGCCGCTGAGCACCGGGCCGCAGCCGTCGAGCTGCCTTCTGCAGCAAGGCTCCTGGCCGCGGCCTCGAGACCTGCAGCCAGCGGCGCGGCGGTACCGAGGGTGACACGCCCCTCGGGCACCTCCCAGTAGTCGGGCGTGGGCGCGGGCAGGCGGTGGCCGTCGGCTGTCTGGTCGAGGGCGAAGCGCACGGCTCGGTCCCGCAGGGCTCGCAGGTCGGCCGGCAGCACGCGGACGCCCGTGCCGGTACGGGTGGCGTCGAGGCCCCAGAGGACCCAGCCGGCACCGTCGGTCTGGGGCGGTCGGTCGTCGGGCGGTCCCGAGCCGTCGAGCCGGTAGCGCGCCTCGAAGCCTCCGTCCCGGCGCTGGGCACGGGCGAGGAAGCGCCACACCCGCCATGCGTCGTCCTCGTGCCCGGACACGGCGTACGCCGCCGCGACGAAGGCGCTGTCGCGGGGCCAGGCGTAGGCCCACGGCGCGTCGGGCCCGGCGGCCACGGCCCCGGTGTCGCGGGTCAGCCCGTGCAGGTCGGCGAGCGCACCGGCGACGAGACGGCGCCGGCTCGGCTCGAGCGGCGCCCCGCCCCGCGCCAGCCAGGCGGCGTCCTCCACGGGGCGCAGGAGGCGGCTGCCCAGCGAGGCCGGGACGAAGGGCGGCCGGTCCCGCCAGTCGGCCCCGTTGCGCAGCGTCGGCAGCGGTTCCGGGTGGACGACCTGGGGCAGCACGAGGCCGAGCGAGAGCACCGCGGCCGCCGTCGCCGCCGCAGCCGTCGTCGCGACCCGCCGCATCACCGCCCCCTCTCGTGGCGGCGTCAGTGTGCCAGAGCCGCGACGGCGCCACGCCGGGTTCGCATCCGGCCGCCGTAGCATCCGGCCATGGACATCTCGCGGCGGCGGGCGATCACCGGCGGGGCCGGCGTGGCGGTCGGCGCGGTGGGGGCGGTGTCGGCCCGGACCGTCACCGACCGGCTGGCCGAGAACACGCCCCTGCCGTTCTACGGCAGCCCCGCGAGCGGCGTCCGCCCGGACCGCGGCGCCCCGGGGGTCGCGTCCGGCAGCGTCGTGTGGAGCGGGGACCCGACCGCGCGACGCGTCGCCCTCACCTTCGACGACGGACCGCACCCCGACTGGACCCCGAAGGTGCTCGCCGCGCTCGAGGCCGCCGACGCGCCCGCGACGTTCTTCTGCCTCGGGCGCAACGTGCGCGACCACGCGGTCGTCCACCGGTCGAGCGTGGGCCGCCACGAGCTGGCCAACCACACCTACGAGCACCGGGACCTCGCCCGGCTCGGCTACGACCGGTGCCGGGACGAGATCCGCCGCACGAGCGAGGCGATGCAGGCGGCGTGGGGCGTCGCGCCGACGCTCTTCCGGCCGCCCTACGGCCACCTCGGCGGCGCAGCCGTGCTCGCGGCGGCCGAGCTCGGGCTGACGACCGTGCTGTGGTCGGCGCAGGCCCGCGAGGACCTCGTCGCCGCCCACCCCGACGGCATCGTCGAGGACCTCGCGTCCCTCGTGCGGCCCGGGAGCATCGTGCTGGCCCACGACACCGGCTCGTCCGACCGCCTCATCACCATCGAGCGGCTCCCCCGCATCGTCGAACGCCTGCGCGCGGACGGCTACGAGCTCGTCACCGTCTCGAGGCTGCTCGGCGGGGCCGAGGCGTGAGTGGCCGCGCGACCCGTGACCCAGGTCACCTGTGGTGGGCGTCTCACCCGGGACGCCGCCTTCCGGCACCGTGGCTACCGTCGGGTCACGAGCCGGCGACGGCGAGCAGGACCTTCTGCAACCAGGTGACCAATGACGCTGCGACGTAAGGACCTTTGACATGCAGGCCATCCGCGACGCCATCCTCTCCGGCGACCGCACCCGGGAGACCTACGCGGCCCTCGAGATCCCGCAGACCTATCGGGGGGCGACCGTCCACAAGGACGAGGTCGGCATGTTCGAGGGGATCGCCACCCGCGACAAGGACCCCCGCAAGTCCCTGCACATCGACGAGGTGCCGGTCCCCGAGCTTCGCCCCCGGCGAGGCCCTCGTCGCCGTCATGGCCAGCGCCATCAACTACAACACGGTGTGGACCTCGATCTTCGAGCCGGTCTCGACGTTCGGTTTCCTCGAGCGCTACGGGCGGACGTCGGAGTACGCGCGGCGGCACGACCTGCCCTACCACGTCGTCGGCTCCGACCTGGCCGGCGTCGTCCTGCGGGTCGGCCCGGGCGTCACCAAGTGGAAGCCCGGGACCGAGGTCGTGGCCCACTGCCTGTCGGTCGAGCTCGAGGACGCCGAGGGCCACGACGACACGATGATGGACCCGCAGCAGCGGATCTGGGGCTTCGAGACGAACTTCGGAGGCCTCGCCGAGCTCGCCGTCGTCAAGGCCAACCAGCTCATGCCGAAGCCGGACCACCTGACGTGGGAGGAGGCCGCCTCACCGGGGCTCGTCAACTCGACCGCCTACCGGCAGCTGATCTCCAAGCACGGCGCTGCCATGAAGCTCGGTGACCGCGTCCTCATCTGGGGCGCGTCGGGCGGGCTCGGCTCCTACGCCACGCA
Source organism: Monashia sp. HAY1-11D (assembly GCF_056868035.1). Taxonomy (NCBI): domain Bacteria; kingdom Bacillati; phylum Actinomycetota; class Actinomycetes; order Micrococcales; family Intrasporangiaceae; genus Intrasporangium; species Monashia sp. HAY1-11D. The sequence goes on along the minus strand of NZ_CP200320.1, from coordinate 3,035,825 downwards.
GATGGCCCTCGCCGGTGGCGCCACCCCGATCTGCGTCGTGTCCTCGCCGGAGAAGGCGCAGATCTGCCGCGCCATGGGCGCCGCGCTCATCATCGACCGCTCGGCCGAGGGCTACCGGTTCTGGAACGAGGACGGAACCGAGCAGAACCCGAAGGAGTGGCAGCGCCTCGGCAAGCGCATCCGCGAGCTGACCGGCGGCTACGACGTCGACATCGTCTTCGAGCACCCGGGCCGCGAGACCTTCGGCGCCAGCGTCTACGTGGCTCGCAAGGGCGGCACCATCGTCACGTGCGCCTCGACGTCGGGCTACATGCACGAGTACGACAACCGCTACCTGTGGATGAACCTCAAGCGCATCGTCTCCTCGCACTTCGCCAACTACCGCGAGGCGTGGGAGGCCAACGAGCTGGTCAACCGCGGGCTCATCCACCCGACGCTGAGCAAGACGTACGCGCTCGACGAGGTGGGGCAGGCTGCCCTCGACGTGCACCAGAACGCCCACCAGGGCAAGGTCGGTGTCCTGACGCTCGCCCCGCAGGCCGGGCTCGGCGTCACGAACCCCGACAAGCGCGCCGGCTTCGAGGAGGCCATCAACCGCTTCCGCAACCAGTAAGCCGCATCGGTCCCCGCACGAGGGGGCCGGTCCACCGCAGGGGTGGACCGGCCCCCTCGCGTGCCGTCACGTGGCAGGCTCGGGCCATGACGCTGCCCACGACGTTCGTCCGCGAGGTCATCGACGCGCCGGCCCGGGAGCAGAGCGAGCGGTTCCTCGACGAGCACCGCACGGCCCTGCGCGAGACGCTCACGGGCCTGAGCGAGCAGGAGGCGAGGCGCTCGCTCGTGCCGTCGGCCACGACGCTGCTCGGCCTCGTCAAGCACGCGACGTACGTCGAGAAGGTGTGGTTCGACCACGCCCTGACCGGACGCACCCGCGCCGAGATCGGCATCCCGGAGCGGTCGGAGGACTCCTTCCTGCTCAGCGACGACGACTCGGTGGCCTCGGTCGTGCAGGCCCACCGGAAGGCGTGCGAGGCGTCGGCGCGCGCCACGGCACACCTCGGTCTCGACGACGTCCTCACGGGCTACCGGCTCGGGCCGCTGCCGCTGCGGTGGGTCCACCTCCACGTCCTGCGCGAGCTCGCGCAGCACTGCGGGCACGCGGACATCCTGCGCGAGCAGGTGCTCGTGAGCCGGCCGCCGGGCTGAGGCACCCCCGGGATCAGGTCTCCTTCGGGCGAGAGGCGCCGCAGGCGGGGCCGATCCCGTCCCTCGCCTCGAGCGCGGTGACGACCGCTGCCATGTCCAGCGCTCCCGCGCCCGACTCCTCGGTCTCGCGGAAGAGCTCGCGGGTGACGTCGAGCAGCGGGCTCACCGCACCCACCGCACGAGCCGCCTCGGCGACGAGCCGGGTGTTGGTGTGGACGTCACGGACCGCCGCCTGGGCCTCGAAGTCCCGGTCGGCGAGCTTGGCGAGCTTGAGGGTCGACACGTCGCTCGCCATGGGGCCGAGATCGAGCGCCCGGCGGAACGCCGCGAGCTCGAGACCCATCGCCGCCGCGAGGTGGTGGGCCTCCGCGAGCCCGGCCACCATCGTGCACAGGTAGAGGTTGACGGCGAGCTTGGTGCCCAAGCCCTTCGGCACCGGGCCGCAGCGCAGAACCGCGCGGCACAGGTGGCGCAGGAGCGGCTCGACCTGCTCGACGGCGTCGTCCTTTCCGGCGACGAGCCCGACGAGCTCGCCACGCTCGGCCGGCACGCGAGAGCCCGAGACGGGCGCCTCGACGTACCGTCCTCCGGCACGCTCGACGTCCCGGGCGAGGGCCGCGGAGAACTGCGGGGAGGTGGTGCCGAGGTGCACGAGGGTGCGGTCGGCGACCGCGGCGTCGAACGCCGGGGTGCCGCGCCGCAGCACCTCGTCGACAGCCTCCTCGTTCGCGAGCATGAGCAGCACGACCTCGCTCCTGGCGAAGACCGCGGCCGGCGACTCGCACACGACGGCGCCGAGGGCGGCCAGCTCCGCTGCAGGGCGCGGCGAGCGGTTCCACACCACCAGCGGCAGGCCCGCGCGCAGGAGGTTCGTCGCCATGGGCCTGCCCATGATTCCCAGTCCGATGAACCCGATCCGCTGCATGGCGCCTCCCGGCTCGTTCATTATGACACCTGTCATAGTGGGTGCCGACATCATGACACGTGTCATAGTTGCGGCGCACGATGCCGTCTCTCAGGAGGACCCATGCACCAGCCGGCGCCACGCGAGCGGATCGTCTACGAGGCGGCACAGCACCTGCGCCGAGCCGGGGTGACGGCCACCGGGCTGCGCCAGGTCGTCGCCGACGCCGGAGCGCCGCGAGGCTCGCTCCAGCACTACTTCCCCGGCGGCAAGGACCAGCTCCTCGCGGAGGCGCTGCAGTGGTCCGGCGCCTGGGCCGCCACCCGCGTCGAGTACCACGTCGGGCGGCTGCGGCGCCCGACGCCGAGCCGCCTGTTCCGGGCCGTCGTCGACGACTGGGTCGCCGACCTCGCGGCCCGGGACTTCGAACGCGGCTGCCCGGTGGCGGGGGCGGTCGTCGACTGCGCAGACACCAACGATGGTGTCCGCCGCTCCGCCGAGGCCGCCCTGCAGACCTGGGCCGCCCCGCTGACCGCCGCCCTCGTCGACCTGGGCCGCCCTCGGCGTCGGGCCGAGGCCCTGTCGACCCTCATGCTCTGCGCGCTCGAGGGCGCGATCCTGCTGGCCCGCGCCCAGCGCGACACCGCTCCCCTGCGGGTCGTGGCCCGCGAGCTCGCCCCGGTCCTCGACGCCTGAGCCCCTTCGACTCGTCCGGTGGTCGACGGTGAGGGCCGGCCCGTCGAGCCGAGATGCTCAGCGGTAGGCGTTCCCGGAGGGCCGCGCGTCGCGACGCTGCCAGCAGCCCGTGTGCCAGTGGCGACGGTCACCGACCCCGCCGACGCCGTCGGCCGGCCACGCGACGACGTGGGGCACCCCCGGCGGGATGTCCTGCTGGCACCCCGGGCACAGGTACGGACGCGTCGCCGACGCCCCGCTCACCGACCGCACCGTCCACCGGCCACCGGCGTAGGACTCCTCCCGCGTCGACCCGCCCTGGATGCGCGTCACGTCGAGCGGCACGTGCTCGCGCGTGTGCTTGCTGGGGCGACGGCGCGAGGGCATGGACCCAGCGTAGGTCTCAGGCGTACGTGCGGAACCCGCGACCCGTCTTGCGGCCGAGGTAGCCGGCCGTGACGAGGTGCTCGAGCAGCGGCGCCGGGGCGTAGCCGCGCTCGCGGAACTCGAGGTAGAGCTCGCGCTCGATGGCGAGCGAGACGTCGAGGCCGACGACGTCGAGCAGCTCGAACGGGCCCATCGGCAGCCCGCAGCCGGTCTTCATCGCGGTGTCGATGTCGTCGGCGGTCGAGTAGTTGGCCTCGAGCATCTTCACGGCGTCGTTGAGGTAGGGGAACAGCAGCGCGTTGACGATGAAGCCGGCGCGGTCGCCGCAGGTGACGGGGTGCTTGCCGATGCTGCGGCACAGCTGCTGCACGGTCGCCACGACGTCGTCGGCCGTCGACACCGTGTGCACGACCTCGACGAGCCGCATGACCTGGGCCGGGTTGAAGAAGTGCATCCCGACGACGTCCTGCGGGCGGGTCGTCGCGGCGGCGCACTCGACGACGGGCAGCGAGCTCGTCGTCGTGGCGAGGATCGCGCCGGGGCGGCAGATCTCGTCGAGGTTCTCGAACAGGGCGCGCTTGACGGTGAGGTCCTCGACGACGGCCTCGACGACGAGGTCGACGTCGGCGAGGTCCTCCAGCCGCGTCGTGCCCCGGAGGCGCCCGAGGGCGGCGTCACGCTCGTCCTCGGTGAGCTTCCCGCGCTGCACGCCCTTCTCGAGGCTGCGCTCGACCGCGGCGCGGACGGCATCCACCTTGGCCCCGGACCGGGCGACGTAGGTCACGTCCAGGCCCGCCTTGGCGAAGACCTCGACCATGCCGGTGGCCATGGTGCCCGAGCCGACGACGCCGACCGTGCGGACCGGACGCGTCGCGGCCGTGGAGGTCTCGGCCGGCGCCGGCGTCAGGGCGTCGTCGACGACCTGCGAGCTGCCCGGCTCGGCGTAGGTGTAGAACCCGCGCCCGCTCTTGCGGCCCCTGAGCCCGGCCGTGACCATCTGCTTGATGATCGGGCTCGGCGCGTGGAGGCGGTCGCGACCCTGCTTGTACATCGTGTCGAGGATCTCGTAGGCGGTGTCGAGGCCGATGAGGTCCATGAGCGCGAGCGGGCCCATCGGGTAGCCGCAGCCGAGCTTCATCGCGGCGTCGATGTCCTCGCGCGAGGCGTACCGGCTCTCGAACATCGCCACCGCGTGGTTGAGGTAGCCGAACAGCAGCGCGTTGGCGATGAAGCCCGCCTTGTCACCGACGACGACCGGCTTCTTGCCGAGCCGCTCGGCGAGCGCCTTGACGTCGGCGAAGGTCTCGTCGCTCGTGATGACGGTCTTGATGACCTCGACGAACTGGAGCACCGGCGCCGGGTTGAAGAAGTGCATGCCGACGACGCGCTTGGGGTTGATCGTCGCCACCGCGATCTCGGTGACCGGCAGCGAGCTGGTGTTCGTCGCCAGGATGGCGTCGTCGGCGACGATCGTGTCGAGGCGGGAGAAGATCTCCTTCTTCAGCTCGAGCTTCTCGGGCACGGCCTCGACGACGAGCTGGCACTCCTTGAGGTCGGCCATGTCGGCGGAGAAGTGGACCCGGCCGACGAGGGCGGCCTGCTCGGCCTCCGTGAGCTTGCCGCGCGCCACGGCCCGGTCGGTCGAGTGCTGCAGGACGCCACGGCCCTTCTCGACCGCCTCGTCGGTGACCTCGACCGCGACGACGTCGATGCCGTTGCGGGCGAAGACCTCGACGATGCCAGCGCCCATGGTGCCGAGTCCGATGACACCCACCTTGGTGAACTCACGAGCCATGGGTCGAAGTCTCCCAGAGCCGCACGGACACCCACACCCACCGCGGGGGTGACGCTGCCCACGCCGGTCGTCCTGCCCTAGGGTGACCGGGTGCGTCTCGTCATTGCCCGCTGCAGCGTCGACTACGACGGCCGTCTGACGGCCCACCTGCCGCTCGCGACCCGGCTGCTCGTCGTCAAGGCCGACGGCTCGGTCCTCGTCCACAGCGACGGCGGGTCCTACAAGCCGCTCAACTGGATGTCGCCGCCGTGCACCATGGCTGAGGTCGAGCCCGACGAGTCACAGGCCGCCGACGGCGTCGTCGCGGTGTGGCGGGTGCAGCACGCCAGGTCCGAGGACCGCCTGACCGTGGTCATCCACGAAGTGCTCCACGACAGCGCCCACGAGCTCGGCGTCGATCCCGGGCTCGTCAAGGACGGTGTCGAGGCCCACCTGCAGCGCCTGCTCGCCGAGCACATCCACACGCTCGGCCACGGGTTCTCGCTCGTGCGCCGCGAGTACATGACCGCGATCGGCCCCGTCGACATCCTCGCCAAGGACGACCGCGGCGCCAGCGTCGCCGTGGAGATCAAGCGACGCGGCGAGATCGACGGCGTCGAGCAGCTGACCCGCTACCTCGAGCTGATGAACCGCGACCCGCACCTGGCGCCCGTCACGGGGGTCTTCGCCGCCCAGCAGATCAAGCCCCAGGCACGCACCCTCGCCGAGGACCGCGGCATCCGCTGCGTCGTCCTCGACTACGACGCCCTGAGGGGCATCGACGACGCCGAGTCACGCCTCTTCTAGGTCGCCGACCGTCGCCACGCTGCCGACGGCCGGCCCTCGCCCGCCGGCACCGAGCGGTGTCACGTCAGACCCTCGAGCCGCTGGCGAGCCACGCCGTCGGCGTCGACGAGCAGCAGGAGCGGGTCGGGGTCCGCTCCCCCGCGCACGACGACGACGGTCTCGCCGCGGTGCACGTCGACGAGCGCGTTGAAGCCCTCGGAGCCGTCGGACAGGTCGCCGTGGGCCAGGTGGGAGGGGACGCCGAGGTCGTCGGCCAGCGACTCCACCGGGCCGGTGTCGGGCACGTCGTCGGCGGCGTAGACCGCCTGGACCTTCTCGAGGTGGATCGCCGAGGCGAGCCAGCCGACGTCGGCCAGGCCGGGCGGGTTGACCACGACGATCCGGGCGGCACACTGCAGGTCGCTCATGCCCTGACGCTACGCCAGGTGGGGGCCACGGTCAGGGCGTCAGGCGGGGGCGACCTCGACGGCGGTCAGGCCGCGCGCCTCACGGATGACGCCGACCATCTCGCCCATGATGTCGTTGAGCCCGAAGTCCTTGGGAGTGAAGACCATCGCCACCCCTGCCGAGCGCAGTGCGGCGGCGTCGGCCTCGGGGATGATGCCGCCGACGACGACGGGCACGTCTCCGGCACCCGCCTCGCGCAGGCCTCGCAGCACCTCCGGCACGAGCTCCATGTGCGAGCCGGAGAGGATCGACAGGCCGACGAGGTGCACGTCCTCGGCCACCGCGGCGGCGACGATCTGCTCGGGCGTCAGTCGGATGCCCTGGTACACGACCTCGAAGCCGGCGTCGCGGGCGCGGACGGCGACCTGCTCGGCGCCGTTGCTGTGCCCGTCGAGACCCGGCTTGCCGACGAGGAGCCGCAGCCGCTCGCCGAGCTCCTCACCGGTGCGGGCCACGAGCCGCCGCACGCGCGCGAGGTCGTCACCCGGCTCGGCGCCACCGACGCCGACGGAGCCGGACACGCCCGTGGGAGCGCGGTACTCGCCGAACTCCTCGCGCAGGGCGCCGGCCCACTCACCGGTCGTCACCCCCGCGCGGGCACACTCGAGAGAGGCCGGCATGAGGTTGACGCCCGACGCTGCGTCGGCGCGAAGCCGTTCCAGCGCCGCAACCGCACGGGCTGCGGCGTCGGTGTCCGCGTCACGCTGCTCGCGCCACGTGCGCACGGCGTCGGCGGCCGCCTGCTCGACGGACGCGTCGACGGTCTGGATCGCAGTGCCCAGGTCGGCCGTGAGGGGGTTGGGCTCTGTCGTCTCGAAGCGGTTGAGGCCGACGATGACCTCCTCGCCCGCCTCGATGCGGCGACGCCGCTCGGCGTGCGACGCGACGAGGGCCGACTTCATGTAGCCGGACTCGACGGCGGCCACGGCCCCGCCCATCCCCTCGATGCGGGCCATCTCGGCCCTCGCCCCCTCGACGAGCTCGTCCACCTTGCGCTCGACGACGACGGAGCCGGTGAACAGGTCGTCGTACTCGAGCAGGTCGGACTCGAAGGCGAGGACCTGCTGCATGCGCAGGCTCCACTGCTGGTCCCACGGCCGCGGCAGGCCGAGCGCCTCGTTCCACGCCGGCAGCTGGATGGCACGGGCGCGGGCGTCCCTGCTCAGGGTCACGGCGAGCATCTCGAGGACGATCCGCTGGACGTTGTTCTCCGGCTGCACCTCGGTCAGCCCGAGGCTGTTGACCTGGACGCCGTACCGGAAGCGTCGGGCCTTCTCGTCGGCGACGCCGTACCGCTCGGTGGTCAGCTCGTCCCACAGCCGGACGAAGGCGCGCATCTTGCACATCTCCTCGACGAACCGCACGCCGGCGTTGACGAAGAAGGAGATTCGCGCGACGACCGCTGAGAACTCCTCTGCCGGAACCTGCCCCGAGTCGCGCACCGCGTCGAGCACGGCGACGGCGGTGGACATCGCGAAGGCGATCTCCTGGACGGGGGTCGCGCCGGCCTCCTGCAGGTGGTAGCTGCAGATGTTGATGGGGTTCCACTTGGGGATCTCGCGCACCGTGTACGCGACGAGGTCGGTGATGAGGCGGAGCGAGGGTCCCGGCGGGAAGACGTAGGTCCCCCGCGAGAGGTACTCCTTGATGATGTCGTTCTGCGTCGTGCCGGCGAGGGCATGGACCCACTCGGTCGGGTCCTCGTCCGCCTCCTGCGCCTGCCGCTCGGCCGCCACCTGGTAGAGCGCGAGCAGCCACATCGCCGTCGCGTTGATCGTCATCGACGTGTTCATCGCCCGCAGCGGGATGCCCTCGAAGAGGGCCGCCATGTCCCCGATGTGGCTGACCGGCACCCCGACCTTGCCGACCTCGCCGCGGGCGAGCGGGTGGTCGGGGTCGTACCCTGTCTGCGTCGGCAGGTCGAAGGCCACCGACAGGCCCGTCTGGCCCTTGTCGAGGTTGCGGCGGTAGAGCGCGTTGCTGGCGGCCGCGCTCGAGTGCCCGGCGTACGTGCGCATGACCCAGGGCCGGTCGCGCTGCGGCCGGGTGGGTGCGGGCGGGGCGCTCTCCGTCGAGGACATGGCTCGACGGTAGCGGCGGCCCCTCGCGCCGGGGAGACGCTCAGGCGGTGAGAGGCGCCACAGTGGACGAGGCGTGACGCGGCGCGAGGATGCGGTCGAGCCGGCACCCGCGCACGAGCCGCGTCGTGCGGTCGCTCGGGTCGACGAGCAGGAGTCGACGCTCGGCGCGGGTGGCCCGCCGGTGCAGGTGGACGAGGACGCCGAGGCCGGTGGCGTCGCCGATCTCGGCGTCGGCCAGGTGCAGGCGGATGTCGCCGCGCCCCTGGGGGATGATCGCGTGGATGGCGTCGCGGATGTCGGGCACGGTGTGGATGTCGAGTCGCCCCTCGATGATCACGTCGTGCCCGTCCGGCCCGTCGACTACTCGGACCGGTGCCCTCCGTTGGGTGTTCAGCGCCATCGTGACCCCTCTCAACGCGGCTGCCGTCACCATGATGACGGCCCCGGTACCGAAAACGTTGCCCTGAGGAGTCAAGAAGTGGTCAAGAAAATACGTCCGTGACGTGCAGGTGGGTACGTCCGGGTTCCTCCCCCGAGGGACGAACCCGGGCAGGTCCGGCGAACCGCCCGGGGTCTCACTCGAACGGTGCGTCGTCCGGCTCCCGGGTGACGTCGGCACCGAGGGCACGCAGGGCCACCTCGAACCGCGGGTAGCCCCGGTCGATGTGGTGGACGCCGCTGACGAGCGTGTCGCCCTCGGCGACGAGCCCGGCGATGACGAGGGCCGCACCGGACCTGATGTCGCTGCTCTCCACCGGCGCCCCCGACAGGAGCGGGACGCCGTGGGTCATGACGTGGTGGCCGTCGATCTGCGCCTCCGCGCCCAGTCGTGCGAGCTCCTGGACGGTGCGGAACCGGGCCTCGAAGAGGTTCTCGGTCACCATCGCCGAGCCGTCGGCCACGACGTTGTAGGCGAGCGCGAACGGCTGCAGGTCGGTCGGGAAGCCCGGGTAGGGCAGCGTCGCGACGTCGAAGGCCCGCGGTCGGTCCGCCTCCACGGCCACCCGGAAGCCGCGGTCGGTCGTCTCGACGAGGCATCCGGCGTCGGCGAGCGAGCCGAGCGGGACGCGCAGGTGCTCGGCCACTCCCCCGACGACCTCGACGTCACCGCGCGTCGTGGCGGCCGCGAAGGCCCACGTGCCCGCAGCGATGCGGTCGGGCACGACGGCGTGCTCGGTGGCCGCGAGCCGGTCGACGCCGTGCACGACGATGCGGGACGTGCCGGCCCCCTCGATGTGGGCCCCCATCGAGACGAGCATCTCGGCGATGTCGACGATCTCGGGCTCCTTGGCCACGTTGTCGATCGTCGTCGTGCCCCGCGCGAGGACCGACGCCGTCAGCGCGTTCTCGGTGGCGCCGACGCTCGGGAAGTCGAGGCGGATCTCCGCGCCGCGCAGGCCGTCGGGCGCCTCGGCCACGAGGTAGCCGTGCGTCACGTGGACCCGTGCGCCGAGGGACTCCAGGGCCGCCGCATGCAGGTCCAGGCCGCGCGAGCCGATGGCGTCCCCGCCCGGGACGGCCACGTCGGCCTGACCCGTGCGGGCCACGAGCGGGCCGAGCACCGAGATCGAGGCCCGCAGCGCCCGGACGAGCTCGTAGTCGGCCCGGTGGCCGATCGAGGCGGGCACGTCGAGGACGACCCGGTTCCGCTCCGGCGCGTAGTCGACCTCGACCCCGAGCCGCCGGAGCAGCTCGGCCATGATCGTCACGTCGGCGATGGCCGGGACGTTGGTCAGGGTCGTGCGTCCCTCGGCGAGCAGCGCGACCGCCATGAGCTTGAGGGCGCTGTTCTTCGCGCCCAGGACGGTGACCTCGCCGACGAGACGGGCCCCGCCGACGACACGGAAACGCTCTCTCACGCACCGCACCCTATCCGGGTGGGCCCAGCCGCCCGGTGAGAGAGTGGCCCCATGGTCAACCTGACGCGGATCTACACCCGGACGGGCGACGACGGCACGACGAGCCTCGGCGACTTCTCACGGACGAGCAAGAACGACCCTCGCCTGCACGCCTATGCCGACGCGAACGAGGCCAACGCCGCGATCGGCGTCGCCCTGGCCTGCGGCGACCTGCCGGAGGAGGTCGTCGCGACGCTGCGCCGGGTCCAGAACGAGCTGTTCGACGTCGGGGCCGACCTGTCGACGCCGCTGCGGGCGGCCTACGAGTACCCGCCGCTGCGCGTCGAGCAGCCGTGGATCGACGACCTCGAGGCCGACTGCGACCACTACCTGACCCAGGTCGAGAAGCTGCGCTCGTTCATCCTGCCGGGAGGCACACCGGGGTCGGCCCACCTGCACCTGGCCACGACCGTGACCCGGCGGGCCGAGCGTTCGGCCTGGGCGGCCGTCGAGGCGCACGGGGTGGAGCCGGGCGGCGAGGGCGAGGCCCGTGGCGTCGGCGGGGTCAACGTGCTGACCGCCACCTACCTCAACCGCCTGTCCGACCTGCTCTTCATCCTCGCCCGCGTCGCCAACAAGCCCATCGGCGGCGACGTCCTGTGGCAGCCGGGGGGCGGCCGCGTCGACAAGCCCGAGCGCCGCGGCAGACGCTGAGGCCGGGGTCAGGCGACGTTGACGTTGTAGCCCGGGGGTGCGGCCTCCTGCCACGACCGCAGGGCGGTGTAGGCGGAGGCCTGCAGGGCGAGCTCGAAGCCGGCCTGGCCGTCGGTGCAGGGCACCATGCTGGCGTCCGGCAGGAGGGGGATCGAGTCGGAGCCGGTCAGCAGCACGGGGGCCTCGATCCGCAGCCGCTGCCGCGCCCAGCGGCGCTTGGGGCGCACGGAGACGCCCCCGAGCGTGAACCACTCGAGGGCGTTGTCACCGAACCGGATGAGACCGAGGCGCCAGCTGGCCGTGCCGGGCTGGCGCAGGCCGCACAGGGTCAGCTGCAGGCCACGGGCGATGTAGCGACGGCGCAGGTAGGTCGTCGTGAGGACGACGACCGCCAGGGCGAGCAGCGTGCCGATCGCGATCTCGGTGGAGACGAGAACGGACGGCACGCGCTGACCTCAGTGGCTCGACGTCTGGAGCGAGGACGCGTCGACGTGCTCGGCGACGATGGTGACGACGTCGGAGTCGACGGACAGGAAGCCGCCGTCGACCATGACGGTGCTGCGCTCGCCGTCGAGGGAGTCGATCGACACCTCACCCTCGACGAGGACGCCGAGCAGTGGCGTGTGGCCTGGCAGGATGCCCAGCTCGCCCGAGATGGACCGGGCGCGTACGAACTTGGCCTCGCCCTCCCAGACCTTTCGGTCGGCGGCGACCATCTCAACCTTGAGCGAACTCACGTTTCCTCCGGATCGTGGGGGTGTGCCTGGCAGTTTAGTGCCTCTGCAAGGATGCTCAGTACGCGAGGTCGGCCCGTGAGAGCGCACCCGTCCCTCGCGCGGCACCACCCTCGCAGCGACACCTCCACCTCCACGACCTGCACCGAGGAGCACCCCTGATGAGCACTGCTGTGTCCGACGCCCTGCTCGACCCGACCCGCCGCCCCGTGGCGGTCGAGGCCCTCACCGACGTCATCGACGCCGAGGTCGCCGACAAGTCGGGCTTCGGCGGCGTCGCGGTCAAGACGGGCTACGCCGCGGCCAAGAAGCTCGGCGGCAGCTTCGTCCCCAGCGCCACCGACCGGCTGCTGCCCCAGTTCGCCACGGCCCTCGACCCGTTCTGGGCCACCAAGGGCGACACGCCCTTCGGCGCGCACCTGGCCGCCCAGCCGGAGGCCGTGGCCGACGCGCTCCTCGCCGTCACCGACGCCAAGGCGGCGAGCACGACGCACGCGGCCGCCGCGAAGGTCTACGGGACGCTGCGGGGCAAGGCCAAGGAGCACGTGGTCGCGGCCCTGCCCCGCCTCGGCGCGGCCGTCGAGCGCCTCGTCCCGTGACGCTCCCCTGAACGCGCCGGCTGACGCGCGGCTGACGCGCGGATGACCCGCGGCTGACGCGCCGCCGACGCGCCGCCGAGGCGCCCTGAGCGCGCTCGAGGCCCCGACCGGTCCACCGGTCGGGGCCTCGCCGCTCTGCTCAGCGGGAGCTCTCGGCTGCCTCGGCGGCCGCGACCTGCTCGTGCGGTCGGTCCTTGGCCAGGCGTGGCAGCTCGGGCCTGAAGTCGGCTCCGAGGTCGGCGATCGCCTGCCGGGCGAACACCTGCTGCTCGGTGACGGTGCGCTCGGAGCGTCCCCGGCCGAGGAAGCTGACGACCCAGTGCAGCAGGGTTGTCGTGCGGTGCTTGAACCCGATGATGTAGACGAGGTGGACGGCCAGCCACAGGACCCAGGCGATGAAGCCGCTGAACTGCGCCTTGCCGACCGAGGCCACCGCCGAGAACCGCGAGATGGTGGCCATCGAGCCCTTGTCGAAGTACTCGAACGGCCCCTTGGGCTCCTTGCCCTCGAGCCGCCGGGTGATCTGGTCGGCGGCGTAGCGCCCGCCCTGGATGGCGACCTGGGCGACGCCCGGCAGGTTGTCGAGAGCCATCATGTCGCCGACGACGAAGACCTCGGGGTGCCCGGGCAGGGTGAGGTCCGGTCGTACGGCGATCCGGCCCGCGCGGTCGAGCTCGGCACCGGTCTGGTCGGCCAGCTGCTGCCCGAGCGGCGAGGCGCTGACGCCGGCGGCCCACACCTTGCAGACCGACTCGATGCGCTCCCGAGAACCGTCCTCGTGCTCGACCTCGATGCCGGTGGAGTCGACACCGACGACCTTGGCCCCGAGACGCACCTCGACACCCATCGACGTCAGGCGCTGCACGGCCCGGTCCCCGAGCTTCTCACCGAACGAGGCGAGCACCGCGGGGGCGGCGTCGAGGAGGATGACGCGGGCCTTCGTCGGGTCGATGCGCCGGAAGTCGCGACGCAGCGTGCGGCGCGCGAGCTCGGCGATCTGTCCGGCCATCTCGACACCGGTCGGGCCGGCGCCGACGACGACGAAGGTCATGAGGCGCTCGATCTCGGCCGGCGTCGAGGCCAGCTCGGCCAGCTCGAAGGAGCCGAAGATGCGCCCGCGCAGCTCGAGCGCGTCGTCGATCGACTTCATGCCCGGCGCGTGCCGCGCGAACTCGTCCTTGCCGAACCACGACTGCCCTGCGCCGGCCGCCACGACGAGCGAGTCGTACGGCGTCACCGTCTCGCGTCCGACCGTCGTGTGGGTGACCGTGCGGGCCTCGAGGTCGATGGAGGTGACGTCGCCGAGCAGGACCGTCGCGTTGTCCTGACGCCGCAGCACCTCACGCGTCGACGGCGCGATCTCGCCCTCGGACAGGATGCCGGTCGCGACCTGGTACAGCAGGGGCTGGAAGAGGTGGTGCGTCGTGCGGGCCACGAGCGTCACGTCGACGTCGGCCCGCTTGAGGCGCTGGGTGGCGAAGAGTCCGCCGAACCCCGAACCGATGACGACGACGCGATGTCGCGGGGCCTGCGGGGTGGACGTGCTCACGGATGGGTCCTTCCGTCTCGAGGGTGGTTGAACTCGTCGGCGCTGACGGGAAATCCACTCAAGTCAACACCGCTCGTACCCGCGACATGCCCGGCGTCTCGTCAGGTGCGACGCTCGAGGACGACGATCTGCGTGGTCTGCGTCACGAGGCGGTAGTGGGCCTGCACCCACGTGCGCAGGGGGTCGGGCTCGCGCACGTAACGGCCGTGCCCGAAACCGGGCCAGTACGACCTGGCGGCGACGACGCACTGCGGCAGGCGGCCGGTCCGCTGGTACCAGGCGAGCACGTGGGTGTTGCTCTCGCCGAAGAAGTCGAGCCACGTGATCGGTGTGGCGAACCGCACGTCGCCGAGCAGGAAGGCGGCCGGGTAGATGTAGGCGAGGACGCCGTCGCCCGGCCGGGCGCAGAGACTGAGCGCGAGCTCGTTGTCCTCGATGACGGCGCGACGCTCCGGCGTCGTGCGCAGGCCCGCGTAGGCGCCGTCGGCGACGGTCGCGACGAGCGGGCCCGGGGTCCCGTCGCGGAAGCTGTTCGCGGCGTGCACCGTCGCCAGGCCCGCGACGAGCACCGCTGCGAGGGCCGCCTTGACGACGCGTCCGTGCTCCGACATCCACGCGAGCGTCGCCACGGTCACGGCGAACAGGCCGGGCGCGATGACGGCACCGGTGGCGCCCCAGAGCGGCGCCGAGGAGGTGAAGCCCGCCACGAACGGCATGCCGACCACGGTGGGGGCCAGCCCCAGCACGAGGATGCGGGCCGTCGTCCCGCGCCGGGACACCGCCGCGGCCACGGCCGGAGCCAGCAGCACGAGGAGGAGCACCGTGGCGAGCACCGCACTGAGCCAGGACACGACGGAGTACGTCGCGCCCGACGACCCGCGCAGCAGGGCCTCGACGCACGCCGCCGCCACGGCCGCCACGACGAGCACACCGCGGAGGCGTCGCAGCACCGGGACGGCCGAGAACACCACGGCCAGGACGGCCAGGACGAGAGCGGTGACCGCCAGACGATGGTCCAGCTCGCCGCCGAGGAACCCCAGCCAGCGGCCGATGCGCGTCTCCCGCGGCGCACGCGTCGCCTGGTAGTCGTCGGTGAACACGAGGGTCTCGCGGATGTTGGGCAGCCCCCAGACGCCGAGCGCCACGACGACGACGACTAGTGCGGTGCCCACCACACCGGCCCCGACCCCGAGCAGGCCCCTCCCGCGCGCGAGCAGGAGCAGCACCACGAGCAGCGCGGCCGCAGCCGTCGCGGTGACCGGGTGCGCGAGGGCGCCGAGCACGACCGCGGCCCCGGCGACGACCCCCCACGGCAGCGACCGCCGCGTCACGGCCGCCCCACCGGCGCACACGGCGAGCAGGTAGGCCATCGCCGGCGTCGTGTTGTAGGAGACGACCTGCTGGTTGTAGGCCGCGGGGATGAGCGCGACGCCGATGGCGGCCGCGGCGGTGCCACGGCCGAGATGCGGTGACACCGCCCGCCACGACGCGACGCCGCACCCGAGTCCGAGCAGGACGTAGAAGACCCGCGAGGCGAGCACGAGTCCCTCGATGCCCACCGTGTGGGTCCACAGCCAGACGAACGGCACGGCGGGCCAGGCGCCGAGGACCTGGATGTTCAGCTCGTCGCGGAAGGGCAGGTCACCCTGGGCGAGGCGCAGTGCCAGCTCGACGGCGTGCGAGCTGTCGGAGAAGTCGACCCCGTACCGGGCACGCCAGATCGCCGCCGCGGCCAGCACGACGGCGAACATGGCAGGCCCCCAACGTCGGACGGGGAGGGCCCAGTGGGCGCCTCCCCGTCCTCGGGTCGAACGAGACATGCGGTCAGACTGACACAGGAGTCAGAGATTCTTCTGGATCTCCGCCCACTGGCGCTCGACGTCGTCGAGGCCACCGCACATGAAGAACGCCTGCTCGGCGACGTGGTCGTACTCGCCGTCGGCGATCTTCGTGAAGGCCTCGATCGTGTCGGCGAGCGGCACGGTCGAGCCCTCGATGCCGGTGAACTGCTTGGCGACGTAGGTGTTCTGCGACAGGAACCGCTGGATGCGACGGGCGCGGTTGACGAGGATCTTGTCCTCCTCGGACAGCTCGTCGATACCGAGGATCGCGATGATGTCCTGCAGTTCCTTGTTGCGCTGGAGGATCGACTTGATGCGCACCGCGGTGCTGTAGTGGTCCTGCGTGATGTACCGCGGGTCCAGGATGCGCGAGGTCGAGGACAGCGGGTCGACGGCGGGGTAGATACCCATCGACGCGATGTCACGCGAGAGCTCGGTCGTCGCGTCGAGGTGCGCGAACGTCGTGGCCGGGGCCGGGTCGGTGTAGTCGTCGGCCGGCACGTAGATCGCCTGCATCGAGGTGATCGAGTGGCCACGCGTGGACGTGATGCGCTCCTGGAGCGTGCCCATCTCGTCGGCGAGGTTCGGCTGGTAGCCCACGGCGGACGGCATGCGGCCGAGGAGGGTCGAGACCTCGGAACCGGCCTGCGTGAACCGGAAGATGTTGTCGATGAACAGGAGCACGTCCTGCTTCTGGACGTCGCGGAAGTACTCCGCCATCGTCAGGGCCGACAGCGCGACGCGAAGACGCGTGCCCGGCGGCTCGTCCATCTGGCCGAAGACGAGGGCGGTCTGGCCGAGGACGCCGGCCTCCTCCATCTCGACCATGAGGTCGTTGCCCTCACGGGTGCGCTCACCGACACCGGCGAACACCGACACACCGCCGTGGTCGCGGGCGACGCGGGCGATCATCTCCTGGATGAGCACCGTCTTGCCCACACCGGCACCGCCGAAGAGGCCGATCTTGCCACCCAGCACGTACGGGGTCAGCAGGTCGATGACCTTGATGCCCGTCTCGAACATCTGGGTCTTGGACTCGAGCTGGTCGAAGGCCGGGGCCTTGCGGTGGATGCCCCAGCGCTCCTTGACATCGAGGGTCTCGCCCTCCGCGAGGTTCATGCACACGCCGGTCGTGTTGAACACCTTGCCGAGGGTCACGTCGCCCACGGGGACCGTGATCGGGCCGCCGGTGTCCTGGACCGCCGAGCCGCGGACCAGACCGTCGGTCGGCTGGAGCGAGATGGCACGGACCATGTTGTCGCCGATGTGCTGGGCGACCTCGAGGTTGATGGCCTTGGTCTCGCCGGCGAGGGTCACCTCGGTCGTGAGGAGGTTGTACTGCTCCGGCATCGCGTCGGCCGGGAACTCGACGTCGACGACCGGGCCGATGATACGAGAGATGCGACCGACGCCACCCGCGGCCGGAGCCGTCGCGGCGGTGTCGCTGACAGTTGCCGTCATTGGTCTGTTTCCTTACCTGTGGGCGTTACTTCTGTGCGTCGGCGAGGGCGTTCGCACCGCCCACGATTTCGCTGATCTCTTGAGTGATGCCGGCCTGGCGGGCCTGGTTCGCGAGCCGCTCGTACTTCTTGATGAGCTCGGACGCGTTGTCGGTCGCCGACTTCATCGCGCGCTGGCGGGCCGCCAGCTCGGACGCGGCCGAGGACAGGAGCGCGGTGAAGATGCGGTTGCGCACGTACTTGGGCAGCAGCAGGTCGAGCACCTCGGCAGCGCTCGGCTCGAAGGAGTACTCGGGCGGGATCTGCCCCTCCTCGTACCGGTTGACCGAGAAGTCGATGCCGCTGTCGTCGTCGCCCGCCTCGTCGGCACCGACGACCTCGAGCGGCAGCAGCCGCAGCACGTGCGGCTCCTGGCGGACCATCGAGCGGAAGCGGGTGAAGACGACGTGGATCTCGTCGTGGCCGCCCTCGGCGTGGTCCTTGAGGAAGTCCGCGGTGATGCGGTCGGCGATCTCCTTGGCGTTCTCGAACGTCGGGGCGTCGGAGAAGCCGGTCCACTCGGCGGCGTACTCGCGCCGACGGAACTTGAAGTAGCTGACGGCCTTGCGCCCGACGAGGTAGGGCACGACCTCCATGCCCTCGCCCTGCAGGTGGGCGATGAGCTCGGCGCTGCGCTTGATGGCGGCGACCGAGTAGGCGCCCGCGAGCCCGCGGTCGGCGGTGACGATGACCACGCCGGCACGCCGGGCGTCGGTGGCCTGCGTCGTCAGCGGGTGGTCCTCGTTCGTGTTGGTCGCGACCGCACTCACGGCGCGCGTCAGCGCGATCGTGTACGGCATCGCCTCGGTCGCCTTCTGGCGGGCCTTGACGACGCGGGCGGCCGCGATCAGCTCCATCGCGTTGGTGATCTTCTTGATGGACTGGACGGACTTGATGCGCTGGCGGTAGATCCGCATCTGCGCTCCCATGTGCTCCGCCTCTCTTGGTCTCTGGGGGTGTCGAAGGGCTCGGGGTCGGGCGCCGTCACGTGGACCGGCCCGGTTCCGGGACGCCGTCCGCGAGGCCCGCGCCCAGCGCGGCTCGACGGGACGGCGTCCCGGAGGGGGTCACCTGTTCTTGACGATCTTGGCCTGGGCGATCGCGTCGTCGTCGAGCTCCTCGACGTCCTCGGTGCCGGGCTCGAGGCCCTCACGACCGGTGCCGCGGAAGGTGAACTTGACCTCGTCGACGACCGTGCTCAGCGCCGCCTCGGTGTCCTCGTCGAGCTTGGCCGTCTCACGGATCGTCTGGAGGATCTTGCCGTCGCGCCGCAGCGTCTCGAGCAGCTCGGTCTCGAAGGCGCGGACGTCCTCGACCGCGACGTCGTCGAGCTTGCCGGTCGTACCGGCCCACACCGAGACGACCTGCTCCTCGACCGGGTACGGGTTGCTCTGCGGCTGCTTGAGCAGCTCGACGAGGCGCGCACCACGGGCGAGCTGCGCTCGCGAGGCGGGGTCGAGGTCGGAGGCGAACATCGCGAAGGCCTCCATGGCACGGAACTGCGCGAGGTCGAGCTTGAGGCGACCGGCGACCGACTTCATCGCCTTGATCTGCGCCGCACCGCCGACACGGGACACCGAGACGCCCACGTCGATGGCGGGACGCACGTTGGCGTTGAACAGGTCCGCCTGCAGGTAGATCTGGCCGTCGGTGATCGAGATGACGTTGGTCGGGATGTACGCCGAGACGTCACCGGCCTTCGTCTCGATGATCGGCAGACCGGTCATCGACCCGTGGCCGAGGTCGTCCGAGAGCTTCGCGCAGCGCTCGAGCAGCCGCGAGTGCAGGTAGAAGACGTCGCCCGGGTAGGCCTCGCGGCCCGGCGGGCGGCGCAGCAGCAGCGACACGGCGCGGTAGGCCTCGGCCTGCTTGGACAGGTCGTCGAAGACGATGAGCACGTGCTTGCCCTGGTACATCCAGTGCTGGCCGATGGCCGAGCCGGTGTAGGGCGCGAGGTACTTGAAGCCGGCAGAGTCGGACGCCGGCGACGCGACGATCGTCGTGTACTCGAGCGCGCCGGCCTCCTCGAGGGTGCCGCGGACCGACGCGATGGTCGAGCCCTTCTGGCCGATGCCGACGTAGATGCAGCGGACCTGCTGGTCCGGGTCGCCGGACTCCCAGTTGCGCTTCTGGTTGATGATCGTGTCGATGGCGACGGTGGTCTTGCCGGTCTGGCGGTCACCGATGATGAGCTGGCGCTGGCCGCGACCGATCGGCGTCATGGCGTCGATCGACTTGATGCCGGTCTGGAGCGGCTCGTGGACCGACTTGCGCTGGACGACCGTCGGGGCCTGCAGCTCGAGCG
Organism: Monashia sp. HAY1-11D; assembly: GCF_056868035.1. Taxonomy (NCBI): domain Bacteria; kingdom Bacillati; phylum Actinomycetota; class Actinomycetes; order Micrococcales; family Intrasporangiaceae; genus Intrasporangium; species Monashia sp. HAY1-11D. The sequence continues at coordinate 3,016,465 of NZ_CP200320.1, read as the reverse complement.
CGCGACGCTGCTCGGACTTGATCTCGCCCAGGCCGTCGATCGGGTTGCCGAGCGGGTCGACGACGCGGCCGAGGAAGTCGTCGCCGACGGGGACCGAGAGGACCTCGCCCGTGCGCTTGACGGTCTGGCCCTCCTCGATGCCGGCGAAGTCACCGAGGACGACGACACCGATCTCGTGGACGTCGAGGTTGAGCGCGAGGCCCAGCGTGCCGTCCTCGAACTGGAGCAGCTCGTTCGTCATGGCCGAGGGCAGACCCTCGACGTGGGCGATGCCGTCACCGGCGTCGGTGACGCGACCGACCTCTTCGCGGGAGGCCGCGCCCGGCTCGTAGGACTGGACGAAGGAGTCCAGTGCGTCCCGGATCTCCTCCGGACGGATCGAAAGCTCCGTCATGTCAGATCTTCTCCTCGGTTTCGACCCGGGGTTGCGGGCCGGTGGGTGTTCACAGCTGGTGGTGGGCCTCAGGCGCCCATGGCGCGACGTGCGCCGTCGAGCTTGCGGATGACGGTCCCGTCGATGACCTCGTCACCGATCTCGACCTTGACGCCGCCGAGGACCCGGGGGTCGACGACGGTGCTGACGTGGACCTTGCCGCCGTAGATGGCGGAGAGGCCGGCGGCGAGGCGCTCGCGGTCGCCGTCGCCGAGCGGGACCGCGGACGTCACCGTCGCGGTCTGCTGCTCCCGACGGGCGGCCGCGGTCTCGAGGTACCTCTCGACGGTGCGGTCGAAGCGGCGTCCGCGCGGCGACACGACGGCCTGGCGGGCCAGGACGAGCGTCTCCGGGGCAACCCTGCTCTCGAGGAGCGTCGCGACGAGCGCGGACCGGCGCTCGGCCGGGGCCGACGCGTCGGTGAGCGCGGTGCGCAGTGCGGGGTCGGCGGCGACGATCCGCTCGAACCGGAAGAGCTCGTCCTCGACGCGGTCGGCGCGGTCGGCCGTCTCGGCCTCGGCGATGACCGTCTCGACGGCGTAGCGCTCGAGGGTGTCGGACAGGTCGCGCTCGGAGCTCCACCGCTGGGCGGCCACGCCCTTGAGGACGACGAGCGCCTCGGCGCTCACCTTGCCCGCGAGCAGCCGCTCGACGAGCGAGGACTTCTCGGCCCCCTCCCGCGAGGGGTCCGCGACGGCGCGACGCAGGGTCACGTTGCCGTCGAGGAGGGCGACGACCGCGAAGAGCTCCTCGGCCAACCGCGAGCGGTCGGCACCGGCCACGAGCGCGCCGGTGAACGCGTCGCGGCTCGCGGCCGCTGCTGCGCGTGAGGATCCCTGCATCAGCGGTCCCCGACCTTCTCACGGACGACGTCGCCCGACTCGAGCTCGGCCAGGAAACGCTCGACGATGCCCTTCTGGCGGGTCTCGTCCTCGAGCGACTCACCGACGATGCGGCCGGCGAGCTCGGTCGAGATGCGGCCGAGGTCCCCACGCAGCGAGACGAGGGCCTGCTGGCGCTCGGCCTCGATCTGCTTGTGCGCCGTGTCGGTGATCCGGGCTGCCTCGCTGGCGGCGTGCTCGCGCATCTCGGCGATGATCTGCGCGCCCTGGGCCTTGGCGTCCTCACGGATGCGGGCGGCCTCGGCGCGGGCCTCGACGAGCTGGGCCTGGTACTGCTCGAGGGCGGCCTGGGCCTGGGCCTGGGCCTCCTCGGCCTTGTTCATGCCGCCCTCGATGGCCGCGGTGCGCTCGGCGTAGATCTGCTCCAGGCGCGGCACGACCTTCTGCTTCACGACGAAGTAGAGGATCGCGAACACCGCGAGACCGAAGAGGAACTCCAGCGGGTGCGGGATGATCGGTGCCGCGGTGGCCCAGAAGCCGCCCTCACCGCTCTCGGCGGTCATGGTCACTGCATGCATGCGGGTCTCCTAGAGAAAACGTACGGAGCGTCGACGAGCTGGTGGCCCGTGCGGGCGTCAGGCCTTGAAGACGAACGCGAGCGCGATACCGAAGATGGCAAGGGCCTCGGTGATGGCCATGCCGAGGAAGGCGATCGGCTGGAGCATGCCGCGGGCCTCGGGCTGACGGGCGACGCCGTTGATGTACGCGGCGAAGATCAGGCCGACACCGATACCGGGGCCGATGGCGGAGAGGCCGTAACCGAGGATGGCGATGTTGCCGGTCATGTTGATTCCATTTCCTTCTTGTCGGTCCCGCTGGCGGTTACCAACGGGGCTGGGTGAAGCGTCGGGGTGGAACGGTCGAGCGGGTGGAGCTGGTGGAGCTGTCCGTGCGGCCGTCAGTGCTCGTCGGCCAGGGCGCCGCCGATGTAGAGCGCGGCGAGCAGCGTGAAGACGTAGGCCTGCAGGAACTCCACGAGGAGCTCGAACAGGGTCATGACGAAGGCGAAGATCCACGTGACCCCGCCGGCGACGACGAGCACACCGCCGTTGGTGAGCATGTACCAGCCGCCCGTGATGAACAGGACGATGAGGATGTGGCCGGCGAACATGTTGCCGAAGAGTCGCAGCGCCAGCGTGACGGGCCGCGTGAACAGGTCGGTGATGAGCTCGAGGATGAAGATCGGGACGATCATGCCCTTGGGCAGACCCGCCGGGACGAGCGACTTCCAGTAGCCGACGAAACCGTGCTTGCGCATGCCGACGACGTGGAAGATGACCCACACGAGCAGCGACAGGGCGATCGGGAAGCCGATGCGGCTCATCGTCGGGTAGCTGAACGGCGGGACGACGCCGAACAGGTTGTTCACCAGGATGATGATGAACAGGGAGAAGAGCAGCGGGACGAACTTGAGGAACTCCTTGGAGCCGATGAGGTCCTTGGCGATGCCGTTGCGCACCATGCCGTAGACGGCCTCCGTGGCCATCTGGCCGCGGCTCGGCACGATGGCCTTCTTGCGCGTCGTCGCGAGCAGCCACCAGGCGATGAGCAGGCCGGACACGACCATGAGCAGCATCGGGCGGGTGATGGCCCACGCGCCGTCACCGATCAGCGGCTGCCAGAACTCGCCGACGCCAGGCGCCTCGAAGTCCGACGGTGCGGCGGCAACGATGCTCACGGGTTACTCCTTCGTACGTTCTGGGCTGCTCGGCCGACGACACCGGTCATCGGCACGGGGTGAGGTCCCGCGGTTGGGGTGGTGGGGTGCCAGGCCCTCGTGCTGCGCGTGCTGCTCGGCGGGCCGGGCGGCGTCGCGCCGGCTGGCGACGCGGGGTCCGCCTGGCTCAATGGGTACCGTATCGGAACCAGATCAGGTAGAGCGACAGGGCCATCCCCCCGACGATCCCCACTCCGACCAGCCACGACGTGCCCAGCCAGTGGTCCGCGAGGGCCCCCAGGCCGCCGTAGACGAGGGGCCCCGTCAGCAGGTAGGCCACGGATCGCCAGGCCGAGTCGGCCTCGCGCCGGTTGACGGCGTTGACCCGCTCGCGCGCCTCCTCCTCCTGCTCCGCCGCGGTGGGCGGACGCGTCGGCTCCTCGGGCTCGGGACCGGGTGGCGGTGTCGGTGGGGTGCTCATGGTGACCTCCCTGCTCACGACTCATCACGCGGCTCCCGCGGCGGCGTCGAGGGGCGGTCTGCGGGGGCATCGGACGCGGCCTCGGACCCGTCGTCGGTCGTGGGGTCGAAGGCGAAGATGCGCAGGTGACGGTAGGCACGCATCTCGAAGAAGAGCCAGACGACGGCGCAGACGGTGACGGACACCCCGATGGCGTACCCCGAGGCCCACGTGACGTCGCGGAGGGCGAAGAGGGTGACGGCGAGGACGAGCACCTTGAAGGTGTAGGTCAGCATGACGACGACCATGACCATCGTGGGTGCGAGGTGGGCCGTGTAGCGCATCGCGAGCAGCGTCAGCGTGAAGAAGAAGACGACGAGGGCCGCCCCGATGGCGGCCGACCAGGCGGCCTTCGGGCTGGAGAACAGCCCGACGAGGACGCAGACGACACCGGCGACGAGGGTCGGGGGCAGCGACCCGCGCAGGAGCTGCGCGAACGCATCGGACTGTGATGCGGTGCGGGCCGGGGTGGTGCTCACGGTGGACCTGCCTGGTGCGTCTGGTCGGCGGGGGCGAGTGGGCTGCGAACGGGCGCTTGGTGCTCGATCGCCGTGTGGGGCAAGGCGATCCGCGGCCCGGGGAGCGTCCTTCTCAGACTCCCCTCAGGTGCTTGTGAATGCTATCACAAGCGTTCGGAGGGCCTCCACCGCGGGAGCCAGACCGTGAGCACGACACCGGCGACGGCGGCCGCGCCGACGACGACGAGCGGTCGCCAGCCGTCCCAGATGACGAACGAGACGGACCCGAGGGCGACGATCGCGGCCCACAGGTAGAGGATGAGCACGGCCCGGCGGTGGCCGTGACCGATGCGCAGCATGCGGTGGTGCAGGTGCATCGCGTCGGCGTGCCAGGGCCGCTGGCCGGCGCGGGTCCTCCGGACGATGGCGAGGACCATGTCGAGCAGCGGCAGGAGGAGCACCGCGAGGGGCACGATGATCGGCAGGAACGCCGCCGTCACCTCGTTGCCGCTGACCTGCCCGGGGTCGACGTTGCCCGTCAGCGCGATCGTCGCCGCCGAGAGGAGCAGGCCCAGCGTCAGGGCCCCGGAGTCGCCCATGAACAGGCGCGCCGGGTGGAAGTTGTGCGGCAGGAAGCCGGCGCACACGCCCACGAGCGCCGCCGAGATGAACGTCGCCGTGGAGAAGACGTTCGCCGGCACGAACGAGCGGGACACGATGTAGCTGTACATGAAGAACGCGAGCGCGGCGATGCCGACGACACCCGCGGCCAGGCCGTCCAGGCCGTCGATGAAGTTGACCGCGTTGGTCCACACCATGACGACGATGACGGTGAAGAGCACGAGCACGGGAGTCGGCAGGATCGTCGTCCCGAAGATCGGCAGCGACAGCAGCTGCACCCCGGTGTAGGCCATGAGGCCTGCCGCGAGGATCTGCCCCGCGAGCTTGGTGATCCAGTCCAGCTCGCGGATGTCGTCGAAGGCCCCGAGGAGACAGACGATCCCGCCGGCCACGACGACGCCGATGATCTGCTTCGTCGAGAAGAGCGTGCCGAGGTAGGGCAGCGCCCGCGCCACGAGCGCCGCCGCGACGAACCCGATGTAGATGCCCACTCCCCCGAGCCGCGGGATCGGCGTCGTGTGGACGTCGCGCGACCGGACGGCCGTGAAGGCGCCCGTCGCGACCGCGAGGCTGCGCACGAAGGGTGTGGCGACGTACGTGACCGCCGCGGCCACGATGAGGACGAGGACGTACTCGTGCACCTACCGACCCTCGCTCGGGCGCCGACCGCGGACGGTCAGCGCGGGTAGGCGGGGAAGCGCGTCACGAGGTCGGTGACCTCGGCACGGACCTCCTTGCTCACCGGGTGGTCCGGGTCGGCGTCGCCCTGGGTCACCGACGTGTGGATCAGGCGGGCGATGGTCTTCATCTCCTCCAGGCCCATGCCCTGGGTCGTCACCGACGGCGTCCCGACGCGGATGCCCGAGGCGATGTTCGGCTTCTGCGGGTCGAAGGGGATGGCGTTCTTGTTCAGGACGATGCCGGCCGCGTCGGCGCGAGCCTCGGCGTCCCTGCCGGTGACGCCGATGCCCTGCAGGTCGAGCAGCGACAGGTGCGTGTCGGTGCCGCCGGTCGTGGGACGGATGCCGACGTCCTTGAGGCTCTGCGCGAGCTGCTTGCTGTTGGCGATGACGTCCTGGGCGTACTGGGCGTACTCGGGGCTCGCGGCCTCCTTGAAGTTGACCGCCTTGGCCGCGATGGTGTGCATCTGCGGACCGCCCTGCATCATCGGGAACACCGCCTTGTCCAGGGCCGCCGCGTGCTCGGCCTTGCACACCAGCGCACCCGAGCGCGGGCCGCGCAGCACCTTGTGCGTCGTGAAGGTGACGACGTCGGCGTAGGGCACCGGCGACGGGATCGCCTTGCCGGCCACGAGCCCGATGAAGTGGGCCGCGTCGACCCAGAGGATGGCCCCGACCTCGTCGGCGATGGCGCGGAAGCGCTCGAAGTCGATGAGGCGCGGGATGGCCGAGCCGCCCGCGCAGATGACCTTGGGGCGGTGCTCCTTGGCCAGGCGCTCGACCTCGTCGTAGTCGATGTCCTCGGTCTCCTTGTCGACGCCGTACGGGACGGCGTCGAACCACTTGCCGGAGAAGGAGACCTTGGCGCCGTGGGTGAGGTGGCCGCCCATCGGCAGGGCCATCGCGAGAAGGGTGTCGCCGGGCTTCATGAACGCCCCGTACACGGCCTGGTTGGCGGAGGCGCCGGAGTGCGCCTGGACGTTGGCGTGGTCGGCGCCGAACAGCTCCTTGGCCCGCTCGATGGCGATCGTCTCGGCCTTGTCGACCTCGGCGCACCCGCCGTAGTAGCGACGCCCCGGGTAGCCCTCGGCGTACTTGTTCGACAGCGTCGAGCCGAGCGCGGTCAGGACCGCGGGCGAGCTGATGTTCTCGCTCGCGATGAGCTGCAGGCCGCCGCGGATGCGGTCCAGCTCGGACAGGAGCACCCCCGCGATGTCCGGGTCGAAGGACTGGAGGGCGCCGAAGTCGGAGCCGTAGAACGTCGTGTCGTCAGCCATGGGGCATCTCCGGAGGGTGCGGGTTTCGGTGCGGGTTTCGGTGCGGGTTTCCGTGCGGGGCACTGGTGCGAGCGCGGACCAACTCTATGCCGTCGAGCCGTGGGCGGCGGCACCGCGTCCGTGCTGGGTGGGGTCGGCGCTCGGGTCCGGCGTGGGGTCGGGCGGCACCTCGCCGACGGGCTCGCCGGCGTCCGGGGCGTCGGCCGTGTCGGCGTCGGGGACGTCCACGCTGGCGACGGCGTCGGTTCCTGCGTCGTCGGTGGGCGGCTCCTGGGGCAGGAGCGCCGCGTCGAGGTCGGCCTGCGGGATGGCGCCGAGGCGCAGGGTGACGGGGACCTCCCCCGTGCAGTCGACGATCGTCGAGGGAGCGCCGCCCTCGGTCGGGCCGCCGTCGAGGTAGACCGCCACGGACTCGCCGAGCATGGCCTGCGCCTCGTCGACCGACCGCGCCGCGGGGTCCCCGGTCGTGTTGGCGCTCGTGACGGCCATCGGTCCGATGTCGCCGAGCAGGTCGAGGGCGATCTCGTCGTCGGGCACGCGCAGGGCCACGGTGCCGTTCGTCTCGCCGAGGTCCCAGTGCAGCGACGTCTGGGCCTTGAGCACGACCGTGAGCGGACCGGGCCAGAACCGCTCCATGAGGCGGTTGGCGTAGTCGGGCACCTGGGTGGCCAGCCCCTGCGCGGTCCGGGCCGTCGGGATGAGCACCGGCGGCGGCATGTCGCGCCCGCGGCCCTTCGCGGCGAGCACGGAGGCCACGGCGTTGGCGTCGAAGGCGTCGCAGCCGATGCCGTAGACGGTGTCGGTCGGCAGGACCACGACCTCGCCGCGTCGCACGGCCGCCGCGGCGGCGGGGATGCCCTCGGCGCGGCCGTCGGGGTCGGTGCAGTCGTAGCGCTCGCTCACCCGGCAGAGCCTAGTCGCGGCACCGACGCGGACCGCGACGTGTCCCGTGCGCGCGGGCGGCGCGTTCGGACCGCGCGCCCGGGCGTCGGGCCGAGCGGCCGGAGCGAACCGGCGAGACCCGCCCGGACGAAGCCGAACGTCGTGTGGATCCGGCCGCCCGACCCAGCGGAGTGGGTCGCGCTCGGTGCGGGGCTGACGCGTCAGGCGGGTCAGACGCGTCAGGCGCGGCGGGCGGTGGTGACCCGGGGCCGGCCGGCGAGGTCCTCGTGGTCGGTGACCTCGACCCAGAGCCCGGTGCGCGTCAGCCGTTCGGGGAGGCTGATCCCCTGCGAGTCGGCGTGCTCGACGAGCAGCAGGCCACCGGGGCGCAGCAGGTCGGCGGCCCGGCGTGCGACGGCGAGCGGGATGGCCAGCCCGTCCTCGCTACCGCCGTACAGCGCGAGAGCGGGGTCGTGGTCGCGGACCTCGGGGTCGAGCGGCACCTGGCCGAGCGGGATGTAGGGCGGGTTGACGGTGACGACGTCGACCCCGCCCTCCCAGTCGCACAGGCACGGGCCCGAGGCGTCGCCCCGGACGAGGTCGACATCGAGACCGAGCCGGTCCCGGTTGGCCACCGACCAGGCGTGCGCCTCCGGTGACAGCTCGACGGCCCGCACGGCGACGGCGGGCCGTTCGTCCTTGACGGCGAGCGGGATGGCGCCCGACCCCGAGCAGAGGTCGACGACCCGAACGACTCGTTCGGTCCCGGACGCGTCGGCAGGGCCCGGACGCGTCGGTGCACCGGCGCTTTCGGCACCGAACGACTCGTTCGGTGCGGGAGCGGGAGGAGGAGCGGGAGGAGGAGGAGGAGAAGGAGGAGGGGCGGTGGCGAGGAGGAGACGGTCGATCTCGGCGAGCGCGAGCTCGACGAGCACCTCGGTCTCGGGGCGAGGGACGAACACGCCCGGCCCGACGGACAGCGTCAGCCGGCGGAAGTGCGCGCGGCCGGTGAGGTGCTGCAGCGGCACCCGCGCGGCCCGCTCCTCGACGAGCCGCTCGAACGCGTCGGGCAGCCTCGTGCCGCCGAGGACCATCTGCCGGCGCACCTCGCCCGTGTCGAGCCCGAGCACGTGGGCGGCGAGCTCGAGCGCGTCGGCCTCGGGCGAGGGCACCCCCGCGTCCGCGAGCGCCTGCGCCGCGGCCCGGACGCCGGTGCGCAGGTCGGTCACCCTCCGGACCCCTCGGCGAGGGCGGCGAGCTTGGCGGCCTCGTCGGCGTCGAGGGCGGACTGCACGACCGGGTCGAGGTCGCCGTCGAGAACGGCGTCGAGGTTGTAGGCCTTGAAACCGGTGCGGTGGTCGGAGATGCGGTTCTCAGGGAAGTTGTACGTGCGGATGCGCTCGCTGCGGTCGACCGTGCGCACCTGCGAGCGTCGCGCCGCGGACGCCTCGGCGTCGGCGGCGTCCTGCGCGACCTGGTGCAGCCGCGCCCGCAGGACGCGCATGGCGGCCTCCTTGTTCTGCAGCTGCGACTTCTCGTTCTGGCAGGACACGACGAGGCCGGTGGGCAGGTGCGTGATGCGCACGGCCGAGTCGGTCGTGTTGACGCTCTGGCCGCCCGGGCCGCTCGACCGGTAGACGTCGATGCGCAGGTCGTTCGGATCGACGCTCACCTCGACCTCCTCGGCCTCGGGCATGACGAGGACGCCGGCCGCGGAGGTGTGGATGCGGCCCTGGCTCTCGGTCACGGGGACCCGCTGGACGCGGTGGACGCCGCCCTCGTACTTGAGCCGCGCCCACGGCCCCTCCCCGAGGCCGGGGGTACCCCTGGTCCTGATCGAGACGCGGACGTCCTTGTAGCCGCCGAGGTCGCTCTCGGTGGCATCCTCGACCGCGGTGCGCCAGCCCCGCCGCTCGGCGTAGCGCAGGTACATGCGCAGCAGGTCGCCGGCGAACAGCGCCGACTCGTCGCCGCCCTCCCCCGCCTTGACCTCGAGGATGACGTCGCGGTCGTCGTCGGGGTCGCGGGGCACGAGCATCCGGCGCAGGTGCTCCTCGGCCTCGGCGAGGACCGCCTCGAGCGCCGGGACCTCGTCGGCGAAGCCGGGGTCCTCGGCCGCGAGCTCGCGCGCGGCATCGAGGTCGTCACGGGCCGACCGCCACGCGCGCGCCGCTGCGACGGTCGGGGCGAGGGCCGCGTAGCGCTTGTTCAGCGTCCGGACGAGGTCCTGGTCGGTGTGCACGCCGGGGTCGGCGAGGCGGGTCTCGAGGTCGGCGTACTCGTCGAGGACGGACTGCACGGAGTCGAGCACCGGGCTCTCCTGCCTGGTCGGTGGCGTGGGCTCTGAAGGGCCGAGGACGACGAACGCCGGCCCCGGCGACGGACGTCGCGGGGCCGGCGTGCGGGAGACCTACTTGGCGGCCTTCTTGCCGTACCGGGCCTCGAACCGGGCCACGCGGCCACCGGTGTCGAGGATCTTCTGCTTGCCCGTGTAGAACGGGTGGCACTGGGAGCACACGTCGGCCGAGATCTGGCCGGAGGTCGCGGTGCTGCGGGTCGTGAACGTGTTGCCACAGGTGCAGGTGACCGTGGTCTCCACGTAGGTGGGGTGAAGGTCCTTCTTCACAATCGTCTCCTCGAGGTTGTCGGCCGGGTCGGTGTCCTCGCTCGCCACCCTGGTGGGTCGCTCTGCCGTGAACCGGTCCGAAGCAAGAGTGTGCCAGAAGGGCACACGTCCTCCCAAACGCGTGCCGGGCGGTCGGCATTCCCGCCGTGGCGGTGCCTCCGGGGCAGTACCGACGCGGTGCCGACGCGGTGCCGACGCGGTGCCGACGCGATGCCGACGCGATGCCGACGCGATGCCGACGGAGTGCCGCGGGGCCGCCGGGATGCCGGCGTCAGGCGTCCGCGAGGACGTCGAGGTGCGCGGGCTGGGCGACCGGCAGGACCACCTGCATCGTCGTGCCCTCCCCCTCGACCGAGGCGATGACGAGCTCGCCGCCGTGTCCCTCGACGATGGCGCGCACGATGGCCAGGCCCAGGCCCGTGCCCGGGATGGCGGCGGCGGTCGCGTTGCCGGCGCGGAAGAACCGCTCGGACAGCCGGGCGAGGTCGGCCGCCGGGATGCCGATGCCGGTGTCGCGCACGGACACGATCGTCGAGTCGCCGGCCCGCTCGGCCGACAGGACCACCTGCCCGCCCTCGGGCGTGAACTTCACGGCGTTCGAGCCGAGGTTGATGAGGGCGCGCTCGAGCTGGCCACGGTCGACGTGCACGACGAGGTCCTGCGCCACGGCGTGGCAGACGAGCTCGACACCGCCCGCGACCGCGACCGGCTCCATCGTCTCGGCCACGGTGGCGAGCAGGTCGGCGACCGCGACGTCCTCGGCCACGGACTGCAGGCCGCTCGCCTCGATCTTGTTGAGGACCAGCAGGTCCTCGATGAGGCCACGCAGGCGCGTGGCGTTGCGCCCGATGATCTCCAGGGCCACGTGCTGGCCCTGGCTGACGTCACCGAAGTCGCCGTCGGTGAGCAGCTCGAGGTAGCCGGAGATCGACGTCAGGGGCGTGCGCAGCTCGTGGCTGATGGTGGCCATGAAGTCGGTCTTCTGCCGGTCGAGCTCGGTGAGGCGGCGGACCTGCTCCTCCTGCATGAGCGTCAGGCGCAGGGTGATGATCGACTGGGCGGCGATGGCGGCGCACTGCTGTGCCGCCTGGATCTCGTGCCGGTGCCAGCGGCGCGGCCCGTCGACCATCATGATCGCGATGATGCCGAGGCCGCGGCCCCCGGTGCCGACGGGAAGCATGAGCAGCGACCGCGCGCCCGTGGCCCGGTGGAAGGCGCGGGCGCGCTCGTCCTGGTAGGCCTCGTGCGCGAGGAGGTCGCCGAGGTCGAAGAAGCCGGCATCGCGGCGCAGCTCGTCGTTGACGGTCCCGATCTGCTGGGCGAGCGAGCGCGGCAGCGGGGGCAGGTCCGGCAGGTCACCGGCGCACCACTGGAGACGGTCCTCGATGCTCTGCCCGTCGTCGGCCAGGGTGTAGAGCAGGACGCGGTCCGCCCCGAGCCCGACGCCGAGGCGGGCGCACACCCGCTGGAGCGCCTCGGTGACATCGCTCGCCGCGCGGACCCGGCGCCCGACGTCGAGGACGAGCCCTGCATCTCGAGGACGGCCGCCTGCTGGTCGACGAGCCGGGCGTTGGCGCGGGTCAGGTCGTTGAAGTCGCGCGCGAGCATCCGCACCTCGAGCGCGCCCTCCTCCTGGTTGGCCATGGCGATGACGTCGTCCTCGGCCTGGCGGCGCACGACCTCGCGCAGCCGGGCGATGGGCCGCCCCACCGCGCGGTCCATGCCGAACCCCGCCGCGACGAGGAGGAGGACGACGACGACGGTGACGCCGATGAGGACGTCGGAGGCGAGGCTCGTGCCGTTGCGGGAGTCGATGCGCGCCTCGTTGCGGTCACCGAGCACCTGGACCCCGAGGGCGGTGCTGGCGCCCAGGAACGTCGAGTAGGCGCCCTCCACGACGGCCTGGGTGGCAGGTGGCACCCCTGCCCCGGCTCCCCGGACGGCCTCGGCGCGCTCGACCTCCTGGAACCACCGGGTGGCCGCCTGGCGCTGCGCGGCGGCGAGGCGCTCGTACCCGGCGACGTCCTCCCGGGGCAGCTCCGGCTGGCGGATGGCCTCGAGGAGACGGTCGAGGTCGGCCTGGACCGTCGAACGGTAGCCGTCGGCCGGCAGGGTCGGCGGGCGGCCGACGGCGGCCAGCTGCCACGCGCCGTGCGCCTGGGTCATCGACAGGACGACGTCGTTGTTGGCGTCGTTGGCCGGCTCGAACACGAGGGTGAGTGCCCGGACCGACTGGCTCTGCATCTGGATCGTCACGACGGACACCACCGCGCCGGCCGTGACCAGCGCGACGATGATGCCGACGAAGATCCGGATCTGCGTGCCGACGGAGCTGCGCGTGAAGGGCCGCAGCCCGACGTTCACGCGGGACCCTCGTCGAAGCCCGTCCGCGTCATGACGCCCCAGACGTGCTTCTTGCCGCGCAGGCTCGCCCACCAGCCCTCAAGCCGCCACCAGACGGTCGCCTGGCGGTAGCCGACGTTCTCGAGGACCGACGCGACGACCGTGAGGCCGAGCGCCTGCCACCGGTCCTGCTTGTGGAAGGCCCACTCGTCGACGAGCATGGCCGCGAGCGTGACGAGAACCGCGTAGCCGTAGGCGAGGACGAGGAACAGGAGCGCGAACGGGATGTCGACGACCCCGAGCAGCAGTGCCAGCGGGACGATGACGATCCCGAAGAGCTCGAGCAGCGGCGCGAACAGCTCGAAGAGCCAGTAGTAGGGCAGGGCCACCCAGCCGACGCGTCCGTACCTGGGGCGGAAGAGCATCGAGCGGTAGGCCCAGAGGGTCTCCCAGAGGCCCCGGTGCCACCGACGCCGCTGGTTGCGCAGCACCTTCGCGGTGACCGGGACCTCGGTCCAGGACACCGGCTCCGGCACGAACTCGATGCGGTAGTCGCGCCCCTCGTCGCGCAGGCGCTTGTGGATGCGCATGACGAGCTCGAAGTCCTCACCGATGCTGTCCGGGTCGAGGCCGCCGACCTCGACGACGACGTCGCGACGGAAGAGCCCGAACGCCCCGCTGATGAGGATGAGGGAGCCCAGCCGCGACCAGCCGGTGCGGCCGAGCAGGAAGGCGCGCAGGTACTCGACGAGCTGGATGCGCGGCAGCCACGTCTGCGGCATCTCGACCCGCACGATGCGGCCGGCGATGACGCGGCTGCCGTTGACCGGGCGGATGGCGCCCCCCGTGGCGACCATGCGCGTCGGGTCGTCGGCGAAGGGGCGCGTGACGTGGAGCAGGCCGTCGGGCTCGAGGACGGAGTCGCCGTCGATCATCGCGACGAGCGGCTCGGTGGCGGCGTTGATCGCGACGTTGATGGCCTCGGAGCGGCCGGAGTTCTCCTTGCGGACGACGACGAGGCGGGTGCGGCCGTCGCGCGGCACGTGGACGCCGAGGATGCGCGCCCGGATCGGCACCTCGTGGGGCAGGACCCGGGGCACCTCGACGAGGTCGAACGCCTCCCGGAGGCGCTCGAAGGTGGCGTCCGTGCTGCCGTCGTCGACGACGACGACCTCGTGCCGCGGGTAGCGCAGCGTGAGGAACGACTTGACCGCCGTGACGATGCCGGCCTCCTCGTTGTAGGCCGGCACGAGGAGCGAGACGCCCGGTGCCAGGCCCGCGCCCTGCCACTCCACGGCCGTCGCGCGTCGGCGCTCCTGGGCCCGGAACTCGAGGTAGGCCAAGGCGATCAGGACGACGAGCGAGGTGTTGATGAGGAGGAAGTAGACGAGGATCGGGATGCTCGTGACGTCCATGAGCCAGACGACGGCCGAGCGCACGCCCTCGACGACGCCGGTCACGCCGACGCCCGCTGGAGCTCGGCCACGGTGCGGGCGGCGCGGACCGGCGGGGTGTCCTCCCGGCCGGCGAGCGCGGCGTGGCCGTCCGTGCCGAGCCCGATCAGCGCGGAGGCCGCGATCTCGGCCAGGCGCGGGTCGGGGTCGTCGAGCAACGTGGCGAGCACCGGCACGGCGGCTGCCTCGCCGAGGTCACCGAGCGCCGCGGCGCAGGCCCGGCGCAGGGACAGCGGCTCGTCACCGGCCACGTGGCGCGCGAGCACGGCGACGTCCTCGTCGCGGCCGAGGCGGCCGATCGCGGTCGCGCACGTCTCGCGGACGGTGAGGTCGGGGTCGGTCGCGAGCAGCCGGCGCAGCGCCGGCAGGCCCCGGGTGAAGCTGCGGTCGCCGGTGACGTGGGCGGCGACCATGCGGGTCCGCGCGGCGTCGTCCTCGAAGGCGGCGCCGAGGACGCCCGAGATGCCGACGCCCATCGACTGCAGCGTCTCGGCCGACGTGCTGGCGGGGATGCCGCCGTTGTCGGCGCCGGTGGCCGCGAGAACCGCAGCGGCTGCCGACGCGTCGCCGATGAGGCCGAGCCCGTAGGCGGCGCTGTTGCGCACCTGGACCGTGCTGTCGCCGAGGGCCTCGACGAGGAGCGGCACCGCGTCGGGGCCGCCGGCGAGGCCGAGCATCTGGGCCGCCTTGGCCCGGCGGACGAGCGAGCGGTGGCCCAGGTCGGCCTTGGCGCGCTCGACGGCGCCGTGGGCGGTGAGCACCTGCACGAGCTGCTCGGCGGGCAGGCCGCGGATCTTCGTCAGCAGGTCGACGACGACCTCGTCCAGGACGTCGCGGGTGACGCCGGTGGCCCAGGTCAGCTGCTCGGTGGCCGAGCCGTCGTCGTCCTCGCCGGACGCGACGACGATGAGCGGCCTGCGCAGGGGCGCGAGGAGCATCTCGTCGCGCTTCTGGCGGCCCAGCCGGCGCGACCGGACGGCGACGACGACGAGGACGAGGACCAGGCAGGTGGCCAGGACCGCGATCGTGGCGCCGAGCAGCAGGTGGGCGCCGATGGTCACCACGAGTGCGCCCTCACCGGGCCCGGGCGAGCATGCCGTTGACGCGATGGAGCAGCTCGCGGGGGCTGAACGGCTTGATGACGTAGTCGTCGGCACCCACCGCGAACCCGGTGTCGACGTCGGAGTCCCGGGACTTCGCGCTGAGCAGCAGCACCGGGACACCGGGGTGGTCGCTCTCGCGGATCTTGCGGAGCACGTCGATGCCGGACAGGCCCGGCATCATGACGTCGAGCACGACGAGCTGGGGCGGGTCGGCCTCGAAGGACTCCCACGCGGACGCGCCGTCCGGGACCGCCTCCACGGCGTAGCCGGCCTGGACGAGCTTGAACTCGACGAGGTCTCGGATGTCGGCGTCGTCGTCGGCGACGAGGACGCGAACCGGTCCGTCGCTGGCGAAGACGTGGTCGCCGGCAGGCGCGGTCATGGCACTCCATCGGTGGGGCTGGTGGGTCGATCCAGTTTACGAACATTTCGGACAGTTCCGACTCGAAACGCCGAGGTTCGGACGATGCGAGAGGGGCGGGACCGCGGTCGCGGTCCCGCCCCTCTCGGTGCCGGCGTCGGGTGAACGCCTCAGGCGTCGTCGTCGAGCCGGCTGCCGCTGGTCTGCTGCACCTGCACGAGGAACTCGTAGTTCGTCTTCGTCTTGCGCAGGCGGTCGACGAGCAGCTCGATGGCCTGCTGGGCGTCGAGGCCGCCGAGGACCCGACGCAGCTTCCACATGATCTTCAGCTCCTCGCTCGCGAGGAGGATCTCCTCACGCCGGGTGCCCGAGGCGTTGATGTCCACGGCCGGGAAGATGCGGCGGTTGGCCAGCTGCCGGTCGAGTTTGAGCTCCATGTTGCCGGTGCCCTTGAACTCCTCGAAGATCACCTCGTCCATCTTCGAGCCCGTCTCGACGAGCGCGGTGGCGAGGATCGTCAGCGAGCCGCCGTTCTCGATGTTGCGAGCCGCGCCGAAGAACTTCTTCGGCGGGTAGAGCGCAGCCGAGTCGACGCCGCCGGACAGGATCCGGCCGCTCGCCGGCGCGGCGAGGTTGTAGGCCCGGCCCAGCTTGGTGATCGAGTCGAGCAGGACGACGACGTCGTGGCCGAGCTCGACGAGTCGCTTGGCCCGCTCGATGGCGAGCTCGGCAACCGTCGTGTGGTCCTCCGCGGGCCGGTCGAAGGTCGAGGCGATGACCTCGCCCTTGACGGCGCGCTGCATCTCGGTGACCTCCTCCGGACGCTCGTCGACGAGGACGACCATGAGGTGGCACTCGGGGTTGTTCGTCGTGATGGCGTTGGCGATGGCCTGCATGACCATCGTCTTGCCGGCCTTGGCCGGCGCGACGATGAGCCCGCGCTGGCCCTTGCCGATGGGGGCGACGAGGTCGATGATGCGCGTCGTCAGCTGGCCCGGCTCGGTCTCGAGCCGCAGGCGCTGCTGCGGGTAGAGCGGCGTCAGCTTGCCGAACTCGACGCGCTTGGCGGCGTCGTCGGCACCGGCGCCGTTGATGCTGTCCAGGCGGACCAGCGCGTTGTACTTCTGCCGGCCGACGTTGCCCTGCGGCTGCTCGCCCTCGCGCAGCGCCTTGACCGACGTAGACGTCGTTCGGGCCGGCGAGGTAGCCGGACGTGCGGACGAACGCGTAGTTGTCGAGGACGTCGAGGATGCCGGCCACGGGCACGAGGACGTCGTCGTCGCCGACCTGCAGGTCGGTCTCGACCCAGTCCTGGCCACCTTCGCGGCCCCGGCCCCGCTTGCGGTCACGGTTGCGCTGCCGGTTGCGGCTGCGGCGGCCGCCGCGATCGTCGTCGTCGATCCGGTTCTGGTCGCGGTTCTGGTCCCGGTTCTGGTCGCGGTTCTGGTCCCGGTTCTGCTCGCGGTTCTGGTCGCGGCTCTGGTCCCGGTTCTGCTCGCGGTTCTGCTCCCGGTTCTGGTCCCGGTTCTGGTCCCGGTTCTGAGTCCCGCGGTTCGGGCGGTCACCCTGGCGCTCGTTCTGGCGGCCGTCACGTGCCTCGCGCACCGCGGCGTCCGCACGCTCGTCACGGTCCGTGCGGTCGGTGCGGTCGCCACGGTCCGTCCGGTCGGCACGGTCCGCGCGGTCGGTGCGCTCGGAACGCTCGGAACGCTCGGAACGCTCGGAACGCTCGGCACGCTCGGCACGGTCGGCACGCTCGGTGCGCGCGCCAGCGCCCCGGTCCTCACGACGCTCGCGGGAGGAGTCGCCGCCCTCGGAGGTGGGCGTCCGATCGCCCGCCGACGCCGGCGCGCTCGCCGCGGCCGAGGCGTCGGGCTCGAGCGCCGTGCCCGCCGGACGACTGGCCCGACGCGACGTGCGGACGCGGGCCGCGCCGCCCTGCTCGCCCGCGACGTCCGTGGGCGCAGATCGGGTCTCGGCCTCGACGGCGGCGCTCGACGCGCCCGAACCGTCGGACGGCGCAGAACCGGTCGCCGGCGCGGAACCGGCGGCCGGCGCGGACGAGCCGCCGGACTGACGGGCCCGGATGGCCTCGACGAGGTCGCTCTTGCGCATCCTCCCGGTGCCCTTGATGCCCATGGAGGACGCGACGCCCTTGAGCTCGTCCAGCTTCATCGCGGACAGGCCCGACACCGGGCGGGTGGTGGTTTCTGACACGAAGGATCCTTCCCCCTCGTTTGCGACCCGGGACGAACTCCCACGGGTCGGACTTGGGCCAGTGCTGGCCTGAAGGTGGTCCACGACGGCGCACGGCGCCGTGAGGCGGTGGAGAGGGCCTCGGCGTGGGGGTGATACACCGGCCTGCGAAGCTCGCGGCGTGTGGTGCACCCGCAGGATACCATCCGACCCCCTCGCGGGTGGGACGGACCTGACGTCCTCGCCGTGCGCCGGGAGCGAGCGGCCTGCTCGTCGCGGCCGCGGCTCAGAGCGCGGAGACGACGGCCCCGGTCGCGGGCACGCCGGGGGCCAGGCGGCGCCAGCCGACGCATCCCGGCGGGACCTGCACGTCGGCGCTCCGCGCGCGGGTCGTCAGGACGAGGACGCTCGGCCCCGCACCCGACACCACCGCGGCCTGGCCCCGGGCGCGCAGCACGTCGACGACGGCCATCGTGTCGGGGTACGAGGACCGCCGGGCCTCCTGGTGCAGCCAGTCGCGCGTGGCCGCGTGCAGGTGTGACGGCTCGGTGGTCAGGGCGTGGACGAGGAGCGCAGCGCGTCCCGCGCCCGCTGCGGCGTCGCGCAGCGGCACCACGTCGGGCAGCACCGAGCGCGCGGTGCGCGTCGCGAGCTGGGTGTCGGGGACGAGCACGACGACCTCGACGTCGGGGTGCAGGACCGGGCGCGCGGTGACCGTGCGCTCACCGCGGTCGGCGCCGGTGCCGTCGGGCATCCAGCTGACGGTGAGCCCGCCGAAGACGCTCGCGGAGGCGTTGTCGGGGTGCCCCTCGAGCCGGCTGGCGATGTCGTCGGCGAGGTCGAGGTCGACCGGCACGTCCGCCCCCGGCTCGGGCCATCCGTCGGTCCGGTACGAGGCGGCGGCATCCGCGTCCCAGCCCGCATCCGGCCCTGAAAGTGCTTGTGCGGCAACGACTCCCGCGACGATAGCGGTTGCCGAGGAGCCCAGACCGCGCCCGTGCGGCACGCCGTTGCGTGCGGTCAGGGTCAGTCCCGCGGGGGCCTCGACGCCGAGTCGGTCCCACGTGTGGCGCATCGCGGCGTGCACGAGGTGGCTCTCGTCGGTGGGCACGTCCCCGGCGGCCTCGCCGGCCACCGTGATGACCAGCCCCGGCGTGTCCGCCGTCGTGACGACGTACTCGTCCCAGATGCCGAGGGCGAGCCCGATCGAGTCGAACCCGGGGCCGAGGTTGGCGCTGCTCGCCGGCACGCGGACGCGCACCGAACGTCGAGCGGCGACACGCCTCACGCGTCAGTCCTCGAGGCTGAGCGCCCGCGCCGCGCTCACCGCGTCGACCGGGACCCGGACCGGGGTCACGTCGCCACCGTCGGCGGTGCGCAGCGCCCACTGCGGGTCCTTGAGGCCGTGACCGGTGACGGTGCAGACGATGCGCGCCCCAGGGGGGACGAGGCCGGCCTCGTGGCAGGCCAGCAGGCCGGCGACTGACGCGGCGGAACCGGGCTCGACGAAGACGCCCTCCTGCGCCGACAGGAACCGGTGCGCGAGGAGAATCTGCTCGTCGGTGACGGCGTCGATGCGACCGCCGGACTCGTCACGGGCCGTGAGGGCCTGCTCCCACGAGGCCGGGTTGCCGATGCGGATCGCCGTCGCGATGGTCTCGGGCTCGTCGACCGGGTGGCCGAGGACGATCGGCGCGGCCCCGGCCGCCTGGAAGCCCCACATGACGGGCAGGTGGGTCGCCGGCCCGGCGGGGGCGTCGGTGACGGGCGTGGCGAGGTACTCGCGGTAGCCCTTCCAGTACGCCGTGATGTTGCCGGCGTTGCCGACCGGCAGGCAGTGGATGTCGGGCGCGTCACCGAGGGCGTCGACGACCTCGAACGAGGCCGTCTTCTGGCCCTCGATGCGGGCCGGGTTGACGGAGTTGACGAGCTCGACCGGGTAGGCCTCGGCGAGCTTGCGCGCGAGGTTGAGGCAGTCGTCGAAGTTGCCGTCGACCTGCAGCAGGGTCGCGCCGTGGGCGATGGCCTGGCTCAGCTTGCCCATGGCGATCTTGCCCTCGGGCACGAGAACGCCGCACGCCATGCCGGCCTTGGTCGCGTACGCCGCGGCGGACGCGCTCGTGTTGCCGGTGCTGGCGCAGATGACGGCCTTCGCACCCTTCTTGGCGGCGAGGCTGATCGCCGCGGTCATGCCGCGGTCCTTGAACGAGCCGGTGGGGTTGAGCCCCTCGTACTTGAGGTGCACCTCGGCCCCGACCCGCTCCGACAGCTTCTCCGCCGGGATGAGCGGCGTGCCGCCCTCGCGAAGCGTCACGACCGGTGCGCCCTCGAGCATCGGCAGCCGGTCGGCGTACTCGGGGATGACACCCCGCCACTGGTGAGCCATCAGGAACCTTCCACGCGCATGACGGAGTTGACGCCACGGACGACCTCGAGCGTGCGCAGCGCCTCGACCGTGGCCGACAGCGCCGCGTCGCTCGCGGTGTGGGTGACGATGATGAGGGTGGCCCGGGCGCCCTGGCCGTCCTCGTCGCGGACGAGCTGCTGCCGGACGGTCTCGATGGACACGTCGTGGTCGGCGAACGCCGCGGCGACCTGGGCGAGGACGCCGGAGCGGTCGGCCACCTCGAGACTGATGTGGTACCGGGTCTGGGCCTGGCCCATGGGCAGGACCGGCAGCTCGGCGTAGCTCGACTCGCCCGGCCCGAGGCCCCCGCCGACACGGTGCCGGGCCACGGCGACGATGTCGCCGAGGACGGCCGAGGCGGTGGGGTCGCCGCCGGCGCCCTTGCCGTAGAACATGAGCTGCCCCGCGGCGTCGGCCTCGACGAACACGGCGTTGAAGGCCTCGCGGACGCCGGCGAGCGGATGGGTGCGCGGGATCATCGCCGGGTGGACCCGGACGCTGACGCCGGCGTCCCCGCGCTCGCAGATCGCGAGCAGCTTGACGACGGCGTCCATCTCGCGGGCCGCCGCGACGTCGGCGGCGGTGACCTCGGTGATGCCCTCTCGGTGCACGTCCGTGCCGGCCACGCGGGTGTGGAAGGCGAGCGAGGCGAGGATGGCGGCCTTGGCCGCGGCGTCGAAACCCTCGACGTCGGCGGTGGGGTCGGCCTCGGCGTAGCCGAGGGACTGCGCCTGCTCGACGGCGTCCGCGAACCCGGCACCGGTCGTGTCCATCTTGTCGAGCACGTAGTTGGTCGTGCCGTTGACGATGCCGAGCACCTTGGTCACCTCGTCACCCGCGAGCGACTCGCGCAGCGGGCGCAGCAGCGGGATGGCACCGGCGACGGCGGCCTCGTAGTACAGGTCGACGCCGTGCCGGGCGGCCGCGGCGTAGAGCGTCGGCCCATCCTCGGCAAGGAGCGCCTTGTTGGCCGTGACGACGGAGGCGCCGTGCTCCATGGCGCGCAGGATGAGCGAGCGTGCCGGCTCGATGCCGCCGATGACCTCGACGACGACGTCCGCCCGCGTGACGAGGCCCTCCGCGTCGGTCGTGAACAGGCCCGGGTCCACGCCGAGGTCGGACCGGTCGCGGCCGCCCCGGCGCACGGCGATGCCGGCGATCTCGAGCGGCGCGCCGACCCGCGCGGCCATGTCGTCGGCGTGCTCGACGAGCAGGCGCGCGACGGCGCCACCGACGACGCCGGCCCCGAGGAGGGCGACGCGCAACGGCTTCCGGTCACTCACAGCGCGCTCCACGGTGCGAATCCTGCCGTCCGTCCGGCCCCCGGCCGGCCATTGTTTCGCGATCCGGACATGCGCGAGACAGGATCTGCGGCTCCATCAGACATCGAGCGCGAGCAGGTCGTCGACGGTCTCGCGCCGGACGATCAGGCGGGCGAGGCCGTCGCGGACGGCGACGACGGGCGGCCGCGGCGTGTGGTTGTACTGGCTCGACAGCGAGCGGCAGTAGGCGCCCGTGCAGGGCACGGCGACGAGGTCGCCGGCCGCGACGTCGGCCGGCAGGAACTCGTCCTTGACGACGATGTCGCCGCTCTCGCAGTGCTTGCCGACCACCCGGGCGAGGACCGGCGCGGCGGTGGACGCCCGGCCGGCGAGCGTGCACGAGTAGTTGGCGTCGTAGAGGGCGGTGCGCACGTTGTCGCTCATCCCGCCGTCGACCGAGACGTAGACGCGCTGGGCGCCGCCGTCGAGGTCGACGGGCTTGACGGTCCCCACCTCGTACAGCGTGAAGGTGCTCGGGCCGGCGATGGCACGCCCGGGCTCGATCGAGATGCGTGGAACGGCGACGCCGTCGGCACGGCACTCGCGCTCGACGATCTCGGCCATGCCCGCCGCGAGGTGCTTGGGCGGCAGCGGGTCGTGCTCGGTCGTGTAGGCGATGCCGAAGCCGCCACCGAGGTCCAGCTCGGGCAGCTCGACGCCGAGCTCGCGGGCGACCTGCGTGTGCAGCCCGAGGATGCGTCGGGCCGACACCTCGAAGCCCGACGTGTCGAAGATCTGGGAGCCGATGTGGCTGTGCAGGCCGAGCAGCCGGAGGCGGTCGGGCCGCCCGAGGATGCGGCGGACCGCCTCGAAGGCCTGGCCGCCCGAGAGCGACAGGCCGAACTTCTGGTCCTCGTGGGCCGTCGCGATGAACTCGTGCGTGTGGGCCTCGACACCGACCGTGACCCGGACGAGGACCGGGGCCACCACGCCGAGCTCGGCGGCCACCCCGGCCACCCGCTCGATCTCGTCGAAGGAGTCGACCACGATGCGCCCGACGCCGTACTCGAGGGCCTGGCGGATCTCGGCGAGGCTCTTGTTGTTGCCGTGCAGGCCGATCCGCTCCCCCGGCACTCCGGCCCGCATGGCGACGGCGAGCTCGCCACCGGTGCAGACGTCGAGGTGCAGACCCTCGTCGTGGATCCATCGCGCGACCTCGGTGCACAGGAACGCCTTGCCGGCGTAGTAGACGTCGGCACCACCGCACAGGTCGTCGAAGACCTCCGCGTACGTCTGCTTGAACTCCCTTGCGCGCGAACGGAAGTCGTCCTCGTCGATGACGTAGGCGGGAGTGCCGAAGTCGCGGGCGAGGTCGACGACCGAGACGCCGCCGACCGTGAGCGCGCCGTCACCTCCCCTGCCGACCGACGAGGCCCACAGCGACGGCACCAGCGCGTTGATGTCGACGGGGGTCTGGAGCCACGCCGGCCCTCGGTAGCCCTCGGCGTGGAGCGCTCCGGCTTCGTGTGCGCGCATTCCTACATCCTCTCGGGGGCCGCCGCTGCGAGGCGGCCGAGTCCATTGCGCAAGACGACGCGAGCGGCGTCGGCGAGCGCGAGTCTGGCCCCGTGGACCGGCTCCACGGGTGCCCCCACGGCGAGCGGCCGCGTCGGGTGGTCCCACTCGTCGGCGAGTCGCCCCAGCTCGACGAGTGCGCGGACCTGGGCGGCCGGGTCGCCGCGGTGGTGCTCGAGCCGCTGGGGCAGGTCGGCGAGGGCGACGAGCAGGTGCCGCTCCGTGACGTGGGTCAGGGTCTCGAGGCGCGTCGACGGGCGGACCTGCACGCCGGCGGCCTCGGCGTTGCGGACGAGCCGGCACAGCCGGGCATGGGACAGCTGGACCCCGCGGAGCGGGTCCCGCGTCCCGCGCTCCCCCGGCCGCTCGGTCCGGTCGACGTGCGCCGTCCCGTGCGGGCAGGCGTAGGTGTCGGCCTCGCGCCGGACGACTTCGATGATCGCCGCGCGGTCGGCGTCCTCGAGCGTGATGGCGATGAGGCCCGTGGGCGCCACCTCGACGGCCGACACCGGGCGCTGCTCCGTCAGGCCCCGGGCCAGGACGCGTGCGAGGTCACGGGGCGCGAGGTCCAGGCGCGGACCCCACCGCTGGGCGACGGGGGTGACCCAGTCGGCGACGACGCCGGCGGCGCGCGGGTCCGTGGGCCGGAACAGCGGCCCGACTGGTGGTCCGGCCTCGGCCTCGTCGGGCAGCTCGCCGGTGCGCGCGGCCCGCGTCGCCACGCCGCACAGGAGGGCGCGCAGCTGCTCCGGCGTCATGGCGCCGAGTCTACGAGCCGGTGGCGAGGCGTCCTCGGCCGCCCGACGCTGACGGAGGCCGGACGGCACGAGGCCCCGAGACGGCGTTGCGCGCTGTCTCGGGGCCTCGTCCCGGCTGGTGCCCCCGGCAGGATTCGAACCTGCGCTCCCGCCTCCGGAGGGCGGTGCTCTATCCCCTGAGCTACGGGGGCGTGCACTTTCGTGCGCCCGGTGAGAGTAGCAGCCCGGCCGGACCATCCGTGAATCGCGTCGGCCCTCGCTCAGGGCCGCGGCGCGATGTCGGCACGACGGTCGAGCGAGAGGTCGACGGGGCGGTTCTCCTCGACCCAGGCGTCTATCCGTTCCCACCACGTGAAGAGCCAGTCGATGCGCTCCTCGCGCCCGGCCGGCACAGCCTCGGCAGGCACCCGCCACCACCGCATGATGATCTGCTTGTCCATCGGCAGCTCGCGCCAGACGTCCCGGACGGTGACGAGGTGGTCGAGCCCCGTGTGCGCCACGAAGACGACGTCCGCCGTGGGTGCCGCGTCGAGCGCGGCGATGACACCGCCCGGTCGCGGCGGAAGGACGTTGGTCATGTGCTCGGCGCGGGCCGCCATGTCCGCGTGACCCTTTCGGCGCAGCGTCTCGATGGACCGCGCCCGGCGCGCGGGGCTGAAGTTGCCCCCTTCCGGGAAGATGACGAAGGCGTCGTCGTCGTCGAGCCCGGTGGCGAGCTCGGCGATCTCGCGTTCCACCGCCTCGCTGTCACGCGAGGACCGCGGGTTCGGTGAGATGAACCGGGCCGGGAGCCGGTGCAGGACCAGACCGATGGCCGGGTCCAGCGCCATGGTGTCCTTGAGGACGACCCGGGGCTCGCGCCCGTACCAGCGCTGGAGCGCGTAGACGACGGTGAACGAGTCGGCGGGACCCGCGTGCCGGCACAGCACGAGCACCGGCCCGGGCGCCGTCTGGTCCGGCGCCTCGCCCTCGCGGACCACACGCAGCCGCAGCACCCGGCGGGCCTCGCGGAACATGACGACGAGATAGGTGCGCACGAGCGCGTAGTGGGCCCGTTCGAACATCGGACGCCGGATCGCCCAGCCGAGTCCCGAGGCGACCCAGAGGTCGAGCATGACGAGGATCAGGACCGCCTCGAGGAGCACGTGGACCAGCGCGATCCAGAGGAGCCGCAGCGGCCGCCGTCGGCCGGGGACCAGGGGCGACAGCGCCCCGGCGAGCACGAGCGCCAGCGGCAGGGCCACGACGGCAGCACCGGCCAGCGCCAGGAGCACCACGGCGAAGACCAGACGACGCACGGCCCCGAGCGCCCCGTGGAGCCAGGGCCGGATCACCGCCCTCGCCGGTCCTCGGCGTCGCCGGGCCGGCCCGGGGTCGGGAACGCGCCCAGCGCGTCGAGGTAGGCGCCCGCCGAGCGGTGCGCGGCCTCGATGCGTCCGCGCACGAGCGAGAAGTCGCGGTACGTGCGCACGGTGTCCACCTCGTCGGCGGCGGCGCCGGTCGGCAGGACGTGCACCTCGACGTCGTCGGGGACCTCGGCGAGCTCGCGCACGAAACGGTGCCGACGGGCGATCTCGAACGAGACCCGCGCGACGTGCCAGGGCCGCGTGGGCACCTCGAGCGGGCGGTCGACGCGGCCGACCTGCAGGACGAAGACCCGCCGCGCCCCGAGCCCCACGGCCCGCCCCAGGGGGATCGAGTTGACGATGCCCCCGTCGAGGTAGTGCTGGCCGTCGACGAGGGCGGGCGGCAGCAGGCCCGGCACCGCTGCGGACGCGACGACGGCGTCGACGACCCGCCCACCCGTGAACCAGTGCTCCGAGGCCCGCTCGACCGACGCGGCACAGCACTGGAAGCGGACGGCGAGGTCCTCGAACGTGCGGTCGCCGAGCTCCTCGGCGATGCGGTCCCGCAACGGACGCGCCGAGTGCAGGTGGGTCCCCGTCCGGATGGCTCGCCGGAGCTGCCGCACGGCCCGGTCGCCGTAGACCTCCCGGCCCTCAGCGGCGCTCTGCCACAGGGCGTGGAGACGGTCGGCCACACGGGGCGTCGGGTCGGCCGCGACGAGGGCGCCGTTGATCGCGCCGACCGACGTGCCGACGACGAGGTCGGGGACGATGCCGCGTTCGAGCAGGGCCCGGAGCATCCCCACCTCGACGGCACCGAGCAGCCCGCCCCCGCCGAGGACGAACGCCGTGCCGTGCGCAGCCACGCTGTGACGCTACCCCGGTCCGGGCCTGGCTTGCGGACACCTGCGAACTGTCCGCGCGGCTCGGAGCCCCGCGGGCCCGGGTTCTGCGAGGGTGGGCCCGTGCTCATCTCCCGACCCGTCGCCGAAGGCATCCGCGCCGGCACGGTCACCCAGGCCTTCCGCCGGTGGGACGCCCCGCGCGTCAAGGTCGGTGGCACGCAGCTGACCCCCGCCGGACTCGTGCGTTTCGACGCCGTGACGCTCGTGCGTGACGTCGCACGTCTCACCGAGCGCGACGCCCGCCGGGCCGGGGTCAAGGACCGCGCGACCCTGCTCCGGGCCCTCGAGCCGAAGCAGCGGACGCCGTCCCCCCGCGGCGGCAGGGGTGGGGACAAGGTCTACCGCGTGCGCCTCTCCTGGGCGGGTGAGGACCCCCGGATCGCCCTGCGCGAGAAGCTTCCCGAGGCCGAGGAGCTCGAGGACATCGGCCGGCGCCTCGACCGCCTCGACGCTCGTGACACCGGTCCCTGGACCCTCGAGATCCTCGAGTGGATCCGCGACAACCCCCGCACCGTGGCCCGCGAGCTGGCCGCGCTGCTCCACCGGGACCTGCTCCCGATGAAGGTCGACATCCGCAAGCTCAAGGCCCTCGGCCTGACGATCAGCCACGACGTCGGCTACGAGCTCGCGCCCCGCGGTCAGGCCTACCTGGACTGGCGCACCGCCCGGGAGGACAGTGACGGCTGAGCCCCCGCGGAGGCTCAGCGCTGGGTCGTGTCGGTGACCTCGCCGACGAGCTCCTCGAGGACGTCCTCGAGGAAGACGACGCCGGTGACGCGGGCCTCGTCGTCGATGACGCGGGCCAGGTGGGCGCCGGTGAGCTGCATCGTGGCGAGGACGTCCTCGACCTCGTCGCCCTCGCGGACGGTCGCCAGGCGCCGGACGCGCTTGGGAGGCACCGGCTGCTCGTGGCGCTCGTCGTCGGCGTACAGGATGTCCTTGAGGTGGATGTACCCGGCGATCTCGCCGGCTGCGTCCCGCACCGGGTAGCGGCTGAAGCCGTGCCGCGCCACGAGGCGCTCGATGTCGGCGGGGGTCGCCCCGAGCTCGACGGTCGTCAGCCCGCCGGCCGGCACTGCGACGTCGCGGGCCAGCTTGTCGGAGAACTCGAGCGTCTTCGTGACCAGGCCGTGCCGCTCCTCCTCGATGAGCCCTTCGCGACGGGACTCGCCGACGATGTGCGCGACCTCCTCGACGGTGAAGGCCGACGTCAGCTCGTCCTTGGGCTCGACGTGGAGCAGCCGTACGAGGCCCTTGGCCGTGGCCTCCATCGCCGCGACGATGTGCCGCAGCGTCCGGGCGACGAGGAACAGGGGCGGCACCAGGACGAGCGCCGCCCGGTCGGGGCCGGCGATGGCGAGGTTCTTCGGGATCATCTCGCCGACGACGACGTGCAGGTAGGAGACGGCGAGCAGCGCGAGCGCCAGGGCGGCGCCGCTCGCCCACGCGTCGGACAGGCCGACGCCGTGGAACACCGGTTCGAGCAGGTCGTGCAGCGCCGCCTCGGCGAGGGCGCCCAGCCCGACCGAGCACACCGTGATGCCGAGCTGGGCCGTGACGAGCATCGAGCCGAGCCGCTCGAGGGCCTGCAGGCACGACGCGGCCCGCTTGCTGCCGGCCTCCGCGAGCGGCTCGAGGGTCGAGCGGCGCACCGCCATCGCCGCGAACTCGGCACCGACGAAGAAGGCGTTCCCGAACAGGAGGAGCACCGAGACGACGTACACCCACGCGCCGCTCACGAGCCGTCCTGCCCCACGACAGGAGCGGCCGCGTCGCGCGCGCCGTCGTGCGGGCCGCCCCCGTCTGCGGCGTCCGGCAGCGACTCGGGGTCCGGGACAAACCGGAGCCGGTCGACGCGGCGTCCCTCCATGCCCACGACGTTGATCCGCCAGCCCGGTACGTGCACGCTGTCGCCGACGGCGGGCACGCGTCCGAGGGCGGCCATGACGAAACCGCCCATCGTCTCGTACGCGGACCCGTCCGGGACGTCGGCGTCGAAGGCGTCGCGCACCTCGTCCGGGCGCCAGAGCCCGGGCACGGTCCACGAGCCGTCGAGCAGCTCGCGCCCGCTCTGGCGGCTGCGGTCGTGCTCGTCGGAGACCTCGCCGACGATCTCCTCGACGACGTCCTCGAGGGTGACGACCCCGGAGGTGCCGCCGTACTCGTCGACGACCACGGCCATCTGGAACCCGCCCTCGCGCAGCTGGCGCAGGAGCGGGTCGAGCCGGATCGTCTCCGGCACGACGAGCCGCTCGGACATCAGGGCCGACACCGGCACGTCCTTGCGCCGCTCGTGCGGCACGGCCATGGCCTTCTTGACGTGCACGACCCCGTCGACGTCGTCCCAGTCGTCGCCGAGCACCGGGAAGCGGGAGAAGCCGGTGCGCCGGGACAGGCGAAGCACGTCGTCGGCCGACTCGTCACGGTGGATGCCGGTGCAGCGCACCCGCGGCGTCATGACGTCGTCGGCGGTGCGCTCGCCGAACCCGAGCGAGCGGGTCAGCATGCGGGCCGTGACCTGGTCGAGGGTGCCCGCCTCGGCCGAGCGCTGCACGAGGCTGGCGAGCTCCTGCGGGGTCCGGGCACCCGACAGCTCCTCCTGCGGCTCGATGCCCACCGAGCGCAGGAACCCGTTGGCCGAGCCGTTGAGCACGACGATGAGCGGCCGGGCGACGAGGGCGAAGACGCGCACGGGCAGCGCGACGACCTTCGCGGTCGCGAGCGGCACCGAGATGCCGAGGAACTGCGGCAGCAGCTCGCCGAAGACCATCGAGAAGACCGTGGCGAGCACGAGGGCGATGGCGCTCGCCAGGGCCTGCACGGCACCCGTCCCGAGCCCGAGAGCGGTCAGCGGCCCCGACACGAGCTGGCCGATCGACGGCTCGGCCAGGTAGCCGACGACGAGCGTCGTGATGGTGATGCCGACCTGGGCCGCCGACAGCTGCGTCGAGAGCTGCTTGAGCGACTGCAGCACGACGCGGGCCCGGGAGTCGCCCTCGTCGATGGCCCGTTGCACCGTCGGCCGGTCGAGGGCGACGAGCGAGAACTCGGCCGCGACGAAGACGGCGGTACCGGCCGTGAGCAGCACCGCACCGAGGACGAGGAGCCACTCGGTCATGCGGGCGGGCCTCCCGCGGCGACGGGACGCTGGACCGGATCGGGATCGCACGTCATGGTGCGCCCACTATAGGGAGCGGCACGGGCCGTGGACCCCGGTGTGGTTGAGTGGGCGCCACACGCGGCGGTCGGCGGCGCGGACGCGGACCGCCGACCCCCGGACCGGCGCTCGGGCCGGACGCCGGGTCGCGCCGGGAGACGAAGGGAGCGTCTGGTGGGTGCACGGTCGGGGTTCCCGGGGCTCATCGAGGTGCGCGGCCTGACGAAGCGGTTCGGGTCGCTGACGGCCGTCGACCACCTCGACCTCGACGTCGAGCCGGGCCGGATCACCGGGTTCCTCGGGCCCAACGGCAGCGGCAAGACCACGACCCTGCGGATGCTCCTCGGGCTCATCCGCCCGAGCGCCGGCACCGCGACGATCGACGGCCACCGCTACGTCGACATCCCCAACCCGCTCACCGTCGTCGGCTCGGCCCTCGAGGCGACGAACTTCCACCCCGGCCGCAGCGGGCGCGACCACCTGCGCGTCCAGGCGTCGGTGGCCGGCGTGCCGAGCCGCCGGGTCGACGAGCTGCTCGAGCTCGTCGGCATCCCCGCCGCCGCCCGCAAACGCGCCGGCGGCTACTCGATGGGCATGCGCCAGCGGCTCGGCCTGGCGGCGGCGCTCCTCGGCGACCCGCAGGTCGTCATCCTCGACGAGCCGGCCAACGGCCTCGACCCCGAGGGCATCCGCTGGCTGCGCAGCTTCCTGCGCCACCTCGCCGCCGAGGGCCGCACGCTGCTCATCTCCAGCCACATGCTCTCCGAGGTCGAGCAGACCGTCGACGACGTCGTCATCATCGCCAACGGCAGACGCGTCGCCCAGGGCACCGTTGCCGAGCTGCGCGGCGAGCCGACCGCGTTCGTCCGCACGTCCGACCCCGAGCGGCTCGCCGCCGCGCTCCGCGGTCGTGGCCTGCGCGTCGACCCGGTGGACCGAGGGGCCCTGCGCGTGACGACCGAGGACCTCGCGGTGGTCGGCGACGTCGCGCACGCCAACGACGTCGCCGTCCACGAGCTGCGGGCCGAGCAGACCCACCTCGAGGAGCTGTTCTTCAACCTCACCGAGTCGGGCGAGCACCGCAACCGCAACCTCGGCGCGACCGCGGGCCCGGACCGGGCCGACGGCGTGCCGCCCGACCTGCCCCCGCCGAGCGGCCGGCCGGTCGACCCCGCGCTCGTCGCCGACCCCTCGGACCAGGAGCGTGGGACCCGATGAGCGCCGCGATCCGGTCCGAGTTCCGCAAGTTCCTCACGACGCGGCTCTGGTGGGGCATGGCCATCGCCGTCGTCCTCACCGGTGCGGCGTTCGCCGTGCTCTTCGCCTTCGTCTTCACCAGCGACGCCGTCCGGGGTCCGCAGGCGGCGGCCGCGCCGCGCACCGACGCGGCCCTCGCCAAGGCGGTCTTCACCGGCGGCATCCAGGTCGGCTACCTGCTCACCCTCGCCGTCGGCGTCATGACGATCGGCTCGGAGTACCGCCACAAGACCATCACGGCGACCTTCCTGGCCACACCCCGGCGGGGACGCGTCATGGGCGCCAAGGTCGTCTCGCTGCTCGGCATCGGCGCCTTCTACGGCGTGCTGTCGCTGTCCGGTGCCGTCGCGGCCGGCACGCTGGTGCTCCGGTCCAAGGGCCACGAGCCGTTCGCCGACCCGGCGATCTGGCGCACCCTGGCGCTGTCCCTGCTCGTCCTCGGCCTCTGGGGGCTGATCGGCCTCGGGGCCGGCATCCTCATCCCCAACCAGGTGGCCGCGCTGCTCATCTCGGTCGCCGTCGCGTGGATCGTCGAGCCGGTCCTCAGCCTCGTGCTGGCCCTGACCGACTGGGGCAAGGCGGTCGCGCCGTACCTGCCGAGCCGGGCCACGGCGGCGATGCTCGACACCAGCGGCGGCGGCTTCAACGGCGAGGTGCTCGAGCAGCTGTCGTGGTGGGCCGGTGCCCTCGTGCTCGCCGGGTACGCCGCCCTCATGGCCGGCCTCGGTACGTGGCGCACGGTGCGCAGCGACATCAGCTGACGCGGCGTTGGTCACGTCGGGCCGGGCCCCGGCCCGACGTGACCAACGCCTCGTCAGGATCCCGGTTCGACATCCCGGCTCGGGTCCGGTATCGGAGCGCGCGGGGCTAGGCTTGACCCCTGTTAGGCACCGACGCACCCAAGCCAACGAAAGAGGCGCATTCGCCGTGTCCGATCAGTCCACGTCCGGAGACCCGATCGCAGCATTCGGTCCGAACGAATGGCTCGTCGACGAGCTCTACCAGCAGTTCCTGACGGACAAGGAGTCCGTCGACAAGGCCTGGTGGGGGTTCTTCGAGGACTACCGACCCGGTGACACGGACGCCAACGGTGCGACGTCCCACCCGACGGGTCAGGCCGCCACGCCGGCCAACGGCGCGACGAACCGCACGGCCGCGCCTGCCCCGGCCGCTCGTCAGGCGGCCCCCGCCACCAAGCCGGCGGCACCGAAGCCCGACACCAAGCCCGACACCAAGCCCGACACCAAGCCCGACACCAAGCCCGAAGCCAAGGCGGAGCCCAAGACCGACGCCAAGGCCGAGCCCACGACGCAGCCCAAGCCAGAGCCGGCAGCCGAGGCCCCGAAGCCGCGCGACATCCCCGCCGTGAAGGAGACCGGCCCGGTCAACGAGGACCAGGTCATCCCGCTGCGGGGTGCGCCCGCGCGCGTCGTGGCCAACATGGAGACCTCGCTGACGGTCCCGACGGCCACGAGCGTGCGTGCCGTGCCGGCCAAGCTGCTCATCGACAACCGCGTCGTCATCAACAACCACCTGGCCCGTTCCCGCGGCGGCAAGGTCAGCTTCACCCACCTCATCGGGTTCGCGATGGTCAAGGCCATCGCCCTGATGCCCGAGATGAACAACGGCTTCACCGACGTCGGGGGCAAGCCCGCGCTCGTGCGCCCGGCACACGTCAACTTCGGTCTGGCCATCGACCTGGCCAAGCCGGACGGCAGCCGCACCCTCGTCGTCCCCTCGATCAAGTCGGCCGAGGAGATGGACTTCGTCCACTTCTGGACCGCCTACGAGGACCTCGTCCGCAAGGCACGCGGGAACAAGCTGACCGTCGAGGACTTCCAGGGCACGACGATCTCGCTGACCAACCCCGGTGGCATCGGCACCGTCCACTCGGTGCCGCGCCTCATGAAGGGCCAGGGCGCCATCATCGGCGTCGGTGCCCTCGAGTACCCGGCCGAGTGGCAGGGCGCGAGCAACGAGACGCTGAACCGCAACGCGGTGAGCAAGATCCTCACGCTCACCTCGACCTACGACCACCGGATCATCCAGGGCGCCCAGAGCGGCGAGTTCCTCCGCATCATCCACGAGCTGCTCCTCGGCAAGAACGCGTTCTACGACGAGATCTTCGAGTCGCTGCGCATCCCCTACGAGCCCGTCCGCTGGATCCAGGACATCGACTCCTCGCACGACGACGACATCAACAAGGTCGCGCGTGTCCAGGAGCTCATCCACGCCTACCGCGTCCGCGGCCACCTCATGGCCGACACCGACCCGCTCGAGTACAAGCAGCGTCGCCACCACGACCTCGACGTCACGACCCACGGCCTGACGCTGTGGGACCTCGACCGCACCTTCGCCACCGGCGGGTTCGGCGGCGTCCCGTTCCTCAAGCTGCGCAAGATCCTCGGCATCCTGCGCGACTCGTACTGCCGAACCGTCGGCATCGAGTACATGCACATCCAGGACCCCGAGCAGCGCAAGTGGATCCAGGACAAGGTCGAGCGGCCCTACGAGAAGGCCAGCCGCGACGAGCAGATGCGGATCATGCGTCGGCTCAACGCCGCCGAGGCCTTCGAGACCTTCCTGCAGACGAAGTTCGTCGGCCAGAAGCGCTTCTCCCTCGAGGGCGGCGAGTCGGTCATCGCGCTCCTCGACCGCGTCCTGTGCCGCGCCGCGAGCGAGGACCTCGACGAGGTCTGCATCGGCATGCCGCACCGCGGTCGCCTCAACGTCCTGGCCAACATCGCCGGCAAGTCCTACGGGCAGATCTTCCGCGAGTTCGAGGGCACCCAGGACCCCAAGTCGGTGCAGGGCTCGGGCGACGTCAAGTACCACCTCGGGACCGAGGGCGAGTTCGTCGCCGAGGACGGCAGCAAGACCAAGGTGTACCTCGCGGCCAACCCCTCGCACCTCGAGGCCGTCAACCCGGTGCTCGAGGGCATCGTCCGGGCCAAGCAGGACCGGCTCAACCTCGCCGGGGAGGCCTTCACCGTCCTGCCGGTCCTCCTGCACGGGGACGCCGCGTTCGCGGGCCAGGGCGTCGTGGCCGAGACGCTCAACCTGTCGCAGCTGCGCGGCTACCGCACCGGCGGCACGATCCACGTCGTCATCAACAACCAGGTCGGCTTCACCACCTCGCCGAGCAGCTCACGCTCGTCGGTGTACGCCACCGACGTCGCGCGGATGATCCAGGCGCCGATCTTCCACGTCAACGGCGACGACCCCGAGGCGTGCGTCCGCGTCGCCGAGCTCGCCTACGACTTCCGCCAGGCGTTCAACAAGGACGTCGTCATCGACATGATCTGCTACCGCCGGCGCGGCCACAACGAGGGCGACGACCCGTCGATGACCCAGCCGCTCATGTACAACCTCATCGAGGCCAAGCGCTCGGTGCGCAAGCTCTACACCGAGTCGCTCATCGGCCGCGGCGACATCAGCGTCGAGGACGCCGAGGCGGCACTGCGCGACTACCAGCAGCAGCTGGAGCGGGTGTTCATCGAGACGCGCGAGGCCAAGAAGAGCGCGGCCGCAGCGCCCCCCGCGGCAGCCCCGGCCGACGCCGACAGCGACGCGCCCGACAACGCCGGCCTCGAGCGACCCACCGCCCAGGTGCAGGACGACGCCCGCCCCGTGCGCTCGGCCACCGACACCGGTGTCCCGGCCGGCGAGCTCGTCCACATCGGCGAGAGCTTCGCCAACCCGCCGCAGGGCTTCACGATCCACCCGAAGCTCAAGCAGCTCATGGACAAGCGCGCCAAGATGGTCCACGAGGGCGGCATCGACTGGCCGATGGCCGAGCTGCTCGCCTTCGGCACGCTCCTCAAGGAGGGCACCCCGGTGCGCCTTGCCGGTCAGGACAGCCGGCGCGGCACGTTCGTGCAGCGGCACGCGGTCCTCATCGACAAGGACAACGCGGAGGAGTGGACCCCGCTGCTCTACCTCGGCGAGGGCCAGGCCCGCTTCTGGGTCTACGACTCGCTGCTGTCCGAGTACGCGGCCATGGGCTTCGAGTACGGGTACTCGGTGGAGCGGCCCGACGCGCTCGTGCTCTGGGAGGCCCAGTTCGGCGACTTCGCCAACGGCGCCCAGACGATCGTCGACGAGTTCATCTCCAGCTCGGAGCAGAAGTGGGGCCAGCGCAGCTCGGTCGTGCTCCTTCTGCCGCACGGCTACGAGGGCCAGGGGCCCGACCACAGCTCGGCGCGCATCGAGCGCTACCTGCAGCTGTGCGCCGAGAACAACATGACGGTCGCGTACCCCTCGACCGCCGCGTCCTACTTCCACCTCCTGCGCCGGCAGGCCTACAACCGCCCGCGCACGCCGCTCGTCGTCTTCACCCCGAAGTCGATGCTGCGCAGCAAGGCGGCGGCCAGCGACGTCGAGGCGTTCACGACCGGCGGCTTCAGGCCCGTGCTCGCCGACCACGAGGGCGTGACGGGTGACGTCACGCGCGTCCTGTTCGCCTCCGGAAAGGTCGTCCACGAGCTCGACGCCGAGCGCGAGAAGCGCGGTGACCGCTCGACGGCCATCATCCGCGTGGAGCAGCTCTACCCGATTCCCGAGAAGGAGATCAAGGAGGCGGCCGCCCGCTACCCCGGCGCCGAGCTCGTCTGGGTCCAGGACGAACCGCGCAACCAGGGTGCCTGGCCGCTCATGGCCCAGTGGCTGCACGAGGACCTCTGCGAGATGGGCGAGAACCGTCCCTGGCGGGTCGTGGCCCGCAAGGCCGCCGCGTCCCCCGCGACCGGCTCGTCGAAGAAGCACGCGAGCGAGCAGGCCGAGCTGCTGGCCCGGGCGTTCGACCGCTGAGCCGGCACCTCACGACGCTCCCCCGTCCGAGGACCCCCGCCATCCGTGGCGGGGGTCCTCGCGGCTGTTCGGCCCGCCTGCGCCGACGCCCGCGACGGACGCGATAACCTCCCCACGTGTACTTCACCGACCGGGGCATCGAGGAGCTGGCGGCTCGACGCGGCGAGGAGGAGGTCACCCTCGAGTGGCTCGCCGAGCAGCTGCGCCTCTTCGTCGACCTCAACCCCGAGTTCGAGGTGCCGGTCGAGCGCCTGGCCACCTGGCTCGCCCGGCTGGACGACGACGAGGACTGACCCGTGAGCGACAGCAGCGACAGCGACACCCGAGACCCGTACGGCGTGGGCCCGGCCTACCCCTCGTCGCACACCCAGTTCACCGACTCGACGCCGAACCGCTACCCGACGCCGTCGCCGCCGGACGAGCCGGCCGCGCCCGAGGAGGCGCCGTACTACACGCCGAGCGCCGAGCTGACCGTCACCGAGGGCGTCCGCGACGTCGGCATGGTCTTCGTCGGCGCCTCGATGACCGCCGGCTACGGCGACCCGAAGGGCCTCGGCTGGGTCGGCCGCGTCGTCGCGCGGACGCAGCACCCCGACCTCGACCTCACCGCCTACAACCTCGGCGTCCGGGGCAACACCTCCGGTGACGTCGTGGCCCGCTGGGGGGCCGAGTGCCATCCACGCTGGAAGGGCCGCGGCGAGCGCCGCCTCGTGCTGTCGGTCGGCACCAACGACGTCGTGTCGGGCATGACGATGGCCCGCTCGCGGCTCAACCTCGCCAACATCCTCGACGAGGCGACGAACGCCGGCATCGGCGTCTTCGTCGTGGGCCTGGCCCCGAGCCTCGACGCCGAGCTCAACCGGCGCCTGGAGGCGCTCGCCGAGGCACAGGCGGACGTGTGCGCGCGGCGCGGCATCACCTACGTCGACTGCTTCCGCCCGCTCGTCACGCACGACCAGTGGATGGCCGACCTCGCCGCGAGCCCCGACCGTGCCCACCCCGGCCAGGCCGGTTACGGGCTCATCGCGTGGCTCGTGCTCCACAACGGCTGGAACGACTGGCTCTCGCTCAGCTGACGGGTCGTCCGCCGCGCCCGCCCGAGCCGTCGGAGCCGTCGGGCTTGTCCGTCTCGTCGGGCTCGCCGGTCTCGTCCGGGCCGTCCGGCTCGGCGCCCGGGCCGCGACGCATCGGTGAGGCCAGCGCCGCGCCGATGCTGGCCAGCGCCATCGCGGCGACGCCGAGCGCCACCGACGTCCGGCCCGAGTCGTGCAGCGACCAGGCCACGGGCAGCAGCAGGGCGTTCCACAGCAGCGTCGGCGTGCGCGGCCAGTCCGCGGCCCGGAACCAGCCTCGGGCCAGGGCGCCGAGGCCCGCGCCGAAGACGAGGATGAGCAGGCCCGAGGTCACCGCCGTCGTCACGGTGGCGGTCGCGCCGGCGGCGATCTCGTAGCCGTAGAAGGCCGCGAAGCCGACGACGACGAGCGCCTCGAGGAGGGTCAGGACGCCAGCCAGCCGAGCGGGTCCGACGGTGGTGGCCACTGGCCGTGACGGCGGGGTCGGGGCGGCGCTCACGGGCGAAGCGTACCGAGCCGTCGCGCACGCCCGGTGGACCGGTCTGGAACTGGGAGGGATCTGCCGATAGGATCTTTCCTTGGTGTGATCTGCGCCCGCGGCGTTGAACACGGACATGGATGTCGGTCACACTGGTTCACGGCCTCGACGCGTACGGAACACCTTCGTGCGCGTCGTCGTTGGTCAGGGGGTGACCCCCTGGACCACCTCCGCCGAGACCCAGGCACCGACAATGACGATGGCGCCCGAGACCTGCAGCAGGACGGCACCCCGTTCCTGCCTGCCGCAACCAACCTGAAGGAGCAAGATCCGCATGGACTGGCGCGACCGCGCTGCCTGCCTGGATGCCGACCCCGAGCTGTTCTTCCCGATCGGGAACACCGGCCCGGCCATCCTGCAGATCGAGGAGGCCAAGGCCGTGTGCCGGACCTGCCCCGTCATCGACACCTGCCTCAAGTGGGCGCTCGAGACCGGCCAGGACGCCGGCGTCTGGGGCGGCCTCTCCGAGGACGAGCGCCGAGCGCTCAAGCGTCGCAACGCGCGCGCCCGTCGAGCGGGCTGAAGCCGGCGACCACCCTCATCGCACCCGACGCGAGCCCGGTGACCTCACGGTCGCCGGGCTTTTCGTTGCTCCGGTCGAGGAGGCCCGGCCTCAGTCGAGGGGCCGCAGGCTCGCGGTGAACCGGGCGCGGGTGCCGTGCGGGAACAGTGGCTCCCACGTGATGCGTCCCTGCAGGTCGGCCACGAGGGACTGGACGATCTGGGTGCCGAGGCCCGAGCCGGGACGCCGGGCCGGGTCGATGCCCTTGCCGTCGTCCTCCACCGACACGACGACCATGGACCTGCCCCGCTCGTCGGTCTGCCGGTCGACGTGGATGCGCACCTGTCCCCCGGCGTCACCGAGGCCGTGCTCGATGGCGTTCTGCACCAGCTCGCTCATGATCATGGCCAGCGCCGTCGCGTCCTCGGCGCGGATGCTGCCGAAGGAGCCCTCGGTGGCGGCTCGCACCGGTGCCCCGTTCGCCGCCACCTCGACGACGGCGTTGAGGCCGCGCTGGGCGATCGCGTCGAAGTCGACGGTCTCGTCGAACCCCTGGCTCAGCTGGTCGTGGACCATCGCGATGGTGCCGACCCGACGCTCGGCCTCCTCGAGCGCGACCCTCGCCTCACCCTGCGGCACGCGACGCGCCTGGAGCCGCAGGAGCGCCGCCACGGACTGGAGGTTGTTCTTGACGCGGTGGTGGATCTCGCGGATGGTCGCATCCTTGGTCATCAGTTCGCGCTCGCGCCGGCGCAGCTCGCCGACGTCGCGCAGGAGCACGATGGCTCCGAACCGCTGACCGGCCTCGGTGAGCGGGATGGCGCGCATCGACACCGTCGTGCCACCGGCGACGACCTCGGTCCGCCAGGGCTGGCGGCCGGTGACGACGAGCGGCAGCCCCTCGTCGACCGGGTACGACTCGCGCACGTTGTCGGTGACGATCTGCGCGAGGCTCGCGCCGACGACCTCGCCGAGGTGACCGAGGCGGTGCAGGGCCGAGACGGCGTTCGGGCTCGCGTAGGTGACGACTCCGTCCACGTCGAGGCGGATGACGCCGTCACCGACGCGCGGGGCGCCGCGGCGCAGCCCGGTGGGGGCGCTGCCGTGGGGGAACTCGCCGCCCGTGATCATCCGGCACAGGGCGTCGGCGGTGGCCAGGTAGGTCAGCTCGAGGCGGCTCGGGGTCCGCGTCGTCCAGAGGTTCGTGTGCCGGGTCATGACGGCGACGACGTGGCCACCGCGCACGACGGGGATGTACTCCTCGCGCACCGACTGGTCAGGTCCCTGCTCGTGCTGCACGACGACCTGTCGCACCCGCAGGATGCGCTGCTCGGCGGCGGCCTCGTCGAGCAGGTCACGGGTGCGTCCCGGGTCGGCGACCCGTCCGACCTGGTCGTCGACGAAGACGAGCTGGCCGGTGGTCGGGCGCACGTGGGCGA
Organism: Monashia sp. HAY1-11D; assembly: GCF_056868035.1. Taxonomy (NCBI): domain Bacteria; kingdom Bacillati; phylum Actinomycetota; class Actinomycetes; order Micrococcales; family Intrasporangiaceae; genus Intrasporangium; species Monashia sp. HAY1-11D. Next base: position 2,977,924 of record NZ_CP200320.1, on the reverse strand, counting down.
CGGCCTCCCAGCGGTCACCCACCGAGCGGACCCACAGGACGAGGTCGGCGAAGGACAGGTCGGCCACCAGCTGCCAGTCGCCGACGAGCAGCTGCAACCACTCGACGTCATGGTCCGGCAGGTCGGTGCGTCCGCGCAGGAGCTCGCTCAGGGTGGCCACTCCACGAGCCTAGTGAGCCCCCGCGGGACGTCGCGGCGCCGCCCGGCACCTGGCCCCTGAGGCGCCGGTGGCCGCGCCGGGGCATGACCTCCGGGGTCATGCCGCGACGCGGCCACCGGGCCCGGGTCGGGATCAGCCGTGCGCGTCCGCCGCGGCTGCCCGGGCGGTCGCCTTCCTGCGTGCAGCCGTGGTCCGGGCGGCCGCAGCCTTCTTCTTGGCGGTGAGCGTGCTCGGGGCGACGCCGTTGGTCGCGGCTGCCGCCCGGGCGGCAGCCGTGGTGCCCTGGCCCGCGCCCGCCGTCTCCCTGGCCGCCTTCTCCTTGGCCGCCTTCTTCGCGACCTTCCGGGCGGTCCCGCCCTTCGCGGCCGCCTTGCTGGCAGGCGCCTTCGTCCCGGCCGCCTTCCTCGCGGCACTCTTGCCGGCGGCACTCTTGCCGGCGGCACTCTTCGCGGCCGCGCTCTTGACGGTGCTCGCCTTGCGCGCGGCCCGCTTCGTGGCCGACGCCTGCTGCGTCGGCGCCGCCGGCTCGAGGGCCGGGCTCTCGTCGTGCCGGGCCGGCCGCGGCGGGGCGGAGGAGGCCGGACGGGTCACCGTACGCAGCGTGCGCAGCGCGACCGAGAGTGCGGCGATGCCCGCGTGGCTCATCCGCTCGATGCCGCCGAGCGCCTGCCGGGCCCGCCCGAGGGCGTCGGCGTTGAGCTCGGACCACGCCTCGAGGCGCGCCGCCGGCTCGGCGGAGCGGTCGCTGACCTCGAGGATCGAGCGGGTCAGGCTCTCCAGCACGGCGTAGAGGTCGTCGCGCATGGCGCCGCGGGCGAGCGCGTCCCAGCGGTCCTCGCGCGGCAGCGCCGAGACCCGCGTCAGCATCGCGTCGATGCTGAAGGTCTCGGAGGCGCGGAAGTAGACGCCGACGACGTTCTGGAGGGGCTCGCCGGTGTCCTCGGCCAGCTCGATGCAGTCGAGCAGCGAGTACGCGTCGAGCAGGGACGCCGCCGACAGCGCGAGCTCCTCGGGCACGCCCTTGCCCTGCAGGTCGCCGGCGCGACGCACGAGGCGGGCGCGCTCGCTGCCCTGGAGCAGCTCGGACATCCGGCCGGCGTACGCCTCGACGCCCGGACGGAACCGGGCCACCTCGCCGGCGATGTCGAGCTCGGCCGGGCGAGAGGTGAGGAACCAGCGCACCGCCCGGTCGAGGAGCCGACGGAACTCGAGGTAGAGCGCCGTCTGCGCGGCCGTCGTCACCTGGTTGTCGGTGCCCTCGACCCGGCGCACGAACCCGGCCAGGTCGAAGACCTCGCGGCACACGACGTACGCGCGGGCGACCTGCTCCGGTGAGGCGCCGGTCTCCTCGCTGGCACGGTAGGCGAACGTGATGCCACCGCGGTTGACCATCGAGTTGGCGACCGCGTTGGTGATGATCTCGCGCCGCAGCGGGTGGGCTGCGATCTGTTCGGCGTACTTGCGGCGCAAGGGTTTCGGGAAGTAGTCCGTCAGCGTCGTCGCCAGCCACGGGTCGTCGGGCAGCGTGGTCGCGATGAGCTGGTTCTTCAGGTACAGCTTCGCGTACGCGACGAGCACCGAGAACTCGGGCGAGGACAGGCCCAGGCCGTCCTTCTGCCGGCGCGCGATCTCCGAGTCGCTCGGCAGGAACTCGAGCGCGCGGTCGAGGTCGCCGTGCTCCTCGAGGAACTGGATGAGCCGCTCGTGGACCCCGAGCATCGCGTGCTGCTGGGCGCGGGCGTTGCCGAGCAGGACGTTCTGCTCGTAGTTGTCGCGCAGCACCTGCTCGGCCACCTCGTCGGTCATCGAGGCGAGGAGGGTGTTGCGCCGCTTCGTCGTCAGCTCGCCGGTGCGGGTCAGCTCGGTGAGCAGGATCTTGATGTTGACCTCGTGGTCGGAGGTGTCGACGCCCGCGCTGTTGTCGATGGCGTCGGTGTTGACCCGGACACCGGACAGCGCGGCCTCGATGCGGCCGAGCTGGCTCAGGCCGAGGTTGCCGCCCTCGCCGACCACCTTGCACCGGAGGGCGCTGCCGTTGACGCGGATAGCGTCGTTGGCGCGGTCGCCGATCTCGGCGTTCGTCTCGGCCGAGGCCTTGACGTAGGTGCCGATGCCGCCGTTCCACAGCAGGTCGACCGGTGCGAGCAGGATCGCCTTCATCAGCTCCGCGGGCGTCATGCTCCGGGTTCCGGAGCGCAGGCCGAGGGCCTGGACCATCTGCGGCGTCACCGGGATCGACTTGGCCGAGCGCGGGAACACGCCGCCGCCCGCGCTGATGAGCGACGCGTCGTAGTCGGCCCAGGAGGAGCCCGGCAGGTCGAACATCCGGCGCCGCTCGGCGTACGACGTGGCGGCGTCCGGGTCGGGGTCGACGAAGATGTGCCGGTGGTCGAAGGCGGCCACGAGCCGGATGTGCTCCGACAGGAGCATGCCGTTGCCGAAGACGTCACCGCTCATGTCGCCGACGCCGACGACGGTGAACCCCTCGCTCTGCGTGTCGAGACCGAGCTCGCGGAAGTGCCGCTTGACCGACTCCCAGGCCCCACGGGCGGTGATCCCCATGCCCTTGTGGTCGTAGCCCGCCGAGCCGCCGGAGGCGAACGCGTCGTCGAGCCAGAAGCCGTAGTCGGCGGAGATGCCGTTGGCGATGTCGGAGAACTTCGCCGTGCCCTTGTCGGCCGCGACGACGAGGTAGGTGTCGTCCTCGTCGTGGCGCACGACGCGGCGCGGCGGCACGGCCTGGCCCGACACGAGGTTGTCCGTGAGGTCGAGCAGGCCGCTGATGAACAGCTTGTAGGACGCGATGCCCTCGTCCAGCCAGGCGGCGCGGTCGAGCGCCGGGTCGGGCAGCTGCTTGGCGTAGAACCCGCCCTTGGAGCCGGTCGGCACGATGACGGCGTTCTTGACCATCTGGGCCTTGACGAGGCCGAGGATCTCGGTCCGGAAGTCCTCCCTGCGGTCCGACCACCGCAGGCCGCCCCGGGCGACCTTGCCGAAGCGCAGGTGCACGCCCTCGACGCGGGGGCTGTAGACCCACACCTCGAACATCGGCCGTGGTGCCGGGAGGTCGGGGATCTTCCTGGGGTTGAGCTTGAGGGAGACGTACGACTTGTCGTGGCCGTGCTCGTCGGGCTGGTAGAAGTTCGTGCGCAGGCTCGCCTGGATGACACCGAGCAGCGCCCGGACGATGCGGTCGTGGTCGAGGCTCGCGACGTCGTCGAGGGCGTCCTTGATCCGGGTGACGATCGTCTTCTGCCGTGCGGCACGCTTGTCGCGGCCGGCCTCGGTGTCGGGGAAGGCGTCGGGATCGAACCGGGCCTCGAAGAGCTCTACGAGGCTGCGGGCCAGGCCCGTGTGCGTCCCGAGCGCCGACTCGACGTAGTCCTGCGAGAACGTCGACCCGGTCTGGCGCAGGTACTTGGCGACGGTGCGCAGGATGACGACCTGGCGCCACGTCAGCCCCGCCCCGAGGACGAGTGCGTTGAAGCCGTCGGACTCGGCGCGACCGTCCCAGACGGCACGGAAGGCGTCCTCGAACCGGCGACGCACGTCGTCGGCGGCCGACCCGGACCCGCCCCACGCGTCGGCGTCGGCGCGCAGCCCGAAGTCGTAGATGCGCAGGGTGCGCCCGTCGGGACCGCGCAGCTCGTACGGGCGCTCGTCGCCGACGTCGACACCGAGGTGGGTGAACAGGGGCAGCACCTGCGTCAGCGACAGCTCGGCTCGCCGGTAGAGCTTGAAGCGTCGCTCCTGGGCGGAGTCGCTGGACGGGTCCTCGTAGAGGTGCAGCGCCGTGGTGAGGTCGCCCTCGCCGAGCCCCTCGATGCGGTCGAGGTCCTCGACCGCGGTCGCGACGTCGAAGTCCTCCTTGTACGCCTCCGGCAGCGCCTTGGCGTACGCCGCCATGGCGCGCGCGGCGCCGTCGGTGCCCCGGGCGTTCGCGAGCGCGTCGGCGAGGTCCTCGTCCCACGTCCGGGTGGCGTCGATGACCTTCTGCTCGAGCGCGGCCTCGTCGATGTCGGGGATGTCGACGCCGGCCGGCATCCGCACGACGAAGTGCAGGCGGGCGAGGACCGACTCGCTGACGCGCGTCGTGTTGTCGATGTTCTCGCCCCCGAAGGCCTCGAGGAGCAGGGCCTCGATGCGCAGGCGGACCGTCGTGTTGTAGCGGTCGCGCGGCAGGTAGACGAGGCACGAGACGAAGCGGCCGAACTGGTCCCGCCGCAGGAACAGCTTGGTCTTGCGACGCTCCTGCAGGTGCAGCACGCTCGTGGCGATGTCGGCCAGCTGCGCCGCGCTCGTCTGGAACAGCTCGTCCCTCGGGTAGGTCTCGAGGATCTGGAGGATGTCCTTGCCCGAGTGGCTGTCGGCCGACAGGCCGGTGATCCGCAGGACCTCCTGCGCGCGCACGTCGACGAGCGGGATGTCGTGGATGGTGTCGTTGTAGGCGGCCGACGCGTAGAGCCCGAGGAAGCGCTGCTCGCCGACGCACTCGCCGTGGGCGTTGAACCTCTTGATCGAGATGTAGTCGAGGTAGACGTCGCGGTGGACGGTGGCGCGCGAGTTGGCCTTGGTGATGATGAGGATCGACGAGTCGCGCGCGGCGCGGCTCGCGGCCGGCGTCAGCACGAGGCCGCTGGCGGCACGCGGGCGGTCGTAGCGCAGCAGGCCCAGCCCGGTGCCCGGCACCTGCCGCGAGATGTCCTTGCCGTCCTCGTGGGTCAGCGAGTACTCGCGGTAGCCGAGGAAGGTGAAGTTGTTGTGCGCCAGCCACTCGAGGAACCGGGCGGCCTCGCGGGCCTGGTGCGGGTCGGTGCCGGGGGGCGTGGCGGAGCGCAGCTCGCTCGCGATCGTCAGGGCGTGCGCCCGCATCTTCGGCCAGTCCTCGACGGAGTCGCGGACGTTCTCGAGGACGTGCCGCAACCGGTTCTCGAGGTCGGGCAGCGCGTCGTCGGGCAGCCGGTCGATCTCGAGGTGCATCCACGACTCGCGGACGAGGCCGACGCCGCCGCTCGGCACCGTCGTGCTGCCGTCGGTGACGATGGTCTGCAGCTCACCGGTGATGGTGCGCGACACCGTCATCTGCGGGTGGACGATGAGGTGGACCCCACGGTCGAAGCCACCGAGGGCGGCCACGACGGAGTCGACGAGGAAGGGCATGTCGTCGACGACGATCTGCACGACGGTGTGGGTGGTGGACCAGCCCTCGTCCTCGGGCGTGGGGTTGAAGGCGCGGACGTTGAAGGTGCCGACCGGCCGCTCGGTGGCGAACGTCCGGTGCGCCTCGGCGATGGTGGCGAGCTCGCGGGTCGGTCGCGCGAGGAGGTCCTCGGTGGCGACGAGCCGGTAGTACGCGAGGAGGAACTCCTCCAGCTCGCTCGTGTGGTCTCGGGTGGCCCGACCCCTCTTCGGGGCCGGTGCGACGGCGGTCGCCGCAGCCTTCAGGACGTCGATTCGAGTCTGTTCGAGTGACGCGGACATGCGCTCTTCGGATTCCTCACCGTGGGCCTCGGGCACGGCACGCCGTCGTGCCGGCCTCTCACCCTGCGAGCCTATCCCCGTTCCCGGTTGCGGCCACACCACCCCCTCGGCTCGTCGCGGGGCGGTGGAGATGGGCGGTGGAGATGGGCGGTGGAGGCGGGCGGTGGAGAACTGCCGGGCCGCGGCGCCGCGACTGCCTAGAGTGGGGCCATGACCGACGGCACCGGGCAGCGGGCGGCGCGCGACGCCGACCGCGCGACGCTCCGGGCCCTCGCCGATGCCCGGGCCGGCGCCCGCACGTGGTCCGACGCGCTCCTGACGCACCTGCCCGACGTCGGCGACCTCGCGACGCAACGGCTCCTCGACGCGTGGGTCGAGCAGGGCGCCGACACGCTCCGCGCCCTGTCGGAGGCCCTCGAGGAACGGCTCCTCGACCTCGGTGCCGCCGGCGTGACGGAGGCTACGGCGGCGACGGACGCGCCCCGCGCGGACGGAGCGTCCGGCGAACCAGGGACGTCGGGCGCGGCCGCGGTCCGCGGGGCCGGAGGGGGGACGCGGTGACGGGCACGGACGGCGACGCGGCGTCGATCTCGGCCCTCGGTGGGGTCCTGCGCACGGCCGCCGACCGCCTCGTCGGCCACGTGCACGAGCTCGACGCTCCGGCCGGCCGCCAGGTGCGCCGCGGCGGACCCGACGTCACGGCCGCAGAGCGCGACCTGCTGACCCGGACGGCCACCGAGCTCGACGGCGTGGGTGGGCTGCTGCAGGCGCTGACCGCCGCGACCGCCGAGAGCGCGGCGCGGCTGCGCGCCCTCGAACCGGACCTGCAGCGTGCAGGACTCGTCGTCGAGGGCCAGATCGTCGTCGAGGCACCCGGTCCGAGCCGCGTCGAGCCGCAGACGCGGCTGCGCGAGCGCGAGCGGCTCCAGGAGCTGCTCAACCGCATCACGGCGGCCCGTGCGCGCGAGCTCGCGCACCTGCGCCGCGAGCTGGAGCGATCGACCGCCGCGCTCGCCCGGCTCTCGGACAGGTGCCGCGCCGGCGCGTGACGGGCGCGAGCGCGCGGTCTGCAGGGTCGGCGACGGTGATGGGACGAGGGGTGCCGAGCACGTGGCATAGCGTGTCGCCCATGAAGATCTCCGAGACGATCTCGTACGTCGCCGCTCCGGACGCCGTGTTCGCCATGGTCACCGACCCGCACTTCCAGGAGCGCAAGTGCGTCGAGGCCGGGGCCCTGCGCCATGAGGCCGCCGTGAGCCCGACCGGCGACGGCGCCCGCGTCGTGACCCGGCGTGACCTGCCGACCGACGGGCTGCCCGACTTCGCCAAGTCCGTCGTCGGCGGCACGCTGTCGATCACCGAGACCTACGAGTGGTCCGGCGCCGCGCCCGATGCCAGCCGCAAGGGGACCCTGACCGTCGAGGTCGCCGGCGCGCCGGTCGCGATGCGCTCCGACGTGCGCCTGTCCCCCACCGTCGCCGGCACGACGATCAGCATCGAGGGCGACCTCAAGGCCTCGATCCCGCTGCTCGGTCGCAGGATCGAGAAGGCCGCCGAGCCGGCCGTCGTCAACGCCATCCGCAGCGAACAGCGCACGGGCCGGGCCTGGCTCGCCGAGCGCGGCTGACCCCGCGCCCCTGCACGCGGAGAGGCCGGCCGCGTGGGCCGGCCTCTCGCACCGGCGCGCGCTCAGCCCATGTGCGGGTAGGCGTGGTCGGTCGGCGGGACGAAGGTCTCCTTGATCGAGCGGACGCTGGTCCAGCGCAGCAGGTTCTGCGCCGCACCCGCCTTGTCGTTGGTGCCGGACGCGCGTCCCCCGCCGAAGGGCTGCTGGCCGACCACCGCACCCGTCGGCTTGTCGTTGATGTAGAAGTTGCCGGCCGCGAAGCGCAGGCGCTGGGTCGCATCGGCGATGGCGCGCCGGTCCTGGGCGATGATCGAGCCGGTGAGGCCGTACGGCGCGAAGCGCTCCATCTGGTCGAGAACGGCGTCGTACCGCGCGTCGGGGAAGACGTGGACCGACAGGATCGGCCCGAAGTACTCGGTGCGGAACGACTCGTCGGACGCGTCCCCGACCTCGAGGACCGTGGGGCGCACGAACCAGCCCACCGAGTCGTCGTACGTGCCGCCGGCGATGACCTCGATGCCGTCCGTGGCGTGCGCCCGGTCGATGGCGTCCCGGTGCTTGGCGAACGCCCGCTCGTCGATGACGGCGCCCATGAAGTTGGACAGGTCGGTGACGTCGCCCTGGGGCAGACCGTTGGTGATGTCGACGAGGTCGGACCTGATGCGGTCCCACACCGAGGCGGGCACGTACGCCCGCGAGGCGGCGGAGCACTTCTGGCCCTGGAACTCGAACGCGCCGCGGATCATCGCAGTGCGCAGCACGTCCGGGTCGGCGCTCGGGTGGGCGAGGATGAAGTCCTTGCCGCCGGTCTCACCGACGAGGCGCGGGTAGGTGCGGTACCGGTCGAGGTTCGTGCCGACCTCGTGCCACAGGCGCTTGAAGGTCGGGGTCGAGCCGGTGAAGTGGATGCCGGCGAGGTCCTCGTCGGCCAGGGCCGCCCTGCTGACCTCGACGCCGGTGCCGGTCACCATGTTGATGACGCCGGGCGGCAGGCCGGCCTCCTCCAGCAGCTCCATCGTCAGCGTGGCGGCCAGCTGCTGGGTCGGGCTCGGCTTCCACACGACGGTGTTGCCCATGAGGGCCGGGGCGGTCGGCAGGTTGCCGGCGATCGCCGTGAAGTTGAAGGGGGTGATGGCGTAGACGAAGCCCTCGAGCGAGCGGTAGTCCGACCGGTTCCAGATGCCCTTGGCGTGCAGCGGCGGCTGCTGCTCGAGGATCTGGCGCGCGAAGTGGACGTTGATGCGCCAGAAGTCGATGAGCTCGCAGGCCGCGTCGATCTCGGCCTGGTAGGCGGTCTTGCTCTGGCCGAGCATCGTCGCGGCATTGAGGCGCGCGCGCCACGGGCCGGCCAGCAGCTCGGCGGCCTTGAGCAGGATGGCGGCGCGGTCGTCGAAGGACAGCGCGCGCCACATCGGGGCGGCGGCCTTGGCCGCGTCGACGGCAGCCTGGCCCTCCTGCACCGTGGCGTCGCGCAGGGTGCCGAGCACCTTGGCGTGGGCGTGCGGCTGACGCACCGCGATCTCGGGGCCCGTGCCGGTGACCCGCTCACCGCCGATGGTGTGCGGCAGGTCGCGCTGGCTGGAGCCCAGCTCGGCCAGGGCGACCTCGAGCGCCTTTCGCTCGGGCGAGCCCGGCGCGTAGTCGAGCACCGGCTCGTTGGCCGGTGCGGGCACGTGGGTCACGGCGTCCATCACAATCTCCTGCGGGTTGGCGCGGTCTTCTGCCCGACACGGGCGATGGGGTGGCCCGCCTCGTGGGCGGGACCACCCCATCGTTCCATGACGTCGGGCGTGCCCGGCAGCGTCGTCAGTGCAGGACCGGGATGCCCCACGGGTACCGGAACGCCTGGCCGCGGTTGGCCGCCATCGCGGCCCGGACGTGGAACCACAGCGCGGCGGCCACGGCCACGATCCACACGATGACCGCGATGGGGATGAGGATGACCGTGAAGAACATGAGCCAGCCGACGATGATGGCGGCCCACACGGCGAGGTTGAAGTTGAAGGAGCCGGCGGCGGCCTGTCGCACGAAGGCGCTGCGGTCCTTGTAGGCGACCCAGATCAGGAGTGGGCCGACGAAGCTGAGCCAGCCCACGGACACGACGGCTGCGACGATGGCGGCCAGGTGTCCCAGGATCGCCCACGTGCGCTCGTCGCTCGTCGGGGTCAGGGCCTGCCCGGACGGGTTGGGAATCGGGTGTGTCATGGCTCCATCGTGGCCCCGACCGGGCTCCCTGCGCTGCCGGGGACGGCCCTGATCGGACCCTGACCGGCCCCTGACTGCTGCGGAGGAGGAGGTCAGGCGCCGGCGCCGACGGCGTCCTCGACGGTGAGCGAGCAGACGGCGCTCGTGTCGGCGGCGATGCCGAGCGTGCGGAGCAGGGTCAGGACCATCTCGTGGTGGCCGCGGGCGCTCGGGTGGAAGGAGTCGTCCAGCCATCCCTCGGGTGCGACCTCGGCGCCCGCGGCGTCGGCCGCCTGACGCCACGAGGCCGCATGGTCGACGACGAGGACACCGAGCGCCTCGCCGACCTCGCGCACGGCGTCGGCGTAGAGGGCGATGAGCTCGGGCGTGCGCGGACCGTCGGCGAGCACCGGGGGCGGCGTCTGGAGCACCACGGTGGCCCCGATGTCGCGCGAGCGCTGCACGATCTGGTCGATGCGGTAGCGGTAGGCGCGGATGCCGTCGGCCCCCGCGACGATGTCGTTCGTCCCGAACATGACGAGGACGACGTCGGGGCTGAACCGACCTGCGCGCCAATGGAACTCAGGGAGCAGGTCCTCGGCCGTCGTCCCCGAGACCCCCGAGTTGACGACGGCGTCACCGCGGCGGCCGAGCTCGCCACGGACGCGCTCCGCGAAGTGCTCGACGTAGCTGCGCCGGCCGTGGGTGTGCACGACGCCCTGCGTGATGCTGTCACCGAGGAACACCCAGGTGACCGGCGGGCCGGCGAGGATCTCCCGGAGCCGGTCGGCGTCCCGGCGTGCGTACTCGTCAGCGGTGAAGTCCATTACCGCAACGTAACAACCCCTCCGCCCGCCGCGACCCCCCTCGCCCAGCAGGTGGGACGCTCACGCGACGTCGCTGCCCGCCGCGGGCGACCACGCCGCCGCGTCCGGTCCGTCGTGGGCGAACGGCCACGGTGCCGGGGCGTCGAGTCCGTGCAGCGTCGGCTCGACGGGCAGGCGGTCGGCGAACCGGGCCACGGCGCCGGCCACCGCGCGGTCGGCGAGGATCCTGCGGTGTCCGAGGCCCACCGTGCTGAGCAGCCGCGCGCCCGGCCAGGACCGGACGAGTGCGGCCGACGCCTCGTGCGGCACCTCGCGGTCGCCGAGGTCGTGGACGACGAGAAGGTCCGGGCGACCGGGGCCTGCCGCGGGTCCGAGGCGGGGGTCGGCCGCGCGCTCGAGGTCGCCCCCGAGCCGGACGAGGTCGAGCTCGGAGACGGCGTGGCCCGTGCGTCGTCGGGCCCTCGCCTCGAGACGGCGCACCGTCCGCGCGCCGAGTCCGAGGTCGACGCGGAGCCGCTCGACGAGGTGCGGAACCCCGGGCACCGGTGCGACGAGGACGAGCCGCTCGGCACCGACCCACCCGTCGCGCAGGGCGAGGAGCGCGGCCAAGGCACCCATCGAGTGCGCGACGACCGCTCGCGCCGGGCCGAAGCGGGCAGCCACCGCATCGAGGGACCGACCCAGCTCCACGGCGTCGCTCGTCCCGTCTGCGTGACGCCCCCGGTCCGAGTGCCCGTGACCGAGCCCGTCGAAGGCCACCGCCTGCAGACCGGCGTCGGTCAACGGCCCGACGAACGGCAGGAGGTGCTCGAGGGTCCCGCCCCAGCCGTGGACGAGGTAGACCACCGGGCCCTGCCCCCACGACCACCCCCGGACGACCCGCCCCTGCACCGGCACCTCGAAGGGCGCACCGAGCAGCTCGCGCACCGTGGGCGCCGCGTCGTCGGGCGGCGGCGCGGCGACGAGGCCGCTGCGCGCGACGCGGGGGACGCGGAACCACACGCCTTCGAGCAGGCGCGCCGCAAGGGGCGGAGCCAACCGGCCGAGGGCTCGCAAAGCCATCGACGAAGGCGTCCGAACGATCGTGCTTTTCTGCGATGCTGGGTAGGCCATGACGGTCCTTCCGGGAGATTGGCCCTGCGGTGGGCGGTGGGAACGCGGTCAGGCCAACCGGGCGACCGGCCGGCACGCGTCGAGGAGACGCTCGAAGGCCCGGCCGGCGCGGGCCCGAGCCCCGGCGTCGCGGAGGAGCCGGCTGGCCTGGTGGTGCGCCAGGACGATGCCCTCGAGCTCGTAGGCGAACTGCTCGGGCTCGACGTCGGCGCGGAAGTGCCCCTCGGCCACGGCCGTGCCGACGATGAGCGCGACCGACTCCTGCTTGTCGCGCTCGGCACGCACGAGCTCGTCGCGCACGGGCCCCTCCTGGTCGTCGAACTCGCTTGCGGCGTCGACGAAGATGCAGCCGCCGCCGTACCCGTTCGACTGCCACTCGAGCCAGGCGTCGAAGAAGGTGCGAAGACGCGGCTCGCCGCGCGGCGATGCCAGGGCAGGGCGCAGCACGACGTCGGTGAACCGCTCACGGGCGTGCCGGAGCACCTCGACCTGCAGGGCCTCCTTGGAGGCGAAGTGGGCGTACAGCCCGCTCTTGCTCAGCTTGGTGGCGGCGGCCAGTGTGCCGATCGTCAGGCCCCCGAGCCCGACGCGGGACGCGAGCTCGGCCGCCTCGTCGAGGACTGCCTGCTTCGTCGCGTCACCCTTGCCCATGGGGCCATAAAAGCACGACCGTTCGGCCTAGGCAAGAGCCGTGGATCGCTCAGACGGTCAGACGCCCTCGCGACGCGGGTCGAGCCAGTCCCGCAGGATCGGGCGCCACACGGCGACGCTGTCCGGCACCACGGACTCCGGCTCCTCGTCGACGATCCGGACCAGCTCGGGGAGGTCGACCCATGCGCCCCACGACACCTCCTCCACCTGCCAGCGCACCGGCCCGTCCCACGTCGCCGTGTAACGGAAGGCGCGGTAGCGGGTCGCGGCGTCGGCGTAGTCGGCGACCCCGAGCGGCACGAGCGGCACGCCGTGCACGCCGAGCTCCTCCTCCAGCTCGCGGAGCGCCCCGTCGCCGGGCTCCTCCCCCGCCAGCACCACCCCACCGGCCGCGAAGTCGAGCAGGCCGGGGTACACGTCCTTCGTCGTGGTGCGCCGGTGGAGGTACACGCGACCGGCCGGGTCCCGCACGACGATCGAGGACGCCGCGTGGCGCAGGTTGCGCGACCGCATCACCGACCGGGGCGCGCTGCCGACGACGCGTCCGGCCTCGTCGTAGAGCGCGACCTGCTCGTCCACCGGGACCCCTTGCGGCTCAGGCGAAGAAGCCGCGCACGTCGTCGAGCTCGGTGACGTCGTACCAGAGCAGCTCGTCGGCTTCGTCGTCCGGTCCTGCTGCCGACACCTCGTCGTCGACGTGGAAGGACGCGACGCGCGACAGGGGCAGCGGTGCGGTGACGACGACCCGCGACACCGGCGCTCCGCCGCTCGGGACCGCCCGGTGCACGACGGCATCGGCATCGGCGTCGGCGGAGGCCACGACCCGGCGGTCCGCGCGCGCGACCCGCAGGCCGCCGGCCGCGTCGACGGCATCGCTGAACGCGGCGTACTCGAGGTCCTCGAGGTCATGGCCCGGCGCCGACGCCTCGAGCGCGGGCGTCACGGCGAAGGCGAGGCGTGGCGTCCCCGGACCTGCGGACAGCCGTCCGGACGACGCGAAGCTCCTCGAGCCCGTCGCGCCCGAGCGGCACGTAGACGCGGACGACGGGCATCAGGACTCCCTCCCGCTGCGCAGCTCCTCGAGGGACTCGAGGATGGACTGGCCGAGCACGTCGACGTCGGGCATCGCGCCGCGGTCGGCGTTGAGGCCGTAGTACACGCCGCCGTCGTAGGAGGTGATGCCGATCGACAGGGCCTGCCCCTTGGCGAGCGGCGTCACCGGATAGGTCGAGAGCATCTTCGCGTCCCCCGCGTAGAGCGGCGTCTGCGGCCCGGGCACGTTGGTGATCATGACGTTGTAGAGACGCCGCGACATCGCCGAGCCGACGCGGGCGCCGAGGGCGTGCAGGGTCGGCGGCGCGAAGCCCGCGAGGTTGGCCAGCGACGTCGCGCCCACGGCCTGGCCACCCTCCATCTGCTGGCGCATCGCGAAGGCGATCTGGTGCAGCCGCATCGAGGCCCCGGGCTCGCCGACGGGCAGGTTGACCACGCAGGCCATGACCTGGTTGGCGTACATGCCCGACGGGTCGTCGCCGTAGATGCTCACCGGCACCATGGCGCGCACCGTCGTGGCCGCCGACACCGGCTCGCCGCGGCCCAGCAACCACGTTCGGAACCCGCCCGCGATCGTCGCGAGCACGACGTCGTTGATCGTGACGTCCTCGGCGTAGGCGCCCCGCGCGAGGCACGCGCGCACCCGCCGGTAGTCCTCGAGGTCGGTGGCGATCATGACCCACCGCCGGGCCGAGCCGATCTCGGCGTTGAGCGGGGAGTCCGGCGCCGGCCGGGCCGCCGTGCGGGCGACCGTGGACAGCAGGTGGCCCGCCGACTCCGCGGCTCGGACCGCGACGTTGAGGGCGTCGTTGACGCCGCCGCGGACCAGGTCGACGACCTGCGTCGGGCGCCGGACCGCGTCGACGAGCGCCTCGGTGACGAGCTCGACAGAGGACGGCGACCGCTGCGGGTCCCAGGGGACGAGCTCCTCGTCGAGCTCCCCGCCCTTGACCGCGTCGACGAGGACGTGCGCGATGTCGAGCGCGTTGACGCCGTCGATGAGGGCCTGGTGGGTCTTGGTGACGATCGCGAACCGGCCGCCCGAGAGGCCCTCGACGAGGTACACCTCCCAGAGGGGATGGGTGCGGTCCAGGCGCCGCGGCTGGACCCGGGCGACGAAGTCCTGCAGCTGGCGGTCCGTGCCGGGGCGGGGCAGCCCGGCGCGGCGCACGTGGTAGCTCATGTCGAACGACTCGTCGTCGACCCAGACCGGGTTGGCGATGCGTCCCGGCACGTCGCGGACCTTCTGCCGGAACCGTGGGATGGCCCCGATGCGGCTGCCGATGATGCCGACGAGCCGGTCGTAGTCGAAGCCCTCGCGCGGTGGCTCGAAGACCATGACCGACCCGACGTGCATCGCGGTCGTCGACTCCTCCAGGTAGAGGAACGACGCGTCGAGCGAGGTCAGCCGGTCGGACATGGTCACACTCTGCCAGACCCCCACATCTAGGATCGTGGCCATGCGTGTGATCCGGGCCCTGTCACCCGTCGTCTGCGTCCTCGCGCTCGCGGGCACCGCCGCGTGCAGCACCACCGGCGCCGGCGCGGGCACGTCGGCCGCCGGCGTCGGCGCCACCGGCACGGTCAGGCGGCTCGCGGTGACGATCACCGGCAGCACCGTCACCCCGGCGCCGGCGCAGGTCGACGTGCCGGTCGGCTCGACGCTCGAGCTCGTCGTCACGAGCGACCACGACGACGAGCTGCACGCCCACGGGTTCGACCAGGAGGTGCAGCTGCGGGCGGGCACCCCGGCGAAGCTCCGGCTCACGGCCAAGGACCCCGGCCTCTACGAGGTCGAGACGCACGAGCCCGCCCTGACGCTGCTCACCGTCGCGGTCCGCTGAGCGGGTCGGACGCGTCGTGACCGCCGCACCCGACGGCCGTGCGCCGGGGCTCGCCCCCGTGCTGGCGCCGGCGCTCGCCCCGGCGCACGGCGTCGGGAGCCGCGGGGACCTGCCCCTGCCCTTCACCGCCCTCGTCGTGGCCGCCGTGTCGGCCCTGCTCATCTCGTTCGTCGCCATCGGCGTGCTCTGGCGCGAGCCCCGGCTCCGCCGGGACCAGGGCCTGCCGCTGCCCCTGGCCGTGGGTCGGGTCCTCGACTCGCGATGGCTGCGCGTCCTGGCTCGGCTCGCCGTCGGGGCCGTAACGGTGTGGACGCTCGTGGCGCTCGTCGGTGGGCCCGACTCGGCCCGCAACCCGGTGCCGCACGTCGTGTACGTCTGGTTCTGGGTGGGTCTTGCCTTCGGCTCGATGCTTCTCGGGCCGGTGTGGCGTGTCGTCAACCCGCTGCGTCTCGTGCACCGCCGGCTGCTCGCGCTCGCGAAGGTGCCGCCGGACACCGCCGTCGCCCGCTACCGGGCCGGACTCTGGCCGGCGGCCCTCGGGCTTGCCGCGTTCACGTGGCTCGAGCTCGTCGCGACCGACAACACCGACCTGCTCGTCCTGCGGCTCGTCATCGGCGCGTACGTCGCAGTGACCGTCCTCGGCTCGGTGGTCTTCGGCCCGGCCTGGTTCGACGAGGCCGACCCCTTCGAGGCCTGGTCGCGCCTCCTCGGCCTGCTGTCCCCGCTCGGACGTCGGCCCGACCGCCGCTGGGTCCTGCGGACGCCGCTGCACGGCATCAACACGCTGCGCGGCACCCGCGGGCTCGTCGCGACGGTCGCCGTCATGCTCGGCAGCACGGCCTACGACGGGTTCTCGGCGAACCTGTCCTGGTCGACGTTCGTGCAGAGCTCGCCGTTGCCCTCGGTCCTGCTCAAGACCGGCACGCTCGTCGGCTTCTTCCTGCTCGTCGCGGTGACGATCTGGCTGGCCTCCGTCGTCTCGGTACGCCTCGCCGGCGAGCCCGTCGGCCGCTCGAGGGAGTTCGTCAGCGACATCGCCCCGTCGCTCGTGCCCATCGCCGCTGGCTACGTCGTCGCGCACTACTGGTCGCTGCTCGTCTACCAGGGGCAGTACGCGTGGGTCCTGCTCACCGACCCCCTCGGCACCGGCGCCGACCTCCTCGGCACGGCCCACCTCGTGCCGAACGACGCCTTGATCCAGCCGACGCTCGTGGCCACGATCCAGGCCGTGAGCATCGTCGTCGGCCACCTGCTGGGCGTCCTGGCAGCGCACGAGCGCGCCATCACCGTGCTCCCGCGTCGGGCCGCCGTCATCGGCCAGGTGCCACTGATGGTTGTGATGATCGTCTACACCCTCGGTGGGCTGACGATCCTCTTCACGCCCTGACGGCCTGTCGACGCCACCCGACGCGTCGCCGCCGACCGAGCGACCCCTGCTGGGGCACCGTCCACGGAGCCACGTGCGATGCGAGGTCGGCCACCGCGCGGCGCAGCGCCGAGTCGGGGGCGTGCTCGACGACGGAACGTCCGGCGAGCATCGCACCGTCGACGGCCTCGGGGTCATCGGGCACGAACCGGACCCCGCCGAGCCCGGCGAACCGCGCGAGCGAGTCGGCGATGCGGCCCTGCGGCCGCGACCCGACGGCCGAGGCCCGCACCCGGTTGACGACCGGTACGGGGTCCCCGGAGGGGACGGTACCGAGCGCCTGGAGCCCCCGGACGAAGCGCTGCAGGCCGACCGGGTCGCCGCCGCCCACGGCGACCACGAGGTCGGAGACGGCGAGCGCCGTCAGGGTGGCCTCGTTGCGTCGCGGGGCCGAGGTGTCGTAGCTCAGCTCCTCGTCGTCCTCGAGGCAGAAGCCGCAGTCGACGACCACGGCGTCGACGAGCGAGCGGGCGAGGTCGAGAACGCGCTCGAGCGCGCCGGCGCGCACCTCGGGCCAGCGTTCGGCCTTCGGCAGGCCGGTCATCACGCGCAGGCCCCGGACGACCTCCGGTGCGATGCGGGCCAGCGCGGGCAGGTCGAGCAGGCCCTGGTCGGCAGCACGGCACGCGGCCGCCACACCAGGGGCCTCGTCCAGCACGCCGAGCGCCTGCGCGACGCACCCACCGTAGGTGTCGGCGTCGACGAGCAGCACGGACACCCCACGGGAGGCGAGCTCGGCGGCCAGGGTCGTGGCCACCGTCGTTCGGCCGGGAGCCCCGTTCGGCCCCCACACCGCCAGGACCGGTGCCCGGCTCGGCCGCCCGGTGAGGACATCGGGGGCGCCCGCGTCGCGGGAGTCCTGGTTCAGGTCGCCGGTAGCGGCCGGAGCGGACGCGCCTCGAGGGGTCCACCCGACCGGCTCGTCCGCGGGCGAGGGAGGGAGCACGTCGGCGGGCCCGGGGTCGCCACCGGCGACGTGGGCCTCCTCCCCCACGGCAGCGCCGGGAGCGGCGTGACCGAACGCGGCCTCGAGGGCGTCGGCGTCGTCGGGGACCCGGTCCGCGAGTGCCTCGGCGAGACGCTCGGGCTCGGCGTCGACGGGAACCACCCGGTGGATGGACAGCTGCCGCAGGCGCCGCTCGGCGTCCTCGTCCGCCCCGGGGACGAGCCCGACGACGACGAAACCGCTGCGGCGCAGTCGGTCCACGACCTCGAGGTCGAGCCCGCGCAGGTCCCACGAGACGACGGCCACCGAACCGAGGCCGGCCTCGGCGACCGACAGCAGCTCGGCAACGTCCGCGCACCGTCGGGCGATCGTCACCCCCGGCAGCGCCTCGAGGGCCTCGGCGACCGGCGACTCCCACCGGGGGCTCAGGCCGGTCAGGACCTCGGTCATGCCCCGGGACCCGAGACGGCCCCGACGACCGGGACGAGGGTGAGCCGGGCGTCCCCGTCGACGGCCTCGACCAGCGGCGTGACCTTCTCGCTCGGCACGAGCAGCTGGACCGAGGTGGTCGCGTCGGAGCCGAAACCGCTCTGGCTGGTCAGGACCGCCGACACTGCGGCGGCCTGGATGAGCCGCGTCGTGCGGGCGGCGGCCGCATCGGACGTCGTGGCGGCGCGCGGCGTGACGAACACGTCGACGCGCGTGCCGCGAGCCAGCCCCTGGGCGGACGCGGCATCGGCCCTGACGGTGACGCGCTGCACGTCGACCTGGTCCCCGCTGCCCACGGCCGAGGCCGGCACGAGCTCGCCCGCGCGGACGTCGCGCAACAGGTACGACCCGACCGGCGCCGGGGCGTCCGCGGTGAGGTAGGTCGACAGGCCCTCGCCCAGCTGGACGTCGGCCCGCACGAACGACGAGGCCTCGACGCGGTCACCCGCGACGAGATCGCTGCCGGCGACCCATACCGGCACCCGGTCGTCGGCACTCGCGACCGCCTTGGCCCCGAGCGTCGCCGCGAGCACGACGAGCAGGACACCGACGACGAGCCGACTGTCACGCCAGCCCGGTCGCTCGAGGCGTCTGGCAACCGGCCGCGCCAGCTCGGACATGGGACCCCCTGTGTGACGATGCGAAGGACGAACCGTGATGAACCGGGCGAACCGGCACAGCGCACATCCTGCACCAGCGCGCACGCCATCGCCCACCGACGTCGACACCTGTGGATGGCGACGGCTCACCGCAGCCACGGGGCCTACCATGTGGCGGTCGGACGCAGCCGTACCCGACGTCCGACCGCTGCAGGGGATGCGGGAGGGTCGGGTACGCGCCGCCCTGGACGGGTACGGACGCCGTGAGGCGCCCGGACCACCACGACGTCCCGCCAGGGCACAGCGCCGGGGTGACCGACGCCACCACAGCACGACGCGGTCCTGCCGATCGCCGACACGACAAGGAGCGGACGTGGCCCAGCGGTTCCTGCAGC
The DNA here is from genome assembly GCF_056868035.1 of Monashia sp. HAY1-11D. Lineage (NCBI taxonomy): Bacteria > Bacillati > Actinomycetota > Actinomycetes > Micrococcales > Intrasporangiaceae > Intrasporangium > Monashia sp. HAY1-11D. The sequence goes on along the minus strand of NZ_CP200320.1, from coordinate 2,959,129 downwards.
TCGCCGAGGTCTCCGAGATCCTCAACATCTCCTCGGCCCAGGCCTATGCGCTCGTGCGCTCGGGTGAGCTACCGGCCATCAAGATCGGCGGCCGCGGCCAGTGGCGGGTGGAGGTCAGCGAGCTCGAGGCCTACATCGAGCGGATGTACGCCGAGACCCGCTCCTTCGTCAAGGCGCACCCGTTCGGCGGAACCGTGGACGACGTGTGAGCGCCGGCCACGTCCCTCCTGCCGCGGCGCCGGGTCAGGCGAGCCGGCGCACGGTGGCCAGTGCGGCGAACGGGACGACGACCGACCCGCTGACGTTGTCGCGTCGGCGCGGCTCGTCGGGGGCGTGGACGGCCAGCTCGAGGTGGTCCGACCCCACCATGTCGATGGTGCCCGTGGACTGACGGCCGTCGAGGTCCGCCAGCTCGACGGGCGCGCGGTCACGGCTGAGGACCCGCAGAGCCGCGCCCAGGCCGAACCGCCGGGTGACGACCGAGGGTGTACGCGCCCCGCGGCCCAGCCCCGCCAGCGACCGCACCGCGGGGAGGGCCACGAGCACCTGGCGGTCGGCCGCGGGCTCGAGGAGCACCCAGTCCGGGCCGACGTCGCGGACAACCCCCGCGAGCACCCGGCCGGGAAGACGCAGGGAGACCGCACTCGCGCCCAGCTGCGCCAGGAGCCGGGTGTGGAGGTCCAGCTGGGCGCGCTCGCGCCGCACCCGGTCGGCCACCTCGGTGACGAGGCCACGGGCCTCGTCGGCATCGACCTGCGCCTCGAGGTCGTCGAAGAGCCGTTCCCAACGCATGGCACCACTGTGGCGCCTGCAGCCCGATGGCGCGACCCGAGTCATCCACAGGCATCGAGGCTCAACTGTTGCCAAACGCAGGCAAACTGCATTGAATGAGCCCATGAACCGGGGAACGAGCGGGTCCAGGTCACGGAGTGCACCTCTCCGACCTCCGCCAGGTCGTGTGCAGGAGCAGGGCGGCCGGGTCCGCGCCGCGGCGTGGGCTGCGGTCGGAGTCGGGGTCGCCTCGGGGGCCGCCCGCCTCCTCGTCGAGGTGGCTGCCTCCGGGCCGCGCACGGCCGACTCAGCCCGGCCGGACCAGCTCGTGCTCGTCGGGCTGGCCTGGCTGGGTGCCGCCCTGGCCCTGTGGCTCGCTGTCGGGTCCGGGTTGGCGCTCCTGGCCCTGCTCCCCGGCGCTGCGGGGCGGCTCGCCGCAGGGGTGGCCGAGCGCGTCACCCCGCTCGCGGTTCGCAAGGTGCTCACCGTGCTGCTCGGAGCCTCCGTCGGCTCGCTCGCCCTGCCACCCGCCTCGCTTTCCTCGGCCGGCAGCGCACCGGTCGCGGCTCCCGCCCGCGGCGGCGAGCCAGGAGGGCTCGGCGCAGCGGGTACCCGGGGCGCTTCCCGCGGGGGCGGAGGGCCGGACGCGGCGCCGGCCGTCCCCGGACCCGGGTTCCTGCCGTCGATGCCGGGTGACGCAGTCGGCCGGGACCGGCCCGAACACCGGTCGCTGGCGGCACCCGTCGGGCCGGGCTACCGACCCAGCGCGGACCACGGCGCTCCCGCCCCGTCACCCGCCTCCTCACCCGCCCCCTCACCCGCCCCCTCACCCGGCTTCCGGCCGAGCGAGCCCCTGCGGGTGGCCGACGACGAGCAGAACCGGCTCCTGGCTCCCAGCCCCCGGCCCTCGACGGTCGCGCACGGCCTCGTCACGGTCCGCCGCGGCGACAGCCTCTGGACCATCGCCCGGCGACACCTGGGCCCCGACGCGTCGGACGCCGACGTGGCCCGTGCCTGGCCCCGCTGGTACGCCACCAACCGCGCGGTCATCGGTGAGGACCCCGACCGCATCGTGCCCGGGCTGCAGCTCGCGCCCCCCGCCTCCGGCGCGGCCGGTGACGCGACGACCACACACCCGGTCCCGAAGGAGTGACCCGTGCCCACCACGACCCGCCCCCTGCCCGGTGGTTTCACCGTGCGCGCACTGCCCCAGACCGCCCCGGCCGTCATCTCCGCCGACGAGGCCTGGGGCGACGAGCAGCCGTACGCCCAGGACGCCCTCGCGCTCGACTTCCTCGGGGCCGGCGAGGACGACTTCGGCCGGCGACCGACCCGCACGAGCCAGCTGCCCGACCCCGGCGCCTTCGTGGCCAAGCTGTCCCAGGCGATCGTGGAGGTCGTGTCCGGCCAGCGTCCGGCGCCACAGCTCATCCGCCACACGAGCCCGACGACCTACTCCGTCCTCGCACGCCAGGCCATGGTGGCCGGGCGCCGTCGGACGCCCGGCCCGCAGCGGCCCGCCATCGTGCGCCGCGTCCGGGTGTGCGAGCCCCGCGACGGTGTCGTCGAGGCGTGCGCCGTCGTGCTGTCGCACGGACGCGTGCGCGCCCTCGCGCTGCGGCTCGAGGGGCTCGACGGTCGCTGGGTCGTCACGGCCCTCACGATCGGCTGAGCCCAGCCGCCGAACCGCGCCCCGGGCCAGACGACACGGGCCGGATGACACGGGCCCCGACCGAGGTGGTCGGGGCCCGCGTCGATGGTTCGCACCGCGTCGTCAGCGCCGCTTGCGCTTGACCTTCTTGCCGCGGCGGTCGGCGCGACGCTCGACCGGCTGCTGGTCACCGGTGACGACGGCTCGGCCGTCCTCACCCGGAGCCGAGTAGCGCAACGCTCCGGACCGCTGTCCGTCGGTGTGGTCGACGCCGGACACACGCACGCCGGTGCCGAAGGCGCCCACACCCTCCGGGGCGTCGGGCTCGGCCCCGCCGTGGGCGTCCGGTTCGGCGGCGGCACCGGTCCGGTCGTCGGTCACCGGTGCGCTGCGGTCGGCGGTCGCTGCGGCGACACCACCGACGAGGTCCGAGACCGACATCGGGGCCGCGCCGACCGTCGCGGGCTGCGGCGCCACCTGCACCTCGACGGAGAACAGGTGCGAGACCGACTCCTCCTTGATGGCCTCCATCATCGCCTCGAACAGCTGGAAGCCCTCCCGCTGGTACTCGATGAGCGGGTCGCGCTGGGCCATGGCGCGCAGGCCGATGCCCTCTTGGAGGTAGTCCATCTCGTAGAGGTGCTCGCGCCACTTGCGGTCCAGCACCGACAGGACGACGCGCCGCTCGACCTCGCGCATCGTCTCGGCGCCGAGCGACTCCTCGCGCCGGTCGTAGGCGTGGTGGGCGTCGGAGAGCAGCTGCTCGCGCAGCAGGCCCGCCGAGATCGACTGGCGGTCACCGGCGAGGTCCTCGATCTCCTCGATCGTCACCGAGACCGGGTACACCTGGCGCAGGGCTTCCCACAGCTGCTCGAGGTCCCAGTCGCCAGCGAAGCCCTCGGCCGTCGCGGCGTCGACGTACCCGCCGACGACGTCGTTGACGAAGAGGCGCAGCTGCTCGTGCAGGTCCTCGCCCTCGAGGACGGCGCGGCGCTCCTCGTAGATGACCTGACGCTGGCGGTTCATGACGTCGTCGTACTTGAGGACGTTCTTGCGGATCTCGTAGTTCTGCGCCTCGACCGCACCCTGCGCCTTCTGGATCGAGTTCGTGACCATCTTGCTCTCGATCGGCACGTCGTCCTCCATGCCGGCGGTCTGCATGAAACGGTCGACGATGCCGGCGTTGAACAGGCGCATGAGGTCGTCGTGCAGCGACAGGTAGAACCGCGACTCGCCCGGGTCCCCCTGGCGGCCGGAACGACCGCGCAGCTGGTTGTCGATGCGGCGGGACTCGTGCCGCTCGGTGCCGAGGACGTAGAGACCACCGAGCTGGGTGACCTCCTCGTGCTCGGCGGCGACCGCCTCCTCGGCGGCGGCGAGCGCCTCGTCCCAGGCCGCCTCGTACTCCTCCGGCGTCTCCTCCGGGTCGAGGCCGCGGCGCTTCAGCTCGGCGACGGCCCGGAACTCGGAGTTGCCGCCGAGCATGATGTCGGTGCCTCGACCGGCCATGTTCGTCGCGACCGTGACGGCCCCCTTGCGGCCCGCCTCGGCGACGATCGCGGCCTCGCGCTCGTGCTGCTTGGCGTTGAGCACCTCGTGCTTGATGCCGCGCTTCTTCAGCTGCTGCGAGAGGTACTCGCTCTTCTCGACCGACACGGTGCCGACGAGGACGGGCTGGCCGGCCGCGTGCCGCTCGGCGATGTCGTCGACGACGGCGTCGTACTTGGCGATCTCCGTGCGGTAGACGAGGTCCGGCTGGTCGATGCGGATCATCGGGCGGTTCGTCGGGATCGGGATGACCCCGAGCTTGTAGATGGAGTTCAGCTCGGCGGCCTCGGTCTGGGCCGTGCCGGTCATGCCCGAGAGCTTGTCGTACATGCGGAAGTAGTTCTGGAGGGTGATCGTGGCGAGGGTCTGGTTCTCGTTCTTGATCTCGACACCCTCCTTCGCCTCGATCGCCTGGTGCATGCCCTCGTTGTAGCGGCGGCCCGGCAGCATGCGGCCGGTGTGCTCGTCGACGATGAGGATCTCGCCGTTCATGACGACGTAGTCCTTGTCCTTCTTGAACAGCTCCTTGGCCTTGATGGAGTTGTTGAGGTAGCCGATGAGCGGGGTGTTGACGGTGTCGTAGAGGTTGTCGATGCCGAGGACGTCCTCGACCTTGGCGATGCCCGACTCGAGGACGCCCACGGTGCGCTTCTTCTCGTCGACCTCGTAGTCGCCCCGACCGTCCTCGCCGCGGTGCAGGCGCTGGGCGATCCGCGCGAACTCGACGTACCACTTCGTCGCGAGGTCGGCCGGACCGCTGATGATGAGCGGCGTGCGGGCCTCGTCGATGAGGATCGAGTCGACCTCGTCGACGATGCAGAAGTGGTGGCCGCGCTGGACGAGCTCTGCGGGCTCCCACGCCATGTTGTCGCGCAGGTAGTCGAAGCCGAACTCGTTGTTCGTGCCGTAGGTGATGTCCTTGGCGTACTCGGCGCGGCGCTGCTCGGGCGTCATCGAGGCGAGGATGCAGCCGGTCTCCATGCCGAGCGCGCGGTGGACGCGGCCCATGAGCTCGGACTGGTACTCGGCGAGGAAGTCGTTGACCGTGATGACGTGCACACCCTGGCCGGTCAGCGCGTTGAGGTAGCTCGGCAGGGTCGCGACGAGCGTCTTGCCCTCGCCGGTCTTCATCTCCGCGACGTTGCCCATGTGCAGCGCGGCGCCGCCCATGAGCTGGACGTCGAAGTGACGCTTGCCCAGGGTGCGCTTGCTCGCCTCGCGGACGGCGGCGAAGGCCTCGGGGAGCAGCTGGTCGAGGGTCTCGCCGTTGTCGAGCCGCTCGCGGAAGCCCTTCGTCTCGTCCCGCAGCTCCTCGTCGGTGAGCTTCTCGAAGTCGGCCTCGAGGGCGTTGACCTGCTTGGCGATGCCCTGGAGCTTCTTCAGGGTCCGGCCCTCGCCGGCGCGAAGCAGCTTCTCGATGACGGCCATCTGGTGATCTCACTCCCGACTGAACGTGTGGGCTCGCCCGGTGGGCGGGCTCCATCGCCCGCGATGGGTCACGGGACCCGCCTAGGCTAACCGTCCCGGCGACTCTCCGACCAACGCACACCCGCCCCGGTCGGTTCCGGGGCGGTTCCGGATCGGCTCGAGGATCGGTGCCGCCGGCGCGGGTGACGTGTCAGGGCGCCCCGGCCCAGCCCGGAGGTAGGTCGATGCGCTCGAGACCCAGCCACTGCGCCATGGCCTCGAGGTTGCGCACGAGGGCGCTCCGCGCGTCGGCGGGCGCGCCGGGTTCCCACGAGACGCCGGGACAGCGGAGCACGCCCGCGGCGCGGTCGGCCTTGAGGTCGCAGCGAGCCACGAGCGCGTCGCCGTGCAGGAAGGGGAGCACGTAGTAGCCGTGGACGCGCTGGTGGGCCGGCGTGTAGATCTCGATGCGGTAGTGGAAGTCCCACAGGTCATGGATCCGCTGGCGCTGCCACACGAGCGAGTCGAACGGGCTGACGAGCGCCTCGGCGTGGACCCGCCTGGGCAGCCGCGCGTCGGCGTGCAGCCATGCGGGCCGCCAGCCGGGCACCTCGACGGGGACGAGCTCGCCGTCGGCGACGAGCCGGGCGATGGCCGGTCGCGCGTCCTCCCGCTTGATCCGGAAGTAGTCGGCGAGGCACAGCTCGGTGCCGACGCCGTGGGCGCGAGCGGCGATCCGGACGAGCTCGACGTACCGCTCGGGGTCGGCGTCGGGGCCCGGGCGCTCGAGCCAGGCGGCGCGCTGCGCCGGCGGGGCCGTCGCGGCGAGCGAGGCGTACCGACGCTCGAACTGGGTGGTCCGCCCGGCCGAGCTGATGCGCCCGGCCCAGAAGAGGTACTCGAGCGCCTGCTTGACCTCCGACCAGTTCCAGCCCCAGTGGTCCGTGCGGCGCGGCTGGTCGTGCTCGAGGGCGGCCTCGACCTCACGCGCCGTCATCGGCCCGCGCGCGACGACCTCGGCCTCGACGAGGTCGACGAAGTCCGGACGCTCGGCGAGGATGCGCCGCATGCCGCCCCACGCCTTCTCGGCGGCCGCGCGCATGCGCGGGTCGAGCAGGGGCCACGTCGAGGGCGGGATGAGGCTCGCCTCGTGGGCCCAGTACTCGACGAGCCGGCGCGGAGCCCGGTCACGGGCGCGGTCGAGCAGGGCCGGGTCGTAGGGCCCGAGGCGGGAGAAGAGCGGCAGGTACTGGCTGCGGGCAAGGACGTTGACGCTGTCGATCTGGATGACGCCGACCCGGTCGATGACGCGCTGCACGTGGCGCATCGTCGCCGCGAACGGCTCGGGACGCGGGTCGAGGAAGCCCTGCGCGGCGATGGCGACGCGTCGGGCCTGGGCGCGGCTGAGCCGGCGCGGGGCAAGGGTCACGGCGGTGCACGTCCTCGGCTCGTGGGCCTCAGTCCGGGTCGATGAGCCGCTGGCGCACGGCGTACATCGCCGCCTCCATCCGCGAGTGCATCTGGAGCTTGTCGAGGATGTTGCGGATGTGGTTGCGGACCGTGTTCTCGGAGATGAACAGCTCGGTGGCGATCTCGCGGTTCGTCCGGCCCTTGGCCACGAGCCGCAGGATGCCGAGCTCGCGCTCGGTCAGGCGGGGCGCCTCGAGACCGCCCGCGACGGCCGGGACGGAGTCGCGCTGGCTGATCGCGGCGAACTCGTGAAGCAGCTTGGAGGCCATCAGCGGCGACAGGAGCGACTGCCCGTCGTGCAGCTTGCGGATGCCCTCGGCGACCTCCTCGGGCGGGACGTCCTTGAGCAGGTAGCCGTTGGCGCCGGCCCGGACGGCCTCGAAGAGGTTGGCCTCGTCGTCGGAGCTGGTCAGCATGAGGATGCGGGCTGAGGGGATGCGCTCCCGGATGGCCCGGCAGGCGTCGATGCCGCCGCGCTTGGGCATGCTGACGTCCATGACGATGACGTCGGGGGCCTTCTCCTCGGCGACGGTGACCGCCTCGACGCCGTCGGCGGCCTCGCCGACGACCTGGATGCCGTCCTCGGTCTCGAGGACGGTCTGCAGCCCGCGGCGGTAGAGCGCGTGGTCGTCGACGATGAGGACTCGGATCACGTCCGGAGGCGGGTTCACCCGCCCATCCTGTCAAAGCGTGCCGACAACGCACGCCGGCGCGCCTTTCGACGCGCTGGCCAGGCACTGGCGACGCACTGGCGACGGCCCGGCGATGGACCGGCCGTCGTGGCGGGCCACGTGACGGAGGCGCCGCCCGCTCGTGCGGACGGCGCCTCCCCGTGCGTGCCGGTGCGTACCGGTGCGGCCTTCGTGGCGCGAGCCGTCAGCCGGTGGCCGCGACCTCCTGGTCGGTCTCGAGGTGCAGGACCCCGTAGCTCCACCCCCGGCGCCGGTACACGACGCTGGGGCGGTCGGTGTCGGCGTCGTGGAACAGGAAGAAGTCGTGGCCGACGAGCTCCATCTGGTTGACGGCGTCCTCGAGGCTCATCGGGGCGGCCGTGTGGATCTTCTCGCGGACCTCGATCGGCGAGTTGCCCATGGCTCCGAAGCGGTCGAGGTCGTCGATGCGTCCGTCGCCGTTGGCCGACTCGGGCGCGGAGGGCTCCCCCGCTGCGTCGATGCGTGCCGTCGCCTGTGCAACCGACTCCGGGACCCGGCGACCCCGGCTCACCTTGCGCTTGTCGTGCACGCGCCGCAACCGGTCCATCAGCTTGTCGACGGCAGCGTCGAGCGCGGCGTACTTGTCGTCGAGACAGGCCTCGGCGCGGATCACGGGGCCCTTGGCCCGGCACGTGATCTCGACCTTCTCGGACCCACGGGCTACCCGCTCGTGGGTGACGACGACATCGATGCGGTGCACCTTGGGGGCGAGCGCGGGCACCTTGGCCAGGCGCTCGTCCAGCTGCTGACGGAATCGGTCGGGGATCTGGACGTGACGCCCAGTGACGACGATCTCCACGGTTCCTCCTTGATCGCGCACGGCTTCTTCGTGCGGCGCAGGCTGCTGCTCCGGGCCAGGCCACGCGCGGCCGGCCCACTGACGGGTCGACACCACCCCTTCCGCTGGTCACGCCTCCGGTCGGACGGGGGGCCGAGCCCAGCTGCCGTACCCCGGAGGACGGGGTTCCTGACCCGACCCTACTTCGGCGGCGACACCGGTGGGAAGCAGTTCCCGGGACTACGACGGACTTCACGTGGGGCGCCCCGACGCAGACCCCCGCCGGCGGGTCCTCGGGGCGGGTGTGGCCGCCACGGTGGCGCCGACGACCGCGACGGCGCCAGCCTCGTGGAGGGCCCGAGCGGCCTCGGCGAGCGTGGCACCCGTCGTCAGGACGTCATCGACGACGACGCAGCGCCGTCCGCGGATGACCTTGTGCCACAAGGGTTTGACCACCATCGAGCCGGCGAGGTTGCGACGTCGGGCGGCCCGGTCGAGGCCGGTCTGGTCGCGCGTACGGCGGGTCGGCTCGAGCGCGCACGCGAGCCGGACCGGTAGGGGCGAGGAGGGCCCGGGCCCCGCCGCCGACACGCCGAGCGCGTGGGTCGCCAGAGCGACGAGCGGCGTGTCGCCGCGGGTCCGCTCCGCCCGTCGTGACGACGGCACGGGGACGACGAGGACCGGCCCGCGGGACCACCCCGACTCCCGCACCGCGGCCTCGAGGGCTGCGGCGAGCAGGGGCGCGAGGACCGCCTCGACGTCGCGCCGCCCGTGGTCCTTCCACGCCGGGACGGCGTGGCGCAGCGGCCCGTCGTACGGGCCCCAGGCCCAGACCGGCGGCAGCCCGGCGGGCGCGCGCTGCGGGACGACCTGCGGGGCGTGGGCGCCCCCGGCGAAGGCCAGACCCGGGAGCGCGAGCCGCAGCGCCGGCACCACGCGCGTCCGGGCCTGCGGCACCCGGCGCACTCGACCGGCAGGACGAGGTCGGCGAGCGGCAGGAGCAGCCCGGCGGCGAGCGCCCGGACGCGGCCGGCCACCTCGGGCGGGACGGGCACCACCCCATGACACCGCGTCGACACGGCCGCTGCCGGCCTCGGTCGCGGGCCTGTGGACGCCTCGCGCCCGGGCCGGGGGGTGTGGAGGAGCGCCGGTGCGCCGGTCAGCCGCCCGGGACGAGGACGTCGCTGCCGTTCTCGATCCTGCGCCAGGTGGACCCGGCGCGGACGAAGACGTGGTCGTCGGAGGTGATGACCACGAGACCGCGGGGACCTCCGACGGTCGTGATGCGGACGGCACCGGCCACCGCTCCCAGCCCGGCGGTCGACTGCCGGCGGCCGTCGATGCCGGCCCCCAGCGTCCCGGTCCACGGATGCATGCTGCCGCGCGCGCCCTCGGTGCCGAGCACGGCGTAGGACACCGGACCGAGCCAGGTGACGTCCTGCAGCTGGGTCAGTGACTGGGCCTGGCGTTCCGGCGTCGTCAGGGACAGGGGCTCGCCGTTGGTGGCCCTGACGATGCCGGTGAGCCCCAGCTGCTGGTCGCGACCGAACCGGTCGGTGCTGATGACGAGCGCGCGGGACGCGTCGGCCGAGACGCTGAGCGCGACGACACGGCGCCCCGCCAGCCAGGGCGCGCTGATCGCGCGCGGCCGCGCCGCGGGGTCCTTCGAGACGCTGTCGAGGACGTAGACGTGGTCGGCACCGTCGCGGCCGCTGCCGGCGATCCACAGGTAGCCGCTGTTGTCGTAGGACGGACGCGTCAGCGAGGTCGCGAACGGCGCGAGGAACCGGGTCTCGGCCGACGCGCTCCAGATCGACAGCTCCGCTCGGCCAGTGGACACGGCGGCCAGCTGCTTGCCGTCGACCGACAGGGCGAGGGCGGTCCACGTGTCGGGGACGCGCGCGATGTCACCGTCGCGTGGCTTGAGGTCGGGTCGCCTGGCGCCGTTGCCGGTGTCGGACACGTAGGTCGGGTCGATCCGCGTGACGGAGTCGCCCGCGCGCAGCAGGGCGGTGTCCTGCGCCGGGCGGGTCACGGTGTCGAAGCCGAGGTCGGTCGCGGCCCCGACGGTGGTCAGGCCGCCGGGCAGCTCGAGCGGGGTGCCGGCCACGGCAAGCGACACCGACGAGACCGTCGGGACCTGCCGCAGCGTCTCGGTCAGCTGCGCCCACAGGGCGGCGCGCCCGTCGGGGTCCGCCGAGAGTGCCTGGGTGCTGAGGTTGACCTGCGCCTGCCCGTTCTCGACCGGCACCGCGTTCACGGCGAGGCGGGTGCCCGGCGGCGCCGCGGTGGCGACGGCGCCGCCGAGGTAGGCCGGCACCGGCGACAGCTGCGCGCGGGCCAGCGTCGTCGGCAGCCGCGAGCCGATGGGGAACCAGCGCGAGTCGGGCACGAGGTCGCGACCGGTCCTCGTCACGTAGTAGACGAGCTGGTTGGTGTAGATGCGCTCGAACTGGTCGGTGTCGAGCCACAGCCCGAAACCGCGGGGCGGCAGCTCGATGCGCCACTCCCCCCGCACCTTCGTCAACCCGAGGACCATCGACACCCGCGTGCCCGGCTCCTGCTCCTCGTACCGTCCGTCGGCCGACACGCGAGCGACCTCGTCGGCCGACACCTCGAGGCGGTCCGGACCGACCCTCCGGAAGGACAGGTCGCCGTCGTAGACGACGACGTCCTCGGTGCCCCACCGCCACAGGTCGACCGACTGCGGGGCGAGGAAGAGCTTGCCGGTCTGGTGCGTCTCGTCGTTGTCCTCGCCGGCCCGCAGGAAACCTCGGATGACGGCCTCCTGGCTCGCCCCGTCGACGGGGCCGACGGCCGCGACGCGGACCGGTTCGACGGCCGAGTCACCGAGGGCCCTGCCGTCGACGACCGGGCCGGAGCCGGGCAGCCCGCCGCACCCGGCGAGGAGGAGCGTCGTCACCGCGGCGGCCGCGGCCAGCGCCACGCGCCGACGCGGCCGCCGGACGGGGCGACCCGTCACGGGGAGCGCTCCACCGCGATGCGCCTCAGGCGCAGCGTGTCCTCGTCGGTACCGCCCGTGCCGCCGGTGCCGTCGCTGCGCGTCGCCTCCCCCAGCGCGGCGCCCTCGCGACGGGCCCTGGCCGCCTCGGCCGCGAGCGGGCTGAGCGGCAGGGGTGAGCTGGTGATGGTGGCGTCGGCCTTGCGCGGCAGCGTCAGCCGGAAGCAGGAACCCTCGCCGTGCGCGCCCCACGCCTCGAGTCGTCCGGCGTGCAGCCGGGCATCCTCGAGCGCGATGGCCAGGCCCAGGCCCGTGCCTCCGGTCGTGCGGGCCCGCGCCGGGTCGGCGCGCCAGAACCGGGTGAAGACGAGGGCCGCCTCGCCCGGCCGGAGCCCGACGCCGTGGTCGCGCACGGTGACCGCGACGGCCGAGTCGTTCTCGCCCACGGTCACCTCGACCGGGCGGCCCTCGCCGTGCTCGACCGCGTTGGACACGAGGTTGCGCAGGATCCGTTCGATGCGGCGCGAGTCCATGTCGGCGATGACCGGCCGCTTGGGCATCCGCAGCACCAGCCGCGTGCCGCGGCTGGCGGCGAGGGCCCGGTGGGCGTCGACGGCTCGCTCCACCGACGCACGCAGGTCGGTCGCCTCGACCTCGAGCACCGCGGCGCCGGCGTCGAACCGGGAGATCTCGAGCAGGTCGGTCAGGAGCGACTCGAACCGGTCGAGCTCCTTGTGGAGCAGCTCGGCGGAGCGGGCGACGGTCGGGTCGAACCCGGCCCGGGAGTCGTGGATGAGGTCGCCGGCCATCCGGATCGTCGTCAACGGGGTGCGCAGCTCGTGCGACACGTCGGAGACGAACCGCTGCTGGACACGCGAGAGGTTCTCCAGCTGGGCGATCTGCTGCTGCAGGGAGGCCGCCATGGCGTTGAAGGAGTTGCCGAGGCGGGCGAGGTCGTCCTCGCCCTTGGAGCGCATCCGCTCGTTGAGGTTGCCCTCGGCGAAGCGCTCGGCCACGAGCGCGGCCCGGCGGACCGGGTCGGCGACGAGGCGCGTCACGACGAAGGCGATGGCGCCGATGAGCAGCACGAGGATGGCACCACCGACGAGGAACGTCTGGCCGATGAAGGAGATGATCTCCCGCTCCCGGTGCATCGGGTAGATGAAGTAGAGGCCGTAGTCGCCGGCCACGGGCGTGGCGATGCGCTGCCCGACGATGACCGCCGAGATGGAGTCGTTGCCCTCGTCGATCGTCGCGACCTGCAGGTGCTGGCGGTCCGGCTGCGCGGCGACCTGGGCGCGCAGCTCCGCCGGGATGAACCGCGCGCTGCCCGAGCTGCTCTCGATGGTGTTGATGATGATGCGACGACCGGCCGGGTTGTCGAGCGTCGACAGGACGACGTAGCGCTTCTCGTTGCCGGCGTCGCGCCGGTACTGGTTGACGAGCGTCGTCGCGAACTGGGTCAGCGCGGCGTCGGAGGCGATCTGGTCCGTCGAGTCGAACTGCTTCTGCGCGTCGGCGGCGTCACGCAGGCTGTCGTCGGCGGCGATCCGCTGGCGCCCGTCGACGAGGCCCTGGGCGATCGAGCCGTAGAGGTAGGTGCCGACGGCCGTGAGCACGAGGATGCCGAGCAGCATCGTGACCATGACGACGCGGAACCCGAGCGATGACCGCCACAGGTGCACGAGGCGCGAACCCGCCCGGCGCAGCGCCGAGCGGGCCCGCGACGCGAGCCCGGCGACCTGCGCGGTGCCCGACCTCGCGGTCATCTCAGGCCGGACCCGCCTTGTACCCGACGCCGCGGACCGTCACGACGATCTCCGGGCGTTCGGGGTCGTGCTCGATCTTCGAGCGCAGCCGCTGGACGTGGACGTTGACGAGACGGGTGTCGCCCGCGTGGCGGTAGCCCCACACCTGCTCGAGGAGCACCTCGCGGGTGAAGACCTGCCACGGCTTGCGGGCCAGGGCCACGAGCAGGTCGAACTCGAGTGGCGTCAGGGACAACGGCCGGCCGTCGCGCTTGACCGAGTGCCCGGCGACGTCGATCTCGAGGTCGCCGATGGCGAGCTTCTCGGGGGCCGGCTCGTCGCCGCGGCGCAGCCGGGCGCGGACGCGGGCGATGAGCTCCTGGGGCTTGAACGGCTTGACGACGTAGTCGTCGGCGCCGGACTCGAGGCCGACGACGACGTCGACGGTGTCGGTGCGGGCCGTCAGCATGACGATCGGCACGCCGCTCTCGGAGCGGATGCGTCGGCACACCTCCATGCCGTCGAGGCCGGGCAGCATGACGTCGAGCAGAACCAGGTCGGCGTGCGACTCGCGGAAGGCGGACACCGCCTCGGCGCCGTCGGCCACGTGGGTGACCTCGAGCCCTTCGTTGCGCAGCACGATCCCGAGCATCTCGGCGAGTGCGAGGTCGTCGTCGACGACCAGTACCCGACCCTTCACGACACACTCCGTTCCCGGGACGACAGTGTCCCGTCCCCCGTAGTCCTTTGGCACATCATCACACAGGGACGCGACGCGGCCGGTACGACGCGGGGACGCCGGCGCGGGCGGGTGCGGTGCGGGCGGAACGCCGCGAACCGGACGAACCGTCCGGCGGTCACGACCCGGCCTGTGTCAACCCTGCGTGACGTACCACTTCCCGCCGATGCGGACCGCCTTGAAGTTCGAGACGACGTCGGCCGCGAGCGCCGGCTCGGTCGTCACGCTCTCGAACGAGGCCTGGTCACCGGTGACGGTGGCCCCGCTGATCTTCAGGCCCCGGAACGCGCCGCCGAGCTCCTTGAGCTGGTCGAGCATCGGCGTGATCGTCTTGCTGCACGCCGCCGCCGCGCCCGGGATGCTCGAGATGGTCTTGCCCCCGGTGGCCATGAGCTCGCACACGGTCCGGCCGTCGCCGGCGACCATGGCGCCGAGCCACGAGGTCATCGCGGCCTCCGGCGTGGTCTGGTCGACCGGGGTCGGCGTGGCCGCGGTGGTGCTGTCGCCGGTGGCGCCGCTCGTGTCGGACGGAGTAGCCGACGCCGTGTCCGACTGGGTGTCGGACGGGGTGTCGGACGCCGTCGTGGCAGACGAGGCGGCGGGCGTCGTGCTCGGCGTGGTGGGCGGGGTGGCCTTGCTGCAGGCCGCGAGCGAGACGGAGAGCGAGAACGCCAGCACGGCGGTCGTGAGCTTCTTCATGGAGGGTCCCTGCCAGACGGTGGTGAGTTGGCGCCAATCCTCGCACGGTGGCCGCGGGCCGGGACCGGGCCGCAGGACCGATCGGGCCAAAACGGCCCAGCCGCAGGATGGAGCGGGGATGATCGGCCCGTGACGAGCGACACGACCCGCGCCGCGGGCGTCACCGGGACACCGGTGCCGGACGCCGCCGGCGCCGCCGACGCCCCGGACGCCCCGGACGCCGCCGACGCCTCGGACGCCCCGGACACCGCGGACGCCCCGACCGTCGACGCGACGCGGCGCCCGCCGCTGCCCTACCGCGTGCGCCAGGCGCTGCCGGGCCTCGTGCTCCTCGCGGCGATCGTCCAGGTGGCGCGCCCCGTGTCCGACCCGGACACCTTCTGGCACCTGGCCGCCGGTGACCGGCTGCGCACGACGTGGGTGTTCAACGGCCCCGACCCGTGGAGCACGATGTCGACCCAGCCGTGGCGCCTGCACGAGTGGCTCCCCGAGCTGCTCATGAGCCTGGCCCAGCAGCTGCTCGGCCTGCCCGGCGTCGCCTGGCTGCTGCCGCTCGGGGTCGCCGGCATCGGCCTCGTGCTGTGGCGGGTCACGCGCCGTCGCGGCTCACTGCTCGTCTCGGCCGCGGTGACCGCCGTCGCTCTCGCGGCGATGAGCCAGAGCCTGTCGTTGCGCCCTCACCTCGTGACCTTCGCCCTCACCGCCGTGACGACGGGGGCGTGGCTGCGCTCGTGGCAGGACCGCCGGGCCCGCTGGTGGCTCGTGCCGCTGACGTGGCTCTGGGCCTGCTCGCACGGCATGTGGTTCATGGGGGTGCTCGTGGGCGTGGTGGCGCTCGTCGGCCTCGCCCTCGACCGACGCGTCGGCCGCCGTGAGTGGGGACGGCTCGCGCTCGTGCCACTGGCGTCGCTGGCCGTCGCGGCGCTGACGCCGACCGGGCCGGAGCTGCTGCTGTCGCCCTTCGCGGTGTCGGAGACGACGCAGTTCGTCCAGGAGTGGATGGCCCCCTCGATCAAGCAGCCCGGGTTCGCGTTCTTCGTCGGGATGGTCGGCGTGGTCGTCCTCGTGTGGGCGCGGTCGCGCTCCCGGGTGCCGTGGACGGACGTCCTGCTCCTCGTCCTCGGCACGGGCCTCGCCCTGCTCTACGCCCGGACGGTCGCCGTCGGTGCGGCGGTCGTGGCCCCGGTCGCCGCCGTCACGCTGCAGGGCCTGCTGCCCACGGCTCCCGAGCCGGTCGAGCGCCGCGAGGTCGGGTTCACCGTCGGCCTGGCCTCGCTCGGCCTCGTCGTGGCGGCCGTCGTCGTCGCGGTACGGGCCGTGCTGCCGGCCTGGGGTGCGACCGGTCTCGACCCGGCCATCGCCAGGCTGCCCGCCGGGACCGTCGTCTGCAACGACTACGGCATCGGCGGCTGGCTCATCTGGCGGCACCCGAACGTGCGTCCGGCCATCGACGGCCGCATCGAGGTCTACAGCCTCAGTCACGTGCGCGAGTACGTCGCCTTCTCCTCGGCCACCCCCGGGTGGACCGCCTACCTGACGCACACCGGCTGTCGCTGGGCGCTCGTGTCGGCCTCCTCCGCGGCGTCGGAGGCCCTCCAGAAGCAGGCCGGCTGGCGCGTCGCGGACCGCGACTCCGAGTTCGTCCTGCTGCAGGCGCCTCCCGCGGGTCGCTGACGGCCCGTGCGCTGACGCAGCGGTGCCGCCCGCCCCGGTGGGCGCCGACGCAGCGGTGCCGCCCGCCCCCGGTGGGGGCGAGCGGCACATGACAGGCAACCGGAGCGACCGGCGCGTCGCCGCAGCGGTCGCTTCAGTACCGGTAGTGCTCCGGCTTGTACGGGCCGGCGACGTCGACGCCGAGGTACTCGGCCTGGCCCTTGGTCAGCTCGGTCAGCCGCACGCCCAGGGCGTCGAGGTGCAGGCGGGCGACCTTCTCGTCGAGGACCTTGGGCAGGGTGTAGACCTGCTTGTCGTACTCGCCGGTCTTCGTGAACAGCTCGATCTGGGCGATCGTCTGGTTGCTGAAGGAGTTGCTCATGACGAAGCTCGGGTGCCCCGTGGCGTTGCCGAGGTTCATGAGACGGCCCTCGGACAGCACGATGATCGAGCTGCCGGACTCGAAGGTCCACTCGTGCACCTGCGGCTTGATCTGCGTCTTGACGACGCCGGGCACGCGGGCCAGCCCCGCCATGTCGATCTCGTTGTCGAAGTGGCCGATGTTGGCCACGATCGCCTTGTTCTTCATCCGCTGCATGTGCTCGGCCGTGATGACGTCCTTGCAGCCGGTCGTCGTGACGAAGATGTCGGCGACGTCGACGACGTCCTCGAGGCGGGCCACCTGGTAGCCCTCCATCGCGGCCTGGAGCGCGCAGATCGGGTCGACCTCGGTGACGATGACCCGGGCGCCCTGGCCGGCGAGGCTCTGCGCGCAGCCCTTGCCGACGTCGCCGTAGCCGGCCACGACCGCGACCTTGCCGCCGATGAGCACGTCGGTGGCCCGGTTGAGGCCGTCGATGAGCGAGTGGCGGCAGCCGTACTTGTTGTCGAACTTGCTCTTGGTCACGGCGTCGTTGACGTTGATCGCCGGGAAGAGCAGCTCACCGGCCTCGGCGAGCTGGTAGAGACGGTGGACGCCGGTCGTCGTCTCCTCCGTGACGCCCTTGATGCCGGCCGCGACGCGCGTCCACTTCTGCGGGTCGGCCGCGACGGTCGCGCGGACGAGCTCCTTGAAGACGCCGAACTCCTCGGAGTCGGACTCGTCGTTCGGCGGGACCTGGCCCGCCTTCTCCCACTCGACGCCCTTGTGGACGAGCATCGTGGCGTCGCCGCCGTCGTCGAGGATCATGTTCGGGCCCTCGCCGTTCGGCCAGGTGAGGATCTGGTCGGTGCACCACCAGTACTCCTCGAGCGTCTCGCCCTTCCAGGCGAACACCGGCACGCCCTCGGGCGCGTCGGCCGTTCCGTTCGGACCGACGACGACCGCGGCGGCGGCCTCGTCCTGGGTGGAGTAGATGTTGCAGCTGGCCCAGCGGACCTCGGCACCGAGCGCGGTCAGCGTCTCGATGAGGACGGCCGTCTGGACGGTCATGTGGAGCGAGCCGGCGATGCGGGCGCCCCGGAGCGGCTGTGCGTCGGCGTACTCGGCGCGCAGGGCCATGAGGCCCGGCATCTCGTGCTCGGCGAGCCGGAGCTGGTGGCGCCCCGCCTCGGCGAGGCTCAGGTCGGCAACCTTGTAGTCGAAGGACATGGGTGATCGCTTCCTCTGGTGGTCGGTGTGCAGACCCGGCGCGCCCCTCTGGGCCATCGTTCGCGGGTCATCACCCACGCCGGCAGTCCCCCAGTCTAGCGAGGCCTCGCGGAGCAGCCCAACGACCGTGTCGAGCCCGGGCTCGGGTCAGTGGGTGGCAGTCCTGCGGCGCCGGGGGACGACGTGGAGCAGCGCGACGAGCGCGGCCCCGACGACGAGCCCGATGACGGCCGAGGCGAGGGTGTTGACGAACCACGCCAGGACCCCGCCGACGCCGGGCACGCCGGCAACGCCCTCCTCGAGGTGGTGCACCCCTGCGTACAGCGCGTGCCAGCCGAGCTCGTCGACGCCCACGAGCAGGATGTGGCCGCCGACCCAGAGCATCGCCGCGATGCCGACCGTCGCGAGCACGGACAGCAGCCTCGGCATGCCCTTGACGAGGGCCCGGCCGAGCCGCTGCGAGCCGCCGGACTCGCGTTCGGCGAGCGACAGGCCGACGTCGTCCATCTTGACGATGAGCCCGACGACGCCGTAGACGAGCGCCGTGATGAGCAGCGCGACGATGACGAGGATGACGGCCCGCGACAGCAGCGGCTCCTGCTCGACCTCGTTGAGGGCGATGACCATGATCTCGGCCGACAGGATGAAGTCGGTGCGGACGGCACCGGCCACGACGACCTGCTCGTCGACCTCGCCGGGCTCCCCCACCTCCTCGTGGTGGCCCGAGACGAGCTCCACACCTTCTCGGCGCCCTCGTAGGACAGGTAGGCACCGCCGACCATGAGGACCGGGGTGAGCAGCCACGGCAGGAACTGGCTGAGCAGCAGGATGACGGGAAGGATGATGAGCAGCTTGTTGCGCAGCGAGCCGACCGCGATCTTCTTGATGATCGGCAGCTCGCGCTCGGGGTGCAGCCCCTGCACGTAGCGCGGGGTGACGGCGGTGTCGTCGACGACGACGCCCGTGGCCTTGATGCTCGCCCTCGTCGCGGCCGCGCCGACGTCGTCGACGGAGGCGGCCGCGAGCTTGGCGAGCGCCGCGATGTCGTCGAGGAGCGCTACGAGTCCACCTGCCATGCGCACAGCCTAGGGCGCGTCCCAGCGTGCTCTCAGGGACGGGTCGTGCCGTCCCGGGTGGGCGGGTCGACGGCGAGCCCGAGGAGAGCGTTCTCGACGACCTCCGCGAGGGCCGGGTGGATCCAGTACTGTCCGCGTCCGACGTCGTGGACGTGCGCGCCGGTCGCCATGGCCTGCACGAGCGGCTGCACGAGGCTCGTCGCGTGGGGTCCGAGCAGGTGGGCGCCGAGCAGCCGCCCGGACCGCGGGTCGGCGACGAGCTTGCAGACGCTCGTCGTGTCCTCCATCGCCCACCCGTAGGCGGTGTCGCCGTAGTGCTGGACGGCGGTGACGTGTGCCAGGCCGGCGTCGACGCAGGCTTGCTCGCTGAGGCCGACGGTCGCGATCTGCGGGTGGCTGAAGATGCCGGAGGGCACGTGCGCGTGCGGGAGCCGGTGCAGGTCCTCGGGGTGCGCGAGGTTGTGCGCGACCGCCCGGGCCTCGGCGTTCGCGACGTGCTTGAGCTGCCACGGCGAGCTGACGTCGCCCAGGGCCCAGACGCCGGGCAGGTTGGTGCGGCCGTACTCGTCCACGGCGACGCGGCCGTCGTCGTGCAGGCGCAGCCCCACGGCGTCGGCGCCGAGGTCGTCGGTGTTGGGCCGGCGCCCCGTGGCGACGAGCAGGAGGTCGCCCTCGACGGTGGCGCCACCCAGCAGGTGCACCCGCACGCCGCCGCACGGCCCGGCGAGCCGCTCGACCGCCGTGACCTCGACGCCGGTGCGCACGTCCCACTGCTCACGCGCGAGGTCGGTGAAGCGCTGGGAGATCTCGGTGTCGAGATGGCGCAGCAGCTGCGAGCCGCGCGCGAGGACCGTGACGTGCACGCCGAACGCGGAGAAGACGTGGGCCATCTCGGCCGCGATGAACCCGCCGCCGATGACGACCATCCGCCGTGGCAGCTCGTCGATGCGCATGACGGTGTCGGAGGTGTGGAACGGCACCCCCGACGCCGTGACGACGTCCGGGACGACGGGCCGCGCACCCGCGGCGACGACGACCTGGTCCGCGGTCACCACCTCGGTCCCTCCGGCGTGCAGCCGGACCGTCAGCTCGCGGTCACCCGTGAACCGGGCGTGTCCGAGAAGCGCCGACGTGTTCGGGCCCTCCTGCCGGTAGCGCAGCCCGCCCTCGGAGATCGGGTCGATGCGTCCGAACACCCGGTCGCGCACGTCCCGCCAGCGCACGCCGTCGAGGATGGCGTCGACGCCGTAACGGGCCGCCGAGCGCACGGAGTCGGCCACCTCGGCGGCATAGACGAACATCTTCGTCGGGATGCACCCGACGTTGATGCAGGTGCCCCCGAAGATGCCGCCCTCGATGACGGCGACGCGCTTGCCGGCGAAGTCGGGGGTGACGAGCGAGTTGCCGCTGCCGCTGCCGATGATGGCGAGGTCGTAGTGGGCCACGGTCGCAGCCTACGGAGGCATGGGCGGTCCGCCGGGTCAGGCACCCCGGCACCCGGGCCGTCGCCCGGTGCGGCTCAGCGGCTGCGGGCCCCCCGCAGGAGCTCGACGTGGGGCGAGGTGGCCGGGTCGAAGCCCAGGCCGAGCGCGAGGTACGTGGCGGCGAAGTCGGTGAGCGCGACGTGGTGGGCGAAGCGCAGCAACGGGTGGGTGGCCGGCGCGTCGACGAGGGAGACGCGCACGCCGGCGTCCTCGGCGACGGACACGATGGTCGCGGTCAACCGCTCGTCGGCGCCGTCGCTCGTGTCGCGGAGCATGATGAGCCGCAGCGGGGGCCGCGTCGGTCCGTCGAGGAACGGGTCGGCGAAGATGTCCTCGGCCCCACCGTCGGCGCCGCCGCCGGACAGCGGCCCGTCGAAGCACGCGACGATCTGGCTCGCCGCGTCGGGCAGTGCGCCGTGGGCCACGGGGACACGGCCGGTCCGGCCGAACATCCCCGCCGCGCGGCGGGCTGCGACGCCGCCGAACGGTCCCTCCCCCAGGACGATCGGCGCGGACTCGGCGATCTCGGTGGCCAGGACCTTGGCGGGGTTGACGAACGACTCCGACGAGGGGCGCGCCTCGGTGGCGCACCGGTCGAGCACGTCGGCGAGCGCCCCGAGCGTCTCGGTCCCCGCGGGCGCGATGCCGAGCGCGTCGGCGGCGAGGAGGGTGGGCGTCGCCTGCGCCCACATCGACGTGCGTGACGAGGACCCCGAGACGGGGATCGGCACGTGGACGCCCCGCGCCCGGGCGCTGACCTCGGCCAGGGGCGAGTCGGCCGCGCCGATGGTCAGCAGGGAGGCGCCCCGCCGCTGAGCCTCGGCGGCGAGGGCGAGAGCGCCGGCGGCGCGTCCCGACTGCGACACGGCGATGACGAGGTCGAGCGAGCCCACCCAGCCCGGCAGCGGCCCGGCGGAGCAGCTCTGCACCGGCAGGGACGCCCCGGCGCAGGCGAGCGCCTCGAAGAGGTCCGCGACGGCCGCCGAACCGCCGGCCGCCGCGACGACGACACCGCGGGGCTCGACGTCACGCAGCCGCTCGAGCCCCGCGTCGGAGGCCGCCTCGAGGGACCGACGCACCTGGGCTCCGGCCGAGGCGAGCGCGCGCAGGGTGTCGCTGCGGTCCAGGGCCGCGAGCGTCCCCTCGTCGTCGAGGCGGGTCTCGTCGAACACGGCGCCGACCGCGTCAGCCGTCGGTGCGCCGGGCGAGGTCGACGAGCAGCACGGGCACCCCGGACTCGACCGGGTAGGCGAGATGGTCGGTGGCACAACGCAGCTCGGGCGTCTCGCCCGACCCCGAGTCGTGCGTCGCGTCGGTCAGCTCGCCCTTGCACTTCGGGCAGCGGAGGATGGCGCGCAGCCACGGCTCGATGGTCTGCTGGGTGGTCACGATGCGTCTCCTGTGTCGGTCGGGTCCGTCATCGCGTCCGCCACACCGTCGCCGGACCGGATCAGGGCGAGCATCTCGTCGCGGACGCGCTCCATGGTCTCACGGTCGGCGGCCTCGACGTTGAGCCGCAACAGCGGCTCGGTGTTGGAGGCGCGGACGTTGAACCACCACATCGGCTCGGTGCCCTCGGGGCAGGTGACGGTGAGGCCGTCGAGCTCGTCGGTGCCGGCGCCGCGGACCGTCGCCCACGCCCGCACCTGCTCGACGACGGCGGCCTGGTCCTCGACGGTGGAGTTGATCTCGCCGGAGGCGACGTAGCGCTCGTACTGGCTGCACAGACGCGACAGCGGGTCGTCCTGCTCGCCGAGGGCCGCGAGGACGTGCATCGCCGCCAGCATCCCGGTGTCGGCGAACCAGAAGTCGCGGAAGTAGTAGTGCGCCGAGTGCTCGCCGCCGAACACGGCTCCGGCGCGGGCCATCTCGGCCTTGATGAAGGAGTGTCCCACGCGGGTGCGCACCGGGTTGGCGCCGTTCTCGGCGACGACCTCGCGGACCGCCGCGCTGGAGATGACGTTGTGCACGATGGAGACCTCGCGGTCGCCGCCCTCGCGCGCCCGGGCGATCTCGCGCGCCGCGACGAGGCCGGTGATCGCGCTCGGCGACACGGGCTCGCCGTCGGCGTCGACGACGAAGCAGCGGTCGGCGTCGCCGTCGAACGCCAGACCGATGTCGGCGCCGTGCTCGCGGACCGCGGCCTGCAGGTCGACGAGGTTGGCCGGGTCGAGCGGGTTGGCCTCGTGGTTGGGGAACGTGCCGTCGAGCTCGAAGTACATCGGCACGACCTCGAGCGGCAGCTCGGGAAGTCCGGCACCCGTGCCGAGGACGGCCGGGACGGTGTGCCCGCCCATGCCGTTGCCCGCGTCGACGACGACCTTGAGCGGCCGGCAGCCGGACAGGTCCACGAGCGAGCGGAGGAAGCCGGCGTAGTCACCGAGCAGGTCGCGGGTCGTGACGTTGCCCGGCCCCCCCACCGGCTCGGCCAGGCCGGTTCCGCCGTCGAGCAGCCACTGGGCGAGGTCGCGGATCTCCGCGAGCCCGGAGTCCTGGCCGACCGGGCGGGCTGCGGAGCGGCACATCTTGATGCCGTTGTACTGGGCCGGGTTGTGGCTCGCGGTGAACATCGCGCCCGGCAGGTCGAGGGCGCCGCTGGCGTAGTAGAGACCGTCGGTCGAACACAGGCCGACGTGGACGACGTCGATGCCGCGCGAGGTCACTCCGGCCGCGAACGCCTGCGACAGCTCGGGCGAGCTCGGCCGCATGTCGTGCCCGATGACGACAGCCGCGCTGCCGTCCGGGATGGCGACGACCTCCGCGAACGCGGCGCCGATGGCGCGGGCCACCTCGGGCGAGAGCTGGTCAGGGACGATCCCCCGGACGTCGTAGGCCTTGACGAAGTCGACGAGATGAGGCACGCGCCCACCCTAGTGGTCAGCCGTCGCGCAGGATGCGCAGGTGCCCGCGCCGGCCGGACTCCACGACACCGGCCTGGGCCTCGGCCGCCGCCTGGCCCCGGGGTTCGGCGCGCTCGCCCGGGGTCGGCTGACGCGACTGACTCGGCTGACGCGGCTGACGCGGACGGGCGGCCTCGCGGACCGCGTCGGCGAGGGCGAGCAGGTCGTCACCGGCCAGCTGCGGCTCGGGGAACTCCCCACCGACGCGCACGACGTCCCAGCCGCGCGGGGCCGTCATGCGCTCGGCGTGCTCGAGGCACAGGTCGTAGGTGTGCGGCTCGGCGTAGGTGGCGAGCGGGCCGACGACGACGGCACGGTCGGCGTAGGCGTAGGTCAGGGTCGCGACCGCAGGGCGCGCGCACCCCGTCTTCGAGCAACCACGAGTCAGACCCACGTCGCGGGACTCTAGTCGCCCGGTCGGACGAGGACGAATCACCACGCCGTGGACGCGACGGCGTCCCTGCCGCCGGTCCGCCACTCCTCGCGTCCCGACCGGCCGCGCCGACCCGTCGATCTAGAGTGGGACCGTGAGCACCTCCGGCACCACCCCGGGCGCGGGACCCGACACCGGGCGCGACCCGTCCGAGCGCACGGACCCGGACTCCGGACGCAGCGCCGCCGCCTCCCGGCGCCCGCTCCCCCGTCGGCGCGACCGGCACGGGCGCGGCAGGCGCGGACCGCTCGCCTGGCCGCCCGTCCCGGCGATGGTCTCCCGCCGCGACGAGTTCGACGACTACGTGCTCGATGCCGCGGCCCGGCTCGAGGCCACCTGCGGGCGCGCCTTCCCCGCAGTCGAGTTCGCGGTCGAGGACGTCCCGCGCGGACCTGCGGCCTGGGACCACCGCGAGGTGCCGCTGGGCCGCCTCTTCCCCGCCACGGGTGCCCGGCCGGCGCGGATCGTCGTCTACCGCCGCCCGGTCGAGACCCGCGTCTCGGACCGGCGTGACGTCGCCGCGCTCGTCGCCGACATCGTCACCGAGCAGGTTGCCGGCCTCCTCGGCGTCGCCCCCGAGGAGCTCGACCCCGGCTTCGGCGACTGACGAGGCCCTGCGTCGCGGCGGCCATCTCGCCGTGCGACGTCGGACAGCCTGCGCCGGTCAGTTGCGCACCTGGCGCACCGGGACGGACAGGGCCCGGACCGGGGCCGACTGGACGGCGGCGATGGAGAACGTCGGCACACCGCCGTCGGTGCCGGCGACCGAGACGGCGCCGCGGACCTCACCGCTCGTCGGCACGACCCAGACGCTGTCGGCGTCGCCGAGGTCGGTGGCCACGGTCGAACCGGCCGGGACGTCGACCGTCGTCGTGCGAGCGGCGTCCCCCGTGCCGATGCGCACCTGCGCACGCGCCGTGGTCTGGCCCGACGTCAGGAGGAGACGCTTGGTCGTGCCCGTGAGTCCCGGCAGCAGGACCCCGCCGAGACCGGTGAGGCGCGGCGTGGCCGCGGTCCAGGCGAAGTCGCCCATGCGGTCACCGGTCGAGGCACGCCGCTCGGTCCAGGCGCCGGCCACGACGGGCTGGTCGGACCGGACCCCGAGACCGAACGCGCCGGACGCGCGCTGGATGGGCACGTCGAGGGTCGACCCGGCGGGCACCCGGACCGCGCGCAGCTCGTCGGGCTGGACCGGTCCGGCGTCGGTGAGCAGGCTCAGGCGGACGAGCGCCTCGGTGTCACCGGGGTTGGCGACGCGGGCCCACACCGAGCCCGACGCGTCGATCCCCGGCACGACGAGGTCGGTCTCCGGCGGGGCGGCGCGGGTGGCGTCGTCGATGCCGCGTGCCGTTGCACCGTCGATCCACTGCTCGTCGAGCACCGCGGACAGGACGCCACCCGTGGCGGTGACGTGGACGGCGGGGCTGGCGAGGTCGGGCGCGAGCGCGTCGAGCGAGACGACCGCGCGCGAGTGCGGCTCGACCGAGATCGTGCGGTCGTCCAGGCCGGCCACCCGACCGCGCGCGCCGAACACCTCGAGCGAGGCGGTCACGGCATTGGCCCCGGGGTTGCCGAGGATGACCCGCTCCGTGCGGGACGGACCGGCACCCCCGCCGACGAGCCAGACGTCGGACGAGGGCAGCTGGCACGGCGTCACGGCCAGGCCCCGGTCGTCGTCGCCGGTGTGCTTCCACACCTGGGTCGCGACGAGGCCCGGGGCCAGTTGCCTGGTGGCTCGGGCGAGGACGCTGTCGGCCGTCTTCACGGTGGCGGTCACGGCCGAGCCCGCGGCACCGCCCTGGCCGAGCCCGGACGCGTCGCTGCCGGACAGCAGCGCGAGCGCGCCACCGCTCGGTGCCCCGGCGACGACCCCGGGGTCCGGGGCGGACGCGGCGACCGTGACGTCCGCCTCGACGTCGCGCAGGCCCACGGCGCCGAGCCGCTGCTGGCCGGGGCACACGAGCGTCGAGTCGTCGAGGAGGACGCTGGAGGTCTCGGGCAGGCCCGCGCGGTCCCCGGGCGCCGCCAGCTGGAGCGAGCCGCTGACGTGGGTGGCACCGACGGCCGCGCCGGCCGCGACGACGGCCACCGCGACGGACCGGATGATGCCCGCTGCCCTGCTCATGCGCGCCTCCTCGAGCGACGGTTGCCGAAGGGCAGCGCCATGAACACGACGAACGCGAGCAGCGCACCCTGTCCGAGACGCCACCAGGGCTGCGCCGCCGCGAGGTCGACGCGCAGGGCGCCCGGCGCCGACGGCACGACGTAGGTGGGTTGCGCAGCGCCGGGCACGGGGGCAGGACCGCGCCGTCGTAGCTGACGACGGCGTGCCGGGCCCACTCGGCCGGCTCGGCGAGGACGAGGCGTCGCTCGCCGGTCGCGGCGGGCAGCGAGGTGTCGACGGCGGCGTGCGGTCCGACGGTCGGGACGACGGCCAGCAGGCCGCCCGAACCGTCGACGAGGCGGGCGCGCGACGGCGCCGTGGCATCCTCGGCGCCCTGGGCCGCAGGCAGGGCCCGCACCTTCCAGAGGACGCCGTGCTGGCCGCTGCCCAGTCGGCTCAGCCCCTCGGCCGCGTCGAGCCGGCGTGCGAGCGGGCTGTCGGCCCCACCGGTCACCTGGACGAAGCCGATGCCGAGCCGGGCGAGGGACGACGCGTCGAGGGCATCGGCGGCCCGGCCACCGACGATGGCGGCGACGGCCGACACGAGGGGCGCGTCGTCGGCGTCGGGACGTCGGTCGAGGTCGCGCAACAGCTCACCGGGCTCCTGCCCGGCCAGGACGAAGTCGACGACGTCGTCGGACGGGCGCAGCAGCAGCAGGCGGTTGCCGAGCGGGCCGGTGGCCTGGTCGACGGCGACCGCGGGCAGCGTCGCCTCGCCGACCGACAGCGTCCGGCCGGCCCCCCGGACCGCCCAGACGCCGGCACCGGCGAGGACCGACCCCACGACGAGCACGACGGCCGCGACGGCCCCGGCCGGCCGCAGCCGTCCGTGGCCGCGACGCAGGTGTCCGAGGACGGCCCGACTGCCCGCGAGGAGCCCGACGAGCAGGCCCACGAACCACAGCTGGAGCCCGACCCCGGCCCACAGGTGCGCGGCCGCCGACGTGCCGACGCCGGTCTCGGCGGAGCCGAGGACGACGCGCGAGCCGCCGAGCGCGGCAGCGAGGCCGACGACCGCGAGCAGCCCGCCGACGGCGAGCCCGACCGACTCGGTCCGGGTCCGGGCCCGAACTGCGAACCCGGCGACCCCGAGGAGGACGACGGGTGCCACGAGCCACGCGGTCCACGACGAGGCACCCGGCTGCCCGAGGACGAGCGCCACCGGCCCCCAGGGGCCCGCGTCGGACCCGGTGGCCACGAGGCCGGGGCCTGACAGCAGGAGGTGCCAGTCCTCGACGAACCGAACCACCCACGGGCCGAGCAGCGCGGTGGGCACGACGAGCAGGACGAGGGCACGCGCGCGGCGCAGCCCCGGCCCGAGCAGGAGCAGGAGGAGCGCGGCGGCGACCGAGACGGCCAGCAGCGGCGGCGCGAACGCGCCGGTCACCGCCGTGGCCAGGGCCGTGGCGAAGGTGGCGGTGAAGGTGCCGTCACGGCGAGCGGCGAGGGCGTACCCGGCGACGACGAACGGCAGCAGGACGTGCGCGACGGCGAGGGTGACGCGACCCTGGGCCGCGCCCGTGACCAGCACGGCCGAGGACCCCCACGCGAGCGCGGCCGTGCCGCGGGCGACCCGGGAGGTGGTGACGACGCGTCCGGCGAGGTAGGCCGACCACGTCGCGAGCACGGGCGCGAGGAACAGCAGCCAGGCGATCGTCACGCCGGCGCTGGACCGGCCGTCGGCGACTCCGGGGAGGCGCTCGGCCAGCCACGTCAGACCGGAGAGCACCGCGAGGTGGGGCCCGGCGTCGACCGCGGTGCCGAGGCCGGCGCCGTGCCACGCGTCGAGGAAGGAGTGCCACAGCCCGTCGGACCCGGTGGCGACGGGGCGCAGCTCGCCACCCGCCAGACCGGTGTGCGTCGGCGAGAGGCCACCGGCCCGGATGGTGTCGCGCCAGGCCGCGACGGCGGCGACGAGGGCGGCGAGGACGGCGAGGAACCCGGCGTGGGTCAGGACCCGTCGCCCGAGCGAGGCCGGCAGGTGCGCCAGGGAGTCGGTGTCCTCGGCGGTCGGTCCGGTCTCGGTGGTCGGCGCGGCCTCGCGGTGCGCGGCACGCTCGGGGGCGATGGCGTCCTGGAAGTGGTCGAGGGTCGTGCGCGCCGCGACGGACGGCGGCACGAAGAGCGTCGCCAGGTCGCCGCGGCGCAGGCGCTTGGTCGACCGGCCCCGCCACCTGGCCGCGGTCGTCGCGGCAGGGTGCAGCAGCGCGGAGGCGTCGGACAGCTCGCGCCACGCGAGCCGCGGCCGCTTGGCCACGAGGAGGCCGAGGGCGCCGAGGACGCTCGAGGCCGCGAGCCACACGGCGAGGAACGGCGCGAGCACCGGCGCGCAGCGGGCCAGGGTCACCTGTCTGGCGGCGCAACGGGAGCGGCGCTCGACCTCACGCGGGCGCGGTCCCCCGGGCCGGGTGCCGTCGACGCCGGCCGACGCGTCCCGCACGACGGCGCCGGGGACGACGACGACGCGGTGGCCGGCCAGCTGGGCCCGCCAACCGAGGTCGAGGTCGGCCCCGTACTCGGTGAACGCGGGGTCGAACCCGCCGAGGTCGTCCCACACGGCCCGGCGCACGAGCATCCCCGCCGTGCTCACGGCGAGGACGTCGGTGCGGTGGTCGTACTGGCCCTGGTCGGCCTCGCCCCGCGTGGGGCGACCGAGCCGGCGGCCGGTACGGGTGATCTGGATGCCGAGCTCGACGAGGCGTCGCGGGTCGTCCCACGCGACGAGCTTGGGCCCGGCGATCCCCACGGACGGCGAGCGCAGCCCCTCCTCGAGGAGGCGGGCCAGCGCCGTCGGTGCCGGCGCGGTGTCGTCGTGCAGCACCCACACCCACTCCGGGCCGGTGCCCCCGGCGCCCGGGGCGACGGCGTGCAGCCGCTCCATGCCGGCCGCGATGGCGCGGCCCAGGGGGACCCGGCCCGGCAGACGCAGCATGTCCACGTGGGGCACCACCGCCCGGACGCGCCCGTGGGCCTGCGCGATCGCCGCCGACGTGTCGCTGCTCGCGACGTCGACGACGAGGAGACGGGCGGGCGGCAGTGTCTGGGTGGCGACCCCGTCCAGACACTGCGCCAGCCACGTCGCACCGTTGTGCACGACGACGATCGCGGCGACCTGCGCGCTGGGCCGGGGTCCGGTGGAGGGAGCGGACATCGACCCGTGCGCGGCGCCCCCGTGGGGGGCGCTGCGGTCATCGGCGAGCTCGTCGGGCACAGCGGTCACCTTCACCCGGACACCGGCTGGGGCCCGGGTCCTATGGCCACGGTCAGACCGCGCGCTTCTTCAGCTTGCGGCGCTCGCGCTCCGACAGACCGCCCCAGATGCCGAAGCGCTCGTCGTTCGCGAGGGCGTACTCGAGGCACTCTGCGCGCACCTCGCACCCGACGCAGACCTTCTTGGCCTCGCGCGTGGAGCCGCCCTTCTCCGGGAAGAACGCCTCCGGATCGGTCTGGGCGCAGAGCGACCGCTCCTGCCAGGAGAGCTCGCCCTCCTCCGTCCCGACGTCCGACATGACCACCATCAGCTCGTGCATGACCCCTCCTCGACCCTGACTCTCTTGTGTGTCAGCACTCGCTGTACCCGGCGGCACCGTTCCCCTGGCAGATCGACCCACCGTTTCGTGAGCCCGTCGACCTCGGTACCGACCCCGACGAATACAACAATGAAATTACATGTGTGTCATACGCCCTACGTCAAGCCCGTTAGTGATATTCGCTCGATCTCGGTGAGGCGCTTTCCCGGCTGTGGTAGAACGGGTTCCGACCCGTCTTCGGACGCGGCTGCACGGGGCTGAGAGGATCGCTGCATGCGCATCACAGCCCTCGCCGGAGGCGTCGGCGGCGCCCGGTTCCTCCGCGGCCTGCTCCGCCACGTCCACTCCCCCGCGTCCGTCGTCGGAGACGAGCCGGTCGAGCTGACCGTCATCGGCAACACGGGTGACGACATCACGCTCTTCGGCCTGCGGGTGTGCCCCGACATCGACACGCTGCTCTACACCCTGGGCGGAGCCGTCCACGAGGGCCAGGGCTGGGGCCGTGCCGACGAGACGCACCACCTCGCCGAGGAGCTCGCCGCGCTCGGAGCGACGCCGCAGTGGTTCACCCTCGGCGACAAGGACTTCGGCACCCACGTCTACCGGTCGCAGCTGCTCGGTCAGGGCCGGCCCCTGTCGGCCGTCGTCGACCGGCTGGCCGCGCGGTGGGGGCTGCCCGAGCAGGGCGTGCGGCTGCTGCCGATGACCGACACCCCGGTCGAGACCCACGTCGTCGTCGAGCAGGACGGACAGCCGCGGGCGATCCACTTCCAGGAGTGGTGGGTCCGGCACCGCGCCGAGCTGCCGGCCGAGCGTTTCGTCGTGGCGGGGCTCGACGGCGCCGCCCCGGCCCCCGGCGTCCTCGACGCGATCCGCGAGGCCGACGTCGTCCTCCTGCCACCGAGCAACCCGGTCGTGTCGATCGGCATCGTCCTCGGGGTCCCGGGCGTCCGCGACGCGCTGCGCGGCAGCCGGGCCCCGGTCGTCGGCGTCTCACCCCTGGTCGGCGGGCGCCCGGTCCGCGGCCACGCCGACGTCTGCCTGCGCACCATCGGCGTCGAGGAGTCGAGCGCCGGTGTCGCCGGCCTCTACGCCGACTTCCTCGACGGCTGGCTCGTGGCCGAGGACGACCCGATGCCGCCGCAGCGCGGCCTGCAGGTGGTCCACCGCCCGCTGCTCATGAGCTCGCCCGACGCAGCCGCCGACCTGGCCGGGGCGGCGCTCGACCTGGCGCTGCGGCTGCGTCCCGCGAGGACCCCCGCGTGACGACGCACGACCCCGCGACGGCCGGGCACCCGACGTCCGACGCCGCCGTGCCGCGCCCGGTCAGCGTGCTGCCGCTCACCGGGATCCCCGAGGTGCGCGAGGGCGAGGACCTCGCCGACGTCGTCGGGACCGGGCTCGAGCACGCCGGGCTGCGCCTCGAGGACGGCGACGTCGTCGTCGTGTCGAGCAAGATCGCGAGCAAGTCCCTCGGCCTCGTGACGCACGACCCGGACAAGGACCGCGTCGTGCACGCCGAGACCGAGTACGTCGTCGCCGAGCGCTCGCTCGGGGACCGGGTGACCCGCGTCGTCCGGGCCAAGGCGGGCCCGATCATGGCAGCGGCCGGCGTCGACGGCTCGAACACGGGCGACCGCGGGGGCTGGCTGCTGCTGCCCCACGACCCGGACGGCATCTGCGCGGAGCTGCACGACGCGCTCGTCGCGCGGCACGGCGTCCGGGTCGGCGTCGTGCTGTCCGACACCGCGGGCCGCCCGTGGCGCGTCGGTCAGGTCGACTTCGCCCTGGGGGCGCACGGCGTACGGACGCTGGACGACCTCCGTGGCGCCACCGACGCGGACGGCAGACGCCTCGACGTCACCGCCCGGTGCATCGCGGACGAGGTGGCCGCGGCCGCCGACCTGGCCAAGGGCAAGGTCGCGGCGGTACCGGTCGCGGTCGTGCGCGGACTCCACGACGCGCTCGTCGACGAGCCGCTCATGGCCCACCCCCGCGGCCGCGACCTCGTGCGCACCGGTCCCGGCGACTGGTTCGGCTACGGACGCGTCGAGGCCGTGCGAGCCGCCCTCGGGGTCGAGCCGGGAACCGCGGACGCCCTGGACGTCGGGATCCCGCCTGCAGGCGCGGACAGCCGCATTGGGTCGGTGTCCCGTGCGGTGCGCGCGGCGCTGCACGGCATCGAGTCCGGGACGGCGGACATCGGCCCGCTCACGGTGACGCTCGGTGCGGACAGCCCGCACGAGCTCGGCCGGGCGGTGGCCCGGCTCGAGGTGGCGCTGTGGGCCGAGGGGCTGCGCGGCGACGCCGACGTCCCGTCCGCCGACGGCCTGGCGGTGCTCGTGCACGTGTCGGCGCCGCCCGACGCGCGCTGAGCCCCGCACCGGGCCCGCACGGGGCCCGCGCTGAGCCCGCGTTCAGCCGACGGTGAAGACGACCTTGCCGAAGACGTCGCCGTCGACCATGCGCTCGAACCCCTCGCGGGCATCCGCCAGCGGCAGGACCGAGTCGACGACCGGGGAGATGCCGGCCGTGACGACGAGCTGTGCGAGTCGGGCCAGCTCCTCGCGCGTGCCCATCGTCGAGCCGACGACGCGCAGCTGCTTGAAGAAGATCTTCGTCAGCTCCGCCTTCGGCGGGGCGTCGCCGGACGTGGCGCCCGAGATGACGATGCTGCCGCCCGGGCTCAGCGAGTTGACCGAGTGCGACCACGTCGCGGCCCCGACGGTCTCCATGACCGCGTCGACGCGCTCGGGGAGGCGCTCCCCCGACTCGAACACCCGGTCGGCGCCGAGGTCGAGCGCGCGGGCCCCGCGGGACTCGTCGCGCGAGGTCACCCACATCCGGTAGCCGGCGGCTGCGCCCAGCTGCACGAGGGCCGTGGCCACGCCGCCGCCCGCCCCCTGGACGAGGACCGTGCCGCCGGGACGCACGCCCGAGTTCGTGAACAGCATCCGGTAGGCCGTGAGCCACGCCGTCGACAGGCAGGCCGCCGTCTCCCACGTCATGCCCTCCGGCTTGGGCACGAGGTTGGCCGTCGGCACGAGGACCTTCTCGGCGAGCGTGCCGTCGTGCAGCTCGGACAACAGCGTGCGCCGTGGGTCGAGCGTCTCGTCGCCGCGCCAGCCGTCCGAGGGCACGACGGCGTGGACGATGACCTCACGACCGTCCGGGTCCACGCCGGCGCCGTCGCAGCCGAGGACCATGGGCAGGCGGTCGGCGGGCAGCCCCACCCCGCGCAGCGACCACACGTCGTGGTGGTTGAGCGCACTGGCTCGCAGGTCGACGACGGACCAGCCCGGACGCGCCTCGGGGGTGGGTCGCTCGCCGATGACGAGGCCGGAGAGCGGGTCGGACGCGGACTGACTGGAGGCGTAGGCGGCGAGCATTCCAGCACCATAGTGAGCGGGGCACCGGCGCGGCCCGGGTAGGGTGCGGGCCGTGACCGACGACACCCGCACCGCGACCGGCCCCCGCAGCGACGGCTCGCCCGCCCGCGGTACGAGCGGATCGGGCCACGCCCGCGGCCCGCGCGGCGTCGACGCCCGCACCGTCGCCCATGTCGCCGTCTTCGCGGCACTGCTCGTCGCGACGGCCGTCGTGCCCGGTGTCCCCGTCGGGGGCCTCGGGGTCCCCATCACGCTGCAGACCCTCGGGGTCCTGCTCACCGGCCTCGTCCTCGGGCCGGGTCGCGGCGCGCTGGCCGTGCTGGTCTACCTCGCCATCGGGTTCGTCGGGTTCCCGGTCTTCAGCAAGGGCCAGTCCGGGCTGCAGGTGCTGAGCGGACCGACCGCCGGGTACCTCGTGTCGTTCCTCCTCGCGGCCGCCGTCGCCGGCGCGGGCGCAGCCCTCGTCGTGCGCCGCGCCGACCGGCGCTGGTGGGTGCCGCTGCTGTTCGTCGTCGCGGCGCTCACCTCGGTGGCCGTCATCCACGTCCTCGGTGTCGCCGGTCTCGTCGCCAACCTGCACCTGCCGCTGTCGGCCGCCGTCACGGCAGACCTGCCGTTCCTGCCCGGCGACCTCGTCAAGGCGCTCGTCGCCGCCGTGGCCGCCGCGGCCGTGCACCGCGCGTTCCCGGACGTCCTCGTGCGCGCCGGGGTCCCGCAGCGCCGGGCGTGACTCCGACGAGCCGCATCCGCCTCGACGCCGCGACGGTCACCGTCCCGGTCGACGGCGACCCCGGTCGACGCGAACGCACCGTCCTCGGCCCCGTCGACCTGGACCTCACCGAACGACGCGTCACGGTCATCGGCGCCAACGGCTCGGGCAAGTCGACGCTGCTGCGCCTGCTCAACGGGCTCGTCCTGCCCACGACCGGCAGCGTCGAGGTCGACGGGCTCGACACCGGTCGGGACGGTGCCCGCGTCCGTCGACGCGTCGCCTTCGCCTTCACCGACCCGCTGTCCCAGCTCGTCATGCCGACCGGGCGAGAGGACGTCGAGCTGTCGCTGCGGCGCCTGCACCGGTCTCGCGGTGACCGGCGGACGGCGGCGGAGGCCGTGCTCGCGCGGTTCGGCCTGCTCCACCTGGCCGACCGGAGCGTCCACGAGCTGTCCGGCGGCGAACGGCAGCTGCTGGCGCTCGCGGTCGTGCTGGCCACCGAGCCCGCGGTCCTCGTCCTGGACGAGCCGACGACGCTGCTCGACCTGCGCAACACCGCCCTGCTGCGCCGCCTCCTCGGCGGTCTGGAGCAGACGCTCGTCGTCGCGACGCACGACCTCGACCTCGCGCTCGACGCCGACCGAACCCTCGTCGTCGACGCCGGGCATGTCGTCTTCGACGGCTCGCCGGTCCCTGCCGTGGCTCACTACCGAGCCCTCGCCGAGCTCGCGTGAACGCCGGCGGGCTGTTCGCCACCCACGTGCCCGGCAGCTCGCCGGTGCACCGGGCGCCCTTGTGGCTCAAGCTCATCGGCGTGCTCCTCGTCGGTGCGGCGCCGTGGTTCGCCCGGTCGCCGGCACCGCTGGTCGTGACGCTCGGGCTCGTCCTCGGGGCCGCCGCGCTGGCCCGCCTGCCCGTCGCCCGGCTCGCGCGGTCGGTGCGCGCGATCGCGCCCGTGCTCGTCCTTCTCCTCGCGTTCCAGTGGTGGGCCCAGGGGCCGGCCTACGCAGCCCAGGTCGTCCTCGGGATCCTCGACGCCTACCTCGCCGCGGGCGTCCTCACGGCGACGACGCCGGTGACCGACCTGCTCGACGGCGTCGTCCGGGCCGCTCGCCCGCTGCGACGTGTCGTCGACCCGGAGGTCGTGGCCCTGACGCTTGGGGTCGTCATGCGCTCGGTGCCGTGGGTCGCGGGGTCGTTCTCGGCCGTCCGGGCAGCGGCGCTGGCCCGCGGCCTCGAACGCAGCCCGCGGGCGGTCGTCGTGCCCACGGTGCTGCGCGTCGTGGCCTACGCCCGGTCCACCGGCGAGGCGCTCGCGGCCCGCGGGCTGACCGACCCCGACGACCACCCCGACGACCGCCCCGACGACGACGCCTGACGGGTCCGGCGGGGGGATCCGTCCGGCGTCGACGCGTCGGCTCCTACGGCGCGAGCGCGGCGACGGCGCGCGCCACGGCCGGTGCGACGCGCTCGTCGAAGACGCTCGGGACTATGAGATCGGCCGTTGGCTCCTCGACCAGGCCGGCGATCGCGTACGCGGCGGCCAGCTTCATGTCCTCGGTGATCTCGCGCGCGCCGGAGTCGAGCGCGCCACGGAAGATGCCGGGAAAGGCGAGAACGTTGTTGATCTGGTTCGGGAAGTCCGAGCGACCCGTCGCGACGACCTCGGCGAACCGCGTGGCGACGGACGGGTGCACCTCCGGGTCGGGGTTGGCCAGGGCGAAGATGGCCGCGCGAGGCGCCATCCGCATGAGGTCCCGCTCGGCGACGGTGCCGCCGGAGACACCGACGAGCACGTCGGCGCCGTCGAGCGCGTCGCCGAGCGCGCCCGTCACGCCACGGCGGTTCGTCACGGCGGCAAGGTCCGCCTTGTGCGGTGCGAGGTCCGCGCGGTCCGGACCGAGGACGCCGCGGGAGTCGACCACGACGACGTCACCGACGCCCGCCGCCAGCAGGATCCGGCTCACCGCGACCCCGGCGGCACCGGCGCCCGACACGACGACGGTGACGTCGGCCATGGCCTTCCCCACGACCCGCAGCGCGTTGACGAGGGCCGCGAGCGCCACGATCGCGGTGCCGTGCTGGTCGTCGTGGAACACCGGGATGTCGAGCCGCTCGCGCAGCCGGCGCTCGATCTCGAAGCACCGCGGCGCCGAGATGTCCTCGAGGTTGATGCCGCCGTACGTGGGCGCGATGCGTGCCACCGCGTCGACGATCTGCTCGACGGTGCCGGTCTCCATGCACACCGGGACCGCGTCCACGCCGGCGAAGTGCTTGAACAGGACGGCCTTGCCCTCCATGACGGGCATCGCCGCGAGGGGGCCGACGTCGCCGAGACCGAGCACCGCGGTGCCGTCGCTGACGACGGCCACCGTGTTGCGCCGGGTCGTGTAGACGGCGGCCAGGCCGGGGTCGGCGGCGATGGCCCGGGACACCTCGGCCACGCCGGGCGTGTAGAGCAGCGACAGGTCGGCTGCGTCGCGCAGCTCGGACGTGGCGTGCACCCCGAGCTTGCCACCCACGTGGGCCCGGAAGACCGGGTCCCTGGGGTCGGCGAGCTGGCTGGTGGGCAACGCACTCATGACGGAACACCTCGTTCGCGTGAGAGGAAGAGGGCAGGCGGCCCTCGCTGGGTGGTGCGGTGCGGGGGTCTTGCCTGCACGATGTCGTCTCGCGTCCGGGGGTTGCCCGATCCGGACAGTCTGGCATGTACCGGCCTCGTGCCCAAGGGCGGACGCCGACGTGTGAGCGCCGTCTCAGTCGGTCAGCGTCGAGCCCAGGACGCCGAGCAGGGCATCGACCACGCGCGGGTCGTACTCGTAGCCGAGGCCGAGGTAGATGCGCTCGACGGCGGCCTCGCGCGCGCGGGCGCTGCGGGACCCCGCGGTGAGGTCCTCGTAGGCGTTGACGACCTTGAGGATGCGGCTCGTGAGCGGGATCTCCTCGCCGAGCTCGCGGACCTGCCGGTACGGGGTCGTCTGGTGCTCGAGGATCTGCACGGCGCCGCCGAAGACACCTGTCTCGCGGACGATCGCGACGGAGTCGGCGGCGATGCGACGCTGGTCGGCGGGGGCGGCCAGGACGGTGGCCCCGCCCGGGATCGGCTCGACGAGGGCCACCTGGCCGATGTCGTGCAGCAGCGCCGCGTACTCGAGGTCGAGCAGCTCGCGCTCGGACAGGCCCAGCTGCCGACCGACGCGGACGGCGAGCGAGGCGACCCGCTCGGAGTGGCCGGACGGGGTGTACCCGGCAGCATCGGTGAGGCGCGAGAGCGTGCGGATGCTCTGCAGGTAGGTCGCCCGGATGCTGACGTAGCGGCGGAACGCGAAGAGCGTCAGGACGAGCGGCAGGATGAACAGCGGCAGCGCGATGACACCGAGCGGGGGCAGCGCGAGCGCGACGAGGACGCCGGTGACCACGACCGCGCCGGACAGGGCGAAGGAGGACCGCGCCTCCTCCATGAACGTGCGCCGCAGGTCGGCCGTCGCCATGGCCCTGAGGACCGACGTGAAGAGGGTGTCGGCGACGAGGGCCGCGACGCAGATCACGAGCATGAGCAGGGCCCGCTGCCACGGCACGAGGGTGTCCTCGTGGGCGGCTCCGGCAGCTCCACCGGCTCCGCCGGGGCTCTGCCCCAGGTGGACCGTGCGGTAGAGCAGCGCGGCCACCACCACGGCGAGGAACCGCCCGGTCGTCTCGACGAGGCTCACCTCGCGGCCGCCGAGCACCCGCGCGCCGGCCCCGAGGGCCATCGACACCGACGTGACCGCGAGGACGAACGCCGTCGAGTGGGTCAGCTCGACGGAGGGACCGACGCGCACGGCGAACGCGAAGGCCAGGGCCGTCGCGGTGGCGATCGGCGCCGACCCGCGGAACCCCGGGGCGGCGAGCTGGAACCACTCCCCGAGCACGATGGTGACGGCGAAGGCCGCCGTGACCCCGATGGCCGGCTGGGAGCCCAGTCCGGGGGTGTCCTCGGCGCCCACGGCGAGCACGACACTGCCGACGAGACCGGTCAGGCCGACGACGAGCGCCACCGGCTCCCGGTAGAGGCCGCGCTTCACGACGACACCGAGCCGACGCTGGTCGGCAGGCCGTGCTTGTCGAGCGCCGCCCACGTGGCGGCGACGACCGCCGGGTCGAAGCGCCCGCCGTCGTCGGTGAGCCGGCGGTAGAGGTCGGCCGAGGTGCCGGCGGCAGCGGACGGGTCGGAGGAGGACCTCTCGACGGCCGTGACGACGGCGAGCACCCGGGCAGCGACGGGGATGTCGGTGCCGGCGAGCCCGTCGGGGCGGCCGCGCCCGTCGAAGCGCTCCTGCTGGTGCCGGATGCCCGAGCGCGCGTCCTCGAGGAAGTCGATGCCCTCGATCATGCGGGCGCCCATGACGCAGTGGCGGTCGACGATCCGCCGCTCTGACTCGGTCAGCGCGCCCGGGGCCCGACGCAGCAGGCGCGTCGGCACCCCGAGGTGGCCGATCTCGTGCAGCGTGGCCGCATACCGGATCGTGCCGATCTGCGCCGGCGTCAGGGCGAGCTCCTCGGCGACCCACTCGGCGAGCGTCGCGGCGCGCCGGCTGCGGTCGACGGCTGCCGGCTCCTTGGTGCCGAGGGCCGTGACGAGGGTGTCCACGGTGCGCTCGTGGGAGCGCAGCTCCTCCCCGTACTGGATGAACGCCCAGCGGGCCGCGAGCAGCGGCGCCATGACGAGAAGGGCGCTGAAGGGGCCGAGTCCGGCGGGGAACCACAGGATGACGAAGAGCAGCCCGATGACGCCGTAGCCGATGTAGGCCAGGCCCGACCCGCTGAGCACACGGCGGAGCTGGATCCAGAACGGGATGCCCTGGTCGAGGTGGATGACCCCGGACAGGAGCGCCGCGTTGACGAGGCAGGCGGTGACGTCCGCGGCCAGCAGCGGCCAGCCGACCGCGGTGGCCAGCTCGGCGGGACCCTTGCCGACGGTCTGGGACCCCGCCCGGCCGCCGAGCATGGCGTAGACGAGGCCCCCCGCGGCCCCGAGCAGGCCGCTCATGCTCGCGTTGAACATCGTCGCCGACCATCGGCGCTGACGCCGGTCGACGAGCATCGACAGCGAGCCCACGACCCACGCGCCGAACGTGCCGACGATGGCGGCCGAGGCGACCAGGATGATCGACAGGAAGGAGAAGCTGATCTTCAGGCCGACGTCCGGCTCACGGATCTGGAAGCTGAGCACCCCCATGACGCAGAGCAGCAGCAGCGGCCCGAGCTCGAGACGCCGGGTGGTGAACCACGCGAGGACACCGGTCAGGACCGATGCCAGCACCACGGCCGCGAGGTAGACCGGCAACCACCGGGATCGGCTCGTCGCCGTGGTCACCATGCTCACGGCGTCCACCGTAGTGCGACGGCGCCACGGACGTGGAACGTCCGTGGCGCCGTCGGTGGAGGTCGCGCTCAGCCGCCCCAGCCCCAGACGCTGGCGAACGAGATGACGGCGCGCGTGGTGTAGTCGGTGGTGGCGGCGAGGGCCGACAGGAGAGCAGCGAACATGTGGGGGCTCCTTCAGGTGGTGATGTTCCGGATGCGTGCGCCATGGAGGGGCTTGCTGCGGCAGCACAGAACAACAGAGGTTTCCCTCGGCGTTCAGGGTGACATCAGCCTGCAGGCATGCGGAAGCACGTCCGGTGGTAAGCGGCCGGATCTATACCAAGATTTTACGTTTGTGAGCGCAAACCCCCTGTGGATTCGGCGCCCCGCCACGCGTGTGGAAGAATCGGGGCTTCGTGCCCGTTCCGGGCAGCACCCCAGAAGCATCCACGAGGAGACCCCGATGAGCAAGCGCGCCCGCAAGCGTCGCTCGCGCAAGGGCAACGCCGCCAACCACGGCCGCAAGCCCAACGCCTGAGCCGCAGACGTCAAAGGCCCACCTCCCCCAAGGGAGGCGGGCCTTCGTCGTTCCCGGGCCGCACGAGGCCCGGACGGTTACTGGCCGCGCTCGACGGTGATGACCGTCATCGAGATGCGCGACATGATCGTCGTGCGCAGCGAGTCGGGCGCCTCCTCGCGACCGCACGAGCGCTTGATGAGCGCCTTGAGCGTCGTGTCGAGGTCGTACTCCTTGAGGCAGGGCCCGCACTCGTCGAGGTGGGCCTGGATCTTGGCGCAGTCCTCCGGCCCGAGCTCACCGTCGAGGTACTCGTAGACGCGCAGCAGGGCCTCCGAGCAGTCGGTGCGCCCGCTGTCCCCACCGGTGCTGTCGTGGTGACTCATGACCCGCTTCCTTCCGTGCCCGGGCGGCCCGTCGGGCCCGCCCCGCTCGTCGTGCCAGCGGCCCCGGCCTGGGCGAAGCCCCGACCGGCGGCGTACTCGGACAGCAGCTCGCGGAGCTGGCGCCGGCCGCGGTGCAGGCGGCTCATGACCGTGCCGATCGGGGTCTCCATGATCTCGGCGATCTCCTTGTAGGAGTAGCCCTCGACGTCGGCGAAGTAGACCGCGAGCCGGAACTCCTCGGGGATCTCCTGCAGGGCGCGCTTGACGTCGCTGTCGGGCAGGTGGTCGAGCGCCTCGGCCTCGGCCGACCGCAACCCGGACGACGAGTGCGACTCGGCGCGCGCCAGCTGGTAGTCCTCGATCTCGGCCGCGTCCGACTCCAGCGGCTGGCGCTGCTTCTTGCGGTAGCTGTTGATGTAGGTGTTGGTGAGGATGCGGTACATCCACGCCTTGAGGTTGGTGCCCGGGCGGTACTGGTGGAAGGCCGCGTACGCCTTGGCGAACGTCTCCTGCACGAGGTCCTCGGCGTCGCTCGGGTTGCGCGTCGTGCGCAACGCCGCGCTGTAGAGCTGGTCGAGCAGCGGCATCGCCTCGCGCTCGAACCGGGCGCGGCGCTGCTCGGGCGTCTCGGCCGAGACGTCGACGGACGCGTCGGCGCCGGCCTGCGCGTCCGCGTCGGCAACCTCGGGGCCGGGCTCCGCGAGACGCAGGGGAGCCGTCGGGTCGGTCTGCTTGTCCTTAGCCATCACGTCCCAGCCTAGTCGGGCGCCTAGTCGGGACGGGCCGGCCGCCACGGCGGCTCCGGTGCGCCGGGCCTCGGAGGGAGAGCCGGACCGGCGCTCGGGGGCGACGCAGGGGCTGGGAACCATGCCACGTGCAACGGTCACACGCCGGGCAGCATTCCCGCGATCCGGGTCAGCTCCTCGGCGAGCCGGGTCCGTGAGCTGCGGGGGAAGCTGTGGGCGCCCGGGACCTCGACGAGCGTCGCGCCGGGCGGCAGGTGGGGACGCACCTCCTCGGGTGTGCCGAACGTGTCGCGGAGGCCCTGGACCACCCAGGTCGGGTCGGGTGCGAGCGCCAGCTCGTCCGCGCGCAGCCGGTCCGGACGGCCCGGCAGGTGGAGCGGGAAGCTGAGCAGGAGCGCGGCGTCGGCCCCGAGGGCGGCCGCCGTCCGGCAGGCGACGCGGGCGCCCGCGCTGCGACCGCCGACGACGAGGGGACGCGGCAGGCGGGACCGTCCCGACAGCAGCGCCTCCACGACCGGCACCCAGGCCTCGTCGAGCGTCGGCGGCCGCCCGGCGACCTTGCACCCGGCGACGAGCCACGGCTGCTCGACGAGCGCGACCGCCCGGCCCGAGGCCACGAGGGCCTCGCGGGCCACCGTCAGGTCGAGCGCCCCCAGACCCCCGCCGGCGCCGTGCCCGAGGACGACCGTCGAGCCGGCGCGCACCGGACGCCACACGTGGACCCGCGCGGGACCCTGCGGTGTCTCCACCTCGCGGACGGCGGGTCGCACCCCGTACCCTCGTCCGGGCTCTCGCGACGGCGGCGTCACGACCCGATCACCTCGCCGGTCATCGGGTCGACGACACCGACGAGCTGCCTCCCTGGGCACGGGGTCGAGCAGGTGCGGGCCGTTGTTCGACGTGGCCCCGACAGCTCGGCCGACCGGGTAGGCCTCGAAGCGGCCCGGGCTCGCGAACTCGAGCACGCCCTGGACGTAGGCGGGGTCCTTCTCGGCCGGGTCGAGCCAACGCGCCCACTGTTCCGGCTCGAGGACGAGGGGCTGCCGGTCGTGGATCCGGTCCATGCCCGGGTCGGCGGCGGTCGTGATGATGGTGAAGGTCGTCAGCCAGGCGTCCGGGTCGCCGTCGGGTCGCTGGCGGTCGCGCCAGAACTCGTACAGGCCGGCGAAGCCGACCGGCGCACCGTCGGCGCGGCGGATGAAGAAGGGCTGCTTGCGCGGCTTGCCCTTGGCGTCGAGGGCGGTCGGTGAGACCTGCCACTCGTACCAGCCGTCGGCCGGCACGACGCACC
Source organism: Monashia sp. HAY1-11D (assembly GCF_056868035.1). Lineage (NCBI taxonomy): Bacteria > Bacillati > Actinomycetota > Actinomycetes > Micrococcales > Intrasporangiaceae > Intrasporangium > Monashia sp. HAY1-11D. The sequence continues at coordinate 2,917,425 of NZ_CP200320.1, read as the reverse complement.
GCCGCGACAGGGCCGCCTTCGCGAAGGCCCCCTTGCCGAGGACCGACTCGGCCCGCGCGTTCGTCATCCGCTGGCCCATCGTGACGTCCTTGGCCCAGGCCGGTACGAGCCCCCACGTCAGCAGGCGCAGCTGACGCACCGCGGCCGTGTCGACCCCCGAGCCACCGCGAGCGACGCCGGTGGCGTCGGCGGGGTCCGCGGAACCGGCGGCATCGGCCGCGTCGGCGGCGCTGGGGACGCGAGGCGCCCGGGTCAGCACGACCGGCGCCTGCTTGGACGGCGCCATGTTCCAGTCCGGCTCGCCCGCGGGTGGGTTCTGGGGGTTCTTGAGGATGCTTCGGGCCGGCTCGGCGGTGTGGTCCTCGTCGACGTCGAAGGCCTCGACGAGCTCGTCGGGCCGGGCGCTGGCGGCGTACCTCCCACACATGGCGCCCAGCCTAGGTCCACCCGGTGTCGACGCCCGTGTCACGCCAGTGTCACGCCCGGGTCGGTGGGCGCGGGGGCGTGCGACCGCGGGTATGTCGCTACCGTAGGTTCCCACTGGTCCACGATGGCCACGCCCGTCCCGCACGGCCGTGGCCGGAGGAGGAAGGTCATGATCGTCCGCCGTCTCGCTCGTCCCCTGCTCGCGTCCGTGTTCATCGCCGCGGGGGTCGATGCCCTGCGCAACCCGTCCGCGCGCACCGACAAGGCGGCGCACCTGCTCGGGAAGGTCCCGGACCAGGTGCCCGGCTCGGACAAGGTGGCGCGCGCCGCGAAGGACCCCGACCTCGTCGTCCGCGTCAACGGCGCGGCGCTCCTCGGCGGCGGCGTCCTGCTGGCCACGGGCCGGCTGCCGCGCATCGCGTCCACCGTGCTCGCCGCCTCGATCGTGCCGACGACGGCGATCGAGCACGCCTTCTGGGACGAGACCGACCCGGCCCGCAAGGCCGCGAGCCGCAGCCTCTTCCTCAAGAACGTCGGCCTCCTCGGCGGCCTGCTCCTCGCAGCCGCCGACACCGCAGGCCGTCCGGGCCTCGCGTGGCGCGCGCAGCACGCCACGAAGACCACCCGCCGTGAGGCACGCCACGCCAGGGCGACCGCCACGCGCGAGGCCCGCCTCCTCGCCCATCGAGCCCAGGACGTCGTGAGCTGACTTGAGTCCCGCTGATCCCCTCCCTGCCGATCCCCTGCCCACGGGCCCCCACCAGGCCGCGGGTCCCGCAGGTGCCGAGGCCGGTCCCGCCGGTGGCACCCTGACGGACACGCGGACGGGCACCCCGACCGACACGCCGACCGACACACCGACGGACCCGGACTGGCCGGCCCCGACCACCCCCGGGCCGCTGGACGCCACCGTGGTCCTGCCCGGCAGCAAGTCCCTGACCAACCGCTACCTCGTCCTCGCGGCCCTCGCGAGCGACCGGTCGCGCCTGCGGGCGCCGCTCCGCTCGCGTGACACGCTCCTCATGGCCGACGCGCTGCGCAGCCTCGGCGTCCGCATCGACGACGTGCCACCGGAGGGCGAGACCGCGCCCGGAGCCGTCGAGGACTGGCTCGTCACTCCCCCGGAGACGCTCCGGGGCGACGGGCGCGTGGACTGCGGCCTCGCCGGCACCGTCATGCGGTTCCTGCCCGCGGTCGCCGTGCTCGCCGACGGCCCGGTGCTGCTCGACGGCGACCCGCAGGCGCGGGTCCGGCCGATGGGCCCGGTCATCGACGCGCTGCGCACGCTCGGCGCCGACATCGACGACGCCGAGGGGCACCTGCCGATCAGCGTCCACGGACGCGGCGGGCTGGCCGGCGGCAGCGTCACGATGGACGCGTCGATGTCCTCGCAGTTCATCTCGAGCCTCCTGCTCGCCGGCGCCCGCTACGACGACGGCGTCACGGTCCACCACGACGGCAAGCCCGTCCCGAGCGAGCCGCACATCCTCATGACGGTCGAGACGCTCCGCGACGCGGGTGCCATCGTCGACGACAGCGAGCCGAACACGTGGCGCGTCGAGCCGTCGGAGATCAACGCCCTCGACGTGTCCGTCGAGCCGGACCTGTCCAACGCCGGGCCCTTCGTCGCGGCCGCGCTCGTCGCCGGCGGCACGGTCCGGGTACCGGGCTGGCCCCAGCACACGACGCAGGCCGGCGACATGCTCCGGGAGATCCTCGACGCCATGGGCGCCGACGTCCGCCTCGACCGCTGGGGCCTGACCGTCAGCGGTGGCGACGAGCTCGCGGGCATCGACATCGACCTGCACGACGCGGCCGAGCTGACCCCGACCGTGGCCGCCCTCGCGGCGCTGGCGTCCAGTCCGTCGTGGATCCGTGGCGTCGCCCACATCCGCGGGCACGAGACCGACCGGCTGGCCGCGCTGACGGCCGAGCTCGGCGGTCTGGGCAGCCGGGTCACCGAGACCGAGGACGGTCTGCGCATCGCGCCGGCGGCCTTGCACGGCGGGCGGTTCCGCACCTACCACGACCACCGCATGGCCACCGCGGGCGCGATCGTCGGCCTGCGCGTCCCCGGCGTCCAGGTCGAGGACATCGGCACGACCCGCAAGACGCTGCCGGACTTCGTCGGCCTGTGGCACGGCATGCTCGCCGGTGCGGCGCCCGTGGTGCTGCCCCGATGAGCTGGCGGGACCTCGACGAGGGGGACGTCCGCGTCCGCCCCAGCCGCAAGGGCTCGAGGCCCCGCACCAAGGAGCGTCCGGCGCACGCCGACGCGGTCGTCGCGATGGTCATCGGCGTCGACCGCGGGCGGTACACGTGCCTCGTGCCCCAGGGCGCGCTCGGGCGCAAGGAGCCCGAACGCGTCGTCACGGCCATGAAGGCACGCGAGGTCGGCCGGACCCGGGTCGTCGTCGGCGACGACGTCGCGCTCGTCGGCGACCTCGCCGGCGGACCGGATGCCCTGGCCCGCATCGTGCGCATCGAGGACCGCCGGTCGGTGCTGCGACGCACGGCCGACGACACCGACCCCTACGAGCGGATCATCGTGGCCAACGCCGACCAGCTCGTCATCGTCACGGCGCTCGCCGACCCGGTGCCGCGGCCGCGGATGGTCGACCGCTGCCTCGTCGCGGCCTACGACGCCGACCTCGAGCCGCTGCTCGCGCTGACCAAGGCGGACCTCGTCGACCCCGCCCCCTTCCTGGCGACGTACGCGCCGCTCGAGGTCGAGCACGTCGTCACGGCCCGGACCCGCGACGGGTTCACCGGCCTCGAGGAGCTGCGCGACCGGCTGGCGGGCAGGGTCTCCGTGCTCGTGGGGCACTCCGGGGTCGGCAAGAGCACGCTCGTCAACGCCCTCGTGCCGACGGCGATGCGGGCCACCGGCGTCGTCAACGACACGACGGGACGTGGCCGGCACACCTCCACCAACGCCGTCGCGCTGCGCCTGCCCGACGACGACGGCTGGGTCATCGACACCCCGGGCGTGCGCTCGTTCGGGCTGGCCCACATCGACCCGGACCGCATCATCGACCACTTCCCCGACCTCGCCGAAGGCACCGCGGAGTGCCCCCGCGGCTGCACCCACGACGAGGACGAGTGCGCGCTGGACGCGTGGGTGGCCGGTGGGCACGCCGGTTCCGCCGGACCGTCGCGGCTCGCCTCCCTGCGCCGGCTCCTGTCGAGTCGCTCGACCGAGGAACGCTGAGGCACAGGGATGCCCGTTCTGCCGAGACGCCTCGGCACACGTCGCGGACGCCACCGCGCGACCGTTCCCACCGCGGTCGCCCGGCGCAGGCTAGGTTGACCCGGTGACCTCCTACGACGACGACCTCCGCCTGGCCCACGTGCTCGCCGACGCCGTCGAGCGCGTGACCCTGAGCCGTTTCCGCGCCGCCGACCTCGTCGTCGAGAGCAAGCCCGACCTCACGCCGGTCACCGACGCCGACCGGGCCGCCGAGGAGCTCGTCCGGTCCCAGCTCAAGCGCACCCGTCCGCGCGACGCCGTCCAGGGCGAGGAGTTCGAGACGACGGGCCACGGGCCACGGCGGTGGATCGTCGACCCCATCGACGGCACGAAGAACTTCGTCCGTGGCGTCCCGGTGTGGGCGACCCTCATCGCCCTCGTGGTCGACAACGTGCCGGTCCTCGGCGTCGTCTCCGCGCCGGCCCTCGGTCGGCGCTGGTGGGCCGCGGTCGGCAGCGGCGCCTGGACCGGCCGGTCGCTGTCGTCGGCCAAGCCGATCGAGGTGTCGCACGTGGGACGCCTCGGGGACGCGTCGCTGTCGTACTCCTCGCTCTCCGGCTGGCGGGTACGAGGGCGGCGCGACGACTTCCTCGACCTCATGGACGACTGCTGGCGCACCCGCGCCTACGGGGACTTCTGGTCCTACATGCTCGTCGCCGAGGGTGCCGTCGACATCGCCGCGGAGCCCGAGCTCGAGGTGCACGACATGGCCGCGCTCGTCGCGATCGTCGAGGAGGCCGGCGGGCGGTTCACGGGGCTGGACGGCCGACCCGGCTGCTGGAGCGGCAACGCCGTGGCGACCAACGGCCTGCTTCACGACACGGTGCTCGAGCGCATCGGCATGCCGTCCGACCGCGAGGCCGCGCGCGCGGCCTCGAACCCGGAGAACGCCTGAGCCATGGGGCTGCTCGTACGCGCGGCAGGCCCCGCCGACGTGCCCGCGCTCGCAGCGGTCGCGGCCGAGACCTTCGCCCTCGCCTGCCCGCCGGACATGACGCGCGACCGCGTCGAGGCCTTCGTCTCCGACGTGCTGTCCCCGGACCGGTTCGCCGAGTACGTCCTCGACCCGGCCCGCCACCTGCTCCTGGCCGAGGAGGACGGCACGGCCGTCGGCTACGCGATGCTCGTGGCCGGCGAGCCGTCCGACGACGACGTCCGCGCTGCGATCCGTCACCGGCCCACCGTCGAGCTGAGCAAGATCTACGTGCTCCCCTCGTCGCACGGTCGCGGTACCGCCGCTCGTCTCATGGCCGAGGCGATCGGGTGGGCACGCTCCACCGGTGCGGCCGGCATCTGGCTCGGGGTGAACCAGCAGAACGAGCGCGCCCAGCGGTTCTACGCCAAGAGCGGCTTCGAGCGCGTCGGCACCAAGCGCTTCCTCGTGGGCGGCCGGTACGAGGACGACTACGTCCTCGAGCAGCCGCTGACCTGAGCGCGGTCAGCGACGGCGTGCTCCGGCCCGTCCGGCGGGGCCTGGTCAGCGAGGCGCGTCGCGCACGACGGTGACCTCGCCGAGACCGAGGCCGCGGACGGCTTCCAGGTGCGCCTCGGCGTCACCGACGAGGACGATCGTCCAGCCGGCGCCCGGCTCCTCGCCGGTGATCCCCGCCTCCTCGGCGAACCGGCGGAACGCCGCCTCGACGCGGGCGGCGTCGACCGTCGCCAGATCGCGCAGGTTCTCGGTGGTGAAGGCCGTCGTGCGGCCGTCGAGCGCCATGCCGACGGCTTCGTCGGCGATGGTGTCGGCAGTGGCGTAACGACCCGGGGCGGTCTTGGAGATGTAGTCGACACCGGAGCGGATCTCCTTGTCGCTGAACCCCTTCCATCCGCCGCCCAGGATGTCGAGGAGCAGGCGCACGGCGTCCTCGGTCGAGTCGGACCGCACGGAGCCGGTGGTGAGGAAGAGCCCGCCGCGACGTCGGGGACGGAAGCTGGAGCGGATGCCGTAGGTGTAGCCCTTCTCCTCGCGGAGCACCGCGTCGACGCGCGCGTTCGGAGACCCGCCGAGGACGAACCCCAGCACCGGGTAGGGCGCCCAGCCGCCCTCGACCGACCGGTCGGGCCCGGGAGCCCCCACGACGAGCTCGGTCTGCACCGAACCCGGACGCGACACGAAGACGACGCGCGACCGGTCCGGGGCCAGCGTGCCCGCGGTGTCGAGGTGCCTGCCCCGTTCACGAGGCCCGTGCTGCCATCCGCCGAGGGCCGACTCGACGAGGGCGGGCACGTCGAGGCCCTCGAGGTCGCCGGCGACGACCATCGTCACACCGGCGGCGACGACGTGCTCGGCGTGGAACGCCACGACGTCGTCGCGCGTGATGGCCGCCACGGTCTCGCGGGTCCCGCCGGTGGGGCGGGAGGCGCGGTCGTCGGCGTCGTAGAACGTGCGGACGAACTCGAGGATGGCCCGGTGCGCGGCGACGGACCGCTCCTGCTCGATCTCGGCGAGCCGGGTGCGAACCTGGCGTGCCACCTCCGCGTGCGGGAACACCGGCTCGGTGAGGATCTGGCGCAGCAGGTCCAGGGCCGGCTCGAGGTTTCCCTTGACGACGTCGAGGTCGACCGACAGGCCGGCCTCGGACAGGCCGGCGCCGAACCCCACGCCCTTGCGCTCGAGCAGCCGGGCGAACTCGTCGGCGCTGTGGTGCTCGGTGCCCTCGTCGAGGGTGCGGGCCATGATCGTCGCGACGCCCTCGCGGTCCCGCGGCTCGTCCCGCAGTGATACGGGCAGGCCGAGGCGCAGCGACAGGACGTACTGGCCGGGCACGTCGTAGGTGACCAGGTGCAGGCCGTTGGGCAGGTCGTGGGTCACGGGCTCCGGGAAGGCCCAGGGCTGCGGGGCGGCGACGGCGGGTCGAGCGACGGTGGTGTCGGACGTGGGCGTGCTCATGCCGCCTCCTCCCCCTCGCCGCCTGCGGTGGCTCCCGGCTCGGCGAGGTAGCGCACGACCGCGCGAGCCTCGGGCGCGAGCCACGCGGCCGTCACGGCGCGGACCGCGTCGGGGGTCACGGCGCGGACCTGGTCGACGAACGCGTTGACGTAGCCGGCGTCACCGGTCAGCAGGGCGTGGTGGCTGATGTGGTCGGCCCGCTCCTCGATGCTGGCGAGGGCGCTGAGCCACGAGCGCTCCGTGTCGGCGACGACCGACTCCATCTCCTCGGCGTCCGGCCCCTGCTCGGCGAGGGCCGACAGCTCCTCGCAGAGCACCTCCTCGACCCGCTCGACGTCGGCGCCCTCCGCGACGTCGACGGTGAAGGCGCCCAGACCGACGCCGTCGACGAGGCCCATCGTCCAGCCCCCGACCGCGACGGCCGTCTCGTCGCGGCGCACGAGGCGCCGGATGAGGCGCGAGCTGGCCAGGCCGCCGAGCACGTCGACGGCGACCTGGCAGGCGTGGTACTCGGGCGTCGTGTCGACGGGCAGCCGGAACGCCACGTAGAGCCGGTCGTTCGGCACGTCACCGACGCGGTCGAGGCGCACCGGCGCCTCCAGCGGCGGCAGCTGCGGCCGTCTTGGCTGCTCGTGCAGCTCGATGGCCGGCAGGTGGCCGAAGTACCTCTCGGCGGCCGCGAACCCGTCCTCGGGGGTGAGGTCCCCGACGAGCGTGAGGACGGTGTTGTTGGGGCCGTAGTGGGCCCGGAAGAAGGCGTGGACGTCCTCGACCGTCGCCGCGTCGAGGTCCTCCATGGAGCCGATCGTCGGGTGGTGGTAGGGGTGGTCCTCCGGGAAGGCCGTCGCGTAGATGTCGATGAGGGCCGTGCCGTACGGGACGTTGTCGTACCGCTGGCGCTTCTCCTCCTTGACGACGTCGCGCTGGTTGTCGAGGTTCTCCTGGTTGACCGCGTCGAGCAGGTAGCCGTGCCGGTCCGCCTCGAGCCACAGGGCGAGCTCGAGGGCGCCGGTCGGGACGGTCTCGAAGTAGTTCGTGCGGTCGAACCACGTCGTCGCGTTGAGGCGGGCGCCCTCGTCCATGAGCGCCGAAAAGTGCTCTCCCGAGGCCACGTTGCGGCTGCCCTGGAACATGAGGTGCTCGAACAGGTGCGCGAACCCGGTGCGCCCGGGCGCCTCGTGGCGGGAGCCGACGCCGACCCAGAGGTTGACGGCGACGTTGGGCACGGCGTGGTCCTCGCTGACGATGACGCGCAGACCGTTGGGCAGCGTGCGCTCCGCGAGGGGATAGGAGATCGACGTCACGCGCTCGACCCTATGCGACGAGGGCGAGAGTTCGCGGGCGCCCTCGGGACCTCGCGCGACGCCGCACCCTTAGCAAACTGTGGGTTATGGTTGTGACGAATAGCATCACTTGACGCTATGGTTGGTCCATGACCGCCAGCACCACTCCGGACCCCGACCTGCTCGCGACCATCCGCGCCTCCGTCATCGGCGACGACCAGGTCATGGTCGGCCCGTACGGCCCGCGCCGCGTCACCTACGCCGACTACACGGCGTCGGGGCGGGCGCTGGGCTTCATCGAGGACTTCGTCCGCGACGAGGTCCTGCCTCGCTACGCGAACACGCACACCGAGAGCTCGGGCACCGGCCTCCAGACGACGCGGCTGCGGGAGGACGCCCGTCGGACCATCCGCGACGCCGTGGGCGGCGACGACGAGACCGTCGTCGTCTTCGCCGGCTCCGGCTGCACCGGCGCCATCGACAAGCTGGTCGGCATCCTCGGCCTCCGTGTCCCGTCCGGCTTCGAGGACCGTTGGCACGCCAGCGAGCTCGTGCCCTCCGACCAGCGCCCGGTCGTCTTCATCGGCCCCTACGAGCACCACTCGAACGAGGTCATGTGGCGCGAGTGCGTCGCCGACGTCGTCGTCATCCCCCAGGACCTGGACGGCCATGTCGACCTCGTGGTGCTGCGGGACCGGCTCCAGGAGCATGCCGACCGGCCGTTGCGCATCGGCTCCTTCTCCGCCGCGAGCAACGTCACCGGCATCGTCACCGACACCGACGCGATCTCGACGCTCCTGCACGAGCACGGCGCCCTCGCCTTCTGGGACTTCGCCGCCGCGGGACCGTACGTCGACATCGAGATGTACGGGCGCGGGGGGCGGGGCGTCGCGAGCGACCTGGCCCGCAAGGACGCCGTGTTCCTCAGCCCGCACAAGTTCATCGGCGGTCCGGCCACGCCGGGCGTCCTCGTCGTCCGGCGTGAGCTGCTCACCAACCGGGTACCCGACGTCCCGGGCGGCGGCACCGTCGCCTACGTCAACCCGGCGGCCCACGACTACCTCACCGACCCCGCCCACCGGGAGGAGGGCGGGACGCCCGCCATCGTCGAGTCGATCCGCGCCGGGCTCGTGTTCGCACTCAAGGAAGCGGTCGGCGTCGCGACGATCCGAGCCCGCGAGGACGCCTTCCTGCGCCGCGCCGCCGAGGCCTGGACCCAGGAGCCGGCCATCGAGATCCTCGGCAACCTCGACGCCGAGCGCCTGTCCATCGTCTCGTTCGTCGTGCGCTCCCCCGACGGCCCGTACCTGCACCACAACTTCGTCGTCGCCGTCCTCAACGACCTCTTCGGGATCCAGTCGCGTGGCGGGTGCTCGTGCGCGGGGCCCTACGGCCACCACCTGCTCGGCATCGACCTCGAGCGCTCGCACGAGTTCGAGCGCGAGATCGGCCGCGGCTGCGAGGGCATCAAGCCCGGATGGGTGCGCATCAACTTCAACTACTTCATCTCCGACGCCGTGGCCGACTACGTCATCGAGGCCGTCCGGCTCGTGGCCAGGGACGGCTGGCGCCTCCTCGGTGACTACTCCTTCGAGCCGGCGACGGGTCTGTGGCGACACCGCAACGGGCCCGTCGAGCCACCGCTGCGACTGCGCGACGTCCGCTTCGGCGCCGACGGCCTGGACTACCCGCGCCACACCGACCGGCTGGGCGAGGAGGCGCTGGAGCAGCACCTCGCCGATGCCCGGCAGGTCCTCGCCGAGGCCGAGCCCGTGCGGTGCGGCCCGGGCAGCGTCGACGTGGACTTCGACCACCTGCGCTGGTTCGAGCTGCCGGCCACGAGCCTGGCCTGAACCTCGGGATCCGGTCCGCCGCGCCTGCGTGGCGGGCCGGGTCAGCGGGTCAGCGCGCCTCGTCTCGTGCGGCGGCCTGCAGCGCCGCCTCGCGAGCGGCTCGTTCACGCCGCAGACGCTCCTTGGGGTCGTTGCGCTCCCCCAGCTGGGCCGGGCCGAAGAGGCTGAGGCCGAGCATCCTCAGGTTGTAGCCGAGGCGGTAGGCGAGCGACAGACGCCCGGAGCGGGGGGTTCGGGCCATGAGGACCACCTCGTGAAATCGTTCGTGCACTGATGATTAGTACACATACTATCCTGAGGTCGAGGACCGAAGGACAGGAGACATCGGCGTGACCGCACCGGACCACGACCAGCCCACCGTGCCCACCGTGCCCACCGTGCCCACCGTCGGCGCCGGTGCGTCCCACTCCCCCGACGACCTCCTGCGGCTCGACCAGCAGGTCTGCTTCGCCCTGGCGGTGGCCGCCCGCAACGTCATCGGGCTCTACCGCCCGATCCTCGAACCCCTGGGACTGACCCATCCGCAGTACCTCGTCATGCTCGCCCTGTGGGAACGGGCGCCCCTGACGGTCAAGGAGATCGGCGACCTCCTCAGCCTCGAGCCGGCCACGGTCTCACCGCTCGTCCGACGCCTCGAGGGGGCCGGGCTCGTGCGCCGCGACCCGCACCCCACGGACGACCGCGCCCTCCACGTCGGGCTGACGGAGCAGGGTCGCGAGCTTCGCCGGAAGGCCCTCGGCGTCCCGCCGCAGGTCATCGCGCGGCTCGGCATGGAGGTGTCCCAGCTCCAGGACCTGCACCGCGAGCTGAGCTCCGTCATCGCCGCCACCCGGACGGTGAAGGCCTGAGCCCGTCTCAGCGGACGACGGGCCCTCAACCACCGGAGGCCGGGGCGTGCAGGGGATGCGGCTTCAGCGGTTCGTTCGCCGGTCCCTGCAGCACCCTGCCGTCGACGGCGAACCGCGAACCGTGACAGGGACATTCCCAGGCCGTCTCCGCGTCGTTGAAGTGCACCAGGCAGCCGAGGTGGGTGCACGTGGCGGAGACCGCGGTCAGCAGGCCGTCGGCGTCGCGGTAGACGGCGCACCTCGTGCCGTCGATGCGGGTCACCGCGCCCTGGCCGAGCGGGATCTCGTCGACGGAGTCAACGTGGGAGGTGAGCCGGTCGCCGACGAAGTGGCGGGCGACCTTGGCCTGCAGCTTCACGGCTGGTCCCAGCTCGGTGAGCGGGTGCAGGCGACGGGGGTCGTACAGCGAGGCCCACGGGTTGTCGCGCTCGCAGACCAGGTCCGTGAGCAGCCGGCCGGCCAGGACGCCGCTGGCCATGCCCCACCCGCCGAAGCCCGTTGCGACCCAGGTGTTTTGCGCGCCCAGGTGGAACGGCCCGATGTAGGGCACCCTGTCCAGCGAGGTGGCGTCCTGGGCTGCCCAGCGGTAGACGACGTCGGCGGTGGGGAACTGTCCCCGGGTCCAGTCGAGGAGCTCTGCCACAGGCGGGTGACGTCGCCGTCCCCCGGTGTGAAGTGTTCGCCGGTGACGATGAGCAGCCGCCGACCGTCGTGCCAGGGGGCGCTGCGCAGCGACCGCGTGTTCTGCTCGGAGGTGATGAACAGACCCTCGGGGACCACGTCGGGCTCCACGGCGGCGGCCACGACCAGCTCACGCCGGACGGAGAGCCGGGAGAACAGCAGGGCGCGGTCGAAGACCGGGTAGTTGGTCGCCACGACCACGTGGCGAGCCGTGACGGTGGCGCCCTGCTCGGTCACGACCCGGCACGGGGAGCCCTCGGTGAGCTCGACGACCCGCGACCGCTCGTGGACCTGCGCTCCCCGGGCGACCATGTCCTCGACGAGGCCGAGCAGGTACTTGCGGGGGTGGAACTGCGCCTGCCCGTCGACGCACACGGCGCCGGCCACGGTGAAGGGCAGAGGTGTGTCGGTGGTGAAGGTGGCCGGCAGCCCGGCCCGACCGGCCGCGTCCGCCTCGGCCCTCAGCGCGTCCACCTGGGCCGGGTCCTCGACGTAGACGTAGGCGGGGCAGCGCTCTAGCTCGCACGCGATGCCCAGCTCGGCCGCGACCTGCGCCACGTGCTCGATCGCCTCTTGCTGCGACGCGGCGTAGCGAGCCGCGGCCTCGTCGCCGAGGTGCCTGGTCAGGTGGTCGTAGATGAGGGTGTGCTGGGCCGAGAGCTTGGCCGTCGTGTACCCGGTGACGCCGGCCGCGACCCGGTCGGCGTCCAGCAGCGCCACCGTGAGCCCCGCGCGGGTCAGCTCCCAGGCCGTGCTGATGCCCGCCACGCCGGCCCCCACCACGACGACGTCGACCGTGACGTCCTCGGTCAGCACGGGGTACGGCGTCCCGGGCGGCACGGTGGCGATCCAGTGCGACTCCTGGTTTCCCGGTAGCACGTCAGGTCCTCTCGACTCAGGGCAGGTGTCGGGGCGGCCCAGGCCCGGGCGTGCCCCACGGCGAGCCGTGGCCGGAGGCACCGGGGGCTCGTGCTGGTACATACCCCTTCACCGGGCGCGGGGCCGACCGCCGGCAGCACCGACCCCGGAACGACGAAAACCCCCGAACCCGAGGGTTCGAGGGTTTCCGGTGCCCTCCTGCCAGGAGGACCTGTGTAGCGGGGGCAGGATTTGAACCTGCGACCTCCGGGTTATGAGCCCGGCGAGCTACCGAGCTGCTCCACCCCGCGTCGGTATGTCTCAACCCTAGACGACGCCCCCGGGAAAGACCAAATCGGCCCTGTCGACCCGGGTGTGCACGGCCTCCACGACTGCCCGCAGCGGTGTCGTCGCCGGGGTGACGACTAGGGCGGCAGCCGAATCAGCCACTGCCCCAGTCGTTTTCGATCACGACGCCGACGGGCGTCGAAGCGTCCGCTCAGGGACGCGTCGTCGCCGTGCCCTGTGGCGACGCGGCCACGGCGCGCTCGAGGGCCTGCTTGAGGCGGGCCTGGGCCTGACCGTACGCGGCGAAGTCGCCACGCTTGAGCGCCGCCTCGCCCTCGGCGTAGGCCGCCTCGGCGTCCTTGAGGGCCTGGGCGAGAGCTGCCGCGTTCGGGGTGCCCGGCGGGGCCGGCCGTGTCGTCGTCGGGCTCGGCGTGGAGGTGCTCGTGCCCGTCGGGGTCGGGGTGCCTCCGGTGCCACCGGGGCCACCGGCCCCCGGCGTCGAGGGCGTGCCGGTCCCCGTGTCCCCGGCCGAGGCCCCGGACTCGCCGCCGAAGAGGTCGTTGAGCGCCGCGTCGAGCGAGCCCGCCCACGCGATCTTGCCGCCGAACGCCACTGCGACCGCGTTGAGCTTCGGGAAGGATCCGCTTCCGCTCGCCCGGGCCGCCTGCACGTAGATCGGCTGGACGTAGAGCAGGCCGCCGCCCACGGGCAGGGTCAGCTGGTTGCCGAAGATGACGTTGGCGCCGTTGCTGCTCGTCGTCGAGATGAACTGGGCGAGGGTCAGCTGCCGACCGAGCGACGCGTCGTTCGACGTCGTGCTCGACGTTCGCATGTCGTTGTAGACCTGGCCCGGACCGCTGACGTTGCCACCGCCCATCTCGAGCAGCCGCATCGTGCCGTAGTTCTGCGAGCGTCTGCCGTCCTGGTTGCCGGCATCGCCGTCGACGGCGAGGAAGCCCGACAGGACGTTGCGGTCACCCGTCGGCATGAACGTCGAGGTCAACGAGAAGGCCGGCGAGCTCTGGCCCGGCATCGCGAGCGAGAGGTAGTACGGCGGCTGGATGAGGTCCCCGCCGGACTGCGTCGGGTCGTCCGGCACCCGCCAGAAGTTCTGGCCGCCGTAGAAGGAGTTGGCGTCCTTGTCGTGGTACCTCTGCAGCAGCTGGCGCTGGACCTTGAAGAGGTCCTCCGGGTAGCGCAGGTGCTCCATGAGCGAGCCCTTGATGTCCGACATCGGCTTGACGACACCGGGGAAGATCGACATCCAGGCCTTGAGCACCGGGTCCTGGTCGTCCCACTGGTAGAGCGTCACGGAGCCGTCGTACGCGTCGACGGTGGCCTTGACCGAGTTGCGGACGTAGTTGACCTGGCCGCCCTGCACGGCGCGGACCGCGGTGCGCGTGCTGGTGACGGCGTCCTCGGTGGCCGTGTCGAGCGTCGTCATCTCCGAGTACGGGTAGTTCGCCGAGGTGGTGTAGCCGTCGAGGATCCACAGGACGCGGCCGTCGACGACCGCGGGGTAGGCGTTGCCGTCGAGGGTCAGCCACGGCGCGACGCGCTGCACCCGCTCCCGCGGCGTCCGGTAGTCGAGGATGCGCGAGTCGTTGGTCACGGCGTCGGACAGGAGGAAGTTGATCTCCCGGTACTTGACGGCGTACGCGAGGCGGCGGAGCGCGTCGAGCTGGACGCCGCCCGTGCCCTGGTAGGCGTAGGTGATCTGGCCGGTGCCCTTGGGGTCCGGGTAGTCGAACTCCTTCTTGCCGCCGCCGACGATCGAGTAGTCGGGCGAGTACTCGCCGAAGTAGATGCGCGGCTCGTACTTGCCGAGCGCGCCCTCGGTGCCGATCTGCGACTCGAAGAAGGTCGGCTCGCCGTCCGAGTCGCGGGTGTTGCCCTTCGCCGCGACGACGCCGTAGCCGTGGGTGTACACGGTGTGGTCGTTGAGCCAGTTCCGCTGCAGGTCGGGCACGCCGTTGAGGTCCAGCTCTCGGGCCGCGATGACGGTGTCCTGCAGCTTGTCGTCGAGCCGGTAGCGGTCCACGTCGAGGACGTCGGCGAACTGGTAGTAGCCCTTGCTCGCCTCGAGCTGTTTGAAGGTCGGGCTGACGATGTTCGGGTCGATGAGGCGGATGCCGGGAACCGTCGCGGCGTCACCGCGCAGCTGCCCGGGGGCTGCGACCGTCTTCGTGTCGTACGCCTCGACCTTGATCTTGTCGAAGCCGTACGCGGCCTGGGTGGCGTCGATGTTGCGCTGGATGTACGTCACCTCGAGCGACTTCTCGGAGGGGCGCACCTTGAGCGACTGGATGAGCGCCGGGTAGATGCCCCCGACGGCGACGACGATGACGGCGAGCACGGCGACGCCGACGACGGGCAGGCGCCAGGACCGGGTCCAGATGACCGTGAGGAACATCAGGGCGCACATGACGGCCGCGAGCGCGAGGATGCCCTTGGTCGGGATGTCGGCGTGCGCCTGGGTGTACTGGATGCCGGTGATCTTCGTCGACTGCGCCGTCGCGAGGTTGTACCGGTCGACCCAGAACGCGACCCCGCGCACGAGGACGAGGACCGCGGTGATGACGGACAGGTGGACGCGGGCCGCCTGCGTCGAGCGCATCTTCTGACTCGCGACGATGCCCCCGTAGAGGTAGTGCGTGAAGGCCGCGGTGATGAAGCCGATGACGAGGATCATCGTCAGGAAGGCGATGACGAAGTTGATCCACGGCAGGTCGAAGACGAAGAAGCCGACGTCGAGGTGGAACTCGGGGTCCTGGCTGCCGAAGGGGGTTCCGTTGCGCCACAGGAGGAAGGTGTCCCACTGCGTCGCTGCCGACAGACCGGCGAACAGGCCGATGGCGAGCGGCGCGGCGACCGTGGCGGTGCGGCGCATCGGCTCGACGAGCTGCCGGTAGTGCTCCATGGCCTGCGTGTCGGGTGACGGCGCGTAGATGGGTCGGGTTCGGAAGGCGATGTGGATGCTCGACCACACGACCGCGGCCGTGAGCAGGCCGCCGACGACGCCGAGGACGGTCTTGGTGACGAGCTGGGTCGTGAAGACCGAGGAGAAGGAGACCGACTGGTACCAGAGCACCTCGGTCCAGAACTGGGCCGCGATGGCCAGGACGACGACGAGGGCGCCCGCGACGACGAGCGCCGTGACCAGGGGGCGCCGCGCGGGCGGCAGTGTCGCGCCGTCCGGGCGCCGCGGTGGGCCGGCGTCGTCGTCGTCGAAGTTGCGCGGAGGGGGACCGAAGTTGCTGTCGCTCACGTGGAGTTGCCTCGGGTGCTGGGGCGGGCGGGGGGTCCGGCGGGTTCGGCTCCGCCGACGGGGCGGGCGGTGCCGCCAGCCAAACCATAACCCGCGGACCGGTGCGGTCCGCCGGGCCGATACCGCACCGTGACTCGGGCGTCGATGCGGCGCCTCCGTCGACCCCCGCCTCGGGTCCGACGTCGGGGCCGGCGGGACGATGCGGCAGCATGGACGCGTGGACCCGCAGCCCGTCATCGACCCCCTTGCCGTCGCCGCCCTCGACACCGAGCGTCACGTCGCCGCCGGCGGCTGGGACCAGCCGGCCCGGCTCTTCGCCCTGGTGCGCACCTCGGACCTGCTCGAGCGTGAGCCGCAGCTGCGCGCCGGCATGGGTCCGGCCGATCTCGCCGACGGGGCGCTGACCGCCATCGAACAGGACGGCCTGCCCCGGACGAGCTCGCTCGAGACGCTGCTCGGCCGGATCGCCTGGCCCGCCGAGGTCGCCGGCTGCGCCTTCGCCATCGAGCGGATGGTCGTGCCGCCCGAGGCCGAGCGCGACCTGCCGAGCCGCTCGGCCGACGCCGTCGAGGCGCTCGCCTCGCACCCGGACCGCAAGGACGTGCGGCTCGTCGTCGCGGTGCTGCGGGACGGTTCCTCGATCTGCCTGCTGCGCCAACGGGACCACGACTCCGACGACGCCGTGGCCACCGGTCGCGACATCGCGCCCGGACTCGTCGAGGCCCTGCGCGCCACCCTCTCGGACTGAGCGAGGCGCCCGCCCGGCCGAACCGGCCCCCTGTCCCGGTGGGGCGGTGCTCCGTCCGGGGTCAGCAGTGCGGCAGGGAGCCCGTCTTGTCCTTCGCGATCGCCTCGACGGCGTCGCGGGCCTGGTCGAACGTCGAGACCTTGACGACCTGCAGCCCGTCGGGCACGTGGGCGACGACCTCGTCGCAGTTGCCCGCCGGCGCCAGGAACCAGGTGGCGCCGTCGGCGCGGGCCCCCGCCAGCTTCTGGCGGATGCCGCCGATCGGCCCGACGTTGCCGTCGTCGTCGATGGTGCCGGTGCCGGCGATCTGGTGGTTGCCCGCGAGCGCGCCCGGCGTCAGCTTGTCGTAGATGCCGAGGCTGAACATGAGGCCCGCCGACGGGCCCCCGATCGAGCCGGCATCGATCTTCACCGTGGCGGGGAAGTCGTGCGCGAGGCTGAGGATGACCCCGAGCGCCGTCCGGCCGCCCTGCCCCTCGATGGTCGGGACGGTCACGGTGACGTCCTTGCCGCCGCGCGACACCGTCAGCTCGATGCTCTCGCCCGGTCGACGCTGCTGGAGCGCGGTGCGGACGTCGTCGGCCGACGTGATCTCGGTGCCGCCGACACGCAGGATCCGGTCCTTGGGCTGGAGCAGGTCCTTGGCCCTGGACTGGTCGGTCAGCTGGGCGATGACGATGTGGGTCGGTACGACCTTGCCGATGGCGCGCAGGGCGACCGCGGTGGCCTCCTCCTGCGACCCGGCCATCTGGACGGCGTTCTCCTCGGCGACCTGCTCCTCGCTGACCTGCGGGTCGAAGACGTCGTCGACCGGGTACACGTCGCGGGTCGGGTCGATCCACGCCCGCAGGACGTCCCACGCGTCGACCGGGTAGCCGGGCCCGCCCTCGACGCGGACGGTGGTGAACCGCAGCGCCCCGTCGGTCGGGTAGGTGGGCAGGCCGGTCACCGAGATGATCGGCGTCTTCTTGCCGTCGGAGGAGACGCCGAGGGTGTCCTGCGTCGGACCGGGGCTCATGACCGCGTACGGCAGGTGCACGAGGGACCCGATGACCATCGCGACGAGGAAGGCGAAGAAGAGGCCGAGGACCGCCTTGTTCCCCGGGTCAGCCGACCGTCGTCGCCGTGGCGGGGGTCGTGGACACCCGGGACGGACGCGCGGGGCACGGGCGGGTACGTGCCGGGCTGCTGGTCCGGCACGCGTCGGATCGTCCTCACGGCAGACCGACCCACTCGTCGGCGCCGTCGGTGAACTGCTGGTGCTTCCAGATCGGCACGCCGGCCTTGAACTCGTCGATGAGGGCCCGGCACACCTCGAAGGCCTCGCCGCGGTGCTCGGCGCTGACCCCGACGACGACCGCGAGGTCGCCGACCTCGAGGTGGCCGACGCGGTGGACGACCGCGATCCGCACGACCCGACCGTCCGCGGCGTGCTTCTCGGCGAGCGCGCGGGCGACCTCGGCGGCCTGCGGGTGTGCCGTGTAGTCGAGGTGGCTGACGCCCCTGGCGTGCTCGCCCGTGCCGCCGCCCTCACCCGCGGCCCCGGCCGGGCGGTCGTGGTCACGGACGGTGCCGATGAACAGGCACGTGCCGCCGGCGCGCGGGTCGGACACGCTCGCGAGCACCTCGTCGACCGACAGAGGTGACTCGCGGATCTCGGCAAGGGTGACCGTCACGCGCGCCATCGTATGCTGCCGGGCCGCGCCCTCGCGTCCGGTCGCCGCGACCACGGGGGAACCAACCCGACCGGTCCGTGGTTGTCTTGGAGAGACAACCGACAGCGGCGATGGGGATGAGCAGGATGGCCGACGACCGAGGTTCCCGGCGGGACGACGGACACGACGACGAACGCGACGACGAGCAGGACGGACCCGACGCCGGGCAGTCCGGCGGTCGGGCGGACGCGGGTGACGAGGCAGGCGGCTCGGCCGGTGCCGAGACGGGTCACCCGAGCGGTGACGCGGCGTCCAGCGGCGACCCGACGGTGCCGTCGATGCCGTCGATGCCGTCGGTGCCCTCCGACCCCTCGGGGCTCTTCGGGGCGGACAGCCCGTTCGGGCTGCCGCTGCGTCGCCCCGGGGGCGGCGACGTGCCCCCCGCCGACATCGGCGCGATGCTCGAGCAGGTCCTCGGCGAGGCTGCCGGCAACCCCGAGCTCGCGGAGGCGATGCGCAGCATGGGCGTCGACCTCACCGACCCGGCGACCCAGGCCGCGATGCGGGCCCAGCTCGGCACGTTCATGGCCGCCCAGCAGTCCCCGACCGGCTCGCGCGACCTCGCCACCGACGTCGCCCGCAAGCACGTGCTGGCGGGTGAGGGCAACGACGTGCACGACGACGCGGCGTCCCGCGCGGTCGTCGACGCCGTGTCCGTCGCCTCCCTGTGGCTCGACGAGCAGACCACCCTGTCGACGCCGGCCTGGCGTGCCACCGGCCTGAGCCGCGCCGAGTGGGTCGAGGCGACGATGCCGCGCTGGTTCGACCTCATCGAGCCGGTCTCGGACGGCGTCACGGCGGCGACGTCCGACGCGCTGCGCAAGCAGGTCGGCGAGCTCGGGCCCGAGGCGTTCGGTGACGCGCTGCCGCCCGGTCTGCCGGCCGGCTTCGACCCGCGGGCCATGGTGGAGCAGTGGGCGCCGATGCTCGGCAACCTCAGCCGCCAGATGTTCTCGGCCCAGCTCGGCCAGGCCGTCGGCACGCTCGCGACGGAGGTCGTCAGCGGTACCGAGGTCGGGCTGCCCCTGACCGAGCCCGGGGTCGTCGCGCTGCTGCCCGGCAACGTCGCCGCGCTCGCCGATTCCCTCGAGATCGACATCGCCCAGGTGCGCCTCTACCTCGCGGTGCGCGAGGCTGCGCGCGTCCGGCTGTTCGCCGAGGTGCCGTGGCTCGGCCCACAGCTGCTGTCGGCGGTGTCGGACTACGCGCGCAACATCACCATCGACACCGACGCCATCGAGTCGGCGCTCTCGACGATCGACCCCTCGGACCCCGAGGCGCTGCGAGCCGCCTTGCAGGGCAACCTGTTCCGGCCCCAGCCGACGGCCGCCCAACAGGCGGCGCTCGACCGGCTCGAGACCCTCCTCGCGCTCGCCGAGGGCTGGGTCGACCACGTGACGGACCGCGCCACCTCGCGCCACCTGCCGCAGTCGGCGGCGCTCGCCGAGACGATCCGTCGGCGTCGCGTCGGGGGCGCCGCCCAGAAGACGTTCGCCGGGCTCGTCGGCCTCGAGCTGCGCCCGCGCCGGCTGCGCGACGCGGCCAACCTCTGGGCCGCGCTCGAGGACGCGGGCGGGGCGTCGCTGCGTGACGGTCGCTGGGCCCACCCGGACCTCGCCCCCACCTCACGCGACCTCGACGACCCGATCGGCTTCGTCGAGCGGGTGCGCGGTGGGTCGGCCGGCGTCGGCGGGGCCGGTGACGCCGGTGGTGCCGGCGAGCTCGGCGACCTCGACTCCGTGCTGCGCGACATCCTCGAGGACGCCGAGCGCGAGCGGGGCCGCGGTGCCCGACCGGGCTCCGCCGGAGAGGCCGATGACTCCAGTGGCTCCAGTGGCTCCGGTGACTCCGGTGACTCGGGCGATCCCGGGGACCTCCCCGGTCCGCCGCGGTGACCCGGACGGACAGCGGCGCGGCACGTCGCGGGGTCGGCGACGCGTGGCTGCGGCTGCGTGCCGACGCGATGGCGCGCCTGGAGTCGTGGCAGGCGCCCGACGCTGCCCAGGAGCGTCTCCGGGTCGAGTTCCTCGACCATCTGGCCGCGAACACCGACGCCATGAGCAAGCAGGGACCACCGGCGCACCTGACCGGCAGCGTCGTCGTCCTCGACGACGAGGGCGCGCGCACCCTGCTCACGCACCACCGGCGCGCCCTGGCGTGGTTCCAGCTCGGCGGTCACTACGAGGAAGGCGACGCGTCGGTGTGGCACGCCGCCTGCCGCGAGGCCACCGAGGAGTCCGGCATCGACGCCCTCACCGTCCTGCCCGGCATCGTCCACCTGGACCGGCACGCCCTCGTCGGCGACTTCGGGTCGTGCCGCGAGCACCTCGACATCCGCTTCGCGGCCGTCGTGCCGCGTGGCGCCCGGGCCAGGGTCAGCGACGAGTCGCTCGACGTGCGCTGGTGGCCGGTCGAGGCGCTGCCGGAGGGGACCCGGGACGAGCTGCGTCCCCTCGTCGAGGCCGGGAGGCGCGCCCTGCGCGGCTGACGCTTCGGCCGCCGGGCACGGCACGGGCACGCGGCGCCGGGTGGCCGAAGGCTCCGGGGACACGGAGAGCACCGCGGCAACCGCGGACACCGGCGTCGGTTCAGTCGTCGCTGAGGTCCAGCCCCGCCGCGGCGGAGACGCCCTGCAGGTAGCCCCGCGCCCGCTCCAGGCGCGGATAGCCCTCGAGGAGCGCCCAGAACTGCGGCCCGTGGCCGGGCTGGAGCAGGTGGGCCAGCTCGTGGAGGAGCACGTAGTCGACGACCCAGGACGGCATGCCGTGCAGCTTGTCGGACAGGCGGATCGTGCCGTCGGCAGGTGTGCACGAGCCCCAGCGAGACGCCTGGTTGCCGACCCAGCGCACGCTCGAGGGCACCGCGCGGCCGCCGAGGTGGTCGCGGGACAGCTCGAGGGCCCGACGCTCGAGGTCGGTGTCGCTGCGCTGCCGGCGCCGTTCCGACGCGGCGACGCGCGCCACCATCGTGCGCACCCACTCCCCCTCCTCCGCCCGGCTCATCCGGGCCGGGACGAGGACGACGAGGCGTCCTTCCTGCCGGTAGGCCGAGACGGTGCGACGGCGACGCGGGCTGCGGCGGACCTCGACGGCGACACCGTCGACCACCGTGTGCACCACCTCGCGGGACGCCACTGCCATAGGGGCAGGCTAGGCCAGCACACCGACAGCCGCCCGCAGCACGGCGCGGACGCGCTGGAGCAGGGGGCTGTACCGCATCGCCGACGCGCGCGCCCAGCGGGGGATGAGCATGATTTCGTGCTCAGCGTGCTCTAGGGTTGCAGGAGTCGAGGCGCCCGTCGGATGGGCGCCAGCTACAAGGAGACACCAATGGCTGACGAGACCTACAAGGGCGAGTTCTACTGCGTGAAGTGCAAGGAGAAGCGCGAGGCCGAGGGCAAGGTTGTCGTGTCCGACAACGGTCGCCGCATGGCCAAGGGACAGTGCCCCGTGTGTGGCACGAACCTCAACCGCATTCTGGGCAAGGCCTGACCAGGTCGCGACGGCGTCGCTGACGCCGTGTGACGAGGGGCGGGACCCGACGGGTCCCGCCCCTCGTGCGTGCCGAGCCTCGTGCGTGCCGAGCCTCGTGCGTGCCGAGCCTCGTGCGTGCCCTGCCTCGTGCCTGCCGGGCCTCGTGCCTGCCGAGCCTGCCGGCCGGGAACGCGGTCCCGGGCCTGTGGACGACCCGCTCGTGGCCCGCTCGCGGCCTGCCAGCCTGAGCGGGTCCGGACCTCGCCCGCCGAGGACCGGCGTCGCCGCTCGACCCGCCTGGAGGCCCGATGTCCTCGTTCCCGGTCCCCGACCGTCCTCGCCTGCCCGCCTGGCTGCGGCCGTACGTGCGGCGTCCCGGCGAGATCCAGTTCGGCCTCCTGCCGGGGGCACCCGTCGTCGAGGGCGTCACACCCGCCGAGGCGAGCCTCCTCGCGGGCCTCGACGGGTCGCTGACGAGCGACCAGACCTACGCCGTGGCGGCCGGCGCCGGGGTGGCCCGCCGCCGCTGGCGTGACGTGCTCGCACTCGCGGCGTCGCTCGGCGTGCTCGTCGAGGCCTCCGCCGCGTCCGGGTCGCCGGCGTCCGTGCGCCGGCCGGGCCGTCCCGCCCTGCGGCAGCCGACGGCCCGGCGGCGGGTCCTCGTGGACGGGGACACGTCGCTGGCCTCCGACGTCGCGGCCGCGTTGCGCGACGCCGGTGCCGGCCTCGTCGTCAGCGACCGGTCCGACGTCGACCTGGCCCTCGCCGAGCCCGCCCGCGACGCGCCCGCGCTCGTCGTCCTCGTCGGCGCGCCTCTCGTCGACCCCCGTCGCGGCGACGTGTGGCTGGCGCACGGCGTGGCGCACCTGCCGGTCAGCGGTGCGGGCCCGTCCGCGACGGTGGGTCCGCTCGTTGCGGCCGACGGGTCCGGGCCGTGCCTGTGGTGCCTCGAACGGCACCGCACCGACCGCGACGACGCCTGGCCCACGGTCCTCACCCAGGCGATGCGGCACGACGACGCGGCGCCGGCGGGCACCACGGTCACCGGCCGGTCGCCCTGGCGCGAGCCCCTCGCACCCGGACTGTCCCAGCTCGTCGCGGGTGCGGTGACCCTGCTAGCCGGACGCGTCGTGCGAGGGGACGCCCTGCCCGGCGGCGTCTCCGTCGAGGTCGCCGTGCCCTGGCCGCGGATGGACCACCGACGCTGGAGCCCGCACCCGCTGTGCAGGGCCCACCCGCAGGCGCGGACCCCGACGGACCGGTGCTCGGCCTGAGGGCTGGGGCCCAGGCGTCCGTCCGTGCCGCGAGACCGAAACATCTAGAGTCGGGGCAGGGCCTGCCGACCGACGGGCCCAGCCGTGCTGGAGGACGCGTCGAAGGAGGGTGTGCCCGGTGACCGACCTGCCGCGCAAGGCCGTCGTGCGCTCGGCCAAGCTCGCCTCGGTGCCCCTCGGCTTCGCCGGCCGCACCGCACTCGGCCTGGGCAAGCGTCTCGGGGGCCGCCCCGCAGAGGTCGTCACCGCCGAGCTGCAGGCCCGCACCGCCCAGCAGCTGTTCCAGGTGCTCGGCGAGCTCAAGGGTGGCGCGATGAAGTTCGGCCAGGCGATGTCGATCTTCGAGGCGGCCCTGCCCGAAGACCTCTCGGGCCCCTACCGCGCCATGCTGACCAAGCTGCAGGACAGCGCCCCACCGATGCCGACGAGCTCTGTCCACGGCGTGATGCGCACCAGCCTCGGCCCACGCTGGCGCAGCCGGTTCGTCTCCTTCGACGACCACCCCGTGGCGTCGGCGTCCATCGGCCAGGTGCACCGGGCGGTCTGGAGCGACGGCCGCGAGGTGGCGGTCAAGATCCAGTACCCCGGCGCGGGCGCGGCCCTCATGAGCGACCTGCGCCAGATCTCGCGGGTGGCGCGGATGGCGGCGGGGTGGGTGCCGGGGATCGAGCTCGGACCGATCCTCGACGAGCTGCGCGAGCGGATGGCCGAGGAGCTGGACTACCGCCTCGAAGCGCGGTCCCAGCAGGCGTTCGCGGCGGCCTTCCGGGACGACCCCGAGTTCGCGGTGCCCGACGTCGTCGAGGGCGCCGAGCACGTCATCGTCTCCGAGTGGCTCGAGGGGCTGCCGCTGTCGCGGATCATCGACTCCGGCACGCGGGAGCAGCGCGACGCCGCGTCGCAGCTCTACCTCGAGTTCCTCCTCGCCGGACCGGCCCGGGCGGGACTGCTCCATGCCGACCCGCACCCGGGGAACTTCCGCATCACGCCCGACGGGCGCCTCGGCGTCATCGACTTCGGCGCCGTCAACCGGCTGCCCGGGGGCATGCCGCCCGAGATCGGCCCGCTGCTCACGACCGGTCTGCGCGGCAGCGCCGAGGAGGTGCTCGAGGGCCTGCGCCGGCTCGGCTTCGTCCGTTCGGGCATCGACATCGACCCCGAGCGGCTGCTCGACTACCTCGAGCCTTTCATGGCGCCGTTCCGCACCGACGAGTTCACGTTCAGCCGGGAGTGGCTGCGGGGCGTCTTCGCCCACATCAACGACCCTCGCCAGCCGAACTACGCGGTGGCCTTCAAGCTCAACCTGCCCCGGGAGTACCTGCTCATCCACCGGGTCTGGGGCGGCGGCATCGGCGTCCTCTCGCAGCTCGGGGGCACCGTCCGCGGGCGTGAGGCCGTCGACGAGCTGCTGCCCGGCGCCGACCTGCCGCCGATCGACGACGCGGACGCTTAGGCGGGCACCGGCTGCGTCGCGGTCCCGGCGCGCGGCCTCACCACCACGCGGGGTCGAGCTTGCTCTCGATCGAGCGGAGGTGCTCGCGGCTGCAGGCCTCGCACGTCCACGTCGTACGGCCGCGTTCGGTGCCCCGGCCCCAAGACAGGAGGGCGGCGGCACGGGCGGGGCCGGAGGCGACCCGTCCGCACGAGCCGCACACGAGGGCGGCTTCTGCCGGGTCGGGGTCGGTGCTGGGTGTGGCCGCCGTGTTCTGCGCGGCGTCGGTGCTCGAGGTGGCCATGGGGGTCTCCCTTCTCCTCACTTCGAGTATCCGCCGCTGGCGCGTGTCGTGTGGGCACCACGCCCAGAACCAGGACCTCACACCGGCGACGGCGCCGAGGTCCCGACGGTCACCGGCCGGGGACGCGAAACCGCGGGTGACGTTCGCGTCACCCGCGGCTCGCTCACTCGGTTCGGTTGTGGGGTACTGGCCGTGACGTCCCGCTCCTGCGGGACCAGCGTCACTTCTCGTGGTGGCGTCGACTGGCGCGGATCTCCTGCGCGATCAGCCGGGCGCTGCGACGGATGCCGCTGCGCTCCGAGCGCTGACTGCGCTGGTTGATCCGGTCGCGAGCCAGCATCTCGAGCTGGTTCATGACGGTCTCCTCGTCTGGGAAGAAAGTGGGTGGTCGTGTCGTGGTCGGTGGTCCGGCTGGCCATGTGGATCGCGGTGCGTCACAACGGAGCTCAGGCGGCCACGGGGTGCTTGCGCGGACGGCCGCGGGGTCGCTTCCTCGCGACGACGGCGCCCTGGACGAGCAGCTGCCCGCCCCAGACACCCCACGGCTCCTGGCGCTCGAGGGCACCGGCGAGGCACTGGACCCGCGCCGGGCAGAGCCCGCAGAGGGTCTTGGCGAACTCGACGTCCTCGGGGCGCTCGGCGAACCAGAGCTCGGCGTCGTAGTCGCGGCAGGGGATGGTCTCCCCGACCTGCTGGGCCTCGGTGCCGAGGTCGAGCATCTCGCTCAGCTGCATCGTTCTCACCTCCGTCTCCTGCACGGTCGTCGTCGACCGTTGCGTCTCACTCGTCTCTGTCCTGGCCCGAAGGCCGGCACCCGTGGTGCGGCTCTCGGTCCTGCTGCTCGGCATCCGGGGAGTCATGTGGGTTCCCTGATCTGTCTGGCACCGGTGGGTGCTGCTGGTGATGGCTGACCGTGTGGCTGTGGTCGGGTGGAGCGGCATTCGGCTGTGAGAAACGACAAAGGCCGCGAACCCGGTGATGTCGGGTTCGCGGCCTGGAGGTGAGGCTCGGTCTGTGTCTAGACCGGTGGCCTCCCAGAGCGGGAGCGAGCGACATCGATGGTCTTGTAGTCCGGGTCGAACGTGCGGGCGGCGGCCGGGACGAGTCCCTCGACGAGGGAGCCGGCACCGGCGACACCGCGGCCCTGACGGGCGGCGAAGGACACAGTGGTCCCCTCGCCCTGAGCACGGTTGTCCGCCATGAGGATCTGGCCGACCGGACGCAGACGCACGGAAAGAACGCAGGACACTGCGTTCGTCGTCATCGTGGTGATGTCCATCAGGTCAACCCTCCTCACTGTGGCTCGCGGTCCCCGACCGGCCACCTGGGCCGTCGGGCTTGACGTCGTCAAGGGTACGCGGGCCCCGAGCGACCGAACAACTGATTTATCGAAGATTTCGGAAGTTTTTTCAGGCAATCTCAAGGAACTGGCGATTCCTTTGCGGCAGAACGCCTTTCAAGAAGCTCTTCGACATCTGCGCCCTTCAGGACGGCGAGGACGTCGGCGCCGTACTGCTCGATCTTGCGAGCCCCGACGCCGCTGATTCCGGCGAGTCCCGCCTCGTCCGAGGGCGCCTCCTCGGCGATCGCGGTCAGGGTCGCGTCGGTGAACACCACGTAGGCGGGCACGCTCGCGGCTCGCGCGACGGCGAGCCGCCACGTGCGCAGCCGCTCGAAGGTGGCCTCGTCGTAGGTCGGAGGGCACGCGTCGCAGCGGCCCGTCTTGCGCTGGGCCGCGGTCGTCAGCTCGGTGCCGCAGCCGCGGCAGAACGCCAGACGCGCCTGCTTCGGGGCGCTGCGCCGCGACCCGCCGCTCCTCGCCTCCGCACGGGCGCCGGCACCGAGGATGTCGGCAGCCGGCGCGAGGAAGCGCGAGACGCGTCGGGTCGCTCGGGCGCCCGGGGTGCGTGCCGAGGACCAGGAGATGTGCAACCGACGCCGGGCCCGCGTCAGCCCGACGTAGAGAAGGCGCCGCTCCTCCTCGACGGCGTCGGGCCCCTCGGCCATCGAGATGGGGATGAGGCCGTCGGAGGCCCCGACGAGGAACACGGTGTCCCACTCCAGGCCCTTGGCGGCGTGCAGGCTGGCCAGGGTGACACCCTGCACGGCGGGCGCGTGCTGCTCGGCGGCCCGCCGGTCCAGCTCGGCGACCAGCTCGGGCAGTCGCGCCTCGGGAGCTGCGGCGGCGAGGTCGTCGGCCAGGGTCGCGAGGGCGCTCAGCGACTCCCAGCGCTCGCGCGTCGCTCCCCCGCCGGCCGGCGGCTCGGGCGACCAGCCCGCACCGGTGATGACGTCACGGGTCAGGCTGCCGAGCGACTTCTCGCCGTCGTCGCCGCGGGCGGCTCCCCGCAGCAGCAGGATGGCGTCGCGCACCTCCTTGCGGGCGAAGAACCGCTCGCCGCCTCGGACGAGGTACGGCACGCCGACATCGGTGAGGGCCGACTCGAAGGCCTCCGACTGGGCGTTGGTGCGGAACAGCACCGCGATCTCGGCCGGCGCGTGCCCGTCGTCGACGAGCGCGCGGACCCGCGCGGCGACTCCGGCTGCCTCGGCGGGGTCGTCGGCGTAGGACACGAGCTCGGGGGCGGGGCCGTTGCGCCCCTGCGCCTGCAGCCGCACCGCGCCCTCGCGCGCCGCCTGCGTGCCGGAGCCGACGACGGTGTTGGCGAGGGCGACGATCTGGGGCGAGGACCGGTAGTTGCGGACGAGGCGGACCACGTGCGCGCCACGGAAGCGCCTGGGAAAGCCGACGAGGTGGCGGGGGCTCGCGCCGGTGAAGGAGTAGATGGTCTGCGCGGGGTCGCCGACGACGGTGAGGTCGTCGCGCTCGCCGAGCCACAGGTCGAGGAGTCGCTGCTGCAGGTCGTTGACGTCCTGGTACTCGTCGACGACGAACTGCCGGTACTGGGAGCGGACGGCGCGCGCGATGTCCTCGCGCTCGTCGAGGATGCCGACGGTGAGCAGCAGGACGTCCTCGAAGTCGATGACGCCGCGCCGCTGCTTGACGTCCTCGTAGGCCTCGAAGAGGCGGGCCATCGCCGTGTGGTCCACGCCCGGCGGTTCGCGGCGCGCCTCGCGCGCCCGCGTGGCGTAGGACTGCGGGGTGAGGAGGTTGACCTTGGCCCACTCGACCTCGGCCGCGAGGTCGCGGATCGTCGTGCGGTCGAACTGCATGCGCAGCCGGGAGGCCGCCTCGGCGACGGCCGGCGCCTTGTGGCTCATGACCTCCGGCGCCGCCCCTCCGATGGCCTGCGGCCAGAAGTAGTGCAGCTGGCGCAGCGCGGCTGCGTGGAACGTGCGCGCCTGGACGCCGGCGACACCGAGCCCGCGGAGTCGAGTGCGCATCTCCCCCGCGGCGCGCGCCGTGAAGGTGAGGGCGAGGACCCGCTGGGGCTGCTGGGCACCGGAGTGCACGGCGTAGGCGATGCGGTGCGTGATGGCGCGCGTCTTGCCCGTTCCGGCGCCCGCGAGGATGCAGAGCGGCCCGGGTGGCGCGACCGCGACCTCCTGCTGCTCGGGGTCGAGGCCGGCGAGGACGTCGTCGGCGGACGGTGCGCGGCCTGCGGAGGTCGCGGGGGCATCAGGGCCTGCGGGGCGTGCGTGGCTCAGGACCGATCACCCTTCGAGCGCTGGTCGGCCGCCGCGAGGACGTCCGCGGCGTGGTCGGGCACGTAGTTCTGCTCGCTCTGGGGCGGCCGCTCGTACCCCCGCGGGGCCGGACGGTCGGGCACGGGGGGCACCTCGGGGGTCATCGGCTCGTGCGGGATCGAGGTGAGCAGGTGGTGCATGACGTTGACGCGCGAACGCCGCTTGTCGTCCGACTCGACGACGTGCCACGGCGCCCAGTCGGTGCTCGTCGCGGCCATCATGCGGTCCTTGGCCTCGGAGTAGTCCTCCCACCGGGTGATGGACTCGAGGTCCATCGGGGAGAGCTTCCACTGCCGCATCGGGTCCTTGGCGCGGGAGCGGAACCGACGCTCCTGCTCGACGTCGGAGACGCTGAACCAGTACTTGCGCAGGACGACACCGTCCTCGACGAGCATCCGCTCGAACACGGGGGCCTGGGCGAGGAAGCGGTGGTACTGCTCGTCGGAGCAGAAGCCCATGACGTGCTCGACACCGGCCCGGTTGTACCAGGATCGGTCGAACAGGACGATCTCGCCGGCCGCCGGCAGGTGGGCGATGTAGCGCTGGAAGTACCACTGGCTGCGCTCGCGGTCGGTGGGCGCGGGCAGCGCGGCGATGCGGGCCACGCGCGGGTTGAGGTACTCGGTGATCCGCTTGATCGCCGAGCCCTTGCCGGCGGCGTCGCGGCCCTCGAAGACGACGACGACGCGCTGCCCGGTGGCCCGCACCCACTCCTGGAACGCGACGAGCTCGACCTGCAGCCGCCGCAGCTCGGTCTCGTAGGCCTCGCCGTCCATCTTGGGAGGTCGTTTTGCACCGCGCGAGGCCATGGAGTCATCCTTGCACCGAGGGACGACACGTGCGACGGGCCGTCCCCAGCCGGCACGAGACCGCGTCCGGCCACGGACGCAGACGAAGGATGAAGGAACAGCATGCCCAAGGTGACCCCGGACGAGGGCTCGATCACGATGTTCACCACGACGTGGTGCGGCTACTGCACGCGGCTCAAGGGTCAGCTGACGCGCGAGGGCGTGCCGTTCACCGAGATCGACCTCGAGGCCAACCCCGAGCACGTCGACTTCGTCGAACAGGTCAACGCCGGCAACCGGACCGTGCCGACCGTCGTCTTCCCGGACGGCACCGCCGCGACGAACCCCTCGCTCGCCGAGGTCAAGTCGCGCCTCGCGGTCTGACGCGTCCCGGCGCGTCGGCGAGGACCTCTTGGCGGGTCACCGGCTCACCAGCGCGGTGTCGCGCCGCCGGTGACCGACTCCACGGTGGCACCGAGCCACCGCTCGATGATCCGCTTGGCGATGGAGATGCCGCTCGGGGTCCGGATCGTCCCGCCGGCCAGCAGGTCGCGGTACTCCTGCCGCGTCACCCAGCGGGCCTCGGCGATCTCGGCAGGGTCGGGCACGAGTTCGGTGTCGGTCGTCGAGGCAGCGAAGCCGATCATCACCGAGGACGGGAACGGCCAGGGCTGGTTGCCGAGGTAGCGGGCGGCATCGATCGCGATGCCGACCTCCTCGCGCACCTCGCGTGCGACCGCGGCCTCGAAGGACTCCCCCGGCTCGACGAAGCCGGCCAGCACCGAGAACCGACCCTCGGGCCACTGCGCCCCGCGTCCGAGCAGCAGCCGGTCCTCCGGGTCGACGACGGACATGATGACGGCGGGGTCGGTGCGCGGGTAGTGCTCACTGCCCTCCGCAGTGCACCGGCGCACCCAGCCGGCCTGGACCGCCTCGGTCGGGGCACCGCACCGGGGGCAGAACCGGTGAGCGGCGTGCCAGTGGGCCAGGGCGAGCGCCGTGGTGAACACCCCGGCGTCGCGCGCGGCCATCGCCTCCCCGGCCTGCCGCAGCGTCAGCCACCCGTCGGCGCCCGCCGCGGCGTCGGTGTCGGGCTCCGCCGTCGCGACGACGGCGACGTGTGCCGCGCCGTCGGTGTCGCGTCCCAGGTGCAGGACGAGCCGGCCGGCGTCGGCGTCCTCGGGCGCGCGCACCGACAGGGCGAGCGCACCGCTGCCGTCCTCGACGACGTGCAGCCGGTCTCCCCTGACCTCGACGACCCGCGTGCGCGGGTCCTCGAGCAGGGTCGCGACGGCGTCCGGACGCTGCCGCTCGTGGGCGACACGGTCGAGCGTCCCCCGTGACAGCGCGAGATCGCGCAGGATGTCGTCGACCTCGCTCACGCCTCCACCCTAGGGTGCGCCCCACGGGACCCGCGGGCGGCGGTGCGGCCGTGCGGCGGCACGGCGGTACGGCGGCACGGCGGTACGGGCGGCACGACCCGGCCCGTCCCGCCCACCTCCCACGATCCGGCGGGCGCGCGGCCTACCGTGGACGCGTGACGCGCAGCCCCCTGTTCCTCGCCGCCCTGGCGAGCTCGGCCGTCCCGGGCCTGGACCCGGTGTCGGTCAGGGGTGTCGCCGCTCGCACCGACGACCGCTTCGAGGTCGCCCACGTGCGCGACCGCCAGGACCGCGAGTGGGTCGTCAAGGTGCCGCGCACGCCGGCCGCCGGCGCCCAGCTCGACGACGTCGTCGGACTCTCGGCCCTGCTCGCCAGGCGCCTCGACCTGGCCGTGCCGGCCTACCAGGGCCATGCGCCCGTCGCGGAAGGTCGTGCCGCCGTCTACCCGCGTGTCGAGGGGCGGCCGCTCGACTTCGCGGCCCTGCCTCCCGGTCCGCTCGCCGAGGCCGTCGGTCGCGCCCTCGCCCACGTCCACAACCTCGAGCACCTGCTGTACGAGGAGGCGGGGCGACCGACCTACGACGCCGAGACGCATCGGCGCCGGCGGCTGTCCGACCTCGACCGGGCTGCCGCCACTGGACACGTGCCGACCGGCCTGCTGACGCGGTGGGAGGGCCTGCTCGAGGACGTCTCCCTGTGGCGGTTCGCCCCCACTGCCGTCCACGGCACGTTCGTCGGCCCCAACGTGCTGGCCACCTTCGACGACGAGGACGACGCGTCCAGCGGTCGCGTCGTCGGCCTCCTCGCGTGGGAGGAGTCGCGGGTCGGGGACCCCGCCGACGACTTCGCCGACCTCGTCGCCACGCTCGACCCCGACACCTTCGACGCCGTCCTCGGCGCCTATGCCCGCTCTCGCGTCGAGCGGCCCGACGGCCATCTCGTGCGCCGGGCCCGGCTCGCCGCGGAGATGGCCGTCCTCTCGACGCTCCTGCAGGCGTCCGCGGAGGGACGCACCCGAGCCGTCGAGCGCACGGCGGCCCTCCTGCGCGAGCTGGACGAGCGCACGGAGGACCTCGACGCCGAGTACGCGCGCGAGGACGCCGTCCGCAGCGAACGGACGCGCACCGCCCACCCGGACGAGGGCACTGACGGCCAGGACCCCGACGACCCCGAGCAGCCGCGGCCGGGCCACGACGTCCCGACGGCCGACGTGCCGTTCCCGATGCTCGCCGAGACCCAGGCCGTGCCGATGGCCGCGTTGCTGCGCGACGACCCCGAACCTGCCTCCGGCGCCCCGGCGGGCACCGGCACCACCGAGCCCGATGGGGCGACCCCTCAGCGGTCGTCGCACCGCCAGGCGGAGACGGTCCTCATCGACCCGGCCGTGCACGCGCCGCCGGTCGACGGCCACCCCGGGACCCTGCAGGCCGGTACGGGTCTGCAGGACGACCCTCGCGCGCCGGAGGGTGCCGACGCGCCGGAGGGTGCCGACGCGCCGGAGGGTGCCGACGCGCCGCCACGGGCGGGCGGCGTCCGACCGGAGCCGGTGCCCTACCTCGACGCCACGGACTCGTCGGCGTTCGAGATCGACGAGGTCGAGGCGCTGCCGGAGCCGTCGACCGACGTGGGCCGGGGCGGCTGAACCGGCTCAGTCCGGCAGCGTCCGCAGCAGGTCGAGCAGCTCCTGCTCGCGCGGAAGGTCGGGTCTGACGGTGACGCCCTCCGCCGCGTAGTAGAAGGCGGCGTCGACCTGCTCGGGCGGCACGCCGCGCAGTCGGGCGAAGGCGAGGGCGTACGCGCCGAGCTGCAGGGCCCGCACGGCCGCGTCGCGGCCGCTGGGCCGGGCACCGGTCTTCCAGTCCACGACGGTCCAGCCACCGTCGGCTCGCCGGAACACCGCGTCGACGCGACCGCGGACGGCGATGCCGTCGAGGACGGTCTCGATGGACAGCTCGACCTCCTCGGGCACGCGCCCGGCCCACTCGCCGGCGAGGAAGTGCTCCTTCATGGCCTCGAGGTCGGCGTCGTCGGCTGCTCCCTCGTCGGCGCTGCCGGGAAGGTCGAACAGGTCGACGATCGCGGCACGCGAGTAGTGCTCCTCGACCCAGGCGTGGAACGCCGTGCCCTGCCGCGCCGCGACGGCAGGGGGCTGCGGCATCGGTCGGCGCAGCGTCATGGCGAAGGCCTCGACGTCGCGGGCCAGCGACACGACCGCCGAGGCCGACAGGTGCCGGGGGACGTCGACGACGGGTTCCTGGCTGCGGGCCCGACGTGCGTCCCGCTCGGCGAGCAGCAGCCGGAGGTCACCGAGCCGCGGGTCTCCCTGTGGCACAGGCACTCCCGCCTCGATGACCGACGCGAGGCGGGACGCCGCAGCGTCGAGGGCTGCTCGCCGGTCGCCCATCGGGTCGTGCGGCCAGGTGGCGGAGACGGGGACAGCGAGGTGCGGGTTGGTCGGCGGCGTGGCCCTGCCCTCGTCGTCGAGGAGCGGCTCGGGGGCGCGCTCCCAGTGGCTGCGGGTGACCTCGGCCGGCATCGCCTCGCACACCTCGGTGAGGAAGCGCGAGGGAACCGAGAGCGTCTTCTTCGTCGCACCCCAGACGTGGCAGGACAGCAGCATCTCCGAGCGGGCGCGGGTCAGGGCCACGTAGGCGAGGCGGCGCTCCTCGGCCACGGCGTGCCGACCACCCTCGAGGACGAACGCCTCGATGGCGGCGCCGAGCGCCTTGCGGTCCGGCGCGGTGCGCCAGTCGAGGACCGGCAGGCCGTCGCGGTCGCCGCGCAGGTCGTAGGGCACGGAGTCGAGGCCGACGAGCCACCCCTTGTCCTTGGGTTCGCCCGCGCACGCGTACTCGACGGGGTCGGCGTCGTCGACGAGGGACACCGACGTGGCCGAGTGCGCCGGGAAGACACCCTCGACGAGCGAGGGGACGGCCACGACGTCCCACTCGAGGCCCTTGGCCGCGTGCACGGTGAGCACCTGGACGGCGTCGGCATCGGTCTCGACGTGACCGGCGTCGAGACCCCGCTCCTGGTCGCGCGCCGCGTCGAGCCAGGACAGGAAGCCCGACAACGTCGGGCGGTCCGAGCTGGTGGCGTACCGGGCGGCGACGTCCGCGAAGGCGTCGAGGTGGACGCGAGCCGTGGACGCGGTGTGCTCGGCGCGCGCGAGCACCTCGACGTCGAGGCCGATGGCGACCTCGGCCTCCGCGACGAGGTCGACGAGCGGGAGCGCGGTGAGGCGTCGCAGACGGCGGACGACGTCGGCGAGGTCGTGGAGGCGGCGCAGCGCCTCGTCACCGATGCGGGCGCCGTCGCGGCCGGTCCAGCCGGGCCGAGGCAGCTCGTCGAGGGCCTCGACGAGCGTGGCGGTGTCGGCGCTGTCGGCCGCGAGGTCGGAACCGCGGCGGTCGGAGTCAGCGCCGTCGGCGGTCTCCGACGCTGCAGGGCCGATGCCGACGCCCTCGGCCGTCGCTGCGGCCGGGAGGTCGCCGATCGGCAGCGCGGCCTGGGTCGTCGGCGCCGCGCCGACCCGCCAGGGCCGCGCGTGCAGCTCGCGGGCCCACGACCACAGGCCGGCGAGGTCGGCCGCGCCGAGGCGCACGACCGGGCCGGTGAGCAGGCGCATGAGCATGTCACCGCGCGTCGGGTCCTGGACCACCCACAGCGCCGCGACGAGGTCGCTGACCTCGGGTGTCACGAGCAGGCCGCCGAGCCCGACGACCTCGACCGGCAGGTTCTGCCGGCGCAGCGCCTCGAGGACGAGCGGGAAGCTGGACCGGCGGCGGCAGAGCACCGCTGCCGAGCGTCCGGTGCGCCGACCGGACGGGCTCGTCCACCGGCTCGCGATCCACGCCGCCACGTGGTCGGCCTCGGCTGCCGCGGTGTCGAGGCGCGCCACGGTGATGGCGCCGCGGCCGGCGTCGGGACGGGCTCGCAGGGGTTGCACGTGCTCGGTGGCGAGCGGGCGTGCCGTGACGTTGGCGGCCTCGAGGATGGTCGCGTCGTTGCGCCAGCTCGTCGACAGCGGCAGCACGGCGGCCGGCCCCGACGCGTCGGCGAACTCGACGGGGAAGCGCAGCAGCGTCGTCGCGGACGCGCCGCGCCAGCCGTAGATGGACTGGTTCGGGTCGCCGACGGCGGTCAGGGCGACGGCCTCGTGGTGGAAGAGCGCACGCAGCAGTACCAGCTGGGCCTCGGAGGTGTCCTGGAACTCGTCGAGGAGCACGGCCCGGAACCGCTCCCGCTCGGTGGCGCCGACAGCCGGGACCGACCCGGCGAGCCGTGCCGCGACGGCCATCTGGTCGGCGAAGTCGAGCGACTCCCGCTCTCGCTTGAGGTCGAGGAAGGACTGGACGATCGGCAGGACGGCGCGCCGCTCGCGCAGCACGGCGAGGGCGTCACGGGCCGGGGTGGTGCTGCCGCGGCCCTCGCCGTCGGGCAGGCCCTCGAGGCGCGCGATGACGGCATCGAGGTGCTCGATGACCTCGGCCGGCGTGCGGACGTGCTCGGCCATCTCGCCGGCGAGCGCCATGACCGAGGAGATGACGGTCGACTCGCTCTTGACGACCTCCTCCATCGGCCCGTCCCAGCGCGAGACGGCCTCGGCCGCGAGCTGCCAGGCCCCGGCCTCGGTGAGGACCCGGTACTCCGGCTCGATGCCGACGCGGAGGGCGTGCTCGCGCACGAGCCGACCGGCGTAGGCGTGGTAGGTCGAGACCGTCGGCGTGCCGCCGAGCACCTCGGCCCCGGTGCCGTCGTCGGCGGGCGGCTCCCAGAGGCCGGCGCGCACGAGCCCGCGCAGGCGCTTGCCGATGCGCTGGCTCAGCTCGGCAGCGGCCTTGCGGGTGAAGGTGAGGCCGAGCACCTGGTCGGGGGCGACGAGGCCGTTGGCGACGAGCCAGACGACGCGGGCCGCCATCGTCTCGGTCTTGCCCGACCCGGCGCCGGCGACGACGAGGAGCGGTCGCGGCCCGGCCTCGATGACCGAGGCCTGCTCGGCGGTCGGCGGTGGCATGCCGAGGGCGCGGGCGATGTCGAGGGCCGAGTGGCGGGGTGCGGAGCCGGCCGCAGGCGGCGACACCGGTGCCGTGCCCGCTGTCACGGCGTCCATCGTCGACGTGCTCACAGGGCGTCTCCCTCCGGCTGGACCGGGCACGAGGAGCGGACCGGGCACGTCTCGCACGCCGTGCCCTGGGCGGCGACGAACTCCGCGGCGCCCATCCCCTCGGCCGTCGACTCGACGAGGGCGCGGGCCCAGGCCGGGTCGGGGCTGGCGTCGAGGGCCGGCTGGTCGAGGACGCTCGGCTTGAGGCCGGACAGGCCCGCCTTGCCGATGAAGACGAGGGCGGCACCGGCGCTCTGCGACCCGAGCTCGGGAAACCCCTTCTCCTGCACGGCGACCTGGTAGGCGCCGAGCTGCCCGTGCGCGGCGAGCTCGGCGCGGGACGGCTTCGAGGAGCCCGTCTTGAGGTCGACGATGCGGATGCCGCCCGACGCGGCGCGCTCGATGCGGTCGACGCGGCCGCCGAGCAGCGCGCGGCCGACCTTCACCCTGAAGTCCTTCTCGATGCCGACGCGCTCCCACGTGCCCTCGGCGGCGTCGCGGTAGGAGACGAAGCGGGCCACCATGTCGTGCGCCTCCCGGCGGGTGCGCTCGGTGGTCCACCCGGGACGGAGTCCCAGCCGCCCCCAGCGTGCGTCGACCTCGGCGCGCAGCTCGGCGAGGGAGGCGTCGGGCAGCTCGGCGACGACGTCGTGGACGAAGGTGCCGACCGAGGCCGCACCGAGCTGGGTGCCCTCCCCGCCCACCGAGGTGAGGAACCAGCGCAGCCCGC
This sequence comes from Monashia sp. HAY1-11D, assembly GCF_056868035.1. Lineage (NCBI taxonomy): Bacteria > Bacillati > Actinomycetota > Actinomycetes > Micrococcales > Intrasporangiaceae > Intrasporangium > Monashia sp. HAY1-11D. The sequence goes on along the minus strand of NZ_CP200320.1, from coordinate 2,881,178 downwards.
AGTCGGAGAAGTAGGTGACCTTCGACGGCGACACCGGGACCGGCTCGTCGGGTCGACGCACCGGCCGGTCGTCGGTCAGCGACCGCAGCGCCCACCACGACGCCGGGTCGGCCCCCCGCACGCCGGCCTGGGCGGCCGCGGCGAGGACGGCGAGCGCCGGTTCGGCGACGCCCGGGTCCGGGTGGACCGCCTCGCGGCGCAGCTCGCCCACGAGGCCGGACAGGGTCATGGTGCGGGCGACCTCGGTGTGCGGGCGGACCTCGGCGGCCACGCCCTCGCCCTCGGGCGGGTCGACGAGGTCGAGGTAGACCGAGGGTTGCTCGTCCTCGTTGCCCACCGCCGTGACGAGGAGCCGCTCGGTGGCCCGGGTGACGGCGACGTGGAACAGCCGGGTCTCGTCGTAGCGCACCTGGGCCTGCGCGGCACGGAAGCCGAGCGGACGGTCGGCGACGGCCGCCACGAGGTCCTCGGAGCCGAGGACCGAGCCGCGCAGGCGCAGGTCCGGCCACACCCCCTCCTGGACGCCCGCGACGACGACGATGCGCCACTGCCGCCCGGCGGCGGACTGGGGCGTGAGCAGGCTGACGCTGCCACCGGCCTGCCCGCGGGCGGCCAGCGTGTCACCGGGGACGTCCTGGCCCAGCACGTGGTCGAGGAACTTGTCGGGCCCGGCGGTCGGCAGGCGGTCGACGTAGGCGGCGGCCGCGTCGAAGAGCGCCAGGACGGCGTCGAGGTCGCGGTCGGCACGCTCGCCCGGTGGGCCACCCGCGAGGGCGGTGCGCCGCCACGCCTCGGCGACGCCGGCGCCCTGCCACACGGCCCAGAGGACGGTCTCGGCGGTGACGCCGCTCGCCCACCGGCCCTCGGGCGTCAGGCGGGCCGCGGTGGCGCCGGAGGCGATGGCGTCGGCCACCCGGGCCGCGGCGCGGCCCACGGACCCGAGGAGGTTGGCGCGGTGCGGTTCGAGCAGGAGGTCGGCGAGCAACTCGTCGCTGGACCGCCCGCCACCTGACGCGAGCTCGTCCTGTCGCAGCACCCGCCGCAACCGCCGCAGAGCCACGGCGTCCGAACCCCCGAGGGGCGACAGGACGAGGTCGGCGGCGCGGGTCGGGTCGATGACGTGCCGTCCGCCCGCGACCTCGGCTCGCGCCACGGCGAGGGACTCCTCGAGGATCGCGAGCAGCGGCCGCACCGCGCCCTCGTCGCGGACGGGGGTCTCGGCGGTCGCGGCGGACACCGGGACCCCGGCCTGGGCCAGGGTGCGGCGCAGCGAGTCGGCGCGGCCGGAGCCGCGGACGATGACGGCCATGTCGGTCCACGGCACGCCCTCGATGAGATGGGCGCGGCGCAGCACGCTGCCGATGTGGGCAGCCTCCTGGGCCGCCGAGCGCAGCAGCGCCACGGCGACCCGCTGGTCACCCCGGGACGCGTCGGCCTCGTGCCGGCGCTGGTCGCCACCACCGAGCGCGCCGATCCGCCGCGCCACCCGCTCGGCCACGGCGTCGAGGACGGGGCCGAGACGGTGGCCGTGCTCGAGCACGACGGTGTCGGTCGAGGCCGGTGGCGCCGACGAGCGCCCACGGGCGTCGGCGAGCGCCTCCCAGCCGTGCGCGAGGAACCTCGGGTCGGCCCCCCGGAAGGTCTGCACGGCGACGTCGGGGTCACCGAGCAGCACGACGCGGGGCCCGCCGGGCGCGAGCACGCGCAGCAGCCTCGCCGCGGCGGCCGTGACCTCCTGCGCCTCGTCGACGACGACCATCGCGAGGCGCTCGTGCAGCCGGTCGAGGGCATCGGGGTCGTCCTCGAGCAGCTCGGCCACGGCCGTGAGCACCCACGCGGGGTCGTAGGAGCCGTGCCGGCTGAAGGACGTGACCTGGTCGTACTCACGCAGGACGTGCGCGGCCGCCACCCACTCGGGGCGGTCGTGCTCGACCCCGAGCCGATGCAGGTCGTCGGGCCCCTGCCCGTGCTCGACGGCGCGCATGAGCAGGTCGCGCAGCTCGTTGCGGAAGCCGCGCGTCGTCAGGGCGCCGCGCAGCGCGTCCGGCCAGTTGGGTCCGGGCACCTCGCCCGAGGCGTGCCCGGCGAGGAGGTCGCGCAGGATGACGTCCTGCTCGGGGCCGTTGAGCAGGCGCGGGCTGGGGTCCCCGTGCAGCGCCGCCTCGGCCCGCAGGACCCCGAAGCCGAACGCCTGCCAGGTCCGTGCCAGGGGCTCGGTCGTCGTGCCCCCGAGCCGGGCGGTGACCCGCTGGCGCAGCCCGGCCGCCGCCGACCGGCTCGAGGTGAGCAGCAGACAGTGGTCGGCGCGGGCGCCGCGACGCCGGACGGCGTCGGCGACCAGCTCGACGGCCAGGGTGGTCTTGCCGGTGCCGGGCGAGCCGAGCACCCGCAGGACGCGGGCCCCGGAGTCGAGCGCGGCCTGCTGCGACGCGTCGAGGCACACCTCCTGGGCGACCGGGGCCGGAGCGCGACGGAGGATGACCACCGGAGGATTCCATCACGTCGCACCGACACCGGCGCGGCGCCGTGCGGACAGCGCGGGCCACACGCGGCGACCCGGCTGCGCAGCCGCGGGACCCGCGTCCCGGCCGGCCCGGGTGCGACGCCCGTGCCGGGCTCGCGCGGTTTCTGGCGTTTTCAGTGTGGCCACCCCTGCACCGGCGTAGCGTCGAACCGTTTCATCGCCCTGTGTGCTCACCCGTTCGGGGACGTGACGCGATGTCGATGTGGGACGACCTGCCGCAACCGGTCCAGAGCTCCGGGGCGCTCGACGGGGTGCGCCCGCTGCTCGAGGACCTCGACGTCACGGGGCCGACGGAGGTGGGCGACGCCGACGGGGCGTGGGACGTCTGGACCTTCGACCAGGACCTGACCCGCCCCCTCGCCCTCGACCCCCGCACGGGAGGGTTCGGCGCGAGCCAGGGGTCGACGGGCACGCCGGTGGAGTTCACCGACCCGCACGTCGACGGTGACTTCTCGCTGCACAAGGACGGCCCCGGCGGCACGCGGGACGGCGGCTGGCGCCTGCGGATCGCCTCGCCGGGGTTCCTGTTCCACGTGCCGTTCCTCCGTGGAGCGCTGCTCGACGCCCAGGGCCAGCTGCGGGCCGACCCGGCCAAGCCGCAGGTCGGGTTCGTCGTGCCGCGCGTGCGCTTCCGGGTGCAGCAGCTCGGCGGCGGCTCGGTCGGCGTCGACATCCTCTCGGCGACGACGTCGGGCACGCCGGTCGACCACATCTACGAGCTCATCCGGATGGACCCGCCGTACGCCCTCGTCGGCCCGAGCGACTGCGTCGGGTTCGCCTTCCGCACCGCGGTCCTCGACCTCTCCGGCACCGCGGGTCCCGGCGTGCCGGCCGGCGCCCGCGCCATGCCGGGCGACTGGCAGGGCTTCTACCTGCCGGAGGCGCGTCTCTTCGTCGCGCCCGACGGCATGGAGGGCATCGCCGTCAGCGCCGGCGTGCGCAACCTCTGGGTCGGCATCGGCGTGCACGAGGGCGTCACCGGCGTCTTCGAGGCCGAGGTGGTCAACCGGGGCACGAACCCGAGCGTGCGCGTCCACTTCCGCACGGCCACCGGGGAGCTCGTCGACGACCCCGGGACCGGCACCGCGATGCTGCCCGAGCAGTCGACCCTGTTCGTCGACGCCGACGGTGGCCTCGCGCCCCTGACGACGACGATCGTCGTGGGCGGCGTCACCGCCACGCCCGCGAACACCGACCGCACCACCGTCACGACGCCGGACACCGGGACCGTCGCGGTCACCGTGACCGTCACCGACGCCGCGGCGCACACGACCGTGCGCACCTTCAGCGTCGGGCGTCGTACCGAGCCGGTGACCCCCGGCGCGACGGGCATGCCGGTCACCGTCACCGACACCTCGCACGAGGCGACGCGGGTCGTCATCGTGTCGCAGACCGGCACGAGCGCCCGCGTCGCCCTCGCGAGCGGCGTGGCCGCCGACTGGTCCTGGACCGGCGGCAGCTCGGGCAGCCTGTCGGCCGCGACCGAGGCCGAGATCGAGGTGGGCTCGGGCGCCACGGTCAGCGTCTCCGCCACGACGACGAGCGCCGCCCGGCAGCAGCTGGACGCCTACTTCCTCTTCGACCATCCGAGCCCGAGCGAGGGCCATGACTACGCCGTCAACCCGGCGAACCTGAGCGCCTCGCCCGCGACCGACCGCACCCACCCCTCGACCGGTCCCTCGTTCATCGCCGACGCCACCTCCCGCCGGTCGGTCGTCGGAGCGGCCACCCCGCTCACCGTCGACGGGTTCGCGTCGTACGAGGGGCCCGAGCAGCAGCCGGGCCACAACCAGGCGCTCAGCGAGCGCCGCATCGCCGCCATGGTCGAGGCCCTCACGGCGGCCGGGTACACCGCCGTCATCCCGGGCACGGCCCACGGGCACGGACCCGCCCAGGGCAGCGGCGACCCGGCGTCGGCCCGGTGGTGGCACGCGACCGCGACGTCCGGGGCCGGACCGGCGCCCGTCATGGTGACCGCCGACCTGCACCGCGATCCGCCGCCCGCGACGCACGACGACGACCCGGCCCCGCACCAGCCCGCACGCCCCGACTGCTTCCACCTCCTCGGAGTCCGGGTCGAGCTGGTCCGCAGCACCGTCGTGCGCTGCGAGGTCTACGGCGAGTTCGACATCGAGACCGCCACCGAACGCCGCCTTGCCGCGCACGGCGCCGAGCCGCTGCGGGCCGGTGACCGGCCCAACCCGAGCGACGGCATCTGCACCTTCCTCGTGCGGCTGCGCATCGCCGAGGACCAGGGCTCGTGGGACGTCACCGGCGAGTTCCGCGCCAAGGAGGGCGACCTCGACGGGCTCGCCGAGATGCGCGACTCGCAGGCGCACCCGGTCACCCTGAACATCCTCGGGGCCCTGAGCGTCCTCGCGCCGCTGACGTCGTCGGCCACCGAGCTGTCCCCGGCCGCCGGGGCCGTGGTGGCCCTCGGGTCGGTCGCGCTCGGCGCGGGCGACCTGCTGCACACCAAGCGGCTGACCCTGCGGGGCGCCGAGGTCATCGTGTCGCAAGGAGTCCTCGGCGGCGACGGCATCACGACCGTCAGCGACCGCGGCACGGCGGTGAGCGTGCTCCTCGACGTCGAGGTGGCGTTCTGGTTCGACCTCACCCTCGTGCGGGTCGACCCGAACATGCCGGTGACGACGCGGTACAAGGCCATCGGCGTGCGGTCGCAGTGGGGCACCGGCTCGGGAGGGTCGCTCGACTACGTGCCCCTGCCGGTCTTCGACCCGAGCCGGGGCTACTCGCTCGACATCCCCGCGGGGTCGATGCACGCGGTGCCGCCGCTCGACAACGTGCTGCGGATCATGGGCGTGCGGGTCAGCCGCGACAACCCGACCTACCTCGAGGTCGAGGTGGGGCTGGGACTCGATCTCGGGATCATCACCATCGAGACGGTCCGGGTGCGCGCCCGCGTCGACGGGCCGCCGCTCGACCTGCAGATCACCAGGCTCGCCGCGTCGATCGACATCCCGAACGTCATCACCGGACGCGGCGAGGTGAGCATCGAGCCGGGTGGCTTCTCGGGCGCGCTCGACGTGCAGATCGTGCCGGTCAAGATCCGCGGCAGCCTGACCTTCACGTTCCGGCAGGCCGGTGGGGTCAGCGGCGTGCTGCTCGGCGCCGAGATCGAGTTCCCCGTGCCGCTCGTGCTCGGGAACTCCGGCCTCGGCATCTTCGGCTTCCTCGTCGGCGTCGGCATCAACCACAAGCGCATCGAGGGCACCGGCCAGGTACCTGCTCTCGACTGGCTGCGCGACCAGCTGGGCCGGCCGGGCGGCGTCATGAACGGCGCCGGCTGGGAGCTGCACCAGGGCGGGTTCGCTTTCGCTGCAGGCGTTCTCGTGGGCACCCTGGAGGGCGGCTACGTCCTCCACCTCAAGGGTCTTGTCATCGTCGAGGTGCCCGGACCACGCCTGCTGTTCGTCATGAAGGCCGACGTCCTCAAGGTGCCCCCGGCGCTCGAGGACGCCAACCAGAGCGCGACGTTCCTCGCCGTCCTCGACCTCGACTTCGGCCGCGGCACCATCACGATCGGCATCGTCGCGGAGTACCAGATCGAGAAGATCCTCAAGGTGCGCGTGCCCGTCACCGCGTTCTTCGACACCAACGACGTCGAGTCGTGGCTCGTCGAGCTCGGCAACTACCAGGAGCGCGTCACCGTCGAGGTGCTCGAGGTCATCACCGGCAGCGGCTACCTCATGATCCACGGCAACGGGATCTCCCACGCGCAGCTGCCCGTCGACGGCCTGCCGGCAGCGCCGAGCGGCCTCGCCATCGCGACGGGGTTCCACATCAGCGCGGTCCTCATGGGCAGCAAGTCGGTCGGCCTCTACCTCGAGGTGGCGGCGGGGTTCGACGCGATCGTCGGCTTCGACCCGTTCTTCATCGCCGGCACGATCTACGCGCGCGGCGAGCTGCGCCTCTTCGTCGTCAGCATCGGGGCCTCGGCCGAGCTGACCGTCATGGTCGGCAAGCGGACCATCGGGGGCGTCGTCCGCGACGACCCGTACGTGCACGGCGAGGTGTGCGGCGAGATCGACCTGTTCTTCTTCTCCGTCAAGGGCTGCGTGTCCCTGACGATCGGCGCCGAGCCGGAGGACGACCCCAGGGCCAAGCCGCTCGTGGCCGGGCTGGCCCTGGTCTCACGCTCCCCCGCACTCGTCGAGGGCACCGCCACCGAGCGGGCGGTCGACGCCAAGATCGGCGACGGCGTCGACGTCGACGCCACCGACCCACCGCCGATGCCGGTGGTGCCGATCGACGCCGTTCCCGTGCTGACGTTCTCGACGCCGCCGCGCGTCGCCGCGAACTGCGTCATGGGCGGGAACCCTTTGGGACAGAACGGCGCTGCCGCCAACCCGTGGAGCCGCATCGGTGACCGCTGGTGGCGCTACGACGTGTCCTCGGTGACCCTCACCGGTGGGGCCCTCGTCCCGGCGCCGCCGACCGGCAGGACGCCCAGCGTCTGGTGGACCGGCGCCCCGGCCGGGACGGCCGTGCCGACGACCGCGCTGGCCCTGCTCGACTGGTTGCCCACACCGTTCTCCCGCGCCATCCCCTACGGGGAGCAGCTGACGACGAGCGTCACCGAGCGCTGGGGCACCGTGTGCCACCCGGCGGCACCCGCGGCGCCGGTGCTGTGGACCTTCGACGGCAAGCCGGCCGGCCCGAGCGTCCCGGGCTGGCGCCTCGACGGCGTCGCGTGGCCCGACCCTCCTGGCACGACGCGCTCGGCGCCGGTCCAGGCCCTCATGGCGGTCACCGAGCCGTGGCGCACCGGCGACCCCGAGGTCGACCTCCTCCACGGCACCGATCCCGCCGTGGTGCTCGCCGACGCCGTCCCGTGCCGGGGCGGCCGGGTGCGACGCTCCGACGGGCGCCTGCCGGCGAAGCTGGCGGCCGGGTCCGCGCTGACCGCCAGCGCGTCCGCGTCCTCGTGGACCACCGGCGACGCCGCGACGCTGGACCTCATCGACGCCGGCACTCCCCTGGCCGACGTCATGGCAGTCCGGGCGACGACCGCCTGGAGCCCCGACGCCGGGGCGGAGGGGCTCGCCTGTCGAGGTGCGGTCCTGCGCAGCCCGCGCCGCGACTCCCTCGACCCGGCGCCGCTCGGCACCGACGAGGACCGCGAGGAGGTCAAGGAGGCATGGGCCAGAACGAAGTTCGTGCCTGAGGACCTGCGCGACGCAGTCCGGTTCTCCCCCGACGGTGGCCTGCGCGGGGCCACGTTCCTGCTGCTCGCGCCGGAGCGAGCAGTGGGCGGCGGGCTCGTGCTGCGTGCCGAGGCGGCCGACCGGTCGGTGCTGGTCGACCGCCCCGTCGACGGCGGCGACCTCGTCGACGCGGGTCACCCGCTGCCGGCGACGTGGCTGGACGCGTCGGGGCCGTGGGTCGACCCGGTGCTGCGGGCCGGGCTCTACGCCGCCCGCGTGCGGGCCGCGTCCGGCTCCGGACTCGTGTTCGTGCTCGTCGACCTCGAGAAGCTCCCGGACGAGACGGCGAGCGTCGTCATCGGCTGGCGCCCCGAGGTGGCCGCCAGGCTCGACGAGCCCTTCTACGTCGTCGCGGCCACGGGCCTCGTCGGCTCCGAGGCGTGGCGCGAGGACTGGGACTCCACGACCTCCTCGGCCGACCAGGACGCCCTCCAGACGGCCCTGACCCAGGACCCCGACGACCGCGCCCTCCTCGAGCCGGGCCAGACGTGGACCGTCGCCGTCACGTGGACCGCGGCGTGGATGAAGCAGGACGCGCAGCCGGCGCCGACCGACACCGGCACGGTCCAGCCCGCCGTGACCCAGTCGTTCCGGTTCCGCACCGACGCCGCCTCGGCGTACCCGAAGGTCCTGTCGCCCTGGCTCGTCGCGACCGCCCCGGGCATGGACGACGTCGGCGTCTTCTGCCGTGAGCCCGTGCGGATCGCCTTCGCGACGCAGAAGGTCGCGGCGCTCTACCAGGCGCACGGACGCTCGCTCCAGGCCGTCGTGCGGTCGGCGTCCGGTGCCCACCCACCGGCCCCGGGCTCGGCCGACCCGGGCTCGCCCTACGACATCACGCTCGACCCCGAGGCGCTGCTCGCACCGGCGGCGGGCCTGCGGGTGCTGACGCCGTGGGAGGACGCGGTGCGCGACGTCGTGTCCGCCGGGGGCGACGGGACCCGCTGCATCGACGTGTCCGGCGAGCGGGTCCTCCAGGATGTCCTGACCCTCCCCTACGACTTCGAGCCGCTCACCGACTACCTCGTCGACGTCCACGCCGTCGCCTCGGGCGAGGCGACCACCAGCGCCAACCGCATCCACCGCATCGGCTTCACGACCTCGCGGTTCCTCGGGCTCGACGACCTCGTCTCCTACGTCGCGCCCGCGACCGTCCGCGGGCGCCTCGTGCCGACGGGGGCCGCCCTCTCCGGGCTGCCGCTTCGGCCCAGCGGGGACGACGTCGACACCGCCTACCAGGCAGCGGGACTGTCGGTTCCCGAGGTGCCCTCCTTCCCCGCGGTCGAGGTCCTGTGGTCCGGCGACGCCGTGCCGCAGCCGGTGGCCCTGGTCGTCGAGTGCAGCGAGCCGCTGTGGCGCTCCCGCGTCATGCCCCAGGTCGTCTTCGGCCCGATCGACGCGAGCGACCCGACCCACAAGTGGTGGAAGGGAGTTCGAGGCGACTGGCTCTCGCTCCAGCCCAGCACGGCGCCCGTCGGCGGTGGGGACCTCCCCCGGGCGAACGTGACCCGGATCGTGCGGTGCCCCGGCGACACGCGGGCCATCGCCCTGCTCGCCCCCGGCTCGCGGGGCCAGGAGGTGCGCCTCGACCTCGTCGTGGCCGCCGACCCGCTCGCGGGCGTCGCCGAGGACCGACGGGCGTGCGTGCGGATGGGCCTGCTCCGGGCCCCCTGGGAGGTGGAGGACTGATGGCACTCCTCGCGAGCAGCCGGCTCTTCCGGGCCGAGGCGATGCGCCTGGACTGGGGCCGCGTCGTGGAGGCGCACGTGGAGCAGGTGCACCGGTCGGGCTCGCCCCTCGCCGAGAAGGTCCTGCCCTCCGGTCGCCAGCTCGAGGAGGCGAAGCGACGCTCCCGCGACCTGCACGTGTGGTGGGCGTGCAGCCCGCGCCTCGGCGTGCCGCGCGGCCCCTTCACGGTGTGGGCGCGGGTGCCCGACGACCCGCTGACCGACGTCGACGCCGTCGGGCTGCCCGGCGGCGCGGGCGAGGCGCCCATCACGGCGTGGAACGTCGAGGCGGCGGTCGTCGAGCTGTCGGTGTCGCCCTTCGACGCGGGCCGGCCGGTCCGCGTCACGCTCCACCGGCTGCAGGGCACGCTGGCCGACGTCGTCGCGGCCGCCGTCGTGCCGCCGGGCAGCGGTCCGACGAGGGTCGGGCTGCGCTGCTCCGGAGCCACCTTCGCCCGCGTCGACAACGCGTCGGTCACCGCCGTGCGCGTCCGCAGCCTCGTCGACGTCGTCAACGACCCCGGCTGGCGGCGCCTGGAGGTCGTCGGGCTCCCGGCCGAGCAGCCTTGGGCCGCAACGGACTACGACACGACCGACCAGGGGTTCGTGAACGACCTCAAAGCCCCGCGGGAGGCGGCGGTGGACCGGCTCGTCCGTGGTGCCCCGCCGCTCGGGTGGTCGCCGATGACCCAGTCCGGACGCGCCGCGCCACCGTGGGTCTCCGCGGACCCCGACGGCCTCGTCAAGGAGGTGCAGGTCGAGCTGCTGCCCGAGCTCGAGCCGCTCTACCGGGCGAGCGTCCCGGAGTGGACCCAGCGCACCCTCGAGGAGACGCGCGCCGTGGCCGGGCCGAGCAACGGCCCGCGCACGTCGAGCCTCGACACGTCGGCCGTCATCCGGCCGCTGTCGCTGCTGACGCTGCCGGCCCAGACCGACCCGCTGCTCAACCTCGCCACCGGCTTCGGCACGACGTACACGGTCGACACGACGCTGCCCTTCGACGGCTGGCCCGACATCGCCGAGCGCCTCGACTTCATGGTGACGGCCGACTACTCGCGCACTCCATCACCGTGGCGTACCAAGGGCACCGTCGCCGCCTACGCCCCGGTCGTCGGGCCGCACACGGTGACCGCTCCGCCGACGGCGCTCACCGCCGAGCGTGCCGGTCTCGTCGGCCCGCAGCACCCCGACGACCCCTGGCGGGAGAGCGTCCGGGTGTCGTGGGACGCACTGCCGACCACCGTCAGCTTCGGACGCGTGTCGGCCGGCGTGCTCGCCCGCTGGGACGCGTCGTCGCTGACGAGTGAGAGCCTCGCGCCACCACGCGACTCCGGCGGTGTCCGCCCGCTGACCCTGAGCCCGGACGGCCCCGAGGGGCAGCCGGGACACGACCGGATCGCCTTCGTCGACGGCGCCGCCGACATCCCGATCGGCAGCGGCGGCCGCGACGTCGGCTACGCCACGGCCCTCGTCGACATCCACGGCCTGTGGTCGGCGTGGCGCGACGTGCCGTACTCCGGTGACGAGCCCGCGCCCCAGGCGCCCCGCGTCATCTCCCTGGCCCTCGACAGCACCTTCACCGGCAGCGCCGCCGCGTGCCCGTCCGCCGTGCGCCTCGAGGCCGCCGTCGACTGGAGCGAGCGCACCCCGGCCACGCTGGTCGGCGCGGCGCTCCTCTACCCGATGGCGAGCGCCTCGTCGGGCCCGCCCGCGGGCCTGTACCCGGACCTCGCCACGCCCGCCGGCTGCTTCCGGCGCGACTTCGCCCTCTCCTTCCCGACCGACACCCCGGTCCCGTCGGGCTGCACGGTGGTGTGCCTGTCCTCCGACGGCACGGAGGAGGTGCTCGCCGGTCCGGGGCAGGGTGACGGCGGCCGCCGGTACGCCCTCGAGGTGCCGGTGCCCTGGCTCGACTGGACGCCGACGCAGCGGTGGGGCGTGCAGGTGTGGCTGCGCAGCCACCTCGACGTCGGAGCCTCGCCGACGCCGTGGGTGCCCGGTGCCGCCAACCCCGCGCGCGCCGTGGCCGCCAGCCCGGTGCCCGTGACGCCGCTGCCCCCGCCCGCGCCACCGGGCGTGCCGCTCGGCAGCACCCTTGACGCCCATGGCTGCTCGCACGTCCGCGTCCGGTGGTCGTTGCCCGCAGGTGCACCGGTGCGCTCCTCGATCGTCTGGGAGGTCTCGGAGACCGCGCTCGTCAAGGCAGCGGGCGGGCTCTACACGCCTCCACCGGTTGCCGTCGGGTCCTCGGGGTCGCCGCCACCCGGTCTGCGCCTCGCGGCCCTCTGGGACGCCTACGACCGGATGGACGACACCGCTCGACGCGCCGCCTTCCGACGCCTTGCCGAGGTCGACCCGTCGACCGCGTCCCACGACGTGCGCCTGCCCAAGGGCTCCACCGACATCCACCTGTTCACCGTGACGACCCAGACCCTGACCGGCATCGAGCCACCGTGGCCGGGCAGCGACACCGCCGACGCGCACCTGCACCTCCAGGCGGCGATCGCGCCACGGCTGCGCCGGCCGGCTCCGCCCCTCGCGCGGGCCACGCCGAACGACGACGGCACCGTGACGCTCGCCCTGTTCTCGGCCAGCCGCATCCCGGTCGACCGGTTCCTCGTCTTCGCCACCCGGTCCGAGGCGGCCGCGCGGGACCGCGAGTCGATGGGGCCGCCCGTCGCGTCGGTCGGCGCGACCATGGGTGGGACCGACCCGGTGACGACTCCCCTGTCTACGAGGGGAGCTGGACGGGCAGCCTCGGCGCTGTCGCCTGGGACCCGTGGCTGGTCCGAGTCGTCGCACGCCCGGTCGACACGCTGCCCGTGGACGGTGTTCGCGGCCAGACGTCGGACGCCTCGGACGTCGTCTCGGTGCTCGTCCCGCCCGCCGGCGCACCCGACCTCGACGCACCGTCCGTGGAGGTCTGGGGTGCGGACCACCGCGGTGTCGTCGTCCGCACCTCGACGAGCGCCCCGACGCGCGCCACCGCGAGCGGGTCGCACCGCTTCGGCGCCAAGACGGGTCCCGGCGCCACCGACGTCGTCGTACCCGCACCGCTCGAGTCGCTCGCCGAGACCACCCTGACGACGCCACCCACAGCGGCCTCGACCTCCCCAGCCCCCGAGCGCGGGGCCAGGGTCGCCGGACGCTCGCCGCTCGCCGTGTGGTTCACCCGACCCGTCGCCACGGACCCCGTCGACGTGACGCTGCGGCTCGTCGACCCGTTCGGCCGCACGACCGAGCGCACCATCACGGTGCCCGGCTGGGTGCCTCCCCCACCGTTCACCGTGACGATCACGGGTCTCGTCCCCCGCCCCACCGGCGTCCTCGCCCTGCTCGAGACGGACGCGCCGACCGCGGCGTCTGCGGGCATCGTGCTGCACGTGCGCGCCCTCAAGCGCCGGTTCGGTCCCATCGTCGGGCCCGTCTTCGACCCACTGGTGGAGCCGCTGCCACGGCCGGACCGGCCGCTGCCGCCGGTCGCGCCCGTGAGCCCGGTCGGCCCGCTGCGACCACCCGTGGTGCCGGGAGCGCCGGGGCCCCTGACGCCGGCGGGTCCGCTCGGGCGACCGCCGGTCGGGCGACCGCCTGTCGGGCCGCTGTTCCCGCTCGTCACCGTGGTGACCGGTGACGTCGCCCTGGCCGACATCCCGGTCGGGCTGCCCTTCTTCCCGGCCGACGGGCAGGTGCACGCCGTGAGGGTCAAGGGGCCGGGCGGCGCCGGCCGCTACGCGGTGTGGGTCCCGGTGGTGTCACCGCTCACCGTCGAGGTCGTCCTCGAGTCGCCGGACGGCCGGACGGCGCGCGCCACGAGCAGCACGAGCAGCACCTAGGACGGACGCCTCGGCGCTCTCCACCGACGGCCGGGAGATCCGGCGCAGGTCCCGCCGCGCCCGCGCGGGCCAGGTGCCCGTCAGTCCGCGACGAGCTCGACCTCGAAACCCTCGCCGCTCTCGAGGTAGGCGGCGTAGTGCTGTGGTCCGCCGGCGTACGGGTGCCGGTCGGCGAACATCAGCGACCACCCGGCGTCGGCGCACTCGCCCACGACCGCGTCCACCTCGGCGCGCGATCCACCATGGAAGGCAAGGTGGTTCAGCCCCGCACGGGTGCGCTCGTGGCGGCCCTTCGAGACGTCGGGCCCGGACTCGACGACGAGGTAGAGCGAGCCGAGCTCCCACGCCTGCCCGTGTCCCCAGTCGTCGCCGAGGTGGTAGCCCAGCCGGCCGAGCAGCCAGCCCCACTCGCGGGCTGCCGCGTCGATGTCCTCGACCCAGATCTCGACGTGGTGCAGGGCGCCCCGCGACCGGGTGACGCCGCCGCCCGGCGACGCAGCCGCGCCGAAGTCCCAGCGCGCTGCGTCCATGTCCGCGCGGCCGCCGTCGACGAGCCCGCGGACCATCGGCGTGCCCTCGGCGCGCCAGTGCTCGACGGCCTCGCCCTCGAGGCCCTGCGGCGGGCGCCCGTCCGAGCGGATGACCCGCCACCACGGGACGTCGGAGCCGTACCGGCTCATGACCGAGCCGACGGTCCGCGGCCCCATGCCGCCCAGCCGCCTGGCGACGTCACCGTAGGCGAGCACGCGCCCGGACGGGATCGACGCGACGAGCGAGAGCACGCGGTCGGCGTGGTCCTCCAGTGCCACCGGGGTCCTTTCGGGAAGGGGTCGGCCGGACGTGGGCCGGGCGTTCAGTACTCGGGCTGCGCCGGGTCGATCTCGCGCACGTAGGCGACGACGCCGCCCGCCACGTTCGCGACGTCGGTGAAGCCGGCCCGGAGGGCCAGACGGGTGGCCTCCGCCGACCGGCCACCGACCTTGCAGTGGATGAGGACGCGCCGGTCCCGGGGCAGCTGCCCGAACGCCTCGCCCGAGCGGAACAGGTCCAGGTGGATCGGGACCGCGCCCGGGATCGAGGCGATGGCCCGCTCCTCCTCGCCGCGGACGTCGACGAGCAGCGGTGGCGCCTCGCCGCGCAGCTCGTCGGCCATCTCGCGGACGGTCACGGTGGGCAGGGCGTCCTCGTCGTCGTGGGCGGCGCCGGGCACGCCACAGAACTGCACGTAGTCGATGAGCTCGGTGACGGTCGGCTCGTCACCGCACACGGGGCACTCGGGGTCACGGCGCACCGTCAGGGTGTCCCACGTCTGGCGCAGGGCGTCGTGGACCAGCATCCGGCCGGTCAGCGGCTCGCCGATGCCGAGGAGGAGCTTGATCGCCTCGGTGGACTGCACCGAGCCGACCGCGGCGCACAGGACGCCGAGGACGCCGCCCTCGGCGCAGCTCGGCACCGACCCGGGCGGCGGCGGGTCGGGGAAGACGCAGCGGTAGCACGGCCCGTGCCCGGCCCACCACACCGACACCTGGCCGTCGAAACGCAGGATCGAGCCCCACACGTGCGGCTTGCCGAGCATGACGCACGCGTCGTTGACGAGGTAGCGCGTCGGGAAGTTGTCGGTGCCGTCGACGACGAGGTCGTAGCCGCCGATGATGTCGAGCGCGTTGGACGAGTCGAGCGCGACGTCGTGCCGCTCCACCGTGACGTGCGGGTTGACGCGGCGGACCGCCGCCTCGGCCGACTCCGTCTTGGGCCGGCCGATGTCGGCGTCGGAGTGGATCACCTGCCGGTGCAGGTTGGTCAGGTCGACGACGTCGGCGTCGACGATCCCGATCGTGCCCACGCCGGCGGCGGCGAGGTAGAGCAGCGCGGGCGACCCGAGCCCACCGGCCCCGACGACGAGGACGCGGGCGGCCGCCAGCCGCTCCTGCCCCTCGAGCCGGACGTCGGGCAGCAGGACGTGGCGGGCGTACCGCGTCGTCTCGTCCTTCGACAGCGGGCGACCCGTCTTGACCAGCGGATCCGTCGACATGCCCTCACCGTACTGCTCGGTATGGTGAGGAACGACATGGTCGTCCGCCTCGGCGGACGACGAGCACCACACAGGAAGTGCCTCGAGGGACGCATGACAGACGAGACCACCATGCCGGGCCGCGGGCAGCGGCTCCCCCGCTCCGAGCGGCGCGCCCAGCTGCTCGAGGCGGCGCTCGCCGTCTTCGTCGAGAACGGCTACCACGCGGCCGCGATGGACGACATCGCCGCGCGGGCCGGGGTGTCCAAACCCGTTCTGTACCAGCACTTCCCGGGCAAGCTCGAGCTCTACCTCGCACTCATCGACCAGCACGCCGGCGAGCTCGAGCAGCTCGTCCGCGACGCGCTCGCCCTGTCCGACAACAAGGCCCGCATCAACACCATGACGCGCGCCTACTTCGACTTCGTCGGCAAGGAGGGCGCCGCCTTCCGTCTCATCTTCGAGTCCGACCTCGCCAACGAGCCCGAGGTGCGCAAGCGCCTGGACCAGATCGACCTCACGTGCGCCGAGGCGATGGCCGAGATCATCAGCACCGAGACGTCGATGACGCGCGAGGAGGCCGTCCTCGTCGGCGTCGCCTTCGTCGGCCTCGCGCAGACGTCCGCGCGCCACTGGCTGACGCACGAGGCGAGCCTGTCCAAGGAGACCGCCGTGCGCATCACCGGGTCGCTCATCCGCCGCGGCTTCGGCGCCTTCCCCCGGTCGGGTGCGGGTTCGGACGACGCGTCCGGCCCGTCCCGGGAGTCGGTCGGCAGCAGCGCTGGTTAAGGTGGCCACAGGGCGTGCGACCCACCCACGCCACCACCGAAGGACGAACCGAGAAAGCAGGTTTGACGTGGAGGTCCGCATCGGCGTGCAGAACGTGGCACGCGAGATCACCTTCGAGACGACGCTGAGCTCCGACGAGCTCGTGGCCGTCGTCAAGGCCGCCCGCGAGGGCGACGTCCTCGAGCTGACCGACGACAAGGGCGGCCGCATCGTCGTTCCCGTCGCGTCGCTCGGCTACGTCACGACCGGCGCCGAGCGCCGCACCGGCGTCGGCTTCGGCGCCTCCTGACCGAACCCCGTCCGCGGCCGGCCGACGACGCACCGTTCTGCGCGGCGTCGGCCGGCCGCGAACGGGTACGTACGACCGGAGGCGTCCACCGCCTCCCGGCGCCAGGAGGAGCCCCATGACCGCAACCCTCGTCGCGGCGTTCGTCGCGGGAGCCCTCGTCGGTCCGCTCGCCCGGGCCGCGGTCCCCGGCCGGCACGGCACGAGCGTCGTGACCACCGTCGTCCTCGGCGCCTTCGGGTCGCTCGTCGGCGCGTGGATCTACCGGGCCGCCTCGGGGTCGCAGACGAGCGGCGTCGACTGGACCTCGTTCCTCATCGGCGCCCTCGTCGCCGCCGCGCTCATCGTCGGCTACGGCATGGTCACCGGCGACCGCCAGCCACACTGACCGGCGCGCCGAACCGACACCTCCGGCGCCCCGTGGGCAGCGCCATCGGACCGGGTGTGCCCCATCTTGCGCGGGCCCGATCCTCGCCCGGATCGGCCCGGACGTGATCGTTACGGCTCGGAGCGGGTACGAGTCAGGTGCACGAAGGCACCGTCACATCGACCACATGCGACACATGCGGTGGGAGGTCGGCGGTGTTGCAACTGGTACCCGCGCACGAGCACGGGACGGAAGCCGGTCACCGTCGGTGGCCAGAAAGGCTGAGACATGGTTGGCGCAATCATCGGCGCGATCGTCGCCGGACTCATCATCGGAGCCCTGGGCCGACTCATCCTCCCGGGCAAGCAGGACATCTCGATCGTCATGACGATCATCATCGGCATCGTGGCGTCGCTGCTGGCGACGTTCATCCTCGGCGCCGTCTTCGGCTACTCCAACGACAACGGCGGTGTGCGCTGGTGGTTCTGGATCGTCGGTGCCGTCCTGGCGGCGATCGGCATCACCGTCTACGGGCGGATCAGCAAGCGGGCCGTCTGACCCGCGCACCTCGACACGAAGGGCCCGACCGGTCACCGGTCGGGCCCTTCGTCGTGTCGCGTCGGATCGGGGCCCTCAGGCCGAGAGGCCGAGGCGCCCCATCCGACGCGTGTGCTCGTCGGTGAGCCGGGCGAACATCCGGCCCAGCTCGGCGAGATCGGCCCCCGGACGCCCCGGCGCCCCGACGAGGATGCCGGCGAGAGCGTCCCGCTCGACGCCCACGCGCTGGGCCTGGGTGATCGCCTCACCGACGAGCCGCCGGCCCCAGAGGGCCAGGCGTCCGCCGACCCGCGGGTCGGCCGCGATGGCCTCGCGCACGACGGTCACCGCGAACTCGGCCTGGCCGGTGTCCTCGAGCACGCCGAGGACCAGGGACTGGGTCTCGGGGTCGACGTACTGGGCGATCTCGCGGTAGAAGTCCTGGGCGATGCCGTCGCCGACGTAGGCCTTGACGACACCCTCGAGCCAGTCCGAGGGCCGGGTCCGCTCGTGGAAGCCGTCGACGGCGACGACGAACGGCTCCATCGCCTCCTCGGGGGTGACCCGCAGCTCGGTGAGCCGCTCGGTCAGCAGCTGGTAGTTGCGCAGCTCGTGCGCAGCCAGCTGCGCGAGGGCCGAGGTGTGGCGCAGCGTCGGGGCCAGCTCGGCGTCGCGGGCCAGCTGGCTGAAGGCCCGCAGCTCACCGTAGGCGAGGACGCCCAGCAGGTCGGTGACAGCCGCGACGTAGCCGGGGTCGTCGGTGGGCGTCGTGGGGGCCGCATCAGTCATGGACCCAACCTAGCGGCGCAGATTCGGGCGCTCGCGCGTCCTGCCGGTAGAGTGGGTGGGACAACTCGGTGCCCGGTCGGCCCGATGGATCGCCCAGATGGTGCTCGCGGACACTCTCCCGCGCACCGGCGGATCCCGCGATGACGCGGGGGTTCGCCCGTCAAGACACTTCCCGATCGGCCCGTCCCGCCACTGAGCTCCCGCGTCCGCGGGGTGCTCGTGCCGATCGAGAGACACACATGACCCAGACCCACGAGACCCCGGCCGAGACCGAGGTCACCACCGATGCCGCCGTTCCTGCCCCTGCCACCGACGCAGCGGCGGAGAACCCAGCCGAGACCGCCGCCGAGGTGTCGCCGGAGCTGACCTTCGCCGACTTCGACGTCCATCCCGACATCGTCGCCTCCCTCGCCGACGCGGGCATCACCCACCCGTTCCCGATCCAGGCGATGACGCTTCCCGTCGCGCTGTCGGGCCACGACATCATCGGCCAGGCCAAGACCGGCACCGGCAAGACGCTCGGTTTCGGCGTGCCGATCCTCAACCGCGTCGTGGCGCCCGGTGACGACGCGTTCGCCTCGCTGACGCGTCCGGGCAAGCCGCAGGCGCTCGCCGTGGCTCCGACGCGTGAGCTGGCCGTCCAGGTGGCCGGTGACCTCGAGCGCGCCGGCCGGCGCCGCGGCATCCGCGTCCTCACCGTCTACGGCGGCCGCGCGTACGAGCCGCAGGTCGACGCCCTCAAGGAGGGCGTCGAGGTCGTCGTCGGCACGCCGGGCCGGCTCATCGACCTGTCCAAGCAGGGCCACCTCGACCTGTCGCAGGCGCGCACCGTCGTCCTCGACGAGGCCGACGAGATGCTCGACCTCGGCTTCCTGCCCGACGTCGAGACGCTCATGTCGCTCACGCCCGCCTCGCGCCAGACGATGCTCTTCTCGGCGACGATGCCCGGTGCCATCGTGGCCCTGGCCCGCCGGTACATGTCGCAGCCCACGCACATCCGCGCGATGGGTGACGACACGGAGAACGCCCACACCGTCAAGGCCGTCGAGCAGTTCGTCTACCGCGCGCACGCCCTCGACAAGGTCGAGATGCTCTCGCGGATGCTCCAGGCCAAGGACCGGGGGCTGACCATCATCTTCAGCCGCACCAAGCGGACCGCCGCCAAGGTCGCCGACGAGCTCGTCGAGCGCGGCTTCGCCGCCGCGGCGATCCACGGCGACCTCGGCCAGGGCGCCCGCGAGCAGGCGCTGCGGGCCTTCCGCAACGGCAAGGTCGACATCCTCGTCGCCACGGACGTCGCCGCCCGCGGCATCGACGTCGACAACGTCACGCACGTCATCAACTACCAGTGCCCCGAGGACGAGAAGACCTACCTGCACCGCATCGGCCGCACGGCGCGCGCCGGGAACACCGGTGTGGCCGTGACGTTCGTCGACTGGGACGACCTGCACCGCTGGGCGCTCATCAACAAGACGCTCGACCTCGGCATCCCCGACCCGCAGGAGACCTACTCCAGCTCGGACCACCTCTTCACCGACCTCGACATCCCGACCGACGCGAAGGGCTACCTGCGCAAGTCCCAGCAGACCCGTGCGGGCCTGGCCGCCGAGGAGATCGAGGACCTCGGCGAGACCGGCAAGCGCCACGGCAAGGGCCAGTCGCACGGCACGTCCTCCCGGGGCGGCGCCTCGCGTGGTGACCGCCCGGCCGGCCGGGACGCGTCGGGCGAGCAGCGCGAGGACGGCGAGAGCCGGCCGCGTCGCCAGCGCAACCGTCGTCGCACCCGTGGTGGCGGTGCCGCCGCAGCCGGTGCGGCCCCGTCGGCCGCCGAGGCCACTGCGGCTGCGGCAGGCGATAACCCTGCCGGGGCCGCCGCCGAGGGTGCCGGCACGAGCGCCGGCGAGGGCGGGTCGTCGCAGCCGCGTCGTCGCCGTCGCCGCGGTGGCGCCGGCCGGGGCGGCCGAGGCGAGCAGGGTGGCCAGCAGGCCGGCAGCGCGCCCGCCGCGTCCGGCACCGAGTGACCGCCGGCGATGTCTGCCCGCTCTGAGGGCACCAGATCCGAGGAGGAGGGGCCGCGTCCTGTGGGACGCGGCCCCTCCCGTTCCGACCTGCGGTCGCGCCGAGGTCAGCCCAGGGCCTGGACCTAGGCTGCCCACCATGAAGCTGCACGAGTCGATCGACGGACGGCTGCACGCGTTCATCGAGGCCCAGCGGATGTTCTTCGTCGCGACCGCGCCCCTCGCGGCCGACGGGCACGTCAACGTCTCGCCGAAGGGCGTCGACGGCACGTTCCTCGTCGTGGACGAGCACACGGTCGCCTACCTCGACCTCACCGGAAGCGGCGCGGAGACGGTCGCCCACCTGCGGGAGAACGGCCGGATCACGTTGATGTTCTGCGCCTTCGAGGGCCCGCCGAACATCGTGCGCCTGCACGGCACGGGCCGGCACCTGCGTCCGGGCGACGACGAGTTCGACGCGTGGGCCGGCCGGTTCGACGTCGACCTGCCGGGCGTGCGCGGACTGGTCGTCGTGGACGTCGAACGGGTCTCGGACTCCTGCGGGTTCGCCGTGCCGCGCTACGAGTACACGGCCCAGCGCGACCTGCTCACCTCGTGGGCCGACAAGCGGGGACCGGCGGGGCTGGTGACCTATCGCTCGCAGAAGAACGCGACCTCGATCGACGGCCTGCCCGCGCTGGACCCGGAGCCGGAGACCGCCTGACCGGGGG
This sequence comes from Monashia sp. HAY1-11D, assembly GCF_056868035.1. Lineage (NCBI taxonomy): Bacteria > Bacillati > Actinomycetota > Actinomycetes > Micrococcales > Intrasporangiaceae > Intrasporangium > Monashia sp. HAY1-11D. The sequence continues at coordinate 2,860,359 of NZ_CP200320.1, read as the reverse complement.
CGCCCGTCTCAGGAAGGCGAGCCGATCGTGGCGGTGTCGATGACGAAGCGGTAGCGGACGTCGCCGGCGACGACACGGTCGTAGGCGGCGTCGACCTCGTCGGCAGAGATCGTCTCGACCGTCGCGCCGATGCCGTGCTCGGCGCAGAAGGCGAGCATCTCGGCCGTGGCGGGGATGCCACCGATGTTCGACCCCGCGACGACGCGGCTGCCGCCGACGACGGCACCGGGTGCGAAGTCGTAGTTGCCCGTGGGCAGCCCGACGTTGGCGATGACGCCGAGCGGGCGCAGCAGCCCGATGTAGGTCTGCATCGGCAGGTCGGCGCTCACCGTGTTGACGATGAGGTCGAAGCTGCTCCTGAGACCGGCGAGGACGCCGTCCTCGGAGGTGGCGTGGTAGCTCGTGGCGCCGAGGGCGAGGCCGTCCTCCTTCTTGGCGTCGGTACGGCTCAGCACGCTGACCTCGGCGCCCATGGCGGCAGCCAGCTTGACGGCCATGTGGCCGAGACCGCCGAGGCCGATGACGGCGACCTTCTTGCCGGGGCCGGCGCCCCAGCGCTTGAGCGGCGAGTACACCGTGATGCCCGCACAGAGCAGCGGGGCGGCGACGTCGAGCTCGAGGCCGTCGGGGATCGCGACGGCGAAGCGCTCGGAGACGACGACCTGCCGGGCGTAGCCCCCCTTGGTCTTCTCGCCGTCGTAGCCCGTGCCGTTGTAGGTCATGACGGCGCCCTTGGTGCAGAACTGCTCCTCGCCGTTCTTGCAGAACTCGCACTCACCGCACGAGTCGACCATGCACCCGACGCCGACGCGGTCTCCGACCTTGTACGTCGTGACGCCGTCACCGACGGCGGAGACGACGCCGGCGATCTCGTGGCCGGGGACCATGGGGAAGATCGCGCTGCCCCACTCCTCGCGGACCTGGTGGATGTCGCTGTGACAGATGCCGGCGAACGCGATGTCGATGAGGACGTCGTCGTCACGCAGGTCGCGGTGCTCGACGCTCCGGGCCTCGAAGGGGGCTCCGGCGTGGGGTGCGACCAGTGCGGGCGTGGAAATCACAGGGTTCTCCTTCACGGAAGATGGGCGACACTCTCGGATGCAGCGTCACCGGTCGACGAGACATTCCCGGCGTCCGGTCACAGACGCGGCAGGAGCGACGCCGCGACGTCCCGGTAGGCCTGCGCGCCGCGGGAGGTGCGGGCCGTGGACAGGATCGACCGCCCGACGGCGGGCGCCTCGGCGAACCGAACCGTCTTGGGGATCGGGGGGTCGAGGACCGGCAGGTCATAGCGCTCCCCCACGTCGGCGAGGACCTCGCGGGCGTGGTTGCTGCGGCCGTCGAAGAGCGTCGGCAGGATGCCCCAGACCTGCAGGTCGCGGTTGAGGATGCGCTGCACGTCGGCGACGGTGTCGAGCAGCTGCCCGACGCCCCGGTGGCTCAGCATCTCGCACGGCATCGGGATGACGAGGCCGTCGGAGGCGGTGAGCGCGTTGAGGGTGAGCACGCCGAGGCTCGGCGAGCAGTCGAGCAGCACGACGTCGTAGGCCGTTGCGAGGTCCTCGAGGGCGCCGCGAAGGACGTACTCGCGGCCGGGGCGGGGCATGAGGGCTGCCTCTGCACCGGCGAGGTCGATCGTCGACGGCACGAGGTCGACGCCCTCCTCGCACGAGACGACGACGTCGGCGAGCGGCGTCCGGCCGGTCAGCACGTCGTGCACGGACTGCTCGACGGCGTCGGGGTCGACCCCGAGGGAGAAGGTGAGACAGGCCTGCGGGTCGAGGTCGACGAGCAGGACGCGCCTGCCGTGCTCGGCGAAGGCGGCCCCGAGGCTGGCGACGGACGTCGTCTTGGCGACGCCACCCTTCTGGTTGGCGACGGCGAGCACCGTGGGACGGCTCGGTGGGACCCCGGGTGGGGCCGATGGTGCGGATGGGGTGAGTGGAGTGCTGCTGGCGTCCTGGCGGGAACGGGCGGCCATGGCGGCAAGTGTGTCAGGCCGGCGCTCAGAACGCCGAGATGGTCCGCGGAGCGCGCTCGGAGCGCGAGAGGGCCGAGACGACGGCGCCCTGGCCGTGCGTCTCGGCGGCGAGGTGCGTCAGCAGGCGCAGCACGGGGTCGAGGACGTCGTCGGGCAGCTGCGGGGCGGTGAACCCGACGCTCGCGGCGACGTCCTCACCGTGCACGACGACCTCCATCATCCGACCGGTCAGGAAGTCGTCGCGGCGCAGCGACCAGCCCTGCCACGGGATGAGCACCGCGCGGTCGGCCGGCTGCGCGGCCAACAGGTCGGGCAGCACCTCCCGGGCCGCGAGGACGCCCGCGAGGACCTCGTCGCGTCCGGCGGCGGCCTTCTCGTCGCTGCCCTCGCGGATCGCGACGTTGACCTCGTCGTCGAGGTCGGCACCGACCCACGCCGAGCGGCGGTAGTGCTCCTCGAGCGGTATCGGGTCGCGCGCCGGCTCGGCCGACAGGAGCGTCACCACCGTCGACGGCTGTCCGGCGAGGTGGGCGACGAGACCGCCGACGTCCCAGGCGGGCAGGGCGCTCGGGCGGTTCCAGGCCTCGGCGACGTCGTCGCGGGACACGAGGGCGAGGACGTGGTCGGCCGCCGCGAGGAACGCGTCGCGCAGGTCGGTCATGGGAGCCCTTCCTGGTCGTCGTCGCGCTCGAGCCCGGCCCAGTCGGACTTCTCGGGGCCCTGTTGCTGCCCCTCCGGGCAGTGTGCGCGGAAGTCGCACCACGAGCACAGTGGCGAGGGCCGTGGGGCGAAGCGCGTGGACTCGACGCCGACCTCGGCGAAGTCGGCGTCGGCGCGGCGCAGGTCGGTGGCGATGGACTCCGCCTCGGCGACCTTGCGGGCCAGCGAGTCATCGGTGTGCACGTGGCTCGCGACGGTTCCGGTGGGGACGTGGTGCAGCTCGACGCGCAGGCACGGCCGGCGGAACATCCGGGCCGCGGCGACGGCGTAGAGCGCGAGCGGCAGCGAGGTGCGGGCGTCGTCGTCGGTGGGGACCTGCCGGCCGGTCTTGTAGTCGACGACGACGAGCTCGCCGTCGCGGTCGTCGAGACGGTCGATGCGGCCCGTCACGGCGATCTCGCCGGTCTTGAGGGAGACGCTGCGCTCGAGGCCCACGGGCTGCCGGTCGCGGTCGCTGCGGCGCAGGTACTCGGTGACGGCGTCGCGCACCCGCAGGCGCCAGGCCATCGACTGCTCGGGGTCGCGGAACCCGACGTCGATCCAGGACGTGCGCACGAGCTCGGCGACCCCGGCCGGGGTTCGCTCGGAGGGCGGCAGGTCCCAGAAGTCGCGAAGGACGTTGTGCGTCGCGATGCCCACCGAGGTGTGCGCGCGCTGCGGACGTGCCGCGGGCCGGGGCCGGTCGAGGTACTGCATGCGGTACCGGCGCGGGCAGTCGAGCCACGCGAGGAGCCGCGAGGGCGAGCCGGTGTAGAGCGGTGTCGGCATGCCCGCGAAGCTCGGCTGCTGCGTCGCTCCGATGCTCACGCCGTCACCCTACGGTTCACCCCCGACAGCCCGCCGCACCACACGCCGCCCCACACGCCGCCGGACACCCAGGCACGACACGCCGCCCCGACCCGCCAGGGCCAGCAGCGGCGCCGTCAGGGACGCAGCACCGGTGTCACGCCGTTCGCCGCGGCCTCGATCACCTCGAGCACCTCCGGGGCCGTCGTGTTCTCGCCGAGGCGGTTCAGCTTGCCGGTGCCGTGGTAGTCGCTCGACCCGGTGGCGACGAGGCCGAGCCGGGCCGCGAGCGCCGTGGCCCGCGCGACCTCCCGGGGCCCGTGGTCGCGGTGGAAGACCTCGAGTCCGACGAGGCCCGCGTCGGCCATGCGTTCGATGAGGTCGTCGGTCAGCCCACCGGTGCGGGTCCGCGTGAACGGGTGGGCGACCACCGGCACGCCGCCCGCTGCCCGGACCAGCTCGACGGCCTGGACGGGGTCCGGGGACCAGTGACCGACGTAGTACGGCGAGTCGTCGGTGAGCCACTCGCGGAACGCCTCGTCGCGGTGGGCGATGACCCCGTTCGCGATCAGCGCGTCGGCGATGTGGGGCCGTCCCGGGGTCGCTCCCGGCGCGACCTGCGTCAGCACCTGCTCGTAGGTGAGGGGGATGCCGTCGTCGGCCATCCTGGCCACCATCCGCTCGAGCCGCGTCGCCCGGCTGTCACGGGCCCGCGCCAGCGCGCGCGTCAGCTCGGCGTCCGAGGGGTCGGTGAGGTAGCCCAGGAGGTGGATCGACGCGTACCGCCACGTGCACGACACCTCGATGCCGCGCACGAGCGCGATGCCGTGCTCGGCGGCGGCCTCGGCGGCCTCGGCCCAGCCGCCGACGGTGTCGTGGTCGGTGAGGGCGAGCACGTCGACGCCGGCGACGGCCGCCGCCGCGACGAGCTCCGACGGGGTGTCGGTGCCGTCGCTGACCGTCGAGTGGGTGTGCAGGTCGATGACCGGCGACCCTCCCCTGCCCGTGCTCACGAGCCCCAGCGTACGGGCGAAGCCGCCCCCGGCTCCTCGATCCACGGCCCCACCGTCCCCGTCGGCCCGCACCGCCCGCCCCGACACGCACCGCCGCCCCCGCGCCAACACGCACCGCCACCCCCGCACAACACTCGCCTCTGGCCCCGCAACACACCGAGCAGCTGCCAACCCGAGATGGGTACTCCTGTCGCCGTTGGCAGGTGCTCGGTGTGTTGGGTGACACGGGGGCGGGCGGTTTGCGGGTTGCGCCGGCAGCGGCCGGCCGGCCGAGGGGGTGGGTTCGGGTTTGGTCAGGCGGAGCGACGAGCCGGGCGGGCGGCTCGGATCCTCGCACCCAGCAGCCCGGGGCGGTCGAGCTCGGACCAGATGACGCGCTCGAAGGGGTACCCGAGCCGGCGCACCCGGTCCTCCCGGCGCTTCTCCAGCCAGAGGACCTCCGCGGGGTCGTCCGGCTGTTCGTCGGACCGGTCACGGACCCGGCCGTACTTGACCTCTCCGTCGAACTCCAGCACGACGCCCTCGACGACGAAGTCGACCCGCGCGACGAACCTGTCGGCGTCCGTGATGACGACCTGGCTCTCGTGTGACAGGCCGAGGTCCTGCAGGATCATCCGGGTACGCGACTCGCCGACCGACTCGGCTCCGGCGTCCATGCGCAGCACCGCGTCGAGAGCCCGACGCCGGCCCTCGTGCGGGGAGACCCTCGCCACCTCGTCGAGCAGCTCCGGCATCGTCACCGTGCCGGCCCGCAGGGCGGCGTCGCCCGCCACCACCGCGCACTCGGCGCCCATGGTCAGCGCCGTGCCGACGACGGCCCTCGCGGCGGAGACCACCGGAACACCCAGGAATGTCGGGGTGGCCACGCCGCGCCGGGGCCACACGGTCACGTCCCGACGCCTGACCACTTGGCGCCCCGCGCCGACGAGGTCGATGCGGCTCAGGTCCGCGGACCACAGCGGAAGGCGGTGCACGGCCAGGGCCGCGTGGTGGCTCAGGGCCTCGCCGGGCCGGGTGCGGGCGACCGCCATCGCGGCCAGCCGGTAGCGCCCGACGCGGTCGGCCGCGTGCAGCAGGTCTCTGCTCACGTAGGCCCCGCGCCGGACGCGGACGACGTGTCCGTGGCGTACGGCGTCACGCAAGGCGATGGCGTCGACGCCTCTCGCACCCGCCTCGGCGGCGGTGAAGACGCCGTGCTGTTCACCCGCCAGGGCCTGGAGTCGAGGGTCCATCGAGCGATCGTCGCGCTGCGACACGGACGGCGCATCGTCCGAGCAACCGCCTGTGGACGGCACGGCCCGCCGCCACCCCCTGTGGATCACCCGCAACACACCGAGCAGCTGCCAACCCACGCCAGGAACACCTCGCACGAGTTGGCAGGTGCTCGGTGTGTTGCACGACGACGGGGCGCGGTGGGTTCAGGCGCGGTGGGTTCAGGCGCGGCGGGTTCAGGCGCGGAGGGTTCGGGGCGCGGCGGTCGTGGCGTTGCGTCGGGGCGTCAGGGGCGGGGCGTGGGGTCGGGGCCGGGCCAGTTCCGGTCCGGGACCGGGGTGGGGCGGCCGGGCTGCTCGCCGCCGCGTGCCTCGAGGTAGCTCTGCTTCGGCACCATGACCTTGCGCCGGAAGATGCACACGACCGTGCCGTCCTGCTTGTAGCCGATCGTCTCGACGTGCACGACGCCGCGGTCGTCCTTCGACGTCGACTCCCACTTGTCGAGCACCCGTGTCTCGCCGTAGAGCGTGTCGCCGTGGAAGGTCGGCGCGACGTGGCGCAGCGACTCGATCTCGAGGTTCGCGATGGCCTTGCCGGAGATGTCGGGGACCGACATGCCGAGCAGGATCGAGTAGACGTAGTTGCCGACGACGACGTTCCGGCCGAACTGCGTCGTCTCCTCCGCGTAGTGCGTGTCGAGGTGCAGCGGGTGGTGGTTCATCGTCAGCAGGCAGAAGAGGTGGTCGTCGTACTCGGTGACCGTCTTGCCGGGCCAGTGCTTGTACACGGCCCCGACCTCGAACTCCTCGTAGCTGCGCCCGAACTGCATCGCTCCTCCATCTGCCAGACACCGACGGCCAACGCTGCCCAGCCTGCCCGAGCCTCCTGCGACGAGACACCGCCGGACGCCGTGGGCTTGCTCACGCCGTGGCCTGCGTCACCGAACCCGCGAGGAGGTCGTGTGGCCCACGGGCTGCGCCGACCCGGGGGCGGCGGCGTCGTCGGACCCGCCGGGGGCGGCCGGGTCGGACCCGCCGGCGGCCGCCGCCCCGGACACGCCGCCGGCAGCGGGCCCGGACACGCCGCCGGCAGCGGCCTCCTCGAGGACCGCCGACAGCTCACCCGTGTCGGACAGGACCGGCGCGGTGCTCGTCGCGGCGTCGCGGTCGGGGTCGGCGGGCAGCGTCGCCCCCGCGGCGGGGCGGGGGCGCACGCCCTGCTTCTTGGCGTCGAGCAGCCCCGCGAAGTACGTACCGAGCGACACGCCGGCAGCCAGGCCCAGGCCGAGGCCGAACGCCTGCAGCAGCGTCGGCACGCCGACCGCGAAGCCGTTGCCGTCGGGGTCGGTCACGAGCGCCGAGATGCCCTCGTAGGCCATCCGTCCCGGCAGGAGCGGCACGATCGCGGCGGTGGTGACGGCCAGCGCGGAGACGCCGAGGCGTCGCGACACGAGCCGGGCGGTGAAGCCGATGAGCAGCGCCGCGAGCGCCGAGGCCGACACGGCCCCGAAGGACAGCCGCTCGGCCGCTGCGAGGACGAGCCAGCCGAGGGCGCCGGCGACACCGGCCACCGCGACGGCCCGCCCGCTCGCGTACGACGACACTGCGAAGGACACTGAGATGATCGCCGCGCAGACCACCTGGACCGTGAGGTTGCCGGTCAGCTGCGTCTGCGACGAGATGGCGATCGGGTAGTCGAGCCTCTTGCCGACGGCGAGCACGACAGAGATGCCGACGGCGATGCCGAGCGACAGGACGACGACCTCGAAGGCGCGCGCGCCGGCCGTGACGTAGTAGCCCTCGAGGGCGTCCTCGGCCGCACCGACGACGGACAGCCCGGACAGCAGCAGGACGATGCCGGACGCGACGACGAGGGACGGCGACACCCCCTCGGCCACCTCGACGCCGAACGAGCCGGCGACGACGACGAGCGTCGCCGCGGCCGTCGGGATGGCCGCGCCGACGCACTGGGCGAAGAACGCCGCCACGCCCGCCCCGGTGAGCCAGGTGATGACGCGTCCGACGATGGTCGCGGTGACGAAGCTCGTCAGGATGAGCAGCCAGCCGGCGCCGAGCAGCCCGGCCGCGCCGGCGGCGAGCGCTCCCCCGGCCACGGTGACCAGCCAGCGTCGGTACGGGTGCGGCGCCGTGATGACGGCGTCGAAGCGCACCCTCGCCTCGTCGACGGCGACGGGGTCCTGGACCAGCCCGACGATGAGGTCGCGCAGCCGCTCGAGCCGGGTGTAGTCCTGGACGCGGAACCGGACGATGCGCAGCACCGTCATCGGGTCGGCGTGGGGGCCGCGGTGGTAGGACACCGTCACCGACGTGTACGTCACGTCGACGTGCACGGCGGACAGGCCGTAGGCCTTGGTGAGCATGAGGACGGTGGCCGTGACGTCGGCCGCGGCGGCCCCCGTGGAGAGCATCGCGACGCCGGCGCGCATCGCCAGGTCGATGACGGCGAGGGCGGTGTCGCGGTCGACGCCGTCCGGGGTGGTCCAGACGGGGATCTCGTCGGTCGGCGGGCCGCTCGGCCGCATGGCCCGGCGCGTGCTCGCCCGGAGCGAGGGCAGGGCCCGTCGTGCGGTCGTGGGCCGGGTCGGTCGGTCGGTGCGCGCCACCTCCCCGACTCTAGGACCCCGACGCCGCGCCGCCACGAGGCCCCCACCGTGCCGGAGGCCGGGCCGGAGCCCGGGCCGGGGCCCGGGCCCTGACCCGTCGGAAACCGGCTACGGCGCCGCAGCCGGTTCGTGACACGATGAGCCGGTGATGAGCGAGAAGCAGCAGTCCTCACCGAGCCGCAAGCGCCCGACGACCGACGAGTTCCGGGCCTTCGTCGCCTCCGGCTGGGCGCCGCGGAGCACCGGGGTGACCCCCCGGTCCGAGGTCGCCGACTGGGCCGCCAAGCGTCGTGCCGCCGTGAGCGCCGCCTTCCGGGGTGAGCGCCTCGTCGTGCCCGCCGGCGGCCTCAAGGTGCGCAGCAACGACACCGACTACGTCTTCCGCCCGCACAGCGCCTTCGCGCACCTCACCGGTCTCGGCGGTGACCGCGAGCCGGACGCCGTGCTCGTCCTCGAGCCGACGGGTGAGGGCGAGGCCGCCGGTCACGAGGCGGTCCTCTACTTCCGCCCCTTGGCCGACCGCGACACCGAGGAGTTCTTCGGCGACTCGCGCTACGGCGAGTTCTGGGTCGGGGCGCGGCCCACCCTCGCCGACGTCGAGTCCGAGCTCGGCCTCACGGCCCGCCACATCGACGAGCTCGCCGACGCCGTGGCCAAGGACGCCGGGTCCGTGACGGTCCGGGTCGTCCGCGACGCCGACGCCGAGGTCGCCGAGCGCGTCGACCGGGCGCGCGCCGCTGCCGCCGAGTCCCAGGACGCCGCCGAGGTCGAGTCGCGCACCGAGCGCGAGCGCGAGGCGGACGAGGCGCTGGCCCACTTCCTGTCGCTGCTGCGGCTCGTCAAGGACGACTGGGAGGTCGAGCAGATGCGCTCGGCCGTCGAGGGCACGCGCCGGGGTTTCGAGGCCGTCATCGCCGACCTCCCCGAGGCCGTCCGGCGCGGCCGCGGCGAGCGGTGGGTCGAGGGTGTCTTCGGCCTGTACGCGCGCCACCACGGCAACGGCGTCGGCTACGACTCGATCTGCGCGAGCGGGGACCACGCCAACACGCTGCACTGGATCAAGAACACCGGCGACATCGCCGAGGGCGACCTGCTGCTCCTCGACGCCGGCGTCGAGGTCGACTCGCTCTTCACCGCTGACATCACCCGCACCCTTCCGGTCAGCGGCACCTTCAGCGACGCCCAGCGCCGGATCTACGACGCGGTCTTCGCGGCCCAGGAGGCCGGCATCGCGGCGTGCAAGCCCGGCAACAGGTTCTCCGACGTGCACGCCGCGGCCATCCGGGTCATCGCCGAGCACCTGCACGAGTGGGGCCTGCTGCCCGAGGGCGTCGACGTCGAGGGCACCCTCGACGCGGAGCACGGCCAGTACCACCGCCGCTGGATGGTGCACGGCACGAGCCACCACCTCGGCATCGACGTGCACGACTGCGCCCTCGCCACGCGGGAGGAGTACAACGACGCCGTGCTCGAGCCGGGCATGATCCTGACCGTCGAGCCCGGTCTCTACTTCAAGGCCGACGACGAGCTCGTCCCGGCGGAGCTGCGGGGCAACGGCGTCCGCATCGAGGACGACGTCCTCATCACCGAGGACGGCTGCGAGAACCTCTCCGCGGCGATGCCGCGCAGCAGCGCCGACGTCGAGGCGTGGATCGCCCGGCTCTGGGCCGAGCGCGGCATCACGGCCTGACCCCGCACCCGGGCGCGCCGACCGGGGCTGCGCCTACGGGGTGGCGGCGGTCATGACCGCGGTGGGTGACGAGACGGCGCCGTCGGGGTCGGGGCCGGGGATGCGGGGGCTCCACCGCTCGACGAGGCGCACGACGTCGCCGACCTCGGCGGACTCGACTCCGCCGCCCCGCACGGGAGGCATGCAGTCGGGGTCGACGTCGACGCGCACCGCCGGGCCCTCCGGGTAGGTCAGCACGAGGTGGAAACGCCCGTCCGACGCCGCGCCCGAGCCGGTGCAGGTGTGCGCGGTCGGACGCACCGGCAGGGCCCGAAGGGCGGCGACCACCTGCGCCGACCTGGACCGGTCCAGGCCGGTGGCTCTCGTCGTGCCGTCCTCGGCCGTGCGGCACACGGTCACGAGGGGCGCACCCTCGGGCGCCAGGGTCCGCTCGTCGCCCAGGCGCCCGAACGTCCTTGCGTCACATCGCTTCCCGGCCGGCATGGGGAGGCCGGTGAGCATCGCGCGCAGGGGGACCCCGAGGGCGGCCCCCGACGTGAAGTCACCGTTGGTGGCTCGTGAGCACGAGTTCGCGTCGGCCTTGGCGGCGACCCAGACGACGGCGTCGTCGTAGCGCACGCCCACGAGGTAGGCCGTCTCGTCGCCGGCCATCATGGTGCAGACGTTCTCCTGCCCGTTCCAGCGGGGTGCCCAGGAGAACAGGTCGACGACGCGGGCTCGCAGCTCGGGCGAGGCCACGGTGCGCCGGGACAGGCGATACGGCGCCGTGGGCGGCTGGGGCGAGGTCACCGTCATCGTCGGGTACGCGCACACGACGAGGGAGGCGGGGTCGCGCGGGGGAAGCAGTCGGGCGTTGCCGTCGAGTCCCTGCGGCTGGTGCGGGACGGTGAGGCCGTCGGCGGAGGCGAGGCTCCGGGGGCACGAGAGGGCGCCGTCGGCTTCGAGCCGCTGCGCCGTGACCGGCCGCTTCACGCCCGGTGTCACGTGCGGCAGGGCCGTCCCGCCGGAGCCCGGCCCCGGCCGGGGTGCCGGGGTCGTGCCGCAGGCCACCAGGGCCGACGCCGAGGCGAGGGCCGCGCCGGTGAGCAGGACGCGGCGGGCGGTGGCGAGCACGCGGCTACGGGTGACCGTGCCGGCGCGGGTGTGGGACGGGCGGGTGGGCATGGGGCTCCCTCCATCGGGTGGTCCTTCACCCGAGCAGACACGTCGGGGCGACGAACCGTTGCACGCCCCGGGTGCCCGGCCCTAGACCGCCGGGGGCGGCGGTCCGGGCTGCGGCGGCCGGTCGGGCGAGGCCGGCGACGGGTGCAGACCGACGATGCCGGCCTCGGCGAGGATGGCCCGCCCCTGCTGGGCGAACTTGTGCTCGCAGAACACCTCGTACTTCGTGGCGACGACCTGGCTCACCGAGGAGAAGTCGCGTGCTCCGCGCGTGAACGAGTAGCCGACGAGGGACCAGATCAGCCCGAACCCTGCGCCGTAGACGACGGTCAGCAGCAGGATGCTCGTGGGGTTGGAGGTCTGGGTGAAGAGCATGAGGATTAGACCGACGAACAGGCCGAGCCAGATGCCCGACAGCAGTCCGCCGAGCGCCACGCGGCCCCACGTGAGCCGTGCGGTGACCCGTTCGAGCTGCTTGAGCTCGGTGCCGACGATGAGGCAGTTCTCGACCGGGAACTCCTTGTCGGACAAGGTGTCCACGGCCTTCTGGGCATCCTCGTACTTGTCGAAGATGCCGAGTGACAGGGGGTAGTCGAGGGACAGAGTCGCGAATCCCGGTCGTCGCCCCGGACCCTTCGGTTGCAGGCTCATGCCCTCATCCTCGCACTCCGGCCGTCCCCGACCCGGGACCGGGAGACGTCGACCTCAGCCGCGGAGGCGGTACTCCTCGAGGAGGCGACGCCCGATGATCATCCGCTGGATGTCGGCGGTCCCCTCCCCGATGAGCAGCATCGGCGCCTCCCGGTAGAGCCGCTCGATCTCGTACTCCTTGGAGTAGCCGTACCCGCCGTGGATCCGGAACGCGTCCTCGACGACCTGGGCACAGTTCTCCGAGGCCAGGTACTTGGCCATCCCCGCCTCGAGGTCGTTGCGCTGCCCCGAGTCCTTCGTCCGGGCCGCCTTGACCATCATCGCGTGCGCCGCCTCCACCTTGACCGCCATGTCGGCCAACCGGAACAGCACCGCCTGGTGCTCGACGATCTTCTTGCCGAAGGTCTCCCGCTGCTGCGCGTACGCCACCGCCAGCTCGAACGCCCGCCGCGCCACCCCACAGCCCCGCGCGGCCACGTTGACCCGGCCCACCTCGACCCCGTCCATCATCTGGTAGAAACCCCGCCCCGGCTCGCCGCCGAGGACCTGGGCGTCGGTGCTGCGGTGCCCGTCCAGGAGCAGCTCGGTCGTGTCGACGCCCTTGTAGCCCATCTTCTCGATCTTGCCCGGCACCGTGATTCCCTGGGCCGTCTGGCCGAACCCGGGCTCCTTCTCCACCAGGAACGTCGTCATGTTCCGGTACACCGACTCCGCACCCGTGTCGGTCTTGACCAGCACCGCCACCAGGTTGGCCGACCCACCGTTGGTCAACCACATCTTCTGACCGGTGATCGACCACCCACCGTCGTCCTCGCGCACCGCCTTGGTCTTGATCGCCGAGACGTCCGAGCCGCAGCCCGGCTCGCTCATCGAGAACGCCCCCCGCACCTCACCGGTGGCCATCCGGGGCAGGTAGCGCCGCTTCTGCTCCTCGGTGCCGTGCTGCAGGATCATGTACGCCACGATGAAGTGGGTGTTGATGATCCCGCTGACACTCATCCAGCCCCGGGCGATCTCCTCGACGCACAACGCGTACGTCAGCAGCGACTCCCCCAGCCCGCCGTACTCCTCCGGGATCATCAACCCGAAGATCCCCATCTGCTTCATGCCCTCGACGATCTCGCTCGGGTACTCGTCGCGGTGCTCCAGCTCGGTGGCCACCGGCAGGATCTGCTCCTCGACGAACTCACGCACGAGCTTGACCAGCTCGATCTGCTCCTCGGACAGGCCATCGGTCTGCTGCAGTCGGGACATGCTCGAATCGCCACCTTGCGTCTGGGCTGGACTGTGCCGGGACCTGGCGGGTCGGTGACGACCGGCCGGGTTCGGCTGCGACCGAGTATGCCGCCGGGCTCGTCGGCCGGGCAGGGCCCTCGCCTGTGAGGGTCGACACCTGTGGTCTCGGTCACCGGCGACCCGGCATCACCAGGGCTGGCCGAAGGCCACCTTCTTCGAGGCGACCGGGCCCTCGAGCGTCGAACGCTGGCTGAAGTCACCGCTCTTGAGGCCCGACGTCACGCTGCGCAGGAGCTCGGTACGGGTTGCGGCCCGGTTGCCGGCGAGGGCCTTGAGGAACAGGTACGTGAAGGCGCCGTTGGACCGGCCGTCGAAGGTCGCGTCGGACGCCGTCTGGTCCGGCTTGCAGGCCGCGAAGAGTACCGGCTTGGCCCCGGCGCGACGGCCCTTGGTCAGCTCGACGAGGGCCTTGCGGTCGACGGTGCGCGGCGCCGTGACCGACCTGATCGAGCGTACCTGCTCCAGTCCGGCCGGCGTCGGCGGTGGCAGGAAGCGCGGTGCGCGCCCGAGGACGGCCGCCTGCATGATCTCCTCGAGGTCACGCAGGCCGGTGCCGCTGTGGCAGGTGTCGAGGAGCACCTCGAGCAGGACGCCGTGCGGAACCGAGGCGAACAGGTCGCGCAGCTCGTCGTCGACGATGACGGTGTCGCGGTCCCACTGGTTGCCCCGCTGGCGGATGTCGTGGCAGGCGAAGGCCTCGTCCAGGCCGTCGGGCTCGGCGTCGCCGCCGGGTTCGTTGGGCACCTGGGTCCCGTGGCTGGAGAAGGTGAAGACGAGGTGGTCGCCGGGCTTGGCCCGCCTCACCATGTCGGTGAGCGCGCTCATGATGTTCTTCTTCGTCGCGTCGGCGTCGGTGAGGACCGTCGTGCCGCGCTTGGTGAAGCCGAAGGCGCGCAGACCCGCCGCGACGTCGTTTGCGTCGTTGACGCAGCCGTTGAGCCAGCTCGTGCGCGGGAGCGACGCGAACTCGTTGATGCCGACGCAGAGGGCCTTGCGTGCCATGGCCGTTCCTTCCTTCTCGGGAGTCGGGGTCGTGTGCGGTCGGTGCTGTGGTGCGGTCGTGCCGCCGCGGAGGATCGAGGCGGTGGGGGCGAGTGTGATGCGGCTCAAGCGATCTCGAGCACGGCGTCGGGTCGGGCGTAGACGACGTAGGCGAGCCAGGTGGGATCGCCCGCCTCCCGGGCGGCGGTGCGGGCTGCGGCGCTGGCGCGCGCCATCGGGGTGCCACGGAGCAGCTCGTCGTAGAGCGTCTCGACGAAGACCCGCGCCGGCTCCTCGTGCACGGACCACAGGCACGAGACGAACGCCGACGCGCCGGCGTCGAGGAAGGCCTTGGCGAAGCCGCCGACGGTCGTGAACAGCTCGCCGCCACGGCCGGTCTGGCAGGCGTTGAGGACGACGACCGGGCCGGGTCGGCCCGCAGCGGCCCAGGCGACGTTCTGCGACACGTCGGTCGAGCTGAGGAACTGCTGGAGCACCTCCTGCCCGCGGCGCCGCCCCTTGAGCAGCACCCGGGCGTCGGCGATGTCCGCGGCGTCGGCAGCGCCGTGGCCGGAGAAGTGGAGCAGGTCGAAGGTCCCACCCCGCAGCACCCTCTCCACGCCGCTCGGGGTGGCCGTGACCGGCCGCGCCCCGAAGCGTTCGTGCAGGTAGGCGGCCTCGAGCAGCCCCACGTCGTTGCGGAACATCGGGTCGGCGTACTCCGGGCAGATGGTGCGCGCCCTCCCCGCGCGGACGCGGATCCGCTGTGGCGGAAGGCTGCCGAGCTGCCAGCGCACGAGCCCGCCCTGGGCGAGGAACCGCGGCTCGACGCCGCGCTTGCCCCGGGGCGGCTTGAGGTGGAACAGCTCCCAAGGCACGTACGGCTCGTCCGTGTAGACGAGGAGGTCGCTGACCCGGTCGCGGTTGGCCCAGAGGTAGGCCCGCATGTCCGCGGGGAAGAACTGCTCGAACAGCAACGAGCCGGTGTTCTGCAGCTGCTTGAGGCGGCGCGCATCGCTGAGGTCGGGGTCGCGGATGACGCGCTCCACCTCGGCGATGCGCTCCCGGACGAAGTCGTCGCGACCGACGATCGGACCGGACTCGAACAGGTGCGGCTCCTCTCCGGGCACCAGCCGCACGGCATAGGAGTAGACGCGCTCACCGCTCGGCCGGCGGCACTCGACGATGTCGAGGCACGGCAGCCCGTCGAGCTCGGGAGCATCGATGCCGGGGTGCACGGTCGCGCTCACCGGTGGCGGCGTCACGACGGACGCGGCACCGGCCTTCGCGTCGAGGGTCACGTTCGCCACGGGTACCCATCCCTGGCGCAGGACGACCGCGACCGAGACCGGCCCGTCTGCGAGGGGTCGCGCGGAGAAGGTCAGCTCGCTCGCCCAGTCGCCGCTCGGCAGGCCGAACACCTTCGCCTCGCGCTCGAGCACCTCGACGTTGTCCTTGCCGAGCACCTGCACCGACACCGGTCGCTCCGCGACGAGCTCGACGGTCTCGGTGACGCTCGCCGTGCCCTCGGTGGCCGTGAGCCGCCCGCGAGCGAGCCGCACGCGCACGGTGAAGGTCTGGCCCGGCGTCAGGAGCGAGGGCATCTCGGCGGCCAGGCCGGCGCGCGTCGTCGGCGCGGCGGCCGGTTCGGGGGCCGGCTCCGGGGTCGCGCGCCGGGCCGTGACGCGGCCGGCGGGCGCCGGTGGGAGGTCGCGCGGCCCGCCACCGGTGGGCTCCTCGGGCTCCGCGCCGACCTGAGGCGGCAGCGGCGCCGGCGGCAGCGGCGCCGGCGGCAGCGGCGCCGGCGGCATCGGCTCGGCACCGGCCGTCATCCAGTCCGGGAGCGACGCGTCGTCGCCGGCGCCGGCACCGAGCCCCAGCGGCAGCCACTGCGACAGTGCACCGATCACCTCGAGCTGGGCGAAGTAGTCGACGTGCGTGACCGTCCCGTTGGTGCCCAGGGCCAGGGTGTCGCGCACGTAGCCCCCGCTCGGTGGTCCGATGGCCGACATCGACGCGACGTCGACGACGAGGTCGTTGGGGCCGTGGAAGAGCCCGTCGACGAACCCCTCGGCGAGCACGGTGGCCAGCTCCTTGGGGAGCCGGGCCGGGGCGTCGTGGCCGTCGAGGGAGGCGTGGAAGTCGCTGCTGACGACGTACCAGCTCGTCCCCGGCCCGGGCTGACCCGGCTGGTCCGCGTTGAGGTCGGTGACGAAGGGCCCACCGGGCACCATGGCGGCCAGGCCCGGGACCGCGGCGTCGTCACCGCTCGCCGTGGCCGCGGTCGCGAGGACCTTGACGAGGCTGCCGACCGCCCGCACGACGCCGCCGACGACCGCCGCGAAGGGAGCCGCGCCCGGGACGAGCCCGAGCCCGCTCGCAGCGAGCGTGACGAGGTTGGTGTAGAGGTCGACGAGGTCGCGCCACCGGGCCGGGTCGGCCAGGTGCGTCCCACCGTGCGTCGAGGCGACGAACACGGCGGTGTCGACCGTTGCTCCCCAGCCGGACCCGGGCAGCACCGACTCGATGAACGACCGGGTCACGAGCCCGCCACGGCTGTGCGTCACGACGTCGAGGACGAGGTCGTCGCGCACCCCCGCGACGTGGAGCCGCTCGAGCAGGTCGCGGGCGTTCTGCTCCGGGTCGAGGCTCAGGGTGCGGTGGTCGTAACCGATGACGGCGTCGTAGGCCTCGACGAGGGTCCGCACGAATCCACCGGCCCCGGGGGCCAGCGACAACGCGCCGAAGGCCCCCGCGGTCGAGGAGAACGTCCCGTGGACGAGGAGCAGGACCCGCGCGGGCCGGTCGGTCGGGAGGGGGACGTCGGCCAGCGTCTCGACGGGGAGCCACGTCTCGACCGGCTCGTCGGTGACGTGGACGAGGCCGGTGCGGGTCCCGGTCTCGAGCCGGTCGACGAGCGTGTCGAGCAGCGGTGACGCGAACCGCAGGACGACCGCCTCCGCCGCCCCGTGCACGAGGTCACCGAGCAGGCCCCGGTCCGTGGTTCCGGGCGGTCCGAGGGCTCGGGTTCGGTCACCGCGAGCGGCCGGTCGGCGTCGGGACGGCGTGGACGGACGCGTCGGCTGCACGTCGATGCGGAAGCTGACCGTCCGCGAGCCGTCGCCCAGCCCTCGGGTGCGGCCCCTCGGCAGGTGCCAGGACCACACGCCGTCCCGCTCGACGAGGACGACGGCGTCCTGTTCCGGGGGCACGTCGACGTCGACCGCGACGGTCCCCACGCGGTTGGCTGCAGCGCTGTCCAGGTTACGAGAGGCCCTCGGGGAGAGGGCGATCCGCTCGACGACGTCGAACTGCTCGTCCTGGAGGGCGGCGAGGACGCCCTCCTTGCGCGCCCCGGCCGACGAGGGCAGCGGGAGGTCGCGGGAGCGGTCCGGCGCGGGCGTGGCGTCGTAGTCCCGGGGCGTGCGTACGCGCACCGCTCCCCCACCGAAGGACGCGGTCGGCATTCCTGGCTCACCTCCGAGACGGACCCTGCTCCTTGCCACGGTAGAGCGGCAGAGGGCGGCTTTGATACCGAAACGGCACAAGTCGTCCGGGAGGACCCGTGCGGGCCGGGTCGTGGGGCGCGTCGGCCGCGTAAATCGGTTGCCGACGGCGCGCGCCCGCGCCACTCTCTACCAGAGCGGGCCGCATACGGCCGTCCGCACCGACCCAAGGAGGGTGACATGTCGATCACGGTCCCGGGCATGACCGCCCAGCTCACTTCTTCCTTGGAGTTTCCTTGTCTTTCAATGCTTTCCACGAGGACGAATACGAGGTATTCGACCCTCACCTGACCGACGGCCGCCTGTCCGACCTCGACGTCGAGCAGTACGCGGTCGACACCGACCCCGACGGTCCACCCGAAGGCGAGCGGTGGTCGTCGTGGGACGGTGCGACCCACGGTCCCAAGCCGCGCCCCGAGTGGGTCATCACCGACCTCGGAGCCGTGGAGTCCGACCTCGGCGTCCTCAAGACGGGCAAGGAGGCCGACGTCCACCTCGTCCGGCGGTGGGTGCCAGGCTCGCCCGACCGCGACGTGCTCATGGCCGGCAAGCGGTACCGGTCGAGCAGGAACCGGCTCTTCCACCGCGACGCCGGCTACCTCGAGGGCCGTCGGGTCCGCAAGTCGCGCGAGACGCGGGCCATCCGCACGCGTACCTCGTTCGGCAAGGAGCTCATCAGTGGGCTCTGGGCCTTCGCGGAGTTCGAGACGCTGGTCCGGCTCTGGCACGAGGGCCTGCCCGTGCCGTACCCGGTGCAGATGTCCGACGAGGAGATGCTGATGGAGTTCATCGGCACTCCCGACGGGCAGGCTGCGCCGCGGCTCGCGCAGACCCGTCCGGACCCGGAGCTGCTGCCCGGGCTCTTCGAGCAGCTGCGCGACGCGATGCTCCGGCTCGCCGAGCTGGGCTGGGCGCACGGCGACCTCTCGCCGTACAACGTCCTTCTCGACGGCGAGGGCGAGGCGGCCAGGCTCGTCATCATCGACTGGCCGCAGGTCGTCGACGTCATCGGCAACCCGCACGGGCCCGAGTTCCTCGAGCGCGACGCGCGCAACATCGGGGACTGGTTCACGCGTCGTGGGTTCGAGGTCGACCACGGCCTCCTCTTCGGTGACCTCATGGCGGCCGCGACGTCACGGTGGTGACGCCGCGGACGACGGCTCGACGACGACGTCGTGGCAGGCGGGCGGGGACCACGCGTTCGTGGCGTGGTCCCCGCCCCGGGACGGTTTCGGCGTCAGGACGGGGGCTCGGACAGGAAGTCGGCCGGGTGGCCGAACTTCCCCGAGTGGACGAACTCCTCGAGCGGCAGGCGGGATCGAGGGAGCCGTGCCCGGGTGCGCACCCAGTCGGGCATCTCGTCGTCGACGCCCGCCGGTGCCGGTAGGCCCAGGGCGATGCCCGTCGTGACGGCCCAGTGCCGCGGTACGGCGAACGCCTCGTTCGCGGCGCGGTGGTCGAAGCCGCCGAACTGGCGCACCTGCAACCCCATCGACCGGGCCTGCACGGTGATGTGGGCGACGGCCTGGCCGAGGTCGAACATCGCGTAGTCGCTGTAGGACACCTCGTGGTCCTCGTCCGTCGCCACCTGGTGCAGCGTGAAGACGATCGCCGACGCCGACGGGGCCCACACCCGGTTCGGGGCGCTCAGAACCTCGATCATCGCGGCGTGCGTCTCGTCCCCGCGGCGGCCGACGATGAAGCCCCAGGGCTGCGAGTTGCCCGCCGACGGCGCCCACCGCGCGGCCTCGAGGATGGCCCGCAGGGCCTCGGGGGACAGCTCGTGCTCGCGGTCGTAGACCATGACGCTCTCACGGTCGCGCAGCAACGGCGTCAGCACCTCCGGCTGCGCCGTCCCGGGCTGCGGCACGGGTCGCCCGGGCGTCACCGTCTCGTCGCTGTGCTGCTCGCTCACGCGTCCACCGTCCTCACGTCGGTCTCAACGACGCCGCGGGCCCGGACCTTCCCCAGACCGACCGTGACGCCGCGCACCCCGGACGGGAGGTCCCGACCGAGGAAACCACCGCCTTCGGGTTCGCGTCAGTAGGCACGGCCGACGACGGCGAGCACTCCGTCCGCGTCCTCCGACGGTGGCACCGAGCCGTCGGGCATCGTCAGGCACCGCACGGTGACGGTCGATGCGGCCAGCCGCTCCTCGCCCTCGACCCCGAGCGTCGCCCACGGGATCGTCGCCCATCCGGTGCGGGCGGCCTCGGCGGCCTCCTCGATCGTCGTCACGGCGCTCGTGCGCGCGTCACGGTGCGCCAGGGCAGCCGCGTAGAGGGAGTCCTGGTCCTCGGCGAGGGCCGCCGTGACGGTCGGCACGAGGGCGCGCAGCGACACCGGCGCCTTCCCCCGGCGATGCGGCGCACCACGGTGACGCTGTCGTCGACGAGGTCGCGGGGCCCGACCTCGACCCGTACCGGGATGCCCTTGAGCTCGGCGTCGACCGCGCGGCGGCCGAAGGGGGTGTCGGTGCGGTCGTCGAGCTCGGCACGGACACCGGCGGCGACGAGGTCGGTGCGGACCCGAGCCGCGGCCTCGGCGACCCCCTCGCCTGCCTTGACGACCATGACGAGCGCCTGCACCGGTGCCAGACGTGGCGGAACCTGCAGGCCGGCGTCGTCGCCGTGGCACATGATCAGGCCGCCGAGCATGCGGGTGGAGGTGCCCCACGAGGTCGTCCAGCACAGCTCCCGGTGGCCCTGCTCGGACAGGTAGGTGATGTCGAACGCCGTGGCGAAGTTCTGGCCGAGCTCGTGGCTCGTCCCCATCTGCAGGGCCTTGCCGTCGCGCATCATCGCCTCCAGCGCAAGGGTGTTCGTCGCCCCGGCGAAACGCTCGCGAGCGGTCTTGCGGCCGAGGACCACCGGCATCGCGAGCATCTCCCGCATGAAGGCCGCGTAGACCTCGGAGTGGATGCGCCAGGCGTAGTCGCGTGCGTCCTGCTCGGTCGCGTGCGCCGTGTGGCCCTCCTGCCAGAGGAACTCGCTGGTGCGCAGGAAGACCCGCGGGCGCAGCTCCCACCGCACGACGTTGGCCCACTGGTTGAGCAGCAGCGGCAGGTCGCGGTAGCTCTGGGTCCACTTCGCCATGTACTCACCGATGACGGTCTCGGACGTCGGCCGCACGACGACCGGCTCGTCGAGCTCCTTGCCGCCCGCGTGGGTGACCACCGCCAGCTCGGGGCTGAAGCCCTCGACGTGCTCGGCCTCGCGGGTCAGGTAGGACTCCGGGATGAAGAGCGGGAAGTAGGCGTTGCAGGCGCCGGCCTCCTTGATCCGCCGGTCCATGTCGGCCTGCATCCGCTCCCAGATCGCGTAGCCGTACGGGCGGATGACCATGGTGCCGCGCACCGGACCGTTGTCGGCCAGCTCCGCCTTGGCGACGACGTCCTGGTACCAGCGCGGGAAGTCCTCCACCTGCGGGGTGAGCACGCTCCGGGGCATGCGGCCGATCCTACGGTCGCCCGCGCGGCGCGCGTCGCGCTCAGGCGTCACGCGCCTCGCGCATCGTGGCCCGGAGGAAGGCCTGCCACGCCTCGACGCCGTCGGTCAGCTCGCCCTCGCCCCCGTGGTCGCGCAGGATCGCGGTCGTCGCGTCCCGCGTCGCCGCGTCGAGCCGGCCGGTGATCGTCACCTCGCCGCGTCCCCACACGTGGACGCACATGGCCTGGACCGCCTGGACCTGGGCGCCCGAGCGCGGGATGAGCCGGGGGAGTCCGCCGGGGCCGAAGCGTCCGCTGTCGACGTGGATGTGGTTGGCGTGCGAGGCGTCGAACAGGTAGGTCAGCACGTCCGCGAAGTGCAGGTGCAGGCCGGCCGCCACCTGCCAGTAGGTCCGGAGCCGGCGGCGCACCTCGGCGGCGGTGTCGTCGCGCCAGCGGTCGTAGCGCAGCGAGGCGACGTCCCGTCCGTCGGCGCGGAGGCGGGCGACGTCGAGCGCCTGGCCGGAGTGGTGCCACGACGTGCCGGCACCCCTGGTCCAGCCGCCGTAGGAGTGCAGGGCCTCCGGGCGCTGGCCGGTCAGCGCCCGGTGCGTCGTCATCCACGCCGCGAGCGTGGCGGCGAAGGCGTCCTGCACGTAGTACGGCGTCGCCCGGCCGTCCACCTCGTAGTGGTGGGCCACCCCGCCGACGGCGTCCCGGCGTCGGAGCACGGACCGCTCGACCGCGACGGGGCGGTCCCTGGCCTCCGGCGTCATCGTCACGGGGTGGTCCGGCGCGATCACCGAGGCGAGCGCCCAGCCGCCGCCGGCGACCGCGGCGGCCCCGAGCCCACCGAGGACGAGGACACCCCGACGCGTCAGCCGCAGTGGCGGCTCGTTCCCGACGCCGGGCGCACGCGTGGGGCCCGGCCGGCCCGCAGAAGTTCGCGCGGTCGACGCGAGCCTCGGCGGGCGCGTCTCGGGCGTCGTCACGGCCCCAGTCTCACCCGGGTCGGCCCTGCACGGGAAACGGGGCCGGCTCCGGCGCGTCCGCCATGTCACACCGTGGGCGCGACGCGTGTCCACCTGTCGAACCGCATGCGCCGCCGGTCCCTGCGATGATCGCGGTGGCCGGCCGGCAGCCACCAGACCACGAGGTGAGGAACCGATGAGGACCCCTGCGACACCGGACGCCGCCGACGGGACGCCCGCGACCCGGCACCCCCAGACGGCGGTCTTCGAGGAGCACCGCGGCAGGCTCGTCGGTGCCGCCTACCGGATCCTGTCCAGCCACAGCGACGCCGAGGACGTCGTGCAGGAGGCGTGGCTGCGGTGGCGCGACGTCGACCTTTCCACGGTCGACGAGCCGCGCGCCTTCCTGCTGACGGTGACGACGCGTCTGGCCCTCAACCGCCTTCGCCAGCTGCGCTCGCGGCGCGAGACCTACGTCGGCCCGTGGTTGCCCGAGCCGGTCGCGAGCGACCCCCGGGACGACGGTGCCGCCGCCGCCGAGCTGGCCGACGAGGTGTCGATGGCGATGCTCATCGTCCTCGAGTCGCTCAGCCCGCTGGAGCGCGCGGCGTTCGTCCTGACCGAGGTGTTCGGCATGCCGGCCACCGAGGTGGCCACGACGCTCGACCGGTCACCCGCGGCGGTGCGCCAGCTCGTGCACCGGGCACGCTCGCACGTCGAGGCGCGGCGGCCCCGGAGCGTCGTCGACGCGGCTCGGCACCGGGAGGTGACCGAACGGTTCCTCGCCGCGGCCGCCGGCGGTCAGGTCGAGGCGCTCTTCGAGGTGCTCGCCCCCGACGTCACCCTCGTCAGCGACGGCGGCGGGATCCGCCGCGCGGCCCTGCGCCCGATCCACACGGCGGACAAGGTCGCCCGCTGGCTCGCCGGCGTCCTGAACCGGCCGGAGTCGGCGGCCGTGACCGGTGCCGAGGTGCGCGTCGTCAACGGCGAGGACGCGGTCGTGCTGCTGACCGCCGAGGGCGTCGACTCGGTGTGGTTCCTCACCGTCGAGGACGACCGCGTCGTGGCCGTGTACGGCATCCGCAACCCCGACAAGCTCCACGCGGTCACCTGAGCCGCTCCTCGGGTCGAGGTCTCGGCAGCGGACGGAGGCGGGTCAGTCGGCGAGGGCCGAGATCGCCTCGGCGGTCGCGATGACCTTGCGCGCCGTGTCGACGTGGAGGTTCTCGACGAGCCGGCCGTTCAGCGTGGCGACGCCACGGCCCTCGGACTGCGCCTGCTCGAACGCCTCGATGACGGCGCGGGCGTCCTCGACCTGCCCCGCGCTCGGGGCGAAGACCTCGTTGGCCGGGCCGACCTGTGCCGGGTGGATGAGCGTCTTGCCGTCGAAGCCGAGCTCCCGACCCTGACGCGCCTCGGCGAGGAACCCGTCGGCGTCCTTGACGTCGTTGAAGACGCCGTCGAGCACCGCGACGCCGGCCGCCCGGGCCCCGAGCACCGCCAGCTGCAGGCTCGTCATGACGGCGGCGCGACCCGGCGCGAAGGAGGCCCCGAGCTCCTTGTAGAGGTCGTTGGTCCCGAGGACGAGACAGGCCAGCCGGTCCGACGCAGCGGCGATCCGGGCGGCGTCGAGGATCGCCGCCGGGGTCTCGACCATGGCCCACAGCCGCGTGCGCTCCGGGGCACCCGCGGCCTCGAGCGCGTCGACGAGGGAGCGCACCTCGTCGGCCGACCCGACCTTGGGCACGACGACGGCATCCGGGCCGGCAGCGGCCGCGGCGGCGAGGTCGTCCTCGTGCCACCGGGTCCCGATGGCGTTGACGCGTATCGTCAGCTCGCGTCGACCGTAGGCGCCCGATCGAGCTGCGGCACAGGCGTTCTCGCGAGCGGAGTCCTTGGCCTCCGGCGCGACGGCATCCTCGAGGTCGAGGATCAGCCCGTCGACGGGCAGCGTCCTGGCCTTCTCGAGCGCCCGTTCGTTGGAGCTCGGCAGGTAGAGCACCGAGCGACGCGGACGGAAGGCGGTCTCGTCGGGTCCCATTCCTCAGGCCCCTTGTCCCCGGAGCTCGGGTTCGGCGGGTTCGGCGTAGCGTCGAGCGAGGTCGGGATCCGTGGCCGCGAGCCGCTCGGCGAGCTCGACGATGACGAGGCACTGCTTGAGGCTCGCGTCGTCCTCCATCTTCCCGTCGAGCATGACCGCCCCGGTGCCGTCGCCCATGGCGGCGACGACGCGTCGGGCGTGGCGCACGTCGTCGGGCGACGGGCTGAACACCCGCTTGGCGATGTCGATCTGCACCGGGTGCAGCGACCACGCCCCGACACAGCCGAGCAGGAACGCGTTGCGGAACTGGTCCTCGCACGCGACGACGTCCGTGATGTCGCCGAACGGGCCGTAGTACGGGTAGATGCCGTGCATCGCGCAGGCGTCGACCATCCGGGCGATCGTGTAGTGCCACAGGTCCTGCTGGTGCACCGGGCGGGTCGCGTGGACGTCGTCGCCCGGTGCGTCCTCGCGCACGAGGTAGCCGGGGTGGCCACCGCCGACACGGGTCGTCTTCATCCGGCGGTCGGCCGCGAGGTCGGCCGGCCCGAGGGAGAGCCCCTGCATGCGCGGGCTGGCCCCGCAGATCTCCTCGACATTGACCATGCCGCGCGCCGTCTCGAGGATCGCGTGCACGAGGATCGGACGCGTCAGCCCCGCCCTGGCCTCCAGCTGGGCCAGCAGCCGGTCGACGTAGTGGATGTCCTCGGCGCCCTGCACCTTGGGGACCATGACGACGTCCAGCTTGTCGCCGATCTCGGTGACGAGCGTCGTCAGGTCGTCGAGCGCCCACGGGCTGTCGAGCGCGTTGACGCGCGTCCACAGCTGCGTGTGCTCGCCGAAGTCGGTGGTCTTGGCGACGGCGACGAGACCCGCCCGGGCCGCCTCCTTGCGGTCGGCCTTGACCGCGTCCTCGAGGTTGCCGAGCAGCACGTCCACCGTGCCGACGAGGCCGGGGACCTTGGCCGCCATCTTCTCGTTGCTCGGGTCGAAGAAGTGGATGACCCGCGACGGGCGGGCCGGCACCTGCGTGAGCGGAGCCGGCGCACCCACCGCGAGGGGACGGAAGAAGTCCTTCGCGCTGCGCATGGGCGCCAACCTAGCGGCGGCCCCACGGCACCGGTTATGACCGCGCTCACGCCCGGCCGGCATGAGGTGCGGATCACTAGGGTGGCCCTGTGAGCGACCCCAGCACCGCGCCTGCGACGACCGGCCCCACCGGCGAGCCCGTCCGCGAGCCCGCCGACCGTACCGCCGTCCGCGGCACGACCGACGACTCCACGGGCACCCCCCGCGCACCGGCCGCCAACCTCAGCGCGCTCCTCGACGAGGCGATGGGCAAGTCCGGGCTGCTGTGGATCGACGTCGCCGACGACCGTGCCTGGCCGGCCTGGCACGTGTGGGACGAGGGCGCGGCGCTCGTCGTCAGCGGTCCGGGCGAGCAGCCGCTGCCCTGGCTGCCGAAGGAGGTCCGACTGGTCCTGCGCAGCAAGGACACCGGTGGCCGGCTGCTCACCGTCCGCGCGACGGTCCACGTCCTGCAACCCGGCACGCCCCAGTGGGCCCGGGCCGCCGACCTGCTCAAGGCCTCTCGGCTCAACGCCGTCGACGACTCGCTGGCCCGGTGGGCCGCCGAGTGCACCATCACCGCGCTCGTCCCGTTCGGGGAGCCGGTCGAGTCGCCCGGCGCCTACTCCGCCGACGCCCACCGGGCCGCACCGGCCCGCACCACCGCCACGACGACGGCCTGGCGCCCCTGGCACCTGGGCGGCCGCGGCGAGGAGAAGGCCCAGCGCCAGCAGGCACGCGCCGAGGAGCGGAGCCGGCGCAAGGCGGCCAAGGAGCGGGCCAAGATGCGCAAGCACCAGCAGCGACGTGGCGGACGTCGCCGTCCGTCCTGACCGAATAGCCTTGGCGTCATGAGTGGAAACACCCGCGTCTTCGTCGCGCGCCTGACCGGCCTGAGCGTCTTCGACCCGCTCGGCGACCAGGTCGGGCGCGTCCGCGACGTCGTGGTGGTGTTTCCCGCGGGCCGGCCGCAGCCGCGCGTCATCGGTCTGGTCGTCGAGGTGCCCGGGCGCCGCCGCGTCTTCGTGCCGATGACCCGCGTCACCTCCATCGACGCCGGTGCCGTCATCACGACGGGTCTGGTCAACATGCGCCGCTTCGAGCAGCGCACCAACGAGGTGCTCGTCGCCGCCGAGCTGTTCGACCGCGCCGTCCACGTCACCACCCCCGACGCCATCGAGGCCGGCTTCGCCGATGCCGTCGTCGAGGACCTCGCCATCGAGCAGGGGCCCCGACGCGACTGGCTCGGTGTCAAGGTGTTCGTGCGCCAGGTCTCCGGCGTCTCGTCGGCCTCGCGCGCCGTCTCGCGGCTGACCCGGCGCCGTTCCGGCAAGACGATGCTCGTCGACATCCGCGACGTCACCGGCCTGCACGACCAGGCCGCCGCCCAGAGCGCCGAGCGGCTCCTCGAGACCTACGACGACCTCAAGGTCGCCGACCTCGCCGAGGTGATCCACGACCTCAACCCCAAGCGTCGCGCCGAGGTGGCCGCCGCGCTCGACGACGAGCGCCTCGCCGACGTCCTCGAGGAGCTGCCCGAGGACGACCAGGTCGAGATCATCGCCGGCCTCGACACCGAGCGCGCCGCCGACGTCCTCGAGGCGATGGAGCCCGACGACGCCGCGGACCTGCTCGCCGACCTGCCGCCCGAGCAGGCCGAGCAGCTGCTCCAGCTCATGGAGCCCGAGGACGCGGCTCCCCTGCGCCGCCTGCTGACGTACGACGAGAACACCGCCGGCGGCATGATGACGACCGAGCCCGTCGTCCTCGGTCCCGAGGCCACCATCGCCGAGGCCCTCGCGATGGTCCGCCGCGAGGAGCTCGCGCCGGCTCTCGCGTCGATGGTCTACGTGTGCCGTCCGCCGCTCGAGGTCCCGACCGGCCGCTACCTCGGGCTCGTCCACATCCAGCGGCTGCTGCGCGAGCCGCCGCACGCCGCCGTTGGCAGCATCATCGACAAGGAGATGGAGCCGGTGCCGGCGAGCGCCTCGCTCGAGACCGTCACGCGCACCCTCGCGACGTACAACCTCGTGTCGCTGCCCGTCGTCGACGACGACGGACGCCTCATCGGCGCGGTCACCGTCGACGACGTCCTCGACCACATCCTCCCGGAGGACTGGCGTGAGGAGCGGCACGAGCTGGAGGTGCGCCCGTGAGCGAGCGAGCCGAGCGGCGCACCGGCCCGCGGGGCAGCCGCATCGACAAGCTCGACAAGCTGGACCAGCCACGCGAGCAGCGGCCCCGCCTCCTGACCGTGTCGTTCTCGCAGGAGGCCTTCGGGGTCCTGTCCGAGAAGTTCGCGCGGTTCATGGGCACCGCGCAGTTCCTCATCGGGATGACGGTCTTCGTCGTCGCGTGGATCGGCTGGAACGTCCTCGCCCCGCGCGACCTCGTCTTCGACCAGTACCCCTTCATCTTCCTGACGCTGATGCTCAGCCTGCAGGCCTCGTACGCCGCGCCGCTCATCCTCCTCGCCCAGAACCGGCAGGCCGACCGCGACCGCGTCGCCCTCGAGCAGGACCGCGCCCGCGACGAGCGCAACCTCGCCGACACCGAGTTCCTGACGCGCGAGGTCGCCTCGCTGCGCCTGGCCCTGCGCGAGCAGGCGACGCGCGACTTCCTCCGCTCCGAGCTCCGCAGCCTCATCGACGAGCTCGAGGAGCGCGCCCTCATCCACCGCTCCGACGAGCCCACCCCCGCGCAACACACCGAGTAGTCGCCAACCCGTCACGGGTACACCCCGACGCGTTGGCCACTGCTCGGTGTGTTGCGCTCCGGGGTGGCCACTCGGTGGGTGCCTGCGGTGTGCGTCGCCGTGGGTGGCGGTGTGTGTCGCGGTAGACACGGACCGTGGTCGGGAGGGCCGCGGGCGCGACCTACGATGGAGGACATGTCCGCCCCCGCACTGCCGAGCCGTGACACCCTGCTCACGGCACTGTCGAAGGTCAACGACCCCGAGATCCGCAAGCCGATCACCGAGCTCGGCATGGTCAAGTCGGTCGAGGTCGACGACGCCGGTGCGGTGGCCGTGGCCATCTACCTCACGGTCTCGGGCTGCCCGATGAAGGACACCCTGACCCGCGACACGACGGCAGCCCTCCTCGCGGTCGAGGGCGTGGCCTCCGTCGACGTCGCCCTCGACGTCATGAGCGACGAGCAGCGCGCGGCCCTGCGCCAGCAGCTGCGCGGCGGCGCACCCGAGAAGGAGATCCCCTTCGCCAGGCCGAACAGCCTGACGCGCGTCTACGCGGTCGCGTCCGGCAAGGGCGGCGTCGGCAAGTCCTCGGTCACCGTCAACCTCGCGGCCGCCATGGCCGAGCAGGGCCTGCGGGTCGGGGTGGTCGACGCCGACGTCTACGGCTTCTCGGTGCCGCGCATGCTGGGCGTCGAGCAGCGCCCGACGCAGGTCGACGACATGATCCTTCCGCCCGTCAGCCACGACGTGAAGGTCATCTCGATCGGCATGTTCGTGCCCGGCAACCAGCCCGTCGTCTGGCGCGGCCCCATGCTGCACCGGGCCCTGCAGCAGTTCCTCGGCGACGTCTTCTGGGGCGACCTCGACGTCCTGCTGCTCGACCTGCCCCCCGGCACCGGCGACATCGCCATCTCGGTGGCCCAGCTCATCCCGACGGCCGAGATCCTCGTCGTCACGACGCCGCAGCAGGCCGCCGCCGAGGTCGCCGAGCGCGCCGGGTCGATCGCCCTGCAGACCCACCAGCGCCTCGCCGGCGTCATCGAGAACATGAGCTGGCTCGAGCTGCCCGACGGCTCGCGTCAGGAGATCTTCGGCTCCGGCGGCGGCCGCGCCGTCGCCGACTCGCTGAGCCGCAGCATCGGCGCGCCCGTCGAGCTGCTCGGCCAGATCCCGCTCGACACGCGGCTGCGCGAGGGCGGCGACGCCGGCACGCCCGTCGTCCTCGGCGCCCCGGACTCGGCCGCGGGGGTCGCGCTGCGGGGCATCGCGCGGGGCCTCGCGAGCCGGGCCCGCGGCCTGGCCGGCCGCTCCCTCGGCCTGAGCCCCGTCGGGCGCTGAACCCGACCAGAGGGCGACTCAGGCCAGGGAGTCCATCCAGGCCCGGTGCAGGCCGGCGAACCGGCCCGACCCGGCCTCGATGAGGTCGCCCGGCGCACCGTCCTCGACGATGCGCCCGTGCTCCATGACGAGCACCCGGTCGGCGATCTCGACGGTCGACAGGCGGTGCGCGATGACGACGGCGGTGCGCCCGGCGAGGATGGTCTGCAGGGCCCGCTGCACGAGCCGCTCGGACGGGATGTCGAGGGAGGACGTCGCCTCGTCGAGGATGAGCACCGCGGGGTCGGCGAGGAAGGCCCGGGCGAACGCGACGAGCTGACGCTGGCCGGCGCTGAGCAGGCCACCACGGTTGGACACCGGCGTCGCGTACCCCTCGGGCAGGGCGGAGATGAACGCGTGCGCACCGAGGGCCCGCGCCGCGGCCTGCACCTGTTCGTCGGTGGCCTCGGGCCGGCCGAAGCGGATGTTGTCGGCGACCGTGCCGCTGAACAGGTAGCTCTCCTGGGTCACCATGACGACCGCGCGGTGCAGGTCCTCGGACCGGATGCGGCGCAGGTCGACGCCGTCGAGCAGCACCGCGCCCCGCGTCGGGTCGTAGAACCGCGTCGCCAGCTTGGCCAGGGTCGTCTTGCCGGCACCGGTCGTCCCGACGAGGGCGACGGTCTGGCCCGCGGGGACCGTGAGGTCGAGGTCGGGCAGGACGGGGGTGCCGGGCACGTACTCGAACCGGACGTGCTCGAGACGCAGCTCGCCGCGCGCCCCCTCGAGCGCGACGGGGTCGGTCGGCTCAGGGACGTCGGGCTCCTCCTCGAGGACGCCGGACAGCTTCTCGAGCGCGGCCGAGGCGGACTGGAAGGTGTTGTAGAACTGGGAGATCTCCATCATCGGCTCGAAGAACTGCCGCAGGTACAGCAGGAACGCGGCGAGCACGCCGACCGTGACCTCGCCCTCGTAGGCGAGGCAGCCGCCGTAGAGCAGCACCACCGCGATGGTGACGTTGCCGATGAGGCGGATGCCGGGCATGAACCAGGCGACGAGGCGGAACGCGACGAGGTTTGCGCGCCGGTACTGGTCGTTGACGTCGTCGAAGATCTCCTGGTTGCGCGGCTCGCGGCGGAAGGCCTGGACCGCGCGGATGCCGTTCATCGACTCGACGAAGTGGACGATGACGAGGGCGACCTTCTCGCGGGTCGCGCGGTAGCTGCGCGCCGACTCCTTGCGGAACCAGTTGGTCAGCAAGGCGAGGAACGGGCCGCAGAGCAGGGCGACGAGACCGAGCTTGACGTCGAGGACGAGCAGCAGGACGGACGTGCCGACGAGCGTCAGCGCGGCCGTGACGAGGCCGTCGAAGCCGGTCTCGAGCATCTCGTAGATGGCATCGACGTCGGAGGTCTGGCGCGAGATGACGCGGCCCGAGGTGTACCGGTCGTGGAAGGCGGGGCTGAGGCGCTGGAAGTGCCGGAAGACGCGCCGGCGGATCGACAGGAGGATGTCCTGGCCGATCTGGCCGGAGCGCACGAGGAAGAGGTTGCGCGCGACGGCCTGCGTGACGGTGGCGGCGAGGACGAGGGCGACGACGACGAGCAGCGGGTCGAGGTCGCCGGAGTCACGGATCGGCGGGATGCCGACGTCGATGCCCTCCTTGACGAGGTACGGGATGGCGAGGCGGGCCCCGTTCTCGACGACGACGACGGCCATGAGCCACCACAGCGCCCGCCGCCACGGCCGCATCACGTCGGCGAGCAGCCGCCGTGAGCGGCCCGCGAGCCGGGCCGAGGCCTGCGCGGTCAGCTCGCCCTCGGTCTCGTCCGAGGCGACGCCGCGCCAGTCCTGCACGGGCGCGCTCATGCCGACACCTCCGCCGGGGCGTCGTGTCCGGCCACCGGGTCCGCGGCGAGCAGCTCGCGGTAGGCCGGGACGGTGTCGAGCAGCTCGCGATGGGTGCCGACGTGGGTGATGGTGCCGCCCTGCAGGAGGGCCACGCGGTCGGCGAGCAGGACGGTCGAGGCGCGGTGGGCGACGATGAGGCCGGTGGTCTCGGACAGCACTCGCGACAGCGCCTCCTCGACGAGGTTCTCGGTGTGGACGTCGAGCGCGGAGAGGGTGTCGTCGAGGACGAGGACCGCCGGACGCGACAGGACGGCGCGCGCGAGGGCGAGCCGCTGGCGCTGCCCGCCGGACAGCGACAGGCCCTGCTCCCCGATGCGGGTGTCGAGCCCCCACGGCAGGTCGTGGACGAATCCCGCCTGGGCGATCTCGAGCGCGGCGAGGACCTCGTGCTCGGTGGCCTCGACCCGACCGAGGGTCACGTTCTCGCGGGCGCTCATCGAGAAGAGGGTCGGCTCCTCGAAGGCCGTGGCGACGAGGCTGCGCAGCGCCGCGAGGTCGAGGTCGCGCACGTCGACGCCGTCGATGGTGATGCGCCCACCGGTGACGTCGAACAGCCGGGGCACGAGCGAGGTCAGCGCGGTCTTGCCGGTGCCCGTGGCGCCGACGAGGGCGACCGTCTGCCCCGGTGGCAGGTCGAGGTTGACGTCGCGCAGCACCGGCTGGTCGGGGGCGTCGGGAAAGGCGAAGTCGACGTGCTCGAAGCGCAGGTGGCCGCGCCTCGGCGTCGACGTCTGCCCGCCCGAGACGATCTCGGGTGCGGTGTCGAAGATCTCGAGGACCCGGGCCGCCGCGGTCATCGCCTCCTGGGCCATCGCGAGGATGACGCCGAGCGAGGAGACCGGCCACACGAGCGAGAGCATCAGGGTGATGAAGGCGACGAGCTCGCCCGGCGTGAGCGCACCGCGGCCGACGCCGATCGCCCCGAGGAGCAGCACGACGACGACGGCGAGGTTGGGGATGACCTCCAGGAAGGTCCAGAACTTCGCGGAGAGGCGCACCTTGTCCATGCTCGTCGCGCGCAGCTCGAGCGCGGCCGCGTCGTAACGACCGGACACGTGGTCGCTGCGGCCGAACGACTTGATGACGCGGATGCCGACGGCACCCTCCTCGGCCTGGGTCGCGAGGTCACCCTGCTGGTCCTGGACCCGGCGCGAGACGACGACGTAGGCCTTCTCGAAGCGCATCGAGAGCCAGATGATCGGCACCGACACGGCGGCCACGACGACCCCGAGCGGCCAGTACATCGACAGCAGGACGCCGGTGACGACGACGAGCTGCAGGACGTTGACGACGAGGAACAGCAGGCCGAACCCGCTGAACCGGCGGATCGCCGACAGGTCGGTGGTGGCTCGCGAGAGCAGCTGGCCGGACTGCCACCGCGTGTGGAAGCTCATCGGCAGCGCCTGCAGACGCTCGTAGAGGTCGCGGCGCAGCGCGGTCTCGAGGCCGAGGACGGCGTTGGACTGCACCCAGCGGCGCACGAAGATCAGCACGGCCTCGAGGACACCGAGGCCGAGCGCGAGCAGCCCGAGCGGCAGGACCGGGCCGAGCTCGTGCCGCGAGATCGGCCCGTCGATGATGGCGCGCGTCACCAGTGGCAGGGCGATGGACAGCCCGACGCCGGCGAGCGAGGCGGTGAACATGACGACCAGGGCCCGACGGTGCGGCCGCAGGTACCCCCGCAGGCGCCAGAGGGAGCGGACGGAGGCAGGCGGGTGCGCGACGGGTTCGAGAGACATCAGCTCCTGACGATAGCTGCCGCCCCCGACAGCCGATGCCTCTGGGTCAGATCGTTTTCTCGGCGGGGACCCGACGGCGTGCTCAGGTGGCCTCGGCGTCCCACGGCGTCGGTTTCGACGGGTCGTGGCCGCGCGGCAGGCTCACCGGTTTGTCCGGCTCCGGCTCGGGCTCGTCGGCCGGCGCGCTCAGGGCGTCGCGGACGATCCGGCGCGGGTCGTACTGGCGCGGGTCGTAGGCCCGCCAGTCGATGTCGGAGAACTCCGGACCCATCTCGTCCTTGAGCTGCTCCTTGGCCCGGTCGGCCATGGCCCGCGCCTGCCGGACGAACCGGCCGAACTTGGCGGCGTACTCGGGAAGGCGCTCGGGGCCGAGGACGATGACCGCGAGGAGGCCGAGCAGGAGCAGCTCCCACCCGTTGATGTCGAACACTCTTCCTCGCTTCCCTGCAGGCCGGCGCGCGCCATCATACGGAAGCGCCCCGGGAGCCGGCTCAGTTGTCCGGGTCGGCCTCGAGCGTCATCTGCAGGTCGGTCCGACGGCCGTCGCGCAGCACCGTGAGCGTGACCGTGTCCCCGACGGCGCGCGAGCGGATCGAGACGATGAGCTGGTCCGGGGTGCGGATGCGCTTGCCCTCGAAGGCCGTGATGATGTCGCCCGGCCTGACGCCCGCCTTGGCGGCGGGACCGCCCGCCGTCACGGCGTCCGGGCGGTCGAGGACCTGGGCGCCGTCGCCGCTGAAGGTGCGGTCGAGGCTGACGCCGATGATCGGGTGGGTGGCCTTGCCCGTGGCGATGAGCTGGTCGGCGGTGCGCCGGGCCTGGTCGCTCGGGATGGCGAAGCCGAGGCCGATGCTGCCGCCGGTCGAGCCACCGGTGCCGGGCACGCGGGCGATAGCCGAGTTGACGCCGATCACCTGTCCGGACATGTCGAGCAGGGGCCCGCCGGAGTTGCCCGGGTTGATCGCGGCGTCGGTCTGGATGGCGTTGATGAAGGAGGTCTCGGTGCCCTCGCCCGGCGTGACCGGCCGGTTGAGCGCGCTGACGATGCCGGTCGTCACGGTCTGGTCCAGCCCGAGCGGGGCCCCGACGGCGATGACCTGGTCGCCGACGACGACCTGGTCGGACCTGCCGAGCGTGAGGGGCGTGAGGTCGGTGCGGCCGATCCTGATGACCGCCAGGTCGTAGGAGGCGTCCTTGCCCACGACCGTGGCCTTCTCGGTGTCGCCGTTGCTGAGTACGACGTCGATCTGCCCGCTCGCGGCCGACACGACGTGGTTGTCGGTCAGGATGTGACCCTTGCGGTCGATGACGAAGCCCGACCCCGTGGCCGACCCCTCGCTGCCGCCGTCGACCTTGATCGTCACGACGCTCGGCAGGGCGGTCGCCGCGATGTTGGCGACGCTGCCCGCCGGGCGGGCGGTTGCCCCGATGCCGGGAGTCGGCAGCGTCGAGCCGCTCGTGAGGTTGACGCGGTCGTCGAGCACCTGCCCGGCGACGCCGCCGACGACCCCCGACAGGAGGCACAGCCCGGCGACGGCCGCCACGAGGACGCCGCGGCGTCGCCGCGGCGGCACGTCGACCGGCGCCGACGCCGCCCCCGACATCGGTCCCGCGACCGGTGTCGCTCCCGCGACCGGGGCCTCGGCGCCGGCGTCGGCCGGTGCCACGGGCACCGTGACGGGACCGGCGGCCTCGCTCGGCCCCCCGGGGCCGCCAGGGGCCCCCGGCGCCGCCCAGTAGCCGGCCGCCGACGCGCCCGGGCCCGTGGCGGGGGGGCCGGCACCGGTCGAGCCGGAGGGTGTCCCGGTCGCGGGGACCTCGTCGACGGCGTCGAGGGCGCCAGCGGCGGGCGCGGCGGGCGGGGCGTAGGCGGCCCGGTGTGCCTCCTCCGCCACGGCGTCGGCGCGGTCGCTGCCCCAGGCGGCATCGGCACGGGCTGGAACGCCCGGTCCCTCGGCCGGGTGCTCGCCGCGGAAGACGTCGAACCACGCCTCGGAGGATGCTGCGGGCCCGGGTACCTCCTGGGTGGCGCCGACGTCGATGACACCGGTGCGCTCCGGTTCGCTCGCGCCCTGCGGTTCGGGAGCACCTGCGGGCTCGGGTTCGGGCCTGCGCGGCTCGTCGCTCATGGCGTCGATTCTGCCGAACCCGCCGACGCCGAACGCACCTGGCCCACCTGCGGCGGACGGTTGACGACCCGGTTGGTGACGACCCAGTACGGCGCGCTGACGGCGGCGAGCCGGCTGGACGCCGGGGCATCCGGGCCGGCGGCTGTCGAGCCGGCTCCGGAGACGGCCCCCGCGGCCGTGGAAGCCGTCGAACCGCTCCCCCTGGCCGACGACCCGAGGCGGCTCACGAGCAGCGCCGACATGCCGGAACCCGTGGTGCTCGGACTCGACCCGAGGCTGGCCACGGGCACTCCCGCCGACGGCAGCCGCGTCCCGCCCGGCACGGGTGAGACGGCCAGGCCCCACGCCGCGGCGACCGAGGCCCCCGCGGCGAGCGACGCGACGACCGCGGCCCGCATCGGGGAGCGGTGCAGCGCGGGCGCGCCCGGACGCACGGTCGGCACCGGGTCGTAGGTCGGCAGGGCATGGCGCACGCCCATCGGCGGCAGCGGGATGCGCGGGCCCCCGTCGTGTCCCGACCCCGGCGCGGTCTGAGCCGCCGCCAGACCGAGCAGCGACGAACGCAGCGACGTCGGCATCCCGGTGTCCGAGCGCAGCGCCGCGACGATGCGCCGCTCCCGGTCGACCGCGTCGCGGCACGACACGCAGCACACGAGGTGCCGGTCGTAGAGGTGGAGCATCGCCGGAGGCAGGGCCCGGTCGACGTAGGCGCGCACGTAGCCTCGCAGGTGCGGCGTCACGGGTTCACCTCCAGGCGCATCGGTCGGGCTCCACGTCGTTCGTCTCGGCCGGCTCAGCGGGTCCCGGCGGCGACCCGGCGGCCGGGAAGGCGCAGGCCGGGGCGCGCCGTGCGTCCCTCCGGGCGGGCCCCCTTGGTGGCGCCTGCAGCCGGTGCGGCCGCCACGGCGTCGGGGGCTCGGTGGGCCAGCGCCTCACGCAGCTGCGCGCGGCCGCGGTGGATGCGCGAGCGCACGGTGCCGAGCTTGACGCCGAGCGTGGCGCTGATCTCCTCGTAGGACAGGCCCTCGATGTCGCAGAGGACGACGGCCGCGCGGAACTCCGGCGCGAGCGCGTCGAGGGCCCGTTGCACGTCGTCGTCGAAGCGGGCGTCGTGGTAGGTCTGCTCAGGGCCCTTCTCGCGGCTCGGGAGGCGACCTGCGGCGTCCTCGGGCAGGGCGTCGAAGCGGATCCGCTGCTTGCGGCGCATCTTGTCGAGGAAGACGTTGGTCGTGATGCGGTGCAGCCAGCCCTCGAACGTGCCCGGCTGGTAGGAGTGCAGGGAGCGGAAGACCCGGACGAAGACGTCGTGGGTGAGGTCCTCGGCGTCGTGCGGGTTGCCGGTGAGGCGGTAGGCCAGGCGGTAGACGCGCGCCGAGTGCTGCTCGACGATCTCCTCCCACGTGGGAGGGGTCCACGTCGACTCGGCCGGCGCCACCGCGGGGTGGGGCTGGGTGGACGGCACGCTGCTGGTCACGAGAGCCTGGGACCTTTCGAGGATCGGTTCAACGACGTGAACGCATCGGGTCGGCGATTCGTTCCCCTCCACCGTGCCCGTTTCGGCTGTCGCGTCACCAGCGGGAACCTGTGCGGACGCTGTGAACGTGCGGACCGGCCCCGTGACGGGCGACGCGTCAGGTCGCGAGGTCGCCACCGGCGCCGGTGCGGTCCCCGCCCGGGCCCCGGGCGCCCTGCTGCCCGGCGTCGTCGGGTACCGCCTCGTGGTGCCGCAGGCCCGGCGAGCGCCGGTCCTCCTTCATCTCGGCCTCGAACAGGTGCCGGCGGCCACCGACCAGCGCCTCCCGGGCCTCACGCTCGAACGCCTTGAACGTCGCGTAGTAGCCGTCGTCGTACTCCTCGACGACCTGGAAGGTCCAGCGGCCCTCGAGGACGTTGCGCCCCACGAGCTCGCGCCCGATGCGTTCGGCGAGATCGGTGTGACCGGCCTGGCGCAGCAGGTCGACGGCCTCGCCGAGGGCCAGGTCGGCGGTGCCGGTCAGCCGGTGGAACCCGTAGAGGTGGCCTCGGGCGTCCTCGACGACCTCGAGTGCCTCGGACAGCTTGCCGAGCGCCTCGACCGTCGCGTCGTCGACGCCGTCGGGGCGTCGGTGCTCGGCGGTCGGCCGGTCGGGCTCTCCAGTGGTCGTCGGCAGGTCCGTTTCGTCCATGACCGCACCATAGGCACGGAGGGGCCGGGCTCGTCCAGAACCTGTCGTTGCCGTCGCAGTAGGGTTGCGGCCATGAGTTCGCAGAAGGTCGCCGCGTGGTCGCACGCCGAGGAGTTCGTCGCCCCGAGCGAGCACGTCGAGCAGGCCCGCCTGCGCGGCGAGGAGCTCGGCGCCCGACCGGTCGGCAACGGCGTGGGGGCGACCCTGCAGTTCCTCGCGGCGGCCACCGGCGCCAAGGCGGTCATGGAGGTCGGCACCGGCGCCGGCGCGTCAGGGCTGTGGCTGCTCGGCGGCATGCCCGCCGACGGCGTCCTCACGACCATCGACCTCGACACCGAGCACCAGCGGGCGGCACGAGAGGCGTTCGCCGCCGCCGGCATCGCCCACCAGCGCACCCGGGTCATCGCCGGTCGCGCCCTCGACGTCCTGCCGCGCATGACGGACGCCGCCTACGACCTCGTCGTCGTCGACGCCGACCGGCAGGAGTACCCGGAGTACGTCGAGCAGGCCGGGCGCCTGCTCCGTCCCGGCGGCACCCTGGTGCTGACGTGGTCCGACGACGAGTCCGACCCGGCCAAGCGGGACCCCGAGACCCGGACGCTGCGCGAGGTCGGCCGCACGCTGCGCGACCAGGACCGGTTCACCGTCGCGCTGCTGCCCGTCAGCGAGGGGCTTCTCGTCGCCGTCAAGAGCTGACGCCGGTCGCCTGCTCCCGCTGCTCCCCCGCCCGGCGGCCCGGGCGCCCTGACGTTTCGGGACGTACCCGGACAGACCCGGGCAGGGTTCCCGGATGTCGGGCCCGAGCACCCCGCCGCCCACTCGCCGAGGACTAGCCTTGGCATCCTCACCGTTCGTTCTGCTGCCGGGCCCGGCGTCCGGCTCGCGACACGAGATGGGCGCGCATGAGCACGATCGAGCAACCCTCCACCCCGGCGAACGGGCGTCCTGGCGACCGCCGACCGCCTGCCACCGCCCCCGTGACGACCCCGGCCGGGGGCGCTCGCGCAACGCCCCCGGGACGGTCCGACGCCGGAGCGGTCCGGGCCCCGGCGAAACCGGCCGCCCCCGCCGGCCCCACGGCCCGCGACCTCGCCGATGCCGCCCGAGCGAACGCGGCAGGCGCCGACCGCCCGGGTCATCTCGGACGCCTCCCCGGCCCGGTACGGCAGGTACCGCCCCCGCCGCGTGAGGTCACTGGACCGGCCGCCCCGGCGGCGCCGCTGACCGCCGACGCGTTCACGGACGAGGCCCTGCTCGGCCGCGAGCGCACCGTCGCCCGCACCGGCTGGCGGCGCGGGCTCGCCGGCCTGACCGGTGGCCGGGTGGCCCCCGGCCCGGGGCCGGCCGAGCGGCGTCGCGCCGCGCTCGAGGCCCGGGTCAGGGCCCCCATCGAGGGGACCCGCCGCATCGTCGTCATGAGCCGCAAGGGCGGCGTCGGCAAGACGACGGTGACCGTGGCGCTCGGGGCCACCTTCGCCCAGAGCCGGGGCGACCGGGTGGTCGCCGTCGACGCCAACCCCGACGCCGGCAACCTCGCCCGCCGCATCGCCGGGGACTGCCCGCGCACCATCACCGACCTGCTGGCCGACGCCGACGCCATCGACACCTTCTCGACGATGCGCCGGTACACCTCCCAGTGCCACGAGTCACGGCTCGAGGTGCTCGCCTCGGACGACGACGCGAGCATCAGCCAGGCCCTCGACCGCCCGGCCTACCGCCGCGTCGTGTCCCTGCTCGACCAGTACTACAACCTCGTGCTGCTCGACACCGGCACCGGCATCCTCGACAGCGCCAACCAGGGGCTCCTGGCCGAGGCGGACCAGCTGGTGCTCGTCCTGCGTCCGGCCCTCGACGGCGCCCGCGCCGGGTCGCAGACCCTGGACTGGCTCGACGCGCACGGCTTCGGCGACCTCGTCGCGTCGGCGGTCGTCGTCGTCAACGCCGTCAACCACGCGGGCGACCCGGCGGTCATGGCCATCACCGAGCACTTCTCCCGCCGCTGCGCCCACGTGTCCCACATCCCGTGGGACACCGCGCTCGAGGCCGGCGGCCGCACCCTCCTGTCGCGGCTGGCCCCGAAGACCCGCGAGGCGTTCGTCGACGTCGCGGCCGCCGTCGCCGACCGCTTCTCCGTCGTGACCCCCTGACTCCCGGTCGGACCGCGCTCCCCCGGCCGGGACGCACGACGGCCCCCGACCTACAGGTCGGGGGCCGTCGGAGGCGTGAGTCGAGGCGCCTGGGGCAGGGAGCGCTTCAGCTGACGCCGTCGCAGCCCTGGATCGCGTCGCGCAGAGCCGCAGCCTCGTCGGGGGTCATCTCGACGACCAGCCGCCCGCCGCCCTCGAGGGGCATTCGCAGCACGATGCCGCGACCCTCCTTGACGACCTCGAGCGGTCCGTCTCCGGTCCTCGGCTTCATTGCTGCCATGGTTCCCCTTCCCTAGGAATCCTCGGTCTTTGGTCCCATTATTCCGTGTCTGGATTGCGAGACCTAATCCGGACGTGAGGATGCGCACGTGCGGGGCGCCGCACCTACCGTGGCCCGCCCGGATGGGACAGAGTGGCGCCCATGACCGCGCCCCAGTCCCATCCCACCGACGGCCCGACCTCGGACCGCGCACCCGTCGACGCCACCGGCCCGCTCGTCGTCGAGGTCGACGGTGGCGTCGCGTGGGTGCGCCTGTCGCGCCCGGACGCCATGAACGCCCTCGACGAGGCGCTCAAGGACGCGCTCGTGTCCGCCCTCGAGTCGCTCGCCGCCGACGAGACGGTCCGGTGCCTGGTCCTGACCGGCTCCGGCCGGGCGTTCTGCGTCGGGCAGGACCTCAAGGAGCACGTCCGCAGCCTCGCCGACCAGAGCGCGACCCTCGCCACGACGGTGACCCGGCACTACAACCGGATCGTCACCGCGCTCGCGACGATGAACAAGCCCGTCGTGGCCGCCCTCAACGGCGTCGCCGCCGGCGCCGGCCTCAGCTTCGCCCTCGCGTGCGACGTCCGCGTGGCGGCCGACACGGCGGGCCTCAACACCTCGTTCGCCGGAATCGCGCTGTCGTGCGACTCCGGGGCCTCCTGGTCCCTGCCCCGCCTCGTCGGCACGGCGCGCGCCAAGGACCTGCTGATGTTCCCCCGCACCGTCGGCGCCGCGGAGGCGCTCGAGCTGGGCCTGGTCAACCGGGTCGTGGCGGCGTCCGAGCTCGAGGCCGTCGTGGGCGAGCTCGCCTCGAGGCTCGCCGCCGGGCCGACGCTGGCCTACGGGTCGATCCGGCGCGCGGTGGCCTACAGCGCCACGGCGCCGCTGGCCGACGCGCTGGCCAACGAGGCCGAGCTCATGGCCTACACCGGACACAGCGCCGACCACCGCGCCGCGGTCGACGCCTTCCTGGCCAAGGACGAGCCCGTCTACACCGGCCGGTGACGCCCACCGGCGTCGCCGCTCGTGCGCGCCGGTCGCGGTCGGCGTCACGGCGGGTAGTCACCGTTCGGCGAGGGGACGTAACGCCACAGGATGTCGGTCCAGTACCACTGGCCCACGACGAAGAGCGCGAGCATCGGCACCGCGCGCACCAGCAGCCGGGTCCACGTGGTGCCGCGGCGGTCCGGCCAGCCGGCGCCGACGACGACGCCGAGCAGCGGGAAGAGTGGCACGAGGTAGCGGAAGATGCTGGTGAAGGGGTCGAGCACGGCGGCGAGGTAGGC
The DNA here is from genome assembly GCF_056868035.1 of Monashia sp. HAY1-11D. Classification (NCBI taxonomy): domain Bacteria; kingdom Bacillati; phylum Actinomycetota; class Actinomycetes; order Micrococcales; family Intrasporangiaceae; genus Intrasporangium; species Monashia sp. HAY1-11D. The sequence goes on along the minus strand of NZ_CP200320.1, from coordinate 2,819,578 downwards.
CGGGTAGGCCAGCGACCACGTCCGCAGCTCGGCCCCGAGCGCCCGAGCCCAGGGGCCGGCCACGAGGGCCACGACCGCCGACGGCACGAGCCAGAGCAGCACCGGACCCCAGGTGTCGCCGAAGACGTAGCGCGCCATTCCGGCCCACGGCGTGAACGGCTCCACGGTGCCCGAGCCGCGCCAGGCGCCCATCGTCCGCGTGTAGGCGTCGGCCTCGCCGGTGACCCACCAGGCGATCGCGGGCCAGAGGAGCCCCGCGACGCCGCACCCGACGAGCGAGGCGACTCCCGCGGCGAGTCCCCGGGTGACGGGCCGCTCGGTACGAGCACGCCAGCGCAACCACAGCGCGACGAGCGTCACGACGCCCAGCGGCACCGCGACCGGACGCGTCAGGCCCAGCAGCACGGCGACTCCCGCCGCCACGAGCCACCGCTCGCGAGCCAGGGCGTAGAGGTACCCGACGAGCAGCAGCATCGCCGGTGCCTCGGTGTAGGCCAGCTGCAGCGTCACCGACGCCGGGAAGCACGCCCACAGGAGCACGACGACGAGCGCCGCCCGGTCACCGAGCCGGTCACGCAGCAGCAGCGCCATGAGCACGGCCGCGCCGAACCCGCACCCGAGCGCGAGCGTCGACCCGGCGGCCGGGAACGACAGCCCCACGGCCATGAGGACCCGCGAGGCGTACGGGAACAGCGGGTAGAAGGCCCAGGCGTTCTGCTGCACCGAGCCGCCCTCGCCGACGGGCAGCTGCGACGGGTACCCGTCGAGGGCGATGGTCTGGTACCACTGGCCGTCCCACAGCGCGGTGAAGGGGAAGTAGGTGACCGGCACGTGGTCGCCACCCGTCATGCCGCTCGGCACCTGGCGCTGCATGACGACGAGCAGGATCGCCGTCGTGACGACGCGGGCGGCGGCGTAGAGCGCCAGGACCCATCCGACGAAGGTGCGGCGGGGCAGGCTGGGAGCCAGGTCCCTCATCCGCTGCGGTCGTCGCCGACGCCGCGTCCGGCCGCCTGCGGCAGCCCCGCTGCATCGGCGGGTGGCGGCTCGGTGGGCGGCGTGGGCGGCGTGGGCGGCGAGCCCTCGGGGCCCGGACGCTCGTGGGCGGCTCGCGGCTCCTGGGCGGCTCGCGGCTCCTCGGCGGCTGGGGCCTCCTCGGCGGCCCGGGCCTCCTCGGCGGCCCTGGCCCCTCCGCCACCCGTGGGGTCGGCGGCGTCTACGGCCGCCGGCGCGGCGTCGCCGCGAAGGACGGCGATCTGCTCGTCCTTCTCGCGCAGCTCGCGGCGCAACCGGTCGACGACGGCGTCGACCTGGCTCATCCGGTAGCCGCGGGCGGCGACGTCGAAGACGAGGTCGTCGAAGTCGTCGTCGGCGATCGCCTCGTCGGGCAGCGGCTCGTGCGACAGCGAAGCCGTCGGCCGGCCGAGGCCGCCCCCCGCCAGACCGAGCACGAGCGCCACGACGAAGCACACGACGACGACGCCGACGAGCAGGATGAACCACTTCACGACGCGGTCTCCTCGTCGCCACGATGCGGATCGGCGGCCTCGGGGGGCATCGTCAGGCCCGGCTCCTCGAAGGTGCGGATGGCCTGCACGGCCTCGTCCGGGTCGTCGGTGAGGACGAAGCGGTCCAGGTCGGCCGGCACGATCATGCCCCGGTCGAGCACGGTGCCGCGCAGCCAGTCCAGCAGACCGGACCAGTAGTCGGTGCCCATGAGCACGAGGGGGAACTCGGTGACCTTCTGCGTCTGGGCCAGCGTCAGCGCCTCGAAGAGCTCGTCCAGCGTCCCGTAGCCGCCGGGCAGCACGATGAACCCGCGCGAGTACTTGAGGAACATGACCTTGCGGGCGAAGAAGTACCGGAAGTTGATGCCGATGTCGACGTACTCGTTGAGGCCGGTCTCGAAGGGCAGCTCGATGCCGAGGCCGACCGACGTGCCTCGGCCCTCGTACGCGCCCCGGTTGGCCGCCTCCATGGCGCCGGGACCGCCCCCGGTGATGACGGCGTACCCGGCCTCGACGAGGCGCCGGCCGACCTCGATCCCGGTGGCGTAGGCGGGGTCGTCACGGGCCGTGCGGGCGGAACCGAAGACCGCCACGGCCGGTCCGAGCTCGGCGAGCGCGCCGAAGCCCTCGACGAACTCGGACTGGATCCGCATGACGCGCCACGGGTCGTTGTGCAGCCAGTCCGAGCGCTGGGGCCTCTGGAGCAGCCGTTGGTCGGTCGTCGTCGTCGGCACCTGCTCGCGGCGCAGCGTGACCGGACCGGTCTGGCGTCGGGAGTCGCGGGGCCCGCCGGACCGCGGCGGGCGCGGTGCCGGGGCAGCCGGCTCGCCGATGCCGGCGTGCCGCTCCGGAGCCGCCGGGTGTTCGTCGTCACTCACAGCGCCACCCTACGTGCCGGTGCCGTGCGCAGACGCGTCAGCCGAGCCAGCGCAGCAGCGCCGCCTCGGCGTCGACGTACTGGTGTACCGGGCAGTGCTCGTCGTCCATGTGCGCGAGGTTCGGGTCGCCCGGGCCGTAGTTGACGGCGGGCACCCCGAGCGTCGAGAAGCGGGCGACGTCGGTCCAGCCCTCCTTGGCGTTGACCGGGACCCCCAACGCCTCGACGAAGGCCTGCGCGGCGGGCAGGAGCAGTCCCGGGCGCGCGCCGTCGGCGGCGTCGCCGAGGGTCACCTCGAAGCCCTCGAACACGTGCTGGACGTGGGCGAAGGCCTCGGCCACGTCCTTGTCGGGGGCGTACCGGTAGTTGACGGTCACCGTGCAGCGGTCGGGGATGACGTTGCCGGCGATGCCGCCGCTGATGGCCACCGCCTGCAGCGCCTCGTGGTAGTCCAGCCCGTCGACGGTGATCGTCTCGGCCTCGTAGGCGGTGAGGCGGCTCAGCACGGTCGCGGCGTCGTGGATCGCGTTGTGGCCCTTCCATGGCCGCGCCGAGTGGGCGGCGACGCCGGTCGTCGTGACGTCTGCACGCAGGGTGCCCTTGCAGCCGCCCTCGATCGCGCCGTCGGTCGGCTCGAGGAGCACCGCGAAGTCCCCGGCGAGCAGCTCGGGGTGGGTCTGGCCCACCCGGGCCAGGCCGTTGTACCTCGCGTCGATCTCCTCGCACTCGTAGAAGAGGAAGGTCAGGTCGCGCTCGGGCTCGGCCAGCTGCGCCGCGATGCGCAGCATGACCCCGACACCGCCCTTCATGTCGACCGTGCCGCGACCCCAGAGGTCGTCGCCGACGCGCCGGGTCGGCAGGTTCGGCTCGGCGGTCAGCGGGACGGTGTCGATGTGGCCCGCGAGGACGACACGCTCCGAGCGGCCGAGGTGGGTGCGGGCGACGACGGTGTTGCCGTCGCGCACGACCTCGAGGTGGGCCAGTGGCCGCAGCGCCGCCTCGATGGCGTCCGCGAGGGCCTGCTCGTCCCGGCTGACCGATGCGACGTCACAGATCGCTGCGACGAGGGTCGTGACGTCGGCGGTGAGGTCGAGCGGCGACGCCGGGCCGGCGCCGGGGGCGTGCGGGGCGGCGTCGGTGACCTCGGCGGTGGCGTCGGTGACCTCGTCGGTGGCGTCGGGGGCGGCGTCGGCGGTCACGGGCTCGGTGGACGGGGTCGGCTCGGGCATACCGGGAAGGCTAGCCCGCCGGTGCCCGCCGGTGCCCGCCAGCCGGACGGGGAGGCCGTCTGGTTTCGGGCACCGGACCCCGCGGCCCTATCCTTTCGCGCATGTCGGAGCGCAGCGCATGGGGTTATGGACTGACGACGGTCACGGACGGCGGGCAGGTGCTCGACACGTGGTTCCCCGAACCGGCCCTCGGGGCCCGGCCGGCCGAGGCCTCCGCTGCCGCGGGACTGGCCGCACTCGCCGGCGAGGACGCCGCCCGCCGCGTCCGCACCGAGGTGCGTCTCGTCGAGGTCGACCTCGACGCCGCGCCGGCGGACGCGCCCGACGCCTACCTGCGGCTGCACCTGCTCTCGCACTGCCTCGTGCAGCCGAACACCGTCAACCTCGACGGCATCTTCGGGGTCCTGCCGAACGTCGTCTGGACGAGCGTCGGGGCCTGCGCCGTCGACGGGTTCGAGCAGACCCGCCTGCGACTGCGCGCGGCCGGCCAGCACGTCGCGGTCTACGGGGTCGACAAGTTCCCCCGGATGACCGACTTCGTCGTGCCGCAGGGCGTCCGGATTGCCGACGCCGACCGCGTCCGCCTCGGCGCGCACCTGTCCCCGGGCACCACGGTCATGCACGAGGGGTTCTGCAACTTCAACGCGGGCACGCTCGGCACCTCGATGGTCGAGGGCCGCATCGTGCAGGGCGTCGTCGTCGGCGACGGCTCCGACGTCGGCGCCGGCGCCTCGATCATGGGGACGCTCTCCGGTGGTGGCACGGAACGCGTGAGCATCGGCGAGCGTTGTCTCGTCGGGGCCAACGGCGGCATCGGGATCGCCCTCGGCGATGACTGCGTCGTCGAGGCCGGTCTCTACGTGACGGCGGGGACCAAGGTGACCCTCCCCGACGGCGCGGTGGTCAAGGCCCGCGAGCTTCTCCGGTTCGAGCAACATCCTCTTCATCCGCAACAGCGTGACCGGCGCCGTCGAGGCTCGGGACCGGGCAGGCTCCGGCATCGCGCTCAACGAGGCCCTGCACGCGAACGACTGACCCCAGCCGACCCCACGCCCGGCGCGCCGTGGCGACGACGACGAGGACCCCATGCCGACCCGCCAGCGCCCGACTCTCGCGGAGTCCCGCGCGCCCCGACGTCCCGCGCGGCGCCGGCGGCGGGGTGTCGCGGTGCTGCTCGTCGTCGCGCTCGTGGCGGTCGGTGCCTGGTTCGGGGCGCGCTTCCTCTACACCAGCGTCGTCAACCCGACGTGCACCATCACGGCCGGAGGCATGACCGAGACCTTCGACCCCGAGCAGACCGCCAACGCCGCGCTCATCAGCGCGCTCGCGGTCAAGCGCCGGCTGCCCCCGAGAGCGGCGACCATCGCCCTGACGACGGCCTTCCAGGAGTCGAAGATCCGCAACCTGCGCTACGGCGACCGCGACTCGCTCGGGCTGTTCCAGCAGCGGCCGAGCCAGGGATGGGGCACCGAGAAGCAGATCCTCGACATGGTCCACGCGACCAACGCCTTCTACGACGCGCTCGTCAAGTTCAGGGGCTACGAGAGCGCCGACATCACCACCATCGCCCAACGGGTCCAGCGCAGCGGGTTCCCGGAGGCCTACCGCGACCACGAAGGGCAGGGACGCGTGCTCGCCTCGACGCTGACCGGCCATTCGCCCGGCGGGCTCACCTGCCGCCTCGACGCCGCGAAGACGAGCGTGAGCCCCTCCCGCGTGGCCGACGACCTGCAGCAGCAGATGGGCGTCGCGTCGGTGCGCCGCGGCGAGAAGACCGTCACGGCCACGGCGTCGAACCCGGCCCTGGCCTGGGCGGTCGCGCACTGGGGAGTCGCGCGGGCCGAGCAGTACGGCGCGACCCGCGTCACGATCGGCGACCGCACCTGGGACCGCTCCGAGGGCGACGCCGGCTGGTCCGCCGGCTCGGCCACCACGACGGTCACCATCACCCTCGCCTGACCTGCTCTGACGCGACCGACGCCTGGTCGGGCGTCGGAGCCGGACGTCGCGCCGACCGGGCGGCCGGCGCGGCGCAGACCACGGCCGGCGCGCGTCCTCAGTCGATCCCGGCGACCCGGTCGAGGTGCTGCAGCAGGTCGTAGGCAGCCCGTTCGACCTTTTTGTGGCGCCACTCGGCGGCCCGGTACACGCAGGCGATGAGGCCGGTGCGGTGCACCCGCCGCAGGTCACCGCAGACGAACGCGTACCGCGCCTTGGTCTCGTCGTTGGCACCCTCGGTCAGACCGAGGTGCCAGGAGGCGTACTCCTCCCACGAGTGGCGCTCGAGGTAGGCGTTCTGCGCCTCGGCGCCCGGTTGCACCTCGCCCCAGTCGCTGTCGAGCACGTACTGCCGCCGCTCGATGCGTTCGCGCACCGCCGCCACCGCCGCGTCGTTGACCGTGTAGCTCGCCATGACCCCACCTTGCCCCACCGCGCCGCGCCCCCGCGCACCGAACGAGTCGTTCGGTTGCTGCGACCCGGTCTCCGACAGGGAACCGAACGAGTCGTTCGGTTGCTCAGACCCGGTCTCCGACAGTGACCGAACGAGTCGTTCGGTCCCGAACGCGCCGTAGGGTGCCGAACGCGCCGGTGCACAGACGTTTTCGGCACCGAACGAGTCGTTCGGTGCCGAAAGCGTCGGAGGGCCCGGAGGGGTGGTGGGCGCTGGATCAGCCCTGCGGGTAGTCGCGCTCGGGGGACCCGGTGTAGATCTGGCGCGGGCGGCCGATCTTCGTCTCCGGATCGGTCATCATCTCGCGCCACTGGGCGATCCAGCCCGGCAGGCGGCCGATGGCGAACAGGACCGTGAACATCTTCGTCGGGAAGCCCATCGCCTTGTAGATGAGCCCGGTGTAGAAGTCCACGTTCGGGTAGAGCTTGCGCTCGACGAAGTAGTCGTCGGCGAGGGCGATCTCCTCGAGGCCCTTGGCGATGTCGAGCAGCGGGTCGTCCTGGCCGAGCTTGGCGAGGATCTCGTCCGCGGACTTCTTGATGATGGCCGCACGCGGGTCGTAGTTCTTGTAGACCCGGTGGCCGAAGCCCATGAGCCGGACGCCGCCCTCCTTGTTCTTCACCTTCTCCATGAACTTCTTCGGGTCGTCCCCGGACTCGTGGAGCTGGTCGAGCATGTCGAGCACGGCCGAGTTGGCGCCGCCGTGCAGCGGACCGCTCAGGGCGTGGATGCCCGCGGAGACGGAGTTGAAGAGGTTGGCGTGGGCCGAGCCGACGAGGCGCACCGTCGAGGTGGAGCAGTTCTGCTCGTGGTCGGCGTGGAGGATGAACAGGAGGTCGAGGGCCTTGGCCACGGTCGGGTCGACGGTGTAGGGCTCGACGGGGTAGCCGAAGGTCATCCGGAGGAAGTTCTCGACGAGCGAGAGCGAGTTGTCCGGGTACATGTAGGGCTGGCCGACGCTCTTCTTGTGCGCCATGGCGGCGATCGTCGGCAGCTTGGCGAGCAGCCGGACCGTCGAGATCTCGACCTGCTCCTGGTCGAAGGGGTCGAGGCTGTCCTGGTAGAACGTGCCGAGCGCGGAGACCGCGGAGGACAGCACCGGCATCGGGTGCGCGTCGCGCGGGAAGCCGTTGAAGAACGCGCGGAGGTCCTCGTGCAGCATCGTGTGGCGACGGATGAGGTCCTCGAACCGGGACAGCTCCTCGGGCGTCGGCAGCTCGCCGTAGATGAGCAGGTAGGCCACCTCGACGAAGGTCGAGTGCTCGGCCAGCTGGCCGATCGGGTAGCCCCGGTAGCGCAGGATGCCCTGGTCGCCGTCGATGTAGGTGATGGCGCTCTTGCACGAGGCCGTGTTGACGAAGCCGACGTCGTAGGTGACCAGACCGGTCTCCTTGAGGAGCGAGCTCACGCCGAGCCCGTCATTGCCCTCGACGGCGTCGACACCGGGGAAGGTGAGCTCCTTGTCGGCGACCTTGAGCGTCGCGTCCACTGCCTTGGTCACTTCGTTCCTCCTGTCGCCCCGGGCACGGGCGGTAAGTCGTCGGATTCCGCAGCGACGTTACCCCAGCGTCACCGGGCCTGGGAAAACAGGTGTCGGGCCGTGGACGCGCAGGTCGGGCGACGGGTGAGGGCTCAGAGCCGCTCGCACGCGGCGGCGATGCGCTCGTCGGTGGCGGTGAGGGCGATGCGTACGTGCCGGGCGCCGCCGGGGCCGTAGAACGCCCCGGGCGCCACGAGGATGCCGCGCTCGGCGAGGTCGGCCACGGTCGTCCAGCAGTCCTCGTCGCGCGTGGCCCACAGGTACAGGCCGGCCTCGGACAGCTCGATGCGGAGCCCCGCGCGCGTGACGGCCTCGACGAGCCGCGTCCGGCGCCGCGCGTACACGGCGCGCTGGGCCTCGACGTGGTCGTCGTCGCGCAGGGCCGCCGCCATCGCCGCCTGCACCGGTGCCGGCATGATCATGCCGGCGTGCTTGCGCACCTCGAGGATGCGCCCGACGAGCGCGGGGTCACCGGCCAGGAACGCCGCGCGGTAGCCGGCGAGGTTGGACTGCTTGGACAGGGAGTACACGGCGAGCAGGCCCGTGTGGTCGCCGTCGCAGACGTCGGGGTGCAGGATGCTGGGCGTGGCGGTGCCGTACTGCCCCTCACGCCAGTCGAGCTCGGCGTAGCACTCGTCGCTCGCGACGACCACGCCGTGCCGACGCCCCCACTCGACGACCTTGCGCAGGTGGCCCACGCCCAGCACCTGGCCGTGCGGGTTGCCCGGGCTGTTGAGCCACAGCAGCTTCGGCGTCGTGCTCGGCGTCATCGGTCCGAGACCGGTCAACGAGCCGACGACGCGCGGGGTCGCCCCGGCGAGCCGGGCCCCGATGTCGTAGGTCGGGTAGGCGACCTCGGGGATGCCGACGACGTCACCGGTCCGGACCCCCAGGAGGGTGGGCAGCCACGCGACGAGCTCCTTGCTGCCGATGGTGGGCAGCACGGCGTCGGAACCGAGCCCGGGGACGCCGCGACGCCGCGAGAACCACTCGGCGATCGCGGCCCGCAGGTCCGTCGTGCCGACCGTCAGCGGGTAGCCGGGGGCGTCCGAGGCGCCGGCGAGGGCGCTTCGCACGACCTCGGGGGTCGGGTCCACGGGCGTGCCGACCGAGAGGTCGACGAGGCCCCCCGGATGCGAGCTCGCCCGCGCCTTGTGGGGCGCGAGCGAGTCCCAGGGGAAGTCGGGCAGGTCGAGCGGCGCCGGGCCCGGGCCTGTGGTCGTGGCCACGGCCTCGTCACCGAGGGGCGTCACTCGTCGTGCGGCTGGGGCGGCAGGGCCGCGACGAGCGGGTGGTCCTTGTCGATGACGCCGAGCTTGGCGGCACCGCCCGGGCTACCGAGGTCGTTGAAGAACTCGACGTTCGCGTTGTAGTAGTCGGCCCACTGCTCGGGGACGTCGTCCTCGTAGTAGATGGCCTCGACCGGGCACACCGGCTCGCACGCGCCGCAGTCGACGCACTCGTCGGGGTGAATGTAGAGCGAACGCTTGCCCTCGTAGATGCAGTCGACCGGACACTCCTCGATGCACGCGCGGTCCTTGAGGTCGACGCACGGCTGGGCGATGACATAGGTCATGGGGAGGGGACCTCCTGGGAGCGTTCGGGGTGAAGTGCTGCACCGCCTAGTATGCCGGACATGACTGGCGAGCCCACGCGCGACCCCGCTGCTGAGACGGGCCCCGGGAGCACCCCCCTCACGGGCTCCGCGGGCACGCCGGGCTCCACCGACACGACCGGCCACCGCCTCACCGCGGGGCTGACCGTCGGCGGGCGCGTCGTCGTCCGCTACCGCCTCGCGGAAGGCAGCGACGCCGGTGCCACCGACTTCGTCGGCGAGCTCGTCGCGCGCAACGAGGACTTCCTCGTCGTCGACGCGAGGGCCGGGCAGGGTGGTCGGCAGACCGAGCGGGTCAAGCTCGTCCGCGCCGACGTCATCGCCGCCAAGGACGTGCCGCCACCGGCGAGCCAGCCGGGTCGCGCGCACCAGCGCGTGTCGGCCGACGACCTCGAGAGGCTCATGGCGCGTGGCTGGGCGGCGACGTCCCGCAAGGGGCTCGGCGACTGGCTGCTGCGCTCGGCGACCGGCTTCACCGGGCGCGCGAACTCGGTTCTGGCCGTAGGCGACCCGAGCCTCCCGATCGACAAGGCCATCGACTTCGCCGAGAGCTGGTACGCCGAGCACGACGCTCCTGCGCTGTTCCAGCTGCACGGCCCGACCGGCTTCGACGTGGCGGAGCAGCCGCTCGGCAAGGCGCTCATCGAGCGCGGCTACCTGCCCGGCGGCGGGCGGCCCGAGTGGTCCCGCGTCCTCGTCCTCACCGGCCTGTCCGCGCAGGTGCCGCCGCTCACCACCGAGTCGGTGCCGGTCACCGCGGACGCACAGCTGTCCCCCGAGTGGCTCATGGCCTACGCCGAGCAGCGCTCCGTCGTGCCGGGCACCACGGAGGCCGTCCTCACCGGCAGCGAGGGGCAGCTGTTCCTCTCGGTGCGCGACGAGCCGACCGGGCGGATCATCGGGATCGCCCGCATGGCGATCCACGCCGGTTGGGCGGGCATCTTCGGCCTCTGGGTCCATCCGGAGCACCGGCGCCGCGGCATCGCCTCGACGATCGTGTCGGCGATCGCGATGGTGGCCCGCGAGAACAACATGCCGGCGATGTACCTGCAGGTGTCCGGCGACAACACCGACGGCGTCGCCTTCTGGAGCCGGCTCGGGTTCACCGTGCACCACGAGTACACCTACCTGGCCCGCCCCGCATCAGCCTGAGGCCGTGGCAGCTCACCGGGTCACGGGGGCGTGGCGCCGGGGTTGGTGCAGATGACCTCGTCCTCGGGCACGTAGTGCGTCGTGACGTCCTCGCTCCGCACGAGCGTCGGGGAACCGGGGCGGTACCACTGCCGGGTCACCGTGACGTCGAACCCGGGGTTCGGCTGCTGCGGGTAGCACGTCGCGCTGTCGCTGCGGATCGTGCGGGGCGGTCTGACGTTCGTGCGCGGACCCTTGACGCTCCTGACGTCCCACACCTTGGTGCTCCAGACCCGGCCGTGCACCTGGCCCTTGTCGACCCAGGTCTGCAGGAGCATCCCGTAGGCGGTGTCGTTCGTCCACCTGTTGTCGATGCTCGGCCAGTAGACGGTGGCCTCGCGGCCCTCGGGGTAGCGCGGGATGAAGAACGCGTGCGGACGGAACTCGAGGAACCGGACCCCGGCGAAGTAGGCCAGGTTGTACACGACGGTCGAGACCTGTGAGACGCCGCCGCCGGTGCCGCGGGTCAGCCGGCCGTCGATGATGACGGTGCCGTCGGCATAGCCCTTGTCCTCCGTGCGCTCGCCGAGGATCGCGTTGAGGCTGAAGGTGCCTCCGGGCGGGACGTACGTGCCGTCGAGGCGCTGCGTGGCGACGACGAGGTTGTTGGTGCGGCTCGGGTCGTCGGTCGGGAACGGCGAGGAGAACTCGACGACCTTCGTCGTGATGCCCGCCCTGACGGCGTCCTGCGTGGAGAACGGGGGCTTGGCCGGGACCGCGGCCACCGTGACCGTGCGGCCCGTGCCGGTACCGGTGACAGCCGCGACGACGGCCTTGGCGACGGCGTCCTCGTCGACGGCCGCACCGTCGACCGACGGCACGAGCCTCGGAGCGCCGTTGCCCGGCCCGAAGACCCAGCGGGCGCTCGTCGCCGACCTCGTCGGGACCGTGACCTTCGCGGCGACGAGCCGGGCCAGGCCGGGCTCGTCGAAGCTCGCCCGCAGGCCGCCGGACCCGTCGGCCTCGACCTTCACGAAGGGGACCAGCTCGGTCGGCTGCACGACGACGCGCGACGTGCCGGCCACGAGGGTGACCGGCCCGGAGACGATGGCTGCGGCCGTGGTGTCGGCGAACTGCTCGACCGCCGCACCGGCCACCGTCGGCGCGGTGTCGCGCACCGCGGCGACAGCGGTCGTGGACTCGGGAAAGGCGCGCCGCAGGGCGAGCTTGGTGCCCACCACGTCGAGCGTCCGGCCGGACCGCGGCATCTCCACCGTGACGCGTCCGGCGGGGAAGGTGACCCGTCCCTCGCGCGGCGGCTGCTCGACCCTGGGGGCCAGCGCGTCGAGGTAGGCCGTGAGCCGGTCGTCGTCGACGCTCGTCAGCAGGGGCAGGCGCAGGGACCCGGTCAGCTTGGCCCAGATGGTGCGGGGGTCCAGCGTGAACCCGGTGAGGCCGTCGAGGGACCGGGCCGCGTCGACCCGGAGGCCGACGTCGACGGGCACGACGCTCACCGGCTCGGGCCGGCCGGGCACGGTGAGCGCGATGGGCCGAGTCAGGACCTCCCGCGCGCCGCGCTCGATGGCGGCGGTGGCCCGCTCGGGCGTCATGCCGCCGACGTGGATGCCCCCGACGGACACCGTGGCCGGCACGTGGTCGGCGGACCAGATGCTGAGGCCCGCGTAGGCGCCCCCGAGCACGACGGTGGCGGCGAGCAGCCGGACCGCGGTGGCGCGGCTCTCGCGGCGGGGCTGGGGCTGCCAGGTGTCCATGGGCCTCCGTACGCGGCGTCGTGCGCGGGCACGGCCTCGGGTGCGGCTGGTGGTGGCTCGAACGGTAGCCCGCCCGGGGCCCGGCACCGGCGAGGCGGACCGGTGTGGCCCGGACGTGACCGAGTCGTTGCCGGGCCGTGACGGCACCGGGGCCCGGGCCCCCGGTGCCCTTGTGCCCGGTGCCCCTGGGCCGGTGCCGTCGTGCCTGACGCCGGCGCGAGGGATCAGGCGAGCAGGCCCGCCTCCGACGCGGGGACGGCGCCCCCGATCGTCTCCCACGTCACGGGGTCGACGCGGCGGAAGCCCTCCCGAGTCGATGTCCGGGCGGCCATGAGGTTGGACAGCGCGTGCACGTCCTCGCTGGCCACGATGACCTGCGTGGCGTGCGCGCGCAGCGCCTGGTTCTTCACCGCCCTGGCTGCGGCGTCCTCGACGACGTGCGTCACGCGCTCGTCGGGCACGACCGACGGCGGGAACGGGTCGTCGGCGGCGGGCAGGACGAGCGGCGGCAGCCCGTCGGGGCGGGCCAGGCAGGCGGGGTCGGCGGCGTGCAGCCAGGCGCGGTCGGCGCGGGCCCACGACACCGGCGTGAGGATCTCGAAGGCGCGGTCGGGCCGCTCCGAGGCCTCGAGCAGGCGCAGCGCGCGCCGGGTCGCGTCGTGCGTCCGGACGTGGTCGGGGTGGCCGTAGCCGCCGTGCGCGTCGTAGGTGACGACGACGTCGGGGCGCACGTCGCGGAGCACTCCGGCCACGAGCGCCGCGGCCTCCTCGAGGTCGACGCCGGCGAACGCGTCGGGGCGGGCTGCCGCCGGCGAGCCCGCCATGCCGGAGTCGCGGTACCGGGACAGCCGCCCGGCGGCGGGGTCGGCGCCGAGCACGTGCATCGTGGCGCCGAGGCGTCGCAAGGCCTCGGCCAGCTCGGCGTGGCGGTGCGGGCCGAGGGCGTCGTCCGGATGCCCCTCGAGGTGGGCGAGGCCGGGCGGGATGACCTCGCCCTCCTCCCCCAGCGTGCACGTCAGCACGTGCACCTCGTCGCCCCGCGCGACGTGGTGGGCCATCGTCACGCCGCACGTCAGCGACTCGTCGTCGGGATGGGCGTGGACGAACACGAGACGGGCCACGGGGCCTCCTGCCGGTCGGGCGGGTGCGGGGACGGTCAGTGCAGGGAGACGGTCGCGAGGTCGACGATGCCGCCGACGGCGTGGTCCTCGTAGTGCACGACGCCGGCGCCGTGCAGGTACAACGCCTTGGTCGCCGAGAGCGCGACGTAGCCGCCGGCGTCACGCAGCGCGGTGTCGGCCTGCAGCCACACCTTCGCGCGCTGCTCGGGGTCGGGCGTGGCCTCGGCCTGGTCGATGAGCCCGTTGACGGTCTTGTCGTCGACGTAGCCGACGTCCTGTCCGGGACCGGTGGAGTCGATGTTGATCCGCGAGTCGAAGAGGGCCGGCAGGACCCCGGAGGCCGACGGCCAGTCGGGCGTCCAGACCCCGCGGAACACGTCGAAGGACGCGCCCGCCGTCTTGCGCTCGATCGTCTCGTAGTACTCCTCGGGGGCGACGCCGGTCAGCTCGACCTCGAAGCCGGCCCGCTCCCAGCCGGCCGCGAGGGCCGCGTAGGCCTTGTCGCCGAGGACCGAACGCGCGTAGACGACGCGCACCCGCACCGGCGTCCTGACGCCCGCCTGCTGGAGCACGCGGCGCGCCTGCTCCGGGTCGCCGTCGACCTTGGCGCCGCTCGGCACCTCGACCGTGGAGGGGTCGACGGCCGGTGACAGGATGGACCACGTCGGGGTGCCGGCCCCCTCGCCCCCGTTGGCGGTGACGTACGTGGCTCGGTTGGTCGCGAGCGCGAACGCCTTGCGCACAGCGGGGTTCGACATGACGGGGCTGCGCATGTTGAGCGCCAGGTAGTCGACGTTGCCGGTGTAGGGGAAGGTGAGGCGGGCCTGCAGGTCGGTGCCGGCCTGGTTGCGCAGCGTCGGGCTGGCCTGCACCCACGAGACCGCGTACGCGTCGTCGTCACGCTGGTTGAGCAGGCGCTGGATGACTGCGGCCTCACCGAGCCCCGTCGTCACCTCGATGCGGTCGGGGTAGGCCCGGCGGACGGGGTCGGTGCGGGGGTCCCAGTTCGCGTTGCGCACGAACGTGCCACCCTCGTCGGCCTTCCACGGCTTCTCCAGCCGGTAGGGGCCGCTCGACATGACGTCGTAGGAGGTCTTGTCGTCCTTGCGGTCGCTCGAGGCCTTGCGAGGGGCGAACTCGGGCAGCGCCACGACGTACGGGAAGTCCGGCTCGGCGTCGCGCAGGTGGAAGGTGATGGTGCGTCCCGAGCAGGCCACGGCCCGGTCGAAGTCCGGCTGGTGCGCCGTGTCGTCCGGGCCCTGGTAGACCGGCTTCTCGAGCCCCTCGGCGGTGACCTTCGTCGGGATGTCGAGCAGGAAGCTGGCGTAGTTGGTGCCGGCGACGTGGGTGCGCCGGTCGAAGGTGCGCGCGATGCCGTGGCGGACGTCGTCGCACGTGATCGGCGAGCCGTCCTGCCACGTGAGCCCCTCGCGCAGGGTGAACGTCCACGTCCGCCCGCCGTCCTTGGCGGTGCCGGTGTCGGTGGCGAGGTCGGCGACGACGTCGCGCTGGTGCGCGCCCGTGCCGTAGGCGGTCAGGCCGCGGGCGAAGACGCGCTGGGCGAAGAACGCCTCGGGCCCGACGTACATCAGCTGCGGGTCCCACGTCGCGACCTGGCCGGCCACGAGCACCTCGAGCGTTCCGCCCGGCTGCGGGGCCGCGTCACTCCCGACGCTGCCCGTCGACGTCGCCGGCCGGACGACGTCGGTGGCCGCGCCGGCATCACCCGTGCCGGTGCACCCGGCCGCCGCGGACGCGAGCAGGACCGCGGCGAGGCCGGCCCCGAGGGACCGGCCGAGCCGCGCCGAGCCACGCAGCGCACGCACCACGCCCGCCACGGCGGATCAACCCTCGGCGCGTGCCGCCGCCCGGGCCCTGGACGCCGTGCGCGCTCGCTCGTTGGCATCGAGGACGACCTTGCGGATGCGCACGGCGTCCGGTGTGACCTCGACGCACTCGTCCTCGCGGCAGAACTCGAGGCTCTGCTCGAGGCTGAGCTTGCGCGGGGGCACGATCTTCTCGAAGTTGTCGGCGGAGGAGGCGCGGACGTTGGTCAGCTTCTTCTCCTTGGTGATGTTGACGTCCATGTCGTCGGCCCGGGAGTTCTCGCCGACGATCATGCCCTCGTAGACGTCGGTCGTCGGCTCGGTGAAGAGGACGCCGCGCTCCTGGAGGTTGACCATCGCGTACGAGGTGACGGCGCCGGCACGGTCGGCGACGAGTGAGCCGCTCGTGCGCGTCGTGATGGTGCCGAACCACGGCTCGTAGTCCTCGAAGACGTGGTGGGCGATGCCCGTGCCGCGCGTCTCGGTGAGGAACTCGGTGCGGAAGCCGATGAGGCCACGGCTCGGCACGAGGAACTCCATGCGGATCCAGCCGGTGCCGTGGTTGGTCATCTGCTCCATGCGCCCCTTGCGGGCGGCGAGGATCTGGGTGATCGGGCCGAGGAACTCCTCGGGCGTGTCGATGGTGAGGCGCTCGACCGGCTCGTGCAGCTTGCCGTCGACCTCGCGGGTGACGACCTGCGGCTTGCCGACGGTCAGCTCGTAGCCCTCGCGCCGCATCTGCTCGACGAGGATGGCGAGCGCGAGCTCGCCACGGCCCTGGACCTCCCACGCGTCGGGACGCTCGGTCGGCAGGATGCGCAGCGACACGTTGCCGACGAGCTCCTTGTCGAGGCGGTCCTTGACCATGCGCGCCGTGACCTTGGTGCCCTTCGTCGGGCCGCGACCCACGAGCGGGCTGGTGTTCGTGCCGATCGTCATCGAGATCGCCGGCTCGTCGACCGTGATGAGTGGCAGCGGCACCGGGTTCTCGGCGTCGGCGAGGGTCTCGCCGATGGTGATGTCGGGGATGCCCGCGACGGCGATGATGTCGCCGGGGCCGGCGCTCTCGGCGGGCTTGCGCTCGAGGGCCTCGGTCATGAGCAGCTCGGTGATCTTGACGCGCTGCTGCGAACCGTCGTGGCGGCACCACATGACCTGCTGGCCCTTGGTGATCGTGCCGTTGTGCACCCGCAGCAGCGCGAGGCGGCCCAGGAAGTTCGACGCGTCGAGGTTGGTGACGTGCGCCTGCAGCGGCGCCTCGTCGTCGTACGTCGGCGCGGGGATCGTCTCGAGGATCGTGGCGAAGAGCGCCTCGAGGTCGTCGGCCTCGGGCAGCGCGCCGTCGGCGGGGCGCTCGAGGGAGGCACGGCCGGCCTTGGCCGAGGCGTAGACGATGGGGAAGTCGATCTGCTCCTCGGTGGCGTCGAGGTCGAGGAAGAGCTCGTAGGCCTCGTCGACGACCTCGGCGATGCGCGAGTCGGGGCGGTCGACCTTGTTGATGCAGAGGATGACCGGCATCTTGGCCGCGAGCGCCTTGCGCAGCACGAACCGCGTCTGCGGCAGCGGGCCCTCCGACGCGTCGACGAGGAGCACGACGCCGTCGACCATCGACAGCCCGCGTTCGACCTCACCGCCGAAGTCGGCGTGACCCGGGGTGTCGATGATGTTGATCGTGACGCCGTCGGCCAGACCCCGGTCGGTGGCCGCCTTGCCCGTGTAGTGGATCGCGGTGTTCTTCGCGAGGATCGTGATGCCCTTCTCGCGCTCGAGGTCACCGGAGTCCATCGCGCGCTCGTCGACGTGCTGGTGCTCGCCGAACGCGCCGGCCTGCCAGAGCATCTTGTCGACGAGCGTGGTCTTGCCGTGGTCGACGTGGGCGACGATGGCGACGTTGCGGATGTCCGCACGAGTCTTCAGGGGCATGGGGGACAGTCTCTCAGGGGTTGGGCAGTGGTTCCGACCACGCGGGGCGCGGCCGGGCCGGGCACGGTCCGGCATCCGACGGCGGTCCGGGCCGTCAGCCCGCACGCACCAGGGTCTCGATCCGCTCGACGATGGGCAGGTCGGCCGGCAGCCAGGCGACGCCCTGCAGGTCGTCGACCTCGAGCCACCGGAAGCTCGTCATGGTCCTCGAGGGGCGACGGGTCGCCCTCGATCACCTCGGCCAGCCACACCAGCATCTCGTACCTGTCGCCGAGAGGCCACGTGGCTCCGGGGAGCGGACCGGGCACCTGCACGCCGACGCGGACCGTGATGCCGAGCTCCTCCCGCACCTCGCGGTGCAGCGCCGCGAGCGCGTCCTCCCCCGGTTCCACCTTGCCACCGGGCAGCTCCCAGCCACCGGCCAGCACCGAGGGCTCGGTACGCCGCGCCGACAGCAGGCGGGTCGGGCGCGCGAGGTCGTCGACGATGGCGGCGCCGACGACGAGGGCGCGGGCAGGGACGGGCGGGCACATGGCGTCGTCGATAGTGCCACAGCACGGTTTACTGGGGTGATGGCACGACGACTCGACGACGACGAGGTCACGCGCCAGCTCGGCGACCTGCCGGACTGGGCCCGTGACGGCGACACCATCAGGGCCTCCTTCACGGCCCCCGACTTCCCGACCGGCATCCGCCTCGTCGACGAGGTAGCCGCCGACGCGGAGTCGATGGACCACCACCCCGACATCGACGTCCGCTGGACGACGGTGCGCTTCGCCCTCTCGACGCACTCCGAGGGGGGCCTGACCCAGCTCGACGTCGAGCTGGCGCACCAGATCTCCCAAGCGGCCGCCCGCCTCGGCGCCTCGGCAGAGTCGCCCGAGTCGGCAGAGTCCGCAGAGTCCGCCGGGTCGGCGACGGAGTAGGCGCCGGCACGGGCGGCGCGACCATCGACGGGGGGTCACGGGACGGCCGGGACCGCACCCCGGGTGCGGCGCTCGCCTAGGATCGCACCCATGCGACCACACGCCAGGCACGAGTCTCGCGGGTCCCGCGACGGCTCCCAGGAGGGCCATAGTCCCTCGCCGGACGCAGTCCGGCCGCCCCCGTCCCACCACCCGCTCACCGGGGTGGCGGTCGCATGAGCACCGTCCTCGGCATCGCCCTCGGCGTCCTGCTGATCCTCGCCCTCACCACGGCCACCGGCTACTTCGTCGCCCAGGAGTTCGCCTACGTCGCCGTCGACCGGACGGCCCTGCGCGAGCTCGCCGAGGCCGGCGACGACGCGGCCCGGCGCGCCCTGCGGGTCACGTCGCAGCTGTCGTTCACCCTCTCCGCGGCGCAGTTCGGGATCACCGTCACGGCGCTGCTCGTCGGCTACGTCTCCGAACCACTGGTCGGCACGGGCCTGGCCGACCTGCTCGACCCGTCGATGTCGTACGCGACCCGCCTGTCCCTGTCCGTCACCGCGGTGCTCGTCTTCTCCACCGTCGTCCAGATGGTGTTCGGGGAGCTCGCGCCGAAGAACCTCGCCATCGCGCGCACCGTGCCCCTGGCGCGGGCCCTGAGCCGCACCACCCTCGCCTACCTCACCGTGGCCGGCCCGGTCGTCCGGCTCTTCGACCGCGCCTCGACGTCGCTGCTGCGCCGGGTCGGCATCGAGCCGGTCGACGAGCTCGAGCACGGGGCGACCGCCGAGGACCTCAGCCGCATCATCGACGCGTCGCACGCGGGCGGCCTGCTCGACGACGACCTGTCCGACGTCCTCGAGGGCGGGCTGCGCTTCCGCGAGCTGGACGCCGGTGACGTCATGACGCCGCGCGTGCGCGTCACGACCGTCCGGGCCACCGACCCGGTCTCCCGGGTCGTCGAGCTGCTCGACACCGGCTGGTCGCGGTTCCCGGTCACCGGCCGCGACGGTGACGACATCGTCGGCGTCGCGGGCATCGCCGAGGTGCTCGCCGTCGACCGGCAGGAGCGGGCGACGACGACCGTGGCGTCCGTCGCCGCCGAGCCGACCGTGGTGCCGACGAGCGCTCCCCTGCCCCGCGTCCTCGAGCAGATCCGCGCCGACCACCGGCAGCTGGCCGTCGTCGTCGACGAGCACGGCGGCTTCGCCGGCATCGTCACCTTCGAGGACGTCGCCGAAGAGGTCGTCGGCGAGATCCTCGACGAGGACGATGCGACACCGGCCGGCATCGTCGACGTCGACGCCGACGCCGACGCCTGGTTCGTGCCGGGCCACCTGCGCCTCGACGAGCTCGACACCGCCACCGGGCTCCGGCTCGAGAGCGGCGACACGCACTCGACGGTGAGCGGGCTCGTCCTCGAGCACCTCGGACGCACCGCCGTCGCCGGCGACACCATCGTCGTCGAGGCGAGACTCGAGACCGGCGACCGGCGCCACCCCGCCACCGGCCTCTGGACCGACCCCGGGACGGACGCCGGGACGGGCCCGGGCACCGTCGCCGACAGGGACACGGACAGCGACGGGGACACGCACGCGGACTCCGACGCCGACCGGGCCCGCGACCCGGAGCCGCGCCGGCTGCCCGTCTCGGTGCGCGTCACCGTCGGGGCCGTCGAGCGCCACGTGCCCTCGTCGGTCCGCGTCGAGGTGCTCGACCTCATGTCCGACCTCGAGTCCCTCGACCGGGACACCGGGACCGCCGAGACCGCCGGGACCGCCGGGACCGCCGAGCCCGCCGAGCCCGGCGAGCCCGGCGAGACCGACCCCACGGGGGCCTCCGGACGCACGGAGGCGGACCGATGACGACCGCCCTGCTCGTCTCCCTGCTCCTGCTCGTCCTCAACGCCTTCTTCGTCGCCGCCGAGTTCGCCCTCGTCGCCAGCAAGCGGCACCGCCTCGAGGAGCGTGCCGAGAAGGGCAGCGCCGCGGCCCGCTCGGCCCTCCGGGGCTCGCGCGAGCTCTCGCTCATGCTCGCCGGCGCCCAGCTCGGCATCACCCTGTGCACCCTCGGACTCGGCTCGCTGGCCAAGCCGGCCGTGGCCGACCTGCTCGAGCCGGTGCTGTCGTTCCTGCGCCTGCCCGACGCGGTCGCCTACCCGGTCGCCGTCGTGCTGGCCGTCGGTGTCGTCGTCTTCCTCCACATGGTCGTCGGCGAGATGGCGCCCAAGTCATGGGCCATCGCGCACCCCGAACGGTCCGCCGTGGTCCTCGCGCTGCCGTTCCGCGGTTTCACCTGGGTCGTGCGTCCGGCTCTCCGCCTCCTCAACACCCTGGCGAACGGCTGCCTGCGTCTGGTGCGCGTGCAGCCGGTCGACGAGCTGGCGCAGGTGCACGGCCCGAAGGAGCTGCAGCTGCTCCTCGCCAGCGCGCACGAGCACGGCCAGCTCGCCGAACCGGAGCACCGCGTCCTGTCCGGCGCCATCGCGCTCGACACGACACCGCTCACCGAGGCCCTGGTGCCGCTCGAGCGCGTGGTCGGGGTGCCCTCGTCGGCGTCCTGTGCCGCGGCGGAGGCCCTCTCGCGCGAGTCGGGCCGGTCCCGGCTCGTCGTCACCGACGAGGGCCGGCCGGTGG
Source organism: Monashia sp. HAY1-11D (assembly GCF_056868035.1). Classification (NCBI taxonomy): domain Bacteria; kingdom Bacillati; phylum Actinomycetota; class Actinomycetes; order Micrococcales; family Intrasporangiaceae; genus Intrasporangium; species Monashia sp. HAY1-11D. The sequence continues at coordinate 2,799,040 of NZ_CP200320.1, read as the reverse complement.
GCGTCGCCCACGTGCGCGACGTCGTGCGAGCCGACCCGGGCGCGCCGGTGACGACGGTGACGACGCCCGTCCTGCGAGTCGCCTCGGGCCTGTCCCTCCTCGATGCGCTGTCGGTGCTGCGGGCCGAGCGGGCCCAGCTCGCGCTCGTCGAGGGAGCGCGGGCGCCGGTCGGCATCGTCACGATGGAGGACCTCCTCGAGCGGGTGCTCGGGCGCTTCGACGACGAGACCGACGCCTGAAGAGCCACACGGCGCCGTGGGGCGGCGGGGCCCGCACCCCGGGCGAAGCGGCCCGCTGTGGAATCCTTCCCCCGGAGGACCACATCGCCGGAAGATCTCCGCCCTGTCACGATTCGGCCACGTCGGTTGCCGCCGGTGTTTCGCGGCTGAAAGATGTTGCGGACGGTCATGGGGGGCCTAGGGTGGCGGTCGCTTCGCAGTCCGGAGGGCGAGCTCGCCCTCCTCGCACAGTCACGATCCGGAGGTACAGCCCGTGAGCACACCCCTTGAGGTCGAACCCGGCGCAACGTCGGCGGAACCGGAGGCGGTGCTGCAGGGAGAGCGCAGGATCGAGGGTCGCTCGCTCGGGCAGATCGCCTGGGCCCGTCTCAAGCGCGACAAGGTGGCCCTCGGCGGCGGCGTCTTCGTGCTGTTCCTCATCGTCGTCGCCATCTGCGCCCCGCTCATCGTCGGCGCGCTCGGGCACCCGCCGAACGAGTTCCACCAGGAGCTCGTCGACGCCAACCTGCAGATCCCCACGGCGCCCTTCGGCGGCATGTCGAAGGACTTCCTCTTCGGCGTCGAGCCGGTCAACGGCCGCGACATCTTCAGCCGGATCATCTACGGCTCGCAGATCTCCCTGCTCATCGCGTTCCTCGCCACGATGCTCTCGGTGGTCATCGGCACCGCCCTCGGCGTCATCGCCGGGTACTTCGGCGGCGCCGTCGACACCCTGATCAGCCGGGCGATGGACATCTTCCTCGCCTTCCCGCTGCTCGTCTTCGCCATCGCCCTCGCCGGCGTCGTGCCCGACCAGGCGTTCGGGCTCAGGGGCGACGCCCTGCGCATCGCCGTCATCGTCTTCATCATCGGTTTCTTCAACTGGCCGTACATCGGGCGCATCGTGCGCGGGCAGACGCTGTCGCTGCGCGAGCGCGAGTTCGTCGACGCGGCGCGCAGCCTCGGCGCCCGCACGCCGCACATCCTCGCCATGGAGGTGCTGCCCAACCTCATCGCGCCGATCCTCGTCTACGCGACGTTGCTCATCCCGAGCAACATCCTCTTCGAGGCGGGTCTGTCGTTCCTCGGTGTCGGCGTCCAGGCCCCCCGGGCCACCTGGGGAGGCATGCTCTCCGACGCCGCGCAGTGGTACCAGATCGACCCCTGGTTCATGGTCTGGCCGGGCCTGGCCATCTTCGTGACGGTCCTGGCCTTCAACCTCTTCGGGGACGGCCTTCGTGACGCCCTCGACCCGCGGTCGCGGTAACCACCGCACCCGCATCCCGCAAAAGAAGGAGCGCATCCACTCATGAAGAACACACGCGTGATGGTGGTCGCGACCGCGGCCGCCCTCGCCCTGGGTCTTTCTGCCTGCGCCGGCAGCCAGACCCCGGGCACCTCCCCCAGCGGCGGCGGCGGCGGCGGTGCAGGCGCAGGTGCGGCCACGGCCGCCGACGCGGCGCTGAAGGCGATCGTCCGGCCGTCGGACAAGAAGGGCGGCACCCTGCGCTTCGGCATCTCGAGCGACTGGGACTCGGTCGACACGGGCGACACCTACTACGGGCTCTCGTGGGACTTCCTGCGCAACTACGCCCGCACGCTCGTCTCCTTCAAGGCGGCGCCGGGCCAGCAGGGCAACCAGCTCGTCGGTGACCTCGCCACCGGCCTCGGCAAGCCGAGCGCGGACAACAAGACGTGGACGTACACGCTGCGCGACGGCATCAAGTTCGAGGACGGCACACCGATCACGAGCAAGGACATCAAGTACGGCGTCGCCCGCCAGCTCGACAAGAACACGTTCCCGAACGGGCCGACGTACTTCAACGACTTCCTCGCCGACATCCCCGCGGGCTACTCGGTCTACAAGGACAAGAACCTCGACGACCTGAAGTCCATCGAGACACCGGACGACAAGACGATCGTCTTCCACCTCAACAAGCCGTTCGCCGGCTTCGACTACTTCGCGCAGCTGCCCGCCACCGCACCAGTGCCGCAGGCCAAGGACACCGGCTCGAAGTACAAGGAGCACGTCATCGCGTCCGGTCCGTACAAGTTCTCGGTGTACCAGACCGGCAAGCGCATCGAGCTGGTCCGCAACGACGCGTACGACCCGAAGAGCGACCCGGACACCGGCCGCAAGGCCCTGCCGGACAAGATCACCGTCGAGATCGGCGTCAACGCCGCCGACCTCGACAACCGCCTCATCGCCGGTGACCTCGACATCGACCTCGCCGGAACGGGCGTCCAGGCCCAGGCACAGGGCAAGATCCTGGCCGACCCGACGCTCAAGGCCAAGACGGACGACGTCGTGAGCGCGCGCACGAGCTACACGCAGATCAACAGCGACGTCGCGCCGTTCAACAACATCGACTGCCGCAAGGCCGTCATCTTCGCCTACGACAAGACGGGCTACCAGCGCGCCTACGGCGGCAACATCGGTGCCGACATCGCCACCGGCCTGCTGCCTCCCGTCGTCCCCGGCTTCCAGGAGCAGGACCTCTACAACGCGAAGTCGAAGCCGCAGGGCGACGTCGACTCCGCGAAGGCGGCCCTCGCCAAGTGCGGCCAGCCCAACGGCTTCGAGACCAACATCTCCTACCGGCCCGAGCGCCCGAAGGAGAAGGCCACGGCCGAGTCGCTGCAGCAGGCGCTCGCCAAGATCGGCATCAAGCTGACCCTCAAGGCCTACCCGGCCGGTGACTACTTCAAGCTGTACGCCGGCAAGCCGGACTTCGCCAAGGCCAACAACCTCGGCCTCATGGTGATGAGCTGGGGCGCCGACTGGCCGGACGGCTTCGGCTTCCTCCAGCAGATTGTCGACAGCCGCGTCATCCGTCCCGCGGGCAACACCAACCTCGGGATCAAGCTGCCGGAGGTCGACAAGCTCATGGACCAGGCGCTGTCGGAGAACGACACGACCAAGCGTGAGGCCATCTGGGGCCAGATCGACAAGGTCGTCATGGAGAACGCCGAGGTCATCCCGGGCATCTGGAACAAGGCGCTGCTCTTCCGGCCCGACACCGTGTCGAACATCTTCGTCAACGACGGCTACTCGTACTACGACTACGCCGCCGCAGGTGTCACCAACCCGTGACCCGATGCGTCCGGCGTCGAGCCTCCGGGCCTGACGCCGGACGTCCGGTCCGACCTCCTTCCACCGAAAGTAGGTGAAGGCGTAGGCACGGTGGCGGACGGTCACGAACCGTCCGCCACCCGCCCGGCCGCCCCACAGTGCTGACGTACCTCATCCGCCGGCTCATCGCCGCCGTCCTGCTGCTCGCCATCGTGAGCGCGGTCGTCTTCGCCATCTTCTTCCTCGTGCCCCGCATCGGCGGGGCCACCGCCGACGACCTCGCCTCGCGGTACGTCGGCAAGAGCGCCGGTCAGGCCCAGATCCACGAGACCGCGGTGCGGCTCGGCTTCACCGACCCGATCTACGTCCAGTACGGACGCTTCGTCAAGGGCATCGTCGCCGGCGCCGACTACAACACCGGCGCCGGCACCGACCACTGCCCGGCGCCGTGCCTGGGCTACTCGTTCATCACCCAGAACCCGGTCCTGCCCGACATCCTCGACCGGCTGCCCGTCACCGCGACGCTCGCGGCCGGAGCCGCGGTCCTGTGGCTCGTCGGCGGGGTCGGCACCGGGGTCGTGTCGGCGCTGCGGCGCGGCTCGGTCCTCGACCGCGGCTTCATGGGCATGGCCCTGGCCGGCGTCTCCCTGCCGATCTTCTTCACCGGCCTGCTGTCCCTGACGATCTTCAGCTACGGCCTCAAGTGGACCTACGCCGGCGGCGCCAGCCCGATGGACGCCACCAGTCCCCTCGACCTCGTCCACCGCATGCTGCTGCCCTGGATCACCCTGGCCTTCCTCTACGCGGCCAGCTACGCCCGCCTCACCCGCGCCGGCATGCTCGAGACGATGAACGAGGACTACATCCGCACGGCGCGCGCCAAGGGCCTCAAGGAGCGCGACGTCGTCGTCAAGCACGGCCTGCGCTCGGCCCTGACGCCGATCCTGACGATCTTCGGCCTCGACCTCGGCCTGCTGCTCGGTGGCGCCGTGCTCACCGAGACGACGTTCTCGCTGCAGGGGATCGGCTTCTACGCCGTGCAGGCCATCACGAACAACGACCTCCCCAAGGTCCTCGGTGTGACGCTCTTCGGCGCGGTGTTCGTCATCGTCGCCAACCTCATCGTCGACCTCCTGTACGCCGTCGTCGACCCCAGGGTGCGCACCTCATGAGCCAGTCCAGCCAGTCCGGCCCCTCGGGCCAGCCCTCGAACCAGTCCGTCCTCGAGAAGGAGGGGCGGGTGAGGTCCGGCCGCGGCCGCAAGGCGTCGGTCAACGCACTCGACGGGATCGGCGGCCTCGGCGCGCCCGCGCCCGACGCGTTCCTGTCGGTGCGCGACCTGCGGGTGCACTTTCCCACCGACGACGGGATCGTCAAGTCCGTCGACGGTCTGTCCTTCGACCTCGCCCGCGGCAAGACGCTCGGCATCGTCGGTGAGTCGGGCTCGGGCAAGAGCGTCACGAGCATGTCGATCATGGGCCTGCACAAGCCGGGCACGGTCCGGATGACCGGCTCGATCCGCCTCGACGGGCAGGAGCTCGTCGGCACCCGTCCGGAGACCGTGCGCTCGCTGCGCGGCAAGAGGATGGCGATGATCTTCCAGGACCCGCTGTCGGCGATGCACCCGTTCTACACGGTGGGTCACCAGATCATCGAGGCCTACCGGATCCACAACAAGGTCTCGACGTCGGTGGCCAGGAAGCACGCCATCGACATGCTCGGGCGGGTCGGCATCCCGCAGCCGGCGAGCCGCGTCGACGACTACCCCCACCAGTTCTCCGGCGGCATGCGCCAACGCGCCATGATCGCCATGGCGCTCTCGTGCGACCCGGACCTGCTCATCGCCGACGAGCCGACCACCGCCCTCGACGTCACGGTCCAGGCACAGATCCTCGACCTCATCCGCGACCTGCAGGCCGAGTTCAACTCGGCGGTCGTCGTCATCACCCACGACCTCGGCGTCGTCGCCGAGCTGTCCGACGACATCATGGTCATGTACGCCGGCCGCTCGGTCGAGTACGCGGCGTCGACGGAGGTGTTCGAGCGGCCGCAGCACCCGTACACGTGGGGCCTGCTCACCTCGATGCCGCGCCTCGACCGGGCGCGCATCGAGCGTCTGCGCCCCATCGCCGGCTCGCCGCCCAGCCTCATCAACGTGCCGTCCGGCTGTCCGTTCCACCCCCGCTGTGCCTACGAAGGGCGCAACGAGGGTCGCAGCCAGGCCGAGCGGCCCCCGTTCGAGGAGTCCCTGCCCCGGCACTGGGCCGCCTGCCACCTTCCCGTGGACGTTCGCCGCTCCATCTGGGAGAACGAGATCAGGCCGACCCTGTGAGCACCGCCGCGACCGTCCCGACCACCGCGCCCAGCGCACCGATCCCAGGAGCCGCAGCGTGACCGCCTCCCCCGCCACCGCCCGGACGGCGGCGCCGTCGACGTCCGACGCGCTGCTGCAGGTCACCGACCTCACCAAGCACTTCCCGATCCGACGCGGCCTGCTCCAGCGGCAGGTGGGCGCGGTGCGGGCCGTCGACGGGCTGACGTTCGAGGTCGCCAAGGGCGAGACGCTCTCGCTCGTCGGCGAGTCCGGCTGCGGGAAGACGACGACCGGCCGGATGCTGACGCGGCTGCTCGAGCCGACCTCGGGCCAGATCCTCTTCGAGGGCCGCGACATCACCCACGCGTCCGTCGGCACGATGCGTCCGCTGCGGCGCGACGTGCAGATGATCTTCCAGGACCCCTACGGCAGCCTCAACCCGCGGCACACGGTCGGCACCATCGTGGGCTCGCCGTTCCACCTGCAGAACGTCAAGACCCAGCACGGCATCAAGCGCGAGGTCCAGGCCCTGCTCGAGCTGGTCGGCCTGAGCCCGGAGCACTACAACCGCTATCCGCACGAGTTCTCGGGCGGCCAGCGCCAGCGCATCGGCATCGCCCGGTCGCTCGCCCTCAGGCCCAAGCTCATCGTCGCCGACGAGCCGGTCTCCGCCCTCGACGTGTCGATCCAGGCGCAGGTCATCAACCTCCTCGAGGACCTGCAGGACGAGCTCGGCCTGACCTACGTCGTCATCGCCCACGACCTGTCGGTCGTGCGGCACATGAGCGACCGCGTCGCCGTCATGTACCTCGGCAACCTCGTGGAGGTCACCGGCCGCGACGAGCTGTACGCCCGGCCCATGCACCCGTACACGACCGCCCTCATGTCGGCGGTGCCGATCCCCGACCCGGCCCGCCGCGGCCGCCGCGAGCGGATCCGCCTCGAGGGCGACGTGCCGAGCCCGATCAACCCCCCACCCGCGTGCCGCTTCCACACGCGCTGCTGGAAGGCCCAGGAGGTCTGCCGCACCGAGACCCCGCCGCTCGTCGAGCTGCTCCCGGGCCACAGCGTCGCGTGCCACTTCCCGGAGAACATCGACCTGCCCGACCCCACCGTGCGACCCGGCGCCGCGTCACCGCTCGAGGCGGCAGCGGCGGACCTCTCCGCCTCCGGCGAGGTGCCGCACGACGACGCCGACCGCTCCGGACCACGGGTCGTGCCGCGGGACGCGTCCGCCGACGCGTCGGGCAACGCACCGGAGCCCGGCAACGCCTGAGGCCCTCGATCCGCACACCCGGGAAGCAAACGACGGGGGCGGTGGTTGAACGTTGCATGAAGGTCGAGATCTGGTCGGACATCGCTTGCCCGTGGTGCTACATCGGCAAGCGCCGCTTCGAGAAGGCCCTCGCGACGTTTCCCCACCGCGACGACGTGGAGGTGACCTGGCGCAGCTACCAGCTGGACCCGTCGCTGCCCGAGCACCACGACGGCACCGAGCTGGACTACCTGGTCTCCCGCAAGGGCCTGTCGGCCGAGCAGGTCCGCGCCATGTTCGACCAGGTCAGGCAGATCGCCGCCGAGGAGGGCCTGGCCTACGACTTCGACCGGGTCGTCGTCGCCAACAGCCTGCCCGGCCACGAGCTGCTCCACCTGGCCGCGGCGAGCGGCCTGGGCGACGCCGTCAAGGAGGCGCTGCTGTCGGCGCACTTCGAGCACGGCGAGGACATCGGCGACCGTGCCGTCCTCGTGCGGATCGGCACCGAGGCGGGCCTGCCCGCCGACGAGGTGGAGCGGGCCCTCGACGAGCACACCCAGCTCGAGGCGGTCCATGCCGACGTCGCCGAGGCCCGGCGCCTCGGCATCCGCGGGGTCCCGTTCTTCGTCCTCGACGGGCGGTACGGCGTCTCCGGCGCCCAGCCCACCGCGCTCTTCACCCAGGCGCTCGAGCAGGTCTGGCGCGAGACCAACCCGCTCGTCATGGTCGGCGCCTCCGACGCATCCGACGCATCCGACGCGTCGGGCGCGGCGTGCGGGCCCGACGGCTGCGCCGTCTGAGGCCGGTCGCCGCGCCCCCGGACGGCCGGAGACCTGACGAGGCGCCACTCGCTCGGGGGTTCGAGTGGCGCCTCGTTCATGCCCACCATCGACGCCGGCTGCCCCGGCGTTACACCCGTCTGCACCACGTTCTGCCTGCCCGTCCGCCCTCGCCGTCCTGCCTCCCGCCGGCCCGGGGGCTCTGGGCCGTGCGCGGTTCCAAAGCACCCGCATCGGGTCGGTGACCGACCTACCCTGAGTAGGGAGGGAGGCGGCGCATCGGGCGCCGCCGGAGGAGACCGACGTGAGCGCGTCCGAGCCGATGACGGTGACCCTGCACGGGCACTCGCTCTCCTACGTCGACGTCGGCGCGGGCGAGACGATCCTGTTCGTCCACGGCCTGCTCGGCTCGCACCACAACTGGGCCAGCCTCGTCGACGCCCTCGCCGACTCCTACCGCGTCGTCGTGCCGGACCTCTTCGGACACGGCGCGTCGGACCGGCACGCCGGCGACTACTCCGTCGCCGCACACGCCGCGACGCTGCGCGACCTGCTCGACCGGCTCGGCATCGCGCGGGTCACCATCGTCGGGCACTCGCTGGGCGGGGGCATCGCCCTCGAGTTCTGCTACCTGTTCCCCGACCGCGTCGACCGCCTCGTGCTCGTCGGCAGCGGCGGCCTCGGCCGGCAGGTCAGCGCGGTGCTGCGCTCGGCCACGCTGCCCGGCGCGGAGTGGGTGCTGCCGGTCATCGCCTCACCCTGGGTGCGCGGCGGGGCCGCGGCCGTGGGCCGGGTCCTGTCGCTGGCCGGCTGGCGCGCGAGCCACGACGTCCGCGCGGCGTGGGAGGGCTTCACCTCGCTGGGCGACGCCGACAGCCGCCGAGCCTTCCTCGCCACGACGCGGGCCGTGCTGGACCCGGGCGGCCAGCGGGTCAGCGCCACCGACTACCTGCCCGACCTCGTCGGTCTGCCCGTGCTCGTCGTGTGGGGCACGCGGGACCTCGTCATCCCACCGGCGCACGCAGCCCGCGCGCGAGAGTCCATCCCCGGCTGCCGCATCGAGCTGTTCGAGGGTGCCGGGCACTTCCCGCACCTCGACGAGCCGGAGCGCTTCGCCGAGGTGCTGCGCGACTTCGTGCGCGAACCCGGCCGGGACCGGTCCGTCGGACGGGCACGACGCGACCCCGATCTCGCGCCCGGCATCGACGAGCAGCGGGCCGGCTGAGCCGGGCCGGACGCGTGAAGAGGCGCCACCCGCTCGGGGGTCCGGGTGGCGCCTCTGTCACCCGGACCATCGCCGCGACCCGGCGCGGTGTTACACCGCACCACGACGGCACGACGGCACGACGGCACGAGGTTTGCGGCGACGGCGTGGACCGCCTCGACGTCAGTTGGCCAGGAAGGCCGCGACGCGGTCCTTGGGCCGGCCGATGATGGCGCGGTCGCCCTTAACGAGGACCGGACGCTGGAGCAGCCGCGGATGGCGCACGAGCACGTCGACCACCTGCTCGCGCGTCGCGACGTCGGCGTCGGTGAGGCCGAGCTCGGCGAAGTGTCCGTCCCGACGGACGAGGTCCGTCGGGGCGTCCTCGAGCTTGTCGAGGAGGTCCTCGAGGGCCGCGGCGTCGAGCGGGTGGCGCAGGTAGTCGACGACGGTGGCCTCGACCGCGGCCTCGTCGAGGCGGTCCATCGCGGCCCGCGAGGTGGAGCAGCGGTTGTTGTGCAGGATCGTCACGTCGTCGGTCATGGGTCCGACCCTAGCCAGAGCCGCCGGAAACCCATGTGCCGGGACCGGGCCGGCCCGCCTACGCTGCCCGGGTGGAGACCACCGACCGCACCGCCGGGGCGAGGCCCGAGCTGTTCGCCCTGTGCATCGCCGCGAACGACCCCGATCGGCTCGCCCGGTTCTGGCAGGGGCTGCTCGGCTGGCCGCGCGCCGAGTCGGGCGGACCGGCACTGGTGCCCGCCGACGACACCGGGTTCCTGCTGCGGTTCCTGCACACCGACGAGCCGAAGACGCGCCGCAACCAGATGCACCTCGACCTGACGAGCGAGTCGCTCGCCGTGCAGGAGGCCACGGTGGCTCGTGCGCTCCGCCTCGGTGGCCGCCACTTCGACGTCGGCCAGCGCGGCGACGAGGGCCACGTCGTCCTCGCCGACCCCGAGGACAACGAGTTCTGCGTCATCGAGCCCGCCAACCGCTTCCTCGCCGACTGCGGGTTCGTCGGGGCCGTGGCGAGCGACGGCACCCGCGCCCTCGGCCTGTTCTGGAGCGAGGCCCTCGGCTGGCCGCTCGTCTGGGACGAGGGCGAGGAGACGGCCGTCCGCTCCCCGCACGGAGGCCCCAAGATCACGTGGGGCGGACCACCCGTCGCCGACAAGACCGGCCCGAACCGCTGGCACCTCGACCTCGTGCCCGCCGACGACGGCGACCAGCACGCCGTCGTCGACCGGCTCGTGTCGCTCGGGGCCCGTCTCACGGACGAGGAAGCGCACGACCCCGGCGCCGTGGTCCTGCTCGACCCGGACGGCAACGAGGTCTGCGTCCTGCCCGCGCGTCCTTGACGGACGCCGGGGGGACGGTCAGTCCGACGCCGGTGGGTCGGTGCGCTTCGCGTCGTCGAGCTGGGCAGCCAGCTGGGCTCGCCACTGGTACAGCTGCTCGAGCGCCTGGAGGCGCACCTCCTCACCCACGGCCGAGGCGGCCGCACGGATGGCCTGGCCGTGCTCGTCCAGGTACCCCTGCAGGGCCTCCTTGACCTCGGTGCCACCCGTCTGGCCGCGCGCGGCGGACTGCAGCACCTCGCGGACCCGCTCGAGGTCGCTCGTGGCCGCCTCGAGCGACTCGGCGGGAACCTGCCCGGAACCGGTCGCGGCGGTGTCGGTCATGTCGGCTGGATGCCGGGACGGGCGACCGGGGTGCCGCCCCCGAGGCCCTGGAGGATCCGGATGAGCGCGTCGATGAGGTTCTGCAGCAGGTTCCCCAGCACCTGGCCCAGGTTCACGCCGTCGAGCAGGCCCGCGACGGCGCACAGCAGGTTGCCCAGCAGGTTGCCTGGGCCGGGAATGGCCGTGATGTCGAGCACGACCTGGTTGAGCTGGACGCGGAGTCCGAGCAGGTTGAGGTCCAGCGGACCGAGCTCGAGGTGAAGGATGGGACAGACGTCGGGTTGTGGAGGTGGTTGTGTCATGACGACTCCGGTCGAATGGTGCGAAGGTCGCTTTTCTCCGAACGGCCTACCGTCGAGTGTCGGCCCGGGTCCCGCGGATGCGCAATACCCCCTCGAAAAGCCCAGCCACGACAGGCCGTTCCGCTCGCCCACCCCGGCGCAGCGGGGTCAGACGTTGAAGCGGAACTCCACGACGTCGCCGTCCTGCATGACGTAGTCCTTGCCCTCCATGCGCACCTTGCCCGCGGCCTTCGCGGCCGCCATCGAGCCGGCGTCCACGAGGTCACCGAACCCGACGATCTCGGCCTTGATGAAGCCACGCTGGAAGTCGGTGTGGATGACGCCCGCGGCCATCGGGGCGGTCCAGCCCTTGCCGATCGTCCAGGCGCGCGACTCCTTGGGCCCGGCCGTGAGGTAGGTCTGCAGGCCCAGGGTGTGGAAGCCGGTACGCGCCAGCTGGTCGAGTCCCGACTCCTCTGCCCCGAAGCTCTGCAGCAGCTCGAGGGCCTCGTCGGCCTCCATGTCCATGAGGTCCATCTCGAGCTTGGCGTTGAGGAAGACGGCGTCGGCCGGGGCCGCGAGGTCCCGGAGCGACGCGTGCAGCTCGGTGTCGGCCAGCTGGTCCTCGTCGAGGTTGAAGACGTAGATGAAGGGCTTGGTCGTCAGCAGGCCGAGCTGCTTGGCCTCGGCGAGGTCGACCCCGGCGGCCGGGCCCGCGGCGAACAGGGTGTGCCCCTCCTCGAGAACCTTCTGCGCGGCCTGGGCCAGCTCGAGCGCGGCCTTCCGGTCCTTGTTGACCCGGGCCTCCTTCTCGAGGCGCGGCACCGCCTTCTCGAGCGTCTGGAGGTCGGCGAGGATCAGCTCGGTGTGGATCGTCTCGATGTCGCCGGCCGGGCTGATCTTGCCGTCGACGTGGACGACGTCGGCGTCCTCGAAGGCGCGCACGACCTGGCAGATGGCGTCGGCCTCGCGGATGTTGGCGAGGAACTTGTTGCCGAGACCCTCACCCTCGGACGCGCCGCGCACGATGCCGGCGATGTCGACGAAGCTGACGGTGGCCGGGAGGATCTTCTCGGAGCCGAAGAGCGACGCGAGCACCGTCAGGCGCGCATCGGGCAGCGGCACGACGCCGACGTTGGGCTCGATCGTCGCGAACGGGTAGTTCGCGGCGAGCACGTTGTTCTTGGTCAGCGCGTTGAAGAGCGTCGACTTGCCGACGTTGGGGAGACCGACGATTCCGATGGTGAGTGCCACGAGGACAGGAGTTTAGTGCCGCAGGACGAGCGCCCCGACCACGCACCGACGGCCGCGGCCCTCCGGAGGGTCCGCGCCGACGTCGGGGGCGGGCTGCCTCACCCGTCGGTCGGTGCGGGCCGGACGCCGCAGAGCTGACGCGACTGCGCGACGAGGGCGCCGGTGGAGTCCCAGATCGTCGCGTCCTCCTCCATCATCCCGCCACCGAGGTTCTCGCTCGAGAGCGCGACGCGCAGCCAGCCGGGCGCGGGTCGGCGGCGGACGTGCCCGGTGAACTCCAGCGTCGGGGTCCACCCGAAGAGCCCGAGGTCGAAGGCGACCGGGGGCAGGGCGTCGAGGGCGAGCAGGAGCATCGTCGTGTCCGGGTCACGTCCGTCGCGCAGGCGCAGCCATCCGCGCATGACGCCCTGCATCGAGGGACGCCCGAGTGCCCAGCCGGCCGTCGCCGGGTCGAGCCGCAGGTCGAGGCGCTCGAGGAACCGGGCGTTCGCGAGGAAGTCCGGCGGCGCCTGGTCCGCGCCGAGGCACTGCTCCGGCGGCGGCATGTCGGGCACGACGGACTGGCGCTGCACCTCGACCTCGTCGAGGTTGCCGAACGAGGCGATGGCGCGCATCCGCTCCACCGGGGGGCCGTCGGGCGAGGGCTGCACGATGCTCACCAGCCCCGTCGAGAGGGCGCGTCCGCACCGCATGACCTCGGTCGTCGCCGTGAACGGCCCGCGCTGCGAGGCGGTCAGGAAGTACGCCGAGACGACGACCGGGTCGACGTGACGCGTCGCCTCGGCGGGGTCGGCGGCCAGGTGCTGCCCCAGGGCCGTCAGGGCCGTCGCCATGACCAGCCCCCCGTTGACGGCGTTGCCGATCATCCAGGCCTCGGAGAAGCTGCCGGTCCGGGCGTCGGGCCCCGGCCCGGGCTGCAGGCGGACGGCGTCGTCGTACTCGCTCACGGCGACTGTCTAGCAGACGCGTCCCACACATCGCACCGGGCGGGGCGTGCCGCGGGCCACACCGGGACAAGGGGTGTGTAATGGACACTCCCCTGATCTCCGCACGGACGCAGTCACCCACTGGAACGACCGAAGGACGACTCATGGCTGGATCCCTCCGGCGCGGTGGCGGCCTGGCTGCCGCGGCCCTCGTCACCACCCTCGCTCTCGCCGCCACGGCACCGGCCGCCTCCGGTGCGACGCCCGAACGTCCGGAGCGGCCCCCGGCTGCGGCACCGTCCGTCGCCACCGCGTCGACGCCACGCTCCGGGTCGCTCGGTCGGGGCCCCTCCCTCGCTGCCCTCGCCGTCGCCGCGACCACCGACCCGATCCGCGCCACCGCCCGGCCCGTGACGGCGGCCGACGTCCGTTACACCTGGCGGTCGGGCTGCCCCGTGGGGCCCAGCCGGCTGCGCGTCGTCGAGATGAACTTCCGGGCCTACGACGGCACGATCCGCCGCGGCATGCTCATCGTCCGGTGGGACAAGGTCGGCCAGACCGCGGCCATCTTCCGCGCCGCCTACCTCGCCGGGTTCAAGATCCGCCGGATGGACAACCCGAACCGGTGGTACGGCAACGACGAGGAGATGATGAAGGCCGACAACACCTCGGCCTTCAACTGCCGCCGGGTCACGGGCAACAGCTCGCGGATGTCGCCGCACTCCTACGGCACGGCGATTGACGTCAACACGATGCACAACCCGTACAAGGCGGCCAACGGGGTCTGGTACCCGCCGAACGGGGTGCGCTGGATCAACCGCAACCTGCGCGACCCCGGGATGATCTGGGGCTCCTCGACCATCACGAGGCAGGTCATCTCGCGGGGCGGGATCTGGGGCGGCTACTGGTCGTACAAGGACTACCAGCACTTCGAGCTCGGCTGAGGGCGTGGGCTCCCCGGCCCTGTCGGACCTCTCTGGGACGGTGGGGCCATGGAGTCCTCCTCGCTGCTCACCGGCCTCGTGACCGGCCTCGTCGTCGGCCTCGTCGTCGGCGCGCTCGTCGCCTGGCTGGCGGTCCGTTCCTCGCTCGTGTCGCGCACCGCGGCCGCCGAGGCGGCCCGCGACGTCCTGCGCGAGCGCGTCGACGACCTCGAGGCCTCCCGGGCCGAGGACGACGCCACGGCAGCGGTGCTCGCGCCGCTGCGCGAGACGATCGGCCGCGTCGAGCGGCAGGTCGGCGTTCTCGAGCGCGACCGCGCGCAGCAGTTCGGCCAGCTCGGGGAGCGCCTCAGCGAGGTCAGCCGGTCCACCGAGTCGCTGCGCTCCGAGACCGCCACCCTTGCCGGCGCCCTCAACGCCTCGACCGTCCGCGGCGCCTGGGGCGAGGTGCAGCTGCGACGGGTCCTCGAGGTCTCCGGGCTGCTGGCCCGGTGCGACTTCGACGAGCAGGTGACGCGCGTCAGCCGGCACGGCGCCACCGTGCGCCCGGACGCCGTCATCAACCTGCCCGGTGGCCGGCACGTCGTCGTCGACAGCAAGGCCCCGATGGCCCACTTCCTCCAGGCGCACGGCGACACGGTGTCCGAGGTGGAACGCGGCGAGCTGCTCGCCGCCCACGCCACGGCCCTGCGTCGGCACGTCGAGGGCCTCGCCGCGAAGGCGTACTGGACCGCCTTCACCCGCTCCCCCGAGGTCGTCGTCTGCTTCGTGCCCGGCGAGGCGATCCTCGCCACCGCGCTCGCCGACGACCCGGGGCTCTACGAGCACGCGCTGACGCGCAAGGTCGTGCTCGCCACCCCGGGCACGCTCTACGCCGTGCTGCGCACGGTCGGCGCCATCTGGCAGCAGGACGCCCTCGAGCAGAACGCCAGGGAGCTGCTCGCCCTCGGACAGGACCTCTACGCCCGCCTCGCGACCCTCGGAGGTCACGTCACCGGGATGGGGCAGTCGCTGGCCCGCTCCGTCGAGCAGTACAACCGCTTCGTCGGCACGCTCGAGTCACGCGTGCTCGTCACGGCCCGCCGGATGCACGAGCTGCAGCTGGCCACCGAGCGGCCGGCCGAGCTCGTGCCGCTCGAGGCCGCGCCACGCTCGCTGAGCGCCGCCGAGCTGACCGGAAGCACCCCGGACGACGTCGCCGATGCACTCGGTGCGCGCTCGAGCGAGGAGCGGGACGACGCGTTCCTGCGCCGTGAGCGCGACGCGGCGGCCCGACGTCGGGAGGACACCGCCTGACGGCCTCCCCAGGGGCCGATCACCCACGGCCACAGCCGCTTTCGAGGTGCGGAGAGGCGAGATGTCCGGTATGGGGCGATAGTGGACACCCGCGCGGGAGGCACGGACAATACGGCGGCATGGAAGCGGGCGCAGCGTGACCGGCACCGGGGGGCCGGACCCAGACCATCAGGCAGCAGGCACGGGCCGCCGCATCGGCCCCTACGAGCAGAGCCTCATCGACTCACGGCACAAGGTCGAGGCCGCCGTCCGCGAGCGCAGGTGGCGTCAGCGCCGCAACCGGGTGCTCGGCGCCGTGCTCGCCATCGTCCTGGCCGGCGCCGCGGCGGGCGTGTACGCCCTGCTCGTCCGGCGTGACGTCCCGACCAGCCTGCCTGCCATCGCCGCTCGTCCCGTCGCGTGCGCCCACCCGGCGAAGGTCCGCGTCGCAGTCGCCCCGGCCGCCGCGCCCGCCGTCGCCGCCGCGGCCGAGGCCCTGAGCAGGCACCCCGACGGGCCGTGCGCCGCGTACACCTTCGAGCCCGCGGAGCCCTTCGCGGTGGCCGGCTCGCTCGTCGGCGCCGGGCGGCCCGACGCGTGGATCACCGACTCCGACGTCTGGCTCGGGCGGGCCCGCGCGATCTCCGGTGTCACGGCGGCTCCGGGCAGGCCGTTCGCGACGAGCGCCGTCGTCGTCGCGCTGTCCCCTGCCGCCGCCGAGAGGGTCGGTGCCGACCTCTCGTGGGGGGCGGTGCTCGGGGGCGGGACGCCCGTCCGCGTCCCCGACCCCAACCGCTCCACCGTGGGGCGCCTGGCGCTCGGTGCCGCCGCCGCTTCGATGTCGGACGCGGCCCTCGGCACGCTCGTGTCCCGCGCCGCCGAGGACGGCACCGGCTCGGTGTCCCTCGACGGGGTCGACGGTAAGGACCCGGCCGGCGCCGTCGTCACGCAGGCTCAGCTGACGACGTGGAACGCCGCGCACACCGACGCACCGCTCACGCCGGTGGCGCCGAAGGAGGGCGCGGGCCCGGCCGAGTACTCCCTCGTGTCCCTGTCCGACGACGCGGCCAAGAAGCGCCTGGTCAAGGCGCTCGACGACTACCTCCACACGGGGCAGGCGGCACAGGTCCTGCGGGCCGGCGGTTTCCGCACACCGGGTGGCGCGGACCCCGGGACCCCCAGCGGGCTGCGTGGGACGATCACGGTCGGGCCCGCCCCGGCCGAGGCCGCCGTGGCCCGCGCCGCCGCGCTGTGGGACGCGTCGGCCCCCAAGACCCAGGCCCTGCTCGCGGTCGACGTGTCCGGGTCGATGCTCGACCGGACCGAGAGCGGCGCCACGCGCCTGGCCACCGTCCAGCGGGCCACGGTCCGGGCCGCCGCCGCCGTGTCACCGACGACGGTCGCCTCGCTGTGGGTCTACTCGCAGCACATCGGTGACCACGCCGACGACTACCGGCCGCTCGTCGGCTACGGCGGCCTCGGTGAGGGCAGGCGCCTGGCCGCGTTCGACACGTCCGTCGCCGGCCTCGACACCACGGTGGGCGGTGGCCGCGGCCTCTACGACTCGATCGCGGCGGCGTACGCGCAGGCCAGGGGGTACTGGCGTCCGGGGTCCACCAACGCCGTCGTGGTCGTGACCGGTGGCCCGAACGACGACGACTTCGGGCTGAGCCTGCGGCTGCTCCAGAAGCAGCTGGCGGCGCTGCGGGACCCCGCCAAGCCGGTACGGCTCGTCGTGGTCGACATCGGCGGCCGGTCCGACGAGGGGGCGCTCCGGCAGGTCCTGGCCATCACGGGTGGGCAGTACGTCGCGACGAGCTCGCTCGACGACCTCCAGCCCGCCCTGACCTCCGCGCTCGGAGGCTGACACCGACCCTCGGGAGCCGGTGGGCCCCGGCCCGGTCGGCCGTGAGGACGCGTCGCGGAGGCGGGCTCAGTGGAGCGAGCCGGCGTCCTCGAACGCGGCGTCGTGGCGCAGGCTGCCGGCGTCCTCCCCCTTGCGGGCCTTGAGGTCGCGCCGCAGCTCGTTGGGCAGCGCGAAGAGCAGGGACTCCTCCGCCGCGACGACGGCCTCCACCTCGCCGTAGCCCCGCTCGGCGAGCCACGACAGGACGTCGCGCACGAGCACCTCGGGCACGCTCGCGCCCGACGTCACACCGACCGTCGAGACCCCCTCGAGCCACTCCTCCTGGATCTCGTCGGCGTAGTCGACGAGATGACCGGCCCGGGCACCGTGCTCGAGCGCGACCTCGACGAGTCGCACCGAGTTCGAGGAGTTCCGCGAGCCGACGACGATCATGAGGTCGGTGTCCCGGGCCATCTGCTTGACGGCCAGCTGCCGGTTCTGGGTGGCGTAGCAGATGTCGTCGGACGGCGGGCTCTGCAGGGCCGGGAACTTCTCCTTGAGGCGCTTGACCGTCTCCATCGTCTCGTCGACCGACAATGTCGTCTGCGAGAGCCACACCACCTTCTCGGGATCCCGCACGGTGACGTGCTCGACGTCGTCCGGACCGTCGACGAGCGTGATGTGCTCGGGCGCCTCACCGCTCGTCCCGACCACCTCCTCGTGGCCCTCGTGGCCGATGAGGAGGATGTCGAAGTCGTCGCCGGCGAACCGGACGGCCTCGCGGTGCACCTTGGTCACGAGCGGGCACGTGGCGTCGATGGTCTTGAGCCTGCGCGCCCTCGCCTCCTCGTGGACCACGGGGGCCACCCCGTGAGCCGAGAAGACGACGGTGGCACCCTCGGGCACCTCGTCGGTCTCGTCGACGAAGATCGCCCCCCGCTTCTCGAGCGTCGTGACGACGTGCCTGTTGTGCACGATCTGCTTGCGGACGTACACGGGCGGGCCGTACAGCTCGAGAGCCTTCTCGACCGTGACGACGGCTCGGTCGACGCCGGCGCAGTAGCCACGCGGCGCGGCGAGCAGGACCTTCTTCGCGGCATCGGTCATGCGGCCATGCTACGTGCCGGCCGACGCGCCCCCGAAGTCCGCCGGGACCGGGACGTCGGTCGCTGCGCCTATGGTTGCCGTCGTGAGCCTGCCGAACCCGCTGCCGGACAAGGCGGCCGACACCACCGCCGAGCAGCCCTGGCCGGTCCGCGTGCTCAGCCTCAAGATCAGCGACTACGTCGACCGGATGAGCCAGCTGTGGGTCGAGGGGCAGGTCGTGCAGTTCAACCCGCGCGGCGGCACCGCCTACCTGACGCTGCGCGACCCCGACGTCGACATGTCGCTGTCCGTCTCGGTGCCGATGAACGCCGTCAACGCCATGGCCGTGCCGCTGACGCAGGGGGCCCGCGTCGTGCTCCAGGCCAAGCCGACGTTCTGGACCAAGCGCGGCACGCTGCAGCTCGAGGCCCGCCAGATCCGCCCGGTCGGCATCGGCGACCTCCTCGCCCGCGTCGAGATCCTCAAGCGCACCCTCGCCGCCGAGGGCCTGTTCGACACCGACCGCAAGCGCCCCATCCCCTTCCTGCCGCACCGCGTGGGACTCATCACCGGACGCGGCTCGGCGGCCGAACGCGACGTCGTCGAGAACGCCAGGAGGCGGTGGCCCGCCGTGCGGTTCGAGCTTCGCGAGGTGGCCGTGCAGGGGGCCAGCGCCGTGACCGAGGTCGTCGCGGCGCTCCGCGAGCTCGACGCACACCCCGAGGTCGACGTCATCGTCGTGGCGCGCGGCGGTGGCGCGCTCGAGGAGCTGCTGCCGTTCTCGAACGAGGCCATGGTCCGGGCCGTCGCCGAGGCGCGCACCCCGGTCATCAGCGCCATCGGCCACGAGGTGGACCAGCCCCTGCTCGACCTCGTCGCCGACTGGCGGGCCTCCACTCCCACCGACGCCGGCAAGCGGGTCGTGCCCGACGCCGCGCACGAGCGCGGAACCGTCGAGACCGGCCGCGACCGGCTGCGCCGTGCCCTGCTCCGTCGCGTCGAGCACGAGCGCTCCGGGTTGCGGGCCCTCGTGTCCCGACCGGTCATGGCCGACCCGGTCGCCCAGCTGCGCCCGCGCCGCGCCGAGCTGGCCGCCCTCCGCGAGCGGGCGGCGACGCGCCTCGAGGCCCGCCTGCACCGGGCGTCCGACGAGGCCGAGCACCTGCGCCGGCAGGTCGTCGCGCTCTCACCGCAGTCGACCCTCGAGCGGGGCTACGCCGTCGTGCAGCACCGCGACGGCCGCGTCGTCATGGACCGCGACGACGTCGGCGTCGGCGAGCTGCTGCGCGTGCGCGTCGCCCGAGGCGACTTCGGCGTCCGGCCGGTCAGCGTGAAGAAGGCCGCCGGGAAGAGGGCCACCGCGAAGAAGGCGGCACCGGCCCCGGACCCCGAGGGCGGCGTCGGGCCCACACCGTAGGGTGGCCGCCATGGCCGACGCGTCCCCGCCCGACAGCACCGACTTCCCCGACATCGCCGGCATGCGGTACGAGGACGCCCGCGAGGAGCTCGTCACCATCGTCGCGCGGCTCGAGGCCGGTCAGGCCCCGCTCGAGGACTCGATGCGCCTGTGGCGCCGCGGCGAGGCCCTCGCCGCCCACTGCGCGACGTGGCTCGACGGCGCCCAGGCCGAGATCGAGCGGGCCGTCCGTGGTGGCGACCCCGCCGGCCCGTCGGCTCAGGACGGGCCGCTGCACGCCGACGACGCCGTCTTCGACGACGAGTCCTGACCGCTGCCTCTCGACCCCGCGTGCGACCCGCAGGTCAGGGGGTCGTCGCAGGCGCCACCGGCCGCATCGCGGCGACGAACGCCTTCAGCTCGTCCTCGGACGCGTTGCCCGAGGCGACGATCGTCGGCGTGGTCGGAGCCGTCCCGCGCACGACGTAGGCGACCTGGCCGGCGTCGGAGGCGGTGAACCGCTGGAACGACCGTCCCGACACCTGCACGGTGCCGGCGGCCTCGCCGTCGTCCACCGACCGGCGCAGCCAGCCGTCCGTGGGGTTCACGGCCTGCTTGAGGGCGATGTCGGCTCCGGCCGGCGTCGTCCACACCGTCGTGAAGGTCCGGACCTTCTCGGTCCCGGGGGCGTACGTCGCGACGGTCGGCACCCAGCCGGACCCCAGGCCCTGGGGCAGCTCCACGGCCCAGTGCGTCTGGGCCGCGACCTCGCGCGCCTTGTCGAGCGCGTCCACCGCAGGCCGGTCCACGTGGTCGGTCCGGGGAACGATGGCGACGAGGGCGAGGACGAACAGCCCGATGACGAGCATCGAGCGGAGCATGTTCGGCAGCGTGCCCATCGAGTACCGGCTGCGCGGCGGCGCGAGGGCCTCCGTCTGGGAGTCCGTCTGGGAGTCGGTCTGGGAGTCGGCCTGGGACCGGGCGGACGGAACCGACTGTGCCACGGGCCCGCCCGTCGACGCCGCTGCGACGCCCTCGGGCCCGGTCGACGTGACCGGCTGCTCGGGGTGCCCCGGGGGAGGCGGGGAGGTGGACGGCGAGCTCATGCCTCCATGGTCCCCGACCCGTGGACGGCGTCCAAACGCGGGTCGACCCCCCGATAGGCTGGCGCCGACTCGTTCTGCGCCGACGGAGGACCCGATGAGACACAGCCAGCCGGACCGCAACCTCGCCCTCGAGCTGGTGAGGGTCACCGAGGCCGCCGCCATGGCCGGCGGACGGTGGGTCGGCCGCGGCGAGAAGAACAAGGCCGACGGGGCGGCGGTCGAGGCGATGCGCGCGATGATCTCGACGGTCAGCATGCGTGGGGTCGTCGTCATCGGCGAGGGCGAGAAGGACAACGCGCCGATGCTCTTCAACGGCGAGGAGGTCGGCGACGGCACAGGTCCCGAGGTCGACGTCGCCGTGGACCCCATCGACGGGACGACCCTCACCGCCAAGGGCATGAACAACGCCGTCGCGGTCATGGCCGTCGCCAACCGCGGCGCGATGTACGACCCGTCGGCGGTGTTCTACATGGACAAGCTCGCGACCGGTCCCGACGCCGCCGAGGTCGTCGACATCCGCCTGCCCGTCGCGGAGAACATCCGCCGCATCGCCAAGGCCAAGAAGGAGACGCCGGCCGACGTCACGGTCGTCATGCTCGACCGGCCGCGTCACGACCGCCTCGCCCAGGAGATCCGCGACACCGGCGCCCGTATCCGCTACATCGTCGACGGTGACGTCGCCGGCGCCGTCATGGCGGCCCGACCCGGTACGGGTGTCGACCTGCTCCTCGGCATCGGCGGCACGCCCGAGGGGATCATCGCCGCGTGCGCCATCAAGTGCATCGGCGGTGTCATCCAGGGCCGGCTCTGGCCCAAGGACGACGAGGAGCGCCAGAAGGCGCTCGACGCCGGTCACGACCTCGACCGCGTCCTGTCCACCGACGACCTCGTCGTCGGCGAGTGCTTCTTCGTCGCCACGGGCATCACCGACGGTGAGCTGTTGCGGGGAGTTCGCTACGGCGCCAAGTCCGCCCGCACGAACTCCCTCGTCATGCGCTCGCGCAGCGGCACCATCCGCACCATCGACAGCGAGCACCGCTTCGACCGCCCCGGCTGGTTCGGCAGCGCCGACATGGTCGACGCGTGAGCGAGGACGACGTGACCGACCTGCGCACCCTCGTCGTCGGTGAGGCGCTCGTCGACGCCGTGACGACGCCCGACGGCGTGACCTCCGAGCACGTCGGCGGCAGCCCCGCCAACGTCGCGTTCGGCCTGGCAGCCCTCGAGCATCCGGTCGACCTTGCGACGTGGATCGGGCGAGACGCCCGTGGTGAGCGCATCGCCGCCCACTGCGCCGAGCGCGGCATCGCCCTGACCGAGGGCTCGTGCGACGCCGCGGCCACCTCCCTGGCCCATGCGACGCTCGACGCGTCGGGCGCCGCCACCTACGTCTTCGAGCTCGAGTGGCACGTCGCACCGGTCCCGCACCTCGACGGCTACGGCCACGTCCACACCGGGAGCATCGCCGCGGTCATCGAGCCCGGTGGCCACGAGGTCCGGGCCGTGCTCGAGGCCGCGCGGGCCACCGGCGCCACGGTGTCCTACGACCCGAACGCGCGGCCGACGCTCATGGGCGCCCCGGGCGACGCGCGTCGCGCCATCGAGGCCTCCATCGCGCTGGCGGACGTCGTCAAGCTCTCCGACGAGGACGTCGCCTGGCTGTGCCCGGGCGAGCCCCTCGACGAGGTGCTGCGCGCGTGGGGCGACCTCGGCCCGGCCGTCGTCGTCGTGACCCGTGGGGGCCAGGGCGCCGTCGTGCGGGTCAGCGCCACGGGCGAGCAGGTGTCGTTGCCGGCGCCGAGCGTCCGCGTGGTCGACACCGTCGGCGCGGGCGACTCGTTCATGGCCGGTCTCGTGTCCGGGCTCCTCGACGCGGGCCTGCTCGGTGGGGCCGCCGCGGCCGCACGCCTCCGAGCCGCAGGTCTGGCCGAGATCGC
Organism: Monashia sp. HAY1-11D; assembly: GCF_056868035.1. Taxonomy (NCBI): domain Bacteria; kingdom Bacillati; phylum Actinomycetota; class Actinomycetes; order Micrococcales; family Intrasporangiaceae; genus Intrasporangium; species Monashia sp. HAY1-11D. Next base: position 2,776,464 of record NZ_CP200320.1, on the reverse strand, counting down.
CCCGGCGGTCGAGCGGGCCCTGCTCACCGGGGCCCTCACCGTGCAGCGCGCGGGGGCCTTCGCACCGCCGAGATCCGTGCTGCCGTAGGACATTTCGGGCATTCGACAAACGCGGGGCGGTTGGGGCACCATTCTGCGCGAGCCGCCCGGTACCGTTGCTCGGTGGTTCGCCCCGACGCCCCGGCACCGGGGCGTCCTCATGTGAGGAAACCCCGTGTCCCAGCCGACCCCTCCACGTCGCACCGTCGGTCCCTACGAGCAGAGCCTCATGGAGGGCCGCGCGGCCCGAAAAGCGCTCGAGGCGAAGCTCGCCCGCAACCGTCGCAACCGGCGGGTCGCCGCGGTGCTCGGCTTCGTGCTCGTCGTCGCCGGTGCGGGGGCCGGCGGCTGGACGTGGTGGCAGGGCCGTGACCAGGCGCCCGTCGCCGCGCTGACCGGAGCCCCCGGCAAGTCCTGCCCGGAGCGCACGCCCGTCACGCTCTGGGTCTCCGAGGCGGCGCAGCCGGCGGTTCTCGCCCTCGCCAAGGAGTACCAGGCCGACGCCGACTCCCCCTGCGTCGACTTCGTCGTGCGCGGGAAGACCCCGATCGAGGCGATGATCGGCCTCGGCCAGGGCCAGCCGAACCGGCCGGACGGCTGGATCCCGGACTCCCAGCGCTGGGTCGAGCGGGTCAACGAGTCGGCCAGGATCAACGCCAAGGTCGCCAAGCCCTTCGCCAAGAGCCCGCTCGTCATCGCCATGGACCCCACGCGCGCCAGGCAGCTCGACGGGCAGCCGACGTGGCTCGAGCTGGTCGGGTCCGACTCCCCCATCCGGATGAGCGACCCCCGGTCCACGACGGCCGGCATGCTGACGCTCGCCTCGGCGCTGCCCCGACTGGGACCCGAGCAGGGACGCGTCGTCATCCCGAAGCTGGCCAAGGGCGCCGCCGCGTCCATCGACGAGCTCTTCTCGGCCTACAACGCCAACCCGCAGGAGGCTGGGGCCTTCCCGGTGGCCGAGGCCGACCTCATCGACCACAACCGGCTCTACCCCGACCACCGGATGGTGTCGGTGACCCCGAGCGAGGGCACGCCCGCCTTCGAGTTCTCCCTCGTCAACGTCGCCACCGACCCGGTCCGGGCCCAGGCCGTCGAGCTGCTCCGCACCTACCTCATGACGTCTGAGGCCGCCACGATCCTGGCCCGCTACGGCATCCGCTCCAGCGCGGTTCCCGTGACGATGCCCACCCCGTCCGGCAGCGTCGGTGACGTCACGGTCGGGCCGACGCCCGACGCGGCCACGGTGGCCGCGGCGACCGACACGTGGCAGTCGGCGACCACCGACTTCTCCATCCTGTCGGTGTTCGACGTCTCCGGGTCGATGAACGACAGGGTAGGCAACAGCACCCGGGTCGCCATCACGCAGGAGGCGGCCGGGATCGCGCTGTCGGCCCTGCCGAAGACGACCAAGCTCGGGCTGTGGATCTTCTCCATCGACAAGGGTGGTCCCGGTCAGGACTGGCGCGAGCTGGCTCCGATCGGCCGTCTCGACGACGACAGCCACCGGGCCCAGGTCGCCACCGCCGCCGAGACGCTGTCCAAGAACGTCGGCGGCGGCACGGGCCTCTACGACACCATCTGGGCCGCCTACCAGAAGGCGCAGGCCCAGTACGACCCCGACCGCGTCAACGCCGTCGTCATCCTCACCGACGGCCGCAACGACGACCCGAACGGCATCTCGCTCGAGCAGCTCAAGGCCAACCTGCGCTCGGCGAGCGACCCCGACAAGCCCATCGCCATCACGACGATCGGCATCGGGCCCGACGTCGATGCCACGGCCCTGACCGAGGTGTCGAGGATGACCTACTCGGACTTCTACTCGGCACCGACGCCGGCCGACATGACGACCGTCCTCGCACGCGCGCTCTTCGACCACGACTGCAAGAACGGCCGCTGCGTCTGAGAGCCCGGACCGACCCACCCGGCGGTGGTGACGCGGCTGCGCCCGGGACCCCTGAGCGGGGTCCCGGGCGCCGGCGACGACAGGGCTGCGGGGGTCGGCCTCAGCCCTTGACGGCCCCTGAGGTCATGCCGCGGATGAAGTACCGCTGCAGCGAGAGGAAGACGAGGATCGGGACGATGATCGTCACGTATCCGGCTGCAGGGATGAGCTCCCGTCCTGCTCCGGTCTGGCCCTGCAGGCCCTGCAGCGCCACGGTGGCGACGGTGTTGTCGCCACGACCGAGGAAGATCAGCGCCACGAGGAGGTCGTTCCAGACCCAGAGGAACTGGAAGATCGCGAATGACGCCAGTGCGGGCGTCGACATCGGCATGATGAGCCGCCAGAACGTCGTGAAGTGGCTCGCACCGTCGATCTTCGCCGACTCGATCACCGCGGTGGGCAGGCCGGACATGTAGCTGCGCAGGATGTAGACGGCCAACGGCATGCCGAACCCGATGTGCGCCAGCCAGACCGCGATGAAGGTGCCGTTGAGGCCGAGGCCCGAGTAGAGCTTGACCAGGGGGACGAAGGCCACCTGGTTGGGCACGACGAGCAGGCCCACGATGATGACGAAGACGACGTCGCGGCCTTTCCACTGCATGAACGTGAACGCGTACGCCGCGAAGGCTGCGATGAGGATGGGGATGACCGTCGCCGGCAGCGCCACGATGAGGCTGTTGAGGAACGCTTGGGCCATCGGGATGCCGGCCGCGTCCGAGGTCAGGACCGTGCTGTAGTTCTGCACCGTCCACGCCGAGCCGAACGGGTTGAAGAACGCGGTCCACCAGCCCGAGGCGAACTGCTCGTCACGCGGACGGAACGAGTTCACGAGCATCCCGAGGGCCGGGATCATCCACGCGATGCAGAGGACGAGCACTCCGATGCGGACCGGCCAGTTCGCTGACCCCGTGCCGGCACCGGGCTTGCTCTGGCGCAGGAGCTGCGGCTCGTCGGCGGGTGCGCCGGTGCCTGGCTGGAGCGTCGTGGTCATCGTGCTGCCTCCTCGGCCCTGAAGTGGCGGACCTGGTAGATGAGGATCGGGATGACGGCAAGCAGCAGGATCACGACAATGGTGGCCGCGTAGCCGTTGTTGCCCTGCGTGTAGAGCTCGTCGTAGAAGCGCCGTGCGATGACGTCGGTGTCGTAGGCGCCGTTGGTCGTCACGTAGACGACGTCGAACACCTTCATGACACCGATGAGGACCGTGATGAACACCGTGATCACCGTCGGCCAGATCTGAGGGACGATGATGCTGAAGAAGATCCGCCGCTCGCCGGCTCCGTCGATGCGCCCCGCCTCGACGGTGTCCTCGGGGACGCCCTTGATGGCCGCGGAGAGCAGCACCATCGAGTACCCGACCTGGGTCCAGATGAGGATGATCATGAGCAGCAGACTGTTGAAGTGCAGCGTGCTCTGCCCATACCAGAAGACCGGCGCCTTGTTGAACAGGCCCAGGAAGGCGTTGAGCAGCCCGGTCTGCGGAGTGCCTGGCGGCTGGTAGTCGTAGATGGTGCGCCAGATGGTCGCGGCCCCGACCATGCTGATCGCCATCGGCAGGAAGATGAAGGTCTTGGCAGCCTTCTCACCGCGCGGCCTGAGCCGGTCGGCCAGCACGGCCACCCCGAGGCCCAGAACCACGGTCAGGGCCGGGACGATGACGATCCACAGGACGTTGTTGAACAGCACCTGCAGGAACGTCTTGTCGGTCAGGACGTCCCCGTAGTTCTTGAACCCGACGTAGGCCGTGGAGTCCTCGTTGGCGAAGCTGTACTGGATCGTGACGATCGCGGGGTAGATCAGGTACACCGTGATCGCGAGGATCGCGGGCCCGGCGAACATCCACGGTTTGACGCGGTCCTCCCAGCGGCCCTTGAGCGACTCGGCCAGCTTGTTGAGGATCCAGAAGATGATGATGGCGCCGCCGATCCCGCCGATGATCGCGATCACCGCGTTCACGATCTTGATGGCCATGGCACTTCCTCTCTCTGTTGGGAGAATGCGCTGTCGACCGCGGGGGCGACCGGTCGGTCACCCCCGCGGTAAGGCGGCGTCAGCTGCCGGTCTTCGGGAAGCTGTCGTCGATGTTGTTGAGCGTGGTGTCGAGGTCCTGCTGGCCCGAGAGCCACTTGACCGGCTCGGTCCAGAAGGTCCCGGCACCCACCTTGGCCGGCATGGAGTCGGAGCCGTCGAAGCGGGCCGCGGTCGCCTTGTAGAGCACGTTGGTGGCGATCGTCTGCAGGGTCTTGTTCGGCAGCAGCGACACGTCGGCCGTCTTGTGCGGCGAGAAGGCGCCGTTCTTGGCCTGCTGGGTGCCGTTCTCCTTGCTGGCGATGAAGTTGCGCAGCTTGAGCGAGTTCGGGTCGTTGTTGAAGGCTGCGACGATGTCACCGGCGACGAGGACCGGGTTGTCGCCTGCCGTCTTGGCCGGGAAAGGCAGCGGCGCGGTCTCGGTGTCCAGCTTGGAGATCACGGAGTCGGGGAAGCCGCCCTTGTTGGCCACGAACGTCGCCTGCTTGAACAGGTAGCAGCCCGGGGGGTTGCTGAACAGCGCGTTGCCGCCGGTCTGGAAGTTCGTGGCGACGATGGACTTCGTGCCGCCCCGGACGTAGCCGTCGCCGAAGGCGATCTTCTGGAAGTACTCCCATGCCGGCTTGATCTCCGGGCTGTTGAACTTCAGCTCGCCCTTGACCCACTTGTCGTAGTTGTCAGGTCCGGCGATGCGCAGGACGAGGTCCTCGATCCAGTCGGTGATGGGCCACCCCGTCGCCTGCCCGGACTCGGCCGCGATGCACCATGGGGTCTTGCCCTCGGACTTGATCTTCTGGGTCAGCGTGAGCAGGTCGTCCAACGTTGCAGGGGCGCTGAGCCCGGCCGCCTTGAAGGCGGGCGCGTCGGTCCACAGGATGCTCTTGACGCTCACCTCGTTGGGCAGGCCGTAGACCTTCCCGTCCGCGCAGGTGCCGGCCTGGACGAAGCCCGGGACGAGCGTCTCCTTGTCGGTGGCGACGGTCGCGTCGTCGAACGGGACCAGCTTCTTCTGCTTGGCCAGGTCACACATGAGGCCCGGCTGGGGGAAGAGACCGACGTCCGGCGCGTTCCCACCCTGGACCCTGGTGCGGATCTCGGTGTCCCATGATGCCGATTTGGTGAACTTCACGGTGATCTTGTTCTGCGCCGCCCAAGCAGACACGTCGGCCTTGAAGCCCGGCTCGGTGTCCGGTCCGAGGCCGTACATGACCTCGATCGTGCTCTTGCCCGGGCCGCTGGCGGGACCGGCGTTGGGCCCGGAGCCCGAGTTCGACGACAGGCAGCCTGAGGCGAGGCCCGCGACGGTGATGCCGATCAGGGCGGTGAGCCCTGCCTTTCGGTTCAACATTCCTGCTCCTTCTCGGAAGGCTTGGGGGCGTCATCGGCCCCACGCTGACCGGCCGCGCTGGAGACCGGTGTTCCACAGGATTCCGGCGTGACCACCGGCTGGCTGACGGGGCCACAGCCCCATCCGTCCGTCCCTCTCACCCAACACCACAACAGTGACGTGCGCCACAACTGTCAACACTTCTTGCCGAAGTGTTACGCAGCCGCACGTCGCCCGTGCCACGCGGAGGATGTCGGCCCACGCCCGGCACGTACCCGCTCGGACGGGTCCGACAGCAGCGGAACCCGCCACACCCGACCCCAGCCCGCTGCGGTGACACCCCCCGACGGCTCCCCGTGCCCCCGCGCTACCGTGGTGCCGCCGGAGTCCGCCCGCACGAGGCCGGTGGGCGGCCGGGTGCACAGGAGAAAGAGTGAGCGACTTCCAGTACGAGGACCTGCTTCCCATCGGCGCGGACGAGACGCCGTACCGCCTCCTCACCACCGAGGGAGTGCGCACCGTCGAGGGACCCGGTGGCCGGACCTTCCTCGAGGTCGAGCCCGAGGCCCTGCGCCTGCTCACCGAGACCGCGATGCACGACATCGCCCACTACCTGCGCCCGGCCCACCTGCAGCAGCTGCGCAGCATCCTCGATGACCCCGAGGCGAGCAACAACGACAGGTTCGTCGCCCTCGACCTGCTCAAGAACGCCAACATCGCGGCGGGTGGTGTGCTGCCGATGTGCCAGGACACCGGCACGGCGATCGTCATGGGCAAGCGTGGCCAGCACGTCCTCACGCCCGGCACCGACGAGCGCGCCGTCGCCGAGGGCGTCCGCGACGCGTACACGCGTCTCAACCTGCGCTACTCGCAGATGGCGCCGCTGACCATGTGGGAGGAGAGGAACACCGGCTCGAACCTCCCCGCGCAGATCGAGCTCTACGCCGACACCGCCGTGGGCCACGAGACCTCGTACAAGTTCCTCTTCATGGCCAAGGGCGGCGGCTCGGCGAACAAGAGCTTCCTCTACCAGGAGACCAAGGCGATCCTCAACGAGGAGGCCATGATGCGCTTCCTCGACGTAAAGCTCCGGTCGCTCGGCACCGCCGCGTGCCCGCCGTACCACCTGGCCATCGTCATCGGCGGGACGAGCGCCGAGTTCGCCCTGAAGACAGCCAAGTACGCGTCGGCCAAGTACCTCGACACCCTGCCCAAGCAGGGCTCCATGACGGCCCACGCCTTCCGCGACACCGAGCTCGAGGAGAAGGTGCTCGAGCTGACCCGGCAGTTCGGCATCGGTGCCCAGTTCGGCGGCAAGTACTTCTGCCACGACGTCCGCGTCGTGCGCCTGCCCCGCCACGGTGCGAGCCTGCCGGTGGCCATCGCCGTCTCCTGCTCGGCAGACCGTCAGTGCCTCGGCAGGATCACGCCCGAGGGGGTCTTCATCGAGCAGCTCGAGACCGACCCGGCGCGCTTCCTGCCCGACGCCGGATCGGTGGACCTCGGCGACCACGAGGACGACGCGGTCGGGGTCAGCTCGACCAGCCGCAACGTCGTCGTCAAGGTCGACCTCAACCAGCCCATGGACGACATCCTCGCCGAGCTGTCGAGGCACCCGGTCAAGACGCGGCTGTCGCTGACCGGCCCACTCGTCGTCGCGCGCGACATCGCGCACGCCAAGATCAAGGAACGCCTCGACGCGGGCGAGCCGATGCCGCAGTACCTCAAGGACCACCCGGTGTACTACGCGGGACCGGCCAAGACGCCCGAGGGCATGCCGTCGGGCTCCTTCGGACCGACGACGGCCGGCCGGATGGACTCCTACGTCGACCAGTTCCAGGCGGCCGGCGGCAGCAAGGTCATGCTCGCCAAGGGCAACCGCAGCACGCAGGTCACCGACGCGTGCGCCGCGCACGGCGGCTTCTACCTCGGCTCGATCGGCGGCCCCGCGGCCCGGCTCGCCCAGGACTGCATCAAGCACGTCGAGGTCCTCGAGTACGAGGAGCTCGGCATGGAGGCCGTCTGGAAGATCGACGTCGAGGACTTCCCGGCCTTCATCGTCGTCGACGACAAGGGCAACGACTTCTTCGCCGAGGTGAGCAAGCCGGTGGCCTTCACCATCGGCAGGCGGCCCGGACTCGAGTGAACGAGGAGACAACGACAGTGACCCAGAACGCTTCCGCCCCAGCCGGTTTCGAGGACCTCGTCGCAGCCAACCGTGACTACGCGGCCCGGTTCGAGATGGCCGGTTTCGACGGCATCGCCCGGGCAGGCGTCGCCATCGTCACGTGCATGGACTCGCGCATCGACCCCCTGGGGCTCGTCGGCCTCAAGCCCGGCGACGCGAAGATCTTCCGCAACCCCGGCGGCCGCGTGGCCTCCGAGGCCCTCGAGGCGCTCGTCCTCGCCACCCACCTGCTCAACGTCGACCGCATCCTCGTCGTCCCCCACACCCGGTGCGCCATGGCGTCCAACAGCGAGGCCGAGCTGCGCGAGCGCGTCGGTGAGAGCGCGGGCAAGGACGCGTCGTGGATGGTCTTCCACGCCATCGCCGACCAGGAGCGCGCCCTGCGAGAGGACCTCGCCAAGGTCCGCTCGCACCCGCTCATCGCCGAGGGCACGCAGGTGGCGGGCTTCGTCTACGACGTCGACACCGGCCTGCTGCGCCACGTCGACTGACCCTCAACGCAGGCTCCCGGCCGCGGGCGCCCCGCGCGTGCTCCACACGTGCTCGGCCACCGACAGCGCGAGGACGAGCCCGGTCCCGGCCACCGACAGCCCGATGGAGGGCGACACCAGCGCCACGGCCAGCGTCAGGGCGGCGACGACGGCCGCGAGGCGCAGCTGACCGCGGTCACCGTCGACGACGCTGTGCAGCGCCCCCAGGACGAGCACGTACAGCGAGACCGCGACCGCGAGCGCCACGGCGACGAACCGGACGCTCGCATGGGACTCCTGGGTCGCGACGTCCACGGACGCCGCGAGCGCGGCTCCCGTGCCCGCCACCGACACGAAGACGAGGTAGTGCCCGTAGCCGGCGGTGAGGTTGTGCCGGAACGGCCCCTCGAACAGCTCGAGGTGGTCGCGCTTGAAGTAGATCCACCACAGCGCGTAGACGATGAGCAGGCCACCGACGACGACGCCGGCGAGGTCGAGCCCCACCCCGTGCCCCAGCGCGCCCGCCACCGCCTGCACCGCGGCGAGGACGACCTCGCCGAGCACGATGATGGTGAACAGCGCGTACCGCTCGGTGATGTGGTGCGGGTGGAAGGGCGTGCGGACGCGTCGCTCGGCCACGACCGGCACGAGGAGCTCGAGCACGACGAGCACGAGGAAGGTCACGTACAGCACCACCTCGCCGTCGAGCAGGAGGCGCAGGATCCACAGCACCTGCACGAGCGCGATGCAGACGGCGTAGCGCAGGGCCGTGCCGCGGCCGTCCGGGTCGCCGTGCGCGGCCCGCAGCCACAGGCCGACCATGGCGAACCGCATCACCGCGTAGCCGGAGACGGCCAGTCCGGACTGGCCGTCGTCGAAGAGGTCGCCGATGCCGGCTGCCAGCATGAGCGAGCCGGTCATGATGACGAACGTCAGCAGCCGGTAGGACACGTCGTCGCAGTCGTAGGCCGACGCGAACCACGTGTAGTTCATCCACGCCCACCAGATGGCGAAGAAGACGAGGAGGAACTTGAGCAGGTCGGCGGTGTGGCCCTCGCTGAGGCCGTGGTGCAGCTCGGCTCCGTTGGAGGCGATCGCGACGACGAAGACGAGGTCGAAGAACAGCTCGAGCGGCGACGCGACGCGGTGCTGCTCCTGCGGGTCCCTCGGACGCATCCGGCGATGCAGCGGGACGACGGAGATCGGGCTCACCCGCCGAGTGTGCCAGCGTCCGTCACCGGCCGCCGGGCCGCCCGGCCGCGGGCTGCCCGGCCGCGGGCTGCCCGGCCGCGGGCCGCCCGGCGCCGGCCACCCGCGCTCTAGAGGCTGAGCTCGGCCCTGACCACGCCGACGAGGCGGTCGGCGAGCAGCCGGGCCTGGTCGCCGTCGGCGGCCTCGACCATGACGCGCACGACCGGCTCGGTGCCGGACTTGCGCAGCAGCACGCGTCCCGTCGCGCCGAGCTCGTCCTCGGCGCGCCGCACGGCCTCGGCGACGACGGCGTTGGCCTCGAGGGCCGACTTGTCGACGTCCTTGACGTTGACGAGCACCTGCGGGAAGTGCGACATGACCGTCGCGAGGTCCGACAGCGGGTGACCGGTGGCGGCGACCCGGGAGGCGAGCATCAGACCGGTGAGGGTGCCGTCGCCGGTCGTGCCGTGGTCGAGCATGACGACGTGGCCGGACTGTTCACCACCGAGGACGAAGCCGCCCTCCTTCATCCCCTCGAGGACGTACCGGTCGCCGACGGCGGTCTGCACGACGGTGATGCCGGCGTCCGCGAGGGCATGGATCATGCCGAGGTTGGACATGACGGTGGCCACGAGGGTGTCGCCGCGCAGGACGCCCTGCTCCTTCATGGCCAGGGCGAGGATCGTCATGATCTGGTCGCCGTCGACCTCGACGCCGGCCGCGTCGACGGCCAGGCAGCGGTCGGCGTCGCCGTCGAGGGCGACACCGAGGTCCGCCCCCGCCTCGACCACCGCCTTCTGGAGCGCTTCGAGGTGGGTGGAGCCGAAGCCGTCGTTGATGTTGATGCCGTCGGGCTCGCAGCCGATCGTCGTCACGGTGGCTCCGGCCTCGCGGAAGACGCGCGGGGCGACCTGCGACGCCGCGCCGTGCGCGGCGTCGACGACGACGTGGAGGCCGTCGAGGCGGTGCGGCAGGACGGACAGCAGGTGGGCGACATAGCGGTCGGCGCCGTCCTCGAGCGGCGTGATGCGTCCGACGTCACCGCCGACCGGCCGCTGCCAGTCGTCGCGCAGGCGGGCCTCGATGCGGTCCTCGAGCTCGTCGGCGAGCTTGTGGCCGCCGCGGGCGAAGAACTTCAGGCCGTTGTCGGGCATCGGGTTGTGCGAGGCCGACAGCATGGCGCCGAGGTCGGCGTCCTGCTCGGCCACGAGGTAGGCGATCGCCGGCGTGGGCAGCACCCCGGCGTCGCGCACGTCGACGCCGGCCGACGCCAGCCCGGCGATGGTCGCCGCGGTCAGGAACTCGCCGGAGGCCCGGGGGTCGCGCCCGACGACGGCGACGGGGCGGTGCCCGTTGAACTCCCCGACCTCGCCGAGGACGTGCGCGGCCGCCACCGACAGGTCGAGGGCCAGCTCGGCGGTGATGTCCTTGTTCGCGATGCCACGGACGCCGTCCGTGCCGAAGAGTCGAGCCACGCGTTTGTGCCTTCCCGATCGGGTGGCCCGCGGCCGACCCAGGTCATGTGCTCGGACGACCATACCCCCCGGAGGGCGGTGCCACCGCCCGGCCCGGGACGCTCGGCCGCTCAGGCGACGTCCGGTTCGTCCCGATGTCAGGCGTCCCCGCACGAGGCGCCAACTGGCAGGGAACTGGCAGCATCCTCCCACCACTTTCCCAGACTGGGGCCACGACGATGTGCGCCATCGTGCTCCGATCGGAGCCCCCGGTGAAAGGATCCGCATGAGTCCTCGACGTTCGCGTCTGATGGTGGCCGTCGCCACCACGGCGACCGCGCTCTGTCTCGGTACGGCCTTCGGTGCCACGAGCGCCACGGCCAGCAGCACCCTGAGCGACACGATGAGCAGCACCGACACCGCCCCGGCCGTGTCGGGCGGCGTCACCGACCCGTACTCGCCCGCGTACGGCCACCCGTACCGGCACGGCGCCGTCCCCACGCGCGAGCTCAACACCCAGATGCACCGGTGGGAGGCGCAGACCAAGGGCTCGCGACCGGCGGCGAGCAAGACGCTGTCCTACGGCGGCGGCGTCGACGGCATCGGCGTCACGAGCGGCACCCCGAGGGTCTACCTCGTCTTCTGGGGCAGCCAGTGGGGCTCGCAGGGCACGGACACCGCCGGCAACCTCACCTTCACCGGAGACCCGAAGTCGGGCGCTCCCCTCGTGCAGAAGCTCTTCAAGGGCCTCGGCACCGGCGGCGAGGCGTGGTCCGGCGTCATGACCCAGTACTGCGACGGGCCGCTCGTGGCGAAGGGAGCGACGTCGTGCCCGGCGGGAGCGGCGCACGTCGGCTACCCGACCGGCGGCGACCTCGCCGGCGTCTGGTACGACCCCTCGACCGCGGCGCCGTCCTCCGCGACGGCCAAGCAGCTCGGCGACGAGGCGGTCCGGGCGGCCGGCCACTTCGGCAACACGACGGCCTCGAGCAACCGCTACGCCCAGTACGTCGTCCTGTCGCCGACCGGCACGCACCCGGACGGGTTCAACACGCCGTCCGGCACCTTCTGCGCCTGGCACGACTACAACGGTGACCCGTACGTCGGGTCGGCCTCGCCCTACGGGGACATCGCCTTCACGAACATGCCGTACGTCATGGACATGGGTACCAGCTGTGGCCAGAACTTCGTCAACGCGGGGACGGCCGGGACCGACGACGGCTACACCATGGTCGAGGGTCACGAGTACGCCGAGACGATCTCCGACCAGAACCCGGCCGGCGGCTGGACGAACACCACCTCGCGCACGTACTCCGGCCAGGAGAACGCGGACGAGTGCGCCTGGATCTCGCCGTCCTCGGGCGGCTCCGGCAACGTCGCGACGACGCAGGGCTCCTTCGCGATGCAGTCGACGTGGTCCAACGACACCAACCGCTGCGACATGGCGCACGCGACCGTGAGCTGACGCGTCGGCCCCGGGCACGACGAAGGCCCCCGAGCAGCTGCTCGGGGGCCTTCGTGCACGCGGGGGGCGCCGGGTGGCGCGGCGTGTCAGCGCTTGCTGTACTGGGGCGCCTTGCGGGCCTTCTTGAGACCGGCCTTCTTGCGCTCCGGGACGCGGGCGTCGCGGGTGAGGAAGCCGGCCTTCTTCAGCGCCGGCCGGTTGAGCTCGGCGTCGACCTCGTTGAGCGAGCGGGCCACGCCGAGGCGCACCGCACCGGCCTGGCCGGAGGGGCCACCGCCGTGCACGCGGACGAGCACGTCGTAGGAGCCCTCGAGCTCGAGGATCGTCAGCGGCTCGCGGACGATCTGCTGGTGCACCTTGTTCGGGAAGTAGTCCTCGAGCGCACGGCCGTTGATCTTCCACTCGCCGGTGCCCGGCACGATGCGGACGCGGGCGATGGCCTGCTTGCGGCGGCCGGTGGCCGAACCGGGCGTCGAGACCTGGCGGGAGCGCTTGGCCTCGCCGGTCACCGAGGTGTCGGACTCGGACGTGTACTCGGTGAGCTCGGGCTCGTCGGTGTCGAGGACGCCCTCGTTGATGATGTCAGTCACGGTGTCTGTTCGCTTTCTACGCAGCAGCGGCGGCGCCGGGCCTTACTGCGCGACCTGGGAGATCTCGAAGGGGACGGGCTGCTGGGCCGCGTGCGGGTGCTCGGCACCGCGGTAGACCTTGAGCTTGGACAGCTGCTGGCGGGCCAGCGAGTTCTTCGGGAGCATGCCCCGGATCGCCTTCTCGACGGCCTTCTCGGGGCTCTTGGCGAGCAGCTCGGTGTAGGAGGTGGAGCGCAGGCCGCCCGGGAAGCCCGAGTGGCGGTAGGCCTTCTTCTGCTCGAGCTTGGCGCCGGTGAGGGCGACCTTCTCGGCGTTGACGATGATGACGAAGTCACCGGTGTCGACGTGCGGCGCGAACTGCGGCTTGTGCTTGCCCCGGAGCAGGATCGCAGCCTGGCTCGCGAGGCGTCCGAGCACGACGTCGGTGGCGTCGATGACGTGCCACGTGCGAGTGACCTCGCCGGGCTTCGGGGTGTACGTGCGCAATGGAGTCTGCCTTCTCGCTTCAAACGATGGATGCGTGCCGCCCGGGCGATGACCCGCGCCGGTCCGAGGCGCTGGACGCGGGGCCGCCGCGCTGGTCCGCGCGGGCTCCGGGCATCGCTCTGCCGGTTCGGCACAACAGTCGTCAAGTCTACGGAGCGTCCGGCCCGCAGCCAAATCCTCGTGACGACCGCGCCGAACGGCCGCTGACCTGCGGTGATGCACCGCAGGACGCGCTATGCAGAACCCTTGTGCAAACAGATTGTGCAAAGGTAGTGTGCACACTATGGCTGCACACCCCCCGACGCCGGACAACGTCTGGCTCACTCCCGAGAGCCTCCGGGTCCTCGCGCACCCGCTCCGCTCGCGCCTCCTCGGCGCCCTCCGCCGTGGCGGCCCCGCCACCGCCACCGACCTCGCCACCGCCCTCGGCACCAACTCCGGCGCGACGAGCTACCACCTGCGCAAGCTCGAGGCGGTGGGCCTCGTCGAGGACACCGGCGAGGGCGAGGGCAAGCGCCGCCTCTGGCGCGCCAGCTCCGAGTTCCACTCCTGGCACCCGAGCGACTTCGAGGGGGACGAGGACTCCGAGACCGCGCTCAACTGGCTGACGCGCGACTACGCGCGCCACTTCGCCGAGCAGTACGACCGCTGGCTCGACGTGTCGATGACGTGGCCCGCCGCGTGGCAGGACGCCTGCGGGTCGAGCGACGCCGCCGTCCTCGTCACGCCCGAGGCCCTCGAGCAGCTGCGCGAGGAGATGTGGGACCTCGTCGAGCGCTACCGGCGCCTCGGCCAGGGCAACCCGAACGCCCGGCGGATCGCGGTCTACGCGTTCGCCTACCCCATCGACCTGGACCGCCCACCCGGACGCGGCCCCGGCGGCCCCGGCGAGGGCTCCCGCGCCGGCGGCGGGCGATGAGCGCGGCTCGGCGGGCCGTGCTGTCGCCCGCGGCCGCCCGACGCGTCTTCCTCCTCCTGAGCCTGACCCGGTGGTTCCCCGTCGGTCTCGTCGTCGGCCTGCTCACCCTCTGGCAGCTCGAGCGCGGCCTGACCGTGTCGCAGGCGATGACGGTGTCCTCGGCGGCCGGCCTGACGATCTTCGTCCTCGAGCTTCCGACGAGCGGGTTCGCCGACGCCTTCGGGCGCAGGCCGGTCTTCGTCGTGTCGGCGGTCGTCAACGTCGTCGCCAGCGCCCTGCTGCTCGCCGCGCACACGTACTGGATGTTCCTCGTCGCAGCCGTGCTCACCGGCGTCTTCCGGGCGCTGGACTCCGGGCCGCTCGAGGCGTGGTTCGTCGACACCGTGCACGCGACGACGCCGGGCGCCGACGTCGACGCGTCGCTCGCCGCGCAGGGCACGGTGCTCGGCGGCGGCATCGCGAGCGGCGCACTCGTGTCGGGCGCCCTGGTGTGGTGGCACCCGTTCCAGGGTGCCTCGGCCCTCGTCCTGCCGGTGGCGGTGTTCGTCGCGCTCAACGTCGTGCACCTCGTCGCCGTGCTGGCACTGCTGCGGGAACCGCGCGCGGCCGAGCACGTCGACGTGAGCGGCCTGCGCCGGGCCGTCGCCTCGACGCGGGAGGCTCCCACCGTCGTGCGCGAGGGCCTCGGCATGCTGCGGGGCAACGCGGTGCTGCGCGGCATCGTCCTCGTCGAGGTCTTCTGGTCGACAGCCATGATCGTCTTCGAGACCTTCCAGCCGATCCGGCTCGCCGAGCTCGTCGGCGGCGAGGAACGTGCCGGCGCCATCATGGGTCCGGTGGCCGCGGCCGGCTGGGCCGTCTTCGCCGTGGGCGCGACCCTGTCCGGGTGGTCGAGCCGCCGCATCGGGGTGGCGCGCACCGCGGTCCTCGCCCGCGTCCTCAACGGGCTCGGTGCCGTCGTCATGGGCCTCGTCGCCGGACCGGCTGCCCTCGTCGCCGCCTACGGCGTCACCTACCTGCTGCACGGAGCGGCGGGGCCGGCCCACTCGACGCTGCTGCACCGTGAGGCGCAGGCCCGCAACCGCGCCACCGTGCTGTCGATGAACTCGATGGTCGCCTCGGCCGCCTTCGCCGTCGGTGCGTCGGTCATGGGCGTGCTCGCCGATGCCACCTCGACACAGGCCGCGATGGTCTGCGCCGGTGCGGTCAGCATCGTCGGGGCCGGGTTCTACCGGGCCGCGAGGCGCGCCGAGGTGGACCGAGACACCCTGGCCGGGTCGGCACCCGACACCACGGTGCCCGACACCACGGTGCCCGACACCACGGTGCCCGACACCACGGTGCCCGACCCCACGGTGCCCGACACCACAGTGCCCCATGCCACGGCGCCGGCGACCGGGGCACCGGCCCCCTCCCCCACACCCGGTCGGGAGCCCGTCACGCGCGGCGGTGAGCACCGGTCACCGCGGCCGGCGCGGCGACGGACGGCGTCAGGCGGGTGGCGTGGTGATGTCGTCGAGCTCGGCCAGGTCCTCGGGGCTCGGGTCCCACGCACCGGCGCGGACGTTGTCGAGCACCTGCTCGGGACGCGTCGCACCGGCGATGACCGAGGCGACGGCCGGCTGCGCGGCCAGGCCGCCGATCGCGACGTCGACGAGGCGCAGGTCGCGACGGGCGGCGAACGCCTCGAGGGCCTCGAGGGTGTCCCAGTCCGCGCCGGCGAGCCGGTCGGTGTTCGCCGCGAGGCGTGCGCCCTCCGGCGCCGGCTCGCCGCGTCGGTACTTGCCCGTGAGCAGGCCGCTCGCGAGCGGGAAGAACGGCAGCAGCCCGACGCCGACGTGCTCGCACGCCGGGACGAGCTCCTCCTCGACGTCACGCTCGAGCAGGGAGTACTCGTTCTGGGCCGACACGAACCGGGCCGTGCCGGCTGCGCGCGCGGTCCAGTCGGCGTCGACGACCTGCCAGCCGGTGAAGTTGCTGCTGCCGATGTAGCGCACCTTGCCCTCGCGGACCAGCTCGTCGAGGGCCGCCAGGGTCTCGTCGACCGGCGTCACGGGGTCGGGGCGGTGCAGCTGGTAGAGGTCGATCCAGTCGGTGCCCAGGCGCCGCAGGCTGGCCTCGACCGCCTTGCGCACATAGCGCCGCGAGCCGCGCACGCCCCAGTCGGGCCCGTTGGAGCCCTGCATGTCCATGCCGAACTTCGTGGCGACGACGACGTTGTCGCGCTCGGCGCCCAGGGCCAGCCCGAGCATCTCCTCGCTCGCGCCCTGACCGTAGATGTCGGCCGTGTCGAAGAGGGTGACGCCGGCGTCGAGGGCGGTGCGCACGACAGCGTTGGTCGCCTCCTGGTCGATGCGACGGCCGAAGTTGTTGCAGCCGAGCCCGACCGTGGAGACGGTGAGGCCGCTGTCGCCGAGCTGTCGGTACGTCATGTCGGTCACGCGTCCAACGTAGACCCGGCCCGCACCCGCCGGGCGGTGGAGCGATCCCGACCGCGACTCGCGACCACATGGCGCGTTGTCGTGGCCGTGCAGCGAACCCGACCGCGACTCCCGACCACATGGCGCGTTGTTGCGGCCGACGACCTCCCCTGGGTGCTTGACGCCGTTGGTCGGAGGCGTCAGTGCGGCAGGACGAACACCGCGACGGTGCGGGCCGGGACGGTCAGCGTCGACGTCGAGGCGTCCCACGTGGACCGCCTGACCACCGGGTCGGCCCCGCCGGCCTGCACCGGGCTGAGCGCCAGCGCCCCGGTGAGGCCGGGCACCTTCTGCGACACGGCGTCGGGCGTCGCGTTGAACACGACGACGAGGCCGTCGAGCCGCGGGTCGGCATCAGTGCCCTTCGTGTCGTCGATGCGCATGACGACGACGCCGGCGTGCGCGTCGGCCGTGCCCGAGGCCGGGAACGACACCTTCGACTCGATGGCCGAGGCCGAGCCCAGGCGGAACAGCGGGCTGCTGAACCGCAGGCGAAGCAGGTCTTCGGCCATGGCGCTCGCCGACTGCACGTCGCTCGCGCCCGGCTTGAGCGCCGGGTTCGCGAGCAGCGGCTTCATGTAGGACCACTTGTTCGAGTTCGGTCCCTCGGGCGGGAGGCCGTGGCCGAACCCGTTGTCCGCGCCCGTCCAGTCGAGGCGGTTGAACCAGTCGCCGCTGTCGTAGGAGTCGCGGTCGAGCGACTTGCTGCGCAGCAGGTCCGCACCGGCGTGCCAGAACGAGGGCGTCTGTGCCAGAGCGGTGGTCGCGAGCGACAGAGTGTTCATCCGCACCCGGTCGGTCATCGACGTCGCGACAGGCAGCTTGTACGTCAGGGCGTCGAAGAGCGTCTCGTTGTCGTGCGCGTCGACGTAGCTGACGACCTCGTCGGGCTGGTCGGCGTAGCCGGCGGGTGCCCCGTTGTAGTCGATCTTGTCGCCCCGCACGACCTGTCCGCTCTCCTGGCTGCGGAACTGGAAGGCCCGCAGGTTGCCGGCGAGGCCGAGCTGCACGAGGTCGGTGTCGTGCGCCAGACGCGTGGCTGCTCCGTCGTTGACCGCCGCACCGTTCGGGTCGGTCGCCTCACCGGAGCCGAAGCCCTGGCGGCGCGGGTCCTCGTCGAACGGCCCACCGCCGCGGACGGCGTCACGCAGCCGGTCGCTGAAGGTCCCGATGCCGGTGCCGCCGAGCTGGCCCTGCGTGGCCTGGGTGAACCGGGCGTTGTCCGCGACCTCCCCGAAGTTCCAGCCCTCTCCGTAGAGGTAGATCGCCGTTCCGTCGACGCCGTCCTCGGCCGGCGTCAGGGCGTCCAGCGCGGAGCGCACCGCGAGCAGGTTGTCGCGGCTGGCGTGGCCCATGAGGTCGAAGCGGAAGCCGTCGACCTTGTAGCTGCGGGCCCACGACACGACCGAGTCGACCATGAGCTTCTGACCCATCGCGTGCTCGGTGGCGACGTTCTGGCAGCACGTCGAGGTCTCGACCGCACCGCTGGCGTTGAGCCGGTGGTAGTACCCCGGGACGACCTTGTCGAGGACCGACTGGTCGGCCTGGCCGGAGGCCGCCGTGTGGTTGAAGACCTGGTCGAGGACGACGCGCAGGCCGTCCTGGTGCAGGGCCCCGACCATGGTGCGGAACTGGGCGACGCGCTGGCCACCGTCGGCCGCCTGCGTCGTCGAGGTGTACGAGCCGTCCGGGACGCTCCAGTGGTAGGGGTCGTAGCCCCAGTTGAACGCGTCCTTGCTCGCGACCGCCGTGACGCACTTCTGCTGCGCGTCGCTGTCCGGGGCGTAGGAGGGCAGGTCGCACTGCGGCGTCTGCTGCTTGGCCTTGTCCTCCTCGATCGAGGCGATGTCGAAGGTCGGCAGCAGGTGAACGGTGTTGAGACCCGCCTTGGCCAGGGCCTTGAGGTGGGCCCGACCGTCACCGTTCTCGGCGAAGGCCAGGTAGCTGCCGCGCAGGGCGGCCGGCACCTTGGCGTCGCTCATCGAGTAGTCGCGCACGTGCAGCTCGTAGATCGTCGAGTCGACGTCCTTGGTCAGGCGCGGCGAGGGGGTCGTGCGCCACGCCGACGGCATGAACGCCGGGTCCGCGAGGTCGACGGCCACCGAGCGGGTCGAGTTCGGCGTCAGCGCCACCGACGCCGGGTCGGTGACGACGTTCGTCTCGACCTTCTGCGTGCTCGGCGCCCACACCTTCACCTCGTAGAGGTACCGGGCGTTGCGACCCGCGCTGCCGAGCGAGGTGGACCACGAGCCGTCCGTCGAGCGCGTCATGGCGGTCCGGTGCGCCGTCGCGACCGGCTGGTCGGCCGAGCCCGCGGCCCAGGTCAGCAGGGTCACCTGTCGGGCCGTCGGGGCCCAGACGCGGAAGCCCACGCGGCCACCGGAGACGCTGACTCCGTAGGCGCCCCGGCTCGCCGCCGTAGCGTAGAGCGCGTCGAGGGCGATCGCCGTCTGGGCACCCGTGGCGTCGAGCAGCGCGCCCGACGAGTCGTACATCGCCACGGCCACCTGGCCGCGGAGGATGTCGCCCATCTGCCGTGCCGTCGCCTGGTCGGTGCGCAGCGCCACGTAGCCCTTGAGCTCGGGGTGGGCCGCGACGAGCGAGGCCGGCAGGCCCGCGGGGTCACGCGTCAGGGTCGCGACCGAGCCACCGGTCACGGCCTCGGCGTCGACCGCGAGGCCACCGGTCGCCGACCAGTGCAGGCGCCAGGCCAACGTCGCCGGGTCGGTGCCGGCCGGCAGGCCCGCGGCTGGCCAGGCGACGAGGTCGGGGCCGACGACAAACGCCTTGGCCTTGGTCAGGTCGGGCGCGGCGCCGGCCCGCGAGGTCTTGACCGAGATCTGGTGCGTCGCGAGGACGTAGCTGATCGTCGTGACGACGCCGTCGGAGGGCACCGTGAACGCCATGTTCGTGCCGCCGGGCGCGCCACCGGCTCCGTAGTTCTCGTCCCACGTCAGGCCGTGCGCGACCTTGAGCTCGTAGCTGCCGGCCGGGATGGCATCGGTGCTGAAGGTGTACGTGCCGTCACCGTCGGGGTCCTGCAGCCACGAGCGCATGCAGTCCGGCGACCAGTCGCCGGGGCAGCCGAGCTCGCTCTGGAACGAGCCGGGCGCGGTGATGATCGGCCCCTGCGCGTCGCTGGTCACCCAGTGGGTGCGGTGGTCGTAGTAGAAGCTGACCGACCCGCCGGCCGGGACCGTCAGCGGGATGTTCGAGCCACCCTTGAGGGCGCCCGCCCCGTAGTTCTCGTCCCACTTCTTGTCGATGGCGGCCTTGTACTCGTAGTCGCCGGCGGGCAGGCCCGTGTACGAGCCCTTCCAGATGTCGTCCTTGGGGTCGAGCGCCAGCTGGGCCTGCGCGCAGTCGGGCTGCCAGTCACCCGAGCAGCCCATCTCGCTGTTCTCGCTGCCGGGGACGCTGACGTTGCCGGGCTGCGTGACCGGTCCGACGCCGCCGCCACCGCCGCTGCCGCCCGCCGGGGCGGGGTCGCCGACGACGCCGTACGTCGAGGTCGCCGACACGTGCCCGGCGAGGTCGCGGGCGAGCACGCGGTACTCCATGAGCGTGCCCTTGGCGTAGCCGGTGACGTCGTGGAAGACCCGGTACGGGGCGTTGTCGTCGGTGCCGATCGTGGACCACTCGGACGTGCCGACCGGACGCGCGAGGAAGGTGACGTCGGCGAAGGTGTCGCCGGGGACCGCCGCCGAGATCTCGGCACGGCCGCCGACGACGCCACCGGCGCTCGGGGACAGCGGGTACACCGGCGGGGCCGTGCGCGAGACCTCCATCGTCGAGTCGGCGCGGAAGACCTTGACCGACAGCGGCGGGACGCTGACGGTCACGCGCCCCGACGCGTCGGCACGGACGTCGCCGGGCCCACCGAGCATCGGGCTGAACCTCGAGCGTGCCGAGTAGGTCTGGAAGGTCGCCTGCTTCGTCGACGTGGCGTTGTTGGCCACGACGAGGTACTCGCGCTTGGCCGCCTTGTCGATGCGGCTGACCGCGTAGATGCCGGCGCTGTCGCTCGCGTAGCGGTGCACCTGCGCGCCGTCGGCGAGCGCCGGGTTGGCCTGGCGCAGCGCGGAGAGCGCGGCGATGCTGCGGTAGAGCGGGGCGCCCGTGTCGTAGTGCGCACCGGTGCCGGCCTTCTCGGTGCTGCCGACGATGGTGTCGTCGGCGTAGTCGGCAGTCTGCGTCGGGAACATGTCCTGGCGCGCGCGCTTGTCGTCGAAGCCGGAGGTCGGGCCGGTGAAGCCCTGCTCGTCGCCGTAGTAGACGACCGGCTGGCCGCGGGTCAGGAACATCAGCGAGGTGGCGAGCCGGTCGCGGTCGAGCAGCTCCTGGCCGGAGTAGCCGGCGGCCTGGAGCATGGCGCCGACGCGGCCCATGTCGTGGTTGCCGAGGAAGGTCGGCAGCTCGTAGGCGTTGGAGTCGGTGTCGGTGTACCAGTCGTCACCGGCGAAGAGGTCGCGGATGCCGGTGGTCGCCTTGCCCTGGGCGAACCCGAGGGCCGCGCCCTGGAAGCCGAAGTCGAGGGTCGCGGGCGAGAACTGCTGCCAGAACTGCAGGTTGACGTGCTTGGCGGTGTCGATGCGGAAGCCGTCGACGCCGACGTCGACCCACGTCTTGTAGATGTCCTCCATGCCCCTGACGACCTCGTGGTTCTCGGTGAACAGGTCGTCGAGACCGGAGAAGTCGCCGTACGTGGCGGACTCGCCGGCATACGTCGAGTCGCCGCGGTTGTGGTAGAGCGTCACGTCGTTGAGCCACGCCGGCACCTTGACGTCCTTGTCGGCGTCGGCGACGACCGGCACGTACGGGAACGAGGTCGCCGGGTCCATCGCCGGGAACGTGTCCTTGCCGGCGTAGTCGGCGTCGTCGAAGGCGTTGCCCTGGGCATCCCGGTAGGGCTTGTCGGCCTTGGGGACGTAGGTGTACTGGCCGCCCTCGTAGGAGATGACGTCGGCGGTGTGGTTCGTGATGATGTCGAAGTAGACCTTCATGCCCTTGGCGTGCGCCGCGGCGATGAGGTCCTTCATGTCGGAGTTGGTGCCGAGGTGCGGGTCGATCTGGGTGAAGTCGGTGACCCAGTAGCCGTGGTAGCCGGCGCTCGCGTCCGACCCGGAGCCCTGGACGGGGCGGTTCTTGAACGACGGGGTCAGCCAGATCGCCGTCGTGCCCAGGCCCTTGATGTAGTCGAGCTTGCCGATGACGCCCTTGAGGTCGCCACCGTGGTAGAAGCCCATGTTCGTCGGGTCGTAGCCGGTGACGAGCCGGTCGCCGGTCAGGCCACCGCGGTCGTTGGCGGCGTCGCCGTCGGCGAACCGGTCGGCCATGACGAAGTAGAACCGCTCCCGCGTCGAGCCGGTGCGCAGCGACTGGCCGGCGAGCTGCGCGTCCGCCTCGGTGGCGGCCCCGGGCAGGTCGGTCGGGGCGATGCCGACAGCATGCGACGCGTCGTCGTAGGTGATGCGCAGACGCTCGGGGCCCGCGAGGACGAGGGGGATGTTCGAGCCGCCGCCGTCCTTGCCGTAGCTCTCGTCCCAGGCGTGGTCGATCGCGACCTTGAGCTCGTAGGAGCCTGCGGGCACGTCGAACTCGGCGGAGTACGTGCTCGTCCCAGCCTGGCGGACGAGGTCGGTGGCCCCGCAGTCGGGCTGCCAGTCGCCCGGGCAGCCGAGCTCGCTCTGGAGCGACCCGACGAGGGTGGCAGTGCGCTCGGCGGCGCGAGCGGTCGAGGGCCCGGCGAGCGGCATGACGGCCCCGGCCAGGACGAGGGCGGAGACGCTGGCGGCGGTCAGGGCCGGCCTACGGCGCATGTGCACTCCTTCGTGCAGGGGAAAGGCCGGCGGGTCCCACGCGTTCGTGGAGGGTCCCCGTCGCCGGCCATCCGGCAACGTAGCGTCCGGTTCGTCCCCCGCGCCAGAGGTTCGCTGCAACTTTTTGCAATCTGCGCCAGATTCTTGCGGCGCTCAGGCGAAGGCGTCGCGTCCGTTCGCCAGCAGGAGGCGGTCGACCGCCGCGCCGAGGTCGTCCACGTGCACGACCTCGATGCCGGGGGCCGGATCGGGCGTCGGCTCCGGCCAGCCGGGCCCACCGAGCACGACGACGACGGGGTGTCCCGCGTCGGACAGCAGCGTCCAGAACGGCTCGTCGGTGGGTCGATCGAGCGAGGCCCAGAGGAACACGACGCGAGCCCGAGCCTGCACGACGGCGTCGACCATCGACCGGGCGGGGACGCGCGCCCCGAGGAAGACGCTCCTGGCGCCGCACCGGGCGAGCTCCGCCTCGACCGCGACGACCGGCAGGTGGTGGTGCTCGTCGTCGGCGCTGCCGAGCAGGACCGGCGCCCCGGACACGCGCTGCCGGTTGGCTCGGACGACCGAGCGCAGCTCAGCCTGGAGGAACTCGCTGGCCAGGTGCTCCCCCTGCACGCCGAGCGACCCGTCACCCCAGCGCTCGCCGACGAGGCGCAGGGCCGGCGCGAAGACCGATCCCCAGGCCTCCCGGAAGTCGAGCTGCCGCAAGGCCTGCCGGTAGTAGGCGACGAGGGAGCTCGCGTCGAACCCCATGGCGGCCGACACGATGCCGTCGACGAGGACCTGGGGCGAGAACGACGGCTCGGGCACGTCGTCCTGCTGCGCGGCGGCGCGGCGGCCACCGGCGGGATGGTCGAGCACCGGGGCCGAGCCCACCCACTCGCCGCCGGAAGCTCGCGAGCCGTGCGGCGACGCCGGCGTCGGTCAGGCCGGACACCGACTCCGCAGCCGCGTGCGCGGGGACCCCGTGACCGGTGAGTCGCGCCATGAGCTGCACCCGCTGGACGTCGGCGGGTCCGTAGCGCCGGTGGTTGCCGTGCGTCCGGTGGGTCGGCCCGAGCCCGTACCGCCGCTCCCACGAGCGCAACGTCGACGCGGACACCCCGAGGCGCTCCGCGACCGCGCCCACCGACCAGCTGAGCTCGGGCAGGTGCCGGGCCGGCATGCCGACGTCGGACCCCCCGTCCCGGGTGGTCCCGTCGTGTGCCGTCACGTCGTCGCTCATGTGTGCCTCACCGAACAGCCCGGCCCTCCGGCGCTCACCGCCGCCAGCTCCCGCCGCCCGGCGACACGGCCGGTGCGACGACCTCACCATAGAGGCATCGACAGATCTTGTGCAACTGCGTGAGTTGTGCATAAGTTTGGCCTGCACGATCCGGCCGCCGTCCGGCCGCGACCCGAAGGAAGGAACGAACGACCCCATGAACGTGACGCGACTTCCCCGCCCCGTGCACGAGTCCTACGAGTGGCAGGAACAGGGCCTGTGCCGCGGTGCCGACGTCGAGCAGTTCTTCGCCGACGACCCCGACCTCGGGCAGGTCGCCCGGCGCGAGCGCACCGATTCGGCCAAGAACGTCTGCGCCTCGTGCCCCGTCGTCCGCCAGTGCCTCGAGCACGCGATGCGGGTGCCCGAGCCCTACGGCATCTGGGGCGGGACCACCGCTGCCGAGCGCTCGCGCCTCCTCTGGGACGCCGCCGGCTGAGCCGCCCCTCGCACCTCAGCCCCTGGGGTCCGGGCCCGGCGAGGCGGGCAGGGCCAGCTCGACGACGTCCGCACCGGGCAGCCCGGCCAGGCTCGCCCCGTCGAGGAGCAGCTTGGCCCCCCGCAACCCGGCGCCGATGACGACCGGTCCGGCCGCGACGACGTTCGCGTCCACGAGCACCGGCCAGCCGTCCGGCAGCCCGACGGGCGTGATGCCGCCCTGCTGCATGCCGGTCAGCGACTCGGCCAGGGCCTGGTCGGCGAAGGAGATCTTGCGCGCCCCGAGGTGCCTGCGCACCACCCGGTTGATGTCGGCCCGGTCGGTGGCGAGCACCATGACCGCCGCGAGCGTCGTGACCTCGCCGCGACGCGCCTCGACGACGACGCAGTTGGCCGACGCCTCCGGCGCGACGTCGTAGGCCGCGCAGAACGCGGCCGTGTCGGCGAGCGCGGCGTCGATGGGCGCGACCCGCGCCCCGGGGACGAGGGGGATCGCCGCGGCGACGGGCGGCGCGAGCAGGTCGGGCCGCTCACCGGCCGGGACCCACTGGAGGCTTCCTTCCGCTGATGCCATGGGCCCACCGTAGGCGGTGCCGCGGACCGCACGGCGACGCGCCCTCCGGCCTCGGGGGTGCACGCCGTGCCATCGGTCCGGCGCGACGGCGGGTCGGGTCAGCGTGGCAGGAGGCCTGCGACCACCGTGGCCGACGGCACGGGACGCGCGGCCCGCCAGCCGGTTCCCGCCCAGAGGGCGAGGTGGTCCGGGCGGTCGGCCGCGGCGGACGCGCGACGCAGCGGCACCGTGACGTGGTGGACCTCGGGGTAGGCGGCCGGCGCCGCCTCCGAGTGCCGCCGGACGAAGTCGGACTCCAGCGAGCGGGCCAGCCGCCCGGAGAAGGCGCGCGTCACGCACGTCGTCGTGAAGGCCGGGTCGGCGAGCGCACGCCGGTAGGCCAGTCCCGTCCCTGCCTCCGGCGTCAGGAGCAGCACCGTGCCGACCTGGACCGCCGCGGCACCGGCCCCGAGCAGCGCGGCGACGCGGTCGGCGTCGCTCACGCCACCGGCCGCGACGACCGGCACGTCGGCCAGACGGGCGACCTCGGCCACGAGGTCGACGAGGTCGGACGCGTCGGGGCGGGCCTCCGGGTCGAGCGTGCCGCGGTGTCCGCCGCCCTCGTGACCCTGCACGACGAGACCGTCGACCCCGGCGTCGAGCGCCGCCTTCGCCTCGGACGCGTCCGTGACGGTCGCGAGGGTCAGCGACCCGCCTCGACGCAGCGCGCCGAGGACCCCGGCGTCCGGCAGCCCGAAGGTGAACGACACGACCGGGACCCGCTCGCGGACCAGCAGGTCGACCTTGCGGTCCCAGTCGTCCGTGTCGCCGGGGTCCGGTTGCGGCAGCTCGACGCCCAGGCGCTGCGCCTCGGGCAGCAGCCGCTCGCGGTAGGCCGCCACCGCCGCCACGCGCCGGGCGCCGGCGAGCCCCGCCCGCGTCGGGTAGGTGTTGGCCGACGCGGGCACGAACAGGTTGACCCCGAACGGCCGGTCGGTCGCGTCCCAGACGTCGGCGACCTGTCGCGCGAGCTGCTCGGTCGTCAGGTACCCGCCCGCGAGGAAGCCCAGCCCACCGGCGTCGCCGACCGCCGCCGCGAGCTCGGGCGTCGAGGGACCGCCCGCCATCGGGGCACCGACGACGGGGACCTCGAGCAGGGACACCAGCGGGGAGTCGGCCATGGACCGACGCTACCGGTCGGCGCCGCGGCCCGTCACCGCGCCGCCACCCGTCACCGCGCCGCCACCAGTGGCCGGGCCCTCAACGGGGACGGACGACCCGGCCCTCGTCCCACACCGGCTCGTCCGACTCGTACACCCGTCCGTCCTGGCCGAAGACGAGGAACCGGTCGAAGCCGCGCGCGAACCACCGGTCGTGGGTCACCGCGACGACGGTCCCCTCGAACCGGTCGAGGCCCTCCTCGAGCGCCTCGGCGGACTGGAGGTCGAGGTTGTCCGTGGGCTCGTCGAGCAGCAGCAGGGTCGCGCCCGACAGCTCGAGCAGCAGGATCTGGAACCGTGCCTGCTGCCCGCCGGACAGCGACTCGAACCGCTGCTCGCCACTGCGCGCCAGGTTGTAGCGGTCGAGCGCGCGGGCGGCCTCCTCCCGCGGCTTGCCCGGCCGGTGCTCGTCGCCGCGGTGCAGGATCTCGAGCAGGGTGCGGCCCACGAGCGTCGGGTGCTGGTGGGTCTGGGCGAACCAGCCGGGCCGCACCCGGGACCCGAGCCGGACGAGGCCCTGGTGGGCGACCGGGTCGGGCCGGATGTCGCCGACCGGCCGGTGCTCACGCTCGGGGTCGGTGCCACCCGAGGCGAGCAGGCGCAGGAAGTGGGACTTGCCCGAGCCGTTGCTGCCGAGGATCGCGACACGTTCGCCGTACCAGACCTCGAGGTCGAACGGCTTCATGAGCCCGGTCAGCTCGAGGGCCTGGGCGACGACGGCCCGCTTCGCCGTCCGTCCGCCGGCGAGCCGCATCCGCACATGCTGGGTCATCGGCGTCGCCTCGGGCGGCCCGGCGTCCTCGAACTTGGCCAGCCGGGTCTGTGCCGCCTGGTAGCGCGAGGCGAGACCGTCGTTGTAGGCCGCCTTCGTCTTGTACATGAGCACGAGCGCCTTGAGCTTGGCGTGCTCCTCGTCCCAGCGGCGACGCAGCTCCTCGAGGCGGGCGTTGCGGTCCTCGCGGGCCTGCGCGTACGTCGAGAAGCGCCCGGGGTGCACCCAGAGCGTCGCACCGGCAGCGCCCGGCTCGAGGGTGGCGATGCGGGTGGCGACCCGGTCGAGCAGCTCGCGGTCGTGGCTGATGAACAGGACCGTCTTCGGCGAGGCCACGAGCGCCTCCTCGAGCCAGCGCTTGCCCGGGACGTCGAGGTAGTTGTCCGGCTCGTCGAGCAGGAGCACCTCCTCGGGCCCCCGGAGCAGCGCCTCGAGGACGAGACGCTTCTGCTCACCGCCGGACAGCGTGTTGACGGCTCGCCACTGCGCCTTCTCGTACGGGACGCCGAGCGCCGCCGTCGTGCACTGGTCCCAGAGCGTCTCCTGCTCGTAGCCGCCCGCCTCACCCCATTCGACGAGCGCATGGGCGTAGGCCATCTGGTCGTCCTCGGAGTCGCGCTCCATCATGAGCAGCTCGGTGCGGTCGACCTCCTGCGCGGCCGTGCGGATCCGAACGGGCGCGACGGACACGAGCAGGTCGCGCACCGTCGAGTCGTCGCGGACGGACCCGACGAACTGCCGCATGACGCCGAGGCCACCGGAGCGGGTCACCGCCCCGTCGTGGGCGGCGAGGTCACCGGCGATGATGCGGGTCAGGGTCGTCTTCCCGGCGCCGTTGGGGCCGACGAGGGCCACCTTGGCGCCCTCCCCCACGCGCAGCGAGACGTCGCCGAGGAGCGGCCTGCCGTCGGGCAGGCTGAAGGAGACCGAGTTGACGTCGACGTGACCCACGAGGGTCAAGCCTGACGCATCGGGCCGGGTGCCGTCACGCCGATATCCCCGACCGGCCGGAGGGCCGACGAGCCGGCGGGCGGGCGGGAGCACTCAGCCCCACGACCACCCGTCGAGCACGGCCTCGTACGCCGCCAGCGCGCTGGGGTCGCCGGGGTCGTAGGTCAGCCGGATCGCGTACGCCTTCTGCGTGAAGACCACGATGTAGTAGACGTGGCGCACGTCCTCGGACTGGTCGACGACGATGCCCTGCGCCGAGTAGCCGGCCACCCGCCGCTCCGGCGCGGCCTTCGGGTGGAAGCCCTTCTCCTCGAAGCCCGAGCGCAGGGTGTCGACGACGTCCGGGAGGCTCGAGGACCCCACGTCGAACGGCCGCTCCACCGCGATGAACCCGGGAACGTCGGCGTCCTGCGGCTGCACGAGCGTGTCCGGCGGCGGGTCGAGGTCGCGCTCGGCGGAGGACCAGCCGGCGGGGACGGGGTAGCTGTACTCCAGGCCACGGACGCGGTCGTCGCTGAGGGCGGCGGGTGGCAGGTGGGTGGGCAGCGGCTCGATGAGGTGCCCCGAGCTGTCCGTGGTCGGTGCCGTCGAGGACGGCAGCAGCACGATGCCGGTGTCGGTGGGAGGCGGCGGCGCCGGCGGCGGGTCCTCGCTGCACCCGCCGAGCAGCACCGGCCCGAGCACGAGCGCCACCGTGGGGAGGGCCGAGCCGAGCCGGTTCACGGCCTGCCGTCCCGCGGTCAGGACCACGACCACGACGAGAGGATCTCGTCGAGCTCGGTCATGGCGTGGTCGGCGTCCTCCTGCGAGGAGGACAGCGTGAACAGGAAGACGCGGCCCTGGTGGACGAGGCCGTAGGACCGGGCGACGACCTTGATCCCCTGCTGCTCGAACGAGGTGGTGAACCCGGTGGCGGTCGCCCCCGCCACGGGCTTGTCCGGGGCCGACGACACCGTGCGTCCGGCCGCCTCGACCTGGGCGCGGCCCTTGTCCAGCTCGTCGCGCAGGGTCCGGCCGTCGCCGGGGCTGCTGAGCACGACGAGGTTGTTGGCGAAGCTGCCCACCTTCCTCGAGGACAGCAGCACGAGGTCGATGTCCGCCACCTCGTCGGCGCGGTCAGTCGCCTCCGCCCAGCCCTCCGGAGGCACGGCCGTGAAGGTCGCCGAGCGACTTCGGACGGCGTCACCCTCCGCCGACTCACTTCCCGCGCCCGACGACGTCGCCGCCGGGCTCGAGGCCGATGACGTCGCCCCGGTGCGCGCCCCGGACGCCCCGTCCTGTCCGTCGGAGTGCGTGGAGCAGCCGGTCAGGACGAGCACGACCGTCAGGCCGATGACCGACGCGACGCGGGAGGGGCGGGCGACCATGCCGAAGATCCAACCACAGCGCCAGGTGCAGCGCCCTGCCGCCTTCAGGGCGCGGACGGCACCCCGACGGGACGACGGCGCTCAGCCGTCGTGCCCGGCCGGCCCGTCACGGCGCGCTCGCGACTGCTCCACGCGGGCCGCGAGCCCGGCGTCCGCGGGGTAGCGCACCTCCTCCAGGCTCAGTCCGTGCGGGGGCATGACGTGCACCTCACCGGCCCGTCCGCCCCGCGCGAGCAAGGCCGCCGGCCACCCGACGGGGCGCCTCCCCTCCCCCACGGCCACCACGGCGCCGACCAGCGAGCGGACCATCGAGTGGCAGAAGGCGTCGGCGCGCACCGTGGCGGCGAGCACGCCGTCGTCGAGGCGACGCCACGAGAAGCTCGAGCAGGGTGCGCACCGTCGTCGCCCCGTCCCGCTGCCGGCAGAACGCGGCGAAGTCACGCAGCCCCACGAGGGCCCCCGAGGCGGCGTCCATGGCGTCGGCATCGAGCGGCCGGCGCCACGCGACGGTGTCGAGGCGGCGCAACGGGTCGTGCCGCGCCTGGGGGTCGGCGAGGCGGTAGACGTACCGTCGCTCGAGCGCGGCGAACCGGGCGTCGAACCCGGGCGCGGCGGGCGCGGCGCGGTGCACGACGACGTCGGGGGGCAGCACGCCGGCCAGCCGCCGCACGAGCGCGTCTGCCGGGTCGCGGTCCGAGCGCCCGGGCACGGCGGACCAGGAGTGCGGGTCGACGTCGACGTGCGCGACCTGCCCGCGGGCGTGCACCCCCGCGTCGGTGCGACCGGCGACCGTGAGCCGCAGCGGCTCCGCCGGGCGCAGCACCGTCGCGAGGCCGTCCGCGAGCACGCCCTCGACGGTGCGCCGGCCCGGCTGCGCCGCCCACCCGGAGAAGCCGGTGCCGTCGTAGGCGAGGTCGAGCCGGACCCGCAGCGTGCCGGGTCCGGTGGGTCCGGTGGGTCCGATGGGTCCGGTCCGCCGGTCCGACCCGCCCGGACCATCCGGTCCGTCCGGTGGCTGCGGCGTCGTGTCGCCCGTCATGTCGGACAACCTATCCGGCGTCCTCGGCACCGTGCCCAGCGCCGTCGTGGGCCGGGCGGCGGAGGCGACCTTCGCCTCCGCTCCGCGTCAACCGACAGGGCCCGTCACCCGTCTCACAGGTGGGACCGGGCACGGAGCCCGGCCCCCAGCACCAAGGGGGCTCACATGTTCGCGACACCACGTCGTCGTCTCGCCGTCGCCGCCGCAGCCGCCGTCCTGGCGGCCGCCACCACGAGCGTGGCCACCGCGTCTCCCGACGCCTCGGCCGCGCCGTACTGCGGCATCACCTGGGGCTCGCTCGCCAAGAGCACCAGTCCCACCGCAATGTGGTCCGGACGCGTCACCGGCGCCCGGGCCGGCCAGCACAGCTGCTACGACCGGCTCGTGCTCGACCTCGCACCCGGCAGGGGCCGCGTCGGCTACAACGTCCGCTACGTCGAGTCCGTCACCGGCCCGGGCAGCGGGCTGCCCGTCCCGGTCGCGGGCGGCGCGAGGCTGCAGGTCACCGTCGATGCGCCCTCCACCCTCGGCACGAGCACCCGCACCTTCACCGGCTGGCGAACCTTCCGCCAGCTGAAGGACGTCGGCAGCTTCGAGGGGTACACCGACTACGGCCTCGGCGTCCGGGCTCGCCTGCCCATGCGGGCCTTCGTCCTGACCGATGCCGACGGCGGACGGCGCCTCGTCGTCGACGTCGCGCACGCCTGGTGACCGGCGTCAGACGACGCGAGTGGGCCCCCTCCGTCATGACGGCGGGGGCCCACCTGGTTCGAGCTACCGGCTGCGCCCGGGCTCAGGCCTGCTTGGCCTCGGCGTCGTCGGCGGCCGCCTCGTCGGTGCTCTCGCTGCTCTCGGTCGCCTCGGCGCTCTCGGTCGCCTCGGCGCTCTCGGCGGCCGGGGCCTCGGTCACCTCGGCCACCTCGCTCGCCTCGGTCACGTCGGTGTCCTCCGACTCCATGGTCGCCGCAGCAGCCTCCTTCGACTCCTGCTGCTTGGCGGCGCGCCTCGTGGCCGCCTCTGCCTCCTTGACCGTCGCCTTCTTGGCCGACAGCGGCTCGCGGACGAGCTCGATGACGACCATGGGGGCGTTGTCGCCCTTGCGCGCGGCGATCTTCGTGATGCGGGTGTAGCCACCCTCACGCTGAGCCATGTCGGGGGCGATCTCGGCGAAGAGGCGGTGGACGACACCCTTGTCGCGCACGACGGTGAGGACCCGACGGCGGGCGTGCAGGTCGCCGCGCTTGGCGAACGTGATGAGACGCTCGGCGAGCGGGCGCAGGCGCTTGGCCTTGGCCTCGGTCGTCGTGATCCGGTCGTGCTCGAAGAGCGACGTCGCGAGGTTGGCCAGGATCAGCCGCTCGTGGGCGGGGCCGCCACCGACGCGGGGACCCTTGGTGGGCGTGGGCATTTCGTATCTCCTAGAAGGACTGCAACGGGCTGCGCTCGCGCGCTCGATGACCCGGTCAGAGTGGTCAGAGGCGGGGGTGGATCAGAGACGCTCGTCCTCGACGAACGACTGGTCGTCGTCGTCGCCGTAGTCGTCGCCGTAGCCCTCGACGAGGGCCGACGGGTCGAACCCGGGCGGGCTGTCCTTGAGCGCGAGGCCCATGCCGGCGAGCTTGGCCTTGACCTCGTCGATCGACTTCGCACCGAAGTTGCGGATGTCGAGCAGGTCGGCCTCGCTGCGGCCCACGAGCTCACCCACGGTGTGGATGCCCTCGCGCTTGAGGCAGTTGTAGGAACGGACCGTGAGGTCGAGGTCCTCGATGGGCAGCGCCAGGTCGGCGGCCAGGGCGGCGTCCGTCGGCGACGGGCCCATGTCGATGCCCTCGGCCTCGACGTTGAGCTCACGGGCCAGGCCGAACAGCTCGACGAGCGTCTTGCCGGCCGAGGCCATCGCGTCGCGCGGCGTCATCGAGTTCTTCGTCTCGACGTCGACGATGAGCTTGTCGAAGTCGGTCCGCTGCTCGACACGGGTCGCCTCGACCTTGTACGTCACGGCGAGGACCGGCGAGTAGATGGAGTCGACCGGGATGCGACCGATCTCCTGGTCACCGGACTTGTTCTGCTGGGCCGAGACGTAGCCACGGCCGCGCTCGACCGTCAGCTCCATCTCGAGCTTGCCCTTGTCGTTGAGCGTCGCGATCTGCAGGTCGGGGTTGTGCACCTCGACCCCCGCCGGCGGCGTGATGTCGGCGGCGGTGACGACGCCCGGGCCCTGCTTGCGCAGGTACATGACGACCGGCTCGTCGTGCTCGGAGGAGACGACGAGGCCCTTGATGTTGAGGATCATCTCGGTGACGTCCTCCTTGACCCCCGGCACCGTCGTGAACTCGTGGAGCACGCCGTCGATGCGGATGGAGGTCACCGACGCACCGGGGATGCTCGAGAGCAGGGTGCGACGCAGGGAGTTGCCGAGCGTGTAGCCGAAGCCCGGCTCGAGCGGCTCGATGGTGAAGCGGCTGCGGTTGTCCGCGACGACTTCCTCGCCGAGCACGGGACGCTGTGCGATGAGCACTGTTCAGTTCCTTCCCACGGGCGCCCGCCATATGACGCCTCGTGAAACTGCCCGGTCGTGAGCCGGGCGGGTCCGGTCGTCTCGGTCTGCGACCCGACCCCGCGGACGCGTCCGGTGCGTGCCGTGGGAGACCCGCGGCACGCACCGGTGTGCGTCAGTTCTTCGAGTAGAGCTCGACGATGAGCTGCTCGGTCAGCTGCGAGTCGATCTGCTCGCGGACCGGCAGCTGGTGGACGAGCACCTGCAGGGAGCCCGGGACGACCTGGAGCCAGGCCGGGACCGGACGCTCGCCGAACGTCTGGCGAGCCAGCTCGAACGGGAAGGTCTCCACCGACTGCTTGCGGACCGTGATGATGTCGTACTGCTCGACGCGGTACGAGGGCACGTCGACGCGCACGCCGTTGACCTCGAAGTGGCCGTGCGTCACGAGCTGGCGCGCGTGACGACGCGTCCGGGCCAGGCCCGCGCGGTACACGACGTTGTCGAGACGGGACTCGAGGATCTGGAGGAGGTTCTCACCGGTCTTGCCGGGGCGGCGGGCCGCCTCCTTGTAGTACCGGACGAACTGCTTCTCCATGACGCCGTAGGTGAAGCGAGCACGCTGCTTCTCCTGCAGCTGGGTCAGGTACTCCTTCTCCTGGATCCGGCGACGGCCGTGCTGGCCGGGCGGGAACGGACGGAGCTCGAAGTTCTTGTCGCCGCCGACGAGGTCCATCTTGAGACGACGCGACTTCTTGGTGATCGGGCCGGTGTAACGAGCCATGGTTCTACCTACTTCCTTCGCTCAGGCCTGATCAGACGCGACGGCGCTTGGGCGGACGGACACCGTTGTGCGGCGTGGGCGTGACGTCGCTGATCGCGCCGACCTCGAGGCCGGTGGCGGTCAGCGAACGGATCGCCGTCTCGCGGCCCGAGCCCGGGCCCTTGACGAAGACGTCGACCTTGCGCATGCCGTGCTCCATCGCGCGCCGGGCCGCAGCCTCGGCCGCCATCTGGGCAGCGAACGGGGTGGACTTGCGCGAGCCCTTGAAGCCGACCTGGCCGGCAGAGGCCCACGAGATCACGGCACCGGTGGGGTCCGTGATCGAGATGATCGTGTTGTTGAACGTGCTCTTGATGTGAGCGTGCCCGTGGGCGACGTTCTTCTTCTCCTTGCGACGAACCTTCGTCACACGAGCCTTGGGAGGCATGTTTCTCCTACGTCAGAACTGAGTCGATGAGGACGCGACCGGCGAGGCGGTCAGCGTCACTTGGCCTTCTTCTTGCCGGCCACGGTGCGCTTCGGGCCCTTGCGGGTGCGCGCGTTGGTCTTGGTGCGCTGACCGCGCACCGGCAGGCCGCGACGGTGACGAAGACCCTCGTAGGAGCCGATCTCGACCTTGCGACGGATGTCGGCCTGGACCTCACGGCGAAGGTCACCCTCGAGGCGGTAGTTGCCCTCGAGGAAGTCACGAAGCGCCACGAGCTCGGCCTCACCGAGGTCCTTGACGCGGGTGTTGGGGTCGACGCCGGTGGCAACCAGCGCCTCCTTGGAACGGGTGCGACCCACACCGAAGATGTAGGTCAACGCGACCTCGACGCGCTTCTCGCGCGGAAGGTCGACTCCAACAAGACGAGCCATGTTGGGGGTTCTCCTGGTTTCTGTGTTCGCGGAGGTCTGGGAGCAGTCACCGGTCCGGTGCTCGGTCGCCTCGCAGAAGGGCGACCGCCGGTCCCCGGCCTCCGTGCCGGGGGTGACGTCCTGCGCCGACTCGACGGTCGGTCATCAGGGGCCGGGTGCTGCTGTCGTTCACGTGTGTCGCGTGCTGTCGAAAGGTCTGTCGACGGCGAGGGTGGTGGCTCTGCTCAGCCCTGGCGCTGCTTGTGGCGCAGGTTCTCGCAGATCACCATGACCCGCCCGTTGCGGCGGATCACCTTGCACTTGTCACAGATCTTCTTGACGCTCGGCTGAACCTTCATCTGCCTGCTGTCTTCAGATCGTGCTCCTGCTCCTCCACGGGCCGCGGTGGGCCCGTGGCGCAGCAGGCGCTGGTGGGGAATCGGGATGGTGCTTCACGCTCGTGCCGGAGCATCGGGCACCCGGGGGTGCCGCGCCGGCCCTCGCGCTCAGCGGTAGCGGAAGACGATCCGACCGCGGGTCAGGTCATAGGGCGAGAGCTCGACGACGACCCGGTCCTCGGGGAGGATCCGGATGTAGTGCTGACGCATCTTGCCCGAGATGTGAGCGAGCACCTTGTGACCGTTGGTGAGCTCGACCCGGAACATCGCGTTCGGGAGAGCCTCGACGATCGTGCCCTCGATCTCGATGACACCGTCCTTCTTGGCCATGTCCTCCATCAATCTGTCGGTGGTCGGACCGCGGTGTGACCCGACCTCGGATGTGCCCGGGTGCCCACGCACGGGGCGCAGGCGAGTACTGGATGTCGAGGCACACGACACCCAACGCACAAGACTACGCCATCGGGGGCCATTCCCTGAAATCGTCACGGGCGCCCGGCCGCACGCCCTCGCCGCCGGCCGCCGCCGGCCTCCTCTCGGGCCCGGTGGGTCGGTGGCCGGGCTCGGTCAGCCCTCGATCTCGGCCCGCCGCAGGGCCACGATGCGCTCGACGACCGGGTCCGGAAGCGGCTGGCCGACGGCGAAGCGGACCGTGCCCTTGGACAGCGAGAACCCGTCGAGGTCGCCGCGGACGGCCTCCACGACCGCTGGGCTGAACGGGAACAGGGACAGGTGCCCCTTGGCGACGGTGAACCCGACGAGGGGCCGACCGGCCAGGCGCAGGGCGGGCATGCCGTAGCTCGTGCCCTCCTCGGCATCGGGGGCGATGCGTCGCGCGACGTCGACGACGTGGCGCAGCGCCTCCTGCTCCGGCAGGGGCAGGCCGGCCAGGTAGTCGGTCAACGGCCGTGCGGGGTCCACGGAACCCCATGGTGCCGCCTCGACGCCTGCCGCGGGCGCGTTCCGGCAGGACGGGTCCGGCCCTCGATGCTGACATCTCGGGTACGGGTACGACCCACGTGTGGTCCGGCCGCCCGGGGCCCGGCACCGCCCGCCCGATCGCCTCAGCTCGGCGAGTCCCTCCACGAAAGGTCGCCGCCATGGCACTTCGCACCGGCTCCGGGAGCCGCATCCTGACCCTCGTCGTCCTCGTCTGGCTGCTCGTCGGCATCATCGCCGCCTTCCAGCGGGGCTACTTCGGCTCCGCCACGACGAGCTGCAGCCGCGTGGCCAACGCGGCGGTGACGATCGTCGCCGGCCCGCTCAACTACGTCGGCGTCCACCCGCGGATCGGGTGCACCGTGCCCCAGCCGTCCTGACCCGGACCCCCGTCCGGCTGGGCAGGTCCGCCGTCGCCGGCGTGCCGCGTCGGCGCGACGGCATACTGGCGTGATGAGCGAGCGCAGCGACGCGACAGCCCCGCCCGACCGCACGGACGTGGTCACCGCGCCGCCGGATGCCGCCGAGAGCGTCGAGGACTACCACGCGCGGATCGCCGCGGCGGCCGGACCCGACGGACGGCTGCCCGTTGCCGTCGAGGAGATGCCCGGCTGGGACATCTATCCCTACGAGCTCGACAGCCTGCGGCTCAAGCCGGTCCAGCCGCCCGCGGACGAGGAACCGCCGCGACGCGGCGAGCGGGCCGCGGACTGCTGGTGCGCCGGCGCCGACGCGGACGCGCAGACCCCGGACGCCGACGAACGGCTGGTGTGGAGCAACCCTCGGTGGCGCCTCACCCTGTCGACCGACACCGGCCTGCCGGTCATGCTCGTCCTCGCCCCGGTCGAGCACCACGACCTGCCGTCGCTGCCCGGCGACCTCGCGGCGGAGATGGGCCAGCTCGTCGTGGCCGTTTCCGACGCCGTCGAGCACGTGCCGAGCGTCGGCCGCGGTCAGCTGGCCAGGTACGGCGACGGCGGCGCGCACCTGCACCTGTTCTTCCTCGGCCGTCCCGCGCGGATGCTCCAGCTCCGTGGCTCGCCGCTCGTCGACTGGGAGGAGAACCTGCCGCGGGTGCCCCTGGAGGTTCTGCAGACCAACGCCCGGGTCGTCGCCGAGCGTCTCGTCGTGCACGTCGGCGGACGGGCCGGGCGCCTGGGCCGCTGACGTCCGTCCGGTTCGGCCGCCCGGACCCCGACGGCTCGGACGACGCGCCGGGCTCAGGCGTGGTGGCTCTGCGGCCGGGAGAAGAACAGGACGGCGACGACACCGATGACGAGGGCGAGCCCGGGCAGGAGCATGGCCTCGCTCATGGCGTCCGAGAACCCGGTGCGCACCTGCAGTGGCAGCGAGCGCCCGAACGTCTGCTGCATTCCGCCGGCGCCGGCCGCGGCTCCCGCCGCGGCCGGCAGGTCGGCGGCGAGCCGTGCCTCGATGAGGGCGGCGATGGCGGCGCTGCCGAGCACCGCGCCGACCTGGCGGGTCGTGTTGTAGACACCTGAGCCCGCGCCGGCCGAGCGCAGGGGCAGGTTGCGGGTGGCCGTCGCGCCGAGCGGGCCCCACATGAACGCGTTGCCCAGCCCCATGAGCGCCATCGGCAGGAGCAGCTGCCACGTCTGCGTCTCCGGCCGCATGACGAGGGCCACCCACAGCAGCGAGGCCGAGGTCAGCGCGATGCCGACCGCCGTGATACCCCGGGGGTGCAGGCGGTCGGCCATCCGGCCCGCGAGGGGCGCGAGCCCACCGGAGATGACGGCCATCGGCACGAGGAGCAGGGCCGACTGCGTGGGGGTCAGGCCCCGCACGACCTGGGCGTACAGCATGAACGGGAAACCCATCGCGGTGATCGAGAACCCGATGGTCGTGATGGCGACGTTGGCCAGCGAGAAGTTGCGGTCGCGGAACAGCGCCAGCGGCAGGAGCGGCTCGCGGCGGTTGCGCGCCTGCCACAGCACGAAGAGCGCGAGCACGACGATGCCGACGGCGATGAGCAGGGGTACCGAGACCCAGCCGCTGATGGTGCCCCAGTCGTAGCTCTCCCCCTCCTGCACCCCGAAGACGAGCAGGAACATGCCGACGGCCGACAGGGCCACGCCGAGCCAGTCGAAGCTGTGGCTGTGGGTCTCGAGGTGCGGGACGAGCCGGGCCGACAGGACCAGCCCGACGATGCCGACGGGCACGTTGATGAAGAAGATCCACTCCCAGCCCGGCCCGTCGACGAGCAGGCCGCCGACGATGGGGCCGACGAGGATCGCGACGCCGGCCGTGGCACCCCAGAGCGCCATCGCCTGGCCGCGAGAGGCCGCCGGGAAGGTGCGCGTGATGACGGCCATGGTCTGCGGCGTCAGCATCGAGGCGCCGAGGCCCTGGACGACGCGGGCCACGACGAGCCCCGTGATCGTCGTCGTCAGGCCGCACCACAGCGAGGCGACCGTGAAGACCGTCAGCCCCACGAGGTAGAGGTTCTTCGGGCCGTAGCGGTCGCCGAGGCGGCCGGTGATGAGCAGCGGCGTGGCGTAGGCCAGCAGGTAGGCGCTGGTGACCCAGATGACACCGTTGACGTCGGAGCCGAGCCCGCGCATGATCGCCGGCGTCGCGACGGACACGATCGTCGAGTCGACGAGGATCATGAAGAAGCCGATGACCATGGCCCACAGGGCCGGCCACGGGTTGTGCCCGTCAGGCACACCGCCCGGGACGCGCCCCGCCCCGGCCGTCGCGGCCCGGTGGGAAGCACCGCCGACGTCGACGGACCGGCCGGCCTCCCGTGCCACCGTTCGCTCGGCTGCCTGCTCGTCACCGGCCACGTCCCGCCCTCTCGATGCGTCCTGGTACCGATTCTGCGCCACCCCACCGACAGCGCATCGCCCTTTTCCCGTCGACAGGGTCAGGGGCGTCGGCGGGGGTCAGGACCAGCGCGTCGCGAGCCAGAGGGGGTCGTGGCCGGTCAGCGGGACCATCCGCCACGTGAGGTCGGCGTCGCCACCGCGCAGCCGTGCCTCGACGCGGAAGCGGTGCGGCGTCTCGATGACGATGACCTCGGCCCGGAAGGTGTCCTCCTCGACCCAGCCCCCGCTCGCGACGACGGGCAGCACCGCCCCCGCGCCGACCAGCTCGGACTCGTGCCACCCGCCGGAGGTGACCGGGACCCTGAGCCAGGTGTCGCGCCGCTGCAGGCCGAGCACGTGCCCCTCCTCGGAGCGCGTCACCGACACGGCGGTGTAGTCGGTCGTGAGGTCCGAGGCGTCCGAACGGAGGAACTCGGCGTACTCGGGGCCGAGCGCCTCCCCCGCCATCGCCGGGATCTCGAGGCCCGCGAGACGACGGGTGAGCTCCTCGTCGGCCGTGCGCGAGCCGACGCGACCGAGGGCCGGGACGACGTGCTCCCAGAGCGCGTCGAGCGTCGACTGCATCCGGGCCTGCTCGGACGTGACCGCGACGACGGTGTCGTGCTCGGGCAGGACGACGAGGAACTGGCCGAAGGCGCCGTCGCCGCGGAAGCCGTGACGCTGCATCCAGAACGAGTAGCCGTAGCCGCACGCCCAGTCCGGCTCGGTGGCGGGATCCTCGTCCACCGGACCGAAACCCCGCGTCGCCTCCCGGACCCACGCCTCGGAGAGCAGCTGCCGGCCCTGCCAGCGCCCCTGGTCGAGGTAGAGCTGGGCGACCGAGGCGATGCCCTCCGTGGTCAGGTGCGCACCGGTGAACCCGAGCTCTCGACCGAGCGGGTCACGGTGCCAGGGCACGTCGGGAAGGCCCAACGGGACCAGCAGCCGCAGCCGGAGGGCCTCGGCGAGGCCGACGCCGGTGAGGCGCCCGACGATGACCGACAGCAGGTAGGTCGCCACCTGGTTGTAGGCGAAGTGCGTCCCGGGTTCGCGGGTCGGGGCCGTCGCGAAGACGCGCGGCACCCAGTCGGCGCGGGCCGCCGGCGCCGTGCCGCTCAGGCGGTCGAAGACGTGCGCCCACGCGTCCTCCTCGTGCCCGACCGTCATCGACAGACAGTGCCTGACCCGGACGTCGTGCCACCCCTGCGGCACCGTGGCCGGGTCGTACTCGGGGAAGTGGTCGAGGATGCGGTCGTCGAGGGACAGGCGCCCCTCCTGGACGAGGAAGGCGACGGCCGTGGCGGTCAGGGTCTTCGACAGCGAGTAGCCGAGGTGCAGGCGCTCGGCGGAGTACGGCCGCCACCAGCCCTCGGCCACGACGTGGCCGTGCCGGGCCACCATGAGGCTGTGGAGGCCGAGGCGACCCGCCTCGACGGCGTCGACGAACGCGAGGAGGCCGGACGCGTCGACGTCCTGGGCGCTGGGGGTGCTGCGCGGAAGGGTCACCTCCGCACGGTACGCGGTGGCGGGACCGACCGGGGGGCGACGCGGGGCAGAGTCTGGCTGAGTCCGGGCCCAGTCGGTCCTTAGTCGGGCTCAGTCGGGCTCAGTCGAGCGGCGCGAAGGGGGCGCCGAGCCGCTCGAGCTGCTCCTTGCCGCCGTCGACCGCGGTGAGGACCCACAGGCCCTCCTGGCGCACCGCGACCGAGTGCTCCCAGTGCGCCGCGCGCGAGCCGTCGGTGGTGACGACCGTCCAGTCGTCGTCGAGCACGCGGGTGTCGCTCGCGCCGAGGGTCACCATCGGCTCGATCGCGCCGGTGAACCCGTCGACGAGCTTGGGCCCGCTCTCCCGCACGGCGTAGTTCGGGATCTGCGGGTCCATGTGCATCTGGGGACCGATGCCGTGGCCGACGTACTCGTCGACGACCCCGTACGCGTGGCCGTCGCGCTCGGCGGCCGCGTCGATGCTGGCCTCGACGGCGTCACCGACCGCGTAGAGGCGGCCCCCGACGCGCATCGCGGCGATGCCGGCGTAGAGGCTCGCCTCGGTGGCGGCGATGAGGTGCAGGTCCTCCGGACGCGCGGCCTCGGGGCCACCGACGACGGTCGTGAAGGCGGCGTCGCCGTTCCAGCCCTTGACCTCGGCGCCGCAGTCG
Source organism: Monashia sp. HAY1-11D (assembly GCF_056868035.1). Lineage (NCBI taxonomy): Bacteria > Bacillati > Actinomycetota > Actinomycetes > Micrococcales > Intrasporangiaceae > Intrasporangium > Monashia sp. HAY1-11D. The sequence goes on along the minus strand of NZ_CP200320.1, from coordinate 2,736,020 downwards.
ACCGACAGCACGTCACCCGCGCGCAGGACGCGGTCGCCCGGGATGCCGTGGACGACCTCCTCGTTGACGCTCGTGCACAGCGTGTGCCGGTAGCCGGGGACGAGCTGGAAGTTCGGGACCCCGCCGTGGCTGCGGATGAAGTCCTCGGCGAGGGCGTCGAGCTGCTGCGTCGTGACGCCCTCGCGCACCTCGCCCCGGAGCAGCTCGAGGGTGCGCCCGACGAGCAGCCCCGCCTCACGCATGAGGCGCAGCTGCTCGTCGGTGCGGCCGGTCAGTCGGTGGCGTCCGAACACGGGTCTGCTCGTCGTCCTTCGGGGCGTTGGCGGTGGTGGTGCGGTGGCGTGGAGGTTGCTCAGTGCCGAGGCAGGGCGGCGATGACGCGGTCGGTGACCTCGTCGACCTCACCCATGCCGTCGACCTGCACGAGCAGGCCGGCGAGCTGGTAGTGCTCGGCGAGGGGCGCGGTCTCCTTGCGGTAGATCGCCTGGCGCTCGCGGATGACCTCCTCGCTGTCGTCGGCCCGGCCCTCGATCTCGGCGCGCTTGAGGAGTCGCTCCACGACGGCGTCCTCGTCGACGACGAGCTCGATGACGGCGTCGAGCGCGTGGTCGTGCTTGGCGAGCATGGCGTCGAGGGCCTCGACCTGCCCCGCCGTCCGCGGGTAGCCGTCGAGGAGGAACCCGCCGACCGCGTCGTCCCAGGACAGCCGGTCCTCGACGATCTCGTTGGTCACCTCGTCGGGCACGTAGCCGCCCGAGGCGAGGATGTCCTTGACCTTGAGACCGAGCTCGGTCTCGTTCTTGATGTTCGAGCGGAAGATGTCGCCGGTCGAGATCGCCGGGATCGACAGGCGCGCGGCGATGCGGGCGGCCTGGGTGCCCTTCCCGGCGCCGGGCGGGCCGAGGATGATCAGTCGCGTGGGGGCTGGCATCAGCGGAGGAACCCTTCGTAGTGACGCTGCTGGAGCTGCGCCTCGATCTGCTTGACCGTCTCGAGGCCCACACCGACGACGATGAGGATCGAGGTGCCACCGAACGGGAAGTTCTGGTTGGCCCCGACGAGCACGAGTGCCACGAGCGGGATGAGCGAGATGAGCGCGAGGTAGATGGCACCCGGCACGGTGATTCGGGTCAGGACGTAGTTGAGGTACTCGGCCGTGGGTCGCCCGGCACGGATACCCGGGATGAAGCCGCCGTACTTCTTCATGTTCTCGGCGACCTCGGTCGGGTTGAAGGTGATCGACACGTAGAAGAACGTGAAGAAGAGGATGAGCGCCACGTAGATCGCCATGTAGATCGGGTGGTCACCGCGCACGAGGTTGCTCTGCACCCACAGCACCCAGTCCGGGTTGTTGCCGTCGGCGCGGGTGTTGAACTGCGCGACGAGGCCCGGCAGGGCCAGCAGCGAGCTGGCGAAGATGACCGGGATGACGCCGGCCATGTTGACCTTGAGCGGGATGTAGGTCGACGTGCCGCCGTACATGCGGCGCCCGACCATGCGCTTGGCGTACTGCACCGGGATGCGTCGCTGCGACTGCTCGACGAAGACGACGGCCGCGATGACGAACATGCCGAGCAGGACGATGAGCAGGAACGTGCCCCAGCCCTTGTTCTCCTTGATGGCCCACAGCGAGCCCGGGAAGCCGGCGGCGATCGAGGTGAAGATCAGCAGTGACATGCCGTTGCCGACACCCTTGTCGGTGATGAGCTCGCCGAACCACATGATGAGGCCGGTGCCGGCCGTCATCGTCAGGACCATGATGACGATGGTCACCATCGACTGGTCGACCATGATGGAGTCGCAGGAGCCGCCGAAGAGGCTCGAGGGGTTCCGGGCGAAGGTGACGAGCGTGGCCGACTGGAGGATCGCCAGGCCGATCGTCAGGTAGCGCGTGTACTGCGTCAGCTTGGTCTGCCCCGACTGGCCCTCCTCCTTGAGCGCCTCGAAGCGCGGGATGACGACCGTGAGCAGCTGGATGATGATGCTCGCGGTGATGTAGGGCATGATCCCGAGCGCGAACACCGACAGCTGCAGCAGCGCGCCACCGGAGAAGAGGTTGGCCAGGTTGAGGAACCCGCTCTGGTCACTGCCGCCGGCGGCCTTGCCGGCCTGGAGGCACTGCTGCACCAGGCCGTAGCTGATGCCCGGCGTCGGCACGTGGGAGCCGAGACGGAACAGCACGATGATGCCGAGCGTGAAGAGCAGCTTCTTGCGCAGGTCCGGGGTGCGGAACGCGCGGACGAAGGCGGCGAGCACAGGGTCCTCCTGGGGTGCCGCGCGGTGGCGCGGCCTGAGTCATGCAATCCGTGGAAGGTTAACGCAAAGAGGCAGCGCCCCGGGCACCGCTCCGCCATGGCCGACGTCACGTCGACCCGCGGTGCGGACGCCCGGGGCGCTGCTCACACGAGGTGTGAGGTGGTCCGGATCGGATCCGTCGAGCGGTGGTCAGTCCGCGATGGACGTGACCGAACCGCCGGCGGCCTCGATCTTCTCCTTGGCGGAGGCCGAGAACTTGTGCGCCTCGACCTCGACCTTGACGGAGATCTCACCCGTGCCGAGCACCTTGACCGGGAAGCCGTCGCGGACGGCGCCCTTGGCCACGAGGTCGGCGACCGAGACCTGGCCACCCTCCGGGAAGAGGGTCTGCAGGCGGTCCAGGTTCACGACCTGGTACTCGGTGCGGAACGGGTTCTTGAAGCCACGGAGCTTGGGAAGGCGCATGTGCAGGGGCATCGAGCCACCCTCGAAGCGCTCCGAGACCTGGTAACGGGCCTTCGTACCCTTGGTGCCGCGACCGGCGGTCTTGCCCTTGGAGCCCTCACCACGACCGACGCGGGTCTTGGGGGTCTTGGCACCGGGGGCCGGACGCAGGTGGTGGACCTTGAGGGCCGAGCCCTCGGTCTTCTTGGCCTCAGCCATGGTCAGTCAACCTCCTCGACGGTCACGAGGTGCGTCACCGTCTTGACCATCCCGCGGATCTCGGGACGGTCCTCCTTGACGACGACGTCGCCAATGCGCTTCAGACCGAGGCTGCGCAGCGTCTCGCGCTGGTTCTGCTTGCCACCGATCTCGGAACGGGTCTGGGTCACCTTGAGACGAGCCATCACGCACCAGCCTTCTCGGCCGCGGCCTTGGCCTCGGCCAGGCCCGCGGCACGCGCCCTGAGCATGGCCGCCGGGGCCACCTCCTCGAGCGACTTGCCGCGGCGCGCGGCAACCGACTCGGGGCGCTCGAGGTCGCGCAGGGCCTGGGCGGTCGCGTGCACGATGTTGATGGCGTTGTCCGAGCCCAGCGACTTGGACAGGACGTCGTGGATGCCGGCGCACTCCAGGACCGCACGCACCGGGCCACCGGCGATGACACCGGTACCAGGGGCGGCCGGACGGAGCATGACGACACCGGCCGCGGCCTCGCCCTGGACGGGGTGCGGGATGGTGCCCTGGATCCGCGGGACCTTGAAGAAGCCCTTCTTGGCCTCCTCGACGCCCTTGGCGATCGCGGCGGGGACCTCCTTGGCCTTGCCGTAGCCGACGCCCACGGTGCCGTCACCGTCACCGACGACGACGAGCGCCGTGAAGCTGAAGCGACGACCACCCTTGACGACCTTCGCGACGCGGTTGATGGTCACCACGCGCTCGACGTACTGGTTCTGCTCGCGGCTCTCGCGGCTGTCACGGCCGCCGCGGCGGTCCTGACGCTCGCCGCGCTCGCCGCGCTCGCCGCCACCGGCGGGGCCGGTGCCTCGACGCTGCTGTCCGGGCATCAGATGTTCCTCATCTCGACAATTGCGTTCACGAAGTTGCTCACAGCGACAGGCCTCCCTCGCGGGCGCCCTCGGCGATCGCCGCGACGCGGCCGTGGTACTTGTTGCCCCCACGGTCGAACACGACGGAGTCGACGCCGGCGTCCTTGGCGCGGGCGGCGACGAGCTCGCCGACCCGCTTGGCCTTGGCCGTCTTGTCACCGTCGAACGAACGCAGGTCGGCCTCCATCGTCGAGGCGTAGGCGACGGTCTTGCCGACCGTGTCGTCGACGACCTGCACGAAGAGGTGACGGCTCGAGCGCGAGACGACGAGGCGGGGACGGGCCGCGGTGCCGGCGATCTTCTTGCGACCGCGCACCTGGCGACGGATGCGGGCGGCAGCCTTGGACTTGCCGCGCTTGATGATCATTGCCATGGCTTACTTACCGGCCTTTCCAACCTTGCGACGGATCTGCTCGCCCGCGTAGCGAACGCCCTTGCCCTTGTACGGGTCGGGCTTGCGCAGCTTGCGGATGTTGGCCGCGACCTCACCGACGAGCTGCTTGTCGATGCCCTGCACCGAGAAGCGGGTCGGGTTCTCGACGGCGAAGCTGATGCCGGCGGGAGCCTGGATGAGGATCGGGTGCGAGTATCCGAGCGAGAACTCGAGGTCCGAGCCCTTCGCGGCGACACGGTAGCCCGTGCCGTGGATCTCCATCTTCTTCTCGTAGCCCTCGGTGACACCGAGCACCATGTTGTTGATGAGCGAGCGGGTCAGGCCGTGGCGGGCCCGGGAGTCACGCTCGTCGTCGGGGCGCTTGACCTCGAGGTTGCCCTCGGCGACCTCGACGGTGATCGGGGTGACGACGGTCAGCGAGAGCTCGCCCTTGGGGCCCTTGACCGTGACGTCCTGGCCGTCGACCTTGACGTCCACACCCGAGGGGATGGAGACGGGGAGTCGTCCGATTCGCGACATGTCAGCGTCTCCTTACCAGACGTAGGCGAGGACTTCCCCACCCACGCCCTTCTCGTGTGCCTGCTTGTCGGTCAGGAGGCCGCTCGAGGTCGACAGGATCGCGACGCCGAGGCCGCCGAGAACCTTGGGCAGGTTCGTCGACTTGGCGTAGACGCGCAGACCCGGCTTCGAGACGCGACGCACGCCGGCGATGGAGCGCTCGCGGTTCGGGCCGTACTTGAGGTCGATGGTCAGCGTCTGGCCGACCTCGGCCTCCTCGATCTTCCACGAGGCGATGTAGCCCTCGGTCTGGAGGATCTCGGCGATGTTCTTCTTGAGCTTCGAGTACGGCATGGAGACCGTGTCGTGGTGCGCCGAGTTGGCGTTCCGCACACGAGTCAGCATGTCCGCAATCGGGTCAGTCATGGTCATGGTGGGCTCTTTGCCCTTCCTCACCGGGGTTTCGGACACCGGGGCGCCTCGAGGGCGCTCCGGGCCGACCTACGGTGCCAGAGGTGTTGGCTGGTCTTTGGGTGGCTACCGGTGGTTTACCAGGAGCTCTTGGTCACGCCCGGCAGCTCGCCCGCGTGCGCCATCTCGCGAAGGCAGATGCGGCAGAGGCCGAACTTGCGGTACACCGAGTGCGGGCGACCGCACTTCTGGCAACGGGTGTACGCGCGGACCTTGAACTTCGGCTTCCGGTTCGCCTTGTTGATCAGGGCGGTCTTGGCCATGTCAGTTCTCCTTGAAGGGGAAGCCGAGCGCCTTGAGCAGCGCGCGACCCTCGTCGTCGTTGGTCGCCGTGGTGACGACGGTGATGTCCATGCCGCGCACGCGGTCGATGCGGTCCTGGTCGATCTCGTGGAACATCGACTGCTCGGTCAGGCCGAACGTGTAGTTGCCACGGCCGTCGAACTGCTTGGGCGACAGGCCGCGGAAGTCGCGGATGCGCGGGAGGGCGATCGTCACGAGACGGTCGAGGAACTCCCACATGCGGTCGCCGCGCAGCGTGGTGTGCGCGCCGATCGGCATGCCCTCGCGGAGCTTGAACTGGGCGATGGACTTGCGGGCCCGCGTCACGACCGGCTTCTGGCCGGTGATGGCGGTGAGGTCACGGACGGCGCCCTCGATGAGCTTGCTGTCGCGCGCGGCGTCACCGACACCCATGTTGACGACGACCTTGACGACGCCGGGAACCTGCATGACGTTCCCGTGGCCGAACTGCTCCTGGAGCGGCTCTCGATCTCGTCCTGGTACCGCTGCTTGAGGCGCGGCTTGCTGGTGGTCTGCGTCATGTTCAGAGGTCCTTGTCCGACTTCACGGCGACGCGCACGCGGGACGCCTTCTGGCGACCGCCGCGCTCGACCGTCTCGACGCGCGTCTTGACGCGGGTCGGCTTCTTCGTCTCGGGGTCGACGACGGCCACGTTGCTGACGTGGATCGCGGCCTCCGTGTGGGTCAGGCCACCGGTGCGGGTGCCACGGGCGGTGGCGCCGGCCTTGATGTGCTTGGTGACGCGGTTGATGCCCTCGACGAGCACGCGCTGCGTCTCCGGGTAGACCGCGATGACCTTGCCCTGCTTGCCCCGGTCGCCGCCGTTCTTCTGGCTGCGGCCCGAGATGACCTGGACGAGGTCACCCTTCTTGATCTTCATCTTCGCCATGGGTCAGAGCACCTCCGGCGCGAGCGAGATGATCTTCATGAACTTCTTCTCGCGCAGCTCACGGCCGACGGGACCGAAGATGCGGGTACCGCGCGGGTCACCGTCGTTCTTCAGGATGACCGCGGCGTTCTCGTCGAACTTGATGTACGAGCCGTCGGGACGCCGACGCTCCTTGACGGTCCGGACGACGACGGCCTTGACCACGTCGCCCTTCTTGACGTTGCCGCCCGGGATGGCGTCCTTGACGGTGGCGACGATCGTGTCGCCGATGCCGGCGTATCGACGGCCCGAACCACCGAGAACACGGATGCAAAGGAGCTCCTTGGCACCGGTGTTGTCGGCGACGCGCAGTCGCGACTCCTGCTGGATCACTGTCTAACTCCTGTCGTCGTGCTGGTTCTCACCCGGTCACCCGGGTGAGCCTTGCCGAACGGAAATGGGGGGTGGCTTACTTGGCCTTCTCGAGGATCTCGACGACACGCCAGTGCTTCGTCGCGGAGAGCGGACGCGTCTCCATGATGAGCACGCGGTCGCCGACGCCGGCCTCGTTCTTCTCGTCGTGCGCCTTGACCTTCGAGGTGCGACGGATGACCTTGCTGTAGAGGGCGTGCTTGACGCGGTCCTCGACCTCGACGACGACGGTCTTGTCCATCTTGTCGCTCACCACGTAGCCCTGACGGGTCTTGCGGTAGTTGCGCTCGGTGGTCTGACCCGTCGCGTCCGTGGTCACGGTGTCCTTCTCGCTCATGCCTGGTCCTCCTCGGCCGTCTCGGCCTCGGCCGTCTTCTCGGCCTTCTTGGTGGCCTTCTTGGCCTTCTTCTCGGCCTCGTCGTCGGCCTTCGCCGGCTCCGGCTGCTCGACCGGGGCCGAGCCGATGCCGAGCTCGCGCTCACGCATCTCGGTGTAGATCCGGGCGATGTCCTTCTTGACCGCACGCAGACGACCGTGGTTGTCCAGCTGGCCCGTGGCGGACTGGAACCGGAGGTTGAACAGCTCCTCCTTGGCCTTCTTCAGCTCGTCGGCGAGCTTCGTGTCGTCGAGACCACGCAGCTGGTTCGGAGCCAGGTCCTTCGTTCCGACTGCCATCAGTTGTCACCACCCTCACGCTGGACGAAGCGGCACTTCATCGGGAGCTTGTGCATCGCGAGACGCATGGCCTCGCGGGCGACCGGCTCGGCCACGCCCGAGAGCTCGAACATGACGCGACCCGGCTTGACGTTCGCGACCCACCACTCGGGCGAGCCCTTGCCCGAACCCATGCGGGTCTCGGCGGGCTTCTTCGTGAGCGGACGGTCCGGGTAGATGTTGATCCAGACCTTTCCGCCACGCTTGATGTAGCGGGTCATCGCGATACGAGCGGACTCGATCTGACGGTTGGTGACGTACGCCGGCTCGAGGGCCTGGATGCCGTACTCACCGAAGGCGATCTTCGTGCCGCCCTTGGCAGCACCGTGACGATCCGGGTGGTGCTGCTTGCGGTGCTTGACTCGACGGGGAATCAACATGGGTCAGGCCTGCTCATTCTCGGTGCTCGCCGCGGCGGGAGCCTCGGCAGCAGCGGTCTCGTTCACTGCCGGGGCAGCGGCGGTCTCGTTGCGGTCACCACGGCGGGCGCGGTTCGGACGGTCGGAACCGTCACGACGCGGGCCACGCGACGGGCGGGGCGCGGCGGCCTGCTGGGCAGCCAGCTCCTTGGCCGTCAGGTCACCCTTGTAGATCCACACCTTGACGCCGATGCGGCCGAACGTCGTACGGGCCTCGTAGAAGCCGTAGTCGATGTTCGCGCGCAGCGTGTGCAGCGGGACGCGACCCTCGCGGTAGAACTCGGTGCGGCTCATCTCGGCGCCGTTGAGACGGCCCGAGACCTGCACGCGGATGCCCTTGGCGCCGGCGCGCTGGGCGGACTGCATGCCCTTGCGCATCGCGCGGCGGAAGGAGACACGGGCCGAGAGCTGCTCGGCGATGCCCTGGGCGACCAGCTGGGCGTCGGTCTCGGGGTTCTTGACCTCGAGGATGTTCAGCTGGACCTGCTTGCCCGTGAGCTTCTCGAGCTCGCCGCGGATGCGGTCGGCCTCGGCGCCACGACGGCCGATGACGATGCCCGGACGCGCGGTGTGGATGTCGACGCGGACGCGGTCCCGCGTGCGCTCGATCTCCACCTTGGCGATGCCGGCGCGCTCCATGCCCGTGGCCATGAGGCGACGGATCGCGACGTCTTCCTTCACGTAGTCGCGGTAGCGCTGACCCTGCTTCGTGGAGTCGGCGAACCAGCGGCTCTTGTGGTCGGTGGTGATGCCCAGACGGAAGCCGTGGGGGTTGACCTTCTGACCCATCAGCGGGCTCCCTTCTTGTTCTCGGGCTGGGTGACGACGACGGTGATGTGGCTGGTCCGCTTGTTGATGCGGCCGGCGCGGCCCTGGGCGCGCGGACGGAACCGCTTCATCGTCGGGCCCTCGTCGACGAACGCCGCCGTGATGACGAGGTTGCGCTCGTCGAAGGCCACGGACTCCTTGTCGGCCTTGAACCGGGCGTTGGCGATGGCGCTCTCGAGCACCTTCTTGACCGGGTCGGACGCGGACTGCGGGGCGAACGTGAGCACCGTGACGGCGTCGGTGGCGCCCTTGCCGCGGATCAGGTCGACGACGCGGCGGGCCTTCTGCGGGCTGACCCGGACGTGCCGGGCCGAAGCCTTGGCTTCCATGACAACTTCCTTGGATTCGGTGGCCATCAGCGACGACGACCCTTCTTGTCGTCCTTCACGTGACCCTTGAACGTGCGGGTCGGTGCGAACTCGCCGAGCTTGTGGCCGACCATCGACTCGGTGACGAACACCGGCACGTGCTTGCGGCCGTCGTGGACGGCGAAGGTGTGGCCGAGCATGTCGGGGCTGATGACCGAACGACGCGACCAGGTCTTGATGACGTTCTTCGTGCCCGCTTCGTTCTGGGCGTCCACCTTCTTCTGGAGGTGGTCGTCGATGAAGGGGCCCTTCTTGAGGCTACGAGGCATTCTTCAGGCTCCTTGTCAGCGCTTCTTGCCAGTACGACGGCGACGCACGATGAGCTTGTCGCTTTCCTTGTGGCCCTTGCGGGTCCGGCCCTCGGCCTGGCCCCAGGGGCTCACGGGGTGACGTCCACCGGACGTCTTGCCCTCGCCACCACCGTGCGGGTGGTCGACCGGGTTCATGGCGACACCGCGGACGGTCGGGCGCTTGCCCTTCCAGCGCATACGGCCGGCCTTGCCCCAGTTGATGTTGCTCTGCTCGGCGTTGCCCACCTCGCCGACGGTGGCGCGGCAGCGCACGTCGACGTTGCGGATCTCGCCGGACGGCATGCGCAGCTGGGCGTAGGGGCCGTCCTTGGCGACGAGCTGGACGCGAGCACCGGCGGAGCGGGCGATCTTGGCGCCGCCGCCGGGCTTGAGCTCGATGGCGTGCACGACCGTGCCGACGGGGATGTTGCGCAGCGGCAGGCTGTTGCCGGGCTTGATGTCGGCGGCGGGACCGTTCTCGATCGGGTCGCCCTGCTTGAGGCGGTTCGGCGCCAGGATGTAGCGCTTCTCGCCGTCGGCGTACTGGACGAGCGCGATGCGCGCCGTGCGGTTGGGGTCGTACTCGATGTGCGCGACCTTGGCCGGCACGCCGTCCTTGTCGTGGCGACGGAAGTCGATGACGCGGTAGGCGCGCTTGTGACCGCCACCGATGTGGCGCGTCGTGATGCGACCGGAGTTGTTGCGGCCACCCGTCTTCGAGAGCGGTCGCACGAGCGACTTCTCCGGGGTGCTGCGCGTGATCTCGACGAAGTCGGCGACCGACGAGCCGCGACGGCCCGGCGTGGTCGGCTTGTACTTGCGGATACCCATGTTCGTTAAGTCCTTACGATTCTTCGTCGGTCTCAGGCGCCCGCACCGAAGATGTCGATCGAGCCCTCGCGGAGGGAGACGATCGCACGCTTGGTGTCCTTGCGCTTGCCGATGCCGAAACGGGTGCGACGGCTCTTGCCCTGGCGGTTCAGGGTGTGGACCTTGTCGACCTTGACGTCGAAGATCTGCTCGATGGCGATCTTGATCTCCGTCTTGTTCGCCCTGGGGTCGACGAGGAACGTGTACTTGCCCTCGTCGAGGAGCCCGTAGGACTTCTCGGAGACGACCGGCGCGATGAGGATGTCGCGGGGGTCCTTGGCGTGGATGCTCACTTGGTGGCCTCCTTGTCGGCCTCGGCACCCTTGGGGCTGCCGGCGACGAACGCGTCGAGGGCGGCCTGGGTGAACACGATGTCGTCGGCGCAGAGGACGTCGTAGGTGTTGAGCTGGTCGGCGACCAGGACGTGGACGTTGCTCAGGTTGCGGACCGACTTGAAGGTCACGTCGTCACCGCGCTCGATGACGACGAGCAGGTTCGGACGCTCGGTCAGGCCGGCGAGGAACACCGCGGCGTCCTTGGCCGAGGGGACCTCGCCCGAGACGATGGCGTCGACGACGTGGATGCGGTCGAAGCGGGCCCGGTCGGAGAGGGCACCGCGCAGCGCGGCGGCCTTCATCTTCTTGGGGGTGCGCTGGGCGTAGTCGCGCGGCTGCGGGCCGTGGACCGTGCCACCGCCGGCGAACTGCGGCGCACGCGTCGAGCCCTGGCGGGCGCGGCCGGTGCCCTTCTGGCGGTAGGGCTTGCGGCCACCGCCGCGGACCTCACCGCGCGTCTTCGTCGAGTGCGTGCCCTGACGAGCCGCCGCGAGCTGGGCCACCACGACCTGGTGGATCAGCGGGACGTTCGTCTGCACGTCGAAGATCTCGGCAGGCAGGTTGGGGGTCTTCGTGGCCATGTGGATCATGCACCCTTCGCAGCCGTGCGGATCAGGACGATGCCACCGCGGGGGCCGGGCACGGCACCCTTGATGAGCAGCAGACCCTTCTCGGCGTCAACGGCGTGGATCTGGAGGTTCTGGGTCGTCTGGCGGACACCACCCATGCGACCGGCCATGCGCATGCCCTTGAAGACACGGCCCGGCGTGGCGCAGCCGCCGATGGAGCCCGGCTTGCGGTGGTTGCGGTGCGCACCGTGCGAGGCCGAGACACCGGCGAAGCCGTGGCGCTTCATGACGCCGGCGAAGCCCTTGCCCTTGGTGGTGCCGGTGGCGTCGACGCGCTGGCCGGCCTCGAAGGCCTCGGCCGTGATCTCCTGGCCGAGCTCGTACTCGCCGGCGTCGGCGGTGCGCAGCTCGACGAGGTGACGGCGCGGCGTGACGCCGGCCTTCTCGAAGTGGCCGGTCATCGGCTTGTTGACCTTGCGCGGGTCGATGGCGCCGAAGGCGATCTGGACGGCGTCGTAGCCGTCGGTGTCACCGTTGCGGACCTGCGTCACGACACAGGGGCCGGCCTTGACCACGGTCACGGGGACGAGGCGGTTGTCGGCGTCCCACACCTGGGTCATGCCGAGCTTCTCGCCGAGGACGCCCTTGATGGTCTTCTGCTGAGCAACAGTCGTCATGTGTACCAACCGCCTCAGAGCTTGATCTCGATGTTGACGTCCGCCGGCAGGTCGAGACGCATCAGCGAGTCGACGGCCTTGGGCGTCGGGTCGATGATGTCGATGAGGCGCTTGTGCGTGCGCATCTCGAAGTGCTCGCGGCTGTCCTTGTACTTGTGGGGCGACCGGATGACGACGAAGACGTTCTTCTCCGTCGGCAGCGGGACGGGGCCCACCACGGTCGCGCCGGCGCGCGTCACTGTGTCAACGATCTTCCGGGCCGAGTTGTCGATGACCTCGTGGTCGTACGACTTCAGCCGGATGCGGATCTTCTGTCCCGCCATCTGATGAACGTCTCTCTCTCGCTTCTGACTGCCGGTTCCCTTGGCCTCCGACCCCCGAGGTCGGGCGTGTCGCCCTCTCCACGAAGTGAAAGTGCGCACGGAAGTGCCACTTTCGTCGTGAGTGCCCGGCCGAACCGGGTTGCACTGCGCTTCCCTCGGGCCTCCGAGAGGAGTCCGGGCGAGTCCCCGTCAGGAGGCTCTCGAGGGGCGGCGCCGTCGACATGGGTCAGCGACGCGCGTCAAGCAACCTGGCTAGTGTGCCAGAGCGGCGGGGGCCCTATCAAATCGAGGCGGGCGCCGCGCGCACCGTTCCCGCCGTGGCGCGTCGTGGCACGTCGTGGCGCTTCGTTGCGCTTCGTTGCGCTTCGTGGGCCAGGACTGACGCGGCGCGGGCCGGGCGGACCCGTCGCCACCTCGGCGTGACGGGGGGTCAGCCCGCCGCCTCGCCGGGGCGCGGGCGCTGAGGGTCCTGCGGGTCCTGCGGGTCCTGCGATGTCGGGCGGGCGCACGCGGCGCTGCCGCCCGGCAGCCGGTACCGGTGGTCGGCGACCCATGCGTAGACGCGCGCCGCGAGGGCCGAGACGCCGGGGGCGAGCAGGAGGTAGCCGAGCGGGCGCCAGGCCGGCGCGCCGTGAGTGGCCGCGCTCGCGATGGCCCGGTGCCCCGAGCGGATCGAGCCGTCGGCCGTGACGAACTGGGCCGCTGCGTCGCAGTCCTGCGGCGTGAGGCCGACGGCGGCGAGGTCGAGCGCCTGCCAGGGGTGGACGTCGTAGCGACCACGGCGGTCCACCCAGCGCCGGGCGAACGCCACGCTGCGGGTGCAGAAGCCGCAGTCGGCGTCGTACACCAGCGTCGGCCGGTCCGGCACCCTCGCTCCACCCGCCCATCCTCGCACGGCTCTACCACGTCCGGTCGAGCGTCCGGGACCGGTGCGGTGCCGGCGCGGTGTCCGGCGTGGGTGGCTGGAGGTACCGGTGCGCGCCGGCGGTGGCGTCAGGCGGGGGCGAGGAAGGCGCTCAGCGCGCCCGCGTACATGGCCGGGTCCTCGGCGCCCATGAGCTCGCGCGCACTGTGCATCGACAGCGCGGCGGCCCCGAAGTCGACGGTCGTCGCGCCGGTCAGCGCCGACGTGACCGGCCCCACCGTCGAACCGCACGGCAGGTCGCTGCGCGTCACGAACGTCTGCATCGGCACCTCGGCCTGCTCGCACGCGAGCCGGAAGGCCGCCGCCCCCACCGAGTCGGTGGCGTAGCGCAGGTTGGTGTTGACCTTGAGCACCGGTCCGCCGTTGACGCGGATCTGGTGCAGCGGCTCGTGCAGCTCCGCGTAGTTCGGGTGCGTCGCATGACCCATGTCGCCCGAGGCGATGACCGTCGCGGCGAGCGCGCGGAAGTAGTCGTCGCGGCTGCCGCCGGCGGCGAGGACGACGCGCTCGAGGACCGAGGGCAGCAGCGTCGAGACGGCGCCCCGCTCGGACGTGCTGCCGATCTCCTCGTGGTCGAACAGGACGAGGACGGGCACGTGCCCGGGCTCGGTCGCCGTGGCGTCGACCATCGCCCGGACGCCCGCGTAGGAGGTGGCGAGGTTGTCCAGGCGCGGGGCGGCGATGAGGTCGCGGTCGCGGCCGATGCGCGCCGAGGGCTGAACCGGGTGCGTCATGACGTCCCAGGCGAGGACGTCCTCGTGGTCGACGCCGACGTGCGCGGCGAGGTAGGCGGGGAAGACGCCCGGGGTGTCGCCCACGCCCCAGACGGGTACGAGGTGCTGCTGGCGGTTCAGAGTCAGCGCGTCGTTCTGCGTGCGGTCGAGGTGGATGGCGACCTGCGGCACCCGCAGGACGGGGTCGCTGTCGTGGAAGAGGCGCTGCTCCAGGCCGTCCCGGGTGCGCACGGCGACCCGGCCGGCCAGGCCGAGGTCGCGGTCGAGCCACGAGTTCTGCAGCAGGCCGCCGTACGGCTCGACGGCCAGCATCTGCCACCCGGCCTTGACGTGGTCCGCACGGGGCTTGACGCGCAGGTTCGGGCTGTCGGTGTGCGCTCCGACGACGCGGAACCCGGCGGCCGGACCGACGCCCGAACCGTGGGCACCGATGGTGTCCCAGGCGATGAGCGACCCACCGCGCACGAGCCAGTGGCGCCCCGGCTCGGTCGGGAACGGGTCGGTCTCGGCCACCTCGGTGAACCCGGCCTCGGCGAGGCGACGCGCCGCCTGCTCGCACGCGTGGAACGGCGTCGGTGACGCATCCACGTAGTCGATCAGCCCCTGGGCCTCGGAGTCGGTGTCGAAGGAGTGCGCCATGGTGCCCGACCCTACCGATCCCTCACGGGTCGACCGATGCCGACGGCTGCCGGTCGGGGTGCGGGTAGGGCTCCCCATTGGCCGAGCCGCGACAGTCTGCCTAGGGTTTGGGGCGGGGCGCGGCCCCACACTTCGTCGGACGGGGGAAGGGCGAGACGTGGTCGTGTACAGGAAGGGCGCCGACCCGGACGCGCTGGAGCGCGCCGCGGGGCAGCTGGAGCGGTTCGCCGGCGAGTGCCGGGCCGCGCGCTCAGCGGTCGACCACGCGGTCGGTCGACTCGGAACCGCCTGGGGTGGTGCCGACGTCGAGGGCTTCCGCGGCGACTGGCACGGTGCCGCGCCCAGGATCGACGCCCTCGAGCACGCGCTGACCGGGCTGGGGACGAGGCTGCGCGAGAACGCCGCCCGGCAGCGGGGTGCGAGCGCGCCCGGCACGGGCAGCGGCTCCGGTGCCGTCGGCGGCGTCGGTGACCTCGGTGGCCCTGGTGGCGCCGGAGTCGGCGGGGCCCCGCACGTCATGTCCGGCCCGGGTGTCGCGCCCGTGCCGCTCGCGGCCGACCCGTCCCCCTCGCCGGGCCCCTCCCCCACGCCCGGTCCCGCGTCCGTCCCGCCCGCGACGACCGGCACGGGGGGTCCCGTCGACGGCTACGACTTCGGCGCGCCGCACAAGCCGGACATCGAGTGGGACGAGGGCTTCGAGTACGACTCGAAGGAGGCCACCTGGCACGACTACGTCGCCAAGGCCGAGTGGATGGCCAAGCTCGAGGCCGGCCGGGCGCTCAAGTCCGACCTCGACGACGCGACGGCGATGTACGCCCACTACTGGGACAACGACGGCGAGCCGGCCCGCTTCGACTACGAGGAGGGCTACAAGGAGGACCCCGCCATCGCCGCCAACGTCAACGGCGAGGTGTCCCGCACGGCGGCGGCCGTCGACGAGATGGTCCGCAACGGCAACACGCACTTCAGCATGACGGGCGACGCCCACCCGGCCACCGCCTATCCCACGACCGAGAACTGGCAGAAGACGATCGGCGGCTACCAGCAGTGGAGCAGCGCCGACGTGACCGTCGAGAACGGTCAGGTGACGATGACGGTCACCGTCCACGCCGAGGACTACTACAACTTCAACCCGGGTCAGGCCGACATCGCCAGCGGCGCCGGTGACAACGAGAACGGCCGCTTCACCGAGATCGGCTGGGCCAAGCCGTTCCCGTCGAGCGGTGACGTCACGCGGACGGTCACGTGGCCGGTCGGCTCGCCGCCGCCCTCCGTCGACGTCGGCCCGGGCGACGTCGAGCGCACCCCCGGGCTCGGTCGAGAGGACCGGGCCGACGAACGAGGAAGCAGCCGATGACCCGCGCCCGACGCGTCACCGCCGTGACGATGTCCGTCACCACCGCCCTGCTCGCCCTGACGACCGCCGCGTGCAGCACGTCGTCGCCCACGCCGCCGAACGACCGACCGAGGAGCACCGTGAACGCAGCGACGAAGACCGGCACCGGGCAGGTGCGCCACGACCTCGACCCGCTGACCAAGCGCTTCACCGCCCTCGGCCGGCCGGTCGCGGCGACGTGGATGTCGGGCACCCTGGACGGCGAGGCACCCGGGCCCTCGACGTACTGGATCGACGCCGTCGTCCGGCTGTCGCCCGACACTGCCACGGCCCTGCGTGCCCACTCCCCCGCACCGACCACGGAGACACCCGACGTCGAGGACGGCGTCCGCTCCGCCCTGCCCACCGGGCAGCTGCTGCGCTCCGACGCCCTCGACGCCGCCTTCGCCCAGGGCTCGTTCCGCGCCAAGGCCTACCTCGCGGCCGACTCCGACACCGTCGTGCTCGTGGCCCTCGGCCAGTGAGCCGCCCGCTCCGGGTCGGCGTCCAGCTGCCCGAGGTCGAGCGCCGGGTCGACTGGCCCGAGCTGCTCGCCATGGCCCGTACGGCCGAGGACGTCGGCCTCGACTCGCTGTGGCTCGGCGACCACCTGCTCTACGACCTGCCGGGCGGAGTCACCCGCGGGCCGTGGGAGGTGTGGACCTCGCTCGCTGCCGTCGCCGCGGTCACCTCCCGTGTCGAGCTCGGACCGTTCGTGGCCTCGACCGCCTTCCACGCGCCGGCCATGCTCGCGAAGATGGCCGCGACCGTCGACGGCATCTCCGGCGGGCGCCTGGTTCTCGGGCTCGGGGCCGGGTGGAACGAGCGGGAGTACACCGCCTACGGGTTCCCCTTCGACGAGCGGGTCTCCCGCTTCGAGGAGGCCTTCACCGTCATCCGCACGCTCCTGCGCGAGGGACGGATCGACCACCACGGCCGGTTCCACGACCTCACCGACTGCGTGCTCGACCCCGGGCCGACGCGGCCGGGCGGGCCCCCGCTCATGCTCGGCTCGACCGGGCCGCGCATGCTGCACATCGGCCTGCCCCACGTCGAGCTCTGGAACACCTGGTGAAGCCAGTACGCCAACTCGCCGGCGGAGTTCGCGCGTCTGCGCGAGCGCGTCGACGCGGCGGCCGTGGAGACGGGCCGCAGGCCGGGTGAGGTCGGCGCCACCGCCGCCGTGCTGGTCCGGCTCGCCGGGGGCGCCGGACGGGTGATGGGCGACTCCCCCCATGCCGCGTCGGTCGCGCCCGTCAGCGGCGAGCCGGGCGCACTCGCCGAGCACCTGCACGCGATGGCCGAGGCCGGAGCGGTGCACGTGCAGCTCGTCCTCGACCCCATCACCGTCGAGAGCCTCACCGCCATCGGCCAGGCCCTCACCGTCCTCGACGGCTGAGCCGGCCCGGGCGCGCAGACGCGGTCCGAGGTGATCCGTCGCGGCTGGACGCGGCCGATCACGTCCACCCGACGGACGGACCGGCGGGTCGAGGTGATCCGTCGCGGCTGGACGCGTCCGCTCACCTCGACCCGAGGCGGCACCACGCCGGGCATGCGGAAGGGCCCGCCCCGCCGAAGCGGAACGGGCCCTCCCAGAGGTGCTGCGTCGCAGCGTCAGATCACTTGAGGATCTTCGTGACGCGACCGGCGCCGACCGTGCGGCCACCCTCGCGGATGGCGAACTTGAGGCCGTCCTCCATGGCGATCGGCTGGATGAGCTCGACCTTCATGTCGGTGTTGTCGCCGGGCATGACCATCTCGGTGCCCTCGGGCAGGTGCACGACACCCGTGACGTCCGTCGTCCGGAAGTAGAACTGCGGACGGTAGTTGTCGTAGAACGGCGTGTGACGGCCACCCTCGTCCTTGGACAGGATGTAGACCTGCGCCTCGAACTCGGTGTGCGGGGTGATCGAACCCGGCTTGACGACGACCTGACCGCGCTCGACGTCCTCACGCTTCGTGCCACGGAGCAGGAGGCCGACGTTCTCGCCCGCGCGACCCTCGTCGAGCAGCTTGCGGAACATCTCGATGCCGGTGACGGTCGTCTTGGCCGGCGGGCCGGTGTGGATGCCGACGATCTCGACCTCCTCGTTGACCTTGAGGATGCCGCGCTCGATACGACCGGTGACGACGGTGCCACGACCGGTGATCGTGAAGACGTCCTCGACGGGCATGAGGAACGGCTTGTCGACGTCGCGCTCCGGCTCCGGGATGGCGCTGTCGACGGCGTCCATGAGGTCGAGGACCGACTGGCCCCACTCCGGGTCGCCCTCGAGGGCCTTGAGCGCCGAGACCTTGACGACCGGCAGGTCGTCGCCCGGGAACTCGTAGGACGAGAGCAGCTCACGGACCTCCATCTCGACGAGCTCGAGGATCTCCTCGTCGTCGACCATGTCGGCCTTGTTGAGCGCCACGACGATGTAGGGGACGCCGACCTGGCGGGCCAGGAGGACGTGCTCCTTCGTCTGCGGCATCGGGCCGTCGGTCGCGGCGACGACGAGGATCGCGCCGTCCATCTGCGCCGCACCCGTGATCATGTTCTTCACGTAGTCGGCGTGACCCGGGCAGTCGACGTGCGCGTAGTGACGACCCTCGGTCTGGTACTCGATGTGCGCGATCGAGATCGTGATACCGCGCTGGCGCTCCTCGGGAGCCTTGTCGATGTCCTCGAACGCGAACTGCGGGTTGAGGTCGGGGTACTTGTCGTGCAGGACCTTGGAGATCGCAGCCGTCAGCGTCGTCTTGCCGTGGTCGATGTGACCGATGGTGCCGATGTTGACGTGCGGCTTGGTCCGCTCGAACTTTGCCTTCGCCACTGTGTGTCCTCCTCAGGACTTTCTAGTGTTACGCCGTACGACCAGGGCAGGACGTGGCGCGATGGGTTGGGATTTCCGAAGAAAGAGACTACCGGGATGACCCGTCGTCACTCGCCGCGGGTCTTCTTGATGATCTCCTCGGCAACGGCCTTGGGGACCTCTGCGTAGGAGTCGAACTCCATGGAGAAGCTCGCGCGACCCTGCGTCTTGGACCGCAGGTCGCCGACGTAGCCGAACATCTCGGACAGCGGGACGAGGCCCTTGACGACCTTGGCGCCGCTGATGTCCTCCATGCCCTGGATCTGGCCACGACGGGAGTTGATGTCACCGATGACGTCGCCCATGTAGTCCTCGGGCGTGCGGACCTCGACGGCCATCATCGGCTCGAGCAGGACCGGGTCCGCCTTCTTGATGGCCTCCTTGAGGACCATCGAGCCGGCGATCTTGAACGCCATCTCGGACGAGT
Source organism: Monashia sp. HAY1-11D (assembly GCF_056868035.1). NCBI lineage: Bacteria > Bacillati > Actinomycetota > Actinomycetes > Micrococcales > Intrasporangiaceae > Intrasporangium > Monashia sp. HAY1-11D. Next base: position 2,716,901 of record NZ_CP200320.1, on the reverse strand, counting down.
CGACGTCGTGGTACGCGCCGTCGACGAGCGTCGCCTTGATGCCGACGAGCGGGTACCCGGCGAGCACGCCGTACTGCATGGCGTCCTGGATGCCGGCGTCGACCGACGGGATGTACTCACGCGGGACGCGGCCACCGGTGACGGCGTTGACGAACTCGTACATCGAGCCGTCCTCGGTCTCGCCCAGGGGCTCGAAGGACACCTGGACCTTCGCGAACTGGCCGGAACCACCGGTCTGCTTCTTGTGCGTGTAGTCGTACTTCTCGACGGAGCGACGGATCGTCTCCCGGTAGGCCACCTGCGGCTTGCCGACGTTCGCCTCGACCTTGAACTCGCGCTTCATGCGGTCGACGAGGATGTCGAGGTGCAGCTCGCCCATGCCGGCGATGATCGTCTGGCCGGTGTCCTCGTCGAGGTGGACCTGGAAGGTGGGGTCCTCGGCCGAGAGCTTCTGGATGGCCGTCGACAGCTTCTCCTGGTCGCCCTTGGTCTTGGGCTCGATGGCGACCTGGATGACCGGGTCGGGGAAGGTCATCGACTCGAGGACGATCTGCTCGCTCGGGTCCGACAGCGTGTCGCCGGTGGTCGTGTCCTTGAGGCCGATGGCCGCGTAGATGTGGCCGGCGAGGGCCTCCTCGACGGGGTTCTCCTTGTTGGCGTGCATCTGGAAGAGCTTGCCGATGCGCTCCTTGCGGCCCTTGGTCGTGTTGATGACCTGCGAGCCGGCGGCGATGCGGCCGGAGTAGACGCGGATGAAGGTGAGCGTGCCGAAGAACGGGTGCGCGGCGACCTTGAAGGCGAGCGCCGAGAACGGGGCGTCCTTGCTCGGCTCGCGCGTCATCTCGACGCTCTCGTCGCCCGGCTTGTGGCCGATCATGGCCGGCACGTCGACCGGGGACGGGAGGTAGTCGACGACGGCGTCGAGCATCGGCTGCACACCGCGGTTCTTGAACGCCGAGCCGCACAGGACCGGGTAGAGCTCGGAGTTGACCGTCAGCTTGCGGATGCCGGCCTTGATCTCCTCCGGGGACAGCTCCTCACCGCCGAGGTACTTCTCCATGAGGTCGTCGTCGGACTCGGCGACACGCTCGACGAGGGCCTGGCGGTACTCCTCGACCTTCTCGACCATGTCGGCCGGGATGTCCTGGATCTCGTACTTGGCGCCCATGGTGACGTCACCCTTGGCGTCGCCCGGCCAGACCAGGGCGCGCTTGTAGATGAGGTCGACGACGCCGATGAAGTCGTTCTCGGCACCGATCGGCAGCTGGAGCACGAGCGGCTCCGCACCGAGGCGGTCCTTGATCGTCTGCACCGTGAAGTAGAAGTCGGCACCGAGCTTGTCCATCTTGTTGACGAACGCGATGCGGGGGACGTCGTACTTGTCGGCCTGGCGCCACACCGTCTCGGACTGGGGCTCGACACCCTCCTTGCCGTCGAAGACGGCGACCGCGCCGTCGAGGACGCGCAGGGACCGCTCGACCTCGACCGTGAAGTCGACGTGGCCGGGCGTGTCGATGATGTTGATCTGGGTGCCCTCCCAGAAGCAGGTGACGGCGGCGGAGGTGATGGTGATCCCGCGCTCCTTCTCCTGCTCCATCCAGTCGGTCGTCGACGCACCGTCGTGCGTCTCACCGATCTTGTGGTTGACACCGGTGTAGAAGAGGACGCGCTCCGTCGTCGTGGTCTTGCCAGCGTCGATGTGCGCCATGATGCCGATGTTGCGGACCTTCTTCAGGTCCGTCAGGACGTCAAGTGCCACGTCAGTTGTCTCGTCTCATTCGTGTAGTGAAGTCTGCGGTGGTCCCGCGGCCGCCCGGCCGGACCGGGACCGGCCCGTGGGGGCCCCGTTCAACGCGGGCGGCTGTGGCCGGTGTTCCCCGGCCGGGTGCGGCGCCCTCCGCCGGAGCGGGGGCGCCGTGGCACCCGGCCTGGGGGTGCGTCACCAGCGGTAGTGCGCGAAGGCCTTGTTCGACTCGGCCATCTTGTGGGTGTCCTCGCGACGCTTGACCGCGGCACCGAGGCCGTTGGACGCGTCGAGGATCTCGTTCATGAGGCGCTCGGTCATCGTCTTCTCGCGACGCTGACGCGAGTAGCCGACGAGCCAGCGCAGGGCGAGCGTCGTGCTGCGGCCCGGCTTGACCTCGATCGGCACCTGGTAGGTCGCACCACCGACACGGCGGGACTTGACCTCCATGGCCGGCTTGACGTTGTCGAGCGCGCGCTTGAGCGTCGCGACCGGGTCGGTGCCCGTCTTCTGGCGGCAGCCCTCGAGGGCGCCGTAGACGATCGTCTCCGCGATGGACTTCTTGCCGTCGAGGAGGATCTTGTTGACGAGCTGGGTGACGAGCGGGCTGCCGTAGACCGGGTCGACGACGAGCGGGCGCTTCGGAGCGGGTCCCTTGCGAGGCATCAGCTCTTCTCCTTCTTCGCGCCGTAGCGGCTACGAGCCTGCTTGCGGTTCTTGACGCCCTGGGTGTCGAGCGTGCCGCGGATGATCTTGTAGCGGACGCCGGGGAGGTCCTTCACACGACCGCCGCGCACGAGCACGATCGAGTGCTCCTGCAGGTTGTGGCCGACGCCCGGGATGTAGGCCGTGACCTCGATGCCGCTCGAGAGGCGCACACGGGCGACCTTGCGGAGGGCAGAGTTCGGCTTCTTGGGAGTGGTCGTGTACACACGCGTGCACACACCACGGCGCTGGGGCGAGCCCTTGAGCGCCGGGGTCTTGGCCTTCGAGGCCTTGTCCTGGCGGCCCTTGCGGACCAGCTGGTTGATGGTAGGCAACCTGGTGACTCCGTAACGTTGCTGTTGTCGGTCGCCCGGGTGGGCGGCTCCTTGACTGTTCGGCTCCTCGACCCCCGAGGTCGGGTGTGTCCTGGGGCTGTCGGTGCCGGTTCTCCCCCCTGCACTCCCCACGGGCCGACGAGCGTCGGGCTCCGCGGGTTGCCCGGCGGGAGGTGTGCTCTGGACCCCGGTGATGTCGCCCCGCCGGAGCGGTGGACAGGGCACGAGGGCCGTCATCGCGCATGCCTGAGGGCATGCCTCAGACACAGTGTTCAAGCGTACCGGCGCGTGGCACGGCTACCAAATCGGTTCGAGCAGGGACAGGAGCACGCGGAGCGCCGCCCGGAGCGTCGGGCCCAGGGGTCACCCCGGGTCGGCGCGAGCGGGCTCCGCTCAGCCCAGGCGCCAGTCCCCCGCGTACATGTGCAGCACGGGCACGCCCAGGACCTCGCGGGCGCGCGAGGCCCAGTCGGTGTGGAAGGTGTCCTCGACGGCGTGGGGCTCGGTGACGACGACGACCTCGCGGGCGCCGAGGCGCGACACCTCCTCGACAAGGGTCGGCACGGGGTCGTCGCCCGTGATCTCCCCGGTCGCGGTGGCCGCGTGACGGCCCAGCTCGGACAGCGTCGTCGACAGCGCGGTGTCGGCACCGACGCGCGCCTCCTCCCGGTCGACCGGGCGCAGGCTGTCGAGCGCCTCGCGCATCTCGAAGAGGCTCAGGTGGTTGAGGAACGTCGAGAGCATGTTGCGCTCGGTGTCCGCCGGCACGAGCACCCGGTAGGTCGGGGCCTCGTCGACGTGCAGGGCCACGATCTTGTCGACGTCGGCAGGCTTGAGCGCCTCCTCGGTGAGGATGATGATCGTCGGCGCGGGGGTCCCGGTGCCGCTGTCGGCACCACTCGGTGCGGCTGTCGGTGAGACTGTCGGTGAGGCCGCGGGTGAGGCGATGGGCGAGGCGGTCGCAGGGGCGGTCGCTGCGTCGCTGGGGGCGTCGGCCGTGGGCTCGGTCATGCGGGCCAGCCTATTTCAGACCGTGGCGCCGACCGCAGGGTGACGCGCCTCGGGAGCACCCGCGGGTGCGTGCCCTCCGCACCTTCCGCGCCTCAGCGGTTCGTCATGCGCCACCGGGCGAGCAGGACTCCTAGACGGTCCTCGACGGGCCGGGTCGAGGCTCCGGCGTAGGTGCCCATCATGACGAAGACGTACCGGCGCCCGTCTGCGCCCGTGACGTAGCCGGCGAGGGAGGACACGCCCGTCAGCGAGCCGTTCTTGGCGCGGAGGTTGCCCGCTGCGGCCGTCCCCCGCATCCGGCCGGCGAGCGTGCCGCCGGTCCAGCGCACGGGGTCGGTGCCCGCCAGCGGCAGGGCAGCACGGAACGTCCCGGCCCACGACGTGCGCTGCACCTTGTCCAGGAGCGTGGCCAGCTGGTTCGGCGTGAGTCGGTTGGTACGAGCCAGGCCCGAGCCGTCGACGAACCGCAGCCCCCGCACGTCGATGCCGACCCGGCCTGCGAACGCCCGCAGCGCCGCGGTGCCGTCGGCCCAGCTGCCCGGCCGGCGGGTGCGCGCCCCGAGCGTCTTGACGATGGCCTCACCGTGCGAGTTGTTGCTGAGCTTGAGGAACGGCACGAGCAGCTGGCCCAGCGTCATAGACGCGTGGCGGGCCAGCAGGGTCTGGCCCGACGGTGCCCGCCCCTTGACGGCGCCGCCGTCCACACGGATGCCGGCGGCGGCCAGTCGGTCACGGAAGGCCCGGGCCGCGAGGAGCGCCGGCTCGTTGACCGTCACCCACTTCTTCACCGTCGCGTGCCCTGCGCCGATGCGTCCCGACACCGTGACGAAGTTCGTCCCCGACCGGCGTGCGACCGACAGCGTCGTCGCCGACCCGGCGGAACCCGTCGTCGCCTGGTTGACGAGCGTGACCGTGCGCACCGCCGACGGCGGGGTCAGCGTGAGGCGGGGTCGTGCCCGACCGTGGCCGCGGGGGCGACGTCGACGATCACGGTGCCGGCGTCGTAGTCGGTGTCGGGCGCGAGCGTCAGGCCGGACACCTGGGCCGCGTAGTAGCTCGAGGCGTACGAGGTGGACCAGTACGGGCTGTACCGCTGGTCGTCGAAGTAGGTCGGGTCGCCGACGACGTCCCCGGACACGCGCGTCACGCCCTTGGACCGCAGGGCCGACGCCAGGGCCGTGAGGTCCTTCTCCATGAGGGTCGGGTCGCCGCGACCCTTGAGGTAGAGGCGGCTGACCACACCCCCGGTCGGGGGCGCCGGCGCGAGCACGTCGGTGGTCCAGCGGTAGCCGCTGCCCAGGACGTTCATGGCCGCGGCCGCGGTGAAGACCTTCTGCGTCGAGGCCGGCATGAGGGGCGTGTTGGCGTACCGCACGTACACGGGCACCCGCGTCGACGCGTCCTGGACGGTCACCCCGACCCGGGCCGAGGCCGCGGTGACGCTCGGGTCGGTCATGAGCCGGCCGATCTCGCGGCGCAGGGCCGCGTCGCGCGACTGGTAGCCGACCGCCTCCGAGCCCGAGGGTGTCACCGTGACGAGCGCGAGCCCTGCGACGACGGCGCCGACGGCCACCCCCGCGGTACGTCGTCGGCGGCCCGGCCCCCGCTCCGGGCCGCGCGGTCCCGGCCGCGAACGCAGCGGGCCGGACAGGACACGCGTCGGATGGAGCACGGCGACCTCCAAGGGCATCGCGACCTCGGGTGCGCGTCCGGCGACCCGCGCCGCCGACCCGGTCACCCTGCCCCGCAGGCTAGTCCGTTTTGCCCGGTATCGGCGCTTTGGGCAGCGACAAGGAAGTCCCGCCCGGCGACGGCCGCGGGGCCGCCGAGACGGCCGCAGGGCCGGCTCCCCGGGTGGGGAGCCGGCCCTGCGGGCGGGTGTTCGCGCGGTCCGGCCTCGCGGCCGGGCCCTCAGAACTTGTCGAGACCGAGCGCCTCGTCGTCGAGGCGGATCGCCTCGCCGGAACCCGTCCCGAAGCCCGCGTAGTCGTACGCGTCGTAGCTCGGGAGCGAGTACATGGCGGCCTTGGCCTCCTCGGTCGGCTCCACCTTGATGTTGCGGTAGCGGGGCAGGCCCGTACCGGCCGGGATGAGCTTTCCGAGGATGACGTTCTCCTTCAGGCCGAGCAGCGGGTCGGACTTGCCCTCCATGGCGGCCTGCGTGAGCACGCGGGTCGTCTCCTGGAAGGACGCGGCCGACAGCCACGACTCGGTCGCGAGCGACGCCTTGGTGATGCCCATGAGCTCGGGACGACCGGCGGACGGGCGACCGCCCTCGGCCATCGCCTTGCGGTTGGCCTCCTCGAAGCGGCCCCGCTCGGCCAGCTCGCCCGGCAGCAGCTCGGTGTCACCCGACTCGATGATCGTCACGCGACGCAGCATCTGACGCACGATGACCTCGATGTGCTTGTCGTGGATCGACACGCCCTGCTGGCGGTAGACCGCCTGCACCTCGTCGACGAGGTGCTTCTGGGCGGCACGCGGGCCGAGGATGCGCAGCACCTGCTTCGGGTCGATGGCACCCTGCACGAGCTTGGTGCCGACCGCGACGTGGTCGCCGTCCTGGACGAGCAGGCGCGAACGCTTGCTGACCGGGTAGGCGTGCTGGTCCGAGCCGTCGTCCGGGGTGAGCAGGATGCGACGCGCCTTGTCGGTGTCCTCGATCTCGACGCGGCCGGTGGCCTCGGCGATCGGGGCGACACCCTTGGGCGTCCGCGCCTCGAAGAGCTCGACGACACGCGGCAGACCCTGGGTGATGTCGTCGGCCGCGGCCGCACCACCGGTGTGGAAGGTACGCATCGTCAGCTGCGTGCCCGGCTCACCGATCGACTGGGCCGCGATGATGCCGACGGCCTCGCCGATGTCGACGAGCTTGCCGGTCGCGAGCGAGCGGCCGTAGCACTTCGCGCAGGTGCCGACGCGGCTGTCGCAGGTCAGGACCGAGCGGACCTTGATCTCGTCGACACCGGCCTCGTAGAGGTTGCGGATGGCGACGTCGCCCACGTCGATGCCGGCCTCGGCCAGAACCGTGCCGTCGGGGCCCACGACGTCCTCGGCGAGCGTCCGGGCGTACACCGACGCCTCGACGACCTCCGAGAGGCTGCGACCGCCGGTGACCTCGTTGATCGCCGCGATCGGCAGCTTGAGGCCACGCTCGGTGCCACAGTCGTCCTCGCGGATGATGACGTCCTGCGACACGTCGACGAGACGACGCGTGAGGTAGCCCGAGTCGGCCGTCCGGAGGGCGGTGTCGGCCAGACCCTTGCGGGCACCGTGGGTCGAGATGAAGAACTCGACGACGGTCAGGCCCTCACGGAAGTTCGCCTTGATCGGGCGCGGGATGATCTCGCCCTTCGGGTTGGCCATGAGGCCACGCATGCCGGCGATCTGACGGATCTGGAACCAGTTACCACCGGCACCCGAGGACACCATCCGGTAGATGGGGTTCGTGCGCGGGAAGTTGGTTTCCATCTCCTTGGCGACCTGGTTGGACGCCTGCGTCCAGATCTCGACGAGCTCCTGACGACGCTCGTCGTCGGTGATGAGACCGCGCTCGTACTGGGTCTGGACCTTCGCGGCCTTCGACTCGTAGCCCTCGAGGATCTCGGTCTTGTTGCTCGGCGTCGTGACGTCGGCGATCGAGACGGTGCAGCCCGAGCGGGTCGACCAGTGGAAACCGGCCTCCTTGAGGGCGTCGAGGGATGCGGCGACCTGGACCTTGGAGTAGCGCTCCGCGAGGTCGTTGACGATCGCCGACAGGCGCTTGCGGTCCACGGCCCGGTTCTCGAACGGGTAGTCCACCGGCAGCGTGTCGTTGAACAGCGCGCGACCGAGGGTCGTCTCGAGCGTCAGCGCCGGCACGAGGCCGTCCTCGCCGGCCTCGACACCCTCCGGCAGCGCGTAGCCGAGCGGCGGGACGACGTCGGTCAGGCGCAGCCGGATCGTCGAGCCGAGCTGGATCTCGCCACGGTCGAAGGCCATCCGGGCCTCGGCCGGGGACGTGAAGGCACGACCCGCACCGAGACCACCACCGTCGACCGCGTCGGTCAGGTGGTAGATACCGGTGATCATGTCCTGCGTCGGCATGGTGACGGGGCGACCGTCGGCCGGCTTGAGGATGTTGTTGCTCGACAGCATGAGGATGCGGGCCTCGGCCTGCGCCTCCGCGGACAGCGGCACGTGGACGGCCATCTGGTCACCGTCGAAGTCGGCGTTGAAGGCCGAGCAGACGAGCGGGTGGATCTGGATGGCCTTGCCCTCGACGAGCTGCGGCTCGAAGGCCTGGATGCCGAGACGGTGCAGCGTGGGTGCACGGTTGAGCAGCACCGGGTGCTCGGTGATGACCTCTTCGAGGACGTCCCACACGACCGGGCGGGCCCGCTCGACCATGCGCTTGGCCGACTTGATGTTCTGCGCGTGGTCGAGGTCGACGAGGCGCTTCATGACGAACGGCTTGAACAGCTCGAGCGCCATCTGCTTGGGCAGCCCGCACTGGTGCAGCTTGAGCTGCGGGCCGACGACGATGACCGAACGGCCGGAGTAGTCGACGCGCTTGCCGAGCAGGTTCTGGCGGAACCGTCCCTGCTTGCCCTTGAGCATGTCGGACAGCGACTTCAGCGGACGGTTGCCGGGGCCCGTGACCGGGCGACCGCGGCGGCCGTTGTCGAAGAGGCTGTCGACGGCCTCCTGGAGCATCCGCTTCTCGTTGTTGACGATGATCTCGGGCGCGCCGAGGTCGAGCAGTCGCTTGAGGCGGTTGTTGCGGTTGATGACGCGGCGGTAGAGGTCGTTGAGGTCCGAGGTCGCGAACCGGCCACCGTCGAGCTGCACCATCGGGCGCAGGTCCGGCGGGATGACCGGGATCGCGTCGAGGACCATGCCGGTCGGGTGGTTCGTCGTCGTCTGGAACGCCGACACGACCTTGAGGCGCTTGATGGCGCGGGTCTTCTTCTGGCCCTTGCCGGTCGCGATGATCTCGGTCAGCGCCTCGGCCTCGGCCTCGAGGTCGAAGGACTCGAGGCGCTTCTGGATCGCCGCCGCGCCCATGCCGCCCTCGAAGTAGAGGCCGAACCGGTCACGCATCTCGCGGTAGAGGATCTCGTCGCCCTCGAGGTCCTGGACCTTGAGGTTCTTGAACCGGTCCCAGACCTGCTCGAGCCGCTCGACCTGCTGGTCGGCGCGCTTGCGGATGTTGTTCATCTCGCGCTCGGCGGAGTCGCGGACCTTGCGCTTGGCGTCGGCCTTGGCGCCCTCGGCCTCGAGCGTGGCGATGTCCTTCTCGAGCAGCTGCGCGCGCGCCTCGACGTCGGCGTCGCGGCGGTTCTCGATCTCCTTCTTCTCGACCTGGATCTGCGCCTCGAGCGAGGGCAGGTCGGCGTGCCGCTGCTCCTCGTCGACGGACGTGATCATGTACGCCGCGAAGTAGATGACCTTCTCGAGGTCCTTCGGAGCGAGGTCGAGCAGGTACCCGAGGCGCGACGGGACGCCCTTGAAGTACCAGATGTGGGTGACGGGCGCGGCGAGCTCGATGTGGCCCATCCGCTCACGGCGCACCTTGGCGCGCGTGACCTCGACGCCACAGCGCTCACAGATGATGCCCTTGAAGCGGACGCGCTTGTACTTGCCGCAGTTGCACTCCCAGTCCCGGGTCGGGCCGAAGATGCGCTCGCAGAACAGGCCCTCCTTCTCCGGCTTGAGGGTGCGGTAGTTGATGGTCTCGGGCTTCTTGACCTCGCCGTGGCTCCACTGGCGGATGGAGTCCGCGGTGGCAAGGCCGATGCGCAGCTCGTCGAAGAAGTTGACGTCGAGCACGTGGTTCCTTCTCTCGTAACTCTCGTTAAGTCTTTGGTCTGAGTGGTGTTCGTTGACGAGGGGACGTATGCCGCTGAGCGGGCCCAGCGGCATACGCACCGCCTGTCGTTGGGGGGCCTTCTCAGACCTCTTCGACGCTGGACGGCTCGCGCCGGCTCAGGTCGATGCCGAGCTCCTCCGCCGCGCGGAAGACCTCCTCGTCGGACTCCTTCATCTCGATCGTCGTGCCGTCGGAGCTCAGGACCTCGACGTTGAGACACAGGGACTGCATCTCCTTGAGGAGGACCTTGAACGACTCCGGGATGCCCGAGTCGGGGATGTTCTCGCCCTTGACGATGGCCTCGTAGACCTTGACGCGTCCGGGGACGTCGTCGGACTTGATCGTCAGCAGCTCCTGGAGCGTGTAGGCCGCGCCGTACGCCTCGAGCGCCCAGACCTCCATCTCACCGAAGCGCTGGCCACCGAACTGGGCCTTACCGCCGAGCGGCTGCTGGGTGATCATCGAGTACGGGCCCGTCGAGCGCGCGTGGATCTTGTCGTCGACGAGGTGGTGCAGCTTGAGGATGTACATGTAGCCGACCGCGACGGGCTCCGGGAACGGCTCGCCGGAGCGGCCGTCGAACAGGCGCGTCTTGCCCGAGGCGTCGATGAGGCGCACGTCGTCGCGCGTCTTCAGCGTCGAGTCGAGCAGGCCGGTCACGACGTCCTCGGACGCGCCGTCGAAGACGGGCGTCGCGACGCGGGAGCCGGGCGGGGCCTCGTGGGCGTCGGGCGCGATCTCCTTGGCCCAGTCCGGGTTGCCCTCGATCTTCCAGCCGCGGGAGGCGGCCCAGCCGAGGTGCAGCTCGAGGATCTGGCCGAGGTTCATCCGTCGCGGCACGCCGTGCGGGTTGAGCACGACGTCGACGGGCGTGCCGTCCTCGAGGAACGGCATGTCCTCGACCGGGAGGATCTTGGAGATGACGCCCTTGTTGCCGTGGCGGCCGGCGAGCTTGTCACCGTCGGTGATCTTGCGCTTGTTGGCCACGTAGACACGGACGAGCTGGTTGACGCCCGGGGGCAGGTCGTCGCCCTGGTCGGCCCGGAACTCCTTGACGCCGATGACCGTGCCGGTCTCGCCGTGCGGCACCTTGAGGGAGGTGTCGCGGACCTCGCGGGCCTTCTCGCCGAAGATCGCACGGAGCAGGCGCTCCTCTGGCGTCAGCTCGGTCTCGCCCTTGGGCGTGACCTTGCCGACGAGGAGGTCGCCGTCGCGCACCTCGGCCCCGACGCGGATGATGCCGCGCTCGTCGAGGTCGGCGAGGACGTCCTCGGAGACGTTCGGGATGTCCCGGGTGATCTCCTCGGGGCCGAGCTTGGTGTCACGGGCGTCGACCTCGTGCTCCTCGATGTGGATCGAGGAGAGGACGTCGTCCTGCACGAGGCGCTGCGACAGGATGATCGCGTCCTCGTAGTTGTGACCCTCCCACGACATGAACGCGACGAGCAGGTTGCGCCCGAGCGCCATTTCGCCCTTGTCCGTGGCGGGACCGTCGGCGATGACCGAGCCGGCCTCCAGGCGGTCGCCCTCGTTGACGACGACGACCTGGTTGTAGCTCGTGCCCTGGTTGGAGCGGGCGAACTTGGCGATGCGGTACGTCTGGTACGTGCCGTCGTCGTTGGCCACCGTGACGAGGTCGGCCGAGACCTCCTGCACGACGCCGGGCTTGTCGGCGCGGACGACGTCGCCAGAGTCGAGGGCGGCGCGGTACTCCATGCCGGTGCCGACGAGGGGCGCCTCGCTCTTGACGAGCGGGACGGCCTGACGCTGCATGTTGGCGCCCATGAGGGCACGGTTGGCGTCGTCGTGCTCGAGGAACGGGATCATCGCCGTCGCGGCCGAGACCATCTGGCGCGGCGAGACGTCCATGTAGTCGACGTCCTCACCGGGCACGAGCTCCACCTCGCCACCCTTGGTGCGCACGAGGACCCGCTCGTCGACGAAGTTGCCGTCGAGGTCGAGCTGGGCGTTGGCCTGCGCGACGACGTAGCGGTCCTCCTCGTCGGCGGACAGGTAGTGGATCTCGTCGGTGACGTGGCCCTTCTCGACCTTGCGGTACGGGGTCTCGATGAAGCCGAACGCGTTGATGCGGCCGTACGAGGCGAGCGAGCCGATGAGGCCGATGTTCGGGCCTTCCGGCGTCTCGATCGGGCACATGCGGCCGTAGTGCGACGGGTGGACGTCACGGACCTCCATCTGCGCGCGGTCACGGGAGATACCACCCGGGCCGAGGGCCGACAGACGCCGCTTGTGCGTCAGGCCCGCGAGCGGGTTGTTCTGGTCCATGAACTGCGACAGCTGCGAGGTGCCGAAGAACTCCTTGATCGACGCCACGACGGGGCGGATGTTGATCAGGGTCTGCGGCGTGATGGCCTCGACGTCCTGCGTGGTCATGCGCTCGCGGACGACGCGCTCCATGCGGGACAGGCCGGTGCGGACCTGGTTCTGGATGAGCTCGCCGACCGACCGCAGGCGGCGGTTGCCGAAGTGGTCGATGTCGTCGACCTCGACGCGGACGTCGATCTCCTCGCCCTGCTTGACGCCCTTCATCGAGTCGCCGCCGTCGTGCAGCGTCACGATGAACTTGATCGTCTTGACGATGTCGTCGATGGACAGCGTCGAGTCGTTGATCGGCGCGTCGAGGCCGAGCTTCTTGTTGATCTTGTACCGGCCGACCTTGGCGAGGTCGTAGCGCTTGCCGTTGAAGTAGAGGTTGTCGAGCAGCGTCTGCGCGGCCTCCTTCGTCGGCGGCTCGCCCGGGCGCAGCTTGCGGTAGATGTCGAGCAGGGCGTCGTCCTGGCCCTGCGTGTGGTCCTTCTCGAGGGTCATCCGCATCGACTCGAAGTCGCCGAACTCCTCGAGGATCTGGGCCTCGGTCCAGCCGAGCGCCTTGAGGAGCACCGTGACGGACTGCTTGCGCTTGCGGTCGACGCGGACGCCGACCATGTCGCGCTTGTCGATCTCGAACTCGAGCCAGGCGCCGCGGCTCGGGATGATCTTGGCCGTGTAGATGTCCTTGTCGGACGTCTTGTCGGGCGTGCGCTCGAAGTAGACGCCCGGGCTGCGGACCAGCTGGGACACGACGACACGCTCGGTGCCGTTGATGATGAAGGTGCCGCGCTCGGTCATGAGCGGGAAGTCGCCCATGAAGACCGTCTGGCTCTTGATCTCACCCGTCTGGGCGTTCATGAACTCGGCGGTGACGAAGAGCGGGGCGTCGTAGGTCTGGTCGCGCTCCTTGCACGACTCGATCGTCTTGCGCGTCTCCTCGAAGCGGTGGTCGCGGAACGACAGCGACATCGAGCCGCTGAAGTCCTCGATCGGCGAGATCTCCTCGAAGATCTCCTCGAGCCCGGACCGGTCCGGGACGTCGGTGCGCCCCTCGGCCTTGGCCGCGGCGACGCGGGCCTGCCAGCGCTCGTTGCCGAGCAGCCAGTCGAAGCTCTCCGTCTGAAGGGCCAGGAGGTCGGGGACCTCGAGCGGTTCGCGAATCTTCGCGAAGGACAGACGCCCCGAAGGGGTCTGTGCGGTGGACATGTTCGTCGCAGTACGCGAGGCAGCCAAGGAGGGTCCTTCCACGGGCCTTTTCGAATCTTCAGATCCGCGTTGCCGCATGGCTTCGCTCACGGGACCCGGGTCAGAACTCGTACCGGACGGCACGGTGGTCAGCCTGACTGGACACGCGGAGAGAGGGCAGGGCAGCGCAAAGGCCCAGCCTACCGGCAAAGGGCAGGAGTGTCCAGCCGGGTCAAGAGCGGAGACGCCTGCCGGAGCCTGCCCACAGGTGGTCACCCGTGTCAGCCGCGGCGGCTGCCTGCCACGCTCCCGGACCGGGAAGCTCGCAATGCGAACGCGTCGAATATGGCGCTCAACGGGCGGCCCGTCAAGAGCCACCCACCTCGCGGGCGCGTCGGGAGCCTCCGCGAGGGCCCCTCGCCCACCGTCCGGAGGCGTCCCGCGCCGGTCCCGTCGCCGCGCACCGGGCGTCCCTAGGCTGGGCGCGACCGGCCGTGCCGGGCGTGCCCCGGGGCCCACTCGAGAAGGAGATTCCACCATGTCAGACCAGAACCCCCGGGAGCAGGGCGCCTTCGGCTCCCCCGCGCCCGGATCACCCGCGCCCGGATCACCCGCGCCCGGCTCCCCCGCGCCAGGATCACCCGCGCCCGGATCACCCGCGCCCGGGTCGCCCGCTGCCGGCCCGTCGGCTCCCGGATCGCCCCCTGCCGGCCCGTCGGCTCCCGGCCCGTCCGGTGAGGCCCCCGCCGACTCGTCGGCCGGCTTCTTCCAGGCCCTGTTCGACGTCAGCTTCACGACCTTCGTCACGCCGACGATCGTGCGCATCGTCTACGTGCTGGCGATCGTCTGGGCGGCGGTCGTCTACGTCCTCGTCGTCGTCGGCGGCTTTGCCACGAGCGTCGGCACAGGGCTCGTCGTCCTGGTCTTCGGCCCGGTCGCTGCCGTCATCTGGCTCGCGATCGTGCGCATCTGCCTCGAGCTCGGTGTCTCGGTCGTGCGGATGAGCGAGGACGTCCACCGCCGGCTGCCGCAGGCCCGACAGCCAGGCTGACCTGCGTGGACGCGCGTCAGAGCGCCGGCTGCTGCTGGGTGATGCAGTGGATGCCGCCGCCGCGGTCGAAGAGCGGGCGGGCCTCGACACCGACGACGCGGCGCCCGGGATAGGCCTCGCGCAGCACCCCGAGGGACGCGTCGTCCTGCGGGTCGCCGAAGGTGCAGGCGATGACGCCGTCGTTGACGACGAGATGGTTGAGGTAGGACCAGTCGACGGGACCCTCGGCGTCGGACAGGGTGCGCGGGGCCGGGACGCCGACGACCTCGAAGCGCTCGCCGCGCGCGTCGCGGGCGTCCTCGAGCAGCTCGCGCAGCATCCGGGACACGGCATGGTCGGGATGGGCCGGATCCTGCTGCTCGTGCAGGAGCACGACACCGGGGCTCGGGATCGTCGCGACGATGTCGACGTGCCCGCGGGTGCCGAACTCGTCGTAGTCGCGGGTCAGTCCGCGCGGGAGCCACACGAAAGCCGTGGCTCCGAGGGTTCGCGCGAGCTCGGCCTCGACGTCGGCCCGGGTCAGGCCCGGGTTGCGCCCCGGGTCCAGCTGGACGGTCTCGGTCAGCAGGACGGTGCCGATCCCGTCGACGTGGATGCCGCCGCCCTCGTTGACGAGTGCCGAGCCGATGCGCTCGGCGCCGGCCAGGCCCGCGACGAACGAGCCGATGCGGGCGTCGTGCTCCCACGTGGCCCACGCCTGGGCCCCCCAGCCGTTGAAGACCCAGTCGACGGCGCCGAGCCGCGTGCCGTCCGCCGAGCGGACGAACGTCGGGCCGATGTCGCGCATCCACGCGTCGTCGAGGGCGGCGGGCACGAGCTCGACGTCAGGGGGCAGGAGCGACTCGGCGACCGGCAGGTCGGCCGGGGTGACGACCATCCTGACCGGCTCGAACTCGACGACGGCGGCGGCGACGGCCGCCCACGTCGCGCGCGCGGTCGCCACCTCCTCGGGGGTCTCCCCGAGCGTGTAGCCCCGGCTCGGCCAGGCCATCCACGTGCAGTCGTGCGGCTCGGTCTCGGCGGGCATCCGCCAGCCGGGCGCCGCCGGGGCAGCCGCCGCGTCGGTGTCACTGGTGGCGTCGGTGTCTCCGCTGGCGCCCGTGGCGTCGGTGGCGGGCACGCTCACGCGTCGACCTCGCGGCGGTGCTCGGCCCGGACCGGCTCGGCGAGAGCGGCGTAGGAGTCGGGGCGCCGGGTGGCCAGGAAGGGGAACAGCTCGAGCCAGTCCCGGCGCTGGGCGAGGTCGAGGTCGGCGACGAGGACCGCTGCCTCGTCCCGCGGGGCCTGGACGAGGATCCGGCCGTAGGGGTCCGAGATGAACGAGCTGCCGTAGAACGTGATGAGGCCCTCGGTGCCGTAGCGGTTCGGCACGACCATGAACAGGCCGTTGGCGATGCCGTTGCCGACGATGACCTGCTGCCACAGCGGCTGCGTGTCGAAGTCGGGGTGGTCCGGCTCGGACCCGATCGCCGTCGGGTAGCACAGCACCTGCGCCCCCGCGAGGGAGTAGAGCCGCGCGACCTCGGGGAACCACTCGTCCCAGCACGTCGGCAGGCCGAGGCGCATCGCCGGGTCGTCGAGCTCGATGACCGGGTAGGCGGCCTCGGGCGGGCCGGGGCGGAAGTACCGGTCCTCGTAGTACCCGGCCGTCACGGGGATGTGGGTCTTGCGGGTGCGGGCCACGAGCTGCCCGCTCGGGGCCACGAGGACGGCGGTGTTGAAGCCGAGGCCGTCGGCCGCCCCGTCCGGGGCGTCGGCCCGCTCGTAGAGCGAGGCGTGCACGTGGACGCCGAAGTCCCGGGCAGCGTCACGGGCGAAGGTGACCGTCGGACCGGTCTCGAGGTCCTCGGCGGTCGCGTTCGGGGTGCCCTCGGGCAGCGCGTCGGCCGGGTAGCGCGACAGGGTCAGCTCGGGCAGGAAGACGACCGACGCTCCCGCCTCGGCTGCCGTCCGGACGCCGTCCCGGAGGGTGTCGACGAGGGCCGCGGGGTCCTCGACCCACGCGTGCTGGACGACTCCGACACGGACCGGAGGGGCCTGCGGAGCGTGGACGCGGGCGAGGGACTCGGGGACACCGTTGGCCTGGATGAGCTTCACAGGAGGCAGTATGCCAACCGCTGGGCTCCCCCGCCCCGGTCCCGGACGACCCCCTCTGGGCGCCCGGGACCAGCCCCTTTCAGAATGCGGCCAGGTCGCTGACGAGCCAGCGTTCCCCCACCTTCCGCATCGTCGCGATGACCCGGTTCTGGTCGATCGCGGGGGTCGTGCTCGCCTTCGTCGTCGTCGCCTGGTTGACGAAGGCGAGGACGCGCACGGTCGTGCCCTCACCGCCGTCGCCGGTCGCGTCCATGACGCCGGCGTCGTAGACCTTGGCCTGGACGGTCGCACCGTTCTTGACCGCCATCGGCTTGATGTCGGCTGCCGCGACCTTCGTGAACTGCTCGCGGAACGGCGAGGCGAGCTGCGGCGTCACCTGGGCGACGTGCTGGTCGAAGGTGGTGCCGCTGTAGCTCAGGAGGCTCTCGAGCGTCGTGCGGGCCGAGCCGACGGCCGCGCTGCGGTCGGCGTCCGTGACGGTCGGACGCAGCGACAGCACGAGCGTCGTCGCGAGCAGCGCGAGCGCGAGGACCGCCGCGGTGGCGGCCGGCCACAGCCGGCGCCCAGGTTGCGGCGCGTCCGCGCCGGCTTCGGCGGGTGCTCCGACGCGCACGTCGGGGGCCGTGGGGGTCACGGCCTCCGGGGACGCCGCGACGCGCACGGCGCTGGCCGCGGGAGCCGTGGCCGCGCCGGTCGGCGGGGCGGTCAGGGTGGGCAGCACCTCGGCACGGCCAGGACCGGTGGTCTCGCGGCGGCGGGAGCCGGCGACGCGGCGGCGCGCCCCGGCCGTCCTCGGCGACGCGGCGGGAGGCGTCGTCCGGCGGGTGTCAGCTGACGAAGTCAAGGGCGTTCACCTTCCAGGCGTCGCCGACGCGCACGAGGTCGAGGCGCAGGCGGTACGTCTTCTTCTCGGGTGTGCTCGTCGACGCGTTGGTCGTCGGGGCGACCACCCCGACGATGACGCGGGCCGAGTCGTCGTCGGCGGAGACCAGAGCGGCCTCGGCGCGCTCGACGGTCGAGACCGTCTTGTTCGCGGTGACGACCGGCTTGAGCTGGGCCAGGGTGGAGGCGTACTCGGTGCGGAACTGGCCGGTGGCGTCGTCGAGGACGCGCTTGGTGTCCGCGTCGAAGGAGGAGGCACGCATCGTCACGAAGTTCACGGCGATCTGCCGTCCGGCGGCGAGCGCCGCCGAGCGTGACTCGTCGGCCTGACGGGCCTGCCACGCGGCGCGCCCGAGCGTCGCCGTGACGGCGAGGGCCGCGAGGAGGAACACCGCCGCCAGCGCCCAGAGGACGCGCGCGGAAGGACGCCTGGTGCGCGGCTGCCGGGTGCGCGGTTCCGTGGTGCGCGGTTCCGGGGTGCCTGGCTGCCGGGTGCCTGGCTGCCGGGCCTCGGTGTCGTCGGGCGCCGGTCCGCCCCGGTCGGTGGGTCGCTGGGTGACCGTGGTCATTCGAGGGGTGTCCTTCCGTCACCGGCCCGGACGACCCTGGGTGTGCGGCGCCTAGCGGAGCGCCTCCTGCATCATCCAGAGCCAGCTCGGACCGTTGTCGGTGGTGCTGGTCGGGTTCGGTGTCGAACCGGGTCCACCGGTCGGGGCGACCGGTGCCTGTACGGACAACGAGGCGGGGCTGTCGGAGGTCACGGCCGCGTTTCCGAGGGCCACCGGCGTCGACCCGAAGGCCATCGGGTAGCTGGCACCGCTCTGGGCGCTGCCACCGCCGGGGCGGGGCTTCGGCTCGTTCTGCGCACCCCGGACGTTGGTGCCCGAGCCGCGGGCGGCGGCGCAGTGTGCGTCGAAGTTGGTCGGCGGGAGGTTCGTCGTCCGGTGCGGCTCGACCTTCCGGGTCCCCTCGTAGCCGGCCACGCAGGCCTTGGGGTCGTCGGCGTTGAGGACCAGACCGAAGTGCGCGGTGCCGTCTCCGGGGATCACGGTGAAGCCGCCCGTGACGACGTCGGGGTAGGTGACGAGCATCTGCTCGATGCCGTCGAGCCGCGCCGTCGTGACGTTGCCGATGGTGATGAAGTTCGCGAGCAGCGCCGCGAGGCTCTGCTTGTTCTCGCGAATGAGGGCGTCGAGCTGGGTGACGGCGGTGGCCCCGCGGTCGAGGACCAGGCGCAGGTCCGGGTCGGCCTGCTTCAGGGCGTCCGCGACGTCGGCGAAGCCCGCGATGCTGGCGCGGATGTCCCTCCCGCTCTGCTTCTGGGTCGTCAGGACGATTCGGCCGTCGTCGATGAGCGTCGTCGTCTCGGGGAGCGCCTGCGTCGCGGCGACCGTCAGCCGGTCACCCGCGTCGACGAGCCGCTGGAGGTCGGACCCGCCGTCGGCGAAGGCGTCACCGAGCTCGTCGACGGTCGTGACGAGCGCGTCGCGGGGCACCGACGCGACGGTCCGGTCGACGTGCCGCAGCAGCTGGTCGATGCGGATCGGGAACGCGGTGTCCTCGCGGGGCACGACGTCACCCGCGGCGAGGTAGGGCGCGCGGTCGGTGCGCGGCTGGAGGTCGAGGTACTGCTCGCCGACGGCTGACCGGTTCTCGACGACGGCCCTGGTGTCCTTGGGCACCTCGGTGCCTCGGTCGAGGCGGGCGTCGACGCGAACTCCGTTGCCGGACAGGCGCATCGCTTCGACGCGGCCGACTGTGACACCCCGGTAGGTGACCTCGGCCCCGACGAAGATGCCGCCGGACTCGGCGAGGTCGGCCGACACGACGTAGCTGCCGCCGATGATCTTGTCGGTGAGGCCGACGTACCTGGCCGACAGCACGGCCACGAGCACGACGGACAGCAGCGCGAAGACGGCCAGCTGGATGCGGACGGTACGGGTGATCACCGGGAGCCTCCCGTCGGGAACAGCGAGGACCAGGCCGACCCGTCGGAGCCCGGCCCCGACGCCGACTGGCCGAGCGGCAGCCCGGGCAGGGTCGTCGGCAGGGGCACGCCGGGGACGGTGGGCACCGGGACCTTCGGCACAGAGGGGACGGAGGGAACGGACGGTAGCGGGACACCCGGCAGCGACGGCAGGCCCCCGGCGGGCAGCCTGCCGATGCCGAGGTTGTCGGCGATGGTGCCGACGTCGGTGTCGAGGGTGGCCCAGAGGTTGGTGTAGTCGCCCTTGATCGTCGACTGGGCGTTGTTCGGGAAGGGGTAGGTCAGCAGCAGCTGGAAGCTCTTGGGCAGGTCGTCGCCGGCCTTGTTGAGCTGGTGCAGGATCGGGCTGACGGCCCGCAGGTTGGCCTCGAGGTCGGCCCTGGAGCCCTTGATGACGCGAGTGCCGACGGCGCCGAGGTGGTCGAGGGCGGTGAGCATCGCGGTCAGCTGCCGGCGCTGGTCGGCGAGGATCTTCAGGCCCTTGGGCAGCTCCTCGAGGGCCTTGCCGATGTCGTCGCGGTGCTCGGCGAGCGTGGCGCTCAGCCGGTCGATGCCGTCGAGCGCCCGCACGATCTCGGACTTCTGCGCGTCGAGACCGCCGACGAAGGTGTCGAGCTGGCCGATGACGTCGCGGACGTCGGCCGTGCGACCGCGCAGGGCGTTGTCGAGCTCGGCCTCGATCGTCTTGAGCTGCGCGACGCCGCCGCCGTTGAGCAGCAGGGACAGCGCGCCGAGCACCTCCTCCACCTCGGGGTTGCGGGTCGTGCGCGACAGCGGGATGCGGTCGCCGTCGGACAGGCGTCCCTCGGGCGCGACCCCGGTGGGCGGGGCCAGCGCCACGTACTTCTCGCCGAGCAGGGAGGTCTGCTTGAGCTCGGCGGTCGCGTTGTCGGGCAGGACGACGGAGCGGGGCAGGCGCAGGCGCACCGTCGCCGTCCAGCCGTTGACCGAGATGTCCTCGACGGTGCCGACGCTGACCTGGTTGACCTTGACCGAGGACTGGGGCACGAGGTCGAGCACGTCGGAGAACTCGGCGGTGACGGTGTAGGCGTCGTCGCCCGTGCCGGCTCCGCCGGGCAGCGGCAGGTCGTAGGCGTTGCAGCCACCGACGGCGAGGCAGGCGACGACGGCGGTCGCCGTGGCCTTGAGGGCGGTGCGGACCGGACGCATCGAGGGCTCCTGCGGGGTGTGGGCCGACATCAGCGACCACCCCCGAGCAGGCCGCCGAGGGACGGGTCGGCTCCGCGGAGGTCGACGAGGCCGCCCGGCTGCGGCGTGCCACGCAGCAGGGTGCCGCTCGGCAGGGCGGGCAGCTGCGGCAGCCTGAGCAGCAGGGCCGAGCGCAGGGTGTCGCACAGCTTGCTGTTGCCGCTGTGCGTCGGCCCGGTGAGGATCGAGCAGACGAGCAGCAGCGGGTCGTCGAGGCCCTTGGCGTTGTTGCGGGTGTCGAGAGTGCCGGTCTGCGGGTGGTAGGCGTTCTGCAGGTTCGACAGCGCGGTCGGTGCGTTCTCGAGCACCTGGGCCAGCGCGTCACGCTGCTTGACGAGCGAGCCGGTGACGGCGACGGCGCGGTCGAGGTCGGTCTTGACGAGCGCGCGGTTGTCCCTGACGAACGACTGCACCTCGTCGACCGCGACGCCGAGGTTCTTCAGCGCCGACCGGAGGTCGTCGCGCTCGGCGGACAGCTGCACGGCCACGGTCGCGAGGTCGCTGTTGAGGCGGCGCACCTGGTCGTTGTTCGTCGCGAGCATCGAGGTGAAGGACTGCAGGTTCCGCACCGTGCCGAAGAGGTCCTCGCGGCTGCCCGAGAGGGTCGACAGGGCCGTGGACAGGTCGTGGACCGTGCCGTTGATCTTCGTGCCGTTGCCGTCGAGGTTGGCGGCCGACGTCTCGAGCAGCTGCGACAGGGCTCCCTGCCTGTTCGCGCCGTCCGGGCCGAGTGCCACCATGAGGTCGTCGAGGCTCTGCGAGACGCGATCGAGCTCGACGGGGACCGCCGTGCGCTCCAACGGGATTCGCGTACCGGCCGCGAGGGCGGGACCGGAGGTGTAGACGGGCAGGAGCTGCACGTACCGGTCGGACACCAGCGACGGCGCGACGATCGCGGCCTTGGCGTCGGCGGGCACGCGGTACCTGGCGTCGTAGCTGAAGGTGACGTGGACGTGGTCGCCCTCGGGCACGACCGTGTCGACCTGCCCGACGCGGACGCCGAGGATGCGGACGTCCGAGCCGGGGTACAGCCCGACGGCGCGGGTGAAGTCGGCGCTGACGGTCGTCTGCTCGGCACGCGGCCAGAAGGTGTACGCCCCGGCGGCGAGCGCCACGACCGCGACGGCGACCACGAGCATCGTGAGCAGGGACCGCGAGCGGGCGGCAACGGCGGCGGCCATCAGCGTCCACCCCCGAGCAGCTGCGGCAGCGAGGTGCCGGGAAGGGAGAGCCCGGGCGTGCCGACCGGCACGACGAGGTTGCTGACCCATGTGTCGAACCAGCGGCCGGTGCCGAGGGTGTTGGCGTAGACGCGGGTGAAGGGGGCCATGAGCTTGATCGTCTTCTGGAGGTCGGCGTCGTGCTTCTGGAGCAGGGCGAGGGTGCGGTCGAGCTCGTCGAGCGCGGGCTTGAGCTGGGCGCGGTTGTCGCGGGAGAGCCCGGTGAGCTGCTGGGCCAGGGCCGAGGTGTTGCGGAACAGCGTGCGGATCTCCTCCCGACGCTTGGCCAGCTCGACCATGAGTGCGTCGGCGTCGCGGATCAGCGTGCCGACCTGCTCGTTGCGGCTCTTGAGCAGCCCGGTGACGCGGTTGGCCCGCTGGAGCAGCGCGGACAGCTGCTCGTCGCGGCCGGCGACGGTGCGCGACAGGCGCGACAGGCCGTCGAGCGTCGAGCGGACGTACTTCGGACTGTCGCGGAACTCGGTGGCCATGACGGTCAGGGACTTCGCGAGCTGGTCGGTGTCGATGCGCTCGGTCGTCGTCGTGAGGTCCTGGAAGGCGTTGATGACGTCGTAGGAGCTGACGGTGCGCGTCGTCGGTATCTGCGACCCGGCGTCGAGCCGCCCGCTGCCCTTCGGGTCGAGGGCGACGTACTTCTCCCCCAGCAGGGTCTTCATGCGGATCGAGGCGCCGGTCAGCGAGCCGAGCTGCACGGAGTCGTCGGTGACGACGAAGTCGACGCGCACGTGCGACCCCTCGAGGTCGACGCCGGTGACCTTGCCGACCTTGACGCCGGCGAGGCGCACGTCGTCGTCGGGGCGGATGCCGCCGGCCTCGGTGAAGGCCGCGCTGTAGCCGGTGCCGCCGCCGATGACCGGCAGGCTCGAGGCGTTGAACGCGAGGAACAGGAGCAGCGCGATGACGACGAGCCCGGCGGCACCGATCGGGACGGGGTTGCGCTCGCGGAACGGGATGCTGCGCGACCTCATGGCTGGCACCTCGCGGACGAGACGTCGTAGGAGGGGGAGACGCCGGGCAGGATGGGGCTCCTCGTGTCGAAGCGGCACAGGTAGAAGTTGAACCACGAGCCGTACGTGGCGGTACGGGTCAGGGTCTCGATGCGCCGCGGCGCCGACGTGACGAAGTCCTCGAACAGCTTGACGTTGGCGGGCTTGTTGAGCGTCGTCGACAGGGTCCGCAGCTGGGCGACGTCGTCCTTGATGAGCGGACGCGTGGTCACCAGCAGGTCGGCGGTCTCGGCGGAGAGGTCGTTGATCCCGGACAGGGTGCGCCCGATGGTCTCGCGGTCGGCGGCAAGGCCGCTGGTGAACCGCTGGAGCTGGTCGATGAGGTCGAGCAGCTGCTGGTCATGGGCGTCGACGGTGCCGAGGACGGCGTTGAGGTTGTCGATGGTGCGTCCGATGACGGCGTCGCGGTCGGCGAGGGTCGAGGTGAGGCTCGCGGTCTTGGCCAGCAGCGCGTTGACGTTGCCGCCCTCGCCCTGGAGCGTCTCGATGAGGAGGCCCGACAGCTCGTTGACGTCCTTGGGCGACAGCGCCGCGAAGAGCGGCTTGAAGCCGTTGAACAGGACGGTGAGGTCGAGGGCCGGGTGCGTGCGCGCCAGCGGGATCGTCGCACCGTCGGGCAGCGGTGCGGCCGACCCGGTCCCCTGGGTCAGCGCGAGGTAGCGCTGGCCCACGAGGTTGCGGTACTTGACGGTGACCTCGGTGCCGCGGGTCAGCACCGAGCTCTTGAGCACCGTGAAGTCGACCTGCGCGACCGCCTGCCCGGTGCCCGGCGCCCGGGCCACCCGGACGTCCTCGACCTCCCCCACCCGGACGCCCGCGATCCGCACGTCCTGTCCCTCGACGACGCCGGTGGCGTCGGTGACCAGGGCGGTGTACGTCGCCTTGGAACCGAGCTGGATGTTGGCGATGGTCATCGCGAGGACGCCGGTGGCCGCGAGGGTCACGAGCGCGAACACGACGAGCTTGACGAGCGATGCCTTCCACCTCATCGGGTGCTCACCACCGTCCCGCGCATGAGCGGCCCGGCGAGCAGCGTCTGGATGCCCCTCGGGGCGGCGTCGTCCGAGTCGTCACGGGCGAGCAGCGCCGCGACGACGCGCTGCTCGTCGACGGTTCCGGCCGTGCCGGAGTCGGAGGCACCGGCCTCCCCGAGCAGCGCCTGGGGAACTCCGCTGAACGGGGTGCCGCTGCCGGCCGGTCGGGTGCCGTCGTCGAAGTGGTGGCCCTTGAACGGGTTCGACTGGGAGCCAGGGGGGTTCGGCAGGCCGTAGCAGTTCGGGCCGCGCTTGTCCTGCCATCGCGGCTCCTCCCCGGGCTGGTAGGCCGGACGCGGTGGGACGACCTCGAGCGTGATGTGGAAGGTGCCGCCGGAGAAGGCCTCGTTGACCCGCGGCAGCCAGTTGACGAGACCGGAGGCCATGCACGGGTAGATCGGGGAGTACTCGGACAGCAGCTGCAGCGTCGGGCGCGACACGCGTCCGACCTGGATGATCCGGTCGCCGTTGTCGCGCAGGAAGCCTGCCGTGGTGTCGGCGAACCCCGCCGTGCCGACGAGGAACGCGGCCAGCTGCTGGTCCTTCTCGACGATCGTCCGGTTGGTGACGCGCAGCGACTCGGTGAGCCGGAAGAGGTCCGGGCTGACGTCGGCGTAGAGGCCGGCGACGTCGGCGAGGAGGCTGACGTCGTCGGCGATGACGGGCATCTGCGGGTTGATCGCCTTGAGGTAGCGGTCGAGCAGCTGCAGGTTGCGTCCGATGCGGTCCCCACGCCCGTCGAGCGTCGTCGAGAGGGCGTTCAGGGTGGTGGCCAGCTTGGCCGGCTGGACGGTGCGCAGCAGCGGGTAGAGGTCGTCGAGGACGCTCTCGAGCTCGATGCCGACGGCACTGCGGTCCTGGGTGATGACGTCACCGGCCTGCAGGTGCCTCGCGCTCGGCGCGGCGACCGTGACGAGGTCGACGTACCGCTCTCCGAAGAGGGTCTTCTGCAGGAGGCGGGCGTTGACGTTCGCGGGGATCCGGCCGACCTGGTCCGGCTGCAGCGCCAGCTCGAGCCGGGCGCCGTCAGGCGTCACCGAGACGCTTCGGACCTCGCCGACGAGCAGGCCGCGCAGCTTGACGTCGCTGCTCTCCTGCAGCTGGCTGCCGAGGCGGTTGGTCTCGAGGGTGACCATGACGACCGGCGTGAACCGCTTCTGGAAGGTGGCGACCGACAGGGCGACGAGGAGGGTGACGACGACGACGAAGACCATGCCGTAGGCCTTCTGCCCCAGCCGCTTGCGCGTGTGCTGGGTGACCGGCCCGGGTGTCGAGTCCGTGCTGACGTCGGTGACGGGCTGGTGCGCGGTGGCGGTCATCCGGCGATCCTCACGCTCGTCGTCGCGCCCCAGATCGCGAGGGACAGGAAGAAGTCGACGATGTTGATCGCCACGATGGAGGTGCGCACCGCCTTGCCGACCGCGACGCCGACGCCGGCCGGGCCTCCCGAGGCCGTGTAGCCGTAGTAGCAGTGGATGAGGATGATGACGACCGCGAACACCATGACCTTGCCGAAGGACCAGAAGACGTCGCCCGGCGGCAGGAACAGGTGGAAGTAGTGGTCGTAGGTGCCCTCGCTCTGGCCGAAGTACGAGGTCGAGATGAACCGGGTGGCCGCGTAGGAGCTGAGCAGGCCGAGGACGTAGAGCGGCACGACGGCGACGAACCCGGCGATCATCCGCGTCGTGACGAGGAAGGGCAGCGACGGGATGCCCATGACCTCGAGCGCGTCGACCTCCTCGGAGATGCGCATCGCGCCGAGCTGGGCGGTGAACCCGCAGCCCACCGTCGCCGCTAGCGCGAGCCCGGCCACGAGCGGGGCGATCTCGCGGGTGTTGAGGTAGGCGGAGAAGAACCCGGTGAAGGCGCCGGTGCCCAGCTGGTCGAGCGAGGAGTAGCCCTGCAGGCCGACCTCGGTGCCCGTGAAGAAGGCGAGGAACGCGATGACGCCGACGGTCCCGCCGATGACCGACAACGCGCCCGTGCCGAGCGACACCTCGGCGAGGAGGCGGACGACCTCCTTCTTGTAGCGGCGCAGCGTGCGGCCGCTCCACGCGAGCGAGCGCACGTAGAAGCGCATCTGCTCCCCGAGCGAGTCGAGCGTGCGCGACGGCGCGCTGGCGAGATGGAGCAGGCGCTCCGCCGCGGGGTTCTGGGTCTTCGTCGTCATCGCGGCCTCAGATCTTCTGCGGGACGACCTGGAAGTACACGGCCGTGATGACGAAGTTGACGACGAACAGGAGCATGAAGGTGATGACGACGCTCTGGTTGACGGCATCACCGACGCCCTTGGGCCCACCGCCGGCGTTGAGCCCCTTGTAGGCGGCGACCACGGCGGCGATCGCGCCGAAGACGAGCGCCTTGACCTCGGCCGTCCAGAGGTCGGGCAGCTGGGCGAGCGCGGTGAAGCTGGCGATGTACGCGCCCGGCGTGCCGCCCTGGACGATGACGTTGAAGACGTAGCCACCGACGACACCGACGACGGAGACGAGGCCGTTGAGGAGGACGGCGACGAGCATCGAGGCGAGCACCCGGGGCACGACGAGGCGCTGGATCGGGCTGATCCCGAGCACCTCCATCGCGTCGATCTCCTCGCGGATCTTGCGCGAGCCGAGGTCGGCGCAGATGGCCGAACCACCGGCGCCGGCGATGAGCAGCGCCGTGACGATGGGGCTCGCCTCACGCAGGACGGCCAGCACGCTCGCCGCCCCCGTGTAGGACTGGGCGCCGAGCTGACGCGTCAGGGTGCCGAGCTGCAGGGCGATGACGGCGCCGAACGGGATGGACACGAGGGCGGTCGGCAGGATCGTCACGCTGGCGATGAACCACGCCTGCTGGACGAACTCCTTGACCTGGAACGGTCGTCGCGGCAGGGACCGCATGACGTCCAGCGCGAGCGCGAAGAGCGAGCCGGACTGCCGGAGGGCGCCGGTGAGGGGTGCGGCCACGTCAGCGCACCCCGTCCAGGGCCGCCGCCTGCGCCGTGGCCGGGGCCGGCGGCGTCGAGGCAGGCGGCGTCGAGGCGGGCGGCGTCGGGCCCACTGGCGTCGGGCGCAGGTGCCCGTCGGTGGCGAACGAGCCGGGCGGCGGCGTCACCCCGTTCTCACGGCACCATGCACCGGCGGGTCGGGCCGTGCGCCGCGCGGACCCGTCGGACGGCTCGAGCTGCAGGGCGATCGGTGGCAGCGGCGGCAGCTCCTGGCCGGACTCGGCGGCCAGCTCGTCGGCGTCCTTCTCCTCGGACATGCCGATGGGCCCAACGCGCTGGGCGTTGAGGAACTGGCGCACGACCGGCTCCTCGGAGGACAGGAGCATCTCGCGGGGGCCGAACATCGCCAGGTGGCGGTGGTAGAGCAGCCCGATGTTGTCGGGCACCGTGCGGGCCGTGTTGATGTCGTGCGTGACGATGAGGAACGTCGCCTCGATCTGGGCGTTGAGGTCGACGATCAGCTGGTTGAGGTAGGCCGTGCGCACCGGGTCCAGGCCGGAGTCCGGCTCGTCGAAGAGGATGATCTCGGGGTCGAGCACGAGGGCCCGGGCGAGGCCGGCCCGCTTGCGCATGCCCCCGGAGATCTCGCCGGGCAGCTTGCCCTCGGCGCCCTGGAGCCCGACGAGCTCGATCTTCTCCCCGACGATGCCCCGGATCTCGGACTCGGACTTGCGCGTGTGCTCGCGGAGGGGGAAGGCGATGTTGTCGTAGAGGTTCATCGACCCGAAGAGGGCACCGTCCTGGAAGAGGACGCCGAAGAGCTTGCGGACCTCGTAGAGGTCGTGCTCACGCAGCCGCGTGAGGTCCTGGCCGTTGATGACGATCGACCCGGCGTCGGGCTTGAGCAGCCCGACGAGGGTCTTGAGGAAGACCGACTTCCCGGTGCCCGAGGGGCCCAGCATCACCGAGATCTCCCCGGCGGGGAGCGTCAGGGTGACGTCCTTCCAGATCGTCTGCGACCCGAAGGTCTTGGTCAGACCGCTGACCGCGATCTCCACACCCATGTGGCACCTACTCGTTGTCTCGACCGTCTCGACTCGGTTGTCTGGGAAACGAGTGGTCAGGGGCGAAGTTACGCGCGAGTTCACCCTCCCCCCATTCGGCGTCGGGCACCCCTACCCTGTGAGCAGGCCGCATGGCGGGGATGGGAGCCGGGAGCGACGAGGAGGGCTGATGCGGGCACAGCTGTTGGCCTCGCAGGTCGAGCCCGGTGCCGTCATCGAGGTCGAGGGCCGGCCCCGGCGCGTGCTCGGGACGCTCCGCTTCGTCAGCGACGGGCGTCGGTGGCGCGAGCACTGCGTCGAGGGGTCACGGTCGGGCAGCCGCGAGTGGGTCGCGATCAGTCCCCGCGACCGCGACACCGTCATCGAGTGGACCGCGCGCCACGACCTCGTCGGCGAGCCGGATCTGCGCGGCCTCACCCTCGACGGGCGCGAGTGGGACCTCGACGAGGCCGGCACGGCCACGTACACGGCCACCGGCGACACCGGCACCGGCCGGGACGGCACGTGCGAGTTCGTCGAGTACACGTCGGGGGCCGATGCCGTCCTCGTCTTCGAGAGCTTCGACGGCGGCGTCTGGGAGATCAGCACCGGCCGGCGGGCCCGCCCGGAGGCCGTGACCGCCTACCACGACGTCGTCGGCTGAGCCCACCGCACAACCGGCGACCCCGGATCCCTAGCCGTGCGTGGCGGTGACCTCGTGCCGTAGCCGGCCGTCCTCGACGTGCAGCGTCACCGACGCGACGCTGCCGGCCGCCCCGAGCCGGGCCAGCCCCGCGAGAGCCGCGTTGAGCCGGTCGAACGTCTCGGGCGTCGGGACGGGGGCCTGCCCGTCGGCGTTGCCGGACAGGCCGGTGAGCCGGTGGTCGGGCCCGACCGTGATGGTGGCCGCGAGGCGCTCGACGTCCCGGCCCCGGAACGCGACGACGCCGGCGTGCAGCGTGCGGGCCACACCGTCGAGCAGTTCGCCGACGCGTGCCGACGCGTCGTCGGGGTCGACGACCTCCGGTGCGGACCCGGACGCGGACCCCTCGGACCGGCGCGGCGAGTGTCCCTCGCTGAGGAAGCCGACGGCGGCGAACTCGATCTTGGCGAAGTCCACGACGGCGTCGCGCGCGAGCGAGTTGTCGATGACGTAGGCGAGGTTGACCGCCAGATCCCTCATGCCCGGGTGCAGCTGCTGGCCGACGAAGCGCGCGCACAGCAGCATCGCGTGGACCCGCACCATCCGGCGGCCGCGCTGGTCCTGGACGCGCTGCTCCGGCTCGACGCGGCCGAGGTCGAACCCCTCCGCGGGATAGAAGTGCACCGGGCGCTCGAGGACGAGCAGCGAGTAGTCGGGCCGGTCCGAGCCCGGCATGAGCCGGTAGAGCTCACCGTTGAGGGGTAGCTGCCACTCGAGCTCCGGCGGCGCGACGTCGAACCGGGTGACGCTGACGAGAGGTCCGTAGCGACCCGAGGGTGCCGCAGCACCTGGCGGCGTCCATTGCGGCGTCGCCCCCTCGTCAGCCCCCGGAAACGCCCCGGAGGCGAGGCCCTTGGCATGCGAGCGCCATCCCATGCGGTCAACCTACCGGCAGGCGCACCGCGCCCACGGGCACCGGCCGCCGCGGCGGCGAGCGTGCTCCGGCGTCGTTACGGTGGAGTGGTGACGACAGTGGGCAAGGACGCTCCCGAGCTGCAGGACCTCTCCGAACTGGTCGACGCGCTGCCGACGGGCGCGGTCCTCACGGCACCCGACAGCGTCGCGGCCTACCGCTTCGACTACACGGCCGACCCCGGTGCCGGGACGCCGAGCGTCGTCGTGCGCGCCACGACCGCCGCCGACGTCCAGGCCACGCTCCGGTGGGCGTCGGCGCACGGCGTGCCCGTCGTGCCCCGCGGCGCCGGCAGCGGCCTGTCCGGCGGCTCGAACGCCGTCGACGGGTGCGTCGTGCTCAGCCTCGAGCGGATGCGCCGCGTCGAGGTCGACCCGGCCACCCGCACGGCCGTCGTCGAGCCCGGCGCCCTCAACGCCGAGGTCAAACGGGCCGCCGCCGAGCACGGCCTCTGGTACCCGCCGGACCCGTCCTCGTTCGAGATCTGCTCGATCGGCGGCAACGTCGCGACCAATGCCGGCGGCCTGTGCTGCGTCAAGTACGGCGTGACGAGCGACTACGTCCTCGGGCTCGACGTCGTCCTCGCCGACGGCACCCTGGTCCGGCTCGGCGGCGCGCGCATCAAGGACTCCGCCGGCCTGTCGCTCGTCAAGCTCTTCGTCGGCAGCGAGGGCACGCTCGGGGTCGTCACCCGGGCGACGCTGCGCCTCGTGCCGGCCCAGGCCCCGCCGGCGACGCTCGTGGCCACCTTCGACGACGTCGCCGACGCCGCCCGCGCGGTCGTCGCGATCGGTGGGCGGTTGCGCGCCTCGATGATGGAGCTGATGGACCAGGCCTCGATCAACGCCGTCGAGGACCACCGCGCGATGGGCCTGGACCGGGACGCCGGTGCCCTCCTCGTGGCCCAGTCCGACGCGCCCGGCGAGGCCCGGGCCCAGGAGATCGCGGTCATGGAGCAGCTGTGCACCGCGAACGGCTCGCGGGAGTGCTTCACGACGACCGACCCCGACGAGGGCGAGCTGTTCGTCGCCGCGCGCCGGGCGGCCATCGTGGCCATCGAGCGCCGGGGCCTGCTCATGCTCGAGGACGTCGGTGTGCCGGTGCCCCGCCTGCCGGAGCTGCTCACCGGCATCGCCGAGATCGCGCGCCGTCGCGAGGTCGAGATCCCCGTCGTCGCCCACGCCGGCGACGGCAACACCCACCCGGTCATCGTGCACCCTCCCGGCGACGAGGCCGCCCGGGCGCGCGCGGCCATCGCCTTCCGCGAGGTCATGACCCTGGCCATCGGCCTCGGCGGCACCATCACGGGCGAGCACGGCGTCGGGCGGCTCAAGCGCGCCGCCCTCCCGGAGCAAGTGGGCCCGGACGTCATGGCGCTGACGCATCGCATCAAGTCCGCCCTCGACCCCCAGGGCATCCTCAACCCCGGATCGGGGTTCTGACGACGCCATCTGGTTCGAGGTATCCCGTCGCAATCCACCGCGACGAGCCACCTCGACCCGCGGCGCGACAACGCGAAGGCGGGCCCGACCGCATGGTCGGACCCGCCTTCGCGAGGCAGTGATCCCGGCAAGTGCCGGGTCAGATCACTTGAGCTCGACGGTCGCGCCGGCGCCCTCGAGCTGCTCCTTGGCCTTCTCGGCCGCAGCCTTGTCGACGTTCTCGAGAACGGGCTTCGGGGCGCCGTCCACGAGGTCCTTGGCCTCCTTGAGGCCGAGGCTCGTGAGGGCGCGGACCTCCTTGATGACCTGGATCTTCTTCTCGCCCGCGGCGGTGAGAACGACGTCGAACGAGTCCTTCTCCTCCTCCTCGACGGGGGCAGCGGCGCCGCCGCCGGCCGCCGGAGCGGCGGCAACGGGGGCAGCAGCGGTGACCTCGAAGGTCTCCTCGAACTGCTTCACGAACTCGGAGAAGCTCGATGAGGGTCATCTCCTTGAAGGCGTCGAGGAGCTCGTCGGTGCTGAGCTTCGCCATGATGGCTTCCTTCCTGTTTCTTGCCGTGAGTGGCGTTGTGGTGGTTGAGCGACGCCGTGCGTCAGCTCTCGTCGCCACCCTCGGCGACGTCGGTGGTGGCCTCGTCGGCGGCAGCCGGCGCGGCGGGTCCCTGGGCCTCGACCTTCTGGCGCAGCGCGTCGACCACACGGGCCGTCTGCGACAGAGGAGCGACGAACAGGTACGCGGCCTTGGTGAGCGAGCCCTTCATGGCGCCCGCCAGCTTGGCCAGGAGAACCTCGCGGGACTCGAGGTCCGCGAGCTTCGTGATGTCCTCGGCCGTCAGCGGCTTGCCGTCGAGGACGCCGGCCTTGATGACGAGGAGCGGGTGTGCCTTGGCGAAGTCACGCAGGCCCTTGGCCGCCTCGACCGGGTCACCGGTGACGAAGGCGATCGCGGACGGGCCCTGGAGCTGGCCGTCGAAGGCCGTGATCCCGGCCTCCTTGGCGGCGAGCTCCGTGAGCGTGTTCTTGACCACGGCGTAGGTGGCGTGCTCTCGGATCGAGCTGCGCAGCTCGGACAGCTGCTTCACGGTCAGACCGCGGTACTCGGTGAGAACGGCCGCGCCGGACTCACGGAAACGGTCCGTGATCTCGGCGATGGCTGCCGTCTTCTCGGCGTTCGCCATCTGGGCCTCCTTCCCTTGCGTGGTGACGCCGGGAGGAGGATCTCCGTAGGGCCTGCACGAAAAGAGCCCCGGCGCAGGCGCTCGGGGCTCGGACGGGCACGTGGGCGTGCCGCTCTCGCTCGATCGGCCTGCGCCGGTTGCCCGCATCGTGCGGGACCTTCGGGAGTCGTGGAACCACGTCTCCAACCGGCGGTCATTGGTCGCGGACCAGCGTACGTGCTCGGGCCGCCACGACAAAATCGAGCCATCCCGCGCCCGGCGAGAACCCGTCAGGCTCGGCGAGCGCGCCGCGAGCGCGCGGCGAAGTCCCGCCACGCGACACGGCGGCCTGCCCGATCCGGCGGGTCCGCGCCAGCATCCTCGCAATCGTCCCCACGAGCACCTAGCGTGGGGCCATGGTGACTGGCGGTGGACCACGCCGGCACGAGCACCCCGGCGTGCGGGCCCTCCGGCGCCGGCGGCTCTGGGCCGGCACAGCGGTGCTGGCCTGCGTCGCGGCCGACGTCTGGTCGGTGAGCTGGGCCGGTGCGCGTGAGACCGACTCCCCCGCCGCCCTCCCAGTGCTGTCCCGGGTCGCCCTCACCGCCGGGACCGGCCCCCTCGTCCACGTCGACGCGGTGGAGACGGTGCCGACGTCGCCGCTCATGCCGGGCTCCGACGCCGCGGTCGCGGGCCAGCGTCCCCTCTCGGCGACGCAGGGCCCGACGTCCGGCACCGCGTCGGAGGGCACGTCGACCTCGTCGGCGACGCACGTCGTCGAGCGGGGCGACGGACGCTTCACCGTCCTCGCCGTGCCCACCGACGCCGAGCGCACGCACGTCTCGAGCGGACGCGTCGTCCGCTACACGCTCGAGATGGAGGGCGGCCTGGACGTCGATCCCGACGAGTACACGCGGACGGTCGTCTCGGTGCTCACCGACGGACGGGGCTGGCAGGGCGTCGACCACGTCCGCTTCGTCGGTGTCTCGCCCCAGCAGGTCGCCGCGGGCACCACGCCGGACCTGCGCATCACCCTCGCGAGCCCGGACACCACCGACCGCCTCTGCGCCCCGCTCGAGACCCGTGGCCAGGTCAGCTGCCACAACTCGGGGCGCGTCGTGCTCAACCTGCGTCGGTGGGTCCTCGGCGCCGATGCGTACGGCAAGGACGTCACCGGGTACCGCACCTACCTCGTCAACCACGAGGTGGGCCACGGCATCGGTCACGCGCACGCCTACTGCGGGGGTCCCGGCCAGGCCGCGCCGGTGATGATGCAGCAGAGCTACGGCCTCAAGGGCTGCACCGCCTGGAACTGGCCGAGCCCGAAGCCCGCCTGACGCGTCCGGCAGCCCGCGCCGGTTCCCGGCCCCGCGGCCCGTCGTCCAGGGGGCGCGCCCGGGGCGCCGGGCACCGTGCTCGGCCCGACGCCCCGGTCGCGTCCGTCAGAGGACGGCGCTGTAGCTGTAGCCGATGCGGATGACCGAACCGGTCGGCAGTGAGCCGAGGACGCGGTCGGTGACGATCTCGACCATGACGACCTCGATCG
Organism: Monashia sp. HAY1-11D; assembly: GCF_056868035.1. NCBI lineage: Bacteria > Bacillati > Actinomycetota > Actinomycetes > Micrococcales > Intrasporangiaceae > Intrasporangium > Monashia sp. HAY1-11D. The sequence continues at coordinate 2,683,498 of NZ_CP200320.1, read as the reverse complement.
ACTTCGCGGTGCGGGTGACCTTGTGCAGCGTCACCTTGCCCAGGCCCGGCACCGTGACGACGGTGTTCGGCGGTACCGACCCGTTGACGGCCGGAAGCTTGGGGATGCTCAGCCCGGTGAACGAGCTGCGGTCGACGAGGACGGGCGCAGCCGACGGGCTCGACTGTGTCACCGCGGTGTCCGCGACGAGCGCGTCGGCCCCGATGACACCGGCGAGCACCCGCGGGGAGCCGACCCGGTTGATGACCCGCACCGCCCGGGAGGACGTCGTGGCCGTGGCGGCCACCGTGGTCGTCGTCGTGCCGGTCGTGACGACGCCCGGAACGGTGGCCGACGCGACGTTGGCGGAGCCGGTGCTGCCGGCGCACTGCGGGTGGGCCAGGGCCGTCGGGCTCGACAGCACTCGGCCGTCGGCGGCGTTGGCGCTCGTGGCGTAGCCGGTGCCCGCGACGAGACCCACGACCGGGCGGGTCAGCGACGAGCTGGAGACGCCGACGAGGACGTTGGACCCGATGTCGATGCCGAACGGGTTCCGGCCGGTGACGACGACCTGGAGCGCGACGGTCTGGACCCGCCACTCCGAGCCGACCCACGCCTTGGTCTGGCGGTTGAGGTAGACGGTCGCGTACGGCTTGCCGTCGCTGCCGCGCAGGTAGAGGGCCGTGTTCGGCGCGGGGGTCGCACTCTGGGCCTGACCGGCGACCGTGAGACCGACGAGCTGAGCACGGTTGCCGCCGGTGAACGTGGTGCTGCCGTTGACGACGGCGGTGCTGGCCGAGCTGACGGCGCTGGTGCGCACGAGCCCGCCGACGAGGTTGACAGCGCCCGTCGTGGCCGTCGTGCGGCTGACCTTGAGCCCGTTCTCGATGGACGAGGAGGCCGTGGTCGACGTCGCCCCGACGGTGCCGAGGGGCGCGGCGTTGACGGCGGCAGCGGTGCCCTTGACGGTGCGCCCGAACGTCGTCGTGCACCCGATGCCGGCGTAGGCCACCGGCCCGGACACCACCTTCGAGCCCACGGCGGCGTAGGTGCCGTAGGCGTATGACAGGACCCCGACGTTCGGGAGGCCGGCGGCCTGCGCGGGTCCCGCCAGCGGGAGGGTGGAGACGGCAAGCGCCGCCGAGAGGAACGCGGTCCGTACCGCGCGATGCATGGTGCTCATGGAAGCTCCTGACTCGATCCCACACAGCGTCGGTCCCCTGTGACCGACCCACCGGGCAAACGAGTGCGCAGCGCGAGGTGTTATGGGTGGTTGGCCCGAATTGTCGAAGCGCTCCCCAGCAGAACCGCAGGTGGGAGGGCCGGACCTGCACGTGCGACGCGCCCGCCACCTGTTCCTGTGGGCAGGCGGCGAGCGCCTCGGTCGCAGCAGGTCGATCCCGCGTCAGGGAGCCGGGTGGACCACCATCGCGGAGCCGCCGCCGCGGCGCACCGGTTCGGCCGCCGCCTCGAAGACCCCGTCGCCGAGGCTGCGGATGGCCGTGACGGCACCGATCTCGCCGGCGTCGGTCAGCGTGTGGCCCAGGGCGCGCAGACCGGCGGCCGCGGGGCTGGCCAGGAACGCCGGCTCCGCACCCTCCCCCGAGGCGCTGTTGCGCGACGAGAGCCGCGGTGCGGCGATCGCGTCGACGAGGGAGAGGTCACGGTCGAGGTAGCCGAGGATCGTCTGCGACACCGACGTGATGATCGTGGCGCCACCGGGCGAGCCGACCGCCAGGAACGGCGTGCCGTCCTTCAGGATGATCGTCGGGCTCATGGACGAGCGCGGCCGCTTGCCGGGGCCCGGGAGGTTGGGGTCGGGCGCATCGCCCTGCGTCGGGGCGAAGTTGAAGTCGGTCAGCTCGTTGTTGAGCAGGAAGCCCCAACCGGGCACGGTGATCCCCGAGCCGCCCGTCTGTTCGATGGTCAACGTGTAGGACGCCACGTTCCCCCACCGGTCCGCCGCCGTGAGGTGAGTGGTCGACTGCCCCTCGCTGGGCTGCGCCGACGCGGGGGCGGTGGCGCACGAGGTGTCGTAGGAGCCGTCGGGCACGCCCGGAGGTATGGGCCGCGAGTGGGCCTTGGCCGGGTCGAACAGGCAGGCGCGCTCGGCGGCGAAGTCGGGGTTGACGAGCTGGGACACCGGCACGCCGGGGACGTCACCGACGTACCGGTTGCGGTCGGCGAACGCCGTGGCCGACGCCTCCGAGAAGCGGTGGAGGTACTGGACGTCGCTGACGTCGCTGGTCGCCACTCCGGTGCGGTCCTCGTAGGCCTTCATGAGGTTGAGGATCTCGGCCACGGCGATGCCGCCCGAGCTCGGCACCGGCATGCCGTAGACGTCGAGACCCTCGTACCGCGAGTGGATCGGCGCCTTGGTCAGCGCACGGTAGGCCGCGAGGTCGCGCAGCGTCATCGTGCCGCCCATGACCTCCTGACCGGGCTTGGTATGCGGCGCGTTGACCTCGCGGACGATCGCCTCGCCGAGGCGCCCGCGGTAGAGGACGTCGAGCCCCTGGGTGCGCAGCGTCCGGTACGCCTTGGCCATGTCGGGGTTGGTGAACGTCGAGCCGACGGCGGGCGGCTGCCCCCGGGCAGGAACACCCGCGCCGTGGCGGGGAACCTCGAGAAGCGGTCGGCGTTCTGGGCGGTCTGGTCGTGGAAGGTCTGGTCGACGACGAAGCCCTTCGCCGCCAGGCGCTCGGCCGGCTTGAGCGCCTCGTTGAAGGAGAGCGTGCCGTAGTCGCGCAGGGCCTTGGCCCACAGCGCCGGAGTTCCCGGGACACCGACCGACAGGCCGGAGTTCACAGCCGTGTTGAAGGCATAGGGCTGGCCGGTCGCCGGGTCGATGAAGGCCTGGTCGGTGAAGGACATCGGCGCCGTCTCGCGGCCGTCGATCGTGCTCACCTTCTTGGTGCGGGCGTCGTAGTAGACGAGGAAGCCGCCACCGCCGATGCCGGCGCTGTACGGCTCGGTGACCCCGAGGGCGGCGGCGGTGGCCACGGCCGCGTCGGCCGCGTTGCCGCCCCGGGCGAGGACGTCGATGCCGACCTGCGAGGCGTCCCGGTCGACGGAGCTGACCGCTCCACCGGAACCCGTCATGACGGGCACCTTCGGCAGCGTGGCGGGGCGGCCGTGCCATCCGCGGTCGGTCGTGTGGCTGGGGGCGGAGGTCGGGGTCGCGGGCTGCGCGCCCGCCTGAGGCGCGAGCAGGGCGAGCGGGAGGCCCGCGCTGACACCCGCCACGACCCAACGTCTGGTGCTGCGTGTCTGTCGGCTCATCCGTCGACCGTACTCGCGCAAGGCCGTTCGGGCGCCCTGGCGACCCGGCCGATTCGGCGGACACGAGCAGAGCCCGCCACCCGAGGGGTGGCGGGCTCTGGCGTCGGACCGGCCGTGGGCCGTCGGTGACCGAGGGCGTGGAGCGACCTCAGGCGGTCGCGTCCTCCTCGACGAGGAGGTTGCGCGTCTTGCTGAAGTCGAGCGGGATGCCGGGGCCCATCGTCGTGGAGATGGTGGCCTTCTCGATGTAGCGGCCCTTCGAGCTGGCCGGCTTGAGACGCAGGATCTCCTCGAGCGCCGCGGCGTAGTTCTCGACGAGCGACTTCTCGTCGAAGGAGGCCTTGCCGATGATGAAGTGGAGGTTCGCGTGCTTGTCGACGCGGAACTCGATCTTGCCGCCCTTGATGTCGGTGACGGCCTTGGCGACGTCCATCGTGACCGTGCCGGTCTTCGGGTTCGGCATGAGACCGCGCGGGCCGAGGACCTTGCCGAGTCGACCGACCTTGCCCATCATGTCGGGCGTCGCGACGACGGCGTCGAAGTCGAGCCAGCCGCCCTGGACCTTCTCTAGCATGTCGTCCGAGCCGACGTACTCGGCGCCGGCCTCACGGGCAGCCTCGGCCTTGTCGGCGTTGGCGAACACGAGGACGCGGGCCGTCTTGCCCGTGCCGTGCGGCAGGTTGACGGTGCCACGGACGGCCTGGTCGGCCTTGCGCGGGTCGACGCCGAGGCGGAAGGCCACCTCGACGGTCTCGTCGTACTTGGCCTTGGCCGTCTGCTTGGCGACGCGGACGGCCTCGAGGGGCGCGTAGACCTTGCCGGGCGTGATGAGCTCGGCGGCTGCGCGGTAGTTCTTGCTGCGCTTCATGACTGCTCCTTGCTGTTTCGTGGAGTCGTGGTGCGACCGTGCGCTGGTCTCCCACGGAGCCGCCGGCCGGGGGCCGGCCTCGGTGGCCGGTGTGCCGTGCGGCTCGGTTCGGGCGGCCCGCCCCCGAGGGGGCGGGCTCCCGACATCAGGGTGACCCGGGCTCTCAGAAGCTCGGTGTCGATGCCCATCGAGCGAGCGGTGCCGGCGATGATGCGCGCCGCCATCTCCTCGTCGTGGGCGTTGAGGTCCTCCATCTTCTGGCGGGCGATCTCGAGGACCTGGTCGCGCGAGAGCTTGGCGACCTTCGTCTTGTGCGGCTCGCCGGAGCCCTTGGCCACACCGGCGGCCTTCTTGATGAGCTCGGCGGCCGGCGGCGTCTTGGTGACGAACGTGAACGAGCGGTCCTCGTAGACCGTGATCTCGACCGGGATGACGTTGCCGCGCTGGGCCTCCGTCGCGGCGTTGTACGCCTTGACGAACTCCATGATGTTGACGCCGTGCTGGCCAAGGGCCGGGCCGACCGGCGGAGCGGGCGTGGCCTGACCGGCCTGGATCTGCAGCTTGATGAAGCCGGAGACCTTCTTCTTGGGGGGCATGGGTGCCTACCTTCTTCGTTGTGGGCCGACGCCGTGGGCGATGACCCGGTTGCATGCCTCCGCGGGGTGCCGCGGGGGCGATGGTGCGGACCGCGTGGTCCGGTCGGTCAGATCTTGGCGACCTGGCCGAAGGACAGCTCGACCGGGGTCTCCCGGCCGAAGATCGAGACCAGCACCTTGAGCTTCTGGGTGTCGGTGTTGATCTCGGAGATCGTGGCGGGGAGGGTCTCGAACGGGCCCTCCATGACGGTGACGGACTCGCCGACCTCGAAGTCGACGACCCGCACGTCCTTCGGCGCGCTCGACGCAGCCGCGGCGGCGCCACCGGCGGGGGCGGCGGCCTCGAGGCTCGGCGCGAGCATCGTGAACACCTCGTCGACGGACAGCGGCACGGGCTGGTGGGCGTTGCCGACGAAACCGGTCACGCCCGGCGTGTGGCGCACGGCGCCCCAGCTCTCGTCGGTGAGGTCCATGCGCACGAGGACGTACCCGGGCATCCGGACGCGGCGGACCTGCTTCTTCTGGCCGTTCTTGATCTCGGTGACCTCCTCCATGGGCACCTCGATCTCGAAGATGAAGTCCTCCATGTTGAGGGTCTGGATGCGCGTCTCGAGGTTGGCCTTGACCCGGTTCTCGTAGCCCGCGTACGAGTGCACGACGAACCAGTCGCCGTCACGCATCCGCAGGTCACGCTTGAAGTCCGCGACGGGGTCGGCGCTCTCCGGCGCGCCGGCACCGTCGGCGTCGCCCTCGGCGTCCGCGTCGCCCTCGGCGTCGACGTCCGCGTCGCCCTCGGCGTCCGCGGCGCCCTGGGCGACCTCACCGGTCGTCTCGTCGAGAGTCACGTCGGCGGTGTCCTCACCCGCGGCGTCGACCGAGGCGTCGGACGCGTCGACCAGCGGCTCGACGACGTCGCTCTCGGTGTTCTCGCCGTTCGGGGCGCCCTGCGGGGCGAACTGCTCGGACACGCTCTGACCTACTTCCTTGCTCGTGGACCAGCCGGTGCGGCTGGGCTGACTCCCGGTGACGGGGGCGGCCGTGTCCCGCGCGCCCGGCCCGATGCGCGACCTAGGTCGTCGAACCGGTGAGGACCCACGAGATCAGCTTGCTCAGACCGAAGTCGAGCGCCGACACCAGGGCCATCATGACCACGACGAAGACCACGACGACCGTCGTGTACCGCACGAGCTCGGGACCCGTGGGACGCACGACCTTGCGCAGCTCGTCGAGGATCTGCCGGACGAAGAGGCTCATCGCACCGAAGAACCGCGACAGCGGGTTGCCGCCGCGAGCCTGGCCGGCCCGGCCGGACCCGCGCTTGGCGCTCGTCTCCGTCACGATTCCTACTTTCTGCCTGGGAAACGGCCCGCGACAGGCCCCGAGGTCCGGGGCAGGAGCCGCGTGCCGCCTTGCACGACGACCACATCACTGGGATGCGCAGGGCAAGAGGGACTCGAACCCCCAACCGCTGGTTTTGGAGACCAGTGCTCTACCAATTGAGCTATTGCCCTTCGCCGTGGTCGTGGGGCGACCGCGGCGGGACGGCATGCGACAGCATGGCCAGCGTCAGCCGTCCGAGCGACGATCATACGGGACGGATCGGTCCGACGCGAACCGGCCGTCGCGGCGCCACACCACCGGCATGCGGACCGCCCTGCTCGGGTCGCGCACCCGGTGGCAGGATCGTGGACGTGACGAACTCGCGCAGCCCCCTCGCGTCCCTGTCCGACGACGACCTCGCCGCCTTCCTCACGGAGCAGCAGGCAGCCTATGCGGCCCTGAAGGACCGCAGCCTCACGCTGGACCTGACGCGCGGCAAGCCCTCGAGCGCCCAGCTGGACCTGTCCGACGACCTGCTCCGGCTGCCGACGACGACGAAGGACCGCGGCGGCGTCGACGTCCGCAACTACGGCGGCCTCGAGGGGCTGTCCGAGCTGCGCGAGATCTTCGCCGACCTGCTCGGGGTCGACGCCTCGCAGGTCGTCGCCGGCGGCAACTCGAGCCTGACGATGATGTACACGACGGTCGTCGACCTGCTCCTGTTCGGCGGCGTCGGCTCGCCGCGGCCGTGGTCGCAGGAGCCCGCCGTGAAGTTCATCTGCCCCGTGCCCGGCTACGACCGCCACTTCTCGATGCTCGCCGAGCTCGGCATCGAGATGGTCAACGTCGACATGCACGACGACGGCCCGGACATGGCGGCCGTCGAGGCGCTCGTCAAGGACGACCCGACCGTCAAGGGCATCTGGGTCGTGCCGACCTACGCCAACCCGACGGGGGCCGTCGTGTCGCAGGAGGTCGCGGCCCGCCTCGCCGCGATGCCGACCGCGGCGCCGGACTTCACGATCTTCTGGGACAACGCCTACGCGTTCCACCACCTCACCGACGACGAGGCCAAGAGTGCGGACATCCTCACGCTGGCGGCCGCCTCGGGGAACCCGAACCGGCCGATCATGTTCGCCTCGACCTCGAAGATCACCTTCGCGGGGGCGGGCGTCGCGGTCCTCGCGGCGAGCGAGGCCACCGTCCGGTGGTACCTCAAGCACCTGTCGATGGCCTCGATCGGTCCCGACAAGGTCAACCACCTGCGCCACGTCGAGTTCTTCCGCGACGCCGACGGCGTCCGCGCGCACATGCGCCGGCACCGCGAGATCATCGCCCCGAAGTTCGCCGCCGTCGACGAGGCCCTGACCGCGGGCCTGGCGGGGCTCGAGGTGGCCACGTGGAGCCACCCGACCGGCGGCTACTTCGTCAACCTCGACGTGCTCGACGGCACGGCCTCGCGCGTCGTCGAGCTGGCCAAGGCGGCCGGCATCGCCCTGACCCCGGCGGGGGCCTCGTTCCCGCACGGTCAGGACCCGCGCGACCGCAACATCCGCCTCGCCCCGACCTTCCCGACCCTCGAGGAGGTCCGCACCGCCATGGCGGGCGTCGCGACGTGCGTGGCCCTCGCCGCCGCCGAGAAGGTGACACGGGAGCGTGCAGCCGGGGTAGGGACCTCGCAGAGCACCGCCCCCGCCGCGGAAGGAGCGACACGGTGAGCGACACCGGGCCCGACGAGAGCATCAGCGACGACCTGACGACCTACAGCGTCGACGACGAGGACCAGCCCTCGAACATCGAGGACCTGGACGACGAGGACGTCGACGACCCGCTGGACCGGGGCTACTCCCCGCCCGAGACCGAGCGAGGCACCGACGCGTTCGGGACGACCGCCTACGAGCAGTCCCTCGACGAGACGATCGACCAGCGCATCCTGCAGGAGGAGCCCGACCCCGCCTCGGCGTACGGGCGGCCCGAGAACGAGAGCGGCCTCGACGAGGACCGCCTCGGCGGTGACGACCCCGACTCCATCGCGGCCGAGGACGACTGGCTCGGTGACAACGAGGTCGGCGACCAGCGCGCCGGTCGCCTCGTCGCCGACGACGAGGGGGCGCACGAGGACGCCGAGAAGCAGGTGTGGGCCACCGACGTCGGGATCGACGGGGCTGCCGCGTCCGCCGAGGAGGCCGCGGTGCACGTCGTCGACGAGATCGCGGACGAGCCCGAGGACCGCTGACCCCGGACGCAACGCACGACGCGGCCGCGTCGGCGCGCGAATCCAGGTTCCGGCGCGCGACATTTCCCGCGCTCCGACCACGTTTCGCGCGCTCCGTCCAGAAGCGCGCGAATCCAGGTTCGGGCGCGCGACATTTCCCGCGCACCGACCGGCTTTCGCGCGCTCCGTTCAGAAGCGCGCGAAACGCCGGTCCTCGGGCTGCGGCCGGCGCGGTGCCATGCTGTCGGCCATGACGCGCGACGTGCGGGCCCTGCCCAAGGCCCACCTGCACCTGCACTTCACCGGGTCGATGCGCGTCGCGACGGTGCGCGAGCTCGCCGAGACGCACGGGATGCGGCTGCCGGACGCGCTCCTCGGTGCGTGGCCGCCCCGCCTGGCGCGGGCCACCGACGAGCGGGGCTGGTTCCGCTTCCAGCGCCTCTACGACGCCGCCCGCAGCTGCGTGCGCGGTGAGGCGGACATGCGCCGCATCGTGCGGGAGGCCGCCGAGGACGACGCCGCCGAGGGGTCGCGCTGGCTCGAGATCCAGGTCGACCCGACGTCGTACGCGCCGTTCGTCGGCGGCCTGACGCCCGCGCTCGAGGTCGTCCTCGACGAGGCACGGTCCGTCTCGGCATCGGGCCGCATCGGCGTCGGCGTCGTCGTGGCGGCCAGCCGCATGCGCCATCCCCTCGAGGCCCGCACGCTCGCGAGGCTCGCGGCGAGGTATGCCGGCGACGAGCCGGGCCACGTCGTCGGGTTCGGCCTGAGCAACGACGAACGGCGCGGGAGCACCGCCGAGTTCGCGCACGCCTTCGAGATCGCCCGACGGGCGGGCCTCGTGCTCGTGCCGCACGGCGGCGAGCTGCTCGGCGCCCAGGCCGTCATGGAGACGCTGGAGGCACTCTCCCCGAACCGCATCGGCCACGGGGTGCGCTGTGTCGAGGACCCGCAGGTGCTCGACGCCGTCGCCGAGGCGGGCGTCACCCTCGAGGTGTGCCCGGGCAGCAACGTCGCGCTCGGCGTGTACGCCGATCCGGCCGACGTGCCGCTGCGGCAGATCGTCGACGCCGGGGTGCGGGTCGCCCTCGGGGCCGACGACCCCCTGCTGTTCGGGTCGCGGCTCGCCGCCCAGTACGCCGCGGCCCGCGACCTCGGGTTCGACGACGCGGGCCTGGCCGCGCTGGCCAGGGGCTCGCTGGAGGCCAGCCTCGCACCGGAACGGGTGCGCAAGCAGGCGCTCGAGGACGTGGCCGCCTGGCTCGACGCCGGGGCGTGAGCCCGTCGGCCCCACCCATCCGCACGACCCGCCACCGACCCGCCACGGACGCGCCACGGACCCGCCCCACACCCGCCCCGGACACGGACAGACCGGGACGCTCCGGACCGTCCGCGGGCCGGCCCGGCGACGGCCGGACGGGTCCGCGGGGCGGCGCGAGTTTGCCCGAGGCTGGGGCGCGCGGTCATGCTGTCGGGAAGATGAAGACGCAGACCCCCATCCCCGCACGTCCCCCGACCGCCCTGCGTGCCCGGCTGCGACGCCTCGCCGTCGTCGGTCTGGCCGCTCCCCTCCTCGCCCTCGCCGCGTGCAGCGGCGAGGCCCCCGTGACGTCCGAGCCCACCCAGGGCGCACCCGCCGGCACGTCGGCCCCGAGCACGTCCACGACGACGCCCGAGGCGACGACCTCGACGACGAGCGCAGCGCCGACGACCCCTCCGGCCTTCTCCACCAAGGACCTCAAGGCCGTCATCAAGGACCCCGACCTCGGCCACACCATCACCGCGCTCAAGATCTCGCGCAACCTGCCGTTCCCGGCCAACCAGCCGGTCGGGGCCGAGGCCTTCGAGATCGTCGGGGTCAAGGTGCAGCTCGACGCGGGCTCGCGGTACTCCGCGACGCTCAGCCCGACGATGATCTCGCTCGTGGCCACGAGCCCCCCTCAGACCGTGGCCGCGACGGCCGAGTTCGGCAAGGCCTACCACGCGATCCCCCTGGGCGCCGCGAAGCGCGGCCAGACCGAGCGCGGCTGGCTCTTCTTCAAGGTCGACCGCGGCACGTCGACGTCGCTGCGGCTCCAGTACAACCGTCCGCCGTACAAGGTCAGCACGACCGACAAGACCATCAAGGCGCGGATGTTCTGGGTGCAGCTGACCCGCTGACCCGGTGCTGGGCTCGTCCGCGGCCCCGGACTCCTACGGGAGCCGGGCCGCCCGCGTCCCCGGGTGGCGCGCGGTCTAGAGACGCTCACCCACGAGCACCGGCTCGTTGACGAGCGTCACGCCGAAGGCCTCGTGGACGCCGTCGCGCACCCGTCGCGCGAGGGCGAGCACGTCGGCGGCCCTCGCCCCGCCGCGGTTGGTCACCGCGAGCGTGTGCTTCGTGGACAACGACGCCGGTCCGGGGAGCCCGTAGCCCTTGCCGAACCCGGCCTGGTCGATGAGCCAGGCGGCGCTGGTCTTGACGCGCCCGTCGGGCTCGGGGAACCGCGGCGGCGTCGGGCCCTCGTAGCCGAGCCGTTCACCGACGCGCTCGACGAGGTCGTCGAACTCGCGCCGGCTCAGGACCGGGTTGGTGAAGAACGAGCCGCACGACCACGTGTCGGGGTCGTCGCCGTCGAGGACCATGCCGCGGCGGCGGCGTTGCTCCAGGACCGCGGCACGGGCGTCGGCGAGCGGCACGCGGGTGCCCAGCTCGACGCCGAGGCCCTCGGCGAGCGCCGCGTAGGCGACGGGCCGCGAGAGGTCGGCCACCTCGAGCTGGAAGACGACGTCGAGGACGACGTAGCGGCTCGTGCCCTTGAAGAGGGAGTGCCGGTAGGTGAAGGCGCAGTCGGCGTTGGCGAAGGTGCGCACGACCTGGTCACGCCGGTCCCACGTGCGCACCTGGTAGACGGTCTGCGACACGTCCTGGCCGTAGGCGCCGACGTTCTGGACCGGGGTCGCGCCCGTGAGCCCGGGGATCCCGCTCAGCGCCTCGACGCCCGCCCAGCCCTCACCGACGAACCGGTCGACGACGCCGTCCCAGTCCTCACCCGCGGCCACGCGCACGACGGCCCCGCCGCACCAGTCGGCCGACTCCGGAGCGATGCCGGAGGTCGCGACGCGCACGACGGTGCCGGCGAAGCCGTCGTCGGCCACGACGAGGTTGGAGCCGCCCGACAGCAGCAGCAGCGGCTCGTCGGCGTCGTCGACCTCGCGGACGGCGTCGACGAGCTCGTCGGTGGTCGTCACGGTGACGAGACGCGCGGCAGGGCCGCCGACCCGCATCGTCGTCAGCCCGGCGAGCGGGACGCCGTGTTGCTCGCGCACGAGGCTCAGTCGAGGCGGGCGACGGCGAGCGCGCGGCCGAGCACCTTCTCGCCGCCGCACGTCGCGGTCAGCTCGACGGTGACGCGGCCCGTCTCGGCGTCGACGGCCTTGACGACGCCCGAGACGTCGATGTCGGCACCGGTGTCGTAGGGCACGACGACGGGCTTGGTGAACCGGACGCCGTACTCGACGACGCGGCCGGCGTCGCCGACCCAGTCGGTGACGACGGTGACCGCCGAGCCCATGGTGAACATCCCGTGAGCGATGACGTCGGGCAGCCCGACCTCCTTGGCGAACCGCTCGTCCCAGTGGATCCGGTTGCGGTCGAGGGACGCGCCGGCGTACTGCACGAGGCGAGGGCGGTCGACGTGCACCGTGCGCGGCGGCAGGGCGTCGCCGACCGACACGGAGGCCAGGGCGCGCACGCCGGTGGTGGTGTCGCTGCTCATCACTCGCCTCCTCGGATGACGATGGTGGACGTGGCCGTGCACACGGCCTCGCCGTCCTCGGTGGCCAGCTCGGTGCGCGTCGTGACCATGGCGTGGCCACCGGCCTCGCGGACCGTGTCGACGTGCAGGGTGCCGACGACGGCGTCGCCGGCGGTCAGCGGCCGGTGGTGGGTGAAGCGCTGCTCGCCGTGGACGACCCGGGAGAAGTCGATGCCGGCCTCCGGGTCGCGGATCAGCTGGGCGTCGCACTGCTGGGCGATGAGGACCGCGAAGGTCGGCGGCGCGATGACGTCGGCGTAGCCGCGGGCCCGCGCGACGTCGACGTCGACGTGGACCGGGTCGGTGGATCCGACGGCCTCGGCGAACTCGCGGATCTTGGCCGCACTGACGCGGTAGGTGTCGGTGGGCGGGTACACCCGGCCCTGGAAGTCTTCGTTCACCGGCATGCGGGCAGCCTATCGACCGGTGGACGACGACCGCTCCCCCGGCCGGGTGGCCGAGGGAGCGGTCGTGTGGTGACGCGTGAAGAGCAGTCCGCGTCAGCGGGTCTCGCGGTGCTCCGTGTGCTTGCCGCACTTCGGGCAGAACTTGTTGAAGGAGAGACGGTCGGGGTTGTTCCGACGGTTCTTCTTCGTGATGTAGTTGCGGTCCTTGCAGTCCACACACGCCATCGTGATCTTCGGACGGACGTCGCTGCTCTTGCTGGCCACGGCAACCTGCTCTTTCGGGAACGTGCTGGGATGTATCGGGTCGTCCTGCGACGGGCTGTCGCGCGCGTGCCCGGGGGTGACCCCACGCCTCGGCACGAGGACGCGACGTACAAGGTTACGTGACGGCCCGGCGAATCGAGAAATCCGTGGACCGTCGCGCTCCGTGGTAGCGGGAGCGGGGCTCGATCCCGCGACCTCACGATTATGAGTCGTGCGCTCTAACCAGCTGAGCTACCCCGCCATGGGCTGCCGGCACCGGACCCGCTCGCGCGGGCTGCCCGGGGACCGACCGACCAGAGCCCCAATAGGGAATCGAACCCTAGACCTTTTCCTTACCATGGAAACGCTCTGCCGACTGAGCTATTGGGGCACGGCCGAACGATCGGAACCCGCGGCGCGGGGCCCAGTTCGACCTGCTGTGCGTCGGTGAGACTACACGGTCCGAGGCGCGGATACGAAATCGGCGGGGCGGCCACGGGAGGGGTGCCCACCCGGCCCGTGGGAGGCTCAGCCGGCGGCGTCGTGGTCCTCGAGCGCCCGGCGGGCCGCGGCCTCGGCGGTCTCGCGGGCGTCCCGCTCGGCCGTCGCCTCGGCGAGCTCCGCGCCGACCTTGGCCAGCCGCTCGCGTGCCGTCGCGAGACGGCGCTCGAGGTCGGCGATGCCCTCGGTGACCTCCTCCTCGCGAGCCGTCAGGACGGCGACGTGCCGGTCGGCGGAGCGCAGCGCCTCACGAGCCGACTCCAGCGCGGACGACAGACGCTCGCGTTCGGCGGTGCGCCGGGCCCGACGGCGCTCCTCGAGGTCGACGGCGTCACCGCCACCGCCGTCGAGGACGGACAGGCTCGGGCGCCCGGCGGCTCCGGCGGCCCCGGCGGCGTCGGCCGACAGGTCGTCGAGGGCCACGGCGTCCGCGAGGTCGACGGAGCCGAAGCCCGAGTAGCTGAGCGCCTTGACGAGGGCCCCGGTGAGCACCGTGGCCTCGGCGTCCTCGTCGGCGATGAGTGCGGTGAGGGTGTCGCGCACCTCGGCCGCCACGCTCGCGCCCATCCGCTGGCCGGCGGCCGCGGCCTCCTGCGCGACGCGTTCGGCGACGGCGTCGACGCGCCGGGACCGCTCGCGGCCCAGCAGGCGCAGCTGGTCGGCGTCGAGGGTGCGCTGGGCCTCGCGGAGCAGCTCGGCGAACGAACGCAGCTCGTCGAGCTCGTCGCGGCACGTGCGGACGAAGTGGTTGACCGCCCATGCGGCGACCGTCGGTTTGCGCAGTGCGGTGACCGCTGCGGCGAGGTCCTTGTCACCGGCCTCCTTGGCCTGCGCCGCCAGCTCGGACCGGCGCGCCGTGAACCGCGCGGGGCTCTCGGCGTACAGCTCCTCGACGGCGGCGCGCAGGTGCAGGATCACCCGTGCATCCTCCCGCAAACCGGGTGGTGCGGCGCGGCAGCGACGGGCAGGCTGGGCCGGTGACCTGGATCTGTGTGACGTGCGCCGTCGAGACCGACGACCTGCCCGAACCGCCCGAGACGTGCGCCATCTGCGAGGACGAGCGCCAGTGGGTGCCCTCCGACGGCCAGCGGTGGACGACCCTGGACCAGCTGTGCCGGGCCGGCACCCGCATCAGCGTCGCCGAGGTCGAGCCCGGCCTCTGGGGCCTGCGTGCCGAGCCGGAGGTGGGGATCGGGCAGCAGACCATGGTCGTGCGGGTCCCCGAGGGCGTGCTCCTGTTCGACTGCGTCGGCTACGTCGACGACGCGGCGCTGGAGCAGGTCCGCGCCATCGGCCCGGTGCTCGCGGTCGCCGCGAGCCACCCGCACATGTACGGCGTGCAGACCGAGTGGGCCAGGCGGCTCGGCGGCGTGCCGGTGCTCGTCAACGAGCGCGACGCCGAGTGGGTCCGACGCCGCGACCCGCTCCTCGAGCTGTGGGGCGAGAGCCGCCAGGTGGCCCCCGGGCTGACGCTGCACCGCGTCGGTGGGCACTTCCGCGGCCAGGCCGTCGTGCAATGGTCCACGGGCAACGACGGCCGCGGCGTCCTGCTCGCCGGTGACGCCGTCTTCCCCAACCCGGACGGGCGGACGGTCAGCTTCATGCGCAGCTACCCGAACCGGATCCCCTTGTCCGGCGCCGTGGTCCAGCGCATCGCCGCTCAGCTCGAGGGCCTGCACTTCGACCGGCTGTACAACAACTTCGGCGCCGTCGTCGGCGCCCACGCCAAGGAGGTGCTGCGCGTCTCGGCCGACCGGCACGCGGCCTGGACGCGTGGGGACTTCGACCACCTGACCTGACACCTGACCTCACGCGCCGGGCCCGCGTTCGGCCGCGTTCGGCCGCGTTCGGCCGCGTGCGGTCGGGCCCTGGAACGGGTAGGTGGCTCGTGACGGCGTCGTCCGGCGCCGCACCAGTGGAGGAGGACGCCATGACCGACATGCCACTCTCGTCCGAGGACCCCACCACGGAGGGCCCCGCTGACGGTGGCGCCGACGTGACCAGCCAGGACGGCGGTGCCGACGGCGGCGCCGAGGGTCCCGCTGACGGCGGCGCCGACACCGGGACGCAGGACGGCGGTGCCGACGGCGGCGCCGAGGGTCCGGCCGACGGTGGCGCCGACACCGGCACGAGCGACGGCGGGGCCGACGGCAGCGCCGAGTGACCGCGTCACCACGGGCGGCCGGGTCGCGATGACCCTCGACACCACCAGCCGGGTGCCCCTGCAGTCGCGCGGGCACTCGGCTCTCGCCTGCCTGGTCCCCCTCTCCCGGGCTGCGTTCGCCCGCGAGCACTGGGCCCGGCGACCCCTCGTGTCGCGCGCCGAGCAGCTTCCCGACGGGGCGGCGGACCTGCTCCGCCTCGGCGACGTCGACGAGCTGGTGTCCCGGCGTGGGCTGCGTACGCCGTTCGTCCGGGTCGCGCGCGAGGGCCGCACCCTCGGTGACCGCGAGTTCACCGCCGGAGGCGGCGTCGGGGCAGGCATCGCCGACCAGGTCAGCGACGACAGGCTGCTCGGCCTCTTCGCCTCGGGGGCCACCATCGTCCTGCAGGGCCTGCACCGCACGTGGGGGCCCGTCATCGACTTCTCCCAGCAGCTGGCCGACGACCTGGGGCACCCGGTACAGGCCAACGCCTACGTCACCCCCCGCCAGAGCCGCGGCTTCGACGACCACTACGACGTGCACGACGTGTTCGTCATCCAGACCTCGGGCGAGAAGCGGTGGCGGCTGCGCCCGCCCGTGCGACCCGCTCCCCTGCGCGACGACCCCTGGACCGACCACCGCGCCGACGTCGAGGAGGCGGCCCGGCACGAGCCGCTGCACGAGACCACCCTGCGGCCCGGCGACGTGCTCTACCTCCCGCGCGGGTGGATCCACTCGGCCACCGCCCTCGGTGGGGTGAGCGCGCACCTCACCCTGGGCATCCACGTGTGGACGCGACGGCACCTCGCCGACGAGCTGCTGACCCTCGCGCTCGAGCGGGCGAGCGACGCCGAGCGGGTCCGGGCCAGCCTCCCGCCGTCACCGGGCGGACCGGACGCGGCAGCCCTCACAGACGACATCGAGGTGGCCCGCGAAGCGCTCGTCGACGCGCTCCGAGCCGTCCCGGCCGGGGAGGTCGTCACCGCCCTGCAGCGCCGCTCGTGCCAGGCCCAGCGCGCGGCACCGCTGGGGCCGCTCGCGCAGGTCGCGGCCGCCGAGTCGCTCCACGGCGGGTCGGCCCTGCGGCTGCGACCGCACCTCGGGGCCCGGCTGCACGCCGAGCCGGACGGTGGGGCGCGCCTGACCAGCCGGCTGCCTGACCTCAGCGTCGGCCGGCACGACGTGGGAACGCTCGTCGCACTCCTCGACGACGGCGTGCTGCGGGCCGACATGGTGGGGCTGGACCTGGCCCGCCGCCTGCTCCTGGCCGGTGTCGTCGTCCTCGACGACTGAACCGGTCTCGGCGTCCTGGCTCAGGAGGCGCGGGCCACCGCGTCGAGGAGGGGGCGGCGGGCGCCGACGAGGGACGGGCCGTACCACGTGAGCAACCGGCCGCTCACGAGCGCCGTGCGGGTGCGCCGGAACGCCTCGGGGCCGTCCGCGTCCGTGAACACGTACGGCTCGTCCGGCAGCAGGACGACGTCCACGCCTTCGCGGTCGAGGTCCTCGAGGTCCACGTGCGGGTACCGGTCCTCGTGCTCGGACAGGACGTTGTGCCAGCCGAGCCGGGCCACGACGTCGCCGGTGAAGGTGTCGCGTCCGACGGCCATCCACGGGTCCCGCCAGACCGCCACCGCCACCTCGAGCGCCGGCTCGGGCACGGGACCGCACCACTCGTCCCGAGCCGCGCGCAGCCAGCCGGGTGCGGGGACGCCGAGAGCCTCGGCGAACAGCCGCTCGAGCGAGTCGAGCGCGCCCGGGACCGTCTCGACGTCGGTGACCCACACCGTGAGCCCGGCCTCGCGCATCCGCTGGACGTCCAGCCGCCGGTTCTCCTCCTTGTTGGCCACGACGAGGTCGGGGCCCAGCGCCGAGACGGCACGCAGGTCGGGGTTCTTGGTCCCCCGGACCCGCTGCACCGCAAGGCCCGCCGGGTGCGTGCACCAGTCGGTGGCACCGACGAGCACGTGCGGGAGCGTCGCCGCGAGGGCCTCGGTGATCGAGGGGACGAGCGACACGACGCGGCGGGCGGGAGCCGCGAGCGGCACCGGCGCCCCGAGGTCGTCGACGAGCATCACGGCTTGGCCTCCGCTGGGGTCAGACGTTGCGGCGGTACTGGCCGCCGACCTCGAAGAACGCCTCGGTCACCTGCTGCAGGGAGCACACCCGCGCCGCGCGCATCAGGACGTCGAAGACGTTGCCGCCCTCGATGGCGACGCGGCGCAGCTCGTCGAGGGCCACGCGCGCCTCCTCCTCGTGGTCGGCCCGGAACGCGCGGACCCGCGCGAGCTGGCCCTGCTTCTCCTCCTCGGTGCCGCGGGCGAGGACCACCTTGCGCGGCACCTCGCCCTCGTGCGGGTTGCGGAAGGTGTTGACGCCGATGATCGGCAGGCTGCCGTCGTGCTTGCGGTGCTCGTAGAGCATCGACTCGTCCTGGATGCGACCGCGCTGGTATCCGGTCTCCATCGCCCCGAGGACGCCACCGCGCTCGGTGATGCGGTCGAACTCCTTGAGCACCGCCTCCTCCACGAGGTCGGTCAGCTCGTCGATGACGTACGAGCCCTGGAGCGGGTTCTCGTTCATCGCCAGGCCCCACTCGCGGTTGATGATGAGCTGGATCGCGAGCGCCCGGCGGACCGACTCCTCCGACGGCGTCGTGACGGCCTCGTCGTAGGCGTTGGTGTGCAGGCTGTTGGCGTTGTCGTAGATGGCGATGAGCGCCTGGAGCGTCGTCCGGATGTCGTTGAAGTCCATCTCCTGCGCGTGCAGGCTGCGGCCGGACGTCTGCACGTGGTACTTCAGCTTCTGGCTGCGCTCCCCCGCTCCGTACCTCTCCTTCATCGCCACGGCCCAGACGCGTCGGGCGACCCGGCCCAGCACCGAGTACTCGGGGTCCATGCCGTTGCTGAAGAAGAAGGACAGGTTCGGGGCGAAGTCGTCGATCGCCATGCCACGCGCGAGGTAGCTCTCCACGTAGGTGAACCCGTTGGCGAGGGTGAACGCGAGCTGGCTGATGGGGTTGGCCCCCGCCTCGGCGATGTGGTAGCCGGAGATGCTCACCGAGTAGAAGTTGCGCACCTGGTGCTCGATGAACCACTCCTGGATGTCGGCCATCATCCGCAGGGAGAACTCGGTGCTGAAGATGCAGGTGTTCTGACCCTGGTCCTCCTTGAGGATGTCGGCCTGCACCGTGCCGCGGACGTTGGCGAGGGCGTAGGCGGCCAGCTGCTCGCGCTCGTCGTCGGAGGGCTCCCGGCCCTCGCGGTCGCGGAACGCGTCGACCTGCTGGTCGATGGCGGTGTTGAGGAAGAACGCGAGGATCGTCGGCGCCGGACCGTTGATCGTCATCGACACCGACGTCGTCGGCGAGACGAGGTCGAAGCCGCTGTAGAGCACCTTCATGTCCTCGAGGGTGGCGACGGAGACGCCCGACGTGCCGACCTTGCCGTAGACGTCGGGACGCGGGTCGGGGTCGCGGCCGTAGAGGGTCACCGAGTCGAACGCCGTGGACAGGCGGGTGGCCGGCTGACCCTCCGACAGCAGCTTGAACCGCCGGTTGGTGCGGAACGGGTCGCCCTCGCCCGCGAACATGCGGGCCGGGTCCTCGTTGTCGCGCTTGAACGGGAACACCCCCGCGGTGAAGGGGAAGAAGCCGGGCAGGTTCTCGCGACGCAGGAACGACACGAGCTCACCGTGGTCGGTGTAGCGCGGCAGCACCACGCGCCGGATCTTGTTGCCGGACAAGGACTCCCGCATCAGCTTGGTGACGATCTCGCGGTCACGCACCTTGACGACCTGTTCGTCGCCCGAGTAGGCCTCGACGACCGAGGGCCAGGCTGTGAGCGCGTCGGCGACCGCTTGCGGCACGTCGGTGCGCGCAGCCCCGAGCAGAGCGTCGACCCCCGAGGCGTCGGACCCGGCGTCGACGAGCTCGCCCCGGACGAGGTCGAGGCGCTGCACCCGGGCCGCGGCGGCAGCGAACCGCGCGGTGTCGGCGTGGTAGCGGCGGACGGTCTCGCTGATCTCGGCGAGGTAGCGGACGCGGGAGGCCGGCACGACGGTGGAGATGCGCGTGGACTGCTTCGTCGAGACGTGCGGCAGGATGCCCTCCTGGACCGGCATCCCCTTGTCGGACAGGAGCGTTCGCAGCTCCTGGTAGAGCGCGGTGACGCCGTCGTCGTTGAAGGTGGCCGCGCTCGTGCCGTACACCGGCATGTCGGCCGGGCTCTTGCCGAACGCCTCGCGGTTGCGGACCATCTGGCGGCCGACGTCGCGCAGGGCGTCCTCGGCGCCGCGGCGCTCGAACTTGTTGATGGCGACGACGTCGGCCATGTCGAGCATGTCGATCTTCTCGAGCTGGCTGCTCGCACCGAACTCGGGCGTCATGACGTAGAGCGAGACGTCGGAGTGCTCGACGATCGCGGCGTCGCCCTGGCCGATGCCGGGGGTCTCGAGGACGACGAGGTCGAAGCCCGCGGCCTTGACGACGGCGAGGATGTCGTCGAGACGCCCGGGCACCTGGCTCTTGCCGCGCGTGGCGAGGCTGCGGAAGAAGACGCGGTCGCCGTCGAGCGAGCTCATCCGGATGCGGTCGCCGAGGAGGGCGCCGCCTCCGCGGCTGCGCGTGGGGTCGACGGCGAGGACGGCGACGCGCAGCTTGTCCTGCTGGTCGAGGCGCAGCCGGCGGACGAGCTCGTCGGTGAGGCTGGACTTGCCGGAGCCGCCAGTGCCGGTGATGCCGAGGACGGGGACGTGCCGCCGGGTGGCGGCCTCGCGGACGCCGGCGAGCAGGGCGTCGTCCAGCTGGCCCTCCTGCGCGCCGGTGACGGCGCGCGCGACCGCGGCACGGTCACCGGCGAGGACGGCCTCGAGGGTGGGAACGCCGACCTCCCACGGGTCGAAGTCGCAGTCGGCGACGACGCCGTTGACCATGCCGACGAGCCCGAGCCGCTGGCCGTCCTCGGGACTGAAGATCGTGACCCCGGACTCGCGCAGCCGGGCGATCTCCTCCGGCACGATGACGCCGCCGCCGCCGCCGACGACGCGGACGTGACCGGCGCCGTTCTCGCGCAGCAGCTGCACGAGGTACTCGAAGTACTCGACGTGCCCGCCCTGGTAGGAGCTGACCGCGACGCCCTGCGCGTCCTCCTCGATCGCGGCGTCGACGACCTCCTGGACGGAGCGGTTGTGGCCGAGGTGGATGACCTCGGCCCCCTGGCTCTGCATGATCCGCCGCATGATGTTGATCGACGCGTCGTGCCCGTCGAAGAGGCTGCTCGCCGTGACGATCCGGACGTGGTGGCTCGGGTGGTGCAGGGCGGGCTGGGCGGGCTGGTGCTGCTGGGACGACTGCGCGGTCACGACTGGCCTCCGGGGTGCGACGCTGACCCAAAAATACTAGGACTTCCTACTAATGGACGTCAACGCGTCCTCGTCCTACGATGGCGCCATGAGCGCGGAGACCAACGGCACCGCTGTCACGGGCGCACTCGCCGCCGGGTCGGGCCTCGGCTTCGACCCGATCGCCCGCGCTCGCGAGCAGTGGGTCGAGCAGGGCTGGGAGACGGCGGCCGACGGGATGGCGGCGATCACCTCCCTCATGCGCGCGCACCAGATCGTCCTCGCGCGCGTCGAGGCCACCCTGCGCCCGCTGGGCGTGACGTTCGCCCGCTATGAGGTGCTCATGCTGCTGTGGTTCAGCAAGCGCGGCTCGCTGCCGATGAAGGTCATCGGCTCCCGTCTGCAGGTGCACCCGACGAGCGTGACGAATGCCGTGGACCGCCTGCAGGACGCCGGCCTCGTCACGCGCTCCACCCATCCCGAGGACCGGCGGGCGATGCTCGTGGCCCTCACCCCTGCCGGTCGTGAGCTGGCCGAGCGGGCCACCAAGGCGCTCAACACCGAGGTCTTCGAGCAGCCGGTCCTCTCCCAGCGCGACGTGCGCACGCTGCTCGACATCCTCACCCGGCTGCGCCGCTCCTCGGGCGACTTCTGACGGTCGCGTCCTGACGGACGCCGCGTGGTGCAGGTCAGCCGATGACGCGGTCGAGGAAGGCGTTGCCGAACGTGCGCCCGGGGTCGACCCGGTCGCGCAGGGCACGGAAGTCGGCGAGGCGGGGGTAGAGGGGCGCGAGCTCGGCGGCCCGCGCGACGAAGCACTTGCCCCAGTGCGGCCGGGCCCCGAGGGGAAGCAGCGCCTGCTCGATGGCAGGCAGGAGGGCATACACGCGCTCGACGTCGCGCAGCCACGTGAAGTGCACCCCGAGGACGTCGTGGCCGAACGCGCTGCTGAGCCAGTGCTGGTCGGCCGCGACGGTGCGCAGCTCGCACACCTGCAGCACGGGCGCCATCCGCTGCCCCAGGGAGCGCAGCCGCTCGATGGCGGCCGGTGCGTGCTCGCGCGGCAGGAGGTACTCGCTCTGCAGCTCCTCCCCGCGGCTGGGTGTGAACTCCATGCGGAAGTGCGGCAGCCGGTCCAGCCACGGGCCGGGCACACCGCCCTGCTGGGTCACCGACTCGGTCACCCCGCCCTCGAGCATGTGCATCGTCGTCGTGGCCGCCAGGGCACCGAAGAGCTCGGTGGGCGCCGTGTCGGCACGGCTCTTGAGCCAGACCTGCTCCACCCCCGCGTCGGTCCAGCGGGTGAAGAGGCTGACGCTGTAGGCGCTGCTCGTGATCGTCTCGAGCTCGGCCGCCAGGGCCTCCCACGTCAAGCCGGTGTAGACGTCCTGGCGCACGTCGTAGGTGGGCTCGACGTCGAGCGTCAGGGCGGTGACGACCCCGAGCGCGCCGAGCGCGACGACGCTGCCCTCGAAGTCCGCGTCCCCACGGCTGGTGGTGCGCAGCTCCCCGTCGGGCCCGACGATGTCCAACGACGCGACCGCCGTTGCGAGCGAACCGTTCTCGACGCCGGAGCCGTGCGTCCCGGTCGCGACGGCACCGGCGACCGAGATGTGCGGCAGCGACGCGAGGTTGCCCAGCGCCCACCCGGCGGCGTGCAGCCGGGTCGCCACCTCGCCGTAGGCCGCTCGGCCGGTCACGCGGGCCGTGCGGGTCCGCTCGTCGACCTCCACGGTGGTCGGCAGGTCGACGAGCGAGACGAGCACGCCGGCGTCGGTGTCGGTGATGTCGGTGAGGTCGGTGAATGAGTGCCGGGAGCCGAGCGCGCGCACGCGCGGGGCGCGCGCGACGACCTCCTGGAGCTCGTCGACCGACCGGGGCCGTTCGATGCGAGCCCGGTAGGCGTGGTTGCCGGCCCAGTTCGTCTCCACCGTCTGCATCGCCCTACTCTGGCGCACCCGCGGTGGAGCCCGCCGTCGAGCCCGCCGTCGAGCCGGCCGTCGAGCCGGCCGTCGAGTCCGCCGTCGAGTCCGCCGTCCCGCCTGTCGTCGCCGTCGGGACCGCTGCTCGCTCGAGCCCCTCGGGCAGGTCGTCGCGGTGCGTGCGGGCGACGTGGACGACCCCGCCCGGGGTCGTGGCCTCGTCGGCCCGCACCGGCGTCGGGTCGGCCGGGCCGGCGGGCGCGGCACGTCCGCGTGTCAGGCCGGCGATGATCATGCCGATGAAGCTGGGCCGCCCCTGGCTCTTGGACAGGACGTCGAGCGCGACGGCCCCGAGCAGGACGAGACCCTTGATGATCTGGACGTAGTTGGAGTCGACGCTGAGGTTGGCGAGCCCGAGGTTGAGCACGCCCATGACGAGGCCACCGATCATCGACCCGGTCACGGTGCCGACGCCGCCGGCGACGGCGGCTCCGCCGATGAACACGGCCGCGATCGCGTCGAGCTCGAAGCCCACGCCGTCCTTGGGGTTGGCCGCGTTGAGGTAGGCGGTGAACACCATGCCGGCGACGCCGGCGAGGAAGCCCATGTTGACCATGGCGAACAGGTCGATGCGCCGGGTGTCGACACCGGAGAGGCGGGCGGCGTTGGCGTTGCCGCCCACCGCGTAGATCTGCCGCCCGAGCACGGTTCGCTGGGTGACGTAGGTGTAGATGACGACGAGGGCGCCGAGGATGAGGCCGACGACCGGGACCCCCTTGTACGAGGCGAGCAGCAGGCCGAGCACGAGCATGAGCCCGCAGACGACGGTGAGCTTGAGGACGGTCAGGGCCATCCGGGGCACCGGCATCCCGTAGCTGCGCAGGTCGGCGCGCCGGCGCAGGTCGAGGTAGACGATGACGGCGATCGCGAGGAGCGTCAGCACGAGCGTCGGGTTGTGGTACCCGGTCACCGGTCCCATCTCGGGGAGGTAGCCGTTGGCGATCTTCTGGAAGCTCTCGGGCACCGGGATCGACTCGGCGTTGAGGATGATGAGGTCGAGGCCGCGGAACAGCAGCATGCCGGCCAGCGTGACGATGAAGGCCGGGATGCCGACGTAGGCGACCCAGAAGCCCTGCCAGATGCCGACGAGGATCCCGAGCGCCAGCCCCAGCAGGATGGCCGCCGGCCACGGCAGGTCGAACTTCGCCATCGCCAGTGCGACGGTCGCACCGACGAAGGCACACACCGAGCCGACCGACAGGTCGATGTGGCCGGCGATGATCACCATGACCATGCCGATCGCGAGGATGAGGACGTAGCCGTTCTGCACGAGCAGCGACGTGACGTTGCGCGGCTCGAGGAAGAGCCCGTCGGTGAGGATCTGGAACATCGCCACGAGCAGCAGCAGGGCGATCATCATGCCGTACTGGCGGATGTTGCCACCGAGCGCCTTGCGGATGTCGCGGACGAGGGACGTGCCGGCGCGGGCGGCGTCGCTGGTCGGGGCGGGTGCGGTGTCGATGGCCATCTCAGTCGGCCTTTCGCTGGGTCATGTGTCGCATGAGCACTTCCTGGTTTGCCTGTTCCCGCGGAACCTCCGCGGTGATGACCCCTGCACTGAGGGTGTAGATGCGGTCGCAGAGCCCGAGCAGCTCGGGCAGCTCCGAGGAGATGACGAGGACGCCGCGTCCGCTGTCGGCGAGACGGTTGACGATCTCGTAGATCTCGTACTTCGCGCCGACGTCGATGCCGCGCGTCGGCTCGTCGAGGATGAGCAGGTCGGGCTCGGTGAACATCCACTTGCCGAGGACGACCTTCTGCTGGTTGCCCCCGGAGAGCTTGGCGACCCCCGTCTCGATGGAGGGCGTCTTGATGTTCATGTCGCGGCGGTAGCGCTCGGCCGCGAGCACCTCCTGCCGCTGGTCGACGGCACCGGCGCGGCCGCGGATGTTCCGGAGGCCGGCCGCAGTGATGGAGACCCGGATGGAGTCGAGCAGGTTGAGCCCGAGGCTCTTCCGGTCCTCGGTGACGTAGGCCAGCCCGGCGTCGATGGCGCGCCGGACGGTGTTGGCGCGGAGCACCTTCCCGTCCTTGACCAGCTCGCCGCTGATCTTGTGCCCGTAGGACTCACCGAAGACGCTGCGGGCCAGCTCCGTGCGACCGGCGCCCATGAGGCCCGCGAGCCCGACGATCTCGCCGCGGCGGATCCTCATGCTGGCGCCCTTGACGACGAGCCGTGACGAGTCCTGCGGGTGGGCCACGGTCCAGTCACGGATCTCGAGCAGCAGCTCGCCGACCGTCGGTTCGTGCGGGGGGAACCGGTGGTCGAGGTCACGGCCCACCATCCCGCGGATGATCCGGTCCTCGTTGACCTCGCCGCGCCGCACGTCGAGGGTCTCGATGGTGCGCCCGTCGCGGATGATGGTGATCGAGTCGGACACCTCCTCGATCTCGGCGAGCTTGTGGCTGATCATGATCGAGGTGATGCCCTTGGCCTTGAGGCCGAGGAGCAGGTCGAGCAGGTGGCGGGAGTCCGTGTCGTTGAGGGCCGAGGTCGGCTCGTCGAGGATGAGGAGCTTGACGTCCTTGGCCAGGGCCTTGGCGATCTCGACGAGCTGCTGCTTGCCGATGCCGATGTTCTTGATCTGCGTGTCGGGGTCCTCGTCCAGTCCCACCCGTGCGAAGAGCTCGAGCGCGCGCTGCCGCGCGGCGAGCCAGTTGATCCGCCCCGCGGAGGCCTGCTCGTTGCCGAGGAAGAGGTTCTCCAGGATCGACAGCTCCGGGACGAGCGCCAGCTCCTGGTGGATGATGACGATGCCCGCCGCTTCGCTCTCGCGGATTCCCTTGAACTCGCACAGCCGCCCGTCGAAATGGATCTCGCCGGTGTACGTCCCGTGGGGATAGACCCCCGAGAGCACCTTCATCAGGGTGGACTTGCCGGCGCCGTTCTCGCCGCAGATGGAATGGATCTCGCCGCGCTGCACCTCGAGGTTGACGTCGGACAGCGCCTTCACCCCCGGGAACTCCTTGGTGATGGAGCGCATCGACAGCATCGTCGTGTTCATGGTCACTCGCGTCTCTCTCTCGACCCGAGCCGGGCCCCTGGTGCGGCGGGGTGCGCCGCCAGCCGCACCAAGGGCCCACGGCTCGGCTACTTCAGCTGGTCGGCGGTGTAGTACTTCGCGCTGATCAGCACGTCCGTGGCGTTGCTCTTGTCGACGGCGACCGGCTGCAGCAGCATCGTCGGGACGTTCTTGATGCCGTTGTTGTAC
The DNA here is from genome assembly GCF_056868035.1 of Monashia sp. HAY1-11D. Classification (NCBI taxonomy): domain Bacteria; kingdom Bacillati; phylum Actinomycetota; class Actinomycetes; order Micrococcales; family Intrasporangiaceae; genus Intrasporangium; species Monashia sp. HAY1-11D. The sequence goes on along the minus strand of NZ_CP200320.1, from coordinate 2,657,612 downwards.
GACGTCGTGTCGTTGACGGTGACCGTCTTCTTCGTGTCGATCTCCTGGATCATCTTCACCGTGGCCTGCGCGAGGTCGCGGGTGTTCTTGAAGACCGTCGAGTACTGCTCGCCGGCGAGGATCGACTTGACCGACTCGAGCTCGGCGTCCTGTCCGGTCACGACCGGGAGCTGCTTGCCCCCGCTGCCGTACCCACTGCCCTTGAGCGCGGCGATGATGCCGCGCGACAGGCCGTCGTAGGGCGAGAGCACGCCGTTGACGTCCTTCGTCGAGTACGCCTTGGTCAGCAGGTTCTCCATCCGCTTCTTCGCGACGGCGGCGTCCCAGCGCAGGGTCGCGACGGTCTTGAAGTCGGTCTCCCCCGAGCCGATGACGATGTCGCCGGAGTTGATCTTCGGCTTGAGGACCTCCATGGCGCCGTTGAAGAAGAAGGTGGCGTTGTTGTCGTCGGGCGACCCGGCGAACAGCTCGACGTTCCACGGCTTCGGGGCGCCGCTCGCCTCGAGGCCCTTGAGGAGCGACTCGGCCTGCAGCTTGCCGACCTTGAGGTTGTCGAAGGTCGTGTAGTAGTCGACCGCGTTCGTGTCGCGCAGGAGCCGGTCGTAGGCGATGACGGGGATGCCGGCGTCCTTGGCCTCCTGGAGCGCACCCTTGAGGGCGGTGCCGTCGATCGAGGCCACGACGAGGATCTTGTTGTTCTTGGTCACCATGTCGTTGACCTGGCTGACCTGGGTCGGGATGTCGTCGTTGGCGTACTGGAGGTTGACCTTGTACCCCGCGGCCTCGAGCTGCTGCTTGATGTAGTCGCCGTCCTTGATCCACCGCTCGGAGGTCTTGGTCGGCATCGCGACGCCGATCGTCCCCTTCCCCGCGGGGGCGGCGCCGGCCCCCGCCGACTCGGTCTGCCGACCACAGGCGCTGAGGCTCACGGCCACGGCACCAACGGCGATCGCCGCAACAGTCCTGCGAATCACTGTGTGCTCCATTCTTCGGGTGTCAGCCGGCACTGGCCGGCCGGCTGGGTCATGCTGTCGGTGCACTGCTCGGAACTGCCGTTCGGCGCAGGTGCGGTGACCTGGTGGCGGCGAGGACGCTGCGCTCCCCACCACCAGGGGTCTGGGTGTCGTCAGAGCCGGGCGGCGAGGCGGTGGTAGGCCGCGCTCCAGCGCAGCTGCTGGCGCAGGCTCTCGGGGGTCGTGTCGGCGTCGATGACGACGAGCTCGGTCGAGACCATCTCGGCGAGGTCGCGGAACTCCTCGGTGCCGACGGCGGTCGACAGGACGGTGTGGTGCGGCGCGCCCGCCAGCAACCACGACTCGGCCGACGTCGACAGGTTCGGGCGCGGCTCCCACACCGCGCACGCCACCGGCAGCCGCGGCAGGTCCTCGTCCGGCTCGACGACGTCGATCTCGTTGAGGGTGAGGCGGAACCGGCCGCCGAGGTCACTCATGCCCACGACGACACCGGCACCGGGGGCGGCCGTGAACTTCAGGCGCACCGGGTCCTCCCGACCACCGATGCCCAACGGGTGGATCTCCAGGCTCGGCTGCCGGCCCGCGATGCTCGGGCACACCTCCAGCATGTGCGCCCCGAGGATCTTCTCCTCGCCGGGGACCAGGTGGTACGTGTAGTCCTCCATGAAGGACGTGCCGCCCGGCAGTCCCTGCGCCATGGCCTTCGTCGTGCGCAGCAGCACCGAGGTCTTCCAGTCGCCCTCGCCACCGAACCCGTACCCGTCGGCCATGAGCCGCTGCACCGCCAGACCGGGCAGCTGGCGCAGACCGCCGAGGTCCTCGAAGTTCGTCGTGAACGCGGTGAACCCGCCGTCGGTCAGGAACGCGCGCAGACCCGCCTCGATCCGCGCGCCGTAGCGCAGCGACTCGTGCCGCGCCCCGCCCCGCCGCAGCTCGGGCACGACGGCGTACGTCTGCTCGTACTCCGCGACGAGCGCGTCGACCTCGGCGTCGGCCACCGCGTCGACGACCTGCACGAGGTCGTTGACGCCGTAGGTGTTGACCGAGACGCCGAACCGCAGCTGCGCCTCGACCTTGTCACCCTCGGTCACCGCCACGTCGCGCATGTTGTCGCCGAACCGGGCCAGCCGCATCGAACGCAGCTCGGCCACGCCGGCCGCCGCCCGACCCCACGCGCCGATCCGCTCCAGGACGGCCGGGTTGCTGACGTGGCCGGCGACGACCTTGCGGGCCACCCCGAGCCGGGCCCCGACGAAGCCGAACTCGCGGTCACCGTGCGCGGCCTGGTTGAGGTTCATGAAGTCCATGTCGATGCTCGACCACGGCAGCTCCGCCCCCGCCTGCGTGTGCAGGTGCAGCATCGGCTTGCGCAGCGCGTCCAGGCCGGTGATCCACATCTTCGCCGGCGAGAACGTGTGCATCCAGGTGATCACCCCGATGCAGCCCGGCGCCGCGTTGGCCTCGAGCACCGCGGTGTGGATCGCGGCCGAGTCGGCCAGGATCGGCTTCCACACGACCCGCGCCGGCAGCACCCCGCCGGCGTCGATCTCCTTCGCGATCGCCTGCGACTGCTCGGCCACCTGTCGCAAGGTCTCCTCGCCGTAGAGGTGCTGGCTGCCGGTGAGGAACCAGACCTCGCGCGCAGGGGCGGCGGAGCCGGCCGACGCGGCGGGAGTGGTGGTGGCGGTCATGGTGGGTCTCCTTCGTGGGATCCGTCGTGGTGCGACGGGCGTGCACCGGGGCGCACCCCGGGCGCCGGTCAGCGCTGGCCGTAGACGTTCTGGTAGCGGTCGTACAGGGAGTCGACGTCGGCCTGGTCGATGGCGATCGGGGTGCCGAGCTGGCGGGCGATGTGGACGGTGCGCGCGACGTCCTCGCACATCACGGCCGCCTTGACGGCCGAGCGGGCGTCCTTGCCGATGGTGAAGACACCGTGGTTGCGCATGAGCACCGCCGCCGACCGGCTGCTCGTCAGGGTCTCGACGATGCCCCGCCCGATCGAGTCGTCCCCGATGAGGGCGAACGGGCCCACCGGGATCTCGCCGCCGAACTCGTCGGCCATCATCGTCAGCGCGCACGGGATCGACTCGCCCCGTGAGGCCCAGGCCGTCGCGTACGTCGAGTGCGTGTGCACGACGCCGCCGACGTGTGGCATCTCGCGGTAGACGTAGGCCTGAGCGTCGGTGTCGCTGGACGGGGCGAGGTCGCCGTCGACGACACGGCCGTGCAGGTCGCAGACGACCATGTTCTCCGGCGTGAGGTCGTCGTAGGAGACACCGCTCGGCTTGATGACCATGAGGTCGCGCCCGGGGACCCGGGCGGAGACGTTGCCGGCGGTCCAGATGACGAGCTGGTAGCGCGTCAGCTCGGCGTGCAGGGCACACACCTCGCGACGGAGCGACGCGATGGTTGCGTTCACATCCGTGGCCACGCTCACGCAGCCTCACCTCCTGCGCTGGCCTCCTGGGCTGAGGCGGCGGGCGCGGCGCCGGCCGGTGCGCCCGCGCGCGCGGCGATCGCGGTGCGCCGCAAGGCCTTGAGGCGCTTCATGACGTCGTTGCCGCCGCGGCCGAAGTGGTCGTGCAGCGCCACGTACTCGGCGAAGAGCGCGTCGTACGCGTCGGCGGCCGTGTCGTCGGGCACGTAGACGGAGCGGCGCACCTTGCCCATCGCCTCGGCCGCCGCGGCGACGTCCGGGTGGACGCCCGCGGCGACGGCCGCGTGGATCGCCGAGCCCAGTGCCGGCCCCTGCTCCGAGCCGATGACCGACAGCGGCAGCCGCGTGACGTCGGCGTACACCTGCATGAGGAGCGGGTTCTTCGCCAGCCCGCCGGCGATGACGAGCTCGGACACCGGGACGCCGCTGTCGCGGAAGGCCTCGAGGATGACCCGCGTGCCAAAGGCGGTGGCCTCGATGAGCGCCCGGTAGACGTCCTCGGGCCGGGTCGCGAGGGTCTGGCCGACGAGGAGCCCGGACAGCTCGTGGTCGACGAGGACGGAGCGGTTGCCGCTGTGCCAGTCGAGAGCGATCAGCCCGTGCTCGCCGACCGCCTGACGTGCCGCCAGCCTGGTCAGGTACTCGTGCACCGACTCACCGGACTCCGCTGCGGCGGAGACGTACTCGGCCGGGACGCTGGTGCGCGTGAACCAGCCGAAGATGTCGCCGACGCCGGACTGCCCGGCCTCGTAGCCGTAGAGGCCCTCGATGATGCCGCCGTCGACGACACCGCACATGCCGGGCACGTCCCTGAGGACGTCGCTGCTCATCACGTGGCACGTCGAGGTGCCCATGATGGCGACCATCTGCCCCGGCGCGGTGGCCCGGGCCGCCGGGGCGCTCACGTGGGCGTCGACGTTGCCGACCGCCACGGCGATGCCCTCGGGCAGGCCGGTCCACGCCGCAGCCTGGGCGGTGAGCCCGCCTGCGCGGGAACCGAGCTCGCCGATCGGCTGGTCGAGCTTGTCCGCGACGAAGGTGCGGAAGTCGGGGTTGAGGGCCGCGCAGAAGTCCTCCGACGGGTAGCTGCCGTCCTGGCGGATGCCCTTGTAGCCGGCCGTGCAGGCGTTGCGGACGTAGGTGCCGGCCAGCTGCCACACGATCCAGTCCGCGGCCTCGACCCAGCGGTCGGTCGCGGCGTAGACCTCGGGGTCCTCCTCGAGGACCTGCAGCGCCTTGGCGAACTCCCACTCGGAGCTGATGAGGCCGCCGTAGCGGGACAGCCAGGCCTCTCCGCGCTCCTCCGCGAGGCTGTTGATGCGGTCGGCCTGGGCCTGTGCTGCATGGTGCTTCCACAGCTTCGTGTACGCGTGCGGGCGGTCGGCCCACTGCGCCAGCTCGGACAGCGGTGTGCCGTCCGCCGTCGTCGGCAGCACCGTGCACGCGGTGAAGTCGGTGGCGATGCCCACCACGTCGGTCGGGTCGATCCCGGCCGCCGCGACCGCCGCGGGAACGGCGTGGCGGAGCACGTCACGGTAGTCGTCGGGCACCTGCAGCGCCCACTCGGGCGGAAGGGGCGCGTCACCGACCGGCAGCCGGTCCGTCACGACCCCGTGGCCGTACTCGTGGACGGCCGAGGCGAGCTCGGCGCCGTCGTCGACGCGGACGACGAGCGCTCGGCCCGACAGGGTGCCGAAGTCGACGCCGACGACGTACCACCGGCGGTCGGCGGGCGGGGCGGGGGTGGTCATGTGTCTGTGCTCCTGGGGCTGCGGGACTGGCGGGACGGCGCGGTGCTCGCCCGGACGACGAGCTCGGGGTCGATGAGGCTGGGGACCTGGTCGGTCTCGCCGGCGATGACGGCGGTGAGCATCGAGATCGCCTCGTGGCCGATGGCCGTGAAGTCCTGGCGGACGGTGGTCAGCGGTGGGATGAGGTACGCGGCCTCCGGCACGTCGTCGAAGCCGACGACGCTGACGTCGTGCGGCACCGACCGGCCCGCCTCGTGCAGGGCCCGCAGGACACCGATGGCCATCTGGTCGTTGGCGGCGAAGACCGCTGTCACGTCGGGGTTCTCGGCCAGCTCCAGACCCGCGTGGTAGCCGCTCTCGGCGGACCAGTCTCCCGCGACCGGCTCCATCGGACGGTGGCCGGCAGCGACCATCTCCGCGCGCCAGCCCTCGGCCCGCGCCCGGGCCTCCGCCCAGTCGAGCGGGCCGGTGACGTGGGCGATCTCGACGTGGCCGAGGTCGACGAGGTGCCGGGTGACCATCCGGGCACCGGCCACGTTGTCGACGCCGACGGTACGCCTGGCCCGGGTGAGGTCGCCCTCGACGATGACGAAGGGCAGCCGCGCGCTGCGGGACCGGGCCACCTCGAGCGCCTCGTCGTGCCCGGCGATGACGACGATGCCCTCGACGGCGAGCCGGTCGAGGTGGTCGACCGCGGCGTCGAAGCCCTCACGGGTCATCTCGGACAGCGAGACCGAGGAGGCGAAGAACCCGGCCTTGCGCGCCGCGGTGTTGACGGTGCGGTGCACGCTCGTCGGGCCGAACAGCGTCGAGGCGGTGGCGATGATGCCGATCGTCCCGGACCGGCCGCTGACGAGCGCGCGGGCGGCCGTGTTGGGCCGGTACCCGAGCTGCTCGATCGCCTGCAGGACGCGCTCGCGGGTCTCGGGCCGGATGCTCGTGGCGCCGTTGATGACGCGCGAGACCGTCTGGTGCGAGACGCCGGCGAGCCGCGCGACGTCCTGCATGACCGGTGCCCGGGCCGCGGTGTCGGTCATGTCGCCCTCCTCGTGAAGAGGCGCTGCATGACGATGAACAGCAGGAGCAGGGTTCCGATCGCGATCTTGGTCCACCATGAGCTCAGCGTGCCTTGGAACGAGATCAGTGTCTGGATGACACCCAGGACGAGGACCCCGAGAAGGGACCCCAGGACGAGCCCGACGCCACCGGAGAGCAAGGTGCCGCCGATGACGACCGAGGCGATGGCGTCGAGCTCCATGCCCACGGCGTGCAGGCCGTAGCCGGAGAGCATGTAGACGCTGAAGAGGAGCCCGGCGATCGACGCGCAGAGCCCGCTGATCCCGTACACCGCCACCTTGACGCGTCCGACGGGCAGGCCCATGAGGGCAGCCGAGGACTCGCTGCCGCCCACCGCGTACACGGTGCGGCCGAAGCGGGTGCGGTGCAGCACCCAGGCGGCCACGGCGACGATGACGAGGGCGATGACGACGCTCCACGTGATGACGACGCCGCCACCGAGCTCGATGGTGCCGGTGGCGAGGGCGCGGAAGAACGGGTCCTTGATGGAGATCGACTCGACGCCGATGACGAAGCACATGCCGCGGGCGAGGAACATGCCGGCGAGCGTGACGATGAACGGCTGGATCTCGAAGTGGTGGATGACGAGGCCCATGACGACGCCGAGGCCGGTGCCGATGCCGAGCACGAGGAGGATGACGACGGGCGCCGGCAGACCGGCGCGCAGGGTCGCGGCCGCGACCATCGTCGACAGGGCCACGACCGCCCCGACCGACAGGTCGATGCCGCCCGTGAGGATGACGAACGTCATGCCGACGGCCAGGACGATGAGGAACGCGTTGTCGATGAAGAGGTTCGCGAACACCTGGCCCGACGTGAAGCCCTCGTAGCGCACCGAGCCGGCGCCGAAGAGCAGCACGAACAGGACGAAGGTCGCGACGACGGGGAGCACCCGGCCCGGCACCCTGGGCACGCGCGACGGACCGGGGACGGTGCGGCGCGTGGGCGTGGTGGTCGTCATGGCTGGGCCACCTTCTGCTGGGTGACGGGTGTGGGGTCGGGGCGCTCCACGGAGGGGGCTGGCTGGGCGCCGGGAGCCGAGGACGTCTGACCGGCGAGGGAGTCCGACGTCGTGGTCCCCGCCGTGCCCGTGGTGGACGGACGCCGGCTGCGCCGGAACCGCTCGCGGATGCGGGGCGCCTGCAGGAGGCAGACGGCGAGCACGACGACCGCCTTGAACACGAGCGTCACCTCGGGGGCGATGCCCATCGAGTACACGGTCGTCGTCAGCGTCTGGATGATGAGCGCACCGACGAGCGTCCCTGCCAGCGAGTAGCGGCCGCCGGCGAGCGAGGTGCCGCCGATGACGACGGCGAGGATGGCGTCCATCTCGATCCACAGGCCGGCGCTGTTGGCGTCGGCGGCGCTGACGTTCGAGCTGATCATCAGGCCGGCGACCCCGGCGCACAGGGCCGCGAAGACGTAGACGGTCCAGATGATGGTGCGCGAGCGGATGCCCGCCAGGCGGCTCGCCTCGGGGTTGATGCCGACGGACTCGATGAGCAGCCCGAGGGCGGTGCGACGCGTGACGAGCGCGACGCCGACGAGGACCGCGAGCGCCACGAGGATGGCGATCGGCAGCACGAGGAAGCCGGCCCCGATCTCGCCGAAGGGGTCGTTGCGGACCGTGATGATCTGGCCGTCGGTGACGAGCATCGCGATGCCTCGTCCGGCCGTCATGAGCACGAGCGTCGCGATGATCGGCTGGATGCCGAGGGCGGAGACGAGCAGGCCGTTCCACAGCCCGAGCACGACGCACAGCGCGAGCGCGAGGAGGACCCCCCGGACCGCCGCTCCCGCGCCCGTCGGGTCGGACGAGCCGACGATCGTCGTGCACGCGACGGCGGCGGCGATGGCGGCGACCGCGCCGACCGACAGGTCGATGCCGCGGGTCGCGATGACGAGCGTCATGCCGAGGGCGATGAGCAGGGTCGGCGCACCGTTCTTGAGGATGTCGACGAGGCTGCCGTAGAGGTGGCCGTCCTGCAGGCGCACGGCGAGGAACTCGGGGTTGCTGACGGCGTTGGCCGCGAGGAGGGCCACGAGCGCGACGAGGGGCCAGAGGAGCCGGCTCCCGCGGAGGCGCTGGGCCGCTCCCCCGCGCCTGGCGCCGCCGGCGGCGGGGGTCGTCGTCATGAGGCCACCTGCTCGGTCAGGGCGACCCCGTCGCCGGAGCCGGTCCCGGTGGCGGGGCCGGCCTCGGCGATGAGCCGCAGGATGTCGTCGACGGTCGCCGATGCGTCGAGCTCGGCCACCTTCGTGCGGTCCTTGAGGACGACGACGCGGTGCGAGAGGCGCGCCACCTCCTCGAGCTCGGCGGAGATGTAGACGACGGCCATGCCGTCGGCCGCGAGCTGGGCGACGAGCTTCTGGATCTGCGCCTTGGCACCGATGTCGATGCCTCGGGTCGGCTCGTCGAGGATGAGCAGCCGGGGTCGGGTCACGAGCCAGCGCGCGAGAAGGACCTTCTGCTGGTTGCCGCCCGACAGGCGCCCGACGATGGCGTCGGGGTCGGCGGGACGGATGTCGAGCGTCTCGATCCAGCGGGCGACGAGCTCGTCCTTGGTCCGGCGAGGGATGGGCCGGGCCCAGCCGCGCGCGGCCTGCATCGCGAGGACGAGGTTGTCGCGGATGGACAGGTCGGCGAGGATGCCCTCGCCCTTGCGGTCCTCGCTGCAGAAGGCGATGCCGGAGGCGATGGCGGCGCGCGGGGTGCGCAGCGAGATCCCCTTGCCGCCGACCCGCAGGGACCCGGAGTCGGCGCGGTCGGCGCCGAAGAGCAGGCGCGCCAGCTCGGTGCGGCCGCTGCCGAGCAGGCCGGCGAGCCCGACGACCTCGCCGGCGCGGATGGTCAGGTCGAACGGGGCGATCGAGCCGCGTCGACCCAGGCCCGTGGCCTCGAGGACAGGCGGCGCGTCGGACGCCCCCGAGCCGGCGTCCTCGGCGAGCCGCTCGACCTCCTCCAGGACGCCGAGCTCGCGGCCGATCATCGCCGACACGAGCTGGATCCGGCTCAGGTCGCGGGTCAGGTACTCGCCGACGAGGCGGCCGTTGCGCAGGACCGTCATCCGGTCGGCGATCTCGTAGACCTGCTCGAGGAAGTGCGAGACGAAGAGGATGGCGACGCCCTGGTCGCGGAGGTGGCGCATGATCCGGAACAGCTCGGCTACCTCGTCCTGGTCCAGGCTCGAGGTGGGCTCGTCGAGGATGAGCACCCGCGCGTCGACGGCGACGGCGCGGGCGATGGCGACGAGCTGCTGCACCGCGATGGGGTGCTCGGCGAGGACCGAACCGGGGTCGATGCGCAGGCCCATCTGGGCCAGCAGCTCGGCGGCCCGGGCCCGCGTCGCGCCCATGTCGATGGCACCGAACCGATGCGGCTCGCGGCCGAGCAGGATGTTCTCGGCGACGGTGAGGTTCGCGCAGAGGTTGACCTCCTGGTAGACCGTGGCCACACCGGCCGCCTGGGCCTCGCCCGGTCCCGAGAAGCGCACGCCCGACCCGTCGAGCTCGGTCGTGCCCCTGGTCGCGGAGTACACGCCGGTCAGCACCTTGATGAGCGTGGACTTGCCGGCGCCGTTCTCGCCCATGAGCGCGTGGACCTCGCCCGGCAGGAGGCGGAAGTCGACGTCCTGGAGGGCGACGACGCCGGGGAACTCCATCGTGATGCCGCTCATCGCGACGACGGGGCGGGCTTCGTCCGGTGGCCGCGTGCTCGGCGTGACCGTCATGGCGTGTCCTTCGGTTCCGGATGCGGGTGGGTGGTGGTGGGTGCTGGGGTGGGTGGCGCCTCGGGCGTGCCGGGCGGTCGCCGTGGGCCCCGCGCCGGTGGTGGTGGACGGCCCCCGCCACCACACCCGGAGGGTGACGGGGGCCGCCGTCTGGGAAGGTCGGCGCGTGCGCCGCGCGACCTCAGTACTTGCGCGAGGGCAGGGCCGCCTTGGCCTGCTCCTGCGTGAAGGTGGTCTCCTGGGTGACGACGCGCTCGGGCACCGACTGGCCGGCGACGACCTTCTTGGCGAGGTCCATCAGCTGGTCGCCGAGGAGCGGGCTGCACTCGACGATGTAGCTGATCTTGCCGTCGGCGAGCGCCTGCATGCCGTCGTGGACCGCGTCGACCGAGATGATCTTGATGTCCTTGCCCGGGACCTTGCCCGCGGCCTCGATGGCCTCGATGGCCCCGAGCGCCATGTCGTCGTTGTGCGCGTAGACGACGTCGATCTTGGGCACCGACTTGAGGAAGGCCTCCATGACCTGCTTGCCGCCGGAGCGGGTGAAGTCGCCGGTCTGCGAGGCGACGACCTTGATCTGCGGGGCGGCCTTGATGGCGTCGGCGAAGCCCTGCTTGCGGTCGATCGCCGGTGCGGCACCCGTCGTCCCCTGCAGCTCGACGACGTCGACCTCGCTCTTGCCCTGGCTGTCCTTGACGAGCCAGTCTCCCGCCTTCTTGCCCTCGGCGACGAAGTCCGAGCCGAGGAAGGTCTTGTAGAGGGTCTTGTCCTCGGAGTCGACCGCGCGGTCGGTGAGGATGACGGGGATGTTGGCGCGCTTGGCCTCGAGCAGGACGGTGTCCCAGCCGGTCTCGACGACGGGGCTGAAGGCGATGACGTCGACCTTCTGCTGGATGAAGCTGCGGATCGCCTTGATCTGGTTCTCCTGCTTCTGCTGCGCGTCGGAGAACTTCAGCTCGATGCCGGCCGCCTTGGCCGACTCCTGGATGTTCTTCGTGTTGGCCGTGCGCCAGCCGCTCTCGGCGCCGACCTGGGCGAAGCCCATGACGATCTTGCCGCTCTTGGCACCGGCGCCGGCACCCGCGCCGGTCGCCGCGGTGCTGCCGCCGCCACAGGCCGAGAGGGCGACGAGCGCCACGGCTCCGACGGCCACCGGAAGGATCTTCTTCAGCACTGAACTTCCTCCAAACTTCGGGCGCCCTCATTGGCGCCTGGGTGCGGCCGACCTCCTCGTCCGCCGTGGCCGCCAGGCCACTTGGAGCAAGAGTGTGAGCGTTAACATTCACCGCCGTCAAGTCCTTCCTCGAACTTTTTCAGCCCGCTTGACGGCTTCTCTGAGCCTGCTATGTTAGCGCTCACTTTCGTGAGCAGGGCAGCTCCCGACCGGTGCTGCCCCGTGCGCGGAGGACACCCGGACGCATCACCGCCCTTGCCCTCGACCACGAAAGGTCCCCCAATGAGCCACGCACGCGTCGTGGCGGGTCTCGCGACCGGCGTCCTCGGCGTCGGTCTGCTCGCAGGCCTGCCGAGCGCCCGGGCAGCCACGCCCGAGCCCCTCGACTACCGCGTCACCGTCGACCCGTCCCGGTCCGGACCCGCCATCGACCGCTCGATGTACGGCGTCTTCTTCGAGGACATCAACCGCGCCGCCGACGGCGGTCTCTACGCCGAGCTCGTCCAGAACCGCTCGTTCGAGTACTCCCCCACCGACAACCGCGGCTACACCGGCCTCACCGCGTGGAGCACGTCGGCGAGCTCCGGCGGAAGCGGCACGGCCACCACGGTCGACGACATCGACCGGATGAACGAGCGCAACCGCACCTACCTGCGCCTCACGCTCACCAACCCCTCCGGCGGGCGCTACGGCCTGGCCAACGCCGGCTACAACACCGGCGTCCGGCTGGAGGCGGGCAAGACGTACGACTTCAGCGTCTGGGCCCGCACCGACGCCGCGTCGGGCACTCCGCTGACGGTGACGCTCCGTGACGGCGCCCGGACGACGACGTACGCCACCCCGCTGGACGTCCAGGTCGACGGCGACACGTGGCGCCAGTACCGCGGGAGCTTCGTGGCCACCGCCTCGACGACGAGCGGACGTCTCGCCGTGGAGGCCGGCGGAACCGGGACGCTGCGGCTCGACATGGTCTCGCTCTTCCCGCGGGACACCTACAAGGGCCGCGTCAACGGTCTGCGCAAGGACCTCGCCGAGAAGGTCGCCGCGCTGCACCCCGGCTTCGTGCGCTTCCCGGGCGGGTGCCTCGTCAACACCGGCAGCATGTACTCCTACGACGCCGAGCACGGCTACCCCCGGGCCCGCAGCTACCAGTGGAAGGACACCATCGGCCCGGTCGAGCAGCGCGCGACGAACGCCAACTTCTGGGGCTACAACCAGTCCTACGGGCTCGGCTACTACGAGTACTTCCAGTTCGCCGAGGACATCGGTGCGATGCCGGTGCCGGTCGTCCCAGCCCTCGTCACCGGGTGCGGGCAGAACCGTGCCACCGTCGACGACGCGCTGCTGCAGCGGCACATCCAGGACACCCTCGACCTCATCGAGTTCGCCAACGGACCCGTCACGAGCGAGTGGGGCGCCAAGCGCGCCGCCATGGGCCACCCGGCACCCTTCGGCCTGAGCCGGATCGCCATCGGCAACGAGGAGAACCTGCCTGACGCCTACTTCGCCAACTTCGTGAAGTTCGAGGCCGCCATCAAGGCGCGGTACCCCGACGTCACCGTGCTGTCGAACTCCGGCCCCGACGACACCGGCACGACCTTCGACCGGCTGTGGTCCCTCAACAAGGACCACGGCACGGCGATGCTCGACGAGCACTACTACAACAGCCCGGACTGGTTCCTGCAGAACAACGCCCGCTACGACGGCTACGACCGCCAGGGCCCGAAGGTCTTCCTCGGCGAGTACGCCTCGCTCGACAACAAGCTGCGCAACGCGCTCTCCGAAGCCGCCTTCATGACCGGCCTCGAGCGCAACGCCGACGTCGTCAAGATGGCCTCGTACGCGCCACTGCTGTCGAACATCGACTACGTCCAGTGGAAGCCGGACATGATCTGGTTCGACAACAACGCCTCGTGGGGCTCGACGAGCTACGAGCTGCAGAAGCTGTTCATGAACAACGTCGGTGACGCCGTGGTGCCGAGCACGGCGAGCGGGGCCCTCGCCCAGGCCAGGCCGATCACCGGCGCGATCGGCCTGTCGACGTGGGCCACCGCGGCCAGGTACGACGACGTCACGGTCACCGGCGCGGACGGCTCGCCGCTGTTTCGCGACGACTTCTCCGGCGACGCGTCCGCGTGGAGGCCACTGGCGAACCGCGGGACGTGGTCGGTGCAGGACGGCGCCTACGTCCAGTCCGACACCGCCGCCCAGGACACCCTCGTCACGGCGGGCGACCCCGCGTGGCACGACTACGACCTGAGCCTCAAGGCGACGAAGACGGCCGGGGCCGAGGGCTTCCTCATCGGCTTCGGCGTCAAGGACTCCGGCAACTTCTACTGGTGGAACCTCGGCGGCTGGAACAACACCCAGGGCGCGGTCGAGAAGGCCACGAACGGAGCCAAGCAGACCCTGCTCGCCAAGCCGAACACGGTCGAGACCGGCCGCACCTACGACGTGCACGTCAAGATCCGCGGCGGCCAGGTCGAGCTCTACCTCGACGGGGCGCTCTGGGGCAGCTTCCGCGACGACGCCGTGACCGAGCCCTTCGCGCAGGTCGTGACCCGGGACACCGCCCGGAACCAGCTCGTCGTCAAGGTGGTCAACGCCCAGGCAGCCCCGGCCCGCACCACGATCGACCTCGGTGCCGGCACGCGGGTCGTGGGCAAGGCCGAGATGACCGTCATCTCCGGCGATCCCGAGGCCCAGAACACGCGCAGCGCCCAGCCCGTCCAGCCGGTGACGACGACGATCAAGGGCGTCGCGCCCACCTTCACCCGCACCTTCGACCCGAACTCGGTGACCTTCATCCGGGTCCAGCTCAAGTGAGGCCGACCATGAACGACGCACGCATCCAGCTGCACCGGGCCATCGCACGGCGCACGCTCCTGCAGGGCGGGCTCGCCCTCGCCGCGGCGGGACTCGCCGCCCCGGCCCTGTCCGGAGACGCGCTCGGTGCCCCGACCCCACCGCGCACCGACGCCGAGGTGTACGGCGCGCCGACCGTCAGTCCACTCGTCTGGCAGCGGGCCGACCCCTTCGTCACCCCGCCGGTCGACGGCACGTACTGGTTCACCGGCTCGGTCCCCGAGTACGACCGGCTCGTCGTCAGGGGCGCCCCGACGATCGCGGGCCTCGGCTCGGCTGCCGAGTCGGTCATCTGGCGTCGGCCCACCAGCGGCCAGATGGGGGGCCACATCTGGGCTCCCGAGCTGCACCGGATCGACGGGCGCTGGTACGTCTACTTCGCCGCCGGTGACGCCGGCAACGTCTTCAACATCCGCATGTACGTCATGGAGTCGAGCCTCGCCGACCCGCGCGAGCCGGCCGGCTGGGGTGCACCTCGACAGATCATGACGCCGTGGCTGTCCTTCGCGCTCGACTCCACGACGTTCGAGCTCGCGGGCCGCCGCTACCTCGTGTGGGCCCAGAGCGAGCCGGAGATCGCCGTCAACACGAGCCTGTACATCGCCGAGATGGCCTCGCCCTTCGCCCTCGCCACGGACCCGGTGCGCATCGCGACGCCGACCCTCCCGTGGGAGGTGCAGGGGTTCAAGGTCAACGAGGGCCCGGCCGTCCTCGTGCGCAACGGGAAGGTGTTCGTCACGTTCTCGGCCAGCGCCACCGACGCGCGGTACTGCATAGGCCTGCTCACGGCCGACGCGTCCGCGAACCTGCTCGACCACCGGTCGTGGACCAAGAGCCCCGACCCGGTGTTCACGACGAACGAACAGACGCGCCAGTACGGCCCGGGCCACAACAGCTTCACCGTGGCCGAGGACGGCGTCACCGACGTGCTCGTCTACCACGCCCGCGACTACCGCGACATCGTCGGCGACCCGCTCTACGACCCGAACCGGCACGCCCGGGCGCAGCGCCTCTACTGGCACCCGGACGGGTCCCCCCTGTTCGGGGTGCCGGTGGGCGTCGGGGGGCCGATCGTGCGGCTCTCGCCGGGCGACGCGTCGACGTCGTTCGTCCGGCACGCCGAGTACGGGCTGCGCGTCGACGCGGACGTGCGCGAGCTGGCCGACAGCCAGTTCCGCTTCGTCGCGGGGCTGGCCGGCGGCGACACGGTGTCGCTGCAGTCGGTCAACTTCCCGGACCGCTACGTGCGGGTCAGCGGGACGAGCCTGCGCATCGACCCCGTCGACGCCGTCGACACGGCGGGCTCGTTCGCCGCCGAGGCGAGCTTCGTGCGGCTGCCGGGCCTCGCCTCGTCGAAGGGCGTGTCGCTGCGGTCGGTCGCCGACCCCTCGGCCTACGTCCGCCACGACAAGGGCCGCCTGACGGTCGGTCCCGCGTCGGGTTCGAAGACGACCTTCCTGCTCAGCTGACCCACCGGTGCCGGGCGGCCCCGACAGGCCGCCCGGCACCACACCCCCACCTACGCGCAGGAGGACCCGTGTCGACCCCCCACCACCCCACGTCCGTCGAGCTCTGGACCGACGGCCTCACACTCGAGGTCATGACCGCCGGCGCGGCCGTGCGTCGACTGGTCGTCGAGGACGCGCACTCCCCCGACCCCGTCGACGTCGTCCTCGGCCACGCGGACCCCGGTGCGTACGCGTCCGACGGGGGCTACCTCGGTGCGACCATCGGCCGCTACGCCAACCGGATCGCCGGTGGAAGGTTCACCCTCGACGGCACGACGTGCGTGCTGCCGGCCAACGAGGGGACCACGACCCTGCACGGCGGCCCGGCCGGCTTCGACCGCCGGGTCTGGACCGTGACGGACGCCGGCCCCGTGCACGTGCGCCTCCACCTGAGCAGTGCCGACGGAGACCAGGGTTTCCCGGGCCGGCTCGAGGTCGACGTCACCTACCGCATCGCTCCCGGCACCGTGCACCTGGACTACGCGGCCTCGACCGACCGGCCGACGGTCGTCAACCTCACCAACCACGCCTACTTCAACCTCGACGGCGAGGGCAGCGGCGGCGTCGAGGACCACGAGCTGCGCCTCGACGCCGACGCCTTCACCGCGGTCGGCGCCGACCTGCTGCCCACGGGCGTCGAGGCCGTCGACGGCACCGCGCTGGACTGGCGGTCTCCGCGTCGCATCGGAGACGGTCTCGCCCTCGACGACGAGCAGCTGCGCCACGCTCGGGGCCTGGACCACAACGTCGTCCTGCGGGGCTCGGGGATGCGGACGGCGGCGGTCCTCACCGGTCGCGGCGGGCGCACGCTCACCGTCGAGACGGACCAGCCGGGGATGCAGGTGTACACCGGCACGCACTTCGACGGCAGCATCGTCGGCCTGTCCGGTCGCGCGTACGGGCCGCGGGCCGGCATCGCCTTGGAGACGCAGGCTTTCCCCGACGCCCCCAACCGCCCGGAGTTCCCCTCGACCGTGCTGCGCCCCGGCGAGACCCTGCGCACGACGACGGTCTGGCACCTGGCCTGACGGCGACGGCCGCACCCCGCGAAGGGGTGCGGCCGTCGGTCTCGTGGTCGCGGGTGGCAAATCGGTCGAGCGTCGTGGTGGAGGTCGAGCTCGCCGGTGCGCCGGTCAGTGCCGGCGGCGGTGGTGCGGGTCCTCGTGGTACTCGGGGTGGACGTCCTCCGGCAGCTCCTCGGGCATCGCGCCCTCGCCGGCCTGGGCCACGCCCCAGCCCTGGGTCGTGATGGTGTCGATCGGCGGGTTGCCGACGAGGTGGGAGCGCTCTGCCCCCTCGGGGTGGTGGTCGCGCTCGACGACGGTCTCGTCGCCGTGGCGGTTCAGCGTGTCGTTGGTCCCTCCGCGCCGGCTCTGCAGCATGGCAGCCCCCGCGACGAGCACGACGACGATGGCGAGCAGCACCCAGAGTCCGATGTTGTCACCCATGGCACCTCCTGGTCCGTTGGTCACGGGTGACGACCCCCCCGACCCTCCCGACCGGGTCGGGAGGCGTCGTGCGGAGTGCGTCGGGGCGGCGTCGCCCGGGCGTTCGTGCGCCGTCTCGAGTGTACGCCGCAGGGGTCGGCGGCCCGGCCCGTCAGGCGGCGACCGACGTGTCCGCGGCCACGAGCGTCGCGAGTGCGTCGGTGAGCCGGCCGAAGACCTCGGGGTCGCCGAGGACGTCGGTGTCGATCGTCGTCTGGGACACCTCGACGTCGGTGACGACGTGGGCGCCGGCGATCCTCGCGGAGCGGCGGGTGTCCTCGTGGGCCCACTTGCCGCCGTAGGGTGTCGGCGTCGCGCCGACGACGGCGAAGGGCTTGCCCTTGATGGCGCCCTGGCCGAACGGGCGCGACAGCCAGTCGATGGCGTTGTTGAGCACGGCCGGCATGGTGCCGTTGTACTCGGGGGTGACGGCGAGGACGCGGTCGGCGGAGCCCACCGCGCGACGCAGGTCGGTGACGACCGACGGGGCGTCGGCGCCGTCGATGTCCTCGTTGTAGAAGGGCAGCGCCCCGAGACCGTCCGAAGCCCCGGGCGACGGCGGCGCGTTCGGGGGCGCGCCGCCGTCTCCTGTGAGACGACCGGGCTCGGCATTCATGACACGTTTTCTGCGCGAGATCGACAACTTCTTCGGCATCCCGATCCGAGACGAGCACCGCCGGCCGGTCCGGTCCGCGGGTCGGGCCGGTGGTATCGGTCATACGACCCGGGGTTTGCCGATTTCCCCACGCGACGACACCACGGTTTGACACCATGGGCGCCAACGGAGGGTCGCGCCGGGAACCCCTGCCCGGCGACGGCCCTCCGCCCTGCGCACCTCCCAGGCGCGCTCGGGGCTCCCGCCGCCTCCCACGTGCGGGAGCCCCGTCCATCTGCCCGGCCGACGCCGCGTGGCCGTCGCGTGGAGTGACGAGTCCCCGCCGCGCTGCCCGGGCGGCGGGGACCCATCGGCTCGGGAGACCTGCAGCCGATGCGCGCAGGCCCCTTGCCCTCCGGCGTCCGTAGGGCGGTCGATCCGAGGCCCGGCGGCGGGCGCTGGATGCTCAACACACCGCCGCCGCGGACTCGACCGGTCGATAGAACCGCATCCCACGCTGGCAGGCGTCGACGCCGGTGTCCTCGGAATCGGCCAACTCCACAGGTCGGCGGACACCGGTGTCGCTGCTCCCGACGGGTTCAGCCGTGCTCGGGGATCACCCCGGTGGCGACGACCTCCGCGGCGACCAGGTGGAGCTTGCGGTTCTCGTGCTGGCTGATCCGGCGCAGGATGGCGAAGGCGCAGTCGGGAGTGCACTTCTCGCGCTCGATGACGATGCCCATGGCCATGCCGATCGTCCGGCTGTTCCGGAGGGCCAGGCGCAGGTTCTCGGACTCCCTGCGTTCCGCCGCGAGCTGGGCCGCGAGGCCGGCCGGATCTGGTCCGGCCTCTCCCCAGATGTGGCTCGGTACGACGGCGTTGTCGCCCACTGTGGTCCTTTGGAGCCGAAAGGTCGTGGCGGCGTGTGGCTGCACCGCTTCCATCTCCTTGACTGTACGCGGCTGCACGCGCTTGCACACGGGTAAGAAGGGCGGTCCCACCGCATCGCTCGACCGAGCGCACGTCGGGTGGACAGAGAACAGGGCTCCGAGCGGTGCGCCCTCCTCGCGATCGCCCGGAGCCCAGGCGCTGCGACCCCTTACAGGCGCACCAACCATGTAACCCCGCCACGCGCGAGGGGACAAGCGCGGGCTGCGAGGGGTCCGGGGGTTGCGGGACCTCACCGGGTGGCAGCAGCGTGTGCGTCCAGCCAACTCACGCTGCCGACTCTTCCACTCCGCGCGAGACCGGTGCATCCGATTCCATCTGTGCTACGGCGACGGTTGATTGGTCGGCGTCATCAGCTGGGGTCCGTCTGGCCAAACTCGTCGGGAGCGCGTGAACTCCCGGCTCAGCAACTCTCCCGTTCCTACCAGTCGTCCAGAGGTGGAGCTGTATCCGCACGTCGGACGATCCGGCCTACTCACGCTCCTATGGCTCGTCTCAGACGAGTCCCTTCCGGCGGGTCGCAGGCCGCTCACATCGGACCTGTGCCGGCGTCTCGTCGGCGGAGAGTGATGCCTGTGAACGCCGAGCCATCGGCAACAAGGGTGGCGCCCTCGAGCTGGTGGAACGCCCCACCCCACGACGCATGATCGGCGTCAGGAAAGGCGGCGACGAGCACCGGTTCGATGGATCCGCCCGAGGACACGATCAGGCCAGACCCACCCTCGGGGACGTGATCGAGGATCCGCCGCCAGTGCGTCAAGTGGGCCTCTGCTACTCGTGCAAGCCGGGACTCACGCCCCAGGAGCTCGCCGTAGCGAACGAAGGGTTCAGGCCACGTCCACTGGTCGTGATGCTTGACCGCTCCGTCGACATATCCGGAGGGCCATGACGTCTGCTCGTCGACGGCGAACCCCATGGCGATCGCTGTCTCCAGATGCCGGGGCTGGTCTCCCACCGCCACGTACGACGGCTCAGCAAGACGGGCGCCCAACCGCCGAGCCATGCGCACGCCCTCGGGGGACAGCTGCGACGCCTTGCTCTTGTCCGCACCCTTGCGTGTGAGCGAATGCCGAACGACTTCGAGGGTGCGCACCGGCTCAGCCTAGACACCGCCGTACACCCGCTCGAGCGACCGCTCCAGAGACGCCACCTGCCACACCTGATCACACTGGTGATCACTCGGAAGCACTCGTCGAGCGAGTTCCCAAACCCTCACCAGAACGCAGCAGTGCCGTGTGGGAGTGACTCGAGCCGTCTGAGCGCACGGACCATCCGTGTGTGCCCGGACTCGATGCGCCCGTTGTTCGCCTGTCCGAGCGCGATCGGATGAGGGCTGCACGTTGGCTGGCGCTAGCGTTGGTCTGGTGATCGTGGCAGTCGAGGGACAGGGCACCGCGGCCAGAACCACGTGGTGCCGACAGTTCGGCCGATCCTCCTCGCTGATGGCCTCTCGGAGCACGGTCCAGAGCCGCCGCCATACCCTGCTGAATCGTCAGCACAGGAGACTGAGCCGATGAGCGCCGCCGATCGATCGAGGGTCGACCGCGACCGATGGGATGCGGCGGCCGCGTCGTACGCCGCCCTCGTCGGGGGCCCGACAGACTCGTTCTTTCGGCGCGTCGCGCCCTTCCTCGACGAGGAACTCGGTGACCCCGCCGGGATGGACGTCTGGGACCTCGGGTGCGGGCACGGGTGGCTGTCCGGGCTGCTTGCCGCCGGCGGTGCGCGTGTCACAGGCGTCGATGGCAGCCTGGAACTGATCAGCACCGCGCGTCGCACCTACCCGGAGATCCGATTCGAGGTCCGCGACCTTGCGGTCGACATCCCGGTTAAGCGCGACTCCTACGACGCCGTCGTCTGCCACATGGTCTTGATGGATCTCCCAGCCCTTGAGCCAGTGGTGGCGGCAGTCGCACGAGCACTTCGACCAGGCGGTCGGTTCGTCTTCACGATCCTGCACCCCGCGTTCTTCCGCCAGGAACCTTCGCGCCCGGACAGTCCGTCGCCGTGGTCGCGCAGGGTCACCGGATACCTGGAGCCGGAAGAGTGGTGGATCGAGTCGTTCGGCGGTCACCGCCACTACCACCGCCCGCTCGAGCAGTACGTCGAGGCGCTCTTCAGGCACGGGCTGCTCCTGCGACGCCTCGTTGAACCGCCCACGCTCCCGCACCACGACCGGTCCGAGGAGCAATGGAGCGACTATGAGCGGTGGTTCGCCAGCATCCCCACCATGGTGGCCGTCTCGGCCGTGAAACCGATCGCGTGAGCGGCCTCGCAGAGCCTCGACGACGACTGAGCCGCCAGCTGGCCCATGCGCCCCGAGGAAGCTGCGGTCACGCCGATGGGAACTGTCGTCATGGTTCTCGGCATTGCCCTCATGTTCGTTGGTTCGGTGCGTCCGAGAGGGAGAAGCGGGGCCGGTGATCTCATGTTGAGGCTCGAGTCAGCCGGTGCTCGTCGCCGGGGCTGTCATTTTTGTCATCGGTTCAGCGGGTGAGTGTCATTCAGCGCACGACACGCGCACTTCCTGCGTCCGGGCGCACGGCTGTCGCGTCTGAACACGAGGTCAGCCTCGCAGCAGGTGGTTGACGTCGTTGAGCTGCGCCAGCTGGTGGCTGAAGTTGCGCGGGTCTTTGCGCAGCCAGGTGATGCTGCCGGAGTCGACGGGGAACTGGACGCGGCCGGACGCCTCAATCGGCATCCGATCCAGGCCGCAATCAGCAGCGTGATCGGACCGCCGAGCGTCACCACAACCTGGTTCTCCTCCGGGGACTGCAGGATGCGGCCCATGGCGCGGTAGGACCGCTCGGCCAGGCCCCACCGGGTCTCGGCGCCCGGGATGCCCTCGTCGTGACGAAGGCGCTCACCGTCGTCGGGCAGCGGGATGCTGCGCACCCGGAGCCAGTTCTGGGGCTTGCCCTCCGCCACGCCGAAGGACTTCTCGCGCAGGTCGGGGTCGGTGGTCACGCCGGTCGCCAGGGCGCCCGCGATGACGTGGGCCGTCTGCCGGGCGCGCAGCAGGTCGGAGGAGAAGATCTCCGCGCTCCTGCCGTCCAGCCGGCTGCTCAACGCTCGCGCGATGCTCTGGGCATCGCGTGCGCCCCGCTCGGTGACGTGGGAGTCGAACCACCCGCCGACGACACCGTCGGTGTGATGGCTCGCCTCCGGATGGGCGACGATGACGATGTTCCTCATGTGGGTTCCGTTCAGCGGCCTCAGATTCTCGTGCGGTTGCTTCGCAAGTACCATCCTCCGATGCGGACGGTGATGCTTGGTGGAGCTCCTGGTGTCGGCAAGTCGAGCGTGGCCAGACACCTACTGACTCTCGCGGAGAGCGGGCCAAATCTTGTCCAGTGGGTCGACGTCGACGACCTCTGGCTTCACCAGCCGTGGCGTGTTGACGAGCGAATGAAGAAGATGGTGCAGGCGAACCTGCGTGCCGTCGCCAGCCACGCCGCTCAGGCGGACGTCGACATCCTGCTGATCACCTGGGTTTTCCAGTCCACAGAAATGCATCACCTCGTCGCCGCCCTACTCCCGTCCGGGGCGACGACGATATCCGTCCAACTGCGCGCACGTGACGACACGTGGCGCCAACGCTTCGCGACGGCTCGGCCGGAGCCGACCGAGTTCTACCGGGCTCGATACAGGGAAGCTCAATCAACCCCGGCCGATCATGTGATCGACACCGATGGCCTTGACCCCATCGAGGCAGCTCACCGGGTGGCCGCCCTCGTCCAACTCACTCAGAAAATGACATGAATCGGAGCCGGCGCGCATTTGGGCCTCAAGCCGCAACCTGGTGAGGAGACACGGTCAGCCGCGCGTCCGGGCACGACCGGCGGCCCCGGTAGGCCTGTCATGCTGAGCCGTTGCTCTTCGGGCGCTAGTGTCGCGCGCGTGCTTCCCCCGGTTCGCAGGGCCACAGCGCAGGACGTCCCGGCCTGGCTAGTACTGGCTCGCGAGGTCGAGCCGCTTTTCGGCCCGATGCCCGGCATCGAGCAGGCGATCACACGAGGTATTCAGCGCGGAACTGCGCTCGTGACCGGACCGCCGGGCGCGATCACCGGCGGGATGCTGCTGAGCCGCGACGACGAACCGCACCGTATCCACTGGCTGGCCGTAGCCGAGGTCGCACGCGGCCGCGGGCTCGGCGCCGCACTCGTGCGTGCCGCGATCGAGCGGTGGCCGGAAGGCGACATCGACGTGGTCACCTTCACCGCCGCCACCCCGGGCGGAGAGGCCGCCCGACGCCTGTACCAACGGTGCGGCATGGAACCGGCCGGGCCCGCGGAGCCAGCCCCTGATGGTGCCCTCCGGGACCACTACCTCTTGCGCCAGTAGCCGCAGCCGCGGACGTTGCGACAGGCACATCGCGCCGGAGGGCTCGCGCAGGTCGGGATGGTGCTCTCGGCGTGACTGCCACGGCGACGTCCAACGCCGGATCTTGCTGCAACCAAAGATGTTGACGGGGATCCTAGGATCGCTCGATGAGCACAGTTGATCATTCGTACCATGGTCGTGCCGGAGAGGTCTTCGCAGACCGAGCAGCCAAGCCCGGTCTGAACTCGCTCCACGATCGACCGGCTGTCCTCGAGCTGGTTGGTGACGTGGCGGGCCAGCGGGTCGCTGACCTCGGCTGCGGCGCTGGAGATTACATCGTCGAGCTGGTACGGCGGGGCGCGGACGTCATCGGTGTCGAGGGCAGTGACTCGTTGGCCGAGCGCGCGAGGACGGCCGTCGGCTCCCGAGCCCGGATCGTGCAACACAACCTCGAAGAGCCGTTGTCGTTCCTGCCCGACCACAGCCAAGATGGGGTGTTGTCGGCGCTGGTTCTGCACCACCTCAGCAACCGTCGCGGGTTCCTCCGCGAGTGCCGGCGGATCCTGCGGCCGGGTGGCTGGCTCGTCGTCTCAACCACGCACCCGACGGCGGACTGGGGCCGGTTCGGCTGCTCGTACTTCGACCAGAGTTGGATCACCCGCTCCCTGGGCGACGATCATTCGTTCGAGTACCAGTTGATGCCGATGAGCGTTCTGGTGAACGAGCTCCTCGAGGAGGGCTTCATCCTGGACCGGATGGTCGAGCCCCAGCCCCTCCCAGCGCTTCGTGAGGTCGAGCCTGACCGCTACGACGCCCTGCGCTCCGCGCCGATCTTTCTGGCCCTCAAGTTGCACGCGTAACTCCCACCTCGTGCCCTCTTGGCCGAAGTCCGTCGAAGACCCAGCCGCGAAGAGCGCTCATCGGCCGGACCGAGCTTTGCCCGTCCTCGGCACGAGCGTGCTCGGGTAAGGCAGTTGTTCACGTGGCCCTAGCATCTGGTTCCGTGGCAATCGAGACGAGCTGAGCGCGGCCTGCGATCTCTCGTACGGAACATTCAGGAGTATCTGTGCATCGGGCTCTGCTTCTCACCGGGGTCGCCGGGGTCGGGAAATCCACGGTGGCCAACGCGGCGGGGCGTGTTCTCAGTGCTGCGGGCCACGTCACCGCCGTCGTCGACACAGACATGCTTGCCCAGTTCGGACCGGCCCCGGGAACCCATCCTGCGGGTGGTGGGTTCTATGACCAGCTCAAGTGCGCGAACCTGGCAGCGCTATGGGCCAACTTCAAGGTCGCCGGCGCCCGGTTCGTTGTGGTCGCTGCGGTCATCGACAGCTTGCCCGTGCGCGAGCTGTATGCCGAGAGCCTCGCGGACTGCGAGGTCCGACTCGTCAGGTTGACCGCAGACGAGGACACGCTACGCACGCGCCTGCGTCAACGAGACACGGGACACCAGCTGAAGCAGCACCTCGCCGGGTTGAATGAGCACAAGCGTCTGTCGACCACGACCGCTGCTGAGGATTTCACGGTGACCAATGACCGCGCCGCTGCCGACGTCGCTACAGAGATCCTTGTGCGAGTGGGTTGGGCAGACGAGGTCTACTAACGCTTCGCCGGTACCGCCGCCACGATCGGCTGCCTGTCTTTCCACCGTTCGCGGACAACGGGGCGTGCTGACCCGGATGCGAGCACATCGGCACGGTCTAGCGGTCGGCGGCATGAGGGCGCGTCGCGCACGGAACCGCACCACAGGCCGGTTCATCAGGGTGCTGGGCTGACGGCGTAGTCGATAAGCCGGTCGGGTGAATCACCTCGCGAGTGCACCAACAGACGTTCGCTGGCTCGTTCCTGACCGGGTAGTTCGTACGTCACCTCGACCTCCCACCACACGGCTGAGACGGTCATGTCCATCGTGACGCCGGTGACCGTGCTCGGCTTTCCTGCGTGACGCTCGAGGAGCGAATCTCGTCCAGGACCCTCAGCGATGATTGCTTCGAGAGCAGAGCGCTCACCGGACTCCACGGCGGAGCCGTATGCGTCGACAGCGGAGTAGACCGTAGGTTGGCGGTCCGTCCAGACGTTCCATCCGAACAGGACTGCCGCGATCAGGACCGCTGACGCGAGGGCAACCCAGATCTTGAACAGCCGCCTCCGCGGCGACATTGCTGTCTGTTCAGCGGATTCGGCAGGAGTCGTGGGCACAGGCGAGTGTGGCACGGCGTCTCCCACCGGACGGGCAGGCGCGGCGGCATGAGCGTGGAGACCCAGCGACACTCACGACACGGGGCGTCGCGCGTCCCTGTCCGCGGACACGCACGGGCAGCTCCTTGTGTGAACGTCCCAATGTAGGTTCGCCGCCATGCGCGACGTCAGGTGGTTGACCGATAGGGACGATCCGCGGACCGTACTGGCGGTCTGCGCGGGGATCCTCGTGTTCTTTGCGGTCTTCGCAAAGACGTGGCTAAACCACGGGGCACCAGTGCTGTGGGTGGTCGTGCTGCTCGCTGTTGCTGTGGGTCAGGTCGTCTGGGCCATCATTCGCTATCGGCGTTGGCGAACAGACCGGGAGCGTGACCCGCCGGCGTCAGGAGGTTCGTGTGTCGGCCGGTGGCACGCCTAGAGGGCGCCTAATCCGGACGTAATTGGCGGACCCGAACAGGACTGCCAGTCGGTACGGGCGACATGCTCAACCCGGGCATGGTCGGCGATCGTAGCCGCCCTCAGAGCGGCAGAAGCGGACGTTCTAGAGCTGGTCTGGCACCTCAGGAAGCGCCGTGTGATCCCGTTTGAATTTCTCGGGTCAAGGGTCCGCCGAGTTGTGCCACCGACCGTCCCCGAGTGAAGGAGTTGGGGCTGAGGTCGATTCAAGGAGGTGGAAGAACGGGCCAGGGCAGTGGTTTCAGTTCGAAGCGATCTGGCGTCGCTAGCGGGGACCGAAGCCGTTGGCAGGCTCGATGCGCCACTCAGTCGAAGAGCAGCGCCGGGCCTCGCAGAAGTGCTTCGACACCGCCGCCAGCAGTGCCTACCGTGCAACCATGCCGTCCGAGCCGCCCCCGTTGAGCGTCCTGCGCGCCTTCGGTGTCGAAGATTCGCCGCGGCCCTTGTCCGGGGGTCAGGGCACCTCGTGGGTGGCCGGGGACCTCGTGTTCAAGCCCGGTGGCGGGCCAGTGCACGCGTGGCTCGGCGAAGCCCTGGTCGACGTGATGCCAGACAGGGTGCGCATAGCGCCGCCGGTGCGCACGCTCCACGGGTCCTGGGCCTGCGCGGGGTGGTCGGCCACTCGGTGGGTCGACGGCCGCCACCCCGACCTGTCGGCGACATCAACGTGGGTCCGGATCCTCGAAGCCGGTCGGGAGTTCCACCGCGCGGTCGCCCATCTGCCTCGCCCCGCCTGTGTTGATGCACGCCAGGACTGGTGGGCGATCGCCGACCGGGCCGTCTGGGGCGAACAAGCATTCCGGTTCCGACCGGAAGCTCGCGGCAACTGCCCGCCGGGTCACTGCGGCGTTGGAGCCGCTGGGCTCCCCGCAGGTCGTTCACGGGGACCTGACCGGCAATGTCCTGTTCCATCCCACGCTGGCACCGGCCGTCATCGACATCTCGCCGTACTGGCGCCCGCTCGCGTACGCCGAGGGCGTTGTCGTTGCCGATGCCCTCTGCTGGCACGGCGCGAACGCCGGCCTGCTGGTCCAGGCGGGCGTGTCGGTTCCAGCGGTGGCGCGCGCCCTGCTCTTCCGGATGGCCACGACGAACGAGCGTGTCGGCTCCGGTCCACCCACTGCCGACCTGCTGCTCGAGGCCGAGCGGTATGCGTTTGCGGCTGCGGCGATCGGACTGTAGTCCGGCAGTCGTTGCGTCGTCCCAGCCCGGTGCGCGCTCAGCGGCATGTGGCGGATGTCTTGTCGGGCATCATCAGCAACATGAGCATGCGGTCGGTGGTCGAGACGGTCGAGGTGGCCGTGGGCGCCGCTCTGGTCGGCACTACATCGGAAAGCGATCCCGCAGTTCGGGTCCGGGAGGTTGACGATGCACTTGAGCTTGTCCGTCAAGACATCGCGTCCGCTGAACTCGCGGTCGTCGACATGGCACCCGCTGGTCTACCTGAGGCTCGCACGGTCCTCCGAGAGGCAGGGCGGAGTTGCGGAGTCGGGAGCGCTCCCGCGCAGCTTGGCTAGTTGGCGGAGTGCTGATGCGCGCCAGCCTGTCGGGTCGTCGCCGGGTGGCACTTGGGCGAACGTGTGCCAGAGCAGGAGGACGTCCCACCAGCTCACCTCAACGGGCGTCAGCTGCCGGATGGACTGGTAGCCGGATAGGAACGTGGCGCGGACCTCAGCAGATACAGGTCCCCAGCCCCGGAAGCGTGTCCCGAGCATGACCGCCGAGCGAGCGATCTCGTTGATGCAGTGGTCGACCCGTGCGGACTCGAAGTCGATGACCGCCGTGACCTTGGGCCCGGCGCACAGCACGTTCGATGAACGGAAGTCGCCGTGGACGAGTTGCGTGGGCAGCGCGTCATCTGGCGCGTCGGCGACGAGCCGCATCAAGGAGTCCCGGGCCGCCTTCGGGACACGCTGGCCAGCGGTGTCCATCCACTCGGTGACACGAGCCGCCAATGGTTGCGGTCGCGGCTCGCGCGGGGCCACCCGATCGGCGTCCGGATACCCATGGAGCGCTTGGTGAAGCTGGGCGAGTGTTGCGCCAGCGGCTCGCACCTGATCATCGTCGTCAACGTCAAGGAGATCGCCCGGGATGACACGCTGGAGGCACATCGAAACCTGGTCAACCTCCACCTGAAGTTGCCCGGCTAGCGACGGAATCGGCGCTGACACCGGCAACCCTTTCCCGTCAAGCCACTGGGTGAGTCGGGCGGTCTGCGATAGGCGGGTGAACCGCTCTGGGGCGACCGACCACTTGGCAAGTAGCCGACCGGCGGGGGTGGTGATCCAAGCCAACGCGTTGCGGTCGCTCATCACGATGCGTTCGCAGGACTCGATCCGAACACCCCACTGCTCCTCCAAGGTCGCGGCGACCCAGCTGTCGGCCGATGCGGGGTCTGTGAAGCCGAACCGCTCCACGAGGACGCCGTGGGGATCATGTGCCTCCCACAGCATCTCCAACCTGGGCGCTTGCGAATGGACCATGCGTGCATCCCAGCACGCAAGGCGACCTACCGCTGGCCCGACAGGCCGTGTGCGCCTCGGCCTCCCGGCCAGCAGCATTAGAGCGCACTGACGCATCGGAAAACTCGGTTGCAGGGATGGGCTGCGGAGGCTGAGGTTGTCCGTGGCAGCACCGGCGAGAGATTGGGGCCTGCTGTGTCGGAAGGACGAGGGACCGTTTTGCTGACCGGCGTCGGGCGCCGGCGGTCGATCGGTGCCGGAATCGCGCTGGCCCTGGCCGAGGATGGATGGGATCTGGCGATCAGCTACTGGGCGCCCTACGACGAGCGCGTCGGCCTCGAACGCCGGGAGGGCGACCCCGAAGCGGTCGCCGACGAGTGCCGGGCATTGGGGCGGCGCGTCGACCTCTACCCAGGGGACCTGGCAGCAATCGAGGAACCGGGCCGGCTGGTCCAGGCAGCGGCAGCACGCGGTGACCTCGCGGGCTTGGTGATGTCCCACTGTGAGAGCGTCAACAGCTCCATCCTGGACACCAGCGTCGAGAGCTGGGAACGACACTTCGCCGTGAACGCCCGTGCTGCGTGGTTGCTCATCAAGGCCTTCGCGGAGCGGCTCCCCGTGGGCAGACCACCGACGCGACCGGGCGGATCGTCGCGCTGACCAGCGACCACACGGCCCACAACCTCCCGTACGGCGCCAGCAAGGGCGCCCTCGACCGCCTGGTGATCGCCGCTGCGGTCGAGTTAGGCCCTCGCGGGATCCGCGCCAACGTAGTCAATCCCGGGCCCATCGACACCGGCTGGATGACACCACAGATCCGTGACCGTGGAACGAAGCAGACTCCGGCCGGCCGGCTCGGCACAGCGCGGGACACGGGCGACCTGGTCCGCTTTCTCCTATCCGATGCCGGGTCCTGGATCACAGGTCAGATCTTGTACAGCAACGGCGGCTTCAAGACCGGCTGCTGACGATCGAAACGCACGTCCGCACATCGGCGGATCCGGACGCTCACGAATGCTGGCGGCCTCCCCCAGTCCGCCAGCCCGGGTCAGACTTCACGTCGTCTCGGAGACCTGGCCCGGCTGGTGGTGCGCGGCGGCGGGAGTGCGCCAAGCGACATAGATGGTCTCCCGGAGGCAATCCGCCACCGAGGGGACCCCCGCGCCGGGCTGGGAGCACCCTGCTCAATGAGGCGTTTCAAGCCTCTGACCTGCAGAAACGCCCCCGGCAAAAGCCGGGGGCGTTGCTGGAGCCGCTTGTCGGAATCGAACCGACGACCTATTCATTACGAGTGAATCGCTCTGGCCGACTGAGCTAAAGCGGCAGGTCGCGTCGCGCCACACGAGGTGGCCCGGCACGGTGCTTGAGTATACGCATCGCCCGGGTCCGGGAGAAATCGGCCGCCGACCTGGCAGCAGTCGCGCGCGGGGTCGTCACGACGCGGTGCAGTAGTAGTCGTCCTCGGGCGCCTTGGCCTCGGTGAGGTACTCGTCCACGACGCGCGCCGCGCACTCGTTGCCCGAGTCGTAGGCGCCGTGGCCCTCGGCCTCGACGCGGACGAAGCGCGACCGCACGATCTCACCCGCGAGCGCCTCGGTGTCCTCGATGGGGGTCGTGCGGTCGACGTCGTTGCCGATGACGAGCACCGGCGTCGCCACCTCGGCCCCGACGAGGATCGTCTCCCGCTTCTGGCCGGTCCAGCCCGCGCACCGGGCGGGGCTGGCCGGCTCGACCCGCGCCCACAGCGGGTGGTTCGCCAGGACGCTGCGGCTCGGCAGCACCGAGTCCCACGGCGTCACGGGCCAGTCGGCGCACCAGACGAGCAGGTGTGAGCGGCTGATGGACGCGGAGGGGTACGAGCCGTCCTCGTCACGCTCGACCTCGTCCATGGCGAGCCACGCGAGGTCGGTGCCGTCGTGGTCGTTGAGGGCGCTGTCGAGCGCGTCGACGAGCTCGGGCCAGGAGTCCTTGTCGCGCAGCCCGAACTCGAGTGCCGTCACCGCCCAGCCCTCCGTCAGGTGCGGCAGCGAGTCGATGTCGGTGGGCAGCGGCGCGCGGTCGAGCCGGTCGAGGAACCGGACCAGGCGGGCGGAGACGGCTTCCCGGTCGGCGCCCAGGGGGCACGCGATGCTCGAGCCGCAGTCCGTGACGAAGTCGTCGACCAGCTGGTCGAAGTCGTGCGCCCAGGACCGGGCGGCGTCGTCGACCTGATCCTGCGTCGGGGCCTCCTCGGCCAGCGCGTCGGGCAGCACCGCCGAGTCGAGGACCATGTAGCCGACACGGCTCGTGAAGAAGTCGGCGTACATCGCGCCGATCATCGTGCCGTAGCTGACGCCGTAGTAGTTGAGCCGCTCGTCGCCGACCGCCGACCGCAGCACGTCGAGGTCGCGCGCGACCGCCTCGGTGCCCATGTTCGCGGCGAGGGCGCCACCGCGGGCGAGGCATCGCGCGTTCCGCTCGGCCGGCGCACGCCGCCACGCCCGGCGCTCGGCCTTCGTGTCGGGCGTCGGGTCGGAGCCGTACATGGCGTCGAGGCCGGCGTCGGACAGGCAGTCCACGGCATCGGACTCCCCCATCCCCCGCGGGTCGAACCCGACGACGTCATAGCGGTCGCGCACTGCGCCACCGAAGACGTCCGGCGCGGCGCGGACGAAGTCGATGCCCGAGCCTCCCGGCCCGCCCGGGTTGATGAACAGCGAGCCGATGCGCCGGGCGGGGTCACCCGCGGGCAGGCGGCGCAGGGCGATCGTCGTCGTCGCCCCGGCGGGCTTGCGGTAGTCGACCGGGACGCGCACGGCGCCGCAGTCGAACTGCTCGTCGTCCGGGCACGGCCGCCAGGACACCGCCTTGCCGTAGAACGCCGCCAGCTCGGCGGGGTCGGGGTCGACCGGACCGGAGAAGGAGATGGGGGTGCTCGTCGGGTGCGTCCCGACGCCGAGGGACACGTCCGAGCCGGCGGCCGGCCCCGGACCGTCGGCACCGGCGGGGCGGCTCGTCGACGATGCTGACGTTGCCGGGTGCGCCTGGCTCGGGGCCTTCGGGGCTGGCTTCGGCGGCTGGGGGCCGGTGGCCGACCAGAACATCGCCCCCAGCACCGCGGCCGCGGTGAGGGGGGCGACGAGTCGGCTCAGCAGGTCGTGCCGTCCCTGGGCACCGTCCCCTGCACGAGATAGCCGTCCACGGCCCGGTCCACGCACGAGTTGCCAGCGTAGTAGGTGCCGTGTCCGTCGTGGTCGGAAGTGAGAAGAACGCCCGAGTCGAGGTCCTTGGCGAGCTGCTTCGTGCCGCCGATCGGGGTGGCGGGGTCGCGCTCGTTGCCGATGACGAGGATGGGCGCGGCGCCGACCGCGAGCGTCGTCCCCTTCGGCGTCCGGCCCGGTGTGGGCCAGGCGGCGCAGCTGTCGTAGATCGCGCCGGTCATCTTCGCCCAGAGCGGATGGGCCTTCTTCAGCCGGGTCTGCTCGGCGAGCGACGCGGGCGTGTCCTTGGAGCGGGGCCAGTCGGCGCAACGCACCGGCAGCATCGCCTGCAGGTAGCTGCTCGTCGCGTACCTGCCCGTGGCGCTGCGCTCGACGACCGACATGCCCTTGGCGAGCAGGATGTCGCCACGCCCCGAGAACGCCTGCGCCAGACCCCGGTTCAGCGTCGGCCACGACGAGTCGCTGTAGAGGCACATGAAGATGGAGAAGCCGACCCAACCCTCGCCGATGCGGGTCAGGCCCGGCTTGCTCGTGGCCAGGCCGCGCCGCTCCACCGCGTCGAGCAGGTCGGCGATCCGGCCGCGGGCCGCCGCCCTGTCCGAGCCGAGGGCACAGTCGGGACGGGCGACGCACCAGTCGATGAAGGCGTCGATCGAGGCCTCGAAGCCCTGGATGTCGTAGGTCATCTCCTCGGCGTCGGTCTGGTTGGGCGACACCGCCGAGTCCAGCACCATGCGTCCGACCTTGTCCGGGAACGTGTCGGCGTAGATGGCACCGAGGAACGTCCCGTAGGACCCGCCGAAGAAGTTGAGCTTCGCGTCGCCGAAGACGACGCGCATGACGTCCATGTCACGGGCCACCTCGGTGCTGCTCATGTGCAGCGCGTGCTCGCCACCACGGGCCACGCAGCTGCGCGCCACCGAGTCGGCCGTGGTCCGTATGGCCTTCTGCTCCGCCGGGGTGTCGGGCGTGGGGTCGGTGCTGAAGAGCCGGTCCATGTCGGCGTCGGTCAGGCATGACACGGCGTCGGACTGGCCGATGCCGCGCGGGTCGAACCCGACGATGTCGTAGACGGCCCGGACCTTCGGGGAGAAGACGAACGACGCGTACTGGGCGTACTCGACGCCGGAGCCCCCGGGGCCGCCCGGGTTAATGAGCAGGGACCCGACGCGTCGGCTCGGGTCGGTCGCCGGGGCCTTGCGCAGCGCGAGCGTGAAGCGGTCACCCTGCGGCTTGGCGTAGTCGACCGGCACCTCGATCGTCCCGCACAGCTGACGCGGGTTGTCGCTGCAGCCCTTCCACGCGACCTGCTGGGTGTAGAACGCGGCGAGCCGGGCGGGGTAGCTGCCCGGAGCCGGTCGGGTCGCGCCGGGCGGCGCTCCCGACGTCGGCGAGGCCGACCCCGCAGCGACGGGCGGGGTGACCTGCTGCGCGCTCGGTGCCACGGGGTTGGCGACGCGCCAGGCGACGAGGCCGACGACGGCGACGAGGGCGGCCACGGCCACCGCTGCCACCGCGACGCGGGCTCGCGAGCGGCCCACGGCAGGCGGCCCCACGAGCGGGGGCGCGCCCGCCTCACCGGGGCCACCGGGTGCGTCCGCGGGCGGCGGTGCGTCCGAGGGTTGCGGTGCCGCATAGGCCGCCGGCAGCGCCGCAAAGGGCCGCGACGGAGCCTCCGGCAGGTCCTCGGGGACCGGGGCACCGGCCGCGTCGGGCCCGACCGGCTCGGGCCGGTCGGGCCCGCCGGGGGTGTCGCTCAGCATCTCAGTCCGTCCTCGGGAACGCGTCCCTGCACGTAGTACGCGTCGACGGCCGTGTCGACGCACGCGTTGCTCCGACCGTAGGCCGTGTGGCCGTCGCCGTCGAAGGTGATGAGCGACGCGTTCTCCAGCTGGTCGGCCAGGCGCTTGCTCCACTCGTAGATCGTGGCGGGGTCGCGTGTCGTGCCGATGACGACGATGGGGTCGGCGCCCGGAGCCCGCACCTCGTGCGGCTGGTCGGCCGACCTCGCCGGCCAGATGCCGCACGGCAGAGCGCCCCAGGCCAGCGACGCGCCCCACGTCGGGGCCGTCTTCTCGAACTCCCTGGCGTAGCCCTCGTAGGTCGACAGGTCGGGGCTGTCGGGCCGGTCGAGGCAGTTGACGGCGTTGATGGCCTCGAGCAGGTTGCCATCGTAGCCGCCGCCCGGGTGCCTGCTCGCGTATCCGTCGGCCAGCTGCATCAGGGTCTGCCCCGAGCCCGACCTTGCCTCCTGCAGCGCCTGGGTGAGGATGCCCCAGGCTCCCTGGTCGTAGAGGGCGTATGCCACGCCGAGCCGGGCCCACGCCTCGTTGAGGTGCGGGACCGTGGCGTCGCCGGTCGGCAGGGGGTCGCGGTCGAGCCGGGCGAAGAGCGCGTCGAGGGCCTTGGCGGCGGCCGGCACGGTGTCGCCGAGGGGGCAGTCACCCTCCGAGACGCAGCTGGCGAGGTAGGCGTTCGTCGCGATCTGGAAGCCCTTGGCCTGGCCGGCCGCCAGCTCCTTGTCCGTGAGGTCTGGCGGCACGACGCCGTCGAGGACGACGCGGCCGACGCGCTGCGGGAACAGGTCGGCGTACGTGGAGCCGATGAAGGTGCCGTATGACTTGCCGAGGTAGTTCAGCTGCCGGTCGCCGACGGCCGCGCGGAGCACGTCCATGTCGCGGGCCACCTCGCCGGTCGACATGTGCTTGACGAGCTGCGGCTTGTCCTTGACGCACCCGGCGGCGAGCGCCTTGTTCTGCTCGAGCAGGGCCTGCTCCTCCGCCGCGTCGTCCGGCGTCGTGTCGGTGCCGAGGTAGGCGTCCATGGCACTGTCGCTGAGGCAGTCGATGGGCTCTGACCGGGCGACCCCGCGCGGGTCGAAGCCGACGAGGTCGAAGTACTTGCGCACCTCGGGGCCGACGATGGTGTCGGCGCCCTGCTGCACGTAGTCGACGCCGGAGGCGCCGGGGCCGCCGGGGTTGGCCAGCAGCGAGCCGATGCGGTGCTGCTGGTCACGCGCCCGGACCCGGACGACCTTGATCTGCAGGTCGGTCGACGGGTCGGGCGCCGTGTAGTCGAGAGGGACGGTCAGGTCGGCGCACTGGGCCGAGCCGCACGTGGTCCAGTCGAGTTTCTGCGTGTAGTAGCGCGAGAGCTGCGGCGACGGGGCGGCGGTCGCCTCGGCCAGCCCGGACCGGGTCGACCCCGGCACCGGCGGCTCGGACCGGTCGCACGCCGCCGAGGTGAGGACGAGCGCCGCGGTCACCGTCGTCGCGAGGAGGGCTCGGGCGATGGCGGCAGGGCGTGTCGTCATGCCCGAAACGGTAACCGGTCCCGCGGGAGCGACCGGCGGTCGCGTCCGGCTCGTGGGCGTGGGCCGGACGCGCCGTCGTGGCAGGGCTCACATGCCGAGGTCGCGCGGCAGCCGCAGCCGCAGCGCCATCGCCTCGAGGGCCAGCAGCGGTTGGACGTTGGCGTTGATGCGCTCGCGCGCCTCGCTGATCGCGTCCATCGCCCCGAGCAGCTGCTCAGCCGTGAAGACGGAGGCCAGACCCCGGACCCGGTCGGCTGCGTCGGGGTTGACCAGACCGACGTCCGAGCCGAGCCGCGTCACGAGCGCGTCGCGGTACACCGACGCGAGGTCGACGAGCGCGCGGTCGATGACATCGCGCCCGTGCCGCGTGGCGCGGGTCTTCTGCTCTCGCTCGAGGGCGGCCAGCTGCGCGCGGATGTGCGGCGGCTGGACGCGGGCGCCGGGGTCGGCGCCGAGGGTCTCCATGAGCCGCGCGCGCTCGGCGGCGTCACGCTCGGTGCTCGAGGCCGACGACTCCTCCTCGGCGATCTGCGCGAGGTCGGCGGCGGCGCCGATGGCATCACCCACGCCGACGATCCTGGTGGCCATGCCGATGACGTCGCGACGCCGGATGCGGGCCTGCTCGTCGCGGGCGAGGCGGCGGGCCAGGCCGATGTGGCTCTGCGCCGCACGCGCCGCGTAGAGGGCCATGGCCGGCTCGACGCCGTCACGCCGCTCGAGCAGCTCGGCGACGGCCTCGACGGGCGGGGTTCGCAGACGCACGTGTCGCGAGCGCGAGCGGATCGTGACGATGACGTCCTCGAGGCTCGGGGCGCACAGCATCCAGACCGTGCGCGGCGTCGGCTCCTCGAGGGCCTTGAGCAGGGCGTCCGCCGGGGCGTCGGTGTACGCGGTGAGCCGGTCGGCGTCCTCGATGATGATGATGCGCCACCGCCCGACCGACGGGCGCAGGGCCGCCTCCTGGACGAGGGCGCGCG
Organism: Monashia sp. HAY1-11D; assembly: GCF_056868035.1. Lineage (NCBI taxonomy): Bacteria > Bacillati > Actinomycetota > Actinomycetes > Micrococcales > Intrasporangiaceae > Intrasporangium > Monashia sp. HAY1-11D. The sequence goes on along the minus strand of NZ_CP200320.1, from coordinate 2,622,135 downwards.
CCTCGGCCACCTTGATCGACAGACCCTCGGTGGCGACGACCTTGACGTCGGCGTGGGTGCCGTCGAGGGACGTGCGGCACTCGACGCACTCACCGCAGCCGCCCTGCGGGCACTGGAGCGCGGCCGCGAACGCCCTTGCGGCCGTTGACCGCCCGGACCCTGGCGGCCCGGTGAAGAGCCACGCGTGCGTCATGGCCGACTCGTCGCGGACCGCCCTCGAGAGCGTCTCGATGGTCGGCTCCTGGCCGACGAGGTCGCGCCAGACGGTCATGAGCGGCTCTCGAGCAGGACGTCGACGCGGGCCATCACGGCCGCGTGCAGGGACTCGACCGGGTCGGACGCGTCGAGGACGAGGTACCGGGCCGGGTCGGCCGCGGCGAGGTCGAGGTAGCCCTGGCGGACGGCCGCGTGGAAGGCGTCGGCCTCGGACTCGAGCCGGTCGTGGACGTCGCCGCGTCGGGCACGCCCGACCTCGGGCGCGACGTCGAGGACGATGGTGACGTCGGGCAGGACACCACCGACCGCCCAGTGCTGCAGGTCGCGGATCTCACCGGCACCGAGCTCGCGGCCGGCACCCTGGTAGCTGACCGAGCTGTCGACGTAGCGGTCGGTGATGACGACCGCGCCCTCGGCGAGCGCCGGGCGGATGAGCGTCTCGACGTGCTGCGCCTTGTCGGCGGCGAAGAGCAGCGCCTCGGCCCGCGCCGACATGTGGTCGCCGTGCAGGACGAGGTCGCGGATCTGCTGCCCGAGCGGCGTCCCGCCGGGCTGTCGCGTCACGACGACCCGGCGTCCGCGTCGCTCGAGCGCCTCGGTGAGCAGCCGGACCTGGGTCGACTTGCCGGCCCCGTCACCACCCTCGAAACAGACGAAGAGCCCGGCATCCGTGCCGTCCGGACGAGCGTGCGGGCCGTCCGGGCCGACCGGGGTCGCGGCCGCGAGGTTCTCCGTCACGGCCCCGAGCCTATGCGAGGCCGGGGACACCCGGCCGGTCGGTGCCCCGCGGCTCGCAGGCCTCAGCTGCGGCGCGCGAGGAGCTCCTCGGCGATCTGGACCGCGTTGAGGGCCGCGCCCTTGCGCAGGTTGTCGCCGACGACGAACAGGACCAGCCCCTTGCCCTCGGGCGCGGCCTGGTCGGCGCGCACGCGGCCGACGAGGACCTCGTCCCGGCCGGCCGCCTCCAGCGGGTTCGGCACGTCGGTGACGACGACGCCGGGCGCGTTCTTGAGCAGGTCGAGGGCCTCGTCGGGGGTGATGTCGCGCTCGAACTCGGCGTGGATCGCCAGGCTGTGGCCGGTGAAGACGGGAACCCGGACGCAGGTGCCGGACACGCGGAAGCTCCGGGGCGTGGAGGATCTTGCGCGACTCGTTGCGCAGCTTCTGCTCTTCGTCCGTCTCCAGCGACCCGTCGTCGACGACCGACCCGGCGAGCGGCACGACGTTGAAGCCCACCGGCACGGCGTAGACCTGCGCCTCGGGAACCTCGACGGCACGGCCGTCGAGCGCGAGGCCGGCCGGGTCGCCGGCGGCGTAGGCGCCCCGCAGCTGGCGGTCGAGCTCCTGGACGCCCTTGCCGCCGGAGCCGCTGACGGCCTGGTAGCTGCTCACGTGCAGGCGCACGAGGCCGGCCGCGTCGTGCAGCGGCTTGAGGGCCGGCATCGCGGCCATCGTCGTGCAGTTGGGGTTGGCGACGATGCCCTTCGGGATGGTGTCGAGGTCGGACGCGTTGACCTCGGACACGACGAGGGGGACCTCGGGGTCCTTGCGCCACGCGCTCGAGTTGTCGACGACGACCGCGCCGGCCGCCGCCACCTTCGGCGCGAGCTCCCTGCTCGCCGCGCCACCGTTGGAGAACAGCGCGATGTCGATGCCGGAGAAGTCGGCCGTGGCGGAGTCCTCGACGGTGACGTCGCGGCCCTTGAACGGCAGCGTCGTGCCGGCCGAACGCGCCGAGGCGAAGAACCGCACGTCGTCGAGGGGGAAGTCACGCTCCTCGAGGAGCGTGCGCATGACCCCGCCGACCTGACCAGTTGCACCGAAGACACCGACTCGCATGTCACAAGGCTACGGCCCGGGCCCACGGGGCCCGGGCCGCGTTCACTCCTCGGTCACGCGTGCCGGTCGGCGTTGGCGTGGATCGCGTCGTGGACGTACTGCGCGAGGCCGGGCGCGACGTCCTCGTACGTCCTCGTGAACCGCGCGTCGGCCACGTACATGTCGGCCAGGCCGCGGTGGACGTCGTGGTCGAGGTCGTAGAAGCGATCGGCGATGTGCCGACGGTGCTGCTCGGCGGCGTCCATCGCCGCCTCGCTCGTCGCCGGCTCCCCGGCGGCCATGGCCGCGACGAAGGCCGCGTTGACGGCGTCCATCTCGGCCTTGACCTGCTGCCAGTCGGTCTTGGTGTAGCCCCTGGTCCGGGCCGCCGACTGCTTCCAGGCGTCGGTCTCGCCCCAGCGCTCCTGCGCCTCCTGCTGGTACTCGTCCCTGAAGCCGTCGCCGAAGAGCTCCTTCATCTCCTCGGGCGTGGCAGGCTGGTTGCTCATCTCTCTCTCCAGTGCTCGGTCGATGGCCGCGACGATGCCGGACAGCTCGTCGAGCCGGGACATGACCGCGTCGCGCTGACGACGCAGGTGGGTGACCGCGTCCTCGCCGCCGTCGAGCAGCGCGGCGATCTCCTCGAGCGGCAGCTCCAGGCGTCGGTAGACGACGACCTGCTGCAGGCGCGTCAGGTCCGCGTCGGTGTAGAGCCGGTAGCCGGCCGCCGACCGCTCGCTCGGCACGAGCAGGCCGATCTCGTCGTAGTGGTGCAGGGTGCGCACCGTCACGCCGAAGACGTCGGCGACCCGGCCCACGGTCCAGGTGGTCATCTCCTGCCTCGTCCTCGTGGTCATGGGTCGAGCGTGGTGCCTCACGTGACGTGAGGGTCAACTCCATTGAAGACCACGAGGTCGGCGCGCGCCCTACCCTCGGGGGCGTGGAGCTCGAGGTCCGTCACCTGCGCGTCGTCGCGACAGTCGCCCGGCACGGCAGCGTGCCCGCAGCGGCGGCGTCTCTCGGGGTCGCCGAGTCGGTGCTCGGCTCGGAGGTGCTGCGCATCGAGCGGCTCCTCGGCTGCACCGTCTTCCGGGCGACCGGGTCGGGCGTCGAGTGCACGGCGGTCGGCGAGCGCGTGGTCGCACGGGCCCGGGCCGTCCTCGACGAGCTGGCCGGGCTGCGCGAGGACATCCGCTCCAGCGCGTCGGCCCGGGGACCGCTGCGCATCTCCTCGGACTCGATGCGCTTCTTCAGCTCCTTCGTCGGCCAGGCCTACGCCACCGACATCCAGCGCCCCCTCATGCCCGTGCCGCCGCTGCCCGGCACGACGACCACCGAGGCCCTCGTCGACGGCCGCGTCGACGTCGCCGTCGTCGTCGTGCTGGCGGCCGCGCCGCCGTCGGACCTGCCGATGCTCGGCCAGCGTGCCGTCGTCGAGCGGGAGCCGCTGCTCGTCGCACTGTCCGCCTCGCACCCCCTCGCCGGTCGACGGTGCGTCGACATCACCGACCTCGCCGACGAGGACTGGATCCTGCCGCCCTCGGAGATCGACCCGGGCAGCGCGGCGACGGCGGCCGTCGTCGCGCGCCTCGGCATGAGGCTGCGCTCGACGTACGGTCCCCACGACCTCGGCCCGTTGTGGCCGGCCGTCGTCGCCGGCCGGGCCGTCTCGTTCGCGGTGCCGACGGCGTCGGCACCTCCGGGTGGCGTGCTGCGTCCCCTCACCGGGCAGCCGATCACCGCCCGGCGGGTGCTGCGGTGGCGTCGGGGAGCCCTCGACGAACCCGACGTCGAGCGCTGTGCACGCGCCGCCGGGTCGGCCTACCGCGAGCAGCTGACCCACACGGCCCAGACGCAGGAGTGGTGGCGCAGCGCCCTGTCCGAGGAGAAGCCGACGCTCGCCCCCTAGGGTGAGCGCGTGCATCGTCGCCTCGCGCTCGTCCGCCGTCCCTCGCCCCGACTCGCGGACGGCCTCGTGACGCACATCGAGCGCGCACCACGCGTCGATGCCGGGCTCGCGCTGCTCCAGTGGCAGGAGTACTGCGACGTGCTGCGGCGGCGCGGCTGGCGCCTCGAGGAGGTGGCACCCGTCGACGATGCACCGGACGGCGTCTTCGTCGAGGACCAGGTGGTCGTCCACGGTGACGTCGCGGTGCTGTGCCGCTCGGGCGCCGTCGAGCGACGCGCCGAGCGCCTCGGGGTCCGCGAGGCCGTCGAGGTGCACGGCTACCGGGTCGTCGAGGTCACGGCGCCGGGCACGCTCGACGGCGGCGACGTCCTCAAGCACGGGCGGTACGTGTGGGTCGGGGTGGGCGGACGGACGAACCACGAGGGTGTCCGGCAGCTCGCGGCGGCGCTGGCCGGCAACCGCGTCGAGGTGGTGCCGGTACCGGTGACGCGCGTCCTGCACCTGAAGTCGGCCGTCACCGCCCTGCCGGACGGCAGCGTCATCGGCTATCCCCCGCTCGTCGACGACCCCTCGGTCTGGGACGCGTTCGTGCCCGTCCGCGAGGAGGCCGGCGCCCACGTCGTGCTGCTCGGTGGCCAGTCGGTGCTCATGTCGGCGGCCGCTCCGCGCACCGCCCACGAGCTCGAGGAGCGGGGGCTCGACGTCACCGTCGTCGACATCTCCGAGTTCGAGAAGCTCGAGGGCTGCGTCACCTGCCTGTCGGTCCGCCTCCGCGGCTGACCGCGGCCGACCGTGGCTGACCGTGGCTGACCGGGCCGACCGGGCTGACCGCGGCTGACCGCGGCCGACCGGCGGAGCGGGTCCGGCCTCGGCTCGCCCGTCGTGCAGGTCTAGGCTGCCGAGCGGGGAACCGGACTCGAGCAGTGGGGTGATCCTTCCGTGGACGCAGACGTCGTCGTCGTGGGTGCTGGACTCGCAGGCCTCAGGTGCGCACGGCGGCTGACCGAGCTCGGTCGCGACGTCATCGTCCTCGAGTCGAGCGACGCCGTGGGCGGTCGCGTCCGCACCGACGTCGTCGACGGGTTCCGTTGCGACCGTGGCTTCCAGGTGCTCAACCCTGCCTACCCGGCGGTGCGCCGCTGGGTCGACGTCGCCGCCCTCGACCTCAAGCCGTTCGGCTCCGGCGTCCTCGTGCGCCGCACCGACGGCCTGCAGGTCGTCGCCGACCCCGTCCGCGAGCCGAGGCTCCTCGCGCGCACCATCCGCTCGGGCTACCTGCACCCGCGCGAGCTCGCCGGCGCGACCCGGTGGGCGGCCCGCGTCATGGCCGACCCGAAGACCGTCCTGCGCCAGCCCGACACCACACTGGCCCAGTCCTTCGACGACGCCGGCCTCACCGGACGCCTGCGCCACGAGGTCATCGACCCGTTCCTCGCCGGGGTCCTCGTCGACAGCCACGGCATCAGCTCGGCCAACTTCACCAAGCTCCTGGTGCGCATGTTCGCGCTCGGGCGTCCGGCGGTCCCGGCGACGGGGATGGAGGAACTGCCCAGGCAGCTCGCGAGCCCGCTCGGTGACCGCGTCCGGCTGCACAGCCACGTCGAGTCGATCGACGCGGCCGGCGGCGGCGTCGACGTGCGCGTCGACGGCACGCGGCTGGCGTCACGGGCGGTCGTCGTCGCGACCGACCCGGGTGGCGCGGCGCACCTGACCCCGCTGCCCGAGCCGGCGACCCGGGGGCTGGTCACCTGGTGGTTCGAGGCGCCCGAGCCGCCCACGGACCTTCCGCTCGTCGCGCTCGACGGCCGCCGGAAGGACAACACGTCGCCGGGGCCCGTGTGGAACACCGCCGTCCTGTCGGCCACGGCCCCGAGCTACGCGCCACCGACGCACCACCTCGTCCAGGCCACGTGCCTGCTCGACCGGCCCGACGGCGACGCGTCCGAGGCCGAGGTGCTGCGCCATGTCGGCGAGATCTACGGTCGCGGCACGAGCGGGTGGCGCACCGTGACCCGGCACCGCGTCGACGCCGCACTCCCGCTCACGGCTCCCCCGCTCGAGGTGCGCTCCCCCGTCCAGCTCGGCGACGGCCTGTTCGTCTGCGGCGACCACCGGGACACCGCCTCCATCCAGGGCGCGCTCGTGTCGGGCCAGCGGGCCGCCGAGGCCGTCGACGCGCACCTGTCCTGACGTCGCTCGGGTCGGACGGTCGGCGAGTCGGCGGGTCAGCGGGTCAGCGGGTCAGCGGGTCAGCGCCGTCATGGCGTCGATGGCGCCGCGGAGGTAGCGCTCGACGACGACGCGCTCGTCGTCGGCGAGCGAGGCGTCGAGCGCGGCGAGCGACTCGAACATGGGCCGCATCCGGGCCAGCACCTCGGCGCGCCCGCTGTCGGTGATGACGACCTCGGTGCGCCGGCCGTCGCCCGGGTGCGAGCGTCGCTCGGCGTGCCCGCGTGAGACGAGCCGGTCGACGACGCCCGAGGACGCCGCCGACGTGACCCCGAGCAGACGCGAGAGCTCCACCGGCCCCAAGGGTCCGCGCATGAGGTGGCGCAGGGAGTGCAGCTCCGAGGTCGACAGGCCCGCCTGACGCGCGACGACGCCGGGCACGGTCTCGGACACCTCGACGAGCTCCTGCAGGGCCGCGAGGGTCGGCGTCGTGCGCCACTGCGGCACGCCGGGCACGAGTCCCACTTCGGGTACGTCGGGGTTCCCCGCGGCGGGGGTCGACGGGGCGACGCGTCGCTTCGTGCTAATGTCACTCACCAACTTAGTAATCTTCTGAGTAACCAGGTTACTCATCCTTGGTCAGGAGGGTGTGCGGTGCAGAGTCTCACCGACACGATCACTCGGCGATGGTGGGCCGTCGCCATCGTCATTCTCGCGCTTGCCGGGGCCGCGGGCGTCGTCGCCGCCGTCGGCGAGGCGACCCGGACCGCGTCGACGTCCGACGCGCTGGCCACCGGCTCCGACAGCGCGGCGGCCGCTGCGCTGCGGGAGCGGCTGCCCGAGGTCCGGGGCTCGAGCGCCGTCGTCGTGTTCTCCCGCGACGACGGCCGTCTCGACGACGCCGACCTCGTCGCGGTCTCGCACCGCGCGGCCGCCCTGCCCGGAGGCGGACGCGTCCCGGTGCAGCGCAGCGACGACGGCACGGCGGCGCTCGTGGTCGTGCCCGTCTCCGCCACCGACGCCGCGGCCACGGGCCGGGCCGTCGCGGCCATCCGCACCACGGCCCGCGCCGACCTGCCGCCGGGCCTCACCGCCCAGGTCACCGGGCCGGCCGCCGTCGAGGCGGACCTCGCACAGGTCTTCGACGGCGCCGACACACGGCTGCTCGTCGCGACGGCGTCGGTCGTGGCGCTGCTCCTCGTGCTGACCTACCGCAGCCCGGTGCTGTGGCTCGTGCCGCTCGTCGTCGTCGGGGTCGCCGACCGCGTCGCCACCGTGCTCGCGACGCACGTGCTCTCCGCCTTCGGGCTGGCCTGGGACGCGTCGACCACCGGCATCCTGTCGGTCCTCGTCTTCGGCGCGGGCACCGACTACGCGCTCCTGCTGATCTCTCGGTACCGCGACGAGCTGCGTCACCACGAGGACCGCCGCGATGCCATGTCGCTCGCCCTACGGCGCACCGCGGAGGCCGTGGTGTCGAGCGCGGTCACCGTCGTCGTCGGCCTCCTGACCCTCCTGCTCTCGCTCTTCCCCGCGACTCGGGGGCTCGGGCTGGCCTGCGCCGTGGGCGTCGTCGTCGCGGCGGCGTTCGTCCTGCTGGTCCTGCCGGCCGCCCTGGTCTGTCTCGGCCGCTGGGTCTTCTGGCCCCGCGTCCCGCGCGTCGGGCAGCAGTCCCTCGCCGACGGGCGCTCGCTGTGGCGGCGCGTGGGCGACCGCGTCGCCGCGCACCCGCGTCGGATCATCGCCGTGACGCTCGTCGTCCTCGCCGCGATGGCGAGCGGCCTGCTCGCGGTCGACACCGGGCTCGAGCAGTCCGACCAGTTCCTCACCAAGCCCGAGGCCATCGCGGCCGGCGAGCGCCTCGCGCGGTCGTTCCCGGCCGGCAGCGCCGACCCGGCGGTGGTCGTCACCACCGGCGACGGCGAGCGCGTGCGGGCTGCCGTAGCCGGCGTGGAGGGCGTCTCCAGCGCGCGTGTCACAGCGCGCGGCGACGGCGTCACCGAGGTCGACGCCGTCATCGCGGCGGCACCGGGCACGCCCGATGCTGCCGAGACGGTGCGAGCGCTCCGAGCCGCGGTCGCCCCCATCGCCGAGACCCACGTGGGCGGCACCGAGGCGGTGGCCCTCGACCAGGCCGAGGCGTCAGCGCGCGACCGGTTCGTCATCTTGCCGATCGTCCTCGCGCTCGTGCTCGTGGCCCTCGGGCTGCTGCTTCGCTCGGTCGTGGCACCGCTCGTGCTCGTGTCGACCGTCGTCGCGACCTACCTGGCCGCCGTCGGCGCGTCATGGTGGCTGTTCACGACGCTGTTCGGGTTCGAGGCGCTCGATGACAGCGCACCGCTCTACGCGTTCGTCTTCCTCGTCGCCCTGGGCGTCGACTACAACATCTTCCTCGTGACCCGGGCCAGGGAGGAGACGCGGCAGCACGGGGCGAGGCTCGGCATGCTCCGCGGTCTCGCGGCGACGGGAGGCGTCATCACCAGCGCGGGCATCCTGCTGGCGGCCGTCTTCGCCGTGCTGGGCGTGCTGCCTCTCGTGGTGCTCGCCCAGATCGGCGTCATCATCTGCCTCGGGGTGCTCCTCGACACGCTCGTCGTCCGGACCCTGCTCGTGCCGGCGATCGCGGTCGCGCTCGGCGACCGGTTCTGGTGGCCGCGGCGCGGTGGCGCGACAAACCCTGTACAAACCATTGACACGCTACCGACACGGGTCGACAGTGGTGCGGTCAACCTTTGACAAACCATGGACGCTCGGGGAGACACAGGAGTCACCGATGAGAATCGCCACCGCCACCGCCACCCTCGCCCTGGTCGCCGCTGCGGCCCTCACGAGCGCCGGGTCGGCCGCCGCCGCCGAGGACACCGGCTGCATGCGAGCCGGGCTCGGCACGCTGAGGTCGCTCGGCGTCCTCCCCCAGGTCGCCCGGGAGGGGCTACCGGTCTCCACGGCCCTCGCGGTCGGCGTCTCGCCCCGCCCGGGCGCCGACCTCAGCGGCGTGCCGGACCCCATCCCGCTGCGCCTCCTGCTCGCCGACCACCGCGCGGGCAGCGCCAGCCTGTTCGTCTACCCCTGGTGCTGACCGCGCCGTCCTGAGCGCCGGTCGGCGCCACGCCGCCGCCCTCGCCACCGGCTCCGTCGGGCGTCCTGCGCTCCCGCCCGACGGGAACCCGCGTGGGCCACGAGCCACCCCGGCCCGTGGCCCACGCGGCACTCGCTCGGAGGAGCTCACACGTCCGGGTGGACCTCAGGGCTGCCTGCCCCCCGCCCGAGGGCTCGCGCCGGGCGGCACCGTGCTCGCGATGCCGGCGATGAACATGTCGATCCCGAACCTGAACCGCTCCTCCCCGTCGCCGTCCATCATCTCGTCCACGTGCGTCGTCATCACGGGGAAGCGGTCGCGCGGCAGCGCCGCGAAGAACTGCCCCACCTGGTCGAAGTAGGCCCGCCCGCGCCTCTCGGACTCCTCCGGTGTCGCACCGCCGAACCGGCGCTGCATGAGCCAGCCCTCGTAGGCGTCGGCACCGATGTAGAGCGAGAGCCGGTCCAAGGACCAGGCCGCCACGCGCATCGGCACGCCGCCCTCGAGCATGGCCGCCAGGAGGTCCTCGGCCCCGCGCAGCGCCGGCTCGGTCGTCGGGACGTCGGCGAAGCTGAGCAGTGCGATGTCGGCGTGACGGCGGTAGACGTCGTGGATGCTCGTGGCGAACCCGCGCATCGCCTCCTGCCAGCCGAGCGCCCGCCAGTCGGGGAAGTCGACCTCCTCGATGACGCGCTCGTGGACCCGCACGAGCAGCTCCTCGCGGGAACCGACATAGGCGTAGAGCGAGGCCGGGCCGGTGCCGAGCTCGGTGGCCACGCGCCGCATCGTCACGCCGTCGGTGCCCTCGGCGTCGACGATGCGCAGCGCGGTGTCGACGATGCGCGCCAGCGAGATGGGGGTGCGCGCCCGCGTCGTCCGCGGGCGAGGCCGCCACGGCGCCTCGGGCAGGTCGGCCGCTCCGGGATTCCTCATGCAGCTCCCTCGTCTCGCACCCGGCCCGGGGTCCCGAGCCCTGACGAACATCGTACTTGACGCGAACATCGTTCGTTAGTAGAACGGTGTTCGTCACGAACAGCGTTCGTCTTCTTCGGACCCAAGGAGGGCCCCATGAGCACCCCCACCACGACCTCTCCGCCCGCGAGCGGCGTCAGCCCGACGTCCGGCGCCGTCCCCGCTCTCGCAGCGCACCCGTTCCGCTGGGCCGCGCTCTTCGTCGTCCTCGCCGCCGAGGTGATGGACCTGCTCGACGCCCTCGTCACGGTCATCGCCGGGCCCTCGGTCGTGCGCGACCTCGGCGGCTCGGCCACCCTCGTCCAGTGGTTCACGGCGGCCTACACCGTGGCGATGGCCTCGGGCCTGCTGCTCGGTGGACGTCTCGGCGACCTGTTCGGCCGGCGGCGGCTGTTCCTCGTCGGGATGGCCGGCTTCACGCTCGCCTCACTCGCGTGCGCAGCCGCCGTCTCTCCCGAGATGCTCGTCGTGACCCGGGTCGTCCAGGGGTTCTTCGGGGCCGCGATGATCCCGCAGGGCCTCGGGCTCATCAAGGAGATGTTCCCGCCCGCCGAGATGGGTCGGGCGTTCGGAGCCTTCGGGCCGGTCATGGGCCTGTCGTCGGTGGGCGGCCCGGTGCTGGCCGGCTGGCTCGTGGACGCGGACCTCCTCGGCCTGGGCTGGCGAGCCATCTTCGCGATCAACGTGCCGATCGGGCTGGCCGGGTTCGGGGCGGGCCTGCGCTACCTGCCCGCCTCCCGGCCCGACCGGTCGCTGCGCATCGACGTGCCGGGCGCGCTGCTCGCGACCACGGGCATGGTGGCCCTCGTCGTCCCCCTCATCCAGGGCCGCGAGCAGCACTGGCCCGCGTGGTGCTTCGGCCTCCTCGCCCTGTCGCTCGGGGCCTTCGTCACCTTCGCCGTGCTCGAGCGGCGACGCGACCGGGTCGGACGCGCGACGCTCGTCGTGCCCTCGCTCTTCGGCAAGCGGGCCTTCACCTCGGGGCTGCTGACCGGGCTCGCCCTCTTCGGCTCCCTCATGGGCAGCTCACTCGTGCTCACCCTCTTCGTCCAGCTCGGCCTCGGCTTCGACCCGCTCCACGCCGGTCTCGCCGGCCTGCCCCAGGCGATCGGCATGACGGTCGGCTTCGGCATCGCCCAGGGGCTCAACGAGCGGCTCGGCCGGCACCTCATGCACCTCGGCGGCATCGTCCTCGCCGGCGGCCTCGTGCTGCTCGTCGCCGTCGTCGGCTCGGCCGGGGCATCGGTGACGATCCTCGCGATGGCGCCCGCGCTCGTCCTCATGGGAACCGGCATGGGCATGCTCATGGCGCCGTTCTTCGACATCGTGCTCGCGGGGGTCTCGCCGGAGGAGTCCGGTTCGGCGTCGGGCACCCTGACGGCGGTGCAGCAGATCGGCGGCGCGCTCGGCATCGCGGTGCTGGGCACGGTCTTCTTCAGCGGCATCGAGGACCCCACGAAGGGCTCGACCTCCGAGCGGTTCACGGCGGCGACGCAGTCCTCGCTGTGGGTCGCGCTCGCGATGGTCGCCGTCGGCTGGCTGCTCGTCTTCCTCCTGCCCCGACGGGCCGAGCACCACGGCGCCCACTGAGATCGCGGCATCGGGGCCTCGCCGCCTCCGCTCCGCCTTCCCGCGTGCCGTCGACCGGCGGACGCCGCGTCAGGGGTCGAGCCCGGGCGCGTTGTTCGTCGGCTCCGGGAGGCCGGGCCACTCCTCTCGGAGGACGGCCCAGAGGTTGTCGTCGAGCCACGTGCCGTCCTTGCCGAGCGACCTGGCCCGGATCGTCGCCTCGTGGCGCATGCCGATCCGGCGAAGCACGCGGTTGGAGGCGACGTTCTCGGCGTACGCGTCGGCGGTGATGCGGCGCAGCCCGAGGTCGACGAACCCGATCCGCAGCAGCTCGGCCGCAGCTTCGGTGGCGAACCCGCGACCGTGGACGTCCGGGTGCAGGGCGTAGCCGATGGTGCCCTCCCAGGCCGGGGAAGGCGTGCGCGAGATGGAGTGGGAGGGCTCGAGGCGGAGCATGACGTCACCGACGACGCGCCCGGTGGCCTGCTCCTCGACGGCGAGGCCCAGCGTCGGTTCGAGGGCGTCGGGGCGCCCGCCGGCCATCCGGGTGAGGACCCGTTCGCGCACCTCGTCCGGGCTGAGGACGTCGTGGCTCAGGTGCACGCCGACCTCGGGCAGGCTGCGGAAGGCGTGGATCGGATCGACGTCCTCCAGACGCAGCGGCCGCAGGACGAGACGCTCGGTGCGCCGGGGCCAGACGAGCCGCGACAGGTCGGGAGGCGACAGGTCGGATGGTGGCACGTCCGGGGGCGACATCAGCGCCAGCCGCCCTCGTCGACACCGCCCGGCACGTCGCCGAAGGGGTCGTACGGCGTCCGGGTGAAGCGGAACGAGGCGAGGTCGAGGTGGGACACCGTGCCGTCGGGTCGACGCACGACGCGCAGCGGCTCGCCCGTGTAGTAGCCGTCGAGGCCCACCCACGCGTCGGGCCCGTCGGCCGCCGCGCGGGCGAAGCGTGAGCCGCGCGCCTGACCCGGCTCGCCGAGGACGAGGTGCTCCCCGTCGAGCCGGGCCGTCGCGACGGCCGGGCCCCAGTGCCAGAGGCCCCCGAGCTCGGCGTGGCGCGCGTGCTCCGAGGCGGGCCCTGCCGGGTCGGCGTGCCACGGCTGTACCGGCTTCGGCTCGCGCTCGACGAACGCGTCGAGGAGCGCGGGTCCCAACGGCCCGAGGCCGGTGGTGGCGTTCGCCGTGACGACGACCCCGTCGCCGGAGTCGAGGCGCACCCGCAGGCCGGCGAGGAAGCCGGGCATCGAACCGCCGTGGCCGGCGTACCGGACGCCGTGGACGTTCCAGACCTGCCAGCCGAGGCCGTGGGCCGCCGTCCACGCCTGGCCGGGCAGGTCGTTGAGCGTCCGCGGCTCGCACATCTCGGCCAGGGTGTCACCGGACAGGACGTCCCCGGTGTCACCGGCGAGGAAGGCGGCCCAGCGCGCCAGGTCGCGCGTCGTCGACCACAGCTGCCCGGCGGGAGCCATGGCGCCGGCGTCGTGCTCGGGCTCGGGCAGCAGGACGTCGGCGAACGGGTGCACCGCCAGTCCCTGCGCCGCCTTTCCGGTCGGGCGGCTGGTCGTGCGGTCCATCCCGAGCGGCTCGAGCAGGTCGCGCCGGACCACCTCGAACCAGGGGGTGCCGTGGGCGCGGGCCACGAGCTCGCCGAGGGCCGCATAGCCGACGTTCGTGTAGTGGAAGCGCCGCCCCTGCGGGAACCGCTGCCGTACGGGGGAGGCGACGAGCTCCTCCCAGCTGCCGCCGGGGGTCCGCTCCCACCAGGGACCGTTCGTCTCGGCCTGCAGCCCGGCCCCGTGCGAGAGCAGCTGGGCGATCGTCACGTGGCCGAACGCCGTGCCGGGCACGTGGTCCTCGAACCGGTCCTCGAGCCCGAGGCGGCCGGCGTCGCGCAGACGCAGAACGGCGACCGCGACGAACGTCTTGGTGATCGAGCCCATCCGGTACTGGGTGTCGGCGTCGGCGGGACTGCCACCGGGCCGTCCGTCGAGCGTGCCCACGGCCCGGGACCACACGAGCTCGCCGTCACGGACGATGCCGGCCGCCACCGAGGGCAGGCGCTTGGTCCGCTGCTCGGTCGCCAGGAGGTGGGTCAGGTGGCGGTCGGTGGCAGGGTCGACCGGGTAGGGGCGGTTCGCGCTCACCCGCCCGAGCCTAGGTGTCGCCCACGGACGCCGCGATGCGGCTTCGCCCGAGGAGTGCTCGGTTCCTCCAGAGGTGGGGCCTGCAGGCCGCACCGCTGGGGGAACCGCGCACTCCTGAGGCAACCGCGCGTCGTCAGCGGACGGTGTCCCCGACGGACGCCGCCCGGCAGGAGGGTCGGGCGGGGCGGGCGTCTGGCGTGGCGCAGGCCACCCCGGCAGGATGGGACGGCGGCCCCACGGCCGCGCCGCATCGGATATCTTGATGTCAAGATTTCTTGCCGGTGGGTGGTCGCGGTCCACGCCGAGGCCCCAGCGCCTCAGCCGGACCGGCTCAGGTTTCCATGGACGGACGGCCCACCGGCACGACCAGAGCACACCGAACGGAGCACCCGCGTTGGACTCGACCATCATCTACACGCACACCGACGAGGCCCCCGCGCTCGCCACGGCCTCGCTGCTGCCCATCGTCTCGGCCTTCGCCAAGCAGGCCGGTGTCGACGTCGAGACGCGCGACATCTCCCTGTCGGGCCGCATCCTGGCCTCCTTCCCGGACGTGCTGACGCTCGAGCAGGCCGCGACCGGCGTCGGGCACGACGCGCTGGCCGAGCTCGGCGCGCTCGCCCGGACCCCCGAGGCCAACATCATCAAGCTGCCGAACATCTCGGCATCGATCCCGCAGCTCAAGGCGGCGGTCGCCGAGCTGCAGGCGCAGGGTTACGCCCTGCCCGACTACCCGGACAACCCCACCACGGACGCCGAGAAGGCCGCCCGCGCCGCCTACGACAAGGTCAAGGGATCGGCCGTGAACCCCGTTCTGCGCGAGGGTAACTCGGACCGTCGCGCTCCGGCGTCGGTCAAGAGTTACGCGCGCAGGCACCCGCACTCGATGGGCGCCTGGAGCGCCGACTCGAAGACGAACGTCGCGACGATGGACGCCGGCGACTTCCGCCACAACGAGAAGTCCGTCGTCGTCGACGCCGACGGCACCATCCGCATCGAGCACGTCGCCGCCGACGGGACCGTCACCGTCCTCAAGCCGGACTTCCCGGTGCTGGCCGGCGAGGTCGTCGACGCCACGTACATGGACGTCGCCGCGCTCGAGCGCTTCCTCGCCGCCCAGGTCGCACGCGCCAAGGAGGAGGGCGTCCTCTTCTCGGTGCACCTCAAGGCGACGATGATGAAGGTCTCCGACCCGATCATCTTCGGCCACGTCATCCGTGCCTTCTTCCCGAGCCTGTTCTCCGAGCACACCGCCGAGCTCGCGGCCGCCGGCGCCTCGCCGAACGACGGCCTCGGGGCGATGCTCAAGTCGATCGAGTCCCTCCCGGCCGACCAGCGCGCCGCCGTCCAGGACGCCGTCCGGGCCGGTCTCGCGCAGGGCCCCGACCTCGCGATGGTCGACAGCAACCGCGGCATCACCAACCTCCACGTGCCGAGCGACGTCATCGTCGACGCGTCGATGCCGGCGATGATCCGCACCTCCGGTCACATGTGGAACGCCGAGGGCAACGAGCAGGACACCCTGGCCGTCCTCCCGGACAGCTCCTACGCGCCGATCTACCAGGTCGTCCTCGACGACTGCCGCGCCAACGGCGCCTTCGACCCGGCGACGATGGGCTCGGTCCCCAACGTCGGCCTCATGGCGCAGAAGGCCGAGGAGTACGGCAGCCACGACAAGACGTTCGAGATCGCCGAGGCCGGCACCGTGCGCGTCGTCGACGGCTCGGGCGCGACCCTGCTCGAGCACAGCGTCTCGGCCGGTGACATCTGGCGCGCCTGCCAGACCAAGGACGTGCCGATCCGTGACTGGGTCAAGCTCGCGGTCAACCGCGCCCGCGCGACCGGCACGCCCGCCGTGTTCTGGCTCGACGCCGACCGCGCGCACGACGCCAACCTCATCACCAAGGTCAAGGAGTACCTCGGCGAGCACGACACCGAGGGCCTGACCATCGAGATCATGGCGCCGGCCGAGGCCATCGCCTACTCGCTCGAGCGCATCCGCAAGGGCCAGGACACCATCTCGGTCACCGGCAACGTCCTGCGCGACTACCTGACCGACCTCTTCCCGATCCTCGAGCTCGGCACGTCGGCCAAGATGCTCTCGGTCGTCCCCCTCATCGACGGCGGCGGCCTGTTCGAGACGGGCGCCGGTGGCTCGGCGCCCAAGCACGTGCAGCAGCTCGTCCAGGAGAACTACCTTCGCTGGGACAGCCTCGGCGAGTTCCTCGCCATCGCCGTCAGCCTCGAGCACTTCGCCGAGGCCACCGGCAACGCCCGCGCCAAGGTTCTCGGCCAGACCCTCGACCGGGCGACGGGGCGCCTCCTCGACGAGAACAAGTCGCCGGCACGCAAGGTCGGCCAGATCGACAACCGCGGCAGCCACTTCTACCTCGCCCTCTACTGGGCGCAGGAGCTGGCACAGCAGGCCGACGACCCCGAGCTGGCCGCTGCGTTCGCGGACACCGCCAAGGCACTCGCGGAGAACGCCGCCGCCATCGACGCCGAGCTCATCGGCGCCCAGGGCCACCCGGTCGACATCGGCGGCTACTACCGGCCCGACCCGGCCAAGGTCGCCGAGGTCATGCGCCCGTCCGCAACGCTCAACCAGATCATCGACGCACTCGCCTGACGCGCCCCCGCCCGTCCGACGTGCCCACCCGACCATCGCGGTCGGGTGGGCACGTCCCTTTTCGACCGGCTCCGGCCTAGGGGGCGTCAGGACTCGGCGTCGCGCAGGGCCTCGCTGGCCTCGGCGATGATGGCCTGCATCGCGGCGGACGCCGCCGCACCGTCGCCGGACTGCACGGCCTCGGCGACGTCGCCGTGCAGTCGGACCGCAACCGGGTTGGGCGTCGAGGGCATGAGGTCGTGGTGCGTGCGGCCGGCGAGAACCTCGCCGACGACGCCCGACAGCGCGGCGAGCATCTCGTTGCCGGATGCCGACAGCAGCGTGGCGTGGAAGAGCTGGTCGGCCTCCAGGTAGGCCTCGAGGTCGCCCGACTTGGCGTACACGGCCATCGCCATCACTGCGCCGACCAGGACGCCGCACTGGTCGGGGCTGGCGTGGGCGGCGGCGAGCTCGGCGGCGACGGGCTCGACACCGCGGCGCAGCTCGCCGAGCGAGAGCAGCTGCTCCTCGCGGCCCGGGCCGTCGAGCCGCCAGCGGATCACGCGGGGGTCGAAGACGTTCCACGACGTGCTCGGCAGGACCCGGACGCCGATGCGCTTGCGAGCCTCGACGAGACCCATGGAGTCGAGGACCCGGACGGCTTCGCGCACGACCGAGCGGGACACGCCGTAGCGCTCGTCGAGCTGGTCGATGCGCAGCACCGTGCCGGACGGCAGCTCCCCGGAGACGACCTGACGTCCCAACGCGTCGAGCACGCTGGCGTGGAGCGCGGGACGTCGGTCGACCGTCATGGCGCCAGCCTGTCACACGACAGATGCACCGTGGCCATGGCGCGTTTAAATCAGTCTTATTTCCGCTTACCTCTTGTTAAGACCTCTTTCTTGCTCCACCCTAGGTCCAGCGACTCGACGAAGAGATCGATCGAGCCGGACGAAGGAGTCACGGAGCATGCAGCACCACCCACCACCCCTCGTCGTCGTCATGGGGGTGTCCGGCTCGGGCAAGACCACGGTCGGCGCCGCCCTGGCCCAGCGCCTGCGCGTCCCGTTCGCGGACGCCGACGACTTCCACCCCCCGGCGAACGTCGCCAAGATGTCGGCCGGCGTCCCGCTCACCGACGGTGACCGGGCACCGTGGCTGGCCACGATCGCGGCCTGGCTCGCCGACCACGCCCGGACCGGCGGCGTCACGAGCTGCTCGGCGCTCCGGGGCGCCTACCGCGACGTCCTCACGGCCGCGGCCCCTGAGGCGTACTTCGTCCACCTCCACGGCGACCGGGAGGTCATCGCCGCCCGCGTCGCCGGCCGGCCGGGGCACTTCATGCCCGCCGCCCTCGTCGAGTCGCAGTTCGCGACCCTCGAGCCGCTCGGCGCCGACGAGCGCGGCGCCGTCCTCGAGGTCGACCAGCCCGTCGACGACCTCGTCACCCAGTCCCTCGACCTCCTGCACCACCCAGACCCGGAAGCGACCCTGTCATGACCACCGCCCTGCTCCACCTGCTGCCCGCATCGGCCGTGTCCGCCGATGCCGCGCCCGTCGTCCCCGCCGGACGCCTCGTGCCGGCCGCGCTGCTCGGCATCGCCGTCCTCGTCGTGCTCATCGTGCGGTTCAAGCTGCACCCGTTCCTCGCGCTGACGCTCGGCTCGCTGACCGTCGGCGGCATCGCCGGCGTGGCGATGTCCGACGTCATGGACAGCTACACCAAGGGCTTCGGCAGCACCGCCGCCGGCGTCGGCATCCTCATCGCCCTCGGCGCGATGTTCGGCAAGCTGCTCGCCGACTCCGGCGGCGCCGACGAGATCGTCGACACGATCGTCGGCCGCAGCTCGACCCGGGCCCTGCCCTGGGCCATGGCCGGTGTCGGCGCCGTCATCGGCCTGCCGATGTTCTTCGAGATCGGCCTCGTGCTGCTCATGCCGGTGATCTTCCTCGTCGCCCGGCGCTCGGGCCTGTCCCTCGTGCGCGTCGGCATCCCAGCCCTCGCCGGGCTGTCCGCGATGCACGGCCTCGTGCCGCCGCACCCGGGTCCCCTGGTGGCCATCGACGCGCTCAAGGCCGACCTCGGCATCACGCTCGGCCTCGGCATCCTCGTCGCCATCCCGACGGTCGCGGTGGCCGGCCCGTGGTTCGCGCGTCTGGCCTCCCGCTGGGTCGACGTGCCCGCTCCCGAGCTCTTCGAGGCCCGGCCGGAAGCGGCCACCCGGCGCCCGTCGTTCGGCACGACGCTGTTCACCGTGCTGACGCCGGTCGCCCTCATGATGGGCAGGGCCCTCGCCGACGTCCTCGCCGGCAAGGACACGCCTGCCCGCGCCGTCCTCGACTTCCTCGGCACGCCCCTGGTCGCACTGCTCATCGCCGTCATCCTCGCCATGTTCACCCTCGGCCGCGGCGCGGGCATGGGCGTCAAGGAGGTCGGGTCGTCGCTCGAGGCCTCGCTCGGCCCGATCGCCGGCATCGTCCTCATCGTCGCCGCCGGCGGTGGCTTCAAGCAGACGCTCGTCGACACCGGCATCGGCCGCCTCGTCGCGGACTGGATCGCCCAGAGCGGGCTGTCGGTGCTCCTGCTCGCCTGGCTCGTCGCGGTGCTCATCCGACTCGCTACCGGCTCGGCGACGGTCGCGACGGTCACCGCCTCCGGCATCCTCGCCCCGCTCGCGTCGGGCATGTCGACGACCGAGGTCTCCCTCATGGTCCTGGCCATCGGCGCCGGTTCGGTGTTCTTCTCGCACGTCAACGACGCCGGCTTCTGGCTCGTCAAGGAGTACTTCGGCATGAAGGTCGGCCAGACGGTCAAGACGTGGTCGCTCATGGAGACCGTCCTGTCGGTGACCGGCCTCGGCCTCGTGCTCCTGCTGAACCTCGTCGTCTAGGTCCACGAGACGACTGGGTGCACGAGACGCCCACCCGACCGCCGCGGCCGGGTGGGCGTCTCGCGGCGTGCCTCAGACCCTTGGGACGTCGAAGAAGCTCGCGAGGTTGGCGGCGAGGCCGAGGTCGCCCTTGGCCTTGATCCTGCCGGTCATGAACATCATGACCGGGTTGCCGCTCTTGCTGATCAGCTTGAGGAACTCGACCGGGCCCATCGTCAGGGCCAGGGTCGCGGCGCCGTCGAGGCCGCGGGTCGTGGTGCACGTGCCGTCCTGGACCCGCACGGTCCACTCGTCCGCGCCCCCCTCGGGCCGGCCGGTGACCGTCCAGTGCGTCGTGGCGGTCGTGGACCCGGCACGGTCGGCCCGGAACAGCTCGGGCATCCGCTCGAAGACCGAGCGCAGGACCACCTCGCGGTTCGGCGAGGCCATGAGCGCGGCGACGTCCTTGTCGGACATCGTCTTCACGGTCTGGATGAAGGCGGCCGGCTCGACGGCGGCCAGCTGCTCGGGGGTGGCGGTCGCGAAGTCGATGTCGGACATGGAGGCCCCTTTCGGGCGACGACGAGGACGGTTACCGGCGGTAACCTATCGGACGGTGGCGCTCTCGAGGAACCAGCCCGCGACCATCCCCTCGGGGCGGCCGGGCTCGATGAAGTGCTCCCACCCGAAGGCCACCGCGAACATCTGCTCGGGGATCTCGAGCATCCCCTGGGCATCGGACTGGCTCGCATGCGCCTTGAGCGCCGAGCGCTTGACCTCGAGGAAGTCGCTGACGTCGCAGGCCCAGTGCAGCTCCTCCTCGAGGCTGCCGAGCGGGTTGCCGTCGTCCATCGGCGCACGCGGGTCCCACTCGCCCACGTCGTGCCCGGCGGCGACGGCGGCCTCGTGGGAGCGGATCATCGCGGTCCGGTTCATCGACGACTCGAGGTAGCGCGGCGTCCCGGCGAGCTCGGCGGCCCGACGGGTCACGGCGTGCACCTTGACGTGGTCGGGGTGCCCGTAGCCGCCGTGCCAGTCGTAGCCGACGACGACGTCGGCGTGCTCCTCGCGCAGCACCGCGGCGACGCGCTGCGCCGCCTCCTCGGTGTCGACCCGCATGAAGCTGCCCTCGTGCTCGTTCTGCGCCCACCCCGTCATGCCCGAGTCGGCGTAGCCGAGGAAGACGACGCGGTGCGTGCCGATGACGGCGTTCGACGCCTCGGCCTCGACGCGCCGGCGGTGCACGACGGTCTCGCCCTCGGCGAGGTCACCGGGGACGTCGCCGTGGTCGCCGTTGGTGGCGACGACGAGGACGACGCGGTGCCCCTCGGAGACCGCACGGGCCATGGAGCCGGAGGTCTGCGACGCCTCGTCGTCGGGATGGGCGTGGACGAACACGACGGTTGCCATGGCGTCAGCCTCTCACTGCCCACCGACGGGCGCTGCAGGATCCCCGGCGGAGACGGTGTAGACGATGAACCCGTCGTAGCTCGCCACCTCGTCGTAGAGCCGGCGGGCGACCGCGTTGGTCTCGTGCGTCTGCCAGTAGACGCTCCCGCAGCCCTGCCCGCGCGCCCACTCGCGCACCGCGGCGATGAGCGCCCGCGCGACCCCTCGCCCGCGCACGCCCGGGTCGGTGAAGAGGTCCTCGAGGTAGCAGAGGTCGGGCTCGCTGGAGCTCGGGTGAACCAGGAAGTGCGTGATGCCGACGAGCTCGCCCCCGAGCCAGGCGCCCAGACCGTGCAGCCTTGCGTCCGAACCGATCTCGCGCCAGGCCCTGTCGTAGGCGGACTGGTCCAGCTCGCGCCCGTAGAAGGCGATGTAGGCCCGGAAGAGCGACTCCCACCGGTCCCGGTCGGCCGGCCCGAGGCGTCGGATCTCGATCACACGGCGACGCTAGCGCGAGGCGCAGAGGCGGTCAGGACTTCTTGGATGCCGCCTTCTTCGTCGTGGTCTTCCTGGCCGTCTTGCGGGTCGACTTCGTCGCGGCGCGCTTGCGCGTCGTCGGGCCCTTGGCGCGCTTCTCGGCGAGCAGCTCGTAGCCGCGCTCGGGCGAGATCGAGGCCGGGTCGTCGTCCTTGCGCAGCGTCGCGTTCGTCTCGCCGTCGGTGACGTACGGGCCGAAGCGGCCGTCCTTGACGACGACCGGCTTGCCGCTCACCGGGTCGGTGCCGAGCTCCTTGAGCGGCGCCGACGCGGCACGCCCGCGTTGCTTGGGCTGGGCGTAGATCGCCAGCGCCTCCTCGAGCGTGATGTCGAACAGCTGCTGCTCGGTCTGCAGCGAGCGCGAGTCCGTGCCCTTCTTGAGGTACGGGCCGTAGCGGCCGTTCTGCGCGGTGATCTCCACGCCCTCGGCGTCGACGCCGACGAGGCGCGGGAGGCTGAGCAGCTTCAGCGCGGTCTCGAGGTCGATGGTGGCGAGGTCCATGTCCTTGAACAACGAGGCCGTGCGCGGCTTGACCTTGGCCACCCTGCGGCCCTTGGGCTTCTCTCCACCGGACGCGTCCTCGTCGTCGATGACCTCCGTGACGTACGGGCCGTAGCGTCCGGCGCGGGCGACGACGTCGCGCCCGGTCTCGGGGTCCTGCCCGAGGACCCGGCCGTCGTCGGCGGCGACCTCGAGCAGCTCGCGGGCCTTCTCGGGCGTCATCTCGTCCGGGGCGACGTCGTCGGTGATCGTCGCCCGGCGCGGTGTGGCGGACCCGTCTGCCCCCTCGGCGACCTCGCCGGTCTCGAGGTCGACGCCGCGGGGCCCGACCTCCTCCACGTAGGGGCCGTAGCGACCGACGCGCACGACCATGCCGTCACCGAGGGGGATGGTGCTGATCTCCCTGGCGTCGATCTCGCCGAGGTCGTCGACGAGCTGCTTGAGCCCCGCGCCGGAGGTGGCCTCGGTGCCGAAGTAGAACCGCTTGAGCCAGTCGGCGCGGCCCTCCTCGCCACCGGCGATGCGGTCGAGGTCCTCCTCCATGGACGCGGTGAACTCGTAGTCGACGAGCTCTCCGAAGTGCTCCTCGAGCAGGCGGGTCACGGCGAACGCGAGCCACGTCGGCACGAGGGCCTGGCCCTTGGTGAAGACGTAGCCGCGGTCCTGGATCGTGCCGATGGTCGCGGCGTACGTGGACGGGCGGCCGATGCCGCGCTCCTCCATCGCCTTGACGAGCGTGGCCTCGGTGTAGCGGGCGGGCGGGCTCGTCTCGTGCCCGTCGGCCTCGGCACGCACGACCTCGATGGCCACGCCCGGGGACAGCCGGGGCAGGCGGCGCTCCTCGGCGGCCGCGTCGGCGCGCGCCACGGCCTCGTCGTCGCGGCCCTCCTCGTACGCGGCGAGGAAGCCCTTGAAGGTGATGACGGTGCCGCTCGCGCTGAACTCGACCTGGCGGGCGCCCTCGACGGCGGTGTCGACGGACAGCCGCACGGTGGCCGTCGAGCCGCGGGCGTCGGCCATCTGGGAGGCGACGGTGCGCTTCCAGATCAGCTCGTAGAGGGCGAACTCCTCGCCGCGCAGCTCGCCGGCCACCTGGGCCGGGCTGCGGAACCGGTCGCCGGCGGGCCGGATGGCCTCGTGGGCCTCCTGCGCGTTCTTGACCTTCTTCTCGTAGCGGCGCGGCGACTCGGGCACGTACTCGGCGCCGTACATGTCGCGGGCCTGGCTGCGGGCGGCGGTGAGGGCCGCGTCCGACAGCGTCGTGCTGTCGGTACGCATGTAGGTGATGTAGCCGTTCTCGTAGAGACGCTGGGCCACGCGCATCGCGTTCTTGCTGCTCAGGCGCAGCTTGCGCGAGGCCTCCTGCTGCAGCGTCGACGTGGTGAACGGGGCCGACGGACGGCGGGTGTACGGCTTCTCCTGCACGTCGGTGACGCGCGCGTCGGCGCCGGTGCACGCCTCGGCGATGCGTCGCGCCAGGGCCTCGTCGAGGTGGACGACGCCCCTGCCGGTCAGCTCGCCGGCGTCGGAGAAGTCGCGGCCGGTGGCGACGCGGGCACCGTCGACGGAGGCCAGGCGCGCGGCGAAGCGCTGCTGCTCGCCCCCGGGCGTGAACTCGCCCTCGACGTCCCAGTAGGACGCCTTGACGAAGGCCATCCGCTCGCGCTCGCGCTCGACGACCATCCGGGTCGCGACGGACTGGACGCGTCCGGCCGACAGCCCCTGGCGCACCTTGCGCCACAGGACCGGGCTGACCTCGTAGCCGTAGAGGCGGTCGAGGATGCGGCGGGTCTCCTGGGCGTCGACGAGTCGGGTGTCGAGCTCACGGGTGTCGTTGACGGCGCGCTGGATGGCCTCGCGGGTGATCTCGTGGAAGACCATGCGCTTGACCGGGACCCGCGGCTTGAGGGCCTCGAGCAGGTGCCAGGCGATGGCCTCGCCCTCGCGGTCCTCATCGGTGGCGAGGTAGAGCTCGCTCGCGTCCTTGAGGAGGCGCTTGAGGTCGGCGACCTTCTTCTTCTTGTCCGGGTCGACGACGTAGTACGGCTCGAAGCCGTTGTCGACGTCGACGGCGAACTTGCCGAACGGGCCCTTCTTCATGTCGGCCGGCAGCTCGGACGGGTTCGGCAGGTCGCGGATGTGACCCACCGACGCCTCGACCTCGAAGTCCCCGCCGAGGTACCCGGCGATCGTCTTCGCCTTCGCGGGCGACTCGACGATGACGAGCTTGCGGCCCTTGCCTGCAGCCATGACACACCTACGACTTCCCGGTCTCACGTGCAGCGGATTCGTCGCTGCTCCGACGTGGACGCGCCCTGACCGTAACAGCCCGCGGCACGTGGCATCGGCAGGGCCCACGCGCGCCGGTGCACCGGGCAGCCCGTCGGCGGGGAAGAAAGCCCGCCCGGACGGCGTTCCCGTGGTAGTTTAGAGTTCAACTTGTTGGGAGGAGCCCTCATGTCCGCCGCACCCGTCCTCTACCTCAGCCACGGCGCCCCGCCGCTCGCCGACGACCGGCGCTGGACGGCCGAGCTGTCCGCGTGGTCGGCCGACCTGCCGAAGCCGAAGGACGTCCTCATCGTCTCGGCGCACTGGGAGGACGCCCCGACGACGCTCGGTTCGACGACCGGCGCACCGCTGACCTACGACTTCTGGGGCTTCCCGCAGAAGTACTACGAGGTCACCTACGACGCGCCCGCCGCCCCGCAGCTGGCCGACGAGGTGACGCGCCTGCTGCTCGCCCGGCCACGAGGTGCACCGCGACGAGGCCCGTGGCCTCGACCACGGCGCGTACGTCCCGCTGAAGGAGATGTTCCCGGACGCCGACGTGCCGGTCCTGCAGATGTCGATGCCGACGCTCGACCCGCGCGGCCTCTTCGAGATCGGCCGGCGCCTGGCGCCGCTGCGCGAGCAGGGCACCCTCATCGTCGGCTCCGGCTTCACGACCCACAACCTGCGCTGGTTCAACCCGGCCGGCGGTGCCGACGGCACTCCCCCGCGGGCGAGCGCCGAGTTCGACCACTGGGCCCGGGAGGCCATGGCCGCCCAGGACGTCGACGCGTTGCTCGACTTCGCCGCCAAGGCCCCGGCCGCGCACGAGGCGCACCCGCGGACCGAGCACTTCGCACCGCTGTTCGTGACGCTCGGAGCCGCCTCCGCGTCGGGGAACCTGGGCTCCGAGAGCGTCATCGACGGCTTCTGGTTCGGCCTGAGCAAGCGCTCCTGGCAGCTCGGCTGACGCGCGCGGGGACGCCCCGGGGCGCCTCGGGGACGCCGCGGAGAGGCGCGGGGACGCCCCGGGCGCATCCGTCCGGAGAACCGGCCGGGCCCCGCGGAACTCCCGCGGGGCCCGTGTCGTTCCAGGAGCGTGGGGCGCCCCACGAAACGCGACCGCGGCTCGGTGTTTCCCCTGGCACCGAACCGTGGTCGCCCCCGTCGGCCGCGTTCCCGGGTCTCTCGACACCTCCCTCGCGGGGGCTCCCGGGACGCGGCCTCCGGGCGTCGTGGAACCCCGCAGATCGCCGTCCCGTCGCAGGCGCGCGGCACGTAGAGTGGCCGTACGCCCGAGACGGGTCACGGGCCCGGCGCGCAGCCGGGGCCGACCCGCGGGCGAGGGACTTCGGTCGCGTCGCCGACGCGGCCGGCACCGAGGGGAAGGACCCGTCGCACGATGACCGACCAGCCCGCCGCCCAGGCCGCAGCAGCTCCGGCAGCCCCCGCTCAGCAGGTGACGCCTCTCGCCCCGCCGCCGAGCGAGGCCTTCGTCCTCACCGCCCCGGCACCGGCCCAGCCGGTCGCCGAGACCGCGGCGCCGAAGATGGCCCCGGCCGTGCCCGAGGCCGCGCTGCCCGGACTCGACTCGAAGGTCGACACCTACCTCGACGGCCTCATGCGCACCACCGCGAAGTCCCCCGAGTGGGAGTCCAGGGCGGCCGACGTGCGCAGCATGGGCACCGACGAGATCCGGTTCGCCGCCGAGAGCAGCAACCGGATGCTCCAGATGCCGGTCAAGGCCCTCAACGAGGGCGGCCTGTCCGGCAGCTCGAAGGTCGGCAAGACGCTGCTCGACCTCCGGCGCACGGTCGAGGACCTCGACCCCGCCCAGGCCCAGGGCGCCAAGAAGCTCCTCGGCATGATCCCGTTCGGCGACCGGGTCACCGACTACTTCCGCAAGTACCAGTCGGCCCAGAGCCACCTCAACGGCATCCTGCACTCGCTCCAGTCCGGCCAGGACGAGCTGACCAAGGACAACGTCGCGCTCAACCTCGAGAAGAAGAACCTCTGGGAGTCGATGGGCCGGCTCAACCAGTACGTCTACGTCGCCGAGCGGCTCGACGCCAAGCTCGCCGCGCAGGTCGCGACCCTCGAGGTCACCGACCCGGAGAAGGCCAAGGCGCTGCGCGAGGACGTCCTGTTCTACGTCCGGCAGAAGCACCAGGACCTGCTGACGCAGCTGGCCGTGTCGATCCAGAACTACCTGGCCATCGACATCATCATCAAGAACAACATCGAGCTCATCAAGGGCGTCGACCGCGCGACGACGACCACCGTGTCGGCGCTGCGCACCGCCGTCATCGTGGCCCAGGCGCTGAACAACCAGCAGCTCGTCCTCGACCAGATCACGGCGCTCAACACCACGACGTCCGGGCTCATCGAGCGCACCTCCGAGGCCCTCAAGCAGAACTCGGCTCGCATCCAGGAGCAGGCCGCCGGCTCGACGCTGTCGATCGAGGCGCTGCAGAAGGCCTTCGCGAACATCTACGAGACGATGGACACCATCGACCAGTTCAAGGTGCGGGCGCTCGACACCATGGCCGCGACGATCGGCACGCTCGAGACCGAGGTCGCCAAGTCGCGCAGCTACCTCGAACGGGTCGCCTCGCACGATGCACGCCAGTCCGCCAACGCCGCGCCCGGCGTCCTCGACCTCCGCGGCCCGACGCGATGACGGGCCGGTGACATCAGCCGGGCTGCCCGGCAAGGACGAGCGGGGCCGGCCGGTGGCCGGCCCCGACGGTGATCGGGACGATGAAGAGGGGTCTCGCAGTGGGTATCCGGTCGTGGTTCGGGTTGGACGGGCCCGAGGTCCCCGAGCCCGCGCGTCCGGGCCCCCCGACCACCGAGCAGCTGCTCGCCGCGCTCGACACCGTCGAGCAGCAGGCCCGCGCCGGACGCGTCCCGGGCGTCGTCCTGTCGCGCCTGCTGCGCGTGACGCGCGTCGTCCGCGAGACGCTGCCGCGCCTCGACCAGCTGGGCCTGGGCAGCGCCCAGGGCTTCAGCGTCATGGCGACGGCCACCGACTACCTGCCGGTCGCCATCGGCAACTACCTGCGCCTGCCGCGCGACTGGGCGGACACGCGTCCGATCGCCGGCGGCAAGAGCTCGGTCATGCTCCTCGTCGACCAGCTCGACCTGCTCGGTACGACGATGGACAAGGTCTACGACGCGGTGTGCCGGGCCGACGCGGAGGCGATCATCGTGCACGGGCAGTTCCTCGAGCAGAAGTTCGGGGGGTCCTCGACCGGCGGTTCGCTCGGTCTCGCCGGGCCCGACCCGACGCCGTCGCCCAGCGCGTCGCGACCGGCGCCGTCGCCGTCCACGCCGGCCTCGCCCCCTGCACCCTCTCCCCTGGCCCCGCCGGAGTGACGCATGCCCGACACCTCACCCGTCCCCCACTCCTCCGCGAGCGGCTCGCGGCTCGCCGAGAGCCTCGAGCAGCTGACCGACGTCGCCGCCGAGGCCGGCCTCGACCCGACCGCGGCGCGTGACGAGGGGCTGCGGGTCGCCGCGGCGCTCGCGGAGTCCGTCCCGGACGCCGCGGCCGGCTGGGCCGAGGTGGCCCACCCGGGCCTGACCGAGCTCGCCGCCGTCAACGCCGCGTTCTTCGACGCCGCGTCGCGGGGACGCCGGTGGCGGGCCGCACCCACAGACCTGCTCGCCTCGCTCGTCGGCTCCGGCCACTCCCTGGCCGACGAGTACGCCGAGGCGCTGACCGAGGTGGCCTCGGCCGCCGTCATGCTCGGCACCGCGCCGATCTGGGTCATCGCGAACGCGTCGGCCACCGCCGGCGTCTACCTCGCCGCGGCCCGGGGCACCGCGCTGCCACCGGCGCCCGCGAGCACTCCCGCGACCGGGCCACCGGTGCCGGCGGCCACGCCACGGGTGGCGGTCGGGGTGCCGGGGTCCGGTACCGCATCGCCGGACCTGCCCGGGACGGGCCCCCGACCCACGGATCCGCCTGGGGCCCAGGCTGGTCCGTCGGGGACCCTGTCCGACGCCGAAGCCCTCACGGGCGCCTCGGCGCCGCAGCCCGAGCCCACCGTCGAGCCACAGAAGACGGTCGAGCAGCTGCTGGCCGAGCTCGACGCGATGATCGGCCTGGACCGGGTCAAGCGCGAGGTGCACCGGCAGGTCGCCCTGCTCACCGTCGAGAAGCTGCGAACCGAAGCCGGGCTCAGGGCCCCGAAGATGAGCCGGCACCTCGTCTTCGTCGGCAACCCGGGCACGGGCAAGACCACGGTCGCCCGGCTCATCGGGGCGATCTACCGCGCGCTCGAGCTGCTGCCGCAGGGCCAGCTCGTCGAGGTCGACCGCAGCGAGCTCGTCGCCGGGTACGTCGGCCAGACCGCCATCAAGACCGCCGAGGTGTGCCAGAAGGCGGACGGCGGCGTGCTCTTCGTCGACGAGGCCTACTCCCTCACCGGCGACCAGTACGCCCAGGAAGCCGTCAACACCCTCGTCAAGGAGATGGAGGACCGGCGCGAGCGGCTCGTCGTCATCGTCGCCGGCTACCCCGACCCGATGGTCACCTTCATCACCCAGAACCCGGGCCTGGCCAGCCGGTTCACGACGACGATCGAGTTCGACGACTACTCCGACCACGAGCTGGTCCGCATCCTCGACGCCATCGCCGAGGGCAGCGACTACGAGCTGACCCCCGAGGCCCACGACCGGGTCCGCGCGATCCTGCGGGCCACGCCCCGCACCACCGCCTTCGGCAACGGACGCTTCTCGCGCAACCTCTTCGAGGCCGCCGTGTCGCGGCACGCGTGGCGGCTGCGGGACGCGACGGAGCCGACCCGCGACGACCTGCGTCTACTCACTGGAGACGACTTCACCGACCAGCCGGACTCCCCCGAGGCCCCCGAGGCCCCCGAGGACCCCGGCGTCCCCGACGCCCCCGACACCGAGGCCCCGTCGGATCCGGACCCGCTCAGGGCGAACCCCGATGGAACCGGAGCCGGCGGCGAGGCAGTCTCGGACGAGCAGCACCACCCGAGCCAGGATCCGAGCGAGGACACCGTATGAGCGCACCGACGACGAACATCCCCGTCGCCGTCCCGGCGGGCGCGCCCGGCGGCTCGGGCGGCTCGGGTGGGCCCTCCGGTGCCGGCGGGCCGCAGCCGCGGACCATCGCCGGCAGCCTGCCGGGGGCCCGTGGCGTCGCCACCAGGCTGCTGCACGGCACGCCGGGTCGGATGCGCCTGTACGGCCTCGTCGGCGTCGTCGCCGCCCTGCTGCTCGGCGCCGTCAGCGCCAACGCGCTGCTCGCGTCGCAGTCGGCCGTCGAGCGCGCCGCGAACAACACCGCCCAGGTGGTCCGGGCCCAGTCGATCCACGTCGACCTCCTGCGCGCCGACGCCCTGGCCACCAACGCTTTCCTCGTCGGCGGCGTCGAGTCGGCGCAGTCGCGCTCCCGGTACGAGCAGGCCATGGGGGACGTCGCCAGGAGCCTGTCCGAGGCGGCTGCCGCCCAGCCCGCCGACGGCGCCGCACTCGGGGTGCTGTCGCAGCAGGTGCAGACCTACGTCGGGCTCGTCGAGCAGGCCCGGGCCAACAACCGGCTCAACCTCCCGGTCGGCGCGCAGTACCTGACCCAGGCCAGCGACGGCCTGCGCTCCGACGCCATCCCGGTCGTCGAGGCCGTCGTGTCGGCCAACGAGCAGCGCGCCCGGGCCGAGTTCGACCGCAGCAACTCCAGCCTGCAGCTGCTGGCGGGGCTGCTGTCGCTCGTGGTGCTCGTCCTCGTGGCGGTGTGGCTGGCCAAGCGCACGCACCGCTACCTCAACCCGTCGCTCGCGGCCGCCATCGTCATCCTCGTCGTCGGCCTCTTCGTCGCGGCGTCGACGATCGGCGGCGTCGCCAGCACGACGCGTCAGGTGGCCGACGGTGACTACCAGACCGCCGTCCGGCTCGCCGGGGTCACGACCGCCGCCAACGACGCGCGGGCCAACGAGAGCCTGACCCTCATCAAGCGCGGCTCCGGCAAGTCCTACGACGACAAGTGGAAGAGCGACGACAGCGCGGTGCGCTCCGCGCTCCAGGGCGTGGACCGCTCCGGGACGCTCGGGGCCCAGTGGACCGCCTACCGGACGGTGCACCTCAAGGTGCGCCAGCTCGACACCAACGGCCAGTGGGACCAGGCGGTCGCGCTGTCGACGAGCACCGGCGCCGACGGCGCGGCCGCGGCCTTCGCCACCTTCGACAGCGCGGCGGCCACGCTCCGGGACAAGGCCAGCACGAGCGCGATCAGTGAGCTCCACGGCCTCGGCGGATCGGCCCCCGTCTATGCCGTCGGGCTCGCCCTCGCCGCGCTCGTCGCCTCGTGGCTCGTCGTCCGTGGCATCGGCCAGCGGATCGAGGAGTACCGATGAACGCCGCACTGCGCCGGGTCCTGACCACGACGGTGGCGGTCGCGACCCTCGGGACGCTCGCCGCCTGCTCAGGAGTCACCTACGAGGCGACGCCCGTGCCGACGAAGACCCGGACCAGCACCACCTCGAAGGCACCGGTCGCCGCTCCGCAGGCGTGCGCCAACCCGACCCAGTCCTACGACCCGCTGCCCAGCCTGCCGAGCCGGTCGCAGGTCACCGACCCCGGCATGCGGCAGATCCTCGACCGCGGGTACCTGCGCGTCGGCGTCTCGGCCGACACCTACCTCTTCGGGGCCAACGACCCGGCGACGGGGCGGATCCAGGGCTTCGACATCGACCTCGCGCGCGCGGTGGCCAAGGCGATCTTCGGCGACCCGAACAAGGTGCAGCTGCGCGTCATCACCGCGGCCGACCGCCTGCCGTTGCTCGAGAGCGGGGACCTCGACATCGTCGCCCGCAACATGTCGATGACGTGCGACCGGTGGCAGAAGATCGCCTTCTCGGCCGAGTACTACCGGTCGGGCCAGAAGGTCCTCGTCGGTCGCAACCTGCCCGGCGCCGCGAACCTGTCGCTGAAGGACCTCGCCGGCAAGCGGGTCTGCGCGCCCGCCGGCACGACGTCGCTGACCAAGCTGCAGCAGGTCCAGGGGCCGCTCGTCGTCACGGCTCCGACGCACACCGCCTGCCTCGTGCTCTTCCAGCAGGGCAAGGCGGACGCCATCACCGGCGACGACACCGTCCTCGCGGGCCTGGCCGCGCAGGACCCGAACACCGTCGTCACCAAGGCGCCGGCCATCACGGGCGAGCCGTACGGCCTGGGCATGAACAAGGGCAACGTGTTCCTGGCCCGGTACGTCAACCGCGTCATCGCCGACCTCGAGTCGAGCGGCGAGTGGACGGCGATGTACGACCGCTGGCTCGCCGGTCCGCTCGGCCCGGCGCCGAAGCCCCCCACCCCCGTGTACGGACGCGCATGACGGCCGTTCCCGCGTCCGTGCCGGCGCCTGGGCCCGAACCGGGCGCCGGCGTCATGGCCCCGACCGCCCCGGGCCGACTCGGCGTGCCCGTCCAGGCGGCCGAGGCGCAGACCTACCTGTTCGCGCTGCGCGACTGGGTGGCCCAGCGGCGCGCCGACCTCGGCGAGGTCGACCGCGCCGTGCTGCGCCTGACGCCGGCCGAGCAGGCCACGATCACCGGCGACCTCACGGTGGCCCTGACGTTCTGGAAGGCCGTCAGCGACCGGCTCGTCCTGCTCGAGACGACCTTCGACGGCGGACGCGTCGGGCCGACCGAGGCCGAGCGCCTGTCGACGCTCATCCACGGGCGGCTCGACTCCAACACCTCCGAGCAGCTGTCGCTGCCCTCGAGCGGGTCGCTGGCGGTGAGCCTGCCCGAGGCGTGCCGCCTCCTCGACTCGCTGACCCGCACCCTGCAGGCCCGCGCGTCCCTCGCCCCGGGAGCCGCCGAGGCGAGCCAGCGCATCACCGTCGCGCGGGCCGGCCTCGAGCGGGTCCGCGACCAGGTGCCGCTCGTGCCCGCCGGGGTCCAGCGCGACGACGCGGCCGAGAGGCTCACGCGTCTCGACCGGCGCATGGCGGACGTCGTCGAGCGGGCCCGCCGCGGCGCCGACACCGGCGGCCTCATCGCGCCGCTCGAGATCGACATCGCCGTGCTCGAGCGCGACCTCATCGTCGCCGCCGCCGAGCGGGCCTCCGCGGCGCGGAGCCGGATCCGGACCCAGCAGCAGGTCGAGGAGCTCGACGCCCGGGCCCAGGCCATCCGGGCCCTCGAGCGAGCCTGCCTCGCGGCCATCACGCCGGCACCGCACCTGGCCATCCCCAACGTCCGCGCGCTCGGACCCGTCCCGCAGGGCGCGAGCGAGCTCGCCGCCTACCGCGACAAGCTCGACCGCGTCGGCCGCGCCCTCGACCTGGCCCACGAGACGTACGCGGCCGGGCTCGCCGAGCGCGACGAGGTCGTCGGTCTCGCCGGCGCCGTCGGGGCCATGGCGGCCTCGGCGGCGTTCGAGCCCGACGTCGCCGCCGACGTCGCCGACCTGCGGTCCCGCCTCGACGCCGTTCTCGGCACGACCCCGCTGCCGGTGGGCCGAGCCCGCGCCCTCGCCGCCGCCTACCAGGCGTACGTCGACGCCGCGACGCGTCCTGGACGCGTCCCGCGCGCGAGCGGCGCCGGCACCGGCGGGAGCACCGGCGCGACCGCGTCCGGCGGCCGCGGCCCCTCCCCGTCCAGCACCCGACCCCAGAGGCAGCGACCATGAAGTGCACGCAGCCCGGATGCCCCGGCACCATCGTCGACGGCTACTGCGACGTCTGCGGCATGGCCGCAGGGTCGACGCCGGCCCCCGCCCTCGCCACGGCCGGCACCGCGTCCGGTGCGACGCGCCAGGTGGGTGCCACGGGTGGCTCGGGTGGCTCGGGTGGCCCGGTGTCCGCCGGCCTCGCTCCGGCCCCCGGGGCCGGGGCGTCGGGAGGGACGACCGTCCCCGACGGCACGCCCTGCCGCCAGCCCGGGTGCACGGGGACGATCGACGCCGGCTACTGCGACGTGTGCGGCACGCCCGCCGAGCAGGCCGAGGTCGCCTCGCTGGCACCGGTCCCGCCGGCGTCCGGCGCGATGTCGGCCACCTCGGGCGGCGAGGGCCCCGCCGGCACCAGCCCGGACATCTCCTCGCGGTCGGCCGCGTCGAGCAACCTCGCCTCGACCGCCCTGGGCTCCAAGCGGGCCCGGCAGGGCGGCAGCATCGCGACCCGGCGCACGAGCAGCTCCCAGCGGCTGCGCTCGGCCCGTCTCGGCGGCGGCATCACGACCGTGCGCCCGGCCCCCACCATCGACGCCGAGAAGGCCCTGCTCACCGACCCCACCGTCCCGGAGAACAAGCGGTTCTGCCCGAAGTGCGGCGAGCCCGTGGGCCGCGGCCGCGACGGCAGGCCGGGACGCACCACCGGGTTCTGCGCCAAGTGCCGGCAGCCGTTCTCCTTCGACCCCAAGCTCAAGGCGGGTGACCTCGTGGCCGGCCAGTACGAGGTGGCCGGCTGCCTCGCGCACGGCGGTCTCGGCTGGATCTACCTGGCCCGCGACAAGAACGTCTCGGACCGCTGGGTCGTGCTCAAGGGCCTGCTCAACTCCGCCGACCCCGATGCGCTCGCGGCGGCCATTGCCGAGCAGCGGTTCCTCGCCCAGGTGTCGCACCCGAGCATCGTCGAGATCTACAACTTCGTCACCCACGACGACGCCGGCTACATCGTCATGGAGTACGTCGGCGGCACGTCGCTCAAGTCGATCCTCAAGCAGCGGATGCAGGCGGCGGGGCGCTACGACCCGCTGCCGGTCGACCAGGCGCTCGCCTACATCCTCGAGATCCTGCCGTCGTTCCAGTACCTGCACGACCTCGGGCTCGTCTACTGCGACTTCAAGCCCGACAACATCATCCAGGTGGGCGACGAGGTCAAGCTCATCGACCTCGGCGGCGTGCGCCGGGCCGACGACGAGGACTCCGCGATCTTCGGCACGGTCGGCTACCAGGCGCCCGAGGTGGCCGAGCTCGGCGTCTCCGTGGCCTCCGACATCTACACCATCGGGCGCACCCTCGTCGTGCTGACGATGGAGTTCCGCGGGTACCAGACGACCTACCTCAACACGCTCCCGCCGCAGGACTCCGTGCCGGTCTTCCAGAGGTACGACGCGTTCTACCGGCTCGTGGCCAAGGCGTGCGCGCCCAACCGCGACGACCGTTTCGTGTCGGCCGACGAGCTCCGCTCCCAGATGGTGGGGGTGCTGCGCGAGGTCGTCGCCCTCGACCAGAACGCCGGGGCCGCGTCGACGACCGTCAGCTCGCTGCTGTTCGAGGTGCCCACGCCCGGCATCGAGCCGGACGACTGGCGCAACCTGCCGGCGCTCCGGCGTGACCCCCACGACCCGCAGACCGGCTGGCTCAGCACCGTCACGGGAGCGCCCGCCGAGCGGCTCACCGCCCTCGAGCGCGCCGCGGCACGCACCACCGAGGTGCTCCTCGACATCGC
The DNA here is from genome assembly GCF_056868035.1 of Monashia sp. HAY1-11D. Lineage (NCBI taxonomy): Bacteria > Bacillati > Actinomycetota > Actinomycetes > Micrococcales > Intrasporangiaceae > Intrasporangium > Monashia sp. HAY1-11D. The sequence goes on along the minus strand of NZ_CP200320.1, from coordinate 2,587,653 downwards.
TCGCACGGCGCTCGACGCCGGCAAGCGCGACGTCGCCGAGGCCACGGCCGGAGAGCTGCTCGCCAACGACCCGTGGGAGTGGCGAGCCGTGTGGATCCAGGGCCTGGCCGCCCTCGAGCGGGGCGACGCCCGTGCCGCCCAGGCCGCGTTCAACGCCGTCTACGGCCAGGTCCCCGGCGAGCTCGCGCCCAAGCTCGCGCTCGCCCACGCCAGCGAGCGCGCCGGCGACGACGTCGTCGCCGAGAACCTCTACACCGCCTGCGCCCGCACCGACTCGACGTACGTGCCGATGGCGGCCTTCGGGCTCGCCCGCATCCGAGCCGCCCGACGCGACGTCGACGGTGCCGTGGCCGCGTACCGCCTCGTCCCGCTGCAGTCGAGCGCGTACCGCACGGCCCGTGCCGGCCTCGCCGAGCTGCTCGCCCGGGCCAACCGCGGCCTGCCCGACCTCGCCGAGGCGCTGCGCACCCTCGACGACACGTCGCTGTCGGCGCGGCGCAAGGCAGAGCTGACGACGCTCATCTACCGTGAGGCGCTCGCCACCGTCGAGAAGACCGGCACCAAGGCCGACCTGCTCATCGGCGAGCACAAGACGACGCCGACCGGACTCCGGCTCGGGCTCGAGGAGTCGCTGCGCGAGCTGGCGCGGCGCACGCCGGACCTCGCCGAGCGCGTGCCGCTCGTCGACGAGGCCAACACGATCCGACCCTGGAGCCTCTGGTGACCGACCTGCCCCCGACCGGCCCCGGCGTGTCCGCGGTGCCGGCCGCCGCCCCCTCCGAGCCCTCCGACACGGCCGTCGCGTCCGAGGCGCCCGGCGGGGAACGGCCCTGCCCCGCGTGCGGGACGGCCAACGCCGCCGACGCGACCTTCTGCGAGGCGTGCGGCACGGAGCTGGCCGCGTCGGTCGTCGGCAGCGGTCTGCCGCAGGCGAGCGCGCCCGAGCCGCCGGCCGGCATGACGGCCGGGATGACGGCCGCGCCGCAGACGGCACCGGCGGGCGAGGAGTCACCCCTCGACGTGGGCTGGACCGGCGCCGTGCCCTCGGCCGGGGTCCCCGGCGCGGGTGCCGGTACGGGTGAAGGTGGGACCGAGCCGGACGACACGTGCCCGACGTGCCACGAGGGGCGCATCGTCGACGGGTGGTGCGACCGGTGCGGCTCGCCGCGACCCGACCCCCGCGACCACTTCGCCGAGGCGCCCGCCGCGTGGGTCGCCGGACTGTGCGACATCGGCCGCCGCCACTCGCGCAACGAGGACGCGATGGCGCTCAGCGCCGGCGAGGCGCCCGGCTCGCGGGCGGTCCTCGTCGTCTGTGACGGCGTCTCGATGGCCACCGACTCGCACATCGCCTCGCTGGCCGCGGCGCAGGCTGCGCGGGCCGTGCTCGACCAGCCGTTCCCGCGCGGAGCCGGCACCCCCGAGGCGTGGTCCGGCACGGCGGCCCGGGCCCTGACCGCCGCCGTCGCGCGGGCCAACGAGGCGGTCGCGGAGGCCGTCGTCGACGACGTGCCGAACCCGCCGTCGTGCACCTTCGCCGCGGCCGTCGTCGAGAACGGCGTCGTCGTGGCCGGCACCGTGGGCGACAGCCGCGTCTACTGGCTGCCGGACGACGACGCCGAGCGGGCCCGCCAGCTCGGGCAGGACGACTCGTTCGCCCAGGAGCAGATCACCTCCGGCGTGCCACGTCGCGAGGCCGAGAACGGTCCGCACGCCCACTCGATCACGCGCTGGCTCGGCCGCGACGCCCCCGACGACCTCACGCCGCACGTGACGACGCTGACGGCCACCCCCGGCTGGCTGCTCGTCTGCTCCGACGGGCTGTGGAACTACTGCTCCGAGGCGGAGGACCTCCGGGCGCTGCTGCGCGAGAGCGTCGCCCGCGTCGGGGACACGCCCGACGCACTGGCCCGCGCGCTCGTCGACTTCGCCAACGGGCAGGGCGGGCGCGACAACATCACGGTTGCCCTCGCCAGACTGGCTGGGCAAGGATCGACAGCGAACGAGGGCACGGCGGGGGCCGCGCCCGAGGAAGGGGACCCGACCGATGGCTGACTTCACCGCAGAGGTGTTCCAGAACGAGTTCCTGCCCGACGGCGGGACCGACGTGCACGCGATCGTGCGCATCACGTCGGCCGGCGCGTCGGCCGGGGCCTCCGCCGGGCTCGCCGACCCGGGGTCGGCGGCCGAGGTCATCCTCATCGACACCTCCGGCTCGATGGGCCGTCGTGGCGTGCAGGCCGCCGGGGAGGCGGCCAAGGCGGCGCTCGCCGAGATCGTCGACGGGACGCTCTTCTCCATCGTCGCCGGCAACGGCACCGCGCAGATCGTCTACCCCTACAGCCACCAGGGTGCCCTCGTGCCGATGTCGGCCCGGACGCGGGCCGAGGCCGGCCGCGCCATCGACGGCCTGCGCGCCAACGGGGGCACGGCGATGGGCACGTGGCTGACGCTCGCGCGGCAGATCTTCGAGACGGTGCCGCACGTCACCAAGCGCCACGCGATCCTGCTCACCGACGGCGTCAACGAGGGTGAGACCCCGGCGTCGCTGCAGGCTGCGGTCCGTGGCTGCATCGGCGTCTTCCAGTGCGACTGCCGCGGCGTCGGCGACCAGTGGCGCGTCGAGGAGGTGCGCGGCATCGCCTCGGCCCTGCTCGGCACCGTCGACCTCATCCCGGCACCCGAGGAGATGGCGGCGGAGTTCGAGGCCATGATGCGGGCCTCGATGTCGCGCGGCGTCGCCAACGCCGAGCTGCGCGTGTGGGTGCCGCAGGGTGCCGAGCTGCTCTTCGTCAAGCAGGTGTCCCCGACGCTCGAGGACCTCACGCCGCGACGCCAGCCGATCAACCCGCTGACCAACGCCTACCCCACCGGCGCGTGGAGCGACGAGAGCCGCGACTACCACGTCGCCGTCCGCCTGCCGGCGCGCACACTGGGGCAGGAGCAGCTCGCCGCGCGCGTGCAGATCTCGCTCGGGTCCGACCCGCTCGCCCAGGGCCTCGTCAAGGCCAAGTGGAGCAACGACGACTCCCTGACCACCCGCATCGACCCCGCCGTCGCCGCCTACACCGGCCAGGCCGAGCTCGCCACGGTCATCCAGGAGGGCCTGGCGGCCAAGGCGGCCGGGCAGGACGACGTCGCGACGGCCAAGCTCGGCCGGGCGGTCCAGCTGGCCGACCAGACCGGGAACGACGAGATGACCTCGCGCCTGCGCAAGGTCGTCGAGATCGACGACGCCGACACCGGGACCGTCCGTCTCAAGAAGGGCGCGAGCAGGATCGACGAGATGTCGCTCGACACCGCGTCGACGAAGACGAGCCGGGTGCGCCGATGAGCGCGGTCTGCCCCAACGGCCACACCTCCGAGGCCGAGGACTACTGCGACACGTGCGGGTCGCCGATCGACGCGTCCGCCCAGCCGGCCGCGTCAGGTGCGTCGGGTGCGTCGGGTGCTTCAGGCGGGTCGGTGGCGTCGGCGCCGGGCCCGGATTCGTCTGCCGTGCAGGCTGGTCCGGCCGCCGGCACGTCCGGCGGGGGCCGCTCGTCCCTCGACCTCGACACGCCGGACGGCGCGACGGCCGGCTCGGCCGCCCCGGAGCAGCCCCAGGGCCCGGCCGTGCCTCCGGCGCCGTCGGTGCTCGAGTGCCCGAACTGCCACACCGAGAACGCCGAGGGCGCCCTCTTCTGCGAGGCCTGCGGCTACGACTTCACGACCGGTGCGATGCCGCGCGACGCCGGGGCCTCCGGCGCGGCGACGTCCCCGGGCGAGGCGTCGCCGTCCCCGGGCGAGGGCGCCGGCACTGGGGTCGGCTCGGCTGCCGAGCCGTTCGAGTGGCTCGCCGAGGTGTGGGTCGACCCCGACTGGTACCAGACGCAGGAGGCCGAGGACCCGTGCCCGTCCCCCGGGCTCCCGGTCATCATGCCGCTGCGCCACCGGAGCGTCCTGCTCGGCCGGGTGTCGACGAGCCGCAACACCAACCCGGAGATCGACCTGTCGTCCGACCCGGGCGTCAGCCGCCGCCACGCGCAGCTGACGACCGATGGCACGCGCTGGTTCGTCGAGGACCTCGGCAGCTCGAACGGCACGTACGTCGGGCCGGCCTCCGGGCCGCTGCCCGAGCAGGCGATCGCGGTCGGCCCCAAGACCGAGCTCGGTGACGACGACCGGCTCTACGTCGGCGCCTGGACGCGGGTCGTCGTGCGCCGAGCCACCCCGGACGAGGCCGAGACGTACTGACGCCGACGTCCTGACGCCGACGGCCGCTCCACGCCGCGTCCCCGCGTCGGGGTGTGCGACGAACTTGAACGTCACCTGAAGTACGACGCCATTTCGGCGCGTCGGCACCCTAAGGTGTGCGTGTGAGCGAACGGGCCTTCCTCCACGGCACCGGCGACACGCCGCAGGTCATCGTCGTGACGGGTGTCATGGCCGCCGGCAAGTCGACCGTGTCGCAGCTGCTCGCCGAGCGGTTCAGCCGCGCGGTGCACCTGCGCGGCGACGAGTTCCGCCGGATGGTCGTGCGCGGCCGCGTCGACCTGTCGCCGCACGGCGACCCCGAGGCGGAGCGACAGCTGGCCCTGCGGCACCGGATCACGGCGCAGACGGCGAACGCGTACGCCGAGGCCGGGTTCACCGTGGTCGTCCAGGACCTCTTCGTCGGCACGAGCCTCATGCCGTTCCTCGAGCAGGTGGGGGCCCGTCCCCTCAGCCTCGTCATGCTCGCCCCCGACGTCGGCACCGTCATGCGGCGCGAGGCCGAGCGCGTCAAGGTCGGCTACGGCGACCTCTGGTCGATCCGCGACTTCGACCACAAGGTGCGCACCGAGACGCCGCACATCGGGCTGTGGCTCGACAGCTCGCAGCAGACCCCGGAGGAGACCGTCGACGAGATCGTGTCCCGGCTGCCCGAGGCGAGGATCGCCTGAGATGGCGGGGCTGACCATCGGGCAGGTCGCCGAGCGCACCGGCGTCGCGACGTCGGCGCTGCGCTACTGGGAGGAGCTCGGCCTCGTCTCCTCGGTGCGCACCAGCGGCAACCAGCGACGCTACGAGCGAGCCACCATCCGACGCGTCTCCTTCATCCGGGCCGCGCAGCGGGTCGGGCTCTCGCTCGAGGAGATCGCCGCCTCGCTGTCGACGCTGCCCGACGGCCGGACGCCGACGGCCAGCGACTGGGCCCGGTTGTCGAGGTCGTGGCGTCCCCGCCTCGACGAGCAGATCCGACGCATCGAGAAGCTGCGTGACCAGCTCGACTCGTGCATCGGGTGCGGGTGCCTGTCGCTGCGCACCTGCGCGCTCAACAACCCCTCGGACGTGCTGGCCGGGCACGGCCCGGGAGCCGTCCTGCTCGAGCCCTGACGCGGAGGAGCTGCTGATCGGCCCCCGGCCGGCACGTCGTGCGCCTGGGCCCGGCACGCCGTGGGCCTCGGCATGCCGTGGGCCCCGGACCGATCCGGTCCGGGGCCCACGCGCCCGTCGGCTACTCGCCCGTCGGCTACTCGCCCGTCGCGTCCGCCGGGACGGCGTCGTCCGGAGCGGGCACACCCGGGCCCCCGCCCGGACCGGGCACCGCGGCTCCCACCCCGGCCAGCTGGGGCACTCCGGCTGCTCCCGCGACACCGTCGAGGTCGAGGTCGGCCGCCGCGCCTGCGAACTGCGCCTGGTAGAGGCGCGCGTACGCGCCGTCGCGGGCGAGCAGCTCGCTGTGCGAACCCTGCTCGACGATGCGCCCCTCCTCCATGACGAGGATGAGGTCGGCATCGCGGATCGTCGAGAGGCGGTGCGCGATGACGAAGCTCGTGCGGTCCGACCGCAGCGCCGCCATCGCCTGCTGCACGAGCAGCTCGGTGCGGGTGTCGACCGAGCTGGTCGCCTCGTCGAGGATGAGCAGCGCCGGGTCGGACAGGAACGCCCGGGCGATGGTGACGAGCTGCTTCTCGCCGGCCGAGATGTTGCTCGCCTCGTCGTCGAGGACCGTGTCGTAGCCGTCCGGCAGGGAGTGCACGAACCGGTCGACGTAGGTGGCCCGAGCGGCCGCGAGGACCTCCTCGTCGGAGGCGCCGGGGCGGCCGTAGGCGATGTTGTCGCGGATCGTGCCACCGAAGAGCCAGGTGTCCTGCAGCACCATGCCGATGCGCGAGCGCAGGTCGTGACGCGTCAGGTCGCGGATGTCGACACCGTCGAGGGTGATGCGGCCACCGTCGAGCTCGTAGAACCGCATGACGAGGTTGACGAGGGTCGTCTTGCCCGCGCCGGTGGGGCCGACGATCGCGACGGTCTGGCCGGGGCGCACCGACAGGTCGAGGTGCTCGATGAGCGGCGCGTCGGGGAGGTACGAGAACGAGACGTCCTCGAAGGCCACCGCACCGTGCGGGTCCGCGATCGTCACCGGGCTGCCGGCGTCGGGCTCCTGCTCCTCGGCGTCGAGCACCTCGAAGACGCGCTCGGCCGACGCGACGCCGGACTGGAGCACGTTGGCCATCGAGGCCACCTGCGTCAGCGGCTGGGTGAACTGGCGGGAGTACTGGATGAATGCCTGGACGTCGCCGAGGCTCATCGAGCCGGAGGCGACCCTCAGGCCACCGACGACGGCGACGAGGACGTAGTTGAGGTTCCCGATGAACATCATCGTCGGCATGATGATGCCGCTGATGAACTGCGCACCGAAGGCGGCCCCGAACAGCTCGTCGTTCTTGGTCGTGAAGGCCTCCCGGGCCTCCTTCTGACGGCCGAAGACCTTGACGACGCCGTGACCGGTGAAGGTCTCCTCGATGATGCCGTTGAGCTCGCCGGTGTTGCGCCACTGCTGGATGAACAGCTTCTGCGAGCGCTTGCCGATGGCGGCCGTGACCATGACCGAGACGGGGATCGTCACGAGCGCGATGAGGGCGAGCAGCCACGAGATCCAGAACATCATCGCGAGCACCGCGACGACCGTCAGCAGCGACGTCAGCAGCTGGGAGAGCGTCTGCTGCAGCGACATCCCGATGTTGTCGATGTCGTTGGTGACGCGCGAGAGGACCTCGCCGCGCGGCTGCCGGTCGAAGTAGGGCAGCGGCAGGCGGTTGAGCTTGGCCTCGACGTCCTGGCGCAGCCGGAACATCGTGCGCTGCAGCAGCCCCTGCAGGATCCAGCCCTGGACCCACATGAGCAGCGAGGCCACCGCGAAGAGCCCGACGACGAGCAGCAGCACGCCCCTGAGTGCCTCGAAGTCGATGCCGACGCCCGGGGTGAAGTCGACGTTGGCCAGCAGGTCGGCCTGGGTCGTGTTGCCCGCCGCCCGGGTGGCCGCGACCGCCTCCTCCTTCGTCGTGCCCGGTGGGAGCTTCGAGCCGATCGTCGAACCGATGAACCCGGCGAAGATGATGTCGGTGGCCCGGCCGAGGATCTTCGGGCCGATCGAGCTGAGCACGACGCTGACGACAGCCAGCGTGATGACGACGACGAGCTTCGCCCGCTCCGGTGCGAGCCGCCCGAGCAGGCGCTTGGCCGACGGGCCGAAGTTCAGCGACTTCTCGGTCGGCTGGCCCACCTGCATGTGCGGGGGCCCACCGCGTCGCACCGGTCCCCGACGCGCCTCGGCGGCCTTCTCCTCGGCACTCTTGACTCCCTCGGCCATCAGGCCGCCTCCTCCGCGCTGCGCTGGGACTCGACGATCTCCTGGTAGGTCTCGCAGGAGGCGACGAGCTGGTCGTGGGTGCCCTGGCCGACGACGCGGCCGTCCTCGAGCACGATGATGTGGTCGGCGTCGACGATCGTCGAGACGCGCTGGGCCACGATGACGACGGCGCTCTCGCGGGTCACCGGCCGCAGCGCCTGCCGCAGCCGCGCGTCCGTGGCGAGGTCGAGGGCCGAGAACGAGTCGTCGAACAGGTAGATGTCCGGCCGCTTGACGACGGCCCGGGCGATGGCCAGACGCTGCCGCTGCCCGCCCGAGACGTTGGTGCCGCCCTGGGCGATCGGCGCGTCGAGGCCGCCCTCCATCCGCTCGACGAAGTCGGCGGCCTGCGCGATGCGCAGCGCATCCCACAGCTGCTCGTCGGTGGCGTCGGGGTTGCCGTAGCGCAGGTTCGTGGCCACCGTGCCGGTGAACAGGTACGGCTTCTGCGGCACGAGGCCGATGCGGGCCCACAGGTCGTCGAGGGCGAGGTCGCGCACGTCGACCCCGCCGACCTTGACGCGCCCGCCGGACACGTCGAACAGACGCGGGACGAGGCCGATGAGGGTCGTCTTGCCGGCACCGGTCGAGCCGATGATCGCCGTGGTGCGGCCCGGTTCGGCGGTGAAGGTCACGTCGTGGAGCACGGCGTTCTCGGCGCCCGGGTAGTGGAAGTCGACACCGACGAGCTCGACGCCGGCCGTCGACGCCTTGATCGGCAGCGGCTGGACCGACTCGCCGACCGAGGAGCTCGTGTCGAGGACCTCCATGATCCGACCGGACGACACCGAGGCGCGCGGGATCATCGTGGCCATGAACGTCGCCATCATGACGCCCATGAGGATCTGGATGAGGTAGGACAGGAACGCCGTCAGGGCCCCGACCTGCATGTCGCCCGAGGCGATCCGGTGCGCGCCGAACCACAGCACGGCCACCGACGAGAGGTTGAAGATGAACATGACGATCGGGAAGACGAGCGCCATCAGACGCCCGACACGCAGGCCGGCCTCCGTCAGCGCCGCGTTGGCTCCGGAGAAGCGCTCCTCCTCGTGGTTCTCGCGGACGAACGCCCGCACGACGCGGATGCCGGTGATCTGCTCACGCAGGACCCGGTTGACCCCGTCGAGCGAGGTCTGCATCCGGCCGAACCACGGCACCATCCGCCAGATGACGAGGCCGACGCACAGGCCGAGCAGCGGCACGGCCACGGCGACGAGCCACGACAGGCCGACGTCCTCGCGCAGCGCCATGATGACGCCCCCGACCATGAGGATCGGCGTCGTGGCGAGCAGGGCGAACGCCATGAACGTCACCATCTGCACCTGCGTCACGTCGTTCGTGTTGCGCGAGATGAGCGTCGGGGCGCCGAACCTGGCGACCTCCTGGGCCGAGTAGTCGACGACCCGGCCGAACACGGTGGCGCGCAGGTCGCGACCCATCCCCATGGCGACCTTCGCCGCGAGGTAGGTCGCCCCGACCGCGGCCGCGATCTGCACGAGGCTGACGCCGAGCATGAGGCTGCCGTGGCGCAGGATGAACCCGGTGTCGCCCTTGGCCACGCCCTCGTCGATGATCTCGCCGTTGAGGCTCGGCAGGTAGAGCGAGGCGAGGGTGCTGACGAGCTGGAGCACCACGATGAGCGTGATCTCGCCCCCGTACGGCCGCAGGTGGGTGCGGAGCAGTCGCATCAGCATGCGTGTGCCTTTCGGTCGGTTCCGTCGGTACGGTCGTTTCGGTCGGTGGGGAGGGGACTCGGGTGGCGGAGGCCGCGGAACCCCGGCTCTCGCTGGTGGCGGGGCGTTCGGGCGTCCTTCGCGGTCGGGCCGGTTGGGCCGGTTGAGCCGGGTGGGCCGGTGGGCGACGCTCTGACCTCACGCCGGGTGAGGGTCAACGGCTTTCGCATGCCGCCTTCTCCCCGGTCAGCGCCGTGGCGTCGCCGCCGAGCTCCTGGTACAGCTCGGCGATGCCGAGGCCGCTGCCGGAGGACGGCGGCCGGCTGAGAACGCCGTAGAGCACGGTGTCGACGATCTCCTCGGGTGACAGGGTCCTGCCGTCAGCGATGCCCGGGTGGCTGCCGGAGAAGCAGAGCAGCCGGATGCGGTGCACGACGTCACGGGGCGGCACGACGAACGCGTCGCTCTCGTCCAGGACGAGCTGGTGGATCGCGTCGAGCAGGGGCTGGTGCGGCTCGCAGTCCTCGGCGCCCGCGTCGGTGGCGCCGCGCAGGTGGCGCCCGGCGGCGTAGCAGGCCAGGTGCGGGCCGCGCGTGGGCGGCTCGGTCAGGCCGAGCGCGCCCATGAGGCCGAAGACCTCGGTGAACCGTCGCTGCATGATGGACGTGAACGCCACGAGCCGGTCCCGGACCGGCAGGTCGGTGCCGATCGCCGCGATGGAACGGCGGACCGGGGCGGGGCAGAACGCCGTCTGGACGGCCTCGTCCTGAAGGGCGTCCTTTGTGGCGAAGACGCGGAAGATCGTGCCCTCCGCGACGCCGGCCTCGCGGGCGATCTCGCTCGTCGTCGGCGCCCGGCCCTCGCGGTGGGCCAGGTCGAGGAAGACGCCGATGAGGGCCTCCCGGCGGTCGTCCGGGTGCATGGGCGCGGCGCGCCCCGTTCGCTGTCGCACCGGACCATTGTGAATGAGTGAGCACTCACTCACAACCCTTTTACGCCCCCAGCGTGTCGCCAGATCCGCTCCGGCCATCACCGCGCCATGGCGCACTTTCGTTCGCGTTTGCCGACCGATCCGACCCACAACCGCGCCATGGCGCACTTGTGGGGGCCAGCGCAGCGGATCCCCACCCGCAAACCGCGCCGTGGCGCACTTTCGGTGGCGTGGACGACCGATCCCGGCCCACAACCGCGCCGTGGCGCAGTTTGGGTGGCGGGAGCGGGGGCGGCTCGTGGGCGGTGCGCCGGTCAGACGAGGAGGCCGTCGGCCACGAGGTCGCGGATGGCGGGGACGACCTCGGCGCGCACGGCGTCCGGGTCGGCATCGAGGAGCGAGGCGATCGCCTCGAGCGCGATTCGCGCGGTCAGCTCGCCGTCCGCCACCCCGAGGTAGGCCGCGAGGAGCGTGCCTGCGCGCACCACCCGGCGCAGGCCACCGCCCTGGCGCACGAGGATGACCGCAGGATCTGCCGCCCCGGGGCGCGCGTGCCGCTCCTCGGTGACGTCCGGCGCGCACGACCAGGCGACGTCGAGCACGTCGTCGTCCGTGTGCTCGGCGAGCCAGGTGCGCGCGCGGAGGCCGGCCTCGACGCTCGGGCCCATCGGCGCGGCGACCGGGCCGGTCGCCTCGTCGAGCGAACGCCACGTCGGCCGGTCGGTCGCGGGACGCTGGAGCGTGACGACGCCGAAGCCCACGGCCGCGACGCGTCGAGCGGCGAAGTCCCGGAGCCAGGCCACGTACATCCGCGAGTGCGCCTCGCTACCGGGCACCGCTCCCCCGTCCCGCGACCAGAGCTCGGCGTACTCGGCCGGGTCCTGCAGCTCGCGCTGCACGACCCAGGCGTCGAGCGGGACGCCGTGGCGGGCCTGGTCGTCGAGCCACTCGGCCCACACGTCGCGCCAGGTGTGCCCCTCGGGCACCTCCCAGTTGCCGAGGAGCTGCGCGACGCCGCCGGGCTCCAGCACGCGGCCGACGTCACGGACGAGGCTGCGGACGACCGCGTCCCCGGCCCGGCCGCCGTCGCGGTACTCGTAGAGCGGCACGTCGTCCGAGCGCGGGGTGATGACGAATGGCGGGTTGCTGACGACGAGCGAGAACGACTGTCCCGCAACCGGATCGAGAAGGTCACCCGCCATTGTGTCGAGCCGTGCGCGGGCGAGGTCGGCGTTGAACCGGGCGTAGCCGAGTGCCCGCTCCGAGATGTCGGTTGCCGTGATCGACGACGCGTGCGAGCTCAGGTGCAGCGACTGGACGCCGCAGCCGGTGCCCAGGTCGAGGGCGCGGTCGACCGGTCGGCGGATGGTCCACGAGGCGAGGGTGGTCGAGGCACCACCGATGCCGAGCACGTGGTTGGGTCGCAGCGGTTGACCGGTCGCGATCTCGGACAGGTCGGAGGCCACCCACCAGTCGTGCGCGTCGTCGCCGTACGGCCGCAGGTCACACGTCGCGCGCGCGGTGCGCCCGTCGGCGTCGACCCGGACCAGACCGAGCCCGACGGCCCCCTCGACGCCGAGCGTCGGCAGGGCGTCGCCGAGCACGTCGACCACGACGGGACACCCGAGGGTGAAGAGGCGCACCAGCGTGCCGCACGGGTCCCCCCTGCCCGGTGGCGCAGCCCGCTCGGCCGAGGAGGACGCGGCGGATGACGAGGCGGCGGCGGCGTGGGACGTGGACGACGGCGGGGCGGTCGCCAGGAGGGCGGGCAGCGGTTGCTCACGGTGCAGCGCCGCGGACGCGACGGGACCGAGGCGCTCGGCGATGCCGTCCACCGTGAAGCCGGCGGCGGCGAGGTCGGCGCGCAGGAGCGGCAGGAGCGCCGAGTCGGGACGTGGGACGTCGCTCGGCGCCTCGGGCCGGGAGTCGCGCGACACGTCAGGCGGCGGGTCAGGCGGCACGCTGCCGGGCTGGTCGGACACGGCGCGCGGGCGGACGGTCAGGACTGCTCGCTCGCGGCCGGCCCCCGGTCCGCAGCGAGCGCGGAGTCGAGATCGGGGTGGATCTCGAAGACCTTGTCCAAGCCGGTGATCGAGAAGACCTTGAGCACGCGGTCGTCCTTGCCGACGAGGCGCATCGACCCGCCGCGCGTGCGCGCGAGCTTGAGCCGCCCGACGAGGACGCCGAGCCCCGTCGAGTCGAGGAACGTCACGTCGGACAGGTCGACGACGAGCCGGGTCCGGCCGCCCTGGATCTGCTCGTCCAGCTTCTCGCGCACGAGCGGCGCGGTGTACACGTCGATCTCGCCGCCGAGGTGCACCACGGTCTGGTCACCGTGGTCGGCGCGGGTGATCGAGAGATCCACCGGTGCCCCTTCCTTAGCCCACACTTGGTCCAACAGGGTCAGCCACGTTGCCCCTGCGTGACCGACCGCGGAGTAACATGCCCCGCTCGTCGGTTACCGTACCCCCACCTCCTACCGTTGCTCCACATGAACCGGGACCTGTCGCCCATCTCGACCGCTCCGGCCGCTGCCGGCCGGCGGGCGAGGCGTGACGCCCCGCCGCCGGAGCCCGAAGAGCTGCTGGCCCGCCTCGTCGGGCAGCAGCCGGAGCGTCTCGTCCACGTCCACGAGGTGCCGGCGCGCGTCGCCCGGACCGCCGAGTGGCCGGCGTGGACCGACCCGACACTCCTCGGCGCCCTGACCGGTGCCGGCCTCGTGGCGCCGTGGTCGCACCAGGTGGAGGTGGCCGAGCACGCCCACGCGGGACGGCACGTCGTCGTCAGCACCGGCACGGCGTCGGGCAAGAGCCTGGGCTACCTCCTGCCGATCCTGTCCGACCTCGTGTCGGGCGCGTCGGCCCCGAACGGGCGTGGGGCCACCGCGATCTACCTGTCGCCGACGAAGGCCCTCGCCGCCGACCAGCTGACGCGGGTCTCCGGTCTGGCGCTGCCCGGGGTGCGGCCCGCGACCTACGACGGCGACACCCCGACCGACGAGCGCCGCTGGATCCGCGACCACGCCAACCTCGTGCTGACCAACCCGGACCTCCTGCACCACTCGCTCCTGCCCGGGCACGAGCGGTGGTCCTCGTTCCTGCGGGCGCTGCGCTACGTCGTCGTCGACGAGTGCCACGTGTACAAGGGTGTCTTCGGGGCGCATCTCGCGGCGGTGCTGCGACGCCTCCGGCGCGTCGCGGCGCGGTACCGGGCCGAGCCGACGTTCGTGCTGGCGTCGGCCACCGTGGCCGACCCGCAGGACCACGCATCCCGCCTGCTCGGCCTACCGGTCGAGGCGGTGACGCAGGACGGATCACCCCGTGCCGCAATGACGTTCGCTCTCTGGGAGCCTCCCGTGGTGATCGCGGCGGACGGCACCGCGCAGCGGGTCAGCACGATCACCGAGACCGGCGAGCTGCTGGCCGGCTGCGTCGCGGCCGACGTCCAGACCGTCGCCTTCGCCCGGTCCCGCGCGGGGGTCGAGGTGGTGGCGCGCATCGCCAAGGAGCGCGTGTCCGGCACCGACGAGCACCGCGTCGCCGCCTACCGCGGCGGCTACCTGCCCGAGGAGCGCCGAGAAGCTCGAGCGGGCGCTGCGTGGCCGCGCGCTGCTCGGCCTCGCGGCGACGAACGCCCTCGAGCTCGGCGTCGACGTGTCCGGCCTCGACGCCGTCCTGCTGGCCGGCTGGCCCGGGACGCTGTCCTCGCTGTGGCAGCAGGCCGGCCGGGCGGGGCGGACCGGACGCCGGTCGCTCGCCGTGCTGGTCGCGGCCGACGACCCGCTCGACACCTACGTCGTGCACCACCCGGAGTCGATCTTCGGCCGTGGTGTCGAGGCCACCGTCGTCGACCCGGACAACCCGCACGTCCTCGGGCCGCACCTCGCCGCCGCCGCGGCGGAGCTGCCGGTCACCGAGGCCGACGTCGAGGTGTTCGGCCCCCTGACGCGTCCGCTGCTCGACGCACTCGTCGACCGCGGCATCCTGCGCAGGCGACCACGCGGCTGGTTCTGGGCGCGGGAGGACCGGCCGGCCGACCACCTGTCGCTGCGCGGCGCGGGCGAGCCGGTGCGCATCATCGAGAGGCGCACCGGCCGGGTCGTCGGGACCGTCGACGAGGCGTCCGCGCACGCGCAGGTGCACACGGGCGCCGTCCACCTGCACCAGGGCCAGACCTGGGTCGTCACCGAGCTCGACCTCGAGGACCGCGCGGCCTTCGTCGTGCGCGGCGACCCGGGCTGGACGACGCACGCGCGCTCGGTGAGCGAGTTCGACATCGAGCACGAGGTCGAGCACGAGCAGTGGGGGCCGGTGCGCTGCTCCTTCGGGCACGTGACGGTCCGCAACCAGGTGGTCTCGTTCCTGCGCCGGCTGCCGGGCGGCGAGGTGATCGGCGAGCACCCCCTCGACCTGCCCCCTCATGCGCTCGCCACCAAGGCCGTCTGGTGGACGATGCCCGTCGACGACCTGGCCGCTGCCGGCGTCGACGAGCCGGCGATCCCCGGCGCGGCGCACGCCGCCGAGCACGCGGCCATCGGCATGCTCCCGCTCTTCGCGACCGCCGACCGCTGGGACATCGGTGGCGTCTCGACCGCGCTGCACCCGGACACCGGTCTGCCGACCATCCTCGTCTACGACGGCCACCCGGGCGGCGCCGGTTTCGCCGAGCGGGGGTACCGACGCGTGCGGGACTGGCTCGCGGCGACGCGGCACGCCGTGGCGGCGTGCGAGTGCCCCTCGGGCTGCCCGTCGTGCGTCCAGTCGCCCAAGTGCGGCAACGGCAACGAGCCGCTCGACAAGGCCGGTGCCATCGCACTGCTCGACCTGACCCTGCGGCACGCGGGGCCGACGCCGTGACGCGCGGACCGGCACGCCGGCGCCCCTCCCCGCGGCGTGGGCGACCGGGAACGCCTGCCGCGCAAGGCGTCCCGGGCTCACCGGAGCCGACGTCAGGACGGCGCGTGTCGGCCGGCGGGGCGTCCACGACCGTGTCGGGCACGATGCGGACGATCGGCGGCGAGACCCGGCACGTCGTGCTCGACGGCGACGACGGGCTGACGTACGCCCTCGTCCTGCCGTCCGGGTGGAGCATCGCGTCCGAGCCGGGGGCGCGCGTCCTCGTGACGGGCGAGATGGCGGACGCGGCGGACGCGTCTGGCGGCTCAGGTGGCTCGGACGCATCGGAGGGCGCCGACGCGTCGGACGCCGCGGACGTGTCGCGCCCGGCGGACGGGCGGACCCTGCGGGTGCGGCGGATCTCGCCCGCGTGACGCGGGGCCACGCGGGAGCGCGTGAGCCTGTCGTGAACCCTCACGGTTCCACACCGTGAGACATAAGTAGACGTTATTTGACCGGTAACGGTTTGCTATTTCAAACTCCCACTCAGCGGATGGGAATCGGCACCGCCCGGCTCGCACCAACCGCGCACCCCTCACCGCCTCTTCAGAGCCCAAGGAGCAACCCGTGCGACGCCCCCAGATCCTCCTCGCCGTCATCGCCGCCAGCGCGACGATCGGCCTGACGGCCTGCGCCGGCGGCGGGGCCAGCGACACGGTCGTGCAGCCGGGTTCCACGGCCGCGGCCGCAACGACGAGCACCATCAGCCTGTACGCCTACGCGGTGCCCAAGGTCGGCTTCGACGCCGTCATCCCGGCGTTCCAGAAGACCGCCGCCGGCAAGGGCGTGCAGTTCCAGCAGAGCTACGGCGCCTCGGGTGACCAGAGCCGCAAGGTCGCCGCCGGCGCGCCCGCCGACTTCGTCAACTTCTCCGTCGAGCCGGACGTCACCAGGCTCGTCGACGCCGGCCTCGTCGACCCGTCGTGGAACGCCGGCGAGCACCACGGCATCCCGTTCGGGTCGGTCGTGACGATCGTCGTGCGCAAGGGCAACCCGAAGCACATCAAGGACTGGGCCGACCTGCTCAAGCCGGGTGTCGAGGTCGTCACGCCGAACCCGTTCTCGTCGGGCTCGGCGAAGTGGAACCTCCTCGCCCCCTACGCCGCCGAGAGCGCCGGCGGGACGAACAAGGCCGCCGGGCTGGCCTACATCCGCAGCCTCGTGACCGACCACGTGAAGATCCAGCCGAAGTCGGGCCGTGAGGCCACCGAGGCGTTCCTGCAGGGCAGCGGTGACGCGCTGCTCAGCTACGAGAACGAGGCGCTCTTCATCGAGAAGAACGGCGAACCCGTCGAGCACGTGACACCGCCGCAGACCTTCAAGATCGAGAACCCGGCCGCCGTGCTGAAGAACAGCCCGAACAAGGCGGCCGCGCAGGCCTTCGACGACTACCTCTACACGCCGGAGGCGCAGAAGCTCCTCGCCGGTGCCGGGTTCCGCCCGGTCGACCCGACCGTCGCGAAGGAGTTCGCCTCGACGTTCCCCGCGCCCGCCAAGCTGTGGACCATCGCCGACCTCGGCGGCTGGAAGAGCGTCGACAGCACCCTGTTCAAGAAGGACGTCGGCGCGATCGCCACCATCTACGACGAGGCGACGAAGTGACGGCCGAGGCGATCGCCCGGTCCGACGGGACCCGCGAGGCGGGAGCCGCTACGGCGGCTCCCGCCCCCGGCGCGTCCGGTGGTCGGTCCCCCGACGCCGGGCCCGCCGCGGGGCTCCGGCGCCGGCTCGGGCGACCGCTCGGCGTCGGCGTCGTGACGCTGTGGCTCAGCCTCATCGTCCTGCTGCCGCTCGCCGCCCTGACCGTCGCCTCCTTCGGTGAGGGCTGGTCCGGTTTCTGGGAGGCCGTGACGGCGCCCGCGGCCCTCGCCTCGCTCTGGGTCACGGTTCTCGTGTCGGCCGGCGTCGCGGTCGTCAACGCCGGGTTCGGCACGCTCGTCGCGTGGGTGCTCGTGCGCGACGAGTTCCCCGGCAAGCGCGTCGTCAACGCCCTCATCGACCTGCCGTTCGCGCTGCCCACCATCGTGGCGAGCATCGTGCTGCTGTCGCTGTACGGCCCGAACAGCCCGGTCGGCATCCACCTCAACGCCACGCGCTGGGGCCTGGCCGTCGCGCTGCTGTTCGTGACGCTCCCCTTCGTCGTCCGGTCGGTGCAGCCGGTGCTCATCGAGGCCGACCGCGAGGTCGAGGAGGCGGCCGCCTCGCTCGGCGCCTCGAGCTGGACGACGTTCCGACGCGTCGTCCTGCCGACCCTGGCACCGGCCGTGCTGAGCGGCGCCGGGCTCGCGTTCGCCCGGTCCATCGGCGAGTACGGCTCGGTGGTGCTCATCGGCGGCGACATCCCGCGGGAGACCCAGGTGGCCTCCCAGTACATCCAGCAGCAGATCGAGGTCGACCGCCCGCTCAACGCGGCCGCGGTCTCGGTGGCGCTGCTCACCATCGCGTTCCTGACGCTGCTCGTCCTGCGGGTGCTCTCGACGCGCGCCCAGCGACGTGAGGAGCGAGCGGCATGAGGCTGTCCACCCGGTCCCGGATCACGCTGCGCGTCGTCGCACTGGCCTACCTGTTCGCGCTGCTCGCCGTGCCGGTCGGCGTCATCCTCTGGCGCACGTTCTCCCCCGGCGTCGCCGCGTTCTGGGCGTCGGTGACGACGCCGGCGGCGATCTCGGCGTTCAACCTCTCGGTCCTCATCGTCGCCATCGTCGTGCCGATGAACGTCGTCTTCGGCGTCGCGACCGCGCTGGCGCTCGTGCGCGGCCGCTTCCGCGGTCGCGGCCTGCTCCAGGCGGTCGTCGACCTGCCGTTCGCCGTGTCGCCGATCGTCGTCGGTGTCGCGCTCATCATGCTGTGGGGCGTCGACGGCTGGTTCGGTGCGCTCGACCGTGCGGGTCTGCGGGTCATCTTCGGCCTGCCCGGCATGGTGCTCGCGACGCTCTTCGTGACGCTGCCGTTCGTCGTGCGCGAGGTCGAGCCGGTGCTCCACGAGATCGGCCAGGACCAGGAGCAGGCGGCGGCCACGCTCGGTGCCAACCGCTGGCAGACGTTCTGGCGCATCACGCTGCCGGCCATCCGCTGGGGCCTGACGTACGGCATCGTCCTCACGGTGGCGCGGGCCCTCGGCGAGTTCGGCGCCGTCATCATGGTGTCCTCCGGCTTCGCCGGCGTCTCGCAGACCCTGACGCTGCTCGTCCACGCGCGCTACATCGACGACCACAACACCTACGGCGCCTACGCCGCCGCGACCCTCCTCATGGGCATGGCGCTCGTCGTGCTCCTGCTCATGACCCTGCTCGACCGCAAGAGGAGCACCCGATGATCACCGTGACCGACGCCCGCAAGAGCTACGGCTCGTTCCTCGCGCTCGACGACGTCAGCATCGAGATCCCGAGCGGGTCGCTGACCGCCCTGCTCGGTCCGAGCGGCTCGGGCAAGTCGACGCTGCTGCGCTCGATCGCCGGCCTCGAGGACCTTGACGGCGGGGTCGTGACGATCGCCGGTCGCGACGTGACGCACCAGCCGCCGCAGCGACGCGGCATCGGGTTCGTCTTCCAGCACTACGCGGCGTTCAAGCACATGACCGTCCGGGACAACGTCGCCTTCGGGCTGTCGATCCGCAAGCGCGCCAAGGCCGACATCGACCGACGGGTCGGCGAGCTGCTCGAGATCGTCGGCCTCGAGGGGTTCCGTGACCGGTACCCGGCCCAGCTGTCCGGAGGGCAGCGCCAGCGGATGGCCCTGGCCCGGGCGCTGGCCGTCGACCCCGAGGTGCTCCTGCTCGACGAGCCGTTCGGCGCCCTCGACGCCAAGGTGCGCGCCGACCTGCGCACGTGGCTGCGGCGGCTGCACGACGAGGTTCACGTGACGACCGTCCTCGTGACGCACGACCAGGAGGAGGCGCTCGACGTCGCCGACCGGATCGCCGTGCTCAACCACGGTCGGATCGAGCAGGTGGGCGACCCGGTGACGCTGTACGAACGTCCGGCCAACGACTTCGTCATGGGGTTCCTCGGCTCCGTCGCCCACCTCGGCGGGCAGCTCGTCCGGCCCCACGACATCGCGCTCGAGCGCGACCGTGCGGTGGCCCTCGCCCTCGACGACGCCGTGAGCGGGTCCCCCGGCATCGTCGCGGCGGTCGTCGAGCGCGTCGTACCGCTCGGGTTCGAGGTGCGCGTCGACCTGCGTGCCGAGTCCGGCGAGCGGTTCGCCGCGCAGCTGACACGACGCGACGCCGGTGAGCTGGCGCTCGAGCCGGGCGAGCGGGTCTTCGCGCGCGCGGCGCAACGCTCCAGCGTCGTCGAGATCGACCCGGCGCTCGCGATCTGAGGCGGTTCGAGAGCCGTCTCGCGGCTCCGCGCGCAGGCGCGCCGGCACGTCGGGACCGCGGACGCGCGGACGCCGACCGCCGGACGCCGCGGGCATCGCGCGGCCCGTCGCCTCGGGCGTCCGGCGGTCGGCAGCGCCGCTGCGGCACACTGTGCCGGTGGACATCTCTGCCCGGGTCGACTACGCCGTCAGGGCGATGCTCATCCTCAGCGACGCGGAGGCCCAGGGCTCCGGGCCGGTCAGCATCGACTCGCTGGCCACCCGCCAGGACCTGCCGCGCAAGTTCCTCGAAGCCATCTTCGCGGACCTGCGACGGGCCGGTCTCGTCCTGAGCCGGCGAGGTGCCCGCGGGGGCTACGTGCTCGGACGCTCCAGCGACGACATCAGCATCGGCGACGTGTTCCGTGCCGTCGACGGGCCGCTCGCCGAGGTGCGTGGCCTGCGACCGCACGAGACGGAGTACCACGGCGTCGCGACGCACCTGCCGAGCCTGTGGGTCGCCGTCCGGGCCAGCCTGCGCGAGGTCCTCGACGGCACGTCGCTCGAGTCGCTGCGGACCGGGGAGCTGCCCGACCCGGTGCAACGACTGCTCAACGCCCCGGACGCCTGGCGCAACCGCTGAGTGCCTTCGCCCGGCCCGCTGTCGGTCGTCACGACGACCGCCTGGGCGGTGGTCTCGGTCGGTGTGTCGCCGCCTCGCGTCACGCTGGGCGCTGACCCGTGGCTCAGGTGGCTCGTGCGGGACCGGCTCGGGATCGCGCGCGGGCGGGATCCGGCCACACCGGCACCGTGACGCTGACGGAGACCTCGACGTCGGGGTCTTCCAGGAGGCACTCGTCGAGCCTCGCCCCGTTCGCGCGCGCGACCGACGTGGCCAGGGCGCACGCCTGAGCGCCGGTGGTGCGCTGTCGGGTTGCGCCGGCGATGGCCGCAAGGTCGGCCGCGAGCCGAGCACGCTGCCCGGCCACCGCGACGGCGGCGAGGACGAGTGCCGCCACGCCGACGGCAAGCAGGACGCCGACCGCGCCGAGCACGAGGACGCTCGAGGAGCCTCGATCGCGCGAGCCGGGACCAGGACCCGAGAGGGCGCGGTGGCCCAGACCGTGCAGCGGGAGGCGGCGTCGCAGGCGGCTCATGGCGAGGTCCCCGTTGGGGACTCCGTCGGCGTCACGGCGACGGCCTGCAGCGTCCAGCTCGGCAGACCCGCCCAGCCGCCGGCATCGGCCCTCACGGTGACGGCGACACCCAGCGGTGCGGCATGGACCGAGACCCTTGCTCCGGCCGGTGCCGCGGAGAGCGCGAGACTCGTGACCCGGTCCACGGGGTCACCACGCGCGGCCGCGCGGGCAGCGATCCGTGCAGCGTCGACGCAGCGCACCTGGTCGACCCCCGCCCGCACCGCCGCCAGGCAGAGCGCCAGGACGAGGACGACGGCAGGAACGGCGACGGCCAGCTCGGCCGTCACCATCCCCGCGTCCCGACGACCGCACCGGCTGGTGGGCGCGGCCGCCGTGGGCTGCGCCGGACGACGCGCAGCTGCCGACGCGCGGCCGTCGGGCGGCGTCACCCGGCGATCCCGAGGGCGTTCTGGACGATGCCCGCGAGCGCCGAGCGCACCGCGTCGGACTTGACGACACCGAGCAGGACCAACGCGAAGGTGCAGGCGGCCATGATGCCGACGGCGTACTCGGCGGTCGTCATCCCGACGTCGTGGCGAGCCGACCTTGCAGTCGCCGTCGCGCGTCGAAAGGCGCGGATCAGGCTGTGGGACATGGACGTTCCTTTCTCTGGGCCGCGCTGCTGCGCGGCTGGTCGGTGGGCCTCAGGACGACACCAGGTCGCGCGCGAGCGCGACGACGAGCGGCACGACGGTGGTGAGGCAGAACGCCGGCAGCAGGACGAGGCCGAGTGGGGCCACCAGGCGGACGCCGACCCGGCCCGCTGCCACCTCGACCCGCTCGAGCTCGGCGTCGCGCAGGTCGTCGGCGGCCGCGAGCAGCAACGGCCCTGGCGGGACCCCGGCGAGGTGGGCCACCTGGACGGCCCGGGCTGCCGGCGCCCACGCGGCCCCGACGGACGCCCAGGCCTCGGCGTCCGTCGCTCCCCACCGCAATGCGTTGGCGACCTGGCGGAGATCCGCCGCAGGCCCCTCCGGCAACCCGGCACCGACGGCCTCGAGGACGTCCCAGGTGGGCAGTCCGGAGCGGTACCCGAGGGCGAGGAGGGCCAGCGACGAGGCGACCTGACCGGGCCCGGGATCGCCGCGGTCCACCGTCACGCCGTGGTCGTCGCCGTCGGTGACTGCGGCCGGGTCCTGTCGGTGCGTGGCCTCGATGCGCGGGCGGGGAGGCAGGACGACCACCGCGAGCGCCACGAGGAGGCCCGCGACCAGGGCGCCCACGCCGGGCCCGCCCACCTGCGGCAGGCCCGACACCGGCAGCACCGACACCGGCAGCACCGACAACGGCAGCACCGACAACGGCAGCTCTGACACCGTCGGCACCGACGCGGCTAGGGCCGGCGCGGCGGTCACGACCGCACCACCGCGCGCACCATGCGGGTGCACCACCACCGGCCGAGCAGCACGAGGCCGGCACCCGCGACGACGACCCCGGTCGACAGCGGCGAGCCGAGATAGAGCGTGCGCGGGTCGACGCCGCAGGCGAGTCCCAGCAGAGGTCCGGCCAGGGGCAGGGCGGTCAGCACGGTGACGGTCGCCCGAGGCCCCGCCACCGCGGCGCTGACCCGACCCTGTCGACGACGCACGTCGCGCAGTCCACGCGCGGCACGCTCCACTGCTGCCGCCAACGGCGCGCCGGTCCGCTCGGACAGCTGCCAGGCCGCGGCGACGAAGGCAAGCTCGTCCGAGCCCGTCCGCGCGGACCAGTCCGCCCACACCGTGGAGGCGGGCCGCACCGTACGACCGGCCCGGACGAGGTCGGCCGCGAGCCCGGCGACCGCCGGGCGGCGGCCGCGGGTCGGCGTGTCGAGCAGCCGGTGGTCGGACGCGGTCGCGGACGCCACCGGGCGCCTCCCCTGCGGTCGGGCGGTCGGGGCCCCGAGTGCGCCGGCCATCTGGTCCGCACCGACAACCGTCATGGCCGCCACCTCGACGGCTCGGGCGGGCGGCAGTCCCGCCTCCAGCCCGGCTCCGATCGCGGACAGCAGGTCGAGCGCCCCGGAGAGCAGGTCGTCGGGACGACGCCGCAGCCGCCAGGCCCGGAGGACCTCGACCGGGTCGGCGCGCCACAGCTGGGCGATTCGAGCCCGCGCCGAAGTCCCCGAGTCCGCCGAGGCCGCCGAGGCCTCCGAGGCCTCCGACGCGGACGAATCCCCGCCGGTCGCCGCCACGACGTGCGCGAGGACCTGGCGCGATCGCGTCACCCGCACCGACCTGCGACGCGGCCACGCGAGGACGGCCGCGGCGCAGAGGAGTCCGGCCGCCACACCCGCGGCACCGGCACCCGCCAGACCCCAGACCTGCTCGCCCTCCGTGATGGTCACGCCGCACCCACCGCGTCATCGGCAGCACCGCTGCGGCCGGTGGCCGAGACGACCTCGGGTGCTCCGGCAAGCACCGATCCCTCCCGCGGAGCGGTCGGGGCAGGCGGCGTCCCGACGGTCGGCCCGGGGTCGGCCAGCCCGAGCCGGGCGGCGAGCTGCGGCCAGGCCACACCGCGCTCGGGCGCGTGGCCCGGCCCGGCCCAGGCGAGGGCGGTCTCGACATGGGCGCCACGGGCGTGGCGTCGCAGCAAGGCCACGGACGCGACGTGCCGCACGCCTCCGGACCGGGTGACGTGGACGACGACGTCGAGGGCGGCGGCCACCTGCGACCGCACAGCCGAGGGCGACAGACCGGCGAGTGCCCCGAGCGCCTCGAACCGGGCAAGGACGTCGGCCGGTTCGTTGGCGTGGACGGTGCCGCAGCCGCCCTCGTGGCCGGTGTTGAGCGCGGTGAGCAGGTCCCTGACCTCCGCGCCTCTCACCTCCCCTACGACGATCCGGTCGGGCCGCATCCGGAGGGCCTGACGCACGAGCGTCGACAGCGTGACCTCGCCGACGCCCTCGACGTTGGCGGGCCGCGCCTCGAGGCGCACGACGTGCGGGTGGTCGACGCGCAGCTCGCGGACGTCCTCGACGAGGAGCAGCCGTTCGATCGGGTCGCACGCGGAGAGCAGGGCCGCGAGCAAGGTGGTCTTGCCGGCGCCGGTGCCGCCGGAGACGACGAAGGCGAGGCGGCGACGGACCAGCGCCCCCAGGACCCGCTCCCAGGCCGGCGGCACCATGCCGCGCGAGGTGAGGGACCGTAGGGACACGGCCCGTGACGGGGGAACCCGGATGGTCACGTGCGCACCACCCTCGACGAGGGGCGGCAGCATCGCGTGCAAGCGCGCACCCGAGGGCAGCTGGCCGTCGACCCACGGACTGGCCTCGTCCAGGCGCCGCCCCGCCAGCCCCGCGAGCCGCACCGCCAGGGTGCGGGCGTCGGCCGGGTCCAGGTGGTCGGTGGTGCGCTCCATCCCGGCGCCGCGGTCGACCCAGACCCACCCGTCGCCGTTGACGGCGACGTCCGTGACCCCGGGCTCGGCCAGCCACGCGTCGAGCGGACCGGCGCCGAGGACGCGGGCGCCCAGCGCGCTGCGCGAGGCCGCCACGCGCGCCGCACCGAGCGCGCCCTGCTCCTGGGCGGCGACGGCCGCGACGGCGTCGGGACCGGGGGCCACGCCGTCTCGGACCCGGTCCCAGACCGCCGGACTGAGGCTCATGCCGCCTCCGAGGCCGACACGAGCCGCAGCAGGATCTCGTCGGCGGCGCGGACGAGCGCGCCGCGGCCCCGGACGCCGGGCGGGAGGCCGTCGGCCACCTCTGCCACGAGCCGCCGGTCGTCGCCGACGGCGGCCACGACCGGCACGTCGAGCTCGTCGGTGACGAGGTCCTCGAGCTCGGGCTCGACACGGGCACCGCGAAGGACCAGCCATGGCTCGAGCGGCGGCACCACCGGCCCGGACCAGTCGTCCGCCGTGCGACGTGCCGCGTCGACCACCCGCCTGACGCCGGGGACGACGAGCGAGGCCGCAGCCAGCTGGACCACCTGCGTGCCGACCACGACGACGACGGCGTCGGCGAGGGGGGCGACGGTCCCCACGACCGCGGCCGCACGAGGGACGTCGAGCACGGTCACGGCGTGCGCGTCGGCGAGGCCGGCCACGACGTCCGGCACCGTGTCGAGCCAGTCCTGGGGGTCCTGGTCGGGAGCCCACGGCGGACCGCCCGACAGCACGGCGACTCCCGCGGTGACGGGCAGTCGGTCGGCGAGACCCGCACCGTCGACCACGCCACGAACATCGGCGAGGTCCGGCCAGCGCCAGCCCGGTTCCTGCTCGACGCCGAGCACGACGTCGAGGCGGCCGGAGTTGCGGTCGAGGTCGACGGCCACGGCCGAGCGACCTGCGGCCGCGGCCCGGACGGCGAGCGCTGCGGCGAGGCACGAGGCCCCGACGCCTCCCGAGGCGGACAGGACGGCGATGACGTTTCCCATGCGTCCACCGTCGTCGGTCGCGGTGGGTGGGCCCAGCCCGAAGGCGGCCGCTGTGGACGAGGCCCAGCCGGCCGGACCGGGTGTGGACAACCGCGGCGGGAGGCGCACGAGCAGCGGCTCAGAACAGCCAGAACAGACAGGTGGCCTCCGTCCGGGGGAAGACGGAGGCCACCATCACGAGACTGGCACCGGGGGGAGGAGCCAGATCGCGCAGCGCTCGACCCCGAAGGGGAGCGCCGCCCACCATCGTGGACCCCGGAACACCCGATTGCAAACCGACTTGTCACGACACGCTGTGATTTCTCGACAATCACGACGGACACGAGCCGACCCCGCATGCTCGCACGTTCTGCGAGTCCGGACAAATCGGGCACGCTGCGGAGGCCGGCACGAGAGGAGGCCCCCGACCGTGACGGTCAGGGGCCTCCGGAGACGTATCGAGCTACCAGGCGTGCAATTTTCCAAGTGTCGCCCCGGTGGTGATCCCGGGGGTGGACGGTTCCAAGCGAACTGCTCTCGCGTGGGTACTCGGTACTTCTCGGAAAAGGGTTCTGCGCGGATCCAGGATCTACGCCTCCCGGCGATGTGGTTCCTGCGTCCGTTCTACCGCACGCTCCCGGCGTGGCGACAGACCCGAGCCGAGGCCGGAGCCCGGAACTGTCCACCATCGTGGACATCACGCACGCACGGGCGTGCGGGCAGCCCCCCGCACGCCCCGATTGCCCCGGTTCACCCTCACAGGTCGGGGCTGAGCCGCCCGATGCGGACCGCGTCGCTGATCCGCTCCCCCTCCGCGGCTCCTGCCATGTAGGCCGTGCCGGCCTGGGCCAGCCACAGGCCGACGCCGCGGACGCCCCCGGAGGCGTAGGCGGCGAGGGAGCCCAGGTAGGCCGGCCCACCCTGGGCGGCGTGGCCGGCCTCGGGCACCGCGACACCGGTCGGGTCGAGGCCGAGCGCCTGGAGGAGCGCGCGTTCCATGGCGCGCGCCACGAGGCCGTTGCCGTGGACGAAGGGGCGGATGGCCGCCACCTCGGCGTGCACGAGGGCGGCGGTGACGGCCGCCGGGATGCGCGTCGACCCTGAGGCCGCGACGATGACGTCGCTCAGGGCGGACAGCCGCGCCGCGACCGCCGACGCCGGGGGGGCCTCGCCGAGGTCGACGAGCTCGGTGCACGACTCGTCACCGACGCGCGGCCGACCCAACGCCTCCGGCGTCACGACCGCCGATGCCGCGGCGACGTGCAGGCGAGCCAGTGCCTGGAGGGGGGCGGTCCTGACGAGCCCGACGACGCGCTCGCTCTCTGCGGTCGCGGCGATCGCGCCCCGGAGCGTCGAGAGGCCCGCGTCCGGGCGCTCCGGCCAGTCGCGCGCACCGCTCATGAACGCGCGCACCACGTCGAGGGGGACGTCGGCGCCGTCGAGCGCGGCGCTGGCCTGTGCGCCCCGGACCCGCGACTCGGCGGCGGCCTCGGGAATGCGTCGACGCAGCGCCTCGTGGAACCGCAGCCGGGTGCTCGCCTCGCGCGCACCCTCGGCGCGCTCCCGCACGTCGGGCAGGTCGACGAGCGCCCCGAGCCGGTCGAGCAGGGCAGCCTGGGCGGGGGTCGGGTCTGGCACCGCCCCAGCCTAGGAGCACGCGTCGCACCGAGCCGGCGACGCGTGAGCGAGCCCACGCCCACGCAATTGCCTTTTCGGCTGGACATTCCGTGCGAAGCGGGGACAGCCGGGCAAACGCCTCGCGACAATCCATTCGTGACGACCGGGAGTGCGACGACACCAGCCGTGCACCGCGAGCGAGTGCTCGACGGACTGCGCGGTCTCGCCGCGCTCGCCGTCGTGCACGTCCACCTCGTCTTCTACAGCGGCCTGTCCGCGCTCGACGGCGGCGGTCACGCCGGGGTCGTCGTCTTCTTCGTGCTGTCCGGCTACCTCGTGACGCGCCGCCTGTGGCGCCGTCCGGCGGACGCGCCCTTGTGGGCGACCTACACCACCTTCGTCCGGCGCCGCGCCGTGCGGCTCTACCCGGCCCTCGTCGGCATGGTGGTCATCAGCGGAGCCGTGTTCGCCGTTCTCGACGCACCGCCCCTGCCCGGCGTCCTGCGCGTCGCCCCGGTCGTCCTCGTCCAGGCGACGGCCCCGTTCGTCGCGACGGGCCCGATCGCGGTCGAGCCGTGGCAGCACACGTGGAGCCTCACGGTGGAGTGGGTCTTCTACCTCGCGTGGCCCGTGCTCCTCCTCGCCGCCCGCCGTCGGGTCGACGAGTCCCGGCTCCGCGCGCTCGTCCTCGTCACGGCCGGGGTCCTGTACCTCGCCTCGCTCGCGCTGTCGCCCCGCACCTTCTACTTCCTCGCCCCGGCCAACTGGTCGGCCATGCTGTTCGGTGCCGGTCTCGCGCTCCACCACGCCGTGCCCGGACGCCGCGAGGACGCGGGCCGTGAGCCGCTCGTCGTCGCCCTCGGTGTCGCACTCCTCGTCGTGGCGACGCTCCTGCCCAGCTCGCTGAACGGGCACGTCGTCTACCGCTACAGCGTGTTCCCGGCCGCGGTCGTCGTCGCGTTCGTCGTCATCGACCACCGACGTGACCGCGCCGGAGTCGCCATCCGCCTCCTGGGCTCCCGCGCGCTGTCCGGCGTCGGCGTCTCCAGCTACAGCCTCTACCTCTGGCACCTGCCGGTCGTGTGGGCGGTTCGGGTGGCGTGGCCCGACGCGCCCCCGCTGCTCGTGTGCGCGACCGCGCTCCTCGTCCTCGTGCCGGTCGTCGCGGCCAGCTACGTGCTGCTCGAACGGCCGTGGCTCGTCGGCTCCGGCACGCGCTACCCTCTGGTCATGCGTTCGACCAACCGCGCGTGGTGGCTGCCCAGCTGAGGCGGCCTGGCGAACCAACCCACCAAGAGCCGCCCACGGGCGGCTCTTGCCATGTGCCAGAAGGCGCACCGCGCCGGAGTGCGGCTCGTGGGCTCCCACCCCAAGGAGCACCGATGTCCACCACCACGACCAGTACCGCCGGAACCACCACGTCCCCGTCGACGCCCGTCAGCTCAGCTGAGGACGCGACGTACACGACCGCCCGCGAGCGCAGCCGCATCCTCGACGCCCTCATCGACGATCACGCGTCGAGCGACCCGACGCGCTTCCGCATGCTGACCGGCGACCGGCCCACGGGCCCCGTTGCACATCGGCCACTACCTTTCGAGCCTGCGCAACCGGGTCCGCCTGCAGGACAAGGGAGTCGAGACATTCGTCGTCATCGCCGACTACCAGGTCATCACGGACCGGGACTCCGTCGGTGCGATCGGCGACAACGTCCACGGCCTGGTCCTCGACTACCTGGCGGCCGGCCTCGACCCCGAGCGGACGACGATCTTCACGCACAGCGCCGTGCCGGCCCTCAACCAGCTGATGCTGCCCTTCCTGTCGCTCGTCACCGACGCCGAGCTGCGGCGCAACCCGACCGTCAAGGACGAGCTGACCCTGTCGGACGGCCGCCCGCTGTCGGGGCTGCTGCTCACCTACCCGGTGCACCAGGCTGCGGACATCCTCTTCTGCCACAGCCGGATCGTGCCGGTCGGCCGCGACCAGCTGCCCCACCTCGAGCAGACCCGCGCCATCGCCCGACGCTTCAACGCCCGGTACGCCGGCGGCCAGCCGGTCTTCGCCGAGCCGGACGCGCTGCTGTCCGACGTGCCGCTGCTGCTCGGCACCGATGGCGCGAAGATGAGCAAGAGCAGGGGCAACGTCGTCAACCTGCGGGACTCGGCCGACGAGACCGCCGCGCGGATCCGGGCGGCCCGCACCGACTCCGAACGCCGGATCACCTACGACCCCGGCCGACGGCCGGCTGTCGCGAACCTGCTGACCATTGCCGGGCTGTTCCTCGGTCAGTCGCCCGAGTCGGTGGCCGAGGGCATCGGTGACGGCGGGGCGGTGCGGCTCAAGGCGGTCGTCACCGACGCCGTCAACGAGTCGCTCGCGCAGCACCGGGCCCGACGCGTCGAGCTCGAACGGGACCCCGGCCACATCGCTGCCGTGCTGCGGGATGGCAACGCCCGCGCCGATGCCGTGGCCGAACGCACCCTGGCCACGGTGCGTGCCGTCATGGGGATGGCCTACTGACGCGCACCAGCCCACCCACCAGCGCGCCACGGCGCACTTCTCGATGCTCGGACCCGCGCAGCCCCCGAGCCAACCGCGCCCTGGCGCAGTTTTCCACGCCCGGGTCGGCTCAACCGGCCAACCGACGCGACAACCGCGCCGTGGCGCACTTTTCGCGTCCAGGCCGGCCCCCCGACGCGACAACCGCGCCCTGGCGCGCTTTTCGGTGCTCCACCGACGGTGTGCTGCCCGGAGACCGACGATGCCGGCGCGCTCGAGACGCCAGTGGTCAGTCGGAGCCGTGCGGCTCCTCGTGCATCGTGTCGATGGCGATCCGGTCGTCGACCGGCGTCGCGCCTTCCGCGCCGGGGTAGAGCCTGAATCCGGGCTTCTCGCGGTGCTCGAACGAGCGGTAGAACGCCTGCGCGTCGTCGGTGACGAGATCCAGGCGTCGGGTGCCCGACGCCGCGAAGACCGCCTCGACGAGCCTGCGCCCCGTGCCACGGCGTCGGTGCGAGGCTGCGACGCCGAGCTGGGCGAGGTAGGACTGCACGACGCCGTCACCGAAGGCCTGTGCGAACCCGACGACCCGCTCCCCGCGCTCAGGCACCCCCTCACCGGCCGGCTCCACCGCGACGAAGGCCACGACCCCGGGCGCGGTGCAGGCACGGACCGCCACGTCCGGGTCGGAGAACGAGGGCCAACCGAGCTCACGGCACAGCCGGGCCACGCCCTCGGCATCGGCCGGTCGGAACGGACGTACGTCGGTCACCGAACCACTCTGCCCCAGCGCGGTCCCACAGGTGTGACCCCGGACGCCACCTCATCCGACGGTGCGACCGCTCGTCGGGCGTCGGCAACCGCTCGCCGTGCTACTCGTCGGTAGCGATGAGACCCCCGTCACCTGGGCCTTGCTGGGCGAACTAGCCTGCGTTTGAGTTGTGCTCGACCGTCGATGTCCGCGCGCCAGCGCCCGCAGGAGTCGTCGCGACCGCACCACCGTCGATGCGAAAGGGTGACACCGTGAGCGACAAGCCGCTCGAGAACCTCGTCCACGAGGGACTGACCTTCCCACCCCCGGCCGAGTTCGCCGCGCAGGCCAACGGCACCGCCGACCTCTACGAGAAGGCGGCCGCCGACCACGAGGGGTTCTGGGCCGAGCAGGCCCGCACGTACCTCACGTGGAGCAAGCCCTTCACGCAGTCCCTCGACTGGAGCAACCCGCCGTTCGCGAAGTGGTTCGCCGACGGCGAGCTCAACGCCTGCGTCAACGCCGTCGACCGTCACGTCGAGGCCGGGCGTGGCGACAGGGTCGCGATCCACTTCGTCGGCGAGCCGGACGGCGACACACGGGACATCACCTACGCCGACCTCCACGCGGAGGTGCAGCGGGCCGCGAACGCGCTCGCCGACCTCGGTGTCGGCAAGGGCGACACGGTCGCGATCTACCTGCCGATGATCCCCGAGGCCGCGGTCGCGATGCTCGCGTGCGCCCGTCTCGGCGCGCCGCACTCGGTCGTCTTCGGCGGCTTCTCCGCGGAGGCGCTGCACTCGCGCATCGACGACGCCAGGGCCAAGGTCGTCATCACCGCCGACGGTGGCTACCGCCGCGGCGCACCGTCGGCCCTCAAGCCGGCCGTCGACGCCGCGCTCGACCACGGCGACACGTCGGTCCAGAAGGTGCTCGTCGTGCGGCGCACCGGCCAGGACACCGCCTGGACCGAGGGCCGCGACCTGTGGTGGCACGAGGCGCTCGAGCAGGCCGCCCCGACCCACGAGGCACAGGCGTTCGAGGCGGAGCACCCGCTCTTCATCCTCTACACGTCGGGCACCACCGGGAAGCCGAAGGGCATCTTCCACACGACCGGCGGCTACCTGACCCAGACGGCGTACACCAACGCCGTCGTCCACGACGTCCACCCCGACACCGACGTCTACTGGTGCACCGCCGACATCGGCTGGGTCACCGGCCACTCCTACATCGTCTACGGGCCGCTGACGAACGGCGCCACGCAGGTCATTTACGAGGGCACGCCCGACACGCCGCACCAGGGCCGCTGGTGGGAGATCATCCAGACCTACAAGGTGACCGTCCTCTACACGGCCCCGACGGCGGTGCGCACCTTCATGAAGTGGGGCACCGACATCCCGGCGAAGTTCGACATGAGCTCCCTGCGCCTGCTCGGCTCGGTCGGCGAGCCGATCAACCCCGAGGCCTGGCTCTGGTACCACAAGCACATCGGCGGGGGCCGCGCCCCCATCGTCGACACATGGTGGCAGACCGAGACGGGCGCGATCATGATCAGCCCGCTGCCCGGTGTCACGACGCTGGAGCCGGGCTCCGCGCAGAAGCCGATCCCGGGCGTCAGCGCCGAGATCCTCGACGACGAGGGCCAGCCGTTCACCACGCCCGAGCAGGTCGGCTACCTCGTGCTCACCAAGCCGTGGCCCTCGATGCTCCGCGGGATCTGGGGTGACCCGGAACGGTACAAGGAGACGTACTGGTCGCGGTTCGGCGAGAAGTACTACTTCGCCGGCGACGGCGCGAAGTACGACGCGGACGGCAACATCTGGCTGCTCGGCCGTGTCGACGACGTCATGAACGTCTCGGGGCACCGCCTGTCCACCGCCGAGATCGAGTCGGCGCTCGTGTCGCACCCCAAGGTCGCCGAGGCGGCCGTCGTCGGGGCCAACGACGACACCACCGGCCAGGCCGTCTGCGCGTTCGTCATCCTGCGCCAGGAGGCCATCGAGGAGGCCGACGAGCCGGGTGAGGGCACCGACCTCGTCAAGGAGTTGCGCAACCACGTGGCCAAGGAGATCGGCCCCATCGCCAAGCCGCGCTCGATCATGATCGTCAGCGAGCTGCCCAAGACGCGGTCCGGCAAGATCATGCGCCGCCTGCTGCGCGACGTCGCCGAGGGACGCGAGGTCGGCGACGTGACGACGCTCGCCGACAGCTCGGTCATGGACCTCATCAAGACGGGGATGTCCGAGGGAGGCTCCTCCGCCTGACCGCTCCCGCCGCGTCCTCGGCGGCCCTTGGCATCGGCTCGACGCCGCGCGTCCCGCGCACCCGTGGGGCGGGCGGCGTCGTCATCCCCCCGCCCCACGGTCGGCGGCGTCGCCGACGAGGCTGTGCATGGCCCCCGGCGGCGCAGCCCGTCCGTGGTTGACTCGGGCCATGAGCAGCGTGGAGCAGGAGCCGCACACCTGGGTCGTCGCGTCGATCGCCGGCGTGCCGACGGCGGACCCGAAGCCCCGGCTGTCCCTCAGCGAGGACGGCCTGCTCACCGGGACCACCGGCGTCAACCGCATCGTGGGCACGTACGTCGCGGAGAACGAGCTCATCAAGGTCGAGGGCACCGGCATGACGCGGAAGGCCGGCCCACCCGAGGCGATGGAGCAGGAGCGCCGTTTCCTGCGCGCCCTCGAGGGCTGGCAGGCCTTCCACATCGGCGGGGGACGCCTCGAGATCGGCCCCGCCGATGGCGGCATCGTCTGCGTCCTCACCGAACCGGGTCCGCCTGCACGGTGACTCGGGCTGCGTTCCCGCCCCCACCTTCGGGCGCGGCGGACGGCCGCCCACCCCATCCAGCCCATGGCGCGGCCCATGGCCCGCATTCACGGACGCCATGCACCTGGAGATGGTGACGGTTGAGGCTGCCCGCGGAGCGAGCGCGATTCGGACCGAGGTCCGGATGCGTGGTATTCGTTGAAGCGTGAAGCAGCTTCGTGTCGTCGTGTCCAGCACCCGTCCCGGCCGCATTGGCCCCGTCGTCGCCGAGTGGGTCGCCGCGCAGGCGCCCGCGGACGAGTGGCAGCCCGAGCTCGTCGACCTGTCGACCCTGCCCTTCTTCGACGAGGAGGACATGCCGAAGAACGGCAACTACGCCAAGCCGCACACCAAGGCCTGGGCCAAGCAGGTCTTCGAGGCCGACGCCGTCCTCATCGTCACTCCGCAGTACAACCGCAGCTTCCCGGCGCCGATCAAGAACGCCGTCGACTACCTGTTCGCCGAGTGGCACGCCAAGCCCGTCGCGCTCGTCGGCTACGGCTGGACCGGTGCGACCGACGCCACCGCCGACCTGACCAAGGTCCTCGGCCACGTCAAGGCCGACGTCGTCGGGTCGACCGGGCTCGTCTTCACCCAGGACGTCTCACCCACGGGCGAGCTCACCGTCACGGACGAGCGCCGCGCCGAGCTCGCCGAGCTCATCGCGACCCTCGCCGCGCGGGTCGATGCCACCACGGACGTGGACGCCTCCCTCAGCGCCTGACGCCGCGGCGTCCCTCACCCGTGGCGAGGCGGCGTGCCGCGCCGCGAGGCCGAGACGCCGCCCCGCGAGGCGGCGTCTCGGCGCAAGCGCGGGATCGCGGCGAGGAGGATGAGCACGCCGCTCGACCACAGCGGCATCGTCACGGCCATCGCGACCGCGAGCCAGGCGGGCCTGGACCGGCGGGCGGCCCACGCCGTGAAGACCACCGCGACGGGCAGCCGCACGAGAAGCGGCGGGTAGAAGGCCTGCGTCGGCGGCGTCGGCGCGTCGGTGAGGAACCGGGCCCATCGCGCCCAGAGGTCGGGGGCGGCCAGGTACGAGGCGAGGACGACCGCCGCGGTCACGCCGACGCTCACGGCGAGCGCGCGCCACTCGCGGCGCACGGCGAACCACACCGGACCCAGGCCCGGCGTCACCTTCGTCAGCAGGGGGAAGGCCCACGCCCACGCGCCCCGACGCCGCAGCCCGAGCACACAGGCCACCGCGAGGAACGCCTCGATGTTGCCGATGACGAGGGCCGGCGGCACGACGTAGAGCAGGGTGAGCCAGCGCCAGCGCCCCGGCAGCGGCCACAGGAGCCACGTCAGCGCCGCGGTGAGCAGACCGGACCAGACGGCGAGGAAGACCGCCCACGGCAGGAGCGTCAGCGGCCAGGCGAGCTGCGCGAAGGCCGGAGAGTAGTTGAACGCGTCCGGCGTGCCCGGCGGGACGCCGTAGGGCGACACCCGCCAGACGACCCAGTAGGCGTGGGCCGAGTCGGTGCCGAAGGTTCCGAGCCGGCTCAGGGCCAGCACCCACAGCGCCGCGGGGAGGCTGACCCACAGGGCCAGCCGGACGACGCGGCCGAGGTCCATCCTTCGCACGTCGGTGCCCGGACCGGTTGCCGGCGCCGTGGACGGGTCGTCCACCGAGTCGGTTCGCTCGGCCGCCGAGCCGGTGCCGGGAGCGGTCATCGTGGCGCCCGCAGGAGCACGTAGCCGTCGGCGCGCGCCGCCTCCGACCAGCCGGCATCGGCGAGGCGTCCGACGACGGGAGCGTCGTCCGCGACCAGCGCTGCGCCGCAGCGCAGCTGGGCCGGGTAGGCGTCCCACCCGTCGGCCGCGGAGACGAAGCGGTGGTAGGCCCGGATGCGCTCGGCGGTGCGCAGCTCGACGCGGGTGTCCATCGTGGGCCGCAGCGTCGGGTGGGCCCACTCGAGCCAGCCACCGAGGGTCTCGTCGCTGCACACGACGGTGCCCGCGGGGAGGGCCGACAGGGGCCTGTCGAGCCCGGGTGCGCCGAGAGCCGGGCGGGCCGCGACGGATGGCGCGAGGACGGCCGTGAGCAGGAGCGCGAGCCCGGGCAGGACCGCCGTCGCGGCGCGCTCGCGCCGGGTCGGCACCGCGTCGGGCAGGGGCAGGAGTGACTGCAGGGCCGCGGCGGCCAGCGGCGCGATGACGACCGCAGCCAGCGCCACGGTGCGCGCGTGCGCGAGGGCAAGGTAGAGGGCCACCGCGACGAGAAGTGCCGCCGTCCAACGCTGCTCGCGCCGACGCAGCATCGTGACGACAACCGGCACCACGAGGGCGATCGTCGCCCAGAGCCCCGGGTCGGCCAGGGACGTCGCCTGCCACTCGCTGACGAACGGAGCCACGTCGGCCACCTGGAACGGTGAGGCGAACAGCCGCGGCCCGACCGGCGTGACGGCCGCCGCGGCCACCGACAGCACGGGCACCAGGAGCAGGCGCGCGACCTCCCGACGGCGAGGATGGAGTCGCCCGTCGAGCAGACCGCCGAGCAGGACGAGCAGCCCGAGGCCCGGACCGACGAACCACATCCCGTGCGAGCACGCCCACAGCCAGGTGACGGGGACGAGCCACCAGCGGGCGCGGCCGTCGACCAGCGTGCGCAGCCACGCGTCCACCGTCAGCGCGGCGAGCCCGAACGTCACCAGCTGCGGACGCGGCGACAGGCTGCCGCTCATCGCGACGAACGCGACGGCGAGGACGAGCGCCGTCACCAACGCCGACGACGCGCGCCGGCAGGCGACCCACAGGCACACCCCGACGAGGACCGTGCCGAGGCAGAGCAGCCACGCGACACCCGGGAGCCCGACGGCCGCGTCGGCGCCGTGCAGGAGCACCTCGGGCAACCACTGGTTGAGGATCCACGGCCGCTCCGCGCCGGCGCCGAACGGATCGTCGAGGACGAACTGCCCTGTCTGCAGGAGGTGCTCACCGGCCCGAAGGTGCCAGAACGTGTCCGGGTCGCGGACCGGCCCGAGCGCCTTGACGGCGAACAGCGCCAGCACCGCGCCGGGAAGCAGCCAACCCAGCCGGGCCACCGGCGACACGCGTCGGCGACCGGAGTCGGTGCTCCGCTCCAGCCGTCGGGCCTCCGGCGAGACGACCACGGTCCCGGTCAGCCGAAGGCGCTGGCCATGCGGATCGCACCGGGGCCGATGATGACGATGAACAATGCCGGCAGGATGCACGTCATGAGGGGGAAGAGGATCTTGATGGTGACCTTCTGGGCCTTCTCCTCGGCCTTCTGCCTGCGGACCAGTCGCATGTTCGCGGTCTGCTCGCGCAGCACCCCGGCGATGGGAAGTCCGAGCCGGTCGGCCTGCACGAGGGCCGTCACGAAGTTCTTCACCTCGGGCAGCGTGACGCGGTCGCCCATGGCCGAGAACGCCTCGCCACGCGACTTGCCGATCTGGATCTCGGAGATGACGCGGGCGAACTCCCCCGAGATCGGGCCCTCGACGTTGCGCGCCACTTGGAGGAGCGCCGCGTCGAAGCCCTGACCGGCCTCCACGCAGACGGTCAGCATGTCGAGCGCGTCGGCCAGGCTCTTGCCGGTCTGCTCCTGGCGGCGCATGCCGGCGTTGTAGAGCAGGAGGTCGGGCACGAAGAAGAACACGGCGCCGAGAAGGAGGCCGTACACGACGCTGGTGAGCTGGAAGTTCCCGTACACGACGCCGAGCACGACACCGAGCAGCAGGCAGACGCCCTTGGCACCCATGATCCGCTCGACGGTCCACGGGGACGGGTTGCCGGCGCGGTCGAGCAGCAACGTGTAGCGGTCCTCGGTTCCCTTGGGCGACAAGGCCACCGCCAAGGCCTTGGTGCGGTCGAACACGGGTGTGACGAGGCGGTCCTTGGCTCCCAGGTCGGCCGTGACGACGGACCGGCTCGTGACGCTGCTCTCGATGAGCATGAGGGACTTGGCCACGCCCCGTGGCTCGCTCGTGCCGAAGGACATCGACAGGACGGCGACCATGAGCCCGATGCCGACGAGGGCTGCCGCGATGTAGATGGGGTCCACGTTCATCTCACACCTCGATGTTGACGACGTTGCGCATCCACACGACGCCGACACCGAGGGCGACGAGCCCACCGACGCTCATGAAGAGCCCGAGGGTCGTGGTCCACAGGAGGCTGACGTACTCGTAGTTGACGTTCATCATGTAGAAGAAGATGAGGATCGGCAGCGCGATGAGGATGTAGGCGGACAGGCGCCCCTCCGCGGAGAGCGTCTTCACCTGGCGGTAGAGGGACTCGCGCTCGCGCAGCGTGTTGGCCGTCGTGCGGAGGGTGTCGGCCAAGTTGCCGCCGACCTCGCGCTGGATGCGGATCGCCATGACGGTCCAGTGCATCGAGTCGCTGTCCATGCGGTTGGCCACGCGCTCCAGCGCGTCGGACAGGTCGGTGCCGATGCGCGTCTCGGCGAGGGCTCGGCTGAACTCCTTGCCGCTCGGCTCGGCGGCGTCGCGAGCGACGGCCTCGAGGGCCTGCGGCAGGCCGAAGCCGCTGCGGAGGCTGGTCGAGACGAGGAGCAGGATCCCGGGCAGCTGCGCCTCGAACTTCGTCGCGCGACGACTGGCCGCGAACCGGAGGAAGGCCGGCATCCCGATGAGGCCGAGGACGGCCCCGAGCAGCAGACCGACGAGCTTGGCCTC
Source organism: Monashia sp. HAY1-11D (assembly GCF_056868035.1). NCBI lineage: Bacteria > Bacillati > Actinomycetota > Actinomycetes > Micrococcales > Intrasporangiaceae > Intrasporangium > Monashia sp. HAY1-11D. The sequence continues at coordinate 2,550,323 of NZ_CP200320.1, read as the reverse complement.
GCCGGCGAAGAAAATCCCGACGGCGGCTCCGACGATGACCGCCACGATGCGCAGGATGAGCCACTCCCCCGCGCGGAACGGCAGGTCGGCCTTCTCGATGAGCGCCATGGTCTTGCTCGTCGACTTGCGGTCCTTCATGACGCGGTCGCCGATGTCGAGCAGCTGCGCCGCGATGGTGCTCTGGGTGGCCTTCGTCTCCTGCGGCGACAGCGGCAGTCCGGTGCCCACGACGTAGGTCTCGATCGCTGCGACGCGCCTTTCGCGCTTGGTCTGGAACGTCGGCGTCAGGGCGGCACCGACCCCGACGAGCATGGCCAGGGCGAGAAGGGCCGCGGCGATGAGGGGAGTGCGCTCCGCGGTGTTCGCCGGGACGAGGCCGGCGAGCACCCCCGAGGCCGCGGGCGGCGACGCGCCGGCGGTCGGGGTCGGGGTCGGCGTGGCCGGCGCTGCAGCGCTACCGAAGGTCACCTGCTGGGTGAACGAGAACGGCGTCGTACCGGCAGTGCCCTTGACCGTGTAGGCGTGGCGTCCGGTCATGGCGCTCGGTACCCGGACCGACAGCTGCACCTGGCGGTTGAGCGCCTGGGCCGAGGTCTGGAACGCCGAGGTGACGGCGGCGGCGTTGTCCGCCGCTGCGACCGAGCCACCGTTGGTCGAGGCCAGCCGCTGAAGAGCCGCGCTCGCCGTCGCCTCCTGGGTCTTGAAGCGCACGACGTCGACACGGACGCCGGCCTGCCGCAGCTTCGTGATGGTGTTGGCGAGCGCCCTCGCGGGGTCCTTGGCCATGGTGTCGGCGCCGTCGCTGAGCAGGACGATGCTGCGGTCACCGGTGGTGCCGAGGGCCGTCACGGCGTCCTGCACGCCCTCGTACAGGCTGGTGTCGCCACGGGAGTCCAGCCCGTCGACGACCCGGAGAGCCGCGGCCCGGTCGAGGGTCGGCGGCAGGTCGACGCCCGCGGTGTTCGCGAACGACGCGACCCCCACCTTGACGTCCGCGGGAACCGTGCGCAGGTAGACGGCCGAGGCCTTGCGCACGGTCAGCATGCCGGCCACGCCCATCGAACCGCTCGTGTCGATGACGAGCATCGCCTTACGGTCGCGCTTGGGCGCCTGCTTGACGGTCACGGGGTACTCGGTGCCGTCGATGGTCACCTTGAGGCTGGCCGGGTCGACCTGGACGTCGGACTTGCTCCGGATCGTCAGGACCCCGGTCATGGTGGCGGCGCCGGCGGACGTCGTCCCGGTGACGTTGCTCAGCCCGACGGTGACGGGGTCATCGGCGTGCGCGGTCGTGGGCAGGACGAGCAGCCCGGCCGTCGCGGCGGCCAGGACGAGCGCGAGTCGGCGACGGACGCTGCTCACAGCCCGGTCCGTGCGAACAGGGAAATCGGCAGCTCGACACCGACGTCGGCGAGGTCCTGCGCGAACTTCGGGCGGATGCCGGTGGGCTGGAGCGTGCCGAGGAAGCGGCCGTTCTCGTCGCGACCCGCGCCGTAGTTGAAGGTGAAGATGTCCTGCAGCGTGATGACGTCGGACTCCATGCCGACCACCTCGGAGATCGCGGTGATCTTGCGCGAGCCGTCCTTGAGACGGGACTGCTGGACGATGAGGTCGACGGCGCCGGCGACCTGCTCGCGGATGGCGCGAACCGGCAGCTCGACGCCGGCCATGAGCACCATCGTCTCGAGACGGGCCAGGCTGTCGCGCGGGCTGTTGGCGTGGACGGTCGTGATCGAGCCGTCGTGGCCGGTGTTCATGGCCTGCAGCATGTCGAGCGCGGCGCCGTCACGGATCTCACCGACGATGATGCGGTCGGGGCGCATACGCAGGCAGTTCTTGACGAGCTCGCGGATCGAGATCTGGCCGCGGCCCTCGATGTTGGCCGGGCGAGCCTCGAGACGCAGCACGTGGTCCTGCTGCAGCTGGAGCTCGGCGGCGTCCTCGATGGTGACGATGCGCTCGTCGTGCGGCAGGAACGAGCTGATGACGTTGAGCGTCGTCGTCTTTCCGGAGCCGGTACCACCGCTGATGATGATGTTGCGGCGGCCGCGGACACACGCCTCGAGGAAGTCGCGGACCATCGGCGTGAACGTGCCGAACGAGATGAGGTCGCGGTCGTTGAACGGGTCGGCGGCGAACTTGCGGATCGTCAGCATGGAGCCGTCGAGGGCGATCGGCGGCACGACGGCGTTGACACGCGAGCCGTCGGGCAGACGGGCGTCGACCATCGGGCTCGACTCGTCGACGCGGCGGCCGACGCGTCCGACGATCTTGTCGATGGTGCGGCGCAGGTGACCCTCGTCGGAGAACCGGGCCTCGACGGGGAACAGCTTGCCGTCGCGCTCGATGTAGATGTCGTCGGGGCCGTTGACCATGATCTCGCTGACCTCCGCGTCGCGGAGGTAGGGCTCGAGGGGCCCGTGGCCGAGGATGTCGTCGCTGACGTCCTGCGCGATGCGCGTCCGGTCGGAGTGCGACAGCGGCGTCTGCTCCGAGTCGATGACGTCCTGGAGGGTCTGCCGCACCTGCGCGGCGAGCTCGCTCTCGGCCAGGTGCGGGTCGTACAGGCGCGGGCCGAGCGACTCGACGAGCGCCGCGTGGACACGCTCCTTGACCGTCGCGAAGGGGTCGGCGTTGCGACGCCGGCCCGCGGCGTCGCTGCCGCGGTGCTGGCCGTTGATGCCGGGCTCGGCGACCTGGGTCGCCGCGCGCGCCCGGTCGAGGCGGTCTGCCAGGTTGCTCATCGCTTGCTCCTCAGGAGTCCGAAGCTGCTGCGCTTCGCACCGTTCTGCATGTCCTCGCCGAAGCGGCGTCGGATCTCGTTGTCGGCGAGGTCGCGGATCGCCATGGACACCGGGTTGCGCGGCTCGTCGAGGACGAGCGCGACACCGCGGTTGACCGACGCCGGGACCGTGAGGCTGTTCGGCACGTTGGCCGAGATCGGGGTCTTGAGCGCGACCTCGACGTCGTCGGGCTTGAGCCCCACCTTGGCGTCGGAGCGGTTGAGCACGATCGTCCGGGACTCCTTGGAGGCGCCGAGCGTGTCGAGGGTGTTGATCGCGATGCGCAGGTTCTTCACGGCGGGGATGTCGAGCGTCGCGATGAGGACGGTCAGGTCGCTGACGTCGAAGGCGGCCAGCACGTGCTCGGTGAAGGACGGCGGCGTGTCGACGAGGACGTAGTCGTAGAGGCTGCGGGCGTCGCGGAGCAGCTCGACGATGACGTGCGAGGGCACCCGGTCGGCATCGGCCGGGTCCGCGGGGGCCGCGATGACGTCGAGACCGCTCTCGGGGTGCGTGGTGACGACCGACGCGATGCCGGCCTCGTCGAGGTGGCCGGCCATCGCGACGACGTCGCGGACCGAGCCGCGCGGCTGCAGCTGGAGGCTGATCGCGACGTCGCCGAACATGAGGTCGAGGTCGACGAGCAGCGTCTTGGCTCCCGTGGAGGCCAGGTAGGTGGCCAGGTTGGTCGACATCGTCGTCTTGCCGACACCGCCCTTGGCGGAGAAGACGGTGATGACCTTGCCCTCGCGGCCGCCCCCCATCGCGCTGTGACCGGACAGCTGCTGCGTCAGCGCCGTCGAGCGGCGGACCGCGTCGGCCAGCGCCGTCTGGTCGTCGGCCTGGACGACCTCCCGGACGCCGCTGCGCAGGGCCTGCGCGAGGGCCGTCACGTCGAGGCGGTGGCGGAGCAGGATGACGCCGAGCTCGGGTCGGTCGATGCGCTCGCGCTCGGCCAGCTCGCAGGCGAGGTCGAGGTCGATGTCCGGGCCGATGATGACGAGCGCGTGGTTGCGGTCCTCCTCCAGGGCCCGGCTCACGCGAGGTCCCGACGTGAGCAGGAGCGCGTCGGCTCCGATGGCGAACCGGTACGTGTCGACAGCGTTCGGGTCGAAGTCCCAGAGGATCGTCATTGCGAAGTCACCGCATCTCTCAACTGGAGGTCCGTGACCTCCTGCTTCGGGTCGATCTGGACGTCAGAGCCTCGAAGAGCAGCGTAGAGCGTTCGGTTCTGGATTCCGTGGATGAGCAGTGGGGCGTCCGTCGGCTTGACCGCGACCGTCACGAGGAAGCCGCCGGCAGCCCCCTGAGCCGTCGGTGACTGGCCTTCCGGCACGGGCTGGGCCGCCGCGCCCGCGAGGGGCGCGTCACCCATGGCGATCACCTGCACGTCACCCATGAGGAGGCTGGTGCCCTTGACCTGGTTCTCGTTGAGGATCTTGGCCTCGGGCGTGTCACTGAGGTCCTTGATCTGGTAGCTCTGGTAGATCGCGATGTGCGAGCCGGGTGTGACGAACTTGCCGACGCGTGCCGGGTCGGACAGGGACAGCGACACCGCGAGCATCCCGCTCGGCACCTCGATGGCCTTTGTGCCGGCCGGCTGGGTGCTGAACCGGGCCGCGAGCAGGTACTCGCCGGCCTGGATGTCGTTGACGGCGAGGAGCGCGTTGTTGTCGGCGTTGACCTCCTGGAGGGCGCCGACCGGCACGGCCTTGGCCGGGACGCTCGTCTGGGCGATGAGGCCGGTGCGTTGCGCGTCCTTGAGGGTCGTGCCCGCCGGGATGAGCTTCTGCGCGACCCACACCGGGGCCGGCGCCTGCTCGGCGATGGCACGCTCGTCGGCGCTGCGCGCGTACATGATGACCAGCGCGCCGCCACCCACGGCCAGCACGACGGCCACGAGGATGGCGAGAATGCGACGGTTCATGAAGGGCTCCCCCCGACTAGCTGTGATGCGTTGAGACGTTCGTGGTGCCGTCAGCCCGCGGGCAGGACGACGTAGGCTCCGAAGTTGTTGCCCGACGTGGGCGGCACGATGGTGCCGGCCCGGTCGAGAGTCCCGGTGACGTACCACCCGGACAGGCACCGGTCACCGCCGGTGCACGGGACGGTCCCGCTGAGCAGGCTCGCGGCCTCCTGGGAACCACCGACCTTGTAGCCGGTGAGGTAGAACTTCGACCACCCGACGACGTGGTAGTAGGAGTTCGAGCCGCCACCGCTGGCCCCGGTGCAGTCCGGGTAGCCGGAGATGCCGCCCGTCGGCAGCGACCCCGCCTTGACGAGGCAGTCGAAGATCGGCAGCTCGACGACGGTGCCGCGCAGGGCCGCGACGGCGTCGTAGCAGCCGCTCGGCGGCGAGCTGCCGGCGTCGATCTGGGCCCAGTCGTTGATGCTGACGTTCGCCTGGCAGTTGCCGGCGCTGTCGACGACGTAGCCGAAGCCGCCGGCGGTGTCCTTGCCGTTGATCGCGCAGGGGGCCACCGTCGTGCTCTTGAGCATGATGGTGATCTCGGCGCTGCTGGCCGGCCACGGGGTCTGTCCCGCCGACGAGCCGTACCCGGGCCACGGCGAGCCGGGCGGAGTCTGGTAGACCGTGCCGCTGCTCGTGTTCCGCTTCCACTCGCACTCGGACACGACGATGGGCACCTTGGCGGTGTACTGACCGGGCGATCCCCAGGCCGAGCGCGCACAGGCGTAGACGGTGCTGCCCGAGCTGTTCGTCAGGGCGCGGGCGAAGGGGGTGAGGACCGTGGTGCCGCTCGAGGTCTCGGTCCGCGTCTTGGTCTCGACGTACGGGATGCCGGAGACGAGCCAGCCCGGCTTGGGCGTGCACTTGGTCAGGCTCGTGGCGTCCGGGGTCTCGCAAGCCGTCGTGATGCTCGTGACCGCGGAGGCACACACGCTGGACACCGAGGACAACCCGTCCTTGGCGTTCGCGTTGGCCAGCGGCTTGACCGCGGTGGCGGCGTTGGCGTCGCTGCAGGCCGCGTTGTTCGTCGCGCACATCTGCGCCAGAGCCATGGCGGAGGCGTCCGCGCCGTTCTGCAGCTGGCGTCGCTCCGACATGATGGAGCCGATGTCGACGCTGATGGCCAGCGAGCCCATGATGACGCCGGTGGCGACGAGGATGCTGACGATGACCGCCACGGCACCCGCGTCGTGACGCTGACGAAGACGACGGTTCACCCTCCGCATCGCATGACTCCTGTCGCAGCCACGGGGCCGGACAGGCCCCAGTTCCCCCGACGAGGCGAATCGCCGGACCCATGATGATCCAGTTGAACGTCGCCGTCACCGTCACCGACGCGTTGGCGGTGGAGCCGGCGGAACACGTCACGACGCCCGGGACGGCGAGGCCGGGCACGCCGACCGCCGCAGCGGATGCACGCTGGGTGATGGCCGTCATGTCGGTCGCCGCGGGGTTGGGCAGCACGACCGCTGCGCGCACGCCTTCACGGCTGGCGTTCGTCACCTGGATCTGGGTGAAGAAGTAGCGGCCGAAGTCGACGATCCCGGCGATGACGAGAAACAGCACGGGAAGGACGATCGCGAGCTCCACGGCGGCCGCGCCGCGCTCACCTCTGGCCATGCCAGACCGCCCTCCCCGTGCCGGATTTTGCGCTTTGTGTCGTCCACGGCCCCCCGGCGTGGACGTCGTGCTCAGACTTGCGCCGCGACGTTGTTGAACGTCGTCGACAGGTTGTTGCCCAGCAGCGAGACCGCTGCGATGATCACGACGGCGATCAGGGCAACCATGAGGCCGTACTCGACGGCCGTCGCTCCCCGGTCCCCGTTGAGACGGGCCTGGATCCTGGATGCGAGCTTGGTCATGTAATGCGCTCCTCGAACGTTGCGGATGAGTGCCAGACGTCATGCTGGTGCGTGGCAGCCCGTCTCCCGACGAACGAGCCGTGGTCGGGCGCCGGCCGGGTTCGGTCGGCGCCCATCACCAGGTCAGACCTGGGTCGCGACGTTGTTGAAGGTCGTCGACAGCTTGTTCCCCAGAAGCGACACGGCCGCGATGATCACGACGGCGATGAGGGCGACCATGAGGCCGTACTCGACGGCGGTCGCGCCCTTCTCGCGGTCCATGGCCCGGCTGATACCCGTCTGGAGCTTGGCAGCAAGCTTCGTCATTGTTCATTCCTCCCAGTGGTGCAGGGCCACCCGATGTGCCCCCCGCTGAACAGAGATTAGGTGGGCGTTGACGCCCTGTCCTGAAAATGCTTGAAGTTCCCATCACCAACCCAAAGAGGTGTCAACCGGACGCGCCGGGTGGCAGGGTTTGAGCTGCTGAGCGGGACGCCGGCCGCCAGCGCGCCGTGACGCCGGACGAGGAACGGAGCACCGATGTCGGGGGACACGCCTCCCACGCACGACCGCTCCCGGCTGCGCGTCAGCGGAGCACCTGTGCGGGCCGCGGACCTCGCGTGCGCGGCCGTCTTCGTCCTGCTCGTCGCGGGAGTCGCGGCGGTGGCGACCACCGGCTCCGACGCCTTCTGGCCCGTGGCGCTCGGGGACCGCATCCGTGCGTCGGGATCGGTGCCCGAGGGCGTGCCGTTCGCCGCTGCGCCGACCTCGGGATGGGTGAACACGACGGCCCTCGGCCAGCTCGTTCTCTCGGTCGTCGGTAGCGCAGGAACGCTGGGTCTCCTTGCGGCACAGGTGGTTTCGGTGGCGGTTACTCTCGGCCTGGTGGCTTGGGACGCGCTGCGCCGCGGTGCGCCGGCCGCGCGCACCGCCCTCGTCCTGACCGTGCTGGCCATCGGTGCGGCGACCTCGTTGCTCGTCGCACGCGTCCAACTCCTGTCGCTGGTCCCCTTCGCACTGCTGCTCGTGCTGCTGCGGTCCGAGCACGACCGCCCTTCTCGCCGGCTGTGGTTGGTGGTGCCGCTGCTCGCGCTGTGGGGCAACCTGCACGGAGCCGTCCTCGTCGGTGTCGCGGTCACCGGCTGCCATCTGCTGTTCTCGCGGCTGAGGCGCGACCCTGTCGAGGCGGTGCTCGTGGGAATCGGGTCGCTGGTCGCCGCGTGCGCCAACCCGGGGCTGTGGCGGGCCCCGCAGTACTACCTCGGGGTGCTGGGCGGTGAGGCGACCTCCGACGCGTCGGGCATGTGGGGCCGCCCGGACCCGGCCAACCCCTTCGACCTCGCGATGGTCGTCGCGGCCATCGTGCTCGGCGCCATGGCGTACCGGCGCCGGCGACCGGCGTGGGAGTACGTCGCCGTGGCCGGCCTCGCGGCCGGGACGGTCATCGCCTCGCGCAACGCCGTCTGGCTGCTGCTCTTCCTCGCCGGCTCCGCGGCGGCCTCATCCGCCTCGCGGATCGAGCCGGGCCCTGCGGCCGAGCCCGGGCGGGGGCCGCTCCCCCGGCGGGCCGGCGCGAGCGGCGTCGGCGTCGGCTCGGCCGTCGTGGTACTCGTCGGAGTCCTCGTCGCCTCGGCGATCCTCGCCGTCCGGGCGCCCGGCCTGCACCGGCACGACCTCGACGTCGCCGCGGCCGCACGTGCAGCGGCGGGACGCGTCGTCCTGGCTCCCGAACCGCTGTCCGAGGAGCTGGCGGCCGCCGGCGCGACCGTCTGGGTCAGCAACCCGCTCGATGCCTTCGGCTCAGGAGACCAGGCCGCCTACCTGGCCTTCCTTCGCGCCGACGCCACCGGCGCCACCCGGGCGCTCGAGCAGGCCGACGTCGTCATCGCCTTGGACGGCTCATCCCAAGCCCTGCTCGCGCTGGCACACGGATACCGAGCTACGACGCGCGTCGGCCCCTACGAGGTCCTCGCCCAGCCCTAGACCGGCCTTCAGCTCACGGCTGTCGACGGTGACGTCTCGACGCCGAGGGTGCCCCGCCGCAACCAGGCCCTTCTGATCCAACGCTCCATGGGCGCCTCGATGGTCTCGTGCAGCACCACCGCTGCTGCGACGCTGACCACGATCACGGAAGCGATGGTCAAGCCGGCATCCCAGCCACTCGCCACAAGGAGCGGGTCGCGCAGGATCGACAGCACCGGTCCGTGGACGAGGTACAGCGCGAAGGACCACCGGCCCATGCGGACCCAGGCTCTGGAAGCCAGGGCGACCGGCCTGCCGTCCAGGTCACGAGCAGCGCAGGCACAGATCAAGACAGCGAAGGGTGCCGCCAGGATCGCACTGAAGAGCCATTGCCGATCCGTACCCGTCAACGTCTCGTGCTGCAACCACCAGAGCATGGCGTAGGCGGCGCCGAGCATGCCGACGAGCCCGCCCACGCCCGGGCGGGGTCGCCATCCCTGCCGCATCGCGACGCACGAGAGCATCCCCATGAGGAAGTCGGACAGCCGAACCATGGGCAGGTGGAAGAAGTACGAGCCGACCCCGGTCGTCGACGCCGTGAACGCAGCGACGGCGACCATCGACGACGCCAACACACCCGCCTGCAGCAGTGGGCGGCGCACGGCGGCAACCGCCACGACCGCCAGCGGGAACAGGGCGTAGAAGAAGGCTTCGCAGGACAACGACCACGACGCTCCGACGAGCGAGTAGGCCACGGACTGCTGGGGCCACCAGGCGTGAACCAGAGAGGCGTTTGCCACTGTCGAGGGAATCGAAGGCGCCGCCTGGTCGATGAGGAGCATGACCACGACCATCACGAGATGGAGCGGGTAGACCCTCGCCAGACGCTTCACATAGAACTCGCCCATGGTTTGGGCGCCATTCCACGAGTACGTGAGCACGAAGCCGCTCAAGACGAAGAAGAACGTGACGCCGACATAGCCCAGCTCGGCCGGCCACAGCGACGGTAGGTCAGGCCTGAGCACGGCCACATGGTGCAGCAGCACCAGCAGCGCGGCGACAGATCGAAGCCCGGTCAGGCTCTCGAGGTGCACGTCTCCCCCTCGGCGACGACATTGCGACGGATGTTCACAGGTGGACACGAGGTCACGGCAGACCACTGCCCGGGGCAGCGGCTCGTCTGGACACCCGCGTGGTCTGAAAGCTCCCCTCGGGCTGCGGCGGATGGGTCAGCGCGTCATCAGGGGCCGGGGCGCAGGTCCTCGGTGAAGACGACGAGGATGTTGCCCGCGTACCAGTACTGCCCCACCAGCAGACAGGCGACTGCAACTGCCACCACGATGATCGCGATCTTGGTGGGTCTGCGCGGAGTCCCGAGCAGAAGGACGGGCAGGGTGGGGACGAGCAGCAGGTAGCGGAAGACGGCGGGCAGCAGCGGCGTGAACCAGAACAGGTACAGCGGGTAGGCCAACGACCATGCCCGCAGCTCGGGCCCCCACACCCGACCGCGCGATGTGAACAGGTTCAGGCCGAGGAGCACGACGAAGGCGACGAGCAGCAGCATCCCCGGCAGCCCGAACAGCTGGTGCAGGTCCCGGAACCAGCCTTGGAACGTGCCCCGTTGGTTCAGGCTGCGCTTCGTGCCTGCCTCCCAGCCGATGAACAGGGAAGCCACGAGCATCCAGAGCACTGTCCCGACGGCACTGGCCCCAGCCACGAGAGCGAGCCCGAGAGCGCCGCGCCGGTCGGCCCGCCAGAAGGGGCCGTCGGTGCGCCACCGGGCCCACGCATGCGCGAGCACTACGAGAAGGAGCGGCAGCGTGACGATGCGGGTGAAGGCCAGGAGCACCACGCACAGGGCTGCCCACCAGTAGCGGCGGTCCGCGAGGAGGTTGAGCGTCGCCATGAGCAGGAGCATCGCCAACGACTCGCTGTAGGCCACCTGCAGGAGCGGCGCGCTGACGAAGAAGCTCGACAGGACGACAGTGACCGTTGCAAGGAAGTGCCCGGCGTGACGCCGCACGAGGCGGTACATGAGAACCATGGCTGCAGCGCCTGCAAGAACGCTCACGACCGTCGCAGCCCACGTGAAGGACAGGCCGGTGACGGACATGAGGCCGCGAACGATCGCCGGGTAACCCGGAGGGAACGCCCAAGCCCAGAGCGCGTCACGTTCCCCGGCAGATCCGGGCGCGGGGACCTCGTAGCCGAGCGTGGCGATGCGCCAGTACCACTGCCCGTCCCAGTTGGCCACCACTCCCGCGTAGCCCGGCGCTGCAGGCGTGGGGTCGAAGACGTGGTAGTCCTGACGGGTCAGCGTCAACGCCACCTGTCGGCGCGAGGCCAGGGCGATGAAGACCGTGTCGACGATCCGCGAGGCGGCGAACACCAGGAGCGGCACGAGGTACCACCGGGTCGGTCTGCCCACGGCCGCGTCGGCGGCCGTCGGCGACGTCTTCCTGCTCACCTCTACGGACATCTCTCCCCGTTCGTGTCGTTTGGGCCCCCGAAACAATCGCATCGACTCGGGGCTCCGGGGTGCCGTTTGGCGAAACCGGGGTGATCGTTTCCGGGGACCGGCCGACGCGGCGGCGGGCTAGAGTCGGGGGCCGGTAGCCCGTGTCCGGTCGAAGGGACTCCCACGTGACGGCAACCTCGGTCATCGTCATCGTCTTCGGTGCGGAGCCCGGCCTCGACGAGTGCCTGTCCTCGGTGGTGAGGCAGCTGGGCAGCGGTGACGAGCTCGTCGTCGTCGACAACGGAGCGGAACGACTCGACGAGCGGCTGGCCCCCTACGGGGATGCCGTTCGCCTCGTCCGTCCGGGCGGGAACCTCGGTTTCGCCGGAGGCGCCGACGCCGGTGCTGAGGCAGCACGCAGCTCCGTTCTCGTCTTCGTCAACTCGGACCTGCGTGTGCGCGACGGGGCACTGGATGAGCTGTGTTCCACGGTGGCCTCCGACCCCTCCGTGATGGCCACGGGGTGCCTGCGCCTGGCGTCGGACCCGACACGGATCAACTCTGCGGGCAACCCCGTCCACTTCACCGGCCTGGCTTGGGCCGGTGCCTTCGGTGAGCCCGCCGACGAGCACGCCTCACCGCGGCCCGCTGCGTCGGCGAGCGGTGGGTTCATGGCCGTGCACCGTTCTCGCTGGGATGCCCTCGGCGGCTTCAACGCCGACTACTTCATGTACCACGAAGACGTCGAGCTCAGCCTGCGCCACTGGATGACCGGTGGTCGCATCGTCTTCGTCCCCGCAGCTGTCGCGGACCACGACTACGAGTTCGGTCGGAATGCCCGCAAGATGTTCCACCTCGAGCGAAACCGCCTCATGACCGTTGCCACGGTCTATCCGTCCACCGTCCTGCGGCGGGTCCTGCCGGTCCTCGTGCCCTTCGAGGCGGCGCTCGTGGTCCTCGCAATCACCCAGGGCTGGGGTGCGCAGAAGCTCCAGTCGTACTGGTGGCTCCTGCGCCACGCTGGCAGGGTCCGGCGTCGCCGGCGAGCCGTCCAGCGGACCTTCTCCGAGGGGGAAGAGCGGCTGACGAGCCTGCTCTCCTCGAGCATCGACCCAGCCGGCTTCGGCGCCGTACCGGGGCTGTCGCTCCTCAACACGCTGCTCACGGCGTACTGGCGCCTGGTCCGGTAGGTGGCAGAGCGGGCTGGAGGGCCGGTTGGCAAATTCGCCATTCCCCTGACAGGGCTGCGGCGCTGGGTCAGCATGCTGACTACGGGGCCGATCAGCCCTGATCGTCACGCTGGGGATGGCTCGTGGACTCACGCTTTGACACCGGTACTGCACCGGTCGACCGCAAGGTCCTCGTCGTCATGCCCGCGTACAACGAGGAGCTGTCACTCCCCGCCGTTCTCGCCGACGTTCGTGCCGCCCTTCCCGACGCCGACATCCTCGTCGTGGATGACGGGTCGACCGACAGGACCGCGCGCGTGGCCAGTGACCTCGCCGCCGTGGCTCGGCTGCCGTTCAACGTGGGGGTCGGGGGCGCGATGCGCACCGGCTTCCGCTACGCCGCCGAGCGCGGTTACGACGTCGTCGTGCAGATCGACGCCGATGGCCAGCACGACGCGTTCCAGGCGCCACGGCTCATCGCCGCGCTGACCGCAGCTGACGTCGTCGTCGGCACGCGCTTCGGCAATGGTGACGACGCGGAGTGGGTCGCCGGGCATCGTCGCGTCGCGATGACGATGTTGGCACGGACGGTGTCCGGACTGGTGCGTACGCGCGTCACGGACTCGACGTCCGGGTTCCGGGCCCACTCACGCCGGTCGATCCGCCTGTTCGCCGAGCACTACCCGACCGAGTACCTCGGCGACACCGTCGAGTCGCTGGTCATCGCCCACCGGGCCGGGCTTGCCATCGCCGAGACCCCGGTGCTCATGCGCGCTCGGTCTCACGGCGCCCCGAGCCAGGGCACGGCGTCCTCCATCCGCTACATCGCGAGGGTGCTCGCCTCCACCTACCTCGCGTGCATCAGGACGTGGCCCGTGTCCGGCGAGGTCGCGGCGTGACCGGCGGCTTCTGGCTGGCCGCGGCGGGCGCGGCGGTTCTCGTCGGTGCGATCGTCGAGATGGTCCGGCGCCGCTACATCCGCGGCAAGTTCGCGATCACGTGGCTCGTTGTTGCTGGCCTGACCGTGCTCGTCGCGGTCGCCCCGGGCCTGCTCGACCTGCTCGCCGCCGCGACCGGGGTGACCATTCCCCTCAACCTGTTGTTCTTCGTGGGATTCGTCGGCCTGTCGCTGATCGTCATCCAGCTGACAGCGGAGCACAGCCGCCTCGAGCGACGTGTCTCCACCCTCGCCGAACAGGTCGCCCTCCTGCGGGCGGACCAGGCGAGCGCGCGGCGGTCAACGCCGGCAGACCGACCCTGAGGAACGCCGGACCGCCGCTGGGTCCTGACACCTCGGGGCCGGAGGCCGTCCCGCGGTCGTCCCGCACGTCGAGCCGACGAGTCAAGCCGTGGCGCGAACGCAGAACTCGTTGTAGGTGAACCACGTCCCGAAGCGTCGCGGGAGCGGGAAGCTGAAGTCGCTGACGTCACGCAGACCGACCGTGGCGAGCAGGCGCGACAGTGCCCGGGCGTCGGCGAACCAGACGTGTGTCGGGTCGCTCGCGAAGCCACGCTCCTGCGGACAGACCACGAAGACCTTGCCCCCCGGCTTGAGGTAGGGCAGGTAGGACCTGAGAAGCGCCTCGGCCTCGGTCTCGCTCATGTGCTCGAGAACGTGGGCCACGAGAAGTGAGTCGAACGTCCCCCGCAGGCCGGCAGCGGCCTCTTCGAGCTCGGCCACCGTCCGCGCGTCGAGGCCCTGCGACCGCGCAGTCCGCACTGCCGTCGTGTTGTGGTCCACGCCGACGGACCCCGCCTCGAGATGCTGCAGGTTCCGGCCGATCCCGCAGCCGACGTCGAGCGTCCGCCCGAGCTTCTGCCGCTTGAGGTTGAGGACGTACGGCAGCTGGACCGGCAGGACCCGCTTCCACCATCGACCCTGGGCGCTGACCAGTCGTGCGGCGTACGCCGGGTCACTCGTGTCCACGCGGGGCCGACCTCCTGAACGAGAAGCGGCTGTGGCCCAGCCAGCTGTAGCAGGCGCTCACGACGATGAGACAACCCTGGGACAGCACCACGGGTAGGTGGAGTGTCTCCACGGCGAAGGTCAGCAGGGCCGCGTTCACACCCAGGTTGGTCAGGTGCACGAGCTCAAAGCGCCACAGGTCGTGGAGCACCTGCCCGCGCACCCCGAAGACCAGCCGCCGATGGCTCGCGAAACCGATGAGGACCGTCACCACGTGGGTCGCGACGACCGCCCACAGGTAGTCCCACCGTCCGGTGAACAGGTGCTGGAAGAGGACGAAGACGCCGAACGCCATGAGGGCGTTCGCCCCACCGTTGAGCAGGAACCGGACCCGCTTGTCCTCGAGCAGAGCACGCACCAGTCCGAGTGGGCCACCGATACCCGGGCGCGCGGGTGCGGAGGCGAGCGCGACGTCTGTCTGCGCCATGCGTCTCCCTCCCGAAGCGCGGACCGGCGGTCCTTGTCCGACTACGACAGGATGCAACACCGACGGTCGTTGCCGGAGCGGAACGGTCAAAGCCGACGCGATGGGCTGGGTCCAGAAATGTCGTGGGGGCAGGCGAGGAACAACTACGGTGCTCGTGGACCCACGGTGATCGGAGCAGCGTGACGGCGAAGACGAATGCGCACCAGCGGTCGCGCGGCCGCGCACAGGTTGCCCTGCTACTCGTCGGGTACACCGCCCTTCGAGCGCTCAACCTGGTCGAGATCTGGATCGCCTCGCACAGCCAGGCGGCGAGCGGGCCGCCGACCCCCATGGGCAGTCCGACCCAGTACTTCGTCCACACCGCGACCCCCGCGTCACCCGGGCTCCTCGGCGTCCTGACGAACTGGGACGGGCAGTGGTACGAGCGCATCGCGGTCGACGGCTATCCGTCGGGCGTCGACGTGCGTTCCCCGAACGACGCGTGGGCGTGGGCCTTTCCTCCGGCCTTCCCCATCGCGACACGTGCCGTGATGGCGGCTACCGGCACACACTTCGTGGCGTCTGCGGTGACGCTCAACCTTGTACTCGGCGCGATCGCGACCCTGCTGGTCTTCCACCTCTTCCGAAGGGTGGTTGGTGACTCGACCGCCGTGCTGGCAGCCCTGCTCGTCAACGCCTTCCCGTCGGCGCCCATCTTCATGCTCGCGTTCAGCGAGCCGATGGCGCTGGCCCTTCTCCTCGGCGTCCTGCTGGCCGTCGTGCGCCACCGCCACTGGCTGACGATCCCGTTGGTGGCCGCCCTTGCCCTGACGCGCCCCGTGGCCGCACCCCTCGCGGCCGTCATGGTGCTGCACTGGTGGACGCACCGGCGTTCCACCTACGGACGCGAGGGCACCCGCGCGCGTGTCGCGATCGGGGCCGCCACCGTGCTTTGCGTCGCCTCCCCCTGGCTCTGGGGTTTCCTCTCCTCCGCCCTCGGGGCGCCATCGACGCCGACCTCAGGTGCCGACCGGACGGCATCGATCGTCCGGGCGTTCGACTTCGGGTGGTTCGGCGCCATCGAGCGAGCCGCGGGTCCTGTCGTCCTGGCGCTGTTCGTCGCGCTCGTGACCTCTACCCTCGCGCTCACCGCGATGAGCGCGCGACGGCTCGGCCTGCCCGGCGAGCTCATCGCCTGGGGCGTGTCCTACATCGCCTTCGTCCTGCTCGTGACGCCCCTGCACCCGGCGATGCTGCGCTATCTGCTGCTGGCTGCACCCTTCCTGGTCGCACTGCCGCTGCGCCTGGTCGAGCTCCCGCGCCCTGTCCGGGTCCTGGCCCTGCTTCTCGTTGCCGCGGGATCCCTGTGGCTCCAGTGGTTCTGGATCCGTTACGTCTACATCCTCGACCCGGCACCCGCGCTGCTGCCCTTCGCGGCCTGATCGCCAAGTCGTTGGTTTGGCCGCGGACCGTCGGCGGTCTCGCCCAACGGTGGTCTGCTCGCGCTCGAGCCGTTGGGCTGGTCCGCGGCTGAGATCGTCGCCCACGAAACCGAGACTGTGTCCTGCCACATGGCCGGCATCTGGGACCAAACCTTCACACGCACGACGGGATCTGAGACGGCGTTCGGGTGTTCGAAGAGGGACACGAGGTTGGACGTTGTGTCGAGTAGCGGTGACACGAGCGCTCCAGCGCGAGCCATTCCGGCGGGAAGCCGATAGGTCTCCGTCCGACCTGATGCCAGTTCAACGGTGATGCGCAGCGGCTCCGACTTGTAGACGGTCAGGGCGAGCTGTCCCAAGGCGCTCGGTCGCGCATCTACGCTGAGGAACAGCGGACCAGTGCCCGGGGCCACGACCCACTCCCCCAAACGGGATGGGTACGACGTCGCCGCCGCGAACGTCGATGCAGGCTCGGCGGGAAGGCGACGTCTGAGCCACACCGCCTCGTCGTCTGACCCTGCGACCGCGTACTCGCGCAACAGCGTCGGGTAACTGGGTCCGTCGTCCAGGCCTGGTAGCCGTTCGTCGATGGTGCCCGGACTCCATCGAATGAGCGTGGGCGCATGGGGGCCGGAAAGGTGCAAGACGTTGATGCCTGCCAGCGCGGGACTGTAAGCGGCATAACTCTGGAACACCGGCCGTGGACTCCACTCGAGCCCCGATGCGACGGCAGAAGCCTGGTCCCACGTATATGCGTCGACCGGCCCTCCCGATCCTGGCATCGCCTCCGGGCGCATGGCGGCAAGCGCCGCCGCAAACTGGGCAGGCAGGGCCGGTTTGTGCCCGAAGCTTCTCTCCACCGCGGATGTCCATCCACTGAGAGTCTCGACCTGGTGCGCGGGCAGGCTGAGCGCCCCGGCCGCGACCCCATACACCGCCGCGGTCCCCAGCCAGGTCGCGGAGGCTCCCGCCAGTACCGCTCCCCCTCTGCGACGGTCACCAGACACCCACACGAGCACGAGCAGGACCGCCAGAGCCGCCGGCACCGTGAGGACGTGGACGTCTGCTCGCACGTAGCCGAGCTTGGCGATCAGGATCACCGTGACTACGAGCATCACCAGGAGTGCCCAGCGCGCGGTGCCACTGACGATGGCGCGTGCGATGATCCATGCCGCACCAAGCCCCACAGCAAGGCTGATGACGAACGGCGCGAGATCGTGTTCCAGGGAGCCGGCCTGCATCGCCTCGGTGTAGCCGAGCGAGAACTCCAGAGTGTTCGTCAGGTAGGCACGAAAGAATCGCAGATCCTGCCCGAAGGACAACCACCCGATGACACACGTGACCGCTGTACCCAAGATTGCGATCGCCGCGGCGGCCCACCGGGCCTGTGCCAGCAGTCCCACAGACACCGAGGCGATGGCCACTCCCGCAGGCACCGCCATGGACCCCTTGGCCAGGAGGGGGACCGAAATGGTGAGACCGAACGCGAGAGGGCCCGCGACGCGCGTCCAACCCTGTCGGAACGGCACCAGGACGCCCAAGACACCCAAGGCGGGCGCCACGAGAACGAGTGCCTCTCGCTGACCCACTCCGAGCATCACGACGGCGACGAGCAGGCGCGCCGAGACCGGCCGCACGCCGGCCGCCAGCGCAACCGCGACGCCGGCACCGAGCAGCACACTCCACAGAAGGACGAGGCCGTAGATGCTCGGATGGTACTGGCCCGTCACGACGCTCGCCGCAGGGCCGTAGGTGAAAACGACGTCGCGGCCGAACTGAAGGCCCCGTGACACCGCTTCGTTGATCGACAGCTGCCACACCGGATCGAGCTCTGCCGTCGGCATCGTCGGCGAGAGTGGCACAAAGGCGACCACCACCAGCAGTCCGGCGAGAAGGGTCGCCAAGGGCCTCAGGCGGGAGAACCCGGCATCTCGCAGCCTCGTCATCTCGAAGCGACAGCGAACATCTGCTTGCCGAGCAGCCGCCACACCGGTTTGGCCCGCAGGTAGGCCCTGACGGACCATGCCGTCACCGGAAGTCGGGACCCACGGACGGTATAGGGCAGGTATCGCGGAACCATCCGTTCGACGGTGAACCCACTGAGCGACAGCGCCTCGGCGAGGCTGTGCTGGGTCAGTGCCAGACGGTGGTCCAGATAGTCCCAATAGGCGCCGGGCAGGTTACGGATGTTCGGCATGAGCACGACGATCGTGCCGCCCGGCCGAAGCACTCGATGGGCCTCGGCGAGAGTCGCCAGGAGGGCATCCGTGGTCGGGAGGTGCTCGAAGAAGTTGGATGTGAACACCGTGTCAACCTCCCCATCGCGCAAGGCGGACAAGTCGTCCGACGCGGTCTGGAGGAACTCGACACCTGGGCCTGCGAAGAAGCGCGTGTCCGGGTTCAGATCCACGGCGATCCGGCGTCGTGCCTGGATCGCGTTGCTGAACTCGCAGTAACCCGCGCCGAGGTCCAGCACCGTCCCATCGGTGGGCACGTACTGCTGGAATTCGTTCTCGCAGAGCGCACTCCACAACACGACCTTGTCGCGGAGCTTCCCGCTCCGAGAAGCGGGCCTCATACGTCGCCTTCAAGTAGTCGGCGTCCATGGGTCCTCCCACTCAGAGGATTCCCGACGCTATGGCGTCGCGGATCCACGGAATCGTCTCGTCGAGCATCTCGCTCAATGTCGTGGTGGCCCGGAAACCGAGCACCTGTCGCGCCTTGTCGACGGACGGCACGCGCTTCTGGACGTCATGCTCGAAGGCCTCGTCGTGGACGAGCCTCAGGGGCCGGTCGCCATGAAGCTTGGTCCAGACCGCCTGAGCCAGCTCGGCGACGGTCGTCCCTACGGGCGTCGACAGGTTGAAGTCCTGGTTGACTGCGTCAGGGTGATCGACAGCAGTGACGATCCCTCGAGCAAGGTCGCCGCCGTAGGTGTAGTGACGGACCTGCGAACCGTCACCGAGGACGTGAAGCGGGTCCTGACCCTTGAGCACCTTCTGGACGAGGTCCGGCACGACGTGGCTCATCGCGAGAGGTACGTTGCCGGACAAGACCTCCAGGTCCCCGAGGGCTCGACGCTCTCCTACCCCCACGCAGTTGAACGGTCTCAGAATGGTGAACGGCAGCCCGTACTGATCCCATGCCGCTTGTGCGAAGTACTCCACCGCCAGCTTCTGGAAGCCGTAGCTCGAGCGTGGCGGTGGGACGACCCGCTGGTCTCCCTCCACCGACGGCCAGCGGTCGGTCGACTCGAACACCATCGACGACGACAAGTACGTGACCTTTTGGAGGGGTCCACCATCGCGACGCACGGCGATCGCGGCGTCGCACGTCGACGCCATGATGCGCTCGTTCTGAGCGAGAAGGTCGTACGCGTACTTGTGAAAGTAGGTGATACCTCCGATGAGCGCCGCGCCTGCTACGACGTGGTCGACATCCATCATGAGCTTGTACATCAGGTCGGTGTCCTGCACGTCCCCCTCGACGAACCTGTAGCGGTCATGCCCGTCATAGGAGTGCCGGACGGGCCCGTACTTGGAGTAGTTGTCGATTCCGACGACATCCCATCCCTGCCTGAGAAGCTCCTCCACGAGGTATCCACCGATGAAACCGGCAGATCCCGTCACCAACACCTTCATCGCGTGCCTCTCACCTTGGGACTGACGTGCGAGCCGATACTTCCCGCATCGAGCGCAGGGCCGAAGGCGAAGCGATACCAGTAGAGGTACTTGGGCAGCCACGCGCGAATCTTGAAGTTCGAGGAGCCAGCCTCCCTATCGAGCCAGATGGTCGGCACCTCGGCGACCGGGCGGCGCGCCCGCCGCGCCTTCGAGACCAGCTCGATGCCGATTTCGAAACCGTTGCGGGAGTCGATGCCGACCTCGCGGGCGAATGCGGCGTCGTACGCCTTGAAGGCGTTCGTCACGTCGCGGGTGCCCACTCGCGCGAACAAGTTGAGACTGCGGCCAGCGGTCTCGGACATCAGCCGTTTACCGAGCGGACCACCTCGTTGGGCACCACCGGGCATGTACCGCGAGGCCGCTGCGACCACAAATCCGCGTTCCACGAGTCGCACCAGGTCGTCGATCACCCGCACGTCGTCAGACCCGTCCGCCATGGTCACGACAACGCATGGGGCCGTTGCATGGTCGATCCCGTACCGGATGGCGTTCGCGGGACCGCGTCCGTAGTCCTGAACGACGACCTTGGCGTGTGGCATACCGGCGAGCACTTCACGGGCGGCCTCGATCGTCGTGTCCTCGGCGGAGTCCACCACCACGAGAATCTCGTGCGGGAGCGAGACGGCGTCGTCTATCCGGGTCAACGCCACGGCAATTGACTGATGCTCATTGAAGGCCGGCAGGACGATCGTCGCGCGCGGGGGCTTCATACGAGCGTCCCGTGGCCTTGGAGATCCCAGACGTCCACAACTGGTTTCTCCGTGAACATGGACTTGTACTCCGGATGGGGAGCACCGATGACGAGGAGGTCGGCCTCCTCCAGTACGGTTTCAAGAGGCAGGAGGCATGGGTCACTGGTGACGTAGGGGTCCGTCGTCAGAACCGCCCTCGTGCGGAACCTCAACGTTCGCTTCAGCTTGTACGACAGGCTGGACCGCACGTCGTCCGACCCGGCCTTGAACGACATGCCCAGGATGCCGACCGTCATGTTCTCGAGGTCGTATCGCGCCGCCATGCGGTCGACGACGTACAACGGCATTCCCTCATTCACCAGCATCGCGGAGTGCCCCAGGCCGAACGTGTTCTTCGCGAATGCTGACAGCTGCATCGCGTCCTTGAACAAGCACGGGCCCGCTGCGAAGCCGGGTCCGGGCAGGTCCGCCGCTCGTGGATAGTCGAAAGTGATCGCCTCACGAATGCGCGCGAAGTCGAGACCGGCGTCGTTCGCCATCTCCCAGAACTGGTTCGCCGCGGCGAACTTGATGTAGCGCCAGGTGTTCGTGAAGAGCTTGGCGAGCTCGGCTTCCTCGGGGCTCACAACCATGCATTGCACTCCGAGGCGGTCGAAGACCGCGGTGGCTCGCCCGGCACCGTCATCGGTCGACGCACCGACGATCTGGGGGAGCGTCCGCAGCTCCCGCAGAGCGTGACCCTCAAGGATGCGCTCGGGGCAGAACACCACGGGGGCCCTCACGCCACGTTCCTCGAGCATGCGACCAACCGAGCGTGTGACACCCGGGTAGATGGTGCTGCGCAGCATCACCAGCTGGTCGTCGTGGAGGTGTGGCAGGCACTCCTCGATGGCAGCCACGACTGCGTTTGGGTCAGGGTTGAGGTGGTCATCAACCGGTGTGCCGATGACGACGACGACGACGTCGACATCGGCGATGGCGCGGCTGTTCGTCGTGGCGGAGAACGCGCCGGCCGCACGGACGCGAGTCAGAGTGTCGGCTGCGCCTTCCTCGTAGAAGGGCATGACGCCGGCGTTGACCGTGGCGACCGCATCGGCGTCCACGTCAAGGGCGACCACGTGGCAGCCGGCATCGGCCAGAACCAGACCGAGCGGCAGGCCGACGTGGCCGCACCCTCCGACAATACAGATACGCATTCCGCCCCCTCATGGACAAGGGGCGGCCCCCGGGTCGCCCTAGCGCTGGAGTATTGACCAGTGCGCGGCACTACGTACGGAAAATGGCGAAATGTTGCTCTTTCCGGCTGGTGTCAGTGCGACGGCGCAGCTCCGCGCCGGAACCAGCGCGCGCGCCGATGACGGTGCGGCTGCGCGGCCCGGTCGGCCTCGGCGTCGCGGACCTGCTGGAGCATCGTGCGCGGTGTCGGCGGCGGCCAGTCGCGGGCGCGCGGGTCGTTCGTGTCCATGACGAACTCGGTCCAGCCGTATTCGTCGCGGTAACGGAGCTGTCCGTCGCCGATGTAGTACCAGCCTGCAGGCTTCTCACTCATGTGCTCCCCCAAGCCCATGCCGATGTGGTCGTTTGCCCCCTGGAGCAGACGATAGCGCCCAGTTGGCGCGGAAACGTCGGTTGCCCGATTAGTCCGATTTGCCGCGCGCCCAAAGGATTTCGCCCACTCGACGGTGGAGGCGGGCCCACTACGGGGGATGCCGGCGTCCGGCTCGGCGGAGCCTCTGCGGCGTCGGTAGACTCTGTCCCGGTCGTGCGCGCAGGAGCGCGCGGTCACGGTGTGCCGGGAAGTCTGGTCGGCGTCCCTCGTCGTCGACCCCGGAGGCAGCCGTGACGCACGACCGACACACGCCGCAGGACGCACCCGCGCGCACCGCGAGGAGGCGCATCCTCGGACGCGGCACGTGGCGCGATGCCCGCTACGTGGCGGAGGTGCTTCGCCAGGAGACCGTCGGCGGGGCGATCCTGCTGGCGGCGGCCGTGGCGGCGCTGGTCTGGGCGAACAGCCCGTGGCGTGACGGGTACGCGAGCCTGCGCGACACGGTCGTCGGGTGGGGAGGGGTCCACCTGGACCTCAGCCTCGGCACCTGGGCGGCCGACGGCCTGCTCGCCCTGTTCTTCCTCGTCGCCGGCATCGAGCTGAAACGAGAGTTCGTCGCCGGCGACCTGTCGGACCGGCGCAAGGCGGCCCTGCCCATCGCCGCCGCGGCGTGCGGTGTCGCGCTCCCTGCCCTGCTCTATGCAGGGACGGTTCTCCTGATGCTGCGCGGGTCTGACCCAGCGAGCCTCTCGTCGACGCTGCGCGGCTGGGCCATACCGACCGCGACCGACATCGCCTTCGCCCTGGCGGTCCTCGCCGTCATCGGCACCCACCTGCCGAGCGCCCTGCGCTCGTTCCTCCTCACGCTGGCGGTCGTCGACGACCTCATCGCCATCACGATCATCGCCGTCTTCTACACGGAGTCCCTGCAGCCGCTGTGGCTGCTCGCGGCCGTCGTGCCGCTCTCCGTCTGGCGAGTCCTCCTGCAGCGCAAGCTGACCAACCCCGTCGTCCTCGCGGCGCCGGCCCTGTTGGCCTGGGGGTTCGTCCACGCCAGCGGCATCCACGCGACGGTCGCCGGCGTCCTCCTCGGGCTCCTCGTTCCGGTCAACCGCGAGCGGGAGGAGGACCCTGACGTGCAGACCCTCGCCGAGCGGATGGAGCAGAAGCTGCGGCCGTTCTCCACAGGCTTCGCGGTACCGGTCTTCGCCTTCTTCGCTGCCGGCGTCACCGTCGTCGGTGGGGGCCTCACCGCCGCCCTCACCGACGCGGCTGCTGTCGGCGTCGTCGTCGGGCTCGTCGCCGGCAAGGCCGCGGGGGTGCTCGGGGGGACCTGGGCGGTGGCGCGCTTTACCCGCGCCGAGCTGGACCCCGACCTCTCGTGGACGGATGTCCTCGGCCTGTCCGTCCTCGCGGGTGTGGGGTTCACCGTGAGCCTCCTTGTCGGTGAGCTCGCCTTCGGCACCGGATCTGCCCGGGACGAGCACGTCAAGCTCGCCGTTCTCACTGGGAGCCTCATCGCCGCCCTCCTCGCCACGGTGATCCTCCGCTTGCGCAACCGGCACTACCGGATGGTGGCTTTCCGCGAGACCGAGGACCGTGACCGCGACGGCGTGCCGGACGTCTACGCCGAGGACGAGGCTGGCTGAGGCGGCACCTGCGAGGTGGGGTATGGGACCGGGCAGTAGGGTGACAACCGGTAGGGACGCGTCCCGCGTGCACCCCGAGCGAGAGCGAGGAAGAGAGCCGATGAGTATGGACCCCCGGCAGGAGCGGACCCTCGGCCAGCTGGTCGCGTCCGCGACCCAGGACATCTCGAGCCTCATCCGCAGCGAGATCGCTCTGGCCAAGGCGGAGCTGTCGGGTCAGTTCAAGAAGGCCGGCAAGGGTGGCGGGCTGCTCGCGGCCGCCGGTGTCGTCCTCTTCTACTCGGTCTACTTCATCTTCACGACGATCGCCGAGGGCATCCAGGCCCTCGGCCTGCCGCGCTGGCTCAGCTTCCTCATCGTCACGGTCTTCATGCTCATCGTCGCCGGCATCCTCGCGATGCTCGGCATGCGCAGCATGAAGACCGTCAAGCCGACCCCTGCGAAGACCATCGCCAACGCGCAGCTGACGGTTGCGGGGGTCAAGGCCGCGGTCGAGCACCCCGGCACCGTCGTGCCCGCGCCGCGCCCCGAGTGGGACCGCCACGACCTTCCCGCGGCGTCCAGCACCACGTCCACTGCTGCCGTCGACGCCTCGCGCGACGCCTGACCCCAGCCCGAACGGTTCCATGCCAGTCGACGCTGCGTTCGTCAATGTCGATGGACCGTGGGAGCACCGGTACGTCTCGGCGAACGGAGCCCGGTTCCACGTGGCCGAGATCGGCGACGGGCCGCTCGTCCTCCTCCTGCACGGTTTCCCGCAGTTCTGGTACACGTGGCGCCATCAGATGGTGGCCCTCGCCGATGCCGGCTACCGGGCCGCCGCCATGGACCTGCGGGGGTACGGCGGGAGCGACAAGCCCCCGCGCGGCTACGACACGTACATGTCGACTCTCGACGCCGCGAGCGTCGTCCGCGCCCTCGGCGAGAAGCAGGCCGTCGTCGTCGGCCAGGGCCTCGGCGGCTGGATCGCGTGGTCCATGCCGACGTTCCGCCGTGACGTCACCCGTGCCGTCGCGTCGCTGTCGATGCCGCACCCGCGGATCATGCGCCACGCGACGTGGACCGACCGCCGACAACGGCGCGCGTCGGCCTGGATCGCCGGGCTGCAGCGCCCCTTCGTGCCCGAGCGCGAGATGGCCGAGTCGCACGAGTACGTGGGCAACCTGATGCGTGCGTGGGCCTCGCCGTTCGGCGACTTCCCCACGGACGAGGACGTGCGTCGCTACGGCGACGCGATGATGATCCCCTTCGTGGCCCACTCCGCCGCCGAGCACTACCGGTGGCTGGGGCGTTCGTCGGTCCGACCCGACGGGCCGCTGTTCATGCGTCGCGTCCGCCACGCCGTCCGCGTCCCGGTCCTGCAGCTGCAGGGCACCGAGGACGGTTGCGTGCTGCCGGGTCCGACGTACGGCTCCGGTGCGTTCGTCCCCG
The DNA here is from genome assembly GCF_056868035.1 of Monashia sp. HAY1-11D. NCBI lineage: Bacteria > Bacillati > Actinomycetota > Actinomycetes > Micrococcales > Intrasporangiaceae > Intrasporangium > Monashia sp. HAY1-11D. Next base: position 2,525,323 of record NZ_CP200320.1, on the reverse strand, counting down.
GCGACTACCGATGCCTCAAGATCGAGGGGGCCGGCCACTTCCTCACCGAGGAGGCGCCGGAGAAGGTCAACGAGGCGCTCCTCTCGTGGCTGGGGTCGCTGGACTGATGGACCTCGAGCTTCCCGACGCCGGCGGGGTCACGTGGTCGGTGTGCCTGCGCGACGCCGACGGCACCCCGCTCGCGGCCGACAACGCGGACTCACCCCTGCGCACGGCGTCGGTGGGCAAGGTGCTGCTCCTCCTCGAGGCCGCTCGCGGCATCGCCGACGGCGACCTGTCCCCCGACGAGCCGCTGACCCGCTCGGTCGACCTCTGGGTCGGCGACTCCGGGCTCTGGCACACCCTCTCCGTCGAGACGCTCCCCCTCGTCGACGTCGCGGCGCTGGTCGGGGCCGTGTCCGACAACCTGGCGACGAACGTCCTGCTCCGACGCGTGGGCCTGGCCGAGGTCGCAGCCCGCGCCACCGCGCTGGGCATGCGGTCGACGGCGCTGCACGACCGCGTCCGCGACGTCCGCTCCGACGAGCACCCGGCCACCCTCTCGACGGGCAGCGCTGCAGAGCTCAGCGACCTCATGACGCGCCTGGCGTCCGGCACCGCGATCGGTCCGGAGCCGGACCGCCTCGTGCGACAGTGGCTCTCGGCCAACGTCGACCAGACGATGGTCGGCTCCGCCCTCGTCGACCAGGCCGGGCTCGATCCCATCGCGCACCACGTGTCCCTGGGCGAGGAGCGCGTCGTCTGGAACAAGACCGGCACCGACGCCGGCGTGCGGGCCGACGTCGGCGGCGTCACCGTCGAGGGTCGCACCGTCACGTGGGCGGCCGTGGCGAACTGGGACCCAGCGGTCGGCACCTCCCTCGACCACCTCACCGTCTGGGCCGTGCTGCGCGGCATGCGCCACGTCGGCGAGCTCGTCCTCGACGCCGTGACCTGAGCTTTTTTACCGTTTTCTGACCCAAGGTGCTCAATCCGCATACCCGCGGCGAACCCCGAACCTAGACTCCGGTCCATGGACCACGAGGGGGGGTCCGGTCGGCGAGGACCGGTCCGTGCGCTGCGCGCGTCGGTGGCACCCACCCTGGCCGGGTGGGCCATCGGCCTCCTCGTCACGGGCGCCATCCTCGGCACGCCGTACCTCCTGTTCGCCTACCACAGCCCGGAGCTGCACCTCGTCCTGGACTGCATCGACAGCGGGATCGCCCTGCTCGTCGCCTACCTCGTCTTCGGACGCTACAGCCGGTCCGGGCGGCTGCAGGACCTCCTGCTCGCCGACGGCCTCTTCCTGCTGGGTATCGCCGGGGTCGGCTTGACCCTCGCGCTGCACCTGCTCGGCGTCGACGACGAACGGATCGGCGTGTGGCTGCCCGTGGCGTTGCGCCTCCTCGGCGCGGTCCTGGTCGTCATCGCGTCGCTGGTTGGTGGGCGCCTGGCCCGCGTCGGTCACGGCCTGGGCTGGATCGCGCCCTGGGTGGCCGTCGTCGCCGCGTCCGCGCTGGCCTGGGCCTGGCGGGGCGTGCTGCCCGCGGCCCTGTCGGAGACCCCGCCTGCATCTGCCCAGCACCCCGTCATCACCGGACACCCGGCGCTGCTCTGGGCCCACGGGCTGACCGCCCTGTGCTTCGCCGTCGCCTCGGTCCTCTTCGCCCGACGCGGACGGCAGGAGCGGGAGGCCGCCGACGAGCTGATCTGGGTGCTCGGCCCGGCCTTCGCGCTGGCCGCGTTCGCACGGCTCAACTACCTCCTCTTCCCCTCCCTCTACAGCGACTGGCTCTACACGGGGGACCTGCTGCGCACGGCCTGTTACGTCGTGCTGCTCCTCGGTGCCGCCCGGGAGATCAGCCACTACTGGACGGCGCAGGCACGGGCAGCGGTCCTCGACGACCGTCGTCGGCTGGCCCGCGAGCTGCACGACGGCGTCATCCAGGAGCTGTCGTACATCCGTCTGGAGAGCTTCCTCGTCGACTCCGACCCCACCGCCCGCGGGCGCATCGTCGACGCGTGCGACCGCGCGCTCGACGAGGCGCGCGCAGCCGTCGACGCCCTGGGCCGCAGCTCCGACGAGCCGCTCGGCTTCGTCCTGCACCGCGCGGCCCGGCAGGTCGCCGAGCGGTACCACGCGACGCTCGAGGTCGAGCTCGACGACTCGGTGCGCGCCGACGCGGACGAGCGCCATGCGCTCGTGCGGATCACCCGCGAGGCCGTGTCGAACGCCATCAGGCACGGTCGGGCCCAGCGCATCCACCTGTGCCTGGCGCGCGACGAGCAGTTTCGTCGGCTGCTCGTCGAGGACGACGGCGCCGGCTTCGACCCGGTGGCCGCCAGGATGCAGTCCACGGGGTACGGCCTGACGAGCATGGAGGAGCGGGCCCGGGGCCTGCACGCGTCGTTCGTCATCGACTCCGCTCCCGGTCGCGGTACGACCGTGGCGGTGACGTGGTGACGCTGCGCGTCGTCATCGCCGACGACCACGCGCGCATGCGCGGACGCGTCCGGGCCGCCCTCGAGGGCGGCGGGTGCGAGGTCGTCGGCGAGGGAGCGACGGCCGAGGACGCGGTGCGCCTGGTGGCCGAGTACCGGCCCGACGTCGCGCTGCTCGACATCCACATGCCCGGCAGCGGGATCCAGGCCGCGCGTGACATCGTGCGGTCCTCGCCCGAGGTGGCGGTCGTCATGCTCACCCAGTCGGCGGAGGACGAGGACCTCTTCGACTCCCTGCGCGCCGGCGCGTCCGGGTACCTGCTCAAGGACACGGACCCCGGCAAGCTGGCCGACCTGCTGCGCGGGGTGCTCACCGGGGAGGCGGCCATGCCGGCCCGGTTGGTGGCCCGGATCATGGACGAGTTCCGGACGCCGTCGAAGCGTCGGTTCGGACGCCCCAGCGTCGCCGCCGCCAAGCTCAGCGCACGCGAGTGGGAGGTCATGCAGCTGCTCAGCGAGGGCCTCAGCACCGAGGACGTCGCCGGGCGCCTCTTCCTGTCGGCGACGACCGTCCGCGTGCACGTCTCGTCCGTGCTGAAGAAGCTGCGGGTCAAGGACCGCGAGAGCGCCTTCAGGCTCCTTCGCGGCGAGTGACGCCCATCCCCTCGTCGACGAGCTGGGTCAGCGCGTCGATGAGCGCGTCGGCCTCGTGCAGCGTGTACTCGTCCGGGCCCACCACGACGTAGGGGCCGTCGGCCTGCTGCGTCGCCGGGTCGATGGTCGTGCACAGGCGCAGCGACGTCCCGCGCACGAGCAGCTCGACGCTCACGTGGATCTGGTCGTCCTCGCCCTGCCGCGTGCCGTGCCGCTGCACGCACCAGGCCGGGCAGTCGGCCGGCCGCGCGGCCTCCGCCGTCGTCGCGGTGGTCATGACATCCCTCTCTCCCAGAGATGCTCGGGTTTGCGGGAAGGGTCCCGCGTCGTGGCGACGCGGGACCCTCCCCGTTGGCTCAGCCCTTGCGGGCTCGAGCGGTGACTCAGCGAAGGCCGATGTTGACGTAGTACGTCTGGCCGTCGTCGAGCGTGACGCCGATCCGCCAGTAGTTGCCGCTGGTCGTGCCGGTCTTCCAGTTGTAGATGTACTGCTGCGCGGTGGCGTCGTAGCGGTAGGCGCTGCCGCTGTCCGCCGATGCCGTGTACACCGACTCGTCGACGGGAGCGCTCATCGCGCTGCCCTTGACCGGCGTGAGCCACGCAGCCGACCCGGCAGCCTGGACCAGCGTCCCGTCCGCCCTCTTCAGCTGGAACTTCACCGGGACGGTGCTACCGGCCTTGAACACGCTGGTCGACGTGCCGACCTGGTGCGCGGTGTCGTTGACCGGCTGCAGGAAGCCGTCCCACCGGTAGACCACCTTGTAGGTGCCGGTGATGGTGCTGGTGTTGCCGGCCTTGTCGGTCGCCGTGGCGGTGTACGTGAAGCCGCCCACTCCGTTGGCGTTGCCGCCAGTCACGGTGACCTTGCAGGAGTCGAGACCCGAGAAGCTGTCCGTGGCCGTGCACGTGGCAGTCGGCACGGAGCCGACCGTGTAGGTGCCGCCCTGGACGTTGACGTCCGCAGTGGTCAGCGTCGGCTTCTCCTGGTCGATGTTGATCCCGCTCACCGTTGCGGTGGCCGTGTTGCCGGCCTTGTCCGTGACGGTGCCGCTGGCGGTGTTCGCGCCGTTGGCGAACAGCACGACCGGGTCAGGGCAGGTGGCCACCCCGGAGAGGGCGTCACCGCAGGTGAAGGTGACCGTCACCGGACCCGTGTACCAGCCGTTGTTGCCCTTCGTACCGCTCGTGACCGCACCCGTGATCGTCGGCTGGGTCTTGTCGAGCTTGACCGTCACCGAGTCGGTGCCGACGTTGCCGGCCGTGTCCTTGGCCGTGCCCGTGACGAGCTGACCGGCCGTCTCGGTGCTGACGGTGACCGGGGCAGACACGGACGCGACGCCCGAGCCCTTGTCGTCGTCCTTGGCCGAGAAGGTGACCGTGACGTCGGCCTTGTTCCAGTCGTCGGCGTTGGGCGACGGGGACAGCGAGTGGGTGACCGTGGGAGCGATGTTGTCCCACTTCAACGCCACCGAGTTCGCCGCCTCGACGTTGCCGGCGTTGTCGACAGCCCAGTACTTGACCGTGCCGGCACCGCTGCCCGAGAGGGGCACGCTGACCGTCTTGGAGGCGCCGGGGGCGACCTGCTCGGTGCCACCGTCGACCACGTAGTGGATCTCCTTGACGCCGGAGAGCCCGGCCTGGTCGGTGGCCGTCAGGAGGACGTCGGCCGTCGAGCCCGTGCAGTAGCCGTTGGTGGCCGTGCACTGGTTGTTGCTCGTCGACGTCGGCGCAGTGCCGTCGATGTTGATGCCACCGACCGCCTTGCCGGCCGCGACGTTGCCCGCCACGTCAGTGGCCGGGTCGCTCGTCACCGACTGGTTGGCGCCGTCACCCTTGACCAGCTTGCTGGTCGGGCAGGACGCCACTCCCGAGAGGTTGTCAGTGCACGTGAAGTCCACCGTGACGGAGTCCTTGTACCAACCCGCCGCGTTGGGCTGCGTCTGTGCGCCGCCGCTGACCACCGGAGCGGTGCGGTCGATCTTGATGCCGCTCACGGACGCCGGGTCACTGGTGTTCCCCGCCTTGTCCTTGATGGTCACCGGACCGGCGCCCAGGTTCGAGCCCTCACCCGTGACGGTGCTGTCCGCCGGCTGCGTGGCGGGGTCGATGCCCGACAGCGCGTCGTCGCCGACCCACTTCACCGTGACATCGCCCTTGTACCAGCCGGCCCCGTTCGGGTCCGACGGCACACCGACCAGCGTCGGCTTGGTCGCGTCGAGGTTGACCGGGCCGAAGTCGGTGCCCGACTTGTTGCCTGCGACGTCGACTGCGTCACCGTGAACGGTCTGTCCGGCGCCGTCGTTGCTCAGCGTCGTGTCACCGGCACAGCCAGCCACCCCGTTGATGCCGGAGTCGGCGTCCGTGCACGTGAACTTCACGTCCACAGGGCTGTTGAACCAGCCGGCGCCGTTGGCGGCCCGGTGCGTCCCGTCGGCGTTGACCGTGTCACCCGTGATGACCGGGGCGACGGTGTCGACGCTCACGTCGAACCCCCGCACCGACTCTGCGTTGCCGGCCAGGTCGACGCTCCAGTAGGTGATGTGGTGCTTGCCGGTCGAGAGGTCGGCAGTGAACGGCTGCCCGTACGTCTGCGCCGATCCGGCGTCGACGGTGTAGTACGTGGCCGCGACTCCCGAGCCTCCGTCGGTGGCGTCGAAGGCGAACGGGACACCGTTCGTCACGAACCAGCCGCTGACAGGCGAGATCGGGTTGATGACCGTGGTGGTTGGCGCGGTCTTGTCGATCTTGAGCGTGATCGGTGCGCCGGCCACTTCGGTGTTGCCCGCGTTGTCCCTGCTCCAGAACGTGATCTGGTGGGAGCCCTCGGTGCCGAAGGAGAAGGCGCCGTTGTAGGTCTGGGCGGTGCCCGCGTCGACGCTGTAGTAGGTCGCGTCGACGTCGGACAGGTTGTCGTGGCCGGTGAGGGTCACCTGGACCGCGTCGCCGTACCAGCCACTCGCCGGGACCTGCGGCACGCTGGCCGTCGTGGTCGGAGGCGTGACGTCGATGTTGATGCCGTCGACCTTGGCCTTGGTGACGTTGCCGGCGAGGTCGCTGACCGAGGCGTTGGCGCCGAGGTTCTCGCCCTCACCGGTGACAGTGCTGTCAGCCGGGCACGTCCCGTCGATGCCGGATCCGGCGTCGGAGCAGGTCCAGCCAACGGTGACGTCACCGCTGTACCAGCCCTTGGCGTTCGGCAGGGTCGTGGCCTTGCCGGTGAGAACAGGCGCGTCCTTGTCGAGCTTGAGCGTGATGCTGTTGCCCGCCTTGTCCTCGGCGTTGCCGGCGTTGTCGGTGCTCCAGTAGGTCACCGTGTGGGTGCCGTTCGTACCGATGGTGACCGCGCCGCTGTAGGGCTGCGCCGTGCCGCCGTCGACCGAGTAGAACGTGTCGGCCACACCCGAGAGGTTGTCGCTGCCCTTCAGCGTGAAGCTGACGTCGGCGTTGTACCAGCCGTTGGACAGGGCGCCCGACACCGACGCGGCGGTGCTCGGAGCGCTCCGGTCGATCTGGATACCCGTGACCGTCTTCGTGGTGGTGTTGCCGGCCTTGTCGGTGCACGTGGCGGAGGCGGACAGGTTGGCGCCCTCACCGGTCACCGTGGAGGCAGCCGGCTGACCAGCCGGGCCGGACAGCGTGTCGGAGCAGGTCCAGCTCACCGTCACGTCGCCGGTGTGCCAGCCGCTCGAGAACGAGCCGCTCAGCACGGGGGCGGTCTTGTCGATGTTGATCCCGGAGACCGTGGCGCTGGCGGAGTTGCCCGCGACGTCCGTCGCCGTGCCGGTCACGGACTGGTTCGCGCCCTCGACCAGGGTCTTGTCAGCCGTCTTCGAAGCCACGCCGGAGAGCCCGTCGTTGGCGTCGAAGTTGACCGTGACGTCGTCGTTGTACCAACCGTTGCCGTTGGCGGCGCGGTCCTTGGAGCCGGAGATGGTCGGAGCCGTCTTGTCGATGCTGACCAGCGCCTTGTCGGTGGCCGTGTTGCCGGCGCCGTCCGTGGCCGTGCCCGTGACCTGCTGGTTCGCACCCTCGGTGCTCACCGTGGCGTCACCCGTGCAGCTGGCGACGCCCGAGCCGCCCTGGTCGGCACAGCTGAACGCCACGGCGACGTTGCCGTTGCTCCACGCGCCGTCGACGTACGACAGCGGGGTGAAGGCGTGGCCGATCGTCGGCGCCGTCTTGTCGATCTTGACGTGCACCGTGGTAGCGGGCTCGGTGTTGCCCGCGTTGTCGGTGCTGAAGAACGTCACGGTGTGGTCGCCCTCGCTCGACAGCGAGAAGCTCGTGCCGGTCTGGGTGGTGCCACCGTCGAGCGAGTACTTCGTCGAGGCGACACCGGACAGGTTGTCCGTCGGGCTCAGCGTGACGGCCACCTGGCCGTTGACCCAGCTGTTCGACGTGCCGCTGATCCCGGTGGTCGGGGCGGTGCGGTCGATCTGGATTCCACTGACCGTCTTGGTCGTGCTGTTGCCGGCGTTGTCCGTGCAGGTGGCAGTCGAGGAGAGGTTCGAGCCCTCACCCTTGACCACGTCGTTGGCAGGTGCGCTCGCGACCTGCGAGAGCGCGTCGGTGCAGGTCCAGGTGACGGTGACGTCGCCCTTCTGCCAACCGCTTGGGAACGTGCCGGTCAGGACCGGAGCGGTCTTGTCGACGTTGATCCCGGTCACGCCGGCGCTCGCGGAGTTGCCCGCAGCATCCGTGACGGTCGCGCTGGCGCTCTGGTTGGCACCCTCGGTGAGGACCTTCGAGGCCGGGACGCCGCTGATGCCGGACAGGGCGTCGCTTGCGGTGTAGCTGACCGTGACGTCGTCCTTGTACCAGCCGGCGGCGTTCTTGGTGCCGTTGGCGGTCGCCGTGATGGACGGGGCCGTCTTGTCGAGCTTGACCGTCACCGAGTCGGTGGACTTGTTGCCGGCCTTGTCGGTGGCCGTGCCGCTCACGAGCGTGCCGTTGGTCTCGGCACTGATCGTCCTCGATGCCGTCGTGGTGCCGTCGGCGACGCAGGAAGCGAGACCGGACCCACCGGTCTCGTCCGCACAGCTGAAGGTGACGGTCGTGTCGGCCTTGTTCCAGCCGGCGGCGTTCGGAGCCGGAGAGACGGAGTGGGTGATCGTCGGTGCCGTCTTGTCGGTCGGCGCCGCCGTGGTGGTGACCGAAACAGTCGCGGTGTTGCCGGCGACGTCGGTGGCCGTGCCGGTGACGGTCTGCCCGCCCGCAACGGTCTTCGAGCTCGAAGCGGGGCTCGTTCCGTCGGCAACACAGCTCGCGACACCGGAGGCGTCGCCGTTGCCGCCGCCGCCGCCGTTGCCGCTGTCGGTGCAGGCGAAGGTGACCGTGACCGTACCGTCACCGTTGTCAAGCTGCGTCCCGCTGATGCTCGGCTTCGCCTTGTCCAGGCGAACGGTGACGGAGCCGGCAGCGCCGGTGTTGCCCAGCCGGTCGGACTGCGCGGGCGCCGTCTTGGTGACGATGCCGTTCTGCGTGATGGCCGAGTCAGTCTGGAACGGCTGAGCGGCGGTCACGCCCGAGCCTGCGTCGGTCGCGGTCCACTTGACGGTGACGTCGCTGTTGTTCCACCCGGCGGCGTTGGCGGCCGGGGTCAGGGCCGCGGTCACGACCGGTCCGGTGTTGTCCAAGGTGTAGGAGGCCTGGGTCGAGGTCGACTGTCCCGTGCAGTTGTTCGTGTTGAAGTTCGGGGACGCTGCGACTGTGAAGGCCTGCGCGCCATCCCCGGCCGGTGCCGTGGTCGTGAACGTCCAGGTTGACTTGGGCGTGGATGACGTCTGGCGGGGCAGCGTCGCCGCGCCAGTCACCGTCACGCACTCGGTGTCGGAGCTCGTGACCACTGCGAGCGTCAAGGGGGCTCCCGACTTCGCGTAGAGCGTCCCACCGACGCTGACGGTCCCCGCTCCGCCACTGAAGACGGCGCTGCTGACCGACGAGGCGAGCGTCGGGGTCACGTTGATGCCGCCGATCACCACACCGGAGACCGCGGCCCCCGCCAGAAGTCGCCGCGCGACTCCCCCTCCGCCACGTCCGCGACGTGGCTGCGCACCGTGCGGCGCGCGCTTCTGGACATCCATCCCGGTTCCCCTCACCTAAACAACAGAGCAGTGACGTGCTCGCCCCCTGCGGCACATTGAAAAGGTAAGAGGCGTTTCCCGAGCACCTGAGAGGTTTGGCGCTCAACGCAGCAAACGCCAGGCGCTCCACGCTCGGACGCCGTGTTCAATTGTCTAAACGCCCACGCTGCCTGAACCCACAAGCGCGAGAGACGAGCTCGATTCTGTCCGTTTTGCGCGATATTTGCCTATAGGCCCTTTTGGGCGTTAGATCCGCTTTATTCCAGCAAATACGATGAATGTGGTTCATTCTCGCAACGGGTCCATAAATCACTCCCTAGTCTGACCAAGCGCCGGCACTGCGGGGGCACTGGTCGGCATGCCATCAAGGGGAGGAGTAGGGGTCCATGCGATTCCGAACACTCGGCGCTGCCATTGCAGCGGCCACCACACTCGTCGCTGCCGCCGGAGGAGTTGCTCTCGCGGACGACATCGTCAACCAGCTCGACACCTCGATCGACGCCACCGCCGAGATCATGAGCCTCAACGTCGGGGGCGCGCCGAAGAGCACGACCCTGGTCGTGAGCCCCACGAACGACGACGACGGCAAGAACGGCTGCAACCTCACCGGCCAGACGGTTCTTCAGGTCTCGGTCATGTCCGACGCGCCCACCGTGGCCACCGTCTCGCCCAGCTCCCTCACGTTCGAGAGCTGTGGCGACACCAAGACCATCACGGTCACTCCGCTGACCGCCGGAGACGCCACGATCTCGCTCCAGGAGGTGCTCAACGACTCGCAGGGCACGTTCGACCTGGCCCCGGCCACCTTCGTCGCGCGCGTTGCCGGCTCGGGCAACACAGCGCCGTCCGTCGCCGTCACCGGCGTGAGCACGGGGGCGTCCTACGAGTACGGCTCGGTGCCGGCGGCCGGCTGCTCGGCCACCGACGAGGAGGACGGCCCGTCGTCACCCACACCGAGCGTCGTCGCGGACGCCGACGTCGTCGACGGCATCGGCCACTACACGGCCACCTGCTCGTACACGGACAGCGGTGGTCTGGAGGCGGTCAGCTCGGCCACCTACCTGGTGGTCAAGGCCACGTCGACCACCACGCTGACCTGCCCGGCCAGCGTGACGTACGACGGATCGGCGCAGACCCCCTGCACGGCCAGCGTCTCCGGCGTCGAGCCGACAGGTGCAGCGAGCATCATCTACAGCCCCAACGTCGACGCGGGCACCGTCACCGTCACGGCCACGTACCCGGGTGACGCCCACAACAAGGCGAGCGAGGATCACGGCTCGTTCACCATCGACAAGGCGACGAGCAGCGTGACGGTCACCTGCCCGGCGGGGCCCTACTACTTCACGGGAAGCCCTGTCACGCCGGCGTGCACGGCGCGGGCAACCGGCGTGGGCGGCCTCGACACGAGCGTCACCCCGGTCACGTTCACGAACAACACCCTCGTGGGCACCGCCACCGCGTGGGCCTCGTGGCCTGGAGACGCCAACCACCTCGGCAACTCGGGCTCGACGACGTTCGGGATTCTCGCCTGGACGCTCAAGGGCTTCTACCAGCCGGTCGATATGAACGGCGTCCTCAACACGGTCAAGGCCGGCTCGACGGTCCCGTTCAAGTTCGAGGTCTTCGCCGGCAGCACCGAGCTGACGAGCACCTCCTCGGTGAAGTCCTTCACCACGAAGACGATCAGCTGCGGCGACGTCACGACGTCGCTGACCGACGACATCGAGCTGACGACGACCGGTGGTACGAGCCTGCGGTACGACTCGACGGCCGGCCAGTTCGTCCAGAACTGGCAGACCCCGAAGTCTGCCGGCACGTGCTACCAGGTGACGATGACGACGCAGGACGGCAGCAGCCTGAGCGCCCTCTTCAAGCTCAAGTGAGCACGACACTCCGCTGAGGGGCGGGAGACGGACGCGGGTGGCCCGGTGGGGCCACCCGCGTTCGCCGTGTTCAGTGCGTGGGGCGCCTTACGCCTCAGTCGTCCTCGGGCCCCGCTGCCAGGGGCAGGACGACCCGGAAGGTCGCGCCCCCACCCGGCGTCTCGACGACCTCGAGCGACCCGCCGTGCGAGCGGACGATCTGGGTCACGAGGGCCAGGCCCAGCCCGAACCGGCGGCCCGCGCCGTCCTCGGCCGCAGCGCGGGCGAAGCGGCGCGTCAGCACCTGCAGGTCGTCGGGGTCCACGCCCGGCCCGTGGTCCACGACGTCGAGCCGGACGCGCGACCCCTCGTCCGTCGCGACCTGCACCTCGACGGCGGCACCGCCGGTCGAGTGCGCCACGGCGTTGTCGACCAGCGCCAGGACGGCCCGGCGCAGGCTCGAGGTCACGCCGTCGACGACGACCGGTCGCCGCGTCGCCGAGTCGGGCCAGGACAGCGTCACCCCGGCCGCGGCCGCGTACGGCTCCAGGGAACGCCCGACCTGCTCGGCCACGTGCACGACGTTGACCGGTTCGCGGCTCGCGTCACCCGCGTCGAGCTGGGCCGACAGCAGGAGGTCGGACACGACGTCGCTCATGACCTTCGTGTCCTCGACGAGCTGGTCGACCTCGGTCCTGAGGTCGTCGCGTCCCTGCGCCCGCAGGTGGCGACGCAACAGCTGCGCGCGGATGCTGATGACGCTCAGTGGGGTCCGCAGCTCGTGGCTCGCGTCGGCGACGAACTGGCGCTGCAGCTCGAGCGCGTCGGCCAGGGGCCGCACGGCCCTGCGGCCTGCCAGCCACCCGGTCAGCGCGGAGAGCCCGACCCCGAGCAGCCCGGCGACGCCCATCGCGACGAGGAGGCTGCGTTCCTGCGACGCATGGACGCGGATGTCGTACACCGCTGCGTACGTGTGGTTCTCGCGCTGCACGGCGGCTGCGGGCCAGTCGCGACCGTCGGCCTCGACGGGGACCGAGAACGGCCGTTGCGGGCCCGTCACCTGCGCTCTCAGCCCGGCAGAGCGCAACGCCGCGGCTGCCGCCTGCTCCACGGCCGGCGGCATTCCCGTCGTCGACCTCGTCCCCTGGGAGGTCAGCTCGACGAGCCAGATGCCCGGTGGGGAGTCGACGACGTCGTCGACCGTCGCGGCCGATGCGTCGACCTGGCGACGGATCTCGGTGGCCTGCTGCCGGTCGAAGAGGAGCCCGGCGCCGAGGATGGCCAGCAGCACGACGAGCGCCGTCGCGGACCCGACCCGGACCGCGATCGACCGCGCGGCCCGCCCGACCGGATCCGGCTGGGCGCGGGGCGGTCGCGCCGGCCGCTCCTCGGCGCCCCGGCTCACGAGCGCCCCAGCCGGTAGCCGACACCGTGGACGGTCTCGACGACCCGCTTGCCGAGCTTGCGACGCAGGTAGTGGACGTAGGTGTCGACGGCGCCGAGGGTGTCGGCGCGGTCGAAGGCCCGGTCGAGCAGCTCCTCCCGGGTGAAGACGCGGGTCGGCCGGCGAGCGAGCACCTCGAGCAGCGCCGCCTCGCGCCGCGACAGCATGACGTCGTCCCGGTCGCCGACGACCCGCTGCTCGCCGACGACCAGACGCCGCGACCCCACCGCCAGCTCCGCGGCCCCGCCGCCGGGCGGGCGCAGCAGCGCCCGGAGCCGGGCGAGGAGCTCCTCGACGTCGAACGGCTTGACGACATAGTCCTGCGCGCCGGCGTCCAGGCCCTCGACCCGGTCGGCCACGGTGCCGCGGGCCGTGAGGAAGAGGACCGGTACGGCCAGGCCCTTCGTCCGCAGGCGCGAGACGAGGTCGACCCCCTCGATGCCGGGCAGGCCGCGGTCGACGACGAGGACGTCCCACTCCCTCACCAGGCCCTGGTGCAGCCCCGCCTGCCCGTCGCGGACGGGCGTGACCGCGTACCCCTCCTCGGTCAGCAGCTGCTCGAGCATCGTCGACAGGTCGGCATCGTCCTCGACGAGCAACAGCCGCGGCCGGCGGTCCGGGGGCTTCGGCGCACGCCCGGTGGACGCGCCCCCCGTCAGGTCGTCGGACATGCGCCCCACCATCGCCTCCCCGTCTCATAACTTTCTGAGATCCGCTGCCGACGATCGACGTCGTGAGCACCACGATGACACCCCGCCGCCCGGTCCACCGGCGTCCCGACCACGGAGTCCGCAGTGCCCTGCGCAGCGGCGTCGAGTTCCGACGCTGGCGACACCGTGTCGCCGACCTGCTCGAAGCCCTGGCCGTGGGCACGCTCATGCTCGTCGTCGCGCAGTTCCTCGCCGGCGGCGGCAGCCACGACCTGCTGACCGGCGACGCCGGCTCCCGCCTCACGGCGGTCGGGCGCCTCACCGGCCTCGTCGCGATGGACCTGCTGCTCGTCCAGCTCGTCCTCGCCGCCCGCGTGCCGTGGGTCGACCGCGTCTACGGGATGGACCGCGCGCTCAAGGCGCACCGCATCCTCGGCCGGGTCACCGTCCCGCTCGTGCTCGTCCACGTGGGCACGATCGTCGTCGGCTCGGCCCTCGGTGACGCACGCACCGGCGTCGTCGGCTGGACGCGCGAGCTGCTCTCCCTCGTCCTCGGTGACGGCGACCTGCTCCTCGCCGCGCTCGCCACCGTCGCCCTCGTCGCGATCGCCGTGACCTCGGTCCAGATCGCCCGTCGGCGCATCGGCTACGAGGCGTGGCACGTCGTGCACCTCACGGCCTACGCCGCGGTGGTCCTCTCGGTCCCGCACGAGCTGTCGCTCGGGTCCGACCTCACCGCGTCGGCGTGGAGCCGCGCCTACTGGTGGACGCTGTGGGTCGTCGTCGCGGCGAGCGTCCTCTGGTGGCGGCTCCTGCTCCCCGTCGCGCGCAGCGCCCGCCACGGCCTGCGGGTCGTCGAGGTCGTCGAGGAGTCCGACGGCGTGTGGTCGGTCGTCATGCGCGGCCGCCACCTCGACCGGCTCCAGGTGCGCGCCGGGCAGTTCTTCAACTGGCGGTTCGTGACACCACGGCTGCTCCTGGCCGCGCATCCCTGGTCGCTGTCGTCAGCGCCCGACGGCCGCAGCCTGCGCATCACCGTGCGCGGACTCGGCGACCACTCGGCGGCGATCGCCGACCTCGAGCCCGGCACGTTCGTCCTCGTCGAGGGCCCCTACGGCGCGTTCACGACGCAGGCCCGCGTGCGGCGCAAGGTCCTCCTCCTCGCGGCGGGCATCGGCGTCACGCCGGTACGCGCCCTCCTCGAGGAGCTCGTGACGCAACGCCAGGCCCTGCCTGGTGACGTCACCGTCGTCTATCGCGCGAACGACGCGAGCCAGCTTCCCCTGCACGCCGAGCTCGAGGCGCTCGTCGAGCTCGCCGACCACCACCTCGAGACGCTCGTCGGTCCCCCGGTTGCCGGGTCCGCGCTCCCCGAGGGTGTCGGCGGCGCAGGCTCGGACGCCGAGCGCCTGGCTCGCCTCGTCCCCGACCTCGCCCGGCACGAGGTGTACCTCTGTGGGCCGCCGCAGTGGATGTTGCTCGCGCACCAGGCGATCCGCCGCGCCGGCGTCCCCGGCCCCCACGTCCACGACGAGAGGTTCGGCTGGTGAGGAAGACGACATCGCTCATCGTCGGCGTCGCGAGCGCCACGGCCATCGGAGCGTCCTGGGCCGCCGGCCTGGCGCCGAAGCACGACGCCGTGGGAGGCGTCACGCTGTCCGCGCCACCCGCGCCACCCGCGTCGACGAGCCGCTCGACGGGTGACGCGTCCGGCGGCTCGGGTGCCGTCCGAACGTCCGGGGCGCCGCGGGCCAACACGAGGAGCGCACCGAAGGGCGCGTCGAAGAGCGTCGGCACGAGCACGTCGAAGCCGTCCGCCCCGCGTCCACGCACCGTCGACGGCGGGGTCGCGAGCACCCAGTACGGCAACGTGCAGGTCGCCATCACCGTCACCGGCTCACGGATCACCGACGTCACGGCGCTGCACCTCACCGACAGCTCGGGACACTCGGCGCGGATCAGTGCCTACGCGGCCCCGATCCTGCGCCGGGAGGCCCTCGCCGCCCAGTCCGCCCAGATCGACATGGTCAGCGGGGCGACCTACACGAGCGAGGCCTACCGGCAGAGCCTGCAGTCGGCCATCGACGCCGCGCACCTCTGAGAGTCCGTCGCACGTTCCTGCAACGTCCGGCCCGAACCGCCCCTGTCTGTCCGCGCGATCTGCCATGATGCGCGCGCACTCACAACCCACAGGGGCTCCACATGTTTCGTCGTCGTCCTCTCGCGACGGCCCTGACGCTGGCGCTCGTCGCGCCCGTCTCGGCCCTCACGGCGTCCGCCGCCACCGCGGCACCCACCCGCTCGACGACACCCTCGCCGAGCGCCTCGGTGACCGCCTCGGTGACCACCTCGGTGACCGGGCCCGCCGCTGCACCCACCGCGTCGTCGATCCGGGCCAAGCGGCTCCCACGCCCGGCGACCGCCAAGGGACCGCACCGCGCGCACGACGCGCACACCGTGCTGGTCCGGTTCAAGAACACGGCCTCGACGGCCTCACGCCAGCGGGCGGTCCAGCGCCGCGGCGGAAGCCTCGGACGCGCCCTGCCGGGCACCGGCTTCGTCACCGTGCACGCCGCGGGCGCCGCCGACGAGTTGGCCAGCCGGCTGACCACCGACCCGTCGGTGGCGGAGGTGACCCTCGACTACGTCCGCGAGGCATCGGCCACGCCCAACGACCCGGGCTACACGTACGGCGACCAGGAGTACCTCAAGACCGTGCGGATGCCCGGTGCGTGGGACCGCTCGAAGGGCTCGCTCAACACGCTGGTCGCGGTCGTCGACACCGGCGTCAACGGCAGGCACCCGGACCTCACCGGCCGCACCGTCGCCGGCTACAACGCCATCACGAACGTCGGCATCGCAGCCGGTGCGGCGAGCGACGACAAGGGCCACGGCACCATGGTCGCGGGCATCATCGCCGCGGAGACGAACAACGGCGAGGGCATCGCCGGCGTCGCCTGGAACGCCCGCGTCATGCCCGTCAAGGTGCTGAACTCCCTCGGCCAGGGCACCGACTCCGACATCGTCGAGGGCATCGGCTGGGCCGTCGCCCACGGCGCCCGCATCATCAACCTGTCGCTCGGCGGGGACGAGGACAGCCCGGTCCTGCACGACGCCGTCCGCAGCGCCGTCGCCAAGGGCGCGGTCGTCGTGGCGGCCGCCGGCAACTACGGCGACGGCGTGCCGCAGTACCCGGCCGCCTACCCCGAGGTCGTGGCCGTCGCGGCCACGGACGGCGCCGGCGCGCTCACCGACTTCAGCACGTACGGCTCGTGGGTCGACGTCGCGGCCCCCGGGTGGGGCATCGTCTCGACCGGCCGGCCCGACTCCGCCGGCAACCTCTACTACATCGGTGACGGCACGTCGTTCTCGGCGCCGATCGTCTCCGGTGTCGTCGCGCTGCTCCGGACGAAGACGCCGTCCATGACGCCGGCACAGGTGCTGGCGCGGCTCAGGGCGACCGCCCGCGACGCCGGCCCCCGCGGCATCGACCCGTACTACGGGGCGGGCATCCTCGATGCCACCAACGCCCTCGGCGGCGGGTACGCCGCCGACCTCGCCCTCCCGGCGGCGGGGGCCAACGAGCCGAACGACGTGCCGTCGCGGGCGACGCCGGTGCCGCTCGGTGATACCTGGACGCCGAGCGCCACCGCGACCATCGGGATCGAAGGCGACGTCGACTGGTACCGGTTCGACTCGCCGAGCCCGCAGTCGATGAGCGTCACCGTGACGCCCGCCGCCTACGACGGCACCTACCCCCAGAACCTCGATGCGACGATCCGCGTGCTCGATCCCCAGCTGCGCCTCATCGGGGACGTCGACAACCAGCCGCCGGGCGGCTCGGAGTCCGTCTCCCTCGAGACGGGCTCGGGCACGTACTACGTTGCGGTCAGCAACCTCAACGGTGCCCGTGACGCGCGCCCGTACACCATGACGGTGGAGAACACCGGCCGTGGCGTCTTCGACCCGCCCGCCACCAAGAACCTGGACAGCTGGCAGTCCGTGAAGAACACGGCGGTCGCCGACGTCACCGGCGACGGCCGAGCCGACATCGTCGCGACGATCGGCGACACCGGCTACGAGCGAGCCGGTGACCTCTACGTCATCCCCGTCGACACCGCGGGCTCGCCCGGCACACCCGTGCCGTACCTGACGAGCCAGCGGTCGATCCCGCGCGGCCTCGCCGTCGGGGACGTCGACCAGGACGGCGACACCGACGTCGTCGTCGCCACCGACCTCGGCGTGCAGCTCCTGCGCCAGGACGCCGGCGTGTTGACCCCCGCCCAGCTCATCCCCGGCACGGAGGGCAGCTCCCTCGTGGCAGCGACCGATCTCGACGCTGACGGCCGGCTCGACATCGTGGTGGCCATCGCCTCCCCCGCAGGGGACACGCGAACGGTCCAGGTCCGGGCTCTGCTCCAGCTGCCGGACAGCAGCTGGGCGGCCACCGACATCGCGGGGCCGCAGGAGTGGCGCGCGACCTTCGACCTCGCGGTGGGCAACGTCGACGCCGACCCCCGGCCGGACGTCGTGACGCTCCACGGCGGCACGGTCACCGTCAACCACAACGGTGGTGCGTCCTGGTCGGCGACGAGCACGGTGCTCGACAACCTGGACACCGGCCAGGGCCTGGAGCTGCTCGACGCGACGCGCGACGGACGGCTGGACATCGAGGTGAGCTCGACGCACATGACGCCTCGGGTCGACGTGCTGGTCCAAGCCCCCGACGGCACACTGGGCGCGCCGGTCGCCGTGCCGACGGGCAGCAACCCGAACGACCTGACCTCCGGGGACATCGACGGTGACGGCGTGAAGGACCTCGTCGTCCTCCATGACGGCACGCCCTCCGTGTCGGTCCTGCCGCAGTCGGGATCCGGCTTCGCCCGGCCCATCGTCACGACGACCCCGTACATCTACGACCGGGGGGTCGGCGAGCTGTCCACCGGCGACCTCGACGGTGACGGCAAGGTCGACGTGGTCCTGCCCTCCGACTACGGCATCACCCTGCTCCGCAACGCCTACGGCATCACACCGGGCCACGAGCAGGACTGGGTGCGCAGTGCCTGGCCGGCCGACTTCGGCAGCGGGCTGCCGGTCACGACGGCGCCGACGGTGACGTTCTCGCGTGATGTCGTGACCTCGACGGTCACTGCCTCGACCGTTCGGCTCGTCAACGGCCGCACCGGCGCGGCCGTCCCCGCGACGGTCACGTACGACGCGGTCAGGCGCACCGCCACGGTCAAGCCGTCGACGAGGCTCTACGACTGGGCGCCCTACCGGCTCCTGGGCTCCGGCGTGAAGGACACGTCGGGCGCGTCGATGACCACGGCGTACACGAGCACCTTCCGAACCACGGACCTCGCGCCACCGGCCGTCGGCTCGTTCAGGGCGACCGGTGCACTGCGCGCGGCGACCCTGACGTGGACCGCCCCGTACGCGAACGACCTCGACCGGTACGTCGTGCGGATGGCCACCGGCTCCACGCCGCCGTCCAGCGTCGCGGCCGGGACGAGCGCCTACTCCGGCACGGGCACGAAGGCCACGGTCCCGCTCGCCCAGGGCACGACGTACAGCTTCCGCATCTGGGCCAAGGACCGCACCGGTCACTACAGCCCGTCCTCGTGGGGACGGCTCGTCGGCACCGCGGAGTCGATCACCTCGAACGTCACCTCGGTCACCCGGGGGTACCCGGTCACCGTGAGCGGCAGGCTCGTCCGCAAGGACACCGGCGGTCCTGTCGCCGGCGCGACGCTCCAGCTGTACTGGCGCCGGGTGGGCACCTCGACGTGGACCCTTACGGCGACGCGCACGTCCAGCTCCACCGGCACGTTCGCCTACGCGCACAAGCCGAGCGCGTCGGTGGACTACATGTGGGTCTACCGCGGGTCCACGGCCCTCGTCGGCTCGAGCAGCGCGCTGCGCCGGGTCACCGTGCGCTGACGCCCGGGCCGCCCGGCGTCGTCACCGCAGGTCTCTCAGGCCCAGCGGTAGCGTCGCTCGGGGCGGCCCGTGGCGCCGTAGCGCAGCGACACCTCGGCCTTCCCGCTCGAGGCGAAGTACTCGAGGTAGCGACGTGCGCTGACGCGGGAGATCCCCACGGCCTCAGCGCATTCCGTGGCCGACAACGTGTCGCCTGCCTCTCGCAGAGCGGCCGCCACCGCGTCGGCGGTCTCGGCGCTGAGGCCCTTGGGCAGGGGTGCCGCCGGACGCGTCCCGCCCGGTCCCGACACGAACGCCGCGTCGATCTGCGCCTGGGTCAGCTCGTCGTCGGCGAGGCGGCGCTCCCGCTCCGCCGCGTACGCCTGGAGCCGCTGCTCGAGGTCGGGGAACGCGAACGGCTTGAGCAGGTACCCCACGACGCCCTCGCGCACGGCCCGGCGCACCGCGTCGGCCTCCTTGGCAGCGGTGATGACGAGGACGTCGCAGGTGGCGCCGGCGGTGCGCATCCTCGTCACGAGGTCGAGGCCGAACGCGTCGGGCAGGTAGAGGTCGAGCAGCACGAGGTCGGGCGCGAGCTCGAGGACGAGGTCGAGGGCCTCGTCACCCGAGCGCGCCGTGCCGACGACCTCGAACCCCTCGACCCGCTCGACGAAGCCGCGGTGGATGCGCGCCACCATGAAGTCGTCGTCGACGACGAGCACGCTGATCATCGCTTCTCCTCGCCCTGCACGGCCCCGGCCTCGACGGTGAGGCGGGCCACGAACCGGGCCCCGTCGGGCGTGTTCTCGACGTCGACCTCGCCGCCCCGACGCTGGCAGATCAGACGCGTCAGCGCCAGACCGATGCCGCGCTCGCCGGCCTGCGCGGCCTTCGTCGTGAACCCGTGCGTGAACACCTCGGTGACCACCTCGGGTGCGACGCCGGGCCCCGAGTCGACGACGCTGACCTCGACGGCCGACGCGTCCTGGCGGATCGTCAGCTCGACCCAGCGGTCCGGCCCGGCGGCGGTGGCGGCGGCGTCGATGGCGTTGTCGACGAGGTTGCCGACGACGGCGGACACGTCGGCCGAGTCGCGCTGCGCGAGCCGGCCCAGCGAGGTCTCCTCGGACACCCGCAGCTCGACGCGGCGCTCGGTGGCCTGGGCCGCCTTGGCCATGAGCAGCGCCGCGATGGCGGTGTCCCGCACACGCCGCGACACGGCGACGTCGAGCTCGGCCCGGTGCTCGCTCACGGAGTCGACGAAGCCGACGACCTCCTCGTACTCGCCGAGCTGGATGAGCCCGGAGATGGTGTGCAGCTGGTTGGCGAACTCGTGCGCCTGTGCCCGCAGCAGCTCGGTGGTGCTGCGGAACGACCCGAGCTCGCGCTCGAGGTCGGCCAGCTCCGTGCGGTCGCGCAGCGTCGTCACCGACCCGAGCGGCCGCCCGTCCTTGCTCACCTCCATGCGGTTCATGACGAGGACGCGCCCGCGCCGCAGCACCACCTGGTCGCGCGGGGCGACGGCGTCGGTTCCACCCTCGGTGTGCGTGCCGGTGCCGGACGCATCCGCGTCGGGGACGCCCCGCAGCACGTCCCGCAGGCGGGGTCCGATCGGCAGGTCGTCGAGGCGCATCCCGACGACGTGCTCCGGCAGGTCGAGCAGACGCTGGGCGACGTTGTTCACCAACGTGATCCGTTCGTTCGTGTCGAGCGCGACGACACCCTCGGCGAGGCCGAACAGCATCGCCTCGCGGCTCTCGGCCAGGCCGGTGATCTCGGCCGGCTCGAGCCCGAGCGTCTGCCTCTTGATACGGCGCGCCAACAGCCACGAGCCGAGACCGCCGACGACCAGCGCGATCCCGAGGTAGGTGGGCAGGTAGGCCGACGCCCCCTGCAGCCGGTCGAGCGCCGACGGCATGTGCTCCGCGATCATGACCGTCCCCAGCTGCGTGCCGACCGGCAGCTGCGGCCCCTTGACCGACGGGTCGGGCACCGACAGCAACGGGCTCTGGGCCACGAGCATCCGTTCGCCGCCGAGCTCCATGACCCCGGTCCAGCTCGCACCGTCCGCCACCGCCGGCGAGCCGACCGGGAGGGGGGCCCGCTCGAGCGTCGGGTCCGAGGACACCCGCACCATCTCGTCGGCGTCGGCGACGCTCATCGACGTGACGTTGTACTGCGTCACGATGGACTGCACCAGGGTGGGCAGCACGGTGAGCACTCCGTGCGGAGCCATCTCCGTCCGCACGATCGGCGTGCTCGCCAGCTGCTCGGCGATGGCCGACACCCGGCGACCCTCGGTGCGGGTGAACGTCGCCTCCGACTGCGACAGCGAGACGAGACCGACCGCCACGAGCACGCCAACCAGGATGAGCATCTGGACAGCGAGCAGCTGCCCCGTGAGGGTCAGCCGACCGAACCACCGGCCCGTGCTCTGCTTGACCACAACGAACTCAACCTTCATTGGTGACACAACGGCGACACCCGTCCGGGACGCGGGCACGATCATGCCGTTCCAGCCCAAGATCGCGAAAGAGATCTCAACGATGAGCACTCACCACACTGCCCGTCCCGGCATCGCCGGCACCCGCAGCACCAGCAGCACCCGCAGCACCCGCCGCCGCGTCGGCGCCCTCGTCGCCCTCACCGCCGCCGGTGCCCTCGCCCTCTCGGCGTGCGGTGCCACCGCCAAGAAGGACAGCTCGTCCACCGGCGCCGCCGCCGGTCCCGCCTCGAGCCTGCAGATCATGGTCCCCAACAGCCCCGGCGGCGGCTACGACACGACCGCCCGCACCGTGGCCAAGGTCATGGAGAACGAGAAGATCACCAACTCGATCCAGGTCTTCAACCTGCCCGGCGCCGGCGGCACCGTCGGCCTCCAGCGCATCGTCAACGAGAAGGGCAACGGCAAGCTCGCCATGCAGATGGGCCTCGGCGTCGTCGGCGCGGCCTACACGCAGAAGTCGAAGGCGACCCTCGCCGACACCACGCCGATCGCCAAGCTCATCGAGGAGGCCGGCGCCATCGTCGTCTCCAAGGACTCGCCGTACAAGGACCTCAAGAGCCTGGTCGACGCGTGGAAGAAGGACCCGTCGAAGGTCAACGTCGGTGGCGGCTCCAGCCCGGGTGGCCCCGACCACCTGCTGCCGATGCAGTTGGCCAAGGCCGCCGGCATCGACCCGACCAAGGTGTCCTACATCTCCTACGACGGCGGTGGCGAGCTGCTTCCCGCGGTCCTCGGCAACAAGATCGCCTTCGGCGCCAGCGGCTTCGGCGAGTTCCTCGAGCAGGTCAAGTCCGGCTCCATCCGGGTCCTCGCGGTGACCAGCGACAAGCGCATCGACGCCCTCCCCGACGTGCCGACCGTCAAGGAGTCGGGCATCGACTTCACCTTCACCAACTGGCGTGGCATCGTCGCGCCGCCGGAGATCTCGGCCGCCGACAAGCAGGTCTGGGTCGACGCCCTGACGAAGATGCACGGCACCGACGCCTGGAAGAGCGAGCTCGAGAAGCGCGGCTGGACCGACGCGTTCGAGACCGGTGACCAGTTCGGCACCTTCCTCAAGGCGCAGGACAAGGACGTCGCCGACATCCTCACGGGCCTCGGGCTGACGAGCTGACGATGTCCGACACGACTTCCGACCGCACGGCCGCTCGGACCGGCGCGCAGGACGTCGAGAAGCAGGGCGGGGACCGCGCACAGTACGGAATGTGCGCGGCCCTCGCCGGCCTCGGCATCCTCCTGCTGGTCAACGCGGCCCAGCTCGCCCCGGTGGCGAGTACCAACGACTCGCTCGGCCCCAAGGTGGTCCCGACCGTCCTCGGTGTCCTCCTGCTCATCGTCTCCGCCGCGTACGCCGTCGACATCCACCGTGGTGGCGTCGGGGCGGCCGACGAGGGCGAGGACGTCGACCTCGGCGCCAAGGCCGACTGGAAGACCGTCGGCCTGCTCGTCGTCGTCTTCGGCGTGAGCGCCGCGCTCATGGACTCGCTCGGCTGGGTCATCGCCGGCACGCTCCTGTTCGCGGGGTCCGCCTTCGCGCTCGGCAACCGGCACCACGTCCGCGGTGTCCTCGTCGCGCTCGCGATCTCGCTCGCCACCTTCTACGCGTTTGCCATCGGGCTCGGGGTCAACCTGCCCGCAGGCATCCTCCAAGGAATCCTCTGATGGACAACCTCAACCACCTCATCGACGGCTTCGTCCACGTCCTGACGCCGCTGAACCTGCTGTTCGCGTTCATCGGCGTCGTCGTCGGCACCGCGGTCGGCGTGCTGCCCGGCATCGGCCCGGCCATGACGGTCGCCTTGCTGCTGCCGATCACCTTCACGCTCGACACGACGCAGGCCCTCATCATGTTCGCCGGCATCTTCTACGGCGGCATGTACGGCGGGTCGACGACCTCGATCCTGCTCAACACCCCGGGCGAGTCGTCCTCCGTGGTCACCGCCCTCGAGGGCAACAAGATGGCCAAGGTCGGACGGGCCGCCCAGGCGCTGGCGACGGCCGCCATCGGCTCCTTCGTCGCGGGCACCATCGCCACGGCCCTGCTCGTCCTCGTCATGCCGCAGGTCGTGGCCTTCGCGATCCAGCTCGGCTCGCCCGAGTACTTCGCCATCATCATGCTGGCGTTCGTCGGCGCCAGCATGGTGCTCGGCTCGTCCCGGCTCCGCGGCTTCGCGGCGCTGCTCGTCGGCCTGTCCATCGGCATCGTCGGCATCGACAAGGTGACCGGCCAGCAGCGGATGACCTTCGGCATCCCGCAGCTGGCCGACGGCATCGACATCGTCGTGGTCGCCGTCGGGCTCTTCGCCGTCGGCGAGGCGCTCTGGGTCGCCGCGCACCTGCGCCGCAAGGCCGGCGGCGTCATCCCCGTGGGCCAGCCGTGGATGGGTCGCGACGACTGGCGACGCTCGTGGAAGCCGTGGCTGCGCGGCACCGCCCTCGGCTTCCCCTTCGGCGCCATCCCCGCCGGTGGCGCCGAGGTCCCGACGTTCCTGTCCTACGTCGCCGAGCGCAAGCTGACCAAGCACCCCGAGGAGTTCGGCCACGGCGCCATCGAGGGCGTCGCCGGACCGGAGGCCGCCAACAACGCGTCCGCCGCCGGGACCCTGGTGCCGCTGCTCGCCATCGGCCTGCCGACCAACGCGACCGCCGCGATCATCCTCACCTTCCTGCAGGGCCGCGGTCTCGAGCCGGGCCCCCTGCTCATCGAGAAGCAGCCGGTCCTCGTCTGGACGCTCGTGGCGAGCCTCTTCGTCGGCAACACCCTGCTGCTGGCCCTCAACCTGCCCCTGGCGCCGCTGTGGGCCAAGCTGCTCCAGATCCCGAGGCCCTACCTCTACGCGGGCATCCTCTTCTTCGCGACGATGGGCGCGTGGGCGGTCAACGGCCAGGCCTTCGACCTCTACCTGCTCCTCGGCATCGGTCTGGTCGGCTTCGCGATCCGCCGCTTCGGCCTGCCGGTGCTGCCGCTCATCATCGGCGTCATCCTCGCCCCGATCGCCGAGCTGCACCTGCGACGCTCCCTGCAGCTGTCGCACGGCGCCGTCAGCGGCCTCCTCGGTGGCCCCGTCGCCTGGGTCTGCTACGGCATCATCGTGCTGGCCATCCTGTGGCCGCTCGTCGCGAAGGCCATCCGCGCCGCCCGTGGCGGCAAGGGCGGTCCGGGATCGGGCCTGCTGGCCGAGCTCCGTGAGGAGGCAGCGGTATGACCATCCTCGTCGGCTACATCCCGACCCCGCAGGGCGAGGCCGCGCTCGCGGCCGCCACCGCCGAGGCCCGCGCCCACGGTGACCGCGTCCTCGTCGTCAACATGTCCCGCGACGACAAGCTCGTCGACGCCCACCGCGCCGACGGCCGCGACCTCACCCGCCTCGACGCCGACCTCGCCGAGTCCGGTGTCGAGCACGAGGTGCGGCGCGTCGAGCACGGCACCGATCCCGCCGACGCGATCCTCGAGATCATCGACGAGGAGGCACCCCGGATGCTCGTCATCGGCATCCGGCACCGCTCGCCCGTCGGCAAGCTCCTGCTCGGCTCGACCGCCCAGCGGCTGCTGCTCGACGCGGCGTGCCCGGTGCTCGCCGTCAAGGCCGGCTGAGCCAGCCACGCCCGATGCCCACCCGACCGACGTCGGGTGGGCATCGGCGTTCCCACGGGTCGGTCGACCCGTGCCGCCCGGTCGTGCTTCACCACCAGCCCTGGCGGCGGGCCCAGCGCAGCAGCCACAGGCTGATCCCGACCATGACGGCGAGGACGAGGACGAGCTGCGGCACGTGCGTCTGGTCGTTGACGATGAGGTTCATGCCGTAGACGCTCGCGATCGCGGTGATCGGCAGCGTGATGGCGGCGATGACCGCCAGCCGCTCCATGGCGACGGTCATCTTCGTCGTGACGCGGGTCTGGTAGAGGTCGATGACGCCGACGAGGAAGCCCAGCTCGCCGTCGCCGAGGTTGCGGACGCGCTCGAACTGGTCGGCGAGGTCGCGGGCATGCCGCCGCGCGTCGGCCGGCACGAACCGGTCGAGCGACTGGATGCGGGCCTGGATGTCATGGCCCTGCGCGGCCATGGTGCGGGCCGTGCTCAGCTCGTGGCGCAGCAGGAAGAGCTGTTCGAGCAGGTCCTCGGGGCGACGGAAGTCCGGCGACATGACCTCCGCCTCCAGGGCCGGCAGCCGGGCCGCGACCTCGCGCACCGCTGCGCTCTGCCGCCGGGCGACGGCCGAGTTGATGACGTAGGCCAGCTCGAACGGGTTGTCGGGCGCGAGCCGCCCCGCCTCGATGCGGGCCCGGACCGACCGCGTCTCGACCGTGGCGTCCTCGGCGCTCAGGACGGGGTTGCGCGGTCCGTGCACGGTCACGAGGTACCGGTCGGCGATGAGCTCGTCGAGCTCGAGCACGTGGACGTGACCGCCCTGGCCCGTCAGCGGCGCGTGGAGGATGACGAAGAGCTGGTGCTCGTACGAGTGGACCGTCGGCACGAAGTTCCGTTCGGCACAGGCCTGCCGGACGAGGGCGTGGGCGCGCAGCGGTCCGGCCAGGAGGGCGTCGGCCTCCGGGTCGTAGTCGGGCACGTCGACCCAGACGAAACCGTCGGCCCGGGCGAGCAGCGACTCGAGCTCGCCCGGTGGGTGGTCGGTGATCCCGTCGGCACTGACGAACGACACCTGCATGGCCCCACTGTGGCACCGCCGGGCCGATGGCGCAGTCGATGGCGCAGTCGATCGCGCCGGCGGGTCAGCCGCCGACGCAGGCGCCGGTCGCGACCTCGCGCTGGGCCGTGGACGCCGCGTCGAGGACCGGCTTGGCCTCGGCGAGGGTCAACGCGTAACCGGTCGAGTCGTCCTCGAGCGACTTGGCGAAGATGACGCCGACGACCCGGCCCCGGGTGTCGAGCAGCGGGCCGCCGGAGTTGCCCGGCTGCACGCTCGTGGCCAGCGAGTAGATCTCGCGGACGACGCGGTCCTGGGAGTAGATGTCGAACCCTCGCGCGTCGAGGACACCACGTACCCGGGCGGAGACGACGCGGTACGGCCCGTCGAGCGGGAAGCCCGGGACGGCGCCCGAGTCACCCCGGGCGATGTCGGTGCCGAGCTGGAGCGCCGGCAGGTCGAGGCCCTCCACCTCGAGAACCGCGAGGTCGCGCTCGGGGTCGAAGACGACGACGTGGGCCGTCAGCGTCCGCCCGTCGACCTCGACGCGCACCTCGGACGCCCCGGCGACGACGTGCGCGTTCGTGACCACCCGGTTCCCCTGCAGCACCCAGCCGGTGCCCTCCTGCCCGCGCTGGCACCGGTCGGACTGCGTCAGCACCTTGACGACGGAGCGCCCCGCGGCGCGGATCGCCTCCGACCGGGCGACCGACGCGTCGGGAGCCGGGACCGGCGTGATCGGCTCCGGCGCAAGGGAACCGAAGACCTGCGGGAAGCCCTGGCTCGACAGGAACCCGCGGAAGCCGCTGAAGACGCGTCCGGCGTCCTCGGGCACGATCGTGTTGACGACGCGCAGCACCCTCGACTCGGCCATGGCCCGCGCGAGCGCCGGGTTGCCCGCGGTGCGCATCGTGCCGCCGATGAACCACACGATGAGGCTCGCGGCGAGGAGCACGACGACGGCGCCGAGCGCCGAGTCGACGCGGCGGAACGGCGTCCGGCCGACCCGTTGGCGGATGCGGTTGCCAAGGAGGCTGCCGAGGAACTGCCCGAGCCAGCCGAACCCGACCACCCCCACGACGAGGGCGATGACGCGGCTGCGGGTGTTGCCGGCGACGGCGTCCCAGTGCGCGAGCAGGCCGGGCAGCTGCCACACGGCGACCGCCGCGAAGAGGAAGAACCCCACGAGCGAGGTGACGCTCTGGATGAGGCCCTGCCGGTAGCCGGAGACGGCGTAGGCCAGCAGGAGCACGCCGAGCGCGATGTCGAGCACGACGCTGCCGGTCATCCGCGGCCCCGCCCGACGTAGCGTTCCGGGAGGGGCCGGTGCACCGACGCGTCCCAGGGCTGCTCGAGGCCCGCGAGGTCGAGGACGCGGCCGAGCAGGCCGGCGGTGAAGCCCCAGAGGAGCAGCTCGTCGAGGCCGAAACCGGGTCCCACGTAGCCGGACGGGTGCGTCACCGAGAAGCGGGTGGCCGGCGCGACCAGGTGGGAGACCGCCACCGAGAGCACGTCGTGGACCTCGTTCGGGTCGCGGACCGACAGCGCGGACGGGCGGGCCCACCAGCCGAGGACCGGCGTGACGACGAAGCCCGAGAACGGGATGAACAGGGACGGCAGGGTGGCCACGACGTCGACGCCCGAGGGGTCGAGGCCGGTCTCCTCCTGCGCCTCGCGCAGTGCGGTGGCGACGTCGTCGGCGTCCTCGGGGTCGCGGGCGCCACCCGGGAAGGCGATCTGCGCGGGGTGCGAGCGCATGTCGTGGGACCGCTCGACGAGGACGACGTGCGCCTCCTCGTCGGAGGCTCCCCCGTCCGGGTCCGACGGGTCCGACGGGTCCGACGGACCGGGCGCGCTCGAGGCGAGCGCCGCCGGCGGCGGGCCGAAGAGGATGAGGACGGCAGACTCGCGGCCGCCCTCGTCGGGTGGCACGAAGAGCGAGAAGTCCTCGGCGCGCGCGGTGCCGAGGCGGTCGGCCAGCCGGTCGAGCCACGACGGACGCGGCATCCCGCCCGGGGGCACCGGCGCCGGCTCGATCGTCCCGGTGCGGCCGGCGTACGCGATACCGCTCGCGACGTGCGTCACGCGTTCCCCTGCCCCGCCGCGGCCCGGACGTCCGGCCCGGCACCGTCCTGCTCGGCGGCCTGTGCGGCAGCGGCGGCGCGGGCCGCCTCCTCGAGGGCCTGCGGGGCGAGCTCGTACTTGAGCAGCTTCGCGGCCTTGTCGGGGTCGGTCTCGCCGACGCCGTAGCTGGGGCACCAGCGCGCCACCGGGCAGGCGCCGCAGGCGGGACGCTTGGCGTGGCAGGTGCGCCGGCCGTGGAAGATGACGACGTGGCTGAGCATCGTCCAGTCCTTGCGCATGAAGAGGCGCCCGATCTCGTGCTCGACCTTGACCGGGTCCTCCTCCTCGGTCCAGCCGAAGCGACGCACGAGCCGGCCGAAGTGCGTGTCGACGGTGATGCCCGGCACGTCGAACGCGTTGCCGAGCACGACGTTCGCCGTCTTGCGGCCGACGCCGGGCAACGTCACGAGGTCCTTGAGCCGGCCCGGGACCTCGCCGTCGAAGTTCTCGACGAGGGCGATGCCGAGCTTGATGAGGGCGTCGGCCTTGTTCCGGTAGAAGCCGGTGGGCTGGATGATCGTCTCGAGCTCGGTGCGGTCCGCGGCCGCGTAGTCGGCGGCGGTCCGGTACCTGTCGAAGACGATGGGGGTGACCTTGTTCACGCCGACGTCGGTGGTCTGCGCCGAGAGGATGGTCGCGACGAGCAGCTCGAGCGGCGTCGTGAAGTCGAGCTCGCAGTGCGCGTACGGATAGCGCTCGTGCAGCGCGCGGTACATCTTGCGGGCGCGGCGCGTGCGGGCGACGGGCGTCTCGTCGGAGGTCACGACGGCTCGGGGGGACACGGAGCACACTGTATGCCGCGGGACTGGGTCACGCCGCCCGCGTAGGGCGAGCGTCCGACCGCCGGACGGAGGACCTCCCCGGCCCGTCGACGCGCCGGTTCGACGCGCCTGTTCACCGCGCCGTCGACCGCGCGGCGGGGGCGAGGGCGACGTGGCACACTGACCCCGTGGATCTCGACGTGGTGAAGCGCGCGCCCCTGTTCAAGGCCCTCGACGACGAGGCGTCATCGGCCCTGCAGTCGCAGATGAGCCGGACGCACATGGAGCGCGGCGACGTGCTGTTCCACGAGGGCGACCGTGGCGACACGCTGTACGTCATCGCCGAGGGCAAGATCAAGCTCGGCCGCACGAGTCCCGACGGCCGCGAGAACCTCGTCGCGATCCTCGGACCGGGCGAGATGTTCGGCGAGCTCAGCCTCTTCGACCCCGGCCCGCGCACCATGACGGCCACCGCCGTCGCCGAGACGCAGCTGCTCGGCCTCGGCAACGACTCGCTCACCGGCCTGCTGTCCGGCCGACCCGAGGTGTCCAAGGCCCTGCTGGCCGCGCTCGCCCAGCGGCTGCGCCGCACCAACGCGCACCTCGCCGACCTCGTCTTCACCGATGTTCCCGGACGCGTCGCCAAGGCCCTGCTCGACCTCTCCGAGCGCTTCGGCCGGCCCGTCGAGGGCGGTGTCATGGTCAGCCACGACCTCACCCAGGAGGAGCTGGCCCAGCTCGTCGGCGCGTCCCGCGAGACCGTGAACAAGGCCCTCGCCGACTTCGCGACGCGCGGCTGGCTGCGCCTGGAGGCTCGCGCCGTCCTGCTGCAGGACGTGGAGCGCCTCAAGCGCCGCGCGCGCTGACCCTCGCTGACCCTTCCGCCGCCGCCCGCTCGCGTTTCGCGGCAAGGACCGAGAGCGGAGCCGAGTTGCCCTCTCCCACTCAGCATTGCTCCGCCTGAGGAGCCACCTTGCCAAGCCGGTCCGCGCCGTGCGTCCTGCTCTCCCTCAGCGTTGCTCCTCGTGACGAGCCACCCCTGCCACGCCAGTCCGAGCGGCTCTGCCCTGCCTCTCTCAGCCAGTCCGAGCGGGCCTTCCCTGTCGCTCCCTCAGCACTGCTCCGCCTGACGAGCCGGAGCTTGGCCGCCGAGGAAGTTTCGCGAGGCAGGGGCCAATGCAGCGGGGTCAGCCGCCTCACACGGACCTGGCCCGTCACGCGGAGCAATGCTGAGCGACGGCGCCTGCCTACCCGCCGCGGCGAGCTGCAGGCGGTCGGCGGCGCGATCAGGACGCGAAGCGCCAGCCGTCCGGGCCGTTGACGACGGTCCGGTCCGCAGCAGAGGCCGACGCGATGACGAGCAGGGCGTTCGCCTCGTCGGTGCGCTCGACCCACAGCTTCGCAGCCTCGGCCTCCTTGCCGAAGGTGACGTGCCGTGACACCAGCCGCGCGCGTCGCACGTCGTCGTCGCCGGTGACGAACCAGACGGCGTCCGTGGCGGCGCGGGCCGCCTGCCACCGGGGCTCCGGCAGCAGCAGGTAGTTGCCCTCGGTGACGACGAGGCGCGCTGCCGGCGGCACGACCATCGCTGCCGCGACGGGCTGTTCGAGCGTGCGCTCGAAACCCGGGGCGTACACCCACGAGTCCGGTTCGGCGACGACCCGACGGAGCAGGTGCGCGTACCCGTCGGCATCGAACGTGTCGGGAGCACCCTTGCGCGACAGGGCTCCCAGCCGCTCCAGCTGGACATCGGCGAGGTGGAAGCCGTCCATCGGCACGTGGGCGACGTAGTCGGGCCCCTTCGTCCGTCCCACCTCGGTGACGAGAGCCTCGGCGAGCGTCGACTTGCCGGCTCCCGGCGCCCCGGCGATGCCGAGCACGGCACGGCGTCGGTCGCCGACGAGCTGGACCGCCGCCAGCGCGAGGTCCTCCACGCCACCTCCGCCCGGTGTCACGGGTGTTCGCGCAGGTACTCGAGCTGGGCCTGAACCGACAGCTCGGCCGCGGGCCAGAGGCTGCGCGGCACGTCGGCGTAGACCGTCTCCACGACCTCGCGAGCCGTCGAGGCGCCGGCCGCGACCGCGGACCGGACCTGCTCGAGCCGCTCGGCGCGGTGCTGGAGGTAGAAGGTCACGGTCGCCGCCGCGTCCGGGACGAACGGCCCGTGCCCCGGCAGCAGGCTCGTCACCGCGCCGGACGCCGTGAGCCGCTGGAGGCGGTCGAGGGACTCGAGGTAGGACTCGAGGCTCCCGTCGGGCCACGCGACGACCGTCGTGCCGCGGCCGAGCACCGTGTCGCCGGTCAGCAGGGCGGCATCGGCCGGCAGGACGAAGGAGAAGGAGTCGCGGGTGTGGCCGGGCGTCTCGACGGCGAGCACCTCGAGCCCGCCGACGCGGATCGTCTCACCGGGGCGGATGTCGTCGTGTCCACGGCCGAAGGCCCGGACCGGCGCACCGGTGAGGGCGTGGAAGCGGTCGGCGCTCTCGGCGTGGTCGTCGTGGCCGTGGGTCAGCAGCGTCAGGGCGACGCGTCGGCCGGAGTCGGCGACGTGCCGAAGGACGTTCTGCAGGTGGTCCTCGTCCAGCGGGCCGGGGTCGACGACGACGACCTCGTCGCCGTCCGGCTCGGCGAGGAGCCACGTGTTGGTGCCGTCGAGCGTCATCGGCGACGGGTTGGGGCACAGCACGCACTCGGCGCGCTCGCCGAACCGGCCGCCGACCCACGTCGGGTCGGCCTGGGAACCCTGCACGTCGGCCTCCTGCGTCTCGGGTGTCAGGTCTCGGGAGCCGTCACGCGCCGCCCGGCCGCGCCCCCTCCCGGCACGGCAGCCGGATCGGCTTGCGGCTCAGACGCGCTCGACGACCTCCATCGCCGCGCCCCCGGGGGCGTCGACGACCTCCGGCATGACGAGCGGCGTCAGGTCGGCGTGCGCGACGAATTCGGCGGCCGACACGGCGTCGCGCACCTGCTCGAGGCACACGACGGTGGGCGGCAGCATGAGGGCGGTGCCGGCCTCGTACTGGCGCAGCAGGTCGGCGGGGCGCACCCACTCGGCGAGGTCGGCCTCGGTGGTGTCGCCGTCGGCGACCTGCGACGGCGGCATCAGCGCGGCGAAGAACCACGTGTCGTACCGTCGCGGCTCGAACTCCGGCGTCAGCCAGTGCGCCTTCGCCACGACGAGGTCCGAGCGCAGCACGAGCCCGTGCTCGACGAGGACCTCGCGCAGCGACACGGCACGGGACACGAGGTCGGCGCGGACGCCGCGCCACGCGGCGTCCGCGACCGGGGCGAGCGGCCCGCTCGCAGAGGGGGAGGCGAGCAGCACGCCGCACTCCTCGAAGAGCTCGCGCACCGCTGCGGCGACGTAGAGCTGGGCCTCGACCGGGCTGCAGCCGAGCCGCTCGCCCCACTCGAGCGGCGACGGACCGCTCCAGGGCAGGTCGCCCTCGCCGTCGCGGGGATCGACGCCGCCGCCGGGGAAGACGTGCATGCTCGGCGCGAACTCCATGGCCGGGACCCGCCGCAGCATGAACACCTCGGCCCCCGAGGCGCCCGCGCCGCCGGCGGCGCCCCCGCCCCGACCGGCACCAGCGGTGACGTCGGCGTCACGCACGAGCATGACGGTGCTGGCTCGTCGCGGCTCGGCGACCTCCCACCGGTCACCGGACAGCCACCTCGTCGCGGCGTCGGAGATGCCGGGTGTGCTCGTGAGCGGGAAGAGACGACCGCTCACCGGTTCACGCCTCGACGGAGACGACGACCTCGACCTCGACCGGGGCGTCGAGCGGAAGCGCCGCGACGCCGACGGCGGACCGGGCGTGGACTCCCTTGTCGCCGAAGGCCTTGACGAGCAGCTCGCTCGCCCCGTTCACGACGCCCGGCTGGCCGGTGAAGATCGGGTCGGAGGCGACGAAGCCGACCACCTTGACGACGCGGGCGACCTTGTCGAGGTCCCCGATCTCGGACTTGATGGCCGCGATGGCGTTGAGGGCGCACGTCGCGGCGAGCTCCTTGGCCGTCGCCTCGTCGACCTCGGCGCCGACCTTGCCGGTGGCCGGGAGCCGGCCCTCGACCATCGGCAGCTGGCCGGAGGTGAAGACGAGGTTGCCGTCGCGGACCACGGGGACGTAGGCGGCGACGGGCGGGACGACCTCGGGCACCGTGAGGCCGAGCTCGGACAGACGGTCTTCGACGGCGCTCATGTCAGTTCCCCCCGGTCTTGGGACGCTTGAAGTAGGCGACGAGGCTGGTGCCGTCGGGCCCGTTGACGATCTGGACGAGCTCCCAGCCATCGGCACCGAAGTTGTCGAGGATCTGCTTGGTGTTGTGGATCAGGAGCGGTGCAGTGAGGTATTCCCACGTGGTCATGGCGATCACCCTACTCATCGGGGCACCGACGCTCGGCGCGTGCTCCGGTGCGCCCGGCGGCCCCTTCGGTGACCCCGGCACGGTGCCGGGTGGTCCCTCCGGCCGGGCGTCGGCGGGTGCCACGATGTCCGGCATGAGCACGCCGGCCGACCGCCGCCCCGACGACGTCCTGACCCGCCCCTCCGCACCCGCGCCGACGACCCGGTCGTACGGACCGGACCGCGCCCAGGTCTACGACGTCGTCCCTCCGGCCGCCGGTGTCCCGCCCCGTGGCGTCACCCTGCTCGTCGTCCACGGCGGGTTCTGGCGCGCCGAGTACGACCGAGCACACGCCCTGCCCGAGGCGAACGCGTTCGCGGCGGCCGGGTACGCCGTCGCCCTCGCCGAGTACCGGCGGACCGGGATGCCGGGCGGTGGCGTGCCCGGCACGCTCGACGACGTCCGCTCGGTCACCGAGGCGGTGGCGCGGGACCCGTCGCTGCCGCACCGCGTCGTCCTCGTCGGCCACTCGGCCGGCGGCCAGCTCGTCACCTGGGCGGCCGGGCAGCCGTGGGTCGGGGGGCTCGGCGTCGTCGGCGTCGTGTCCCTGGCTGGGGTCGTCGACCTCGACGCCGCGGACCGCCTGCACCTCGGGTCCGACGCCGCGCGTGCGTTCGTGGGCACGGGTCCGGGCACGCCCGCGTGGCGCTCGGCCGACCCGATGGACGCCCTTCCG
Organism: Monashia sp. HAY1-11D; assembly: GCF_056868035.1. Classification (NCBI taxonomy): domain Bacteria; kingdom Bacillati; phylum Actinomycetota; class Actinomycetes; order Micrococcales; family Intrasporangiaceae; genus Intrasporangium; species Monashia sp. HAY1-11D. The sequence goes on along the minus strand of NZ_CP200320.1, from coordinate 2,491,170 downwards.
CCCCGGGTGCCGGTGCGCCTCCTGTCCGGCACCGAGGACGACGACGTGCCGACCGAGGTGGGCGACGCGTACCTCGACTCGGCGCGGCGGGCGGGTGGCGACGTCGAGCGGACCGTCGTGCCCGACGCCGCCCACTACGCGTTCATCGACCCCGACGAGCCGGCGTTCGACCGGGTCCTGGCCACGGTCGCCGCCCTCACCGGATGAGGGCTTCCCGGCGTGACGTGCGTCCCGAACGCGGCGGCTGCCCGAGCCTCTCGCGCCCGCCCGCCTAGGCTGGGCCCCGTGACGACGGACTGGGGCCAGGCGCGGCTGCACGTCGTCACGGGCAAGGGCGGCACCGGCAAGACCACGGTCGCCTCGGCGCTGGCGCTCGCGCTCGCCTCGACGCCCGGACGCGTCCTGCTCACCGAGGTCGAGGGACGCCAGGGCATCAGCCAGACCTTCGACGTGCCGCCCCTCGGCACGCAGGAGACCCGCGTCGTGCGCCTGCCGGGCGGTGGCGAGGTCGACGGGCTGTCGGTCGAGCCCAAGGCCGCCCTGCTCGAGTACCTCCAGCTCTTCTACAAGCTCGGCCGCGCCGGCCGGCTCCTCGAGAAGTTCGGCGCCATCGACTTCGCGACGACCATCGCGCCGGGTGTGCGGGACGTCCTGCTCATCGGCAAGGTCTACGAGGCCAACCGCCGCCGACGCGACGGCCGCCACCGCGGCGACGCCCCACCCGCGTACGACGGGCTCGTGCTCGACGCGCCGCCCACGGGGCGCATCGGGCGGTTCCTCTCCGTCAACTCCGAGGTGGCCCACCTCGCCCGCGTCGGGCCGATCCACTCGCAAGCCGAGTCGATCACCCGCCTCCTGCAGTCCGAGCAGACCGTCGTCCACCTCGTCACCCTGCTCGAGGAGATGCCCGTGCAGGAGACCCTCGAGGCCGTCGAGGAGCTGCGCGCCAAGGGTTTCCGGCCAGGTGCCATCGTCGTCAACATGGTGCGCCGCCCGCTCCTCGACGACGCCGCGCTCGACCAGGCCCGGGCCGAGCGCCTCCACAAACCCTCGATCCGCGCCCAGCTCGTCGACGCCGGCGTCATCGTCACGCCCGAGCTCGTCGACGGCCTTCTCGCCGAGGCGCACGACCACGCCCAACGCGTCGACCTCGAGCGCGAGCAGCGGACGCTGCTCGAGGAGACCGGGCTGCCGATCATCGAGCTGCCCGCGCTGCCCGAGGGCGTCGACAGCGGCTCGGTCCGCGAGCTGGCCGACCTGCTCGTGCCCTGCTTCGCCCACGAGCAGGTGCCCTCGTGACGACATCGGCACGCCAGCCCACCGTCGCCCGGCCGGCGCCCGCCTTCGACGTCGACGCGCTCATCGCCGACGCGTCGATCGGCATCGTCGTGTGCTGCGGGTCCGGCGGCGTGGGCAAGACGACGACCGCCGCGGCGCTCGGCCTGCGGGCCGCCGAGGCGGGGCGGCGCGTCGTCGTGCTCACCATCGACCCGGCGCGGCGGCTCGCACAGTCGCTCGGCCTCACCGAGCTCGACAACACCCCGCGCCCGGTCGCCGGCATCGACACCTCGGCGGGCGGCAGCCTCCACGCGATGATGCTCGACATGAAGCGGACCTTCGACGAGGTCGTCATCGCGCACGCCGATCCGGACAAGGCGCAGCAGATCCTGGCCAACCCGTTCTACCAGGCCGTCTCCAGCTCGTTCGCGGGCACCCAGGAGTACATGGCGATGGAGAAGCTCGGGCAGCTCAAGGCCTCCGCGGGTGGGCCCGACGCCCCGTGGGACCTCATCGTCGTCGACACCCCGCCGTCGCGCTCGGCCCTGGACTTCCTCGACGCCCCGAACCGGCTCGGCAGCTTCCTCGACGGACGGTTCATCCGGCTGCTCACCGCGCCGGCCAAGGCCGGCGGCCGGGCGGGTCTCAAGGTCTTCGGCGTCGGAGTGCAGCTCGTCACGTCGACGATGACGAGGATCCTCGGCGGGCAGATGCTCACCGATGTCCAGACGTTCGTCAACGCCCTCGACACGATGTTCGGCGGGTTCCGCGAGCGTGCCGACGAGACCTACCGGCTGCTGTCCGAGGACGGCACGGCGTTCCTCGTCGTCGCCGCCCCCGAACGCGACGCGCTGCGCGAGGCGTCCTACTTCGTCGACCGGCTCGAGGCGGACGGGATGCCGCTCGCCGGCCTCGTCGTCAACCGCATCGGTCGCGTCGAGGCCACCGGGCTGACGCCGTCGAAGGCCGTCGCGGTGGCCGAGGCGCTCGAGGACGGCAACGGGCCGAAGTCGGCGACCACGGCTGCCGGTCTCCTGCGCCTGCACGCCGACCTCGTGCGGACCGCCCAGCGGCAGCACGAGCTGGCCGACCGGTTCTCCCGGTCGCACCCGGGCATCCCCGTCGTCCACGTGCCGGCGCTCGGCCGCGATGTGCACGACCTGGCCGGGCTGCGTCAGATCGGCGAGTCGCTCACCGGGTCGTGACCCGATGACACACGCAGGCGCCGGACGCGTCCGAGGATACGGACGCGTCGCGGCGCGGGCGTGACCGGACTCTCAGGCCTGACGCGTCTGCGCGGCCATGCCGGCCCGCAGAGCGCTCTTCCAGGAGGCGATGTCCGGACGCTTGCGCAGCAGTGCGCGGCGCTCACGCTCCGTCATCCCGCCCCAGACACCGAACTCGGTCCGGTTGTCGAGGGCCTCGGCCAGGCACTGGGCCAGGACCGGGCATCCCTTGCAGACGGCCTTTGCGTCGTGCTGGGCCTTTCCACGGACGAACAGGGCGTCCGGGTCCTGGCTCGAGCAGCGAGCCTGACTGGCCCAGTCGTCGACCCACAGGTCGACAATCGCGACAGCACTCATGATGATTTCCCCTCCCCGCTCGGCACCTCCCAGTCACCGAGCCGGCCTCCGGACCGTCCCACCGGTCCTGTGTGTTGGGCCCCCCTTTGGCCCAAACGAGACATTAGGGCCCGGATGTCAAGCAGCGACATAGGCTGCACGGACCATTTCTCGGCGGGAGTGACTAGTCACTCCGGACCATGCCGGACGCCGGCGGCCCCCGGTCGCCACGCCGGGCTCACGCGTGAAAACCCCGCCTGACGTGCGGAGATCCGGTGGCCATAGGGGCACCGGTTACCCTTGGGCCCATGTCCTCACGCACTACCTCGATCGGTGGCGTCGTCAGTCTGCTCGGGGCGTTCCTCGCGTCCGCCCTCGTGCTCGGGCTGCTCGCCGCCGGCCTGCTGATGCCGGCCGTCGGGGCCACCGGGGCACTCGCGCGTAGCGGCGTGGACGTCTTCAACGAGCTGCCGAGCGAGTTCACGACCAACCCGCTCGCCCAGTCGTCGCGGATCCTCGCGGCCGACGGCACCGTCATCGCGACGCCGCAGGAGCAGAACCGCACGGTCGTGCCGCTGAACCAGGTCGCCCCCATCATGCGTGAGGCGCAGGTCGCGATCGAGGACCACCGTTTCTACGAGCACGGCGGCATCGACATCCAGGGCACGCTGCGCGCGGTCATCTCCAACCTGCGCAACGGCAGCTCGGTCGGTGCCTCGTCGCTGACCCAGCAGTACGTCAAGATCTCGCTGCAGTACAACGCGCTCGCCGAGGGCAACACCGCTGCCGCGCAGGCCGCCGTCCGCAAGGACTACATGCGCAAGCTCAAGGAGCTCAAGTACGCGATCACCGTCGAGAAGCAGCTGACGAAGGACCAGATCCTCGAGCGCTACCTCAACCTCGTGTACTACGGCGACCGCGCCTACGGCGTCGAGGCCGCCTCGATGCACTACTTCAGCGTCCACGCGAGCAAGCTCAGCCTCTCGCAGGCGGCGCTCCTCGCCGGCCTGACGCAGAACCCGGGCACGACCGACCCGGTCAACAACCCGGAGCGCGCGGTCGCGCGGCGCAACGTCGTGCTCGACCGCATGCACGAGCTGAAGATCATCGACGACAAGCAGTGGCAGGCCGCCAAGAAGCGGACGCTCAAGCAGGACATGCGGGTGTCGAACCCCAAGAGCACCTGCCTCGCCTCGCCGTACCCCTACTGGTGCGACTTCATCATCAACTACGCGCTGACGATGCCGCAGCTCGGCAAGACCGTCGAGGAGCGCAAGCGCACGCTCTACCGCGGCGGCATCACCCTCACGACGACGCTCGACCCGCGCATCCAGAAGATCGCCCAGCGTGAGGTGACCAAGAAGGTCCCCATCGGCAACGACGAGCGCATCGGCGCCGCGGCCTACGTCGCCGACCCGAACACCGGTGAGGTCAAGGCCTTCGCGCAGAACACCGAGTACACCGTCGACAAGGAGTCGCGCGGCAAGACCGGCATCAACTGGGCCCTGGACAAGAAGTACGGCGGGTCCGGCGGCTTCCAGTTCGGCTCGACGGCCAAGGCCTTCGCGCTCGTCACCGCCATGGAGTCCGGCATGACGACGAGCGCCTCGGTCAACGCCAAGGCCGCCGGCGGCAACTCGCAGGCCGTCTACACGCCCAAGGAGTGGCCGGGCGGCATCGCCAACTGCGGCCCCGGCGGCACGTGGAAGGTCTTCAACGACTCGCCGTTCCGCGGCGGCCGCATCAGCCTCATGGAGGCCACCGCCAAGTCGACGAACACCGCGTTCATCGCCCTGGCCGAGGAGCTCGGCGGCTGCAAGGTGCGCGACACCATGTTGCGCCTCGGCCTGCACCAGGCCGACGGCGAGCCGGTCGGCCGGTACGCCCCGCAGTACATCCTCGGCGCCTCCGACGTGTCGCCGCAGGGTGTCGCCCACGCCTACGGCGTCCTCGCCGCCGACGGCAAGAAGTGCCCGGTGGTCGCCGTGACCAAGCTCGTCATGGGCGGCAAGAACGTCGCCCTGCCGAAGACCGCGTGCCAGCAGGTCGTCGAGCCCGACGTCGTGCGCGCCACGGACAAGTTCCTCGAGTTCAACATGACCCACGGCTCCGGCATCCGCAACCAGCTCGACGACGGCAAGCGCGAGTCCGCCGGCAAGACCGGTACCGCCAACGGCAACAACGAGTCCTGGTTCGTCGGCTACACGCCGCAGCTGGTCACGGCGGTCTGGGTCGGCACGCCGTACGACCCGATCACCCGCGTCATGAAGAACATCACCGTCGGCGGGCAGTTCTACCCCGTCATGCACGGTGCCGCGATCGCCGCGCCGATCTGGAAGCAGATCATGAACAAGGCGCTCGAGGGCCAGCCGGAGGTGAAGTTCGGCGAGCCGACCGACAAGTTCACCAAGGGCGACCTCAAGGACGTCCCCGGCGTCACGGGCATGAGCGTCGACCAGGCCATCGCGACGCTTCAGGCGGCCGGCTTCTCGGCCGGTGTCGGCGGCACGATGAGCTCCGGCGTCCCGCAGGGCCTGGTCGCCGGCACGTCGCCGTACGGGCAGGCCCCGAGCGGCAGCTACATCACCATCTACACCTCACGCGGCGCGCAGCGCCAGGCGCTCCCGCAGCAGCCCCAGCCGACGGTCGTCGTCCCGCCGGGCGGCGGAGGCGGTGGTGGCGGCGGTGGCAACGGCCACAAGCCGCCCAAGCCGCACGGCTGACGGCACACCGGGCAAGGGGCCGACGCACGAGGCGTCGGCCCCTTTCGTCGTGCCTCAGCCGGCGAGGACGCGTCGGACGACGGCGGCGACGCGGCCACCCTCCGCGCGTCCGGCGACGGCCGCGTTGGCGGCCTTCATCGCCTGACCCATCTGCTGCATCCCCGTGGCGCCCGACGCCGAGACGGCCTCGCGGACGATCCCCTCGAGCTCGTCGTCGCCGAGCTGCCGGGGCAGGTAGGTCTCGAGGACGGCGAGCTCGGCCTCCTCCTTCGCGGCCAGCTCGCTGCGGCCGGCGCCGGAGTACGCCTCGGCGGCCTCGCGACGCTTCTTGGCCTCCTTGGTCAGGACCTTGAGCACGTCGTCGTCGGTCAGCTCACGGTGCTCCTTGCCGGCGACCTCCTCGGTCGTCACGGCGGTGAGGGCCATCCGGATCGAGCCGGCCCGGACCTGGTCCCGCGCGCGCATCGCGGCGGTGAGGTCGGCCTGCAGCTGCTCCTTGAGGGTGCTCATGGCGTCAGTCTGTCAGGTCGGCACGACGGCTCTCGCCGGGTTTCCGGCCGGTTCGGGGCGGGGTGCGAGGATGTGGCACATGCGTGCCGTGACGAAGACCGTGCTGGGCCTCGGTGCCGCGGGAGCAGCCGTGCTCGGGTGGTCCTCGCTCGTCGAACGGAACGCCTTCGTGCTCAGGCGGTTCGAGGTCCCGGTGCTGCCCGAGGGGGCCCCGCCGCTGCGGGTGCTGCACGTCTCCGACATCCACCTCGTGCCGCGCCAGCGGGCCCGCGCGACGTGGGTGCGCAGCCTCGCCTCGCTCGACCCCGACCTCGTCGTCGACACCGGCGACAACATCGCCGCCCACGACGCCGTGCCGGCGCTCCTCGACGCGTTCGAGCTGCTCCTCGACGTGCCCGGCGCGTACGTCCTCGGCTCGAACGACTACTTCGCCCCCAAGATCAAGAACCCGCTGCGGTACCTGACCCGCCACCACGCCAAGGGGGTCGGCTCGACCCCGCGCCTGCCCACCGCCGACCTGCGCCGTGGCCTCGACCGCAGCTGGGTCGACCTGACCAACCGTCGCCGGACGCTCGAGGTGCGGGGCCTGCGGCTCGAGCTCGTCGGCGTCGACGACCCGCACCTCGGCTACGACCGGCTCGACCTCGTCCGCGGTCCGGCCGACGCGTCGGCCGACCTGACCATCGGCATCACCCATGCGCCGTACCAGCGCGTCCTCGACGCGTTCACGACCGACGGTGCACGCCTGGTCCTCGCCGGCCACACCCACGGCGGGCAGGTCTGCGTGCCCGGCTACGGCGCGCTCGTGACCAACTGCGACCTCGACACCTCGCGGGTCAAGGGCCTCTCGCGGTGGTGGCCGGGCGCCGGCGGGGCGCCCTCCTCGCAGGCGCCGGAGGACGCCGCGTGGCTCGAGGTGTCCGCGGGCCTCGGCACCGCGCCGACCGCGCCCGTGCGCCTCGCCTGTCGGCCCGAGGCCACGCTGCTGACCCTCGTCCCCCGCTCGCACGCCTGAGTAAGGGCCGGGCCGACGGGCGCGAGTGGCCGCTGTGCTCGTGACTCCTACGTCACTGCTCAGCCAGAGTGAGCAGTGACGTAGGAGTCACGGGGAGGTCGGGACCACGCGGTCCGGGACCCGATTCGGAGATGGGCGCGGGCCTGCGCTAGAGTCTCTCCTTGCTGCCCCGGGTACGCCCGAACGGCAGCCACCGGGGTGTGGCGCAGCTTGGTAGCGCGCTTCGTTCGGGACGAAGAGGTCGCAGGTTCAAATCCTGTCACCCCGACCGGTGTGATGTCTCAGGACATCGGCGACAGTGGCCCTACGGAAACGTAGGGCCACTGTTGTTTTGTCTGGGGTGTTGTGGCTGGTAGTCGCGGGTGGGGTCGAGGGTGAGCTCGCGCAGGATCTCGCCGGTGGCGGTGTTGACGATGGTGATGTCGAGGTCTTGGACCAAGAGCCGGACGTAGGTTCCGGCGTGGGTCCTGCCGTGCCGATGTGGTGCAGGCGGCCGTGGTGGCGCAGGGTGAGGTTGCCGGTCTTGGAGACCCTGTCGGTGCGGACGCGGTCGTGGGTGTCGCTGCTGCGGTTCCCGGGCATGGCTTTGGGTCGTGCCGTGTAGGCGGCGGCCGGGGTGGCGCGGTGTGGCAGCGACCGGTGGGGCCGGTGGTGGTTGTACTGCTCGGTGAAGGTGTCCAGCAGGGTTTGCAGCTGGGCGATGGTGGTGGGCTGGGCGGGTTGGGCGCGGAGCCAGTTCTTGAGGGTCTGCTGGAAGCGTTCGACCTTGCCGCAGGTGGTGGGGTGGTTCGGGCGGGAGTTCTTCTGGGTGATCCCGAGCCGGCGCAGCTCGGCCTCGAGGCGGGTCCGCCCGCCGCGGCCGCCGGCGAACCGGACGGTGTAGACCATGCCGTTGTCGGTCAGGGTGGAGGCCGGGTAGCCGTGCTGGGCTGCGGCGTGGGTGAAGGTGTCCAGCACGATCCGGCGGTGGGCGCTGACGTGCAGCGCCATCCGGGAGTGGTCATCGAGCCAGGTGATGATCTCGACGTCCACTGCGGTGCGGAGGCGGTAGTGGGTGAAGTCGGACTGCCAGGTCTCGTTGGGCTGGTCGGCCTCGAAGCGGATGTAGGAGGACTTGGGTCGCTTGCTCGGATCCGGGGTGACCGTGGCGTGGCGCACCAGGATCCGGTGGGCCGTGGCACGGGAGATGACGACCTGGTGGTGGCGGCGCAGGTGCCAGCACAGTGTGTCGGCGCCGGCGTCGAGACCGGCGTCGGCCAGTTCCTTGCGTAACCGCAGCACGAGCTCGACGGTCGCGCCGTCGATGGCGTTGGGGCTGGTCAGGGGGCGACGCGACCTGGGCTCGAACGCGGCCTCGCCCTCGGCGTCGTAGCGGGCCTTGAGGCGGTACACCCAGGAACGGTGCACGCCGTATCGAGCGGCCACCTCGGACACCGTCTGACCCTCGGTGAGCAGGGCCGTGATCACCAGTCGCGCCTTTGACATGGCTGAGCATCAGCAACCGCCCGTGGTGTCGCTGATCACCTGAGACAGGGTGTCGCCGATGTCTCGAGACATGTGTCGCGGATGTCCTGAGCCAGCACACTGTCACCCCGACCGGTGAAATCGCAGGTCACGAGGCTCTTGCTCATCCGAGCGAGGGCCTCTCTGCTTGCCGTGCAGCAGCGACGTACAGCAGTAGCGCTCATTCGAGGCAGCACGCTGCGGGTCGCGCAGCACACTGGAGGGACGAACCGGCGCACGAAGGAGTGTCGACGATGACGAACGGTTCCGACCTCCTCCGCGCCATGAACCGCATCCGGCACGCCTACGTCGACCTCGTCCCCGGGCTGGACCGCTACCTCACCACCTCGACGCACGACGACGCGGCCGGGCTCATGCACACCTACGCCCTCGGCCGGCCCCGACTCACCGCGCTGCACATCATCGGCAGCACCGGGTTCTTCCTCATGGTCGTCAACGCCCTCGTGGCCGGCACCCTCGGGGCGCTGGTCACCGACGCCGCCGGCGGAGGCACGTCGCTCACGGCCGTCATCGGGTCGCTGGGCGCGGTCGCGTACACCGCCGCGCACATGGAGGTGTCACGCCGGCTCTTCACGAGCACCCTCGACACCCGCTTCCCCAGCGACGGCGTGCGGGCGGACCCGACCGTCACGCGTCGACGTGGCCGGCGGTGACGCGGACCGACTCGGCCACGACGTCGATGAGCTGACCGGTGCGCTCCAGCATGGCCCGCTGGCGCACGGCGCCGTTGCCCTCGGTCCGCAGCCGCTCGAGCCCCTCCAGGACGGTGGACAGATCACCGGCCTCCTCGAGCGCCGACCCGACGTGGGCGAGGAGCGAGCCGATGACGTCCCAGCACGGCCTCGGCCGGCCGCTGCGCCAGTCGACGAGCCGCCCCTCGATCCCCTCACGACCCGCCTGCCACGACGCGAGCCGCAGCAGCTGCGTCGGCACCTCCGGCGGCGGCAGCCCACGCTGCCACTCGCGCGCCGCCGTCTCGACGAGCGCCCGGCACAGCGCCCCGATGACGACCGCCTCCTCGACGGTGAAGCACACGTCGGCGGCCCGCACCTCCACCGTCGGGTAGTGCTCGGACAGCCGGGCGTCGAAGTACACCATCCCCTCGTCGAGGATCACCGAGCTGAGCACCATCTCGCGGACGCGGCGGTGGTAGGCGGCGGCCGAGCCGAAGACCTCGGGCGGTCCCCACGAGGGCCACCGGGCGAGCATCTGTGAGCGGTAGCTGGCGTACCCGGTGTCCTCGCCGCGCCAAAAGGGCGAGTTGGCGCTGATGGCCAGCAGCGTGGGCAGCCAGACGCGGATCCGGTCGATGACCCCCACGCCCTCCTCGTCGCCGTCGACGCACACGTGCACGTGGCAGCCGCAGATGAGGTGCTCGCGGGCCGTGAGCCCGTACCGGTCCGCCATCCACGCATACCTCGTCGACCGGGCCGGCAGCGGCTGCACGGGCAGCGGCGACGTCGCGAGCGCCGCGACGCTCGACCCGGTGCTGCGGGCGGCGCGCACCGCCTCCTTGCGCCATCGCTGGACCTCCCCGCGCAGCGCGGACAGCTCGGTGGCCGGGGCCGTGTGCGTCTCGATCTGCTGCTGCTGGAACTCCCCCTCGACCGCGCCGTGGACGCCCACGCCGGCGACCTCCGGAGGGCGGTGGGCGGCGCGGATGAGCAGCTGTCCGGACACGGAGCGAGGCCGGCCGTTGCGGATGTCGACGAGAAGCATCTCCTCCTCGACGCCGAGAGTGCGGACCATCGGGTTCCTTCCGCGTCCCCGAGTGGCCCGGGACGACGGCGCGTGAGACCTGTCGACCAGCACGTACCCGCTCGGCCGCGTCCCCGAGCCACGGGCGCCCGGGAATGCCAGGCGCCGCCGGCCGCTTGTCCTCCAGTGTCGCCACGAGACCCGAGGAGCGCCATGACGAAGCACAGAACGGGCACGAGTACCGCACGAGGTGACGCCGGCGGCAGGGCCACGGCGAGCGGTGGAGGCGGCGGCGTCGGGTTCCGCTCGGAGCGCGGTCCGATCCTCGTCGCGCTGATGCTCTCGACCGCGCTCATCGCCCTCGACTCGACGATCATCGCCACCGCGGTGCCCTCCATCGTCGACGACCTCGGCGGGCTCTCGCAGTTCCCGTGGCTCTTCTCCGTCTACCTGCTGGCGCAGGCGGTGTCGGTCCCCGTGTACGCCAAGCTCGCCGACACCCTCGGCCGCAAGCCGGTCATCCTCGTCGGCATCGGCCTGTTCCTCCTCGGCTCGGTCATGTGCGGCCTCGCGTGGGACATGGGTTCGCTCATCGTCATGCGCGCCGTGCAGGGGCTGGGTGCCGGCGCCGTGCTCCCGCTCACCATCACGATCGCCGGCGACATCTACACCGTCGCCGAGCGGGCCAAGGTCCAGGGCTACATCGCCTCGGTCTGGGCCATGTCCTCGGTCGTCGGGCCGACGCTCGGCGGCGTCTTCGCCCAGTTCGCCTCCTGGCGCTGGATCTTCCTCGTGAACATCCCCTTCTGCCTCCTCGCCGCGTGGATGCTGTGGCGCACCTACGGCGAGTCGCTCGAACGGCGCCGCCATCGCATCGACTACGCGGGCGCGAGCGTGCTGACCGTCGCGCTGACCCTCCTCATCCTCGCCGCCCTCGAAGGCGGACAGGCATGGGCGTGGTCCGCCTGGCAGAGCGTCGGCTCGTTCGTCGTCGGCGGTGTCCTGCTCGCGGCGTTCGTCGCGATCGAGCATCGAGCCGCCGAGCCGGTGCTTCCGCTGCAGCTCTTCGGCCGCCGGCTCATCGTCGCCACGTCCCTCATCTCGGTCGGCGTCGGCACCGTCCTCATCGGCCTCACGTCCTACGTGCCCACCTTCCTCGAGCGGACGACGGGCGCGACGCCGCTCGTCGCCGGGCTCGCGGTGGCCGCCCTGACGCTCGGCTGGCCGGTGTCCGCATCCCAGTCGGGGCGCCTCTACCTGCGCATCGGGTTCCGGCCCACGGCCCTGATCGGCCTCCTGCTCGCCGGGGTCGGGTCGCTCGTGCTGTGGCTGGTCAGCACCGACCCGAACGTGTGGACGACCGCGCTGTCGTGCTTCGTCGTGGGACTCGGTCTCGGCCTCGTCGCCACCCCGACGCTCATCGCGGCCCAGGCGTCGGTGCCCTGGCACGAGCGCGGCGTCGTCACCGGTTCCACCATGTTCATGCGCTCGGTCGGCAGCGCCGTCGGCGTCGCGGTGTTCGGCGCCATCGCCAACGCCGTCATCGCCCGGTCGGGCGGGGACGCGTCGGCCGACGCCGTCGGTGCGGGGTCGAGCGCGGTGTTCCTCGCCGTCGTCGTCGCGGCGGGCATCAGCATCGTGGCCGGGCTGCTCATGCCACCGACGCGAGCCGACGACCTGGACGCCGCGGCGGCGCCCGAGCCGGAGCAGGCCGCCGCCTGAGGCGCGCGCACGGATGCCCACCCGACCCGGGTCGAGTGGGTGGCTCCTCGGACGCGTGACGGCAGGCCGGCGTGCGGCGGCGCGGGCGTCGCGCGGGCGACGCGGGCGTGCCCGTCAGTGGTTGCGCAGCGCCGAGACGAGCTCGGACTTCGACATCGACGAGCGGCCGGAGATGCCGATCTCGCGGGCGCGCTTCATCAGCTGGTCCTTGGTCATGTCGTCGTAGCTGCCGGCCTTGCCGCCCTTGCGGCCGACCGACGATCGCGACGAGCCGGCGGCGGCGTTCGCGATGCGGGCCGCCTTCTCCTTGCTCGCTCCCTCGTCACGAAGTGCCTCGTAGGTCTCCGGGTCCTTGACCGAGGGTCCGGGGCTCTTTCGCTTCGGCATGGGGATCTCCTCTCGTCGTGGCTGGTCCGTCGTCGCCCGGTTCAGGCCGACGACCGGTTCGTACCCGACGGCGGCCGCTTCTACTCGGCGCCGCGGACGAGGCGGATCACCGCCCGTTCGAGCGCGTCGCGGTCGCGGACGCGGACGAGCTCGCCGTTGGCCAGGCGGGCCCGGTCGGCCTTGGTGAGCCGGCTCAGGCCCCGCGCGACGGTGCGCCCCACGGCGTACTCGTCCAGGACCCGCGGGTCGACGTAGGAGCGTCGCGCGACCGCCGGCGTGTTGCCGAGGTGCTCCGAGACCACCTTCATCGCGTCCTTCTCGGCGCGCTTCTGCTCTCGCTCGGTGGCGGCGGGGCCGGTCTGGGCCAGGGCGACCGCGGCGGTGACCGTCGCCGCCCACGTGCGCAGGTCCTTGACGGTGAACTCGTCGCCGACGAGCTCCTTGAAGGCGAGGTTGAGGTCGGCGGAGTGCAGCTCGTGCCACCCGGTCGCGTCACGGAAGGCGAGCAGCCGCTCGCCGGGGTAGCCGCTGCGCTTGAGCGACAGGACGAGCCGCGCGAGCAGCTGGTCGGTCATGACGGCCTCGCGCAGCACCCCTGACTTGGCGGGGAACTCGAAGGTGATGTCCTCACCGCTGACCCTGACGTGCTGGTGCAGGAGCGTCGCGACGCCGTACGAGCCGTTCTGCGCCTCGTAGGCCTCACCGCCGGTGCGGAAGAGGCCGGCGTCCAGCATGTGCAGCGCCGCTGCGGTGACGCGGCGGCGGCCGAGACCGTCGGTGCGCAGGTCCGTGGCCAGCTGCTTGCGCGCCTGCGGCAGCCGCCTGGCCAGGGCTAGGACGCGGTCGTGCTTCTCCCGGTCACGGGCCTCGTGCCACTTCTCGTGGTAGAGGTACTGGCGGCGTCCGGCGTCGTCCGTGCCGACGGCCTGGATGTGCCCGTTGGGGTACGGGCTGATCCACACGTCCTTCCACGCCGGCGGTATGACGAGTGCCTTGACACGCTCGCGGGTCTCGGCGTCGACGGCCCTCCCGTCCGCGTCGACGTAGCCGAAGCCGGAACCGCGGCGCACCCGGCGGATGCCGGGGCCGTCGATCATGCTGCGCCGCAGTCTCATGCGCCACACGTACCCCGACGCGCGACCGCGAACTCACCGACCCGGCCGCCCGCGTGGCGGACCGACCTGACCGGGTCGTCAGCACCTCAGGACGTCGGGCCCTCGCTCTCCGGGGAGGGCAGGCCGTCCGCGTCCGCCGCGGCCTCGACCGCGTCCGGACCGACAGGAGCACCCGGACTGTCGGAACGATCCGAGCCGTCCTGACCGTCGGGGGCACGCACCGGAAGGATGTCGGGGACCGAGATGTCCTCCTGGCCGGGTGGCACGGGTGGGTCGGGGGTCACCGGGGGGAAAACGGTTCCGTCGCTGTTGAGGTGGGATTCGTGAGGGGTCACGTGCATCGCCTTCGTCCCCGAGATCGCGGTGGCTGCTTACCGTTCGACCATACCCACGTCACCGGGCCCGTCCACGAGCCGAGTCCACCGCCGTCAGGCGAGGAGCGCGGCGGCCAGCGCGTCCCGCAGGAACGCCTCGTACCGGGCGACCGACCAACCTCGCTCGACGACGAGCCGGTTGTAGAGCATCGGGTCCATGTAGAGCCAGCAGACGTCGGCGGCCGCGGCCCGCGAGAGGCCCGGTCGCAACCCACCGATGCGCGCGAGGTGGCGGACGAGCTGCTGGGCGCCGAAGAGCCGGTTGGCGTCCGCGGTCGCCTTGAGGGCCGCGGCCTCGCTGTCGGTGTCGGACGCGAGGACGAGCACGGTGCCGATGGGCGCGACGCGACGAACGACGTCGCGGACGATGCGGACCCACTGGTCCAGCGCCTCGGCAGGGTCGGTCGTCTCCTGCAGCGCGCGGACGGCCGGCCGTTCGGCGAAGGAGACCGGCTCATCGTCGCCGACGACGGCCCAGTCGTAGGCGTCCTTGAGCAGGGCGACCTTGCCGCCGACGGCGTCGAAGACCGTCTTGCGGCTGACCCCGGCAGCGGAGGCCACCGCGTCGATGGTCGTGGCGGCATAGCCCCGCTCCACGAAGAGCGCACTGGCGGCCTCGACGACGGCGCGACGCGTGCGGCGCGCCTGTGCCTCACGCAAACCGGACACGTAGGCCCGTTTCGGACGGGAGCTCATCGGACTTCCCGCAAACCGCTTGACGCCATCACCGGGTGCTTTCACTCTGGGTTAAGTCAATACACCGACGGTAACACCAATGGGGGTGAAGGTCGTGCAGGTGGCAGTCATCGGGGCCGGACCGGCCGGCCTGGTCAGTGGCATCGGTCTCGCGCGCCGCGGGCACTCGGTGGTCGTCGTCGACCGCGACGCCGGACCGCCCGCCACCGGGCACTGGGACCGACGCGGTGTCATGCAGTTCCACCACGCCCACGCCTTCCGGCCCCAGGTCGGTCGGGTCCTCCAGGAGGTCGCACCGGACGCCTGGGACGCCTGGCTCGCGGCAGGCGCCGAACCGGTGCCGATCCCCCTGCCCGACGGCACGAAGATCCTCGGTGGCGTCCGCTCGCGGCGCGAGACGTTCGAGCGGGCGGTGCGGGCGGCGGCCGGGGCCCAGCCCGGGCTGACCCTGGAGGTGGGACACGTCGACGGGCTCACGACGCGCTGCGGTCGGGTCGGCGGCCTCAGCGTCGACGGCCGTGACGTGCCCGCCGACCTCGTCATCGACGCGTCGGGCCGGTCAGGGCGCGTCAACCGGCACCTGCGGGCCCCGGGGATCGGCGGCGAGTGCGGCATCGCCTACGTCGACCGGCTCTACCAGCTGCGCGCCGGAGCCGACCCGCCACTGACGAATCCCATTGCCTGGCAAGGAAACTACGACGGCTTCGAGGTCCTCGTCTTCCCTCACGAGAAGGGCGTCTTCTCCGCCCTCATCATCCGCAACACCTCGGACCGCTCGCTCGTGGACCTGCGCCACACCGCGGCGTTCGAGGCCGCTGCTGCCGCCGTGCCCGGCCTCGCGGCGTGGACCGACCCGTCCGTGGCCACCCCGCTCACCGACGCGCTGCCCGGCGGTCCGCTGCTCAACGTCTACCGCGGGCAGCACGGGCCGGACGGCCGTCCGGCGCTGCCGGGGCTCGTCTTCGTGGGTGACTCGGTGTGCACCACGACGCCGAACTTCGGCCGCGGCGTCACGACCTCCCTGCTCCAGGTGGCCGAGCTGCTCCGGCTCCTCGACGAGCACGGCACCGACCTCGAGGCGCTCTCGCTCGGGCTCGACGCCTTCGGCGAGGCGAGCATGCGGCCCTGGGTCGAGGACCACGTGCACATGGACTCGGCGCAGGCCCGACGCTGGTCGGGTGAGGACATCGACCTCTCCCGCCCGCTGCCCTCCGACATCATCATGATGGCCGCGGAGCGGGACCCCTCGATCGGCGAGCTCATCGGTCCGTACGCCGCGATGACCGCGCTGCCCGCGAGCCTGCGGGCCGCCGAGGACCGGGCCCGTGCCGTCTACGCGACCGGCTGGCGGCGACCCTTCGACCCCGGCCCGACGCGCGGGGAGCTCGCCGAGGTCGTGGCCCGGTCGGTGCCCGCGGTGGCCCACTGACGCCGTCACGCGACGACGCGGCCCAGCTCACCGGGCGGGGCAGCGAGCGTCAGCGGCCGGTGCCGCCGTAGACGATGGCGTCCTCGGCCGAGTCGAGACCGAAGGCGGTGTGCACGGCACGGACGGCGTCGTCGAGCTGCTCGGCGCGCGTCACCGCCGAGACACGGATCTCGGAGGTCGAGATCATCTCGATGTTGATCCCGGCCTCGGCCAGGGCCCCGAAGAACTTCGCCGAGACGCCTGGGTGGCTCTTCATGCCGGCGCCGACGAGGGCGATCTTGCCGATCTTGTCATCGAGCCGCAGGTCCTCGTACTCGACCTCGGCCCTGATGCCCTGCAGCACCTGCATGCCGCGGGCGCCGTCGGCCTGCGGCAGCGTGAAGGAGATGTCGGTCTTGGCCGTCTGGGCCGCCGACACGTTCTGGACGATCATGTCGATGTTGATGCCGGCCTCGGCGATGGCGCCGAAGATCTTCGCGGCGATCCCGACCCGGTCGGGCACCCCGACGATGGTGATCTTGGCCTCGCTGCGGTCGTGGGCGATGCCGGCGATGATCGGAGCTTCCACAGCGCCTTCTCCTTCGTAGGGGTTGTCCTTGACCCAGGTGCCCGGCTTCTGCGACCACGAGGACCGGACGTGGATCGGGATGCCGTAGCGGCGGGCGTACTCGACGCAGCGCAGGTGCAGGATCTTCGACCCGTTGGCCGCGAGGTCGAGCATCTCCTCCATCGACAGGACGTCGAGCTTGCGCGCGCTCGGCAGGATGCGCGGGTCGGCGGTGAAGACGCCGTCGACGTCGGTGTAGATCTCGCAGACGTCGGCCCCGAGGGCGGCGGCGAGGGCGACGGCGGTGGTGTCCGAGCCGCCGCGGCCGAGGGTGGTGATGTCCTTCGTCGTCTGGCTCACGCCCTGGAAGCCGGCGACGATGGCGATGTGACCGGCGTCGAGGGCGCTCTGGATGCGCCCCGGCGTCACGTCGATGATGCGCGCGGCACCGTGCGCGTCGTCGGTGATGACGCCGGCCTGGCTGCCCGTGAACGAGCGGGCCTCGGCGCCGAGCTGGGCGATCGCCATGGCGACGAGGGCCATCGAGATGCGCTCGCCCGAGGTCAGCAGCATGTCGAGCTCGCGGGCCGGCGGTGCCGGCGTCACCTGCTCGGCGAGGTCGAGCAGCTCGTCGGTGGTGTCGCCCATGGCCGAGACGACGACGCAGACCGCGTTGCCGGCCTTGTGCGTCTCGACGATGCGGCGGGCCACCCGCTTGATGGCCTCGGCGTCGGAGACGGACGACCCGCCGTACTTCTGGACGACGATGCTCACTCGGGGCTCCGGATCTGCTCGGTGGTCTGCGGTGCAGCCGAGTCTAGGCTCGGGCTCGCGGCGCCCACCGCCGCGTCGCGATGGTGAGATGTGCGCGGATTCGTCACCGGCGCCGCACGTTCTTGCGCGGGTCAGGGGTGCAGCGCGTCGAACTCCGCCTCGCCGACGGTCTCCTCGTCGACGTCGAGCCGCAGGTGCGACAGGATCGACTGGAGCGCGCGCAGCGCCGTCATCGCGCGGTCGCCCCACTCGGACAGGTAGCTGAACTGCCACCACCACAGGGCCTCGACGCGGCGGCCCGCACCGTAGTGCTTGAGGCCGTGCGTCAGGGCGACGGCGATGTCCACGAGGTCGTTGGTGATCGACCCGTCGGCCCGTTCGGAGGAGGTGACCGGGTCGATGACGTAGACGTAGTCGTCGATGCCGGCGAAGACGTTGGCCAGACCGGTGCGCAGCGGGTCGGCGTCGTCGTCGGTCGCGTCCGGCTCGAAGCGCTCGACCGGCACGACGTCCTGGATCGCCCCGAGCCGGGCGCCGGCGACGAGCACCTGAGACAGGGCGAGCGTCAGGACGGGCAGGGCGGTGTCGGGCGAGCTGCCCGAGGCGACCTCGGTCACCGACGTGAGGAACGCACTGGCCTCGGCCGCGGTGAGGTCGGCCAGGCCCGAGAGGTCGTCGATCTCGCGGTCGGCGGCGTCAGGGGTCCCCTGCTCGGTGCTCATGTGACCAGCATGCCCCATCGCGGCTGGGACGCGGCCCCCGGGGAGCGCGTCACGCGTCGACGCGTCGACGCCCCTCGAAGGCTCGCCCGAGCGTCACCTCGTCGGCGTACTCGAGGTCGCCGCCGACGGGCAGGCCGGAGGCGAGGCGGGTGACCGTGACGCCGACGTCGCGCAGCAGCCGGGACAGGTAGGTGGCCGTCGCCTCGCCCTCGAGGTTGGGGTCGGTGGCGATGATGACCTCCTGCACCTCCCCCGACGCGAGCCGCGTCATGAGCTCGCGGACCCGCAGGTCGTCGGGTCCGATGCCGTCGATCGGGCTGATGGCGCCGCCGAGCACGTGGTAGGTGCCGCGGAACTCGCGGGTGCGCTCGATCGCGACGACGTCCTTCGGCTCCTCGACGACGCAGATGGAGGTCTGGTCGCGACGCGGGTCGGCGCAGATGCGGCACCGCTCGGCCTGCGCGACGTTGCCGCACACCTCGCAGAACCGGACCCGGGCCTTGACCTCGGTCAGGGCCGTGACGAGACGCGTGACGTCCTCGGCGTCGGCCTGCAGGAGGTGGAAGGCGATGCGCTGGGCGCTCTTGGGACCGACGCCGGGCAAGCGTCCGAGCTCGTCGATGAGGTCCTGCACTGCGCCTTCGTACACACCGCAACCCTAAGCCCGCGCGCGGTCCGTGCCGCCCACCCGGGCCGAACCGCGCCACGGTGGACTTTGGGGGCGGGCGACGCGTGACGCCGGTCAGTCGGCGAGCGTGGCCTCCCACCGCTCCTCGATGCGGCCGTACCGCCACACGAGCACGGCGACGAGCCACGTGACGACGAAGAGGCCGACGATCCAGAACCCGACGTCGCCGAGGTCGATGGCGGCCACCCAGGCGAGCGGACCGCCGGTGACGCCGAGCTTGTCCGCGAGCAGACCGACGAGCTCGATGACGCCGATGACGAGGGCGACCGCGACCGACAGCGCCGTGACGGTGATGTTGTAGTAGATCTTGCGGACCGGGCGGCTGAAGGCCCAGCCGTAGGCGACGTTCATGAACGAGCCGTCGATCGAGTCGAGCAGCGACATGCCGGCCGCGAAGAGCACCGGCAGCACGAGCACGGCGTACCACGGCAGGGCCGCCGCCGCCGCTCCGCCGGCGATGACGAGCAGGCCCACCTCGGTGACGGTGTCGAAGCCCAGCCCGAAGAGGAGGCCGACCGGGTACATGTGCCACGGCTTGGTCACCGCGCGGGTCACGCGACCGAGGACGCGGTTGAGCAGACCGCGCCGGTCCAGCTGCCGCTCGAGCTCCGCCTCGTCGTACTGCCCGGCCCGCATCCGGCGGAAGACCTTGAGGATCCCGACGAGCGCGGCGAGGTTGACGAGGCCGATGAGGACGAGGAAGGTCCCCGACACGGTGGTGCCCCAGACGCCGGTCACCTGCTGGAGCGTCGAACCGTCGTCGGTCAGGGCGCCGGCCAGGGCCCGGATGCCGGCGGCGAGGAGCATGACCATGACGAAGACGACCGAGGAGTGCCCGAGGCTGAACCAGAAGCCGACGCTCATCGGGCGCTGTCCCTCGGCCAGGAGCTTGCGGGTCGTGTTGTCGATGGCGGCGATGTGGTCGACGTCGAAGGCGTGCCGCATGCCGAGGGTGTACGCCGTGACGCCGAGGCCGATGCCGAACAGCTGGCCCGCGACGCGGTACTCGGCCGGGGCGACGACGAGGACGAGCAGCCCCCAGCCGACGACGTGCAGCAGGGCCACCACCGCGGCCATCCCGGAGAGGCTCCGGCGCTCCTGCGGGCCCAAGTGCGCCGCGAGGCGGGCGCGCAGTGGGCGGGCGGTCGAGGTCGGCGTCGGCTCCGGCGTCGAGGTCGGCGTCGAGGTAGGCGTCGAGGTCGGCGTCGGGGTCCGTGCGGTCACGGGGCCACGCTAGATGCGACTGCGTCGCATCTGCAACGGGCACCTGCTGTAGCGCGACTACAGCACCTGCATGACGATCAGACCGCGGGCGCGCCGCCCGGGACCTCGTTGTAGGCGTCGACCCGCTCCTGACCGGAGAGCGCCGCGATGGCCTCCATGACGCGGTCGGTCAGCAGGCGCCGGGCCTTCCCGGCGGGCATGCCCTGGTACTCCTCGACGCCGATCGGCTCGCCGAAGCGCACCGTGACCTTGGCCAGGCGCGGGAAGCTCGCCCCGACCGGTTGGATGTTCTCGGTGCCGATGAGCCCGACGGGGACGACCGGCACCTGGGCGGTCAGCGCGAGCCAGGCGACGCCGGTGCGGCCGCGGTAGAGCCGGCCGTCGCGGGAGCGGGTGCCCTCGGGGTAGATGCCGAACGCGTCCCCGTTCTTGAGCACCTCGAGCGCGGCGTCGAGGCTCTCCTGGGCGGCGGTCGGTGAGTGGCGGTTGACCGGCACCATGCCGACGGCGCTGAAGAAGCCCTTGCGCAGCAGCCCCCCGACACCGGGCCCGGTCCAGTACTCCTCCTTGGCCAGGAACCGCACCTGCCGCGGCGCCGCGAGGGGGATCGCGAACGAGTCGATGAACGACAGGTGGTTGCTCGCGACGATGACACCGCCCTCGCGCGGGATGTTCTCCTTGCCCTCGATCGTCGGGCGGTACAGCGCGTGGGACAGCGGGTAGAGCACGGACCGCCCGAGGCTGTAGAACATGGCGCCAACTGTAGGGCTACCCGCCGGTCGCGACCGCTCGTGCCCGGTCCGCGGCCAACCCCGGCACCACCGGGGGTCAGGCTCGGGCGCGCACGGCCCACGCGGTCGCGAGCACGTGGAACGGGGCGTCGGGAGCGAGCTCGCGGCAGTGTTCGCGGAGCGCGGCGCGCCGGTCCGGGGCCAGCGACTCGACGTAGTCGCCAGCAGGGCCGACGCCCAGCGTGTACGGCTCCCACCACTCCTCGAACGTCTCGTGCCGCACCGCGACCATGAACGAGGTGTCCTCGATGCCGGTCAGACCGGCGGCGTCGAAGAGCAGCGCGAGGCTGCCCTCCGAGGCGCCCGGCTGGTCACCCTCGCCGGGGGCGTCGGGGTCGAGGTCGGCGGCGGCCCGCCAGAAGAGGGCGAGCGGACCGGCTCCCCCGGCGTGGTCCCAGACGCACGCGGCCACGGTGCCACCGGGTCGCGTCACCCGGGCCATCTCGCGCAGGCCCCCGACCGGGTCGGCCATGAACGGTACGACGAGCTGGGCCAGGGCGAGGTCGAACAGGTCGTCGCGGTACGGCAGCTGCTCGGCGCCCCCCACCTGGACGTCGAGGGTGGGGAACTCCTGGCGCAGCACGGCGACGAACGCCTGTGTCGGGTCGACGGCGGACACCCCGTCGACGCCGAGGCGCTCGACGAGGACGCGCGTGAGAGCGCCGGTGCCGCAGCCGACGTCGATGGCGTGGCCGGGGCCGGCGTCGACCCCGGACCAGTCCGCGAACCGCCCGGCGAGCGGCCCCGAGTACCGCCCCATGAACAGGTCGTAGGCGTCCGCCGGAACCTCGAAGGTCACGCCCCGACGCTACGCCGTGCTGGGTTCCTCCACCGCCGAATGCCGCTCGTCCGCGCGGCGGGCCGGGGCCGGGCCGGTCCGCTGCGTCTGCCCCACGAGCGGAAGCCACGTCATGGCGGGCACCCCGGTGCCGGGCGTTCGGGCGAGGCGGCGCCGCCCGCGGCCGCGCAGACCGGCGACGAGGGCCACGACCGCCGTGACGAGACCGGCCGCGCAGAGGGTGGGGCGCACACCGAGCTCGTCGATGACCGCGCCGCCGACGAGCATCCCGACCGACCCCGTGACGTCGACGAGGTTGGACTGCCCGGCGAGGGCCGCCCGTCGAGCGGGACCGGACGTCTGCCCGAGGAGGACCTGCGTCATGGCCCGGATGCCGACGACCGTCACGGCGCCCGCAAGGGCCGACCAGACGGCGACCGGCGCGGGTGTGATCCACAGGGCCATGGCGACGAACGCAAGCCCCTGCCCGACCCACGCGACGGTCGCCACGCGCACCGGGTTCGAGGACGGCGGACGCGCGGCCACCACGAGCGTCATCGCGAGCGCACCGACCCCGTAGGCGGCCAGTGCCGTCGCGTAGAGCGTGCCGGACTGCCCGGTCCGTTCCCCCTGCACCGCGAGGCCGAGCGCGAAGGCGAACCACAGCATGCAGCTCGTCCCACGCATGACCCAGCCCCGGAGGATGTCCGGGTGGTGCCGCACGGACGCGAGGATCCCGGGCGCCGGGCCGGCACCTGCGGCGTCGGGGTGAGCATCGACCGCGCTCGCCTCCGGCCCCAGGACGACCCGACGCACGAGGAGGGACGACCCGACGAGGGCGAGCCCTTCGACCCACAGCAGGACGTGGGTCCACCCGAGCTGCACACCGACTCCCGCGAGACCGGGGCCCACCACCATCGCAGCCCGGCGCACGGCGTCGTCCCACGTGACGACCCGCGTGGCCATCCCGTCCCCCAGGCGGTCCCCGAGGTCGCCGAGCAGGGCCGTGCGACCGGGCGACGCCAACGCGTTCGACACCCCGACCGCGAGCCCGGCCACGGCGAGGACGACCGGGTGCATCAGCCCGAGGACCAGCGCCACCGGGACGACGAGGACCGCGGCGGCCTGCCAGAGCGAGACGAGGGCGAGACCGCGCCCGTCCGAGAGGCGTTGCCGCAGGCGACGAGCCCACCAGGGCGAGGTGACGACCGGTAGACCGGCGAGGCCGCCGACGAGACCCGCCATCGCGGCCGAGTCGAAGTGCCTCAGGACGACGAGTGGGAGGACGACCTGGGTGAAGCGGAACGCCAGGTACTCGATGGCGTTGGAGGTCAGCACGGTGCGGACGGCGCGGCTCGGGGTCACGTGCTCCAGCGTCGCGCCCCGACCGCCGTACCGGTAGACAGGACGATCTCGGTACGGGTCATAAGATGGCCTTATGGATCCATTGCACCAGGTGCCGGACGTGGACGACCTCAAGCTGGTGCTGACGCTGCACCGCACACAGTCCCTCGGGTCGGCGGCGCGCGAGCTCCTGGTGAGCCAGCCAGCGGCCTCGCAACGACTGGCTCGCCTCGAACGGCGCTGTGGCACAGTGCTCTTCACCCGGAGCCCGATGGGGACGACCGCGACGCCGGCCGGTCTGGAGATGGTCCGTCAGGCGGACCACATCCTCAGCCACCTCGGCGGTGTCTACGCTGCCGTCCGATCCTCGGCCTCCGCGCGAACGCTTCGGGTGGGCACCTTCGCCGGGCTCTCGGGCTACGTCTTCCCGGCACTCGACGAGCTCGTCGGGGACGAGGTCCGGCTGGTGACCTCCGTCTACCACGGCAGCGAGATGCTCGAGCTGGTCGCCGAGGGATCCATGGACGCGGCGGTCATCGGCATCGCCGAGCAGGTCCAGCTGCCGCCGCACGTCGTCGCGCACCGGCTCGGCACCGACGAGCTCGTGGCCTTCGTCGCGGCCGGCGTCGAGCCGCCGCGGCGGGGTGCGCGGCCCTTCCTCGACCGGGTCGTCACCTACGCGCCCTACGACAACTCCGGCCCGCTCATCGCCGAGCGCGTCGCCGCCCTGGGGGGCACGGTGCGACACGCCGCGACGGCACCGGTCGCCCTCGAGATCGCCCGACGCCGGGAGGGGATCGCCATCGTGCCCTCGAGTGCCGCCCGGATGTCCGGCCGACCCGGTGACCGCGTCATGACCTCTCGGGTCGACCTTCCCGTCCGGCTGTCGGTCATCGCCCGCGGTGAGCTCGACCCGGTGCTGGCCGCTGCCCTACCGGCCCTCGCCCGCGCGCTCGGACTGCGCCGCCGCAGCAGCTGACCACGTGACGAACGGCCGTGCGACGGACGGTCAGTCCTCGAGCTCCTGGACCACACGGCCGCCGAGGACCTTCTCGATGACGGCACGGCCGACGTCCCCGGACTGCTCGATGTCCTCGTCGTCGTCGCTGACGGCGGAGTCGTCGGTCAGGGGCGGGCGGGGCGGGTCGTCGTCGTTGGAGCGGGGCACGGACGCCCGGGCCCTCGCCTGGGCGAAGGACTCGCGGACCGCGCTGGCGCCGCGCACCGCCGAGACCGTCGGGGCACCCTGGTCACCGCTCCCACCTGAGGGGATCCGGTCGCCTCCGGCCGAGGGCGTGGCCGTGACCGTGGCCGAGGACGGGTGGGTGGAGGTGGCCGGCGTCCCGGCCGCGGGGGCGGACGCGGGACCCGTGGCCCAGTCCGGTGGCGGGCCGGCGGCGCTGCCCCAGCCCGCGTTTTCCTCGAGCGAGCGGCCGGACACCGGGCTCAGGCCGGAGTCGGCGAGCCGCGCCGCCCCGCCCGGCGCGGCACCCGGACCAGCGTCCGGAGCTGCGTTCGGGCCACCGGCGTCGTGACCCGCCCCGGCGTCACCCCAAGAGCCCCGGGCCGCGGCACCGGGGAGGTCAGCCGCGGAAGGAGGCCCGCCTGGTCCGCCCTGTCCCGCCTGTCCTGGCTGTCGTGCCTCTCGGCCCTGCGCGCCCGTCGGACCGCCCGGATCACCGGGCCCAGGGTCGCCGGGACCACCCCGGCCCGTGGGATCGCCGCCGCCTTCGGGACCGCCGTCGCGTTCAGGACCGTCGTCGTCGGGGGCAGGGGGCATCGCACCGACCGGCGGGGCGACCGGCGCCTGTTGCGACACCTCGGCCACGTGCACGCCGTCGACGAGGGCGTCGACGCCGAGCTCGTCGATGAGGGCCTGCCGCACCACCTCGGCGTGGTTGCCGGCACGGAACGTCGTGGTGAGGCCCGCGGTGGCGATCCCCAGGGTCAGCGTGCGTCCGTCGAAAGCCGTCACCTGGGCGTTCTGGGAGACGAACGTCCACGTGATGCGGCGCATCGTGAAGATCCGTCCGAGGACGTTGGGCCACGCGCGGCGGATGGCGTCGGTGTCCATGCCGCCGGACGGCGGGGTCCCGCCGGGCCCGGTGGCCGCCCCGGCCGCCCCGGCCGCGCCGGCCGGCTCGTCCTCCTCGCCGCCGTGGGCGTGGAGGACGCCGCGACCCGGGTCGTGGACGACGTCGTGCGACGACCCGGCACGAGCCGAGCCCCCGGACGCGGCCGCTGCCCCGGAGGCACCCGTCGCTGCGTCGCCCGCCGTCGCCGCGTGGCCCAGGCCCTCGCGCGGCTCGTCGACGGCGGAGGGACCGCCCACGGACTCCCGCGGCACCGCGACCGGAGGGGCTCCGGCCTCGGCGCGTGCGGCGTCGGTGCGTCCGGCGTCGCCGGGACCGGCGGGCACCGGGGCGCCCGTCGGCCCGGCGCCCGGGGCCGCCACGGCCGGCGTCGCCACCGCGGCGGCCGCGGGCGGCGTGTAGTCGGACACCGTGCGCGGCGGCGCGGTCACCCCGCCTGCGGACGCGGAGGGGACGGGCCCAGCGTGTGCCGCTGCGCCCGCGGGCCGTGCGGCCGACGGCACGCCGCCGACCTCGAGGCGCCGCTCGAGCCGGTCGAGGCGAGCGGCGTAGCCCTGCTCGCCGGAGGACGCCGGGAGCAGGATGCGCGCGCAGATGAGCTCCAGCTGCAGCCGGGGTGCGGTGGCGCCGGTCATCTCGGTGAGGCCGGTGTTGACGATGTCGGCCGCCCTCGACAGGGCGCCGGGACCGAACGCGGCCTGCTGGACGCGCATCCGTTCGAGCTGGTCCTCGGGGATGCCGCGCAGGACCTGACCCGCCCCCTCCTGGACCGCGGCCACGACGATGAGGTCGCGCAGCCGCTCGAGGAGGTCCTCGACGAAGCGCCGGGGGTCGTGGCCCGACTCGATGACGCGGTCGACCTGGCGGAACGTCGCCGCGCCGTCGCCGGCCGCGAGGGCGTCGACCGTGGCGTCGAGCAGCTCGCCGTCGGTGAACCCGAGCAGCGACACCGCACCGTCGTAGGTGAGCCCTTCGGGGCCCGACCCCGCGATGAGCTGGTCGAGCACCGACAGCGAGTCGCGCACCGACCCACCGCCGGCCCGCGTCACGAACGACAGGACGCCGGGCTGCACGGCCACCTGTTCCTGCTCGAGGAGCCGCTCCATGTACGCGGTGAGCTTGGCCGGGGGAACGAGACGGAACGGGTAGTGGTGCGTGCGCGAGCGGATCGTGCCGATGACCTTCTCGGGCTCGGTGGTGGCGAAGACGAACTTCACGTGCTCGGGCGGCTCCTCGACGATCTTGAGCAGGGCGTTGAAGCCCTGCGGCGTCACCATGTGCGCCTCGTCGATGATGTAGATCTTGAAACGGCTCTGCGCCGGGCCGTACGAGGCGCGTTCCCGGAGGTCACGCGCGTCGTCGACGCCGCCGTGGCTCGCGGCGTCGATCTCGATGACGTCGACGCTGCCCGGCCCCCCGCGCGCCAGCGCGACGCACGACTGGCACGTGCCGCAGGGTGTCGGCGTCGGACCCTGCTCGCAGTTGAGGCAGCGGGCCAGGATGCGCGCGCTCGTCGTCTTGCCACAGCCGCGGGGGCCGCTGAAGAGGTAGGCGTGGTTGACCCTGCCCGTGCGCAGCGCCTGCATGAGCGGCTCGGTGACGTGCTCCTGGCCGATCACGTCGGCGAAGCTCTCGGGCCGGTAGCGGCGGTACAGGGCGGTGGCCATGCCGGAAACCCTAACCGTCCGGACCGACGCCGGTCTGCCCGGTGAACAGGTGCTGACGAGTCGCGGCCGGCCCCCGGACGGGTGGTGGCTGTCGGCGGCCCGACCTAGGGTCGAGGGCACTCAGGTCCAGGTGCAACGAGCGCCGTCAGCGGCCGATGGAGGAGGTCACGATGCCCGATCCGACCCCGCACGCGACATCCGCGCGGGAGTGGGACGCCGAGGCGCTCGTCGCCCGCTACGGCGAGGTGCGCGCCCACACCGAGGCGCTCGCCGCGCCCCTGTCCCCCGAGGACCAGACCGTCCAGTCGATGCCGGACGTCTCGCCGACGAAGTGGCACCGCGCGCACGTCACGTGGTTCTTCGAGACGTTCGTCCTCGCCGACCACGAGCCGTCGTTCACGCCGTACCAGGACCGCTACTGGTTCCTGTTCAACAGCTACTACGAGGGCGTCGGTCCCCGGTACGCCCGGCCGAACCGCGGCCTCATCAGCCGGCCCGGCGCCCACGACGTCGGTCTCTACCGCGACAACGTCGACGCCCGCATGCGCGACCTCGTGCAGGGCCTCGACGGTGGCGCGCTCGAGAAGCTCATCTCGACCATCGAGCTCGGCTTCCACCACGAGCAGCAGCACCAGGAGCTGCTGCTCATGGACATCAAGCACGTCCTGTCCCTCAACCCGCTCCAGCCGGCCTACGCCGGCACCCCGAGCCCCCCGAGCGAGCCCGACGCGCTCGGCTGGGTCGACGTCGAGGGCGGGCTCGTCGAGATCGGGCACCGCGGCGGCGGGTTCTCCTTCGACAACGAGCTGCCGCTGCACCAGGCCTGGCTCGAGCCGTACCGGCTCGCCGACCGCCTCGTCACCAACGGCGAGTGGCTCCAGTTCATGGCCGACGGAGGGTACGACCGGCACGAGCTGTGGCTCTCCGACGGCTGGGGCCGGGTGCGCGGCGAGGGCTGGCGCGCCCCGTTCTACTGGACCCAGGTCGACGGCATCTGGTTCGAGCACACCCTGAGCGGCACCTGGCCGGTCAACCCCGGCCTCCCGGTCAGCCACGTCAGCCACTACGAGGCCGACGCCTACGCGACGTGGGCCGGCAAGCGGCTGCCCACCGAGGCCGAGTGGGAGCACGCGGTCGTCGCCGACGGCCAGGCCGACGCCTCGGCGGGCGGTGACGGGCACGCGGCGTCGGCCACCGCCGAGGGCAACCTCGCCGACACGCTGACCTTCCACCCGCGGGCGGCCCCGCCCGCGAACGGGCACCTGCGTCAGGTGTACGGCGACTGCTGGGAGTGGACCTCCTCGGCCTACCTCGCCTACCCGGGGTACCACCCGCCGGCCGGCGCGATCGGCGAGTACAACGGCAAGTTCATGTCGGGCCAGATGGTGCTGCGTGGCGGTTGCGCCCTGACGCCGCCGGACCATGCCCGCGCCACGTACCGCAACTTCTTCCCGCCGGGGGCCCGGTGGGCCCTGTCCGGGGTGCGGCTCGCCGACGGGGGTGCCCGGTGACGACGCCGGCCGGCCGCGAGCCGGTCGTCACCGTCGCCCTCGACCCCGACTGGGCCTCCGGCTCGCTCGTGTCCGACGTGCGTCGGGGGCTGGGGGCACAACCGCGGACCCTGCCGCCGAAGTGGCTCTACGACGACGCCGGCTCGTCCCTGTTCGACGAGATCACCCGCCTGCCCGAGTACTACCCGACCGAGCGCGAGCGCGAGATCCTGCGCGACCACGCGGCCGACATCGTGCGCGCCTCGGGGGCCACGACGCTCGTCGAGCTCGGCAGCGGCACGAGCGACAAGACCCGGACCCTGCTCGACGCGTTCACCACCGCCGGCCATCTCGAGCGCTTCGTGCCCGTCGACGTGTCCGAGCAGACGCTGCGCGACGCCGCGGCGATGCTGAGCGCGCGCTACCCGTCGCTGCTGGTGGAGGCGCTGGTCGGCGACTTCACCCTGCACCTGGGTCACCTGCCGCGCGGGGGCCGGCGCCTCGTCGCCTTCCTCGGGGGCACGATCGGCAACTTCTACGTCGAGGAGCGCGCCGCGTTCCTCGGGGCCCTGGCCGACAGCCTCGAGCCCGGCGACTGGTTCCTGCTCGGCACCGACCTCGTCAAGAGCAGCGACCGGCTGATCGCCGCCTACGACGACCCGGGAGGCGT
Source organism: Monashia sp. HAY1-11D (assembly GCF_056868035.1). NCBI lineage: Bacteria > Bacillati > Actinomycetota > Actinomycetes > Micrococcales > Intrasporangiaceae > Intrasporangium > Monashia sp. HAY1-11D. The sequence continues at coordinate 2,462,349 of NZ_CP200320.1, read as the reverse complement.
CACGGCGGCCTTCGTCACCAACTGCCTCCACGTGCTCAACCGCGAGCTCGGCGCCGACTTCGACGTCGACGCCTTCTCCTACGTCCCGTTCTGGGACCCACGCGAGGAGCGCATGGACCTCCGCCTGCGCGCCGACATGCCGCAGCGGGTCACGGTTCCCGGGGCCGACCTCGTCTTCGACCTGGCCCACGGCGAGGAGATCCGCGTCGAGATCTCGACGAAGTTCCGGCCCGAACGGCTCGGCGCCGAGCTCGGCGCCGCCGGGTTCACCGTCGAGCACCGGTGGACCGACGACGACGGCGACTTCGCGCTCACCCTGGCCCGCCGCGACACGTGAGGCCGCACGGTCCCGTCGGGCGGAGCCGGGGACGGTCGCGGTGACCGCGTGGTCCCGCCTGGTCGGGCGTTTGGCACACTGGGCGCTCGAGTACGACACGACGTAGGAGACGCCAGATGACCCCTCGTACCCTCTACCGACGCCTCGCAGCAGCGGAGGTGGTCACGTGGGCGTTGCTGCTGCTCGGCATGGTCCTCAAGTACGTCACCCGGACGACCGACCTCGGAGTCAGGGTCTTCGGGCTCGCCCACGGCGTCGTCTTCATCGCCTTCTGCATCGCCACCCTGCTGCTCTGGGTCGACGAGCGCTGGACCGTGCGGGAGGTCCTCCTCGGCCTGCTGAGCGCGGTGCCCCCGTTCCTGACCATCTGGTGGGAGCGGCGCCTCGAGCGGCGCGGCCGGCTGGGCGGTGTCTGGCGGCTCGGGCCTGGCGGTGATGCCGCGAGGACGCCTGCGGAGCGACTCGTCGCGACCCTGCTCGCCCGGCCGCTCGTCGGTGCCGGCATCGGCGCCCTCGCCGTGCTCGGCCTCACCGGCATCGCCCTGCTCGTCGGGCCGCCCGTCGGCACCCAGGGCTGACCCCGCTGGCCGGCAGACCCCTGCCGCCGGCTGCCGGCTGCCGGCTGCCGGCCAGGGCTGGCACCCGTGTCCCAGCCGCACGGCATACGGTGTCGTCAGCCGGCCGGGAGTCGGGCCGGAGACCCGAGGAGGGCGAGAGATGGCTGCGGTGGCGGTGCTGACCGGCGAGGTGCGCGCGGAGGGCGTCAGCAAGACGATCGACGAGACGACCCTGCTGCGGCCCACCGACGTGCGGGCCGACCCGGGCGAGTGCATCGTCCTGCGCGGCCCCAACGGCTCCGGCAAGACGACGCTGCTGCGCATCATCGGTGGTCTCCTCGTGCCGAGCACGGGCACCGCGACGATCGGTGGTCGCGAGGCCGACGAGCGCGACCGGGCGGTACGGGCCGCCGTCGCGGCCCTGCTCGGCGCCCCGACGACCTACCGCGACCTGACCCTCGTCGACCACCTCGTCCTCATCGACTCGACGTGGGGCGGCGACCCGGCCAGGTCCGACGACCGCAGCCTCGCGCTGCTCGAGCGCCTCGGCATCGCCCACCTCGACGACCGGTTCCCCCACGAGCTGTCCTCGGGGCAGGAGCAGCTGTTCCGCCTCGCCCTGACGTTCTCGCGGCCGGCGAACGTCGTGCTCCTCGACGAGCCGGAGCAGCGCCTCGACACCGCCAAGCGCCAGGTGGTCGCCGACCTCATCCGCGAGCGCATCGACTCGGGTGTCACCGTGGTCATGGCCTGTCACGACCCCGAGCTGACGGCCTCCCTCGCGACCCGCGTCGTCGACGTCGTGCCGGCGCGCTGACGGTCCGGCGATGAGCAGGCGCAAGCGAAAGCGTCAGGCCGCGCGTGCGGCGGCGGGCGCGACGCCGCCCGGCCCCGGCAGGCCGGCACCGGCTGCCGAGGGCTCTGCATCCCGGTCGAGCACGGAGGCGCCGACGCCGCCGGAGCCGAGGGCCCGTCCGATGCCCCGGGCGACGGTGGACGTCCCGATGCCCTCCGGCCCACCGGCGGCCGCCGAGGTCGTGTACGACGACCACGACCTCCTCGGCCAGGCCGACTGGGTCATCGGTGGCGAGGCGGCCCGCAAGGCGCGGCGGCAGGGCCTGTACGCGGGCTACGTCCTCTTCCTCGGTGCCCTCGTCTACGGGTTCCCCATCGTGCAGGCGGTCTTCCGCACCTCCGACGCCAGGTCCCTCGGCGAGCAGCTGCGCTCCCCTGTCGCGGTCGTCCTGCTCGTCGCGTCGGTCGTGGCGCTGCTCGGGGCCGTCGTCTTCGCCGGCCGGTTCCGGGGTCCGGTCGTGCCGCCGATGCCGTGGATCGACCTCGTCCTGCCGGCACCCCTCGACCGCGCGCTCGCCCTGCGGCGGTGGTGGCGCTACGCCTCGGTCGGCGGCCTGTTCGTCGGTGCGCTGAGCGGCCTGACCCTGGGCGCCGGCCTGGCCTTCGCCCACCTCGCCGGGGTCGCGACTGTTGCCGTGACGACCCTGGCCGGAACCGCCCTCGGCGTGCTCGCGACCCGGCTGTGGCTGTGGTCTCAGGTGCGCTCGTGGCCCGGCCCCGACCGTGGCCTCGGCCTGCTGTGGCGGGTGACCGACGCCCTGCGCGAGCTGCACGCCGAGTCGCTGCGCACCCACTCGGCGAACACCTCGACGATGGCCGGCTCGGCCCTGACCGGGAACCTGCGCACCGCGCGGCTTGCGCTGACGCGGCCCGTGCGGCACGGCCGGTCGGCACGGCTGCGACCCGGTGGACCGTTCACCGTCCTCGTACGTCGCGACCTGCTGGGGCTGCGCCGGACGCCCGGCGCCTTCCTGTCCGGCCTGGGCCTCAGCCTCCTCGGCGGCGCGATCGTCACGTGGGCCTTCACCCAGCCGGCGGCGCCGAGCATCGCGGCGACGATCGGCCTCCTGCCGCTCTACCTCGGCTTCGGTGCGTGGGCGGAGGGCCTGCGGCTGCAGGCCGACAACGTCGGGACGCCCTCGCTCCTCGGCACGGGCGAGCTCACCGAGGTGGGCGCGCACGTCGTGCTGCCGACCGTGCTCACGGTCCTCGTCCTCGGTGGCTGGGCCGGGGTGGCCGCCGCGCTCGGCTCGCTCCCGGCGAGCGCGGTGCTGTCGCTGTGGCTCGTCCTCGTGCTCGTCACGGCCGGCAACGTGCTGGCCGCCTTCCGCGGCTCTCCGACCTTCATGCTGCGGCCACAGACGGTCATCGCCTGGTACGCGATGCCCGCGCTCGTCGTCGTCGTGCTGGGATCCCTCGTCGCCGTGCTCACGAAGGCCGGTCGCTACACCTGGCTCTCGGTCGTCAGCTGGCTCGTCTACGTCGTGCTGGCGTGGGCCGTCGCGAAGGTGCGCCGCCTCACCTACCTGCATCGCTCCTGACATCGACAGGGTCGCCCGCGACCCGGACCACTCGTTAGGTTCGGGCCCATGACGGACCTGCGGACCCGCGACGCGACGCACGACGACCTGCCGGCCATCCTGCGCATCCGGAGCCGGTCGTTCGGTCCGCTCGGCGCCGAGGGCGCCGGCTGGTGGGAGCGCGTCGCGGCCGAGACCCTGGGCGGGCGCATGGTCGTCGTGACCGACGACACGGGTACCGTCGTGGGCTCCGGTCGGATCCGCCCGTTCCACCAGGCCTGGGGCGGCCGGCACCTGCCGATGGGCGGCGTCGCCGGCGTCTACGTCGAACCGAGCGCCCGCGGCCGCGGCGTCGCCACGACCCTGACGCGCGCGCTCGTGGCGCGGATGGGCGAGCTCGGCGATGTCGTGTCCTGCCTCTTTCCCACCGCACCGGCGCTGTACCGGCGCTCGGGCTACGAGGTCGGCGGCGTGCAGTCGCGCACGACGCTGGCCTCGCACCTCGTCCGCGCCCTCGGTTCGGCCGGCCACAGCCGACGCGTCCGGTCCGCCACGCCCGAGGACGCCCGCGCCCTCGAGGCCCTGACCCGCACGGCCCAGGCCCGGCACGGGCAGAGCGGACCGATGGCGCCGAGCGCCGGGACGTTCCGACGGATGATCGAGCAGGACGAGCTGGTCACGTACGTCGTGGGGCACGACGTCGGCGGCGCGGAACCCACGGGGTTCGTCGCCTACGACCTGTCGGCCGAAGTCGCGACCGTCGAGCACCTCGTCGCCGCGGACGCCCCGACGGCTGCGGCGCTGTGGGGCATCGTCGGGTCGGGGTCGTCGGCCGTGCCGACGGTGCACACCCACCTCGACCCCCGCGACCCCGTGCTCCTCGCCCTCACCGGGCTGCCGGAGACACAGGTGCACCAGGTGCCTTGGATGGCCCGCGTCATCGACCTCGCCGGTGCGTTCGCGGCACGTGGGTTCCCGCCGCTCACGACCGCGGCGGTCGACCTCGCCGTGTCCGACGCCGACGCGCCCGCCAACGCCGGCGTGTGGCGTCTCGCCGTGGACGGGGGTGCCGGAACCGCGACCCGCCTCGCCGACGGGCCCGGCGAGCCGGAGATGTCGGCCGACCTGGAGTCGTCGGTGCCCCGCGTGGACCCCCGGGGTCTCGCCGCCCTGTGGTGCGGCTGGTCGACGTCGCGGCTGCGCCTCGCCGGGCTGCTCGAGGGTGGCTCACCCGCCGACGACGCCGCCCTCGACGCGGTCTTCGCCGCGGCGCCCTACATCACCGAGTACTTCTGACCCCCGGCGCCGCCCATCACCGAGCACTTCCCAGCCGCGGCGCCGCCCATCACCGGGTCGAGCGGCCGGAGCGAGCGCGGCTCGTCGCCGCTGAAGCGGCGTTTCGGGCGTTCGTTCCGGCCGCTCGGCCCGGAAGACCGAGGGATGTCGACGGGTGGTGGCGCGTCAGGTCCGCGGGCCGGCGCCGGGCTCCCGAACGGCGGGCAACGCGAGGAGCGCGACGCCGCACAGGACCCCGACGACGAGCAGGGAGTGCAGCACGCCGACGTGGTCGCCGAGGAAGCCGAGCAGCGGCGGGCCGGCGAGGAACGCGGTGTAGCCGATCGTCGAGACGACGCTCATGCGCGCGGCCGCACGGCGCGGGTCGTCCGCGGCGGCGCTCATGCCGACCGGGAAGCCGAGGCTCGCGCCGACGCCCCAGACAGCGGCGCCGACGAAGGCAAGCACGGGGCCACCGAGGACGACGAGCGCGCAGCCGACGACGGCCGAGACGAAGAGGACACGCAGCACGGGCAGACGACCCCGGTCGTCGAGGAAGCGGGTGCCGAGGACCCGTCCGGCGGTCATCGCGCTGAGGAAGACGGCGAAACCGATGACGCCGACCCACCGGGGCAGGCCGTAGCCCTCCGAGAGCGCGACGCCGACCCAGTCGTTGGCCGTGCCCTCGGTGAAGGCGGCGGCGAGGACGACGACCCCGATGAGCAGGGTGCGCGGCTCGCGCCAGGCCGCGGCGATCCCGGCCTTCTCCTTGACCTCCTCGCCGTGCTCGTCGACCTCCACCGACCGCGGCAGGAAGGCGCGGAGGAACCAGGGCGTCACGACGACGAGGAGCACGACGACACCGACCAGGTGGACGAGGATCGACACGTGCAGTGCCGAGAGGCCGGCACCGACGAGGGCGCTGACGACGGTGCCGCCGCTGAACGCAGCGTGGAAGTGCGGCATGATCGCCCGGCCGAGGAGACGCTCGACGGAGGCCCCCTCGAGGTTCATGCTGACGTCGAAGACGCCGGTGCCGATGCCGACGAGGAAGAGCCCGGCCATGACGAGGGCGCGCTCGTGGGCGGCGGTCACGCCGAGGCCGACGCCGAGCAGCCCGACGCCCTGCACGAGGGCCGCGCCGAACAGCGTCCGGGCGGCGCCCAGGTGGTGCACGATCCAGCCGGACAGCGGCAGGCCGAGCACGGAGCCCAGCGAGGCCGCGAGCAGGGTCAGTCCGAGCTGCCCGGCGGACAGGTCCAGCTCGTGCTTGAGGTCCGGGACGCGTGAGGCGAAGGCGGCGAACGCCGCGCCGTTGAGCGCGAACGCGGTGAACACCGCCGTGCGCGCGGTGCGCACGACGCTCAGCTCGGAGCTTCCGACGCCGGTCATCGACCCAGCCTCTCATCCCTGTCGACAGCATGGTCGAATCGATTCGACTCGAATCGTTTCGATAGCATGCCGCCCATGGCACCCGTCGGTCAAGCCCGCCCCACGCTCCGCGATGTCGCCGAGCGCGCCGGCGTCTCGGTGTCGACGGCCTCCCTGGTGTTCAGCGGCAAGGGCCCGGTGGCCGAGGCGACGGCGCGGAGGGTCCGGGAGGCGGCGGCACGGCTGGGCTTCACCGGCCCGAACCCGCTCGCGTCCTCGCTGCGCCAGGGGCGCGCCGGCGCGGTCGGCGTCCTCGTCGAGGGCCGCCTGCGCACCGCCTTCCGCGACCCGTTCGGGATCGCCGTCCTCGACGGCCTCGCCGAGGTGCTGGAGTCGGTGCCGACCGGCATGCTCCTGCTCGGCCAGCCGTCCGACGACCTCGACGCGGTCGTGCAGCAGCTGTCCGGGCTCGCGCTCGACGCCGTCGTCTTCTCACTCTGCGGCCCCGGCGAGCACCCGGCCGTCGCGCACCTCGCCTCGCGGGGCATCCCGATGTTCAGCACCGGCGTGCCGAGCGACCGCCGCATCACCCAGGTCCGCGTCGACGAGCGCGCCGCCGGCGCCGAGGTGGCCCGGCACGTCCGCGATCTCGGGCACCGACGCGTGGCCCACGTGGCCATGCCGTTGACCCCCGGCAGTCACGCCGGGCCCGTGCCGGACTCGGAGGTGTCGACGCGCCACGTGGCGATCGCGTCGACGGGCCGGCTGCTCGGGTTCCGTGACGTCTTCGGTCCGGACGCGGAGGCGCTCCAGACCGGTGACGGCTCCTCCGTCGAGGGTGGGATCGTCGCCGGGGGCGCCCTGCTCGACCGGCCGGCGCGCCGGCGGCCGACCGCGGTCGTGTGCCAGTCGGACGTCATCGCGGCCGGCGTCGTCATCGCCGCGGAGGAGCTGGGCCTGGCGGTACCGGACGACCTGTCGGTCACCGGGTTCGACGGCGTCGACCTGCCGTGGCTGCCGCACCGCCTCACGACGATGGACCAGCAGGGCCGCGAGAAGGGCAAGGTCCTCGGTGACCTCGTGCGGCGTCGCCTCGAGGGCCGACGGGTGCGCAGCGTGACCCAGCCGGTGACCCTCCGCGTCGGCACGACGACTGCTCCGCCGCGCTGACCCCCCTCGCCAGGGTCGGCAGCCGGACAGAGGGACACCCCGCGTACCTGGAAGAGCCCTCCTACCCTTGCTGCATTCCTGCCCTGGGGGAGTTCGGAGAGGTACCACCACGCGGGGTGCCGGCGGCCAGTGTATGCCGCGCCGTCGGTCAGCCGGAAATCCGGTCGGGCGACGTGCCGGTGGAGGTCGTGGCGGCCACGAGCGGCCCGGCGGCGGTGGGCGACGAGGCGCGACCGCCGATTTCATCCGCACCGGCCTCCTCCGGTAGCCTCCCCCACGGAGGATTCGCATAGTGGCCTAGTGCGCACGATTGGAAATCGTGTTGGGATAAAACCCTCGGGGGTTCAAATCCCCCATCCTCCGCCAACACGAACGGCCCCCGCCGCGCTCTGCGCGGTGGGGGCCGTTCGTGTATGCGGAGTCCCGCGGGATGTGGGAGCAGCCAGAGCGACGCGGAGGCGACGGCTCCCCCATCCTCCGCCACGCGACCACATGGCGCGTTGTCGTGGCCGTGCAGCGACCCCGACCGCGACTCGCGACCACATGGCGCGTTGTCGTGGCCGTGCAGCGACCCCGACCGCGCCACGCGACCACATGGCGCGTTGTCGTGGCCGACGACTGGCCCAAACCGAGATGACCGCCACGACGGACGCCACCAGAATCAGCCGCATGCCCGAACCACTCCTCCTCGACACGACCCACCGCTGGATCCACGGGTCGCGCTTGCGCCGGCACCGCACCGACCCCGACCACCAGGTCGAGCAGCTCACGGCCGGGACGGTGCTGGTGCGCCAGTCGAAGGACCGGACCTACGAGGCGCCGTTCCTGCTGCTGCTCCTGGGCCGGGAACGGGCGTTGCTCATCGACACCGGCGCAGTGCCGGGGAAGGTCTGCGCGCGGTCGTCGACGCCGAGATGGACGCGTGGGCGCGCGAGCATGGATTGGGCGACCTCGACCTCGTCGTGGCGCACAGCCACGCCCACGGTGACCACGTCGCCGGTGACGCCGCCTTCGCCGACCGGCCGCGCACGACGGTCGTCGGGCACGACACGGCGGCCGTCCACGCCTTCTTCGCTCTCGCGGCCGAAGAGCCCGACGCGGCGGTGCCGTTCGACCTCGGCGGGCGCCTCGTTGACGTGCTGCCGATTCCCGGCCACCACGCGTCCTCGGTCGCCTTCCACGACCGGGCGACGGGGCTGCTGCACACCGGTGATACCGTCTACCCGGGCCGGCTCTACGTCGACGACCCGGCGGCGATGGCGGCCTCGCTCGACCGGCTCGTCACGTTCGCCGAGCGCGAGGGGGTGCGCCACGTGCTCGGCTGCCACGTCGAGATGATGCGTCGGCGCGGGCGCGACTACCCGCTCGGCTGCCGGTACCAGCCGGAGGAGCCGTCGCCGTTCCTGACCGTGGAGCAGCTCGAACGGATCCGTGACGGCTGGGCGAGGTCCGGCGGACGCCCGGGCACCCACCGCCTCGACGACGTCGTCCTCTGCATCGGCAGCGGCCGGAGGGTCACCGGGCCGCTGCTCGCCCGCGCGTACCTCGAGCGCGTCCGGGACGCCGCGCGTCAGCTGACCTGAGACCCCTTTGCCGCGTCCGGCCCGGTGCTGGAAGCATCGGCCCATGACGCTCGCCGCCCTGTACGGACGCTCCCTCCTCAAGGAGACCGACCTGACGCCCGAGGAGTTCCGGGCGCTGCTCGACCTCGCCGCGAACCTCAAGGCGGCCAAGCGTGAGCGACGCGAGCCGCGCCACCTGACCGGCCTCAACATCGCGCTGCTCTTCGAGAAGACCTCGACGCGCACCCGGTGCGCGTTCGAGGTGGCCGCGGCGGACCAGGGCGCGAGCACGACCTACCTCGACCCGAGCGGCTCGCAGATGGGCCACAAGGAGTCGGCCAAGGACACCGCACGCGTCCTCGGCCGCTTCTACGACGGCATCGAGTACCGCGGCGCGGGCCAGGACGTCATCGAGACCCTGTCGGCGCACGCCGGTGTGCCGGTGTGGAACGGGCTCACCGACGACTGGCACCCGACGCAGTCGCTGTGCGACGCCCTGACGATGCGCGAGCACGCCGGCAAGCCCGAGTCCGAGACCGCGTACGCGTTCGTCGGCGACGCGAGGTTCAACATGGGCAACTCGCTGCTCGTCACCGGCGCGATGCTCGGCATGGACGTGCGCATCGTGGCGCCGCGGTCGCTGTGGCCCTCGGACGCCGTCGTGGCCATCGCGCGGAGGTACGCCGCGGACACCGGCGCACGCGTCACCCTGACCGAGGACGTCGCCGAGGGTGTGCGCGGCGTGGACTTCCTCCACACCGACGTGTGGGTGTCGATGGGCGAGCCCGCCGAGGTGTGGGCGCAGCGGATCCAGCTGCTCGCGCCGTACCAGGTCAACGCCGAGATGCTCGCCCTCACCGGCAACCCGTCCGTACGGTTCATGCACTGCCTGCCGGCCTTCCACGACCTCGACACGAAGGTGGGCCAGGACGTCCACGAGCGCTTCGGGCTCAAGGAGCTCGAGGTGACCGACGACGTGTTCGAGTCCACGGCGTCGGTCGTCTTCGACCAGGCCGAGAACCGGATGCACACGATCAAGGCGCTCATGGTGGCCACGCTGGCCCGTCTCGACGCCTGACGTTCACGCGGCGGCGGTGGTGCCGTTCCCGGGCGGTGCGGGAGAACGACAGGCATGCACCTCTCACGCACCCCTGTCGTGGCGGCCGTCGCCGCCGCCCTCCTCACGATCCCCGCGGTGGCCTCTGCCGCGACCACGACGACCGACGTCCCGTCCGGGCAGCACAAGGAGGGCCACCTCTCCTTCGCCGTCATCGGCGACGTGCCGTACGGCGCTGCGCAGGTCGCGGCCTTCCCGCGCTGGGTGGACCAGATCAACGCGACGCCCGGGCTGTCCTTCACGGTCCACGTCGGGGACATCAAGAACGGCTCCTCCGCGTGCACCGACGAGTACTTCGGCATGATCCGCACCCAGTTCGACCGGTTCACGATGCCGCTGCTCTACACCCCGGGCGACAACGAGTGGACCGACTGCCACCGCACCACCAACGGCACGTACAACCCGCTCGAGCGTCTCTCCGCGATCCGCAGGACCTTCTTCCCGGTGCCCGGACGCACCCTCGGCGCCGACCCGATGACCGTCGACTCGCAGGTCGCACAAGGGATTCCCGAGAACGTGTCGCTGCGCCGCCAGGGCGTCGAGCTGGCAACACTGCACGTCGTCGGCAGCAACGACGGCCTCCTGCCCTGGCCCGAGCTCGGGTTCACGAGCCCGACGGCCGCGCAGGTGGCCGAGGAGGGCGCCCGCATGGACGCCGCCGTGGCCCAGGTGCGCGAGGCGTTCGCGTCGGCCCGCCGGCGCCACGACCGCGCCGTGGCGCTCTTCACCCAGGCCGACATGTTCGACCCGACCTACGACGTCACGTGGGGCGACGACTCGGCCTTCCAGCCGCTCGTGCGCGAGCTCGTCGCCCAGTCGCACGACTTCGACGGCGAGGTCTACCTCTTCAACGGCGACAGCCACGTGTACAACGCCGACCACCCGCTCGCGGCCGGGTCCCCGTGGCTCGACTTCTACGGGGTCGACGGGTCGGCGCCGAACCTGACCCGCATCACCGTCGACGGGTCGAGCAACAACAAGGACTTCCTCGTGGTGACCGTCGCCCGCCCGGGTGCCGAGCACGTCCTGACCTGGCGGCGCATCCCCTACACGTCCTGAGCCGAGGGCCGCGGCCCGACCGTCAGCCTCAGCCGTCGGTGACGGTGACGGTCGGGCAGGGCGGCAGCGTCGACGTGGGCGTCGGGGCGGCAGGCGTCGGACCGAAGGCCTGCCACGCGTCGCCCACGACAAGGTCGACGGTGTCGCCCTTGCGCTTGTCGTTCAGGTACGTCGCCTTGGGCACGTACTGCTTGAGCAGCCGCGCCGAGTCGGCCCCCTCGGGCCCGAAGCGGATCTGGGCGACGCCCTTGACCGTGGCGTTCTTCGGGTCGTTGGCGACGGCCTTGACCGAGAACCCACGCTTGTCGGCGCCCTTGGCGACCGCCGCGGCGAGGCCGCGGCGGCTCGTCGCGTTGTAGACGTTGAGGCTCACGTCGCGCGGCTGGAGCAGGTCGGTGGCCGGCTCGGTGCTGCACGGCCCGGCCTTGGGCTCGGAGGCGCGCCAGTAGCTCGACGCGTAGTAGAACGCGCCGGCGAGCGCCAGCAGGACGACCGCGATGACGACGGTCGACCGACGCCGGCGCCGCACCCGGTAGGTGCCGCCGCCCCCGTCGTCTGCGACGTCCGACATCCGGTCTCCTTGTCCTCGGCGAGGTCCTCGGCACGCGCACCCGGTGGTGCGCGTGTGTCAGGAGAGTACGAGGACTCGGGCGTGAAGGACAGGTCTCTGCTGGAGTGCCGCGCGAAGAGCCCGGTGCAGGCCGTCCTCGAGGTACAGCTCGCCGTTCCACTCGACGCAGTGCGGGAACAGGTCCCCGTAGAAGGTCGAGTCGTCGGCGAGCAGCCCGCGCAGGTCGAGGGTGCTCTTGGTGGTGATGAGCTCGCCGAGCTGGACGACGCGCGGCGGGACGTTCGACCAGTCCTTCGTCGTCTCGAGTCCGTGGTCCGGGTACGGGCGGGAGTCGCCGACGGCCTTGAAAATCACCGGGCCAGCATAGACAGCGAACTCGTGGGCGCGCCGACTAGAGTTCCCGTCGTGAGCGGGTCACCGAACGAGGCCACGACCGGCACCGACCGGACCGACCAGACCGACCGGACCGACCGGAACGCCCAGACCGACCAGATCGACGAGATCCGGGCGGGCTACGCGTTCGAGGGCAGCGTGCTCCGGCTCGGTGCCGCCGTCGTCGACGGTACGGCCCATGCCGACGCCCCGGTGCAGGTGCCGCTCAGCGTGCTCAACCGGCACGGCCTCGTCGCGGGCGCCACCGGCACCGGCAAGACCAAGACGCTCCAGCTCATGGCCGAGCAGCTGTCCGACGCCGGCGTTCCGGTCTTCCTCGCCGACATGAAGGGTGACCTGTCCGGCATCGCCACCCCGGGCGAGGGCGGCGACAAGATCACGGCGCGCGCCGCCGACGTCGGCATGCAGTGGGAGCCGAAGGGCTACCCGAGCGAGTTCTACACCCTCGGCGGCAAGGGCACCGGCATACCGGTCCGGGCCACGATCACGGGGTTCGGCCCGACGCTGCTGTCCAAGGTCCTCGGCCTCAACGACACCCAGGAGAGCAGCCTCGGGCTGGTCTTCCACTACGCCGACAAGAACGGTCTGGCGCTGCTCGACCTCAAGGACCTGCGGGCCGTCATCACGCACCTCACCTCCGACGACGGCAAGGCCGACCTCAAGGAGCTCGGCGGCCTGTCCAGCGCCACGGCGGGCGTCATCCTGCGCGACCTCATCGCCTTCGAGGACCAGGGCGCCGGGGACTTCTTCGGCGAGCCGGAGTTCGACACCGCGGACCTGCTGCGCGTCGGCGCCGACGGCCGCGGCATCGTCTCCTGCCTCGAGCTGCCGCAGGTGCAGGACCGGCCGCAGCTGTTCTCGACGTTCCTCATGTGGCTGCTCGCCGACCTCTTCCACGAGCTGCCCGAGGAGGGCGACGTCGACAAGCCGAAGCTCGTCTTCTTCTTCGACGAGGCCCACCTGCTGTTCCAGGACGCGAGCAAGGCGTTCCTCCAGGCCATCGAGCAGACGGTCCGGCTCATCCGGTCCAAGGGCGTCGGAGTCTTCTTCGTGACGCAGTCGCCCAAGGACGTGCCGGCCGGCGTCCTCGCCCAGCTCGGCAACCGCGTCCAGCACGCGCTGCGCGCCTTCACCCCCGACGACGCCAAGGCCCTCAAGCAGGCCATCGCCACGTACCCACACACGGCGTACGACATGGAGACGCTGCTGACGAGCCTCGGCATCGGGGAGGCCGTGGTCACGGTGCTGTCCGACCGGGGTGTGCCGACGCCGGTGGCGTGGACGCGGATGAAGGCACCGAACTCGCTCATGGACCCCTCGCCGCAGGCCACGCTCGACGCCGTCGTGACTGCCTCGCCGTTGCGGGCCAAGTACGCGGACGTCCTCGACCGCGAGTCCGCCTACGAGATGCTCGCGCGGCGGCTGCAGGCCGCGCCGCCGGCCGCCCCCGCCGAGTCGCCGGCCCCCACGCCCCCGCCCCCGGCGTCGACATCGACCCCGAGGCGTGAGCCGAAGGAGGACCCCGGCCTCGTCGAGCAGGTCGTGCAGTCCACGGCCTTCCGCTCGATGCTGCGTTCTGCCGGCACCGTCATCGGCCGCGAGATCACCCGCAGCATCTTCGGCACCCGACGCCGACGGTAGCGGCCACCGCCACCCGAGCCACCGTCCCGGGGCGCCTCGTCCGTTCGTGGGACGGGGCGCCTCCCCGCGCGAGCCCCGGTCAGGCCGGGCCGGACGGGCGTCAGGCGTCGAGGTCCGCGGCGTCGAGGTCCTCGTCGGCGTCGACGAAGTAGCTGATGACGCGGATGTCGGGGTCGTCGAGCGCCTGGAGCACGAGCTGCCGGAGCCGGACGACGCGCCCGTCCTCGAGACGGATCCGCTTGGTACGGCCGCGGGTGGGGTCGCTGTCGTGGCGCTCCCACCACTCGACGGTGTCCGGGTTGCCGCGGAACACCTCGTCGAGGACGCGCTGGAAGCCCGGGTCGTCGGGGTGGCGGGCGTAGGCCTCGCGGAAGAGGGCCAGCTGGTCCGCCGCCTCCTGCACCCAGTCGACGAAGAGCGACCGCGCCGCGGGGTCGCAGCAGTAGAACCACAGGAGGTTGCGCTCGCGCTTGGTCCGCCGGCCCTCCCAGTCGGTGAACAGGCGGCACGCCGCACGGTTGGCGCCGATGACGTCCCAGCGCGCGCCGACGACGTAGGCGGGGTTGGGCAGCACCGCCTCGAGCAGCTCGGCGAGCTCGTCGGCGAGCTCCTCCGGCTCGGCGTGCCGCCGCCGCGGGCCCCCGGTGGCGAGCCCGTGCAGGTGGGTGCGGCCGTCGGCGTCGAGGCGCAGGGCCCTGGCGAGGCCGTCGAGGACGGACGCGCTCGGGCGCAGGTCGCGGCCCCGCTCGATGAGGTCGTAGTAGGCCACGGAGATCTCGGCGAGCTCGGCGACCTCGGTGCGGCTCAGACCGACGCGGTGACGGCCCTTGGTCCGCCTGATGCCGACGTCCTCGGGGGCGAGCGCGCGACGGCGCGCGCGGAGGAACTCACCGAGCGGGGACGGGGTGCGCACGCTGAGGGGGACGTCCGGGCTCATGGGGCCATCCTGCCAGCGGACGCGCGTCGGGACGTCGGCCGATGAGGGCGCAGACGAGCGGGCGCGGACCGGCGCCGCTCAGGGAGTGGGGGGCGGTCCCGTGGACTTGGTCTTCGTCGGACGGTTCGTCGCACCGGGGACCGTCTGCGCCTGGGTCGGGCGCGTGGCCGTCGACGGCGTGCCCGGCGGCGTCGTCGGGACGGCCGTGGGCCGGCCGGTGGACGTCGTGGCGGGAGCCGGTGCGGTCGTCGCCGGCGCGAGCGACCCCACGCGGCTCGTGGCGCTCGGGGAACCGGGCGTCGGCGTGCCGGTGGAGGACACCGCGGCGCCACCCGACGTCGTCGAGGGTGTCCACGTCCGCGCGCCCGTCCCCGTGGCGGGGTCCGGCTGGACGGTCACGGTGGTCCGCGGCAGCGCGGGCATCGCGCTGTTGCGCGGCGACTGCTGGGACGCCGGCGACACGACGAGGGCCACCACACCGAGGACGGCGGCGGCCGCGGCCGCCGTGGCGAGCGACCCCCGGGCACCACCGACGCGGCCCCACCAGGCCCGGGCCCGTTCCGAGTCGCGGCGTGCGCGCAGCCGTGGCGGGAGGTCGGCGCGGAAGGCGGCGAGCGTGTTGGCCGGTGCGGCGAGCCAGCCGACGACGGGGACGACGAGCAGCGCGGCCAGCCCCAGCGCGACGAGCCCCGGTCGGACGAGGACGGCGGACAGCACGGCGACCCCGGCCACGAGCGCCGACGCGAGCTCGGCACGGTTGGAGCGCACCGCGTCCGACAGCCGCACCTCCCCCTTGACCTTGGGGGTCCGGAGGAAGACGCCGGCGGGCTCGGTCAGGCCACGCACGACGGCCAGCGACACGACCCAGCCGAGCGAGAGCCACATGACGAAGGCCCCGACGGCATCGCGCCAGGTCGCCCGCTGGGCCACGAGCTTGACGACGGCGACCGCCCGGAGCAGGCCGAAGAGGAGCAGGGCCGGGACGGCGACGAGCATGAGGCCGCTCAGGCGCTGGACGACGAGGCCGCCACCGAGCGCGACGTCGACGAGGCTGACGACGACGACCGCACCGAAGACGAGCGAGAGCAGGTCACCGGTCCACTGGAGGCCGCCGACGAGGTAGGCGAGGCGCTGGCTGCGCGACATCGGCGTCGACCGGTTCCACGGCATGAGGACCCGCCAGTGCCGCCGCAGGATCTGCATCCCGCCGAAGCACCAGCGGAAGCGCTGGCCCTTGAGCGCCTCGAACGTCAGCGGCATGATCCCGCGGCCGAAGGGCCGGTCGACGTGGTGGCCGCTCCAGCCCGCGGCGAGCAGGCGCAGGGACAGCTCAGCGTCCTCGGTGACGCACCACTCGTCCCAGCCGCCGACGTCGCGCAGCGCCTGGAGGCGCACGAGCCCCATGGTGCCGCCGAAGATCGCGGCGTCCCGCTCGTCACGGGAGGGCTGCGAGACCGAGAAGAAGTAGTCGTAGCTGAAGTAGAGGCGGCGCAGGTAGCCCGAACCCTCCCAGTCCCGGTAGTCCTGCGGGGACTGCACGAAGGCCACCTTCGGGTCGTCGAAGGCACCGACCGTCTGGCGCAGCCAGTCCGCGTCGACCTGGTAGTCCGCGTCGACGACGCCGACGACGAGGGCCCGTGGGTCCGTCACGGTCAGGGCGTAGTTGAGGGCCCCTGACTTGTACCCGGGCCAGTCGAGGAGGCGGTGGAACCGGAAGACCTCGGGGTGGGCGGCGCAGAACGCGGCGACCGGCTCGACGAGCGCGTCGTCCTCGGTGTTGTTGTCGATGACGAGCACCTCGTACGCCGGGTAGTCGAGGGCGGCCAGCGAGCGCAGGGTGTCGATGAGCATGTCCGGCGGCTCGTTGTGGGCCGGCACGTGGATCGAGACGAACGGCAGGTCGGTGCGGGTGGCGACGACGGACGTCGTCCCCGGTGCGAGGCGGCGGCGCCACTGCCGGCTGCCGAGCACGTCGAAGATCTCCCAGCCGTAGGCGAGGAGGAGCACGAACGCCGCGACCTCGAGACCGAGCAGCAGCCACGCGCCGACGAGGGTCAGCCCGGTGAGCCCGGAACCGAGCGTCCACCAGAGCATCGCGCCGAGGTAGGCGAGGCCTGCGGACACGGTGAGCGACCACGCGGCGTGCGCCCACACCCCCCAGCGTGTCGTGACGAGGACCCACGGCACGGACAGCACCCACAGGACGCCGACCGCGACGGCCACGTCGCTCGCGGCGCCGAGCAGGAGCATCCCACCGCCGACGAGGCCGAGCGGGACGAGGGGGAAGAGGGCGCGGGCGGGCCACGACGCCGGTGCGGCGCGGCGGACGCGGCCGGAGGAGCGGCGTGGCGCGGCGACGAGGCACCCGAGGGTGGCGAGCATGCTTGCGAGGACGGCTTCGAGGACGGTCAGACCCACGAACGAACTTCCTGTCGGCGGGTCCCCTTGCCCCGGATCCGTGCGGATGGACCCAGCGAGTGTAGGCAACCGGCGTGCCCGAGTCGAACCGAGCGGGTACGGCCCCCTCCGGAGGAGCGCGGCGGAGGCGGTCCCCACACCCGAGGAGGCAGCGATGGAGCCGACGACGGACCCGATGGACGACCGCGCTCTCGAGCGGGCCGCCCTCGCCCGCGACGAGCAGCTGCAGACGATCATCAACGACCTCGTGCGCCGGGGTCGGCACCGGTCCCACGACGAGGCCACGCAGGCGCTCGTCGAGGCGATCGCCGGAGCCGGGCTCGCGCCGATGCCGGAGCCGTGGGTCGACGCCGTGGCCGACGCGGTCGCCCGCGGCAACCCCTACGTCGTCTCGGCCCACACGGCCCGGGTCACCGACGTGCCGACGCCGGACGACGACGTGCCGAGCACGTCCGTCGAGTAGCGACGCGGGTCCGGCGCGCGTAGTCGGCCGACGACGGCTCCCCCGGCCGACGACGGCTCCTCGTCTCCCTGGTCGGACGCGTCTGCGGGTCAGAGCTGCGTGGCGAGGTAGCGCTGCAGCTCGGCGACGGTCCGGGCGTTCCACGTCGTCGCGCCGTCGCGGTAGAGGCCGAGGTAGGTCTGCATCGCGGCCATCGAGCGCGGGCCCCAGACGCCGACGACGTCCATCCCGATGCGGGCCTGCAGGGCGCGGATGGTCGTCGTGTCGAAGACGCCGGTGCGGGTGACGCCCAACCAGCGCTGGAGTGCGACGATCGTCGAGGACCCGAGGGAGCCGTTGACCGGGGGCCGCGGTGCGAGGAGTCCGTCCTGCGCCTTGACCGTGAGGACCCGGAGCACCGCCGCGTCGACCTTGGCCCGGAAGACCGAGTCGGACGCCGCCCGTGCCGTGACCGCCTGCACCATGGCCGGCACCACGGTCGGGGTGACGGTCAGGACGACGTCACCGCCGGCCTCGAGGAAGTGCAGGGCCCGCGCCGCCGGCGTCCAGCCGGTGACCTGCCGGGCGCTGCCGAGGTCGTCGCTGACGACGATCCCGGTGAAGTGCAGGTCGCCGCGGATCATCCCGCCGATGACGGTGGGTGAGAACACGGCCGGGTGCGCGGCGTCGATGAGCCGGTAGTAGGCCGACGAGACCATGAGCACCCGCGAACCGGCGGCGATGGCCGCGCGGAACGGCCCGATGTCGGCCGAGGTGCGCGTCGTGACGGTGTCGGTGACCCCGGCCGACGTGTCGGTGTTGCCGGTGACGCGGCCCAGACCCGGGAAGTGCTTGGCCGTCATCGCCAGACCGGAGGTCTGCATGCCGTGCTGGAACGCCGTGCCCTTGTCGGCGACGACCGAGGGCGTGTACCCGTACTCCCGGTCCCAGTACCCGATCGGCTGGTTGAGGCTGGCGAAGCTCTTGGCGACGGTGTCCATCACCGGTGCCAGGTCGAGGTCCACCCCGGAGCGGAACACCTGCCGCCCCCACGTCGTCGCGCTCGCGGTCAGCGTCGTGTCGGACCACGTGCCCTGCGTCAGTGCCGTCGGCATCCGCGAGAACCCGGTGCCCTGGAGCACCTGCACGTAGCCGCCCTCCTGGTCGGTCGCGATGAAGAGGGGGACGCCGGCCGTGGCCGCCGACGTCGTCAGCGCGTCGGCGTGGGCGGTGAGGTAGCGCACCGGGGCCGCGCCGTAGGTCGTCCGGCCGGTGAGGACGAGGTTGCCGACGTGGTACTGCGTGATGGCCGCCTGCGTCGAGGACCCGAGGCCGGTTGCCGGGCCGCCCACCATGAACAGCTGCCCGATCCGCTGCGCGGCGGTCATCCGGTCGAAGACCGCGCGCGCCTGGTCGGCCGGCGTCAGGGTGGTGGTCGCGAGCGTGGCCGGCACGGCGCTCGGGACCGTGCCCGAGACGGCGGCCGGCACGCCGGCTCCGAGCAGGAGGACCGCGGCGCAGGCCGCGAGGAAGGTCGTGCGTCGTGCCGGCATGTTGGGCCCCCAACGGTCGATGGCGTGCAGCAGCGACGCGTCTTCAGTGTAGGTCCGCGTGACGCTCCTGCCCACAGGTCCGCGACGACCCACAGGAAAGTGCCTCTCGGCCGGGCAGCCTTGTGCGGCAGGGCCTCCCGCCGGCCGGGGGTGAGGCGCGTCAGGCCAGCTCGGGCGGGCCGTCGTCGACGGGGATGACCGCGCCGAGGTCGGTGATGTCGACGACCCTGCGGATCACCGACGTCGGCGGCACGACGACCCGCAGGGGCTGGCGCTGGTGGCCCAGCCGTTCGGACAGGTGGAAGATCATCGCGATGCCCGTGCTGTCGAGGTACGTGGTGCCGCTGAGGTCGACGACGACCCGCGCCGCGGCCCCGGGAACCGCTGCGGCGACCGCGTCCCCGACGTCGGAGGCGTTGGACAGGTCGATCTCCCCGCGGACACGGACGAGGCAGAGCTCGTCGTGCAGTGCGGCGTCGACGTGCGCGAGGTCGTTCACGGCACAGCTCCTCTCCGGACCGCACGCGTCATCGTCACGACGGTGCCCCCCGGATCGTGTCGCGTGTCGACGGACTCCGTCAAAGCCCGGATCACGCCGAGCCCCCAGCCACCGCCGCGGGCCGCGGGCACGCGCCACGTCCCGTGGTCCCGGACGGCGACCTCCACGGCGTCGACGCCTCCGTCCGCGCCGACGCGTCGGCGCACCTCGACGTCGATGGTCTCCGGCGACGGGGCACCGCTGTACGCGTGCTGGACGACGTTCGCACATGCCTCCCCGCAGGCCACGAGGAGGGCGACCTCGTCCTCCGGCGAGACGCCCACCTCCCGCAGCCATCGGCGCATCGCGGTGCGGACCTCGGCGAGCGAGCGGGCGTCCGCCGGGACGCTGAGCCGCAGGGCGCCGGTGCCGGTCCGCACCGGGCGGACGGCGAGGAGGGCGACGTCGTCCGAGCGGTCGGCCTCGCCGAGGAGCACGGCCAGGAGCGCGTCGCAGACGGTGTCGAGGTCACCGGCATCGTGTCCGGCATCGGGCTGCACGAGGCGGAGCGCGCCGGCGCTCAGCCGGTCCAGGCCCTCGGTGATCGCGACACCGCGACGCTCGACGAGCCCGTCGGTGTAGAGCAGCAGGGTCGCCCCGGCCGGCAGCAGGTGCTCGACCTCGGCGAAGGTCCGGGCCGGGGTGACACCGAGCGGCGGCGCGAGGGCGCCGTCGAGGAACCGGGCCCGGTCGGCGTCGACGAGGAGCGCCGGCGGGTGCCCGGCGCTCGAGAGGCGCACGGTGCCCTGCGCCGGGTCGAGCAGGAGGAAGAGCATGGTGACCATCTCGTCGGTGGCCAGGCGCGTCAGGAGCCGGTGGACGCGACGCAGGACGCGGGCCGGCGAGGGGTCCTGGACGGCGTAGGCCCGCACGGCCATGCGCACCTGCGCCATGGTCGCCGCGGCGTGCACACCGTGGCCGGCGACGTCGCCGATGACGAGGCCGACGAGCCCGTGCCGCAGGGGGATCACGTCGTACCAGTCCCCGCCGACCTGCACGTCCGCGGTCGCCGGCAGGTACCGGGCGGCGACGTCGAGGCCGGGCAGGTCGGGCAGGCCACCGGGGAGCATGCTGCGCTGGAGGACCTCCGCGATCTGGTGCTCCCTCGTGGCGCGGGCCTCCTCGTGGCTCAGCAGGCGCTGCGCCTGGGAGCGCTCGCGGATCTCGCGGCGCAGCCGCGCGTTGGCGGTCTGCAGGTCGGCGGTGCGCTGGGCCACCCGCGCCTCGAGCTCGGCCGCGGACCGTGCCAGGGTGCTCGCCGCCTCGAGCCGCTCGCTGACGAGCGAGGCGAGGATCAACGACGTCAGCGCGACGCAGGCGTTGAACGCCTGGAGGCTCACCATCTGCTCGAGCAGGGAGCGGCCTTCGAACGGGCCGCGCTGGTGGGCTGCAGCCCACGTGGCGACGACGGAGGCCACGAGGGCGGCGGGGGCTGCACCGCGCAGCTGCAGCCGCCACGCCGCCCACCCGAGGACCGGCAGGACCACGACGAGGACGACCATGTGCGAGAAGGCCGCCCAGCCCGTGACCAGGCCCGACGCGACGAGGACGGTGAGGCCCTCCAGCCACTGGCTCCTGCGCCACGTGCGGTCGACGACGAGCGGCACGCTGAGCAGGTAGGGCGTCACGACGAGCACCCCCATGGCGTCCCCCGTCCACCACACCGCCCACGCGGTCGGCAGGGCGTCGACGCCGATGGCCCCCGACGCCGCGAGCGTGACGGCGCCGACCGTGGCGCTGACCGTCATGCTGGCGAGGGCGCCGAGGAAGACGATGGCGAGCGCGTCGCGGAGGCGGTCGACCTGGCGGCGGAAGCCGAAGCGGTGCAGCAGCAGGGCCGCGACGAGCGGGGCCGCGGCGTTGCCGACCGCCGTCACCCCGGCGGCCAGCGGGTTCGCGCTGATGGGCAGGTTGACGGCGAACGCCGACAGGAGGACGGCGAGGGTGACCACGGGCCGGCGTCGGCGGTCGAGCAGGAGGAACGCCGCGACGGCGATGCCCGTCGGCGGCCACAGCGGGGTGACGTTGCGCTCGACGAGGGACATGCCGAGGCCGAGGCGCGCGCCGAGGTAGTACGAGCCCCCGACGAGGAGGAGGACGCGGAGGTGGTGGAGCAGGGGGCGGCCTGCGGCGGGCCGCAGCCCGCTCGTGCCGCTCACCGTGCCCCGTCCATGTGCACATCGTGCTCCGGCGGGCCGCGTCGCGTCCGGCAAACGCACGCCGCCGTGGCGCGGTTGCCACGGCGGCGCGGTTGCCACGCCGGCGCGGCGGCCGGCGAGGTGGGCGCAGGTGGCGGGGGTCGGGGGTGTGGGGGCGCGACGCCCCGCCACCTGCGGGCCTCACGTCCCGATGAGCACGCTGACCGCGGTGTTGCCGGTGCAGTCCGGGATCTGCCGGATGGCCCACCGGCCGCGGAGACCGTTGCCGCCGAAGTCGGACTCCGCGTCCCGCTCCTCGACCTCCCCGTCCGATGCCGTCCAGCCGCGGGTGGAGTAGGCGCGCTGCATGTCGGCGAGCGTCTGCTCGAAGGACGTCGGGGAGACGGCCGTGACCACGGTTCGCCCACCGCTACGGGCCTGGACACCGGTGACGACGTAGCCGGCGGGCAACGTCGCCTGCTGGGGGAACCCGTCCGGCAGGTCGACGGGCTTCGCGTCCCTGGCGCAGACCATCGCAGCCGGGGACGCGCCGGTGCCGGGTTGCGCCACGGCGGCCTCCAGCTCGTCCTCGCCGCAGGCGGACAGGAGCGTCAGCGCCATGAGCGCCGCGACGACGGCGCCCCCGCGAGCCGGCGTCCCCGGGCTCACCGGAGGACCTGCGTCTGGCGCCGGTTGTCGGTCTCGTCCGACTCGCGGACGTGGCCGTCCGGGTCGGCCACGACGACCACCGTGTGGGTTCCCTTGGCGAGGCGCACACCGGGGAACGTCACGTTCGTCGAGCGTCCCGCCGCGACGTCGGTCGGTGCGGACGTCGCGACGTTCACGCCGTCGACGAACAGCCGGGTCGTGACGCCGGTGGCCGCGGCCCGGCCGGTGTTCGCGACGGTCGTGCTCGTGGCGTAGAGCCCGCCGGTCCTCGCCACCGACAATGTCGTGGGCGTCAGGTTCGGCAGGGCGTCGAAGGCCGAGTACAGCGTGGCGCCGGACTGCTGGCGCGCGATGGTGGCGTAGGCGTCGAAGTTCTGCGCCCCACCCGGCTGGGCACAGGCGCCGGTGCAGCCGTCGGCGTACCCGACCTCGACCCGACCGGTGCGGTCCACCGTGACGTCCATGAAGTCGAGCAGGTTGCGGTCGTTGCCGCACGTCGTGCCGCCGGTGCAGATCGAGCCGCGCTGGACGGGGTCGCTCGGGGTGGTGTCGACGGTGACCCAGCTCCTGCCACCGTCGTACGTCGTCGAGACGTAGAGGTGCCAGACGCCGGTGAAGTTCGCCGCGTCCTGGTAGTTGCCGGGGGTCGTCGTGCCGATGAAGGCGAAGGACGCCCGGTCGTCGTCACCGGCGACGACGGCCGGGAAGACGGTGTTGTGGATGCCGAGGCCGGCGCCGACGTTCTGGTCGTCGGTCCACGTCCGGCCCTTGTCGCGGCTCACCGCCACTCGTGGCGTCCCGTCGGCGGCCTGGTAGCCGAGGTAGACCGTGCCCTTGGCGCCGATGCCGACGCTCGGGTCGGAGTCGCCCGCGGTGCTGGCCGGGTTCTTGCGGACCGACCACGTCGTGCCACCGTCCTCGGACACCGCGACGGCCTGGTTGCCGCCACACGACTTGTTCGGCACGTAGACGGTGCCGTCCGGGGCGACCTTGACGTGCCCGTGCAGGCCGCCGCAGTCGAGCAGCGAGTACATCGGCACGGCCGGCCCGAAGGTGACGCCGCCGTCGTGGCTCGCGGCACAGCTGGCGTCGGCGATGTCCTGGCTGCAGTAGTACACGGCGTTCGGATAGGTCGACGTCGGAAGGGCTCCGGTCCCGTTCGGGGAGTAGGCGCCTCCGCCGACGGTCTGGTGGTCGACCCCGGAGTTGAGGCCACCACCCTGGCTGGGTGACCAGGTCCGGCCCTCGTCGTCGGAGTAGCACATCAGCGAGGTCTTGCCCGCGAGCTGGCTCTCGAAGACGCGGCCCGTCTTCGGGTCGGTGAACCCGATCGGGTCGAGCGAGGTCGAGCCGCCCGTGAGGCAGCCCTTGGCCGGCGTCGCCGACACGTCCGACCACGTCACCTTCGAGGGAGTCACGGTGTCGTCCCAGGTGGCCCGGTACGTGTCGTACAACGCCTGGTAGAAGGTCGCCCCGGTGGTGTGGGCGGCGCCGATCGAGGGCTCGCCGGCGTCGTGGGCGCGGCCGAAGGACTCCGGGGCCCCGTACTGGCTGAAGGTCGGCGGCGTCGCCGTGCCCGGCGCCGGGTTGGCCGGCACGTCGGTCAGCGTCGCGGTGCCGGTGACGGTCTCACCGAGCGGGGCGAAGGGGACGATCCGCACGGTGTAGTCGCCGCTCGTGGGCGGCGCGACGATGACCTCGGGGTCGGCGCTCGATGCCGCCGACGCGACGACCGCACCGTTGGCGTCGAGGAGGTAGACGTCGAAGTCGGCGGCGGCGGTGGCCCAGCCGACCTTGATCGTCAGCTGGTGCGTCGTGCCGTAGTCGCTCGGCGTCGACACGTGGAGCGCGAAGTCGTCGCACAGGCCCGGACCGCACGTCACGTCGCCCGTGGTGCCGGTGACGTTGGGGACGGCGAACGGCCCGGCGGTCCACTGGGTGCTCGTGCTCGTGTCGGACACCGAACCGCTGTCGGGGGTGGCGGCGAGCGCCGGTGCGGCGGCGACGAGCCCCCCGGTCAGGGTGGCGGCCGCGAGGAGTGGCAGGGTGCGGGAGCGGACCCTGCCGGACATCGGTGACAGCATGCGTTCTCCTGGCTCGTGTAGAGGCGACGCCCCCGAGGCGTGTGGTGGGACCACCAATCGGGCGAGAACACCGGGCTCCCGCTCGCCGTGACAACGAGCCGCGAGGCGGCCGCGCTACGACCCCGCTCGGTCAAGACTCCGTCAGCAGAGTCTGGGAAGCGGCTGGGAGCGCCGGTGCCCGACGAGGGGGCGCGGTCTGGTCGAATGGGGCCGGACAGTCGTCGGACCCACGTGGAAGGTGCCGCATGATCGAGATCCTCGACCGCAGCCAGCTCTCCCGGGCACGGGCGGTCGGCGCCCTCGTGGCCGACATCCTCCAGACGCTGAGGCGCCGGACCACCGTGGGCACCAACCTCCTCGACATCGACGCCTGGGCCGAGGCGATGATCCTCGAGGCGGGAGCGCACTCCTGCTACGTCGACTACGCGCCCTCGTTCGGGCGCGGACCGTTCGGCCACTACATCTGCACCTCGGTCAACGACGCCGTCCCGCACGGGCTCCCGCACGACCACGCCCTCGTCGACGGTGACCTGCTCTCGCTCGATCTCGCCGTCTCGCTGGACGGGGTGGTCGCCGACTCGGCCATCAGCTTCGTCGTCGGGCAGGCGCGGCCCGCCGAGAGCCTCGCCCTGGTCCGGGCCACGGAGCGCGCCCTGGCGGCCGCGGTCGCGGCCGCCAGACCCGGAGCCCATATCGGCGACGTCTCGCACGCCATCGGCTCGACGCTCCAGGCGGCGGGGTACCAGGTCAACACCGAGTTCGGCGGTCACGGTGTCGGGTCGACGATGCATCAGGACCCGCACGTCGCCAACATGGGGCGCCCGGGGCGCGGGTACCGGCTCCGACCGGGACTGCTGCTCGCGCTCGAGCCGTGGGTCATGGCCGACACGGCGCAGCTCGTCACGGACGCCGACGGATGGACGCTGCGCAGCGTGACCGGTTGCCGGACCGCGCACAGCGAGCACACGGTCGCCATCACGAGCGACGGTGCCGAGGTGCTCACCCTGCCGAGCGACCCGCACGCCTGAGCTCAGGGCCCCGAGCGCGAGACCACCGGCTCGGCCGGGTCCGGCTGCTCAGCCGCCGCCCGACGTCCGCGTGACGCCGGCCAGCTCGCGCGCGATGGCGAGGGACAGGTCGCGCGCGAGGAAGCCCGGCGCCTCCCCGTCGAGGCGCTCCCCGGCGCGGCTGTGGGCCCAGGTGGCCCAGACCGCCGCCTGCGCGGGGTCGGCGCCGCGCGCCATGAGCCCCGCCACGGCGCCGGCCTTCACGTCGCCGGACCCGGCCGTTCCCAGGCCCGGGGAGCCCCCGTCGTCCCGCCACGCCTCGCCCTGTGGGGTGACGATGCACGACACCTCTCCCCCGCCGAGCACCACGGCACCCGTCGCCTCCGCGAGCCGGCGCGCAGCGTCGACCGGGTCCTTCCCGAGCTCGGAGCGCGGCACCCGGAGGGTCGATGCCAGCTCGGTGACGTTGGGGGTCAAGAGGACTCGGCCCTCCAGGTGGCGCACGCCGTCCAGGTTGCCAGTCAGGTAGGCCGTCCCGAGGGCGTCGATGACGACGGGGGCGTCGAGCCGAGGCACCACCCGCTCGAGGAGCAGCCTGGCGCAGTCGGGGTCCCTGAGCCCCGGGCCCAGCAGCACGACCTCGACCCGGGAGGCCAGCTCGAGGATGCGGTCCGCGCCGGCGACCGCCAGCTCACCCGAGGCGAGCACCGGCAGCGGCTCGACGAAGGCCTCCGGCACGGCCACGCCCAGGGCGGACGCCGCGTCCGCCGCCGTGGCGACCTGCACCTTGCCGGCACCCACCCGCAGGGCCGCCTCGGCCGCCAGGACGACGGCCCCGGGGGTCTGGCGGGAGCCCCCGACGACGAGCACGGTGCCCCGGTCCGTCTTGTCCCCGTCGGGCGCCGGCAGCGGCCAGTCGCGCAGCACGTCGACGTCGACGGGGCGTGGCGTCTCACGAGGCATGGCTCTGGCCGCCGTCGGGCGGTGCGGCCTCGTGGGTCTCCTCGGCCTCCGAGGCCGCGAGGTGGGCGGTGTCGGCGAACGAGACGAGCTCGAACCGCCCGTCGTCCCCGCGCCGGTAGCGCGTGAGCGAGCAGTTCCCGAGGGGTTCGTTGCGGTCCAGCTCGAGCAGGCGCTGCTCGTCCAGACCTTCGAGCACGAGGCGGAAGCTCATGATGACGGCCTGGTGCGTGAAGACCCACACCCGCCGGCCGGCGCGCATCGAGGCCAGGTCGACGAGGACGTGACGCACTCTCAGGGCGACGTCCGTCCAGCTCTCCCCGCCCGGAGGGCGGTAGTAGAACTTGCCGAGGCGGGCACGACGCTCGGCCTCCTCGGGGTACGTCTCGCGGATGCCGGCGCCGGTGAGTCCGTCGAAGACACCGAGGTCCCGCTCCCGCAGGCGCTCGTCGAGGCGCGCGTCGAGCCCGAGCGGTCGGGTCACGAGCCGAGCCGTCTGCGCGGCGCGCGCGTACGGGGAGCTGAGGACGACCTCCGGCCGCTCGTCCTCGTCCCAGCCGGCGACCGTCCGGGCCAGGACCGCGGCCTGCTGCTCCCCCCGCTCGGACAGGGGCGTGTCGGGGTCGCGCGTCTCGAGCTTCCAGGCGGCCGGCGCCCCGTCGGCGTGCCTCGGCATCGGCCACGTTGCCCACGCTCTCGCCGTGGCGCACGAGCGCGAGCTCCTCGACGTGCGCCGGCGTCGACTCGCTGCTGGGTTCGATGGACACGGGCCCTCCTGGCGATCTCGTCCGATGCGACGCAGATACCCGCGCTCCGTCCCGCGCGAACACGACCGCCGCCTGCCGGCGCATCCCCGCGCATCCCGGCGCCCCGGCGCCCCGGCGCCCCGGCGCCTCCGCGCGGCATCGGCCCCCGCCCGGCCCGGGCGTATCGTCGCAGGGAGGCATCGCGCACCAGGACCGCCACCAGGCAGGAGCGCTTCCATGACGCAGATCTCCATCATCGGAACAGGGAACATGGGGCAGGCGATCGCGTCGGTCGCCGAACGCGGCGAGCACACCGTGCAGCTCGTCGGACGACAGGACGACCTCGACGGGGGCGCCGAGGTCGTGGTCCTGGCGGTGCCCTACCCGGCCGTCTCGGAGGTCCTCGCCGCCCGCGGGGCCGACCTTGCGGGCAGGATCGTCGTGGACATCACCAACCCGCTCGACGTCGAGACGTTCGACTCGCTCACCGTCCCTCCGGACGCGTCGGCCACCGCCGAGATCGCCGCCGCGCTGCCGGACTCGCGCGTGGTCAAGGCGTTCAACACCACCTTCGCCGGCACGCTCGTCGCGGGTCGGCTCGGGGACCTGCCCACGACGGTCCTCATCGCCGGCGACGACGCCGAGGCCAAGGCCGTCGTGGCCGACATCGTCTCGTCCGGTGGGCTCGCCGCCATCGATGCGGGGTCGCTGCGCCGAGCGCGCGAGCTCGAGGCGCTCGGCTTCCTCCAGATCACCCTCGCCGCCGGCGAGAAGGTGCCCTGGACCGGCGGCTTCGCCGTCGTCACGTAGCAGCGCTCCCGCGCGCCCTCCACGGCCCGACCTAGGATGGCGACCGTGGAGAGCGCCGTGACGTGGACCGCGGGGCAGCCGTACCGGCCGTCCGGCGCCGTCGACCACGTCTTCCGGCAGCTGCGCGAGGCCATCGAGGACGGCACCTTCCCGGTCGGCAGCCGCCTCGAGGCAGAGGGCACGCTCGCCACCCGGTTCGCGGTGAGCCGCCCGGTCGTCCGCGAGGCGCTCAAGGCGTGCGCGGTGCTCGGCCTGACCGAGACGCGTGTCGGCCGCGGCACCTTCGTCGTCTCGCGCGCCCCGTCGGCGGAGGCGCCCCTGGGCCGGTACTCCGCCCGCGAGCTGCAGGAGGCCCGGCCACACGTCGAGGTGCCCGCGGCCGCGCTCGCCGCGACCCGCCGCACCGACGAGGAGCTGGCGCGCCTGACCGAGCTCGTCGACCGGATGGCCGACGAACGTGACTTCGCGCGGTGGGTGGACCTCGACGCCGCCTTCCACCAGGTGGTGGCCAAGGCGAGCCGCAACCGGGTCTTCGCGTCCGTCGTGACCGAGATCCGGGACGCCATGGCGAGCCAGTCGGGCATGTTGAACTCCCTCGAGGGCCGCCGCGAGGAGTCGGACGCCGAGCACCGCCGCATCGTCTCGGCCATCGCGGCGGGCTCGTCCGAGCGAGCGGCGACGGCGATGCGCGAGCACCTCTCGTCGGTCGAGGACGCCGTGGCGCGGTTCTTCGCCGACGACCCGCGCGACGCCTGAACGCGCGCCTCACGGCAGAAAGGTCCACCGGAAGCCTTGACCGGCGACGGTCGCCTTCCCTATCGTCTCCGCGTGGCCAACCTGTCTTACAGCCTGACAGCCTTACAGATGTCGCGCGACGACGCGCCGGCGTCGGCGTCGATGCCCGCCCACGTCCCCGTGGCGGTGCTGCGGCGGGGGGCGCTGGTCGAGTCGGTGCACCACGGCTCCGCGGCCGTGACGCGCGCCGACGGGAGCACGGTCCTCCTCACCGGCGACGGGACCTGCCCCGTCTACCCGCGTTCCGCGCTCAAGCCCCTGCAGGCGGTCGCCGCACTACGGCTGGGTGTGCAGGCGGACGCCGAGCTGCTCGCCGTCGCCTCGGCGAGCCACTCCGGCGGGCCAGAGCACGTGGCGGCCGTGAGCCGCCTCCTCGCCGACCACGGTCTCGGCGAGGGCGACCTCGCCAACCTCCCCGACCTGCCGTACGGGACCCCGGAGCGCGAGGCCCTGCTCGCGGCCGGCGGCCGACGCAGCCGGCTCGTGCAGAACTGCTCGGGCAACCACGCCCTCGTGCTCGCCGCGTGCGTCGTCGCCGGGTGGCCGACGGACACCTACCTCGACCCGCGCCACCCCGTCCAGGTGGCCATCCGCGACACGCTTGACGAGCTCGGCGCGGAGCGGACGGGTCCGGTGGCGACCGACGGCTGTGGCATGCCCGTGGTGGGCATGACCCTTCCGGCCGTCGCCCGGGCCTACGGCCGGCTCGCTGCGGCCGACGCCGCGAGCGCCGAGGGACGCGTCGCGTCGGCCATGCGCGCCCACCCCCACCTCGTCGGGGGCAGCGCACGCGACGTCACCGACGCGATGGTGGTCGCGCCGGGACTCGTCGCCAAGGACGGGGCCGAGGGCGTGCAGCTGCTCGGCCTGCCGGACGGCACCGGGGTGGCGGTCAAGATCGCCGACGGCGCGGACCGCGCCCGGATGCCGGTGGCGGTGGCGGCCCTCGCGGCCGCGGGTGGTCACGAGTCCCTCGTCGCCGCCCTCGCGCCCTTCGGCAGCACCTCGGCGACCCACGGCGACGAGGTCGTCTCGACGCTCACCGCGCTCCCCCGCTGACGCGTCACCCCCGGCGCCGCGCCCCTCGGTGCCGGCCCGCCAGACCCCCCGCGTTCCCACCCCGCAGCACCGCTCGCCTGCCCGCCCCGCCAGGAGGAACCATGCCCCGCACCGAACACGACCTGCTCGGAGACCGCGACGTCCCCGACGACGCCTACTGGGGCGTCCACACGCTCCGCGCCGTCGAGAACTTCCCCATCACCGGCGAGACCATCGCCGGCAACCCGTACCTCGTGCGCGGGCTCGCCGCCGTCAAGCTCGCGGCGGCCCGCGCCAACCGCGACCTCGGGTTGCTCGACGAGCGGCGCTGCGGCGCCATCGAAGCCGCCTGCCTCGAGATCCTGGACGGCCGGCTCGCGGACCAGTTCGTCGTCGACGCCATCCAGGGTGGCGCCGGCACGTCGACGAACATGAACGCCAACGAGGTCATCGCCAACCGGGCCCTCGAGCTGCTCGGCGCGGCGCGCGGCGACTACGCGGTGCTCCACCCGAACGACCACGTCAACCTCAGCCAGTCGACCAACGACGTCTACCCGACGGCCGCGAACATCGCGACGATCCGCGCCCTCGCCGACCTGCTCGCGTCGGTCGACCACCTCGTCGCGGCCTTCCGCCGGAAGGCCGTCGAGTTCCACGACGTCGTCAAGATGGGGCGCACGCAGCTGCAGGACGCCGTGCCGATGACCGTCGGGCAGGAGTTCGCCGCGTACGCGGTGACGCTGGCCGAGGACCGCGACCGTCTCGCCGAGGCCGGCACCCTGCTCCACGAGATCAACCTCGGCGCGACGGCCATCGGCACCGGGCTCAACGCTCCCGCGGGCTACGCCGAGTCGGCGCGCCGCCACCTCGCCGAGATCACGGCCCTGCCGCTGACGACGAGCCCCGACCTCATCGAGGCCACGGCCGACGTCGGCGCCTTCGTCCACCTGTCCGGCGTGCTCAAGCGGGTCGCCGTCAAGCTGTCGAAGATCTGCAACGACCTGCGGCTGCTCTCGTCGGGGCCGCGAAGCGGACTGGCGGAGCTGAACCTGCCTGCCGTGCAGTCGGGGTCGTCGATCATGCCCGGCAAGGTCAACCCAGTGATCCCGGAGGTCGTCAACCAGGTCGCGTACGAGGTCATCGGCAACGACGTCACGGTGACCCTCGCCGCCGAGGGTGGTCAGCTGCAGCTCAACGCCTTCGAGCCGGTCATCGTTCACAGCCTCAACCGCAGCATCACCCACCTCGGCAACGCGTGCCGCGTGCTGGCCGACCGGTGCGTCGACGACATCACCGTCAACGCCGACCGGCTGCGCGCCTCCGTCGCGGGGTCGATCGGCCTGGTGACGGCGCTCAACCCGCACATCGGGTACGCGGCCGCGACGTCCGTGGCGACCGAGGCGCTGCTCACCGGGCGCGGCGTCGCCGAGCTCGTGCTCGAACGGGGTCTGCTGTCGGCCGACGAGCTCGAGGAGCTCATCCGGCCGGAGCGGCTCGCCAACCTGCCCGACTCCCGCCCGCAGCCCGTCTGACGCGGCGAGGTCCACACGCCAACGGCGTCGGCCGCCGGTCGCACGCTCCCCTCCGGATTCTCCTGTCACAGAAAGGCGCCCAATGACGAGCATGCCTGGAAGAACGACCAGAACCCAGCCACCGTCCGCTCCGCCGAACGCACCGGCGGCGGACGGCTCGCTGACCGACCGCGAGCAGAGCGGCTACCACAAGTCCCTCAAGCCCCGGCAGATCCGGATGATCGCGATCGGCGGTGCCATCGGGACGGGCCTGTTCCTCGGTGCCGGGGGACGCCTCGAGGCCGCAGGGCCGTCGCTCGCCCTGACGTACGCGGTGTGCGGCTTCTTCGCCTTCCTCATCCTGCGCGCTCTCGGCGAGCTCGTGCTCCACCGGCCCTCGTCGGGCTCGTTCGTGTCCTACGCCCGCGAGTTCTACGGCGAGAAGGCGGCGTTCGTCACGGGGTGGATGTACTGGCTCGTGTGGGCCACGACCGCCGTCGTCGACGTGACGGCCGTCGCGCTCTACATGAACTTCTTCGCGCGGTACTGGGCACCCATCGCGAGCGTCCCGCAGTGGGCCTTCGCCCTCGGCGCACTCGTGCTCGTCCTCGGCCTCAACCTCGTCAACGTCAAGGTCTTCGGCGAGCTCGAGTTCTGGTTCGCCCTGGTCAAGGTGGCCGCGCTCGTCATCTTCCTCGCGGTCGGGCTGTGGTTCCTCTTCTTCGGCACGCCGGTCGCCGGCCACCACCCGGGGCTGGGCCTGCTCGGCGCCAACGGTGGCATCTTCCCGCACGGCGTCCTGCCCGCGGTCGTCGTCGTGCAGGGCGTCGTCTTCGCCTACGCCTCGATCGAGCTCGTCGGCACGGCTGCGGGCGAGGCCGAGAACGCCCGCGTCGTCATCCCCAAGGCGATCAACACGGTCATCGTGCGCATCATCGTCTTCTACGTCGGGTCCGTCGTGCTGCTCTCGCTCCTGCTGCCGTACACGGCCTACAAGGCCGGCGAGAGCCCGTTCGTCACCTTCTTCGGGTCGATCGGCGTCGAGGGGGTCGACACCGCGATGAACCTCGTCGTCCTCACCGCAGCGCTGTCCTCGCTCAACGCCGGCCTCTACTCGACGGGCCGCATCATGCGCTCGATGGCGTTCTCCGGCTCGGCGCCGCAGTTCGCCGGACGGATGAGCCGCGGCGGCGTGCCCTACGGCGGCATCGTCATCACCGCCGCGGTCGCCCTCGTCGGTGTCCTGCTCAACGCGCTCGTGCCGGCCCAGGCCTTCGAGATCGTCCTCAACGTCGCGGCCCTCGGCATCGTCGCCGCGTGGGGGATGATCGTGCTGTGCCAGATGCGGCTCGTCGCCTGGGCGCGGGCGGGCCGGCTCGTGCGGCCCTCGTTCCGCCTCTTCGGGTCGCCGTTCACCGGGTGGCTCACCCTCGGGTTCCTCGCCGCGGTCATCGTCCTCATGGCCTTCGACCGCCCCGTCGGCACGTGGACGGTCGCCTCGCTCGCCGTCATCGTCCCGCTGCTCGCCGGAGGCTGGTTGCTCGCCCGCGACCGCATCCGGCGCATCGCCGCGGGTGAGGCAGCGCCGACGCACCCGACCCGACGGTCCGCCGCGCCGAGGCCGATCGTCGAGGAGGCCTGAGGCCGGGGGGGCGCCGCCTGAGCCCCCGTCGACCCCTGCGGTCCGACCCGTGTGCCGCCGAGCCCCGTCGGCGGCACACGTGCGCCGAGCGGGCGGTGTCCGTGGCCGACGAGAACACCTGCAGCAGAACGGCAACGGGCACCGAAGGTCTTGCGTCGTTCTTGTGCACTTCTTCGGGGGTCGCTCACGGCGGCGTTGCAGTTGGACCGGCATCGTGATGGGAAGGAAGCAGGACATCGCGCTTCCGGTCACCGGTCCGGCAGGACCACGCACAGTTGGGGGTCGAGCAGGCATGAACGCTCTCATGGTTCCGTCGGTCGTCGTTTCCATGGCCGTCCTGGCCGTCCTGGTCGGGCTGCTCGTCGGCAGGGCTCGCCACCACGCCGGCCGCCGCGCGGTGCAGGACCGGACGGTGGCGATGCTCGCTCCCGCGACGGTCTCCGCGGCCGGCGCCCACTGCGGCCGGTCCGGGCACCACTACCTCAGGCGGCAGACCGGCTGGTGCTGCGCGCGCTGCGGCCACGAGGTCGTGACCGAGGCTCGCTCGTCCGTGGCGGTCGGCTGAGCGCCTGAGGCCCACGAGGTCGTCACACGAGGGCGTGGCCGGGTCCCGATACTGTGCCCCCGTGACGACGGAACTCGACGGCGGTACGGAACGGGGTCCCCTACCGCCTCGCGCGCTCATCGTCACCCTGTTGGGCCTCTACGTCCGCGAGCTCGGCGGCTGGATCAGCGTCAGCGCGCTGATCCGCCTCATGGGCGCCGCCGGCGTCGACGAGCAGGCCGTCCGCTCGTCCCTGTCCCGCCTCAAGCGTCGCGGCATCGTCGAGGCCGAGCGCCGCGACGGCGCCGCCGGGTACGCCCTGTCCGACTACGCGCGCCGGCTGCTCGAGGTCGGCGACCGGCGCATCTTCGCGCCGCGCCGACAGCACGCGCACCACTGGGTCGTCGTCGTCTTCTCGGTGCCCGAGTCCGAACGCCAGAAGCGCCACGCGCTCCGGTCCCGCCTGTCCTGGCTGGGCTTCGGCACGGTGTCCTCGGGTGTGTGGATCGCTCCCGGACACCTGGCCGACGACGCCCGGGAGGTCCTGCTCGGCGACGGCCTGGAACCGTACGTCGACCTGTTCCGGGCGGAGTACCTCGCGTTCGGCGAACCGGCCGACAAGGTGGCCCGGTGGTGGGACCTGGGCGCGCTCGAGCTGCTCTACGCGGACTTCCTCGATTCCTACGAGCCGGCCCGCCGGGCCTGGGCCGAGCAGCCGCACGTGCCGGTCGGGCCCGCCGCGTTCGCCGACCACCTCCGCGCCCTGACCGCCTGGCGCCGCCTGCCCTACCTCGACCCCGGGCTGCCGACGGACCTGCTGCCGCCCGACTGGTCAGGCACCCGGGCGGCGGAGACCTTCTTCGCGCTGCACGCCATGCTGTCGGGGCCCGCCCACGACTTCGTCACCGACCAGGCCGGAGCCGCTCGTCGGGGATGACGGCGACGCCGACGATCTCGATGAGGGCCTCGGGCTGCCACAAGCCGGTCGTGCCGATGCCGGCCATCGCGGGGTACACGGGCCCGGCCAGCTCGCGCCACACCTG
Organism: Monashia sp. HAY1-11D; assembly: GCF_056868035.1. NCBI lineage: Bacteria > Bacillati > Actinomycetota > Actinomycetes > Micrococcales > Intrasporangiaceae > Intrasporangium > Monashia sp. HAY1-11D. Next base: position 2,428,046 of record NZ_CP200320.1, on the reverse strand, counting down.
TCCGATCTCGCGGCCGTGGGCCTGGTAGTCCGGGATGTCGGTGAGGTAGATCGTGATGCTCACGAGGTCCTCCGGCCGGCCGCCCGCCTCGGCGAGGGTCGCGAGGACGTTGGAGAACGCCTGCCGGAACTGGGCGACGATCCCGCCCGGGACGATCTGCATGTCGGCGTCGAGGGCGGTCTGCCCGCCGAGGTAGAGCGTGTTGCCGCTCAGGGTGCCGTGCGAGTAGCCCCGCGGGGTGGGCAGCGCGGCCGGGTTGACCGGGATCGGCGTCGGGTCGGCGGACATGGGACCTCCAGGGTCGGGCAGTCGCTGGTCGTCGAACGGTGGTGGCGCCGCGGCTCTCGGGCGCCGGCCTGCCACCACGGCGGGGCGGCGACCTCAGGATAGACCACCTATTGATCTTTTTCGACGACCGTGACAATCTCGCTATATGCAGTTCGGCACCGTCGCCCACCGAGGCACCACGCACGCCGCGGCGTACACGGCAGACGGCTGGCGCGCGCTGCCCGCCCGGGACCTGTCCGAGCTCCTCTCCACCGGCGGCACCCTCGGGCAGGGGCAGCCGCTCGGTGCGCCGCTGCCGGACGCTCGGCCGGTGACACCACTGCCACGGCCGGCCAAGGTGGTCTGCTGCGGCCTCAACTACCGCGAGCACATCCTCGAGACCGGTCGCGAGCTGCCGCGGCACCCCACCCTGTTCGCCAAGTACGCCGACAGCCTCGTCGGGCCGACCGACGACGTCGTCATCGCACCCGGCACCCAGGTCGACTGGGAGGCCGAGCTCGCGGTCGTCGTCGGGGCGGAGGTCCGCAACGCGGACCGGGCCACGGCCGTGGCGGCCGTCGCCGGCTACACCGTGGCCAACGACGTCTCCGTGCGCGACTGGCAGTACCGCACGCTGCAGTGGTTCCAGGGCAAGGCGTGGGACCGCTCGACGCCCGTCGGGCCGGTGCTCGTCACCGCCGACGAGCTCGACCCGGCCGACGGCCTCACCATCACGTGCCGCGTCAACGGCGAGGAGGTCCAGCGCGACAGCACGGCGACCCTGCTGTTCGACGCCGCCGAGCTCGTCTCCTACATCTCCCGCTTCACCGTCCTGCGCCCCGGTGACCTCGTCCTCACCGGCACCCCCGGCGGCGTCGGCGTCAGCCGCGACCCGCAGCGCTTCCTCGGTGACGGCGACGTCCTCGAGACGGAGATCGAGGGGATCGGCCTGCTGCGCAACGTCGTCCGCGTCGGACCACCCCTCGACTGATCCCCTCCCACGGAACGACCTCTGACACAAGGAGACCCATCATGGAGCCCGACCTCAGCAAGTACCAGCTCGTCGGCGACAACTCGATCTACGCGGATGCGAACGGACTGGTCGTGCCGGTCGTCACGCGGGGCGGGCACGAGGTGGGCGACACCGGCCAGTCCAGCGGCGCCACGCGAGTCTCCGGCGTCAGCATCCAGCACACGCCGGCGACGCGCCTGTGGTTCGGCAAGGTCAGCAACGACCCCGGGTACCGGTCCGTGCCGCACCACCACGGGGAGGCCGAGACCGGCGGCTACGTGCTGTCCGGCCGCGCCCGCATCTACTTCGGCGAGCGCTTCGAGGACTACATCGACATGGAAGAGGGCGACTGGGTCTTCGTGCCGCCGTTCATGCCGCACGTCGAGTGCAACCTCGACCGCAACAACCCCCTGACGTGGATGACGGCACGCACCCCCGAGAACATCGTCGTCAACCTCCCGCAGGTCGCCGATGCCGAGCTGCGGCACTGGGTGGACCGTCCGTGAGCGGGCCGACCTCGGAGACCCTCACGGCGGCCCTGGCCCTGACGCCCACCGCCGCCGAGCACTTCGACCTGGCCTGGAGCGCCACCACCCAGCCCTGCCCGTGGCCCAAGGCCTACGGCGGCGACATGGTCGCGCAGGCAGCGGCCGCCGCGATGCTGAGCGTCACCGACGGCAAGGTCATGCACTCGATGCACAGCTACTTCATGCGGCCCGTCGACATCGCCGCGCCGGTGACGTACGAGGTGGAGGTGCTGCGCGACGGGCGCGGCTACGCGACCCGCCACGTGCGGGCCTTCCAGAACGGCAGGCCCGCGTACGTGGGCCTCGCCGGCTTCGCCGCCGGCGAGGACGGAGGTCGCTACGCGGCCGCCCCGGTAGCCGCCGTCCCGGGACCCGAGTCGCTGCCCACCTCGGCGGACTACCTGGCCGGGCACGACCCCGGGGACGGCTCCACGATGACGGCAGAGTCCAAGGAGTACTGGTCGGGCGGGCGCAGCTTCGACATGCGCCACGTGCCGGGCCCGGTCTACCTGCGGGTCGACGGCGGCCGGGTACCGCACCAGGCCCTGTGGGTGCGACCGTTCGATGCCCTGCGCCCGGTCGACGGCCTCACCGACGCCCAGCGCGACCTCGCCGCCATCGCCTACGTCTGCGACTACACGATCCTCGAGCCGGTCCTGCGCGTGCTCGACCTGCAGTGGGCGAAGCCCGGCCTCGTGACCGCCAGCCTCGACCACGCCATGTGGTTCCACCGCCAGCCGGAGCCGGGGGTGCTCGACGGCTGGCTGCTCTACGCGCAGGAGGCCGTCTCGGCCGACGCCGGGCGCGGCGTCGGCCTCGGTCGCTTCTTCACGCCGGACGGCGAGCACCTGGCGACCGTCGTCCAGGAGGGCATGATCCGCGCCAACAGAGGGAGCCACTGATGCCCAACTCCGCCCGACCCGCCCTGGAACCGAGCGCGTACACCGACACCTTCGCCCGCGACCACCTGCCGCCCGACGGGCTGTGGCCGACGCTGGAGTTCACCACCCCCGAGCTGCAGTACCCGGCGCGCCTCAACGCCGCGACCGAGCTGCTCGACGCGGCCGTGGACCGTCACGGCGCCGACCGCCCCGCAGTGCGCGCCACCGACGGCACGGTGTGGACCTACGGCGACCTGCAGCGGCGCGCCAACCAGGTCGCGGCGGTGCTCACCGAGGACCTCGGGCTGGAGCCGGGCAACCGCGTCCTGCTCCGCTCGCCGAACAACCCGTGGACCGTCGCGGCGTGGCTGGGGACCCTCAAGGCCGGTGGCGTGGTCGTCACGACGATGGCCGCCCTGCGGGCCCGCGAGCTCGGCCCCATCGTGGAGAAGACCCGACCGGTGGTCGCCCTCGTCGACCACCGGTTCACCGAGGAGGTCGAGACGGTGCGCGACACCGTGGCGGGCGGCCTCGTCGTCGTCCCCTACGGCGGCGACACCGACGCCGACCTGACCCGACGCGTCGCGTCCAAGCCGGGCGAGTACCGAGGCGTGGACACGGCGGCCGACGACGTCGCGCTCCTCGGGCCGACCTCCGGCAGCACCGGCGTGCCGAAGGTCACGATGCACTTCCACCGTGACCTCCTGTCCATCGACAACACGTTCGGACGCCACATCCTGCGCCTGGAGCCGGACGACGTCGTCGCCTGCACGGCTCCCTTCGCCTTCACCTTCGGCCTGGGCATGCTCGTCGTCTTCACCCTCCGGGCCGGCGCCTGTGCCCTGCTCACCGAGAGCACGACGCCCGTCCAGCTCGCGGAGGTCGTCGAGCAGCACGGCGTGACCGTCCTCGCGACCGCGCCCACGGCGTACAAGCAGATCATCAGGGGCGGCCACCTGGCGAGGCTGGCCGGGCTGCGCAAGGCCGTCAGCGCCGGCGAGCACCTCCCCCAGGAGGTCTGGCAGAGGATCCGTTCCGAGCTCGGGCTGTCGGTCATCGACGGCATCGGCGCGACCGAGATGCTGCACATCTTCATCTCCGCCCCGGAGGGCGAGATGCGGCCCGGGAGCACCGGTCGACCGGTCCCCGGCTACCGTGCCACGATCCTCGGCCCCGACTCGACGCCGGTTCCCCCGGGCACCGAGGGCCGCCTGGCCGTCATCGGCCCCGTCGGCTGCCGCTACCTCGACGACGACCGACAGTACGCCTACGTCGTGGACGGCTGGAACGTCACCGGTGACACCTTCGTCGAGGACGAGGACGGCTACTTCTTCTACCGCGCACGCACCGACAGCATGATCGTGTCCTCCGGCTACAACATCGGCGCGCCGGAGGTGGAGGAGGCGATCGACGCCCATCCCGATGTCGTCGAGACCGGTGTCGTGGGCGAGCCGGACCCCGAACGCGGCTCGGTGGTCAGCGCCTTCGTCGTGCTCCGCGAGGGGGTCGTCGGCGACGAGGCCAAGGCGCGCGAGATCCAGGAGTTCGTCAAGGCGACCCTCGCCCCGTACAAGTACCCGCGCCGAGTGCGCTTCGTCGAGCAGCTGCCCCGCAACACCAGCGGCAAGCTCCAGCACTACAAGCTGCGTGAGCTGGTCAAGGAGATGTCGTCATGAGAGTCGCGATCGTCGGTGGGGGCCCGGGTGGCCTGTACCTGGCCGCCCTGATGAAGCAGCTGGACGCCGGCCACGAGGTGAACGTGTGGGAGCGCAACGCCCCCGACGACACCTTCGGCTTCGGGGTCGTGTTCTCCGACGAGACCCTCGGTGGCATCGAGAGCGCCGACACCGCGATCTACCGCGCGATGGAACGCCGGTTCGCCCGATGGACCGACATCGACGTGTCGGTCGACGGCGTCCCCTCGACGATCGGCGGCCAGGGGTTCGCGGCGATGAGCCGCAAGGAGCTGCTCCGCATCCTCCAGGCGCGGGTGGCCGAGCTCGGCGTGCAGGTGCACTACCGCACCGAGGCACCCGACGCGGACCTGCTCCGGGCGCAGTACGACCTCGTCGTCGCCGCCGACGGGCTCAACTCGCAGGTGCGGACGCGGTACGCCGACGCCTTCGGTCCGAGCCTGGACCGGCGCCACAACAAGTACATCTGGTTCGGCACCGACCTGGTGTTCGAGGCGTTCCAGTTCATCGTCCGCAACACGCAGTGGGGGACGATGCAGATCCACGGCTACCCCTACTCCGACCAGGGATCGACGTTCATCGTGGAGATGCACGAGGACGTCTGGCGCCGAGCCGGTTTCGACCGCACCGAGGAGGAGGTGCTCCCGCCCGGGGTCTCCGACGACTACGCGGTCGGGCGCGTGGCGGAGATCTTCGCCGAGGACCTCCGCGGCCACCGCATCCTCACCAACAACTCCAAGTGGCTGAGCTTCACGACGGTGCGCAACGACCGCTGGCACGACGAGAACGTCGTCCTGCTCGGCGACGCGGCGCACACGGCCCACTTCTCCATCGGTTCGGGGACCAAGCTCGCCATGGAGGACGCCCTGGCCCTGGCGGCCTGCCTGCACGAGCACGACTCGGTGCCCGAAGCCCTCGCCGCCTACCAGGTGGAGCGCAAGCCCGTCGTCGAGTCGACCCAGCGGGCGGCGCAGGCGAGCCTCGAGTGGTTCGAGAACATCGGGATGTACGCCGGCCAGGACACCGACGAGTTCACGTTCAACCTGCTCACGCGGTCGCGGCGGATCACCTTCGAGAACCTCAAGGACCGGGACGCGGAGTTCGCCCGGCGCATCGAGGCCGGCTTCGCCCGGCGCAGCGGCTCGGGCGAGGAGGCGCCGGCGATGTTCCAGCCGACGCGGATCGGCGCTCTCGAGCTGAAGAACCGGATCGTCCTGTCCCCCATGGACATGTACTCCGCCGTCGACGGGGTCCCGGGCGAGTTCCACCTCGTGCACCTGGGCTCCAAGGCGCTCGGCGGTGCCGGGCTCGTCATGTCCGAGATGACGTGCGTGTCCCCCGAAGGTCGCATCACGCCGGGCTGCCCGGGACTGTGGTCCGACGAGCAACGCGACGCGTGGGCGCGGGTGACCGCGTTCGTCCACGAGCACAGCACGGCCCGGATCGGCCTGCAGCTGGGCCACTCCGGGCGCAAGGGCTCCACCAGGCTCATGTGGGAGGGCATGGACGAGCCACTCGGAGAAGGCAACTGGGAGGTCGTCGGCCCCTCGGCGCTGCCCTACGGCGAGGGTTGCCACGTGCCGCGCGAGATGACCCGGGCGGACATGGACCGCGTCGTCAGCGAGTTCCGGGACGCCGCCCGTCGCGGTGTGGAGGCCGGGTTCGACCTCGTCGAGGTGCACGCGGCGCACGGCTACCTGCTCTCCTCGTTCCTGTCCCCCATCTCCAACCTGCGGACCGACGACTACGGCGGCACGCCGGAGAACCGGCTGCGGTTCCCCCTCGAGGTGTTCGACGCGGTGCGCGGTGCCGTGCCGGCGAGCGTCCCGGTCACGGTCCGCATCTCCGCGACGGACTGGGCGCCGGACGGCAACACCGAGCACGACGCGGTCCAAATCGCGCGCGCCTTCATCGAGCACGGTGCGGCCGCCATCGACGTGTCGTCCGGGCAGGTCACCAAGGAGGAGAAGCCGGCGTTCGGGCGGTCCTACCAGACGCCGTTCGCGGACCGGATCCGTCACGAGGTGGCGCGCCCGGCCGGTGTGGCCGTCATCGCCGTCGGGGCCATCTCCTCCTACGACGACGTCAACTCCATCCTGCTCGCCGGCCGCGCCGACCTCTGCGCCCTCGGACGCACGCACCTCTACGACCCGCAGTGGACCCTGCACGCCGCAGCCGAACAGGGGTACGTCGGGCCCGCCGCGGAGTGGCCGACGCCGTGGAAGGCGGGTCGGCGCCGTCCGCCGACGTCGCGCACCGACAAGATCCCGCCCCGGCTCGCACTGCTGCGCGACGCGGGTTCGGACGACGTGCACCTCCGGTGGCGCCCCGGTGCCCCTGCGGCCACTCCCGCGGAAGACGTCGTGTCGGTGTGAACGGCCGCCCGCTCGCCCACGCGTCCGTGCGGTCGCGGATCGAGTGGATCGACACCGACGCGGCCGGGATCTACCACAACAGCACGGTGGTGCGGCTGGTCGAGACCGTCGAGGCCGCGCTGGTGCGCGACCGCGGCCTCGACGGCTACTTCCCCGTGGCCCCCAGGGTCCGCTACGAGGCGGACTTCGAGGCGCCGCTGTTCTTCGGGCAGGAGGTCACGACGACCCTTGCCGTCACCGAGCTGGGCACCACCTCGATGACCTTCTCCTTCGAGGTCTGGGGTGAGGCCTTCGAGGGCGCGCCGCGCACGCGCGCGGCGCGGGGGCGCTACGTCACCGTGCACCTGGACCGGGACGGGTCGGGCCGGGCCACGACCTCCCCGTGGCCCGCCGACTGGGTCGAGAAGCTCTCCCGCGCCTGACCGGCGACAGCACACCCGAGGTTGCTGCTCCCGGTCCGGCAACCGGCCGGATGTCGCGCGCGGACGCAGGCGAGTGTGGCTCCATTGACAGGACCCTGACCGGGCCGCAGGCTCGGGGGAGCAGGCCACCCCCGGGGTCGTCGAACGGAGTCCATGGGCATGACGATGGTGAAGGCGGAGCCCCGCAACGCCCTGCCCGCGGAGCTGACCAGCTTCGTCGGCCGGCGTCACCAGCTCGTCGAGATCCGGCGCCTGCTCGCCACCAGCCGACTGCTGACGCTGACCGGGATGGGCGGCGTCGGCAAGACCCGCCTCGCCCTGAGGACGGCCGGGGGCGTGCGGCGTGCCTTCCCCGACGGCGTCTGGTTCGTCGAGCTGGCGGCGCTGAACGAACCGCAGCTGCTGCCGCACACGGTCGCGAGCGCCCTGGGCCTGCACAACGTCTCCGAGGCGCCGCTCGCCGACCTGGCCGACCACCTCCAGGACAAGCAGCTGCTCCTGGTCCTCGACAACTGCGAGCACCTGACCGAGGCGTGCGCCGTCGTCGTCGGCAAGCTGCTCGCCGCGGCACCGGCGCTCCACGTCCTGGCGACCAGTCGGCACGTCCTCGGCGTCGAGGGCGAACAGGTCCTTGCCATCCCGCCACTCGCCACCCCCGGAGAGGTCGACGGTCGGGGCGGCGACGCCAGGCAGTACGAAGCGGTCGCCCTGCTCGCCGACCGGGCCACTGCTGTCGATCCCGGTTTCCGGGTCACCGACGAGAACCGGGACGGGGTGGTCGAGCTCTGCCGGCGGCTGGACGGACTACCGCTCGCACTCGAGCTCGCCGCGGTGTGGCTGCGGGCTCTGTCGCCGGCGGAGGTGCTGGACCGGCTCGACGACCGCTTCCAGCTGCTCACGAGCGCACGCCGCGCCGTCCCGGCCCGGCAGCGGGCGCTGGAGACGGCCGTCGCGTGGAGCTTCGACCTGTGCTCGCCGGACGAGCAGCTCCTGTGGACCCGCCTGTCCGTCTTCACGGGTGGCTTCGACCTGCAGGCGGCCGAGGAGGTCTGCGCGGGAGACGGCCTCGACCGGGCGGACGTGCTCCCGGCCCTGGCGGGCCTCGTGGACAAGTCGATCGTCGGTCGGGAGCACGACCTGGAACGGGGCGCCGCGTGGTACCGGATGCTGGAGACGATCCGGGAGTACGGGGCTCGACGGCTGTCCCCACCGCAGGCCCGCGCGATCCGCCTGCGCCACCGAGAGCACTACCGACGGCTGGCGAACGCGTTCGCCACGGAGTTCCTCACCCCCCGCCAGGCCGAGTGGTACGTCCGGATGGGCCGGGAGCACGGCAACGTCCGCACGGCGCTGGACTTCTGTCTCACCGAACCCGGGGAGGCGTCGGCGGCCCTCGACATCGCCGCCGCGCTGTGGCCCTTCTGGCACGCCGGCCACCTCCAGGAGGGGTACCGCTACCTGCTCCGGGGCCTGGAGCGCGCGCCCGAGCCGACGCACAGCCGGGGGTACGCGCTGTTCGCGACGAGCAACCTGGCCATCCACCTGAGCGAGTTCGACCGGGCCCGAGCCCTGCTCGCCGAGGCCGGCCACCTCGCCGACCTGCTCGGTGACGAGCTGCTGGCCAGCCGGGTCAAGCAGTGCGAAGGACACGTGCGGCTGCACAGCGGACACCCGGCCGAAGCCGTGCCGTTCCTCGAGGCCGCGCGCGCCGATGCCCGACGACTGGGCGCGACGAGGGACGAGTGGCGGATCCTGAACCTCCACACGCTGGCCCTGATGTTCCTCGGGGACCCCCGGGCCGAGGACCTCGGCCGCGAGTCCCTGCGGCTGGCCGAACAGCACGAGGCCGACTCGTCGAAGGGGTGGTCCCTCTGGGGCCTCGGTCTGGCGCAGTGGCGTGCCGGTCGGCACGAGGACGCGGCCCGTTCGCTGCGCGACGGCGTCCGGCTGTTCCAGCCCATGGAGAACCTCGACGGGCTGAGCGTCTGCGTCGAGGCTCTCGCGTGGTGTGCCGCGTCCACCTCCCCCGACGAGCACGCGGCGCTCCTGACAGGGGCGGCGGAAGCCGTCTGGCGGGCGATCGGTGGGAACTTCTCGCAGGCGATCTACCGAGACCTCGGCCGGCGCGCGCAGGAGCAGGTGCGGTCGGCCATCGGTGACCGGCGTTTCGACGCGGCGTTCGCGCAGGGCGCGGCGTACTCCATGGACCAGGTGGTGGCCCTGGCGCTGTCCCGGGCTGCCTCCGACCGGGGCTCGGTGCGCGGCCCGGCGCCGCGGACGGCCACCCCCGGCGGCCTGACCCGCCGGGAGTGGGAGATCGCCCAGCTACTCGCCGAGGGCCTGAGCAACAAGGAGATCGCGGCCCGGCTCGTCATCGCACCGCGGACCGCCGAGACCCACGTCGAGCACATCCTCACCAAGCTCGGGTTCACCTCCCGGACGCAGGCGAGCGCTTGGGTGCTCGACCAGCAGGGTCGCTGACGCGCCGGGACGCAGCCCGGCCGGCGTACGCCCGTGGGCGCACGCCGGCCGACTCCCCTCAGGCGTCGCCGGCCGGTACGCCGATGCTGTAGACCTTCCGGATGGTCTCGGTGACGTCCCAGCGCCCCGACCAGCCGCGCGGCTGCACGACGACGTCCCCGGCGGAGATCTCGTAGCGGTGCCCGGTCTCGCCGTCGGTGATGGTCGCCCGGCCACTGAGGATGTAGCAGGTCTCGGTGTCGGCGCGGTCGACGACCGGCCACCCGCCCGGCTCGCACTCCCAGATGCCGACCCGGACGTCACCCGGCGTGTCGAAGGCCAGCGACGAGATCTGGGGGTCGCCGCTGTCGGCGCCGGGGCGCTGGCCCCTGGGCTCGAGGGCCCCCGTGACGACCGTGGCGGGCTGGTGGACGTAGGACATGCGGAGTTTCCTTTCGGGCGTTCGGCTCTCGATGACGGCGGTCATCGCGCCTGGACGTAGAACAGGCGTCTGTTGACGAACTCGTGGATGCCGAGCGGGCCGAGCTCGCGGCCGAAGCCGGAGCGCTTGATGCCGCCGAAGGGCAGGTCGGGGCCCGATGGGGTGGGGGTGTTGACCGCGGCCATGCCGACCTCGAGCCGCGCGGCGACGCGGGCGGCGCGCTGCTCGTCGGTGCTCCAGACCGAGCCCCCGAGACCGAGGTCGACCGCGTTGGCCAGCGCCACCGCTTCGTCGTCACTGCCGACCCGGTACACCACGGCGACCGGGCCGAAGCGTCCTCGCGGTAGGCCCGCATCTGGGGCGTGACGTCGGTGAGGACCGCGGGCGCGAAGTAGGCGCCGTGCTCGGAGACCAGCTCGCCGCCGACGTGCAGCGTGGCGCCCTGGGCGACGGCGTCCTGGACCTGGGCAAGCAGCGTCTCGGCCGCCCGGCGGGACACCATCGGGGAGTAGGCCGTGTCGGAGTCGTCACCCGGACCCCGCGGGGTCATCGCCGAGGCCTGCTTGACGAGCGTGGCCACGAAGTCGTCGTAGATGTCGTCCATGACGATCATCCGCTTGTTGGAGTTGCAGGCCTGGCCGACGTTGGCGACCCGGGTCGCCCAGGCCTGCTCGGCGGCGGCGGCCACGTCGTCGGCGTCGAGCACGATGTACGGGTCGGAGCCGCCGAGCTCGAGGACGACCTTCTTCAGGTGCCGCCCGGCGGCCTCCGCGACCGCAGCACCGGCCCGTTCGGAGCCGGTGAGCGAGACACCCCGGACGCGGGGGTCGGCGATCATGGTGGCGACCTGCTCGTGGGTGGCGAAGAGGTTGAGGTAGACGCCCTCGGGGACGCCGGCGTCCCGCATCAGCTCGGCGATGGCCAGCGCCGACGTTGGGCAGTTCTCGGCGTGCTTGACCAGGATGGTGTTGCCGGCCAGCAGGTTCGGGGCGGCGAACCGGGCGACCTGCGAGTACGGGTAGTTCCACGGCATGACGCCCAGCAGCGGGCCCATCGGGAGGTGCTCGATGCGGGCGCCGTCGCGGCCGGGCAGCGGCTGGTCGGCCAGCAGCGCCGGGCCGTGGGCGGCGTAGTAGTCGAAGATCGTGGAGCAGTACGCGGCCTCGCCGCGCGCAGAGGAGGGCCGCTTGCCCATCTCGCGCGTGACCAGCGCGCCCAGCTCGGAGGCGCGTTCGGTGAACAGCACGCCCACCCGCCCGACGATCGCCGCACGCTCCTCGACCGGGCGGGCCCGCCAGGCCTCGAAGGCCTCGAAGGAGGCGGTCAGCGCTGCCTCGACGTCTGCATCACTGGCAAACGGAAAGCGGTCGGCCACCTGCCCGGTGGCCGGGTCGGTGACCTGGTACGGCGGTGTCTGGGTCATGTCCTTCTCCCGGTGGTGCGGTGGTGGGGTGCAGGGTGGGCCGGCCCCACCCGGCGGCGAACGGCAGGAACCACGGCGGAACGCTAGTGCGGCGGGTCAGGGCGGATCCAGCCTGACCGCCATCTGCTGGACGACTTCGATCGGAAGGCCCTCTTGCCTGGACAGATCGCGCGCGTGGTCGTGGTCTGCGTCGAAGCAGTCCGGCATTATCGAGATATCGTCAGGTGCGGCGACCGGTTCGACCTCGAGGAGGAACGTCATGGCGAAGGTTGCGGTCGACGACATCGACCTGGCTCTGCTCGGCGCCCTCCAGGCCGATGCTCGGGCGCCGGTCGAGACGCTGTGCAAGGCGGCACGGGTGTCCCGGGGCACGGCCTATGCCCGGTTGGCCCAGCTCCGCGAGGCCGGCGTCATCCAGAGCCTGACCGTCGCGGTCGACCCGTACAAGGTCGGCCTGTCCCTCGCCGCGCTCGTGCTGCTGCGGGCGAGCACGGAGAAGTTCTGGCGATGGACGGAGTTCGCCGCCACCTTCGAGGAGATGCCGGAGGTGGAGTTCGCCGCAGACCTGGCCGGCGAGTTCGACATGGTCCTGCTGACCCGCTTCCGCGACGCCGACCACCTGCGGGCCTTCCTTCAGGAGGACCTGCGCCGTGTTCCCGGCATCGCCGGCATCCGGACCTTCCTAGTCCTCAACGAGACGCCACGACGTTCCGGGTTGCTGCCGCAGCGGACGCGCGAAGAGGCCGACTGACGCGCGGCCGCGAGCAGGTCATCCGAGCTCGAGCTTCCACCGGGCGACGTCGAGCGGCCCTCGGGTGGCGGCCCGGCGCAGGAGCTCCCGGGTGCGACGGGTCGCCTCGCCGATGGACCACGGGCCGAGGTCCCGGACCCGGCGGCCCAACCAGGGGGCGACGTCGGCGACCAGGGTGCGGGCCAGGTCCCGGCGCCTCGGGGGCTCGCCCGTGCAGGCCATCGAGGGAAGGCCGAACCGCAGGCCCTCCTCGACGAGCAGCTCACCGGCGAGCCGCGCGAGCCGTCGGTGGCCCAGCTCGGAGGGGTGCATCCGGTCGGCGGCCCAGAGGTCCCGCGAGTAGATGTCCTGGTCGGCGGACAGGTCGAGCCGAAGCACGCCGTACCTCTCGTGCACCTCGTCGTAGATCTCGTTGAGGACCTCGATGCGGCGCCGCACGGGACGCGCCAGGACCTCCGGCAGACCCAGGACGCGCGCGTGGTCGTGGAACCTCACCGTCACCAGCAGGGTGCCCTGGCGGGCCAGCTCCCCCGCGCAGAACAGCAGGTCCCGTCGGATCTGCTCGGGGTCCCACGTGGAGCGGAAGACGTCGTTGATGCCGACCACCAGCGAGGCCAGCACCGGGCGGTGGTCGAGGGCGTCCGCCAGCTGCCGCCGCCGGACGTCGGCCACCGTGGCGCCGGGGACGGCGAGCTTGCAGAAGGAGACGTAGTGGTCCGTCGCCATCGAGTCGGCGAGGATCCTGGCCCAGCCGCGCCATCCGTCGGGCGTCGCGTCTCCGACGCCGCACGAGGCCGAGTCGCCCAGCGCGACGAACCGGATGTAGTCACGGGCGGCACCCCGCCGCCCCGGGGCGGACGCGTCGTCGCTGCGCGGTGCCTGGGAGTCGTCCATGACCTTCACCTCCTTGTCCTTGCTGCTGGACCTCGCTCCAGCGTCGTCCCTCGGTGGTGTCGCGACATCCGGGGAGTTACGGAGATCGCTACGGATTTCAGCCGGCGAGCGCGCTCGTCCAGCGGGGGCGAGCACCCGGCTCCGACGCGGCGCGGGCGACGAGGATCGCCCCGGTGACGTGCTCGACGTAGGGCAGGTCGACGCGCTGGATCCAGACCGTGGAGTTCATCCCCACCTCCACCGACACCAGGGCGTGGGCGATGCCCTCCGTGTCGAACACGAGGTCGCCCACCGACAGCTCCGTCACGGGGACGACGCTGACGTCGAGCGCTGGGGCGTGGGTCTCGACCCGGTAGGCCGTGGGTGCGATGGACATGGGGAGCTCCTCGGGTGGAACGCGGCTAGTCGGTGGTCCTGACGGTGCGCCGAGGACAGGCGCTGCGTCTGGTCGGGTTCTGCATCACGTCTTCCACGGTCGCGGTCGGCCGACCTCGGCGAATCGGGGGAGATACGTAGACGGGCACGTATTCCGTCCACGTACGTGGTCGGCCCCTTGACCGCCCCAGGTGGCACTGACAGAGTCGAAGCGCTTCGACTCGAAGCGCTTCGACACCTATCAGGAGGACAGCGTGGTCCACCCCCCACGATCTGTGAGACGTAGGCAGACCCGAAGGACGGCCGCCCTCGCGGCGGCCGTCGTCGTCGCGGCCACCGGAGCGCTCGTCGCTCCGCGCGCCGCCACCGGTGCGGTCGTCACCGCAGCGGACCTTCCCTTCCGCGACCCCAGGCTCCCCATCGAGCAGCGGGTCGCGGACCTCATGTCCCGACTCACGCTCGACGAGCGGATCGGGCTGCTCCACCAGTACCAGCAGCCCGTCCCGCGGCTCGGGATCGGCATCTTCAAGGCGGGCACCGAGGCCCTCCACGGTGTCGCATGGTCGAACGACCACCGCGACAACGGCAACGTCGTGACCGCGACCGCCACCCAGTTCCCCCAGGCGCTCGGCCTGGCCAGCACGTGGGACCGCGGGCTCGTCGAGCAGGTCGGCTCCGCCGTCGGTGACGAGGCGCGCGGCCTGCACGCGAAGGACCCCGAGGTGTGGGGTCTCAACCTGTGGGCGCCGGTCGTCAACCTCCTGCGCGACCCGCGATGGGGCCGCAACGAGGAGGGCTACTCCGAGGACGCGCTGCTCACCGGCGCCGTCGCGACGGCCTACGGCTCCGGGATCCAGGGCCGTGACACGACCTACCTCAAGGCCGCGCCGACGCTCAAGCACCTCATCGGCTACAACAACGAGGCGCAGCGCGACACGTCGTCCTCGAACCTGCCACCGCGCGTCCTCAACGAGTACGAGCTCAAGGCGTTCACGTCGCCGCTCGCGGCCGGGGCGGCCACCGGGATGATGGCCTCGTACAACCTCGTCAACGGGCGTCCCTCCACGGTCGACTCCCTCATCGGCCAGCTGCGGTCCGTCTCGAAGACGCCGCTCTACAACGTCAGTGACGCCTTCGCCCCCGGCAACCTCGTCGGCTCCCAGCACTACTTCGACACCCAGCCCGAGGCCGACGCGGCGATGTTCAGGGCCGGCATCGACGGCTACGTGGCGGACAACGCCGACCCGACCGCGATGACCACCGCGGTCAAGGAGGCGCTCGCCAAGGGGTTCATGACCGAGGCGGACGTCGACGCCGCAGCGTCGCACGCCCTCACCCTGCGGTTCCGGCTCGGCGAGTTCGACCCGGACGGCGGGCCGTACGGGGCTCTCGGGGCCTCGGAGGTCAACGCCCCCGAGCACCAGCGGCTGGCTCGTACGACAGCGGCCGAGGCGATGGTCCTGCTCAAGAACTCGAGGAACGCACTCCCCCTCGACGCAGCGCGGGACCAGAAGGTCGCCGTGATCGGCCAGCTCGCCGACACCGTCTACAGCGACTGGTACGGCGGCAACGCCCCTTACACGGTCACGCCGGCTGCTGGCATCACCAAGCGGCTCGGCAGCTCCGGCTCGGTGAGCACCGTCGAGGGTGTCGACCGGATCGCCCTGCGCGACAATGCGACCGGCAAGTACGTGACCTCTCGCGGCACAACCGGCTCCGACACGGTGGCCGCAGCAGGCGACACCGCAGGTCCGGCCGCCCAGTTCGACGTCTTCGACTGGGGCGAGGACGTCGTCACGCTGCGCAACGTCTCGACGGGCAACGTCGTGGGCAACACCGGGTCGGCCCTCGTCACCAAGGACAAGCAGCCGAACGGGTGGTTCGTCCAGCAGCAGTTCGCCATCGAGAACCAGCCCGACGGGTCGGTCGTCCTGCGCTACGCGGGCTACGAGACGCGGGAGAGCTGGTACGGCGGCGGCACCTACGTCCGGGTCGGGCCCGACGGCGTCCTGCGCGTCGACGCCAGGTCCGCGTCGGAGGCCAGCCGGTTCACGCGCGAGACCCTGAGCAGCGGCACGGCGCAGGCAGCGGCCGCCGCAGCACGCAGCGACGCCGCCGTCCTCGTCGTCGGGAGCATGCCGTTCATCAACGGCCGCGAGAACCGAGACCGCACGAGCATGGAGCTTCCCGGCAGCGCAGCGGCGTCTCGTCGAGGCGGTGCTCGCCGCCAACCCCCACACCGTGCTCGTGCTGGAGACCTCCTACCCGGAGACGATCGACTGGGCGCAGCAGACCGTTCCCGCGATCGTCTGGACGACGCACGCCGGCCAGGAGACCGGCAACGCGCTCGCCGACGTCCTCTTCGGCGACGTCAACCCGTCGGGCCACCTGACGCAGACGTGGTACCGCGAGGGCACGACGCTGCCGAGCATCCACGACTACGACATCATCAAGAGCAGGCGCACGTACCAGTACTACGAGGGCACACCGCTCTACCCGTTCGGGCACGGCCTCAGCTACACCGACTTCGCGTACGGCCGGGCCACCGCCACGCCCGCATCGGTGGCGCCGGACGGCACGGTCACCGTCCGGGTCACGGTCCGCAACACCGGCACCCGCGCCGGTGCGGACGTCGTCCAGCTCTACGACCACCAGCGCACCTCGCGGACCCCGCAGCCGCAACGGCGACTGCTCGGCTTCGCCAAGGTCACGCTCGCTCCCGGCGAGTCCCGGCAGGTGGCCATCAAGGTCAGGGCCGCCGACCTCGTGGTGTGGGACGTGACGCGCGGCCGGTGGGTCGTCGAGCGCTCGGTGCACGACCTTCTCGTCGGCCGGTCGTCGGCGGACATCCGCGCACGGACGTCGATCGACGTCCGCGGAGAGGTCGTGCCTGCTCGTGACCTGGGCGTCGCGACGAGGGCGATGAACTTCGACGACTACTCGGGCATCACCCTCGTCGATGAGTCCAAGGCGGCGGGTACGTCGATCACGGCCCCCGAGGCCGGGGGCTGGGCGGTCTACCGCGACGCCCGTCTCGGTTCGGGGCCCCTGACGTTCACCGCCCAGGCGGCGCTCGACGGGCCGGCCGACGCCACCGTCGAGCTGCGTGTCGGGTCCCCCACCGGTCCGGTGGTCGGACGGGCCACCGTGGTGCCGACCGGCAGCGTCTACACGTACCGCCCGGTCACCGCGTCGGTCACGGGGTCGGTCACCGCGTCGGCGGGCACGGAGGACCTCTACCTCGTCCTCGACAAGGGGGTGCGGATCTCCTCCTTCACCCTCCGGTAGTCCCGTAGTCCCCTGTCGGACCGACACGAACGGCCCCGCCCACGAGCAGGTGGGCGGGGCCGTTCGTCGTGCGGGTCGGTGGGGCCGGTCAGTCGCCGGCGGTTCCCCCGCACCAGGTGGCCTCGTGGCGGGCGAGCAGACCGGCGTACCACCGGCCCGAGTCCTTGACGGTCCGGACCTGGGTGTCGTAGTCGACGTGGACGATGCCGAAGCGCCGCTCGAAGCCGTAGGCCCACTCGAAGTTGTCGAGCAGCGACCACAGGAGGTAGCCGCGCACGTCGGCGCCGGCCTCGATCGCGTCGGCGACGGCCTCGAGGTGGCGGCGGACGTAGTCGGTGCGGTCGGCGTCGCGGACGCGGCCGTCCGCGTCCACGCGGTCAGGGAACGCGGCCCCGTTCTCGGTGACGAGCAGGGGCAGGCCGGGGTAGCGCGCCGCCAGGTCGGTGAGCAGCTCGGTCAGACCCGCCGGGTCGACGTTCCACCCCATGGCGGTGTGCGGCGGTGCCGTGGCCGGGAACTCGACGTCGTCGGCCCCCACCCACGGGCTCGCGCCGTCGCCGTGGCCGTCGGCCGTCTCCTTCGGGCCGGTGCCGATGTGCTCGCGCACCAGGCAGCTCGCGTAGTAGTTGACGCCCAGGACGCTGAGCGGCAGGGCGATCTGCTTGAGGTCGCCGTCGTGGACGAACCCCAGGTCGCTGACGCCGGCGACGTCGCGGACGAGGTCCTCCGGGTAACGGCCCTCGAGCATCGGCCCGAGGAACGCCCGGTTCGCCAGGGCGTCGACCTTGCGCACCGCCTCGAGGTCGCCAGGGCTGGACGGGTCGACAGGACGCGGCACGTGGAGGTTGACGGCGACGCCGACTCCGACGTCGTCGCCCGCGACGGCCCGCACCGCCCGCCCGCCCAGCCCGTGGGCGAGGTTGAGGTGGTGCACGGCGCCGAGCGCCGCCGCCGGTTCGGTGCGCCCGGGTGCGTGCACACCGGCGGCATAGCCGAGGTAGGCCGAGCACCACGGCTCGTTGAGCGTCAGCCAGAGCGGGACCCGGTCGCCCAGGCGTTCGGCGACGAGGCCGGCGTACTCGGCGAAGCGGTAGGCGGTGTCGCGCTCCGGCCACCCGCCGGCATCCTCGAGGGTCTGCGGCAGGTCCCAGTGGTAGAGCGTCGGGATCGGTTGGATCCCCTTGTCCAGCAGGGCATCCACGAGCCGGGAGTAGAAGTCGAGCCCCTTCTCGTTCGCGGGGCCGCGTCCCGTCGGCTGGATCCGCGGCCACGCGACCGAGAAGCGGTAGGTGCCCAGGCCGAGGGCCGCCATCGAGCTCGACGTCGTCGCGCCAGCGGTGGAAGTGGTCGTCGGCCACGTCGCCGGTGTCACCGCCCAGGGTGCGCCCCGGCGTGTGGCTGAAGGTGTCCCAGATCGAGGCACCGCGCCCGTCCTCGTGCACGCCTCCTTCGATCTGGTAGGCCGCCGTCGCGGCACCCCACCGGAACCCGGGCGGGAACCGCCGGGCGAGAACGGTCGCCGCGGAGCGGGGGTGGCCCACCAGCGTCATGACACCACCTCGACGTCGAGCCTCAGCTCGACGACGTCGCCCGCGGCCTCGGCCAGGACGCCGTCGACGGCATACGGCCGGTCGTCCGGCGCCGGGACCACCCGGCCCGCGAGCACGGCGGACGAGCCGCCCGCGCCGACGGCCAGGACCCGGAAGCCACCCGGGAAGCTCCGGGCCGGAGAGACGCCGCACCGTGACCGCCTCACCCCTGCGCTCCACGGCGAAGACGGTGTCGGCCTCGCCGGCACGGCCGGGGACGGTCACCTCCCGCAGGCCGTCCGCGAGCTCGACGAGGGCCAGCGTGACGCCGTCAGCCCACGCATACTCCGGCGTGTCGGTGCAGGCGCCGAGCGGGAGCACCGTGTCGGGGCGGACGAGCAGGGGCACCGAGTCGAACCCGTGCTGCTCGCGCACCCAGGCGGGACCGACGACGGTGCGTCCGTCGAGCAGGCCCGTCCAGCGCCCCGCGGGCACGTAGTAGTCGACGACCCCCTCGTGCGTGAGGACCGGGGCGACGAGCAGCGAGTCGCCGAGGGTGTACTGGCGGTCGAGGTGTGCCACGGCCGGGTCGTCCGGGAACTCGAGGAGCAGCGGGCGCATGATGCCCACCCCCTCGCTCGTCACCTCGCGGGCAACCCTCGCGAGGTAGGGCATGAGGGCGAGCTTGAGCCGGGTGAACCGACGCGTCACCTCGACGGCCTCCTCGTCGAAGGCCCAGGGCACCCGGTAGGAGTCCGACCCGTGCAGGCGGCTGTGGCTCGAGAGCAGCCCGAAGGCGAGCCACCGCTTGAAGACCGCAGGGTCGGGGGTGCCCTCGAAGCCGCCGATGTCGTGGGACCAGTAGCCGAACCCCGAGTAGGCCAGCGACAGCCCACCCCGCAGCGACTCGGCCATCGACGGGAAGGTCGAGTCGCAGTCGCCGCCCCAGTGGACGGGGAACTGCTGACCACCCGCCGTCGCGGAGCGCGCGAAGAGCACCGCCTCTCCCTCACCCTTGGTGCGCCGGAGCAGGTCGAAGACGACCCGGTTGTACACGTGCGTGTAGTAGTTGTGCATCCGCTCCGGGTCCGAGCCGTCGTGCCAGACGACGTCGGTCGGGATCCGCTCGCCGAAGTCCGTCTTGAACGCGTCGACGCCCAGGTCGAGCAGCTTGTGCAGTTCACCGGTGAACCAGTCCACGGCGGCCGGGTTGGTCAGGTCGACGAGGCCCATCCCGGCCTGCCACTTGTCCCACTGCCACACGCTGCCGTCGGGTCGGCGCACGAGGTAGCCCTTCTCCATACCCTCGTCGAACAGGTGCGACCGCTGAGCGATGTACGGGTTGATCCAGAGGCACACCCGCAGGCCCTTGGCCTTGAGCCGTCGCAGCATCCCGGCGGGGTCGGGGAACGTGGCGGGGTCCCAGACGAAGTCGCACCAGTGGAACTCGCGCATCCAGAAGCAGTCGAAGTGGAACACCGAGAGGGGCAGCCCCCGCTCGGCCATGCCGTCGACGAAGGACATGACCGTGGCCTCGTCGTAGCTCGTCGTGAACGACGTCGACAGCCAGAGGCCGTACGACCAGGCCGGCACCTGGGGCGCGCGGCCGGTGAGCGCGGTGTACCTCGCGAGGATCTCCTTGGGCGAGGGCCCGTGGATGACGTAGTACTCGAGCTGCTCGCCGGCGACGGAGAACTGGGTCGCTGACACCGCCTCGGACCCGACCTCGAACGACACCTCCTCGGGATGCCGCACGAAGACTCCGTAGCCCGCGTTCGTGAGGTAGAACGGCACGTTCTTGTAGGCCTGCTCGCTGCTCGTGCCGCCGTCGGCGTTCCAGATGTCGACGGTCTGCCCGTTCTTGACGAGCGGACCGAAGCGCTCGCCCAGCCCGTAGACGAGGTCGCCGACGCCGAGGGCCAGCTGGTCGACCGCGAAGACGTCGTCGTCCTCGAAGAGGGCGACGCCCGTGCCACGTGGCATCGACCCGGTGAGGCGGCGTCCGTCGGCGAGGAAGCTCACCGCGTACCCGGGTCCCTTCGCGACGTGCACGCTGAGGCCACCCGCCGTCAGGGTCCCGCCCTCGTCGTCGACGGTCACGGACACCGGCGCCTCGTCGACGCCGTCGACCGCGAACTGCGGGTGCAGCGGGCCCGCCCCCAGGTGCCGCGCCAGCCGGACCCGGATGACGTCGGGCATGGGTGAGCTGAACTCGACCGTGAGCAAGGGCCGGTTGAGCGTGTCGCCGCGGGCGTGGATCCGCGCCGTGGGGGCGTACGCCGTGAGCGTCCGGCCGTCGGGTCCGACGACGAGGTCGCGGACCTCCGCCGGCCGCAGCAGCGTGACGCCCTGTCGGGACTGCCAGTAGCCGTCAGTGAACTTCATGGGAGGTCCGTGCTCGCTTTCGTCGGACGGGGTGCGCCGCTTCTCGGCTCGCGTGCGGGCTCACTTCTCGGCGCCCGCCATGACGCCGCGCGTCAGGGTGCGCTGGAAGACGAGGAAGAAGATGACGCAAGGGATGAGGGAGATGAGAGCGCCGGCGTTCGTCGTGGGGGCGTCCATGATGCGGTCGCCCTGCAGCGTCGCCAGCGCGACGGGAACGGTCTGGGTCGAGTTGGAGATGAGCATGACCAGGGGGATGAAGAACTCGTTCCACGTCCAGATGAAGAAGAAGATGACGAGCACCGTGAGCGTCGGGCGCGTGATGGGGAAGACGACGCGCCAGAGGGTCTGCCACCGGCTCGCGCCGTCGAGGGCCGCGGCCTCGAGCACCGACCGCGGGAAGGTGCCGAGGACCGAGGCGAGCAGGTAGGTGCCGAAGGCGCTCTGGATGACGGTGAAGATGATGATCACCGACAGCTGGGTGTTGTAGAGGCCGACCTGCTTGGCGAAGAAGTAGAGCGGGTAGACCAGGGCCTCCTGCGGCAGCATGTTGGCGAGCAGGAAGAGCCCGACGATCCACAGCCGTCCCCTCACCCGGCCGATGCCGAGCGCGAACGCGTTGAGGAGCGACACGACCGTCGCCGCCACCGCGACGGTGCCGGAGATGACGACCGAGTTGAGCAGCTTCTGCGGGTAGTCCACCTGCTCCCAGTACGTCGTCAGGCCCTTCGTGTAGATCTCGGTCGGCAGGCTCAGCGGACCGTTGGTGCTGTAGTCCGACGGCGACTTGAACGCGTTGAGCAGCATGAGCAGGAACGGCGCGATGACGGCGAGCGCGCACACGGTGACGAGGGCGAGGACGAGCCAGCGGCCCGGGCCTCGGCGCAGCCGGCTGGTGGTCGGCGGGGCCGCTGCCGGGAGCCCGCCGGCTGCGGGGCCGGCGGTCCCGGGGGCCCTGGGGCTGGTGGTCGTGTCGGTCACGATGGCGCTCATCGCCCATCCCTTCGCTCGGCGCGGGCCTGCAGGGCCATGAAGACTGCCGCGACGGCCACGATGATGAGGGTGAGCACCGTGGCGATGGCGGCCCCGTAGCCGACGTCGAGCTTCTTGAAGAACGTGGTGTAGGCGAAGTAGGAGGGCACCGTGGTGCTGTTCTCCGGTCCCCCGCGGGTCAGGGCGAAGATCGGCGCGAAGACCTTGAGTGCGGCGATCGTGCAGGTCAGCGTGACGACGTAGGTCTCGGGGCGGATCTGCGGGATGGTGATGGCCCGGAGCCGGTCCCACCACCCGGCGCCGTCCAGCTCGGCCGCCTCGTAGAGCTCGGGGTCGACCCGGCCGAGCGCCGCCATGAAGATGACGACGGGGTAGCCGATCTGCACCCAGACGAGCACGAGCATGACGGCCGGCAGGGCCGATGCAGGCTCACCGAGCCAGTCCTGGGCCAGCGAGCCGAGCCCGACCGCCTCGAGGAGGCCGTTGACGGCGCCGTCCGGTCGCAGCACCCAGCCCCACACGATGCCGGCCACGACGACGGGCAGGATCTGGGGCAGGTAGAAGGTCGCGCGCAGGACCGACACGACGCCGGCTCCGAAACGTCGGCCGAGGTAGTCGAACAGCACGGCCGCCAGCACGAGGCCGATGACCGTCGGCAGCACGACCATCGCGACGATCATCGCCAGCGAGTTGCGGAACGACGTCCAGAACACGTCGTCGGCGAAAAGCCGTGCGTACTGGTGGAACCCGGCGAAGCGTGGTTTGCCCACGCCGGACCAGCGGGTCAGCGACAGGTAGATGTTGTAGAAGAAGGGGATCCCGATGACGGCGGTGAACAGGACCGCTCCCGGGACGAAGTACGTCCAGTAGGACGCCTCCCGGCGTCGTCTCCTCGGGAGCCGGTCGGTCGGGACCGACGCGTCGTCGGCGTGGCTGAGCGTGGCGCTCGACATGATTCCTCCGTTCGGGGTGGGGCGGCGGGCCGCCCCACCCCGCGTGGCGGGTTCCCGGCTACTTGGCCTGGATCTCCTTGATGCCGTCGGCGTACGGCTTGGCGAGCTCGTCGAGGACCTCGCTCGGCTGCGCGGACTGGTTGATGAGCCCCTGGAGCTTGGCCACGAGCACGTCGTAGTAGCCCGGGACCGGCCAGTCGGGGTAGAAGGCGAGACCGTCCTGGTCGAGCAGGGTCGCGAAGTCCTCCGTCATCTTGCGGGTGCGCTCGTCGGTGATCTTCGACGGGTCCCCCGCCACCGGCAGGCCACCCTTCTGGCCGAGCAGGTCCTGGACCTCGGGGCGGAGCGTGATGTCGATGAAGTCGTAGGCGAGGGACTTCGCCTTGGAGTTCTCCGGCACGACCCAGAGGTTGCCCGAGGAGCCGGCGTCGAGCTTGTTGCCCGGGAAGAGCATCGTGCCCCAGTCGAACCCCTTGATCTCGTCGGCGAACCGGCCGAACCACCAGGAGCCCGAGACGATCATCGGCGTCTTGCCGGCGATGAAGGCCGTGCCCATGTCCTCGGCCTTGGCGCTGGCCGTGTTCCTGGCGATGTAGCCCTTCTTGACCCAGGCGTCGAAGGTGTCGGCGCCGTACTTCAGCGGGTCGGCGTGGAAGTCGACGGGTCCCTTGTACAGCTGGTAGTCGTCGACGAAGCTCCGGTCGGCCTTCGAGAGGGCGAGCTGGTAGTAGAGCTGGCCCGCGGGGTACTCGGCGCCGGCCATGCCTAGGCCGGCGATCCCCTTGGCCTTGAAGGCTGCCAGCGCGGACTCGAGCTCGGCGAAGGTCGTCGGCAGCTTGACGCCGTTCTTCGTGAAGAGGTCCTTGTTGTAGTAGACCATGACGTACTCGCCGTAGTTCGGCACGCCGTACCAGGCGTTGCCGCCCATGACGCCCTTCTCGTCGTACTTGGCCGTGGTCTGCAGGCTCGGGCTCAGCTTCTTGTCCCACCCGCGCTTCTGCGCCTCGGCAGTCAGGTCGGTGAGCAGACCCTGGGAGGCGAGCAGGCCGGCGGTGGCGTTGCCCTTGTTGTACTCCATGATGTCGGGACCGGCTTCGGAGTTGAGGATCATGCCGGCGTTCTGCTGGATCTGCTCGAACGCCTTGCGCTCGAACTCGACCTTCACACCGGGGTGCTCCTTCTTGAAGATCTCGATGGCCTTGTCCCAGGCCACACCCATGGCGCCGTTCGCGCTCTCGTAGTGCCACAGGCGCAGGGTCGTGGCCGCCGTGTTGTCGGCACCCGCTCCCGGCGACTCGCCGCCGCTGCAGGCGCCGAGGGCGAGGGCCGCTGCGGCCACGGCGGCCAGAGCTGCGCGGTGAAGGGGAAACCTCATTGTCGCTCCTTGGTCAGGTACAGTGTCGAAGCGCTTCGACTGTGCCAGTCGCGAGCCCGCTCAGTCAATAGTTTGAGGAAAAAACAAATTGTCGCGAGACACGGCCACCGGGCCGCGGACGGATGAGTCGGAGGTGGCGTTGAACGGCCGGACCCTCGCCTATGGTGATCGCATGCCCACCATCGCCGACGTCGCCCGCGAGGCCGGGGTGGCGCCGAGCACCGTCTCCTACGTGCTCAGCGGCAAGCGCGCCATCTCTGCCGAGACGCGCGCCCGCGTCGAGGCCGGTATCGCGCGACTCGGCTACCGGCCCAATGCCGGCGCCCGGGCCCTGGCGAGCGCGAGCACGAACATCGTCGCGGTCGCTGCACCACTGCGGACCGACATCAACGTGCCGGTGATCATGCAGTTCGTCGCGGCCATCGCCCTGGAGTGCCGGGTCCGCGACTACGACGTGCTGCTCGTCATCAAGGACGAGGGCCCCGAGTCGCTGGACCGGATCGTGCAGGGCTCGATGGCGGACGCGCTCATCGTCATGGACGTCGAGGCCCACGAGCCACGGCTCGCGACCCTGCACGACGCCGGTTTCCCCGTCGTCCTCATCGGGGTGCCCGAGACGCCCGGCGACTTCACCTGCGTCGACCTCGACTTCGCCGCGGCGGCCCGGTCGTGCGTCGAGCGGCTCGTGGGGCTCGGCCACCGCGACATCGCCCTCCTGGGAGCGACCCCCGCGGTCTACGAACGGGGAACGAGCTACGCGTTGCGCTTCCGGGCCGGCTTCGAGGCCGCTGCTGCGGAGGCGGGGGTGCGCGCCTCCGTGCACGCCCTCAGCGTGGGACACCACGAAGTGGAGGCCCAGGTCGACGCGCTGTTGCGTGACGAGCCCGCGGTCACCGGCCTCGTCGTGCACAACGAGGCGTCGCTGCCGGCTCTGATCACGACGCTCAGGGCGCGCGGCCGGGACGTCCCGGAGCACATGTCGATCGTCGCCCTGTGCCCCGACGACATCGCCGAGACGCAGTCGGTGCCGCTCGACGCGGTGTCCATCCCGGCCGCCGAGGTGGGTCGCCGAGCCGTCGAGCTCGCCCTGCGGCAGCTGGCCGGCCAGGCAGGTGGCCAGGCGGCCTCCCGCCGCACCTCGAGGTCCGCGGCAGCGCTGCCGAGCCGTACCGGGCGGCGGCCACCGGCGACTGACGCCTTCGACCCGGCAGCCCTGAACGCCACCGAACGCCACCACGGGACGGCAGACCGCCGGGCGCGGGTGGCTGCCATGATGACCCGGTGCGCGCGATGGTCCTCGATGCTGTCCGAGCCCGGCCCGAGGTCCGGGAGGTCCCCGAGCCGACCGCGCCGGCGGCCGGCGTCGTCGTCAGGGTCGTGGCGACCGGCCTGTGCCGCAGCGACTGGCACGCCTGGGCCGGGCACGACGACATCGCCTTCCCGCACGTGCCGGGTCACGAGCTCGCCGGCGTCGTCACCGAGGTCGGCCGCGGCGTCGAGCGCTGGGCGGTCGGCGACCGGGTGACCGTCCCGTTCGTGTGCGGCTGCGGCAGGTGCGAGTGGTGCCGTTCGGGGCAGGCCCAGGTGTGCCCTTTCCAGGAGCAGCCCGGCTTCACGCACTGGGGCTCGTTCGCCGAGTACGTCGCGCTCCACGCGGCCGACACCAACCTCGTGGGTATCCCCCGGAGCGTCGGCTTCGCGGCCGCTGCGAGCCTCGGTTGCCGTTTCGCCACGGCCTACCGGGCGCTCTCCGGCCGCGCGCGGCTCGCGGAGGGCGAGTGGGTCACGGTGGTCGGTTCGGGCGGCGTCGGGCTCAGCACGGTGATGATCGCGCGGGCGCTCGGCGCACGCGTGGTCGCGGTCGACCGCAACCCGGAAGCCCTCGCCGTCGCCTCGGCGCTCGGCGCCGAGGCGACGCTGCTCGCCGACGGCACGGACGTCCCGGCTGCCGTCGCCGAGCTCACCGGGGGCGGCAGCCACGTCGCGGTGGACGCGGTCGGCAGCGAGCAGACCTGCGCCGACGCCGTCCTCAGCCTGCGGCGCCGGGGCCGCCACGTCCAGGTGGGCCTGCTGCCCCCTGTCGACGGGCACCCGCGCGTCCCGATGGCGCGGGTCATCGGCTGGGAGCTCGACCTGCTCGGCAGCCACGGCATGGCCGCCGCCGACTACCCGGGCATGATCGAGCTCGTCGAACGCGGTCTGCTCCAACCGCAGCGTCTGGTCGAACGGACCGTCGGGCTGGAGGAGGCCGCCGCCATGCTCCCCGGGTTCGACCAGGCGACCGTCGCCGGCATGACGATGATCGACCCCAGCCGCTGACCCCGCCGGGCCGACGCGTGCCACGGAGCGCCTGGGGCACTGCGGTGCACTGCGGCGGCTCGGGCCGGCAACGAGCGTGACGCCTACGCGAGGATCCGCCGCAGCGTGTCGACCGGGTCGCGGGTCTCGAACAGGTCCCTGCCGACGCCGACGGCCGTCGCTCCTGCGGCCAGCCACGTCGGCACGTCGGCGAGGGGGATGCCGCCGGTGGGCACCACGCGTGCCCCGGGGCAGATCGCCAGCAGGGAGCGCAGGAAGCCGATGCCGCCGACGTGAGCCGGGAAGAGCTTGGCCACGCCGCCGTGGCCGGCCGAGGCCAGGACCTCCCCCACCGTCATGCCGCCCTCCATGAAGGGGACACGTCCGGCGAGCTCCGCACGCACGGCCGGGGCCGGGCAGGGAGAGACGAGGAAGTCGGCGCCCGACTCGACGGCGGTCCGTGCCTGGTCGGCTCGCAGCACCGTGCCGAGGCCCACCATCAGCTGCGGATGGGCCGCCCGCACCTCGCCCAGTGCCGTCGGCCAGCCCGCGGTGGTGGCCGTCAGCTCGACCATGGTGAGCCCCGCGTCGACGCACCGTGCGGCGGCGTCGACCGCCTCGGCAGCGGTCGACGTGCGCAGCACCGGGATGACCCGCGCGTGAGCCACCTTCTCGGCGAAGCGCTCCTCGACGTGCACCGCTTCCTGCTCATCGCGTTCCATGGGTCGTCGCTCCTTCCTCCGCCATGGCCGCCAGCTGCTCGCGCCCGACGTGGATGCCGTGGTCACCGAGCTGCTGCAGCACCGCGCCGGCCAGGCCGTGGCCCCATCGCAGCGCGGCCTCCGGCTCCCGGTCCAGGCTGCGGGCGGCCAGGTAGCCGGCCGCGAAGGCGTCTCCGGCGCCGACCGGCTCGACCACCTCGACCCGGGGGGCCGGGACCGAGACGACCTGCGACCCCACGAAGGCGACCGCCTCGTGGGGGCCGTCCTTGACGACGAGCTCTGCAGGTGCGGGCAGCACCCGGCGCACCTCGCCGGCGTTCGCGCATCCCCAGATCTCGGCGGCCTCGTCGAGCCCCACGAACACGGTGTCCGCCTCCTGGGCGAGAGCCATGAGGACGTCGCCCGCGGTCACGGGATCCCACAGCGCCGGGCGGTAGTTGACGTCGAACGACGTGTGCACCCGGTGCGTCCCGAGGAGGTCCTGCACGAGCGCCAGGCAGTCCGCCGACAGCGCGGGGGTGATGCCGGACAGGTGCACGTGCTCCATGCCGTGGAGGGCCGGCGCGGGCACGCGCCGGTAGGTCGTGGCCGCGGACGCGCTCCGGTAGTACCGCATGGTCGTGACCGTCCCCGTGAGGTCCTTGACGTACACGCCGGTGACGCGGTCGGGATCCTCCTCCAGGTACGTGGCGTCGACCCCTGCGTCCTCCAGGGTCCGCCTCAGCCTGCGCCCGAAGGCGTCGGAGCCGACCCTCCCGGCGAAACGCGTGGGGACGCCGAGCCGGGCGAGATGGACGGCGACGTTGAGCTCCGCGCCCCCGGCGGAGACGACGAGCTCGTCAGCCGACTCGAGCGAGGCCCCCGCCGGGGCGACGAGGGAGATCAGCGCCTCGCCGACGCACAGGACGGCGCCCATCACGGGGCCTCCGTCGCCGGACGGCCACCGGGCGCCGCTCGCCGGGCCTGCAGTGCTGCGGCCACGGCGTGGAGGGCGAGGCCCTGTCCCCACAGCTGCGGCCGGTCGTCGCGGATGACGCTGTAGCCGAACGGGACGAGCTGCAGCACCGTGCCGGCACTGACACGCGTCAGCGCACCGTCGTCGACGTAGGCCAGGGACCCAGCCACGGCGCGCCAGCCCGCCGCCCCGACCGCCTCGGACAGCCCCGGCACGACCGCGACCGCACGCAGCATGGCGGCACCGAGCCCCGCCGCCGCGGACGTCTCGAGGATCCCGGCGTTCTCCGCCTGGTCGTCGACGAGCACGCTCCACACGCCGTGCTCGGGCTGGCACGCCGTCAATGCGTCCAGCTGCCGACCGAGCCGGCCGCGCACGGCGGCGACCGTCCCGGCATCGGCGAGGTGGGGTTCACGGTCCGCGATCTCGAGGTACTCGACCGCCGACAGCGCCATCCAGGCGTTGGCCCGGCCCCAGAAGCACCGCACGGGACGACCCAGGTGGGAGCCGTGGACGAACAACCCGGTCTGCTCGTCCTGGAGGATCTCGGCGTGGGCGAGCCACTGCCGCCCCAGCTCCGACACCAGCGCCGGCTCGCTCCGCGCGACGCCGAGGTGCCCGAGGAACACGCCGCCCATGAACACCGTGTCGGCCCAGACGCCGTCGGGCCAGTGCTCGATGGCACCGTTGGCGGCCCGGGTCACCGCGGGAGAGGCCCGCAGCCACCCGAGCAGGCGGTCCGCGAGCGCGGCGCTCGACGGCCGCCCGTCGAGCACTGCCGCCGTCCCCGGAGCGAGGTGGTTGACGTGGTCCAGGACGACCTCGCCGACGGCCCGCTCGTCGAGCCAGGCCCGCACCCGGGGTGGGAACGGTCGTCCCGCGGCGTCGGCGAAACGGATGAGGCCGAGCAGGCACACGCCCTCGCCCCAGAAGAAGTCGGGCAGCCCGTCGCGCCAGGTGCGCTCCTCGATCTGCTCGCCGAGCCGGACCAGCGCCGCGGCGTCGAGGCGGGGTCCCGCCAGCGGAGGCCGCGGCGCAGCGGCGAGGCGGCTCGAGGTGAGGTCATGCCCGGCCATGACCGGCCCCCCGGGTGTCGAGCAGGGACGCCTCGACGCCACTCTCGGGGTGGGTCCGACGGCCTCGGTCGTAGTCGATGACGAGCCGTTCGCCCTCCCACTCGACCTCGAGCCGGTCCGCGCCGAGAACCTGCCGGCAGGCGGGGTTGTCCAGGTGCGGAGGATCCTGCGGGGTCCCGTCGACCCCGAGGGAGGTGTCGCGTCCGTCGACGACGAACGCGGTGTCCCACCCGAGCTGGAGGGTCCGGCCGTCACGGGACGTCCACGTCACCGTAGGGTTCCTGCGGCTGCTGTCGAAGACCGGGTCACGCAGCGCGGCAACGAAGTCCGCGAAGCTGCCGTCGACCGCTCGACGACCCACTGTCGCGACGTAGGCGGTCCCGTCACCCACCGGCCACCAGCACTGCCACGCCTCGTCGCCCGTGGTCTGGGGGGTGAAGCCCCCGGCCGTGGCGACCGCGACGTAGCCGTCACCGACCCGTCCCACGAGCCAGGGTCCCTGCTGCTGCCACTCGTCGAAGAGGTCAGCGGGGAACCACAGGTGGGTGGTGCCGAACCTGTCGTCGTCGGGGATGCGGTGCAGCACGAGAACGGTGTCCCGGTGCTGGTGGGCACGCGGCAGGACCCGCTGCCCGGCCCAGGCGCTCGGCCGGGCCGACGACCCGATCGTCGATGCCGCAGGATGCGTCGCGAACACCTGGACCTCCGACCCGAGCGTCGCGCCCCAGATGTGCTCCTGCAGGCCCGGGAGCCCGGCGCGGTAGTCCTGCACGCTCGAGAGCATGGCGTCGGGCGTGCGCCACACCCGGAGGTCCGACCCGTACGGGCGGGCGAGCAGGTCATGGTGCAGGCGGTACTCGCCGCGGTAGACCTGCCGGCCGTCCCACCCGTCGGGCTCGGCGCGGGCGACGGACCGGATCACCGGCGGCATCGTGTAGTGGCGAGCCGTGGCGAGGACCGTCGCCGGGAGGACGGCGTCGTTGAGGGCGCCGACTCCCCACAGCAGCACCATGATCGGCGCGGTCTCCTCGAAGCGGGCCGATCGAAGGGTGTGCGTGTACGAGCGACCGTGCGCGGCTGCGTGCACGCCCTGCCACGAGTTCGTGGCCAGGGTCAGCAGGACCTTGTCGAGCAGCGCCTCGGCAAGGAGCCTCAGCTCCTGCGACCTCGCGAGCTCGACGAGCGAGACGAGCGCGAAGCAGTCGATGGCGAGGTAGGCGTTCGAGTCGAACTCGCTGAACCCGCCGGCGAGCTTGCGACGCATCCACTCCTCGGCCAGAGGAGCGGCATGCTCGGCGTGCTCGCGTCCGGTCCAGCCGGAGTTGGTGAACGTCTCGTCGGCGAACATCTCGCCGACGAGGAGCTCGGCGGTGTGCCAGACGAACTGGTGGTTCTCGGTGAAGTAGCACATGGCGTCGAGACCCGGCTGGTCGATCCAGTACTTGAAGCCGGTCAGCGCACGGCGAACCCTGTCGCGGTCGCCGTCGCGCCACGACTCCTCGGGCAGCCGGTGCCACAGGTGCACCAGGCCGACCGCCTCGAAGTCGGCACAGTCGTACCGGGCCCCGATCATGCGCAGCGGTGTCTCGAGGTCGGCCGAGTCGACAGGACGGTCCGCGTCGAGCGCGTGCCGGGCGAGGGCGCGGGCCGACCCCGGCACGGCCGCCGCGCTGTGGCGCAACAGCCGCTCGCGCCAGGCGTCCGGCGTCTCGTCGGGGGCGTCCACCCGGGGGACTTCCGCCAGGGAGGCGACGCGGGCCGTGCGGCACACGGGGACGTCGTCGCGGTCGACCCGCAGCGTCAGCTCGGTCTCACCGGTGCTGAGCATCGACGCCGCGCCCTCCGAGTCGGCCCCGTGGGGCTGGGCGAGGTGGAGGACCGCGCTCCCCCCGTCGAGCACGAGCGTCCTGTCGGGCCCCCCGGACACCGAGGCGCGCAGCCTGGCACCACGGGGACCACTGATGCGCGTCGTCCCGTCCCTGCTGGCCCACGGCCCCACCGCGAGGGACTCGAGCAGCTGCTCGGCGCTCCGCGAGGCGTGCTCGTCCGCGCCGGGCGACGGGATGACCACGCGCACCGGGAGCCCGTCGACGCGGACCGACACGATGTGCCGGCACTCCCGGAAGGCCACCTGCCAGGTGGCGACGTGCAGGGTGGTCGTCCCGGACTCGAGACGGACCCGCACGCGGTGGGAGATCGGCTCCATGTAGCTGAACTCGTCCGTGCGCAGCACCGGCGAGCCGTCGACGAACGCCACCACCGGACCCGTGCTCGCGATCTCGAGGTCGCGGTACTCGGCCTGGTCGACCTCGAGCGTCGTGGCGCAGACGGAGTGCCGGTACTCGGGCGTGAAGCAGAACCGGCTCCAGTCGACGAAGCCGTCGGCGCCCGTGTGGACGCGCTGCCACCGTCCCGTCGACGCGGCGTCGGCGTGCGAACGGGTCCACGTGAGCGCACCGCCTTCGACCACGGTCGGCAGCGGCTGGTCGGCCAGTAGCGGGTGGAGCGCGTGCAACCGTCGCTTGAGCGGCGCGACGTCGGGACCGTTCGTCAGCACCCACCTGCCGTCGGGGCCCCACGGGCTCCCCTGCGCGTCGAGGAGCTGCCCGAGGTCGTCGCACGGCGCGCTCCAGGCGGGGCTCACGAGCCAGTCCCGGATGAGGCCCCGCTCGTCGAGGGTGTGCACGGTCCGTCCCGGCGACGTGGCCGGTGGGTCGGTGGGGATCACTTGATGGCACCTTGGGAGAGTCCGGCGATGATCTGCCGCTGCAGCAGCAGGAAGATGACCACGATCGGCACGATGGTGACGACCGAGACGGCGAGGATCTGGTTGAACGGGATGGCCTGCTGGCTGGCGAACCGGGCGATGGCCACCGGGATGGTCTGCTTCGACTCGTCCTGCGCGACGATGAGCGGCCACAGGAAGTCGTTCCAGCGCCAGATCACCGAGAAGATCGCGACGACCGCGAGCGCGGGACGACTGAGCGGCAAGATGATCCGCCAGAAGATGGCCCACTCTCCCGCGCCGTCGACACGTGCCGCCTCGATCATCTCGTCGGGGAGGGTCAGCATGTACTGCCGGAGCAGAAACACGCCAGTGGGCGTCGCGGCCGGCGGGATGATGAGCCCGAGCAGGGAGTTGGTGAGCCCGAGCGAGGAGACGACCTGGTACACCGGCAGGAGGATCACCTGGAGCGGGATCATGATCGTGGCCAGCGTGATGAGGAAGAACACCGTGCGGCCCCGGAAGTTGTACTTGGCCAGGGCGTAGGCCGCCATCGAGTTGATCGCGAGGGTGAGAACGGTGGCCGCCACGGTGACGATCAGGCTGTTCGTCAGGTAGCGGCTGAAGTCGAACGCCTGCAGGCCGCTCGTGTAGTTGTCGACCGTAGGGTTCTGCGGCCACAGCGTCGGTGGCGTCTGCGCCAGCTCCTCGGCGCTCTTGAACGAGGAGAGGGCAGCCCACACCAGTGGGGCGACGACGACCATCGCGCCGGCGACGAGCAGCGTCGTCCGCACGACAGTGCTCGTCGACGGCGGCCGGCCCGACGTCGATGTCCACGCCGACGGCCTCCGCTCGGGAGCGCGCGCCGCGGTGTCGGCGGCGGTGAGGGTGCTCGTCATATCGCATCGCTCCTTCGCCCGAGGACGTAGTTCGCGAACGTCACCGCGAACACCACGACGAAGAGGATCACCGCGGCCGCGCTCGCGAGACCGTACTCGATCGGGTAGCTGAACCCGTTCTCGTAGATGTACTGGACCATCAGGGTCGTGGCGCTCACGGGGCCGCCACCGGTGAGCGTGAAGATGAAGTCGAAGGACTGGAAGCCGGCGATCGTCGCCAGGATGATGACGACCATCAACGTCGGCCGCAGCAGCGGCAGGGTGATGAGGCGGATCGCCTGCCATGGGGTCGTGCCGTCGATCCGGGCCGCCTCGTAGAGCGAGCCGTCGATCGACTGGAGACCCGACATGAGGATCATCGCGTAGAAGCCGAGGTGGATCCACGTCCCCACGATGACGATCGCGACCATCGCCAGACCCGGCTCGACGAGCCAGCCGGGCTGGCCGAGCCCGACGGCCGACAGCGCCTGGTTCACCATGCCGCGTTCCCGGTCGAAGGCCGCCCTCCAGACGATGCCCACGACCACGGGCGAGATGACGATCGGCAGGAAGTAGGCCGCGCTGATGGCGCCGCGCCCCCGACGCTGGGCGTTGATCATCAGCGCGAGGGCCATCGCCAGGACGGTGGAGACGAGGACGAAGCCGACGGTGAAGACCACGGTGTGACGAACCACCGCCCAGAACTCCTCGTCGCTGAGGATCGCCCGGTAGTTCCCCGTCCCGACCGGTTTGAAGGTCCGGCCGTTGCTGCTGTTGTAGAAGCTGAGGTTGAAGCCGTTCGCCGCCGGCCAGATCGTGAAGACCGCGAAGATCAGCATGTTGGGCAGCAGGAACAGGTAGGGCGCGAGCCTGCGGGTGTTGAGTCGCCCTCGTGGCGGCCGTTCCCGGGCAGGAGCGAAAGCGGTGGTCGTCATTTCGCGCCCTGGATGGCCTTGTCGATCTCAGCGGACAGGTTGGTGACCGCGGTGGCCACATCCTGCTGACCGGCGACCACCTTGTCCGTCTCGGCGACCAGCGCCTTGCCCGCGTTCGAGAACGCCGGGTCGAAGCCCGCCGGCCAGGTGTCCTCGGGCGTCTGGCTGATCTGCGAGAGGAACACCTTCATGTCGGCGTCGTGGGTGGGGTAGTCGACACCCTTGTCGGTGAGGTCCTTCCGGGTGGGCAGCCAGAAGGCCGTCTTGTCGATCTCGGCTTGGTTCTCGGCCCGGTTCATCCACTGGACGAAGGCCGCCGCGAGGACCGGCTCCTTGCTGTTCTTGAACGCCACCATGAACTTGCCTCCGGGGAAGCCGCCGCAGCGCTCCTCGCACGGGTTGGGCACGGCGGCCCAGCTGAACTTCGCACTCGCGGCGAAGGCGCCGACCTGCCACGGGCCGGAGAGGTAGACCGGGACCTGCTTGGCCAGGAAGATCTCGTTGGCACCCGAGTACTTGCTCCCCGAACCCAGCCAGAAGTCCTTCGGCGAGGCGTTGCTCTTGACCAGGTCGGTGAAGAACGTCAGCGCCTTGGTGGCCTTCGCCTTGTCCAGGGCGTTCGTGCCGCCCTTGCCGATCATGACGGTGCCGTACTGGCTCAGCACCGTGCTGAGGCGGTTGCCGGACTTGTCGATGGCGACGGCGTAGGGCATCTGGTTCGCCGCGGCCACCTTCTTGGCCGAGCTGCGCGAGCTCGTCCCAGGTCCACTTGGCCGGTACGGCGACGCCGGCCTTCTTGAAGGCGTCCACATTGATGAAGGGCCCGTTGACCGTGGCGTCGCTCGGCACGGCGTACATGTGACCTGCGGCGTCCTGGGCGGTGCCGGCGGCGCCGGTGGAGAACTCCGACGCGTAGTCGCTGCCGAAGTACTGCTTGAAGTCGACGGCATCGTCCACGTAGGGGTGCCAGTCGGCGACTCGCGCGACCTCGGGGGCGTTGCCGCCCGACAACCGCGCCTGCAGCGAGGTGTTGATGTCGGCGAACGGGACGATCTGCAGGTTGACCTTCGCCCCGGTCTCCTGCTCGAACTTCGCGATCGCGTCCCTCGTCGCCTTCTCGTCAGGCCCGTCCGTGAAGTACACGTACGTGAGGGTCTTGCCCTTGAAGCTCTTGAAGTCCACCGTCGCGGGGGCGCTCTGCCCGCCGGAGGAGCTTCTCCGCGGTTCCGGGCGCACACGCCGCCAACGTGACCGCCAGCGCCACACACGCCAGGCCTCCGATCGTGGTCTGGGCTCGCATCTGTCCTCCACCTCTCTGTGGATGTCTCTCGGGGCCGTCCGAGCCGCTGCCGTTGGCTCTGGCGCACTCCACTGGTCACGTGCATACTGGTGCCTATTCCGCTGGAAGGGAAGTACTTCCCGTCAGGCGGGAAGCCATCCGGACTCCCGAAGGAAGCGCACATGACTGACGTAAGGCTGGCCACCCACCCGTCCGAGCTCGACGCGATGACGACATCGGACCTGCGTGGCCGGTTCCTCGTGGAGGACCTCTTCGCCCCGGGCGAGGTGCGCTTCTGCCTGAGCCACTCCGACCGGGTGCTGATCGGCGGTGCGGTGCCCGACGGCAACGTGCTGACCGTCACCGCGCCGGACGAGATCCGTGCGCAGAACCTCTGCGACCGGCGCGAGCTCGGCGTGGTGTGCCTCACCGGCTCGGGCGCGGTCGTCACCGACGGCACGACCCACGAGCTGGACGCCGAGGACATCCTCTACGTCGGCGCGGGGACAGGCACCGTCGAGCTCTCCGGAGAGGCGACGTTCTACCTCGTCTCCGTCCCGGCCCACCGCCCCCTTCCCACCACGCTCGTGCCGCGCGAGGAGGCCGACACCGTGGAGGTCGGCGACGACGCGGCAGCAAGTCGTCGCACCATCCGCAAGTACGTCGCGGGCGGCCGGGTCGAGTCCTGCGAGCTGGCCATCGGCATCACGACGCTCGAGCCGGGCAGCGTGTGGAACACCATGCCGTGCCACACCCACGACCGGCGCACCGAGATCTACCTGTACTTCGGCCTGCCCTCGAGTGAGCGCGTCGTCCACCTGTGCGGTCGGCCGCAGAGCACGCGCAGCATCGTCGTCGCGGACCAGCAGGCGGTCATCAGCCCGCCGTGGTCGGTGCACTTCGGGGCGGGCACCGCGCCGTACAAGTTCGTCTGGGCGACCGGAGGGGAGAACCTCGCCTACGACGACATGGACCCGGTGGCCACGGAGGCCCTCTCGTGATCGAGTCGATGTTCGGGCTCTCGGGGAAGGCGGCCCTCGTCACCGGCGCCGGTCGAGGGATCGGGGCGGCCGTCGCGAGAGGGCTCGCCGCGGCAGGCGCCGACGTGATCCTCTGGGGCCGTATCGAGTCCGGCCTGCGTGAGACGGCCGACGCGTGCTCGCAGCTGGGTCGGAAGGTGACCACCGTCTCCGGGGACCTGTCGGACCCCCGCGCAACGGCGACCACCGCGCGCGAGCTGGCCGCGGAGCAGCGCATCGACATCCTCGTGAACAACGCCGGGACCATCTCGCGGGCCCCCGCCCTCGACGTGGACTACGCGGACTGGCGCGCCGTCCTCGCCACCAACCTCGACTCGGCCTTCGTGCTGGCCCAGGTCGTCGGCGCCGGCATGGTCGAGCGCGGGGCGGGCTCGGTGATCAGCACCGCGTCGCTGCTGTCCTTCCAGGGCGGGATCAACGTGCCGTCCTACACCGCGAGCAAGCACGCCCTCGTCGGCCTGACCAAGGCCCTCGCCAACGAGTGGGCCGACCGCGGGGTGACCGTGAACGCGGTGGCGCCCGGGTACATCAGCACCGACAACACCACCGCCCTGCGCGAGGACCGCGAGCGTGAGCACGCCATCCGCTCCAGGATCCCGGCGGGGCGGTGGGGGACGCCGGACGACGTCGTGGGAGCCGTCGTGTTCCTCGCCGGTCCGTCGGCGAGGTACGTCACGGGCCACACGCTCGTCGTCGACGGCGGGTGGTTGGCGAGATGACCGGGCCACGCGCAGGCGCGGTGCCCGGAGCGTCGGCCGTCGACCGGACGGGTGCGGTCGCCAAGGTCGTCCGCGTCGTGGAGGCCCTCACCGAGCACTCCGGGGTCTCCGAGATCAGCAGGTCCACGGGCCTGTCGACCTCCACGGTGCACCGCATCATCCAGGAGCTCGTGGCCCTCGGATGGGTCCGCGGCGACGGCGAGCACGGCTACCTGCCGGGCGTGGGGCTGCTGACCATCGCCGCCAGAGCTGACTTCGAGGCAGGCATGCCCCTCGTCGAGCCGATTCTCAAGGGGCTCAGGGACGCCACGACGCACACCGTCCACTTCGCCCTGCGTCAGGGGGATCTCGCGGTCTACGTGGCCAAGATCGAGGGTCTTCGCGCGTACGAGATGCGCAGCCGCGTGGGGCTGGCCATCCCGCTGCACAGCACCGGCATCGGCAAGGCGCTGCTCGCCGGACTGCCGGAGTCGGAGGTCCGTGCGCTGCTCGAGCGCTCCGGCATGCCCCCGATGACGCCGAGGACCATCACCGACCCGGACGCCATGATCCAGCACCTGCACTCGGTCTCCCGGCGCGGCTACGCGATCGACGACGAGGAGAACGAGGAGCACACCCGATGCATCGCAGCCGTGGTGCGCGACCACCGAGGTGCCGCGATCGGTGGGATCAGCATGTCCGCCATGGCCTTCGAGATCGACGAGAAGCGAGCCCAGCAGCTCGCCCCGCTCGTCATGGCCGCGGCACGCAACGTCTCCCAGGCGCTCGGACACCGCGGTGCCGGTGACCTGCCCGGCGCCCAGCGCACGAGGTAGCCGGCGATGGCGGAGTTCGTCGGTGCGATCGACCAGGGCACGACCAGCACGAGGTTCATGGTCTTCGACCATACGGGACGGGTCGTGGCCTCGCATCGGGCCGAGCACGGACAGCACATGCCACGGCCCGGCTGGATCGAGCACGACCCCGTCGAGCTCTGGCGCGACACGCGGACGACCATCGAGGTGGCGCTCGAGGGCGCCGGCCTGACGGCCACCGACCTTGCCGCCGTCGGGATCACCAACCAGCGGGAGACCACGCTCGTCTGGGACCGACTGACGGGCAAGCCTTTTCACAACGCCATCGTCTGGCAGGACACCCGCACCGACCGTATCGCCGCCGAGCTGCTGCGTGACGGCCGCGGTGACGTCATCCGGGAGCGCACCGGCCTGCCGCCGTCGGCGTACTTCTCGGGGGGCAAGCTCCAGTGGCTGCTCGAGAACGTCGACGGCCTCCGCGCCGCGGCCGAGTCCGGGCGAGCCCTGTTCGGGACGGTCGACACCTGGCTGGTGTGGAACCTCACCGGCGGACCTTCGAGCGGGTCACACGTCACCGACCCCACCAACGCGAGCCGCACCATGCTCATGGACCTTCGGACCCTCGACTGGGACGAGGAGCTGCTGGGCTTCTTCGGCGTGCCGCGACGCATGCTGCCCGAGATCCGCCCGTCCGCAGACCCGGCCCACCACGGCACCACGTGCGTGGACGGGCCCTTCCGTGGTGCCGTCCCTGTGGCCGGAGTCCTCGGGGACCAGCAGGCCGCAGCCGTGGGCCAGCTGTGCTTCGACCCGGGCGACGCGAAGAACACGTACGGCACCGGGAACTTCCTCCTGCTCAACACCGGCCGCGAGATCGTCCGCTCCGTGCACGGTCTGGTCACGACCGTCGCCTACCAGCTGGGTGGCGATGCCCCCGTCTACGCGCTCGAGGGCTCCGTGGCGGTGACCGGCTCTGCCATCCAGTGGCTCCGGGACCAGCTGGGCATCATCGGCGACGCCGCCGAGACCGAAGCTCTGGCCGGCAGCACGGCGGGCACGGACGGGCTGTACTTCGTCCCCGCCTTCTCGGGCCTCTTCGCCCCGCACTGGCGACCGGACGCCCGGGGCGCCATCGTCGGGCTGTCCCGGTTCCACACCCGCGCCCACCTGGCCCGCGCTGCGCTCGAGTCCATCTGCTACCAGTCCAGGGACGTCGTCGCGGCGATGGAGCAGGACAGCGGGATCACCCTCGGCAGGCTGCGGGTCGACGGCGGCGTCACCGCCAACGGTTTCGCCATGCAGGCCCAGGCCGACATCCTCGGGATCCCGGTGACCCGTCCCGCCGTCGCCGAGACCACCGCGCTGGGTGCGGCCTACGCCGCCGGCCTGGCGACGGGCTTCTGGTCGGGGACCGACGAGCTCAGGGCGAACCGCCAGGAGTCCCGGTGCTGGCTGCCGACCTGGACCGCGGAGGAGCGGGCCGACGGATACCGCCTCTGGCACAAGGCCGTTCAACGAACGCTCGACTGGGTCTGAGCGCGATGAGGAGAAGATGATGCAGTCTGAGAACGCAGCGCTCGGGCCCCGGCAGCGGCGTGATGCGCTGGCCCGGCTGGCCGTGCAGGAGTTCGACGTCGCCGTGGTGGGAGCCGGTGTCGTCGGGGCGGGGATCGCCCTGGACGCCGCCACCCGCGGGCTGTCCGTCGCGCTGCTCGAGGCCCGCGACTACGCGTCGGGCACCTCCAGCCGGTCGAGCAAGCTCATCCACGGCGGGCTGCGGTATCTCGAGCAGCTCGAGCTCGGCCTGGTCCGTGAGGCGCTGAGGGAACGGTCCCTCATCCTCAACCGGCTGGCGCCCCACCTCGCTCGCCCCGTCCCGTTCCTCTACCCCCTCCGGCACCGGGCGTGGGAGCGCGTGTACGTCGGCAGCGGCGTGGCGCTCTACGACGTGCTCGGTGGCCGGCACGGCGTCCCGTCCCACCGGCACCTGACGCGCGCCGGCGCCCGGGCCCTGTTCCCGTCGCTGCGTCGGGACGCCCTGGTCGGAGCCGTCCGCTACCACGACGGGCAGGTCGACGACGCACGCCTCACGATGATGCTGGCGCGCACCGCCCACCAGTACGGCGCGGTCTGTGCGCCGAGCACCCGGGTCACCGGCTTCCGGCGCGACGGAGACCGGGTCACCGGCGTCGTCGTGAGCGACCTCGAGGGCGGCGGACGGATCGAGGTCCGTGCCGAGCACACGATCAACGCCGCCGGTGTCTGGACCGACGAGATCCAGCAGATCGTCGGAGGGCGAGGACAGCTCCGCGTCCGCGCGTCCAAGGGCATCCATCTCGTCGTGCCGCGTGACCGCATCGACGCCACGGTCGGCCTCATCGGCCGCACCGAGAAGAGCGTGCTGTTCGTGATCCCCTGGGAGAACCACTGGATCATCGGGACGACCGACACCGACTGGGACCTCGACCTCGCGCATCCCGCAGCGAGCCGGTCGGACATCGACTACCTCCTGGACCAGGTCAACCGGCTCCTGACGACCCCCCTGACGCACGACGACATCCAGGGCGTGTACGCCGGCCTGCGCCCCCTGCTGCAGGGCGAGTCGGACGCGACCAGCCAGCTGTCCCGGGAGCATGCGGTGGTCACCCCGGTCGACGGCCTGACCATGGTCGCCGGGGGGAAGTACACCACCTACCGCGTCATGGCCAAGGACGCCCTCGACGCTGCCCTGCGCCCCCTCGGGCCGGCGGTCCCCGCCTGCGTCACCGAACAGGTCCCGGTCATCGGCGCCGACGGCTTTGCGGCCCTGTGGAACTCACGGCATCGCCTGGCCGCACAGTCGGGCCTGCATGTGGCGCGGATCGAGCACCTGCTGCACCGCTACGGGACGCTGGTCCACGAGCTGCTCCGGCTCGTCGCAGACCAGCCCTCGCTCGGCCGTCCTCTGGAGGGTGCGCCGGACTACCTGGCCGTCGAGGCCCACTACGGCGCGAGCCACGAGGGCGCCCTGCACCTCGACGACCTGCTCGCTCGACGGATGCGCATCAGCATCGAGACGTTCGACCGTGGACTCGACGCGGCACCCGAGGTCGCCCGGATTGTCGCGCCCGTCCTCGGCTGGTCCGACGACGACATCGCCCGCGAGATCGAGCACTACCGAGCACGTGTCCTTGCGGAACGGGAGTCGCAGCAACAGCCGGACGACCACACCGCGGACGCCGCCCGCCTCGGCGCCCCCGACGTGCGCCTGACCGTGGGGCGCCTCGGGCAGGCCGGCCCGGCCCTCTCGCGGGGTCCACGCTGAGGCGGCCGCCCCTGCCGGCCGGAGTCAGGCCGGCAGGGTCACCAGCATCCGCCCGCGCACCTCGCCGGCCGCGAGCAGCGAGCCCATCCGGCTCGACTGCTCCTCGGCCGCCTGCCAGCGGGGGTCGTCCCCGTGGCGCCGTTCGAGCTCGGCCTGGACGGTCGCCGTCGCCTCCTCCCAGTCAGCGGGGAGCGCGGCGAAGCCGTCGGTCCACCCACTGGCCACCACCCGGAGCGACGCTCGGTCGAGCAGCTCGTCGAGGGCCTCGACGGTGGGAAACGTGTTGCCCTCCGGCGGTTCCAGGCCGAGGTCTCCGGGGTGGGCGGCGCAGTAGACGACCAGGCCGAAGCGCGCCTCGCGCCGCAGCACCCGCCGGATCTCGGCCAGGTACGCCGGCTGGTCGTCCACCGTGCACAGCACGCCGAGACTCCACCCGGTCCCGATGACGCCGCTCGCGATCGGCAGCCGGCTGCCTGCCTGGATCGCCGGTAGGCCGAACAGGGACCGGGCCGCCCTGCAGGCTCCCGGCTCGGGGTCGGTGAGCACGGGACGGACGCCGGTCTCCCGCGCCGCGAAGGCGGCCGGTCCACCCACGCCGGCCCCGCAGTCCAGGAAGATCTCGTCGGGTTCGGGCCGCAGGTGGTCCAGCAGCCAGCGCAGGGCACCAGGACTGCCACTGCCGCGACAGCCGGCGGGGATGCGGTGGGCGGGGTCCAGGCCCGCGACGACGTCCGCGGTCCACGCCGCGACGGTGTCGAACTCGGCGTCCATCGAGTCGGCGGAGTCGCTCACCCCCGGACTCCCTTCGCCGTTCGGACCCGTCGTCCGATCTCGGCCTGGATCTCGGCGGCGGCCTGCACGCCGTGCGCCGACGCGAGCCCGGAAAGGTTCACCCCGGCGACGCCCGGCAGCCCCAGCAGGTTGACGGCCTCGTCCACGGCCGCCGCGACGCCGGCCTCGACGGGGTCGTCGGCCGTCAGCACCTTCTCCAGGCGTTCCGGTGCGATCTGCAGGCCGGGCAGGGCCGCGAGCACGGCCGCGGAGCGGTGATCGGTGAACACGACGACCGAGGCGATCACCGGCATGCGCAGCCCGGCCGCCTGAGCCGCGTCGAGGAACCGGCGGAGCTCCGTCGCGGTGGCCACGTGGTTCAGCACACCCACCCGCGCACCGACCCGCTGCTTGTGCACCAGCCTCAGGGGCCGCAGGGCCACGGGGCGGGCCGCAGGCGTCTCCGCAACCGCCGCGCACAGCCCCGACGAGGCAGCCAGGGCGGCCAGCCGGGTGCCGTCGAGGTCGAAGATCTGGGTCACGTCGGGGCGGACGTCGAACGCCCGGCCGTCGCCGGTCACGCACAGGACCGTGGCCAGCCGGTCCAGGGCGAGGGCGTGCAGCTCCTGCTCGAGGCTGACGCGGTTGCGGTCCCGGCAGGCCAGGGTCACCCAGGGCACGACGCCGGCGTCGGCGATCAGCCGGGCCAGCGTGCTCGGCGGGAAGTCGGGGCGGTCCTGGTGCTCGCCGACCAGGACGGCGTCGCAGCTCGGCGCGAGCAGCCGGGCCGTCGAGCGCAGCGTGTGCGCGTCGGCCGGTGGCACGCTCAG
Source organism: Monashia sp. HAY1-11D (assembly GCF_056868035.1). Lineage (NCBI taxonomy): Bacteria > Bacillati > Actinomycetota > Actinomycetes > Micrococcales > Intrasporangiaceae > Intrasporangium > Monashia sp. HAY1-11D. The sequence goes on along the minus strand of NZ_CP200320.1, from coordinate 2,385,677 downwards.
GTCGGTGAGGACCATCGGCACCCGCAACGCGTCGGGCGGGTCCGGGGAACGGTCGAGGGATGCTGCGCCCAGGCCGACGACGAGGTCGTCCGAGGGGTCGGTCAGCCGGTCGAACACGCACGGCGCCGCGACCATCTCGCAGTCACCGTCGGTCCGGACACCGCCGCAGGGCCCGTACACCATCCGCTTGGGGCAGCCGGGGGCCGGCCGCTGAGACGTCAGCTGCACGCCTCACAGACTGTCAGGTCGATGCCGACACGGCGGCGGCAGCATAGGGCGACGGCCCGGAAGGGTTGCCGAACAAGCGCGCGAGCGGCGCGCGGTGCGGGGTCCTGACGCGTGCGTGCGTCAGGACCCCGCACGCGGTACCCCGTCAGTTGGCGATCTTGTAACCGGCCTGGGCCACCGCCGCACGGATGGCGGCGTCGTCGATGTGGCCGCTGATCTCGAGCGTGCCGTTCGAGACGTCGACGTCGACGTCGCTGACCCCCTCGATGCCGCTCACGGCGTTCGTCACCTTGGTGACGCAGCTGTTGCAGGTCATGCCCTCGACGGTGTACGTGGCAGTGGTGTTGCACATCCCGGTGTTCTCCTCGTGTCTGGCCGGCGCTGCGGCGCATGGGTGGCCTGGGTGGGATCTCGGGACCGGCGTGATGCCGCCGCGCCGCGGACGCGACCCCCGGTTCGTGCGGAACCGGCCCAGTACCTGGCCGATAGGTTACCCCCCTACCGTATGAAGTCAAGGGTCTGCCGACCTTGACTGGGTACCCTCCCCCCGTATAGTACTTTTACCTCGGCTTGGACCATGACGCCTCAGGAGGACCCCGTGCTGGTGACCGTCGACGTCGACCGCTGCGAAGGCCACGGGTTGTGCACGCTCGCCGCACCGGAGGTCTTCTCCTTCGACGACCGGGGCACCCTGCAGGTCGTCGAGCGTCCGGACCCCCGGCACCTCGCGGGGGTCGAGCAGAGCGTGGGGGCCTGCCCGGCCCTGGCCATCACGCTCACCAGGGCTCCCACTCGCGATGCCACCCGCTAGCCGCGCCGAGCCGCGGGACCGGCCACGGCACGTGCTCGTCGTGGGGGCCTCCCTGGCCGGCCTGCGCACGGCCGAGGCCCTGCGTCGGGCGGGGTTCGACGGCCGGCTGACGATCGTGGGCGCCGAGAGGCATCCGCCGTACAACCGCCCCCCGCTCACCAAGGCCGCGCTGGTCGGGGGCCCGGAGCTGACCGCGCTGGAGCTTGCGCGGGCCGACGACCTCGCGGCCACCTGGGCTCTCGGCATCTCGGCCACCTCGCTCGACCTCTCGGCCCGGGAGGTACGGCTCGAGACCGGAGCCATCGTGCGGTTCGACGGGCTGGTCATCGCGACGGGCGCCCGAGCCCGACGGCTGCCAGGCACGGTCGGCGTCGCGGGCGTCCACCACGTCCGCACCGTGGACGACGCCTCGGCCCTGCACCGGGCCCTCGCCGAGCCCGGCCGGCGGGTGCTCGTCGTGGGTGCAGGCTTCCTCGGTTCCGAGGTCGCGTCCACGGCCGCCTCCCTGGGGCACCAGGTGCTGCTCGTCGAGGCCACGGCGGGACCGATGCTTGGTGCGCTCGGACCGGAGCTTCTCGGCGTACGCCGCCGGGGCGCATCGCAGCCGCGGGGTCGACCTGCGTACGTGCACGACCGTCGAGTCGCTCACTCCGTCGGGGGACGGGGCCGGACCCCTCGTCGCGGTGCTCGCAGACCGCCGCGACGGGAGCCGTTCTCGCGTGGAGAGCGACATCGTGGTCGGCGCCCTCGGCGCCACCCCCAACATCGAGTGGCTGAAGGACAGCGGCCTCGCCGTGGACGGTGGCGTCACCACCGACCTGTCGCTCACCGCAGTGGACCCCTCCGGCGCGCCGGTGCCCGGTGTCGTGGCCGTGGGTGACGTGGCCCGGGTGCCCCAGCCTCTGCTCGACGGCACCGCCCGCCGCGTGGAGCACTGGGCCACGGCCGTCGACCACTCCCGCATCGCCGCGGCGACCCTCAGCGGCGGGCAGCCGCAGACAGTCCCGGCGCTGCCGTCGTTCTGGACCGACCAGCACGGCGCGCGGATCCGCGGCATCGGCCTGCCCGGAGCAGGCGACACCAGCACCGTGGTCGACGGCGCCATGGACGACCACCGGTTCGTCATGACCCGGACCCTGCGGGGCCGCCTCGTCGGCGTCGTGGCGGTCAACGACACCCCGGCCCTGTTCCGCTACCGAGCCGAGCTCCAGTCCGTCTCGACGTTGCCGCAACCAACCCGCTAGGAGTGCCCGATGACCGAGCCCACCCCGTCCCCCCGTCCGACGACCGTCAAGGCGGTCCGCAACGGCCCGCTGCAGCTGAAGGGCACCTTCCGGCTCCTGGACCCGAACGGCGAGGAGTACGACCTCGAGGGCCAGCGCATCGTGCTGCTGTGCCGGTGCGGCAGGTCGAGGAACCAGCCGTTCTGCGACTCCAGCCACGTCCGCGAGGGGTTCGTGAGCCAGGACCAGCCCACGGCCTGCGACGCGGGCCGCGAGGAGGGCGACGACGGCGCAGAGGCGGGCGTGGCCTGACGACGGTCAGGAGCGGACCAGCCGCGCGATCGCCTCGTTCGCCTCCTTCAGCTTCACCTCGGCGTCCTTGCCGCCCGCAGCGGCGGCGTCCACGACGCAGTGGCCGAGGTGCTCCTCCAGCAGGCCGAGCCCGACCGACTGCAGGGCCTTGGTGATCGCGGAGATCTGGGTGAGGATGTCGATGCAGTACTTCTCGTCCTCGACCATTCGCTGCAGGCCCCGGGCCTGGCCCTCGATGCGCCTGAGCCGCTGCAGGTACTCGTCCTTGCGGTGGATGTAGCCATGGTGCTGGTGCGTCGTCTCGGTCATCTGCGATTCGTCTCCGCTGCTCCTCCCCGGGGGTGGCCCGGAGTCCTTTCGGCATACCGGGTACCAGTATGCGTCCTGGTGGCGCCACAGCACGCACCATTGACGCCGATACGCTAGGGGGGTATCGTATTTTCAGGACGGCGGCCCGTCGGACGAGCACTGGAGGTGGTCATGTCGACCCAGCACCCGGGGTACATCAGCGGGAAGGACGACGTCCTGCGACGCCTCCGCCGCATCGAGGGACAGGCCCGAGGGCTGCAGCGCCTCGTGACCGAGGACACGTACTGCATCGACATCCTCACCCAGGTCTCGGCGATGACCTCCGCGCTCCAGTCGGTGGCGCTCGGACTGCTCGACGACCACCTCAACCACTGCGTCGTGGACGCAGCCGCCGCCGGCCGCCCCGAGGCCGACGCAAAGCTCAGGGAAGCCTCGGCGGCGATCGCCCGCCTCGTCCGTTCCTGACCGCCGACACCACATCGAGAGGACATCCGCCATGAGCACCATCCAGACCTACACCGTGACCGGCATGACCTGCGGCCACTGCGTCGCCTCCGTCACCGAGGAGGTCGAGGCGATCCCGGGCGTCGAGCACGTCGACGTCGTCCTCGAGACCGGGGCCCTCACCGTCACCAGCGCAGAGCCGGTGGGCGACGCCGCGGTCAAGGAGGCCGTCGAAGAGGCGGGATACGCGCTCGCATGAGCGTCACCACGAAGCTGGTGGGCTTCCTCGTCGCGCTGCTTGCCGTCTTCGGAGGAGCGGTCGGTGCGGGAAAGCTGGTCGGCCCCGTCGGTCCGCCGCCCGCGGCCGGCGACCACGCCGGAATGGCCGGCATGGAAGGTACTGACGCCGACGCCGCCGCGATCCCGAAGGGGCTGATGGTGTCGCAGGACGGCTACACCTTCCGCCTGGCCCGCACGTCGGCGTCGGCGGGTTCCGCCGTCCCGGTGTCGTTCACGATCCTCGGGCCGAACGGGCGGCCGGTGACCCAGTACGACGTCGAGCACGAGAAGCAGCTCCACCTCATCGCCGTACGTCGCGACTTCACCGGGTTCCAGCACGTCCACCCGGTGATGGCCGCGGACGGCACATGGAGGACCGCGCTCGACCTCACGGCCGGACAGTGGCGGCTCTTCGCGGACTTCAAGGCCACCGGCGCCAAGGCGGGACTCACCCTCGGCAACGACCTGGCCGTAGCTGGCGCCTACCAGCCGGCCGCCCCCGCTCCCGACTCCCGTACCGCCACCGTCGACGGGTACACCGTCACGCTGGACGGCGACCTCGCCGCAGGGGCGTCGGCCAAGCTGACGCTGACGGTGACGCGCAACGGTAAGCCGGTCACCGACCTCGAGCCCTACCTCGGCGCCTACGGGCACCTGGTGAGCCTCCGGTCCGGGGACCTCGCCTACCTGCACGTGCACCCCGAAGGAGCTTCCCGGCGACGGCGTGACCCGACCCGGTCCCGGTGTGGTCTTCTTCGCCGAGGTCCCGAGCCCCGGCCGATACCACCTGTACCTCGACTTCAAGCACGGGGGCGTGGTGCGGACCGCCGCGTTCACCGTCACCGTCACCGGCTCCGCGCCGGGCTCGTCGACGGGCTCCTCCGAGGAGTCGCACGACGCCGAGTCCGGTGCCGGGCACACCGGCGCACACTGATCCCAGAGACAGAGGAGAACGACATGAGCTCCACCACCCGTCCGTCGGGCCTGCCGGTCTCGACCAGCCAGGTCGAGCTCCAGATCAGTGGGATGACGTGCGCCTCGTGCGCCAACCGCATCGAGCGCAAGCTGAACAAGATGGACGGCGTCAGCGCCACGGTCAACTACGCCACCGAGCAGGCCAAGGTCGTCTTCCCCGAGGGGCTGGACCCCGAGGAGCTCATCCGGACGGTGGAGCAGGCCGGGTACGGCGCTGCCCTCCCCCGACCGGCGCAGTCGGACGCCGAGCCCGCTGACCACGCTGCCGACGACCCCACCCGGTCGCTGCGCCAGCGCCTCATCGGTTCGGCAGTGCTGACCGTCCCCGTCATCGCGCTCGCGATGGTGCCGGCCTGGCAGTTCACCAACTGGCAGTGGCTCTCCCTCACCCTCGCGGCGCCCGTCGTCGTATGGGGGGCCTGGCCGTTCCACCGGGCGGCGTGGCTCAACCTGCGCCATGGGACGTCGACGATGGACACCCTGGTGTCGCTCGGCACGCTGGCCGCGCTCGGGTGGTCGCTCTACGCCCTGTTCTGGGGCACCGCCGGCACGCCGGGAATGCGGCACGCGTTCGAGCTGACGGTGGCCCGGACCGACGGTTCGGGCAACATCTACCTCGAGGCCGCGGCCGGGGTCACCACGTTCATCCTGACCGGCCGGTACTTCGAGGCGCGCTCCAAGCGCCGCGCCGGCGCCGCGCTCCGGGCCCTGCTCGAGCTGGGCGCCAAGGACGTCGCGGTCCTGCGCGACGGCCCGGGCGGACCCGTCGAGAGCCGGGTCCCCGTCGAGCAGCTGGCCGTGGGCATGCGCTTCGTGGTCCGGCCCGGTGAGAAGATCGCCACCGACGGCGTCGTCGAGGAGGGCAGCTCGGCGGTGGACGCCTCGATGCTGACCGGCGAGTCGGTGCCCGTGGAGGTCGGGCCCGGCGCCGCCGTCGTCGGTGCCACGGTCAACGCCGGCGGTCGCCTCGTGGTCCGGGCCACCCGGGTCGGGTCCGACACCCAGTTCGCGCAGATGGCGCGGCTGGTCGAGGACGCGCAGAACGGCAAGGCCGAGGTCCAGCGGCTGGCCGACCGGGTGTCCGGCATCTTCGTCCCGGTCGTCATCATGCTCGCCGCGGCCACGCTCGGGTTCTGGGTCGGGACCGGTGGTGGCCTGGCGTCCTCGGTCACCGCCGCGGTCGCGGTCCTCATCATCGCCTGCCCCTGCGCGCTCGGTCTGGCGACGCCGACGGCCCTCATGGTCGGCACCGGGCGAGGGGCCCAGCTCGGCATCCTCATCAAGGGCCCCGAGGTGCTCGAGTCGACGCGCAAGATCGACACCATCGTCCTCGACAAGACCGGTACCGTGACCTCCGGCCAGATGACCCTCGTCGACGTGGTCGCCGCCGACGGTCAGGACGTCGACGAGGTGCTCCGGCTGGCCGGTGCGCTCGAGGACGCCTCCGAGCACCCCATCGCCAGGGCCGTCGCCAACGCGGCGCGGGCCAAGGGCGGGTCGCTGTCCCGCGTCGAGGACTTCGCCAACGTCGAGGGCCTCGGCGTCCAGGGCGTCGTGCACGACGGCGACCGCAGCCATGCCGTCCTCGTGGGCCGGCCTCGGCTGCTCGAGGACTGGAACCAGACGCTGCCCGTCGAGCTGGAGCGGGCCTTCGCCCAGGCCCAGGCGAGCGGGGCGACCGCCATCGCCGTCGGCTGGGACGGGCAGGCCCGGGGGGTGCTCGTGGTGGCCGATGCGATCAAGCCGACGTCAGCGGAGGCGATCGCCCAGCTCCGCCGGCTCGGGCTGACGCCCGTCCTGCTGACCGGCGACAACGAGGCCACGGCACGGACCGTGGCCCGCGCGGTCGGCATCGACGTCTCGGACGACACGGTGATCGCCAACGTGCTGCCCGCCGACAAGGTGGACGTGGTCAAGCGCCTCCAGTCCGAGGGCCGGGTCGTGGCGATGGTCGGCGACGGCGTCAACGACGCCGCGGCACTGGCCCAGGCCGACCTCGGGCTGTCCATGGGCACCGGCACCGACGTCGCGATCGAGGCGAGCGACCTCACGCTGGTCCGTGGCGACCTGCGGGTGGCCGCCGACGCGATCCGCCTGTCGCGGCGCACCCTCGCGACCATCAAGGGCAACCTCTTCTGGGCGTTCGCCTACAACGTGGCGGCGCTGCCCCTGGCGGCCTCCGGGCTGCTCAACCCGATGCTGGCCGGCGCCGCGATGGCGTTCTCGTCCGTGTTCGTCGTCAGCAACAGCCTCCGACTGCGCCGCTTTCGACCGTTGACCGACCACACGATCGAGCCGGCGCAGGCGCGAGAGCAGGCCGCTCAGCCGGTCGCCGCGTGATGCGGTCCAGCAGCCTCGGTGGCCGCCCGGCTCCCGGAGGCCGAGGCAACGGTGCTCAGCCGGCCGACCCGGTCGGCTCAGCCACCTGAAGCCGTGAGGGTCTGGTCGCCCGGTTCGTGGTCCCCGAGGTCCCCGAGGTCGTCCAGGTCGTCGAGCAGAGCGCCGGGCCGCAGCCGATCGGTGAGCTGGCCGAGACGCTCGTGGGCGTTGAGCGAGACCACGGCGACCAGTCGGCTCCCGCGGCCCAGCGCCACCAGTGCCTGCCCGGACCCGACCGAGCCCCAGACCACCCGACTGCGGTCAGCGACCTGAGGGAAGCCGACGGAACGGATCCGCGCCCCGTGGATCGTGGTGCCGAACGTCGGCAGCTGGGTCAGGGGACGCCCGGAGCCGGGGCCGGCGAGCAGGTTGGCGGCCGCCAGCGCAGCCTGGTCGCGGGTGCTGGCCCAGTGCTCGACGCGGAGCGACTCGCCGTCGAGCAGGGCGTGCGGGACCGTCACGACGTCGCCCGCCCCGACCACCCGGTCGTCGCCGACGGCGTGCAGCGTGGGGCGGCAGGCCAAGCCCGCCGAGACCGACAGGCCGCTGCCGCGAAGCCACTCCACGTTCGGGGCCGTGCCGGTCGCCATGACGACGACATCCGCAGGCAGCCGGAGGCCGTCGTCGAGGACCACACCGGCCACCACCCCGGCCCGGATCTCCAGGCGGCGCGTCCGAGTGCCGAGACGGACCCGGACCCCGGCCGTGCGGTGGAGCCGGAGGAGGTGCTCGGCGATGGGCAGACCCACCGCGCGGCGGGTGGGCACGTCGGACGGGTCCACGAGCGTCGTGTCGTGACCGCCGGCGACCGCGGCCGCTGCGACCTCGGCGCCGATCAGGCCACCGCCGACCACGACCACCCGCTGTGGGCCGGACTCGAGGGTGGCCCGCAGGGCGCCGGCGTCGTCGACCGTGCGCAGCACGAACGCGTTCCGCACGTTCGCACCCGCGTCGACGTCCCGGGGCCGGGCCCCGGACGCGATGACGAGGCCGTCGAAGGGGATCCGCGCGCGGTCCTCCACGACCACGTGCCGCCCGGCCAGGTCCAGCTCCGTCGCGGCCTCCCCGAGGCGCCACGTCGTGTCGGCCGGCGGGCCGTCGATGTCGAGGCCCGGTCGGTGCAGGCCTCCGGTGAGGAACGCCTTCGACAGGGGGTAGCGGTCGTAGGGCCGGTGCCGCTCGGCCCCCACGACCGTGAGCTGACCGTCGTACCCGAGGTCGCGCAGGGCTGTCGCGGCGCAGTGTCCGGCCAGGGACGCGCCGACGATGACGATCCTCTTCATCGGTCAGCTCACCACTGGACGAGCTCGCACCCGGTGTGGTCGGTGGGCTCGACCTGAACGGTCGCGTGCGTGATCTGGTGGTCGTTGCGGAGCAGGTCTCGCGCCCGGTCGAGCACCGCGTGCATGTCCGCGCCCGGCACGACCTTCAGGTGCACGCTCATGGCGTCCATCGCAGAGGTGATCGTCCACACGTGCAGGTCGTGGGCCTCGACGACCCCGTCGAGCTGCTCGAGGTCGCGCGCCACCTGGTCGACGTCGATGTGGGCCGGCGCGGACTCCACCAGGATCCGGAGCGCCTCGGCCCCGAGGCGGTACGCACGCGGCAGGATGAACACGCCGATGCCGACCGCGATCACCGAGTCGACCCAGTACCACGAGGTCACCGCGATGACCGCGGCGCCGACCAGCACACCCACCGACCCGACGGCGTCGGCGACGACCTCGAGATAGGCGCCGCGGAGGTTGAGGCTCTCCTTGGCCCCGGCCTGGAGCAGCCGGAAGCAGACCAGGTTGACGAGCAGCCCCACCAGGGCCACGACGATCATCGGTGTGGAGGCCACCTCGTGGGCGCCGTCCCGCAGCCGGTCGATCGCCTCGTAGACGACGTAGCCCGCGACCGCGAACAGCAGCAGCGCGTTGACCAGCGAGGCGAGGATCTCCAGCCGGTACCAGCCGAAGGTCCGGTGGGCGGCCACGGAGCCGGCGCCGGCGAGGGAGATGGCGGCCAGCGACATCCCGAGCCCACCGGCGTCGGACAGCATGTGCCCAGCGTCGGACAGCAGCGCCAGCGAGCCGGAGACGATGCCGACGACGATCTCGACCGCCACGAAGGACAGGGTGAGCAGGAAGGCGATCATGAGCGGTCGCCGGTAGCGGGCACCCGCGCTCAGCGCCTCGGCGGCGCTCAGCCCGTGGCTGTGCCCGTGCCCGTGCCCGTGCCCGTTCCCCCGGCCGGGTGCGTCACCGTGCTCGTCCGCGTGGCCATGGTCGTGGTCATGGCCGTTGCCGTGGCCGTGGTCGTGTCCCATCAGGGGGCAGCCCTTCGTCTGGTGGGGCGGGAGGAAGCGGGTTCAGCTGTCCCAGAAGTGGCAGGTGACGGTGTGGTCGTCCCCCGGCCTGGACAGCTCCGGCGCGGTCGTGCGGCAGATGTCCTGGGCCATGGGGCAGCGGGGGTGGAACCGGCAGCCGGTCGGGGGGTCGATCGGGCTGGGGGGTTCGCCGGTGAGCCGGGAGACGATCCCGCCGCCGCCGGTGGTCTCGGCCAGCGAGGCTGCGAGCAGGACCCGGGTGTAGGGGTGGCGCGGGTTGGTGAACAGCTCGTCGCGGGGGGCGACCTCGACGATCTGGCCCAGGTACATGACCGCGACCCGGTCGCACAGGTAGCGCACGACGCGCAGGTCGTGGGAGATGAGCACGAGGGTCAGGTCCAGCTGGTCCTTCAGCTCGACGAGCAGGTTGAGGATCTGGGCCCGGATCGAGGCGTCCAGCGCCGAGGTCGGCTCGTCGCAGATGAGGAACGTCGGCTGCAGCAGCAGCGCCCGGGCGATGACCATCCGCTGCAGCTGCCCGCCGGAGCACTCCTGCGGGCGCCGGGACAAGATGGCCTCCTCGAGGCCGACCCGTTCGAGCATGGCCAGCATCCGTTCGCGGCGCTGGGTCTTGTCCTTGACGCCGTGGTGGCGCAGCGGCGCCTCCAGGCTGGTGCCCAGGCTCATCTTCGGGTCGAACGCGCCGTAGGGGTCCTGGAAGACGAACTGCATCGAGCGGCGCAGCGCCTTGAGCTGGGCGCCGGTGGCGCCGGTGATGTCCCGCCCGTCGAACACCACGTGCCCGGAGGTCGCCGGCACGGCCTGCAGGATCGTCCGGGCCAGGGTGCTCTTGCCGCAGCCGGACTCCCCGACCAGCCCGAGCACCTCGCCCTTGCCGACCGTGAAGGACACCCCGTCCACGGAGTGCACCCGCTTGCCCCGCCCGGCCGGGTAGTGCTTGACCAGGTCCTGGACCGCCAGCAGCGGCTCGGACCCGGTGGCTGGCCCGGTGGTGGGTCCGGTGGTGGGCCGGGTGGTGGGCGCCGGCAGGGGGGTGCTGGTGCTCATCGGGCCTCCGCGTGCTCTCGGGATGCGTAGCATCGACTGTGGTGCTCGTGCTCGCCGCAGGTGTGCAGTTCCGGCTCCACGCCACGGCAGGTGTCGCTGATGCCCAGCTGCGCGGCCATCGCGCACCGGGGCAGGAACCGGCAGCCGTGCTCCAGGGCCCGGGCCGCGGCGACGCTGCCCGGGATGGAGAACAGCTGGCCCCGCTCGGCCTCCAGCAGCGAGGCCCGCAGCAGCGCCTGGGTGTACGGGTGCTGCGGGTCATCGAAGATGTCGCGCGTCGCGCCGTCCTCCACGATCCGGCCCGCGTACATCACCGCGACCCGGTCGGCCATCGCCGACACGATGCCCAGGTCGTGGGTGATCAGCAGGATCGACAGGCCAAGCTCGTCCCGCTTTGCCTTGAGCAGGTCCAGGATCTGGGCCTGCACCGTGACATCGAGCGCGGTGGTCGGCTCGTCGGCGATCAACAGCTGCGGGTCGGCGCTGAGCGCGGCCGCGATCATGACCCGCTGGGCCATCCCCCCGGACAGCTGGTAGGCGAACGCCGAGGCCCGCCGGGCCGGTTCCGGGATGCCGACATCCCGCAGCAACTCCACCACCCGCGCCTTGGCTTCCCGGCGGCCGACGTTGCGGTGCGTGCGCAGCGACTCGGCCACCTGGGTCCACACCCGCGCGGTCGGGTCCAGCATCACCTTCGGCTGCTGGAACAGCATCCCGACCTTGTGCCCGCGGACCTCGTTGCGCCGCTTGGACGGCATCGCCAGCAGGTCCTCACCCTCGAGGCGGGCCTGCCCGCCGAGCACCTCCGCGCCCGGGGGCAGCAGCCCCATCACCGTCAACGCGGTCAGGCTCTTGCCCGATCCGGACTCCCCGACCAGCGCGACGATCTCACCCCGGCCGACCTTCAGGTCCATCCCGTCGATCGCCGGCGTGCCCGGCACGTCCGGGAAGTCCACCTGCAGCCCCCGGATCTCCAGCAGGGGATCGATCTCGTGCACCACACCCACACTGCGCTCCTGCTCCACCACCTGGCTCATCAGCCCCTCCTCAACGCCCATCACGAGCGGTCGTGGCGGCAGCAGGCCGCCGGTTGGACAGCGTGGCCACCGCGTCGTCGAAGTGCTTCTTGAGGACCGCCAGCGCCTGCTCGGTCCTGCCTTCCGTCATCAGGTCGCAGATCTGCCGGTGCTCGCCCACGAGGTTGGCCCGGCTGTCAGCCGCGGTGAGCACGCCGAGGCAGAGCCTCGTCTCGGAGATGACCGTGCTGAACATCCGCCGCAGCCGCGGGCTGCCACTGGCATCGACCAGGGCCACGTGGAAGTCCAGGTCGTAGACACCGACGGCCTCCCAGTCCCCCGCCGCCGCCGCCTTCTCCATCAGGGTGACGTTGCGGTCGAGCGCGTGGGCGGCTGCGCCCGAGGCATCCTTGGCCACGATCGTCCGCAGGGCGGCGAACTCCAGGGCCTCACGTGCCAGGTAGATGTCCGAGACGTCGTCCTCGGTGAGCACCGGGATGAACACCCCTCGATGGGGTTCGCTGAGCAGCAGCCCCTCCTGGACGAGTCGCTGCAGCGCCTCGCGGACCGGTCCACGGCTGACGCCGAAGCTGTGGGCCAGCTCCAGCTCGTTCAGCTGCGAGCCCGGTTCCAGGGTGCCGTTGACGATGGTCGTCCTCAGCCGCTCGGTGACGATCGAGGCGAAGGTGGTGCGCGGGATGGGGGCCGCGGACGGTGCGTCGTGGATCACAGCACTTCCCCGTCCTGCAGGGCCCCGCCCGCGGGCACCGCCGCGGGGGCGGTGGCCTGGGCCGGAGCGTCGGCCGGCACGGTGGCCGGGCCGCGCTTGCGGCGTTTCTTGGTGTCCAGGCCCTGGCCGATCATGGTGACGGACAGCGCGGTGATGAAGATGGCCAGGCCGGGCAGGATGCCCAGCAGGGGTGCGCGTTCCATGTAGGGCTGGGAGTCCAGCAGCATCTTGCCCCAGTCGGAGTCCGGGGGCTGCACGCCCAGGCCCAGGTAGGACAGCGCCCCGACGGTGATCAGCTTGTGCCCGAAGCGCAGGAACCCCATCGCGACCACCGGCCGGGCCGCGTTCGGGATGACGTGCCGGAAGATGATGTAGGCCTTGGGCGAGCCGAGAATCTCGGCGGCCTCGACGTAGTCCTTGGCGTTGATCTCCAGCGCCAGCCCGCGCATCAGCCGCGCGAACGGGGTCCAGCCGGTGATCGTCAGTGCCGCGATGAGCGTGCCGTACCCGGGGCCGAACAGCGCGATCAGGAACAGCGCGACGACCACGTCCGGGAAGCAGATCAGCATGTCGACGCTGCGCATCACCAGCTCGTCGACCCAGCCGCCGCGGCGGGCGGCCAGCGCCCCGATGATGCCGCCGGTGACCGCGCAGATCACCAGCGTGATCGCCGCGATGGTCACCGAGAACCGCCCGCCCCACATCAGCCGGGACAGCACGTCCCGGCCCAGGTGGTCGGTGCCGAGCCAGTGCTGGGCCGAGGGGCCGGCCAGCCGGTTGCTCAGGTCCTGCACGGCCGGGTCGTGCGGCGCGATCCACGGCGTCAGCGCCAGGACCAGCAGCACCAGGGCCAGCAGCCCCGCCCCGATGCCGAAGGTCCAGTGCCGGCCGCGGGCCCCGCGCAGCATCAGCGAGAGCACGTTGGGCCGGTGCGGCGTGGCCGAGGACAGCGTCGAGGGGCGCTGGTTGGGTCGCGGGCCGGGCACGGTGGCCGGTCGGGTCACGGTCTCAGGCATGGCTGGTCACCCTTATCGAGGGGTTGAGGACGCCGTAGAGCAGGTCGGTGGCGGTGTTGATGATCACGGCCAGGGCCAGGATCCACATCAACCCGCCCTGGATGACGGGCACGTCGTTGTTCAGCACCGCGGTGTACAGCAGCCGGCCCATCCCGGGGATGTTGAAGATCACCTCGATGACCACCGACCCGCCCAGCAGCCCGGCGAACCAGAACGAGAACAACGTCATCACCGGCAGCATGCTGTTGCGCAGCCCGTGCCGCACCAGGGTCTGCGGGAAGCTCAGCCCCCGGGACCGGGCCGCGGTGATGTACGGGGCGGCCAGCACGTCGGTCATCGCCGCCCGGGTCACCTGGGTGAAGTAGCCCAGCGGGCGCAGCGCCAGCGCCGAGGCCGGCAGCACCAGGTAGCTCAGCCCGCTCCACCCACCCGAGGGCAGCCAGCCCATCGTGCGCGCGAACACCAGCACCAGCACCGGACCCACCCAGTACTCCGGGGCCGAGACCGCGCTCTGGGAGGTGAACGTCACCACGTTGTCCACCTTCCCGCCCCGCGCCGTGGCCGCCCACGTACCCAACGGCAACGCCAGCACCAACGCCAGCAGCAACGACGCCAACGCCAACGTCATCGACACCCCCAACGCCGGCACCACCAGCTCCTGCACCGGCTCCCGGCTGGTGAACGAGAACCCGAAGTTGCCCGTCACCACCTGACGCAACCAGTCGAAGTACTGCACGTACAACGGCCGGTCCAGACCCAGCTCGTGGGTCAACGCCGCCACCTGCGAGGGGTCCAGCGCCGGGTCACTGACCCGCGCCCGCAGGATCTTGCGGGCCGGATCCCCATCACCGGCATACGGGATCAGGAACGCCAGCCCCGAAACCACCACCAACGTCACCACCAACGTGGCCGCCCGGCGGGTCAAGAAGGTCAACATCGCATTACTCCAGAAAATGGTCGACAAAGACCGGTCGAAGCTCGGGACTACTTGATGACGTCCTGAAACTTGTAGTAGGCGCCCGCGAACGGCAGGAACCAGGGCGGGCCCACATGGCCGGGAATCCGCTTGAAGGCGAGGTCGCGCCAGGGGTTGGCGTCCGGGACGCCGTTCAGGTACTCCGCCATCTGCTTGCCCATGTAGGTGGCCATCTGCACACCGTGGCCGGAGTAGCCGAGGGAGTAGAAGAGCCCGTCGTGCTCGCCGGCGTGGACCATGCGGTCCAGGCTCATGTCGACGAGGCCACCCCAGCAGTAGTCGACCCGCGCGTCGGCGAGCTGCGGGAACACCGAGACCATCGCCTTCTGCAGGATCCGGCCGCTCTTCTCGTCTGACTGCGGGCTCGACATCGCGAACCGGGCGCGGCCGCCGAACAGCAGACGGTGGTCTGGCGTGATCCGGAAGTAGTAGAGCAGGTTCTTGGAGTCCGAGGCCATCCGCCGGTTCGGCAGCAGCTGGTCACAGACCTCCTTGCCGAGTGGCTCGGTGACGATGATGAAGCTGCCGACCGGCGCGATCCGCAGCTGCATCCACCGGAACGGGCGCCCGGTGTAGCCGCTGGTGGCGACCAGCACCTGGTCGGCGGTCACGCTGCCGCGTGGTGTGACGACCGTGTGCTGGGTGCCGCTCCGGCGGACCACCTCGTCGACCGGCGCCTTCTCGTGGATCTTCACGCCGAGGCGGGCCGCAGACTCGGCGAGCCCGCGGGTGAACTTGCCGACATGCAGGCCGGCGCCCTTCGGGTCGACCATCGCGCCGTGGTAGTAGTCGCTGGCGATCTCGGAACGGATCTCCTGTCCGGGCACCATCTGCGTCTCGTAGCCCAACCGCTCGGCCAGGACCTCGTGGGTCTTGCGCAACCCCTCGTAGTGGGCCGGCTTCGCTGCCAGGTTCAGCTTCCCGGTCCGGGCGAAGTCGCAGTCGATGCCTTCCTCGCCGACGAGCTTCTCGACGGTGTCGATCGCGTCGTTGTAGGCGAGGAACAGCGTGCTCGCCGTCGGGAACCCGTAACGGGAGATGGCGTCCCGGAACCCGATCGACAGCCCGGTGGTCGCCATCCCGCCGTTGCGCCCGGAGGCGCCGAACGCGACGGTCTCTCGTTCGAAGACGGCGACCGTGGCGCCCTTGCGGGCCAGGTGCAGGGCCGAGGACAGGCCGGTCAGCCCGGCCCCGACCACGGCGACGTCGACGTGGCCGCCCACGTCCGTCGTCGACCGGTCCGGTCCCTTGGGGGAGGTGTCAAGCCAGTACGGCGTGAACTTCATTGTCCACTCTCTTCCTGGGTCGTGTCCGGGGGGACGGTCGGCCCGCCAGAGCCGTCCGGGGACCGAGCCGTCCCCCCGTCGTCGATGCGGGTCAGCCCACGCTGAGGTCCGCGGTGAGCACGTAGAAGTTCAGCGGGTGGGTCTTGAAGCCCTTGACGTTGGACGAGACGGCGGTCGTCAGGGACTCCTGGACGAGGAACACGCTGGCTGCATCGGCCTGCAGCTTCTCGGCGATCTTGGCGTAGAGCTCGTGCCGGGCCTCGGGGTCGGGCGTCTCGGCGACCTTCTGGATCATGGCGTCGGTCTGCGGGTTGCAGTAGTGGGCGATGTTGAAGCTGCCCTTGCAGCCGTAGTCCGAGCTCAGGTAGCCGGCCGGCTCGCCGACGTCGAGGAGGTAGCCACGCGAGAAGAGGGCGGCGTCGTAGTTGCCGGCAAGGAAGTCAGGCTCGAACGAGGCGTACTCACCCGCCTTGATCTTCACCTTGATGCCGATCTTGGCGAGCTGGTCCTGGATCACCGCGGCCAGGTCGGCGAACTCGGGCCGGTCGTTGTAGGCGATGAGGGTGAAGCTCAGCGAGCTCGGGTCCACCCCTGCCTGGCTGAGCAGCTGCTTGGCCTCGTTCGGGTCGTACGCCGCGGGCTTCGCGCCCTTGGGCGCCCACGGGTCGTCGGGCGAGAAGGGTCCGCTGGCCGGCTTGGCGCCGCCTTCGTAGACGCTGCTCGCGATCGCGTCGAGGTTGACCGCGTGCTGGATCGCCTGACGCACCAAGGGGTTGTTGAACGGCGGGCGCGAGTTGTTGAGCATGAGCGCCGTGGTGCGGGGCGCCTGGAGCGAGTCCACCTTGATGTTGTTGGACCCCTGGAGGGTGGCCTGCGACACCGCGGGGACAGCCGACGCGATCTGCACCTCACCGGACTGGATCTGGGTGACCCGGGTGGCGCCGTCGACGATGAACCGCACCTCCGCCGACGCGAGGTGGGGCTTGCCGCCCCAGTAGCTGTCGTTGCGCTTGAGCTCGAGCGACTGCCCGGGAACCTCGCTGACCACGGTGAACGGGCCGGTGCACGTCCCCTGGATGTCGATCTTGTCGCCGGTGTACGCCTTCGGCGCGAGGATCCCGGTGTTGGGGCTCGCGACGCGCAGCGGCAGGAGCACGTCCGGCGCCTTGGTGGTGATCTCGACGGTGGAGGCGTCGACCGCCTTCACCCCGGCGACCATGCTCGGCTTGAACGCCCGGGCCGGCGTCTTGGCCTTGAGCACGTGGTTCAAGGCTCCCGCCACCGCGCTGGCGTCCATGGGCGTGCCGTCCTGGAACTTGACGCCGGAGCGGAGGGTGAAGCTCCAGACGGTGGGCTTCACCTGCTTCCACGAGGTGGCGAGGCTCGGCGCGACTGACCCGCCCTCTTGGTAACGGGTCAGGGTTTCGAGGCATCCGGCCCTCGAGAGATCGATGGCGTCATCCGTTTCCAACGCCCAGGCCGCCTGCGGAGTCTTGAACTCCGCGTAGACGACGCGTCCGCCGGCGCCGTTGGCGCCGTCGCTGCTCGGGGTGCCGCCCATGCCACAGGCCGTGGCGGTCAATCCGACAAGTGCCAGGGCACTTGCCCAGCGAAGTCGACCCATTTCTGAACTCCTAGGTGTGCGTGCATCGTTGGACGCAAGGGGTGTGTTCAGTTCCTCAGCAGACCATGCAGTCTGTATTTTGTCAACAACTTTCAGTTGACGAATTGCGTTCTGACTCTTGAAAACTGGACGATTCCAGCGCGTAAATCGCCCCTTTCCTGGCGTATGCGGTCCGTATACTGTCGACTGTTGTGCCGATTGGGTACGACGTCAGGTGAACCGTGGCTGGACGGGGCCGCGCGCATTTTCGAGGAGTTGTCCGATGGCCGCCCAGAGCTCGCCGAGCCCGATCCCACGGATCACCCTGGCCTCGATGGTGGGAGATCGAATTCGCGCCGACGTGGTCGAGGGCGTCCTGCCCCCGGGCTCCCAGCTCAACGAGGTGGAGCTCGCGACGACCTTCGGGGTCAGTCGTGGTCCGGTCCGTGAGGCGCTGCAGCGGCTGATCCAGGAGGGGCTCCTCCTCAGGGAGCCCCATCGAGGGGTGTTCGTCCCGGTCATGACGCCCGAGGACGTCGACGACATCTACCTGGTGCGCGAGGCGATGGAGACCACCGCCGTGCGGCGCCTGGCAGGTCTGTCGAGGACAGCCTCGGCGTCCAAGGCGCTCGACAGGATCGTGCGCGCGATGGAGACGGCGGAGCGGGCCGACGACTGGAACACCGTGGCCTCCCGGGATCTGGACTTCCACAGCGCACTGGTCGCAGCGGCGGACAGCCCGCGCCTGGAGCGCATGTTCACGACGGTGATCTCCGAGACCCGGCTGTGCCTCGGCGTGCTGAGCGCGGCCTACGACACTCGCGACGACCTCGTGGAGGAGCACCGCCGAATCAGCGACCTGATCCGGCAGAACGACGTCGACGGCGCGGTGGCGGCACTGAAGAAGCACTTCGACGACGGGGTGGTGACGCTGAAGCGTCGGCTCGCGTCCCGTGGCGGTCCGCAGGCCGGCTGAACCGAGTCCCCGGACCACCCATGGGTGGCCTCCGGGGCGGGTCTGCGCTCGGGGGCGGCTCACGCTTCTCCTACGGTCGATCTCCGGCGGCCAGCGCCTGACGGTCTGCGTCGAAGCACCGGCCCGTGGGTCCGTCGTCGGGCAGCGTCGCCAGCCACACCGCCGTGTCGGCCGCCAGGTCCGACGGGCGCTCGGCGTCCGGACTCGCGGGCGGGCGGGTGCAGCCGGGCGACGCGGCGTTGACGAGGATGCCGTCGAACTCCACCTCGGCGGCCAGGACCTGGGTCAGCATGACCAGGG
The DNA here is from genome assembly GCF_056868035.1 of Monashia sp. HAY1-11D. NCBI lineage: Bacteria > Bacillati > Actinomycetota > Actinomycetes > Micrococcales > Intrasporangiaceae > Intrasporangium > Monashia sp. HAY1-11D. Next base: position 2,367,435 of record NZ_CP200320.1, on the reverse strand, counting down.
CAGCCGTGGAGACCTGGCCCGCGGGCGAGCCCGGCGCCGCTGTGCCCTCGGTCCCGCCCAGGGGGCTCGACACGTTGACGATGCGGCCGTACCCCCGCGCGCTCATGAGGGGGACCGCCTCGCTCGCGCATCGCCAGGCCCCGAAGAGGCTGGCCTCCATCGTCGTGCGGACCGTCGAGAGGTCCGGGGCCGCGGCGCGGTGCCGCGGCCCCTCGACGTCGGGCTCGGCGTTGTACACGAGGACGTCGACCGAGCCGTAGAGGCCGACCGCCTGCTCGAAGGCGGACCGTACCGAGGCGTCGTCCTTGACGTCCATCGGCACACCGGCCACATCACCGCTCGCCCAGCCCTCGAGGCCCTTGGCCGCCTCGTCGGCGCGGTGCGCGTCAGCGGCGGTCAGCACGACCCGGTAGCCGAGCTGGGCGAGCTGCCGGGCGATCGCCAGCCCGAGGCCCCGGCTGCCCTCGGTCACGAGGGCGACTCGCTTCTCCAGCACGTCCATTGAGCTCAGCCCCTGTGGAGCGTCAACCGGTGACGCCCACGCCCATCGCCAGTCCCACGAGGTAGGTCGCACCGGCGGCCATCGCCCCGAAGCCCAGCTGCCGCAGGCCACTGAACCACCACGGCACGACGGTCGCCATGGAGGCCAGGCTGCCGGCCACGAACAGTCCCACACCGCCGACGGCAAGGCCGTAGAACAGGGAGGTGAAGCCCAGCAGGAAGGGCAGCAGGGGGATGATCGCGCCCAGCGAGAAGGTGACGAACGAGGAGACCGCTGCGACGCGGGGCGACGGCTTCTCGCGGGGGTCCAGGCCGAGCTCCTGGGTCACGTGCACGAGGGCCGCGTGGTCGGGGTCGCGGTGGACGTCGCGTGCCGCCGCGGCGGCGGTGGCCTCGGTCATGCCCATGCTCGCGAACATCTCGGCGAGCTCGTGCTCCTCGGCCGCGGCGTGCTGCCGGATCTCGTCCGACTCCTTCTCCCACTCCCGGTCGACCTGCTCGTTCTGGGTCTTGACGGAGGTGTACTCCCCCATCGCCATGGAGAAGGCACCGGCGACGAGCCCGGCGAGCCCGGTGAGGATGACGTAGCGGGGGGCGACGCCGGCGGCGCCGACACCCGCGACGAGGGCGATGTTCGTGACGAGGCCGTCCATGGCCCCGAAGACGGAGGCGCGGAGCGCGCCTCCGGAGACGTCGGCGTGAGTGTGACCCACCTCGGCGGGTCCGGAGGGGATGAGGGTCTTCGACATGCGCATACCATAGGTGATGTGTAGACTGTCGACAACGCAGGAAAGCCTGTCCTAAGGTATGCGAGCGCGGCCTCGCGCGCTGTTCTTGCCCGGCCCACGACAGCGCCTTAGTGTCTTCGCATGCGCGCAGCTTCGCGAACGCCGCGGGCCATGCCGTCCCGCGAGCAGGTCGACCTCGCGGTCGAGGTCTTCAGGATGCTCTCCGACGCCACGCGGGTCCAGCTGCTCTGGGCGCTCCTGGACGGCGAGATGCCGGTGAACGAGCTCGCCGACGCGGTCGGGAAGCCGGCGCCCGGCGTCTCCCAGCACCTCGCCAAGCTGCGGATGGCCAGGCTCGTCTCCACCCGCCGCCAGGCGAACCAGGTCTTCTACCGGATCGAGGGGGAGCACGTTCGCCAGCTCGTGGCCGATGCGATCTACCAGGCCGAGCACGCCGCCGGCGGGATCCCGGAGCACCACCGCGCGGACACCTCGGTGCGCGAGATCCGTGAGGCGGCAGAGGCCGGCGCAGCAGCCGAGAGCTGAGCCGCGCCGAGCCGCTCCCCCGGGCCCGAGTTCAGGCGGCGGCGACCTCGGCGACGACGCCCGCACGGATGTGGAGCATCCGGGCGAAGAGCCCGTCGCCGCGGGTGAACTTCAGCGGGACCTCGCCATTGGCGGCGACCGCGTCCTTGGTGCCGTCGAAGAAGGCGGTGCCCTGGTCCGGGGTCTTGTCGCTCTTGTCGTCGGGGTAGAGCGGGTTGGTCGTGTTCTCGATCTTGGGCCACAGGGCTCGGGCCGCCTCGGTGGACTCGAACTCCATGATGAGGACCACGGTGTCCGGCAGCAGCTCACCGGCGACCTCCTCGAGCACGGATCCGCCGAGGTACCCGGGGTGCCCGTCGAGCGACCGCAGCCAGTCCTCGAGGTACTTCCGTGCCTGCTCCCCGTGGCCGGGCCGGGCCACGTTGATGAAGATGTCGCGTCGCTTCATGGAGTTCCTTTCGCGGGTGCGGCCGGGGGCCGCGGTGACGGGTTTCGGTGGCGACCGGCCCGGGCACGTCGCTGCGAGGCGCGCCGGCCCGGTCCGGGTGTCGTCAGAGGTCGAGCAGGGCGGCCAGACCGGTGAGGTCGCTGACCTCGTGGTAGCCGTAGTACGGCGTGCTGGGCTCGTAGCCGCGGTTGACGTAGACCTTGTTGGTCACCCGCAGGTCGTGCGCGGGAATGAGGTCGTAGCGCAGACTTGATGACACGTGCAGGATGTCCTCCGGACCGCAGCCCAGCTGGTCGAGCATGTACTCGAACGCCTGCAACCGGGGCTTGTAGGCCTGGGCCTGCTCGGCGGTGTAGACCGCGTGGAAGGGCGCGCCCAGCTTGTCGACGTTGCTGTGGATCTGCTCGTCGGCGGCGTTGGACAGGATCACCAGCGGGTAGCGCTGCGCCAGCGCGGCCAGGGGTTCCGGGACGTCGGGGTGGGGTCCCCAGGAGGGCACCGAGTCGTAGATCGCCTGGCCGTCGCTGTCACGGTGCTCGATCCCCCACAGCTTCGCGGTGCGGGCCAGCGCGTCGTTGATCACCTGGTGGTAGGGCTTGTAGGCCCCCAGCACCTCGTCGATCCGGTAGGCCTCGAAGTCGTCGAGGAAGTCGTCCATACCCTCGGCGGGAACCCGGTCGGCGACCAGCCTCCGGGTCACGGCGCTCATCCCGAACGCGGTGAGGGTGCCGTAGCAGTCGAAGGTGATGTACTTCGGGTCGGCGTCGATCATGCGGGCGTGCTCCTGTCTCTTCGCGGGTTGTCGGGCGTCGTGGGGTCGGTGGGTTCAGTCGTGGTGGCTGACCAGGGCGTGCGCGCGGTCGGCGTCGCGGGCCAGCGGCTCTGCGTGGATGGTGGCCGCGGTCAGGCGTCGCACACCGTGGACGAGGTCGTGCTCGACCTGGTGGCTCAGGTGGTGGGCGTCGATCAGCGACAGCGTCGAGTCCACGGTGACGCGGGCCTCGGCGAGCAGCTTGTGGCCGTGCCAGCGCAGCCGGATGTCGGTCACGTCGACCACACCCGGGGTGGCCCGGATGACCTGCTCGGCCTGGTCCACGAGGTGCGGATCGACGGCGTCCATCAGCCTGCGGTAGACCTCCCGGGCGGCGTCGCGCAGCACGAAGAGGATCGCGCCCGTGATGAGCACACCGATGACCGGGTCGGCGATCGGGAAGCCGAGCCAGGCGCCGCCGGCGCTGAAGACGACGGCGAGGCTGGTGAACCCGTCGGTGCGGGCGTGCAGCCCGTCGGCCACGAGGGCCGCGGACCCGATGCGTCGGCCGGTGCGGATCCGGTACTGCGCGACGACCTCGTTGCCGACGAACCCGACGACGCCGGCGATCGCCAGCACCGCCAGGTGCTTGACCTCGCCGGGGTTCATGAACCGCATGACCGCCTCGTAGCCGGCATATGCGGCGGACAGGGCGATGAGCGCGACCACGACGATCCCGGCCAGGTCCTCGGCGCGGCCGTAGCCGTAGGTGTAGGCGCGGGTTGCCGCCCGGCGCCCGACGATGAACGCGATGGCGAGCGGGACCGCGGTGAGGGCGTCGGCGTAGTTGTGCAGGGTGTCGCCGAGCAGCGCCACCGAGTTGGTGTAGAGCACGACGATCGTCTGGACCACGGCGGTCAGCAGCAACCCGACGAAGCTGATCTTCAGGCACCGCATGCCCTCGCGGCTGGTCTCGAGAGCGGAGTCGACCTTGTCGGCGCTGTCGTGCGAGTGCGGGACGAACAGCTCCTTGAGGAACCCGACGATCCCCCCGCGGTGCTCGTGTCCGTGCCCCTCGCCGTGGTCATGACCGTGTCCGTGGCCATGTCCGTGGCCATGTCCGTGGCCATGTCCGTGGCCAAGTCCCTTGTCGTGGCCGTGGCCACCATGGTCGTGGTGGCCACCGTCCTCGTGGGGATGGGGATGCGGGTGGGGGTGTGGGTGGGGGTGTGGGTGGGCTTGAGCGCGGTGCTCGCTCTGGGTACTGCTCATGGCTCCCTCTCTCCGTTCGCTGCTTCTCGCTCCTCGGCTCGTGGAAGCGCGACATCCCTTGCGGCGGTGCGCTTTCCGGCGATCCCCCGCGAGCGCCGGGGCGCCCGGGAGCCACCGGCGTGACGCCCTCCCTGTCGTGTTCCGCCGGTGCGCGCCGTTCGCCCTCCATGGGCCTCGAACGCTGCACGCGGGCCGGGACAGCTTCGCTCAGGACGAGGCTTTAGCTGCGAGTTTGCGTGTATGCGTAGATAGTAAGCATGCGCGAGTCCTACCGGCAACCCCCGCGCTACTGCCCGTCCCCGTCGACAGCCCGGGCGAGCCGCGCCGACACCGTCCGGATGTGCCTCGGGGGCCGGTGCTCAGGACGGCACCGAGGGCGGTACCAGCGCCGCACGGGCCTCGGCGAGCAACGCCGACTCCGCCCGGTCGAACAGGTCCTGGGCGGAGTCCGCCGTGTCGGCGATCGCCGTCATGCCGACCCGGCCGCACTCGGTGATCGAGCTGATCATGTGGAAGATGACGCCCGACTGCCGGGAGGCGTCGAAGTGCAGGCCGGACCGTGCGACGAGGTCGAAGAGGTCGGAGACGCGCAGTCCCATGAGTGCCGGGTCCTCGAGGTGGTCTGTGGCGACGAGATGGCGCTCCTCGCCGCCGGGGGTGCGGAAGACGCCCTCCTCCGCGACGTAGACGCCGTCGGTGAGGTACTGGAGGGTGAGGAAGGGGTGGGTCGTGCCGCCCTTGCGCAGGTTGATCTCGATGGAGTGGGCCTCCCACGCGTCACCGCGGCGCACGACGACGAAGTCGACGGCGAAGCGGCCCAGCACGCCCTTCTCGGCGAGCACCCGCCCGACCTTCTCGGCGTCACGGGTGATCGTCGTCGCGTAGGCGGGGTCGGCGGGGAAGCGGGCGCCGAGGTACACCTGCCCGCTCGGCCCGCCGAGGATCTGGTCGTGCGTCGAGAGGACCTCGAGCTCACCGGGCGGCGTCACCCGCATCTGCACGCTCGGGCTGCGCACCTCGTCGCCGACGACGCGCTCCTCGACGATGCCGCCCCGCTCCTCGAGCCGCCGCAGGTACGCCTCCTTCGGCGTCTCCTCGCTCTCGAGCCGCATGCCGCGCACGCGCTCGTCGACCGCCGCGCGGAGACCGGCCCCGTCGGCCTGCGGCAGGTCCCGCAGGTCGACGAGGGCGTTGCCCGACCCGGACGCGCCCTCGTTGAGCTTGACCATGGCCCACTCGGCCGCCGGCCGCGCGGCGTGCAGGTCGAGGACCGCGTCGACCAGGTCGTCCACGCCGTGGAGATCCTCGGCACCGAACGGGTGGGCGACACCGGCCCCCGCGAACACCCTCCGGCAGCCGGTCTTCGTGCCCAGGGGGTAGAGCCGCGGGTCGGCGGCATACATCGGGATGCCGAGCAGGAGGGCGAGGTCGCGTTCACGGGTCGTGCTGTTGTACGGCACGAGGTGCGAACGGCCGGGGTCGGGGATGAGCGAGCGCAGCTGCGCGACCACCCGCGGGCGGGTGAGCAGCTTGTCGGTGAGCGGCGTCGCTGACGAGTCGCCCACCGACACCAGCGTGAGGCGGGCACGGGCATGGCTGGGGATGACGCCGGGGAGCAGCGAGAGGTAGTACTCGACGATCTCCTCGCTGATCGGCATCGACGTCACGAAGACCATCCGCAGCCGCGGCTGGCGCAGGAGCAGCAGCATGAAGAGGAACCGCTCCTCCATGGCCTGGTTCATCGCACCCGCCGAGGGGCCGATCCGGTCCACGCTCATCGACGGCACGATCACGACCGACTCGAGGGGGTCGTCCTGGCGAAAGTGCCCCCAGATCCCGGGCAGCCGAGCCTGCAGGGTGTCGAAGAGCCGGTCCACCTCGTCCGGGGCGGAGCTCGGAGCGGCCTCGGAGACCCGGTGCCGGTCGTCCTGACGTCCGTCGTGCTGGTGTCGGTCGTGCTGGTGTCGGTCGTGCTGGTGTCGGTCGTGCTGGTGTCGGTCGTGCTGGTGTCGGTCACGGGTCCACGCCCTCCTCGGCGAGAGTCATCCCGAGGACCTCGTGGACCTCGAGCGGTCGGGCGAGACCGCGCAGCTGGAGCGGTCCGAGCGAGCGGGTCTCGAAGCGTCCGTCGAGCCCGGCGAGCACGCGCGGGCTGACGAGGATCTGCCGGGCGGCGGCCGATGCGCACAGCCGGGCCGCGACGTTGGTGACGGTGCCGATGGCCGCGTAGTCCCAGCGCCCTTCGAAGCCGACCCGGCCCAGGGTCGCGTAGCCCTGGGCGATGCCGACCCCGAAGCCGAGGTCGTGGCCGCGCCGCCGCCAGACGGCGGTCAGCTCGTCGACCCGGTCCCGCATGTCGAGGGCCATCCGCACCGCCCGTTCCGGGGCATCCGGGCACGGCGGTGGGTCGTTGAAGAACACCATGAGCCCGTCACCGGCGAAGTGCTCGAGCGTGCCCTCGTAGGCGAAGACGCGCTCGCCGAGCGCCGAGTGGTAGTCGCGCAGCACCGACATCGTCTCCTCGGGCTCGGCCGTCTCGGCGAAGGCGGTGAAGCCGCGCAGGTCGGTGAAGACCGTGGTGATGTCACGCCGGTGGCTCTCGAGGAACGACTCGTCGCCCGACTCGACAATGAGCCCGGCGATCTGCGGGGACAGGAAGCGACGCAGCCGCCCGAGCCGCTCGAGGTCGTCGACCTGCTCGGCCACACGCGACTCGAGCTCGGCGTTCCACTTCTCGAGGGCGGCCGACTGCTCGAGCACCGTGTCGTGCAGACGTTTCACGCGCGCGAGCGACCGCACTCGGGCCAAGCTCGGCCTGGTCGAAGGGCTTGGTGATGAAGTCGTCGGCGCCGACCTCGAGGGCGCGCAGCCGTTGCTGAACGCCGCTCGCCGTGACCATGACGACCGGAAGCAGCGACGTCCGCGGCTCGGCCTTGATCCGCGCGCAGGTCTCGTAGCCGTCGATGCCGGGCATGAGCACGTCGAGCAGGACGACGTCGAACTCCGCCTCGGCGAGGGCCGCGAGCGCCGCCGTGCCCGAGGGCTCCGAGCGGACGACGAAACCACGGGGCTCGAGCACGGCGTGCATGAGCTTGCGGTTCTCCTCGAGGTCGTCGACGACGAGCACCCGCACACCCTCGAGGGGTGCGACCGGGGCGGGCGCCGCCGTCACCGCTCCCCCGCCTCGTCGCGTCCGGGCAGGTGCCGACGGACCTGCGCAGGGAAGTCGCGGACGCTGATCGGCTTCTCGAGGTAGCCGGCGAAGCCTGACGTCAGGGCGCGTTCGCGGTCACGACGCATGGCGAACGCCGTCAGCGCGACGACCGGGATGTGCGCGGTGGGCGCGTGGCCGCGGAGCTGCTCGAGTGCGGCGAACCCGTCGATCCCGGGCAGCTGCAGGTCCATGAGGATGACGTCGGGCAGCGCGGAGCGCGCCTGCTCCACCCCTTCCTCACCGGTGGTCGCGACGACGACGGCGAAGCCCGCATACTCCAGCACGTCGCGCGCGAGCTTGAGGTTGCGCGGGTTGTCCTCGACGAGCAGGACGACGGGTGGCCGGGTCACGACTCCCCCTTGCATCCAGGAAGGTGCCGTCCCGCCGGTGCGGGGCGTCCGTCGAGGTCGGCCCGGTCGTTGTCGATCGTGTCGTCGCGCTGCTCGAACTCGGTCACCGAGTCCCCCCATCACGCCCGTGCGCTGCTCTGCGCCTGAAGGTCGAGACTCCCCACAGCAGTGTCCTCCCGAAGGGCGCACGGCATCCGGCGAATGCCCGGGTCGGGCACGATCGGGCAGCCGAGATCGGCCCGGACGGGCCGGACCCGCGTCACGAGTGGCCGCCTTCGGGCGTCGGCGTGCTGCCCTGCACACGCCCACACACCGCCGCCACCGCTGTCGTCGACGTCCACGTCGACGCCACGTCGACGTGGCGGCGGGCGGGTCAGACGCCGTCCCCCGGCCCGCCACGTCGTCCCCTGCCGGGCCTGCCGCGGCGACCTGGGCGAGCCGGTGGGCAAGGCTGGCCAGGTCGAGCCCGGCCTTCTCCGCGACGAAGGCGATGCGGCCCTCGAGGCGACGGCGGTCCTCCGGCGTGAGCGACTTCGCCGTCAGGACGACGATGGGCGGACCGCTGGGCGAGCCGTCGGCACGCAGCTCGTCGATGACCGCGAACCCGTCGACACCCGGCATGAGCAGGTCCATGATCACCACCGACGGCTTCACGGAATGCACGAGGTCTGCAGCCTCGAGGCCGCCGGAGCACGTGTGGACGGTCCAGCCGAGCGGCTCCAGGGTGCTGCGGACGAGCTTGAGCGCGAGCGGGTCGTCGTCGACCACGACGACGCTGCGCCCCTGCGGCAGGGTCCCTTCTTCAGCGGTGCTGGGAGTGTGCTGGAGGGCTCGCGCCATCGCGGCGAGCAGCAGCTCCCCACGCACCGGCTTGACGAGGTATTCCGTTGCGCCCAGGGCGAGTCCGCGACCACGCTCGGGCTCGACGCTGACGACGACGACGGGTACCGCCGCCGTGGTCGCGTCCGCCTTGAGGGCCTCGAGGACGTCCCACCCGGTCATGCCCGGGAGATGGATGTCGAGCACGACCGCCGCCGGCAGGAGACGGCGGACGGCCTCGAGGCCTGCCTCGCCGGTGCCGACGCTCACCGCGTGGAGCCCGGCGGTGCGCAGGTGCAGCTCGACGACTCGGCCGACCTCGGGTCGTCCTCGATGACGACGACCGTGGGTCCCGGCTCCGCGGGCTCGTCGACCATCCACCGCTCGCCGGGCGACTCGTCGTGCGGCTCGGCGTCCGGGCCCGCCTGCGGGATCCGCAGGCCGAAGGTGCTGCCCTGCCCGGGCGTGCTCTCCACCCACATCGTCCCGCCGTGCAGCTCGACGATCTGCTTGCTCAGCGTGAGCCCGAGACCCGTGCCCTCGGCCGTCGGCGCCGAGCGGCTGCCCTGCTGGAACGAGTCGAAGATGCGCGCCTGGTCCTCCGGCGCTATGCCGACGCCGGTGTCGGCGACGGTCACGACGAGCTCACTCCCCTCACGATGCCCGCGCACCCGAACCGACCCCCCGTCGGGCGTGAACTTGACGGCGTTGCTGAGCAGGTTGAGCAGCACCTGCTTGACCCGGAGCTCGTCGGCCGTCACGAGCCCAAGGCCCTCCCCGGCGTCGAGGGACAGGTGGATGCCGTGGAGCGCCGCGCGCTCGCGCACGAGGGACAGGGCCTGGCCGATGACGTCGACCACGGGGAATGTGGTGAGGTCGAGCTCCATCCGCCCGGCCTCGATCTTCGACAGGTCGAGGATGTCATTGAGCAGTGCGAGCAGGTGGTGGCCGGCGGCGTGGATGTCCCTGAGGTAGTCCTCCTGCCGCTCGTTGAGGTCGCCGAACATCTTCTCGAGCAGCACCTCGGAGAACCCGATGACGGCGTTGAGGGGCGTGCGCAGCTCGTGCGACATGCTCGCGAGGAACTCCGACTTGTGCTTGCTCGCCTCCGCGAGGTCGGCGCTCTTGAGCTCGAGCTCCTGGTAGAGGCGCGCGTTGGTCAGGGCGACCGCCGACTGGTTGGCGAAGGTGTCGAGCAGGTCGCACGTCTCTCCGCTGAACGAGCCGGTCCGCTTGCGCCGCACCACGAGCGCGCCCACGACCCGGTCCGGGCGCACGAGCGGGACAGCGACCAGCGACTTCCACCCGGATGCGTGGAGCACGGCGAGGTGCTCGTCGAGCTGGGCCTCGTCGAGGTCGGGGATCTGCAGGACGCGGCGGGTTCGAGCAGCCTTGCCCACCCACGTGCGGTCGATGTGGATCTCGGCGGCGCGCAGGGCAGCCACCGTGTCGTCGCCCGTGCCGTAGACGGTCCGAACCCTGAAGAGTCCGGTCGACTCGTCGTACTCCATGAGCGACCCGCCGTCGGTGTCGGACAGCTGGACCGCGTGCGACACGATCGTCGCGAGCATCTCGTCGGGCACGAGGCTCGAGCTGATCGCCGCCCCGACGTCGGCCAGGCCCTCCAGCTGCTCGACCTTGCGCGCCAGCTCGGCAGTCCTGCTCTCGAGGGCGGCGAAGAGGTCGACGTGGCGGAGCGCGAGAGCAGCCTGCTCGGCGAAGGTCGCCAGCACGCGTTCGTCGACGTCGTCGAAGGGTTCCACCCTGTTGCGCTGGACGTTGAGCGCGCCGACGACCTCGTCCCCGACGATGAGCGGCGCGCCGATCATCGAGCGGAACCCGGAGACCCGCTGGATGTCGGAGCGGTTGTACTCCGGGTCGGTGAGCGCGTCGGTGATGTAGTGGATCCGACGGTCGATCGTGACGCGCCCGACCAGCGTCCCCCGGTCGCGCGTGATGGGGTGCTCCTGCAGGAAGCGGCGGTGCTGCTCCGACATGCCGCTCTCGCGAGTGAGGACGTACGTCGCACCCTTGACGAGGTAGATCTGGGCGGTGGCCGCGTTGAGCAGCGTCCGCGCGTTCTCGACGACCGCGTCGAAGACGCTGTCCGGGTCGCCGGACGAGCTCGTCAGCACCTTCAGGATGTCGCTGGTCGCGCGGAACTGTTCCTTGACCTGGGTGAGACGACCTACCAGCGCCTGGCGCGACATCACCGCGACGCTGTCCTCGGACCCCTCTGCGAACCTGTTCATGCGCGGGCCCCTTGATCACTGGTGCCTCGATGCCCCTCCCCAGCAGTGTCCTCCCGCCCGGTCCCGTGCGTTCGAGAATGCCGCCGCTACGTCGCCGCACTCGCCACCGGCAGGTGAACGAGTGGGAGCCACGTCGCGGGGTATGTCACGCAGGTGAGCAGCACAGCCGGCCGGGGATCCAGCAGGCGCGCTGCCCGACATGGCACGACCACGCAGAGGAGGAGTGGTGGCTCGTACGAAGAAGCTCCCGTGGCTGTGCCGGATGGGCAGGCATGACTGGCAGGTCGTGGGCGGCAGCGACACCCTGCACGCCCAGCGCTGCCGGCGGTGCAAGCAATGGCAGACGGTGCGGGAAGAGGGATCTGAGGCCTAGCTCGGCATGGTCGCGTCAGCAGGCCATGAGCCCGATGACGTAGCCGCGAGCCCGCAGCTTCGGGATGAGGATGTCGACGGCGGCCACGGTCTGCGACCGGTCACCACCGCCGTCGTGTGCGTACTCCATCCGGTTCAGCTGCGGGGTGACCGCGCTGTTCGACAGCAGCGTGAGGTCCGGATGGCTCCACGTGTGGTTCCCGACGAGGTTGCCGTAGCTGCGCAGGGTGCGCCGGATCGACGGGTACGAGGCGACGTTCTGGCCGATCTCGAAGAACACGGCCCGCACGCCGGCGTGCGCTGGAAGGTCGCCGAACAAACGGGACCAGCGACGAATGAGACAAGAAGAGAGACGACGGCCGTTCGGCAACTCCCGACGGAAATGTCGCAGGGTCCGGCGGATCGACCCCGCGGCGACTCCGCCCGTGGAGACCAAGCCGCGGCTTGGCGGGTGCCACTCGAACGGCGGGCTCCGCGCCGGGGCCTCGCCTGTCGGATGTCGTGCGATCGAAGCAGACTCCCGGGCGAGGCCCCTGCGCGGAGCCGGATCCCTCGACTCGGCATCGGGCCGTTGAGGCGCTGAGCGAGCACTTCGAACCGGACCGCGGCGAGTTTCGCCACTCAGTTGATCGCCCGCGCCACCACCTTCGCGTCGACGGTGCCGCCTACCGCGTAGGCGGCGATGCCGTCGCTCGAGAGGTCGGGGAAGATGAGGTCGGTGATCGCGACCCGACCATCGCGGGTGAACACTTCGACCGAGGACCGGTCCACCAGGATCCGCAGCTTCAGCTGGCCGTCGACGAGCGGCACGGCGACATGCTGTGTCCGGTCGAAGACCGGACTGAAGGAGTCCTCACCCGAGGCGCTCCGGTCGACGTAGAGATGCCCGTTGGACCAGCCTATGCGGGTGCCCTGAGTTCGGCCCTTGCGGACCACGACACCGGCGTCGCTCGTCCCGTGCGGAGTGAGGGTGACGTCGAGGTCGAGGGCTGTCCCCCGCAGGCCGAGTGTCCGGCTGCCGGTGATCCCGTTGACGCTCTGGGTGGTTGCCCTGCCCAGGCTCTTGTTCAGCTCCACGACGGGCTTCTGCACCAGCGTCGGACGTCCGCCCACATCGGTGAGGGCCAGCTCTCTCGCAATCGACTGGCTACCGCGCCATGGTGAGGTGGGCGTGGAGTTGGCGTAGTCCCAGTTGCCGATCCACCCGATCTGCACCCGTCGGTCGCCGAGCAGGTTGTTGAAGGTCACCGCGGCGTAGTAGTCGGCGCCGTGGTCGATCCATCGCGTGCGCGCGGCGCTGTCGAGCGCCGGCGCGTCGGCCAGCATGGGCTGGTCGGCGTAGATGTGGCCCCAGCCGCCCGTGGCGTCGTCGATGAACTCCAGGTGCCCGGTCCGGCCCTGCAGCTGGGCGACGTCCCATGAGGTCCAGTCGAGCGAGGGGCTGTTGGTGCCGGTGGCGGATCGCACCACCTGCCCGTCGACGACGAGGTTGGCGGTGGTCTCCTGGCTCCAGGGTGCCGCTGCCGTGTCGGAGAACACGATGTGGTCGATCATGAGGTGGCCCCAGTCTGCGGTGCGCTGGTCGGTCACCTCGATGTAGGCGGTCTTGCCGCGCAGGGCACTGACGTCCCAGGCCCGCCAGTTGAGGTTGGGTGAGTTGTCCCCCGTCTCGGACCTAACGACCTGGCCGTCGACGACCAGGGACACCGCGGTCGGCTCCGGTCCGGACAGCGGGTGGTTGCCCCCGGCGACGAGCAGGTTGATGAAGTCGCGGCTGATCGTGAAGTCGGGCGAACGCACGGTGCCCACGGCGGGGTCGCAGCCGGCCCAGCAGGTGTCCAGCACACCGCGACCGACCCGGCCCGGCAGGTCGCTCCACGTGGTGTTCACCAGGTCGGTGAAGCTCCCGGTCCCGGTCCAGCCCGCCTGCAGCCCGTCGGCCTCGAAGTCGGCGAAGAGATCTCCCGCGGGCGGGGCCGTGGAGCCACCCTCGACGTGGGCGTAGTTCCCGCCGCCGACGAGCAGATTGAGGTACGGCTTGTCGATCTGGAAGTCCGGTGAGGTCAGGGTGCCTGTCTGGAAGTCCCCGTCGCCGTAGCTGTCGACGTACTTGTTGCCCATCGCGCCGAAGACGTCGGCGGGTGGCGTGTCGGGACCGTTGCCGAAGGCGGTCCCGGTCGTGGTCCAGCCCGGGTCCCACGTGTCGCCCTCGAAGTCGCTGATGACCTTTCCGGCAGGTGGCGTGTACGACGCGTCCGGGGAGGTGAAGGTCGAGCCGTCGAAGTCGCCGACGAAGTACTGCACCTTGCCTGAGACGCTCAGGGTGAGCACCCACTTTGTCGTGGTTGCCCCGGCCGCGTTCTTGTAGGGCAGGGGGAACAGGTCGGGGCACTCCCAGACGCCGCCCGTCGCTCCTGCGGGACCGAAGTCGCTCTCGTGCCGCCAGGTCTTGAGATCGGCGCTGGAGTAGATCCCGACCTTCCGTTCGACGGACTTGGCCACGACCATCACCCACCGGCCGGTCTTCTCGTTCCAGCTGACCTTGGGGTCACGGAAGTCGTGGGCGCCGATGTCGAGCACCGGGTTCCCTGCGTACTTGGTCCACGTCTCGCCGGCGTCGAGGCTGAACGCCAGCGCCTGACGCTGGAGACCGGTGTCCTTGTCGCGACTGGTGTAGATGGCCACCAGTGGCGGGTTGGTCGCGGTGCCGAACCCGGAGGTGTTGGCCCTGTCGAGCACGACGCTGCCCGACCAGACTTCCTCGTCGGCGTCCGCGGCGATCGCGACCCGGTGCTCGGTCCAGTGGACGAGATCCGTGCTGGTGGCGTGCCCCCAGGACCCGTTCCCGGCGGTGTTGCCCCACGGGTTGTGTTGGTAGAAGAGGTGGTAGACGCCCTTGTACTGGATGAGGCCGTTGGGGTCGTTCATGAAGTTGGCAGCCGGCGTGTAGTGATAGGTCGGCCGCCATTGACTGGTCTCGGTGGTGTTGGCAGGTGTGACCGCGGCGGCGGGCACAGCGACGGTCGTGGCGACAGCAGCCGCGAGCACGACGAGGAAGGGATGGCGTATCACGTGAGGATCCTTGACAACGTTGTCAGAGCCGGCCCCGAACGGGTCATGACGTGTGGTGAGTGGATTCAGGTGGGGACCCGCCGAACTGCACCGGATCCGGCCGGTTCGGAAGCTCCCTGAGGTGGTCGGCGAGGTGTCGCCGCTGCACCGGGCACGACAGTCGGTGTCCCCTGACGTGCGGGTCTGCTTGGGTTAGGCAGTCACGGCTCTGGCCACAGCGCTCGCGGGCCGTGCCAGATGTCGCGCATCTCCCAGCTCGACGAGCTGCGCAGCGTCGCCGAACCGGCGAGGAGCCTGAGGGAGCAGCCGACGGCGTCCGGTCGGGTCGGGTAGACGCGGGCGGTGAGGGCGCGGCCGTTGACGAAGACCTCGAGCGCCGAGTGGTCGACGAGCACCCGGACGTCGACCCGCCCGTCGTCGCCCACCGGCACAGTCCCGGCGCGGTCGGTCGCGTCGACGGACGCGTCGAGGCTGCTCCGCGATCGGTTGAGGCGTACGTTGCCGATCGTGGAACCCTCTGGGCCCCGGGCGATCTCGAGCAGAGTGGTCTCCTCGCCGTCATCGGTCTCACGTACGGCCAGGGCGATCGTCGAGTCCGGCGCCAGCGTCAGCGTGAACTCGACATCGAGCTGGTCGCCGCGTCCGAGGAGGGTCGCTTCGTCACGCGTCAGCTCGGTGACCTCGACCCGGTGCTCACGGCCGCGTAGCGACGCGACCTCCTCGACGGGTGAGAGGTGCAGTTCGCCGTCTTGTCCGAGAACGGCCTGGCGAGGCAACGACATGACACCCGACCATCCGCAGGCGATGGCGTCATCATCCGTGCGCCCCTCCTGGAGCCACCCGAAGAGGATGCGTCGTCCACGGTTGTCGGAGAAGCTCTGCGGGGCATAGAAGTAGCGACCGCCGAGGTCGAGACGGTGGACCGCCTCGGGCGTGAACGTGTCCCCGGTGTAGGCGCCGCTCAGGTAGAGCGGATGGTGGGTCACGCCCTCGTGCCAGGCCGAGAAGACGAGGACGTGGGAGGCCGGCGACGCCAGGTCCCGGTCTGCCGCGGCGTCAACGTGGGCGGTCGGTGGCTGGAAGAGGTCGACGCACTCCCACATGGTGCCCGCCCAGTCCGGGTCGCCCGGGGCCCCGATGGAGGCGTCGCCGACGACGAGGGGGCCGACGAAGGTCCAGTCGCGCAGGTCGCTCGACTCGTAGAGGAACGCCGCGCCGCCCCGGCCACGTACCCCGGAGCCGACGAGCTGGCGCCACACGTCACCCTCCTTCCAGACGCAGTGGTCGCGGAAAGCCGGCACGTCGTGACCAACCGGCGTGTCGTCGATCACCGGGTTGGCCGGCTCCTTGACCCAGGTGCGCAGATCCGGGGAACCCACTGCGACACAAGGCAGTTCGCGACCCTCACGCCTGCCCGAGTAGACGATCGTCGGCACACCGTCGTCGTCGACGAGGACGCCGCTCCAGCAACCGTCGCGGTCAGGACCCGTGTCGTCGGGCACGAGGGCCACCGGCTCGTCGGTCCACGTGACGAGGTCGCGGCTGGACGCATGCCCCCAGTGGATGCGATGGTGCACCGGCGCGTACGGGTTGTACTGGTAGAAGAGGTGGTACGTGCCGCCCCACTGGCACAGGCCGTTGGGGTCGTTGAGCCATCCCGCCGGTGCGACGAAGTGGAACCTCGGCCGGTGCGGGTCGGCCTCGGCGTCCGCGACGAGGTCGGGCTCGAGGCGGGTACCCCCGGCCGGAGCGGCGGTGTTGCGGTCGGGGCGCGGCAGGTCGGCGGTCGTCATGGGATCAGGTCCTCGGAGCTGTGGCGTGGGTCGTGGTCGGGCTGGTCTCCGCGCCGTCGCCGGCGGCCGACGCCGCCTCGGCGATGACGCGCGAGGCAATGGGCGAGGCGGGCGCGTAGCGGTGACAGCGGACCCAGTGCTCCCGACCGGCCTCTCGGGAGAGCCAGTGGTGCACGGGATTCACGTCACTGCAGGGGTTCTGGGAGTCCCCGCCGTGAGGACACGTCGTCGGGTGGAGCACCGCCTCGCGCAGTGCGCGGCGATCATCGGGGTCGAGCGCCGTCGCGCGGTGCGGGTCTGGAACGGCCGAGAGCAGGAGCCTCGTGTACGGGTGATCGGCTTCGTCCATGAGGGTGAGCGACTCCCCGCCCTCGACGAGCTCGCCGGCGAACATGACGTTCGTCGTGTCTGCGACGTAGCGCGCCGAGGCGAGGTCGTGAGTGATGTACAGCATGGCGATGCCACGCTCGTCGCGCAGCCGGCGGATGAGGTTGAGCAGTCCGACCCGCACCGACACGTCGAGCATCGACGTGGGTTCGTCAGCCAGGATGACGTCCGGCTCCGCGGCCAGTGCCCGCGCGACGCCGACGCGCTGGCGCTGACCTCCGGACAGCTCGTGGGGGTAGCGCTCGAGCAGTGCCGGGTCGAGCCCGACTGCATCCATCAGCTCGACGAGCCGCGCCCGGGTCTGCCGCGCCGACGTCGTGTGCCCGTGGATCTCGAGCGGCCGGCGCAGCACGTGCTCCACGCGGTGAGCCGGATTCAGCGAGCCGAACGGGTCCTGGAACACCATCTGCACCCGGCGCCGGTACGCCCGACTCGCCCGGCGCCGCTCGGTTCGCAGCACGTCCACCCCGTCGAGGACGACAGAGCCGGCGGTCGGCTGCTCCAGGCGGGCCAGGCACCGGGCAATCGTCGACTTGCCGCTGCCGGACTCCCCGACGAGCGCAACGATCGAGCCGCGCGGCAGGTCGAGGTCGATGCCGGCGACGGCTCGGACACGGTTGCGCGAGAAGAGGCCGCCGAGCCGGAACTCCTTGACCAGACCGCGGACCCGGACGACCGGCTCGGTGAGGGGGCCGGCGGTGGGGGCCGGCGGTGTCGGTGGGGCGACAGTCATCGGCCGGCTCCGTTCGTCGCTGCGACGCGTGGTGTCGTGGTGCTGGTCCCGGCGGGGCGCGTCGAGCCCGAGCGGGCGACCCAATGACCCGGCTCGACCTCACGCAGGTCGGGAATGCTTGTGGAGCAGTCGGACCGGTCGGGCGGGCACGTGACGTGGAAGCCGCACCCGTCGGAGGACCCACCCGCGCGCACGCGGTCCGCGAGTCCGACGAGCTCGACCCGCGGCCCGTGCAGAGGCGGGAACGCACTCATCAACGACTGCGTGTACGGGTGCTCTGGCTGGTCGAAGATGCGTCCGGCGGCCCCGAGCTCGACGACACGGCCGGCGTACATGACGGCGATCCGGTCGGACAGCTCGACCATGAGCGACATGTCGTGGGTGATGAAGAGGACCGAGAAGCCGCGCTCCCGTTGGAGTCGTTGGATCTGGGCCATGATCTCCTGCTGGACGACGACGTCCAGCGCGGTCGTGGGCTCGTCCATGACGAGGAGCTGGGGCCGCAGCGCCGACGCCATGGCGATGACCACCCGCTGGCGCATGCCGCCGGAGAGCTGGTGCGGGTACGAGCGCAGGCGGGAGGCGTCGATGCCGACGAGCTCGAGGAGCTCGGCGCTCTGCTTCCGGGCACCACGTCGCGTCGCGCCTTCGTGCGTCGTGAAGATGTCGCCGAGCTGCTCGCCGATCGTCAGCACCGGGTTGAGTGAGTTCATCGCGCTCTGGAAGACCATCGCCGCGCGGCGCCACCGGTAGCCGCGCAGGGCGGCCTCGTCCATCGCGAGCACATCCTCGCCCGCGAAGCGGATCGCGCCCGACGTGACGCGTGCCGGCTCCTTGAGCAGGCGCAGCACAGCCATGGCGATGGTCGACTTGCCGCACCCGGACTCGCCCGCGAGGCCGAAGACCTCGCCCTCACCGATCGCGAAGCTGACGTCGCGCACGGCGACGACGGGACGGGCACCGACGGCGTACTCCACGGTGAGGTGCTCGACCTCGAGCAGCGGCGCGCTCATCGAGTCACCTCCGCTGCAGCGACCGGGCGCGTCGCGGCGCGCGATGAGCGGGAGGAGCGAGACGCCGCCGTGCGCCGGCGGCCGCGCAGCCGCGGGTTGGTCACCTCGTCGACGCCGTAGTTGACGAGGGCGAGCGCGAAGGCGACGAGCGCGATGCTCAGTCCCGACGGGACGAAGGCCCACCACGCGCCCGACATGAGTGCGCCGTCATTGCTCGCCCAGTAGAGGTTCGTGCCCCAGCTGACGACCGAGCTGTCACCAAGGCCGAGGAACTCGAGCCCGGCCTGGGCGCCGATGCCGAAGATGACGCACGCGAGGAAGGTGCCCATGACGACGGACGCCATGTTGGGCAGGATCTCCCGGAACATGATCCGCCAGGCCCGCTCCCCCGAGACGATCGCGGCCGCGACGAAGTCCTTGCCGCGGATCGAGAGCGCCTGGGCTCGTAGCACCCGCGCGCTGCCGGCCCATCCGGTGACGACGAGGACGAGCACCACCGTCGCCGCACCCGGCGGGAGGAAGGCCGCGAGCACGACGAGCAGCGGCAGCCCTGGGAGCAGGAGGAAGACGTTGGTCACGAGGGACAGCACGTCGTCGACTACCGAGCCGAAGTAGGCCCCGGCCAGGCCGACCACGACCCCGATGAGCGTGGCGACCGTTCCGACGACGAAGCCGACGGCGAGCGAGCTGCGAGCGCCCCAGAGCGTCTGCGCCAGGACGTCCTGCCCCTTCGCGGTCGTGCCGAGCCAGTGGCTCGCACTCGGCGCCTCGGAGGCAAGGTCGCCGATCGCCGTCGGATCACCGGGGGCGAGCACCGGCGCGAGGAGAGCGAGAAGGGCGACCGCACCGAGAAGCGACAGGCCGACGACGGCCTTGGGGCTGCGGAACAGGCTCCCCAGGAGACCGCCGCGGGCGACGGTGGGGACCCACGAGCGGCGCGTCACGGACGGCGTCAGGCCGGGTTCGGGTGATCCAGCGCTGGGTGCACCCGGCGCGGTGAGGCCGGAGGCGCCGGCGGGAGCCAGCGCAGGGTCGGTGACGGAGGGCATGGTCTGCTCCTCTCAGGAGACCCGCACGCGCGGGTCGAGACGGACGTAGACGAGGTCGACGAGGAAGTTCGCGATGAGCACGGCAGCCGTGATCGTCAGGAAGATCCCCTGCATGAGCGGGAAGTCGAGCGCCTGCACCGAGGCGAGCAGCTGGTAGCCGACGCCCGGGTAGGCGAAGACGACCTCGGTGAGCAGGGCGCCGCCGACGACGAAGCCGAGCGACATGCCGAAGGAGGTGACGCTGGGCAGGAGCGCGTTTCGGGCGGCGTAGCGGACCATGATCCGTCCGCGCCGCAGCCCTTTGGCCTCGGCCATGGTGATGTAGTCCTCCGAGGCCGTCGCGATCATCGCGTTGCGCATCCCGAGCAGCCAGCCGCCGACCGAGACGAGCACGATCGTGAGCGCCGGCAGCACGAGGTGGGTGGCCACGTTGGCCGCGAACGGCGCCGACCACTCCGGCACGACACCGACGTCGAAGGCGTGCCGGAGCGGGAACCAACCCAAGGTCACGCCGAAGAGGTAGAGCGCCCCCATCGCGAGCCAGAAGTACGGGAACGAGCCGATGAACACGAGCACCGGCGGCAGGGCCGAGTCGAGGAAGCCGCCGCGACGCCAGGCCACGACAGCGCCGAGCACCGTGCCCAGGACCGCCGCGATGACCAGGGAGGTGAGTCCGAGCAACATCGTCCAACCGATCTGCGACGAGATGACCTCCGACACCGGGGTCGGGAAGCGCGAGATCGACACGCCCATCTCGCCGCGGAAGATGCTGGCGACGTACGAGACGTACTGCTCGACGACGGGACGCTGGTCGAGGCCGAAGAGGCGGCGCAGCTGCTCGACCTGGTCCGGCTCGAGCCGCGCCCCGGACTGGGTGAGCATCCGTGAGACGGGGTCACCGGGCATGAGGCGCGGCAGCATGAAGTTGAGGGTGATCGAGACCCAGAAGGCGATGGCGTAGAAGCCGAGTCGGCGCAGGAGATAACGCATACCGTCGTCAGCCCCCTTTCGAGAAGGTGGGTTCGGCCCGGGGGTGTGCCGGCGTATGCCGGGTGGCCGGGTCGGGCGGGTGGTGGTCGCGGGGGCCAGCCAGGTTGGCCCGGCCCCCGCGACGTCGTGTGCCGGTGCGCTCAGGCGCGCGGCTTCACGGTGGTGAGCACGAGCACCGCCGTGTTGCCACGGGTGAGCAGCGTCGCGTACGGGTTGTCCTGGGTCGGGAAGCCGGTGAAGCGGGCGTCGTTGTAGAGGCCCCACTCGGGCCCGCTGAAGAGCGGCACGACCGGCGCTTCGGCGTCGAAGGTCCGCTGCAGCTCGGCGGCGGCCTTCTTCTGGGCTGCCTCGTCGCTCGTTGCTGCCAGCGCGTCGAGGGCCTTGTCGGCGGCGGGGTCCCCGAAGCGGTGGTAGTTCTCGGAGGCCTTCTCGCCGGCCTTCTTCACCGTCGCGGTCGACATGACGCCGCGGTAGTACTGGTACGGCGTCGGTCCGCCGTTGCTCCAGACGATGCCGGTGTCGAAGCTGCCGTCCTCGTAGCCGGCGACGACGACCGCCCAGTCCTTGCTGTCCACGCGTGCCTTGACCCCGACGGCGGCGAGGTTCTGCGCGATGACGTTGGCGACCGAGAGCCAGTCGGACGAGGCGCTACCCACAGAGATGCGCATCTCCCAGGGCTTGCCGTCGGCGAGAGTGCGGAACCCGTCGCCACCCTTTCGCAGGCCGGCCGCGTCGAGGGCCGCGTTGGCAGCGGCGACGTCGAGCTTCGTCCACGTGCACGCGCCCGCGACCGACTCGTCGCGCCACGTGTCGTAGCCACCGGAGAGACCCGTGCAGTCAGCCGCTTGGGCGTAGCCGCTCATGCCGACCTTGACCACCTGGTCGCGGTTGACGGCCATGGACAGCGCCTTGCGCACCCGGACGTCGTTGTAGGGCGCCTTGGTCGTGTTGAGCTGCCAGTGGATGGTCGACCCGACCGGCGGGAACCAGTAGTGCCGGTGCACTGGGTCCTTGGCGACGAACGTCTTCTCGATGTTCGGCACGAACTGGTCGGCCCAGTCGGTCTCGCCGTTCGTCGTGGCGAGGTTGGCGGGGTCGTTGCCGGCGAAGGCGAGCATCCGGATGCCGGGGATGTGCTGCTTGCCGGGCTGCCAGTAGTTCGGGTTCTTCGACAGGTCGAACGACTGTGGCGTGAACGCGGCGACGGTCGTGTAGGGACCGCTGCCGACTGGCGTCGGGTTGGTCTCCTTGGCCGGGTCCTTGACCTTCTCCCACACGTGCTTGGGCACGATGACCTGCTGGCCGAGCTCGTAGAGCGCGGGCGAGAACGGCTTGGAGAGCGTGAACTGCACGGTGTGCTCGTCGGCCGCCGTGGCGTTCGCGAGGTAGTCGAAGCCGCCCATGACCTTCTTCTGGAGCGAGAAGGTGTAGGCGACGTCCTCGGCTGTGAGCGGCTGCCCGTCGGACCACTTGGCGGCCGGGTTGAGGTGGAAGGTGACGGTGCGACCGTCCTTCGACGTCTCCCAGGTCTGCGCGAGCCATGGCACGGCCTCGCCCTTGACGGGGTTGTAGATGAACATCCGCTCGTAGATCGCCTGCTGCGTCATGGGCAGCGCATTCGGCGAGAACGGGTTGAAGTTGCGTGTGAAGGTGCCCATGTCCTCACGTGGGATGGTGAGCAGGGCTCCCTTCGTCGCAGCGCCGGCGGCGTTGCCGGAGGCATTGCCGGCGGTGCAGGCGCCGAGCGCGACGGAGGCCGCGGTGGTCACGGCGAGGGCGAGCGCAGCCCGCCTCGAGACGGCTGACCGTGCCATATGATTCCTTCTCTCTGGTTGTGGCTGTCTGGCCTTGCTGGAGACACGTCATCGGTCCGATTCACGGTCGGACCGATGACCTTTCGAGCAGCGGGCAGTCGATCGTCACCACGGTGTCGATCGGCTGCCCGTCTGCCTTGCCCTTGTCGCCGCCGGCTGCGATCAGCGAGCCGAGCAGCGACACGGCCGTGCGGCCCATCTCCTCGAAGGGAAGGGCGACGGTGGTCAGGGCGGGCCGCAGGTACGCGGCGATCAGCACTTGGTTGTCGAAGCCGACAACCGCGATGTCCTCGGGGATGCTCAGCCCGCGCTCGCGGACCGCGTCGTAGGCGCCCATGGCCATGCGGTCGTTGCCGCAGAAGAGGGCCGTGGGGCGATCGGGAAGGTCCAGCAGCCGTCCGGCCGCTTCGTAGCCGCTGTCGGCGGTCGCGTGCCCGGAGACGACGAGGTCGGGGTCTGGGTCGATACCCGCATCGCTGAGAGCCTGACGGTAGCCCTCGAGCCGACCCACCGCGGCCGGGATGCCGGGGTCGAGGTTGATGAATCCGATGCGCTCGTGGCCGGCGTCCAGCAGTCGCTCGGTGGCGCGTCGACCGCCACCGACCTCGTCGGGCACGACCGACGGGAAGCGACCCTCGGCGTCGAAGCAGTTGACGAGCACGGTCGGCACCTCGCGGGCGGCCTCGGGCACCTGGACGGGACGGTGCCAGGTCGCGGCGTAGAGCAGTCCTTCGATGCGCTGCTCGAGCAGCTTCTCGACTGCTGCCTCCGCCATGTCGGCGCGATCCTCGCTCGAGGCGATGAGCAGGAACTTGCGCTCCTCCCACGCTCGCTCCTGTGCGCCCTTGATGACGTCGACGGCGAAAGGCGCCGTGACGATCTCGGTGATGAGGCCGAAGAGGCCAGTGCGCTGGGCGGCGAGGGCCCGGGCGCCGGCATTGGGCCGGTAGCCGAGGTCGCGGACGGCGTCCAGGATGCGGTCGCGCGTCTCCGGGGAGACGCTCGTGTCGTTGCGGCCCGCCAGAACGAAGGAGACGGCGGTGCGCGAGACACCGGCGCAGCGCGCGACGTCGCTCATCGTCACGTTGCGGCTCTTGCCCGATGCGCGCATGGTCTCCCTCGACCCTCGTCCTAGCTACTGCTGCCACCTACTAACGCGGGTTAGATAGCTTCGCGGGGCCGAGGTTACGCGCGTTACCTCGGGCCTGTCAACGGCCAACCCGAACTCGGCATGCTGGCTGGTGCCGTCGCCTGACCGCGACGGACCCGAGGTCGCAGAACAGGGCAGGTTGGGCGCTGAGCCGCTCGTGGCCGGCCCCACGGGAGCGCAGTCCTGCGGCTGGACGCATCCATCCCCACTCGCTCCGGCTCCTCCCAAATCCCGCGGCGTCCGATAAACGAAGCAGGACCCCGACGAAGAAGCGTGTCGGGGTCCTGCTTCGTCTGGCGGTGGCGGTGGGATTTGAACCCACGGTGGGGTTACCCCCACACACGCTTTCGAGGTCTGTACCTGCGCATTCGGGGCGGTTCTCCGGGCAACGCGCGGCCCCCGACGAGCCCAGTGCGGACGGTGCCGAACGCGGGCGATGACGCCCGAATGAGACTAGGAATGAGACCAGGGCCACCGACTGCTGACAACGGGGCGGCGACTGCATCCTTCCCACCCTGGCGACGGCAGGTGTTGATCGGGTTCCTACGGTGCACCGTCGGGTTGAGGTCGTTCCCGTTGATGTGGTTCGTCTCGACCAGAGCGGCGAGAGCCCACGCCGCGCGACCGTCCTCGGTCGCAATCACAGCGTCGAGGTGCCGCCGGTCGTTGAACCCTCGCCAGCGGCAGGAAATGTCACGGCTCGCACAGGGTGAAACGGGCGCGAAGCAGGTCGGCGGTGCGCGAGCTGTGGCCGACGAGCAGCTCGAACGCTCCGGGCTCGACGATGCGGCGCCCTTCGGCGTCGACCATGGAGCATGCCGCGGCCGGGATCGCCAGCCGGACCCGCGCACTGTCGCCGGGCGCGACCGTGACCTGCCGCCAGGCTTTGAGCTCCTGCTTCGCCCATGTGGCGCTCGTGACCAGGTCGCTGATGTAGGCCTGGACGGTCTCCAGCGCCGGCCGGGCGCCGGTGTTGGAGACGGTCACCTCGGCGCGCACCACACCGTCCAATGCCACGACGTCGTCGAGGACGACGAGATCGGTGTACTCGATCGCGCTGTAGGACAGGCCCTCTCCGAAGACGAACAGTGGTTCCTGGGTCAGGTCGGCGTAACGCTCACCATGCTGGCCCCGCACCTGGTTGTAGTAGACGGGCTGCTGTCCGACATGCCGTGGCACTGACAGGGGCAGGCGCCCCGACGGCTCGATCAGACCGAGTACGAGCTCGGCCACCGCCTGACCTCCTCTCATCCCTGGGTTGAACGCCTCGATCAGCGCTGCCGCCGCCAGCGCGGCGTCGGGCACTACTGAGGGCTTGCCGTGGACCAGCACCACGACGACGGGTGTTCCGGTGGCGACGAGCGCCTCGAGCAGGGCGACCTGTCCGCCCTGCAGATCGAGGGTCGCGGTGGAGCAGCCCTCACCCGTCAACGCGACGGTGTCCCCGACAACAGCGACGACGTAGTCAGCGGTGCGCGCGACGCCCACCGCCTCCGCGATCAGCGCGTCGTCGACTGGCGCGGACGTGAACACGGGCGGACGCGGTTGACCGTCGGGATACTGCGGCCCTTGCGGGTCTGGTACCAGGCGTTCGATGTCGGCGCCGCGGGCGTAGGTGACCGTCCACCCGTCGGGAACGGCTGAGCGGAACCCGTCGAGCACCGTCGTGACGGTCTCCCGGGGGTGCCCGTCCGGCATCCAGTCCACCTGACCGGACGCGCCGGCCCAGTCGCCCAGCATGGCCTGCGGGTCGTCGGCGTTGGGGCCGACGACCGCGATCGTGCGGACCTGACCTTTGGCGAGGGCGCGCCCGCGGTCGCCCCCAGTGACCCCTCCGTCGAGGGGCAACACGCCGTCGTTGCGCAGCAGCACCAGCGAACGGCGGGCCATCTCGAGATTGAGCTCGGCATGCTCGCGGCACCCGATCACGGCCCGCTGTCGGTCGGGGTCGGGTGCACGCGGGTCCTCGAACAGGCCGAGCTCGAACTTCAGCCGCAGGATGCGGCGTACGGCGTCGTCGATCTCCTTCTCTCCGAGCAGGCCTCGGCGAACCGCTTCCTGGGCGCCTTCGAAGAAGCTCGGAGTCGTCATCACCAGGTCGTTTCCCGCGCGTACGGCGACCGTTGCTGCTTCAACGTCGTCGGCGCAGACCCGCTGCTCCCACACCATCCGACCCACGTTGTCCCAGTCGGTGACGAGCATGCCGGTGAACCCCCACTCGTCCTTGAGGACGTCGTTCAGCAGCCACCTGTTCGCGGTGACCGGGACCCCGTCGATGGCCTGGTAGCCGAGCATGAACGTGCGGCAGCCCTCGCGGGCGGCCCGCTCGAACGGCGGCAGGAACCATGAGCGCAGCTTGCGACGGCTCAGGTCCGCCTCGCTGGCGTCGCGTCCGCCCTGCGTCTCCGAGTAGCCCGCGAAGTGCTTGGCGCAGGCCAGGACTGCTGTCGGGTCTTCCAGCCCAGCTCCCTGGTAGCCACGGACCATCGCGGCACCCAGCTCCCCGATGAGCAGCGGGTCCTCCCCGAAGGTCTCGTTCACGCGGCCCCATCGCAGGTCGCGGGTGATGCACAGCACCGGCGAGAAGGTCCAGTGGATGCCCGTCGCTGCGACTTCCACCGCGGTGGCGCGGGCCATGCGCTCGACGACTCGGCGTCCCAGGAGCAGGCCATCCCCAGCTGCGTGGGGAAGATCGTGGCACCGGGCCAGAACGAGTGGCCGTGGATGCAGTCGTCAGCGGTGAGCAGTGGTATGCCCAGCCTGGTGGCTGCCGCCAGCTCGATTGCGGCATGCATGCGCTCGGGCGAGGCGTGCAAGATCGACCCAGCCAGCTTGTTCGCCACGACGTCGTGCAGGTCGTCCCGGGCGTCGAGCTGCAGCATCTGCCCGATCTTCTCCCGCAGCGTCATACGGGCGAGCAGATCCTCGAGGCGTTCCTCGAGCGGTCTCGAGGCGTCCCGGAACGGCGGCGAGGTCGTGGTCACGGATGCTGCGGGTGAACTCTGGGCAGCGGCCTGGGGGTTCCCAATCATGTCATGGCACCTCGACAGAGGTGGTCGGGACGGGCGAGCGCGTCGTCGCCTCGACGCCCCGACTGGGGTCTTCGGTCCACCCCTGGCCGGGCTGTCGGGTGGGCACGGTCACCGGTGCGCCCTGGCGCAGCGAGAAGATCGCGCCAGCGACCTCGACTGTCATCGGGAGACCTCCGGTCAGCGTGACCGTCGTGCGCTCCGGGCCGATGGCGACGTCGAACGCGCGTCCTTGCCACAGCATCCGGCGCAATGTGAGGCCGGCCAGCTGAGGCGGCAGGATCGGGTCGAGCCTGACTCGGTCTTCACGCCAGCGCATGCCGCTGAAGCCGTACAGGAAGATCTGCAGGAATCCCCCATGTCCGGTCGTGAACGTGAACACCCCTCCCTGACGTCCCTCGGCGAACTGGTTGAACGGTCCGCGCAGAAACGGCTCCACGCTGCGGCGCATGAAGTCGTAGGAGGCGGACCCGGGGGTACCCAGGGCTGCGTGGGCGATGGAGTGGATGGAGTCCGTCATGGACGGCCCGTCAGGGTCCGTGCGCGCCGCGTAGTAGTCGATGTCGTTGCGCGCCACCTCGGCGGGCATGGGGTGTTCCCAGGGATACTGCAGCATGACCACGTCGGCCTGCTTGATGGTTTCGCCGGCGTAGCCGTCGTACTGCAGATGGATTCCCAGAGCCTCGTCGAACGGCACCCGCAGACCATCGGCAACCCGGCTCCAGTTCGGGTCCGCGGCCACGCCCACCACCTGCGCCGCCCGGGTGGCGATCCGCAGGGTCTCGGCGGCCGCGACGTTGGTGTACGCGCTGTTGTCGACAGGGAAGTGGTACTCGTCAGGACCCATGACCGTGTTGATGTCGTAGCCGCCGGCCTCATCGGCGACAGCGGAGCTCACCCAGAACTGGGCGGCCCCCTCCAGCACCGGCCAGGCCTTGTCCGCGAGCCAGCCACGATCGCCGGTGGCGAGGTAGTACTGCCACTGGGCGAGGGCGACGTCAGCGGTGATGTGGTGCTCGAGCTCGCCCATCTCCCAACCGGGCGGAGTCTGTTCGTCTCCTCGCAGGGCGCTCTCCCAGGGGAACCTCGCACCCGCGAACCCGGTCTGGGTCGCATAGCTGCGTGCTTCCGCCAGACGCTGCTGCCGATAGGTGTTCGCTCCCACCGCGATATCCGGATGCTGCGCGAGCAGCGCTGGATACATCCACGTCTCCGTGTCCCAGAAGATGTGGCCGTTGTAGCCGTATCCATCACCGGACAGGCCGCAGGGGGACAGGCTCCAGTCCACCCCGGCCCGGGTGCTCTGCAGCAGGTAGAACATGCTCGCGCGGACCTGCAGCTGCAGCTCCGGATCACCCAGGACCTCGATGTCAGCGCGCCACAGGTCGGCCCATGCCCTCTCGTGCTCGGCCAGCAGGTCGACGTAACCGGTGTCCGCGGCGGCCGCCGCCGCGGCACGAGCCGTCGACAACGGGTCTTCCGAGTCTTGGGAGCTGGCGATCCCGACGTACTTGGTGACCGTGTACGTGGTTCCGGCTCTCACCTCGAAGGTTGCCTGCACCCCGACCGACCTGGGCTCGTCGGTCCCGTACTCCTCGGTCTGTGCCGCCACCCCGGTGGGCAGTTCCAGTCGCGACGCGAGCGCTGCGCTGATACTGGTGCCGAGGGTCGTCACCGTCTCGTACGACTCCGCCGCTTCACCGTCGTAGCCCTTGCTCGAAGGTTCGGTCAGCCCGGCGCTGGTGCCGTCGAAGATCCCGGTGACGCGCGCGCGACCGCTCCAGTGCGGTGTGAAGGTGAGCTGCACGGCGGCCACCCGGTGCCGCGCCCGATGCGCGAGAACCTGATAGGTGAGATCGGTGCAGTGTCCCGCCGGCGAGGTCCACGTCGCGTGCGTGGTCAGCAGTCCGACCCGCAGGTCCAGCGACTGCCGGTAGTGGCTCACCGAGCCTTCCTCGCGGTCGTCCTGTGCGGGTCCAGGCGTCCGCCGCGGCAACCGTCCGTAGGTGCCCGACTCGTCCGAGAACGCCAGCGTGGACCAGGTCGGGATGTTCGCGTCCCTCTCGACCGGGCCGTGTTGGGCGAAGAACCCGGCCAGGTGCGCCTGGGTCTCGATCGGCTCCGTCGCGTAGCCCATCCCCGCTGCGGGGATGCGGCCACCGATGTAGCCGTTGCCGAGGAAGGTCGGCGCATAGTCGTCGTTCGTCTGGGTGGTACTGAGCGTCCAACCAGTCGCGGGCTCGGACCACGCTGCTGTCGGGTCGTGGGTGGGGTCCTGCTTCTCGGCGTGGTCGCCGTGGGAGGTCATGCGTTGCCCTTCTCGGATGGGTATCGGGGGTGGGCTGATCGCTGGCACCGCCGGGTGGTGGCCTCTGGCCGGGTTCCGCTGAAGCTCTTCCGCGCTCAGGACTTGGAGCCGGACAGCGCGATGCCCTCGACGATCTGGCGCTGCGCGACGGCGAACAGGATGAGGATGGGTGCCGCCAACAAGGTGGTGGCGGCCATCAGCGCCGGCCAGTCGGAGGTGTACTGACCCTTGAACTGGTTGACCAGCAACGGCAGCGTGAACTTGTCGGAGCTGTTGAGGAAGATCAGCGGCGAGAAGAAGTTGTTCCACTGGCCGAGGAAGGTGAAGATCCCCAACGCCGTGAGAGGAGTGCGCAGCAGCGGCAGGATGATCGTCACGAACGTGCGGAACCGGCCGGCGCCGTCGAGCTGGGCGGCTTCCTCGAGCTCCAGCGGGATGCCTTTGATGTACTGGCGCAGGAGGAAGACACCGAACGCGTTGAAGAGTGCGGGCGGCACGATGAGCGCGGCGTGAGTGTCCACCCAGCCGAGCCAACCCATGATGATGTACAGCGGGATGATCGTGAGCTGGCCGGGAACCATCATGGTGGCGAGGAAGACCATGAAGAGCCCCCGGCTGGCCCGGAAGTCGATCCGCGCGAACGCGTAGGCGGCCATCGCCGACGTGAGCAGCGAGACGACCGTGATCGTCACGGCGATGTAGGTGCTGTTCCAGAAACCGCGGACGAAGTCGGCGCCACCGAGGGCGGTTCGGTACCCCTCGAGGTTCCAGTCCTGGGGCAGCAGCTTGGGTGGCTGGATGAAGATCTCCCCCAGTGGTTTGAACGAGGAGAACAGCATCCAGGCGAACGGCAGCGCCATGGCGACCGCGCCGACGACAAGAATCGCGTGCAGCAACAGCCTGTGACGCGCGGGCCGGGAGCTGGAGGGCGCTTTGGCCGTCTTGACCGCGCGCCTGCTGGTGTCGGAGAAGGTGCTCATTCTGTGTAGTGGACCCATCTCTTCTGGGCTGCGAGCTGGCAGCCGGTGACCACGAGCAGGGCCAGGAACAGGAGGAAGGCGAGTGCCGATGCCTGCCCGAAGTCGAACTGGCCGAAGGCGATCTGGACGACTTCGTAGACGATGGTGCGCGAGGCGTCCGGGGCCGTGCTGCCGAAGAAGACGTAGATGTAGTCGAACACCTGGAACGAGCCGATGATCGAGGTGATCGACAGGAACAGGATGGTCGGGGACAGCAGCGGGATGGTGACGTGCCGGAGCTTCTGCCACTCCGAACAGCCGTCCAGCTCGGCGGCCTCCACGAACGACCGGTCGATGCTCTGCAGGCCGGCCATGAACATCACCAGCTGGTAGCCCAGGCCCTGCCAGATGCCGACCACCGCGAATGCGGGGATGACGAACCGGGCGTCCTGCAGCCAGTTGGGGGCAGGCAGGCCGATCGAGCTGCAGTGCGTGGTTGAGCGGGCTGATGTCGGGGTTGAACAGCCACAGCCAGATCGCGGCGACCGCGACCGAGGAGGTGACCACCGGGGCAAAGAACGCCAGCCGGTACACCGAGGTCAGCTTGCCGGCGCGTTGCATCAGCACCGCGAAGAAGAACCCGGTGAGCAGCAGTCCCGGGACCTGAAGCACCGTGAACCAGAGGGTGTTCATGGCCGACTGCCGGATTCTCGGGTCGGACAGCACGTCCCCGAAGTTGGCCAGGCCGGCGAAGGAGCGGGTACCGAACCCGTCCCAGTGGTAGAACGCCAGCACCAGCGCGAACAGCAGGGGGCCGACCATGAACACCGCCAGACCCACCAGCTGAGGGGTCAGGAACAGGTAGGCCGCGACCGTGTCCGCCCGTCGCCGGCGCCGGCGCGCGCGGCTTCGGTGGAGGTCCGGGATCTCCGACCCGGCCGGTGCCCGGGTCGGAGTTCCGGTGGTGAGCACGGCCATCATGAACCGCCGTTGATGAGCTGGACCACCTTGCCGCTGAAGGACTCCGGCGTCTCGTTGCCCGACTTGAACATCTTGTCCACCAGCACGGGAAGCTCGGTGAGGACCTTGGGCTTGCTGGCGATCGCCCTGGGAACGGCGTAGCCCTTGGCCGCTACGTCGTTGAACAGCTTGCCGTGCGCGGGAAGGTTGCCCTCGGTGACGATCTGGTCCAGGCCCTTGACCGATGGCACCGCGTTGCCACCATTGGCCAGGCGGAACTTCTGGCCTTCGGCGTTGACGTAGTTGCCGAGGAACTCCAGCGCCTTGGCCTGGTTCTTGGCGTTAGCGTTCACCGAGAGCGCTGCCGTGTTGACCGGCACCGGCATGATGTCCTTGCCCGATGGCGAGGGGAAGGGTGCGATGTCGTAGCCGAACTTGAGCTTCTTGAGGTTCGGCAGGATCACGCGGCCGGTGGCGATGGTGCCCAGCTGCCCCGCGTAGAACAGCACGTCACCGCTCTGACCTTGAGGCAGGGAGCCGGTGTAGGTGATGTTCCCCGACTTGAGCTGCTCGAACAGCCACGACAGGGCCTCCAGCGACTTGGGGTCGCTGTCGAAGACGGCCTTGCCGGACTCGTCGAAGAGCGTCCCGCCGAAGGTGGAGATCCACCCGAACCAGTCGTACCAGCCGCCACCGATCAACAGACCCTTCTTCTTGGTGGCGCGGATCTTGTCCAACATGTCGGTCAGCGCGTCCTGGGTCCACGTGCCCGCCTCGAACTGGGCAATCGGGTCGGTGCTGACACCCGCCTCGGCGAGAAGGTCCTTGTTGAACCAGAACACGGCGGGGTTGCAGTCCACCGGCAGCCCGTACAGCCCGGGACTGCCGTCGGCGGGTCGGCACCATTCGTAGAGCCCCTCGTAGAAGTCATCCTGCTTGACCGCCGCGCCGCTGCTGCCCAGGTAGCTGGTGAGGTCGAGCACCTGCTTGGTCTCGATCAGCTTGGCCATGTAGATGTCACCGACGTAGAACGCGGACGGAGCCGCGCCGGCGGACAGCTGAGACAGCAGCTTGGAGAGATAGTCCCCCACCACCTGTTGGTAGGTGACCTGAACCCCGAGCTGCTTGGT
Source organism: Monashia sp. HAY1-11D (assembly GCF_056868035.1). Taxonomy (NCBI): domain Bacteria; kingdom Bacillati; phylum Actinomycetota; class Actinomycetes; order Micrococcales; family Intrasporangiaceae; genus Intrasporangium; species Monashia sp. HAY1-11D. The sequence goes on along the minus strand of NZ_CP200320.1, from coordinate 2,335,795 downwards.
CATCTTCTCGGAGAACTGACGGAACCGGTCAGACTGCGGCGGCCCGTCCCAACCCGCCCACGTCAACCCAGGTGCAGCGGAGGAGCCTCCGCCGCAGGCCGCAAGCATGGGCCCGGCGGCCACACCAAGGCCGGCGAGCATGCCCGCCTTGAGGATGTTGCGGCGGCCCACGGTCGTGGCGGCCACCCCCTTGATCACGTTGCTGTGGCTGAACATCGTCGTCCCTTCCGCTGGCGGCACGCCGCCGTAGAACTGCCCTTGGTGGATTCCGCGTCAGGGCGCCCGGTCGAGCGTGTAGGCACCTCGTCGCGAATGCGGGTTTTACCGGTAAAGCAAGACGGTAGTGGCGCCGATCACAGCACGTCAAGGGGGTGTTTATCGATGACACGACGGGGAGGCCGCCTGTACGGCTCGGGCACCCCGGCAGAGCGCCCCTCCACGTCCGCCGTTTGCGCGAAAGCCCTGCAAGGACAATGCTGCTCGCGAAGTTGTGCCAAGCCTGCGCGATCCGTATGTCGCGCCACGAGCGTCCCAGCTCCTGTCTCACTCGTCTGCAGTCGGGTGCGCCCGGTCGAACATTTGTTGACGTTTCACCCACAGGCCCACAGAATCAGCCCATGGGCTTTACCGATTCAGCGGCAAGTCAGGGGCGCGGGCGCAGACCCGCCGCTGAGAGAACGGCTGGGTCGCCAAGGCCCACGATGGCTATGGTGGCAGCGCGGGTGGGAGTCTCCAAGCAGACCGTTCACTATGCGTTGAACGCCCCGGACCGGCTCAGCCCGGCCACGGTGCGCCGGGTCCTCAAAGCCGTGGACGAGCTGGGGTACCGACCCAACCAAGCTGCGCGTTCGCTCTCGACGAAGTCTCCGCGGGCCGTGGGCTTCCGGCTGTTCCCGACGGACCATCGGTCCCAGTCTGGCGGCGTTCTCGCGAGCTACCTCTACGAGTTCTCCCTGGCGGCACGCCAGGCCGACCACGACGTCTTCTGCCATGCCGCTGCCACCGACGAGGAGGAGATCCGGGTCATCCAGGAGATCTTCAGCATGAGCACGGTCGACTGCGTCGTCGTCACCAACACCCAGACCAACGACCCCCGGATCACCTTCCTGCTCGAGCGTGGCATTCCCTTCGCCTGCTTCGGGCGCCCCTGGGGACACGCCATGTCGGACACGTGGTGGGTCGACGTCGACGGCGCCGCCGGGGTGGAGCAAGCCGTCGACCACCTCGCCGAACGCGGCCACCGACGCATCGCCTACCTGGGCTGGGGCCCGCCCGGCGGGCTCGGGGATGACCGGGAGTCCGGCTGGCGCCGCGCCATGGCTTCACACGGCTTCGCGACCCGCGGGCTCGCGGCCCACGGCTCGGACGAGATCGGCACCGGCAGGGAGCTCGCCGGTCGACTCCTCGACAAGAAGACGCCACCCACCGCGTTCGCGTGCGTCAGCGACACGCTGGCGATGGGTGCGCTCCAGGCGTGCCGCGAGCGAGGCCTTGCCGTCGGCCATGATGTCGGCGTCGTGGGGTTCGACGACAGCATCGGGGCACGCGTCGTCACCCCCGGACTGACCAGCCTCGCCCAGCCGATCGACCAGGCCGCACGACACACCGTGCGCCTTCTTCTCGAGCTGCTGAAGGACCCTGGCGCACAGCCCGAGCAGGTCTTGCTCCGGCCGACCCTCGTGGTCCGGGAAAGCACCGTTCCACTCTGATCCCCAGCCAGGCGTCGCGGCCGCAGCCCGCTTCGCTCTCGACGGCTGGCAGCGGCTGGTGTCTCGGGAGGTCGAGGCAGCCTCGCGGCTGTGCGGCACCTGCTCAGGGGCGCCGCACAGCCGCGACCGTAGGGGTCAGGCCGGCAGGTTCCACCGTTGGCTCGTGCTGCTGTCACAGGTCTCGATCACGAGCGTGGTGCCGTTGCTCGTGCCGTCGTCCAGGGTCGCGAGGCACTTGCCGAACGCTTTCAGCTCACCGGTGTCCTTCTCGTACGTCCACTGCTGCGATGGGCCCCCGTTGCACGTAGAGATCTGCACGGGTGTCCCGTCCGCATCGGAGCCGCCGCGCACGTCCATGCACTTGCCGGCGGCCATCACTGTGCCGTTTCCGGGACGCGTCCAGGCCTGCGCGGGGCTGCCGTTGCAGTCCCAGATCTGGAGCGCCGTCCCGTCACTGGTGTTGCCCCACTGGATGTCCACGCATCGGCTGGGCGCAGCCGCCGAGGTGATCGGTCCGGTGCAGCTGGACGGCTGGGCCGTCGGCGCCGGGTGCCGGGTCGGGAGCTGCAGCGGCGTGGCGCCGGAGACCCGGTGCACCGTGCCGGAGCCGTCGCGAACCGCCACCGGGGCCCCGGAGCGCAGGGTCAGGGTCGTGCTCTGCTGGCCGACGGAGATGTCGAAGGTGCTGCCGTGCCACTTCACGCCGGTGACGTCGACGCCGGGCAGCTGGGTGGGCAGGAACGGATCCACGGTGACGGCGTCGGTTCCCCAGCGCAACCCGGTCAACCCGTAGAGGAACACCTGCAGGTACCCGCCCTGGCCGGTGGCGAAGTTGAACGCCCCGCCGTTGCGGCTCTCGTACCACTGGTCGAACGGCGCCGTGAGGAACGGCGTCGCGCTGCTCTTCAGGTAGGAGTAGGTCGTGCAGCCCGAGGAGCCGAGGGCGGCACTGTCGATGGCGGCGATGGCGTCCGTCATCGAGGGGCCGTTCCAGTCGGTGCGCGCGGCGTAGTAGTCGAGGTCGTTCTGGGCCACGGCGTCCGGCATCGGGACATTCCAGGGGTACTGCAGCAGGGTGACGTCGGCCTGCTTGACCGTCTGGCCGGCGTAGCCGTCGAACTCGGGGTGGATGTTCAGCGTCGTGTCCACCGGGATCTTCAGGCCGTCGGCGACCTTGCTCCACGCCGGGTCGGCGGTCCGGCCGAGGATCTGTGCCGCTTCGGTCGCGATGCGCAGGGACGCCTGTGCGCCGGCATTGGTGGTCACACTGTTGTTGACGTTGTCGTGGTACTCGTCCGGGCCCATGACGTCGTTGATGTCGTACCCGCCGGACCCGTCCGACACGGCGCGGGTGGCCCAGTAGTCGGCGATGCCCTTGAGGACGGGCCACGCCTTGTCGCGCAGCCAGGCCGTGTCGCCGCTCGCCTGGTAGTACTGCCACTGCGCCAGGGCGATGTCGGAGTTGATGTGGATCTCGGACTCGCCCATGGGCCACGGCGGCGGCGTCTGCTCCGAGCCGGTCAGCGCGCTCTCCCAGGGGAACTTCGCGCCCTTGATCGGGTGGCTGGACGTCGACAGCTGTGCGGCGGCGAGGTTGGCCGGGTGCAGCAGCTTCTGCCGGTACGTGTTCGCGCCGACAGCGATGTCAGGGTACTGGGCGAGGAGAGCCGGGTACATCCAGGTCTCCATGTCCCAGAAGACGTGACCGTTGTAGCCGTCCGAGGACAGCCCGCCCGGGCTGGCGCTCCAGGTCACACCGGGACGCATGCTGGTGAGCAGGTAGAACATGGACGCGTTGATCTGCCTGCTCATGGCCGTGTCACCGGGGATCGAGATGCTGGACTGCCACAGACGTGCCCACTCCTGGTTGTTGCGAGCGAGCGTGCTCGGGTAGCCGTTGCTGGCGGCACGCGCGGCCGTGGTCGCGGCGGCCTCCTGCGGGGTCGCGGCAGAAAGCTTCCGGTCGGTGTCGACGCTGGAGGCGATGCCGACGAACTTCGTGACCTGGATCGGCTGCTCGGCCTGGACCGGGAAGGTCGCGCTCTGCCCGGCGGTGCCGTCCTCGGCCGCGGGGATCGCCTGGGTGGGCACGGTCTTCCCGTCGACGCGCAGCACCGAGCTCAGTCCGGCGGTGACCAGCTCCCGTTTGGACATCACGGTCTCCGACAGCGTCCCCGTCCTGCCGTCCACGCGGGGGTCGGTGGCGGATGCCTTGGCCAGGCCCCGGCCGTCGAACGCGTCCACGGCGACCGCTGTTCCACTCCAGTGCGGCACCGCCCGCAGGCTCACCGTGCCCAGATGGCCGTCCGCGCGGTTGGCGCTGACCTCGTAGGTGAAGCTCGTGGTGTCACCAGCTGGTGAGGTCCAGTCGTACGAGGTGGTCAGCACCCCGGTGCGAAAGTCGATCGACTGCTGGTACTTGCTCGTGGCGCCGTCCGTGGCGGGGTCGATCGCCGGCGGCTGGCCGTCGCCGCTGCGGCCGAAGCGCAGCGTGGTCCAGGTCGGCAGGCTGGCCCGTTCCTCGATCTTGGTGTCCGAGAGGCCGTAGAAGCCCGCGAGCTGCGACTGCGTGGTGATGGGCGTGCTGCTGAATCCCTGACCTGCCGCCGGCACCCGCGCCGCGAGGTAGCCGTTGCCGACGAACGTCGGCGCATAGTTCTTCGACGGGTCGGTGGTGCTCAGCACCCAGGCGTCGCCGGAGCCGGCGGCCGCCTGGAGCGGCACGGTGGTGTCGGCCGAGGCCGGTGTCCCCACGGTGCCCAGCAGCAGGCAGCCGAGCGCCGGTACGACCCACAGCTTGCTGGTGATCACGCGTGAACGGCGATGGGGACGAGCGGGCACAGTTTGACGGCCGGGGCTGGGCGGTGGAGGTTCGATGGTGCTGCGAGGGTGGCTCATGGGTGTTCCTTCTTCGGGTCGGGTGGGGTCAGGCTCCCCGCCCCGCCCTGCACGGCGCCGGTTCGCGCGCCGTGCAGGGCGGGGCGTTCCGGGTCAGCCGATGGTGGCGGCAAAGAGGTGCATGTTCTGGTTGGTGGGCAGGGTGATCCACGCAACCTGCTTGCCCGCGGTGAGCGGGACGGTGGCGGCGTACAGGCTCACGGGCTGGTTCACCCGCGTGCCGTCGGACTGGTTCAGGTACGCCGTGGTCGCCGCGAGCGCGCCCCCTTCCGCTGCCTGGTTCGCCCACCAGTCCGAGAAGGACACCGTCGCGGCGGATGTGGTGCCGTCGGCGTAGGTCACGGTGAGCTGTCCCCTCTGGACCCCGCCACCGGCTCCGGCCCCGAGCAGGGAGAGCTGCGTGCCCGAGCCGTTCATCGCGATGACCTGCCCGGTGGCGTTGACCTCGTTCGGCTTCCCGGCCGGGACGTCCGGCCACGTGAACGTCGACGTCCCGGCGGTGACCGTGCTGCCGGGTGTCACACCGACGGCGGCCAGCGCCTGCGCCGAGAAGCTGTGTCCCCAGCCGTCGAAGTTGCCCAAGGCCGTGGCGGAGTCGTCGGTGACGCCGACCTTCTCGTACGCGGCCGCGAAGGTGGGGTAGCCGACCGTCACCGTGGCGGACCCGCTCGGCTGTGGGCGGCGGTCGGAGCCGGTGAAGCTCGTCGCGCCGAACACCGTTCCCGGACCGCCGACCGTGTCGGCAGGCACGGCCACCGACCAGGTGGTCGACACCGTCTGTCCCGGGTTCACCTGAGCGAAGCTCGCCGGGGACTGCGCGGTGGCCTTCCAGCCGCGCGGCACGGTGAGCGCGGTCACGGCACTACGCACCGGAGCCGTGGCCCCGTTCGTGAACTCGGTGGTCACCGACATGGTGGAACCCGGCATGGCCAACGTCGGGGCCTTCACCGTCGTGTACTGCGTTCCGTTGGTCACGGTGCGCCCCACGTTGAACGTGTCCGTGAGCGGTAGCGAACGCGAGGAGGACCCGACGTGCACGGTGTAGCTGCCGGCTGCCAGCGTCCAGCCCTGCGCGGGGGTGTTCCAGTACGACGCGTCCTGGGCGGTGATGTCGAACGTCACCCTCTTGGTCTCGCCAGGCTGCAGGTGGACCTTCTGGAAGCCCTTCAGCTGCCTGGGCGGCTCACCTGCGCTGGCCGGAACGCTGAGATAGAGCTGCGCGACCTCGGCGCCCGCCCGCGACCCGGTGTTCGTCACGTCGACGCTGGCCTGCACAGATCCGTTGCCCGACAGCGTGCGTGCGGACAGGTCGAGGTTCGAGAACGCGAACGTGGTGTAGGACAACCCGTAGCCGAACGGGAAGAGCGGGGTCCGGTTCTTCGCGTCGTACCAGCGGTAGCCGACGTTCAGACCCTCGGAGTACTGCACCTTGCCGTCCACGCCGGGCCACTGGGCGTCCGTGGAGGCGGGCACCTGGTCGAGCGAGGTGGGGAAGGTGACGGGGAGCTTGGCCGACGGGTTGGCGTCGCCGAACAGCAGCGCGGCGATGGCGTTGCCGGCCTGCTGGCCCGGGTACCAGGCCTCGAGGACGCCCTTGACCTTGTCGAGCCACGGCATGGTGACCGCTGAGCCGGTGTTCAGCACGACGATGGTGTTCGGGTTGGCGGCCGCGACGGCGTCGATGAGGTCGTTCTGGTAGTCAGGCAGGTCGATGTTCGGCTGGTCGCCGCCCTCGCCCTGGTAGAGGTTTGCGTACACCACCGCCACGTCGGACTTGGCGGCCAGAGCCGCCGCCTGCTGCGCGAGAGCGGCCTTCGGCGGCAGCCAGCCCAGATTGACGTAGGCCCCGCCGGTGCCCTGGTAGTAGTCCACCTCGATCTGCACGGGCTTGCCCGCGGTCAGGTCGACCTGGCCCGTCTCGGTGTGCGCGCCCTGGTCGCGCCAGTTGTCGATGACCTGCTTGCCGTCGATGAACAGCCGAGTGCCGTCGTCGCTGGTGACTCCGAAGGTATACGTGCCGGTGACCGGCGGCGTCACCGTCCCGGTCCACTTCGTCGAGAAGCCCGCGGCCGGCACGCCCGAGGCAGGCGCACCTCTCCAGTCGAACTTCACCTGCCGGTCGATGCGTGTTGCGGCCGGTGTCCCCGACAGGGTGGTGTTCGCGTAGTACTCGCCCGTCAGACCGTGGCCGGTACCCGACGCCGGAGTCAGGAACTGGCTGTCGATCGCGGGCAGGGTGCCGAAGTCACCCTTCGTGCCCGGGTTGCCCTGCGCGTACTGCACGTCGACGCCGGAGCCGGCGCGTGCCGTGATGCCGTCGTACGGGTTGACGGTCCCGGTGCCGGCGACGATCGCGCTGCCACCGCCGGCGCTCAGCGTGTTGTCCTTGGCGCCGCTGCCGATGACCGCGATCGAGTTCACCTTGCTGGTGTCCAGGGGCAGGGTGTTCCCGGTGTTCTTCAGCAGGACGGTGCCGTCCTCGGCGGCCTTCTTCGCGACGGCGACGTGCGCCTGGGTGGAAGCGACGGCGTCCGGGGTGTCCGCCGACGGGTGCTCGAAGAGCCCGAACCGGAACTCCTCGCGGAGGATGCGCACGACCATGTCGTCGACACGGCTCTGCGCCACTCTGCCGTCCTGCACGGCCTGCTTGAGCGCCGCCCCGAAGAAGGAGTCGTTCGGCATCTGCATGTCCATGCCCGCGTTGGCCGCCTGCACGGTGCTGTGTGTGGCGTCCCAGTCGGACGTGATGAACCCGTCGAAGCCGAAGCTGGTCTTGAGGATGTTGTTGAGGTACGCGTTCTCGCAGGCGTACGTCCCGTTGATCAACGAGTACGAGCACATCGCCGAGGACGGTTGCGCCTCGGCGACGATGGTGCCGAAGGCGGCGGTGTAGATCTCGCGAACCACCCGGTCGTCGATGACTGCGTTGTCGGCGAACGTGTTGCGGTTGGTCTCCTGGTTGTAGACGGCGTAGTGCTTGACCTGGGCCATCGTGCCCTGCGACTGGATGCCCTTGATGTTGGCCGAGCCGATCTGCCCGGCGAGGTACGGGTCTTCGCCGTAGGACTCGAAGGCCCGTCCCCACCGCGGGTCACGAACGATGTTGATCGTCGGGCCGAGGACCAGGTCAGCGCCCTTCGTCTTGGCTTCAGCCCCGACCACCTGTCCGTACGTGTCTGCGAGCGAGGTGTCGAAGGACGCCGCGACAGCGGCCCCGGCGGGCAGCTGCGTCGTGTCGTTCATGCGTACGCCGACCGGGCCGTCCGTCATCTTCAGTGTCGGGATGCACAGCCAGGGCTCGCCCGCGATCTGGCCCGTGTAGGCGGAACCGGCCGCGCCGTGCACGAGGTAGATCTTCTCGTCCAGCGTCATCTTGGCGAGCACCGCTTGGGCGCGTTGGGTGGGCGTGGCGTGCTGCCCGACCCACGGACAGTCGGGGGCCGCGGGGGCCGCCGGCGCGGCGGTGGGGACGACCAGGCTGCCCCCAAAGGCGGCGCAGGTCGCGGCGAGCAGGACGGGCCATCGCTTCAAGCGCATAGCGACTCCATTTCGGTGCGTGGGAAGCCGCGCCGACCGGGGGCGACGCGTGAGAGGAAAATTGGTGCTGACAGGCGTAAGTCGGTCGTGCCCATGCCCGAGAGAGGCCGCCGACGGGTGGCCGGGACCGTTCCTGCACTGATCGCCTCGAGTACCGGTTTTACCGATAAACCGCTAGGATCGGATTTAAGGTAGTGGCAGGTCGAATAGGCGGTCAACACCTTCGAATTTCGATTATCCGCGACGAAATTCGCCGCGAACGGAGGAGCGGGCATGGCCACCTACAGCACCGCGGAGCGGGTGCGGCGAGCCATGCGTGACGAGGTGCTCGACCACGTGTGGCAGCACGGAAGCGCGTCCCGCCCGGAGCTGGAGTCCGCGCTGGGCATGAGCCGCCAGACCGTCGCGGCGGTCGCACAGAACCTGCTGGACGACGGCCTGTTGAGGGAGCACCAGGGCGCGAGCGACGGTCGCGGCCGGCCGAGCCGCCGTCTGCTGCCCCGGTACCCGCCCGGTGCCGTCGTCGGGGTGGACCTGGGCCACCGGCACCTGGGCGTCGCCGTTGCGACGTTCGACCTGACCGTCCGAGCCGAGGCACGGTCCGCGGTGGACGTCGACGACCACCCCGATGTGGCCCTGGACGCCGCGGCGCGCCTCGTCCGCCGGCTGGTGGACAAGCTCGAGCACGAGGCCCGGGCCCGCCACACGGAGACCGGACCCGTGACCACCTGCGTCGCCGGAGTGCCGGGACCGCTGAACGCGGCGCGGCAGGCCGTCGCCTCCCCCACGATCCTGGCCAGCTGGTCCGGTCTCGACCTGGCCAGCGAGCTGAGCGACCGCACCGGGCTCACGGTCCACCTCGACAACGATGCGAACCTCGGCGCCCTCGCCGAGCACCGGCACGGCGCCGCTCGAGGCAAGGACAACGTCATCTACGTCAAGGCATCCGACGGCGTCGGCGCCGGGCTCATCATCAACGGGGCACCGGCACGCGGCAGCTCCGGAGCGGCGGGCGAGATCGGGCACACCCAGATCACCCAGGAGGGAGCGTGGTGCCGATGCGGCAACCGCGGCTGCCTGGAGACGATCGTCTCCAGCCAGCAGGTGCTCCATCAGCTGTCTCACCTCCGCCCGGGCGAGTCCGGCCCGCCAGCGCGACTGCACGAGTTCGCCGGCCACCCGGTGGCCCGGAAGGTCTTCGCCGAGTCCGGCAGGACGCTCGGCCAGGTTCTGGCCAACCTGTGCGCCCTGCTCGACCCGGCGACCGTCGTCATCGGCGGCGAGATGAGCCAGGCGGACGCCTTCATCGACGGCATTCGCGAGTCGATCCAGCGTCTGGCACAACCCGGCTTCGAAGACCACGTTCAGGTGGTGCCGGCCGCGCTGGGCCTGCGTTCCGAGATGATCGGCAGTCTCACCCTCGCGCGTGACATCGCGCTGCGGTCGGCGCTGACCTGACAGCGCCCACATCGGCTGGCCGCTGACGCTCACGGTGCCTCCCGCCACAACACCGGGGGCCGGCGGCTGGCCTCTCGGCGAGCGCCCAGCTTGTAATGAACAGTACGGCATTGCTACTGCTCTTCCGTTTCGTACTGTTTGCCTCTAAGGTCGGGTCACGCCCCGCGCCCTCACGGCGGGGATGGAAGCCATGGAGGAGACAGAGACAACTGATGCGTCTTATGGACATCGCCCCTGCCGCGCGCGGCTTCTCGCTGGTCCTGCACGGCGGAGCAGACGGCCGGGCCGCGGCGCTCTCCGTGGAGCAGGAGGAGCCGTACGCCGAAGGCCTGGCCGCGGCCTACCGGGCGGGGCGGACGGTCCTCGCAGGCGGCGGCTCGGCCCTCGACGCGGTGTGCGCAGCGGTCGTCGAGCTCGAGAACTGCGTGCTCTTCAACGCCGGTCGGGGTGCGGCGCTCACGGCCGAGGGTGAGGCGGAGCTGGATGCATCGGTCATGACCGGTGACGGCCGCGCCGGGGCTGTTGCCGTGACACGACGGGCGAAGAACCCGGTTCTCGCGGCTCGGAAGGTCCTGGAGGAGACCGACCATGTGCTGCTCGTAGCCCCCGAGGAAGCTGTGCTCGAAGGCTGGGGCGTCGAGACCGTGGATCCCGAGTACTTCGTGACGGAGTCACGGCGGCAGCAGCTGTCGAGTGTTCGGGCTGGGGTGCTGGCGCAGAGCAGGCACGGAACGGTCGGCGCTGTCGCGCTGGACCTGGCCGGGCGAGTGGCTGCCGCGACGTCCACGGGCGGCATCGTCAACCAGCACCAAGGACGCGTCGGCGACACTCCGGTCGTCGGGGCCGGGACCTATGCCCGGGACGGAGTCGTCGCGGTCTCCTGCACCGGCGAGGGCGAGGCCTTCATCGAGGGAGCCGTCGCCCACGACATCTACGCACGGATGCGGTACGCCGGTGCGGCGCTCCCCGATGCCGTTCGGGCGACCATCGACACCGAGCTCAACGGCCGGGGCGCGAACGGAGGCCTCGTCGCGGTCGGCGCGGACGGCCGGGTCGTCGTGGCGCACAACTCGCCGGCCATGTTCGCCGCGTGCGAAGAGGCCGGCGAGCTGGTGACGCTGACGTGAGGACGACGCCGTGATCCGGATCAGGAACGAGATCTTCGCTCGCATGGAGCAGCTTGCTCCGTCCGAGCGCAAGGTGGCGCGCACCCTGCTCGCCGACTACCCCAGCGCCGGGCTGGCCAGTGCCAACGCCCTCGCCAAGGCAGCGGGCACGAGCGCGCCGACGGTGCTTCGCCTGGTGGCACGTCTGGGGATCGGGAGCTACGCCGACTTCCAGAAGCACCTGCGCGAGGAGCTCATGCACGAGCTGCGCGCTCCCGTCCACCGCGCCGAGCGGGAGGCCGAGCGCGGTGGTGACGTGACCGACTTCGGGCGCTTGGTCACGCAACGGGTCGAGCTCGTGGACGCCCTTCGCTCCACGGTGGTTCCCGGCGAGTTCGACCGGGCGGCAAGGTTGCTCGCCGGAGAGGCACGCACGGTCCTCATCGCCGGTGGCTACTTCTCGAGGTTCGTCGCCGAGATCCTGGCCCGTCAGCTCGACCACATCATCCCCAACGTGCACTTCCTGGCCGATCCCCTCGGCTACGACGTGGGCAAGCTCCACGCCGCACGCAGGAGCACGGTCGTCGTGCTCTTCGACCTGCGCCGCTACCAGCAGCCGGCCCAGCATGTGGCGGCAATGGCGAAACGGGCGAACGCGTCCTTGGTCGTCGTCACCGACGAGGGTCTGTCACCGGCCGCCGGGGACGCCGACGTCGTGCTGACCGTGCCGGTCGGTGGGATCCCCTACGACTCCTTCGCGGCCCTCATGGTGCTCATCGAAGCCCTCGTCGAGTCGGTGTTCGTCCGGACCGGACCCAAGGGAATCGACCGGATGAAGCTCTGGGAAGAACGATCACTCATCCAGTACGCAGCCGTGGCCGATCGCCGGCCGGAGGAGGAAGCATGATGCAGCCGAACGACGCCGCGGCCACGCGGGCTCCCCTGACGGCTCTGCCGCGCGAGACATCCCAGCAACGCGCGCCGATGGTCAGCCTCAAGGGCGTGGACAAGCACTTCGGTGACCTCCACGTGCTCCGCGACGTCGACCTGACCGTCATGCCGGGAGAGGTGATCGTCGTCGTGGGGCCTTCCGGGTCGGGCAAGTCGACGCTCTGCCGGACGATCAACAGGCTCGAGACCATCGACGCCGGCGAGATCCACGTCGATGGGCGCGCCCTCGCATCCGAGGGCCCCGCGCTGGCGCAGCTGCGCTCGGACGTCGGCATGGTCTTCCAGTCGTTCAACCTCTTCGCCCACCGCACGATCCTCGACAACGCCACGCTGGCGCCGATCAAGGTGCGCCGACTCAAGCGGAAGGACGCCGAAGCCGAGGCGATGGAGCTCCTGGAGCGGGTCGGCATCGCGCAGAAGGCCCACGCCTACCCGGCCGAGCTCTCCGGAGGACAGCAGCAGCGGGCGGCGATCGCCCGGGCCCTGGCCATGCGGCCCAAGGTCATGCTGTTCGACGAACCGACCTCCGCGCTCGACCCCGAGATGGTCAACGAGGTGCTGAACGTCATGACCTCCTTGGCCAGCGAGGGGATGACGATGGTCGTCGTCACGCACGAGATGGGCTTCGCCCGCCGCGCCGCCGACCGCGTCGTCTTCATGGACCACGGACAGGTCGTCGAGCAGGACACGCCTGCTGCGTTCTTCGACGCCCCCAAGACCGAACGGGCGCGCTCGTTCCTCGCCTCCGTGCTCTCCCACTGACCCGGCTCCGACGCCCCCTCCCCACGCCTCCGACGGCGACCTTCTTCGAGGAAACCCACTGAAAGGTACCCACATGTTCAGCGATGCCGTTGTCCGCCGGCGCACCGCCGTTGCCGGTCTGTTCACCTCCGTCGCCCTGGCCCTCAGCGCGTGCTCCACCGCTCCCGTCAACATTCCCGGTGGTGACGGTCCGGGCAGCGCCAGCAGCAGCGACCAGCTCGTCGGCAAGGCACCGGTCGCGGCCGGCGACCTGATCATCCCTGGCTCGACCATGGAGAAGATCAAGAAGCGCGGCAAGCTCGTCGTCGCCACCGCCCTCGATGCACCGCTGGTCTCCCAGCAGGATCCAGCCGACCCTCAGAAGGTCGAGGGCTTCGATGCGGACCTCGCCAAGATGCTCGCCGTCTACATCCTCGGCAAGCCGAACGTCGAATGGGTTCCCTCGGCAGCCGAGACCCGGGAGGCCCTCCTGGCCAACGGCACCGTCGACGCCGTCTTCTCCACGTACACGATCACCACCAAGCGTGCGGAGCAGATCAGCTTCGCCGGCCCGTACTTCATGTCCGGCCTCGCTGTCGCGGTGAAGTCCGACAACACGAGCATCAAGGGAATCGAGGACCTGGACGGGAAGAACGTCATCGTGCAGACCGGGACGCCCTCGGTCGCCAAGGTTCCGGAGAAGCAGCCCGGCGCGAAGCTCCTGCCGTTCGCCACCACCCCGCAAGGTGTCCACGCCCTCATCCAGGGCCGCGGCGACGCGTACGTCCAGGACTACGTCCTGCTCGCCAGCCAGTCGGCGAGCAACAAGAACATCAAGGTCGTCGGCGCCCCCTTCACCGAGGAGCCCTACGGAATCGGCTTGAAGCACAACGACGCCGCGTTCAAGACTTTCGTCAACACCTGGTTGACGACGATCGAGAAGCAGGGGCTCTGGGCGCAGGTCTGGAAGACGACGCTCGGCTCGGTCGGCGACTCCCCTGCCCCGACACCGCCGGCCATCGGGTCCGTGCCCGGTTCCTGACCGGCGACTCGGCAACAGCGCCAGGAGTAGATCCGGATGAGTATCGCGATCGACCATGTCGAGCCCCTTCTGGAGGGGCTGGGACTGACCCTTCTCATGACCGTGCTCGCGGGTGCTGCGTCCCTGATCCTGGGGGTGCTCATCACCGTCGCGCGGATCAGCCCGATCCCGCCGCTGCGGGCGGCAGCGCTGGCGTACGTCCAGTTCTTCGTCAACGTTCCGCTCCTGGCGCTGTTGATCCTGGCCGTCTTCGCGCTGCCTGACGCGGGGCTGATCCTCCCCGTCATCCCCACGGTGGTCATCGTGCTGGCCGTCTACGAGGCCGCGTACGTCGCCGAGGCGATCCGCAGCGGGGTCAACACCGTGACGCGCGGCCAGATCGAAGCGGCTCGGGCGCTCGGGCTGACGCTGATCCAGTCGCTGCGCTGGGTGATCGTGCCCCAGGCCTTCCGGTCGGCCGTCCAGCCGCTGGGCAACATCATGATCGCCCTGGCCATGAACACCTCCCTCGCGGCCGTCGTCGGAGTGCTCGACCTGACCGCCCAGATCAACAGCATCAACCTCGTCTACGCCCAGCCCGTCCTCTTCTACACCGCCGGCGGCCTCGTCTACATGGCGATCGCCCTGGCCATCGGCCTGGCAACCGGGCGGATCGAACGCAAGGTGGCGATCATCCGATGAGCTTCATCTATGACGAACCCGGCCCGCGAACCCGCCGCAACGTGCGCATCGCCTCGGCCATCAGCGTGGTGGGCCTGCTGGCGCTGGCCGGAGCGGGCCTGTGGCAGTTCGGTTCCCACGACCAGCTCAACCCGCAGCGGTGGGCGGCGTTCACCCAGTGGGTCGTCTGGCAGTACCTGCTGACCGGACTGGTCGGCACCCTCAAGGTCGCCGGCACCGTGGCGGTCCTCGGCTCCGTGCTCGGCACCTTCTTGGCCCTGGGGCGACTGAGTCGGGTGCCCCCTCTGCGCTGGCTGTGCGCCTCCTACATCGAGGTCGCGAGGACGGTGCCCGTCCTGCTGCTGATCTACCTGATGCTCTTCGGGCTGCCCCAGCTGGGGGTCAACGTACCGACGATGTGGAAGCTGGCCATTCCGCTGACCTTCGTGACGGCCGCCGTCTTCGCCGAGATCGTCCGCGCCGGCATCACCGGACTGCCGTCGGGGCAGGCCGAGGCCGCACACAGCCTGGGCCTACGGCAGTCCCAGACCATGCGCCTGGTCATCCTGCCCCAGGCCCTGCGCAACGTCGCCCCCTCGCTGATGACACAGTTCGTGAGCCTGCTCAAGGACACGACGCTCGGCTACATCGTGGCCTACACCGAGCTGCTCTACCGGGGCCAGCTGCTCACCTCGTACATCAACCAGCTGATCCCCACCTACATCGTCGTCGCCTTCATCTACCTCGTCGTCAGTGGCAGCCTCACCGCGCTCGCGACTCGCCTGCAGAAGCGGACCACCCGCAAGCCTGCAGGCCTGCCCGCGCTTCCTGCCATCCCCGTACTGGAGGAACGCGTCAAGTGAGAAGGGTCGGAAGCCCCGGGCCTCGCGTCGACACCCGCGTCACTTTGACAGCTAGGTGTGGTCACCAGAAGGGTCAGTGAAGGAGCATCGGCTGGTCGGCACGACCGCGCTGTGAGCGGTTACTCGGACACTGCAGGATCGGTGTCCGGCCGGACTCGGTCGAGGTGCTCGGCGAGCCGCTCTCATATGCGGCTGCCCGCCGGTTGTCAGTGACTGCGGCCGCGCTCAGACGCTCTCCACCACAGCATCCATCGCCCGCAGCATCCCTGTCTTCGCGTGGCAGCCGAGGTACTCGAAGTACTGCTCGTCGGCGGCGGCCACGGTGACCTCGTGGTGCAGTCTCAGCCGGGCTGCGGGACCGAGCGTGGACAGGTACTTCATCGCCGCGCCGAAGATCGCCACGTGGGTCGGGTGCTCCCTGGCCCAGTCGTCGAGGTCGGCCAGGCTGCGCCACCAGCTCATGCCGAAGCTCTTGTCGGTGGGTCGACCGTCGGCGTCGAGCAGGCGCACGTATCGGTTCGCGTAGCAGCCGACCGTCCGTCCCTCGTCGCGGAGGAACTCCATGCCGGCTCGGAGGGTGGGTTCGACCTCCTCGAGGTACATCCGGCGCTCGTCACCGTCGGTGTCGGTCCAGTCCTGCCCGGAGCGGATCAGACAGAGGTTGTGCTGGCCGGAGACTCGCCACCTTGCGCCGTTGGCCTCCGGTCGAGGCACGTCACCCGGCAGCAGCGCGTCGGTCTGGGATGCGGGGAGCCGGTCACGTGCCCCGCCCCAGTAGGCATGCTCGAGGACCTCGCCGCTGAGCCTGTCGGCCAACCGTGCGACACCTTCGCGGCGGTCGTTGGAGAACAACGTCTCGAACCGGGACACCGACGGTCGCAGGGTCTCGACGAAGAAGCCCGCCGTGTCGGTGAGGTGCTGGTCGCCGAGCCAGACGGCGTGGGCTCCGGCGAACCACCGGTCGTAGCGCTCCGGCTCGTCCCAGTAGGCGATGGTGATGATGGTCGTGTAGCCGGCTTCGTCGACGTACGTTGCCCGGTCGCAGTGCCGTGGACCGTTTGCGGCCGAGCACTCGTGGTCGAGCCGCGACAGAGCCGAGGTCACGCGCTCCGGCGCCGGCCCGGTGCCGTCGTACTGGACACCCAAGCAGGCCATCACCACCCGAGTCGTCGTCGGGGCGAACCGGGCCACGTAGGACGGGTACGGCGGCTGCCAGCCGGCCCTCAGGTGCGACTGTTCGGAGCGTGTCTGCGCCAGGTGCGGCGGGATTGCGGATTCCATCAGCGTCTCCTGCTTCTTCGTGGTCAGGCCACCCCCTCGGGAGGCGGCGTTTCGACCGCGCGGGGGCGCGGGGTCGTGCTGCTGCTGGGGTCACGTGTCCTAGGCGCCGACGGCCAGCGCCGAGCGGCGCGGGAGGGCTTGGGCCTTCTCGTGCAGGTCGTCGTGGATCGCTTTGGCGATGTCGGCGCTGCGACTTACCAGCACCGGCAGGCCGAAGGTGAAGAAGAAGGCGCCCCGGGTGAGGTCACCCAACGCGTACAGCGCGCCCGGCCCGTCGCGTCCGACGACCGCGCTCGTCCGTGCCAGCACCTGCAGGCCGCCCGCGTGGTGCCGGCGCGCCAGACCGTGGGCGATGGCCGAGTCCACGAGCGGCTCGACCTTGGGATGCACGCCGTAGACGGCCGGGGTGATGGCATTGACGACGTAGTCGACGTGCTCTCTTGCCGTGGCCAGCTGGACGTCGAAGGCCTTCCGGCGGGGCATGACTGAGGTCACGCCGCCTCTCACCGTCAGCTGACCCGAGTCCAGCATCGCGAGGATCTTCCTTGCGTTGACCGGCGGCATGGGGCAACAGCGGCTGATGATCGAACGCAGCGTCGCGGGCGACGCCAGGATGCGACGCTGGTCCTCGGGGGTCAGGCTGTACCAGATGTCTTGCCAGACCAGAGGTATCGACTTCTGGAAGATGAACGTCTCGAGGTCCGCTGCGTCGTGCGGCCGCTCGAGCTGCCGGCGCAACCATGCCGCCTGGTTCGCGGGTCCGGGTGCGGCGGGAAACAGCCCCCGGGTTCTCCCTCCCCAGGCCTGCACCTCCCGGTTGACGAGGCGCTCGACATCGACGAGGGGATACGAGCCGGTCGAGCAGGCAAGGTCGACCAGCTGCTCCGAGGTCAGGTGCTTCGCCGTCCAGGGCGGGCCGGGGCGCCGTACCAGCGGGAGGACTCCGGATCGTGAGTACATCCGGATCGGCCCGTCGTGCCCGCGTTCCCTCAACGCCACGGCGACGTCCACCGCGGTCAAGCCACTGCCCAGCACGCCGACCGCGGCATCCGAGCGTATGCCGTCGAGACGCTCGCGGGTCGGGTACGGGTCTGCGACGTACCCGTCGCAGCCGTCGAGACGGAACGGGTTGCCAAGCACACTGCCGCCGGCACACAGGATGACGTAGTTGAACTCGTCGAGGCGGCTCCCAGCTCCCACGACGTAGCGCGACGAGCCGACCGGTACGAGCGAGGTGGCGCTCTCTTGCACGAACTCCACCGTCCAGCCCCGGCCGCGCAGGTCATGCACGAGCCCCTCCGCGTGCTGCAACAGGTACTGCCCGTACCGCTGGCGCGGGAGAAATACCTCCTCGGCGCTTCCGGGATCCAGGTCACCCTGACGCACCAGCCACCGCTTCGCGTGCGCGGTGTCCCCCTGACGGACGGACATGGCCTCCACCGGAGCGTTGGCGAGGATGTACTCGCTGTCGGGCGCGAAGACTCGCCCGCGCCACGGCTCGGGGGCCGGGTCGTAGAGCGTCAGGCTGATATCGGGGTGACTGCGCAGGGCCTGGCTCAGGCTGTCCAGCATGCAGGCGCCCGCAGTCCCGAGCCCGACGACGGCGATTCTCATGCGTACTCACTCCCCAAGGGGCCTCGGCAGCGTGGGACGGGTGCCCCAGGGCAATTAAGACGCATCGACGTCCATTTGCCCCGGTTCGATGCGTTTTACATACGGTTTTCCCGCTTTCCCTTTACCAAGCTCTCAGAATGCGCCGGACGCATCCCACGCCGGGACAACGTCGCACCCCAGAAACGACCGTTCTCGGAGCACCTGCGCCGGCAGCCAGCGTCGTGCTCGCGCGATTCTGCGCTCAGCAGTAGGACCGGCACGCGGGGTGGTCACGCGCGGATCCTGCGCAGCACGTCGATGCGGTAGTGCTGGGCAGGGCGTCACGATCCAGCGCTGCCGGCACAGGAGTGGCGGCAGCCCCACCTCGGTCTCGTGGGAAGGGTGCGACCGAGGACAAGCGACGTCGGGCTCGAACCCAGAGGAGGGTCTTCTGGGGCGTTCGCCGTCGCGCGGAGCAGAACCGTTGGTCGACATCGTTCGAGCGGCACCGAGAGCTCGTGCGCCTGTCGTGTTCTGGCGCGAGCCGCGGGTGCGCGCTCGGCACCGACGTAGACCTCGAGATCCAGCTGCTCACGGTGCGCCGCAATAGGCTGCGACCCAAGTACTCCCACGGATGTGATGGAACGTGCGGCAAGGCCAAGGCCGGCTACTGCCCGCAACGAGTTCGCACCAATCCGGACACCGACACGACCAAGTCCCGTGCCGGCCGGCGCCAGATCGGCCTCCCAGCCCAACTTGCGCACCTCCTCGCGCAGCACAAGACGATCCAGGACCGCGAGCGTCAACATGCGGGTGACGCCTGGACCGAGGGAGGCTGGGTCTTTACGACAGAGACCGGGGCGCCGATCAGCCCGCGCACCGACTCGAGCCACTGGAAGCAACTCCTCAAGGACGCCGGCATCCGTGACAGCCGGATGCACGACGCCCGTCACACGGCGGCCACCATCCTGCTGCTGCTCGGCGTGAGCCAGCCGACGATGATGAGCGTGATGGGCTGGTCCAACCCCGCCATGGCCCAGCGGTACGCGCACGTCGTCGACCCGATCCGGCGCGACGTCGCCGAGCGCCTCGGCCTCTTGTGGGACCCCGCCGAACCGCCGCCGGGAAGCTCAAATGAGACTACGAATGAGACCAGGACGGGAAACGCCGGTCAGGGCCCGAAGGCTCTGACCGGCGTTTCCGCAGGTGAATGGCGGTGGCGGTGGGATTTGAACCCACGGTGGAGTCACCCCCACACACGCTTTCGAGGCGTGCTCCTTAGGCCGCTCGGACACGCCACCGAGAGCAGACCTTACCGGAGCCTCCGGCCCTCGAAGAAATCGACGAGGAGCTCGGCCGACTCCCCTGCACGGACCCCGCCGACGATGTCGACGTTGTGCGTGGCGAGCGGGTCACGTGTCAGGTCCCAGACCGAGCCGCACGCTCCGGCCTTGGGGTCCCAGGCACCGAACACGACCCGGTCGAGGCGCGCCTGCATCGCCGCGCCGGCGCACATGACGCACGGCTCGAGGGTGACGACGAGCGTGCAGCCGTCGAGCCGCCAGGTTCCCCTCGAGGCGGCCGCCTCGCGCAGCGCGACGACCTCCGCGTGCCCGGTCGGGTCACCTGCCGCCTCGCGGACATTGCAGCCGCGGCCGATGACGGCCCCGTCGCCGTCGAGGACGATCGCGCCGACGGGCACGTCCTCGCTCGACGCCGCGGCCGCCGCCAGCTCGAGCGCCTCGCCCACCCAGGCGTCGTACAGGTCGGCGGGCGGCGGGACGGCCGGGTCGGTGGAGGTCTCGGATCGCGTAGCCACGCGCTAAGTTTCCACCCATGGACGTCCACGTCGCAGATCACCCGCTCATCGCCCACAAGCTCACGTACCTGCGCGACAAGCGGACCGACAGCCCGACGTTCCGTCGCCTTGCCGAGGAGCTCATGACGCTCCTCGCCTACGAGGCCACGCGCGAGGTGCGCGTCGAGCCGTTCGAGATCGAGACGCCGGTCGCGGCGACCACCGGCATCAAGCTGTCCAACCCCAAGCCGCTCATCGTGCCCATCCTCCGGGCCGGCCTGGGAATGCTCGAGGGGATGGTCCGTCTGCTGCCGAGCGCGGAGGTCGGGTTCCTCGGCATGCAGCGCAACGAGGAGACGCTCGAGGCCGTCACGTACGCCAACCGCCTGCCGGACGACCTCACCGGGCGCCAGGTGTTCGTCCTCGACCCGATGCTCGCGACGGGCGGCTCGATGGGCGACGCCATCACGTACCTCGTCCAGCGCGGCGCCGACGACATCACCGCGGTGTGCCTCCTCGCCGCCCCCGAGGGCGTCGAGCACCTGCGGTCCGCCACCGAGTCCCTCGGCGTGCCGGTCAAGGTGGTTCTCGGCACCATCGACGAGAAGCTCAACGAGAAGGGCTACATCGTGCCCGGCCTCGGCGACGCCGGCGACCGCCTCTACGGCGTCGTCTGACCGATGCGTCAGCGCGGCACCGAGTCGCCCCACTCGGCGTCGCGCGCCGCACGGTACCGCTCACGGTCCTTCTTCGAGACGACCTCCCGGCCGGCTGAGCCGTCGGGGCGACAGGCCTGGAACTCGACGAACCCCTTGTGCTTCAACGGCCGCCGAAGGATCCGCGCGGAGTCGGGTTGCGTCGCAACGACACCCGGTGCGGCCGCAGCCACCCACGAGAACTTCTCATCCTCGTAGGACAGCTGGGCGCCCTTGAGCCGGCGATGCTCGGCCGACCGACTGACGCGAGCGCCGAAATGACACCAGTCCGGTTGCACCAGAGGACAGTCCGCGGCGTGCGGGCAGGGGCCGAGGAGGGTCCACCCCGCCACCCGGAAGGTATCCCGGACCCTCAGCACCCTGGCGTAGCCGTCCGGTGTCCCCGGCTCGGCGACGACGACGACGCTGCCACGCGCCATCGCGTCGAGCACGAGCACGTCCTGTTGTGACGCGTCGAGCTCGCTCAGGACGTACGAGACGGTGACGAGGTCCGCGCGCTGGTCCGGCCAGCGTCCGGCCACGGCGCGCTCGAACCGCGCGGATGCCAGGGACGGCACCGGCGCGTCACCCACGAGGGCACGGCCCAGCCGCAGGGCCTCGTCGACCTGGTCCAGGACGGTGATGCGCTCCAGCGTCGGAAAGGCAGCCGCAGCGGCCCACGCCGCCGCCCCGGTGCCCCCGCCGAGGTCGAGCTGGGTGGTCGGCGCGAAGCCGGACGCCGCGACGTCGTCGAGGATCCTCCTCAGCGCTGCATGGGTCGCGGGCATGCGGTAGGCGGCATAGGCGAGAACGTGCGCGGCCGACGCGAGGATGGGCGCCTCGGCTGGCGCGACGGCGCGGTATCGTTCCACGAGCGCCTCGGTGGTGCGCGCGAGCTCCCGCTGGTCGGCGCCCCGGACCGCGCTGGCCAGGGCGTCTCGCAGCTCGTCGGCGAACGTCGTGGTCGGGCGCGGCACCCGCCGAGGATATCGACGCCGATGGTCAACACGCGGACGTCGGTACCTCGGCACAGAAGCCCCTTGCGGCACACTGGTTCCATTCCTGTGCCGTTGTGACTGTCAGGGCAGCCTCGGCCCCACCCTCCAAGGAGCGACATCCGATGGGCCCCAAGGCCAAGAAAGTCATCCTGATCGTGGTGCTGGCGTTCTTCGTCTACGCCATCTTCACGTCGCCGACCAAGGCTGCCGACATCGTCAACAACATCTGGGGCGTCCTCGTCGATGGTTTCCACGCGATCCTCGCGTTCTTCAACTCCCTGCTGAACCGCTGATCCCGCCCCGGGTGAGGAGGCCACCGTGCAGCTGCGACTGACACGCGACGCACCCAAGGGGCTCGACCGGGTCCTGCTGCCGGGAGAGAAGCTCGTCGTCGCAGTGCACTCGCACTGGGCCACCCTCATCGAACCGGTCGCCTCGACGGTCGCCGCCCTCGTCCTCGCGATCTGGGTCGACTCCAACGTCACCCGGACCACCCAGGCGCTCGGCAGCATCGTCTGGTGGATCTTCCTGGCCGTCCTCGCGCGGCTGCTCTGGATCCTCTTCGACTACGGCAACCACTGGTTCCTCGCCACCGACAAGCGGCTCCTCCTGCGCTACGGGATCGTCACGAAGAAGGTCGCGATGATGCCGCTGCTCAAGGTCACCGACATGAGCTACGTGCGCACGGTGCCGGGACGTCTCCTCGGCTACGGCAAGTTCGTCCTCGAGAGCGCCGGCCAGGACCAGGCGCTCCGCGAGGTCAAGTGGGTACCGGACCCGGACCGGACGTACCGCGTCATCTGCGCCGAGATCTTCCACATCACGCCCCCACCGGGCGACGAGGACTACGACGACATCGACGGCGACCTGCCGGACCTGCCCGACGACGGCCTCGGGGGCCGCGGAGGCCGTGGCGTCCCGACGCCGCCCGGGAGCCCCATCAGGCCCGCCGGCGGCGCGGGAGGCGAGTCGTACCCGGACGTGCACCGGACCCACAACCCCATCCAGGACCGGCTCGACTCCTACTCGCGCGCCGTCCCGGTCCAGCGCGGGTCGCGGCCCGAGACCGTCTACGAGAGCGACGACGTCAAGCGTCGCCGGCGCAGCGCCGACACCGGCCCGATCTGGCCGGTCCGCGACCGCGGTGGTCGCGAGTCCTGACACGGCCGCGGCAACCACCCAGACATACCCGCGCCGGCCGCATCCCGATCCCGCCGACCGCACGTCGGATCGCGGGTTGGACTCGCGCACAGCACGGCTCGCCGCGGGCACCCGAGGGGTCTACGTTGGGCAGATGCTGACGAACGCGCTCCACCCCGGGAGGCACACATGAGCATCTTTCGCACCAAGTCGATCGAGGCGTCGATGGCCTCGGCCGGCGAGGCCGACCACCACCTGAAGAAGCGCCTGACCGCGCTCGACCTCACCGTCTTCGGCGTCGGCGTCATCATCGGTGCCGGCATCTTCACGCTGACCGGCAAGGCGGCCAAGGAGTACGCCGGGCCGTCGATCGCCCTGTCGTTCGTCATCGGCGCCGTCGTCTGTGGTCTGGCGGCGCTGTGCTACGCCGAATTCGCCTCGACCGTGCCGATCTCGGGCTCGGCCTATACGTTCTCCTACGCGACGCTCGGCGAGATCATCGCGTGGATCATCGGCTGGGACCTGCTGCTCGAGCTCATGCTCGGCGCCAGCGTCGTCGCTCAGGGCTGGTCCACCTACTTCGTCAAGCTCCTGGACCAGCTGGGGGTCACCTGGCCATCGGCCGTGGCCCCCGGTTCGCACTTCGACCTGCCGGCGTTCGTGCTCATCGTCCTGCTCACCGTGCTCGTCGCGGTCGGCATCAAGGAGTCGATGCGCGTCAACCTCGTCCTCGTGGCGATCAAGGTCTTCATCGTCCTGTTCGTGATCTTCGCCGGCATCGGCTTCATCAACCGCGACAACTGGTCGCCGTTCGTCCCGCCGTCGACGACCGGGAAGCTCCAAGAGCGGCCTCGAGCAGCCGCTGCTCCAGTGGGTGACCGGCATGGAACCGGTGACGTTCGGCGTGCTCGGCATCATGGCCGGCGCCGCCGTCGTGTTCTTCGCCTACATCGGCTTCGACGTCGTCGCGACGACGGCCGAGGAGGCCAAGAACCCGCAGCGCGACCTGCCCATCGGCATCATCGGCTCGCTCGTCATCTGCACGATCCTCTACATGGCGGTCTCGCTCGTCATCACCGGCATGGTCAAGTACAACAAGATCGACCCCGACGCCGCCCTCGCCTCCGCCTTCACCTCGGTGGGCAAGGACGGGTACGCGACCCTGATCTCCGCGGGCGCCGTCGCCGGCCTCACGACCGTCGTCATGACCCTCATGATCGGGGCCACGCGCGTGACGTTCGCCATGAGCCGCGACCGCCTCATCCCGAGCGGGCTCGGGGTCACCAACCCGCGGACCGGCACCCCCGTGAAGCTGACGATCATCATCGGTTCGGCCGTCGCCCTCATCGCGTCACTGACCCCGATCGGCAAGCTCGAGGAGATGGTCAACATCGGGACCCTGACGGCGTTCCTGCTCGTCTCGCTCGCCATCCCGATCCTGCGCAAGCGCCGCCCCGACCTCAAGCGGTCCTTCAGGGTTCCCGGCAACCCGGTCATCCCGTGGCTGTCGGCGCTCGCCTGCTTCTACCTCATCCTCAACCTGTCGCTGGAGACGTGGCTGCGGTTCATCGTCTGGATGGCAGCCGGGTTCCTCGTCTACTTCCTGTACTCGCGCAGCCACAGCAAGCTCGCGACCGGCGAGGAGGAGGAAGGCATCAAGGTCACGGCCAGCGTCTGACCCGACCGCCCCCTCCTGGCCACCCCGACTCCTGCCGACTCCTCCCGCCCTCCTCCCGCCCTCCTCCCGCCCTCCTCACGACCGAACGACTCGTTCGGTGCCGAACGCGCCGGTCGACCGGCGCGTTCGGCATGTATCGACGCGTTCGATCCCTGGCCCGGGCCCTGGTGCGGGCCCTCGCGCGGGCTCTGGCCCGGGCTCGACCGCCGCTTGTCCACAGGGCCGCAGCGAGCTCCCTGCCCCGTGGGCCACCATCGACTCCATGGATCTCGCCTCGTTGGCCCGTGAGGACGTCGTCTCGGCCGCACATGCCCGGACGTGCGGCGTCACCAGCGCTGAGATGAGGCGACGCGTCCGGGCCGGCCAGGCCTTCCCCCTGCACCGAGGCTGGTACGCGACGCGGCGTCCTCGCGACGCCCGGGACCGGCACCTGCTGCGCACCACGGCCCTGCTGCAGGAGTACGACGGCCAGGCGGTCGCCAGCCACGGCTCGGCTCTCGTGCTCCTGCAGCTCCCTCTGGAGGCCGTCGACCTCGGGACGGTCCACCTCATGTGGCTCGGACCGGATGCCGGGTTCCGCTCGTACAGTCGGGTGCGCATGCACGAGGCGATCGACGCACCGGCCCTGCCGCATCGGGACGTGACGGTTCATCCGGCCCTGGCCGTCGTCCAGGCCGGCCTGCTCGACGTCACGTCCCTCGTCGTCGCGGGCGACGGCGCGCTCAGGCGCGGCGATGCGACGCGCCACCAGATCATGGCCGCAGCCACCGCGCTGCGTGGCCAGCGAGGGCTCATCCGGGCGCGCGCTGCCATACCGTGGCTGGACGCGCGGCACGAGTCCCCCGGAGAGTCGATGACGGCTCTCGTGCTGCGTGGACTGGGTTACGACCTCGATCCGCAGTTCGAGCCGGGCACCATCGGCGCGCACGGGCATCCGGAGCGGGCGGACTTCCTCGTCCGCGGGACTCGCGTGCTCGTCGAGTTCGACGGTCGGGACAAGTACGCGGCCGACTCGGCAGCCCAGGCGCAGTCGATGCTGTTCGCCGAGAAGCGTCGTGAGGACGGGTTCCGCCGGCTCGGCTACGAGGTCGTGCGCCTGACGTGGGCAGACCTGCATCACCCGGCTCAGGTGCGCGCACGCATCGAAGCCGCCCTCGCCCGCGACCGCGCCCGGGCCAGCTGAAGACGCGCAGCGCGCCTCCCCACCGAACGAGTCGTTCGGTTCCGGGCACGCTCGCGGCCCCCAACCGAACGAGTCGTTCGGTGCCGAACGCGGTGTTCGGGCTCGAACGCGTCGGTCCACCAGCACTTTCGGCACCGAACGAGTCGTTCGGTGCCGAACGCGGTGTTCGGGCTCGAACGCGTCGGTCCACCAGCACTTTCGACACCGAACGACTCGTTCGGTGCGGAAGAGGAGGGGGTGTGGGCGGGGTCGGGGCGGGCCGCGGTCAGAGGGCCTTGATGATGTCCTCGACGCGTTCCTTGGCGTCGCCGAAGAGCATGGCGCTGTTGTCCCGGAAGAAGAGCGGGTTCTGGACACCGGCGTAGCCCGCGTTCATCGAGCGCTTGAACACGACGACATCCTTGGCGTTCCACACCTGCAGCACGGGCATCCCGGCGATGGGTGAGCTGGGGTCCTCCGCAGCGGCAGGGTTGACCGTGTCGTTGGCGCCGATGACGAGGACGACGTCGGTCTCGGGGAAGTCGTCGTTGATCTCGTCCATCTCGAGGACGATGTCGTATGGCACCTTGGCCTCGGCCAGCAGCACGTTCATGTGCCCGGGCAGGCGCCCCGCGACCGGGTGGATGCCGAACCGCACGTCGACGCCGCGCTCACGCAGCTTCGCGGTCAGGTCCGCGACCGGGTACTGCGCCTGCGCGACCGCCATGCCGTAGCCGGGCGTGATGACGACGGAGGACGCGTGGGTCAGCAGGTCGGCGACCTCCTCGGCGTTCGTCTCGCGGTGGTCGCCGTAGTCGACGTCGCCGCTCGTCACCGCACCGTCGGAGCCGAAGCCGCCGGCGATGACCGAGACGAAGGAGCGGTTCATCGCGGTGCACATGATGTACGACAGGTAGGCACCGGACGAGCCGACGAGCGCACCCGTGACGATGAGCAGGTCGTTGCCGAGCATGAAGCCGGCCGCGGCCGCCGCCCAACCGGAGTAGCTGTTGAGCATCGACACGACGACGGGCATGTCGCCGCCGCCGATCGAGGCCACGAGGTGCCAGCCGAAGGCCAGCGCGATCGCCGTCATGAGCAGGAGCGGCAGGATCGAGTGCGACGCCACGAACCACACGAGCAGCCCGGCCGACACGACGAGAGCCGCGAGGTTGAGCCAGTGCCGCGCCGGCAGCATGAGTGGCCTGCTCGAGATGCGCGCCGAGAGCTTGAGGAACGCGACGATCGATCCGGTGAAGGTCACCGCGCCGATGAAGACCCCGAGGAAGATCTCGACGAGGTGCACGCCGTCGGAGGTCACCGAGGACCCGGATGCCAGGAAGGTGTTGAACCCGACCAGCACCGCGGCGGCGCCGACGAACGAGTGCAGCATCGCGATGAGCTCGGGCATGCCGGTCATCTCGACGCGTCGCGCCCGCCAGATCCCGATGCCCGCGCCGATCGCCATGGCCACGACGATGAGCAGCCAGCTCGTGGCTCCCGACCCGCGCAGCGCGAGCCACAGCGTGGCGACGAGCGCGAGCGCCATGCCGACCATGCCGAGGACGTTGCCGTCCTTGGCGGTCTCGTGCTTCGACAGGCCGGCCAGGGACAGGATGAACAGCACGGCCGCGACGATGTAGGCGGCCTGGATCAGTGCGAGGTCCATCGGCGCTCAGCCCTTCCGGAACATGGTCAGCATCCGGCGGGTCACGAGGAAGCCACCGAAGATGTTGATGCTCGCGATCAGCGTGGCGAGGAACGCCAGGACGACGATGACGCCGGAGATCCCGCCTCGCCACTGGCCCAGCTGGATCAGGGCCCCGACGACGATGATGCCGCTGATCGCGTTGGTCACGGACATGAGCGGCGTGTGCAGCGCGTGGTGCACGTGGCCGATGACGTAGTAGCCGACGACGACCGCGAGCGCGAAGACCGTGAAGTGTCCGAGGAAGCTGGTGGGCGAGAAGGCGGCGATGAGGGCGAACAGCACGGCACCGATGCCCATCGCCACATACTTTCGGCGGGGGTCCTTCGGTGGCTCAGGCTCTTTCACGACCTTGGGGGCGGACGCGGGGGCCGGCACGGGTGCGGCGCTGACCTGGATCGGGGGCGGGGGCCACAGCAGCTCGCCGTCCTTGGCGACCGTCATGTTGCGCTGCACGACGTCGTCGAGGTCGAGGACGACCTGTCCGTCCTTGCCGGGGGTCAGCAGCTTCATGAGGTTGACGAGGTTGGTGCCGTAGAGCTGAGAGGCCTGGGTGGGCAGGCGGGCGGCCAGGTCGGTGTAGCCGATGATCTTGACGCCGTTGGCGGTCACGACGAGCTCGTCGGGGACCGAGCCCTCGACGTTGCCCCCGTTGGACGCGGCCATGTCGACGATGACCGACCCCGGCTTCATCGTCGCGACCATCTCGGCCGTGATGAGCCGTGGCGCCGGGCGGCCCGGGATGAGCGCGGTCGTGACGACGATGTCGACGTCCGGTGCCTGCGACGCGTACAGCTCGGCCGCCGCGCGGTTGAACGCCTCCCCCATCTCCCTGGCGTAGCCGTCGCTCGACGGGGACAGCTCGGTCTCGGCCACCTGCACGGGAAGGAACTCGGCCCCCATCGACTCGACCTGCTCGGCGACCTCGGGGCGCGCGTCGGTCGCCCGCACGATGGCACCGAGAGAGCGGGCGGTGCCGATGGCAGCCAGACCGGCGACACCCGCCCCGGCGACGAGGACCTTGGCCGGAGGGACCTTGCCCGCGGCGGTGACCTGCCCGGTGAAGAACGAGCCGAACTCGTGCGCGGCCTCGACGACCGCTCGGTACCCGGCGATGTTGGCCATCGAGGACAGGACGTCGAGCGACTGTGCCCGGCTGATGCGCGGCACGGCGTCCATCGCCATCGCGGTGACACGGGCGGCCCGCAGGTTCTCGACGAGGTCCGGGTTCAGGGCGGGCGCCATGAGCGACACGAGCACGGCACCCGGCCGCAGCAGCGCGATGTCGGCGGCGGAGGGCGCGTTGACCTGGTGCACCACGTCGGAGCCCCAGGCCTCCTCACGCTCGACGAGGCGCGCGCCGGCCTCGGCGTAGGCGGCGTCCGCGAAGCTCGCGAGGGCGCCGGCACCGCGTTCGACGACGACCTCGTAGCCCAGGGCGACGAGCTGCTCGACGGTCTTGGGCGTGGCGGCGACCCGCGTCTCGCGGGCGCGCGTCTCTCGCGGTACACCGATCTGCACGGTCGCTCCTTCGCTGACGACGGCACTGGCTCCCGAACCTAGAGCACGGACCACCGGGCACGGGGAGGACTGCCGGTCTCATCACACACCGGATCGGGGGCCGCAGCCGGGCGCGTCTCTGATCGTGGGCGTGTCGCCGGCCGCGTTCGATGGAACGGTGAAGAGGGGTCGGACGCGGAGGGCTCGGGCGCAGGGCCGGCGCGGGTCAGCGCGAGGTCAGCGCGAGGTCAGCGGGGGTCAGCCGAGGAGCGCGTCGGCGAGGGTGGCGTCGGCGACGAGGGCGTTGACGAGCCGCCCGGTGAGGGCCGCACGCACCGCCGTCCCCTTCTGCGCTCCGGACGCGATGGCGACGACCTCGTCGATCCCGCGCAGCGCCTCCGGGCTGATCGTGACGACGCGCTCGGACAGCGAAGGTTCGACGACGGTGCCGGACGCGTCGAACAGCACACCGGCGATCTCGCCGACGACGCCGAGGCGGGCCAGGGCCTTGCGGTCGGCGGGGGCGACGGCGTCGTGGATCGTCGACAGGCCCGGGGCCCACGCGCCGACGCCCATGACCGCGATGGTGACGCGAGAGGCGCGGGCGAGGACCTTGGCGACCTGCGGCTCGCGCCGCAGCGTGGCCGCGCCGGCGGCGTCGTCGAGCAGGAGCGGCGCGTGGAAGATCGAGGACCCCCCGCCGGTGGCCCGGGCGGCCCGGCGGACGATGTCGACGGCGCTGCTGTCGTGGCCCTCGACCTCCATCGCGCCGCTCAGCTGCACCACGTCGACGGGCGGCAGGTCGTGCAGCGAGCGGGTCATGACGTCGACCGAGCGCGACCACGGCAGGCCGAGCACGTCGTCGTCGCGGACGATGTCGGTGAGCAGGCGCGCGGCGGCCAGCCCGAGGTGGTCGGCCAGCGCCGACGCCTCGACGCGCGAGCCGTCCACGACGACGGCGTGCCGCAGGCCGTAGCGCTCCTGGAGGCGTGCGGAACGGTCGAGGTCGAGCTCGCCGTCGGCGACGATCTCGATGCGCACGATCCCGGCCTCGCGGGCGAAGTCGATGAGCCGGGCGACCTTGAACCGGCTCAGGCCGAGGTCGTCGGCGATCTCGACCTTCGACTGGCCGGCGAGGTAGTGCCGCCGCGCGACCGCGGCCGCGAGCACGAGCTCGGCCGGGCCGCGTCGCTCGATGGCCGCGTCCTTCACACGCGAAGTCTGGCGTGTCCGGCGGTCGTTCGTGGCAGCACCCCTCACTTTCGCCTCCTTCCGCACTCGACGCCCGTCCTGCCTCCGGACGAACGGTTGACAGCCGTGACGCCAGTCACTTTACTCATATGTGCGCAGCAGCGCTCAAATGAGCGATACTCAAGGAGGAGACGTGCGACGAGGCGAGGTCGGGCACCGACGACGACGGGTCGGGCGACGGGTGCTGGTGGCCGGGCTGGCGACGGGCATCGTCACCGGTCTCGCCGGCTGCGCCGGATGGGGCGGCGGCGGCATCGGAGGGGGCGGCCCGAACAGCATCAGCGTCCTCATGGTCAACAACCCGCAGATGGTCGACCTGCAGCAGCTGACGGCCAAGTACTTCACGGCCCGGACCGGCATCACGGTCAACTTCACGGTGCTCCCGGAGAACGACGTCCGCGACAAGATCAGCCAGGAGTTCTCCAGCCAGGCAGGGCAGTACGACGTCGCGACGGTCTCCAACTTCGAGATCCCGATCTACGCCAAGGCCAAGTGGATCTCGCCGCTCGACCCCTTCCTGGCCAAAGACCCGGGGTTCGACCAGGCCGACATCCTCAAGCCCATGCAGACCTCGCTGTCCTACGGCGGCAAGGTCTACGGCGAGCCGTTCTACGGCGAGTCCTCCTTCCTCATGTACCGCAAGGACGTCCTGCAGTCCAAGGGCGTGACGATGCCGGCCGCCCCGACGTGGCCGCAGGTCGCCGACATCGCCGCCAAGGTCGACGGTGCGCGGCCGGGCATGAAGGGCATCTGCCTGCGCGGCCAGCCCGGCTGGGGGCAGGTCTTCGCCCCGCTCACCACGGTGGTCAACACCTTCGGTGGCACGTGGTTCGAGAAGGACTGGACACCGAAGGTCAACGCCCCGGAGTTCAGGCAGGCCGTCCAGTTCTACGTCGACCTCGTCCGGGCCCACGGCGAGAACGGTGCCCCGCAGGCCGGGTTCACCGAGTGCCTCAACAACCTGACGCAGGGCTCGGTGGCGATGTGGTACGACGCGACGTCGGCGGCCGGCTCGCTCGAGGCCAAGGACTCGCCGGTGCGCGGCAAGCTCGGGTACGCCCCGGCACCGGTCGTCCGGACGAAGAGCTCGGGCTGGCTCTACGCCTGGTCGTGGGGCATCCAGGCCGCGAGCACGAAGCAGGAGAACGCCTGGAAGTTCGTCTCCTGGGCCTCGAGCAAGGAGTACGAGCAGCTCGTCGGCGAGCAGCTGGGCTGGTCGAGGGTCCCCGCGGGCAAGCGGTCCTCGACGTACGAGAACCCGAAGTACCTCGCCGAGGCCTCGGCCTTCGCCGAGCCGACGAAGCAGGCCATCGAGTCGGCCGACCCGGCGAACCCGGGTGTGCAGCCGCGGCCGGCGCTCGGCGTCCAGTTCGTCGACATCCCGGAGTTCCCCGACCTCGGCACGCAGGTCAGCCAGGAGGTCAGCGCCGCGATCGCCGGGCGCACGTCGGTCGCCGAGGCCCTCGACAACGGTCAGAAGCTCGCCGCAGACGTCGCCGAGCGCTACAAGGCACGGGAGGCGGACCAGTGAGCACGAGCACCCACACCCACGACGAGACCCCGGGCGCCACCCACCCGACCGAGGACGCCGGACGCGCCACGACGCTGGCCCGGGCCGGTGACTGGGCCCGCCGGGCCCCGCTCCTGCCGGCGCTGGTCTTCGTCATCATCCTGACGCAGCTGCCGTTCGTCGCGACGCTCGTCATCTCGTTCATGAACTGGAACGCCTACTACCCGGACGAGCGCGGCTTCGCCGGGTTCGACAACTTCCGGCGGGTCTTCACCGACACCAACACGCGGTCGGCCGTCATCGTCACGGTCCTGCTCACGGTGGCCGTCGTCGTCCTCAGCCTCCTGCTGGGGCTCGGCATCGCGCTGCTGCTCGACCGCCGGTTCCGTGGCCGCGGCGTCGTCCGCACCCTGATGATCACGCCGTTCCTCGTCGTCCCGGTCGCAGCGGCCCTGCTGTGGAAGCACGCCCTCTACAACCCGGAGTACGGCCTGTTCAACGGCCTCCTCAAGGCGGTGTTCGGGCCGAACGCCCCGCAGCCCGACTGGATCACGAACAACCCGCTGTGGTCGATCATCGCGGCGCTCGTGTGGCAGTGGACGCCGTTCATGATGCTCATCCTGCTCGCCGGCCTGCAGAGCCGCCCCCTCGACGTCGTCGAGGCCGCCCGCATCGACGGCGCGAACGGGTGGCAGATCTTCAAGAGCATGACGCTGCCGCACCTGCGCCAGTACATCGAGCTGTCGGCCCTGCTCGGGGCGATCTACGTCGTGCAGAACTTCGACCACGTCTTCACGATCACGTCCGGCGGCCTCGGCACGGCCAACCTGCCGTACTTCATCTACCAGACCTTCTACACCGCCCAGGACTACGGGCGTGCCTCTGCTGCAGGCGTCGTCGTGGTGATCGGCACGATCATCATCGCCACCCTGGCCCTGCGCACCGTGTTCAGCCTGTTCAAGGAGGAGACCCGATGAGCGCCGTCCCGCAGAGCACCTCACCCGGCACCCGGGCCGGCACGGGGACCGGCAGCGGACGGAGTACGGACGCCGGAGCCCCCGGGACGCCCGGCACCCCGACCGTGCCGATCGCGCACCGCAAGCCGCCGAAGAGCCACGCCCTGCTCGGCCTGCTCGCCTGGGTCGTCGGCATCCTCTTCGCCCTGCCGGTGCTGTGGATGGTGCTGACCTCGTTCCACAAGGAGACCGACGCGGCGACCAACCCGCCGAGCCTCTTCGCGCCGCTCAGCCTCGAGGGCTACCGGACGTTCTTCGACGCCGGTCCGTGGCCCTCGCTGCTCAACTCGCTGACGGCGAGCGTCCTGTCGACGATCCTCGTCCTGCTCCTGGCCTTCCCGGCGGCGTACGCCCTGTCGATCCGGCCGGTGCGCAAGTGGACCGACGTGCTCTTCTTCTTCCTCTCCACGAAGATGCTGCCGATCGTCGCCGGCATCCTGCCGATCTACCTGTTCGCCCAGCGGGCGCACCTGCTCGACAACATCTGGCTGCTCGTCATCCTCTACACGTCGATGAACCTGCCGATCGCGGTGTGGATGCTGCGCTCCTTCCTCGCCGAGGTGCCGGTCGAGATGCTCGAGGCGGCGCAGGTCGACGGCGCGAGCCTGACCCGGACGCTGCGCGACGTCATCGCGCCGGTGGTCATGCCAGGCATCGCGTCGGCCGCGCTGATCTGCTTCATCTTCAGCTGGAACGAGCTGCTGCTGGCGCGGGTGCTCACCGGCACCACGGCCGGCACGGCGCCGGTGTTCCTCACCGGGTTCGTCACGAGCCAGGGCCTGTTCCTCGCCAAGGTCTGCGCGGCCTCGCTCGTCGTGTCCCTGCCGGTGCTCGCCGCCGGGTTCGCGGCGCAGGACAAGCTCGTGCAGGGCCTGTCGATGGGTGCCGTGCGATGAGCGCTGCCGCACCCGACCGCTCCGGGGTGGCCCTGTCCGACGCGACGCTCGGGGACCTGGACCCGCGCGTCGCGCGGCCGGCGTACGACCGGCGCGCCGTGACGACCGGCATCGTCCACTTCGGTGTCGGCGGGTTCCACCGTGCCCACCAGGCCATGTACGTCGATGCGCTCATGAACGCCGGCGAGGCGCTCGACTGGGGCATCTGCGGCGTCGGCGCGCTGCCCCACGACCGGCGCATCATCGACACGCTGAGCGCGCAGGACGGGCTCTACACGCTCGTCGTCAAGCACCCGGACGGCCACCGGGAGGCCCGGGTCGTCGGCAGCATCGTCGAGCTGCTCTTCGGCCCCGACGACCCCCAGGCCGTCGTCGCCAAGCTCGCCGACCCCGCCACCCGCATCGTCAGCCTGACGATCACCGAGGGTGGCTACCTCGTCAACCAGGTGACGGGCGAGTTCGACGCCGACGACCCGTCGATCCGCGCCGACCTCGAGGACGGTGCGACGCCGCGCACCGTCTTCGGCTACGTCGTGGCCGGGCTCGAGGCGCGCCGCGCGGCCGGGACGCCGCCGTTCACCGTCATGTCGTGCGACAACCTGCCGGGGAACGGCGACGTCGCACGTCGGATGATGACGGCGTTCGCCCGGCTCAAGGACCCCGACCTCGCCGACTGGATGGACGAGCACGTGCGGTTCCCCAACGGCATGGTCGACCGCATCACGCCGGTGACGACGCCCGACGACATCGACCGCCTCGACCGCGAGTTCGGCATCGCGGACGGCTGGCCCGTCGTCTGCGAGCCGTTCACGCAGTGGGTGCTCGAGGACCACTTCACCGACGGCCGGCCGCCCTTCGAGGACGCCGGCGTCCAGCTCGTCGACGACGTCGTGCCCTACGAGCTGATGAAGCTGCGGCTGCTCAACGCGAGCCACCAGGCGCTGTGCTACCTCGGCTACCTCTCGGGCTACCGGTACGCGCACGAGGTCTGCCAGGACCCGCTCTTCGTCGACTTCCTCCTCGGCTACATGGAGCACGAGGGCAGCCCGACGCTCCCCGAGGTCCCCGGTGTCGACCTCGACGCGTACCGGCACCAGCTCGTCGAGCGGTTCGCCAACCCGGAGGTGCGCGACACGCTGGCGCGGCTGTGCGCCGAGTCGTCGGACCGCATCCCGAAGTGGCTCGTCCCGGTCATCAACCACAACCTCGAGACGGGGGGCGAGGTGCACCGCTCAGCCCTCGTCGTGGCCTCGTGGGCACGGTACGCCGAGGGGGTCGACGAGCAGGGCGAGCCGATCGAGGTCGTCGACCGGGTCCGGGACCGCGTCATGGCTGCGGCGGCCCGGCAGCACGACGACCCCCTCGCCTTCCTACGCGACCGGGACCTCTTCGGCGGCCTCGTCGACGACCCCCGGTTCACCGCGGTGTTCACGGACGCGCTCTCGGCCTTGCACGACAACGGCGCTCGGGAGACCCTTCGGTCATGGACCAGCCGAGGCAGCACGTGACCGACGACCGAACCCTTGTCGCCGGGGTCGACAGCTCGACCCAGTCGACGAAGATCGTCGTCTGCGACGCCGAGACCGGCGCGGTGGTGCGCACGGCCCGAGCCCCTCACCCCGACGGAACCGAGGTGCACCCTGACCGGTGGTGGGAGGCCTACGAGCAGGCGAGCGGCGGCGGCATCCTCGACGGTGTCGCCGCCATCGCCGTCGGTGGGCAGCAGCACGGCATGGTCGCGATGGACGACTCCGACGTCGTCGTGCGAGACGCCCTGCTCTGGAACGACACGCGCAGCGCCCGGGCCGCTCGCGACCTCACCGACGAGCTGGGGGGCGCGGCGGCCTGGGTCGACGCGGTGGGTCTCGTCCTCGTCCCCAGCTTCACGGTGACCAAGCTGCGCTGGCTGGCCGAGCACGAGCCCGAGCGCGCTGCCCGCGTCGCTCGGGTCGTCCTGCCGCACGACTGGCTCACCGGAAGGATCCTCCAGCAGGGCAACGGGTTTCGAGGCTGGACGACCGACCGCGGCGATGCCTCGGGGACCGGCTACTGGTCGGCGGCCACGGACGACTACCGCGTCGACCTGCTCGAGCTGGCCTTCGGTCGCCGGGTCGCCGTGCCCGACGTGCTGGCGCCCGCCGAGGCCGCGGGCCGTACCGCGTCGGGGATGCTCGTGGCTGCCGGGACCGGCGACAACATGGGGGCCGCGCTCGGGCTGACGCTCGAGCCCGGGGACGTCGTCGTCTCGCTCGGCACGAGCGGCACGGTCTTCACCCCGCACGGTTCGGCGATCCGCGACGAGAGCGGCGCCATCGCCGGTTTCGCCGACGCCACGGGTCGCCACCTGCCGCTCATGTGCACCCTCAACGCGGCCCGGGTCCTGTCGGCCTCCGCCGCGATGCTCGGTGTGGACCTCGCAGAGCTCGACCGGCTCGCGCTCGCGGCCGAGCCCGGGGCGGGCGGTCTGACGCTGCTGCCCTACCTCGACGGCGAGCGGACCCCCGACCTGCCGGACGCCGCGGGGACGCTCGGCGGCCTGACCCGCGCGAACGCCACCCCCGAGAACCTCGCGCGCGCCACCGTCGAGGGCATGCTCTGCAACCTCGTCGCCGGCGTCGACGCCCTGCGCGGCCACGGCGTCGGCGTCGAGCGGGTCCTGCTCATCGGGGGCGCCTCGGCCTCGCGTGCCGTCCGCGAGATCGCGCCCGGCCTCTTCCGGACACCCGTGGTCGTGCCCTCCCCCGCCGAGTACGTCGGCGTCGGCGCGGCCCGCCAGGCGGCGTGGGCGCTGTCCGGGGGCGACGTGCCGCCGACGTGGCAGCTGCAGATCGACTCCGAGTACGACGCACCGCTCGATGCGGCCGGCGTCTCGGCGGAGGTCACCGGCCGCTACGCCGACCTGCTCGAGTGCCTCCACGGCGTCCGGCAGGGCTCCCCCCTCCCGACCCCCTGACCCGCAACACACCGAGCAGCTGCCAACCGCGGCGAGGTACTCCTGCCGGCCTTGGCAGTTTCTCGGTGTGTTGCCGGCAGGGGCGGTCCGGGCCGGTCCGTCGGGGCGGGTCGGGGCGGGTCGGGGCGGGCGGGACAGGTCAGGGCCGGTAGGGGCCGGGCAGGGGCGGCAGCGGAGGTCAGCGGTACTCGGGGTTGTGCCAGCCGAAGTGCTCCCCGGCGTTCCACTCCGAGCGCTGGTTGCCGTACGCCGGCACGCCCCCGGCCGCGCGGAGCATGGCGGCCAGGTGCATGAGGTTCCACGTCATGAAGGTCGTGTTGCGGTTGGTGAAGTCGTTCTCGGGGCCGCCGCTGCCGGGGTCGAGGTAGCTGGGGCCGGGACCCGCCTCGCCGATCCATCCGGCGTCCGCGTTGGGCGGGATCGTGTAGCCCACGTGCTGGAGGGAGTAGAGGATGTTCTGCGCGCAGTGCTTGATGCCGTCCTCGTTGCCCGTGATGAGGCAGCCGGCGACGCGCCCGTAGAACAGGTACTGGCCGCGGTCGTTGAGCATCCCCGACAGCGAGTAGATGCGTTCGATGAAGCGCTTGGTGACGCTCGCGTTGTCACCGAGCCAGATCGGGCCCGCCACGACGAGGATCTGGCTGTCGAGGATGCCCGGGTACAGCTCGGGCCACGCATCAACCGACCAGCCGTGCTCGCGCATGTCGGGGTAGACGCCGGTGGCGACGTCGTGGTCGACGAACCGGATGACGTCCACGTCGACGCCGTGCTCACGCATGATCGCCGCGCTCGCGTCGACGAGTCCCTGGGTGTGGCTCTGTTCGGGACTCCTCTTGAGGGTGCAGTTGACGTAGGTCGCCTTGAGGCCGCTGAAGTCCCAGTCGCTCATGAGGAGACTGTCCTCCGCCACAGCCTCGGGCCGCAACGGAGAAGATGTGACGAGGTGCTGACACCTGCACGGCCGGCCCCGCTCCCCGCGGGTCACATCTGCTCGGGTGCCTCCAGGCCGAGCAGACCCAGACCCGTCGTCATGACACGGAACACGAGCGCGCACAGGGTCAGCCGCGACTCGCGCACCTCGTCGAGCTCGGCCTTGAGCACGGGGCAGTTCTCGTAGAACGCCGAGAACGCCTGCGCCAGCTCGAAGAGATAGCCGCAGAGCCGGTGCGGCTCGTACACCGCACCGACCTCGGTCACGACGTCGGCGAAGCCGAGCAGGTGCAGGGCGAGGGCACGCTCCTGCGGCTCGCCGAGGACGATCCCCCCGTGCTGGGTCGCCGGGTCGGTGCCGACCTGCCGGAAGATGGAGCGGATCCGGGCCACGACGTACTGCAGGTAGGGGCCCGTGTTGCCGGTGAGGGAGACCATCCGGTCGAGGTCGAAGACGTACTCGCTGTCGTGCGCGACCGACAGGTCGGCGTACTTGACCGCGCCGATGCCGACCTGCCGGGCGATCGTCGCCCGCGCCGCCTCGTCGAGGTCGGGGCGGTTGGCGTCGATGAGCGCCCGCGCCTTGTCGACGGCCTCGTCGAGCAGGGCCATGAGCCGCAGCGACGCGCCCGAGCGCGTCCGCAGGATCTTGCGGTCCTCGCCGAGGACGTTGCCGATCTGCACGTGGACGGGCGTCACGTCCTCGGGCAGCCATCCCGCCTTGCGTGCGGTGTCCCACACCATGTTGAGGTGCAGGGACTGCGGGGCCCCGATGACGTAGAGGACCCGGTGCGCGCCGAGCTTGGACACCCGGTACCGGATGGTCGCGAGGTCCGTGGTGCCGTAGTTGTAGCCGCCGTCGGACTTGCGGATGATGAGCGGCACCGGCTTGCCCTCACGGCCGGTGTAGCCCTCGAGGAAGACGCAGAGGGCGCCGTCGGACACCGTCGCCAGGCCCTTGGACTCGAGCTCGTCGCAGATCGCCTTGAGCTCGTCGTTGTACGTGGACTCGCCCGCGAGGTCGTCGTCGGTGAGGGTGACGCCGAGCGTCGAGTACACCTTGTTGAAGTACACCTTCGACATGCCGACGAGCTCGTGCCAGTGCTCGAGCGTCTCGAGGTCACCGGCCTGCAGCTTGACGACCCGGGCCCGTGACCGCACGTCGAAGTCGCCTGCGCTCCCGCGCGGCTCGGCCTTCTCGGCCGTGTCGAACTTGGTCCGCGCCGCCTGGTAGAACGCGTTCGGGTCGCTGACGAGCAGCTCGGCCTCGGGCGAGCCCTCCCCCACCTCGAGCAGGTGCTCGATGAGCATGCCGAACGGCGTGCCCCAGTCACCGATGTGGTTCTGTCGGATGACGTGGTGGCCCAGGTGCTCGAGCGTCCGGGCCAGGGAGTCGCCGACGATGGTCGTGCGCAGGTGCCCGACGTGCATCTCCTTGGCGACGTTCGGCGCGGAGTAGTCGATCGGGATGTTCTCGGGGGCCTCGAGCGGCACGCCCAGCCGATCGTCGGCGTCGACGTCGGCGAGGAGCGAGGCGAGCCAGGCGCTGCTGAACGTCAGGTTGACGAAGCCGGGTCCGCTGACCTCGACCTTCTCGCACACGCCGTCGACGTCGAGCGCGTCGACGATCTTCGCGGCGACCTCCCGCGGCGGGGCGCCGACCCTCTTGGCGAGGGCGAGCGCCGCGTTGACCTGCACGTCGGCGAACTGCGACGGACGCAGCACCGGGTCCACCTCGCGGAAATCGTCACCGAGCGCGGTGGCGATCGCGGACTGGACCTTCGGCGTGAGCGCGACGAGCGGGGAGACCATGCGGGCCAGTCTAGGTGTGGCCGCGCGGTGCCCTCTCCCGGGTTTTGCCGGCGGCTGGGCCACCTCACCGCGCCCGCGGCGGGCCCGGAGGCGTGGGACGGGGCCGGGCGCCGTCGGGCTGCCCGGCCCCGTCCTCGGGGTCGCGACGGGCTACTCGCCGCGGCGGGTGAACCCCGAGCGACGTGCGGCGTCCTCGTCGTAGAACCACACGTCGGGCTCGGCGTCCTCGTAGCCCTCGTCACCGGGCGAGAGGAACTGGTTGCCGTCCCGGACACCCTTGACGGCATGGCCGA
This sequence comes from Monashia sp. HAY1-11D, assembly GCF_056868035.1. Lineage (NCBI taxonomy): Bacteria > Bacillati > Actinomycetota > Actinomycetes > Micrococcales > Intrasporangiaceae > Intrasporangium > Monashia sp. HAY1-11D. Next base: position 2,296,616 of record NZ_CP200320.1, on the reverse strand, counting down.
GCGGCTGGGCACCGTCGCCGATCGGCGCGGCGGACCCCATGCCGTAACCGCCGTCGACGACCTCCTCGTACTCCGACACCCGGCGACCGATCGAGCGCCCCGAGGCGTCTTCGGCAGCCCCCGCGGAGGCCTCGGACGACCCGGAGTCCGCGGAGTCCGCGGAGTCCGCGGAGTCCGCGGAGTCCGCGGAGTCCGCGGCGGCCTCGGCCGCCTCGTCCGCGGAGGCCGGAGCGGCCTCGGCGGCGCTCTCCTCGCCCTCGGGGGCCTTGGTCGGGTCGTCGCGCTCACCGAGGGCGGCGTCGCTGGCGTCCGGCTGAGCCGGGTCCTCGGCATCGAGCGGACGCTGACCGGTCGTCGTCGCCCACGGCTGGCCGCGGTGGTCGCCGGGGTCGTCGCTGGGGGTCCCTCCCTCGGTGAGGTGCTCCTCACGGTCCTCGAGGGCCGGCACGTGGACCTCGTCGGCCTCGTCGGCGTCCGGCGGCTGCCACGAGCCACCCGCGGCCCGGGCCGTCGACCCCGCGGTGCCGGTCGCCGGGGCCGCAGTGGCGTCCTCGGCCGCCTCGGCAGCCTCCGTGGGCGTCCGGCGCGGCTCGGACTCCTCGTCGCCGGTCGCGACCGGCTCACCGGAGGCCGCGGCCGTGGCGCTCGCCGCGCCACCCGAGAGCGCGGCCGCGCCCTCCTCGGCGCCCGCGGTGGGGTCGCCGGATGCGTCGTCGGTGCGCCCGGTGCTGGTGGTCCGGGCCTGGTCGGCGTCGTCGGCGGACGCCGCGGGCTGCTGGGTCGTGTCGCTCATGTCGTCGGCTCCGTTGCGGTCGGCGGTGGCACCGGGCTGCCCGGCGCCGTCGGACGCGACGCCTTCGGCCCCGCTGCTCGAGCCCGAGGCGTCCTCGTCGGTCGCCCTCGCGGCTGCCGACTCCGACCGGCTCTGCGGCTCGGCGTCGTCGCGCCAGGACGGCACCTGCTCAGTACCCATTCCCTCGCCCTCGGACGCGGCGGCACGTTCCACGTCCTCGGTCGTCGCGTCCGGCGGCGTGGTCCAGCCCCTCCCCCCATCCGGGTCGACCATCGCGTCGTCGTCCGAACCCGTCTGTGCCCCAATACGGTCGGCGGCCGGGGCGAAGGGGTTCTCGGCGTCGGCCAGGTCGTCGTCCTCGTCCTCCTCCTCGGTGAAGGCCGCGGAGCCCACGGCCGCTCCCGAGGATGTTCGGAGGGAGCCGCCCTCGTCGTCGCCCTCGTCCTCGGTGGCGACGTCGGGGTCGATGCGGTCCGCCTCGCGGGCGAGCGCGTCGTGCTGCGCCTGCGCCCGCTCCGCGGCCGCGGCCGCCCCGGCGGCCTGCTCCTCGAGCCGTCGCGCCTCACGGGCCCGGGCGTCGGCCTCGGCCTGCGCCTCGGCGGCCATCGCACCCGTCACCGACGCGCGGTCCTGCGCCTGCTGCACCTCGGTCAGCCGGGCATCGAGGCTGGCCCGCAGCCGGTCGGCCTCCGCGCGCCGCGCCTCGAGGTCCTTGCGCCGGCTGGCCGAGACGAAGAACCAGACGATCAGCGCGATGACGACGACGGCGACGACCACCCACAGGATCGTTGTGCTGGTGTCGGACATTCCATCCCTCTCGGGTCACGGGTCCAGGACGACCGCTCCACCGGGCAACCTACTGCGCCCCAAGCCGGTTCGCGTGGCTGCCACGACGACCTCTGCCGAGCGTGCCCGTTCCGACGCCTACGGGCGGCCCTGGCCGAGGCCGAGCCGCCTGGCCGTCGCCTCGCGCATCTCCACCTTGCGCACCTTCCCCGTCACCGTCATCGGGAACTCGTCCACGATCTCGACATACCGCGGGATCTTGTAGTGCGCGAGCCGGCCGGTGCAGAACTCGCGCAGGGACTCCGCCGTGATGGGCGTCGCGCCGTCCTTCATCCGGATCCAGGCGCAGAGCTCCTCCCCGTACCTCTCGTCCGGGACGCCGATGACCTGGGCGTCGAGGATGTCCGGGTGGGTGTAGAGGAACTCCTCGACCTCCCTCGGGTAGACGTTCTCGCCGCCGCGGATGACCATGTCCTTGATCCGGCCGGTGATCTCGACGTACCCGTCGTCGTGCATGACCCCGATGTCGCCGGTGTGCATCCAGCCGTCCACGACCGCCTCGGCCGTCTTGTCCGGCTCGCCCCAGTAGCCGAGCATGACGGAGTAGCCCTTCGTCATGAACTCGCCCGCCTGCCCTCGCGGCAGCGTCTCACCGGTGGCGGGGTCGGCGATCTTGATCTCGAGGTGCGGAGCGACGCGTCCGACCGTGCCGACCTTCTGCTCGACGGTGTCGTCGGTGCGGTTCTGCGTCGACACCGGGGAGGTCTCGGTCATGCCGTAGCAGATCGTCATCTCCTCGATGCCGGCGGCGATGAGCTTCTTCATCAGCTCGACCGGGCACGGGGAGCCGGCCATGATCCCCGTGCGGACCGTGGACAGGTCGTAGGAGGAGAAGTCCGGCAGGTTCCACTCCGCGATGAACATCGTCGGCACGCCGTAGAGGCTCGTGCACCGTTCCTGCTGGACCGCGGCCAGCGTCGCGGCGGGGTCGAAGCCGGGCGCCGGTATCACGGTGCACGAGCCGTGCGACGTGCACGCCAGGTTGCCCATGACCATCCCGAAGCAGTGGTAGAAGGGCACGGGGATGCAGACCCGATCCGCCTCGGTGTAGCCGCAGAGCTCGCCGACGAAGTAGCCGTTGTTGAGGATGTTGCGGTGGCTCAGGGTCGCACCCTTGGGGAACCCGGTCGTACCTGACGTGTACTGGATGTTGATGGCGTTGGTGTTCGACAGCCCGGCCTGCACGCGGGCCAGCTCGTCGGCGGGCACCTCGTCGGCACGTGAGAGGAGGTCGTCCCAGTCCGGCGTGCCGATGTAGACGACCCGCTCGAGTCCCGGCAGCTCGTCGCGGACCTCCTCGACCATCCCGCGGTAGTCGCTCGTCCTGAACCTCTCGGCGGCAATGAGGGTCGAGACGCCGGACTGGCCCAGCACGTACTGCAGCTCGTGCGCCCGGTAGGACGGGTTGATGTTGACGAGGATCGCGCCCGTCTTCGCCGCGGCGTACTGGACGAGCGTCCACTCGGAGCAGTTCGGGGCCCAGATGCCGACGCGGTCGCCGGTGCGGACCCCGACGGCGAGGAGGGCCCGCGCGAGACGGTCGACGTCGCGCTGCAGCTCGGCGTAGGTCCACCGCCGTCCCTGCGCGACGTCGACGAGCGCCTCGCGATCGGGGAACCGCGCGACGGTGGCGTCGAGGTTGTCGCCGATCGTCTGCTCGATGAGCGGCGGCTCGGTCTCACCCCGGGTGTGCGACAGCGTCGGGTCGAGCTCGGTGGAGGAGTCTGGCTGCACAGCGGTCATCGGTGGCCTCCGGACGTCGGGACGGTTCACCCTCACCCAACCTCCGCGTCGGGGCCGACGCAAGGGACGGCGTCGTCGCCGACGCGACCCCGGACCGGTGTCAGGCCGGCTGCGTCTGCATCTTCAGCTGGGCTGCCCCGTCCCCGTCCAGGTCGGCGAGCGCGACCGGACGACCGGTCAGGAGCAGCAGGAGGGCCATGATCGGGCCGGTGACCTCCGGGCCGGCCCCGACCGACCAGTCCGCGTCCGTCGCCACGAGTCGGTAGCCGTCGATGGGCAGCCGCCGGTTCACCGTCCCCAGCCACGTGTCCCGGGTCGCCCAGATCCGGTCGGCGGCGATGACCGCGGCGACCGGGCGCGTCTCGAGCCCGATGCCGAGTGGGACCGCGATGTCCTGTGCGTGCACGAGGCTGTCGGTGAGGGTCTCGCGGGGGGTCACGAAGGAGTTGTGGCGGCGTGACCCGATGCCCGCCCGGATCCGCGCGATGATCTCGTCGGTGGGCAGCGCCGCCTGGAGCACGGCCGAGTCGTGGATCATGCGGTTCAGGCCGATGCTGCGCAGCAGGCGCGGGTGCTCGACGAGCACACGCAGGACGTCCCCGACGTGCTGACGCTGCAGGGTGAGGTGGGCCGCCACGTGCCGCACCGTCCACCCGTCGCAGAGCGAGGGGTGGTCCCACTGGCGGGGGGTGAGGCTCTCGAGCATCGCCACCGTGCGGCGGCGCTGTTCGTCGATCTCCGACCAGATGAGGTCCAGGTCCGGCGTCTCGTTCACAGGTCTCATGTCGATCCCCTTCTGTCACGGATTCTCTCGCGGTCGCGCGTGGTCGCGGAACCGGCCGGCTCAGGTGAAGACGGGCGGGCGCTCACGCGTCCGCTTCAGCTCGTAGAACTCGCCGTGGCCGGCGAGCAGGCGTGCCCCCTCGAAGACGCGGACGGCGTCCCGTCCGCGCGGGATCGCGCCGAGGACGGGGCCGTAGGCGGCGGCGCCGTCGAGCGCGAGCACCGGCGTGCCGGCCTCGTCGCCGACGCGTCGGACGGCGTCGTCGTGGCTGCGGCGCAGGTCAGCGTCGTACGCCTCGGAGGAGAACGCCGCGCCGAGACGCCCGGGCAGCCCGAGGGACTCGAGGGCCGCACCTGCCGCAGCGCGGCACTCCTCCGGGTCCGGGTAGCGCCAGTGGTCGAAGACCCGGGCCCCGTACGCGGTGTAGAACGCTCCGAGCGCCTCGCCGCCGTGGCGCACCTCGACGGCCGTGGCGACGCGCGCCACCCCGGTCGACCGGCGCAGGTGGTCGACGTACGAGGGGTCGTCCGTGCGGTCGGCGTTGAGCAGGTAGAGGCTCATGACGTGCCAGCGCAGCCGGACGGGACGGTACCGCTCGACCTCGAGCAGCCACCGGGAACCGATCCACGAGTACGGGCAGACGGGGTCGAACCAGAAGTCGACGGTCACGGCCGGGCGGGACACGGCAGGGCTCGCTAGACTGGCTCAACTAGTACGAACATAGAACCAATGTAGTTCGTACATAGGACTATCACAAGAGGTGTCATGACCCGCGAGCTGCCCTCGTCCCTGCTCATGCTCATCGCCGCGCGCCACGCCGAGGCGCGGATCCACGAGGCCGTGTGCGCGGCGGGCTTCGACGACGTCACGCTCGCCCAGGGCCGCATCACGGCGGGCATCGACCCCGACGGCACCCGCATCTCGGTGCTCGCCGAGCGCGCGGGCGTGGCCAAGCAGACGGCCACCGCGCTCGTCGACCGGCTCGAGCGCGCCGGCTACGTCGAACGTGTCCCCGACCCCGACGACGGACGCGCCCGGCTCGTTCGGCTGACCGCCAAGGGACGGCGGGCGATCCCCGTGGCCCGCGCGGAGGAGGAGCGGCTCGAACGCGAGTGGGAGCAGCACCTCGGACCACGCCGGATGCGTCAGCTGCGCGAGGCCCTGACGATGCTGCGCGAGGTGACCGACCCCTGGTACGAGCCCGGCCAGCCGGCGGAGTGAGCGCCACGACCCACGGCGGCGCCGTCCTGCACGTCCACGTTGCATGGGAGGGGCCGGGCCGGGCCGACGCGCCCCTGCAGGGGCTGACACACGACGAGGGCCCCGATCGCATCCGGACGGGGCCTTCGCCCTCTGTGCCAACACAGAGCGCACCCGTAGCGATTCGAACCCCAGACCCTCTGCTCCGGAGTGCCCTTCGGCCCGTCCAGCGTCGGTACCGCCCCATGCGAGCACGGCGCCCATGCGCAGCCAGTCCGATTCGCGTCATGCGAACAATGCGATCCGAGTACCGGTCAGCAAGGCCGTTGGCAGCGCCCAGCCACGCAGGTGGGTCATGTCCACTCGGGCGGCTACGACGCTTTTCGCGAGTGAGGGCCGCATACTTGAGCCATCCCCGCAGGACTCGTGCTCAACCGAACACAGATCGGCCGGCCATGGCAGACGCTTCCCCAGCCACCCGGGTCAGCGATCAACTCGGGGTCATCGCTGATGCGTTTACCGAGCTCGGCGGGCGGGTCGAGGAAGCGACCGTCGGGTCGGCGTTCCAGGCGATCGTCGATGTCGCCCTTCACCGCGTCCCCGGAACGACGGCCTCCAGCATCACCCGGATGAACCGCGTGACGTTCCAGACGGTGGCCGCGAGCAGCGACCTGGCGCGGCAGGCCGACAACATCCAGTACGAGCTGGGCACCGGGCCCTGCATCGACGCGATCCTCGAGCAGACCACCTACCGTCCCCGCGACCTCACGACCGACCAGCGTTGGCCGGAGTACGGCCGCCGAGTCGCGGCCCTGGGCCTGCGCAGCATGGTGTCGTACCGGATGGACATGGGTGCCGGACTCATCGGAGGGCTCAACCTCTATTCCGACCGGATCGACGCGTTCGACGACACCGCAGCCGCCGTCGGGCTGCTCCTGGCCACTCACGGCGCGATCGCCGCCTCCGCGGTCGCCCACCGAACCCACGCTGAACAGCTCGAGCACGCCCTCGCCTCGAACCGGAGGATCGGCATGGCGATCGGGATTCTCATGGCGACACACAAGGTCACGGACAAGCAGGCGTTCGACCTGCTCCGGATCGCGAGCCAGAACACGAACCGCAAGCTCCGCGATGTCGCCGCGGACGTGATCGAGTCCGGAACCCTCGACGTCGTGTCCCCGCTTCGCGATACGTAGGGCCGTTCACCGCCTCCCCCGGCCGGCGTGCGCGGTCGAGACCCTCAAGGCTCATCGCGCCGAGCAGGATCGCGAGCGACGGGCCGCCGGTCCCGACGGGCACGCGGGCGACTAACGTCTTCACCGCGGAGCCGGCCTGCCCCTCTGACTGGACACGCCATCCCGACTGCTGCCCAAGCTCATCGAGCGCCACGACGCCCAGGTCGACAAGGCGGACGCGCTCCCGCGGCGCCGGCTGGACGAGAAAGGCCCTGACCTGCGTCTCCGCTGGTCAGGGCCTTGTCCTCTGTCTCAACACAGAGCGCACCCGTAGGGATTCGAACCCCAAACCTTCTGATCCGTAGTCAGATGCTCTATCCGTTGAGCTACGGGTGCAACTGTCTCCAGCCCTTCCGGGCGGGACGAAGAGTTACCTTAGCGCCTCGGGTCCGGAACCACGAAATCGTCCCTCGCCAGACCCACGCCGAGCCGCGCTTCCGGCCGGTCCGGTGGCCGCCCTGAGGCTCGACGGGTCGCCGGGCGCTGCATGGAGCGCACCGTTGTCCTTCGCGCCATCGCCGTGCAAATCCTGCAAGAAACCGACACGTCCGCGTCGGGCTCCTTGCAGCCGGCATCGGGTGTGAGCCGTGTCACCGGGACGGGGCGCACGAGCGGTCACCGGCCTTGGTGGCCGGGCGTACCGTGAGTTCATCACGTCATCTGCTCACTATGTGGACACCTGGCGAGGCGCCACCCGCGCCCGACCGGGGCCCGCACGGTGAGCAGCAGAAACCGGCACGACGTGGTGCCGGAGTGCACCGCGCGAAGGGATGGCCCGCAAGTGACCACGACCCAAGAGAAACCGACTACGCACACGACGCACGCCGGCCTGGCCGCGTGGGTCGACGAGGTCGCCGCGCTGACGCAGCCGCGCGACATCCGCTGGATCACCGGCACCCCCGAGGAGTGGGCCGAGCTGACCGACCAGCTCGTCGAGGCCGGCACCTTCGTGCGCCTCGCGGAGGACAAGAAGCCGAACTCGTTCTACTGCAAGAGCGACCCCTCCGACGTCGCCCGCGTCGAGGACCGCACCTACATCTGCTCGGTCGAGGAGAAGGACGCCGGTCCGACCAACAACTGGATGGCGCCGGACGAGATGAAGGCTCGGATGACCGAGCTGTACCGCGGGTCGATGCAGGGCCGCACCATGTACGTCATCCCGTTCGTCATGGGTCACCTCGACGCGAAGGTGCCGATGTTCGGGGTCGAGATCACCGACTCCGCCTACGTCGTCGTCTCGATGCTCGTCATGGCCCGCTGCGGCGACGAGGTGCTGCGCAAGATCGAGCAGACCGACGCCTCCTACGTCCCGGCCCTGCACTCGGTGGGTGCCCCGCTCGCCGACGGCGAGGCGGACGTGCCGTGGCCCTGCTCCGAGACGAAGTACATCGTCCACTTCCCGGAGGAGCGCGCCATCTGGAGCTACGGCTCCGGCTACGGCGGCAACGCCCTCCTCGGCAAGAAGTGCTACAGCCTGCGCATCGCGAGCGCCATCGCCCGCGACGAGGGCTGGATGGCCGAGCACATGCTCATCCTCAAGCTCACCTCGCCGAAGGGGTCCGTCCACTACGTCGCCGCCGCGTTCCCGTCCGCGTGCGGCAAGACGAACCTCGCGATGATCACCCCGACGATCCCCGGCTGGAAGGCCGAGATGGTCGGCGACGACATCGCCTGGATGCGGTTCGGCGAGGACGGCCGGCTCTACGCCGTCAACCCGGAGTTCGGCCTGTTCGGAGTCGCCCCCGGCACCGGCGCCTCGACGAACCCCAACGCCATGGCCACCATCGAGAAGGGCAACTCGGTCTTCACCAACGTCGCCCTGACCGACGACGGTGACGTCTGGTGGGAGGGCATGACCGACGAGCCGCCTGCCCACCTGACCGACTGGCACGGCAACGACTGGACGCCGGCCGACGGCGAGGCCGGCACCAAGGCCGCCCACCCGAACAGCCGCTTCTGCACGCCGGCCAAGCAGTGCCCGATGATCGCGCCGGAGTACGACAACCCGAACGGCGTTCCGATCGACGCGATCCTCTTCGGCGGCCGACGCAAGACGACTGTGCCGCTCGTCTACGAGTCGCGCGACTGGACCCACGGCACGTTCATCGGCGCGACCCTGTCCTCCGAGACGACGGCCGCCGCCACCGGTGCCGTCGGCGTCGTGCGCCGCGACCCGATGGCGATGCTGCCCTTCATCGGCTACCACGCCGGCGACTACATGAACCACTGGCTCGAGATCGGCAAGAGCGCCGACGCGTCCAAGCTGCCGCGCATCTTCGGCGTCAACTGGTTCCGCCGCGACGAGGAGGACGGCTCGTTCCTCTGGCCCGGCTTCGGGGAGAACAGCCGCGTCCTCAAGTGGGTCGTCGAGCGCCTCGACGGCGACGCCGAGGCGGTCGAGACCCCGATCGGGCTCGTCCCGACGCCCGAGTCCCTCGACGTCGACGGTCTCGACCTGACGCCGGGGCAGGTCGCCAAGGCCCTCGCCGTCAACGCGTCGGACTGGGAGGCCGAGCTCCCGCTCATCGAGGAGTGGTTCGACAAGTTCGGCGAGCAGCTGCCGACCGAGCTGCGTACCGAGCTCGACGCCCTCCGGGCGCGCGTCAGCGCCGACTGACGCGCCGGTCCGCAGCCGCGTGTCGGCGACGGCGGGCGACGTGATGCAGGGCCCGGCACCCCGATGGGTGCCGGGCCCTCCGTCGTCCCGGCCACCCGAGGGCACGGCACGGGCGGACCGGGTACACCTCTGGCATGAGCGACCCACAGCCCTACTCGCGGGACGAGACCGAGGCGCAGCGACTCGACCGCAACTTCAACGAGCAGCTCCAGGAGCTGCGCATCGTCCAGGCGGGCGTGCAGATCCTCTTCGCCTTCCTGCTGACGATCCCGTTCCAGCAGCGCTTCTCCCAGCTGACCGACCTGCAGCGCACCGTCTACGTCGCCACGCTCCTGTCGATCGCCGTCAGCACCCTGGTGTTCATGGCTCCCGTCGCCATGCACCGCATGCTGTTCCGTGAGGGTCTCAAGGACTACGTGGTCCGTCACACCGACCGGCTCATCGGCACCGGCCTGGTCTTCCTCGTCCTCGGCATCATCGGCGGTGTGGTCCTCGTCCTCGACGTGCTGCTGTCGCACCCGAGCGCGTTCTGGCTCGGCGGGGCGCTCGCCCTCCTGGCGATGGCCCTGTGGGTGCTGCTGCCCGCGTCGCAGCGCCGGCGACGCCGACGCCAGGACGTCGGCTGACGCGCATCACCCGCGACAGAGGGCGCAGGGCGGTCGCGCGAGCTCACGGCGGCGGGATCCGTCGTCCAGGAGTCCCCTCGTTCGTCGGGGACTCCTGGACTCCTCCCAAATCCCAACGTGTTCGATCAGCACGACACAGAAGGACCCCGACGAAAAGCGTGTCGGGGTCCTTCTGTGTCGTGCTGGCGGAGGCGGCGGGATTTGAACCCGCGAGAGGTTTTATCCTCAACCCGCTTAGCAGGCGGGCGCACTAGGCCACTATGCGACGCCTCCGTGCCCGGACCACCGGCGGCGCGACGCGGGGCGCGACACGGCGACGGATGCACGGGCGGAGTCAGGGTACCGGCCCCGGTCCGGGTCCCCCAAACCGGGGGTCCGACCCCCCGCTCGACTCGCGGATGCCGATGAGGTACCTGACAGCAAGTCAGGGCACAATGTCCTGTCGGCCGAGCCAACGAGCCGAGCAGAGAGGACCCCATGACCTACCCGACTGTGCGCGGTCCGGGGACGCCCCAGACCCGCGAGACGCTGCGTCGTGAGCTCAAGTCGGGCTTCCGACGCGCCCTCGGGCTCACCGTCCTGGGGACCGTCGTCCCGGGTGCGGGACTGACCCAGACCCGCAGCCGCAAGGTCGGCTGGGGCCTGCTCCTCATCGCCATCGCGAGCGCCGGCCTCCTCGCGTACTACGTCCTGAGGACGGGTGTGACGAACGCCGCCCTGGCCCTCGTCGCCCGCCCGACCGTGCTCACCGCGGTCGCCGTCCTCTTCGTCGTCGGTGGCATCCTCTGGTGCGGCTCGATCATCCTCACCGCCATCCAGTCCCGCCCGACGCGCCTGGACCGCACCCGTACCCGGCTCCTCGCCGCCTTCACGACCCTCATGGTCTTCATCGTCGCGGCCTCCTCGTTCAAGGTCGCCGAGTACGCGAGCATCACGCAGTCGACCGTGGCCCAGGTGTTCGGCAGCACCCGGGTCACGCCCGGCGAGGGCGCCCAGGTCGCGGAGGGCGAGGACCCGTGGGCCAAGCAGGCCCGCGTCAACATCCTCCTCATCGGCTCCGACGCCGGCGCCGACCGGGTCGGCATCCGCACCGACTCGATGATCCTGGCGAGCATCGACACCAAGACCGGCCGCACGGCCCTCATCTCGATGCCGCGCAACCTGCTCAACGCACCGCTCGCGCCCACCTCGCCTCTGCGCGCCCTCTACCGGTCCGGCAGCTTCGGCTCACCCGACAGCACCTGCGACCAGGGCCCCGGCCAGTGCATGCTGACCAACCTCTACGTCGACGCCGAGAACTACGCCAAGAGCCACCCCCACGCCTACCCGGCGGGCGCCTCCCCCGGCCGCACCGAGATCCGCGGCACCGTCCAGGAGATCACCGGCCTCAAGGTCGACCAGATGGTCGTCATCGACCTCAAGGGCTTCTCCCAGCTCATCGACGCGATGGGCGGACTCGACATCAACGTCAAGCTGTCCGGCTACGGCACCAAGCTGACCATCGGTGGCGAGCACGACGCCAGCGGCCGCCTCTTCGGCGTCAAGGGCTACTTCGAACCGGGCTTCCAACACCTCGACGGTTGGCACTCCCTCTGGTACGCCCGCACCCGCGCCGCCGACGACGACACGCACCGCCAGATGCGCCAGCGTTGCGTCGTCCAGGCGATCGTCAAGCAGGTCAACCCGGCCCAGATGGTCGGCAAGTACCCCGAGATCGCCAAGATCCTCAAGGACAACATCTACACCGACATCCCGGCGCAGAACCTCCCCGCCTTCGTCGACCTCGTCGAGCGCGTCCAGAAGGCGAAGATCAACAGCGTCGCCCTGACCTCCTCGCAGGGCGTCTACTCGAGCAACCCCGACTACCAGCTCGTGCGGGCGCTCGTCCAGAAGGGCATCGCGCCGCCGAAGCCGAAGCCGTCCTCGACGGGCTCGGGCACCTCGTCGACCAGCTCCCCGACCAGGACGAAGACCCCGTCCCCGACGGCGACCCCGTACGAGCAGTGCTGACGCGGTGGGCGGCCGGGCGAGCGGCCGTCCACGTCAGCGGTCACCGGCGCGCCCAGGCCCGTTCAGGCGACCGTGCCCACGCGCCGGGCGGGGAGCCGCAGACGGCGGGCCCGACCCCTGGTCCGCCGCGGATCCGCCACGGATCCGGCGAGGCGGCCCGAGACAGAACAGAGCCCCCGGCCGGACGGCCGGGGGCTCTGCACAAACGACGTAGGTGTCGCTCGTTGCGGTGTTCTCCGGTGTGTCAGAGCGGACGAACTGCGTCGGCCTGCGGACCCTTGGGGCCCTGCGTGACCTCGAACTCGACGCGCTGAGCCTCGTCCAGCGAACGGTAGCCATTCGTCTGGATGGCCGAGTAGTGGACGAAGACGTCGGGGCCGCCGCCGTCCTGGGCGATGAAACCAAAGCCCTTCTCGGCGTTGAACCACTTGACGGTGCCCTGTGCCATACGGGTAACTCTTCCTTCTTCTGCGTGCGGGACGGCACACCTCGTGCCTCCCGAGCTGCCGCTTCGAACCCACCTGACGAGCGAACTCGCCGCGCCGAAGAGAAGACCCGCCTCCGGTTGGAAACGGGCACCTGCTCGACAACGAGGAACTGCAACTGCAACCGGCAAGAAACCTAGCAGACTACCGTGCGCGGGGCTCGCCGGACCGCAGCGGATTTTCGCGGGTTCATGCACCGGTGGCCGGGACGCCACGCGGCACGCCCCGCACCGCCACCGCCTGTGCCCGGTCGCCCCGGATCGTCGCGACCATGTCGACGACGCGCCGGGTGGCCCGGACGTCGTGCGCCCGGAACACCGTCGCGCCGAGCCAGGCGGCGACGGCGGTGGCGGCAAGGGATCCCTCGAGGCGCTCCTCAGGGGGCAGGTCGAGCGCCTCGCCGACGAAGTCCTTGCGCGACATCGCCTGCAACACAGGGAAACCCATCGCTGCGATGTCGCCGGTGTGGCGCAGGACCTCGAGCGAGTGCGCGGTCGTCTTGCCGAAGTCGAGGGTCGGGTCGACGAGGACCCGTTCGCGGGGGACGCCCGCGTCGACGGCGGTCCGTGCGCCCCGCGCCAGGGTGGCGACGACGTCGCGGACGACGTCGAGCGGCTCGGACCCGTAGCTGACGTCGACGGGGTCGGTCCGGGGTGGCAGTCCTCCGGTATGTGAGACGACGTATCCGGCCCCGGTCTGGGCAGCGACGTGGACGAGGTCACGGTCGTGACCGGCCCAGGTGTCGTTGAGCAGGTCGACGGCACCGGCCGCTTCGCGCGCGACCTCCGAGCGCCACGTGTCGAGGCTGAGGACGGCCTCGGGGTGGACCTGCCGGGCCCACTCCAGGAAGGGGACGACACGACGGATCTCCTCGTCCGCGTCCACGACCTCACCCTCCTGCCCGGCCCGGACGCCGCCGACGTCGACGATGTCGGCCCCGAGCTCGAGCGCCGTCTCGAGGGCGGCCTTGGCCGAGTCGAGGTCGGCATGCCGGTTGCCGCTGAAGAACGAGTCCCGGGTGCGGTTGACGATGGCCATGACGGCCGGGGTCGAGGCGTCGAACCGCTTGTCACGCAGGACGAGCGGGGCGGGCGGGGGCAGGTCCAACGGGGCGAGCCGGGCGAGGATCCCCGCGGTCTCGGGCGTCGGGTCCGGGCTCTCGTGTCGCGTCACACTTGCGTATCTCACGCGGCGTTTGACAGGTCAATCCTCGCCGGGTCCATGGTTGCCGAACTGTTACCATTGGCAGCAGACGTCATCCGCCCGCCCGGCACCCGCTCCCAGTCGGGCGGGCGGGTGCCCGTCCGGTCCGGACGGCGCCCGCGACCCGGGGGCCCACCGGCTGGACGCAGCCGCCCCACGGTTGGGTGGGACGGCCCCGCGTGCGGCATGATGAGGCCCCGGCGTCGGCACGGCGCCGCTGGAGGGTTCGCATAGCGGCCGAGTGCAGGCGCCTTGAAAGCGCCCGAGGGAAACCTCCGTGGGTTCGAATCCCACACCCTCCGCCAACCGGCACGGTCACCGCCGGGCGTCCCCGCGTCGGGCAGGCCTCAGCCCAGCTCGGAACGGGCGGCCTCGAGGTCGGCGGGCGTGTCGACGTCGCGACCGTGCACCAGCGGGACGGCCACCTCGACGTGCGGCCTCGCGAGCAGCGTCCGCGCGGGGAGCCCGCCGACCGACGCGGGCAGCCCGTCCCGCAGGTCGCCCACCCGGTAGACGGCCAGCAGGGCGTTGGGCCGGCCCTGGACGACGGCGACGGCCGCCGCGGTCTCCGGACCCGAGGCCTCGAGGGCGTCGAGGAGGACCGCGAGCGCCGGCGCCGCGAACGGCATGTCGCCCGCGACGACGGCGACGAGAGGGGTGGCAACGAGGCTCAGCCCGGCCGCCACGGCGGCGAGCGGCCCACCGCCGGGGGGCTGCTCGCGGACCCACCTCGCGTCGGGTCGTGCGGTGGCGCGCGGCGGTCCGACGAGGACGACCGGCCAGCCGCCGGGGAGGGCGCCGAGGAGGTGGTCGAGGACGGTGCCCCGGCCGAACGGGGCGGCGAGCTTGTCGTCGCCGAAGCGTCGCGACGTGCCACCGGCGAGGACGACGACGCTGACGCGTGGCAGCGGGCCCGGCGCCGGGTGGGGGGTCGGCTCGCTCACCGGGCCAGTGTCGCAGCCGCCGTCAGGGTGAGGACGCACGCGCCGGGTCGCGCGAACGCCTCGAGCCGGACCCCGGGATGGACGGGGCCTCCGCCGGCCGGGCGCCCGGCCTCGAGAACACCCTCGACCAGGCCGCGGTGGACCTGACAGACGACCTCGGGATGACGACGCGCCGACTCGAGCAGTGGGCAGGTCCGGAGGAGGACCGTCGTCGGGCCATCGGCCTCGGGCCCGGGTTCGCCGGACTCGGGTGGGGCAGCCTGGACCTGCGGTGAGAAGCCCAGGCGCCCGAGGACGGCGAGGACCTGGTCCACGGCACCGGCGGCCGGACGGGCGAGGGCCGAGGCGGCTGCGGTCCGTCGCCGTCCACGCGCCTGCCGCTCGCCCTGGCCCGGCTGCCGGCAGTGCCCGCGCCCGAGCAGTGTCGCGCCCCAGGCCCGACCGATGGACCGGGCGTCACCGCCGGGGTCGCCACCACGCGCGGCCAGCCGTTCGGCGAAGGCGGCCGCCAGAGCCACGTACTCCTCGACCATGTCCGACCCCGTGGGGAGCGCCCCGTCGGCGCGCTCCGTCGCGCGGTAGCGCGTCGGCGGTCGGCCTCTCCGGGGCGACGCCGGTGCCGGCGCGGCACGGACCAGACCCTCGGCCGCCAAGCCGGCCAGGTGGTGCCGCACGGTGTTGGGGTGGCCGCCGAGCACCTCGACGAGCTCGCCGACCGTGGCCGCACCACCGGAGGACGAGACCTCCACGACGGCCTCCAGCACACGGGCACGCGCCGGGTCCAGGGGCTGTCCGGCCAGGCCCGGGCCCTGCCGAGTTGGTGCGGGACCGAGGGGAGGAGTACTTTTCACAATGTCATTGTAGAAAAGATCGACCGTGGAGGCCACCGATGGATGCCCGCACCGAACTGCCCCTCACCCCAGCAGCCCACGCCTGCGAGTGCGGCGACGACACACACGGCGCTCCCGAGCTCGACGTGCGCGCCATCCCCCACGCGATCCGCCACGCCACGGTCTTCGGCGCCCTGTCGGCCATCCCGGCCGGTGGCACCCTCGTCATCGTCGCGCCCCACGACCCCAAGCCGCTGCTCGCCCAGATCGCCGAGCGGGAGGGCCCGGTCACGGTGACCTACCTCGTCGAGGGACCCGAGCTCTGGCGCCTCGCGATCACCCGCGCCTGACCGCCGCAGACGGCCATGTGCTCCTACTGCGGGTGCGAGGACATCAGCGTCGTCGGCCGGTTCATGTCCGAGCACGTCGACATCATCAACGCCTGCGGCGACCTGCGACGGGCCTGCCGGTCCGGCGACGGCCGGGCCGTCGGGCCGGCCGTCGAGCGGCTCGTCGGCCTGCTGCATCCGCACACGGTCGCCGAGGAGGCGGGGCTCTTCAGCGTGCTCGCCGAGGATGCCGAGTTCACCGACCACGTCGGCAGGCTGTGCGCCGAGCACACCGCCCTCGACGAGCAGCTCGCCGCCATCCGGGACGGTGCCCACACCGCCTTCCCCGCGTTCGAGCGAGCGCTGCGCGCGCACATCGACCGCGAGGAGAACGGGCTCTTCCCTGCAGCCGCCATCGCGTTCGCCGGCCCCGAGTGGGACCGCGTCGCCGCCCTGACGCCGGGCCCGACCCCCGACCACGCACACGCTCAGCCGCACCACCACCCGAACGACCACCTGCACGTCCACCGGCACGACCACCAGCACGACGAGGCGGACGCCCACGTGCCCGCTCACCCGGCATGAGCGACGGCACGGGCACGTCACCGGTCGGACGGGCGGCCCGGGCCGCCGGACCGGGCGGCGACGGCGGCGGCAGGTCCGACCGCCCGGCCGCCCGACGCGGACGCTTCCCGCTGCGCGACCGTCCCGGCATCGTCTGGCTCGCCCTCGCCGGGCTGCTGACGCTCCTGCACCCGGTCGTCCCCGCCGCCGACTGGCTGCTCGTGCACCTCGTCCTGCTGGGCGCGCTGACGCACTCGGCGATGGTGTGGAGCACGCACTTCACCCAGGCGATCCTGCGCACGCCGGACTCGGTCGACGACCGCACCCAGCAGAACCGGCGCATCGTCGTGCTGCTCGCCGGTGCGACCCTGGTGCTCGTCGGCGTCCCCAGCGGAGCGTGGCCGCTCACGGTCACCGGTGCGACCGGGGTGGCCGCGGCCCTCGGATGGCACGGCGTCGCGCTGTGGCGGCGCCTCAGACGCGCCCTGCCCGGACGGTTCCGGACCAGCGTCCACTACTACCTCGCCGCAGCGTCGGCCGTGCCGGTCGGGGCGACCTTCGGCGCCTGGCTGGCCAGGGGCCTCGACGACGAGTGGCACGGCCGCCTGCTCGTCGCCCACTCGATGACCATGGTGCTCGGCTGGCTCGGCCTCACCGTCATGGGAACGCTCGTCACGCTCTGGCCCACGATGCTGCGCACCCGGATGGACGACCGCGCCGAACGCCTTGCCCGACAAGCACTTCCATTGCTGGTCGCCGGTCTCGTCGTCCTGGACGGCGGAGCGGTTGCCGGGCTGCGCGGCGTCGCACTCGGGGGACTGGGCGCCTACGTCGCCGGTCTCGGGTGGTGGGGTCGGGCGCTCGTCCGTCCGGCCCGCCAGGCACCACCGCGCAGCTTCGCCACCTGGTCGGTGACCGCCGGACTGGCATGGGGCGTCGGTGCGGTCGTCCTCGTCGCCTGGCGGCTGGGTACTGCCGGTTCGTGGAGCGCGGTCGCCGAGGGCTATGGCGTCGTCGCGGGCCTCGTCGCGGTCGGCTTCGCCGTCCAGCTCCTCTTCGGGGCCCTCTCGCACCTCATCCCGGTCGTGCTCGGCGGCGGGCCGTCGGTGGCCAGGGCGGCGTCAGCCTGGTTCGACCGGGCCTGGGTGTGGCGCCTCACCGTCGTCCAGCTGGGCCTCGCCGTGGCGGTCCTGCCCGTCCCGTCGACGGTCCGGGTCGGCGTGTCGGTCCTCGTCGTCGGTGCGCTCGGCGCCTTCGTGCCCCTGCTGCTCGGCGCGACGCGTGCGGCGGTCAGGGCCCGTCGCGACCTCCTGGCGGCCACCGGCTCCTCGGCCGGCGCCGCGGCCCGGGCCACCGCGCCCGGCGGCGCCGAGCCCACGTCAGCCGTGAAGGCGTCGGTCACCGCGTCTCCCTCGCCCGGCGCGTCGGCCCTCCTCCCAGCCCGTGGCGGCGGGCAGGTGGCCGTTGCGGCCTCGGCCGTGGCGCTCGTCGTCTCGCTCGGCGTGGCCCTGAGCCCGGCCCTGCTGAGCGCCGGCTCGCCGTCGCCACCGGCGTCCTCACTCGCCGCAGGCGTCACACCGACCGGACACACGACACGCGTCCGCGTCGAGGCGCACGACATGGCGTTCGTCCCCGCGTCGGTCGCCGTGCCGGCCGGCGACCGGCTCGTCGTCGACCTCGTCAACACCGACAGCGGATCACCGCACGACCTCACCTTCGCCGCGGGAGTCCGGACGCCCCGGGTCATGCCGGGGCACGCGGCGACGCTCGACGTCGGCGTCGTCGGCGCCGACGCCGAGGCCTGGTGCAGCGTCGTCGGCCACCGGCAGATGGGCATGGTGCTGCACGTCGCGGTGACCGGCGCTCCGGCGCGCGGCGCCGAGACTGCGATCCCGCACGGGGTCAGCGGTTCAGCCGCAGCCCCGACGCAGCCCACCCGCCTCGCCGGGACGTTCCCGCCGGGCTTCCGCGCCGTCGACGCGACCCTGCCGCCGGTGCCCGCGGGACGCGTGCACGACGTGACCCTGCGCCTCGAGAAGGTCGTGCTCGAGGTGGCCCCGGGCGTCCGGCAGCGGCGCTGGACCTTCGGCGGGACGGTTCCCGGGCCGACGCTGCACGGACGCGTCGGTGACACCTTCGTCGTGAGACTCGTCAACGACACCTCGATGGCGCACTCCGTCGACTTCCACGCGGGCGAGCGCGCCCCCGACCGCGTCATGCGCACCATCCCGCCCGGCGGCTCGCTGACCTACACCTTCACGGCCGGTCGGGCCGGCATCTGGCTCTACCACTGCGCGACGATGCCGATGACCGCGCACATCGGCGCAGGTCTGTTCGGGGCCGTCGTCATCGACCCGCCCGGTCTGCCGGCGGTCGACCACAGCTACGTGCTCGTCCAGTCGGAGGTCTTCCTCGACGGCGACGGTGTGGGCTCGGTCCGCGAGGTGGACGCCACGGAGGCGGCCGGCGACGCCGCCGACCTCGTGACGTTCAACGGCGTGGCGAACCAGTACGTGGCCTCGCCGCTCGTGACACGCGCCGGCCAGCGCACCCGCATCTGGGTGCTCGCGGCGGGTCCCAACCGCGGTAGCGCCTTCCACGTCGTCGGCTCACAGTTCGACACCGTGTGGAGCGAGGGCGCGTACCTGCTCGACCGCGGACGCGGCCCGGCCGGTGGGCGCGACGGCGGCGCCCAGGCACTTGCCCTGGCGCCGGGGCAGGGCGGGTTCGTCGAGCTGGCCCCGACGGAGCCGGGCAGCTACCCGTTCGTCACCCACGTCATGGCCGACGCCGAGCGTGGCGCCCGCGGGCTGCTGACCGTGACGCCGTGACGCACCGCCGCCGGTGACGAGGGCGGCCGGGACCGGGACGCGTGCTGACGCGCCACGCCCCGGCCGCGGGGAGCCGGCCGGCTCAGATGTAGATGGCGGGGTCGACCCACTGGTTGGCGGCGTCGCGCTTCGGGAAGCGCAGGACGGCGGGGATGCCGGTGGCGACGGCGCCCGCCGGGACGTCCTTGACGACGACCGAGTTGGCGCCGACCTGCACGTCGTCACCGACGAGAACCGGACCGAGGATGCGGGCCCCCGCCCCGATGGTGACGCGGTTGCCGACCGTGGGGTGCCGCTTGACCCGCGCGAGGGAACGGCCGCCGAGCGTCACACCGTGGTAGAGCATGACGTCGTCGCCGACCTCGGCGGTCTCGCCGATGACGACACCCATGCCGTGGTCGATGAAGAACCGACGCCCGATGCGGGCCCCGGGGTGGATCTCGACCCCGGTGACCGAGCGGGCGACCGTCGCCAGGACCCGCGCCGGCAGACGCCCGGCCGGGTGCTTCCACAGCTCGTGCAGTCCCCGGTGCGCCCAGATGGCGTGCAGGCCGGGCGAGGTGAGGACCACCTCGAGGCGCGAGCTGGCCGCGGGGTCGCGGGCCAGGGCGCCGTCGACGTCCTCACGGGCCCGGTCGACGACGCGTCGGGCCCAGCCGAGCGGGCCGCGGTACGCGGGCTCGGGCTGCCCCGGCGCGGCGTCGGGGCCGAGGGCGGGCGTGGCGTCGCCGCGGCGGGCCGGGGCGTCGGCGGGGACGTCCCGGACCAGCGACAGCGCGGGCTCGGCCGGTCGCGGGCGCGACTCGACCTGCGCGGTGGTGGTGGCTGCGGTGCTCATGCGACCGACTCCTCGGACCCGGACGGGTCTCAGTCGACGAGGCCCTCGAAGAGGACCGTGGACAGGTAGCGCTCGCCGAACGACGGGATGACGACGACGATGGTCTTGCCCTCGTTCTCGGGGCGCTGGGCCACCTGGGCGGCGGCCGCGATCGCGGCGCCGGAGCTGATGCCGACGAGGAGGCCCTCCTCGGTGGCGGCGCGGCGCGCGTACTTGACGGCCGTGTCGGCGTCGACG
The DNA here is from genome assembly GCF_056868035.1 of Monashia sp. HAY1-11D. NCBI lineage: Bacteria > Bacillati > Actinomycetota > Actinomycetes > Micrococcales > Intrasporangiaceae > Intrasporangium > Monashia sp. HAY1-11D. The sequence continues at coordinate 2,276,501 of NZ_CP200320.1, read as the reverse complement.
TCGATGACCTCGTCGTAGATCTCGGTGTCGAGGATCTCGGGCACGAAGTTGGCGCCGAGGCCCTGGATCTTGTGCGGGCCGGGCTGGCCGCCGTTGAGGATCGGCGACTCGGCCGGCTCGACGGCGACGATCTGGACCTCGGGCTTGCGGGCCTTGAGCACCTGGCCCACGCCGGTGATGGTGCCGCCGGTACCGATGCCGGCCACGACGATGTCGACCGTGCCGTCGGTGTCCTTCCAGATCTCCTCGGCCGTCGTCCTGCGGTGGATCTCCGGGTTGGCCTCGTTGGCGAACTGGCGGGCCAGGACGCCACCGCGCTCGGCGGCGATCTCGTCGGCCTTGGCGACCGCACCCTTCATGCCGGTGGCCGGGTCGGTGAGGACGAGCTCGGCACCGAAGGCACGCAGCAGCGCGCGGCGCTCCTTGCTCATCGACTCCGGCATGGTGAGGACGACCTTGTAGCCGCGCGCCGCTCCGACCATGGCGAGCGCGATCCCGGTGTTGCCCGAGGTCGCCTCGACGATGGTGCCGCCGGGCTCGAGCTCACCGCTCGCCTCGGCGGCGTCGATGATCGAGACGCCGATGCGGTCCTTGACGGAGCTGGCCGGGTTGTAGAACTCCAGCTTCGCCGCCACGGTGGCCGGGGCGCCGTCGGTGACCCGGTTGAGTCGGACGAGCGGGGTGTTCCCGATCAGCTTGGTGACGTCGTCGTGGATCGGCATGGCGTGGGGCCCCTTCGGCAGTCGGCAGTGTGCGGCTGGTGCGGCTGGTACGGCTGGTGGCGCGCTCGGTCGTCGGCGACAACCGGAGACTCGTTATGCATATTCCAACATCTCGTTATCTCTTGCCAAGACATGCGTTCACGATCTGGTCCACGACCCTGCGCTTGTCATGGCGCGCGACACCCGGGAAGCCGGCCCACGCAAGGGGACGAGCGTCACGTCGAGGCGCCCGTCACAATCACTAAGCGCTTGCTAACTCGTCACTAGACTCGCCGGCATGAGTGCGCTCCAGATCGTCGCGGTCGTCGTCTGCCTCGGGGTCACCGCGGTGGCGGTGGCGTTGCTGGTCAGGACGGTCAACGGGTTCGTGGCCACGTTCCGGCTCGGTCAGCCCGAGGACCGGGGTGATGCGAAGGGGGAGCGGACCCGGACCTTGCTGCGTGAGTTCCTGGGGCACACCCGGATGTCGCGGCTGCCGGTGGTGGCGGTGGCGCACTGGTTCACGATGGTCAGCTTCGGCGTCCTGTTCTTCACGCTTCTGAACGCGTTCGGACAGCTGTTCAAGCCGGACTTCGCGCTGCCGCTGATCGGGCACTTCCCGCCGTTCGAGTGGGTCACCGAGTTCTTCGCGTGGACCGGGCTGCTGGGCATCCTCGTGCTCATCGTGATCCGGCAGCGGCAGCACCCGCGTTCGGCCGCCGGTGAGGGCGGGCGGCGCAGCCGGTTCTTCGGCTCGACGTGGTGGCAGGCGTACTACGTCGAGGCCACGATCCTCGGGGTGACGCTGTGCATCCTGACGCTGCGCGGGCTGGAGTACGCCCTGTCCGATCGAGGTGGCAGCACCGGCACGACCGCGGTCAGCGACGCGAACGGGCTGCACTACCCGCTGACCGGCTGGCTCGGCGGGATGTTGACCGGCTGGTCGGTCGAGGCGCTGGAGAACGCCATCGTGGTCGTGGCCGCGGTCAAGATCCTCATCTCGTTCGCGTGGATGATCACCATCGCGCTGACCCCGACGATGGGCGTGGCCTGGCACCGGTTCCTGGCCTTCCCCAACATCTTCTTCAAGCGGCACGCCGACGGCCGGACCAGCCTCGGGCAGCTGCAGCCGATCCGCGTCAACGGGCAGGTGCTCGACTTCGAGAACGTCGAGGACCTGCCCGAGGACGCGCCGCTGGGGGTCGGCAGGGTCGAGGACTTCACCTGGAAGGGGCTGCTGGACTTCACCACGTGCACCGAGTGCGGCCGCTGCCAGTCCCAGTGCCCGGCGTGGAACACCGACAAGCCCCTCTCGCCGAAGCTGCTCGTCATGACGCTGCGCGACCACGCGCACGCCAAGGCCCCCTGGCTGCTGGCCTCCGAGGAGGTCCGCGCGGCCGGCATCGAGAACGCGTCGGACGCGTCGAACGGGGCCGACGGCTTCAGCGACGCCACGATGGGCGCGGTCGCGACCGAGCAGCTCGTCGGGACGACCGGATACGACATTCGCAACCCGCTGACGGCCTACAACCCGCACGGTACGCCGGATGGTGGCGCCGTCATCGACGAGGACGTGCTGTGGTCGTGCACCACCTGCGGCGCCTGCGTCGAGCAGTGCCCCGTCGACATCGAGCACGTCGATGCGATCGTGGACCTGCGCCGCTACAAGAACCTCATCGAGTCCGCGTTCCCGGCCGAGCTGAACGGGCTGTTCAAGAACCTCGAGAAGAACAGCAACCCGTGGGGCCTGGCGCCGCGGCTGCGGATGGACTGGGCCAAGGACCTGCCCTTCGAGGTCAAGCAGGTCGGTGTCGACGTCGAGGACCTCGGCGAGGTCGACTACCTGTTCTGGGTCGGCTGCGCCGGCGCCTACGAGGACCGCGCCAAGAAGACGACCCGGGCCGTGGCCGAGCTGCTGCACACCGCCGAGGTCAGCTTCGCGGTGCTCGGCGACGGCGAGGCCTGCACCGGCGACCCGGCCCGCCGCGCCGGCAACGAGTTCCTCTTCCAGATGCTGGCCGCCCAGAACGTCGAGACCCTGAGCGAGGTCGGCGCGACCAAGATCGTCGTCACCTGCGCGCACTGCTTCAACACCATCAAGAACGAGTACCCCCAGCTCGGCGGGCACTACGAGGTGCTGCACCACACCCAGCTGCTCAACCGGCTCGTGCGCGAGAAGCGCCTGACCCCGGTGGCCCGCCCCGGCGACGCCGCGTCCAGCGGGACCCTCACCGGCGCCGCGTCCACCGGTGCCAAGGTCACCTACCACGACCCGTGCTACCTCGGCCGGCACAACCAGGTCTACGCCCCGCCGCGCGAGCTGCTGCAGATCCTGCCCGGCGTCGAGTACGCCGAGATGCAGCGCTCGAAGGAGACCTCGTTCTGCTGCGGCGCCGGCGGGGCCCGGATGTGGATGGAGGAGAAGCTCGGCACCCGGATCAACACCAACCGAACCGCCGAGGCCCTGGCCACCGGCGCCGACCGCATCGCCGTCGGCTGCCCCTTCTGCAAGGTCATGCTCACCGACGGCGTCAACGCCGCCGTCCAGGACGGCACGAAGGCCGAGGGCGAGGTCGAGGTCGTCGACGTCGCCCAGATGCTCCTGGCCGCCGTCCGCCGCGGCAACGAGGGTGGCGAGCCCGAGGTCGCCGAGCAGCCGCAGCCCGACCCGGAGCCGGCCCCCACCGCCTGAGGCCGCTCCCCCGGCCACGCGAACGGCCCCCTCCCGTCCGGGAAGGGGGCCGTTCGCGTGCGGGCGCGACGCGGTCGGGCGTCCTCAGCGTCCTCAGCGTCCGGGAGCGTCCGGACGCAGCCGGCGCGTCAGGCGCGTCAGGCGCGTCAGGCGCGTCAGGCGCGTCAGGCGCGTCAGGCGCGTCAGAGGATTCCGCGGGCGTGGAAGGCCGCCGTGACCGCCCTGGCGGCCGATGCCCCGTAGAGGCGCTGCGCGGCAGCGACGGTGTCGAGCGCGGCGGCGCGGAAGGTGGTGTCGGGCGCGAAGGCGAACTGCGCCTCGACGATGAGCGTCGACGCCTTGGTGTCGCCGAGCGCGGCACGGACGTCCCAGAGGGCCCGCGACCAGATCTCGCCGTCCGCGTGCACCTCGCCGACGACGTCGGTGGGATACGTCTTCGTGCCGTCGAGGCGGCGCAGGCAGTGCGGGACCGTGCGCGTGTAGGAGACCGAGTCCCAGTCGGCGACGCACGCCTCGGGGGTCAGGGTCGGCGTCCCGGCACGCCAGCTCGTCACGACGACGGCGAGGTAGTCGCCGAAGGCCTCGCCGATCGCGCCGGACTCGAGGGTCGTTCCGAAGCCGGGCACCTGGCCGTCCTGCACCGAGTGGCCGTACTCGTGCACGACGACCTCGGCGTCCTCGGCGTCGTCCACGCCGCCCTTGCCGACGGTGATGTTCGCCTTGTCCGGTCGGAAGAAGGAGTTGTCGCCGCCGTACTGGTCGACCCGCAGCTCGATCTGGCGCTGGTTGACCGGCCGCAGGGTCGAGCCGAAGCCCAGGTGCTGGAGGTACTCCTGGGCCGTGGTCACCCAGTAGTAGCCCATGACCTGCTCGAACTGGTCGACGTCACGGTGGTAGGCCGGGAAGGCCCCGCCCACCGACCGCGCGGCCGAGCCCGTCGAGCTCTTGACCCGCACGTACTGGCCGGTCAGCGTGCCCGAGCCGTCGAGGTGCGTCAGGGTGACGCGGTGGTAGGCCGGCGCGAGGGCCGCGTAGTCGGCGTCCTTGGCGTCGGTCAGCGACTCGTCGCCGAGCTCCTGGACCGGGTTGGGCAGGAAGACGGTGCCGGTGGCCGTGTGGTCCCAGGGGGTCGACGAGCCGGCGGCCGGCGCGGCGGTGGCGGCGACGGCCAGCGTGGCCGCGACGGCAACCGCCGCGGCGAGGTTTCGATGTGCCATCCCGACACTCTGCACCCGCAGCCCGACCGACGGGCTTGGTACGAGGTCACGAGTTGTCGTGTGGCCCCTCGGCCTGCGGGCGCGGGCTCCCCGGCGACGTAGGGTGGCGCCCGTGACGACCTCGACCACGCCCCACGCCGCCCCTGCCGACGTCGTCCGCGACCTCGTCCCCACCGGCGTGCTGCGGGCGTCGATCAACCTCGGGAACCCCGTGCTGGCGCAGGGCACCCCCACGGAGCCTCGCGGAGTCACCGTCGACCTCGCCCGCGAGGTCGCCGCGCGGCTCGGGGTCCCGCTCCGGCTGCTGTGCTTCGACGCGGCCCGGTTGTCCTTCGAGGCCATGGCCGACGGCCGCGCCGACCTCGGCTTCCTCGCCGTCGACCCGGCCCGCGCCACCCAGGTGGCCTTCACCCCGCCGTACGTCGTCATCGAGGGCGTCTACGTCGTGCCCGAGGCCTCGACCGTGCGCTCACCGGCCGACGTCGACCGTCCCGGATCCCGCGTCGGGGTCAAGGCCGGGTCGGCCTACGACCTGCACCTGTCGCGCACCCTCGAGCACGCCGAGGTCGTGCGCGGCGCGGAGGGGGTCGACGTCTTCGCCGCCGAGGGACTCGAGGCCGGTGCCGGCATCCGCGAACCGGCGACGGCGTGGGTCGCCGCCCACCCGGGCACCCGAGTCGTCGACGAGGCGTTCATGCAGATCCGGCAGGCCGTCGGGACGCCGGCGGGCCGCGGGGAGGCCGCGGAGCGGTACCTGCGCGACCTCGTCGAGGAGCTCAAGGCGGACGGGTTCGTCGCCGCGTCGCTGCGCCGGTCGGGTCAGACCGCGGCCGTCGCCCCGCCCGCCTGAGCCGTCAGCCGCCGAGCAGCCTCGGCGGTTCGACCCCGAGCGCCGACATCTCGGCGTCGGTGAACAGGCGTGACCGGATGAGGAACCGCACGCCCTCGGGAGCCTCGACGCTGAAGCCGCTGCCGCGTCCGCGCACGACGTCGACGGTCAGGTGGGTGTGCCGCCAGTAGGCGTACTGCGACGCCGACATCCAGAAGGCCACCGGATCGTCCAGGCCCTCGACAGCGAGGTCGGCGAGGTGCACGTCGGCCTCGCTCGTGAGGAACTCGCCGGCCGGGTAGCACATCGGCGAGCTGCCGTCGCAGCAGCCGCCGGACTGGTGGAACATCAGCGGTCCGTGGACCCCGGTGAGGCGGCGGAGCAGGTCCGCCGCCTCACCGGTCAGGTCGACCCGGCTGCGGGAAGCCGATGGCTCACCGGGTCGACCCGTCCCGACGGACGTGACCTCCGGCCCGTGGGAAGGCACGTCGCGGCCCCGTCAGAAGAAGCCGAGGGGGTCCGGGGAGTAGGACACGAGCAGGTTCTTCGTCTGCTGGTAGTGGTCGAGCATCATCTTGTGGTTCTCGCGGCCGATCCCCGACTGCTTGTAGCCACCGAACGCCGCGTGCGCCGGGTACTGGTGGTAGCAGTTCGTCCAGACCCGACCGGCCTTGATGCCTCGGCCCATCCGGTAGGCCCGTGCGCCGTCGCGCGTCCACACGCCGGCGCCCAGGCCGTAGAGCGTGTCGTTGCTGATCGCGAGCGCGTCGGCCTCGTCCTCGAAGCTCGTGAGGGAGACGACCGGGCCGAAGATCTCCTCCTGGAAGATCCGCATCGAGTTGCTGCCCTCGAAGACCGTCGGGGCGACGTAGTAGCCGTCGGCGAGGTCTCCGTCGAGCACGTTGCGCTCCCCACCGGTGAGGACCTTGGCGCCCTCCTGCCGGCCGATGTCGAGGTAGGACAGGATCTTCTCGAGCTGGTCGTTGCTCGCCTGGGCGCCCATCGTCGTGTCGGTGTCGAGCGGGTTGCCCTGCTTGATCTTCTCGACGCGCGCCACGGCGTCCGGGACGAAGTCGGAGTAGATCGAGCGTTGGACCAGCGCGCGCGAGGGGCAGGTGCAGACCTCGCCCTGGTTAAGCGCGAACATCGTGAACCCCTCGAGGGCCTTGTCGTAGAAGGCGTCCCGCTGCTGGGCGACGTCCTCGAAGAAGACGTTGGGGCTCTTGCCGCCGAGCTCGAGCGTGACCGGGATGATGTTCTGCGACGCGTACTGCATGATGAGCCGCCCGGTCGTCGTCTCGCCGGTGAAGGCGATCTTGGCGATCCGCGGCGACGAGGCCAGGGGCTTGCCCGCCTCGACACCGAAGCCGTTGACGACGTTGACGACGCCCGCGGGCAGCAGGTCGCCGATGAGCTCGACGACCTTGAGGATCGACCACGGCGTCTGCTCGGCCGGCTTGAGCACGACGGCGTTCCCGGCGGCGAGTGCCGGCGCGAGCTTCCAGACGGCCATGAGGATCGGGAAGTTCCACGGGATGATCTGGCCGACGACGCCGAGCGGTTCGTGGAAGTGGTAGGCGACCGTGTCGGCATCGATCTCGCTGCTCGAACCCTCCTGTCCGCGAAGGACGCCCGCAAAGTAGCGGAAGTGGTCGACGGCAAGGGGCAGGTCCGCGGCGAGCGTCTCGCGGACGGCCTTGCCGTTCTCCCACGTCTCGGCGACGGCGAGCATCTCGAGGTTCTCCTCGAGGCGGTCGGCGATGCGGTTGAGAACGAGCGACCGTTCGCCGAGGCTCGTGCGGCCCCACGCCGGCGCGGCTGCGTGGGCGGCGTCGAGGGCCGCCTCGATGTCCTCCTCGGTGCCCCGGGCGATCTCGCAGAACGGCTTGCCGTTGACCGGCGAGATGTTCTCGAACCAGAGGCCCTTCTTCGGCTCGACCCAGTTGCCGCCGATGAAGTGGCCGTACCGGTCCTGGAGCGAGACGAGCGAGTCGGCCGCTCCCGGGGGTGCATAGATGGTCATGTCGTTCTCCCAACGTCCTTGGTGGCGGCCCCGAAAACGGGGTCGTCAGGACGTTAGGCAACCGGACGTTGCATCCACGTTGCGTGTCGAGAAGGGTGCTCGCGGCCGACGGCGGGCCCGACGGGTCCTCGTCTCAGGTGCCGAGCTCGCGGTCGAGGCGGTCGAGCTGGTTCCGGACGAGCGGCAGCAGTGGCGAGGAGGGACCGAGGAGCCTGGCCTGGGCCTGCCACATCTCGTAGTCGTCGGCACCGGACGCGGACCGCGTCCACGCCGACATGAGGTCGGTGCGGCCGCTCGCGAGGACGGCCCGGCGCAGGTCGCCCTCGATGCTCTCACGCAGCCGGACCACCCCGGGCGCGACCGACCGTGGCAGCAGCGCGCCCCGGTAGGCCCGCATGGCACTGGCGAGGTCCCCCGCGGCCAGGTGCGCCTCGACACCGAGCCAGTCGCCCGACAGCTCCGCGACGACCCGGTAGGGCCGCGACGCGAGCAGGTCGTCGCCGAGCAGCGCCCGCAGCCGGCCCATCTCGACCCGCAGCGTCGAGGCGCTGCTGTCCTCCTCGTAGAGCAGCACCGCGAGCTCGTCGCCGGACAGGCCACGGGCCGCCGATGCGAGCAGCAGGAGGATCTCGCTGTGTCGTGGGCTGAGCCGCAGCGTCCGCCGGTGACCGCGCCCGTCGTCGACGGTGAGCAGGGCGTCGTTGCGTCCGAGGGCCTCGAGCAGCACCGACAGCCGGCCCGCGGTGGCCGGCACCGAGGCGTATCGCGCCCCGACGAGCAGCTCGCGAGCCAGCTCGGACTCGGCCATCCGCGCCGCGGCCCGGACCATGGCCAGCGTCTGTGGCGCGACGATGTCGTCGCCGCCGGTGATGTCGAGGACCCCGAGGACGCTCTGGTCGCTGGGGTCGTGGATCGTCGTCGCCGCGCAGCTCCAGCGCTGGACCGAGCGGCGGAAGTGCTCGGCACCGATGACGTTGACGGGTCGGTCGAGCCGAAGAGCGACCCCCGGCGCGTTGGTGCCGGCCATCCGCTCGTCCCAGTTGCTGCCCTCGACGAAGCCGATGCTCTCGGCGCGGCGCAGCGTGCTCGGCGACCCGCACACCCAGAGCAGCTGGCCCGAGGCGTCGGCCACGGCCATGACCGCGTCGCAGTCGCGCGCCGCCTGGCCGAGCACGTCGTCGAGAAGGGGAAAGACCCGCGCGAGGGGGTGGGCCTCGCGATGGTCGCGCAGGGCGTCGGCCGGCAGCGTGATCGGGGCGTCGACCGCGTCGACGTGGACCCCGGCCGCCGCGGACCGGACCCAGGAGTCGGCGACGTGCGCGCGGACTCCCGAACCCTCGCTCTCGTCGCCCATGGGCCGATTGTGCCCAGCGATCCGGGTTGGTGACAGGGTTTGGCCGCAGGCCGGTGGGTAGGGGTCGGCGAAAGGGTGGTCAACGGCGCGGAACAGGCGCACCATGAAGGAGTCCGCCCAATGGATCGCCAGCAGCAGCCGAGGAGCGACCAATGTCACGACGAGCCCCATTCGTGCCCGACGGAGTGCCAGTACTGTCCCGCGGTCGTCACCGCAACCCCCGCAAGGGCGCCTGCTTCATGGAGATGGCCTCGTTCCTGGCCGGCGAGCGGTGGAGCGACCACCCCGCCTGCACCCATCCCGTGCTCGCGACCCTGGCTCGCTGCGTCAACGACATGCTCGACGAGCCCAACCGGCAGCGCCTGGTGACCATGGTCCCCGAGGTCGTCGGCCTCAACCCGAGCGACCCCCGCGCGACGACGGCGATCGTCCTCAGCACCGCCCGCGCGGCCCTGCCGGTGGCCGCCGAGGAGCGCCAGAACGCGATGGCGATCGCCATCCTCAACGCCGAGGGCATCCTCGCCGAGCAGGACGGTCGTGAGCCCGGACGCCTCTCCGCCGCCTCGCGGGCCGCGCTCACGGCGGCGCCGGCCGCCGAGCGCTGGGCACGGATCAACCTGGCCCGCATGGGCTTCAACTCGGCTGCGCTGCGCCCCTCGAACGCGGCGAGGATCGTCGCCCTCGGCGTCGACGGCGTGGCTCGGGCCTGCATCGACGACCCGGAGGACCGGCTCGTGCAGATGCTGCGCACCGGCATCGACGCGGCGAAGGCGTTCGTCCCCGTGACGACCCCCACCGTCACCGTGCCGTGGACCCAGCCCGCCCCGACCCCCGCACCGGCCGCCGACCCGGCGGTGCGTCGCTCCGTCACCCCGGCCTGAGAGGACCCCACCACACGTCAGCGCCGGTCCGCACGCCCGCCCTGGCGGTCCGGGGCAGACCCGGCCGACCCGAACGCTCCCGGGTCCGGTTCCGGTGGTCCCGCGAGACACGACACGGCCGCGTCCCCGAGGTGGGGACGCGGCCGTGTCGTGCGACTCCGGCTCGCCGTCGACTGTCAGCGGGTCTCGCGGAAGTCCACGTGCTCCCCGGCGACCGGGTCGAACTTGCGCAGCACGAGGCGGTCAGGGGTGGTGCGTCGGTTCTTGCGCGTCACGTAGCTGTAGCCGGTGCCCGCCGTCGAGCGGAGGGTGACGACGGGGCGAAGGTCGGTGCGCTTGGCCAATGGTGCTCCTCGGACGGTCGCTCCGCGGAGGTCGCGAAGCCACTCATGAGAACCGTTCTCGCCTCGTCGGCATTCCCTCCGCACCCGACGTCGCTGCCTTGCGCCGCTCGGCGCCGCCCCGGCGCGACCTCGGGCCCGCCGGGGCGACCGCCGGGTCAGCCGAGGCCGGCCTTCTGCAGGAACTCCGTCGCCACGTCCTCGGCGTCCTTCTTGTCGATGACGACCTCCTTGACGAGGCCGGCCAGCGTCGCCGTGTCGAGCTTCGCCGACACGGCGTTGAGCGTCGAGGAGATGGTGTCGTTGACCTTGGACTTGGTGATGAGCGGGACGACGTTCTGCGCCGCGAAGAACGACTTGGGGTCCTCGAGCGCGACGAAGCCGTTGGCCGGGACGTTCGGGTCGGTGGTGAACAGGTTGGCCGCCTGGATCTGGCCGTTCTTCAGGGCCTGGACCGTGAGCGGGCCACCCGCGTCGAGCGGCTTGAACTCCTTGAAGGTCAGGCCGTACACCTTCTTGAGGCCGGGCACCCCGGACTCGCGGGTCTTCCACTCGGGCGGCCCCCCGAGGACGAGGTCCTTGGCAACCGGCGCCAGGTCGGCGATGGTCTTGAGGTTGTACTTCGTCGCGGTGTCCTTCGTGACCACCACGGCGTCCTTGTCCTCGGCCGCCGACTTGTCGAGCACCTGCAGGCCCGACGGGAGGGCGGCCTTGAGCTCGTCGTAGACGGCCTGGGAGTCGGTCGCCTTGGCTGACTTGTCGAAGTACTGGTCGAGGACCCCGGTGTACTCGGGGACGAGGTCGATCGAGCCGTCTTGCAGCGCAGGGATGTACGTCTCGCGGCTACCGATGTTGGGTTTGGTCGAGGTCTTCACCCCTTTGGCCTCGAGGGCCTTGGCGTAGATGTCCATGAGGAGCTCGGACTCGGGGAAGTTGGCCGAGCCCACGACGATCGTGCCGCTCGGGGCCGCCGAGCCGGCGTTGGTGGGCTGGTCGAGGGGGCTGCCGCCACCGCCCGAGCCGCACGCCGCGAGACCGGCCAGAGCCAGCGCGGAGACCGACGTGAGAACCGTCTTGCTGTGCTTCATACTCATCTCTTTCCTGTGGACGCTGGCCAGGGGATCAGTTGACCGTGCCGACCGTGACGGTAGTCGTCGTGACTGACTCTGTGGTCGACCGGACCTCGGGACGGCCGCGTCGGGTGCGGAACCGGCCGGTGATCCCGCGCGAGACGGCGAGCCGCTGGGCGATGGACGCGACGAGGTCGATGGCGAGGGCCAGGGCGGCGACGAGCACGGCCCCGGAGGCCATCTGGGCGTAGTCGCGGACCGCGAGCCCGTCGATGAGGAAACGGCCGAGCCCGCCGAGGCCCACCGTCGCGGCGATGGTCGCGGTGGCCACGACCTGCAGCAGTGCCGAGCGCACGCCGGAGAAGATCAGCGGGAGCGCGCACGGCACCTCGACCTTGAACAGCACCTGCCAGCCACGCATCCCCATCCCCCGCGCGGCGTCCCGGGCCGCGGGGTCGACCTCGTCGATGCCCGCGTACGTGCCCGCGAGGATGGGCGGGATGGCGAGCACGACGAGGACGATGAGGCTCGGCAGCAGGAACGCGAGGTCGCCGGTGAGGTTGGGACCCAGCCACAGGACGATGAAGAAGAGCAGGCCCAGGGTCGGGATGGCGCGCGCGAAACCCGAGATGTTGACCACCGCGAACTTCCCTCGCCCGGTGTGGCCCACCCACATCCCGGCGGGGACGGCGACGACGGCCGCGATGCCCGTCGCGAGGAGCACGTACTCGATGTGCTCGAGGAGCCGCTGCACGATGTCCTCGCGGTTGGCCGGGTCGGTGAGCCAGCCGATGATGTCGGCGATCATGAAGCGGTCCTCGCTCGGGCCCAGGGCGTGAGCAGCCGGGTGACGACGACGATGATGACGTCGAAGACCAGCGACAGCACTCCACAGGCGATGATGCCCGTCACGATGGGGGCGAAGAAGTCACGGTTGAACCCGTCGGTGAAGAGCGAGCCGAGCTGCTGCACGCCGATGATGGCGGCGACGCTGACGATGCTGACGTTGCTGACGGCGGCCACCCGCAGACCGGCGGAGATGACCGGGACGGCCAGCGGCAGCTCGACCCCGAGCAGCCGCCGCACAGGTCGGTACCCCATGGCGTTGGCGGCGAGCCGGACGTCGTCGGGGATCGCAGCGAGGCCGTCGGCGACGGTTCGGACGAGCAGGGCCACGGTGTAGACCGTCATGGCGACGAGGACGTTGGTGGGGTCGAGGATCTGCGTGTGCAGGATGCCGGGAAGCAGGATGAAGACGGCCAGCGACGGCAGCGTGTACAGCAACCCGGTGCCGATGATGAGGGGCGGGTAGGCCCACGAGAAGCGACGGGCCGTCCAGCCCAGGGGCAGCGCGATGAGCAGGCCCAGCAGGAGGGGGAACCCGGCGAGGTAGGCGTGGGTGACGAGAAGTCCCCACACGTCGTCGAGGTGCGAGGTGAACCAGTCCATCAGACGACCTTCGTCTCCGCGGCTGCGGCCGAGTCGACGCCCGGCTCGACGCCCGGCTCGACTCCCGGCTCGACTCCCGGCTCGACGCCCGGCTCGACACCCTCGGTCTCGGCGTCCCGGGCCCGCTGACCGGCGGCGCTCACCTCGATGGGCTCGATGAGGTCCCGGGCACGCACGGTGCCCACGAAGGCGCCGTCGGGCCCGACGACGACGCCTCGGCCGGAGGGCGCCGACAGGGCCGCGTCGAGGGCCTGCCGGAGCGACCCCTCGGTCGAGGCCACCGTGCCGCCGCGATGAAGGGCCTCCCGCGTGACCGGACCGTCGAGCCGCTCCGGCTCGACCCACCCCAGCGGGTGGTCCTCGTCGTCGAGGACGAGGACCCAGGGGTCGGCCGTGACGGCCCGGGCGTCGGCCGCGGGCGCGCCGAGCCGGACCGTCGGCTCCGCCCTGGTCGGAAAGGTCGCGGTGCGGAAGCCGAGGGTGCGGTAGCCGCGGTCGCGCCCGACGAAGTCGGCCACGAAGTCGTCGACCGGCCGGGACAGCAGCTCCTCGGGGGCCGCGAGCTGGGCGAGCGTGCCCCCGACCCGGAGCACGGCCACCTGGTCGCCGAGCTTGATCGCCTCGTCGATGTCGTGGGTGACGAAGACGATCGTCTTGCCGAGCTCGTCCTGCAGCCGCAGGAACTCCTCCTGGAGCTGGTCCCGCACGACGGGGTCGACCGCGCTGAACGGCTCGTCCATGAGCATGACCGGCGGGTCGGCCGCGAGGGCGCGCGCGACGCCGACGCGCTGCTGCTGGCCTCCCGAGAGCTGCGAGGGGAACCGCTTGGCGAACGACTGGGGCAGCCCGACCCGCTCCATCAGCTCGAGGGCCCGGCTCGTCGCCCTGTCGCGGTCCCACCCGAGCAGGAGGGGCACGGTCGCGATGTTGGCCACGATGGTGCGGTGCGGGAAGAGTCCGGCGTGCTGGATCACGTAGCCGATGCCCCGGCGCAGCTCGGCGCTGTCGATGGTGGCAGTGTCGCGGTCGTCGACGAGGATGCGGCCACCGGTCGGCTCGATCATCCGGTTGATCATCCGCAGCGACGTGGTCTTGCCACACCCGGACGGCCCGACGAGCACGGTGATCTTGCCGGTGGGGGCCGTCAGGCTGAGCTCGTCGACCGCGACGGTGCCGTCGGGGTACTGCTTCGTCACTGACTCGAACCGGATCATCGGCTCGTCACCTCATTCGTGTGGGGGGTCGGGAACAGGGTTCGCGCGATCGTTCGAGCCTCCGCGGCGACGGCGACGCCGACGTCACGGCTCCGTTGCGGATCCAGACGGTAGGAGGGCCCGACGACGTTGAGCGCCCCCGCGATGCCGCCCAGCCACGCGATGGGGGCGGCGATGGCCGTGACGTCCTCCTCGACCTTGGAACGCACCACCACATACCCGCATTCCGGCGTGCGGCCCTGCAGGGCCGCACCGATGGCCGTGCCGTCGACCGGCACGGTGCGTCCGACCCAGCCGGCGTGGCGGATCGAGAACGTCCCCTCGGCCATCGCGATGTACACCGCCTCGTCAGGTCGCCCGGCGATGCCGAGGTACGCGGACTCGCCGCATCGGGCGATGAGTCGCTGCAGGGCCGGCTGGGCGGCCTTGACCATCTGGTTGCGGCCGAGGGCGACCGCCCCGAACCGGAACGCGAGGGATCCGGGGTGGAAGTCGCCGTCCTCGTCGCGGCTGACGAAGTCGAGGACCTCGAGCGTGCGCAGCAGGCGCAGGGCCGTCGTCGGGGACAGCCCCACGGCCTTGGCGCACTCCGACAGGCTCGTGGGCGCCGTCTCGCAGACGTGTGCGAGGAGACCGAGCGCGCGCTCGACGGAACGGGTGGCGGCGGCGCCGGGGGCGGGCGTCGACACCGGCTCAGAGGCGGGCGACGAACGACCCACGGACCGGGACGCGGATCGCGGCGACCGTGGGGGTGATGGACGTGTCATGGGTGACACCTCGTCGGTGATCGAGCGAGGGGCAACGAGTGCCGTTTTCATTCTGCGGCAGCCCTTTGCTGCCCAGTGGCAGTCTGGCACACTGCGGACACAGCGCGACACCCTGTTGCCCGAGAAAATCTCCGGCCGTCATCCGAGGACCGCACATGACCATCACCCTGACCGGGCAGCAGCTGACGATCGCCGCCATCGAGGCGCTGGGCCGGGGGGCGGACCTCGCGGTCGACCCCGAGGCGGCCTCCCGGGTCGACCGGGCCGCCCGTGCCGCCCACGAGGTGGCCCTGGTGCGGCCCGTGTACGGCAGGACGTCGGGGGTCGGCGCCAACCGCGACCGGGCGAGCACGTCGCCGAGACCGGGGCACGCCCTGCTGCGCAGCCACGGTGCAGGCTGGGGCGGGCCGTTCCCGCACGCGACCGTGCGCAGCGCCCTCGCGATCCGCGTCAACCAGCTGCTCGCCGGGACCTCCGGCGCCAGCGGGTCGCTCCTTCGGGCGCTCGTGGAGACCACGAGGGCCGAGGACGGACGGCTCCCCGTCGTGCACCGGCGCGGCGCCATCGGCACCGGCGACCTCACCGCGCTGGCGGAGGTCGGTCTCACCCTGCTCGGCGAGCGCCCCACCGCCGACGGGACCCTGCTCGCCCCCGCGCCCCTGGACGAGTCCGACGCGCTGCCCCTGATGTCGAGCAGCGCCTTCACCCTGGCCGAGGCTGCCCTCGGCTGCGGCCGGCTCGCCCGGCTCGCCGACGTCGCCATGGCTGTGTGCGCCCTGTCGTTCGTCGCGCTGCGCGGCAACCTCGAGGCCTTCGGGCCGGCCGTGCCGAGGGTCACCCCGTTCCCGGGCGCCGTCACCGCGGCCGCCACCGTCACCCGGCTCGTGCACGGCAGCACCGTCGAGCCGGCCCAGCTGCAGGACTTCTTCGGGCTGCGCACCTTCCCGCAGGTGCACGGCCCGCTCCTCGACGAGATCGACGACCTGCGCCGCGTCGTCGAGGCACTCGTCAACAGCGGCAGCGAGAACCCCGCGGTCCTGACGGACGACGACCCACCCGGCGTCGCGCACC
Organism: Monashia sp. HAY1-11D; assembly: GCF_056868035.1. Classification (NCBI taxonomy): domain Bacteria; kingdom Bacillati; phylum Actinomycetota; class Actinomycetes; order Micrococcales; family Intrasporangiaceae; genus Intrasporangium; species Monashia sp. HAY1-11D. The sequence goes on along the minus strand of NZ_CP200320.1, from coordinate 2,260,892 downwards.
ACGGCGGCTTCCACCAGGCCTACCTGGCCCTCGCCGTCGACTCGACCCTGCTGGCCCTCGTCGGCTCGGCGCACACGAGCGCGTCTCGCATCTCCCACCTGCTGACCGACCCTGCGAGCGGTCTGCCCCGGTTCCTCGCCGGTCCGGAGGCAGGTTCCTCCGGCCTGCTCATCCTGGAGTACGGCGCCGCCTCGGCCATGGCGCTCATCCGGGAGGCCGCGTCGGCGGCGCGCTCGATCCAGTGGGTCTCGGTCTCCGCCGGGGTCGAGGACGGTGCGAGCCACGCCTCGGTGTCGTCGGCCCGCCTCACCGAGGCCGCCGAGGCCTACCGGCAGATCATCGCCCTCGAGCTCGTCACCGCTGTCCGCGCGCTCGTCCTGGGCGGGCGACGGGTCGCCGGCGAGCTGTCCGAGCTGATGGCCCGGTGCACGCACCTCGCGGGAGAGCCGGACGACCACGACCTCGCGCCCGCGGTGGCGGCTGCGGTCGACATCGTCGACGAGTGGGTCGCCGCGGACCCGCTGGGGCCCAACTGACCTGGGAGGCTCAGCCGCGGGGGGCTCGGACGCCCTTCCGGGACAGCCGGATCGGAGGCGTCACGCCTGCCCAGAGGTCGAGGGTGACGCCGCGGGAGTGGACGACCTGGGCGACGACGGCGCCCTCGGGCCCACTCGCCGGCTCCTCGTCGTGGCCCAGTTCCGCGGCGAACGTCGCGGTGACGATGCCGGTGACGAGGCGCGTCCACAGGGGCCAGCGCACGAGCATCGCGTGGTCGCCCCGCTCGACGCGCACGAGGGAGGCGTCGAGACCCTCGGCCTGCATGGACTCGACGAGGCGCCGGGAACGGCTCAGGCCGCAGACGACGTCCCGGTCCCCGTGGACGACGACGGTGCGCTGAGCGGGGCCGGGGCGCGGGTCACCGGGCTCGATCCACGGCGCGAGACCCACGACGAGGCGCACCCCGGGCTCGGTGCCGACGTGCAAGGCGGTGCGACCGCCCATCGAGTGACCGACGAGCGCGATCGACGCGTCGGGGTACGTCTCGCGCAGCCGACCCAGGGCCCAGCGGGCATCGAGCACCGGCATGGCGTCGTCGCCGTTCCACCCCCGAACCCGGAACCGCAGCCGTGCCACGGCGACCGGCCCGGGCACCTTGCGGGCCAGCGCTCGCGCGAACGGCACGAGCCGGGCGACGTTGTGCGACCACGGCCGGTTCGGCTCGAACCCCCCGATGGCGCCGCCGTGCAGGACGAGGACGACGACACGGGCGTCGGCGGGCCGGGCGTGCCAGACGAGGGTCGCCGGCGGGAGACCGTCGTCCGTGGGCGGGCCGACGACGCGCGACGGCCCCTCGAGCGTCCTGCTCACACGGGCGTCCGGTGGAAGTTCTGGAAGGAGCGGCTGGCGGTCGGACCGCGCTGACCTTGGTAGTGCGAGCCGTACTTCGCTGAGCCGTAAGGGTTCTCGCTCGGGCTACTGAGCCGGAAGAAGCACAGCTGGCCGATCTTCATGCCCGGGTAGAGCATGATCGGCAGCGTCGCGACGTTCGACAGCTCGAGCGTCACGTGGCCGGAGAACCCGGGATCCACGAAGCCCGCGGTGGCATGCGTCAGGAGGCCGAGGCGGCCGAGGGGCTCTTGCCCTCGACGCGGGCGGCGAGGTCGTCGGGCAGCGACACGGCCTCCAGCGTCGACCCGAGGACGAACTCCCCCGGGTGCAGGACGAAGCCGTCCTCGTCCGGACCGACCTCGACCAGACGCGTCAGCTCCGGCTGCTCGGCCGCCGGGTCGATGTAGGGGTACTTGTGGTTGTCGAAGAGCCGGAAGAACTTGTCGAGCCGGACGTCGACGCTCGACGGCTGGACCATGTTCTCGTCCCACGGGTCGAGCACGACACGACCGGCGTCGACCTCGCCCCGGATGTCCTTGTCGGAGAGCAGCACGGGTCGAGGCTACCGTGCAGGCGGCGTCGGCCCGCGGACCGCTCGCGAGGCCCGCCGGATCCGGTCCGAACGGTCGGTCGCTCCAGGCGCGTGCGGTACCCAGGCTCGCCTACCGTTGGGTCATGACGGAGCAGCCGAGGGACGAGGCGGGGACGCGCGAGCTCGTGGCCGAGTTCCGGCAGCTCGTCCGGCGGATGCTCGAGCAGCTGCCCGACGACGCCGGCGGGCCACGGCTCGTCGACGTGCTCGAGGCCCACCTCGGGGTGTCACCGCAGGGGCTGGCCGTCGTGTCGGAGCCGGTCATGCCGCACCGGCTCGTCGACGCCGACATCGCCCTGGACGAGGTGTCGGGGACCGACCCGGGGCGCAGCGTCGTCGGGATCGCCGGTGACGCCCGGCACCACATGTCCCTCGGCGACCTCGTCCAGAGCATCCACGGGATGGGCCTTCCGGTGGGGCAGGTCGACTACGGCCGCATGCCCACCGGCCCCGGCAAGGAGGACCACCGGCAGGTCGTCACCTCGGGCATCAGGATGTTCCGGTTCGAGGGCGAGCCGGTGGCCGTGCGCCAGCAGGGCATGAACCGGCAGTTCGGCCGTGAGGCGGGCAGCATCGAGGTCATGTCGCGCGACCGCGACACCTCCGACCGGCTCATGGCGCGGGTCCAGGAGCTCATGGACGCCCGCAGCATCCTCCGCGGCCAGGTGCTGACGTTCGGCGGCGACCCCTACGGCCCGGGGATGGCCGGGGTGACGTTCGTGGCGCGCCCGACCGTCGACGCCGCGGCGGTCATCCTGCCCGACGGGCTGCTCGACCGCGTGGCGCACCACGTCATCGGGATGGGTGAGCACCGTGAGCGCCTGCGGGCCCACGGCCAGCACCTCAAGCGCGGGATCCTGCTCTACGGGCCCCCGGGTACCGGCAAGACGCACACGGTGCGCTACCTGCTGTCGGCGACTCCTGGTACGACGGCGGTGCTGCTGAGCGGCGGCTCCCTGCGCTTCATCCACGACGCCGCGAAGGTCGCGCGGGCGCACCAGCCGGCCGTCGTCGTCCTCGAGGACTGCGACCTCGTGGCCGAGGACCGCTCGTTCGCACCGATGGGAGCCTCCCCGCTGCTCTTCGAGGTGCTGGACGCGCTCGACGGGCTCGACGCCGACGCCGACGTCGCGTTCGTCCTGACGACCAACCGCGTCGAGGACCTCGAGGTGGCGCTCGCGCAGCGTCCGGGCCGGGTCGACCTCGCGGCCGAGATCCCGCTGCCCGACCGCGCCGGCCGCCGCGAGCTGCTCCGGCTCTACGGCGGGCACCTCTTCGGTCCGGAGGCGATCTCGGCCGCTGCCGTCCGGTCCGAGGGCACGACGGCCTCGTTCGCCAAGGAGCTGGTCCGCCGGGCGGTCCTCGCGGCGGCCCTGGCCGCCGAGCCGCCGTCGGACGAGCACCTCCGCCTCGCCCTCGACGAGCTGCTGTCCGAGGGCGAACGCCTGACGCGCAGCCTCCTCGGCGTCGACGCGGCGTCCGCGGAGGGCCTGTCAGGGGACCCGACCGGTGGCACGGCAGAGGGCGCTGCAGGCGCCGGGACGTCCGGCCTCAGGTCCCGGAGGAGCCGACGGGGCGTCGAGTTCCTGCCCCGTGGCGGGTACCCGGGTCCGGTCCCCGGGCCCTACCCCGGGCCCTAGCCCGGCGGCGAGACCCCCGCCGGGACAGTCAGCCGGGACAGTCAGCCGGCGAAGGGCAGCACCGGCCTGCCGGGCACGGCGACGCGGACCCGGAAGACCGACCCCGCCTCGGGCTCGGGGTCCTTGAGGTTCTCCCGCGAGGTGGTGATGTAGAGGTCGCGCAGGTCCGGGCCACCCAGCGTGCACGCCGTCGTCTGCCTGACGGGCAGCACGACCTCGGCGAGGACGTCCCCGGAGGGGGACAGGCAGCGGACGCGGCCGGCACCGTTGAGCGCGACCCAGACGTTGCCCGCGGAGTCGACGGTCAGGCCGTCGGGATGGCCGACGTCGGCCGTGTGGAACGGACGGCGGTTCGTCAGCTCGCCGTCGACGACGTCGAACACGTCGGTGCGGCCGGTCGGGGTGTCGTCGTAGTAGGCGCGCGCACCGTCGGGCGAGAAGTCGATGCCGTTGGAGATCGTGACGTCCGGCAGGACCGTCGTGACGCGGCCGTCCGGGTCGACGCGGTAGAGCCGGGCGCCACCGGGGGCACGGTCGTGGGCCATCGAGCCGGCGAGGAGGCGGCCCTGCGGGTCGCACCCACCCTCGTTCATCCGGACCGACGTGTCGTCCCAGAGGGTCAGCCAGGGCGTCGGCTCGGTCTCTGGGTCCGCCGACAGGGCCAGACCGCGCTCGGTGCCGACGACGAAGCCACCGCCCGTTCGCGGTCGCACGAACGCCGCGACGTCACCGACGTGCAGCGAGGCGACCGAGCCGTCGGCGTGCAGCGTCAGGACGTCCCCGGCGAGCAGGTCGACCCACCGCAGTCCGCCCCAGGACTCCGACCAGACCGGCCCCTCGGCGTGGTAGCAGAGCGGTGCGGTGACCTGCTCCGGGCGCGACTCGACGAGCCCGTCCATCAGTCCCACCACACGCCGACGTAGTGGTGGCCGTCGGGCATCGCGGGCGCGTCGACGAGCCAGTCCAGCCGGCTCGCCGGGCCCCCGCTGGGCTGCGTCTCGGCGTCGATGGTCATGGCGTCGACCTCCTCCGGCATGAGGGTCGTGATGACGGCCACGCCACTGGCGTAGGGCCACTCGTCGTCGGGGTAGGCCCGGAACTCGAGCACGTCGAGCTCGACGCGCACGTCATGCACCTCCGGGCGCTCGCGCAGGTCGAACAGCACGCGGCGGACCGTGTCGAGGGGCATGGCCTCGTCGCGGTTGGGCGCGATCGACCACTCGCAGTCGTTGCCCTCGAAGAACTGCTCGAGCGTCACGGCGACCTGCGTGGTGTCGCCGCCCCGGCTCCGCACGTGTTCGACGAGGGCGGTCTGCTTGGCGAGGTCCATGGTGGATGTCGGGCCTTGGGGAGACGGTGCGTGGACGGGGTCGGGCGTCGGCTACACTGACGCCGCGTGCCGCCTCGCACCCCTCGTGGGGCATCGTGCGGCGGCCCGTGCGAGCGTAGCTCAATGGTAGAGCGCCAGCTTCCCAAGCTGGATACGCGGGTTCGATTCCCGTCGCTCGCTCCAGCACGAAGCCGCAGGTCAGGAGCTGTCTCCCGACCTGCGGCTTCGTCGTGCAACCCGGCCGCGAGCGCAGCTCACCGGGAGACGACCCGTCTCGCCATGGCCCACCGGGACCTCCGTGGGGACCTACGAAAGCACCGCCGCGAGCCCGGCGATCCCCGAGCGGGGACTGGACAGCACCGGGACGGACAGGGCGCCCGGATCGACAGAGGCCACCACCCGTGCCATGGACGCCTGTGCGAGCACGACGACGTCGACGCGTTGTGCCAGATCCATGAGGGCCTCGACGATGAGCTCGTCGTGCCTTCCTGCATCACCGGACCTCATCGCCGCGAAGGCCCCCTCTATCAGGACGGGGGTGACCTCCACGTCCTTCTCGCGGTCTTGGGCGCAGCGTCGCAGCAGCTCCACCGTGGGGTCGAGCGTCGACGCGACCGTTGCCAGCACACCTATTCGCCGCCCACTCTCGACGGCGGCCGAAGCCATCGGCTCGTCGATGCGCAGAACCGGTACATCGACCAGTCTCGAGGCGATCTCCACCGCAGGACCGATCGAGGAACACGTGGCAAGGACGGCCACGGCACCGCTGTCCGCGGCCGACAGGACGTGGTCCACGACCCGGCGGTTCACCGACTGGGTGAGCCCGCCGGCCGCGATCGCATCCTCCAGCAAGGACTCGTCCACGATGTTGGAGACCTTCACGTCCTCGGGCAGTCCCTTGGCCAGATCCTGGAAGACCGGCACCAGTCCGGCCACCGTGTGAACCAGAACAACACGACGCATCACGCTCGTTCCTCCTCCTGCAGTCGATCACGTACTGGCCCGGTCGCCGAGGTGGCGCTGCGGGCGGGCGTGATCGCTTCACAACCTGCTGTGCGGCCTGCTACCAGGGTGGTGAGCTGGGCGCTGGTCAACGGTCTGGTGGGCTGGTCACGCAGCATCAGCCAGAGCCGAGCTGTCTCCTCGATCTCCTCCGCCGCATCGGCCGCGGAGAGGAGGTCGTCGGCGGCCACGACGGAGCCGTGGTTGGCGAGCAGCATCGCGTGGTGCTCGCGAGCCATCTCCTCCACCGCGACGCTCAGCGACGGGTCTCCGGGCGCGAAGTACGGCACCAGCGGCAGGCTCCCCACGCGCATCGCGAAGTAGGCGGTCAGCGGTGGGACCGCAGACCGCTCGTCGATGTCGGCCAGGCACGAGACGGCGACGGCGTGGGTGCTGTGGAGGTGCACGACCCCGCGGGCGGCCGGACGGGCGCGGTAGAGCGCGGCATGCATACCGGCCTCCTTGGAGGGCAGAGAACCCCTGATCGGACGACCCTCCATGTCGATGACCGCGAGCCGGTGCGGATCCAGAGACCCGAGGCTGGCCCCGGTCGGTGTCACGACGATCTCGTCGCCGACACGGCAGCTGAGGTTCCCGGTGCGGCCGGGGGTCAGGCCACGGGCGAAGATCGACGCCCCGAGCTCGGCGATGCCCTCGGCTGCGGCGAGCGTCCCTTCTCCACGAGGCCTCATGTGGCGGCCTCCACGAGCAGTCGGCTCGAGCCGAAGTTGCCGGACTTGAGCAGGAGCCGGATGGGACGGCGCCCTTCGGTCGTGCACCAGGGAACCCCTGGTTCGTGCTCGTCCTCGACCAGCACCTGCCGGATGCCGAGGGCGGAGACGACGGCCCCGGACGTCTCCCCGCCGGCGACGACGAACCGGCGGGTGCCGTCGGCGGCGGCGTGCACGGCCAAGGCACCCAGCACCTTTTCCAGGTGCTGCGCCGTGTGGGATCCCATCGCCGCGACGGCTGCCTCACGTTCGCCACGCGTCGCCGACGCGTAGACGAGACGCGGTCGGCCGGCGGGCCGCCCGTCCAGCCACGCGAGCGCCTCCTCGAGCATCTGAGCGGGATGAGGGGTTCTCACCGGGTCGAGCCGATAGCTCGGAAAGGCGGCCTTCGCTTCCGAGACCTGCGCGAGGGTCGCTGCAGAGCAGCTGCCCGCCAGGACGAGCGTGCCTCCTGCGGAGGGGTCCTCGTCGGGGGTCCGGTCGGGCTCCGGCCCCGTGCCCGGAGCCGGAGGCGTGGCGCCCGGGGCCGGAGTCGTGATGCCCGGAGGCTCCGCCCCCGAGTGGAGCCGGGCGTGGACGGCCTCCGCCCACGCCTCGGCCAGCCCGGCTCCCCCGGTCAGGAGCGCGCGACCCTGCATCGCGGAGACGACGGCCCGGAGGTCGTCGGCACTGATCGCGTCCGTGACGACATGGCGAACACCAGATCCCGCGAGGCGGTCAGCCGCCTCTCGGACCGACGAGCGTCCCGACGCGACCTCTGGCCAGCTCACCAGGCCGACCCGGCCCGTCGTCTGTCGAGCCAGGAACCGGACCAGGTCTGCATCGGCCATGGGGGTCAGCGGGTGCTGACGCATCGGTGACTCCGACAGCAGCCGGTCGCCCACGAACAGATGTCCCTGGTAGACCGTTCGACCGTGAACCGGCGACGAGGGGCAGATCACCGACGTCTGCATTCCCGTGAGCTGGAGCAGGAGGTCGGTGATCGGGCCGATGTTGCCCTCGGGCGTGGAGTCGAAGGTGGAGCAGTACTTGTAGTAGAAGTGCTGAACCCCTTGGCTCGTCAGCCAGTCGTGGGCAGTGGCGACCTCCGTCGACGCCGTCTCTACTGGGGCCGTGCGGACCTTCAGCGCCACGACCGCCGCATCGCAGGTGGGAAGGGCCTGCCCCGGAGCGGGTACGCCGAAGACCAGCGCGACGCGCAGCCCGGCCCGACGCAGCCCAGCGGCGACGTCGGTGCCTCCCGTGTAGTCGTCGGCGATGCACCCGATCTCGGTCATCAGACAGCCGTCCTTACTCGCAGACTCATGGGAAGGCACCCACGATGGGAACGGACCGCAGATGCGGGATGGCTTGCGGAAGAGCGGTACTCGTTCACTGCACGCTCCACTGACCGATGGACAGGACTGCGAACCCGGGGTCCTCGGGACCGGAGCTGAGATATCGCAGCCGTGCCTCCACGGCCTTCACCTCACTGTCGAAGATCCCGCGCAGGTCACCATTGACCGTCAACGTCCACACCTTCATTCGTCGGCACCGTCCTCGGCGGCGGGTGGCGTCAGATCCCGAGCATCGTGTTGAGCTCGTCCAGGGACTTCACGACCGTGAGGTTGTAGCCGGGCGGGATCGGGTCGTTGCCGCGGTCGAGGAGCACGAGGTTGCGGAAGCCCATGTCGTGCATCGGCAGCGGGTCGTAGCGGGTGTGCGAGGACACGTGGACGAAGTCCTCGGGCTTGGCGTCGAGCTGGTCGAGCATGTACTCGAACGCGGCGTACCGCGGCTTGTAGTAGCCGGCCTGCTCGGCGGTGAAGACGGCGTGGAAGGGCGCCTCCAGCCGCGGCACGCTCTCCTCGAGGAAGGAGTTGTCGGCGTTGGACAGGATGACGAGCTTGTAGTGCTCGGCCATCTTCTTCAGCGGCTCGACGACGTCGGGGTGCGGGCCCCAGCTGCGGACGCCGTCGGCGAACCGCTTGCCCGCGGTCGGGTCGGACTGGATCCCCCACTTGCGGCAGACCCGGTCGTAGGAGTTCTGCAGCACCTGCTCGTAGGGGTAGTACGCGTCGTTCACTGCGTCGAAGCGGTAGCCGCGGAACTCGGCGACGAACTGGTCCCACTGCTCCTCGGGGATCTGGTCGCCGACCAGCTCCTTGGTGATGGGGTTCATCGGCCAGCTGATCAGCGTGCCGTAGCAGTCGAACGAGACGTACTTCGGCCGGAAGGTCGGGTCGCTCATCAAGGGTCCTCTCAGGGTCGGTGGTTCGGTGACGGGCCCGTCCGGCCCGTCGGCTGATGTGTCATGTCATCGCCGGGCGCGATCGTCCCTCTGCCCGCCCGGCGTCAGCCCTGGGAACCTCCCGTGGGCGTCTCGACCTCCCGGGCATCCGTGGGATCACGCACGGCCCGGACCGCTGGCTGCGTGCACGCTCGTACCGGTCCGTCCCCGGCCCCCGCGATGCGGCGGCTGGTGGGCATGTCATCCATGGAACACGGTGACCACTGGTGCGGTCCAAGACTCATTTGCAGGCTGACCGATAGGCGCTCTCTATCGCTCGGCGCACGGGTGCCGGGGGTCGAGCCACCGCAGGCCCAGTACGGGTCGACGGTCCGCGCTGCGCACCGCGGGAGCTTCCCGGGCGCTGCTTTCGATAGCTTCTGGCTATCGATATGCTGCGGTCGGCCCGCCCGCAACCGATGGCACGAGAGCGGCACAGGGGCAGAGTGGGCACGAGCGGGCAGGAGACGCGCTGAGGCGCGGAAAGGGGCACCATGGACGTCCGGCAGCTCCGCCAGTTCCTTGCCGTGGTCGACCACGGAACCGTCCATCGGGCAGCCGAGCACCTGTTCGTGGCGCAGCCGTCTGTCACGCAGACGATCCGCCGGCTCGAGGCCGAGCTGAGCACGGAGCTGTTCATCCGTCAAGGACGAGGTCTGGTGCTCAGCCCCTCCGGGGTGGCGCTCGTGGGTCCGGCGCGTGAGGTGGTCCGTGCGATCGACGTGGCCCGGGAGACGGTGGCTGCCGTCGACGGCCTGCGCGGTGGCCGGTTGAGGATCGCCTCGATGCCGTCCCAGGTGGTCAGCCCGCTGACGGGACTCGTGGCCTCGTTCGTGGAACGGTACCCGGGCGTAGGGGTCGCCGTCGGTGCGGCACCCCGGTCCGACGACGTGCGGGAGGCCTTGCGACGCGGGGCCGCCGAGGTCGGTGTGGTCGCCACGAGCGGCCCGGCGGACGCCCTGAGCGACCTCGACCGGTTGCCCCTGGAGACCCAGTCGTTCGTCCTGGTCGCACGCGACGACGCGAACCTGCCGGCAGGCAACGACGATCTCAGCATGAGCGACCTGCGGGGCCTGCCCTTGGTGGCAGGTCAGCCGGGCACGGGGATGCGGCGAGTCGCCGACGCGATCGTCGCCGCCACCGACTGTCGGATCGTGGTGGAGATCGAGCACCGCGAGGGACTCCTGCCCCTCGTTCTGAGCGGGGTCGGCGCGGCCGTGGTCGCCGACTCATGGCGCCCACTGGCCGATGCCGTCGGCCTGCAGGTCCGACGCCTGGCGGTCGACGACAGGCTCGACGTCGCGCTGGTGTGGCAGCGCAACCGACTCAGCCCCGCGGCCGGGGCCTTCGTGGCGCTGGCCGAGGCGGCCGGAGCGACCCCGGACACGGACTGACGAGCACCGTCACCGGTCAGCCCGCGCAGGCGCGCAGCGCCGCTCACCCGTCGGTGGGCGACACCACGAGGCAGTAGACCTTCCGGATCGTCTCGGTGACGTCCCAGCGACCCGACCATCCCCTCGGGAACGTGACCACGTGCCCGGAGGAGATCTCCGTCTTCTCGCCCGTGTCGTCGTCGGTGATCGTGGCGCGCCCAGCGACGATGTAGCACGTCTCGGTGTTCTCGCGGTTCACGATGGGCCAGCCGCCGGGCGCGGCCTCCCACACGCCGACCCTGACGTCGTCCGACGAGTCGAAGGCGGTCCAGGCGATCTGGGGGTCGCCGCTGTCGGCCCCTTCGCGCTGGCCCCTGGGCTCCAGCGGAGCGGTCACGGCGGTGGGGGGCTGGTGGTACAGGCTGGGCATGGGTGTCCTCTTGTGGGGTCAGCAGGGCAAGGCGGGGTCGGTGAACGGCTGGGACCGGTTAGTGGCCCGGTGGCAGGAACGGCGCAACGAGCCGTACGCGCTTCGCCGGCTTCCCGGTGCGCTCCTCGTACGCGTCAGCGGACGCGAGGGTCTTGTGGATGGCCATCGAGGCGATGAACCGCAGAGGTTCGGGCTCCCAGTTCCGGGTGTGGTGGCCGACCCAGGGAAGCGACGTCAGGTCTGTGCTGTGGCCCAGGATCAGGTCGCGCATCGTCCGGCCGGAGATGTTGGAGGCGGTCACGCCGTGACCACCGAACGCACCGACGAATCCCATTCCCGTGGTGCGGTCGAACGTCGTTCGCATGCACCAGTCGCGGGGAACCGCCAGGGAGCCGCCCCAGTGGTGGGTGATCCGAGCCTGCGCCACAGCGGGAAATGCCTCGTGCAGGGTCTGGACCAGGCGCTCGTAGACGCGGGCGTTCTGCTCGTTCTCCGGGGAAACGGGCTTGGTCAGTCGGTACGGCGCTCCTCGGCCGCCGACCACGATCCGACCGTCGACCGTCCGCTGGGCGTAGTAGAACAGGTGCCCGATGTCGGAGTACCCGATGCCGTCCCGCCACGCGAGCTCGTCCCAGGTCTCCTGCGGGAGCGGCTCGGTGGCGATGAGCAAGGAGTACAGGGGCAGGAAGCTGCGTCGCTGGCCTCGCTCACGGATCGTGTAGGACTCCGTCGCCCGGACCACGACGTCGGCCGCGATCCGTCCGTTGCGGCACTGGACCACCTTGGGGCCCAGGTCTTCTGCTGGGCTCTGCTCGTAGATCTTGACGCCCAGCCGCTCACAGGCCTCCGCCAGTCCGCGTGCCAGCCGTGCCGGGTCCACTCGAGCACAGTGCGGCGTGTAGGACGCACCGAGTAGACCTTGGGGCCCGTGGAGGAACTCGGAGCACTCGTCGGCGGTCACGAACCTGATGTCCTCGGGACCGAGACCCGAACGGTGCTTCGCCTCGATCCGGGCGCGCACCCGCTGCAGCTGCGGTTCGGTGGTCGCCACGGTGAGCGCCCCCGCCTTGTTGTAGCCGCAGTCGATGCCTTCGGCCGACACGACGCGGCCGATCTCGTCGATCCCGTGCAGGACCTCGCGCTCGGCACGATGGACGCTGTCCCAACCGCTGCGTCGTGCGTAGCGCGCGCCGCTGCCGGCGATCCCGGACGAGACGAAGCCGCCGTTGCGACCGGCAGCGCCGAACCCGGCGATCTCGGCCTCGACCACGGTGACCCGCAGCGACGGGTCGGCTTTCTTGAGGTAGTACGCCGTCCACAGGCCGCCGAAGCCGGCCCCCACGATCGCGACGTCACAGGTGTGGTCGCCCGCCAGCTGCTCTCTCGGCGTCAGACCCTGGACCACCCCGTCGAGCCACAGGCTCCGTGCCCACGGGTTGCCGGGCGCCGGTGGAGGAGCCGGCGCACCTCCTGGCCTCTTCGGGGTCTCGACTCGCACCACGACTACACCTTTCCTGCTCGGGCCACGGCCGGGGCCGGGCAAGGGCACCGGCCCCCATCGCTCGCGGTGACGAGCGCGACAGGGTGGCTGCTCGGCATGTCATCCATGGAACACGGTGTCGGCTGCGACCGTCCAAGACGGATTTGCAGGCTGACCGATAGGTCGGCTCTATCGGTCGACGCACCGCCCCAGTTGCCACCTCTCTCATCCCGGTCGGCGCACCGCGTCCGCGGGTACGCGTCAGGAAGACAGACCGGGGCCGGGGCCGCTCCCCCGCGCCGGACGCATGCGTGAGGAGGCCGACCATGGACGACGCGTCGCGGCACAACGAGGCGGAGCGGAAGTACGACATCGACCCCGGTGCCGACCTGCCCGACCTGCTCGCCGTCGACGGCGTCGCCGCCGTGTCGGCGCCCGTCAGGCACGACCTCGAGGCCGTCTACTTCGACACCGAGGGCTTCGACCTGCTCCGCCACGCGGTCACGCTGCGGGTCCGCCGCGGCGGGGACGACGACGGGTGGACGCTGAAGCTGCCCGACACCGACGCGGCCGACACGCGCGTGGAGGTCACGATGCCGGCACCGTCGCACGGCGTGGCCGACACGCCTCCGCAGGAGCTCGTCGACCGGCTGCGGGGTCTGCTCCGCGGCCGCGGGCTGCAGCCGGTGGCCCGGATCAGGAGCCGCCGGCTCGAGCGCACCCTCGTGGCCCCGGACGGTACGCGGCTCGCGTCGGTCACCGACGACCACGTGACCGCCGAGCCGCTCGACCGCACCGGTGGCACCTCGACCCCTCCCGAGGAGTGGCGTGAGGCCGAGGTGGAGCTCCTCGACGGCACAGCCGAGATGCTCGACTCCCTCGAGGACGCTCTCCGCGGAGCCGGCGTGGAGCGGTCGACGAGCCGGTCCAAGCTGGCACGGACGCTCGCCGGCCGCGTCCCCCCATCCTTGGCCGACACCGCCATGGGCGCGGAAGCCTTGAGCCGCGAGGAGGTCGCAGCGGGCCCGGTCGGTGCCGTGCTGAGTGCCCACCTCGCAACGCACCTGCAGGACCTCTACCGGCACGACCGCGGTCTACGCCGCTCCGAGCAGGAGTCCGTCCACCGGATGCGCATCGCCGCCCGCCGCCTCCGAGCCGCGCTGACCACCTACCGCCCTCTCCTCAGGCCCGACGCCGTCGACCCCCTGCGCGAGGAGCTCCCGGTGGCTCGGGCAGGTCCTCGGACCCGCCCGCGACGCCCACGTCCTGCGCACCCACCTCGAGGAAGCCGTCGCGGCGCAGCCGGCCGACCTCGTCCTCGGGCCGGTGGTGTCACGCCTGGTGGGCGAGCTCGGTGCCGCCGAGCAGGCCGGCCTCACCGCGGCACGCGAGGCGCTCGACAGCGACCGGTACCTCCGGCTCCTCGATGCGCTCGACTCCCTCGTCGACAGCCCGCCCCTGGCGGCGGGGTCCGAGGACGTCACGGCGGGCGACGCCGTGCCCCGGTTGCTGGCCCGGGACGCCAAGCGTGTGCGCAAGGCGGCGAGCCGGCTGCGCGCGGCGGAGGAGGCCGAACCTGCCGACGAGTCCGCTCAGGGCCGGGGTGCGGGCGAGGTCCCGGGGCACGAAGGGGACGACCACGACGCGGCTCTCCACGAGGTGCGCAAGAAGGCCAAGCGGCTGCGCTACGCCGCCGAGAGCGCGGTACCCATGGTCGGCAAGCGGGGCCGCAGGCTTGCCAAGCGGGCCAAGCGGGTCCAGTCCGCTCTCGGAGAGCACCAGGACGCCGTCGTCGCGCGCGCGGTGCTGCGCGACCTCGGCGTGCGCGCCCACCTCGCGGGCGAGAACGGCTTCACCTTCGGCCGGCTCCACGCCCTGGAGGAACGGCGCGCCGACCGAGCCGAGGACCAGTTCGGGAAGGCGTGGGACCGATTGCACCTCAAGCGGATTCGTCGACGTCTTCGCTGAGGAGGCGTTCTCGGTGGCATCCGGACGGCGCCGTACCGTCGGATCCGACCACCGTCAGCGGACGCGCCCCGCCCGCCAGTGGAGGCACATGAAGAAGACGAGGTCGCCCGGTCGGAGGTGCGACGTGGCGGTGCGCATCATCTTGACCCCCCTTCCTGTCCGTGGTCCTGCCGGACTGCCCCACCGGCGGACAGGACTCGGCGCCCGGCAGGCCGCCCGGGAGGAAATGCGGTGGACGTCTCCGGTCCCGGCGGCGCACCATGGTCGACACCTCGCGCTCGGACGCCGGGCGTCGTGTCGTCGTGAGCGGGTGAGCCCGCGGAGGGGTGGGTGGCCACCATGGCCTGTTCAGCGGACCGGTTCCACCGCTGAACCCTCCCGACCCACCTGCCGCAGACCCGCGCCACGAAGGAACCATCGTGAAACCCCTGTCCGAGAACGACATCCGCACCTCCCTGGTCAACTGCTCGCGTCGAGAGGCCAGGCAGGCGCCCATGCCGCACCGCCTGGAGTCGATGACCGCCGAGGAGTGGGACGCCCTCGACTACCTCGGCTGGACCGACCGCGGCAGTCCCCAGCGCGCCTATGCCGTCGTCCCGGTCGACGACGAGCCGATCGGCTTTGTGCTCCGGGCGGCCGGCCGGAAGGGGGCCCGCACCGCCATGTGCGCGTGGTGCGAGGACGTCTTCGCCACGAGCGACGTGTCGCTCTTCGTGGCTCGACGGAGCGGTGCCGCCGGCCGCGAGGGCAACAGCCTGGGCACCCTCGTGCACGCCGACTTCAGCTGCTCGGCGCACGTGCGCCGGCTTCCGAACGCGCTCGAGGGCGGCCTCGACCCCCACGCCCTGGTGCAGCGACGCGTCGAGGAGCTGCGGGCTCGGTCCACGGCGTTCGCGCGCCGGGTCCGGCACGGCTGACCCAACCCGCCGCCCGGAGCGGCGGGTTGGACGCCCGGGGACGGTGTCGGCTACGGTGGGCGACGCCTCGCAGGTGTAGTTCAGTAGCAGAACAGCCTTCTTCCAGAAGGAAGACGCACGTGCAATTCGTGCCGCCTGCTCCAGTGGCGAAGGGCCCGGTCTCGCGACCGGGCCCTTCGTGCATCCCTAGCCGGCTCAGCGCACGCCCACAGGCTCGGGCCGCGGCGTCCCGCTGCCCGACGCCTCCGACGAGCCGGACGTGTCCGGACCGCCGACGGTGTCGTCCTCCTCGCGGATGCCGAAGCGGGAGTACACGCGAGCGAGCGGGCCCGGCAGCCACCAGTTGGCGTCACCGAGCAGCCGCATCGTCGCGGGTACCACCACCATCCGCACGAGCAGCGCGTCGAGGACGATCGCGACGATCATCGCGACACCGATGAGCTTGATGAAGATGATCGACGACGCCGAGAAGAACCCGATGACGACGAGGATGAGCAGCGCCGCGGAGGTGATGATCCGCCCCGTGCGCTGCATACCCGCCGCGACCGCCGCGCGGTTGTCGCCGATGCGGTCGTACTGCTCGCGGATGCGCGAGAGGAGGAACACCTCGTAGTCCATCGACAGGCCGAAGACCAGCGTCATGACGAGGATGGGCTGGGTGGCCTCGACGAAGCCGGTGGACTCGAAGCCGAGCCACGAGGAGAGGTGCCCCTCCTGGAACACCCACGTGACGACCCCGAGCGTGGCCGCGAGCGTCACGACGTTGAGCAGGATGGCCTTGAGCGGCATGAGGAGCGAGCCGAACGCGAGGAAGAGCAGCAGGAACGTGGCGCCGGCGACGACGAGCCCCATGAGCGGCAGGGTGGAGCCGATGGAGTCCAGCCGGTCGATGAGCTGGGCCGTCGGTCCGGTGACGAGCGCCTGCCGGACGCCGTCGGCGTGCACTCCCCGCACGCCGGCGACGACGTCCTTGGCCTGCTGGTCGAGCGACTCGCCGCGGTAGGTGACGGCAACGGCCGCGAGGTCACCGTCCGCGCCGACGACCTGCGCGCCGGTGACGCCCTCGAGGGCGCGGAGGTCGGTGAGGTACCCGTCGAGCGTCGCCCTGCCCTGTGCCGACGCGACCGGCGCGTCGAGCGTGGCTGCGACGACGACGGGACTGGTCGTGGCGACGCCGAACTCCTGCGCGAGCACACGGCTCACCTGGCGGGCCTCGGCGTCGGCCGGTAGGACCCGTTCGTCCACGCCGCCGAACCGGACGCCGAGGAAGGGTGCTGCGAGGACGGCGAGCACCGCCAGCCCCGACGCGAGGAAGGCGACAGGACGCCGCATGACCAGCTCGGCGAGCCGCGACCAGAAGCCCGTGCCTCGCTCGACCCGGCGGGGACGCAGCGACCAGCGGTCGACGCGCGTGCCGAGCATCGCGAGCACCGCCGGCAGCACGAGGACCGCCGCGACGGCGGCGATGAGGACGGCCGCGATGCCGCCGATGCCCATCGAGCGCAGGAACGTCTGCGGGAACAGGAGCAGGCCGGAGAGGGCGACCGCGACCGTGGCTGCCGACACCGCGACGGTTCGCCCTGCGGTGGAGACGGTCCGACGGGTGGCCTCGATGCGGTCGTGGCCGGCTGCGAGCTCCTCGCGGAACCGCCCGACCATGAGCAGGCCGTAGTCGATGGCCAGCCCGAGGCCGAGGATCGTGACGAGGTTGACCGCGAAGATGCTGACGTCGGTGAACGCGGTGACGACGCGGATCGCCGCGAACGCCCCGACGATGGACAGCCCGCCGACGAGAAGGGGCAGCGACGCGGCGACGACGCTGCCGAAGATGACGACGAGCAACAGGAGCAGGATCGGCATCGAGAGCGACTCGGCACGCCCGATGTCGGCAGCGACGCGGTGGGAGATGTCGAGGTTCGCGCCGGCGGGACCGCCGAGGCGGACGTCGTAGCCGGCGTCGGTCAGCCTCGACCGGAGCGTGTCCACGGCCGCGGCGTCCCCGGTCAGGGCCTGGGGGTCGCGCAGCGTCACGGCGGCGTAGGTCGTGTGGCCGCCCCCGGCGACGAACGCGTCGCTGCCGGTGCTCCAGTACGTGTGCGTGCTGACGACGTCCTGCGTCGGCAGCGCGGCCAGGGCGGTGTCGACGGCGGCGCGGTAGGCGGGGTCCGCGACGGTACGCCGTGGGTTGTCGAGGAGGACGACGAGATCGGGTGACGTGCGGGCGATGCGCGACTGCAGGAGCGTGGCGGCGCGGCCGCTCTCGCTGGCGGGGTCGTCGAAGCCGCCGTTGGTCAGGGAGCCGAAGACGCCGAGGCCGAAGGCACCGGCGGCGACGGCGAGGACCACGGTGAGGGCGACGACGACGCGGCGACCGTCGGTGACGACGCGGCCCAAGGTCTGGAACATGGTTATCTCCGATGACTATGGCTCTGGCTAGTGAACGTTGTTAACGGATGCGATCAACTATAGTTCTCCTGTGCCGGACGTCGTCAAGACCGAGTCCACCCGCCGTGAGCGGCTGTTCGCAGCCACCCAGGCCGAGCTGAGCGAGGCAGCCCGCGAGCTGCTCGTCCAGGGCGGCGTCGAGGCGGTCACCGTGCGCGCCGTCGCCGAGCGGGTCGGCATGACGGCCCCGGCGATCTACCGCTACTTCGAGTCGCGCGAGGCCCTGCTCGCGCGCGTCTGCGTCGACCTCTACAGCCAGCTGGGCGCCCACCTCTACGCGGTCCGCGACGAGAAGCAGGGGGCGAGCGCCGCCGACCGGCTCGCCCACACGGCCCGAGCGTTCCGACGCTGGGCCCTCGACCACGTGCCCGAGTTCTCGCTCCTCTTCGGCGCCCCCATCCCGGGCGTCGTCGTCGACCACGAGGACAAGCACGGTGCCGCCGACGGCGGCCAGAGCTTCGCGCTCGTGTGGCTCGAGGTCTTCGCCGAGATCGAGGGCGAGGGCCACGGCATCCGGTGGAGCCGCCCGATCCCCGAGCGGATCCGCGCCCAGCTGGACGAGTTCTCCCACGGAGCCGGGCTGCCCATCGACACCAACGCGGCGATGCTCTACGTCTACTGCTGGCAGAGTCTCTACGGCGCCGTCGCCACGGAGGCGTTCGGTCACCTGCGATGGGCCGTCGACGACGCCGAGGAGCTCTTCGAGGGACGCCTGGCCGAGCTTCTCGTCCTCCTCGGCCTCGCGGGTCGCGAGGAGGCGGGCGCGCCCTGACCGACGCCCCGTCGGGCGCGCCTCCCCTTGCGTGCATTACCGGTCGGTAGCATGATGGAGGTGACCGGCCAGTAACTTGGTGGCGCCCGCCGATGGACGCTTCGCCACCGGGTGGCCGTCCACACACGGCTCCAGGGGACCGTCCGGCGGTCCCAGCGACAAGAACGGTGGAGAAGCCCATGGGCCACTACAAGAGCAACGTGCGCGACCTCGAGTTCAACCTCTTCGAGGTCTTCGGCCGCGGCGAGATCCTCGGTCAGGGCCTCTACGCCGACCTCGACGTCGACGCCGCCAAGGACATCCTCCGCGAGGTCTCGCGCCTCGCCGAGCACGAGCTGGCCGACAGCCTGCTGGACTCCGACCGCAACCCGCCCGTCTACGACCAGGCCACCAGGACCGTCGCGATGCCGGACTCGTTCCGCAAGAGCTTCCGCGCGTACGTCGACGGGGACTGGGGCAACCTCGACGTGCCCGCCGAGCTGGGGGGCATGGTCGTGCCGGCGTCACTGCGCTGGTCCGTGGCCGAGATGGTCTGTGGTGCCAACCCGGCCATCCACATGTACACGGCCAGCTACTCGTTCGCGAACCTGCTCTGGCACCTCGGCACCGACGACCAGAAGAAGCTCGCCAAGCACATCGTGGACAAGGCGTGGCACACGACGATGGTCCTCACCGAGCCCGACGCCGGCTCCGACGTCGGCGCGGGACGAACGAGGGCGATCCAGCAGCCCGACGGCACCTGGCACATCGAGGGCGTCAAGCGCTTCATCACCAGTGCCGAGAGCGACCTCGTCGACAACGTCGTGCACTTCGTCCTCGCCCGCCCCGAAGGCGCCGGCCCGGGCACCAAGGGCCTGTCGCTGTTCATCGTCCCGAAGTTCCACGTCGACCTCGAGACCGGCGAGCTCGGCGAACGCAACGGCGCGTACGTCACCAACGTCGAGCACAAGATGGGCCTCAAGGTGTCGACGACGTGCGAGGTGACGTTCGGCGACGCCGAGCCCGCGGTGGGCACCCTCCTCGGCGACGTCCACGACGGCATCGCCCAGATGTTCAAGGTCATCGAGAACGCCCGGATGTTCGTGGGCACCAAGGCGATCGCGACGCTGTCGACCGGCTACCTCAACGCGCTCGAGTACGCCAAGGAGCGGGTCCAGGGCGCCGACCTGACCCAGATGACCGACAAGTCCGCCCCTCGCGTCACCATCACCCACCACCCCGACGTGCGTCGCTCGCTCATGCTGCAGAAGGCGTACGCCGAGGGCCTGCGCGCTCTCGTCGTCTACACCGCCACCCAGCAGGACACCGTCAACCAGGCTCAGCACGGCAACCCCGCCGCGGCGGTCGAGAAGGGCTCCGAGGCCGACCTGGCCAGCCGCGTCAGTGACCTGCTCCTGCCGCTCGTCAAGGGTCTGGGCTCCGAGCGCGCGTGGGTGCTGCTCGGCACCGAGTCGCTGCAGACACTGGGCGGCTCGGGCTTCCTGCAGGACTACCCGATCGAGCAGTACGTCCGCGACGCGAAGATCGACACGCTCTACGAGGGCACGACCGCGATCCAGGGCCTCGACTTCTTCTTCCGCAAGATCGTCCGCGACAAGGGCCAGGCCCTGCAGCACGTCGCCGGCCAGATCCAGGAGTTCGCCAAGGACCTCGGCGGCTCGCTCGACGCCGAGCGCGAGCTGCTGGGCAAGGCGCTCGAGGACGTCCAGGGCATCCTCGGCCACATGATCGACGACCTCGTGAAGAGTGACCCGCGCACGGGCGGCGAGGTGACCAACCTCTACAAGGTCGGTCAGAACACGACGCGCCTGCTGCTGGCGGCCGGCGACCTCGTCGTCGGCTGGCTGCTCCTGCGCCAGGCCGAGGTCGCGCAGCGGGCCCTCGACGGCGGCGCCACCGGCAAGGACGCCGACTTCTACACCGGCAAGGTGGCCGCGGCCTCGTTCTACGCCAAGAACGTCCTGCCGAAGATCGCCGCCGAGCGTGCCATCGCCGAGGCCACCGACAACGACCTCATGGAGATCCCTGAGTCCGCGTTCTGACGAACCCTGCGCGGAAAGGGTCCGGACGCGGCCGACCCGTCCGAGCCCCCGCCGGTCACCGGCGGGGGCTCGTGTCGTCCGCGGCCGGGTGCCTCAGCGTCGGTCCGCTGCGCCGGCGCGGGCCGACGCGTGCCGCTCGGCGTAGGCGCGTGCCTTGGCCCGGTTTCCGCAGACGGCCATGATGCACCAGCGCCGTCGGCCCGTCGGGTTGAGGAAGAGCCAGCCACACCCCTCGCCGGGGCACGCCGACACGGCGACGGACCCGTCCGCCGTGAGGAGGTCGGCCGCACTCAGGGCTGCGGCGTAGAGCGGCTCGTGCAGCCCGGCGTCGCGCGTGAACGCCCAGCGCACCCCGGCCGCCGTGCGCTCCAGGGCCTGGCACTGGCGTGCCTCAACCGCGAGACCGCCCAAGCGACCCAGCGCAGCCGGGCCGGCCCCTCCGAGGACGAGGTCGTGGACGTCGGTGCGCAGCCGGTGCACCTCACGAAGGATCGCCCTGGCCCGGCTCGGGTGCGCCGCTGCGGCCCGCCGGAGACGGACCGTCGTCACCTCGTCGACGAGCCCGACCTCGCGGGCCCACACGGCGAGGTCGTCGTAGGAGGTGAGGTACTCCCCGCGGCGCCCGGTCGGCAGGTCCCAGCCGGCGCTCGTGTTGCACAGCTCGAGCGCCGGGTGGCCGGCGACCTGCGTCGGCAGCTCCCGGTCGTCGACGACGTACTTGAACACGACGGCAGTCTGACGCGTCGCGGCACGGCACGCCAACCGGTCTCAGGGGTACGACCGGTTAACAGCCGTCTTGCGGTCAGCGCGGGCGGATGCCCGAGGAACGCGCGTCTCCCCCAGACGTGCGCGCCGGCCGCACGAGTGGGCACTGCTCGACGCACCCGTGGCGGATGCCCGCACTCCTGGGGCGGCGGGCCTGCACGCATTGGGCGCAGGTTCACGAGGAGACGGACCGTCTCTGTCGTCGCCACCATCGCTCGTGCCGCGGCGGATGTCACACGGGCGCCGTGGGTACCTCGACGGGACTCGGGTGCTCATGGCGCGAACGACGGTGCGGCACGCGCCGGTGGCCGGCGCCGCTCGCGGGCATCGTGGCCGCGAGGAGGCCTGTGCCGCAGAGCAGTACGGCGAACGCGACGGCCGGCGCGAGGTCCCCGACGAGGAAGAAGACGGGCCGGTTGCCGAGGATGTCGACCCCGACGACCGACACCATGAGGATGCCGAGGAACACGACGAAGGCCGCGACCGCGGCGAGGATGTCCGGCCACCGACGTGCCTCCGCGGCAGCCGCGTCGCTCCCACCGGGTGACCGAGGACCGTGGTCGAACCGCAGGAAGGCGGCGACGAGCGCGGCGGTCACGGCAGCGAGCACGACGAACAGCACGGGACGCGTCAGCCACCACGACACCGATGCGACCGCCGGCTGCCTGATGCCGACCGCACGGAGCGTGAGCAGCGTGACCATGAGCGCCGTGAGGTGCCAGAGGAACGCGGTCATGGCGAACCGGCCGACGACGGCGACGCCCTTCCAGACAGCCGGCCGCGCCAGCGCTCGGTCCGCGAGCGGGCGGACCGCGGCGACCAGGCCGCAGATGCCGATGCCCTGCGCGAGGAGGGCGACCGTCGGCGGGGCCATGTTCGAGACGGCCTCTCCCGGCAGCCCGACCATCGACACCGGGTACGGCCCGAACCCGACGAGCAGGGCCATCGCCGCGTAGCCGCCGACGGCCATCACGGCGGCGACGCGCGGCGTGAGCCGCCCATCACGCCAGAGGAACCCGAGCTGGTGAAGGGCCAGCCACACGAGCGCGAACTGGAGATTCCCCACGAGCGCCGGGCCGCCGCCGAACCGCACGGCATCGACGAAACAGGCCGCCGCGACGAGAGCGACGACGACCCGGACCCCGAACCGCAGGTGCAGTCGTCGCAGGAGTGGCGCGAAGGCGCAGACCCCGAGGTAGATGCCGACGAACCACAGCAGCTGTGGCACGAGGACGAGCGCGTCACGCGCGAGCCGAGCCCGGTCGGAGGGGCCGGAGGTCACGCCCGACAGGTGGGCCGCGACGCCGCCCGCGACCCAGACCACGAGGAAGGCAGCCGTCGGACGCAGCAGGCGCGTCGTGCGGGACCGCACGAACGCGGCGTATCGGCCCCGCGGCGCCGGCCATCGGCGCTCGAGCGACTCGAGGGCGTGGGCGTGCGCCACGCCGCCGACGAGGAAGAACAACGGCATGACCTGGAGCACCCAGGTGAGCGGCTGGAGCGCGGGCACCGCGACGAGCGCGTTGGAGATGTGGCCGTCGGCCGTGATGTCGACCATCAGCCAGTGCCCGAGCATGACGACGACGAGCGAACCGGCACGCAGCGTGTCGGCCCAACGGTCCCGGTTCGAGGGTGTCGCTGCGTCGACCTCGGCGGCGGTCGGTCCGGGCGAGCGCGAGTCCCGGGCGCGCGGTCGCGGGCTGCGCGAGGTCCGCGGGGAGGTCGTCGTCACCTCGTCATGACAGCACGACCGGCGACCCGAGCGGATGGGTTCACGTGCTCAGGTCGCCGGTCGGAGGGTGTGGGCGCCGGAGGGGTTTCCGGCGCGTGGGCGCGTCAGCCCTGGGGCGGCGTCGTCGTCCCTGGGGGTGTCTGGCGTCGGCTTGTGGAGTCGGCCGCCGGCTCAGTAGCCGTCGTCGCGACGCTCGACGCGGCGCTCGACGACCTCGTCGGTGTCACGGTGCTCGACGACGTCCGGGCCGCCCCGGCGCTCGGTGACGACCGTGTGCTGGGTGCGCGTCCGCTGGGCGTTCATGATGAGGCCGAGGATGATCGCGAGCGCGCCCGCGACCATGAGGATGATGCCGACCGTGTTTCCCGTGCCGCTGCTCATGTTGAGAACGTCGGAGTCGAGGTTGGTGAAGTAGAAGATCGCACCGACCACGAGAAGGAAGATCCCGAGTCCGATACCCATCTGCACTCCTTCGTCGGAGCGCGCCCTGCTGGCACGCCTCTCGCAGGCCCCATACCCCACGGTCTGCGTTTCCGCACGGCCCCGCCGCCGCCGCTGGCGCCCGGTCCCGGCCCTCAGTACTGCTGACGGGTGCGACGGGCCTGACCCACGCGGCCACCGATGGCCGCGACGAGGAGCAGGACCACTGCGACACCGAGCGCCGCCCCGAGCTCGACGTAGAGGCCCCTGGCGGCCAGGCCGTAGGCCGCGTCGGCCACCGTGCGCGCCACGGCGGGCGCGACGGCCGGATCGACGCGGTCGATGAGCGGGCCGCGGGCCATCATGACGGCCAGGATGCCGAGGAGTGACACCACACCCCAGCCGACCGCGAGCCACGCTGCCGCACGGGCGTGCCGCACCGCGACGACGATGGCGAGCAGCCCGAGGACGGCGACGGCGAGCGGACCCCACGTCCCCCAGGTCGATGTCAGCCGGTAGAGCCGCTGGGCCGTCGCGAGCTGGGCCTCCTCGACGAGGGGGACGCGGATCGTCGGCTTGAGCGCCGCCGCGACGTCGGCGGCACCGGCCTGCTGGAGGGCCGACGTGACGCCGGGCAGGGGCACCTGCAGGACGAGGGAGACCCGGCCGTCGGCATCGACGGGAGTGTGGGCCCGGCCCTGCATGATCGCGACGAACCGCTGGTGCGCCTGGCGGATCGACGCCGTCCACGCTCGCTCGACCGTGCGGCTCGCGACGATCCTCGTCGCCTCGCTCCGGATGACCGGCTCCAGAGCGCGCTCGGCCACCGGTTGCAGCTCGATGGCGTCGAGCACTCCCGTCGTCAGGGTGTCCGCGAGGGTCTCCTGCACCTTGGGCTGGGTGACGACGGGCCCGAGCTCGCGGGCGAAGGCGTCGGTGTCGGTGAGCGTCGTGGAGGCCCAGAAGGCGACGAGCGCGACCGGCAGCAGCACGACGGCGAGCAGCCCGAGCAGAGTCGCGATGAGCGACCTGAAGAACCCGCCTGAGGACGATGTGGGCACGGAACCCCTTGTCTCGTAGGGCGACTCACGCGTCGCAGTGGAACGTGTCTCCGGACCGAGGGAGTCCAGCTGTCGGTCGCCGGCCCTCCCCACAGATGGGCTACACCCCGCGAAGGTCGAGGTCCAGTCTGGCAGGTGCGTTCGCATCGAACACCACCGGAATGCCCCAGTCCTGCTGGAACAGGTGGCAGGCAGCGTGCTCGGGCACCTCGCCGGTGTCGGGGTCCCCGTCACATGCGGCGGCCTGGACCGACACGTGGAGCGTGCCGGACCCGACGCCGTCCCGGAGCACGAGGGTGCGGGTCAGTCCCGGCGTCCGGCCGGCACCGTCGACGAGGAGCGCGTCCGGGGTCGCGGACACGTCCAGACGCGTCGGGTCGCCCCACCGGAGGTCGAGCTTCTGCCCCGTGGGTGGCACGAAGCTCACCTCGAGGTGCACCTCGCCCGCGGGCAGTGCGGTCGGCGGGCGCTGCGTGCGGTGCGCCGGGCCCTGCACCTGCTGCGCCTCCGCCGGAAGCGGCACGCGGACGAGCCGGTGCGCCGCCGACTCCACGACGACCAGACGCGTCGCGCCGGTGGCGGGGTCGACCTCGACCACGGCGTCGCTCGGCTCGGCGAGGCCCTGGGTGAGCGTCGACACCTGACGCGTCGCCGGGTCGAAGCGGCGGACCGCGCCGTTGTAGGTGTCGCTGACGGCGACCGAGCCGTCGGGCAGCTCGGTGACTCCCAGGGGGTGCTGCAGCAGCGCCTCGGAGGCGTCGCCGTCGCGGTGCCCGAAGTCGAACAGCCCCGTTCCGACGTGCGTCTCGACGGTAAGGGACCCGTCCGCGGCACGCGCCACCGAGCGCAGGGCCGACGTCTCGGAGTCGGCGACCCAGAGCCGCGCCCCGTCGGCGGACGTGGCGAGGCCGGAGGGCTGGGCGAACCAGGCCTCGGGCGCGGGTCCGTCGACGAGACCCTCGTTCGACGTGCCGCCGAGCACCTCGACGGTGCCCTCCTCCACGGTGTCGCCGGGGGTCCACGCCCACAGCTGGTGCGTGCCGGCCATCGCGATGACGACGCGTCCCTCGAACCACGCGAGGTCCCACGGGGTCGACAGTGCCTGCCCGAGGGCGGGGCCGCCGCCGGTGCGCTCGCGCAGCTGGTGGCCGGTGCCGGCGAGGGTGACGACCGCGCCGTCCGCGACGCGGATCCCCTTGAGCGCGTGGCCTACCGAGTCGGCGACAAGAAGGTCGACCCCGAGGCGGTCGCGGACCTCGGGAGTGGCGAGCAGGACACCCTGCGGCTCGGCCAGCACACCGGGACCACCCCAGCGGGCCCGCTCGGTCTCGAGGTCCGGCTCGAGGTGCACGACGGCGTGGCCGGCGGTGTCGGACACGACGAAGGAGCCGTCCGCCAGCGCGACCGCCTTGCCGGGGAAGCGCAGCGCGGTGTCGGGCGGCGGCGGGACCACGTACGGGTCGTCACCGGGCTGGAGCGTGCCCTTGGCGCGATGCTCCTCGACGAGCTCACCGACGAGGGCCGCCAGCCCCGGGCCGTGGCCCTCCCCCGACATCGAGGCGACGACGAAGCCCTCCGGGTCGATGACGACGAGCGTCGGCCAGGCCCGCGCCGTGTAGGCGTCCCATGTCGTCAGCTCGGGATCGTCGAGGACGGGGTGGTGCACGGCGTACCGCTCGACGGCGGCGGCGAGCGCGTCCGGGTCGGCCTCGTGCTCGAACTTCGGCGAGTGGACCCCGACGATCGTCAGGGCGTCCGGGTACTGCTCCTCGACCGGACGCAGCTCGTCGAGGACGTGGAGGCAGTTGACGCAGCAGAAGGTCCAGAAGTCGAGGACGACGACCCGCCCGCGGAGGTCGCCCAGGGACAGGCTCCGCCCGCCGGTGTTGAGCCAGCCGCGACCGACGAACTCCGGGGCGCGGACCTTGACGCGGGCTCGAGGAGAGGCGGAGGAGGTGGGGACGGTGCTCACCCCAGCGACGATACGTCGGGCCGGTCGGCCTTCCCCGGGCGGTCCGGGAACGGGCCACGAGTGCGGTGTTCCGTCAGGAGTGCGCGCTGCACGGCCCACTCCTGGAGCAAGCGCGGCTGCCTGCGGCCAACGTGCACGCCCACGTGCGCCGCGTCGGGTCAGAGGCGGCGGTCGGCGAGGACCGGGAAGTCCTCCCGCCACTGCCGCACGGCGTCGATGTCGACCTCGACGCTGAGGACCTCCTCGCCCGCACCGGCCTCGGCGAGGACCCGGCCGGTGGCGTCGACGGCCTGCGAGCGACCCCCCATCTCGTGACCGGCATGGGTCCCTGCGGTGTTGCACTGGAGCACGGCGCACTGGTCCTCGACGGCGCGGGCCCGCCCGAGCAGCATCCAGTGGTCGACGCGTCGCATCGGCCAGGCGGCGGGCACGACGAACGCGAGCGCACCGTCACCGACGAGGCGACGGTAGAGCTCGGGAAAGCGCAGGTCGTAGCACGTGGACAGGCCGACCGGCACCTCCTCGCCGCCCGCGACGGGGACGGGGACGACGACGAGGTCGGCGCCGGCATCCATGAGCCGCGGCTCGCCGTCACCGAAGCCGAACCGGTGGACCTTGCGGTACGTCGCGGCGAGCTCGCCCTGCGGCGAGAAGACGAGGCTGGTGTTCCAGACCCCGTGGTCCCCCTCGGCGAGGGGCTGGCCGCGTTCGACGATCGACCCGCCGTGCAGGGTCACGCCGGCGTCGCGGGCGGCGTCCGCGAGGGCGGTCGCGACGGGGCCGTCGACCGGCTCGGCCCGCTCGTCCCAGTGCCGGTAGTCGAAACCGCCGGCCGGCCAGAGCTCGGGCAGCACGACGAGGTCGTGGCCCTCCTGCTCGCGGACGAGACGCGCGACGCGCGCGGTGCGGTCGGCGACGGACTCGTCGTCACCGTAGGCGAG
This sequence comes from Monashia sp. HAY1-11D, assembly GCF_056868035.1. Classification (NCBI taxonomy): domain Bacteria; kingdom Bacillati; phylum Actinomycetota; class Actinomycetes; order Micrococcales; family Intrasporangiaceae; genus Intrasporangium; species Monashia sp. HAY1-11D. The sequence continues at coordinate 2,233,621 of NZ_CP200320.1, read as the reverse complement.
CTGGATGAGGGCGACCTTCATGGGTCCACTCTCACACGTCGGTCCGGGGCGTGGCCCCTCCGCTGTCCCGGGCGCGCACCCGCTCGGCCCGGCGCGCCACCGCGAGACCGGACCGGCGGCGGGCGAGGTCCTCGCGCAGCTCGGGGTCGTCCTGCACCAGCCACACGAGCCCGCAGTCCTGCGGGCCGGTGGCGCCGGGGACGCAGAGCGTGCACGGCTCGCCGAGGCGAATCGGGCACTGTGGCACGGGGACTCGGGCCATCTCGACTCCTTCCTACCTCATACTACATGACGTAGTAGAGACCGGTGTCCCAGGACGCGACGCGTGGGGGCCGCCGCCGGTCCGAGCCGACCGGACGGGTGTCCTCGACTCCCGCTCAGCGCGGCGTGTGCTCGTCGCGGCGGGCCAGCTCGGCGAGCCGCTCGTTGTACGCGGCCAGCTCGGCGTCGCCGTCCCGGTCGGCCCGTCGGTCGCGACGCGTGGACTCCGCCTTGTCGGACCGGAACCACTGGGCCGCAACGACGAGGGCGAGCACGAGGCTGGGCAGCTCGCCGATGGCCCAGGCGACGCCGCCGCCGAAGCGCTGGTCCGCGAGCGGGTCGGGCACCCACGGGAGGCGGATCGTCGTGAAGAAGTCCGCGCCGAGCAGGGTCGTGCCGGTGATCATGGCGACACCGAAGAAGGCGTGCGCCGCGATCGTCGCGAAGAGGACGATGAGCCGCAGGGCGGGGCTCCACCGCTTCGGCCCCGGGTCGACGCCGATGAGAACCCACGCGAAGAGGTACCCGGCGAGCACGAAGTGGGCGGTCATGAGCAGGTGCCCCGTGTGGGTCGTCAGGGCCAGCTCGAACAGGCCGGTCCAGTAGAAGACGACGAGGCTGAAGAAGAAGAAGGCCGCCGCGAAGACGGGGTTGCCGACGACCTTGAGGACCGGCGAGTGCACGAGGCCGAGGACGAGCTCGCGCGGGCCGAGGGTGCCGTCGCGGCGCGGCCGCAGGCTGCGCAGCGCCAAGGTCACGGGGGCCCCGAGCACGAGGAAGATCGGCACGACCATCGCCTCGATCATGTGCAGCGTCATGTGCCACGAGAACGAGACGCGGCCGTAGATGCCGAGCACGCCGTTGGTGGCGTAGGCGAACAGGGCCCAGCCGGCGACCCACGCCACGACGCGCAGCACCGGCCAGCGGTCACCGCGACGGCGCAGCCGCACGACGCCGGCCACGTACAGCCCCAGGGCGAGCAGCGCGGTGGCGAGGAAGAGCCACTCGACCCGCCACGCCGTGACCCACGACAGCGCGGTCGGCGCGGGCGGGGGCGGGAACCCGGTGAGGACGAGGGCCATGCTGGGGTTCGGCTCGGTCTCGGGCACCGGCGGCTGGCTGCGCGCCAGGGCCGTGGCGACGCCGAACGCCAGGCCCATGACGAGCGACTCACCCACCGCCAGGCGCACGAAGAGCCGCCCGCGCGGCAGCCCCCCGACGCGCCCGCCACGGCGGCGTCGAGGCGGTCGAGCGTCACGCGCCGGTGCCAGGCCCCGGCGGCGCCGAGGACGACGAACGCGACGGTCTTGACGACCAGGAGGACGCCGTACGGGGTCGCGATGTCGGACAGGGAGCCGAGGCGCACCGACGCGTTCATGACGCCGGACACCCCGAGCGTCACGAAGCACCACAGCGCGACGGTGGAGTACCGCCGGGCGACGATGCCGACGGCGTCGCCGAGGGAGCGCCAGAGGACGAGCAGCGCGAGGAGGCCACCGACCCAGACGGCCGCGCTCAGCAGGTGCGCGGCGATGGAGTTGACCGCGGTCTCGTGATCGGCCGACCCGCCCGCGTGACCGGCCAGGCCGAGGACGAGGACCCCGAACGTGGACACGGCGGCGAGGGCCAGTGTCACGGCGCGCGAACGGGCGACGGCCGCGACCGAGGCGACGAGGAAGGCGCAGCAGGCGCTGATGACGCCGACGCGCAGCGACTCGATCGACCACACCTCGGGCAGCAGGCCGCCGAAGGCCGGGTCGGACAGCGGCACACCGGCGGCATCGGCGAGGCCGAGGACCACTCCGGCGACGCCGGCGGCGGCCCAGACGAAGGCCGCGGGCACGGCGATGCGCAGGGCGTCGGCGCGACGCGGCTCGTCGGGCGCCGCGCTGGCCGCGGAGGTGCGGCCGGGAACCATCGTCGCGCCGAGGAGCAGGGCACCCAGTGTCAACGCGGCGGCGGCGTCGTGGACGACGCGGACGAGCGGAAGGGCCCACCGGACCCCGGCGCCGGCATCGACGAGACCCCCCGGCAGCGGCGCGGCGGCGCCGGTCGAGCGGGCCGCGAGGACGGACGCCAGCAGGCCGACGACGAGCGCGCCGGCGACGGCCCACGCGGGGCGCGAGAGCCGGTCCGCGGGGGCGGGCTCGGGCGGCTCTCGGTGCACGGCGGACATGCTCCAAGGGTAAGTAGTGTGGTGACATGCCCATCCACCCGGCCGCCCCTGTCGACCGCGACGGCCTGCTCGACGCGTTCGACCAGACCGTGCTGTCGATCATCGATCTCGGGTACGCATGCCGCGACGAGGACTTCGAGCGCGACACCGAGTGCCCCGGCTGGACGGTCAAGGACCAGTTCTCGCACGTCGTGGGCGCCGAGAAAGCCTTCGCCGGCGTGCGCCGTTCGCGGGTCGACGTGCCGGACTACCCGCACATCCGCAACGACCTCGGCCGCGTCGTCGAGCAGGACGTCGAGAGCCGGCGTGCCATCTCGGGGCGTGACGTCGTCGCCGAGCTGGCGGAGTTCCACCCCGGGCGGATGGCCGCGCTGCGCGCCTCCGGAGCCGACCTCGACACCGTCATCGGCGGGTTCTTCGGCCCCGAGGCCACGTTCGGCCTGCAGCTGCGGCGGCGGATCGTCGACATGTGGTGCCACGAGCAGGACATCCGCGCCGCCCTCGACCGCCCCGGCAACCTCGACTCCCCCGCCGCCGCCGTCTTCACCGAGGAGATCCTCGACGCCCTGCCCCGCGTAGTGGCGCGGGTGGCCGACATCGAGCCGGGGCACGCCGTCGTCCTCGACGTCACCGGACCGGTGCAGGCCCGCGGTGGGGTCCGCGTGTGCACGGGCGAGGACGGGCGGCCCTTCGGCGAGGCGCTCTTCAGCGGCCAGCACCGCGCCGAGGGGGAGGAGCAGCTCGACGTCACGTCGATCCAGCTGACGACCGACGCCCTGACCCGGCGCGCCGCCGGGCGCCGTGAGGTCGACGACCTGCGCTTCTCGGTGCACGGCGACGAGGCCATCGCGCGCCGCGTCCTCCAGGCGCTCGTCCTGACGCACTGACCCACCCCGGGGCCGCCAGGGTCGCAAACGCTCGACCCGTGCCCAACGTTGGACAGGGACCTCGCGCCGGGGTGGGCGCCCGGGGAAAGCGACGCAGAACCTGGGCAGCGTCCGGACGTCCTCCGAGGGGTCTCCGACCGTTGCTCGAACGTCGGGCTGCGTTCTCGCAGTGCATGATCCGTCACGATGCCAGCTCCCGAGGGGACCCTCCGTCCGCCGCCGGACCGCAGCCGACCACCCGACCCGCCCTTGCCAAACGTTGGACAAGGGCTTAACGTCGAGGCAGCCGGTCAAGCCAGCGCCGCTTCGGGGACTTCCCATGGAGGATTGCCATGACCGACATCACGGTTGGTCCGCGCAAGGACGCACGTACGCGAGAGCTGATCACCACCTTCCGCACCTCGGACTCCGAGTCCGAGCGCAACGAGGCGCTCGAGGCCGTCACGAGGCTGCACATGCCCCTCGCCCGGTCGCTCGCCCACCGCTACTCGGGCAAGGGTCTGGACCGCGAGGACCTCGAGCAGGTCGCGTTCCTCGCCCTGCTCAAGGCGGTGCAGCGCTTCGACCTCGACAAGACCACCGAGTTCGGTGCCTACGCCACGCCCACCATCACCGGCGAGCTGCGTCGCTACTTCCGCGACTACGGCTGGCTCGTCCGGCCGCCGCGCGAGCTGCAGGAGCGTCGCCAGCTCGTCACCGACACCCGCTCGCGTCTCGAGCAGGTCCTCGGCCACGACCCCGACCCCGACGAGCTCGCCGAGGAGCTCGCCATTCCCGTCGAGTCGGTCAAGGAGGCCCAGGTCGCGGCGTCGAACCTGCGGCCCGCCTCGCTCGACGTGACGACGAGCGAGGGCGGGCGGCCGGTCCTCGACCTCCTCGACGCCCGCGGCGACCTCGGCGACGACCCGGCCCTCGACGACTCGATCGTCGTCCGGTCGGCCATCCTGCGGCTGCCCGCCCGCGAGCAGGAGATCATCGAGCGCCGCTTCGTCGACGACATGACCCAGGCCGAGATCGCCGAGTCGATGGGCCTGTCGGCCATGCAGGTCAGCCGCCTGCTGCGCCGGATCCTGGAGTCCCTGCGCCGCCAGCTCGACGCCGAAGGCGTCGCGAGCGCCTGAGAGCAGGGGGGCGGAGGCGTCCGGGCGTGGAGTTCGCGCCCTCCTGCCTCGGCACCCAGAGCGCGGGCGCCGACCCAACGGTCCCGCCCGTCGCCCACCACGGTCGACGCGTCCGGTTCGTGCGGACGCGTCGACCGGTGCGTGGCGCTCGGCGCCCGGTCCGTCGCGGGTCAGCTCTTCGGAGGCACCGGGAACTGCGACTCCTGGCCCTGGATGACCTGCGTCGCGACGTGCGCGAGCTTCATGTTGAGCTCCTGGGACGTCCGGCGCAGCAGCTCGAACGCGGCGTCGCCGCTGATGTGGTGGGCCGCCATGAGCAGGCCGACGGCCTTGCCGATCTCGCGGTTGCTGTGCAGGCCCTGACGCAGGGTCGCGGCCTCCTCCCGCGCCCGGATGGCCATGAGCGCCACCGACGCGAACGAGGCGATGACGGCACCGACGTCCGCCGACGCGCGGGTCAGGCCGCCCGGGGTGTCGGAGAAGAGGTTGAGCGCGCCGACCTTGTCGCCCTCGAGGAGCAGCCGGTACCCGATGGCCGAGCGCACCGGCGTCTCGGCGACGATCCGCTCGGTGAAGCGGGGCCAGGGCGTCGTCGCGTTCGTGAGGTCGGGGTCGTGCTGGTAGGCCTCGTCGAGGATGGCGTCGACGCACGGGCCCTCGCCGAGCTCGAGCTCGATCTGGTCGATCCGTCGGGCGATGTCGTCGGTCGAGGCCGCCGTCAGGTAGCGGTCGTGCGAGCGCATGAGCAGCGAGGCCCGGTCACAGCCGTCGACCAGACGCACGGCCGCGTGGACGAGGGCGTGGTGGATCGAGCCGGCGTCGGCCCCCGAGTAGATGAGTGCCGAGAGCCCGTGGAACGCGTCCTGGATCGTCGCGTCCTGCGCCGTCGTGGCCGTGACGGAGGCATCGGGCACGGGCAGGTCGCTCGCGGACGCGCCCGGAGTCGGTGGGTCGACGGGAACGTCGGCGAGGTCGTCGGCGGGCATGGCACTTCCTGAGGGGTCGGGATCCGTCGCACCGTGCTCCCTTTCGAACACGGCGACGGCGCAGACATCTTGGCATCTCCCCCGAGGCGCATGCACAGACAACCACATGCGGACCGCGGCCGGGCACCCGACCGGCCACCCGCCCCGCCACTCCCGGTGACCCCGCGTCCTCGCCCGCCGCTCCGGGGCGCGTTTGACAGCGGGAACGCGCGGTCCAATACTTGCTTGGTGCAAACAAGCAATTCGGGGCCGTCGTGACCGTCGACAGGGAGGACGCGAACGCCGTCTTCATGGCGTTGCTCCGCGTGCAGAAGCTGCTCGTGGCGGCCAAGCACACCGCGCCGCGCATCCACGACGGCGTCGACGCGTCCGTCTACCCCGTGCTGTTCGTCGTCGCCCGGTCCTCCGACCCCGTTCGGATCTCCGACCTCGCCACGATGCTGCACAACGACGTGTCGACCGTGAGCCGCCAGGTGAGCGCGCTCGTCACGACCGGCCTGCTGGCCAAGACGGCCGACCCGAACGACGGTCGGGCGCTCGTCGTGTCGATGACCGACGAGGGACGCACCGTCCTGGACCACATCCTCGAGAGCAGGTCCTCCTGGTTCCAGGGACTCCTGCAGGCCTGGGACGGGGCCCGCGTCGCCACCTTCGTCACCGACCTGCACGAGCTCGCCGACGCGCTCGACACCAACCTGCGTGCCCGGGGCGCGGCCGTTCCGCCCATGCCCTTCGCCGCCACCACGTCATCGGACGGCCCGGCCGACCGACACAACAGGAAGGACTGACATGTCCGACACCACCACGGGTCCGTCGGGAGCGGCGAACAGCCCGGTGCGGGCCACCGAGCACCCGCCGCTGGCGCACCGCGAGATCGTCACGATCCTCGTCGGCCTGATGATGGGGATGTTCCTCGCCGCGCTCGACCAGACGATCGTCGCGAGCGCCATGCGCGTCATCGCCGACGACCTCAAGGACCTCGCCGGCCAGGCCTGGGTCACCACCGCGTACCTCATCACCTCGACGATCGCGACGCCGCTCTACGGCAAGCTGTCCGACATCTACGGGCGCAAGAAGTTCTTCCTCTTCGCCATCTCGATCTTCACGATCGGCTCGATGCTCTGCACGCTGGCGTGGTCGATCCCGTCGCTGGCCGCCTTCCGCGCCGTCCAGGGCATCGGCGCCGGTGGCCTGTTCTCGCTGTCCCTGGCGATCATCGGTGACATCGTGCCGCCGCGCGAGCGCGCCAAGTACCAGGGGTACTTCCTGGCCGTGTTCGGCACCTCGAGCGTGCTCGGCCCCGTCATCGGCGGCTTCTTCGCCGGTCAGGACACCCTCCTCGGCGTCACCGGGTGGCGGTGGGTCTTCCTCGTCAACGTGCCGATCGCTGTCGCCGCGCTCATCGTCGTGACCCGCACCCTGCACCTGCGACACCACCGCCTCGACCACCGCATCGACTACTGGGGCGCGGTGACGCTCGCCGTCGCGCTCGTCCCGCTCCTCATCGTCGCCGAGCAGGGCCGCGAGTGGGGCTGGGGCTCGGGCACGTCCGTCCTCTGCTACGGCATCGGCGTCGTCGGGCTCGTCGCGTTCTTCCTCGTCGAGCGGGCCATGGGCGAGGAGGCGCTGCTGCCGCTGCGCCTCTTCCGCAACCGCACCGTGGGCGCCGGCTCGATCGCGTCGGTCTTCATCGGCATGGGCATGTTCGGTGGGCTCGCCTCCCTGCCGCTCTACCTCCAGATCGTCCAGGGCGCGAGTCCGACCCAAGCCGGGCTCATGCTGCTGCCGATGACGCTCGGCATCATGAGCGGCTCGGTGATCTCCGGCCAGCTCATCTCCCGCACCGGCCGCTACCGCCACTTCCCCATCATCGGAGCCATCCTGCTCGTCCTGGCGCTCCTCGGGTTCCACTACGTCACGGCCGACACCGCACTGTGGATGGTCATGGTCGGGATGTTCTTCTTCGGCCTGGGCCTCGGCTTCAACTTCCAGCCGCTGACCCTGGCGATCCAGAACGCCGTGGACCGCCGCGACATGGGGGTGGCCACGTCGTCCGCGACCTTCACCCGGCAGATCGGTGGCACGCTCGGCACCGCCGTCTTCCTGTCCATCCTCTTCGCCCAGGCCGGCACGAAGATCGGCGAGGCGTTCGGGCGGATCGCGCCGACGCCGACGTTCCAGGCGGCGCTGCGCAACCCCACCGGCGGCGACCCTGCGGTCAACAAGCAGTTCGTCGAGCAGCTGCACGCCGCCCAGCAGTCCGGTGCCGGTTTCGGGGCGGGCGGTGCCGCGCTGCAGGACAGCTCGTTCATCCAGCACCTGGACCCGCGCCTGGCCCGGCCGTTCCTCGTCGGGTTCGCCGACTCGATGTCGGTCGTGTTCCTCGCGGCGGCGGCCGTCATGGTGCTCGCCGTCATCGCGACGTTCTTCCTGCCGCACGTCGACCTCGGGCCCAAGCCGGGGCAGCCGGGCGGCCAGAAGGGTGACGCGGAGGTGGCCCCGGTGGCCGCAGCCGGCCACTGACCCCCAGAGCCCGCCCCTCGCCGGCAACACACCGAGCAGCTGCCAACGCCCTTCAGGTATTCCTGGGGGGCGTTGGCAGCTGCTCGGTGTGTTGCGGGCACAGGGCGGGCGGACGCGTCGGTGGGTGACGAGGAGGTCAGCGGAGGTTGTGCAGCTCGCGGCGGGTGAGGAAGGCGCGGGTGCCGAGGGCCATGACGAAGGCGAACCCGCCGGCGATGACCGCCACCCAGTAGCCGTGCTGGGAGCCGACGCGGTCGACGACGGCGCCGGACACCGCCGACCCGGCGGCGATGCCGATGATGAGGCCCGTGAGGACGATCGTCATGCCCTCGTTGAGCTGGGCCTTGGGGACGATCCGCTCGATGAGGTTCATCGTCGTGATGAGCGTCGGCGCGGTGGCCATGCCGGCGACGACCATGAGGCCGGCGAGCAGCCAGAGGTTCGGCGCGAAGAGCAAGGGGGCCTCGAGCACGCCCATGCCGAGGGCGCCGGCCACGAGCAGCTTGACGAGGTTGCGCCCGTGCGAGACGTGCCCGAAGACGAGCCCGGCCAGCCCCGACCCGACGGCGTAGAGGGCGAGGATGGCGCCCGCCGTGCCCTGGGCGCCGTGGTCCTCCGCGACGGCGAGGGTGACGACCTCGTTGACGCCGAAGATCGCCCCGGTCATGACCATGATGAACGCGAGGGGGATGAGCCCCGGGTTGTGGTGCGCGTGCCCCTCGGGACGCTCGTGGTGCGGCACGACGGGTGGCTCGGTCGATCGCGCCGAGATGAAGACGGCGACCCCGATGCCGTACGCCACCGTGGCGACGACGAACCCGGCCTCCGGGAACCAGGCCGTGGCCAGCCAGATCGCTACGACCGGCCCGATGACGAACGTCAGCTCCTCCATGACCTGCTCGAACGACATCGCCGAGTGCAGCGACCGCGGGTCGTGGGCGAAGATGTGCGTCCACCGCGCCCGCGCCATGGTCCCCATGTTGGGGATCGCGCCGCAGAGCGGGAACGTGACGAAGAGCAGCCAGGACGGCCAGCCCTTGTACGACGTGACGACGGTCATGACCGCCCAGAAACCGGACCACAGGAAGAACGGGATGGCGATGCGCCGCTGCCCGTACCGGTCGACGAGGCGACCGAGGAAGGGCGCGAAGAGCGCGAGGGCCACCATGCCGACCGCGACGACGGCGCCGGCCAGCTCGTACGAGCGGGACCGGGCGGCGACCATGGCGACGACGGCCACACCGAACATCGAGCCCGCGGTGCGGGCCACCATCCCCCCGGCGATGAAGGTGCGAGCGCCCGGCACCTCGAAGAGAGGTCGGTAGGACGCGAGCACGGACAGCTCCTCCTCGGTCGGCGACGGCACCCTCGCCATAGTGCCACCAAGCGGACCGTGGGCCGAAACGACGCCGTCCGCCGGCCGGCCGGCCGGGTCAGCGGCCGTGGCGTCGGCGCAGCGACCACATCTGCGGCGAGCGCTCGAGCTCGACGGCGACGTCCCACGGCAGCCCGCCCGGGGCGGTCTCGCGGCGGAAGCTCGCGACCATCCGGCGCGCCAGCGCGGGGTCGCGGGCGACGCGTCGGGCCAGGGCGAGCGCCTGCTCCTCGACGTCGGCGTCGTCGTGCGACGCCCAGGCGAGGCCGAGCGCGACGGCGCGGTCGCCGTCGACCTCGTCACCGAAGAGGCCGAGGGCCGCCGCGGCCTCACGGCCGGCGACGCGGTTGAGCAGCGTGAAGTGCCCCCCGCCCGGGTGGATACCGATCTGCGCGAACCCGGGCAGGAGCCGCGCGCTGCGCGACACGATGCGAAGGTCGGTGGCGAGCGCGAGGTTGAGCCCGGCCCCCACCGCGGCGCCACGGACGGCGGCGACGGTGGGGACGCCGATGGCGCCGACGGTCGTGAACGCCGCGTAGACGGTCTCGAGGTTGCGGTACGCCTCGTCCTCGACGGGGTCGGCTCCGGTGTCGGCGAGGACGCTGCGCACCGCTCCGGCGCAGAAGTGCTCGCCACCGGTCACGACGACGGCGCCCACCGCGGGGTCGGCATCGGCCGCCCGGGCCGCGTCGGCGAGCTCGACCGACATCTCGACCGAGAGGGCGTTGCGCCGCCCGGGCGCGTCGAGGGTGATGAGAGCGACGCCGTCGGCAACCTCGTACCGGACCTCGTTCATCTGCGGATCTCCTTCGGTACCAAGACAGTTCACGTGGTCCGGTAGTCGCGGCTCTTGGCCCGGCCGGTCGTCACGAGGGTCCACAGCCGCTCGTGACCGGCCGAGGTGGCGAGCACCGTGAGGGTCTCGTCCCACTCGTGCACCGAGCCGTACTCGCTGCGTCGGGCGAGGATCGGCTTCGTCAGCGTGTGCAGCTCGTGCTCGAGCGTCGTGCCGATGGCGCCGAGGACCTGGTGGGCGTTGCGGACGACGACCGACGCGCCGTGGCCGACGCACGACTTGGCGACGCCGACGGCGAACAGCATGCCGCGGTCCTGCCAGTCGGAGGCCGCCGCCCGGGCGACGGCCGCGTCGGTGGCGGCCCGGGCGAGGGCGGTCTCGGCGGCGATGTCGGCAACCAGGTGCTGGACGGCCTGGAATCGCCCGATCGGCCGGCCGAACTGGACGCGGTCGCGCACGTGGGCGAGGACGACCTCGAGGACCCGCTCCATCGCCCCGACGACCTGGGCCGAGCGCGCCAGTGCCCCGCGGTGGTGGAACTGCTCGCCGATCTCGTGGGCCACGACGATGCCGTCCTCGAGGTCGAGCAGGTCGAACTCGACGGTGTCGCTGGGCTCGCCTGCGAGGTTGCGCCCCTCCTCCAGGCCGACGCGGTCGAGGGGCACGTCGGCCACGCGCCACTCGTCGCGGTCCTCCCACAGCGCCACGATGCGCGACGCGTCGCGGGCCCACGTCACGTTGAGGGCGACGCCGGAGGGGTCCGGACGGCACACCGTGCGGAGGCCGCCGTCGTTGCCGAGGCCCGCCGCCTCGAGCAGCCACCCGCCGAGGACGTCGTGCTCGGCGATCGGGACCGGGGCGCCCGCGGCCGCGGAGAGTCCGAGGAGGGCGGCGGCCTCGAGCCAGCCGGCGCCGCTGCCGCCCGAGGCCTCGCTGCCCGTCAGACGCGTCAGACCGAGGTCCTCGAGGCGCGCCCAGAGGTCGCGGTCGAGGTCCACGGTGGCGCCGGGGGTCGGACGCGTCGCGCGGTAGTCGTCGAAGAGCTCCGTGAGCATCGCGACGAGGTCGGGGTCGGCGGTGGCCGGTGCGGCCAGGTGCCCGGACCCCGCAGGGAGGTCGCGGCCCGCGCGGGAGTCGGCCATCAGCGCAACCCCAGCCCGCGCGCGACGACGCCGCGCAGGATCTCGTTCGTGCCGCCGCGCAGCGTGAAGCCGGGCCGCTGGAGGATCGCCGCGTGCAGGAGCGTGTAGAGCTCCTCGTCCTCGACCCAGCCGGTGGCGGTGAGCAGGTCGACGAAGTCGGCGATGTCGCCCTCGGTCGTCGTGCCGAGCAGCTTGACGAGGGCGGCCGGGACGTCGGCCGGCTCGTGGGCCTCGAGAGCCGTCGACACGGAGAAGGACAGGTGGTGCAGCCCGGCGACGCGCGCGACGTGCCGGCCCAGGCCCGCGTCGGCCGGGAGGCGTCCGTCGTCCATGGCCTGGGCGGCAGCCGCGAGCAGCTGGAAGGTGGACAGGACCCGCTCGGGCCCGCTGCGCTCGTAGGCCAGCTCGGAGGTGACCTGCCGCCAGCCGTCGCCCACGGCTCCGAGGACCCGGTCGTCGGGCACGAGTACGCCGTCGAGGTGGACCTCGTTGAAGTGGTGGTCGCCGCCCATGGAGACGATCGGGCGGATGTGGACGGCCGGGTCGTGCAGGTCGACGATGAGCTGGCTCAGACCGGCGTGCCGGTGCTCGGGGTCGGGCGGCGACGTGCGGCACAGCGCGAAGAACGCGTCCGCCTCGTGGGCTCCCGAGGTCCACACCTTCGTGCCGGTGACGCGCCAGCCGCCCTCGACCCGCTCGGCCCGGGTGCGCACGCTCGCGAGGTCGGACCCGGAGTCGGGCTCGCTCATGCCGATGCCGAAGACGACCTCGCCGCTGCTGATCCGCGGCAGGAACGCGCGCTTCTGCTCCTCGGTGCCGTAGCGCAGCAGCGAGGGCCCGATCTGCCGCTCGGCGATCCAGTGCGCCGCGACGGGCGCACCGACGACGAGCAGCTCCTCGGTGACGACGAACCGTTCGAGGTACGTGCAGCCCTGCCCGCCGTACTCGGTGGGGATGACCATGCCCAGCCAGCCACGGCGTCCGAGCTCGCGGGTGAACGCGCGGTCCCAGCGCGTCAGCCACGTGTCGACGTGCGGCACGAACGCCCCCGCCCGAAGCTGCTGGGCGAGGAAGGCCCGCACCTCCAGACGCAGCTCGGTGAGGGCGGGCAGCTCGCGCACGCCGGGTGGCACGAGTCGGGTCGCCATGCTCACCTCCGTCGGTCCGGCCGGGTCAGGGGTCACTCTCCCACACGGTGGTGCGCCTCCCGGGACGGGTGGTGCGCGCCACGGAGCACGCCGGCGCCGGCTCGGGCGAGCGCCCCCGCGCGGGGTCAGGCGCCCCCGGCGAGGACGAGGTAGCCGCAGAGGCCGACGATGACGGCGGTGATGAGGCCGGCGACGACGGTCGTGACGCGGTGGTTGACGAGGACGCCCATGAGGCGTCGGTCGCTCGTGAAGAGCAGGAGCGGCACGAGGGTGCCCGGCAGCGCGAACGAGAGGGCCACCTGGCTCCAGACCAGCGCGTCGGTGGGGTCGACGCCGAGGCCGAGGATGAGCAGGGCGGGCACGACGGCGAGGAGCCGCCGCAGCAGCGGCGCGATGGGGCGGCGTCCGAACCCCTGCATGACGACGTCGCCGGTCTGCACGCCGACGAGCGTCGAGGCCAGGCCGGAGGCGAGCAGGGCCACCGCGAGCATCGTCGCGGCGATGTCGCCGACGCTCGACCCGAGGGCCGCGTACGCCGACTCGATGCTGGCCCCCGCCGACGTCGGCAGCGCAGCGGCGAAGACGACGAGGCTGACGTTGGCGAACCCCGCCACCGTCATGGCGATGACGACGCTGCGGACGGTCCGACGCCCGGCCCGGAGGCGCTCGGCCGGCGACACGACCGGCGTGCCGTCGTCGTGCCCCCGCGAGGCCGCGGAGTGGAAGTGGAGGGCGTGCGGCATGACCGTCGCCCCGACGATGCCGACGGCCAGCAGGGCCGCGGATCCCTCGAGCGATCCGGGCACCAGCGCCCGGAGCAGGCCGGCGCTGTCGACGTCGGCGACCGTCACCTGCCACACGAGCGAGCCGACGATGACGATGAGCAGGACGAGCACCACCGAGTCGAACTGGCTACGGCCCCGGACCTTCAGGGCGAGCACGACGAGGCTGAAGAGCGTGACGCACGCGGCGCCCGCCATGAGCGGCATCCCGAAGAGCAGCCGCAGCGCGATGGCCCCACCGACGATCTCGGCGAGGTCGGTCATGACGACGACGAGCTCGGCCTGGACCCAGAGCAGGACCCGACCCACCCCCGGGAACCGCGCGGCACTGTGCTCGGCGAGGCTCCGGCCGGTGACCATGCCGAGCTTCGCGGCGAGGTACTGGATGACCATCGCGGAGCAGCTGGCGAAGACGACGACCCACACGAGGCCGTAGTCGTGCTCGGCGCCCGAGGTGATGTTGACGCCGAAGTTGCCGGGGTCGACGTAGGCGATCGCGGCGAGGAGCGCCGGCACCAGGGTCCGGGGCGCGCGCAGGGTGCCGCCGAGCCCCCGCTCCGGGGACCGGTCCTCGGTCCGGCGCCGTTCCTGCGCCACCTGCTCGTCCATGGTGCACAGCATCGAGCCTCACGGGGCGCGGCGCCAACTCCGTCCACGACACCGGGACCGCGCCACCGGTGGGCGCCTCGGACCGCGCGGGCCCCGACCGGCTCAGCGGGTCTCAGCGGGTCTCAGCGGGTGTCAGCGGGTCTCAGCGGGTCTCAGCGGGCCGAGGCGAGCCCGAGGAGGGCCGCGATGCCGAGGGCGCTGCGCGGGTCGTACGCCGACGTCCAGAGCCCGCCGTGGGCGGCCGCGTACGCCTCGTCCTGCCACGGGTGCCCGCGGCTCGGCGCGCCGGTGCGCAGGTCGTGGACGAGGAGTGCGGCCATGAGGGTGTTGGCCGTGCCGGGCTCGAAGACCTCGATGCCGAACCGGTGGGCCCCGGCGTAGGCCGCTGCCAGTGCCCGGTTCTTGACGACCGAGCGGGTGCGGGTCGGCGGCGCGACCTTGAAGGAGACGAGGCCGCCGTCGGCCCGGTGGGTCGCGGCGCGCCAGCGCTGGAGCCGCTTGGCCAACAGGTAGTTCGGGCCCTGCTGGAGCACGACGCTGTCGTTGATGCCCGGGTCCTGCCCCGGCACGTAGTTGCGACGCAGCAGCCTCCCTCCGCTCACCGTGCGCAGGGGCACGCGGAGCAGCTTCGAGGTGCGGCGCTGGGCGTAGCTGCGCACCGAGCGCTCGACCGCCTCCCCCGGCACCGCGAAGACGTCGGTGGGCGTGGCGAGGAAGGCGAGTGCGACGTCGTCCGGGCGACGCTCCTCGACGAGCCGCCTCGTCAGGGCGTCGACGGCCGTCGAGACGCGGACGTTCGTCGCGCCGTCCGCGTAGACGTAGTTGCCGAGGACGAGCCGGTGCGGCGCCTCGAGGCCGGCGACCCACCGGGTGACCGCCGCGAGGTCGTGCACGAGGTCGCCACCGGCACGCGCTGCCAAGGGACCGTCGGTGCCACGCACGGGCACGGTCATCGAACCGGCCAGGCGCCGGGTGTCACCGATGAGCCGGTCCCACAGCTCGGGCCGTGGCAGGTCGACCGCCGCGACGTTCGCGCCCCACCGCAGCAGGGACCGCAGCGGCCCCATCTCCGCCGCGGCGCCGAGGACGACGACGGTGTGGTCGCCGAGGTCGAGCCACTCCGGGTGCTCGACGACGCGGCCGACGGCCTCGGCGCAGGACGGCTCGACCGTCCCGGCCTCGACCCACGCGTCGAGGCGGCGCAACAGCGCGTCCCCGGACAGCCGCTCACGGCCGTAGGGCAGGGACAGGACGCGCTCCGGCTCTCCCTCACCATGGAGCGTCTCGGAGCCGAGCGTCCCCGAGGCGTCGGGCTCGAAGCCGTCGGGCGGCTCGAAGGCCGCGGCCAGCGGCCGGTCGCCGCCGGCTCCCGCCCAGCGCATCCGCGTGTGCAGCGATGCCAGCCCGTCGCGGGCGATGCCGAGGGCGGCGGCGTCGGAGACGAGCCCCGCCTCGACGAGCCGGCGGAAGTGGGGCAGGTACCCCTGCCGCCAGCTCGTCTCGCGCTCGGCCGACGCGGCCCCGACCGGGTCGTGCGCGCGCAGCGCGTCGGCGACGACGGCCCGCCCGACGGCGGTCGTGCTGCGTCGTCCGGTTGCCGGGTCGACCGGAAAGACCACGCCACGCTGGGCGTCGGAGTCACTCATGGAGCCATCCTGCCGGTGGGCGAGGCGGCTGTCCGCCGGCCGACCGGTCCCCGGCAGGGCGACAATGGGCGGGTGGACGAGTTTCCTGCCGCACCGGGACGCCTGCTCGACGAGGAGCGGCTGACCACCCTCCAGCGACTCGACGACCTGCGCAGCGAGTTCGCGCTCGTCGTCGACGCCACCGAGGGGTCGAACGCCGACGACGAGCACGACCCCGAGGGGTCGACGATCGCCTACGAGCGGTCGCAGATCGGCGCCCTCGTGGAGCAGGCCGAGCGACACCTCGCCGAGATCGACGCCGCCGTGGCGAGGGTCGCCGCGGGCACGTACGGTCGCTGCGAGGTCTGCGGGCAGCCGATCCCGCAGGCCCGGCTCGAGGCGCGGCCGACCGCGACGAGGTGCGTCGAGCACGTCGGTGGCCACCCGGGCTAGCGCTCTCGGCGAAACCCCGCGCGGCAGCGGCCGCGTCTGCAAGGCTGGGCGCGGAGGTCGGATGAGCGAGCCGGGCACCTGGCGGCGGGATGCCGCGCGTCTCGTCGTGCACCCCGGACACGGGGTCCACGGCAGGGACGACGAGATCGACGCCCTCGTGCGGGCCCTCGGTCCGGACGGTGCGCGTCGCGTCGTCGTCCACGGCCCCCTCGGCGTCGGCACGTCGACGGTCGTGGCCCTCGCAGTGGCCCGTCTCGGTGACGCCTACGACGCGTCGGTCACGGTCGCCGTGCGCGGTGGACCGGGTCTGCGGCGCGGCCTGGCGGGCCACCTCGGGGTCCTCGAACCCCACGACGTCGACCGGCTCGCCGCCGCCGTCGGACAGCGCCGCCTGCTCGTCGTCGTCGACCCGCCCGACGGCCCGGGCCCGCACGCACTCCTCGCCGAGCGCCAGCTCGTCCACGAGGCCGACCGGCTCGTCGACGCGTGTCCCGGGCTGGCCGTCGTCCTCGTCGGCCGGCGGCCCGCGGCATGGCCGGGCGCCGAGCAGGTCGCCGTCCGCGCGTTCGACGCGCCGCGCAGGAACGATGACCCGGACACCCTCCGGCGGCATCCCGCCGTCGCCCTCCTGCTCGACCGCGTCGCCCTCGTGGACGCCGGCCTCCTGCCGACCGACGACGTCGTTCGCGCCGCCGCCGAGGTGTGCCGCGGTGTCGGCGGCCTGCCGCTCGCGCTCGAGCTGGCGGCCGCACGCGCCGGTGCGCTCGGCATCGACGGCGTCGCCGGGCTGCTGCGCGGCGGGGCCTCCCGGGTGTCGCTGCTGACGGCGCGGCGCGCCGAGCCCCGCGGCGTGCGCACCGCTCTCGAGCTGGCGTACGCGACCCTGTCGCCCGATGCCCAGGAGCTGCTGCGCGACGCGTCGACGCTGCGGGGGCCGTTCGACCTCGACGCCGCGAGCGCCGTGTCCGACCTGCCGCTGCCGCGGCTCGTGGACGCCCTCGACACGCTCGTCGACCTCCGCCTCGCGGCCTACGTCCAGCCGGCGAGGCCCGCGGCGTCGGTGGAGCCAGCCGGTGGCCCGGCCCGTGACGCCTCGACGCCGCAGCGCGCCTGCTTCGCGCTCGACCCCGTCGCTGCCGAGCTCGCCGGCGAGCTGCTCGACCAGACCGACGGGGCCGGCGCCGTCCTCGACCGGCACGCCGCGCACCACGCCGCCCTGGCCAGGCGGGCGGCGGCCGCCGCGGCCGACGCCCGGGAGCCCGAGGCGATGGCCCTGCTCGAACCGGTGGCAGCCGACCTCAGCGCGGCCCTGACGTGGCTGCGCGCAGGCCCCGACCACGCCACCGCGTTGCGGCTCGCCGTCGACCTGGCCCCGCTGAGCCGGACCGTCGGTGAACGCGGGAACCTGCGCGCCGTCGTCGACGAGCTGCTCGCAGAGCTGGCCCTCAAGCCCGTCGACGAGGGTCTGCTCGCCGACGCGGAGATCTGGTCGGGGGTCCTCGCCCTCGACAGCGCCGACGCCGCGGAACGCGTCGACGAGGCCCTCCCCTGCCTGCTGAGCGGCATCGACCGGGCCCGCCACACCTCCGACCGGCTCCGCCAGCTGCAGGGGTTGGACGTCGTCGCGCGGACGCTGCCGCTGCACCGCAACGCGATCCTGGCCCACCGGAGCGTCCTCGAGGGGCTCGAGCTGGCGACGCACCTGGGCCACGCGCGCTGGCTCGCGCGCTTCGAGGCGTGGCGCGCGATCCTGTTGCACCGAGGCGGGGACACCACGGGCGCGGTCGCGCTCGGGCTGTCGGCGCTGCGCCGCGGTCGTGCCGCCGGTGACGGCCCGTCGGTGGTGGCCGCCGGCGTCCTGCTGCACACGGTGCCGTCCCGCATCGTCGGGCTGGCCGGTCCCCCTGAGGCGTCCGGACGCCCGGGGCCCGACGTGCCGACGCTCGAGGAGCTGCTCGGGGTCGCCACGGTGACCGGTGACGGGGCATCGCTGTCGCTCATCCTCGGCCGGCTCGCCTCACGGGCACTCGCGTGCGGCGACGCCGCGGCCGCGGCGCGGTGGACGCGCACCCGGCTCGAGCTCGCGTGGCGCCTCCCCGCCGGGACGGCCGTCGCGCACTGCTCCCTCGCAGCGGCCCGCATCGCCGCGGCCACCGGTGACCTCCTCGCGGCCGCGCGCTTCCACGGGTTCGCGCAGCCGATGCTGCCGATCCTCCTCTCCGGGCTGGCGCCGCTCGAGCGCACCGCGTACGAGCGGGCGACGGCCGAGCTGCGCACCCTGCTCGGGCCCGACGCGTTCGACCGGGCCGCGTTCGAGGGGTCGGTCCTCGACCCGTCGGCCGCGCACGCCGAGCTGCTCGCCTACGTCAGCGCCGTCGCCGGCGCCGACCGTGCTGACCCGGCGGACGGCGGCGGAGTGCCGTCGCCGGCGTCACCACCGGTATCGCACCCGGGATCGCGACGGGGATCGCAACCGGTCGGTGAGCTCCCCCTGGCGGCCCACGAGGTCCAGCTGCTCACCGCTCTGGGCTCCGGGCGGGCCCTGTCGGAAGCTCGCCGAGGCGGCGGGCGTCGACATCCCGACCATGACCGACGCGGCATCGGCGCTCTACGCCCGGCTGGGGTTGCGGGGTCGCGCGGAGGCGGCGGCCGTCGCGCTTCGCAGTGGGCTCGCCTGACGCGTCGGGACCGGCGACCGGGCTCACCGGCACGACCCGCCTCGCCCGGGGCCGGAGCGTCGGTGTCTCGGCGATGCCTGTCTCGCTCAGGCGAGCCCGGAGCCGATGTAGTCGAAGGCGGCATCGATGTTGCGCTCGAGGCGTCCCCCGCCACCGGCCTGCTGGTGCTCGATGCAGGCGCGGACCGCGGCGATCGCGACGGCGACCGTGACCCGCGGCTCGAGCGAGGCACCGGGGGCGTGGCCGAGCCGGCGCTCGAGGGCGGCGGTCAACGCGTTCTCGATGCGGATGTTGTTGCCGACGAGGGCCGGAGCGAGCGCGGGCTCACCGAGGAGGATCCGGCGACGCTTGGCCCGCAGCTCGCGGTCGACCGAGGCGGGCGCGAGCATGCCGGCGAGGATGCGGCGCAGCGACTCCAGCGGCGTCTCACCGTCGCGCACCTCCTCGAGCTGCTCGGCGTAGGACTCGAGCTCCTCGGCGGTCGTGCCGATGACGGCCGCCTCCTTCGACGGGAAGTAGTTGAAGAAGGTGCGGGCGCTCACACCGGCGCGTGTCGCGATCTCCTCGGTGGTGACCGTCGCGAAGCCCTTCTCCTCGACGAGGTCCAGGGCCGCGAGGTTGATGGCGCGCCGGGTCTCGCGCTTCTTGCGCTCGCGCAGGCCGCAGGACTCGTCGGCAACGGACGTGCTCATGGGTCCCATGATGGCACCAGGTCTGCATCCACTGCAATTTTGCAGTCACTGCACGTTTAGGTGTACGGTCGAGGACATGCCACAGACCTCGACGACCGCCCCCACCCCGGGCGCCACGACGGAGGCGGGACCGGCCGCGCACGGCCTGGACCGCGCCACCCGCAACATCTTCACCGCGCTCATGCTCGGCATGCTCGTCGCGTCGATCAGCCAGACCATCGTCGGTCCGGCCATGCCGCGCATCGTCGCCGAGCTCGGCGGCATCGACCACTACTCGTGGCTGGCCACCGCGGCCATGCTCGTGAGCGCGATCACCGTCCCGATCGTCGGCAAGATGAGCGACCTCTACGGGCGGCGCGGGTTCTACCTCGGCGGCCTCGTCGTCTTCATGGCCGGCTCGGTCCTGTCCGGATTCGCCCAGAGCTTCTGGTGGCTGATCGCCGCTCGCGCCGTCCAGGGCGCCGGCATGGGCACCCTGATGCCCCTCTCGCAGACGATCATCGGCGACATCATCCCGCCGCGTCAGCGCGGCAAGTACCAGGGCCTGATGGGCGGCGTCTTCGGCCTCGCCTCGATCCTCGGCCCGCTCGCCGGTGGCTTCGTCACCGACCACTGGGGGTGGCGCTGGCTCTTCTTCGTCACGCTGCCCGTCGGCGTCTTCGCCTTCTTCGGCATCAGCC
Source organism: Monashia sp. HAY1-11D (assembly GCF_056868035.1). NCBI lineage: Bacteria > Bacillati > Actinomycetota > Actinomycetes > Micrococcales > Intrasporangiaceae > Intrasporangium > Monashia sp. HAY1-11D. Next base: position 2,213,687 of record NZ_CP200320.1, on the reverse strand, counting down.
GCTTCCTGCACCTCGAGCACACGCCCCGTGAGTCCGTCGTCGACAAGGCCGGCATCACGGTGCTGTCGCTGACCCTCGTCCTGCTGCTCGTGCCGACCTCGCTGGGCGGCACGACCCTGCCGTGGGGCTCCCCCGCGATCATCGGCATGTACGCCGCGGGCGTCGTCGCGCTCGCCGCGTTCGTCGCCGTCGAGCGCCGGGCCGTCGAGCCGGTCCTGCCGCTGCGCCTCTTCCGCAGCCCGCTGTTCACGCTGTCCAACATCGCGGCCTTCATGGTCTCGGTCATGATGTTCGGCGCGATGATCTACCTGCCCGTGTACGCGCAGGGCGTGCTCGGCGTGTCGGCCACCAACTCGGGACTCATCCTCATGCCGATGTCGGTGGCCATGATCGGCCTGTCGATCCTCTCCGGGCTCGTCATCACCAGGACGGGCAGGTACAAGCTGCAGACCATCGCGGGCATCCTCATCATGGGCGTCGGCTTCTGGCTGCTCACCCAGCTGCACCACGGCTCGAGCCAGACCGAGCTCACCCTGTCGATGGTCGTCTTCGGCGTGGGCCTCGGCATGGCGCTGCAGGTGTTCACCCTCATCATCCAGAACTCCTCGCAGCGCAAGGACCTCGGCGTCGCCACCGCCTCCACGCAGTTCTTCCGCAACGTCGGCTCGACCGTCGGCACGGCCGTGTTCGGCACGATCATGACCAGCGGGCTCGCGGGCAACATCGCCTCCCACCTGCCCGCCTCGGTGGTACGGCAGATGCAGGCCTCGGGCCAGGAGGTGAGCGCCGGGTCGGTGCTCGACCCATCGGCACTCGCGCAGCTGCCGCCGCAGGTCGCCTCCGGCGTCCAGCAGGGCCTGGCCGACTCGCTGCACACGGTGTTCGTCTGGGGCCTCGTCCCCTTCGCTCTGGCCCTCGTGACCGCGCTCTTCATCAAGGAGCTGCCGCTGCGCGACACCGTGCACACGCCCGACGAGGCCGGCATCGAGCTGCTCGACACGCTGTCGCAGTCGGCGCCCGACGACGAGGTCACGGTCCCGCTGGGCCGCGGCGCCGGCAACACACGGACGCACGAGCGCCTCCTCGGCCTGCGCCTCGGACTGCTCGCCGACTCGGCGCTGCGCGGCGACCGGCCCCTGCTCAGCCGGGCCGTCATCCGGCTCGGCGAGGGAGACCTCGACGCCGGCGCGGCGCTGCTGCACCGCACGGCGCGGATGCTGACAACCGAGGACCCGTCGGTCGCGGCAGACACGGAACGGTTCGCCGTCGAGGTGGCCGCACGCGCGAAGGCTCCGGGCGGCGTCCTCGACGACTGGCTCAAGCGCGAGCTCGCCACGGCGATCGCCGAGCGCGATGCCCACGAGGTCATGACGACCCTCGAGCCGACCGTCGCGGAGCGGTACGAGGCCGTCGACGTCCGGATGCTCGAGCGCGTCGGCGACGACCTCACCGCCGCCTACCTCGTCGACCGCAGGCAGGCCCGCCACGCCGAGCGCCAAGCGGCATCGGCCCGCTGACGCCGTCCACGAACACACCGAGCAGCTGCCAGGTCCCGCCGGGTACACCCCGTCGGGTTGGCAGCTGCTCGGTGTGTTGCGGGGGTTTGGTGCGGGAGGTCAGGCCCAGACGAGGGCGCGGCTGGGGTCCTCGAGGATCGCGGCGAGGTCGGACAGGAAGCGCGAACCGAGCTCGCCGTCGATGAGCCGGTGGTCGAAGCTCACCGCCAGCTGGGTCACGTGGCGCACCGCGATCTCGTCGGAGCCGTCGGCGGCGGTGACGACCCACGGCTGCTTGCGGATCGCGCCGAAGCACACGATCGCCGACTCGCCGGGGTTGATGATCGGGGTGCCGCTGTCGACGCCGAAGACCCCGACGTTGGTGATCGTGATGGTGCCACCCGACATCTCGGCCGGCTGGGTGCGTCCCTCGCGAGCGGTCGCCGTCAGCGCCCCGATGGCGCGGGCCAGCTCGAGCATCGTCAGTGCGTGGGCGTCCTTGACGTTCGGGACGATGAGCCCGCGCGGCGTGGCGGCGGCGATGCCGAGGTTGACGTAGTTCTTCTGGACGATCTCCTGGGCGGCCTCGTCCCACGTCGCGTTCATGCCCGGGTTGCGCCTGATCGCGAGGACGAGCGCCTTGGCGAGCACGAGCAGCGGCGTCACCTTGACCTCGCGGAACTCGCGCTCGCCCTTGAGGCGGTCGACGAGCTCCATCGTCCTCGTGACGTCGACGGTGACCCACTCGGTGACGTGCGGCGCCGTGAAGGCGGAGCCGACCATCGCCTGGGCGGTCATCTTGCGCACGCCCTTGATGGGGATGCGGGTCTCGCGCTCGCCCGCGCCGAACGGCAGCGCCGGGGCGGATGACGGGACGCCGGCTGCCGCCGGAACCGCCGGGGCTGCGCCGTCGACCGCGCCCGACGCGAAGGCGTTGACGTCGTCGCGGGTGATGACCCCCTCGGGACCCGAGCCGGCGACGGCCCAGAGGTCGACGCCGAGGTCCTTGGCGAGCTTGCGCACCGGGGGCTTGGCCTTCGGCCGGCCCTCCCGCGCGACCGGCGCCGACGGGGAAGCATTCACCGCGGGCCCGGCGCCCGGCGTCGGGGCCGGCGACTCGACGCGGGGCGCCGGGGCGGTCGGCTCGGCGACCGGCTCCGCGGCCGCGACCTGCTCGGTCTCGGTCGGCGCCGAGGCCCGGGCGACCGGGGCCGGAGCGGCGTCACCGGCCCGCTTGCGCGGGCGACGGGCCGTGGCACCGGCCTTGGCGCCGTAGCCGACGAGGATCGCCTCGCCGCCGGCCGGCTCCCCGGTTTCGCCGGGGACGGCCGGTGCGACCGGCGTCTCCTCGGCGGTGCCGTCGTCGATCGTGATGATCGGGGTGCCGACGTCGACAGTCTGGCCGACCTCCACGAGGAGGTCCTTGACGGTGCCGGCCCACGGGATCGGCAGCTCGACGAGCGACTTGGCGGTCTCGACCTCGAGGACCATGTCGTTGACCTTGACGGTGTCGCCGGGCTCGACCCGCCACTCGACGATCTCGGCCTCGACGAGGCCCTCACCGGGGTCGGGCAGCTTGAACGTGCGGATTGCCATGGAGGACAGTCCCTTTCGGTCAGTACGCGAGCGCGCGGTCGACGCCGTCGAGGATGCGGTCGAGGTCGGGGAGGAACTCCTCCTCCATCCGGCTCGGCGGGTACGGGATGTTCGCGCCGCCGACGCGTACGACCGGGGCCTCGAGCTCGTAGAAGCACTTCTCGGTGACCTGCGCGGAGATCTCCGAGGCCATGCCGAGGAACGTGCTCGCCTCGTGGACGACGACCAGCCGGCCGGTCTTCTTCACCGACGACACGATGGTGTCGATGGGCAGCGGCGACAGCGAGCGCAGGTCGATGACCTCGATGCTCGTGCCCTCCGACTCGGCGGCAGCCGCCGACTCGAGCAGCGTCTTGACGACGGGACCGTAGCCCACGAGCGTCACGTCGGTGCCCTCGCGCAGCACATTGGCCTCGAAGAGCCCGCGCGGCGCGGACGTCGCGGCGGTGTCGTACTCGGCACGGTCGTGGTAGCGACGCTTCGGCTCGAAGAACATGACCGGGTCGTCGCACGCGATGGCCTGCTGGATCATCCAGTGGGCGTCCTCGGGGTTGCTGCACGCGACGGTGCGCAGGCCCGCGGTGTGGGCGAAGTAGGCCTCGGGACTCTCCGAGTGGTGCTCGGGACTGCCGATGCCGCCACCGAACGGGATGCGGATGACCATCGGGATCTTGATCGAGCCGAGCGAGCGGGCCCGCATCTTGGCGACCTGGCAGACGATCTGGTCGAAGGCCGGGTAGACGAAGCCGTCGAACTGGATCTCGCAGACGGGGCGGTAGCCGCGCAGCGCCATCCCCAGGGCGGTGCCGACGATGCCGGACTCGGCGAGCGGGGAGTCGATGACCCGCTCCTCGCCGAAGTCCTTCTGCAGGCCCTCGGTGATGCGGAAGACGCCGCCGAGCTTGCCGATGTCCTCACCGATGAGCACGACCTTGGGGTCGGCCTCCATGGCCTTGCGCAGGCCGTTCGTGATGCTCTTTCCGAGGGTGACCTTCTCGAGCGCCATCTCAGCTCGCCTCCTCGAAGCTCGCCTTGTAGGCGAGGTAGGCGGCACGCTCGGCCTCCATGACGGGGTGGTCCTCGGCGTAGATGTGGTCCCACATCGTCGCGCCGGGCATCGTCTCCATGCTGATGCAGCCCTGGCGCAGCTCGGCGGCGAACTGGTCGGCCTCGGCGTCGACGCGGCCGAAGAACTCGTCGTCGGCCATGCCCTCGTGGGCCAGGTAGGTCTTGAGGCGCAGGATCGGGTCTCGGAACTTCCACTCCTCCACCTCGGCCGAGATGCGGTACTTGGTCGGGTCGTCGGCCGTGGTGTGGGCGCCCATGCGGTACGTGAAGGCCTCGATGAGCAGCGGGCCGTTGCCGTTGCGGGCCTCGTCGAGGCAGTGCTGGGTCACGGCGTAGGTGGCGAGGATGTCGTTGCCGTCGACGCGCACACCGGGGAAGCCGAAGCCGCGGGCGCGGTGGAACAGCGGGATCCGCGTCTGCTTGGTCACCGGCTCGGAGATGGCCCACTGGTTGTTCTGGCAGAAGAACACGACCGGGGCGTCGAACGAGGCGGCGTAGACGAAGGCCTCGTTGACATCACCCTGCGACGACGCGCCGTCGCCGAAGTAGCAGATGACGGCGGTGTCGCGCTCGGGGTCACCGGTGCCGACGTTGCCGTCCATCTTCACGCCCATCGCGTAGCCCGTGGCATGCAGCGCCTGGGCCCCGATGACGATGGTGTAGAGGTGGAAGTTGTTCTCCTTGGGGTCCCACCCGCCCTGGCTGACGCCGCGGAACAGCTGGAGCGAGCTCTGCGGGTCCATGCCGCGCACGAACCCGACGCCGTGCTCGCGGTAGGTCGGGAAGACGAAGTCGTGCGGCTTGAGCGCCCGACCGGAGCCGACCTGCGCGGCCTCCTGGCCGAGCAGGCTCGGCCACAGGCCGAGCTCGCCCTGGCGCTGGAGCGCATAGCCCTCGGCGTCGAGACGACGGATGAGGACGAGGTCGCGGTAGAAGCTCCGCAGGTCCTCCGGCGTCAGGTCCGCGACGTACTTGTCGTAGTCGGGGTGGGACACGCGCTGACCCTCCGGGGTCAGCAGCTGGATCATGTCCGGGCCGCCGTCGCCGACCGCGGGGGTCGGCTCGTGCAGCTCGGCGACAACCTTGTCGCTCACGTGGGGCTCCTTCGCCGGTGAGACCGGCCTACTCGTTCGGCCCGCGGACGGGGGTCTCCCGCTCGTCGGCTTCTGGGGGCGCAGGGCCGCCGTTCGTGACGACGGACGCCTTCTTGGTCCTCGACCCGGAACTTACCGGAGAGGCCTGCGAATCTCACAATGCGGGACGGCCCGGCCCCACCCGGCCGACGCGTCAGCCCGCCGACGCGACGCGGCGGGGTCGGCGTCGGGCCAGGTACTCGGCGGGCATGCCGGGGCCGACGGCCACCGTGACCTCGTCGACCGCCACCGGCCCGTGCGTCGCGCACGTCGACGCGACCGTGACGGCGTCGCCGCAGGCGGCGTGCTCGTAGAGGATCGGCGGCTCACCGGGAGCGGCCCAACGGTCACCCCACCGGGTCAGGGCCACGAGCGTCGGGGCGAGGTCGCGGCCCTTGTCGGTGAGCACGTACTCGCGCTGGGCGGCCGACCCGGGGACCTCCCGACGCTCCATCACCCCGGCGTCGACGAAGGCGTCGAGGCGGGACTGCAGGACGTTCGTCGCGATGCCGAGGTTGTGCTGGAAGTCGGTGAAGCGCGTGACGCCCGCGAAGAGCGCGTCGCGGACGATGAGCAGGCTCCACCGTTCGCCGACCACCTCGAGGGCCCGCGCGATGGAGCACACCTGGGAGTCGTAGGTCCGTCCGAGCACGTCGCCAGCCTAGCAAAGTGCTTGCATCATGAAAGTCGCCTGACCTAGGGTGCTTGCATCACGCAAGTCACAGCGGAAGGGAACACCCATGGGAACCGACCTCACGATGAGCTTCACGGTCGAGCACACTCCGCAGGAGGTCTTCGACGCCGTCAACGACGTCCGCGGCTGGTGGTCCGGCAGCATCGTCGGCGACCCGGCGACGCTGGGGGCCGAGTGGGTCTACACGGTCCCCGACATCCACTTCTCGAAGTTCCGCACGATCCGGCTCGACCCCGGCGCGGCCGTCGAGTGGCTCGTCCTCGACAGCCTCCTGACCTTCCCCGAGGACAAGGAGGAGTGGACGGGCACGACGGTCCGGTTCGAGATCACGTCCGAGCCGGCGGAGGCGGGTGCGGCCGGCCGCACCCGGCTGACGTTCACGCACGTCGGGTTGCAGGACGGGCACGAGTGCTACGACGTGTGCCGCACGGCATGGAGCCAGTACGTGCTCGGCAGCCTCCGGGACCGCGTGCGCACCGGGGCCGGCGTGCCGGACGCCTTCAGCAACCAGCAGTCCCTGGAGGCAGCCCTGGCCGGCACGGCGGAGGTGCCGGTGGTCCCGTGACCGGGGGACGCGAGCGCCGGCGCCGCGAGCGTCAGCGCCGCGAGCGTCAGCGCCGCGAGCCCCACGCCCACGGCGGCGTCGTCAGGAGGCCCTGCCCGACGACGGCCGTCTCGCCGAGGTCCTTGCGCAGCGTGAGGACGTGGGCCGGCGACCCGAGGCCCACCCGGCGCCCGCCGTCGTCGGCGTCACCGTTGTCGCCATCGTCGGCGTCACCGCCGTGCCCGGCGCCGAGCTCGCGGACGAGGGCCGCCGAGTGCGAGACGACCATGACCTGGGTGCGCTCGGCAGCCCGACGCACGAGCCGGGCCAGGGGCGGGACGAGGTCGGGGTGCAAGGAGGTCTCGGGCTCGTTGAGGACGAGCAGCGGTGGCGGGTCGACCGTGAGGAGGGCGGCGACGAGGAGCAGGTAGCGCACGGTGCCGTCGGACAGCTCGGCCACGCCCAGCGGGCGCAGCATGCCGGGCTGGTGCAGCGCGAGGTCGAACCGGCCGCCGTCGATCGTGACGTCGAGGACCGCGCCGTCGAAGGCGTCGGCGACGGCGCGGTCGAGCTCGCTGCGGCCGTCCTCGCGGATCGTCTGCAGGGCCGCGGCGAGGTCGCTGCCGTCGTCGGCGAGCACCGGCGTGCGGGTGCCCACCTGCGACCGGCGAGCCGGTGCGTCGGCATCGGCCCGGAAGCCGTCGTAGAAGCGCCAGCCCCGGACGAGGCGCCGGACCCTGAGCAGCTCGGGCGCCCGCTCGGGGTCGGCGAGCTCGGTGAGCATGCTCTCCCAGGGGCGCAGTGAGCGGGTCAGCTCGGTCCAGCCGCGTCGGCCACGCGCTCCCCCACCACCGGTGCCGGCCCCGAGCCCCTGACGGCCGACGGGGTCGGACTCCCACTCGTCGTCGGACCCGCCGCCCCACTCGTCGCCCCAGTCGTCGTCGGCGGGCCCGGTGGCGCGGGTCTCGACGACGCCCCAGCGGCGTCGCACCAGCACAGACCCCGGCCGCATCACCGGCCCGGCCCACACGACCTCGCGCTTGATCTCCGGGTCGCGCAGGAACGCCGAGGGGGTTCCGGCGTCGGCCCCGGACGCCTGCTGCGGCAGGCCGAGGTCGACGAGGTAGCCGATGTCGTCGGAGGCAAAGCCCAGTTGGAGGCCGATCGGACCCCTGCGGGTGGTGCCCTGCACCGCATGCCCGCGGCGCGCGCCGCCGAGGGTGGCCGGACCGGCCCACAGCGCCGACTGCAGGCCGCCCTCACGGGCGAGGGCGCCGACGACGTCGCCGCGCCCACAGCCGGCCAGCAGCCGCAGGGCGCGGTAGAGGTTCGACTTGCCGCTGCCGTTGGCTCCCGTGACGACGTCGAGGCCGTGCAGCGGCACGACGACGTCGCGCAGCGAGCGGTACCCCGAGACCGCGACCGCCGTCAGCACCGCCGCGCCTCAGGCGTCGGGACCGACGCCGTCGCCACCGGCACCACGAGACCACGCGGGCAGCTGCTGGAGCGTCCAGCGGTTGCCGTCGGGGTCGCTGAACCGGACGAACCGGCCCCACGGCTGGTCATCCACCTCGGAGGCCTCGACGCCGCGTTCGACGAGCTCGGCGCGCGCCGCGTCGGCGTCGGCGACGACCATCTGCAGGTTGACGATGCCACCGGGCACGGGCTCGGCCAGACCCCTGCCGATGGCGATGGAGCAGGCCGACCCGGGCGGCGTCAGCTGCACGAAGCGCACCTCCTCGCTGACGGTGTGGTCGTGGTCGAGCACGAACCCGACCTGGTCGACGTAGAAGTCCCGCGCACGGTCGACGTCGGTGACCGGCACGACGACGAGCTCCAGCTTCATGTCCATGCGCCCACGCTAGGGCCGGCCACCGACGGCGCCCCCCCGATCCGCCGCGGCCGCGTCGAGCTAGGAGCGCCGGCTGGAGCCGTCGTGCTCGGCGTCCCGCCGGCGCTCGGCCGCACGGTCGCGTTCGACGCGGTCGAGCGCACCATGCCAGGTCCGGAGCGCCACCCGCACCAGGGCCGGCCGCACGACGAGAAGGAGCGCGACGACGACCAGCGCGCCACCGACGACCTCGAGGTGGCCGGCCGGAAGCGTCTGCGACGTCAGGCCGGGCAGCAGCCCGTACGAACCCGCAGGGACACCGACGCGGGCCGCCCACGAGTGCGCCACGGTGACGAACGCCGCCGCCATGCCGGCAGCCCCGACGACCTCGCCGGTGCGTCCGGGCACGACGAGCCACGTGACGACCGCCGCGAGCGCGAGCACGAGCACCACGCACAGGGTCACGAGCGCGAGGAGGTTGGGCGGACCGCTCGCCGCACCGTAGACGGTGCCGTCCTCGGCGACGGTGACCTCGCGTCCCCACGACCACTGCTCGGTCCGGAAGACCCGGTGGAACTCGCCGACCTCGGCCGTCGTGAGGACGAGCGCCGCGGTGGGCCACACCACTGGGGTGGCGGCGAGGAGCACGCCGACGCCTGCCACGAGACCCGCGGGCAGGCGTCCGGGCACCAGCCCCGGGCGACGCGGACGACCCGGAGGGCGCGGCCGGCGACGGTTCATGACGCGTCCGGGTGCCGCGGGCGCTCGGCCCCGTCGGCCTCGCCGGCGTCGTCGCTGAACCCGACGGCTCCCGAGCGCGAGCCCGAGTGGTCGCGGGCGGACGCGTCCTGCAGCGTCGCGATGCCGATGCGCGGGCCTGCGGACCCCGACCTCGTGCCCGATGACCCCGGCCACCCGCCGGGGCCGCCGGGGGCGCGGTCGTCCGAGCCCGGAGCAGGCGAGGCCTCGGTGAGGACCGGACCGAAGGCATCGGGGGCCTCGTCCACCTCGGGCACACCCCGCAACCGGGCCAGCCGGGCGACGAGGCCCGGCCAGCTCGCCCGGGCGGTCCGGGCGGCCGGCCGCGCGGCGACGAGGACGAGCGCCGTCACGAGGAGCCCCACCGACACCCACTGGAGCCAGCCCGTCAGGTGCGTCTCGACCTCCATGAGCGGGTTGTCGCCGTAGAGGCCGGTCATGGTGTCGCCGACGCGCTGGACGAGGGGTGCGCCGAGGCCGAGGACCGCGCAGCCGAGGCCGGCCGCCCCGAGCACCCGTCCGTCGGTCCCGCGGCGCAGGGCGTAGGCGGCGCACGCGGCGACGCAGACGACGATGGACAGCGCGAGGAGCGTCAGGCTGAACGGGTTGGAGACGTCGAACTGGTTGGCGTCCTCCAGCGTCGTGTCGGCGTACCGGCCCCAGCTCCAGATCGACTGACGGAAGGTGTAGCCGCCGGACGGGCCGTCGCTGCGGACACCAACGGTGTGCGTCGGCCAGAACAGCTGCGGCGTCGCGAGCAGCGCCCCGGCGACCCCGAGCGCCGCGACCGGGGCGCGCCCCGCGACCACGGGCGGCAGTCTTCGGGCACCGCCCCGCGGTGGAAAGGTGCCGGGCGGAGACCCGGCCGGCATCGGACGCGTGCGAGGCAGGCGAGCCGGCGCCCGCCCCGTGGCCGTCAGGGCGGACACCATCAGCGCGAGCGCGGCCACGAGCACCACTGCGGCCGCCGTCTCGGCCAGCCCGGCCGGCGTCGACGCGCCCGACGCCGCCAGCCCGTGCACGTCGTCACGGACCGGCCGACCCAGCCGCGCCGGGACGGTCGTCGCGAGCCGCCCGAGGAGGGCACCGGTCGAGACCGGCGCGAGGACGCGGACCCAGTGGGCGTCGGAGGCCAGCCAGGCGACCGTCCCCGCGGCGGCGACGGCCAGCAGGGCCACGAGCGCCACCAGCCCCCAGGGGTTCCAGAGGTCCTGGACCACCGCTCCGCCCGCGCCGAGCTCCTGCGAGCGCCCCCAGCTCCAGTCGTACTGGTCGAAGAGCACGACACCGCTCTCGCTGTCGAGGGTCGTCACGCGCCACGTCGCTGCTACCAGGGAGGGGACCGCCAGGACGACCGCGGCGAGGGCCGTCAGCCCGGCCGGCACGTGCTCGCGCTGCAGCCTCATGACGCCGCCCTCCGATCACCGCGCGACCTCGCACGGTGATCCCATTGTCAGCGCGGGCCGAAGCGCTGCGCCACCTCCAGGAGACGGGTGTTCGCCTCGACCTCGCCGATCGTCACGCGCACGCCGTCGTCGCCGTACTGGCGCACGATGAGGCCGGCCTCCTCGCACGCCTGCGCGAACGCCGTGGACTCGGCCCCCAGCGGGAACCACACGAAGTTGGCGTCGCTGCGCGGCAGGTGCCAGCCCTGGTCGGCGAGGGCGAGGGTGACGCGGTCGCGCTCGGCCACGATCGAGGCGACGCGCTCGCTCAGCTCGTCGAACGCGTCGAGCGACGCGATCGCCGCGACCTGGGCGACGGAGCTGACCCCGAACGGCGTGGCCGTCTTGCGGATCGCCGCCGCGACCGGCGGGTGCGCCACCGCGTAGCCGACACGCAGGCCGGCGAGGCCGTAGGCCTTGGAGAAGGTCCGGAGCACGACGACGTTCGGGTGCCGACGCCACACCTCGAGGCCGCGGACCGCGTCGGGGTCGCGGACGAACTCGACGTAGGCCTCGTCGACGACGACGATGACATCGCTCGGCACCTTCGCCAGGAAGGCCTCGAGGTCGCGCTCGTGCACGCACGGGCCGGTGGGGTTGTTCGGGGTGCAGACGAGCACGACGCGGGTGCGCTCGGTGACCGCGGCGGCCATCGCGTCGAGACGGTGCCGGGCGTCGGCGTCGAGGCCCACCATGACCGGCTCGGCACCGGCGAGCTGGGCCACGATCGGGTAGGCCTCGAAGGAGCGCCACGCGAAGACGACCTCGTCGCCGGCGTCGCAGGCCGCGTTGACGACCTGCGCGAGCACCGCGACGGAGCCGGTGCCCGTCGCGAGGCACTCGGCCGGCACCCCCAGCGCCGCCGCGAGCCGCTGGGTCAGGGCGGTGACCGCCATGTCGGGGTACCGGTTGACCGTCGAGGCGGCGTCGGCGATGGCTGCGACGACCGACGGCAGCGGCCCGTACGGGTTCTCGTTCGACGACAGCTTGTACGCGGTGACGCCGGCCGGGGCGTTCGCGGGCTTGCCCGGCTTGTAGTCGGGCATCCGGGAGAGCACCTCGCGCAGCCGCACCCGGCTCGCGTCGGCGACGGCGTCTGCGTGGCCGGCGTCGACCGCGCCGGCGTCCGTCGGGGCGTCGGTCGCGGCGTCCGCCGGGGCGTCGGTCGCGGCCTCCGTCGGGGCGTCCGTCGGGGCGGGGGTCGCGGTGCGGTCGGCAGCGTCGCTCATAGGGCGCACTCTAGAGGGTGCGTCTCACGCAGGTGCCCGGCCTCTGGACGCTGTCCTGACGCGGTGGCCCCGCTGTGGCTAGGCTCACATCGTCGCGTCAGCGCCGCCTCGACACCCTTCACCATGCCCACACAGCGAAAGTCCAGCTCATGCGCATCGGCATCCTCACCGGGGGCGGAGACTGTCCCGGCCTCAACGCCGTCATCCGCGGCGCGACCCGCGCCGCCGAGGTCACCTACGACAGCACCGTCATCGGCTTCCGCAACGCGTGGCGCGGCGTCATGGACAACGACTACGAGATCCTCGACGTCGACCGGTGCCGCGGCATCCTGCCCCTCGGTGGCACGATCCTCGGCACGAGCCGCGACCAGCCCTTCGCCTACGAGGACGGCCTGACCAAGGTCCGCAAGGCCTACGACCGGCACGGCCTCGACGCCATCATCGGCATCGGCGGCGAGGGCTCGATGGGCGTGGTCAACCGGCTCCACGAGCACGGCTTCCCCGTCATCGGCGTCCCGAAGACCATCGACAACGACATCTCCCTCACCGAGATGACGTTCGGGTTCCAGACCGCCGTGCAGATCTGCACCGACGCCATCGACCGGCTGCACACCACCGCCGAGTCGCACCACCGCGTCCTCGTCGTCGAGGTCATGGGCCGGCACGTCGGCCACATCGCCGTGTGGTCGGGCCTGGCCGGTGGCGCGGCGATCATCCTGACGCCCGAGGAGGCCTTCGACATCGACGAGGTGTGCGAGCGCATCGTGCACCGGCACAAGAAGGGCCGGTTCGCCACGATCGTCGTCGTCGCCGAGGGTGCGGTGCCACGCGAGGGCACGATCGACATCCCGGCGCCCGAGGTCGACAAGTACGGCCACCAGATCCTCGGTGGGATCGGCTCCATCCTCGCCCGCGAGATCCAGGGCCGCACCGGCATCGAGAGCCGCATGACGGCCCTCGGGCACATCCAGCGCGGCGGCTCCCCGGTGGCCTTCGACCGGGTGCTCGGCACGCGCTTCGGCGTCGCCGCCGTCGAGGCCGCGATCGACGGGGCATGGGGGCAGATGGTCGCGCTGCAGCGGGGCCGCATCGAGCGTGTCCCGGTCAAGGACGCCATCAGCCACCTCAAGATGGTCGAGCCCGAGCTGCTCCGGCTCAACTCGATGTTCCAGCCGCGCATCCCCGGCGACGAGCACCCGGGCCTGCCGAACGGCGCCCTCGTCGACACGGGCCTGTCACGGGCCGGCGTCGTCGTCGCCGACGACACGGCGGGTGCCGCCGCGGACCCCGCGATCGAGGGCGAGCCCGTGGAACACTGAGCGCATGCTCATCAACTTCGCGCTCCAGACGGTCATCAACGCCGTCGCGCTGTGGGTCGCCGCGTGGCTCATCCCCGGCATCACGTTCGGTGGGGGGTCCACGGGCCAGGTCGTCAAGACGGTCGTCGTCGTCGCCCTGATCTTCGGCCTGGTCAACGCGTTCATCCGCCCCGTCGCCAAGGTGCTCTCGCTGCCGTTCATCATCCTGACGCTCGGGCTGTTCGTCCTCGTCGTCAACGCGCTGATGCTGGAGCTGACGTCGTGGATCGCGGGCAAGCTGAGCCTGTCCTTCCACGTCGAGCACTTCTTCTGGGACGCCGTCCTCGGCGCGCTCATCGTCACCCTCGTCTCGATGCTGCTCAGCTTCGTCAGGAGCGACTGACGCTGCGCGACCCACGAGCCCGTCCCCGCGACGCCGGGGGCGGGCTCGCGGCGTCCCGGGGTGTCGGCTTCGGCCGTGTCGGCGGGGGGTCCTACCGTCGTCGCATGCGGTTGCTCCACACCTCCGACTGGCACCTCGGGCGGACGCTCCACGGCGTCAACCTCCACGAGGCGCAGGCAGCCGTCCTGGAGCGACTGTGCGAGCTCGTCGAGGACCCGCCCGACGGCGTCCCCGTCGATGCCGTCCTCGTCGCGGGCGACGTCTACGACCGCGGCGTCCCGCCGGTCGAGTCCGTCCAGCTGCTCGAGTGGACCCTCTCGCGACTGTCGGCGGTCACCACCGTCGTCGTCACGTCGGGCAACCACGACTCCGCCATCCGGCTCGGCTACGGCGCTGGGCTGTTCCGCGACCGCATCCGCATGGTCACCGACCCCGGCCTGCTCGACCTGCCGGTCCTGCTCGAGGGCAGCGACGGCGTCCGGGCCGCGGTGTACGGCATCCCCTACCTCGACCCCGACCACGCGCGCGTCGCCCTCGCCGGCGGCGGCGAGCCGCTGCCGAGGTCGCACCAGGCGGTCGTCGCCGCCGCGTGCGACCGCATCCGTGCCGATCTGGCCGAGCGTCCGGGGGTGCGGTCCGTCGTCCTCGCGCACGCCTTCGTGGCCGGTGCCGACCCGAGCGACTCCGAACGCTCGATCATGGTCGGGGGCGTCGACCGCGTGGCCGGCACGGTCTTCCACGGCATCGACTACGCGGCCCTCGGGCACCTGCACGGCCCGCAGGCACCGGACTGCGCCGAGGGTTCGGTCGTGCGCTACTCCGGCTCACCGCTGCGGTACTCGTTCTCCGAGCAGGACCACACCAAGGTCGCGCTCCTCGTCGACCTCGACGCGTCCGGCCCGGCCCGGGTCGCGCCGGTGGAGATCCTGCAGCCGCGGCCGATGGCGACGCTGCGCGGCAGCCTCGAGGAGCTGCTCGACTCGCCGGAGCACGCGTCCGCCGAGCAGGCCTGGGTGCGGGTGACCGTCACCGACCGGGTCCGTCCCGACTCGCTCATGGACCGGGTCAGGTCGCGCTTCCCGCACGCGCTCCAGGTCTTCCACGAGCCCGAGCGCGCGGTCGAGCGGGCGCGCGCGAGCACCACCGTCGTCAGCGAGCGCGACCCACGCGAGCTCGGCTGCGACTTCATCGCCTACGTCACCAAGACCGAGGCGAGCGCGGGTGAGGTCGACGTCTTCGCCTCGGGCTACGAGGCGGCGGTCAAGGCGCAGCACCTGGCCGAGGCGCAGGAGGTGGGGTGACGTGCAGCTGCACCACCTGTCCATGACGGCGATCGGCCCCTACGCCGGCACCGAGACCATCGACTTCGCCGCCGTCGGCCGTGCCGGGCTCTTCCTGCTCGAGGGGCCCACCGGCTCGGGCAAGTCGACGATCATCGACGCCATCACCTTCGCCCTCTACGGCAAGGTGGCCCAGGCGTCGGCCGACGTCGAGCGGATCCACTCCCACCACGCCGACCCGCGCACGGTCCCCGTCGTCACGCTGGTGTTCGAGACCCAGAGCGGCATCTACCGCGTCCAGCGCACGCCGCGGTTCGAGCGGCCGAAGACCCGCGGTGCCGGCACCACGGTGCAGAACCCGTCGGTCAAGCTGTGGCGCGTCCAGACCCCCGACGACCTCCTCGGCGGCGAGCTGCTCTCGACCAACCTCGGCGACTGCGACGACGAGATCACCCGGGCCGTCGGCCTGACCCGCGACCAGTTCGTGCAGACGGTGATCCTGCCGCAGGGCGAGTTCGCGACGTTCCTGAGGGCGCGCTCCGAGGACAAGGGCAAGCTGCTCGAGAAGGTGTTCGGCACGGCGTTCTTCCGCCGCGTCCAGGACGAGATCGTCGAGGCCGGCCGGGCCGCACAGGCTCGCCGGGCCGGCGCGGTCGCCGAGATCCGCGACGCCGTGCACGCCTTCGCCGTGTCCGCCGGCCTCGACGACACGGCGCGCGACGCACTCCTCGAGACGAGCCGGTCGGCCCCGGACCTGCTCACCGCCGAGCTCACCGAGGTCCTCGACGAGCTCGTCACGCGGGAGCGGCACGCGGGCAAGCGCAGCCGCGAGGCCATCGAGGCCCACCAGCAGATGGCATCGATGGTCGGCGACGCGCGGCTGCGCCAGCAACGCCGCGAACGGCTCCTCGAGCTGCAGCGCCAGGACGAGAGCCTCGGCGCGCGGGCCGTGGAGTTCGACGACCTGAGGCGGGCCATGTCGCGGGCCCGGCAGGCTCGCCCCGTGGCCGGCGCGGTGCGCACGCTGGCGCAGAGCGAGGCCTCCCTCAAACGGGCGGAGTCGCTTCTCCTGACGGCACGCTCGAGGGTCGAACCGGCGCTGCGCGACGGGTCGGCGGCCGAGCTGCGGGTGGCCGCGGCGTCGCTGCGCGAGGTCATCGGCGGGCTCGCCGCGGCACTCGACCTCGAGCGGGCCCTGTCGACGCGTCGTGACCGGCTCGACGAGGCGCGGCGGGCGGCCGAGGCCGCTCGGCACCGCCTCGACGCCGTCACCGCCGAGCTTCTCCGCGCTGCCCGCTGCCGTCGAGGAGCACGAGCAGGCGCTCACCGCGGCGCGCGACCTCGTGTCCCTCCTCGACGTGCGCGCCGAGGCCGCCGAGACGGCCCGACGCCGGCTCGAGGCCGCGACCGCCCACGCCGCCGCCGCCGCGCGGCTGCCCGCCGCCGAGGCCGCCGCCACGGCTGCTCTCGAGTCGCTGCGCGCCGGCGAGGCCGAGCTCGCCCGCGTGCGTCGCGCCCGCATCGACGGCATCGCCGGCGAGCTCGGGCTCGCGCTGCGGGACGGTGAGCCGTGCCCCGTCTGCGGGTCCGCCGAGCACCCGGTCCCGGCCCGACCCACGGCCGACGCCGTCACGGCCGAGCAGGTCGCCGAGCACGAGGACCGGGTCACCGCGTTGCGCGACTCGGCCGCCGCCCTCGCGGAGGCGCTCGCCGGGCTGCGCGCCGAGGCCCGCGAGCTGGCGGCGGCTGCGGGGGGCCAGGGCGTCGACGCCGCGCGGGCGGCCGCCGAGCGGGCGGCCGCCGACCTCGCCGCGTCCCTCGCGGCCCGCGACGACGTCACCCACGGCATGCAACGGCTCGCCGCCCTCCGGTTGCGACAGTCCGAGCTCGCCGAGACGTCGACGGCGCTGACGGCCCAGGTCGCGCGCCTCGGGCACGCCGTCGAGCAGCTCGCCGACCGAGTCGCGTCCGAGGCAGCCGAGGTCGAGGCCGCCCGCGACGGCCACCCGAGCGTCGCGGCCCGCCGCGGAGCCCTCGTGGCCCGGGCCGGCCACGTGGACGCCCTCGTCGATGCCCTCGCTGCCCGCGACGTCGCGCGAGCCAGCGTCGCGGAGGACGAGGCCGCCCGCGACGCCGACCTGCGCGCCGCCGGGTTCACCGACCTCGCCGAGTGGCTCGAGGCCGACCGGCCGATGGAGTGGATCACCGCCAAGGAGAAGGAGATCGCGGACTTCGAGACCGCGTGCACCCGCGTCAAGGCGGGCCTGTCCGGGCCCGAGCTCGCCGACGTGCAGCTCGACGCGCTCTTCGACGACATCGAACCGATGGTGGCCCTGGAGCGGACCGCGAAGAAGGAGATGGAGGAGGCGGCCCGCGAGCACGGCGCCCTCCGCGGCCAGGTCAGCCGCACCAAGCAGCGCGTCGGTGACATCACGGCCGCCCTCGAGCGCAACGCGGCCGTCATCGCCGAGACCGCCGACGCCGTCCGCGTCGGGCAGCTCGTCGCGGGCAACGGCGACAACCAGCTCAACCTCGACCTCGCCAAGTACGTCCTCATCCGGCGGTTCACCGAGGTTCTGTCGGCGGCCAACACCGAGCTGGCGCGGTTCTCCGGGGGCCGGTACACGCTCGAGCACACCGACGCCAAGAAGGGCAACGCCAAGTCCGGTCTCGGGGTGCGGGTCCACGACATGCTCACCAACCAGGTTCGCGAGGTCGGAACGCTCTCGGGCGGCGAGACCTTCTACGTGTCGCTGGCCCTCGCCCTGGCGCTGGCCGAGGTCGTCCGCGCGGAGTCCGGCGGCGTCGACCTCGGCACGCTCTTCGTCGACGAGGGGTTCGGCACGCTCGACCCCGACGTCCTCGACGACGTCATGCAGACCCTCGAGGGGCTGCGCGAGGGCGGCCGCACGGTCGGCATCATCAGCCACGTCACCGAGCTGAAGTCGCGGGTGGCCGACCGCATCGAGGTGCTCGTGCGACCCGACCGCACGTCGACCCTGCGCGTCACGGCCTGAGCCGAGCGGCTCGAGTCGGGCGCCCCCTACGATCCGAGCATGAGCGTCGTCGCGAGCGTTGTCGTCGGCCTGGCCGCCCTGCTCCACGCCTACATCTTCTGGATGGAGTCGATCGGCTGGACCCGGCCCGAGGTGTGGCGGCGGTTCGGTGTCGCCGACCAGTCCGCGGCCGACACGACGCGGCCCATGGCGTACAACCAGGGCTTCTACAACCTGTTCCTCGGCCTCGGCGCCGGTCTGGGCATCGTCCTGTGGTGGGCCGGACACCACGAGGTCGGCCGCACGCTCATGCTCTTCTGCACCGGGTCCATGGTGGCGGCGGCAGCGGTGCTGACGACGAGCGGCCGCCGCTACCTGCGGCCGGCGCTGTCCCAGGGCACGGTCCCGCTCATCGGATTCGTCCTGACCCTCCTGACCTGACCCAACGCCTCGACCAGTCACCCGGACGACTCGCCCCGACCACTCGCGTCGACCACTCGCCCCGACCACTCGCCCCGACCCCTTCCGCGGCAACACACCGAGCAGCTGCCAACCCGGGCTGGAGTACCTGTGCCGGGTTGGCAGCTGCTCGGTGTGTTGCGGGGCAGCGGCCTGGGGGACGGCACGGCCGGGGGTCCGGGGGGTCCGGGGGCCCAGGGGTCCGGGGCCGGGCGCCGGGGCGCCGCGCGGTGGGGGTCAGGCGGAGGCGGCTGAGGCGCGGCCGGGGCGGCCGGCGCGGGTGGCGGTCGCGGCACCGATGACGAGGATGAGGACGCCGACGACGGCCGACCCGCTCGCGAGCGCCCCGTAGCCGAGGGACCCCACGACGATGCCGGCCGCGACGCCGCCGCCCGCACCGGCCAGGCCCATGAGCACGTCGGCGAGGCCCTGGGTCGCCGGACGCTCGTCCGTCGAGACGGCGGAGGTGAGCAGCGTCGAGCCGGACACCAGGGTGCACGACCAGCCGACCCCGAGGAGGAAGAGCGCGGCGAGGAGCAGACCCGACCAGCCCGCCGCGGTCCACGACGCGAGCACCGACGCCACCATGAGGACGGCGCCGCCCGCGGTCGCCACCCAGTGGCTGCCCCACCGGTCGACGGCCATCCCGACGAGGGGCGACAGCGCGAACATCCCGAGGATGTGCACCGAGATGACGAAGCCGATGACCTCGAGCTCGGCGTGGCCGTGCTTCATGTGGATCGGCGTCATGACCATGACGCTGACCATGACGAGGTGCCCGAGGGCCATGACGAGCATGCCGGTCAGCGCGCGCGGGTTGGACCGGAGCACCGCGAGGCCGCGGCGCATCGAGCCGTCGTGGTTCGGCGCCTCGCCGGCCGGTGCGGCGGACGGGTCCGCCGGCGCACCGACGGCCTCGCCGGGCGCGTCCACCGGGCCGGCCGAGGCCCCGACCGACGCGTCGGCCGGCAGCACCAGGGACGCCTCGGTGTCCACCCCTCGGGACCGGAGGTCCGCTGCGCGGGACTCGGCGTCGAGGCGTCGCGCGGTCAGGAGCGGGTCGGGACGCAGCAGCCGGTCGACGACGAGCCACGCGAGGACGAACCCGGCCAGCGAGAAGACGAACACGCCGGACAGCTCGGGCAGGCCGAGCACGTGGGCCACGGCCTTGCCGGGCCCCACGAGGTTGGGGCCGGTGACCGAGCCGATCGTCGTGGCCCACACGACCACGGACAGGTCGCGTCCCCGTCGTGCCGGCTCGGCGAGGTCGGCTGCGGCGTACCGGGTCTGGTTGTTGGCCGTCGTGCCGCCGCCGAAGAGGAACATCCCGACGACGAAGAGGGGGAACGAGCGCAGCACCGCGGCGACGACGACGAGCGCGGCGCCGACGAAGGCCAGGCTCAGCCCGAGCCGGAGCCCGATGCGTCGGCCGCGAGATGCTGTGGCGCGAGCCACCGGGATGGTCAGCAGCGCCGTACCCAGCACCTGCGAGGTGGTGCCGACGCCGGCGAGCGCCTCCGTGCCGCTGAGGTCCTCGGCGATGAGGGCGCCGACCGCGATGCCGCAGGCCATGCCGACCCCGCCGAGAACCTGCGAACCGACGAGGGTGCGAACCACCTTGCGCTGCAACGCCGCCCGGTCGGTTGCGACGGGAGTGGGCACCGCCTTCTCCCCGGCGGTCACACGTGCCTGCGCGAGGTGATGACGCGGAACCGGTTGGCGACGAACGCCGCATCGGTGTAGGCGGCGTTGGCGGCCGGGTTGGCTCCCGTGCCGTGGTAGTCGGAGAAGGCGGCGGTCTGGTTGACGAACACCTGGCCGGTGAGGTTCTCCGACAGGGCGACACCGCCCTCGGCCGCCGCCTCGCGGGCGCGGTCGAGGACGTCCTCGGACGTCGAGTACACCGAGGCGGTCATCGCGCCGTGCTCGCGCACCGTGTCGGCGAGCTGGGCCAGCGACTGGTCCGTCGAGGCGGTCCGGATGAGGAAGCCGACCGGGCCGAAACACTCCTGCGTGTAGACGTCCTCGCGCGAGACGTCGACGGCGACGAGCCCGGGTGCGCGCACGACGGCGTCGGGCCAGCTCGGGTGCGTCAGGCGTCGGGAGGCGAGCACGAGGCGGCCGTCGGCGTCGTCGGCCAGCGTCTCGAGGGAGTCGGCGTTGCTGCGGACCTGGTCGTTGACGGTGGCGCCGAGCAGCTCGACCGCCTTGGCGTCCTCGCCCGTGAGACGGGACACGGCGCCGGCCAGCCGCTCGCCGAACTCCTCGAAGCTCAGGTGGCCCTCGTCGGTGTCGACACCGCCGGCGGGCACGTAGACGTTCTGGGGGGCCGTGCACATCTGGCCGGAGTACAGGGTCAGGCTGAAGGCGAGGTTGCCGAGGGCGCCGCGCAGGTCGTCGGTCGAGTCGACGACGACGGTGTTGAGCCCGGCCTTCTCGGTGTACACGAGCTTGCCGAGCGCCGCGCCGCGCTCCTCGAGCCAGGCGCCGAACGCCGGGCCACCGGTGTAGTCGATGATCGCGACCTCGGGCCGCTCGGCGAGCACCTTGGCCAGGCCCTCACCGTCGGACTCGGGCGCGAGCTGGACGAGGGCGGGGTCGAAGCCGGCCTCCTCGAGCACCTCGCGCGCCGCGGCAACCGAGATCGCGAGGGGCAGCACGGCGCGCGGGTGCGGCTTGACGACGACGGGGTTGCCCGTGACGAGCGAGGCGAAGATGCCGGGGTAGGCGTTCCACGTCGGGAACGTGTTGCAGCCGATGACGAGCCCGATGCCGCGCGGCACGAGGCGGTAGTCCTTCTGCATCCGCAGCGGTGCCGGCCTGCCCTCGCGGTCCTTGCCGGGCTTCTCCCAGACGACCGACGCGGGCACGCGCTCCTGCTCGACCAGGCCCGCCGCGACCGCCTCGACCGCACGGTCCTGCGCGTGCGGGCCGCCGGCCTGGAACGACATGACGAAGGGCTGGCCCGAGGTGTGCATGACGGCGTTGGCGATCTCGAAGGAGCGCGCGTTGACGCGGTCGACGATCTCGACGCAGACGGCCGCCCGGACCTGCGGGCCGGCGTCGCACCAGGCGCGCATCGCCTCGCGAGCAGCGGCAAGGCCGGCGTCGAGGTCGAGCGCGGGGTACGTGACGCCGAGGGCCGGGCCGTACGGCGACACCTCGCTGCCGACGGACGTGCCGTCGGTCGGCTGGCTCGCGAGCGCGGCGAACGGCGCGCCGAGGTGCGCCTCGTGGGCGGCCAGCCCCTCCCTGGCGGCGTCCTCGCCGTAGACGCGGGGGCTCGGCGACTCGGGGTAGCGCGAGTAGTACGTGCGGCCGGCCAGCGCCTGACGGATCTCGTCGAGGACGCCGGTGTGGCGGTCGAGCAGCGGGTGGGTGGTGGGCGTCGTCGCCGGTGCAGTCACGCCATCGATGCTAGTCCGGCGCCCGGCGCGCGGACCGGACGAGGCAGGATGGCCGCATGGTCACCGACGACGCCGCCCCGACCCCCACGGACGCCGCAGGCCTCGAGGACGACCGCGGCGGGCAGGCCGCAGGCGAGTCCGCCTTCGGCCGCGTCGCCGTCGTCGGCGCAGGAGCCATGGGAGCCGGCATCGCGCAGGTCGCCGCCGTCGCCGGGCACACCGTCGTCCTCGTCGACGCGGTCCCCGGCGCTGCGGCCTCGGCGCTGGAGCGGATCGGGGCCTCGCTCGAGCGCCTCGCCGACACCGGCCGCATCGAGCAGGCCACCGCCACCGCCACCATGCGACGCCTCGCGACCGCGGAGGCCGTCGGCGACCTGCCGGAGTGCGCCCTCGTCGTCGAGGCGGTGCCCGAGGACCTCGACCTCAAGCGGCGGCTGTTCGCCGAGCTCGCCGAGGGGCAACCCCCGACGGCCGTCCTCGCGACGAACACGAGCAGCATCGACATCGACGCCATCGCCCAGGACGTCACGGACCCCGAGCGCGTCCTCGGCCTGCACTTCTTCAACCCCCCGCCCGTCATGCGCCTCGTCGAGGTGGTGCACGGCACCGTGACCTCGCGCGCCTACGTCGAGCACGCCGTGACGCTCATGGAGGCGTGGGGCAAGACGCCGGTGCGCTGCGCGTCGACGCCGGGGTTCATCGTCAACCGGGTGGCGCGGCCGTTCTACGGCGAGGCGCAGCGCATCGTCGAGTCCGGGGTCGCCGACGCCGCCACCGTCGACTGGATCCTCCGCGAGAGAGGCGGCTTCCCGATGGGGCCGCTCGAGCTGACGGACTTCATCGGCCAGGACGTCAACCTCGCGGTCGGCACGTCGGTGTGGGAGCAGACCGGCCACGACGAGCGCTACGCCCCGACCGACCTGCAGCGTCGGCTCGTCGACGCCGGTCGCCTCGGCCGCAAGACCGGCGCCGGCGTCTACACGTACGGGGCCGACGGTACCCCGACGGACGCCGAGCCAGACCTCGCGCTCGCCGAACGCCTCGTCGGCGGTCCCCTCGAGACCGACCCGCTTGCCCGCACCCTGGCGATGCTCGTCAACGAGGCCGTCGACCTCGTGCACCGCGGCGAGGCGAGCGCCGAGGACGTCGACACCGCGATGCGGCTCGGGACGCGCTACCCCAAGGGGCCGATCGCCTGGGGCCGTGAGATCGGCTTCGACGTGGTCGCCCGGCAGCTCGAGCAGCTCGACGCCACCTTCCCGGGCGGCCGCTA
Organism: Monashia sp. HAY1-11D; assembly: GCF_056868035.1. Classification (NCBI taxonomy): domain Bacteria; kingdom Bacillati; phylum Actinomycetota; class Actinomycetes; order Micrococcales; family Intrasporangiaceae; genus Intrasporangium; species Monashia sp. HAY1-11D. The sequence continues at coordinate 2,190,776 of NZ_CP200320.1, read as the reverse complement.
CCGGCCCAGCCCGGCGCTCACGGACGGGAGTCTCGCGTGAGCGCCACCGACGCGTCGGACGCCTCGGGCGCGTCGGGCGCGTCGGACGCATCGGGCGCGTCGGACGCGTCCGGGGACGAGGTCGCGGCCGGGGTCGCGTTCGCGCAGCGCATGTGGGACGACGACGAGGCGTCGCGGCGGCTCGGGATGGAGGCCGTCGTCGTCGAGCGCGACCACGCCGTCGTGCGTCTCACCGTCCGCGACGACATGGTCAACGGGCACGCGATCTGCCACGGCGGATTCATCTTCACGCTCGCCGACTCGGCGTTCGCCCTGGCGTGCAACTCCCGCGGTGACCTCACCGTGGCGGCCGGGGCCGACGTCACCTTCACGGCACCGGGACGGCTCGGCGACGTGCTCGTGGCCGACGCCCGGGTCCGCACGGCGTACGGACGCAGCGGCCTCACCGACGTCACGGTGACGCGGGCCGCCGACGGCGTCGTCGTCGCCGAGTTCCGGGGGCGCAGCCGTTCGATCCCGTCGGCCGGCTGAGCGGGCCGCTCCCGCGTCGACCCCGCTCCACGAGCCCGCCCGCGACCGCCCCCGACCGCCCGCGAAGGCCCGGAGTGGCCGGCCGGTGCACTATCCACAGGCCCTCCCGCGGTACCGGACACGGTGTCGTGACGATTGTGGATCACGTGCCGCGGCGGGGCGCCGCGGCGGGGTACATTGCCGCGGACCGACAGGGAGGTTCGCAGACAGTGAGCGACGAGCAGGGGTGGACCACTCCCGGGGCAGCGACGCCGCCCGGTGACGTTCCACGTGACGTTCCACGTGGCGTCCCGAGTGACGTTCCGGGAGACAGGACGCGGGACACGACGGGAGCGGCAGGCGGTGACGCCTGGGCCTCGGCGTCCACCGGCCCGTCCCACGACCCGACGTCCGACGCGTCGTGGGGCCCACCGCCCGGCACCGCACCGTCCACGCCCGCCCAGCCGGTGCCGACGCCCGCCCCGTACGCGGCGTCCCACCCCCCGGCGGCGTACCCGCCCCCGTCGGGATGGGTTCCGCCGCAGCTGGCCCCGAAGCCGGGCATCATCCCGCTCCGGCCACTGACCCTCGGCGAGATCTGGAGCGGGGTCATGACGGCCGTGCGGGGCAACCCGGCGGCCACCATCGGCCTCGCCCTCGTGACGACCGCGGTCGTCCTCGTACCGCTGACGCTCGTCGGCGTGTGGGTCGCCCAGAACATCGCGGGCAGCGCCGCCACGGGTCCGTTCGACGCGACGGCGGACGGCTCCCCCGACGAGTTCTTCCGGATGTTCGACGGCCAGCTGGCCGGCTCGATCCCCCAGATCGCCTCCTACGTCACCGCGCTGCTCCTGCCGCTGTTCATGGCCGTCGTCATCGGCCAGGGCGTGCAGGGCCGACGCATCGGGCTCGGCGAGACGGCACGCGCCGCCCGGGGTCGCATCTGGTCGGCGCTCGGCGTCCTGCTGCTCGTGCTGCTCGCCGGTCTCGTCGCCTTCGGCATCCTCGTCGGCGTGGTCGTGGCCGCGTGGGTGGGCACCGGCGACGGCGACGGCCGCGGGGCCGGCCTCGTCACCTTCCTGGCGGTCGTCGTCGCCATCTGGCTCGTCGTCCTGTTCAGCGTGCGGTGGTGCCTCGCCGTGACGATCGTCGTGCTCGAGGGGGCCGGCCCGGTCACGGCCCTGCGCCGCTCGTGGACGCTGACCCGCAAGCGCGGCTTCTGGCGCATCTTCGGCATCCGGCTGCTGACCGCCATCGTCGTCGGCGTCGCGGGGTCGGTCATCGCCGTGCCCGTGAGCTTTCTCAGCGGCCTGATCTCGGCCGGCGCGGTGACCGGCTCGCTGTGGCTGGTGCCCGTCCTGCAGGCCTGCGTCGTCCTGGTCCAGAGCGTCCTCACGACACCGTTCAGCTCGGGCGTCGACTCGCTGCTCTACGTCGACCAGCGGATCCGTTACGAGGGCCTCGACGTCGCTCTGCTCCAGCGGTCGATGCAGGGCCACGACGCTCGGGCCTCGTGACCCTCGCGTCGGCCCTGCCCACGAGCCCGCCGCTCGACCCGACGGTCGAGCAGGCCCGGGCCTGGCTGGCCCACGAGCTCGCCGCACCGGCGTACGCCGACGACCGCAACCTCCTCGACCGGTTCCGTGACTGGCTCGGCGAGCAGCTGTCCGGTGTCGGTGGCCCGCCGTCGGCGCCGGGCTGGGCGCTGCCGGTCGCGCTCGTCGTCCTCGCCGTGGTCGTGGCCGCCATCCTCGTCGTCGCGGTACGGCGGTCCCCGGTCGTCTCGCGGGCCGGCGCAGGCGGCGGGGTCCTCGACGAGCCGCACCTGACCTCAGCGGACTACCGGGCCCGGGCCGAGGCCGCCCTCGCCCGGGCAGACGCGGCCACCGCCACGGCCGACGCCTTCCGCGCCGTGGCCGCCTCGGCCGCCGAGCGCACCCTCCTCGACGACGTGCCCGGGCGCACCGCCCACGAGATCGGCACGACCCTCGCCACGGTCTTCCCGGTCGAGGCCGGCGAGGTGCGCGACGCCGCCGACCTCTTCGACCGTGTCGTCTACGGACGCGTCCCGGTCGAGGTGGAGGACGCCCGCCGCGTCCTCGACCTCGACGCGCGCCTCGGCGCCACGCGTCCGACCCTCGCGGCGGCCCACGCGGGCGGTGTCCCCGCCGAAGCCGTCGGCCGGGGTGGTGCCCCGTGAGCGCGGCGGTGACCGGGGTCGCCGGTGTGACCGACGTCGCGGGGCCGTCGACCGGTCCGACGGCCTGGAACGCGGCCATCCCGCCCAAGGCGCCGCGCAGCCGGCGCCGCACCGCGGTCCGCGTCCTCGTGCTCGTGCTCGCCGCGGTCGTCGCGATGTGGGCCCTCGCCGCGGTCGTCGCCGGGCCGGCCCGGTCCGGGCTGCCCCTCGACCCCGACGACCCCGGCCACGCCGGCGCCCGGGCGGCGGCCGAGGTGCTTCGCCAGCAGGGCGTCGAGGTGTCCGTCGTGCGCAGCATCGGCGACCTCGAGCGGACGCTCGACTCCGGCGACACCCGCGCCGCGTGGACCGTCGTGCTCACCGACGCCACCTACCTGGGCCAGGGCGCCGCCGAACGGCTCACCCTCGCCGTCGAGCAGACCCACCGGTTCGTTGTCGTCGAGCCCGACGACGTCGAGCTCGGCGACCTCGGCCTGCCGCTCACCGTCACCGACCGCGGCCGCACGCACCTCAGTGCCGGGTGCACGTCGGGCGTCGCCGACCCCACGGACCGGCTCGAGACCTCGTGGAGCAGCTACGGGCTGCTCCACGGCGCTGCCGGCACCGTCCCCTCGGACCGGGCCGGCACCCCCGCCGACCCCACCGACCCCGCCAATCCCACCGATCCGGCCTACCCTAACGACCCAGCCGACCCGGACGCCCCGCAGCCGCCGGTGCTGTCGCGCTCGGCCGCCGGTGCGACGGTGTGCTTCCCGACCCCCGACGCCGCGAGGGGCAGCGGGCAGGGCAGCGGGCAGGCCAGCGGGTCGGACGGCTCCGGGAACACGTCGGAGGGCTCCGGCAGCGCCCCCGCGGGCACCGGCACCCAGCGTTCCGGCGCCCTCGTCGTCCTCCCGCCGGAGGGCCGCGCGCCCGAGACCGTCGTGCTCGGATCGGCCGGGGCGGTCAGCAACGGCCAGGTGCTCGACGCGAGCCACGCGGCGCTGACCCTGCGGACGCTGGGGCCGACGGAGCACCTGCTCTGGTACGTGCCCGGGGTCTCCGACCTCGATGCACCCGACTCCTCGGGCAACCACGTGACGGACCCCGGCCGCGGCGTGCCCGGCTGGCTCACACCGGGGGCGCTGCTCCTGGCCGCCGCCGTCGTCGCGTTCGCACTGGCCCGCGGGCGCCGGCTCGGTCGCCTCGTCGTCGAGCCGCTGCCGGTCGTCGTCCGGGCCGTCGAGACCACCGAGGCCCGCGGCCGGCTCTACCACCGCGCCGCCGACCGGCCGCTCGCGGCGCGGGCGCTGCGCGCCGGCACCCGCACCCGGCTCGCCGACCGCCTCGGCCTGCCGCGCTCGACCCCGGTCGTCGCCCTCGTCGATGCCGCCGCCCGGGCCTCGGGCCTGCCCCGTTCCGACGTCGAGCTCGCGCTCGACGGTCCCGACCCGACCACCGACCGCGACCTGCTGCTGCTCGCGCAGCGGCTGGCCGACCTCGAGGAGAGCGTGCGAAGCGCATGAGCCAGACGCCCGACCCCCAGACCAGCACCGCGCCCACGACACCACCGGACGAGCCCGAGCCGTTCCGGGACGCCCTGCCCCATGCGCCCGGCCCCGACGGCGACGGCCCCTCGGACGCCGCCCGCCAGGCCCTCAACGCCGTGCGCGCCGAGGTGGCCAAGGCCGTCGTCGGGCAGGACGCCGCCGTCAGCGCGGCCATCGTCGCCCTCCTCGCCCGCGGCCACCTCCTCCTCGAGGGCGTCCCCGGCGTCGCCAAGACCCTCCTCGTCCGATCGCTCGCGGCGGCGCTCGACCTCACCGCCAAGCGGGTCCAGTTCACGCCCGACCTCATGCCGGGCGACGTCACCGGCTCGCTCGTGCTCGACCCGCGCACGTCGGACTTCACGTTCCGCGAGGGTCCGGTGTTCACCAACCTGCTCCTCGCGGACGAGATCAACCGGACGCCACCGAAGACCCAGTCGGCGATGCTCGAGGCGATGGAGGAGCGCCAGGTCAGCGTCGAGGGCAGGCCACGCCCGCTGCCGACGCCGTTCCTCGTGGCGGCCACCCAGAACCCCGTCGAGTACGAGGGCACCTATCCCCTGCCGGAGGCCCAGCTCGACCGGTTCCTCCTCAAGGTGACGCTCCCGCTGCCGCCGCGCGAGGACGAAGTCGCCGTGCTGCGACGGCACGCGGCCGGCTTCGACCCGCGTGACCTGTCGAGCGCGGGACTGCGGGCCGTCGCCGGCCGGGCCGACCTCGAGGCGGGCGTGCAGGCCGTGCGGCGCGTCGAGGTGTCGCCCGAGATCGCCGGCTACATCGTCGACATCGCCCGCGCCACGCGCACCTCTCCGTCCATCTCGCTCGGCGTCAGCCCCCGCGGAGCCACGGCGCTGCTCGCGACGAGCCGCGCCTGGGCCTGGCTCAACGGGCGGTGGTTCGTCACGCCCGACGACGTCAAGGCGCTCGCGCACGCGACCCTCGCGCACCGCCTCGCGCTCCGGCCGGAGGCCGAGCTCGAGGGGGTCAGCGTCGCGGCCGTCCTCGACAGCGCCCTCGCCTCCGTGCCGGTGCCCCGGTGAGCGGAGCCGGCCCGTGGTCGTGACGACGCGTGCCGCGTGGGCCCTGCTCGCCGGTGCGGTCCTGCTCGTGTGGTGGCCCTCGACGGGCACCGTGCTGCTGTGGGTAGTCGCCGTCGCGGTGCTCGCGGCGGTCGACGTCGCACTGGCGCCCTCCCCGCGCGCCCTCCGCCTCGAACGCACCGGCCCCGCGCAGGTGCGCCTCGGCGAGACCGTCCCGACCGACCTGCTCGTCACCAACCCCGGGCGCCGGGCGGTCCGTGGCCTGCTGCGCGACGCGTGGCCGCCGTCCGCGGGAGCGACCCCCGACCGGCATCCGCTGCGCGTCGGCGCCGGCGAGCGGGTCCGCGTCCGCACCCCGCTGCGTCCGACGCGGCGGGGGGACCGGGCCGCCGACCGCGTCACCGTGCGCACCGTGGGTCCGCTCGGCCTGGCCGGCCGGCAGCACTCGACGAGCGTTCCGGGCAGCGTCCGGGTCCTGCACCCCTTCCCGTCCCGACGCCACCTGCCCAGCCGCCTTTCGCGGCTGCGCGAGATCGACGGCCGCTCGGCCGTGCGACGCCGCGGCCAGGGCACCGAGTTCGACTCGCTGCGGGACTACGTCGAGGGCGACGACGTCCGCTCGATCGACTGGCGGGCCACGGCGCGCCGGCGCTCCGTCGTCGTGCGCACCTGGCAGCCGGAGCAGCACCGCCACGTCGTCATCGTCGTCGACACGTCGCGCACGAGCGCGGGGCGCGTCGGCGACGTGCCGCGGCTCGACGCCGCCATGGATGCCGCCCTGCTCCTCACGGCTCTCGCGAGCCGGGCCCACGACCGCGTCGACGTCCTGGCCGGCGACCAGGCCGTCCGGGCCCGGGTCGGCGGGTCCGTCGACCGGGCGACGCTGCTCGCCGACGTCGTGTCGGCCCTGGCGCCGGTCGACGCCGCGCTCGTGGAGGCCGACTGGACGGCCCTCGTGTCGGGCCTCGTCGGCCGCGGCCACCACCGCGCCCTCGTCGTGCTCCTGACCCCGCTGGAACCAGCGGCCGTCGAGGAGGGCCTGTTCCCCGTGCTGCCCGCCCTCGTCGCTCGGCACCGGGTCGTCGTCGCCAGCGTGGCCGACCCGGCCGTGACGGCCCTGCGGCAGGCGCGCGAGACCGCCCAGGACGCGTACGCCGCCGCCGCCGCCGAGCGCACGAGCGCCCAGCGCCGCCGCGTCGCGGAGGCCTTGGAACGGATGGGCGTCGACGTCATCGACGCCGACGCCGACGCGCTGCCGCCGCGCCTCGCCGACCACTACCTCCGCCTCAAGAGCGAAGGACTGCTGTGACGCGTCAGCCGGCGACCGGAGCGGCGTCGCCGGCCTCGCGGGCGGACACGTCGCCCGTCGTGCCGCGCCGGTGGGTCCGGCGGCCGATGACGAACACGTAGACGAGGAAGGCGCCCCAGGCGACCAGCCCGATGGCGATGCGCGCGGCCGTCGGCAGCCCCGACGGCGTGACGAAACCCTCGATGACACCACTGACGAGCAGCACCGCCACGAGCCCGAGCGCGATGCCGACGACCGTGCGCCCGGCCCGGGCGAACGACGCCGAGCGCGACAACGGTCCCGGCTCGACCCACGACCAGAACAGCCGCAGACCGGCGCCGCCTGCGACGAACACCGCGGTCAGCTCGAGCAACCCGTGCGGCAGGATGAGCCCGAAGAACAGCGAGGCGCGGTCGTGGCTGACCATGAGCGCCGCGACGATGCCGAGGCCGACGACGTTCTGCCACAGGACGTACAGCACGGGCAGGCCGAGCGCCCCGAACGCGATGCACTGGGCCGCGACCCACGCGTTGTTGACCCAGACCTCCGTGGCGAACTCGTGGTGAGCGAACTCCGTGTAGTACCCGGCGAAGTCCGTGTCGACGTAGGCGTGGATCTGCTCGGCCGTCAGCTGCGACGTGTAGAGCTCGGGGTGCGCCACCGTCCACCATGCCACGAGCGCGGTGACGACGACGCTGCCGACGAGCGTCGACACCCACCAGCGGCGCAGGTCGTAGAGCGCGGCCGGGAAGGTGCTCGTGAAGAAGGCCAGCAGGCCGGCCCACGTCGACGCGTGGCGCCCGGCGAGGGAGAGGCGCGCGCGGGTCAGCAGCGTCGACAGGTGGCGTACGAGCGCCGGGTCCGGCGCCGTCGAGCGCACCTGCGACAGGTGGGTCGAGACGCGTTCGTAGAGGTCCAGCAGCTCGTCGGCCTCGGCGCCCGAGAGGCGGCGCCGCCGGCTCAGCGCGTCGAGGCGCTGCCACTGCTCGTGGTGCGCGGTGACGAGCGCATCGACGTTCACGGCGTCACCCTAGCCGCGCGGGTCCGGCCGCGGGCGGCGTCGGTCCACAACCGGCCGGGTCCGGCCCGCGGGGGGTCCTTCGCGGGGTTAGCCTGCCCCTCGTGACGGCGAACGCGCGCAGCACGCCGGTGCCCTACCGGGGGTACGCGGCGCAGGAGTCGGTGACCGGCGAGGGCGTCGCGCTCGAGCTGCCGGTCGCCAACATCGGCTCCCGGGCGGTGGCGGGCCTCATCGACGTCGTCGTCAACGGCCTGGCCTGCTGGGGCCTGGCCGTGCTCGCGCTCGGCCTCACCGAACGGTCGTCCGAGGCGGTCAGCCGGACCGCCCTCGTGGTCGTCGTCGTCGGGGTGCTCGTCGGCGTGCCGGCCACGACCGAGGCGCTCACCCGCGGCCGGACGCTCGGCAAGCTCGTCATGGGTCTGCGGGTCGTGCGCGACGACGGCGGTCCGGTGTCCTCGCGGCACACCCTGACCCGCGCCCTCGTCGGCTGGCCCGAGGTCTACCTGACCTCCGGTGTCGCGGCCCTCATAGCGGGCCTGTCCAGCTCGCGCGTCAAGCGCCTCGGCGACCAGGCCGCGGGCACGTACGTCGTCGCAGAGCGCAGCCGGCTGACCCTGCCGCCGCCGCCGCAGATGCCGGCCGAGCTCGAGGCGTGGGCCGCCCACGCCGACATCGCCCCGCTCGACCCCGGCCTGGCCGCCGCGCTGCGGCAGTTCCTCCCGCGCGCGGCGTCCTTCGCGCCGCACGCGCGCGACGCCCACGGGCGCCAGCTGCTCGGACGCGTCCTCGCGGCGGTCGCCCCGCCCCCACCCGCGGGACACCACCCCGAGACCGTCCTGCGCGCCGTCGCCGCCGAGCGGTACCGCCGCGACCTCGCGCGGCTCGAGCGCGAGCAGCGGCTGCGCGACGCGGTCCTGCCCCGCGAGCTCTGACGCCGGGCCGGCGTCGGTGACGTGCCCATCTAACGGTTCGGTGTCCCTAGTGTCCACCTGCCGGGATAGGTGGCAGGATCGGCCAGACCCAGCGCAGCGCACCGTCGCGCCTGCCTGACCGATGCAACGCCCGGAAGGACCCCACACGCATGCGCCGCATGTCCCTCATCGCCGCCACCGGCCTCGTCGCCGTCGGCCTCTCGCTGTCCGCCTGCGGGTCGGACTCACTGTCGACCAACCCCGGCAGCGGCGGTTCCGCGGCCGGCGGCCCCGCCACGACGCCGGCCGGTGGCGGCGTCGACCAGGCCCTCGCCGCCAAGGTGCCCGCAGCCCTCAAGAGCAAGGGCGTCATCACCGTCGGCACCGACCCGACGTACGCGCCGAACGAGATGCTCGGCTCCGACGGCAAGACGGTCGAGGGCTTCGACGTCGACGTCTTCAACGCCGTGGCCGCCAAGCTCGGCCTCAAGACCGAGTGGCAGCCGGCCGGCTTCCCCACGATCATCCTCGGCGTCACGAGCGGCAAGTACGACATCGGCGTCTCGAGCTTCACCATCAACCCCGACCGCAAGAAGCAGGTCAACATGGTGAGCTACTACAAGGCCGGCACCCAGTGGGTCGTCGCCAAGGGCAACCCCGAGAAGGTCACCATGGACGACGTCTGCGGCAAGAGCGTCGGTGCCCAGAAGGGCACCGTCCAGGCCGACGACCTCGCCGCCCGCAGCAAGAAGTGCACCGACGCCGGCAAGCCGGCCATCACCATGGTCATCCAGGAGGGCCAGAACCAGGTGACGTCCGACGTCGTCAGCGGCAAGACCGTCGCGATGCTCGCCGACTCGCCGGTCGGCCTCTACGCCGTCAAGACGACGGGCCAGCTCGAGCCGCTCGGCGACATCTACGACTCGGCCCCCTACGGATTCGTCGTCCCCAAGGACCAGACCGACTTCGCCAACCTCCTCGTCGAGGCCCTCAAGGCCACCAAGGCCGACGGCAGCTACGAGGCCGCCCTGAAGAAGTACTCGGTCGAGGCCGGCGCCATCGACGACTTCGCCCTGAACCCGTGAGCGAGACCACCGGCACCACGACGGGCTCGTCCCCGGCCGCACCCGCGGCCGGGGACCGCCCCGGCATCATCGACGCGCGGCCGGTGCCCCACCCCGGCCGGTGGGTGGCGCTCGTCGTCATCCTCGTGCTGCTCGCGATGCTGATCAGCTCGTTCCTGACCAACGACCGCTGGAACTTCCCCAAGGCGCTCGAGATCATGAACCAGTCGCCCGTCCTCGAGGGGCTCTGGAAGGGCACGATCATCGGCACCGTCGGCGCGATGGTCATCGGTGTGGTCGGCGGCGTCCTCGTCGCGATCCTGCGCCTGTCGCCCAACCCGGTGCTGCGCGGCGTCTCCTTCGTCTACACGTGGTTCTTCCGCGGCATCCCGCGTCTCGTGCTCCTCGCGATGATCGGCAGCGGCCTCGGCTACCTCTACAGCCACATCGACTTCGGGGTGCCGTTCGGCGAGCAGCTCGCCTCGCTGATGGGCCTGGACCGCAGCTTCACGTTCTTCACGCTCAACGTCAACCAGTTCTCGAGCACGCTCCTCGCCGGCATCATCGGCCTGGGCCTGTCCGAGGCCGCCTACATGGCCGAGATCGCCCGCGCCGGGATCCTGTCGGTCGACCAGGGCCAGAACGAGGCGGCGGCCGCGCTCGGCATGAGCCGAGGCCAGGCGATGCGGCGGATCGTCCTGCCCCAGGCGATGCGCGTCATCGTGCCGCCGACCGGCAACGAGACCATCGCGATGGTCAAGGACACCTCGCTGCTGTCGGCGATCCCGGTCATCACCGAGCTCTTCTACCAGACGAGCGCGATCGGCAACCGGACGCTGCTCATCATGCCGGCGTTCGTCGCCGTCACCGCGTGGTACCTCGTCGTCGGGTCCGTGCTCATGGTCGGCCAGTACTTCCTCGAGCGACGTTTCGGGCGCGGCTTCGGCGCACCGAGCAACAGGCGGTTCGCGCGACCGGCCGGGGCAGGAGGCGCCTGATGCCAGACACGACCACGACCACGGGCGCGTCGAGGGGGCCGGGGCGGCGGCGTCCGGGCACCGACGAGGAGCAGCCGCTCGTCCGGGCCCTCAACGTCCTGAAGAGCTTCCACGGCAACGAGGTGCTCAAGGGCATCGACCTCGACGTCCACCGCGGCGAGGTCGTCTGCCTCCTCGGCCCGTCGGGGTCGGGCAAGACGACGTTCCTGCGCTGCATCAACCAGCTCGAGCAGATCGACGGCGGCCGCATCTGGGTCGACGGCGACCTCGTGGGGTTCCGCGAGGAGAACGGCCACCTGCACCACCTGACCGACAAGCAGGTGGCCGCGCAGCGCCGCGAGATCGGCATGGTGTTCCAGCGCTTCAACCTCTTCCCGCACATGACGGCCCTCGAGAACGTCATCGAGGCCCCGGTCCAGGTCAAGGGCGTCGGCAAGAAGGCGGCGCGCGAGCGGGCCCAGCAGCTGCTCGAGCAGGTGGGCCTGGCCGACAAGGCCGGGTCCTACCCGGCGCAGCTGTCGGGCGGCCAGCAGCAGCGCGTCGCGATCGCGCGGGCGCTCGCCATGGAGCCGAAGCTCATGCTCTTCGACGAGCCCACCTCGGCCCTCGACCCCGAGCTGGTCGGCGACGTGCTCCGGGTCATGCGCGAGCTCGCCCGCGACGGCATGACGATGATCGTCGTGACGCACGAGATGGGCTTCGCCCGGGACGTCGCCGACCACGTCGTGTTCATGGACGGCGGTGTCGTCGTCGAGGAGGGGGCGCCCAAGGACGTCATCGGCAACCCGCAGCACGATCGCACCCGCACCTTCCTCAAGCGGATGCGCGCGGACTCCCACGACGACGCGGGCGCCTGACGCGTCACCGACCCGGCCGCGGCGCGTCCGCCCAGCCCGGACGCCACGTCACCCCGCAACACACCGAACAGCTGCCAGCTCCGCACGGAGTACCCGTGACGGGTTGGCAGCTGCTCGGTGTGTTGCGGTTCGGGGGTGGGTGACAATGGGCGGCATGACGACGGAGTCACCGGGGCCTCGGCCCGCCCTGCCGGACCACGAGATCCCGACGCTGTCGGTCGACGAGCTGCGCACGCTCCAGCTCGAGCGCCTGCAGGCGACGGTGCGGCGGGTGTATGACAACGTCTCGCACTACCGGAAGGCGTTGGAGGACAAGGACGTTCACCCGGATGATGTGCGAGGGCTGGCGGACCTGCGGCACCTGCCGTTCACGACCAAGGCGGACCTGCGCGCCAACTATCCGTTCGGGATGTTCGCGGTGCCGCGCGAGCACGTCGTCCGCATCCACGCCAGCTCGGGCACGACCGGCCGCCCGACCGTCGTCGGCTACACGCGGCGCGACGTCGACACGTGGGCCGACCTCATGGCCCGCTCGATCCGCCTGGCGGGCGGCCACCCGGGCGACGTCGTCCACGTCGCGTACGGCTACGGGCTGTTCACGGGCGGCCTCGGCGCGCACTACGGCGTCGAGCGGCTCGGGGCCACCGTCGTGCCGGTCAGCGGCGGCATGACCGAGCGACAGGTCCAGCTCATCCAGGACTTCGGCCCGCGGGTCATCATGGTGACGCCGAGCTACTTCCTGTCCCTGCTCGACGAGATGGAACGCGCCGGTCTCGACCCCTCCGCGACGAGCCTGCAGGTCGGCATCTTCGGCGCCGAGCCGTGGACCGAGTCGATGCGCCAGGAGATCGAGCGACGCACCGGCATGGACGCCGTCGACATCTACGGCCTGTCGGAGGTCATGGGGCCGGGCGTGGCGCAGGAGGCGGCCACGACGAAGGACGGCCTGCACGTGTGGGAGGACCACTTCTACCCCGAGGTCATCGACCCGGTCACCGAGGAGGTGCTGCCCGACGGTGAGCTCGGCGAGCTCGTCCTCACGTCGCTGACCAAGGAGGCGATGCCGGTGCTGCGCTACCGGACCCGCGACCTGACCCGGCTGCTCCCGGGCACCGCCGTGCCCTCGATGCGGCGCATGGCCAAGGTGACCGGTCGCACCGACGACATGATGATCATCCGTGGGGTCAACGTGTTCCCGACCCAGATCGAGGAGCACGTCCTCGCCGAGCCGGGGCTCTCGCCGTACTTCCAGTGCGTCCTGAGCCAGCCGGGCCGGATGGTCGAGCTGACGGTTCTCGTCGAGCCCCTCGAGCGCCTGTCGGAGGACGCGACCCTTGAGGTCGCGCGCCGCCTCGAGCACGCGGTCAAGACGCACGTCGGGGTGACGTGCCGCGTCGAGGTCCGCGCGCCGGGGTCGATCGAGCGGTCGATCGGCAAGGCCCGCCGGATCGTCGACGAGCGTCCCAGGGCCTGACGCGCCTGCTGCCACCGCCCCGCCGACGGGTCGGCTTCCGCGCGATTCGGTCCCGAGAAGGGCCCGACCGGTGCTTCACTCAGGCGAGGACGTCCGGGTCGGCCCGGACGCCGGCGAGCGAGCGAGGTCCCGATGGCATCGATCGGCCAGCGTCTGTGGAAGGTCGGCAGCATCGTCGCCGTCTGGGTGTACCGGCGCACCGGGGGCCGGCTCGGCGGTACGGCCAAGGGCGGCAGCCGCGTCCTGCTGCTCACCGTGGCGGGCCGCAGGACCGGCGTGCCGCACACGGTGCCCGTCGGGTACGTGCTCCGCGACGGCGCCTACTACCTGGCGGCCTCCGCCGGCGGGCAGCACGCCGAGCCGCAGTGGATCCGCAACCTGCGGGCGGCCACGTCGGCGACGATCGAGGTGGGCCGCGAGCGCCACGAGGTCGCCGTGGAGGTGCTGCGTGGCGCCTCGCGAGACGCGGCGTGGGACGACGTCATCGTCGCCACCCACCCGTTCTTCGCCGACTACGAGACGAAGGCGGGCCGCACCATCGCCGTGGCGAGGCTGACGCCCACGGAGTCCGGCGTCGGGTCAGCCTGAGGCCGGGGGCCGGAAGGCACGGCGCACCGCGTCGAGCGCGTCCGCCTCGCCGAACCCGGCGTCGCGCACGCCCGCGACGAACCGTGCGGCGAGCGCCTCCAGGGCGACCTCGCCGGCGTGCGCCCCGGTGGCGACGGTCGTGCCGGCGCGTCGACCGGTGACGACGAGACCCGCGGCCTCGAGCTGCTTGACGGCGCGGGCGACGGTGCCGGCGGCGACGCCGAGCTCGGTGGCCAGCCCACGGACCGTGGGCAGGCGGTCGCCGGGCAGGAGCCGCCCGCTCGTGATGAGGTCGGCGAGGCCGACGCGCACCTGCTCGAAGGGCGGGGCGGCCGCGTCGAGGTCGACGCGCACGAGTCCGCCACCGCCGGAACCGTCCACCGTCACCGTGCGTGCATCCACGCGGCCCATCCTCGCCGGTGCGGCCGGGCGTGGCGCGCCTCACACGCCGAACACCTCCCCGACGTGCTGTAGTACTACAGGGTGTCGTATCCTCTACTACGTCATGTAGTTCGCCAGTCTCTCCGTGTCGGGAGCCTCCATGGATGCCACAGACCTGGCCAGGTGGCAGTTCGCCATCACCACCGTCTACCACTTCCTCTTCGTGCCGATCACCATCGGCATGTCCCTCGTCGTCGCCGTCTTCAACACGCTGTGGGTCCGCACCCGCGACGAGCAGTGGATGCGGCTCGCCTCCTTCTTCGGCAAGCTCTTCCTCATCAACTTCGCGCTCGGGCTCGTCACGGGCATCGTGCAGGAGTTCCAGTTCGGGATGAACTGGAGCGACTACTCACGCTTCGTCGGTGACATCTTCGGTGCCCCGCTGGCCATCGAGGCGCTCCTCGCCTTCTTCCTCGAGTCGACCTTCCTCGGCCTGTGGATCTTCGGCCGCGGTCGCCTCCCCGAGAAGCTGCACGCCGCGACGATGTGGGTCGTCCACGTCGGCACCGTGCTGTCGGCGTACTTCATCCTCGCCGCCAACTCGTTCATGCAGCACCCGGTCGGCTTCCGGTTCAACCCCCAGAGCGGGCGCGCCGAGCTGACCGACTTCTTCGCGGTCCTGACGAACAAGGTGCAGCTCGTCACCTTCCCGCACGTCGTGCTGTCCGCCTACATGACCGGCGCCGGTGTCGTCATGGGCGTCTCGCTGTGGCTGATGCGACGCGAGGCACGCCGGGCCGCGGGTGTGGCCGCAGTGGCCACGGTGGCCGGGGCCGGGGCGGCCGCCGAGCCGACCGGGGCGGCCGCCGAGCCGGCCGAGACGGCCGCCGAGCCGGCTGAGACCACGCCACACCCGGGTGCCGCTGTGTCGGCCGGCGGCTCGGAGGCCGGGATGTACCGGCGCGCGACGCGTCTGGCCGCCGTGTTCTGCCTCGTCGCGGCGGCGGGCGTCGCCCTGTCCGGTGACGTCCAGGGCAAGATCATGACCGAGGTCCAGCCGATGAAGATGGCCGCCGCGGAGGCGCTCTACGACTCGGTCCCGGCCGGTCAGGGCGCGCCCTTCTCGGTGCTGTCGGTCGGCTCCCTCGACGGCTCGCACGCCAACGCCGTCATCGAGGTTCCCGGCCTGCTCAGCTTCCTGGCCACCGGCTCGTTCGACGGTGCCGTCCAGGGCATCAACGACCTCAAGGCCGAGTACGCCCAGCGGTACGGGGCCTCCGGCGACCCGCTCGTCGCCGACGCGGCCACCGCCTATGCGCCCAACATCCCGACCACGTACTGGACGTTCCGTCTCATGATCGGGCTCGGCGTCGCCACGGCCCTCATCGCCCTCGCCGTCCTGTGGCTGACCCGCAGGGGCCGCACCCCGACCCAGCGCTGGCTCGTGTGGCTGGGCATCGCGGCACCGCTCCTGCCGGTGTTCGCGAACAGCTTCGGCTGGATCTTCACCGAGGTCGGTCGCCAGCCGTGGGTCGTCTTCGGCCTCATGACGACCGCCCACGGCGTGTCGCCGGGTGTGTCCGTCGGCGAGGTCCTCACCTCGATGGTCGTCTTCACCCTCCTGTACGGAGCGCTGGCCGTCGTCGAGGTCAAGCTCTTCCTCCACTACGTCCGAAAGGGTGCCGAGCCGTTCGAGCAGCCTCCGGACCCGAGCGAGCGGGACGAGGACGCACCCCTCGTCTTCGCCTACTGAAAGGCGCGTGACCACCCATGGACCTCGCAACCTTCTGGTTCATCGTCCTCGGCATCCTCTGGACCGGCTACCTCGTCCTCGAGGGCTTCGACTTCGGCGTCGGCATGCTCCTACCGGTGCTGGGGGGTCGGCGGTACGCGTCCGACGCGGCCGACGCGCAGAAGCGCCGGCGCGTCCTGCTCAACACCATCGGGCCGGTGTGGGACGGCAACGAGGTCTGGGTGCTGACCGCCGGTGGCGCGACGTTCGCGGCCTTCCCGCACTGGTACGCCACGCTCTTCAGCGGCTTCTACCTGCCGCTGCTCGTCATCCTCGTCGCGCTCATCGTGCGCAACCTCGGGTTCGAGTACCGGCACAAGCGTGACGACGCCCGGTGGAAGGCACGCTGGGACCAGGCGATCTTCTGGGGCTCGCTCGTGCCCGCCCTCCTGTGGGGCGTCGCACTGACGAACATCGTGCGCGGCGTACCGATCGACGCGCACAAGGAGTTCACCGGCACCGTCCTCACCCTGCTCAACCCGATGGGCCTGCTCGGCGGGATCGTCTTCGTGGCGCTGTTCCTCACCCACGGCGCGATCTTCGTGGCGCTGAAGACCGACGGGCAGATCCGCCACGAGGCACAGGTCATCGCCCAGCGGGTCGGTGGCGTCGCCGCGGGGGCGGCGGTCGTGCTGCTGCTGTGGCTGGGTGTGACCGACGGCAAGGTCGCCTCGTGGGCCACGACGGTCGTGGCGGCTGTGGCGCTGCTCGGCGCGCTGGCGGCCAACCGCGCCGGACGCGAGGGGTGGGCGTTCGTCGGCACGGCGACGACGATTGCCATGGCGGTCGCGACGTACTTCCTCGTGCTGTTCCCGAACGTCATGCCCTCGACGACCGACCCGGCGTTCAACCTGACCGTCGACAACGCGTCGAGCACCGACTACACGCTCAAGGTCATGACGATCGTCGCGCTCGTCTTCACGCCGATCGTCCTGCTCTACCAAGGCTGGACGTACTGGGTGTTCCGGAAGCGCTTGACCACCAAGCACATTCCCGAGGACGCTCCGCTCGTTCCCAGCGGTACCTGAGGGGCCGACGACGTGAGACCCTTCGACCCACGGCTGCTCCGGGTGGTCCCCGCCGCCCGGAGGCCCGCCCTCGCCCTCGGCGCCTTGGGCGTCGCGAGCGGCGTCGCGACGATCGCCACCGCCTTCGCCCTGTCGGCCGTCGTCGTCGGCGTCGTCGACGGGTCCGGGCTCGTCGGCCCGCTGACCTGGCTCGGCGCGCTGTTCCTCGTGCGCGCCGGGCTCGCCGCCGGCAACGAGGCCGTCGCGGCGTGGGCCGGCGTGGCGGTGTCGTCGGCGCTGCGCTCCGCGCTGCTGCGCCACTGGGGCCGGGTCGACGCCGACACGGCGCCCGAGCCCGGCCGTGCCGTGGCGCTCGCCACCGCGGGCCCGAGCGCGGTCGAGCCGTACGCGTCGAGGTACCTGCCGACGCTCGTCACCGCCGCGTTCGTTCCGGTCGTCGCCCTCGGCACCCTCGTCGTCGTCGACTGGCCGAGCGCGCTCGTCGTCGCGCTGACGCTGCCGCTGCTGCCGCTGTTCGCCGCGCTCATCGGCCGCGCCACCGCCGACACGACCGAGCGGCGCTGGGCGGCACTGGCCGCGCTCGCGGGCCACTTCCTCGACGTCGTCCGTGGCCTGCCGACGCTCGTGTCCTACGGTCGCGCGCGGCGCCAGGTCGAGACGGTGCGCGAGGTCAGCGACCGGCACCGCCGCGCGACGATGGAGACCCTCCGCATCGCGTTCCTGTCCTCGGCCGCCCTCGAGCTGCTCGCGACGATCTCCGTGGCGATCGTCGCCGTGACCGTCGGGCTGCGCCTGTCGAACGGGTCGATGGCCCTCGGCCCGGCCCTCGTCGCGATCCTCCTCGCCCCGGAGGCGTACTGGCCCGTGCGACGGGTCGGCGCCGAGTTCCATGCCGCCGCCGACGGCGCCGCCGCCCTCGACGCCCTCCTCGCCGAGCTGGCCACCTCCGCCACCCCCTCCCCCTCCTTGGGACCGAACGAGTCGTTCGGTGCCGAACGCGTCGGTGCACCGGCCGGTTCGCGACCGAACGACTCGTTCGGTGCCCGAAGCCGCGGGGTGGCCGGGCGTGCGGGAGAGGTGCGGGCCTCCCGGCTGACCTACGCCTACGGGCCGGCGTCCTCCCCCGTCGTCGAGGACCTCGACCTCGTCGCCGGACCCGGGCTCACCGTCGTCACCGGTGAGTCCGGTGCCGGCAAGTCGACGCTGCTCGACCTCCTCGCCGGACTGCGCACGCCGACGACGGGCACCGTCTCCGCACCGCCGTCGCACTACCTGACGCAGCGTCCGTTCCTGCCCACCGGGTCGGTCCGGGCCGCCCTGACCATCGGGCACCCGGCCACCGACGAGCAGCTGTGGCACGCCCTGCGCACCGTCGGCGTCGACGGCGTCGTCGCAGCGCTGCCGGGTGGCCTGTCGGCCTCGCTCGGGGACGACGGCTTCGGCCTGTCCGCCGGCCAGCGTCAGCGCCTCGCCCTCGCCCGGGCCTGGCTCGCCCCGGAGACCGTCCTCCTCCTCGACGAGCCGACCGCCCACGTGGACGCCGGCGGCGCCGAGTCCCTCGCGGACGTCGTCGCCGAGCTGGCCGAGCGTCGCGTCGTCGTCGCCGTGACCCACCGCGACGAGCTCGTGCGCCGGGCCGACCACCACGTCGTCCTCTCGCGCCACGGCCGTGCGCCCGCCCGAACCGCCCCCGGTCCCGCGAAGGAGGCGACCCGGTGACCCCCACCGCCACCTCGCGGCCCGCGTCACGTCCCCCACGGGGCGTCGCGCGTCCCGCCACCGCTGCCACCACCGCCACCCGGCGGCGCGGCGTCTCGTGGCCGTCTGCCGGCACGGTCCGCGGGGGCCTCCTCGGGGGCGTCGCCACCGCCTCGGGCATGGCGCTCACGGCGACGTCCGGCTGGCTGATCGTCCGCGCCGCCGAGCGGCCCGTTGTCCTCACGCTGCTCACGGCGATCGTCATGGTGCGCGCCTTCGGGATCGCGCGACCGGTGTTCCGCTACGCCGAGCGGCTCGTCAGCCACGACGCGGCGCTGCGGCTGCTGGCCGAACGACGCACCGACGCCTACGCCCGCCTCGTGCCGCTGACCCCCGCGCGGCTGGGCCGACGCCGCCGGGCGGACGTCCTGACCGGCGTCGTCGAGGACCTCACCGACGCCGTCGACGCGCAGGTGCGCGTCACCGTGCCCGTCATCTCGACCGTCCTGGCCGGTGGCCTCGTCATCGCGGTCGTCGCGGCGGTCGCCCTGCCCGTGGGCCTCGTGCTGCTGGCCCTCGCGGTCGTCGTCGGTGTCGTGTGCGCCGTCGCGCTCGCCCTCGAGTCCCGTTCCCTCCCGGACCTGCTCGCGGCCCGAGCCGAGGTCGCGCGGGTCAGCGAGCTGATGGCCACGCAGTCCCGGGAGCTGCGCGCGGTCGGCGGTTGGGACACGGCGCTCGGGTGGCTCGACGACGCCCACCGCACCCTCGGGCAGGTCACGCGCCGCATCAGCCTGGGTCGTGCCACGGCCGCAGCGCTGTTCCTCGTCGGCGTGGGCGCCGCCGTGGCCGCCACCGCCGTCATCGCCCGGGGCCTCGATGTCGCCACGCCCGTCAAGGCCCTCCTCGTCCTGACCCCCGTCGCGGTGTCGGAGGCCATCACGCCGCTCGTCGACGCGATGCGTGCCCTCGCCCGCGCACGTGGCAGCGAGGCGCGCATCGACGCGCTCCTCGACAGCGACCCCGCCGTCGTCGACCCGGCCGCAGACGCGGCCCCCGACGCCGTCACCGGGGGGTCGGACGCCGACGCTGCCGACCACCTCTCCGCTGCCGGGGGCGTCGCCGTCGACGTGCGCGACGTAACGGCGTCGTGGACGGGCCGCCGCACCGACCTCGGCCCGCTCGACCTCGACCTGCGGCCCGGCAGCCGCGTCGTCGTCACCGGACCGAACGGCACCGGCAAGTCGACCCTGCTCGCCGTCCTGGCCCGGCACCTCGACCCGTCGGGCGGCAGCTATGCGCTCGACGGCAGCGACGCGCTCGGCGTCCCGCTCGAGGCCGCGCGGTTGCGCATCGCGGTCGTCGACGACGAGCCCCACGTCTTCGCCACGACGCTGCGCAACAACCTGACGCTCGCCCGTCCGGACGCGTCCGACGCCGAGGTCGAGGCTGCCCTGGACGCCGCCGGCCTCGGCGGGCTCCTCGCCGACCTGCCGGACGGGCTCGACACCACTCTCGGGGCGTCCGGACGCGGTCTGTCCGGGGGCGAACGGGCCCGGCTCGGCATCGCGCGAGCCCACGTCAGCCGCCGCCCGCTCGTCCTGCTCGACGAGCCGGTGGCCCACCTCGACCCACCGACCGCGCGCGCCGTGCTCGCCGACCTGACCGGCGCGGCAGAGGCTCGCCAGACGCTCGTCATGGTGACCCACCGTGACGAAGGGACCGACCTGTTCGACCGGGTCGTCGCCCTGCACCACCCGGCATCGGGCACGATGCCACCCAGCACCGCGACCGGCGACGACGGCCGCGGGTCCGGATCCGGCGAGCGCCGGTAGATTGGAACGACCATGCCCAACACTCCCCGCAACCGCCTCGGCGAGCTCGAGCGCGCCGTCATGGAGCACCTCTGGAACACCGCGGAGTCGAACCCGGGCGGCCTCACCGTCCGCGACGTCCACGACGAGATCGGCGTCGAGCGGGGCCTGGCCTACACGACGCTCATGACCGTCCTCGACCGGATGGCCAAGAAGGACCTCGTCACGCGCGAGCGCGACGGACGCGCCTGGCGCTACACGCCCGCGTCGACGCGTGAGGAGCTGACGTCCGAGTCGCTGCACCACACCCTCGGCGAGCTGGCCGGCGAGACCCGCCGCAGCGCCCTCCTGCACTTCCTCGACGAGTCGACGCCGGAGGAGCTCGACGAGCTCAAGGCCGCCCTCGCCGAGCTCGAGGCGCGCCGCGGTCCCGGGCCGAAACCCCGAAGCGCCTGACCCATGGTCGTCGTCGGCACGCTCGTGGTGCTCGCGGCGCTGCTGGCGTGGCCGGTGCCGCGGCTGCTGTCCCGCGTCACGGTGCTGCGTCGGGCGCCGCGTGCCGCCCTGGCGCTGTGGCAGGCGACGGCCGTCGCCGCCGTCATCGCCGCGCTGCTGGCCGCTCCCGCCGCGCTGCCGGCGCTCCTCGGTCACCGCGCGCGGCTCGCCGACACGTGGCCCGTCGTCGCCGTCGCCGGCGCCCTGAGTGCCGTCGTCGCCGGCCGGCTGCTCGTCGCCGGCGACCGCATCGGACGCCAGCTGCGGGCGGCCCGGCGGCGGCACCGCGACCTCGTCGACCTGCTCGGCGCGGCCGGTGAGGGCCCCGACCGCGACATGCGCGTCCTCGAGCACGCGACGCCCACTGCCTACTGCGTCCCGGGCGTCCGGCGCCGGGTGGTCCTGACCCAGGGCACGCTCGCGTGGCTGGCACCCGAGGAGCTCGACGCGGTCCTCGCGCACGAGCGCGCGCACCTCACCGCGCGGCACGACCTCGTCATGGAGTTCTTCACCGTGGTCCACGAGGCGGTACCGCGGTTCCTGCGCTCCGACGCCGCGCTGCACGAGGTGCACCTGCTCATCGAGGTGCTCGCCGACCGCGCAGCGGTTCGCCGCACGGGCCCGGTCACCACGGGCCGGGCGATCGTCGCCATGGCCGACGGCCCCAAACCGTTGGGCGCGATGGCGATCCGCGAGAACGCGCCGGTGGCCAGGACCCGCATCGAGCTGCTCGACGCCGACCGCATCGCGGGCCTGCCGGCGGAGGTCGTCGGGGGCGGGATGTACGCGGCCGCCGTGGCGCTCGTCGCGGCGCCGCTCGGTCTGTACGCGCTCGCCATCACGGGTTTCGCGCTCGTCTGAGGGCGCTCGACCGGCTCGGTCGGCTCGGTCGGCTCGGGAGGGCGGCTCGACCGGCTCGGTAGGGTGACCGCATGCGCGTACTCGTCAGTGGCGGCGCCGGCTACATCGGCTCGCACACCGTGGTCCAGCTCGTCGCCGCCGGGCACGAGGTCCTCATCGTCGACAACTTCGCCAACAGCAAGCCGGCCGTCGTCAACCGCCTCGAGGCCCTCACCGACACCCACCTGCCGGTCCACGCCTTCGACCTCACCGACGTCGACAAGACCGAGCACCTCTTCGCCCACGAGCACATCGACGCCGTCATCCACTTCGCCGGACTCAAGGCCGTCGGTGAGAGCGTCGAGCTGCCGCTCGAGTACTACGAGAACAACCTCGGCTCGACGTTCTCGCTCGTCCGCGCCATGCGACGCCACGGCGTCGACAAGCTCGTCTTCTCCTCCTCGGCCACCGTGTACGGCCTCGACCAGGAGGCCGCCACCGAGGACCGGTCGACGTCGGCGACCAACCCGTACGGCTGGACCAAGGTCATGCAGGAGCAGATCCTGCGCGACGTCGCCGTGGCCCACCCGTCGATGCGGTTCGCGCTGCTGCGGTACTTCAACCCGGTGGGCGCCCATGTCAGCGGCACCATCGGCGAGGACCCGCAGGGCATCCCGAACAACCTCGTGCCCTACATCTCCCAGGTCGCCGTCGGACGCCGCGAGTACCTGCAGGTCTACGGCGACGACTACCCGACCCCCGACGGCACCGGCCTGCGCGACTACATCCACGTCGAGGACCTCGCCGCCGGCCACCTCGCCGCCCTGGCCCGGCTCGGCACGATGGACGAGCCGGTCGGCGTCTGGAACCTCGGCACGGGGCAGGGCACGTCGGTGCTCGAGATGCTCCACGCGTTCGAGCGGGCGGTCGGTCGTGAGCTGCCCTATCGCGTCGTCCCGCGCCGGGCCGGTGACGTCGCCGTGTCCTTCGCCGACCCGACCAAGGCCAACGAGGAGCTCGGCTGGCGCGCGACCCGCACCGTCGACGACATGTGCGTCGACACGTGGCGCTGGCAGCAGGCCAACCCGACCGGTTACCCGGACAGCGCCGGCTGACCCACGCGCCCCCGCACCCACACCGTGTCTGCTGCCTCACGCCGGCGGCGATCCCACGTCCCGACGCCGCCCTCGTGCCTACCGTGGAGGGGTGGGTCGTCGTCATCGACGCGGTGACCGCGCCGCGGTCCGCGTGGACCGGCTGAGCGCGAACGACCTCACGACGCTCGTCACCGACCGTGGCCCTGTCCCGATGCACATCGCCGCGGCGCTCGTCCTCGACCCGCCGACCGGTGGCGGCCCTGGTGTCGACGCGGCTACGGTCGCACGGCTTCTGGACGAACGTGTCGCGGGGGTGCCGCGACTGCGCCAGCGGTTGCACGGCGACGCGGCCGGGCTCGCACGCCCGTACTGGAGCGACGACGAGCAGTTCGACGTGCGGCGCCACCTGGAGGTGCATGCGGTCGACGGGTTCGCGGGGCTGCTCGAGCTCGCCGCCGACGTCGTCTGCCGTCCGCTGCCGCGGGACCGCCCGCTGTGGGCCGCACACTGGGTGACCGGCGTCGGACCGGGCCGCAATGCCCTCGTCATCGTCGCGCACCACGTCCTCGCCGACGGGATCGGAGGGGTGGCGGTCCTTCAGTCCCTCGCCGACCCGGCCGTCGCGACACCGTCGACGGCCGCGACACCGGCGAGCGCGTCGACGAACCCCTTGCCCAGTGCCTCGACGAGCGTCCCGACGAGCGTCCCGACGGGCGCCGCGGGGGGTGGCACGGGAAGCGAGACCGGTGCGGGCCAGCGCGCACCGTGGCCGTCCCGGCACGACCTGACGGCCGCTTCGCGGATGCGTCGGACCGCGATGCGTGGGCTCGTCGGCAGGCTGGCACGGCGCATCCGCGTCACGGCGTCGGGGCTGCGCGACCTCGGCGTCGGCGCCCGGCCTCCGCGGCTCGTCGCGCGGACCTCGCTCAACCGGCCGACCGGTCCGACGCGTCGGATCGGCGTCGTGGACCGTCCACTCGACCTGGTGCTGTCGGCGGCCCACCGTCTCGGGGCCACCGTGAACGACCTCGTCCTGGTCGCCGTGGCGGGAGCTCTGGTCGACGTGCTGGAGGGGCGCGGCGAAGGCGCTGACGAGATCGTCGTCTCGGTCCCGTACTCCGCGCGCCCGAGCACCACCGCCCGCGACCTCGGCAACGCGAGCGGCGTCGTGCCGTTCCGGGTGCCCGGCACGGGAGCCGACGCGCGAGCGCGCCTCGAACGGGTGCACGCCCAGTCCCTCGCTCAGCGCAACCGGCCGCGAGCTGCGTCGGCGGCTCCGCTCGGACTGGTGTTCAGGTTCCTCGCGCGAGTCGGCCTCTTCCGGTGGTTCATCGAGCGCCAGCGGCTCGTCACCACGTTCGTCACCAACGTCCGGGGGCCCGCGCAGAGCGTCCGGCTCGGCGGCTGCGAGGTGAGCCGCATCATCCCGGTGGCGGTCACCCCGGGCAACACGACGGCGACCTTCGACGTGCTCTCGTACGCCGGCCGCCTCGGCGTCACCGTCGTCGCCGACCCCGTGACGGCGCCGGACGCACCGCACCTCGTGGCTCGGGTCGGAGCCCGCCTCGACGAGCTCCTCGGCTGACCCGGTACAAGCGACGGGCCGACGCGGTCCGTCCCAGGAGTGCGCGTCGACCCCGGGAGTGCGCGCCTTGCCCAGGGATGCGCCGTGCACGGCGCACCCCTGGGCAAGGGCGCACTCCTGCGGAGACGGCGCACGTCTGGGCCGACGTCGTATCGCTCCGGGGCGCGCGTCGGTCAGGGGCGTGGGTCGAGCGCGTCGTACTCGCGGAACGAGCGGACCCGCGCCACGGCGAGGACGACGAGGGCGACGACGAGGACCCCGCCGACGACGGGCGGCACCCACGTGGCCGTCAGCGTCGCGAGCGTGCCCGCGAACATCTGCCCGAGGCGCGGCCCGCCGGTGACGACGACGGTGAAGACGCCCTGGGTTCTGCCGCGCAGGTGGTCCGGCACGGCGGACTGCAGGATCGACTGCCGGAAGATCGCGCTGACGTTGTCGGCACCACCGGCGACCGCGAGGCACAGCATCGCGAGCGTCAGGGCGAGCCGGTCGACGTCGCCGAAGTCGCGCGAGGCCACCGCGTGCCCACCGAGCGTCGTCGTCGCGAGCACCAGGCCGAGGCCCAGCACCGCGAGTCCGTAGACGACGATGGCGTTGCGGATCGCCACGCCCTGCCAGCGCAGGCCGGTGACCCGTCCCGAGCCGAGGCTAGACACGATGCCGCCCACGGCGAAGGACGCGAGCAGCAGGCCGGCGGTCACGGAGCCACCACCGATGACGACGGCACCGACGGCCGGGAAGAGCACCATCGGCTGGCCGAACGTCATGGCGATGATGTCGACGACGAAGCTCATGCGGACGTTCGGCGCCCGGCGCAGGTGCGCGAGTCCCTCGAGGACCGACCCGATGCCGCCGACGACCGGCCGGTCACCCTCGGGCCGGATCCGCGGCAGCGTCCACAGGCCGAAGAACCCGGCGAGGAAGAGGACGACGTCGACGGTGTAGGTCCAGGCGTAGCCGGCCCGTGCGACGAGAACGCCCGCGAGGCCCGGCCCGACCGTCACCATGACACCGGCCGAGATGCCCATGAGCGCGGCGGCCTTCGGCAGCATCTCTCTCGGCAGCAGTCGCGGCGTGATCGCCTGGCGCGTGGCCGACGCGATCGTCGCGGCCACGGCGTTGACGGTGGTGATGACGTAGAAGACCCAGACGTGGGTGAGGTGCAGCCAGGCCACCGACGCGAGCGTGACCGTCGACACCCAGGCCACGGTCGATGCCGTGATCGCCACGGTGCGCCGGTCGAACCGGTCGGCGACCGCCCCGCCGTAGAGCCCCGCGACGACCATCGGGACGAGAGAGAACCAGGCGACGAGCGAGACCATGAAGGTCGACTGCGTCAGGTCGTAGATGTGCAGGCCGACGGCGGTGCTCGTGACGAACGTGCCGATGCCGGCGAGGGCGTTGCCGAACCAGAGGCGCGCGAACGCCGGGCTGACACGCAGCGGTGTCAGGTCGACGAGGTGCGACCGATGCTGTGGCCCAAGGCTGCCCGAGGGGTCGACGTCCTGGCTCGCGGGCAGGCCTGCCCCGGGGTCGGCGCCGCTGCCCGGCCCGCTGCCCGGCCCGCTGCCCGGCCCGCTGTCCGGCCCGCTGATCAGCCCGATGCCTGCCCTGTCGCCATCCGCGGCGTCGCCGCCGGCGTTCGCGTGGGTGGGGGTGCTCCTGGTCGTGTCGGTCGTGCGACGGTCCTCGTGCTCGTCGGTGCCGCGCTCCCCCGGTCCTGCCCTCACCCGCCCGACGCTACGCCACCGACGTGTCGGTGCCGGCGACCGGAAGGCACGCGGCGATGTCGCGCAGCCGGGAGCCGTCCCGCGTCCACACCCACGTGCCGTCCGGCTCCCGGCGCGCCACCTGCGTGCGGACCGTGCCGTCGGACCAGGTCGAGGTCGTCATCGCGAGCGCGCCGGACACGACTGCGCGGGTCGAGGCCGCACCGAGCGCGGTGTCGACGAGCGCCCCCGCATCGAGCGCCGCAGCGTACGCCGCGCGTACCGCGTCGCGGCCCGCCGCCTCCCGCCCACCCGGCAGGCTCACGACCGCGTCGGGCGCGTGAAGGGCGGCCACCGCGTCCAGGTCGGCGCTGGCGACGGCGGCGGCGAGAAGGGCCTCGAGGTCCTCGGGAGCCTGGGCTGCGGGGCGGGTCGTCGTCATGGCCACACCGTGGCACCGACCACCGACAGCACGCCGCACGCGCCACCGGAGACCGTCCCGACCCCCACCCCCGGAGATGTTTCGCGCGCTTCTGTCCGAAGCGCGCGAACCGTGGCGTGGAGCAAGGACAGGGGCGCGCCATCCGGTGTCCGCGCGCGCGATATGTTGCGCGCCCACGTCAGAAGCGCGCGAAACGTCGTGGAGGCGCGGCGGGAATCCGGCCGCGGCGCGTGAGGTCGGCTGGGGGGCCGGGCATCGGCCGCGCACGGGTCGGTGAGTGCCTCGACGCAGCCCGCGCGGCCGCCACAGGAGCGCGCGAACCGGCCCGGCGCCCCTCACGAGCCGCCCTCCGGAACAAGCGGGCCAATCTGCGCACTTCGGGCACCGGGCGCGAGTCTGCGGTGTTCAATGGGCAGCATGCTCGCGCGCCCCCTCCACGTCACCTTCGTGTGCAGTGGCAACATCTGCAGGTCGCCGATGGGGCACGTCATCCTCCAGTCCCTCGTCGAGGAGGCGGGGCTGGCCGACGACGTCCGGGTCAGCTCGAGCGGCATGGGTGACTGGCACGTCGGGGAGAACGCCGACCCGCGCACCGTCGCCGTCCTCGCCCAGCACGGCTACGACGGCTCGCACCACCGGGCCCGCGAGTTCGACCCCGGGGAGTTCGACGACCTGGACCTCGTGCTCGCCTCCGACGAGGGGCACGTGCGCACCCTCCAGCGGCTGGCCGGGACATCCGCCAACCGCCGCAAGATCCGGCTGGTCCGCGAGTTCGACCCCACCGCCGTCGAGGCCGGCACGCTGGAGACGAGCGACCCCTGGTACGGCGGCGACGAGCACTTCGCCCGGTGCTTCGCCGAGGTCGAGGCCGCCTGCCATGGCATCCTCGACCATGTCAGGGCCACGCTGGCGAGCCAGCACGCCCATCCCCTCACCTGACCGACACGAGACCTGAGCCCGACCGTGCCCGACTACCCGTACGGGTCGCCCTGCTGGGTCGACCTGCTCACGACCGACGTGCCCCGCGCCAAGCAGTTCTACGCCGACCTCTTCGGCTGGACGTGGCTGAGCGGCGACCCCGCCACCGGTGGCTACACGATGGCGCTCCTCGGCGGGCAGCCCGTCGCGGGCCTGAGCCGCAAGCCGGCGAACGCGCGCGTGCCGAGCCAGTGGACGACGTACCTGCGTGTGGGGGACATCGACGTGGCCGCCACGGCGGTCCAGGCCCACGGCGGACGCGTCCTCGGCCGGCCGGTGCCCCTCGGCGCGCTGTCCCGCACCCTCGTGGCCGTGGATCCCGGCGGCGCGTACTTCGGCGTCTGGGAGCCGGGCGAGCTGCCGGGGTCCGGCCTGCTCGACGAGCCCGGGTCCCTGACGTGGAACGAGCTGCTGACCCGCGACTACGACCGGGTCCAGGGGTTCCACCTCGGCGTCTTCGGCCACGAGTTCACCGACGAGACGGAGCCGGGCGGGCCCCGGTGGTCGACCGCGCACACCGGTGACGGCAACCCGGCCTACGGGCTGGCCGAGATCGACGCCGAGTGGCCCGCCGAGATCCCGCCGCACTGGGTGGCCTCGTTCGCGACGCACGACGTCGAGTCCTCCGCCGCGCGCGCCGTCGAGCTGGGTGCGACGCTGGTGCAGGGACCGTTCGACGGGCCCTACGGCCTCGGGGCGGTGCTGGCGGGTCCCGAGGGAGAGGTCTTCTCCCTCCTCGTGCCCGACCTCGACTGACGCCCCATCGACCACCGACCTGCAGGAGGAAGACCGTGCCCGTCCACGAGGACAGCTTCGCCCCCGGAACGCCGTGCTGGGCCGACGTCCTGGTCGGTGACGTGGCCCGTGCCCGCGACTTCTACGGCGCGCTGTTCGGGTGGACGTTCGAGGACCTCCCGCCCGAGGCCGGCGGGTACGTCATGGCGCGCAAGGACGACCACGTCGTGGCCGGTCTCATGGCGCGCGACCCGCAGGACCCCGGCCAGCGGGACGTGTGGACGGTCTACCTCGCGACCGACGACGTCGACGCCACGGCTGAGCTTCGCGCTCGCGGCCGGGGGCATCTTCTTCCTCGGACCGGTCGACGTGCTCGACGTCGGCCGGATCGCCGTCGGCGCCGACCCGGCCGGTGCCGCGTACGGGCTGTGGCAGGCGCGCACGCACACCGGCGCCGACCTCGTCGGCGAGCCTGGATCCCTGTGCTGGGCCGAGTCGATGAGTCGCGACTACTCCGCCAGCCGGGCCTTCTACAGTCACGTCCTCGGCTACCGCCTCGAGGAGATCGGCGAGGGCGGGTTCAGCTACTCCGTGGCCACGATCGAGGAGAGTGGTCAGCCGGTCGCCGGCATCGGCGCCATCCCGGCAGAGGCGCCCGCCGAGGTGTCCTCGCACTGGATGGTCTACTTCGCCGTCGCGGACTGCGACGCCGCTGCCGCCCGGGTCACGAGCCTCGGGGGCAGCGTCGTGCAGCCGGCGTTCGACAGCCCGTACGGCCGGATGGCCGTCGTCGCCGGGGCGCAGGACGAGACCTTCTCGGTCATGCAGCTGCCCGAGCCGTCCCCGCGCACCGACGCGTCCGCCCCCGACGCGTCCGCCCCCGACGCGTCCGCCCCCGACGCGTCCGCCCCCGACGCGTCGCCCGGCTGACGCGCTCGCCCGGCTGGCATGTCGCCCGGCCGAGGCCGGGATCGGCTGAGACGGCGGTCGGGGCACGGTTCCCGCTCTGGGAGGATGGGGGCCATGGCTTCCCTCGCTGACGCGACCCCGCCCATCGCCCTCGGCGCGCTCGACGGCCGCTACCGCGGCGCGGTGGCACCGCTCGTCGACCACCTGTCCGAGGCCGCGCTCAACCGCGAGCGGGTCCGGGTCGAGGTCGAGTGGCTGATCCACCAGACGAGCCACGGAGTCGTGCCCGGCGTGCGCAAGCTGAGCGACGACGAGACCCGTCGGCTTCGCTCGGTCGTCGAGGACTTCGGTCCCGACGAGGTGGCCGAGCTCGCCGAGATCGAGCGGGTCACCGTCCACGACGTCAAGGCCGTCGAGTACTTCCTCAAGCGCCGCCTCGCCGACATCGCGCCGGCCGCCGAGGACCGGGGGCTCGCCGAGCTGGTCCACTTCGGCTGCACGAGCGAGGACATCAACAACCTGTCCTACGCGCTCATGGTCAAGGGCGCCGTCGAGCAGGTGTGGCTGCCACGGGCGCGGGCGCTCGTCGAGCAGGTGGCCGCGATGGCGCGCGAGCTCAAGGACGTCCCGCTGCTCGCCCACACGCACGGCCAGCCGGCGACCCCGACGACGATGGGCAAGGAGCTCGCCGTCCTCGCCCACCGCCTCGGCCGGCAGCTGCGCCGTATCGGCGGCCAGGAGTACCTCGGCAAGTTCAACGGCGCCACGGGCACGTTCGGCGCCCACGCCCTGGCCCTGCCCGACGTCGACTGGCCGGCCGTGTCGCAGTCGTTCGTCGAGGGCCTGGGGCTGACGTGGAACCCGCTGACGACCCAGATCGAGAGCCACGACTGGCAGGCCGAGCTCTACGCCGACGTCGCCCGCTTCAACCGCATCCTGCACAACCTGTGCACCGACGTGTGGACCTACATCTCGATGGGCTACTTCGCCCAGGTGCGCGGCCAGGGCACCGTCGGGTCGAGCACGATGCCGCACAAGGTCAACCCGATCCGGTTCGAGAACGCCGAGGCCAACCTCGAGGTCTCCAACGCCCTGCTCGACGTGCTCGGCGGGACCCTCGTGCAGAGCCGCCTCCAGCGCGACCTCACCGACTCCTCGATGCAGCGCAACATCGGGACGGCCTTCGGGCACAGCCTGCTGGCCGTCGACAACGTGTCCCGGGGGCTTGCCGGCCTCGACGCCGTGCCCGAGCGCATGGCCGCCGACCTCGAGGCCAACTGGGAGGTGCTCGGCGAGCCGATCCAGTCGGCGATGCGGGCACTCGGCGCCCAGGGCGTCCCCGGCATGGAGGAGCCCTACGAGCGGCTCAAGGAGCTGACCCGCGGACGACGCGTCGGCGGTGACGAGGTGCGCGAGTTCGTCCGCGGCCTCGGCCTGCCCGCCGACGTCGAGGCGCGGTTCCTCGACCTCACCCCGCAGACCTACACCGCGCTGGCAGCCCGCCTCGTCGACGACTACCTCGCCTGACACCCACCCGCACCGACCCGCAACACACCGAGCAGCTGCCAACCGCAGCTGAAGTACCCGTGACGGGTTGACGACTGCTCGGTGTGTTGCGGGTCCGGGTGCGCGGGCTACCGTGCTGAGGCATGGCGCGTTCCCGCAGGGCCAGGCTGGCCGACATCGACGAGATCGCGCTCGCCCTGCCCGAGGTGACCCGCGAGCCGTCGGACGGTGACCGACCGGCCTACCTCGTCGGCGGCAGGACCTTCGTCTTCGCCCGCGGGCCGCGCAAGGACGCCACCGACCCCGAGACGGGCGAGCGCTACACCGACGTCCTCGCCTTCCACTGCACGGCCGAGGACAAGCTGGCGATGGTCTCCGACCCGGCGTCGCCGTGGTTCACGACGCCGCACTGGAACGGGTACAACGCCGTCCTCCTGCTCGAACGTGATCTCGGACGCCTGACGGTGGCCGAGCTGCGAGAGGTCGTCACCGACGCCTGGCTCGCTCGCGCACCCAGACGCCTCGTCGCCGCGTACCTCGATGCCGCGACATGACGGCGAGGAACACCGCCCGGGGCCGGCGCAGGTGAGATGGTGCGTGAGGCGGCCGACGTCGTCACGCCTCGGGCGCAGCCGAACCGCCGGCCCGCCGAACCGCCGGACCCGCCGAACCCGCCGAACCAACGGAACACCCGAACCACCCGAACCGATCGGAGGAACCACGATGAGCCAGACCGTCACGACCATCACCGTGTCGGGGATGACGTGCGGCCACTGCGTCGCCAGCGTCACCGAGGAGCTGTCGGAGGTGCCCGGCGTCACCGGCGTCGACGTCGACCTGCACGCCGGCTCCGACTCCCCCGTCACCATCACCAGCGACGCACCCCTCGACCCGGCCGCCGTCGAGGCCGCGGTCGTCGAGGCCGGGTACACGCTGCGGTGACGTGGTGAGCCGATGAGCACCGACGAGCGTCAGTCGCCCCCGCGGCCGCAGCGACCGGACGAGGTCCGGCTGGCGATCAGCGGGATGACGCACGCCTCGTGCCCGGCCCGCATCGAGGGCACGCTGAGCCGACTCGACGGCATCGAGTCGGCCACCGTCGACCTCGCCACCGCGAAGGCGCTCGTCACCTACTCCTTCCCGCTCACCGTCGCGGACATCGTCGCCGAGGTCGAGCGGACCGGCTACGGCGCGCGCCCGCTCGACCGGCGTCCGGCCGCGGGCGCGCTGCTCGAGAAGCTGCGCGCCGCGGAGGCAGCCCGCCGCTCGAGGAGCGGTGCAGCCCCCGAGCCCGGGACGCCCGGCCGCGCGCTCGACGGGCAGCCGACGGCCTCCTCCGCCGGGCACGACGACGACGCTCGGGCGCCTGACGTGAGCCACCTCGACGGCTCGCCGACACGTGCCGTCCTCCGTCCACGGCTGGTCCTCGCGGTGCTCCTCACGGCGCCGGTGCTCGCGCTGGCGGTGCTCGCTCCCGGACCGACGTGGAGCCGATGGCTCCAGCTGGTGCTGGCGGCGCCGGTGGTGCTGTGGTGCGCCTGGCCCTTCCACCGCCTCGCCGCAGTCGACGCGCGCCGCCTCGCCGCAGTCGACGCGCGCCGCCTCGCCGCAGTCGACGCGCGCCGCCTCGCCGCAGTCGACGCGCGCCGCCTCGCTCCGACGGCGGACACGCTCGTGTCGCTCGGCGTCCTCACCGCATGGTGCTACTCGCTCGTCGCCGCCCTCGCCGGTGGGCAGGCGCTGTACGCCGACGCCTCGGCCGTGGTCACGACCGTGCTGCTCGGCGGGCGTCTCCTCGAGGCCCGCGCCCGGGAACCCGGCCGGCAGGCGCTGACGACGCTGCTGCACGCCGGCGCCCGCGACGCGTCGGTGCTGCGCATCGACCCGACCACCCGGACGACGAGTGAGGTCCGGGTGCCCGTCGCGCGGCTCGCCGTCGGCGACCAGCTCATCGTCCGACCCGGCGAGACGATCGCCACCGACGGCGTCGTGCTCGACGGGTCGAGCGCCGTCGACGCGAGCCTCGTCACCGGTGGATCCTCCCCTGACGACGTGGGGCCCGGCAGTGAGGTGGCGGGCGGCTCGGTCAGCACGACGGGGCGCATCGTCGTCGAGGCCCGACGCGTCGGTGCCGACACGATGCTCGCCCGCATCCACCGCCTCGTCGAGGACGCCCGGACCGGCAGGACGCGTGGGCAGCGCCTCGCCGACCGGGTGTCGGCCGTCCTGGTGCCCGTCGTGCTGGGGGTCGCCGCGGCGACGCTCGTCGGCTGGCTGCTCACCGGCCACGACGTCGGTCGCTCGCTCGGGGTCGCGGTGACGGTGCTCCTCATCGCCTGCCCCCGCGCGCTCGGCCTGGCGACGCCGACGGCCCTGCTCGTCGGCACCGGCCGCGGTGCCCAGCTCGGCACGTTCGTCACGGGCCCCGAGGTCCTCGAGTCGACCCGACGCGTCGACACCGTCGTCCTGGACAAGACCGGCACCGTGACCACCGGCGAGCTCCGGCTGCGCAGCATCGCCGTGCGCGGGCGGCTGTCGAAGAAGGCCGCCCTCGTCGCGGCCGCCGCCGTCGAGCAGGGCAGCGAGCACCCCGTCGCGCAGGCGATCGTCGCCGGCGCCGGCCTGGCGAGGCTGGACCTGCCCCGCATCCGCGACTTCGAGGCCAACCCCGGCGAGGGCGCCACCGCGCGCATCAGGGACACCGAGGTCACCGTCGGCAAGGCGGTGCTGTTCGAGCAGGTCGACCCGGCCCTCGTCGAGCACGCCGCGACGCATGCCGGGACGACGGTCTACGTCGGCTGGGACGGCGTGGCCCAGGCGGCCCTCACGGTGGAGGACACCGTCCGCGACACGTCCCCCGCGGCCGTGGCCCGGTTGCAGGCCCTGGGCCTCACCCCGTACCTGCTCACCGGCGACAGCGCCGCGAACGCACGAAGCATCGCCGAGCAGGTCGGCATCGACCCCGCCCACGTGCGCGCCGAGGTCCTCCCGGCGGACAAGCACGAGGTCGTCACCGCGCTCCAGCGCGAGGGCAGGGTCGTCGCGATGGTCGGGGACGGCGTCGACGACGCGGCCGCGCTGGCCCAGTCCGACCTCGGCATCGCCATGGGCACCGGCACGGACGTCGCGACGGCCTCTGCGGACATCGTCCTCGCGCGCCCGGACCTGTCGGCCGCCGGCGACGCGATCGCGCTCTCGCGGGCGACGCTGCGCGTCGTCCGGCAGAACCTGGCGTGGGCCTTCGGGTACAACGTCGTGGCGGTCCCGCTCGCGGCGTTCGGGCTGCTCGACCCGATGGTCGCCGGCGCGGCGACGGCGCTCTCCTCGGTGCTCGTCGTCGTCAGCTCGCTGCGGCTGCGACGCGTCCCGCGCTGACCGCTGCGCCCCCGGGCCCGACCCGGCCCCGAAGAACCCCGGAGGACCTCGGAGGACCTCGGAGGACCTCGGAGGACCTCGGAGCAGGGCACCCTCTCACGTCGAGAGGCCACCTGCCGCGATGCGGGAGGTGGCCTCTTCGAGGTGCGAGCCGACCCGTCGGGTCAGGCGTCGGGTCAGATGGTGACCTTGCCGCGGGGCGTGTCGAAGGTGACGGAGAGCAGCCCCGGCGTGCCGTGCGGCGCCACGAACGTGAAGTCGATGCCGCCCTTGTCGAACGTGTCCTCCGGGCCGAGCCACTCGCGGACGCGCCGCGGGTCGCCGGCGATCTGGAGGTTGTCGATGGACACCTCCGTGTCGGAACCGGCGGACGGGTGCACCGTCATGTCGTCCCACTCGATG
Source organism: Monashia sp. HAY1-11D (assembly GCF_056868035.1). Classification (NCBI taxonomy): domain Bacteria; kingdom Bacillati; phylum Actinomycetota; class Actinomycetes; order Micrococcales; family Intrasporangiaceae; genus Intrasporangium; species Monashia sp. HAY1-11D. The sequence continues at coordinate 2,156,516 of NZ_CP200320.1, read as the reverse complement.
AAGTAGGGAACCTGCGGGTCGGCGAGCAGGCCCTTGATGCCGAGCTGGCGCCACTTGAGCTCGGTACCGTCGGGACGGTGCCGGTTGCCCTCCACGGAGTCGCGGCCGAGGCGCTTCTCGACGACGGTGATGTCGTCGACCGCGACGACCCAGCCGAGCCAGCCGCCGCCGGCCTCGGAGCGGGCCCGGACGGCCTGGCCGAAGGGCGCCTTGTCGGACGCCGGGTGGTCCAGCACCTCGACGACCTCGAGGTAGTGGTCCTTGGCCAGCGGGAAGATGATGTTGCGGGTGCCGAACCGCGGGTGGACCCCGCCGTCGACGGGCGTCACACCGATGAGCTTCGACAGGCGCTCGGCCGTGGCCTTGAGGCCACCCGCCTCGGCCGCATAGGAGACGTGGTCAACTCGCATACAGAACATCGTGACACACGCCGAGGGGTGCTCTTGACCACCCCCTGTCCGGGTCGGTAGGGCCCCTGACGAGCCGTTACCCGGGCGTCACACGACCGCCACACGCGCCACACACGTACGCAGACCGGACGTCACCGCGTGCGCTGGCGGACGGCCTCGTAGAGGACCACGGCGGCCGCCACCGACACGTTGAGGCTGTTGGCCCGGCCGTGCATCGGGATGCGCACCCGCACGTCGGCGGCCGCGAGCAGGGCCGCGTCGGCCCCGTGCTTCTCGCTGCCCACGGCCACGGCGACGCGTCCGGTGTAGTCGGCGTCCGTGTGCAGCAGGTCGGTCTCGGGCGTCGTGACGACGAGCCGGACGTCGTTGGCCCGCAGCCAGCCGAGGACCTCGGCGGTCGGGGCGGCCGCCACCGGCACCGCGAACACCGTGCCCTTGCTCGCACGGACGACGTTCGGGTTGCCCCAGTCGGTGACGGGGTCGGCCGCCACGACGGCGTCCACGCCGGCCGCGTCGGCCGTGCGCAGCATCGCGCCGAGGTTGCCGGGCTTCTCGACGCCCTGCGACAGCAGCGTCAGGTGGTCCGGGGCGTCGACGCGCAGGTCGCCGAGCGGCCGACCCACGGCGTCGACGACGGCGAGCAGCCCGTCGGGCCCCTCGCGGTAGGACACCTTCTCGAACGCGGCCCGACCCAGCCGCACGACCTCGACGCGGTCGTCGCGGAGCCGGTCGAGCAGCTCGGCCTGGTCCCCGATGCGCTGGGACCCGGCCACCCCTGCGGGGCTGAAGAGCTCCTCGCAGACGAACACCGACGCGGGTCGCACCCCGGCCGACAGCGCGAGCCCGATCTCCTCGTACCCCTCGACGAGGGTGCGGCCGGTCTCCTCACGGGTCCGGCGCCGACGCAGCCCGAGGAGGGACTTGAGGCGCGGGTTCGAGGGCGAGGTGATGACGAGGTCGTGACTCGGGCGGGCGCTGGCGTTCGACATGGCAGGGCCAAGCATCCCACCGCCGCGGTGGTTCGCGGCACGGTGCGCGCTTCGGGGCAGGGCCGGGCCGGGGCCGAGCGGCACGTGCCGCGAAGCGCAGGCCGTGCCGCCGAGGTCGACAGCCGGACCGGGGCCGCCGGCGGGACACCTAGAGTGGCGCCATGCTCGACGCCATCGCCGCCCTGCCCTTCTGGCAGGCGTTCCTCGCACTGTTCGCGAGCGCGATGGTCCGCTCGAACGGCACGTACTGGGTCGGCCGTGGGGCCGTCTCCGGGTGGCGTCGCTACCGCGGCAGGCACGGCGACCTGACCTCGCGCGCCGAGGCGTGGCTGCGACGACTGGGGCCCGTGGCCGTCACGCTGTCCTACCTCACGGTCGGCGTCCAGACCGCGGTGCACCTGACCGCCGGCGTCATGCGGATGCCGTTGCGCTGGTACGTGCCGGCGGCGGTGGTCGGGTCGGCGGTGTGGGCGACGCTCTACGCCACCGTGGGTCTCGCGGTCGTCCAGGCCTGGATCGCGGCCGAGGCCGGGTCCTGGTGGGCGGCAGCCGGACTCCTCGCCCTCGCCGGGGGCATCGTCGCGGCGGTCGTCCTGCGGCGTCGTGGCCGAGCCCCGGGCCCGGGCAGCGGTCCGGGCAGCGGTCCGGACAGCGGTCCGGGCAGCGGTCCGGACAGCGGTCCGGGCAGCGGTGCGGACACTGGTGCGGACGCCGGTGCGGACGCCGTGGCCGGACCGCTCGCGGGCGGACCGACCGACCCGGCCGCGCACGCCACGGACCGGTCCTGACACGATCCTGACGTCGGCGTGACGCCGGCGCGTCCGGCGGGCTCTACGCTGCGAGCGTGCCCACGGCCCAACCCCCGAGCAGCGACGCACCGGCACGGCGTGGCCTCGTGCTCGTCGTCGAGGACGAGGCGACCATCGCCGACCTCCTGCGCCTCAACCTGCGCGCCGCCGGCTACGGGGTCGAGGTCGTCGGTGACGGTGGGCAGGCCCTGGCCGCCGTCCGCCGGATGCGTCCCTCGGCGGTGGTCCTCGACATCGGTCTGCCGACGATGGACGGCATCGAGGTGTGCCGGCGGCTGCGGGCCGAGAACGACTGGACGCCGGTGCTGTTCGTCACGGCGCGCGACGACGAGGTGGACCGCGTCCTGGGGCTCGAGCTGGGCGCCGACGACTACCTGACCAAGCCGTTCTCCCCCCGCGAGCTCGTCGCGCGCCTGGGCGGTGTCCTCCGTCGGACACGCGGCACCGCGGGCACGCCGGAGGTGCTGCGCCACGGGTCCCTCAGCGTCGACCTCACGAGCCACGAAGTCACCGTCGACGGCCGCCAGATCGCCCTGACCGCAACGGAGTTCGACCTCCTGGCACATCTGCTGCGGCGCCCGGGTGTCGTCTTCACGCGGGAACGGCTGCTCAGCGAGGTGTGGGGCTACAGCTCCTCCGCGGGTGGGCGGACCGTCGACGTCCACGTGGCGCAGGTGCGTGCGAAGCTCGGCGAGGCGAGCCCGATCCGCACCGTCCGGTCCGTCGGCTACGCGGCCGAGCGAGCGCCGTGAGCGCCTCGCACGGCGCGTCGCTGTCGCGGCGCATCACGCAGCTCGCCGTCGGCATCGCGGTCCTCACCGCCGTGCTCGCCGGGCTCCTCGCGGTCGGGCTGGCGCGCTCCTCCGCCGAGGACTCGGCGCGCGCCACCCTCGGCCGGATCGCCGACGCGGCGGCGGCCCGCGCCGACACCGGTGAGGTGGCGCGGGTCGCGCAGAACCGGGCGGTCCGCACCCTCGGGGCGCTCGGCGTCGAGTCGGCCAGCGTCGGCCGGGGCGGGACCGTCGTCTCGACCAGCCGTCTGGCCCGTGCGGCGCTGACGCCCGCCCGCACCGAGGCGCTGCTCGCCGGGCGGCCGGTGTCGGGGCGGGACGAGCTCGACGGCACGACCGTCCTCGTGGAGGGACGGCCGACCGACGCAGGTGGCATCGTGCTGGCCCAGCGCCGGTCCGACGCGACGGCCGCCTCTGACCGGCTGGTCCGCCGCGTCCTGCTGGCTCTCGCCATCGCCGCGCTCGTCGCCGTCGCCGTCAGTGCGGCCCTCGCCGCTCGGCTCGCGCGCCCGCTGCGCAGGACCGCCGATGCCGCGCACGCCCTGGCCGCCGGTCGACGCGACGTCACGGTCCCGGTCGAGGGGCCGAACGAGGTCGCCGAGGTGGCGAGCGCCCTCAACAGGCTGTCGGCCTCGCTCTCGCGTTCGGAGGGACGCCAGCGCGACTTCCTCCTGTCGGTGTCGCACGACCTGCGGACGCCGCTCACCGGGATCACCGGGTACGCGGAGTCGCTCGCGAGCGGGGTCGTGCCCCCGCAGGACGCGGCGTGGGTGGGTGGTGTCGTGCTGCGGGAGTCGCGTCGCCTCGAGCGTCTCGTGGGCGACCTGCTCGACCTGGCGCGGCTCGGTGCCCAGGCGCCGAGCCTGCACCCCCGGCCCACCGACCTCGTCGTCGTGGGCCATGAGGTGGAGGCGGTGTGGTCGGCACGGTGCGGCGCGGTGGGGGTCCCGTTCGCACTCGTGACGAGGGTTCGGGCGGCGCCCGTGCTCACCGACGCGGGGCGGCTGCGGCAGCTCGTCGACGGGCTCCTCGAGAACGCCCTGCGCGTCACGCCGTCGGGACGGCCGATCGTCGTCGAGGTGCGTACCGAGGGGACCGTCGCAGGTGCCGTCCACCCGGGGCCCGGGGCCGTCCACGTCGTCGAGGTGCGCGACGGCGGTCCCGGCCTCACCGACGACGACCTCGCCGTCGCGTTCGAGCCGTCGGTCCTGCACGAGCGCTACCGGGGCCTTCGGCCGGTCGGCACGGGCCTCGGCCTGGCCATCGTCGGGCGCCTCTCCGAGCTGCTCGGCGGACACGTCGAGGCCGGGCACGCGGCCGAGGGCGGGGCCCGGTTCACGCTCCGGCTGCCCGCGGCTGTGGGACCGGACGGGACGCCGGTGCCTCCTCCCGAGAACCGGGTGCGACCGCCGCTGCCGTCGGGGTGACGCGCGGCGGCGTCTTGGGCTTCGGTCGACGCGTCACGTACCCTTGTGCACGAGGGGAGTACTTCCACGTCCCGTTCCGGTCAGTACGGCGGCCCAGCCGCCCCGGACGGGAGCCGGTGCCAGCCGGTGGAGGAGACCTCAGACGAACCGCCACGTGTCCGTTCTGAGGAGACCACCGTGCTCACCACCCTTGCTCCGCCGACCGCCGTGTCCGCCACCGCGACCACCACCCTGTCCAGCACCGCGACCACCACCCTGTCCATCGGGACGCCGACGCTGTGGACCGCCACGATCCTCGGCATCGTGGCCCTGTTCGCGGTCGACTTCGTCATCACCCGACGGCCGCACGACCCCAGCATGCGCGAGGCCGTTGCCTGGTCGGCGTTCTACGTCGCGATCCCGCTGGCCTTCGGCGCGTGGCTCTGGTCCCGGTACGGCTCGCCGCAGGGCCTCGAGTACTACACCGGCTACCTCGTGGAGAAGTCGTTGTCGGTCGACAACCTCTTCGTCTTCATCATCCTGCTGTCGGCGTTCGCCGTGCCCCGCGAGCTGCGCCAGAGGGTGCTGCTCATCGGGGTGGCCGGCGCCCTCGTGCTGCGGGGCGTCTTCATCGCCGTCGGCGCCCAGATGATCGCCACCTTCTCGTGGACCTTCCTGCTCTTCGGCGCGATCCTGCTGGCCACCGCCGTCAAGGTCGGCCGGGACGCGCTGTCGCACGGCGACCACCAGATCGACGTCGCGAACCTGCGCAGCGTCAAGCTGGTCCGCCGCTTCCACCCGGTCACCGATGACTACGACGGCACGCACCTGTCGGTCAGGCGCGGCGGGCGCCGCCGGCTGACGCCGCTCGCCGTCGTGGCCGTCGCGATCCTCGGCACCGACGTCGTCTTCGCCATCGACTCGGTCCCGGCCGTCTACGGCATCACCGGCGACCCCTACCTCGTCTTCGCGACGAACGCGTTCGCGCTGCTCGGCCTGCGCGCGCTCTACTTCGTCCTCGAGAACGCGTTGTCCTCGCTCGTGCACCTCGGGCACGGCCTGTCGCTCATCCTGGCCTTCATCGGTGCCAAGCTCGTGCTCCACTGGGGGCACACCGTTTGGCCCGGCGTCCCCGAGATCCCGACGCTCGCCTCGCTCGGCGTCATCGTCGGCATCCTCGCCGTCGTCACCCTGACGAGCCTCGTGGCCAGGCGGCGTGCCGATGCAGCCATCCGCAACGCGTCGGACGCACCGGCCGAGGAGGACGCCCCGGACGCGTCGCGCGACGAGCCCGTGGCCTCCTGACCGCGACGTCGCGGCGGGGCAGGGGTCAGCTCGTGGTGCCCGGGGAAGGTGTGGTCGACGGGGTCGCGTTGGCGTGGCGGAAGACGACGACACCGGCCGTCGGGCGCGTCGCACCGGTACCCACGACGAACGCCTTGTCACCGACGCGGACTGCGGCCATCGACGAGTCGTGGCCTGTGCCGTTCGCGCGGGCCCGGACCCTCGTGTCGCCGGTGACGGTGAAGGTCGACGAGACGCCGTCCCGGGCCCTGACGGTCACGGATGTGCTCGATGCCGCGGTGACCTCGCCCCGGATGGCCTGGTGCGTGACCGGCCCGGTCCGGCCCTCGGTGACCCACGTGGCGTGGAGGGCGCGCAACAGCCGGGCCCTGAGCCCGCGCCGGTCGCCCTGGCCGAAGGGCGCGTCCGCGGCGGTCGCGGACGTCGCCGGCGCAGGCGCTCCCAGGGCTGCGTCGACCAGGTCGGCCTCGACCAGGTCGGCAGTCGTCGCGTCGGCCGAGGCGCCGGAGGCCTGTGCCTGCGCGGCACCGAGGCCCACAGCCGTGCCGCCGGCACCGGGGCCGTCGCCCGTGGAGCAGGCGCCCAGGGCGAGGCCGCCCGCGAGGAGCACCGCGGCGGCGACGGCGCCGGACGGCTGCAGGACGGTTCGGAGCGTGCCGGTGGTCCGGCGGATGTCGTTCGTCATGGCACCCACGGTGCCCGGCCGGGGTCAGGCGATGGTCCGGACCGTGTTCGGATCGTGTTCGGACCCTTTCCGACCGGCGTCCGCGCCGCGCCCCGGGACCCGCTGCAGCAGGTCGGCGTCACCGCCACGGGCTACGGTCGGGTGATGGACCGCGACGTCAGCGACTACCCCATGCTCCGCCAGGTCGTCCTCGACTGCCCGGACGCGCGGGCCCTCGCCGAGTTCTACCGGCAGCTGCTCGGTTACGCCTACCGCCCGGGTGACGAGCTGCCACCGGCCGGTCAGCCGGATCCGAACGGCGAGGACTGGCTCGTGCTGCGGCCCGAGCCGGACGCCGCCCGCAGCGGGCGGGGACTCGCCTTCCAGCAGGTCGCCGCGTACGAGCCACCGGTGTGGAGCGCCGACGGCCCCGACCCGGCACGCCAGCGCCAGATGTCGCACCTCGACATGACGGTCGACGACCTGCCCGCCCTGGGCCGTCAGCGCGACCGGGCCGTGGGGCTCGGCGCGACGATCCTGCTCGACCGGTCCGACGACGAGGACGAGCCCCTCTACGTCTTCGCAGACCCCGCCGGTCACCCGTTCTGCATCTTCGTCGCCTGAGTGGGGTCAGGCGAAGATCGGCCCCACCGCGGGGTAGGCGTCGGTGAGCAGACCACGCACCGTCGACAGCGGTGGCACGTCGGCGCCGCCCTGGAAACCGGTGTCGAGCCGCATCGGTTTGCCCCAGGCGGTGAGGTCCTCGATCGTCGTTCCCTGGGCCGCGCCGGAGAGCGAGGCGAACCAGTCGGCGCGAGCGTAGGTGACGTCGCCCCCGATGCAGACGAGCTCGACCCAGGACGGGTCCGCGAGGCAGACGTTCTCGTACGGGTCGGCGTGGTGGCGCTCGAGGACGACCAGGTCGGCCGGCCGGCCCTGCGCCAGCGCGCCGAGGTGCTCGTCCAGCCCGGCGACGCGGGCGGCCACCGACGTCACCATCGCGACGAGGTCCGCCGCGGCCAGCGGGTGTCCCTGCTGGGCCAGCTCCCGGCGCGCGACCTTCATCTCGGCGAGCAGGCTCGTCGAGCCCGACGGCAACCAGTCGGCCCCGAGCGCCACCGGCATGCCCGCCGCGAGCGCCTCACCCGCCAGGGTCGTCTCGCCGTAGAGGCGCAGGTTCGACTGGGGCGACCACACGAGCCGGCACCCGGCCGCCGCGACCGTGCGCAGGTCGTCCGCCGAGAGGGCACTGCCATGGATGATGTTCGTCGCCCGGGTGGCGCCGCCGAGGTCGAGGAAGTGTCGGAACTCCTTGGCGCTCACGGCATCTCCACGCCGCCCCTCGGACAGGTGCAGGTAGAACGCGGTGACCTCACCCGCTGCGATCCGCTCCATGACGCGCTGGAAGGTCGGCAGCCCGAAGGAGCCCGACGGCAGGTCGATCATCGACCGCGCACGGTGCGCGCCGAACGCCCACTGGTCGACGTTGCGCACGAGCGGCTCAGCGGTCGCCGTGCTCGCGCCGGACGCGCCCTGGATGCCGGTCACGCCGCCGACGAGCGCGCGTACCTCCGCGTACCGGGTCTCCGTCCCCGGCGGCACGCGCGTCAGCAGGACGTTCTGCGGGTCACGGACGAGCTGCTGGTACGGCGTCGATCGCCGCCACGCGTACCGGTTGGCGAAGAGCTTCGGGGGCTCCCAGGCGGCGAAGACGTTGAACTCGGGGTGGCCGTGCAGGTCGAGCAGGCCGGGCAGGATGACGCCGTCCGTCTCCTGAACCGGCAGGTCGCCCGGCTTGCGCCTCGAGACCCGTGCCACCACGCCGTCGGCCACGGTGACGTAGCCGCTGGACCAGGCACCCTCGGGCGTGACCACCGCGCCGTGCAGCACGAACGGCATCGGCGGCAGGGCGCGGCTGCGGACGGCGGGTCGCGGCAGCTCCTCGGTGATGCCGCGCGCGTAGGCGTTGTCGAAGGGCCCGCGGCCGGCTCGTGTCGTGGATCGGCCGGACTCCCAGTGCTCGACGTCGGACGTCGTGCCGGTCGCGTGCCGGGTGGCGCCCCGGCCCTCTGTGCGGGCCACGTGCGACCTCCCTCCGTGGCGGACCCGGTCGACGGTCGTCGTCGGTGCAGGGTCTTCCGACGGTAGTCCTCATGCACCGGTGCCCGTGACGGTTTGGGTCAGTCCTCCGCGGCGGCCCGTCGTCGAAGCAGCGTGCGCTCGGCTTCGTTCTGGGCCATGTCGGCCGCGCGCGCGAACTCGGCCCTGGCCTCCTCGCCCCGCCCCAGGCGCAGGAGGAGGTCCCCCCGGACGCTCGGGAGAAGGTGGTAGTCGGCCAGCGCGCCGGCGTCCACCAGCTCGTCGACGACGCCGAGGGCGGCCTCGGGACCGGCGGCGTAGGACAGGGCGACGGCGCGGTTGAGGTCGATGACCGGCGAGGGACGGAGCGCCGCGAGCTGCTCGTACAGAGCGACGATCTGCGCCCAGTCGGTCTCCTCGGCCGTGCGGGCCCGGGCGTGGCAGGCGGCGATCGCCGCCTGGAGCAGGTAGGGACCCGGTCCGGAGGGGGCGGCACCGTCGGTGCCCGGTGCGGCGGCGAGGGCGAGGGCCCGGTCGAGGGCTGAGAGCGCGTGGCGGATCAGGGCCCAGTCCCACGCGGTGCGGTCCTGGTCGAGGAGCAGCACCGGCTCGCCGTCGGGGCCGATCCGCGCGCGGGTGCGCGAGGCCTGGATCTCCATGAGGGCGAGCAGCCCGTGGACCTCGGCCTCACGCGGCGCGAGTGCGGCCAGGACGCGCCCGAGACGGATGGCCTCCTCCATGAGGTCGCCGCGGACCCAGTCGCGCCCGGACGTCGCGGCGTACCCCTCGTTGAAGACGAGGTAGACGACCTCGAGCACGGACGCGAGCCGGGGCTCCAGCTCGGACCCGGACGGCACGGCGACGGTGACGCCGTCCTGGCTCAGGGTTCGCTTCGCCCGCGAGATGCGTTGGCCGATCGTCGTCTCGGTGGTGAGGAACGCCCGCGCGATCTCGCGCGTCGTCAGGCCGCCGATCATCCGCAGCGTCAGGGAGATCCGGGCCTGGGCGGTGAGGGCGGGATGGCAGGCGGCGAAGATGAGGCCCAGGACGTCGTCGTCGATGTCCTCGAGCGCGGCGTCGAAGTCGGCCTCGGCGAGGTCGGCGACCCGCAGCTCCTCGGCGTGGCCGACCTGCTGCAGCTTGCGGGCGAGGTTGACGTCACGGCGGATCCGGTCGACGGCCCGGCGGCGGGCGGTCTGCGTCAACCAGGCCCCCGGCCTGTCGGGCACACCGTCACGTGGCCACTGCTCGAGGGCCTGCACGAACGCGTCCTGCGCGAGGTCCTCGGCCAGGCCGATGTCGCCGACGACGCGCGCCACGACGGCGGTCACCTTGGCGGCCTCCATGCGCCACACGGCCTCGAGGGTGCGACGCACCTCGTCAGGACTCGGCTCGCCCGGGTGGGGCTGGGTCGTCACGGCCACCGGGCCACTCTCGCACGCCGCACCGACTCCGGGGGCCGCCCGGTGCCCCGCGACCCGGCAGGTGGACACCCACCACCGCTACGTCACTGCTCACTCTGACTGAGCAGTGACGTAGCGGTCGCGGCGCATCATGCCCTCAGGGACGCGTCCCGTGGTGACCACCCGGACCGCAGGTCAGCCGCGGGCCGCGTTGCGGGCGGCCTCCTCGCGCATGCGCTCCTCACGTTCGCGCATCTCGGCGGTGAACTCCTCGCCGAAGTCCTCGGGCGCATAGACCTGGCGCAGCTCGAGGTGCAGGCCCGGGTCGGGCGCGCACGACGCCGGCCACTTCTTGAGCCACTCGAGGGCCTCCTCGCGGGAGGACACCTCGATGATGGTGAACCCGGCGATGAGCTCCTTGGCCTCGGCGAACGGGCCGTCGGTCACCGACCACTCGCCGTCGGCCCACGTGACGCGGGCCCCGCGGCTCGTGGGGTGCAGGCCCTCACCCGCGACGAAGACGCCGGCGCGGAGCATCTGCTCGTTGTAGGCCTGCATGTCCGCGAACTGCTGGACGGTGCCGGTTCGGCCCTGCTCGGAGTCCGCGTTGGCCGGGACGATGATCATGAAACGCACGGTGTCTCCTTCGGTCGGTGCAGGCGGTGCGCCTGCTCTCACCCTTGCGTCGAACGGCGGCCGACGGTCTCGACACGACCCGGGAGAATTCTCGTCGTGCCTCGCCGGCCGCGCGAGCGCGTCACAGCTCGAGACGTGCAGTGGCCCCGGAGGGCACGCCGTCGCGGAACGGGACGCCGTCCCTGACCGCGGCACTCACCGCCTCGAGCACGGGCACGAGGCCGTCCTCGTCGACGTGACCGGCCACCTCGTCGGCGACGGCCTTGACCTGGTCGGGAGCGTTGCCCATGGCGACGCCCCAGGCCGCCCAGTGCAGCATCTCGAGGTCGTTGCGCTGGTCGCCGCAGGCGATGGTGTGGATCGGCTCGATGCCGAGGCTGCGCCGGACGAGCTCGAGCGCGGACCCCTTGGACACGCCCTCGGGGTTGATGTCGAGCCAGGCGGACCAGCCGACGGCGTAGGACACGCCGTGCAGGCCGGCCCGCTCGACCATCTCCATGAACTCCTCGGCGCTGGCCTCGGGCTGACGCAGCGTCACACGGGTCACGGGGTGCTCGACGAGCTCGTCCCACGACACCACGCGCGACTCGCCCATGAGCTCACCGTCCGGGAAGTACCGGCTGACCTTGAACCCGACGCCGAGCTCCTCGACGGCGATGAGCGCGTCGGGAAGGGCGACCCGCATCTTCTCCAGCACGGGCCGCGGGTCGAAGGTCACCGTGTCGACGATTCGGTAGCCCTGCTCGGCGGCCGGGTCGAGCTCGAGCGTCACGGCCCCGTTGGCGCAGACGGCGAACCCGGTGGTGATCCCGAGCTCCTCGAGCACCGGGGTCGTCGCGAGGATCGAGCGTCCGGTGGCCACGACGACCCTCACCTCCTCCGGCAGCGCCCGGACGGCTTCGCGGACACGGGGCGACAGCTCGCCCATGTGGCTGAGGGTCGTCCCGTCGAGGTCGAGGGCGAGCAGGCGCTGGGGCATGGCCTCACCGTAGCGTCCGAAGCCGGGCGTCTCCGACGGCCCCGCACCCGAGCCGGTCGTGGCTCGCCGGCCGGACCGTCGACCGTACCCGCCCTCGTCGACCCCGTCAGGCGAGCCGGCCGAGCGCGTCCTCGATGCCACGGTGCAGCGTCGGGTAGGCGTAGATCATCGAGCGGAGCCGGGTGACGGGGACCTTGCCGTGGACCGCCACCGCGAGCGCCCCGAGGAGCTCACCACCCGCAGGGCCGACGACGGTCGCGCCCACGAGCAGCCCGCTGTCGGCGTCGGCCACCACCTTGATGAGGCCGTCGGCCTTGGCGATCCAGCCCCGCGTCGTCTCACCGAGCGGTGTCACGCCGACCTGCACCGTGTCGTACTGCTCGCGGGCCCGCGCCTCGGTGAGGCCGACCGCGCCGACCTCGGGGTCGGTGAAGGTGACCCGGGGCAGCGCCGCGTACTCCGCGGGCGGCCCGTCGTCGCCGAGGACGTCGCGGACGACGACCGCAGCCTGGTACATCGACACGTGGGTGAACGCGCCCTTGCCGGTGATGTCTCCGATGGCCCAGACGCCGTCGGCGACGCGGCACTCGTCGTCGACCGGGGCGAAGCGTGCGTCCTCGGCGACACCGACGTGGTGCAGCCCGACGCCGGTGACGTCGGGGCGCCGGCCGGTGGCCACGAGGATCCGGTCGGCGTCGACGTGCCTGCCGTCCTCGAGGCTGACGCGGACGCCGGCGTCGTGCCGTTCGACCCTGGTGGCGCCGACGCCGGTGTGCACCGTGATGCCCTCGGCCTCGAACACCTCCGCCACCTTCGCCGACGCCTCCGGCTCCTCGAGGGCGAGGAGCCGGTCGGCCGCCTCGACGACGGTGACGCTCGTGCCGAAGCGGGCCATGGCCTGGCTCAGCTCGCAGCCGATGGCGCCGCCACCGAGCACGACGAGCGAGGCCGGCAGCTCGGCGGCCTCGACGGCCTCGTGGTTGGTCCAGTAGGGCACGTCCGCGAGGCCCTCGATGGGCGGGATCGCTGGGGTCGTGCCGGTGTTGACGACGATCCCGGTGGTCGCGGTGTACGCGGTGCCGTCGACGCTGACCCGGCCGGACCCGGTGATGACTCCGGTCCCCCGGACGAACGTGGCGCCCTTGCCGACGAGGCGGTCGACGGCGACCTTGTCGTCCCAGTCGTCGGTGGCCTCGTCGCGGATGCGCCGGTGCACGTGCCCCCAGTCGGGACTGACCTGGCCGATGCTGCCCGCGAGGTCCGGGACGCGCCGCGCCTCGGCGAGGGCGTCAGCAGCACGGATCATCATCTTCGACGGGATGCATCCCCAGTAGGGGCACTCGCCGCCGACGAGGCGACGGTCGACGCCGAGGACGCGCAGCCCGCGTTCGGCGAGGGTGCCGGCCACGTGCTCGCCGCCGGGGCCGAGCCCGATGACGATGACGTCGAAGGTGTGGTCTGCGTCGAGGCCGCTGCTCATGCCCCACCCTTACCTGTGGCATGCCTCCCCGTCGAGCCCACTCGGGTCGACGAGCACTGTCGACGAGCACGGTCGACGGTCGCGTCGACGCCGCGACGCCTCAGCGCAGGGTGCCGTGCAGGAGGTCGTCTCCGTCCGGGGTCGTGGCGTAGCCCGCCTTGGGCCGCGACGGGTACCCGGTGTCGAAGTGCATGTAGTCGCGCCACGCGTCGGTGCCCGACCAGTACCAGTCGTAGGAACGCAGCACCGTCCAGGCGAGGCCGCCGTAGCGAATCGCCCCGGGGGCGGTCGAGGAGGCGGGGGCGTTGGGGTCCCACGTGCCGGTGCGCGGGTTGATGTAGGGGTTCTGCACCGGGTTGAGGTCGAGGGCGCGGCCCCACGCGTGCGGTGAGGACGAGTTGCTCGAGTTCTGCTCCGAGGGCTTGCGGCAGTTGAGCGCCGTCGACACGTTGCCCTTCGACCCGAGCCACTCCCAGCCGCCGAACATCTCGATGCCCTCGACGCGGTGCATCCGGAAACCCTTGGCGTAGAGGGTGTTGAAGATCTTCGCGGTGCTCGTGGCGACGTCGGCGTTGACATTGACCCAGCCGCGGTGCGTCTGGCCGTCGAGCCCGCGGTAGGGCACCTCGACGCGCCGGAACGACGTCCGGTAGCCCGGGCAACCACTCCGCCACACGCCGCTGGCCGTGACCTTGGCCCACTGCTCGTCGGTCATGAGCTTGATCGTCGAGGGGGCGTAGGCGGCCACCGGAGGTGTCGCCGGGGTGCCGGCGTCGGTGAAGCCGTAGGGCGCGGGCAGGATCGCGGGCGTGGCGGCGCTCGTACGTGCGGTGGTCGTGTAGCCGGCCCGTCGCCCGGTGACCGTCACCGTGAGCCGCTTGCCGAGGTCGGCCCGCGTCGGCCGGTAGGCGCGGGTCGTGGCTCCCGGGATGGCGACACCGTTGCGACGCCACTGGACCGTGATACCGGCGGACGGGCTCCATGCGCCCGTGGTCACGGTGACCGGCCACCCGACGCGCCGGAAGAACCCACCGACGGTCGGCGTCGGTGCGGTGGTGAACGGGCGGGTGATCGGTCCGCGCGACGCACTCGTTCGCACGACCGTGAGGAAACCCGACCGTCGCGCCGTGACGACGACGTCGACGCGATGCCCGAGCCGCGTCGCGTCGAGGTAGAGCCACCACTTCGTCGCGCCGGCGACGGCCCGGCCGTCGATCCGCCACTGGTAGCTCAGGGTCGCGCTGGGCGACCACGTCCCCGGTGCGACGCCCACGGACGAGCCGATCTGCGGCGTACCGGTGACCACCGGGACGGGAGCCGCCGCGAAGATGCCCCAGTCGACGGCAGCCGTCGGTGCGGACGTGCGCGCGACCGGCGTGAAACCGTCCCGCGAGCCGGTGACCGTCACCGTCACCCGCTTGGTCCGGTCGGCGGCCTGCAGCGTGTAGGTGCTCCGGGTGGCACCGCTCACAGGCACGCCGTCGACGCGCCACTGGTAGGTGAAGGTGGCGGCCGGCGCCCAGGCTCCCGGGACCGCGGTGAGGATGCGACCGACGCGCAGCGTCCCGGTCACCGACGGGGCTGGGGCCGCGGTGAAGATCCCCGGTCCGACCGGTCCGACCGGGTCGCTCGTCACCACGTCGACGACGGTGTCGCCGCGGTGGGAGGTCACGATGACCGCGACCTGCCTGCCGAGGGACGACGCCGGTGGGACGAGGGTCGGGTCCGTGGCGCCCGCGAGGGGGGTGCCGTCGACGGTCCACTGGTAGGTCAGCGTCAGGTCGGGGTCCCAGCCGTCGGTGACGGCGGTCAGGCTCGCGCCGACACGCGGGGTGCCGGCCACCGACACCGTGCCGGGCAGCGCGGAAGTCGCCGAAGTCGGCGGGGCCGGCGCTGAGGTCGTCGGGTCGGGCCCCGGCGTCGCCGTCTGGGCGCTCGAGCCGCCGGACGCGGGCGGCGGGCCGGGTGTGTCCGCGGCGACCGCGTCGGGTGCCACCACCATCGTCGCCGCCAGCACCGCCCCCACGACGCCGGCGATGGCTCCCCGGCCGCGGGATCGGACGGGTCGCGTCGGCGACGGTGCGGGCAGCTCGAGCGGACCGGGCATGGGCGGACCTCCGCGTCGCGGCACCGGGGTTGGCGCCGGGCTGCGCCCGACATACCCCATTTGCCCGATTCTCAGACCGTCGCCTCCACGAAGTCCAGCTGGTGCGCACCGACGGGCACCGCATCCTCGTGCAGGTGGCGGAGGTCCGGACCGTGGAGCCCGGCACGTCGGGCTGACCCCAAGGTCCGGAAAATGCGGCAGAGGCCCTGCCCGGGGTGTCCCGGGAGGGCCTCTGTCGTGAAAGTGTGTCCGGCTGCGTCCTACTCTCCCACACCGTCACCAGTGCAGTACCATCGGCGCTGAAGGGCTTAGCTTCCGGGTTCGGAATGGGGCCGGGCGTTTCCCCTTCGCTATGACAGCCGAAACTCTATGGAGATCTCAAACACGCGGGGTGTGGAGTGTTTGTGTCTCGGGAACTGCACAGTGGACGCGGAGCATCTTCGTAGGGTCAAGTTGTCGGCTTATTAGTACCGGTCAGCTCCACACATTGCTGTGCTTCCACATCCGGCCTATCGACCCAGTCGTCTAGCTGGGAGCCTCTCGCCCTCGCGGGCCTGGAAACCTCATCTTGAAACGTGCTTCCCGCTTAGATGCTTTCAGCGGTTATCACTTCCGAACGTAGCTAATCAGCGGTGCTCCTGGCGGAACAACTGACACACCAGAGGTTCGTCCATCCCGGTCCTCTCGTACTAGGGACAGCCTTTCTCAAGTTTCCTACGCGCACAGCGGATAGGGACCGAACTGTCTCACGACGTTCTAAACCCAGCTCGCGTACCGCTTTAATGGGCGAACAGCCCAACCCTTGGGACCTACTCCAGCCCCAGGATGCGACGAGCCGACATCGAGGTGCCAAACCATGCCGTCGATATGGACTCTTGGGCAAGATCAGCCTGTTATCCCCGGGGTACCTTTTATCCGTTGAGCGACGGCGCTTCCACAAGCCACCGCCGGATCACTAGTCCCGACTTTCGTCCCTGCTCGACATGCCTGTCTCACAGTCAAGCTCCCTTGTGCACTTACACTCGACACCTGATTGCCAACCAGGCTGAGGGAACCTTTGGGCGCCTCCGTTACCTTTTAGGAGGCAACCGCCCCAGTTAAACTACCCACCAGGCACTGTCCCTGATCCGGATCACGGACCGAGGTTAGATATCCAGAACGACCAGAGTGGTATTTCAACGTTGACTCCACCGGCACTGACGTGCCCGCTTCACAGTCTCCCACCTATCCTACACAAGCCGTACCGAACACCAATACCAAGCTGTAGTAAAGGTCCCGGGGTCTTTCCGTCCTGCTGCGCGTAACGAGCATCTTTACTCGTAGTGCAATTTCGCCGAGTTCGTGGTTGAGACAGTGGAGAAGTCGTTACGCCATTCGTGCAGGTCGGAACTTACCCGACAAGGAATTTCGCTACCTTAGGATGGTTATAGTTACCACCGCCGTTTACTGGCGCTTAAGTTCTCAGCGTCGCACTCGCGTGCTAACCGGTCCCCTTAACGTTCCAGCACCGGGCAGGCGTCAGTCCGTATACATCGTCTTGCGACTTGGCACGGACCTGTGTTTTTAGTAAACAGTCGCTTCTCCCTGGTCTCTGCGGCCGATCACGCTCGGGAAGCAAGTTCCGTCACGATCAGGGCCCCCCTTCTCCCGAAGTTACGGGGGTATTTTGCCGAATTCCTTAACCACGATTCACTCGATCGCCTTGGTATTCTCTACCTAACCACCTGAGTCGGTTTGGGGTACGGGCGGCTCGAACCTCGCTAGAAGTTTTTCTCGGCAGCATAGGATCACCCTCTTCCCGCATTCGCGGTCACTATCAGGTCTCAGGCTCACAACTCAATGCGGCGGTCCGGATTTGCCTGGACCGCGCCCTACACCCTTGGACGTGGACAACCATCGCCACGCGGAGGCTACCTTCCTGCGTCACTCCATCGCTTGACTACTACCCGCTCGGGCCGTGCGCTCCACACACCCGATGAGACCGAAGTCTCGGTGGGCGTGCTTCAGGCACTTAGCATCACGGGGGTCATCAGGGGCGGTTCTTCGCCGGTTCCGGAATATCAACCGGATGTCCATCGACTACGCCTGTCGGCCTCGCCTTAGGTCCCGACTTACCCAGGGCAGATTAGCTTGACCCTGGAACCCTTGGTTATTCGGCGGACGGGTTTCTCGCCCGTCATTCGCTACTCATGCCTGCATTCTCACTCGTGTAGCCTCCACGGCTGGATCACTCCGCCGCTTCCCTGGCAACACGACGCTCCCCTACCCATCAACACGCCTGGACACCGGTCCCGCAGGAGCCGGTGCCGAGCAGTATGTCAATGCCACAGCTTCGGTGGTGTGCTTGAGCCCCGCTACATTGTCGGCGCGGAATCACTTGACCAGTGAGCTATTACGCACTCTTTGAAGGGTGGCTGCTTCTAAGCCAACCTCCTGGTTGTCACAGCAACTCCACATCCTTTCCCACTTAGCACACGCTTAGGGACCTTAGCTGGTGATCTGGGCTGTTTCCCTCTCGACTACGGAGCTTATCCCCCGCAGTCTCACTGCCACGCTCTCACTTACCGGCATTCGGAGTTTGGCTAACGTCAGTAACCTGGTGAGGCCCATCGGCTATCCAGTAGCTCTACCTCCGGCAAGAAACACGTGACGCTGCACCTAAATGCATTTCGGGGAGAACCAGCTATCACGGAGTTTGATTGGCCTTTCACCCCTACCCACAGCTCATCCCCTCAGTTTTCAACCTAAGTGGGTTCGGTCCTCCACGCAGTCTTACCTGCGCTTCAACCTGGCCATGGGTAGATCACTCCGCTTCGGGTCTAGACCCAGCGACTAAAACGCCCTCTTCGGACTCGCTTTCGCTACGGCTTCCCCACACGGGTTAACCTCGCCACTGAGCACTAACTCGCAGGCTCATTCTTCAAAAGGCACGCTGTCACCCCACACGCCCAACGGCGGGAGGCTCCAACGGATTGTAGGCACACGGTTTCAGGATCTATTTCACTCCCCTCCCGGGGTACTTTTCACCTTTCCCTCACGGTACTTGTCCGCTATCGGTCACCAGGGAATATTTAGGCTTAGCAGGTGGTCCTGCCAGATTCACACGGGATTTCTCGGGCCCCGTGCTACTTGGGATCCCTCACTGGAGTCCACACCATTTCGTCTACGGGGGTCGCACCCTCTGTGCCGAGCCATTCAATGCTCTTCGACTATGACGCAGATTTCTCACTCCATGCCAGAGTGTCAGCTCCGGCCGCAAGGTCCCACGACCCCGGACATGCAACGCCTGACAGCTATCACACACGCCCGGTTTAGCCTCATCCGCTTTCGCTCGCCACTACTCACGGAATCACTGTTGTTTTCTCTTCCTGTGGGTACTGAGATGTTTCACTTCCCCACGTTCCCTCCACACACCCTATATATTCAGGTGCGGGTGACTGGACTTGCCTCCAGCCGGGTTTCCCCATTCGGAAATCCTCGGATCACAGCCTGGTTATCGGCTACCCGAGGCTTATCGCAGATTCCTACGTCCTTCTTCGGTTCCTGGTGCCAAGGCATCCACCGTGTGCCCTTAAAAACTTGAGCCACAAAGATGCTCGCGTCCACTGTGTAGTTCTCAAAACACAACCGGCACCCACCACCACCCCGACAAACGCCAGGAGATCGGGCGGGCCCACACCCAGAAGAAACAGCGCACCCACCACCAGCACACGCGACCGCGCGCCGGCGTTGGGGTCTGATCCCTCAGGACCCAACAACGTGCCAGACACCCACCCGAACCCGCGCCGCGTTCCACTCCCTCAGATCCTCGCGGACCGTCACCGGGTTGTACTAGCGAGCCACCGGCTCGACCAGGTGCCAAGTAATCGATGTTCCACCCATGAGCACCCCCACCAGGCGTTCGCTGGCGGCGGGCCACTGCGCCACCAGACCCACGGGCCCGGCAGCGAAGCTGCTCCTTAGAAAGGAGGTGATCCAGCCGCACCTTCCGGTACGGCTACCTTGTTACGACTTAGTCCCAATCGCCAGTCCCACCTTCGACGGCTCCCCCCACCACCACAAGGGCTTAGGTTGGGCCACCGGCTTCGGGTGTTACCGACTTTCGTGACTTGACGGGCGGTGTGTACAAGGCCCGGGAACGTATTCACCGCAGCGTTGCTGATCTGCGATTACTAGCGACTCCGACTTCATGGGGTCGAGTTGCAGACCCCAATCCGAACTGAGACCGGTTTTTTGGGATTCGCTCCACCTCACGGCTTCGCCACCCTTTGTACCGGCCATTGTAGCATGCGTGAAGCCCAAGACATAAGGGGCATGATGATTTGACGTCATCCCCACCTTCCTCCGAGTTGACCCCGGCAGTCTCCTATGAGTCCCCACCATCACGTGCTGGCAACATAGAACGAGGGTTGCGCTCGTTGCGGGACTTAACCCAACATCTCACGACACGAGCTGACGACAACCATGCACCACCTGTACACCAGTCCGAAGACGCACCCATCTCTGAGTGATTCCGGTGTATGTCAAGCCTTGGTAAGGTTCTTCGCGTTGCATCGAATTAATCCGCATGCTCCGCCGCTTGTGCGGGCCCCCGTCAATTCCTTTGAGTTTTAGCCTTGCGGCCGTACTCCCCAGGCGGGGCGCTTAATGCGTTAGCTGCGGCACGGAACCCGTGGAATGGGTCCCACACCTAGCGCCCAACGTTTACGGCATGGACTACCAGGGTATCTAATCCTGTTCGCTCCCCATGCTTTCGCTTCTCAGCGTCAGTAGTGGCCCAGAGACCTGCCTTCGCCATCGGTGTTCCTCCTGATATCTGCGCATTCCACCGCTACACCAGGAATTCCAGTCTCCCCTACCACACTCTAGCCTGCCCGTACCCACTGCAAGTCCGGGGTTGAGCCCCGGATTTTCACAGCAGACGCGACAAACCGCCTACAAGCTCTTTACGCCCAATAATTCCGGACAACGCTCGCACCCTACGTATTACCGCGGCTGCTGGCACGTAGTTAGCCGGTGCTTCTTCTGCAGGTACCGTCACTTCCGCTTCTTCCCTGCTGAAAGAGGTTTACAACCCGAAGGCCGTCATCCCTCACGCGGCGTCGCTGCATCAGGCTTCCGCCCATTGTGCAATATTCCCCACTGCTGCCTCCCGTAGGAGTCTGGGCCGTGTCTCAGTCCCAGTGTGGCCGGTCGCCCTCTCAGGCCGGCTACCCGTCGTCGCCTTGGTGAGCCACTACCTCACCAACAAGCTGATAGGCCGCGAGCCCATCCCAGACCGAAAAACTTTCCACACGGTAGAGATGCCTCTCCGTGTCATATCCGGTATTAGCTCCGGTTTCCCGGGGTTATCCCAGAGTCTGGGGCAGGTTACTCACGTGTTACTCACCCGTTCGCCACTGATCAGGCCAAGCAAGCTTGACCGTCACCGTTCGACTTGCATGTGTTAAGCACGCCGCCAGCGTTCGTCCTGAGCCAGGATCAAACTCTCCGTTGATGTTCAAACAAACCCACGAAGGGCCAAACTGATCCAGGCTGAGCCGAACAACCAGCACAAAATACTGATCGTCGTTGTCAACCAAAGAAATTTCTTCATCCAAGGAACCAGCCACCCACGACCACAACAGTCACAAGCACACGCCAGCCCCTCGAGACGAGGTAAATAGGCATCGATTTTTGACACGCTGTTGAGTTCTCAAGAATCAGACACACACCATCAACCACACCCACACACGCAGGCCCGGCCTCCGGGGATTCCGTTTCACGCTGCCCATCGCACCTGGTCGGATCGCATCCGTGACCCGCTCTGAGGAGCGACCGGATCGATCCGCCGGACTCGGCGGGCTTCACCACTCTACCCCATCCTCGAGGGTGCCCGTGACGCTGTCACGGCCACCCGGTCGGGCGGGCCAGAGCCCCGTCGAGACCCTGTTCGGGGCTCCGTGACGGAGGTGAGACGTCACCCGAGGGACCGGCCAACTTCGCTCTCGACCAAGTCGATCGCCGTGGCGTCCGTTGCTCCCTGTCGGGCTGACGAAGAGAACAGTACAGGTGATGGGCCAGACCGCCAAAACGGCTCCCCCGCCGCCCGATCCGAGCGGCGGGCCGTCACCGCGAGCCGGGGTTCCATCCCACCGGCACGGGTCCGGGGAACGCCGTGAAGGCCTCGCCCGCGCCCGCCCGTCCCGGGCTGCGGCGAGCACCCCCTCGGGCTCGCGCCGGTACAGCCGTCAGGCGAGCAGTCGCGTGACCTCGGCCATCTCGGCCGGGGTCAGGGGGCCGTGCGAGAGCGCGCCGGCGTTCGCCTCGGCCTGTGCCACGGTGCGGACCCCGGGGATCGGGACGGTGGCCGCGCTGCGTCCCCAGATCCAGGCCAGCGCCCCCTGGGCGGGCGTGCGCCCGCCGGAGGTGATGACCTCGCGGATCGCGGCCGCGCGGGCGAGCCACTCCGGGTTGGGCCTGCCGTCGATGAAGTACGCCATCCAGGCCGCACCCGTGGCGCGGACGTCGGTGGCGGACAGCGTGGCCCCGCCGTCGTAGGCCCCGGTGAGCACGCCCATCCCGAGGGGACCGCGGTTGATGCTCGCGAGGTTCTCGGTCTCGCAGAGGTCGAGCATGGCCGGGTTGTCCTCGAGCACGTTGAGCTGGTGCTCGACGGCCGTGCAGTGCGGGCCCTGCGCGAAGACCCGGGCACGCTCCACGTCGTCGGTGCTCCAGCCGTACGCCCGGATGGTGCCCTCGTCGACGAGGGAGTCGAGCACGGCCCGCACGTCCTCGCCCCGCGCCGGTTCCAGGTCACCGACGTGGAGCAGCAGCACGTCGATCCAGTCCGTGCCGAGGCGCCGCAGGCTCTCGGCGCACGACCGGCGAACCGCGTCCGGCGTGACGTCGACGCCGCTGACGCTCTTGGCCGCCTCGTCCACGACGTAGCCGAACTTCGTGGCGATCACGACGTCCGAGCGCCGGTCGGCGACGGCCCTCCCCAGCACGACCTCGCTGTGGCCGGCCCCGTAGTTGGCGGCCGTGTCGAAGAAGGTGACGCCACCGGCCATCGCCGCGTGGAGCGCGCGGACCGACTCCGCGTCGTCGACCTCGCCCCAGCCGGCCTGCTGTCCGCCCATGGTCCACGGGCCACCGATGGCCCAGCAGCCCACACCGAGGGCACTGACCTCGATCCCGCTGCGGCCGAGGGTCCGTCGGGTGGTGATGGTGCTCTCCGATGTCGTCATGACCGCGACGCTAGATCCTGGAGCGCGCACCAGATCAAGCCCCTTTCGGACACCGATCCCACGCTCGGTGCCTCTACGGTGGACCGATGACGACGACAGGCGACGCCGCCGGTCTCCGCGTGGGAGAGGCTGCACGAGCGGCAGGGGTCAGCATCGACACCCTCCGGTACTACGAGCGCGAGGACCTGCTTCGCACCGAGCGGACCCCGAGCGGCCACCGCCGCTACTTCGACTCCGACCTGGACTGGATCGGCGTCCTCACCTGCCTGCGCGAGTCGGGCATGCCGATCCGGCGGATGCGCGAGTTCGCCACGCTCGTCGGCGAGGACGACGACGCCACCGTCGGCGCGCGCATCGAGCTGCTCGAGGAGCACCGGGCCGACGTCGTTCGCCGGATCCGCGAGCTGGAGTCCAACCTGCGACGCGTCGAGGGGAAGCTGGCCTGGTACCGGGACCGCCTCGCCGAGGGCGACCCGACGGACGCCCCTTCGCCCGGGCCCCAGGCGTAGGACCCGGCCCGGAGCGTCAGGTCGCGAGGCTCGGCCACGAGGTCGCGAGCTCGACGACCGGCGACCGGTCCGCCCCTCGGGTCAGGACAGCGGCTTGAGGACGTCGAGACCGACGAAGGGACGCAGTGCCTCGGGCACCACGACCGAGCCGTCGGCCTGCTGGTGGTTCTCGAGGATGGCGACGAGCCAGCGGGTCGTGCCGAGCGTGCCGTTGAGCGTCGCCACGGCGCGCGTGCCCGGGCCGTTCGGGTCGCGTTCGCGGGTTCCCAGCCGGCGCGCCTGGTACGTGGTGCAGTTCGACGTCGACGTCAGCTCGCGGTAGCGGCCCTGCGTCGGCACCCACGCCTCGCAGTCGAACTTGCGCGCGGCCGGGCTACCGAGGTCACCGGCCGCCGTGTCGATGATGCGGTAGGGCACCTCGACCTTGGCGAGCATCTCGCGCTCCCAGTCGAGGAGGCGCTGGTGCTCGGCCTCGGCGTCCTCGACGCGGCAGTAGCTGAACATCTCGACCTTGTGGAACTGGTGCACCCGGATGATGCCGCGGGTGTCCTTGCCGTGCGAGCCGGCCTCGCGCCGATAGCAGGCCGACCAGCCGGCGTAGCGCTTCGGCCCACCCGACAGGTCGATGATCTCGTCGGCGTGGTAGCCGGCGAGGGCCACCTCCGAGGTGCCGGTCAGGTAGAGGTCGTCGGCCTCCAGCCGGTAGACCTCCTCGGCGTGGGCGTCCATGAAGCCGGCCCCGACCATGATCTCCGGCCGCGCGAGCGTCGGGGTGATCATCGGCGTGAACCCCGTCGCGGTCGCCTGCGCGATGGCCATGTTGAGCAGCGCCAGCTCGAGCTGGGCCCCGACGCCGGTCAGGTAGTAGAAGCGCGCGCCGCCGACCTTGGCGCCGCGCTCCATGTCGATGGCGCCGAGCCGCTCGCCGAGGGCGAGGTGGTCCAGCGGCTCGAAGCCCTCGGCCGCGAAGTCGCGCGGCGTGCCGACGGTCTCGAGCACGACGTAGTCGTCCTCGCCGCCGGTGGGCACGCCCTCGATGATGACGTTGCCGACGCGTCGGAGCAGCCGGTCGAGCTCGGCGCCGGCGGCGTCGGCCTCCTCCTCGAGCCCCTTGACCCGGTCGCTCAGCGTCGCGGCGTGCGCGCGCGCCTCGTGGGCCTTCCTCTCGAGCTGCTCCGCGTCGGCGTCCCCGGCCTTCCGCGCCTTCTGGAACGCGCCCATGGCGGCACCGACGGCCTTGCTGACCGTCTTCTGCTCGGCGCGGAGGCGCTCGAAGTCGGTGAGGGACGATCGACGGCGCTCGTCGGCGGCGAGGATCGCGTCGACGATCCCCGGGTCCTCTCCACGGGCCTGTTGCGAGGCGCGGACCCGGTCCGGTTCGTCGCGCACGAGCTTGATGTCGATCACGCGCGCCAGCCTAACGGCGCCCGCAGGCCGCCCTCGACCGAGTTCCGGACGGGGCGCGACGGCGACCCGACGCGTCGAGCGGCCGGTGTCCTCGACGGACACCGGCCGCTCCTCTCGAGGGGTCGCGGGACGCGGTCCTCCGACGGGTCCGCCGTGGGCTACTTGACCTCGGCGCGGGTCAGGCGCCAGATGCCGACGGCGAGCGGTGCGACGACCCACAGGCCGACCGACGCGCCGAGGTGGGCCCACTGGGAACCGGTGAGGGAGCCCTCGAAGAGCGGCTGCATCGTCTGGTTCAGGTCGAGCCACTCCGCGGCCGACCGCAGCCACGAGACCATCGAGCCGAGGATCGACCACGCGGTCGGCAGGACGAAGAAGACGACGACGGCAGCCGGGGTGTTCTTGAAGAGCATGCCGAAGCCGACGCCCTGCGCGACACCGAGCAGCACGTAGCCCGCGGCCCCGAGGAGGACGAGCCCGCCGATGGACCAGTCGGGGTCGATGCCGCGGAAGGTGATGGCCGCCTGGTGCGCGACGCCGGCGAGGGCGAGCGACAGGGCGAAGGCGGAAGCGCCGACGACCAGGGCGCTGAGGAGCTTGGCCCACGCGACCCGGATGCGCCGCGGCTCGAGACCGAACGTGACGAGCCCGGTGCGTTGGCTCCACTCCGCCGTCACGGCGAGGATGCCGACGACGGGCAGGATGAGGGCCATCGGCATCGTCGTGGCCTGGAGGTACTCACCGAAGGCGTGCTGGCCGCCCTCGTTGAAGAACATGATCGTCAGGGCGACGGCGATGATCGCGCCGATGCCGATGAGCAGCCAGCGTCCTGCGCGGGTGTCGAGCATCTTGCGCAGCTCGACGTGCAGGAGGCGGGTGAAGGGCACCCCGGTCGTGGGCCGCTCGCCGCCGATACGGGCCGGCATGGTCGCCCTGCTGGGCAGCGCCGACTCGACGTGCTTCGGGGACGCCTGTGCTGCAGGCGCGTTCGTGGTGGTGGGAGTGGTGGTCATGCCGCCACCTCCTCTCGGGCGGCGTCGGCCGTGAGGTCGAGGAACATCTCCTCGAGGCCCCTGCTGTCGCCACCGCGCAGCTCGGTCAGGACGACCTGGTGGGCGGCGGCGACGCGTCCCACCACGAGCGGCTCGGCCTCGACCTGCAGCCCGCCGGTCGGGGTGCGGTGCGCGGCGACCGACTCGGCCGTGAGCGCCGCGAGGAGCGCGTCGTCGTCGGTCGAGCGCACGTGCGTGCCCGCGCCGGCGAGCAGCTCGTCCTTGGTGCCCTGCGCCATGATGCGACCGTGGCCGATGACGACGATCTCGTCGGCGACGCGCTCGATCTCGCCCAGCAGGTGCGAGGACAGCAGTACCGTGCCGCCCTCGTTGGCGTAGCCGCGCAGCAGGTCGCGCATCCACCGGATGCCGGCCGGGTCGAGGCCGTTGGCCGGCTCGTCGAGGATGAGCACCTCGGGGTCGCCGAGGAGCGCGTGGGCGATGCCGAGGCGCTGGCGCATGCCGAGGGAGTAGTTGCGGACGCGTCGGTTCGCCTCCTTGTCGGTGAGGCCGACGAGCTCGACCATCTCGTCGACGCGGCCACGGCCGACACCCATGAGGATCGCCCCGAGCGTCAGCACCTCCCGGCCGGTGCGTCCGGCGTGCTGCGCCGACGCGTCGAGGAGCAGGCCGACGTGGCGGCCCGGGTTCGGCAGGGCGCCGTACGGCCGGCCGAGCACCGTGGCCCGCCCGGAGGTCGCCGGGGTGAGGCCGGACATGACGCGCATCGCGGTCGTCTTGCCGGCGCCGTTCGGTCCGAGGAAGCCGGTGACGAGACCGGGCTTGACCTCGAACGAGATGTCGTCGACGGCCGTGAAGGCGCCGTACCGCTTGGTGAGTCGTTCGACTGTGATCATGGGCCACACCCTGTCGGTGACGCGGGGCCTCGCGCATCCGTCATGAGCCTGATTCCGACCCCTACCCAGGTCGTAGCCGACCCTGACCCGAGTCAGGGTCGGACCGGGCGAGCGGCCGCTCCGGCGGACGGCGCCGGCGGGCGGCGCCGGCGGTCCGGAAATGCGGTGGACGCGTCGCCGGCGACAGCTCTAGGGTCTCGCCTCGTGTGGATCTCCTGATGCCTCGAGCCCGCCCGCGCCGTGACCGTCCGCCACCGGACCAGGTCACGCCGCGGGGCCCTGCCGACCATCAAGGACCTCGCCATGTCCACCACCCTCACCGTCACCGACCTCGACGTCGCCTTCGGCGCTCGCGTCCTCTTCTCGGGCCTGGGCCTGGTCGTGTCCGACGGCGACGTCACCGCCGTCGTCGGCCCCAACGGGTCCGGCAAGTCGACGCTGATGCGCACCCTCGCGGGCGAGCTGCCCGTCGAGCGCGGCGCGGTGCGTCTCGCACCTGCCGACGCGACGGTCGCCTGCCTCCCGCAGGCGTTGCCCGACGCGCAGGAGTCCCTGCTCGCGTACGCGCACCGGCGCACCGGCGTCGCCGCAGCCGACGCCGAGCTCGAGGCGGCCTCGGCCGCGCTGGCCGAGGCGTGCCCCGGCGCGGAGGACCGCTACGCCGTGGCGCTCGAGCGGTGGCTCGCGCTCGGTGCGGCCGACCTGGACGAGCGCCTGCCGGAGGTGTCGGCACGCGTGGGGCTCGACGTCGACGCGTCGCGTCCGCTCGGCACGCTCTCGGGCGGACAGGCGGCGCGGGCGAGCCTCGTCGCCGTCCTGCTGAGCCAGTACGACGTGCTGCTGCTCGACGAGCCGACCAACGACCTCGACGCGCGGGGCCTGGACCTCATGGTCGACTTCGTCCGGTCGCACGAGGGCCCGGTGCTCGTCGCGAGCCACGACCGGACGTTCCTCGACGCGGTCGCGAGCGACGTCCTCGAGCTCGACCTGGCGCAGCAGAAGGTCGCCCGCTACTCGGGCGGCTGGAGCGCCTACGTGGAGCAGCGCGAGCTGGCCCGCGCCCAGGCGTGGGACGCCTGGGAGGGCTACACCGCCGAGCGGGAGGCGCTGCTCGGCCAGGCCCGCCAACGGGCCGACTGGGCGGTCCGGGGGCGCACCGGGCCGAAGGCGACGAAGGAGCCCGACAAGCACATCCGCGAGAAGCACCGGGCCCGCGCGGACCGGCAGGGTGCCAAGGGCGCCCGCCTCGAGCGGGCCGCGGACCGGCTCGCCGTCGTCGACCAGCCGCGCAAGGAGTGGCAGCTGCGGTACTCGATCACCCCGGGGAGGCCATCGGCCGACGTCGTCGCGACGTTGTCGGACGCGGTCGTCGAGCGGCACGGGTTCCGGCTCGGCCCGGTGTCGCTCGTCGTCGGCCGCGGGGACCGGATCGCCCTCGTCGGCGACAACGGCAGCGGCAAGACGACGCTGCTCGGCGCGCTCCTCGGCGACCTGCCGCTCGCCTCCGGTCGCCGCGCATCGGGCACCCGCGTGTCGGTCGGGGTGCTCGACCAGCGACGCCGCGTGCTCGACACCGACGCGACGGTCCTCGACGTCGTGCGTCGCGAGCTCGGCCCCCACGCGCGGACGAGCCGGGAGTGGCCGGCCGGCGAGGTGCGGACCCTGCTGGCCAAGTTCGGCCTCGGCGCCGAGCACGTCGGGCGCCCGGCGCGAAGCCTGTCGATGGGTGAGCGGACCCGGGCGCTCATGGCGCTCTTCCAGGGCCGTGAGGTCAACGTCCTCGTCCTCGACGAGCCCACCAACCACCTCGACGTCCCGGCGATCGAGCAGCTGGAGGCGGCCGTCGCGGCCTACGACGGGACGGTTCTCGTCGTCAGCCACGACGTGTCGCTGCTCGAGGCCATCGGGCTGACGCACCGCTGGCACCTCGAGGCCGGCCGGGTCCGCGTCGAGGCCCTCTGAGGCTGCGCCGCGCCGCAGGTGTCGCGGACCCCTCCCCATTCGGGCCGAGGTGCGCGACGCTGGGGTCATGCCTGCCACGACCGTCGTCCTGTTCGGCGCCACCGGTGACCTCGCCAAGCGCAAGCTGCTCCCGGGCCTGCTCCACCTGCACGAGAGCCAGCTGCTCGAGGGCCTGCGCGTCGTCGCCACGAGCCTTGAGAACCTGACCCGCGACGAGTTCCTCGACCTCGTGTTCGCCTCGATCCGCGAGCACTCGAGCCACGACGTCACGGACGACGACCTGCGCGAGTTCGCCGACCGCATCCACTGGGTGCCGGGTTCGGCTGGGCCGCAGGGGATCCGGGACGCGGTGGACGAGTCGGAGCAGATCCTCGGGCCCGAGGCGTGGCGCCTGCACTACCTGTCCGTGCCGCCGAAGGCCGCCCTCGCGGTGGTGCGCCAGCTCGAGGAGGCCAAGCTGGTCGAGCGCAGCCGGATCATCATGGAGAAGCCGTTCGGGACGGACCTGGCCAGCGCCCGCGCCCTCAACGCCGAGCTGCACGAGGTCTTCGCCGAGGAGCAGATCTTCCGCATCGACCACTTCCTCGGCAAGGAGGCGGCCCAGAACATCCTCGCGTTCCGGTTCGCCAACGGCCTCTTCGAGCCGATCTGGCACCGCAACCACATCGACCACATCCAGATCGACGTGCCCGAGACGCTGGGCCTGGCCCAACGGGCCGACTTCTACGAGGGCACCGGCGCCTACCGCGACATGGTCGTGACGCACCTGTTCCAGGTGCTCGCGTTCACGGCCATGGAGCCGCCCACGTCCCTGGAGCCCCATGCGATCAGCGAGGAGAAGAACAAGGTCTTCCGGTCGATGGCCCCCATCGACCCGCACGACGTCGTCCGTGGCCAGTACGTCGGCTACCGCGACGAGCCCGGCGTCCGCTCCGACAGCGACACCGAGACGTTCGTGGCGCTCAAGTGCCACGTCGACAACTGGCGCTGGGCCGGCGTCCCCTTCTTCCTACGCACCGGCAAGCGTCTCGCCGAGGGCGCCCGCATCATCTCCATCGCCTTCAAGGAGCCGCCGCGCTCGATGTTCCCGGCCGGTTCGGGCGTCGGCGACAACGGCCCGGACCACCTGACCTTCGACCTCGCCGACAAGTCTCGGATGTCGCTGTCGTTCTACGGCAAGCGACCCGGACCGGGCATGAAGCTCGACAAGCTGTCGATGCAGTTCTCCGTGCAGGAGACCAACTGGGCGGGCGCCGTGCTCGAGGCGTACGAGCGGCTGATCTACGACGCGGCGCGGGGCGACCGGACGCTCTTCACCTCGGCCGAGGGCATCGAGCGGCTGTGGGAGGTGAGCCAGCCGCTGCTCGACAACCCGCCGACCGTGCGGCCGTACCAGCCGGGCACGTGGGGCCCGAACCAGATCCACCAGCTCGTCGCGCCGTTCACGTGGCGGCTGCCGTTCGAGCGCCCGTGGCGCAGCCCGAACGACTACGGCGCCTGACCTGTCTCCGGCTCAGCCGGCGGTCGCCCGGGTGAAGCCCTTGTAGCGCCTCCCCTGGTGGATGAGGTGTCCGCGGTCGCCCTCGGCGAGCTGCCCGTAGTCGCGCCCGCTCACCTGCAGCTCGCGCCGCTGCCCCGAGTCCTCCTCGAAGGTCACGAAGTACGTCGTGCTGGTGCTGGCCGGCCCGGCGATGCTCGCCGGTCCGCTCGCATCGGCACCGGGCAGCGCGGCGGAGCCGGACCGCCGGCGCACGTCGGTACGCCTGGACACGACGAGGGCATCGACGCTGCGCAGCGGCGCGGCCTGGTCGGTACGCCACTGCGCGACGCCCTTGACGAGCGTGTAGACGACTCCCGCGACGACGAGCGTCGCGACGAGGCCGAAGAAGAGGAGGAAGCCGCTCGGCGGACCGGCCATCGCCGGGTCGAACGGGACGAAGTCGTCGGTGAGCATGCGCACCCCTGTGTGCTCGAGCCAGTGAGGACCGCAGTATGACTCGTCCGGGAGCCGGACGGTTGCATCACGGGCGGCGTCGGCGCCGGACGCTCACTCGCCGGGGTAAAGAACCCCGACCTGGCGGCGCACCTCGTCCATCGTCTCCATGACCCGCAGCGTCGTCGTGTGCGGCATGAGGGGCGACTCGCGCTCACCGGCGGCGAGGCACCGGGCGAACTCTGCTGCCTCGTAGGAGAACCCGCGGACGTCCTCCGGCAGGCCGCCAGGACGCTCGTCGAGCACCGCGTTGTCGAGGCCGACGAGGCGCAGCGTCGAGCCTGCGCCGTAGAAGGTGCCGGTGAGCTCGAGGCGCGCGGCGGTGCCGGCGACGACGGCGGTGCACGGCGTGACACCGGCCATGGTGCACGACAGGACGCCGTGGGCACCGGCCGCGTTGGCGACGGTGACCGTGGTCGTGGCGTCGACGCCGAGGTCGGTCAGCGTCCCCTTCGCCTGCACCGATGCGGGTGGGCCGAGGACGAGGTCGGCGAAGGACACGGGATAGACGCCGAGGTCGAGCAGGGCCCCACCGGCGAGCTCGGGCTGGGCCAGACGCTCGGGGCCCTCCGGGTAGAGCCGCTGCCCGTGGTCGGCGAAGACCGTGACGACCTCGCCGATGAGGCCCGACTCGACGACGTGCCGCACGACGTCGTACTGCGGCAGGAACCGGCTCCACATCGCCTCGACGACGAGCAGGTCGCGCGCGGCCGCGGCGTCGAGCACCTCGCGGGCCTCGGCCGCGCTGCGGGTGAAGGCCTTCTCGACGAGGACGGGCTTGCCGGCCTCGATGGCGAGGAGGGCGTGCGCACGGTGCTCGGAGTGGGGTGACGCGACGTACACGGCGTCGACCTCGGGGTCGGCGACGAGGTCCTCGTAGCTGCCGTGGGCCCGGGGGATGCCGTACTCGTCGGCGAACTCCTGCGCGCGGACGTGGCTGCGCGACCCGACGGCCACGACCTCGGAGGCGGTTCCGACGGCGACGGCCTCGGCGAACGAGTGCGCGATGCCGCCCGGCGCGAGGACACCCCAGCGGATGGCCGGAGCGTCGTGCGGGTCAGGGGTTCGCGCCGCCGGCAGCGCGAGGCGCACCTCGATGGGGAGCGTCACGCCTTCACGTCCCACAGGTGGTGGCGGATGTCGTGCGCGAAGTACACGGCCAGCGTGCCCGCCGTGAACTCCGACCCGTTGCTGCGCAGCGCCGGCCAGCCCCACTCGTCCCCGACCGGGCGCTGGAAGGTGGCGGCCGCCGCCTCGAACGCGTCGTGCAGCTCACCGCGCAGCACGTCGCCGTCCGTGCGCCAGTACTCCTTCGCGAGGGCGGTCGCGTCCTGGTCCCAGTCGGCGAACCGGACGACCTGACCGCCGCCGTCGAGGATCTGCTCGAGCCGGCCGGCCATGACGTCACAGACGTCGCGAACGTGGCACGCGTACTCGACCGCCGACCACACGCCCTGCCCCGGACGCGTCCGCGCGTCCGGGCGGCCGAGCGCCGCGGTGAACCGGCCGGCTGCGTCACGCAGCAGCGCCGGCACGGCCGTGGGCTCGAGCCGCGACGGGTCGAAGCCGCAGTCCGGGCACGGCTGGCGCAGCACCCACGTCCAGTCGGCGGTGTCGGGGGTCGCGGGACCGGGATCCTCGACGCGCAGGGCACCGGGGCCCGTCGGCTCGCTCATGCGGGTCAGCCTAGGGCCGTCGGGCCGGACCGGCTCACGTCGTCCGACGACCGACCGGATTCCGGACGGACGGGAACCGGGCGATACCGTGCTCTGGTGCTGAGGGACTACCTGCCGTGGATCGTCGCCGGGGTCGTGGTTCTGGCCCTGGTCGTCGGCGGCGTGGTCCTCACGCGGGTCGCGCCGGACGCCACGGGGACGCTGCGACGCCGACCGCGCCCACCGCGCGACCACTTCCGCTCCGGCGACGACGGGGCCGCCACGCCGCTGCGGCGAGCGGCGGTCGTCGTCAACCCGACGAAGTTCACCGACCTGCCGGCGATCCGCGAGCGCATCGTCGCGACGTGCCACGCGAACGGGTGGGGCGACCCGCTCTTCTACGAGACCACCGTCGAGGACCCGGGCGCCGGCCAGGCCGCGCGGGCGGTCCGTGACGGCGTCGACCTCGTGTGCAGCCTGGGCGGCGACGGCACGGTGCGCAACGTCGCCCACGCGCTCCTCGGCACCGAGACGCCGCTCGGCATCCTGCCCGCCGGGACCGGGAACCTCCTGGCCCGCAACCTCGACCTCCCCGTGGCGCTCGAGAACGCCCTCGAGGTGGCGCTGAGCGGCCGCAACCGGCGCATCGACGTCGGCGAGCTGCTCGTCGGCGCGGCGCCCGACCCGACCGCGCCCGGTGATGCCGAGCCCGACGACCCGCGCCCGCTCCACCACTTCCTCGTCATGAGCGGCCTGGGGATGGACGCCGAGATCATGGCGGCCACGAACGAGAACCTCAAGAAGAAGGTCGGCTGGCCGGCGTACATGGTGTCGGGCCTCAGGTCGCTCGTCTCCCCGGAGTTCCGCGTGCGCCTCAAGATCGACGACGAGCTCGAGTTCCGCCGCCGTGCGCGGATGGTGGTCATCGGCAACTGCGGGCGGTTGCTCGGCGGCTTGGTGCTCATGCCGAACGCCCGCGTCGACGACGGGCACCTCGACACCGTCATCGCCTCGCCCCGGGGTGTCGTCGGCTGGGTGCCGGTTGCGACGCGGGTCGTGACCCGCCGGCGCAAGGGCCACTCGACGCTCGACCACAAGGTGTGCCAGGAGATCCGGGTGCGCGCCGACCGGCCGATCGCCGTCCAGGTCGACGGCGACGTCATCGGTGAGGCGAACGAGGTGTTCGCCCGGATCCGTCCGGCGGCTCTGACGGTGCGCGTCAGCCTGACCTGAGGGCAAGCCGCCGTCCACCCCTCCCCTCCCTCACGAGCTGCCGCGGAAAGCGGGGCAGCGGCCGGGTGCCACGGTCCTCTCGCCCCCGCCCTCACGCACTGCCCCGGAAAGCGGGGCTGCGGCGGGGTGCCACGGTCCTCTCGCCGTCTCCCTCACGCACTGCCCCGGAAAGCGGGGCAGCAGCCGGGTGCCACGGTCCTTGCGCCCCCGCCCTCACGCACTGCCCCGGAAAGCGGGGCAGCAGCCGGGTGCCACGGTCCTCTCGCCGTATCCCTCACGCACTGCCCCGGAAAGCGGGGCACTGCGTGAGGGAGATGGGGGAACCGGGCCGGCCGCTCGCCGAAGGGGTTCCAGCCAGCGCGTACCTGGTCGCGACCGTGGTCGGCGTCCCAGTCCACCGACTGGCCGGTCAGGCTTCAGCGGGCGCCGAGGGCGTGCTCGACGGCCAGCTGGTTGAGTGCGACGAACGCGTACCCTGCCGCGGCCAGCGCGTCGGCGTCGACGTCCTCGTAGGCCGACCGGTCGGCGAGCAGGTCGGCGAGCGTCTCCCCCTCGGACAACGTGGGCTCGGCCAGCTCGAGGACCCGGCTCGCGGCGAAGGCCGCCTGGACCTCCGGGTCGGCCCGGTAGGCCGCCGCGCGCTCGGCGAGCAGGATGTACGTGCTCATGTTGGCCGCGGCCGAGGCCCAGACGCCGTCGACGTCCTCGGTGCGCGAGGGCTTGTAGTCGAAGTGGCGCGGCCCGTCGTAGCGCGGCCCGCCGCCCGGGAAGCCGTTCTCGAGCAGGTCGACCGTGAAGAACGCCGACAGCAGGTCGCCGTGGCCGAAGACGAGGTCCTGGTCGTACTTGATCGAGCGCTGGCCGTTGAGGTCGATGTGGAACAGCTTGCCGGCCCAGAGCGCCTGCGCGATGCCGGCCGTGTAGTTCAGGCCCGCCATCTGCTCGTGCCCGACCTCCGGGTTGAGGCCGACGATGTCGCCGTGCTCGAGCTGGGCGATGAAGCCGAGGGCGTGCCCGACCGTGGGCAGGATGATGTCGCCACGCGGCTCGTTCGGCTTGGGCTCCAAGGCGATCCGCAGGTCGTAGCCCTGCTCCTTGATGTAGGCCGCGACCGTGTCGATGCCCTCGCGGTACCGGTCGAGGGCGGCGTTGAGGTCCTTGGCGCCGTCGTACTCGGCGCCCTCACGGCCACCCCACATGACGAACGTCTGCGCCCCGAGCTCGGCCGCGAGGTCGACGTTGCGGACCACCTTGCGCAGCCCGTACCTGCGCACGTCGCGGTTGTTCGACGTGAAGGCGCCGTCCTTGAACACCGGGTGGCTGAACGTGTTCGTCGTGACCATCTCGCAGACGAGGCCGGTCGCGTCGAGCGTCTTGCGGAAGTCGGCGACGATGCGGTCGCGCTCGGCGTCGCTGCTGCCGAACGGCACGAGGTCGTCGTCGTGGAACGTCACGCCCCAGGCGCCGAGATCGGCGAGACGCCGGCACGACTCGAGGGGGTCCAGGTGCGGGCGCGACGCGTCGCCGAACTGGTCGCGCGCCTCCCAACCCACGGTCCAGAGGCCGAACGAGAACCGGTCGTCGGGGGTCGGGGTGCGGACCATGAGGCTCCTCCTGAGCAGGCGGCATCGTCGGCCGCGATTTGTATGATGAACAAACATATTGGCTCGAGGGCGGTAGGGTCAACGGGTGACCACCGGCGCGACGACGGGACAGGGGCCCCTGCTCCCACCGGGCGGGATGGCCGACCGCGTCCGACGCGGCGCCGTCCAGCAGGGCACGCTGCGCGCGCACAACCTGTCCGAGGTGCTGCGCGCCGTCGTCGAGGCTCCCCACCCACCGACGCGCGCCCGCATCGCGACGACGCTCGGCGTGACCCGCGCGACGGCCTCCGACCTCGTCGACCGTCTCATCGAGTCGGGGCTGGTCGTCGAGCTCGAGCAGGAGTCGCTCGGACGGGCCGGGCGGCCGGGCACGCTGCTCGGTCCGGGCACGCACGCCGTGCTCGGCCTGGGCCTCGAGGTGCAGGTCGACCACCTGGCCGTGCGCGCCACCGACCTCACCGGGGCCGCCGTCGCCGAGGCCCACCGCCCCGGTGACTACCGCGCCAGCGACCCGCGACAGGTCGCCCTCCAGCTGGCGCGCCTCGCCGCGCCCATCGTCGAGGGCCTCGACGGCGGGCCGCCCGCGCGCGGCACGGGATCCGTCGCACCGGCCGGGCCGGTGGCCGGCGCGTGCGTCTCCGTGCCGGCCCTGCTCGACCGGGGGCTCGTGCGCCTCGCGCCCAACCTCGGCTGGCGGGACGTCGACCTCGCCGCCCTCCTCGCCGCGGACGACGCCCTCTCCGGCATCGACGTCCGGGTCGGCAACGACGCCGACCTGTCGGCCCGCGCCGAGGTGCACGCCCGCGCCCACCGCGAGGGGACACCACGCTCGGCCCAGTCCTTCCTCTACGTGGCCGGCGAGGTCGGCATCGGTGGGGCGATCGTCGTCGACGGTGAGGTGTCCGCCGGTCGGGGTGGCTGGTCCGGCGAGATCGGGCACGCCGTCATCGACCGGGCGGGACCCCGCTGCGCGTGCGGCGCCACCGGGTGCCTCGAGACCTTCGCCGGCCGCGACGCCATCGCGGACGCCGCCGGCGTGCCGCGTGACGTCCCCGTGGCCGAGCTCGCCGCGGCCGCGTCGACGGGCGCTCGCCGCAACCGCGTCCGCCGCGCCCTCGACACCGCCGCCGAGGCCCTCGGCGTCGCGGTCGCCACCGCCCTCAACCTCGTCGACGTCGAGCACGTCGTCCTCGGCGGGGTGTACGGCGCCCTGTTCGAGCACCTCGAGGCCGGGATCCGCGAGCAGATCGCCGCCCGGGTGCTCGCCGCCCGGTGGACCGAGGTCGCGGTCAGCCGCGCCCTCGCCGGCCCGGACGCCGGCGTCACCGGCGCGGGTCTGCGGGTGCTCGACGACGTCGTGCGCGACCCGTCCCGGTGGATGGCCGCGCCGAGCGCCACGCGCCCGAGGGCGTGACGCGTCCCGGGGCTGACGCACCCGGCGGCGCTCAGGCGAAGAGCGTCTGGCCCCAGTGCTGCCCGTCCTCGAGACCGGGCGGGCACGCGAACACGGCCGAGCCGGTGTGCTCGATGTACTCGTTGAGCGCGTCCGCGGCCGCGAGCGCCCGCTGCATCGGGACGAACTGCTTCTGGACGTCGCGGACGAACGCGATGAAGAACAGGCCGGCGTCGAGGTGGCCGACGCCGTCGGTGCCGTCGGTGAAGGTGTAGCCCCGGCGCAGGATGCGGATGCCGCCGAGGTTGCTCCGGTGGGCCAGACGCACGTGCGACGCCACGGGGATCGCGGGGCTGCCGTCGGGGCCTGCGCGCGTGAAGTCGGGCTCGCTGAACTCACCGCTCTGGCCGAGCGGCGCCCCGTCCTTCTTGTCCCGGCCGATCGTGTCCTCCTGGTCCTGGAGGGTCGAGCGGTCCCAGACCTCGATGTGCATCCGGATCCGGCGCGCGACGAGGTAGCTGCCGCCGGCCATCCAGGCTCCACCCGTGCTGGCCGTCCCGGCCTCGTCACCCGGCGCCACCCACACGTGCTCGGCGAGCGCGTCCGTCTCCTCGGCCTTGATGTTGGCGGTGCCGTCCTTGAAGCCGAACAGGTTGCGGGGCGTTGCCTGGGCCGTCGTCGTCGAGGACGTGCGGCCGAACCCGAGCTGGGACCAGCGCACCGAGACGACCCCGAACCCCAGCCGCACAAGGTTGCGCACCGCGTGGACGGCGACCTGCGGGTCGTTCGCGCAGGCCTGGATGCAGAGGTCGCCGCCGGACCGGTTCGGGTCCAGCGCGTCGCCCCGGAACGGTGGCAGCTCGCGCAGCGCGTCCGGCTTGCGGTCGGCGAGACCGAACCGGTCGTCGAACAGCGACGGCCCGTACCCGATGGTGATGGTCAGGCCCGACGCGCCGAGCCCGTAGGCCTCCCCGGTGTCGGCCGGCGGCCGGTACGGGCCGCCGCCGACGAGCCCGCCGGGAGCGGCCTCGGCTCCGGCGGTCATCCGTTCGGCCGCCCTCGTCCACTCCTCGAGCATCCGGGCCAGCTCGTCACGGTCGTCGGTCACCACGTCGAGCGCGACGAAGTGCAGGCGGTCCTGCGCCGGCGTGACGATGCCCGCTTGATGGGCGCCGCGGAAGGGAACCGGGGCGTCGAGGGCCGCGCCCGACGCGCCTGCGCCCGAGGCTCCTGGCGCGCCTGACGCGTCCGACGCGTCGGTGCCGCTCGAGCGTCCCGCGGCCCAGCCGGCTCCCGCCCCGCCCACGGCACCGGCCACGGCCCCGGCGGCCGCGACGCCGGTCGCGCCGAGGACGTGGCGGCGGCTCGGCGTCGGGGGAGGCGACGCAGCCGGTGTCACAGCCGGTGTCACTTCGCCTCCACGACGCCCGGGACCTTCGCGACCTGCTCGCTCAGCGCGTCGAGCGCGACGGTGAGGTCCTTGACCTGGGCGTCGGACAGGGCGGTGTAGCTGACGAACGCACCGTTGGCGCGGTGGCTGTCCAACATCGTGGAAAGGGCGGTGAACTTCTCGTCCAGGGCCTTCTGCAGGGCGGGGTCGCGCTCGGTGATGACCGGGCGGAGCGCCGCGAGGGCCTGCTCGGAGCCCTCGAGGTTGCCGTCGAAGTCCCAGAGGTCGGTGTGGGAGTACCGCTCCTCCTCGCCCGTGACCTTGCCGGTGGCGACCTCGTCGAGCAGGGCCTTGGCCCCGTTCGCGATGGACAGCGCGGTCGGCTCGACGGTCTTGCTCTTGGCGACGATCTGCCTGACGTCGGCGAGCAGCCGGTCGGCGACGGCGCCGGAGTCCTTCTGGAGGCCGTCCTTCCAGAGGTCCTTCTCGAGGCGGTGGTAACCGGTGAAGGCCATGCCCTCGGCGGTGACGTCCTCGCGACCGTCGATGCTCGGGTCGAGGTCGCCGAAGCTCTCGGCGACCGGCTCGATGCTCTCCCAGGGGTGGCGGGCCTCGGGGTAGAGGTCCTTGGCCTTCTCGACGTCGCCGGCCTTGACCGCGGCGACGAACGCCGCGGTCCGGGTCTCGAGCTCGTCGGCCTCGCTCGCGACGAACGCCCGGTAGTGCGCGATGGCCGTCCGCACCTTGGCGTCGGCGCTGCCCGCGGTGGCCGTGCCGGTGACGGTGAAGGTGCTGCGGATGCCGTCGCCGACCATGCCGGGCTTGCACGCCGTCGTGAAGGTGCCGGGCTCGGTGATCTCGACCTTGAGCTGCCGCGACAGGCCCGGCGCGATGTTCTCGACCTCGGAGACGATGCGGTCGCCGGCGGCGTAGAGGTAGAACTCGGTGACCTTCGTGCCGCTGTTCGTGATGTCGAAGGTCACCGTGCCCGCCGTCGCGGTCGTCGCGCTCAGCCGGCACGCCGTGTCGGTGGCGGTGACGCTGATGGGCCCCGAACCCGCGGTGGTCGGGCCGGAGTCCCGCCGCTGGAGCCGGAGCAGGCCGCCAGGGCCAAGGCGGCGACAGCAGCGGGGGCGACGAGCGTCGCAAGGCGCAGGGCAGGGCGAGGCATGGTTCTCCTGTGGAACGGCGGGCGGATGCGTCAGGCGGCGATGCGCGTGCGGGGCGTCTCCGCGGCGGCGGGCTTCGGCGGCGTCCGGACGGGACGCAGGAAGAGGGAGAGCACGACCGCGACGTAGCCGCCCCAGGCGACCGCCTGCAGCCAGGTGGTGTTCGGCGAGAAGTTGAAGATGCCCTTGAGCAGGGCGCCGTACCAGCTGTCGGGGCTGATGGCCGCGCTGACGTCGAAGGCGAGGCTGTCGAGGCCGGGGAGGGTGCCCGCCTCCTGGAGGTCGTGCAGGCCGTAAGCGAGGATGCCGGCTGCCACGACGACGAGCAGGATGCCGGTGTAGCGGAAGAACGCGGCGAGGTTGATGCGGACCGCGCCGCGGTAGATGAGCCAGCCGAGGACGACGGCGCCGGCGAGGCCGATGACCCAGCCGAGCAGCGGCAGGCTGTTGCCGCGCCCGGCCGCCTCGGTCGTGGCGTAGAAGAAGACGGCGGTCTCGAGCCCCTCGCGGCCGACGCCAAGGAAGGCGACGAGGGCGACGGCGGCCGGACCGAGGTCGAGGGCCCGGTCGAGGCGGCCCTTGAGCTCGCCGGAGATGGTCCTGGCGGCCGAGCGCATCCAGAAGACCATGCCCGTGACGAAGACCACGGCCAGGATCGAGGCCGACCCGCCGATGAGCTCCTGCTGCCCGATGGACAGCTGGCTCGTGCCGTAGGTCAGGAGGGCGCCGAGCGCGACCGAGAGGGCCACGGCCACGCCCACTCCGGTCCACACGTGGCGCAGCGCCCACCGGCGGCCCGACTTGACGAGGAACGCGACGAGGATGACGACGACGAGGGCCGCCTCGAGGCCTTCGCGGAGCCCGATGAGCGCGTTGCTGGCGAGCACGGCGTCCTTCTTCCTGGGTGACGTCTGGTCGGGACGGCATCGGTGCTGATTTAGGTCACACCGAAGTGCCGGAATTCAGCAAAGCACAGGTAAGGCTTACCTAACAACCCGGCTCCTCGGTGATGAGACGTGGTTCACGGGACCGCCGTGACGACACGGCCGGTTCGCGAGCGCGCCGCCGCCACCGGTGCCAGATTGGGGACATGAGCCCCGCCGCGGAACCCCACCCCTTCACCGGTTTCCCGCCCGACGCCCTCGAGTTCTACGCCGGGCTCGAGGCCGACAACTCACGGACCTACTGGCAGGACCACCGGGCCACCTACGAGTCCGCCGTCCGCGGACCGATGCTCGCCCTGCTCGACGCCCTCGAGGACGAGTTCGGCCCGGCCAAGCTCTTCCGCCCCAACCGCGACGTCCGGTTCAGCGCCGACAAGTCGCCGTACAAGACCCACCAGGGCGCGCTCGTCGGCAGCGAGAAGGCCGTCGGCTACTACGTCCAGGTCAGCGCCGACGGCCTGCTGGCCGGCGGCGGGTTCCACTCGCACGGACCCGACCAGACGAAGCGGTTCCGGGCCGCGGTCGACGCCCCTGCGTCCGGAGCCGAGCTGGAGAAGATCCTGACGTCCCTGTCGCGCAAGGGTTTCGAGCAGCGCGGGGAGGCGGTGCGCACGACACCCCGCGGTTACCCCGCCGACCACGCGCGCATCGAGATCCTCCGGCTCAAGGAGGTCATGGTGACCCGCGACTACGGCGCCCCCGACTGGCTCGGCACGACACGTGCCCTGACCGAGGTGCGGGCCGCCTGGCGCGCCGTCCGGCCCCTCGTCGAGTGGGTCGGCGAGCACGCCGAGGGCGAGGCCACCGGGCGGCCGGCCCGGCGTCGCTGACCGGCGTCGCTGACCGGCGTCGCCGACCGGCGTCGCCCACCGGGGGCGAGGGCGCCTCGCCGCGCTGTTGCCCTGCCACCGCGGCACGGGGCGGTTACCTTGGGCGCGTGACCCAGCGCAGTGCACGCGTCGACGCGTACGTCATCGGCGGCGGACCCGCCGGCCTCGCCACCGCGGCAGCCCTGCGCCGGCGGGGGTTGCACGGCGTCGTCCTCGAGCGCAGCGACGCCGTCGGCAGCTCGTGGCGCGGGCACTACGACCGGCTCCACCTGCACACGCCGCGCGAGCTGTCCGGCCTGCCCGGGCTGCCGATCCCGCGCGAGATGGGCCGCTGGGTGGCCCGCGACGACGTCGTGCGCTACCTCGAGCAGTACGCAGCGCACCACGAGATCGACGTGCGCACCGGCGTCGAGGTGACCCGCGTCGACCGGGCGCCCGCGCACCCCGGCTGGGGGGACGCGTGGACCTTGACCCTCGGCGACGGCTCGACGCTGACCGCGCCGTACGCCGTCGTCGCGACCGGCTTCAACCACACACCGCGCGAGCCGGACGTGCCCGGCCTCGACGCCTGGCCCGGCGAGGTCGTCCGCGCTCGCGACTACCGCACCGGTGCGGCGTACGCGTGTCGCGACGTGCTCGTCGTCGGCACCGGCAACACCGGCACCGAGATCGCCGTCGACCTGGCCGAGCAGGGTGCCGCCCGGGTCCGGATGGCCGTGCGGACCGTGCCGCACATCCTGCGCCGCAACCGCGGACCGGTCGCCGCGCAGTACACCGGCATCGCGGTCCGGCGCCTGCCGACGGCGCTTGTCGACGCCGTGGCGCCCGTCGTCGAACGGCTCCAGGTGCCCGACCTGTCCGCTCACGGCCTGCCCCGCCCCGACACCGGCCTGCTGACCCGTGTCGAGCGCGACAACGCCATCCCCGTCCAGGACGTCGGCATCATCGACGCGGTGCGCTCCGGGGCGGTCGAGCCGGTCGCGGCGCTCGCGTCGGTCGACGGCGAGGACGTCGTGCTCGCCGACGGCAGACGGCTGCGCCCCGACGTCGTCGTCCTCGCCACCGGCTACACGCAGGGCCTCGCGACGATGCTCGGGCACCTCGGCGTCCTCGACGACCAGGGTCGGCCCGTCGAGCGGGGTGGCCGGACCGCCCGCGGCGCCCGTGGCCTCTGGTACACCGGCTACACCAACCCGATCTCGGGCATGCTGCGCGAGATCGCCATCGACGCCCGCAAGATCGCCCTGGCCATGGCGCTCGCCAAGCGGCGCGAGGCCCGGGCCCTGCGCTCCGCCTGACACGACGGTCGTCGGGGGCCCGTCAAGGGTGGGTGTAGCGACCGCCGAGGTGCAGGAAGGCGGCGGCGATCGGCTCGCCGCCGGCCAGCGCCGACGCGAGCGCCTCGTCGCTCGGCACGCCACGGGCCAGGGCACGGTGGTGCCGGAGCATCGTGTCCGCAGCCACCTCGTCGGGCACCGGCGACACCGCGGCGACGGCCGACCTGGCCCCGAGACTGAGCACCGCCGCCGCGAGACCGAGCTGCTCCTCTCCCGGCCGGAACGTCGCCGACCCGACCTCGCACGCCGAGAGCACGACGTGCCGGGCCCTGACGCCGGCGGCCTGCAGCTCGTGGGCGAACACCGGGCCGTCGTGCAGGTGCACCGAGGAGAAGAGCGGCGACTGCACCTGGTGGGTCCCGTGCGCGGCCACGTGGACGACGTCGTCGATGCTCATCGCCCGGACGAGCCCGTGCGCCACCGAGGGGTCCGCCACGCTGACCTGCGCGCGGTCGGCCCAGGCCTGCGCCACGGCCGCCGCCTCGCCCGACGCGCGTCGCAACGAGGGGCCGACGCTGACGTGGACGCGCGCGGGGAGAGCGGGCCGCACCGCAGCGGACCCGTCCGCCGGCGCCTCCGCCGGCGCGTCCACCGCCGGCGTGTCGCCGGCCCGACGCGCGAACGACGTCAAGGAGGACGCGACGGTGAACGGCACGCCCGTCAGGGACGGCAACAGCGACCACGGCAGGGCCGACAGCTCCTCGCAGGTCACGACGACGAGGCCCGTGCGACGCAGCCCCCACGGCCGGACCGCGGCGGCGTCGAGGCGGTCGGCCGCGGCCCGCAGCGACCCCCAGACGGCGGAGGCGAACGGGCCGAGCTCGCGCGTGGCCGCGGTGCGCAGGTCGACCCGCATGCGATGGGCCAGCTCGACGGCCTCGGCCAGCGGCATGAGGTCGCGGACGCGGGCCCGCCCGCCCATCACGCCGACGCCCATGAGCCGCCCCTCGACGGGGAAGAACCAGACGAGGTCCCGGTCGGCGCGGTCGAGGGCCTCGCGCCCCTGCCGCACCCGGACCTCCGTCGCGGTGCCCGTCGGCGACCCGCTGCTCAGCGTCCAGTCCCGGGCGCGGATGTCGCGCTCGAGGCGCCGGACGCGGGCGGTCAGCTCGCCGACCTCGGCCTCGGGGACGTCCCCGCGCAGCAGCGCCTGGGTCGAGCGCAGCTGCTCGGTGAGGGAGGCGAGCACGGCGTCGGCCGGCCGGGCCAGGGAGGGCAGCCGGTCGGTGGCGTTGCGCCATCGGTCGAGCGCCTCGAGCACGGCCGCGCTGCCGCCCCGCAGCGCCAGGGCGAGGTCGAGACGGGCCAGCCGGACGCCGTGGAGCGCCCGGGCGCTGCGCAGGTCGAGGCTCGCGCTGCCCTCCTGCCCCGCAGCCAGGCCCCGTGCCGCCCGGCCGAGGACGCGCCGGGCGAGGACCGGTTCTCCGGAGGCGAGATGCAGGCTGGCCTGCGCCGCAGCCCGGTCGAGCTCGCCGCTCAGCGACGCTCCGGGGCCGGCGACCCGCTCGAGGCTGGCGCGGGCCGCGTCGACGCGTCCGGCGAGCAGGTGCGCGTCGGTGGCCGCCACGAGCGCGGAGTCGGCCAGATCGGTGTCGCCGAGCCGCCCGGCCGTGGCCGCGACGTCGTCGGCGGCCGCGAGCAGCGGCGCGAGAGCCGACGCCGCGACCGGGGCGCGGCGCAGCCGGTCCAGCTCGACGTGGACGAGTGCGAGCCGGGCCTTGGCCGCCCAGCCGACGGCGCCCACCCGGTCGAAGCCGGCGACCGCACGCTCCGCGGCCGCCCGGGCGCGACCGAGGTCGCCGGCGAGCCGGTGCGCCCGGGCCAGCCCGAGCTGCAGCTCGGCGGCGACCTGGTCCTGCTGGGCGTCGGGCGACCCGGCCGCCGCCTCGAGCACCTCGACCGTCTCGTCGATGAGCCCGGCCTCGAGGAGGACGTGCGCCCGGTCGAGGCGGGCGGGCAGCAGCGACACGTCGGGAGCGTCCACCACGGCGGCGGCCATCGTCGCGAGCGCCCGGGGGACGTCACCGAGGAGGTAGGCGGCATAGCCCTCGTTGTGGGCGGCCATGAACTCCAGCTGCGGGAAGCCGCCGTCACGGGCCGCGCGGGCGGCGCCGGCGAAGGCCTCGAGGGCGACCGCCGGCTCGGACATCTCGAAGGCGAGCATGCCCCGGCTCAGCAGGACCGAGCACTGCTCCCGCGCGGAGAACGCGTCGAGGTGGCGCAGCGCGCCCTCGAGGCCCGCGCGCGCGCCGGCGAGGTCGCCGACGCGTCCGGCCACGTTGGCGCGCTGGTAGTCCAGCCGGGCCCGCAGCCCGGCGTCGCCGAGGGCCTCGACGATCCGCTCGGCCTCGGCGAAGCGCACCTCGGCGGCACGGACGCCCTCGAG
Source organism: Monashia sp. HAY1-11D (assembly GCF_056868035.1). Taxonomy (NCBI): domain Bacteria; kingdom Bacillati; phylum Actinomycetota; class Actinomycetes; order Micrococcales; family Intrasporangiaceae; genus Intrasporangium; species Monashia sp. HAY1-11D. Next base: position 2,112,508 of record NZ_CP200320.1, on the reverse strand, counting down.
GAGGAACTGGCTCAGGCCGAGGGTGATGAGCGTCTTGGCCCGGAGCGTCTGGGCGATGCCGTCCCGGGTCGCGGCGTCGACCTCGTCGAGCCGGCGCAGGGCGTCCACGAGCACGGAGACGGCCCGTTCGGGCCGGCCGGCTCCGTTCTCGACCGCGGCCTGCTCGCGCAGGGCCTCCACCTCGTCCAGCGTGCGCCGTGCGCTGATCGTCGGCCGCCTCCCTGCGCAGCCGGGATCAGCGTCACACCTGGATCGTGGGCGTGATGACCGGTCGCGCGCTCTCGTCGTCGGGGTCGACCCGGATCACGAAGTGGATCGGGCCATGCGGTAGATCATCCAGAACGAAGCGGCCGTTCGCATCGGTATCGACCAGACTGCTGCCTTCTGTCGTCACGGCCTCGACCGTGGCGCCCGGCGTCGTGACGTAACCGTCGACCCGGACCCGGCCCTCGAGGTCGCTCGCGTTGACGGTGACCATGAGGCTGACGGCGGCGGCGTTGAAGGTCACCGACTCGGTCGGCGTCGGCTCGACCTTCGTGCCGCGCGTCGCGAGCAGGGCCGAGTCCGTGAGCTCGGCCACCTCCGCGTGCAGCGCCTGCACGGTGAGCTCGAACTTGATCCGCTCGGTGAGGTCGGACGGTACGGGGTCGGCGTGCGCGAACAGCTCACGCAGCTGGCGCAGCGTGGCCACGTCGAGGTCGTCAATGGCGTCCTTGTGCGAGCTCATGTCACACCGCCCATCCGGGATCGGAGCCGAGGACGGTCCTCAGCTTCTGGAGGCATCGGCCGCGGGTCGGGCCGATGCTGCCGACGGGCATCCCGAGCGACTCGGCGATGGCCGCGTAGTCGGGACGGTCGGCGAACGCGATGACGCGCAGCAGCTCCTGGCACCGCGGAGGGAGGGTCGAGACGTGCTTCCACAGCACGCCCTGACGCTCGCTCAGCACCGCCTGCGCCTCCGGGTCGAGGGCCTGGGCCGGGGCCTCGGGCACCTCCTCGACGCCGATCTCGCGACGCGAGCCGCGCGCCAGGCGCCACACCTCGCGCTTGACGACGACGACGAGCCAGCCGAGCACGGCGGCCGGCTCGTTGATCGTCTCGGCGCGGTCGACGAGCTGCAGGAACGCCGTCTGGACGGCGTCCTCGCACGTCGTCGGGTTGGCGCCCTGCGAGCGGGCCGCGTTCCACAGCACCGGCGTGACGAGGTCGACCAGCTCGGACAGGCGCTCGCGCTCGCCGGCGAGGTAGGCGGCGAAGGCCTTGCCGGCCAGGGTGCCCAGGCCGTCGGACGCCGTGGGTGCGGGTGTCATGGCGTTGCTCCCTTCGTCGTGCAGCGACGCAGCGCCCGCAGCGCCCGCTTGCGCATGACGGCGGGGGCGACGTCGGCGACGTCCTTCTCGGTGGCGATCGCGGCGGCGACCTCGGCGGCGAAGACCGGCGTCGCGAACGACGTGCCGCTCCAGACGCCGAAGCCGCCCGTGTAGTCGTCGGGGTCGACGGTGCAGCGCACCGGGCCGTCCCCCTCGGCCTTCGTCGACGGCTGGCCCATACCGTTGGTCAGCGGCAGCGTGCTGACGACGGACACGCCGGGCCGGACGGCCGTGATGACCGGGAGCGTGTTGGAGAACAGCGCGACGCTCGACCCGTCCGGGTTGTTGGCCCCCACGCTCGACACCGGCGGCAGCGCCCGCGCGGTGATCCGCGGTGGCAGCGACGCGGCGAGCGCCGCCGGCACGAACGGCGCGCTGACCCCGTCGTTGCCCGCGCCCGCGACGACGGCGACGCCGGCCTCGGCGAAGCGGTCGAGCAGGTCGGCCACGGGGCCGGAGGTGTAGGTGCGGTCCTCGGCGTAGTAGCCGAGCGACAGCGACAGCACGTCGATGCAGTCGGCGGGGTGGTCGGTGGTCTGCCCGTGGACGTGCCGGTCGAGCAGCGCCTCGAGCACGTCGAGGATGTCGGCCTCGTCGACCATGCCGTCCTCGCCCATGACCGGGATCGACAGGATCGTCGCCTCGGGACAGCCCTGGCGCAGCAGCCCGGCGATGAACGTGGCGTGGCCGTGCAGGAGGCCGACCGGCTCCTGCGGCTTCGGCGCGTCGCTGAGGCCCGCTGCGGGGGCCGGCGCGGCGTCCTCCGGAGGCCCCGCGGGGACGAGGCGGCCGTTCTCGTACCTCAGGCGCACGATGGTGCGCTCGTCCTTGAACCACGGGTGCTTCGCGACGGCCGTGTCGGGCACGGCCACGACGGGACGCCGCGGCAGGTCGCGGGCGCGCAGGGCCGGGTCGGGCAGGGCCAGGCTGACCGGCATCCGCCCGCCGCGGCCGGGGACCGCGTACTCCTGGAGCGCCGAGCTGACGCCACCCCAGTAGCCGACGCCACCCCAGTAGCCGCCGACGCCACCCCAGTAGCCCCCGACCCCGCCCCAGTAGCCGACGCCACCCCAGTAGCCGTCGGCCGGGCGCAGGACGTGCTCGAGGCTGAGCCGGTCCGCGATGGGGTCACCGTCGGCCCGCAGCTGCTGCAGGACGTTCCAGGCGTCGACGGTGTCGATGGAGCGGCGCGGGCGCAGCGTGACGCTCGTGCCCCAGTCGCTCGACGCGTCGAGGTCGCGGGTGCCGCCGCCGGCGCGCGGCGTCTCGACGTAGTCGAGGTCGAGCCGGTCGAGCGACTGGGCGAGGTCACCGAGCCCGCGGGTGCCGCCCGGCTCGTTGCGCACGAGCAGCCGGTCGGACAGGTAGAGCGCCGGGTCGGGCGCCTGCCCGTCGGTCCGGCGCATCGCGGTGGCCGGGTCGAGGACGCGGACGGGGGGCCGGACGGGACGGGGCGTCGCGTCCTGGCCCTCCTGGCCGGGTTGGCCGGGTTGGCCGGGCTGACCGGGGCGACCGGGCTGACCGGGCTGACCGGGCTCTGCCATGTAGTGCCTCCTGAGGGGTGAGCTCTGCAGCCGAGCAGGAATGCGCCGCGGCCCTGGCCCCGACGCTCTCACCGGAATGGTGGCGTACGGGGCCGAACTGATACATCGACGCGTCGAGAACTCGCCGACATTTTCCGCGGCGCCACGTATCAGGAGGGCGGTCGCCGGCTCTGTGCTGTCGGGGGACCCACTCGGGGACCTGGTCATCGAGCCGTCACGGGGGCCGCGGAGGGGCGGCTGGCTCGATGACCTCAGGGTCGGGCGCACTAGGGTCGCCCGGACCCGTGGGGCGCCGGCGGGCAGCGGCCGGCGCCCCCTCCTCACGTCCGGCCCCTATGCCAGGTGTCCGTTTCGTCACGAAACGCCGTGTCGTGCCGGTGGGGCGGCGCACGGCACCGCATACTCGGACCGCGGCCCGGCGAGGGCGGGCCGACTCGGCAACCAGGGGTACCCGAATGACACCGCAGCACCGCACCCGTCCGACCAGCCCGGACGGCGTCACCGGCCCGTCCGGGCGCACGACCACCGACGCGACCACCGACGCGCGCGCTCTGCGGGCAGCCGGCGCCTCGTCCGCAGCCGGTGGGGTCCGCCGCTGGGCGCCGCTGCTGGCGGCCGTGCTGCTCGCGCCCGTCCTGGCGGGGTGCGGACCGGACGCGGGCGCGGCCACGCCGTCCGCGTCGCTCACCGCGTCGGTCGAGAGCCCGAGCGACCCGACACCGACCGAGTCGGCGACCGAGACGACGCCCGCGGTGATCCCCACGGTGACGGCTGCGCCGCTGACCCCGACGCGTCCGACGCCCACGTCTGCGGCCACGACGACCGCCGGCCCCGACGCCGGCCCGGACGCCGGCTCGACGGCGGGCAGCTGCACCCGGACGCTCGACACCTATCCGACGCTCGAGCCCGGCGCCACGGGCCCGGCGGTCAGTGCGCTCCAGTGCTTCCTCGACGACGCCGACTTCGGGCCGGTCCGGGTCGACGGCCGCTACGGTTCAGCGACGAGGGCCGCGGTCGCGCGGGTCGAGTCCACCCTCGAAGCCCCCGTCTCGCACCCGGGCCGCGTCGACAACAGCATGTGGGTCATCGTCATCAGCCGGTCCCTCGGGGACCGCACCCTGAAGCCCGGCGCGAAGGGTGCCGACGTGACGACGCTCCAGCGGGCCCTCCGCGCGGCCGGCGCCACGCTCGCCGTCGACGGCGTCTTCGGCCCCGGCACGACGAAGGCGGTCGAGACCCTCCAGGCCGCCAACCGCATCGGCGTCGACGGGATCGTCGGTGACGAGACGCTGTTCCTCCTCAAGAGCGGCGCGACGATCGGCTGAGCCGGACCGCGCGTCGCGGGCCCGGCCGGCTCGCAGTGCCCTGCCGACCGGGGTCAGGCGCGCAGGTCGCGGAGCCAGGCCCGGGCCGCCCGGAAGTCCTCGTCCGTCGTTCCCGGACGCGTCCCGGGCAGGCCGCCGTCGGCCCGCGGGTACGAGCCGAGGAAGCGGACCTCGGCACACACCCGGCGCAGCCCCATGAGCGTCTCGCCGACCCGCTCGTCGAGGACATGGCCCTCGACGTCGATGGAGAAGCAGTACGAGCCCATGGCCTCGCCCGTCGGACGTGACTCCAGCCGCGTCATGTTGACCCCGCGCACGGCGAACTGCTCGAGCAGCTCGAGCAGGCCGCCGGCATGGTCCTCCTTCTGGAAGAGGACGACCGTGGTCTTGTCCGCACCGGTCGGCGCCGGCAGGGTGCCCGGCCGCGACACGAGGACGAAGCGCGTCACCGCGGCCTTGTTGTCGCCGATGTCCTCGGCGAGGACCTCGAGCCCCTCGTTGCTCGCGGCGACCGGCGCGCAGACGCCGGCGTCGAACATCACCTCGCCGGGCGCCCCGAGCGCAGTGGCGCTGGCCGCCGTCGACAGCGTCGGCACGTAGGCGGCGTCCGGCAGGTGGGCGCCCATCCACGAGCGCACCTGCGCCCACGCGTGCGAATGGGTGCCGACGGCCTTGACGTCGCCGAGGGCCGTGCCCGGTCGGGCGCAGAGGACGAAGGTGATCGGCACGAGCACCTCGCCGATGACGACGAGCGGGTCACCCGTGGCGAGGGCGTCGAGCGTCGCCGAGACACCGCCCTCGACGGAGTTCTCGATCGGCACCATGGCGGCGTCGATGTCGCCGGCCCGCAGCGCCGCGAGGGCCGCGTCGACCGACCCGAACGGCACGTGCTCGCGGCCCTCGGCGGCGTCCCACGCGTCGAGCGCCATCTGCGTGAAGGTGCCGCGCGGACCGAGGTAGCCGAAGCGGTGCAGCTCGTCGGGGGTGCGTGGAGGGGTCACGAGGCGTCCTTCGTACGGGCTGGTGTCGGGGCGCCGGAATCGGTGCCCGGGTCGCCGCTGGTCGCCGACGCGAGGGCCTGCTGCTCCTCGGGCGTCAGCGTGATGCTCGAGCGGCCGCCGACGATGCCCTTGGCGTACGTCCGGGACTCGCTGCGGGCATGGATCGAGCTGAGGACGATGCCGTCGCCCTCGTCGTCGACGATGGCGGCGGAGAACGACAGGCGGCCACCCATGTCGCCGAACGCGTCGTAGCGCACGACGGCCACGTTGCGCAGGCTCTGGCGGACGTCCGCCTCGGCCGCGGCGACGTCGGCGCGCACCCGGGTCAGGTCGGCGGTCAGGCGCTCGATGCGTCGGTTCTGGTCGGCCGCGAGGCGGGCGATGTCGGTGCGGGCGCCGTCGGCACCGAGCACGGCGAAGTCGGCGCGCACGCGGCGGAGCCGCGCATGCGCGAGGACGGCGAGGACGAGCGCGAGCAGCGCGACGCCCGCGGCGGCGAGGGCCACGGCCGTGAGCGTCGTGTCGTCCACGAGGCGCAAGGGTAGTCCCGGGACCCGTGGGACGGCCGCCGGTTCCAGCCCGTGAGTCAGCCCGTGAGCCTGCCCTGACGCAGCCTGGTCCCGCCGGGTCCGGACGGGCCCCGCCGGCGTCCACGTTGGTCGGCCGGGAAGCCCGGCCGGGGATCCAGCCGGTGATCCAGCCGGTGATCGGCGACGCCCGCGTGCGAAGCCGGTTTGTAGTCTGTCCTGCGTGATCCGCCGCCACCCCGTCAAGACGCTCGTCGTCGCGCTCCTTGCCGTGGTGGCCGTCCTGACCCTCGCCTACGTCGGGCGCGGCGAGGTGCCGGTGCCGCCGACGACGACGCCGAAGCCGGGCGACTCGCTCGTCGTCGTCGGGATCGGCGGCCTGTCCTGGGACGACGTCAGCCCGGAGAAGACGCCGACGCTGTGGGGACTGCTGCGCGACGGGTCGGCCGCGTCCGTGTCGGTCAAGACGCTGCGGCTGACGACGTGCCCCGTCGACGGCTGGTCGACGGTCGGGGCGGGAGAGTCGGCGGGCCCGGCGTCCGACTCCGACCGCCCCGAGTGCAGGCCGCTGCCCGCGGTCGCCGGTGACGCCACGGCGGGTTTCCGCGTCATGGGGTTCGACGCCCTCGCCGAGAGCTCCAGCCGGTCGGAGTTCCGTGCGCACCTCGGTCTGCTCGGTGACAGCTTCGCCAAGGGCAACACGTGCATCCAGGCGGTCGGCCCCGGCGCCGGCCTTGCCGCGGCGACGAGCGACGGCAAGGTCGGCAAGTACGCCGAGTTCTCCGTCACCACGCTGGTGTCCGACCTCGCGCAGTGCCCGGTCTCGATCGTCGACGTCGGCTCGCTCGATGCCACCGACCCGAACCCGGCGCGCCAGGTCGAGCGGGTCAACGTCCTCGAGCGGCGCCTCGACCAGGTCGTCGACGCCATGCCCAACGGTGCCGACCTCGTCGTCGTGAGCCTGTCCGACCGCGACCGGGCCGAGCGCCTGCGGCTGCTCACGGCGACCGGGCCGCACTACGGGCCGGGCCTGCTCGCGTCGGCCTCGACCCGGAGCACCGGCGTCGCGCAGCTGTCCGACGTCACCGCGACGATCCTGCAACGCGGCGGCGTCACGCCGGTGACCGGCATCGGGGGCCGGGCGCTGTCGGTCGTGCCGTCGGCGAACAACAGCGAGTCCACGGCCGCGACGAAGCTGACCGTGCTGACCGACATCGACACCAAGGCCGACGCGATGCACCGCATCGTCGCGCCGTTCCTGCTCATCTGGCTCTCGGCGATGACCCTCGCGCTGCTGTCCCTCTGGTGGATGGTGCGCCGGGCCCGGCCGTGGAACCAGCGCCTGACGCGTCAGCGCGGACTGCGCCTGGTCCGCCTCGTCAGCATCGTCGGTGCCGCGATGCCCGCCGCGACCTTCCTGGCCAACCTCGTGCCGTGGTGGCGGTGGTCGGACAACACCGTCGTCCTGACCACCATGCTGCTCGGGCTCGTCCTGCTCATGAGCGCAGCCCTGGCGTTCGTCTCGCTCAACGGGCCGTGGAGCTCGTCGGCGCTCGGGCCGCTGGCGGCGATGTCGGCGCTGACCGCGGCGGTCATCGGCATCGACCTCATCACCGGCTCACACCTGCAGATCTCCTCGATCTTCGGGCTCCAGCCCCTGGTCGGCGGCCGCTTCTACGGCATGGGCAACGTCGCGTTCGCCCTCTACGCCTCGGCGGTGCTCCTCCTGTGCGCCGCCATGGCGCACGCGCTCGTGCGGCGTCAGGCCCCGCGGCTCGCGGTCTTCGCCGTCGTCGTCATCGGCGGTGCCGCCCTCGCCGTCGACGTGTTGCCGGCCTGGGGCGCCGACTTCGGTGGTCCCATCGCCCTCGTGCCCGCGCTCGGCTTCCTGCTCATGGGCGTCATGGGCCGGCGCACCTCGGTGCGCAACGTCGTGCTCGTCCTCGTGGCCGCCGGGATCGTCGTCGGCGGCGTCTCCTACCTCGACTGGCGGCGGCCGGAGTCCGAGCGCTCGCACCCGGGCCGGTTCCTGCAGACCGTCATCGACGGCGGTGCCTGGGACGTCATGTCGCGCAAGCTGTGGGCCAACATCGACCTCGCCGTCCACCTGCCGGTGCTGCTCGTCCTCGTCGTCGCAGTCCTCGCCGTCGGTGTCTTCGTCGTCGCACGCCCGGGAACCCTCGGCAGCGAGCCGCTGCGGCGCCTGCTCGACGAGGCCCCGCAGCTGCACCGCGGCCTCTGGTCCATCGTCGTCATGGCCGTCATCGGCTTCCTCACCAACGACTCCGGCGCCGCCATCCCCCCGGTCGCGGCGATCTTCACCGTGCCGCTCGTCATCTCCGCAGTCATGCACTTCCTGTCGATCGAGGCGCGCAAAGCCCCGGTCCGCCGTCGCCGCGACCGCCACCACCTCTGACCCCGCCCCGGCCGCCCGATCCCCGCACCCACCCGCGCCGGCGCCCGCGGGCACCCGAACACCCTCCCCCAGCTGCACTCGCGGACCGAACGGTTCGTTCGGTGCCGAACCAACCGGTGTACCGACGCGTTCGAGCCTCACCGACACGTTCGGCACCGAACGGTTCGTTCGGTGCGGGGAGAGCAGCGGCCAGGCTGCAGATCGGCGGGTCCGCGGGGCACCGACACGTTCGGGACCGAACGGTTCGTTCGGTACCGAACGAGCCGGTGTACCGACGCGTTCGAGCCTCACCGACGCGTTCGAGCCTCACCGACGCGTTCGGGACCGAACGGTTCGTTCGGTCCCGGGGCGGGTCGGCGGGTCGGCGAGTGGGCCCAGTCGGCGGATCGGGGGGTCAGCCGGGGCCGAGGCGACGCCGCAGCCGCCGGACGCCGAGTGCGAGCGCGACGTCGCGGTACTGGGCCGCCCGATGCACCTGGGCGCGCCAGTCGGTGCCCGTGACCCGGTGGTAGAGCTCGCACGGCACCTCGACGACGGTCAGCCCTGCGTCGATGACGTCGACCGTCATGCCCACCTCGACGCCCCAGCCCCGGGCGAACGGCGTGGCGGCCTCGACGGCGGCCGGTGAGAGGCACCGCATCCCGGACAACGGCTGCGTCGGGGCCCAGCCGGTCAGCTCCTCGATGCCCCGGCGGGCCAGGCCGACGACGAGGCCGTGCCCGCCGCCGGACTGCTGCTGCTCGGGCAGGGTCGCGATGGTGAGGTCTGCCTCGCCGCGGGCGACCGGCCCCACGAGGGCGCCGACGGCCTGCGCGGACGCCTCGAGGTCGGCGTCGACGAAGAGGACCGACGCCGCAGGGTCGACGCGGCCGACGCGGCGCATCCCGGCCAGGCGGCCGAGCCCGCTCATCATGGCGTCGGCCTTGCCGTGGTTGCGCACGAGCCTGACGACCTCGGCGCCCTCCTGCGCGGCGAGGACGGCGGTGCGGTCGGTCGAGCCGTCGTCGACGACGATGACCGCCACGACGCCGGGGATGGTGCGCACTCCGCGGATGGTCTCGGCGATCCGGTCCGACTCGTCGCGGGCCGGGATGATGACGACGACGGGCGGCTCGGAGCCCGGGGACGCAGGTCGCTGCGCGGTCACCGTCGGGGGCCGCTCAGCGGAGGGTGACCTGACGGTTCGTCAGACCGGCCTTCGCGCCCCGCTCGTCGGCGGTGAGCGGGTCGGTCGAGGCCGCCGCGGCCTCGAGGCGCTCCTTCATCGCGGCGACGGCGTCCTCGAACGAGGCGGGGGCGGCCGAGGGGTCGACCTCCCACACCGGGATGAGCAGGCCACTGGAGCGGAAGCAGCCGAGCAGGCGACCCTCGCCACCGAGGGCGCTGTCGCCGGCGGCGTGCAGCCGAGCGAGGGCGGTGGTGGCGGTGTCCTCGTCGAAGGGCAGCACCCAGCGGACGTACGTGCGCTCCCCGATGCGGCACCAGTAGCACGACGGCGCCGAGGTCAGCTTGACCGTCGGGATGGCCGACTCGTTGGCCCGCTGGAGCGACTCCTGGCCGTCCGCGTCGAGCTCGGCCTCGGCGACCCAGAAGTCGAAGCCCTCGTGGACGTCGATCTCGAAGGGGGCCTCGAGGTCGAGGAGGTCCTGCAGGCGGACCGTGTCGACGGTCGAGACGGGCAGCGTCTGCACCGGCGTGCCGGCCTCGGCGGCGACGGCCAGGCCGATCGCCTGGGCGATGTCGCGGCTCGTGTCACCGCTGGCGTTGCCGGACTGGATGCCGACGAGCACCTCACCGTTCTCGCGGTGCAGGCCGGGCCAGGCGAGCGGCAGCACCGTGGCGATGGTGACCTCGTCGGGCGCGCCCTCGGGGGCCCTGCCCTTCGCGAACCGAACCGTGGCCGTGGCGGCCGGGACGATCTCGCGCATCGCGACCCAGTCGGTCTCGCCGGGAAGGCCCTCGAAGGGCCGGGCGACGAACGGCGCCGGAGCGGGACGAGTGGTGCGGTCGGCGCGGACCCCGCGCGGACGACGAGATGCCTTACCCATGCGCGCCACCTTAGTGGGCCCGTGCGGCGCCTCACGCCAGCGCGGTCGCGAGGGGTCCGAGCGCCAGGACGTCGTCCGGTGTCGTCAGGTCCAGCGGCGCGAGGAACACCGTCGTCACGCCGTGGTCCGCGAGCCGGGCGAGGCGCTCCCGGTGCTGGGCGGGCGTACCGGCGTGGTGTCGTTCGGCGAAGGCCGCGGCGGCGGTGCGGCCACGATGCCGTTCGACGGCCGACCACACGGCGACGCGGTCCGCGCCGACGAGCGGTAGGTCCAGGACCGTGGCGAGGGCGGCGTCGCGGTCGCGGCCGGCCTCCTCCACGAGCTGCAGGTAGCGAGCGACCCTGGCCAGGCCGGCGGCGTCGGAGGGGACGTTGCACCCGTCGCCGAGCCGGGCCGCGACGCGCAGGGTCCGGTCTCCCCCGCCCCCGACGACGACGGGGAGGTCGCCGACCGGACGCGGGTAGAGCGTCGTCTCGGGCAGCGAGACACGGTGTCCGGCATACGGCTTCGTGCCGGGTGCCCAGAGGGCGCGCATCGTCTCGAGACCGGCCTCCAGGAGGTCGAGGCGACGCCCCGGTGGAGGCAGGCTGAGCCCGTAGGCGGCGTGCTCGCGCTCCCACCATCCCGCACCGACGCCGACGAAGGCGCGTCCGCCGGTGAGCGCGGACAGCGTCGCGGCAGCCTTGGCGGTGATGCCCGGCGGCCGGAACGTCACCGGCGAGACGAGCGTGCCGAGGTGCAGCCGGCTCGTCGACGCGGCGAGGGCCCCGAGCGTCACCCACGGCTCCGGGATGGGGTCCCAGGCCCTCCCGACCTGCGGGATCTGGATGAGGTGGTCCATGAGCGCGAGGCCGGCGAAGCCGGTCTCCTCGGCCGCCGCCGCGATGCCGCGCAACCAGTCGAGCAGGTCGCCGTCGGCGGGGAACCGGGACACCTGGAGCACGACGCCGTGGCGCAGCCCGCCGGTGCCGCCGGAGCGCCGCTCCTCCTCGGCCCCCCTCGTTCCCGTCCTCGGCAACACACCGAGTGGCTGCCAACCCGCCCCGGGTGTACCTGGGGCGGGCTGGCGACTGCTCGATGTGTTGCGGGTCGGGGTGGGGGTGTCCGGGGCGGGGGTGTCCGGGGTGGGGGTGTCCGAGGTGGGGGTGGAGTCCGGCGTGACGACGTGCACGGCGTCCCAGCCCTCGGTGGCGAGCCCGTCGCGCGCGGAGGCGACGGCAGCGAGCTGGCTCGTCAGCACGCGAGCCGGCACGGACCGCTCACGGGAGCGGTTGCGGTCACGACACACGGCAGCCGGAGCGTCGAGGACGACGGCGAAGGCCGGCAGCCCGGCGGCGCGGGCCGCGGCCAGCCACCGGACGCGGCGCGACGCATCGGTGCCGAGGGTGTCGACGACCGTCGTCAGGCGTCGTCCCAGGCGAGCCGCGACGACCGTCTCGAGGACGGCGAAGGCGTCGGTCGACGCGTCGAGGTCGTGCTCGCCGCTGCCGACGACGGCGCGCAGGGCGTCGGAGGAGACGACCTCGGCGGGGCGGTACCGCGCGAGCGCCCACGTGGTCTTGCCCGAGCCGGACGCCCCGACGAGCACGACGAGCGCCGGGTCGGGCAGCTCGGGGGCCGGCGTCATGCCGACGGGTGGCTCAGTGCGAGCGGCGGCGGGAGGGCCCACCGAGGGAGGCCCAGACCGTGCGGCCGTTGGGGTCGTCGATGACGCCCCACTCGTGGGCCAGCGAGCGCACGATGCGCAGACCCCGGCCGCCGGCCCCCCACGTCGTCGGCGGCAGCGGGCGGGGGACGGTCGGGCCACCGCCGTCGCTGACCTCCACCTCGACGACGTTGTTCTTGACCTTCCAGTGGATGCGGATGGCGCCGTCGGACAGCGGTCGGGCGTGGCGCACGGCGTTGGCGACGAGCTCGCTGACGACGATCTCGGCCTCGTCGACGACGTCGGGGGTCACCTTGCGGGCGACGAGGTCGGCGACGATCTCGCGACGGATGCGGGGGGCCGCGGACGGCGCCCACTGCAGACGGATCGTGCGCTTCTCACCGGTCGGCGCGGGGGCACCCTCCGCCATCGCGGGCCTCCTCGAGATGTGCGCGGGCCTGCCGGCCGTCATGGTCCTGCCGTTCGCCGCACCGTTCCTCTGGTTGGTCGCCACGTCCAGCCTCCTCACGGCGAAGAAGTGTCCCCGCCACCGTCGCACCGTAACCAAACCTGCTGCATACCTCAACGAACCATGAGAAATCTCCGACGACGCTCCGGTAACGCTCAGGCTGTCTCCCGGTGTCTATCGCTTCGCCTAGACCACGCCAGACGCTGCGAGACCGTCGGCCCGCCCGGATAGGCGCTGAGCCGATCCGTGCGGAGAACTCTTCCCTCCCGACCGTTCGCGATATATCGTCAACGTATCGCGACTGTTCGTCAGATCGCGAGGAAAGGAGAGTCCGATGCACGGACACCGACACACCCGACACGAGTCCGGCTGGGACCAGGGCTGGGGCGGCTGGGGGCCCGGCCCCCGCCCCTGGGGGCCGCCCGGCGGCCACGGACGCGGGCGTCCCGGCCCGCCGCCCTGGGTCGCCGAGCTCGTCCGCCACTTCGGCGGGCCCGGCTTCGGCCCCGACTTCGGCGGCCGCCGTGGTCCCCGCGCCCGACGCGGCGACGTGCGCGCCGCCATCCTCGAGGTGCTCGCGGGCGACGAGATGAACGGCTACCAGCTGATCCAGCAGATCTCCGAGCGCACCGGCGGCGCGTGGAAGCCGAGCCCCGGCTCGGTCTACCCGACCGTCCAGCAGCTCGAGGACGAGGGCCTCGTCGAGGGCCGCGACGTCGACGGTCGGCGCCTCCTGCGCCTCACCGACGAGGGACGCCGCTACGTCGAGGAGAACGCCGAGGAGATGGCCGCCACGTGGCGTCCCTTCGAGGAGCCCCAGGAGCCCGACGAGGGTGACGCCCCGCAGCAGGAGCGCCGCAGCGGCACCGACCTCATGCCGGTCGTCGGCCAGGTCATGGGCGCCATGTGGCAGATCGTCACCACGGGCACCTCGCAGCAGCGGGCCGAGGCCGCCGAGATCCTCACCGAGACCCGGCGCCGCCTCTACCAGCTGCTCGCCGACGGCGACCCCGAGTAGGAGCCGGAACACCGGGACGTGCGCCGGGTCACGGGAGGACCGCGAGGACCGCGAGGACCGTGGCCCGGCGTCGACGCCCGGTCGGGCAGGATGGCGTCGTGCCCCTGTCCCCGTCCGCCGACTCCCGCCCCTCCGGGCTCCTCATCGCCGGCACGTCGTCCGACGCCGGCAAGTCGGTCCTCGTCGCCGGCCTGTGCCGAGTGCTCGCGCGGCGCGGGCTGCGCGTGGCCCCCTTCAAGGCGCAGAACATGTCCAACAACTCGATGGTGTGCGCCGACGGCGGTGAGATCGGGCGGGCCCAGTACCTGCAGGCCATGGCGGCCGGGCTCGTACCGACGACGGCGATGAACCCCGTCCTGCTCAAGCCCGGCACCGACCGCCGGTCGTTCGTCGTCGTGCGCGGCGAACCGGCCGGGACGCTCGAGGCCGGGCAGTACGCGACCGGTCGCGCGCACCTGCGCGAGGCCGCGTTCGCCGCCTACCGCGAGCTCGCCGACGACCACGACCTCGTCGTCTGCGAGGGGGCCGGTTCGCCCGCAGAGGTCAACCTCCGCTCGGGCGACTACGTCAACATGGGCCTCGCCCGCGAGTTCGGCCTGCCCGTCGTCGTCGTCGGCGACATCGACCGGGGCGGCATCCTCGCGGCGCTGTACGGAACGTGGGCGCTCCTCGACGACGCCGACCGCGCCCTGCTGAAGTCCTTCGTCATCAACAAGTTCCGCGGCGACGTCGCCGTCCTCGAGCCCGGGCTCGAGGAGGTCACGCGGCGCACCGGGGTCCCCTTCCACGGTGTCGTCCCGTGGCTGCTCGACGTCTGGCTGGACAGCGAGGACACCCTCGAGGTCGGGCACTGGCGCGCGTCGACCGCCCTGTCGGCGACGGCCGGCGACCGGCTCAAGGTGGCCGTCGTCCGGCTGCCGCGCATCTCGAACGCCACCGACGTCGACGCGCTCGCCGCCGAGCCCGGCGTCGACGTCCTCGTCACCGTCGACCCCGCCGTCGTCGACACCGCGGACCTCGTCGTGCTGCCCGGGTCCCGTTCCACCGCAAATGATCTCGAGTGGTTGCGTGACCGCGGCCTCGCGGACGTCGTGCTGCGCCGGGCCGCTGCCGGACGGCCGGTCCTCGGCATCTGCGGCGGCTACCAGATGCTCGCGCAGCACATCGAGGACGACGTCGAGGGACGCGTCGGCACGGTCGCCGGGCTGGGCCTGCTGCCCACCCGCGTCGCCTTCGGCGCGGCCAAGGTGCTGGCGCGTCCGCAAGGGTCGTGGGGCGGGCACGCCGTCGACGGCGCGTACGAGATCCACCACGGCATCGCCTCCGCGGCACCGGGCGCGGACGCGTCGGCCGAGCGGTTCCTCGACGGCTGGAGGGCTGGATCGGTGTGGGGCACCATGTGGCACGGCGCCTTCGAGAGCGACGGCTTCCGCCGGGCCTGGCTCTGCGGCGTCGCCCGCACGGTCGGCTCGCAGTGGGTGCCCGACCCGTCGGCTCCCGGCTTCGCGCAACGGCGCGAGCACATGCTCGACACCCTGGCCGACGCCCTGGAGGAGCACGTCGACGTCGACGCGCTCATCGCCCTGACGCGGGCGGGGAACGGGCACGCCGCCGACGAGGAGGTCTCGTGATCAAGCGGATCCGCGTGATCGGCATCGGCATGGGCAGCCCGGCGCAGGTCACCGGGGAGGCCGCCGCGGCCATCGCGTCGGTCGACGTCTTCCTCGTCGCCGACAAGGGCGAGCGCACCGCGGACCTCGTCGAGGCACGCCAGGCGCTGGTCGACGCGTTCGTCCCCGACCGGTCGTCCTACCGCTTCGTCGAGGTGCCCGACCCGCACCGCGGGCCCGACGCCGAACGCGACGCCGGTGCGTACGACCGCGGTGTCCGCGACTGGCACGCGGCCCGCGTCGAGGCGTACGCGTCCGTGGTGGCCGGACTCGCCGAGGGCGAGGACACCGTCGGCTTCCTCGTGTGGGGCGACCCCGCGTTCTACGACTCGACGATCCGCGTCGTGGACGCCCTCCTCGCCCGGTGGGCCGCGCAGGGTGTGCGCGTCGAGCACGACGTGCTGCCCGGCATCAGCGCACCACAGCTGCTCGCCGCGCGGCACCGGATCCCGTTGAACCGCATCGGGGCCCCGGTCCACGTCACCACGGGTCGCCGGCTCGTCGACGAGTACGACGCGTCGCTCGGCGACGTCGTCGTCATGCTCGACGGCGGCCTCGCGTGCGCAGGCCTCGTCGACGTGGCGCCGGACCTCGAGCTGTTCTGGGGGGCCTACCTCGGCACGCCCGACGAGCTGCTCGTGCGTGGCCGCCTGGCCGACGTCCTCGACGAAGTGCGCCGGGTGCGCGCCGACGCCCGCGAGCGCCACGGGTGGGTCATGGACACGTACCTGCTGCGCGGCCCCGAGGGCTCGCCCACCCCGGCTCACGCCGGGCCGACGCTCCCGGCGTTCCCGGAGGTCGTGTCGCTGTCCGACGGAACCCTGACCCTGCGACCCGTGACGGCCTCGGACTGGCCCGTCGTCCTCGGCGAGCACAACAACGACGAGCAGCTGCGGTGGGGCTTCACCGACGTGCCGATGACCGAGGCCGAGGCGCGGCAACGGGCCGCGCTCGCGCCCCGGGAGTGGCGCCTGGGGCGGGCGGCCCGGTTCGTCATGGTCGATGCGGCGACGGGCGAGGGTGCCGGGCTCATCGGTGTCCTCACCCTCGGCCCACCCGGTGTCGGGCTCGTCGGCTACGGCGTGCTGCCGGCGTTCCGGGGGCGCGGCTTCACGACGCGCGCGCTGGTGCTCGTGACCGAGTGGGTCTTCGCCCAGACCGACATCGTGCGGCTGGAGCTGGGCCACAAGGTCGACAACGTCGCGTCGGGCCGGGCCGCCGAGAAGGCCGGGTACGTGCGTGAGGGCGTGCACGCCGCACGCCTCGTCAATCCCGACGGCACCCGCTCGGACGAGGTCGTGTGGGCCCGCGTCCGTCCGAGCTGACCGGGGCGACGGTCTCCGGCACGCCCCATCACGCGGTCCCTCAGCATTGCTCCGCCACCTGAGCCAGCGATCCCGACACGGTCGCGCGCCGTCCCGCGCGCTCCGGTGCAACCGTGGTCAGCCCCTGCTCACCGCCTCCCGCCGTTCCCTGGCTCACCCTGCGGAGCAATGCTGAGCGCCTGGAGCCGGGGCTGTCCCTGCCGTCGGAGCACGGGACCGTCCGAGGTGCGTGGTTCCGGCTCGGCCGGCGGGCGCGCCGGCCTCAGCCGGCGGCCTCGACCGGGGGCTCGGCGTGGTCGTGCAACCTCAGGAACCGGGCCGGCGCCGGCAGCTCGGTGCCACCACCGGCGAGCCAGTCGAGGGCGCTGCGACGCCCGCGCTCCACGAGCTCGGCGCCGTGACCGAAGTCGGTGGCCGACACCGCAAGAGGGCACAGCGGCGGCAGGGCCCGGAGCCGCGAACGGCCGGACAGGGAGCGGACCTCGGCCACCAGGCGCTGTTCCAGGAGCAGGGCGACCGCGTGGACGGCCATCCCGAGCGCAGAGCCGGGGGGTTCCTCGAGCGCGCACGGAGCGCCCGCGGGGAGCAGGTAGGTCTCCGTCGCCCCGAGGCTGACGGCGTGGCTCAGGCCGGACCGGTCGGCCAGGGCACCGTCGACGAGGAGCCGGCCGCCGAGGGCCACGGGCGGGAAGACCCCCGGGATGGCCGCGCTCGCGAGCACACCGTCGGCGAGCGGGCCGTCGCTGACCAGCACCGACCGTCCGGTCAGGGCATCGGCTGCGACGAAGTGCACCGGGACGGTGGCGTCGGACAGGTCGAGGTCACCCACGTGGCGCACGACGAGGGCTCGCAGGCGGTCGGCCGTCGACATGGCCGGTCCCCACCCGAGGAGGGACCGCACGACCCGCCGGACGTCGACCGGGAAGACGTCCGCGCGCCGCAGCCCGACCCACACCGCGGCGAGGTCGTCGAGCGATGCCGGGGACAGGCCGTGGCCGGCCACCCAGGCGGCGTTCATCGCACCCGCGGAGGTGCCGACGAGCACGTCGGGACGGATGCCGTTCTCGGCCAGGGCCGCCAGCATCCCCACCTGGACCGCCCCGAGGCTGCCTCCCCCGGAGAGCACGAAGGCGGTGGTCGTGTGCGTCATGACCGTTGGTCGTACCGACGCGGGTCGGTCTTACCGTGCGCGGGTGCCCGTGCGCGGGGTGCGCGGTCGCCGGACGCCGAGTCTCGGGGGAGGCGTTGCGGCTCAGGCCTCGAGGTCCCCCTCGACGTCGAGGTAGACCTGCTGGAGGTCGGCCAGCACCTGCGGGTCCGGCGACTCCCACAGTCCCCGGTCGACGGCCTCGTGGAGCCGCTCGACCATGCCGTGCAGCGCCCACGGGTTGGCGTGCCGGAGGAAGTCCTGGTTCTCCTTGTCGAGGACGTAGGTCTGCGCGAGCTGCTCGTACATCCAGTCGGTGACGACACCGGCCGTCGCGTCGAAGCCGAAGAGGTAGTCGACCGTGGCGGCGAGCTCGAAGGCCCCCTTGTACCCGTGCCGCCGCATCGCGGCGATCCACCGCGGGTTGACGACACGGGCCCGGAAGACGCGCGCCGTCTCCTCGGTGAGGCTGCGGGTGCGGACGGCGTCGGGCGTCGTCGAGTCGCCGACGTACGCCCGCGGCGCGCGCCCGGTCAGCGCGCGGACCGTGGCGACCATGCCGCCGTGGTACTGGAAGTAGTCGTCGCTGTCGGCGATGTCGTGCTCGCGGGTGTCGATGTTCTTGGCGGCGACCTCGATCCGCCGGTACGAGCGCTCCATGTCGCCGCGCGCCGGGGCGCCGTCGAGGTCGCGGCCGTAGGCGAAGCCGCCCCACGTCGCGTAGACCTCGGCGAGGTCGGCGTCGGTGCGCCAGTTGCCCGCCTCGATGAGGGGCAGGATGCCGGCACCGTACGAGCCGGGCTTGCTGCCGAAGATCCGGGTCGTGGCCCGACGCGCGTCGCCGTGCTCGGCGAGGTCGGCGGACGCGTGGGCGCGCACGTAGTTGTCGGCATCGGGCTCGTCGAGGCCCGCGACGAGGCGGACGGCGTCGTCGAGCATCGCGATGACGTGCGGGAACGCGTCGCGGAAGAACCCGGAGATGCGGACCGTCACGTCGATGCGCGGCCGGCCCAGCTCGTCGAGCGGAACGGGGTCGAGCCCGATGACCCGGCGAGACATCTCGTCCCAGCGGGGCCGGACACCGAGGAGCGCCAGGACCTCGGCGACGTCGTCGCCCGACGTGCGCATCGCCGAGGTGCCCCAGACGGACAGGCCGACCGAGCGCGGCCACTCACCGGTGTCGGCCCGGTGCCGCTCGAGGAGGGCGTCGGCGAGCGCCTGACCGGTCTCCCAGGCGAGGCGGCTCGGGATGGCCTTGGGGTCGACGGAGTAGAAGTTGCGGCCGGTCGGCAGCACGTTGACCAGGCCCCTCAGCGGTGAGCCGGACGGCCCCGCCGGGGTGTAGCCGCCGTCGAGGGCGTGCAGGACGGCGTCGATCTCGCCGCGCGTCGCGAGCAGCCGCGGCACGACCTCACGACAGGCGAACTCGAGCGAGCGCCGGACGCCCTCGAGGTCGACGCTCTCGGACTCGTCGAGCGTGGCCGCGACGACCGCGGGTACGGCGTCGACGTCCCAGCCGGCGTCGGCGAGCGCGTGGACGAGGGCGGAGGCCTGCGCCTCGGCCCGGTCGACGGAGGTGCGCCCGGACTCCCCTTCGGCGAGCCCGAGCGCCGTGCGCAGACCGGGCACGGCCCCCGTCGACCCGGCGAACACCTGGTTGGCGCGCAGGATCGCCAGGGTGAGGTCGGCCAGGCCCTCCCCCGCGGGGGCCTGGCCGAGAACGTGGAGGCCGTCGCGGATCTGGACGTCCTTGACCTCGCAGAGCCAGCCGTCGACGTGCATGACGAACTCGTCGAAGTCGTCGTCCTCGGGTCGGTCGGTCAGGCCGAGGTCGTGGTGCATCTCGGCCGCCTTGATGAGCGACCAGATCTCGGCACGAAGCGCCGGCGCCTTGGCCGGGTCCATGACCGACACGTTGCCGTACTCGTCGAGCAGCTGCTCCAGACGCGCGATGTCGCCGTAGGACTCGGCGCGGGCCATCGGCGGCACGAGGTGGTCGACGATCGTCGCGTGGGCGCGGCGCTTGGCCTGCGCGCCCTCGCCGGGGTCGTTGACGAGGAACGGGTAGACGAGCGGGACCGAGCCGATCGTCGCGTCGGGACCGCAGGCCGCCGACAGCGCCAGGTTCTTGCCGGGAAGCCACTCGAGGTTGCCGTGCTTGCCCATGTGGACGATGGCGTGCGCGCCGAACTCCCTTGCGAGCCAGCCGTACACGGCGAGGTAGTG
This sequence comes from Monashia sp. HAY1-11D, assembly GCF_056868035.1. Lineage (NCBI taxonomy): Bacteria > Bacillati > Actinomycetota > Actinomycetes > Micrococcales > Intrasporangiaceae > Intrasporangium > Monashia sp. HAY1-11D. Next base: position 2,092,777 of record NZ_CP200320.1, on the reverse strand, counting down.
GTGCGTCGGCGGGAGGTCGGGGTCGTGGTAGATCGCGATGGGGTTCTCGCCGAAGCCGCGCGGCGGCTGGACGATGACGACGAGGTTGCCGGCACGCAGCGCGGCCGCGACGATCTCCCCGTCCGGGTCGGCCGTGGTGCCGGCGCGGTCGACGAAGACCTCGCCCGGGGCCTCGCCCCAGTGCTCCGTGACGGCGTCGCGCAGCTCGGAGGGCAGCTCGGCGAACCACTCGCGGTAGCGGGCGGCCGGGATGCGCACCGGCTGGCCGGACAGCTGCTCCTGGGTGAGCCAGTCCTCGTCCTGCCCGCCGGCGGCGATGAGCGCGTGGATGAGGGCGTTGCCCGCGGTGGTGTCGGGCTCCTCGCCCTCGACCGCCTCGAGCGGGCCGGTGCCCGGGATGTCGCCGGGTACGCCCAGGTCGTAGCCCGCCCCGCGCATGGCGCGCAGCAGGCGGATGACCGAGACCGGGGTGTCGAGGCCGACGGCGTTGCCGAGCCGCGAGTGCTTGCTCGGGTAGGCGGACAGGACCACGGCGACGCGTCGCTCGGCGGGCGGCACGTGCCGCAGCCGCGCGTGGTTGACGACGAGGGCGGCGAGGCGGGCACAACGCTCGGTGTCGGGCACGTAGTGCGGCAGGCCGTCGGCGTCGGTCTCCTTGAAGGAGAAGACGCCACCGATGATGCGGCCGTCGAACTCGGGCACCGCCACCTGTGTCGCGACGTCGAGCGGGCTCATGCCGTCGTCGGAGCCCTCCCAGTCGGCGCGGCTCCAGGTCAGGCACAGGCCCTGGACGATGGGCACGTCGAGGGCCGCGAGCGCCTGCACGTCCCAGGCGTCGTCGTCCTCCCCGGCGCCGGCGGTGGCCGGGCGCGTCCCGCCCGCGGCGAGGACGGTCGTGACGAGGGCGTCGTACTCGCGCAGGTGCTCGAGGAGGTCCTCCGGGGCGTCGCGCAGCGACGACACGAACACCGGGACGCCGACGCCACCGGCGGCGTCGACCGCGTCGGCGAGGGCGTGGACGTAGGCGGTGTTCTCGGCCGCGTGCTGGGCCCGGTAGAAGAGGATGCCGATGCGGGGCCGCGGCGTCGCGTCGTCGGTCGATGCCTCGGTCGATGCCTCGGTCGATGCCTCGGTCGATGCCTCGGTCGATGCCTCGGTCGATGCCCCGACGGGGGCGGCCGGGCGGTCGAGGACGCCCCAGGTCGGCAGGGTCCGCGGAGGCTCGAAGCCCTCACCGGTGAGCAGCACCGTGTCGGCGAGGAACGCGTGCAGCTCGCGCAGGTTGCCCGCGCCGCCCTCGGCGAGGTAGCGGTGCGCCTCCGCCACGATGCCCGGGGCGACGTTCGACAGCTCCATGAGCGCGGCGTTCGGCGTCTGCTCGCCACCGAGGACGACGAGCGGGACGCCGGTGGCCCGGATGCGGCGGAAGCCGTCGCAGAGGTCCTGCGGGCCGCCGAGGATGCGGGCGACGACGATGTCGGCTCCCTCGATGGCCTCGGCCATCGACGTGTGCCCGGGGCGGGCCGGGTTGGCCACGACGTAGTCGGCGCCGCTACCGCGGGCGCACAGCAGGTCGGTGTCGGACGTCGACAGCAGGGCGATGCGAGTGGTGGGGCCGGTCGGGGCGGCGTCGCGGGACGCGTCCTCGCCGGCCGCGCGGGTGCGCGTCATGAGACTCCTCGGCGGGGTGTCCACGCCCCGCGGTCGGTGGGATGAGATGCGTCGCCGGCAGTTCCTGACTCGCCCTCCCCCTCGCGGCGGCGGGCTCACAGTGGCGGGACCGTCCCGGGCTCGCACCGGGTTCCTGGTCGACGACGCTGCGCCCACCCTAGCGGGCGTGCCCGGGGGGCGCGCGCGACGTCCGTCCGGGCACGCCCGCCGTCCGCGTTCGCCTGCGGGCCCACCCGACGCGCGGCTACCGTGCGAGGGTGACCGACTCCCGGGCCGCCGCGGTCGAGGAGAACCTCATCGCGCTGTGCCGGCTCTTCGCCGGCAGCGGCGTGGTCACCCGCCTGCCCGACGCCGACGTCATCGCCTACACCTCCGACGTCGCGTTCCCGCTGTTCAACGCGATCGCCGGAGCGCGGTTCGCCGCCGGGACCGAGGCCGACCGGACGGCGGCGCTCGTCGACGCGTACCGGGCCCGCGGCCTGCCGTTCCTGTGGTGGGCCACGCCCTCGCACCTGACGCCCGCGATGGACGCGGTGATCCGCTCGCGCGGCATCGAGCCGGAGGCCGACCCCGGGATGCACGTGCCGCTCGACGGTCCCGTCGACGAAGCCCTCGTCGCGGGTCTGACCCTCGACGAGAGCGGTGTGACGGCAGAGGTCGTCGAGACCATGGTGGCCGGCTTCGGCTTCCCCGCCGAGGTGGTCGCCGAGCCGCTGACCCGGGCCCTGGCCTCGCTGGCGCCGGACGTCGCCTTCCACGTCGTCGCCCGGGTCGACGGCGAGCCGGTCGGGGTCGGCTCCGGCTTCCTCACCGGCCGCACCCTCGGTCTCTACAACATCGCGACCCTCGAGGTCGCGCGGCGGCGTGGGGTCGGGTATGCCGTGACGGCCAGGCTGATGAACCTCGGCCGCGAACGGGGGTGCACGGAGGCGGTGCTCATCGCCTCCGCGATGGGCCGTCCGACGTACGAAAGGCTCGGGTTCGTCGAGGTGTGCCAGACCCCGCAGTACGTGTGGGTACCCGAGGGCGGCTGAGCACCGGACACCCGGCCCCCGGCGAGCCGGGCCTACGATGTGCCGCGTGACCGCCCCGGAGACCCGCCCCCGAACGGCAGCCGACGCCTGCCCGGGCGTCTCGCGGCCCTTCGCCGCGGCTGACGGAGCGCTCGTGCGGGTCCGGCCCGCAGGTCGACCGGTCCCGGTGCCGGCACTCGCCGCGCTGCTCGATGTCGTTGCGGCACAGCCGGACCCGGCGATCCAGCTCACGTCACGGGCGGCGCTGCAGCTGCGGGGTCTGCCCAACCCGGTGCCGGAGGACGTGCGGCGGGCCGTGGCCGCGACCGGGCTGGTCCCGTCGCCGACCCACGAGCTCGTCCGCAACGTCGTCGTGTCGCCGCTGACCGGCCTCGACGCGCGCGGCCGGTGTGACCTGCGTCCGGTCGTCCGTGCCCTCGACGCGGCGGTGTGCGCCGACCCGTCGCTGGCCGGGCTGCCCGGACGCTTCCTCTTCGTCCTCGACGACGGCCGGGGTGACGTCGTCCGGGAGCCCTTCGACCTCGGCCTGCTCGCCCTGGATGGTGGGCGCGTGGCGGTCCTCGTCGGCTCGCCGGACCACGGACTGGTCGTCGGCCTCGACCGCGCCGCGGCCACCGTGGCGGGGCTCGCACGCGAATTCCTCACGGCCAAAGCTCGTTCCGGCTCTTCGGCCTGGCACGTGCGGGAGCTGGCCGGACGGCTCCGCACACCCCCGCTCGACCTCACCCTGCCTCCGCGCGCGCCCCGGCCCGTCGGTCGCGTCGGCGCCCATGCGGTCGTCGGGGTGCCGCTCGGGCTGCTGACCCGCCACCACGTGGACGCGCTGTCCCAGGTCGTGGACGAGGTGGTCGTGACGCCGTGGCGCTCCCTCGTCGTGCCCGACGGGGCAGGGGCGCTCCACCTGCTGGAGGATGCCGGCCTCGTCACGACGCCGGGCTCGCCGTGGGTGCGCCTGCACGCCTGCACGGGCGCGCCGGGCTGCGCCCGCACCGACGTCGACACCCGGGGCGTCGCCCGCTCCCTCGCCGCGAGCCTGCCGGCCGGGGGGATGCCGGGCGGGGACCTGCCGGTCCACGTCAGCGGGTGCGAGCGCCGGTGCGGCACCCCCGCCGGCCCGTTCGTCGACGTCCTCGCGCCGCGGACGCCGTCGGACGCGCTCGCGGCCCTCGAGCGCGGGCACCGTGACCACTCGAACCGAGGATCGGAGACGTCGTGGACGTGACGACGAATGCGAGCCGACCACCGACGCGGCGCTACGCGTACGAGACCGACGGCCAGGAGATCTACCGTCGCTCGTTCGCGACGATCCGGGCCGAGGCACGGCTCGACCACCTGCCCGAGGACGCCCGGGTCGTGGCGGTGCGGATGGTGCACGCGAGCGGCGACGTCGACCTGACCGAGCACATCGCCGTCCATCCGGACCTCGTGCGCTCTGCGAGGACCGCCCTGCGCGCCGGGGCGCCGATCCTCACCGACGCGCACATGATCGCCTCGGGGATCACCCGTGCCCGGCTGCCGCGCGACAACGAGGTCGTGTGCACCCTGCGCGACGAGCGCGTCCCGGACCTGGCGCGCGCGTGGGGCACGACCCGCTCGGCGGCGGCCGTCTCGCTGTGGGGCGACCGGTTGGAGGGTGCCGTCGTCGCCATCGGCAACGCCCCCACGGCCCTCTTCCACCTCCTCGAGCTCGTCGCCGACGGCGGTCCACGCCCTGCGGCGGTCGTCGGCATCCCGGTCGGCTTCATCGGCTCGGCCGAGTCGAAGGTCGCGCTGGCCCGGAACCCGTTCGGCATCCCGTGGCTCGTCGTCCACGGCCGGCGCGGCGGTTCCGCGCTCGCGGCGTCGGCCGTCAACGCCCTGGCCCGCGAGGAGGAGCTGTGACCCGGGTCCCCAGCGCCGCAACACCGCCCGGCCGGCTCCGCGGCGTCGGCGTCGGCCCCGGCGATCCCGAGCTCGTCACCGTCAAGGCGGCCCGGCTCATCGCCGAGGCCGACGTCGTCGCCTTCCACAGCGGCACGCGCGGCGACTCCATCGCCCGGCGCATCGCGGCCCCGTACGTGCGCGACGGCGTCATCGAGGAGCTGCTCGTCTACCCGGTGACGACGGGCACCACCGACCACCCCCTCGGCTACCACGGGCTCATGGCCGACTTCTACGACGCGTCGGCCGACCGCCTTGCGGCCCATCTGGACTCGGGCCGCAACGTCGTCGTCCTCGCTGAAGGAGACCCGCTCTTCTACGGCACGTACATGTACCTGCACGACCGCCTCGCCGACCGCTACGACACCGCGGTCGTGCCCGGCGTGACGTCGGTGAGCGGGTCGGCGGCCGCCGTCGCGACGGGGCTGTGCCGCCACGAGGACGTCCTGACGATCCTGCCCGGGACGCTCCCCGTGCCCGAGCTCGCCCGCCGGCTCGCGGACACCGAGGCAGCCGTCGTCATGAAGCTCGGCCGCACGTTCGAGAACGTCCGCGAGGCGCTGCGACAGGCGGGCCGGCTCGCGGAGGCGCGGTACGTCGAGCGGGCCAGCAGCGACGCCGAGCGGGTGCTGCCCGTCGCCGACGTCGACGCCTCCACCGTGCCGTACATGTCGATGGTCGTCGTGCCGGGACGCGACCTGCGCGCCGACGCCGCGGGCCGTGCAGCGTCCTCCGTGGCGAGCTCGCCTGCGGTAGAAGGTTCTCCGGACAGGGGCGACGTCGGCGGCGTCGGCGAGGTCGTCGTCGTCGGCCTCGGCCCGGGCCCCGAGCGGTGGCTCACGCCCGAGGCCTCGGCAGTGCTGGCCGGCGTCGGCCACGTCGTCGGCTACGCCCCCTATGTCGCGCGGGTGCCGCAGCGGGTCGGCCTGACCCGGCACGCGTCCGGCAACACCGTCGAGGTGTACCGCGCCCGCGACGCCCTCGAGCTGGCCCGCAAGGGCGAGCGCGTGGCCGTCGTCTCGGGCGGTGACGCCGGCGTGTTCGGCATGGCGTCGGCCGTCTTCGAGGCAGCGGAGACGTTCGGGTACGGCGACGTCCCGGTGCGGGTCGTGCCTGGGGTCACCGCCGCCCAGGCCGTCGCCGCGCGGGCCGGGGCTCCTCTCGGCGGTGACTTCGCCGTCATCTCGCTGTCCGACCGGCTCAAGCCCTGGGACGTCGTCGCCGCCCGGCTGCGCGCGATGGCCGAGGCCGACCTCGCCATCGCGATCTACAACCCCGCCTCACGCAGCCGCACCGAGCAGGTGGCACGGGCGCGCGAGCTGCTCCTGGCCGTGCGCGGCCCCGAGCAGGTCGTCGTCGTCGGTCGCGACGTCGGGAGGGCCGAGGAGTCCCTGACGGTCACGACGCTCGGTGAGCTCGACCCCGCGTCGATCGACATGAAGTGCCTCGTCATGGTCGGCGCCACTCGCACGCGCGTCACGCCGGGTGGGCAGGTCTGGACGCCGCGCTTCGTCGACTGACGCATCGGGCGAGCCGAGCTGCGGCTCAGAGGAACTGGGTCGGGTCGAACTCGTCGATCGGGATGATCCGCACGCGCGGCAGGTGCGTGTTGAACGCGAGGACGTCGTACTCGAGGTCGAAGGTCTGCAGGCCGCGGCCGGTCAGCGCCTCGAAGCCCTTGTTCCGGAACTCGGTGAAGCCGACGACGCCGGCGCGGCGGCCGTCGAGGAGGTCGCCGAGCTGTTCGACGAAGTCGCCGTCGTTGCTGACGAGCACGACGTCGGCCGCCCGGCTGCCGAGCTCGACGAGCGTGCGCTGGATCGCGATGTCGACGACCTTCTGACCCGGCGCGCCGGACAGCGGCACGGGCCGGTAGCCGATCGCGAGCAGGGCCTGGACGAAGGCCATCGGCAGCTCGGAGTTCGCCGCGAGGAAGAAGAGGCCCTGGGCGGGCTGGCCCCACTCCTCCTCGGCGAACTGGAGCAGCCGCTCCCACCGCGGCCGCTCCTCGGGGCGCGGACGCCGCCCGAGGATCGAGGTGCCGAGCGTGGCGTCGATGTTCTCGCCGTCGACGAGGACGTAGGTGGTGCGGGAGGCGTCCGACATGAGCTCACCCTACGGCTCGGCGTCGAGCCGTCCTGCGCCGACGGCGCGGTCCCCTCGGGGCGTCGGACGTCACACGCCCGACGGCGTGGCCTCGGCCGGGGCGTAGGTCACCGACAGGCTGGAGGGCGCGAACACCGACGCGGCGAGCTCGTCCGGGGGCGGAACGACGCCGGGACCACCACGCCGCACCCACAGGGCCACGGCGTCGACGGCCGCCGCGTCGAGGACCCGGCGCAGCCACACGGCTCGCCCACCCTGGCTGCGGCCGATCGGCGACGGCGACACGACGACGACGTTCGACTCGTCGCACGCGAGCAGGCAGGCGCTGCGCAGCACCCGGGCGCGGCCCCGGGTCCCGGCCTCGAGCCGGGCGAGGAGCCCGTCGTGGTCGACACCCGGGTGCTTGGCCTCGGACCCGCAACAGCAGTCGCGGCAGGCGCGGACGATGCAGAGCCGCTCGCCGGAGCGGTTCACGCGGCGACCGGCTCCCGATCGGGCAGGCCCTCGGTGCGCCGGCGCTCCGCCCGCTCCATGAGCAGCCCGAACGAGACCCCGAGCGCGAGCCACATCGAGCCGAGCTGGGCCAGCGACGCGAGACGGAAGTCCCAGATCAGCCCGGCCGGCACGTCCGACGGGATGACGTCGGGTGTGCCCGGCACGAGGACGAACACGAGGACGAGACCGACGACGACGGCGCCGATGTCGAGCGCGCACCGGGTCGACCCGCGGACGCGCCCGGTGAGCCAGCGGTCGAACGAGTTCGTGGCCAGGGCGATGGCGATGCCGAGCAGCAGCACGATCCCGTAGAGCATGGTGCGGCGGGTCACCGTCGCGGGGTCTCCCACGGCCGGCGGGTTGGCCGGCATCTTCAGCGCGGGCAGCAGGCTGACGGCCGCGAAGCCGACCGCCGCCAGCACGAGCGCCCGGCCCAGGTCGCCGCGACCCGGCAGGCGGCTCCGCATGCCCGCGAAGACGACCGAGAAGACGACGCCGACGGCGACGCCGACGAGGATGGCCGTGATGCCGCCGACGACGACCTGGGCGGTCCTCGAGACGAGCGGCTCGTCGCCGTGAGCCAGCAGTGACGCGGGCAGGCCGAGAGCGGACTGCCCTCCGCCGTGGGCGTGTTCGCCGCGCGCCTCCTCGATGGCGAGCGCGCGGCGGATGACCGGCTCGACGACGAGCCAGATCACGGCAGCCGAGGCGAGGCCCGCGCACACGCCGGCCAGGACCCCGCGCCGCAGCACGGAGCCGAAGGACACCCCCACGTCAGTGGCAGGGGACGCCGAGGGCGTGGCGAGCGTCGTGCGTGAGCTCGTGCAGCATCTGGGCGTTCGTCGAGCTGAGGATCGCGCCGTTCTCCTGCACGAGGAAGTACAGCGTGAAGACGGCGAACGCGAGCAGGGCCCACGCCCACGCGGGAACGCGGACGCGGGTGGTGGCGGACAGGACGGCAGCAGTGGCCATGGTCGAGGGACCCTTTCTTCCATGCCTCGTGGACAGATCACGCCGCAGCCGGTCTCCTGGCTTCCAGATCGACGCTCCTCCCCAGCCTTCCCGGCGACCCGGCGTCAACCTGCGGTCGTCAGTGGCGGTGGTGGGGACTTGCTCCCTGGTCACAGTGGCGAGGACCACGTCGGAGTCACACCGACTTCCCGTGCACTGCGGCAGTCGCATCCTGACACACGACGCCCGTCGACGCCATCGCCGCCGCGTTCACGAGATGTCGCGAGGCAGCACTCCGGCGAGAGACCTACTGTGGACCGGTGATTCGCGTTCCGTAGAGGTGGGAGTCGACGAAGTCGTCGGTCTCGCGGGCGCCGAGGGCGTGCCCGACGAGGATGACGGCGGCCTGACGCAGGCCCGCCTCCTCGACCGAGTCGGCGATGTCGGCCAGGGTGCCACTCAGGACGAGCTGGTCCGGCTGCTCGGCGTTCGCGACGACGACGACGGGGCAGCCCGACCCGTAGTCCCCGACGAGCTCTGCGGCGATGCGACGGACGTGCCGGATCGCGAGGTGCAGCACGAGCGTGGCCCTCGTGCCGGCGAAGGTGGCGAGCGCCTCGGTCGCGGGCATCGCCGTCGAGTCGCGGTGCGCGCGGGTCAGGACGACGGACTGTGCCACCTCCGGCACGGTCAGCTCGCGGCCGACGAGGGCGGCCGCCGCGGCATACGCAGGGACCCCGGGCGTGACGTCCCAGGGCACCCCCGCCCGGTCCAGGCGGCGGGTCTGCTCGGCCACGGCCGAGTAGATCGACGGGTCCCCGGAGCAGAGTCGCGCGACGTCGTGGCCGGCGGCGTGGGCCTCGACGCAGTGCCCCACGATCTCGTCGAGGGACAGGTGCTGGGTGTCGACGAGCGTCGCGTCGTCCGGGCAGTGGGACAGGACCTCCGCGCCGATGTAGGTGCCGGCGTAGAGGCACACGGCCGACCGCTGCATGAGACGCGTTGCCCGCAGGGTGAGCAGGTCCGCGGCACCGGGACCCGCACCGATGAAGTGGACGGTCATGCGGGTTCCTCCGTGGGCTTCGGGGGCACCGGGGGCTCCGGGGGCTCCGTGGGCTCCGTGGGTTTCGTGGCGGACCACTGGACGACGGCGCGGGCGGGCTTCCAACCCGTGAGCGACCCGAGCGGTTCGAGGTCCTCGACGGCGATGCGGGTCAGCGCCCCGCCGAGGCGGGCCCGGGCATCGTGCAGGAGCAGCTCCGTCTCCACCGTGACGCCGTGGACGACGATGCGACCCCCGGGTGCGAGGGCGGCCCACGCGTCGTCGACGACGCGGGCCGTCGCGCCACCACCGACGAAGACGGCGTCCGGTCGCGGGAGGTGGCCGACGACCTCGGCCGAGTCCGCCTCGACGACCTCGAGGCCGGGGACCCCGAGGCGCCTGGCGTTGGCGCGCACCCGGGCCGCGCGGACCGGGTCCCGCTCGACGGCGACGACGTGGTTGCGCGGGTGCTGGCGGGCGAACTCGATGCCGACGGAGCCGGCGCCGGCGCCGAGGTCCCAGAGCACGTCGCCGGGCTGGGGCGCGAGATGGGCGAGCGCCGCCGCACGGACGACGCGCTTGGTCAGCTGACCGTCGTGCTCGAAGGCGTCGTCGGGCAGCCCCGGCGCGAGGGAGCGGGGCCGCGACCCGGCGTCCGGCACGCACTCGACGCAGACGAGGTGGAGCGCGGGCGCAGGCCCGGCGGTCCAGCTGCCGGCGACGCCGTCGGCCCGCGTCTCCTCGTCGGCGCCGAGGTGTCCCAGCACCGTCACCCGGCTCGACGCATACCCCTCGTCGGCGAGCAGGGCGCAGACCCGTTCCGGTGCGTCGACGCCGCTCGTCAGCACGACGAGCCGGCGTCCGGGCCCGACGTCGCGGCGCAGGCGGTCGACGTCGCGACCGACGAGCGTCACGACGTCCGACTCCTCGCCGGACCAGCCCATCCGGGCGCGCGCGAGGGCCACCGAGGACACACCCGGGTGGATCCGGACGGCGTCGGTGCCGAGCGCAGCCACGAGGGTGGACCCGATGCCGGACACGAGCGGGTCCCCGCTCGCCAGCACGACGACGCGGCTGCCCGCCACGCGGTCGAGCACCTCGCGCAGGCCCGGCAACAGGGGCGAGGGCCACGGGACGAGCTCGACCCGGGACCGCGCGGAGGAACCGGCCGACGGTGTCGGCAGCATCTCCAGGTGCCGCACCCCACCGACGACGACGTCGGCCTCGTCGACGACCCGGCGCGCACCGGCATCGAGCGACGAGAGCCCGGACGCACCTACCCCGACCACCTCGATCACGCCCGCGACCCTAGCGCCGATCGAGGGCCCCGCACGGAGTCGGTCGTCCTGCGCACCATCGACGCCCGTAACCGTCCACGCGAGGTCGATGTGCCCCATCATTGCTTCGCACGGCACTCGACGGGGGCGAGGCATCGCACGGGGAGCAGTCCCCCGGGGAAGAGGGCAGGCACGAGCATGCACACGTACGACCACCACCCAGCGGGCCCCACCGGCACCCTCGAGTTCGACGCGTCGACGGCGCGGCTCCGCGCCGACACGGACACGTTCTTCGCCCTCGTCGACCACCTGGGGCCCGGCCGCAGCACCGACGCCTCGCCCGGCGACCCGGCCGGAGGCGTGCCGTTCGTCGCCTCCGGGGTCGCCGTCGGGGGTCGGGCGCACCCACTCGTCCGGGCCGGCCTCGGCACCGTGGAGGAGCCACGGGCCCGCCTGCAGGTCGAGGTGTCGACGCCGGACGGGACGTGGCTGCACGAGGGGTGGCTCGGGAGCGTCTCGGCCCTGCTCGTGGACCGGGGCGACGGGACGCACGACTTTCTCGAGGTCGACGAGGACTTCGTCGCGGCGACCGTGGTGCGCCTCACGGACCTCCAGCCGCGCCCTCGTCTCGAGGGGCGCGGCGGACGCGCCCACCCGGACCTGCTCGATGCGCTCCTGACCCGCGAGGCACGCAGCCGTGCCGACGCCGCCGAGGGTCTGGTCGGCGCCGCCTTCGCGTGGCCGGTCGTCGCGGCCTCGCTGCGCTCGGGCCGGTGGCAGGCGTGCGGCATCGACGTCGCCCAGGCCGTCGGGACCACGACGACCACCCGACGTCTGGCCTGGCTCGACACCCCGGCCGGACTCCTGAGGGTCGAGGCGGATGCCGAGGGCCAGTTCCTCTCCGGCGTGTCGGCCGGGCAGCTGTGGCGCTCGATCGTCGCGGCGCTCAGGACCGACGCCACCCTCGAGACCGACGCGACGCTCGACGGCGCGCTGCCCCGCACCGCCTGACCGCGTCGGCCTCCGGTGCCGGGCCCCCGAGCACCCAGCGCCTTTCCCTCACGCACTGCCCCGGTTCCCGGGGCAGAGCGTGAGGGACCCGGCATGAGCACCATCGCACCTCCCAGCTGCCCCGGTTCCCGGGGCAGAGCGTGAGGGACCGGGCGATCACCGAGCGGGCTCGGGGCCTCGCCGGGTCGGCGTTCTGGCAGACTGCGCGGTGGCGACGGGCGAGGAATCCGGTGAGAGTCCGGAGCGGTCCCGCCACTGTGAACCCCGCCTGCGGGGGAGCCAGGACGTCATCCGTCGCCGACCGTGCCCGGCCGGGCCGGTCCGGACGACCACGCGGGCGAGGCACCCGCAGGAGGCCACGCATGCACGACGGCTCGACCGACCCCGCGACGCTCGCCCCCGTCGCGGCCCGCGGGACCGCACCGGTCCCCACCGCCACCACGTTCCCGTTCTCGGCCGTCGTCGGCTCCGACGACCTGGCCCTCGCCCTCGTGCTCACGGCGGTGTCGCCCGAGGTGGGCGGTGTCCTCGTGCGTGGCGAGAAGGGCACCGCCAAGTCGACGATGGTCCGTGGCCTCGCGGCGGTGCTCCCCGCGCTGCACGTCGTCGCGGGCTGCCGGTTCGGCTGCGACCCCGCCGACCCCGACCCCGGCTGCCCGGACGGCCCGCACGCCGCCGCGGACCCGAGCGGCACCGACGCCACCGGCGGCCACGCCGAGACGCGTCGCGCCCGGCTCGTCGAGCTGCCGATCGGGGCCACCGAGGACCGCGTCGTCGGCTCCCTCGACCTCGAACGCGCCCTCGGCCGGGGTGAGGCCGCCTACCAGCCGGGGCTGCTCGCCGCGGCGCATCGCGGCATCCTCTACGTCGACGAGGTCAACCTCCTGCACGACCACCTCGTCGACCTGCTCCTCGACGCCGCCGCGATGGGCCGGACGACGGTCGAGCGCGACGGTGTCTCGGTCTCCCACGCGGCCCGCATCGTCCTCGTCGGCACGATGAACCCCGAGGAGGGCGAGCTGCGCCCGCAGCTGCTCGACCGGTTCGGGCTCACCGTCGAGGTCGCCGCCCCGCGCGAGCCCGCCCTTCGGGCCGAGGTGGTGCGGCGCCGGATGGCCTTCGACGCCGACCCGTCGGGGTTCGCGCACCGCTGGGAGGCCGAGCAGGAGGGCCTCCGGGGGCGCATCGCCGCCGCCCGGGAGCGTGTCCGACACGTGGTGCTGCCCGACACGGTGCTCACGCGGATCGCCGAGGTGTGCGCCGGCTTCGAGGTCGACGGGCTGCGAGCCGACATCGTCACGGCCCGCGCGGCCGTCGCCCACGCCGCCTGGAGCGGGCGCACCGTCGTCACCCGCGCCGACGTCCGGGCGGCCGCCCGGCTGGCGTTGCCCCACCGCCGACGCCGCAACCCGTTCGACGCCCCCGGCATCGACGAGGACCTCCTCGACCGGCTCCTCGGTGACGACGACCCCGAGCCCGACCCGGAGCCGCAGCCGGAGGGTCCCGGTGACGGCCCGACCGGTGACGGCCCGACCGACGGCGAGGGCGCCCCGGCGGACGACGCGGCCTCGGACCACGGACCTGCGGACCAGGTGCCCCCGTGCCCCCCGGGCCCCCCGGGCCCCCCGGGCCCCCCGGGCCCCCCGGGCCCCCCGGGCCCAGCCTCCACGGACGACGTGCAGGCGGACGACCCTGAACACGACGGCACCCACGCCGACGACGCGGGAGCGCCGAGTCCCGCCGACGCGGACGAGCACGACGCCGGCCGGCCCGGGGCCGGCGCGACGGCGTCCGCCCGGTCCGCGTCGGTCCCCGACGAGACGCCGCGTGCCCGGCTGCTGACGGCGCGCGGCCTCGGGCACGGCGCCGCCGGCCGGCGGTCCGCGGCCGTCACGACGACGGGTCGACGCGTCCGTGAGACGACCGCCCCCGTCGGCCCGCTGCACCTGCCCGCGACGGTCCGGGCGGCCGCCGCCGCCCGCACGCCGAAGGACGACGGGAGCCCCGGCGAACGGCCCCGGCGGCTGCGCGTCAGCCCGTCCCACCTGCGTCGTGCCGTGCTCCAGGGCCGCGAGTCCAACCTCGTGCTCCTGTGCGTCGACGCGTCCGGCTCGATGGCCGCCCGGCGTCGGCTCGAGGCCGTGACCTCGGCCGTGCTGTCGCTGCTGCTCGACGCCTACCAGCGGCGCGACAAGGTCGGTCTCGTCACCTTCCGGGACCGGGCCGCCGAGCTCGTCCTGCCGCCCACCGGGTCGGTCGACGTCGCCGCCGCGCGCCTTCGCGACCTGCCCTTCGGCGGCCGGACACCCCTCGCCGAGGGCCTGCTCGCCGCCTACGAGACCCTCCGCGTCGAACGCCTGCGCGACCCGAGCCGGCGCCCGCTGCTCGTCGTCGTCACCGACGGACGCGCGACGGCCGGGCCCGACGCGGTCGCGCGCGCGAGCCGGGTGGCCCGCCAGCTGCACCACGAGGGCGTCGAGGCCGTCGTCGTCGACTGCGAGACGGGGCGGATGCGGCTCGGCCTCGCCGCCCGGCTCGCCACCGACCTCGGGGCCCAGCACCTTCCCGTCGGCGACGTCGCCGCGCAGACCATCGTGGACGCCGCTCGCACCACCACCCAGCCGAGGAGGGCCGCCTGATGCGCGGACAGCCCACGACCGTTCCCGACGACGGCCTGACGACGCGCCAGCGCCGCAACCGGCCGCTCGTCGTCGTCCACACCGGTGACGGCAAGGGCAAGTCGACCGCCGCCTTCGGCCTGGCGCTGCGCGGCTGGAACCAGGGCTGGTCGGTCGGGGTGTTCCAGTTCGTCAAGAGCGCCAAGTGGCGCATCGGCGAGCAGACCGCCGTGGAGACGCTCGGGCAGCTGCACCGCGACGCGGGGGTCGGCGGCCCGATGGAGTGGCACAAGATGGGCAGCGGGTGGTCATGGAGCCGCAAGGAGGGCACCGACGACGACCATGCCGCCGCGGCCCGCGAGGGCTGGGAGGAAGTCAAGCGCCGGCTCGCGGCCCAGACCCACGGGCTCTACGTCCTCGACGAGTTCACCTACCCGATGACCTGGGGCTGGGTCGATGTCGAGGACGTCGTGCGGACCCTGGCCGACCGGCCCGGGCACCAGCACGTCGTCATCACGGGGCGACGCTGTCCCGAGCCGCTCATCGAGCTCGCCGACCTCGTCACCGAGATGACCAAGGTCAAGCACCCGTTCGACGAGGGCCAGAAGGGCCAGAGAGGCATCGAGTGGTGAGCGGCCTCGACTCGGCCCTCGACGTCGCCTTCGGCCGGATGCGCTCCGCCGACGACGCCGTGGCCGCGACGCGGCTGCCGCGGCTCGTCGTCGCGGCGCCCGGGTCCGGCCACGGCAAGACGACCGTCGCCACGGGCCTCATGGCTGCCGTGCGCGGCCGGCGTCTCGAGGTCGCCGGGTTCAAGGTGGGGCCCGACTACATCGACCCGGGCTACCACGAGGTCGCCACCGGTCGCCCCGGCCGCAACCTCGACCCGTTCCTCTGCGGCGAGCACCGCGTCGAGCCGCTGCTGCTGCACGGTGCCCGGGGTGCCGACGTCGCTGTCGTCGAGGGCGTCATGGGCCTGTTCGACGGCCGGCTCGGCACCGAGGGGTTCGCCTCGACGGCGCACGTCGCGGCCCTGACGCACTCGCCCGTCGTGCTCGTCGTCGACGTGTCCAACACGACGCGCACGGCCGCCGCGGTCGTGCACGGCCTCGCCACCTTCGACCCCCGCATCCGGGTGGCCGGCGTCGTCCTCAACAAGGCGGCGTCGGGCCGGCACCTGCGCGAGGTGTGGTCGGCCGTCGAGACCTCGGGGGTCACCGTCCTCGGCGTGCTGCCCCGCGACGCCGGGATCGAGGCGCCCTCGCGCCACCTCGGTCTCGTGCCCGCCGCCGAGCGCGACGAGGCGGACGCATCGGTCGAGCGGCTCGCCGAGCGCGTGGCGGCGCACGTCGACCTCGACGCGGTCCTGTCCATCGCCGGGTCGGCGCCGGACCTGTCGGGGACACCGTGGGATCCGACCGCGGAGATCGCCTCGGCCTCGGGCGAGCTCGTCGACCGCCGCCCGTCGGAGGGCGGCCCCCGCCCGGTCGTCGCGGTGGCGGGCGGACGGGCCTTCACCTTCCGCTACGCCGAGACCGAGGAGCTGATGCGCGCGGCCGGGCTCGACCCGGTCGTCGTGGACCCGACCCGCGACGCGTCGCTCCCAGCGGGCACCGCCGGGCTGCACCTCGGCGGCGGCTTCCCCGAGGTGCATGCTCAGGCCCTGGCCGCCAACTCGTCGCTGCTCGGTGAGGTGCGCGAGGCCGTCCGCGCGGGACTGCCCACCGTCGCCGAGTGCGCCGGCCTGCTCTACCTCTGCGAGAGCCTCGACGGCGAACGGATGGCCGGGGTCCTGCCCGCCGTCGCGGCCATGGGGCCCCGGCTGACGATGGGCTACCGGTCCGCGGTGGCGTCGACGGCATCCGTCGCCGCCGAGCCCGGACGGCGCGTCACGGGCCACGAGTTCCACCGCACCACCGTGTCCGTCGAGGGGCCCACCGGCGACGCTGCCTGGCTCGTGGACGGCCAGCCCGAGGGGTTCGCCCTGGACCCGGCCGGCACCGGCCGGGCGACGCTGCACGCGTCGTACCTGCACACGCACTGGGCCGGGCACCCTTCTCTGGCGGCGCAGTTCGCCTCGTCCGTGCACGAGTACGCGACGCGGCGGACGCCGGCACCGGCGTCGTCATCGGCGAGGAGCCGGACGTGAGCGTCGACCTGCACCACCACGGCGACCGCGACGTCGCTCCCGGCCTCGTCGACCTGGCCGTCAACGTGCGCCTGCCTGCGCCACCGCCCTGGCTCGCCGACGTCGTGGCGCGGTCGCTCGCGGACCTCGGCCGGTACCCGGACGCGACCGCGGCGACCGAGGCCCTGGCCGCACGGCACGGCGCGCCGACCGAGGCCGTGCTGCCGACGGCCGGGGGCGCCGAGGCGTTCACCCTCGTCGCCCGGGCCCTCGGCGCGCGCCGCCCGTCGGTGGTCCACCCGCAGTTCACCGAGCCCGAAGCGGCGTTGCGGGCGGCCGGACGGGACGTGCACCGGCATGTGCTCACCGCCGACGACGGATTCCGGCTCGACCCGGCGGCCTACCGTCCCGATGGTCCGGGAGCCGACGCCGACCTCGTCGTCATCGGCAACCCGACCAACCCCACCGGCGTGCTGCACCCCCGCGACGACGTCCTCGCGCTGCGCGCGCCCGGCCGGGTCCTCGTCGTCGACGAGGCCTTCATGGACGCGGTGCCGGGCGAGAACGCCTCCGTGCTCGGTGAGGGACCGCACGACGGCGTCCTGGAGGGCGTGCTCGTGCTCCGCTCGCTGACGAAGACGTGGGGCCTGGCCGGACTGCGGGCCGGCTACGTCGTCGGCGACCCCGCGCTCGTCGACCGCCTCCGCGCCGTGCAACCGCCGTGGTCGGTCTCGACCCCGGCCCTCGCCGCCACCGTCGCCTGCGCGTCGGAACGGGCCGCGTCCGAGGCCCAGGCCGCCGCCCTCGCCTTCGGCCGTGACCGCGCCGTGCTGCTCGCCGAGCTGGGCTCGGCGGGCTTCGCCGTCGCCGGGAGCCCGGCGACCCCGTTCGTCCTCGTCGACACGTCGCCGCTCGGGCCGGGTTCGGTCCGAGAGGCCCTCGCGGCACGCGGCTTCGCGGTGCGTCGCGGCGAGACCTTCCCGGGGCTGGGCCCGGCGTGGATCCGCGTCGCCGTCCGCGACGCCGCGACCTCGCGCGCGTTCGTGGCGGCCCTGACCGACCTGAGGAGCCGTCATGTCGCCTGAGTCGATGTTCCGCGGCCGCCGGGTGCTCCTCGAGGGCGTCGAGCGCACCACCGCCGCGACCGTGTCGGCCCTGCTGCGCGAGGGAGCCGGCGTGACGGTCGCCGCAGCGGCGGAGGCGCTCGGCGCGACGCTGCGCGACCTCGTCGAGCGCGGCCTCGTCTCCCACGACCCCTCCGCCGACCCGGACTCCTTCGACGTCGTCGTCCGTGCCCGCGCGACCCCCGCCCACGGCCACACCGACGCCGTCAGCGGGGTCCGGCCCGTCGGCACCGTCACCCTCGTCGGAGGTGGACTCGGAGACCCCGGGCTGCTCACCGTCGCCGGCCTCGAGGCCGTGCGCTCGGCGGACGTCGTCGTCCACGACCGGCTCGCGCCCCTGGACGCCCTGCGCCACGCGCGGCCGGACGCCGTGCTCGTCGACGTCGGCAAGATCCCCCGTGGCGCCTTCACCCCGCAGGAGCGGATCAACGACGTCATCGTCGAGCACGCGCTGGACGGCCGGGACGTGGTGCGGCTCAAGGGTGGTGACAACTTCGTCTTCGGCCGGGGTGGCGAGGAGGCCGAGGCCTGCGCGGCGGCCGGCGTGCCGGTGCGCGTCGTGCCCGGTGTGTCCTCGAGCATCGCCGCCCCCGCCCTCGCCGGCATCCCCGTGACCCACCGGACGCTCGTCCAGGGGTTCACCGTCGTCAGCGGCCACGTGGCTCCGGGCGACCCGCGCAGCACCCTCGAGTGGGGCGCGATCGCCCGCAGCAACACGACGATCGTCGTCCTCATGGGTGTCGCGACGCTCGGCGCGATCGCGGAGGCGCTGGTCCGCGAGGGCCTGCCCGCCGACACGCCGGCGGCCGTCGTGGCCGACGCCGGACTGCCGAGCATGCGCTCGGTGCGGGCGCCGCTCACGGCGATCGACACGGCGGTGCGGGAGGCCGGGATCGGCGCCCCTGCCGTCGCCGTCATCGGGGCCGTCGCCGCACTCGACGTGCTCGCGCCGCAGTGAGACGGTCGGTGGCGCGGGCCCTCGGGCTCGCCCTCGGATGGCTCGCGGACCAGGCGCTCGGTGACCCGCACCGCTGGCATCCGGTGGCAGGGTTCGGCTCTGCCGCAACCGCGCTCGAGGCGCGCACGTACGCACCCCGACGCCGCAACGGGGTCGCCCACGTCGGGGTGCTCGTCGGTGCGACGGTGACCCTGGGCGCCGTGCTCGAACGGGTGGGCCGGCGACACCCGCTCGCGCACACCCTCGCCACGGCGGCAGCGACCTGGGCGGTCCTGGGTGGGCGCTCGCTCGTCCGCGAGGCCACGACGATCGAGCGACAGCTGACCGCCGGCGACCTGGCCGGCGCCCGGGTCCAGGTGCGCAACCTCGTCGGACGCGACGCGTCGGCCCTCGACCCCGACGGCGTGGCCCGCGCGTGCGTGGAGTCGCTGGCCGAGAACACGTCGGACGCGGTCGTGGCGCCGCTGCTCTGGGGCGGCCTCCTCGGCGTCCCGGGCCTGCTCGGCTACCGGGCCGTCAACACGCTCGATGCGATGGTCGGGCACCGTTCACCGCGGTACCTCCAGTTCGGTTGGGGCGCAGCCAGGCTCGACGACGTCGTCAACTGGGTGCCGGCACGCGTGGCCGGCGCGCTGACGCTGGCGGCCGCCCCGACCCGCCCCCGAGCGGCAGCCGGGTGGGCCGCGGTGCGGCGCGACGCACCGGCGCACCCGAGCCCCAACGGGGGCGTCGTCGAGGCGGCGTTCGCGGGCGTCCTCGGGGTGCGGCTCGGCGGGTCCAACAGCTACGGCGGACGCGTCGAGGACCGGGGCACGCTCGGCACGGGCCCGGCCGCGTCCGTGGGCGACATCGCCCCGGCGGTGCGCCTCGCCCGATGCGTCTCGGCCGGCTCGCTCGCCGTGGCCGCGCTCGTCGCCGTCGTCCTCGGGGGCGCCGGCCCCGCACCCACCGCGCGACGCTGTCAGCCCGGCTCGGGCTGAGGCGGGACCGGCGGGATCCGCAGCCCCGGCGGCGGGGCGCCGTGCTCGGCGGTGTAGGCCGCGACGTAGGCGGCCACGGCCGTGGGCAGCGTCGGGTAGACGGCATCCCCGCCGATGCGGTCGACGAACCCGGCTGCGACGAGCGAGGCACGGAGGTCCTCCTTGACTCGGGCCATGGCGAACCGGACTCCCCTGTCCTGCAACCGCTCCCGCAGCAGGTCGAGGGCGTCGACTGCGGTCAGGTCGATCTCGGTGTTGGCCTCGGCGTTGAGGAGGAACCACTCCACCCGCCCCCGCGCCTGCGCCTCGTCGACGACCGCGAGGGCCCGGCGCACGAAGTCGTCGGCGTTGGCGAAGAACAGGGGTGAGTCGTAGCGGTAGACGACGAGCCCCGGCACCTGGACGGCGTCGGGGTGGTCGTCGATGTCGTGCATGCCGGCGTAGTCCGGCACGTAGCCGAGGACGCCGTCGTGCGGGTGGACGATGCGGCGGAGCAGGTCGAGGACCGACAGCGCGACCGCGGCCCCGATACCGGGCAGCACGCCGAAGAGCAGCACCGCCGCCGTCGTCGACACGGCGAGGACGAGCTCGCTGCGACGGAAGCCGGCGAGGCGCCGCAGCTCGGAGACGTCGACGAGGCGGATGGCCGCGAAGACGACCACGCCGCCCAGCGCCGCGAGGGGGAAGGCGCCGATGACGGGGCCGAGGAAGAGCAGGGTCCCGACGACGATGACGAGCGAGACGAGCGAGTGCAGCTGGGTGCGGGCGCCCATGGCGTCGGCGATGACGGTGCGGCTGCCGCTCGAGCTGACCGGGAACCCGTGCAGCAGCCCTGCCGCGAGGTTGGCACCCCCGAGCGCGAGGAACTCCTGGTTGCTGTCGACCGACTCACGGTGCCGCGCCCCGAACGCCCGCCCGGTGAGGACGTTGTCGGAGTAGGCCACGACGGCGACCCCGAGGGCGACCGGCAGCAGCGTCCACACGTCGACCTCGCCCACGCGGGGCAGCCGCACGCCCGGCAGGCCCTCGGGTACCGGACCGACCACCTGGATGCCGAACCGGTCGCGCAGCCCGAGCGAGAGCACGAGCACGGTCGCCGCGAGCATGGCGATGAGCGGCCCCGGCCACTGCGGGCGCAGCCGGCGGAAGGCGAGGAGCGCGGCGAGGACGCCGCCGGCGAGCAGCAGCGTCGGCACGTGGACGTCGGCGAGGTGCGTCGCCACGTAGCCCAGCTCCTGGGTGAACGACGCGCCGACGACGTGCAGGCCGGTCACCTTGCCGACCTGGCTGACGACCATGAGCGCCGCGATGCCGGCCATGTATCCGACGAGCACCGGCTTGGAGAGGAGCTCGGACAGGAACCCCAGCCGCACCAGCCGGCCGACGAGGCACAGGACGCCGACGGCGACGGCCAGCAGCGCGGCTGCCTCCTCGCGCGCCGCCATGCCGCCGGCCGCGGTGACGAGGCCCCCGATGCCGGCGGCGGTCATGAGAGCCGTCGTCGACTCGGGTCCGACGGACAGCTGCCGCGACGAGCCGAGCACGGCGTAGACGAGCAGCCCCGGCCCGACGGCCCACAGCCCCGTCACGGCCGGGAGCCCGGCGACCTCCGCGTAGGCCAGCACCTGGGGCACGAGGTAGGCGGCGACGGTGATGCCGCCGAGCACGTCGCCGCGCAGCCAGCGCCGCTCGTACCGGCGCAGCACGGCGAGGCCGGGGAGCAGCTGCTCCCACGTGGCCCGCTCCTGCCGGTGGCCCGCCGTCACGCGTCCGAACGTACCGGCGCGGTGCTCC
The DNA here is from genome assembly GCF_056868035.1 of Monashia sp. HAY1-11D. NCBI lineage: Bacteria > Bacillati > Actinomycetota > Actinomycetes > Micrococcales > Intrasporangiaceae > Intrasporangium > Monashia sp. HAY1-11D. The sequence goes on along the minus strand of NZ_CP200320.1, from coordinate 2,071,668 downwards.
CCTCGCGGTTGCGTGGGACCGACACGCCCGCCACCCAGCGCAGCGCGGCCTCGACGTCGTCGACGACGTCGACCCCGTCGGGCACGCGGGGGCGACGGACGACGACGACGGGGACGTGCAGCGAGGCCGCCGCGTCGAGCTTGGCCTCGGTGAGCGGACCGCCCGAGTCCTTGGTGAGCAGGACGTCGACGCGTCGCGACGTCATGAGCCGGCTCTCGGCCTCGACGGTGAACGGCCCGCGTGCGAGGAGGACCTCCCACGTCGCCGGCACCTGCCACTCCGGCGGGTCGACGACCCGGGCGAGGACCGGGCGGTCGTCCCAGCGCGCGAACACGTCGAGCTGCTGGCGCCCCGTCGTGACGAACGGACGTGTACCGAGCGACTCGGCGGCGTCCCGGGCGGCAGCGACGGTGTCGACCCACGTGTACGCGTCGGCGCCAGGCCGCGCCGCCCATCCGGTGCGCTGCAGCCGCAGGAGGGGGACGCCGGTCGCGCGGCACGCCGACGCGGCGTTGTCGCTGATGCCGGCGGCGAAGGGGTGCGTCGCGTCGACGACGGCGTCGAACCCGTGGGCCCCGAGGTAGGCCACGAGCCCGGCGACGCCACCGAACCCTCCGGTGCGCACCGGGCCGACGGGGAGCGCGGGTCGGCTCACCCGCCCGGCGAGGCTCGACTCGACGTCGACGCCCTCGGCCACGAGCGAGGCCGCGAGGGCGCGGGCCTCACCCGTGCCCCCGAGGAGCAGGACGCGCATCAGGCGGAGATGCGCAGGCGCCGGCTCATCTCGCCGACGGCCATCGTGATCGAGTGGCCGAGGTGCACGACGCCGTCCTCGACGGCCCCCTGCTCGCTGCCGCCCAGGCCGATGACGACCTCGGGGTGCCGGGCGTGGATGGCGTCGACGATGGTCCGCGCGGCACTGATGTCGTCGGCGCGGGGGACGGCCATGACGACCCCGGCCGCGTGGCGCAGCTCGACGGCGCGGACCCACTCCTCGACCGGGAGGTCCGCGCCGACATAGGCGGTGGCGAACCCGGCTCGGCGGGCGGCGACGGCGAACGCCAGCAGCCCGAGCTCGTGCCGGGCCCCGGTCGGCAGCCCGATGAGCAGCCCCGGGCCGTCGACGCGTCCGGACGCAGCCTCGTACGCGGCGGCGAGCCGACGCTGCACGGCGTAGGAGACGAGGTGCTCGCCGGCGACGGTGAGCCGTCCCTGCGCCCAGGCCTCGCCGACGAGGCGCAGGGTCGGCATGAGCCAGTCGTCGATGACGTGCTCGAAGGTGCCGAGCGCGAAGCGGGCGTCGAGGACGGCCGTCGCGGACGCGGCGTCGAGGCGCTCGGCGGCGCGGAGGAAGGCGTCGGCGTCCTCGGACTGCAGGTGGCCGCCGCGCCACCCGGCGGCCCGGATCGGGGACACCCGCGCCGTGCGGCCGCTGCGGTCACCCGGGTCGGGCGGCGCGAGGCGCCGGAGCGTCTCGGCGGCGGCCTCCCGTGCGGACCAGCCGTCGGTGACGAGGGAGTTCATGATGGCGAGGGCGCGGACGTCGTCGGGACCGTAGAGCCGGTACCCGCCGTCGGAACGCTTCGGCGAGACGACGCCGTAGCGACGCTCCCAGGCGCGCAGCGTCGCGACGCTGATCCCGGTGAGCTCGGCGGCTCGTTTGATGGTGTACACGATCGGGCCTACTCCAGTCGCTCGAGGGCCGGGCGCACGCCCTTCTCGGCGTGCTGCCGGTCGTCCCGAAGGTCCCGGGCGTACACCGCGTGGACCGGACGGCCCGCCGTCACCGTCCGTTCGATGTCCATGCCCGCTCCAACCTTTGACACACCTTCGACAGTCACCATACGGCGCGGACGAAGGATGGACAACGTCGTCAGGAAAACTCGGTCGACCGGGACGTACCCGCTCGCCCGTGGGTCCCGGCGGTGCAGCCGTCCGCGACGCGCCGGCAGGGGGTACGCCATCTGCGCCGCTCACCCCGGGCACCCCGAGCCGATCGTCGACCACGACGAGGAGCGCACGGACACGGTGCACCGGTACGAGCGGGCCGGCCGGTGACCCGGTGGACGAGCCGAGGAGACGACAGATGCGGGGCCCCGTCGCCGAGCTGCGTGCGTTCGTCGACGCGGCGCTGGTCCGGAAGGTCGACCGCGACCACCGGGACCCCGACGACGTCCTCCGCCGCCGCCAGGTCGTCGTCGTGGTGACGTTCCTCGTCGGCACCGGGGTGCTGGCCTGGGCGCTGCGGATCAGGCCCGGCGACCCACTCTTCTACGTCGCGACGCTGGGGCTCGCGGCCCTGTGGCTGCTCGGCGCACTGGCGTCCGGCCCCCTCCACGCCGGCATGGGCCGCACCCGACGGGGAGAGCGGGCTCGGCCCGTCGTGCAGTCCCTCGTCCTCGGCACGTTGCTGCTCGTCGTGTTCCTCGCCGGAGCGCTGGTCGTGGCGCGCGTCCCCCTGCTGCGCGAACCGGTCGACGAGCTGCTCGACCACGCCCGGTTCGGCGCGTTCGCAGCGGTGCTGGCCCTGACGTTCCTCAACGGCGTCGTCGAGGAGCTCTACTTCCGGGGCGCCCTCTACGCCGCCCTCCCACGCCACCCGGTGACCCTGACGACCGGCCTCTACGCGCTGACCACGGTCGGCACCGGTGTCCCCCTCCTCGTCCTCGCCGCAGCGGTGCTCGGCCTCGTGACCGGCCTGCAGCGCCGTGTCACCGGCGGCTTCCTCGGTCCGGTCATCACGCACGTCGTGTGGTCGACCGGGATGCTCGTGCTCCTCCCACCCGCCCTCGAGCTGACCAGGTGATCCCATGACCTCCGCCCGAACCGCCCTCGTGACGGGTGCCTCCGGCTACATCGGCGGCCACCTCGTGCCCCGGCTGCTCGATGCCGGCTGGACCGTCCGCGTCCTCACCCGGCGCCGTTCGTCGGTCGCCGACAAGCCGTGGCGCTCTCGCGTCGAGGTGGCCGAGGGCGACGTCTCCTCGGCGAGCGACCTGCGGGCGGCGCTCGAGGGCGTCGAGGCCGCCTGGTACCTCGTGCACTCGATGGACGACCGTCCCGACTTCGAGCGGCGCGACCGCGCCGCCGCGACGACGTTCGCCGAGGCCGCCCGGCTGGCCGGCATCCGACGCATCGTCTACCTGGGCGGCCTGCACCCCTCGGGCGAGCAGCTGTCCCCGCACCTGGCCTCACGCGTCGAGGTCGGGCGGATCCTGCTCGGCTCGGGCGTCCCGACGGCGGTGCTGCAGGCCGCTGTGGTCATCGGGGACGGGTCGGCGTCCTTCGACATGCTGCGCTACCTGACGACCCGCCTGCCGGCCATGGTCGCGCCGAGGTGGCTCGACAACCGCATCCAGCCGGTCGCGATCGACGACGTCGTGACCCTCCTCGCCGGCGCGGGTTCGCTTCCCCCGGAGGTCAACCGGACGTTCGACATCGGCGGACCGGACGTCCTGACCTACCGGGAGATGATCGCGCGGTTCGCCGCCGTCACCGGACGGCGTCGCCGTCTCGTCGCGACCGTTCCCGTGCTGACGCCTCGGCTCGCGAGCCACTGGGTCGGGCTCGTCACGCCGATCTCCGCGGGCCTGGCCAAGCCGCTCGTCGGCAGCCTCGTGCACGAGGTCGTGGCGAAGGAACGCGACATCGAGGGCTACGTCGACGTGCCGGGTGGACTCACCGGTTTCGACGACGCGGTGCGCGCTGCGATGCGGACCGTGCCGCGCGACACCGCGCTGCGCAACGCCGTGGTCGCCGGGACGGCGGTGGCCGCGTGCGCCGTGGCCGGTTCGATGGGCACGCGGCCCGGCTCGCGCTGGTACCGGTCGCTGGTCAAGCCGGCGTGGCAGCCGCCCCCGGTCGCCTTTCCGCTCGTGTGGACGGTGCTCTACACCGACCTCGCGGCCACCGCCGCGTCGACGCTGACGACCCTCGACCGGGCCGGTGACACCGCGGGGCGGGCCGCCTACCTCCGCGCGTTCGGCACGAACCTCGCGCTGAACGCGGCATGGAGCTGGGTGTTCTGGGGGGCGCGACGTCCGGACCTCGCCGCGGTGGAGAGCGCGGTGCTCTCGGCGAGCGGGCTCGACCTCGCGCGGCGGACCCTGCGCGTCAGCAGGCCCGGCGGTGCGGCGCTGCTGCCGTACGCGGCGTGGTGCGGGTTCGCGACGGTGCTGTCCGCGGCCGTCGCCCGACGCAACCGTTGACGGCGCGTCGCTGAAGGCCTATCGGCCTGTCTAGGACTAGGCCTAGAGGCCCGGATACGACGCGATCGGCCGTCGGGTGCCGGTGGGGGCTGCTCGCAGCACCGTCAGCGACGGACCGCGTCGTGCAGGACGCGCGGGAGGTCGGCATCGCGGTCGGCGTCGGCACCGAACGGCGCGTGCGGCAGGTGGAAGGTGCGGCGGTGGTGCGGCTCGAGGGCTGCGAGAACCAGGGCGATGAGGGCGATGAAGAAGATGATGTCCATGGCAGAAAGTCTGCGCGCATCGGGATGCCGCCACGAGTGGCAGAACAGTCGCCCTCCGATGATTTCCTGCCAATCTCGTGGCAGACTGAGCGGATGCTGCGCACCATCGCCGTCGTCGTCCAGGAGCCGGTCGCCGCGTTCGAGCTCGGGGTGCTCTGCGAGGTCTTCGGCATCGACCGGACCGACGACGGCTTGCCGGCCTTCGACTTCCGCGTGTGCGCCTCGCGCCCCGGGCAGGTGCACCGCACGACGAGCGGCATCGGCATCGTCCCGACCCACGACCTCGCCGCCGCCCGCGACGCGGACCTCGTCGCCGTCCCGGCCGGGACCGTCGAGGGACCGTTCGACGAGGGCGTCCTCGACGTCCTGCGCGACGCCGTGGCCCGCGGCGCCCACGTCCTGTCGGTGTGCTCCGGCGCCTTCTCCCTCGCGGCCGCAGGGGTCCTCGACGGGCGCGCTGCGACGACCCACTGGCGGTACGCCGCGCGGCTCGCGGAGGTCTGCCCGACGGCCCGCGTCGACCTCGACGTGCTGTACGTCGAGGACGGCCCGGTCATCACGAGCGCCGGCACGGCGGCGGGCATCGACGCGTGCCTGCACCTCGTGCGCACCGAGCTCGGCTCGGAGGTGGCGACGCGCATCGCGCGCCGGATGGTCGTGCCGCCCCACCGGGACGGCGGCCAGCGGCAGTACGTCGAGACGCCGGTGCCGGGGCAGTCGTGCGACTCGCTGCAGGAGGTCCTCGACTGGGTCCTCGAGCACCTCGACGAGGACCACTCGGTGCCCTCACTGGCGCGTCGCGCGGCGATGTCGGAGCGGACCTTCGCGCGGCGGTTCGCGGCCGAGGTCGGCACGTCGCCGCACCGGTGGCTGACCACCCAGCGGGTGCTGCGCGCCCGGCACCTGCTCGAGTCGACCGACCTCGACGTCGAGCGGATCGCGCACGAGAGCGGGTTCGGCACGGCGGCGATCCTGCGCCACCACTTCCAGCGACAGATCGGCGTCCCGCCGCTGCGCTACCGCCGCGCGTTCACCCGCACGCCGCGCGCCGTCGCCGGCTGAGGCGTGCTCCGAGCAGGCCGGCTCTACTGCGTTCGGGCGGACGCCCGCCCGGGCTTGCGCCGCGTCAGGAGCACGCCCGCGATGCAGAGCGCACCGCCGAGGAAGGTCAGCGCGGGCGGCACCTCGTCGAGCAGCACCCAGGCGATGAGGGTGGCGATGAACGGCACGAGGAACGTCGTCAGGGTGACGGTCCCGGCGTTGCCGCGGGCCAGCACGTACGCCCACGTCGAGAACGCGATGGCGGTCGGGAAGACCCCGAGGTAGACGATCCACAGCAGCGACGACGCGTCGCTCGTCCGAACGACGTCGACGAGCTCACCGGTCCACGGCAGGCACGTGACGGCGCCGACGACGCACGCGATCCAGGTCACCTCGGGCCCGGGCAGCCGCCCGAGGAGCGGCTTCTGCGCGAGCACGCCGACGGCGTAGGTCACGGCGGCCAGCACCGCGAGCCACACCCCGACGAGGTCACCGGAGCCGCCGGAGGAGAACCCGCGCGCGATGACGACGACGCCCGCGAAGCCGACGGCCATCCCGATGAGCAGCCACCTGCTCATCGCCTCGCCGAGGAACACGGTGGCGAGGAGCGCGACGATGATCGGCCCGATCTGCACGACGAGGGCCGACGTGCCGGCGTCGATGCGCCGTTCCGCCTCGTTGAGTGCGAGGTTGTACACCCCGAACCACGCGACGCCGCACAGGAGCAGGAGCGGCCAGTCGCGGCGGGCCGGCCACGTGCGCGGCCGGCGGAACACGAGGGCCGCCAGCGCCACGGACGCCACGAGGAGCCGCCCGAGGGACAGCGCGCCCGGTGGGACGTCGTGCCCGAGGTGGCGGATCGCGACGAAGGCCGACGCCCAGAGCACGAGCGTCAGCGCCATGGCCCCGAGGACGAGCCAGCGGTCAGCCGGGCGCAGCGCGCTGGACCCGGACGGCACCACTTCCGGCGCGGGCTGGGCATCGGGGTCACGTCGGGCGTCGAGGGTCACCCGAGCAACCTAGGCGCCAGCACCGACATCGCGCCCTCTCTTTTCCGGCCGTCCGGCGCCAGTATGCCGCCACATTCCGGACAGCCCTTGCGGCACAAGATGCATAAGTTACGCTTCTTGATGTGGAAACGTGCAGTTATGCGAGCGCCGTCCGAGAGCGATGTCGCCGGGTGCGATGAGCGCCCCGAGGCCCGCCCGCCGGGCCTCCCTCCCGCGGTGCACCGCAGCGCAAAGCACCGCAGCGCAGTGCACCGCAGCACCGACTCCACCGCAGCCACGAAAGGCCTCCTTCGGCATGTCCCGCAACGCTCCCCGCACACCCGTCCAGCTCGCCGACACGGCTCGACGCCTCGCCCGCCAGCAGACCCTCTGGTCGCGGCTCGTCGACTTCGACCCGGTCACCCGCTACTACGCCCGCCTCCACGCGGACGAGGACCACGAGGCGTGGCTGCTGACCTGGCTGCCGGGCCAGGGCACGCCGTGGCACGACCACGGCGGCAGCTCGGGCTCGTTCGTCGTCCTGCAGGGCGTCCTCACCGAGGAGGTCGCCGGGTACCGCAGCGCCGTCGACCTCGACCCCGTGCGACGCGTCACCGCGCCCGGTGTCCGGCTCGACCCCGGGGACCAGCGCACCTTCGGTCGCCGCCACCTGCACCGGGTCACCAACCTCGGCCCCGACCCGGCCGTCAGCCTGCACGTCTACGCCCCCAGGCTCACACTCATGACGAGCTACCGTGAGGTCGACGGCGCACTCGTCGTCGAGGAGGAGCAGGCGGCAGGAGTGGACTGGTGAACAGCATCGACGAGGTCCTGGCCCGAGCCCGCGCCCGGCTGCACCGACTGACCCCCGAGGAGGCCGACGCCGCCGTCCGCGAGCGCGGCGCCGTCGTCGTGGACACCCGGCCCGAGGCCCAGCGTCGGGAAGAGGGCGAGCTGCCCGGGGCGCTGCTCGTCGAGCGCAACGTCCTGGAGTGGCGCTTCGACCCGGCCTCGGAGGCCGCACTGCCCATCGCGCGCCACGACCTCGAGGTGGTCGTGCTGTGCCAGGAGGGGTACTCCTCGAGCCTGGCGGCGGCGTCCCTGCAGGACCTCGGCATCCATCGCGCCACCGACGTCATCGGCGGGTTCGCGGCGTGGCGGGAGTGGCTCGGCCGTGCTGACGACCCCGCGTCGCCGCCCGCCTGACCACGTCGGTGAGCCGGTCGAGGTGGCCGGACCCGAGGCGCCAGCGCTGCCAGTAGAGCGGGACGTCGACGTGGTCGCGCCCGCCGATCCGCACCACCTCGCCGGCCGCCACGGCCGGTGCCAGCTGGGACTCCAGCAGCATGCCCCAGCCGAGACCGGAGCGCACCGCGGTGACGAAGCCGCCACCGTCGGGCACCTCGTGCGTCGGTGGTGCGGTCGTGACGCCGTGCCGATCGAGGACCCGCTGCTGGAGGTCGTCCTTGGCGTTGAAGCGCACCACGGGCATCGCGGCCCAGTCGACACCACGCCCGCGCGCGAACCGGTCGACGAGGACCGGCGTCGCGGCGGGCGCGTACCTCAGGGTCGTGAGAGGTTCGGTCGAACAGCCTTGCACCGGAGCGGGATCCGACGTGACGGCCGCGAGCACCTGACCGGCACGCAACAGGGACGCCGAGTGGTCCTGGTCCTCGACGCGCAGCCGCAGGACGACACCGTCCCACGTCGCGACCTCGCGCAGCACCGCACCGAACCAGGTCGCCATGGAGTCGGCGTTGACCGCGACGCTGAGGTCGACGACGCCCCCGGCCGCGGGGGCCAGGTCGCGGGTCACCTCGTCCTCCAGTAGCCGTTGCTGGCGCGCGAGGCGGACGAGCGACTCGCCGGCGGGCGTGGCCCGGCACGGCGTGGCCCGGACGAGCACGACGTGACCGATCTCGTTCTCCAGCGCGCGGATCCGCTGGCTCACGGCCGACGGGGTCACGTGGAGATGGCGCGCGGCGGCCTCGAACGTTCCCGTCTCGATGATGGCGAGGAGGGCGGCCAGCTGGTCCGGGCGCAGGCGCATGAAGCAATGCTAATGATCCCGAAGGAAACGTCGCTTCACTGATGAGTGGCGACGATCTAGCGTCGTCGTCATGACCGCCAGCCTCGCCGGCTTCCTCACCATGGCCTCCCTCATCGTCGCCATCGGCGCCCAGAACGCCTTCGTCCTGCGCACCGGCCTGACGCGTCGGGACGTCGGTCTCGTCGTGACCGTCTGCGCGGCCTCGGACGCCCTCCTCGTCGTCGCCGGTGTGCTCGGCGTCGGGCGCGTCGTCACCGACCACCCGGCGGTGCTGGCGTGGGCCCGCTGGCTCGGCGCGGCCTACCTCGTCGGGTTCGCGGTCCGGTCGCTGTGGAGCGCACGGCACCCGGCCGCCCTGCGCGCCGGTGACGACGCGGCCACGGCCGGGCGGCGCGGGGGCGTCCTCGCCACGGTCCTCGCCCTGACCTGGCTCAACCCGCACGTCTACCTCGACACGGTCCTGCTCGTCGGGTCGCTGGCCAACCAGCAGGGTGCGGACGAACGCTGGTGGTTCGTCGTCGGCGCCATCGCCGCGAGCGCCGCGTGGTTCGCCGGCCTCGGCTACGGTGCACGGCTGCTCGCTCCCCTCTTCGCCCGGCCCGTGACGTGGCGGGTGCTCGACGTCGTCGTGGCGCTGGTCATGGTCGCCGTCGCCGTGCCGCTCGTGCTCGGCTGAGGCGGCCGCGGCACGGCCCGCACGCGTCTGAGGTAGCGGTCTGAGGTAGCGCGCCCACGCCGGATACGCAGGTCACCCGATGTGCCGCCCTACCTCAGCCGCCGACTCTGGATGAGTCAGCAGAACCCATCCGGAAGCAGCGAAGGACACCGATCATGAGCACGTCGATCAGCGACTACAGCATCGTCCGCGCGGCCGTCGAGGCCCGTTACGCCCCCACCGGGCACCGGCCCCGTCGCGTCTCCTCCCTCGAGATCATCCGCCGGACCCACAACCGCACCGACCGGGAGGTGCAGCGCCCCGAGCGCGCCCGGTGAGAGCGGTGACGTCAGTGCCGGCGGCGACGGCGGCGAGGCCCACCGCTCTCCCCACCCGTCCCGCCTCCGCTCCCACTCCCGGCCCAGGACCCGGCCCCGGCCCGGGCCCCGACCCCGGCGACAGGCGTGCACCCCTCCCGCCGCTGTCGCCGGGGTACGGGATGATTCCCTCCATGCCGTTCAGCACCGGCTCCCTCATCGGCAGGGACGCCGACCTGCACCACCTCTTCGACGCCGTCGGGCTCCACGCCGGCGCACCCGGTACCGCACCCGCTGCTGCACCGGGTGGCCGGACGCGCACCGGGGGCGTCGTCGTCGTGTCCGGAGACGCCGGCATCGGCAAGTCCCGGCTGCTCGGACAGCTGGCGAGCGACGCCGCCGACGCAGGCTGGTTCACCGCCGTCGGTCACTGCGTCGGGCTCGCCGGCGGCAACCTCGCCTACCTGCCCTTCGTCGAGCTGCTCGGCGCGATCGACGCGCGCCACCCCGAGGTCGTCGAGGCGGTGCTCGCCACCCACCCGGGCCTGGCCCGCCTGCTGCCGACCCGCGCCGACGCGGCTGCCGCGGCGATCGCGTCGGTCCCCGCCTCGGCGCCCGCCGCGCCGGCCACGGACCCCGGGCAGGTGGCCGAGGGCGTCCACGCCCTGCTCACCGCGCTCGGCGGCGCGACGCCGGCCCTCCTCGTCGTCGAGGACGTCCACTGGGCCGACCACTCCTCGCGCGACCTCCTCACCCTGCTGCTGACCCGCGGGTTCACCACTGACGTCGCCCTCGTCGTCACCTACCGCTCCGACGACCTGCACCGACGCCACCCCCTCCACGAGACGCTCGCCGTGTGGGCGCGCATCGCCGGGGTCGAGCGCATCGAGCTCGCGCCCCTGGCCGACGACGCGGTCCGCCAGATCGTGGCCCACCTCGAGGGCGCCCCCACCGACCGCGGCACCGCCGACGAGATCGCGACCCGTGCCCAGGGCAACCCGTTCTTCGCCGAGGAGCTCGTCGCGAGCGCCGCGGCCGGGCAGGCGTTGACCGGTGGCCTGAGCCGGGTCCTCCGGGCCCGCGTGGAGCAGCTCGACGACACCGCGCAGCGCGTGCTTCGCGCCATCGCCCTCAAGGGCGGTCAGTACCTCGGGCACGAGCGCCTGGCCCGGGTCGTCGACCTGCCCGACGCCGAGCTCGAGGCCGCGCTCGCGGCCGCCGTGGAGCACCACGTCCTCGAGACCCGCTGGCCCCCCGCGTACACGTTCCGGCACGCGCTGCTCGGCGAGACCGTCGCCGACTCGCTCCTGCCCGGGGAGCGGCTGCGGCTGCACCGCGCCTACGCGTCGGTCCTGTCGGAGCACCCCGGCCTGGCCCCGGCGTCCGAGCGCGCCCGGCACGCGGCCGCCGTCGGCGACCTGACGACGGCGGTCGAGGCCAGCCGCGCCGCCGCGGAGTCCGCGATGTCCATGGGTGGCCCGCAGGACGCGCTGCAGCACCTCGAACGGGCGCTGTCGTGGCTCGACGAGGACGACCCGGCGCGCGACGACGTGACGCTCCGCGCGTCCGAGGCGGCGACCGTCGCGGGGGACCCGGTGCGGGCCGTCGACCTGCTGCGCGACCGGCTCGCCCACCCCGGCCGGTCCCAGCGGCCGGAGGCGCGCGCCGACCTGCTCGCCGCCCTCGTGCACGTGGGGCGGAACCTCGACGTGCCGCTCGACGCCCTGGCCCTGACCGACGAGGCCCTCGCCCTCGTCGACCCGCCGACGCCGGACGAGCGGCGGGTCCGCGTCCTGTCGGCGCGGCTCCAGGCGCTCATCGACCTCGGGCTGTGGATCGAGGCCTCACGCGTCGGCGACGAGGTGTCGGTGCTCGCCGAGCGGCTCGGGCTCGCCGGCCAGCTGGCCGTCGTTCGCACCATCCAGGCGCGCGTGCTCGAGGTCCAGGAGGATCTCGACGCGGTCGAGACGCACCTGCGCTCGGTGCTCGACGGGCTCGACCCTGGCGACCCGCTGCGGTTGCGCGCCCAGCACCAGCTCGCCTCCCTCGCCCACCGCCGTGGCGACCTGCCGACCGCCCTGCAGCGCTACGACGCCGGCGCCGAGCTGGCACGGCGGATGAACCGCGAGTGGGCGCCGTGGGGCCAGGAGTGCCGGTTGCTCGGCGGCCTTACCGCCTACGAGCTCGGCGACTGGGACGGCGCGGTCCGTCGGCTCGACCTCGGTGACGCTCCGGCACCGGAGCCGGGCGGCACGATCTTCACCGGCGCCCTCCTGCACGTCCGTGCCGGGCGCGGCGAACCCCTCGACACCGACCTGTTCGCGCGGCTGCGGCGCTGGTGGTCCTACGACGGTCTCGCGGTCGTGCTCTCCGTGATGGCCGGCATCGACCTGTTCGGCGACGCCGGGCGGCACGACGAGCTCGTCGAGCTCGTCGAGGACGCCGTCGGCACGCTCGACGCCGCGTGGGGCGAGTACCACGCCGTCGTCCGGCTCGCCGCCCTCGTCGGTGGCCAGGCCGCGTCGGCGGCTGCGACGGCCGATCCCGCCGTCCGCCGGCGGATAGTCGCGCTCACCGAGCGCCTCCTGGCCCGGGCGCGCCGCATCGGCGCCCTCAAGCCGGCCGTCGAGCGCACCACCCGACCGACGTTCGAGCCCGCCGACCCGGAGCAGACCACCGACCTCGAGCGCACGAGCCGCGAGACGTGGGCGTGGCTGGCCCGGGCCGAGGCCGAGGCCCTGCGGCTGCGGCGCGCCACCGACCTCGACGACCCGCCCGGTGCCGACGACCTCGTCGCGGCGTGGCGCGCGAGCGTCGCCGCCTTCGAACGGTACGGGCACGTCTACGAGACCGCCCGGTCCCGGGCGCGGCTCGCGGCCGCCCTCCACGCGCTCGACGACGACACCGCCGCGCGTCAGGAGGCCGACGCGGCACGGGCCGTCGCCGAACGGCTCGGGGCCCGCCCCCTCCTCGCGGAGCTCGAGCGCGCGGTGCCGGCGGCCGCGCGGTCGGCCGCGCGCGTCGTGGCAGGTCAGGCCGAGCTGACCGCTCGCGAGCGGGAGGTGCTCGAGCTGCTCGCCCGGGGCCTGACCAACGGGCAGATCGGCAAGCAGCTGTTCATCAGCACCAAGACGGTCAGCGTCCACGTGTCCAACCTGCTCGCCAAGCTGGGCGCCAGCGGACGCACCGAGGCGGCTGCGATCGCTCGACGCCGGGGCCTCGTCGCGTCCTGAGCGGCGCGACGGGCCCGGGTCAGACCCGCAGGCGCTCGGCACTGGCGACGGCGGGCCGCGACCGTCGCAGCCCCGGCGTCAGGGCCAGCGACACGACGACGGACGCCACCGCCATGACGCCCATGGCACGGGCCGCGGCGTCCGGTCCGACGCCGAGGGCGGTCGCGACCGCGCCCCCCAGGAGGGCACCGACCGCCTGGCCGACCATGAGCCCGGTCCCCTGGAGGCCGAACACCTGGCCACGGGCCTCGGCGTCGGTGTGGGTGACGAGCCGCTCCTGCAGCGGCAGGCTCGCGGAGTACCCCGCCGACGCCACGAACGCGAGCACCGCGGCGAGCGGCAGCGACGGCACGACGAAGAAGGCGAGGTAGGGCACTGCCAGCAGCAGTCGCAACGGCCCGATCAGCCTGTCCCGCATGGGGATCGACAGGAAACGCCCCACGACCACGTCGCCGACGAGCATGCCTGCCGCGGTCACCGCGAACAGGTAGCCGGCGCGGGGCCCGGCGAACGGCACGAAGAGCGCCTCGCACCCGACGATGAGACCGTTCGGCACCCAGAGCGTCAGGTAGATGGGCCGCACGACGGGCGAGCCGAGGAGACGCCGGTTGACCTGGCGGGTGCGCCGCACGACGGACGCGCCGCCGTGCCGTGGCGGGTGGTCGGACAGGCCGAACCGCAGCAGCAGCACCGCGACGGCCAGGGCCGCGGCCGACCCGAGGAACAGCTGCGTCGTCGTGAAGCGGACGAGCAGGACGCCACCGATGCCGAAGCCGACGATCTGCATGCCGCCGACGGCGACGTTCATCGTGGCCCGGCCGAGGATGAACCCGTCGCGCGGGAGGATGTCGGAGACGAGGGCCATCATGCTCCCGCCGAGCGCCGACGTGATGAGCGGCCCGACGGCGAGCAGCACGAAGCGCCAGCCCCAGGCCAGCCCCGGGATCGCCTGGAGCAGGTCGGTGACGAGCGTCGTCGCGACGACGAGCACGAGCGCGGCGCGGGGCCGCACGAGGTCCGAGCCGGAGCCGAAGAGCGACTGCCCGACGATCCGCATCAGCGGGGCACCGAACATCGACAGGGCCGTGAGGACGGGCGAACCGGTGGCGGCGAAGGTGATGGTGCCGAGCGCCAGGGACGCGACGGCGTACGAGCCGATGTTGAGGCACTGGACGAGGAAGAGGACGCGGAACTCGGGGACGGCGAAGAGCTGTCGGTACGTCTGCACGCCCGTACCGTGCCGGATGCCGCCGCCGCTGGGCTAATGTTTCGGGAGGAGGCGAAACATGGGGACCTGGCAGATCTCGGCGGACCTGCTCGCACGGAGCCGGTTCGTCGTGTCGCCGCGCATCGAGACCGTCGGCGCCCTCAACGACCTCGTCCGCCCGTCCGACCCGGAGGGGCGGGCCCTGGCGGCGTCCCACGGCGAGGCGTTCCACACGATGCTCGACGCGCATCCGGTGCGCCGCGCCGTCCTCGACCACAGCTGGAGGCCCGGCTGGATCTCGGACTGGCTCTGCCTGCCGCCTGCGGCCCCGACCTCCGGCACCCGCACGTTCGCCGAGGAGATCGACGACGTGCGCGAGCTCGGTGACGACCTCGTGCGCGAGCAGCTCGCCGAGAGCTCACCCAGCCACCGCCTACCCGACGTCCTCCTGCGCGACGGCCTGACCGAGGAGGCCGTCGCGCTGCTCGACTGGGTGTGGACCCACGTCCTGGCCACCGACTGGGGCCGCCGCGAGCGCATCCTGCGCGCCGACGTCGTGTCCCGGACCGCACGCCTCGCCACCCAGGGCTGGGCGGCCGTCGTGCGTGACCTGGGCCGCGACCGCGAGTGGGTCGGCGCCGGCCACCTGCGCATCAACAACTACGACCTGCCCTCGCGCGTCCTGCCCGACGACGCCGACCTCTTCTTCGTCCCGGTCAGCCACCGCGCCCGATGGGTCGGCTGGCTGCTCCCCCGCCGCTACGCCGTCTACTACCCCGTGGCCGGCGCGCTCGCACGGGTCGACGCAGAGGCCTCCGACGGCCTCGAGCGCCTCGTCGGCCGGTCCCGGGCAGCTCTGCTGGTCGCACTCGAGTCCCCTTGCAGCACAACGGGCCTCGCGGCCACCACCGGGCTCGCGATCGGGTCGGTCGGCGACCACCTCAAGGTGCTGCTCGCGGCGGGCGTCGTGCTGCGACGCCGCTCGGGACGTGAGGTGCTCTACTGGCGCACCGCCCTCGGCGACGCCCTCGTCGCGTCCGGTGCCGGCGGCGGCCTCCAGCCGGCTGCGAGGAGGCCCGGGTAGTCCTCCCCATGTACCGCGCGGCGGGACCGACCCTACGGTCGCCTCGGGCAGGAGCACCTGCCCTCCCACCACACGGAACCCAGGGGTAGTCATGTGTGAGCTCCACGAAGACCTCGGCGACACCGGCGCGGCGGCGCCCGCCTCCCTCACGGGCGGACTCGGCCGGCGCACGCTCATCCGCGGCGCGGGTGGTCTCCTGCTCGGGGGCGGCCTCGTGGCCGCCACGGCGACGGCCGCGAGCGCCGCGACCTCGCAGAACGGTTGGCCGGCCGGGTCGTCCTCGCAGATCCCGATCGTCGGCCTCACGGTCGGCGGGGTCACCTTCCCCGCGGGCGTCCGGAGCGGCCACGTACACACGATCCTCGCCTACGTCGCCGGCCGCTTCGACCGCGAGGTCGAGGCCCTCGTCAGGGGCTGGTGCTGGGGGCACAGCTACCGGCGGATCTCCGGCAGCACCTCGCTGTCGAACCACTCGAGCGGCACGGCCATCGACTGCAACGCCCCGCGCCACCCGCTCGGCAGGTCCGGGACGTTCTCGGCCGCACAGCGGTCGAGGATCCACGCCATCGTGGCCTCGTGCAACGGCGTCGTCCGGTGGGGCGGCGACTACTCCGGCCGCAAGGACGAGATGCACTTCGAGATCGACGTGCGACCCGGCGACCCCCGAATCGCCCAGCTCGCCAAGAAGATCGGCGGTGGCGCCAGCACCCCGGCCCCGGCCCCGGTCACGTGGACGACGGTCCGGCGCGGCGCCACCGGCTTCCGCACGACGGCCGTCCAGCACCTGCTCCGCCAGCGCGGGTACTCCCTCACCGTCGACGGTGTCTTCGGCGCGGGCACCGAGAGCAGGGTCAGGGCCTTCCAGGCCTCGCGCCGGCTCGCGACAGACGGCGTCGTCGGGCCGAAGACGTGGGCCGCGCTCGTCGTCACGGTCCAGCGCGGGTCGAGGGGCCAGGCGGTCGTCGCCGCCCAGAGGCTGCTGACGCACCGCGGCTACACCCTGACCGCCGACGGTGTCTTCGGCTCGATGACCGCGACGAAGGCGCAGGCCTTCCAGTCGACGCACGGCCTCACCGCGGACGGCGTCGTGGGCCCGCGCACGTGGGCCAGGCTGACCGCCTGAGACCGCGCCCGCGGCGTCGTCCGCGTCGAGTGGTGACCGCGACGACACGATTCGGTCACGGTGGACATCGCGGTCGGCGCAGCATGTCTGGCCCTGCCGCGGGTGGGTACGTAGGTCCGACGGCCCGCACCACCACCCCCGGAAGGGGACATCGAACCATGCCCGCAGACCGCACGCCGCCCGCAACCCGGGTGGAGCAGCTGGAACAGACCCTCGAGGCGTTCGACGAGGCGGGGGGCCACCGCATCCTCGCCGACGTCTTCGCCGAGCTCGACGTCGATGACGCCGTGAGGGAGGTGCTGCTGCCGTACCTGCGGTCCGTCGGGAAGCGGTGGGAGACGGGCCGCATCGGTGTCGCGCAGGAGCACTTCGCGAGCAACGTGGTGCGCTCGCGCCTGTCCCTGCTCCTGCAGGACGCGGCCGAGAAGGTCACCGCGCCGCGACCTCTCGCCGTGCTCGCCTGCCTGCCCGGTGAGCACCACGAGCTCGGCCTCATGGCGGCCGCGCTCAGCCTCACGCGGCTCGGCTGGCAGGTCTGCTACCTCGGAGCCAACACGCCGACGGCCGAGCTGGCGCTCGCCTGCCGCAGGCTTCAGCCCGACGCCGTGATGCTGTCCGCGCTGCGACCGACGGCGTACGCGGCGCAGGCCGCCGCGCTGCGCCGGCTGGCCGAGTCGATGCCGGTGTACGTCGGTGCCGCGGGAGCGTCCGCGGAGGCGGCGACCCTGTGCCACGCCACCCACCTGCCCGGCGACCCGGTCTGGGCCGCACGGGTCGTCGACGAGCAGCGCGGATCCGCAGCCCGCGCCGTCGACGGCGCGGAACCCACTGCCGTGTAGGGCTTTCCCCGTCGGGTCGGACCGGGCTAGGCTCGCCGCCCATGAGCCCGGACGAGACGCTCGCAGATGCCCTGAGCCGCGATGCGGACGACCCGGCCGACGACGCCTACGCGGGGGATGCCGTCGACGACGCCGACCGGCAGGCGCCCGCGCCCCTGGGCCCCGTCATCGACCGACGCGACCCGCGGGTGGCCCTGGCGGTCGCCGGTATCGCCGCGGCCGCGGTCCTCGTCGGCGGCCTCGTCGCGCTCGTCATCGGCTTGGCCCGCTGACGCTCAGGAGATGAGGATCGGCTCCTTCGGGAGGCGGCGCACCTTGGTGCGGCGACGCCGCCGCTCGGGGATCATCGAGCGCATCTCCTCGAGGCGGCCGAAGCACAGGAGGCGGTCCTCGGCCTGCAGCTCGGTGCGGCGCCGGGGGTTGGGGATGACCGTCGTGCCGCGGTGCAGCGTCAGCACCTGGATGTCGCGCTCGTCCAGACCGGACTCGCTGATCGTCTTGCCGACGAGGTCGGCGCCGGTGTGCACGACGAGCTCGGCGACCCCGTAGCCCGTCGACACGGTGAGGCGCTGGCGCACGTCGATCTCGGGGAAGGCGACCTGGTTGGCGATGTGGTCGATGATGGCACCGGCGACGTCGAGCTTCGTGGCGCGCTCGATGCCCTCGAGGCCCGGCGAGGAGTTGACCTCCATGACGAGCGGGCCCTCGTTGCCCTCCAGCATGTCGACACCGGCGACGCGCAGGCCCATGATCTGCGCCGAACGCACCGCCGTCTCCTCGAACTCCCTTGACAGCTCGACGGGTTCGACCTCACCGCCGCGGTGGACGTTGGAGCGGAACTCGTCGCCGTGCGCCCGCCGACGCATCGCGGCCACGACGCGGTCGCCGACGACGAGGGCACGGATGTCGCGCCCCTTCGACTCCGTGACGAAGCTCTGGATGAGCACGTTCTGCTTCGTGCTGTGCAGCGTCTCGATGATCGCCTCGGCGATCTTGATCTCGGGCGCGAGGATGACGCCGATGCCCTGCGTGCCCTCGAGGAGCTTGATGACGACCGGGGCGCCGCCGACGCGCTCGATGGCCGGGCGCACGTCGGCACGGTTGCGCACGAAGGTCGTCGCCGGCATGCCGATGTTGTGCCGCGAGAGGATCTGCGTCGCCCGCAGCTTGTCCCGGGCGTTGCTGATGCCGTTGGCCGTGTTGGGCGTGTAGACGTCCATCTGCTCGAACTGGCGCACCACGGCGGTGCCGAAGTACGTGATCGAGTTGCCGATGCGCGGCAGGACCGCGTCGTAGTCGGACAGCGGCCGGCCGCGGAAGACGAGGTCCGGTTCGCGTCCGGACAGGTCGATGGCGAACCTCAGCGTGTTGAGCACCCGGGCCTCGTGGCCACGGGACAGGGCAGCCGTCTTGAGGCGCTGCGTCGAGTAGGCGCGCGGGGCGCGGGAGAGGATCGCGAGTTTCATGGGGGATGCCTGCAAGGATGGTCGGGTGTCCGGGCCGCCACATTCAAGCATCCTCGCCGGGTGGCGGGAATGGGTGAGCCTGCCCGCCTGCGACGTCGAGTGGGTCAAGGCCAAGCTCGACACAGGTGCCCGGTCCTCTTCGATGCACGCGTTCGACGTGTCGGAGTTCGAGCGCGACGGCACCGACTGGGTGCGGTTCTCGATCCACCCGTGGCAGCGGTCCGAGGCCGACCCCGCCGTCGTCGAGCGCCCGGTCCACGACCGGCGCTCGGTCCGCTCGTCGTCGGGGCACGCCGAGCACCGGCCGATCGTCCTGCTCGACCTCGTCCTCGTCGGGCGGACCGTGACGGCCGAGGTGTCGCTGACCGACCGCGACGAGATGGGCTTCCGGATGCTCGTGGGCCGCGAGGCGCTGCGCCAGGGGTTCCTCGTCGACTCCGGGCGCTCGTACCTCGGAGGGCGACCCCCGCTCGCGGTCCGGCGCAGGAACCGGGGCCGCTGATGCCGCGTCCGTCGTTCGCCATCGGCGCGGTCCGCGTCCGAGCGGGGTCGACGCGCGAGGTGGGCCTGCCGATCACCCGTCTCGTCACCGGGGCAGAGGTGAGCCTGCCGGTGCGCGTCGTCCACGGGCGCCAGGACGGCCCGACGGTGTGGCTGACCGCGGCCATCCACGGCGACGAGGTGGTCGGCGTCGAGGTCGTGCGGCGCGTCCTCGCCTCGCTGCCACCGCGCACCCTGAGCGGCACCGTCATCGCGGTCCCGATCGTCAACGTGCTCGGCTTCCAGACCGGCGACCGGTACCTGCCGGACCGCCGCGACCTCAACCGCGCCTTCCCCGGCTCGGCGCGCGGCTCCCTCGCCGGCCGCCTGGCGCACCTGCTCATGACCGAGGTGGTGGCCAAGGGCGACGTCGGCATCGACCTGCACACCGGCGCCGACCGGCGCAGCAACCTGCCCCAGGTGCGGGCCGACCTCGACGACCCGCGGACGCGCGAGCTCGCCTCGGCCTTCGGCGCACCGGTGGTCTACCACGCGCGGCTGCGCGACGGCTCGCTGCGGGCCGCGGCCAGGGAGCAGGGCGCGACGGTGCTCCTCTACGAGGGGGGCGAGGCGTGGCGTTTCGACGAGTGGGCCATCGAGTCCGGTGTCGTCGGCGTGCGCCGGGTGCTGGCCCGACTCGGCATGGTGGACCCGCTCGACGAGCCCCCACCCGCGCGGAGCCTGGTGTGCCGGTCGAGCGGCTGGGTCCGCGCGCCGGGCAGCGGCATCCTCCAGCTCGAGGCCACGCTCGGGCAGCGCGTGCAGCCCGGTGACCGGCTCGGCGGCCTGTCCGACTCCTTCGGCCGACGCGTCCGGCTGGTGCGCGCCGACCGGCCCGGCATCGTCATCGGCCGCACCCACGCGCCGCTGCTCAACCGCGGTGACGCCATCGTCCACATCGGCGAGGTCGAGGAGGACCACCCGACGCCGGACATGGCCATCGAGCTGCCGCCAGACCCGACCGGCATCCCCTTGCTGCCCGAGGCGCCCGACCTCGCTGCCGGGGCACCCGACGGCGTGCCGCGTGACTAGGCTGCCGGTCATGGCCCGCCTCGTGCTCACCGTCATCGGCGACGACCGTGCCGGACTCGTCTCGGCCCTGGCCGACGTCGTCTCCGCGCACGACGGCAACTGGGAGCAGAGCCAGATGACCGAGCTGGCAGGCAAGTTCGCCGGGATCGTCGTCGTCGCCGTCCCGGACGCCCGTCGCGACGAGCTCGGCACCGCGCTGCGAGCGCTCGACGGTTTCCTCGAGGTCGCCGCCCACCCGGGGGCGGCGGACACGGCGGCCGATACGTCCACCGGCGCCGGCGCGGGGGCCGCTCCGACACGGCGCCTCACGCTGGACCTCCTCGGCAACGACCGTCCCGGCATCGTCCGCGAGGTGTCGTCGGTGCTGAGCCGGCACCACCTGTCGATCGAGACGATCACGACCGGGACCCGCGAGGCGCCGATGGCGGGCGGCCTGCTCTTCGAGGCCCATGTCGTCGTCGACGTGCCGGCCGCGACGGACCTTGCCGACCTACGTGCGGACCTCGAGCGCCTCGCCACCGAGCTGCTCGTCGACCTCGACCTGCACGAGGACTGACCCGGCTGTCCGCGTTGTCGGTCATGATGTGCGCGTCATGACCCGATGGACTCCGGCACAGGTGGCCGGGCTCGCTCCCGACGACGCGTCGCTGGTGGCGGCCCGCAGACTGGCACGCCCCGGCCCGTGGAGCGACACCGGTTCGACCGAGACGCTCGTGTGGGGCAAGTGCCAGGGGTCGGGCAGGACGCCGTACCAGGTGAGCGTCGACCTCGCCGGGCCGGCCTTCCGCTGCTCGTGCCCGAGCCGCAAGCACCCGTGCAAGCACGGGCTCGCGCTGCTGCTGCTCTGGGTCGACGGGTCGGGGTCGGTCGCCGACGTCGAGGAGGCGGCCGGCTTCGCCCGCGAGTGGGCGGCCGAGCGGGCCGCCCGCGGCGCAGCCCGCGACGCCGCGACCGAGGCCCGGTCCGGGCGGACCCCGGACCCCGACGCCCAGGCCAGGCGGCTCGAGGACCGGCTCGCGCTGATGACGGCGGGCATGGACGACTTCGCCCGGTGGCTGGGTGACCTCGTCCGCGGTGGGACGGCCACGGCCCGCCGCCAGCCGCAGGCGTGGTGGGAGACGACCGCCGCGCGGCTCGTCGACGCCCAGCTGCCCGGCGTCGCGGACGACGTCCGCTCCGTCGGCAGCGAGGTCGCCTGGCGCGCGGACTGGTCCGAACGGCTCCTCGTCGCCCTCGGCCGCTGGTGGACCGCGACCCGCACGTGGAGCCGTCGCGACAGCCTCGACCCCGACGAGCTCGGCGACCTCAGGGCCTACCTCGGCTGGTCCGTCCCCACCGACACGGTCCGCGCGGGTGACGCCCTGCACGACCGCTGGACCGTGCTCGGCGCGCACCGCACCGACGACGGCCGCCTCCAGCAGCAGCGGACGTGGCTGCGCGGCGAGGCGGCGGGCCACACCGTCGTCGTCCTCGACTTCGCGGCCGGCACGCAGGTGCTGCCCGTGGCCCGCCTGGCCGGCTCGGTCCTCGACGCCACGGTCGCGCGGTACCCGGGGCGCGGCGTCCGGAGGGCGCTGTTCGTCGACGACCCGGCGCCGGTCGCCACCGACGGACCGCTGCCGGGCACCGTCGACGTCGAGGGCGCGTACGCCTGGGCCGCCCGGGTCTGGGCCGCCAACCCGTGGACGCGACGCGTGCCGGTCGCCCTCGCCGCCGTGCGCGTCGGGGTCGACCCGCCGCGGTCACCCGTCTCGGCGCCGGCACCGGCCTCGACACCGGCCTCGACACCGGCGTCGGGCCCCGCGTCGGCCCTGCTCACGGCCCGCGCCGTCGACGCGGGTGGCCGCGGCATCGACCTGACCGCCGACGCCGCGGTGTGGGCGCTGCTCGCGCGCACCGGCGGGCACCCGGCCGACGTGTTCGGCGAGCTCGAGCACGGGCGGTTCCGGCCCCTCACCCTGGTGCAGCGGGGCGAGGTGGTGGCGCTGTGAGCGAACGCACCGGAGCGACAGGCGGGTTCGACGCCTGGTGGCGCGAGGTCGGCAACGCGGCCCTCGTCGGCACCGCCCGTCGCGCCGTCCCACCCCTCGACGTCCTCGGCATCCGGCGCCTCGACGCACCCACCGAGGCGTCGACCGGCACGTCGACGACGCTCCCGCGCGAGGCCGCGCTCCTCGACGCCGCAGCGCTCGGCGCGGCGGCCCTCGCGTCGGGACGCGTGTCCCGCCCGGCCGAGACGCCGCCCACCTCTCCGCCGGACGTGCGCCCCGAGGCCTCGCGCCTGGCCGTGCAGCTGCTCGAGCTCGTCCTGACGCAGCCGCCCGCCGGTGTGCAGCAGCGACCAGCCCTGCTGACGCACTGGCTCCGCGCGTGCGACACCGGTGGCCGACGCGTCCCGCACGCGCTGCTGCCGACCCTCCTCGACCTCGCCACCGCACAACGCTCGCTGCGTCGCGTCGCCGCCCGGGTCGTCGACGAGCGCGGCCTCTGGCTGGCTGCGCAGCACTCCGACTGGGGCTGGGTGCTCGACGCCGCGGCCGGGGCGGACGTGTCGGCCGAACCCGAGCTCGACCCGGACGACTGGGCGCGGCTGCCCTCGACCGAGCGTCTGTCGCTCGTGGCGTCGCTGCGCGCGCGCGACCCGGACGCGGCCCGCGCGCTCGTCGGGTCGACGTGGGCCACCGATGCCGCGCGGGACCGGCGGGCTCACCTCGAGGCGTTCCGCGTCGGCCTGGGCCCGGCCGACGAGCCGCTCCTCGAGCGCGCGCTCGACGACCGGTCCGCCGGCGTCCGTGAGGTCGCCGCCGACCTGCTCGACGGGCTGCCGGGTTCGGCGCGAGCCCGACGGATGGCCGACCGGCTCCGTCCGCTCGTGCGCACGACGGGGCTGCTGCGTCGCGGCCTCGAGGTCACCCTGCCCGACGAGCCGGACGCAGCCGGTCGGCGCGACGGGCTCGGCAAGCCGCCGCCGCGCCGGTCCGCCCGCGGGTGGTGGCTCGAGCGGATCGTCGCCGGTGCGCCGCTCGGGGTGTGGGCCGATGCCACCGGTGCCGACGCCGTCACGACGGTCACCCGCCTGGCCGACGCGCAGGCGACCGACGCCCTCGAGGGGATACGCCGCGCGGTGCGGTCCCGCCGGGACCCCGACTGGGCGGCCGCGCTCCTGCAGCGGGGCTGGGACCCGAGCATCGTGCCCGCGCTGCCACGCGACCTGCGGGAGCGCGCCGTGCTCGCCCGCGTCGACGAGGTGATCGCCCGACCGTCCCACGCCGCCACCGTGGTCGCGGCGCTCGAGGCCCCGTGGTCGCCCGGCTTCAGCGTCGCGCTGACCTCCCGGCTGCGTGCCTCGACCTCCGGCCCGGCGGTCGTCGCCCTGTCGATGCCCTACCTCGTGACCGGCCTGCATCCCGCGGCGCTGGAGGCCCTCGAGCAGTGGCTCCGGTCGCTCGGTGACGGCGACCGTGCCCTCGCCACCCACCTGCGCAACCTCCTCCAGCTCCACTCCGTCAAGCGATCGATCAGCGAGGCGTTCCGATGACCGACACCACCGAGCCGACCACCGAGCCGACCACCGAGTCGGCCCCGACCCCCGAGGTGCTCCGAGCCCACGCGGAGGCCGCCTACGCGTCCGAGCTCGCGGCCCTCGCCGCGGTCGACGACCGGCCGCGGCCGCCGAGCTGGCGGCTGTCGCCGTGGGCCGTGACGACGTACCTGCTCGGCGGCACGCTCGCGGACGGCACCGAGATCACGCCGAAGTACCTCGGGTCACGGCGGCTCATGGAGGTCGCGGTCGCCTCGCTCGCCACCGACCGGGCGCTGCTGCTGCTCGGCGTCCCCGGCACCGCCAAGACCTGGGTCGGCGAGCACCTGGCGGCGGCGGTCAGCGGGGCCTCGACGCTCGTCGTGCAGGGCACGGCGGGGACCCCGGAGGAGTCGCTCCGGTACGGCTGGAACTACGCGCGCCTCCTGGCCGAGGGCCCGACGCGTGCTGCGCTCGTTCCGAGCCCGGTGATGCGCGCCATGGAGACCGGCGCCCTCGTGCGCATCGAGGAGCTGACCCGCATCCCGGCCGACGTGCAGGACTCCCTCATCACCATCCTGTCCGAGAAGACGCTGCCCGTGCCCGAGCTCGACTCCGAGGTGCAGGCCCGCCCCGGCTTCAACGTCATCGCGACCGCCAACAACCGCGACAAGGGCGTGAACGAGCTCTCCTCGGCGCTCAAACGACGCTTCAACACCGTCGTCCTGCCGCTGCCGGACACCCTCGAGCAGGAGGTGGAGATCGTCCGCACCCGCGTCGCGTCGCTCGGCCGCAGCCTGCAGCTGCCGGCCGAGCTCGAGTCGCTGGCCGAGATCGAGCGCGTCGTCCAGGTGTTCCGGGAGCTCCGGTCCGGCGTCACGGCCGACCAGCGCACCACCGTCAAGTCGCCGTCCGCGACGCTCTCGACGGCCGAGGCCATCTCGGTCATGACGAACGGGGTCGCCCTCGCGGCGCACTTCGGTGACGGCGTCGTGCGGGCCGACGACGTCGCGGCCGGGCTCGTCGGCGCGGTCGTCAAGGACCCGGTCCAGGACCGCATCGTCTGGCAGGAGTACCTCGAGACCGTCGTCAAGGACCGTCGCGAGTGGACCGACCTCTACCGCGCGTGCCGCGAGCTGGGCTGACGGGATCGACATGACCGTCGAGGTGCTCGGCATCCGCCACCACGGGCCCGGCTCGGCCCGGTCGGTGGCGCGCGCCCTCGACGAGCTCGACCCCGACTCCGTCGTCGTCGAGGGACCGCCCGAGCTCGACGCCCTGCTGCCCCTCGCCGCCGACCCCGGCCTGGTGCCACCGGTCGCCGGCCTCGTCTACGCCGTCGACAACCCGCGCCGGGCGGCGTTCTACCCGTTCGCGCTCTTCTCCCCGGAGTGGGTGGCGCTCCAGTGGGCGCTGGCGCGCGGCGTCCCCGTCCGGTTCGCCGACCTGCCCGCGGCGCACTTCCTGGCCCCGGGGGTGGGGGACGCCGCAGAGGCCACCGAGGGCGACCGCGACGCCGACGATGCCGGCGCCGACGACGGCGGCGCCTGGGAGGGGCCGGCCCAGGGCGTCGTGCGCGAACGCGTCGACCCGCTCTCGACGCTGGCCCGCGCCGCCGGGTACGACGACCCGGAGCGCTGGTGGGAGGACGCCGTCGAGCACCGCCGCACGTCCTCGCTCGAGCACTTCCGGTTCCTGCGCGAGGCGATGCGCGACGTCCGCGGCGGCACGACCGTCGGCGACGACGCGCGGCGGGAAGCCTTCATGCGCAAGGTGATCCGTGCGGAGGTCAAGGCCGGCCGCGAACGCGTCGCCGTCGTGTGCGGCGCCTTCCACGCCCCGGTGCTCGACCCCGACACGTTCCCCCCGGCGGGGCGCGACAACGCCCTCCTCGCGAAGCTGCCCAGGGTCAAGGTCGCCGCGACCTGGGCGCCGTGGACCGCCGCGCGCCTCGCGTACGCGAGCGGCTACGGCGCGGGCGTCCGCTCACCCGGCTGGTACCAGCACCTGTTCGTCACGCCCGAGGACGAGGTCGTGCCCTCGTGGTTCGTCCGCGTGGCGCGGGCGCTGCGCGAGGAGGACCTCGACACCTCGACGGCCGCCGTCGTGGAGGCCACCCGGCTGGCCGACGCGCTCGCCGCGGTGCGAGGCCGCCCGTCGGTGGGCCTCGCCGAGCTGACCGACTCGGCTCGCGCTGTGCTCACCGACGGGTCGGACCTGCCGCTGCGGCTCGTCGACCGGCGCATCGTCGTCGGCGAGCTGCTCGGTCGGGTGCCCGACTCGACCCCGATGGTGCCCCTCGCGTCCGACCTGGCCCGACAGCAGAGGTCCTTGCGGCTCAAGCCCTCCGCCTCGGCGACGACCGTGCAGCTGGACCTGCGGCGCGAGGCGCAGCTGGCTCGCTCGGTGCTCCTGCACCGGCTGCGGCTGCTCGGGGTCCCGTGGGGCGAGCAGGTCGACGCCGGCCGGTCCACGGGCACCTTCAAGGAGGCGTGGCAGCTGGAGTGGGACCCCGAGCTCGCCGTGTCGGTCGTCGAGGCGAGCCTCTGGGGCAACACGGTGCAGAGCGCCGCCGAGGCCAAGGTCGCCGACGAGGCCGGCAGTACCGACGACCTCGGCCGCCTCGGGGCCCTCGTCGAGCAGTGCCTCCTCGCCGAGCTGCCCGGCGCGCTGCGGGCCGTCGTCGCGGCTCTGGCCGACCGCACCGCCCGCCAGCACGACACCCGGGCCCTCCTCGACACCGTCGAGCCGCTGGCCCGCACGTGCCGCTACGGCGACGTGCGCGGCGTCGACGTCGGCGAGGTCGAGCACGTGCTGCGCACCGTCGTGGTCCGGGCCTCGGTCGGCCTGCGGTCGGCGTGCGCGTCGCTCGACGACGACGCGGCCGCCGCGATGCGCGCCGCGGTCGAGGCCGCCGACCGCGGCGTCGCGCTCCTCGACCTGCCGGACCTGCGCGAGCCGTGGCAGCGGGCCCTGGCCGCGGTCGCCGCCGACGAGAGCATCCACGGGGCCGTGGGCGGACGCGCCAACCGCCTCCTGCTCGACGCCGGACAGCTGGCGCGCGACGAGGCCGCCGGCCGGCTGAGCCGACGGCTGTCGACCGGCGCGAGCGCACCGGCGACCGCCGCCTGGGTCGACGGGTTCCTCACGGGGGAGGCGCTGCTCCTCGTCACCGACGACACGCTCCTCGCCCTCATCGACGACTGGCTCGCCGGCGTGCCCGACGCCGTCTTCGAGGACCTGCTGCCCCTCGTCCGACGGACGTTCTCGCGGTACGAGCAGGCCGAACGCCGGCTCATCGGCCGGCACCTGACCGCGCTCGGCACGGGCGGCCGCGCCGATGCGGAGGACGCCCCGGCATCCGTCGACCTCGAGCGTGCGGCGCCGGCCGTCGCCACCGTCGCCCGCCTGCTCGGGCTCGAGACCGTGGGGGGCCCGCGATGAGCGACGACGACCCGACGCCGGAGGCCGGCGCTCCGGCGACCGGCAGCGTCACCCCGACGCGTCGCGACCGGCTGACCCGCTGGCGTCTCGTCCTCGGTGGCGAGGAGGCCGACGGCATCGGCGACGCGGCGTCGCTCGACGCGGACGACGTCAAGCGCGACGAGGCGCTGCGCGAGCTGTACGACGGGCAGCGCAAGGGCGGGCTCGGCGCGTCCGCGCCCCGGGTGGCGCGGTGGCTCGGCGACATCCGGGGCTACTTCCCGTCCTCGGTCGTGCAGGTCATGCAGGCCGACGCGATGGACCGGCTCGGCCTGACCCAGCTGCTCCTCGAGCCGGAAGCTCATGGAGGCCGTCCAGCCCGACGTCAACCTCGTCTCGACGCTCGTCGGCCTGGGTCGCGTCATCCCCGAGCGGTCCCGCGCCACCGCCCGGGGCGTCGTGCGCACCGTCACCGACCAGCTCGAGGAGCGGCTGAGGCAGCGGACCGTCGAGGCCGTCACCGGGGCGCTGAACCGCGCGGCCCGCACCCGCCGCCCGCGGCACTCCGACATCGACTGGAACCGCACCATCGCGGCCAACCTGCGGCACTACCAGCCCGACCTGCGGACCGTCGTGCCCGAGCGGCTCGTCGGGTACGCGCGCCGGGCCCACCGCGTCGAGCGCCAGGTCATCCTCTGCATCGACCAGTCCGGGTCGATGGCCGAGTCGGTCGTGTACGCGAGCGTCTTCGGGGCGGTGCTCGCCTCGCTGCGGTCGGTCGAGACGAGGCTCGTCGTCTTCGACACCCAGGTCGTCGACCTGACCGACGAGCTCGACGACCCCGTCGACGTCCTCTTCGGCGTGCAGCTCGGTGGCGGCACCGACATCAACCGGGCCCTGGCGTACTGCGAGTCGCTCATCGAGCAGCCCGCCGACACGATCCTCGTGCTCATCAGCGACCTCTACGAGGGCGGCATCGCCGAGGAGATGGTGCGGCGGGCGTCCTCGGTCGTCGCCTCCGGTGCGACGATGGTCGCCCTGCTCGCGCTCAGCGACTCGGGCAGCCCGAGCTACGACGCGGAGCACGCGGCCGCGCTGGCGGCCGTCGGCGTCCCGGCGTTCGCGTGCACCCCCGACCGCTTCCCCGACCTCATGGCGACCGCGATCGAGAAGCGCGACATCACGGCATGGGCCGCCGCCAACGACATCGTCACCACCCACGAGCCCGACCCGCCCGTCTGAGCCCGCCCACGGGCGTCGGACGCCGAGTCAGGCGCCGGGAAGGGCGGCCACGGCCTCGATCTCGACGAGCTGGTCGGCGTAGCCGAGCACGGTGACGCCGTGCAGGGTGCTCGGCACCTCGTGCTCGCCGAACGCGTCGTGGACGACCGTCCAGGCGGTGACGAGGTCCTCGCGCACAGTCGTCGCCACGAGGACACGCGTGTAGACGACGTCGACCAGACGGGCGCCGGACTCGGCGAGGGCTGTGACGAGGTTGTCGATGCACTGCCGTGCCTGGGCCGCGATGTCGCCGGGCGCCACCGTGGCCCCGTCGGCGTCGAGGGGACAGGCCCCTGCCGTGAAGACGAGGCGAGCGGGCCCGTTCGTCGTCGACGCGTACGCGTAGGGCGCGGTGTCGGTGAGCGCGGTCGACCGGACGAGCCGGACGACGCTGTCGGGTGCCGTCATGGCTCCGACGGTAGCGGCCTCGCGCGGACGAACCGGACCTGACGGCCGGGGCCTCGGCAGCCGTCCCGTCGTTCCGGACGACGACCATCACCGGCCCGCGGAGGCCCGGGCACGTTCGGCCCCACGACGCATCGGGTGATCGTGGTCGTCATCCGTGACGCCGTCCGTCGACGCCATCGCCACGAGAAGCTACTGAGGCAACGGGTGCTGGGACCGTCGTCAGGTCGACGGCGCCGCGTCGCGCGCGACCTCATCGCTGTGGAGAAGTCTGGGCCGCCGCTTCGAACACTTGGACGATTGGGGCATGGCGACGGCGGCGATCGAGGCGGGCTGGGAGCTCGTCGCGGCCCTCGCCGCCGACCTCCACGACGCGCACGGGCGCCTCGTCCGGCTCGTCGAGCACGCCCTGACCGAGGGGTCCTGGCAGGCCTCCAGCATCCGCTCGCCCGAGCACTGGCTCATGGTGCGGGCGGGCCTCTCGCGCGGCCAGGCGCGGGCGATCGTGCTGATCGCGCGCCGGGCCGGCGAGCTGCCACTGACCTCGGCTGCCCTGCACGACGGTCGGCTCTCGCTCGACCAGGCGGCCGTGGTGGCGCGGCACACCCCGCCCGAGTTCGACGCGACGGTTGCGGAGTTCGCCACGCACGCGACGGTCACCCCGCTGCACCGCACCGTCAGCCGCTACGACTTCACGCTCGAGCCGGAGACGTTCGACACCGAGGGCGAGATCCAGCCCTCCGAGCAGGCCGAGTCCCGTCGGGCACCGGTCGCGCCGCCGTCGCTGTCCATGGGCACCGATGAAGAGGGCCGGTTCCGGCTGCGCTACGACGCCCCACCGGAGATCGGGGCCCTCGTCGAGGCAGCGCTGCGCGAGGCCCGAGACCATCTCTTCCACACCGCCGGGTCGAGCGAGGACAGCACTCCGGCTCTCCTCGTCGACGAGGCCGCCGGTGGACACCCCGGCGTCACGTGGGCCGACGCGCTCACCCTCATGGCCGAGCGGTCACTGGAAGGTGGCGCGACGCCGGGGCGACGCTCGCGCTACCGCGTCCACGTCTTCCTCGACACCGACGGGGGTTGGCTCACCGGCACGCCGCGCCTGCCCCGAGGCGTCGTGGACGGGCTCACGTGCGACGGCAACCTGACACCGGTGTGGACGACCGAGGGCCGCCCCATCAACGTCGGGCGCAGTCAGCGGGTGGTGCCCCACCGCACCAAGGTCCTCGTGGACGACCGTGACCGCGGCTGCCGCTTTCCGGGCTGCGGCGCGACCGCCTTCGTCGAGGTCCACCACCTGGTCCACTGGCGCGACGGCGGTGCCACCGACCTGGCGAACCTCCTGTCGCTGTGCCCCTTCCACCACGACGCGCACCACCGCGGCGAGTTCACCGTCGTGGGCGACCCTGCTGCCCCCGAGGACCTGGAGTTCACGACGCGGCTCGGGCGCCCCATCGGCCCGATGCGCCGCACCTCCCATACCGGGAGCCGGGCCGAGCCGACCGGTTCAGGTGGTCAGGCTCGTCCGGTCCTCTCGACCGGGCCGTCGGTCCGACCCGGTGCGCGACCGGACTGCGGTGCACCGCCGGGCCGGCCACGTCCACGGCTCGGTCGCCGCTACGCCGCGCCCACGGGCGGCGTCCTGCACCTCGGCCTCGTCGACTTCACCCCGCCGCGCCGTCACCCTCTGCGTACCTAGGACCCACCGCCGCGCCCCGGTCGGCCACGCCGGTCACGCGGCGGTGACCTCGGATCCGGTGGCTCGGCCGTGGTGAGTCCGCCGCGGTCACTCGTCGGCGGTCATTCGTCGGCGGGGCTCTCCTCCTGCTGGGCCTCGAGCACCTCCGCGTCCGTGTCCTCCGGCGGCTGGCCGCCGGCCTCGCGATCCTCGTCGGGCACGGCTGACGTGGACTGCCCCTGGTCGGGATGCAGCGCGTCCAAGCCGTCTGGGCGGCCCTCCTCGGGGGCCGTCATCGTGGGCTCGGAGTCCTGGTCCTGCTCGGCGTCGTAGCCGGTGTCGTCGCTCATGTCGACCCCGTACCCGGTGACCGGCCGGCCGACGCGTCTATCCGCGTCGGGACGCGGCGGCCGCGGCCACCCACTGCGCGGCGAGCTCGGCGTCGAGCGGCGTGGCGCCCGGCACGGAACCGGCGGCCTCGTCGAAACGCGCCACGAGGTCCTCGACCGACGCGGCACCGACGGCCGCGAGCGAGTCGAAACCGGCCGCACGCAGCACGGTCACGTGCCTGCCCGTGGCGCCCGGCAGCGTCACGAGCTCGGCCTCGCTGACCCAGGTACGCAGCGTCGCCCGGTCGACGCCGAGGCGGCGCTGCAGCTCGGTCGCGACGCGGGCGCGCGAGCCGACGCTGACGAGGTCGCCGGCGCGGAAGAGCCCCGCGGCGGCGAGCGCCTTGCGGCCCGCCGCGTCGACGGACGGCAGAGTCTCGAGCGGCACCGACGGGCGCAGCAGTGACGCCGCCTCGGCGTTCTCGACGGGGATCGGCACGATGGTCATGGCGAGCCGCCCGACCGACGCGTCCTCCGGGGCCCCCGGCGTCGGGAAGCGGTAGCGCAGGTTGCCGAGCTCGTCGAGGTCGAGGCTCACCCTGGTGTCGAGCTGCACCTCGCGCAGCGCGAAGCGGGTGACGCCGTTGGAGGACTCGGAGAGCTGGCGCTGCAGCTGGTCGGTGGCGTTGGCGATCGCGGTGCCGAGCTCGTCGTAGTGGCGGCCCTCGCCCTGCAGGGACGCGACCTGCGCGCGCAGGGCGTCGTTCTCCTTCTGCAGCCGGGCGACCTCGGCGGCGAGGTCCTCGACGAGCTTGCGGTCGCTGTCGTCCTCGATGGAGTCGACCGGCCGGAAGATGCCGAGGACGCCGTCGTTGCGGATGACCGTGGTGCTCGGGCGCAGGACGGCACCGACGAGCACCGACCCGGACAGCGACCCGGACAGCGATCCGGAGGGCGATCCGGACAGCGGGCCGGTGGTCGCGGTGCCGACGTGGGTCGCCGTGCCGGGTCGCAGCGTGCCGTGGTCGGTCATGTCGGTCACGGGGATCGTCCTCCAGGGGTCGGAGCGTTCAGTGGGTGGGATCGGGGTCGGCCGGGAGAGCGCTGCGCGGCCGGGTGGGGTCGGGGTCGGCCGGGTCGGCCGGGTCGGTGGGCGGGGCGACGGGCGGGCCGGGCGGGAGAACGCTGCGCGGCCGGGCGTCCATGACGACCCGGAGCCGCATCTGCGTCGCGGCCTCGTAGCCCAGGAGCGCCGCGTCGACCGGGTTCGCGGTGCGCACGAGCAGGCTCGGCCGCCCCGGCACCGTCGCGAAGACCCGCGCCGCCAGCTGCACCTCGAGGGCCGTCGAACCGACGGTGAACCAGAGCGGCGGTGGCACCGGCACGTCCCCGGGAGGGTCGTTGAGCCACGCGCCGGTGCGGGCCTGCGCATCGGCGTCGATCGTCGCCTGCGCGTCGACGACCGCGCCGAGGAGCCCGGCGACGAGGTCGCCGAGCTCCGCGGCCGGGCTGCTGCTGCCCATGGCGGTCGCGGCCGTCAGAAGACGACGGTCGTGTCGTTGGAGACGATGCCGATGCGCGCCGAGACAATCGACTCGACCGGGGAGCGGTCCGCCGTCTCGTCGAGGAAGGTCCGCCGCAGCAGGATCTGCACGGTGCCGTCCGCGTCGGTCTGGTCGACGCCGCCGACGTACTCGAACGGCACGCCGGAGGTCTCGATCGAGATGGTCTTGCCCGCGATCGGCGTGCTGTCACGGCGGAAGTACTCGACCGTCACCTGCATCGTCCGCTGGGCCGGCGTGCCGCCTGCCGCGGGGATGTCGATGATCTCGCCGGCACTGACCGCCAGGCGTGGCCCTTGGACCGCCTGGCGCGGCTTCGGCACCCCGATGTCGTGCCGCGGGGTCAGCTCCGAGTACATGCGGATCCGGCCGCGGGAGACGTCGGAGGTCACCTCGCTCGTGCCCGTCGTCGTCGTGCGGTCGTAGTCGAGGTACGTGCGACCGCCGCCGAGGATGACGAACAGGCCGCCCTGGCTCGACCCGTCGCTGTCGGTCGTGGTCGTCGAGGTGCTCGATGCCCCGGCCGACAGCTCGCTGGCGACGAAGCTGCCCTGCAGGCGCACCTGGCTCCACTGGTAGAGGACGGGGTCGATGAAGGTGATGAGCGGCAGGCGCTGCTCGTGCGACACCGACTCGTCGATGTTGCCGTCGTCGTCGTAGACGGTCTCCTGGACCGCGAGGACGTCGACGGTGGTCTCGGCGAGCGCCGTCGTCGTCGTGACGGCGGTGTCGTTGAGCTTGCGCTGCGTCGTGGCGACGGCCTGGCCGACGCCCGCGACGAGGTCGCCGAAGGACGTCCCGGCGCGCGCGAGCTCGTCGCTGACGTCGGAGTTGGGGATGTCGAGCGGGGCCGTACCGGCCCCGACCGGGATGATGCTCATGGTGTGCTCCTCGTGGTGGGGGCTCCGCGCGTCGCTGCTGCGACGCGTCAGAGCGTGACCTGGCTGCTCTGGCGGACCTGCCCCAGCGAGGCGGTGACCGGGAACTGGCGGGGCGTGACGGTGGCCCCGACGGGGACGACGCGCGAGAGGGTGACCTCGACCTCGCCGTCCGTGTTGGTGGTGCTGCCGCCGAAGCCACCACCCGTCGTGAAGCTGATCCCGAGCCCGGTCGCCTCGACGACGAGGTTCTTGCTCGGGTTGACGGCGCCGGACGCCTTGAGGACCTTGATGCGGACCTTGACCGAGCGCGTCCGCACGCCGGCAGCCGTCGTGTCGGTGACCGACCCCTGCGAGAAGTAGAGGCGCGGGCCGATGTCGACGTTGGCCGGCGGGGTGAACCCGTCCGCCTCGCGCGGCGCGAGGAGCGCGTCGACGCGGACCTGCCCCTGTGACCAGTCGACCTCCTGCTCGGAGCTCGACGTGACGGTCGTCGTCCTCGACTCGTCGTGGGTGTCGAACCAGCCGAGGAAGCCCCAGAACATGCCGACGGCGTTCGAGCCGATCGAGACCTGCTCGCGCTTGAACGTCATGGCCTGGGTGTTGTCGATCTCGCCGACCTCGAGGTCCATCGCGAGGCGCACGAACTTCCACTCGTGCACCGTCGGGGTGATGAAGTTGAGCACCGAGACCTCGGAGGTGACGAGCTCGGTGGCATCGAGGTCGGGCAGGCCGTCGTCGTCGAGCGTCTGGATGACGTCGGTGACGACCTTGACCCTCTTGTCCGAGAGCGCCTTGACGCTGTCGACGAGCCCCTTGTCGAGGGCGGTCTGCGACGTGGCGACGCCGAGACCGATCGAGGACAGGACGTTGCCGAACGTCGGGGCGACGCGGCCGAGCTCGTCGGTCACGTCGGCGCCGAGGGCGGCGGGCGTCGTGACGGCGCCCGCCGGCACGGTGTCGTCGAGCGCGACCCCGCCTGCGGGACGCGTCGCGCGTCGGGTGAGCGCCGTCGACGTTCGCGACGACGTCGACCCGTTGGCGCCGTCGGCGCCGCCGGTGGATGCCGATGCGCTCGCCGCCGGGGACGCCGTCGTGGGACGGCGTGCCGAGGTGCGGCGGGCGCGCGGCGCAGTCTTCGTCTCAGCCATGATGTGGCTCCTGCCTTGTGCGTGGCCGGTCTGCCTCGCAGACCGTCACGGGGGCGGACCCGTGCCCCCGTGGGAGTCAGAGTCAGGACGGCGGTGGGGTGATACGTCCGGATGTGCGCCGTAGCCGGCTGCCGCGCGGGGCGCGCACGGCGAGCGCGAACCGGCGGGGCCCGGTCATGACACGGCTGCCGGCGACCTCGATGCGGTGCAGCCCCTCGGCCGCGGCCGGCAGGTCGACGACCTCGACGGTGTGCACGGTGTCCGGTCGGCCCGGCGCACCGTCGGGGTGGTTGCCCCACCACGTCGTGCCGTCGGGGGTGGCGACGACCAGGTCGAGGTCGTCGACGAGGCGCGGGTCGGGCGCGTCGTACCAGGCCAGCGCCACCCGGACCGCACCTCCACCGGGCGGCACCCGCAGCGTCCAGGCGCGTCGGTCACCGGTGTCGAGGGCGTCGGCGTCGGTGTCGACGAGCCAGGCCACGTGCGCGGGTCCCGAGGGCAGCGAGCCGGCGACGTCGAGGCGTCCCCAGCCGCACACCTGCGGGTCCTCGCGCTGCCCGGTCGTCGAGCCACGTCGCAGCACGGGCGCCGCGCCCATGAGGAGAATCGCCTTGAGCCCCAGGCCGGTCGGGCGCCGACGCGTCCGCTGCCAGCCCTGGAGCACGAGGGCTGCGCCGCCGCCCAGGACCCCGACGGCGATCGACGTGCCCGACCGGTAGCAGTAGTACGGCTGGGGCGAAGCGATGCCGTTGCCGATGTCCGGCGACACGAGGCTGCGCAGGCCCACGAGGTTCGTCCCGGGGGCGCACAGGTCGGGTTTGCGGCGTCCGTCCGGGGTCGGGCCGGTCGAGGTGAGCAGCGCGATGCGGTCGGGCTCGCCACTGACCGGGTCGACGCGGTCGGCGGGGTTGGGATACCGGCGGGACGCGTTCTCGAAGGCGGCCCACCCCCGACGCTCCCCGACGCCCGCCGTCGGACCCTCGGTCGCGCCGACGGCGAGGACGTTCTTCGCGCAGGCGGGCGAGTAGACGGTCGTCCCGTCGGGCGCTCGGTCGGCGTCGGGGTCGGAGCCGAGGTTGCCGGACGCGTAGAGGATGAGGTGGTCGGGGTGCTCGGCGAGGAAGAGGTCGACCTCGTGCGCGTCGTCGGTGTACGCGCCGGCGACGGCGTCGCCCCACGCGTTGACGTGGACCCGTGCGCCCTGCCCGGCGGCCGTCTCGAAGAGGTCGCGCAGGTCGAGGGGCCGGCCGGCCAGGTAGTAGCCGTCCGGAAAGGCCTTCTCCTGCAGGGGTTTTGCATCGACGTACTGCTCGATGGCCTGCACGACGACGCGCGCGCCGGGGGCGACCCCGTGCTTGGCCCCCTGGCTCGCCGCGCCCGTGCCCACGACGGTCCCGGTGACGAAGGTCCCGTGGCCGCGGTTGGTGTCGGCCGCCCCGTCGTCGGCACCGGGGTGCACCGCGACGGCGTCCCAGCTGGCGTCGATCGGTCGGCTGACGAGGCCTGCCACGCGGCCGCGCAGGTCGGGGTGCAGGTCGTCGAGGCGTCCGGAGTCGAGGCCGGTGTCGACGACGCCGACGACGACGCCGCTGCCGTCGAGACCGTCGTGCCGCGGCAGGCTCGCACCGACGGCGGTGTCGAGCGGGTCGTCGAGGACGTGCGGCAGGCGCGGCGTCGTCACGAGCTTGACGCCGACGACCGCGGCGAGGTCGGCCCGCGTCGTTCCGGCCGCGAGCTGCACCCGCAGCTTGCTCCGGTCCTGGGCGAGCACCCGGTGCCCGGCGTCCCGGAGCCGTCGCGCGACCGCGTCGCGCTCGGCCCGCTCGAAGACGACGACGTCGACGACGTCCGGGCCGGCCACCGAGGGAGGCACGACCTCGCGGGTGCAGTCGGCGGCCCGGTACGGGACGGCACCGACGGCTCCCGGCACGGAGTCCTCGAGCGGGCCCGACGCGTCGGGCAGGTCGACGCACGCGCCCGACGGCGGGCACCAGAACCGGACGGTCACACCCGCGCTGGCGAGCGCCGCCCGCAGCCCGGCGTCGACGGGCGTACCGAAGCGGACGACGACCCGCGGGCCCTCGCCGCGGCGCCACTCACCGCCCGGCACCCGCACCGGGGTGCCGTGCACGAACACGACGTCGTCGCTCATCACCGACAGTGGCCCGAGCGCGCCGCGCTGATACGTGCGCACAGCGGCCGCGTCGTCGCGTGCGCCGTGGACACGGGCCGCGCGCCGCCGTTCCGGATGACGACCACCATCGGCCGGTGCACGCGTCGGGCCTGCTGAGCGTCGCGCAGGCGCGGGGGTCGTGGTCGTCATCCGGTGACGCCGCGGGAGCCTCGGGCGCCCACGGCGAGCGCCATGACGAGCGCCGTCAGTCGCGCGGGCGGACGAAGCACGTGCGGCAGCGTGCCTCGTAGGAGAACGTGCCGTCGTCCGGAAGGGCCTGCGTGCCGCCCGATCCGCCCGATCCGCCCGGTCCGCCGAGCCGGTCGAGGAACGGCACCCCACCACGCAGCACCTGGGTGTGGGTGGCGCTGAAGTCGCGGCACACGTCGCACACGGCTCGCCGGTACGTCACGGCGTCGGGTCCGAGCTCGAGCAGGGCCCGGACCGGCGCGAAGAGCTCGCCGCGGTGGTCGAGGTCGATGCCCGCGACGACGACGCGCGTGCCGCGACGCAGCAGCTGGCCGACGACCTCGATGTCGGCGACGTCGAACATGTGGACCTCGTCGACGGCGACGAGGTCGAGCTCGGCGTCGAGCGCCTCGGCGAGGGCGAGGGTCTTGGTCGTCGTGAGGACGCCGCCGCTGCGCGAGGTGACGCCGGTGTCGCGCACGTGCCGAGCCGACTGGTAGACCCGGTGCCTGACGCGCGTGTACTGCAACGGCGACAGCAGGGAGATGAGCTCGAGGCTCTTGCCCGACTTCATCGGCCCGAGGACGACGTCGAGCGACACCTCGCTCGCGGTGCGGACGGCCTGCCTGACGTCGTCGATCGTGGTCACGGGCCGCAACGCTATCCGTCGGCGCCGACGGTCCTGGCCCGCGGCCGACCCCCGCTCGGGACGCAAAGGGTTCGCCCGTCGGAGGCGTCGGCGCCTAGGGTGGCCGGGTGCCGATGCATGCCGACGAGGTCCGGGCCACTCCCGCGCTGGTGCGCCGACTCGTCGAGGACCAGTGCCCGCAGTGGGCCGGGCGGCCGGTGACGCCGCTGCCCGACGACGTGGAGGGCACGGACAACGTGCTCTTCCGGCTCGGCGAGGACCTCGTGGTGCGGATGCCGAAGGTGGCCCACGCGGCTGGGCAGGCCGCGTCGGACGCGCGCTGGCTCCCGGGGCTGGCGCCGCACCTGCCTGCCGAGGTCCCGGTGCCGGCGCACCTCGGTCACCCGGGAGGGCATTACCCGTGGGCCTGGGCCGTGGTGCCGTGGCTGCGCGGCACGACGCCGCCACGGCTCGGCTCCGACGACGTGCCGCTCGCGCGCGACCTGGCTGCCTTCACCCGCGCCCTGCACGCGGTCGACGCCACCGGCGGCCCCTCCCGGCAACCGGGCTCACGCGGCGCGCCGCTGCGGCACGTCGACGACGCCGTCCGCGGAGCGCTCGGGCGGCTGCAGGACCAGGACGACGGCCTCGACCTCCGGGCCGCCGAACGCGCCTGGGAGACCTGCCTCGCCGCGCCCGACTGGGACGCTGCGCCGGTGTGGATCCACGGTGACCTGCAGCCCGGCAACCTCGTCGTCGACGCGGGCCGCCTCGTCGGCGTCATCGACTGGGGCGGGCTCGGGGTCGGCGACCCCGCCCCGGACGTCGCCGCCGCCCTCTGGACGTTCACCGGCGCCGCCCGCGACGCGTACCGTGAGGCGGTCGCCCCCGACGACGCCACCTGGCTCCGGGCGTGCGGCTGGGCGCTCGCGCCGTCACTGACCGGCGTCGACTACTACCGGCACACCTTCCCGCGGATGGCCGAGCACGGCCGGCGGATGGTCCGGGCCGTCGTCGCCGAGCTCGCGTCCGCCTGACCGACCCACCGGCACCGTCGTCCGGCACCTACGTCCGGGCACCGGGTCGCGCACGAGGTCCGGCAGCGGCCGGCTCGTTCCGGCTCGTTCGGGCGTGGTGCGTGGTG
Source organism: Monashia sp. HAY1-11D (assembly GCF_056868035.1). Lineage (NCBI taxonomy): Bacteria > Bacillati > Actinomycetota > Actinomycetes > Micrococcales > Intrasporangiaceae > Intrasporangium > Monashia sp. HAY1-11D. Next base: position 2,033,260 of record NZ_CP200320.1, on the reverse strand, counting down.
CGTGGAGGTGGTGTGGGTGCGCTGTGGAGCCGCCGTGGCTGGGGTGTGCCGCACCCGCCGCCCACGCTGGACAGGTCAGCACCACGCCAGCGAAAGGGCTCGATCGTGAGCGCCACCACCTTCAGCACCACCCCGACGTCGGACCGCCCCTGGGTCCACGAGATGGTCATCGTCCACCGCGCCTTCCGGCGCGAGACGCGCCTGCTGCCGGGGCTCGTCCGCCAGGTCGCCGACGGGGACGTCGAACGGGCCGGGACCGTGGCCGGGGCCGCGCGCCTCGTCCTCGCCGGTCTCGAGATGCACCACACCGGTGAGGACGCGGTGCTGTGGCCCGCGCTGCTGGAGCGGGCCGCGCCCTCCACCGGGCTCGTCGAGACGATGCAGGCGCAGCACCACGGCATCGAGGACCACCTCCAGCGCGTCGAGCACCTGCTGCCCACCTGGGAGGCGGCACCCACCCGGGCCCGCGGCGCGGCGCTGGCCGACGTCCTCGAGCGTTTCGCCGCCGACCTCGCCCAGCACCTGGACCTCGAGGAGCGCGAGATCCTGCCCCTGTGCCTGCGGTACGTCACCGTCGCCGAGTGGGACAGCCTCGGCGAGCACGGGATCGAGAAGATGACGCGGTCCCAGCTGCCGCTGCTCTTCGGGGCGCTGCTGGAGGAGTGCACCCCGGAGGAGCGCCGGGCGATGCTCGCGAAGCTGCCCCTGCCGGTCCGGCTGCTCGTGCGCACGGTCGGCGCGCGGCAGTACCGACGCTTCGTCAGCCGCGTCCGGGGCTGACGTGCGCTTCGCCTGGGGAGCTGATCGCCTCCGCGACCTCTGCCGCGAAACGGCCCACCTCCTCCGGGGTCGCGGTCCGACCCGCCTCCCACGCGGCGGCGAACTCGTCGGGACCCAGCCGCGTCCGGGCGGCGACCAGCCCGGCGTCCACCGTGGCGCGCGAGGGCGGGTAGTGCGGGTCCACCGCCGTCGCGTCACCGAGCGTGGCGGCCGCCCCGAAGAGGAACGCTGCGGCCTCGGGTCGTCCCGACCGCGCGGCCACACCGGCCATCTCCGGGACGGCATACCCGAGCGTCCAGGCGAGGCGTAGCGGAAAGGAGACGGCGAGGGACTCGCCGAGCAGGGCCGCTGCGTCGGCATCCGCACCGGCGTGCTGTCGGGCCGTCGCCAGCGTGTTGAGCGCGGTGGCGAGGCCGAACTCGTTGCCGAGCGCTCTCGCCGCCGAGACCGCCTCCTCGAGCAGTCCGGTCGCAGCCTCGGCGTCGCCCGCGAGCAGGACCGCCTGCCCACGGCCGAGCTGCACGTGCAGCCGGACCCAGCGGCGCGGGTCGCCGTCGCCGCCCTCCTCACCGCCCAGGTCCGCGGCGCGGCCCTCTGCCTGCGCCAGGAGCCGCTCCCCTGGGACCAGGTCCCCGGCGAACACCGCGCCGAGCCCGCTGAGCAGGGTGGCCTCGACGACGAGGAGGGTCTCGCCGGCCCGGTCGCCCAGGCCGGTCGCGACCTCGCCCAGCCGGCGCAGGCCCACGACGTCACCGACGACGAGCAGCAGGCCCATCCGACCGACGGCGGCCCGCGCGACCGCCGACGGTGTGCCCGCGCCCGCGGCCCGGTCGAGCCACTCGAGTCCCTCGCGCACCCGTCCCCTCATCGCGAAGTACGGCCAGAGCGAGCCGGCGAGGTCGGCCGCATCGGCGACGCGGTCCAGCTCGAGGAGCCGGAGGAACCCTGCCCGGAGGTTGCCGTGGTCGGCATCGAGGCGGTCGAGCACCGGCCCGACGTCGCTGGCCCAGAGCCGGCGGTGCGCGGCGAGGGCCACCTCGCGCGCCTGGACGGCGTGCGCCTCGGCCGCGGCGAGCGCGTGGCCCTCGACGTGCGCCCGTGCGATCGCGTACTGCCGGACGGGCTCGAGGAGGCGGAACCGCGGGGTGCCGTCGGGCGAGGGCACCGGCAGGACGAGGGCCTGCTCGACGAGGGCCGCCACGCCGGGCAGCGCGGCGTCACCGTGCAGCGCGGCACCGGGCAGCTCCGCACCGGGCAGCGCGGCGTCGCCGGGACGGCCGGTGACGCCCGCCTCCACGGCCTCGAGCCAGTCCAGGGAGAACCCGCCGGTGAAGACGGCGGAGCGCAGGAACAGGGCCCGGTGCCGCGGCTCGAGCAGCTCGACGCTGCCGTCCAGGACCGTCGACATGCTGCGCTGCCGGTCCGGCAGGTCGCGTGGACCGGGCACGCCGACGTCGGCGCTGCCGGACTCGAGCCGGGCGAGGAGGGCGTCGGCGGGCAGCACGCGGGTGGCCGCGGCGGCGAGCTCGATGGCGAGCGGGAGTCCGTCGAGGTGGCGGGCGATCGCGGCGAGCGTCGCAGGCGCCGTGCCGTCCCGCAGCGTGTGCGCGCCCGCGGCGGACGCCCGGTCGAGGAACATCGCGACCGCGGGCGAGTCCGCCACGTCACGCCCGTCCCCGGCCACGGGCAGGGTGAGCGCTGCCAGCGGCACCTCCTGCTCCGCGCGCACCCGCAGGGGCGCGCGGCTCGTGGCCAGGACGGTGAGCCCGGGCGCGAGCGCGACGAGCTCGGCGAGCCCGGGCCCGCACCCGGTCACCTGCTCGACGTTGTCGAGGACGAGCAGGACGCGGCGGTCGGCGAGGTGGGCGGCCACCTGCTCGACGAGCGGGACCGTCCCGGCCGGCTGCTCGACGACGCCGAGCGCCACGGCGACGTGCGGCAGCACCTGCGACGGCTCACGGACGGCCGCGAGGTCGACGAGCCGGACGACGCCGGGGAAGCGGTCGGCGACGCGCGTCGCGACCTCCGTCGCCAGCCGCGTCTTGCCGACGCCACCAGGGCCGGTGAGGGTCACCAGCCGCGCACGCTGCCCCGCCAGCAGCCCCTCCAGGCGGACGAGGTCCTCGTCCCGGCCGAAGAGCGGCGCCACGGCGGCCGGAGCGAGCCGACCGGTGGTGGCCGGTGGGACCCACGCGGGCGGGGCGCCGGTCTCCGCCTCCGAGGGCTCACCCGGGCCGGCACGGCCCGCACGAGCCCGGCGCGCTCGGCGTCGTCGAGCCGCAGCGCGTCCGCGAGCGCACGGACCGTGTGCGGCTGAGGACGTCGCCGCTCCCCGCGCTCGAGCGCCCCGATCGCCTTGGCGCTCACGCCGGACCGGCCGGCGAGCTCCTCCTGGGTCAGCGCCCGCGTCTCGCGCAGCCGTCGGAGCACCGCACCGAAGCCGCTGCCGGACGCCGACCACTCCACGGGAGCGACGGTAGCGCCCGAGGGGTGGGACGGCGGGCGAACGACGCGGGCGGCCGTTCTACTCGCCGGTCACCGAGGTGGCGTGGAAGGCTGCAGGGTGCGACACCACCCCGTCAGCACCCTGTGAAGGAGACTCGATGATCTCGCGCATCGCCATCGTGAACCGTGGAGAGGCCGCCATGCGGCTCATCCACGCGGTGCGTGACCTCAACGCCGCGGCGGGCCCGGACGGTCACCGCATCGAGACGGTCGCGCTGCACACCGAGGGCGAGCGCCGGGCCATGTTCGTCCGCGAGGCCGACCTCGCGTACGACCTCGGCCCGGCGGCGAACCGCCCCTACCTCGACCACACGGTCCTCGAGCGCGCGCTCCGGGCGACCGGCGCCGACGCCGCGTGGGTCGGCTGGGGCTTCGTCGCCGAGGACCCGACGTTCGCCGAGCTGTGCGACCGCATCGGTGTCACCTTCATCGGCCCGAGCGCCGAGGCGATGCGCAAGCTCGGCGACAAGATCGGCAGCAAGCTCATCGCCGAGGAGGTCGGCGTGCCGGTCGCGCCGTGGAGCCGCGGCGGCGTCGACACCCTCGCGGACGCCACGGCCGCGGCGGCCCGCATCGGCTACCCCCTCATGCTCAAGGCGACGGCCGGCGGCGGCGGCCGCGGCATCCGCCGCGTCGACTCCGACGCCGACCTCACCGACGCGTACGAGCGCACCCGGGACGAGGCGCAGCGGGCCTTCGGGTCGGGCGTCGTCTTCCTCGAGAAGCTCGTCACCGGCGCCCGGCACATCGAGGTGCAGGTCATCGCCGACGGCCAGGGCACCGCCTGGGCCATCGGCGTGCGCGACTGCTCGATCCAGCGCCGCAACCAGAAGGTCATCGAGGAGTCGGCCTCCCCCGTCCTGACGCCCGAGCAGGCGCAGGAGGTCAAGGACAGCGCCGAGCGGCTCGCCGTCGCGGTCGGCTACGCCGGTGCCGGCACGGTGGAGTTCCTCTACCACCCGGGCGAGCGCTTCTTCGCCTTCCTCGAGGTCAACACCCGGCTGCAGGTCGAGCACCCGATCACCGAGTCCGTCACCGACACCGACCTCGTCAAGCTGCAGATCCACGTCGCGAACGGTGGGCGCCTCGACGACCTCCCGCAGGGCCGGCCCACCGAGCGTGGCCACGCCGTCGAGGCCCGGCTCAACGCCGAGGACCCCGACCGCGACTTCGCCCCGAGCCCGGGCCGCATCAGCCTGCTGCAGTTCCCGGCCGGTCCCGGCATCCGCGTCGACACCGGTGTCGGAGAAGGCGACTCGATCCCGGCCGACTTCGACTCGATGATCGCCAAGATCATCGCCTACGGCCGCGACCGCGACGAGGCGCTGGCCCGGCTGCGCCGCGCCATGGCCGAGACGACCGTCGTCATCGAGGGCGGCTCGACGAACAAGTCGTTCATCCTCGACCTGCTCGACCAGCCCGAGGTCGTCGACGGGTCGGCCGACACCGGGTGGATCGACCGGGTCCGTGCCGAGGGCCGCCTCGTGTCGCACCGGCACTCCGGCGTCGCGCTGGTCGCCGCCGGCATCGAGGCCTACGAGGACGCCGAGGCCATCGAGCGGGCGCGGCTGTTCGAGTCCGCCCGGGGTGGCCGCCCCCAGGTCCAGCACACCGTCGGCCGCGCCATCGACCTCAAGCTGCGCGGCACCGCGTACAAGGTCACCGTCCTGCGCACCGCCTCGCACCGCTACCGCGTCACCGTCACCGGCGGGGGCGCCGAGCACCTCGTCGACGCCGAGCTCGACCTCATCGACGAGTACGCCGGGCGCATCAGCGTCGAGGGCCGCAGCCACCGCCTCGTCACGGCCACGCACGGTCCCGTGCAGCTCGTCGAGGTCGACGGCGTCACGCACCGCGTCTCGCGGGACGAGGGCGGCGTCGTCCGCTCGCCCGCGCCGGCGCTCGTCGTCGCGACGCCGGTCGAGGTCGGTGCCGAGGTGGCGGCGGGCGCCCCCGTGCTCGTCCTCGAGTCGATGAAGATGGAGACGGTGCTGGCCGCGCCCGTCGCCTCGCGGGTCCGCGCGATCCTCGCGAGCGTCGGCAGCCAGGTCGAGACCGGTGCGCCCCTCGTGCGCCTCGAGCCCCTCGAGGACGCCGACGAGGCCGCGGACGCCGCACCGGCCGCCGAGGAGAGCGTCGACCTCGACCTGCCCGAGCCGACCAACGGCACCGCTGGCGCGGACCGGCGGGCGGCGCGGGCCCTGGCCGACCTGTCGGCAACCGTCCTCGGCTTCGACGGCGGCACCGACAGCGGCGAGGGCGGCACGCTCGCCGCCTACCTCGCCGCGCGGGACGAGCTCGCGGCCGAGGGGCGCGTGCCGCTCGCCCAGGAGATCGCGATCCTCGACCTCATCAGCGACTTCGCCGAGCTGAGCCGCAACCGGCCGGCGCTCGAGGAGCGCCACACCGAGCTGCTCGTGCACAGCCCCAAGGAGTTCTTCCACTCCTACCTGCAGAGCCTCGACCCGGACCGAGCCGGCCTGCCGACCGACTTCCGCGACAAGCTCGCCCGCGTCCTGCGCCACTACGGCCTCACCGACGTCGAGCGCACGCCCGAGCTGGAGGAGGCGGTGTTCCGCATCTTCCTGTCGCAGCAGCGCTCGGCCCCCGAGGTGGCGTTCGCGACGTCGGTGCTCCAGCGCTGGCTCGGCGAACCGGCCCCGGCGGCGCCGCTCGACGCCGCGGCCCGCGACGCCCTCGACCGGCTCGTCGTCGCGACCCAGCTGCGCTTCCCGGTCGTCGGCGACCTGGCCCGCAGCGTCCGGTTCCGCTGGTTCGACCAACCGCTCGTCGACGCCGAGCGCGCGAGCGTCCTGGCCGGCGTCCGTGACAAGGTGGCCGCGCTCGCGGCCGACCCCGACGCCCCCGACCGCTCCCTGCGCGTCGACGAGCTCGCGGTGATCCCGGAGCAGATCGTCCGGTTCCTCGCCGAGCGGCTGCACGCGTCGGTCGACACCGAGGCCGGCCTGCAGCAGCACGAGCCGATGCTCGAGGTGCTCATCAAGCGGCACTACCGCGAGCACGAGCTGCACGCCCTTCGCACCTTCACCGAGGCCGGCCGCCCGTTCGCCACGGCCGACTACACCCTCGACGGCCGCCCGACGCACCTGACCTCGAGCATCGGTGCCGTCGACGAGCTCACCCCCGGCAGCGCCCTCGACACCGCGGTGTCGGCCGACGTCTGGGCCCGCCCCGAGGGCAGCCAGTCCGTCGTCGACCTCTACCTGCGGTGGCCCGACGAGCCGGAGTCGCCGGACGAGGCGAGCGACCGCCTCGCGGCGCTGCTCCAGGAGCTGCCGTTCGCGCGCGACACACGGCGCGTGGCCGTGTGCGTCAGCGGCGGCACCGACCGGCACGTCGACTACTTCACCTTCCGGCCCGTCGAGGGGCGCCTCGTCGAGGACCGCCTCGTCCGCGGGGTGCACCCGATGGTCGGCCGCCGCCTCAACCTGTGGCGGCTCAGCGCGTTCGACGTGACGCGCCTCGAGGCCCCCGAGGACGTCCTGCTCTACGAGTGCGTCGCCAAGGACAACCCCGAGGACCGACGCCTCGTCGCGCTCGCCCAGGTCCGCCAGGTCGTCGTCGTCCGCGACGAGCACGGCCAGGTGTCCGGCCTGCCGCACGTCGAGCGTGCCATCGCCCAGTGCCTCGAGGCCGTCCGCCGGGTCCGGGCCGCCCGTGGTCCCGGCGGCTCGCGCCTCGACATGAACCACGTGTGGGTGCAGATCTGGCCGACCATCGAGGCCGACCTCGGCCAGCTGACCGCGCTGCGCGGCAAGATCGCGCCGCTCACGGCAGGCGCCGGCATCGAGGAGGTCCTCGTCCAGGCGAACGTCACCACCGCCGCGGACCAGAAGCCGGTCCCCATCGCCGGTCGCTTCTTCTACCAGCCGGGCTCGGGCGTCGAGGCGGCCGTCGGCGCCCCGCCCACCGAGCCGCTCGCTCCGCTCGACGACTACGCGTCGAAGGTCGTCCGGGCGCGCCGCCGGGGTCTCGTCTACCCGTACGAGCTGCAGTCGATGATCGCCGGCCAGGGCGGCACCGTCGTCGAGCACGACCTCGACGACACCGGTGTCCTCGTGCCCGTCGACCGTCCCGTCGGGCTGAACAAGGCGGGCATCATCGTCGCCGTCGTCACGACGCCGACGCAGCGGCACCCGCAGGGTGTGAGGCGCGTCGTGCTGTCGGGCGACCCGCTGCGCTCGCTCGGCTCCGTCGCCGAGGCCGAGTGCGCGCGGGTCATCGCCGCCATCGACCTCGCCGAGGCGATGAAGGTGCCGCTCGAGTGGTACTCGCTGTCGGCCGGCGCCCGCATCTCGATGGACTCGGGTACCGAGAACATGGACTGGGTGGCCCGCGCCCTCAAGCGGATCATCGAGTTCACGCAGGCGGGCGGCGAGATCAACATCGTCGTCGCCGGCATCAACGTCGGCGCCCAGCCGTACTGGAACGCCGAGGCGACGATGCTCATGCACACCAAGGGCATCCTCGTCATGACGCCCGACAGCGCCATGGTCCTGACCGGCAAGCAGTCGCTCGACTTCTCCGGTGGCGTCAGCGCCGAGGACAACTTCGGCATCGGCGGCTACGACCGCGTCATGGGCCCCAACGGCCAGGCCCAGTACTGGGCCAAGGACCTCGTCGAGGCCCGCGAGATCCTCATGGCGCACTACGAGCACGCCTACGTCGCCCCCGGCGAGGCCGGCCCGCGCCGCGTGACGACGAGCGACCCCGCCCACCGCGACGTCACGCTCTTCCCGCACACGTTGCCCGAGTCGGGGTTCACGACGGTCGGCGACATCTTCTCGGCCGTCACCAACCCCGACCGCAAGAAGCCGTTCGACATCCGCACCCTGATGCGGGCCGTCAGCGACCAGGACCACGAGCCGCTCGAGCGCTGGGCCGGCATGGCCGACGCCGGGACCGCCGTCGTCCAGGACGCGCACCTCGGCGGCTTCCCGGTCACCCTCATCGGCATCGAGTCCAAGCCGGTTCCGCGCCGCGGGTTCCCACCCACCGACGGCCCGGACACGTACACGGCCGGCACGCTGTTCCCACGGTCGAGCAAGAAGGTGGCCCGGGCCATCAACGCCGCGAGCGGCAACCGCCCCGTCGTCGTGCTCGCGAACCTGTCCGGCTTCGACGGCTCGCCGGAGTCGATGCGTGAGCTCCAGCTCGAGTACGGCGCCGAGATCGGCCGGGCCATCGTCAACTTCGAGGGCCCGATCGTCTTCACGGTCGTCTCGCGGTACCACGGCGGCGCGTTCGTCGTCTTCTCCAAGACGCTGAACCCGCGCATGACGGTGCTGGCGGTCGAGGGGTCGTTCGCGTCGGTGCTCGGGGGCGCGCCCGCGGCTGCCGTCGTCTTCTCGCGTGACGTCGACGCCCGCACCGCCGCCGACCCGCGCGTCGCGCAGCTGGCGGAGCAGGTCGCCGGGGCGTCAGGCGTCGAGCGGGCCCGCCTGGCCACCGAGCTCGCCGAGGTGCGCAGCTCGGTCCGGGCCGAGAAGCTCGGCCAGGTGGCCGCGGAGTTCGACGCCGTGCACAGCATCCAGCGCGCCGTCACCGTGGGGTCGGTCGACGCCGTCATCGCGCCGCACGACCTCCGCCCGCGCATCATCGCCGCGGTCGAGGCCGGGCTGGCCGGCACGCCCTGACGGGCCGGGGACGGCGTCGGCCCGGCGTCAGCCGGCGACCGCCCGGGCCGCTCCGGCGCTGGAGGCCACCCACAGCAGCAGGCCGACGGCGTTGACCCAGGGGTGGTGGGTGACGGCGGCGGCGACCTCGCGCAGGAAGGCGCTCGGCAGGAAGGACCACGGGGTGCGGGCCGGGCTGACGTCGGCGTCGATGCCGAGGCGACGGGTCAGCAGCGCCGCGCGGCCGGCGTGGTAGCTCGACGTCACGACGCGCAGCCGCCCCGTGACGCCACGCTCCTCGAGCAGGCGCAGCGACCGGACGAGGTTCTCCTCGGTGGTCGTCGCCCGGTCCTCGGTGACGATGCGCGCCGGTTCGACGCCGCGGTCGAGGAGGTAGGCCGTCATCGCCGCACCCTCGGACACCGGCTCGTCCTCACCCTGGCCGCCCGAGGGCACGAGCAGGGGGCAGCGTCCCTGGGCCTCCTCCGCGCGGAGCAGCGCGAGCGCGGCATCGAGCCGGTGGGCGAGCACCCGCGGGACCTGGCCGCCCACGAGCCCCGACCCGAGCACGACGATCGCGACGGGCGCGGGACGCGGCGCGCGACGCAGGTAGGCGACGCAGTACAGCAGGTAGCTGACGATCACGAGGGCCGGGTAGCCGGGCAGGAGCAGCACGACGAGGCCGACCGCCGGCAGGGCGGTCGACCCGGCGCCGGCGCGGGTGCCCGAGCCCGCGCCGAACCAGACGAGAGCCACGCCGAGGGCCGTGGCGCCCGTCATCGCGACGCCGACGACGAAGGACAGGAGCGTGCCGAGGGTGCGGCCCTCGGGGCCCACCAGGCGCGCGCCGTTGACGACGAGCACGGTGCCGACGACGAGTGACACCGCCCACGGCAGGGTGAGCGCGACGACGCCGTCACCGAGCGGGCCGTCGAGTGCGTCGAGCGGCTGGAGGAGCGCCACGGCGGCAAGCCAGCCCGCGGCGGTGAGCGCAACACCGATGCGCCACCGCCGGGGGTCGCGGCGCCGCCACCACCCGGCGATCCCGAGGAACGCGATCGTGAGGGCGAGCGCGACAGCGGGACCGACGAGGTGGGTCACGAGGTGGGTCACGCGGCCGGACCCCGGGCGACCCCGTCACCGCACCGACGCCCCGGTCCGCTCATGCGCCCCACCCTAGGGTGCGCACCCACAACGGCCGTGTCGCCGTCAGGAGCCGGGCTCGTCGGTGTTCTCCAGGTGCGCCGCGAGGGCGCCGAGCGCGGCCGGCTCGCAACCCGCGGCCCACGCCGCGTAGGCCGACTCGCGCGCGGCGGTGTGCGCGTCGGGCTTGAGCGCGGCGATGACCGAGGCGACCGCCTTGGCCTCTGCGCACTCGTCGTGCAGCCGCAACGTCTCGGGGTCGGGGTAGCCGGCGTCGGGGTCCAGGCCCCCGTCGCACGCGGCGTCGAGGCGGCGCTCGAGCTCCCACAGGCTGACGAGCTCATCGATGCCGGGCCCCGCGGCGATGCCGTCGCGCGCGATGTCGAGGGCGGTCCGGTCATGGACGCCGGCGACCCCGCACGCGAGCCGCGCCGCGGCGAAGGCGAACCGACGGGCACCGCCGCTGCTCGCGCGACCGATGCGCGCCGCGAGCGCGGGCGCGACCGATTCGAGGCGATGCGTCGGCACGACGTCTCCCGGGGTGGACGGCGGGTCTGCGGACGCTCCCGTACGTACCCGGTCGCGGCTACCCGTCGTCATCGTCGCGCGTCCCGGCGCCGGCGAGGCGCTGGGCCCGGCCCGAGCCCGGTCAGGACTGCGTGCGCAGGTAGCGGCCGAAGTGCGGGACGGTGAAGGCGATGAGGCCGCGCTCACCGGAGTAGATGAGGCCCTTCTTGATGAGCGAGTCACGGGCCGGTGACAGCGACTGCGGCTTCCGGCCGAGCACCTCGGCGACGGCCGACGTCGGTACGGCCTCACGTTCCTCTGCGTGGGAGTCCTCCTGCGGCGCAGCGGGTTCGGCGATGGCGGCGTCGGCCATGGCCCGCAGGTACTCCCGCTCGGCGGGGGTCGCGCGCTCGAAGCGGGAGCCGAAGAACCCGACCGCGAGCTCGCTCTCGGCCTCGGGTACCGCGACCCGGATGTCCTGGGCGGTGACCGGCGAGGTGGGGGCGACGTCCCACACGACCTTGCCGTAGGCCTGGATGAAGTACGGGTAGCCGGCGGTCACGGCGTACATCTCGTCGAGCGCCTCCGGCGTGAACGCGCAGCCCTCCTCGGCCGCCGGCCCGACGAGGGCGTGGTCGGCGGCCTCACGCGGCAACCGGTCGATGCGCGAGTAGCGGAACAGCCTCTCGGAGTAGGACTTCGAGGCGGACAGCACCGCGGGCAGGTGGGGCAGGCCGGCGCCGACGACGATGACCGGGAGCCCCGACTGGGAGATCTCGTGGCAGGCCGCGCACAGCGCCGAGACGTCGTCGGGGTCGAGGTCCTGCATCTCGTCGATGAAGAACGCGATGCCCTTGCCGACGTCGGCCGCGAGCCCCCCGATGTCGGTGAACAGCTCGACGAGGTCGATCTCGATGTCACCGCTGTCGGCCCGGCCGGACACGGTCGGCACGTCGATGCCCGGCTGCCACCGGTCGCGCAGCCGGGCACCCGGTGGGTTGTCGCGCAGGGCGAAGGCCTTGATCGTGCCGAGCACCTGGTCCACGACCTCGCCGCGGGGGTGGCCCAGCTCACGGACGGCCTGGTGAGCGGCCGCGGCGAGCGGGCGGCGCAGCCGCTGGTCGGGCCGCGCCTCGAACTTGCCGGTGCCCCAGTCGGCCCGCACGGCCGAGGACCGCAGGGCGTTGAGCAGGACGGTCTTGCCGACGCCGCGCAGGCCGGTGAGCACGATCGAGCGCTCGGAGCGTCCGCGCGCGATGCGCTCGAGGACGACGTCGAAGGTGCGCAGCTGCTCGTCGCGGCCCGCGAGCTCGGGCGGACGCTGGCCCGCGCCCGGGGCGTACGGGTTGGTGATCGGGTCCACGCTCGGAGGCTATACGTCTGTCTACGCTTCACCGGAGACATCCGCATACGGGGCGAGAGCGTGTCGGCGGTCGCGCCGGATCCTGCCCGGATCCGCGGGAGGTCACTCTTCGGTGGAAGCGAATTCCACTGAAAACAGGACAAAAAGGCGCCGTTCCGCACGGTCAGGGGTGGTCATGCGGAACGGCGCGCCTGTGACTATAACGGCTCTGGGGGCCGAGTGGGTCATCGAACCCGCACGATCTCGAATTTCTCGTCGGGGTCGGCGATGGCGTCCTGCTCGGCGACGAGCAGCATCTCGTCGGAGCCGCTGGCGTGGGTCCGCTCGAGCACCGCGTACATCGTGGCGGCAGTGCGCCGCAGCGCCGCCTCGGGCCCGTCCGTGAGGTGGTGGGCGAGGAAGACCGCCGCGGTGACGTCACCACCTCCGCGGACCGTCATCGGCAGCATCGGCGTCGTCACGAGCCAGGCGCCGTCGGCGGTGATGCACGCCATCTGGATCGAGCCCTCCGGGGTGTCGGAGGTCAGGGCGCTCGTCACCAGCACGACGGCGGGTCCCGACGCGCGCAGGTGGTCGGCGGCCGCGAGGAGGTCGTCCTGGCTCTCGACGCTCCGGCCCGAGAGGAACTCGAGCTCGAACTGGTTCGGCGTCACGATGTCGGCCCGCGGGACGACGTGGTCGCGCATGTACTCGGGGATGCCCTCGCGGACGAAGAACCCGCGCCCGACGTCGCCCATGACCGGGTCGCAGCAGTAGACCGCGTCGGGGTTGGCGGCCTTGACACGGGCCACCGCGTCGAGCACGACCTCGCCGACGGACTCGGCACCCTGGTAGCCGGAGAGCACCGCGTCGATCGAGGGGAAGGCGCCCCGCTCCTCGACACCGGTGATCACCTCGGCGACGTCGGCCGGCGGGATGAGCGGGCCGCGGGTCGCGCCGTAGCCGGTGTGGTTCGAGAACGTCACGGTGAGCACCGGGTAGACGTCGTGGCCGAGGCGCTGGAGCGGGAAGACCGCCGCCGAGTTGCCGGCATGGCCGTACGCGACGTGGGACTGGATCGACAGGATCTTCACCGCGCTCACGATAGTGCCGGCCCGTGGTGGCCCGGTCGTGGCTCGGTCGTGGCCCGGTCCGGTCGTGTCACGATGGAGGGCATGAGCATCCCGACGACGACCGTCTCCGAGCTGCCCGACGACGCCGTCATGGTCGACGTGCGCGAGCCCGACGAGTGGGCCGCCGGCCACGCCCCCAACGCCGTCCACATCCCGCTCGGTGAGCTGCCCGCCCGCCTCGGTGAGCTGCCCGACACCGACGAGACCGTCGGCATCGTGTGCCGCATGGGCGGCCGCTCGGCCCGGGCCGTCCAGTGGCTCGTCATGCAGGGCTACGACGTCGCCAACGTCGAGGGCGGCATGCTCGAGTGGGAGCGTGCGGGCAAGAAGGTCGTCGCCGACGGCGACCCCCGCATCATCTAGCCGCAGGGCCGGGGCGACGGAGCAGGCTCAGGACACCGGCACCGTCAGCGGGTCGGTGCACACGAGGGCGGCACCCGACGGGGCGGCCACCGGGGCCTGGAGGACGCCGCGCACCGTCGGCGAGGGCCGCAGCTGCGGCCCCCCCAGGCCGACCTGCACGCAGAAGGAGAAGGCACCTGCGGCCGGCGGCAGCGGGTCCTGCGGCGCGGTGAAGGCGGCACCCGGGACCGCGAGGGCGAGCGGCGTCGGCACGAAGGCGCGGCCGGTGAGCGTCCCTCCGGCGGGCAGCGCGCGGGCCCCCATCGTCGGCGCCGCGGCGAAGCGCACGTTCGGCGCCGTCGCGAACCCCTGCTTGCTGACGCGCACCGTGCCCTCGTGCGCGTAGACCCACGCGTGCTCGCGGTCGACGTCGGCCGGCAGGACCGCCGAGCCGAGCGAGTCCGGCACGATGTCGTAGGCGGCGAGTGGCCTCGACCCGGTGTTGGTCAACGTGTACTCCACGACGACGCCGGGCTCGGCCTTGACACCCCTTGCGTGCGCCGGTGCGCCGGGTGCCGCGCTCGCGACGAGCCGTACCCCTCCGGCGCTGCCCGTGGCCCGACCCGATGCACCCGCGCCGGTGCCGTCGCTCGGCGCCGGCAGGGTGGAACCGACGACCGTCGTACCGTCGGAGGACCCCGAACCTGGCGACGCGACGGAGCCGCACGCCGCCGTGGCGAGGACGGTCAGCAGGGCGGCCGGCAGCAGGGCGGTGGAGGGGGCGCGAAGGATCGGCTTCATGACGGTGCAGACAACCACGGCGACCGAACCGTTGCACTCCGGACGAACCGGGTCACTTGAGCAGCTTGGACATCCGCCGGTCGGCGAGCGGCTTGCCACCGGTCTGGCACGTGGCGCAGTACTGCAACGACGTGTCGGCGAACGAGACCTCCCGCACGACGTCGCCGCACTCGGGACACGTCTGCCCGGTGCGGGCGTGCACGCGCATGCCGGCGCGCTTGGCGTCCTTGAGCTCCTTGGCCGGCTTGCCCGAGGCCGTGGCGACGGCCGAGGCGAGCGTCTCGCGCAGCGCACGGTAGAGCCGGTCGACGACGTCGGGCGCGAGCGACCCGGCGATGGCGAAGGGGCTGACCTTCGCGACGTGCAGCACCTCGTCGGAGTAGGCGTTGCCGACCCCGGCGATGACCTCCTGGTCGCGCAGCAGACCCTTGATCTGGGTGCGGCGACCCTCGAGGATCTCGCCGAACCGCTCGCGGGTGAAGTCCTCGGCGAGGGGGTCCGGGCCGAGGCGGGCGATGCCCGGCACCTCGTTCGGGTCGCGGACGATGTAGGCCGCGAGCGACTTCTTCGTGCCCGCCTCGGTCAGGTCGAAGCCCGAGCCGTCCGACAGCCGCACCCGCAGGGCGATGGGCGACTTGCCCGGCCGCAGGACCGTCGCCGGCAGCTGGTCGGACCAGCGCAGCCAGCCGGCGCGCGCGAGGTGGAAGACGAGGTGGGTGCCGTCGGCGTCGATGTCGAGGAACTTGCCGTGCCGGTGGACGCCGTCGACGGGCACGCCCTCGAGCGCCTGCGGCGGCGGGTCGAACGTCTTGAGGACGCTGAACGAGGCGAGCTCGACCGTGGCGACGGCAAGACCGGCCGTCCGCTCGGCGAGGAAGTCGACGAGTGCCTGCACCTCGGGCAGCTCCGGCATGGCGTCAGTCTGTCACCCGGTGGCGACGTCGCGGCCCGGACGCGACGGCTGCTGGTCGGCCGCGACCGGCTCGCCGACCCGTCCGTGGTCCTCGAGGAGGCGCAGCAGCTCGTGCCCGTCCGGCGCCGAGAACGTCTGGACGGTGCGCGCGGCCCACGGCCGCAGCGGCGGGTCGAGCTTGATGGGGTTGGACAGGACCTGCTCGGCCGGCGTCAGCTGCCGGATGCAGATGGCGTCGACCCGGTCCGGGCGTGCCTCCGCGAACTCGGAGTAGAGCGCGGGGTCGTGCTGGCCGTCGTCGCCGACGAGCAGCCACGTGATGTCCGGGAAGTCGCGGGCCAGGCGGTGCAGGCAGGTGCGCTTGTGGTCCTGCCCGCTGCGGAACCAGCCGGTGTTCGTCGGACCCCAGTCGGTGAGCAGCAGCGGCCCGAGCGGGAACCCGTTGTCGACGAGGAACCGGGTCAGGGTCGGCGTCGTGTTCCACGCGCCCGTCGACACGTAGACGATGGGTGCACCCGGGTGGGCGGCGAGCACGCGCCGGTAGAAGGGCGCCATGCCGCTGACGGCGCGGCGCGTCTTGCCTCGGCGCACGAAGGTGTTCCACGCCGCGATCATCGGGCGGGGCAGCATCGTCGTGATGACGGTGTCGTCGATGTCGCTGACGATGCCGAACCGCACGTCGTCGCCGACGATGAACACGTCCGCCGGCACCGGGTCGGCCCCGCGCGCCTGGACGACCACCTGCTGCCACCCCGGCGCCAGGCCGTGGTCGTGGGCGACGAGGTCGACGTACCCGCCGCGGTCTGTGCGGCCGTAGACCTCACGGTCGCCGATCGTCACCGTGACGGGGACACCGCTCGCGTGGGCCGTGACGAAGACGCGCCAGCCGCGGTCGTAGCGCGCGGGAGCGAGCGCGCCGGTGGCGTCCTGACGGCTCGGCGGGCCGGCCTTGCCCCTGCGCTGCAGGATGACTCGGGCGAAGACGCGGACGAAGTCGGTGGACCCGTAGCCGATGTGCGTGACGACCTTGTTGCCCCATCCACGTCCGCGCAGGACGCGCTCGACCTGGCGGTCGACCGCGTCCTCGACGACGGCGGCCGCGTGCGGTCGGGACATGACCCGACCCTACCGGCAGTGGTCATCCCGTGGACGACGGCGAGCGCGCGGCGGACCGGAGGGGTTGTATGGAGCGCGTGCACCCGATCGCCTCCGTCCTGACCCACGCCGCCACGGGCCACTTCCCCGCCGTCGACGGTGCCTGGCGGCGCGTCCCACCGTGGCGCGAGGGCATCGAGGGCGTCATCGCCTTCACGGGCCACGCCGTGCTCGCGGTCGCCGACGACGTCCACGACGACCACCTCGACGGGCTCGGGGCGGACGGCTTCGGCGGCGCGAGCAACCCGCGCGTCGTGTCGGCCCTCGCCGCGGGCGGCTGGATCGACTCCCTCGATGTCGTGCTCGTCGCGCGTGGCCGCGGCGGCGAGCCGGCCCTCGTGCCGCGCAGCGACCTGCGCAACCACCCGCGCGCCGAGCACGCCACCGCGGTCCGCAGCAGCGTCCGCACCTTCGGCTACCCGCAGGCCCGCGACAAGACCCTCGTCACCCTGTCGCTGGGGCTCGGCGGGCTGCCCGAGGTCGGCGTCGAGACCGACCCGGCGCGGGAGCGGTCCGGCACCGAGGTCGTCCGCGACAGCCTGACCCTCGTCCCCGAGGACGAGGTCGTCGTCGCGACGTGTGCGCCGGGCAACGCGCGGGCCCTGCGCGCTTTCCTCTCAGCGGGATTCGAGCCGGTCGCGTCGGTGCAGCTGTGGCGTCCGGAGCGGGGTTGACGGTCGTCGGAGGACTGGCGCGGGCGCGCCCGACGTGATCGGATCTCCCGGTGGACACCGCTGCCCGCCGCTTCAGCCCAGAGGCACGACTCCGGTACGCCCGCACCCTCGTGTGGCCCGTCGCGCCCCTCGCCGCGACCGCCTGGTGGGTCGTCGGGGCGCTGCCCTGGATCGTCGACGCCCTCGGCGCGTCCTCACCCCGGTACTGGGTCGCCGACGCCGTCACGGGTGAGGCGAGCGGGGGGTACGTCACGCTCCTGCCGTTCCGGACGGTGTTCCTCCCGCTGCTGCTGGCGATGACGCTCGTCGGCGGCGCCGCTGCCGGTCTCTGCGTCCGTTGGGTGCGCCGCGACGCGGGACGAAGGGTGCTGCCCGCGGCAGCCGCCGTGGTGGGTGCGCTCGCCGCCACGGCCTACTCGGTGGTCCAGTCGGCGGGCGCGACCCGGCAGCTCGGCAGCGACTTCGACCGGGACGACCGCGTCCTGGTCGGCATCGCGGCCGTCGCCGTCGCCGGTTCCCTCCTCGGGGCCGGGCTCGGTGCGGTCATGGCCCTCGCACGGCCGGGCGTCGCGGCCCTCGCCGCGGCGCCGGTGGCCGTGGCGGCCGGGGCCTGGACGACGCGCCTCGTCGTCGTGGCCCTCGGCGCCGAGGATGCCGGCTCGGTCGTCCAGTGCACCGCGCCCGCCACCGTCGGCCTCGTCGCCGGACTCGCTCTGGCCCGGGTCGGCGGCACGAGCCGCCGACGCGTCGCCGGGTGGGCCGGCGTCGTCGTCGCCGTCGCCGTGACCCAGGCCGCCTCGGCCGCGTTCGAGCACCTCGCCGGCGGGCTGCGCACGGGTGTCGGCCTCCCCGGGACGCTGGGCGGGCTCGCGGCGGACGCGCGCGGTGTCTTCGTCACCGCCCTGCTGCCCACCCACCTGTCGTGGTGGTGGCTGCCCGTGGCCCTCGGCGTGGCCCTCGTCGTCGCGCCGCTCCGGTCCCCGGTGCCCGTCGCTCCCGTCGTCACCGGCGCCACCGAAGCCACCGAAGCCACCGGCGCCGCGCCGGGGCGCGTGCCGGTCGACAGCACGACGCGGTGACCGGCCGATCCGGCGTGGCGCCCGCCCCGTACGGTGGGGCCATGCTGCCCAGGACCGGGATGAGGAGAGCCGCGGCCGCCGCCGTGGCTGCGGCCGTCGTCGGCGGCCTCGGCGCCGGCTGCTCGATGTTCGAGCAGCCGCCCGCGCCCGACGACACCGCTCGCGCGCTCGCCGCCGGCCTGAGCAGGGCCGACGTGACGGGCGTCGCCCTCAGGGGCACCACGGCGCAGAAGGTCAACGCCTTCCTCGCGGCCGCCTTCAAGGGCATGGACGGCAAGCGTCCGGCCGTGACCCTCCAGCGGATGACCCACGCCGAGGGCTCCGAGCGGGCCACGGCCACCTTCGCGACGACGTGGGACGTGTCCGCGTCCCCGACCGACTGGACGTACACGACGCAGGCCGACCTCACCCTCGTCGACGGCACGTGGCAGGTGACGTGGAGCCCGCGGGTCGTCGCGCCCGACCTGCGCTCCGACGAGGGCCTCGCCCTGGCGCGCACGTGGCCGCGACGCGCCGACATCCTCGACCGCAACGGCGCCAAGCTCATGACCGAGCGCGAGGTGGCCGTCGTCGGCATCGACAAGACGAAGGCGTCGGGGTCCGCCGCCACGGCGTCGGCGCGCCGGCTGGCGGCGCTCGTCGGCGTCGACCCCGGCCGCTACGCCGCGAAGGTGTCGCAGGCGGGCAGCAAGGCCTTCGTCGAGGCCATCACCTTCCGCGCGGACGACCCGACGCTGACGAGGAACGCCCAGGCCATCGACCGGGTCCCGGGCGCCGTCACCGTGCCGGCGCTCCAGGTGCTCGGTCCCAGCCGCACCTTCGCGGCGCCCATCCTCGGCACCGTCGGGGAGGTGTCCGCCGAGGACGTCACGCGGTCCAAGGGCGTCCTCGAGGCCGGCGACACCATCGGCAAGAACGGCCTCGAGTACCGCTACGACGCCCAGCTGCGCGGTCGGCCGGGCCTCGCCGTGCAGGCGGTCCGGCGCGGCGCAGACGGCAGCGTCCTCGACAAGCGGGAGGTCTTCGCCGAGCAGTCCACGGACGGTACCCCCGTCACCGTGACGCTCGACGAGAAGCTGCAGGCCGCCGCCGAGGCGGCGCTCGCCCGCCAGACCCAGCGCCCCACGGCCCTCGTGGCCGTCCGCATCTCGACCGGTGAGGTGCTCGCCGCCGCGGTCGGCCCCGGAGCGAACGGCTCGACGCTCGCGCTCGCCGGCCGCAACCCTCCCGGCTCGACGTTCAAGATCGCGAGCTCGCTCGCCCTGGTCCGCAAGGGTGCGACGGCCGCGACGACGCTGCCGTGCACCGACTCGATCACCGTCGACGGCCGGCGCTTCAGCAACTACACGACCTACCCGAAGCAGCACCTCGGTGACATCCCGATGCAGACCGCCCTCGCGTTCTCGTGCAACACGGCCTTCATCAGCCAGTACCGGAAGGTGAGCCAGGCCGAGCTGGCCACGGCCGCGCAGTCGCTCGGCATGGGCGAGAAGCTCGACCTGCCCTTCACCGGCTTCCTCGGTTCGGTGCCCGCCACCGACGACACCGTCGAGCACGCGGCGTCGTTCATCGGGCAGGGACGCGTCGAGGCGTCGCCGCTGACGATGGCCCTCGTCGTGGCATCGGTCGTCAAGGGCCAGACGGTCCGGCCGGTGCTCGTCAAGGGCAGCCCAGCGCTGCCGGCGCCGGCGACGCCCCTGCGGCCGGAGGAGGCGCAGGTGCTGCGCCAGGAGATGCGGGCCGTCGTGCAGGAGGGCTCCGGCACCGTGCTCGCGCCGCTCGGTGTCGAGTACGCCAAGACCGGCACGGCCGAGTTCGGCACGAAGAACCCGCCGGACACCCACACGTGGATGGTCGCCGCACGCGGCGACATCGCCGTCGCCGCCTACAACGAGGTGGGCGACAACGGCGTCACCGGCTCGGCACCGTTCATCATCGACTTCCTCGAGCGGACGAACGTCCGCTGACGCCCCACGCCCGAGACGCCACCCCCGCGGCCGGACGTGGCCCGCCACCGGAAAGTTGATCGAAGCGTTGCCTCCACCGACCGCGTCCTCCGTGCGCCGGCCCCGGCCGGGGTCCACGATGGGACCCATGGGGCGCGCAGGCCGGTGCCTGGGACTGGCAGCCGTGGCACTCCTGCTCGCAGGGTGCGGCGTCGACGTGCCCTCCACCGACGGCGACTTCACGACACCACCCGCACCCGCCGGCGCCGAGGCGTCGACGTCGCCGGCCTCGACGAGCGCCGAGGACAGCATCGGACCCGAGTACGGGCCACAGTTCCCGCTGACGCTGCGCCGCACCGGGGGCGTCGCCGGCTTCGACGACCGCATCGTGCTGCGCGCCGACGGCAGGCTCCTCGTGGAGACCCGATCGGTGCACGGCCGCGTCTGCACCCTCAGCGGCCCGCAGCTGCGCCAGGTCGTCGGTGCGCTGAGCACGCTGCGTCTGGGGCCCTGGAGCGGCACCGTCGGCCCCGCGGGTGGGAGCGGTTCCGCCGACCCGGCCACCACGGCCGCGAGCGACCCCATCACCATCTCGGTCACCGACGACCGCTCGCGGGCCGTCGACCTCACCGACCCCTCGGTGGGCGAGGCCGCGGGCCTCGTCGGCTCGCTCGTCGCGGACGTGACCCTGTCCTCGCCCGCCACGACGCGCTGCGCCGACCCGCCCTCTCCCTGAGGACGCGGCGAGGCCGGTGTGCCGCGTGGGCGACACACCGGCCTCGCGTCGAAGCGTGGAGGGGAGGTGACAGGGTGGGTCAGAAGTTCGTCGACACGTCGTCGACGACGAAGCTCGTCTGGAGCGAGGAGTCCTCGTTCATCGCGAACTTCAGGGTCACGTTGGTGCCCTTGTAGGCGGTGAGGTCGATCGTCTTCTGGACGTAGGAGGCCTTCGGCGTCGACAGGTTCGAGTAGCTGTGCTTCGTCACGCCGTTGATCTGCACGGTGGCCGTGTCGTAGGCGGTCGTGGTCGTCGTCTCGGCCGTGTCGATGCGGATGTAGTACGTCAGCGTCGGGGACGTCGCCGTCGAGGGGACCGCGAACGTCTGCGACTCGTTCTCCGAGGCGGTGCTGCCGTTGCCACCGAGCCACAGCTTCCAGGACCCGGTGCGTGCGGGTCGGCCCGTGTTGTTGGTGATCGGGCCGGATGTGCCGGTCCAGCCGGTCTGGCCGGACTCGAAGCCACCGTTGGTCAGCGAGCCGCCGGTGGGCGGGGGCGTCGTGCCGCCGCAGGTCTCGGTGCTGGCCGGGGCGGCGATGGCGCCCATGGCCTTGTCGACCGCGGTGCACTCGGCCGAGCCGGCGCCGTAGAGGTCCTTGGCCGCCTTGATGACGCCGGTGCGGGCCGCCGCGTAGTTGCTGCTCGAGGTCAGGTACGTCGAGAGGGTGCGGTACCAGATCTTCTCCGCCTTGAGGTGGCCGATGCCGGTCACCGTCGAGCCGTCGCACGTCGGGCTGTTGTAGCTGACGCCGTTGATCGTCTTGGCGCCCGAACCCTCCGAGGCCAGGTAGTACCAGTGGTTGAGGGGGCCGGAGGAGTAGTGCGGGTCGAGGCCGCCGAGCGAGCTGCTCCAGCAGTCCTTGGAGCCGCCGTCCTTGCTCGGCTTGTCCATGTAGCGCAGCGGCGTGCCGTTGCCGTTGATGTCGATCTCTTCACCGATGAGGTAGTCCGGCACGTCGCTCGGGTTGTTGGCGTACCACTCGACGCCGGTGCCGAAGATGTCCGAGGTCGCCTCGTTGAGGCCGCCCGCGTCGCCGGTGTAGGCCAGGCCCGCGGTGTTCTCCGTGACGCCGTGGCTCATCTCGTGCCCGGCCACGTCGAGCTCGACGAGCGGGGAGGCGTTGTTCGCGCCGTCGCCGTACGTCATCTGCGTCCCGTCCCAGAAGGCGTTGACGTAGTTCTGGCCGTAGTGGACACGGCTGCGGGCGCCGGTGCCGTTGTTCCAGATGCCGGCCCGGCCGAGCTGGGTGTTGTAGTAGTCGTAGGTCTTGCCGGCGCCGTAGTGGGCGTCGACGGCCGCCGACTGGCGGTTGCTCTGCGACCCGGTGCCCCAGACGTCGTCCGCGTCGGTGAAGGTCGTGCCGGTGCCGCTCGTTGCCTGGTTGAGGTCGGTCGCGTAGTTCCCGTGCGTGTCCTTCATCGTGTACGCGCCTGAGGTGCCCGACGTCGCGAGGGACACGGTGCCGACGAAGATGCCGTTGCCCGTCCCCTCCTTGATGTCGTCCCAGCTCGTCAGCGTCCGGCCGGTGTTCGCGTCGACGATCGTGTGCAGGCGCGTCGGCGTCTGGTCGGCCTTGATGCCCTCGGTGACGACCTCGTAGGCCAGCTTCGGGCCGGTGGCCGACTGGAAGACGACGAGCTCGCCGGGGGTGGCCCTCTCGTCCCGAGTCGCCTGGGCGGCTGCCAGGCCGGCGGCGTGGGCCGTGCTGCGGGCGATCTTCGGCGAGAACGAGGCCGGGGTGACGTCCTTGCGGATGTTCCAGGTCACGCTCCGGACGGCGCCGGACGCGTCCTTGTGGCTGACGAAGTCGCCGCCGATGACGCGCAGGCCGCCCACCGTGCGCTCGTACCGGACGTGCGTGGCACCGTTCGGGTCGGCGATGACCGACTTGACGGTGAGCGCCTCCCCCTTGAGGCCGAGGGCGCTCGCGGTGGCCGCCGCGCGGGACTGCTCGGTCGCCTTGAGGGTCTGCGACTCGGGGGCGGGTGCCTTGTCGTGGCCGCCACCTGCCGCTGCACCCGCCGGGATTGCCGGCGAGATGGCCAGCGCGAGGGCCAGCAGGCCCCCGGTCGCCAGCCCGGACTTCAGTCGATTCACTGGGAACTCCTTGTCAGGATGCGGCTCGGTCGGCCGCCTCGGAGAGGTGTCCCGGCCGTCTCGCTGGGTGAGATGCGGCGGAACGAGCGCGACGCTCCCAGCCGTCCGGAATTCGGGTCAACGGGGCTTACCAAGTCTTTGCCAAACCCGGTCCAAACGCTGAGTAACGGCTGGCGACAGGGAGATTCGCGACTGGCGGGCGCTTGGCCGATCTCCCAGACTGACCCGCCGAGAGGCCGTGACGACGCCCCGCCACCGGCGTCGGCGCGGGGCTCGTGACGGCGTCGGTGGACGGCGCGTCGCACGGCCCGTCGGGTCTCCTAGGCTGGACGGCATGGGACGGGTCACGGTGCGGCGGAAGGTGACGACGGTCGACGTCGCCGCACCCCCGGAGCGCACCCGGACGACCCGACCGGACACCCTGACCGTCGAGGAGCCGCTCGAGATCCGCGTCGGGGACACGCCCCTGACGGTGACGATGCGCACGCCCGGGCACGACATCGAGCTCGTCCACGGGTTCCTCCTGTCCGAGGGCATCATCGGCGCGGCCGAGGACGTCTCGCTGGCCCGGTACTGCGCCGGCGCGGTCACCTCCTCCGACAGCGGTTTCGACGAGAACACCTACAACGTCATCGACGTGACGCTCGCCCCGGGCGTGGCACCGCCCGAAACGTCTGCGGCCCGGGCCTTCCTCACCTCCTCGTCCTGTGGCGTGTGCGGCACCGCGAGCATCGAGCAGCTGCGCACCCGGACCGCCTTCGACGTCGCGGCCGACCCGATGACCGTCACTGCATCGACACTGCTCGGCCTGCCCGACGCACTGCGCGCCAGGCAGCAGTCCTTCGACCGCACGGGCGGCCTGCACGCGGCGGGCCTGTTCACCTCCGACGGCGAGCTGCTCGCGGTGCGGGAGGACGTCGGGCGGCACAACGCCGTCGACAAGGTCGTCGGCTGGGCCATGCTCCAGGGGCGGCTGCCGGCCGCCGGGTGCATCCTCATGGTGTCGGGTCGCGCCTCGTTCGAGCTGGTCCAGAAGGCGGTCGTGGCAGGGATCCCCTGCCTCGCCGCGGTCTCGGCTCCGTCCTCGTTGGCCGTCGAGCTCGCCGAGGACGCCGGCGCGACCCTCGCCGGCTTCGTGCGCGGCACCCGCTTCAACGTCTACACCGGCGCCCACCGCGTCACCTGACCCGCCCGCTGCCGCCCACAGCCGCACAGCCGCACAGCCGCCCGAGGAGCAACCGTGCCCGTCTTCGCGATCCACTACACCTACCCCGACGACCCCACCGAGATGCTGACGGTGCGGCCGGCGCACCGCGAGTGGCTCACCTCCCAGCCGGGTCTCCTCGTCGGAGGCATGTACCAGGCGGGGCTCGACGAGGTGAGCGAGGGCGAGACGACCGACCAGGAGCCCGCCAACGCCGCCCTCATCGTGTGGTCGGGCGAGTCGCTCGAGGCGGTCAGCGCCACCTTCGACCAGGACCCGTACTGGCAGGGCGGCTACGTGCTGCGACGCGTCATCCGCGAGTGGGACCCGCCGCTCGGCCCGTGGGTCGCCGACGCGACGAACTCCCCCGCCTGACGCGTCGGACCTCCCTGCCCGACGAGGCGGTCACGGCGACAGCGCACAGACGGCGCCACGTCGAGGCACCACGTGGCGCCCTGTTGCGGCGCGTCGCCGCCGATCGCCACGACAGGATGCCATCTGGCGCGTCGTCGCGTCAGAGGCGGGTGACGCGACCGTGCTCGACGTGCCAGCGCTCGTCGAGACGGACGTTCTCGAGCAGGCGACGGTCGTGGCTGACGAGCAGCAGCGCGCCGTCGTAGGACTCGAGCGCCTCCTCGAGCTGCTCGATGGCCGGCAGGTCGAGGTGGTTGGTCGGCTCGTCGAGGACGAGGAGGTTGACGCCGCGGGCCTGCAGCAGCGCCATCGCGGCGCGGGTGCGCTCACCGGGCGACAGGCGCCCGACCCGGCTGGCGACGTGGTCGGCCTTGAGCCCGAACTTCGCGAGCAGCGTCCGCGCGTCAGCGGGTGCGAGGTCGGGCAGCGCGTCGCCGAACGCGTCACCGAGCGGAAGGTCCTCGCGCAGGCCGGTTCGGCCCTGGTCGATCTCTCCGACCGCGACGCTGGCCCCGAGCGAGGCCCGACCCTCGTCGGGGGCGACCCGGCCGAGGAGCAGTGACAGCAGGGTCGTCTTGCCGGCACCGTTCGGGCCGGTGATGCCGATACGTCGGCGCGCCTCGACCTGAAGGGACGCCGGCCCGAGCGTCCAGTCACCTCGGCGCACGAGGGCTCCGTCGAGCGTCGACACGACGCTGCTCGACCGCGGCGCGGCGGCGATGCCGAACTTCAGCACCCACTCCTTGCGCGGCTCGGCGACCTCGTCGAGCCGGGCGATCCGCGACTCCATCTGGCGCACCTTGCGGGCCTGCTTCTCGGCGGAGTCCTGCTGGGCGGCGCGACGGACCTTGTCGTTGTCGGGGCTCTTGCGCATCGCGTTGCGCACGCCCTTGGACGACCACTCGCGCACCGTACGGGCGCGCGCCTCGAGCCCGGCCTTCGTGCCGGCGTACTCGTCGTAGGCCTCGCGCGCGTGCCGCCGTGCGCGCTCACGCTCGTCGAGGTAGGACTCGTAGCCGCCGTCGTGGACGTGGACGGCGTTCTGGTGCAGGTCGAGCTCGACGACCCGGGTGACGCACCGGGCGAGGAACTCCCGGTCGTGGGACACGACGACGATGCCGCGACGCTGGCCGGCGACGAACGCCTCGAGCCGGTCCAGCCCCGCGAGGTCGAGGTCGTTCGTGGGCTCGTCGAGCAGCACGACGTCGAACCGGCTGAGCAGGAGCGCGGCGAGCGCGACGCGAGCCGCCTGGCCGCCGGACAGCGACGTCATCGGGGCGTCGGTGCCGACGTCGAGGCCGAGCTCGGCGAAGACGGCCGGCAGCCGGTCCTCGAGGTCCGGTGCGCCGCTGGCCAGCCAGTGCTCGAGGGCGACCGCGTACCGGTCGTCGGCGGCCGGGTCCGTGCCCAGCTGCGACGCGGCCTGCTCCATCTGCGCGGTCGCCGCTGCCGCGCCGGTGCGGCGCGCCACGTGGCCGGCCACCGTCTCACCGGTCACGCGCTCGTGCTCCTGGGGCAGCCAGCCGACGAACGCGTCGGCCGGCGCGGTCGTGACGCTCCCGGCGAGCGGCACGTCCACACCGGCGAGCAGGCGCAGCAGCGTCGACTTGCCGGCGCCGTTGGGGCCGACGACACCGACGACGTCCCCGGGCGCGACGGTCAGGTCGAGGTGCTCGAAGAGGGTGCGGTGCGCGTGGCCGCCGGCGAGGTCCTTGGCGACGAGGGTC
Organism: Monashia sp. HAY1-11D; assembly: GCF_056868035.1. Taxonomy (NCBI): domain Bacteria; kingdom Bacillati; phylum Actinomycetota; class Actinomycetes; order Micrococcales; family Intrasporangiaceae; genus Intrasporangium; species Monashia sp. HAY1-11D. Next base: position 2,007,083 of record NZ_CP200320.1, on the reverse strand, counting down.
GCGGTCACAGCGGGTGCACCGTGACGACGTCGCCGTCGATGAGCTCGTCGACCGGCTCGGGCACCTCGACGAGGCAGTTGGCCGCCGCGAGCGCCGTGAGGTGACGCGCGTCGGGCGCACGCACCGTGCCGTCGGGCGACAGGACGCTCGTCAGCAGCTGGAGTCGTCCCGCTCGGGTGCGCCGGCGGGGCCCCCGGTACGTCGCGCTGACCGGCACGCGCGGCGGCGCACCGTGCCGGGCGTCGAGCGCGGGCCGGACCAGCACGTGGAAGGCGACGAACGCGCCGGTCGGCGTGCCGGGCAGGCAGACGACCGGCGTGGAGCCCCAGCGCCCGAGGCCCTGCGGCCCGCCGGGCTGGAGCGCGAGGTGGACGAAGCGGAAGCCGTCGACGGGCTCGCACACCTGCCGGACGACCTCGTGCGCCCCCGCGCTGACGCCGCCGGTCGTCACGACGAGGTCGACGGTCGGTGACGCGTCGAGCTGCTCGAGCAGCCCGCGGAGCACGGCCGGCTCGTCGGGGCAGGTGTCGATCCGGGCGAGGGTGGCGCCGGCGGCCTCGAGGAGGGCGGCGACCATGTCGGAGTTCGACTCGTGGATGCCTCCCGGACCGGGGTCGAGGCCGGGGTCGGTCAGCTCGGCCCCGGTGGCGACGACGGCGACCCGGGTGCGCCCGTGGACCTCGGCGTGGACGCAACCGGCGGAGCGGGCGAGCGCGATCACCCCCGGCGTCAGGACGGCGCCGGCCACCGCGACGACGCCGCCGGCGCACAGGTCCTCGCCGCGCAGGCGGACGTGCTGGCCGGGCTCGACCGGTCCGGTGACGGTGACCGACGCCGGCGCCGGACCGGTGCGGGCGGCGTCGGTGCGCTCGACCGGAACGACCGCCCGGGTCCCCTCCGGCAGCCGGGCGCCGGTCATGACCCGCGCGGCCTGGCCCGGGCCGAGGCTGAACGTCGGCGCGTCACCGGCGGCGACGTCGCCGATGACGGGAAGGGTGGCGGTGGGCGCGTCATCCGGGTCGTCGGTCAGGTCGGCGGTCAGGTCGGTGGCCAGGTCGGCGGTCAGGTGCACCGCGTAGCCGTCCATGGCGCTGTTGTCGAAGCGCGGGAGGTCGTCGCGGGCGAGGAGGTCGGCCGCGAGGTACCGGCCGCGCGCACGGTGGTCGAGCACGACGCGCTCCACGGGCGCGACACCGAGCAGCTCCGCCACTGCGGCGCAGTGCTCAGCCACGGAGACGTGGTGTGGGTGGTCGCTCGGCACGCGGCAAGTCTGCCGCACCGCGGGCGGACACCGCGGCCGGGTCTGCGCCGGTGGCTCGTTACGGTCGGTGGATGCCTTCCGCACCCATCCGGCGGCACGTCGGCCAGGTCTTCGTCCCGGTCCGCGACCTGGCGCGCTCCGCGCGCTGGTACGGCGAGGTGCTCGGCTTCGAGCCGGACGCCGCGTCGCACGACGGCACGATCCTCGACATCCCCGTGCAGGACGGCCCAGGGATCGCGCTCGACGCCACCCGCCCCGACTTCACTCCCGAGCGCACCCGACGCGTCAGCACTCGATGACGTTGACGGCGAGGCCACCACGGGCGGTCTCCTTGTACTTCACCTTCATGTCGCGGCCGGTCTCACGCATCGTCTTGATGACCTTGTCGAGGCTGACGACGTGCGAGCCGTCGCCACGCAGCGCCGTTCGGGCCGCCGTGATGGCCTTGACCGAGGCGATGGCGTTGCGCTCGATGCACGGGATCTGGACCAGCCCGCCGACCGGGTCGCAGGTCAGGCCGAGGTTGTGCTCCATGCCGATCTCGGCGGCGTTCTCGACCTGCTCGGGGGTGCCGCCCATGACGGCGGCCATCGCCCCGGCCGCCATCGAGCACGCGGAGCCGACCTCGCCCTGGCAGCCCACCTCGGCGCCGGAGATCGAGGCGGTCTCCTTGTAGATGACGCCGATGGCGCCGGCCGTCAGCAGGAACCGGACGATGCCGTCGCGGTTGGCGCCCGGCACGAAGTTGGCGTAGTAGTGCAGGACGGCCGGGATGATGCCGGCGGCACCGTTGGTCGGGGCGGTGACGACGCGTCCGCCCGAGGCGTTCTCCTCGTTGACGGCGAGAGCGTAGAGGGTGATCCAGTCCATGCCGCGCAGCGGGTCGTCGGTGCTGCCCTCGACCCGCAGCCGCCGGGCCAGCTCGGGGGCCCGACGCCGCACGCGCAGGCCACCGGGGAGCACGCCCTCGGTCTCGATGCCGTTGCGGACGCACTCCTTCATGACGGCCCAGATCTCGAGGAGCCGCTCGCGGACCTGCTCCTCGGTGCGCCACGACAGCTCGTTCTCGAGCATGATCCGGGCGATCGACTTGCCCGTCTCGCGGCAGTGCGCGAGCAGCTCGTCGGCGGTCCGGAACGGGTGGGCGACCGGCGTCGAGTCCTCGACGATCCTCGAGGACCCGTCGGCGTCCTCGCCGACGACGAACCCGCCGCCGACCGAGTAGTACGTGTGCGAGGCGACGACCTCGCCGGACCCGTCGAGCGCGGTGAACGTCATGCCGTTCGGGTGCAGCGGGAGGGCCTTGCGCCGGTGCAGCACGAGGTCCTCGTCCTCCACGAGGTCGATCTCGTGCTCGCCGAGGAGGCTGAGGCGCCGGCGCGACCGGATGTCGGCCAGGCGACCCTCGACGGCCCGCGGGTCGCACGACTCCGGCCGCTCGCCCGTGAGGCCGAGCAGGACCGCCTTGTCGCTCCCGTGCCCGTGGCCGGTGGCGCCGAGGGACCCGAACAGCTCGGACCGCACGCGCGCGACCTCCCCCAGGCGTCCCTCCTCGCGCAGCCCCTCGGCGAACAGCGCGGCGGCCCGCATGGGCCCGACGGTGTGTGAGCTCGACGGCCCGATGCCGATCGAGAAGAGGTCGAAAACGCTGAGCGCCATGCTGTCCTGACTTCGTGTCGTCGTTGACGTCTGCCACCCGGGGTGGTGGGTGACCGCTCGACTCTACGTCCACCCGCTGGCCGGACGCACACGCCTCGACGCGGCCCCTCCGAGCGGCGCCGCTGCCCTGCCGCGCGGACGGCCCGCGGGTGACCTAGATTCGAGCCGTGCCGCACCCCACGCCAGCGCAGCCGCGCTGGGTCGACGCCACGGCCGTGCGCCGGGCGCTCTCGCCGGACCGGGCCCGCCGCCTGCTCCGGCAGGCGCTCGTCGACGGCCTCGACCCGGCCGTCGACCCGCCCCGCCAGGCCCTCGGCACCGACGCGGGACAGCTGCTCGTCATGCCCTCGGCCAGCCGCACCGCCGCGGGCGTCAAGGTGCTGTCGGTCGCGCCGGGCAACGGCGCCCGCGGGCTCGAGCGCATCCAGGCCGTGTACGTGCTCATGGACGGCGAGACGTTGACGCCGAGCGCACTCCTCGACGGCGCGGCGATCACCTCGCTGCGCACACCCGCGGTGTCGGCGGTCGCGGTCGACGCGCTGTCCGCGCCGGAGGTCGAGTCCGTCGTCATCTTCGGCAGCGGACCCCAGGCGCTCGGGCACGCCGAGGCGCTGCTCGCCATCCGGCGTCCGTCGTCGGTGACCGTCGTCGGACGCCGACGCGACGCCGCCCGGGCCACGGCCCAGCGGCTGTCGGGTCTCGGCACGAGCACCCACCTCGGGACGCGAGCCCTGACGGCCGACGACCACGAGGTCGAGCAGGCCGTCCGCGAGGCGCAGGTCGTCGTCACCGCGACGTCGTCCGCGACCCCGGTCCTCGAGGACGCGTGGGTCACCGACGGCACCTGCGTCGTGGCCATCGGCTCCCACGAGGCACACCGGCGTGAGCTGCCGGGCCGGCTCCTCGGGCGCTCCCTCGTCGTCGTCGAGGACGTCGCCACGGCCCGCCGTGAGGCGGGGGACGTCATCCTCGCCGCGGCGCAGGGCCACCTCGCCTGGGGGGACGTGCGTGACCTCCGGGACGTCGTCCTCGGCCGGGTCGAGCGGGTGACCGACCGGCCCACGGTCTTCAAGAGCGTCGGCATGGCGTGGCAGGACCTCGTCGTCGCCGAGCACGCCGCGCGGAGCCGGGACTGACCCCGTGTTGCGCGCCCGCGGGTTCGGCGCAATTCCTGCGACGCCGCCGCCGTTCCGAGCGACGATGGCCTCCGCGCCACTACTGGCCCGTCACCCGGCGTCGAGCAGCGGCCGGGCGACGGACGAGGGCCCATCCACCGGATGCGGATGGGCCCTCGTGTCGTGCGTGGGCCCTGGTCAGTCGCCGCGCCGGCCGATGAGCCAGCCGACGAGGGCGCCGACGAGCGCCGCCCCCGCGTACGGCGCGTAGCGCTGCACGAGGACGGGCAGGACCGCGGTGCCGAGGTCGAGCGCGTCCTGGCCACCTGCCCGGGCCGTCGACGCCTCGGGCGCGGCGTCGGCCGAGGTGACGCCCGCGGCCGGCTCCGACGTCTGCGACGCACCCGACGGCTGTGACGCCCCCGACGCCTCCGACGCCCCAGAGGCCCCAGACGCCCCGGACGCCTCCGACGCCGCGGACGCCGCCGAGGCCCCCGACGACGCCGAGGCCTCGGCCGTCACCGGCGCCCCTGTCGCGTCGGCCTGCTCCGTACCCGCGCCGCCGAGCTGCTTCTCGATGCACGCGACGAAGGCCTGGAGCAGCTTGTCCGAGACGTCCTGCATGACCCCGCGGCCGAACTGCGCCGGCTTGCCGGTCACGGCGAGGTCGGTGACGACGTCCGCCCGGGTGCCGTCGAGGTCGGGGCGCAGGGTGATCGTCACCGTGGCCCCGGCCGTTCCGTTGCCCCGCTTGTCCTTGCCCTTGGCCTCGATGACCGCGTGGTGCACGAGGTCGTCGCGTTGCACGATCGACCCCGACCCGGAGTACACGAGGGCGATGGGCCCGAGCTTGACCTTGACCGTGCCCGAGAAGGTGTCGTGCGTCGTGTCGGTGACCGTGGCACCGGGGAAGCAGCCGCCGACGCGCTCGAGGTCCATGAACAGGGCCCACGCGTCCTCGACCGAGGTCGGCACCGTGAAGGAATGGGTCAGCTCCACCGGCGATCACGCCCCCGCCGCGGCGAGGACGGCCCGGCGCGTCAGGACCGTCGCCAGGTGCCGCCGGTAGTCGGCGTCGCCGTTGAGGTCCGAGGGCGGGTCGGTGCCCTCGGCGACGGACGCCACGGCCTCGCGGATCGCCTCGTCGGTGGCCTGCTTGCCGACGAGCGCCTGCTCGACCGCCCTGGCGCGCAACGGCGTCGAGCCCATGTTCGTCAGGCCGACGCGGGCCTCGGCGATCGAGCCGCCGTCGGTCCGGACCGCCGCCGCGACCCCGACGATCGACCACTGGTGGCTGACCCGCACGAACTTCTCGTAGTGCGCCCCCCACCCGGTGTGCTTCGGGATGCGGATCTGCGTCAGCAGCTCGCCGTCGCCGACGGCCGTGGTGAAGAGGTCCTCGAAGAAGTCGTCCGCCGCGACCGTGCGCGTCGACCCACCCGGGCCGGCGATGACGAGCTCGGCGCCGAGCGCGAGCGCCGGAGCCCCGACGTCCCCGGCCGGGTCGGCGTGCACGAGCGCCCCACCGATGGTGCCCCGGTGGCGGATCTGTGGGTCGGCGACGGTGCGGATCGCCTTGGAGAGCAGGGCCGCGTGCGTCGACACCGCCTCGGACGCGAGCACCTCGGCGTACGGCGTCATGGCGCCGATGACGAGGTGGTCGTCGTCCTCGGAGATGCCGCGCAGCTCGGCGATGCGGCCGAGGTCGACGACGACGCCGGGGGCGTTGAGCCGCATCCGCAGGATCGGCAGCAGGGACTGCCCGCCGGCGAGGACCTTGGCCTCGTCGCCGTGCTCGGCCAGCGCGGCGACGGCCTCCTCGACGCTCGACGGGGCGAGGTAGTCGAACGATGCGGGGATCACTGGTCGCTCCCTTCACCGAGGCCGGCGGCCGGGTCGGCGTTCGGCGCTCCCTCGTCGAAGTGGGGTTGGGCGTCGCGGTCGCCCTCGGTCGTGACGGCTGCCCCCGCCTGGATCGCCTTCCACACCCGCTCGGGGGTGCACGGCATGACGAGGTCGTCGACGCCGAGGTGGCGCACGGCGTCGACGATGGCGTTGACGACGGCCGGCGTCGACGCGATGGCTCCGGCCTCACCCACCCCCTTGGTGCCGAGCTTGGTGTACGTGGAGGGCGAGGTGGTGTGGTCGGTGACGAAGCTGATCGTGTCGGCCGTCGTGGGCAGCGTGTAGTCGACGAAGGAGCCCGTGACGAGCGTGCCCTGGTCGTCGTACTCGGCGCCCTCCCACAGAGCCTGCGAGATGCCCTGGACGAGGCCGCCGTGCACCTGGCCCTCGACGATGAGCGGGTTGATGATGGTGCCGATGTCGTCGACGCACACGTATTTGCGCATCGTCGTGGCGCCCGTCTCGGTGTCGACCTCCATGGCGCACAGGTGGGTGCCGTGCGGGAACGAGAAGTTCTCGGGGTCGAAGGTCGCGTCCGCGTCGATGCTCGGCTCGACACCGTCGGGCAGGTTGTGGCCGGTCCACGTCGCGAGCGCGACGTCGGCCATCCCGACCCCCTTGTCGGTGCCCTTGACCCCGAAGCGACCCCCGGTGAACTCGATGTCGTCGACACTCGCCTCGAGCAGGTGCGCCGCGATCGGCTTCGCCTTCTCGATGACCTTGTCGGCGGCCCGGACGACGGCCTCGGCCCCGACGACGAGCGAGCGCGAGCCGTAGGTGTCCATGCCCTTGGGGGCGATCTGGGTGTCGCCGTGGAGCACCTCGACGTCCTCGAACGGCACGCCGAGGCGGTCGGCGACGATCTGGCTCCACGCCGTCTCGTGCCCCTGGCCGTGCGGCGAGGTACCGGTGAGGACCTCGACCTTGCCGGTGGCGAGCATCCGGATGCTCGCCGACTCCCAGCCGCCCGCGGCGTAGTTGAGCGCGCCGAGGATGCGCGAGGGCGCCAGGCCACACATCTCGGTGAACGTCGAGATGCCGATGCCCAGCTGAACCGGGTCGCCGGACTCACGGCGTCGCTTCTGCTCGGCGCGCAGCTCGTCGTAGCCGAAGAGCTCCTTGGCCTTGGCCGTCGCGGCCTCGGCGTTGCCGGGGAACTCCTCGTGCGTGATCCAGTTCTTCTCGCGGATCTCGAGCGGGTCGACGCCGACCTCGACGGCGAGCTCGTCCATGAGCCGCTCGATGGCGTACGTCGCCTCCGGGCGTCCCGCGCCGCGGTACGCGTCGACCCACGTCTTGTTCGTCAGCAGCGTGCGGACGGTGAAGTGGTAGGCGGCGAACTTGTAGATCGAGTTGAACATCCAGGCGCCGAGCACCGGTACGCCACCGCCCACGAGGCCGACGTACGCGCCGAGGTCGGCGAGCAGCTCGACCTTGAGCCCGGTGACGGTGCCGTCCTTCTCGGCGGCGAGGGTCAGCTTCTGCCACTGGTCGCGCCCGTGATGGCCCGACAGCAGCGACTCGGAGCGGGTCTCGGTGTACTTGCACGGCTTGCCGACGAGCCGGGCGACGGCGATGGTCGCGAACTCCTCCGGCGTCGTCTGCAGCTTGCCGCCGAAGCCGCCGCCGACGTCGGGCGCGATGACACGCACCTTGGACTCGGGCATGCCGGTGGTGGCCGCGACGAGGAACTTGAGGATGTGCGGCACCTGCGTCGAGGTCCACACGGTCAGCTGCTCGCCGGTCGGGTCGCAGACGGTCGAACGCGGCTCCATGAAGGCAGGCAGCAGCCGCTGCTGGCGGTACTCCCGCTCGATGAGGATGCCGCCCTCGCGAGCCCTCGCGATGGCCTCCTCGACGTCGCCGCCCGAACCCTGGGCCGCCGAGTCGAGCGTCCAGACGGCGCTCGTGTTGGTGCCGAGATCGGGGTGGGCGAGGACCTCGTCCTTCGCGGCCTCCTTGAGGTCGAGGACCGCCGGCAGCTCCTCGTAGTCGACGTCGACGAGCTCGACGGCGTCGCGGGCGGCCGCCGCGGAGCGCGCGACGACGACCGCGACGATCTCGCCGGAGCACGCGACGTGCTCGACGACGATCGGCAGGTGGTCCGGGGTCTTCTGCTCGGCGTTGAGCGGCCACGCCGTGGCGACGAGGCCCTGCTTGCCCTCGACGTCGGCGCCCGTGACGACGGCGACGACGCCCGGGGCCGCCTTGGCAGCGGCCGTGTCGATGGCGGTGATCCGGGCGTGCGCGAAGGGGCTGCGCACCATGGCGAGGTGGAGCATGCCGGGCAGCTGGATGTTGTCGGTCCAGCGGGTGCGGCCGGTGATGAGGCGCTGGTCCTCCTTGCGGCGTCGGGCCCTGCCGATTTCGCCGCCCGCCTCGGTGGGCCGGTCCTCGGTGATCGTCATGAGGACACCGCCTGCGAGCTGAGGTCCCTGGCCGCCTGCTGCACGGCCTTGACGATGTTGTGGTAGCCCGTGCAGCGGCACAGGTTGCCCTCGAGGCCCTCGCGGATCTCCTGCTCGCTCGGGTCGGGGTTGTCCTTGAGCACGTCGCAGGCCTGCATGATCATGCCCGGGGTGCAGTAGCCGCACTGGAGCGCGTGGCACTCGTGGAAGGCCTTCTGGACGGGGTGGAGCTCGCCGTCGGTGGTGAGCCCCTCGATGGTGGTGACCTCGTGGCCGTCGGCCTGGACGGCGAGGACGTTGCACGACTTGACGCTCGTGCCGTCGAGGTGGACGGTGCACGCACCGCAGTTGCTGGTGTCGCACCCGATGACGGTCCCGGTCTTGCCGAGCGTCTCGCGCAGGTAGTGGACCAAGAGGGTCCGGGGCTCGACGTCGTCGGAGTACTCGACCCCGTCGACGTTCACGGTGATACGGGTCATTCGCTGTGTCCTCCTGCCGCGCTGCAGTTGACTTCCCACGGTGAGTCTTTGCCACAAGTGGTTGGCGCACAAGGGGCTGTCGCCACGGACGCCGGACGGACCCCGGACGAGGCGGGCGCCGGACGCAGACCCGGCCGCCGGATCGGGACGCGGCCTCGTCGGCGCTTGCCCCGCGGGGCAGACTGTCGCCCATGACGTTCCACGCCGACGACTACCAGGCGCTCCCCTCGCGCTATGACTCGATGACCTACCGCCGGACCGGCCGCTCCGGCCTCGACCTGCCGGCCGTCTCGCTCGGCCTCTGGCACAACTTCGGCGACGACGTGCCGCTCGAGAACCAGCGCGCGACGCTGCGCCGGGCCTTCGACCTCGGCGTCACTCACTTCGACCTCGCGAACAACTACGGTCCGCCCTACGGCAGCGCCGAGCGCAACTTCGGCACGATCTTCGCCCAGGACTTCAGGCGCTACCGCGACGAGCTCGTCATCAGCAGCAAGGCCGGCTACGACATGTGGCCGGGCCCCTACGGCCAGGGCGGCGGCAGCCGCAAGTACGTCCTCGCGTCGCTCGACCAGTCGCTGCAGCGGATGGGCCTGGACCACGTCGACATCTTCTACAGCCACCGCTTCGACGACACGACGCCGCTGGAGGAGACCATGGGCGCGCTCGACACCGCGGTGCGCCAGGGCAAGGCCCTCTACGTCGGCATCTCGAGCTACTCGGGGGCGCGCACGCGGGAGGCCGTCGAGATCCTGCGCTCCCTCGGCACGCCGCTGCTCATCCACCAGCCGAGCTACTCGATGCTCAACCGCTGGGTGGAGGAGGACCTGCTCGACGTCCTCGGCGAGGAGGGTGTCGGGTGCATCGCGTTCAGCCCGCTCGCGCAGGGGATGCTCACCGACCGGTACCTCGACGGCGTCCCCGAGGGCTCGCGCGCCTCGCAGGGCAAGTCGCTGTCGACCGACCTGCTGACCGAGCAGAACCTCAAGCACGTCCGCGCCCTGAACGACATGGCGAAGGAGCGGGGCCAGTCACTGGCGCAGATGGCGCTGGCCTGGGTGCTGCGCGACGATCGGGTCACCTCGGTGCTCGTCGGCGCCTCGTCGGTGCGCCAGCTGGAGAACAGCCTCGGCTGCCTCGACAACCTCGCGTTCACCGACGACGAGCTGCGCCGCATCGACGAGCACGCCGTCGAGGGCGGCATCAACCTCTGGAAGACCTCCAGCGCCCACTGACCCGAGCCCACCGACGACCGTTGGTCACCGAACCGTTCCGACATGCCGCGTCGACACGCGGGTGCGGCGAGGACGGTGGATCAACGGTCGTCGGTCGGGCCGAGGCGCTCCGCCTCCGCTCAGTCGAGGAAGCTGCCGACGAACGCGAGGACGTCGGGCCGGTCGACGCGGAAGACGCCGCCCGTGCCACCGCACGTCGAGTTGATCCCGAACGAGGTCACGGCCGCGACGACGTTCGAGCTGCCGAGGAAGTTCGGCCCGCCCGAGTCACCGAAGCACGTGCCGCCCGAGCTCGCGTTGTTCGACAGCAGCAGCGACTGCGGGCCGGTGAACCCGGTGTTGACCTGGAGCAGGTACGGGTGCGCCACCATGCGGATGCGCAGGGCCTGCTCCTTCCACGACGCGGCGTCCGGGAACGACTGCTGCAGGCCGTAGCCCACGGCCGTGAACGTCGTCGAGCGGCGCGGCTTGAGCGCGTCGAGCTGGTTGCTCGACGGCAGGGCACCGTAGGCCGGCATCGCCATCGGCTCGTCGAGGACGACGACGCCGACGTCGTGGAGGTAGAACGCGTCGGTGTCGAAGTCGGGGTGCGTGTACGGCGTGCCGCCGACCTGTCCCGTCGTGGGGTAGCCGTTCTGCGGGCGGCCGTTCTCGACGTCGGACTGGAACCAGATCTCGACGTGGGCGGCAGGCGCCTCGGTGCAGTGCCCGGCGGTGAGGTACACCGTCGGGCTGAGCAGCGTGCCGGAGCAGCGCCAGAGCGGGTTGCCCTTGGCGTCCTGGGCGACCATGAGCCCGACGAACGGGTGGGCGTCCCCGTCGAGCGCCCCGTCGGTGATCGCGCCGGCCCGGGCCGCTGCCCCGGAGACGAGCGCGAGGGTCGCGACGAGCGCGAGCCAGAGCTTCTTCATGAGCTGACCTTTCGAGGGCTGGCACGCCGCGGCGAGCGGCGCGTCCCCCCGAGGGATGCCGCCACCGTAGGCCAGCCCGGGCGTCCGCGTCTCGCCGTTCCCGAGAGTTTCCCGGGAGTTCGGTGGGAGCCCGCCGTCAGGCGACGCCGCCGCGCGGCCGCCAGCCCGGGCCGCGGAGCAGGTACCCCACGCGGTCGCGCCACGAGGCGGCGGCCCGTACGTCCGACCAGATCGACGCGTACTCGTGCGTCGCGACGACGAGGGGGTTGTACGTGCGCAGCTGCGTGGTCAAGCCGTAGAGGACGCGCTCGCCCTCGGGCTCGAAGGTGCCGAAGAGCCGGTCCCAGACGATGAGGATGCCGCCGTAGTTGCGGTCGAGGTAGGCGTCGTTCGTCCCGTGGTGGACGCGGTGGTGCGACGGCGTGTTGAGGACGAGCTCCACCGGGCGCCAGAGGGTCCCGACGCGCTCGGTGTGGAGGAAGAACTGGTAGACCAGCGAGACGGACTGCTGCAGGAAGATGGCCCAGGGAGGCACCCCGAGGATCGCGAGCGGCGCCCAGAACGGCACGCCACCGAACGGCGTCCACGTCTGGCGGAGCGCGGTCGAGAGGTTGTAGCGCCGGCTCGAGTGGTGCACGACGTGGCTGGCCCACAGGATCCGCACCTCGTGGTGCGCCCGGTGGTACCAGTAGTACGCGAGGTCCTCGGCAAGGACGATGACGACCCACGTCCACCACAGCGCCGTGTCCAGGCGCAGCGGGCTCAGCTCGTAGAGGGCCGCGTAGACGACGAGCTGGACCGCCTTGTAGCCGACGCCGACGCCGACGCTGCCCAGACCCATGGCGAGGCTGGTGGCCGTGTCCCGCACCTCGTAGCCCACGACGTCGTCGTCGGGCGCGAACCACAGCGAGGCGACCTCGACGACGATGAACAGGACGAAGAACGGGATCGCCGCGAGGATGAGGTCGACCATCACGCCCCCTCGGCCGCGCCGGCACGGACCCGGGACGTGCCGCTCTCGCCGAGCGCCTCCCAGACGTCGAGGGCCTGGCGCAGGATGGCGTCGGCGAGCCGGGCCGCCTCGTCGGCGTCGCCGGACGCGATGGCCGCCCCGAGCGGTCGGTGCGGCAGCAGGTCGGCGCGGTCGGCCGCGAGCAGCGCCTCCATGACCTCGGGCCGGGCGTCGATCGCGTGGACGAGCGAGTTGAGCGCGAGGCGGAACGCGAGGTTGCCGGACGCCTCGACCACCTCGAGCCAGAAGGCGCGGTCGGCGTCCGTCGACGAGGCGTCGTCGTAGGCGGCCGCCGCCGCGGTGACGCGCACGCGGGCCTCGGGCGTCGCCCGGAGCGCCGCGAGCCGTGCCGCGTCGACCCCGATGCAGCGACGCATCTCCAGCCCGTCGCGCAGGACGCCGGGCTCGAGCGCGCCGCCCGAGCGGGCCAGGTGGGCGAGCAGGTCGAGGCCCGCGCTGCTGCGCACGTCGAGGACACGGGTGCCGCCGCCGTGGACGACGCGGACGAAGCCCGCCGCCTGCAGGCGCTGGAGCGCCTCGCGGACCGCGTGCCGGTTGACGGCGAAGGAGACCGCGAGCTCGCGCTCGGGCGGGAGGTTCTCGCCGGGGGCGAAGCGACGCGTCAGGACGGCATCGCGCAGCTCGGCGAAGACCTCGTCGGAGACCGACCGTCGGGCCACAGGGGAGAATCCATGCTCGTCCATGCGCGACACCCTGCCCGACGAGTGGCGCACTCATCAAGAGGTTGGACCAATTTCGCGAGGCGGTCCGCCCGGTAGGTTGGCGCCGTGCCCGACACCGACGTCACGACCCTCAGCATCCAGGAGCGGCTCTACCCGGACCTGCCCTGCTTCGGCTGCGGCCAGGCCAACGAACGCGGACTGCGGCTGCGCAGCTACCCGCTCGGCGCGGCGGCGGCCGACGGCGTCACCGCGTCGTTCACGCCGTGGCCGGAGCACGACAACGGCCTCGGCTACCTCAACGGCGGCATCATCAGCACGGTCCTCGACTGCCACAGCGCGGCCGCGGTCATGCTCGAGGCGGAGCGCGGCGGGTGGCCACCACTGCCCGGCGCCGACCTGTCGTACGTCACGGCCGGGCTCGACGTGCGCTACCTGCGCCCGGCGCCGCTGCACGACACCGTCGAGCTGTTCGCGGCGGTCGTCGAGGCATCCGAGCCGCAGATGACCGTCGAGGTGCAGCTGCGCTGGGACGGCAAGGTGCGCGCGCAGGCCACCGCGCTGTGGAAGCGCTGGCGGCCGCGCGCCTGAACGTTCAGGTCGACGCCCCGGCGTCCGGCTCCGTGTCGTGCGCGGGATGGTGGTGGTGGATCGGGCCGGCGAGGTCGCCGAGACGCTCGCCCCCACCGCCCCACCGCAGCGCGATGATCTCGGCGGCGATCGAGACGGCGGTCTCCTCGGGCGTGCGCGCGCCGAGGTCGAGCCCGATCGGCGAGCTCATCCGCGCCAGCTCGGCATCGGTGAGGCCGGCCTCCCGCAGCCGCGCCAGCCGGTCCTCGTGGGTGCGCCGCGAGCCCATCGCCCCGATGTAGGCGACGTGGGGCAGGCGCAGCGCCACCTCGAGCAGCGGAACGTCGAACTTCGGGTCGTGGGTCAGCACCGCGATGACGGTGCGGGCGTCGACGCGCCCCGCCTCGACCTCGGCGGTGAGGTAGTCGTGCGGCCACGTGACGACGACCTCGTCGGCCCCGGGGAAGCGGGACGCCGTCGCGAAGACGGGTCGGGCGTCGCACACGGTGACGTGGTAGCCGAGGAACCCCCCGACACGGGCGACCGCGGCGGCGAAGTCGATGGCGCCGAAGACGAGCATGCGCGGCTTGGGCGCGTGCGCGGCGACGAAGACCCGCATGCCCTCGCCCCGACGCTCACCGTCCGGCCCGTAGGTCAGCGTGCCGGTCGTGCCCTGGGCGAGCATGCCGCGCGCGTCGTCGCGCACCGCGTCGTCGGCGCGTTCGCTGCCGAGGCTCGAGACGGACCGGGCGTCCCCGGCCTCCTCGGCCTCCTCGGCGTGGATGACGAGGCGGCGCCCGACCCGTGACGGGTCGGGGTGCTCGATGACGGTCGCGACGGCGACCGGGCGCCCCGCCGCGATGTCGGCGGCGACCTCGCCGAGCTCGGGGAAGGTGTCGCGCGAGACCTTCTCGACGAAGACGTCGAGGATGCCGCCACAGGTCAGGCCGACGGCGAAGGCGTCGTCGTCGCTGACCCCGTACCGCTGCAGCACGGGGGTGCCGGACGCGACGACCTCCTGGCCCAGCTCGTACACGGCACCCTCGACGCAGCCGCCCGACACCGACCCGACGGCCTCGCCGCCGGGACCGACGAGCATCGAGGCGCCCGGCTGGCGCGGCGCCGAGCGCCACGTGCCCACGACCGTGCCCACGCCGACGGTCTCGCCGGCCGACCACCAGCGCATCAGGTCCGGGAGCACCTCACGCACGGGCCACCACCTCGATCAGCTCCTCGAACGCGGCGAGCGAGTGGCCCGCCACGAAGTCGTCAACGTGCGGCAGGGCCGCGACGATTCCCTGCTGCACCGGCTCGTAGCCGACCTTGCCGCGGTGCGGGTTGGCCCAGACGACGCGATGGGCGAGCCCGGCCAGGCGGCGCATCTGCTCGCCGAGCACCTCGGGCCCGTCGCGCTCCCAGCCGTCGGAGACGACGACGACGACGGCGCCCCGGGCCATGCCGCGCCGGCCCCACCGGTCGAGGAAGGCGCCCACGGAGTCGCCCAGGCGGGTGCCGCCGGACCAGTCCGGCACGACGCGTCCCGCGGCCCTGAGCGCGCGGTCAGGGTCGCGCTCGTGCAGGGCCCGGGTCACGTGCGTGAGCCGGGTGCCCATGGTGAACACCTCGACGTGGTCACAGCGGCGGACGTAGGCGTGCGCGAGCCGTAGCAGGCTGTCGGCGTAGGGACTCATCGAACCGGACACGTCGACGAGGAGAACGACGCGTCGGGCCCGGACTCCCCTGCGCCGGTGGCGGATCCGGCCCGGCTCACCCATCCGGCGCAGCTGTTCGCGCAGCGTCGCCGGGCCGTCCACCGTGCCCGACCGCGCCCGCACGTGGCGTCGGGCCCGCCGGCGCGGGGACCGCGGGTCGAGCGCGTCGAAGAGCCGCGCTGCGGCCGCGCGCTCGGCGGCGCTCAACGTGGCGAGGTCCCGGTGCCGGAGCACCTCGGTGTCGCTGGCGCGGGCCCGGACCGTGTCGCCGGCCGACGAGTCCTCGCCCTCCGTCTCGGCACCGAGCGGCGCCCGGCGCACCGGCGGACGGGCGACATCCGCGCGCGAGCCCCGGCGCACCTCCTCCGGGCCGAACCAGCGCTCGAACACCTCGTCGTAGACCGGGAAGTCGGCGGGCACCGACGTCAGCGTGGCCCGCCCGGCCCAGTAGACGCCCGTCCGCCGCGCGACGCCGACCGTGGCGACCGCCACGAGGAAGGTGCGCTCGCGGTCGGCGGTCACGGCCAGCCCCGCCGCCCGCAGGGCCCGGGCGAAGCCGAGCAGCCACGCGTCCGGCGGCGCCTCGGCCGGCCGGTCGGCGAGCGCCCCCGAGGTCATGCCGTGAGCAGCCTGTCGAGCGCGGCGCGGACCCGCTCGGAGTCCTCGCGGTACTTCAGGGCGGCACCGAGCGTCGCAGCCGCCACCTCGGTGTCGAGGCGGGTGGCGCCGACGGCCTCGAGGGCGCGGGCCCAGTCGAGGGTCTCGGCGACGCCGGGCACCTTGATGAGCTCGCCCGACGCGCGCAGCCGTTGGACGACGGCCACGACCTGGCCCGCCAGCGCCTCGGATACCTCGGGCAGCCGGGACCGCACGATCTCGAGCTCGCGGGCCAGGCCGGGGTGGTCGATCCAGTGGTAGAGGCAGCGACGCTTCAGCGCGTCGTGCAGCTCCCGGGTGCGGTTGGAGGTGAGCACGACGAGCGGCGGGGTGGCGGCACCGATGGTGCCGAGCTCGGGGACGGTGACCTGCCACGTCGAGAGCACCTCGAGCAGGAACGCCTCGAACTCGTCGTCGGCGCGGTCGATCTCGTCGACGAGCAGGACGCAGGGCGCCGAGCGCAGGGCCTCGAGGACCGGCCGCGCGAGGAGGAACCGCTCGTCGAAGAGCTCCTCCTCCAGGGCCCGGGCGTCGCCGCCCGCGTCGCGCGAGACCGCCTCGACGGCCCGCAGGTGCAGGATCTGGCGCGGGAAGTCCCAGTCGTAGAGGGCCTGGGTCGCGTCGATGCCCTCGTAGCACTGCAGCCGGATCAGCCGCAGGCCGAGCGCCTCGGCGAGGGCCTCGGCGAGGGCCGTCTTGCCCGTGCCCGGCTCGCCCTCGAGCAGCAGCGGACGCGAGAGCCGCCCGGCCAGGAAGGTGACGGTGGAGAGCGCCTCGTCGGCGAGGTAGCCGGTGCGGGCGAGGGCCGACGCGACGTCGGCGGGGCTGGCGAGGGCGGGCTCCATGCCCCGAGCATCGCCGATGAGCGGCCCCGGTGGAAGCGGGGCGGGGCGTCGACGGCCCGGCAGCTGCCGGGGAACGGCGTCAGGGGCTCGCGTCGAGCTCGCTCCAGGTGTCGGCGTCGCGGCCGGTCGCGAGGTCGCCGCACTCGACGAGCTCGTGCGCGTGGGTGCGGAAGTGGTCCCGCGCGCCACGGTCGCCCACCGCGGTGGCGACGACGCTCTCCCAGTGGTCGCGCCCGATGAGGGCCGGGTGGCCGGGCACGCCGTCGTAGACGGCGCGGCGCAGCACCGCCCGGCGGTGCCCGTCCGCGGCGTCCGGGGCCAGGGCGTGGCCGGCACCGACGACGGTGCCCTCGTCGGCGCCGAGGACGCGGGCGACGACCTCGGCCGTCAGGTCCGGCAGGTCCACGAGGCTGACGAGGACCGCGTCGACGACGCCGGCGCCCTCGTGCGCGGCGCGCGCGAGGGACGTGAGCCCGGCCCGGAGCGAGGCGCCCATGCCCTCGTCCCAGTCGGGGCAGCGGACGACGTCGACGTCGTGACCGAGCCTGCCGACGAGGACGGCCACCTCGTCGGCCGCGGCGCCGACGACCACCGTGACGCCCGAGCAGCCGCCCGCGAGGAGCACCTCGACGCCCCGCTCGACGAGCGTCGGCTCGTCGGGCGTGCGGCGCACGAGCGCCTTGGGGCCGCCCATGCGGCGGCCGGCGCCGGCCGCGAGGAGCAGGCCGCGCACGTGCGGGACGGTGCTCATGCCCCGACGCTACGGGACGCGTGCCAGCGACGGGTGCCGTGACGCGTCAGGAGATGGCCGCGAGGTCGACGGTCCACACCGGGTTGGCCGGGACCCGGTGCACGCGCGGCCCGGTCGCCACGTGCGTCATCGGCTGCAGGAGCGGCACGAACGGCCCCCGCTCGTTCATCGCGACCTGCCAGGCTGCGTAGGCGCCCGGGCGGTCGTCACCGACGGACTCGCGCGCCGCCTCGGTCAGCCCGTCGACGAGGGCGTCCTGGCCGCGCTGCCAGCCGGCGCGCAGGCCGACGAGCTCGCCCGGGGCGAAGGCGAGGTAGCTTTCCGGGTCCGGGTAGTCGGGGTTCCAGCTCCACAGGCCGAACGCGCTGCGGCCCGACCGGTACGCGGTGAGGGCGCTCGACGAGGGCTTGGGGTCGAGGACGACGCGGATGCCGACCTCGGCGAGCTGGTCCCGGACCTGCGCCGCGATGGTGCTGCGCTGGATGCCCGCGATCGGCACGTCGACGGCATAGGTGAGCGGGACCGGCTCGCCGCGGTAGCCCGAGCGACGCAGCGCTGCGCGGGCGCCCGCGAGGTCGCGAGGTGCGGCGGTGCGGACGGCGGTCGGCGGCGGGAAGGCACCCGTCCGACCCGGGGCAGGCGTGCCGGTGCCACCGGTGTGACCCGTGTCGCCGGTGCCGGGCGCCGACGGCGTCGCCCCGGGCGGGGCGGGGGTGCCGGTCGGGGTGGAGTCGCCCGTGTGCGTCGGAGCGGGAGGCACCGTCGGGACGGCGCCGTCCTCGAGCGAGCCGACGATGCCCGAGGGCACGAGGCCGGCGGCCGGGTGCGCGTCGCCCGCGGCCCGGGCCAGGGCGTCGACGTCGAGACCCTTGCGCACCGCCTCGACGAAGGACGGGTCGGCGGTCCACCGGTTGACGCGCGGGTTGCGGGAGAGGGAGAGGAAGGCGAGCGTCGAGGACTTCGACGCGGTGACGGCGACGGGACGGGGCGCGTCGCCCGTCGTCCCGTTCGTCGTCGTGCCCGTCGCCGTGCCCGTCGCCGTGCCCGTCGTCCCGTCCGGCCCCGGCGCCGCCGTGCCCGACGCTGGCGCGGTGCCGGTGGCCGCTGTGCCGCCCGTGGAGGTGGACGTGGAGGTGGCGGTCGCCGCGGCCGTCAGGGCCGCGGCCTGCGCCGGTGAGAGGTCGAGGGCGACGTCCGCGCGTCCGGACCGGACGTCCCCGACCTGGTCCCGGGGCGCGACGTCGCGCAGCACGACCTCGGAGAAGGCAGGGGGCGCGCCGGTCCACACGGGGTTCGCCGCGAGCGTGACCCGGCCCGACGTGGCCGAGGTGAGCACGTAGGGACCGGAGCCGGCCGAGTGCCCCGACAGGTAGCGGGCCGCGGTGTCGCCGGGGCCGATGGCGCCGCCGTTGGCCTTGACCGCCGCCGAGTTGAGGATGCCGAACGCCGGGTTGGCCAGGATCGCCGGCAGCGCGAAGTTCGACCGCGGCGAGCTGAGCGTGAAGGTGCGGTCGTCGACCTTGACGATGTTGACGGTGCCGAGGATGGCCGACGCCGTGCCGCCGAGGCCCTGCGCGCGCTGGAGGGTGAAGACGACGTCGTCGGTGGTCACCGGGGTGCCGTCGGAGAACACGAGGCCCCGGCGCAGGCGCATCGTCAGCCACCGGCCCTCGGGCGAGAGGGTGTACTCGGCGATGCCCGGGACGACCTTCGTCGGGTCGGTGCGGTCGAGGTCGGTCAGGGTCTGGTAGACCGCCTTCGACACGAGCAGGCCGCTGCGGTCGAACTGGCGCGTCGGGTCCAGGGTCGCGTGGTCGAAGACGGTGTCGACGACGAGCGGCTCCCGGGTCGTCTCCGTCGGGGCGGGCGCCGTGGCCCGCGACGTGACGGCGGTGCCGGTTGCCGTCGGGCCGGCGCCCGGCGTGGCATCGGTGCAGGCGGACGCGAGCAGCGCGACGAGCCCGGCGACAGCGACCGCTGCGTGGCGGGCGACGCGTCGAGGCACGGGGGTTCCTTCGCTGCTCGAGGGGCCGACCCGTACGGGGACCGGCGAGGCGGTGGACGGTGCCGGCCCGGCCGCCGCGCCTGCCGGACGACGCCCGGTACTGTGCGGCGCAGTCTATCCGGCCCCGCCCACGGCCACCGTCGACGTCTGCGCCGGGCGGCGGACGGACCGGTACGGACCCGGTCCGCTCAGGGCGGCGCCCCGGCGAGGGTGACGGGCCTCAGGCCTGCCCGGTCGCGAACCATCCCGCGACGTCCGCGTCGAGGCCCGGCACGTCGACGGCCCCGCCACCCGAGCGCAGCGACGCCGTCGCGCACACCGCGGCCGCCACGGCCTCGCGGGCGGCGACCGGTGAGGTCATCGTCGGGCCGCCCTCGCGGGCGAACCGGACGAACTCGGCCACGAGCAGCGGGTCGGCGCCGCCGTGCCCGGTCGCGTCGGCCGCCGGGATCTCGATCACCTCGTCGGCGTCCTCGCGGTAGGTGTCGGTGCGCCGGGTCCACACCTTGACGCGCGCGCCGGGGCCGTCGCCGAAGTTCTCGAGGCGGCCCCTCGTGCCGATGACCGTGTAGTTGCGCCAGTAGTCGGGCGTGAAGTGGCACTGCTGGTAGCTGGCGAGCACGCCGCCGTCGAGGACGAGGTTGGCCATCGAGATGTCCTCGACGTCGACGACGGGGTGCAGCTCGCGCTGAGCGGTGGGTGGCCAGCTCTCGAGCGAGTACCAGTCCGCCATCCGCCGGTCGGAGTTGTCGCGCCGGTCGGTGATGGCACCGTAGACGGCGAGGTCACCCACGGCCGCGACGCGTCGGGTGTAGGCCCCGGCGAGCCAGTGGATGACGTCGATGTCGTGGGCGCCCTTCTGCAGGAGCAGGCCCGTCGTGCGGGTGCGGTCGGCGTGCCAGTCCTTGAAGTAGTAGTCGCCGCCGGCCGAGACGAAGTGGCGGCACCAGACCGCCTTGACGGCCCCGATCGTGCCGGCCTCGACGACCTCGCGCATGGCCCGGACCACCGGCAGGTGACGCATGTTGTGCCCGACGTAGAGGCGGGTGCGGCTGCGCGCGGCGGCCGCGAGGATGCGGTCGGCGTCCTCGACGGTCGTCGCGAGCGGCTTCTCGACGAAGGTCGGCAGCCCCGCCTCGAGGGTGCGCACGGCGTGGTCCGCGTGGAGGTGGTCCGGCGTGAGGACGAGGACGGCGTCGACGTCGGGCCGCACCTGCGGCGAGAGCAGCTCGTCGAGGCTGTCGACGAGGCGGACCCCCTCGACGCGCTCGGCGGCGTCGCGGCGTCCGCGCTCGGCCGTGTCGCACACGGCGGTGACGCGGCTGCCCTCGCCGGGGCGGTGGGCGTACCGGACGAGGCTGGCACGCAGGCCGAAGCCGATGACGGCGAGCCGCAGGTCCGGGCCGGACGTCATCGGTTCCGTCATCGGGTGGGCCGCCTTTCGCGGGGCTCGGGTGTGGTGCGCGTTGGTGATCGGCTGCAGATGGTGGCGAGCATAATCCGTCACGGACTGCCCGCCGGTGCGGATCGTCGGAGCCCGCGATCCCGGGTTCCCGCGCGCCAAAGTTTGCGCGCCGGACCCACGTTTCGCGCGCTTCGTTCAGCAGCGCGCGAAACATCCGGGCACGCGGGAGGACTCCTCCTGGATCGACGCCGAAGATCGCCGCCAGGGTGCGGATCGTCACGAGCGCGCGATCCAGGGTTCCCGCGCGCCAAAGTTTGCGCGCCGGACCGACGTTTCGCGCGCTTCGTTCAGCAGCGCGCGAGTCGGGGTCACAATGGCCGGGTGCCGATCCTGCCGACCCAGCGTGACCCGCGGTTCATCACGATCCGCCGCGGCGGCACCCTCACCGACGAGGACCACCGGCTGCTCGCCGAGTGGGCGCTCGCCTGCGCCGAGCACGTGCTGCCGCTCTTCGAGGCCGCCGGTACCGGGGACCGGCGGGTCCACGAGGCCCTCGACATCACCCGGTCGTGGATCCGCGGAGAGGTGCCGATGCGTGTGGCCCACCAGGCCGCCTTCACCGCCAACGCCGCCGGACGCGGGCTGCCCGACCCGGCGCGGTTCGCCGCCCTGTCGGCCGGCCAGGCCGTGGCCGTCGCCCACGTCGCCGCGCACGAGCTCGGCGCGGCCGCCTACGCGATCCGTGCCGCGTCGGCGTCGGTCCCCGGTGACGAGGCGGAGGTCGCGCGGCTGCGAGAGCGGGACTGGCAGCGCGACCGGCTCCCCGATGCCATCCGCGAGCTCGTCCTCGACGACCAGCGCCTGCGCAGCCCGATCTGCTGGAACACCTTCGACGACTGACCGGGCGTGGCCCTCAGGCGCGGAGGACCTTGCCCAGGGGCTTGCCCCTCGCCAGCTCGTCGATGAGCTTGTCGAGGTAGCGGATCTTCTGCATGAGCGGGTCCTCGACCTGCTCGACCCGGACGCCGCAGACGACCCCGGTGATCTTCGCCGCGTTCGGGTTGAGCCGGGCGTCCGCGAAGAACTCCTCGAAGGTCGTGCCGGCCTCGAGGTGCTCGCGGAGCCTGGCGTCGTCGAAGCCGGTCAGCCACTCGATGACCTCGTCCACCTCGGCCCGGGTCCGGCCCTTGCGCTCGGCCTTCGCGACGTAGAGCGGGTACACCGACGCGACGCTCGTCGTGAAGATCCGGCTCACGCTCGTGAGCGTACCGAGGACAGCGTCACGGCGTCACGGCGTCACGGCGTCACGGCGTCACGGCGTCACGGCAGCAGGTCGTCGAGGTAGGTCGGCAGCATCTGCCACCACGTCGGCCAGTCGTGGTCGTAGGTCGGCCCCCAGTCGTCGACCCGGTTCGGGATGCCCTTTGCCCCCAGGACGTCCGCGACCGCCCAGGCCTCGCCGACGTCCTCCCACCGACCGCTGCCCGACGCGAGGACGACCATCCGCTGGCGCAACGCCTCGAGGTCCGGCCCGTCGAGGTCGGGCAGGAAGTGCAGCGGCGAGCTGAAGTAGAGGTCCTCGGTGAAGCGGCCCCCGATGAACTTCTCGATGGCGTAGGTGCCGCTCATGCAGACGGCGGCGTCGACGAGGTGCGGGTAGCGGCACGTGACCGCGAGCGCGTTGAAGGCGCCGATCGAGGCGCCGGCGACGACGACGCGCATCCGGCCGCCGCTGTCGGAGTGGATCGCCGGGATGATCTCGGAGGCGACGGCGTCGTGGAAGGCGTTGAAGAGGGCCATCCGGTACTCGGTGGACCCGCGGCGCTCGGCCATCGCCTGGCCCGCGACGCTGTCGCACGAGTACACCTTGGCGCGTCCGGCGTCGACGAGCGGCATGAGGTGGTCGACGAGCCGGTGCCGCTCGACCTCCTCGGCGTCGCCGCCCGCCGTCGGGAACAGGAGCACCGGCGCACCCCACGTGCCCCAGCGGGCCACCGTGATGTCCTGCCCGAGCCGGTCGGAGTACCAGCGGTCCGTCACCTTCATGCGTCAGCTCCTGCCCTCGGCGTGTGTCGTCACTCGTACACGAACTTCTGCGGCCCCGGGAAGACCCACGTCAGCGCGTCGCCGAGGCGGTCGCGCCAGTTCTCCCAGTTGTGGCCGTCGCGGGCCTCGGTGTACCGCACCCGCATGCCGGTGTGCCGGAACACGGGCACCATCGACCGGTTCGGCGTGATGAGTGGCTCGTAGACGCCGCACGACATGTGGATGCGGTCCACGACCGCCGTCGGCCGGGCCCGGTACCGGTTGACGAACTTCACGACGGGGTCGAACGCCGGTCCGCCGCCGTGGTCGAACCCGATGTCGGTGAAGACGAGGGATGCCGACTGGAGCACCAGAGAGCCGAAGAGCCCCGGGTAGCGCACGGCCGTCGACAGCGACGCGATGCCGCCGAACGAGGAACCCATGAGGCAGCGGGCCTCGGGCGCGTCCTCCAGCGGCAGCCGTTCGGTGAGCAGGGGGACGAGCTCGCGCGCGACGAACCGGGCGTGGGGCGCGTGGTTGGGGTACTCCTTGAGCCGGTCGCGCGGCGCCACGAAGGCGACGACGAGCGGGTCGACGTCGAGCCGGTGGATGAGGTTGTCGAGCACGGTCCGCATCGCCGCGTACTCGAGGTAGTCCGTGCCGTCGTGGACGACGAGGAGCGGGTAGCGCTGCGCCCGGTTGAACCGCGCGGGCAGGTAGATCTGGACGGGCTGGTCGCGGCGCAGGGCCTTGCTGCGCACGACCTCCTCGACGAGGGTGCCCTGCCGCGCCTCGGGGTCGAACGACACCCAGTCCGGGACCCGGTAGCCGACCGCCGCGCACACCGACGAGGACCCCATCGGGCTGTGCGCCATACGGGGGTTGAGCGGGTCGTTGAAGCGCTCGTGGTGATCCCCCTTGCGGATCTCGACCTGGTACTCGACGCGTGAGCCCTCGGGCAGCACGGTCGTGACGGCCCACAGGTCGGACTCGCCGATCCGCTTGAGCGGCAAGGGGTCCGGCAGCCCGACGACGCGGTGGCGGATCCACGCCTCGTCGACGTCGCCACGGTAGAGGAAGGTGGCGCGCTCGCCCTCGATGATCGGGCACCCCCACCGGGCGATGAACCGGTCGATGGCCGGGCCGTCCAGCGGGACGCGGTCGCGCAGGCCGTTGACGGCCAGGCGTGTCGGGGTGCTCATGCGGCCCCCTCCACGGCGACGTGCCCCGTGACGTCGAGGTAGCGCGTCCCCTCCGGCAGCGGGTCGGCCGCCGGGGGCGCACCGGCCTTGAGGCGCACCACCGCGCCGTCGTCGAGCAGCACGAGCCGGTGCTCGGGAAAACGCCGGGCCAGCACGGACATGCGCTCGTGGTCCTCGAGGCGCAGCCGGCGTCGGGCGTGCGGCAGGACGAGCAGGCCGGGGACGCGTCCGAGCCCGGTGTCGTGCACCTCCGGGGCCGTGACGCCGTGCGGGGTGTGGTCGTGGAAGAGCACGACCCGGTCGGTGAGGACCATCGCACCGGCCGACCACGCCACGACGTGCTGCTCGGCCCGCAGCGTCACGTCGAACAGCCGCAGCGTGCGCAGCAGCGTCCGCACGTCGCCGCCGGCGACGACGAGCGCGCCGCATTCGTCGAGGACGGCGCCGATCTCGCCCCGGTGCCAGCCGATGAGCTCGCTCTCCTCGCGCGGCGTGCGCTCGAACGTGGCGGCGTACAGGCCGGCGAGCTCGGCGGAGTACCAGCGGTCGACGTCGCGCACCGCCTCGATCGCCGCCTCGACGGCCACCGGGCCGACACCGTGCAGCGAGGTGCGGTGGGCAACCGCGTGGACGGCGTCGACGGCGCTCTGCAGCCGGATGCCGTAGAAGGCACGCAGCTCGTCCTGGCGGTCGCGGAAGGCGAGCGCGGCGGCGGCGACCCGCCGGTCCTTCGTGAGCACGTCGATCATCCGGTGGTACAGGCGCAGGTTGACACCACGGCCGTCGAGCAGGCCGTTCAGCTCGGCGTCCTCGGACTCGCGCTCCTCCCAGCCGGCGTTGACGACGGCGACGCGCCCGGGCACGTCGAGGGACCGCACGACCGGTTGCACCGTCGTGGTGAACCGCTGCGGTCCGAGGAGGATCGTCTCTGGCACTGGTCTCCGGTCGCCGCGCGCGACGCTCAGCCGGCGTGGACGCGGATGGTGCGCCCCACGTCGTCGAGCATGGCGCGCGTCGTGTCGTAGTCGGGGTGGCGCATCCGTACCCACGCGTTGGCCATGTATCCCGCCTCGACGGGCTGGGTGCCGTGGCCCTGCGGCGGGAAGTGGCCGTCGATGACCCACTCGCCGTAGCGCGCCTGGATCTCGTCGATGCCGGAGTAGCCCCGGATGACGCCGTCGTGGTCGGGCCGGAGGGCGACGATGCCCGCCGAGTAGGTCCGGCGCATCGGATGCTCGGGACGCCCGTGCGTGATGACGTGGGCCCACTCGCGGTAGACGTCGACGTCGTTGGCTGCGGAGTAGAGGTCCCACGCTCCCACGCCGGGTGGCCGACAGCCGATCTCGCTGAACCGCAGGCCCTTCGGGCCGTAGAACCACTCCATGTGGGTTGCCGACGTCTCGATGCCGAGCGCGGCGATGACGCGGCGGCCGAGCTCGCGCACCTCCGCGTAGAACGTGTTGGCGGGGTCGTCGATGCGGTTGGTCGTGATGAACTCCGGCGAGATCCAGCGGTGGCGCATGGCCTCGAGGACGTTCGGGTAGTAGTGCGTGGCCCAGTCGTGCACGACCTCCCCACCGAGCGTGATGGTGTCGTAGAAGCCCTCGTGCCCCTCGACGAACTCCTCCACGGCGATCGAGGTCGACCCCTCGGCCCCGAACGCCCCGAGGGCGGCCTCGAGCTCGCGGTCGTCGTCGACGCGGGTCGTGCCCTGCGCGCCGGCCCCCGCGCGCGGCTTGAGGATGAGCGGGTACCCGACCCGCTCGGCGAACTCCCTTGCCTCCGTAGCGGACTCGACCGCGGCGCTGGCCGCCGTGGGCACCCCCGCCTCGCGCAGCGCGTCCTTCATCGACGGCTTGTCGCGGCACAGCCACGTCGTGCGCACGCTCGTGCCCGGGATGCCGCACGCCTCGCGCACCTGCGCCGCCGGCATCGTGTGCGCCTCGACGACCGCCTCGAGGGCGTCGATCCACACCTTGTCCTGGAAGAAGCGCACGGCGTCGACCATCTGCCCGACGTCGGTGACCGAGCCGACGCGGTAGTACCCCCGCAGCGAGCCGAGGAGGTCGTCGCCGAGGTGCCCCTCCTCCGACTCGCCGATGCCGTAGACGTTCGCCCCGACCGACGCGAGCGCCTGCACGAAGCGGCGCTGGTTGGCCGGGAAGGACGGCTCCACGAAGATGATGTTCACGGGCCCGACGCTAGCGGGCCGGGCGGAGGGGCGCCACGGGTCGACGCGGCGGTCCGGGGGTGTCAGCGCCGGTCGACGCGCGTGGTGTCCCGGCTCAGGCGTCGCGGCTCAGGTCCCGGCTCAGGCGTCGCGGTGGCCCTGGGCCGCGTCGATGACGTGGGAGCCCTGCTGCTCCTGGATGTCCGCGGGGAGGTCCTCGAACTCCATGACGCGCCGCACCTCGACGGACACCTCGGGGAACAGGTCGGCGAAGCGGGTGCCGAGCTCGACGGCCTCGTCGCGGGAGGCCACGTCGATGACGGCGAACCCACCGACGACCTCGCGGGCCTCGGTGAACGGGCCGTCGGTGACCGACGGGGTGCCGCCGGACCGCTTGGTGATCATCGCGCCCTCGTCGCTGCGGTGGACCCCCTCCGCGGCGAGCAGGACGCCGGACTCGGCGCACTCGGTCATGAAGGCGCCCATCTTGTCGATGAACTCGGGGCTCGGGTTCCACGCCTCCGGCCGGGTCTCGTCGAGACGGTGGATGAGCAGGTAGCGCATGGGTTCTCCTCTGGTCGGTGCGATCTGCGTGCGGCCGGGCCGGGTCGGCTCCAGCCTCCACCACGACGTCGCTCGGTGGCGACGCCTTTCGACACGGCAGGCCGTTCGGATCCCGCAGGACCCCGGACACGCGGCGACGCCGCCCACCCGGAGGTGGACGGCGTCGGGGCGTTCGTGCGGTGACGCGTCAGGCCGTCGCCGGGGCGGCGCCGGACTCGATGCCCTTGGGGTCCGCGCCGTACTGGTTGGCGCCGCGGTTGCCCTCGGTGGCGAAGAAGACGATGAGGACGATGGCGCCGACGACCGGGACCAGCCCGATGAGCAGCCACCAGCCCGTGCGGTTGGTGTCGTGCAGGCGCCGGATGCCGACGGCGATGCTCGGCAGCAGCACGGCGAGCAGGTACAGGACGTACAGCACGTAGAAGATCGACGAGTGGGTGGCCGAGTAGAGGACGTTGAGGATGCCGCCGATGATGACGTTGAACAGCGTGAACATCCAGTACTCGGTGCGGCGGGCGCGGCCCGAGAACCCGACGTAGTTCTTGAGCACCTTGGTGTACCAGTCCATGAGTGAGACTCCCTGTGGATTCAGTGGAGCGCAGGATCGCGCGAGCGGACTCTAGCGTCGGCGACCCGCGCCGGAGCCCGTTCCCGGGCACGGGGCCGGACACGAATCGGTCACGGCTTGGTGGCTGCCGTGTGTCCGTCTCGCGTCCGGCCCCGTCGCGGCGTCAGTCGTGCGAGGAGCCGTGGACCGACTCCACGGACGCGATCGTGCCGTCCGTCGGGTCGAGCAGGACCTTCGGGGCCTTGGCGTTCGGGAAGTGGAACAGGTGCTCGAGCGACCCGGCCCGGGCGTCGGCGGAGTGGTCGCCGATGAGGCCGGTGCTCCAGTTGTCCTCGATGAACCGCAGGATCGAGGCCTGGTCGGTCTGGGTGTGGTCCACGAAGTTGGTCCGCGCGTACGGCGACACGACGAGGAGCGGCTGGCGCGGGCCGGGACCGCACCGGTCCAGGTAGCCGCCCTCGACGGGGACCCCGGCCGCCGCGGCGTCGATGCACCAGGCCGCGTCGTCGGTGCCGTCGGACGCGTTGGTCAGCCGCGCGGCGACGTGGTCGTACCAGCCGTCCGAGTCGTCGTAGGCGAGGATGACCGCGGTGTCCTTCCAGTTCGGGGACTGCTCGATCGCGTTGACCTCCCGGATGACGAAGCGCTGCTCGTCGACCGGGTCGGAGTAGTCCGCGTGCCCGTCCTGGTAGTTCGCGGCCTTGAGGAAGCTGACGGCCGGCAGCCGGTCCGTGCCGACGACCTGGTCGAAGTCGGCGAGGTCGTACTGGTGGTTGGCGCGCCCGTCGTGGCCGATCTCGGCGACCGACGCCGGCGCGAGGTGGTGCGGGTTGGCCGTCGACGCGTAGTACTGGAACGGCTCGTGGTGCGGGTTGTAGTCGGTCGAGCTGAGGCCCGCGGCGTTGGTGTGCGTGGCGAGGCAGGCGGCCGGCGTGCCGGTGGTGGGGTCGTAGGGCGTGGTGGGTCGGAAGCCGCCCTGGAACCAGCCCCAGCTGACGCCCTTGGCGCCGAGCAGGTCACCGACGTTCCGGTTCGAGGCCTGCATGCCGGCGAGCGTGTTCCTCGTCGTGTGGCTGGCGTTCGAGCAGTCGTCGTAGACGGGGTCGGGGTCGTTGATCATCGTGCCGACGCCGTTCGCGTCCGGGAAGCGGACCGTGTAGTCGCTCGAGGTGGGCAGGACCGGCGTGGGGTGGGCCGGGTCGCTCGCAGCCGTGTACTCGCGCACCCCGTGCGTCTGCCCCGACACGAGGTTGATGGCGCCGGGTGAGCTGGGTCCGAAGGTGGTGCTGTACGAGCTGTCGCTCATCGCGTACTTCTGCGCGTAGTTCCACAGGGCCGTCACGGTGTTGCCGTCGTAGTAGTCCATGGTCAGGCCGGGGGACGCGAAGTGTCCCGGCTTGCAGGCGTCACGGCTGACGAACTCGACGAACTTGTCCATGGCTCCGCCGTCGTAGGCGCGCTGCTCGTTCCGGTACGTGTGGTCCTGGTCGCACGTGACCGCCTGGCCCGGGGTGAGGCGCGTGGGCTGGTCGGCGTTCGGGTTGTTCGGCGCGAGCAGGCCGTCGTGCGCGAGCGTGGCGATGTCGCGCGGGGTGTTCGGCGCGGCCGTGAACGCGGGTGCGGGGGTCGAGGTGCCCTGGAGGGTCTCGCCGGGCAGGTTGGCCGCGTGCGGGTAGGTGGCGAAGTAGTGGTCGAAGGAGATGTTCTCCCCGAAGATGACGACGACGTGCTTGATCGGCGTCGTCGTGCCGGGGTGGGAGGACGGGGCCGCGGAGACGGCCGCGGAAGCGGTGCCGAGCGCGAGCGCGGACACCGCGAGGGTGGTCGCCGCGCCGCCGGCGAGGGCCAGTCGGGTGGGTCGGGACATGGAGGGTCTCCTGGTGAGAGGACTGTGCCGGTCACGACCGGTCGGCGAGCCCGGCCGCTCTCCCGACGTTAGCGACGCGCAGTCGCCACCGGGCGGTTTCCGGGCGCCGGTTTCGCGCCGTTCTCCCGGTTCCGGCACCCCGGCCCCGGAGGCTGCCTTTCGGACCCCTAGAGCCAGCCGCGGTCCTGCGCGACGCGGGCGGCCTCGGCGCGCGTCGAGGTGCCGGTCTTGCCGATGGCCGAGGACAGGTGGTTGCGGACCGTGCCGGGCGACAGGTGGACGAGCCCGGCGATCGAGGCGACGGTGCCGCCGCGCAGGGCGACGGTGAGGACCTCGCGCTCGCGTTCCGTCAGCGGGTTGGCGCCGTCGACGAGCGACTCGGTGGCGAGGGACGGGTCGACGACGCGCAGCCCTGCGTGGACGCGTCGCACCGCCTCGGCGAGCTGGCGCGCGGGCGTGTCCTTGACGACGAAGCCGGAGGCCCCGGCCTCGAGGGCACGTCGCAGGTAGCCGGGCCGTCCGAACGTCGTGACGACGAGCGTCCGGACGCCGGGCAGCGCGTCGCGCACCGCGGCCGCCGCGGCGATGCCGTCCCGGCCCGGCATCTCGATGTCGAGGAGGCACACCTGCGCGCCCGACGCGCGTGCGGCGTCGACGACCTCGTCGCCGCGCCCGACCTCGGCGACGACCTCGAGGTCGGTCTCGAGCGCGAGCAGGGCGGCGAGCGCCCCACGGACGAGGGCCTGGTCGTCGGCGAGCAGCACCTTGATCGGGTCGCTCACAGCGTCACCTCCAGCACGGTCCCGTGTCCTTCCGGTCCGGTGGCCAGCGAGAGCCGGCCGCCGGCCGCCCCGACCCTCTCACGGATGCCGCGCAGGCCGTTGCCCTCGGGCCGGTCCTCGAGGCCGCGGCCGTCGTCGCGGACGGTGAGCCGGTTGGTGTCGAGCTCGACCCAGCACTCGTCGGCGTCGCTGTGGCGCACGACGTTGGTCGTGGCCTCCCGCAGGACCCAGGCGAGCACGACGCGGTGGCGCGGGTCGACGACGGCGTGGTCGGCAGGGACGTGGCCCTCGATACCGGCGCCCGCGAGCGCAGCTCTGGCCGAGGCGAGCTCGGCGTCGAGGCGTGCCGCCCGGAGCCCACCGACGGTGGCGCGGATCTCGGCGAGGGCCTGGCGACTCAACGCCTGGATCTCGGCGAGCTCGGCGCGGGCTCGGGCCGGGTCGAGGTCGACAAGCCGCTCGGCGAGCTCGGCCTTGACGGTGACGACGGTGAGCGAGTGGCCGAGGACGTCGTGCACGTCGCGGGCGACGCGCTCGCGCTCCTCGACGAGGGCCAGCTCGCGCGACATCGCCTCGTAGGCACGGCCGCGGTCGCTCATGAGCCGGATGCCGGCCGTCATCGCGCTGACGGCGAACACGATGGCGACGACGACCCAGGCGCCCTCGTCGGGCTCGACGAGCACCGCGACGAGGACCGAGCCCACGACGGCGACGACGGCGATGCCGAGCGACCACAGCAGCGGGAGCGCGAACATCGCGAACGAGACGACGAACGGCACGAAGCTGAGGCTGTCGGTGCCGATGATCGCCAGCGTTCCGAGCGTGCAGACCACGAGCCCGGCCAGGTACAGGGCCCCCACGCCGTACTGCGGCAGGCACGCCTTCCGGAGCACGTCGAGGTGGCGTGAGCCCGTCGCGTAGAGCGCGCCGAAGACCACGGTGAGGACGAGGCCCACGACGCGCTGCCACCACGGCCCGTCCGCGGAGACGATGGCGAAGACGGGGAAGAGGAGGAAGACGAGCCACACCGACTGGACGACCCAGCCCCACCGCTCCCACGGGTTGTGGTCCGGCGAGGGCGAGGTGGTCACTGGCGCTCCCGGCCACGCCGGACGAACCACGTCGCCAGGGCGCCGAGGACCAGCGTCCACACGACGACGTTCGCGATCGGCAGCCACAGCGGGTCGCGCGACCCGTCGGTCAGCCAGCCCTCGGTCAGGGGGTAGCGGGCCAGCGCCGCGTACCCGTAGAGCGGCGTGAGCTTGGCGAAGGCGAGGAGTCCACCCGACAGCGGCACGAACAGGTTGCCGAGGAAGGCGAGCACGACGATCGAGCCCGATGCCGCCCCGACCGACGCCTCGGACTGGAACGCGGTACCCATGAGGAGACCGTAGACGGCGAAGACCGCCGAGCCGACGAGCGTCAGGAGGGCACTCAGCAGCCAGGCCGTGGCGGAGCCGTGGGCGCCGGTGGCGGCCCCGAGGAGGTACGTGAGAGCCACCGGGATCGCCGCCACCGACATCGCAACGAGCGCCTTGCCGGCGATGTAGGAGGAGTCGGCTAGCGGCGTCAGCCCGATCTGGCGCCCCCAGCCCTGGACCCGCTCGACGGCGGCGTTGGCGCTGATGCTCGTCGTGGCGGTGACGGCGCCGTAGGCGGCCATGGTGATCATGACGTACATCGCGACGTTGCCGTTGCCGATGTCGGCGCCCTTGGCGTCGACGGTGGCCCCGAAGATGAGGTAAAAGAAGGCGGGCAGGACCGCCGTGAAGAACATCGAGCTCCAGTTGCGCGTGATGCGCCGGAGGTCGAGCAGGACGAAGGTGGCGTTCATCGGACGAGCTCCTGCAGACGGTCTGTGGGGGTCGTGGTGAGCGGGGCGGTCTCCGGTCCGGTGCCGCCGGTCAGGGTCATGAAGGCCTCTTCGAGCCCGGCACTGGTGATCTCCAGGTCGCCGGCACCGAGCTCCACGAGGAGCACGCGGGCGACGGCGTCGGAGTCGGCCGCCGAGACGACGACCCGGTTGCCGCGCTCGACCACCGAGCGGACGCCCTCGAGGGCGCGCAGCCGCTCGACCGAGGGGGCCAGCATCGACGCCGGCAGCGCCGCGGACACCGTGCGCCCGGTGGCGCGAGCGCGGATCTCGGCGGTCGTGCCGTCGGCGACGACCCGTCCGCCGGCGACGAGGACGATCCGGTCGGCGAAGGCGTCGGCCTCCTCGAGGTAGTGCGTCGCGAAGACGACGGTGCGGCCGGTGTCGGCGTCGGCGTGCATGGTGTCCCAGAAGTCGCGGCGGGCCGTGACGTCCATGCCGGCGGTGGGCTCGTCGAGGACGAGCAGGCGCGGGTCGGGCAGCAGCGCCAGGGCGAAACGCAGCCGCTGCTGCTCGCCGCCGGAGCACTTCGAGACGCGCCGGTCGGCGAGCGCCGTCAGGCCGGCGCGCCCGATGACCTCCTCGACGGGCGCGTGGGCCGCGTACGTCGAGGCGATCATCCGGACCGTCTCGCGGACCGTGAGGTCGCGCAGCAGGCCACCGGTCTGCAGCACCGCCGAGACCTGGCCCGAGACGACGGCCGCGCGGGGACGGCGGCCGAAGACCTCGACGGTGCCGCTCGTCGGCTCGGTGAGGCCCAGGACCATGTCGAGGGTCGTCGTCTTGCCGGCACCGTTCGGGCCGAGGAACGCGACCACCTCGCCCTGTCCGATGCGCAGGTCGAGGCCGTCGACGGCCCGGACCTCGGAGTCGGCGCCTCGGCGTGGGGCGAAGACCTTGACGAGGGAGCGCAGCTCGATGGCTGCGGGGTCCGGGTCATCGCCCGGGGACCACATCGCTGATGTCATGCCATCACTGTCGTGCCCGGCACCCCTCGCGCGCAGCGGCAGTCGTCACGAACCGTCCATGACAGGTGTCACGAGCCTCGTGGACCGATGGGCGCGGCAGGGTCGCTGGGTACGGTGACGGCACGGCGTCGATCGGAGCCCCTTGGACCGCTACCAGTACCTCCTCCTCATGGCCGGCTGCCTCGCGGTGACCCTGCCGCTGGAGTTCGTCCTCCGCGCCCGGGTGTACCGCCGGCCGGGCCTGCTCGTCATGGCCCTCGTGCCGGTCGTCGTCGTCTTCTCGGCATGGGACCTCCTCGGCATCCACCGGGGCCACTGGAGCTACAACGCGGCCTACGTCACCGGCATCGACCTGCCCGGTGGGATGCCGCTCGAGGAGCTCGTCTTCTTCGTCGTCGTGCCGGTCTGCGGGCTGCTGACGTACGAGGCGGTCGGGTGGGTGCTGTCCGTGCTGCGACACCGCGTGGGTCGGGCGCGCGATGCCTGAGTACACCGTCCTCGCCGTCGTCGCGGTGCTCGCGACCGTCGCGCTCGAGCGCTGGTCCGGCACGCGGGTCTTCGCGCGGGCGCAGTTCTGGCTCGCCATGGCGATCGTCTTCGCGTTCCAGGTGCTCGTCGACGGCTGGCTGACCAAGCTGTCCGCGCCCATCGTGCTCTACGCGCCGGGACAGCACCTCGGCCTCCGCTGGCCCTGGGACGTCCCCGTCGAGGACTACCTCTTCGGGTTCGCCCTCGTCGCGGGCACCATCGTGCTGTGGGAACGGGCCAAGCGGTCCCGCGCCCGTGCGGAGGAGGAGGACCCGTGGGTGCAGCAGTGACCCGGCCCGACGTCCCCGAGGCCTTCGACGCCGTCGCGGACCGGTACGACCTCATGGTCGGCCTCAGCCCCGGCTACCACCGCCAGCTGCGCTCGTCCGCCGGGCACCTCGTCCGCGGCGCGCGCGACGGACGCGGCCGGTCCGGATCGTCCCCCGAGGCGGCCGGACCCCTCCGGCTGCTCGACCTCGGGTGCGGGTCGGGGGCCTCGACGCGGGCGGTCGTCGACGCGCTCGGGTCGGCCCCGGCGTCGCTCCTCGGCGTCGACGGGTCCGAGGGGATGCTGGAGGTCGCCCGGGCCAAGAGGTGGCCCTCGTGGGTGCGGTTCGCGCGGGGGCGGGCCGAGGAGCTCGCGTCGCAGCCCGAGCTCACGACGGCGCGTGAGGAGGGCGGCCTCGACGGCGTCCTCGCCGCCTACCTCGTGCGCAACGTGCCCGACCGTGACGCCCTGCTGCGGTCGGTGCGCGACGTGCTGCGGCCCGGCGGGCTCCTCGTCGTGCACGACTACTCCGTGCGCGGCCGGCCCGTGTCGACGCTCGTGTGGACCGCCGTCTGCTGGGCCGTCGTCGTGCCGCTCGGCTGGCTCACCTCGCGGCACACGGCGATCTACCGCTACCTCTGGCGCAGCGTCCTCGACATGGACTCCACGGCACAGCTCGAGGAGCGGCTGCGTCGGGCCGGGTTCGAGGAGGTCGCGACGCACCCCGTCCCCGGCTGGCAGCGCGGCACGGTGCACACCGTCGTCGGCCGGCGACCCCGGCGATGACGGCGCGCGCCCGGCGCGGCCCGGGGCCCCGGAGCACGTGGGGACCGTGGCCCCCCTGGGGGCCCGGGCACCCGTGGCGGCCCGGCCTCGACCGGCGCGCCGAGCTGCACCGTGCGGCCTCGGGCTCCCCGGCGCCGCAAGGCCGCCCGGGGCGGGTCCTCGTCGTCGGTGGCGGGATCGCCGGCCTCGCCGCCGCCACCGGGCTCGCCGAACGCGGGGTCGAGGTCGTGCTCGTCGAGCGCGAGGCGACGCTGGGAGGCCGGGTGCGCTCGTGGCCGGTGGGCACCGGTGCCGGTGACGCGGCCGGCGGCGACACGCTGACGATGAGCCGCGGGTTCCACGCCTTCTTCCGGCAGTACTACAACCTGCGCAGCCTGCTCCGGCGGGCCGACCCGGGGCTCGAGCGGCTCGTGCCCGTGCCCGACTACCCGCTGACCCTCGCCGACGGTCCGACCGACTCGTTCGCCCGGATCCCCCGGACGCCGCCGCTGTCGATCGCCGCCTTCGTGGCGCGCAGCCCGAGCTTCCCCTTGTCGGCCCTGCGACGCGTCGACGTCGGGGCGGCCCTGGGCCTGCTCGACGTCCGGTTCCCGCAGACGTACTCCGAGCTCGACGGACGCAGCGCCGCCGACGTGCTCGACGAGCTGCGCTTCCCGGACGAGGCCCGGCACCTGGCCCTCGAGGTCTTCGCCCGCAGCTTCTTCGCCGACCCGCGGGACTTCTCCGGCGGCGAGCTCGTCGCGATGTTCCACACGTACTTCACCGGCTCGGCCGAGGGCCTGCTCTTCGACGTGCCCGACGACGACTACGACACCGCGCTGTGGGGCCCGCTCGCCGGCTACCTCCGGCGGCTCGGCGTCGACGTGCGTACGGGCACCTCGGTGACGCGGCTCGACGACGATGGCGGCGCCGTCCGGGCCCAGCTCGACGACGGCGCGTCGCTCGTCGCGGACGCCGTCGTGCTCGCTGTCGACCGGACCGCGCTCCAGCGTCTCGTCGCCGGTGCCGCGTGGCTGGGCGACGGTCCCTGGCGTGACGCCGTGTCTCGCCAGCGGTCGGCCCCGGCGTTCGCGGTGTGGCGTCGCTGGCTGGATCGACCTGCGGCAGAAAGCAGTCCGCTGTTCCTCGGCACGAGCGGCTACGGCCCCCTCGACAACGTCACGTTCGTCGACCGCATGGAGGCCGGCGCGTCCGCGTGGGCGCGCCGGACCGGAGGGTGCGTCGTCGAGTTGCACGCCTACGCCTTGCCGCCCGGCACGCAGGAGGGCGACCTGCGCGCCGAGCTGGGACGCCAGCTGGACCGGCTGCACCCCGAGCTGTCGGGCGCGGCGGCGCTGCACGAGGAGTGGCTGCTGGCCGACGACTGCCCGCTGGCGGGGACCGACCCGTGGGCGTCCCGTCCCGGCGTCCTGACCCCCGACCCCAGGGTCGTGCTCGCGGGTGACGGCGTCCGTTGCGACCTGCCCGTCGCCCTCATGGAACGCGCGGCGACGACGGGCTGGCTCGCCGCCAACGCCCTGCTCGCGGCGCGCGGACTGCCCGGGCACGACCTCTGGTCGGTGCCGACGCGGGGGCTGGGACAGCCCGTCGTCCACCGGCTCCGCCGCGCCCTCGCGGCGAGGCGTCAGTAGCCGTAGGTCTCCCCGCGGTCGCGCAGCAGCCACCGGCGCTCGGCGTAGGCCATGTCGTCGACCCACAGCCGGCGGGCCGTCGCGGCGACCGCCGGCCGCAGCAGGGCGGCCGCACGCCGGGCCACGGCGAACCCCGGCCGGTCCGAGTGCGCGATCGTCGCCTCGGTCATGACGGTCGTCGGCACGCCCGAACGGTCACGTCCGACGAGGGTTGCATGGGTCTCGACGACGCTGCCCGCGCCCTCTCCCTCCACGATCGTCATGACGATGGACCGGGCGTCGGGACAGGTGAACTCGGCGCGCACGGGGACCGCATGCCGGCGCGTCACGCGGAAGGCGACGTCGACGACGAGGCGGTCGTCGCCGGACGCGTCGTCGTCGACGGTGAGGTGGCTGAAGGCGTACGGGTGGTACCACGTGCCGTGCCAGGGGTCGAGGCGGTTGGCGACGACGTCGGCCGGCTCGCACGTGCCGCGCACCGCGACGACGGTCGCGAACGACCGCGCCGCCGGAGGGCGCACGGGCAGGGCCGGGGCGTCGGTGGCCTCCTCGCCCTCGGTCGGCAGCCGGACCCACAGCAGCACGCCGTCGTCGAGCGCGGGCAGGGTGAGCCAGTCCCGGCGCACCCCGGGACCGAGCGCGAGCCCGTGCCACCGGCAGTACACGCGGTCGTGCATGACCTCGCAGTCGTCGAGCAGGGCACCGAGGTGCGGACAGGCACCCGGCCCGGCGAGCAGCGTCCCGTCGGCGGACCGCCACAGCACGACCTCGCGGCCCGCGACGGTCCGGGTCAGCGACCGCGTCGACCCGACGTCGGCCGACGCGCCGACGACGTGCCACCCCCCGGGGTCGCGGCCCTGGGCGTCGAGGAGGGAGCGGTGGATCCGCGACGGGCGCGCCTGGCGCCACGTGCCGGCGAGGAGGTCGCGCGGCTCCTCCGGGAGCACGCGCAGAGGGTTGACGGGTCGACGCGGCGAGGGCCGGGTGGCGTCGGGGCTGGTGCGCAGGGTGCGGAACGTCATGGGGTGACCGCCGATCGCCGGGTCGGGCCGAGGGTGGGGCCGAGGGTCGGCCCGAGGACGAGGATGCGCGTCGACAGGGCTGCCTTGTGCCACGTGGGCACGCGTGCGCGGCCCGTGAAGACGTCGTAGTCGCGGGCCTCGATCCGGTCGAGGATGCGCGCGTAGAGGGTGCGGGCCGCCGCGACGCACCGTGCCGAGGACGGCGGCAGCATCGGGATGCCGGCGTCGGCCAGCCGGTAGAGCTCGCGGTTGCGGGCGATCTCGAAGCGCATCAGCTCGCGCCACGACGGTGACACGGCGCGCTCGTGCGGGTCGGCGCCGAAGCGACGCAGGTCCTCCCGAGGCACGTAGACGCGGCCGCGGTCGAGGTCCTCGCCGACGTCGCGCAGGAAGTTCGTCAGCTGGAAGGCCAGCCCGAGGGACCGGGCGGGGGCCAGCGCCGCCACGTCGCGCGGCCGCAGCACGGGCAGCATCATCTCGCCGATAACGGCGGCCGAGCCGTCCATGTAGGCGAGCAGGTCCTCCCACGTCTCGTACGTCGACCGGGTGAGGTCCTGGGCCATGGCGGCGAAGAAGCGCTCGAAGCACTCGTCCGCGATGCGGCAGACGCGGACGCTGTGCCGGATCGCGGCGAGGACGGGGTCGTCCGTCGGCTCGCCGCGCACGACCGCGCGGAACCGGTCGGCGAACTCGGCCAGCCGGGTCGTCGTGGCGGCGACCCGGTCGCCGTCGGTGGCGCCCGGGTCGTCGACGATGTCGTCGGCGAGCCGGCACAGGGTGTACACGGCATGGACGTGACGACGCCGTTCGGGCGGGAGCAGCAGCGTGCCCCAGTAGTAGGTCGTGCCGTGCTCCCGGGTGACGCGGGCGCACCGGCGGTAGCCCTCGACGAGCACCGCGTCGGCGGGACGCGACGCCGCAGTCATCGCGCTGCCCCGGCCCGGCTGGCTCGCCGGGGGCGGCCGCCCGGTGCGCCGGCGCGCGGCGGCAGGTACGCGTCGACCCGCTGCGCCGCGAGCTTGCCGCTGACGAGCACCATCGGAACGCCGACGCCCGGAACCGTCCCCGACCCGGCGAACACGAGGCCCGGCACGCGTCGTTCGACGTTCGAGGGCCGGAACGGCCCGGTCTGCATGAAGGTGTGGGCCAGGGCGAACGGCGTGCCGAGGTGCATCCCGAGGCGCTGCCAGTCCAGCGGCGTGACCAGCTCCTCCGTGACGACGTCGCTCGGGTACCCGGCCGACTCGAGGAAGCGCAGCAGGCGCTCACGCGCCGGGCCCCGCTCGCGCCGCCAGTCGATCGGCGCCGACAGGTTCGGCACCGGCTCGAGGACGTAGAGCACCGAGTCGCCTTCGGGTGCCAGGCCCGGCTCGGTGACGGTCGGGACGGTGACGAGGCGCGAGGGGTCCGGCATGAGCCGACCGTCGTCGACCAGGGCCCGGAACGCACCGTCCCAGTCGGCCCCGAAGTGGATGTTGTGGTGCCCGACGCCCGGGCCGGGTTGCCCGAGCGCCCCCACGTGCCAGACGACGGCGGACGGCGAGTACGTCCCCGTCCGGGTGACCCGCGGGGCCCGCAGCTCAGGGAGCAGCCGCTCGTACGCCATGGGCAGGTCGAGGGTGCAGACGACGGCGTCGGCGGTGATGCGCTCGCCGGACTCGAGCTCGACGCCCGCCACCGCGCCACGGCGGTCGAGGACGAGCCGTGACACGGCGGCGCCGAACCGCAGGTCCGCCCCCGCGCGCGACGCCGCGTCCGCCAGTGCTGCCGGCACCGCGTCCATGCCGCCCCGGGGCCAGTACACGCCCTCGACGGTGTCCATGTACGTGATCACCGCGTAGAGGGCGAGGGCGCTCTCCGGCGACAGCCCGGCGTACAGGGCCTGGAAGGAGAAGAGCCGGTGCAGCCGCTCGTCGCGGAACCGTTCGCGCACGACCGGTCCGAGGCGGCGGAAGGCCCCGAGCCGGACGAGCTCGAGCGCGGCGCGGGGCGAGGCGAGCAGGTCGAGCGGCGAGTCGAAGTTGGCGTCGATGAAGTGCGGCATCTCGACGCGGTAGAGCCGCCGCAGCCACGCGACGAAGTCGACGAAGGCCGCCGCGTCACGCGGCCCGCACATGGCGGCGATCTCGTCGCGCATCGCCTCGACGCCGTGGCGCACGAGGATCCGGCTGCCGTCGGCGAAGCACGCACGGTAGGCGGGGTCGAGGCGACGCATCGGCAGGGCGTCCTCGAGCGAGCTGCCGGCGGCCGCGAGCGCGTCGCCGACGAGGCCCGGCATCGTCAGCACGGTCGGTCCCGTGTCGAACGTGAACGCGTCGCGCACGAGCCGGAGCCCGCGTCCGCCCGGGGCGTCGTGGCGCTCGACGACGGTGACCTCGTGGCCCCGCCCGAGGAGGTGGCAGGCGGCGGACAGCCCCGAGAGCCCGGCGCCGATGACGACGACGCTCACGAGTCCCTCCAGGCGATCGACGCTGCGACCTCGCGCAGCCCGGCCGCCGCGTCCGCGTCCAGCGACGCGTCGTCGAGGGCGGCGTACGCCTGCTCCACCTCGGCACGGATGCGGTCCTCGACGCGGGCCTGCACGCCCGCCTCGCGCATCAGCTGCTGGACGACGGGCACGTCGTCGGGGGTGATGGAGCCCGCGTCGCCGAGGTAACGGGAGACGACGTCGGCGGGCAGGAGCTGCGTCGCCTCGGCGAGCAGGACGGTCGGCTTGGCCGACAGGAGGTCGTCCCCGACGGGTTTGCCCGTGCGGCGGGGGTCACCCCAGACGCCGAGGACATCGTCGCGCAGGGCGAACGCCTCGCCGAGGTGGGCCCCGAAGGTCGACAGCGCGGCGACGGCCTCGGGCCTCGCCCCGGCGGCGAGCGCGCCGAGATCGAGCGGCCGCTGCACCGTGTAGGCCCCCGACTTGAGCCGGGCCACGAGCCGGGCGCGTCCGAGGTCGCGGCTGCGCCCCGCAGCACCGGTGACGTCGAGCAGCTGGCCCTGCACGAGCTCGCGCAGCATGTCGGCCCAGGCGTGCCGGACCCGGGCACCGACGCCCGCGACGAGCGCCCAGGCCTCGCTCAGGGCCAGGTCGCCGAAGAGGATGGCGACGCTGTCGCCGAAGAGGACGGGGTCGCCGAGCGCGCCGGCGCCGGCATGGGCCTTGGCCGCCTCGACGTGCACGGCGACCCGGCCCCGGCGGGTGTCCGACCGGTCCATGACGTCGTCGTGGACGAGCGCGAAGAGGTGGACGAGCTCGAGCGCGGCGCAGGTGGCGACGAGGTCGTGGCGGGTCGCCGTCGAGCCGCCCGCGGCCGTCCACCCCCAGTGGCACAGCACCGGGCGCAGGCGCTTGCCGCCCGGCGGGGACAACCACGCGAGCAGCACCTCCGGCAGGTCCTCGTGCAGGACCGGCACGGCCTCCGGCGACCGACCGCGCCACTGCTCGGACAGCCGAGCACAGACGTCCGCGAGGAGCGCGTCGGCGGCAGCGAGGGTGCGGGCGACGTCGGCTGGCGCGACGTCGGTGCGGGTCGGCGACACCCTCCCACCCTCGGTCACGGGAGGGCCCCGGGCAAGGGGGCTGTCGAGGGTTGCCGGCCGCTCGAGGTCGACGCGTCCGGAGCCGTCACGCCGCTGGTCCGGGCCGGGACGTGCGGGGGCCGCAACGCCGGCGGAAGCCGGCGGGCGTCACCGCGCCACGACGCCGGCTTGCCGAGGTCGGCGAGTCGTGCGACCTGCTCGACGCACCACGGCGACACCGTGCGTCGGCCCGCGACGACCTCGTCCGCGAACTCCCGCCACGGCACCCACTCCCACTCCTCGACCTCGCCGGCCAGGGGAACGAGGGGCACGTCGGCCTCGACCCGGACCGTCGTCACCGGGCACAGCTCGAGCTCGACGACGCCGCCCGTCTCCGCGCGGTACCGGAAGTCGGGCAGGACGACCGTCACGGGACCGGCCTCGAGGCCCAGCTCGTGGGACGCCCGCCGTCGCACCGCCGCGGCGAGCGGCTCAGCGGGCAGTGGGTGGCCGCAGAACGAGTTGGTCCACACCCCGGGGAAGGTCTGCTTCGACGTGGCCCGGCGCGTGACGAGGAGGCGGTCGTCCGCGTCGAGGACGTAGCAGGAGAACCCGAGGTGCAGCGGGGTGTCGGCGTGGTGCACGTCGCGTTTCGGCGCCGACCCGACCGGTTCACCTCGCTCGTCGAGCAGGACGACGCACTCCAACCCCACAGCACGTCCTCCCATCGGATCACGACAGGCCTTCAGTACCCGCGGGGGCCTGCCGGGTCACATCCTGCCTGCGGCGCAACCTCGGGCGGTCCGCTCCGTCGTGGGCCACACTGGCGGCATGGCCCGGTTCGAGGTGACCATCGACTCGCCACTGCCCGCCCCCGAGGCCTGGCGACGCGTCCTCGACCTGCGGACGCACGGTGCCGTCATCCCCCTGACGACCGTCTCCGGCGAGGTGCTGGAGCCGACCCGGCTGAGGGCGGGTGCGCGCTTCGTGGCCCGCACCGGGCTCGGTCCGATCGGGTTCGACGACCCCATGGTCATCGAGAGCTACGCGCCGCCCACTGCGCACGACCCCGGCATCGCGCGCATCCGCAAGGAGGGCAACGTCGTCACCGGACGGATCACGCTGCGCGTCACCCCGAGCGCCACGGGCAGCGTCGTCGGCTGGCGGCAGCGGATCCGCGTTCGGGGTGTGCCGGACGTGTTCGGGCCGGTCGTCGCGCGGTTGGCCGAGGCGGCGTACCGGCGGGCCCTCGAGGAGCTGCTGCGCCGCTCCTGACGAGCGGCGCTCGAGGACATCTCCTCCTAGGGTGGGGGCCATGCGCGTGGACGACGTCGTGCGGGTCGGGCTCGGCACCTTCGTGCGTCCACCGGAGGAGACGGGAACGGGCAGCCCGCGGGTCGAGGCCGTGTACGGCTACCTCGCCCGGACGCCGGCGGGGCTGCTGCTCCTCGACACCGGGCTCGGCGCGGCGGACGCCGAGACCGACGCGTGGTACCGGCCGCGCCGCGTGCACGTGGCCGACGCGCTCGCCACGGTCGGCGTCCGGGTCGACGACGTCGCCATCGTCGTCAACTGCCACCTGCACTTCGACCACGTCGGCGGCAACCCGATGTTCGCGGGCCGACCGATCCACTGTCAGCGACGCGAGCTCGAGACGGCCCGCGCCGGCGACTACACCGTCGATGCCCTCGTCGACTTCGAGGGCGCCCGCTACGAGCTGCTCGACGGCGAGGCCGAGATCGCTCCCGGCGTGCACGTCGTGCCGACGCCGGGGCACGTCGACGGGCACCAGTCGGTCCTCCTGCGCTGCGACGACGGCACCGTGGTCCTCGCCGGTCAGGCCCACGACACGGCCTCGGCCTGGTCGGCCGACGCGCTCGCCGCGCAGGCCGCCACGCTCGGGCACGAACCCCCTCTGCCGGAGCCGAGCCCGTGGATGGCGCGCATCCTCGAGCTCGACCCGCGGCGCGTCGTCTTCGCCCACGACGCCGCTGTCTGGGAGCCCTGACGAGGAGCTCGACGCGGATCTACCTCAGCGCCAACCGAGTCCGGGCGCCACGTGCGTCAGCACGCTTTCGATGACGTGTGCGTTGTAGTCGACGCCGAGCTGGTTCGGCACGGTCAGCAGCAACGTGTCGGCTGCCGCGATCGCCTCGTCCTCGGCGAGGTCGCGGACGAGCTGCTCCGGCTCGCCGGCGTACGTCTTGCCGAACCGTGCCGTGCCGCCGTCGATGACCCCGACCTGGTCGCGGCTGGCCGACTCGCGGCCGAAGTAGGCACGGTCCAGGTCGCTGACGATGGGGAACACGCTGCGGCTCACCGAGACCCGCGGCTCGCGCTCGTGACCGGCCGCCTTCCACGCGTCGCGGAAGCGCTGGATCTGCTCGGCCTGCAGCTGGTGGAACGGCACCCCGGTGTCCTCGGTGAGCAGCGTCGAGCTCATGAGGTTCATGCCCTGCTGGGCGGTCCACTCGGCCGTGGCCCGGCTGCCGGCACCCCACCAGATGCGCTCGCGCAGCCCCTCGGAGTGTGGCTCGACGCGCAGCAGGCCCGGCGGGTTGGGGAACATCGGACGCGGGTTCGGCTCGGCGAAACCCTTGCCGGACAGGACGTCGAGGAAGATCTCGGTGTGCCGGCGCGCCATCGCGGCGTGGTCGCCGCCCTCGGGCTCGTGGCCGAAGTAGCGGAACCCGTCGACCACCTGCTCGGGTGAGCCGCGGCTGATGCCGAGCTGGAGCCGGCCGCCGGCGATGAGGTCGGCCGCGCCGGCGTCCTCGGCCATGTAGAGCGGGTTCTCGTAGCGCATGTCGATGACGCCCGTGCCGATCTCGATGCGGCTCGTGCGGGCACCGACCGCCGCGAGGAGCGGGAACGGCGAGGCGAGCTGGCGGGCGAAGTGGTGGACCCGGAAGTAGGCGCCGTCGGCGCCGAGCTCCTCGGCGGCCACCGCGAGGTCGATCGACTGGAGCAGCGCGTCGGACGCCGACCGCGTCTGCGAGTGCGGCGTCGGGCTCCAGTGGCCGAAGGACAGAAAGCCGATCTTCTTCACGTGCCGTCCAACGCGTGGGAGGCGCAAAGCCTTCCACGCCGCCCGGACCGTCTCGGCGTCGGCGCGTCAGGCTGCGCTTCCGGGTCCGGGGAGCACGTCGACGTCGCGGGCGTGCATCGCCTCCCCGCAGTGCGCGCAGCGCAGGTCGACGCTGCTGACCTCGCCGCACGCGTGGTGCCGGTAGAGGACCGGGGGGCCCGCTGTCCCGGCGAGCCACCGGTCCCCCCAGCCCACCATGACCATGAGCAGGTCGACGAGCTCCACGCCCCTGTCGGTGAGGACGGCTACATCACCGGGCGCGACCCGGAACCGGTCTTCGTCGGCGCGCAGGGCGACGCGGTCGTCGTCTTCACCGGGCCGGACTCGCGCAAGGCCCGCAACCTGCGCCGCGACGCCCGGGTCGCGCTGTCCGTGGCACCGGCGGACGACGCATTCACCCCGGTCGCCATCCGGGGCCGGGTCGTCGAGTGGCTCGAGGGTGACGAGGCGTGGACGATCATCGACCGCCTCGCCGTCGCCTACACGGGCCAGCCGTACGATCGGCGCCTGCGCCGCGTCGTCGCGC
Organism: Monashia sp. HAY1-11D; assembly: GCF_056868035.1. Taxonomy (NCBI): domain Bacteria; kingdom Bacillati; phylum Actinomycetota; class Actinomycetes; order Micrococcales; family Intrasporangiaceae; genus Intrasporangium; species Monashia sp. HAY1-11D. The sequence goes on along the minus strand of NZ_CP200320.1, from coordinate 1,963,095 downwards.
TCATCGAGGTCGAGCGCCAGACCGTCAGCGTCCACTGACCGGGGGGGTTCGAGGCCCCTTCGCTACGTCACTGCTCACTCAGGGTGAGCAGTGACGTAGCGAGGGAGGGACCACCGCCGCCCCGGTGGCCCGGTGGCCCGGCGGCCCGGTCGCCCTGAGGCCCGGTCGCCCGGCGGCCCGGTCGCCCGGCGGCCCGGCGGCCCGGCGGCCCGGTCGCCCTGAGGCCCGGTCGCCCGGCGGCCCGGTCGCCCTGGCGCCCGGTGGCCCGACGCCAGCGGCGCCGGTCCTCGCTGCGAGACTGCCGACATGCTGGAGCTGCGACCGAACTGCGAGTGCTGCGACGTCGACCTGCCACCCGAGTCGACCGAGGCGATGATCTGCACCTACGAGTGCACCTGGTGCGCGCGGTGCGTCGACGCCTGCCTGGGTGGGACGTGTCCGAACTGCGGCGGTGACCTCCAGCCCCGACCGCACCGCCCCTCAGCCGGGCTCGAGACGCATCCGGCGTCGACCCGCCGCGTCGTCCAGCCCGGGCTGCACCGCGGCTGACCGCAACCCGCGGGGGAGGATGGGGCATGGCCGTCCGGTCGCTGTCCGAGGAGCGCGCAGCCGCCCTGCGGGCTGCCGACCTCACCTACCCGCGAGACGTGGTCGTCGCCGACCGGCCTCCACCGGGCTACCACGCCCTCGAGGTCTCGCGGTGCCTGCGGCGTCGGGACTTCGACGCCGCGGTCACGGACCTCATGGGATGGCGGGTTCACGACCGGGCCGGCCTGCGCGTGCGGGCGTCGGAGCCGTTCGCGCAGCTCGACTCCGTCGTCGAGCTGCGCCTGGGAGCGGGTTGGCTCGGCATCCGGATCCCCTGCCGGGTCGTCGAGGTCTTCGACGAACCCGGGAAGCGCGGTTTCGCGTACGGCACGCTGCCCGGGCACCCCGAGAGGGGCGAGGAGCGGTTCGTCCTCGAACGGCACGCCGATGGCAGCCTCCGGTTCACCGTCTCCGCGGTCTCCCGGCCCGGCTCCTCCGCGGCGAGACTGGGCGGCCCCGTGGCGCGGGCGGGTCAACGGTGGATGGCGCGGCGCTACGTCGCGGCCCTCGACCACATGGGGCCGGACGACTAGCCCCACCTCTTGCGGTGCCGCAGTAACTGCGCCTACCGTGGGTGGATGAGCGACGACCGGCGCCCACCCCTGCCGATGGAGACGGAGCAGGCCCTGCGCACGACCATCGAGGCCGCGCGCGAGGCGCTCGACCGCACCGACGCGTCCCGACCGCTCGAGGCCCTGCCCCTGCTGCGGGCCGCGCAGGAGCACCTGACCGCCGCCGTCGACGAGGCGATGGCCGCGGTGCTCGTCGCCGAGGGCGGCACCATCCGGACGGCCGGCGCACTCGCCGGCCTGTCCGAGAACGCCGTGGGCCCCCGCCTGGCCCGCACGCACCTGCTCGGCGCGTACGGGTCCGCGGCCGGACGCGTCACCGCCGCCGGCGTCGAGCGCGCCCGCTACGACCTCGAGGAGGGACGCCATCGTCCCGCCCCCGACGCGTCCGCCGGCCCCCTGCGGTTCCGCGCCCGCCGCAGCACCGACTGAGGGGACCACCCGACCACCCGACATCGAGCCGAGGAGCCCGCCATGACGAACCCGACCCTCACGCACCTCTACTTCCTGCTCGACCGCAGCGGGTCGATGCAGTCGATCAAGGACGACACCGAGGGCGGATTCGACGCGTTCATCGCCGAGCAGCGCGCCCAGCCGGGCGAGTGCCGGGTCACCCTGGCGCAGTTCGACGACCGGTACGAGGAGGTCTACCGCGACGTGCCGGTGGCCGACGTGCCGTCGCTGCGGCTCCAGCCGCGCGGCTCGACGGCGCTGCTCGACTCCATCGGGCGGCTGCTGGGCGAGGCCGGCGAGCGGCTCGCGGCGCTCCCGGACGACCAGCGTCCCGGCGTCGTCATCGTCGGGATCATGACCGACGGGCACGAGAACTCCTCGCGCGAGCTGACCCACGCCCAGGTCAAGGCCCTCATCGAGCGGCAGACGTCCGAGTACTCGTGGCAGTTCCTCTACATGGGCGCGGACCAGGACGCCATCGAGGTCGGCTCGAGCATCGGCGTGGCGGCCACCCACTCGATGACCTACGGCCGCGGGCGGGTGGCCGCCGCGATGGCCGCGACCTCGCGCAACATCGGGCTGACCCGGTCGGCCGTCGCGGCGGGCGCCTCGGCCAAGGAGGCGGGTCTCCACCTGGCCTTCGACGAGGAGCAGCGTCGCGCCGCCACCGAGTGAGCCGCCGGAGGTACGTTGAGCGCATGAGCGACGCCGGCGACCGGCCCGACCGCACCACGGCCGTGTGGGACGAGCAGTTCACCGTGCCGGTGCCCGCCGGACCGGCGGCCCCACCCGCGCCGCCCAACCCGTACGCCGGCCGCCCGGCCTGGCCGGCGGACCCGGCGCGTCCTGCAGCCCGCACGGCAGGCCCGACCGCCGACCCGCTCCTCGGGCAGCTCGGCGTGGCCCTGTTCTGGATCGCGGTCGGCTGGTGGGTGTTCGTCATGCTCCGGGTGCTCGGGCAGTTCACCCGGCACGGCATGACCGACACGATCCTCATCCGCACCATCGACGACGGCCCGGAGGAGACCGTCGTGGCCGCCGTCCTGTCCGTGCTCGCTGCTGTCCTGCTGCTGCTCGGTCGAGGCCGTGGTGGGCGCACGCCGCTCGGCTGGTCCTCGCTCGGGCTGGCGGTGGCCACGGTGTCGGTCGCGGTCTGGCGACTCGTCCCCTGACCGTCCGACCAGCCTGCGGCACAGGGGGATCGCCATGATCGAGGGCTCCGAGGGTGACGCCATCGCGGCAGCGTTCGGGCTCGCGCGTGCTGGCGAGCCCGTCACCCTGAACGGCCCGGTGGCCCGGGGACGGCTCGGCCGCGTCTGGCGGCTCGACGCCGGGGCGCGCTCGTTCGCCGTCAAGGAGTGGTACGCCGCGCCCAGGCTCAACGACGTCGGTCGGGACGCCGAGTTCGTCGACGCCGCAAGGGCACTCGGCGTCCGCACACCCGAGGTGCTGCGCACCACGGACGGTCGGGTGGCCGCCGAGGTGGCGGGCACCGTGGTGCGTGTCTTCGAGTGGGTCGGCCTGCGTCCGAGGACGCGCTCGCTCGACCCGGGCGCGGTCGGGCGGACCGTCGCGCTCCTGCATCGGGCGGCACGGCGCACCGAGGACCCGGTGGACAACTGGTTCGCCACCGGAGCCGGTGAGCAGAGCTGGCGCGACCTCGCCCGACGCGTCGCCGACGCGGGCGCCCCGTTCGCCGGTGAGCTGCACGCGCTCCTCGACGACCTCGTCGCCGTCGAGCGGGTCATCGAGCCGCACGAGGCGCCACGGGTCTGCCACCGGGACCTCTGGGCCGACAACGTGCTCGCGACGACCGACGGCGACGTCTGCGTCATCGACTTCGAGAACCTCGGCCCGGCCGACCCGAGCCAGGAGCTGGCCATGGTGCTGTTCGAGTTCGGCGCCGACGACCCGACCCGGGCCCGCCTGCTGCACGACGCCTACCGCGCGGCCGGTGGCCCCGGCAGGGTCACGCGTCGGGGCCACTTCTCGATGCTCGTGGCCGAGCAGGCGCACATCGGACAGCTGGCGTGCTCGCGGTGGGTCGGGGCCGGTGAAGGGCCCGAGCGCGACCGCCTCGCAGCGTGGTTCCTCGAGATCCCCGAGGACCCCGTGACCCTCGCCCGGATCGACCGGATCCTCGCCGCCGTCAGCTGATCGACGTGGTGAGCGGGTGGCCGGCGTTGGTCAGGCTGCGGCTCGTGAACCCGCCGCGGCCGTTGCCCGGGTAGAGCCAGAGCCGTCCCGCGGTGTCGAGTGCGAGCAGGTCGGCACTGCCGTCGCGGTCGAGGTCACGCCCGGTGAGCAGCGTGCGCATCGGTCCCCAACCGGTGCCGACCCGCACCGGCGCGGCCAGGCCACCGTTGCCCTTGCCGGCGTAGAACCACAGGGTGCCGTCGGGCCGGACGACGTGGAGGTCGGCGAGCCCGTCGCCGTTCGCGTCACCGAGCGTCACGATGAGCCGCGCAGAGCGGAAGGCACTCGTGGCAACGACCTTGCCCGCGGCCAGGCCCTGCCTACCGCGGCCGGCGTAGAACACGAGCTCGCCGGTGGAACGCCGCGCGAAGAGGTCGGCCGAGCGGTCGCCGGTGAAGTCGCCGCCGGCGACGAGCAGGTTCATCGCGTTCCAGCCGCTCGCGCCGATCCGGACCCGGTTGCGCACGAACGGGTAGAGCCAGAGAGCTCCCTTCGAGTCGCGGGCCAGGAGGTCGTCGCGCCCGTCGTCGTCGAGGTCCCCGGCGAGCGAGATCATGCTCATCGACCGGGTCGGCAGGTACGACGTGCTCAGGGGTTCGCCGAAGGAGAAGGAGCCGGGCCGGCCCCGGTTCAGCCAGAGGTCGGGCATCCCCGGCCAGAACTCCCCCAGGTCTCGCAGCGCGTCGTTGCCGAGCAGGGACACGAGCGCAGGAACGCCCGGGACGGTGAGCTTCGACGACCAGAACGTCTGCGACAGGTAGCCCGGGCTCGAGCAACGCGTCCGCACCTGCAGCGTCGTTCCGCGCTCCATCGTGTGGACGTAGTGGTACTGCCCCGTCTCGCCGTAGAGGGCCGCGCCGTCGCGGTACCACTGGTGGTCGCACGTCAGCTCGGGGACGACGGTCGGGTCGCCCGGGTACCAGGAGGTCGGTCGCACCTCGACGGCGAGCGTCTGGCCGGAGGCGCCGGAGCCCGTGGCGGCGTAGGCCGCCTTCACCACGCCCACCGGTGGCGTCGGTGCAGCCGCCCACGTGCTGCCGGCCCCGGTGGCTGCCTGGTGCGAAACCACCGCGACGCCGAGCGTCTGACCTTCATCTGCCGCGACCCGGGCGTGCACCCAGGGGTCGACGCCGGGGTCGGCGGGGATCGGAGTGCCCGACCGCGACCACTGGTACGAGACCGAGACCGTGCCGAGCTCCGCGTCGAAGGTGGCGGGCAGCTGCGGCGAGTACCAGACGAACCGGCGGTCGGTGGCGTCGTACTGCAAGCCACCGACCAGCCATCGGGTGGCGACCACGGGCGCGCTGTTCTCGGTCTCGGTGGCCCCGCCCGGGGCGGTGGCCGTGATGCTGAGACCGATCGTGCGCCCGAACTTGGCCCGTCCGATGGGCGTCTGGGCGACGTTCGCGGTGGTGGTGGTTCGGGCCAGCTCGCCCGTCTCGTCCGACCACACGTAGGTGTACGACGTGCCCGCCGGGGTGTCGGGCTGCGGGACGACCGCCCCCGTCGCCTGCGCGTCGAGAACGACGTACAGCTTGACGCTGGAGATGAGGTCGGCGGTGTCCGCGGCATCGGCGACCGGGGCGGGCACCACCAGGGCGAGGACGGCGGCCACCATCGCGGCGCGGCGCCACCGGATGCGCCGTTGCGTCCCGCCGGCGCGGTGGTGGGCAGGGCGCGGTGCGGACGAGCTCATGTGGTTCCCCTGTCGGACGAGCCAGCTTCGGCACCGGCGGTTCGCACTCTAGGACCAGGCGGACTGCTCCGGGGCGGTACAGCCCCGACGCGTCGGCGCCGAGATGCGAGGATCGGTCCGTGACCAGGGGTTCGGGAGCACGGACGGACGACGAGCAGCGGCGACGCGACCTCGCGCTGCTGCGACGCGTACGGGACCGCATCGACCGCGAGTACGCGCAGCCGCTCGACGTCGAGGCGCTGGCCCGCGGGGTCAACGTGTCGGCCGGCCACCTGAGCCGCCAGTTCAAGCTGGCCTACGGCGAGTCGCCGTACCAGTACCTCATGACGCGCCGCATCGAGCGGGCCATGGCGCTGCTGCGCCGCGGCGACCTCAGCGTGACCGAGGTGTGCTTCGAGGTCGGCTGCTCCTCGCTCGGCACGTTCAGCACCCGGTTCACCGAGCTCGTCGGGGTCCCACCGAGCGTCTACCGGCAGGAGCAGGCAGGCGCCACTGACGGCCTCGTCCCGTGCGTCGCCAAGCAGGTGACGCGACCGGTCAGGAATCGAGAAGCATCCGCGTCGCCGCGGGCCTAGCGTGGGCGCCATGGACCTCAGCATTCACTCGAGCTTCCTCCCACAGGACGACCCCGACGCCGCCATCGCCTTCTACCGCGACGCGCTCGGCTTCGAGGTGCGCATGGACGTCGGTCACGCCGGCATGCGGTGGATCACCGTCGGCCCGCCCGGCCAGCCCGGCACGTCGGTCGTGCTCTACCCGCCCGAGGCGACGCCCGGCCTCACCGACGACGAGCGGCGCACCATCGGCGACATGATGGCCAAGGGCACCTACGGCTCGCTCCTGCTCGCCACGCCCGACCTCGACGAGGCGTTCGCGAAGATCGAGGCGACCGGTGCCGAGGTCGTGCAGGAGCCGACCGACCAGCCCTACGGCGTTCGCGACTCGGCCTTCCGCGACCCGGCGGGCAACCTCGTCCGGATCCAGGAGCGACGCTGAGCGCGCCGGAGTCGGCGGCGCCCGCCCGGGACCGGGCCACGCGCGTCGCCGACACCCGTCGCCGGCTCGAGCAGGACGTCGACCTCTGGGTCGCCACGGCCGACGCCGGTGGTGGCGTGCCGGGGCTCGTGCCGCTGTCCTTCGACTGGGACGGCACCGAGATCATGGTCGTGACGCCGGTCGGCTCCCCGTGCGGGCGCAACCTGCGCGAGACCGGCCGGGCCCGCCTGGGAATCGGGGAGTTCCGCGACGTCGTCATGGTCGACGCGTCGGCCCGCGAGGTGTCGACCGACGACGTCCCCGAGGAGCAGTGGCAGCGGTACATCGTCCGCACCGACTGGGACCCGCGCACCGAGCGACCGGACTACGCGGTGTACCTCCTGCGCCCGGAGCGCGTCCAGGCCTGGCGCGAGGCGAACGAGATCCCCGGTCGCACCCTGATGCGCGACGGCGTCTGGCTGGCCTGACCGGAGGGTCCCGAGCGGGAGCGATGACGGACCTTCGCCGGTCCGACGCGGCCGGTCCGTGCTCAGCAGGTGGGTGCCGGCGCGCGAAGCTCCGTCATCGGTCCCGGTACGGTCCGGGGAAGGTGTGCCTGACGCGTCAGGCGGGCTCGCCGGCCCACGCGGGTGCGAGTCGCACGACGTCCCCGACGACGACGACTGCGGGCGCCTCGACGCCGACCTCGGCGGCCCGCGCGGCGATCGTCGCGACCGTGCCGACGGTGACGCGCTGGTCGGGCGCGAACCCGCGCTCGACGACGGCCACGGGGCACTCGGGCGAACGGCCGTGGGCCGCAAGGAGATCCATGGTACGAGCCAAGTTGGTCACGCCCATGAGGAGCACGAGCGTGTGGTCGCCACCGGTCGGCAGGACGGGGACGTCGTCGTGGCCGGTGACGACGGTGAAGCCGCGGGCGACACCCCGGTGGGTCACCGGGATCCCGGCGGCCGCGGGGACGGACACCGCCGACGTGACGCCCGGGACCACCTCGACGGGGATGCCGGCGGCCTCGCACGCGGCGCGCTCCTCACCGCCGCGGCCCAGCACGTACGGGTCGCCGCCCTTGAGCCGCACGACGCCGAGGCCGCGCTGCGCCTCCTCGACGAGCACGTCGTTGATCCGCGACTGCGGCACCGGGTGGTGGCCGGGCGTCTTGCCGACGTCGATGACGCGCACCGACGCGGGCAGCCGGTCGACGACACCACGCGGCGCGAGACGGTCGAGCACGACGACGTCGGCCGACGCGAGCAGCTCGTACCCGCGGGCCGTGAGGAGCCCGTCGACGCCGGGGCCACCGCCGACCAGCGCGACCCAGCCGAGGCGTCCGTGCGTGCGGGTGCGGCGAAGGTCGAGGCGCCCGGTGGCGAGCGCCTGCTCGACGCCGTCGCGGACGGTCACGGCCAAGCCCGGGTCACCGGCCGCGTAGGCCGACACCGTGACCCGACCGTCGGGAGTGGTGACGTCGGTACGGGCCGCGACGCTGGCCGTCGTGCCCGCGGCGTCGGTGGCATCGACGCACCACAGGCGCAGGGCCTCGGCGTCGGCGGCGACCTCGCGGTCGACGGACGGCTCGCCCGTCGCGGTGTGGACGAGCCAGGCGCCGTCGAGGTCGGCCGGTCCGGCGTAGTCACGCTCGACCCACTCGACGCGGCCCGACGCCGCGGCACCGGCGGCGGACACGGCGCGAGCGCGAACGAGGTCCCGCAGGTCCTCGCAGACCCACGGGGCGACGACGCGCACGACCGCGCCCTCGTCGAGGAAGGCGCGGACGCGTCGGGCCGCGACCGGACCACCGCCGACGGCCACGACGAGCCGGCCGGTGAGGTCGAGGACGACCGGCAACGCGGACTTCACCGACGCCACGGCCCGGGCCTCAGATGTCCCAGTCCTCGTCGCCCTCGGGCGACGACGGCGCCTCCGGCGCGGTGGGCAGGGTCGCGCCGACCATGCCCGCGGCGAGCGTCCGGCCGTCGTGCGCGTCGATGAGCAGGAAGGCTCCGCTGCGACGTGACACGGCGTACGGCTCTACCGGCAGCGGCTGCGACACGCGTAGCGTGACCAGGCCGATGTCGTTGAGCGACAAGGACTCTGCCGGCACGGCGTGCAGGTCGTCGAGGTCGAGGGCACCGTCGATGCCACGCACCGCGGTCTGGACCGTCCGCGAGCCGTGCTTGAGGAGCAGCCGCTGACCGGGGCGCAGCGGCGCGTCGCCGAGCCAGCAGACGACAGCCTCGATGTCCTGCGTCGGCTCGGGGGCGTCCGCTGCGGCGGCGATGACGTCACCTCGGGAGATGTCGATCTCGTCGGCGAGGCGCAGGGTCACCGACTGCGGCGCGAAGGCCTCCTCGAGGGAGCGGTCACCGAGGTCGATGCCGACGACGGTCGTGCGGCGGCCGGACGGCAGCGCGACGACCTCGTCGCCCACGCGGACGACGCCCGAGGCCACCTGACCGGCGTAGCCGCGGTAGTCGCGGTGCGCGGCGTCGAGGGCCGCGCCCTGCGGGCGGATGACGAGCTGCACCGGCAGGCGGAACGACTCGTGGGCGGGGTCGTCGGACGGCGGGAGCGCCTCGAGCAGCTCGAGAAGGCTGGGGCCGCCGTACCAGTCGGTGCGGGCCGAGCGGTCGACGACGTTGTCGCCGTCGAGCGCGCTCACCGGGATCGTCGTCACCTCCTCGACGCCGAGCTCGCGGGCGACGGCGCGCACCTGCGCGTCGACCCGCTCGTAGACCTCCTGGGAGAAGTCGACGAGGTCGATCTTGTTGACCGCAACGACGACGTGCGGGACGCGCAGCAGCGCCGTGACGGCGAGGTGCCGACGCGTCTGCTCGAGGACGCCCTTGCGGGCGTCGACGAGGAGGACGACGACGTCGGCGGTCGAGCTGCCGGTCACGGTGTTGCGCGTGTACTGCACGTGCCCGGGGCAGTCGGCGAGGACGAAGGAGCGGCTCGCCGTCGCGAAGTAGCGGTAGGCGACGTCGATGGTGATGCCCTGCTCGCGCTCGGCGCGCAGGCCGTCGGTGAGGAGGGCGAGGTCGGCGGCGGTGAGGCCGCGGTCACGCGACACCCGCTCGACGGCGGCCAGCTGGTCGGACAGCACCGACTTCGTGTCGTGCAGGAGGCGGCCGACGAGCGTCGACTTGCCGTCGTCGACGGAGCCCGCGGTCGCGAGGCGGAGCAGGGTCCCTGCGGTCGTGGGGGCGGTGGCGGTGGCCATCAGAAGTAGCCCTCCTTCTTGCGGTCCTCCATGGCGGCCTCGGAGATCCGGTCGTCGGCGCGCGTGGCACCGCGCTCGGTCAGGGTCGAGGCGGCCACCTCGACGACGATCTCCGCGTTCGTTGCGGCCGGCGACTCGACGGCACCGGTGCACGACATGTCACCGACGGTCCGGTACCGCACGAGGCGCGTCTCGACGGTCTCGTCCTCGCGCGGCTGGCTGTACGGACCGACGGCGAGCCACATGCCGTCGCGGTGGAACACCTCGCGCTCGTGCGCGTAGTAGAGCGGCGCGAGCGGGATGTCCTCGCGCTCGATGTAGCGCCAGATGTCGACCTCGGTCCAGTTGCTGATCGGGAAGACGCGCACGTGCTCGCCGGGGCGGTGCCGCGGGTTGAAGAGGTTCCACAGCTCGGGGCGCTGGTTCTTCGGGTCCCACTGGCCGAACTCGTCACGGAGGGAGACGATCCGCTCCTTGGCGCGGGCCTTCTCCTCGTCGCGCCGGCCGCCGCCGAAGACGCCGTCGAAGCGGTGCTCGTTGATGGCGTCGAGCAGCGGGAGGGTCTGGAGCGGGTTGCGGGTGCCGTCTGCCCGCTCGCGCAGGCGGCCGTCGTCGATGTAGTCCTGGACGCTGGCGACGACGAGCCGCAGGCCGAGCCGCGCCACCGTCTCGTCACGGTAGGCGAGCACCTCGGGGAAGTTGTGTCCGGTGTCGACGTGCAGCACCGGGAACGGGATCGGCGCCGGCCAGAAGGCCTTGGCCGCGAGGTGCAGCATGACGACGGAGTCCTTGCCGCCGGAGAAGAGCAGCGCCGGACGCTCGAGCTCGGCGGCCATCTCGCGAATGACGAGGATCGACTCGGCCTCGAGCGCGTCGAGGTGGCCGAGGCGGCGCTCCGACGCGTCCGGCGAGGCGGGCGTCACGGCATCGGTCTGGGTGTCGAGGGTCGTCGTCATGTGTGGAGTCCGCACTCGGTCTTGGTGAAGCCGGCCCAGCGGCCGGCGCGGGGGTCCTCGCCGGGCTCGACCCGGCGGGTGCACGGTTCGCAGCCGATGGACAGGTAGCCGTCTGACAGGAGCGAGTTGACCTCGACCTGGTTGTCGACCGCGTAGGTCTGCAGCTCGTCGAAGGTCCAGGCGGCGAGCGGGTTGATCTTGACGAGCCCGTTCTTGTCGTCCCACGTGACGAGCGGCGTGTTCGTGCGTGTCGGTGCCTCGTCGCGGCGGACGCCGGTCACCCACGCCTCGTAGGTCGGCAGCGTGCGGGCGAGCGGCTCGACCTTGCGCATCTGGCAGCACAGGGCCGGGTCGCGCTCGTAGAGGCGGGCGCCGTACTTCTCGTCCTGCTCGGCGACGGTGAGCTCGGGCGTGACGTTGACGAGCGTGATCGGCAGGTCCTCGGCGACGATGTCACGCGTGACGAGGGTGTCGGAGAAGTGGTAGCCGGTGTCGAGGAACAGCACGTCGACGCCGGGCGCGAACCGCGAGATGACATGCGGCAGAACGGCATCGGCCATCGAGCAGGCCACCGCGAGGGATCCCTCGAAGTGGAAGGCGGCCCAGGCCGCGACCTCGTCGGCGGTCGGCTCGCGCTCCGGGTCGGCACCGAGCGTCGCGTTGAAGTCGTCGACGATCGCCTTGAGCTCGGCCTCGGAACGACGCCGGCGCGGCACCTTCGGGGTGGCGAGGGGGACGGCGGTCACTGGAGGGCTCCTTCCTCGGCGCGGTGCGCCCACGCGGCGAAGGTCTCGCCGGCGGCACGCTGGGCCACGTAGGTGCGCACGACCCGCTCGACGTAGTCGGGCAGCTCGGTGGACGGGACCTTGAGACCGCGCACGGTGCGCCCGAGGCCCGGCTCGTCGCGGTCGGCTGAGGCCAGGCCGCCGCCGAGGTGCACCTGGAAGCCCGGCACCTGCACCGGGCCGTCCGGGCCGTCGACGGTGATGATCTGGCCCTTGAGCCCGATGTCGGCCGTCTGGATGCGGGCGCACGAGTTCGGGCAGCCGTTGACGTTGAGCAGGATCGGCGTGTCGAGCGAGCCGTCGGCGACGAGGTCGGCCAGGCGCGTCTCGAGGGCGGTGATCGCGGCCGCCGCGGTGTCCTTGGTGTCGACGATCGCCAGCTTGCAGAACTCGATGCCGGTGCAGGCCATCGTCGTGCGGCGGAAGGGGCTCGGCCGGGCGCTGAGGCCGAGGCCCTCGAGGCCGGCCACGAGGGTCTCGACGCCGTCCTCGGGCACGTCGAGGACGACGAGCTTCTGGTGGGCCGTGAGGCGGACGCGACCGGCGCCGACCGACTCGACGAGGTCGGCGAGGCCGGTGAGCGTGTGGCCGCCGACGCGTCCGACGACGGGGGCGGCGCCGACGTAGAAGCGGCCGTCCTTCTGCGCGTGGACGCCGACGTGGTCGCCGGCCCCTGTGGCGGGCGCGGGCGCCGGTCCGTCGGGCAGCGCGTACCCGAGGTACTCGGTCTCGAGGACCTCGCGGAACTTCGCCGGACCCCACTCGGCGAGAAGGAACTTCAGGCGCGCCTTGTTGCGCAGGCGCCGGAACCCGTAGTCGCGGAAGATCGAGACGACGCCGTACCAGACGTCGGCCGCCTGCTCCTCGCGGACGAAGACGCCGAGGCGCTCGGCGAGGCGCGGCGTCGTCGAGAGGGCGCCACCGACCCAGAGGTCGTAGCCGGGCCCGAGCTCGGGGTGCACGACGCCGACGAGCGACACGTCGTTGATCTCGTGGACCACGTCGAGGCTGGGGTGCCCGGTGATGGCGGTCTTGAACTTGCGGGGCAGGTTGGCGAGCTCGGGGTCACCGATGTAGCGGCGCTTGATCTCGAGGATGACCGGCGTCGGGTCGATGATCTCGTCGGCGGCGATGCCGGCCACCGGGCTGCCGAGGAAGCCACGGGGGGTGTCGCCGCAGGCGGTCGTCGTCTCGAGCCCGACCGTCTCGAGGCGCCGCCAGATCTCGGGCATGCTCTCGACGTCGATCCAGTGGTACTGGATGTTCTGCCGGTCGGTGATGTCAGCGCTGCCTCGCGCGAAGTCCTCGGAGATGCCGCCGAGGACCCGGAGGGCCGCGGGGTCCAGGGCCTGGCCGTCGGTGCGGACCCGGAGCATGAAGTAGCGGTCCGACAGCTCGTCGTCGCTCAGCTGGGCCGTGCGGCCGCCGTCGATCCCCGGCTTGCGCTGGGTGTACAGGCCCCACCAGCGGAACCGGCCGGTGAGGTCCTGCGGCGGGATCGAGTCGAAGCCCTCACGGGCGTAGATCGTCTCGATGCGCTCGCGGACCGCGAGGCCGCCCTCCTCCTGCTTCCACACCTCGTTGGCGTTGAGCGGTGCCGGGCCGTCGACCTTCCACTGGCCGTTGGAACGGTCGCCGCGGGGCGGGCGGGCAGCCGGACGGGCGGCGGGCCCGGTCGACGTGTCGGTGACGGTCATGTAATCGAATGTATAACCACCGATTATTCGACGTCAGGGCCGGTCCAGAATCCGGCCCATTCCCACCGGCCGCGTGGGAATGCGGGACGCGGAAGCCCTTGCCGCACGCCGCCTGCCGCCTGCCGCCGTGAGCACCGTCAGCGCCGGGCCCAGCGCAGCCGGACACGGTCGCCCGGACGGAGCTGGGCCGCCCGGTCCAGGTCACGACGCGTCACGACCGCGACGACAGGGTAGCCGCCGGTGACCGGGTGGTCGCAGAGGAAGACCACGGGCTGACCACCGGGCGGCACCTGGACCGCACCCGCCACCATGGGCTCGCTCGGCAGCTCGGCCTCGGCGAGGGCGTCGACCCGCCGGACCGGGTGCCCCTCGAGGCGCAGCCCGACGCGGTTGCTGCGCGAGGACACGGTGAAGGTCACCTCCGGCAGGTCGCCGAGCTCGCACCAGTCGACGCGGGGGCCCGGCGTCACCTCGAGGAGCGCCTCGACACCGGTGGGCGCGAGACCCTGCGGCGCCTCGTCGACGACGGGGAACAGGGCCGGCGCCGGGCCGACCGGCAGGACGTCGCCCGGGGCCACCGGCGCGGGACCGAGCCCGGAGAGCGTGTCGCTCGAGCGCGAACCGAGGACGGGGGCGACGTCCAGGCCGCCGCGCACGGCGAGGTACGTGCGCAGCCCGGCCGACGGCGTCGCGACCTCGAGCACCTGTCCGTCGGCGAGCCGCACCGGCGCGGCGAACCCGACCGTCCGTCCGTCGACCGTCGCAGCCGCCGGCGCGCCGGTCAGCGCGACGAGGAGGTCGCCGCGGGCGCGCACCGCCAGTCCCCCGAGCAGCACCTCGAGCGAGGCCGGCTCACCCGGCGAGGCCGGCGCACCCGGAGACGCCCTCGACGTGGGGTCCGGGTCGTCGACCGCGTGACCGACGAGACGGACGCCGAGCAGGTAGGCGCTGCGGTCGGCCGCGCCGGACCGGCCGACGCCGACGTCCCCGAAGCCGGGACGGCCCAGGTCCTCGACGAGCACGAGCGGCCCCGTGGCGCGCACCTCGAGGGCGCGCCCACGGTCCTCCGCGACCGCGCCTGCTCGGGGTGAGGTGGCTGAGGGGGAGGCGCCTGACGTGGAGTCGGCTGGGTGGGAGGGGGCGGCGGGCGGGGCGTCCGACGCGTCGAGGAACCGGACGGTCGTGCCCGGGCGCAGGAGCGCGGGCGGGTCACGGTCGGGGTCCCAGAGCACGGCGTCGGTCCTGCCGACCAGCTGCCAGCCGCCGGGGGAGTCCTGCGGGTAGACGCCGCTGAACTCACCGGCCAGACCGACGGACCCGGCCGGTACGCGAGGTCGCGGCTCGGACCGCCGCGGCACCCGCAGGCGCGGGTCGCCGCCGACGAGGTAGGCGAAGCCGGGCGCGAAGCCGCCGAAGCCGACCCGCCACGGGGTGCCGGTGTGCGCGCGCACGACCTCCTCGCGGGTCAGGCCCGTCAGCTCGGCCACCTCGTCGAGGTCCGGGCCGTCGTAGACGACCGGGAGGTCGACCACGCCGCCCGCGTCCGACGCGCCCGCCGCGTCCGACGCGCCCGCCGCGTCCGACCCGTCCCGGCGCTCGTCCGCGTCGACGTCGAGCGACCCCGCGAGGTCGAGGCAGGCCCGCCGTACCGCGTCCAGACGCGGGGCATGGGCCCGGACGAGCACCGTCCGCGCGGCCGCGACGACCTCCCGCACGCCGTGCCACGGCCCCTTGCCACCCTGGACGAGGATGCGGGCCCGGTCGCGCAGGGCGACCGCCTCGGCGGTCCTGCTCACCTCGACGAGGACGGCGTCCTCGCCCATCGGCAGCAGCCGGGCCCGCACGCGTCAGCCCGCGAAGGGGCGGATCTCGACGCCGGCCGCCTCGAGCGCGGCCCGGACGCGGCGCGCCATGACGACGGCCCCGTGGGTGTCGCCGTGGAAGCACACCGACGAGGCCGCGACCTCGATGTCGCGCCCGTCGACCGCGGTGACGACCCCTTCGAGCACGAGCCTCAGCACCCGTTCGGCGACCGCCTCCGGGTCGTGCAGGACGGCGCCCGGCTCGGTCCGCTGGAGCAGCCGGCCGTCGGGGGTGTACGCGCGGTCGGCGAAGGCCTCGGTGACGACGGGCAGCCCCGCCTCGGCGGCGAGGTCGAGCAGGACGCTGCCGGGCAGGCCGAGCAGCGGCAGGGTGGGGTCGTACGCCGCGACCGCCTCGACGACGGCCGCCGCCTGGGCCTCGTGGTGCACGACGGCGTTGTAGAGCGCCCCGTGGGGCTTGACGTAGGCGACACGCGTGCCGGCGACGCGGGCCATCGCCTCGAGCGCACCGAGCTGGTACAGCACGTCGGCGGCGAGGTCCTCGGGCGCGACGTCGAGGAACCGGCGCCCGAACCCGGCGAGGTCGCGGTACCCGACCTGCGCGCCGACCACGACGCCACGCTGCACGGCCTGGCGGCACGTCGTGCGGAGCGTCAGCGGGTCGCCGGCATGGAACCCGCAGGCGACGTTGGCGCTCGTGACGACGTCGAGCACGGCGGGGTCGTCGCCGAGGGTCCACGCGCCGAACGACTCCCCGACGTCGGCGTTGAGGTCGATCCGCATGCCACCGATCCTGCCCGATCCGGCACGGTTCGTGGACCGCTCGCGGGGATCCGCCCGCACCGCGGCGAACGGGGTGCGGGTGCTCCCCTCCCCTCCTGGGGAGCACCCGCCCGTCCACGGTCGAGGCCCCGTCGGCGCCCGACCGCGCGGTGAGCCCGGGCGCAGTCCCCCAGCGCCACGGGCTCACACCGGGAGGGACGCCGCACCTGCGGGACCATGTCGCGAAACACCGTGAACGGCCCGAATCGGTCGCGGCCTCTGGTCAAGGTCGGCGAACCGCGACATGATCCGGTCCCTCGGGCGTCTTCCCACCTGGGCCCTCGGACGAGCGGCGGCCCCGGAGACGCGGGACAGGGAGCGGCGCAGGACGTGGCAGGACCTCAGGAGGAGCACCGCGAGGAGCCGACCGACGCCGTGCTCGTCGACCGGGTCCGGGCCGGTGACGACGCCGCGTACGAGGCACTGTGGCGCCGGCACGTCGACGCGGCCCGGCAGCTCGCCGGCCGCGTCGCGGGCCCGAGCGACGCCGACGACCTCGCCAGCGAGGCCTTCACCCGGACCCTCCGGGCCATCCGGTCCGGCGGTGGGCCCGACGCCGCGTTCCGGCCCTACCTGCTGAGCACCGTGCGTCGCCTCGCCATCGACCTCGGCCGCCGCTACCGGGCGCGCGTCGTCCTGAGCGGGGAGGAGCAGGACCTCGACGCCCCGGACGAGCCCTCCGCCGAGGAGCTGGCCGTCGGCGCCGCCGACCGTGACGCCGTCTGGGCCGCATGGCAGTCACTCCCGGGCGAGGCCCGCGACCTGTTGTGGCGCCTCGTCGTGCACGAGCAGCGCCCGGCCGAGCTCGCGCCCGTGCTCGGCACGACCGCGAACGGCGTCGCCAGCCGGGGCAAACGGGCCCGCGAGCGCCTGCGCCAGGCCTACCTCGGTGAGCTCCTGGTGCGGGCCCCCGAGGGCGAGTGCCGTGCCGTGCGACGCCTGCTCGGCGGGTACGTCCGCGACGGGCTGTCGGCCCGCGACCGTGCCCGGGTCGATGACCACCTCGACACGTGCGAGCGCTGCCGGGCGGCGGTCGTCGGGCTCGTCGACGTCAACGAGACGATCCGTTCGGGCGTCGGTCCGCTCCTGCTGCCGGGTGTCTTCGGCGCCGCCGGTGTCGTCGGTGCCACCGGTCGAGGCGCCGCCGGTTCGGGAACGGGGGCCGCCGGGGGCGCCGCCTCCGGCGCCGCCGGGGCTGGGACTCTCGCCGCCCAGCACGGGGTCGAGGGCCGGCCGGCGGCCGCGCCGTCGGCGTCCGACGCGTCGGAGGCCTCGGGCACCCGACGCGTCGACCTGCCCCTCGCCCTCGTCGGGGGCGCGGCAGCGGTGGTCGTGGCCGGCCTCCTGGCCGTGCTCGGGCTGCTCGGACGCGGCACGCCGCCGGCCCCGATGGCCGCAGGGGTCCGGCCGCCGGCGTCGGCCTCACCCCCGGTCGCCGACTCGGCCACGCGGGCGTTCCCCGGCATCGTCCTCGGCGTTCCCGGCCCCCGGGCCGGGCGCACGGCGGCCGCGGCAGCCGTCGAGACCATCAGCGAGGCCGAGCTGCTGGTGGGCTCGCGGGGAGCCGTCGTCGACGCGTCGAGGCTCGCCCTCGCGACGCGGCCGGCACGCCAGCCGCGGGGCACGACGACCGGCCCGACGATCCCGACGTCTCCGCCGACGACGCGTCCGGGACCGGGGACCCTGTCGACGACCCCGTCGACGACCCCGGCGACGGCCCCGCCACCCACGACCGTGGTCGCCGGCGTGACCGTGGTGCTGACGTTCGAGCCGAGCGCCGATCGCGGGTACCGGGCCTCGATCGTGGCGCCCACCGGCTGGCTGGTCACCTCCGTGCGCGACCTCCACGGTGGGCGTCCGTTCGAGCACGTGTCCAGCCCGGTGAGCACCTTCGACCACACCCTGCGTCCGGGACTGCTCGTCGTGGAGGTGACGCCCCAGCCAGGTGCCGCGCCCGCGACACTGCTCGTCTCGTTCACCGAACGCAACGGCGTTCTCCTGCCGGGCTCGGGCACCTACCGACTGCCCTGAGAGCCGACGGCAGCGGACGAGAACGGGCGGCGGTCAGCGCAGCGCGTCGTAGAAGCGGGGAAGCCGGCGGCGGTAGCCGTCGAGCAGCTGCCACGCCACGGTGACGGAGTCGACGAGCGGGTGCAGCGCGAACGCCTCGACGGCGAGCCGCGCCGACCCCTCGCGAGCGGCCCGCACGACGAGCTCGTCGACGGCCTTGACCTGCTGGGCCAGGCCGAGCGCCGACCCGGCCAGCGGCGTCACGGGCAGCGGCCGCGGGCCGGACGCGTCGACGGCGCAGGGCACCTCGACGACGGCGTCCTCGGGCAGGCCGGGCAGCGTCGTGCCGTTGCGGACGTTGAGGATGAGCCGGGCCGGCTCGTCGCGGGCGATCGCCGCCATGAGCGCGAGGGCCACGCCCTCGTAGCCGCCGCCCTCGACGTCGGATTCGTCGCGCTCGTCGCCGTCCTCGGTGCGGGTCTCCTGCATGTACGTGGCGTTGCGCTCGCGTCGAACGGCATCCCAGACGGCGAACGGGTCCACCGACTCGCTTGCCGCCGTGTAGAACTGCGCCTGCTGACGGACGAGGTACTCGCCGCGCGTCTCGGTCGCGGCCGTGATCAGCGCGACGGCGTCGCGGGTGAAGTAGTAGTACCAGAGGTACTCGTTGGGCAGGGCCCCGAGCGTCTGGAGCCAGTCGACGCCGAAGAGGTGGCCCTCCTCGATGCCGCCGAGGCGCGCCGGGTCGGCGAGGAGGTCGGGCAGCACGTCACGCCCGTCGACACGCAGGCCGGCGAGCCAGCCGAGGTGGTTGAGGCCGGCGTAGTCGATCTCGACGTCGTCGAGCCGGTGCCCGAGCGCCCCCGCGGCACGCTTGGCGAGGCCGAGCGGGGAGTCGCAGATGCCGACGACGCGCTCGCCGAGCACCTGCTGCATGGCCTGGGTGACCAGGCCGGCGGGGTTGGTGAAGTTGATGACCCAGGCGTCCGGCGCGAGGCGGGCCACGCGCTGGGCGACGTCGACCGCGACCGGCACGGTCCGCAGCCCGTAGCCGACGCCGCCCGGACCGGTGGTCTCCTGGCCGAGCAGCCCGAGGTCGAGGGCGATGCGCTCGTCGGCGGTGCGCCCCTCGAGCCCGCCGACCCGGATCGCCGAGAACACGAAGTCGGCGCCGTCGAGCGCGGCGTCGAGGTCGGTGGTCGCCCGGACGGTCGGCGGGGGCGCGCCCTCGGACGCGCCGGACCCGCCGGACGCAGCGGTGACGCCCGCGCGGCCCCGCGCCTGGGCGTCGAGGACGCGGCGCACGACGTCGAGGCGCGAGGCGTCGGTGTCGTGCAGGACGACCTCGGTGACGCGTCGGGACGCGTCGGCCGTGCGGTCGCCGAGGAGCGCGCCGTGGACGAGCGGGACGCGGAAGCCCCCGCCACCGAGCACGACCAGCCTCATCGCGTCCTCACCGAACCGACGCTAACAGGGTCGCCGTGGATGGCAGCATGGTTCCGATGCCGACGAGCTCCGCCTTCGACCCGCTCGCCGCCCGGCGCGCCGCCACCGGGCCGGACGTCGACGTCTTCGTCTGGGGGACGGTCTTCCTCGACATGATCTTCGCCGGCCTGCCGACGGCGCCCGCGCCGGGCACCGAGGTGTGGGCCGAGGGGCTCGCGTCGTGTCCCGGCGGCATCGCCAACCTCGCGGTCGCGACCCGTCGGCTCGGCCTGCGCACGTCGCTGGCCGCCGCCTTCAGCGACGACGACTACGGCGACTTCTGCTGGCGCACCCTCGAGGAGCAGGAGGGCATCGACCTGTCGCGCAGCCGGCGGTTCGCCGACTGGCACAGCCCGGTCACGGTGTCGATGTCGATGGACCGCGACCGCAGCATGGTCTCGCACGGCCACCCCTCGCCCGTGCCCGCGAGCGAGCTCATCGGCACCCCGCCGCGGACGCGCGCCGTCATGGTCGACCTCGCCGAGGACGAGGCGTTCGGCGCGGCGAGCACGTGGGTCGACCGGGCCCGCGCCGACGGCGCGCTCGTGTTCGCCGACGTCGGCTGGGACTCCAAGGAGCGCTGGTCGCCCGAGGTGCTCGAGCGGCTGGGCCGGTGCGACGTCTTCATGCCCAACGCCGTCGAGGCGATGGCCTACACCGGCACCCGGTCGACCGTCGAGGCCCTCTACGCGCTCGCCGACCGCGTGCAGGTCGCGGTGGTCACCGACGGGGCCAACGGGGCCGTCGGCATCGACCAGCGCACCGGCGAGGAGGCGCGCGTGCCGTCGCTGCGCGTCGAGGAGGTGGACCCGACCGGCGCCGGCGACGTCTTCGGCGCGGCCCTGCTCGTCGGGACGCTCGCGGAGTGGCCGCTCGAGCAGCGGATGCTGTTCGCGACGCTGTGCGCGGGCCTCGCGCTGCAGCAGTACGGCGGCTCGCTCGCGGCCCCGGGCTGGGGCGACCTCGCCGACTGGTGGACCGCCCTGGCCGCCGACGCGACCGACGACGCGTACCACCGGTCGCTGCGGCGCCGGTACGGCTTCCTCGACGACATCGTGCCGCGGGTGCCGACGATGGCCTGCCGCCGGGCGACCGCGACGATCGCCCGCCGCGCCGACGTCCACGACCTCGACTGACGCCGGCCCCCGTTCCCCGTCCGTGCACCGGTTCCACGCCGGTGCCTCGGTGCATTCTCCGGAAGCGGTGCACCCTCGACGCAGGAGTGCACGCTTCCCGCAGGGGTGCAGCTCGCAACGCACATCGCTGGAGGATGCGCGCCCCTCTGGGGAAGGCGGACCGTCGACGCCAGGGCGCAGCGGTGACAGGGTGTGCCCATGGAGAAGTCGTCGCTGACCGCCCTCGCCCGGGAGCTGCTCGAACGCGCCGCCCAGGCCTCCAACGGCCGCAGCGCCGACACGGTCTACGGCGGCCACGAGCACGTGCTGCGCCAGACCGTCATCGCCCTGACGGCCGGGCAGTCGCTGGCCGAACACGAGAACCCCGGCGAGGCCACGGTGCACGTCCTGCGCGGACGCGTGCGCCTCAGCACCGACGGAGCCGCGTGGGAGGGGGCGCCCGGTGACCTGCTCGTCGTTCCGGACGCGCGGCACTCGCTCGAGGCGCTCGAGGACTCCGCGGTGCTCCTGACCGTGGCCAAGGTCGGCTGAGGCCGACGGCCCCCGAGGTCAGTCCAGGCAGAACTCGTTGCCCTCGACGTCCT
The DNA here is from genome assembly GCF_056868035.1 of Monashia sp. HAY1-11D. NCBI lineage: Bacteria > Bacillati > Actinomycetota > Actinomycetes > Micrococcales > Intrasporangiaceae > Intrasporangium > Monashia sp. HAY1-11D. Next base: position 1,942,079 of record NZ_CP200320.1, on the reverse strand, counting down.
GCATGACCTGGCACGACTCGTTGAAGCCGTCCGCGACGAGCAGCTGCACCCGCGAGGCCCCGAGGGCCTCGAGCCGCACCGCCTCGGCCTCGAGCGCGTCGAGGCGCTCCTGCCCGACGAGACCGGTGCCGACGCGCACGTCGAGGTGCACCCGGTTCTTGACGACCTTGCCCTCGGGGACCTTCTGGAAGAACAGCCGCGGGCCCACGCCCGTGGGGTCCTGGACGGCGAACGCCGACCCCTGCCGCTCGGGCGGCAGCGACCGGTCGAACGCGTCCCACGAGTCGAACCCCGGCGGCGGGTCCGGCACGACGTAGCCGAGCACCTCGCACCAGAACCGGCCCACGCGCTCGGGGTCCGCGCAGTCGAAGGTCACCTGCACCTGCCTCACCGATGCCATGGCCCCACCCTAGGGCGGCGGTCGGTCTCTCGCTCTGCGCGCGAGCGCCTCAGGCGTGGCTGCCGCGGTGCGCCGGGGAGTGCATCACCTCGCCGCGCTGGCGCACGAGCAGGGCGGCACCGATGACGATGCACACGATCTCGGCGATGGCGGCCGCCCAGACCGACCCGCCGCGCCACTCCGTGTGGACCCCGAGCAGGCCGACCGTCGAGGCGATCGTGAACGCGCCGAGCGTCGCCGCCCCGAAGCCGAGCGTGAGGAAGGCCGCGAGCCAGTGCCGCCACCAAACGAGCAGCCCGGCGATGACGATGCCGGCCACGACGTTGACGAGGAACATCGGCCCGACGGTCTGGTCGCGCACACCGTTGAACCACAGGTAGAGGTGCACGGCGGCGGAGACGAGCAGCGCCACGGCACCCACGAGTCGCAGGGTCATGCTGACCCTCCCTTCTGCGTCGCAGCCAGCCGTCGGCTCGGCCCGCTGTTCGGTGGTCATAGGTGAGGACGTCCCGTGCCGCGGGTCGGTTCAGTCGCCGGTCCGGTCCCTTGGGGCGGTCAGCGGAACGAGGTGAGGACGCGGTCGCGCACCACGCTCATCGGCCAGACCGGCGCGCTGTCCGCGGGGCGCAGGCCGTCCTGCCAGCCCCACGCCGCCACGCGGTCGATGACGCCCCGGTCGCGGGTCAGCAGCGCGACGGGGACGTCGTGGGACGCGTCGTCGCCCGAGACGACGCTGGCCGGCTGGTGGTCGCCGAGGACGAGGACGACCAGGTTGTCGTCACGGGTGTTGGTCAGCCACGACACGACGCTGTCGAGGGAGTAGGCGACGCTCTGGGCGTACGCGTCGCGGACCCCGGCGTCCGTGCGCCACACCACCTCCCGCGGCGTGGCCTGCCCGACCTGCGCGGCGAGGACCGAGCCGTCGCCGAGCGTCGACCACTCGACGAGCCGCGGCAGCGGAGCCCACGGGATGTGGCTCGTCACGAGGTCGACCTCGGCGAGGACCGGCCGCCGCGGCGACGGCGCGAGCTCGAGGCGGTCGAACGCCGACAGCGTGTACTGGTCCGGCATCGGCGCGTAGCCGAACCCGGGGCCGCGGTAGCCGAGCGTCCGGGCGTCGTAGACGCGGTCGTAGCCGTAGAAGTCGCGCCCCTCGGGCCAATCGTGCCGGTTCGCGGGGATGACGTCGACGGTGCGCCACCCCGCCCGGGAGAAGACGCGGCTCAGGGTGAGGCGGTTCGTCGTCACGAGCTGGTCGTAGCGGGGCTGGCTGTCGACCCACAGCCCGGACTGGATGCTCGAGTGGGCCAGCCAGCTGAAACCCCCGAACGTCGGTGACGTCAGCCACGCGGTGCGCATCGAGTAGCCCTGCGTGGCAAGGGTCTTCGTGCCGGACACCAGCGCCTGCTCGACGAGGGGGGCGTCGACGGCGACCTTGCCGTAGCTCTCGACGAAGACGACGACGACATCCTTGCCGTGAAGGGCACGGAGCATGGTGGACGGGTCGGCGCCGGCCAGCGGGTCGGTGCGGATGTCGGTCGCGAAGGCGGCGCGGTCGCGCAGGTCGTGGACGGCCTTGCGGGCCTGCTCGTCGGCGAGCGCCGCCGAGCTCGACGCCGCGACCGGCAGCCCGGGGCCGAGTGCCGCGCCGGACACCGCGGCCACGACCCAGACTCCGGTCAGGGCCACGAGGACGCGGCGCGCGGCGGTGCGGTGCCCGTCGGCGATGCGGGCGACCCGGCGCAGCGCCAACGGCACGGTGAGGAGCACCCCGACGAGCAGCAGCCCGGTCCCGACCGTGGCCAGCGTCGCGACGACGGGGCCGGACGCGTCCTGCACGAGCTCGACGCCCGACGACGCGTAGCGCCAGTCGCTGAGGAGGTTGAAGGGGCGGTAGAAGAAGACGTCGCGGAAGACGAGGTCGAGGGCCCGGACGAGCAGGAGCACCGCGAGGAGCACCCCGACCGGCGGGAGGATCCAACGGCGGACCCACCGCCCCGTCCGGCGGGGCACGGCGAGCACGAGGGCCCCGAGCACCAGTCCCTCGACCGGCACGCGCAGCAGGGCCCACGGGCTCACGTGGACCAGCGACGGCGGGGCGGTCAGGGCGACCCAGACGACGAGGACCGAGACGAGCGTCAGCGCAGCGCGGGCGACTCGCGCGACGCGTCCACCGGCGCCGAGGCGAAAGCGTCGGCGACGCTGCGGCACGTCTTCTCTCATCGGGTCGTCCGCGGTGGCAGGGGGATCCCCGGGTCGGCTGCCCCGACGAACGTCAGAGGCGACTCGGGGACGACCGGGCGGCTGACGGGCACCTCGGTGCGCCGACGCCAGAGCGTGCTCGCCTCCGTGCCGAACGACACGGCGAGCGCGGCCAGGCCCACGCCGACGACGGCGGCGGCGACCGCCTCGGGGAGCAGGCCCGAGGCCGCAGCGGTGAGTCCGATGCCCTGCTGGGCGGCGACGGCCTTGCGCCACCGGCGGGCCGGCACGGCGCCGCGCAGCCACGGCGCCAGCCGCTGGGCCGCGAGCAGCAGGTAGCGCGCCGCCCCGACGGCGAGCACCCACCAGCCGAGGCCGCGGGCGACGTGCACGGCGAGGACGAGGATGAGGAACGCGTCGGCCTCCATGTCGAACCGCGCGCCGAACGTGCTGACGGTGCCGGTTCGGCGGGCGACGCGTCCGTCGAGGGCGTCGAGGACGAGCGCGAGCGAGGCCAGCCCCACGAGGGTCGCGAGGGCCAGCGGGCCGCTGCCTGCTGCCTCACCCGCGGTGGCCGCGTCGGCGACGAGGGCGGCGACGGCGCAGATCAGCACCGCGCGGGCCAGGGTGACGCGGTCCGCGGGCCCGGGCGTCCGTCGTCCGGTCCGCGTGAGCCCGTCGGCCACGAGGACGAACAGCCCGGTGGCACAGGCTATCCCGACCCACGTGCCCGCCGCGCCGAGACCCAGGACGGCCCTCAGGACGCCGACGAGGACGACGGCGCTGACGAGCCCGACCATCGGGCCCGGGGGAACTGTGCGTCTCACGCCACCTCCGGCTCGTCGGGCGAGCACCCGGCTCGCGTCGCACGCAAGGACGCCGTCGACACCGGCCGGGTTCACCCGCTCTCGAGCGCCATCCTGCGCCGCGCGGCCGGTTCGCGCGCGTCGTGCCGGGCGGCCGTGGTTAGTCTGACGCCGTGACGACGCAGGCACGGGCGTTCTGGCTGGCCGAGCCGGGCAGGGGCGAGGTCCGGCCCGAGACGCTGTCGGCCCCCGGGCCCGAGGAGGTGCTCGTGCGCGCGCTGTGCTCCGGGGTCAGTCGCGGCACCGAGACGCTGGTCTTCCGTGGCGCCGTGCCACCCAGCCAGCGGGACGCGATGCGGGCGCCGTTCCAGGCCGGAGACTTTCCCGCGCCGGTCAAGTACGGCTACCTGTCCGTCGGCATCGTCGAGGAGGGACCAGCAGCCCTGCGCGGCCGCACCGTCTTCTGCCTGCACCCGCACCAGACCGCGTACGTCGTGCCCGCGTCCGCGGTCGTCGTCGTGCCCGACGGGGTGCCGGCGCAGCGAGCCGTCCTGGCCGGCACCGTCGAGACCGCGGTCAACGCGCTGTGGGACGCACCGCCCCTGCTCGGCGACCGGGTGGCCGTCGTCGGCGCGGGCATGGTCGGCTGCAGCGTCGCCCGGCTGCTCGCCCGCTTCCCGGGCGTGGACGTCACGCTCGTCGACGTCGACGCGTCGAAGGCCTCGACGGCCGAGCGGCTCGGTGTCGGCTTCGTCCGACCGGAGGAGGGTCTGCCGAGCGGTTCCTGCGACCTCGTCGTGCACGCGAGCGCCACGTCGGCGGGCCTGCAGACCGCCCTCGACCTGCTCCGGCCGGAGGGCACGGTGCTCGAGCTGAGCTGGTACGGCGATGCGACGGTGCAGGTGGCGCTCGGCGGCGCGTTCCACTCGCGACGGCTCGGCATCCGGGCCAGCCAGGTGGGCGTTGTCGCGCCGGCGCGACGCTCGCGGTACACGACGTCCGAGCGCCTCGCCCTCGCCCTCGGCCTGCTGCGGGACGACGCCTTCGACGCCCTCGTCTCCGGCAGCTCGCCGTTCGAGGACCTGCCCGAGGTGCTCCCGCGACTCGCCGACGGCAGCCTCGCGGCCCTCTGCCACGTCATCACGTACGCGACCACCGGCTCGACCACCAGCGCGACCACCAGCTCCACCGACAGCTCCACCACCAGCTCCACCGACAGCTCCACCGACCAAGCGGGGTAACGATGTTCGGCGTCACCGTCCGCGACCACATGATGGTCGCCCACAGCTTCGAGGGTGAGCGGTTCGGCCCGGCGCAGCGGCTGCACGGCGCGACGTTCGTCGTCGACGCGACCTTCCGCGGCCCCGAGCTCGACGCCGACGGCATCCTCCTCGACATCGGCCTGGCCACCGAGCAGGTGCGCGAGGTCGTCGGTGCGCTGAGCTACCGCAACCTCGACGACGACCCCGGCCTCGGGCGCAACACCTCGACCGAGGTCCTCGCGCGGCTGGTCGCCGACCGGCTCGCCGAGCGGGTGGCGTCCGGTGCGCTCGGCACCGAGCCTTGCCGGCTCACCGCCCTCGTCGTGACGCTGCACGAGTCGCACGTGGCCTGGGCCTCGTACGAGCGCTCCCTGTGAGGGGCTGAGGGTGCCCGCCCTCCACGTCGTCGTGCCCGACGCCGTGCGCGACCCGGCGCGACCCAGCGGCGGCAACACCTACGACCGGCGCCTCGTGGCCGGTATGACCGCCCTCGGCTGGACCGTCGAGGAGCATCTCGTGGCCGGACGCTGGCCCGAGCCCGACGCCGTGGCGCGGCGGTCGCTCGCCGACGCCGTCGGACGCGTCCGGTCCGGTGCACCGGTCATCGTCGACGGCCTGCTCGCGTCGCGCTCGCCCGAGGTCCTCGTCCCGCTCGCCCGTCGAGCGCCCCTCGTCGTCCTCGTCCACCTGCCGCTCGGCGGCGAGCCCGAGCGTGCGGTGCTCGCGGCGGCCTCGGCCGTCGTGGTGACGAGTACCTGGTCGCGCGACCGGCTGCTCCGGCTGCACCGACTCGACGCGGCGCGCGTCCACGTCGCAGAGCCGGGGGCCGACCCGGCGGCCCTCGCGCTCGGCACGGCCGGGGGCGGGTCGCTGTTGTGCGTCGGTGCGGTGACCGCGCTCAAGGGCCACGACGTGCTCGTCGAGGCGCTCGGGTCACTCGCCGGCCTGTCCTGGGACTGCGTCGTGGCGGGTTCCCGCGAGGTCGAGGCGTCGTTCGCCGCGGAGGTCCGCCGCCGGGCGCGCGAGCTGGGGATCGGCGACCGCGTCGCCTTCACCGGTCCGCTCGGGCCCGACGACCTCGAACGGACGTACGCCGCGGCCGACCTGCTCGTGCAGCCGTCGCGGCTCGAGACGTACGGCATGGCCGTCACCGAGGCCCTCGCCCGTGGCCTGCCCGTCGTGGCCACCGACGCCGGCGGCCTGCCCCGGACGCTGGCCGGCACGGACCGAGCCCGAGAGCGGGCCCGGGACCTGCCCGGGCTGCTCGTGCCCGTCGGCAACGCGTCGGCCCTCGCCCGCGCGCTGCGGACCTGGCTGACCGATGCCGCCACGCGCGACCGGCTCAGGCGGGCGGCGGTGGACCGCCGCAACGCCCTGAGGCCGTGGTCGGACACCGCGCTGACGGTCGCCGACGCCCTTGCGACGCTGACGCCCTGACCGTCGCGGGACGCGTCGGCGCTGAACCCGGCAGGCCCGGGCGGCGTCCTCGGGGGTGGCGCCGCCACGGCGTCGACGACCTCGGTGTGCGGAGGAGACGCAGATGGTGCGAGCGCGGCGGTGGGTGCGGCCGCTCGGTGTGGCCGTGCTCGTGGCGGTGCTCGCGTGGCGCGTCGGTCGGGGACCGGTCGCCGACGCCGTCCGTCACGTCGACGCCGCCGCCCTGGTCCCCGCCGTCCTCGCGGCGGTCGCCGTCACGGTCGTGACGACGGTGTGCGCGGCGTGGCGGTGGGTCCTCGTGGCGCGGGGCCTCGGGCTGCACCTGTCGCTCCCGCACGCCGTCGCGGCGTCCTACCGGGCGCAGTTCCTCAACGTGACGCTGCCGGCCGGCGTCGCGGGTGACGTGCACCGTGCGGTGTCGCACGGCCGGTCGTCCGGGGACCTCGGCCGCGGCGTCCGCGCCGTGGTGTGGGAGCGGGCCGCCGGGCAGGTGGTGCAGGCGGGGCTGGCCGTCACCGCCCTCGTCGCCGTGCCGTCACCGCTGCGGGCGTGGGTCGAGGGGCACGTCGTGCTCCTGGCGCTCGCGGGTGGTGTGGCCGCGGCGGCCGTCCTGCTCGTCCTTCGGGTTCGGCTGCCCGGCAGTGCCACCCGTGCGGCACGGATCGTCCGGGCCGCGCGCTCCGACCTCCGCCGTGGGCTCCTCGCCCGACGGGTGTGGCCGGGCGTGGTGGCTGCCTCGGCCCTCGCCGTCGCGGGCCACGTCGGCACGTTCGTCCTGGCCGCGCGCGCCGCGGGGGTGGCCGTGCCGCCGGTGCGGGTCGTGCCCGTGGCGCTCGTCGTGCTGCTCGCGGCCGCGGTGCCCCTCAACGTCGCCGGCTGGGGACCGCGCGAGGGTGCCGCCGCGTGGGCCTTCGGCGTGGTCGGGCTCGGCGCAGGGCAGGGCGTCGTGGTCGCCGTCGTCTACGGTGGACTGGTGCTCGTGGCCAGCCTGCCGGGCGCAGCGGTCCTGCTGCTCCGAGGACGTGCCCACCGGACGCGTCGCGTCGACGCCGTCGCGGGAGGCGCGCATGCCTGAGGCCCTCACCCCCGCCGCCGAGACCAGTCGTGGGCCGACGCCCGCGGGGGCGCAGGCGCCGGCGCGTCCGTACGTCGTGCTCAGCTGCGGCATGTCGATCGACGGCTACCTCGACGCCCCGTCCCCGCAGCGTCTGCTCCTGTCCAACGACGCCGACTTCGACCGGGTCGACGCCGAGCGCGCCGCGTCCGACGCGATCCTCGTCGGGGCCGGCACGATCCGTCACGACGACCCCCGCCTGCTCGTCCGCTCGGCGTCCCGCCGCGCCGAGCGCGTCGCCCACGGGCTGCCCGCGTCACCGACGAAGGTGACGCTGACCCGCTGCGCCGACCTCGACCCCGGGGCTCGCTTCTTCGCCGACGACGGCGCCGAGAAGCTCGTCTACTGCACGTCACCGGTCGTCGAGGGGGCCCGTTCGCGGATCGGCCACCGCGCGACCGTCGTCGACGCGGGCAACTCGTGCGACCTCCACGGTGTCTGGGCAGACCTGGCGGCGCGTGGCGTCCGGCGGCTCATGGTCGAAGGCGGCGGCACGGTGCACACCCAGGTGCTGGCCGCCGACCTCGCCGACGAGCTGCAGCTGGTCGTCGCGCCGTTCTTCGTCGGCAGCTCGCGCGCCACCCGGTTCGTCGGCGACGCCGCCTTCCCGTTCAACCCGCAGCGGCGGGCCGAGCTGGCCGAGGTGCGCCAGATCGGCGACGTCGTGCTGCTGCGCTACGGGCTGTCGTCACGTCCCGACCCCGCCCGGACGGAGGATCCGTGAGCGAGGCCATGGGCAGCGACCCCCTCCTGGGTCCGACGCCCCCACCCGCGACCGTCCGCACGGCGGTCGTGGTGCCGCTCGCGCTCGCTGACGGGTTCACGACCACGGCTCTCGCGCACACCTTCACCGGCCTGGTGGACGGGCTCGAGCACGTCGCCCTCGCCCTCGGCGACCTCGCCGACCCGGCCGCCTCCGCTGGACCGCACCGCCCGCACTCGGCCCCGCTCGTCCGGCTACACAGCGAGTGCCTGACGGGTGACGTCTTCGGCAGCCAGCGCTGCGACTGCGGGCCGCAGCTGCACGAGGCGGTCCGCCGCCTCGCATCGAGCGGCGGTTACCTGCTCTACCTGCGCCAGGAGGGGCGGGGCATCGGGCTCTACCCGAAGCTCGACGCCTACGTGCTGCAGGACCGCGGCCTCGACACCTACCAGGCCAACCTCGCCCTCGGCTTCGGCGCCGACGAGCGCGACTACACCGTCGCCGCCCAGATGCTGCTCGCCCTCGACGTGCCGCGCGTCCGGGTGCTGACGAACAACCCCGACAAGCCGGCCCAGCTCGAGCGTCTCGGCATCGAGGTGACCGGGCTCGTGCCGACCGGCGTCCACCTCTCGCCGGCCAACGTGCACTACCTGGCGACGAAGGCCAGCCGGGGCGCGCACACGCTCGACCTCCCCGACCGGATGCCGTAGCTCGCCGGACGCGTGCCCCGCGGGCCGCGTCGCCCCGCGGACGCGTAGCTCGCGGGACGCGTCGGCCCGCGGGACGCGTCAGTCGCCGGACGCGTCAGTCGCCGGCGATGCCGGTGCGCTCGACACCCTCGACGATCCAGCGCTGCAGGAACAGGAACATGAGCAGCAGCGGCAGGATGGCGACGAGCGCGGCCATGAACAGCTGGCTCACCTGCACCGACTGCGCGGTGAGGAACGTCGACAGGGCGATCTGCACGGTCCACGACTCCTGGTCGCGGCCGATGACGAGCGGCCAGAGGAAGGCGTTCCACGAGCCGATGAAGGTGATGGTGCCGATGGCGGCGACGAACCCCATCGAGTTCGGCACGACGATGCGCCAGAACGTCCCCCAGTAGGACAGGCCGTCGATGAAGGCGGCCTCCTCGATCTCCCGGGGGAAGTTCAGGAAGAACTGCCGGAACAGGAACGTCGCGAGCGCCTGGAACAGCCCGGGGATGATGAGGCCGCGCAGCGTGGAGATCCAGCCGAGCGTCGAGACGAGGACGAAGCTCGGCACGAAGGTCACGGCCGCGGGGATGAGCAGCGTCGCGGTGATCGAGTAGAAGACGGCGTTGGACCAGCGGTACGGGATGCGGGCGAGGCCGTAGCCGGCCAGACCCGATACGACGAGGACCCCGATGGTCTGGGTCACGGCGATGAGGCCGGAGTTGAGCAGCGAGCGGGCCATCGGGATGGCGGGGTTGGCGAACAGGTCGGTGAGGTTGGCGGTGTTCCAGTGCGGCGGCAGCCAGTGGAAGTCCGGCGAGGACAGGTCCTGCTCGCGCATGAAGGCGCTGCGGACGACGAGGTAGAACGGCACGAGGAACAGCAGTGCCGCGATGACGAGCGCGCTGTAGCGGGCCCACCCGGTGGCGCGGGACCGGCCCCGGCTGCGGACGACGGCCATCAGGCCTCCACGTCCCCGATGCGCAGCAGCCGGCCCTGCACGACGGCGACGACGGCGATGATGAGCGTGAGGATGACGGCGCCGGCCGACCCGTGGCCGAAGTCCTGGCCCGAGCCGAGCGCCGTGTAGTAGAGGTAGACGAGCGGCGGCCGGGCGTACGGCGGGTAGGTGCCGAACGTCGAGAGGATGTTGTAGAACTCGTCGAAGGCCTGGAACGCGTTGACGAGCAGGAGCAGCAGCACCGCCGTCGACGTCGCCCGCAGCTGCGGCAGGGTGATGTGGCGGAAGACCTTCCAGCCCTCGGCGCCGTCGATGGCCGCCGCCTCGTAGAGCGTCGGGCTGATCCGCTGGATGCCGGCGAGGAACAGGATCATGTAGAAGCCGACCTGCAGCCAGAGCCGGGCCGTGACGATGACGAGCCAGTACCAGGGCGGGTCGGCGAGGCTGAGCCACGGGATCGTGTCGACGCCGAACCAGCCGAGGACCGCGTTGGCCAGGCCGGAGCGGATGCCGCTGAAGATCGACATCTTCCACACGAGGGCCGCGACGACGTACGAGCAGGCCGTCGGGAGGAAGAACACCGAGCGGAAGAACGCCTGCATGACCCGCGTCCGGGCCACGAGCAGTGCCGCCCCGAGCGAGAGGACGAACGTCGTCGGCACGATGAAGACGGCGAACGCGACGAAGGTGAGCAGGCTGCTGCGGAAGGCCGGGTCGCGCAGCATGTCGAGGTAGTTCGCGGCGCCGACGAACGTCGTCGGGGTCACCGTGTTGTACGCGTCGAAGAACGACAGGTAGATCGACCAGGCGATCGGCACGTAGACGAAGACGACGAGCCCGAGGACGAAGGGGCCGACGAAGAGCCAGAACCACACGTTGCGGTTCTGGTATCCGCGCAGCCGCTGGGCCAGGGGCGGACGCGTCGGCAGGGGGCCGGACGCGTCCGCCCGGCTCGTCGTGGCCGGCGCGCTCAGGCGAGCACCCGCTTCAGCTCCGGCTCGGCGACGGCCTTGACCTTGGCGATCTCGCCGGCCGGGTCGGCCCCCTCCTTGACGATGCGGTTCATCGCGTCGCCGAAGGCGGTGGCGCACTTCGGCGTCCACAGCAGCGGGCTCTGCGCGTGACCGACGTCCGTGGCGAGCTTGGCGGCGTCGGCGGCCTGGCCCTCCTTGAGCGTCGAGGCCTGGCTGATGAGGCTGGTGCGCGACGGGATGTGGAAGCCGTAGGCGGTGGCGAAGTCGAGCTGGTCCTGGGTCTGGTCGACCCACAGCCACTTGACGAACTTCTTGGCCGCGTCGACATCCTTGGCCTTGGCGCTGACGCACGAGCCGTACGCGCCCACGGGCACCGACGGCTTGCCGCTGCCGTCGAGGGCAGGCCAGGCCATGACGCCGAAGTCGTCGCCGAGGCCCTTCTTGATGTCGGGGAAGGTCCACAGGCCGGTGAACTGCATCGCGGTCAGGCCGGCGGTGAGGGCCGACGCGTCGAACCAGTCCTTCGGTGCGCCGAGGAGGAGCACCTTGGCGTCCCACATCTCGCGCAGCTTGCCGAGCGCGGTGGCGGCGCGGGGGTCGTCGAAGCCGAACTTGTTGTCCTCGGTGAGGTAGTCCAGACCCGCGGACCACAGCATCGGGCCGCCCATGAGGCCGGCGCCGCCGTCGTTGCCGAGGAAGAGGCCCTTGACGTCGCCCTGGGTCAGCTTCTTGGCGGCCGCGACGAGCTCGTCGATGGTCTGCGGCGGCGTGACGCCGGCCTTGTCGAGCATCGACTTGCGGTAGACGAGCAGCTGCATGTCGATGACCTGGGGGATCGCCCAGACCTTGTCCTGGTAGGTCATCCGCTTGAGGATGCCGGGGTTGAAGTCGCTCCTGGCGTCGCCGAGCAGGTCCGTGAGCTCGACGACCTGGTTGCCCTTGATCATGTCGATCGTCGGGCCGTTGCCGTACTCGAAGACGTCGGGGCCGGCGTTCGTCAGCAGCGACGCGGCGGTCGACTGGTCGTAGTCGCCGGGTTTCCAGCTGACCTTGACCGTGGCGTCCTTGTACGCGGCGGCGTAGCGCTCGACGGCCTGCTGGGTGCCCGCCTCGCCGTACTGGTGGTACCACTGCTGGATCGTCGTCCCGCCACCACCGCCGCCCGACGCCCCACCCGACGCGGCCGGCTGGCGGCCGGTGTTGCTGCCGCACGCGGCGAGTGCGCCGGTGACGACCGCCGCGCCGCCGAGGCCGAGGAGGGTCCGGCGGCTGAACGCGCCGGAGAGCTGGCTGTGCTGGGTGTGCTGGTCCGACATTCCCCTGAGTCCTTCCTGCCCGCCACACGGGCACCGACGTCGGTGGCCGGGCCCCGGCGTGACAGGTACCCGCCCGCTGTCGATCGTATGCCGCCCACCTTCGGTCGGCCCTGTGAGAGTGGGCGACTCACGAAGCTGGGCGGTGGAGCGGCGGGGCGGGACCGGCGGCGAAGGGGCGCGTCGGGCATCACCGCGCCCGCTCGTGCGTTGTCGCTAGGGTCGGCACGCAGCCTTGGCGGACGACCCCTCGGGACGACCCCTTGGAAGACCCCTCGGGACGACCCCGCCGCACGACCCCCCGCCGCACGACCCCCGAGAGGCCACCCATGGACCAGCTCCCCGACCTCACCGGCCGGCACGTCGTCGTCACCGGCAGCAACAGCGGGACCGGCAAGGAGGCCGCCCGGCGACTCGCCGGGGCCGGAGCCGACGTCGTCATGGCGGTCCGCTCGACGGACAAGGGCGACGCGGCCCGCGCCGAGATCCTCGACGCCGTGCCCGAGGCCTCGGTGACCGTCCGACGTCTCGACCTCGCCGACCTGTCGTCAGTGCGTGAGTTCGCGGACTCGATGGTGTCGCAGGGACGCCCGGTCGACGTCCTCGTCAACAACGCCGGGGTCATGGCGCCGCCGCGCCGCTTCGAGACGGTCGACGGGTTCGAGCTGCAGCTCGGGACGAACTTCCTCGGCCCGTTCGCCCTCACCAACCGCCTGCTGCCGCTCCTGCTCGCCGGCGACCGGCCGCGGGTCGCGACGATGACGAGCGGCGCCGCCGCGATGGGCCGCATCGACTTCGCCGACCTCCAGTGGACCTCGCGTCGGTGGAGCCCGTGGCGCGCCTACGCCCAGTCCAAGCTGGCCGACAGCCTCCTCGGGATCCATCTCGCGCGGGTCGCCACCGAACGCGGCTGGCCGCTGCTCAGCACCCTGGCCCACCCCGGCTACACGCGCACGAACCTCCAGATCGCCGGGGCGAGCATCGGCCGTGACGGCAGCAAGCCGCCGCTCTACACGCGCCTGGGCTTCTTGCCGGTGCAGGAGGTCGAGCAGGGGACCGAGCCACTGCTACGCGCAATCGCGGACCCGACCGCGACCCAGGGTGCGTTCTACGGGCCGAGCGGACGCTTCGGGCTGGCTGGTTCAGCCACGCTCGTCACGCACCCGCGCTCCGCCCGCCGTCCAACCCTCGCCGAGTCACTCTGGGCCGTGGCGGAGAACCTCACCGGGACCCGCCTGCCCCACTGATGTGCGAAACCCGTGATCGCTGCCGCACCCACAGAAGTGCCACCCTCTGACCACCGCGCGGCCGGCTTCTGGGTCGCCCACGGGGTGACGCGCCGCCGCCCCCATACGCCCCGGGCTCGCATCCTCCGAAGGACGCCCATTCCGCCCACTATGAATCACCGCAAGCGCCTACTACGAACATGTGCCCCACGCACTGCTGGCCGGCAAACCGCGACAACCAAACTCGCCAGATCACATCTCGGCTGAGGTCTTCGCGGTTCATGGCTGGACAACCGCACTGAGGCGTACGTACGGCGAGGCTGACGAGCTCAGCGCCCATCGCGGCAAACAGTTCCCTGAGCCTAAGCCCCCTCGACTCGTTCGAGCCCAGTCCAAGACGCGGCCTTTTGGAGCGCGAGAACACTCGATGAGTGTTAACGACACGGCGTCCCCAACGTGCTCCGCCCTTGATGCTCGCATCTCGGCGGCAGATAGGCAGGCGATGTGCGACCGGTGGGTGATTCAAGGTCGCTTTGTCCACCGACCCAGTGTTAGGTCAACGATTGGCGCTCTCGGCTTGCGAGAACGTCGTATTGCTCGGCCCAGCCCCCGAGCGTTTCCAACGATCCGAAACAGCGTTGCCCGTCAACCAACCCATCAGCGCTCAGAATAGGTTCGCTCGAAATATGACCGAACTCAGCAACGAGTTCGTTGACCAATTGGGCGGCGACGCTGACAAGCTCCCGTGGGTCGCTGCCAACAACCGCGGAGACAGGCAGCTGGAAGGGCGTGAGTTCGGTCCGCCACTGCGTGCCCGAGACCATGTACTCCGCCGTCTCTGGGCGCCAAGGCCGCTCGGCGACCACGTGCTGAACCGGAACGGGCTCGCTGTAGGACCCGAGCACATCTTCGTCTCGTTCGACGGCAGTGACGATTCCACACCGCAGCTCAAGATCACCAGATCCGCCGGCGTCCGCTGCGTGTCCAGCCGTAATCCCAGTCAGATTTATGGCCCAGGTCGTGAGGCTTCCTACCTGGATGCACTGCACGTCGGCCCTGAGCCCAGGCGAGTTGGACCTGATGATGGTCTCTGGGTTGGCGGTTCCGAGAACGACGGCGGCGAACGCACTGCCGTCCGTGTACAGGTGGAGAACATGGTCTTTCGCGTTCGTCCCCGGGCGCGAGTCGCGGAGCACCACTCGGCCCCTGCCGTAGGACGCAACATGCCCGAGCGGTGCACCAGGCAGCTTGGCTTGCCGCGCTTCGGTTTGTGCCTTGAACTCGTCGAGCAAGCCCTGATTCAGGTGTCGCGGCACCGCCGCCTTCGCGGGGGCCACTGCGACCGCCAGCCACGCCCGACCCTCGCGATCTAGCTCTAGCAAACCCTGGCGGAACACATCACGAACCCTCTGGTCGACATCACCGCGTCCGGCGAACCTCTCGCGGTATGCCACCGCCACTTGCGCCTCACTCAGTGACGCCACCCGCGCGCCATCACGCACGAAGTACGTAAGACGACGCTCGTTGGCCTCTACGACAGCGTGCGGACTGTCCGCGCTCGCTGGGACAAATATCAACACACAGCCCGACCCGTCACGCGCCGGTGCCTTAAGGTGCCCGACCTCGAGTCCGGCGAGGAACGGCGCTGTCGCGTTTCTGATGACGTCCAGATACAGCAGCCGCGTCTTGTCATCAAGAGCCACGCCAGACAACCCTGAGGCGCGACCACTCGACTCATCAACCCCAATAAGCAGAAGACCACCAGCCGCGTTCGCAAATGCGGACACGTCCTTCGCTAACTCTCGCCGGCTCTTCGAGATCCGCTCCTCGAGTTCCTTCGGCTGAGCTTTTGGGAGAGCAGCCTTCGCAAACGCCTTGTCCAGGATGTAGTGGCTCCCTTTGAACTCCAGACTTAGGTCCTCCGCGGCCTGGCGGGCGACTAGACGTTCAAGGTGCTCCCATTCGATGTCAGCTAGTCGAGCGCCCACAACAGCCTCGAGTCGTGGGTGACGAATCCACTTCGGTATCGACCAGTCGGCGAGACCGCCCACAGAGCGTTCATCGACGATGGTCTCCCCCCTTCCGAGCTCAGCACTTGACGCTCCCGATCTGCCAGTCGCAGGCTGCGGCTCGGCAGCCGCAGACGACGGGTCGTCGTCAGGAGTACGCACAGGATCGGGAGCAGCGTTCATGTCACCATCTCAGGGTGCGACGCACCGATGATGCAACTCTGATTACCTTCGAGGAACCACTGCACATGGCGGCGCGACGTTCACCTTCTGCGCCGTAGCAGCGGGCGTAGCCCCCATCCGTCGGGCCGGGGAAGCTCGTCTGGCCTGGTAGGTAGCGCCATGCCACGTCGCCTGCATCAACTTAAGCTCGTTCAGCGTGGTGGCACTAGTGTCTTGCATGGCGAGCAACACGTGTGGGCGGTAGAGGCATTGAGCGCCTGCGAGAGGTCATGATGTGCGCATGACTGAACGGCCCCCTACACCGTCCGCGGAGACTGCCGCAGGAGCCGAGTTCGTGGACGAAACTCCAGAGTCCAGTGACGCTGTGTCAACGGAGGCAGGCGAGGATCCGGGGGCCGAGAGTCAAACGGCGTCCGACAAGGCCGATAGCCCGAACGCTCCGTTGGCTGAGGGGCCGGGCTGGACCGCTCTAAGCGAACGCCAGGACCTGGCGAAGTACAGCGACGGCAACGCGATCGGACTCTTTGCCGCCGAACTCAAACTGGGCATCGATGATATCGACACGTTCGCCGCGGATACTCTCACCGATCACGGTAACGACAAGAGTTGTGACATGGTGGCTGTGCTTCGTGACAGTGGCCAGATCATCGTGGCGCAAAACTATGCAGCGAAAGTTCCGAACAATAAGGCCGCCGGACCGGCGAGAAAAGCCAGCGACCTCAACGGCGCGGCCTCCTGGCTCTTCACCGGCGGCCTGGAAGGACTGCCTGAGGTTCTTCGAGACGCTGCCATCGAGGTTCGCGACGCTCTCAAGAACGGCGAAATATCTGATATTCAATTCTGGTCAGCGCACAACTTGCCGGAAGGGGTCAACGTCCAGACGGAGCTAGCTCAGGCCGTTAAGACCGCCAATAGCGTGCTGGCTACCTACTTCCCGGAGGTTCAAGCCAACGTCTCCTTCGCCGAGATTGGAAGAGACACGATCAATAATCTGTATCAGCGAACGCAGCTGCCCATTTTGGTCGATGGCAAGTTGGAGTTTCCGACTGCCGGCGGTTTCGAGACTGCTGGTGACGGCTGGACCGCCTATAACACTGCAATCCAGCTGAGTGCTCTTCGAACCTACTGGCTTGAGCACGGGACCGACCTCATGTCGCCAAATATTCGCGACTACTTGGGTATCCGCCGGTCCGAGCGAAACATCAATTTCGGTATCAAGACGACGGCCAAGGAGAACCCCAAAGACTTCTTCGTTTACAACAACGGGATCACAGCCGTTGTGCACTCGTATGATGCGGATGAAGACGGGAAAAAGATCACTGTGACCGGCATGGGCATCGTCAACGGTGGTCAAACGACAGGGTCAATCGGCACGCTCAAAACGGAGGAAGCAAGTCTGGAGGACGCCTGGGTACAGACCCGGTTCGTGAAGAGCGTCGACTCGGTGGTTCTGGAGAACGTCGTGCGGTTCAATAATACGCAAAATAAGGTCGAGGCTACGGACTTCCGAAGTAAAGATGCGGTGCAGGAGCGCCTCCGCAGCGAGTTTGAGTCCATCCCACACGCGGTCTACCGCGGCGCTAGGCGGGGAGGCGCCAATGATGCGATCAAGCGCGAAAAGCAACTCCTGTCCGATAGTGCGGTCGCTCAATCCCTTGCGTCCTTCCACGGCTTTCCAAACCTTGCATACAACGAGTTGCGACAGATCTGGGAAAATGACCCGATCTACTCAAGGTTCTTCAACGACAATCTGCACGCACGCCATGTGGTGTTCTGCTACTCGCTGTTGAAGGCCGTCGAGGAAGCCAAGATGACCTTGATGGCCTTACCTGAAGACAAGCGCACAGCTTCACAGCAAAAGCAGGCGTCCTTTTTCCGTTCCCGCGGTGGCGTCCACCTGCTCACGGCAGCGATTGGCGCATCGATTGAGACGGTGCTTGCAGAAGCCGTGCCAAATCGCTTTGCCTTGAGGTTCAAGGGCAAGGTTTCGCCAGCGAGTGCGACGTCCAGCTGGAAACCGATAATTCAGACGGGGCTTCCATTCGTAAATCAGCTCACGGTCGCCACGAACCTGGGACTGAAGTCCCCGGAGAAGGTGGACGAAAGCTTGGGAATTTTCGGTTCGATGATTGAATCTATGCGGGACACGAAGCAGGAGACCTTTGATGCTTTTGCGAAGAAGGTTGAGCAGTCGACCAGCTGACCGGCAAACGGAGGCTCTCCTCATGCGCGGGTGCCGTGTCGGTGCCGCGTACGACGGAGGATGCGACAGGCGACGGGAGGTTTGCTGAGACCTGCAGGCGCGTCTATCCGCCGCGACCGGGCGCTCCTCCCCCGAGGGCGGGTGTGGAGGAGGGCTGCCTCGGCGGGTTCCTGGGTCACCGAACGAAGGCAAAGTCCAGTTATACGCCCTGATGCGCACCAACCGGGGACGGACGTCTGGATCGGTCGAGACGCGTCTGTGTCGCAGGCGTTGTCAGGTGATGTTCACGCGGCGCACCGTGCTGTAGTCGGTGGGTTGGGTGGTCGTGCCGACTCGCTGGACGCGGCACCTCCGACGTGCGCCGTGACCAGAGTCGCGCGGTGGCTTTGGAGTATCCGCTGGTCCCGACCGTGCTGGACCCGAAGGTGGTCCATGTGGTGGTTCCGAACTTGCGCCCTTGGGAACGCAGGTTGGTCGTCTATTCGGGCTTGGCATACACGGTTGTGCTGACAATTGAGCCGGAGCGCGCCGGGGTGGGGAGGAACGACCACGCAACGAACAACTTCACCGGATGTTCCGGAAAGGCAGATGGGAATACGAGGGCGGCGCTACGTTGGCCCTGTTTTGTCATCCTGTCGCAGCCCTCGGAGGAACTGTGGAGACCACCCGCCTTGCCCGCACGTCGACTTCTCGCCAGATTGGTTGGGGCATCTTCCTCTGGTTCCTAGGCAGCCTCGCCTTCGGTATCTCTCTGCCCATCTCCATGCAACGGACCTACAGCTACTCAAGTAGTTCGTCCACGGCCGTCGTCTTCGTGCTCGTCGGCGCCGTCACGGCATTGATTGGATTCCTTGTCTTCGCCAACGGTCTAACCTCGATGGCCGAGAAGATCGACGTCTTGCACCGCCGTCTCCCTCAAGAGCCTGACCGCCAGCAGAGCGTTCCAACCTCCTGACGAGCAAGCGTTGAACCGCCTGCCAGTTCCCAATCCGCCACCACCCAGCGTGAGGGGGCTGCCAGCGGCATCCTGACACAGAGGGGAGGTAGGTCCGGTAGATCACGACCGTCGAGCTCGCTGGGCTCCCCCAGGATCTAGGAGGAAGCGTCTTTCCGCCGCTTGAGGACGCCTGTCGACTCGGCCGGTGAGCGGCCGGCTAGCGTCAGTCAAGATTCCTCACAGTCTGCGGGGCGATCCGTGGCTCTGACCTGGTCGTCAGATCGCCGGCGAGCATGCCCATGTCGAACACCAACCTCCTGCCATCTCGACCGGATTCAATGACGGCGACCCAACTGGCGGCGGTCTGTCCGACTCCGCCAATGTCCTCGACGAGCCAGACCAGTCCGCGCCACAGGGCGGGAACTGGAAACGCCGTGGGCTGGTTTGTCCATCGACAACGTCTTCGGCCCGAGCGTAGCGTCGAGACGCCCCGCCGAGACTTTCCCGGGCCGCCCCTATCCGGGCCGGGGTGCACCCGAAGAAGCGAGGGCAGCCTCATGAGTTACGGCGTCGTTCACCAGTTCAAGGGTGGTACGAAGGATCAGTACGAGGCCTCGATCGCGGCGGTTCACCCGGCCGACGGGAGCCTACCGGCCGGGCAGGTGTTCCACGCGGCCGGCCCGTCTGCAGATGGCTGGACCATCGTGGCCGTGCACGACACGAAGGAGAGCTGGGAGACCTTCCGCGACTCGACCCTGATGCCACGCATGCAGCAAGGCATCCCCGGCGGGTTCACCGAACCCCCGCAGGAGACGGTGTTCGAAGTGGTCAACGAGGTCAGGGCACCTACGCATGCCTGAACTGCACCGGCCGCGATGACCCCAAACCGAGCGAGGTACCGGAGTCCGCACCGGTGACCTGTGACCCGGACTGCCTGGCAGTCCGGGTCACAGTCGTCGCGGGCTGGCCAGCTAGATCGGGCCAGGTCATACCGCCGCCACTCGAAGGGGCCGGCCCCGGGCACCCGGGACTGGCCGTGCGACGCGCACTTCAGCAGCCAGCTGCCTGAAGCATCTGGTCGTACTCGCTCGAGCAACTGTCGGCGAGCCGTCAGCATTGAGGGGAATGACCGACTTCTGAGCCTCGATCTGTGCGCAAGCTAGAGCCGCGAGCCGCGAGCCGGGGCCGCCGGCGCCTCCGCTGCAGGCGGTGTGTAGGTGAACGTAACCGCAGGAGTGGGCGCTTCGGGTCCACAAGCGGAAAGGAAGCCAAGGCTGAACAGGGCAACGAAAGCGGTGGCGACTCGTCTCAGGGGGCAGTGTTCCCGACGGTGCGTGGATTCGTGGCATAGCCGCCCACGGAGGTGGGGCTCATGCTGCGGCACTTCGCGGCCTGCCGACCCGGGAGCACCGACGTCCCCGGCATCGATGTGCCCCACACGTCCGCGCGCATCGGTGGCGAGCGGGGTTCTCCCTCGGCGGTCAGACGTCGGCCGGCTTCCAGTCGGGCGCCTCGACGAGCGCCACCCGCTGGAGGAGCCGCGCCGCCCTACTGACTCCCTCGACCGAGTTGACGAGCACGTCCTCGTGCTCGATGTTCAGGGTGCCCTCGTAGCCAACCGAGCGCAGCGTGTAGACGAACTCGGCCCAGAAGGTCTCCCCGGCCGGGTGCCCCAGACCAAGGGTCACGTAGTTCCACGAGCGCAGGTTCGCCCTTTCCATCGGGTGCGAGGTCAGCAGTCCATCGCGGGCGGTGACGACGCTGTCGACCCGGGTGTCCTTGGCGTGCACATGGAAGATCGAACCGCCCAGAGCCCGGATGACGGCCGGCACGTCCGCGCCCATCCCCATCAGATGCGATGGGTCCAGGTTGGCGCCGATCACGTCGTCGCCCACAGCGTCGACCAGCCGTAGCAGCGTGGACGGGTTGTACACCAGCTGGTTGAAGCAGGCCTCGATCGCCAGGCGGACCCCGCGGTCACGGGCGAAGCCCGCCAGCTCTCTCCAGTACGGGATGGCGACCTCGTCCCACTGGTACGCGAGCACCTCGAGGTTCTCCGGCGGCCACGATGAGGTGATCCAGTTGGGCACCGAGTCGCCCCGCCCTGCGGGCAGGCCGGACATGCACACCACGGTCGACACGCCGAGCGCGCTCGCCAGGTCAATGGTGTCGCGTAAGACCTTGTCGTGTGCCGGCCCGCTGACCGGGTGCAGCTGGTTGCCGTTTGCGTTCAGGGCGCTCAGGCTCAGACCCCGATCCGTGACCTTGCCCGCGAATTCCTGCCGCGCCCCTTCGGAGGCCAGCACCGCCGCAAGGTCGATGTGCGGGGCCTCCGACCAGTTGCCGGTGGCCACCTCCACGGAGTCCAGACCCAGCCGCTGCGCCACGTCCAGCGCGTCCTCGAACGAGAGGTGACCCAGCGAGTCGGTGATGAGCCCGATCTTCATGCAAGCCGTCCTTCCAGTGATCGTCAGCCGCGGCCCATCCGCGAGCTCATGTCAGCATGTCAGGACAAACGATGGATGGGAAGACCCGGCCAGGACGCGACCCATCTGGGCGGTCTGGTGACCCGTTCCTGCGACCCGGCACTGGCCGTCCCGCCGAACCGCAGCGCAACGAACCCAACATCACATTCGGGGGGACCGATCTGGGGAGGAAATGTCTTGTCCACGACACCGCCGAATCCCGCACGAGCGCGGCGTCACGCGAAGAACCGCGAGCAGTTCCTCGCATGCATGCGACGTCGCGATGTCGCATCCGTACCTGCGTCACACCGCCGGGAGCCGGTCACGTTGCACGGTCTCGCCTGTGACGCAGATCCTGCCCTGCTGCCCGCGTGCACGCTCACGAATGGCGCCGCCCCAGGGTCTTCGGGTCCCGCAGCCAGTTGAGGCTGAGGTTGAGCAGGTCGTCGACCCCTTCTTGCCACGTGGACCTCAGGGGACTGTTCAGCTTCGTCATGACCTCATCGATCACGGTGTACAGCGCCGGATGCGTGGCCTCGACGATGTTGCCGAGCCGCCCAAGTCGAATCTGCAGCTCTACGAGGACGCCGGGGTCGAGCCGGGGGCCGTCGATGTGGACGCTCTTGAGGGCATTGTGGATCTTCTCGATCTCGTCCCAGATGGCGCGCTCCTGTCGAGCCGCATCTTCCCGCCCCCACTGCGCCTTGAGCAGGCGCCAAGACGTCACCGCCGTGATGAGCCCGCCGACGACGGCACCAGCGAGGGCCGCCAGGAACTCGTTCATGCCGTGAGAGTAGGCGACCGTGCCCGACGTTCATAGGACCGCGCGCTCCCACCCCGCCTCACGACCGCCTCGAGTCACCCGCCATGGCCTTTCAGCGTGGATGGTCTGCGACGTGGATTGCTGCGCTCGTCTTAGTGGCTTGGGTGCGTTCGGGTCTGCTGCACGGATAGGGGACATCTGATCTGCGTCGATGTGTGTCGGCGCTGGAAGGACGTGCACCATGCCGAAGGCGATTTCCGAGGATTTCCGCGAAGACGCGATCCGGGTGCTTCCGGGACTCGGATGCCTCGCCCGGGCTCGGACGCCGCCGATATTCAAGGACCCACTCGCAGGAGCCTGCGCCTGACGCCAACTCGGAACGCCGAACCACTCTCATGAACCGCGCGTCTCACCGCCGCTAGCGACGGCCCGTCTCGTCTGGGAAGGGGACTCGAATGGTCTAAGCAGTCTTCCCACGCATCTGGCTCTTCAAGGCGCCGAGGTCCATGGATGTCCAGTGTTCGACGAGCAGGCCATCGGAGATGCGGAAGATGTCGATGAACTCGAACTCGATGTGGTTGCCGGTCGGCTCCAGTCCCCAGAGCTCGCCGCGATGAGTACCGCGCAACGTCTTCCGCGTACTGACCAGATCGCCCTCGGCGATCTGGTCGTTGATCTGCATGCGGGCATCCGGAAAGGCCTGTAGCAGCTGCCCGTAGAAGGCCTGGAACCCGCTCGCTGGTCGCTCCGTGCTCGGAATGGTCCGCCCCTCGGGCCGGTAGTGGTTCACGAACCCCGGGTGGAAGACCTCGTCGGCGTAGGCCAGGTCATGCTGATCTTGGCAACGTCGGACGAACTCGACCACGACCCGCTTGTTGTCGTCGGTGGACATCGGCATCATCCCCGTCGGCAGCCATGATGCCGCCAATCTAACCCTGACCCCGGACTCGCGCACCCACATCGGCGTGCCTCCGCTGGGTCAGTCAGAGGGGGTCACGTGACCGCATCAGACGTAATCTGAAGACGTGTCTGGTCCGCGGAGTGAGCCCGAGGCAGACCTGTCTCACCTGAGCATCCAAGAGTTGATCCTCGAGTTGACTCGGACAGAGGACCGCCTACGTGAGGAGGCAAGGTCTGGGTCGAGGCCGCTGCCTGGCCAGACCGCTCGGGTGGCTGACTTGCGCCGCCACGAGCGGCGATTGCGAGCAGAGCTGGCAGAGCGCCGCGAGAGGCCCGACCAGGACATCGACACGTGACGCCGACGTCCTCTTGCTCACGCAGATGGTGGCGCGGAGCCGGGATAGGCAATCTTCCATGCGCTAGGTCCTGATGCGGCCAGGGAAACGCCTGATATGGCTCAGCGGCGGAGACCATCAGCCGTAGTAATGGTCCCGAGCTCCTTTGATCGGCCGTGGTCAGCTGCCATTGCGGCGCTTACAAGCTCGTGACCCTCCCGACTGAAACAATGCGCAACGCTGTTGGCTGGCATGCAAACCCGCATGCCGGCACGATGGCCAGCGAACCTGCCGGAGCAATCTGCATGCGATTCGACATGGCCCACATGGGGGCGCACAATGCGAAGCACCATTTTCCGGTTCGGTTCTCTCCCATCCGATCGAGCGAACGGTGTCGCTCAATCGGTCGCGTCGCTGCCAGATGCAGACCTTGTCGTTGAGGCAAGAAGCCTCCGGGCTCGACGGCCAAGGTCGCTCAGATCCACCCGGCCCTCTTTAGCCGCAGCCGCCAAACGTGCGGCTAGGTCCAAGGCTTCGTCTAACTCGGGGCCGACGACAGCAGTTTCCTGGCCCATGTCTCGAAGGATGGTGCCCTCAGTCCGTGAGGCGATCAACGGATCAGCGATGCCATCGATCCACACCCGGGTGCGGCGACCATCACCACGTCCCTCTCCGGTGATTCGCTCGAGGGCAAAGATGCGATCCGCCCGCGCGAACTTGCCGAAACCCAAGGCCACCATCCCAGTGTCTGACGCCACCCTCACATCTTGGCACCGCGCAGCGACCCCATGCTTCGGGTTGAAGCCGCCTTCCCGAAACGTCGGCGTCGAAGGCTCGACAGTGACGTTCGGTCCTGATCCCTCACCAATCAGCCCACGTCATTCCGCCTCGCGTCGGCCACCCTCACGGTGACAAGTGCCGTCCGTGGTGAACGACACACCGTACGGTCTACGGCCGACCTTCGGCTGGGAAACGCCGCACCCCGAGGCCGGCGAAGGCCGCACTGACAAGCGCGACTCCGGCGACGGCCACCAGCGTCGATCGGGAACCGAACCCGGCCACCAAGCCAGCCAGAGCCGTCCCGGCGGACGAGAAGGCCACCTTCGTCCCCGCGACGGTCACGAAGACAGAGCCGCGGGCACTCGGCGGGGCATATTCGCCTCTGGCGGCGAGGCTCAGCACGGTCTGTGCTGCCATGACGAGGCCAAGGACTGCGTACGTCGCCAGCAGCACCGGGAACCACCCGCCGAGGAGGACGACCGCGAAGAGCACCGGAGCCATCAGGGTGACAAGGAGAGTCATCCCACGGTCGGGTGACATCCGGGGCGGGTGGAGAGTCAGGGCGAGCCCGCCGGTCAGGCTGCCGAGCCCAAAGGCCGCGGCCACCCACCCGCCATGTCCGCTGGCGTGCTTTTCGCCCAGGCTCATCCCTGCAAGCAGGGCCGCGGCGATCAGAAACGCGCCGACCCACGTGAGCAGCGCGACGCGGCGCAGTTGGACGTGGCGAAAGACTGCGGCCGGTCCGGCGCGGACCCCGGGCCCCGACGGGTCGGCGCCGTGGAGCAGCTCGGTCTCGGCGTGCTGGCGGGCGCGCGGAACCCGAGCCGGTGACGTCCGCGCCGCCGGCAAGCCCAGGACCAGGAAGGCGCCCACGAGGCCGAGGGCACTCAGCGCGAGCAGCCCGCCGCGCGGTGAGGCGGCGGCGGCCAGGACGGAGACGACAACCGGCGCGCCGGCCCCGGCCACGCCGTAGGTGAGAGCATCGAGTGCGCGCAGGCGGCGGGTTCGGTCGTCGGTGGTACGGCCCTCCGCGAGGCTGCTCAGGCCACCGGTGAGCATCGGACCGGCCGCGCCGGCACCGAGCGCCAGGAGCAGTACGAGCGGCAGCGGCGTGGCACCGAGCCACGTGGTGACCAGCGCCAACAGGGCGGCGAAGACGGTTGCTGCCACCGCCACGACACGGCGCGGGTCGGCGACGCGGTCCAGCAGCGGAGCGGACAGGAACCCGAGGGCGTGGGGAGCGGTAAGCGCGGCGCCGATGAGCCCGGCAGTGCGCAACGGCGACGGCACGTGCGAGGCCGCGCACAGCAGCACCAAACCGACGGTCGCGCCGGCGTCCATGCACCGGACCAGCACCGCAGCCAGCACATACGTACCGATGCGTTTGTCACTCATATGACACTCCTTCGACCGGTTACACCGTCGACGTTGCCACCAACCGTGTAACCGGTCAAACTAGTGACATGGCTATGTTGCATGTCGCCGGCAATGCCGCGTTGGACTTCGTCGGCACGCTGAGCGAACGCGGAACCGCCGACGAGGAGGGCCTGGCCAGCGGTGCGGCCCTTGCGAGGTGGTACGTCGAAGCGGGACTCGTCGACCGTCAGCCGAAGGTGGACGCCGCCCACCTCGCGCAGGCGCGCCGGTTCCGTGAACACCTGCACCTCCTGGTGCGCTCACTGGTCGACGAGACGCCGCTACCCGAACAAAGCCGATTGGCGCTCAACCGCGTCGCTCGCCGGCCGCGACCGGTGCAGACTCTCGATCCGGACGGGCGACGGGTACGCCGAGGAGACGCCGGCGCCTGTCTCGCCGCGGTGGCCCAGGCCGGAGTGGAACTGTTCGACCGCACCGATGGGGCCGTCGTGCGCTTCTGCGCCGATGACCGCTGCACGCACCCCTTCCTCGACCGTTCCCGCAGCAAGCTGCGGCGCTGGTGCGACATGGGCACCTGCGGCGACCGCGCCAAGGTGCGCCGCTACCGCGGCAAGCCCTCGGCCTGACCAGCCGGGCAGCCTTCAGCCAATCCGCCGGGACACTGGAGGTGTACCGGCGGCGATGACCCTGTGCCTCCTCGTACTCAGACTCGCGAATCGGCCATAACACTCCACTCGGGCGCAGGGCCCCTACGAGGCCTCGCGCGAGGCCCTGAGAGGCCGCACTGGCGCCGCGGTCGCGTCCCTGCTCTCCGCCGCATGGCTCTGGTGGAACCGGGGCAGACGTATCTCGCCGAGGGCAACAAGTCTCAGGCACGCAAGGACTTCGAGAAGGTGCTCGCGGAGGGTTGCGGATGTCGCACGCAACCACGGCCTGGTCGGCCGACAAGAGGTCTGCCCGGGTTGCCAGAGCCCCTACGCCGTCCGCCGCTAGGTTCGGCGACATGACCCAACCCGACAGCGTTGTCCGGCTGATCCGTTCGGACGCCCTCACCGACACCGCCCCCTACGCGTATGCCGCCGGCCAGCCGCTGACGGGCTTAGGCGCGGCAGGCCAGCCCAGAGGGCCCTTCATCACGAGGACGATCGACCGGGCGCCATCGGCGGCATGAGCGTGCGAGTCAGGCGGATGCTCGAGCCCTCAGCAGTCGGATGAGGCCCCAGATGACGCAGCCAGCGGATACCGCGAACAAGAAGACCACCAGTTCGACGGGAGTGCCGCCGAACATGGTGACAGTGGCGAGCATGCCCAAGGTCAGCCCGAGCCAGATGAATGCCACGATGCCGCCTCACTTTCTCTTGACTGGCGTTGGAACGATACGCAGTGTCCGTGATCCCTGCGGCATTTGCGGATGCTCTTGCTTGGGGGAGAAGGTGCGGTCCTGCTCAATGAGGCACTTGGCGATCGGTGGTGGCGTCCACAGGCGCCGTGAGCCGAGCGGCTTCTTGAGGCGCACCGCCACCAGATGGCTGCACGCTGGGAACGGCGGGCCCTCGGGTGTGGCGGCGGCCAGTGCGATACGGACCTCGCGAGCCGACTCCGAGATCCTCACCTGATAGGGCTGGCTCTTGCACGAATCGGCCGACAGCCTGATGAGGGTCGCATCCCCACGCACGACCCTCGCGTCGTGGAAGCTCACCGGCGTCATGATCGCGTCAGCCCCGCAACCTGCTACGGACGTTCCCAGCAGCACGGCGCAGATGCCGCGCGTCAGCCGGCCAGCACGATTCGATGCCACAACTATCCCGACACCGGCCGGCCCCCAATCCGTTCCCCGACTCTCGATAGCTCGCCTGGACCGCGCCCAGTCAGCGGCAAGAGAGGACGTCTGCTGGGGTGGATTCTGCACTGGGGGCTTCCAGCACGTGACGACGTCGGCGACCGAGCGTCAGCACAGTTGTCCCTCAATCGTGAGCCGTGAGTGGCATGGTGGGACCGAAGGTGGCCCGCAGCTCTGGACGAGCGGACATGGCGCCCACCGATCCAGTGCGCGAAGGGTGAACACCCCTGTCAAACGGAGGTGCGCAGGATGAACGACGACGAAGTGGCCATCCGGAGCCTCATCGAAGGGTGGGCTATCGCTGCGCACGAGGGCGATTTAGAGGCTGTCCTGGCGCATCACGCTCCGGAAATCGTGATGTACGACGTCCCGCCACCCGAGGATGGGGTACGCGGGTTGGCCGCATACGAGCAGACGTGGCCGGGGTTCTTTAAGTGGCAGGAGAGGGCCACCTTCGATCTCTTGTCGTTGGAGGTTGTTGCCGGCCCAGACGTGGCATTCGCATACGGCTTGCTTCGGTGCGGGACTCCTGAGGAGCTTGCGGCCATCCCGGACCGACGTCTACGCCTTACTGTGGGGCTGCGCAAGGTGGGCGATCACTGGACAGTCCTTCACGAGCACCACTCCTTCACCGCTCGCGATTAAGGCCGACGGTTTCCCAGCCTCCACCCGTTGCGCCTTCTTGACTGGCCAGCCCGCTCCTGGCGACCGAGGACGGGATGAGACCGACGCCCTCAACCCGGACGATCGAACGCGCCATCCGCGGCAAATGCGGACGTCCGTGCTAGCAGTTGTCGGGAGCAAGCGCGGCTGCTTACGCTCGTCTGATGCCTCCTGCGCCCCGCCCTCATCGACGTGCAGACGTAACGATCGCCGAGCTAGTCGGTGGCGTCGAGAAGCGCGAGCTCGTCGTCGTCGATCCTGACCCCGCTTGGCCCCAGGCCTACCAACGTCACGAGGACTGCATCCACACAGCGCTCGGACCGCGGGGCGCCGTAGCGATTCAGCACATCGGATCGACCTCCGTACCCGGCCTCGCCGCGAAACCCATCGTGGACATTCTCGTCGTCGTCAATGACATCACCGCCGAAGAGGACTACCTGCCCCAACTCCTCGCCGCCGGTTACGTCCTGCGGGTCCGCGAGCCCGGCCACCGCCTGGTGCGTACACCCGAGCGTGATGTCCACGGACACATCCTCGAGACCGACGATCCCAGATCCGCGAGTACCTTCTCCGCCGCAATCACCTACGCCGCGACGAAGCCGACCGCGAGCTCTACGCGCGCACCAAACGTGACCTCGCCGCCCAGGACTGGCCCGACATGAACGCCTACTCCGACGCCAAGACGGACGTCATCACCCAGATCAAGGAACGCGCACGACAGCAAACGTGACACCAC
This sequence comes from Monashia sp. HAY1-11D, assembly GCF_056868035.1. Taxonomy (NCBI): domain Bacteria; kingdom Bacillati; phylum Actinomycetota; class Actinomycetes; order Micrococcales; family Intrasporangiaceae; genus Intrasporangium; species Monashia sp. HAY1-11D. The sequence continues at coordinate 1,913,795 of NZ_CP200320.1, read as the reverse complement.
CCCTCGAAGACGCTCGACCGCCCAGCGCACCGTCTGTGGTCACCACGTTCTTGTGGCGGTCGGGTCTTCTCGCGACGGCTGCATGGCGGCCGGGGAGAAGGTCTGGCTTCCCAGGACGCCGAGCAGACGTAGGCGCTCGGCGGACTCGCTGCCCGGCGTCGCGGTGAAGACGAGCAGGATCTGGACATCGCTGTCCGTTGACATGCTTTCGCAGTCGAGCTCCATCCGGCCGACCTGCGGGTGCAGGAACGTCTTGCGCTCCGGCCCCGGCCTCCAGGCGACATCGTGACCCGCCCACAGCGCGTCGAACTCCGGCGAGGCGCGGAGGCGATCGACCAGGGCGCGGGCACGGGGATCGTCCGGGTGACGTCCAACGGCCAGGCGGAGCATTGCCACGTAGGAACGGGAGTAGGTCGGCTGTTCCTCGACAGGGTGGAGCGCGCGTTCGCGCGGATCGGTGAACCAGCGGTGGAAGCGGGACCTGTTCGGGTCCTCAGGGGCGAAGCGCGACTCGTCGCCGAACAGTGCGATGGCGAAGGGGTTCTGTGCCAACACCTCGCCGAGGTCGTTGGTGACCATGGCCGGCGTGTCGAGTCTGTCGAGCACCCGTTGCACGCCTGGTGACACGTGGTCGCTGCGCATGTCACTGCGCGGAGGGACGTGACCGGCCAGCCGGTACAGGTGGTCGCGCTCGGTCCGGCTCAGTCGCAGCGCTCTACTGATCGCCGTGAGCATCGGAGGTGAGGGCTGCGGACCACGCTGCTGCTCGAGGCGGGTGTAGTAGTCGGTCGACATGCTCGCGAGCAACGCGACCTCTTCACGGCGCAAGCCGTCGGTGCGGCGTCTGGGACCACGCGTCAGCCCGACGTCCTCGGGCTGCAGCGCCTCGCGGCGCCGGCGCAGGAAGTCGGCTAGAAGTTCACGATCCATGGGGCCCATTCTCGGTGAGGGATCGTGCCTCATCCAGAGACCGGGAGTCCGTGGATGAACGGGTCTCTTTCACCGAGTCGTGCCAGGCACCACGTTGGGACTCATGACGAATGACAACAACAACCACCCCACCACTGCCCTGGTCACCGGCGCCAGCCGCGGCCTCGGGCGCGCCACCGCACTGGCACTCGCCGATGCAGGTCTCGACGTGGTCATCACCTACAAGAGCAGCGAGGCCGAAGCGCGCGACGTCGTCGCGTCCATCGAGTCCAGAGGTCGGCGCGGTGTCGCGCTGCACCTCGACACCACCGACATCGCCTCGTTCGCCGCCTTCGTGGAGACGCTGCGCAGCGAGCTGCCCGACGGGCGGTTCGACATCCTGGTCAACAACGCCGGCACCGCGCTGTACAGCCTGCTCAAGGACACGACCGAGGCCGAGTTCGACCAGGTCTTCGGGGTGCACGTCAAGGGCCCGTTCTTCCTCACTCAGGCCCTGGAGCCGTTGCTCGTCGACGGCGGCCGCATCGTCAACATCTCCAGTGCCCTGACCCGGATGGCATTCGCCCGTTCTGGCCCGTACGCCACCGCCAAGGGAGCCATCGAGGTGCTCACCCGCTACCAGGCGCTGGAGTACGGCGATCGCGGGATCACCGCCAACGTCCTCGCCGTCGGCGCCGTGCCGACCGACTTCGGCGACGCTCACCTGCGCTCAGACCCCGACCTGCAGAAGACCATCATCGGGCTGACCGCCCTGCAGCGTCTGGCCACTCCTGAGGATGTCGGCCAGGCCGTCGTCGGTCTCACGACCGCCTCCGGCAGCTGGATCACAGGCCAGCGCATCGAAGCCTCCGGCGGCCTGCGGCTCTGACCCAGAGTCCCCGCGGCGGTGGGCTTCCGTCCACCGCCGCGGTGGCACTCCGCATCCGTACCCGGCCGGTCGCGGTCCCAGGTTGACGCTGTCCCGTGCGCGGCCGTGCCGCGCGACGCTCAGCCATCCGGTTAGAGCGTCACGCCTTTGGCTTTGAGGTGTTCACCGATCGGGCCTGTCGCCCAATCTCCGTCGTAGAAGTTGACCTGCACCCGGCGGATGGCGGGATGGCCTTCCAAACCTGGGGGCAACGTCGTCCTTCGGCCGCGGTAGTCAACGGCGCTGATCCGGCTATCGGCCAAGAGCAGCTCGTCGGCCCTGAGAAGCCCTCGCCGGCGGCCCCGCTCGAGTCCTACGACCGCGTCCCAAGAGGCGTCCAGCCGGTACTTGTCGCGTTGAAGCTCGATCCCGTCGGTTGTGATGGTCAGGGACCGGTGCGATGCCCGGATGAGGCCAGGAATCCCGAAGGCCAGGAGTGCGGCCGCGAGCGGAACGGCAAGGGGGAGCGGCCGCAGGACTAGCAGCAACAGAGCGGCCGCGACGAGCGGCATGAGGAAGGCTTCGAGCAGCACGATCGGCTTACGGACGCGGTGGGTGATCACGGGCGGCACGTTAGTGGGAAGGGATGCTCGCGAGGCTGATCGACGCGGAGGACGGGCCGCGTCGAGGGAAGGTGGAGGGCACGCTTGGTCGAAGGGCAGATCCACCGATCAGACCGCGGCTCTCGTCGTCAGCGTCACTCCGCCGCGAGCCGCCTCGCTTACCGCTCAATGGATTCCACAAGGCCGCATGAGCTGAGGTGGCTAGCCTTGTAGCCGGGGGTCGGAACCTCGATTGGACAGAATCCCCGCCTGGCCGGTGGAGCGCGGCCTACGGGCCGCTGGCAACCGTCCCGGCGCGACTGTGCGCGGAGGCGGCAGCACAGTGTGGGTGGTGACGGGTGTTCGTCGATCCAACTTGTGAAGTCCTTGTCTCAGGCAGCGGCGACAAGACCGCGTGGTCGTCACGTGGTCAGCGGGTGATGACGACCTTGCCGTGCGCTTTGCCCTCCTCCACGTAGGTGACCGCGTCGAGAGTCTGGTCGAAACCGAAGGTGCGGTCGGGGACCGGGCGGAGGTCTCCGGCCTCGTAGAGCCGGGCCAGGTTCGTCAGCTGGGCGCCGTCGGCGTGCATGAAGAAGAAGCGGTAGCGCACCCCGAGTCGCCGGGCCCTCCGGTGGATCTTGCGGCTGAGCAGTGCCATCACCGGCTTGAGCAGCGGCTTGCTGATCTGGGTGGCGAAGGCGGGGTCGGGCGGGCCGACCACGCTGATTGCCAGCCCGCCGGGCCGTAGCACGGTCATCGACTTGTTCAGGCTGTCGGTCCCGAGCGAGTCGAGGACGACGTCGTAGTCGCTGAGCACGTCGGTGAAGTCGGTGGTGGTGAAGTCGATGACCTCGTCAGCGCCGAGCGCCGTGAGTGTCTCGGCGTGGGTCCCGCGCGCGGTGGTCGCCACGTGGGCGCCGAGGTGGTGCGCGAGCTGGATGGCGGTCGATCCCAAGCCGCCGGCTCCGGCGTGCACGAGCACGCGCTGGCCCGGCCGGAGGTGAGCGAGGTCGACGAGCGCCTGCCAGGCCGCGAGCGCTACGAGGGGGACGGCTGCTGCCTGGGCAAAGGAGAGTGAGGCCGGCTTCAGCGCGATGTCCGCGGCGTCGATGGCGATGGACTCGGCGAAGGTGCCGATGCGGTGGTCGCGGGGTCGGGCCCAGATTTCGTCGCCGACCTTGAAGGCGCTGACGTCGGGGCCGACCTCGGCGACGGTGCCCGCGACGTCGTGGCCGAGGATGAACGGTCGCGGGTAGCTGAGGAGCTGCTTGAACTCGCCGTTGCGGATCATCACGTCGAGTGGGTTGACGCTTGCCGCGCGTACGTCGACCAGGACATCACTGGGACCGACGGTCGGCGCCGGCGCGTCAGCCTCGCGCAGGCCGTCGGGGCCGTAGTGGTCGACGGCGAAAGCCCTCATGCTGACTCCTGGTCCGTGTTCGCGCGGTTGCCGGCGGGCGCCAGCAGCTTCAGTGCGTTGGTGTGGGCGGCGGCCAGCACGCGGTCGGACAGCTCGCGGTCCTGGACGGCGCGCGCCAGCTGCAGGGCGCCTGCGAGCAGTCCCACGAGACCGATGGCCTGCTCCTCCGCACGCGAGGTGTGGTCGTCAGCGTCATCAAGGTGTCGGGCGATGGCGGTCAGGACCGAGCGGATGCCGGTGGTGTAGGCCTGCCTGCTGGCCGCGTCGCAGCGGCCGATCTCGTCGAGAAGTGCCGCGGAGCAGCAACCGGCGGCTGGGTCGTCCCGGTGAGCGGCCGAGAGGTAGTCGCGGATGAACGCCTCCAGGCCGGATCCTGCGGGAAGTGAGTCGAGCAGGGCGACCTGGGTGTCCAGCTGGTCGGTGACGACGGCAGCGACCAGATCACCCTTTGACGAGAAATGACCGTAGAACGCGCCGTTGGTCAGGCCGGCGTCGGCCACCAGGGTCGCGATGCCCGAACCGTCGATGCCATCAGTCTTGAACCGGCGACCTGCCGTCTCGATCATCCGCCGCCTCGTCGCCTGCTTGTGCTCGGCGCCGTACCTGGCCATGGGCTCACTCCTTCACCGTTGCGTCTGCGCCCACCATAGCAGTACGGTCATAATCCTATGGGCGCGTGCGTGCTCCTTGGCGTACGAGACCATCCCCGACGCGCCGCCCCGCGCCACGGAGCAGGAGCAGGAGCAAGAGATGACGACCCCGAACTCATCCGACATCGGAACCCGAGCACCCATCGCCTATCGCGATGCGGCGAACCGCTCGATCGTCGCCGACGGCGTTACATACGCCTACCGCGAGCTGGGCCCGACGGGCGGTGTGCCCGTCGTGTTCTTCGTCCATCTGGCTGGCAACCTCGACAACTGGGACCCCCGGGTCATCGACGCGATCGCCCAGGAGCGCCACGTCATCGCGTTCGACAACCGTGGGGTCGGTGGATCGCCCGGAACGGTCCCGCACACCATCGAGGAGATGGCCGCTGACGCCGTCAGGTTCATCGGGGCGCTCGGTCACGACCGGGTCGACGTCTTCGCGTTCTCCCTCGGCGGGATGGTCGCCCAGGCGCTCGTGCTCGCCAACCCCGACCTGGTCCGCCGGCTCGTCCTCACCGGCACCGGGCCCAAGGGCGGCAAGGACATGGACAAGGTCGCGCGCGTCACCTACTACGACATCCTCCGCGCCACGCTGACCCGCTCTGACCCGAAGGAGTTCCTCTTCTTTAACCGCGACGAGACCGGCAAGCAGGCAGCCAAGGCCTTCGTCCGCCGCCTCGGGGAGCGCACCACCGACCGCGATCGGAAGGTCTCGACCCCTGCCTTCCGCACCCAGCTGAATGCCATCAAGACCTACGGGCGGTCGGCCCCGGCCGACCTGTCACGGATCACTCAGCCCACACTCATCGCGAACGGCGACAACGACCGCATGGTCCCCAGCGCCCTCTCCCACGACCTGCACCGACGCATCCAGGACTCGGAGTTGATCATCTACCCCGACTCTGGCCATGGCGGGATATTCCAGTTCCACCAGGACTTCGCACCCGTCGCAGTGAAGTTCCTCGGCCCCGCCTGACCACGCGGCCGCCTCGTGGTCACCCGGTCCTGCGGGTCGGCGGCTCAGCGCTCCAACGAGCCCGCACGCCTGACCGCCCGAACGGCTCGAGGAGGCCCGAGCAACCGCGCACACATGCGCAGCGGCTCCCGCGACGCGGACAGCAGTTTCCCGAGCACATCGGCGGCCAGACCTCGGCAGCTCCGGCAATTAACGACCTTCCGCAGCGCTTGCCGACCACCTTGAACCAGCGTCATACCGCCGCGAGCGCACTCATGGGGCCAAGCCCAAATTCCAAGTTTCTGGCTGGTCCGGGGTGTAGCTCCAGGGCGGTAGCTGATATCGGGTTCCAAGGATGGGATTGAGAACCGTCAGCAGTTCCCCAGTGTGTTGCCGCGCGACGCTGTACGTCGCGAGCGCGCCGTCTACGTCTTGGGGCAGTTGATCCCCTGCCTTGGCGTAGAAGTCACGGAGTGTTGTGACTGTGGCGTAGTAGGTGGCTTGGTCGGCCACGCGTGGCATGCCGCAGTTCAGCAGGTCCTCCATGTCAGTGGAGAGGAAGCCCATCGTGGTGGCGGCCCCGAGGTCGGGACGGTCCATGAACCGCGCGTCGCCGGTGGCGACGTCTTCGACGACGCGCCCAGCGATCACTTTGGCGCATGCCTTGTCGAATGCGTCCGTCGCGGGCGGCGGGTCCACCGGGTAGCCCGAGATATTGGGTGTCGCCGTGATGAACCGCCCGTGAGGGATGCTGGGAGGCGGTGTCACAGCCAGTTTGGGCGCAGCTGGTGGGACGGGCGCCGGAGTCAGGTGGCGTGCCGCAGGCGGCTTCGGAGCGGTCGGCCGCGATGAACGGTTCGATGTCGAGGTCGACGGCTCCAGCGACATGACTGGATCCGGTGTGGACGGGGTCGGTTGCGGCTCCGCGCCAGGGGGCGCCCCGGCCACCGTCGCATGGGCATATGGTTGCCCGTCAAGCGGACCACCGCTCACGAGGCCATCAACGCCGAATCCGAATAGGAGCACGCCGCAGGCACCGACGGCCAAGATGGGAAGGGCTCGTTTCCGAGGCTCTGACGGGGCCGTGGCCGCGGGCGATTCCGCAGCGTGTGCCGTGCTCTCGACGTCGGCGACGGGTGCGGCCGGCGGGTCATCGAGGTTGCGGTACTGCCCGGTCCAGCCTTCGCCGTCGTGATACCGCAAGCGCTGCTCGCCCGGCTGGTAATACCACCCTGTCTTGATGTCGGCCTCCCCTGCCTCGCGAGTGTCGCAACATGGTCACAGCCGAAGCGAGGGCGCGGAGATGAAATCGCCAGATCCGGTTGCGCCCCCAACTCAGGTGGAGCCCTTGCACGCATGGAGTCGCTCACCTTTGCCGCGAAATCGCCGCGCACCATTCGGACTCGCGCCTACCATCGCCCCGAGTATTCGAGCCACAGGTCAGGGGCAGCAGGTGACGGACGATCACGGCGACGACCGGGAGATCTGGCCTGCGTTCCAGACGCACTCGCAAGCTCCCGCGCGCAAAGACCCGGGTCGCGCCTATCGGGCGCTGGGGATCGGCTTCGCCATCGCGTTGCTGCTGGCGAACACCGCTGGCGCCGGCTATCTCATCGTGCGCCAACAGGCCGACTCACAACAGATCACCCAACTTTCTGCAGACCTGGCCGCTGCCGACTCGAAAGTTCAACAGCTGAAGACGTCCGTGGCCAGCGCGCAACAGGAGGCAGCTAGCGCCAAGACGGTGGCGGAGGCGGCCAAGGTGGCCGCCGGAGACGCTGGCAGCCGCGCTGCGACCGCGAATGAGACCGCCAGCAAGGCGGCCAAGGCGCAGGAACAGGCCAAGGCGGCAGCCCTGGACACCAACGCGGTCGTGGAGAAGGTGAAGTCCTCCGTGGTCACCGTGCATTGTGGCGACGCGCTGGGCTCGGGGTTCGCTATCGGCGCCGGCTCAGTCCAGGGCTACGACACCGCGATCATCACGAACCACCACGTGATCGAGGAATGCACGGTCCAGGGCGGCCCCAACGCCTACGCCTCCCAGGGAGACCGGAAGTTTCCCTCGAAGCTGTGGACCTGGGACGAAGAGCACGACGTCGCCCTTCTCTATCTCAGCGGCGGCCTGACGCCTCTTCAGGCGGCGCCGCCGGCGAAGGTCGGAGACCCAGTCGTCGCCATCGGCTCGCCGTACGGGCTGGAGGGCACAGTGACAACCGGCATCATCTCCCGCATCGAAACCAGTTGGTACCAGACCTCAGCGTCGATCAACCCCGGCAACTCTGGCGGGCCGCTGCTTGACCGGCAGGGCCGCGTCCTGGGCATCAACAGCATCACCATCGGCGGCGGCGGCTCCGGTATCGGCGGTTCGATGCGTATGAGGGTCACCTGCTCGGGGATCTTCAGTACGGGCTGCCCGTTCAACAACTGATCGGCTTAAGGCTGCTGCAGCACGCGACGTCGCGCACATCAAGGTCTCGTCAGCCCGCGTCACTTCGCCGCGTATGGCAATCGTGCGGTAGGGCGGCGGAGGGGGCCGGTCCCACCCTCGACGGCTGTCTCCGGGCGTCAGCGGAATCTCAGGCGGGGAACACGCCGCTGGACAGGTACCGGTCGCCGCGGTCGCAGACCACGAAGACGATCGTCGCCCCCTCGACCTCCTCGGCTACTTGCAGGGCGGTCCAGCAAGCGCCGCCCGCCGAGACACCTCCGAAGATGCCTTCTTGGCGGGCCAGCTGGCGGGCCGTCTCCTCGGCGTCGGTCTGGGTGACCTCCACGGTCCGATCCACCGCCGAGGGGTCGAAGATCTTCGGCACGTACTCCGGGGGCCAGGCGCGGATCCCGGGGATCTTCGAGCCCTCCGCGGGCTGTGCCCCGACGATCTGGACACCGGGGTTGCGTGACTTCAGGAACCGCGAGACCCCGATGATCGTGCCAGTGGTGCCCATCGCGGACACGAAGTGTGTGATCCGTCCGTCGGTCTGTCGCCACAGCTCCGGGCCCGTCCCGTCCTCGTGGGCACGGGGGTTGTCCGGGTTGCCGAACTGGTCCAGGACCCGGCCGCGGCCCTCCCGCTCCATCCGCGTCACGACGTCGCGGGCCTCTTCCATGCCGCCGCGCGCCGAGGTGAGGACCAGGTCGGCTCCATACGCCTTCATCGTCTGGATCCGCTCGGTGGAGGCGTCCTCGGGCATCACGATGACCAGTGGGTAGCCGCTGATCGCCGCCGCCATCGCCAAGCCGATCCCGGTGTTGCCGGACGTGGCTTCCAGCAGGGTGTCGCCGGGAGAGATCTCCCCTCGCGCCTCGGCGCCGCGGATCATGCTGATCGCCGGCCGGTCCTTCACCGAGCCGGCCGGGTTGTTCCCCTCGAGCTTGGCGAGCAGCACGTTGCCGCGGCGTTCGTTCTCCAGCCCCGGAAGGCGCTGCAGACGCACCAGCGGCGTGCCGCCGATGACGTCCTCCATCGTGGGGTACGGCGGAGGTTTGCTCACCCGCCGCAGTCTATGGCGGCGGTCCCCGAAGAACCGCAGCCGGCTGCTCGACCTCCACGCATCCAAAGAGCACGAAGAGGTCCGCGACGATGACGTTCGTCCGGGAGGCCAACCACCCCTGCCAGAAGGGTCCGAGGCGCGTCCTTTCGCCGCGAGGCGACGAGGATCGGCCTCTCCCGAGGTTCGCGGCTATAGGTCCCTGGGGTGCGCTGCCCCCTCCATGCCGACCACGCGTCGCTGCCGTGGGGAGCGGCATCGACCAGCCGCGCCAGCCGCCAATATCAGATGCTGTGGGGGTGGTTGAGGATTAAAATACAACTTGTGCGGCACCCTTGCCGAAAACTCTCGGAGGAGGCTTCATGGACGTGGTTTTCCTCATCGGTCGCATCCTCTACGCCTACCTGTTCCTCGGATCCGCGGTGGGGCACCTGACGAAGGCCGACACCATGGGCGGCTATGCCGCCTCCAAGGGCATCCCGGCCGCCAAGGTCATGGTCCGCCTCTCCGGGGTGCAGATCCTCGTCGGCGGACTGATGATCCTCCTCGGCGTCTGGGGCGACCTTGGGTCGCTGCTCATCGCACTTTTCCTGCTCGCCACCGCCTTCCTGATGCACCCGTTCTGGAAGGAGACCGAGCCGATGGCCAAGCAGATGGAGATGATCCAGTGCAACAAGGACGTGGCGCTGGCGGGCGCCGCGCTCGCGTTCTTCTGGGTCTTTCAGAACGGTGTGGGCCTGACCATCACCGACGGGCTTTTCTCCTAGGGAGCAGCGCGTCAAAGCCGTGCGCTGAGGCGTCCGCCACGCCGGTCAGGGTTCGAGTGTCCGTGTGTCGGTGCGGAGGTCCCGGGCTAATCGTGCTCGCCGACGTGAGGGCGACCGCTGCCCGCCAGTCGTAGGCTCGCGCCATGAGCGAACGGGTGGCGGTCTACCTCGACTTCGACAATGTGGTCATCTCCCGTTACGACGACGTCCACGGCAAGCAGGCGTGGCGGCACGACGATCCGCGCAAGCATGGGTGGTCGACAACGTCGAAGGACCCGCTCGACGCGAAGCTGGCTGCGGCGCGAGTCGACATCGGGGCGATCATCGACTATGCGGCTTCCTTCGGCAGCGTGTCGCTCAGCCGGGCCTACGCCGACTGGTCGGTTCCTGCGAACGCGGCGTACAAGGAGGAGCTGATGGGACGAGCTCTTCACCTCGTTCAGCTGTTCACCGCCTCCGGGGTCAAAAACGGAGCCGACATCAGGCTCGCCGTCGACTCCGTCGAAGACCTCATGCGCCACCCCGAGATCACGCACGTGGTCCTTGTTGCTGGAGACTCCGACTACGTTCCACTCGCCCAGAGCTGCAAGCAACTCGGTCGCTACGTGGTCGGCATCGGCGTTGCCGGGTCGACCAGCAGGGCGTTGGTGTCAGCCTGCAACGAGTTCATCGACTACGCCCACCTGCCAGGGGTCACTCCGCCGCCGGTGGCCAAGCCGGTAGAGACCGCGGCGCCGGCCAAGAAGGCCGTCGCGAAGAAGACTTCCCGGAACTCTACGTCTGCGGACCTCGCGGCAGAGGAGGCGACCAGCCTCCTCGTCCGTGCCATTCGGGTCGGACTACAAAAGGGCGATGACGACTGGGTCTACGCGGCGGGGGTGAAGAGCCAGATGCAGCGAATGGATCCGGCCTTCACTGAGAAATCGCTGGGGTTCACCAGCTTCCGAGCGTTCGTGGAGTCGCGGAGCGACAAGGTGGAGACCAGACAACTCGCCAACGGGCAGTTGAGCGTACGGCTGGCCTGAGCTGCCGCCCCAGGCCATGGCGGCTGCCTGACGGTGCGTCACTTCGCCGCGTGACGCTCGGCGCCCTGCCGGATGGGCACAGTCAGTCGAGGTGGGCGCCGGTCTCTCAGGGGAGGAGGGCCGCTACCAACGTCTCAACCAGCCAGTCCCGGTACTCCCTCTCCGTCCAGCCGCACTGGGTGACGAGCGCCTCGTAGTTGGCTTGGCCGCACACGGCGTAGACGATGTCGCCCGCCCGCTCGGCGGTCAGCCCGGGGCGTAGCACTCCGCGCTGTTCGAGCATCTTCCCCAGGCCAGCGCGCAGGCCGTGCCGCCGCTCCGCCGCGATCTGCTCGCGCAACTCGATCAGCGATGTATCGCTGGTCGAGGCCGCGTCGAGCACCCGTAGCAGGGGACCGACCCGCGACCAGATTCCTGGCTGGGTGGCCGCATACAGCTGCAGCTGCCGCACCGGGTCCGGTTCGTCGATGATCCGCCGGATCGCCGGGCGTTCGATCACCGGAACGTCAGCACGCTCCGCGCCCCCAGCCACGGCTGCCCGCACCGCGTCACCGAGGAGGCCGGCCTTCCCGTTGGCCGAGCGGTAGACAGTCTCCACCGCAACGCCGGCCTCAGTCGCGATCGCCGGGATGGTCGCCCCCGCGAACCCCCGCTCCACGAACAGCCGGTGGGCAGCCTCGACGATGCGCGTGCGGGTGCGGGCGGCCTGCGCCCTGCGCAACTGCGAGTCGTACTTGCGTCTTGCGTTGCTCGACATTGAGGAGAACGATACTGGCATCAATATGGGCGACGGGGGGCTCCCCCGCCATCGAGAACAGGTGGAAGTCATGTCCAAGCTCATCGAAGCCAGCGCCGACATCGCCCGGACGCCGCACGATGTTTTCGACTACGTCTGCGACCCGGAACGGCTGCCGGACTGGCAGCCGTCGGTGGAAGTCGCCGCGTTCGAACCGCCCGGAGTGCCCGCGGCGGTGGGCGTGCACGGGCACGAGGTCCGGCGGGTTCCGGGCGGAGGGCGGACGTTCCGGTGGGAGGTCACGGAGTGTGAGCCAGGGCGGCGTTGGAGCATCAGAGGCATCGACGGTGCCGTCCGCGCGCACGTGACGCTCGCGTTCGCTCCGACGAGTGCGGGCACCGGCACGCACGTCGACTACCGGCTCTGGTTCGAAGGGCATGGCATCGGCAACCTGATCCGGCTGCTCGCGAGCAAAGGCGCGCGCAAAGAGGTCCCTGCGAACTTGGCGCTGCTCAAGCAGCGGCTGGAGGCGACCAGCGCGCGGCGCTCGAACGGATCGGACCTCTAGCGACGCAACCGGCACTCAGGTATCTCCAACAGTCGGCCGTCTACGGACGTGCACCGCGCCGCGAGGAGCGGCGCGTGAGGGGCTTATGTCCGCCGCGTCGACGACCAGGTCCGCAAGGTTGCCCGCGTCTCCCGCCGGTTCACGGCACTATCCGGCCACCAGACCACACAGGTCGCGCTCAGGCGAACCAACAGCCAGTACAGCGTGAACGTGGGCTCGCCGGCAGGCAGCTCGTTCCGAGAGCGCCTTCCTCGCGGTGTGCGCGAAAATGCCCTCGTTCCGCTTGTGATCGGGTACGGCTGCGACATGGCAGTCCCCGATCTCCTGGCCCGCGTCGCCTCGTCCGCTGGTGGACAGATACTGCGCGTCGCAACCCAAATCGCCGCCGCCCGGCCGGCTACCAAGCCCCTCCACCCGCGCGGCTCCGTCGTCCCAGGCACACTGCACCGGTTCGGCGCCGAGGAGGAGACCGGCGCCGCATGGCTGGACCAAGTCGGTGAGGACCACGTGCTGGTACGGCAGTCACGAGCGGTCGGTACGCCTGCCCCCGTGCCAGACATATTCGGGCTCGCAGTCCGGGTCCCGAGCGACGGCGGCCGGCACGGCGATCTGCTGTTCGCCTCGACCGGGCTTGGACCGCTGACCCGTTACACGCTCACGCCGGCCCGGTCGCCCTACCAGAGACCGCTGACGACATTGCTGCCATATCGGACGCCCGCCGGTGGAGTTCTGCTTTCTGCGGTCTTTCACGACGCGACGACGGTGGCGCTTGCCTGGGCCATCGGCTCGGGCCGGTGGCACCCATTTGCGCAGCTGGTCCTTCACCCCGCCCCGGTCGGTGAGGAAGACGCCCGGCTGTCATTCGACCCCATCCGCAACCCCTTGCCCGGCCTGGACACCTACGCCTGGGTTCGCCGGCTCCGCGAGCCGGCCTACGCCACCGCTCGACGTTCCCGCGGGTCTTGACCGCTTGAGCCGCAGTCGCGACGCGAATCGGGTCGGCACCGTCCACCTGACGGCACTCGACGCCAGCGACGAGTGCCCCACTCCGCCCGTGTGTGTCGCGGACGCCGCACTGGATACCGCAGCTGCTGAAAGACTCGCGTCATGGCAGCAGGCCGCCCTGGTGACCACTGGCGCACGACATCTTCGTCTGGAATCGGCCGGCGTCCGGCGAACCGGCTGACTCGCTGATCCGCGAGATCGCGGCGTCGGGGCGCCCAACGACTGGAGGACGACGACGCCTTGGGCAAGCGCCTCGGAACCTGTGGCCCCAATGGGGTCAGGTCGACGATGAGGCAGCCCGCTCATGGCCGTGGTGCGCAAGGGGCCGGCCGGTGGCATTCTTCGTCTGAGGGCTAGGTGAGAGGCAGATGTAGATGGCCCGCGATGCTTCCGTCGACGACAAGTGGCCAGCGAAAAGGTTCCACGTGGGCCGCGTACAGCGCGTCGCGAACACGGTGATCGGGACTCTCGCTTCCTGGGGCCTCGTACCGCACACGTACACGCTGTCCGTCCGCGGCCGGAAGACCGGTCGCTTGCACTCGACACCGGTCACCGTGGTCGAGACGGGCGACGAGAAATGGCTGGTCGCACCGTACGGGCCGGTGCACTGGGTGCTCAACGCCCGCGCCGCCGGCAGGGTGACTCTCAGCCGGCGCCGCACCTCGACCGAGTACGACGTGCGGGAGCTTCCGCCGGCGGAGGCGGCGCCGGTGCTGCGGCAGTACCTGCAGGTGGCTTCGGCCACACGGTCCTACTTCACCGCGTCCAAGGACGCCCCTGTTGAGGACTTCCTCAAGGAGGCGGGTCGGCATCCCGTGTTCGCCCTCGTTCCGACGACGCGCCCCTGAGGACTGTGTGACCTGCCAGGCGCGACCTCGGGTGCAGCCGCAGTCCGGATCAGGCGTCAGTTTCCGCAAGGTTTCGATCGCTGGGAGGGCCCGCCTGAACCGGGACTCCGGCGACGAGGACGGCGACGGGTCGGCTCAGGGCGGACAGATCTCGGGAGAGGTCGCCATCCACGACGAGCACGTCGGCGACATGGCCCGGCGCCAGCCGGCCGGTCACTCCCGGCAGGCCACAGGCTCGAGCGGTGACAGAGGTCGCCGCGGCCAGTGCCTCAGCGGGGGAGTACCCGGCTTGGACCATCTCCTCGACGACACGCCAGACGTTGCCGTGCTGCTTGGCGGGGGCCATCCCCGAGTCGACGCCGGTGATCACCTGGATGCCGTGCTGCCGGAAGCTGGTCAAAGCCGTGATGCGAGAGGCGTAGAACTCATCGAAGTCCTTGACGCCGAACCGTTTCATCAGCTCCGCGAGCGGTGGCGGCGGCGCAGGCATCAAGGCGTGGAAGCTGCGGTCGTTGCCCATCGTCAGATCCACGTACACGCCTCGGCGAGCCACCTCGTCCAGGAGCTGCTCACCGATGCTGGACCCGTGCGCCGCCGAGAGCCCGCTGAAGTGCTCGATCCCGTCGACGCCGGCCGCCGCCGCATTCTCCATGGCGACCAGCGAGTGGGCATGCGCCACGAGTGGAAGCCCGGCCCGGTGTGCCTCATCGACCAGCACGGCCAGCTGCGCTGCGGTGAACTGCGCGCCCAGCTGCGTCACGCCGTCCGGAAAGACGGCTCCATGGGCTTTCGCTCCCGCTACCCAGGGGTAACACTGGGTTAGGAGGCGAGGCCAGTGAGCAGTGACGTCAGGGAGGACCCGTCCACCGAGCAGGCCGACCGCACCGGCCGTGTCGACGCCAGCGAGCAGGAGTCCCGCGCGGTCGTCGAGGCGGCGCGCGAGAAGGGGTGGGAGCGACCGAGCTTCGCCAAGGGCCTCTACCTCGGCCGCTTCGACCTCGACCTTGTCCACCCCCATCCCCGTGCCGACCCGGCCGACGACGCCCGGGGTGAGGAGTTCCTGACCCGGCTGCGCGAGGTCTGCACCCGCATCGACGGCAGCCGCATCGAGCGCGAGGCACAGATTCCCGACGAGGACGTCAAGGCACTGGTTGATGTGGGCGCCTTCGGCATGAAGATCCCGCGCGAGTACGGCGGGCTCGGTCTGACCACGTCGTCGTACGGCAAGGCGCTCATGCTGGCCAGCTCCGCCCACCCGAGCCTCGGCGCGCTGCTGTCGGCCCACCAGTCGATCGGCGTCCCAGAACCGGTCAAGCTCGTCGGCACCTCCGAGCAGAAGGAGGCGTTCCTGCCCCGCTGCGCCGCCGGTGCCATCTCCGCCTTCCTGCTCACCGAGCCCGACGTGGGCTCTGACCCGGCCCGGCTGGCAACCACGGCCATCCCCACGGCGGACGGCACGGCATACCTCCTCGACGGCGTGAAGCTGTGGACCACCAACGGCGTCGTTGCCGAGCTGCTCGTGGTCATCGCGCGGGTGCCCACGCATGACGGCCGGAAGGGAGGCATCACCGCGTTCGTCGTCGAGGGCGGCTCCCAGGGGATCACCGTCGAGCGACGCAACTCCTTCATGGGGCTCAAGGGAATCGAGAACGGTCTGACCCGCTTCCACGAGGTGAGGGTCCCCGCCGAGAACCGGCTCGGCAACGAGGGCGACGGCCTCAAGATCGCGCTCACCACCCTCAACGCCGGGCGGCTGGCCATCCCGGCGATGTGCGCGGCGGCGGGCAAGTGGGCTCTGAAGATCGCGCGCGAATGGTCCTCCGAGCGGGTGCAGTGGGGCCGGCCGATCGGCGAGCACGACGCCGTCGCCGAGAAGATCGCCTTCATCGCCGCCACGACGTACGGCCTGGAGTCGGTGCTGGAGCTGTCGGCGCAGCTCGCCGACGCGGGCAGCAAGGACATCCGGATCGAGGCCGCGATCGCCAAGCTCTGGGCCAGCGAGATGGCGTGGAAGATCGCCGACGAGCTCGTGCAGATCCGTGGAGGACGGGGATACGAGACCGCCGAGTCGCTGCGCGCCCGCGGGGAGCGAGCCGTGCCCGCCGAGCAGATGCTGCGCGACGTGCGGATCAACCGCATCTTCGAGGGCTCGAGCGAGATCATGCGCCTGCTCATCGCCCGGGAGGCCGTCGACGCCCACCTCAAGGCGGCCGGCGCGCTGGCGGACAAGGACGCGACGGTCCAGGACAAGGCACGGGCCGCGGTGGGCGCCAGTGGGTTCTACGCGAAGTGGCTGCCGCACCTCGTGGCCGGCCGCGGCACCGCGCCGATGTCGTACGCCGACTTCGGACCTCTCGCCGAGCACCTGCGGTTCGTGGAGCGGTCCAGTCGCAAGCTGGCGCGGCACACGTTCTACGGCATGTCCCGCTGGCAGGCCAAGCTGGAGTACCGGCAGGTGTTCCTCGGCCGGGTCGTGGACATCGGCGCCGAGCTGTTCGCCATGACGGCCGCATGCAGCCGGGCTGAGATGCTGCGCGTCGACGACGACGTGCGCGGCCGCCACGCCTACCAGCTCGCCGACGCGTTCTGCGACCAGAGCCGGCTGCGCGTGGAGACGCTCTTCGCCGCCCTCTGGACCAACACCGACGTCACCGACTCGCGGCTGGCGCGGAGTGTGCTGGCCGGCGACTACACCTGGCTCGAGGAGGGCGTGCTCGACTCGAGCGAGGGCACCGGACCGTGGATCGCCGCGTGGTCGCCGGGGCCCAGCGAGGCGGAGTCGGTCTGGCGCCCCCTCCGGTGACCATCGGCCTTGACACCTCGCACGCCATCATCCGCGAGAGGTGATCTCTCGCAATGCCTGCTCGGTTTGCCGGGCGATCGCGTCCCCGTCGTCCGATTCCAACACCTGCACCGCGTCGGCCGCCCAGTGGCTCCAGTCCTGGATGGCCTGGTGCACATCGCAGATCAGCCGCATGGAGAGCACGTTCGTGTGCATCCGCTCGGGAAACGGCTGCTCGCCGCCGGCCATCGCTCCGAGCTGTCGGAGAGACTCGGTCGCCTGTTCGCCGATCAGGTCGATCGAGGCGCGCAGCTCGGCCAACCCGGTCTGGTCGCCGAAGAACACCTTGAGGGCGGCTTCGGACTCGACCTGGGTCGGTGCGCTCGGTTCGGCCAGCCACGCCCGCAGCGCCTTTCGGCCGGCTCGGTTGATTCGATAGACGGTGCTGGCCCGCTTGCCGGTCGCAGTCTTCTCGGCATCGGCCCAGCCGAGGGCGACGAGCCGCTTGGCCTCCAGGTACACGGCGCGCTCGGCGCGCGGGAAGAACCAGCGCAGGCTGCGCTCCGACTGGCGGGCGAGCCGTAGGTCGTCCAGGGACGGACGGCCAGCAGGCCGAGCACCGCGTAGGAGGTGGAGGTGGGGCGAAGGTCGGCCATGGGCTTGACCATACTGCATGATGCAGTATATCAATACTGCATCATGCAGTAACCGCCTTGGAGGAACGCCATGATCACCACCGTCCCCCCGCTCGCCCGCACGGACCTCGGCGTCGGCGACCCGGCCCTTCTGCACCTGCCCGGCTGGTGCGGCGGTCGCGAGGTCTTCGATCCGCTGCTGGAACACGCAGCGCGGCACCACCGCTCGATCTCGGTCGACCTGCCCGGCCACGGCGACTCGCCCCGACCTGCGACGGACTTCGGTGCCGCTCAGGTGGCCGACGCCGCTGTGGCGCTCATCGCCGCCGAGCAGCTGACGCGCGTCGTGCCGGTCGCCCTCTCGCACGCCGGCTGGACGGCCTTGGAGGTGCTGCGTCGGCTCGGCCCCGATCGCGTACCGGCCGTCGTGCTTCTGGACTGGATGCCGCTGGGCGCGCCCCCGCAGTTCGGCGATGCCCTCGCCGCGTTGCAGGATCCGCAGGCGTGGCTCGCGGCGCGGGCCGGCCTGTTCACCATGTGGGGTGAGGGCGTCGACCACCCGGCGGTGCTCTCGTACATCGCCTCGATGGGCGGCTACGGCTTCGAGGCGTGGTCACGCGCGGGACGGGAGATCGCCCGAGCCTTCGTCGCGGAGCCCGTGCCGTTGGCGGCCTTCGGCCGCCTCCCCCGGCCGGTGCCGGTCCTGCACGTCTACGCGCAACCGCGCGACGACGCGTTCCTCACTGCGCAGCGTGCGTATGCCGTGCAGCACCCGTGGTTCAGCGCCGCCCGGCTCGAGGCGAGCAGCCACTTCCCGTCACTCGAGGTGCCGGAGCAGGTGATGGGCGCGATCGGCGACTTCCTGAGCGGGCTGCGATGAGCGGACTGCTCGTCACCGTCGCGCACCCCGACGACGAGACCTTCGGCACCGGCTCCGTCATTGCACTGGCAGCCGAACGCGGCCTCGACGTCACCGCGTGCTGCGCGACGCGCGGCGAGGCGGGCGAGGCACCGGGCGTCGAGGCAGACCTGGGCGCCCTTCGCGAGGCCGAGCTGCGAGCGGCGGGCCGCGTGCTCGGCGTCTCCCGCTTCATCCTTCTCGGATATCGCGATTCGGGAATGGATGGTGCTCCGGCACCCGGCACCCTGACCGCTGCACCTTTCGAGGACGTCGTCGCCGACCTCGACCAGGTGATCGACGACGTCCAACCCGATGTGGTCGTCACGACCGATCCTGACCACGGCGACGGCCACCGTGATCACGTGGCGATCGGCCGGGCCACCGTGGCCGCGGCGTCCCGGCGGGCGGACCTTCGCGTGTACGGCTGGGCCCTGCCCCGCGACCTGCTCGCGCGCTGGTTCGCCGAGCTCGAGCGCGTCCGTCCCGAAAGCGCCCACTTGGACCTTGACCGGCAGGGGCTCGGCCGACCGGAGGAGCAGATCACCGCGGCCCTGGACGTCACACACCTGCAGCCGCTGCGCGAGCGGGCGATCGCGATGCACCGCAGCCAGCGCTCGCCTTATGAAGGGATGCCACCCGGTCTGCGCGACGACTTCCTGCGCACCGACCGCCTCGTCCGGTTGCACCCGAAGTGGCCGATCGGCGAACCGGACCACGACATCTTCTGAGCCGGCGTCCGGGCGTTGAAGTGCTGTTGCCATGTCACCGCGGGTGTCAGATCGGGCGGTAGACCACCTGGCTCAACGGTGTGCCAGCCAGTCTCCGTAGAACAGCGCGAGGCCCGCTGAGGCGCAGAGGCCGGCGATGATCCAGAAACGCGCCACGATCGTCACTTCGGACCACCCGACCATCTCGAAGTGGTGGTGCAGCGGCGCAATCTTGAAGACGCGCTTGCCGGTGAGCTTGAAGCTGACGACCTGGATGATCACCGACGCCGTGATGATGACGAAGAGGCCGCCGAGGACGACGAGAAGCAGCTGGGTGCGGGTCATGATGGCGAGCCCGGCCAGCGCTGCACCCAGCGACAGGGAGCCGGTGTCGCCCATGATGATCTCGGCCGGGGAGGTGTTCCACCACAGAAACCCGAAGCACGCGCCGGCGATGGCGCAGGAGACGACCGCGAGGTCGCGTGCGTCGGTCACGTCGTAGCAGCCCGGCCCCGGCGCGACCGTGCAGCCCTGGTTGTACTGCCAGAGCGCGATGGCTGTGTAGGCGCCGAAGACCATGACCGATGCGCCGGGCGCCAGACCGTCCAGGCCGTCGGTGATGTTGACGCCGTTCGAGGCGCCCGCGATGAGAACGCTCGCCCACACGATGAACAGCAGCAGGCCCCCGACCGGGCCGGCGACGGCGAGGTCGAGACCGGTGTCTCGGATGAAGGAGACCGCCGTCGATGCCGGTGTCCGTCCGCCTGAGGTCGTCAAGAGCAGGGCGCCGAGCGCGAAGACGACGGTGACGAGCGTCTGACCCAGGAGCTTCTGTCTGGACGTGAGGCCGAGGCTGCGTTCCTTGCGGATCTTGATGTAGTCGTCGAGGAACCCGACGACGCCCAGTCCGACGAGCAGGAACAGTACGAGCAGGGCGCTCAGCGACATGCCGCGGTGGCTCGCCTTGAAGACCCCGGACGCGCCGAGCGCCGCCAAGATCGCGTGCGAGGCGAAGTAGCCGGCCAGGGCTGCCCCGATGATCACCGCGCCCCCCATCGTGGGCTTGCCGCGCTTGACGTGGTGGTGCACGAGGTCGTCTCGGATGAACTGACCGTACCGATGCCGGACCAGGAGCCGGATGAACGGCTTCGTGCAGAGCAGCGCCACCGCCATCGAGATCGCGCCGGCCAGCAGAACGTTGACCATCGTCCCTCTTGCCTGTCCTTTCCTCCACGGTCGGGTTGCGTCGTGGCCGAGCCCTGCCGGCATGCGTTGGCCGCGTGGCCGGTCAGGTGCCCGTCAACCTTAGGCGCCATGACGACGCCGGCCCAGGATCCGTACGTCTCGGGCATTCTGGTGGTCCGTCCAGGACCGACTGCACAGCGCCAACATCAGCCGAGGAGCGCGCGGATGTCACTCACACGGATCCACAACCTGTCCATCTCGCTCGATGGGTTCGCCACCGGCGAGCCGCAGTCCGCCGAAGCACCCTTCGGGCATGCGGGCGAGCGGCTGCACGAGTGGATGTTCGGCACTCGGTTCTGGGACGCGGGCGGAACTGCCGGGGTCGACGACGCCTTCGCTCAGCGCCATGGTCCCGGCATCGGCGCCGAGATCATGGGCGCCAACAAGTTCGGCCCACCCGGATGGCGGGATGACCCGGACTGGCAGGGCTGGTGGGGCCCCAACCCGCCCTTCCACACACCGACCTTCGTTCTCACGCACCATCCGCGGTCCTCGATCGAGATGGAGGGCGGAACGACGTTCCACTTCCTCGACGCTGCCCCAGCCGACGCACTCGACATCGCCAGGGAAGCAGCCGGCGGCCAGGACGTGCGGGTCGGCGGCGGCCCCACCGTCGTCCGTGACTTCCTCGCCGCAGGGCTCGTCGACCACATGCATCTCGTCCAGGTCCCGATCGTGCTCGGTCGCGGCGTCCGTGTCTGGGACGGCCTGGAGGCGCTCGAGGATGCCTACGACGTCGAGGCGGTCTCCTCTCCCAGCGGCGTCACCCACCTCACCTTCACGCGCAAGGCCTCGTGACCGTCGCCTCAACGGAAAGCCCACAGGGCAGACGAGCTCAGCCGCGACGAGGCGGGGCCGTGCTTCCTCGGACGACCAGCTCGGTGGGAAGCGTGGTGGACGCGCTGGGCGCGGTGCCGCCGTTGAGGAGGTCGAGGAGCAGCCGGCCGGCGAGGACGCCCTGTTCTGCCGGTCGTTGCCGCACCGTGGTGAGATCGCTCAGCTCGGCCACGGGGTGGTCGTCGATTCCCACCACCGACACGTCATGCCCAGGCTGGAGCCCGGCGCGTCGCAGGGTGCGGATCGCGCCGAGAGCCACCTCGTCGGAATGGGCGAACACCGCGGTCGGAGGCTCGGGGTGCCCGAGGAGCCGGCTCATCGACGCGGCTCCATGCTCGCCCCCCCAGGGCGCGGTGACGACAAGGGTGGGGTCGACCTCGATGCCGGCGCGCTCGAGCGCCTCGTAGTAGGCGGGTGATCGGGTCGAGCTCAGCCCCGGTTGGTCCGGGTCGAAGGCCTCGAGCATCCCGATGCGGGTGTGGCCGAGATGAAGCAGATGGTCGACGGCCTGCCGGCTCGCTTCGTGGTCGTCGATGTGCACGCAGGGGTAGGCGGCCGACTGTCCGCCGGCTGCGACGATGTGGACGCCCATGGTCTCCAGGCGGGCGCGCTCGGCGTCCTCCACCTGGAAGCCGATGACGACGACCGCGTCGACCTTGCGCCGGGCCGGGAGGCGCTCGAAGAAGTCGTGCCGGTCCCGGACGCCGCCGACCTGGTAGAGCAGCACGTCCAGCTCGGCCCCGCGCAGGACCGAGTCGAGGCCCTCCACGACCGAGCCGAAGAACCACCGGGAGAGGTGGGGCACCACGAGGGCGACCCGCCCGGTGTTGCCCTTCGCCAGCCGTGAGGCCTCGGGCGACACGACGTAGTGGTTGTCCTCGGCCACGCGTAGCACGCGTGCGCGGGTCGCCGGGGCGACGTTCTTCGCGTTGCTGAGGGCGCGTGACGCTGTGCCCACGCCGACGCCGGCCATGCGGGCGATGTCGGCCAGGGTCACCTTCGCCGGTGTCACGTCTGCCACGGCGACAGGATAGACGACTGGAAACGCTTTCACCATCACCTTGGTCCCAGTGGTTGGAGGCTGCGCCTTGAGACTAGGGGCGTTTCGAATCGCGTACTGCTCTCTTGACATGCGTGACCAGTCGGCCTCATCATCGTGACTGGAAGCGTTTCCAGTGCTTCCCGCTCACTGTTCGAGTGACTGTCGGCGACACCAGGTGGCCGGCCCCCTTCAACGGCGCAGGAGGAACTCCCATGCACTTCGCAGGTCACCGTTCGCGTTCAACCCGCCTCTGCCTGGCGGGTGCACTGGGCGCCCTGTCCGCGGCGGGCGTGGCCGCCTGTTCGGCCCCCGGCCCCGCCTCCTCCAACGTCGCCGCGGTCGACTCGATCCCGACGTCCGTCAGCACCTCGGTGGGCACCCAGCCGGTGACCCTCAAGCTCTACGACGGCCAAGGGCTCAAGGCGGTCGACGACGCCCTCATCGCAGCCTTCACGAAGAAGTACCCCAACGTGACGATCACGCCGACCTACGACCCGGACAACGTCACGACGCAGAACCAGCCTCGGCAGATCGCCTCGGCGACGCCCCCGGACCTCGTCCGCGTCATCTCGGTGACGGCCGGCACGAAGAACCACCTGCTGACCAACCTCGACGCGTACGCGGCGGCCTACGGATGGGACCAGCTGCCCGCCTCCCAGCTCGCGCAGTTCCGGGAGAAGGACGGCGTGGCCGGTTCGGGATCGCTCTACGCCAAGGCCAGCGGGTTCACCATGACGGGCCTGTACTACAACAAGAAGCTCGCCGGGCAGGTCGGCATGACGGCGCCGCCCACGTCGGTGGAGGCACTCACCGGCCTGATGACCAAGGCGAAGGCGGCAGGCCTGACCGGCATGGTCGTCGCGAACAAGGAGGGCGGCGGGGTGTTCCCGTTCCAGCTGCTGCTCAACTCCTCGATGGGCCCGCAGAAGGTCGCTCAGTGGGTGTTCAACGCGCCGGGGGCCACCATCGACACACCAGAGGCGGTGGCGGCCGCCAAGCAGGTCCAGGAGTGGAACCAGGCCGGCCTGTTCCCGCCGTCGGTCAACGCCCTGGACGCCACCGCCGCAGACGCCCTGTTCGCCGGCAACAAGGGTCTGTTCTTCCCCTGGGGCAACTGGGACGCCGCCAACCTCGACAAGACGATGCCAGGCCAGGTCGGCTTCTTCCCCATGCCTCCAGTGACCACCGGCGGCCAGGTCGCCGCGATGTCCGACGCGGCCACCGCGTTCGGCATCCCGTCGAAGTCGAAGAACAAGGACGCCGCCGCCGCCTTCCTGAACTTCCTCTCGAGTGACGAGGCCCGCCAGATCGCCGTCGACAACGGCTTCATGCCCACGGGCACCACCTCGCAGAAGGCCCCGACCATCAAGCCCGACTCCGTGCTCAACGACGTCAGCAAGGCCTTCGCCACCGTGTCGGCGGCCGACGGACAGGTGCCCTTCGTGCAGAACGCCACGGCCGGCATCTCCAACCAGGCCTGGAACCCGGAGAGCCAGCTCCTGCTCGGCGGCAGCTCCACGCCGGAGCAGTTCGTCAAGAACGTCCAGACCACGTACGACGACGAGCTGAAGCGATGACCACCGTCGACGGCCTCACCGGCCGCGTCGACGCCACCGGCACTGTCCCCCCGACCTCGCGCCGTAACCTGCGGCCGGGGACTTCGGACCGAACCGCAGGCCACCGCACCCGCTCACGCGCTCGGTGGGCCGGATGGCTCTTCGCCCTGCCTGCCCTGGTCATGTACGCCGTCTTCGAGCTGTACCCGATCTACACGGCGTTCCAGTACTCGTTCTTCGACTGGGACGGCATCAGCGTGGCCACCCCGGTCGGGCTCCAGAACTACACGCGGGTCTTCACCGAACCGCAGCTGCTGGCCTCGATCGTCCACTCCTTCATCCTCATCGCCTTCTTCACCTTCCTGCCGGTGCTGCTCGCCCTCGTCATCGCCTCGATCGTCCGGGAGATCAGGTCCACGTGGGCCGGCGGCGCCGCCCGGACGTTGATGTTCCTGCCGCAGATCATCCCCGGAGCAGCGTCGGCGATCGCCTGGACGTGGATGTACTCCCCGGACGGCGCGGTCAACCAGATCCTGCGTGCGGTCGGCCTGCAGTCCGCCACTCGCGCCTGGCTCGGCGACTTCACCTGGGCCCTGCCGGCAGTGGGCATCATCGGCACCTGGCTCGCCACCGGCCTGTGCACCCTGTTGCTCATGGCGGGCATCGGCAAGATCGACGCCAGCCTCTACGAGGCGGCCTCGCTCGACGGCGCGAACCGGATCCAGCAGTTCCGAGCCATCACGCTGCCCGGCCTGCGCTCCGAGATCGGGGTCTGCGTGACCATCACGATCATCGCCGCCCTCGCCAGCTTCGACGTCGTCTTCATGTCCACCCAGGGCGGCCCCGGCTATGCCACCCAGGTCCCCGGCGTTCAGGTCTACCAGCTGGCCTTCACCGAGAACCGCATCGGCCAGTCGTCGGCTCTGGCCATCGTGCTGAGCTTGATCGTGCTGGCCGTCATCCTGCCCATCCAGCGCTTCTTCCGAGAGCGGTGACCAGTGATGCTCGCCTCCTTGCGTGACAACGCGCCCAAGACGGTCCTGCTCGGCGCCGCCGCCCTGTTCTCCGTCTTCCCGCTCCTGTCGATGTTCTCCGCCGCGCTGCAACCCCAAGGCAGCGCCCCGGCCGGCATCTCCTTCCCCGTGCACCCGCAGTGGCACAACTTCATCGACGCCTGGAACGTCGCCAACATCACGACCCTCGTGCGCTCCAGCGTCGTGCTGGTCATCGGTGTCGTCCCGATCGCCATGCTCATCTCCGCGATGGCCGCCTACGCCATCGCGCAGCTACGGATCCCGTTCGGCAACGTCTTCTTCCTGCTCCTGCTCCTCGGACTGACGCTGCCGTACGAGATCGTCGTCGTCCCGCTCTACTACCAGATGCAGCAGTTCGGACTGCTCAACAGCCAGCTCGGGCTGATCCTGCCGCTCATCGGCCTGAACATGCCCTTCGCCGTGTTCTGGATGCGCACGCATTTCCAGTCGGTGCCCGCCGAGCTGTCCGAGTCCGGCTCCATCGACGGCGCCGGCCCGTGGAAAGCCTTCCGCCACATCCAGCTTCCGCTGGCCGTCCCCGCCCTCGCATCGCTGGGGGTCCTGATGTTCCTCAGCACGTGGAACCAGTTCCTGCTCGCCATCGTGCTCATCGACGACCCGAACAAGCGAACCATGGCGGGCGCCCTCCAGGGCTTCGTGGGGGCCCACTCCACCGACGTGGTGCTGCTGAACGCCGGGGCGCTGCTCATCATGGCCCCGACGATCGTGGTGTTCCTGGTCTTCCAGAGGTACTTCATCCAGGCGATGCTGGCCGGCTCAGTCAAGGGCTGAGACATGACGAACGCGACCACCGCACTCCCAGAAGGCAACCCACTCATGGTGACCCACACTCTCCCCAGCACGCCGGACCAGGACTGGTGGCGACGCGCTGTGATCTACCAGATCTACCCCCGCAGCTTCGCCGATGCCGACGGTGACGGCATCGGAGACCTCCCCGGGATTCGGAGCCGGCTGACCTACCTGGCCGAGCTCGGGGTCGACGCCATCTGGCTCAGCCCGTTCTACCCCTCGCCTCTGGCAGACGGCGGCTACGACATCACTGACCACCGCGCCGTCGACCCGCGACTCGGAACTCTCGACGACTTCGACGCCCTGGTGACCGACGCGCACGGTCTCGGCATCAAGGTCATCATCGACATCGTCCCCAACCACACATCCGACCAGCACCCGTGGTTCGTCGAGGCACTGCGGTCCGGGATCGACTCCGCCGCCCGCGAGCGCTACATCTTCCGCGACGGCGCCGGAACCGACGGCAGCCAGCCTCCCTCGGACTGGCGCTCCCACTTCGGCGGAGCCGCGTGGCAACGCATCGAGGACGGACAGTGGTACTGCCACCTCTTCGCGC
The DNA here is from genome assembly GCF_056868035.1 of Monashia sp. HAY1-11D. NCBI lineage: Bacteria > Bacillati > Actinomycetota > Actinomycetes > Micrococcales > Intrasporangiaceae > Intrasporangium > Monashia sp. HAY1-11D. The sequence goes on along the minus strand of NZ_CP200320.1, from coordinate 1,887,846 downwards.
GGGAACAGCCCGACCTCAACTGGGACAACGAGGAGGTGCGCCAGTACTTCCTGGACACCCTGCGCTTCTGGGCCGACCGAGGCGTCGACGGCTTCCGCATCGACGTCGCGCACTCCCTCGCGAAGGACCTCTCCCACCCGCTGCGCAGCCAGCCGAACCTCGATGGCCTGCTGCCCCTGGACGGCTCGGACCCGCTCTACGACCGTGACGAGGTCCACGAGATCTACCGCTCGTGGCGCAAGGTGTTCGACGAGTACGACCCGCCGAGGATGGCCGTCGCCGAGACGTGGCACCCCGCCTCCAGCCGCACCTACCTGTACGCCCGCCCGGACGAGCTCGGCCAGATCTTCGACTTCTCCCTGCTCAAGGCAGAGTGGCACCCCGACCAGTTCAAAGCCGTCATCACCCGCTCCATCCAGGAGCACGCCGACGTCGGGGGAGCACTGACGTGGGTGCTCTCCAGTCACGACGTGCCACGTCATGCCACCCGGTACGCGCTGCCCATCGGAACCGACCTCGACGCGTGGCTGCGCAGCGACGGCAAGCACTTTCCGCTCGATCCGCAGACTGCCGCACGCCGAGCGCGCGCCGCGACCGTCATGATGCTCGCCCTGCCGGGGTCTGCCTACCTCTACCAGGGGGAGGAGCTCGGGTTGCTCGAGGTCGCCGACCTGCCGACGGCGGCCCTGCAGGACCCCGTCTACGAGCGCACCGGTCACCGCCTCAAGGGCCGCGACGGATGCCGGGTCCCGATCCCCTGGACGCCGACGGGACCATCGTTCGGCTTCGGCAGCAACGGGTCCTGGTTGCCACAGCCGCATTGGTTCACCGACCACGCGGCCTTCTCCCAGCGGGACGTTCCCACCAGCTCGCTCGAGCCTCATCGAAGAGCGCTGACGCTGCGTCGTGACCTCGCGCGATGCGAGGACTTCCGGTGGACCCAGACCGGCGACCCACAGGTGCTGTGCTTCGCTCGCTCCGATCGGTGGCACTGCGCCATCAACTTCTCGGCACACCCGACCACCGTTCACGGGCGGCTCATCCTGAGCAGCGAGATACACGGAAACCCCTCCGCGCCAACGACGTTCACCCTCGCTCCGGAGTCCGCGGCCTGGTTCGAGCCTCTGCCCCCGCCGTAGCGCGCCCTGGTCACGTCCTCGAGCGTGTGGACCCGCACCTGCGACCAGTCAGGCGAACACCTGGACCCCAGCTCGTTCGACCACGAAGGCCCACACGGTGCCCCGGCCTCTCCCCTCAGATTGGGGCTTGCCGGGGGACAGGGCGCAGGTACGTTGGGTAGATGCAGACCATCAATCTGGGAAAGGCGGATGGGCTGCCGCCGGTGGATTGGGACGCGGTTGTTGCCAAGCTCGACGCGGGTTCGGCGCCGGCTCCCGACGCAGCGAACACGCGGACGACGTGGCTGTGCACCATCAACGAGGACGGCAGTCCACACGTGACCGCCGTCGGTGCGGTCTGGGTGGACGGCGCGTTCTGGTTCCAGACTGGCGGCGGTACGCGCAAGGGCCGCAACGTCGCGCGCGATCCTCGGTGTTCTGTTGCGGTGTCGATCCGTGACGCGGACGTGGTGATCGAGGGTGTCGCAAACCGGGTGACCGAGCCGGGCCAAGTGGCACGCATCGCGAAGGCCTGGGCGGACAGCGGTTGGCCGGCGGAGCCCGACGAGAGCGGGTCGGGCATCACCGCGCCGTTCAACGCGCCGTCCCAAGGACCGCCGCCGTGGAACGTCTATCGCATCGAGCCCCGCTCGGCCACGGTGGTCCTCGCGACGGAACCGGGCGGCCTGACCCGCTTTCAGTTCTGAAGCGTCACCGCCGAGGTTGACCATCTTGCGGGACGGGCATGCCTTGGCTGAGTGCGTCACTTCTCGTCGTCAGCGCGTACAGCGGCCAGAGCCGTCCCCGCGATGCTGCGCCGTTTCCGCCACGCCGTGCCAGGACACGCGCGTCGCACACGAGGCCAGGTGATCGCGGACCGGCAGTCTCGCCAGTGGGCGACAATGCTCGGTGTCGATCCTCTTCCGGTTGGAGGCCTGGTCGTGCCGCTCAGCGATTTTCCCGTCAGAGCGTCCATCGCGGTATCTGACATCGGACGCGCCATCGCGTTCTACGAGGGCCGACTTGGCCTGCGGGCGGTGGAGTCCGGCCCCAGCGCGACGATCCCGGACGGCAGCCGCGTGTACGCCTGCGGTGGCGGCTGCCTGCTCAACGTGTACCAGTCGGCAACAGCGGGAATGTCGTCGGCGACTGTGGCCACGTGGTACGTCGACGATCTGGCCCGGGTGGTCGACGAACTGGCGGCGGCCGGTGTCGAGATGGTCCGGTACGACGAGTACGAACATGACGCGAACGGGATCGGCCCTCGAGCCGGTGGCGGTCACATCGCGTGGTTCCAGGACCCCGACGGCAACACGTTCGCGATCGAGGCCAGCGCCTGAGGCCCCAGCGCGAGGGCCCGCGGGTTCCGGCCCGTGCCAAGACGCCGCCTCCTCCGCAGCTGCGCTGCTACCGGCCCGAACCGGTCGATCAGTGCAATGCGACATGGGCGACCCATTTGACTTCAACTTTGATTGAGGTTCGAGGGTGGGAGCTGAACGGGCGGGCTCCGCCGCCTGTGACCCGAGAGTTAGGGGACGAGCGATGCGCGCAGTTCGGGTAGCCGAGTTCGGAGGACCCGAGGTCCTGGTGCCTGTGCAGATGCCAGATCCCGTGGCCGAAATCGGGGAGGTCGTCATTCGGGCCGAGGCCATCGACACCATCTACCTCGAGACGCAGATCCGCGGCGGCTGGGGCGAGGCGTTTGGGATCGAGCCACCGTACGTGCCGGGCGGCGCGGCCGCCGGGACGGTGGTGTCGGTGGGCCGTGGCGTGGATCTGTCATGGGTGGGTCGTCAGGTCCTGGCCGGGGCCGGGACCAGGGGGACGTACGCCGAGCTGGTCCGCACCAGCATCGATCGGCTGGTGCCCGTGCCGCACGGTCTCGGCGTGCGGCCGGCGGCTGCCTTGGCCCACGACGGCGTGACCGCCATGGGAATCCTGGAGGGGCTGACGATCAAACCGAGCGACCGGGTACTCATTCTGGGTGCGGCGGGCGGCATGGGGACTCTGCTGGTCCAGCTTGCACACGCAGCGGGTGCTCAGGTCGTGGGGGCCGCCCGCGGGCCGGAGAAGCTGGATCTCGTCAGTCGACTGGGCGCCGACGCGGTGGTCGACTACTCCGGCGACACCTGGCGTGAGCACGTACTCGAGGCCCTCGGCGGGCTGCCCGTCGACGTGTTGCTTGACGGGGTCGGAGGCGAACTAGGGACCGAGGCGTTCGAGCTGGTGGCCCACGGTGGCCGCGCATCGGTCCATGGCGCAGCGAGCGGCGGCTTCGCCGAGCTGGATCCTGCGGATGTCGAGGCACGGGGCATTGTGGTGCGGGGCATCGCCGGCCTGCAGTTCGAGCCGGCAGACATGGTTCGGCTGGCCACGAGCGCACTCGCGAAGGCAGCGGCCGGTCGACTGTATCCGTCGATCGGGCGGGAGTTCCCTTTGTCCGAGGCAGCCGATGCGCACCGGGCGATCGAAGCTCGTGCGGTCCCCGGTAAGTCTCTGCTCATCCCATAGGCAGACGTCGCGGAGCGGTGCCCATCCGGGGCATCCAGGTGTGTACGGTGTGAACACAGCTGGGCTGATCCGCTTTCCCGGGCGGACCCCGGCCGGCTGGCCCCTGGGTCCGCCCATCACACATGGAGGCAGGCAATGAGGCTTCTGCTCACCTCTGGCGGCGTCACCAACCCGAGCATCCGCGATGCGTTGGTGGATCTGCTGGGCAAGCCGATCGCCGACTCGAGCGCCCTGTGCATCCCGACCGCGCAGTACGGACACCCGTGGGTCGGCCCTGGCGTCAAGGCGTGGCAGTTCATCAGCGGTAACTCCGAGAACCCGATGGTCGACCTGGGGTGGAAGTCCGTCGGTGTTCTGGAGCTCACCGCACTGCCGAGCATCGACGAGGAGCGGTGGGTGCCCCTGGTCCGGGACACGGATGTGCTGCTCGTGGCGGGCGGCGACGTTCTCTACCTCTGCTACTGGATGCGGCAGTCTGGTCTTGCCGACCTGCTTCCGTCGTTGAGCGAGACGGTCTGGGTCGGGTTGAGCGCCGGGAGCATGGTGCTGACCCCCGAGGTCGGGGAGGACTTCATCCAGTGGCGACCACCGAATGGGGACGCCAGCACCTTGGGCATCGTCGACTTCTCGATCTGTCCCCACCTGGCTCCGGACGGCATGCCTGGCAACTCCATGGCCGAGGCGGAGCAGTGGGCGGCCGGCATCTCGGGTCCGGCCTACGTCATGGACGACCAGACGGCCATCACGGTGCTCGACGGTACGGTCCGGGTCGTCTCAGAAGGGCAGTGGAAGCTGCTCGCATAGCCGGCCGTCGACCTCCTGGCTGCGGAGGGCGTTGTTGCCCATGGCCTGCTGGATGGGTCTATCCGCCGGTTGTCGGCACTCGTCCGTGCGGATGACCGGACGCGGTGCGTAAGGTTCACCGCGACAACGCCGGCAGGAGGCAGGGCATGGATTCGTCGGGTGAACGCGAGCTCCTGATGTTCAGCATCACGCCCCCACGGGCCTCGACGCCGCCTGAAGAGGCTCATCGAATCGCACAGGTGACCATCGATCGACTTCGCCATCTGAACCTCGACGCTCTCATCGTCTACGACATCGACGACGAGAGCGACCGCAATCGCGACGAGCGCCCGTTTCCCTACCTGCCGACGCAAGACCCCGGTGACTTCCACGCGCAGCACCTCACGGACTGGGACCGCCCCGTCGTCGTCTACCGCTGCGTCGGCAAGTACGCCAAGAGCGACCTCGAGGCGTGGCTTGCTGCACAGGACCCTCGGCAGGTGAGAACGGTGTTCGTGGGAGCGTCCTCGAGCTCGAAGCGGGTTCTGACCACTCTCTCGGAGGCGCATGACGTGTGGCGCAGCGTTCGGCCCGAGCTGCTGTTGGGCGGAGTGGCGATACCGGAGCGACATTCGAGCACCGGCCGGGAGCACGAGCGGATGCTGCGCAAACAGCACGACGGCGCCTCCTTCTTCGTCACGCAGGTCGTGTACGACGCACCCGCAGCCATGAGCATGGTCTCCGACTACCACTACGCCTGCGTCGATGTCGGGCAGGAACCGGCGCCGGTGATCTTCACGCTCTCGGTCTGCGGCTCGCTGAAGACGTTGGCGTTCCTGGAATGGCTCGGAGTCGACATTCCGCGCTGGATGCGCAACGAGCTCGAACGGTCCGACGATCCCCTGTCGGCCTCGTTCGACTACTGCTTGGCCACCGCCAGGGAGCTGGCAACCTTCTGCCGCCGTCTCGGCACCCCGTACGGGTTCAACGTCGAGACCGTCTCCATCAGGCGCACCGAGATCGACGCCGCCGTGCGCCTTGCCGAGCGCCTTGCCGAGCGCCTTGCCGAGCGCCTGCAGGCATAGATCACGGAAACAGTCCCCCGGTCACCGAGCGATCCCCGAGCGTCACTCGCACAGGGACCTGAGGCGATGCCAGCCTCGTCGCCTCTGAACCAGCCGCGCGGGCACGACGTACTCGTTCCATCACGGTGGGTCACTCTGCGCCGCCGCAGGGACGCGAGCGACGTCCGAAGGGAGGGAGCTCGGTTGGGAACGGGCACGGATCGGCTGCACCTGAGAGCCTCGCCCCCAGGTTCTCCTCGCACGCCCGGTCCGACCGCGTTCGAGCAGCCGACGCCGCCCATCTTTCTGAGGGCGGCTGCTGCGCGACCAGGTAACCAGCCCGCGCTGGACGGGGTCCGTGGGGTGGCAATTCTCCTGGTCCTCGGTCAGCACGCCCCCACCAGGCCCTTGATCGACGGGTTCGTCGGCGTGACGGTGTTCTTCTGCCTGTCGGGGTACCTCATCACCAGCCTGCTGGTCCGCGAACTCCACACGGGAACCATCGACGTCCTGGCGTTCTACCGCCGGCGCGCGGCGCGCCTCTACCCGGCCTTGATGACTGTCACGGCGGCGACCATCGTGGTGCTGCTCGTAGGTCAGCACGAATTGAGTGTCGGGCAGGTTCTCGCACCCGCCGGAGCAGCTGCAACCTATACGACAAGCCTCTTCGACTGGGTCGGCCACCCCTTCGCCACTCAGGACTACTTCAACTACACCTGGACGCTGTCCGTCGAAGAGCAGTTCTACCTGTTGTGGCCGTTCGCGCTGCTCTGGGTCTATCGCCGCAGTCCACGGCTGTTCGCCGCGCTCACCGTTTCGCTCATCGGGATCACCCTGGCGCTCGACCTCGTCCTCGGCCTGACTCAAGACATCCATTTCGACCCGCACGAGTATTTCGGGACCGACACGAACGCGCTGCCGATCCTGGTCGGCTCGGTGCTCGCCGTCGTCCTTCACAACGGCTGGCTGTCCGGAGCGGTAGAGCGGCTTGCACCCTTCGCGATGCTGGCGGTTGCCCTCCTGCCTGCCCTGGCCTATCGCAACGACACGAACCACACCTCATTGGCGATCGTCGCGGGGACCGGGCTGACGCTGGTGATCCTGGCCGGTGTCGTGACGCGGCCGGGCTCGGCGGTCGGACACCTGCTGGCGAGCGCTCCGCTGCGGTTGCTCGGCGAGCGGTCGTACTCGGTCTATCTCTGGAATGTCCTGGCGAGGATCGCAGTACTCGATCTGTTCGGACACTCGGTGGTCGGTGACGTCGTCTGGGTCGCCATGTTCCTCGTCCTGGCCGAGGCGAGCTTCAGGTTCGTCGAGCGCCCGCTACGCGCGAGGTTTGCGCTGCGGCCTGCTGCATCCGGGGCGGCGTGACCCCGACAGGATGGGCGGTGACGGCCTTGGTCGCCCTGGCAACCGGGTTGGCCGTCGCTGCGATGACGCTGGTGCCCTGGCGGGTGGCACACCCGAGCGACGCCGCGCGAGCGGCGGCGCTGGGCGACATACCCGCCGACGTGGTCACCAGAGGTCGGGCACTGCACGCTGCACTTCGCCCGAGCTCCTACGGTTCTCTGCTGGCCGGACTGGCGGCGGCGTTGCTGCTCGGTCTCACCCCGGCCGGTGCCCGCATCGTCGCCTGGGCGGCGCGGCCGTTCGGCGGACACTGGCTGGCCGAGGCCGTGCTGGGCGGCCTCGTCGTCCTGATGCTGCTCTGGCTGGCGCCGTTGCCCTTCGCCGCGTGGCGCCACACCGTCCTCCGCGACTACGGGCTGTCCACCCAGACCTGGCGCGGCTGGGCGGTGGACCTGCTCAAGAGCGGTGCGGTCGGCGTCGTGACGGGAGCGGTCGTCCTCGCCGGGTTCTACACGGTGACCCGGCTGGCGCCGGACTGGTGGTGGGCGTTCGGCGCCGCGGGTGCCGCGGCCCTGGTGGTCCTGCTGTCCTTCGTCTTCCCCATCCTCGTCGAGCCGGTGTTCAACAGGTTCACCCCGATGCCGGCAGGGCCGTTGCGTGACGAGCTGCTCCTCATGGCGGGCCGGGACGGCCTGCCGGTGCGAGAAGTGCTCGTCGCCGACGCGTCCCGACGGACCACCGCGCTCAACGCGTACGTCTCCGGCTTCGGTGCCACCCGACGCATCGTCGTCCACGACACCTTGCTGCGCGAGGCACCTGCTGGCGAGGTGCGCAGCGTCGTCGCCCATGAGCTGGGTCATGCCAAGCGCCGCGACCCCGAAGGGGGCACGTTGCTGGGTGCGATCGGCGCCGCGGCGGCGGTCGTGGCGCTCTACCTCGTGGGCCACTGGGATGCCCTGCTTCGCCGAGCCGGAGTGGACGCCATCGCCTCACCGCGAGCGATCGGCCTGGTCCTCGCCGTCGGGGCGCTGGTGGGCCTGGTCACCGGCCCCCTCCAGGGCCTCGTCTCCCGCCGGGTCGAGGCTCGTGCCGACCGGCACGCGCTACGGCTGACCGGTGACCCCGCCGCCTTCGCTGCGGTGCAGCTGCGGCTGGCGACCGTCAACATCGCCGATGTCCACCCGCCCCGCATCGAGTACGTGCTGTTCGCCACGCACCCCGACACCCTGGAACGCCTCGCCGCCGTCAGGAAGCCAGCGGGGCGCCGACGAGGCACCTGACAGGCGCTCATCAGCAGTCCTGCCAACTCTTCGTCAGATGGCGCGAATGCGGCCACGGCCACGAGCGTCGAGCGGGACCACAACCCGCCGCGAGCCCGGCCAGTGCCTCACCGCAGGTCTGGCGTGGTGGCGGCCGGCTCGTGGTGTTCGGGGCTCTCGCGTCGGGCTGCGTGTAGGCGCGCGTGGGTGATCGCCTCGGGGGTGGTGGCGAACAGGTGCCGCTCGTGGGCGAGCTGCTCGTAGACGCCGAGCCGGTGCAGCACCTTCTGGTGGGTCGGGCGCACGCCGGAGAGCATGACCGTGACGCCGCGAGACTCGAGCCGGCGGATGGTGTCGGCCAGGACTGCGGCGCCGGTCGCGTCGATCACGCTGAGCCGGGACATGCGCAGGACCACCACCCGCACGTCACTGACCTCCGAAAGCTCCAGCAGGAAGTCGTGCGCAGCAGCGAAGAAGAGCGGCCCCTCCAGGCGGTAGGCGACGATGTGCTCGTCCCGCAGCGCCTGCTCCTCATCGAGGTGGCGCTCATCCTCGAGGGGCACCTCCTCGAGCTTCGCGACCCGGGCAGCTTGGGACAGGGCGAAGCCGCCCGCCACGACGAGCCCGAGGATGACGGCCGTGACCAGGTCGAAGACGACGGTGGCAACGGCCGTGACCATCAGGACGATGGCGTCACCGCGGGTCGCCCGCAGCAGGGCCCGGACGCTGGAGACCTTCACCATCTGCACTGCCGTCGCGATCAGGACGCCCGCCAGCGCGGCCAGCGGGATCATCGAGACCCAGTGGGCCGCGACGAGCACGATGACCATCAGGAGGAGCGCGTGGGTCACGGCGGCCGCCCGCGACGCGGCGCCGGTGCGGACGTTGACGGCGGTGCGGGCGATCGCCGCCGTTGCCGGGATGCCGCCGAGGATGGGTGAGGCGACGTTGGCGAGACCCTGTCCGAAGAGCTCGCGGTTGGAGTCGTGACGCTGGTTGACCGTCATCCCGTCGGCGACGGAGGCGGACAACAGGCTCTCCAGCGCCGCCAAGGCCGCGACGGCGACGGCGGGTAGCACCAGTGCGTCCCAGTGCTCGAAGGACGGCAGGCCCGGTGCCGGGATCGTGGAGGGGATCGCGCCGATCGGCTCCGCGCCCAGGTGCAGCACACCGTTGAGCGCCGTTGCGACCACCACGGCGATGAGAGAGAAGGGCACGCCGGGACGCAGTCGGGCGCCGATGAGGATCGTCGCAGCAGCGGCGGCGGAGATCCCGATCGAGGACCACAGCGGGGCATCGAGACCTGCAGACAGCGCAGCCCCGGCCAGAGCCAGCACCTTGTCTGCGTGCACGTGCACCCCGAGCGCCGAGGGAAGTTGCTGCAGGCCGATGATGACCGCGATGCCGATGGTGAAGCCCTCGACCACGGGGACCGGGACATACCGGATGAACCGCCCGGCCCTCACGAACGCCAGGCCCACCAGGATCAAACCTGCCAGCAGGCCGACCGCCAAGACGGCCTGGGTGCCGTACTGGCCGATGATCGGGACCAGGACGACGGTCATCGCCCCTGTCGGGCCGCTCACCTGAACGTGACTGCCTCCGAAGAGCGCCGCGACGGTTCCGGCGACGATCGCGGTGATCAGGCCCGCGCCCGCGCCCATGCCGGAGCTGGCACCGAAACCCAGGGCCAGGGGGAGCGCCACGAGGCCGACGGTCACGCCGGCAAGGACATCCCGACGTGGCTGTCTGCGCATCGCTGCCCAGTCCGCCCGGCGCGGCAGCAGCTGCTGCAACCGGGTCTGGGCCTCGGACCAGCCGGACCGGAGGGCTGCTGCCGTCGACGCCCGTGCCGATCCCCCGGATGTGCTCACCACTGGGCCTGGTCCGCTTCGCGGGCCAGCGCGGCCTCGACCTCCGACTGAGCCGTCGCAATCCGTCCCATCACCTGCCGGGCGGCGAGCAGCATCTCGCGCACCTCGGGCACCGACAGGGCATACAGCACGTCGCCGTCGGCACGGCGGGAGACCACCAGGGACGCTCGGCGCAGCACCGCCAGCTGCTGTGAGAGGTTGCTCGGCTCTACGCCGATCTGTGCGAGCAGCTCGTGGACAGCATGCTCACGCTGACTGAGCAGCTCGAGAATCCGGATGCGGGCCGGGTGACCTAGGGTCCGGAACAGCTCCGCCTTCGCCTGATAGAGCGGTACTGCCACCGACCCACCTACCTGTCGAGTTTTGCACTTGAAGAACTTTGCAATCCACCACGATACCTCACTGGCGGATCGGGCTTGTAGCCGTGTGTCGGAGCCTCAGGCGCGTGCCGCACTGTCCACGACGACGTTCATGACCGCCAGCGTGGGTTCCGCCTGAAAGCGTCGGAACAACGCCGGAGCGGCAGGTTCCGGCGATGTCCTCATCGCGTCCAGGGCGGCGCGATCCCGCCACAGCGAGTGGATCGCCCAGTGCCCTGCCCCGTCTCCGAGCAGCCGGGTCTCGAGCAAGCCATCCGGGAGACCACCGGTCAGCATGCTCTCGAAGTCCGCCACCAGGTCCTTGCTCCGACTGTCGTCCACGTCGGCGGACACGATCGTCAGAATGCTCATGAGGCCAAGATCCAGTGCAACGCGTGTCTTGCACAGTCCTTCAGCTCAGAACGACCCCGCGTGTCTTGGCAGCTGCCCGGGCGTCGGCACGGCTCGACTCGGCCCGCGGCGGCTCACTCCAGGGCGCGGGCCAGCTCGACGAGGTCACGCGCCTCGACGTCCGGTGCCGTGAAGTAGCTCGGGTAGCGGGTCCCGTCCCGGTTGAGCCACCCGGTCCGCAGGCCCGCTCGAGCCGCACCGTCGATGTCCCAGGGATGGACCGCGACGAGCATCGCATCTGCCGCGGCCACCCCGCACGCCTCGAGGGCGTAGGCGTACGACGCGGGGTGCGGCTTCCACGCGCCGGCGTCCTCGACGCTCAGCAGCGTCTCGAACGCGTCCGTCAGGCCGGCGCGCTCGAACAAGCCCTGCGCGACACTCGTCGATCCGTTGCTGAGTGTCACCAGGCGCACGCCGAGCCCACGCAGCGCCCGAACACCGTCGCCGACGTCGGGGTGCACGCTCAACGAGCCGAACGTGCCCATCACGTCGTCCACCAATGGCTGGACGTCGGCGCCACCGCTGCTTGCGGCAGGGGCACCTGCTTCGCGCGCGGCCAGTCGAACCCGGAGCGTCTCGGAGGCGAGGTCGGCGAAGCGGGGGTTCACGCCGACCGAGGTCAGGGCGAACCCGTCACGCAGAAGCGAGGCGAACCACGGCTCGACCGCGCCCGAACCCAGCCCGACCCGGGCGAAGCTGTCCGCGAGCGGAGACATGTCGCTCAAGGTCTCGTTGACGTCGAAGATCAGGATCGACGGCGTCCGGGCCGCCGCCCCCGCGCCAGCTGTCGGTGCGGTCATGTCCAGATCCCGTCGTCGATGAGCGTGGCCGCGGTCGTGCTGTCGTCCATGAACGACCCGTACCCGTGCGCGACCTTCACCGCGCACACGCTCCTCGAGGGTTGCACCCGCCTACGCTGGGGACGTGGAGGAGCGAGACTCCGGCGTCACCCTTGCCGAGCTCCTCGCTGCGTTCTCCCTGGCCACCGATCTCGGGCTGGGCCAGCCCATGGAGCACCTCCTGCGCAGCTGGCAGATCGCGTCACGGCTTGGATGCCTCGCCGGGCTGCCGGATGACGAGCAGCCCACGCTCTTCCACGTCGCGATGCTGTCCTGGGTCGGCTGCGTGGCCGATGCCCCCGAGGTGACCGCCAACTTCGGAGACGACATCGTCTTCCGAGCCGACAGCTACCAGACCGACCTCGGCGGCCTCTCGGGAATGGTGTTCTTCATGGCTCGCGCGGGCCGTGGTCAGCGGCTGCCGCGACGCGTGCGAGCGGTCGCGACCCTGGCGGCCACGGGGGGCGCGCCGGTGCTGCGGGGCATTCAGGGCCACTGCCTCGTCACCTCGACCCTGGCCAACCAGCTCGGCCTGCCGCAGCAGACGTCGACGGCCGTGCGCCAGTTCTTCGCGCGGTGGGACGGACACGGCGTCCCACGGGGCCTGCACGGTGAGGAGATCTCACTGGTCGTCCGTCTCTTCCACCTCGCCGACATCGTCGAGGTGCATCACCGACATGGCGGCATCCCCGCAGCGGTGCGGGTCGCGCGAAAGCGCAGCGGGCGCCAGTTCGACCCCGGACTGGTCAAGACGTTCTGCGCTCACGCGCGCGAGGTCCTGCCCGCCGACACCGACGAGCACGACGCCTACCACCTGTTCGCCCGACAGCCCGGTCTGAGGGCCCGCCTCGACCACCAGCAGCTCGATGCCGCGCTCGAGGCCCTGGCCGACTTCACCGACCTGCGTTGCCCGACCCGCGCCGGCCACTCCCGCGGCGTCGCCGTCCTCGCGGCCGCCGCGGCCCGCCTGCTTCGGCTGCCCGCCCGCGACGTCACCACGCTGTACCGCGCAGCCCTGGTCCACGACATCGGGCTGCACGGTGTTCCGGCGACGATCCTGAACAAGTCGGGCCCCCTGACCGCCCACGAGCAGGAACGCCTGCGCGCGGCCTCGTACTTCACCGAGCGTGTGCTGGCTCGGCCCGCCGCCCTGGCCCGGCTGGGGCAGATCGCCGGCATGGCTCACGAGCGGATGGACGGTAGCGGGTTCCACCGCGGCATCGGCGGCCAGGCGATCCCGCTGCCGGCGCGCATCCTCGCGGCCGCCTGTGCCCTTCACGAGCTGCTCGAACCGCGGTCCAGCCGTGCCCCCTACCCGCTCAAGGAGGCGGCGGGCATGATCCGTGCCGACATAGCGGCGGGGCGCTTCGACCAGCCGGCCGCGGATGCCGTCCTGGCGGCGGCCGGGGCCGGCACGCGGCGACGTGTGGGCGGCCCCGCCGGTCTCACGCCACGCGAGCTCGAGGTGCTCGGCCTGATCGCCCGCGGGGCCGCGACCGCCGACATCGCCGCCCAGCTCGGGATCTCACCCAAGACGGCAGGCACCCACATCGAGCGCATCTACGCCAAGTCCGGCGCATCCAACCGTTCCACCGCCACCCTCTTCGCGCTGCGCAACGGCCTGCTCGGCGCGCTCGACGACGGGCCGGGCACGCCGGTCACCTCGTGAGCCACGTACGCCCCGAACCGCAGCGCGTAACCAGACCGGGAAAGCCGCGATCCGTAGGGAGTTCACCCGACGACGGACACCGGTGGCGTCCCTAACGTGAGCCGTGGACGCCGAGACCGCGGCGCTCGACGAACCACACGGGAGGGATGCAGCATGAGCAAGTCAGTGATCAGCCTGAGTACCGGGCTGGAGGACACCGAGAAGGTCACCGTCGCCTTCCTCGTCGCGGTCGGCGCAGCCGAGACCGGCCGCCAGACGCTGATGTTCCTCACCAAGGAAGCCGTCCGCCTGGCCGTTCCCGGCGTGGCCATCGGCACAGCGTGCGAGGGCTGCCCCCCACTGACCGACCTGATGAAGCGGTTCGAAGCAGCCGGCGGCAGCTACTACGTCTGCCCGATCTGCTTCAACGCCAAGCACCTCGAGGCCGAGGACCTCATCCCTGGAGCCCAGCTCAACGGCACCGTCCCGATGTGGAACTGGATCGGTGACGAGCCGGCCGTCACCTTCAGCTACTGACCTCGACCAGGCAGCCAACGGTGCGCAGCCCCGCCTCCCTGACCAGCGCGATCGACCCCGGGACGGGGGAGGCCCCCTGGCCCGGCCACGAGTACGTCCGTGGCTGGGGCGTACCGGACCCTGTGGCATCGCGACCCCTCGCGAGCTGGCGCTCACCTCTCCTCAACCGCGCCCGCGAGCGGTTGTCCCGAGCCCTGGGCCTGGGGCGGCTGCGGCCCTCCGGCGTGATGCCGAGCGGCCACACCGGACTGCTGATGCCGGAGCGGATGTACCTCGTCTAAAGGTCGGCAGCCGTCTCGACGGCATCGACCTCGGCATCCCGACCCGCCTGAGGCGCAACCCCGTGATCGGCGAGGTCCCGTTGCCCGCCCGCGGGGTGCTCGCCATCGGCCAGGCCATGTGGTCGGTCCGTGACGCCACGGGTACGACATCGAGCGACGGCACGCACGCCAGGCGCAGGCGTCACGCAGGTCTACCAGCACCTCGCCCTGACACCCGACGCCACCTTCCCCTGCCGAACCGGGCGGCTGCGCGCGTCCGCGCTCAGGCGTCGACCCGAGGGTCGGGCAGCACATCGCGCCACGAGTACTGCGGTGAGAAGCCGAGCAGGTCGCGGGCCTTGTCGATGGAGTAGAAGGTCTCGTTGCGCCCCATCGGCCGACGCAGCTCGACCCCGTCGTAGAAGCGCTCGCGCACCTCGTCGGTCGTCGCGGCGACGGACATGTCGGCGTTGGCGACGTTGAAGACCTCGTAGCCGAGCCCGTCGACGTCGAGGCAGCGCTGGACCATCTGGCCGAGGTCGCGCGCGTCGATGTAGGCGAAGAGGTTGCGCCGTCGCAGCGCCGGATCCTCGAGGAAGGGCGGGAACATCTCGGCGTACTCGCCCGGCTCGATGACGTTGTTGATCCGCAGCCCGTACACGTCGGCGCCGGTGCGGGCCTGGAACGACCGTGCCGTCACCTCGTTCGCGACCTTCGACATCGCGTACGAGTCCTCCGGAACCGTCGGGTGCTCCTCATCGACGGGCACGTAGAGCGGCCGCCGCTCGCCCTGGGCGAAGCAGATGCCGTAGGTCGTCTCCGACGACGCGAAGACGACCTTGCGGATGCCGAGCCGGGTGGAGGCCTCGAGCACGTTGTAGGTGCTGAGCACGTTGGTCGCATACGTCCTCGCGTCCGACGTGAGCAGGATCCGTGGGATCGCGGCGAAGTGCACGACGGCGTCGTAGGCCGGCGTGGTCGCCGGCTCCAGCTCGTCGAAACGTGCCAACCCGGCGAGGGCGGAGTACGTCTCGCCGATGTCGGTGAGGTCGACCGTGAGGTCGTCGACCGCCGGGTGCCCGAGCGGGACGAGGTCGGCGTTCGTGACCTGGTGCCCCTGCTCGGCGAGGAACGGCGCGACGTGCCTGCCGGCCTTGCCGCTGCCTCCGGTGAAGAAGATGCGCATGGCTCGATCCAACCAGCCTCGCCGCCCACCAGGGGCGCGGCCGCGGCTCGGCGAGGCCGGACGACCCGGCCGCCCGCTTTGACATGATGGCCGCATGGAGGGACCTGCCGCCGCGCACCAGGGCGGGCGCGCCCAGCCGTGACGCCCGCACGCGGTCATGCCGATGCCAGCGGGCCCGAGGCCGCCCAACCCGACGCCGACGGGCCCGATGCCGACCGACCTGACGCCGACCGGCCCGACGCGGACCACGAGACCGAGAGCCGCGCCCTGCTCGCCGAGCTGGGCACCGCCATGATCGCGACCGGCCAGCCGGTGCAGGAGATCGAGGAGGAGCTCGCCGAGGTGAGCGCCCGGCTGGGGTACCCCGACGTGCAGTCGGCGGTCGGACCCACCGGCCTCATGGTGACGCTCACTCCGGGCGGCCCCTCCACCTACCGCTCGGCGCCCGCCGGACTGCGGCTGCACCAGTCGGCGAGCGTGCGCCTCGTCCGCCACCAGCTCCTCCACGACGGCCTGACCATCGCCGGGGCGCGCGAGGAGCTGGCAGCCACGACGAAGCGTCCGGTCCAGCAACCGGCGTGGCTCGTCGCGCTCGCGTGGCCCGTGCTCGCCGTCGGCATCGCGCTCATCCTCCAGCCCGGGTGGGCCAACGTGGCCGCCGCGGCGGTCGGCGCCCTCATCGTGCTGGCGCTGGTCCAGCTCGCCGCGCGCTACGAGGTGGTCCAGGCGCTGCTGCCGACCCTCGCCGCGTTCGCCGTGTCGCTCGCCGTCTTCGGTGCCGCCGACGCCGGCCTGCTCGAGGGCCCGCTGCGCACCGTCCTGCCGCCGCTGGCCGTCCTGCTCCCCGGCGCCCTCGTCGTCAACGGCATGTCGGAGCTGGCCGCCGGGCACATGCAGGCCGGCTCCGCCCGGCTCACCTACGGCCTGGCCCAGCTCGGCCTCTTCGCCCTCGGACTCCTCATGGCCACAACCCTGCTCCGCGTGCCCACCTCGACCCTCGTCAACCTCCGCGTCGACGACATCGGGTGGGTCGGCGCCCCCGTCGGGCTGCTGCTCGTCGGCGCGAGCATCTGCCTCATGGAGGGCGTGCCGCTGCGGCTGCAGGGCTGGGTGCTGCTCGTCCTGGGCCTCGCCTTCAGTGCGCAGGTCGCCGGGCAGGAGCTCGGTTCCGTCGCCCTCGGCGGCTTCTTCGGAGCCATCGCCGCGAGCCTCGGAGCGAGCGTCGTCGAGCTGCGTCGTCCCCTGCTGCCCCGCCTCGTGCTCTTCCTCCCCGCCTTCTGGCTGCTCGTGCCGGGCAGCCTCGGCCTCGTCGGCGTCACCGAGCTTGCAGCCGGCCGTGAGTCCGCCACCGACGTCGCCCTCGGCCTGCTCGGTGTGGCCATCGCGATCTCGCTGGGCCTGCTCGTCGGGTCCTCCGTCGGCCGCGCCCTGCGAGGACGCTTCGGCGCCCCGCTCGACCCTGTCGCCAGCCGCGACACCTCGGACACCGGAGGCTGACCGGTCTCGACCGGACCGCAGGGCGCTCGAGGCCCCGCGGACCGTAGGCTCGTGGGGCCAACTGGCACCTGAACCAGCATGCCGAGGAGGCACCGTGTCTCAGACCTCATCGCGGATCCGGACGATCCTGCCGCCGTCGAGCCGCACCGCTCTGGGGGCGACCGTCGCCGGCGGTCTGCTGACCGCCCTGGCGTCGGCCCCCGAGCGGCTCAGCCGGCTCCTGCGCGACCGCTACCCGATGGTGGCCGTCACGGGCATGACGGGCGTCGGCAAGAGCCAGCTCGTCGACCGGTTGACGCGCCGCGCCGCCGACGAGGCCTCGGCCGAGGTGGGTTCGGCGGTGATGGAGCGCCGCACCCGCAAGGGCGCCCGGCTGCACGGCTTCCGCTTCCTCGTCGTGCCGGGCGACAACGCGGCCACGCGCCTCGGTGCGCTCGACGAGGTCTTCCACGACGAGCCGGTCGACGGGGTCATTCACGTCGTCGCCAACGGCTACGCCACGCCCCGGCGCGCCGGGGGCACGACGGGCGCGGCCACCGCGACGCGTGAGGAGCAGCTCGCCGCCGAGCTCGAGGACTGGACGATCACCTCGCACCGGATCGCCTCGATGGCCGTACGCCGCAACAAGCCGATCTGGCTCGTCATCGCTGTGACGAAGACCGACCTCTATCCCGACGACGTCGAGGAGGTCGTGCGGTACTACTCGCCCGGCAGCGGCTCGCCCTTCGCCGACAAGATCGACGCCCTGCGCGCGCTCGCGGGCGGCGCAAAGCTGTCCATCGACGTGCTCGCCGTCTCCAGCCAGGGCGGCGACCGCAAGGCGCCGATCTCCGAGAAGCGCGCCGCGGCCATGGTCGACGCCCTCGCCGACCGGTTGGGTCGGCTCAGCGGCCACGCCTGAGTGACGTGTCCGACGTCAGCCGGCGGGACCAGACCTCGTGTCCGTCCCACCGGCGCTCCGGACCGCGGCGAAGATCCGCTCCGGCGTGAACGGCAGGTCGGTGAGCTCGGCACCGAACCCGGCCACGGCGTCGGAGACGGCGTTGACGACCGCTCCGAAGGCGCCGATGGTTCCGGCTTCGCCGACGCCTTTCGTGCCGAGCGGAGTGGCCGGCGTCGGCGACTCGACGTGCCGCACGTCGATGGGTGGAACCGTGGTCGCGAGGGGCAGCAGGTAGTCGCTCAAGGTGGTCGTCAGGAGCTGTCCTTCGGCCGAGTAGGCGTGCGACTCGTACAGGACCTCGCCGATACCCATGGCGATGCCCCCGCGGATCTGCCCGTCCACCACGGCACGGTGGACGATGCGGCCGCAGTCCTCGACCGCGAGGTACTCGACCACCTTCGGGACCAGAGTGGTCGGGTCGATCTCCACGGCGGCCAGGTGTGCGCCGATCGGGTACACCTGCTGCGGGTCGTGGACATGACTGGCCACGGTGCCCGGTTGGCAGTCCTTCTTCGCGACGTCGCGCAAGGCGTCGACGACGCACGCCGCGACGCCGACCGCGCCACGCGAGATGAAGGTTCCACTGCCGTCGGGGCAGACCGAGGTGTCGCCCTCGATGACATCGATGATGTCCGGGTCGAGGCCGAGCTCGGCTGCGGCCAACGCTCGGTACGTCTCGGCGTGACCCTGGCCGGCGTCGGCAGCGCTCGTGTAGATCTCGATTCGCCCGTCTTCGGCAACCACGACGCGGGCCGCGTCCGTACCGGGCAGCGAGGTGACGCCGCGCCGCTGGTAGTCCGCTGACCCGCTCGCGCTCATCTCGTTGAACACGCCCAACCCCACTCCGACCAGGCGGCCCGCCCTGACGCCCTCGGCCCGCCATCGGCGTAGCCGCTCGTAGTGCGGCTCGAGCAGTGCGAAGAGCTCTTCGTAGTCACCGGAGTCGAGTCTGCGGCCGGTCGGGCTCGTCCAGGACAGGTCGCGCACGACGTTGCGCCGCCGGATCTCGAGTGGGTCGACACCCAGCCCGGCGGCGAGGAGGTCCATCATCCGCTCGGTGGCGAACACCGCCGCGTTCTGGCCTATCCCGCGGCACGGCCCGACCGGGGACTTGTTGCTCGCGATGGCCTGGATCTCGACACGCAGGGCGGGGAAGACGTACGGGGCGAACAGGCTCATCGCCGCCACCCCGGCCTCGGGCATCGCCGTCGCCGGCCAGATCGAGTACGCGCCGACGTCGGCGTGGACTCTGGCGTCGATGCCGGTCAGCCGCCCGGAGCGGTCTGCGCCGGCGCGGACGGTGACCACGGTGTCGTGCGCGTGGGTGCCGGCCAGCAGGTTCTCGGCGCGGTCCTCGATCCACCTGACCCGCACGCCCAACCGCCGGGCGAGGGCGGTCACGGCGATCTCTTCGGCGTAGAGGTTCGCCTTCATGCCGAACCCGCCGCCGACGTGCGGTACGACAACCCGGATCGACGTCTCGTCCACCCCGAGAGAGCGGGCGATGCCGCCGCGAACCAGATGCGGCAGCTGGGTCGAGGTCCACACCGTCGTCACGCCGGTCGCCGCGTCGTGATCGGCCACGACCCCGCGCGCCTCGAGCGGCACGGCCGACTGCCGCGCCGGCCGAAACGTCCGCTCGATCACGAGGTCGGACCGGGCGAGCGCCTCGTCGACGCCGCCCGAGTCCACGGTTCGCGACAGCAGCACATCGTCGCGCGCCGCCTCGTGGACCGGGGTGTCGACCAGAAGGGGCGAGTAGTCGATGGTGACGGCCTCGGCGAGGTCCTCTGCCTGGTAGCGGTCCCCGGCCCACACCATCGCGACGGGCTCGCCCACGTAACGGACCCGCTCCACGGCCATGGGGTGCCAGGCCACCGGAACCATCCCGCCCGCTTCCAGCATGATGGCGCGAAGCCCCAGCTCGGCGCCGCTCACGCCGTCGTGCGTACGCAGATCGACCGAGTGGATCCTGGCGTGCGCGACGCGGGACCGGACGAAGCAGACCTCGACGCCGCCGCGTGGCAGGTCGGCGACGAACTCCCCGCCGCCGGTGACCAACCGCACGCTCGTGTCCGTACTCAGTCGAGACACTCGTACACCGCCTCGACGATCGGCTCGTACCCGGTGCACCGACAGACGTGCCCGATCAGCAGCTCCCGCAGCTCGGTGCGCGTGTACCGGTCCCCCGAGCGGACGAGCTCCTCGGCTGCAAGGAGGACACCTGGCGTGCAGAACCCGCATTGGAAGGCGCCGTGCGGTAGGAACGCCTCCTGCAGCCGCGACAGTCGCCCGGACGCGCTCAGTCCCTCGATCGTCGTGACCTCCGCGCGGTCGGCCTGGACGGCGAGCATCAGGCACGAGCGCACCGCGGCGCCGTCCACCAGCACGACGCACGCCCCGCACACCCCTTGCTCGCACCCGACGTGCGTGCCGGTCAGCCGGGAGCTCATCGCGGAGGAAGTCCGCGAGGCTCGACCGCGCCGCGACGGCACCGGCCCACCTACGCCCATTCACCGTCACCGCGACCTTCGGCTGATCGCTCATGACTATGCCCGTGCCTGCGTGACGACGCGGCCGACCAAGGACGCCGCGACGTGTCGCCGGTACTCCGAGGCGGTGTCGATCTCCGACCTGGCGATCTCGACGACGGCCTCACCCGACCGGCCCTCTTCCGCGGCGCGCCCGGTGGCGGCCAGCAGCTGCGGCCGGTCTGCGGTGCCGAACACCGTCACCGTCGCGTCGTGGCACACGGCGCCGGCCAACGCATAGTCCCCCGGTCCGCGCCGCGTCGCTTCGGCGAAGCCGAACCTCGCGTCACGGGTCGGCAGCAACACCTCGACGAGCAGCTCGTCAGCCGCCAGCGACGTCGCGTGCGCGCCGACGAACAGGTCTGCGGCGTTGATCTCGCGCCGGCCACGCACCGAGGCCGCCACGATGACAGCACCCATCGCCAGGGCCAGTGCCGGCCACTCGGCCGCCGGGTCGGCGAACGCCAGTGACCCGCCCACCGTGCCACGGTTGCGCACCTCGAAATTGCCGATCTGCCGTACGCCGAGCCGCAACAGCGATGGCAGCGAACGGTCCCGCTCGATGTCACGGTGCCGGGTCGCCGCACCGATCCGCAGGACCCCGTCGGCACGCGAGATCCCCGTCAGCTCCTGGACCCACTGCACATCGACGAGGTGCCCGGGCCGGGCCCGCCGCAGCGCCATGAGAGGGAGCAGACTCTGGCCCCCGGCAAGCACCCTCGCATCCGACCCGTGGCGCGCCAACAACTGCACCGCGTCATGCACAGAGGCGGCCCGGTGGTACTCGAACGGTGGCGGTTTCACACATCCTCCAGCGAGGGCATGCGGCGTGGGTCCACGCTACGCGGTCCGCCATCCGCGGGTCACCCGAACGCGTCGATGACGACGCTGCTGCTCACGGCACGAGCCTCGGCCCGCTCAGCGCAGCCTTCGGAGCACAGACGCCAACACGGCTGCCAGGGCGAAGGTCCGAGCCAGTCGCGCGGGACTGAAAGGAGACAGACCCACGAACGCGGCCACCGACGTCCCGACGCCCTCGATCGGCTTGTTGGCCGCGGGCACCTCCTCGACGTACACGCCCGGCGCCAGGTACTCCCGCTGCTTGCTGCCCGTGTTCGCGTCCTGCATGTCCATGCTGACCTCCTCACCCCAAGGGTGCATCAGTGAGCGCGGCGACGCAGCCGATCGCGCGGCCGGACGTGGCCTCGCGGGCCCGTTCGACACCTCGCCGTCAGGCCGCATCCTCCTCGAGGACGCTGGCGTAACGGGCGAGGTACAGCGGCCAGCCCTGATCGTCGTCGACGCCCGCGCGCAGCTGCGGCCAGCCGGGACCGTGACGGTCGAGGTACCGGTGCTCCAGCTCGACACGGGTCCGGTCCGGACCGTCGGCGACGAACCGCACCTCCACCTCGCTCGCGTTGTCCGGGTCGGTCTCCAGCTGCCACGTCGGGCCGATGTCCCAGCTGAACACCACCCGGTCCGGCGGGTCGTAGGCCAGAACCCGCGCCCACCGGCACTCGCTGCCATCCTCGCCGTGGTCGACGATGTGTCCACCCACGCGGGGCTCGAAGGTCGTCGACACGATCGGCGACGCGAGCAGGTTGTGCTCGCGGGGCTTGATGGCATCGAACCGGCCCGTGAACGCCGCGAACGCACGCTCCGGCGTACCCGGAACCACGACGTGGTGCCGTACCACGGGGGTATCAGTGGTCTCCGTCATTCCTCCTCCTTCATCAGGTCCTCGAAGCCGGACATGGTCCGGCTCCAGAACGCGTCGAGCTGGTCGCGCAGGGCGGCCACCCCGGCCTCGTTGAGCCGGTAGATCCGCTTGGTTCCCTCGGCGCGGTCGTTGACCAGGCCGACCTGCTTGAGCACCTTGAGGTGCTGGGAGACCGCAGGTTGGGTGATGGGCAGTGCCTGGGTCAGCTCGCCCACGGTCCGTTCGCCCTCGGCCAGCTCGGTCAGGATCGAGCGTCGGTTGCGGTCAGCCAGCGTGGTCCACGCCGCGTCATCTCCATAAGTCATAACGAATGTAAGTTACGACCGATGAATGCTCCGGTCAAGCGGGTGCGTCACCGTTCCTGCCGGAGGTGCTGCACGACGACGTGCCAGGCGTGGTCCCGTTCGTCAGGAGTCCACCGACTCCCGTACAGCGTCACCTGTGCCAGCCGGTCGCCCCTGACGAGGAACGCGACGTCGACGAGGCCGGTCTCCGTACCCACGCTGGCGGTGCCCAGCCCCACCCCGTCGACCGTCCTCACGGACGCCAGAGCACACGTTGCGAAGGCGTGCCGCTCGAAGGCGACCGCGCCCCGCGGATCACCGGACGCCAGGGTGTACTCGGCGTAGGTGAACGAGCGTTTCGACGGCCCGGGGCTGCGCCCGTCCTCCGTCGACTGCGTCCGAGCCGCGGACGCGCCCTCGACGACCCTGACCCGGGCCGCGCCGAACGTCACGAGGAACTCTGCCGGGTCGGGCATGGCCCACGTCGTCGGGTCCCGGCAGCTGAACCGCTTCACGAGCGTGCCGTGGCAGTGGATGACGTCCGACTCGTCACGCCCCGGCAGGACGAGCCGCACGCCGACCTCGCCCGGGAACGCCTCAGGGAACAGCTGCGGTCCGGGCAGGGCGCTGCGGTGGCCGTCGAGGTCCTCGTTCGCGCACTCGGCCGCCTCCGGCAGGGGCGCCACCCGGTCGATCGTGGTCATGACGGGCGCGGGGCTGGCGGGCAGACGAGTGCCGATGCTTCCCGGAGGCATCGCCGTGGTGCAGGCCGCCAGGGTCACTGTGGCCACGGCCAGCCCGGCCCACCTGGCCACGCCGGCTGTGCCCGAACGCCTGTCCCTCACGGACGCACCGAGGAGTCCGCGCCGCCGCGACGTCGCGGGCCGCTTGGGCGGCCGGTCGCCGCCGTTGCCCACCGTTCCAGCCTAGACGCGGTCGCGCTGGAGCCGGCCACCGATCGAGGACGACCCCGACACCCTGCGAGCGTGAGACGCCTCCGGCCGGTGTCAGCGAGTCGGATCGGGGGCTGACACTCGCTCGTCGGTGGTGCTGAGGGTCGGCGCGCCGACGGCGAGGCCTTCCTCCGGTTCGGGCGCGGACGCGCGTGCCTCGGCGAGCGCCTCGGCCGGCACGTGCCGCTCCAGGAACCGGCGGGCCAGCCGCGTCGAGGGATGGATGCCGATCGCGGCGACGACGATGATCCCGGCGATGAGCAGCCAGCCTCCGGCACCCCAGTTCATCGCGAGGAACGTGTAGAGCGCGGGAGCCCAGACCCGGCCGAGGGTCCCGCTGAGCTCGGCGGCGCCCTGGTAGGCGCCGCGTTGGCGTGGGTCCATCAGCTCGGCCTCGAACGACCAGCTCGCCGCAGACAGGTACAGCTCGGCGCCGGTCACCGTGACGTGCCCGAGCCAGACCAGCGCGATGGTCACCCAGCCGACGGTGTCGTGCGTCGCCAACGTGATGAGGCAGGACACGACGAAGAAGCCGGCCGAGAGCCGAATGGCCTTGAGCGCCGTCGGGATGTCCCTGACCCCGCGGGAGGTCACCATCGGCAGGAAGATGCACATGACGGTGTTGGTGCCGAAGAGGAACGCCAGCAGCACCCGCGGCGCGTCCGTCTTCTCGACGAGCCACAGCGGGATGACGACGTTGAGCAGCACCTGGTTGGTCCAGAACACGCCGCCGAAGAACGTCGTGAGGAGCCACCCCGGGTTGCGCAGCGGGCCGGGTCCGGAGACCTTCACCTTTCGGTCCTCGGCGCTGCGTTCGTCATGGGCCGCCTTGGGGAGGCGGATGATCGCGGCGGCGTTGACGAGGAAGGCCACCGACGTGAACCACGGCAGGGCGTGCAGGACGTCGTTGGAGTGGAACGCGAGGGCGACGCCGCCGAGCATCGAGCCGACCGTGAAGCCGACGTTGAGCGCGGAGTACATGTACGCGCGCGACCGCACCCGCTCGTCCGGCGGGAGGACGTCGATCGTGTACGCGCCGTACGCCGCGCCGCCGAGCGCGCCGATGACCTCCATGCCGACGGCCATCACGACGTAGCCCTCGAAGCCGTTGATGAGCGGCCAGAAGGCGAACATCACCGCCTGCCCCGCTGCACTGACGGCCCACATCCTCTTGGGCCCGAAGCGGTCGACGAGCTTGCCCATCGGCAGGGCAGCGAGGAACGCCGCGACGCCCGCGATGGTGAGGCCGAGACCGACCTGAGCGGCCGAGAGCCCGACGATCTGCGTGAAGAACACCGCCGAACCGGTCATGAAGGTGCCCTCGCCGAGGGCAAAGAGCAGCGACTGGACGGACAGCCGTCCCGCCAGCGGCGACGGCGGGCGGGCGTGACGGAGGACGGCGTCGAGAACCACCCGAGGATTCTGCAGACCCGGACGGCAGGTGTCACCGCATTTACCCCCTCCCGTGCCGAAGGAGAGGCGGCAGCCGGCCCGGTGGTTCCGGCGCGGCACGCCACCGCGGCCGCTCGCCGTAGAGTTCCTGGGTCGGTTCCAGTCGAGAGGAGCGCGCCATGGACGATGCCGTCTCCGGGAGCGAAGCCACCCGGGCCGCGTTGAACCACAGCCAGCTCATCGAACTCACGACGACCGGCCGGCGAACCGGTCGACCTCGGCGCATCGAGATCTTCCTGCACCACGACGACGACCAGCTGTTCATCACGGGCCTGCCGCGGGCCGATCGCACGCGGGACTGGATCTACAACATCGACGCCGATCCGCACGTCGTGATCCACCTGAAGCAGTCAGTGGTCGCCGACGTGCCCGCGACCGCGCGAGTCGTGACCGACCCTGACGAGCGCCGTCCGTACATCGAGGCGGCCGCCAGGCGCTGGCGTCGCACGGACGTCCCGGAGATGCTTCGACACAGTCCGCTCATCGTGCTCACCGTCGACGACTCCGGCGACCGCGGGCCTGGCCGGTAGAGGCCCAGGCGCGAGAGGACGGACGAAGTCCGCACGCCGGAACCGCGACAGGCTCGCCGCCTTCGCCGCGGCGTCGTACCGTGAACCGGTGGCCAGTGTGAGCGTGCGGTACATCGTCGACGACATCGATGCCGCGATCGCGTTCTACCGCGACCGGCTCGGGTTCACCGAGGTGATGCACCCCGCGCCGACGTTCGCGATGCTCGAGAACGGCGCGCTGCGCCTGGCGCTCAGTGCCGCCGGGGGCGGTCCGGGCGGCGGTCAGGCGATGCCCGACGGGACCGTCCCGACCCCCGGTGGCTGGAACCGCTTCTCGCTGCAGGTCGACGACCTCTCCACGCTCGTCGAGCGACTGCGCGGCGAGGGCGTGAGGTTCCGCAACGAGATCGTCGAGGGCATCGGCGGGCGGCAGATCCTCGCTGAGGATCCGGCGGGCAACCTGGTCGAGCTGTTCGAGCCGACGCGGGACGAGGCGCGGCTCGGTCCGAGCTGACCAGTCATCTCAGGTGCACTCGTCCTACCCGCTCGTCGGCCAGACGGGGCCCTGCTCGGTCCAGGTGACGCCCTTGTTGTGGCAGAGGCAGAACGGGTGGCCGACGGGATCGGTGTAGACGCGCCAGCCGTGGCCGTCGGCGCCGATGAAGTCCTGCTTCAGGATCGCGCCGAGGGCCAGGACCCGGCTCTGTTCCGCCTCGATGTCGTCGACCTCGAAGTCGAGATGGAACTGCTTGGGGTGCTCGGCGTCGGGCCACGTCGGGGCGCGGTAGTCCTCCACCCGGATGAAGGCCAGGTCGATCTCGCCGAACCGGATACCGGCCCAGCTGCCGTCGCTGCCGCCGTTGACCGGCCGGCCCGTCACCTCGGAGTAGAACGCCGCCAGCTGCATCGTGTCCGGGCAGTCGATGATGAAGTCGGTGAGTCGCAGCACCCGTGCGATCTTGCCACGAGGCAACCGGATCGTGACGGCCGATGCGCCGCCTTCGCCCGGGTGTCACCGGACCTGTGCGCGCGGTCCTTCAGGGACTTCCGGTCACGCGTCGTGGGGGGCCGACGGACGCCATGGCTCGTGCTGGTGCGAGAGCCAGACCTCTTCGGGGGCGAGTGCCCGGACCAGTCGCTGGCCGTCGGTGCGCGGGTGGTCGAGCTCGTCGAAGAAGACCGCCGTGTCACCCGCGATGACGATGGAGCGGTCGCCCGTCTCGACGACGACGACCTGCGAGCCTCGCGTGTGGCCGGGCGTCGGAACGAGCCGGATCCCCGGCAGCAGCTCGAGGGTGCCGTCGACGGGCACGTACTGCACCCCGGGCGCCTCGACCCACTCGCGGATCGTGTAGTCGTCCTGGCTCCGCGCGTCCTCCAGCTCCGCGCGTTGGACGTAGACCGGCTTGCCCGGGAAGAGGTGGTTGCCGCCGCAGTGGTCGAAGTGCAGGTGCGTGTTGACGACGACGTCGATGCCGGCCAGGTCGAAGCCGGCCTGCTCGCTCAGTGGGGTCAGGCGAGGATCCATGTCGTCGACCGCCGGGTGCAGCTGCGTCATGCCGGTGTCGACCAGCACGCGCGCGTCGGGATGGTCGATGACGTGCACGTAGACCGGCATCCTTTCGCCCTCGGCGAGCAGCTCCGCGACGAGCACCGGCGTGACGGTGGCCGTCGGGCCCTCGCGTCCCGGTCGCTCGGCCTTCTCGGTTCGTGGATCGCCCATGGAGGAGAGTGTGGGGCACAGTGGCCGGCCCGCGGTGGCTCTGCGGCGCCGTTTCCTCACGCGTCACTCGTCGCCCGTACTCCGTGCGGGCCTGGACGTGTTGCAGGACCTTGTGCTGGAGTCGGTCAGGACATCGAGACGGGAGCCGATGAACCATGGCAGACCTCAGCGACCTGGCGGCCGCCGAGCGACGAGACCTGGCCGACTACCTCGACACGCTGACGGCAGCGGAATGGGACCAGCCATCCTTGTGTCCCGGCTGGTCGGTGCGCGACGTCGTCGGCCACATCGTGAGCTACGACGTGCTGAGCTGGCCACGGTTGCTGGCGCTGACGGCCCGCTCGGGCTTCTCCCTCAGGCTCGCCAACCAGCGTGGCGTCGAAGAGAGCCGACGGCTCGGCACCGAGGAGCTCGTGGCGCGGCTTCGCGCACACGTCGTTCCGCGGGGGATCACCACCGCATTCGGGTGCGCCGTCGCGCTGACCGATGCCCTGATCCACCAGCAGGACATCCGACGGGCACTGGCTCACCCTCGCGACGTCCCTCGAGAGCGACTGGTCGCAGCGCTGAGCTTCGCACCCCGCGCCCGTGCCCTACCAGCACCGGCCAACATCCGCGGGCTGCGCGTGGTCGCCACCGACCTGCCGTGGGCCCATGGGACCGGGCCGGAGGTCCACGGCCCGGCCGAGGCGCTCCTCGTTGCGCTCGCGGGGCGTCCCCAAGCCCTGCAAGACCTGCACGGACCGGGACTCGACGCTCTCGCAGGCAGGGTGAACACGTAGGGCCAACCTGTCGACGCCGCAGCCGAGGAGCACGACGATGTCCGCCGGTTCCCGCCTGACCTGACAGGCCTGCGACCCGGTCTCGGACCGGAACGCCTACGTGGTGGGCGCCCAGGCGGGCGCGATGTCCCGGTGGTAGGACCTGCCGGCGAGTCTGCTGAGCAGAAAGGTCACCGGGGCCGGAATGGCCGAGCGGAGGTAGGTGCGCTCCGCCTCGGGCATCCCGTCCTGGATCCACGCCATGAACCGGCCCGAGACGGCGAGGGATGCGGGTCGCAGCTGCTTCTCGACGACCTTCCACTCGGGCGTCCCGAGGTGCGGCAGCAGGAGCGGCTCGAGGTCGTTCTCCTCGTGATGCAGGTGTCGCTCGACGACGTCGTTCGCCTTCAGCACGGCGTCCCTGGCGGCATGGGCGTCGCCGGCGGACCCGCTCGAGGCGTAGGTGTCCATGGCAGTGCGGGCACCGGCGAGTGCGTCCGCCATGGCCTGATGCTCCGTCTCCATGACCTCGACCAGCTCCGTGGCCCCTTGCACCTTGGCCAGGAACGGAAAGACGTGGGTGTCCTCGCCCTCGTGGTGGTGCTTGAGCTGGTCGTGCAGGTGCGCGTAGGCCACCTGCAGCTGCTGGGCGCGGGCCCGGTCACCGTCGGGGGCGGTGGCGAGGGCGGACTCGAGGCGAGCGAGGTCGCGACGCACCGCCGCGTGGATGACACGATTCATCGTCATGGGACCTGTCATGGTCGAGACGATAGCCATCCGCACCCGACGCGGCTGCCGGAACCGGCGCGGCCACGGCCCAGCTCGGACCAACCACCGCACCGCACCAGCCGCAGGTCGCACGAGCCTTGCCGCGGTCTCTCCTGCCTAGGCGTCGCGGGGACCGCGTTCGTCCCTCGCGCTGTTGGGGTGGATCGTCTCTCCCCGGGCGAGCATGGCCACGAACTGCTCGATGCGTCGCCTTCGGGTCTCGGCCCGCTTCGCCGTCTCGACCCGGTAGAGGATCGCGTAGCGGTTTCGGCTGTTGAGCTTCTCGAACATCGCCCGCGCGGAGGGATCGGAGTCGAGGGCTTCCGCGAGGTCGGTCGGCACCTCGATGCTCGCCGGTCCGGCGTACGCGGCGTGCCAACGGCCGTCCGCCTTGGCGCGCTCCACCGCGGCGAGTCCGGACGCGTGCATCCGCCCTTCCGCCATGAGGCGCTCCACGATGGCGACATTGCGCTGTGACCACCCGCTGCGCCGGGTGCGGGGCGTGAAGCGCTGCCGGTAGCTGTACTGGTCGCCGCCACGGATCTGCCCGTCGATCCATCCGTGACAGAGCGCCTCGTCGAGCGCCTCGTCGTAGGTGAGGCTGGTGGGCGCGGCCGCGCCCTTCTTCGCCAGGGTCAGCCACACCCCGCGGTCATCACCGTGGTGTTCGTCGAGCCAGGCGCGCCATGCGGCGCCGTCCGCGACCGTCAGGGCAGGCAGCTCGTCACTCACGACTCCAACCTTCGCACGGGCCCAGAGGCGGCAAGCCATCCGTGACAGCAGCCTGCACGTGTCATCGCGGCGCCGTCCGCGCCGTGTGCGCTGAGTTCCCCAAAACCGGAACAGCCCTCGACGGACGGAGCACACTGGACGTGACGAAGCGGGTGCATCGTGGTCGAGCGCCGATCGGCCCAGGTTCAGGTGGCGTCGGCTGGAGGAGTCATGAAGCGAACCCGTGCGCTGTGGTCGGCAGTGGTCCTGGTGGCGGCGGCGGTGCTCGCCGGCCCACAGGCCTCGTCAGGGAGTTCGAGCGGGCCTCTGGATCCACTCTGTGAGAGGCATGCGACGCTCTGTCCCGACCCGCTTCCCGGCAGGACTACGAAGGCGGCTACGTCGGCCACGACGAGCCGGCCCTGCTCTTCTACTCGACCCGAGCCGGCTCGGGGAACTCGGCCACCTGGCAGCTGCGGCTTCCGCGTGAGGCGCCCACACTGCCGAAGCAGGACGGCACCGGCGGCACGTGGAACTTCCAGCGGAGCGTGGCGTTCTGGTACGGCATGGACCTGTGCGAGACCCAGAGCTACCCCAACCCGGGCGTTGCCTGCACCCCCGACTCGGACAGCAACATCAAGACGAGCAGCGACCACTCCGCACCCGACTGGATGGGCAACCACGTCGGGACCGGCTTCCTGGAGCTGCAGTTCTACCCGCCCGGATGGGTGCCTGAGCCGAACGTGTCCTGCGACCCGACGAAGTGGTGCGCGGCCATGGTGGTCTTCGGTCTCTCCGCAACCCGGACCCAGGTGAACAACGCCGACTGCCTGGACCGCGCCGGTGAGGAATGGGCGGACTTCGCGTTCATCACCAGGAGCGGCACGCCGCAGGCACCACCGGACCCGCTCAACGCCACCCTCGCGACCTTCACGCCCGACCCGGCGCAGGTGCTGTACATGGACGCCGGCGACACCCTGCAGATCTCGATCCACGACTCGGCGGCCGGGCTGGTGAACTCCATCACCGACGTGACGAGCGGGCAGAGCGGGTCGATGACGGCCAGCATCGCCAACGGCTTCGCACACCCGCTGTTCCAGCCCTCGGCGGTCGGCTGCACGGAGGAGCCGTACGCCTTCCACCCGATGTACGCCACCTCCAGCGAGCAGACGCTGGTGCCCTGGACCGCGCACACCTACAACGTCTCCTTCTCCGACGAGATCGGCCACTTCGAGTACTGCGACCGCGCCAACACGCTGGGCAGCTGCGTCAACCCCGGCGTCGGGGAGACGAAGAAGGACGTCGACGACACGGCCTGCTTCAACGCCACCGAGTCGCTGCTGGCGCCCGTCGGTGGCTGCATCGCCACCGACCGTGACTTCGACGGCACGTCGTACCAGCGCGACTGGTCCGGCACGCTGGCCGACCCCGCGCAGGACCGGCTGGTCCACTCGGGCTCCTTCCAGCTCACCAGCCCACAGACCGACGGGCACAACTACAGCCGGATGGCGTTCGAAGCGGACATGCCGGCCATCGAGCCGCTGTCCGTGTGTGCCCTGGACGGCGCCGGTTGCGTCAACCCGCCGCCGGGCGCCCAGTTCTACCCCATCTACTCGACCCGGTCCGGGCCGAACGGCGCCTGCGCCTGGCAGGAAGGCGGCACGTTCATCCCCGGCACCACGAACACGTTCGGCGGCACCTCGACGTCCGAGTACGGACCCGAGCTCGCCACCTACTACCCCGGCGATCCAGGGTTCCCCGAAGGCACGTTCGTCGACAACTTCCGCACCGTGCTGCCTCGCAACCCGTGCCCGAGCAGCGGCCAGCTCCCGTGAGGCACGACGTACACGACAGCCGTGTACTGCACCCGCGCGGCACGGCCCCTGCCATCAGCGGCGGCCGAGGCCGAGCGGCCTCGTGAAGACCTGCTCGCGTTCGGTCGCCTCCGTCAGGTCGTGCCGGCGTGCCACGAGCAGGGACTGCACGTCGACGAGCCCGAGGACGTCGCCGCCCTCGCCGAGGACGGCGGCGCCGCCGTGGCCGTGTTCGGCGAAGACGTAGGCGACGTGTCGCAGCGTGTCGCCCGCATCGACGACGTGGTGGCCTCCGTCGATCGCGAGCCGGCGCGCCTCTTCCAGCGCCTCGGGCGAGGTGCGCATGACGTCGGAGGCGAAGAACGTCTCGAGCGGGTCGGTGGTGTAGTCGCGCGTCAGGTGCAGTCCTCGGCGGGCGATCTTCTCCGTGAGGACCGAGCGCTGGAGGATGAGGACGGAGACCGCGTACGCCGCCGAGGATGCGATGAGCAGGGGCAGCAGCGCATCCCAGGCGTGCGTCAGCTCGAGGGTGAACACGACGCCCGTCAGTGGCGAGCGCATGACGCCACCGACGACCGCCGCCAGGCCGAGCATGGCCCAGAACCCCGGGAACACGCCGGGCAGGACGAGCCCGACCGCGGCCCCGAGCGCGCCACCGATCATGAAGACCGGGGCGAGCACGCCCCCGGACGTCCCGGACCCCAGCGACAGCGACCAGATGAGGGTCTTGACGACGAGGATGCCGACGATGAGCCCGGTGGTCGCCCGTCCGGTGAGCAGCTGGTCGATGACGTCGTAGCCGACGCCGAGTGCTCGCGGCTCGACGAGCCCGCCGACGCCGATGACCAGACCCCCGAGTGCCGGCCACCACATCCAGTGCAGGGGGAGCCGACGGAACAGGTCCTCGGCGAAGTAGACGAGCCACGTCGCGCCGAGGGCCACGAGGGCGCCGCTGAGGCCGACGAGGGCGCTGAGCGCCTCGGCCGTCCACGTGATGGAGACGCCGCCGGTGGGTACCGGGAAGATCGCGCCGGTCCCGATGAGTGGTCCCCGTACAGCCGTCGCGACGGCGACCGCGGCGACGACCGGCACGAAGCTGCGTGGCCGCCACTCGAACAGCAGCAGCTCGACCGCCAGGAGCACGGCGGCGAGGGGGGCGTTGAAGGTGGCGGCCATCCCGGCCGCGGCACCCGCGACGAGGAGCGTCTTGCGCTCGTCGGCGGTGAGCCGAAGGTGCTGCGCGAGGATCGAGCCGATGGCGCCACCGGTCATGATGATCGGTCCCTCGGCGCCGAACGGCCCACCCGACCCGATGCTGACCGCCGCCGAGATCGGTTTCAGCACAGCCACTTTCGGCTCGACCCGGCTGCCGCGGATGAGGATCGCTTCGATCGCCTCGGGCATGCCGTGCCCGCGGATCTTCTCCGACCCGTAACGGGCCATGAGGCCGATGACGAGGCCGCCGACCACTGGCGCGAGGAGCACGAGCGGCCACGGGTGGTGCGTCGCACCGGGCGCCACGAGTGAGGTGTCGAGCCGCTGGTAGAAGACGACGTTCGTCGTCAGGCCGATGAGCTTGAGCAAGGCGTACGCCGCGAAAGCGCCACCGGCCCCGACCGGCAGTGCCCACGCGGCGATGACCAGCATCCGCGGGTGGACGTTGAAGTCCCCGAGCTCGACCTTGGCCCCGGTCACAGCGGCACCGGGCCGGTCAGGTCGTGGTGGCGTCGGCGGAGACCGTCGTGCAGCGCGTTGAGGCTGTCGGTGAGCGAGCCGAGCGCCTCGGCGTCGAGGCCCCGGAGGACGCGGGTCAGCTCACGAGAACGCCACGCGAGCACCGCGTCGATGACCGTGTCGCCGTGCTCGGTCAGGGCGAGCAGCACCCGGCTGCGGCTCGCCGGGTCGCCGGTGCGGGTGACGTGTCGCGACGCGACGAGCCGGTCGGCCAGGCGCGTGATCGACGAACCGTTGACCCCGAGCACGGTGGCCAGTCGGGTGCACGACGACTCTCCCTCGTCGCGCAAGGCGAAGAGCAGCCGCATCTGCGGCAGCGACACGTCCCCGACCTCGTCGACGCTCCGGACTGCCAGCCCGAGCAGGTCGCGGGTGATCTGCTGCAGCGCGGCCACGGTGGCGGCGGTGACTTGCTGTTGCATTCGACAAGTCTTGCAGAGAGCAAGGAGCCGGTGTCAAAGCCGTCTAGACACCGGGCCGGCCGGCCGACGGGCAGGCGGGTGTCGAGGTGATCGACGGTCGGGTGGCAGCACCACGGTGCGCGACCCCGGCGACGGAGGCCGGGCCTCAGGGCCAACGGGCCGTGAAGTAGGCGACCACCAGGGCGCACAGCGAGACGCCCACCAGCCACGCCCCCACCTGCGTCTCGGTGGTGCGCCGCGCCGAGACGTCCTGGCCGGACCGCCCCGGCCCGGGAAGGGACCCCCACACGATCAGACCGATGCCCACCACGAGCAGCACGCCGACCCCGGTCCAGAAGAAGGTCATCGCCCGGCCCCCTCGTCGACCCGGGCACACCGGCGGTGGCGCCGGCCGCTCCCGACCGGCGTCATCACGCCCCGGAGGGCGCGGTCGACCGACGGGCGATCGTCAGGCCGTCGAAGGCGGTCAGGACGACGGCCTCGACGCGGTCGTCGGAGGCCACGAGGTCGTTGAAGTCGCGCAACGCGGTCGTGTTCGTATCGGTCACCTCCGGATCGGCGATCCGGCCGCTCCACAGGACGTTGTCCGCGAGCAGCAGACCTCCGGGCCGGACGCGCGGCACCAGCTCTTCCCAGTAGGCGGCGTACCCGGGCTTGTCTGCGTCGATGAAGACCAGGTCGATGTCCGCCGTCGCCGGCAGCGCTCGCAAGGTGTCGATCGCGGGTGCGATCCGCAGCTCGATCCGGTCGGCAAGACCGGCCGCGGCCCAGGCCTGCTGCCCGATCTGGGTCCAGTCTTGACTGACGTCGCAACACAGCAGTGAACCTCCCTCGGCCAGGCCCCGGGCGATGCACATGCTCGAGTAGCCGGTGAACGTCCCCACCTCGACCGCCCGACGCGCCCCGACCAGCCGGGCGAGCATCGTGAGGAGCTGGCCCTGGTCGTCGCCGATCTGCATGCCTGCCGCGTCGCCGAGCTTGGCTGTCTGCGCCTGCAGCTCACGCACCACACGGTCGGGACGCCAGGTCCCATGAGCCACGGCATAGGAGCGGATCACGTCGGTCACCGGGAAGCTGCGCATGCTCGGACGCTACGCCTCCTGCCACGCGGTGCGGCACCCTCACGGACGGTGCCGTGACCCAGGGCTACCTCATGACCCGGCCGCGCCATGCCGCTGGTCACCCAGGGCGGGCGTGGGTTCCTGGGCCGAGCGATCGAGGTCCCACAGCTCCAGCGCGCGCTCGAAGCGGTCGGCTGCGGTCGCCGCACCGTGCTGCTTGCCTGGGAGGCGCACCTCCTCGTGGATCGCCTCGCGCCACTCCCACGATTCGCACGCGGTCGTCCCCGGCACATCGGGAGAACTCCTCCAGCTCGCACTGGAAGCCGCGACGCGCCGAGGGCAGAGTGGAGCCGTGCGGATCGCGGCAGACCGGGGAGAAGAGGCTGGGGCCGCGGCATGAGCCGGCGACGGTCTGCTGCCGTGGCGGCCCTCGTCGGGGCGGTCTGTCTCTACGCCGTCGTCAGGATGCTGACGACCCCGGAACGGCCGGTCCGTACCGAGATCCTGCAGGGCGCGCTGGTGGGTGTCGGGCTGGCCGTCGTCACCGTCGAGATCTTCGCGAGGGTCAAAGCCGTCAAGGTCAACGGCTGGGTCACGATGCCCGGATGCGGTGTCCCCGGGAACGGCTTCCTGTCGCGGGCCGCGGCCACGTGGATGTTCCCGGGTCCGGTCAACGTGCCGGAGGAATCGGTGTACTGGACGACGCAGGCCGATGAGTCGGGTCGGCCGCTGAGCGGCCTCCACAGCTACGTCGTGCACTTCCCGGCGGGCGGGCTCCCACCCAACGACGCGTTCTGGTCGCTGACGATGGGCGATTCTCGGAACCGCTTCGTCCCCAACCCGATCGGCCGGTACAGCGTGGGCGACCGCTCGGGGCTGGCGCCGAACGCGGACGGGTCGGTCGACATCCACATCCAGAGCACCCTGCCGGTGGGCCGTGAGGCCAACTGGCTGCCTGCTCCCTCGGGCAGGTTCACCCTCTGGCTCCGCGTCTACCTTCCTGGCCGGGCCGTCCTCGAGGGCCGGTATGCCGTTCCGCCCGTGACCCGGGCCTCGTGAGCCCTGCCATGCAGCTCGAGCACCTCCTGCCCTTCGCCACAGCCATGGTCGCGGCGTGGTTCCTTGCCCTCTGGTTCTGGCCCCGCGTGCTGTTGTCCGTGTTCAAGCGCGCCATCCTCGTCAGCGGGTTCGGCGGCGGCCCGATCCCGGTGAACTCGCTCTACGTCCAGTCCCAGGCCTCGTTCGCCGACCCGGTCGGCACGACCACGGGTTCGACGCTGGCGACCACGGGCGTGAACCGGGACACGCTCATGGCCGCCGGCTGGCTGGACCTGCGAGAAGGGCCCCGGCTCCTGCACGTGCCGGACGCGGCTGACCGCTACTACAGCGTCCAGCTCACCGACCCGTCCACGAACACGAACTTCGCCTACGTCGGCACCCGCACGACAGGCAACCGGGCGGGCGACCACCTCATCACCGGGCCACACTGGACGGGCCCGCTCCCGAGCGGGACGACGCGAATAGCCTCACCCCACAACGCGGTTCTGATCTTCGTCCGCGTGCTCGTCCACGGGGACAGCGACCTGCCGTCCGCCCACCACCTCGCGACCCAGATCGTGCTGTCAGGACCGCCGACCCCCTCCGGAGAGTCCGAACGACCGCCGGGGTCGTGAGGGCGCCTCGACCCCTCAGGGAAGGTGTCGGTCCAGACGTCGCAGCACGGGCCCGAGGAGCGGCCAGTGCTGCAGCCCGACGCGCATGACCAGGCCCCGTGCGGCGGCGACCGACCTGCGGGCGAGAGCGCCCGGGGTTCGCATCCCCTCTTCGGCCGTGGCCCGGGCGCGGCGGGACAGCCAACGCGCGCACCCGGCGCAGACGCCCACTTCCGGGTGGGACCCGAGCCGAGTCAGGTCCTGCTCGTCGAACGGCTTCCCGCAGCACCAGCAGCTGGGGCGCTGCACCTGCTCGCGCTCCTGCGCACTAACCGCCATCTGCCCATCGTCACCCCTCACCGACCGGGAGACCAGAGGCGTCGACCCCGAGGCCGAACCGTTCACCGGACCGACATCCGGAGTTGGGTGCGGCCGGTAGCCGTCAGGCATGGACTTGGACCCGACCATCCAACGCGTGAAAGGCGTCTCATGACCACCTCCCTCAACCGCCGTGGCTTCCTCAGAGGCACGGCCGCCACCGGCCTGGGCATCGCGATCAGCGGCAGCATCGACGTTCTCGCCGGAGGAGGTAGCGCCCTGGCCGCCCCGCGGTCGTCGGTCGGGTACGGGCCGCTGGTTCCTGACCCCAAGGGCCTGCTGGCCTTGCCGGCGGGGTTCTCCTACCGGATCGTCACGCAGAGCGGGGTGACGCCGACCGTCGACGGAGTCCCGACGGCGAGCGACCCGGACGGCACGGGCGTCTTCACCCGCGGCAACGGGTCGACCCTCGTCAACAACCACGAGATCGGTGGCAGCGAGCCCTTCGGGGTCCCGCCGCTGGCCGGGCTCACCTACGACGAGGGCGCCCGCGGCGGCACGTCGAACATCGACGTGGACGCGGACGGTACCCGCATCCGCGAGTACACGAGCGTCGCCGGCACCCACAACAACTGCGCGGGGGGCGAGACGCCGTGGGGCACCTGGCTGACCTGTGAGGAGACGGAGCAGCGGATGGGCGGCCGCTACCTCAAGGACCACGGCTACGTCTTCGAGGTCGACCCGAGCAGCCAGGAGGCCAACCTCGGCAAGAGCCCGGTGCCGCTGAGGTTCCTCGGCCGGTTCTCCCACGAGGCGGTCGCCGTCGACCCGACCACCCACACCATCTACGAGACGGAGGACGCCGGCGGCCCCAACGGCCTGTACTACCGGTGGACGCCCCCGGCAGGGTTCACCGGCGGCAAGGACGCCCTGCGCGAGCTCGCGCTCTCCGACGGCGGCGACAGGGCCGGCGCGCTGGAGGCGATGAGCTGCTACCGCGGCGACACGCACATCCCCGACCTGTCCCTCGCGACGCAGGCGGGCACCCGCTACACGGTCCGGTGGGGACCGGTACCCGACCGCGACGCCCGGACGACCTCGGTGCGCAAGCAGTTCGCGGACGACGAGATCACGCGCAGCCGCAAGCTCGAAGGAGCGTGGTGGGGCGACGGCGGCGCCTACTTCGTCGCCAGCTTCGCGCGCAGCAGCGACGGCAGCGCCAATGAGCACGACGGGCAGGTGTGGTTCTACGACCCCCGGACCGAGACCGTGACGCTGAAGACGATCTTCGCCGTCAACCCCGACCCGGACGTCGACACCGACAGCTACGACGGCCCCGACAACATGACGCTCTCGCCCTACGGCGGCATCATCATGGCCGAGGACGGCGAGGGCATCCAGCACCTCGTCGGCGTGACCGACCAGGGCAAGTCCTACCCGTTGGCCCGCAACGACCTCAACGACAGTGAGTTCACCGGCCCGGCCTTCAGCGCCGACGGCAAGGTGCTCTTCGCCAACATCCAGTCGCCCGGGTACGTCTTCGCGATCACCGGTCCGTGGGCGCGTCCGAGCAACGCCGAGGCCTGACCCTCCCGGCCGTCCGCGACGCAGCAGTCCTGGCGGCGGGGCCGCCGTCCGCACCGGGGGACGGCGGCCCAGCTCCGCGCCGTGGTGGGCGGATCAGCGGCTGGTCAGCTCGCTGACCAGCCGCTCGATGCGGTGGCGGATCTCGTCACGGATGGGTCGGACGTGCTCGAGGTCCCGGCCGGCCGGGTCGTCGAGGACCCAGTCCTCGTAGCGCTTCCCGGGGTAGAACGGGCAGGCGTCGCCGCAACCCATGGTGACCACGACGTCCGCCTCCCGCACGGCTGACTCGGTGAGCAGCTTCGGTGTCTCGGCCGTGATGTCGATGCCCTCTTCGGCCATCGCCTGCACCGCGACCCGGTTGACCTGCTCGGCCGGCTGGGACCCGGCCGACAGGACGTCGATGCGGTCGCCGGCGAGGTGCTGCAGGTAGCCGGCGGCCATCTGGGACCGCCCCGCGTTGTGCACGCAGACGAACAGGACGGTGGGCCGGTCGGTCGAGCGGTTGTCGGGCGAGGGGGTGTCGGTCACGGGCGTGCCTTTCGGACGGGGGAGGCTGGGGCGTCGGACCGGCTGGGGTGGAGCAGTGCGACGAGACCGAGCCCGGCGGCGCCGCCCACCAGCTGGGCAGCGACGAAGGCCAGGACGCTGACGGGGGCGATGCCGGCGAAGGTGTCCGACAGCATCCTGGCCACGGTGACGGCCGGGTTGGCGAACGAGGTCGAGCTGGTGAACCAGTACGCGCCGGTGATGTAGCCGCCGACGGCGTAGGCGACGCGGCGGCTGTCCGCGCCAGGGAATGGGCTGCGGGACGTGCCACGCAGTGTGCCGAACACGACGACCACCAGACCCAGCGTCGCGACGACCTCGCCGAGCCAGACTCCGGAGCCGGAGCGGATGTGCTGGGACACAGTGATCGCGGGCAGGTCGAACATGAGGTTGGCGACCAGGGAACCGGTCGCCGCCCCGGCGAGCTGCGCCACGACGAGGGCGGCGGTGACGCGGGTGGACAGCGTCCCGAGCGCGCGCTCGAGCACCGTGATGACCGGGTTGAACGAGGCGGACACCGGGTGCAGGGCCAGGATCAGCGCCACGAGCACGGCGCCGGTGACGACGGCGTTCTCCAGCAGCTGCAGCCCCACGTCGTGTGGTGACAGCCGGCTGGCCGCGATGCCGGAGCCGACGACGGCCGCGACGAGGAACGCGCTCCCGACGAACTCGGCCGCGACCTTCTCACGGAGCCTCACGACGCGGTGTCGGAGATGAGCGTCGCCAACGAGGACATGGCGTTCGGGCTGGACCGGTAGTACACCCAGACACCACGCTTCTCCCGCTCGAGCAGCCCGGCCTCGTGCAGCACCTTGAGGTGGTGGCTGATCGTCGGCTGCGACAGCTCGAACGCGTCGTTGAGGTCGCAGACACAGGCCTCACCGCCCTCATGGGATGCCACCAGCGACAGCAGCCGCAGGCGGACCGGGTCCGCCAACGCCTTGAGCATCGGCGCGATCCGCTCGGCGGCGTCCTGGCTCAGCGGCTCACGGCTCAGCGGAGAGCAGCAGGCCACGGCCTCGGCCGGCGTCAGGGTCAACGTCACAGAGTTCGACACGCGTCGATATTGACAGACGTCGATGCGTTGGTGCAACCTCGTCGTACACACATCGACAATCATCGATCTCTAGAGGAGCCACCCATGCGTCGCATCCAGCTCGCCCTCAACGTCGAGGACCTGCAGGCCTCGGTCACGTTCTACTCCGCGCTGTTCGGCGCCGAACCGGCCAAGACGCGTCCCGGCTATGCCAACTTCGCCATCACCGAGCCGCCGCTGAAGCTCGTGCTCATCGAGAACCCCGGGCACGGTGGCAGCCTCAACCACCTCGGCGTCGAGGTCGACAGCGCCGCCGCCGTCGACGCGGAGCAGACCCGGCTGGCCACGCACGGCCTGGCCACGCTCGACGAGCGGGGCACGACGTGCTGCTACGCCACGCAGGACAAGTTCTGGGTCGAAGGGACCCCCGACGGCGAGCGATGGGAGGTCTACACGGTGCTGGCCGACTCCGCCTCCTTCGCCGGAGAGGACGCCGACGCCTCCACCTGCTGTGACCGCGAGCCTGTCGCCGGAGCGCTCCCGACCGCGACGACGTGCTGCTAGCGCGACCGGGCTCTGACAGCCGAGAAGTCGCTCTGCCAGCAAGATTCGCGAATCGGGCACGGCCGCAGAACGGGCGGGATACGGTGCCGACGGCGGCGAGCGCCGTCCGCCACGACTCATCCAGGGAACTGCTGACTGCACATGGCTGTTGTGTTCAACCCCCCGCCGGGATGGCCTGCACCCGTCCCCGGTTGGGTGCCGCCGGAGGGGTGGCTGCCCGACCCGTCGTGGCCGCCGGCTCCACAGGGCTGGCAGTTCTGGACGGACGCCGCCGAGGCGCCCTCAGGGTCGCCGACCTCCCCGGCGGCCGCCTCCGGGCCGGCCGCCCTGGGCGGTGACACGTTGTACGGGTCCACGCAGGCCCTGCGTCCACCGTGGCTCGAGCGGGCCGCCCCGGGCGTTTCGCCCGTGCGGTCGAGCGACGCACCACCGTCCCCCGGTACGGCCGGGATCGGGGAGGGGGCCCGCGGGGTCGCCTGGTGGGGCTGGGGTGGCCTCGCGGCCAGCGCCCTGCTCGGGCTCGCCGGCGGACCCGGTAGCGCACTTCTCCTCGCGGGACTCTTCGCGGTCGTCGTGTCCGTGGTGGCGCTGGTCCGCGGACGCGTCCGCTGGGCCCACCTGCCCGGCAGAGCCTCCGGCGTCGCCGCGCTCGTCGGCGCCATCGCAGCCGTGTCCGTCGGCTCGGCCCTGTCCCCGGCCACCGCGACGGTCTCGGCACCACCGGCTGCACACACCGGCACGGCGTCGCCGACCCGGACGCCCGGGCCGTCGCCTTCGACGCCCTCCGAACCCCCGACGACGAGCCCGGCCCCGTCGCCGAGCGCCACGGTCACCACCGAGGCGGACCCCGTGCTGGCCGCCATCCGCGCGGCACGACCGGGGACGGCATTGGCGCTCGTCGCCACGCTGGCGGTGCGGGGCCGCGGCCCGATGACGGGCTACTCGCGGGCCGAGTTCGGGGCCGCCTGGACCGACACCGACCGCAATGGCTGCGACCAGCGCAACGACACCCTGCGCCGCGACCTGCGCGCCGTCACCCTCAAGGCCGGCACGAACGGCTGTGCGGTCATGACCGGCACGCTGAGGGACCCGTACACGGCGACGACGATCTCCTACTCCCGGACGGCCCGCACCTCGGCGGTCCAGATCGACCACGTGGTCGCCCTCGCCGACGCCTGGGCAAAGGGCGCCGCCGCATGGCCCCAGTCCCGACGGACGTCGTTCGCCAACGACACCCTCAACCTCGTGGCGGTGTCCGCCACGGTCAACGCGTCCAAGGGGAGCGGTGACACGGCCACCTGGCTGCCGCCGGCCACGACCTACCGGTGCACCTACGTCGCGCGACAGGTCGCGGTCAAGGCCAGGTACCGGCTGGCGGTGACCTCCGCGGAACGCGCCGCCATGGTCCGGGTGCTGAGCACGTGCCCCGCCACGGCGCCTCCGTCGGTGGCGGTGGCCGCGCTGGGCGGGTTCCCGCTCTACGCCGCCCCCGTCCCCGCTCCGACACCGAAGCCGGCACCCGAGCCGGCACCGAAGCCGGCGCCCGAGCCGGCGAGCCCGACGATGGTCCAAGGGGTCCACCCGGGCGCCTTCTGCTCCCCGGCAGGGGCGATGGGTTACACCACCAAGGGCACGCTGATGCGGTGCACGTTCAAGGCCGGCGACATCCGGGCCCGCTGGCGATCGGCCTGAGCAGAGCCGTGCCAGACATCCACACGCTCCTCCCGAGACGGGTCGCTGCAGGGAAGGACCGGTAGATGGGGTTCGGCGTCTCCTTCAAGATCGCCCCGGGCGTCCGCGTCCGCGCCTCGAGCCGAGGCGTACGCGCCAGCGTCGGGCCGCGCGCCGCGCGGGTACACGTCGGCGCCGGCCGCACCCGCGTCTCGACCGGGGCCGGGCCGGTCACGCTGTCCACCACCCTCGGTGGTGGGCAGCGGCGCACGTCAGCCCACGCATCGTCGCCACGGTCGACCGGCGGCACACGCCGGCCCGCGCAGCCCACCGTCGCGCAGCTGCAGGCGCAGGCTCGCGCTGCGGAGCGAGCGCAGCAGGTTGCCGACGTCGCCGCCCTCGAGCGGTCCCTGACGACCCTGCACGTGGCCGCCTTCGCCGACCCGCAGCGGCAGGTCCTGCCGCTCCCAGCACCACCCGGTCGCCCTGAGGTCGATGCGGTGCGCCGCGAGCTGTACCGGACGGCGACCGCCGGTGTGCCCGTGTGGAGTCGGGCCCCGCGGAAGCAGGCCAGGACGTGGGCCGGGCAGCAAGCGCCCGTCGAGGCCTGGCGACGGCACACCGGCGAGCTGGTCAGCGTGCAGTGGGACCAGTCCCAGCTCGACCAGGACCGGGAGGCGTTGCGCGACCACGACCCGCTCACGGTGATCTCGGCCGTCGATGACGCGTTCGCCGACAACGCCAGCGACTCCACGTGCGTCGACGCCGGCACCGTCCCCGACACGGGCGCCCGTTACGTCACCGCCGTCGTCACCTACGGCGGCATCGACCTCGTGCCGGAGCACCGGGCGGACCGCACACCGGGCGGCAAGCCGACCCTGCGCAAGCGGTCCAAGACGGACCGCAACGCCCTGTACGCGACCTCCGTGGCCTCGACCGTCCTGGCGACCGCCAAGGAGGCCCTCGCCGTGGCCGTGGCCGCCACCGAGGTCCGGGTGCTCGTCGTGCGCCCGGGCGGCACCGGCGATGTCGAGCCCATCTATGCCGGTACGTTGCGCCGCGACGCCCTCGCCCACCTCGACTGGCCCAGCCTCGACCCGCTGAGGGTGGCCATGGCTGCCGAGGGCGCGGAGATGCGCCTCAAGGGCAGCACTCGGGAGGTCGTCGCGCTGGCGGTGGACCCGGGCTCACCGGCGGCAACCCTCCTCGAGGCGTGGTCCCGGCCCGTTGACGAGATGGACGTCTGAGCCGCCCTGAAGCCCGGCGCCTCAACCTCCCCCGAAGGGCCGCCGAGACGACTCCCTCCGGTGGGGCTCACGACGGACAGGCGCGCCGACCGGGGTGGATCCGCGTTCCGGGCGTCGAGTCCGGGTGCACTATGGACCTACTCCGGAGCGACTGGGGGTTCGATGTCCGGCATCACCGAGAGTCTGCAGCGGTCGGTCAACACGCGCCAGGACGAGCTGGGCCTTCTCGTCGAACGGATCCCGGCGCATTCCCGCTCGCTCCGGCGCCGTTCGGAGATCGCGCGGGTGGTCGTCATCCTCGCGGGCGCGCTCGTCGCGGCGCGCGAGAGCATCGTCGGCGGCGCGACCGACTCGCGGGTGATCGTGCTCGTCTTCAGTGCGCTCGGCATCGTCATCGCGGCGATCACCGGCATGGAGTCGTACTTCAAGTGGGAGGGACGGGCGTCCGAGCTGCGCACGCTCGGCGCCTCGGCGCGGTCGACGCTTCGATCGGTCGACTCCCAGTGGCAGCTCAAGGTCCGCACCGCCCAGACCGAGCAGGAACGAGTCAACGCCCTGACGACCATCATCACCTTGTTGGACAGCGAGCTCGAGCGAATCCGGGACTCGGCCGCCAGGCTCAACATCAGCCTCGAGACGCCGGAGGACACGCCGCCACGCGAGCTGTATCCCGCCTAGACGACGAGATGCTTCGTGCCCGCCGCACGGCAGCCGCGAGGCTGGCCCGTACGAGAGTGGGCCCGTCTTCGGTGTCCGCCGGGATGACTGCGCTCGGACGCGCACGTGGTGGTCGAACCGTGTCGCACCCCGTGCGGGTGCGGCCACAGGTCGACCGGGCTGAGAGGAGAACGGTGCTCGCCAAGTTTCCGGGACACTGCACCGCATGCCAGGGACCGGTTCGGCCCGGTGACGAGATCGTCTCCGGGGGCGGCCGCAACGCCGCGTGGGTGCACGCAGACTGCAGGGCCGAGCTCGCTCTCCCGGGTGTGACCTCGTCGCGGCGGGCGCGGTCCGGCGCGGCGTGCAGCACGACCACGGGCAGAGCCCGGACACCGAAAGCGCCGATGGCTGCTCCTGAGGGAGCGAGGTTCGTCTACACCGACGGCGCGTGCTC
The DNA here is from genome assembly GCF_056868035.1 of Monashia sp. HAY1-11D. NCBI lineage: Bacteria > Bacillati > Actinomycetota > Actinomycetes > Micrococcales > Intrasporangiaceae > Intrasporangium > Monashia sp. HAY1-11D. The sequence goes on along the minus strand of NZ_CP200320.1, from coordinate 1,844,029 downwards.
GGGAAACCCCGGGCCGGGCGGGTGGGCCTGGGCGATCGACCGTGACGTCTTCGCGTCGGGCTCCGAACGACCGAGCACGAACCAGCGGATGGAGATCCGCGCCGCGCTCGAAGCCGTCACCGCCCTCAGCGGACCCCTGGTCGTCGTCAGCGACTCGACCTATGTCGTGAACTGCTTCCGCGACGCGTGGTGGGACGGATGGCTCACGCGCGACTGGACCACTTCGCAGAAGAAGCCGGTCGCCAACCGTGACCTGTGGGAGCCGCTGGTGATGGCCGTCCGGGAGCGCGGCGACGTGGCCTTCCAGTGGGTCAAGGGTCACTCCGGCCACGAGATGAACGACCTCGTCGACGAGCTCGCTGTGGCGGCCAGTCGCAACCTCGACTAGCACCGCCGGTTGCGGACGTCGCGGATGCAGGTGTGGAACGGCCGCACCTAGCCCGGGAGGTCGGACTCGCTCATGCCCTCGGCGTGACCGGGGGGCCATTGCACCAGCTCGATGCGGTAGCCGTCGGGGTCGGTGACCCAGGACGTCCAGAACACCTCCGAGCCATCGGGCGAGCTGGGCGGTTCGGCGGTCACTCCCCTGGCGGCGAGGCCATCGACGGTCGCGGTCATGGACTCGACCTGGATGACGAGGTGGTGGAGACCCTGGGGATCGACCCGGCCCCTGTCGGGACTGTGGACGAGCTCGAGGGTCACGAACTCGTCACCGGGGAGCTTGAGCATCGTCAGGCTGCCGAACTGCGTCTGCGGCACGGTGCCGAGCACGGTGTAGCCCAGGGCGGTGTAGAACGCGAGCGAACGCTCCAGGTCCGCGACCTGAAGCCCGACGTGCAGTGTTCTCATGGGCCGGTCCTGTCCATCGCCGGTGGCGCCAACGGGGAGATCGCCTGTCAGGGGCTGGTCGTCGCCGTGGCCGGCGTCGTGCTGGTTGTCGGCGCGGGGACGCTGGTGCTGGTCGTCGCGGTCGTGCTCCCGGCGGCCTGCGCGCTGCTCGAGCCGGACGTGGCGGTCGGAACGGGCGCCGTGCTGGTGGGTGCAGGCTCCGAGGTGGGCGTTGTCGTGCTGAGGCTCGGTGGGGCGCTGGTGGCCGAGGGGGACGCGGGCGTGGTCAGAGGTGTCGTCGCCGGAGGCGTGCTGGACGTCGGGGACGAGGTCGCCGTGGTGGGCGTCTGGCTGGGGCTGCCCTGCGTGCCGATGAGCGTCTGGATCTGGCTCTGGAACTCGAGCAGCCGGGCCCTGACCTGGTCGAGGGGCAGGCCCTGGATGGTCGCAGCGAACGCGGTGATCTGCGTCCAGAGCGCGTCGAGGCGTTGTCGCGTCTCAGGGGAGAGCTGGGCCGGCACGGTGAGGACCAGCTGCTGGGCCAGGGCGTAGGTCAGGCACTGGACGCAGGAGTAGTTCACGGCACCGGCGACGTTCTGGGGGATGGCGATGTTGGCGCTGCCGGTGATGAGGACGACCTGGAAGGCCACTGCCACAGTGGTGCACCCGGTGCAGCTGGCGAAGGCGTAGGCCTCGTTCGCGTTGGTGACGCTGGTGCCGTCGGCCCAGACGAGGGCGAAGGCGACGTCGTACAGGGTGGACCCGTCCCTGGTGTTGACGGCGAGTGCCTGGTTGTCGCCGGGGCCCGGGGCGGCCGGCCGGTTGAACGGGAAGACCCAGGCCGGCTGTGCGGAAGCGCCCGCGGTGGTCTGGGTGGTCTGGCCGTTCTGGTTGTCCTGCCTCGGGATGAGGACGAGGGCCAGCTGGGGGTGCTCCCGCGTCGGGGGCGTGGAGGTCGAGGCCCACACCGAGGGTTGCGACTCGATGATCTGGCCGTCCTGCAGGCTCGGCGTGCCCGTGATCGCGTACCCCGCAGATGCCACGGCCTGGGTGAGGGTGCCTCGTTCGAAGGGCTGGACGGGCCGGTAGCGGTTGGCGTCGGGCCACCATGCGTACCCGAGGCCGGCGACCACGGCCGCTGCGACGACACCCGCGACGACGCGACGCCCGGGGTGGCCCGCGGTGCGGCGCCAGACCGTGGCACTCGTGGTGCGCACCAGGCGGGCGAGCAGGAGCAGGGAGCCGAGGACCGGCAGGGCGATGGCCACGACGGCCAGGACCCGGACGGTCACCCCGAGGGCGTCACCTCCCGCCCAGTCGACGGCAAGCGCGTGGGACTGCCGGCCCAGGGCGGCCCAGGCGGTGCCGAGCACCCGGGGGAGCGCCAGCACCATCATGACGAGCGTGAACGCCAGCAGCGGCACGATGCACAGCACCCAGGCGGTGACGACGACCCGTGGGCCCCGCCTGAGCGCGGCCACACGGGGGTCGGTCCGGCGTCCGGGCCACAGGCTGAGCAGGATCGGTCCGATGCGCGCGTAGAGGTCCGGGACACCGGTCAGGTCTGCCAGGACGTGGTAGCCGTCGAAACGCACCATCGGAGCCAGCTGGCGGACCATCTGGAGCAGCTGTGCCGCAAGGATGAGCAGGATCGCGTCCCACCCCGTGCCGGCCCAGACGACGAACATCGCCACGCTCACGATGGCGTTGAAGTAGAGCCCGCCGAGGTCGACCCGCAGTCGCCCGGCCCGGCCGAGGCGGTAGCTGTCGGTGACATCGGTGTAGAACGCGGGCCACACCAGGTAGAGACCGGTGCCCATCGCACCCGGCGTCGCGCCCCCGTACCGGCAGGCGGCGGCGTGTCCGAACTCGTGGAAGCCGGCGGACAGGATGGTGATCGCGAAGACGACCACGAGCAGCAGGGGCTGGTCGAAGGCTTGGTGGGTGGCCGAGGCAAGCCCCTTGGTGAACAGCACCCACGCCGAGATCACGGCGAAGGCGAGGACCACCGGCACGACGACCACCGGTGCGAACAGCACCGCGAAGGGCGTCGTCAGCCGTCGCGTCACGCGCGGGTCGGAGACGACCCACCGGAGGCGCAGGGCCAGCAACGGGTTCGACCGGTGCGCCGGCGGTTCGGAGCCGTCGGCGCCCCGAACGAGGCCGAGCGGCCGTAGCTGGGAGACGACCAGGCCCCGCACGTCGGTGGCACCGACCCGACGGCCGTACTCGGTGCTGACCGCCTCGGCGACCTGCGCGAACGTGCGCCGACCGTCGATCGTCTTGAGCACCAGGTACAGCAGCGGTGTCAGCTGGACGGTCTGGCCACCCCGGCGGCGCACGAGCGAGGGCGCGGTGCGATAGCCCGAGCCCGTCAGCTCACCGAGCAGCTCGATGCCCTCGGCCCGGTGCGGGCGCTCGTCCACGGATGCGGGGGCAGCCGAGTCGATGGCACCGGGGGAGATGGTCCTCGACGCGGGGGTGCCGGCAGCAGACGCCGTGGCGTCGTGCGCCGGCACCCCGCGCGGCGACGAGGTGAGGCTCACGAGGGACCTGGCTACTGCTTGATCGACGAGGTCTGGTCAGCCGTGGCCTGCGCGGTGCCGTCCAGGTGCTGGGTGATGGTGCCGCTCTGGTCGGCGACCGAGACGGCCTGCGAGTCCACCGAGCCGATGTTGGCCGACACGGACGCGTCGATCGGCGCAGCGACGTTGGCGTTGGCCGCCACGGCGCCGTCGAGCGGAGCGGTGAGCTTGGCGTCTGCGGCGGCGTTCACGTCGATGTTGAGCAGGTTGCCACTGAGCACCGAGGACGGCGTCGTGTCCGCCGTGGTGCCCGTGGTGCCCGTGGTGCCCGTGGTCGTGCCGGCGTCCGGCGTCGTGCTCGGGGCGGGCGCCGTCGACGTGTCGGGCGTGGTCTGCTGGATGTCGCTGTGCTGCGGTGCGTCCGCGATCGCCGACCCGGTCAGGCCCTGGTCGATGGTGACCGCCTGGTGCGCCAGGGCGGCGTCCGTGGAGCCGACCGACAGGACGTTGGCGCCGACGGCACCCGCGATCGGCGCGGCGACGTTGGCGTTGGCCGCCACGGCCAGGTCGATCGGCGCCGCCACGTCCAGCGCCAGGTTGAGGTCGGCGTTGAGGTCGAGCAGCGACATGACCTCCTTGTCAGGCAACGCCGCACCCGTCTCCGCGGCAAGCTCTTCCTTCGAGACGGGGGGCAGATCCGAATCGCTCATCAGGTGCTCCATCCCGGCGCCCTCCGGCGCCCTTGCTCTGGTTGAGGCCCGTCCTGCGAAGCAGCCGGCCCGTCCGGACGCCGCGTGCGTGTCCGGACGCTGGTGCGGGCCTCGCAGAAGGTCACTGTTGGCCTTACCCCGAAAAGCGCGTCGGTCCACGTCCGTCTTTTCGTGACGACCACGAACCGAGGTGGCGACACCCGGCACCGGAGGCGCACGATGTGACCGTGGAGACGTGGGACGCCCTGCGGGCGCGGCGGAACGTACGGCAGTTCACCGAGCAGCGCGTTCCCGACGAGGCGCTCGACCGCATCCTCGATGCTGGGCGACGCGCCCCGTCGGCGGGCAACTGGCAGCCGTGGGACTTCGTGCTCGTCACCGACAGGGCGCAGCTCGTCGAGCTGGCGAAGGTCTGGCAGGGCGCCAGGCACGTCGCCGGTGCGGCGGCCGCGATCGCGATCGTCGCGCCGGAGCCGCAGGACGACCGACAGTCGGCCCTGCTCCAGTACGACCTCGGCCAGGCCACGTATGCGATGGCCGTCGCCGCGGCCGACCTGGGCGTCGGCACGGGCCATGCTGCCGCCGTCGACCAGGACCAGGCCAGGGCCGTCCTCGGCTTTCCCGACGGGCGGTTCCTCGCCTACCTGCTGGCCGTCGGCTACCCGTCGGACAAGCCGTTGGCCGTCATCGAACGGCCGGACCGGCGTCCCTTCGACGAGGTGGTGCACCGCGGCGGCTGGTGACCGGTCCGACGCCACACGCGGGTCGTCGGGCGGGCGTTCCGGCGTTCCGCTCCCGCACGAGCCGGCGCAGGAGCATCCTGACGCCATGGCAGACACCACGCCGTCGAGGAGCACCGCCGTCCCCCTGGCCGGGTTCGCCACCGGGGCCGTCGTTGCCCTGCTCGTCGGGGTGTTCGGCAAGGTGCACGACCCGACCCTCGCCGGCACGACGACGTTCGGCTTCCGAACGGTCGTCGACATGAAGGTCGTGCTGTCCGTGGTCATCGGGGTGCTCGCCGTGCTCCAGCTCGTCGGAGCGCTCTGGATGTACGGCCGGCTCGGCGTCCGGGCGCCTTCCTGGCTCGGAACGGCACACCGGGTCTCGGGCGCGGTTGCCGTCGTGCTCATCGTCGTCGTGGCCTACCACTGTCTGTGGGCGCTGGGCCTGGAGACCGGGACCTTCGCGAGCGGAGAGCCCGTGCCGATGCGGACGCTCGTGCACGGCGTGCTCGGCTGCGTCGTCATCGGGGCGCTGGTGGTCAAGGCGGTGGCGGTTCGCTCGAAGCGCGCACCCGGGTGGTTCCTGCCCGTGGCCGGCGGCCTGCTCTTCGCGCTCCTCGTCGTCGTCGTGCTGACGTCGGCCGCCTGGTACATCGCTGCGCGGGGCTGGCCCGCCTAGAGCTTGGTCATCTTGCGGAAGGGCGTCTTGATCCGGATCGTCCGGCTGCCGAAGACGACGGTCGCCCCGCCGGCGTCGATGCTCACGACCCGACCCAACCCGTAGGAGTCGTGCGAGACCCGGTCGTCGAGACCGAACTCCTCGACCGTCGGCTCCGGGTCAGGCTGGAAGGGGCTGCTGGCGTGACGGGGACGCGGGTGTGCAGGTGAGGGTGTCATTGCCCCCAGTATGCGCGCCGGATGCCGGGGCCGGAACTCCCGGAGGCCGCCGTTCCGGGGCCCGCGGGCGGGCGGTTCCGCGGCACACTGGAGCCAACGGTGCAGGGAGGAGGGACCATGGCGCGCGACGAGCAGGTCATCGTCGTCACGGGGGCAACGGGTCGGCAGGGCGGGGCCGTCGCGCGTCGGCTCCTCTCCGAGAGGTGGCGGGTACGGGGCATCACCCGGTCACCGGACTCGGCTGCCGCGCGCGAGCTGGCCGGCCTCGGCGTGGACGTGGTCGGCGCCGACCTGTCCGACCCCGACGCCGTCCGCCGCGCCTGCACCGGCGTCCACGGCGTCTTCAGCGTGCAGAACCCCATGATCAGCGGCGCGGACGGCGAGGCCGCCCAGGGCAGGAACGTCGTCGACGCGGCCGTGGCCGGCGGGGTGTCCCACCTCGTCTACGGTTCGGCCGGCCCCGGGACGCCGGGCAGCGGCGTCGCGGCGTGGGACGTGAAGCTCGAGGTGGCCGGCTACGCCCGCAGCCAGGGACTGCCGCTGACGGTGCTGCGACCCATGGCGTTCATGGAGCTGATGACCGACCGGGACCTCTACCCGCCCGTGGCGGCGTGGCAGCTGATGCCACGGCTGGTCGGTGAGGACCGCCCGATCCCGTGGCTGTCGGCGCAGGACGTGGGTGCCATCGCGGCGCGGACGTTCGCCGACCCGGCCACGTACGTCGGCGCAGACCTTCCGCTGGCCGGGGACATCCGAACACTGGCCGAGTGCCGCGCGCTCTGGCGTCGGGTGACCGGTCGGAACCCCCGGCGAGTACCGATGCCGGTGTGGCTGTTCCAGCGGTTCGTCGGCCCTGACCTGACCCGGATGTGGCGATGGCTGGCGACGAACGAGGTGCACGTCGACCCGGCGGACACCCGGACCCTCCATCCCGAGGTGGCCACCGTGGAGGAGTTCGTCCGACGACGGAGGCAACGCCCCGACGGGTGACCGGCCGGCGGGCAGCGCCCGCCGCAGTGTCGGGGCGGTTCGGTCTCAGGAAGGCTCGAGCGGCGAGGCGGGCGCGAGGTCGCAGAGGGACGCGCGCAGCGGCGAGCTGCCGCTGACGGGGTCGCTGGGCGACTGCCGCAGGACCAGGTTGAGGTTGACGCCGCCCATCTCGAAGGGGTCGGCGTGCGGCAGGTCGAGGGCGTCGCACCCCTGTGACCAGCCGTGCTGGGCGCACACCACTCCGGGGTCGAGGCCGGCGTTGAGCCTGGCTCGGGCCGTGACCGTCCCGTTCGGCGTGGTGATGCGCACCCAGTCGCCGGCCTCGATGCCGCGGGCCGCGGCGGTGTCGGGGTGCACCTCGACCTGCGGGTCGGGAGCGGCCCGACGCAGCTCGGCGATCTGGCGGTGCTGGGACTCGCAGTAGCGCAGGGACTTCGCGTTGGTGAGGACCAGGGGGTACGTGGCCGTGAGGTCCGGTCGGGACCGAGGACTGAGCGGAGGTTCGACGAACGTGGGCAGCGCCGGTTGGCCGTGCTGCGCCAGGCTCTGCGAGTACAGCTCCACCAGACCCGTCGGCGTCCGGAAGCCGTGGGCTTCGTGCTTGCGGTATGCGGTCGGCAGGTCCAGGGTGATGCCCCGGGGCTGGGCGCGCAGGGCCTCGAGCGTGATGCCGCTGGGGGCGAGCTGGTGTCGCCAGGCGGCCTCGAGGTCGCCGCCCCAGAAGTGCTCACCCAGGCCGAGGCGGTCGGCGAGGGCGAAGACGATCTGCAGGTCCGACCGCGCCTCGCCCCGTGGCGCGACGACGGGGCGCCGCAGCTGGACGTGCGACTGGGCGCGCTGGCTGACCTCGAAACCGACCCGCAGTGCCTCGGACTCGAAGGGGCTTGCCACGGGCAGGACGATGTCGGCCAGGTCGGCGGTGGGGCCGGGGAAGAGGTCGGCGTGCACGAAGAAGTCCAGTGATGCCAGGGCCCCCCGCACCCGGCCGCTGTCCCCGTGTGCCATGACGAGGTTGGCGCCGAAGTTGACCAGGGCCCTCGCCCGGTAGGGCCGGTGCTCCAGGGCTGCGGTGTAGAAGTCCTCGCCGGTGACGAACTCGAACCGCGCGGGGCCGAGCGGCCGGTGGTCCAGCCCGATGGCCCGGGCACGCTGCTCCGTGCCGAGCAGCTCGGGCCCGTCGACGGGGTTGGTCGGCACCGGCGTGAACAGCACGTTGCCACCGGGGGCGTCGAGGCACCCGGTCAGCGCGTAGAGGACGTTGATGCCGCGGATCATCTGCGTGGTGTTGGCGTGCTGCTCGACGCCGCTCCAGCTGTAGAACGCCACGGGGCGCGAGCTCCACAACGTGCGGGCGGTGGCCACGACGGCATCGGCGGACACACCGGTCACCGCCTCGGTCGCCTCCGGCGTCATCGCCTCACAGTGCACGCGCAGGTGCTCGAGAACCGGACGGCAGGGGACCGGCCCGTCGACCGTGTCGACCTCGACGGTGCCTGCCAGGGCGAGCCGTGACACCTCGGTCCCGTACGCCCGCAAGGTCGGGTCGTAGACGACGGGTCCGGAGCCCGAGCGGTCCCAGGCCACGAACCCGGCCCCGCCGGTCGGACGGGCCAGCTCGTCGGCGACGAGCAGCCGACCGGTGTCGAGGCGGACCAGCAGCGGAGCGTTGGTCCACTGACGCACGAACTCCTCGTCGTACCAGCCCTGCTCGAGCATGACGTGGGTCAACCCGAGCGCGAGCGCCGCATCGGTGCCGGGCCGGACCTGGAGCCAGTGCTCCGCCTTGCTGGCGAGCCCCGTGCGCCGCGGGTCCACGACGACGAGCCGGGCGCCACGGTTCACCGCGTCGACGGTCGCCGTGGCGTGCACGAGGCGGGAGACCGACGGGTTGTAGCCCCAGAAGAGGATGCAGCCGGCGTCGTCGAGGTCGGGCATGAACGCCCCGGGGACCGGTGCGCCGAAGGTGTAGGTCGATGCCAGGAACCGGCCCCAGCCGCACAGTTCCATCGAGCAGACGAAGTTCGGGGTGCCGAAGGCCCGGCGCAGCCGCGTGACCCAGTCCACCGAGTCGCTGAGGGCCGACGTGGACGGCGAGGCCGACCCGAACACCACCGCCTCCGGGCCGCTCTCCGCGGCGATCGTCCCCAGCCTGTCGGCGATCGCTCCCAGCGCCTCGTCCCAGCTGATCTGCTCCCACCCCGGGTCCGTCGCTCCCTTGGGACGGGTCCGACGAAGCGGATGGAGCAGCCGGTCGGGATGCTCGAGGATGTGGGGCGCGGCCTTGCCCTTCACGCAGACCGCCCGACCGGTGGGATGAGCCGGGTCGGGCCCGATCGCGGTGAGCCGACCGTCGACGACGGTGGCCGTCGCGCCGCAGCGTGAGACGCACATCGGACAGAAGGTGGCCACCTGGTCGGCACGCTCGGCGGGCATGGCGCCTCCAACGACAATCGCCGCGATCCCCGTCTCGCAGTCTAGGCGCGAGCGAGGGGAAGGTCAGGGTTCACGGCGACGAGCTCGCGTGGCCCTCCGGGTCCTCCTCCGGCTCGAAGGTGCTGCCTTCACCCTCGGTGCGACCGATCTCGACGCCGGCGGCCTCCTGCTCCGGAGCCTCCTCGCGCTCGGTCTGCTCGACGTCGGGGTCGTTCGGGGTGGCGCTCATGGGTCGTCTCCTGGGCTGGGCAACGGTGTGTCCTCCACGATGCGCGGACCCCCGGCAACCTGCAACCCACGGTCCGACGGGCCCGGTCGTCACCGCATCCGGCCGCGCGGGACGGGCGCGTCGGGAGCGGGCGACGCGACGACCCTCACCTCCAGGTCCGTGCCGAGGACGCCGGCAAGCCGGGCGGCCCCCTGCTCGAGACGCGCCCGGGACGGCCGCCGCTCGCCGGGCCAGGTGACGACGAGCGCGTCGCCCTTGCGGCTCCACGTCCCGCTCACGACACCACCGACGACCACGGGGTTCGCCTTGCGCGTCATGGCGTCCCGCAGATGCGGCGGCGTGACCCGGACGTCCCCGGTGCCGGGACCCATCACCCACTGGTCATGGCCCGGCAGGAACCGCACCGCCTCCGAAGGCCGCGCGGCTGCCAACGAGCCGAGGTCCTCGCGCACGACGTACGCGGGCGTGCCCTCGACGTCGACGGGGACCAGCCGGTCGCCGAGACCTGCGATCCACCGGTCGAGCCGCCTGCGGCCCGCACTCAGGCCGTTGCCGAGCCAGTAGTGGACGTGGTCGAGGGTCGCCGGGCCGTACGTCTGCAGGTATGCGATGACCGCGCGTGGGCCTGCGTCGTCGAGGTCCGGCAGGCCTCCCCACCGAGGGTTGGTGTCGAGGCGCTGGAAGGTGTGCTGTCCGTCGCGGGGTGGGCCGAAGCTCATGTCGCCCTGCCAGGTCAGCGGCTTGACCAGCGTGCCGGCACCCTCCTCGAAAACCTCCTTCAGGTGCCGGTACGCGGGGCGTCGGGTCAGCGCCGCCCCGAGCTCGGCGATGGTCAGCGGGCCGTCGCTCAGCGCCTCCCGCACCGCCGCCCGGAAGGCCGGCCAGTCCGACGGCTCGAGCCGGTAGTACTCCACCCAGCTCGGCAGCTCCCACTGCCGCCCGGCCGACCGGAGCGCGAGGTAGATGCCGCCCTCCTCGGTCGAGAGGTAGTGCATCGACCCGCGGAACGCGAACGCCTTGATCACCGACCCCTCCGCCACGGCCTTCGCCAGGTCGCCCGGACGCGCCCTGGTGCTGCGGGTGCCGACGGCGACGTCGGCGAGCGCCTCGTCCATCGACAGCACCGCGCCGAGCCGGCGCACGACGTCAGCCGCCGACGCGGGTCCGACCGGGTCCAGCAGGTGCCGCTCCAGCCGCCACCCCAGCGCCTGCGCCCACGTCACCCTCGCCTCTGCCGCGGTGCCCATGTCCGCATCGTCGCACCGGTTCCGGACGGAAGACGCCCGCTGGACGCGTCACCTTCCGCGTCCCGGGTGGCGGCGCCGCGTCCGTGTCCCGGCGCGGTTCGTGGGATCCTCGCGTGCATGGGCGGGCCGACAGGATGACGACGCAGACCATCGCTCCGACCGACACCGGCTGGCCGTCCCGCATCCGCACCACCGCCTCGCGTCGTCGCGTGCTCGTGCCGGTGACCGTGGCGGTCGCGTTCCTGCTGACCCGGGGCATCGCGCAGGCGGTCACGCCGTTCATCCGCCAGGACGACTGGACGTTCCTGCTCCCCGACAACACCACGGACGTCGTCCCGCCGTCGTACTACAACATCAGCGAGGGTCGCTGGCTCAACACCGCGTGGTGGTGGCTCGTCGGCCAGCATGGCACCCCCACGACCGCAGCGCTCACCTATGCCATCGGCTACGCGGTCGTCGTCGCCGGCATGTGGCGGCTGCTGCACCTCACCGGAGTCCGCCCCGGCCTCGCCGTCGACGCGCTGCTCGGCCTCGCCCTGTTCGCGTCGAGCGTCTGGGTGCAGCTGCTCTACTGGCCGGGCGCCCTGACGCCCTCGATCATCGTCGGGGCCGGCGGGTTGTGGCTGCTGCCGTGGGCCGCCCGCTCACGCCGCCGGCTCGGCCTCTGGCTCCTGCTCAGCGGCATCGCCGCCGTCCTCACCTACCCGCCGATCGGCGTCCTGCTGCTCGTGTTCGCCGTCCTCGTCCAGCGCGACGCCCCGTGGGGCCGAGTGCTCGGCGTCGTCGGGGCGTGGATCGCGTCGTTCGGTGTTGGCGTCCTCACCACCTACACGCTCAACTGGGTGGTCAACCAGCACTTCGGCCTGCGTCTGGCCGCATGGCGCCACGAGAACCCGCTCACCTCCGTCGATGCCCTCCTCGACAACACCGGTCGCTGGATCGGGACGCTCGGGCTGCTCTGGTCCGCCCAGTGGTGGGTCGCCCTCGTCGGCCTCGCCGCCATCGCCGTCGGCTGGCGCGAGGTTGCCGTGCGCAGACGCCTCCAGCGCCTGCTCGTCGCCTTCGCCGTCGCGGTCGGCATCGACGCCGCGCAGACGATCGGCACCGGCGTCGTCACGGAGGGGCGCGGCCAGCTGTGGACGTGGCTGTTCGGGGTGCTGCCTGTCGCTCTCCTGCTCGTCACGCCTCGGCCGGCGACACATGCCGCTGCCACCCCTGCCATCACTGGCACCACGGCCGCCGCCGGCCGGCTCACCGACCACGTCGCGACCCTGTTGCTCGCCATCCTCGCCGTCTGCGGCGTGCTCGCCTGGCGCGCCGACATCGGTGAGCACCAGGCCACCCGGATGACCTTCTCGGCCGTCGCCGAACAGGCCGCCGAACAGACCGCCGAGCAGGAGCAGGAGGGCCCGGCGACGGTCGTGCTCTACCAGGACCCGGTCGTCGCCGACTCCCGCAACGGCCGGCTCACCCTCAGCACCTTCACGATGGCGCTGCGCGTCGAGCAGGGGATCATGCCCCGGCCGTGCCGCGGCGACGAGTGCACGCGGCTCGCCACGCAGCCACCCGGGTCGGTCGTCCCCCTCCCGGGGTCCGACGGTGCGCCCGCCGTCGTCGGCGTCGTCGGCGTCGTCGTGCCGACGCCACCCGCGTGGCTGTGAGCGTCCACGGCACGAGCGCGCCCAGCAGCGCCAGGACACCACGCCTCCGTCCGCTCGTCAGGTCCGCTTGCTGCGCCTCCTGCCGGGCGGCCTGAACCGGTCCTCGTGGGCGCAAGCAGGTGGTTCCGGCGGACTCTGGGTACGTGAGGTGGCAGGTCACGGGACCGACCCCCGTGGCAACCGGACTCCCGGGAGCGGCCCGACCATGACGACGCAGACCCTCGCCCCCGCCGTCAGGCGGGGGCGCGTCCTGAGCCGGCCACCGAGGCGTCGCGCCCTCGTCCCGGTGACGATCGCCGTCGCGTTCCTGCTCACGCGGGGTGTGGCCCAGGCGGTCACCCCGTTCATCCGCCAGGACGACTGGACCTTCCTGCTGCCGGACCACTCGCCCGGTGCCGTCCCGCCGTCCTACTACAACATCAGCGAGGGCCGCTGGCTCAACACCGGGTGGTGGTGGCTCGTCGGCCAGCACGGCACGCCCACGACCGCGGCGCTCACCTACGCCGTCGGGTACGCCCTCTTCGTCGCGGGCGCCTGGCGGGTGCTCCACCTCTCCGGCGTGCGGCCCCGCCCCGTGGTCGACATGCTCCTCGGCCTCACCCTGTTCGCCTCGGTCGTCTGGGTGCAGCTGCTCTACTGGCCCGGGGCACTGACACCGTCGGTCATCGTCGGCGCCGCGTCGGTCTGGCTGCTGCCCGGGGCAGCGACCTCCCGCCTCCGCCTCGGGCTCTGGCTCGTCCTGAGCGAGGTCGCGGCCGTCCTCACCTACCCGCCGATCGGAGTCGTCCTCCTCGTCCTCGCCGTCGTGCTCCTGCGCGCCGCGGCCTGGCACCGCGTCCTCGCGGTGGCCTGTGCATGGGTGGGGTCGTTCGCCCTGGGCATCGCCGTCGCGTACACGCTCAACTGGGTCGTCAACCAGCACTTCGGCCTCGAGCTCGCCGCCTGGCGAAAGCCCAACCCGCTGACCTCGCTCGACGCCTTCGGCGAGAACACGCGACGCTGGCTGGACGCCGCCGGTGCTCTCTGGTCCGCCCAGTGGTGGGTCGCGCTCGTGGGCCTCGTCGCCGGCGTCGTCGGCTGGCGCGACGCCCGCATCCGGCCGCGCCTGCAGCGCCTCCTCATCCCCTTCGCGGTCGCGTCGGGCATCGACGCCGCACAGACGCTCGCGACCGGCACCGTCACCGAGGCGCGCGGCCAGCTGTGGACGTGGCTGGTCGCGGTGCTGCCCGTCGCCCTTCTGCTCGCCGGCCGGGACCGACCCGGTCGCGACCGAACCCGAGGGGAAGGACCCCGCGGCGACCGAGCCCGAGACGACAGACCGGACCGACGCGTCCGACGTGTCCCACGTGTCCGGCCCCTCGAGCTCGTGGCGACCGTCCTGCTCGCGTTCCTCGCCGTCGCCGGCGTGCTCGCGTGGCGCGGGGACATCGGCGCGCACCAGGCGACGCGCCAGCAGTACGCCGCCATCGCCGAGCGGGCCACCCACCACGAGCCCGGGGCCGTGGCGCCGACGGTGGTCGTCTACCAGGACCCGGACGTCAAGGACTCCCGCGACGGGCGGCTCATGGCCAGCACCATGTTCATGGCGGTGCGCCAGGACCAGGGCGGCCTCCTGCCACGGTGGTGCAGTGGTCCCGAGTGCGCCGACCTCGTCGGATACGCACCCGGATCGGTCGTCCGCCTCGTCGACGACTTCGGGCAGCCCACCGACGTCGTCGGTGTCGTCGTGCCGACGCCGCCCGGCTGGCTGTGAAGCACCGACGGTCCGGGGGAAGCGACTACGGTCGCAAGGCGATTCACCCCCTTTGTCGCAGCAGGGCACCCAGCGCGCCCACAGCCGCTCGTCAGCGACGCCACAGACGACTCACGGGGTGACGGCGTCCGCGGGGAGGCTGCTGCGAAGTCCCTGCGGGTTCGCCGGAGACCCCGTCCGTGGCCACCGTCCGCGCCTATCGTCGAGAGGTCACGGGCGCGACCGCCCGCGCCCCACTGCCCCCGACGGACGTACCCGACGATGACCTCCCAGACCTTTGCCCCGGACGCGACACCCGAGGCCCCTGCGGCCGCCGCAGCCCCCGAAGTCCCTGACGTCCCGGAGGCGCCGGAGGTCCCGGAGCCCCCTGCAGCGCAGCGAGCCGACAGAGCCCTCGCGAGTCCCCCGACCGCCGTTCGTCGGGGCCGGCGCGTCCCCCGCGCCCTCCTCGTGCCCGCGGTCGTCAGCGTCGCGCTCGTCCTGACCGAGGGCCTCAGCCAGGCGGTCACCCCGTTCATCCGCAAGGACGACTGGCCCTTCCTCGTCCCCGCCGGCACGACGGGCGTCCCCTCGGCCTCGGCCCATGAGCTCACCGAGGGGCGCTGGCTCAACACCGTCTGGTGGCACCTCGTCGGCCAGTACGGCACGCCCACCACGGCGTCGCTCACCTACGTCGCCGGCTACGCGGTCCTCGTCGCCGGCCTCTGGCGCATCCTGCACCGGGCGGGCATCCGGCCCACGCCCGTCGTCGACGCGCTCCTCGGGCTGGCCGTCTTCGCCTCGGCCGTCTGGACGCAGCTGGTCTACTGGCCGGGCACGCTGACGCCGTCCGTCCTCGTCGCGGCGGCCGGTGCCTGGACGCTGCCGTGGGCGGCCCGCTCTCGCGTCGGGCTCGGCGCGTGGCTGCTCCTCGTGGAGGTCGCGGCCGTGCTGTCGTACCCACCGGTCGGGGCCGTGCTCCTCCTGCTGGCCGTCGTGCTGCTGCGCCAGGCGCCGTGGCGCGGCGTCCTCGCGCTCCTCGCCGGCTGGGTCGCGGCCTTCGCCCTCGCGGTGGGGGTCGTGTACACGCTCAACTGGTTCGCGTTCGGCCACTTCGGGCTCCAGGTCGCCGCGTGGCGCCACCCCGACCCGCTCACCTCGCTGCAGGCGCTCCACATCAACGCGTCGCGCTGGGCGGAGGCGACCGTCGCGCTCTGGGCGCCGCAGTGGTGGGCCGCCGCCGCCGGCACCGTCGCCGTCGTGCTCGGCTGGCGCGACCCGGCCGTCCGGCCACGGCTGGCGCGTCTGCTCGTCGGGCTGGCCGTCGTCGCGACGATGGACGCCGCCCAGACGCTCCTGACCGGCATCGTCACCGAGGCCCGGGGCCAGCTGTGGACGTGGCTCGTCGCGCTGCTGCCCGTGGCCCTGCTGCTCGACGGTCGGCGGGTCCTCCACGTCGGGCTGCCCCGGGGACGCTGGTTGCCCGTCGACCGCGTCGCCACCGCGGCGCTCGCCGTCCTCGCCGTGGGCGGGGTGCAGGCGTGGCGCACCGACGTCGGGGAGCACCAGGCCACCCGCGCGCAGTACGCCGCCATCGCCGACACCGCGACCCGCGTCCGGACCGACGGCACGCGCCCGACGGTCGTCGTCTACCAGGACCCGTCGCAGCACTCGACCCGCGCGGGCGCGATCATGGCCGGCACGCTGCGGATGGCGGTGCGCCAGGCCCAGGACGGCCGCCTCCCGGCGTGGTGCACGCCGGTCGAGTGCCGCGAGATCGGGGCCCGGGCGTCGCAGGGCCCCGTCGTCGACCTCGGACGCGTCGGGAGCCTTCCCGACGTCGTCGGCGTCGTCGTGCCGGTCCCGCCCGGCTGGATCTGAGCGGGACCGGGCCGACGACGTCCGTTCGACGACGTGCCGGCTACTTGACGCTGCCCGCCGTCAGGCCGCCGACGAGGTGCTTCTCGATGACCGCGAAGAGGATGACGACGGGCACCACGGCTATGACCGACGCGGCGAACAGCTGGTCCCAGTGCTGCTCGTAGCCGGTGATGTAAGCCCGCATGCCGACCGTCAGCGGCTTGCGGTCGTCGTCGATCATCAGGGTCAGCGCGACGACGTACTCGTTCCACGCGGCGATGAACGTGAAGATCGTCGCCGTGACGAGCCCGGGCAGCGTCAGCGGCAGCATGACGCGGCGCAGCACCGCCCACCGGTTCGCGCCGTCGAGCGCGGCGGCCTCCTCGACCTCGAGCGGGATCGAGGCGAAGAAGCCGTGCAGGATCCAGATCGCGAAGGCGAGGTTGAACGCGGCGTTCGTGATGATGAGCGCCCCGTACGTGTTGATCATGTTGAGCTCGAAGAACTGCCGGTAGAGGCCGACGACGAGCGAAGTGGGCGCGAACATCTGCGTCACGAGGACGAGCAGCAGGAACGCCCCACGGCCGGGGAACCGGTGCCGGGCCGTCATGAACGCCGCCGGGATCGCCACGAGGATGACGATGACCGTCGAGCCGCTCGCGACAATGAGCGAGGTCTTGAGCCAGTTGAGGAACCGGTCGTCCCCGAGCACCTGGGCGTAGGTGTCCCACTGCCACACCCGAGGCAGGAACGACGGCGGCGTGCTCTTGACGTCGGTGCTCGTGCGCAGCGAGTCCAGCACCATGACGAGGTACGGCGCGAGGAAGACGAGGGCGACGAGCGCGCCCCCGACCGCCATGCCGGCGCGCTTGCGGCGCTTGGGATCCCGCGGGGTGGGCTGCGAACCGCCTTGCGACGCCGGGGTTCCCGCGACAGGAGCCGCGGGCACGGTGGTGGCCGTCATCGGCTCGTCTCCTCTCGCCAGTTGATGATCTTCAGGTACACGGCCACGACGACGAGGATGAGCAGGACGTTGAAGATGCCCGCCGCGGCCGACATGCCCACGTCCTTCTCCTGGCTCTTGAAGGCCAGCTTGTACATGAACGTGATCGTCGTGTCGTGGAGGTAGCCCGGGTTGCGGTCGTTGAGCGTGTAGATGATGGGGAAGCTGTTGAACACGTAGATGACGTTGAGCACCGTCGCGATCATCAGCGCCGGGCGCAGCAGCGGCAGGGTGATGTTCCAGTACCGCTGCCACGGGCTGGCCCCGTCGACCGTCGCCGCCTCGAGCACGTCGTCGGGCACCGCGCCGAGTCCGGCGATGAAGACGAAAATGGTGAACGGCATCGACACGAAGACGCCGACGACGACCATCGAGAACATCGTCCAGCTGTCGTCGCCGAGGAAGTCGATCGGCTGTCCGATGAGGTGCAGCGAGAGCAGGACGTGGTTGATGATCCCGTAGTTGTAGTCGTAGAGCAGGACGAACAGCTGGCTCGTGATGATGAGCGAGGCCGCCCACGGGATGATGATCGCCCAGCGCACGAAGCGTCGGCCCGGGAACTGCTTCACGAGGAACTGCGCGAGGGCCAGGCTCAGCACGATGGTCACCGCGACGACCGACACGACCCAGATGACGGTGTTGGTCAGCACCGTGCCGAGGTCGGCGTGCTGGAGCACCTTGGCGTAGTTGTTCCACCCGGCGTCGCCCTTGCGCAGGCCGGTGATCGAGTACTCGCCCTGCGAGGCCTGGAAGAGCTTGATCGCCGGGTAGAGCACGACGCCGAGGATGAGCACGAGCGCCGGCAGCAGCCAGAGCAGCGCGACGAGGGGGTGGACCTGGCCGATGCGGCCGGCGCGGGGACGACGCCGGCGGCGGGCCGCGTCCGCACCCCCGGACGCGGCCGGCGCGGAGGGGGAGCCGGCGCCGGACCCCGCCGACAGGGCGGGGTCCGGCGTCGACGTGGTGGGGGAGGTCATGCGAGGCGCGCCCCTCAGCCGCCGTTTTCGGCGGTCTTCTGCAGGTCGTCGAGGACGGCCTTCGGGTCGCCGCTCATCGCCTTGCCGAGGTTCTGCTGGACGGCGAGCTTGACCTTGTCCCACGTCGGGTCGTCGGTCGGCGTCAGGCGGGCGTTGGGCAGGGTGTCGAGGTAGACCTTGAGCTTCTCGTCACCGGAGAACTGCTGCACGCCGCTCTTCGTGACGGGCAGGAACCCCTCGGCCTTGATGAAGGTGTTGACCTGGTCGGGCTGGTAGTACAGCTCGTAGAAGGCCTTGACGGCGTTCTGGTTGCCCGGCTTCTTGAACGCCATGAGGTAGTCCGTGACGCCGAAGGTCTTGCTCTCCGAGCCGTCGTTGGTCGGGAACGGCGCCACGCCGTAGTCGACCTTGGCGTCCTTGTCGAGGTCGGCCGCGAGCGGGCTGAAGCCGATGACCATGCCGGCCTTGCCGGACTTGAAGAGGTCGAACGCGTCGGCGCGGTTGGTGCGGGCCGGGTTGTTCTGGGTGACCTTCTCGTCGGCGAGCTTCTTGAGGAACGTCAGCGTCTGGACGTTCTTGTCCGAGTTGATCGTCCACTTGCCGTCGGTCTTCCAGTCCCCGCCGTTGTTGAACAGCCACATCGAGAACTCGCCCTGGGCCTCCTCGGGACCGAGCGGCAGCGCGTACCCGACGTTGCCGGTGGCGGCGATCTTCTTGGCGTCGGCCTCGAGCTCGTCCCACGTCTTCGGCGGCTCGTTGATGCCGGCCTGCTTGAAGAGCGTCTTGTTGTAGAAGAACGCGCGGGCGCTGCTGAGGTCGGGGAAGCCGTAGAACTTGCCGTCGTACGTGCCGTACTTGACGAACGTGTCGAGGATGTCGCTCTTGGTGGCGGCCGGCAGGACCTCGTCGGAGCTGTAGAGCAGGCCGTCCTTGGCGTAGCTGGCGTACGCGTTGAGGTTGAGGATGTCGGGGGCCTGGTTGTTCTGGATCATCGTCGAGGACTGCTGGTCGATGTTGTCCCAGCTGACGACCTGGACCTCGAGCGTGTAGCCCGTCTTCTCCTTGTACGTCTTGGCGAAGGCGTCCCAGAAGGCCTTCGTGTGGTCCTTGGAGTACTCCGCCGCGACGAGCTTGATCGTCTTGGTCTCCTGCCCACCGCCACTGCCCCCGGTGCCGCCGCCGGCCGAGCCGGCGCCGGTGCCCCCGCCGCACGCGCCGAGGGCGAGGCCTGCGATGGCCAGACCCGCGACGACCACAGTCTTCTTCGTCGAGCTCATGTCTCTCCTTGGTCCGGGCCGGGTCACGGGGTCCGATGTCGGACCACCCGGCCACCCTCTCCTCGAGGTGTCGAACAATTTAGGCGCGCAAGTGTGCAGTTGGCAAGAGCGAAACTGACTACATGCGCAATCATTCGATCACAATCGAGCATCCCAGGGAGATGCCTGCGCCTAGACCTCGTGGACGTCGACGCCCGCCTCGCGGAGTGCGTCGACCTCCGCCCGGTCAGCGCCCACGGTAGTGACGAGGTGGTCGATGCGCTCGGCAGGACAGATCGAGGCGAAGGTGCGCACCCCGAGCTTGTCGCCCGTGGCGACGCAGATGACGCGCTTGCTGCGCTCGATCATCGCGCGCACGATCGCCGCCTCCTCCTCGTGCCGGCACGTCGCGCCCTCGCGCGCGGACAGGCCGTTGACCCCGACGATGGCGACGTCGAGCCACAGCTGGCCGAGGACGAGCTGGGCGAGCGGTCCGGTCACTTCGTAGGACTCCGGACGCGCGACGCCGCCGAGCGAGACGCACTGCACGTGCGGGCGCAGCACCGCCTCGGACGCGATGTTGAGCGCGTTGGTCACGATGGTGACCTCACCGTCGGCGTCGACGAGGTCGTCGCGGGCCGTGATCGCTCGGGCGGTGGCCGTCGTCGTCGTACCACCGTTGAGGCCGACGACCTGGCCGGCCCCGACGAGCGCGGCCGCGGCCTCGGCGACGCGGGCGCGGTCGTCGTCGGCGCGGGTGCTCCGGTAGCGGTACGGCAGCTCGTAGGCGACGCTCGTCGCGACGACGCCGCCGTGGTTGCGCGCGACGAGCTGGCGCTTGGCCAGCTCGGAGAAGTCGCGGCGGATCGTCGCCTCGCTGACCCCGAGCAGCTCGGCGGCCTCGCCGACGCCCAGGCGACCGGCCGTGGCAAGACGGTCGAGCATGATCGACCAACGGCTGGCACGGTTGCGGGCGAGGTCGTTCTCTTCGGTCACGCGCTGACGATACCGCGCAGATCGTGCAATGGACATGACCATCTTTGCGCGATTACGCTTCGTTTCGAGCAGACACAATCAGATGTGGCCGCGTGCTCGGTGCGCGGCTCGCCCGACCCGACGGAGCGCCCATGCCGCAGACCACGCACCTCGCCCGCGAGATCGCCACCCAGCCCGACGACTGGGCCCGCGTCGTCTCCCGCCTCGACGCGGTGGCCCACCACCTGCCGCAGCCCGGCGAACGCGTCGCCACCATCGGCTGCGGCACGTCGTGGTTCATGGGCCAGGCCTTCGCCGCCCGCCGCGAGGAGCTGGGCCAGGGCCCGACCGACGCGTACGCGGCCTCCGAGCACCGCCTGTCCCGCGGCTACGACCGCGTCGTCATCATCAGCCGCTCCGGCACGACGACGGAGGTCGTGGAGGTGATCGAGGCGCTGCGCGCCGAGGGCACGCCGCACGTGTCGATCGTGGCGACCCCCGAGACGCCGGTGGCCGACCGCTCCGAGGCGACGATCCTGCTCGACGACGTCGACGAGCAGTCGGTCGTGCAGACGCGGTTCGCGACGACGACCCTCGCCCTGTTGCGCGCCTCGCTGGGGGAGAACCTCGGCGAGGCCATCGCCCAAGCCCGTGCCGTGCTCGCCGAGGACGCCGCCGACGCCGTGGGCGCCCTCGCGCTCACCGAGCAGGTGACCTTCCTCGGCCGTGGCTGGACCAACGGGATCGCCAACGAGGCTGCCCTCAAGCTGCGCGAGTCGGCCCAGTTCTGGTCCGAGTCCTACCCGGCCATGGAGTACCGCCACGGTCCGGTCAGCATCGCCGCCCCCGGGCGCGCCGTGTGGGCCTTCGGTGACGTGCCCGCCGGCCTGGCCGAGGAGGTCCGCGGCACGGGGGCCCACTTCGAGCACCGCGACGTCGACGCACTCGCCGACCTCGTCCGCCTGCACCGCCTGTGCCTGGCCAAGGCCGACGCCGCCGGCCTCGACCCCGACGCACCGCGGAACCTCACCCGCAGCATCGTCCTCTCCTGACCCTCGGCGGCCGGGCGTTTCGCGCGCTTCTGAACGGAGCGCGCGAAACTCGGCCGAGGCGCGGGAAGTTTCGCGCGCGCGAGCCCAGGTTCGCGCGCCGGAACCACCCGCGGCCCCTCCCGGTCCGCGTTTGGCGCGCCGCAACGACCCGCGTCCGCGCCCCCGTCACCGTTTCGCGCGCTTCTGACCGAAGCGCGCGAAACGGGCTCAGCGGAGGGCGAGGAGGTTGAGGAGTCGGGCGGCCTCGTCGGTGACGGCGGCGCGTGCGGCGCCCAGGTAGACACGGGTGTCGACGCTCCCGGTCGCCTCGAGGCGCTCGGTCATCGCGCAGGTGAACACCTGGTTGAGGTGCGTCGCGATGTTGACCTTGGTCATCCCGGCCCTGACCGCAGCGACCAGACCGTCGTCCGGCACGCCCGATGAGCCGTGGAGCACCAACGGCACGGGCACCGAGTCCCGCAGGGCTGCAACGAGATCCGTGTCGAGCCGAGCCGTCCGGTCGGTCATCGCGTGCGAGCTGCCGACGGCCACCGCGAGCGCGTCGACGCCGGTGTCGGCGACGAACCGGGCCGCGTCTGCCGGGTCGGTGCGCACCCCGGGCGCGTGGACGCCGTCCTTGCCGCCGACCTCGCCGAGCTCGGCCTCGACGCCGATGCCGGCGGCGTGGCACAGCGCGACGACGCGGGCCGTCTCGGCGCGGTTGGCGTCGTCGGGCAGCCGGGAGCCGTCGTACATCACCGACGTCAGGCCGAGCCGGACCGCCTCCTCGACGAGGCTCGTGTCTTCCGCATGGTCGAGGTGCACGACGACCGGCTGGGCGCACGCATCCGCGATCGCGAGCGTCGCGCGGGCGATCGGTCCGAGGGAGCCGTGGTAGCGCACGCAGTTCTCCGAGATCTGCATGACGACGGGGAGCCCGACCCGCTCGGCGGCCGTGGCGTACGCCTCGGCGTGCTCGAGCTGGATGACGTTGAAGGCCGCGACGGCGCGCCCCTCGGCACGGGCGTCCGCGAGGACGCTCGTGAGGTCGCTGCGGCTCATGCGCGGCTCTCCTCGATCTCGACGGACTGGGTCAGGCGGTCGACGTCGTCGGGGTCGACGAGGCCGGCGACGGGCTGGAGGACGGCGGCGGCCGACCAGGCCACGGCGCGGCACAGGACGTCGGCCCAGGCCTCTGCAGCCGCCGGCAGCCCCGACGCGTCGCGCAGGTCCACGGCGAGAGCGGCGGTCATCGCGTCGCCGGCGCCGGTCGGGTTGCCGCTCAAGGGCTCCCGCAGGCGCGCGTGCAGCGCCACGGCGCCGGTGACGAGGTCGAGGCCAGCCGCACCGTCGGTGACGACCGCCGCGCCGGCTCCCTCGTCGGCGAGCATGCGGGCCATCTCTCGCGCGTCCGCCTCGACGCCCAGCCCGAGGGCGGACGCGGCCTCGGTGCGGTTGACCTTGACGAGGGTCGGGCGCGCCGCCAGCGCGGCGGTCAGGGCGGCGCCGCCGCAGTCGACGACCGTGTGGAGGCCACGACGGCGTGCCTCGGTGACGAAGCGGGCCACGAGGTCCTCGGGCGCCCCGGCGGGAAGGCTGCCCGATACGGCGAGCACCTCGGCCTGCCCGGCGAGCGCCGCCAGTGCCTCGGCGACGTGCGTCCAGACGGACGCCGGCTGCTCGTGGCCGGCCTCGTTGAAGAGCGTGGTCCGTGCATCTCCTTCGACCACGGCGATGGACCGTCTTGTCGCAGAGGGGGACTCGATGAGTCGGTGGCTGATGCCGCGGGCCGTGAGGTCGGCCGCCCAGGCGGCCAGCTCGGCCGTTCCGACGGGTGCCACGGCGACGGCGTGCTCGCCGAGGGTGGTGAGCACCGAGGCGACGTTGACGCCCTTGCCCCCGGCGCGCTCGGTGACGTCGTGGACGCGGTGTGACTCGCCGAGGTGCACCGCGTCGACGCCGTAGGTGACGTCGGCCGCCGGGTTCGGGGTGAGGGTGAGGATCATCGGCCGACGAGGTCGAGGGCGATCGTGGCGGCACCGAGGGACCCGGCCCGGTCCCCGAGTGCTGCGGCCTCGACGGCGACGTCCGTGCGACCGCCGAGCCGAAGCGTCAGGGCGGTGCGGAGCGGACCGAGGAGGCTCTCCCCGGCGCGGACCAGTCCACCTCCGACGAGCACGAGCTCCGAGCCGACCGCCGCCACGACCGGCGCGACCATGATGGCCAGCGCGTCGACGGCCTCCTGCCAGACGCGTCGCGCCTGCGGTTCGCCGGCCTCGGCACGGCGGGCCACCTCGGCGGCGTCCCCGACCAGGCCGGTGGCCTCGGACCAGCGGCGGCCGATGGCACCGGCGCTCGAGAGAGCCTCGAGGCAGCCGTGCTGGCCGCAGCCGCAGAGCGGGCCGCCGGGCTGCACGACGATGTGCCCGATCTCGCCGGTCCACGGGCCACCCGTGACGAGCCGGCCACGGCACAGGATGGCACTGGCCAGCCCGGTGCCGAGCGGGAGGAACAGGACGTTGTCGGCCTCGCGCGCCGCCCCGAGCCGGTGCTCGGCGAGGAGCCCGGCACGCACGTCGTGTCCGATGGCGACGGGCACCTCGACGTGCGCGGCGACGGCCGCCTGCAGGTCGAGGTCGCGCCAACCGAGGTTGGCCGACCAGACGCCGAGCCCGGCCGCCTCGTCGACGAGACCGGGCACCGCCACGCCCACGGCGAGCAGCTCCACCTCGGCACCGGCGTCCGCCCGCAGCTGCACGAGGGTCTTGGCCGCCAGCTCGCCCAGCCGGTCGCCGACACTCTCGGGGGTCGGGACGACGGATTCGGTGAGGACCTCACCGTCGGGGGTCACGAGGACCGACTTGGTCCGCGTGCCGCCGACGTCGATGCCGACCGCTGCCTCTCGCTTCACGGTGCGCAGTCTATGAGCAATAGTGCGCGAAAAGGTAGTCGGTCGATCACATTCGCACACGCGGCGGCGCACGCTGCGTCACCGGGTCCCAACGATGCCACCTCGAGCCGGTGCATGCCCGCCCGGCTGCCATCGCGGTTGAGAGCGCTCGCCCGACGAGCTTCGGCGCTGCCGGGAGCAGCCAGGGCGGGTGGGGAACCCGCTTGCCCCGCAGCGCGACACGGTCGGACGCTGACACCATGACGATGCACATCCACAACGTGACCTTCGACTGCGCCGATGCGCGCGGCCTCGCGGCATTCTGGTCCGAGCTGCTCGGCTGGAACGTCTACTACGACGACGACCCCGAGGTCGTCGTCGCGCCGGCGTACCCCAACCACGGCCTCGGTCTGTTGTTCATCCCGGTGCCCGAGGGCAAGACGGCCAAGAACCGCGTCCACCTCGACCTCGCCCCCCACGAGGGCACTCGGGACGGGTGGGTCGAGCGCGCGCTCGTCCTCGGGGCCACGGTCGTCGGCGACCACCGGACGGCGGAGGGCCCCGGCTGGGTGACCATGGCCGACCCCGAGGGCCACGAGTTCTGCGTCGAGCGCAGCCCCGCCGAGATGGGGCCCAGTCGTCCCCGGGCCTTCCGCCTCACCACCTGACCACCTCACCACCTGACCACCTCACCACCTGTCCACCTCGCCACCCGAGGCCAGACGCCGGACCACCTGGGGCGGCCACATGACGTGGCCGGGTGGGGGCGGGGGCCCTCCGGTCGTGCCTTCGGCGGCGCCGTGGGGCTTTCGTCAGTGGCCCGGCTCGCGTGTCTCGTCACCGAGGAGTCGGACGACGTCGGCGCCGGCCGCGACGAGGGCGAGCGTCCGTCGGGCGATGCCGTCGAGGTGCCGCTGGAGCGCGGCATCCGGGTCGAGTCGGGCCGTGACCGGCCGACCCCCGCCGCCGGCACCGCCGGATGCCTCGTCGAGCTCCGTCGCCGGGCCCGCCTGCGGCTCCACGTCCGGTTCCAGCTCGGCTCCGGCGAGGCGACGCAGCGACGCCACGACCGCCCGGACCGCCGGGACCGGGTGCCCCGCCGACCGCAGGGCGGCGGCGACGCGCGCCTCGCGGACCGCCGCCGGTGGGTAGCGGCGGCCGCGGACCGGGCCCGATCCCACGCGTTCGGGCGCGACGAGCCCCTCCCGTTCCCAGAAGCGCAGCGTCGACGCCCGCACGCCGAGGGCCTGGGCGAGCTGGGTGATGGTCAGGGCGTCATCGGGCAGGTCGGTGTCCCCGCTCTCAGCCCGGACGAGCGTCAGGGCGCGTTGGGCCGCGAGTGCCTCCTCCCGCTGGCGCGCCAGGCCGACGTGCAGGGCGCTGATGCGGGCCACCGCCTCGTCGAGCGGGAGTGTCCGCACCTCGGCCAGCACCCGGCGCGCCACCACGGGGCCGACCGCCTCGGCGAGCCGCCGGTAGGCCTGCAGGGCCACGACGTGGTCGGTGCGGAACAGCCTGTACCCGTTGGGTGCTCGTTCCGCCGGCGGCAGGACTCCGAGCCCCTCGAGGACCCGCACCTGTTGGGCCGAGTAGCCGGACGCGTCCGCGACCGCGCGCGTCGACAACGGGGTCGACACCGGCGTCGAGGGCGGCCCCGGCATCCGAGCATCGGGACTCGGAACTCGCTCGCTCACGAACCCTCCACAAGCACTTCAAGATGACACTTCACCCATGAGTATGAACGAGATCCTCGACGTGGTCAGGTCGCTCGACGGCGTGCTCGTGCTGTCGCCCGGGCCGGGCAGCGCGTTCCCCGAGATCGCCTGGGGTGACCACTTCATCTACTACGCACCGGACGGCCGGCTCCCGGCCACCCAGCCCTTCGCGACGATCGTCACCAAGGACTACCCCGACGACGCGACGTCACGCCTCGACCCACCGGACCGGTGGCGCCTCAACGTGCACGTCGGCGCGCGGGTGTTCGAACGCCTCGTGGGCCAGAGCCCCCGGGCCTTCGGTGAGCGCCCCGCGGAGGCCCGAGCGGCCGCCGACCACGCCGCCGCGGACCTCGTCCTGCCGCACCCCGTGTACGGTTCGCTCGGCTGGGTCGCCGTCGTGACGCCCGGGACCCGGACGACCGAGCTCGTCCTCCGCCTCCTCCGCGACGCCCACGCGGACGCCCGCCGCCGCGCCCTGCGCCGCGGCCGGGACACGGGAGCCTAGCCCTCGGCGCTGTACGCGAGCGCGACGGTCTTCGGCACGACGAACCGCCAGGCGTCGATGACGATCTCGCGCATCCGGTCGACGTCGAGGGCCTCGAGGCGCACCTCGACCCAGTTGAAGCGGAGGTCGCTGCGGCGGGGCATGAGGAACACGTCGGGCTCGCTGGCGACGAGCACGTCACGCTCGTCGCGCGGGAACGCGAAGCCCATCTGCGTCTCGTCGGCGGAGAAGGCGAGCCACACGATGCGTCCGACGCGGAACTTGACGCGGTCGCGCACGAGCACCTCGTACGACCTCGGCAGCTGCTCCGCGACGGCTCTCACGTCGTCGATCGTCACCGGCACGCCATCCACCCTCCCACGGCCGTGTGGGGTCTCGACAGGCACCCGGCCCGCACGTACCGTGATCGCGTCGCGACCCCGACGGCTGTCCGGGCGGGCTGAAACGTCGACTCCCCACCGCCACGGTCCCCAGGAGCGACGCCATGACGTCCGACAGCCCACCCACACCCCATGCCGCAGCCGCCACCACCGCGGACGCGGCCCCACCGCACGCCGCCGGGTGTGACGATCCCTCGGCCCCGATGCGGGAGCGCCTCCTGGCCTTCCTCGACCGACTCGGCGCCGTCCTCGCGGCGCGCGGTGACGCGCTGGCGCTGCTCTGCCTCGGGTCGGTCGGTCGCGACCTGCAACGCATCGACGAGCACTCCGACGCCGACTTCTTCGTCGTCGTCGACGACGAGGCGGCCCGCGACCGGTACCTCGCGGGCATCGACTGGCTGGAGGCGGCGCAGCCGGTCGTGTGGTCGTTCGAGAACAGCGACGCCGGCCGCAAGGCCCTGCTCGCCGACGGGCTCTTCGCCGAGTACGCCGTCTTCCCGCTCGCCGCGATGGACACCGCGGGCTACCCGCCGGGCCGCCTGCACTGGAGCCGGGTCGACGCGCCGGCCGGCCTCGACGTGCCCAGGGTGCCGGTGCCGCAGCCGCCCTGTCTCGACCACGAGGTCGGCGAGGCGGTGAGCAACCTCTACGTGGGCCTGCACCGCGACCTGCGCGGCGAGCGCCTCACGGCCACCCGCTTCATCCAGGGCCACGCCGTCGACCGCTGGGTCACCGTCCTCGACCACCTCGGCCTCTGCACCGGTCCACGCCAGGACGCCTTCGCCGTGGACCGCGGGGTCGAGCGGCGCTTCGGCCCGGACGTCCTGCCGCTCGCGGACCTGCTGCCCGGCTACGAGCGCAACGCCGATGCGGCCGAGACGCTGCTCGACCTGCTCGAGCGGCACGTCGACCTGGACCCGTCGATCGTGACGGCGGTCCGCGGCCTCGTCGCCCAGGTGCGCGCCGACCGGGCGGGCGCCGCCCGGTCGGGCACAGCGCGGGGTCAGAGCTCGAGCGCGTAGACGAGCAGGTGCACGTCGCCGATCGGGTTCCAGTCGCGCTCCGGCACGCGGACGAACCCGAACCGTTCGTACATCCGGTGCGCGGCGTGCATCACCGGCTGGGTCGACAGCACGACCCGACGCCTCCCGAGAGCCCGCGAGCGGTCGATGCACTCGCGCACGAGGGCGGTGCCGACGCCTCGGCCGCGGCCCTCCGGGGCCACCGCCAGCATCCGGAACTCCGCCTCGTCGGGCCCGGCGATGTCGGCGTACCGGCCCTGGGACCCGACGAAGGTCACCCCTCCGAGGACGGTGCCGCCGGGGTCGACGGCGACGAGCACCTCGGCGTGCTCGGCGCGCGAGGCGACGTCCCGCAGCAGCTCGAGGTACGGGTCCTCGGCGCCGAAGTCGAGCAGGCCGTCGTCGAGGTAGGCCGCGGCGGTGAGGTCACCGAGCCGGGCGAAGTCCTCGGACCGGGCCGCACGCAGCGTGAAGGACATGTCCGGAGTATGCGTCGTGCGACGGACGCGCCGCACCCGGGTCTCGCGCGCCGGCCGCCGTCGAGCGGGTGCTCGGTGGCGTCAGGAGTGCGCGGTTCCCCGAGAGGGGCGCCGTGCACGGCGCACTCGTGGGGCAAGGGCGCACTCCTGCGGGGGACGCGCCTCGCTGGGACCGCCGGGCACGGACCGCCGCACGGGGACCGCCAGGTGGGGTCGCGTCAGGCGGCGAGTCGCCAGGCGAGGACGCCGAAGAGCACGCCGAGCGAGTTGGTGGCCCAGTGCATGCCGACGCTGGCCAGGACGCTGCCGCTGCGGCGGCGCAGCTCGCCGGCGACGACGCCGCCGAAGGCCGTGAAGAGGACCGTGCCGACGACCACCGCCGCCTTGGCCCAGGGCCCGAAGGCCGCGAACGCCTCGCCGACGGCGGCGTTGCCGGTGGCCGAGGCGGCAGCCGGCAGCACGTGCCAGAGCCCGAAGAGCATCGAGGAGCCGAGGAGCACCTGCCACATCCGCGCGTGCCGCGACAGCATGCCCCAGAGCACCGACCGGAAGGCGACCTCCTCGAGCAGCACCGTGCCGAGCGGGATCATGACGAACGCCGTGAGCAGGGCCGACGCCGGCGGCAGGTGGTAGCGCGCGTCGAGGAAGGCGGTGCGGGTCGAGGGCAGGAGCACCCCGACGAGGTACACGAGGCCGACGACGCCGATCACGCCGAGGCCCCAGCGGAGGCCGCGGGCGTGCGTGCGGCGGGCGAGGCCGAGCTGGTGCCAGGTCAGACCCTGCCAGCGGGCGAACGCGATGAGCGCGACGGCACCGACCGGGCCGAGCCACATGGTGTCCCAGCCGAGCAGGTGGTTGGCGAGGTTGACGCCGACGAGGGCGAAGACGACGCTCACCGTGGCCGCGAGGCGGACGCGTCGACCCCGGGCGATGAGGCGCAGGCGGCGGGCGCGGACCCACTCGTGCGTCTCGTGGTGGCGGTGCCGTTCGCGCGCCGGCTGGCTGCCGCCCGAACGGGGCAGCGCGACGGCGCCGGCGCTCGGTGCGTCGACGGCGTGCAGGTGCGCGGTCGGGCTGGTCATCCCGTCGAGGATGACATGCCTTCCTGTACGCCGCACGGCCGTCTCGCCAGGGAGGTGGCCCGTGTCACACGACGCCGGCGTCGCGCGCCGCCCCGTCAGCCCCGCCGCGTCTCGGAGGCCCGGAGCGGGGCGCCCGCCGGGCTGAACGACACGAACGGCAGCTGCTCGACGAGACGACGCCGCGCCGCCGGCGAGCCGTCGTAGCGCCACCCGGCGAGCGAGGAGAGGTACGGACGCAGGACCGGGCGCAGGAGGGTGTGGCGACGCTCGTACCCGGCGAGCACGTCCGCCGCCTCGTCGACGCCGAGCACCCGGACCGCCGCCGGCCGGGGACCGTGGGCGAACTCGACGCGCGCCGAACCCGCGGCGCTGACGTTGCGGAACCAGTCGGCGCGGCGGCCGTACCCGGCCATGGCGACGGCCTCCCCGGTGGACGGGTCGTACTGCAGCGCCTCGACGACCGCCGTGTACGTGCGCCCGGTGCGCCGCCCGACGTGCTCGACCCTGAGGAAGCGGTGGCCGAGGACCCACCCGAGCCCGTGGTCGTAGAGCGCGTTGGGCGCCGCGTAGACGGTCCGGAGCCAGCGCGGGAGGGGCGTGGCCACCGCGGTCTCAGCGCCGGCGCAGGATCAGCCCGCGCACGTACTCGGCCTGCCCGAGGTGCTTGGCGGCGTCGTCGAGGACCGACACGATCCGCACCCCCACGGTGACGGGAGGGTCCCAGCGAGGGTCGATGACCTCGGCGTAGCGGTCGGCGTCGAGCCCGTCGAGCAGCTGGAGGGTGCGCTCGTGGACGGCGCCCTGGTAGGCCGCGAAGAGGCCGGGGTCGGCGACGGTGAACCGCCCGACGTCGGCGCTGCTCATGCTCCAGCCGTGGGTCTCGGGTGGGTAGGGCAGGCCGAAGCGGTCCATCCAGCCGTCGCCGAGCCAGGCCGAGTCGGTGCCGGCGACGTGGGCCACCTGGTCGTCCTGCTGGCGCGCGAGGTGCCACACGAGCCAGGCGACGTGGTTGGCGTCGGCGTCGGGACGCCAGAGCAGCTCGTCGACGGAGAGCCCGTCGACGACGGCGGGGACGCCCTCCTCGATGCGGCCGAAGCCGTCGACGAGGAGGTCGTGCGCGGTCTTCGTCGTGTCGTCTGCCATCACCCCAGCATGCACCCGGGCACCGACACCGGGGCCGGGACGGCGCGCCCGTCCCCGGTGTCGCGACGCACGGGACGAACCCGGACCTTTCGCTCGGGATGTATCTGGCTCGGGGACTGCGCCTCTGACCCGTCGATGCCCGTCCCGCACGACCCCGCGGGGCGGGCACCCGACACCACATCGAGGAGCCACACCATGACCATCGACATCACCACCCCAGCCGCGGACGTCGCGCGAGCCACGAGCCTCGCCGAGCTGCGCCCGGGTGCGGTCCAGCTTCCCGTCCACCTGCCGGGCGACGCCGGCTACGACGCGGCCCGGCTGCCCTGGAACGTCGCCGTCGACCAGCGTCCGGCCGCGGTCGTCGTCCCGCGCACCGTCGCCGACGTGCAGACCGCCGTCCGTGCGGCCGCAGCCGACGGCCTCCGCGTCGCGGCCCAGAGCACCGGCCACAACGCCGGCCCGCTCGTCGCGCACGGCCTCGAGGACGTCGTCCTCGTGAAGATGCACGAGATGCGCGCCGTCACCGTCGACGCCGTGCGACGCGTCGCACGCGTCGAAGGCGGCGCCATCTGGGTCGACGCCACCGAGCCGGCCGCCGACCACGGGCTCGCCGCCCTGCACGGGAGCTCGCCCGACGTCGGCATCGCCGGGTACACGCTCGGCGGCGGGATCGGCTGGTACGCACGCAAGCTCGGCCTGGCATCGAACAGCGTGACGGCGGTCGAGCTCGTCACCGCAGACGGCGAGCACGTGCGCGCCGACGCGTCGGAGAACCGCGAGTTGTTCTGGGCGCTGCGTGGTGGCGGCGGGAACTTCGGCGTCGTCACGGCGATCGAGTTCCGCCTCCACCCGATCGAGACGGCGTACGCGGGCATGCTGGTGTGGGACGTGCGGCACGCCGACCGCGTCGTGCGCCGGTGGGCCGACTGGGCTTCCGATGCGCCCGACTGCGTCTCGACGTCGCTGCGGCTGCTCAACCTGCCGCCGCTGCCGACGATCCCCGAGCCGCTGCGGGGCCGGTCGCTCGTCGTCGTCGACGGCGCCGTCGTCGGCTGCGACGCGGATGCACGCTCGGTCCTGTCGCTGCTGCGGGGCCTCGGCCCGGAGATCGACACCTTCGACCGCGTGCCGGCTCGTGCGCTGCCCCGCCTCCACATGGACCCGGAGGGCCCGACGCCGGCTGTGTCCGGCTCGACGATGCTCGGTACCCTCACCGACGCGGCGGTCGACACGCTGCTCGAGCAGTCCGGTCCCGACTCGGGCACGTCGCTGCTGTCCACCGAGCTTCGGCAGCTCGGAGGGGCGCTGGCCCGGCCGGTCGAGGGCGGCGGCGCGCTGTCGAGCCTCGACGCGGACCATGCGCTGTTCGCCGTCGGCATCGCTGCGACACCGGAGCTCGCGGCCCGGGGCCGGACCGACGCGGACCGCCTCGTCACGGCGATGCGCCCGTTCGAGTCCGGGCGGACGTACCTCAACTTCGCCGAGGAGCCGACCGACGCCCGGTCGGCGTTCGACGAGCTGACCTGGTTGCAGCTCAAGGGGATCCGGTCGGCGTTCGACCCGGAGAACCGGTTCGTGGCGAACCACCGGGTGCCGCGCCTCTTCGAGGACGGACGCGTCACCGACTGACGCCCCCCGTGGCCGAGAAGACGCCGGCCCCGGATGCTCGAGGTCTCGGGCGTCCGGGGTCGGCCTAGTCTCGGGGCATGCCCTACGACGTCGAGCGCGTCCGCGCGCACTTCCCGGCCCTGCGCGAGGGCGCCGCCCACTTCGACGGCCCGGGTGGCTCCCAGACGCCGGACGTCGTGGCCCAGGCGGTCGCCGCCACGATGACCTCGGCGATCTCCAACCGCGGCGTCGTGACCGCGGCCGAGCGGCGGGCCGACGCGGTGGTGCTCGCCGCGCGGGCGGCGGTCGCCGACCTGCTCGGCGCCGACCCCTCCGGCATCGTCTTCGGTCGCAGCGCCACCGAGCTGACGTTCCACCTGGCGCGGACCCTGTCGGCGTCGTGGGGGCCGGGCGACGAGGTCGTCGTCTCCCGCCTCGACCACGACGCGAACGTCCGCCCATGGGTCCTGGCCGCGCAGTCCCGCGGTGCGACGGTCCGCTGGGTCGAATTCGACCCGGCCACCGGCGAGCTGGACGTGTCGGACGTCGCTGCCGTCGTCGGCGACCGGACCCGGCTCGTGGCCGTCACCGCCGCGTCGAACCTCATCGGCACGCGCCCCGACGTGCCGGCGGTCGCCGAGGTCGCGCACGAGGTCGGGGCCCTGCTCTGGGTCGACGGCGTGCACGCGACGGCGCACGTGGCCACCGACGTGCCGGCCAGCGGCGCGGACTTCTGGGTGTGCTCGCCGTACAAGTTCCTCGGGCCGCACCTCGGCGCGCTCGCAGCCCGACCCGAGCTGCTCGAGACGCTGCGCCCCGCCAAGCTCGTCCCGTCCACCGACACCGTGCCGGAGCGCTTCGAGCTCGGCACGCTGCCGTACGAGCTCCTCGCCGGCACGACGGCCGCGGTCGACTTCCTCGCGACGCTCGACGGTGCGGCCACGGTGACGGCGTCGAGCGGGCGGACGCGTCGTGAGGCGGTCGTCGCGTCGTTCGCCGCCCTCGAGGCGCACGAGGACGCCCTGCTCGCGGTGCTCGAGCAGCGGCTGCGGGCGGTGCCCGGGCTCACGATGTGGAGCAACGCGAAGCGTCGGACGCCGACCCTGCTGTTCACGCTCGAGGGTCATGACCCGCAGGATGTCCGGTTCGCCCTCGCCCAGCGCGGTGTCAACGCGCCCGCCGGCCACTTCTACGCGTGGGAGTGCAGCCACCACCTCGGCCTCGGCGCGGTCGGGGGCGTGCGCGCGGGGCTTGCGCCGTACACGAACGCCGACGACATCGAGCGCCTCGCGCGCGGCGTCGAGGAGGTCGCGTCGTCGGACGCGCGATGACACGCCGCAGCGGGACCGGGACACCCCGGGCGCTCAGCATTGCTCCACGAGGTGAGCCAGCCGGCGCATCAGGCAGGGTGGCTCGTCAGGCGGAGCAATGCTGAGCGCCGCGGGGGTCACCCGTGGCCGCCCGCCCGGCCACGCGACGCGCGGACGGAGCGAGGACGTCGGCGACCCCGGGGCGTGGGCGCGGGCGCGGGATGCCGGCCGGCCCGGCATCGGCATCGGCATCGGCGTCGGCGTCGGCTAGGTTCTCGTGTCCGTGGACCTCCTCGATGCCGTCCGGGACCGCGTCGTGCCGACGGCCGCTGACATCGCGATCGGCACGACGAGCATCCTCGTCGTGCTCGGCATCGCGCTCCTGCTCGTGGCGGTCGCACCACTGTGGCGGGTCGTCCGACTCGTGGTCACCCTGGTCCACGAGCTCGGCCACGCGGTCGTCGGTGTCCTCGTCGGCCGCCGCTTCACCGGGTTCGTCCTGCGCGGGGACATGTCCGGCCATGCCGTGACGCGGGGGCCGGCGCGCGGGCCCGGTCGCGCCGCGTCGACGTGGGCCGGCTACCCGGCACCTGCACTCGTCGGCGCACTCATGGTCTGGGCCGCCGGCCGCGGCTGGTCGGCGCCCCTCGTCACCACCGGCCTGGCCGTGCTCCTGTTCGCGCTGCTCCGCGTGCGCTCGGCGCTGACCGTCGTCGTCATGGTCGTCGTGATCGCCGGGTCGGCGGGGCTGTGGTGGTGGCGGGACGACACCCTCCAACCGCGCGTGCTCGTCGGGCTCGGCGTCGTGCTGCTCGTCGGAGCGTGGCGCCACCTGCTCGCGGTCCTCGCGGACCGCTCGACGGCCAGCGACCCGGCCGTCCTGGCCCAGCTGACCCACGTGCCGCGCGTCCTGTGGAACCTCACCTTCGTGGCCGGGTGCGCCCTCGCGACCTGGGTGGTCGTCGTCGAGCTGTGGACGGCGCTCGCCTGAGGCGTCAGTTGAGGTTCGGTGGCGGTGCCGACGGGTTGGCCACGGCCCCGAGCGTCGCCGCGAACTCCTTCTCGCGACGCACGAGCTCGAGCCCGAGACGCAGCCGCGACTCGGTGTCCACGCACTCGAGCAGGCGCTGGCGGTCGCCGACGTCGAGGCTCACGGTCTGCGGCACGGCGTAGGACAGCAGCCGGTCGTCGCCCGGCATGTCGAGGTCCTTCGCGCCGACCGTCGTCGCGAAGGAGAGCAGCTCGGCGCGCAGCCGGGCCCCGAGCTCGGCCACCGCGACGGCATCGCCCTCGACCTCCTCGAGCCACGTCACCTCGCCCGTCGCGTACGGAGTCCCGGCCGAGGGGTCCACAGCGTCGAGGCGGAACCGCTGCGTGCCCTCGGACACGACGAAGAACCGCTCGTTCTCGAGCGCCGCCGCCTGGGTCAGCAGGGCGCCGCACCCCACCGGGTGCAGGGACACCACGCCGTCGTCGCCGACCTCGTAGCCCTCGCGGATCGCGACGACGCCGAAGACCGGCGAGCGCTGCTGTTGCGCGGCGAGCAGGTCACGCAGCAGCGCGACGTAGCGCGGCTCGAAGATCTGCAGGGGTAGACGCGCTCCGGGTAGGAGCACGGTCCCGAGCGGGAACAGCGGCAGGGTCGCCATCACCCCAGCGTAGGTTCCGGGGCCCGGACGCGTCAGTCCTGCGCGACCACCGGAGTCGGCATCGCCTGCGTGGGCTCGGGCTCCTGGTCCACGACCTGACCCGTGATCGCCTGGGCCAGCCCGAGCGCCAGCCCGACGACCTCGTGGTCGCCGAGGCCGAGGCGGAAGGCGAACGCTGCCGCGTTCGGGGGGCGCAGCTCCGGGTCCTTCTGGAGGCAGTCGGCGATGAGGTCGCGCAGGTCCTGCGGCACCGAGTCGGGCAGTGGCGGCGGCGGCTCGTTGACGTGCGACAGGGCCGTCGCGATCGGGGTGCCCCGGTCGAACGGGCGCCTGCCGGCGAGCATCTCGTGGCCGACGACACCGAGCGCGTACAGGTCGCTCGACCCGGTGGCCGCATGACCGAGCGCCTGCTCGGGGCTGATGTAGTTCGGCGTGCCGAGCATCTCGCCGTGCTGGGTGTGCCCGGACGCGTCGAGAGCGCGGGCGATGCCGAAGTCCGTCAGCTTCACGACGCCGTCGGGACGCACGAGGATGTTGGCGGGCTTGACGTCGCGGTGCACGACCCGGGCCTCATGGGCGACACCGAGCGCGAGCGCCGCCTGGCCGAGGATCGAGCGCACCTCGGTGGGTTCGAGCGGGGCTCGCTCGGCGAGGATCTTCGACAGCGGCTCGCCGTCGACGAGCTCCATGACGAGGTAGGCCAGGCCGTCGTCCTCGCCGTAGTCGAAGACGGTCGCGATGTTGGTGTGCATCAGCGCCGCCGAGTGCACCGCCTCATCACGGAAGCGGAGCGCGAAGAGGCGCTCGTGGTCCGCGTCGGGCCGCATGACCTTGATCGCGACGTGCCGCTGGAGCACGTCGTCGGAGCCCGCCCAGACATCGGCCATGCCGCCGGAGGCGATGCGCCGCTCGAGTCGGTAGCGTGCGCCGAGGACGAACCCTTCGTGCAGACGGTTCATAGGAGATGGCACCCGGGCCTTTCGGACGGAAGGTGCACGTCGTTCGACATCTCAGGGGCCTTCGTCTGCACTCATCGTAAGTGAGGCGCAGACCCGTCTGAGAACTCACGTTCGTGACCGGACAGGTCGCCGGCCCCCGCGCAGCGACCGCGTGGACATACCCACCGCCTTCGGGCTTGAACCACCCGACGGGCCCCGACTCGGCGACGTGCGAAAGGGCCCCGGTTCCGGAGAACTGGGGCCCTTCGTCATCGCGTGCGCGAGGGGGGATTTGAACCCCCACGCCCATAAGGACACTGCCACCTGAAGACAGCGCGTCTGCCGTTCCGCCACTCGCGCGTGACAAGGACACAGTGTGCTGCATCGCCCACCGGATCACCAAACCGGGCGTGCCGGACGGGACGTCATAGGCCGTCGACGACGACCGCGGCCATCTCCATGCAGGCGTCGTGCGTCTTCTTGTTGATCTTCAGCGGGTCCAGGTGCAGGCCCGGCGCGAGCATCGGGTCGTAGGGGATGTCGACGACGGCCCGCACCCACTGCTCGAAGTGCTCGCGGGTGTGGACGCCGGCCCCGATGTCGTTGCCCTTGGCCGACGTGTGCGAGATGACGCAGACGGCGTTGCGGACCAGGTCCCCCCGGCCCATCGCGACGAGCGCGTCGAGGTTCTTCGCCGCGACGACCGACGTGTCGTCCTTGAGCGAGGTGGCGAAGACGAGCAGGTCCGCGCGTGCGGCGGCGGCGAGCCAGTTCGGTGCGAGACGGTTGTTGCCGGTGTCGACGATGATCATCCGGTAGAACCGCGACAGCTGCGTGTGGAGGTCCTCGAACTCCTGCTCGCCGATGATGCGCATCGCCTCGTCGTCGTCGGCCGAGGCCAGGACGTCGAAGGACAGGCCGCGCTGCTCGCGCACCCAGTGCTCGAGCTCGGACGTGCCGGCGTTGGGGTCGCCGGCGATCGTCGGTAGCGCGCCGAGGAGGTCGACGACGGTGCGGTGGTGGCTCTGCGACGGGGCGCGCATGCCGAGGGTGCCCTCGGTCTCGTTGTTGTCCCAGGCCAGGACCGAGCCCGAGCGGTACCGGCCGAGGTAGCTGGCCAGCATGAGGGTGACGAGCGTCTTGCCGCCGCCGCCCTTGGTGTTGATGACCATGATCGTCTTGCGGCCGTTGAGCGGCCGGGCGATGCGGTCGATGCGGTCGCGCTCGAGCAGCTCCTTGGCGCTGGGGCCCAGACCGAACGCCTTGCGCAGGCCCCGGTTGGCCTTGACCTTCTGCCGCTCACCCTTCGAACGGGCCGTGATGAGGTCGTCGGCGCTGGGCCGGTCCGAGCTGCCGGCCCGGTCGACGGGCGTCAGGTCGTGGGTGCGTCCGAGCTCCTCGGCCGCCGCCGCGACGTCCGGGTCGACGGTGGGGGTGGAGGCGTACGCGTCGCGTGCCGCGGTGTGGTCGGTCGTGAAGCGTCCGGTGCGCTCACCGGCGCCCGAGGCCCCCGAACCGCTCGTCGAGGACGACCCGGCGGGCACCCAGCCCGAGTACTCCTCCACTGAGGCGTCGGCGACCTCGGCGTTGTGCTGGAGCGCCTGCCAGTGGCGGGTGGACTCGTCGGCCTCGGTGGTGCCGCTGCCGGAGTCCCACGAGGACCAGCCGTTCGAGGACGTCGAGGACGTCGAGGACGCCGAGCCGCCCGCGGTGTAGCCGCCCGAGGGGGCGGAGTCGTAGGTGGTGTAGTCGCCCTCGTAGGCGGAGAAGTCACCGGCGGCGCTGCTCGACGCACCCGCGGGCGTGGCGTCCGAACCGCCCGAGCCACCCGGAGCGCCGCCCGCGTAGGGGTCGCTCCACGCGTTGCCCGTCGGTAGGTCGGCCGGGCGCGTCTGCTCGGACGCCGCCTCCTCCGACTGCCAGGAGTCGTCGGCCCACGTGGAGGACCACGGGTCGCTCGCGGGCTGCTCGTCCTGCTGGCCCGTCACGACGGGGATGGGCAGCGTGAACCCCCCGGGGACCCGGTTGTTCGAGGAGAAGCCGGGGATCCCCTGGCCCTCGGTGTTTCCGGTCTCGTCGTTGCTCATCGAGCGCTCCTTGCTGGCCTGCCGCGTGCCGGGGCCCGCCGGCGGACCCCACGCGATAGTCCCATGCTTCCGTGACACATCAAACCCACCGATCAAACCCACCGACCACGCGCGCCGCAGGGCCGGCGGGTCCCTCCCGCGTCCCTACCCACCGCCCGTCGGTTGGGGGCCAGCACGGTCGACCCGGTTACGATGAAGCGCCCGGCAGGAAGCGCTCACCACGAAGGAGGAGACGGCGTGGGACTCATCAACCGTGTCGAGCACGGTCTGGCCAAGGCAGTCCACGGCGCCTTCGCGAAGGCGTTCAAGTCCGAGGTGCAGCCCGTCGAGATCGCCTCGGCGATCCGGCGCGCCATGGACGACCGGGCCGCGATCGTCGGCCACGGCAGGGCGATGGTCCCCAACCTCTACACGATCGAGCTGAGCCCGACCGACTACGAGCGCCTCGGCGACTACGAGGACGACCTCACCGACGACCTCGTCGCGGCGGCCCAGGAGCACGCCGACTCGCAGGGCTACCAGCCCGGGGGTCCGCTCGAGGTCGACCTCGTCGAGGGCGAGGGCCTGGAGACCGGCGTCTTCCGCGTCCGGCCCGCCACCGCGAAGCGGGCCGGGGCGGTCGCGGCTCCCCGCGAGGCCGCCCCGGGCCCCCGACCGCAGACGCCGAGCGGCACCATGGTCGAGGAGCCGCCGGTGCAGCGCCCCGGTGCGCGCACCAACCCCTCGGCCCGACCGTGGCTCGACATCAACGGCGACCGGTACCCGCTGCTCGGGGCCCTGACCACGCTCGGCCGCGACGACTCGGCCGACATCGTCGTCGACGACCCGGGCGTCTCCCGCCGGCACAGCGAGGTCCGCGTCACGACCGACGGCCCCCACCTCGTCACCTCGATCCGCGACCTCAACTCCACGAACGGCACCTTCGTCAACGGCGACCGCATCGCGAGCCAACGCCTCCAGGACGGCGACCGCCTGACCCTCGGTCGCACCACCGCGATCTTCCGAGCCGGACGGCGATGACCCCGTGTCGACCCTCCCGACGACCCATGGTGACGCATGAGTGAACTCACCCTGACCCTGCTGCGGCTGGGTCTGCTCGCGCTGCTGTGGATCCTCGTCTTCAGCGTCGTCGGGGTGCTCCGTACCGACATCTACGGCACGTCGGTGAGCCGCCGGACCCAGCGCAAGGCGCTCAAGGCCCAGGAGAAGGCGCAAGAGAAGGAGCGGGCGCGGGCCAGGCCCCAGCCCGCCGCCGTCGGTGGCGCAGCGGCCGGAGCGGCCGGCGTCAGCGCGGCCGGGAGCGCCGCGGCAGCCGCCGGCGCCGGGGGCACAGGGGGAGCGGGCGGTGCGTCGCGCCGGGCCCGGGGTCGCAAGACCGTGCCGACCACCCTCGTCGTCACCGAGGGCCCGCTCGCCGGCACGTCGTTGCCGCTGCGCAGCAGCGGCATCCTCATCGGCCGCAACCCCGAGTGCGCGCTCGTCCTCGACGACGACTACGCGTCGGGCCGGCACTGCCGCATCTACCCCGACCCGGCCCGCGACGGCTGGCTCGTCGAGGACCTCGGCTCGACCAACGGCACGTTCATCGGCCGCGACAAGCTGACCGGCACGCGGCAGGTCGAGGTCGGCACGACCCTGCGCATCGGCAAGACGGTCCTCGAGCTGCGGGGCTGACCGGATGGCCATCGCCCTGCGCTACGCCGCGCGCTCCGACCTCGGTCTGGGACCCAAGTCCCGGAACGAGGACTCCGGCTACGCCGGCCCCAACCTGCTCGTCCTCGCCGACGGCATGGGCGGGCACGCCGCGGGCGACGTCGCCAGCTCGATGATCGTCGGCGAGCTGGCGCCCCTCGACGAGGAGGACGTCACCGCCGACCAGGCCGTGCCGCTGCTCGAGGAGGCGCTGCACTCGGCCAACGCCAAGCTGACGCGGGCCATGCGCGAGAACTCCGACCTCACCGGCATGGGCTCGACGACGATCGTCATGCTGCGCACCGGCAACAAGCTGGCGATGGCCCACATCGGTGACTCGCGCGCGTTCATGCTCCGCGGCGACACGTTCTCGCAGATCACGAAGGACCACTCCTTCGTGCAGCAGCTCATCGACGAGGGCCGCATCTCCCGCGAGGAGGCCGGCACCCACCCGCAGCGCTCCGTCGTCACCCGCGTCATGACCGGCCAGCCCGACGACGAGCCCGACACGTCGCTGCGCGAGGCCAAGATCGGCGACCGCTTCCTGCTGTGCTCCGACGGCCTGTCCGACTTCGTCGGCGCCGACGTCATCGAGGAGATCCTCCGCGAGGCCCGCACCCCCGACGACGCCGCCGACCGGTGCATCGAGGTGGCCCTCAAGGCCAGCACGCGCGACAACGTCACCGTCATCGTCGCCGAGGTCGTCGACGCCGACGGCGACGACCTGCCGGTCACCGTCCCGCAGGTCGTCGGCGCGGCGGCCAGGCGGCTGCCGAACCGCACGCGTGCCATCCCGACGTCCCCCGCCGAGAAGGCCGCCGCGCTCTCCCGGGCCGCCACCGGCCGGGCCGACCACGACGACGAGTCCGGCGTC
Organism: Monashia sp. HAY1-11D; assembly: GCF_056868035.1. Taxonomy (NCBI): domain Bacteria; kingdom Bacillati; phylum Actinomycetota; class Actinomycetes; order Micrococcales; family Intrasporangiaceae; genus Intrasporangium; species Monashia sp. HAY1-11D. Next base: position 1,803,573 of record NZ_CP200320.1, on the reverse strand, counting down.
GAGCTCGCCGAGGGCCCGACGCGCTCGCGCCGTGCCAAGGTCGTGCGTCGGCTCATCGGCGTCCTCGTCGTCGCGGCGATCCTGTGCGGCGGCGGGTACGCGGCGTACGCGTGGTCGCAGAAGCAGTTCTACGTCGCGGTGAGCAACGGGCACGTCGCGATCTTCCGTGGCGTCTCGGCCAGCTCGGCCCCATCGCCCTGTCCCGCGTCGAGAGCGAGTCCGAGGTGCGCGTCAGCGACCTTCCCGCCGACGTGCAGGGCTCGATCGACAACACCATCCCGGCCCGCGACCTCGGCGACGCCGAGGGCAAGGTCGACCGCCTCCGCGGCGAGGCGATGCGCTGCCAGCACCTGGCCGTCACCGGCACGCCGTGCGGCACCACCCCGCAGCCGACGCCGACGACGACACCGACACCGACACCGACGCCGAGCACCTCCACCCCGACGACGCCCACGCCGACGACGCCGCACCCGTCGACGCCGGCGCCGCGTCCGTCGACGACCGCGAAGCCTGCGGCGCTGCCGGCCTCGTCCGCGCCGCCGGCGATGTGGTCCGCGGCGGTGACGACGGGGGTGCCGGCATGACGACGACCGTCGAGCCACTGACCCCCCGCACCCGCCGCAACGCCGAGCTGGGACTGCTCGTTCTCGCCGTCGGCATCGTGCTGCTGGCGTGGGTCACCACCGACCTCAACCGCAACGGCACGGTGCCGGCCAACATCATCCCGGTGGCCGGCGGGTTCACGGTGCTGGCCCTGGCCGTGCACCTCGTCCTGCGGTGGAAGGCCGCCTACGCCGACCCGGTGCTGCTGCCCATCGTGACGGTCCTCAACGGCCTCGGCCTCGTCATGATCCACCGGCTCGACCTGGCCCGCGACAAGCTCGGCACCGACGGTGACGCCTACCGCCAGATCATCTGGACGACCTTCGCCGTCGTCCTCGCCGTCGCCGTCATCATCGTGCTGCGCGACCACCGCCTCCTGCGCCGCTACACCTACGTGTCGATGGCGGCCGGCTTCGTGCTGCTGCTGTCGCCGCTCGTGCCGGGGCTCGGGCGGTCGATCAACGGCTCGCAGATCTGGATCTCCATCGGGCCGATGAACTTCCAGCCCGGCGAGTTCGCCAAGATCGCCCTCGCCGTCTTCTTCGCCGGCTACCTCGTCCAGACCCGCGACGTGCTCTCGCTGGCGGGCCGGAAGGTCCTCGGGTTCACCTTCCCGCGCGGTCGCGACCTCGGCCCCATCCTCGTGGCCTGGGTGCTGGCGCTGCTCATCCTCGTCTTCGAGAAGGACCTCGGTTCGGCGCTGCTCTTCTTCGGGCTCTTCGTCGCGATGCTCTACGTCGCGACCGAGCGCACGTCGTGGATCGCCATCGGCCTGCTCCTGTTCGCGGCGGCGGTGGCGTTCGCGCTCTCGGCGTTCTCGCACTTCCAGAAGCGCGTCGACCTCTGGATGGACCCGTTCTCGTCGCAGAACCTCGAGCTGTCGAACCAGCTGGCCAACGGCGTGTGGGGCATGGCTGCCGGTGGCCTCACCGGCACCGGGCTCGGTGCAGGACGGCCGTGGCTGACCTCGTTCGCCGAGAGCGACTTCATCTTCCCCAGCCTCGGCGAGGAGCTCGGCCTCTTCGGCACGCTCGCCATCCTCGTCCTCTACATCCTCTTCTGCGAGCGCGGCGTTCGCACCGCCCTCGGGGTCCGCGACGGCTTCGGCAAGCTGCTCGCGATCGGGCTCGCGTTCTCCGTCGCGTTCCAGGTCTTCATCGTCATCGGCGGCGTCACCCGCGTCATCCCGCTGACCGGCCTGACGACGCCGTTCATGTCCCTCGGTGGTTCCTCGCTGCTCGCCAACTGGGTCATCACCGCGCTGCTGCTGCGCATCTCGGACCAGGCCCGCCGCCCGATGCCGGAGATGCCGGTCGGCGTCGCGGCCGACGAGCCCGCACCGGCCGAGGTCACCCAGGTGGTGAGGATGCCGTGAACACCCCGATCCGACGCCTGTCCCTGCTCATGGCGGCACTGTTCGCGGCACTGCTCGTCTCCTCGACGCTGATCCAGTTCGTCCAGGCCAAGTCGCTCGGGGCGATGGCGGCCAACAAGCGGACGCTGCTCGACAGCTACTCGCGCGAGCGCGGGTCGATCGTCGTCGGCGGCGAGGCCGTCGCGAAGTCGGTCCCCGTCGACGACCAGTACAAGTTCCTGCGCCAGTACCCCCAGGGCGACCTGTACGCGCAGATCACCGGCTTCTACTCCTACGTCGTCGGCGCGCCGTACGGTCTCGAGCACGCGTCCGACGACCTGCTCTCGGGCGACTCCGACACCCTCTTCGTCCGCCGCGTCACCGACCTCATCACGGGGCGCAAGACCGCCGGCGCGACGCTCGAGCTGACCATCGACCCCAAGGCGCAGAAGGCCGCCGACGACGCGCTCGGCAAGAGCAAGGGCGCCGTCGTCGCGCTCGACCCGAAGACCGGCGCGATCCTGGCGATGGTCAGCCACCCGCAGTACGACCCCAACCCGCTGTCGAGCCACGACCTGACCAAGGCCTCCAAGGCATGGCAGCGCCTGGCGAGCGACGCCGACAAGAGCTACGTCAACCGTGCGGTGAGCAGCCTCTACCCGCCCGGCTCGACGTTCAAGGTCGTCACCGCGGCCGCGGCCCTCGAGAACGGGGTGGCCACGGACGAGAACTCGAAGGTGCCGGGTCCCGCCGAGCTCGACCTGCCGTTGACGAGCACCAACCTGCCGAACGAGACCGGTCAGCCGTGCGGCCCGAACAACGAGACCACGCTCATCCACGCGCTCGAGATCTCGTGCAACACGGCCTTCGGCTCGCTCGGTCTCGAGCTCGGCGCCGAGAAGCTGCGCGCCCAGGCGGCCAAGTTCGGCTTCGGCGACTCCCTCCAGGTGCCGCTGCGCGTCGCGACGAGCTCGGTCCCGGCCGACATGAACGAGCCGCAGTCGGCGCAGGCGGCCATCGGCCAGTACGACGTCAAGACGACGCCGCTCCAGATGGCGATGGTCGCGGCCGGCATCGCCAACGGGGGCCGCGTCATGACTCCCTACCTCATCGACTCGGTCCGCAGCGCCAACCTCGACGTCATCTCCTCGACGCCGGAACCGACCGAGCTCTCGCAGGCGGTCTCCGAGCAGACGGCGTCGATCCTGACGAAGATGATGGTCTCGGTCGTGGACCACGGCAGCGGCGCGCGGGCACAGATCGACGGCGTCCGGGTGGCCGGCAAGACCGGGACGGCCCAGCACGAGAAGGGCAAGCCGCCGCACGCCTGGTTCATCAGCTTCGCCCCGGCCGACGACCCGAAGGTCGCCGTGGCGGTCGTCGTCGAGGACGGCGGCGTGACGGGCAGCGAGATCGGTGGCGGACGGGTCGCCGCCCCGATCGCCAAGGACGTCATGGAGGCGGTGCTCGGCCGATGACGATCCTCGCGCCCGGCGACGCGCTGGGCCACCGCTACACGCTGGACACGAGCATCGCGTCCGGCGGCATGGGTGACGTGTGGGAGGCCACGGACCGCGTCCTGCAACGGCCGGTCGCGGTCAAGGTGCTGCGCCCGGCCGACCCGGAGGACACGACGTTCGCCGACCGGTTTCGCGACGAGGCGCGCGGCAGCGCCGCCCTGCACCACCCGAACATCGCCGCGGTGTACGACTACGGCGAGGAGGACGACGTCTCCTACCTCGTCATGGAGCTCGTCCCGGGACGCACCCTCGGCGAGCTGATCCGCGACAGCGACGGTGGCCTGGCGCCCGAGCAGGTCCGCTCCATCCTCGGCCAGGCGGCCCTCGCCCTGTCGGCCGCGCACGAGGCCGGCGTCGTGCACCGTGACGTCAAGCCGGCCAACATCATCGTCACCGCCGAGGGCCAGGCGAAGCTCACCGACTTCGGCATCGCGCGCATCGGCAACGGCTCGGGGCACACGCGCGCCGGTGAGGTGCTCGGCACACCCGACTACATCAGCCCCGAGCAGGCGACGGGCGAGCCGGCGACCGCCGCGAGCGACATCTACTCCCTCGGCATCGTGGCCCACGAGATGCTGACCGGCCGCAAGCCGTTCGACATGGGCACCCCGGTCGCGACGGCCCTGGCCCAGGTCAACGACCCGCCCCCGCCGCTGCCCGACTCCGTGCCACGCGACCTGCGCGACATCGTCGTCGCGTGCCTGGCCAAGCGGCCCGAGGACCGTCCCGGCTCCGCGGGCGAGGTGGCCGCGGCCGTCGGCGTCCCGCTCGGGGCGCTGCCCGGCGTCACCCCGCCACCGGTCGCCGGCACCGACCCGACGGTGCCGCTGGCCGCGCTCGACGCCACCCGGGCCTTCACCGCCATGCACGCGCCCACGGAGGCGTCGGCAGCAGGAGCCGCGGCGGCCCTCGCCAGCCCGCCTGAGGCGGCCACCCCGCGGGGTGACCCGCCCCGGCACTCGCGTCGCCAGGACCGCGAGCGCCCCCGACGCCGGTCACGATGGGCCTGGCTCGCCGTCCCCCTCGTCGCCCTCGTCGCCTGGGGTGCCTTCGTCCTGGGTGACCGGGCCGGCCGGGCCCCCGACCAGGCACCACCGACGCCCGCCGTCACGAGCACCGAGGCGGCGAACGGCGCAGCCACCCGCACGCCGGCCACGCCGACGACCAGCCGGCCCACGAGCACGACGCCGACGAGGGCGACGACCACGAGCACGACGGACATCGCGCCGCCGGCCACGCCGTCCGGCCACGGCAAGGGCAAGGGCAAGGGGAAGGGCAAGTGAGCATGAGCGACCGGCCCCACGACAGCGCACGACGAGCGGACGACGATGACCCATCATTCGATGACGCAGCACACGACCGAGCGAGGGCGAACAACGTGACCACGACCCCCCGCGTCCTCGGGGGACGCTACGAAGTCGGCGAGCTCATCGGCCGTGGTGGGATGGCCGACGTCCACGTCGGGCACGACACCCGCCTCGGGCGCACCGTCGCCATCAAGATGCTGCGCTCGGACCTCGCCCGGGACCCGAACTTCCTCATGCGCTTCCGCCGCGAGGCCCAGTCCGCCGCGGGCCTCAACCACCCCTCGATCGTCGCGATCTTCGACTCCGGCGAGGACGACACGTACATCGAGGGCCCCAACGGCACGCGGACGCACCTGCCCTACATCGTCATGGAGTACGTCGACGGCCAGACCCTGCGCCAGAAGCTGAGCGAGCACCGCCAGCTCGACCCGGGCGAGGCCATCCGGGTCACCGAGGGTGTCCTCGACGCGCTGGCCTACAGCCACCGGATGGGCATCGTCCACCGCGACATCAAGCCCGCCAACGTCATGATCACGGACGCCGGCACGGTCAAGGTCATGGACTTCGGCATCGCGCGTGCCGTCGCCGACACCGCGGCGACGATGACCCAGACGCAGTCGGTCGTCGGCACCGCGCAGTACCTCTCGCCGGAGCAGGCCCAGGGCCAGACGGTCGACGCCCGCTCCGACCTCTACTCGACCGGCTGCATGCTCTTCGAGCTGCTGACCGGGCGCCCGCCGTTCACCGGTGACTCACCGGTCGCCATCGCCTACCAGCACGTCGGCGAGCTGCCGCAGCCGCCGAGCGTCTGGAACGACGCCGTCGGCGGCGACCTCGACGCGGTGACGCTCCACGCGCTGGAGAAGGACCGCGACGCCCGCTACCAGGACGCGAACGCCTTCCGCGCGGACCTCGAGAACGTCCGGCTGGGGCGTCCGATCAGCGCGGCAGCCCTCGGCACCGGAGCCGCGGTCGGTGCCGCGGCGACCCAGACCCTCCCGGCGTCGTACGCCACGCCGGGCACCCCGACCGCCGTGCAGGCGCCCGTGGCGCAGCGGACCCGCTACGAGAACACGGCCGGGCTGCCGGCCGTCGGGCACGACGAGGACGAGGAGCGCAGGGGGCACAAGGGCCGGGCGGCGCTCATCACGGTCCTCGCGCTCCTCCTGCTCGGGCTCATCGGCTGGCTCGCGGTGACCTGGTTCGGCAACCAGCAGCCCGACGTCAAGATGGTGGCGGTGCCCTCGATCGTCAACCTGCAGGAGTCCCAGGCCACCCAGGCCCTCGCGACGAGCAACCTCCGCGGCGAGAAGTCGTCGGCACCCAGCACGACGGTGGCTGAGGGCCGGGTCATCAGCCAGGACCCCAAGGCCGGTGGGCAGGTCGCCGAGCAGTCGGTGATCCGGTTCGTCGTGTCGACCGGGCCCGAGAGCGTGCAGGTGCCCGACGTCACCGGCATGAAGAAGGACGACGCCCAGGCCGAGCTGGAGAAGCAGGGGTTCATCGTCGCCAAGTTCGTCGAGGAGAACACGCCCGACCAGGACAAGAACAAGGTGACCAAGACCGACCCGCCGGCCAACTCGACGGTGGCGGCCGGCTCGGACATCACGATCTACTACGCGACCGGCAACGTGCAGGTGCCGGACGACCTCGTCGGCAAGGACTGGACGCAGGCGGTCATCGCACTGCAGAACGCCGGCCTCAACCCGAAGAAGGAGCCGGTCGACTCCGACAAGCCGGCCGACCAGGTCCTCGACGTCGAGAAGGGCGGCGACGTCGTCAAGGCCGGCTCGACGATCACCGTCAAGGTGGCGAAGACCCCGACGCCGCAGCCGTCGACGACGACCGTCACGGTGCCGCCGCCGACGACACCCCCGACGACGGCGGGCACGACCACCGGGGGACCGCTCCTGCCCTGAGACGCCACGTGAGAAAGGGGCCCCTCCGATCGCCGGAGGGGCCCCTTTCTCACACCGCGGGGGTGACGAGGGGACTGAGTCCCACCGAGCGGGCGACCGCGTCGCCGTCGCCGCACATGGCGAGGAAGTTGGCGAGCATCCGGTGCCCGCCCTCGGTGAGCACGCTCTCCGGGTGGAACTGGACGCCGTGCAACGGCAGGTCGCGGTGCCGCACCGCCATGACCACCCCGGAGTCCGTGTGCGCGGTGGCGACGAGCTCGTCGGGCAGCGTCGACGGGTCGATCGTCAGGGAGTGGTAGCGCGTCGCCGTGAACGGCGAGGGCAGCCCCTCGAGGACGCCGGTGCCGTCGTGGTGGACGAGGGACGTCTTGCCGTGGAGCAGCTCGGGCGCACGGTCGACCGTGGCGCCGGCGACGACGCCGAGCGCCTGGTGGCCGAGGCAGACCCCGAACATCGGCGTGCCGATGCGAGCGCACTCGCGGATGAGCTCCATCGAGACGCCGGCCGCTTCGGGCGTGCCCGGGCCGGGCGAGACGAGCACGCCGTCGTAGTCGGCGGCCTCGCGGGCCTCGACGGCGTCGTTGCGCACGACGTGGCACTCGGCGCCGAGCTGCTCGAGGTAGCCGACGATCGTGTAGACGAAGCTGTCGTAGTTGTCGACGACGAGGATGCGGGTCATGCGGGCCTCACGGGATGCTGCGGGACGGGTCGAGATGGCTCGGGTCGAGGTGGCTCGGGTCGATGGGCGCGCGCCGAGCGTGCTCAGCGGATCGGCGACGCGTACTGGAGGTCGACCGTTCCCGAGTATGCCGGGAACTCCTCGGCGGCGTGAGTCTGCACCCCGTAGCCGAGACCGACGGCGTCGACGTACTGCCGGTAGATCTGCACGGTCTGGTCGTTGTCGAGGCCGAGCTGCAGCGCCTGGACGTCACCGATCGCCTTGATCCGGTAGGGCGGCGAGTAGACGCGGCCCTGGAGGATGAGGGTGTTGCCGACGCACCGGACCGCGCTCGTGGAGATGACCCGCTGGTCCTGGATCATCATCGCCTCGGCGCCGGACCGCCAGAGCGCGTTGACGACGCCCTGGACGTCCTGCTGGTGCACGACGATGTCGTCCGGGGTGAACCCGTCGGGCAGCGAGTCGGCGCTGCGGTGCGCGTCGTCGAGCGTGACCTCGATGGCGGGACCGGTGACCTTGGTGTCGGCAGCCGCCACCGCGAGGTCGTCCCCCTTGGCGCTCAGGCTCGACAGGCGCTGGTCGAAGGGTGCGCTGGCCTTGGACAGCGCGTCGACCTCCTTCTGGAGGGTGTCGAGCTCGGCGGCCTTCTCGGCGACCCGGGCGTCGCCGGCCATGATGAGCTGCGGAAGGTCGCGATCGGCCCTCAGGTCCTGGCCCTGGGCGGCGACGAAGCTCATCGAGAACATGATCCCGGCGACCGCGGTGATGACGGGGACGAGCGGGCGCCACGTGGGTCGCGGACGCCGACGCGGCTGCGGGGCGGTCACCGGCTCGTCGGTCATGACTGGGTCCTCCACGGGCGCGGACGGTCCGCACCACGCCGACATTCTGCCTGACCGCGACGGGGCGAGCGCGCTCGGTCGAGCGCTGTCACGGGGTCACCGCAGCTGGTCGTCGCACGGACTACGCTGGGCCGCACACGACCCAAGGAGACAGCAGTGCCCGAGTCCAGAGGCCGCGACCACAAGGCGACCCCCTACACCCCGCCGCAGAAGAGCAAGGCGGCCGAGCCCAACCCGTCGTGGTGGGCCCCCGTCTTCATCACCCTGCTCGTCGTCGGACTGCTGTGGATCGTCGTGTACTACGTGACCGAGTACAAGTACCCGGTGGGGTCGCTCGGCGTGTGGAACCTCGGCGTGGGCTTCGTCCTGCTCATGGCCGGCTTCATCATGACGATGCGCTGGCGCTGACGCCTCGGCGTATCCCGCCACCGCGGCCACGCCGCGTCGGACCACTCACGGCCCGTCCCCGACTCCTCGGGGGCGGGCCGTTCGACGTGCACCCGGTGCCGAGGTCGGGCGCGGGCCATCCACGCCCCCGTCCACACCCGCCCACATCGCATGGACACCTTTTCCACAGAGTTGTCCCCAGCTGGGGACGAATGACAGGGGTGTAACTAGATCCACAGGCTTTTCCACAACGGTGGACAACTCGGCATGGGGACAACTGTGGATGCCGTGCGTGGGCGCGGTGTGGACCACGCCGTCCACAGCCTGTGGATGCTGTGTGCAAGGACGCGGCCCGCCCGCTGACCGACCGTCGAGGCCGAGGTCGGGCCGTGGCCGGGGGCAGCGCTGTGGAGAACCTCCCGGTGACGGACCGGTGCACCGGTGGACCGGTGGACCGGGCGTCGGGCCGTCAGTCGCTGAAGGAGCGCGAGTCGATCATCCGGACGACGTCCGGCAGCGACAGGTACTTGGCCAGGGCGACGACGACGACGAAAGCGAGGACGCCGCCGAGGGCGAGCCACACGAGGTGGCGCACGCGCTGGCGTCGGAACACGACGATGACGGCCGCGCAGAGGAGCCCCGTGACGAGGCCGCCGAGGTGGGCCTGCCAGGCGATGCCGGGGTAGATGAAGCCGAAGGCGGCGTTGATGGCGATCGTCGCGTACATCGCCGTGGACGAGCGACCGAGGTGCCGGTTGAGCACGAGCAGGGCACCGAAGAGACCGAAGATCGCGCCCGAGGCGCCGACGACCTGGGTGATCCAGGCCGGGTCCTGACCGGCCTGGAGCCCCTCGATCGTCGGTGACCCGGCGAGGAGCGCGACGCCGACCTGGCCGCCGACGCCGCTGATGAGGTAGAGGGCGGCGAAGCGGGCTCGACCGAGCAGCGGCTCGAGGTACTGGCCCAGGCTCCACAGCGCGAACATGTTGAGCAGGATGTGGAAGATCGTCGCCGGTGAGTGGAGGAAGGCCGCTGTGACGAACCGCCACGGCTCGGTCCATCCGAGGGCCGGCACGAAGGCGAAGTCGCGGGTCACCGACGGGTCGGCGCGCTGGAGCAGGTAGACGACCGCACAGACCGCGACGATCGCGTAGGTGACGACGGGCGTGCCGTCGGTGGCGCGCCCGCCGAAGACGGTGCGCGCGCCCGGCACGGTGCGGGAGGCCTCACGGACGCAGTCGACGCACTGGATGCCGACCGCCGCCGGGCGCTGGCACTGGGGGCACGCGGGGCGTCCGCAGCGTTGGCAGCGGACGTACGCCTCCCGGTCGGGGTGGCGTGGACACACGGACGGACCGGCAGCTGGCTGCGGCACCCCGGCTTCGGGAGGTGGGCCAGTCAGGTTGTCGGACAACGGGATTCCCCCTGCCGGTCTCGTCCGTGCGGTGGCTGGGTGGTGCTGCGCTCAGTCCTCGACCGTCACCGAGGTGATGACGACGTCCTCGAGCGGCTTGTCGTTCGGTCCGGTGGCGACGCTGCCGATCTTGTCGACGACGTCGCGCGAGGACTGGTCGGCGACCTCACCGAAGATCGTGTGCTTGCCCTGGAGCCAGGTGGTCGGGGCCGTCGTGATGAAGAACTGCGAGCCGTTGGTGCCCTTGCCCATGCGCTTGCCGGCGTTGGCCATGGCGAGGACGTAGGGCTTGGTGAAGTCCTTGTCGGGGCTGATCTCGTCGTCGAACGTGAAGCCCGGGCCGCCGAAGCCCTGACCCAGCGGGCAGCCGCCCTGGATCATGAAGTTCGGGATGATGCGGTGGAAGATGAGGCCGTCGTAGAACGGGGTGGGGTTCGTGCGACCCGCCTCGTCCTTGTACTCCTTCTCGCCCTTGGCGAGGCCGACGAAGTTCGCCACCGTCTTCGGGGCCTGGTGCTCGAAGAGGTCGACGACGATGTCGCCGTGGTTCGTGTGCAGGGTTGCCTTCATGGGCCCAATCCTCGCACGGCACGCCGTTGCGCCACCCGTGCGGCAGCGGTGGGACCGCTGTCGAAGCGGGGTACGTCCAGACCGGGACGGGGAACGCGTGGGCTGGACCCACCGTTGGCCGAGGAGAAAGGATCGGTGCGACGGGCCCGCACGTGCCGCGTCGGAACACCAGCCGCACGACGAGACGAAGGGCGGAGCAGCGATGTCGTTCCTGGACAAGCTGAAGAAGAAGGCCGAGGAGCTCGACCTCGAGACGAAGGCCCGGCACCTGCAGGAGGCCGCGGCGCAGGCCGCCAAGCAGGCGCAGCACAAGGCCGGCGAGTTCGCGACGGAGAACCGCGAGAAGATCGACGGCTACGTCGAGGCGGCGACCGCGAAGATCGACGAGAAGACGCACGGCAAGTACGCCGACCAGGTGGACAAGGTCCGCGCCGGCGTCGAGAAGGGCATCGACAAGGTGGCCCAGGCCGCGTCGCCCGACACGGCCGCCTCCGGCGCCACCGGTGCTGCGGCCGCCGACGGCGTGGCCGAGGCGGGACCGTTCCCCGCCGACCCGGCGGCACCGTCGGCACCGTCGGCGTCGGACGCCGGCGGCCCTGCGACGCCGGCCGCGCCGAGCCCCGCGGACCCCGCGGCCGCCGCCGTGCCGCCGGTGTCACCCGAGGCGACGGGTCCCGACGCTGGGACCGACGCCGGGACCGACGCCGGCACCGACGCCGGTCCGACGCGCCCGAGCGGGTCGACGAGCTGACTCGAGCGACCGACGAGCCGTCCGGGGCCGACGAGCCGGGCGGCCCGGCCTCGAACGCCCCTGCCCGGCGGTGGCCCGGGGCGCGCGTGCGGCCAGTGCCCGATGTTGGCAGGATGGGTAAGGACGAGAGGACTTTAGGAGGACGTATGTTCCGCACCAACCAGTCCCGCGCCGCCGCGGCCGACCTCGGGTCGGCCGCCGGGGACCAGCTCGAGACCATCAAGGAGAGTGCTGCCGTGGCCGCCGCCCAGGCGTCCAAGGCCGCTCGCGTGCAGGCCGAGCACGCGGCGCAGCTGGCGCGCCTGCGGCTCGACGCCGCCCGCGAGGCGGCGACCCCGGCTGTCCAGGAGGCTGCCGAGGCCGCGCGTGAGAAGCTCGCCGAGGCCGCCGTGACGGCTCGCGAGGTCGCCGGTGAGGCCCTGCACGACGCCGCCGACCGAGCGCGCCCCAAGATCGAGCACGCGCAGGACACCCTCGTGGACACCGTGCTGCCGAAGGTCGGCGCCGCCATCGCCACGGCGGCCGCGGCCCTGGCGGCCGGCGCCGAGCAGGCCCGCGAGGCCGCCCAGCCGCACCTCGAGCAGGCAGCGGCCCAGGCGCGCGAGACCGCGGCGGTCGGCAGCCACCGCGCCCAGGACGCCTATGCCGTGCTCAAGGGTGAGGCCGTCGTCAAGAAGAAGAGCGGTCGGGGCAAGTGGCTCATCGCCATCGGCCTCGCGGCGGCCGGTGTCGCCGCCGTCGCCGCCTACCGAAAGCAGAAGCAGGCCGACGACCCCTGGGCGACGCCCCTCGACGGGCACGCCGCTCACGCCGGCGGCTCGTTCAAGGAGAAGGCGGCCACGCAGGTCGAGCACGCCAAGGGCGCGGTCTCCGAGGTGGCGAGCAAGGCCAAGGAGAAGGGCGCCGAGCTCGCGGACGCGGCCAAGGACAAGGCCGGTGGCCTCGCCGCCAAGGGCCAGTCCGCGATCGCCGACGCCAAGGACCGCTCCGACGAGGCGGTCGCCGACGCCGCGGCCACCGGTGCGGAGGACCCGCTGAGCGGCACGTCGGCCGCCGAAGGCCAGGTCAGCGACGCGGACCAGGGCCCGGGTGCCGACGCCATCAGCGACGACGCGCTCGAGGGCGGCGCCATCAACGGCGCCTCGACGAAGACCTCCCCGCGCGGGTCGGCCAGCCCCGCGGAGTCCAAGGAGGAGACCGGGCAGGCCTGAGCCCCCGGCAGCACAGAGAAGGACCCGGATGCCGATGGCATCCGGGTCCTTCTCTGCTTGAGCTGGCTCGCACCGACAGGGGGACAGTGCGAGCCAGCACATGCAGAAGGGCTGGGCGCGGTTCGTGCGGGCCCAACCCTTCGCTGTCGCCCAGTCTAGACCCGGACCGGGGGTACGCGCGAGAGGCTGGCTGAAGTTTCTATTACGTCCCCGATGTCGGGTCCGTCCCATGTGTGCACGCGGTTCGCCGCCCCTGCGACGGTGCTCCTGCCGGCACCTGCCCGGTGAACTGCTGCTCCACCGAGCATGTCACCACCGCGTCCCGCGCGCCAGAGAAACCCGCTGTGGATTCGCCGTCGCAGCGGAAGTGCCGGCGGGGGTGTCCGTTCCGTCCCGACCGGTGGCGGTGCGGTGTCCGACAAGACCTGTATCGCGGGGGTGCCACGCGCGTACTGTTCTGGAAACGGCACTGCGAGGTGGCCACATGGGCGCGACGATCGTTCTGGCGTTGTCCGAGTCGGGAGCCGATGGGCTGCGCCTCGACACCCTGCACCGGCAGCTGCGGTCCGAGCTCGCCGGGCTCGACGAGATGGAGGCCCTGCCCCCGGGACCGGCGGTGCTGGACCCGGGCTCCCGAGCCATCGATGCCGCGACCGTCAGCGCGCTCGCCGTCGCGGTCTTCGGCTCGGGGGGCCTCACGGCGCTCGTCGCGTCCCTGCGCGGGTGGCTCGGCCGCGGCGCCGGCGACGCCCGCTCGGTGCGCATCGAGGTCGGCGGGGACGTGTTCGAGCTGAGCGACGCCTCGCAGGAGCAGCAGGACCGGCTGCTCGAGCTCTTCCTCCGGCACGTCGAGGGCACGGAGGCCCCGGCGTGACCGGGCGGCGCCGCGCCCTCGTCGTGGCGACCGACACCTACGACCACGCCGCCTTGGGCCAGCTGCGGTCGGCGGCGGCCGACGCGGTGGCGCTCAGCGAGGTGCTGGGCGATCCCGAGGTCGGCGGCTTCGAGGTCGACGTCGTGCAGAACGCGGCCTCGCACGAGGTCCAGGCCCACATCGAGGACCTCTTCGCCGACAGCGGGCCCGAGGACCTGGTTCTGCTTCACTTCTCCGGGCACGGTCTCAAGAGCGACTCCGGTGAGCTGTTCATCGCGGCGCGCAACACGCGCCCGGACCGGCTCGCGTCGTCCTCGGTGCCCGCCGACTTCGTGCAGCGGTGCATGCGGGGCTCGCGGGCGCACAGCATCGTGCTGTTCCTCGACTGCTGCTACGGCGGCGCGTTCGGCGAGGGCGTCACCGTGCGCGCCGCGGGACCGGTCAACGTCATGGATGCCTTCCCCGCGGGGCGTCTCGGCGGCGGCCGTGGCCGCGCGGTCATCAGCGCCTCGAGCGCCATCGAGTACGCGTTCGAGGGCACGACGCTGACCGCGGAGCACGAGGTGCCGCCGTCGGTCTTCACGTCGGCCGTCGTGCACGGCCTGCGGACCGGCGACGCGGACCGCGACGAGGACGGGCTCGTGTCGCTCGACGAGCTGTACGACTACGTCTTCGACCGCGTCCGCGAGGCGAACCCCAAGCAGACCCCGGGTCGCGACATCGAGATGTCGGGTGAGATCTACGTGGCGCGCAGTCGCCGCCGACGCGTCAAGGCGGTGCCGCTGCCCGACGCGCTCGCCACCGCGCTGCGCAACCCCGACCCCACGTACCGGCGCGGCGCCGTGCTCGACCTGCGCGACCGGCTGGGCCACCCCGACCTCGGGGTCGCCCTCGGTGCACTCGAGGCGCTGCGGGCCGTCGCCGCCGGTGACGTGCGCGCGGTCTCCGACGACGCGCTGGCCGCCATCGAGGCGGCCGGGCCCGTGGTGTCGCCGGCGTCGCTCGACTTCGGCGAGCTCGACGCCGATGCAGCCGTCGACGTCGAGCGGACGCTCCAGCTGGGCGGCCCACCTCTCGCGCGCTCGGTGGAGGTCGCGGCGGACCCGCCCCTGTCGGCCGAGGTGGACGGCGACCGCATCGTGGTGACGCTGTCGCCCACCGGTCGTGCGTTCAGCGGGGTCCTCGTCGTGACCGCGCCGACCGGGTCGACCCGCGTCACCGTCACCGCCTCGGTGGCAGGGGACCTCGCCGACGCGGGGGCGACGGTGGCCGGGACCCACGCGATCGGCGCCGTCGCGGGGGTAGGACAAGGCGTCCACACCGGTGAGGGCCGGCCGTCGCCTGCCCCGCCGGGGGCGACGTCGCCGGCTCAGGCGGAGGGCGACGCGCTGTCGGGTGCCCGGCGGCTCGTGCCGGTGCCCACCACGCCGGCGCCCACCGAGTCGGGGGCACCCACCACGCCGACGCCCACTATGCCGGCGCCCCCCGCGGGTGTCGCCGCGTCCGCAGAACCGGCGGCGCCCGTGGCAGACGCCGGCTCGGCGGAGGCCGCCCGGCTCGCGCGGGTGCGCGCCGTGCTCGGGTGGCTGTCCATCGCGTCGGGGCTGCTCGTCGTCGTCGGCGGTCTCTTCCTGCCGTGGGGCGCGGACGACTCCGCCGCCAACCCTGGGAATGACTTCGTCGTCCAGGTCGGGTGCTACTTGGTGCTGACCGTCGCGGCCGGAGTGGGGCTGCTGGCCCGACGTGCGTCACCGGCCGTCGGGCTCGCGCTGGTCCTGCCCACCACGGCCCTCGGGGGTCTGCACGTGCTCGGCGCGATAGGCCTGCTCCGGGACGGCACCACGTCGGCCCCGGGCCCGGGTTGGTGGACGAGCTTCCTCGGCGCCCTGTGCATGGCCGTGGTCGCCCTCGTGGCGCTCGGCTCGCCGCCGCTGCGATCGCATTTGGTCCGGGCTGGCGTCCGGTGGTCGGACCCCGCGGTCGTGGCCGTCCTCGTCGGCACGACGGTCGGCGTACTCGTGCTGCTCGACTACGCCGTCTCTCTCCAGGACTCCGGCGCCGCCACCTACTGGGTGGCGTGGTTCGCGGTGTGGGGCTTCGCCTCGGCGGCGCTCGTCGCCATCGGCCTACCCCTGGGGCCCCTTCCCGCCGGTCGGGCCTGGCTGACCGCCGCGGGCATCGCCCTGCTCGACCGGCCCCTGGCGTCGTGGATCTACGCGACGAACCACAGCAACGACGCCAGGTACCTGCCGCTCGGAGTCGTGGCTGCCGTGGTCGTCCTGCTCGCTGCCCCTCTCGTCGGACGCGGGGCAAGGGCTTCCCGCCCCGCGTCGTCCGCGCCATGATGTCCTCTCGTCGTCCTGTCGAAGGGAGGAACCGTGGGCATCGTGACCCCGGGGTTTCGTGGGCGCGGTCGACCGGCCGTCGACCTGCCGCCGGGCCAGCACCTCACCGATGACTTCCCGGTGCTGCAGGCGGGCCCGACGCCGCACGTCGACCTCGCCGAGTGGTCCTTCACGGTGACGACCGAGGCCGGGCAGCGGCACGAGTGGTCGTGGAGCGACCTCATGGAGATGCCGCAGGAGACGCCGACGGTCGACATCCACTGCGTCACCACGTGGTCGAAGCTCGGCACCTCGTGGCGCGGCGTGGCGTTGGACGCCTTGCTCGAGGACGTCGAGACCGCAGCCGACTTCGCCCTCGTCCGCTCCTACGGCGGCTACACGACCAACCTGCCGCTCGAGGACCTTCTCGACGGACAGGCGTGGGTGGTGCACGAGTACGAGGGAGAGCCCCTGGAGCCGTGGCACGGCGGACCCGCACGTCTGCTCGTGCCACACCTGTACTTCTGGAAGTCGGCCAAGTGGGTCACCGGCATCGACCTCCTCCTCGAGGACGAGCGGGGGTTCTGGGAGCAGCTCGGCTACCACGAGTACGGCGACCCGTGGCGCGAGCAGCGCTACGCCGGCGACTGAGGGAGCGCGTCCGCAATGGCTCGCGTGAACTGGCAGGTCGCCTACCTCGTGTCGCGCAAGGACGAGACGCCCGATGCCGTGACCCTCGTGCTCGGTGTGCCCGAGTGGCGGGGACACCTGCCCGGGCAGCACGTCGACGTCCGGCTCACCGCCCCGGACGGCTACACCGCGCAACGGTCCTACTCGCTCGCCGCCCCGGACCACGGGGCCCAGGTCGAGCTCACGGTCCAGGTGCTCGCCGAGGGGGAGGTGTCGCC
This sequence comes from Monashia sp. HAY1-11D, assembly GCF_056868035.1. Lineage (NCBI taxonomy): Bacteria > Bacillati > Actinomycetota > Actinomycetes > Micrococcales > Intrasporangiaceae > Intrasporangium > Monashia sp. HAY1-11D. The sequence continues at coordinate 1,786,910 of NZ_CP200320.1, read as the reverse complement.
GTTCCTCGGCCGCGAGCTCACGGTGGGGGACCCCGTCGACGTGCGCGGGCCGGTCGGTGGCTGGTTCGTCTGGCGCCCCGACGTCGACGGGTCCGCCGGCTCGGACCGAGCGCAGGCCGCTGGGGCCGGCTCGGGCGGGCCGGTGCTGTTGCTCGGTGGTGGCGCGGGCGTCGTGCCGCTCATGGCCATGGTGCGGGCCCGGCACGAGTCCGGCAGCCGGGTGCCGATGCACCTCGTGTACTCGGTACGGACTCCCGCAGACGTCATCTATGCCGATGAGCTCGAGCGACGCGCGCGGCTCGACGACGGGCTCATGGTGAGCATCGTCCACACGCGGTCTGCCCCCGAGGCGGATCCGCGCGGCGCCCAGCGGGTGACCCCAGAGGAGCTGGCGCGCTGGGCACCGGTCGGCACCGGTCTGCGGACGTACGTGTGCGGACCGACGGCCTTCGTCGACGCCGTGTCGGACGCGCTCGTCCAGCTGGGCCACGACGAACACACGATCAGGACCGAGCGGTTCGGTCCGGGTGGAGGGCTGACATGACCGATCCCGTGGGTCGACGCGGCGAGGACGACGTGCTGGACGGCAACGCCCTGGCCGGGCGGCTCGGTGAGGTGTTCGGCGTCGACGTGACGAGCGCCTGGGTGCTCTGCGTCGGGTGCACCCGCGAGCAGCGCGTGGCCGAGCTCGTCCTCTACGAGACCGGCATGGGCTCGACCGCCCGCTGCCGTGGGTGCGGGGCGGTCGTGCTGCGCGTCGCCGTGATCCGCGACGAGGTCGTGCTCGACCTGCGCGGTACCCGAGTGCTGCGTGTGTCCGTCCCGTCGGCGGACTGACGCGGGGCTCGCGCATCCGTCCGCCGTGTACGCGGCCTTCGCCGACGACGCGATCCGACGCCGGTGGATGCGGACGCCAGCGCGGCGGCGTCCGGCTGCGGCTCGACGCCGTGGCCCTCGCGTTCCGCTGACCTGGCACGTCACGGCGTCGTTTCCCTGTCTGCGCGGTTCGCCGGTGGCCGCGGGAAGCGGTCCATAATGGCGGAGTAGGTCAGGAACCCGCCGCACGGCGTCGATCACATCCGGAGGGGACCGATGGGAGGGCCGGGAGGCCTGTTGGGGAGGATCAGGCAGCAGGACGATGCGGACCGGCTCGCCGAGCAGGTCGGCGCGTTGCAGGACAAGGTGGACAACGTCGAGCTTGCGTTGGAGCACAGCCGAGACATCGGTGTCGCGATCGGGATCATCATGGCCACGGAGAGGCTGGCCCGCGACGACGCCTTCGGGATGCTGCGCACGGTCAGTCAGCACCAGAACCGCAAGCTTTTCCTGGTCGCCGCCGAGGTGATCGAGACCGGGACGTTGCCGACGCTCGAGAAGCCGCAGGGTGAGGGATGGCCCGCCGGTTGCTCCGGGGCAACCCCTCCGTGACCGGCGGCAAGGGGGGCAGGGCCAAGCGCGTGCGGGCCGGCGTGTACCCGGGTCCGTGCGCCTCGGTGCACGGACCGTGAGGAGGTCCATACTGGAGTCGGGTGTGGAACCCGGCAGCCGGCCGTGGTGACGCCCGGGGATCCTCCGACGAGAGGCCAGTCATGAGTCGTGAGAGCCGTCCTTCGCACGGTGGCTCGCCCACGGCGCCGGGTACGGGACGTGACCAGGGTCGCGATGGCACCCCGGCCGACCGGCGCGGAACGGGGTCGTCGGGTGCCCTCGACGTGTCGTCTCTCGGGCTGACGGGGGGGTCGGTCCGACCGCGCGGGCGCGGGAGGCTTCGTCGGAGGGTCGGTCCCCGATGCCGAGTACCCTCGAAGACCTTCGGCGGCTGGCGGTCTCGTTCGACGAGCTGGGCGTCCGGTTGAGCAGGGACGGCGATCGGGCGCCGTTCGAGGCGATCACGCAGGTCGCGATCGAGCGGGTGAGCGACGCGGTCGGCGCCAGCATCACGATCATGCGGCGGGAACGTTTCGCGACTGCGGCCGCCACCGACGATCGCATCCGACGTGCGGACGCGATCCAGTACGAGCTCGGCTCCGGGCCCTGCATCGACGCGATCGTCGAGGAGACGGCCTACCGCCCGCGCGACCTGCGGACCGACGACCGGTGGCCGGAGTACGGCAAGAGGCTGGCCCAGGAAGCTCGGTCTGCGCAGCATGCTGTCCTACCGCATGCGGCTCCAGACCGAGGGTGTCGTAGCCGGTTTGAACCTGTATGCCGAGCGGCCCGACTCGTTCACTGACCGTGACACAGTGATCGGCATGCTCCTGGCCACGCACGGCGCCCAAGCCGCCTCGGCGGCGCTGAACCGACGCCGCGCTGAGGACCTCGAGCGCGGCCTGCGCACCCACGGCCGTATCGGCATGGCGATGGGCATCCTCATGGCACGGCACAAGGTGACCGACAAGCAGGCGCTCGATCTGCTCCGCATCGCGAGCCAGAACAGCAACCGGAAGGTTGCGGACGTCGCGGAGGACGTCATCGACACCGGTGTTCTCGACGTCACCGTCGCCAGGCGTCGACCGTGACCCGGGACAGCGAGGCGCGCGGGAACGTGGAGACGGCATGAGGGACAAGGCCTCGGTGCTGACGGAGCTGGCGAAGGCGGTCGCCGTCCAGCAGAGACACGCGTCGCTTCCTGAACAACTCTGTCGTGCCGCCGTGTCCATCCTGGGAGCGCGCGGTGCCTCCCTCACCATCGCGTACACGGCGCCGCATCGAGTGACGTTGTGCTCCACCGACGACGAGGCGGCCCGACTCGAGGACCTGCAGGACGTCCTCGGGCAGGGGCCCGGCCCGACGGCATACCGCACCGGTCGCCAGATCCGCGCGATCATCGGGGACCGGGGAGAATCGGTGGACGCGCGGTGGGCCCAACTGGATGAAGCCGTCCGCGAGGCCTTCGGCGCCCTGTCGATCACCGCCATCCCGGTCCACCCGGACGGCGACGTCCTCGGTGTGCTGACCTGTCACCAGCCGGCCGACTCCATGCCTCGGCTCGAGGAGGACACTGCACAGTTTCTCGCCGATGCGATCGGCGTGGCGATCCTCAAGGATCCCGACGCGCTGGCCACCGACCTCAGCGGGCCCTGGGCCAGCCGCGCGCAGATCCACCAGGCCACCGGCATGGTCGTCTCCCAGCTGCGGATCAGCCCGGACGAGGCGTTGGCCCTGTTGCGGGCACACGCGTTCGCCCACAGCTGGCCGCTGGCCCGTGTCGCCGCCTCGGTCGTCGCCAGGGACCTCGACTTCAGCGCGCCGGACCCGGACACCGACCCCACCAGGCGAGGCGCGGCGCCACCGGACACCACCCAGACCAGCGACGGGACCGACCAGCCATGACACTCACCCCGATCGAAGCCCTGGCGCGGGCCACCTCGGCGCTCGTGTCCCGGCACGACGTGCTGGACGTGATCACCACCCTGCTGGGCGACGTCCAAGAAGCCATGGGCGCCGCCGCTGTCGGCATGCTCGTGTCCACCCCGTCGGGCGGCCTCGACGTCCTGGCAGCCACCTCCCACCACGCCCTGGACCTCGAGCTGTACCAGGCGCAGGAACGACACGGCCCGTGCGCCGAGGCCCTGACGGGCAATGCGGCGGTGCTGCAGGATGACGGCTCGGACCTCGCCGACCGCTGGCCCGACCTCGCGGCCAGGATCCACGCGGCCGGCTACCGTGCCGTCCAAGCCCACCCGCTGCGCTGGCACGGGCTGGCGGTCGGGGCCATCAACATCTTCCACCACAAGGCGAGCCTCACCAGCGATGACGCCACGCTCGGACAGGCGTTCGCAGACATCGCGACCCTCGTGCTCATCACCCCGCACGACCTCGGCATGGCCGAGGTCACCGCCCTGACCGAAGCCGCCCTGGCCGGACGCACCGTCATCGAACAGGCCAAGGGGGTCCTGGCCCACCAGAACACGGTGACCGTCGAGCAGGCCTACACGATGCTGCTCGAGCTCGCCCGAACCGAAGGAGCCAGCCTCACCGACACCGCGACGACCATCATCCGCCGGGCGCACGACGGCTGACGCGAGCCCTCGCCCGACCGTTCGAGCGAAGCGGGTCACGGCACCGCCCTCGGCTACGGAGGTGAAGGAGCCGCGTCCCCACATCGGGAGGGCCTGCGCCCTGTGGTGGAGCCAAGGGGACTCGAACCCCTAACCCCCTGCTTGCAAAGGCCATTCGGGCGGCTCCGTCGGGTCGTGCGCAAGGTGGCGACGGTCCACTGGTGTCTGTGGTTGGCAGCGTTCATCACCGGGCGTCGTCAGGCAGGTTGTCAGGCGGGTAGGGAGAGCCACCGAACCCATAGCGGAGCAGGACAGCGCGCCGGAGTGGCCGGGTCAGGGGTGGCCGGAGGCCATCGCGTAGCGACGCGTAGCGCCCTTGATGCGGTCCGGAGGCGCGCGGACAGTGGAGCGTCGGGTCGGTGGCGGAGCAGACGGCTACTCGTTCGCGTCGTCGACGGGCTCCCCGGCGTCCGTGAGGTCGACGTATTCCAGGCCGTACTTCTGACGTGCGTAGGCCGTGAGGGCCCTACTGGCGCTGCCCAGGGCCGAATTCGCTTGGTTGATGCGCGTCTCCTGGCCGGGCAGCTTCGTGGTGAACTGCATCTGAAGCGTGCGACCGACCTTACGGATGCCGCGCAAGGGCTCATCGGTGTGGGCGTCGAACACGTTGGCGGCGGCGAGAGCCAGGGCATTTGTCAGTTGAACCGTCTTCGGGTCCCCGGTCAGCCAGACCTTGCCAGAAGCTCGAGCAAGTGCCTGGTCAGCGCCCACAAGGCGGTCGAATGCGGCATCTACGTCGAGTGGAACCATGTGTCCCCGACGTCTTTGCCACTTTGCTCCCTGCGACTGGATGAGCTTCACGGTCATACGAAAGCCGTTGGCCCTGTGGGCAAGAAGGCGGACCGCCGCCAGAAGTTCGAGGATCGCTTCCTGCTCGTTCTTGCGTTCCGAGGCCGCAGCTTCAGTCGTCGCCCTGGCGTTGCGGTCGGCTGCCGCGTTCCATCGAGTGATGAGCCCGCCGAGTGAGACGCCGACTAGTCCCACACCGGCGATGATGAGTTCGGTCCATGGCATGGGCGCAGCGTATGGGTCTGTGCCGACATCGCACTTGGGCGCGGGGTGCGGTGGGGTGCGCGTAGGCGCGCCAGCGCCGGAGCGCGGGGTCCCCATCGCGGGGCCCCGCGCTCTTCCGCGCCGGAGGCGCGTTTAAGCCAGTACAGAAACTCCTCACGACCTATCAACTCATTTGAGCGCCAACCTCACCACCGATTGCGAGGCCAGTCGCGCGGTCGGGCATTGCTCGTACCGGAGCATGAGCATCTCGGGGTCTAGCTGCGCGGTGTGGCGCTATCCGCAAAGCGCAGGAAGCGTGGTCTCAACGAATGCTTTCGTGACCGGATCCTGGGCGGGTCGGCGCTTGTGCGTTCGGTCAGCCGAGCGCGCGCAGTTGCGATGCCGAACTGTTCTGGAGATAGCCCAGCTGGGTCATGAGCGCGCGAACCACGGCTTTGCCGAGTTCCAGCGGGACGGCATTGCCGAGCTGGCGTTGCACGTCGGCACGCGTCCCCTCGATCTTGAAGTCGTCCGGGAACGACATAAGGCGCAGCATCTCCTTGACGCGGAGCCGCCGGGCACGCTCCTCACCGGAGCCAGTGGGCACGTTCTCCCAGTGGAACGGGCCAACCCACGGTCCGGGCTGCGCCTGCAGAGTAGTGGAGGGCCGGTTCGGATCCAGTCGGAGCAGGAAGGTCCAGTAGCGGCTACGCCACTCGAAGTGGTTGCGCCCGCCGTACCGGTCGGTGTGCCAGAGGTAGTTCTGGCCGGGCGGGATCTCCGCCGCGAGCTGGCCGTAGTTCCCGTCCACGATCTCATCTGCGGAAGCCTGAACGAGCTTGGGAAGACCCTGGAACGCTTGCGAGGCGGTGACATGCGGGAGCTTGCTGGTGTCGAAGGTGCGCGTGTGCTCGCTCCAGCCGGAGTGGGTTGGCTCAGGAAACTCGTACCTCTCGCCGTCACGCCGTCCGACGACGAAGACGCGGCGGCGAAGCTGCGGGACGCCGTAATCAGCGGCGAGCAGAACCTTCCATTGCGGGTTGTAGCCCAGGTCACCGAGACCCTTGAGCAGTCGCTCGAACTGCTCCTTATGGGTCTTGTAGGTCAAACCCTGCACGTTCTCCAGGATGAACGCTTCAGGCCGGGAGTCGCGCACCACGCGTACGTACTCATCCAAGAGCGAAGCGTTGGGATCGCGGCTCTCCCGCTTCTGCTCCAGCCAGAATCCGGACTTGCTGAACGGTGTGCACGGAGGGCCGCCGACGACGAGGACCGGCTCTTTGGCTCGCAGGCCGGCGGCGGCGAGGATATCCCTCGTCGGCACCTCGCGGATGTCGCCGGTGAGTGTCCTCGTGTCGTCGAAGTTGGCCTTGAGGGTCTGAAGGGCCGACTCGCTGAAGTCGGTGGCGACCGACACACGCAGAAGTCCGCTTCCGGGGTCGGCAGACGCCAAGGGCTCTGCGTCTGCCCGCTCGACGGCTAGATCCAGCCCTCCTGCTCCGGAGAAGAGGCTCACCACCGGGAGCTGCTCGACCATCTGCCACCTCGAATCTTCATGCCTGCACGGGCTCGTCGCCGGAAGGTCCGGCGTGTCTGACCAGTATCGTCGGGGCGAGTCTGTCAGCATCCACCGACATGCCCAGCACCGTCGGGTGCGATGTCGGGTTGGGAAGGAGACCAGTGGTTGACGAGCTGCTCGCTGGTCGTGCCTTTGGAGAGGTCTACAGAGTGCAGGGCCGAGCGGATCTGCGGGACTTCCTTGTCCACGCGGTGGAGGCCTCCGGTGGCCGTGTGCTCTATGCCAGCGATCCTGGACGCGCCCCGGTATACCTCGGGGTTCAGGTGAACTCGGAAGAGCGCGTGGGAATGCTGGTATACCCCTTCCGGATCACCCGCAACACCATCAGGAACCGCCCTGACGATGAGGTCCGCGGCCAGCTCCGCTACGGCTCAGAGGAGAGCTGGGAGCGTGAGCACCCGCTGGGGCGCGACGTTGCCGGCGTGGACGTGACGATGATCATCGGGGTCGACATCGACGCTGGGGTGCTGCTCGGGCTGGACTCGAATCTGTGGGACCCGCTCCCAATGGGCATCTCGTTCTACGCAAAGGAAGCCGCTATCCAAGCGGCCAAGCGCACTGGTTGGCATGTCTGGGAGAAGGTGAATCGCGCCGGCACCAGGCGTTCGGCGGCGCGCTCTCCAACGAACCTGGAGACCGTGGTCGCGTTCACGCCCGACCACATTCTCGATTACGCGCGGCTCGAGCGACGCGCGACGTCTTTGCGACTGGATCCCGCGTTGCGTTACTCCGCCGCAGTTGGCCTTGTAGCGCTTAAGCCCATCGAGTTGTCGAGCCGGCACGTGCTCGAAGAGCAGTTTGCCCTAACGAGCGAGCAGATCCTGGACATCATCGGGGGCCGCAACCGCCTGTCCGTAGCTGTGCGCGGCGGCGTGGCTGAGTACCACCTGGAGCAGCAGCTGAGCGGCGCGCCTGGAATCGCCTCTGTGAAGCGGCTCGATGTGGACGCTATGCACGATTTTGACGTCGTACTGACCGACGGCACGTTCCTGCGGGTTGAGTGCAAGAACGCCAGCCCAAAGACCTCCGCCGGTGGAGCGTTCAAGGTGGAGGTTCAGAAGACACGCTCCTCCAAGGGAGACCCTGCATCTCGCTTCTATGTAGTCGACGGGTTCGATGTCGTCGCGGCATGCCTCTTCTCGCCGACCGGGCGATGGGAGTTCCGCTTCGGCCGCACCACGGACATGGCCCGGCATAGAGCGTTCCCGGACCGGCTAGCGCCTGTCCAGCTCATCACACAGGCCTGGACTACCAGCCTCCCGGCGCTCAAGCGTTGACCGATTCGCGCCGTTCCCGCACGGCCTGAGCGATCCGCTCCGCGACGGATGCTGGAGCCTCGTGCTCCCAGAATCGCAACACTAGCCATCCGCGGGCCTGCAGTAGCGAGGTCGTTTCCAGGTCGCGTGCCTGGTTGCCGCGGATCTTCGTGGTCCAGTAGGCGTGGTTCGTCGCCGGCCTGGTGAAGTGCTGCGGACAGCCGTGCCAGTAGCAACCGTCGATGAACACCGCGATGTGCGCTCGAGTAAACAGCAGATCCGCCGTACGACGCAGGTCAGGCTCGGGTCGGGCGTTGACGCGATAGCGCAGCCCAGCCGAGTGCACAATCCGGCGCACGGCAAGCTCGGCCTTGGTGTCGCGCCCGCGGTTGCCCTGCATGGTCCTGCGCGTTGCATCGTTGCAGGCCCACGGCACGTACATGGTTCAAGGCTACGGCCTACTCACGAGTCCGCCGCCTTGGTCTGGTTCGGTTCCGGCCGGGGAGGAGGTCGGCGGTGCGCTGAAAGGACTACGGACACACGCCGCTGCCACTGTTTCCTAGGCGAACTGCCGAACTCGGGTGAGACTGATCCGTCAGGCACCGGTTTTATCAGACGAATCTCGCGTCTATCGCCATGGCCGATCAGGGACGACTCCTGCAAGGAGGCATATGTCCGTCAGCGCAGCTGAGATAGACGAGTGAATATCAGATGTAGGGAGGGCCACCAGGGCTTGAGCGCCACCGAAAGCCGTGAGCGGAGCACGCCTTGAGGGTCTGTGCTTTCCAAACAAAGAACGAAGATTGGCGACGTGGGGTCAGCCGCCGGTCCTTGGCACAGGAATACTGCGTAACTTCTCGACGGCATCTTCAGCTGGGCACTGCGTCCTTCGGGGAGGGCGAGGCGGCATTGGTCGATCTCGTAGCTCTTCGGCGCTCTGGACCGATCTGGCAGGTCGCTGGCCTCAGCCTCTGCACGCTCGAAGGCTCGGTTCAATAGACCTTCCCCGAGCGGGATTGATTGTCGTCCGCTTTCACGATAGGCGGCGCTCGCGCTGTAGCGGGCGATTCGGTGCCAATCGTTTTCTCTGTGTTCGTAGACCGAGGCGCGGAGCGTGTTTGGCTCGCCTTCACACATGATGGTGATGGCGTTGAGTGCCTCTATGACGGTCCTCTCAATGCCACTGCGCGAGCGTTCCAGCTCGCCTTTAGCTTCGTCCCGCTCTTGAATGGACGCGGTCAAGCGTCCCTCGAGTCGTTCCTTATCGTCGGCCTTCCTGCCCTCAATTCGTATTGCGGTGGCAGCAGATATCACGCCAGTAACAAACAGTATCAAGGACCATGGAGCCGGCGGCGCGGTGAAGACAGCAAGGGACACACCTGATATCAGGGTGCAGATCTGTACGGACCGTCGTCTAAGTTGCTGCAGCACGTCAGAGATCAGACTGTTCGAGGTTCTGGGCGTCCTCCTCTTCGGCGAGTCTCCCTAGGTCTTCCGCAGCGAAATGACGCGTCAGGAAACTCTGCTCGCCAAGGGTTTCGGCCTTGTCGCCCGGCGAGCCAAGCACTCGCACTCGAGACTCTTGGGGCCAGCCGGCCACTATCTGACGCACATCACCTTCAGTACGCGACCAAAATTCCGCTAGATCTTGAACTGTAGTGTAACCGTCTTCCGAGAGAAGAAGGATGATGTCGTCGGACGGGCCCTTATCCTCCACCTCTGGTGTAGCCGTGCGGATGGGCCCTGGCCAGATCTTTATCACTAAGTCAGAAAGTTGGACCGAGCGTTCCCGTATGGCGTCGACAGTCCAGTCAGACCTTTCGAAAATCCCTCTGTTGACAAGTAGCCCACTTTTCTTGAGAGCATCGCGAGTGGCGCTGAAAGGCGACTTTTGGGTGTTGAGAGGTCGGTCGATCAAAGCCACGTTCCCAATCGTCGTGACCACTCGCTCGCGCTCGGACCGGGCGATGTCGGTCGTCGGGGGAGATGGCAACGGCCAGTCGGGGCTCCCGTTCAAAGGCATGACGGTGCGGAGCTCGTGCCGCACGCGCTCTGGCTCCGCGTTACCTGGCTGTCCCTGCTGAGCGTTCAGGTAGTCCTCCATGCGGTCGAAAACAAAGAGTCGCTGGTTTGGCTGACCGGAGTAGACGAACGGACGGGATTCGACGGCTTGGCGTACCGTGGAGTCATCGGGCCAAAGTCTCGTTTTCGCGGACAGTGAACGATAGAGCCAGTCCTCAACTGAATCGTCGCCAGGCATGGTTCCGGTGAGAGCAGAGAAGATTCGGTTGAGATTGTTTGTTGGCACGCCAACCAGCATTCGACGGACTAGAAATGATTCGATGAAGAGGAGGCAGCTGCTCAAATCCTCATCGCTGAGGCGTCCCTCTGCGTTGGCGATTAGAAGCTGAAGGCCCAATGGGTAGTAGGTGTCAGTGCCCCAACGGTCCAACGATTCGAGTCGCCAGCGGACAAGGTCACGTTCCTCTTCCGATGGCTCGGTCAGCTTTAAGTACTCTCTGCTGTCATCGTTCAGCTTGCGCAGGACGCCCTCAACGTCCGCCTCGGACGGTTCGCCGTCGTCCTCGAGCCGCCGCTGCATTGTGGCGAATACCGTTTTTCGCGAGACGCGTGGGTCGTGCGACACCAGAGAGGCCCAGAAGAACTTGTCCATAGAACTCTCTCCCAATCTGAGTTCCATGTCGCGCCACACTTCTTGATATAGCTCTTCACCTCGGGTCGGGAGGAGCATGAAGAAGTGGTTCCGCAGTAGGTCGATCTGCTTTAGGGAGATCCCACTTGAATTCAGCGTCTGGAATACCCGGTGGATGTTGTCGCCTCGCTCAGTGCGTATCTCAACTAGGCTAAGCCTGGACAGCATGACGTTCGTCAAACGTTCCAAGTCCAAGAGGTCGCCCGCGGAATCCACTCCGCGTGCCTCCCGACGAAAGAAGCGGTAGGCCTCGCCAATTCGGCCGCGCGGCTTTCCCGGTGTTTCGCTCACCGTTGACGCGTAGTCGTCCCGGTCTTCTTGAGTCGGAAGGACTCGGAACTTCGTTTCTGGAGTGGGCTTGAGAATCGAATTCGTCAGGTAGGCCTTAGTGAAGTCATCTTCGATCCAGCGTCGCACAGACGTATCCTCGGCGCGCTCCCACCGCAGGTCCCTTAGTACTGACAAGAGCACGCTGGTGGTAATCAGTCGTTGCTGGCCGTCCACTACCAAGATGCGAGGCGGCACGCTGTCAGGCGCCGGGCTCAAGACGAAACTGCCGATGAAGTGGTTCACAGCCGGCTGGTTGGTCTCCTGCTCGGCGGCCTCGAACTCATATTGTTCAAGAATGTTGTTCCAAAGGGCACGCCATTGTGGCCGACCCCAACTGTATCGACGCTGAAATAGCGGGATCGCGAACACCTTAGACCCCTCGAGAAGTTCTCGAAGTGTGCTATTGAATGCGCGCAATTGGTGCTCCCCAAGTCTGGATGGCCGCTTGGGGGCACCCTACGCTAGTGGATGCCATGGTTGGTGTCATGCGAGCGGGCGAGGACCTACTGCAGGCGGCGGCCGTCGTGCGCTCGGATGTGGACGCCCGCCGCGGGTCTCTCTAGGGCGTCGAGCACACGGATTGCATACGCTTCCGCCAAGAGGTTGGGAATCTGGGCGACGCTGCGCCATGCAATTTCCGTTGCTTCCTCCGAGGACGAGGCTGGTTCGCTCCGGATCGCGCAACGGAATACCAGGGCGATGATGCCTCGCTCCATGTTCTTGTAGATGCCGGTTAGGGGGCCCACGTCCACATGGGCGTCGGTTTCCTCGCGGACTTCCCGTCGAAGGCCGTCTTCGATCGGCTCGTCGAGTTCCAACACGCCGCCTGGCGGTTCCCAGTTGCCGTTGTCGCGCCGTTTGATGAGCAAGACGTTCTCGCCGCTGTCGTCGAAGATTGCGGCGGCAACGCTGACCGAGTGTCGCGGGCCCTCAGTCATCTTGTGCGGGCTCATCTGCCACAGTGTAGGTACTACAGACGTCTGGAGGAGTAGCCATGCTGAATCTCGTCGAGGTGGACAAGGCCTCCGACACACCTGCCTTCAAACAGATCGCCACGGCTCTGCGCGAAGCAATCGCCGCCGGCCGGATCGCTCCTGGCGACAGGATCCCTTCTGAAACCCAGTTGAGGGAGCACTTCGGCGTCGCGCGCATGACGGTCCGCCAAGCGTTGGGGGAGTTGAGCGCCGAAGGTCTCCTCGTGGCCGAGCACGGTCGCGGTGTCTTCGTGCGGGAACGTCCAGTTGTGCGCCGTGTGGCGTCGGACCGGTTCGCTCGCCGGCATCGAGATGCTGGGCAGGCCGCGTTCATTGCGGAAGCCGAGGGGGTCGGTGTTCCTTCCGTCGACGAGATCGAGGTCGGCAGCGAACTTGCCTCGAGCGACGTGCGAGAAGCGCTCTCTCTACCTGCTCGCGGTCGTGTGATCGCTCGTCGACGTCGCTACCTGATGGATGGCCAGCCAGTGGAGCTGGCGTCTTCGTATGTCCCTGCATCGATCGCGAAGGGAACACTGATCGAGGAGTCCGACACCGGCCCAGGTGGCATCTACGCGCGCATCGAGGAGGCGGGCCACGCGCTGGCTGAGTTCTCCGAGGAGGTGGCTGCTCGGATGCCATCGCCAGAGGAGCGACGCCGGCTGCGTCTGCCCGCCGGGACGCCGGTCCTTACGGTGAGGCGGATCGCCTTTGACAGCAACGGTTTGCCCGTCGAACTCACGGACACCGTCAAGGCGGCCCCGAGCTACGTCTTGGAGTACCGGTTTCCGGCCAACTGACGCCATCGCCTTGCCACTTGTCTAGATGAGTGCTCTACTTGTCGCGGAGCAACTGCTCTAGACGACTGGATAAGGAGCAATCATGGCAATGCAGAAGCGGTTCAAGGTCGGGTTCGGCGACGTGTTCCCCAACGGGGCCTTCCTCAAGGGCTCGGTGGAGCCGGTGCTCGACTTCAACGCGGAGAAGCGCCCGGACGGGTCGCGGCCGCAGCAGGTCGACCCGGAGACGGGTCTGCTGGTCTGGTCGGTCACGGTCCTGGACGCGGACGAGGAGGCCAGCAAGCGAGAGACCGCGGTGACGGTCAAGTTCTTCGCGAAGGTCCAGCCCGTGCCGCCGGAGAACAAGACGCCGTTCCCGTGGACGCCGGTCGAGTTCACCGGGCTGACGGCGCTGCCGTGGATCGAGGAGACCTCGATGGGTCGGGGCCGGATCTCGTGGTCGTTCCGCGCCGAGTCGATGGTGGCCCCCGGCCAGTCCGGCCAGCAGGGTCAGGCGAAGGGCGCGGCGTGATGCTCGCCGCGCGGATGGGCCGGGCTGCCCTGGTGTGGGTGGCCCGGCACCGGCGTTGGTCGATCCGATGGCTGCTGCTCGCGGCCGCGCTCGTCCTGCTCCTGCCTGACCTACGGGTCGGCGGGCTCCCCGCCTGGGCCCTCGCACTCGGACTCTGGCTGGCCCCGGCTGTCGTGGGCGCGGTGTGGGGCGTGCTGTCCCCGGGCTCGTTCGAGCGGGGGTGCGCGGGACCGCTGCGCCGTCTCGGCTGGGTGGTCTGGGCTCGCCGCCGCTGGGCCGACGTCTCCCGCGCCGTCGGGCTGTCTGTCAAGTCGGACACGACCCGGCGCCGCTGGTGGCTCGGACGGGACCGCGGCTCGGTGCTCGGCGTCTCGCAGACCGCCCGGGTCGTGTCGTGGACCGACGCGCGGCTCTGCTCCGCGACCGCGACCGGGCAGGTGCTTACCCTGACGGTGCGGGCCCGCCCGGGCGGCTCCTCGTCCGATGTCACGGCCCGCGCTGAGGCGGTAGCGGCGATGGCCGGGGCCCGCTCGGTCACCGCCCGGGCGCTGTCCCCCTCGACCGTCGAGCTCGTCCTCGTCATGCGAGAGGTGCTCGCCGGGACCCGCCCCTCGTCGCCGGTCCCGGACCCGTCCGGCGCCGTCGTGCTCGGCCGGACCGAGAACGGCACCGACGTGCGGGCGTCGGTGTTCGAGCCGTGGCACATGGCCGTCCAGGGTGCGACCCGCTCCGGCAAGTCGGCGCTCTGCTACGGCCTGCTCGGGGCCCTTGCGTCGCGCCCCGACGTGCTCGTCTGCGGGCTGGACCCGTCCGGGATCCTGCTGTCCCCGTTCACCCAAGGCCGGGGCCGTGCGTGGATCGCGACCGGCACCGCCGACCTGCCCCGGCACGCCGATGCCGTGGCCGGGGTCGTCGCCGAGATGGACCGCCGCATCCGCCTACTCGCCTCGCGCGGGCTGGACAAGATCACCGACTTCGGGCCGGACCTGCCGGTCCTGCTGGTCGTCCTCGAGGAGTACCCGGCCTGCTCGCGGCCGCCCGCACCGACGACGACGCCACCGGCCGGGCCTCGGGGAGCAAGATCGCCCCAAGCATCGAGCGCGCCGTGGGCCGGCTGACGAAGGAGGGCGCCAAGGTCGGCGTCGTGCTGCTCGTCCTGGCCCAGCGCATGTCCGCCAAGGCCGTGGACACCGACGACCGGTCCAACTACGGGCTGCGGGTGACGCTGCGGGTCGACAACGGCGACGCCGTCACGATGCTGCACGACGGCGTGGACCGGTCGATGATCGAGGAGGTCCGTCAGTTCCCGCCCGGGATGGGCCTCATTGAAGCGCCTGGACGGCCGGTGACCCGGTGGCGCGCCGACTACACCACCTACCCGGAGTACCTGTCCCGGGTCGCGCACGGCATCGCCGCCACCAACGACCCCGGCGCGTTCACCGCCTACCTCGCCGACACGACCGCTGACACGTTCGCCGCCGTTCCCGCCGACGTGGCTGCCTCGAAGGCCGACGTCGACTTCGCCGCACCAGAGCCTGAGCGGGTCGAGCCAGTGCAGCTGCACCGTCCAACCCGGGCCCCGCGTAAGCCCCGAACACCTCGGGGGCCCCGGTCGCCTCGCGGCTCCACGCCCCGTCCGTCGTCTGCCTCATCCGGTTCGACGTCGGGGTCGGCGTCTGCTGGTGGGGGTGAGGTCGCATGACCGCGCTGTCTCGGTCGGCTCGCTGGGCCGCCCTGGAGTCCGTGTGGTGCGAGGCTGCTGCCGCGTCGGCTCGTCGGCCGCTCGGTGGCGTGGCGTGGCAGTCGCTGGGCTCGTGTGGCGCCCGGACCGACCTGCCATGGGTGGCCGAGCCCGAGGACGTCGGGCCTTGGGATGCCGAGTCCATGCGCTCGGTGTGCCGGTCCTGCCCCGTCCTCGCCGACTGCGCCGCGTATGTCGCGGAAGCGGACGTGTGCGCTGGCTGGTGGGGTGGCACGAACCGGGACCCGCACTACCTCGAACCGGCTCGGCCGGGCTGGGTCCCCGTCCGCACCCGTGTGGCGTCACGGGTGGACGCGCAACAGGGTCTGCTACCGCTGCCGTTCGCGTCTGCCGGCGGTGGCGCTGCGTGAGCCCCTCAACCGACAGCGCACTGTCTCTGGGCCCGGGCTCGTTCCCCGGGTTCGGGGAGGACGCACCGCTGGACCTGCACGGCCTCACCGACACTGGGGCGGCTGCCCTGGTGCGCCGCTTCCGGGACCGGACCATGGGCGCGTTCGCCGACGCCGCCGCCTCGGTGAACTACTGCACCCGGCCCATCCAGTTGGCCGGGTCGAGCCAGACCGTCGACACCCGGACCGGCGAAGTCCTGACCTCGTACTCCTCCACTCATGCGCCGCTCGGCGTGACGCTCGTGCCATGCGGCAACCGCCGGGCCTCGGTCTGCCCGGCATGCTCTCGCACGTACGCCCGCGACACGTTCGAGCTGCTCCGTGCCGGTGCGGTCGGAGGCAAGACCGTCCCCGTCTCGGTGGCGGCGAACCCGATGCTGTTCGTGACGCTCACCGCCCCGTCGTTCGGGCACGTGCACCGCGCCGCCAAGCCCGGACAGGCCTCGGTCCGGTGCCGACCCCGCGACAAGGCGAGGGTGTGCGAGCACGGTCGCCCGATCGGGTGCATGGCCGTGCACGACGCGACCGACTCCATGATGGGGCAGCCGGTCTGCGCGGACTGCTACGACTACGAAGGGCACGTCGTGTGGCAGTGGTGGGCGCCGGAGTTGTGGCGCCGGTTCACCATCGACCTGCGCCGCCGGATCGCCCGCGCCCTCGGCGTGGCTGAGTCGCGGTGCAAGGACCACGCCAGCATCCAGTACGCCAAGGTGGGCGAGTATCAGTCCCGCGGCCTGATCCACTTCCACGGCCTCGTCCGCCTCGACGGCCCCAAGACGCCGGAGGGGTTCACCGCCGCGCCGGAGTCGCTGTCTGTGCACGTCCTGGCCTCGCTCGTGGAGGAGGCCGTCGCTGCCGTCTCGTTCACCGCTCCCAGCCCGGCCCCCGGCTCGCGTGAGCGGGTGCTGCGGTTCGGCGCACAGCTCGACGTCCGGGTGGTCCGCGACAGCCAGCGCCCCGACGACGACACCGACCCCTCCGGCCTCACCTCGGAGCACGTGGAGCGGGTCGCCGGGTACCTCGCGAAGTACGCCACCAAAGCCGCCTCCGACACGACCGGCGAAGGCCGCGACAACGCCCACTACGTGCGGCTGCGGTTCGAGTGCCGACGCTTGGCCACCCACGCGAGGAACCGGACCCGTGCCGCCCGTCAGGCTGGCGACTTCGACCTCGTCGACCCGTACGCGTTGCTCGGCAAGTGGGTCCACATGCTCGGCTTCCGGGGCCACTTCTCGTCCAAGTCACGCCGCTACTCCGTGACCCTCGGCAGGCTGCGCCGAGTACGCCGTCGCTGGCAGGCCCTCGCGGCCGAGTCCGCCCGCACCGGGGAGCCGATCGACACCGCGGACCTCGAGCGCCGGCTACTGGCCGACGAGGAGGACGAGACCACCCTCGTGGTCGGCGCCTGGTCGTACCTCGGCACCGGCTGGCAGAACGCCGGTGATGCCGCCCTGGCCAACGCCGCCGCTGGCCGCCCCCGCGAGTACGCCCAGCACCGCGCCGCACGGAAGCACCACCAAAACCACTGAGAACAAAGGGGATTAGTGATGAGGAAGCGAGCGAGTGAGACGGTGGCGATTCCCCCCGTGCTGTACCGGGTGGACGAGGCAGCCGAAGCTTTGCGGATCAGCCGGTCGGTGATCTACGAGTTGATCCGCTCTAGGCAGTTACGCACGGTCAAAGTCGGTCGCCGGCGCCTCGTGCCTGTCCATGCGCTCGACGAGTACGTTGCGTCGCTAGGGGTGGCTGCATGACCACAGGACTGGACAAGGCGCGTCGTTCTCGTGGTGAGGGTGGCCTCCGTTGGGACGCGAAGCGGCAACGGTTCATCGCCGAGAAGACCGTGGGTTACGACGGGCGCGGGCGTCGCATCGTCAAGACCGGCTCGGGGAAGAGTGAGTCGGCGGCGCTGCGGGCTCTCCGTGAGCGAGTACGGGAACACGAGGCGGGTCTGGCGCCTGCGGCTCACCGGGCAACCGTGGCTCAGGCCGTCGAGGACTGGCTCGAGTTTGAGCGTTCTAACGTCGGCGAGAAGACCAAGGAGGGCAACGAGGAGAAGTACCGCCTGCACATCAAGCCGTCCTTGGGCGGTCGGCGCTTGAAGGAGCTGCGTCCGGATGAGGTGGACCGGTGGCTCGCGGCACTCTCTGCCGACCTGTCGACATCCACGCTCAAGCAGGTGCGCTCGGTGCTGAGTCGTTCGGTGAGGCGGGCCATGAAGCGCGGGCTGGTGGAGCGCAACGTCGTCGACCTCTGCCCGGCGCCCAAGGGTCGGCCCGGTCGTCCATCGAAATCGCTCACCTTGCAGCAGGCCTCCGACGTGGTGGACAAGACGCGCCGCCATCACATGCACGCGTACATCGTGGTGTCGCTGCTCGTCGGTCTCCGCCCGGAGGAGGTTCGGGCTCTGCGCTGGTCCCGGGTGCATCTTGCCGAGGACGGCGGGGAGGTCCCACACGTGGAGGTGTGGCGGTCGGTCCGGGTCGGAGGTGACGTGAAAACCCGGAAGTCTCGGAGGACTCTGGCGATCTCTGGCTACGTCGTCGCCGTGCTCAAGGGTCACCGTCAGCACCAGGCGGCGGCGTCAGTGCAGGCCGGCGCGCGCTGGCAGGACCATGACCTCGTCTTCCCCTCGCGGGTCGGGACCGAGCAGGACGCGCACAATGTGCGGCGGATGTTCCGAGACGCCCTGGCGCAGGTGCCGGGGCTTGACCCCAAGCAGTGGACGCCGTACGAGTTGCGGCACTCGTTCGTGTCGATCCTGTCCGAGCGCGGGTTGGCGATCGAGGAGATCTCGCGCCTGATGGGCCACTCGGGAACGGCAGTCACCGAACTGGTCTACCGGCACGAGCTGCGCCCCGTGCTCGAGGCTGGCGCCAGCGTGATGGACACGGTCTTTCCGGCACTGAGCAGCGGGAGCGAAGATGACGATGACGACGCCGCGTAGTCAGGCAGTTTGTCAGGATCGACCCTGGTGTGCCGCGACATCCGGCAACACCTGCGGGCGTTTGCCCAGGTGGAACGTGGTGGAGCCAAGGGGACTCGAACCCCTAACCCCCTGCTTGCAAAGCAGGTGCGCTACCAATTGCGCCATGGCCCCTGGCTGCCGGACGCGTCCGGCGGGTGAAGCAAGGGAGGATCAGGACGACGTGGTGGCCTCGTCGTGCGAGACCGGGGCGTCCGGCGTCGTCACGGGCCCGGCCGAGGGGGCCGAGACGTCGTCGGTGGCCTGCGTCCACAGGTCCTGCTCGGCCTGCTGCTGCTTGGCCTTGCGTCGCAGGAAGACGATGCCGGCGACGGCTCCACCGACGAGGGCGAGACGCTTGAGCATTCGAGGGATCCTCTCCGTGGTGACGGTGATGGTGGGCCTAACAGGACTTGAACCTGTGACCTCTTCCTTATCAGGGAAGCGCTCTAACCGTCTGAGCTATAGGCCCGTCGTCACCTTCGTGCTTCCGGTCGAACCCGTCGGGATCCGACGTCTGGGCTGATGACCGGACGCGAGGGGAAACGTTACCGGATGCCCTGCACTGACTCCAAAACGGCCCCCGCCCGTGGGGGCGGGGGCCCGTCGTCCTGGAGTCAGTGTCGGTCCGCGGGACGCGGAGCACCGGACGGGTGAGTGCGTCAGTCGTCGGTGAGCGTCAGCTGCACGCCGCCGACGAGGGCGGAACAGATGTTGTAGAGGAAGGCCATGACAGTGGCGATGGCCGTCATGAGGATGACGTCGATGACGCCGATGACGATCGAGAGCGACACGACGCGGCCGAAGCCGACGTAGTCCTTGATCGAGAACGGGTCGGACGTGGTCGTCTGCAGCGACTGGAGGACGCCCTCGATGTCGGTGAACACGTTCATCGTCGACAGGATCATCCAGAGCACAGCCGTGAGGACGACGCCCGCGATGCCGAGCGCCACCGAGAGCAGGAAGCTCATCTTCATGACCGACCACGGGTCGACGCGGGCCACCGCCAGGCGGACGCGTCGGGGCCCCTTGGCCTTGCGGCCCGCGCCCGTGGGGCGCACCGCGGCCGTGGCCGCCGTCGCGGGCCCGGCACCGGAGCCGCCGCCGACGCGGGGCTGGGGACCGGTGCGCGTCGTGACGGCGCCGCGGGACAGCGACGTGTCGCCCGGCCGGGCGGAGCGAGCCGCCCCCGACGCGCCGGACGCGCCGGACGCCCCGCTCGAGCCCGAGGAGCCGTAGTAGTCGGCACCCGACGACACCGACGCGTCGCCGGCGCCGTACCCCGTCGCCCCGAGCGGGCCGTCAGAGCTCGTCGCGCTCATGCGTCACCTCCGTTGTCACCATCGGACGAACCACCCTCGTCACCCGAGGTTTCGTCCGACGGTACGCCATCGGGCCCGGGAACCGCAGCGGGCGCACTGGGCGCCGCCGAGACCGACACGCTGCCCGTCCCCGAACCGTCGCCGGTCGTGCCGTCACCCGTCGAGGGCTCGGCGCCCTCGACGACGGCCTGCTCCTCCTTCTCGGGGTTGCGCGCGATGGCGACGACGCGGTCGTTCTTGCCCGGCTTGACGAGAATGACGCCCTGGGTGTTGCGGCCCTTGCGGGCGATACCGGCCGTCGTCGCCCGCACGATGTTGCCGCGCTCGAAGACCACGAGCAGCTCGTCGTCACCCGTCGTCGTGAGAGCGCCGGCGAGGTCGCCGTTGCGGTCGGTGATCTTGGCGACCGCGACGCCGAGCGTGGCCCGGCCCTTGGGGTTCCACTCGGACGCGGCAGTGCGCTTGGCCATGCCGTTCTCGAAGACGACGAAGACGTCGGGCTCGGTGCCGTCCTCTATGACGGCCATCGCGAGCAGCTCGTCACCGCCGCGGAACTTCATGCCCGTGACGCCGGAGGTCGAGCGACCCATCGGACGCAGCTGGTTGTCGGTGGCGTGGAAGCGCACCGACATGCCCTTGCGGGACACGAGGAGCAGGTCGTCCTCCGCGCTGACGAGCGAGGCACCGACGAGCTCGTCGCCGTCGCGCAGGTTGATGGCGATGAGGCCACCCGAGCGCGGGGAGTCGTAGTCGGCCAGGCGGGTCTTCTTGACCAGGCCGGCCTTCGTCGCGAGCACGAGGTAGGGCGCGTCGTCGTACGAGCGCAGCGCCATGACCTGCGCGATCTGCTCACCGGGCTGGAACGCCAGGATGTTCGCGACGTGCTGGCCCTTGCTGTCGCGGCCGCCCTCTGGAAGCTCGTAGGCCTTGGCCCGGTAGACGCGTCCGAGGTTGGTGAAGAAGAGCAGCCAGTGGTGCGACGTGGTCGCGAAGAAGTGCTCGACCATGTCCTCGCCGCGCAGCGACGCGCCCCGGACCCCCTTGCCACCCGGCTTCTGCGCGCGGTACTGGTCCACGCGCGTCCGCTTGGCGTAGCCGCCGCGCGTGATGGTGACGACGACGTCCTCCTCGGGGATGAGGTCCTCCATCGACATGTCCCCATCGAAGGGGATGATCTCGGTGCGTCGCTCGTCGCCGTACTTGTCGACGATCGCCTGCAGCTCCTCCGACACGATCTGGCGCTGACGCTCCGGCGAGGCGAGGATCGCGTTGTACTCGTCGATGAGGGCCTGCAGCTCGTCGTGGTCGGACTGGAGCTTCTCGCGCTCGAGGGCGGCGAGGCGGCGCAGCTGCATGTTGAGGATGGCGTTGGCCTGGTCCTCGTCGATGGCGAGCAGCTCGATGAGGCCCGCGCGCGCGACGTCGACGGTGCGCGACCCGCGGATGAGGGCGATGACCTCGTCGAGCATGTCGAGGGCCTTGAGCAGACCACGCAGGATGTGGATCTCCTGCTCGGCCTTGCGCAGCCGGAACCGCGTGCGCCGGACGATGACCTCGATCTGGTGGTCGACCCAGTGCCGGATGAACCCGTCGAGCGGCAGCGTGCGCGGCACGTCGTCGACGAGGGCCAGCATGTTCGCGCCGAAGGTCGTCTGCAGCTGCGTGTGCTTGTACAGGTTGTTGAGCACGACCTTGGCGACGGCGTCGCGCTTGAGGACGATGACGATGCGCAGGCCGGTGCGGCCCGAGGTCTCGTCACGGATGTCCGAGATGCCGGCGATCTTGCCGTCCTTGACGAGGTCGGCGATCTTCAGCGCGAGCATGTCGGGGTTGACCTGGTACGGCAGCTCGGTGACGACGAGGCACTGGCGGTTCTGGATCTCCTCGACGTTGACGACCGCCCGCATGATGATCGAGCCGCGGCCCGTGCGGTAGGCGTCCTCGATGCCGCGGTGGCCCATGATGAGTGAGCCGGTGGGGAAGTCGGGGCCCTTGATGATGCCGAGGAGGGCCTCGAGCAGCTCCTCCCGCGCGATGTCGGGGTGGTCGAGGTAGTACTGGGCGCCGGCCGCGACCTCGCGCAGGTTGTGCGAGGGGATCTGGGTGGCCATGCCGACGGCGATGCCGGCGGAACCGTTGACGAGCAGGTTGGGGAAGCGGCTCGGCAGGACCGCGGGCTGCATCGTCTTGCCGTCGTAGTTGGGGACGAAGTCGACGGTGTCCTGCTCGATGTCCCGGACCATCTCCATGGCGATCGGGGCCATCCGGCACTCGGTGTACCGCGGGGCGGCCGCGCCGTCGTTGCCGCGCGAGCCGAAGTTGCCCTGGCCCTGCACGAGCGGGTAGCGCAGCGACCAGTCCTGCACGAGGCGGACGAGGGCGTCGTAGATCGCCGAGTCGCCGTGCGGGTGGTAGTGACCCATGACGTCGCCGACGACGCGGGCGCACTTGTTGAACCCCCGGTCGGGCCGGTAGCCGCCGTCGTACATCGCGTAGACGATGCGGCGGTGCACCGGCTTCAGGCCGTCGCGCACGTCCGGCAGCGCGCGGGACACGATGACCGACATCGCGTACTCGATGTAGCTGCGCTGCATCTCGGTGTTGAGGTCGACCGGCTCGACGCGGTCGTGCTGGCCGGGCTCACGCGCGACGACCGCGCGTGCGTCGACGTTCTCCTCCGGGGTCTCGGTGACGTCGTCCCCGTCGGAGTCGGGCCCGATCGGCGGCTCGATGGGAGGCAGGTCGTCGCTCACGTCAGATCCTTTTGTCTGTCAGGCGGATTGGGTGCGTGGGGGAGCCGACGGCAGGACGTTTCACGTGGAACGTCACGGGGCGGCCCCGCGTGGGCGGTCAGATGTCGAGGAACTTCACGTCGTGCGCGTTCTTCTGGATGAACGTGCGACGCGACTCGACGTCCTCGCCCATGAGGACGGCGAAGACCTCGTCGGCCTTGGCGGCGTCGTCGAGGGTGACCTGGAGCAGCGTCCTGGTGTTCTGGTCCATCGTCGTCTCGCCCAGCTCCTGGTAGTTCATCTCGCCGAGACCCTTGTAGCGCTGGATCGGGTTGTCCTTCGGCAGGCGCCAGCCCTTCTCCTCGCCGAGCTTCTTCAGGCCGTCACGCTCCTTGTCGGAGTAGGCGAACTGGTGGTCGGCGTTGCTCCACCGGAGGCGGAACAGCGGCGGCTGCGCGAGGTAGACGTAGCCGGCCTCGATGAGCGGGCGCATGAACCGGAACAGGAGCGTCAGCAGCAGGGTGCGGATGTGCATGCCGTCGACGTCGGCGTCGGCCATGAGGACGATCTTGTGGTAGCGCGCCTTGTCGATGTCGAAGTCCTCGCCGATGCCGGTGCCGAACGCCGAGATGAGCGCCTGCACCTCGTTGTTGGCGAGGATCTTGTCGATCCGGGCCTTCTCAACGTTGAGGATCTTGCCGCGGATCGGCAGGATCGCCTGCGTGTGCGGGTTGCGGGCCTGCGTGGCCGAGCCGCCCGCGCTGTCGCCCTCGACGATGAACACCTCGGAGATGCTCGGGTCCTTGCTCTGGCAGTCCTTCAGCTTACCCGGCAGGCCGCCGGACTCGAGCAGGCCCTTGCGACGCGTCGCCTCACGGGCCTTGCGGGCGGCCATCCGTGCGGCGGCGGCCTGCACCGACTTGCGGACGATGTCCTTGCCCTCGTTGGGGTGCGCCTCGAGCCAGTGGCCGAACTCGTCGGTCATGGCGCGCTGGACGAAGCCCTTGACCTCGGAGTTGCCGAGCTTGGTCTTGGTCTGCCCCTCGAACTGCGGCTCGCCGAGCTTGACCGAGATGACGGCCGTCAGGCCCTCGCGCACGTCGTCGCCGGTGAGGTTCTCGTCCTTGTCCTTGAGGAGGTTCTGCCGGCGCGCGAAGTCGTTGACGAGCTTGGTCAGCGCCGCGCGGAAGCCCTCCTCGTGGGTGCCGCCCTCGTGGGTGTTGATGTTGTTGGCGTAGGTGTGGACCGACTCGGAGTAGGCCGTGGTCCACTGCATCGCCAGCTCGAGCGAGAGCATCCGCTCCTCGTCCTCGACCTCGAGGGAGATGACGTCGGGGTGGACCGGCTCGCTGCGCTTGCTGCTGTTGATGTGGTTGACGTAGTCGACGAGGCCACCGTCGTACCGGTAGGTGACCTTCTTGGCGGTGACGGTCTTCTTCTCGCCGGCGGGGGCCGACGCGTGGGAGCCGTCCTCGCTGTCCGGGTCGGCCTCGACCTCGGTGAGGTCGGACTCGAGCTCGTCGAGGTCGACGTCGTCGTCGGCCGTGGCCTGCACCCGCTCGTCGGTGAGGCTGATCGTCAGGCCCTTGTTGAGGAAGGCCGTCTGCTGGAACCGGGCGCGCAGCGTCTCGAAGTCGTAGTCGACCGACTCGAAGATGTCGGAGTTGGCCCAGAAGGTGATCGTCGTGCCGGTCTCGTCGGTGGCCTCCTCCTGGCGCAGGGGCCCGTCGGGCACGCCCATCGTGAAGCTCATCCGGTGCACGTGGCCCTTCTGGCGGACCGCCGCCTTGAGGGTCTTGGACAGGGCGTTGACGACCGAGGAGCCGACACCGTGCAGGCCACCGGAGACCTTGTAGCCGCCACCGCCGAACTTTCCGCCCGCGTGCAGCTGGGTCAGGACGAGCTCGACGGCGCTGATCTTCTCGACCGGGTGGATGTCGGTGGGGATGCCGCGACCGTCGTCCTTGACCCGCACGCCACCGTCGGCCAGGAGGGTGACGTCGATGGTGGTGGCGTAGCCGGCCAGCGCCTCGTCGACGGAGTTGTCGACGATCTCGTAGACGAGGTGGTGCAGGCCGCGAGGGCCGGTGGAGCCGATGTACATGCCCGGACGCTTGCGGACCGCCTCGAGGCCCTCGAGGACCGTGATCGCGCTCGCGTCGTAGTCGACGCCGTTGGGCCGGAGGTCGGCGGGTGGCTCGGCCGCGGAGGGGGCGGAGGTGGTGCCGACTGTCGATGCCGCGGCGTCGATGGGATTCTGGGGCGTCTGGTCGGCCTCGGACACGTCTCTCCTCTTCGCACGTCGACGCGGACGCCTCGTGAACCTGGGCGACACGCGTCCGCGTCACCGGTCGGTGACATCGGGACGGCTCGCCCCGTGTCAGACGGCACGGTCGAGCCGAGTCCCTTTCATCTTACCGGTCCGCGCGGCACGACCGTGCCCCGCAGACGCCCGGGAGGGCCACTTTCCGGCCCGAACCCCCGTTGATCCGGGGGGAGGATCACGACCCGGCCCCCCAGCGCGCCTCAGGTGCCTTCTCACGACGTGGCGGATCGCGAGGTCGGCGGCCCGGACCGGGCGCCTCAGCCCTCGGAGAGGGTCCGCTCGAAGAGGGAGTGGATGGCCTCGGGCAGGTGCGGCTCGGCCACCGTGACGTTGCAGCCCACCTCGTCGCAGACGACCGAGTAGACGTAGGCGTCGGGGTAGTCGCGCTCGACCGCGGCGGCGATGCGCTGGAGGGTCGGCGCCGCGAGGAGGTGCTGCCAGTCCCGCGCGTCGCGCTCGGGCAGCTCGCCGATCGTCAGCGACCGCTCGCGGACCCGCCCGGCGAAACCTCCGCTGCGCCGGAGCACGAGCGCCGCGTCGGCCCCGGGAGCCTCGCCGTGCCCCGGGTCGCGCGGCGTCGGCCTCTCCTCGCCGGCTCCGCCCGAACCGGTGTCGGCCGACGCGGGTACCCCCTCGGCCGACGCGAGCACGCCGACCTGCTCCCAGGCGTCGCGGACGGCGACGTGCTGGAGCGAGCCGTCGCCGTGCGCGGCCGCCGCCGCGTCGACGGTCAGGGCCGCGAAGGTGGCGAAGTCGCAGTCGGCCTTGATCCCGTCGCCCGTCACGACGGAGTACCAGACGTGACCGGCGTCCTCCCAGGCGTTGCCACCGATGGCGAGCGCCGCGAGGACGAAGGCCCGGTTGGGGATGCCGGAGTTGATGTGGACGCCGCCGTTGTCGTCCTCGGCGTCGACGTAGTGGTCCATGTGGGCGGGCTGGGGGTCCTTGCCGAGTCGCGGGTCGTCGTAGGCGGTGCCGGGGTGGTGCATGTCGCGCAGGGCCCGGCCCTTGACCGAGGGGTTGAGCAGGTCGGCCCCGACGAGCCAGTCGGCCTCCTCGGCCTTCTGCCCGAGCTGGTGCTGCTTGACGAGGACGCCGAAGACGTCCGAGATCGACTCGTTGAGCGCGCCGGACTGCCCCTGGTACAGCAGGCCGGCCGTGTGCTCGGTGACGCCATGGGCCAGCTCGTGGCCGATGACGTCGAGGCTCTTGGTGAACCGCTCGAAGATGACGGCGTCGCCGTCGCCGAACACCATCTGGGTGCCGTCCCAGAAGGCGTTGTCGTAGTTGCGGCCGTAGTGCACCGTCGCGAGCAGCGGCATGCCTTTGCCGTCGAGGGAGTCGCGCTCGTAGGCCTGCCACCACAGCTGCCACGTCGCGCCGAGCCCGTCGTACGCCTCGTTGACGGCGTCGTCGGAGCTCGGCGCCGCGCCCTCACCACGGACCGTCGTGCCCGGCGTGGTCTGGGTGCCCTTCGCGTCGCTGATGGTCCGCTCCGGGCCGGCGGCAGAGGCGTCGGCCGCCTCCGGGCGGCGGCGCGGGGCACGCCGCGTGGTCGCGTGGGCCGTCGGCGTCCGGCGTGCCCGGCGCACCGACTCGTCGTGCACGAGCGCCTCGCGAGCCACCTGCGCCACGGCGGGCTCGGCACTGCGGGCCAGCTCCTCGAGGATGTACGGCGGGATGATGCTGCAGCGCTGGTGCGTCGGGTGCGTCGCGTGCTCCTGGTGCGTCGGGCTCATGGGGCCAGTCTGCGCCGCGTCACCGACAGCCGCCCGCCGAGCGCCACCCACCTCAGCCGTAGGTGTCACGGGGACCGCGGGAGTCGGGGGAGCGGCGCGACCCCCGGCTCCACGACGGCGCGCTCGGACCGACGACGCGCAGCTGGCTGACCGCCCCGACACCGACCTCCTCCTCGATCCTCGCGAGCAGGGAGGAGGCCAGCAGCCGCATCTGCGTCGCCCAGGCCGTCGAGTCGGCCCGGACCGTGAGGACGCCGTCGACGAAGGTCGCCGGTTCGACGTGGGAGGCGATGTCCGGTCCGACGATCTGCGCCCACCGACCCATGACCGACCCCACGGCGACGTCGACCCGCCAGCCGCGGTCGAGCAGGAGCCGGTCCAGCTGGTCGCCGAGCAGCGTCGGGTCGCGGCCGTCGCGGTCCGAGCCGGACAGGGTCGGTTCGCCGACCGGGCGTCGCCGCTTGCGCGGCTTCATCCCCGGGCGCAGACCCTTGTCCGCCGCAGCGGCGCGCGCCCGGGCGAGAGCGGACGCGGCGGCGTCGGCGATCCGCGTGTCGGTGTCCGTGCGGCCGGGTCCGGCGCCCTCGACCTCCTCGGAGAGGTCGTCGCGTACGGGCTCGTCACCGCCGGGTCCGTCCGGCCGGACGGCGTCGGCGCCGGCATCTCCCATGCCGCCCGCGTCACTCACCGGCCGGCTCCCTCTCGTCCTGCGTGACCGCGGTGCACGCCGCCACTGCACCGAGCTCGACGGCGAACGTGGCGCCGCGCTCGCGCAGCCGGTCCGGCACGTCCGCCCCGACCGCCGCGGTGATGAGGACCTGCTCGCAGTCGTCGACGAGGGCGGCCAGCCGCTCGCGCCGACCCGAGTCGAGCTCGGCGAAGACGTCGTCGAGCACGAGGACCGGGTCGTCACCGAGGTCGCGGCGCAGCAGGTGGTAGGCCGCGAGCCGCAGCCCCAGGGCGAACGACCACGACTCGCCGTGGCTCGCGTATCCCTTCGCCGGCAGCTCGCCGAGGGACAGGACGAGGTCGTCGCGGTGCGGCCCCACGAGCGTGACACCGCGCTCGACCTCGCTGCCCCGCAGCTGGGCCAGGGTGTCGAGCATCCCGCTGCGCAGCTCCTCCGCCTCGGGCACCTCGCCGGCCGCGATCCGCGCGCCGAGGTCCTGGTGCAGGGAGCTGCGGTAGGTGGCCCGGGCGTTCGAGGCGGCCGCGCTCACGGCGTCGTAGCACTCGGCGAGGTCGGGCACGAGGTCGCGCAGCAGCCGCAGCCGTGCGTAGACCAGCTGCGAGCCGACGGTCGCGAGGTGCTCGTCCCACACCCCGAGCGTGTGCAGCGCCGACTCGCGCGCCTCGTCGCTGCCGGGGTCACCGGGGCGCGGCCGGTACCGGCCGCCCTTGCGCAGCACCGGAGCCGCCGACTTCAGCAGCGCGTTGCGCTGGCGCAGGATCTTGTCGTAGTCCGAGCGGACGCCCTGCCACCGAGGCTGACGCTGGACGAGGAGCTCGTCGAGGAAGCGACGCCGCTCCGAGGGGTCACCCTTGACCAGGGCGAGGTCCTCCGGCGCGAAGAGCACCGTGCGCACCGTGCCCAGGACGTCCCTCGGGCGCACGGGCGACCGACCGAGTCGCGCCCGGTTGGCCCGGCCGGGAGTGATCTCCAGCTCGACGAGGGTCTCCCGGTCCTCGCGCACGACCGCGCCGCGGATCACCGCCTGCGAGGCCCCGAACCGCACGAGCGGCTGGTCGGTCGCGACGCGGTGCGAGCCCAGCGTCGCGAGGTAGCCGATCGCCTCGACGAGGTTGGTCTTGCCCTGTCCGTTGAGCCCGACCAGCGTCGTGACCCCGGGCGTCAGCGCGAGCTCGGCGCTCGGGTAGCTGCGGAAGTCCTTGAGGGTCAGGTGGCGGACGTGCACGTCAGGATGGCCGGCTCTCGGGTGCGGGGACCGTCCCCGCCCGGCAGGATCCTGCCGGCCGGGGCGCGGTGCCTCAGGCCGAGGTGTCCTCGGTGCCGGAGGTGGGGCCGCCGCCGGGCTGGCCACCACCGGTCGATCCGGTTCCCGAGGACGGACCGGCCGTCGCGGCGTCGGTGTCGGCGGCGCTCGGGTGTGCCGGGGCGCTCTCCTTCTCCTGGGCGGCCGCGGGGGCCGGCACGGTCGAACCCTCGGCGCCGGTGCGGCGACGCAGCTCCTCGCCCTCGGCGATGGTCATCACCTGGTGTCCGCCGAACTGGCCGCGCAGGGCGGCGACCGCCTGCATCGTCGGGGAGCTCTGCTGGCGCGAGGCGAACCGGGCGAACAGCGAGCTGGAGATGACCGGCATCGGCACGCCCAGCGCGATGGCCTCCTCGACGGTCCACCGGCCCTCGCCGGAGTCGTTGGTGTAGTCGGAGACGTCGTCGAGGTGCGGGTTCTCCTCGAGCGCCTTGACCATGAGGTCGAGCAGCCACGAACGCACGACGGTGCCGCGGCTCCAGGCCTTGAAGGCGCCGGGGACGTCCTTGACGATGTCCTTCTTCTCGAGCAGCTCGTAGCCCTCGGCGTAGGCGGCCATGAGGCCGTACTCGATGCCGTTGTGGACCATCTTCGTGTAGTGGCCGGCACCGACCTCACCGGCGTGGACGAACCCCTCCTCGCGCGGGCCCTCCGGGCGCAGGGCGTCGAAGATCGGCATGGCCCGCTCGACCCACTTCTCCTCACCGCCGCACATGAGGCCGTAGCCGTTCTCCAGGCCCCAGATGCCGCCGCTGACACCGCAGTCGACGTAGCCGATGTTCTTCTCGCCGAGCAGGTCCGCGTTCTCGAAGTCGTCGGTGAAGCGGGAGTTGCCCCCGTCGATGACGAGGTCGCCGGCGTCGAGGAGCTCACCGAGCTCGGCGACGGTCTTCCGCGTGGGGTCGCCCGACGGGACCATGACCCACACGACGCGCGGGGCCTCGAGGGACTCGACGAGGTCGGGCAGCGAGTCGACGTCGCGCACGTCGGGGTTGAAGTCGAAGCCGATGACCTCGTGACCCGCGCGGCGCAACCGCTCCCGCATGTTGCCGCCCATCTTGCCGAGACCGATCAGACCGAGCTGCATGTCGGGAGCCTTTCTGCACAGGGTGGGGAGAGTCACAAGCGGTTCGAGGCTACGCCTGCCGAGCGAGCCGACGCACCGGCGGTCCGCGCCGGTGCGAACGACGTACCCGACGACGTCCGGGACGGACGCTCACCGTCCGGCGCGGGCCCGGTCCGGCGGATCGGTCGGACCCGTCTGTTCCGTCGGACGCCTCGCGCCGGGCCGAGCCGGTCAGCTGGCGAAGCGGACCGGCATGAGGACGTAGCGGTAGGAGGCGTCGGGCTCGCCGTCGACCTCCTGCTGGCCGGAGAGCACCGCGGGGCGGCTCGGCTGCGTGAACGACAGCCGGCTGAACGCGGTACCGACGGCGTGCAGGCCGTCGAGGAGGAACTGCGGGTTGAACGCGATCTGGATCTCGGGCCCGGTGAGCGTCGCCTCCACGGCCTCGGACGCCTGCGCGTCGTCCCCGGTGCCGGCCTCGATGGCCACCTGGCCGTCGGTGAACTTGAGCAGGACCGGGGTGTTGCGCTCGGCGACGAGGGCGACGCGCTTGACGGCCTCCTCGATGGCGGCGGTCTCGACGACGGCCTCGGTGTCGACGCTCGTCGGGAAGATCGAGGTGACCTTGGGGTACTCGCCGTCGAGCAGGCGCGTCGTGGTCCGACGCTGGCCCGCCTCGAAGCCGATGAGCCCGTCACCGCCGGCGCCGAAGGCGAGGGACACCGAGCCGGACGCGCCCAGGGCCTTGGCCGTGTCGGACAGCTGTCGGGCCGGGACCAGGGCGACGTGGCTGGCGTCGGACTCGCTCGGTGTCCACGTCAGCTCACGCATCGCGAGGCGGTAGCGGTCGGTGGCGAGCAGCGTCACCTTGTCCCCCTCGATCTCCATGCGGACGCCGGTGAGGATGGGCAGCGTGTCGCCGCGGTCGGCGGCGATGGACACCTGGGCGACGGCCTGGGTGAAGGTGTCGCCGGCGATGGTGCCGCTCGCCTCGGGAGCCGCGGGCAGCGTCGGGTAGTCGGCGGCGGGCATCTCGCGGAGGCTGAAGCGCGAGGAGCCGCACGCGACGTTGACCTTGGTCCCGTCCGTGCTGACGTCGATGGGCTTGTTCGGCAGGTTGCGGGAGATGTCCGCGAGGAGCCGGCCGAGCACGAGGACCTGACCTTCCTCGGCGACGTCGGCCGGGACGGTGATCTTGGCGGACACCTCGTAGTCGAACGCCGAGAGCGTCAGCGAGCCCTCCTCGCTGGCGTCGATGAGCACACCGGCGAGAACCGGCACGGGCGGGCGTGCGGGCAGACCACGCGCCACCCAGGTCACGGCCTCGGCCAGGACGTCTCGCTCAACCCGAAACTTCACGGTGCTCTCACTTCGACAGGTCGGACATGGGGGCTCAGACACTAGTCCCTGTGCCGAGGCGGCACCACAAACACGCCACAAACGGTCGGCGGCCGCGGGCGGGCTGCAGCTGGAGTGTCGGAGGAGAGCTGTTCCGTTCCGCACCTGCCGGCTGTCGGAGCGCTCGGGACCCTCGTTGTCGGGGCATCTCTCGTCATCTGGGTTCTCGTCATCGTCATAGGTGCTGTGGATCTTGTGGACAAGGCGCGTCCCGGCTGGTCAGGGCCCGGATGGCGGTGTGCAGAGGATGTGGGCGGGCTGCCCCGTCGATTCGCTGCGGGTGTGGACGGCCGGTCGCCGTTCACACCGGGCTCACAAGGAGGGTGCAGTTTTTCCGCAAGATTTCCGACCTCGTCCACACCTGTCCACAGTGTCACTGTGGAAACAAGTGGAGCGGATGTCCGTTTTGGCCGGATTGATGACTAGTCACCTGTGGACAGACGTGGCGATCGGTTCCACAGAGTTGTCCACAACGGTGGACAACCACAGCTGTGGATCAGCCTGTGGGTTCCCGGCCCAGGGTCCACGGGCCGGTCGCGTTGTGCACACAGCTGTGGACAGAGGTGTGGATGGCTGTGGAGGCCGGCGATCGGCGATGGGTGTCCGTCGTGTGGCGACTAGTCACCTCTGCGCGCTACGTCCCATTGATCCCGACTCGGTGGGCATTCACGCCGCCTCGGGACCGAGGGCCCGAGGGACACGAACGCGCCGGCGCAGCCCGCGGCTGTCCGTCGCGCGAGGGGTCCGTCAGTGGGACTGCTGCCGGATGCGGTTGGTCAGCTCGGTGACCTGGTTGTAGATGGCGCGGCGTTCACCCATGAGCTCGCGGATCTTGCGGTCGGCGTGCATGACCGTGGTGTGGTCGCGGCCGCCGAAGTGCTGGCCGATCTTCGGCAGTGACAGGTCGGTCATCTCGCGGCAGAGGTACATCGCGATCTGCCGCGCGGTGACGAGCTGGCGGGAGCGCGACGAGCCGCAGAGGTCCTCGAGCGTCACCGCGTAGTACGCCGCCGTCACCGCCATGATCGTCGCGGCGGTCACCTGGTTCGGCGTCTCGTTCGGCAGCACGTCCTTGAGGACGATCTCGGCGAGCGGGAGGTCGACCGGCTGGCGGTTGAGGTTGCTGAAGGCCGTGACGCGGATCAGGGCACCCTCGAGCTCGCGGATGTTCGTGCTGAAGTTCGTCGCGATGTACTCGAGGACGTCGTCCGGCACCTTCATCCGGTCCTGGATCGCCTTCTTGCGCAGGATGGCGATCCGGGTCTCGAGGTCGGGCGGCTGGACGTCGGTGAGCAGGCCCGACTCGAACCGGGTGCGCATCCGGTCCTCGAAGCCGGACAGCTCGCGCGGCGGCAGGTCGCTCGTGATGACGATCTGCTTGTTCGCGTTGTGCAGCGTGTTGAAGGTGTGGAAGAACTCCTCCTGGGTCTGCAGCTTGCCCTGGAGGAACTGGATGTCGTCGATGAGCAGCACGTCGACGCTGCGGTACCGGGCCTGGAAGGCGCTGGCCTTGTCGTCGCGGATGCTGTTGATGAAGTCGTTGGTGAACTCCTCGGAGTTCACGTACCGCACCCGGACGCCGGGGAACATCGTGCGCGCGTAGTGCCCGATGGCGTGGAGCAGGTGGGTCTTGCCCAGCCCGGACTCGCCGTAGACGAAGAGCGGGTTGTACGCCTTGGCGGGCGCCTCGGCGACGGCGACGGCCGCCGCGTGGGCGAACCGGTTGCTCGCGCCGATGACGAAGGTGTCGAAGGTGTACTTGGGGTTCAGCCGCGTGTCGCCGACGACGGGGGGCTCCGGGCGCTGCTGGCGCAGCGGCCCGCTCTCGCCCCCGGCGCGCAGCGCGTCGGCCGGGTGGTCGGACCCCCCGTAGGCCTGCAGCCGCGGCTCGTCGAGGTCGGCGCCGTCGAGGGCCGGAGCGCTCTCGGCGAGGTCGCGCAGGGGGTTGGGGTTGGCGGCCGCCGGGTGCACCTGCGAGTAGGGGCTGCCGTGCGGGGGCTGCACCGAGGCACCGTGCCCGTTGGACCCCGTGGGCCCGCCCGGCACGGTCTGGCCGTGGTTGACGCCGTGGTTGACGCCGTGGTCGGGCAGCTGGCCCATCTGGTCGAACTGGCCCTGGTGGCCCTGGTGTCCGGGCGTGGCCGAGAACGGGTTCGACGGACGGGCGCCCTCCGAGAGCGCGGGCTGCCCGGTCGGCTCGTCGCTGATCAGACCCAGGTCGGTCTCGAGGGTCTCGTCGACCGACACCGCGAGCTGTACCGGGTGGCCGAGCTGCTCACCGAGAGCGGCGTGCACCTGCTCGCGCATCCGCGTCTCGAGGAAGTCCTTGGTGAAGTTGTTGGGCACCCGAACGAGGGCCGTCTGGTCCAGGACGCCGATGAGCCGGCAGAGCCGCACGAACGCGCGCTCGCGGTTGGACAGGCCCACCGAGTCGAGGGTGCGAAGCGTCTCCTGCCAGATCCGTGCGTAGTCGACGCCTGCATCGGCCACCTCGTCCCACCTACCCCTGAGTCGTTCCTCGTGCACCGGTCTCGCGGGCACCTGCGCGGATCTCACCCGAGTCGGCGCTCGGGTCGGACGGCTCGAGGGCCGTCCGCTGTCCGGCTGAACGATGCCCTGTTGTCCACACCTTTGTCCACAGCCTGTGCATGGGTGGGCGACGATGGTGAAGGTCGAAACGTACCTCGCGCGGTCGCCTCTGACAATCGCGCCGTCCACAGATTCGGTCAACTCACGGCGTGTCGCCTTGAACACGGTGCGGCAGGCCCCAGTATCGGTGGGTTCGGCAGCCCTCAGGCCCCGACCCGCGTCGGTTTGACCCTTCTTCCGGCGCTCCCGTATCGTTGACCGAGCGTGTCTGCGACCTCTTTCGCATGCCCATGGCGCCTCGTGGCCCACCCGGTCGTTCGGGTGGCGCCGAAGCACCACGGGCTTGCCGATTGCGGTCGCCGAGACCACGCCCAGTCCCACCCCCACGGGAGCACGGGTCGACGCTGTCGCCCGTTCCCCGCGACCAACGGAGAACCTCGTGAGCAAGCGCACCTTCCAGCCGAACAACCGTCGCCGCGCCAAGACGCACGGCTTCCGTCTGCGCATGCGCACCCGCGCTGGTCGCGCCATCCTCGCCGCACGTCGTCGCAAGGGCCGCGCCGAGCTCTCGGCCTGACCGCCCGGGGCCTCGGCGTGCTGCCGGCACGTCACCGTCTGCGCGAGAGCGCGGACTTCGCGTCGGCAGTCCGGGGGCCGGGCGCCAGCAGAGCGGGCGGGCGACTCCTCGTCGTGCATGCCAACCGGACCGATGCGCGTGCGGACCTTCCGCCGCGCGTCGGTTTTGTTGTGTCCAAGGCCGTCGGGAACGCCGTCGTCCGCAACCGGACCAAGCGCCGGCTGCGAGCCAGCGTGGCGGGGCACCTCGACGGCGTCGCGACCGGGTGGGATCTCGTCGTCCGGGCGAACCCGGCTGCGGCACAGGCGAGCTGGGAAGAGCTGGACGCGGCGCTCGGACGTCAGCTCGAGAAGGTGACCAGGCCGTGACCCTCAGCGTCAGCTCGGTGCTCGCGGCCCCGCTCGTGCTCGCGGTCCGCCTCTACCAGCGGTTCGTCTCCCCGCTCAGGCCCCCCACCTGCCGGTTCTACCCGAGCTGCTCGGCGTACGCGGTCACCGCGCTGACGCGCTTCGGCCCGATCCGGGGTAGCTGGCTCACGGTGCGGCGGCTCGGCCGGTGCCACCCGTGGAACCCGGGTGGCGTCGACGACGTTCCGCTCACGTGGGAGAGCCGCAACGCGGTCCGACCGGAGGACTTCCGGCCGACGGAGGCCGATGAATCGGCCCGGGTGGGAGCGGCGGTGCCCTCCGAGCCGGGCCACGGACCGCCGACACCGCACCGGCACCACCACGGAGAACCCACCACCTGACCACGCGGCACCACGGTGCCGACCAGTGGTGACCGGCCCGAAGGCTCGGCCGGCTCACCGGATGACAGAGGACACACGTTGAGCGAGTTCTTCAACACCCTGCTCTACCCGATCAAGCTGGGTGAGGCCTGGGTCATGTACGCCTGGCACTGGCTGTTCGATGCCGTCGGGCTGCCCACCGGCTGGGCCTGGGCCTTCTCGATCGTCGGCCTCACCGTCGTCGTCCGGCTCCTGCTCATCCCCCTCTTCGTACGGCAGATCCACTCCTCGCGCCGGATGCAGCTCATCCAGCCGGAGATGCAGAAGATCCAGAAGAAGTACAAGGGCAAGCGCGACCCGGAGAGCCAGAAGGCGCAGCAGCAGGAGATCATGGATCTCTACCGCCGCACGGGCACCAACCCGTTCAGCAGCTGCCTGCCGATCCTCATCCAGAGCCCGTTCTTCTTCGCGCTCTTCCAGCTGCTCAACAACCTGCGCGCCCAGGCCGAGGGCAAGCAGCCCGGCATCGGCCCGATCACCAACGAGGTCGCCCGCGCCATCGAGGGCTCGACGATCTTCGGCGCCAAGCTGTCCGACGCCTTCATGACCAGCGGTGAGACGAGCGTCAAGATCCTCACCGCAGTGCTCATCGTGCTCATGTCCGCGACGACGTTCACGACGCAATACCAGCTGATGCGCAAGAACATGCCGGCCGCCGCGCTCGACAACCCCTTCGCGAAGCAGCAGAAGGTCCTGCTGTACCTCATGCCGATCTTCTTCGCGATCTCCGGCATCAACTTCCCGATCGGTGTCCTGCTCTACTGGTTGACGACGAACCTCTGGACCATGGGTCAGCAGTTCTACGTCATCCGCAACATGCCCGCGCCCGGGTCCGAGGCCGAGGCCCGGCGGCGCGAGCGCCTCAAGCGCAAGGGTCGCGACATGGAGGAGCTCACCGTGCCGGGTCTCGATGGCGACGCCGTCGAGGAGGCCCCCAAGGCGGGCCAGCGACAGCAGCCCAAGAGCAAGAAGCGCGCGAAGGCCGCCCCGCCGAAGAACCGCCGCTGAGGCGTTCATCCACAGTCTTGTCCATAGCTTCCGGCCCGCTGACCTGCGACGACATGAGTCGTCCACAGATTCCGGCTCCGGTGAACGAAGGAGTTACCCCATGAGCGACACCCAGGCGACCGGCGACGTGGCACTCGACACGACCACCGACACGACCACCGACACGACGCCCGACACGACCACCGACACCACGAGCGGGGCGACGGACCCGACCGCTGACTCGACCACCGACCCGACCGACACGGGGATCGAGGCGGCGGACGAGGGGGCGACCGACGACGGTGACGCCGCCCCCGCTGCGGCGGACGAGACGGGCAAGCCAGACAGGTCCTCGCGGGTGCGTCAGCTCGAGCGCGAGGGTGAGGTTGCCGCCGACTTCCTCGAGACCCTCCTCGACATCGCCGACCTCGACGGGGACCTCGACGTCGACGTCGACGGTGACCGTGCCGCGGTGGCCATCGTCGACTCCGAGGACGGGCGCGTCCCGCGCCGCCTCGTCGGCCCGAACGGGAAGGTGCTCGAGGCCCTCCAGGAGCTGACCCGTCTGGCGGTCCAGGCCGAGACCGGCGAGCGCAGCCGCCTCATGCTGGACATCGCCGGGCACCGAGCCGAGCGACGCTCGACCCTCGTCGACCTCGCGAAGACCGCCATCGAGCAGGTCAAGGCGACAGGGGAGAAGTCTTCCCTCGAGCCGATGTCGGCCTTCGAGCGCAAGGTCGTCCACGACGAGGTCGCGGCCGCGGGGCTCGTCTCGGAGTCCGAGGGCACGGAGCCGCACCGTCACGTCGTCATCCTCCCGGCGTGAACGCGGCCCGTTTCACGTGAAACGCGGCGGGACGCGTCGAGCGTCCGCCGGCGACGGAGGGCGAGGAGCACGGCGTGGGTGACGAGGAGCTCGGGACGAGCGGACCACCGGCCACCCCGGGCATCGCCGCAGCGGTGTTCGGAGCGCGACTCGAGCTCGCCGAGGAGTTCGTGGCCGTGCTTGCCGACACCGGCATCAGCCACGGGCTCATCGGGCCGCGGGAGGCTCCGCGCCTGTGGGACCGGCACGTCCTCAACTGCGCAGTGGTGCACACTGCCATCCCCGTGCGTGACGCCGGCGGTCAAGAGGTCATCGACGTCGGGTCCGGCGCCGGCCTGCCCGGGCTCGCCCTCGCCATCGCCCGTCCCGACCTGCACCTGCACCTCGTCGAGCCGCTGGCCCGACGGACGGGCTGGCTCTCCGGCACCATCGCCCACCTCGGCCTCGACAACGTCACCGTGCACACGGCCCGCGCCGAGGCGCTGTGGGACGTGGTCCGCGCGCCGTGGGTCACGGCGCGGGCCGTGTCGGGCATCCTCCAGCTCGCGGAGTGGACGCTCCCGCTGCTGGCGCCGCACGGGAGCGTCCTCGCCCTGAAAGGCCTGCGGGCGAGGGGGAGCTCGACGAGAGCCGGACGGCTCTGGTGCGTCTCGGTGTCGTCGACGCGGCCGTCGAGGAGTACGGCGCGGGGGTCCTTGACGAACCGACGATCGTGCTGCGCGCGACGATCGGGGAGGCGGTGGATCGGCGCAAGTTCCGCTCGCGAGCACCGAGCAGCGCCGGTTCCGCGCGTCGGCGGGGCGATCGGCCACGTGGTTCGCGGCGCACCGGCCCGGCGTCGAGCAGACGTCGGCCGCATCAGACATGATCGTGTCGAGACCTTTCCGGCGGTGGACGGGCAGA
Organism: Monashia sp. HAY1-11D; assembly: GCF_056868035.1. NCBI lineage: Bacteria > Bacillati > Actinomycetota > Actinomycetes > Micrococcales > Intrasporangiaceae > Intrasporangium > Monashia sp. HAY1-11D. The sequence goes on along the minus strand of NZ_CP200320.1, from coordinate 1,749,334 downwards.
CGTCCCCGTTCTCATCACCACCGCCTCCGCACGCGATCCCCGGAGGTGCACTCCCCGTGACGATGTCGACGAACCTGGGGTGGCCCAGCGAACCCGAACCGTCGCCGGAGCACCGTCACCTGGGTTGGCTCGCGCGCAGGCTCGCTGTTTCACGTGAAACAGACCACGCACCGGCGGTCGGCGCAGGGTCGAGGAGCGACGACGTGGGGGAAGCTCCTACGGCGGTGGTCGTCGACGCGACGCTCGCCACCCCGGTGCGCGACGAGGAGGGAACGCCGGCCGCCGAAGGCTCTTCGGCTCCGACGACCGGGCGGTCGGACGTCGACCGGGCCGAGCCGGGAGCCGCGGAGGCCCTCGAGGAGCAGCCCACCGACGCATCGGTCCCCGGGCGAGCAGTCGTCGGCTCCGGTGCCGGTGCCGCGGCCCAGCAGACCACAGCCGTGGAGGTTCTGGCGTCCGAGCCGGCCCCGACGGAACCACAGGACGAGGTGCCAGCAGCACCTGAGGCCGAGCACCCCGAGGCCCTCGGGCCGCCCAGCCAGACCGATGACGAGGAAGACCGACCTGTGGACAATGCGGTGGATGACCCGCCCGAGAACACGCTCTCCACGCAGGAACCCGGCCTGTCCGCGGCTGGGGACAACGCTGTGGACGAGAGCGCCCGGCACCGTGCCTACGCCGAGGGGCTCGCCGAGCGGGAGGCCCTCGTGGCTGCCCTGCCGGCCGCCGACGCGGACACGCCGCTGGCCCGCGAGCTCGCCGACAACGCACGGCGTCGCATCCAGCTGACGGGTCGGCCGTTCCCGAAGCCAGCCGCACCTCGCGTCCTCACCGTCGCCAACCAGAAGGGCGGCGTCGGCAAGACGACGACCACGGTGAACATCGCCGCGGCCCTCGCCCAGTCCGGTCTCACGGTTCTCGTCATCGACCTGGACCCGCAGGGCAACGCGAGCACCGCCCTCGGCATCGACCACCACGCCGAGGTGCCCTCGATCTACGACGTGCTCGTCGACGGCAAGCCGCTGCTCGATGTCGTGCAGCCGTGCACCACCGTCGAGGGGCTCTACTGCGCACCGGCGACGATCGACCTCGCCGGTGCCGAGATCGAGCTCGTCTCCCTCGTCGCCCGCGAGTCGCGGCTGCACAAGGCGATCGGGGCCGCCGGGGAGCAGGGCCACGGCTACGACTACATCCTCATCGACTGCCCCCCGAGCCTCGGTCTGCTCACCGTCAACGCCATGGTGGCCGCGAGCGAGGTCTTCATCCCGATCCAGTGCGAGTACTACGCCCTCGAGGGCCTGTCGCAGCTGCTCAAGAACATCGAGCTGGTCCGGGCTCACCTCAACCCGCCGCTGCACGTCTCGACGATCCTGCTGACGATGTACGACGGGCGCACCCGCCTCTCGGCCCAGGTCGCCGAAGAGGTCCGTGAGCACTTCCCGGAGCAGGTCCTGCGCACCACGGTGCCCCGGTCGGTCCGCGTCTCGGAGGCGCCGAGCTTCGGCGAGACGGTCCTGACGTACGACCCCACGAGCAGCGGCGCCCTGGCCTACCTGGAGGCGGCGGGGGAGATCGCCGACCGCGGCGCCGACGGCCGAAGCTGACCCGCCTGCGACCTCTCCAAGGCCGTGCTCCTTCCGTTTCACGTGAAACACGGGTGCTTCCGGGTGCCGCAGGCCTCATGCGTCGCCACAGGTCTCACTCCTGTTTCACGTGAAACAGGAAGCGTCCCAAGCGACTGCCTCGTGCCATCGGCACCGTCCGGGCTCCCGCGGGCGGGTGCGTTTCACGTGAAACGCCCAATTCGGCGCGACGTGCCGCCTGCACGTGTCCCCACAGCGATGCACCTAGACTGACCGCGGGCGCGACGGCCGCGCCCGACATGGTCTGAGGATGTGGAATGGCGGAGAAGCGTCGGGCACTGGGTCGGGGTCTGGGAGCACTCATCCCGAGCGCACCGAGCGGGGGGACGGGCCGGCCCGTCGACGTCTTCTTCCCCGAGCAGAAGCGTGACGAGAACGGCGGCGGAGCGGTCGCCGTCGCCGTTGCAGAGACCGACGAGACCACGGAAGCCGCCGAGACCACGGGGACCGGCAGCCCCGCCCAGCGGCCTGGCGCGACCGGTGACGCGGCGCCGCCCAGCCAGCAGGTGACGGAACCGACCCCCTCCGAGGCCGACACCACGGGTTCGCAGCTCGCGGTCGTTCCCGGCGCGGAGTTCGCAGAGCTCGACATCGACTCGATCCGGCCCAACCCCCGCCAGCCGCGGACGGTCTTCGACGAGGACCACATGGGCGAGCTCGTCCACTCGATCCGCGAGATCGGGGTGCTGCAGCCTGTCGTCGTGCGTCGCATCCCCGAGGAGCAGCTCGCCGAGGCCGACGGCAAGCGTTTCGAGCTCATCATGGGCGAGCGTCGCTGGCGCGCGTCGCAGCAGGCCGAGCAGGCGACGATCCCGGCCATCATCAAGGACACGAGCGACGACGACCTGCTGCGCGACGCCCTCCTCGAGAACCTGCACCGCAGCCAGCTCAACCCGCTCGAGGAAGCGGCCGCCTACCAGCAGCTGCTCGACGACTTCGGCTGCTCCCACGAGGAGCTGGCGACCCGCATCGGCCGGTCACGGCCACAGATCTCCAACACGCTGCGGCTGCTGAGGCTGCCCCCGCTCGTCCAGCGCCGCGTCGCAGCCGGTGTCCTCAGTGCCGGCCACGCCCGGGCGCTGCTCGGGCTTCCCGACGGCGCCTCGATGGAACGCATGGCTCAGCGCATCGTCGCCGAAGGCCTCTCGGTGCGCACGGTGGAGGAGCTCGTCGCGCTCGGTGAGGGCGGACAGGCGCCGAAGCCGCGCCGGCCGCGCGCCGGCTCGCGGCATCCGCAGCTCGACGAGTACACCTCCGGCCTGGCCGACCACCTCGAGACGCGCGTGGCCATCGCGCTCGGCCAACGCAAGGGCAAGATCACCGTCGAGTTCGCCTCGATCGAGGACCTGCGTCGCATCATGGGACTCATGGGCATCGAGGGAAACCACCGCTGAGAGCTCGCCGTCACCCGCGCCGGGGATGACGGCAACCGGCTGCGGTACTCAGAGCCAGGTGGCCGGCCTCGGGACGACCACGCCGATGGCATCCCCGACCTGGACCACGGGTCCGGACCCCACGCGGGCCGCCAGCTCGGAGCACTGGCTCCCGGCGCACCAGTGCGTGACGACGCCGGCGTACTCGTACAGCATCATCTGCACCGTACCGACCGTGATACCCCCCGCGGCGGTTCGACGCTGCGCAGGGTTCTGGTACAGGACCACGTCGCGCAGGCCGGTGCGTTGCTGTGCGGCCACCACGGCATCGACGATCGCGGCGTACTCACGCCGCGTCTGCTGGTGGGCCGAGACGTCCGATCGCCACTGGACCAGTCCGGCGACCGACAACGCGACGAGGAGGACGAGGCCGACCCGCCGGGGCCACCTCACGCTGGACAGGAGCAGGCCGGCCGGCACGACGGCGAGCAACCAGCCCCAGAGCAAACCCCGGGGATTGGTGGTGACCCCGGTGACGAGGGTCTGGGCTCCGCCGAGGGCGATGACGAGGACGAGACCGGTGAGGACGCGCAGCCACGCCCCCCGCGTCCGGGGGTCGAGGAGGGCGACGATCCCGGCGACCGCCCCGAGGACGAGCGAGGGCGGGCCGAGCGCCTTGGCCAGTCCTTTCAGGTCGACGAGGTAGCGGTGCGCGTTGACGACGAGGGCGTGCAGGCTGTGCGCAGCGTTCGGGTGGCGCCAGGCCGATATGCGAACTCCGAAGTGGCGGAAGGCGATCCAGTTCAAGGTGTAGATCGTCAGGATGCCGATCCCGTAGACGACGACGAAGAGTGCGCAGGCGGCAAGGGTCGTTCGCCAGGAGCGTCGGCGCAGGTGGACGAGCGCGGCGACGAGGACGACGGGCGCCAGGGGCGGGTACGTCAGGACCGAGAGCACCGTCGCCACGAACCCCCAGACCACGAGGCGGCCGCGACCCACCGATGCGCGCGGAAGGGTCCACACCGCGAGGGCCGCGACGACGGCCGAGGGGGTCAGCGTCGCCGGCCAGTAGACGAGTCGCTCCCACAGGGGGGAGGCGAACACGGCCAGAGCCAGGAGGGCTGCGGCCACCCGGCCACGCACGTCGAACAGGCGCACGAAGCCGACGACGAAGGCGCCGTAGGCCACGGCGTAGAGCACCGACGCGACGACGGGCATCTCGTGCTGGCCGACGACGAGCCACCAGACGTAGTTGAGCCAGCGGCCCTCGGTGAGGTTCTTCTGCCAGACGCCGGAGCCGCCCGGGATGTGTTCCGGCAGCAGGTACGGCCAGTCGTCACGGCGGATGAACGGCGTCACGACCTGCGCCACGTACCCGCTGACGAGGACCCCGGCGACGACGGCCAGCACCGCGGCCCACGCCGGCGCCCGGTCGGAGGCTGGGGTCCCGAGCCCGGAGGCGGGATCGTCCGTCGGGTCGTCGCGCATCCGCCGCACCTGCACGGAGTCAACGGAGTCAGTCGCCATGGTCCCCTCGTTCCCGGAAGCCGCCGGCGACTGCTGTTCCCCCGGTGGCAACGATACGGTAGCCGCGGACGCTCGGCGAGCCGTCCCCGCGTCGCCGACCGCGCCGCGGTCGACGACGCGCCCGGTCGTCCGAGACACCCGTCCCCCTACCCGACCGAGGAGAGCCGTGCCCGAGGGCCATACGATCCACGCCCTCGCAGCCCGCCTGGAGCGCGCGTTCGCCGACCGCGTCGTCGCCGCCTCGAGTCCGCAGGGGCGGTTCGCGGCCGATGCCGCCCGGCTCGACGGCCAGCAGCTGCACGGGGCGCGGGCCCACGGCAAGCACCTCTTCGTCGACCTCGGACCGGAGACGCTTCACGTCCACCTCGGCCTCATCGGCACGTTCCCAGTGCGACCGGCCGGGCCCGACGGAGTGCCGGCGCCGCTGCCGACGATACGGCTTCGCCTGGAGACCGACGCCCACTACGCCGACCTGCGGGGGCCCATGACGTGCACCGTCGTCGACGCGCGCCGGGAACGTGAGATCGTCGGCACGCTCGGCCCGGACCCGCTGCGTCGCCGGCAGCAGCCCCAGCGGGCACTTCAGCGAATCCGCAAGAGCCGCAAGGGGATCGGCGAACTCCTGATGGACCAGTCGGTCGTCGCCGGGGTCGGCAACGTGTACCGGTGCGAGGTGCTGCACCGGCAGGCGATCGACCCGATGACGCCCGGTCGAGAGCTGTCGAGCGGGGCTTGGGAGGCCCTCTGGGAGGACCTCGTCCTCCTCATGCCGCTGGGGGTGACGTTCTCGCAGATCCTGACGATGCAGGACCAGGTCGACGCCGCTCGCCGGCTCCGACGCAGCGGTCGGGCGCGAGCCATCACGGAGTCGCTGACCGGCGAGCGTCTCGGTGACCACTTCGAACGTCGCTTCCTCGTCTACCAGCGCACCGGGTTGCCGTGCCCCAGGTGCGGGGCACCCGTGCGGGACCGCACCGTCGCCGGGCGGACGCTGTACTGGTGTCCCGAGTGCCAGGTGCGCCGCTGACGCCTCCCCTCGACGGCCTCGACGGCCCAGTGCCTCGGTGTCCTCGACCGGGCCCTGCCACGAGCTCACCACCCGGTGAAGGAGCTCGGGCCAGGACCGGGATCTCGACGAAGTCGTGGCAGCCCAGGACCGGCAGCAGCGCGCGCGGCGGCTGCGGCATCCGTCGCAGGCCCTCCTCCTCGTCGATGAAGACCGGCGGGCCGAGCGTCAGCAGCTCGTCGCGCAGGTGCATCCGTCCGCCACCGGCGGCGCGGAGGTTGGCCAGCCAGTCGACGCGCGGCCCGTACGTCAGGGCGACGGTGACATGGTCCGCGCCGTCGAACGCCATCATCGGGACCCGGAAGACGCGCCCGGACCGCCGACCCACGTGCTCGAGCTCGACGAACCAGCCGTGCCCCGCGAGGTGGACCATCGCCTTGTTGAGGACGTCCCGGTTCAGCGTCGTGACGGCTCGGGGGATCGGCATCGGCCCGCTCCTCAGCCTGTGACGCCGTCGGTGACGAGATCCAGCCGCAACCGCACGACGTCGCCGAGCTCGACGCGCTCGGCGCGGCGCACGTGGGCCTTGACCGGGACGACGAAGCCACCGTCCTTGGGGAACAACGACGTCCGGAACTCCGTGCGTCCGAGGCGCCCCCGCACCGGTAGGCAGCCCCAGCCGTAGCTCGCGAACGACCACGCGGCGACCTCCGCCAGCTCGGGCTCGGGCACGACGACGAAGTGGAAGGGCGAGGGTCCGCGCCAGTAGACGACCTCACCGGTGAAGTCGACGTGAAAGAGCCCCTGGGCGCTTGAGGACACCCACCCAGCATCGCTCCCACCGAGCCCGATCACAACGACGGGCACCGCATACATTGGCGCCATGGTCTTCACGGGGAGCCGACCGGCACCGACGCACGTCCTCGCCCACCTGTCCGACATGCACCTCATCGCCGGTGGGGGGCTGCTGCAGGGCCACATCGACACCGTCGCCCAGCTGCGCAAGGCGCTCGAGAAGGTCGAGGCGTCGGGGGAGCGCATCGATGCCCTCGTCCTGTCCGGCGACCTCACCGACAGCGCCCAACCGGAGGCCTACGCGACGCTGCGCGAGCTCGTCGAGCCGGTGGCCGAGCGTCTCGGCGCCACGGTCGTCGTCACGGGCGGCAACCACGACGAACGGCGCCCGCTGGCGCAGGGCTGGTACGGCCTCGACACCGACGAGCCGCAGGACCGCGTCACCGTCGTCCGCGGCCTGCGGATCATCGACGTCGACTCGGCCCTGCCCGGCTTCCACCACGGTGGGTTCTCGGAGGCCCAGTACGCCTGGCTCGCAAGGGAGATCGCCACCCCGGCCGAGCACGGGACGATCCTCGTCATGCACCATCCGCCGATCACCTACCGGTCCCCGGTCATGCAGCTGCTGGACTTCGACGACCCCGACCGGCTCCGCGCGGCGCTCGAGGGCACCGACGTGCGGGCCATCCTCAGCGGCCACCTCCACGTCACGAGCTTCGGGACGCTCGGGCACATCCCGGTGCTCGTCGCCGGCGGGGTCTCGTACGTCGACGACGTCGGCGCCCCGCGCGAGCTGCTCATGGGCGTCGACGGCCCGCAGTCCTGGAACCTCGTCGAGGTGCACGCCGACCACGTCGTCGCGACGGTGGCCCCGGTGGAGCAGCACCCGACGTGGGCCAGCCTCAGCGACGCCGTGGTCGACTACATGGCAACGGTGCCCGAGGAGGAGCGTCGCACCGTCTTCTCGACGAAGCGCTGACCTCTCCACGAAGCGCGCGGAAATTTCCCGATCCACGTGTCGAGACGCCGTCGCCCCGTTCGACATGGGGATGACCGACCCAGCCGGTAGCGCGTCAGCGCGACCACCAGACCGAGGAGCCCAGCATGAGCCCGACCCCCACCTCCGTGACCGCCCTTCAGCACGCGACGTCGGCAGACGGCACGACGATCGCCTACGAGACCTACGGCAGCGGTCCCGTCGTCGCCGTCGTCGGCGGCGCCTTCTGCGACCGCGGTTCCTTCCGCGACGTGGCGCAGGCGCTCGGCGCGCTCGGCCTCACCGGCGTGACGTACGACCGGCGCGGACGCGGCGACAGCGGCGACACGCAGCCCTACGCCGTGCAGCGTGAGGTCGAGGACCTCACGGCGGTCATCGGGGCGGCGGGCGCGCCCGGGACCCCCGCCTACGCGTTCGGCGTGTCCTCCGGGGGTGCCCTCGTCATCGAGGCGGCCGCGGGCGGCGCCCCGCTCGCCAGGGCGGCGGCTCTCGAGGTGCCCTACCGCACCGAAGGCTGGCCGTCGCCGCCCCCGGACTACATCGGACGTCTCGAGCGCCTCGAGGCCGCCGGCGACCGGGAGGGCATCCTGCGGTTCTTCAACACCGAGGCCGTGGGCATGCCCGACGAGATGGTCGACGGCCTCAAGGGCACGTCGATGTGGGAGCCGATGTTGTCGATGACCTACACCGTGAAGTACGACGGCCTGTGCCTCGGTGGCGACGAGCAGGACATCCCCGCCGAGACCTTCGCGAAGGTGATCATCCCGTTCCTTTCGGTCTGCAGCAGTGGGACGCAGATGCCGTGGCTGCACGACGCGGCCCAGGTCGTCGCCCGCGCGTTGCCCGACGGCCGGGCGGTGGAGCTGCCCGGAGACTTCCACCACGTGCCCGCCGCGACGCTGGCTCCGGCGCTCGCCGACTTCTTCAGGGCCTGATCCGGCCTCAGAGCAGGGCCAGCGCCGGGTTGTGCTCGGGTGGCACCACCTCGCGCACCGGTCCCGGCGGGGTCCCGTCGCCGAACGGGGACCCGCCGAGGGCCTCGCGGCCGTGCGGCGTGGCCCAGTTCTCGAGTGCCGGGCCGAGCGGGACGACTCCGGTCGGGTTCACGTCGCGGTGCACGACGTAGTAGTGCCGCTTGATGTGCGCGAAGTCGATGGTGTCGCCGAAACCGGGGGTCTGGAAGAGGTCACGGGCGTAGGCCCACAGGACCGGCATCTCGGTCAGCTTCGAACGGTTGCACTTGAAGTGCCCGTGGTAGACCGGGTCGAACCGCACGAGGGTCGTGAAGAGGCGCACGTCCGCCTCGGTCACGTGGTCCCCGACGAGGTAGCGACGCGTCGCCAGGCGTTCCTCGAGCAGGTCGAGGTGCTGCCACAGCCGTCGGTAGGCCTTGTCGTAGGCCTCCTGGGTGCCGGCGAAGCCGCACCGGTAGACGCCGTTGTTGACGTACCGGTAGATCGGCTCGCTCACGGCCTCGATCTCGTCGGCGAGCTCGGCCGGGTAGAGGTCGGGCGCACCGTCGCGGTGCAGGTCGCGCCACTCGGTCTCGAGGTCGACGGTGATCTGCTTGAAGTCGTTGGTCACGACCTGCCCGGTGGGCACGTCGACGACCGCCGGAACCGTGATCCCGCGCGGGTAGTCCGGGTCGCGCTTGAAGTAGGCGTCCTGGATGCGGGGGATCCGCAGCACCGGGTCGAGCCCGCCGGGGTCGAGGTCGAAGGTCCAGCTGCGGCTGTCGTGGGTCGGGCCGCAGATGCCCATCGACAGGGCGTCCTCGAGCCCGAGGAGCCGGCGCACGATGATCGCCCGGTTGGCCCACGGGCAGGCGCGGGCGACGACGAGGCGGTAGCGACCGGCCTCGACCGGCCAGCCGTCGCGCCCGTCACGCGTGATCCGCGTCGTGATGTAGTTCGTGTCCCGCTTGAAGCTCTTCTCGACGTAGGTGCCCGGCTCGCTCATGCCGTCCACCCTAGGCGGAGGCCCGCGTCCGAGGGCCCTCCGCGCGTCCGGTGTCCCCGTCGTGCCGGTGGCGGGACAGAATGGGCCCATGCCCGGAACGAGGACGCGTGAGCTACGGCCGCTCACGCCCGACCGCGTCGCGGACCTCGTCGGGTCCTGTGCGCCGTGCACGTTCTGGCAGACCGTCCCGAACAACGGCCACGGTGACCCGGCCGACCCGCTCGCCCTGCTCGCGGCGTGGGTGGAGTCGGTGACGACCGACTGGGGGCCACCCGGACGCGTCGCGTACGTCGACGGCCGCCCGGTCGGGCACGTCGTCGTCGCGCCGGCCCGGCTCGTGCCGAGGCTGGCCGCCTTCCCGACGTCGCCGTCGGACCCGTCGACGCTCATGCTCGTCACGGCCGTCACCGCCGACGCGTCGGGCGGCGCGGACCTCGCCGGACGCGTCGGCAAGGGGCTGCGCAAGGCGCTCGTCCAGGCCGCCGCCAAGGAGGCCCTGCGGCACCGGGCGCGCTCGCTCGACGTCATCGCCGCACGTCCGCTCGCCGTGGACCGGCACGACTGCGTCCTCGAGGCGCGGGTGCTCGAGGACGCCGGCTTCCGCGTCGAGCGTGACCACCCGTCCTACCCCCGGCTGCGGATCGACCTGCGGACCCTCGTGACGATCCGCGACGAGGCCGCGGAGGCGGTGCGCCGCGCCCTCGCCGCGGTGCCCGCCGTACGCCCGGTTCCCGAGACGCACCCCAACGGGTCGAGCCACGCGCGGACCGCCGACGACGCGTGGGCGTCAGGTACCGGTGCGCGGGGGTGAGTCGGAGGCTCCGACGTGCTGACGACGCATGGCCTCCAGGTGGCGACGCAGGTCGTCGAGGCGCAGCACGCCCGTGCGCGCCGTGTCGGCCTCGCCGAGGTACATCCGCTGGAGCGCGACGACGACCGCCTCGGCCACGGCGTCGAGTGTGCGCGTGTCCGCCAGGGCCGCGGCGTCGCCGTCGTTGTTGAGGTAGCCGAAGTCGAGCCGCACCGCGGGCATCCGGGTGCGACGCAGCAGCGGCCACGTGCGCGCGTGCGTGCGGCAGTCGGTCAGGCCGGTGCGCGCCACGACCTCGCGCAGCAGCAGGTCGGCGAAGTGCTCGCCCGTGGTGGACCAGCCCGCGCCGTCGGCGTGGCCGTAGAAGAACGTCGCGACGCCGTGCGCCGAGCCGGTGGCGCTGTGGTCGGTGTGCAGCGACAGCACGAGGTCGGCCTCGCACGAGTTGGCGAACGCCGCACGCTCCTCGTCGGAGCCACCGTCGGTCGCCGCAGTGCGGGTGAACACGACGCTGACGCCGTGGGCCGACAGCCGTCCCTCGATGCGCCGGGCGAGGTCGAGGGCCACCTCGGCCTCGACGAGGCCGCGGTGGCCGGTCGCCCCGGCGTCGCCCGCGCCGTGGCCGGGGTCGAGGACGATGGTGCGCCCGCTCAGCGAGAAGCCGCTGCGACGGATGTGCTCGCGCTCGCGCAGGGCGTTGGCCGAGCCGCCGACGACGGAGCGGCGCAGCCCGGCGAAGGCGCGCATCGTCTCCGGACCGACGACCCCGTCGGGCACGAGGCCCACGGCAGCCTGGAAGCGCCGCACCGCGGCGTCGGTCTCGGGGCCGTGCAGGCCGTCGATCTTGCCGGGGGTGAAGCCGAGCTCGGCCAGACGCGCCTGCAGCGTCACGACGTCGTCCCCCTCGAGGAAGAACTCCGGCAGGTAGCGCAGGACGCGGTCACCGAGGCCCCAGCGTGCGCCGTCGAGGGCCGCGAACGTGGAGGGCCCGACGACGCCGTCGACGAGGAGGCCGCGCCGCTGCTGGAACGACTTGACGGCCTGCTCGACGCGCTCGTCGAAGATCGGGTCGCCGAACCGGTCGGTGTGGCCGGCTCCGCCCGACAGGTCACCGGTCACGACGAGCCGCTCACAGACCGCGGCGACGGCGGGACCGGAGTCACCTCGTCGGAGCACGACCGACGGGAGAGGGGTCATGACGGCTCCTTCCGGTGGAGGGGCCCAGGCGCGGACCGGATGCTCGAGGGACGGTGGGCACGGTGGGCACGTGGCTCGACCCATCGGGCAGCCTAGTACGCGAAGGGGGTGGCGCCGTGTCGGCGACCACCCCCTTGACGTACCCGCGCATCAGGCGATGAACTCCTCGAGCTTCCCGCAGCAGCTTCGGCTTCGGGTGCGCGCCGACGATCGTCTTGACGACCTCGCCCTTGACGTACACGTTGAGGGTCGGGATCGACACGACGCCGTAGCGGGCCGCGGTGTCGACGTTGGCGTCGGTGTCGAGCTTGACGATCTCGATCTTGTCGCCGTACTGCTCGTTGATCTCCTCGAGGATCGGGGCGACCTTGCGGCACGGGCCGCACCACGTGGCCCAGAAGTCCACGAGCACGGGCTTCTCGCTCATGAGGACGTCGTCGGCGAAGGTGGCGTCGGTGGTGTTCTTCAGTGCCATGGAGATTCCTTCTCGTGTGCGGCTGGCGAGTGGGCGGTGCGGACGGGGGCCGTGCACGGTTCGTGCACGCGGTCGGACCGGTGGTCCTCGGTGTCAGGCTCCGGCGCCGACGGTGGCACGCGGGTCGGGGATCGGACCCGCGTCGGTGTCGTCGATCGCGGCGGCCTCGGCGGCGGCCTCGGCGGGTGAGTCGGTGTCCTCGAGCGCGGCGAGGTAGTGCTCGGCGTCGAGGGCGGCGGCACAGCCCGACCCGGCCGCCGTGATGGCCTGGCGGTAGGTGTGGTCGACGAGGTCGCCCGAGGCGAAGACGCCGGGCACGTTGGTCCGCGTCGACCGGCCCTGGACGAGCACGTAGCCGGCGTCGTCGGTCTCGAGGACGCCCTTGACCAGCTCGTTGCGCGGGTCGTGGCCGATGGCGACGAACAGACCGGTGACCGCCAGCTCGCGCGTCTCGCCGGTGACCGTGTCGCGCAGCGTGACGCCGGACAGCTTGTCCTCGCCGTGGATCTCGGCGACCTCGGAGTTCCAGGCGAAGCGGATCTTGTCGTTGGCGAACGCGCGGTCGGCCATGATCTTGCTCGCGCGCAGCTCGTCGCGGCGGTGGATGATCGTGACGGTGCGCGCGAACTTCGTCAGGAAGGTCGCCTCCTCGATGGCGGAGTCGCCGCCACCGACCACGGCGATGTCCTGGTCACGGAAGAAGAAGCCGTCACACGTGGCGCACCACGAGACGCCGTGGCCGGACAGCTCCTTCTCGCGCGGGAGGCCGAGCTCGCGGTAGGCCGACCCCATCGAGAGGATGACGGCCTTCGCGCGGTGCACCCTGCCCTCGCCGTCGGTGACGGTCTTGATGTCGCCGGTGAGGTCGACGGCGGTGACGTCGTCGGTGACCAGCTCGGCGCCGAAGCGTTCGGCCTGCGCCCGCATGTTGTCCATGAGGTCGGGGCCCATGATGCCGTCGCGGAACCCGGGGAAGTTCTCGACGTCGGTCGTGTTCATCAGGGCACCACCGGCCGTCACGGCGCCCTCGAACACGAGGGGCGCCAGGTTCGCCCGCGCCGCGTACACCGCGGCCGTGTAGCCGGCGGGGCCGGAGCCGATGATGATGACGTTGCGGACGTCGGACATGGGGACTGCTCCTCGGTGACGCTGGGGGTGCTCGGATGCTCGCGCGCCGCCCCGTTCCCGGGGCGCTGCGGGCCACATGGGCCTCAACCGATCCTAGGCGGTCGTTGTTCCCGCGCCTCCCAGCCCGCGCCGGGACGGCTCAGGGCAGGGGTGTCTCGGGGTGCAGCACGCCGGGGGCCCCCGCCGAGCAGGAGCGCTCGACGACCCAGACGCGGCTCACGCCGTCGCGCGTCACGACGACCACTGCCGCCGGTCGTCCCTCGTAGGTGGCGAGGTCGGCCGACACGGCGCTCGGGGGCGGCGTGGTGGCGCCGAGTCCCTCGAGGCACGACGCGAGGCCGACCTCGGTGCCGATGGGTCCGATGGCCGGTGCCTCCGCGGCACCGGGACGCAGCGGCTGCCCCGGGTGGTCGACGAGGTCACGGGCGCGGGCGGCGAGCGTCGCGGCCGTGTAGTCGGTACCGCCGAGCTGGATGTGCACGCCGCCGGGTCGGGGGTCCCCGGGGTCGCGCGACGCGGTCGTCGTCGACGAGGCGAACCCGCCGCCGATGACCGCCGTGCTGTTCGGGCGCTTCGTCAGGTGCAGGGCCGATGCTCCGGCCGTGACGACGAGGGCTGCGGCAGCGACGGCGGCGGCCAGGTAGAGCGGCCGGGGCCGACGCGACGGCGGCCGCAGGTCGAGGACGGTGGCGTGGTCGTCGTGCGGGCCGGCCGGGGCCCGCGGGTCGGCGAGCGGCCCGCGGTCCACCCGTAGGCGGGCCTCCTCGGCGAGGGCCGTCGCGATGCGGTCGGCGACGACGCGGGGCATCGGCCCGGGGTCCGGGTCGGGCGCTGCGAGCAGCGCCCGGACGTGCTCGGCCAGCTCGTCGGGGTCGGTGTGCTCGGGGTCGGTGTGCTCGGGGTCGAGGGGCGGCTCAGGGGACTGCCTGGACTCGTCCACGGGATGGTCCTTCGTCAGGTGCGTGCAGGGGTCGGAGCGGAGGGTGACGCCGGGGGTGACGCGGTCACGGGTCCGCAGGGACGCGGCACGGGTGGCCGCACGCCGGAGCTTCGACGTGCCGACGTCGCGGCCCGGTTCCCTGCGGATCCGACCAGATGCGGGGTCGTGCCCTCCCGGTCACGCGTCGGCGGTGGGACGCTGTCCGGGCGTCAGCCCGAGGTGCTGGGCCAGGGCGGCGCGCCCCGTGCGCACCGCGACTTGATGGTGCCCTCGGCGACGCCGAGGATCTCGGCGGCCTCGGCCACGGGAACCGCATGCATGTCGACGAGGACCAATGCGGCGCGCTGGCCCTCGGGCAGCCGCTCGAGGGCCTCCCGGATGTCGAGGCGGACCACGGTGGAGGCGTGGTCGTCGTGGCGGTCGGCGAGCTCGTACTCGGGCAGCTCGGTCGTCGGCCTGCGCCGCCGGAGCCGGTCGAGGCTCGCGTTGACGACGATGCGGTGCAGCCACGTGGTGACCGCTGCCTCGCCGCGGTAGGAGGCGGCCCGGCGGAACGCGGCGATGAATCCGTCCTGCACGCAGTCGGCCGCGAGGTCGGGGTCGCGCACCGTGCGCAGCGCGACGGCCCACATCCGGTCGCGGTGCCGGCGGAACAGCTCCGCGAAGGCGTCGTCGTCGCCCTCGACGTGCAGCCGGAGCAGGTCCCGGTCGCTCCGCTCGGCGATCGGGGCGCCAGGGCCCCCGACCACGTCAGCGCACCGTCACTTCGTCGATCTGCGCGCGGTAGTGCTTGGGCGCCTCGGCGGGCGCCGCCTTGGTGATGAAGACGATGATCTTCGTCGCCTCCTGGAGGGTGCCGGAGGCCGTGATCGTCACGGTTCCCTGGGCGTCGGACTTCGAGCCGACCTCCTGCGCGCCCGAGCGGGAGTCGCCGTTCGTCGCGTAGACGGTGACGTCCTGCTCGGCCGGGAGTACGAGGGTGACCTCCTTGACCGCGGTCGGGCGGCTCAACGTCAGGATGAGGCCGAGGCCGTCCTTCTTGCCGTTGTAGTCGTCGCTGCCGTACCACCGCGACCGCCAGCCCGTGCCAGGGTCGCCGTCGAACGCCTTGTCGGCGTTCTGGTCGGCCTCGTTGCCGTCCTCCTCGTCGTAGCCCTTGCCGCTCGTGATCGAGACGGGTGCCGCGGGCGGCGCGACGGTCGAGCTCGGTGCGGCCGGGGTGCTCGAGCCGGCCTGGCTCTGCGAGGGCGGACGCGTCTTCGTCACGGTGACGGTCCTGCCGGCTCCGGTCGGGCCGTCGTGCTGGCCGATCTTCGCCACGTTCTGGATGCCGATGACGAGGCCGAGGAGCACGAGGACGCCGACGACGGCGAGGGCGATGCGCGACTGGGCCCCGCTCGGTCGCTCCGGCGCGTCGCGTCCGAACACCGGCACCGGCGGCTCGAGCCGCCCGGTCGGAGCCTCCTCGAGGGCGTCGGACAGGTGGATGTCCTCGCCGTCGAAGTCGTCGTGGCCGTTGCGCCGCTCGGCGGCTCGGGCCGCGGCCTTGTCGGCGGCCGCGCGGGCGAACGAGCCGACCTTGTCACCGATCGAGCCGGCCACACCGGCGGCGGCCGCACCCGCGGCGGCGAGGCCGGCCTGCGCGCGGGCGCTCGTGGACTCCTCACGCCCCGCCGACGCGGCGGCGCTCGACGCCTCGCCGCCTTCGTCGCTCTCGTCGCCCCCGGCTCCTTCGCCGCTCGTGCGGCCGGCGTCGGCACGGTCGAGGACGTGGGTGTGGGCGCGAGACGGGTCCGACGCGGCCAGGGCGTGCGGCAGCTCCTCCGTGCGTTCACCGACGGCGGAGGCCGCCGCGCCGAAGACCGCCCCGGCGCCCGCACCGACCGAGAGGGCCCCCGCGCCGAGGTCGTTGACGGCCGGCAGCACCCTGGTGGGCTCGAAGTCCCCACGCGTCGAGGACAGCCGGATGCCGGAGGCACCGTCGGAGGCCGGCGCCGTGGCGGGCCACGGCGCGATCTGGAGGGCGAGGTCGCCGGGCGAGACGGGCCCACGGTGGCCCCCGCCGAGGGTCATGCGACAGATGAGGTCGAGGTCGTTGGGCACGCCGACGGCGATCTCGGACGGGGCGGCGACACCACCGACGACGGTCGGCGCGGCCTCGAGACCGACGGGACCGCCGGCCGGGATGAGCCCGCCGTCGACGTCGACCATCGGCCAGCGTCCGGTCAGCCCCGCGTAGGCGATCTTGACGAGCCCGACCGCGTCGGCACGCGACGCACGCTCGTCGGACAGGCGGTCCGCGCCGGTGAGCGCGGCCTCGGTGGCCAGGCCGCGGACCTTGACGTCGCCGTCGGGCATCCGCAGGACCGAGCTCGGGGACAGGGCCAGGTGGTGCAGCCCCCGGTGGCTCGCCCTGTCGAGGGCCGTGGCGGCCTCGCCCGTGAGGCGGCGCACCTCGTCGGCGGACAGACCGCCCATCTGGAGCAGGTGGGACAGGGGGAGCGCGCCGGTCAACGGCTCCTCGACGATGAAGCCGACGCCCTGGTCGGTGCCGACGTCGAGGACGCGGACGAGCCGCGGGTCCTCGATGCCGGCGGCGCGGCGAGCGGCGTCGAGCGCGGGGGCGGCGACGGGCGAGGCGCCGGGGAAGACGACGACGACGACCTCCCGCTCGAGCGTGTGGTCGCTGGCGCGCCACCGTTCGTGGTGCGTGCCCTCGGAGGTACGCAGCGTCACGGCATAGCGGCCGCCGAGGACCGTCCCGGGTCCCACTCCCTGCACGTGCGCCACCCTCCCTCGTCGTCGTCCGGTCGGTCTCGTGTCGTCGCGTTCTGGTGCCGGCTCGTCCTCACGTCGGCGGCCGGCTCGGCGACCACGTCGGTGCGTACCCTGCCCACATCCTAGGCGGAGTCAGTCGTGATGCCCGTCTTCGAGCGCCTCGTGCGCCGCCGTGACGGCCTCGATGTCGGGGATCTCGTCGACGCGGGACGTGCCCTTGAGGACGGTGCGCACGATGCCGGCGAGCAGGACCAGGCCCACGAGGATGCCACCGACCCAGTAGATCGCGCCGTCGATGGGGTTGGCGCTCACCGCGATCTGGGCCGGGGAGCCGATGACGGTGCCGTTCGCGGTCGTGAGCCAGGCCCGGATCTCCGCCTTGCCGGCGGCGACGGCGGCGACCTCGACGGACACGTTGGTGCGCGACGACGGACCGATGGTCACCGGACCGGGGTCGCTGACGACCTGCAGGCGTGGGTTCGTCGGCGCGAGGCGCAGCCGCAGCCCGGCCACCTCGTAGTCGAGCCCGTTCTCGATCGTGATCCGCAGGACGCCGTTCTCGGCGAGGAGGTTGACGGTGCCGCGGGGCTGGACGACCTTGATGGCGCGCGTGGCCGCCCTGACGTCGGCGGTCACGGACGCCGACAGGACCACCCAGCCACGCGGCTGGTACCGCCAGCGGGCGCTCGCGAGCTCGTCGAGGACCTCGCGGTACACCCGCTCGAACTCGGCACCGTCGGCGAGCACCTCGGCTACCGACAGGAGCGTGTCGCGCTGGTCGGCCAGGTAGCCCAGACGCCGGGCGTTGAGCACCGGTCGCGGCGCGGCCGAGGCGACGGCGAGCGCCGGCTTCTCCTGCACGGTCGCCCGGTCGTCGGCGGCGTCGGTGAGCAGCGACCCCGCGTCGACGCCCTCGAGCCACGGGGCGTCCGACACGGCCGACAGGAACGCGGACAGGGCGTCGGGGTCGGGGTCGTAGGACCGGGGGGCGGTGACGAGGACCGACCGGGCCATGCCCGGGCGCTCGCCGAGGAGCACGAGCGACTCGGCGAGGAAGCGCTGCGTCGACAGGACCGCGCTGGGGTCGGTGCGGCGCGGCAGCAGGGCCGACAGCCGGGGGTCGTAGGCCAGCAGCCGAGTGCCGCCGGTGGCCAGGCGTCGGGCGCTCGGCGTGTACGGGGAGCCGCCGGTGACGGCACTGCGGTCGACGACGATGCCGGCGGCCTTCTTCACCGCCGTGCCGGCCAGCAGGGTCCGGATGCCCGCCTCTCGCCCGGCGGGCAGGAGGCCGTCGACCGGCCAGACGACGTCGCCCCGGACCGGCTGGCCGACGCGGGCCGCGACGTCCGCGCTGCGGCTGACGAGGTCGCGCACGACGGAGTTGTCCGGGTCGATGCCGACGGCGGCGGCGACGTCGGCATCGGCGTAGGGCAGCGACCAGAGGCTGCGCCCCCGCAGGTCGGCGGCCAGGGCGTCGCCGAGCCGCGCGATGTCGCGGGTGGCGGCCGTGTCGGCCGGTGAGTCGGTAGATGAGCCGGCCGGTGAGTCGGTGGGGGCGGCTGTCGGGCCGGTGGTCGACGATGACGGCGCGCCCGCCGACGGGGTGCCGGTCGGCGTGAGCGTCGGGGTGCCGGTCGGGGTGCCGGTCGGGGTGCCGGCGGGGCCGCTCGCCCCGGTCGGCGACGCGTCCGGGCCGAAGACGGAGGGGTCGACGGCGAGGGTCACGTCGGAGCCGGTCGTGCCCGCGACGATGCGGTCGACGCGCGAGCCCGCCCCGATCGCGCGTTCCCACGCCGCGAGGCGCGTGGCGTCGTCGCGGGTGAACAGGTCGGTGTCGGGGTCCAGGGTGAGCGGCAGCACCGTCGCGAGCCGCAGCGGCACGTACTCCTTGCGGTTGTTCCAGGCGAGGAAGGTGCGCGTGGCGCCGGTCGGCTCGCTCGCGCCGCGCTGGACCACCTCGACGGCGATCGGGAGGGCGGCGAAGGCCGCGCGGTCGTAGAGCCTGTCGGCAGGCACGGTGACGCTGAAGGTGCGGGTGCGTCCGGACGCGACGTCGGGCAACGTGCTCGTCGCGACGGTCCGGCCCTGTGCGGGCGTGCGGCCGCTGGCCCAGTCGTCGAGCGCGGTGCGCTGGTTGACGGTGACGTCGCCGCGCACGACCCGCACCGTCGGACCGGTGAGCGGGCCGGTCAGCGGGGCCGTGACCGAGCCGGTCACGGTGACGTCGGTCCCTGCACGAGCGACGCTCGGGCTCATCGAGTCGAGCACGACGACGGCACGGTCGCGCGACGGCGTGACGGCCGGCGAGACGCCGGCGGTCGCGGCGGTCGCGGCGGTCGGCGTCACGGCACGAGGCGCGGCCGCCGCGCGGGCGAGACCGCCGGCGCTCAGTTCCCCGACCGGGACGCCCACCGTGGTGCCGAGCGTCGCGACGACGCCGACCGCCGCCGCGAGCGACCGCACGAGACGGGCCGCGCGGCGTCCGCTCGTGCCCGGACGCCGCGACCCGCGGCGGGTCACGCGGTCCCCGCCAGCCGGTTCCACGCCGCCTGGGCGATGCGGCGCTCGTTGGGGAACGTCAGCCTGCGGTGGACCTCGTCGAGCCGCATCCACGCGACGTCGATGGCCTCGTGGTCCGGGTCGTTCTCGATGGACAGCTCGCCACCGAGGGCCTCGAGGAGGTAGTGGTGCACGAACTTGTGGACGCGCTTGGTCGACGTCGCGAACCAGTAGTCGATGGTGCCGAGCTCGACGAGCACGCGCCCGATGATGCCGGTCTCCTCGGCCACCTCGCGCATCGCGGTCTCGACGAGGGTCTCGCCGGGCTCGACGTGGCCCTTCGGCAGGCACCACTCCACGCGTCCGGCGCGGTTGCGGCGCGCGATGATGGCGATGATCGCCTGGCCGTCCCGGACGTCGACGACGATGCCTCCGGCAGAACGCTCCTCGACCGCGGGCAGCCGCCGGCCAGGGACCTGGCTCGGGATCGGCTGCGCGCTCACATCGTCACCATAACGGGGTCCGGCCCGGCGTTCCTCGTCGTCGGGACCGACGCGGCGAGGCGCCCGGACGGCTCCGGGGCACGGGCCGCGCTCACCTAGGCTGGTCCGGTGCCCGATCGACGTGACCCCGCCCCCTCGCCGCCCGTCGCCGACGCCGGGACGGCCCTGCTCCGGGGCGCCGTCGCACGCCTGGCCCCGGTCCTGCCGATGCTCACCGGGCTCGGCGAGCGGTTCGCGGCAGCGGGTCACGAGCTGGCGCTCGTCGGTGGTCCGGTCCGGGACGCCTTCCTCGGACGCGTCTCTCCCGACCTCGACCTGACGACCGACGCGCGGCCCGACGACATCCTCGGCGTCGTCCGCGGGTGGGCCGACGCCCACTGGGACATCGGTCGGGACTTCGGCACCATCGGGGTGCGCAAGGGCGCGCACGTCATCGAGATCACGACCTACCGCGCCGACACCTACGACCGCACGAGCCGCAAGCCGGAGGTGATGTTCGGCGACTCCCTCGACGGTGACCTCGTGCGCCGCGACTTCACCGTCAACGCCATGGCCGTCCGGTTGCCGGACCTCGCCTTCGTCGACGTCCACGGTGGCCTGTCCGACCTCGTCGCGCGTCGCCTCATGACGCCGGCGGCGCCCGAGGAGTCCTTCGCCGACGACCCCCTGCGGATGATGCGTGCGGCACGGTTCGCCGCGCAGCTCGGCTTCGAGGTCGCGCCGGAGGTCCGGGCGGCGATGACCGAGCGGGCCCAGACGCTGGAGATCATCTCGGCCGAGCGCGTCCGCGACGAGTTCAGCAAGCTCGTCCTCGCGCCCGACCCGCGGCTCGGGCTGGCGCTGCTCGTCGACACGGGGCTCGCGGCCGTGTTCCTGCCGGAGCTGCCGGCGCTGCGCCTCGAGGTCGACGAGCACCACCGCCACAAGGACGTCTACGAGCACACGTTGACGGTCCTCGAGCAGGCCATCGCCCTCGAGGGGCCGGCCGACGGCCCGCCGGAGTCGGTTCCCGGTCCGGACCTCGTGCTGCGCCTCGCCGCGCTGTTCCACGACATCGGCAAGCCGCCGACGCGTCGGTTCGAGAGGGGCGGCGGCGTCTCCTTCCACCACCACGAGGTCGTCGGCGCCAAGATGACGGCCAGGCGCATGAAGGCGATGCGCTTCGACAAGGACACGACCAAGCAGGTCTCGCGCCTCGTCGAGCTGCACCTGCGCTTCCACGGCTACGGCGACGGACAGTGGACCGACTCGGCCGTGCGTCGGTACGTCACCGACGCGGGCCCCCTGCTCCAGCGGCTCCACCGGCTGACCCGCTCGGACTGCACGACGCGCAACGTCCGCAAGGCGCAGCGGCTCTCGCGCGCCTACGACGACCTCGAGGCGCGCATCGAGCGGCTCGCCGCCGAGGAGGAGCTGTCCCGGGTGCGACCCGAGCTCAACGGCAACGAGATCGCCGAGGCGCTCGCCATCCGACCGGGCCCGGTTCTCGGCGAGGCCTATGACTACCTCCTGTCGGTCCGCCTCGACGACGGCCCGATCGGCAAGGACGCCGCCCGCGAGAAGCTCCTCGCCTGGTGGGCTGCCCGCGAGGGCTGACGGGAGCGGTGACGGAGGTTCACCGCGGTCGAGGCGTCGTCCGAGCATGGGTGGCCGCGCCACGAGGGCGAAGCTCCGTCATCGCTCCCGAACGGGTACCTGTCGGGGAGTTCTCCCCATCGCCGGGTCGACTGGTCCGGCCTAGGCTGGGCCGTCCGGATCCGGTCGCGCGGGCCGTCCGGTCCGGCCCCCGACGTCGGTTCCTCGTGGCGACCGCCGTCGGCGTCGACGACGAGCGACCTGACACCGGTTCCGGTGAATGATTGACTGACCGCGCCGTCCCCGTCCCCTGCGGGAACGACCGAAAGGAACCGTGCATGAGCACCCTCGCGTACCCGAGCGCCGACTTCCCGGGCCTGCCGGCCGTGGCCCTCGAGGTTCCCGAGGAGTGGGAACCGGTGCACGCACCGGGCACGACGATGGCCGCGCGCCTGCCACGTCAGGGCGCCTTCGCGCCCAACGTCGTCGTCAGCATCGAACAGTGCGGGCCCGGGTTCCGGGTCGAGGCGTCGCTCGAGCAGGTTGCCACGATGGCGCGCTCGCGCGGGGGCGCGGTGTCCGAGCCCTACGCGGCCGACCTCGGAGGTGCCGCCTTCGTCGGGTGCGACGCGACATGGCCCGACGCCGACGTCGACAGCGTGCTGCAGGCCAACCTCTTCCACGTCGTCCCTCACGAGGCCGACGCGCCCCAGCCCGCGTTCCTCGTCCAGCTCACCGGCGCCGTCGGAGGGCCGGACGCCGAGAGCGACTACGAGCTGGTCCGTGACGTCATCACGACGGTTCGCGTCACGCCCTGGTCGCGCGCCGACCCGCCCGCCGCACCAGGCGAGCGGACGGTCGGGGAGTGACGGCGGTGCGGCCGACCGTGACCGTCGGCGTCCGCTCCGACGTCGGACGCGTCCGCAAGCACAACGAGGACAGCGCGCGCGCCGAGGGCACCGTCTTCGTCGTGGCCGACGGCATGGGCGGCCACGCGGCCGGCGAGGTCGCGAGCCGCATCGCGGCCGAGACCGTGGTCGAGCTCGCGTCGCGGCCGGGCCTGCAGGTCCGCGACGTCGTCGCCCAGGTCGCCGAGGCCAACCGCCGCATCCTCGAGTCCGCGGCGCGACACCCGGAGCAGACCGGCATGGGCACCACCGTGGCGGGCCTCGCCGTGGTGTCGGTCGGCGGCCAGCGGCACTGGGCCGTCTTCAACATCGGCGACTCCCGCGTCTACCGCCTCCTCGACGGTTCGCTGCGCCAGGTGACCGTCGACCACTCGGAGGTCTGGGAGCTCGTGCAGCGCGGCATCCTGACGCCTGAGGAGGCGCACCGCCACCCGGCCCGCAACATCGTCACCCGTTCGCTCGGGCGCGACCCCATGGGGGCCGTCGACACGTGGGTCTTCCCGCCCTACCCGGGCGAGGTGTTCGTCATCTGCTCCGACGGCCTGTCGAACGAGCTGTCCCTCGAGCAGATCGAGGCCATCCTCCTCGAGAACCCTGACGTCGACGCGGCCGCCGAGGCCCTCGTGGACGCCGCTGTCCGAGCCGGTGGGCGCGACAACGTGACTGCTATCGTCGTCGCGTTGCAGGGGCAGGAGTCGGACGCCGACGTCGACGAGGACACCACCCCGCGCGAGAACGTGAACGGCTCATCAGGGGAGAGCAGGTCGTAGACGTGAGTGGCCCGACCGTCGTCGTGGACTGGGCCCCCGACGGGTGGACGCACATCGGGGGCCCCGGCATGCACCTGCTCGTCGGCCTCCCCGAGGAGGACGAGCAGACGCTCCGTGCGAGCGACGCCGCCGACGGCGGGGACCTCGACGACGTCCTCGAGGTGCTGACCGCGGGCGGCATGCGCCGGGCCAAGCACTTCGTCGGAGTGCACACCGGTGACACGACGCGCATCGTGGCCTTCGGGCCGGTGGCAGCCGTCGTCACGCTCGCCGACGGCTCGGAGCACGACGTCCGCGCGACGAGCACCCGGGTCTGGGCCGACCTCGACCTCGCCGAGGCGCCCGACCGCGTGGTGCTCCGGGTGCTCGACGAGTCCGAGCGTGAGCAGCCCGTGCCGCCCCAGACCCTGACCTCGGCCGGCCCGGTGGTCGTGCCGGCTGGTGCCACCACTGCCACCGCAGCCACCGCAGCCACCGTGTCCGACGGTCCGGCCCGGTCAGACGCGTCGACGGCGGGCGACCTCGACGTGCCGGTGACGGCCACCTCGAACGGCTCGCCCGGTTCGACCGGCGCGACCGGCGCGACCGGCGCGGGTGCCCACGCCGCCCCTCCTCCTGCCGTGCCGACCTTCGGGGCGCCGACCGCGGACACCGCGCCGGGCCGCACGACCTCCTCGTGGGACCGCAGCTGGGCCCGGCGCGACGAGTCGGCAGCCGAGCCCGAGGTGGCCGCCACCCGGGCACCACACGCGCCGCAGGCACCGAGTTCACTTGTCGCACAGGATGCGTCGGGATCGGCCATCGGGCAGGTGCAGGACGAGCGGCCGGGCTCACTTGTTGCACAGGGTGATTCGCAGCGGGAAGCAGCGGCGCTGCGGTCCTGGGACTCGGTTCGTCCCGCGGTGCCGGTGCGGGGCCGGAGCGCGCCGGGCGGCGACACGACCGCCGCCGCGGGATCCCCTCCGGCGGTGCCGTCCGACCTGCCCGACGCGGATCCGGCTGCGGCGGCGCCGGCACCGTCGACGCCTTCAGCCGTGCCACCCCCGCTCCCGTCGACGCCAGCGCCGGTGTTCGACGTGTCGGTCTCTCCGGCCGCCGTGGCCACCCCGGCGGTGTCGCCGCAGGCCGCACCGGTTGCCGATGATCTCCCCGACGCCGGCGCGCACCGCGACCTCGAGTCGACGTGGGCCTCCCGACCCGAGGCACCTGAGTCGCCCACGGCGCCCAAGCCCGAGGCCGCCAACGCGACGCCTCGTCCCACGCCTCCGGCGCCGGCCGTGCCGGCCGCTTCCGCCGCGCTGGAGGTCGACGACGACGCGCTGCCTGAGGCACCGAGCTACGACTACCTCTTCGGCCACACCACGGCCGTCGACGAGCACCGGCGGGTCCTCGCCGAGCTGACGAAGGTCGACCAGGGCGACGAGCACCATGACGACCACCATGACCCGCATGACGACCACGACGGTGGCCGTTCGGGCGAGCAGCTCGGCAGGACAGGGACGCCCGACCCCACGGCCGCCGCGCCCGCGGTGGCCGACGCAGCCCCCGCCCCGGTGACCAACCCGGTCCCGGGGTCGCCGGCCGCCCCGGCCCAGCCGGTGCCCGGGACCTCTGGTGGGCTCATCTCTGCGGTGCCGTGGGCGACCTCCTCGCCGGCCGCGAGCGCGCCGTCGGCACCGACGGAGGCGCCGGTCGACACCCCGACGTTCTCGGGCCGCCACACGCCGCCGCCCGCGCCCAGCCTGCTGCCCAAGGTGCACACCCCGCCGCCGGGCGTCCGTGCGCCACAGGCAAGCCCGCTCATCTCGACCGGGCCGCCCCCGGCCGCGCCCGCCCCGGCCCCGACTACGCCGACCGCCCCGACACCGCCCGCAGCCGCTGCACCAGTGGCACCCGTGACGCACGAGCACCCGGCGCCGGCCGTCCCGCCGACCCAGCCGATCCCGACCGCCGACCCGGGCCACGCCGTGCCGCACGACACCCCGAAGTACGAGCAGCACCACACCCCGCGCCTCGCCGCCGCCACCGAGGAGCTCGACGACGCGGACGAGGCCGAGCAGACCGTCGACCGCAGCGCGCTCCTCGAGGCCCGGCACGCAGCCCAGCTGGCCAACCCGACCGGCCCCAGCGTCCTGGCCGTGCTCTGCGCGTCGGGCCACCCGACGCCGCCGCACGGCGACGCGTGCCGCGTCTGTGGGGCGTCCATCCCGCCGCAGGAGCCGTTCACGATGCCGCGGCCGCCGCTCGGCGTCCTGCGCCTGTCCACCGGAGACGTCGTGACCCTCGACCGCAGCGTCCTGCTCGGCCGTTCGCCCAAGCTCGGCGAGGGCGTCGCCGCCACCGACCGGCCGCACGTCGTCAAGGTGCCGAGCCCCGAGCGCGACGTCTCGCGCAACCACGTCGAGGTCGTCCTCGAGGGCTGGCACGTCCTCGTCCGTGACCTCGGCACGACGAACGGCACGACGCTCGCGCTGCCCGGTGAGGCGCCGGTCCGCTTGCGCGCCAACGACCAGCAGGTCCTCGAGCCCGGCTCGGTCGTGTCGATGGCCGACGAGGTCTCCTTCACCTTCGAGGCCGCGCTCTGATGGCAGCGCGCAAGGGAGCGCCCCCGAAGATCCCGGGGCTCGTCTTCGTCCAGCCCCTCGGCTCCGGCGGCTACGCCGACGTCTTCCTCTACGAGCAGCAGAGCCCGCGCATGCCCGTCGCGGTCAAGGTGCTCAAGTCCGAGGGCCTCACCGACGCGCTGCGCCGCCAGTTCGTCGAGGAGGCCGACACGATGGCGGCCCTCGGCGACCACCCCTACATCGTCCAGGTGTTCCGTTCGGGCACCTCCGACGACGGCCGTCCGTACCTCGTCATGAAGTACTACCCGCCGCCCAACCTGGCGATGCGGGCGCGGGCCGAGCGGTTCTCCGTCGAGGAGGTCCTGCGCACCGGCATCCAGATCGCCAGTGCCGTCGAGACCGCCCACCGGGCCGCCATCACGCACCGCGACATCAAGCCGGCCAACGTCCTCGTCAGCGCGTACGGCGCCCCCGGCCTGACCGACTTCGGCATCGCCGGCCGTGGTGCCCGCGACGGCGAGGCCGCCGAGGCCGAGACCAGCGACGACGTCGGGGTCTCCGTGCCGTGGGCGCCGCCCGAGGTCCTCTACGGCCAGAGCAACGGCGACGTCCCCTCCGACGTCTACTCGCTCGCCGCGACGCTCTGGCAGCTCCTCGTCGGCCGGTCACCGTTCGAGGTGCCCGGCGGCGACAACTCGGCGTACGCCCTCATGCCGCGCATCCGCACCACGCCCGTGCCACCGACGGGCCGCCCGGACGTGCCGGCCGGGCTCGAGCGGCTCCTCGCGCAGGCGATGGCCAAGAACCCGTCGCACCGGCCGGCGTCGGCGCTCGAGCTGGCGCGGGCGCTGCAGGCCGTCGAGCAGCAGCAGCGGCTGGCCCGCACCCCCATCGTCGTCCTCGACGAGCAGGGGCACACGACCCTCGTCAGCCAGACCCAGGGGTCCCCCACGGGTCGCGGTGCCGAGGACGAGGACCGCACGCGCATCAAGGCGCCGCAGACGGTGGTCGCCCAGCCGGCCGGACCCACCGCTCCCGCGACTCCCGCGACGCCCGTCGCCCCCGGCGGCCCGCGGCCCGTGGGGGCGCCGGCCGAGGACGAGACACGTCGACGCGATCCCGGCCACGGGCGTCCTTCTCCCGCAGCCGTCCCCGGCGGGGCACCAGCGCACGGCCCGTACGCGCCGGTCCGCGCTGCATCGGCCACCGACGTCGTCGCCTCACCCGCGACGTCCCCTCTGGGCGACGGGGCGGACGAGGCCACCGTCCGCCGGGCCGCGAGCTCGGCCGACCCGCAGCCGCCCCCCGCGCGGCCGGGGTGGTCCGCGCCGCCGGCCCGGCTCGGCGTCGTCCGGGTGCTGGCCGCCGGCGTCGTCGTCCTCGTGGGCCTGGTCGTGTTCCTCGTCGTGCGCGGCGGGTCCGCCCCACCCGGGGAGGTCGGGCCGACGCCGAACCAGACGGTCTCGATGCCCGGCGACGACAGCGCCGTCGGCAACCCGGTCTTCGACCGGCCGGTCCTGTCGGCGCAGTCCGGTCCCGGGAAGGTCACCTTCCGGTGGACGTATCCCGAGCCGGACGGCAAGGACACCTTCCGGATCCAGTACGCGGCCTCGCGCGACGACGCCGTCAGCGCCGACAGGTCCAAGGTCGTCACCGCGACGAAGCCGACGTACACGTTCAGCGTCCCGAAGGGGACCAAGGTGTGTGCCGGCGTCGTCGTCATCCGTGCCGGCCAGGGTTCGCCGCCCGGCGGCCCGCAGTGCGAGACCGCGCAGTGAGGCCGCACTGAGGTCGCGGTGAGGGCGCGCTGAGGCACGACGCACCCGGCGGAGGGCCGTTCCCGGGCCGGCCATGAGTACCGGCGCGGATCGACACGAGGGCCTCGACGCGGAAACCTTCACCCAGACAGCACCAAACCACCACACACGTCCGTAACGCGGCACAGTTGGACCTCGTTAGCCGCGAGCGCACGACTCCGTCGTGTGCGAGTCGACCGGGTTAGGGGACCTGATCGTGATCCACAGCAAGGTGACCGTCGTGTTCTGCGGCGAGGAGTACGCCGTGTCACCGGAGACCGGGCTGACCATCGGTCGCACCGGCGACGTCGAGGTCGACGACAACCCGTACCTGCACCGCACCTTCCTCGTCGTGTCGCACGAGGCCGGGTTCTGGTGGCTGAGCAACACCGGGTCGACGCTCACCGCGACCGTCGCCGACGAGCAGGGACTCTTCCAGGCCTTCCTCAACCCCGGTGCCCGCATCCCGCTCGCGATGAAGAAGCTCGTCGTGTGGTTCACCGCCGGCCCGACCACCTACGACTTCGAGATCCACGTCGCGAGCCCGGCCTTCAAGACGGTGACGGCCGAGCCGCCGAGCGCCGCCGACGAGGACGGCGAGGAGGTCGGTGCCGCCACGGTGGGCCGCGTGTCGCTGACGCCGGACCAGAAGCTGCTCGTCGTCGCGCTGTGCGAGCCGTTCCTGCGACGCCGTGAGGCCGGCACCAGCCAGATCCCGTCGTCGGCCGCCGCCGCCGAGCGGCTCGGCTGGACCATCACCCGGTTCAACCGCAAGCTCGACAACGTCTGCCAGAAGCTCGCCGACGCCGGCACCCGGGGCCTGCACGGCGGCATCGGCAAGCTCGCGACCAACCGCAAGGCCCGACTCGTCGAGCACGCGCTCTCGACCAAGATCGTCGTCGAGGAGGACCTCGCCCTCCTCGAGCACCTCGCCGCGGCCGACGCCGCGGCCGGCACGCCTTCCACACCGCACGCACGACAGCAGGCCGCCGCCCCCCGGGCCGTGGCCGAACAGGGGAACGCATGAGCACCGCCGCCACCCAGCGACGGATCGGCATCGTCTCGACCGTCGTCGTCGCCCTCGTCGCGAGCCTGCTCGTCTGGCTCGCGACCAAGAGCGACGGCGAGATCGTCCGCAAGGCCGATCTCAACGACGGCGGCGTCTGGGTCACCAACTCCGAGCAGTCGCGCTTCGGGCGCATCAACAAGGCGGCCGGCCAGCTCGACGCCGGCGTGTACGCCGACGTGGGGTCGAGCTCGGGCCTCGACCTGTTCCAGGACGGCGCCGCGGTCATCGGCTACACGAGGGCCAGCAACCAGGTGGTGCCGATCAACCCGGCCGAGGGCACCCTCCAGGCCGAGCAGGCCGTCCTGGTGCCCAAGCCGAGCACCGCCACCGGCAACCGCGTCTTCACCGCCCCGCCCATCGACCTGCGCGGTGGCAGCGTCGCGATGATCGACCCCGGCACGGGCGAGCTGCGCGCCCAGCGGGTCGACGACCGGGCCGGCATCACCGGCCTCGACGGGCTGCAGACCCAGGCCAAGCCGCTGGCCAAGGTCGGCGGCAACGCCGCCGTCGCGGTCGGCGTCGACGGCACCGTCTACGCCCTGTCGGCCGAGAAGGGCTCCATCACCGTCCTGCGGCCGAAGGGTGCGGCGTTCGACAAGCCGGTGACGACCCGGCTGGGCTTCTCCTCGAAGTCCGCCCAGGTCACCGCGGTCGGGTCGCACTGGGTGGTGTGGGACTCCGGCACGAACAAGCTCTACTCCGACGCGCTCGACGAGCCCCAGCAGCTGTCGGTCGGCAGCGCCGAGCCGGGCAACCCCGCGTACGCCGCGCTCCAGCAGCCGGGCCCGGACGCGTCGACCGTCCTCGTGCAGGACGAGGCCGGCATGACCCAGGTCGACCTCACCGGCGACGGCGGGCAGGCGGGCGGTGTCGCCCTCGCGCAGGGCCGGACCGGTCAGCACCTCTACCTGTCCCAGCCGGTCCGGCTCGCCTCGTGCGTCCACGCCGCGTGGGCCGGCCCGTCGAACGTGTACTACGGCCGCAATTGCGGCTCGCCTGCCGACGCCGGCACCGTCGATCTCGGAGCCATGAAGAAGGGCGTGCGCACGGACGGCGTCAAGCTGCGCGTCAACCGGGGCCTTGTCGTCCTCAACGACCTCGACTCCGGCGACGTCTGGGACATCGACCGCGACCGCGTCAAGATCGACAACTGGAACTCGGTCATCCCGCCGCCGCAGACCGACGACAAGAACAAGAAGAAGGACGAGAACCTCCTCGACGACCAGCAGACGCGGACGCCCCCGAAGGCCCAGCCCGACGTCATGCAGGTGCGGCCCGGCCGGACGTCCACGCTCCACGTCCTCGACAACGACTCCGACAGCCAGGGGTCGATCCTGGCCATCTCGCCGGGCGACGTCACCCAGCCCGACGCCCCGGGCATCCAGGCGACGCCGTCGGCGGACGGGCAGACCGTCCAGGTGACGGTGCCGGACGAGCCGCGCGTCGAGGGCTTCACCTTCTCCTACACGGTCAACAACGGCACGACGGCCAAGAACGGCCGGGCCACCGCGAAGGTCACCGTCCGCATCGTCACCGACGACGTCGACACCGCGCCCAGGCTGCGTTCGGGGCAGGCCCGGCTCGCCCGGTCGTCCTACCCGGTGGTCGCGAACGGCTCGGTGCGCATCGGCGTGGTGGCCGACTGGCGCGACGCCGAGAACGACCCCATCCAGGTCTCGCCCGTCGACGTCTCGACCACCGGCGTCGACGGCTCCGGCGCGCTGACGGTCAAGGCGCAGGGCCAGAAGGGCGACCAGGTCGTCAAGTACGTCGTCGACGACGGCCGCGGCGGTACCGCCGAGTCCTCCGTCGACCTCGACGTGCTGAGCGAGGACGACGAGAAGCCGGTCCGCCCCCGCACGCAGCCCGACGTCGTGCGCGCCGTCGTCGGCAAGCCGGTCCAGCTCCAGCCGCTCGGCAACGACATCGCCGGCGCCGACCCGACCGACCCGGAGGCGCGGATGCGCCTGGCCCAGGCGGTCCGCGGGCCGGGCCAGCTGACGCTCGACTCCAACCTCGACACCGGCGTCGTCACGGTCACCGGACAGACGCCGGGCACGTCGGTCGTCACCTACACCGCGCAGGTCGGCGCCGGCGTGGCCACGGGCCGCATCCGGGTCGACATCCTGCCCGACAAGGACACCGACGCGCCGCCGGTCGCGACGCCCGACGCCGCGGTCGTGCGCGGCCAGACGCCGGTCATCGCCGACGTCCTGTCCAACGACTACAGCCCGCGCAGCGACGTCCTCGTCGTGCAGCGCGTCGAGTCGGCGCAGGCGTGGCTGCGCCCGTCGATCGTGCAGGGCCGCTGGGTGCGCGTCGTCGCGACGGCGCCGGTCACCGGCACCGAGACCCGCCAGGGGACCGTGCGGTACACGATCTCTGACGGCACGAAGACCGCCGTCGGTGAACTGTCCGTCGTGCAGAAGCCCGAGCCCAAGGACAAGGTGCTGCCGACCGTCGTCGACGACGTCGCGACCGTCCGCGTCGGCGACGCCGTGACGATCCCGGCGCTCGACAACGACTCGATGAGCGAAGGCATCCCGCTCAAGCTCGCCCCGGAGGTGCGGGTGCTCTCCGGCGGTGGCCAGGCGTTCGCGTCGGGAACCGTCGTCCGGTACGTCCCCGAGGTCACGCCGATGACCGGCCCGAGGACCGCGATCCTCGAGTACACGACCTACCCCGAGGGCCAGCGTTCGCGCGGCGGCACCGGCCGGATCACCGTCACGGTCACCCCGCCCCCGGACCCCGTGAAGAACCCGAACCAGCCGCCGCAGGCGCGCAGCTTCACCGCGAGCGTCACCGCCGGCGACACCCTGTCGATCACCGTGCCGACGAGCGGCGTGGACCCGGACGGCGACCTGACGTTCGTCAGCGGCATCGTCGGCGACGACACCGGTCCCGTCGACCTCGAGTACGGGCGCGTCGTCGGCTACGGCGCGGCGACGATCCGCTACGAGGCCTACCCCCGCAGTGCCGGTACGGAGGTCATCCGCTACCAGCTGCGCGACCGCTTCGGCGCGACGAGCGACGGCTTCGTGCGCGTCGGGGTCGTCCAGCCCGGCGACCCGCAGCCGCCGGTCGCCGTCGAGGACGACGTCGTCGCCGCGCCGGGCCGCACCGTGCGCGCCGACGTGCTGGCCAACGACCTCATCGCCGCCGGCGACTCCGTGTCGTTCGTCGACCTGTCGACGCTCAACGACGCCGGCACGCTCAAGGACTTCTCGCGCCAGAAGGACGACACGTTCAAGGTCGTGGCGCCGGAGGTCGGGCCCGCCAAGGTGCTGACGTACGGCATTACCGACGGTCTCTTCGACCCGTCGAAGTCGACCCTGACGGTCCGCGGGCAGAAGGACTTCAACAACCCGCCCACCGCCGTCGACGACACCGGCACGGCCAAGCCGGGCGAGACCTCGATCGTCGTCGACGCGCTCGCCAACGACCGCGACCTCGACGGCGAGCAGTCGCAGCTGAAGATCGTGAAGTTCTACGGCGACGGCGTGACCCGGGAGGGTCGCAAGCTGCGCATCCAGCTGCGTCCGCAGGCTCGCGTCGTCCCCTACGTCATCGAGGACGCCGACGGCGCCCAGGCGATGGCCCTCATCTACGTCCCCGCCGGCAACAACGGCCTGCCCTACGTCGTCGCGGGCAAGACCGTGAAGATGGGCGCCGACTCAACGGTCCGGGTGCCCCTCGGCGACTACGTCCTCGACCCGCGCGGCGGCAAGGTCTCGGTCACCTCACCCGACACCGTGTCGACCTCGCCCGCCGAGAAGCTCCAGTTCGCCGTCACGTCGGCCACCGAGCTGACCCTGACCTCGACGAACGGCTACGTCGGTCCGGCAGCGCTCATGCTCGAGGTGACGAACGCGACCGGCCCGAACGACAAGGCCGCCCAGCGGACCTACGTCACGGTGCCGGTCCAGATCGGCCCGGACGTGCCGGTCCTGCGCTGCCCCGACCACGAGGTGCTCCTCGCGGCCGACGGCCCGGCGCGCAGCTTCGACATCCCGCGCCTGTGCCACGCCTGGCTGCCCGACGGCATGGACGCCAGCGCGGCGGCCTACGAGGCGACGTGGGATCCCGCCGCCGACCGCGTCGACCTGTCGCAGTCCGGCCAGGGCGGTCGCCAGGTCGTCCTCAAGGCGCAGGCGGCCGCGCAGGCCGGCACGACCGGGGCCGTCGCGGTCAAGGCCAAGGGTGGCGCCGAGACCTTCAAGATCCGGGTCCGCGTCACGAGCGCGCCCCCGATCGCGACGATGCGCCCGGTGCTCGTCGAGGGTCTCATCGCCGGAACGAGCCGCATGGTCAACCTCGCCCAGTACCTCGACAGCCCGCTCACGGCACCGCAGTGCTCGGTGCAGGA
Organism: Monashia sp. HAY1-11D; assembly: GCF_056868035.1. Taxonomy (NCBI): domain Bacteria; kingdom Bacillati; phylum Actinomycetota; class Actinomycetes; order Micrococcales; family Intrasporangiaceae; genus Intrasporangium; species Monashia sp. HAY1-11D. The sequence continues at coordinate 1,716,655 of NZ_CP200320.1, read as the reverse complement.
GACCTCGGTCGTGTCGGGCACCGGCGTCACGGCATCGGCGGGCGGGTGCCAGCTGACGGTGTCGGCGTCCGACAAGGCCCGGGGCGACACGAAGATCGCGGTGCGCGTCCTCGACGCGCCGGGTCGTCCGGCCGCGCTCGGGCAGGTGACCGTCACGGTGCGCAGCAAGCCCGACCCGACGGACGCGCCGGTGGCCGTCGCCGACCGCATCCTCGGCAGCACGGCCCGCGTCGACTGGCGCCCGCCGGCCTACGACGGCGGCCTGCCGATCTCGCAGTACGAGGTCATCGCCAACGGCGGCGAGGTGCGGCAGGTCTGCGCCAGCTCGCCGTGCACCATCACCGGGCTGACCAACGGCAAGGACTACTCGTTCACCGTCCGCTCCCAGAACGCGGTCGGCTGGTCGGACGAGAGCCCGCGGAGCAACACCGTCCGGCCCGACACCAAGCCCAAGGCGACGGTCATCAGCACCGTCGTCCCGGGCGACCGCAAGCTCACCGTCAGCTGGACGCCGCCGCCGAACGAGGGCAGCGAGGTCACCGACTACCGCGTCCAGTACGTCGACATCGGCACGAACGCCGGGTCGGGCGGCACCGTGTCGGTCAAGGCGCCGGCCCTGACCAAGGTGCTCAGCGGACTGGTCAACAACGACGCGTACAACATCCGCGTCCAGGCCCGCAACGGAGCGGGTTGGGGTCCGTTCGGCCCGACCGTCAAGGCGCAGTCGTTCGGCAAGCCGGCCAACGTGCCGGCCCCGACGCTGAGCCCCCGGGCCCCGGTGCCCGGCGAGCCGAACGCCCAGGTGACGGTCTCGTGGCCGGCCACCGACCCGAACGGCCCGCCGATCACGCAGTACGACGTGTACCGGCGCACCGAGGGCGGCGCGTGGAACCTCATCGCGACGCGCTCGGGCGGCGAGTCCCGCACGGCCAGCGACACGATCCCCTACCAGGGGCAGAGGGTCGAGTACACCGTGACCGCGACGAACGGCGGCCCGGCGACGTCCGACAAGGCCAACTTCTCCGGCTACACCGCCGACGGTATCCCCGAGACGCCGAACCTGCAGTCGGTCGTCACGCCGCGCAAGGACTACTCGGGCGACGCGTCCTTCACCCTCGGTGACTCGCGCTCGCGCGGCTACGACAAGGTCAACTGGCAGACGTCGTCGGGCCGCAGCGGTTCGTGGGCGTGTTCCAGCGGCTGCTCTGGCGGCACGGCAGGCAGCCTCGGGACCAGCCAGCAGTCGATGCAGGTCCAGGCCTGCAACGTGGCCGGGATGTGCTCGCCCTGGTCGAACAGCGTGACGTTCCACCCGTACGGTCCGACCAACGGCGTGCCGGGCCTGCGGGAGTCGCACGACAACAACAGCATCACGTTCACGTGGGGCACCGCGCCGAGCGAGGGCCGCCCGGTCACCGGCTACGAGATCGACGGCGACCGCAACACGACCGTCGGCGCGGGGACGCACTCGACGACCTTCAGCGGCCTGGGCTACTCGACGTCGCGCACCATCCGGGTGCGGGCCATCGCCCAGGACTCCGGTCCCGGCCCGTGGACCGCGTTCGTCACCGGCACGACGAACGCCAAGCCGAACCCGCAGGTGGTCAGCGTCTACAAGGGCACGGCGTGCGGCACGACCGGCTGCTTCGACCCGTTCCAGGGCAAGGAGTGTGGCACGAACTGCAACCACATCGGCTACGAGCTGAAGAACTTCGAGGGCGCGATCAGCTGTGCGATCAGCGGGTGGTCCCAGCCCGACGACGGCACAGCCGGCACGCACGAACCGACGAACGGCCGCAACAACTCCGGCAAGTTCCTCGGCTATCCGAACCAGTCGGTCACGGTGACCTGCACCGGGTCCAACGGCCGGGACTCGGCGACCAAGAACCCGTGGGGCTGAGGCCGCGCATCCCGCGGCGGCCCCACGGCCCGACGACCACCCTTCGCACGACACCACTTTCACGAGAAGGACACCCATGAGCGTCACACAGGACCAGGTCACCTGGTTCGCCCACACCTTCGACCAGCTCGTCGGCAACATCGAGCGGGCCGTGCTCGGCAAGCAGCACGTGACGCGCCTGGCGCTGACGTGCCTGCTGTCCGAGGGCCACCTGCTCCTCGAGGACTACCCGGGCACGGGCAAGACCCAGCTGGCGCGGGCATTGTCGGCCACCGTCCAGGGCAGCCACAGCCGCATCCAGTTCACGCCCGACCTGCTGCCCTCCGACGTCACGGGCGTGACGATCTACGAGCCGAGCAAGCAGGCGTTCGAGTTCCACCCGGGCCCGATCTTCGCGACGATCGTCCTGGCCGACGAGATCAACCGCGCCTCGCCGAAGACCCAGTCCGCGCTCCTCGAGGTCATGGAGGAGGGGCGCGTCACCATCGACGGCACGCCGCACTCGGTCGGCGAGCCGTTCATGGTCATCGCGACCCAGAACCCCATCGAGCAGGCCGGCACCTACCGCCTGCCCGAGGCGCAGCTCGACCGCTTCCTCATGAAGGCGAGCGTCGGCTACCCCGACCACGAGGCGACGATCGCCGTGCTCGCCGACGCCAAGACGCGCGACCGTGCCAAGCAGCTGCAGCCGCTCATCGCGAGCAACGTCATCGTCGACATGGCGCGGCTCGCCGACGAGATCCACGTCGACCCGGCGATCCTCGGCTACGTCAGCCGCATCGCCGAGGAGTCGCGTCGCCACCCGAGCCTCAAGCTCGGCCTGTCGGTGCGCGGCTGCCTCGCCTACGTGCGGTGCGCCAAGACGTGGGCGGCGAGCCAGGGTCGCACCTACGTCGTCCCGGACGACGTCAAGGTGCTCGCCGAGCCGGTCCTCTCGCACCGACTCCTGCTCAACGCGGAGGCGCAGTTCGCCGGCACGACCGTCGAGAGCGTCGTCGACCAGATCCTCGGCGACATCGCGCCGCCGGCCGAGCGCGCCTCCGCCTGAACGCGGTTCGCACCACGGCAGGCACGGTCCGGGACAAGGGGTAGGAATGGCCGAACAGGTCAAGGGGCGCAGGGCTCCGGCGCGCGGCACGACGAGCCGCGGCATCCGTCACGTCACGCAGCCGCTCGCGCAGACGCTCGGGCACGCCACCGGACGCGTCGCGCGGCGCACCGAGGGCGTGTGGCGGCCGGTCGCCGGCGTGCTGCACTGGGTGTCGCCGCTCGGGTGGACGATCCTCGTGCTCGGGCTCGCCTGCTGGTTCGTCGGGGCCCGGTGGGGCTGGACCGAGCTGCTCATGGTGGCCGCCGCCGCGCTCGTGCTCTTCGCCGTCTGCTTCGTCCTGGCCCTCGGGCGCACGAAGGTGCGCATCCTCGCGGAGGTCGATCCCCGACGCGTCGTCGTCGGCGAGCCGGCCACCGGCCGCATCCTCGTGACGAACGAGGCGCGCACGCCGATGCTGCCGATCCTCGTCGAGCTGCCGGTCGGCCTGTCGGCCGCGCGCTTCGTCCTGCCGGCCCTGACGCCGGGCCACGCGCACGAGGAGCTCTTCGTCGTGCCGACCTCCCGCCGTGGGGTCATCCAGGTCGGTCCGGCCACGACGGTCCAGGGCGACCCGCTCGGGCTCATGCGTCGGACCCTGAGGTGGACCGAGCGCACCGAGCTGTTCGTGCACCCGCGGACCGTCGCCCTCGAGTCGCTCGGCGCCGGCCTGCTGCGCGACCTCGAGGGCAGCACGACCGAGGACGTCTCGATGAGCGACCTCGCCTTCCACGCGCTGCGCGAGTACCAGCCCGGCGACGACCGCCGCTACATCCACTGGCGCAGCTCGGCCAAGGCCGGCAGGCTGCTCGTGCGCCAGTTCCTCGACACCCGGCGCTCGCACGTGACGATCGTCGTCGACCCGGACCCCGAGCAGTACCGGTCCGGACACGGCCGCACCGGTCGGACCGACCGCGACGTCGAGCGGGACGTCATGGCTGCCAACGCGCCGACGGCGATCCAGGCCGACGTCGAGACGGCGATCTCGGTCGGCGCCTCGATCATGGTGCGGGTCATGCTCGACGAGCAGGACTGCACCATGGTGTGCGGTGACGAGAAGGTCTCCAGGTCGGTCCCGCAGGTCGGTCTCGACGCCCTGTCGCGGGTGGAGCCCGGCCCCATCGACCTGTTCTCCGTGTCGCTCGACGCCACCGACCTCGCCCCCGACACGTCGACGGTCTTCGTCGTCACCGGCCCGCACCGCCCGTTCATCGAGCTGCAGCGCGCGGCCGGGCAGTTCCCGCCGGAGGTGACCCGCGTCGTCGTCGTCGTCGACCCGGAGGCCGACCACGGCATCCGCCGCGGCGGCGGGCTGACGATCCTGACGCTGAGCGCGCTCGAGGACCTCCGCTCCCTCCTGTTCACCGGAGTCGCCCGATGAGCCAGACCCGAATCCCCGCCCCGCCGCCGAGCGCCCTCGTGCGCCCACCGAGCGTCGGCGAGAAGGTGGGCGCACAGCTGGCCCGGCTGCGTCCGACGGTGCCGCACCTCGTCGACGCCGGTTTCACCGTGGTCCTCGTCGGCATCGCACTCGTCGGCTTCCGCACGACCTTCTTCGGCCTCGGCTGGCTCTGGGTCGGGCTCGCGGGCCTGGTCCTCGGCCTGCTCGTCGCCCACGTGACCGCAGCCTTCCGCGCCGTCGGCGTCGTGACCCTGCTGAGCACCGCCGCCGTCTACCTCCTCCTTGCCGGGCCGATCGCCGTGCGCGAGGACCTCCTCGCGGGGTTCATCCCCTCGGGCGCGACGTTCGGGACCCTCGTGCACATGGCCGTGCCCGGCTGGAAGGAGCTGCTGACGGCGCTGCCGCCGGTCGACTCCGAGGGCCCGTACCTGGCGCTGCCGTTCCTCTTCGGCCTCGCCGGCGCCGCCCTGACCCACGGTGTCGCCCGCCGCTGGCCCGGCGCGGTCCTCGCGCTCGTCGCGCCCGTGGCTCTCCTCGTCGCCTCCATCGTCCTCGGCACCCTGACGCCGGCCGCGGTGCTCGTGCAGGGCGCCGTGTTCGCGCTCGTCGCCATCGGCTGGACGGCGCTGCGCAGCAACCGCAACCGCCCGGCCCTGCAGAACGGTGCCGGGCGCACGACTCGTGCCGTCACCACCGCGGGCCTGCTCGCGGTGGCGACGGTCGGCGGGTTCTTCGTCGGGCCGATGCTGCCCGGCGCCGACCACCCCCGCACCGTCTTCCGCTCCTCCCTCGTGCCGCCGTTCGACGTCAGCCAGTACGCGTCGCCGCTCGCCGGCTTCCGCCAGTACACCGAGCCCAACGCCTCCCACCAGTTCGACACGACGCTGCTCACCGTCCGGGGCCTGCCGGCCGGCGTCCCGCTGCGCTTTGCCGCGCTCGACTCCTACGACGGGTTCGTCTGGGGCGCGGGCAACCTCGCCAACCTCGGCGACGGCCCCGAGGCCGACGGCACGAGCTTCCGCAAGGTCGGCACGCACATCGCCGCCGAGGGCCCGGGCCAGGAGGTCACGGCCACGGTGGCCGTGCCGGCGGGCGGCTACAGCGACGTCTGGCTGCCGACGTTCGGCACGGTGACCGGTCTCGACTTCGGCGGCGCCCGCCGCGACCGGCTCGCCGACGACCTGCGCTTCAACGTCGACACCAACACCGGCGTCCTGCCCGAGAAGCTGGCCCCCGGCGACGAGTACACGGTCACCGCCCACGTCCAGGCGCCGCCGGCCCAGCTGCCGAAGAGCGCGGACGTCGCCGACGGGTCGACGGTCGACGCGTCGTCGCTGTCGTTCCTCGACGACAAGGTGACGCCGTGGACCGACCGGGTCGACGGTCAGTGGCAGAAGGTCGCGGCGGTCGCCAAGGCCCTCCAGGACGGCGCCTACACCGACGGCGGGGCCCCGGGCGACTACCAGAACGTCTTCCTGCCGGGCCACAGCCTGCTGCGGATGAGCCAGTTCATGCGGTCGACGCAGCTGGCCGGCAACGACGAGCAGTACGCGGCCGCGTACGCCCTCATCGCGAACCGGCTCGGCGTGCCGGCGCGCGTCGTCCTGGGCGCCGTCCCCGAACCGGGCGGCGTCGTCAAGGGCAAGGACGTCCGCGCCTGGGTCGAGGTCAAGCTCACCGACGACACGTGGCTGCCGATCCTGGCCACCCAGTTCGTGCCCGACCGCAACAAGAAGCCGCAGCAGCTGATCCGCAAGTCCGAGGAGAAGAAGACCGGCGCGCAGGTGCCGCCGCCCGCGGCCAACAACCCGCCGAGCGTCCTGCAGGGCCCGGACCAGGCGCAGAACGCGACCCAGCTGCGCAACCCGCCGAAGGACGACAACCCCCTCGACCCCGACAACTGGCCGGACTGGCTGCGCTGGCTCGTCTTCTACGTCGTGCTGCCCCTCCTCGTCCTCCTCGCCGTGTACGGCGCGATCCGGGGCGCCAAGTGGCTGCGCCGCCGGCGTCGGCGCACGACGGGCGCCCCGGCCACCAGGGTCACCGGTGGCTGGCGCGAGATCATCGACACGGCCCGCGACCTACGGATGCCCCTGCCCGCCAAGGGAACCCGCATCGAGCAAGCCCGGGCACTCGAGCTGCACGTCGACGGACCGCCACCCCCGAGGCCGAGCGTCGTCGTCGACGGGGCGCTCATGGGCGTCCCCCCTCGGGCGGGTGGGCCGGTGCCGCCGAGCCCCGATCCCGAGCCCCTGGCCGTCGGCGGTGGCGGCGGGTCCACCCCGAGCGGCCTGCAGCTCGTCCCGGTCGCCGCGGCCGCCGACGGCCACGTCTTCGACGTCGACGAGCCGACCGACGAGGAGGTCGAGGCCTTCTGGGCCGACGTCGACACCGCCCGCAGGCGGCTGCGTTCGGGTCGGTCGTTCTGGCAGCGGCTGCGCGCCGACGTGTCGCTGCGCACCTTCCGTCACCACCTGCCCACCGGCTCGGGCCTGGCGCCTGCGGTCCGCCGCACGTCGCGCTCGGGCCCGGGGTCGGCGTCGGCCTCGGTGTCCTCATCGGCGTCACAGCGCCGGGGACGGGCGGGGCGGGCCGGCGTCGGCACGGCCCCGCCGGGCACCCGGGCCGGCCGACGTGGCGGCCTCGGAGCCGCCCGACGCTCCGGGCACACCGGTGACCCCGGCGGGCGTGGGCGGGCCGGGCACCCCGGGCGCCCGGGACGGGCCGGCCTCGGAGACCGAGCCACCCGCCGGAGGAGCACCAACGAGAGCACGAAGGGTGACGCGTGAAGCTGAAGTTCGTCCTCCGGTCCGGTGACCGGGAGACCGATCTCGTCGCGACGACCGACTCGGCCACGACCGTCGGCGACCTCGCCGGCTACCTCGCGGCCGCCGACCCGAACCGGAGCAGCGTCCTCGGGGTCGACGAGCCGATGACCCTCGCCCTCGTCGACCAGGAGATGCGCGGCCTCGACCCGCGCGCGACGGTCGCCGAGAGCGGCCTGCAGTCCGGCATGCGCGTCACCGTGACGCGGGCCGGTGAGGGCTTCGTCGACCGTGGCCGCCCGGCCGCGGTCGCCGTCATCCGCTCGGGCCCCGACGCCGGTCGCGAGTTCCCGCTCTCGCGCGGCACCGCCTACGTCGGGCGCGGGCGCGGCTGCGAGGTGCACCTGACCGACGAGTCGGTCTCGCGGCAGCACGCCAAGCTCGTCGTCCAGGAGGTCGTCGAGGTCGTCGACCTCGGCTCGGCCAACGGGATCACGGCCGGCGGCCAGCAGGTCACCCGCGCGCACCTCAAGAGCGGCGACGTCATCCGCCTCGGCGACACCGAGCTCGAGGTGCACCTGACCGGCGACGGCGCCGTGGCGCGCCCGGGCAGCGGCGTGCTGTCCGGTGACGCCGGCACGGTCCAGTTCTCGCGCTCGCCGCGCGTCGCCCCGCTCTTCGAGGGCCAAGAGTTCCAGGTCCCCGACCTGCCCGAGCGCGGCAAGAGCAACCCGATGCCCCTCGTGGCGATGCTGGTTCCGCTGCTCATGGGCATCTTCGTGTTCGCGCTGACGAAGAGCCCGTACTCCATCGTCTTCATGCTGATGATGCCGCTCATGATGGCCGGCACGTACTACGAGGGCCGGCGACAGCAGCGCAAGGACTTCGAGCAGGCGATGCGTGACTTCACCGAGGACCTCGGCCTGCTGTCCGAACGCATCAGGGCCTCCCTCGAGCGCGAGGGCCACGTCCGCCGTGGCGAGCAGCCGAGCGGCACCGACTGCCTCGTCGCGGTCCGCGACCGCAGCGCCCTGCTGTGGACGCGACGCCGCGACACCCCGGGCTTCGGTGAGCTGCGCCTCGGCCTCGGCACGCGTCCGTCGCGTTCCCCCATCACGATGCCTGCCGTCGGCCGGTCCAAGGCCGAGGCGTGGCTCGCGGTCTCCGAGCAGCTGTCCGGGCTCGAGGTCGTCCACGACGTCCCCGTCGTCGCGACCCCGCTCGGCACCGGCGCCGTCGGAGTGGCCGGTCCGCGGCAGAGCGCCCTGGGCGCGGCTCGCTCGCTCCTCGTCCAGGCGGTGGCCCTGCACTCGCCGGCCGAGCTGGCCGTCTGCTCGTTCGCCTCGGGCAGCTCGGCCCGCGACTGGGACTTCCTCAAGTGGCTGCCGCACACCAGCTCGCCGCACAGCCCGGTCGAGGTCGCCCACCTCGCCGGCAGCGCGCCGGCCTGCTCGGCGCTCGCCGACGCGCTCGAGGACCTCATCGCCGCGAAGGGCACGCCGAAGGAGCAGGAGGCCGCGAGCGCCGGCCGGCCGTCGGTGCTCGTCCTCGTCGAGAGCGACGCCCCCATCGAGCGCAGCCGCCTCGTCGCGATCGCCGAGCGCGGGCACCAGCACGGCGTCATCGTCGTGTGGGTGGCCGAGACCCAGCAGCTGCTGCCGGCGGCCTGCCACACCTTCCTCGTCGTCGAGGGCGACGAACGCTCCCTCGCCGGCTACGTCCACGAGGGCGAGGAGGTCCAGCCCGTCGCCGTCGACCGCATCGGCTACGACGAGGCGATGGCCTGCGCCCGCGCCCTGTCGCCCGTCGTCGACGCCGGGGTGCCGGTCGACGACGCGAGCGACCTGCCCCGCTCGGTGTCGCTGCTCACCCTCGCCGGCACCGAGCTGGCCCGGGCCGAGGAGTCGGTGATCGAGAAGTGGGGCGAGTCGCGCTCGATCCTCACCGGCCCCTACGCACCGGCGGTCCTGCCCCGCAAGCCCGGCAACCTTCGCGCCGTCGTCGGGCAGTCGAGCCAGGGCACGTTCTCGGTCGACATCCGCTCCGACGGCCCGCACGCCCTCGTCGGCGGCACGACGGGTGCCGGCAAGTCCGAGCTGCTGCAGGCCTGGATCCTCGGCATGGCCTCGGCGCACTCCCCGCAGCGGGTGACGTTCCTGCTCGTCGACTACAAGGGCGGGTCGGCCTTCCGCGACTGCGTCAAGCTGCCGCACACGGTGGGCCTCGTCACCGACCTCTCGCCCCACCTGGTCCGGCGGGCCCTCGCCTCGCTGGCCGCCGAGCTGCACTACCGCGAGCACCTGCTGGCCCGCTTCAAGGCCAAGGACCTCGTCGAGCTCGAGCGTCGCGGCGAGGTCGAGGCGCCGCCCTCGCTCATCATCGTCGTCGACGAGTTCGCCGCCCTCGTCCAGGAGGTGCCCGAGTTCGTCGACGGCGTCGTCAACGTCGCCCAGCGCGGCCGGTCGCTCGGCCTGCACCTCATCCTGGCCACGCAGCGCCCCGCCGGCGTCATCAAGGACAACCTGCGCGCCAACACCAACCTGCGCATGGCGCTGCGGATGGCCGACGAGAACGACTCCGAGGACGTCCTCGGCAGCAAGGAGGCGGCCTTCTTCGACCCGGCGCTGCCCGGCCGCGCCGTGAGCAAGACCGGTCCGGGGCGCCTCGTGCCCTTCCAGACCGGGTACGCGGGAGGCTGGACCTCCGACGTCCCGCCGCCGCCGGAGATGAAGGTCGAGACGCTGACCTTCGGCGCGGGAACCGAGTGGGAGCCGCCGCGTCGCGAGGACGGCGACGACAACGCCGACCTGGGGCCCACCGACATCCAGCGCCTCGTCGCGACCCTCGGCCGCGCCGCCCGACGCGCCGAGCTGCCCCGGCCGCGCAAGCCGTGGCTGCCCGACCTGCGTCCGGTCTACGACCTCGCGACGCTGCCGACCCAGCGCCGCGACGACGAGCTCGTCTTCGGCGTCGCCGACGACCCGGACAACCAGGCCCAGCCCGAGGTGGCGTTCCGTCCCGACAAGGAGGGGAACATCGCCGTCTACGGCACGTCCGGCTCGGGCAAGTCGGTGTTCCTGCGGACCATCGCCATCGCCGCCGGCTACACGGTCCGCGGCGGACCCTGCCACGTGTACGGACTCGACTTCGGCAACCGCGGTCTGGCGATGCTGGAGACCCTGCCGCACGTCGGCTCCATCGTCCCGGGCGGCGACCACGAGCGCGTGACCCGGCTACTGCGGATGCTGCGGGCCACCATCGACGAGCGCGCCGGCCGGTACTCCGCCGTGAGCGCCGCGACGATCACCGACTACCGGCGCCTCTCCGGCCGCACCGACGAGCCTCGCATCGTCGTCCTCATCGACGGCATGACGGCCTTCCGGCAGGCCTACGAGGTCGGTGGCCGGTTCCAGTGGCTCGACCTGCTCGCCGGCCTCGCCGCCGACGGCCGACCGGTCGGCGTGCACTTCATCATCGCCTCGGACCAGCGCACCGGGCTGCCGACCAACCTCGCCGCGGCCGTGCAGGGCCGGGTCATCCTGCGCATGAGCAGCACCGAGGACTACTCGGTCTTCGGCGTCCCGGGCGACGTCCTGACGATGGCCTCGCCCCCGGGCCGTGGTCTCGTGAACGGCGCCGAGGTGCAGGTCGCGGTGCTCGGCGGCTCATCGGACGTCACGGTCCAGGCCGCGGCGGTCGAGGCGTTCGCCGACGCGACGCACAAGGCCGGCGTCTCGCAGGCGCCGCCCATCGAGTCGCTCGCCGACGCCATCCCGCTCGGTGACCTGCCGCCCGAGCGCGGGGGCCGGCCCGTCGTGGGCGTCGCGTCCTCCTCGCTCGAGCCGCACGGCTTCGACCCCAAGGGCACGTTCGTCATCACCGGCCCCTCGGGCTCGGGCCGCACGACGGCGATGGCGGCCACGGCCGCGGGCCTGTACCGGTTCAGCTCGCAGTCGGCGCTCTACCTCATGACACCGCGGCGCGGCTCCGAGCTGCTCGACCTCGGCATCTGGGCCGAGACCGCGGTCGGCGGCGAGGCGACGTCCACCCTGGCGTCCAGGCTGGCCGCGGACGTGGAGGAGGGGCGCATCCTGCGTCCGGTCGCGGTGTTCGTCGAGCGGGTCGACGACCTCGCGCCGTCCGGGGCCGAGAACGCGCTGACGACGCTCGTCAAGGCGTGCGTCGACAACGACCAGCTCGTCGTGGCCGAGGGCGAGGCGGCGTTCTTCTCGAGCAACTTCGGGCTCCAGGCGCTGCTCAAGACGTCCCGGTCCGGCATCGCCCTGCACCCCGACGGCAACGAGGGCCTGTCGGTCTTCAAGGCGAACCTGCCCGCGCTCAACCGGGCCGAGCTGCCCGAGGGCCGCGGCTTCATCGTCGAGAAGGGCAGGTTCGAGCTGCTTCAGGTGGCGCTGCCGTGACGGAGAGATGGACGTCGATCCCCTTGTCGCGCAGACGAACCCGCCGGTCCGCGACCACGCTCGGGGTGGCGGCGTCCGCTCGGGCAGCGTCGTGGGGAGTGCTCCCCATCGACCGGGCGGGGGTGCTGCCCTAGGTTCATGCATGTCGACGAACGGTGCGACGCGGGAGGAAGGCCCCGCACCACCGCGAACGTCACGAGAGGTACGCGGCCGGCCGACAGGGGTGGGCCCGACAGCAACGGACTTCCCGAAGGACTCGGGGGAACACAGGCAAAGGAGAAGGTCATGGCTTGGCTCGGAATGAACGACGATGAGGTCAACGCCCAGGGCAACGTGCTGCAGCAGCAGGCCGAGGCCATCCAGAAGCTCATCACGAAGGTCGACCAGGAGGTCGAGTCCCTCAAGCAGAACTGGCAGGGCGACGACTCCAAGCAGTTCGAGCAGGAGTGGACCGGCACGCACCGTCCCGAACTGCAGAAGGCCCAGAAGCTGCTCACGGAGATGAAGACGACGATCGACCGCGAGGTCCAGCAGCAGCGCGAGACGTCCTCGCAGTACTGATCGCCCACCACTCGTCCACACAACGCAGACTTCTGAAGGGGAACTGACATGGCTGTTTACAAGAAGGGCATGAACGCCGACGCGGTGTCCGCGTCCGGTGACAAGCTCGTCGGCTACAAGGGCGAGCTCGACGGCATCGTCGAGGCCGTCAACAGCGCCGTCTCGCAGATCAAGGGCAACTGGGGCGGCTCGGACGCCGACCGCTTCCAGAGCGACTGGCACGGGCAGCGCCAGGTCGTCTCGGCCGCCGGCGACAAGCTCGACGCCATGGGCAAGAAGTGCAAGACCAACGCCGAGGCGCAGAAGAGCACGTCGGCCAAGTGAGCCGAGCCGGTGCCTTCTCGGCGCCGGTCCCGAGCCGCCGAAGGGTGGCCGTTCCCCAGGGGAGGAACGGCCACCCTTCGGCATGTCCTCGGCGGCGCGCCAGCTCGGGGAGGTCGCCGTGGGGAGCGCAGGAGGTGGAGAACCGCCCACGAGACGTCACGAATTGGCGTTCGAGCGCCGGTTGCCCGTAGATTCTTCGTACAGAAAGCGCAAACACCGAAGTTTCTCCGGACAGGAGGTCCCCGTGAGCCTGTTTCCCTCCGTGGCCGTCGTCGCCGACCGGCCCGGCCTCGCCGAGGCCCTGACCCACCGGGGCTGCGTCCCCGCAGCACCGGACGCCGCCGACGCCCTCGTCGTCGACGCGGCCCGGGCCGGTGAGGCGTCCGTGCGCGAGGCCCTGGCCTCGGGTCGTGGGGTGGTCGTCCTCGGTGCGCTGTCGGTCCCATCGGGGGCACGGTCGGAGGCACGGTCGGGGGCGCCGTCCGTCGGCGTCGGTGCCGGCGACACCGTGCCGGCAGGTCCGGTGAGCTCCGCGACCCGGATCGAACGGGACACCGAGGTCGGCGAGGACCTGCTGGCCCGCGTCGACCTCGGGGCGCTGACCGCCACCGGGGCGCTCGAGGTCCTCGCCCCGGCCCGCCCGCTCCTCGTCGCCGGCGGGGTCCCCGTGGCCGCCGTCGCTGCCCCCTCGGACCTCGAGGCCCCGGCGACCGGCACCGGTCGCATCGTCGTCCTCGCCGTCGACGCCGCCGGTGAGGTCGGGGAGCGCAGCCTCGCCGACCTCGTCCACAACGCCGTCTCGCACGTCGCGCCCCGCCCCGAGCGTCGCACCGCGGTCGCGAGGCACGCGCTCGTCGAGACCGACGCGTGGGCCGGGCTCAAGGCCGCGGTCACCGACCTGCGTGCGCTGCAGGCCTCCGACGGCTCGGTGCCCGACAGCGCCGACCACGCCGCTGCCGCCGCGCACGTCGGCCGCATCGTCGCCGGGGTCCAGGGCCTGGCTCCGCACCTGCCGCACGACGCCGACTACCTCGAGGCGCTCGTCAAGGACTTCGGCCGCTGGGCCGACGGCGGCTTCGAGGTGCCGGACTTCTACGACTCGCTCGTCGCCTTCGCGCCGGCGCAGGACCGCCGGGACGGCCTGCCGCACCTCGTCGTCTTCCCGATGTACACCCAGAACGGCAACCCGCACCGGCAGGTCGAGGCCGTCCTGCTCGAGGTCATCTGGCCCGACTTCGTCGCGCAGCTCGAGGGCGGCGAGTACTCCAACCCGCTCTTCCTGCCGATCCGGTTCCTCGACTTCACGGCCGGCTACGACACGAACTCGGCCGTGCTGTTCCCCGAGACGGTCGCCATGCGCGAGGTCCCGACGTTCACGTGGGGCGGCATCTTCGCCGACCGCGAGGCGGCCCGCTTCCGCCGCGTCGTCACCGAGGCGGCGTCGGTGACCCGCCTGTCGCTGCCGCCGGACGCTGCCCGCCTCCTCGCCGACCAGCAGCTGGCCGAGCACACGTTCGTCATGTGGGACCTCATCCACGACCGCACCCACATGCACGGCGACCTGCCCTTCGACCCGTTCATGGTCAAGCAGCGGATGCCGTACTTCCTCTACTCGCTCGAGGAGCTGCGCTGCGACCTCACGGCCTTCCGCGAGGCCGTCGCGCTCGAGGCCCAGGGCCACCCGTACGCGCGGCTCGTGCAGTACGCGGTGCTCTTCGACCGGATCTTCCGCTTCGCCGTCACCGGCGACCGCACCCGCAACTACGACGGCCTCGGCGGTCAGCTGCTCTTCGCGTGGCTGCACCAGAAGGGCGTCCTGCACTGGACCGACAACCGCCTCACCGTGGAGTGGGAGAACGTCGCCGGGCCGGTGCTCGAGCTCGGCCGGGCGGTCGAGGAGCTCTACTGGACGTCCATCGACCGGCCCAAGGTCGCCCACTGGCTCGCCGCCTACGACCTCGTCGCGTCGGTGCTGACGCCGCACCCGATGTCCACGTGGGCCCGTCACCGCGGGGGTGACCTCGGGGCGCTGCCGCTCGACGGCCCGCCCAAGGGGCTGACCGACGCCGTGCTGCCCGACGAGTTCCCGCTGTCGATGTTCTACGAAGCCCTCGCGAAGAAGATGAAGGGTGTCATCGAGTCGACCTCCGGCATCACCGGGGCGAGCGCGTGACGACGGACGGCCGGCCCGAGGGCCAGCGCGTCGTCGTCGTCACCGGAGCCACCGGGGGGACCGGCCGCGCGACGTGCGTCGCGCTGGCCGAGCGGGGCGAGCGCGTCGTCGCGGTCGGTCGCGACGACGCCTCGCTCGCCGCCCTGGCCAACGACGTCGGCTCGGAGCTCCTCGTGACGCGGGTCTGCGACCTGCTCGACGGCGAGGCGGTGGGCGCGCTCGCCGCGGAGCTCGTCGAGACGTTCGGTGGCGTCGACGCCCTCTTCCACCTCGTCGGGGGGTGGCGCGGCGGCACGCGGTTCACCGAGTCGACCGACGACGACTGGCGCTGGCTGTCGGGCAACCTCGTCGACACGGTCCGGCACACGACGCTCGCGCTGCACGACCCCCTCGTGGCCTCGGGACGTGGCCGCGTCGCCATCGTCAGCGCGGCGGCCGCCTCGACGCCGACCGCCGGCAACGCCGCGTACGCCGCGGCCAAGTCGGCCGCCGAGACGTGGCTCGCCGCGCTCGCCGACTCGTTCGCGTCCTCGGGCGACGGCGACCGGACCCCGGGTTCGGCCGCGACGGTCGGTGTGGTGAAGTGGATCGGCGAGGGCCGCACCGCGACCCGGCCCGACGAGGTCGCCACCTGGCTCGCCGGCCTCCTCGACGGTGACGCCGCGTCCCTCAACGGTGCGCGCGTCGAGCTGTGGCCGGGCGAGGGAAGCGACTGAGCCGGAACGCAGCGGGCCCACCGGGCCAGACGGAGCGGAGAGTCCCTCCGGGACCGCCGGCCGCGCCAGCCACCAGAGCCCACCGACAGGACAAGGGGAGCGCGTGACCACCCTGCACGACCCCGCGACGCGCGGCTTCGCGTCGGACAACTACGCCGGACTGCACCCCGAGGTGCTCGCCGCGCTCGCCGCCGCCAACGGCGGCCACGAGGTCGCCTACGGCGAGGACGCGTACACCGCGCGCCTCCAGGAGGTCGTCGCCGGCCACGTGGGCACGGCGGCCACGACGTGGCCGGTCTTCAACGGCACCGGCGCCAACGTCGTCGCGCTCCAGGCGCTGCTGCCGCGCTGGGGCGCCGTGGTGTGCGCGGAGACCGCACACGTCAACACCGACGAGAACGGCGCGCCGGAACGGATGGGCGGGATCAAGCTGCTCACCGTGCCGACCCCCGACGGCAAGCTGACGCCCGAGCTCGTTGACCGGCAGGCCTGGGGCTTCGGCGACGAGCACCGCGCGCAGCCACTCGTCGTGTCGATCACGCAGACCACCGAGCTCGGCACGTGCTACACCCCGGAGGAGGTCCGCGCGATCACCGAGCACGCCCACTCCCTCGGCATGCGGGTCCACCTCGACGGTGCCCGCATCTCCAACGCCGCCGCCACCCTCGGCACGCCGATCTCGGAGTTCACCGGGGCGGCCGGCGTCGACGTCGTCAGCCTCGGTGGCACGAAGAACGGCGCCCTGGCGGCCGAGGCCGTCGTCGTCGTGGACCCCGAGCTCGCTGCCGACCCGACGCTCGGGCTCGTGCACGTGCGCAAGCTGTCGATGCAGCTCGCCTCCAAGATGCGGTTCGTCTCCGCCCAGCTGCTCGCTCTCTACGACGGCGACCTGTGGCTGCGGTCGGCCGCTCACGCCAACGCGATGGCGGCGCGCCTGGCCGCCGGGGTGGAGCCGCTCGCCGGCGTGACCATCCAGCGTCCCGTGCAGGCCAACGCCGTCTTCGCCGTGCTCGACCGGGACGTCGCGAACGCGCTGCGCGAGAGGTTCCGGTTCTACGACTGGGACGCGGCCACCGGTGAGGTGCGCTGGATGTGCTCGTGGGACACGACCGAGGCCGACGTCGACGCCTTCGTCACCGAGCTGACCCGCCTGCTGCGCGGCTGAGCACGACGGGCGGCCACCCTCGAGGGTGGCCGCCCGTCGGCGTGGCTCACGTGCTCATGTCGGCTCGCGCCGGCTGGAGCCGGCTGGAGCCGGCTGGAACGCGGTCAGGCCGTGACGCTCGTGTAGCGCAGGTAGGGCTTGACCTCCTCGACCGCGTCGTCACCGAAGCGCTCGCGGGCGTCGGCGGTCGACAGGGTCGGGGCGACGATGACGCGCTGGCCCTCGCGCCAGTCGGCCGGCGTCGAGAACGGGCCGCGGTCGGTCAGCTGGAGTGCGTCGACTGCCCGGACGATTTCGTCGAAGTTGCGCCCGACGCTCTTGGGGTAGGTGAGGCTGAGCCGCACCTTGTTCGAGGGGTCGATGACGAACACCGAGCGGACGCTCGAGGTGTCGCCCTCGCCCGGGTGGATCATGCCGTACAGCTCGGAGACGGTGCGGTCCTCGTCGCCGATGATCGGGTAGGCCACGGCCGCGCCGCCGACCTCCTCGATGTCGCCCTTCCACTCGTCGTGCTTGTCGGTCGGGTCGACCGAGACGGCGAGCACCTTGACGTTGCGCTTGGACCACTCGTCCTCGAGCGCGGCGACCCGGCCGAGCTCGGTCGTGCAGACCGGCGTGAAGTCGGCCGGGTGGCTGAACAGGACGGCCCACGTGCCGTCCTTCCAGTCGTGGAAGCTGATCTGGCCCTCGGTGGTGTCGGCGGTGAAGTCGGGGGCGACGTCGCCCAGTCGCGGTGATGCCATGGCTCGTCCTCTCGCGGTCGGGCGCACTCCACGCCCCGGTCTGCGAGCCATTGTGGCCACGAAACCATGCTTTGCGTTATGGGTGTCCAAATGTTGTGACGCCGGGGATGGTCGGGTGGCCCCGGCTCGGGCGGACCGCGGTGCTCGGGACGGCTCAGCGGCGCTCGAGGTCGACGACGACCGGCAGGTGGTCCGACGGCACGGGCTCCCGGCCGCCGACGTCGACGACGCGGGCATCCGTGGAGACGAGGTCGGGGGTCGTCAGCACCCAGTCGACGCGCGGGCCGCCGGGCACGACGGGGCCGAGCGCGGGGAAGGTGCCGGGGGTCGCGGCCGTGACGTGCGGTGCGACGGCGTCGACGAGACCCGCGTCGAGGAGGGCGGCGTGCGGCTCGGAGGCTCCCGCCTCGGCGTTGAAGTCGCCGAGGAGGACGCTCGGGTCGTGGCCCAGGCTGCCGGCGAGGAGGCGCGCCCCCTCCAGCCGGGCGAGCTCGCTGACGTCGTCGAGGTGGGCGTTGACGAAGGTGTACGTCGTGTGGTCGCCGGCGTCCCGGAGCCGGACCGTCGTCGCCGTGCGAGGGTAGGCGGCCCCCCACGCCGTCGAGCCGGGCACCTCGGTGCGGTCCGAGAGCCACCAGGTGCGCCACGAGAGCAGGTCGAAGCGCGCGGTGTCGTAGATGACGGCCGTGAACTCGTCGTTGCGGGCCCCGAGCCGGCCCTCGCCCAGCCATCCGTACCGGCTCGGCAGGTGGGCGGCGAGGTCGTCGAGCATGCGCGCCGACGCCTCCTGGGTGCCGAGCACGTGCGGCCCGAGCTCCTCGATGACCGACACGACGCCCTCGAGGCGGTCCGGCCAGTGCGGCGGCTCGAGCGCCGTCTCGGTGCGCAGGTTCCACGTCATGACACGCATCGTCCGATCCTGCCCCACGCCGAGCGCCTGCGACAGGTTCACGGTCCGCCGGCCCCGGCGCCGGGCGCGTGGCAGTGCCCTGGTCGGTGGGAACGTCTCCTGCACGCCATCCGGCTGTGGGATGCTGACCGGCCGTGAGCCCTTCGTCGCCGAACCCCGAGGACGACCGGTCCTCGGCCTACCAGCTGCCGCCGCCGCCCGGCTCCGGCCCCCAGCTCCCGCAGGTCCCGCCCGCGCCCGCCGGGACGCCCTTCACGGCGCCCGGACCCCCCGCCATGGCCTCCCACGGCGGCCCGCCGTCCACCGACGCCGGCCCGACCGTCGGCCCGTACGGCGCCTACCCGGAAGCCTTCGCCCCGCCCCCGGGTCCCGACGGGCGCGAGCACCGCCCCGGCACGAACGGCCTGGCCATCGCCGCCCTGTGCTGCGGCATCGCCGGGCTGCTGCCCGTGGCGGCCGTCGTCGGCATCGTGCTCGGCGTCGTGGCGCTGAACAAGCTGCGACGCCTCGTCCAGAACGGTCGCGGCATGGCCGTCGCGGGGATCGTCCTGGGCGCGGTGTGGCTGCTCGGCTGGGGCGCCCTCCTCGCGATCGGCATCGCCTCCGACTCGAGCGGGTCGGGTGGCACGAGCCCGTCGCCCCGCCAGTCCGGCCACCAGGTCAGCGTCGCCGACCTCAAGGCCGGGGACTGCTTCGACGACGACTCGACCGGCGAGGACGAGGAGGTCGGGGACGTCACCGTCGTGCCGTGCACGACGGCGCACACGAGCCAGGTCATCACCGTCTTCGACCTGCCCGCGGGCTCCTACCCGGGCAAGGACAAGGTCGTCGCGGCCGCCGAGAAGGGCTGTCGCGACAAGGGCGACCCCCTCGTGCGCGAGGACCGCATGGACGAGGTCGAGCCGAGCTTCATCTACCCCTCCGACGCGTGGACGTGGTCGGAGAGCCGGACGATCCAGTGCCTCGCCGACGCGCGGACCGGAACCGTCACCGGCAGCGTCCTCAAGTAGCACCACACGAGCCGAGGCCCCCTTCCGTGCGGAAGGGGCCTCGGCGTCAGGCGTGGTCCCGCGTCGCGGGGCGTCGCGGGCAGTTGCGGGTCAGCGGGGCTCCTCGCCGCGGATGAAGGCCTCGAGCTTGGCCCGCCCGACCGTGTCCTCGCGCTGCTCCGGCGGCGACTTCATGAGGTAGGACGACGCCGACAGCAGGGCGCCGCCGATGCCGCGGTCCTTGGCGATCTTCGCCGCGCGGATGGCGTCGATGATGATGCCGGCCGAGTTGGGGGAGTCCCACACCTCGAGCTTGTACTCGAGGTTCAGCGGCACGTCACCGAAGGCGCGACCCTCGAGGCGGACGTAGGCCCACTTGCGGTCGTCGAGCCAGGCGACGTAGTCCGACGGGCCGATGTGGACGTTGCGGTCGTCCTTCTTGCCGGCGAGCGGGCCGCTGAGGTTGGACGTGACGGCCTGCGTCTTGGAGACCTTCTTGGACTCGAGACGCTCGCGCTCGAGCATGTTCTTGAAGTCCATGTTGCCGCCGACGTTGAGCTGGTACGTGCGGTCCAGCACGACGCCGCGGTCCTCGAAGAGCTTGGCCATGACGCGGTGCGTGATCGTCGCACCGACCTGGCTCTTGATGTCGTCACCGATGATCGGCACGCCCGCGGCCTCGAACTTCGCGGCCCACTCCGGGTCGGAGGCGATGAAGACCGGCAGGGCGTTGACGAAGGCGACGCCCGCGTCGATGGCGCACTGCGCGTAGAACTTGTCGGCGGCCTCGGAGCCCACCGGCAGGTAGGAGACGAGGACGTCGGCCTTCGCGTCCTTGAGGGCCTGCACGACGTCGACCGGCTCGGCAGCCGACTCGTCGATCGTCTGCCGGTAGTACTTGCCGAGCCCGTCGAGCGTGTGGCCGCGCTGGACCGTCACACCCGTCGTGGGCACGTCGGTGATCTTGATCGTGTTGTTCTCCGAGGCGTTGATGGCCTCGGAGAGGTCCTTGCCGACCTTCTTGTCGTCGACGTCGAACGCGGCGACGAACTGCACGTCGCCGACGTGGTACTCACCGAACGTCACGTGCATGAGGCCGGGGACGGTGCCGGTGGCGTCAGCGTCCTTGTAGTACTCGACGCCCTGCACGAGCGAGCTCGCGCAGTTGCCGACGCCGACGATGGCGACGCGTACGGATCCCATGGATCACTCCTTGTGGTTGGTGGTGCTCGGGTGGTTCGTGCTCGGGGTGGTGGTGCTCGGGTGGGTGCTGCTCGTGGGGGTGGTGCTCGGGTGGGTGCTGCTCGTGGGGGTCGTGCCGGTGGGCTCGTCGTAGGCCGCCGGGCCGGGGTCGAGGGCCGCGCGCCGCTCGGCGACGATGAGCTCCTCGAGCCAGCGGACCTCGCGCTCGGCCCGCTCCTCGCCGTGCTGCTGGAGGGCCAGCGTGTAGCCGTCCATCCGCTCGCGGTTGCGGGTGGAGGCGTCGCGGATGTTCGCCAGCCGCTCCTCGAGGCGGGAGCGCCGACCCTCGAGGATGCGCAGCCGCACCTGCGCCTCGGTCCGGGAGAAGAAGGCGAACCGCACGTCGAAGTCGTCGTCGTCCCACGCGTCCGGGCCGCTCGCGGCGACGAGGTCCTGGAAGTGCTCCTTGCCCTCCGCCGTGAGCTCGTACGTGATGCGCGGGCGGCGGCCGGTCCCGGCGGCCGGTTCCTCGGTCTCGTGGATCCAGCCGGACTCGACGAGGTGGCGCAGCGCGGGGTAGAGCGAGCCGTACGAGAGCGCCCGGAAGATGCCGAGGGCCGTGGTCAGCCGCTTGCGCAGCTCGTACCCGTGCAGCGGACCGTCGTGCAGGAGCCCGAGCACCGCGAACTCGAGCAGCGTCGCGCGGCGGCTCGCGGGGCGGGAGGACTTCGGCACGATCGCCACTGTACATGCAGATATATCGGCGCGATACATCATGCCGACGCATCACGGTGACAGGGTCGCGCGCTTCGTCCCCCATACCCGGGTCGACACGTGGAGCGCCTGTGCATGCCCTGTGAGGTCCGTCGTCCCGTTTGGCCGTCCGGCGCTGCGTCGGGTCATACTGATGAGCGGCCCGGGGCGGAAGCTCGGGCCACATCGCTGAAACGGAGTGGATGAGTGAGTCCGAGCAGGCACGAGGTCCGTGCCGCCCAGCTGGCGGCCACCAAGGGCGGCACGCGCGGCGCCGGCAGCGGTCGGGGCGACGGTCGGGGCAGCGGCGCCGGCGCGGGACGCAGCGGCTGGCGCACGTGGGTCGTCGGCACCCTCAAGTGGGGGTCGATCGCGGGCGCCGTGCTCTTCGTCCTCGGTGTCATCGGCGTCTTCATCGCCTACAACAAGATCGACATCCCGGCCGCGAACGAGATCGCCAACCGCCAGGTCTCCATCGTCTACTACGCCGACGGCAAGACCGAGCTGGACCGCATCTCCTCCCAGGACGGCAACCGGGAGTCGGTCGACCTGAGCCGCGTGCCGAAGTTCGTCCAGGACGCGCACCTCGCCGCCGAGGACCGCACCTTCTACGCCAACAACGGGATCTCCGTCGGCGGCATCCTGCGTGCCGTCAAGACGAGCGTCACCGGCGAGGCCCAGGTGGGTGGCTCGACGATCACCCAGCAGTACGTCAAGAACTACTTCCTCACGCAGGACCGCACGATCTCCCGCAAGGCCCGCGAGATCCTCCTCGCCATCAAGATCGACGGCCAGCGCAGCAAGTCCCAGATCCTGCAGGACTACCTCAACACCATCTACTACGGGCGCGGTGCCTACGGCATCCAGAGCGGGGCCAAGGCCTACTTCGGCAAGGACGTCAGCAAGCTGACCATCCCGGAGGGCGCCGTCCTCGCCTCCGTCATCAACGCCCCGTCGCTCTACGACCCTGCGAACGGCCCCGGCGCCAAGGCCAACCTCGAGAAGCGCGTCGACTACGTCCTCGACGGCATGGTCTCGGAGGGCTGGCTCAGCCGGGCCGAGCGCGCCAAGTACACCGAGCTGCCGAAGATCCTGCCGTACAAGCCGAACCAGTTCTCGTCGGGACCCAACGGCTTCATCACCGCGCAGGTCAAGCGTGAGCTGATCGCCAACGGGCTGACCGAGCAGGACATCGACCAGGGCGGCCTGCGCATCACGACGACGATCGACAAGAAGGCCCAGAACGCGGCGATCACCGCGATGCAGGACAACCTGCCCAAGAAGGTCCAGGGCGGACTCGTCGCGATCAAGCCGGGCGACGGCGCCGTCATCGCCATGTACGGCGGCGCCGACTACCGGAAGAACCAGTTCAACTCGGCGACGCAGGCGATCATGCAGGGCGCCTCGAACTTCAAGCCCTTCGCCGTCCTCGCCGCGGTCCGCGACGGCATCTCGACGAAGACGAAGTTCGACGGCGACCAGCCGCAGGAGATCGACGGCACGAAGATCACGAACTTCGGCGAGCGCTCCTACGGCATGGTCGACATGCGCCGGATGATCGGCCGCTCGATCAACACCGCCTTCGTCAACCTCAACAACACCATCACCCCGAAGCTGACGCGTCAGGCGGCGATCGACGCCGGCATCCCGGAGCGGACGCCCGGCCTCGACGACACCCTGACGAACGTCCTCGGCACCGCCTCCCCGCACGTCATCGACATGGCGACCGCCTACTCGACGATCGCCGCGCAGGGTGTCCGGTCCAAGCCGTACTTCGTCAAGAGGGTCACCTCGACGACGAGCGACTTCAGCTACACCGCCAAGCCGCAGACGCGTCGGGCCTTCGACAAGGACGTCACGGCCGACGTCACCGACGCCATGACCTACACCGTCAAGGACGGCGGCACCGCGACCAAGCTCCAGCGGCTCGACCGCCCCGTCGCCGGCAAGACCGGTACGTCGTCGTACGCCAAGTCGATCTGGTTCTCGGGCTTCGTGCCGCAGCTGGCCGTGTCGATCGGCATGTACAAGCCGGACGCGAACGGCAACCCGCAGACCCTGACCGACGCCGAGGACACCAACCTCACCGGTGGCACCATCCCGGCCGACGTCTTCTACGACTTCATGAAGATCGTCATGGACGGGGTCCCGGTCCAGGACTTCCCGCCGCGGGCCGGTGTCGGCGACGACAAGGTCCCGACGCCGACGACGACCTTCACGCCGCCGCCGGACACGGCGACGCAGGAGACGACGACGACGCAGGCCCCGACGACGACGACCCGGACGCCGACGCCGACGAAGACCAAGGGCACCGGCAAGCCGACGCCGACCGACTCCCCGACGAACACCGTGACCGTCCCGCTGCCGTTCCCGTCCACCACCACCACCAAGGGCGGCGGTGGCGGTGGCGGCGCCGGTGGGTGAGTCCCGGTGACGCGGTCGCACGCCTGGCGGGACGGCCCCGGCCGGCGCGGTGACCTCGTCCGGCGCGGTGACCTCCTGCGCCGTGACGACCTCGCCCGCCGCGGTGACCCGGTCGTCACCGCGGCGTCGGAGGTCATCGGTGGTCCGCGCGGCCGCTACGCGGCGGCCCGCGAGCTGCCGTGGGTGCTGACGGCTGCCGTGCTCTCCGCGCTCACGGCCGTGACGGCCGGCCTCGGCATCCTGCTCCGGGCGCCCTGCCTGCGCACCGGGTTCACCGGTGACACGCAGTTCTGGAGCGCGTGCTACGCCGACCTGCCGAACGCCTACCGGGACGGCAACGTCAAGGCGGGGCTGGCGGCCTTCCTGCAGGGCGGGTCCGCCGCACCGACCACCGGGCAGCCGCCCCTGACCGGCCTGGCCCTGACCGCCCTCGCGAGCCTCGTGCCCGACGAGGGATCGCTGCGCAGCCGGGCCGCCTGGTACTTCGCGCTGTGGTCCGTGCTGCTGACCCTGCTGCTGCTGCTCGTCGTCTGGCTCGTCGCGTCGTCGGCGTGGTCCTCGTTCTCGGCCGCCCACGTGGCCGTGTCCCCGGTTGCCGCCCTCGTCGGGTTCGTGTCGGCCGACCTGCTCGGCGTCGCGCTCGCGAGCGCCGGCCTGTGGGCGTGGTCGCGCCGGCGTCCGACCCTGGCCGGCGTCCTCCTCGGTGCAGCCGTCGCCGCACGCAGCTACCCCGTGCTCCTCGTCGTCGCCATCGGCCTGCTGTGCCTGCGGTCGGGGCGGATGCGCGCCTTCGGCCGACTCGCGCTGTACGCGTTCCTCACCTTCGGCGGCATCCTGTCCGCCGTCTCCTTCCTCAACCCGGCGGCGGCCGCCTCGGCCTACCTCGGGTGGTCCTCGGCGCCGGCCGGCTACGGCTCGCCGTGGCTGTTGCCACAGCTGGCCGGGCATGCCATGGCCGCCGGCGTCGTGACCGCCCTGGCGGCGTTCGGCTGGCTCGTCGCCGTCCTCGCCGGGGCGGTCCTCGCCCTGTCGTCGTCCCGCCGGCCGACGGTCGCCGAGGTCTCGCTCGTCATGGTCGGCATCGTCCTCGTCACCGGCAAGTCGTTCACGGTGCAGAGCTCGCTGTGGCTCCTGCCCCTCGTAGCGTGGTGCGCCTACCAGTGGCGCGACCACCTGCTCTGGGCCCTGGCGGAGGCGCTCAACTTCGTCGCCGTGTGGCTGACCATCGCGGCCACGACCGTGCCGGACCGCGGCATGCCCCCGGCCTGGTACTCCCTCTTCTCGATGCTGCGGGTCGTCGCGGTGCTGTGGCTCGTGGCCGTGGCCTGGCTGCGGGCCCGTGACCGGTGGGGACGCCGTGGCACGGCCGAGGACCCGGCGCCCGAGCACGACGACCTCGCCGGCCCGCTGGTCGGCGCCGAGGACCGGCTCATCGTCCGCTTCGCCTGACGTCCGATTTCCGCGGACCCCGGCCCGCCGGGTAGTCTTGCCGGGTTCGCCGTGCGCCCCGGTGGCCTGTGGAGAAGCCCGACACCTGTCGGCCCCATCTGCTTGGCTGTGACCCGAGGCTCGCGGCGGGACGTTTGCAACCCTCCTGTCACGGGAACGACCCGTGACCGCCGAGACCAGAGGAGGTGGGTTAGAAGCATGCGTCAGTACGAACTCATGGTCATCCTCGACCCCGAGACCGAGGAGCGCACCGTCGGCACGACGATGGACCGCTTCCTGACCGTCGTGAAGAACGGTGGTGGCAGCGTCGACAACGTCGACATCTGGGGCCGTCGTCGCCTCGCCTACGACATCAAGAAGAAGTCCGAGGGCATCTACGCCGTCGTCAACTTCACCGCCGAGCCGGCCGTCGCCCAGGAGCTCGATCGTCAGCTGAACCTCAGCGAGTCGATCATGCGCACCAAGCTGCTCCGCCCCGGCGCCTGACCACGCACCGATCACGCACGCGCTGATCACCCGCTGATCACACCCGCGCGATCACCCTCGGGCTCACCACCGAGTCCCAGCCCCCGAGCGTTCGCTCCGATCACCCAGCGAAGGACTGATCCATGGCAGGCGACACCGTCATCACCATCATCGGCAACCTGACCGCCGACCCCGAGCTGCGGTTCACGCCGTCGGGTGCAGCGGTCGCGAACTTCACGGTGGCCTCGACGCCCCGGATGTTCGACCGCCAGAGCAACGAGTGGAAGGACGGCGAGACGCTGTTCATGCGCTGCTCCATCTGGCGCGACGCGGCGGAGAACGTCGCCGAGTCGCTCCAGCGCGGCATGCGTGTCATCGCCTCGGGTCGCCTCAAGTCCCGGTCGTACGAGACGAAGGAAGGCGAGAAGCGCACCGTCGTCGAGATGGACGTGGACGAGATCGGTCCCTCGCTCCGTTCGGCCACCGCGAAGGTCAACAAGACCCAGCGTGGCGGCGGAGGCGGTTTCGGGGCCGGCCAGCAGGGCGGCGGCTGGAGCGGTGGCCAGGGTGGCGGTCAGGCCGAGGACCCGTGGGCGACCGGTGGTGGCCAGGGTGGACAGGGTGGCGGCCAGCAGGGCGGCGGCTGGGGTGCTCCCGGCGGTGCCCAGGGTGGCCAGGGTGGTCAGCCGAGCGGCGGTAACCAAGGTGGTGGCTGGGGCCAGGCCCCCAGCTACGACGAGCCGCCGTTCTGATCGGACGCTGATCGGTCGCTGATCCGAAGCGGATCCCGTCGCCGGCCCGACCGGCATCCGCCGCCTCGCGCGGCACCACACCAGAGATCGAAGACCCATCCCGGGGCGCAGACCCCGGGCTCTCATCACGAAGGAGAGCACCACGATGGCAAAGCCCGTTGTGCGCAAGCCCAAGAAGAAGGCCAACCCGCTCAAGGCGGCGAAGGTCGAGAACATCGACTACAAGGACACCGCGCTGCTGCGCAAGTTCATCTCCGACCGCGGCAAGATCCGCGCGCGTCGCGTGACCGGGGTGTCCGTCCAGGAGCAGCGTCTCATCGCCACGGCCGTCAAGAACGCCCGTGAGATGGCCCTGCTGCCCTACTCGAGCTCGGCTCGCTGAGTCCGTTCCGCTCGAGAACCAGGAGAACAGATATGAAGCTCATCCTCACGCACGAGGTCACCGGCCTCGGTGCTGCCGGTGACGTCGTCGAGGTCAAGGACGGTTACGGCCGCAACTTCCTGCTCCCGCGCGGTCTGGCGACCCCGTGGACCAAGGGCGGGCAGAAGCAGGTCGACGCCCTGACGAAGGGCCGCGAGGTCCGCTCGATCAAGGATCTCGACACCGCCAAGGGCATCAAGGGCCAGCTCGAGGCCACGGCCGTCACGGTCGAGGCCCGCGCCGGCCAGTCCGGCCGCCTCTTCGGCGCCGTCAGCAACGGTGACATCGCCGACGCGGTCAAGGCCGCCGGTGGTCCCGAGCTCGACAAGCGCAAGATCGAGGTCAAGCAGGCCATCAAGACGACCGGCTCCTACGAGGCCACCGTCCGCCTGCACCCGGAGGTCTCCGCGACGCTGAAGTTCGACGTCGTCTCCGCCTGACCCAGGCACTGCACGGCCGAAGGGGCCGGGAACCGCACGACGCGGTTCCCGGCCCCTTCGCCGTGTCCCCCGTGTCCGGGTCGCTGGGATCCGACGCCTCGTCAGGCGTCGCGGGTCGGCAGGCGGCACGGGTCGGCGGGCGGCAGGGGCCATCACACCGGTCGAGGGCGTCAGGTCGAGTCGCGCACGACGAGCTCGGTGCCGAGGACCCGGATGCGCTCGACCTCCTCGCCGGCCAGCAGCCGCAGCAGCGTGTCGGCCATGACGACGCCCATCTCCTGGGCCGGCTGCGCCACGGTCGTCAGCCGCACCTTGCCGCGCGTGGCGTACTTGCTGTTGTCGAACCCGACGACGGCGACGTCCTGGGGCACCCGCAGCCGGCGTTCCTCGAGGGCGAGCAGCACACCGCTCGCCATGAGGTCGCTCGCGACGAACACGGCGTCGACGTCGGGGAACCGGTCGACGAGGGCGAGGCCGGCCCGGATGCCGCCGGCCTCGGTGAAGTCGCCGTGGACGAGCCGCTCGTCCGACAGCCCCGCCTCCCGCATCGCGTCGCGCCAGCCCTGCTCGCGGTCGACGGCGGCCGGCATGTCGGTCGGTCCGGTGATCGTCGCGATGCGCCGGTACCCGCGCTCGACGAGGTGCCGGGTGGCCTGGACGCCGCCGAGCCGGTTGTCGACGTCGATGTAGTAGTCGGCCGGGTTGGCCACCTGTCCGAGCGGCCGGCCACCGAACACGACCGGCAGCGAGCGGCCGAGGGAGGCCAGGAAGTGGTCGCCGGAGTGGTGCGACACGACGATGGCCCCGTCGACGTTCCCGCCGAGCAGGTACCGACGCGTCTTGTCCGACGGGCTGCTCGGATGCGTCAGCTGCAGGTTGAGCACGTACTCGCTCGCGTCGAGGCGGTCGCTGATGCCCTGCACGACGTCGGCGAAGTAGGGGTCGCCGAAGAACCGGTGGGCATCTTCGGGCACGACGAGCGCGATCGACATCGTGGCCCGTGCCACGAGCGAGCGGGCCGCCCGGTTCGGGACGTAGTTCAGCTCGGCGATGGCCTTCTCGACGACGGCGAGCACGTCCGGGCTGACCCTCGGGGACCCGTTGATGACGCGCGACACCGTCGCCCGCGACACGCCGGCAACGCGCGCGACCGCCTCGAGCGTCGGGCGCTCGGATGCGGCGCCCACGCCCGTGGTCGGTCGCGTGGCCGTGCCGTCACTCATGCCTCGGTGTCTCCTGCCGGCCGGCGGGGCCGGTCCTGCTCGTCGGTGTCGGTCCTCGTCCCAGTCTCGGCTCCGGCGGCGTCGACCGCCTCGGCGTCCGCAGGGTGGCCGGTCGGCAGGACCCGGCTCGCGATGACCCGGGCGAGGTCGAGGGCGCTCGCCTTCGGCGTCCGCACCTGGGTGTCGTAGTCGACCCGGACGATACCGAAGCGCTTGGCGTAGCCCCACGCCCACTCGAAGTTGTCGAGCAGCGACCAGTAGAAGTAGCCACGGACCGGCACGCCCGCCTCGACGGCGTCGAGGACGGCGCCGAGGTGGGCCCGCACGTAGGCGACGCGGTCGGCGTCGTCGACGAAGCCGTCGGAGTCGGGGACGTCGTCGAAGGCCGCGCCGTTCTCGGTGACGTGGAGCGGGACCCCCGCCGGGCCGGTGTACTCGTCGTGCAGGCGGTGCAGCAGGCGCGTCAGGCCGTCGGGCTGGATCTCCCAGTCCATCGCGGTGACCGGCAGGCCGCGGGGGTGCCGGAACGCCGAGTCCGCCGCGGGGAAGGGCGAGCGGGTGTGGCGGCCGCCGTTGACGTTGGCATCGAGGGCCACCGGAGGCTCCCAGTGCGCCACGGCCTCGCCGTTGTAGTAGTTGACGCCGAGCACGTCGATCGGCGTCGAGATGACGGCGAGGTCACCGTCGCGCACGTGCTCCTCGAGGCCCAGGCCGCGCACGTCCTCGAGCAGGTCGGCGGGGTAGGCGCCACGGAACACCGGGTCGAGGAAGACGCGGTTCATCTGGGCGTCGACGCGTCGGGCCGCGTCGACGTCGCGGGGGTCGGTGGGGTCGAGCGGGTCGGCGACGGTGAAGTTGAGGGTCAGACCGAGCTCGAGCGACGCGTCCCGGGCTCGGAGCTCCTCCACGACGCGGCCGTGCCCCAGAAGGAGGTGGTGGGCGGCGGCGAGGCCGTCGCGCACCGAGGTGCGGCCGGGCGCGTGCATCCCGGCGGTGTAGCCGAGGAAGGCCGAGCACCAGGGCTCGTTGAGGGTCGTCCACGTGCGGACGCGGTCGCCGAGACGGTCGTGGACGGCGGCGGCGTACTCGACGAAGGGGTCGGTCGTCTCGCGGGAGGCCCACCCGCCGCGGTCCTCGAGGGCCTGGGGCAGGTCCCAGTGGTAGAGCGTCAGCCACGGCGCGATGCCGGCCGCGAGCAGCTCGTCGACGACCCGCTCGTAGAAGTCGAGACCGGCCGGGTTGACCGTGCGGCCGTCGGGCACGACGCGCGACCACGACGTCGAGAACCGGTAGGACTGCAGTCCGAGCCGGCGCATCAGCGCGATGTCCTCGGGGAACCGGTGGTAGAAGTCGCAGGCGACGTCACCCGTGTCGCCGTCGACGACGGCGCCGGGGGTGTGCGAGAACGTGTCCCAGATCGAGTCGAGCCGACCGTCCTCGTGCCGCGCGCCCTCGATCTGGTAGGCGGCCGTCGCGACGCCGACGACGAAGTTCTCCGGCACCGGGCGACCTTGCGCGACAGCATGGTTCGCGCTGGCAAGGGAGCGGTTGCCAGTGGAGTGGATGGTCTGGCTGGTCTGGGTGGACGTGGTGGGGGCGGTCATCCCTTGACTGCTCCTTGCATGATGCCGGACACGAGCTGCTTGCCGGCGAAGACGAACAGGACGATGAGGGGCAGCGCCATGAGCACCACGCCGTTGAGCACGAGCGAGTAGTCGACGAAGTAGGCGGCCTGCAGCTGTT
The DNA here is from genome assembly GCF_056868035.1 of Monashia sp. HAY1-11D. Lineage (NCBI taxonomy): Bacteria > Bacillati > Actinomycetota > Actinomycetes > Micrococcales > Intrasporangiaceae > Intrasporangium > Monashia sp. HAY1-11D. The sequence continues at coordinate 1,686,647 of NZ_CP200320.1, read as the reverse complement.
GCAGGGCGACCGGCAGGGTGGGGTTGCCGGGGTCGAGGATGATGAAGGGCCAGAAGAAGTTGGTCCACGTCGCGATGAAGGTGAACAGGCCGAGCATCGCGGCGCCGGGCCGTGCCGCGGGCAGCGCCACCGACCAGAAGGTCCGCAGCGTCGAGGCACCGTCGACGCGCGCCGCCTCGATGAGCTCGTCCGGCAGCGCCTCCTGCAGGTACTGCGTCATCCAGAAGACGCCGAAGGCACTCACGGCGCTCGGCAGGATGACCGCCCAGAGGCTGCCGATCCAGCCGAGCCGGCTCATGACGATGAACAGCGGCACGATGCCCAGCTGCGTCGGCACGGCCATCGTCGCGACGACGAAGACGAGCAGTCCGGTGCGCCCCCGGAAGCGCAGCTTGGCGAAGGCGAAGCCGGCCAGGGCCGAGAAGAGCACGACGAGCAGCGCCACCGTCGAGCTGACGAGGATGCTGTTGCCGAGCGCCTTCCAGAAGGGGATCGAGCCGGCGACCGTCGCCGCGTTCTGCAGGAAGTGCCCGCCCGGTACGAACGAGTACGGGTCGCGCACGATCGCGGCGGCGTCCTTGCTGCCGATGACGAAGGACCACCAGAGGGGGAACGCCGACGCGACGAGGACGACGGCGAGGAAGGCGTAGGCCGCGGGGCCGGCCTGGGTGCGGCGCACGAGCGCCGTGCTGCGGCGCAGGGTCGGGGTGCTCATCGTGATCCCTTCGAGGCGATCCGGCGGGTGACGAGGAAGTTGAGGACCGCGAAGAGGACGACGACGAGGAAGAGCATCCAGGCCACGGCGGCCGCGCGGCCGAAGTTCTTCTGCGTCCAGCCCAGCTGGTAGAGGTAGAGCGTCAGCGTCTGCCACTGGCGGTTGGCGCCGCCGAGCCCGTACTGGTCGTACATCCGTGATTCGTCGAAGATCTGCAGGCCGCCGATCGTCGAGGTGATGACGACGAAGATGATCGTCGCGCGCAGCTGCGGGACGGTGATCGACCAGAAGGTGCGGATGCGTCCGGCGCCGTCGATGAGGGCGGCCTCGTAGTAGTCGCGCGGGATCGCCTGCATCGCGGCGAGGAAGATCAGCGCGTTGTAGCCGGTCCAGCGGAAGTTGACCATGGTCGCGATGGCCAGGTGGCTCGGCAGGACGTCCTTGTGCCACTGCACCGGGTCGAGGCCGACGAGGCCGAGCAGGTGGTTGACGAGGCCGAACCGGTCACCGAAGAGGTCGCTGAAGACGAGGGCGACCGCGACGGGTGCCACGACGTACGGCAGCAGGACGCCCATGCGCCAGAAGGTGCGGGCCCGCAGCCCGCTGTCGAGGGCCGCGGCGATGAGCAGCGCCGCGACGACCTGGGGGACGCTGGAGAGCAGGAAGATGCTCAGCGTGTTCTTCAGCGCGTTCCAGAAGTAGGGCTGGGCCAGGACGTCGGTGTAGTTCTTCAGGCCGACGAAGTCGCCCTGCCCGCCGATGAGGCTCCACCGGTGCAGCGAGACGTACGCCGTGTAGAGCAGGGGGAACAGCCCCACGACGGCGAAGAGGACGAAGAACGGGCTGACGTACGCGTAGGGGGACGCCTTCTCGTCGACGCGGGTCAGGCGGCGGCGCCAGCCGGCGCGCGGTGCGAGGGGGAACGCGCCACGACGCCCACCGGCTGACCGGGTGACGCCTCCATGAGGCGCCCGGCATCACCGGGCGCGCCGGGCGCATCGGAGGCGCCGGGCGTGCCCGGTGTGCCGGGTGTGCTGGGCTGACGCTGGGCGGGGGACTGGACGGTCATGGGCGGTCCGCTTCGTCGGGCGGGCGGCCCGGTGCCGGGTGTGGTCACCGGGCCGCCCACGTGTCGGAGGGTCTGGCCGGCGTCAGCCGAGCGCCTTGACGTCGGCGACCCACGTGTCCCACGACGCCTGGGGTGCCGTGCCCTGCTCGACGCGGGTCAGGGCCTGCTGCATGGCGTCGTTGATGGCGAAGTAGTGCGCGCCCTTGTAGGGCGAGACCGTGACGGCCTTGGCGCGGTCGGCGAAGATCTGCCCGGTGGGGGCGTCGTTGAACGAGGCGACCTTGAAGGACAGGAGGTCCTGGCTGTCGAGCGCGGCCTTCTGGCTCGGGAACGCGCCGACCTTCTTGAAGGCCTTGACCTGCTGCTCGGGCGCGGTCAGCCAGGCGGCGAGCTCCTGGGCCTCCTTGGGGTGCTGGCTCTGCTTGGGCACCACGAGGTAGCTGCCACCCCAGTTGCCGCCGCCACCGGGGAAGGTGTTGGCGACGTCCCAGCCCTTGACGCCCTTGGCGTTGCCCTCGATGATGCCGACCATCCAGCCGGGGCAGAGCATCGTGGCGAACCCGTCCTTCTGGAACGAGGCGGTCCAGTCGTCGCCCCACTGCTGAAGCTTGGCCGAGAGGCCGTCGGTGATGCCGGCCTGGACGACCTGGTCGTAGAGCTTCCTGACCTCGGGGTTGTCCGTGGCGGTGATGCTGTCGTCGGCCGGGTTCTCGTAGGCGGCCTGGACCTGGTTGACCATGCCCTGGTAGGTGGCGCCGATGCTGTCGAAGAACGGCACCTTGGACTTCGCTGCGAACTGCTTTCCGGCGGCGAAGTAGCTGTCCCACGTCGTGCCGAACAGCTTGGCGACCGCTGCCCGGTCGCTCGGGAGGCCGGCCTTCTTGAACAGGTCGCTGCGGTAGCAGATGGCCTCGGGACCGGAGTCGGTGCCGTAGCCGATGAGGTGGCCGTCGGCGTCGGTGGCCGCCTTGGCCTTCCAGTCGAGCCAGCGGCCCTGCACGTCGGGGCTGTTGAGGTCGGTGAACTTGTCGGAGTACTGGAGCATCTCGGGGAGCCAGTCGACCTCGACCGCCTCGACGTCGGCCATGCCGCTCCCGGCCGAGAGGCGGGTGAAGAAGGTGTCGCGCGCCTCGTTGGAGGTGGCGGCCTTCTTGTGGGTGACCTTGATGTTCGGGTGGGTCTTCTCGAACTCGGGGATGAGGTCCTCGTAGCCGAACTGGTTGAAGGTCGCGAGGGTCAGGGTGACCGGGCCACCGGCCCCGCCCGCCTGGGTCGCGGGTCCGTTGTCGGCGCTGCCCGAGCTGCACGCGGTGAGCGCCAGCAGTCCGACGGTGAGGGTGGCGAGCGCGACGTTCCGGGGACGCGTCAGGCGGATGCCGGTGCGGGTGGTGCGGGCTGTCATCGGAGAGCTCCTTCGGTCTCTGCCCAGTGTGGGTGTGGGAGCGCTCTCCCTGCGGGAGGAACGGCCGTGAGAGCGCTCTCACGGGAGAGGATGGAGCCGGTTCCCGCCGACCGTCAAGACTCGTGACCATTCCGTGACCGCGGACCGGGCCGGAACGGGGCGAATCGCCTCGCCCTCGTCGAGGGGGTGCCGGTCCGGCTTGCCGCGTCTAGCGTTGTCCCATGGGACCGGCGCAGGAGCCCCGGGGCGAGGACGCCCGCCGCGCGAGTCACGACCTCGTGGCCATCGGCCGCGTCGGCGTGGACCTCTATCCACTGCAGCACGGGGTGACCCTCGACGAGGTCCGCACGTTCGAGAAGTTCCTCGGTGGCAGCGCCGCCAACGTGGCCGTCGCCGCGACCCGCCACGGCCGCCGCAGCGCGCTCGTCAGCGCCACCGCCGACGACGCGTTCGGCCGGTACGTGCACCGCGAGCTGCTCCAGCTCGGGGTCGACGACGCCTACGTCCAGACGGTCGTCGGCGGACCCCCGACGCCGGTCACCTTCTGCGAGGTGTTCCCTCCGGACCACTTCCCCATCTGGTTCTACCGGTACCCGATCGCGCCGGACCTGCTCGTCACCCCGGAATCCCTGCCGCTGCAGGCGATTCGCGATGCCGAGGTCTACTGGTCGACCGTGACGGGGCTGAGCCAGGAGCCGAGCCGCGAGGCGCACTTCACCGCGTGGCGCGAGCGCGGCCGCCGCCCCCTCACCATCCTCGACCTCGACCACCGCCCGACGCTCTGGCCACGTCCGCAGGACGCACCCCACCTCGTGCGCCAGGCGCTCGCCCACGTCACCGTCGCCGTGGGCAACGTCGGGGAGTGCGAGGTGGCCACCGGTGAGCGCGACCCCGAGCGTGCCGCCCGGGCGCTCATCGAGGCCGGCCTCGAGCTCGCGGTCGTGAAGCTCGGTCCGCGCGGCGTCCTCGCCATGACGCCCGGCGCCACGGTGCGCGTCGCGCCCTTCCCGGTGCAGGTCGTCAACGGCCTCGGTGCCGGGGACGCCTTCGGCGGCGCTCTCGTGCACGGGCTCCTCGCCGGCTGGGACCTCGAGCGGGTCCTGCACTTCGCGAGCGTCGCCGGCGCCATCGTGGCCGGCCGGCTCGAGTGCTCGACCGCGATGCCGACGACCGCCGAGGTGAGCGCGTTGCTGTCCGACGTCGCCGTCGTGGAGTGAGCCGGCGGGTTCGGCGCGGCGCAGCCGACCCAGGGGCCGGCCGTCCCGCCCTCGAGCGTCCCGGGGCAGAGAAAAACCCGCCCCCGCTGGTCACGTCGCCGAACTCGACCAGCGGGGGCGGGTGCCCTTGACACGGTGACCCGACAGGGGGAGGAGGTCACCGAGTCGCACAGGAGCAACTCACGAGAACGACTATGACCGGCCGACCTTAAAGAAGGCTGGGAAGCCCGTAGCAGTTGTCTTGGACCTGGGACCTGGGACCTGGGGCCTGGACCTTGGACCTGGACCCGGACCTGGACCCTGACCGGGACGTGGCCCGGGCGGGCAGGCCCGCCGTGGGTATGCCGCTGGGGTCGCGTCGTCGCCGACGCCACGTCCGTCCGACCGGCAGGAGCCCTGTGCAGACCTTCGTGCCCCACCCCGACTTCGCGGCCACGGCGCGCGCGCTCGACCAGCGTCGGCTCGGCAAGCAGCGTGTCGAGGTCATCCAGATCGTCCGGGCGCTCACCGTGCCGGGGTACGCGTGGGCGTCGCACCCGGCGGTCCTCATGTGGAAGGGCTACGAGGAGGCGCTCGGCCGCTACGGCCTGGCGATGTGCGAGGAGTGGGTGGCGCGCGGCTTCGACGACTCGTGCGCGGCGACCATCGTCGCGGACCTGAGGGCTGCCGGCGTCACGCGGCTGCGCGGCTACGAGGAACTGCGCGCGGGCGGTGGGCTGCCGCCCTGGCTGTTCGACGACGAGGTGGCCCGCAGCCACCGTTCCGCGCTCGTGCGCAAGGACCCCGAGCACTACGGCCCGCTCTTCCCGGACGTGCCACCGGACCTGCCCTACGTGTGGCCGGTGCGCTCGGAGGCGGTGCTCGAGCGGGAACGTCGTCGGGTGGCCGCCGCTCGGCGTCGGGCCGAGGCGGCCGAGCGTCGGGCCGAGCAGCAGCGGGAGGCGAGCCGACGGCGTCGCAGCGCAGCGGCGAAGAAGGCGTGGCTGACGCGTCGGGACAACCGTCACGGGAACACCTGACCGGCGCCGGCCCTCGGGGGTGGGCGAAGGGACCGGCACCCGAGGCGCGTACGAGGCTCGACGCGGCGCTCCAAGGCGCTACCTCGCGCTACCTGGCGCCATGTGGCGCTACGTCGCGCCGACGACCATCCAGTCGTCCTGGCGGCCCCGCCACCACAGGCCGGCGCCGCGGACCACCATGAACAGCGTGAACGCGAGCCACAGGACGACGACGTCGTGCACCGCCGAGCCGGTCGGCCCCACCGCCCGCACCGCGAGGACCACCGGCAGGTAGGCGAGGAGCGTCACGACCATGCCCCCGGCCAGCCAGCGGCCGTCGCCGGCGCCGATGAGCACGCCGTCGAGGACGAAGACGTAGCCGGCCACCGCCTGGCCGAGTCCGACGACGACGAGGGCCGCGCCGAGCGCGTCGCGCACCGCGGGGTCGCCGGTGAACAGAGCCGGCAGGACCCCGTGCAGCGCCGTCACGACGAGACCGACCGCGAGGCCGCCCCACACCCCCCAGCGGACCATCGTGCCCATGGCGGCGCGGACGCCTTCGCGGTCACCCGCGCCGAGGGCGCGGCCGGTGATGGCCTGGGCCGCGATGGCCAGCGCGTCGAGGGCGAAGGCGAGGAACGACCACACCGTCATCGCCACCTGGTGCGCTGCGAGGGTGACGTCGCCGAGCGACGCGGCCACCCACGTCGTGAGGAGCAGCGTGGCGCGGAGGGCGAGCGTACGCACGAGCAGCGGGACGCCGGTGCGCGCAGCGGCCAGGACGCGTCCCGGATGGGGCCGCAGGTTGGCGTGGCGTGCACGCGCCTTGACGAGCAGGGCGGTGACGAGCCCCGCTGCCATGCCGGTCTGGGCGATGACGGTGCCCCAGGCGGATCCGGCGATGCCCCAGTGCAACCCGTAGACGAAGGTGAGGTTGAGTGCGAGGTTCGCGCCGAACCCGACGACCGACGCGACGAGCGGGGTCGTCGTGTCCTGGAGCCCGCGGAGCACGCCGGTGACGGCGAGCACCACGAGCATCGCGGGCAGGCCGAGCGCGGAGATGCGCAGGTACGTCGTCGCCTGCTCGAGGACCTCCGGGGACGCGCCGAACGCGGCACAGATCGGGCGGGCCGCGAGGGCGGTGAGCACCGCCGTGCCCGCGCCGAGGCCGAGGGCGAGCCACAGGCCGTCGATGCCGGCGCCGATGGCCGCGCGGTCGTCGCCGGCGCCGAGGTGGCGGGCGACGACGCTCGTCGTGCCGTAGGCCAGGAAGACGAAGATGCCGGCAGCGGTCACGAGAGCCGCGCTCGCCACCCCGAGTCCGGCCAGCTGCGCCGTGCCGAGGTGGCCGACGATCGCCGAGTCGGCCAGGAGGAAGAGCGGCTCGGCGATGAGGGCCAGGAACGCCGGGACGGCGAGCCGGAGGATGTCGCGACGGTGCGTCGTCGGTGCGGGGGCGCTCATGCCTGCGCCACCCGGGCGGCGGACGGGGCGTCGACCGTGGGCGGGCCGAGGTGCTTGAGGGCCTCGCGGCGGGACAGTCCGGACAGGCCGGGATGCGCGGACACGAACGCGCGCACCCACGCGGGGTCGTGGCGCGCGTGGTCGCGCAGCGCCCAGCCGATCGCCTTGCGGATGAAGAAGTCCCGGTCCGCGATGTTCGCCTCGATGGTGGCGGTGAGCAGGTCCTGGTCGAGGCGCGGCCCCGCACCGACCTGGCAGATGATCGAGGCTCGCCGCACCCACATCGAGTCGCTGCCGGACCAGTCGCGCATCCGCAACCCCTCGACCTGCGGAGCGCCGGCGAGCGTGTCGCGCACGAGGTGGGTCGCGATGTCGTCGACGACGTCCCACCAGGCGCCGGCGCGGATCAGCCTCTCCCACAACGGCATCGCGTCGCTGTCGACCCAGTGCCGGTACGCCGGGTGACGCGCGAGGGCGAGGGCGGCGTACCACTGCTCACGGAGGGTGGCGGTGCGCCAGAGCTGCTCGATGGTGGCTTGCCACTGTTCGCGCGACTCCATCCGGAGGCGGGGGTCGCGCAGGAGGGGAGTCAGTGCGGCCTTGAGCCGGGGCGAGGTGAGCCCGGCGGACGGCAGCGCCGACTTCATGTAGCGCTGCTGGCCCGCGGCGCGCTCCGCGTCGGCGCCGGCGAGCAGAACGGTCCGCACCTCCGAGGCCAGGGCGGGGTGCGGTCCGGTCCTCATTGCTCCACGGTAGCGGCCGGGTCCGACGCCGCCGGCCCGTGATCGAAGCGTGAGCGCTTGACCGCGCGGCCGAGGTAGCCGAAGACCCACGGGCGCATGAGGCGGGGCAGGGGCGCATACGCCCGCTCGACCTCGACGAGGGCCAGTCCGGACCCCTCGACGAGCCGGTCGATCGGACGCGTCAGGTGGCACCCGTCGAACACGCGCCTCTGCAGGGGCTCGAGACGGCGCTGCCACCGACGCACGCCCTCGTCCGGGGCGACGCCGTGCTCGAGGAAGTGCAGGGTGCCGCCCTCCTTCAGCACGCGCCGCACCTCGTCGAGGGCCGCCGTCACGTCCGGGATCGTGCACAGGGTGAAGGTCGACAGGACCGCGTCGACGCTGGCGTCCGGGAGGCTGAGGCGTTGCCCGTCGAGGTCGCCGCGGACGATGGGGACCGAGCTGCGCGAGCGTCGCCCGGCTCCCAGCCGCCACCCCACGTCCGAGGGCTCGACCGCGACGATGCGCGTCACGGCGTCCGGGTAGAGGCCGACGTTGAGGCCACTGCCGAACCCGAGCTCGACGACGTCACCGCGCAGACCTTCGCAGGCGCGGGAGCGCAGTGCCCGGATGGACTCGTCCTCGCCACCGGCCGCGACGAGGCGCGGCGTCACCTGCTCGGCCCAGAAGCCCACGGCGCCCGCCCGCCGGCGTCGGCCGTCAGGCCGGGGTGCCGAAGCGGACGGCGTTGCGGGCGCGGGCCCGTTCGCGCTCGACGTCGCGGTCCTTGGGCGGGGCGCTCGTCGTCAGGTGGTCGAGCAGGTGCTGGGTGGCGTGGGCGATCGCCTCGACGGCCTCGTCGAAGGCGTGCTGGTTGGTCTGGCTGGGCCGGGTGCTGCCGCTCACCTTGCGCACGTACTGGAGGGCGGCGGCGCGGACCTCGTCGCTCGTGGCGGGCGGCTCGAAGTTGTGGAGCTGTCGGATGTTGCGGCACATGCTCCGAGGGTATGTCGCCCCGCCGTCGGGCAGCGCGTTCGCGGGCCGCGACGGCCGTCCGGGCGGGCGGATCTGTCGTGTGGGGCCTTGCGGACATGGAAGTTCGTAAAGTTTACTAACCTCCATGACGACCGCCCCGCCCCGCGCCGGACGCGTGTCCCCGCGCACCGCCGTGCTCCCCGCTCACGGCCGCCGGCACAACCTGTCGCTCGTGCTCCAGCTGCTCTACTCGGTCGGCGCGATGAGCCGTGCCGACCTCGCCCGCCGTCTGGGCATGAGCAAGGTGACCGTCTCGGACCTCGTCGCCGAGCTCGTCGACAGCGGCCACGCCGTCGAGCTCGGCCCCTCCGACGAGGTGCGCCCCGGCAAGCCGGCCCTGCTCGTCGACGTCAACCGCACCGGCCTGCAGGCCATCGGGGTCGACCTCGCGGCCCACGAGGTGCTCCGCGGCGCCGTCATGGACCTCGACGGCACCATCCTCGTGCGCGCCGAGCGCCCCATCGGCGAGGACTCCGGCCAGGCCGTCCTCGACTCCGTGCTCGACCTCGTCCACGAGCTCGTCGGGGCCGCGACGGCGCCGATCCTCGGGATCGGCATCGGCACCCCCGGCATCGTGGGCCCCGAGGGCGCCATCGACACCGCGCCCAACCTCGGCTGGACCGACGTGCCCCTGCGCGACGTCGTCGCCGGTGCCACCGACCTGCCCGTCTTCGTCGTCAACGACGCCGACGCCGCCGTGCACGCGCACTACACGCTCGGCGACGGCGGCGACGACCTCGTGCTCGTCAAGATCGGTCGCGGCGTCGGTGGTGGTGTCATCGTCGGCGGCCACCGCGTCCGCGGGGCCCACTTCGCCGCCGGCGAGATCGGGCACGTCACCGTCGGCACCGACGGCGGCGCACCCTGTCGGTGCGGCAAGGTCGGCTGCCTCGAGACGTGGGTGTCCGCCCCGCACCTGGAGAAGGCGCTCGCGACCTCGGGCGACGAGGCGCCCCTGCGGGAGGCCGGCGAGCGGCTCGGCATCGCCCTCGCTCCCGTCGTCGCCGCGCTCGACCTGTCCGAGGTCGTGCTGTCCGGACCCGAGCACCTCGTCGGAGGCGCGCTGCGGGACGCCGTGGAGGAGACGCTCCGTGCCCGCCTGCTCGCCCGGCCCGAGGCCGACCTGAGCGTCCGCCTCGCCGACCGGTCCGACGACATCGTCCTGCGCGGTGCCGCCGTCCTCGTCCTCTGGGAGCAGCTCGGCGTCGCCTGACGCTGAGCCAACCGCCGCTTCCCGGCCCGCCCGGGGCCTCACGCTCGGACCCTCACGCCCGGACCCTCACGCCGGATCCTCTCGCCCGCATCCCTCTCGGCCCCAGCCACCACCGCACGTTCCCGGAAGGCACCACGAATGACGACCCAGCAGCGCCTCATGACGGTGACAGCCGTCGCCGCCTCCCGGCCGGACAGGACCGGCCGCTCCGGCGAGCAGGTGGGCTGATGGAGGTCATCGTCCTGCCGACGCCTGCCGACGTCGCCCGGCGCGCCGCCCAGGCCGTCCTGGTCGGGCTCACCGACGCCGGGCGGCCCGAACCCGTGCTCGGGCTCGCGACCGGGTCCTCGCCGCTGGGGCTCTACGCCGAGCTCTCGCGGGCGGTCGAGGACGGCCGCCTCGACCTGCGACGGGCCCACGGCTTCGCCCTGGACGAGTACGTCGGTCTGCCCGAGGGCCATCCGGAGTCCTACCGCCAGGTGCTCCTGCGTGAGGTCTGCGAACCGCTCGGGCTGCCCCCGGAGCGGCTCCACGTCCCGGACGGGTCCGGCACCACCGAACGCGAGCTCGCTTCGGGGGCAAGGGAGTACGAGCGAGAGATCCTGGCCGTGGGTGGCGTCGACGTGCAGATCCTCGGCATCGGCGCCAACGGTCACCTCGGGTTCAACGAGCCCGGCTCGTCTCTCGCCTCGCGGACCCGCGTCAAGCGGCTGTCGGACCGCACGCGCCGGGACAACGCCCGCTTCTTCGGCGACGACGTCGACGCCGTCCCGACCCACTGCGTCACGCAGGGCCTCGGTACCGTCCTCGACGCGCGTCGGCTCGTCCTCGTCGCCTCCGGCGCCGGCAAGGCGGCCGCCGTGGCCGCGGCCGTCGAGGGGCCGCTGTCGGCGTCGTGTCCCGCGTCGGTGATCCAGTGGCACGCCGACGCCGTCGTCGTCCTCGACGAGGCGGCCGCGGCGGGGCTGCGCAACCGCGACTACTACAACGCCTCGGCCGCGGGTCTGGCCGAACCGACCACGCGACGATCCACGAGGTGGTAAAGGGAGTCCCCGCAGTTGTTCACGGGTGGCGGCTCCAGCTTCTGTGGACAACCCCACAGGGTCGTGGAATCTCTCCTCCACACCCCGTGGACGCTCGTCGTCGCAGGTCAGAGTGGGTGTGCGGAGATCGGGCGGACGCCTCCCCACAGTTGTGCACACACCTTGTCCACACCTGTTGACGGCGTGTCGCGGATCGTCGTCCACCGGTTGTCCACAGGCAGGAGACGATGCCCCCCGCCCCCAGGTTGTCCGTGCCGCCGCAGCCGCCCTACGGTGTGTCGGTGCTCTTGGGAGGGCGGCACGACTCGACGGACTCGGGTCCTGTCGGCGCCTGTCGGTGGATGGGTGTCTACTGAAGTTGCACCGATGTAGTTCCGTGAGTCAGGGGAAGGTGGGTCCGTGTCGCTCGACGAGCTGAGCACCAGCGCGTTCGCGTCGTCGACACGTGAGGCGGGCCCGCCCGACGACCGGCTCCCGCCGCAGGACGTCGGCGCCGAGCAGTCCGTCCTCGGCGGCATGCTCCTGTCCAAGGACGCCATCGCCGACTGTGTCGAGCAGCTCAAGGGCACCGACTTCTACCGGCCCGCGCACGAGCTCATCTACGACGCGATCCTCGACCTCTACGGGCGCGGTGAGCCCGCCGACGCCATCACCGTCTCGGACGAGCTGACCAAGCGCGGCGACCTCACCCGCGTCGGCGGCCAGGCCTACCTGCACCAGCTCATCGCGTCGGTGCCCACCGCCGCCAACGCCGGCTACTACGCCCAGATCGTCGCCGAACGCGCCGTCCTCCGTCGCCTCGTCGAGGCCGGCACCCGCATCGTCCAGCTGGGGTACGCCCAGGGCGGCGGTGACGTCGAGGACATCGTCAACGCGGCCCAGGCCGAGGTCTACGCCGTCGCCGACAAGCGCGGCGGCGAGGACTACCACGCCATCGGCGACATCATCGAGGCAACGGTCGACGAGATCGAGGTGGCCTCCGGCCGTTCCGGCGAGATGACCGGTGTCCCAACGGGGTTCACCGATCTCGATGCCCTGACCAACGGTCTGCACCCCGGCCAGATGATCGTCATCGCCGCTCGACCGGCCATGGGCAAGAGCACGATCGGGCTCGACATCGTCCGGTCGGCGGCGATCAAGCACAAGATGGCCGCCGTCGTCTTCAGCCTCGAGATGAGCCGCACCGAGATCACGATGCGCATGCTCTCGGCCGAGGCCGGCATCCAGCTCCAGCACATGCGCAAGGGCACGATGCGTGAGGAGGACTGGACGCGGCTGGCCTCGACCATGGGCCGGGTCTCCGACGCGCCCCTGTTCATCGACGACTCGCCCAACATGTCGCTCATGGAGATCCGCGCCAAGTGCCGACGGCTCAAGCAGCGGCACAACCTCAAGCTCGTCGTCATCGACTACCTGCAGCTCATGTCGAGCGGCAAGCGCGTCGAGTCCCGTCAGCAAGAGGTCTCGGAGTTCTCACGTGCTCTCAAGCTGCTCGCCAAGGAGCTCGAGGTGCCCGTCATCGCCATCTCGCAGCTGAACCGTGGCCCCGAGCAGCGCACCGACAAGAAGCCCGCGATGAGCGACCTGCGCGAGTCGGGCTCGATCGAGCAGGACGCCGACATGGTCATCCTCCTGCACCGTGAGGCCGCCTACGAGCGCGACAGCCCCCGCGAGGGCGAGGCCGACCTCATCGTGGCCAAGCACCGAAACGGTCCGACGGACACCATCGTCGTCGCCTTCCAGGGCCACTTCAGCCGGTTCCAGAACATGGCGACGAACTTCTAGGCCCGTCCGGTGCCCGGGGATGCCGCCGGCTCAGGGGTGGGCGGCGGCCCGGATGCGTCGACGCACCTCGTGCAGCGCGGCGGCTGCTGACGGGGCCGTGCGCGGGGGGTCGGTCAGCCAGTCCATGAGCGAGTGGTCGTCGGCGGTGACGCCGGCGAGGTCGTCGGCGGCCGCCGCGGCCACGAGAGCCCCGGCGCGCGGCACCGGCAGGGCCTCGCCGAGCGCCGACACGGCCCACGCGTCGGCCTGCACGAGCAGGCCGTCGTCGACGTGACGGCGACGGCCCGCTGCCAGGGCGTCCCGAGCCGCGGGCAGGGCGCCGACCGCGTCGTCGCCGACGGCGGCCCGCACCTCGAGGACCAGCTCGTGCAGGTGGGTCTCCAGCAACCACGAGGGCATGCCGCGTCCGGCGAGCACGCCCGAGAGCCACCGCACCTGACGCGTCGCCCGGTCCTCGCCGAGGGGCGCCAGCGAGATGAGCCACGCCGAGTCGCTGCTCGCGAAACGCGACCCCCTCTCGCCGTACCGCACGCGGTAGTAGGGCATCTGCTCGAAGGAACGCTGTGCGGCGCGGACGGCGGCACGCAGCAGCGTCGCGTCGGTCGTCATCCGGTACGTACCGGCGTCGGGGTTGATGACGCCGGCGTCGACGGACTGGCCGGAGGCGCGCCGGGCCAGTCCGGCGATCACGTGGCGCTCGGCCTCCGCGACGAGGGTCGCGACCGCGGCGGCGTCCGAGCCCGGGACGGTCCGGCCCTCGAGGGCAGCCCGCAGCGTCTGCGCGTCGGTCGAGCCGGTAGCGACGACGAGCCGCTCGACGCCGACGACCGCGGCCACGAGCGCGGGGTCCTCCAGCGCGCCGGTGGCGGTGCGTCCGGTCTGGGCGACCAGGAGCTGTCGTGCCTCGCGAGCGCGCCCGGGGTCGGTCATGCCGGGCATTCTCGCGCGCCGGGCGCTCGCCTCACGAGTCACCTTCGCGAGTCGCCTCACGAGTCACCTGACGGGCGGGCGCACGCGGTGAGGAGGCGTGACACCTGGGCCTTCTCCGCGGCAGTAACCCAGAGGTGGTACCGGGTCTTCACCGCCACCTGGCGCGCCACGTACGTGCAGCGGAAGGCGCGGTTCGGTGGGAGCCACGAGGCTGCGTCCGAGTCCCGCTTGGCACTGTTGGTGGGGCCGTCGACGGCCAGGAGGTTGAGGGGGTCGTTGGCCAGGGCGGTGCGCTGAGCCGCGGACAGCCGCCGGGCGCCCTTGACCCACGCGTCGCCCAGCGCCACGACGTGGTCGATCTGGACCTGCGACGACGTCGACGCGCCCCGGTGGAACAGGATGACGCGTCCGGTGTAGGGGTCGGCGAGACGCCCCGACAGCACGACGCAGTCGTGCGTTCCCGGCTTCACGCGCGCGGAGGCGAGGTCGCGGCGCAGCACGTCGTTGCGCGTGTCGCAGCCGTTGTGTCCACCCGCCACGTCGACGTCGTCGTTCCACGCGGGCCCGAACTGATCGCGGGCATACCCGGTCTTCGGCGCGCGGCCCTTGACGGGCAGCCGGTCGAGCAGGGCCAGGGCGGCGCGGGCCTGCGCCGGTGTCGTGGCCGGAGTGCTCGTGACCTGGGTGCTCGCGGGCGCGGGCGTCGTCGGGAGTGTCCCGTGAGCGTCGACGCGGGTCGACGCGTGTGGCCGCCCACCGGGCGACCACGGGCTCGAGTTCGGGAGCCCGCAACCCCCGAGGAGCACGGAGGCGGTGGCGGCTGAGACGAGCAGGCGGGAGCGGCGGGGCACGATGGGACACCCTGCCACACAGGCGATTACAGGTCGCGGCGCCGCGCCGTCCTGCTGGCCCTCCGGCGTCGCGTGGGCGGGGACGTCGCTGCTCAGCGTTGCTCCGCCTGGCGAGCCGGTCCCGGGACGAGGCGGGGTGCGGGGCGCCGTCGGCGTTGCTCCGCCCGGTGAACCGGCGGTGGGCTGAGGTCGGATTGGCGTGCGCAGTCGGCGTTGCTCCGCCTGGTGAACCGGCGGTGGGCTGAGGTCGGGTTGGCGTGCGCAGTCGGCGTTGCTCCGCCTGGCGAACCAGTCCTCGGGCGGGCCGGGGTGCGCGGGCAGTCGGCGTTGCTCCGCCTGGTGAACCGGTCGGGGACGGGGTGGGGCCGTCGGGCCGGTCCATGGGCTGCGCCTGGGCGGCGGGGCCCGGACCCGCGGGCCCTGCCGGGGCGGCGTCGTTTGGCTCGCCACGCGGAGCAATGCTGAGCGGGCGAGGTGAGGTCCCGTGGCTCGTCGGCGCGCCGCATGCGCCCTGCCACCCCTCCCGTGGCCGGACGTCGTTCGTCGGGAACCGGTCCGATGGGGACGCCAGGAGGGCTACCCGGCCTGCTGGCCTCCGGTGACCGGGTGCCCGGCCTCGAGCAGCCGGCGACCGAGCACGCACACTGCCTCCCGGAGCTCCGGCCCCTCCGCGACGTGGAAGGACGCCGGAAGCCGGGTCAGCTGCTCGGCGTACCAGACGGGGTTGCTCGTCGAGCCGACGAGCCGGGTGTGATCCTCACCCTCCGGCTCGAGCCGGCCGAGCCCGCGGGGCAGGGCCGCGCGCACCGTGGCCAGCGGGGCGTCGACGACGACGTCGGTCAGGTACTCCCACCCGACCGACAGGTGCTCCTCGAGCATCGCGACCGGTTCGAGATCGACCGGCGGGGTGAACTGGTCGGAGAGCACCACGACCCGAAGGACCCGGTCGACGCGGAACGTGCGCACCTCGCCACCGGGGCGGCGTCGACACAGCACGTACCAACGCCCGTGGCGCACGACGACGGCCCAGGGCTCGACCTCCATGTCCCACTCGGACCCGGCCTCGGACCGGTACGACAGGCGGACGACGAGCCGGTCGGCGCAGGCCCCGACGAGGGTGCTCGTCGTGCCCGGGTCCGGGCGCACCGCTGCGTGGTCCGGTGCGGGTGCCGTCGTGCGCCGTACCGCCTCGGCCTGCCGGGCCACCGGCTCGGGCAGCGCCCGCACGATCTTGCCGAGCGCGCTGCCGACAGGGTCCGTCGGGTCGCCGGCCTCGTGGTGGCCGTCGAGGACGGCCATGACGAGGCCGAGCGCCTCGGGTGCGCTGAACACGAGCGGCGGCAGGCGCAGCCCGCGCCCGACCCGGTAGCCGCCGTACGGTCCGCGTTCGGACTCGATGGGGATGCCGGCCTCACGCAGGATGCCGACGTAGCGCCGGGTCGCCCGCTCGGACACGTCGAGCTTCTCCGCGAGCCGGTCCGCAGAGATGCCGGGACTGCCCTGGATGAGCTCCAGGGTGAGCAGCGCCCGCGAGGTGGGGCTCGTCTCGTCGCGCACGTCGACCTCCGGTCCCGGACGCATCACGTCCGGAAATCAGCCTAGCGGCGGCGTCCGCCGGGCCGGTGGTGTCCCGGAGCCGGAGGGCCGGCCGCGTTAGCCTGCACTGATGACCCGGACCGTCCGTGGACTCGACCGACCCGGCGACGACGACCTGCTCCAGGCCCTCCTCGAGACCGACCCCGGCTACGCCGAGCGCGTCACCGGCTACCCGCCCGGACCGAGCGACGGCTACTCGACCCTGACGATCGTTCCGCCCGACTTCGACCCCGCCGACAAACACGTCCTCGGCCTGTTCGACGGGGAACGGCTCGTCGCGGCCGCCGACGTGCTGCACGGCTACCCGGCACCCGGCACGGCGTTCGTCGGACTCCTGCTCGTCGACGCCAGCACCCGGGGCCGTGGCCTCGGCCGCGCCATGCACGACGAGGTCGTGCGCCTCGCCCGCGAGTGGGGCGACGTCGGCACGCTGCGGCTGGCCGTCGTCGACACGAACGCGGACGTCGCCGCCCCGTTCTGGCACAGCCTCGGGTACCGCCCGACCGGGGAGACGCGCCCCTGGGTCTACGACAAGCTCGAGTCGACGTCCCGGCTCTGGGAGCGCCCGCTCGACGGTTGACCGCGAGACCGGTCGATGCCGCGTCCGCACCGTCCCCGGGGAGCGGACCGCGGCGTAGGGTCGAGGCACCGCCACCCCGTTCCTCGAAGGAGTCCGCATGCCCCGTGACCTCGCCCCCGACGTCCTCGAGCGGTTCGCCAAGGCCTTCGAGGCCGACGCCACCGCGCGGCTCCTGCAGAACGCGGTCACGAAGACGCAGGTCGACGACGTCGCACTCGACCGCCGGGTCGTGACGAGCATCGACCACTCGGTCTCGCACCTGCTCGACGACTGGACCGCCACGTCGCAGGAGAAGAGCGGCCGCTGCTGGCTCTTCGCCGGTACGAACCTCCTGCGCGCCGGCGCGGCCAAGAAGCTCGGCGTCAAGGACTTCGAGTTCTCGCAGAACCACCTGCTCTTCTTCGACAAGCTGGAGAAGGCCAACCACTGGCTCGAGTCGATCCTGGCCACCGCCGACCGCGACGTCGACGACCGCACCGTGGCCCACCTGCTCGCGACGCCGAGCGAGGACGGTGGGCAGTGGAACATGTTCGTCGCGCTCGTCCTCAAGCACGGGCTCGTGCCGAAGACCGCGATGCCGGAGACCGCCTCCTCCGGCACCACGCGCGCGATGAACCGTGACCTCGCCACGGTGCTGCGCCAGGCCGCTCGCGACCTGCGGGCCCGGGCCGCCGCCGGTGCCACGCCGGACGAGCTGGCCGAGGCCAAGGAGGACGTGCTCGCCACGGTGCACCGGCTGCTGTCCATCCACCTCGGCACTCCGCCCGAGTCGTTCCTGTGGCAGTGGAAGGACTCCGACAAGGGCTTCCACCGCGCGGGCACGATGACGCCCCTCGAGTTCGCGGAGGCGTACGTCACCGTGCCGCTCGCGGACTACGTCTGCATCGTCAACGACCCGCGTCCGGCCAACCCGTACGGCCGCACGTACACGGTCGAGCACCTGGGAAACGTCGTCGGCGCCCCACCGGTCACCTACCTCAACGTCGAGACAGACCTCATGAAGTCGCTCGCGTCCCGCGCCATCGTCGGCGGGGAACCCGTCTGGTTCGGCTGCGACACCGGTCAGATGTCCAACGCCGACCTCGGTCTCTGGGACGCCGGCCTCTACGACCGCGCCGCCGTCTACGGCACGACACCCGACCTCGACAAGGCCGACCGCCTGCTGCACCACGAGTCGCTCATGACGCACGCGATGCTCTTCACCGGCGTCGACCTCGTCGAGGACGTGCCGCGTCGGTGGCGCGTCGAGAACAGCTGGGGCACCGAGAAGGGCGACAAGGGGTTCATGACGATGAACGACAACTGGTTCGGCGAGCACGTCTTCGAGATCGCCGTGCGTCGCGACGCGCTCCCGGAGGAGCTGCGTGCGGCGCTCGACGCCGAGCCGGTCGTCCTGCCGGCGTGGGACCCCATGGGCGCTCTCGCGACGTCCCACCGGTAACAACAGTCACGTACACATCACCAGCCCCAGCGAATCTCCTTGTTGCTGAGGCGATTTCGTCGGACCCCCGCGCCCGTTCGTCAGGTTTGTCCGATCTTGCAGGACTCTTGCAGAAATTCTGAGGGCAAGGCCGGTTGCGACTTGCAGTTCGTCCGGAAAAGTATGGGTCATCGGGGAGGGAACGAACCGGGGAGCCGACCAGGGGTGGGATCGGCGCCAAGGGGGGACATCGTTCCGGCTCCGTTGGGGGAGGGGGATGTGAACGGGGTGGGTTCCGCAGGGGGATGCGGACCCACCCCGTACTCATGTCCGGAGCCGGACACGAAGCGGGCGTCGGCCCGAGGCCCCGGCGTCAGCCCAGCCGGGCGTCGAGGAAGGCCGTCGTGCGCCGGATCGATAGCGGCCACTGCGTCGTGAAGGTGTGTCGCTGGCCCGGGTAGACGTCGTACGTCACGTCCTTGCCCGCCGCCCGGAGCGCCCGGACGGTCTCGGCCGACCAGGTGATCGGGCAGTCCTCGTCCGCCGTCCCGTGGTGGATGAGCACCGGGTCGGTGATCCGCGCGAAGTACGTCCGTGGGCTCGTCGTGGCCCACCGTGCCGGCTGCGCCTCGGGGGTGCCGAGCCGGGCGATGACCTTGCGGGCCACGCCCGCCCGGCCGGGGTCTCGGCGTACCCACCGGTCGAAGTTGTCGACGGTGTCCGAGCTCACCGGTGAGTAGGCCACGGCCGCTCGGAAGAGCCCCGGCCGCACGACGAGCGCCGAGTAGACGACTCCGCCACCCATCGACCGACCGACGAGGGCGATGCGGTGCGGGTCGACGACCTGCGCCTTCTTCAGGGCCAGCGCTGCGTTGATGGCGTCGGCGGTGTAGCCCGCGCGCAGGTTCGCGTCGTTGTCGGGGTCTGTGTCGGACTGGGCGTGGTTGCGGTAGTCGATGTGCAGCGTCACGTATCCGTGCCGGGCCAGGTAGTCGCGCTCGCGCAGCATCGTCTCGCCGTTGGTGTACTCGGCCGGGTCGACGTAGCCGTGCGCGAGGACGACCGCCGGGAACGGACCCTTCCCGCGCGGGATGTTGATGCGGCCGGAGATCGTCAACCCGTTGCTCTCGTAGGTCGCGTAGAACTGTCGGTACGCCTCGGTGCTGCCGCGCTCGCGGCCGAGCCGGAGGTTGCCGCCCTCGTACCGGGCCGCGATGTGGGCCGGGAGGGAGGCCGGGTCGGCCGTGGCCGGGCGCGCTCCCGGGCCGGGTGTCGGCGGAGCCGGACGCGTCGCCGGTGGCGCGGACCCGGCGCTCGACGTCGGGCCCGAGGTCGGGCTCGACGTCGTGCCCTGTGTCGTGCCCTGTGTCGTGCCCGACGTCGCACCGCGCGTCGACGGCGTCGTGGTGGTGTCCGGTGAGGCGCCGGTGCACGCGGATGCGGCGAGGACGGCGGCCAGGGTGGCCGAGGCGCCGACGTGCCGGACCCTGTCGAACCGGCTCGGCCCACCGGACCAGGGTGTGGTGACGCGTCGAGGTCCTCCCATCCCCCGAGTCTGGCCCGCCCGAGCCCGATGCGCACCCGCCCCGTCGGTGCTGCCGACGGGCCTCAGGCCAGCCGGGCGGCCGCTTCGAGCACGGTCCACGCCTGCAGCTGTGGGGACAGCTCGAGACCTTGGGGAGGGGGAAGGGTGGTCGAGGCCGGTCGGAGCGGGTCGAGCGAGAACACCGTCGCAGGGCCACGTCGCCCGACCCGTCGGCCGGCGTCGCGCCCGGCCCAGAAGGCGTCCGCCGTGTCGTGGACGAGCCGAGAGGCGGTCGACCGGGCCGACGCGTCGAGCTGGTCGGTGTCCGCCGCGAGCGCGAGGTAGCGGGCGAGGATGCCGGTGAACAGGCCGCCGTCCCCCGCCCCATGGGTCCGCAGGACGCGGGCGACATCCGGCACGTCCGGCGCGTCCGGCGCGTCCTGCACGTCCTGGACGTCCGGGCGGGCGGAGGTGTCGGGCGCGTCGAGGGCCCGGGATGCCGTGAGCCCGGCGTCTATCGCCGCGACGAGCGCGGCTGCGCGGGCGAGGCTCTCGGGGTCGCCGACCGTGACGAGCGCGCCGAGGACGGTGCCCTGGTTGTAGCTCCACACGTCGGGCACGAGCACCTCTGCGCCCTCGCGCAGCCGGATGCCGTCGGCGAAGAGCCCGGAGTCGGGGGACCAGAGCCGCTCGTAGGCCCAGTCGAGGATGCGGCGCGCGGAGTCGAGGTCGCCGAGCCGGGCCAGGTGGAGGGCCGCGGGCCCGCTCGCGGGGACGTTCTTGAGGTCGCGGTCGGTGCTCCAGAAAAGGCCGCCACCGACGTCGTCGGTCAGCGCCGAGCGCAGCTCGGCCGTCAGCGCGCGCCGCACCGACCGGAGCCGGCGGTGACCGCGTCGTCGTTCGACGAACCGGTGCAGCCGGCCCAGGCGTCCGGCTGCCAGGGCGAGCCAGGCCATGTCGTCGTAGAACTCGTTGGTCCAGCGGCCGCCGTTGCGAAGCCGGACCGTGGCGAGGGCCCGGTCGCCACGGGCCGCCGCGGCGGCCGCGCCGGCGAGGTCGCCCGCACGCAGTCGGCGCAGTCCCGCGTCGACGACGGCGTCGAGGTGGTGAGCCTGCCACCAGTAGTGCCAGGGGCCGCGCAGGCCGCCGAGCGAGCCGTCGCCCCGCCCGGCGGGAGCGCGCACGCGGGCCAGCGTCGTTGCCGGCAGCCCGGCGAGCGGCCTGCTGAAGAGCAGCTGCACCGACCGCTGTGCCTCGTCCGCGCGAGCCCCCGCGACCACGGCGTCGGTCTCCCTCGCGGGCCGCGCGCCCGCGGAGGACAGGCGGCCGGACATGCCGGGTGCGGACGCGTCCGGAGGGGACGCGCCGGCTGGGGAGGTCTCGGATGCGGAGGCGTCGGCCACGCAGCGACGGTACCGGCAGGGTGCGAGCGGACCATGGGACGTACCCGTGTGCAAGGCTCACCACGGCGGCGACGTGCTCGCGCGCCGGGTGGAACACCTCCGAGGAAGGGCGAGGTCCAGTGACCGATCGGGTGACCCACGGGTCGGACCCCTCCGTCCCTGAACCACCGGTCGTCCGCGAGCTCGACGTCGAGGCGCCCGACGGCTCGGTGCTGCACGCCTACGACACGGGCGCGCCGGAAGGGGTGGCGGACCCGCCCGTCGTCGTGTGGTTCCACGGCACCCCGAACATCGGACCACCGCCCGTGCCCCTGTTCCCGGCCGGGCGACGCCACGGCGTCCGGTGGGTCGGCTACGACCGGCCCGGCTACGGCGGGTCGACGCCGCGACCGGACCGCTCCGTCGGATCTGCCGCCGACGACGTGCGACGCGTCCTCGACCACCTCGGCGTCGGCACGTTCTCGGCGATGGGCCACTCCGGCGGTGGGTCGCACGTCCTCGCCGCGGCGGCTCTGCTCCCCACCCGGGTCCGGTCCGCCGTCGCCATCTCGCCCGTGGCGCCGTACGGGCCTGCGACGGCCGCCGGGATCGACTGGTTCGCCGGGATGGCACCGGGTGGCGAGGCGTCGCTGCGGGCCGCGGTGGCCGGCAGGGCGGCGAAGGAGCGTCACGAGGCGGCCGGGGCCGGGGGTCCCCAGCCGTCGGCCGCGGACCTCGGCTTCCTCCCCGCCGACGAGGCGATGTTCGCCGGGCCGTGGGGCTGGTTCGGGTCGGTCGTCGGTCCGGCGGTCGCGGCCGGACCCGCGCCGGTCGTGGACGACGACCTCGCCTACGTGCGCGACTGGGGTTTCGACCCTGCCGAGGTCACGGCACCCACGCTCGTCGTGCACGGCGAGGCCGACCGCATGGTGCCGGCCTCGCACGGGCGATGGCTCGCCGGTCGGGTGCCGGGCGCCGAGCTGTGGGTGGAGCCCGGCGCCGGGCACATCTCGGTGCTGGCGCGCGCCGAGGACGCCCTCGGCTGGCTCGTGGAGCACGCCCGCGCCGGCTGAGTCACCGGAACAGCCGTGAGCCCGGGACGTCGGGGTTGAACGCCCAGAGGGTGTAGTCGTCGAGCCACCGGATGATCGCCCTGATGCGGTTCATCGCTCCTCCTTCGCGGTGGGTGCCGCGCCGACCCGTCCCGGCGGCCCCATCGCGGCCACCCGAGGGAGCCGACCCCCTCATCATCACCCCGGGACGTCACGCCGTCGTGAGCTCGACGTGACATCCCGGTGACGGCGCCTCGGGCCGGGAGCGCGTGACCTCAGGCCCCCGGGCGTCGTTGGGAAACTCGAGACCGTCACCGGACGAAGGAGTCCCACGTGCACCGCTCCGCCCGCCGCCTGTCCCGGCCCGCACGGGTCGCCGCAGTGGCGCTCGCGCTCGCCGCCACGGGCCTGACGACCGCGCCCGGCGTGACGGACGCCTCCGCCACGCCGTCGCGACAGGTCGTCCAGCTCGGGGACTCCTACTCGGCCGGCAACGGGACCGGAACCTATGAGGAACGCACGTGCTACCGCTCGCCCGACAACTACGGGGCCCAGGTCGCTGCGGCGATCGGCGCGAGCTACACGAACGTCGCCTGCAGCGGCGGGGTCGTCGCCGACATCCTCGAGCCACGCGACCTCGGCGACCCCTCGACGAAGACCGCCACCTACCCGATCGACCCGGCGACCTACCCCGACCAGCAGGCCGAGTGGCTGCGCCGGGCCCGGGTGGCGCGCCTGTGCGGCGTCCCCGCCCAGCCCGACTTCGACTACCGCTACACGTTCCTCGCGGGTGTCGGGGTCGGCAGCCTCTACACCGGCACCGTGCAGTGCCAGCTCTACGCACGGCCGCAGATCGACGCCGTCACGCCGGACACCGACGAGGTCTTCCTCACCATCGGCGGCAACGACATCGGCTTCTCGGCGATCGTCGCCGACTGCCTCGTGGCCCGCGAGCCGACGCGGTGCAAGGCCGACCTCGACGCCGCCCGCGCCAAGGCCCCGACCATGGTGGAGCGCACCACGGAGGCACTCCGCGCGGTCGAGGCCCGATCGGGGGGTCACGCCGAGGTGTACCTGCTCAGCTACCCCTTCCTCATCGACCGCGAGAGCTACGGCATTCCCGAGGTGGCACCCACCTACGACGCCGGGGCCGCCCTCAACGACCTCCAGCGCCTCGGCGACGCCCTCCAGGCGCAGGCGGTCGCCGAGCTCGACGCCGAGCAGGGCGCCGACCGCTACCACTTCGTCGACACCGTCAAGCAGGCGTGGGGCGGCCGCGTCCACGGGCTCGACCCCCGGGTCCTCGGCGACCAGTCCTCGGCGTGGCTGGTGCCCGTCGGGTCACCGGGTCGCGACGTCGCCGAGTTCGTCCACCCGACGCAGCCGGGCTGGGACGCCACCGCGTCGGCGCTCGCGGCCGCTGTGACCCGCTCGCCGACGCGGGCGTCGAGGCCCGTACCGCGACCCGACTCAGTGCGTCAGCTGGCGGTCGTCTCGCGGACGAGGACCGATGCGGCCTTGGAGTACGCGTCCTCCGCCGCACCCTCGATCTCCTCGGGGTAGGCGTTGTAGAAGATCATCGTCAGCTCGACGTCCTCGACGGCGACGGACACCTGAGTCGCCTCGAAGCCGTCGAGGTCACCGCCCTCGGCGGTGATGCGGAAGGCGACCGCGTCGGTCCCGACATCCGGCGCGCTGACCTTGCGGACCGTCATCTTCGACGTGCCGGCCGGGACCTTGAACGTGATCGAGGGGCAGCCGGCGACGGCGCGTTCGATGCTGGCGTGGAGATCCTTCACCCGGTGCGGCGACCCCATGGCGTCGAGCATCTCGTCGATGACGAGGCCGTCGGCGCCGCTGGAGAACGTCCTCGTGGCGCCGGCCATGGAGCCCGGGACCTTCTCGGCGTTCATGAGCGTGACGAGCCGGGTGCAGCCGGCCTTCTTCGACGTGATGACGGCTGGGCCGCCCTCGGCCTCCTCCTTCTCCTCCGAGAAACCGGCGGGCAGGTCGTCGAGGGCGAGCAGCGCCTTGCGGAGCGACGCCGCGGCTCGGGTCTGCTCGACGGCCTTGGGAGGGGCGACGGGGGCCGCGCTCGTCGACGGGGCCGACGTCGGCGGCGTGCTGCCGGTCGGCGACGGCGACGTAGAGCGACCGGCGACGGTCGTCTGGGCGAACCCGGCGGCCGTCGGGGCTCCCGTCGAACCGCTGGTGCAGGCACTGGCGAGGGCCAGCGAGGTCAAGCAGAGGAGGGCGCGGGCGGCCCGCGCGTACGGCGACATGTGCCGGAGGCTAACGGTGCCGGTTGCTCCCTGTTCGCGCTTTTCGGGCGGCCATGTCCGATCGGTGACCTGTGGCCGGCGACGTCAGGTTCGCGTGGCGCGAAGGCGGCGACGCGTCACAGCTCGCGGGTCATGAAGGTGCTGTGCGGGTCGAGGCGGTAGCCCGCGAAGGGGCCGCACTCGACGAAGCCGTGCGCCGCGTACAGGGCCCGGGCCGGGGCGAAGAAACCGGCGGAGCCGGTCTCGAGGCTGAGACGCGTCAGCCCCGACCGTCTGGCCTCGTCGAGCACCTCGGCGAGCAGGGCCCGGGCGACGCCGCGGCGCTGGGCCCGGGGGGCGGTGCGCATCGACTTGACCTCGCCGTGCGACGCGTCGAGCACCTTGAGCGCACCGCAGCCGAGCACGCCGTGATCGGTGTCGCGGGCCACCCAGAACGTCACGCCCGGGGCCCGCAGGCCGTCCAGGTCGAGCGCGTGCGAGCTCTCGGGCGGCGAGATGCGGCGCAGCTCGGCGACGTGACCGTCGAGGAGCGCCACGACGGCGGGGTCGGTCAGGTCGTCACGCTCGATGCGGAACCCGGTCATGGCCCCATTCTGGCGGCCGTCCCGCCCGCTCAGCACCAGATGGCGGCGGGGAGGCCGTCGGCGAAGACCTCGGGCGGGTCGGGCACCGAGGTGGCCAGACCCGCGGCGTACCGCGCGGCCGTCCAGGCGACGGCGCACGCGTCGATGACGTCGTCGGCGGCATAGCCCGAGCCGCCGAGCACCGACGGACGGGCGATGCCGGCGGCGGCGAGGGCGGCGAGGCGCAGGTCGCGTCCCTCGTCCGTCTTCTTGCCCGGCACGATGGGTCGGCCCGCCATCGTCGCGAAGGACACCTCCGGGTGCACCTCGAGGACGCGGACCGTCGGTCGGGTGCGCAGCCACGCGTCGACCTCGAGGATCTTCTCGCGCAGCCCGAACGCCTGGGCGCCGACGCCCTGGCCGACCAGGCGCCGGTTGACGGCATCGGCCTCCTCGCGCGTCGACGCGGCGTAGGCGGCTCGGGTCAGCGTCGAAAAGACCGAGGCGGCCTTGCCGCGAATCGCCTTGCGGGCCAACGCGTCCGCTTGGCGAAGGCTGGAGTCGGGCAGCCCGATCGGGATGTCGATGCCGACGACGGCCAGGCCGAGCGACTCACGCACGAGCTCGACGAGCCCCGAGATGGTCGGCGCCACGACGACCCGCGGCCGTGGGGCGTCCGGCTCGAGCACCGCTCCCACCCACCCGGCCCGGCACGCGTCGACCCCGAGCACCGGTGCGGTCACCTCGACGGGTAGCGGCACCGGCGGCCCGGCCGTCGCCGCCGGCACCACCTGTTCCGCCCGACCGAGCGGCGGAGCCTTCGCGCTCGATCCGCGTGAGGTCTCGACCGGGTACCGCTCGGCGTTGCGCCGCGCCTTCGAGGCGAGGGCGGCGTCGAGGTCGAGGTCGAGCACGTCGGCGAGGCGCAGCACGTAGGTCAGGACGTCGGCGACCTCGTCGGCGACGTCACCCGCGCGGTCGCCGGCCATGACGGCTCGTGACTCCTCGGGGGTCATCCACTGGAAGACCTCGACGAGCTCGGCCACCTCGACGGACAACGCCATGGCGAGGTTCTTCGGGTCGTGGAAGCGGCCCCAGTCGCGCTCGTCGGCGAAGGCCCGGATGCGCTCGCGCCACGCGTCGGTGTCCATGGGCCCAGCCAACCACCCGCCGCTGGTCGGCCGGCGTCCCGCCGTGCCCCGTCGGTGCCCGGTCCGGGAGCATCCCGAGGTTTAGATGGCCGGGATGGTCAACCGCCTGGTGATCGCGAGCCCGCGAGGAGTGACGCGCGAGCGCCACGGGACGCATGCGCCCGCCGGTCGGCGTCAATGCCGGAGCACCACGCCGTCCACGTAGACGCGCTTGGACCCCACCGTCGTCAACGTGAGCGCGCCGGACCGCAACGCGCCGGCAGGCAACCAGATCACCTGCTTGACGCGCGTCGTCGTCGACGTCGCCGTGGAACGGCGACCCAGGTAGACGCCGGCGAGGCGCACGTCCAGCGTGCCGCACGTCGAGCAGGTGGTGACGACGAGTCCGACCTGGCGCGCGGTCCCCTTGGTAGACAGGACCCGGGCCGAGGTGGCAGCCGTCGTGTAGGTGCCGAGGAAGTAGGAGGCGTTCGTGCCTCGCGTCCATCCGGTGCCGGTGAGCGAGCGGTCGTCCAGCGCGACTGTCGTACACGTCTCGGACGACCACGCGCCGAGGTTGCCGACGGCGTCCCGAGCGCGCACGCCGAAGCAGTACGTGTAGCCCTTCGCGAGCGCCAGCGGGAGCGAGGTGCCGCGCAGGCCTTGCCACGACGCGGGTTGGCTCACCGCGCTGAACGACCCCGTCGGCGAAGCGTAGCGATAACGCACGTCGTAGCTCGCGACGGTGCTGCCGCCGGTGTCCGTGGCCGAGAAGCGCAGTGCGGTCGTGGTCGCGAGCAGCGCGACGGGGAGCGCCGTCGCCTTCGTGACGGGAGCGCTCGCGTCGACCGAGACGGTGCGCGCGGCGACCGTGGTGCGGCCGCCGGGTTCGACGGACCGCACCCGGACGGTGTGCGTGCCGGCGGTCAGCGTCGGAGTCTTCCACGTCGTCGTGCACGATGCGTACGCGCCCGAGTCGACGGCGCACGACAGGTCCGTGCCGGTCGGAAAGGACGTGAGACTGACGGGAACGGTCACGACGCGCCCAGTGACGGCCGGCACGGCCCCGATCGAGACCCGTCTCCCGACCCACGCCAGCACCTCCGGCTGACCGCTCGACACGAGGGACAGCTGCACCGGGGCGCCGGGCGTGCCGTCCTCGCCGACCGGGACCCGATACGTGCCGCTGGTGTAGTACGACGCGCTGAGCATGATCGAGCGCGAGTCCGGGGCCCACTGAGGCGTCCCGGCGCCGGCGAGGTCGACGGTGCGGACAGCTCCGCCGGCGAGCGGGACGATCGCCACCAGTTGGCTGCTCCCGGTCCGGTAGGTGAGCCATCGGCCGTCCGGTGACACCGTCGGCCAGTCACCGCTGGGGGATCCGGTCATCGGGCCGAGGCGTCGACCCGTGCTGGCGTCCACACGAGTCAGCGTGCCCGACAGATCATCGGCGGCAACCAGGGTCCGCGCGTCGGGCAGCCAGGTCGGTGCGCGGAGGTCGGGGACTGACGCCAGGACCGTCCCGGTCCCGGCGTCGAGGACGACACTGGTGTAGGGGCAGCAGTTGTCCGCGGGCGTCGTCCCGACGGCGATCCGCGTCCCGTCCGGTGACCAGGCGACCCGGACCACCCGCGATGCGGTGGACCACACCTTGGTCGGCGCGGTGCTGTTGTCGACCGGGTGTCGCCACAGCTCGGATCCGCCCACGGTCCAGCGGACGCTGACCATCGACCGTCCGTCCGGAGACGCGGTCGCTCCGGCCACGGCATCGGGAAGCCCGGGGACGGGCCACGCGACGGTCTGGCGGCCACCGTCGACCGCGATGCCGGCGAGCCTCGGTGCGGGCCCACCCCAGGCCACGTTGTCCTTGACCGCCAGAACGTCGACAGCGCGCGACGGCGTCACTGGCACGGATGCGGGTCCCTCACCGACCGAGTTCTCCATGGCCACGGAGTAGGTGGCCTCAGGCGGTGCGGAGGTGTCCACCGCATTCTGCGCCTGGACCGAGGTGACGGTCTCCGTGCCGTTCGACTGACGCCGGACGAGCCACCGGGTGGCGTCGAGCCCTCCGGGATCCGTGGGCAGGTCCCACGTCAGGTCGATGCCTCCGAAGGGCAACCGCAGGGCGGTGACCGCCGTGGGAGCCGTGGGCAGGCCGATGGCGTGGAGCTTGACCAGGGCCCGGTGCGAGCCCGCCGGAGTGGAGTCGGTGAAGGCCAGCGTGACGTCGCGGTCACCGCCGACCTTCGGCACGGCGCTCAGGGTGACGCTGCAGACCCCGGCCGGGGCGAGGGCGCCGCCGCAGGAGTCCGAGACGACCGACCAGTCACCCGCGCCAGAGCCGGCCAGGGTGCGGGCGCCGAGCGACACGGGTAGGTCTCCGACGTTGCTCACGTCGACCTGCGTGGTCAGCGAGGGCTCGCCGACGCGGGTGGTCGGCAGGTCGGTCCTGACGGGTGTGACGGCGAGCAGGCTCGCCTTCGCCGTCGAGTGGTAGCGGATCTGCCCGACGACCGTGCCACCGGAGCAGCCCGTCATCCGGTACGTCGCCGCCAGCGACTCGAGCACGGCGTCGGGGCTGTAGCTCAGCTCGGCCACGTCGAGGTCGGTCGGGCCGACGCACCCCACCCCCGAGATGGAGAAGTACGTGCTGAGGGGACCGAAGGGATCGTTGAGCCGGTACGTCCCGGGCCCGCGGAGCAGGGCGGGCAGACTGACGCTCATCGTGTCGGAGGTCAGTGTCCCGCCGCTGGAGCTGAGGGGAGAACGACTGATCGCCGGTGGCTGCGGAGCCGCACTCAGGTCGTCCGGGATGACGTCCCTGGTCAGCTCGTCGACGTCTCCCACGACGGCGTCGGTGGGCGGCCGGGTGCCGGTCACGGGAGAGGACGGGGCGGACTGCCCCGCGAAGTTCGCGGACACGACCGCGTAGGTCGCGGACACACCCGACGCCAGCGTGGTGTCGACCCACGTGTGCTGGGCCACGGGCAGGGTCCCCGACGCGTCCACCCACGCGCCGTCGACCTGCTTGAGCACCCGGTAGGACGCGACGTCACCGCTGGCTGCGGCCCAAGAGATCCCCTCGCCACCGCGGACGGGGAAGGGAAGGACCTGGGCGGGCGGTGACGGGGGCAGCACGGCCGTGGCGGTGATACCCGTGACGATCTGACGGCCGGGGTAGGTCACATCGCCGACCTTGACCAGGGAGAAGGACGTGCCAGCGGTGGCACGAGTGAAGCCGACGTCGACGGTGCAGCCCTCACCGGGCTCGAGAGTGCGACCGCCGCAGCCGTCGGAGACGATCGAGAAGTCGGTGACTCCCACGATGTTGGTGCCGACGGTGGCCGCCGCAAGGGTGCCGGTGGGCCCGGTGCCTGCGTTGACGAAGCGGACCGGGGTGACGGCTGGCGGTGAGACCGCGACCAGACCCATGGCGACCGGCGGGGTCCGCACGACGGCGTACGGGGTGGTGACGCCGATCCGGATGAGGCCCGACGAGTACCCGAGCGCACTGCACGACGTCCCGTACCTGGCGTAGAGCTCGGTGACCGTGTCGCCGGAGTACACGACGTGGTCGACCGCGAGGTGCCCACTGGTCAGGCCGCCGCAGATCCCGCTGATCGTGTTGTTCGTCGTCTTGCCGAGCAAGTAGTAGCCACCGGACTGCGGCAGGGTCCCGTCGCCGAGGGTCAGGGTCACGGTGGGGTTCGTCGCGTTCGTGGTCGAGAGCACGATCTGGTTCGTCGCGGACACCGTTGCCGACACGACGTCCTCCGGGCCGGAGGTGCGCGTGAAGCTGGTCTTCGAGGAGTCGAGGGCGACGACATCGCGATCGAGGATGCCGATGCTGTCGGCGGCGCTCGCGGCCGACGGTGCAACGAGCGTCGCGGCGACGACTGCGACGAGGGCGATGGCAGCGCGGCAGCGCAGCATGCGTGATTTCTCCTCCCCCATCCCCCCTGCGGGGAGGGCGGCTCACTGTAACCGCCGCCCAGCCCCCTCGGGGCCGGTTGCGCGAACATCCCGTCGACACCTCGCCGGAGCGGACGTAGCGTGACGTGGTGAGCGACTTCGCCAGCGAGACCACCGGCTCCCGACCCACGACGCTCGGCGCCCTGCGCGCGTCCGGGCACGTCCATCGCAGCGTGAAGGCCGAGATCCGCGAGAACCTCCTCGCCCGCCTCCGAGCGGGCGAGGACGCGTTCCCGGGCATGGTCGGGCTCGAGGACACCGTGCTGCCCGAGCTCGAGAGCGCCCTGCTCGCCGGTCACGACCTCGTCCTGCTCGGCGAGCGCGGCCAGGGCAAGACGCGGCTCATGCGCACCCTCGCCGGGCTGCTCGACGAGTGGAGCCCGGTCGTCGAGGGGTGCGAGATCGGCGACGACCCGCACCAGCCGTCGTGCGTGCGCTGCCGACGCCTCGCCGGCGAGCTCGGCGACGACCTGCCCGTCGGGTGGCGACACCGCAGCGAGCGCTACACCGAGAAGCTCGCGACCCCTGACACCAGCGTCGGTGACCTCGTCGGCGACGTCGACCCGGTCAAGGTCGCCCAGGGCCGCACGCTCGGCGACCCCGAGACCGTCCACTACGGCCTCGTCCCGCGCAGCAACCGTGGCATCTTCGGCCTCAACGAGCTGCCCGACCTCGCCGAGCGCATCCAGGTCGCGCTGTTCAACGTGCTCGAGGAGCGCGACATCCAGATCCGCGGGTACTCGCTGCGACTGCCCCTCGACGTCCTGCTCGTCGCCACGGCCAACCCGGAGGACTACACGAACCGCGGCCGGATCATCACTCCGCTGAAGGACCGCTTCGGCGCCGAGATCCGCACCCACTACCCGCTCGAGGTGGCGGACGAGGTGGAGCTCGTCGCACAGGAGGCGCACCTGGTCGCCGACGTGCCCGAGCACCTGCTGGAGGTCATCGCCCGGTTCACCCGAGGGCTGCGCGAGTCGGCGTCGGTCGACCAGCGGTCGGGGGTGTCCGCGCGGTTCGCGATCGCGGCCGCCGAGGGGGTGGCGGGTTCGGCCCTGCGTCGGTCGGCCCGCGTCGGCGAGGCCTACGCCGTGGCGCGCATCTGCGACGTGCCGACCGTCGTGCCCACCCTGCTCGGCAAGGTCGAGTTCGAGATGGGTGAGGAGGGGCGCGAGCGCGACGTCCTCGCGCACCTGCTGCGGCTCGCGACGGCCGAGACGTACCGGGCGCGCCTCGCCGGCCTCGACCTCACCGGGTTCACCAACCTCTTCGCCGACGGCGCCGTCGTCGAGACCGGCGACCTCATCCCCGGTACCGAGCTGCTGGCCCAGGTCGGCACGGTGCCGGGCCTGAGCAAGGTCCTCGACCGGCTCGGCCACGGCGACGACGCGTCACCCGGGCAGGTCGCTGCCGCAGTGGAGTTCGTGCTCGAGGGCCTGCACCTGACGCGTCGCATCGACAAGGACACCGTCGCGGGCCGCACCGTCTACGGGGCCTGAGCCGACGGCCCCGGGCTCAGCGGGCCGCGCCGGAGGGCACTGCGGTCACGACGAGGTTCTCGTCGTAGCTGCGCGTCGCCCGGTCGAAGTGGCCCGCGCACGTCATGAGCACGAGTCGGTGCTCGCCCCGTTGGTCGAAGACCGCGCTCGACGCGTCGATGGCGGCCTTGGGGTCGGCCCGCACCGACGTGACGCGGTAGCCGGCCCGGTGCCCCTCGCCCTCGAGCACGACGGGGTCGCCGGGACGGAGGCGGGCCAGCCGCTCGAAGAACCCGAGGCCCTGGCCCGGCGCGTCGAGGTGGCCGGCGACGACGACGGTGCCGAAGGGGTCACCGGCCCACGCGCTGCCGTCCCACCAGCCGACGCGCCGGATGTCGGTCGGGACGGCCAGCACGCCGTCGACGGTGGTGGCCGGGTCGACCGGTGCGTCCTCCCCACCGGGCAGGACGACGCGCTCGGGCCGGAACCGCACGCGTTCGCTCGCCGCGGTGCGGGCCACGCGAGCAGACGGCGGTGGGCTTGCCGTCGCTGCGGTTGCCGTGGCCGCGGTTTCCGTGCCCGCCGCCTGCGGTGCCGTGCCTGCCGACCTCCCCGCCGACGTGCCCGCCGCCGTGACCGGCGAACCGCAGCCCGCCACGCCCAGGCTCAGGAGCACGGCCATGCTCATGACCACGACCGGTACCACCACGCGTCGCCCCGGACAGCGCGTGCGGAGCCCTCCGGGCGTCACCGGTGCAGCGAGAGCGGCCCGAACGACAGCGCGGAGCCGGCGTCCGTCTGTCCCCCGGCGCCGGTGTCGACCCGCCCCGGGGCGCCCGAGCCGGTGCTCCCGACGGGAAGCACCTGCACGACGACGCGCATCGTCTTGCTCGACGGGTCCCCGACGGCGAAGACGCGGTTGAGCGACCCGGCCTTGACGGCGAGGTCGAGCGGCCCGAGGACGACCGGCGAGGTGGCTCCGGCCGGGACGATGTCGACCCGGTACGTCCCTGCGGGCACGACGAGGTCGAGTGACTCGCCGTTGGCGATGTTGGCGAACAGCACCTTGCCGTTCACGCGGATGTCGGCCGGGGGCACGGCAGCGGTGTGCGCCACGGCGACCGCCGCCTTGCCGGCCGGCACGGGCTTGGTCGCGTTGTCGTAGAGCGTCACCGTCGGGGCCCCTGCCGGGTTGACGGGCAGGTGCAGCACGACGTCCGTGCTCGACCCCCGTCGGAGGTCGACCATCCGGGCGAGGATGCGGGTCCCCTTGTCCGAGAACGAGATCGTGTGCTTGCCGGGGCTGACGTCGATGGCCTTCGACAGCGTGGCCCCGGCCATGCCGGTGGCCTCGGTCCGGCCGTCGACGGCGACGTCGACCGTGCGTCCGGGCAACCCCTGGACCACGTAGATCCGCGCCTGCGGCTCCGCAGCCTGCG
This sequence comes from Monashia sp. HAY1-11D, assembly GCF_056868035.1. Taxonomy (NCBI): domain Bacteria; kingdom Bacillati; phylum Actinomycetota; class Actinomycetes; order Micrococcales; family Intrasporangiaceae; genus Intrasporangium; species Monashia sp. HAY1-11D. The sequence goes on along the minus strand of NZ_CP200320.1, from coordinate 1,653,784 downwards.
ACGCCCCGGCCCACGCGCCGAGTACTGCCGTCGTCATGAGTGCCGCGGCCCCCACGACCGCGCGTCGACGAACGTCCATGCGCTCCACCTCCCCAGGTGAGAGTCCCGGAGCCGTCGGAAAGTTTCCCCCGTCCGACAGGTCCCGTGACATCGACTATAGGTCAGACTCATGGGACCGGAGGTCTCTCGGGGGGAGGGATCTGGCCGGGGAAGGGATGCGGCCCATGGGGGACGCACGCACCAAGCGGGGCTCCGTCGTCCTGCGGCGGTACGGGGCCGGCGTCGCCCTGCCCCTGGTCCTGCTGGCCGGGGCCGGGTGGGTCTGGGCCCATGCGCCGGAGGTGGGCTCCACTGCGCGGTCCGGCAGTCCGGAGCCTGCCGCGCCGCGGGCGACCGGCGAGGGCGGCACGAGGCCGTCACCGACGCCCTCGAGGCCCTCGAAGCCGACACCCGCGCCGAAGAGGACGCTGCCGCACGCGACGCCGACGTCCCGGGCGCCGAGCGGGCCCGGCATCAACAAGCCCGGCGTGCACCTGCGGGTCACACCGACACCGGACGGGGCGCTCGAGGTCTCCGAACGGGTCGTGCTCGCCACCGAGCTGACGCGGCTGACCCTCCGGCCGCCCGACGTCGGGGCGGCGGGCCGCGACTTCCGCACCCTCCGTCCGGTGGCCCTGCAGGTGCAGCTGACCGTCGACGGCCAGCCGGTCGCGGTCGACTCCGGCACGGTGTCGACGCGGCAGGTCGTCGTGGTCGGGCGACCCTCGCTGGTCCTCGAGCTGCGGTACGTCCTCAGCGGCAGCACGGTGCGCAGCGTCCCGTCCGTTGCCGGCCGCTCCCTCGCAGCCGTCGCACCGCTCGTGTCCTCGGCCGACGCGCCGGTCGTCGTGTCGACCCAGGGCGACTCCGTGCTCAATCTCACCTGCCCGGAGCTGACCGGCGACGCGCGCGTGTGTTCCGACGGCGTCCGCGGCGCCATGACGGTGCGCGCGCCGCTGCCCGTCGACCGTGCGCTCGTCGTCCTCCAGCTCGACCTGCCGAGGCCGTGATGGTCACCGCGCTTCGGGAGGTGCTGCTGTTCCTCGACGAGGCCGCGGCGCTCGTCGGGTTCGTCCTCGTCGCAGGGCCGCTCGCCTTCTGGGCCACTGTGGCCCGCGACGGCCGGTACCTGCGCAGGCAGCTGCTCCTCGTCGACGTCGGCGTCTACGTGCTGGGCGCCGCCGCCGTCCTGCTCCCGGTCGTCCTCGTGACCACCGGGACGCCGTTCGGCGACGTCCCGCGTGACACGTGGGCGTCCGTGCTGGTCCGGCTCGCCGCCCTCGCCGCGCTCGTCGCCTGGTTCCCCGACCTGGCGGCGGGGCCGATCGTCGGTCCGCGACGCGGCTGGGCGTGCCTCGCGGTCGTCGTCCTGTCGGCGACGTTCCTCGCCGCGCCGGCCGACGCGCCCGGCCCGCGTCCCTGGCTGGTCGTCGTCGCGCTCCTCGCCCATGTCGTCGCGGCGGCGGTCTGGCTCGGCGGTGTCGTCGTCCTCGCAGCGTCCGGCCTGCCGATGCGCGACCTCGACGCGCTGTCGGCGGAGGTCGGCGCGTTCTCGCGGACGACGCTGGCGTGCGTCGTGACCGTGGTCGTGTCGAGCGTCGTCCTCGTGGTCGGCAGCAGCCGGGCCGACGTGGTGGGCCTGCCCTCCACCGGCTACGGCCTGGTGCTCGTCGTCAAGACGGTGATGTTCGCGGTCATGGTCATCGTCGCCGACCACGCGCGACGACGCGTAGACGCCGTGCTGCTCCACCGCCTGCGTACCGGGTCCGACTCCCTGCCGGGGATCCAGGCGTGGTCGCTGCTCATGGGCAGCCAGGTCGCAGGAGCCGCGGTGCTCGTCCTCGGCTCGGTCGTCCTGTTCCGCCTCGGCCCTCCGTCGTGAGCCGCGACGCGCAGGCCGCCACGCGGGGGGCGGCGGGACCTGCGGCGCGGCGACGGCCGTCGACAGCCTCCGGGGCCGGACGTAGCGTGGGGCGATGAGCCCTCGCGACACCGGCGACGTGCACGGCCGCTTCCGTTACGGGCCGTGGACCGGTGGCCCCGACCCGCTGGCGCCGCCGTTCGACGTCCGCTCGGCGCTCGACGAGGTCGGCCGTGACGTCCTCGCCGGCGGCAGCCTCCGGGAGTCGCTGCGCGACCTGCTCCGACGCGGCCTGGACGGCCGGCGCGGGCTCGACGACCTCGCCGACCGTGTCCGTCGGCTGCGCGAGGCGGCCCGCCGCCGCGGCGACCTCGGCGGCACGCTCGACCAGGTGCGCGCCATGCTCGACCAGGCGCTCGCCCAGGAGCGCGACGCCCTCGCCGGTGAGGAGGGCGACGCGGCGCGCCTCGCGGAGATGGACCTCGCGACGATCCCCGACGACGTCGCCGGGGCGGTGCGGGCGCTCGCCGACCACGAGTGGCATTCCGACGAGGCCCGCGCCACCTACGAGCAGATCCGACGCATGCTCCAGCGCGAGGTCGTCGGCGCGCAGTTCGAGGGGTTGCGCCGGGCGCTGTCCGGCGACGACCCCGGAGCGATGCAGGCGGTCAAGGACATGCTCGCGGACCTCAACGAGCTGCTCGCGGCGCACGCCCGGGGCGAGGACACCGACGACCGGTTCCGCGACTTCATGGACAAGCACGGCGAGATGTTCCCCGAGAACCCGCAGAACGTCGACGAGCTGATCGACGCCCTCGCCCGCCGGCAGGCCGCCGCGGAGCGCCTGCTCGCGTCGCTGAGCCCGGAGCAGCGCGAGCAGCTGGCCCAGCTGATGTCGGACGCGCTCGGGGACCCCGATCTCGCCTCGCAGATGGCGCAGCTGTCCGACAACCTCCGCGCGCTGCGCCCGGGCCTGGACCGCTCCACGCCGGTGCGCCCGGGGCAGGGACCCGAGTCGCTGGGTTGGGGCCAGGCGGTCGACGCCGTCGCGGAGCTGGCCGACCTCGAGCAGCTCGGCGAGCAGCTCGGCCAGTCGTACTACGGCGCGAGCCTCGACGACGTCGACGTCGAGCGTCTCGAGCAGCACCTCGGCGCCGACGCCGCCAGGGACATGGACCAGCTGCGCCGGCTCGAGCACGAGCTCGAGCGCCAGGGCTACGTCTCGAGGGGCGACGACGGCCTCCGGCTCACGCCTCGCGCCGTCCGGCGTCTGGGCGAGACGGCGCTGCGCCGCGTCTTCGAGCGCGTCGACGCCACCGGCCGGGGTGACCACGACGACCGCAGTGCCGGCCAGGCCGACGAGCTGACGGGACTCTCACGGCAGTGGGAGTTCGGCGACGAGCTGCCGATCGACACCGTCCGCACCGTCTCGAACGCCTTGCGCCGCACTGCAGCCCACCGGTCTGCGTCGGGCACCGGTGGCGTCGACCTGCTCGTCGAGGACTTCGAGGTGGCCGAGACCGAGCGGCGCGCCCGCGCGGCCGTCGCCCTCTGCGTCGACATGTCCTTCTCGATGCTCCAGGAGGGACGCTGGGGGCCGATGAAGCAGACGGCGCTCGCCCTCTCGCACCTCGTGCAGACGCGGTTCCGCCACGACGCGCTCGAGATCATCGGGTTCAACCTCGCCGCCCGCCGCCTGTCGCCCGTCGAGCTGACCGAGGCCGAGCCCGAGTGGGTGCAGGGCACCAACCTCCAGCACGCGCTCATGCTCGCCTCCCGCCACCTGCGGCGCCATCCCGACGCGGAGCCCGTCGTGCTCGTCGTCACCGACGGCGAGCCGACGGCCCATCTCGAGGCCGACGGGCGGCCGTCGTTCCACTGGCCGGCCCTGCCCGAGACGGTCCGCGCGACCGTGGCGCAGGTCGACGAGCTGCGGCGCTCGGGCGCCACGCTCAACGTCTTCATGCTCGGCGACGACCCGGGCCTCGCGCGGTTCGTCGACGCCGTCGCGCGCCGGGCCGGCGGACGCGTCTTCACCCCGGACGTGTCCCGGCTCGGCGAGTACGTCGTCGCCGACTACCTCCGCAGCCGCCGCGGGCGATGACCCCCGCCCTGTCCGACCGGCACCGCCAAATGGATGGCCCGCGGCCCGGAGGCGGTGTCATCCTCGCCGCATGACGACCTCGCGCACGCGCCGCCAGCCCGGTGCCGCCGACCGGCGCCTGCACCGCATCGAGGCGTACTACGACCGTGTCCCGCGCGCCGTGGCCACGACCGAGGAGGTGGGCCCGTTCACCCTCTTCCTGGCCGAGGAGGGCACCGGCTGGCAGTTCTACGCGCGGCCGCGCCTCGGCGGCGGTGACGCGTTCACCGTGTCGGACGTCGAGCGGGTCCTCGCGCGGCAGGCGGCCCTGGACGTGCCGCGTGCCATCGAGTGGGTGGACGACGTGACGCCGACGCTGCTGCCCGCGGTCCGCGCGGCCGGGTACGAGCCGCGCCGCTACCCGCTGCTCGTCCTGCCCCCCGACGTCGTCGTCGAACCGGACCCGCGGGCCCGCCCGCTGCGTCCGGCCGAGCCGCACCTCGCCCTCGCCATCGGGACCGTGTCGGCGGGGTTCGGCGAGCGTGACGTCGTCGAGCCGAAGGACACCGGCAAGCGCCCCGAGCTCATCGAGAACGGCGAGCTCGTCGTTGTCGCCTCGTTCGAGGAGGGTCGGCTCTGCGGGGCGGGGTCGGCCGCGCCGCGGGGGGACGTCGCCGAGCTCATGGGGATCGCCGTGCCGCCGAAGCACCGCGGCCGGGGCCACGGCAGCGCCATCACCCGCACGCTCGTCAGCGCGTGTCGCGAGCACGGCGTCGACCTCGTCTTCCTCACCGCGGGCTCCGACCCCACGGCCGACATCTACCGCCGCGTCGGCTTCGTCGACCTAGGGACGGCGTGCGTCCTCGAGCTCGACGACTGACGAGATCGGGCGGCCCGTCAGCAGGCTCGGGCCCGGGGGGTGCCGTGGTGGGTACGTCAGTGCTCAGTCAGAGTGAGCAGTGACGTAGCGGTCGGAGGGTGTCGCCGCGGGGGGGTCCGGGGGGTGCCGTGGATACGTCAGTGCTCAGTCAGAGTGAGCAGTGACGTAGCGGTGGGAGGGTGTCGCCGCGGGGGCCCGGGGGGTGCCGTGTGTACGTCAGTGCTCAGTCAGAGTGAGCAGTGACGTAGGAAGCGGCGGACGACCGGGCCGGGCGCGGCGGGTAGGTCTCGACGCGCTCCAGGTGGCCGAGGTGGCCGCCGCCGCGAGCGGCGGCCAACGGGATCAGCGCGCCTCGTGACGCCGCCGAGGGCACCGGGCGGCCGTGCCGGGCGACCCGGGCGAGGTCACCGACCACCTGCAGGGCCTTGCGGCGCGACGGCATGAACCGCAGGAAGAAGGTCACCCGCAGCACCCAGGCAGCCCATCCGGTGAAGGGGACGCCGTAGAGCTCGCTGATCGAGCGTCCCATCCCGAACGACGCGGCCTGGCCGAGGCCGCGGTAGCCGAACGCCCGCGTGGCGCGTCCACGGATGGACCGGCCGACGTTGGCGCCGACGTGGTCGCCGCCCTTGATGGCCCACAGCGCGTTGGCGGGTACCGGCTCGCGCCGCGTCGGGTGCACAACGCACGCGGCGTCGCCGGCCGCCCAGACGTGCTCGACGACGGACAGGTCGGGGCGGGTGACGAGTCGGCCGCGCGGGTCGCGGTGCTCGTCGAGACCGGGAACGCGCACGGGCCGCTGGCCGATCGTCGCGATGACGGTGGTCGCCGGCAGCGTCGTGCCGTCGGACAGGACGGCCCGGTCGGCGGTGACCGCCGCGAGCCGGACGCCGAGCCGGACGTGGACGCCGAGGCGCCGCAGCTCGTCCGCGGCGCGACGCGCCAGGCGGGGCTGGGCCTCGTGCAGCTCGGGCAACAGGTTCGGCCCCGAGTGGACGAGCTCGACGCGGACGCGGGCGCCCCCGAGGTCGGCGACCGCCGCGGCCATCTCCACCCCGGCCAGGCCGCCGCCGGCGACGACGACGGTGTGCCGGCGCAGCCCGTGCTGGTCGGCGGCCGCGCGGACCCGGTCGGCGAGCACCTCGATGTCGCCGGGCGAGCGCAGGGTGAACCCGTGCTCGGCGAGGCCGGGGACCGTCGTGGCCGGCTCCCGGCCGCCGGTGCCCACGACGAGCTCGTCGTAGTCGAGGACGCGCTGGCCCGGTTCGCCGTCCTGCTCGTACCGGACGACGCGGCGCTCGGTGTCGATGCCGACGGCCCGGCCGACGACGACGTGGGCGTGCGGCATCGCGCCGGCCAGCGGGGTGCGGATGCGGTCGTAGGGAAGCAGGCCCGCCAGCACCTCGCCGGTGAAGCCGTGGAAGCTGTGGGCGTCGTCGGCGCTGATGACGACGACCTGCACGTCGCCGCGGCGGACGGCCTGCCCCGCCCGACGCATGAGGCCGGCGTAGGCGTGCAGCGTGACGTAGCCGCCGCCGAGGAGGACGACGCGCTGCTGGGCCCGGTGGCCGCCCCGCACGACGGTGGTCACGACGCCACCCCCAGCACCACGCGTCGGGTGCCGGCCTCAGGACCGCGGTGATCCGCGCTGCGGTCGAGGGTGACCGGCCGACCGAACGACGTCGGAGCTGCGGCGCGGAAGCCCAGGTGCGACAGGTCCGCTGCCAGCGCCCGCGTCTGGTCGACGAGCTCGAGGTCGGGAGCGCCGATGGAGAAGTGGCCACGGTGGCCGGACAGGGCGAGCAGTGCCGTCTCGGCGAAGCACGCGTACGCGCGTCCGTCCGGCAGGCCGATGTCGCCGCCGACGAGGCGCAGCGACGGGATCGACACGACACCGCCGTCGACGACGAGGACGTCCGGACGGGTGCCGAGGAGGTCGGCGGAGGTGTTGCGCGGCTGGGTGCCGTCGAGGACGACCGCATCGGGCTTGAGGTGCTCGGGCCCGAGCAGCGCGTCGGCCGAGGCGGTGAGGAGGACGACGAGGTCGGCGTCGCCCACGGCACCGAGGGTCGTGGCTGCAGTCGTCGGCACCCGGCGTCCCACCTCGGCGGCGAGGGCCTCGAGGCGGGGACGCGACCGGGCGACGAGCGTCAGGCGGGCCACGGCGCGGTCGCGTGCCAGCAGCCGCGTCAGGGCGGAGCCGACGCTGCCGGTGGCGCCGACGACCGCCACGTGCGCGTCGGCGGCGGGGTCGACGGCCTCGCGCAGGAGGCGGCGGGCCTGGTCGTCGATGATCGCGGCGGTGAAGGCGTTGCCGTTGGTGACACCGATGTCGGTGCGGCCCCGCAGCGACACACCGCCGCCGGTCACCGTGGCGGTGAGTGCGCCGAGGCCGACGACGTCGCAGCCGAGGTCGCGGGCCTTGTCGATGGCGCGGTGGACGCGGGCGCGTCCCTCGCCGGGTGCCTCGAGCAGGTGCCGCGCGCCGAACGGGACGAGGACGACGTGGCCGACGTGCTGGTCACCGATGCGGACCCGCGCCATGGCGTGGGGCGGCAGCGGCAGGCGGCGCAGGGCCGTGGCGTACGCGCGCTCCGGGACGCGCCCCAGCGGTGCCCAGACGCGGGCGAGGTCCTCGCCGATGCGGGTCCGCGGGTGGACGGTGAAGGCGAAGGTGCCGGGCGAGGTCACGGTCGTGCTCCTGATCCTGCGTGGCCGGGGTGGCCGGAGTAGCGAGGGGATGAACAGGAGGGGCCGAGGACCAGGGCGCTGATACGCGCCGCGGCGCAACGCAGCGAAATCCGAGTACGCGTGCCTAGGATCGGGAGCATGCCCACGATTCCCCGACCCCTCCGCGGGAAGTGGTCGATCGCCTCTCGCGACTCGTTCCTGTCCATCGGCTCGACCGGGTCGATCCTGTCGATCGGCAGCGTCGGCTCGATCCTGTCCGTCGGCAGCATCGGCTCGATCGCCTCGCTGCTGTCGATCGGGTCCTCGATGAGCGCGTTCTCGTTCCTGTCGAACATGTCCAACACGTCGGCGTTGTCGCACCAGAGCGACCAGTCGGTGCTGTCGGCCCAGTCCAAGCGGGCGATCCGCGGGTACCGGACCAACGGGGCCAAGCGCGCGGCCGACCGGCGCGCCGAGCGCAACGGCGACGCCGTCGACGGGCTGGTCCCGCCGCCCGCCCCGCCCGCCACCTCGAACGGGCACGGACGCTTCGAGCAGCTCCAGGGCGTCAGCCGCGGCTGACGTCGTCGACCACGTCAGGCGCGCTGGACCTCGAGGCCGAGCCAGGCGGCGAGGTCGGCGATCTCGCGGTCGACGTCCGTGGCCATGGACCGGGTGAACGGGACGTCCTCGTGGACGGCGCTGACGACGAGGACCCCGGCCTTGCGGTCGGCCTGGGCGTCGAGCTTCCCGACCAGGCGGTCGTGGTGCAGGATCGGCAGCGCGAAGTAGCCCCAGCGTCGCCGGTCCTTGGGCTTGTACATCTCGAGGTAGTACTCGAAGCCCCACAGCTGCTCGGCCCGGGTGCGGTTGTGCACGAGCTGGTCGAAGGGCGACAGCAGCGCCGCGCGGCCCCGGAAGGTGCCCCGCGAACCGGACGACCCGGATGAGCCGGACGACGCGAAGAGTCGTCGAGGTAGGGCTCGTGGACGCGCCACGTCCCGGACGTGCCGGCGACGGCGACCTCGAGACCGGCCTGTCCGACGTACGCCTGCTCGCCGGGCAGCTCCGGTCCGGTCGCCCGCGCGATGCCGAGGGCCGCGAGACGGCGCTCGTTGCGGATGCGGGTGGCCTCGTCGGGCGTCAGCCGCTCGAGCGGACCGCCGTAGACCCGCTCCGGGAGGTCGAAGTAGCGCTGCCGTCCCTTGCGGCCGGCGATGGCGACCTGCCCGCGGCGGGCCATGGACTCGAGCATCTTGGTGACGTTGCGGTTGTTGGTCCAGCCGCTCGACGGCCACGGCACCGCGCTCGTGTCGGGGATGTCGCGCGAGAGCAGGGGGCCCTCCTTCTCCAGACGGTCGAGGATGTCCTGCCGGAACTGCTCGTTGGCCTCGAGCCACTCGAGGATCGACGGGTGGAACTCGCGTCCGACCCACTCGGCCACGACCGCCGCGACGTCGCCGGGCGGCCGGACGTAGGCGACCGTCTCGTGGAGCCGGCGCTCCTCGAGCGCCTGCGTGAGCTGCTCGGGCCGGTAGGCCGAACCGAGCCGGGACCACAGGACGAGGTCGGCGCTCGGTGCGATCGCCGCGGTGGGGTCGATCTGGAGCAGCGTCAGCCGGTCGACGACCGCGAGCACGTCGGTCGGGCGCGGCAGGTCGAGCAGCTGGGCGTGGATCGCCACGCGTCGTGCCTGCTCGATGGTCAGCTCCGTGGTCCCCTGCCGCACCGCCATGCGGCCGACCCTAGACCGAACCACCGACGCGGTGTCAGGCTCCCGACCGGCGGCGGGGACTAGCCTCGTGGGAACCAGGCCCTGCTTCCGGAGGTGGTCATGCCCTACGCCGTCGACTTCACGGACGTCTCCACGGTGGGTCTCGAGTCGTCACCGCACGCGGAGGCGCTCGCGGGGGTGCGTGCGAACGAGGCCCGGTACTACTGGAACAAGTACGACCACACCTTCACGGTGCACCCGGCGAGCGAGGCGACGGAGGTCGTCGACTACGTCGCCCGCATCCTGAGGGAGGAGCGCGGCCTCGTCATCGCGTCCCCGGCGCTGGAGGCCACGACGTTCGAGGTCGACGGCATGCGGATGTCCTACGTGTTCTACGAGTCGGGCCTGTCGATCAACGTCATGTACACGCTCGCGGACGGCGGCAAGCGCGCCGTCGGGTTCAAGCTGTGTGACGGGATGGATGTCCCCGACGACTCTCGGGCTTCAAGTTCGCGCGACAGAAGTCGAAGCTCGCCGGGACGATCCGCGGGTCCTACTTCGTCGTCAAGGGCGAGTACCCGACCCCCTGACGAGGGGCCGTGGTGCCCTCCCCACCGCCTGGGGAGCCTGCCGGCAGCGTGAGGCCCGGGCGCTCGTCGTCCCACGCGACGGCACTGATCCGCCAGCCCTCGGGCGTCCGGACCAGCTGCACCGACTTCATCCCGCGCCCGGCGGTCGGCTCGCCGTCGTGGACGCCCTCCTTGGCGTAGGCCCCGAACCAGGCCGCGATGTCACCGAAGACGTCGACGCGCCCGCCGAGCGACCACTCGTGGAAGTCGACGAGGACCCCGCCGGTCAGCAGGGCCTCCCGCGGGGCGATGAACGACTCGACGTCGTGCACGCCGAGGTCCGCTCCGCAGGTGCGGACGACGACCGCCTGCGGGAGGAACAGCCGGCGCAGCCGGTCGAGGCGCTGCGCCGCCTCGGGGCCGGAGCGGAACGCGTCGAGGAACGCCTCGACGACGGCCTGCACGGCCGTCCGGTCGGCGTCGACGTCGACGTCGAAGACGGGAACTGGCTGCTGCCCTTCGGTGCCCACGCCCGAACGCTAGCGGGTCGGCCCTCAGGCGGTCGCACGGCGCAGGGAGAGCCAGGCGCCGACGACGAGCACCAGGGCGGCGAGCCCGGCGAAGGCGGAGCTGAGGTCGACCGCCTCGTGCGTGACCGTCACGTGCTTGGGCAGGTTGCCGAGGACCTGCGCCAGCGACTCGGCGTCCTGCGCCGCGAAGTACTCGCCGCCCGTGGTCTCGGCGACGTCGCGCAGGGCTGCCTCGTCGACGACGAGGAAGTTGCGACCGCCGATGTCGCCGACGCGGGACCCGCCGAAGCCGCCACCGACGTTGGGGCCGAAGCCGGGCCCGGGCAGCCCGCCGTACTGGTCGAGCGTGCACGCGAGCCGCGTCGGGTTCCGGGTGCCGAACCCGATCGGGTAGACGCGGACGCCGCGGGCCGCCGCCTGCTCGGCCGCCTGCCTCGGGGTGACTCCGCGGGTGTTGGCTCCGTCGGTGAGCAGGACGACGATCTCGGGCGCCGGCGCCCCGCGGGCCGCGGCCCGGGCGTCGCCCCCGGAGCCCTCGCCGGAGGACGGCGAGCCGGTCGGCGGAGTTGCGTCGGCCGTCCCGGGACCGTCCGTCGCCGGTTCGGCCACCGGGTCGCTCGGGGGCACGGTCGGGTCGAGCTCCGCGATGGCGTCGATGGAGCGCAGGATGGCAGCGCCGATCGTCGTGCCGCGTCCGGTCGTCACCTCGTCGATCGCCTCGAGCAGCGCGTCCCGGTCGTCGGTCGGCGGCACGGCGAGTTGTGCGAACCCGGAGAACACGACGAGCCCGACCTTCGCGTCACCGTCCTGCCGGCGGACGAACTCCCGCACGGCCGCCTGGGCCGCGCTGAGCCGGTTGGGCGTCACGTCGGTCGCGCACATCGACCCGGAGACGTCGAGCGCGATGATGACCGTCGAGCTCGACGTCGGCACGTCCGCCTCGACGGTCGGGCGCGCACCGGCGAGGCCCAGCAGCGCCAGCGCGCCCAGCACGAGCGCCACCGGCACGTGCCGACGCCACGATCGGGTGGACGCCCCTGCCGCCCGAAGCAGGGCGACGTCCGGGAACGGCACCGCGTCCCGACGCCGTCGGCGCAGCTGCCAGGCGTAGGCCGCGAGCAGTGCGGGGACGGCGGCGAGGACGAGGAGCAGGAGCGGCTGGCCGAACGACACCTAGACCACCCGACCCTGCCGGAGCACCGTCACGGCCGCCCCGGAGAGCAGCAGCAGCGCCGCCACCGCCGCCACGAGCGAGGTGATCTCGTGCGGCACCGACCGGGTCGTCCACTGCAGCTGGATCGAGTCGTAGACGGCCGCGAGGGTGGCGACGTCCGACGCGCGCCGGTAGGTCCCGCCGGTCGTGTCGGCCACCTCGCGCAGCACCGACTCGTCCAGTGCGGTCGCGATGCTGAACCCGTCCACGTCGATGACCGTGCCCGCAGGCGTCCCGAGCCCCACCGGGTCGATGCGCACCCCGGCGGCCGAGGCGAGGTCGGCCAGGTCGTTCGGGTCGGCGCCGGACGTGTTCTCGCCGTCGGTGAGCAGGACGATCGCCGTGCCGCCGAAGTAGCCGATCGGGGTCTCGTCCGTCGCGCCGTTCTCGGTGTCGGTCGGCGGGCGCACCGGCTTGCCGGCGATGGCGCTCAGGCCGCCGAGGATGCCACCGGCCAGCGACGTGTCGCCCTGCGGCGTCAGTCGCGCGATCGCGGCGAGCACCGCCGACCGGTCGTCCGTCGGACGTTGTGCCACGACGCCGCTGCCGCCGAACGCGACGACGGCGATGCGCACGCTCGGCGGCTGCTTCTCCACGAAGCCGCGTGCGGCCGCCTTGGCCGCCTCGAGCCGCGTCGGCTTGACGTCGGTGGCCGCCATGCTGTTCGACACGTCGAAGGCCAGCACGACGGTGCCCTCGCGGTGCGGCTCGGCCACGGCCGCCACCGGTCGCGTCAGCGCGACGACGAGCAGGGCCAGGGCGGCGAGCAGCAGCACCGGCCCCAGGTGGCGCAGGCGGTCGCGCCGTTCCACGAGCACGAAGCCCTCCGCGGCCATGGCCCGAAGCCGCGCGGCCCGCGCGGCCAGCAGCCGCCGGTACGCCACGACGAGCAGCGGCAGGAGCGCGAGTCCCGCCACCATCCACGGCCAGGTCAGCGTCATGGTCGACGTGCTCCGATCCGCCTGCGCCGCAAGGCGGCCACGCGCACGAGCACCCGCACGAGGTCCTCCTCCGTCGACACGTGGTGCAGGTCGGCCCCGGCCCGACGCGTCACCCGCTCCAGCTCGGCCCGGCGCTCGTCGGCCACCTGCCGCACCCGCGCCCGGAAGGCCGCGTCGTCGGTGTCGACGACGATCTGCTCGCCGGTCTCGGGGTCCTCGACGTACACCGTGCCCACGTTCGGCAGGTCGTGCTCGCGGGGGTCGCTGACCCGCAGCACGACGACGTCGTGCCGCCGTGCGAGCCGGCCGAGCTCGGCATCCCACCCCGGCGCGCTGACGAGGTCGCTGACGACGACGACCATCGACCGCCGGCGCGCCAGGCCGGCCAGCGCGCGCAGGCCGCCGCCGAGGTCGGTGAGGCCGGGAGGGGCCGGACGTGCCGGTCGGAACGGGCGGACGGGGCGAGCCAGCGTCCATCGACGCCGGCTCGGGGCGGCGGCCGCCGCGTCGGCCGCCTCGTGCGCCGCCCGCCGGTCGAGCAGCGCCGTGGCGATCCGCAGCACCTGGGTGCGCCCCGACCCCGGTGGCACGACCGCCTCGACGCCCGCGTCGACGATGACCGCCCCGACGCGGCTGCCCCCACGGGTCAGGACGTGGGCGAGCGTCGTGGCGAGCTCGGCCACGACGAGGTCCTTGTTGCGGCCTGCGGCGCCGAAGCCCATCGACCGCGACGCGTCGAGGAGCAGCCACGCCGTCACCTCGCGCTCCTCGACGTACTCCCGCACCCACGGCTCGTCGAGGCGCGCGGTGACGTTCCACTCGACGTGCCGCAGGTCGTCGCCGGGCTCGTACTCGCGCAGGTCCGTGAAGTCGAGCCCGGACCCCGTGAAGAGGCTGCGGTAGTCCCCCTGGAGCAGCCCGTCGAGCCGGCGCACCACGCGCCACTCGAGCCGGCGGAGCAGGCGCTCCGGCGTCAGTGCTGGGGCCGCGCCCACGACGTGTCCTCCACGCCACCGACGGGGACGCCTGTCCCCGTGGGGGCCTCGCGCGTCGGTGCCGTCGGCACGGGGACCGCAGCGACGACGGGGGCGAGCACCTCGTCGGGCGACAGGTCCTCGGCCAGCGCCTCGTACGACAGCACGACGCGGTGCCGCAGCACGTCGTGCGCGAGCTCGTGCACGTCGGACGGCAGCGCGAAGTCACGCCCGCGCAGGAAGGCCAGGGCCCGGGCCGCGAGGACGAGGTTGATGGACGCGCGGGGGCTGGCCCCGTACGTCAGGAGACGGGACAGGTCGTCGCGCCCGACCGAGGCCGGGTCGCGCGTCGCCGACGCGAGGTGCACGGCGTACTCGATGACCGCCGGGTCGACGTACACCTCGTCGACCTCCTGCTGGAACCGCCGCAGCACGTCCGGGTCCAGCACCTGCGCCGTCCGCACCGCCGCCCCGATCTGCCGCTCGACGACGACGAACTCCTCTGCGGCGGAGGGGTACCCGATGAGGACCTTGAGCATGAAGCGGTCGACCTGGGCCTCGGGCAGCTGGTACGTGCCCTCCGACTCGATGGGGTTCTGGGTCGCCATGACGAGGAAGGGGTCCGGCGCCGGGTAGGTCTGGCGGCCGATCGTCACCTGCCGCTCCTGCATGACCTCCAGCAGCGCGCTCTGCACCTTGGCCGGCGCACGGTTGACCTCGTCGGCGAGCACGAGGTTGGCGAAGACCGGACCGAGCGACACCTGGAACTCGCCGTCGCGCTGGTTCCAGATGCGCGTGCCGACGAGGTCGGCCGGCACGAGGTCGGGCGTGAACTGGATGCGCTGGAACTGGCCGCCCACCGTCGCCGCGAGCGTCTTGATGGCCATCGTCTTGGCCAGGCCGGGAACGCCCTCGACGAGCAGGTGACCGCGGGCGAGGAGCGCCACGACCATCCGCTCGAGGAGCACGTCCTGCCCGACGATGGTCCGCTTGACCTCGTAGAGCGCCTGCTCGAGCAGCCGGTGGTCGGCGGCGGTGTCGACGTCGGGAGCGACGTGCGTCGGGTCGTCCATGGCTTCTCCCCGTGGTGGGCTGGTGCTCGTACCCGGCGCTCAGTGCGGCGGGCTGCCGGCGGCGCCGCCGGCCGTGGCGATGGGCACGGCGAAGCCGATGCCGACGAACAGCGTCTGATCGGTGGGGTTGGCCAGGCCCGTGACGATGCCGACGACGTGCCCGGCCCGGTCGAGCAGCGGCCCGCCGGAGTTGCCCGGGTTGACGGCGGCGTCGAACTGGATGAGGTGGCGCAGCTGCCTGCCGCCGGGCACGGTGACGGTGCGGTCGAGGGCCGACACGACCCCGGCCGAGAGAGAGTCGGTCAGCCCGAGCGGGTGCCCCACGGCGAAGACCGGGACGCCGACCTGCACCCGGCCCCCGAGCACGGCCGGGACGACGGTGGCCGGCAGGCGCGCCGGCGTCAGGGTCGCGATGTCGTTCTCCGGCCGGCGCGTCCCCACCGTCGCCGGCGAGCTCGTGCCGTCGGCGAACTGGACGGTGATGCCGGTCGCGCCCGCCACGACGTGGTCGGCGGTCAGCACCGTGCCGTCGTCGTTGACGACGACGCCGGCCCCCGTGCCGCGCTCCACGCCGGTCCGGGTCGGGGTGAGCGTCGTGACGAGGACGAGCGAGGGCTCGATGGCGCGGTGGGCGAGGCTGGCGTCCGGGGGCCGCGCGGCCTGGTCCTCGGCGTACGCCTCGAGGCTGCGCCGGACGCTGGCGTCGACGTCCCGCTGCGTCGGCGGGGGCGGACCGGACTGATGGGTCAGCCCGAAGGCGAGCCCCGCTGCGGCCACGAGGAGGACGACGACCACGACCGCCCAGACGCGTCGGGGCAACGACCGCAGGGGGCCGGACCGGCGCGGCGGCTCGGGCGGGGAAGCCGGCTCCGACCCGCCACCGGGCGCGGGGGTCGACGGCGCGGCACCGACGGCGCCGGCCGGATGCACCTTCGGCGGATCGGTGACCCGTGCCACCACTCGACTCTACGTTCCGCACCCACCGACCGGCAGGGGTCTGTGCACCCTTCACAGGAGCGCGGCCAGCGCGGGCCCGGGCCCCTACGATCGCCACCATGCCGACCGACGCGACCCCTCCCCTCGCCGTGGTCGTCCGCGACGCCACGCCCGCCGACGCCGCGGCCTGCGCGCGCATCTACCGGCCGTACGTCCTCGACACCGCGATCACCTTCGAGCTCGAGCCACCGACCGAGGACGCGGTCGCTGCGCGCATCGAGGCCGCCCGCGCCACGCACGCCTGGCTCGTCCTCGAGGAGGCGGGACGGATCCTCGGCTACGCGTACGCCGGTCCGTTCAAGACGCGCCCGGCCTACCGCTGGGCCTGCGAGGTCTCCGTCTACCTCGACCTGGAGCGGCGGGGGCGCGGCGGCGGGCGGGCGCTCTACCTGGCGCTGCTCGAGCGGCTCACCGCGCGCGGCTACCGGATGGCGGCCGCCGGCATCGCCCAGCCCAACGAGGCGAGCAACCGGCTCCACGCGTCGCTGGGGTTCGAGCCGGTGGGCACCTTCCGGCGGGTGGGCTGGAAGCACGGCGCGTGGCACGACGTCGCATGGGTGCAGCGGCTCCTCGGCGAGCCGCACGCGGGCCCCGAGCCGCCCCCCGAGCCGCGCTGAAAGCCACGGCCGGCCCCGGGTCCCGTCAGGCACCCTCGGCCTCCGGCCCCGCACGCCCCGGCATGCAATGAGGGCGGGGACGACACGTGGTCGTCCCCGCCCTCATCCCGCGGGCGCACCGGTCAGGTCACGGTGCGTAGATGTACTGCATCCCCGAGATGTCGGTGACGGTGCGGGTGTTGTAGTTGTACGGGCCGGCGAGGGCGTTCATCTCGACGATGGTGACCTCGTTGCCGTTGACGGCCGTGACCCAGGCGACGTGGCCGACGCTCGAGGAGCCGTGGACGCCGGGCTGCATGACGACGATGGAGCGCGTGCGCGGCGTGCCGCTCACGGTGTAGCCGGCGGAGGCGGCGCCGGAGGCCCACTCCATGGCGTTGCCGGTCCAGCCACCGGGGTAGTAGCCCTCGGACTGGTACCACTTGTTGAGAGCGCCCCACGTGCACTGGCCCGGGGTGGCCCAGTTCGACGAGGCGCGCATGCCGGACGAGGCGCTCGGGACCGAGGCGTTGCTCGTCGCCTTGGTCGAGATCGTGCTCGTCGTCAGGGACCGGCGGGACGCGTCGCGCGAGGCGCGCTCGGCCGCGGCCTTGCGCTCCGCGGCGGCCTGGCGGGCCTTCTCGACGACGAGGTCCTCGATGACGGTCGGCTTGGCCGTGGCGGTGCGCTGGGCGACGGCCTGCTGCACCTGGGGCTGGAAGCCGATCTTGGACAGGGCCGTCGCGGGAGCCACGGCGGGAGTGGTCGCCGGGCCGACGGCGGCAGCGTTGCCGAGGGCGGCGACCGCACCGTTGGCCGGCTTCGCCTCGTCGGCGCTGGCCGGGTTCGCGAAGGTGGCGACGAGGCCACCGGTTGCCGCGACGATCGCGGCGCCCTTCATCGCCGGCTGGGCCGACTCACGGGCGAGAAGCTTGAGTTCGTTGAGGGGGTTGTGTCGTCCCGGCGCACGGTGGCGCCCGCGGGTGTTCTCAGTCGTCATGTACCTCTCCGCGCCTACGAAGTTAGCTGTCGGGTTCGGGCGGAAAGGTGCCCGGTGCCCTCCCGTGCCAGCTGCGGCCCGGATGGGTACTTCACCCCAAGGACGTCCGGAGTCGTGGTGCCGGACGCCCGGAGAAACGCGTGGTTCCTCCGCTCCTGTCACAAGGTTTGTCGTCACGAACGAGGCGGTGACAGGACTAGGCGGTCCACCTCGCGCGTGTCCGGCCTGGTGGCCGGACTCCCGGAACTGTAGACGAATCAACCGGGCAATGTCACGCCGAGGTAACGGTGACGCGCCGGGTGTGCCCTTGAACGACCGGTTGCTCCCGCTTTACCGGCGGCATACCGCCCGGGGAGTGAGACATGGGTCACAGACCCACCGGTCGGGTTTCCGGTACGTCGGCCCCGCTCCGGGGTATACGCACCGCCGGGCGCGGTCCGTCTGTCGCCCGGCGTCGTCACGCCCTCAACCGGACTGGATCTCGTCCTCGTCCTGCTCGCGCTCCGCGCGGCGTCTGACGCACAGGCGGGCGATCGTCGCGACGAGGTCGAGGGGCACGGGACGGGTGATCGGAAAACGCACGGTGTCCTTGGCGCGACGGTAGGGCCGGATGGCCTCCTCGAACGCCTCGTCACCGCTCGGGACGGGGTAGACCCCGACGTGGTTCTTCCACCCGGCGAAGTACAGCAACGGCTTGCCGTCGAGGGTGAAGGTCGCCATGCCGTAGCTGATCTTCTCGCTGGCGTCGGGCACCGCCGTGCGCACCGCCGTACGAACCCTCGCGAGCTGAGTTCGCGTCTCCTCGGGATAGGAGGCGATGTAGTCATCGACGGACGCGAATCTGGGGGCCAATCCTGGTCCTCACTGTCTCCGGACCGGTTTGTCGGGCGGGATCACTGCGACTTTATTGGCCCAAAGGGGTCAGTGCAAAGGAACCTCGCCATTCGGCGCCAAACCGGAGCAAAGCGACAGATGCGTGGAGAGGCCGGATCGTCCGGCGAATCCCGTTGGCCCGAGGCGCCGTCCGCGTCAGGCGGGAGCGCCCGCGCGCAGCGCGTCAGGGAAGGCGGCTCACGGCTGCAGGAGCACCTTGACGGCGCGTCGCTCGTCCATGGCGCGGTAGCCCTCGGCCACCTCGTCGAGCGGCAGCGTCAGGTCGAAGACCTTGCCGGGGTCGATGCGCCCGGACAGCACCCGGTCCAGGAGGTCCGGCAGGTAGCGGCGCACCGGGGCGACGCCGCCGGCGAGCCCGATGTTCCGGGAGAACATCCGGCGCACGGGCAGCTCGACCCCGTGCGGGACGCCGACGAAGCCGACGGTCGACCCGGCCCGCGCGACGTCGAAGGCGGTGTCCATGGCCTGGTGCGTGCCGACGCACTCGAGCACGGCGTCGGCCCCGACGCCGCCGGTGAGGTCCTTCACCGCCGCGACGGCCTCCTCGCCGCGCTCGGCCACGACGTGCGTCGCGCCGAAGTCGCGGGCCAGGGCCTGTCGCGGCTCGTGCCGCGACATCGCGACGATCCGCTCGGCGCCGAGCTGCTGGGCGGCGATGACGCCGCAGAGGCCGACCGCGCCGTCACCGACGACGACGACCGTGGAGCCGGGCGTCACCTTCGCGGCGACGGCGGCGTGCCAGCCGGTGGCCATGACGTCGGACAGCGCCAGCAGCGAGGGCAGGTACTTCTCGTCGGGCATCCCGTCGGTCTTGACGAGGCTGCCGTCGGCCTGCGTGACGCGGGTCAGCTCGGCCTGGCCGCTCGCGGTGCCGTCGGCGTTCGGGCACGCGGACTGCACACCGGCGAGACAGTCCGGGCAGGTGTTGTCGCAGTGGCAGAACGGGATGACGACGAAGTCGCCGGGCCTGACCTCCCGGACCTGCGCGCCGACCTCCTCGACGACGCCGACGGCCTCGTGACCGATGGTGGCGCCCACGCGGATCGGGTTCTCGCCGCGGTAGGGCCACAGGTCGGAGCCGCAGATGCAGCCCGCCGTGACGCGCACGATCGCGTCGGTCGGGGCCTCGATGGTGGGGTCGGCGACCTCGGACAGACGGATGTCGCCGGGGCCGTGGATCGTCGTCGCGCGCATGGGCGCCATCCTCGTCCGGCCGCCCGCACGTGGCAAAGCCACTCGACGACGGCGCGGGCCTTACCCTGCGCTCAGCCGCGGGAACGCAGGCGCAGGTTGGGCAGCCCGGGCGCGGGGAGCGTGTGGTCCCACGCGTCGGGGAAGGTGCCGTAGCGGGCGGACGCGTCAACCGCCTCGCCGCGTGCAGCGGCCTCGCGCTCGCGCTGCCACTGCTCGCGGAAGCCGACGACCTCGTCGTGGCTGCGGCCGATGAAGTTCCACCACATGACGATCTGCTCGCCGAAGGGTGTCCCGCCGAGGACGAGCAGGCGCGTGGCGTCGTCGCCCGCGGTCAGCGTCACGCGCTGGGCTCCGGCCGGCAGGAAGACGATCTCGCCCGGCTTGGCCGTCGCGCCCTGCACCGTGAGCGTGCCTGTGTCGCAGAGGAACCCGTGCTCGTACGCCACGTCCAGGTCGACCTCGAGCGAGCGCCCGGCCGGCAGGGTCACCTCGGCGCCGACGAGCGGCGAGTGCATCGTCACCGGTGAGGTCTGCCCGAACAGGGTGCCGAGGAACACGAGGACGCGGCAGCCGTCGACGTCGGTCGCCGCCGGCGCGTAGTGCTCGAAGCCCGGCGCGGTGAACCGGCTCGCCTCGGGCAGCGCCACCCACAGCTGCGCGCCGTGCAGCGTCGTCGTGGCCGGCGTCGAGTACTCGGAGTGGGCGATGCCGTTGCCGGCCGTCATGAGGTTGAGCTCGCCCGGGCGGACGAAGGCGTGCGCGCCGGTGGTGTCGCGGTGCTCGACCTCACCCGAGAAGAGCCACGACACCGTCTGCAGGCCGGTGTGCGGGTGACCCGGCACGACCATGCCTCCTGTCGCCGACACGTCGTCGGGCCCGTAGTGGTCGACGAAGCACCAGGCCCCGATGAGCGAGCGCTCACGCTGGGGGAGGCTGCGGCGCACCGGCATCGCCCGCGGCCCGCCGAGGGGCACGTCGCGGTAGGGGAGCACGACGGGGTCGTGGCCGCCGGTGTCGCGGCTCTCGCAGGTGACCTCGTCGGGGTTGCGGTCGGGGTTGCTCACCGGATCAGGCTAGGCCGCCGTTGCTACCTTGCCCACCATGACCGAACCCCTCCGACCGGCCCGACCCGACGCCTCGCCGGTCCCGTCGTCCGCCGCGTCCCCGACGCGGGCGCCGCGCTGGTCCGCGTGGCGGGTGGTGTGGTGGTTCGGGTTCGTCAGCCTCGCCGCCGACATGGTCTACGAGGGCGCCCGGTCGATGTACGGCCCGCTGCTCGCCTCGCTCGGCGCGGGCGCGGTCGTCGTCGGGCTCGTCACCGGGGCCGGCGAGGCGATGGCGCTGGCCCTGCGTCTCGTCTTCGGTCCCCTCGCCGACCGCACCGGCCGCTACTGGGGCCTGACGATCGCCGGCTACGGCCTCACCGCGGTCTGCGTGCCGCTGCTCGCCGTGGCACCGTTCGTCGGCGGCGCCGGACTCGTCCTCGCCGCGGTGCTCATCCTGCTCGAGCGCGCCGGCAAGGCGGTGCGCAGCCCGTCCAAGTCGGCCCTGCTCGCCCACGTGGCCACCGCGGTGGGGCGCGGACGTGGCTTCGGGGTCCACAAGGCCCTCGACCAGGTGGGCGCGTTCGCGGGCCCGCTGCTCGTGGCCGGAGTGGTCGCGGCCGCCGGCGCGATCTGGCCGGGCCTGCTCGTGCTCGCCGTCCCCGGCCTCGCCGCCATGGTTCTGCTCGCCGTCATGCGGGCGTGGGTGCCCGACCCGGCCGTGTACGACCCCCAGCCGACCGACACCGCGCCTCCCGCTGCGACCACCGACACGTCGAGCACCGACGCCCAGTCAGACGTCGGGACCATCGACGCCGGGACGACCGACGCGGTCGCGCCCACCGAGGCGCTCGCGGCCGACGCCGTACTCGCCGCCGCGTCGGTGACGGACGCGAAGGACGGCCACACGCCTGCCGACCCGTCGGTGCCTGCCGACGGTACGCGTCCTCGACAACCCGTCGGCGGCGTGCGCGGCTGGTTCGCGGACGCCGTCGGCGCGGGTCTGCCGCCCTCGTTCTTCCGGTACGCGCTCGCCGCGGGCCTGACGACCGCCGGCCTCGTGACGTTCGGCCTCATCGGCTACCACCTCACCGTCGCCGGTCTCGTGCCCGTGGCCACCGTGCCGGTGGTCTACGCCGGGGCGATGGGCGTCGAGGCGCTCGCGGCCCTCGGTGTCGGCGTCGGGTACGACCGGTTCGGCGGGGCGGTGCTCTTCGCGGTACCGGTGCTCGTCGCGCTCGTGCCTCCGCTCGCGCTCACCGGCTCCCTGACCCTCGCGCTCGTCGGCGTCGCAGTGTGGGGACTGGCGTACGGCGTCCAGGACTCGACGGTCAAGGCGCTCGTCGCCGAGGTCGTCGAGGCGCCGAGGCGGGCCACCGCGTACGGCGTCTTCGCCGGCGTCCAGGGCGCCTTCGCCGTGGTCGGCGGCCTCGTGTCCGGCTGGCTCTACGACCGGTCGCTGCCCTGGCTCGTCGCCGTCGTCGCGGTCAGCCAGCTCGTCGCCCTCGTCCTGCTCGTCCGCACCGTCCGCGCCCTCCGTGGGACCCGCACCCCCTGACCGACGAGGAGGGCCGGGTCGGTCAGGCGGGGAGCGCGGTCGGACGCGTCAGCGGGCCGAGCGCGATGAGCAGCAGGAGCGCCCCGAGCGGCAGCAGGCCCCACGGCACCGCGATGGCGACGGCTCCGACGGCTGCCAGCGCCGCCGACCCCACCGGCAGGCGTCCCTCGAGGGTCAGGGCCGCGAGCACCGCGGCCAGGCCGACGGCGACGAGCACCGGGCCGCCGACGACGAGGGCGACGGGCAGGGTCGAACCGAGCAGCCCGACCGCCTGGCCGAGCCACACCGCGCCCGTGGCGCCGGCGCCGAACGCGGCGAGGGCCGTGGCCGGGACGCCGATCCGCAGGTGCTCGAGGCGTGTGCCCAGCGCCGCGACGAGCCAGCAGAACGCGGCGGCGGCGACGACGAGCGTCAGTCCCGACGCCACGGGCGCGAGCCGGTCCACGTCCGCCCCGTCGAGGCTCGCCCCGAGCGCGAGGGAGACGGTGCCGGTGTCGCTGCCGGTGTCGCTGCCGGCGACCGCGCCGTCGATGCCCGTGGCGGCGGGGGACCCGAGGCCGAGCACCCACGCGACGATGCCGTGGACGAACAGGGCGAGGGGTGCGACGAACGCGAGCACCCGACCCCGGGCGGGCAGCGGCGCGGGCACGGTGCGGGCGACCGGAGGGGTGCGGTCGGCGCCCGGAACCCCGAGGGTGACGGGGCGGGAGCGGAGGGTCGTCGTCATGCTCCCAGCGTGGGGTCCCGGACGGGTCCTGCCCATCGGGGTCGACCCCGAGCCGTCCCCGAGCGACCCCTGAGCCGCCCCGGCGCGGCGAGTTCGCGGCGACGGCGCTGCGGGCCGGGCGCAGCCGGCGGGGAGCGCCTCCCGAAAGGTGGGTTTTGTCCATTTCGCGACGGAGGCGCTGTCCGGCGTCGTACCTTTCGCCAAGAGGGAGTGGAGCACGGGGGTGCTCCGAGGTTCGCGTTCAAAGGGGATGACCATGTCCGTGCGCTTCAACACCCCACCCGGATGGCCGGCTCCGCCCGCAGCATGGGCGCCCGGTGACGACTGGATGCCCGACCCCAGCTGGCCTGTGCCACCCGAGGACTGGGAGTTCTGGACGGTCGTCGACCCGCGTCGGGTCGCGAGCAGCGGTCTGGTCGGCGACGTGCTCGCCGGCCTCCCCGTGGGGTCGCGTGCGGTCAGTGCCATCGATGCCATCGACGCCGTCGGCGCAGCCGGCCCAGCCGGGCCAGCCGGGCCGGGTGGTGCACGGCGGTTCGAGCCGCGTCCGCCGCGACTGGGTGCCCCTCCCCGGTCCGTCGTGGCGGCCTACGGCACGGACCGCGGCACCTGGCTCGCCCGGCTCCGGGCGTCCGAGCGCGTGGCCCAGCCCGGGGTGGCTCCCACCACCACGGTCGTGGCCACGCCGGTCCCCGAGAACGAGACCCTGCCCGCGCCGGCCGCACCCGTGACGCCTCCGCGTCCCGCGGCGCGTCCGGCACCCGAGGACGCGTGGGCCGTCGACGGCCTCCGGTTCCCGGTCAGCAGGGTGGACGTCTGACGTGGAGCCGCAGATCAGGGTCGCACCCGAGGTGCGGCTCGGCTCCACGGCGTCCGGCCTGCGCGCGTCGCTCGCCGCCGGTGCCTCCTCCACCGACCCCCTCGCGGGCCCCGGCGGCTGGATGGGCACCGGCGTCGGGTCGCGCGGCACGTCCGGCGTCCCCCCGGTGTCGCTCGACGCGCTCGCCGTGCGGGCGCTGGCCGCGCAGCGCGGCAGCGACGTCAACGCCCTGACCGAGGTCGAGACGACGCTCGCCTCGCTCCACCTCCAGACCCACACCCCCCGGCGCCGTCCGGAGCCCGAGCCGGTCGGACCGCTCCAGGGCCACGAGCGCAAGGACCTGTACCGCAGGGCCCTGCGCGCCGCGCGCCGGCCGGTGCCGGTGTTCCGGTTCTCGGCGCGTTCGGCCGCTCGCCAGGACGCCGAGGTGCAGGCCGACGCGTTCGCCGCCGCCGCCGAGGTGTCCCACGCCGTCGTCGGGCAGCACCGCGCCACGGCCCTCGAGGACCGGTGGGCCGACCTCGCCCGCAACGACCGGGTCACCGTCATCGCCGAGCTCGACGCGGAGTTCGCCGCGGGCGGCGGGACGTGCACCTGCATCGACGCCGGCTGGTCCGAGGACGGCGCGCGCGGTTACGTCACCGTGGTCGCCCGCTACCCGCGTCCGGACATCGTCGGCGAGCGCGGCCCGGGCCTGTCGGGCAACGGGCGACCGATGCTGCGCCGCCGAACGCCCGCCGAGCGCAACGCCGTCTACCTCGGCGGCCTCGCCTCGCTCGCCCTCGCGACGGCACGCCACGCGATCAGCGTCGCCGTCGCCGCCGACGACGTCCACGTCCTCGTCGTCCGCCCGACCGAGGGCGGCACCGGCCTCGAGCCGGTCTACCTCGGCAGCCTGAGCCGCGAGGCCGTGACGCTGCGGCCGGCCTCGGCCGACCCGTTGCCCCTGCTCGTCAGCGCCGCCGCCCGGCCGATGCGCTTCGAGGGAGCGACCAACGACCTGGCCCCGCTCGAGCCGGAGGCGGACATCGAGGCGGTCGTCGGCGCGTGCGTCGCCGCGCTCGAGGACGAAGCCGTCGACGCCGTCCTCGGCGGTGCGGTCGAGGGCTCCGCCGGCTGACCGCTCTCGGCCGCCCGGTGGACACGACAGGGACATCGGCGGGGCCCGGCGACGGAGACGTCGGCGGGACACATCGGGACACATCGGGACACGTCCGGAACCCGGACTGCCCTCCGCTGCAACGGAACCCGTGACGGCGTTACGCTGCGAACGGCACGTACAGGCAACCGGCCTCGGTGGCGTGCCGGGCGATGTCTCGGTTCCCGTGGGGGCGGGTGACGAGGCAGGGTCTAGGGGGCCCTGTGCTGACCGTACGTTTCAACCCGCCGCCGGGGTGGCCGGCGCCGCCGACCTCGTGGGTGCCGGCGGACGACTGGCTGCCCGAACCGGAATGGCCGGATCCGCCGGTGCGCTGGACGTTCTGGACGATGGACGGCGAACCGGACGTACCGCGCGGCGTGCGTGACCTGGGCCGCCTGTCCCAGGTCTCCTTCCCCGTCGCGACGGTGGCGGCCCAGTCGACGGTCTCGCTCGCGGCCCTGTTTCCCGAGCGCGGACGCCGGGGCGGTGCCGTGCACGGCGGCTACGGCAGCTCGATGCGTGCGAGCCCGGGGTCCGGTGGCCCGGCCGGCGGTGGCACGTACGGCAGCTCGGCGGGTGCCGCCTTCCGTGGTGCGGCGCGCGGGTCGGGGGTGTACAAGCGCTCGGGGCGCGAGTACTACCGACCCCGTGGCGCGTTCGACGCCTTCGACGCCTCGGCCCTCGACGGCGGCCACGCGCTGGCGGCGCTCGAGGGCACGCCCGTCGGCGCGGACCCGGCTGCCGTCCTCGACTCGAGGCTGCGGGCACCGCTGCCGGTGGTCGACCGGGCGGCCACGAGCGCGGCGGTCTCGACGGTCCGGTTGTCGCCGCTGCTGCGCATCGTCGCCCACCCGTCGGGGTTCCGGGTCCGGTTCCGGCTCGGCGGTGACGTGGCCGCGGCCCTGACCGAGCTCATGACGCCCGCGCTCGTCGCCAGCGCCGCCGACCGGTCCGAGGCGTCCGTTCGCCCGGACCCTGCGCAGGACGGCCGTCCGGGGCGAGGTCCGGGCGAACGCGGAGGGCGCGAGCGCGGCATCCGGATGCTGCTGCGTCGCTCCAGGGGCGAGGACGGACCGGCGGCCGGGACCACGGAGCAGGGCATCGCGACCATCCGCTCCTCGCGGGCCGCCGTCGCCACCGGCGACCTGCTCCGTCGGGCGCTCGCGGCCCGTCGCGACGGTGACCAGGCTGCCGCGGCGAGGGTCGAGGCGGAGCTGCGCTCGCTGCACCGGCAGGCGTTCCGCCCGTTGCGGGCGCCGGCGCCCGCGCCCCGGGCGTCGCTCTCGGACGCCGACGAGGAGGCGATCCTGCGTCGTGCGCTCGACGTCGAGAGCGCGGCCGAGCGAGGCATCGAGCGGGAGGAGATCCAGCGTCGGCGCGAGGTCGCGAGCGAGCGCGCGGCGGAGGTCGTGCGGGCCACCCGGATCGCGAGGTGGGTGCTCTCCGACCGCCGGCGGGTCATCGCCGACGGCGCCTGGCGTCTCCTTCGCGAGCACGACCCGGCCACCGTCGTGGCCGTCGTCGACGAGGCGATGCGCCTGTCGGGCAGCGAGGTCACGTGCATCGACGCGGGCCACGACCCCGCGACCGGCCGGCCGTACGTGTCCGTCCTCGTGCGGTTCCCGCCCCCGGTCGTCGTCCCCGACGAGGTCCTCGAGCGGACGGCGACGGGCCGGCACGTCTGGCGACCGCGCACCGCACGAGAGCGCAACGTCGCGTACGCGTCGGGCCTCGCGTCGGCGACGCTCGCGGCCGCCAAGCACGTCGACAGCATCGCCATCGCGAGCGATGCCGTGCGCGTCGTCGTCGTGCGGCCGACGCCCAACGGCCGTTCGGTCGAGCCCATCTACGTCGGCACGCTGGACCGGGAGGACGTGTCGCTGCGCCACCCCGACGCCGACCCGATGCCGCTCGTCGTCTCCTCGGCGGTGCCGGGCGGCCTGCGGGTCGTGGGGCACCAGCGCGAGGTCATGGCGCTGGAACGGTCGGTCGACAGCGACGGGTCGATCGCCGACATCGTCGAGGCGTGCCGGCGCGCCCTCCACTCGGCCGGCGCCGAGCGGATGCCCGGCGCGGGAGCCCAGCAGGCGTGACGAGCGTGAGAGGCTGCGGCGTCAGCGCTCCGGTGCCGGACCGTCGACGTTGACCGTCGGAGTTCCGGAGCCGCAGCGGACGATGACGGCCCGCGACGACGCGTCGCCCGGGTTGGACTCGCGGTGCACGGCGCCGGCGGGGACGCGCAGGAAGTCGCCGGGACCCGCCTCGACGACGTCGCGACCGCCCGGCCCCGACTCGAGGCGCATCCGCCCGGACACGATGTAGAGCGTCGTGTCGTGCTCGCCGTGGTGGTGCCAGCCCGAGGTCGCCCCGGCCTCGGTGTCGACGGTGCCGGACCACATGGTCTCGGTGTGCAGCGCCACCTTCCGCGCCATGCCGGGCGTCGGGTCGGCCGGCGTGAGCTCGTCGCCGCCGACGTGGGTGCAGGGCGTGGCCGGGTCGTGCGGGTCGCTCATGGGCCCATCAAACCCCGGAACGGCCGCGTCCGGCAGTTCGGCGGCCCTAGCCTCGGGGGAGGCTCGACGTCGGGAGGTGCGGTGGCAGCGCGGCAGAGGGATGAGGCACGGGGGCAGCGGGTCGGACGCGTCGTCGTCGTCGGTGCGGGCACGGCCGGGCTCTTCACCGCCCGGGTGCTCGCGGACCACGTCGCGGAGGTCGTCGTCCTCGAGCGCGAGCGCCTTCCCGAGGACGTGCGCCCGCGTGGACGCGTGCCGCAGGGTCGGCACCTGCACCTGCTGCTGTCCGCGGGTCTGGACCGGCTCCGGGTGTGGTTCCCGGGGATCGAGGACGAGCTGGTCGGGCGTGGGGCCGTGGCCACGGACGGTCGGAGCGCCTACGTGCACCAGGGCGGGGCCTACCGCGCCCGCGGCGACTGGGGTCGCCCGGTGCTCAGCATGTCGCGTCCGCTGCTCGAGGACGTCGTGCGGTCGCGGGTCGCCGCCCTGCGGAACGTCACCGTCGAGTCGGGGGTCCGGGTCGAGCGGGTCACCCTGTCCGAGACCGCGCCGGTGCGGGTCACGGGGGTCGTCGCCGGGGGCGTCGAGCGGCCGGCCGACCTCGTCGTCGACTGCTCGGGACGCAGCTCGGCCATCGCGCACGACCTCGTCGAGGCCGGGGTGGTCGTGCCGCCCGTCACCCGCGTCGGCATCGACATCGCCTACGCGTCCTGCCTGCTGCACCGCGGACCGGACGACTTCGAGGGCACGTTCGTCGTCTGCCAGGACAACCCGGGCTCCCTCCGCGCCGGTGCGGCGCTGCCGGTCGAGGGCGACCGGTGGCAGGTCACGCTCGCGGGCGTGCACGGCGACTCGCCGGGGTCCACGGACGCGTCGATGCGGGCCTTCGCGGCGGGGCTGCCCTCGCCCGTGGTGCGCCAGCTGCTCGACCGCTGCGAACGGGTCGGCGACGTCGAGACGTACCGGTTCCCGTCGAGCCAGCGACGCCACCACGAGAAGGTGCGCGACCCCGTGCCCGGCATCGTCGGCCTCGGCGACGCGGCGTGCAGCTTCGACCCGATCTACGGGCAGGGGATGACGTCGTCGGCGTTGCAGGCGGAGGCCCTCGGCCGGGTCCTGACGGAGCTGGTCGCGCACTCCGATGCCGCGGGCCTTCGCTCACCTGACCTGCCGAAACGCTTCTACCGCAAGGCAGCCCGCGTCATCGACGCACCGTGGCGGATCGCCGTCGGCGGTGACTTCGGGCACCCCGCGACGACCGGACCGCGGCCGCCCGGGTCGTCGGCGCTCAACGCCTACGTGCGCCGCGTCGTCCGCGCGAGCCACTCCTCGGTCGAGGTGGCGCGCGCCTTCAACCGCGTCGTCCAGCTGGCCGACCCGCCGGTCGCCCTCGCCCGGCCGGTGCTCGTTGCGCGCGTCGTGCGCCACGCCGGGCGCTCGCCCGTGGCGACCGGGGCGCCGGTCGTGCACCCGCGCGTCGGCCCGCCGTCTCCCTGAACGACCTCTCGGCGCGTTCAGCATTGCGTCGCCTGGTGGGGCACCGCATACGGTGGTCTCGGCCCGTCCCCTGCCAGCGAGGACCAGCACCATGAGGACCGACCACTTCATCCGCTTCGAGCGCGTCGACTCGGTCGAGCAGGTTGAGCACGGCCTGCGCGCCCGCCTCCACGGCGAGACCTTCCTCGTCGAGGCGGTGCGCGACGACGTCGTGCGGCTGCGGATGAGCCGCGGCGGCGCCTACGAGGAGAAGCCGACCTACGCCGTGTGCGTCGACCCGCTGTCCCGGCCCCTCGGCGGTGGTGTCCAGTGGTCGGTCGAGGAGGGGCCGGACGCGTGGCGCCTGCGCACGGCCGGCCTCGTCGTCACGCTGTGGCTCGACCCGTTCCGCGTCGACGTGCACCGCACCGACGGCTCGCCGGTCGTCGAGTCGGCGCCGGACGCCGAGGGCCGGTACTGGACGTACGCTACGCTCAACGACGCGTGGACGACGCGGCGCCGCATCGGCCGCGACGACGCGATCTACGGCCTGGGGGAGAAGGGCGGCCGGCTCAACCGCCGCGGCCGCGACTTCACGCTGTGGAACACCGACGTCCTCAACGAGCACGCGACCGCCGAGTTCCGCGCCGGGCTCGCCGCCGACGACCCGCGGGCCGACATGACGAGCACCGAGTTCGACCCGTACTACGTGTCGATCCCGTTCTTCCACCACCGCTCCGCCCAGTCCGGTGCGGTGGCCGGCTCGTTCGTCGACAACGGCTACCGCGGCCACTACGCGTTCAGCGACGACGACGAGTACCGCATCTCCTTCCACGGCGGGCAGTGGGCCGAGTACGTGTTCGCCGGTCCGTCGATGGCCTCGGTCATCGAGCGGTACACGTGGCTCACCGGGCGCGCGTCGCTGCCCCCCGTCTGGGCCCTCGGCTACCACCACTGCCGCTGGCACGCCTACAAGCAGCAGGACGTCGAGGTGATCGCCAAGCGCTACCGGGAGGACGAGTTCCCCTGCGACGCCATCTGGCTCGACATCGACTACATGGACGGTTACCGCGTCTTCACCTGGGACTCCGACCGCTACCCCGACCCCGCGGGCATGCTCAAGGGCCTGGCCGACCAAGGCTTTCGGACGGTGACCATCGTCGACCCGGGCGTCAAGCACGACCCGGGCTACGAGGTCTACGACGACGGGCTGGAGGAGGACGTCTTCTGCCGCACGGAGGGCGGTGACACGTACATCGGCCAGGTGTGGCCGGGCAACACGGTCTTCCCGGACTTCGCGACACCCGAGGCCCGCGCCTGGTGGGGCGAGCTCAACGCCCGCCACGTGGAGTCGGGCCTGGCCGGCATCTGGAACGACATGAACGAGCCTGCGACCGGCGAGATCCCGCCGGGAGCGATGCTCTTCGACAAGGGCCGCGCCACGCACGAGCGCTTCCACAACCAGTACGCGATGCTCATGGCGATGGGCACGCTCGAGGGACTGCGCAAGGTGCGGCCCGAGGCGCGCACCTTCATCCTGTCGAGGTCCGGGTTCGCCGGCATCCAGCGGTACGCCGCCAACTGGATGGGTGACAACCAGGCCCGCTGGGACCACCTCTGGGTCAGCATGCCGATGGCCTGCGGTTTCGGCCTGTCCGGCCAGCCGTTCGTCGGTGCCGACATCGGTGGCTTCCAGGGAGACACCAACGCCGAGCTCTTCCTGCGGTGGATGCAGATGGGCACGCTGACTCCCTTCTGCCGCAACCACTCCGAGACCGACAACATCGACCAGTACCCGTGGTCGTTCGGGCCGGAGATCCACGAGCTGGCCCGCGAGGCGGTCCGGCTGCGCTACCGCCTGATGCCGTACATCTACTCGGCCTTCGTCCGGGCCTCACAGACCGGAGAGCCGGTGCAGCGTCCGCTCGTCCTCGACCACCAGGACGACCCGGCGGTCGTCGACCTCGACGACCAGTACCTCTTCGGCCGCGACCTCCTCGTCGCACCGGTGTACGAGGCCGGCGTGACGTCGCGGACCGTGTACCTGCCCGCGGGGCACTGGTACGACTGGCACACCGGCGAGCTGCACGAGGGGCGGCAGACGATCACCGTCGAGACGCCGCTTGAGCGGATCCCGCTCTTCGCCCGTGCGGGCGCCGTCGTGCCGATGTGGGAGGAGGCCCCGGCGTCGACGGACGGCTACGCGCCGGAGACCATCGAGCTGCACGTCTTCGAGCCGGCTGTCGACGGACGCTGGACCTCGACGCTGATCGAGGACGACGGTCTCACCGCGGGCGAGGGCGTGCCGCAGCTCGTCACGACGGTCACCGTGACCCGCGCCGACGGCGAGACGACCGTTGCCCACGAGACGTCGGGGGAGCCGTATCCGGGTCACCGGCGGACATCCTTCCGCGAGGTCCGCCACACGGCGTCCTGAGCCTGACCGGCCCGCGTCGAGGGCCGACGGTCGAGGGACGACCGCCGCGCCGGCGGGTACGGCCGGGTAGCCGCCGTCGAGCGGGCGCGTCCACCGCGCTCGTGGGTTGAGGCGCCGCGAGGGTGGGGTAAGGATGCCGACATGGCCGACGACGCGAAGTCCTCGGGTGGCGAGAGCCTCCTCACCGTCATCGTCGCGCTGGCGGCGAACACCCTCATCGCGATCGCGAAGTCCGTCGTCGCCGCGATCACCGGCTCGGCGTCGATGGTCGCGGAGGCCGCGCACTCGTGGGCCGACGCGGGCAACGAGATCTTCCTGCTCAAGGCGGAACGCCGTGCCGCGAAGCCGCGTGACGACCAGCATCCCTTCGGCTACGGCCGCGAGGCGTACGTGTGGTCGATGTTCGCGGCGTTCGGGCTGTTCGGCGCCGGGGCGGTCGTGTCGGTGTGGCACGGCATCCAGGCGCTGACGTTGTCGGAGGCGGAGACCGACTACGTCTGGGCGTACGTCGTGCTCGGCATCGCCTTCGTCCTCGAGAGCGTCTCCTTCGTCCAGGCCACGCGGCAGACGCGCGCCGAGGCCAAGCGGCGCGGGCTGCACTCGCTGCCCTACCTCGGCTACACGTCCAACCCGACGCTGCGCGCGGTGTTCGCCGAGGACGCCGCGGCGCTCATCGGCATCCTCATCGCAGGCGCCGGTATCGTCCTCCACCAGGTGACCGGCAACGCCGTCTGGGACGCGCTCGGCTCGATCCTCGTCGGGCTCCTGCTCGGCGTCGTCGCGATCTACCTCATCGGCCGCAACCGCGACTTCCTCGTCGGCGAGACCGTGCGGCCGGAGCTGTGGCGACGCGTCCTGCGGGAGCTGCAGGGCAGCCCGGAGGTGGAGCGGGTCACGTTCCTGCACCTCGAGTTCGTCGGCCCGAGCCGGATGCTGCTCGTCGCCGCCGTCGACCTCGTCGGGGACGAGATGGAGTCGCAGGTCGCCGCCAAGCTCACGGCGATCGGCCGCCGCATCGAGGAGTCCGACGTCATCGAGCGCGCCATGGTGACGCTGTCGCGCCCGGACGCCCCCACCCTCGACGCCGACGCCGCCCCTGCCGCCTGACCCGCGGCGCGCGACCCAGCCCCAGCCCCGGCCCTGGCCCCGGCCCCGCCCCGGCTTGGCCCCGGCGCTGGCCCCGGCCCTGGCCCGGCCCCGACGGCAGCCGCTGGGCAGCCCGCCGACCCCGCCCCGGTGCCCGTCCCTGCCCCCATGCATGGGCCTCCTGCCCGGCCCTGCCCGACGGCAGGCCACTGGGAAGCCCGACGACAGACCACGGGCAGCCCTACGACCCCGCCGCTGCCGGCAGGGTGCGGGGCGGGTGACTCAGGTGTGCCAGGTGACTCCGGCCGCCGTGACCGTCGCAGTGAGGTCACGCTCGTGGACCTCGGTGTGGTGCCGAGGGCACAGGAGCGCGCCGTTCGACACAGACGTGCCCCCACCGTGCCGCCAGTGCACGACGTGGTGGGCGTCGCACCAGGTGGCGGGAACGGTGCAGCCCTCGAAGCTGCAGCCCTTGTCGCGAGCGACGAGGGCGAGTCGCTGGCCACGGGTGAACAGTCGGCGGCTGCGGCCGACATCGAGCGGCTCGCTGTCGGGACCGAGCACCATCGGGATGATCGCGGCGTCGCAGGCCATCCGGCGCACGACTCCCGGTGACAGGACGTCGCCGGTCAGCGTCGTCCCGGTGCCCCGGACCTCACCCACGAGCGTCTCGAGGTCGATGAGGACGACGACCTTGGCCTTGTCGGTGGTCGGGACGCCGTCCGCCGAGGCGACCCCGCGTCGGACGATCGCCAGCAGGGCCTCCAGGCGCCGGCGCGCGGGCGTGCGCGTGTCGGCGCTGACGGTGCGGCCGTGCTCGTCGGTCTCGGGACACGGCATGGACAAGGGGTCGATGGCGGCCTTGAGGACCGCCGCCCCTTCCGGGTCGAGGGTGCCGCGCAGGCCCACCATGCCGGAGCCGTCGGGCTGGGAAAGCCACAGACCGCGGGCCTCCCGGCGGCCGCGGTCGAGGCGGTCCTCGTCGCGGGGCGGTCTGATCTGCTCGGTGTGGTGCCGGACGAGGCGGGCCAGTTCCTCCGGCCGCAGCCGGGGTGCCTGCTGCATGAGGTCGACGAGCGCCGTCGTGAGGTCGTCGGCGTCCGCCACCGGCCTCGTGCGCGAGTCGAAGTCGACGATCTGTGCGGCGTTGCCGACGGTGACCTGGTGGGTGGCCACGAGCATCCGCAGCCGAGCCCAGCGCGCGTCCGCCAGCGCCGTGCCCACCGTGACGAACGCGGCCGCCTGTCCCGCCGTCAGCGACGGGTCGTGCTGGCGCAGCCAGTCGGTACGGGACAACCCGTCCGGCGCCCTGACGCCACGCGAGACGAGCTCGGACACGATCCCGACCAGGGCGACCTCGTGCGAGCGTCGCTGCTGCGCCAGGTGCTCGGCCGCGGCGGTGAGCTCGGCCTCTGCATGGGCGGACAGTCCCAGCCCGATGGTCGCCTCGAGCGCGATCGCGTCCCGAACCTCCACCCGACCCTTGCTCTCGGCCTCGCGCTGCGCCCGGGCGGCGCCCCGCTTCGAGACGCTCTCGACCCAGGCCGGGTCGTCGACCAGCTGCTCGTAGCCGGTCGCGTCGAGCCACGGCATGGACCGCGGATCGGGGGAAGCCAGGGAGTCCAGCGCCTCGGGTGGGACCTCGGACCACAGGCCGCGTGACTGAGGGTCGGGCCGCGTCAGACGCGCCACGTGCCGACCCGGTCTCGCCGTCCGCCCCGGCCGCATCTGCGCCGCCGGGCCCGCGGAGGACGACGGCGTCGCCGGGGAGGGCCGCGTCGCCGGGGACGACGGGGACGGTAGGGGCCTCGAGAAGCGCTCCCAGAACCCACCCTCGGCCACACCCCCTGAAGCGCGCTGCCGCGCCTCGAGGTCGGCGAGCCGGCTCCGGAGCAGCTCGAGCGTCGAGGGATCCGCTGTCATGGTTCGAACATACATTCGACCACCGACAGTCCCTGTGCGCCGTCCACAGCCCGCTCTGCCGCCGGAAGCGGCCCGCCGAGGGTCGCGGAAGGGCCTCGCGCACAACCGCGTCCGGTTCTCCGGCGCATCCGTCGTTGCCATCCCCCGCCCGGGCGACGTCCGGCCCGCGCCCGGCGGCGCAAGGCGTCAGGGGAGTGAACGGATCGAGCACCTGGAGGGACATCTCGACGAGGTGCTCGCCCCGCGACACGGCCGGGTCGAGGAGCAGCTCGAGCGCCCCACGCCCCATCCCGAGGTGGGGCAGCCGCGCCGTCGTCAGTCCGGGACGCAGGTAGGTGGCCAGCTCGTCGTCGTCGAAGGAGGCCACGGACAGGTCGTCGGGGATGAGAAGACCCTTCTCCTGCCTGGCCTGCTTGGCTCCAAAGGCGACGCGGTCGTTGCGGCTCGGCTCGGGCAGTCTGACCTCGTGACAGCCGTTTCGGCGGACAGTTGCGCCGTGTAAGTCATTGCCGGTGGCCGGCGACACCGTTTCCGCCTCGAGGGGACGCACATCGTGAGCGGGGTCAAAGGACTGGCCGGCCCAGCAGATGGTCCCCAAGGGGCAGGACGTCATGGGTGGCCCTCTTCGTGTCGGCGGCCGCATTCCGCCACCACCTTCTAAGCTCGGCACGTGAGTAGGTCGAAGTCGGTCATTTCGGTCGTCGGGGCGGTCATCCTTTCGGACGGCAAGGTTCTGTGTGCACGCAGGGCGGCGCCCGGGACGCTGGCCGGCTATTGGGAGTTTCCGGGCGGAAAGGTGGAGCGCGAGGAGACGCCTCGAGACGCACTGGTTCGCGAGATCGATGAGGAACTGCGCTGCGAGGTCGTTGTGGGCGCGGAGATTGAGTCGACCCACCACGAGTACGACTTCGCCACGATCCTCCTCACCACCTTCTACTGCGACCTGACAGCCGGCCAGCCGCACCTCACCGACCACGACGATGTGCGGTGGTGCACTCCATCGGAGATGGGCGAGCTGCGGTGGGCCCCCGCAGACATTCCTGCGGTGGAGCGTGTGAGGCGTGATCTGACGCATGGCGACTGACTTCAACTGGCTGGGCGACCTTTCTCGGGACGTCCAGTTCGGCTACCTCGGTACCGACCAACTGGCTCCCCGTCGACGCCACCCACAACTCGTCTACAACGACGCGGACAACACCGCCCTTCGTGTGATCCGCGAGGAACTGGCGACCTGCGACAGCTTTCTCTTCTCCGTCGCCTTCGTCTCACCGCGAGCCATTGCCCTCCTCCTAACGGACCTACTTGAGTTCCGAGGGGAGGGCCGCATCGTGACCTCTGACTACCTGGCCTTCAACTCACCGGCCGCCTTCGCCGAGCTCCTGCGGCTACAGCAGCACGGCATTGACGTTCGTATCCATCGCTCGCCAGCGTTCCACCCGAAGGGCTACGTCTTCCAGCACGACAGCTCAGTGACAGCCATGCTGGGTAGCTCGAACCTCACCGAAACCGCGCTCGTGAAGAACCACGAGTGGAATCTCCGAGTCTCGGCAGCGCGGACGAGCGACTTGGGCAAACAGCTTCAACAGCTGTGCGACTTTCAGCTCCGCGACTCCGATCCGCTGACGCAGGACTGGGTCGACTCTTACTCAGAGGGCTACCTGGCCCCGCCGGCTCGTCCCCGGCGGATGCTGAACGGCGTCGCAAGCATCAGCCAGATCGACGGGCTGGGCCGACCGGGTCTGAGCCCGAACGGATACCTGGAGCCCACGCCGGAAGGCTCCAATGACGCAATCGCCGGTCACGAAGCGCGTCCGCTCATACTTCCGAACCGCATGCAGCGAGAAGCGCTCGCTGCCATCGCGCACGCGCGGGCCGACGGTGCGGAACGTGCGGTCGTCATCTCAGCGACTGGCACAGGTAAGACGATCCTTTCCGCTCTCGACGTTAAGGCTGCGAACCCCAAACGCATGCTCTTCATCGTCCACCGCGAACAGATCCTCGACCGGACCATGGGGGAGTACGCCCGAGTCCTTGACAGGCCGATGACTGACTTCGGCAAGCTGGCTGGAGGATCACATCACTGGATCGGCCTTTCGTGTTTGCCACCATTCAGAGTCTGTCCAGACCCCATACGCTTGAGAGCATCGATCCCGCGGCCTTTGATTACGTGCTCGTTGACGAGGTCCACCGGGCCGGGGCATCGAGCTATCTCAAGGTCCTGGAGCACCTCAAGCCACGCTTCCTTCTCGGGATGACAGCGACGCCGGAACGCACCGACGGGTTCAACGTCTACGAATTGTTCCACTACGTGGTCCCCTACGAGATCCGCCTTACCAAGGCGTTAGAGGAGGAGATGCTGTCGCCATTCCACTACTACGGGATCGCCGATTTCTCGTTTGACGACGGAACTACGACGGACGACTTCACGGTCCTGGCCAAGCTGGCCTCCCCGGAACGGGTACGCCACGTCCTCGCCGGCATCGAAACGTATGGTCAGGCCGGTGTCCCGCCGCGGGGTCTCATCTTCTGTAGCCGCAAAGAGGAAGCGCATCAGCTCTCGCAGGCCTTCAACGCCGCGACGCTGCGAGGGAGGCAACTCAGGACGCTTGCGCTGACGGGCGACGATGCGATCGGGGCGAGAGAGGCTGCAGTGGGCCGCCTCGAGCGCGGTGAACTCGACTACATCCTGACCGTTGACGTCTTCAACGAGGGCGTTGACATCCCGAGCATTAACCAGGTGGTCATGCTGCGTCAGACGCAGTCATCAATCATCTTCGTGCAGCAGCTTGGTCGGGGCCTTCGCAAGGCTCCCGGCAAGGACTACCTGGTCGTCATCGACTTCATCGGCAACTACGCGAACAACTTCCTCATCCCGGTCGCGCTGTTCGAGAACGAGTCACTCAACAAGGAATCGATTCGCCAGAACCTAATTGCCGCAGAAGAGATCGGTGTTGTTGCGGGACTCTCGAGCGTCCGTTTTGACAAGGTCGCGGAGGCCCGCGTGTTGTCCTCGATCAGCCAGACGCGGCTTGACGACATGCCGAAGCTGCGGGCTGCGCTCGTAGCCATGCGCGACCGCGTCGGTCGAACCCCACGACTGTGGGACTTTTGGCGGTTCAAGTCGACAGACCCCGTCGTGCTGGCCACCAGGCGGCAGCATTACCCGAGCCTGCTGCAGGCAGCCTTGAAGGTGACGACCGAGCTGACCACGCGACAGGCGAAAGCCCTCGAACTGCTGTCCCACGAGGTCCTCGCCGCCAAGCGCTCGGGAGAGGCGCGACTCCTGCGCGCGCTGCTCGACGGCGCCAACTTGACTAGGGCGGAAGCCCGGGATGCCCTCCATGTCAGCGGCGGCCGCGTGCCGGACCGCCTTCTTGACAGCATCATCGACACGTTCACCCTGGAGCGGCACGCAGAGGCAGACCAGAAGCGCTACAAGACCGGAATCGTCGAGCGGCGCGCGGACGGCAGCATCGCTTTGACACCCGAGTTTCAGTGGGACTACGCCCGTTCCGGGGCTTTTCAGTCTCACGTGGATGACCTCGTGGAGACCGGAGACGCGATCGCCACGTCCCTGTATGACCCCTCCCGACCCTTTACCCCAGGACGGCAATATTCGCGCAAGGAGGTCTGTCGGCTCCTGGGCTGGCCCAGAAAGTGGACGTCAACGGTCTATGGGTATCGGGCCGACGTCGAGTCGGGTGACTGCCCAGTCTTCGTGACGCTGCACAAGGGTGAGGGCATCACGTCGAGCACCGCCTACGAGGACGCCCTGCTCGATAAATCGACGATGCTCTGGTACAGCAGAGCCCGTCGCACGCTTGCCAGTGCAGAGGTCGAGAACATCATCCAGGGTCGCGTGAAGCTCTACATCTTCGTGAAGAGGGACGACGCCGAGGGCACGCAGTTCTACTACCTCGGCGATGCGACGCCTCTGGAGTTTGAAGAGACGACTATGCCTGACGACGACGGAAAGGCCTTGCCAGTCGTCCGCATGCGTCTGGAGTTCGATGCGCCCATCCAGGCAGGTCTGTACGACTACTTCCATCCAGTGATCACCGTGTGAGTCAGCCTCGACGTTCGTCCGTTCGTGGCATCTTGGCGCCTAGGGACGGTACCGGCGCAAGGGGCAAGGTCAAGTCGGCTTGCGAGCTACAACGGAGCGTGGTCGGCGATAACTGCCGCTTGTGCGCGGTTGTCGACGCCAAGCTGGGTGCTCGCAATCGTGACAAGCGACTTGACGGTGGGTTCGCTGACCGTGGAGCGCGCGCGAGATCGGCGTTGACGGCCGGGCCGCGCTGCACGTCGCTGCCGACGTGCGGTGCGGTGCCGCCGTTCACGGCCAGGGGAGCAGCTCCTGTGCGACTGCGTCGGGCCGATCGGAGAGCCGGTCGACCTTCCGCAGCCCGAAGACGCGTCGAGGGTAGACGTGCTCGGTCTCGTTCTTGAAGGCCGGAGGGACGAACCACTTGGGGATCGGGACGGCGGCGAACTGCCCCATGCCGGCCCAAGCCATGCACACCAACAGCCACAGGAGCACGATCTTGTCCACGATCCCTCCGTTCGTGCCTCCGGCGCTGATCCACAGGCCCACCGGCGTGAAACCGAAGCCGAGGCCCAATCCCGCGACGTACCCGCGGTCGGGCAGGTGCGCGTACCTGAACCGCCCGCGGTACATGCGCTTGGGCTGCGAGATGCTGAGGTAGCTGATGGGGAGGAAGCCGTCGATCACCAGTACGAGCACCCACGGGGGCCACGACTCCATCAGTTCCACACCGCCTGGAGCGGCACGGTGACGGTGTGCTTCGTGTCTTGCCGCGTCGGTGCCAAGCCCACCCGCGTGTTGACCCACCGACCGGCCTGCTGCCCGGCGGCCGTGCCGGCAGCGCCACACGCGGGTGCCAGAACCGGACCGAGGATCGGTACCCGCGAGCACGCAGCGCCTGCCAACGCTCCGCCGAAGCCGGCGATCCCGCCCTGGACGAGTCCGCGGGAGAACAGCTTCCACGTCGGCATGTTCGAGTACTTCCTCGAGTCAGAGTCGAGCTGGCTGGCCGTCGTCGTCACGCCGGTGAGACCGATCCCGGCCCAGCCGGCCACCTTGTCGGCCTTCGTCAGCGTGTCGACGGTGCGCCGGACGGCAGGGTTCTCCGCCGCCCGGGAGACCATGCCGCTCGGGTGCAGGGCGCCCGTCAGGCCGTACTGCGTCGCGGTCAGCGCGGCGCCGGAGCCCCAGGCGATCTTGTCGATGACGCTCGGCCCGGGGATGATCCCGGCATCGGTCAGCTTCTGCTCGAGCGACCACTCGGGCAGGCCGGTGTCGACGTCGTCATAGACATCGACGGCCACCGTCTTGCACTCGGGTGGCACGAGCTCGGTCCTCGTCAGGGGGAGGTCGCCGAGGAGGTCGTGCGGAACGCCCTGGGCGGTGTTCGGCCCAGGGAGGGTGACCTCGGTGCTGCCACGCAGGGGAGTGGCGGCCAGATACAGCAGCCGACGCGTCAGCGCCCGACGCTTCAGACCCAGCTGCGTCAGGGCCGCCTCGTACCGCGACCGGGCCAGGCGCTGGCGTCGGTCGCGCTCGTCGGTGAAGGTACGCTGTCGTTCCGCCTGCGCGACCGGGTCGAGCATCGGGAAGGTCGTCGCGAGGACCTGCTCGTAGTCGCGCTGGGCGGCGTACTGCTCGGCGATCGAGCGCCGCGCGACCGTCTGCGCCTCCTCCAAGGCGGCAGCGAGGGCGAGCAGCTCGACGCCGGCGCCACCGACCCGCTCGAGCAGCAGCCGGGTGCGCGCCGCGAGCACGTCGGCCTCGCGCTGGGCCGCGGTGGCGGCATCGCCCCGCCACACCGCCGCGATGATCGACGCCGACCGGCCGCGCACGCCGGGCGTCTGCAGCCCGGTCTCGGCCACCCTGCCCAGACGGCGTGCCGCCGCACGCAGCGACGCCGGGTCGCCGTTGGGGACGGTCATCGGGCCGTGCGGCCCTTGCGGAGTCGGCCGCATCAGAGTGTCTGTCCCGCAGAGCCGGTCGGTGCCGGCCTGCCCGTGAGGCCCAACGCCTGGGCCACCTCGAGCTCGGTCTCCCTGCCGGTGAGGCCCACCCAGGACACCTTGCGGCCGAGGGCGGCGAACCCGCCCGACGCGGTGTGCAGGGACATGGTCTGGGCGCCGGCGAACTCCTTCGCGGCCGCCGCGAGGACCGGGTCGTCGTCACCCACCCCTCGCTGCAGCACCCCTGCGGTGTAGGCGAACGCCTCGGCGCAGTCCTTCAACGTGGTGGCGGTGAGGGCCAGCGTGTCACCGGCCCCACCCGCCCCGTCGGTGTCGATCGCGTAGGACATGCCTCGAGGCTAGGGACATCCCGAACACCCCGCCCGCCGTCATCCACAGCCTCGACGCCTCACCAGCCGGACCACGTGAGTGGGGGTCGACGGCGGCGGCACGACGCGTCGCGTACAGGAGCATGTGTTGCCGTCACGGGAGCGCGCAACAACACCCTTCGTCAATTCGGCTGTGTGGCAGAAGTCTTCCCAAATGTTGGCCAACGCTTTACCTGACCGGGCGTAACGTCCGGGACGCGGCGCCAATGAGGTTGGGAGGCCTCGACGATCGCGCCGCCGACCCCATCGACGCTGCGCCGGGCGTCCACACACCCCACCCTGGAGGACCCTGTGAAACGCTCGGCTCTGTCTCTTGCTGCCGTCGCCGGCGCCCTGATGCTCACGGTCGGCGCGACCTCGGCGATGGCCCAACCGACCGCCGCTTCGACCGCGTCCACGCACCGTGCCGCGCACGTCTGCGCGGTGCCCGTGCCCGGGACGGCGGGCTGCCACGCCATGGTCGTCGTCGACGCGACGGGCAAGCCGCAGGTGACCGCGACCCCGAGCGGGTACGGCCCGGCCGACATCCAGTCGGCGTACGGCCTGACCGGCCTGTCCAGCGGCGGCCGCACCGTCGCCATCGTCGACGCCTACGACGACCCGACCGCTGAGGCGGACCTCGCCACGTACCGTTCGCAGTTCGGCCTGCCGGCCTGCACCACGGCCAACGGCTGCTTCAAGAAGGTCAACCAGACCGGCGGCACGAGCTACCCGCGGACCGACGCGGGCTGGGCCACCGAGATCAGCCTCGACCTCGACATGGTCTCGGCATCGTGCCCCGACTGCAGGATCCTGCTCGTCGAGGCCAGCTCGGCCTCGTTCACCAACCTCGGCGCCGCAGTGAACTACGCAGCGACACAAGGGGTCTCGGCCATCAGCAACAGCTACGGCGGCTCCGACTCCTCGCCGATCGCGGCCTACGACCACCCGGGCATCGCCATCACGGCCTCGACCGGTGACAACGGCTACGGCATCGAGTCGCCGGCCTCCTTCGACAGCGTCGTCGCCGTCGGCGGCACGAGCCTGACCCGCGCGGCGGGCACGGCTCGCGGCTGGACGGAGAAGGCGTGGAGCGGCGCGGGCAGCGGCTGCTCGACGAAGAACGCCAAGCCGTCGTGGCAGACGTCCGCGACGCAGTGCTCGGGCAAGGCCAACGCCGACGTATCGGCCGTCGCCGACCCCAACACCGGCGTCGCCGTCTACGACTCGACGTCCTACCAGGGCCGCAGGGGCTGGCAGGTCTACGGCGGCACCAGCGCCTCCGCCCCGATCATCGGCAGTGTCTACGCGCTCTCGGGCAACACCGCCGGCTACCCGGCCTCGTACACCTGGGCGCACACGTCGGGCCTGAACGACGTCACCACCGGCACCAACGGCACGTGCACCCCTGCGGTGTGGTGCACCTCGGGCGCCGGCTGGGACGGACCGACCGGCCTCGGCACGCCGAACGGCACCAGCGCCTTCTGAGCCCGTACCTCCGACAGGCGAAGGGGCCCGTCCCGGACGGCCCCTTCGCCGCATCCGAGCTGTGGTTCCGTTGGCCGAGCGCGGTCGCCGCTGCTCTCGGCCTGCTGGTTGGGTACGGACCTGCCATGGCTGACACGGCAATCTTCGACGTCGACGGAACCCTCGTGGACACCAACTACCAGCATGCCCTTGCTTGGTTCCGGGCCCTGCGCCGCTTCGAGATCACCCGGCCGATGTGGCGCATCCACCGCGGCATCGGGATGGGCGGGGATCTGTTCGTCTCGGCGGTCGGGGGCCAGGAGGTCGAGGAGGCCCACGGCGACGCACTGCGCGAGGCATGGGCGGAGGAGTTCGACGAGCTCATCGGCGAGGTGCAGGCCTTCGAGGGCGCGCACGAGCTGCTGGCCGACGTCAAGGAGCGGGGCTTCCGGCTCGTTCTCGCCAGCTCGGGCAAGAAAAAGCACGTCGAGGCGTTCCTCGACCTCATCGACGGCACGTCCCTCGCCGACGCCTGGACGACCTCGGACGACGTGAAGAACAGCAAGCCGGAGCCCGACATCGTGTCGGCGGCACTGGCCAAGGTGAACGGCGACAGCGGCATCATGGTCGGCGACTCGATCTACGACGCGC
Source organism: Monashia sp. HAY1-11D (assembly GCF_056868035.1). Classification (NCBI taxonomy): domain Bacteria; kingdom Bacillati; phylum Actinomycetota; class Actinomycetes; order Micrococcales; family Intrasporangiaceae; genus Intrasporangium; species Monashia sp. HAY1-11D. Next base: position 1,611,356 of record NZ_CP200320.1, on the reverse strand, counting down.
AGGCGGCGGCCAAGCTCGGCATCCCGACCCTGGGAGTCCGCACCGGAGGGTTCTCCGTCGGCGAGCTGCAGGAGGCCGGCGTCCTGCAGGTGTTCGACTCCCTGGTCGCCTTCCGCTACGCCCTCGACGGCACCCCGTTGGCTCGCGCCAGCCGCTGAGGGGGCTCGGGTGGACGTGCGCGTGGGGCTGTGCCCAGGACAGTCTCCGACTCCTCGTACGTACGAAAGACGCCGGGGTCACGCCGAGGCAGCGGTCCCCCCGTGCGTGTCGGAGGGGCGGCGCTCGCCGAGTCCGGCCATGCCCCACCGCACGGTCGCCGCACCGAGGTACCCGAGCGGCCGCCCGACCAGCCACGCGACCGGGTCCGGCACCGGCAGCCCCAGCATCTGTCGGGCCCACCCCGGCAGCAGCGACACCCCGCCGGCCGCCAGGGTCGCGTACCCGGGCCTCGCCACCAGCGGCAGCGGCGGGTACAGCAGCAGGAACCGCGCCGCCTCACGCGCCGCGTCCGACGCCTCGAGCTCGGGCCGGTACGACTCGAGCACCGCGCGCAGCTCCGCGACCGACGCGGGCGGCGTCGGCACCCCCAACCGGGCCGCCGGCACCCCCGCTTGGCGCACGTACAGGTCGGCCTCGGCGGGCGTCAGCGGGGCAGCCGAGAAGGCCTGGTACGCGCGCAGGAACGAGTCAACCTCCGCGACGTGCACCCATGTCAGCAGGTGGGGGTCGCTGGCCCGGTAGGCACGCCCCGACGCGTCGCGCCCGCGGACCCGCTCGTGGATCGCCTGCACCGCCGCGATGGCCTCCTCGGCGTCCTCGACCGTGCCGAACGTCGTCGTCGCGAGGTAGTGGCTCGTGCGCTGCAGCCGCCCCCACGGGTCGCTCTTGTAACCGCTGTGCCCCGCGACCCCGGCCATCGCGAGCGGGTGCAGCATCTGCAGCAGCAGCGACGTGAGGCCACCCGGGAACATCGACGCGTCGGCGTGCACCCGCCACACCGGGTCCGACGGCCCGAACCACCGCTCGCCTTGCGCGCCCCAGATGCGCTGCGCCCGCGCCGGCGCGTCCTGGCCGGCGACCTTGTCGCGCAGCATCGTCCCGAGCCGGCGCTGGAGCGCGCGCGTCACCGGTTGGAGCGTCATGAAACCACGCTAGGCGACGCCTCCCGCAGGCCCAAACGCCGTGTCCAACGTTCGCCCCGACGCGTCCCGGCGCCTGTGGAGGAGCCACCCGACGCGTCGTCGGGGCGGGCGCGTCAGTCGAGCGTGATGCGGATGCCGGCCCGCGGCTGCCGCTTGACCGCCCACGACGTCGCGGCGGCGATCGCGTCGCCGAGCCGGGCCAGCGGGTACTTGCGGCCCATCGCCCGCTTGACCGCCGCGACGCCCTCCGGGGTCCGGACGACGCGTGCCGTGCCCGTGTACGCCGGCGCCCCGGGCGCGACGCGTCCGCGGATGTCGCACGGCCGCAGCTCGACCCGCGCCGTGTGGGCCAGTCGCTTGAGCTTGCCCGCCGGATCGACGGTGACGACGACGAGCTCGCCGCCGTCCCGCGCGATCCACACCGGCGTCGCGACCGGCGTCCCGTCGCGGCGGAACGTCGTCAACGAGACGTACCCGTGTGCGGCGACGACCTCGGGGTCGCTCGGTGTCTCCATCCGCCCACCCTAGGTGCCCAGTGACAATGGGGCATGGCGCTCGCGCTATGCCTCCTGCTCGACCGGCCGTCCGAGCGGACGGTCATCCGGCTCTGGGAGCGCCTCGAGCAGCGCGGCATCGCCACCCTCCTCACCCACACGCACGGCCGGCACGTCCCACACCTGTCGTACGCGGTGCTCCGCGAGTGGGATCTCGATGCCGTCCTCGCGACTCTCACCGCGCTGCCGGACGCCGGACCGGTCGAGGTCGCGGTCCAGGGCACCGTGGCCTTCCCCCGCGGACGCGCCGCCCTGGCCTGCTCGGTGACCTCCGCGACCGCCGCCCGGCAGGAGTGCGCCGTCGCGGCCCTGCGCGCCACCGGTGCGGACCTGCACCGCCACTACGAGCCCGGCCACTGGGTGCCGCACGTCTCCGTCGCGACCGGCCTGTCCGCCGCCCAGCTGCCGCTCGCCGTCACCGCCGTCACCGACGTGCTGCCCCTGACGATCCGCTGCGACCACGCCGCCCTCGTAGACACCGCCGACGGACGCCGCTGGCCCCTCCCCGGCATCCCCTGACCGAACCTCACGGGGCCCAACCGGACCCCACCCCGCCGGGCCGCCGAGCCGCCGGGCCGCCGGGCCGGCAAGCCGCCGAGCCGCCGAGCCGCCGAGCCGGCACGCTCCTCCCGCAACACACCGAGTAGTTGCCAACCGGTGCGAGGTATTCCTGGGCCCGGTTGGCAACTGCTCGGTGTGTTGCGGGACGGGGGCGGCGGTGTCGCGGGCAGGGCAGGGGCAAGGCAGGTGCGGGACAGGGGCGGGGCAGGCGCGGGGTCAGGCCCGACGGCGGCGGTTGCGGCGCTGTCAGGCGGGGAGGTGGGCGTCGAGCCAGTCGACGATCTCGGCCTCGACCTCGTCGCGGTTGGTCTCGTTGAGGATCTCGTGCCGCGCGCCGGGCCAGAGCGTGACGGTGACGTCCCGGACGCCGACGCGCCGTAGCTGGTTGGCGACCGCCCGCACGCCCTTGCCCTTGTTGCCGACCGGGTCCGTGTCGCCGGCCGCGAGGTGGACGGGCAGGTCCTCGGGGATCCGCGACACCACGCGGTCGCTGTTGACGGCGGCCAGGCCCTTGAGCAGGTCGACGAAGCCGCCCGCCGTGAACACGAACCCGCAGTCGGGGTCCGCGACGTACTTGTCGACCTCGGCCGTGTCGCGCGAGAGCCAGTCGAACTCGGTGCGGGCCGGCTTGAACGCCGCGTTGTACCGGCCGAACGTCAGCTGGTTCATCAGGCCGCTGACGTGCTCGTGCCCGCGGAGCCGGGCCTGGGCCGTGGCGAGGAGGACCCCGACGTTGCCGAGCGGTCCGGCGCTGCCGGCCGTGCCGGTCAGCACGAGCCCGGCCAGCTCGGCCCCGTGCTGGGCCGCGAAGCCCCGGGCCAGGAAGCTGCCCATGCTGTGGCCGAGGAGGAAGAGGGGCAGCTCCAGATGCTCCTCGCGGGCACGGTCGGCGACGGCGCGCAGGTCGTCGACGACGGTCTGCCAGCCCTCGTTCGCGGCGAAGCTGCCGCGCGTGCCGGGCGTGCGCCCGTGACCGCGGTGGTCGGACGCGTAGACGGCGTACCCGTGGGCCGTCAGCCGCTCCGCGAAGCGCGCGTACCGCGAGGAGTGCTCGGCCATGCCGTGCGCGATCTGGACGATGCCCTTGACCGCGCCGTCGGGCAGCCAGCGGTTGACGAACACCTCGGTGCCGTCGGGCGTGGTCAGCGTGAAGGTGCTGCTCTGCATCGTGGTCCTCGCGGGCTCGGTGGGTCCTGCGGGCACTGTATGACGCATCGCAACGTGCCTGCTGGCTTCCCGCAAGTTATCTGCAATCGGGCAAAGCGGCGTGTCTGCCGACGTTTCAATGGAGAAAGTCGGAACAATTCATGACGACGCAAAGACTTTGACGGTTGGCCCGATGTGGTACGTGAACCGTCGCCCGGGGCCCGGACTCGCACGGCGAGCCGGGCCCCAAAATGTGCCCTTCCGGAGCGCGTCGGACCGCGACGGACCGCGTCAGACAGCGTCAGACCGCGACGGGCAGGGTCGCGAGGAACGCGCCCCACGCCCGGGCCCGCACGACCTCGTCGTGCGAGAGCGGACCGTCCGTACCACCGACCCAGAAGCTCTCACCACGCTCGGCGCGCTGGAACCCCTTGTGCCGCAAAGCGATCGCCGCCTGTTTGGCCGCCGACCCCGGCAGCATCCGGACGTGGACGCGGGTGTCGAACGTGACCACCCGCAGGTCCTCCCGAGGCTCCACGTCGTCGATCCACTCCCGGATGCCGCGGTGGGGGGAGCCCGTCGCGCCCTGGCGGGCCGCGTCGGCCCGCGTCGAGCTGCGCGACATCGAGAACGCGTGCGTCGGGCCGCCCACGAGGAGCAGCTCCACGTCGTCACCGATGCGGGTCGGGGCCTGCGTCACGGGGACGACGCGGACCGTGGTCGGGTGGCCGCCCGGATCTGGGGCTGAGGCGTCTGGTGGACTGCCGGGCGGCGCACCGCGGGTGCGGGCGATCCCCTCGGCGATGGCCTCGGCGATCGCGGCTGTGTTGCCGAACATGGACTCGTGGACGATCAGGGTGCTCATGGGATCCGCCTCCACGCCCATCGTCCCGCCGCGCGTCGGGGCCGCCCGGGAAAGGTGACCCACGAGACGGTCCGGACGGTGTGACGTGGCGGACAGGACTCGTGGGTCACACTCCCGCGGCGCCGCGCGAGGACCGGCCTAACGTTGAAAACGTAGAGCCGTCAACGGAGTTCGCCATGAAAACGCGTCATGTTGTCATGTTGGTCATCGGCTGCCTGCTCCTCCTGCCGGGGTTGGGCCTCATCGTCGGCGGTGGTGCCATCGGGGTGCTGGAGGCGACGACCCGCGACAGCGCCGGCTGGCACTCCGTGTCGATCGAGCGCCTCGCCTCCCCGGGCGTCGCCGTGACGACCACCGACACGATGGTCCGGCTCGACGGCCCGAGCAGCGTCGTCGACCGCCTCGACCTCGAGATGCGCCTCGCCGTGACTCCCGCGGACGGCGTCAACCCGGTCTTCGTCGGTGTCGCGCCCACCGCGGCCCTCGACCGCTACCTCTCGGGCGCCGCGCGCGACCAGGTGGTCGGCGTCGATGCCCGCGGCGTCGTCACCTACCGCGCGGTGCCGGGCAGCGGGTCGGTCGCCCCGCCCGCCACCGAGAGCTTCTGGGCCGCCAGGGCCACCGGCTCGGGCACCCAGACGCTGACGTGGACCCTGCGCTCCGGCAGCTGGACCGTGGCCGTGCTCAACGCGTCCGGTGTGCCCGGCGTGTCGGTGTCGGCCGTCGCCGGCGTCCGGTCCGCGGCGGTCGTGCCCCTCGGCGTCGGGATGGTCGTCGTCGGGCTGGTGCTCCTCGTGGTCGGCGTCGTCCTCGTCGTCACCGGTGTCCGCGGACGGGACCGCGCGCGCGACCACGACCACGACGAGCCCGGCTCCGGGCCCGGCCCGACGCCCCAGGGGCGTCCCGTCGTGACCACCGGAGCTGCGGGCGCCGGCCCGGGGGAGGGGTCCGCGTCGTCCGGCATCGACCGGGCGGACGCGGTGCAGCCGACGCTCGCGCACCCCGTGGTGCTCGAGGCGCGGATCGCGCCCGACCTGTCGCGCTGGCTGTGGCTCGTCAAGTGGTTCCTCGCCCTGCCGCACCTCGTCGTGCTCGTCGGCCTGTGGCTCGTCTTCGGCGTGACCACGGTCTGCGCGTGGTTCGCGATCCTCGTCACCGGCCGCTACCCGCGCAGCCTCTTCGACGTCAACGTCGGCGTGATGCGCTGGAGCTGGCGCGTCATGCACTACTGCGGCTCGGGCGGACTCGGCACCGACCGTTACCCACCGTTCTCGCTGGACCCGCAGCCCGGTGACGACGCGCGCCTCGACATCGCCTACCCCGAGCGGCTGTCGCGCGGCCTCATCTTCGTCAAGTGGCTGCTCCTGCTGCCGCACTGGGTCGTCGTCGCCCTCATCGTCGGGACGCAGTCGCACACCGACGACCGGGGCGTGCGCGTCGGCGGCTGGCCCGGTGTGCTCGGCATCCTCGTGTTCGTCGCGGGCGTCGTGCTGCTCGTCACCGGCACGATGCCGCGGGGGTTGTTCGACGTCGTCGTCGGGCTCAACCGCTGGGTCTACCGCGTCATGGCGTACGCGGCGCTCATGACCGACGTGTACCCGCCGTTCCGCTTCGACGCCGGTGGCAGCGAGCCGTCGCCGCCGCTGGCCCCGCCGTCCGGCCCGCCGCGCGGCGACGCGGTGGTCCCGCCGGACGCGGTCGTCCCGCCGGACGCGTCGACGCCGGGTGAGCCGCGGCCCGCGGACCAGCCCGACCTCTGGCACCACACCCCGACCGGCTGACCGGCCGGGCCCGAGAGGAGTCCTCATGTCCACCCACCTGCACCAGCCGACCCGTGAGCCGACCGGCCAGCCGTCCCGCCGGACCGCGGGTGGGACGGTGCCCGCCTCGGCGAGCGCCGGCTACATCGCCGCGGTCGTCGTCAACGGGGTGCTGCTCTACCTCATCGACGTCGCACCCGGCTGGGAGGCCGTGCCGTTCCTGACGCCGGCGATGACGCTCGTCCTCGGCCTGGTCAACGCCACGCTCGTGGCCGGGCTCGTCGCCAACCTCGTCTACACCGTGGCCGACCCGCCCCGGCTGCGCGCCCTCGGTGACCTCGTCACGACCTCGATCGGCCTGGCCGCCCTGGTCCGCATCTGGCAGGTCTTCCCCTTCGACTTCGCCCATGACGCGGTGTGGGAGGTCGTCGCCCGGACCGCGCTGTGGTTCGGCTTCGTCGGCAGTGGCATCGCGATCATCGTCGCCCTCGCCCGCCTCGCCAGCGGCCGTCGCTGACCCGCCTCGCCGGGGCCGAACGCGTCGGTGAGGCCCGAACGCGTCGGTAGAGCCCGAACTGACCGGTGCACCGGACAGTTCGGCACCGAACGAGTCGTTCGGTGCCGAGGCGCGGGATCGGTCGGCCGAACGCGTCGGTGAGGCCCGAACGCGTCGGTAGAGCCCGAACTCACCGGTGCACCGGACAGTTCGGCACCGAACGAGTCGTTCGGTGCTGAGGCGTGGGATCGGTCGGCCGAACGCGTCGGTGAGGCCGAACGCGTCGGTAGAGCCCGAACGCGCCGCCGAGGCCCGAACACACCGGTGCACCGGACAGTTCGGCACCGAACGACTCGTTCGGTGCTGAGGCGCGGGATCGGTGTGACCGAACGATTCGTTCGGTGCTGAAGAAGGGGTGGCGGGGGTCAGTCGGGCGTGGCGGAGAGGACGTCGGCGAGGTCGTAGCTGACGGGCTCCTCGAGCTGGGCGTAGTTGCACGACTCGGGGTCGCGGTCCGGGCGCCAGCGGACGAACTGCGCCGTGTGACGGAACCGGTCGCCCTCCATGTGGTCGTAGCGCACCTCGACGACGCGCTCGGGCCGAAGCGGGACGAACGAGAGGTCCTTGCCGTTGTTCCAGCGCGAGTACTCCGAGGACCGCGGGTTGCGCACCCCCTCCTCGGGCTGGGCCCAGTTCCAGGGGTGCTCGTCCCACTCGGCGACGAGCGGCTGGAGCTCCTCGAACAGCTCCCTGCGCCGCGCCATGGGGAACGCGCCGATGACGCCCACCGACGCGAGCTGTCCGTCGGGGCCGTAGAGTCCGAGCAGGAGCGAGCCGATCGCGTCGGGACCGCTCTTGTGGACGCGGTAGCCGGCGACGACGCAGTCGGCGGTCCGCTCGTGCTTGATCTTGTGCATGAGGCGCTTGTCCGGCTCGTAGTGCACGTCGACCGGCTTGGCGATGACGCCGTCCAGCCCGGCCCCCTCGAACTGGGTGAACCAGCCGCGCGCGACCTCGCGGTCGGCGGTGGCCGGTGTCAGGTGCACCGGCGGCTGGGCGTCGGCCAGGGCCTTCTCGAGGGCGGACCGGCGCTCGCTGAACGGGCGGTCCACGTACGAGACGCCGTCGAGGGAGAGCAGGTCGAACGCGACGAACGAGGCCGGCGTCTCGGCCGCGAGCTTCTTCACGCGCGACGCGGCCGGGTGGATGCGCTGCTGGAGCAGGTCGAAGTCGAGGCGGTCCCCGGACGACGGTGACACGAGGACGATCTCGCCGTCGACGACCGCCTGCTCGGGGAAGTTGGCGAGCACCGCCTCGACGACGTCGGGGAAGTACCGCGTCATCGGTTTCTCGTTGCGCGAGCCGATCTCGACGAGGTCGCCGGACCGGTAGATGATCGAGCGGAAGCCGTCCCACTTCGGCTCGTAGAGCACCTCGCCCTTGACGGCCGAGAAGTCCTTGACCGGCTTGGCGAGCATCGGCGGGACCGGCGGCACGACCGGGCCCCACACGTCGCGCAGCTCGGCGTCGCGCTCGGCCTTGGGCGCCATGTACTCCGCGTCGGACTTGTCCTGCCGGCGTTTGCTCGGCTGGACGCGCGGGGGCTCGCCGGGCATCTTCGGGTAGTCGGGCGGGAAGTTCAGCTCGCCGAGGCCTCGCTCGTGGACGTCCTTGTCCCACAGGGCGATCGCGGCCGCGACATCGCCGACGGCGTCGTCCATGCCGTCCCACGCGTGGCCGCGCGACGCGACGAGACCGGGCACGGTGCGCAGCGTCAGCTCCTTGGGGTCGACCGACCGCAGCTCGTCCCACGTCACCGGCGTCGACACCGGGGCGCCCGGCAGCGGACGCGGCGAGTACGCCGAGGCGATGGTGCGGTCGCGGCAGGCCTGGTTGAAGTCGACGAAGACGCGCTCGCCGCGCTCCTCCTTCCACCACGAGGTCGTGACGAGGTCGGGCAGCCGGCGCTCGAGCTCGCGGGCGATGCCGATGACGCCGTGGCGCACGTCGAGGAACTCGTGCGTCGGCGCGACCCGCGCGTAGACGTGCACGCCGCGGTTGCCCGACGTCTTGGCCCAGGCTGTCAACCCGATCTCGGCCATGACCTCGCGCAGCGCGAACGCCGCCTCGACGGCGTCGGCGAAGCCGCGCCCCGGCTGCGGGTCGAGGTCGATGCGCAGCTCGTCGGGGTTGTCGATGCTGCCGGTTCGCACCGGCCACGGGTGGAAGGTGATGGTGTTCATCTGGGCGGCCCACACCGCCGTGGCGACCTCGTCGACGACGAGCTGCGGGTGGCGACGGCCGGAGGGGTACGTGCACATGACCGTGCGCACCCAGTCGGGCACCCCCTTCGGCGGGTTCTTCGAGAAGAACTCCTCGCCCTCGATGCCCTCGGGGAAGCGCTGCAGCGTCACCGGCCGGTCGCCGAGGGCGTGCAGCAGCGGGTCGGCCACGGCGACGAGGTACTGCGCCATGTCGAGCTTGGTGACCGGCCTGCCGTGGGCCATCCCCTCCGCAGGCCACAGCACGCGGTCCGGGCTCGACACGCGCACCTCCCGCGCCCCGGACGGGCTGGCCGGGCTGGGCGCGACGACGACGGCGGGCTTGGCGCTCACGGGCCGATCGTAACGACGCGGACCGTCACCGAGGCCCGGCGCGCGGACAAGCCCGCGGGGGCACCCGTGGCGCCAAGCCCGCCACCGCCAAGCCCGCCACCGCCAAGCCCGCCACCGCCAAGCCCCCACGCGACCGCGTCGAGGAGTTCACTGGGGAGGACCGCCACGACGAGAGGGGACCACCGTGCTCGAGAGCTCCAAGGCCTTCAGCGGCTTCGCCGTGAAGGACCTCGACGCCGCCCGCACCTTCTACGCAGACACGCTCGGCCTGCACGTCACCGAGGAGAACGGCATGCTGACGCTGCACCTCGCGGGTGACCGCCCGGTGCTCGTCTACCCGAAGCCGGACCACACGCCGGCGACGTACACGATCCTCAACTTCCCCGTCGAGGACATCGGGTCCACGGTCGAGGGGCTGGCCTCGCGGGGCGTCACCTTCGAGCACTACGAGGGCACGCCGATGGAGACCGACGCGTCGGGCGTCTTCCGCGGCGGTGGTCCGCCCATCGCCTGGTTCACCGACCCCTCGGGGAATGTGCTCTCGGTCCTCGAGGCGCCCGGCCCGTCCTGACGCGGCTGCCGGTCCGGTGCCCGTTCCCGCCCGCTTTCGCGTGCTCGGCGTGCGCGCTACGGCCTCCCTCCCCGAAGAGCCACAAAAACGGGTGCCCGAATCCCTTTACTTGAGCCGACGTCGGTGGTTCCATGGAACGACCGGCCCCCCACGGCCGGGCCCGGCACCACCACCGAGCACCACCAGCACGACCAGCACCCGGCACGAGGACGGCACGGCGCGACGAGCGCGCCACCGGCAGGACGAAGGGGTCCGATGTACGCAGCGGAGCGGCAGCAGCGCATCATGAGCGAGGCGCGCCAGGCCGGCCGGGTCGAGGTCAGCGCCCTCGCCGACACCCTCGGCGTCGCCGCCGAGACCATCCGCCGCGACCTGTCCGCCCTCGAGCGCCGCGGCTCGCTGCGCCGGGTCCACGGCGGCGCGATCCCCGTCGAGCGCCTCGAGGTCGAGCCCACCCTCGCCACCCGCTTCGGCCGGCTCGCCGACGTCAAGCGCCGCATCGCCGCCCGCGCCCTCGAGCAGGTGCCCGCCGGCGGCAGCATCGTCCTCGACTCCGGGACGACCACCCAGGCGCTCGCCGAGCTGCTTCCGCCGGACGCCGAGCTGACCGTCGTCACCAACAGCGTCCAGATCGCCGGCGTCCTCTGCGCCCGGCCCGGCATCTCCCTCTACGTCGTCGGCGGCACCGTCCGCGGAGTCACCGGCGCGGCCGTCGGCGTCTGGGCCGTCAACGCCCTGCGCGACGTCGTCGTCGACGTCGCGTTCGTCGGCACGAACGGCCTGTCCGCGGCCCGCGGGTTCACGACCCCGGACCAGTCGGAGGCCGTCGTCAAGCGGGCCATGGTCGCGGCGGGCCGGTCCGCCGTCGTCCTCGCCGACTCGAGCAAGGCCGGGGACGACCACCTGCACCGCTTCGCCGGCCTCGACGAGGTCGACGTCCTCGTCACCGACACCGACCTTCCCGACGACGTCGCGGCCGACCTACGGGCCGCCGGACCCGAGGTGGTGACCGCATGATCGTCACGCTCACGCCCAACCCCAGCGTCGACCGCGCCGTCGTCATCGACGCCCTGCGCCGCGGCGAGGTGCACCGCGCCACCGAGAGCCGGATCGACCCGGGCGGCAAAGGAGTCAACGTCTCCCGCGCCCTCGCCGCCAACGCCGGCCGGACCGTCGCCGTCCTGCCCGCCGGCGGCCCCGAGGGCCACCTGCTCGAGGAGCTGCTCGACGCGTCCGGCGTCTGCCGCCGCAGCGTCCCCGTCGCGGGCACGGTCCGGATGAACATCAGCGTCCTCGAGCCCGACGGCACGACGACCAAGCTCAACGAGCCGGGCCCGACGCTGTCGAGCGCCGAGGTCGACGCGCTCGTCGACGCCACCGTGGCCCTCGCCGGCGAGCTCGACGCCGGCTCCGACTGGGTCGTCGGGTGCGGCAGCCTGCCGCCCGGCGCACCGGCCGACCTCTACGCGACGCTCGTGGCCCGGGTCCGCGACCTCGGCGTCCGCGTCGCCGTCGACTCCTCCGGCGCCCCGATGGCCGCAGCCGTCGCGGCCCGCCCGAGCCTCGTCAAGCCCAACCACGAGGAGCTCGCCGAGGTCGTCGGGCACGACCTGCCCACCCTCGGCGACGTCCGCGACGCCGCCCTCGACCTCGTCACGAACGGGATCGAGTGCGTCGCGGTGAGCCTCGGCGGCGACGGCGCGCTGCTCGTCACCGCTGACGCAGCCGTCCACGCCCGCGCGACGATCACCGCCCCGCTGTCGACCGTCGGGGCCGGCGACTGCATGCTCGCCGGCCTCCTCCACGGCCTGTCCACCGGGCAGGGACCCGAGGAGGCCCTCGTCACCGGCGTCCTCTGGGGCGCCGCGGCCGTGACGCTGCCCGGCAGCCGCGTCCCCACGCCCGCCGACCTGCTCGGCATCCCCGTCGACAGCACCGACACCCCTGACTTCACCTGGCGCCTGGCCGGCTGAACCGAAAGGAACCCGCATGTCCCTCATCACCGAAGAGCAGGTCGTCCTCGACCTCACCGGTGCCGACCGTCACGAGGCGACGCGCACGCTCGGCGAGCGCCTCGTCGCGACCGGCCGCTGCACCGACCTCGACCAGTTCCTCGCCGACGTCCGCACGCGCGAGGAGACGATGGCCACCGGTCTGCCCGGCGGCATCGGCATCCCGCACGCCCGCAGCACGGCCATCACCGAGCCCTCGCTCGTCTTCGGCCGCACCTCGGGCATCGACTGGGGTGCCAAGGACGGCCCCGCCCGTCTCGTCTTCCTCATCGCGGCCCCCGAGGGCGGCGGCGACGCCCACATGCAGATGCTGCCCAAGCTCGCCCGGGCGCTCATGAAGCAGGACTTCAAGGACGCCCTGCTCGCCGCGACGACCGAGGCCGAGGTCGTGCGCATCGTCAGCCAGGAGGTCGCCCTCGACGCTCCTGCCGCCTCGGCCGCCCCTGCCGCGACCGGTGCCGCAGCCGGTGCCACGGCCGGCGGGGCAGCTGCCAGCGACGCCACCGGCGCGGCCGCCGGCTCGGTCGCCACGGCCACGCGCGAGCGGCGGACCCTCAACCTCGTCGGCGTCACGTCGTGCCCCACCGGCATCGCGCACACGTACATGGCCGCCGAGGGCCTCGAGAACGCGGCGAAGGCCGCCGGCCACACGATGAAGGTCGAGACGCAGGGCTCGGCCGGCAGCAAGCCGCTGAGCCCGGCCGAGATCGCCGCCGCCGACGCCGTCATCTTCGCCCACGACCTCCCGGTCAAGGACGCCCGGCGCTTCGCCGGCAAGCCGCTCGTCGACGTCGGCGTCAAGAAGGGCATCTCCGACGGCCCCGCCCTCGTGGCGCAGGCCGAGCAGCTCGTCGCCGAGTGGGACGCCGACCCGAGCAAGCGCGAGGCGGCTGCCGCCGCTGCCGCCGCCGCCGGCGCGTCGGGCGGGCTCACGACGAAGGTCGACGAGAGCGCGAGCACGGGCACGAGGATCCGCCAGTGGCTCATGACCGGCGTCTCCTACATGATCCCGTTCGTCGCGGCGGGCGGCATCCTCATCGCCCTGTCGTTCATGCTCGCCCAGGTCGCCCTCGGCCAGCAGGGCGCCATCGAGATCGTCAAGTACAACCTCAAGCCGGGCGACCCGCTCAACATCGCGACGACGTTCACCCCCGGCAGCCTCACCTCGTGGGCGGCGCTGCTGTTCGTCATCGGCGGCGCGTCCTTCGGCTTCCTCGTGCCGATCCTGTCCGGCTTCATCGCCTTCGCGATCGCCGACCGGCCCGGCCTCGTGCCCGGCATCGTCGGCGGCTCGATCGCGGCCACGATGGGCGCCGGCTTCCTCGGCGGTCTCGTCACCGGCCTGCTCGGTGGCTTCGTGGCCCGCTGGGTCTCCGGCTGGAACGTCGCCAAGGGCGTCCGGGGCGTCATGCCCGTGGTCGTCATCCCGCTGCTGAGCTCCCTCATCACCGTGGGCCTGTTCATCACCGTCCTCGGCCGCCCGATCAAGGGCCTGACGGACGGGCTCAACAGCTGGCTCACCGGCATGAGCGGCGCCAGCGCCGTCGTCCTCGGCCTCATCCTCGGCGCGATGATGGGCTTCGACCTCGGCGGCCCGGTCAACAAGGTGGCCTACGCGTTCGCGACGACCGGTCTGGCCGCGGCGGGGGCCGCGACCGACGCCCCGCAGCTGAAGATCATGGCCGCGGTCATGGCCGCCGGCATGGTGGCCCCGCTGGCCATGGCGCTCGCGACGACGGTCCGCCCGCACCTGTTCTCCGAGCCCGAGCGCGAGAACGGCAAGGCGGCCTGGCTGCTCGGCTTCTCGTTCATCTCCGAGGGTGCCATCCCGTTCGCCGCGGCCGACCCGGTGCGCATCATCGCCTCGTCCGTTGTGGGCTCGGCGATCACCGGGGCGCTCGCGATGCTCTTCGGCGCGACCCTGCGGGCCCCGCACGGAGGCATCTGGGTGCTGCCGCTCATCGGCAACTTCCTCCTGTTCGTCCTCGCCCTCGTCGTCGGCGTCCTCGTCATGGCGGGCATCGTCGTCGTCCTCAAGTCCCGAGAGCACAACCTGGCGCAGGTCGAGGCCAGCGCTACCGTCTGAGAACACCCGACAGCGAAGGAGAGCCGTTCATGGCCAGTCGTACCGTCACCATCGCCTCGTCCGTGGGCCTGCACGCCCGTCCCGCCGCCCTCTTCGTCGAGGCCGCGAGCAACAGCGGCCTCGACATCGAGATCGCCCGACCGGGCCAGGACCCCGTCGACGCGACGAGCATCCTCGGCGTCATGGCCCTCGGGGCCAAGCACGGCGAGGAGGTCGTGCTCAGCGCGGAGGGCGACGGCGCCGACGCGACCCTCGACCAGCTCGTCGACCTGCTGTCGCAGGACCTCGACGCCTAGGAGGCACCATGGCCGCCGCGACGACGATCCACGGCATCGGCGTCAGCCCCGGGACGGCGTACGGGCCGGTGGTGCAGGTCGCGCCACCGGTCCCGCCGCCGACCGACGAGGCTGCGCCGGAGGACCACGAGACCGCCCTGGCCGACGTCAAGGCGGCGTTCGAGGCGGTGGCGGTCTCGCTCGAGGAGCGGGCCGCCCACGCCGACGACACCGCGCAGCAGATCCTCAAGGCCACCGCCCTCATCGCCCGTGACAAGGGCCTGGTCAAGGCGGCCGACAAGCTGCTCGCCGCCGGGCAGGGCCGGGCCACCGCGATCAGCCACGCCGTCGAGGAGTACGCCGCGCAGTTCGAGGCCCTCGGCGGCTACTTCGCCGAGCGCGTCACCGACCTGCGCGACGTCGGGGCGCGCGCCGTCGCCGCCGTGCTCGGCGTGCCCGCGCCGGGCGTCCCCGACCTCACCGAGCCGTGCGTCCTCGTCGCCGAGGACCTCGCGCCCGCCGAGACGGCCACGCTCAACCGGGCCCTCGTCGTCGGCATCATCACCCAGGGCGGCGGGCGCACGAGCCACACCGCGATCCTCGCCGCCCAGATGGGGATCCCGGCCGTCGTCCAGCTGCACGGCGCGATGGACATCGCACCCGGCACGCCCGTCGCGCTCGACGGGGACTCCGGCGAGGTCGCCGTCGACCCCGACCCGACGCTCGTCGAGGAGCAGGCCCGACGCCGGCAGCGGCGGGCCGATGCCCTCGCGCACCTCTCCGGCCCCGGCCGCACCGCCGACGGAGCCGCCGTGGCGCTGCTGGCCAACATCGGCGGTGTCGAGGACGCCGAGGCCGCCGGTCCGCTCGACCTCGAAGGCGTCGGCCTCTTCCGCACCGAGTTCGTCTTCCTCTCGGCCGACAAGGCGCCCACGGTGGAGGAGCAGGCCGACATCTACCGACGCGTCATGGCGCCCTTCGGCGACCGACGCGTCGTCGTGCGGACCCTCGACGCCGGCGCCGACAAGCCGCTGGCCTTCGCCGACCTCGGCCCGGAGGAGAACCCGGCCCTGGGACGCCGCGGCCTGCGCCTGTCGGCCGAGCGCCCCGAGCTGCTCGACGCCCAGCTCGAGGCCCTCGCCATCGCGGCGCGCGACACGGGGGCCGACGTGCGGGTCATGGCCCCCATGGTGGCCACCGTCGAGGAGGCCGCCTGGTTCGCGCGGCGGGTCCGCGAGAACGGGCTGCCCAAGGCCGGGGTCATGATCGAGGTGCCGGGTGCCGCGCTGCGGGCGCGGCACGTGCTCGGGGAGGTCGAGTTCGGCTCGCTCGGCACCAACGACCTCGCGCAGTACACGATGGCCGCCGACCGCATGCAGGGCGAGCTGTCCGACCTGCTCGACCCGTGGCAGCCGGCCGTCCTCGACGTCGTGGCCCTCGCGAGCGAGGGGGCGGCCGCCGCCGGCCGCCCCATCGGCGTCTGCGGCGAGTCCGCCGGTGACCCGCTGCTCGCGCTCGTCCTCGTGGGTCTCGGCGTGTCGTCGCTGTCGATGGCGCCGAGCAAAGTGCCCATCGTGCGGCTCGCGCTCTCGGTGCACACCCTCGCCGAGTGCCAGGGACTGGCGGCGGCCGCCCGCGGCGCCCGAACCGCGTACGAGGCCCTCCAGGTCGTCCGCGACCGCGCCAACGCCGAGCTCACCGACCTCCTCTGACCCGCCGCCCCACCCGCCCCGACACGCCCCGACGCGCCCCACGCGCCCACCCCACCCTGGACGCGGTACGAGCGGCCGGATCGAACGGCGAAAACGCCCTCGGACGAGGGTTTCGCCGGTTGGATCCGGCCGCTCGGCCCACCGGGGTGCGCGCGCCTCTGTCAGAAGCGCGCGAGGCAGTCGGTGACGAGCTCGGTCAGGGCGGCGCGGGTCCACGTCGGGGTGAGGCCGGGACACGCGAGGAGGTAGTCGCAGACGCGGGTCTCGTCCCAGCCGTGCGACTCGGCCAGCCCCGTCGCCATGGTGCGCAGGTACGCCTCGACCGGCGGGTTGAGCCTCGCGGCCGCGTGCTCCCACGACGCCGTGAACGTCACCACCGGCACGGCGTCCAGCTCGGCGACGACGTGCAGCGTCTCGTAGCGGCCGGGCCCGATCACGGCCGTCCGGCTCTCGCGGAACAGGGTCGCGAGCGGCAGGTCCCGGCCCACCGGCCGGCGCATCTCCTGGCTCGCGACGTCGCTGAGCTGCTGGCCGGTCAGCAGGTACGCCCGGGCCGCGACCCCGCCCGACGCGCCTCCCTCGCCCGACGCGTCCGCCCCGCCCGACGCGTCCGCCCCGCGCGACGCGGGCGCCGCACCCGACGCGGGCGCCGCGGCGGACCCGTCCGGGTCGTAGAAGGCGATGCCGCCACCCCACGTCGGCGACTCCCACGCGAAGTACACCCGTCCCGGGAGCACGATCGGCACGTCGCCGAGGGGCTGGGACGCGTCCCGGGCACCGACGTACGTGCGCGCGGCCCCGTCGGGGCGTCCTCCCGCGAGGTAGTGGGTGAAGCGGGCGCGCGAGAGGTTCGACCCGTACGCCGCGTACCAGACCTGGTTCATCCCCTCCACCATCGCAGACGCCCCCACGGACGCTCACCACGACGTGGAGACGGTCGGGGCCGAATGGGTAGGAGCGCACTGTTGGACGGACACGGAGGTGACTGATGGATCTCGAGATGTTCCACCCCCTCGCCGAGGTGAGCGGGCCGTTCGCGAGCGCCACCCTCGACGTGACGAAGACCGACCCGGCCACCGGCGACGACGTGGAAGCGCGCTGGCGTGACGTGGAGCGGC
Source organism: Monashia sp. HAY1-11D (assembly GCF_056868035.1). Taxonomy (NCBI): domain Bacteria; kingdom Bacillati; phylum Actinomycetota; class Actinomycetes; order Micrococcales; family Intrasporangiaceae; genus Intrasporangium; species Monashia sp. HAY1-11D. Next base: position 1,594,443 of record NZ_CP200320.1, on the reverse strand, counting down.
TGCTGCGCGAGTCGGGGGCACCGGACGGCGTCGTCGACGCGATGCGGGAGCCCGCGCTGGCGCCCACCGGCCGAGGCGGTGAGCACGGCCGCCTGCTCGTCGCCACCGAGGCCGGACCGACGTTGACCGTCGAGCTGCCCCGGCGCCCCGTGCAGGACGCCACATGGGCCCCGATCCCGTCGCTGCTGCCGGCCGTCCGGGCGCTGTCCGCGAGCCTGCCCCACATCGTCGTCCGGCTCGACCGCACCGGCGCCGACATCGAGGTGCACGGCGGCCGGGGCCTCGATCACCCCGCCGACACCGAGACGATCGAGGTCGAGGGCGGTCACGACGAGCTGCACCAGGTGCCCACCGGCGGGTGGTCGCAGCGGCGCTACCAGTCCCGCGTCGAGGACTCCTGGCAGCACAACGCGGCCGCCGTCGCGGCCCAGCTCGACCGGCTCGTGACGCGGTACCGGCCGCGGGTCGTCGTCCTCATGGGGGACGAGCACGCGGCGGCCTACCTCGAGCAGCACGCCGGCGAGGAGCTGCGTTCCGTGCTCGTCCGCTCTACGACCGGTGGCCGGGCCGCGGGCACGTCGGCCGAGGCCGAGCGCCAGGCCGTCGCGTCGGTCCTCGCCGCGTGCCGGGCCGAGGACGAGGCCGCGCTCGTCGGGCGGTTCGAGGAGCAGACCGGGCGCGCCGGGGCCGCCGCGGAGGGACTCGAGCCCGTCGTCGAGGTGCTCCAGCGGGCGCAGGCGGCCACGGTGCTCCTCGTCGACGGGCGCCTCCACGACGCACGGCTCTGGGTCGGCAGGGACCGGCTCCAGGTCGGCAGCTCGAGGGAGGACGCGCTCATGACCGGTGCGTCCGACCCGGTCCAGGTGCCCGCCGACGCTGCCCTCGTGTGGGCCGCGGTGTGCTCGCGGGCCGGCGTGACGCTCCTCGACGCCGGCCAGGTGGACCCGGCCGACGGCGTCGGGGCCGTGCTGCGCTGGTCGGACGAGTCGACGCCACGGGCGCTTCCCCAGCATGCCGGGACACGGCGGCCAGTGACCTGACACCCGAGGTGGGTGCAGGATCAGCGCAGGATACGGGCGAAGGCGTCGACGAGCAGCTGCACGTCACGCTCCTCGACGACGAGCGGGGGTGCGACGCGGACGGTCGAGCCGTGGGCGTCCTTGACGAGGACGCCCTGCTCGAGCATCCGCTCGCACACCTCGCGCCCCGTCATGAGCGTCGGGTCGACGTCGATGCCGGCCCACAGGCCGCGCACCCGGACGGCGTCGACGCCGTGGCCGACGAGGGGCGTGAGCCCCTCGGCGAGCACCTCGCCGAGCCACGCCGCCCGCTCCTGGTACTCGCCCGTCTCGAGGAGGCCGACGACGGCGTGCCCGACCGCCGCCGCGAGGGGGTTGCCGCCGAACGTCGAGCCGTGGCTGCCGGGCGTGAAGACACCGAGGACGTCGCGGTCGCCGACGACGGCCGAGACCGGCAGGATTCCGCCGCCGAGGGCCTTGCCGAGGACGTAGAGGTCGGGCACGACGCCCTCGAGGTCGCACGCGAAGGTCGACCCGGTCCGCCCGAGGCCGGACTGGATCTCGTCGGCGACGAGGAGGACTCCTCGCTCGCGGGTGAGCCGCCGGACCGTGGCCAGGTACCCCTCGGGCGGGATGACGACGCCGCCCTCGCCCTGCACCGGCTCGAGGAGCACGGCCACCGTGTCGTCGGTCAGGGCCGCCTCGAGCGCGGCCGCGTCGCCGTAGGGAACGACGTCGAACCCGGGCGTGTAGGGGCCGTAGTGGTCGCGGGCGACGGGGTCGTCGCTGAACCCGACGATCGTCGTCGTGCGTCCGTGGAAGTTGCCGGACATGACGACGATGCGGGCGCGGCCGTCCGGCACGCCCTTGACCTCGTAGCCCCACTTGCGGGCGGCCTTGATCGCGGTCTCGACGGCCTCGGCGCCGGTGTTCATCGGCAGGACGAGCTCCTTGCCGGCGAGCGCGGCGAGGTCGCGCGCGAAGGGACCGAGCCGGTCGCTGTGGAAGGCGCGGCTGGTCAGGGTCAGGCGGTCGAGCTGGTCGCGGACGGCGCCGACGAGCACGGGGTGCAGGTGGCCGAAGTTCAGGGCCGAGTAGCCGGCGAGCGCGTCGAGGTAGCGGCGTCCGTCGACATCGGTGACCCAGGCGCCCTCGGCGTGCGCGATGACCACGCGGAGCGGGGAGTAGTTGCGGGCCAGCCACTGCTCGGCGAGGGAGACGTGCTCGTGCGTCCCGGTCGTCCGGCGGGCGTGGCCGCCACGGTCTGCCGTCGCGGTGCTCACCCCCTGATGGTCGCACCCTCGCCGCCGGCCGTCAGGCGGTCGTGGGGTACGCCACGGGTGAGTCTCGTCTCCACGGCCCCACGCGGCGGGGCCCCGGTGCCACCATGGGGGTGGCGGGTCCCGCAGCCAGGACTACCCGCGACAGGGTGTGTCGGTTCCGGCGGTCGACCTCAGCCGTGGAGTTGGCCATGAGCACGACCGGACCCCTCGACCCGACCCCCGCCGCCACCGCAGGCGACGATGCCGCGCGGCCCCGACGCGTCGTCCTGCTCGGGGCCGCCGGACGCGACTTCCACGACTTCAACGTGACGTTCCGCGACGACCCCGCGTACGAGGTCGTCGCGTTCACGGCGACCCAGATCCCCGACATCGACGGGCGCCGCTACCCACCCGAGCTCGCGGGGCCCCTCTACCCGCAGGGGATCCCGATCGTCGACGAGTCGCAGCTGACCGACCTGGTGACCCGCGAGGACGTCGACGTCGTCGCCTTCGCGTACTCCGACGTGTCGCACGAGCGGGTCATGCACCTGGCCTCCGAGGCGATCGCGGCGGGTGCCGACTTCTGGCTGCGCGGCGCCCGCCGGACGATGCTGCGCAGCAGCAAGCCGGTCGTCGCCGTCACCGCGGTGCGCACCGGCGTCGGCAAGAGCCAGACGACCCGCTACCTGAGCCGGCTGCTGCGCGCGACTGGCCGGCGGGTCGTGGCCGTGCGCCACCCGATGCCGTACGGCGACCTCGCCCGCCAGGCGTGCCAGCGGTTCGCGACCCACGACGACCTCGACCGGCACGACTGCACCATCGAGGAGCGCGAGGAGTACGAGCCGCACCTCGACAACGGGTGCGTCGTCTACGCGGGCGTGGACTACGAACGGATCCTGCGCGAGGCCGAGGAGGAGGCCGACGTCATCCTCTGGGACGGCGGCAACAACGACCTGCCCTTCTACGAGCCGGACCTGCACATCGTCCTCGCCGACCCGCTGCGACCCGGCGACGAGACGCGCTACCACCCGGGCGAGGCCAACGTCCGGATGGCCGACGTCGTCGTCGTCAACAAGTGCGACTCCGCCCGCCCGGAGGACGTCGAGGCGGTCGTCGACTCGTGCCGCGGCCTCAACCCGGCCGCGCGGATCGTCTTGGCGGACAGTCCGGTCCGCGTCGACGACGAGGACCTCGTCCGTGGCCACCGGGTCGTCGTCGTCGAGGACGGGCCGACGCTGACGCACGGGTCGATGACGTACGGCGCGGGCGTCGTCGGCGCCCGACGGGCCGGTGCCGCGGCCATCGTCAACCCGACGCCGTACGCCGTCGGCTCGCTCGCCCGCACCTTCGAGCGGTACCCGAACGCGCGCGGCATCCTGCCCGCGATGGGCTACGGCGCGGCCCAGGTCCGCGACCTCGAGGCGACGATCGAGGCCGTCGTCGCCGCCGGGATGTGCGACGTCGTCGTCACCGGCACGCCCATCGACCTCACGCGGGTGCTCACCGTCAGCGTCCCGGTCGTCCGGGCCCGGTACGACCTGCGGGAGCGGACACCGGGCCAGCTCGAGGCCGCCGTCCGCGAGGTGCTGGAGCGACACGACGAGTCCGGCGGCCACCCCCACGAGCACGACCTCGCGGCGACGTGACGAGGAGGCAACGATGAACCCGATCAGGTGGGACGTGCACCCGGTGCGCCGAGCGGTCCTGCTCGGCGGCCTCGCGACGGCGGCGGCCTTCTCCGCGTGGACGTTCCGCTGGGCGTACCTGCGGTACGGGTCCACCACCGGCGAGACGCTCGATGCCCTGCCCGGTGACGACCTCATCCCCGACGCGTCGCTCGTCGCCACGCGGGCCGTGACGATCGGCGCGCCGCCGGAGCAGGTGTGGCCGTGGGTCGCCCAGCTCGGTCAGGGCCGGGGCGGCTTCTACAGCTACGACTGGCTGGAGAACCTCGTCGGCTGCCACGTCGCGAGCGCCGACCGCGTCCACGAGGAGTGGCAGCACCCGCACGTGGGCGAGGAGTTCCGGCTGCACCCCGACCTCGCCCTGCGCGTCGCGTCGGTGGACGAGGGCCGGTCGCTCGTCGTCGACGGCCGGGCCCGGCCCGACGCTCCGGCGCCGCCCTACGACTTCACGTGGGCGTTCGTCGTGCGCAAGCACCCCGGTCGCACGACGAGGCTGCTCGTCCGCGAGCGGTACGGCTACACGACGCACGCCTCACGTGCGGTGTGCGAGCCGCTCGCGGCGGGCAGCGCCCTCATGACCCGCAAGATGCTCCTCGGCATCAAGGAGCGGGCCGAGGCGGCGGCCCTCGCCGCGTGACCGGACCTATCCGGGCTGGCCGGTGGGCAGCTGCTCGCGGAGGAACTCGAGCGTGCGCGCCCAGGCCTCACCCGACGCGCCCGGGTGGAACCACGGCATGTCGTCGTTGTCGAAGGCGTGGTCGGCCCCCGCGTAGGTGACGACGACGGTCTGCGGCTCCTTCGCCAGGGAGGCCTCGATGCGTCGCACCGTGTCGGTGTCGATGAACGAGTCGGCCAGGCCGAAGTGGTGCAGGCTCGGCGCCGACACCGCGACGGTGTCGTGCAGCCCGGGCAGCGCCGAGCCGTAGTAGCTGACGAGGGCATCGAGCGGCGTCGCCCCCTCTGCCTCGAGCCCGGCCGCGACGGCGTAGCCCAACCCGCCGCCGAAGCAGAACCCGACGACCCCGACACCGGCCGTCACATCCTCGCGGTCCCGGAGCCACTCCACGGCGGCGGACGCGTCGAGGACCGCCCGGTCCCAGTCGAGCCGCCGCACGAGGGCCATGCCCTGCTGGAGGGCGTCCTCCCCCTCGACCGGGTCGGTCACGCCGAGCCGCCAGAACATCTCGGGAGCGGCCACGACGTACCCGAGGCGCGCCAGGGCGGCCGCGCGACGCCGGATGTACGGGCTGACGCCGAAGATCTCCTGGAGCACGACGATGCCCGGGCCCCGTCCGCCGGGCGGCAGCCAGAGCCGGGTCGGCAGGTCGCCGGTCCCGGTCGGCACCGCCACGTCGATGGCGTCTGAGGCGTCGGTCGCGTCGGTGGTGTGGGCGGCGGGCGCGTCGGTCTCGTTACGGGCGGTGTCGGGCATGCTCGCCATCCTCACTCATGCCGGGGCGCCGATGGGGCGAAGCCGACGGCCGGCTCAGCGTCGGCGGGCCGCCTGGAGCTCGAGCACCCGGGACTCGTACCGGCGGACGCGCTCGGCGAGCCGGTCGTTCTCCCGCTCGTGCCGGCGCAGGGCCGCGACGAGCCCGCTGACGGCGAGGACGAGGACGGTCCCGGTACCGAGGAGCGTCACGACGCCCGTGGTGCCCGCGGCGCGCCCGGTCGAGAGCAGCACGAGCATGACGGCGAACGCGGCCGCCACGAGAAGGGCCAGGGCCCCGGCGCGACGTGTCGCGCGGCGTCCCGACGCGGCGAGCTCGGCGAGGGCGAAGGCCCGCTCCTCGCGGGCCGCCGCGCGGCCGAGGTACGTCGCGGCCGGGAAGCGGTGGGTGCGCGGCCCTGCGTCGGGCCGGCGTGCGATCGGCCGGTGGTCGCACGGGCTGTCGGCGGCATGGGTTCCGGTGTGGTGCAGGGGAGTGGCGGTCATGGTCCGGTCCTGGGTCTGACGGGTCGCCGCGGTCTGCAGGCAGGTTGTCGCCGGCGACGGGGGGTGGTGGCGTGCTGTGCACGTGGTGCTCCCGCCGCGGACGGTGTGGTGGCCGGCCGCGGCGGGAGGTCGGGGGTCGCCGGTCAGCCGCGGGGCGTGAGCCGGGCGCCGAGCGCGTAGGCGCAGACGACGAGCGCCGCGGCCGCGAGGACGATGTCCTTGAGGACGTACTGCCCCATGAGCGTCGGGCCGTGCGGGAACAGGTCGGCCGTGAAGAGCGCGAGCGGCGACATGATGCCGATGAGCGCGCCGCCGAGGACGACGATGCCGACGCGGAGGAACCGCCCGCTGACCAGCGTCAGGCCGATGACCGTCTCGGTCACGGCGGTGAGCAGGACGGCCGCATGCCCCGAGACGAGGCCGAGCGTGAGCCGGTCGACGGTGGCCGAGGCGATGGCCTCCGCAGGGCTGAGCCCCGGGAAGAACTTGAGGACGCCGAAGCCGAGGAAGACCAGGCCGAGGCTGACGCGGAGGATGGTCAGGCTGAACCGGACGAGGAAGGCCTGGAGGCGGTCGACGCCGGCGGTGGCCAGGCCGGTGACGGTGCCCACGACGCCGGAGGCGGAGGGGCGGAGGGTGCTGCGACCGGGTCGGTCGACGGCGATCTGCGACATGGTGGTGTCTCCTGTGAGGTCGTTGCTGTCGGGACCTCAGAAGCCCGACGACCCGGCGGAGATACGCGCGGGCCGTCGTTTGAGTCGCGGTACCCATCCCGTACCGGGACGTTCGCTGTCAATTCGGACACGATCGCGGGCCGCTGTGAGTTCGCTTGACGCACAAGCGCGCTCGTGACGCGCTCGTGAGGGCTTGGAGTCCTCGCGGGGAGACCCTCCTCCCGGCCTCGACCCGCCGGAGGGTGCGAAACGTCATGGTCGCCGGGAGGTCCCGGCCCGTACCGTGAGTCGGGTGACCTCCGACGAGCCGGTCCGCGGCTACGGCCAGCACCCACCCCCTCCCACCGGTCCACCCGTGCCCGACGACCGGGTCCCTGGCGACCCGCCTCGCGGCGAGGTGTACGGCGACGCGTGGCTGCGCCCGACGCGCGAGGTCCGGACGGACGCCGGGCTCCCGCCGACGCCTCCGCCTGCCGCGCCGGGTCGCCGCCGGCGGTCGGCCAGGCGGCCCTGGTTCCTCGCCGGTGTCGGCGCGGTGCTGGTGCTCGCCTCCGCCGGCGCGTTCTCCTCCGGAGCGCGCGGCGGCGACGCCCGCGTCAGCTCGGTGACCTACCCGGTGACGGCCCGCACCGTGACGATCCGCGGCGGAGCGGATGACATCGAGGTCCACGCCGGTCCGCGGGGTGGCACCCTGTCGGTCCGGACGGAGGCGCGCTGCTGGGGTGACGCGTCCCACGCGGCACCGTCGTGGTCGGGGAACACCCTTGCCCTCGACGGCGGGTGCGGCGGGTTCCCCGGCTGGGGCAGCGTCGACCACGTCGTCGAGGTTCCCGACGGCACCGCCGTGGTCATCGACAACGGCTCCGGCGACCTGACGCTGACCGGCGGGCTCGGCGCCACGACGGCCAGGTCCGGGTCGGGCGACATCGAGGTGCGCGACGTGCCGGGTGCCCTCGACGTCGAGACCGGCTCCGGGGACATCGACGCCACGGGGCTCGGGCAGGCGGCGGTCACCGCACGGTCCGGCAGCGGCGACGTCGACCTCGAGTTCTCCTCCGCCGCCGACACCGTCGAGGTGCGCACCGGGTCCGGTGACGCCTCGGTGCGCCTGCCGCCGGGTGCCTACGCCGTCTCCACCGAGACCGGCTCGGGCGACGAGGAGGTCGAGGTCACCCAGTCGTCGGCGAGCCGGGACCACCTCACCGTCCGGACCGGCTCCGGCGACATCGACGTCCGCTACCGCTGACCCCCCAGCCCGGCCCAGCGAGGGTCGAGCCGGCAGGCGCAGGGCGGGAACGTCGGCTGTCGAGCCGGCTCGGGTCGGCGGGTCGGTCAGGAGGGGGAGCCCTCGGGCGTGTCGTCGTCGAAGGCCGAGTGCCTGTCGTCGGGGACGCTCGAGCCCGTCGTCGAGCCCGCCGAGCCCGTGGACCCGGGGGCGGCGGTCTGCGAGCCGCTCTTCTCGACGAGCTTGTCGATGCCCTTGTCGACGCCGGCGCGCACCTTGCTCACGGTGTCGGTGTGCTTGCCGTTCGTCCGCTCCGAGATGGTGCCCTCGACCTTGTCGAGCGCGCCGTCGACCTTCTCGCGGTTCTCCTTCGCGTAGCGGGCGGCGATCGAGACGGCCGCCTTGACCATCTCGGCCACGGCGTCGCCGAAGTCCTTCGCCTTGGCCTGGAGGTGGACCTCGTCGGCCTTGTTCTTCATCTGGTCACCGAACGACACGGTGCCTCCTCGGGGTGCTCGGTCGTCCCGGACCGGTCGCCGGGCTCGCTGCTGCCAGCGTCCATCCGACGTGCCGGTCCCCGCAACCGGGGTCGGCCCGGAGCCGACCCTGAGTCGACCCCGACACCGACCTCACAGCCCGATCGGCAGCCCGACCGGAGCGCTCACGTCAGCCGGCGGCAGGGGACCCGGCGCCCGGCCCCTCGAGCCACGCGTCACGGAACAGCTCCCAGTGCAGCCCGTCACCCAGCGACCCGTCGGGCAGCTCGTCGACGGCGTGCTCACGACCCCACGACGTGAACCCGGTGGCCCGCAGGACGGCGTTGCTCGCGTCGTTGTCGGCCGCGGTCTCGGCGACGAGCCGGCGCAGGCCGAGGCCGCCCTCCTCGCGCGCGGTGAACGCGTGCCTCGTGGCGAGCCGGGCGGCGGTCTTGGCCACGCCCCGCCCTCGCGCGCTCGGGAAGAGCTGGTACCCGAGCTCGGCGGCGTCCCCCGTCATCGGCCCCGACCGCGAGAACACGGTGACGCTGCCGAGAGCGCGGTCGGTCGCGGCGTCGGCGACGCACCAGTCGAGGGCCGTGCCCTCGGCCATGCGCTCCTGGCGGACGAGGAGCCAGCCCGGGAAGGTGTCGCGGGCCAGGACCGAGCGCGTCGGCATCCAGTGCGCCGGGTCGGTGTCGCGGGCCTCGATGGCCTCCGCGTCCGCGAGCCGCCACGGCCGCAGCCGCAGGCCGGCCTCCGGCGCCTCGAGGACCGGGGGTTCGAGCCACGGTGCGACGGGCACGGTGGGCTCGCCCGCGGCGATGCTCGCCGTCCACGTGTCGAGGGCGTCCACCCCGCCGGACGGGTCCGGGTGGCTGCCGGGAACCGTGCCGTGCTGCGTGAAACCGGTGGCCCAGGCGACGCGTCGCGAGGCCCAGTTGCCACGGACCGCGCGCCAGTGGACGCGGGTCAGCGGCCGCCCCCACGCGCCCTCGCCGAACGCGTGCTCGAGGACGAGGCGCACCGCGCGGGCCATGATGCCGTTGCCGCGGGCGTCGGGGTGCAGCCCGAAGCCGAGCTCGCCGACCGTCGGCGGCACCGTCGGGCGCAGGTCGATGGTGCCCCCGAACCGCGTGCGCCCCTCGGGGTCGACCCACTCGATGGCCCACGAACGCGTGCCGTCGGGCGTGCTCCAGGCGGCTCGGTTGCCCTCGACGAAGGCCAGGGCGTCGTCGCGGCCGTACGGGCGGGGGACCGTGGTCCACCTCAGGCTTTCGGGGTCGGTCGACTGCTCGACGACGGCGTCGGCGTCCGCCTCGGTGTGCCCGCGCAGGGTCACGACGCCGTCGCTGAGGATCGACGCAGACGCAGACGCAGACGCAGACGCTGACGGTGACGCCGACGCGGGCACGGGACTGGGCTGGGGCTGCACGGTGGTCACGAGGGCCACCCTGCCAGCCGGGCGCGACACCCGGCCACGGAGTTACCGACCGACGCCACCGACCGAGGCCACCGACCGAGGCCACCGACCGAGGCCACCAACCGACGCCCCCGACCGACGCCTACACGGGAAGACCGGGAGCCGGACGTGCCGGCTCCCGGTCCGAAAGGCCCGCTTCCCCTCCACAGGCTGCGTACCGGGCTCTACCGTACCCAAGGAGGGGGTCCGCCGAACGCGCGTTGCGCGGGCCGGCGCCCGACGCAACTCGGGGGAGTTCGGGCACGTCGGGGCGCGGCTGCGCGCCCGCCGGGACGAGGGTTCGAGACGGGAGCTGCCATGCAGGGGGAGTCGCCGTGGGAGTCGGGGTGCGGCGTCGCCGCGGTACGCAGGAGACGGTCGCTCACGTCGTCGGAGCGGCCGGGAGCCGACCCCTGGCCACGGCTCCCGGCACTCCCTCCCCGGTGTTGCAGGTGCCGCAGATGCTGCACCCCCCGTGCCGGTCACCCTACGAAGGCCCCCAGCCCGTCCAGCCCGCCGTTGCGCGGCCTTCGGTACGCCGCAACGGCGCGTCTCGCGACGTGGACCGGGGGTAGGGGGCGGCGGTGGAGCTGATCGACGAGATCCAGTGGGTGCTCCGCAACGCCAGACTCCACGCGTCGGACCCTGCACTGCGCACGGCGGCCGGCTTCGCCCACGGCGACGGTGTCGCCGCGCCGGTGCACCGCGCGCAGGTCGGCCGGTGGGAGCGGGGCCGCGTCGTCGTCACGCGCCCCCTCGTCCGTCGCTACGAGGAGGTCCTCGGCCTCGACGAGGGCACGCTCCTGACCGCCGTCGACCTGTTCGGCCGGGCGCGAAACCCGGTCCGCTCGGTGGCGGTGCTGTCGACCCCCGGTGAGCCCGACCGCGACCTCGCCCTCACGCTTCTCGAACGCGCCCTGTCCGACGAGCGCATGACGGGTCTGGACTGGGACCTGCTCACCGACGCGCTCGGCCGGATCGGCCGGCCGCTCGTGCGCGCCGGCGACTGGGAGGCCCTGCTGCGCCGGCTCCTCGAGGAGACCAGCCTCGCCCTCGGTCTCGGGTACGCCGAGCGGTCGGAGGCGCTCGCCCGCCTCGTCGGTCACGCCCGCAGCGGCCCGGTCGTCGCGGCCATGGCGGCCGAGGTGACGGCCCGGCCGGACGCGCAGTTCTACAACGACCCGCTCGGCATGCTGCACCACACCGACCACCCCGAGGCGGTGTCGGTGGTCCTCGACCAGCTCCGCGAGCCGACCAACCCGAGCGTCCTGCGCGCCTGCCTCATCGTGCTGACGACGCTCGTCCGGGGCCGCCGCCTGCACCCCGACGTCCGGCTGGAGGCCGCGCGCCTCGCGGTGCGCCACCTGCGCGACGGCGACCTGCCCTACCGGGTCCAGCGCGGTGCGGCCAACCTCGTGCGGGCCCTCGGCATCGGCGGGCCCCGGCTGGCGACGGTCCTCACCGCCGAGGACCGCCGGGTCGCGGCCTCGATCATCCGCGACGGCCGGGCCATCAGCGCCGAGGCCGTGCGGATCGCCAACAAGCAGATCCGGGCCGAGCTGGAGGAGCAGGGCGGACGCGAGTCGATGGACGAGCCGGTGCTCGACCGGCTGCTCGAGACCGCCCTGGGGTCCACGGACGAGGGGGAGCGCGGCTCGGCCCTCGGCATCCTCATGATCTCGCCGCAGGCCCGGGCCGTCGGACGGGTGCTGGCACGGGCGCTCGCCGGCGCTCTCGAGGACGGCGACCTCGTGGCGGTGCACGAGAGCCTGACGATCCTGTCGTGGGTGGGGCAGCCGGAGGACCTCGACCTGTACGAGCGGCTGGCGACGGGGGGACGGGCCGCGGCGACGTCGCCACCGACACCCCGGTCCCGAGCGACGTCGCCGCGACGGCCGGGTTCGTCGTCGGCAACACCGTGGAGCCGCCTTCGCCGCAGCGGGAGGCGCGCGAGCGGTCCCTCGCCCTCCGCGCCGCAGAGCTCGTCGCCACCGGCTCGGGCCACGACGACAGCGACCACCTGCGCAGCCTCGTCTACGCCCTGGGGATGCGTGGGCGTCTCGACCTGCTCACCGCGCTCTCCGACGCGCTGCCCGCCCACGTCGTGGCCCCCCTGGAGGAGGCCGCGGCGTCGGGCGTGCCGGTGACGGCGACGCGTCCGGGCACCGACGCCGTGGCGCGCGGCATCCTCGACTACTGGCTCGCGCTGCCGGAGCACCTGCGCCCCGAGGGGTGACGCGCGACCCACCCCCGCTCGCGAGCGGGGGTGGGTCGTGGCGTGGGCGGACGCGTCGCCCGGGTCAGCAGCCGGTGGCCGGCTGGCGGAAGCCCGGGAACGGGTTGAGATCACCCATGAAGGTGTAGCGGCCACCCGACCCGCTCTGTGTCGGCTCGGTGCCGGCCGCGTTCGGCGGCAGGCGCAGGAACCACGGGAAGAGCGCCTCGTCCTCGGGGTGGTAGGCCCCGTCCGCGCTCCGCGTCCCGTTCGGGTTGGGACCCTGGCGGAACGTGTTGGTGCCCTGGGCGAAGCCGATGGCGACGACGGGGTCACCGGTCTCGAGCACCGAGGTGCAGCCGTACTGCGGGGCGGTCGGCGTAAGCCACGGCTCGACCGTGTTGTTGACGAAGGGGTCGTCGCCCCACTCGGCGATCTCGTGGCTGATGGCGTGGATGTCCTGCAGCGCCCAGTAGGTGCCGCCGTCGGGCCGCGAGTAGATGCCGGGGCTGACGTACGACGCCCAGGCGAACGTCTGGACGGCCGCGTTGCCCTGCGACTTGCCGGTGCCGTAGCGGTTCCCGGCGGCGACGGTGCCGTGGTAGCCGATGACGCAGCAGTCGGTCAGCGACTTGCCGGTGTGCAGCAAGATGTCGTCGGTGAGGTAGAGCGGCAGGTGCGTCGGGTCGGCGGTCGACTCGAGGTTGGTGATCTGGGCCGACCACCAGCCGATGTCGACGCTCGCGAAGACCACACCGCGACCGCTCTGCAGCAGCCCACCCTGGTTGCTCGGCACCGTGAACGTCACGGGCGACAGGACGTTCGGGTGAAGCCGCAGGTGGTACGGGCTCGCGCCGGTCCTGTCGAACTGGGCCCGCATCGTCGCGTCCTCCAGCTGGAGCGGCACGCCGGCATCCTCCTGCGAGAGCAGACCGCCGGGGCCGCGCACGAGCGCGGGCGCGTTCGGGAAGGCGCCGGCAGCGGTGGCCGCCGTCGTCGACCCGTAGTCACCGGTGGCGAACTGCGGCGAGGCGAGGGTCGCCGGCAGGACGGTCGACCCGTCGAAGGTACGGCCCGCGACGACGACCCTGATCGGGGTGATGTCGACCTGGACCGTGACGTCGCACGCCGAGCCGCTGCACGAGTGCGGGTCGGCCCCGACCATGTTGTAGCCGTAGGTTCGCCCGTCGGACGGGTCGGCCTGGGTGCCGTACCAGTGGGGCACGGTGCGGGTGGTCGGGAGGACCTTCGCGCCTCCCATCGTCACCGACTCGGCCTTGAGGGCGTCGTCGCTGATGACCTGCGGCTCGGACGTCGTGGGTGTGCCCGCCGTCGCCGCTCCGGCGGCCACCACGAGTGACGCGGCGGCGACCAGGGCTGATGCTGTGGAACGCAGTCTCATGTGCTGCTCCATCCATGGGTTCCTTGTGGTGACCCCCGATATGGCGGAATGTAGTGCCCGCGAGGCGCTGGTGGGCCGTATCGACGCGGACGGAATTCGTTGGGCACCAAGGGGTTTCTGCAACTCACAGCCTTCCCTCAGAGGGAGGTCACGATGCCTCCAGCAAGCGTCCAGCGGTCGCCCAGCGGAGGCGCTCGAGGAAGGGGCTAGGTTGCTGCCGTGGACACCGACGAGATCCTGACGCTGCTGCGCGAGGTCGCCGAGGAGGTGGTCAACCCGCGGTTCCGGTCCCTCGCCAACGGCGAGGTGCACGAGAAGAACCCGGGCGACCTCGTCACGGACGCGGACCGCGAGGCCGAGGTGCTCATCACCCGGGCGCTGCTCGACGCCCACCCGGACGCCGTCGTCCTCGGGGAGGAGACCTTCGCGTCGGACCACACCCTCATGGACCGGTACGCGGCCGCGCCGCACGCCTTCACCCTCGACCCGGTCGACGGCACGAAGAACTTCGTGCACGGCTCGCCGGACCACGCCGTCATGGTCAGCGAGACCGTCGACGGGCAGGCGGTCCGCTCGTGGATCTGGCAGCCCCAGCACGGCCGCGGCTACGTCGCCGAGCGGGGCGCGGGCTCCTGGCGCCACGACGACCGGGGTGCGACCCGGCTGACCGTGCCCTCCCGTGACGACTCGACTGACGCCTCGGGTGACGCGTCGGGCGTGCCGTCCGGTGACGCGTCGGCCGGCGGCTTCGGTGACACCGCGGGGGAGACGCCCGGCCACCCCGTGGACCGCGCGGGTACCGGCGCGGGGCTGCGCGGTCGTACGTCGCGCCGGGCGTGGATCGGCCGCAGCCTCGGCGGCCTGCCGCCGCTCGAGCTGACGTGGGTCTCCTGCGGCATCGACTACCCGAAGCTCGTCGAGGGCGCGGCCGACTACGTGCTCTACGCGCGCGGCGCGCCGTGGGACCACGTTCCCGGGTCGCTCCTGCTCGCCGAGGCCGGCGGCGTCCTCGGCCGGGCCGACGGGCAGCCCTACTCGCCGCGCGACACCGCCCCGCCGGGGCTCGTCGCGGCCGGGGCCCCGACCGTCTACGACCGGGTCGTCGCGGCCCTCGCCGCCGGCACGCACTGAGCTTCGCCCACGATCGAGGCTCCGGGCGGGTGACGTCGACGGGTGCTCCTGCCCGGCTCCACGACTTCTGCGACGTTCGCACCCGTTTCGCGTATCACCAGCCGGCATCGGTGCCACCGTTGGTCGGAGGGCTTCGCAGCAGCCCCCGGCAGTCCTCTTGCAGCTCTCTGCAGTCCCCAGGATCGAGGCGGTGGGTCGGATGACGAGCAACGATCTGGTCGTGGTGCTCCCGGGCATCACGGGCAGCACCCTCGGGGTGCGCGGCACGGACGGGTCCCCCGCCGCTTCGAACCTCATCTGGGCCCCGAGCGCCGGTGCGGTCTGGAAGATGTTCACCGGCGGAGACTCGGTGCTCAAGCACGCGCTGCCGGCCGGCATCGGCGACGACCACCCGGGCGACGGCGTCGAACCGGTCGCCCTCATGCCGGACGTCCACGCCATCCCCGGCATCTGGACGCCGATCCGGGGCTACGACGTCCTCGTGTCGGCGCTGGAGAGGCTCGGCTACCGACGCGGCGACGGGGCCCAGCCGCCGACCCTCATCGCCTTCGCCTACGACTGGCGCCTGTCGAACCGCTACAACGGCCGGCGGCTCGGCACCGTCGTCGAGCCCGCGCTCGAGCGCCTGCGCGCCCGCGGTGGGCAGTGGGCCGACGCGAAGGTCGTCTTCGTGTGCCACTCGATGGGTGGCCTCGTGGCCCGGTGGTACATCGAGAAGTGCGGCGGCGCGGAGGTGACCCGCAAGCTCGTGACGCTCGGGACGCCGTGGCGCGGGGCCACGGACGCCCTCGAGCAGCTCGTCAACGGGGTGCGCAAGGGCATCGGGCCCCTGTCGGTCGACCTGACGCAGTTCGCCCGGAGCATGCCGTCGCTGCACCAGCTGCTCCCGGAGTACGCGTGCATCGGCGGCGCCCCCGGGGCAGGCGGCGACTGGGCCAAGACGACCGAGGTGCAGGTGCCGAACCTCGACACCGCCATGGTCGCCGACGCGATGGCCTTCCACACCGACCTGCAGGCCGCCGAGGCCGCCCGGCCGGCGAGCCGGGACACCGCCCACCTGGTGCTCGGGGTGCGCCAACCGACGCAGACCACGGTGACCTTCCGGGACGGCCGGGCGATCACGTCGCAGACGTTCGGGTCCGACGACGACTACGGCGACGGCACGGTGACGCTGACCGGCGCCGTCGGCCTCGGTGAGACCCTCGACACGAACCTCGCGGTCCGGGTGCCCGACCAGCACACCAACCTCCAGTGCAACCCGGTCGTCCTCGACCAGGTGCAGGAGATCCTCACGGCCAAGCCGGTGCGCCGCCGCGACCTCGCCACCGTCAGCGTCCGGGCGGTCGTGCCCGACCTCGTCACCGACGGGCACGCGCTGCGCGTCGCCTTCGACCTCGAGCACGACGACCCCGACGCCGGCCCTCCCGACCAGGCGGTGACCGTGACCGTCCGCAGCGAGGGCGGGGCCGTGCTCGCCACGTCGGAGCCTCGGGTGCGGGCAGGGCACGGTTCGGTGCGGTTCCCCGAGCTGCCGCCCGGCACGCACACGGTGAGCATCACCGGGTCCGGCCCGGTGTCGACGGTTCGACCGGTCACCTCCACCACCCTCGTGTGGCCGACCGCCACCTGAGGCGACGGGTGCCGGCCGGCGGGCGAATCCCGGTGGCGCGTGTCGGTGGCGGGTGCTGAGGTGGGGGGATGACAGACACCGCAGCACCCGACCCCACGCCGACGCCCACACCGACACCCGGCCCGGGCGACCGCATCGGCTGGGACTGCGTGGCCCTCGACTGCGCCGACGCGGCCGGCGTCGCGCAGTTCTACGCCGACCTCCTCGGCGGCACCGTGGTGGCCGATGCCGACGGCGACTGGTTCAACGTCGTCTGGGACGGCCCGCGCATCGCCACCCAGCTGGCCCCGAACCACGAGGCGCCGGACTGGCCGCGCGGCCAGCAGCAGGTGCACCTCGACTTCGTCGTCGTCGACATCGCGGCCGCTCACGAGCGGGTCCTCGCCCTCGGTGGCGCGGCCCTGGACCCGGTGGAACCGCCGCAGCCGGCGCCCGAGCGCGGCTTCCGCGTCTACGCCGACCCGGCGGGGCACCCGTTCTGCCTGTGCCGCCCCACCCGCGACGCCTGGGGCTGAGGCGGGCCGACGTCACGCCGCCGGCAGGTCGATGCCGAACCGGGCCGCGAGCACCTCGTGCACCTGCGCCTCGTCGACCTGTCGCTCGTCCCGCACACCGTGCGTCGTCGTGATGAGCCGCGTGCCGCTCAGGGTGGTGCGCCCGGTGGCCGTCAGCACCGAGGCCAGCCGCTGCCGCGTGAAGTGGCTCTCGGCCGAGGTCTGCTGCCACTCGTTGCGTGCGGCGAAGTCGGACAACGGGTGCGGGCGGGTCGTGAACAGGTACCGGGCGGCCCACTCACCGCCGGCGGGACGCTCCCGGTACGCCCACGTGTCGCCGTCCCGCACGAGGCCGACGTCGGTGCCGCGCTCGCGGCGCACGAACCCGTCACGCAGCGGCATCGGCTCGATGAACCCCGCGCCGAACCCGACGTCGGCGAGGACCGGCTCGTCCATGTCCCCGCTCGCCACGACGAGCGCGAGGTGGTCGTACTCCGGCGTGAACCCCCCGTCCGCCGTGGCCACCCGAGCCGACACCAGGTCGACGTGGAACCCGGCCGTGCGCAACAGCGCCGCGAAGAGACCGTTGAGCTCGTAGCAGTAGCCGCCGCGCCGGTGCCTGACCACCTTGTCGACCAACGCGTCGAGGTCGAGGCGGATCGGCCGGCCCAGGTGGATGTCGAGGTTCTCGAACGGCACGGCGAGCAGGTGGGCCCGGTGCAGGCTCGACAGCGCCGCGAGCGTCGGGGCCGCAGGCAGGGTCGCACCGATGCGGCGGGCGTAGGCGTCGGCATCCGCCGCGGTGAGGGTCTGCGTGCCCGAGGTGGGGTCCATGGGCGTCATCGTGCGACCTCGAGCGCACCTGAGGTCAAGGCGTCAGGACTGCGGCGTGGCGGGCAGCGGCAGGGTCAGGCCCACGAGCGTGACGCCGCGACCGTCCCGCTCGAAGCCGGTGCGGTCGAGCAGGTCGTGGGCGGCCCGACGCAGGACGTCCGTGGCGAGCGTGGGTGCCGGCAGCGGGCCGCGTTCGAGCACCTGCACGCCGTCGTCGTAGCGGACGTGCACCTCGAGGCGTGCCGGCAGGCGCAGCGGGCCGTCGAGCCCCGACACCCGCTGGACCGCCCGCGCGATGCACTCGTCGAGGACGGCGAGGACCTTGGAGCGGGTCCGGGTGGCGGCCAGCGACCGCGTCGCACTGACCGACCGGCGTAGCCCCGGCAGGCGGACGGTGGCGTCGTCGGTGCCCGCGGCTATCGACACGAGGCGTCGCGCCATCGCCGTGGAGACGACACCCTTGAGCCGCTGCTCGTCCCAGCCGTAGAGGTCGGAGACGACGAACAGGCCTGCGGCGTGGAGCTTCTCGTACGTCGTGGGCCCGACACCCCAGAGGTCGTCGAGCCGGAGCCGGGGCCGCACCCGGGCCTCGGTCTCGGGGTCCACGACGACGAGGCCGTCCGGCTTGGCGCGCCGGCTGGCCAGCTTGGCCATGAGCTTGGTGCGCCCGACGCCGATGCTGACCGGGAGGCCGACCTCGGCCCTGGCCGCGCGTCGGAGCGCGGCCGCCATGCCGGCGGGGTCACCGCGGTCGCGGCCCGTGACGTCGAGGAACGCCTCCTCCATGGAGCCCGGCTCGACGAGGGGGGTGAACGAGCGGAAGACGTCGAACAGCCGTCGTGAGGCGTCCTCGTAGGCATCGGCCCGGTAGCCCACGACGAGCACCTCGGGCCACCGACGGCTGACCATCCGCGTCGACATGCCGGCGTGCACGCCGAGCGCCCTGGCCTCGTAGGACGGGCACGCGACGACCTCGTGCGCGACCACCATCGGCCGCCCGCGCAGCCGCGGGTCGTCGCGCTGCTCGACGGAGGCGAAGAACGCGTCGGCGTCGGCGTGCAGGAGGACCACGGGCCCATTCGACACGCGACCGCCGACAGCACGCCAGGGCGGCTGGGGCAGGTGTCAGTAGCCGGCGTGGTCGAGCGCCTCGGCCGTCAGCTGGCGGCCGAGCTCGATCATCTCGGCGGCCCGGTGGAAGTCGAGGGTCCGCACGGCGTTCGACGGGACGGTGACGAGGACGTCGGGCGGGTTGCTCGCCATGCGGTAGCGCGAGATGAGGGCGCTCATGGTGTCGAACGACATGGTGAGCAGGTCGACGGTGCCGATGTCGGCACGGCCCGGGGCGAGCACCTCGGCCGCGGCCTGCGGGACGACGTCGGAGGCGTCCGGCGCGACGGTCAGCTCGGCGTCGACCTCGCGGCCGTGGGAGAACCGGCTCGTGATCGACCGGACCCGCTCGGAGTCGAGGACCTCGGCGGCGCTGCGGCGCAGTCGCAGGGCCCACTCCTCGCGGGGCCGCTGCTCGGAGGACTCCTTGACCGGTGTCGCGGTGCCGGTCGAGGACCGCATGCCGGACAGCGACACCGCGATCGTGACGTCGGCCGGCGCGGCGGCCGTCGGCTCGATGGGGATCGGGTTGATGAGGCCGCCGTCGACGAGGACCCGCCCGTTGATGACCGCCGGCGTGATGACGCCGGGGATGGCGATCGAGGCGCGGATCGCCTGCTCGACCGGCCCGCGCTGGAACCACACCTCGCGGCGGGCGTTGATGTCGGTGGCGACCGCCGTGAACGGGATGGGCAGGTCCTCGATCGTCGCACCGTCGAGGATCTCGCCGACGCGGGCGATGATGCGCTCGGCCCGGATCGCGCCGCCGAGCCCGCCGAGCCCGGTGAGGTTGAGGTCGAGGAGCCGCCACACCTCGCGCTGGGTCAGGCTCCGCGCCCACTCCGTGTACGCGTCGAGCCGTCCGGCCGCCGCGAGCCCGCCGACGAGGGCGCCCATCGACGTACCGGCGATGGCGACGACCTCGATGCCGCGCTCGGCGAGCACCTCGAGCGCGCCGATGTGCGCGTAGCCCCGGGCTCCGCCCGACCCGAGCACGACCGCCGCACGCGTCCCGTCAGCCACGTTCCGACGATACGACCTCGGCGTCGGTCGGGTGGCCGGGCCGGGGTGGTGTCGGTCACGCCCGGGGGCAGCACATCCCGCGTTCTCCCGCGTTCTCCCGCGTTCGGCCACGGCGCCGGCCGCGGACGCCTAGCGTCAGGCGAATGACAGGGGACGAGCCACTCGCCGAGGGTGAGAAGCGGGTGAGGCTCCGGTACGCCGGCGCCTGCGTGCGGTGCGGCGCGCACCTGGACCGCGGAGCACCTGCCATCCACTCCCGGGTGACCCGCACCGTCCGCTGCGTGGACTGCCACACCTCCTCGGAGCCGAGCGCCGCGGACCTGCCGAGCGCGCTGCCGCTCCTCGACGGGACCGCAGGCGCGTCGGCCCGGCGCGAGCACGACCGGCGCCGCCGCGCCCGGGAGGAGCGGGTGCGCGCCCGCGCACCTCGCATCCGTGGCCTGCTCCTCGCCCTCTTCGCCGACCCGCAGAGCACCAGGGCGTGGGAGACGGGCGCGCGCGGCGAGGAGCACGTCGGCTCGGCCCTCGACGCCGCCGCGGGTCCCACGTTCCGCGTGCTGCACGACCGGCGCGTGCCGGGCTCGCGAGCCAACCTCGACCACGTCGTCGTCTGCGCCCAGGGGGTCGTCGTGGTGGACGCCAAGCGGTACAGGGGACGGCCGCGGCACGTCGTCGAGGGCGGCTTCCTGCGTCCACGGGTCGACCGGCTGCTCGTCGGGACGCGGGACCGGACCGGGCTCGTCACCGCCGCGCACCGTCAGGTCGACGTCGTGCGTGCCGGGCTCGGTGCGGACGTCGACGTCGACGTCACCGCGGCGCTCTGCTTCGTCGACGCGGACTGGCCGCTCGTCGGCGGGTCGTTCGTCATCGACGGCGTGGCCGTGACGTGGGCCCGACGCCTCGTGTCCGTGCTCAGCCGGCCGGGCCCCCTCGACGCCGAGGCGGTCGCCGCCCTGCACCGGCGGCTCGCGTCGGCGCTGCGACCGGCCTGAGAGACCTGCGGTCAGGCGTCGGGGTCCTCGCCGGTGAGGCCGTCGACGTTCTCGCGCAGGAGGTCGATGTGGCCCACGTGGCGTGCGTACTCCTCGACCATGTCGACGACGACGCGACGCGTGTCCGGCGTCCGTCCGTCCCGCCACGTGAACGCCGCCGGGTGGTCGAGCCCTCCGTCGGCGAGGGCCTCGGCGAGCCGTCGGCGCGACCGGTCGCACGAGGTCTCCCACAGGGCGAGCAGCTCCTCGGGGGAGTGGTCGGCGGCGGTGCGGAACTCCCAGTCCGGGTCGGCGTCGAAGTCGACCGACGCCCAGGGCTCGCCGAGGGCCAGGCCGTGCAGCCGGTTGCCGAACCAGTGGTCCTCCACGAGCGCCAGGTGCTTGAGCAGGCCGCCGAGCGTCAGGCTCGAGGGCCCGAGCCGCCGGCGCATGCCGTCGGCGTCGACGCCGCTGCACTTCCACCGCACGTAGCCGCGGACCCGCTCGAGCTCGCCGAGGAGCATCTGGACCTCAGTGCCGGCGACCGGCGGGTGCGAGGGCGGCGGGAGGAAGGGGGAGCGGCCGGAGAGGTCGGTCGGCGCAGGGTGCGAGGTGTCCATGGCGGCGACGGTATTCCCGGTTGCGGACGATCCGCAGCCGCAACGGATGTGGTGGCGCTGGGTGCGTCGGTGACCGCTGGGGCCGCTTTGTCACTGGTGCCTCGCCGACCATGTGACGCAACGCTGACGAAGAGCGGCAACGGCGACGCGTCGGATCGGCTGTGGCCCTCAGCCGGCGTTGAAGCCGCCGTTGCCGTGGGGCAACCAACCAGCCCCTCCCGGCCGCACGACCGGACTGCGGGCCGCGCGCTCGCCCGGGTGTCGTGAATGTTCAAGCCGCAGAGGCCACCCCGCGCCTAGCCTCGGCGTCATGAGTGACACCACCACCACGTCCGCGACGAGCCGAGCCGCCACCGGCGCCCACACGACGAACGGCGTGCCGCACGGGTCGACGAGCGTCACGCCCTTCATCGCCGTGCCCCGTGCCGCCGAGGCGATCCGGTTCTACGCCGACGTCTTCGGCGCCCGGGTCGTCGACGTCACCGAGATGGGCGGCGTCGTCGTCCACGCCGACCTCGACCTCGGCGACGGCCACCTGCAGCTCGGCGAGCCGATGCCCGACTACCACCTCGTGGGCCCGCCGGACGGCGAGGACGACTGCTACTCCCTCGGGCTCTACCGCCCGGACGTCGACGCCGTCGTCGAGCGGGCGCTCGCCGCGGGCGCGACGCTGCGCGAGCCGGCGACCGACTTCGTCTCGGGTGACCGGTACGCCAGCATCCGGGACCCGTTCGGCGTCCGGTGGAGCATCCTGACGCGGGTCGAGGACCTGTCCGAGGAGGAGAGCGCGCGACGCGTCCGCGACTGGGCCGCGCAGGCCTCCCAGGCCTCGCAGCAGGACGCGCAGGGCTGAGCGGCAGCCGTCACAGGTAGTCGAGGTCGAGCGCGTCGAGGCGCGCCTCGTCGGCGACGAGGTCGATGCTCACGACGTGCCCGTCCTCGACGGTGAAGGCGAAGACGACCTTCGGCACGCCGTGCAGCATCCACACCGCTCCGAGGCGCCCGTCGATGGCGGCGAGCCGGGCTCCCCGGGCGCGTCCGTCGAACATCGCGGCGACGGCCTCGCGGCCGCGCAGCTCCGCCGGTGACCCCATGAGCGCGGCGGCCGCATCGGACCGGACGACGACGCCGGGGTCCAGCAGCTCGAGCAACCGGCGGAGGTCACCACCCCGGGAGGCCGCGAGGAAGGCCTCGACGACCTCCCGCTGTCGCGACCTCGCCACCCCGTCCGCGGCCCGGACCGCGGCACCGACGCGCTCGGCGTCGAGGTCGACGTCCGAGGCCCGGACCCGGCGCCGGGCCCTGCTCGCGAGCTGACGCGTCGCGGCGGGAGAGCGGTCGAGCACGTCGGCGATCTCCTCGAAGGGCAGCCCGAACAGGTCGTGCAGGACGAAGGCGAGCCGCTCGGCCGGGGCGAGCGTGTCGAGCACGACGAGCAGCGCCAGCCCCACGGAGTCGGCGAGCTCGGCCTCCCCGGCCGGGTCGGGGGCGCGCCTCCCGCCGATGGGCACGACGGTGGCGTCGCCGCCCGGGGACTCGGTCCCGGCGGTGTCCCACAGGTGCTCGCGGCGCGCCGACCGGGACCGCAGCATGTCGAGGCTGATCCGGGCGACGACGGTCGTCAGCCACCCACCGAGGTTGGCCACGTCCCCGGTGTCGGTCCGGCTCAGCCGCAGCCAGGCCTCCTGGACGGCGTCGTCGGCCTCGGTGGGGGAGCCGAGCACGCGGTAGGCCACGGCCCGCAGGTGCGGTCGGTGGTCCTCGAAGCGTCGGGCCAGCCAGTCCGGTGTCGTGTCCATCCCTGTGCCCATCCCCGTGCCCATCGCCGTGTCCATCGCCGTGTCACATCCTCCGTGTCTCGTCCGTCATGCCGTTGACGGGCCGCACCGGCCCGATGTGACACCGGCACCGCCGGGCACCCGACCACCCGCGAGAAGGAGCAGCCATGCCCAGCATGAACACCATCGTCTACGCCGTCACCGACCTCGAGGCCGCGAAGGCTGCCTTCACCGCCCTCCTCGGCGACCCGCACACCGACCAGCCGTACTACGTCGGCTTCACCGTGTCGGGCGTCGAGGTGGGCCTGGACCCCAACGGCAGCCGGAAGGGCCTGGCCGGTCCGCTGCCGTACTGGACCGTCGATGACATCACCGCCTCGCGCGACGCGCTCGTCGGCGCGGGGGCCACCGTCGTTCAGGAGCCGACCGAGGTGGGCGGGGGTCGGCGAACCGCCGTCGTCGCACTGCCCGACGGGAGCCACGTCGGCATCCTCCAGGACTCCGTCGCCTGACCGGAGGCCTGACCGGAGCATCCTCTTCCGGAACCCCGCGGCCCGGTGTCGTCGATCCTGACGGCACCGGGCCGTCGCGCGGTCCGAGGCCTGTCGGGAGCCCGAAAACCCTTGGGCCCCAATGCTTCACCGCTGGCGGGAGCGGTGCCGGCACGCAGTCCCCTGACCGCGTCGACGCGTGGCCGTGGGGGACGGCGCGGACCCCCGAGGACCCGAGGGTCTTGCGCTCTGCCGCGGGACGTGTGCAGGATGGACATGGATGTAAGCGCTTACAGACCCGGACAGGGCGACGGCACGGACTCGACGACGAGGCGGAGGTGGGCCCATGGCAGCCGAGCAGGCGGACCCCGCGCGCCGTGCCGCCGCTCCGCCCATCGCGTCCCCGACGGCCGCTGCCGCGGCTCCCGGCGGCGCGACGATCTACTCGGTCGCCGAGCGCGCCGGGGTCTCCATCGCGACGGTCTCGCGCGTCCTCCAAGGCGCCGACGTCGTGTCCGAGGCGACGCGTCGCAAGGTCCTCGACGCCGTCGACGAGCTCAACTACGTGCCGCTCGGCGCCGCCCGCAGCCTCGCGGTGCGCCACCACGAGGCGTACGGCCTCGTCCTGCCCGAGCTCAGCGGGCCCTACTACGCCGAGCTGCTCCTCGGCTTCGAGACGCGCGCCGCCGACCTCGGCCAGAGCGTCACCCTCCTGCTCACCGAGGGCAAGGCCGACGCCGCTCGTGCGGTCCGACGCCTCACCACCCGGGTCGACGCGATCGCCGTGCTCGGCTCGGCCGCCATGCCACCGGCCGTGGCCCGGGCCCTGCACGGCCGCAAGCCCGTCGTCATCATCGCGGGCGAGCCGCAGAGCGGCATCGAGAGCGTCGCCGCCGAGAACGTCCACAGTGCGGCCGAGCTCACCACCCACGTCCTCGGCCACGGCCGGCGTCGCCTCCTGTTCGTCGGTGACCCCGACGGGGCGCCCGACATCGCCGAGCGCCACGCCGGCTTCGTCGCTGCCCACCACGACGCGGGGATCGAACCGGCCGAGCCACTCCGCGTCCCCTTCCGCGAGGCCGACGGCGAGCGCGTCGCCGACCGCGTCCTGTCCGGTGAGCTCGAGACCGACGCGCTCGTCTGCGCCAACGACGAGCTGGCCCTGTCGATCATGGCCCGGCTGCAGGACGCCGGTCGCGACGTCCCAGGGGACGTGGCCGTCGTCGGCTGGGACGACGTCATGACCGCCAGGTACGTGCGCCCGGGCCTCACGACCGTCCGGCAACCCGTCCACGAGCTGGGGACTCGCGGCCGAACGCCTCCACCAGCGGGTCCAGGGGGCGCAGCCGCCGACCGAGCGCCGGGTGCTGCCGACCCGTGTGGTCATCCGTGGCTCGTGCGGCTGCGCGAGTCCGCGCTCACCGTCCGCGCCCGCGCCGAACCGTGTGCACGAGCAACCCACGCAGCACGCCCCAGAGAAAGAGAGAACACCCCGATGAGACGCACCACAGCCATCACCGTCGCGTGCATGACGGCCGCGGCCCTGACCGTGACCGCGTGCGGCCGGGGCTCCGACACCGGCGGCCCCGCCGCGGGCCAGACCGGCGCCGCCGTGAGCACCGGCAAGGCCACCGGCACCATCACCGTGTGGGCCATGGGCGCGGAGGGCGACAACCTGCCCAAGCTGGCCAAGGACTTCGAGGCGGCCAACCCCGGCGTCAAGATCCAGGTCACCGCCATCCCGTGGGACGCCGCCCACGACAAGTTCACGACGGCCATCACGGCCAACAAGACCCCCGACGTCGCCATGGTCGGCACGACGTGGATGGGCGAGTTCGCCGGCATGAACGCCCTCGACCCGACCCCCGGCCAGATCGACAAGTCCGTCTTCTTCGACGGCGCGCAGAAGACGACCGAGGTGGGCGGCACCTCGTTCGGCATCCCGTGGTACGTGGAGACGCGCGTCGTCTTCTACCGCACGGACCTGGCCAAGAAGGCCGGCTACGACACCGTCCCGACCGACTGGAAGGGCCTGCACGACATGGCCAAGGCCATGCAGACCAAGGCCGGCGCCAAGTGGGGCATCGGCCTGCAGGCCGGTGGCGAGGGGTCCTGGCAGACCCTCATGCCGTTCGCCTGGGGTGAGGGGGCCGACCTGACCAAGAACGGCGGCAAGGCCTACAACTTCGACAGCCCGCAGATGCTCAAGGCGGCGCAGTACTACCAGTCCTTCTTCACCGACGGCATCTCCGACAAGGCCGCACCCGCGACGCCGACGACCGAGCCGGACTTCGTCAGCGGCAAGGTGCCGATGTTCATCTCCGGCCCCTGGGAGATGGCCGCGGTCGAGAAGGTCGGCGGCCCCGGCTTCAAGGACAAGTACAACGTCGCGCCGATCCCGGCCGGGTCGCAGGGCTCCTCGTCGTTCGTCGGCGGCTCGAACTTCGTCGTCTTCAAGAGCACGAAGAACCGGGACACGGCCTGGAAGTTCGTCCAGTGGCTCACCGACCCGAAGGTCCAGGCCAAGTGGTACACGCTCTCGACCGACCTGCCCTCGGTGAAGAGCGCCTGGCAGGACCCGCAGCTGGCCTCGGACAAGAAGCTCGCCGTCTTCGGCAAGCAGCTCGAGACGGCCAAGGCGCCGCCGTCCTTCCCGACGTGGGAGCAGGCCGTCAAGGGTCTCGACACCGAGCTGGAGAAGATCACCAAGACCGGCGAGGACCCTGCCCAGGGGCTGAAGACGGCCCAGCAGCAGGCCGACTCCATCGGCACGGGCAGCTGAGACCATGACCGCCCGGACCGGCACGACGGGGTCCCCCACCGGACCCGTGTCGCCCGTCGCGGCGGGCGACGCGGCGGCACGTCCCGACGCGTCGCCCGGTGGGCCGTCCACCGGAACCTCCCGCCGGGCCGCGAAGGCGGTCCGACGGGAGGGGCGGGCGGCGTGGATCCTCGCCCTCCCGTTCTGCCTCCTCTTCCTCGCCTTCACCGCGTGGCCGGTGCTCCAGTCGCTCTTCATGAGCATCACCGACACGAGGGCCCGCGACCTGCGCACCCCCTTCGCCGTCGACGTCGTCGGGTTCGAGAACTACGCCAAGGCGCTGTCCGACCCGCTCTTTCGCACCGCCGCGGGCAACACCGCCTACTTCGTCCTCGTCGGGATGCCCCTGACCCTCGTCGTGGCGCTCGCCGCCGCGGTCGCCCTCGACAAGGGCATCACCCGCTTCCGGGCCGCGTTCCGCCTCGGCTTCTACCTGCCGGTCATCACCTCGATCGTCGCGGTGGCCGTCGTGTGGCGCTTCCTCCTGCAGGACCCGGGCGGCCTCATCAACACGGCGCTCGGCTGGGTCGGCATCGAGGGACCGAACTGGCTCGGTGACCCGCACTGGTCGATGCCGGCGCTCATCCTCATGGCGTCGTGGCGCAACTTCGGCACCGCGATGATCATCTTCCTGGCCGGCCTGCAGGCGGTACCCGGCGAGCTGCACGAGGCGGCGGCCATCGACGGCGCCGGGGCCTGGAAGCGGTTCCGGCACGTGACGATGCCGCTGCTGCGCCCGACCCTGCTGTTCGTCATGGTCACGACGGCGATCGGCTACCTCCAGTTCTTCGAGGAGCCGTTCGTCATGACCAAGGGTGGCCCGCTGAACAGCACGATCTCGCTGTCCTACTACACGTACCAGCAGTTCGGCTTCGGCAACTACGCCCTCGCGTCGGCGATGAGCTACCTCATCTTCGTCGTCATCGCGGTCGTCACCGCGATCCAGTTCCGGCTGCTGCGAGAGAGGACCTGACATGTCCGTCGACACCGCACCCCGACCCGCGCCGGAGGCGGGTGCCCGCCCGTCGGGGCGTTCCCGGGCCCCGCGCTCGGGCATGGTCGGCTCGGGCCAGGGCGGACGGTGGTGGCTCTACCTCGTCCTCGTCGTCGCCCTGGTGGCCGTCGTCGCGCCGTTCGTGTGGATGGTCCTCGGGTCCTTCAAGGGCGAGGGCGAGCTGCGCCAGGTCCCCCCGACGTGGTGGCCGCACAGCGCGTCCCTCGACAACTACACGCAGCTGTTCAGCAAGCT
The DNA here is from genome assembly GCF_056868035.1 of Monashia sp. HAY1-11D. Classification (NCBI taxonomy): domain Bacteria; kingdom Bacillati; phylum Actinomycetota; class Actinomycetes; order Micrococcales; family Intrasporangiaceae; genus Intrasporangium; species Monashia sp. HAY1-11D. Next base: position 1,566,935 of record NZ_CP200320.1, on the reverse strand, counting down.
GAACTTCGGCCAGTACTTCTTCAACTCCATCGTCGTGGCGGTGGTCGTGACGGCCGGCAACCTCGTCTTCTGCTCGATGCTCGGCTACGCCTTCGCGATGCTCGAGTTCCGCGGAAAGCGTCCCCTGTTCCTCGCCGTCATGGCGACGCTGATGATCCCCGGCGTCGTGACGTTCGTGCCGCTGTTCGTCCTCGTCGCCAACGTGGGGCTCATCAACTCGCTGCCCGGCCTCTTCCTGCCGTTCCTCGTCAGCCCGTTCGGCGTGTTCCTCATGCGCCAGTTCATCCTCGGCCTGCCCCGGGACCTCCTCGACGCCGGACGCGTCGACGGCGCCGGCGAGCTGCGGATCTTCTGGCGGATCATCATGCCGCTGTGCGGTCCCGCTCTGGCGACGCTGGGCATCCTGACGTTCCTCGGCAGCTGGAACAACTTCCTCTGGCCGCTCGTCGTGGGCCAGACCGAGGACAAGTACACCCTCCCCGTGGCGCTGGCCCTCTACTCGACGGGCCAGAACAGCACCCACTACGGCCTGCTCCTGGCGGGCGCCACCGTCGTCATCCTGCCGATCCTCGTCGTCTTCCTCGTGTTCCAGAAGCGCTTCATCGAGGGCATCGCGACGACCGGCCTCAAGTAAAGGAACGGAGAACACCCGCATGTCCGACCGTCCCGGTCCCACCCCGTCCTCGACCCCGACCAGACGCAGCCTCCTCGTCGGCGGCGCCGCCGCCCTGGCCGCCTTCGCCCTCCCGCCGGCGGCGCCGGCCGGTGCCACCACCCGCACCGGATCGGCCCCCGCCTTCCTGCGTGGCGGGCTCAAGGCCCGGACGCGTGCGCTCGACGCGGGCCGCGTGCGCACGTGGGCCGCCGACACCTGGCGCAGCCTCGTCGCGATGACCGACCCCAGGACCGGCCTGCCTGCCGACAACATCCCGGAAAGCCTTGCCCCAGAGGACCGTTCGGGATACACCTCGCCGACGAACATCGGCGGCTACATGTGGTCCACGATCGCGGCCCGTGAGCTCGGCATCATCGGCCGCGGTGAGGCGTCGGCCCGGCTCATCCGGACGCTCAAGACGCTCGACCGCATGCAGCACCACGAGCCGAGCGGCATGTACTACAACTGGTACGACGAGGCCACCGGCGAGGTGCTGACGACGTGGCCCACGGACGGCAGCCGCGTCTACCCGTTCCTGTCGAGCGTCGACAACGGCTGGCTCGGCGCGGCGCTGCTCGTCGTCCGGAAGCTCGGACGCCGCCGCGGCACCGTGGGCCTCCCGCATCTTCGGCCGGATGCGCTGGGACATGTTCTACGACACGAACGTGGCGCTCAAGCCCGGCCTCATCCACGGCGGGTTCTACGACGCGCCACCGCCGCCCGGGTTCTCCGGCTACACCGGCAACCACATCGGCGTCGGCCCGGACGTCTGGTACACCAACCACCACTACGACACGACGGTCTCCGAGACGCGCATCACCAGCTACCTCGGCATCCTCACCGGGCAGATCCCCGGCGCCCAGTACTACGCCATGTGGCGCACGTTCCCGGCCGGCTGCGACTGGTCCTGGCAGGAGATGCAGCCCGTCGGCGAGCACCGCACCTACCTCGGCGTCGACGTCTACGAGGGCGCGTACACCTACCGCGGCCTGCACGTCGTGCCCGGCTGGGGCGGCAGCATGTTCGAGGAGCTGATGCCCGACGTCTTCGTCCCCGAGGCCGAGTGGGCGCCGAACAGCTGGGGCCGCAACCACCCGCTGCACGTGCGGGCCCAGCGCGAGCACGGCCTCGACGACGCCGGCTACGGCTACTGGGGCTTCAGCCCCTCGAGCGACCCGTTCGGCACCTACCGCGAGTACGGCGTCGACGCCCTCGGGCTCAACCCCGATGGCTACTTCTCCGACCGGGAGAAGACCAACTACGACCCCGGCTTCGGCGACTGCCGCCCCGCCACGAACCCCAACCCGACCTACGGCGACGGCGTCGTCACCCCGCACGCCGCCTTCCTGGCGATGCTGCACGAGCCCGACGAGGCGTTCACCAACCTCGCGAACCTCCAGGCGGACCTCGACGCCTACGGCCGCGGCGGGTTCTTCGACGCGGTCGCGGTGCGCTCCGGGACCGTGGCTCGGCGCTACCTGTCGCTCGACCAGGCGATGGTCATGGGCGTGGCCGGCAACGTGCTCGGACGCGACGTCATCCGCCGGGGCTTCGCGACGCCGGCCGTCGAGCGGCGCCTGCGCCCCGTCATCGGCATCGAGCAGTTCGGCGCCGGGCTCGCCTGACCGCTCGACCCGTCGGGAGCAGCCCACCGGCTCCCGACGCCGTGGCCGCCCGCCCTGCGCGGCCCCCTCACGCGGGCGGCCACGGCCCCACTTCCGCCTCCCCTGCGTCCACCTGCACCATGAAAGGGTTCTACCCGTGCGACCCGAGACGAGCATCTCCGAGGACGGGGTCGTGTACCGCGACCTGAACGGCAACGGCCGGATGGACCCGTACGAGGATCCCCGGCTGCCGGTGGCCGACCGGGTCGAGGACCTGCTCGGCCGGCTGTCGCTGGAGGAGAAGGTCGGCCTGATGTTCCAGACCGTCATCGAGGCCGGCACGGACGGCTCGGTCCTCGAGGCGCCGGGCGCGATCAGCAAGTCGCCGACGTCGCAAGTGGTGCTGGACAAGCACCTGAGCCACTTCAACGTGCACGCGCTGGCCGACCCGCGGATGGCCGCCCGGTGGAGCAACGCGCTGCAGTCGCTCGCGGAGCGCACGCCGCACGGCATCCCGGTGACGATCTCGACCGACCCGCGCCACGCGTTCATCGAGAACGTCGGGGTGTCGTTCTCGGCCGGCGCCTTCTCCCAGTGGCCCGAGCCGCTGGGCCTGGCCGCCCTGCGCGACGCGGACCTGGTGCGCACCTTCGCCGACGTCGCCCGGCAGGAGTACGTCGCCGTGGGCATCCGCGCGGCGCTGCACCCGACGCTGGACCTGGCCACCGAGCCGCGCTGGGCCCGACAGGCCGGCACCTTCGGCCAGGACGCGGACCTCGTCACCGAGCTCGGCGTGGCCTACCTCGAGGGCTTCCAGGGCCAGTCGCTCGGGCCCGGCAGCGTGGCCTGCACGAGCAAGCACTTCCCCGGCGGCGGGCCGCAGAAGGACGGTGAGGACGCCCACTTCCCCTACGGCCGCGAGCAGGTCTACCCCGGCGGCCGGTTCGCCGAGCACCTCAAGCCGTTCCCGCCGGCCATCGCGGCCGGCACGGCCGGGATCATGCCCTACTACGGCATGCCGGTGGGCCTGCGGATCGACGGCGAGCCGATCGAGCCGGTCGGGTTCGGCTACAACCGGCAGATCGTCACCGGGCTGCTGCGCGAGCAGCTGGGCTACGACGGCGTCGTCGTCACCGACTGGGAGCTGGTCAACGACAACCACGTCGGCGACCAGGTGCTCCCGGCCCGGGCCTGGGGCGTCGAGCACCTGGACCCGGCCGGCCGGATGGAGCTCATCCTGCAGGCCGGGGCCGACCAGTTCGGCGGGGAGGAGTGCGTCGAGGTCCTCATCGACCTCGTCAAGGCGGGCCGCGTCACCGAGGACCGCATCGACGTGTCCGCGCGGCGCCTGCTGGCCGTGAAGTTCCGCCTCGGCCTGTTCGAGAACCCCTACGTCGACGAGGACGCGGCCGCCGCGACCGTGGGCCGAGCGGACTTCCGCGAGCTGGGCCGGGCCGTGCAGGCGCGGTCGGTGACCGTGCTGCAGAACGGCGCCCCCGCCGGCGCCCGAGCGGCCGCGTCGAACGTCACGTGCGCCGAGGCGACGCTGCCGCTTCGCCGGGGACTGCGCGTCTACGTCGAGAACCTGTCAGCCGAGGCGGCGAGCCGCCTCGGCAGGGTCGTGGACCGGCCGCAGGACGCCGACGTCGCCGTCGTGCGCGTCACCGCCCCGTTCGAGCCGCGCGCGGACCTGTTCCTCGAGTCGTGGTTCCACCAGGGGTCCCTGGACTTCCCGCCGGGGCTGGTGCACCGGCTCGGCCGGCTCGCCGCCGTGTGCCCACTCGTGCTCGACGTCGTCCTGGACCGGCCGGCCGTGCTGACCCCGCTGCTGCCCGTGGCCACGACCATCGTGGCCAGCTACGGCACGAGCGACGACGCGCTCGTCGACGCCCTGACCGGCCTCGAGGCCCCGCAGGGCAAGCTGCCCTTCGACCTGCCCCGCTCCATGGAGCAGGTCCGCCGGCACGGCGAGGACGTGCCGGGCTACGACGACCCGCTCTTCCCGTTCGGCCACGGCCTCGCCGTCGAGACGGCGGCGGCTCAGCCGAGGTAGCCCTCGACGGTGCGCTCGGAGCGGACCTGAGCCTCCTCCGGGTCCTGGCCGAACTCGCGCCGGGCTCGACGCTGGCGCAGCAGGTCCCAGCACTGGTCCAGCTCGACCTCGATGCTGCCGAGGCGCGCGTGCTCGTCGTCGACGGTGATCTCGCCCTTGCCGAGCGACTCGCGCAGGGCGTGCTCCTCGTCGATGAGCGACTTGATGCGGCTCTGGATGGACACGTCGTCAGCCATGCCACAGTGTCGCACGGGGTGGATGCCCGGGCCCGAGGCTCCCGGCGTGTATCTGCGGCGGTGGGATCGGCACTGATCGGTGTGAGGGTCGCAGACCGGACAGAACCGGACTCGACCCGACGCTCCCAGCTTCGGCGGTTGGCCCGTTGTGGTACGTGAACCGTCACCCAGGGCCCGGTATCGCAGCCCCGCGCACCCGCGAACCGGGCCCTCGAGCGTTGCCCCTCACGTCCGCGCCGACGCGACGACCCTGCCGGTTCCGGTGCGGACCTCGATGGCCTCGATCTGGTCGGGGCTCAGGGCGGTCGCTCCGGTCACCCGGGAGTAGCCGGACGTCGTCGCACGCCAGGACGCCGCGGTCATGGCCTTGCCGTTGCGGTCGATGACGTAGAGCAGCAGCTCGCCCTCCTTCGGCATGTCCTCGCAGTCGATGTCGAGCTGGGTGCCCCAGCCACGGGTCACCAGGGCGACGTCGACCTTGACCGTGGAGCCCGGGGCGGCCGCGGCGACGTAGTGCGCCGTCGGCGGGGTCGAGGTGAGCATCTGCGGACCGAGCCACGCGCCGCCGGCGAAGAGCAGGACGGCGGCGGCTGCTGCCACGGCCGACAGCCAGGCCCGGCGCCGCCGCCGCCGCCGGGAGACCTCCGCCAGAAGGTCGGCCACGCCTTCGCCCCCGACCGGCGGGAGGGCCGCCGCGGGCGTCGCGTCGGCGTCCGCGAGGTGCGGCCCGCCGTCGGGCCCGGCGAGGTCGAGCAGCCGGGGGAGCCCGGACACCTGGCCGAGCTCGGCCTGGCACTCCCGGCACGTGCGTAGGTGCTCGGTGAAGGTGCGGTGGTCGTCGTCGGACAGGCCACCGAGCACGTACGCGCCGAGGAGCACGTGCACGTCGTGCGGCCCGGGGGTCATCGGGTCACTCCCATCTCGTCGAGGATCGCGCGCAGGTTGCGCACGGCGTAGAAGGCGCGCGACTTCACGGTGCCCTCGGGCGCCCCGACGCGGACGGCGGTCTCGGCCACGGAGAGCCGGTCGTAGTAGAGGCATCGGACGATGTCGCGGTGGGCGGGCTGGAGGCGGCCGAGCGCCTCCTCGACGAGCACCTGGTCGAGCGCGTGGTCGAGGGCGGCGTCGTCCTCGGGGACGTCGACGAGCTGGGCCTGCTGCGGGCGGCGGGTCGCGGCGCGGTGCTGGTCGACGATGAGGTGCCGGGCCGTGGTGATGAGGTACGCGCGGAGGTTGTCCGCTTCGGGTGCCTGACGCCAGACGCGCAGGATGACCTCCTGGACGATGTCGTCGACCCGGTTCGCGTCGCTCGTCGCGCGCCACACGACACGCCGCAGCATCGGGCCGTGCTCGCGGTAGATCGCCGCGACGGCGTCGTCGTCGAGCGGCATGCGACGCTCACCTCCTTGCGCGTCCCGGGTCGTGCACCGTGCGACCGTCCCCGAACCGAGGACGACGCGGGTGCGCACCCGGTTCACCGGACCACCCCTGAACCGTCTCACGTCGCCCTAGCGTGGGGCCCATGGACGCCGACGACGCGCTCGAGCCGCTCGACCCGCACCCCCTGACCGGCCGGCTCTTCCCCTCCCCGGTCCCGCCGGGCACGGGCTGGCCCGGCGACCCGGCCGACGCGTCGACGCCGGTGGCGCACACCGCGGCGGAGGTGGTGCGGCTCGCGCGGACGGCGGCGTCCGTGCCCGAGCTCGACGCGCGCGTCAGCGTGTGCCGGGCCTGCCCGCGTCTCGTCCACTGGCGGGAGTCCGTGGCGCGCGCCGGCCGGCGGGCCTCGTTCGCCGACCAGCCGTACTGGGGACGCCCCGGTCCCTCCTTCGGGGACCCGAAGGCCCGCGTGCTCGTCGTCGGTCTGGCCCCAGCGGCCAACGGCACCAACCGCACCGGTCGGATGTTCACCGGCGACCGCTCCGGTGACTGGCTGTACGCCGCGCTGCACCGGGCGGGTTTCGCGAACCAGCCGACGGCGGTGTCGGCCGGGGACGGCCTCGAGCTGACCGGCCTGCGCATCGTGGCCACGGTGCGGTGCGCTCCACCGGCGAACAAGCCGACGACGCAGGAGAAGGCGACGTGCGCGCCGTGGTTCGACCGTGACCTCGAGCTCGCCGAACCCTACGTCGAGTCGCTCCTAGCCCTCGGGTCGATCGGCTGGGACGCAGCGCTCAGGGCCGCCCGACGCCGCGGCTGGGCGGTGCCCAGGCCCAAGCCACGGTTCGGCCACGGTGCCGAGGCGCGACTCGTCACCGCGTCGGGCCGGGTGGTGCGGCTCGTCGGCAGCTACCACGTTAGCCAGCAGAACACCTTCACCGGCAAGCTGACCGAGGCCATGCTCGACGAGGTGCTCGCCAGGCTGTGAGGGGCCCGTCACGCCTACGCTGTCGAGCATGGAGACGATCAGCATCCCGTGCCCGACGAAGGGGTGCGGCGGCACCGTGACGGTGACCGCCGAACCCGTGCACGGCGGGACCGCGTGGCGCGTCGGTCGGCAGGACGGGGAACCTGCGCTGGCCTGCTCCAACGGATGCGCCTCGCCCGCGGACCTCGAGCATCCCGTCCTGCGCGAGCTGCAGGCCGGCTGAGGAGGCCCAGGTGCCGGGTGCCTCCGCGCGAGAGCCCGGCCCATCCCCGACGGCCCACCATCGAGCGCCTGCCGAGCCCAGGCCGTCGGTTAGCGTGGAGACATGTCCGGGCAGCCGTACTGGGAGAGTGCCGTCGAGCGGCAGATCCGCGAGGCGCAGGAGCGGGGCGAGTTCGACAACCTGCCCGGGGCGGGCAAGCCGCTCGACCTGCGCGACTCCGGCGACCCGGACTGGTGGGTCAAGCGGTTCGCCGAGCGCGAGAACCTCGACCTCGGCGGTGCGCTGCCGGGCCCCCTCGCGCTGCGCAAGGAGGCTGCCACCTACCCCGGTGCACTGGCCGACGTGCGTACCGAGCAGCAGGTGCGCGAGATCATCGAGGACTACAACAGGCGGGTGCTCGCCGACCGGCTCCGGCCCGTGGTCGGCAACCTGCCACCGGTGCTGGCGCGGACGCTCGACGTCGACGAGATGGTCGCCGCCTGGCGGGTCCTGCGCGACGAGCGCGAGGAGCAGCTGCGCCGCGCCCGCGCCGAGCGCGAGGCCGCCGCCGCGGCTGCCCGCCCGCCCGCGCGCTCGTGGTGGTCGCGCCTCTTCGGCCACGGCTGAGGCGGCTTCCTCCTCGGCGTCCCCACCTGACGCGGCACCCACCGCGGTTCGGGGCACGAGCAGCGGTTCGGGGCAGGCGCGGGTCGGGTCCGCGCCGCCCGTGCCCCGAACCGCAGCCCCTCGAAGCGGCCGGTCAGCCGGTCGGCCGGTCAGCCGGTCAGCCGGTCGGCCGGTCAGCGGACCGCGGTCGGCAGGGAAGGCGCCCGGTGTGACGCTCAGAGCTGTCGGCTGCTGAGCACGAAGCTGCGGTCGATCTTGAGACGGCCGCCCTCCGGCACCAGCGTGAAGTCGGTCCGCTCGAGGTACGTGCGACCGTCCTTGTAGTCGTAGCGCAGCGTGGCCACGACCGAGGACGGGGGCGACGCGTCGACCGCGCTGGCGCGGACCCGGTCGATCGCTGCCCAGAAGCGCTCGTAGGTCTGGCGACCCCCCGCGGTCGTCGTGCGATAGCGCGGCGTCAGCAGGGCCCAGCCGGCGTCGGTGTCGCCCGGCAGCACGGCGTAGTAGTCCCGGATCGCCCCGGCCAGCTCGGCGGCGGTGGGCGGTCCGGGTGACGCCGTGCTCGCGGACGGACGCGTCGGCGCCGGTCGGGACGTGCTCGGGGTCGTCTTGGGGGTCGTCGTGGGGGTCCGGGCGGTGGACGTCGGCCGAGATGTGGTCCGGGGTGGCGACGTGGCCGGCGTCGAGGACGAGGTGGCCGAGGACGACCCGCCCGGGTTCGGCGCCAACGTGGTCAGCGGGCCCTCGCGCGTGACGAGGACCAGGACGAGGACGAGCGCTGCCAGCACCGCCGCAGCCCCGAGCACCAGCAGCGCCGGTCGCCGGCGCCGACGGTCGGGCGGCTCCCCCGCGAGCTCGCGCGCTGTGTCGGGCGCTGCATCGGGCGGGACGGGCCGGTCATCGGGGTCGGGTGCGACTGGCAGGACGGCGGTGTGGCCCACCGGGGCGTTCTCGGACGCTGGGCCGTCGGCCGCCTCGGCCGCCTCGGCCGCGAAAGCCACGGTGTCGCCCGCGCCGCGGGCGACGGCGGCCAGGGCCGCCGCGGCCTCCGCCATGAGCGGCCGCGCCTCGGGGTCGGCGGCGAGCATGCGGACGAGGACGCGCTCCAGGGGCCCGGCGCGACGCGGAGGGTCGATGCGGCCCGAGGCCACCTGGTGCAGCAGGGCCATCGGGTTGTCGCCCACCCCGAAGGGCGGCGTGCCCTCCACGGCGGCGTACAGGGTGGCCCCCAGCGCGAAGACGTCGGCGGCCGGCGTCGACTCCTCGCCCCGTGCGACCTCGGGCGCGAGGTAGGCCGGCGTGCCGGTCAGCAGCCCGCTCACCGTGAGCGAGGCGTCGCCACGGCCGCGGGAGATCCCGAAGTCCGTGAGCAACGGCGTCCCGGTCGTTGTCAGCAGGATGTTGCCCGGTTTGACGTCGCGGTGCACGATGCCGGCCTCGTGGGCCGACGCGAGGGCTCCGGCGATCCCGGCACCGATGCGGGCCGCTTCGCGCGGATCGAGCGTGCCTTCGGCCGCGAGGACCTCGTGCAGGCTGCGGGAGGGCAGGTACTGCATGACGAGGCAAGGCGCACCGTCTGCGTCCACCACGTCGTAGACCGGCACCGCGTTCGGGTGGTGCAGGCGCGCCGTGATCCGCGCCTCCCGCATCGCACGCTCGCGGGCAAGGTCGGCCTCGTCCTGGGGGAGGCCGACCGGCGCATGCAGCCGCTTCAGGGCGACCGCCCGGCTCAGCCGCTCGTCCCAGGCGAGCCACACCTGGCCCATGCCTCCGGACCCGAGTTGGTCGAGCAGGCGGTAGCGCCCCGCGACGACGTCTCGTTCCTGGCTCACTGCTGGAGTCCCTCTCGTCGGCCAGAGGAGTCCTACCCCGCCCGGCCGCGTCGCACACGCGTCCGGGCGTCCGCGGCCGCCGGTTCAGTCCTCGTGGTGCCCGACGAGCGGCACGAGGTCCGCGACTGAGTCGACGACGCGGCTCGGCCGGTACGGGAACCGCTCGATCTGGTGCTTCTGCGTCGACCCGGTGAGCACGAGCACCGTGCGCAGGCCGGCCTCGAGGCCGCTGATGATGTCGGTGTCCATGCGGTCACCGACCATGACGGTCGTCTCGCTGTGTGCCTCGATGCGGTTGAGCGCGCTGCGCATCATGAGTGGGTTCGGCTTGCCGACGTAGTACGGCTGGCGCCCGGTGGCCGTCGAGATGAGTGCCGCCACCGACCCCGTGGCCGGCAGCTTGCCCAGGGCGCTGGGGCCGCTCGGGTCGGGGTTGGTCGCGATGAACCGGGCGCCGTTGTCGATGAGCCGGATGGCCCGCGTGATCGCCTCGAACGAGTACGTGCGGGTCTCGCCGAGCACGACGTAGTCGGGGTCGCGCTCGGTCATGACGAACCCGATGTCGTGCATCGCGGTGAGGAGCCCGGCCTCGCCGACGACGTAGGCGCTCCCGCCGCCGCGCTGGTCGGCGAGGAACTGCGCCGTGGCGAGCGCCGACGTCCAGATCGCCTGCTCGGGAACGCGGATCCCGCTGAGTCGCAGGCGTGCCGCAAGGTCGCGCGGGGTGAAGATCGAGTTGTTCGTCAGGACGAGGAACCGCTTGCCCGATGCCTCGAGGGCGGCGATGAACTCGGCCGCTCCGGGGATGGCGTCCTCCTCGTGGACGAGGACGCCGTCCATGTCGGTGAGCCAGCTGTCGACGGGCCGGTGATCGGTCATGGGCCCATTGTGGTGGCTGGTGCCCTGGGGCCCCGGGGACGCGCTCAGGACGCGGACGCGGCAGCCGCGGCACCCCGGGCGATGACGAGGTCGACGCGGTCGGCGTCGAGGACGTGCTGGATGACCATCGTCGCGGCCCCGATGACCGCGGCCTGGACCCCGGTCGAGGCGACGACGATCTGGAGGCCGCCCGTCGCGAGCGGCAGCGACCGCCCGTAGACGACCTCGCGGACCCCGGCGACGAGGCTCTCACCGGCCTGGACGAGGGAGCCGCCGATGACGATGACCTCGGGGTTGAGGAGGCTGACGCACGTGGCTAGCACCTCCCCGATGGTGCGCCCGGCCTGGCGCACCGCGTGGGCCGTGGGCACGTTGCCGCCCCGGACGAGCTCGACGATGTCGGCGTTGCTCTCCGCTGCGATGTCGAGCTGCCTGAGCGACCTCGTGATCGCGGGCCCGCTCGCCACGGCCTCGAGGCACCCGGTGTTGCCGCAGGAGCAGAGCACGTCCGGTGCGTGGGGCGCAGCGACGTGTCCCAGGTCGCCCGCGGCCCCGACGGCGCCGCGGTGGAGCCGGCCGCCGCTGATGATGCCCGCGCCGATGCCGGTGGCGACCTTGACGAAGAGGAGGTGCTCGACGCCGGGATGGGCCGTGGCGTGCTCGCCGAGAGCCATGATGTTGACGTCGTTGTCGACGAGGACAGGCACGTCGAAGGACTGGCGCACGCGGGCGGGCACGTCGTAGCCGTCCCAGCCCGGCATGATCGGTGGGCGCATCGGCCGGCCGGTGGAGTGCTCGACGGGCCCCGGCAGCCCGATGCCGATGCCGATGAGGTCGGACGCGTCACGGCCGGTGCCCTCGAGGAGGCGCTGGGTGGCGTCGACGAGCCAGTCGAGGACGGCCTCCGGCCCGTCCGTGATGTCGAGGGGTTCGGCGATCTCGCGAATCGGCTTGCCGCTCAGGTCGGTCAGGGCGACACGACCGTGGGTGGCGCCGACGTCCGCACCGATGACGATGCGCGCCTCGGGGTTGAACGCGAAGCGCACCGGGGGACGCCCGCCGGTGCTCGCCGCCTCGCCGCTGGGAGCGAGCAGGCCGGTGGCGAGGAGGGCGTCGACGCGGGCGCCCACGGTGGAGCGGGCCAGGCCCGTCAGCTTGGCCAGCTCGGCGCGGGTGCGGGGCGTCTCGTCGCGGAGCAGCTGGAGCAGCTCGCCCGCGCCGCTGGCGCCGAGGGCGTGGGGCGACGACGACTCCGGATGGCGCACCCTTGAAGTCAAGCACATGCAGCTTTGACGCGCCATGTGCGCGGCTTTCGCGTCTCACGCCAGAAACTTTTGCTTGACCGGCCGACAAAAGTGGTCCACGGTGTGCCCATGGAATCTCGACGGCGAGATGGAGCCGACGCCCCGCTGCTGCGGATGACCGGCGTCGTCAAGCGTTTTCCCGGGGTCGTCGCCCTGGGCGGCGTCGACCTCGACGTGCGACCGGGCGAGGTGCACTGCCTCCTCGGCCAGAACGGCGCCGGCAAGAGCACCCTCATCAAGGTGCTGGCCGGCGTCCACGAGCCCGACGAGGGCGGCATCGAGTGGGACGGCACGCCGGTGACCCTCCACCACCCCCAGGCCGCGATGGACCTCGGCATCGCGACGATGTACCAGGAGCTCGACCTCGTCGAGGGCCTCACCGTCGCCGAGAACATCTACCTCGGGCACGAGCCGACGCGCCTCGGGTTCTCCCAGCGCAGCACCGCTCGGCGCGGCGCCGCCCGCCTGCTCGCCCGCCTCGGTCACCGCGAGATCTCGCCGTCGGCCGAGGTCGGCACGCTCTCGGCCGCCTCGTGCCAGATCGTCAGCATGGCCCGCGCGCTGTCCCGCGACGCCCGCCTCATCATCATGGACGAGCCGTCCGCCGTGCTCGACGCCGGCGAGGTCGACCAGCTGTTCGCCGTCATCCGCGAGGTCACCGCGCAAGGCGTCGCCGTCGTCTACATCTCCCACCGGCTCGAGGAGATCCGCGAGATCGGTGACCGGGTCACGGTCCTCAAGGACGGCCGCACCGTGGCCACCGGGCTCGACGCCGAGGAGACCGGCACGCAGGAGCTGATCCGGCTCATGACCGGCCGCTCCATCGAGTACGTCTTCCCGGACAAGCCGGCCGTGCCCGAGGCCGAGCCCGTGCTCCGCGTCGAGGGCCTCTCGCGCACAGGCGAGTTCACCGACGTGACCTTCGACGTCCGGCCGGGTGAGGTCGTCGGCCTCGCCGGGCTGGTGGGGTCGGGCCGGTCCGAGATCGTCGAGACGATCTTCGGGGCGCGCCGTGCCACCGGGGGCCGCGTCCTCGTCGACGGCCGGCCGGTGCGTCCCGGCTCGGTCGCCGCCGCCGTCCGCGCCGGCATCGGACTGTGCCCCGAGGAGCGCAAGAGCCAGGCACTCGTCCTCGGCGCGTCGCTCGCCGCGAACATCAGCCTCGCCACCCTCGCGCGCTTCTCCCGCGGTGGGCTGCTCGACGGCGACGCCGAGGTGGCGGCCGCCGAGGAGCTCATGGAGTCGCTCGACGTCCGGCCGCGCGGCGTGCACCGCGAGTCGCGGACCCTGTCGGGTGGCAACCAGCAGAAGGTCGTGCTCGCGCGCTGGCTGCTCCGCGGCTGCCGCGTCCTGCTCCTCGACGAGCCCACCCGTGGTGTCGATGTCGGCGCCCGGTCCGAGATCTATGCCCTCGTGCGCCGGCTCACCGACGAGGGCGTGGCCGTCGTCGTCGTCTCGAGCGAGATCCCCGAGGTGCTCGGGCTGTCCAACCGGGTGCTGGTCCTCGCCGACCGCACCGTCCGACACGAGGGTCCGGCCGACGAGCTCGACGAGCACGCCGTCCTCGACATCATCCTGAAGGGAGACGCGGCATGAGCGCCGACGTCACGAAGGTCGACCAGACGCCGGGAACCGTGGGGGCGGGGGACGACGGCGAGCAGCAGGAAGCCAAGGGTGGCCCGGCCGTCGGCGGTGCCGCGGCCCGGCCGCCTGGAGGCCTCACCGGCTTCCTGTCCGGGCCCGCCGGCCGCAGCGCGGGCCTCGTCCTCGCGCTCCTGCTGCTCGTCGTCGTCGGGATCCTCACCGGCGGTGACCGCTTCGCCAGCCCCGACAACGCGTTGACGATCCTGCGCCTCGGGTCGGTCATCGGCGTCGTCAGCGTCGGCATGACCTTCGTCATCTCGGGTGGCGGCATCGACCTGTCGGTGGGGGCCATCGTCGCGCTCTCGTCGGTGTGGGCGACGACGGTCGCCACCCAGGCGATGGCGGCCGACGTCCACTGGGTCGTCATGGTCTTCGCGGCCGTCGCGGTCGGCGCCGGCTGCGGCCTCGTCAACGGGGTGCTCGTCGCCTACGGACGCATAGCGCCGTTCATCGTCACCCTGGCGATGCTGGCCGCGGCGCGCGGCCTCGCCGAGATCATCGCCAAGCGCCGCACCCAGATCGTCCGCGAGCGCGGCTTCATCGAGTTCTTCGGCGGCAGCGTGCTCGGCGTCCCGGTCCTCGTCATCCTGTTCGCGATCGTCGCCGTCATCGGCTGGGTCCTGCTCAACCGCACCACCTTCGGGCGCCGCACCCTGGCCATCGGCGGCAACGCCGAGGCGGCCCGGCTCGCGGGCATCCGCGTCCAGCGGCAGACCATGTACCTCTACGTCCTGCTCGGCGTCGCCTGCGGCATCGCGGCCGTCATGATCATGGCCCGCACGACCACCGGCACCTCGACCCACGGCCAGCTCTACGAGCTCGACGCCATCGCCGCGGTCGTCATCGGCGGCACGCTCCTGTCGGGCGGGCGCGGCACCGTGGTGGGCACCGTCCTCGGCGTCCTCATCTTCACGACGCTGACCAACGTCTTCACCCTCAACAACCTCGACACCTCGACGCAGGCGGTGGCCAAGGGAGCCATCATCGTGGCCGCCGTCCTGCTCCAGCAGCGGGTCTCCCGCACGAGGTCGACCTAGCCCGGACCGGGGCACCCCCGCGCCCGCTCTCGCCGGCCGGCACGGACGGGACCGTCCTGCAGGGGAACCCAGCACCACCGACCTCGGGTCACCGGGTCGCACGGCAACTCACACCCTCAACACCGCTCACATAGGAGTCAGCGTGTCTGCATCACTTCGTCACACCCAGCGCGTCGCCGTCGTGGCGATCGCCATGAGCGCCGCCCTCGTCGCAGCCGGCTGCACGAGCAACGACCCGGCCACGACGCCGGCGGCCTCGACCCAGCAGGCCGCCGGCAACGCCGCGAGCGACAACGACGCCCCGGGCAAGAAGGTCACCATCGGCTTCTCCGGTCCGGCGGCCGACCACGGCTGGCTCGGTGCGATCAACAGCGCCGCGCAGGCCGAGGCCAAGAAGCACGGAGACGTCGAGCTCAAGGTCGCCGAGGGCACCAACGACGCGTCTCTGCAGATCAGCCAGATCGAGACCTTCATCAACGACAAGGTCGATGCCATCGTCCTGCTCCCGACCGACGGCGCGGCCCTCACCGAGGTGGCGACCAAGGCGATGAACGCGGGCATCCCGGTCATCAACGTCGACCGCGAGTTCTCCAGCCCGTTCGCGGCCCGCGCGACGGTCCTCGGCGACAACTACGGCATGGGCGTCTCGGCCGGCACGTACGCGTGCACGCTCGTCAAGGACAAGAACCTGTCCAACCCGGTCATCGCCGAGATCGCCGGCATCGACTCGCTGCCGCTGACACAGGACCGGAGCAAGGGCTTCGCCGACGCGCTCAAGGCGTGCGGCCAGACGGTCGACAACCGGGTCGCCGCCGAGTTCACCGTCGAGTCCGGCGAGAAGCAGATGTCCAACCTGCTCCAGGCCGCACCGAAGATCGACATCCTCTGGAACCACGACGACGACCAGGGCGTCGGCGTCATGGCCGCCCTCGACCAGGCCAACCGCCACGAGATGGCCTTCATCGGCGGCGCCGGCTCGGCCAACGCGATGCGCTGGATCCAGGAGGGCAAGATGGAGGCCACCGTCCTCTACCCGCCGACCCAGGCGGCCGACGGCATCAAGCTCGCGCGTCTCATCGCGCAGGGCAAGGGCATCAGCGACCTCGTCCAGGTCGAGGTGCCGCGACGCATCGTCCTCAACGCCCCCGTGGTGACGAAGGCGAACGTCGAGCAGTACCTCCCGCTCGGCTTCGAGTCCTGACCGTACGGGGCCCGCGCCGCGCCGACCGGTGCGGCGCGGGCGCCCCACACCGCCAACGCCCGAGATGAGGACGTCATGACGACCGCACCAAAGCCCACCCTCGGGGTGGGGATGATCGGCTACGCCTTCATGGGCCGGGCCCACTCGCAGGCCTGGCGCAACGCCCGCAGCTACTTCGACGTGCCGGTCGACCCGCGCCTCGTCGCCGTGGCGGGGCGCAACGCCGCGGCCGCCAAGAACACCGCGGACCGCTTCGGCTGGGGCGAGGTCGAGACGGACTGGCGGCGCCTGCTCGACCGTGACGACATCCACGTCATCGACATCTGCACCCCCGGCGACACCCACGCCGAGATCGCCGTCGCGGCGCTCGAGGCCGGCAAGCACGTCCTGTGCGAGAAGCCGCTGGCCAACAGCGTCGGCGAGGCCGAGGTCATGGCCACGGCCGCCGAGGCGGCCCGCGCCCGGGGCGTCCGCTCGATGGTCGGGTTCACCTACCGGCGTGTCCCGGCCGTCGCGTACGCGCGGCAGCTCGTCGCCGAGGGGCGCATCGGGCGCGTGCTGCACGTCCGGGGCGCCTACCTGCAGGACTGGCTCACCGACCCCGAGTCACCGCTGACGTGGCGCCTCCAGAAGGACCGCGCCGGGTCCGGCGCCCTCGGCGACATCGGGGCCCACATCGTCGACCTCGCCCAGCACGTGACGGGGGAGACCCTGACGGGGGTGTCGGCACTGACCGAGACCTTCGTGCGCGAGCGGCCGGTCTGCGACCCCTCGCTCGTCGCCACGAACGGCATCAGCGGCACCGCCGGCGCGAACGGCTCGGCCACCCGTGGTCCGGTCACCGTCGACGACGCCGCCGTCCTCGTGTCGCGTCTGAGCGGCGGAGGGCTCGCCACCTTCGAGGCGACCCGGTTCGCCACCGGGCGCAAGAACGCGATCCGCCTGGAGGTCAACGGGACCCAGGGATCGATCGCGTTCGACTTCGAGGACATGAACGTGCTGCACGTCTTCGACAACGGCAGCCGGTCGCGCGACGCCGGGTTCACCCGCGTGCTCGTCACCGAGGCCGACCACCCGTGGGTGGCCGCGTGGTGGCCGCCCGGGCACGTGCTCGGCTACGAGCACGGCTTCACCCACCAGGCGGTGGACTTCCTCACCGCCGTCGCCGCGGGCGCCGACCCGCGGCCCTCGTTCACCGACGGGCTCCAGGTGCAGCGGATCCTGTCGGCCGTCGAGACCAGTGCGGAGCGGGAGGGGTCCTGGACCCCGATCGTCGGGGCCCGCACGGCGTCTCCCCTTCCCTCCTGACCGTGGGGGTCATCGCGTCCGCCGTCCTGAAAGGAGATCCGGCTCGACCCCCGCACCACCGTCTCTGTCACACCCGAAGGAGCATCCTCACATGCACGACAACGACGTCAAGCCGCTGAAGCTCGCCAAGGGCCTCGGCCTCAACCGACGCCAGTTCATGGCGGCCTCGACCGGGATGGCGGCCGCGGCCGCCCTCACGGCGGCCTCGGCCGGCACCGCCACCGCGGCACCCGGCGCCAACGGCGTGGTGGTGCCACCCGGCAAGCGCGGCATCATCCTCTACACCGTCCGTGACGCCATCTCGCGCGACCCGGCCACGAGCCCCTTCGCCTCCGGCTTCAAGGCGGTCTTCGAGGAGCTCGGGCGCATCGGTTACAAGCAGGTCGAGTTCGCCGGCTTCAACCAGCACGCGAACGCCCCCGGCGGCAACGTCAACAACGTCGCCGGTGCCCAGCTGCTGCGCACGTGGCTCGACGACAACGGCCTCGAGGCCGAGGGCAACCACGGCACCATCCCGTCGGTCGTCAACGACGCGACGCTCGCCCAGTTCGACGCCGCCTGCGAGGTCGCGAACATCCTCGGCATGCAGCACATCGGCACCGGCTCGGACCCGACCGGCTCCGCCTACGTCGCCGACTGGGCCGCCGCTGCCGAGCGGTGGAACGTCCTCGGTCGTCGTGCGGCCTCGCACGGCCTCAAGCTGTACACGCACAACCACGACATCGCGTACAGCTTCCTGCTCGACAGCGGCCCGCTCGACGCCCTGGGCCGTCCGACCCGCTCGTCGGGCATCCGCCGGCTCGAGTACTTCCTGGCCAACACCGACCCGGAGTACGTCTACCTCGAGATGGACATCTACTGGGCGCACGTGGCCAAGTTCAAGCACACGGCCTACACGGCGCCCGACGGCACGGCGGTCGCCTCGGTCTTCAACCCGCTCGGCGTCGTCCAGGCCCAGCCGATCCGCTTCCCGCTGTTCCACGCCAAGGACGGCGACTCGCGGCCCGACCTGGCCAACGGCTACGAGATGGTCCCCTTCGGCACGGGTGACATCGACTACACGACGTTCCTCAGCTCGACCGGTGCCAAGGGTTACCACAACCCGATGTACGAGCAGGACACCGCTCCCGGCGGCGCGGCCAACCCGGGCCAGTCGCTGGAGTTCGCGCGGATCAGCTACGAGAACATGGCCGCCCTCCGCGGCTGAGGCCCCGGCGCGTCGGAACAGCAGTACGCCGACCCCCGGGGAGTGCATGGCCGTTGCAGCGGCGCGCTCCCCGGGGACCGGCTTCGCCCGTCTCTGTCAAGAAGGACGTACCGATGAATGCTACAAGTCGTTCCAGAGGCCGGAGGGCGGTTGCGGCAACTGCCGCGGCCGTCCTGGCCCTCACCACCCTCGGCGGGGTGCTCGCGTCCCCGGCGCTCGCCCACGACGGCGTCGACCACGGCGACGACCCCGCCCTCGACTGGTCCAACTACGAGAAGATCACGCTCACCAAGGACACCGGCGAGCCGATCGACCTCGCCGTCCTGCCCGACCGTCGCGTGCTCACCACCGCCCGCAACGGCGACGTGCGCCTCGTCGACCCCGACACCGGCGTCACCAAGGTCGTCAACTCCGTGCCGGTCTACAACAACTCCGAGGACGGCCTGCAGACCGTCACCCTGGACCCCGACTTCGCGACGAACAAGTGGGTCTACCTCTACTACGCGCCCAAGACGATGACGGCGCCGTACGTCACGAGCACCCCGACGGGCTCGGCCCCGAACACCCTGCCCGCCGGGGCCGACGCGTCGTACTGGGACCAGTGGAAGGGCTACAACCAGCTCAGCCGCTTCAAGTGGGACGACGCCGCCGACAAGCTCGACCTCTCGAGCGAGCAGGTCATCCTCAAGGTCGAGACGAACCGCGGGCAGTGCTGCCACGTCGCCGGTGACGTCGACTTCGACGGCGACGGCAACCTCTACCTCTCGACCGGTGACAACACCCCGGCCAGCACGCCGGGCGCCAACGGCATGGCACCGAACAACGACGCGCCGGGCATGAACCCCGGCTTCGACTCGCGTCGTGGGGCGGGCAACACCAACGACCTGCGCGGCAAGATCCTGCGCGTCCACGTCGAGGACGACGGCAGCTACACGATCCCGGCCGGCAACCTCTTCCCGCCCGGCACGGCCAAGACGCGCCCGGAGATCTTCGTCATGGGCGTGCGCAACCCGTTCCGCATGGACGTCGACCCGGGCACGAACTCGGTGACGTGGGGCGACTACGGCCCCGACGCCGGCGCGGCCGACCCGCAGCGCGGCCCGATGGGCTACGTCGAGTGGATGACGACGGCGATCGACCGGCCGGTCAACGGCGGCTGGCCGTACTGCCACGGCCCGAACGCCAACTACAACGAGTGGAACTTCGCGACGGCCACGCCCGGCCCGTGGTTCGACTGCAACGCCGGCGCGCAGAACAACTCACGCTGGAACACCGGCCTGCCCCAGGTGCCGCCGGCCACGACGGCCACGCTCTACTACGGCGACCGGTCCACCGACCAGCCGTGGCCCGAGCTGACCGACTTCGACCCGCAGGGCGGCCAGGGCCCGATGGGCGGCCCCGTCTACCACTACGACGCCGACAACCCGTCGACGACGAAGTTCCCGGCGTACTGGGACAAGAAGGCGTTCTTCGCCGAGTTCTCCCAGGACTACCTCGCGGCCTTCACGGTGCAGTGGCCGAACGGCCCGGTCGACCACATCGAGCAGGTCCTGCCCAACAAGGCCCTCGAGACGAACGGCCAGCCGATCACCGACAGCCCGATCGACGTCGAGTTCGGCCCGGACGGGTCGCTCTACGTCCTCGACTACGGTGACGGCTTCTTCCGGGCCAACCCCGACGCCGGCCTCTACCGGATCGACTACAGCCCGGGCAACAAGGCGCCGCAGGCGAAGATCGCGGCCAGCCCGGTGAGCAGCAGCAACGCCCCGCTCACCGTGCAGTTCGACGCCTCGGCGTCGAAGGACCCGGAGGGCGGCGCGCTCACCTACCAGTGGGACTTCGACGGCAACGGCACGTTCGACGCCACCGGTGCCACCGCGTCCTACACCTACACCGAGCTCGGCAGGTACACGGCTCGTCTGCGCGTCACCGACCCGCAGGGCCGCAGCGGCCTGACGAGCACGTCGATCTCGGTCGGCAACGTCGCACCGACCGTGACCATCAAGACGCCCCCGAACGGCGCCTTCTTCGACTGGGGCCAGGCCGTGCCGTTCGACGTCACGACCTCCGACCCCGAGGACGGCACCGCCACGGTGTGCTCGCGCGTCACGTGGACCTTCGGTCTCGGGCACGACGCGCACGCCCACCCGCTGAGCCAGGGCACGGGCTGCCAGTTCGCGATCCCGACCCCGGCGGACGCGACCGAGCACGGCGAGACCGAGAACATCTTCGGCGTCGTCGTCATCACCTACACCGACAACGGTCACGCCGGCGTCCCTGCCGCGACCACGACCGAGCAGCTGGTCCTCAACCCGAAGAAGCAGGAGGCCGAGTGGGCCGACCTGGCCCAGGGCGTCGAGATCGTCGGCGACACGACGGCGAGCGGCCTGCGCAAGGTCACCTCGCTCGACGCCGGTGACCACCTCGGCTGGGACCCGGCCAACCTCGTCGGCATCACCGGCATCACGGCCCGCGCGTCGGGCCAGGGGACGCTGTCGCTGCGCTGGAACTCGCCGACGGCGACACCGTTCGGGACGGTCGCGGTGGACAGCACCGGCTGGTCCGACACGGCGGCGGTCCTGTCGTCGAAGCCGGCCGGCACCGGCCGCCTCTTCGTCACCTCGACGGGCGGGGTCGTGCTCGACGCCCTATCGATCGTCGGCGACGGGGTGGCGGACAAGACGCCGCCGACCGTCTCGGCGACGCTCAGCCCGGCGACGCCGAACGGCGCGAACGGCTGGTGGACGAGCAACGTCACCGTGACGGTCACCGCGACCGACAACGGCACCGTCGCCTCCCGCCAGCGCTCCACCGACGGTGGGGCGACGTGGGTCAACGCCAACACCGCGCTCACAGTCTCGACCGAGGGCACGACGACGGTGCTCTACCGGGCCACCGACAACGGCGGCAACGTCTCCGAGGTCGGCTCCGTCACGGTGAAGCTCGACAAGACGCAGCCCACCGTGGCGGTCTCCGGGGTCACCGACGGCGCGTCCGTCGGCAACTCGACGGACGTCAGGTGGACGGCGACCGACGCCACGAGCGGCATCGACACCGTCACGGCCACGGTCGACGGGACCACGGTCGCGGCCGACCAGCCGCTGGCCCTGTGGCGCCTGCCGCTCGGCAGCCACACCCTCGTCGTCACGGCCAAGGACAAGGCGGGCCTCGTCCGCACGACCACGACGACGTTCACCACGACGACGTCGCTGGCCGAGCTGACCGCCCTCACCGAGCGCCTGGCCCGCGAGGGACTCGTGACGAAGGTCGGTGAGCCGCTCCTGGAGAAGCGTCTCGAGCAGGCCGCCCGGCACGTGGCGGGTGGCCGCCCGGCCGCGGCCATCTCGCAGCTGCAGGAGTTCGTCGCCCTCGCCGGCCAGCCGGCGAACGTGTCGGACGCCGCGGCACGGGGTGCGCTCCAGCGCGACGGCAACGCCGTCATCGCCTCGCTGAGGTGACGACCCGGTGACCCGGCGGCGGCCCCCGCCGCCGGGTCACCCGGGCCCCACCGGGGGACCCGACCAGATCGAAGGAGATCGAGATGAGCAACGACAACAGCACCGGGCCGGTCGAGCACCCGATCGGACGGACCGGGCTCTGGCTCGTCGGCGCGCGCGGCAGCGTCGCGACGACCGTGGCCACCGGCCTGGCCCTGGTCGCCGCGGGCGGCATCGGCGAGCACGGCCCGGACGGGCTCGTCACCGAGCAGCCCGGCCTGCGGGAGCACCTGGTCGGGCTCGACCGCCTCGTGCTCGGCGGCCACGACGTCGCCGACGTGCCCCTCGTCAAGCGGGCCGCCGCGCTCGCCGACGCGGGTGTCGTGCCGGCGACCGCCCTGCCCCTCGTCCACGACGAGCTCGAACGCGTCGAGACGCGGCTGCGGCCCGGCTACGCGCCCGGCGCCGAGACGCAGGGCGACGCCGCGCGCCGCGTCGCGGCCGACATCGAGGCCTTCCGTCGGGCCGAGGGCCTGGACCGTGTCGTCGTCGTCAACGTGTCCTCGACCGAGCCGCCCGTCGATGAGGACGCGTCCCACGCCTCCCTCTCGGCGCTCGAGTCGGCCTGGGCGGCAGGCGGTTCGCCCCTCCCGTCCAGCTCGGTCTACGCGGCGGCGGCCTTCCTCGCCGGTGCCGCGTTCGTCGACTTCACCCCGTCCACCGGCGCCCGGCTCCCGGCGCTCGCCGAGCTCGCGCAGCGTCTCCGCGTGCCGTGGGGCGGCAGCGACGGCAAGACCGGCGAGACGCTCGTCAAGTCGGTGCTGGCGCCGATGTTCGCCGCACGCTCGCTCCGGGTGCGCTCATGGGCCGGGGCCAACCTCCTCGGTGGCGGTGACGGCGCGACGCTTGCCGACCCTGACGCCCGCGAGAGCAAGTCGCGCAGCAAGGCCAAGGGACTGGAGGCGATGCTCGGCTACCCGGTCGAGGGCCCGGTCCACATCGACAACATCACCGACCTCGGCGACTGGAAGACGGCGTGGGACCACGTGACGTTCTCGGGGTTCCTCGGGACGCGGATGACGCTGCAGTTCACGTGGCAGGGCTGCGACTCGGCCCTCGCGGCACCACTCGTCATCGACCTGGCCCGCCTCGCCGACCTCGCGCTGCGTCGCGGCGTCGTCGGCTCCGTGCCGGAGTGGGGGTTCTTCTTCAAGGACCCCGTCGGCTCCGACGAGCACGGGCTCGCCGCACAGCTCGAGACGCTGCGCGGCTGGGTCCGCGGCACCACCGCACCGGCATCGACATCGGCATCGTCATGACCACCCTGCGCGACCTCGCGGAGCTGGTGCGTGCGCCGGCCGCCCTCACGGTCCCCGGCGACACGCTCGCCGGCGCGGCCGCGGCGGGCTGGCCCGGCGGGCGCCGTGCCGCACTGCTGCCGTTGGCCTCGACGTGCCTGTACTGGGCCGGGATGGCGCTCAACGACTGGGCCGACCGCGCTGTCGATGCCACCGAGCGTCCGGAACGGCCCATCCCGTCCGGACGCGTGCCGGCCGGCACCGCCCTCGGCGTGGCCGCCGGCCTGACGGTCGGTGGGGTCGCCGTGGCCGGCCTCGCGGCAGGACGGGTCGGCGCAGCCGTCGCGGGCGTCCTCGCCGCGGCGGTGTGGGCCTACGACCTCGGCCCCAAGGACGGGCCGGTGGGCGTGGCCACGATGGCCTCGACCCGTGCCCTCGACGTCGTCCTCGGGGCGAGCGCCGGCGGCGTGGCGGGGGTCCGAGCGGCCGCCGCGCCGGCCGTGCTCGTCGGTGCCCACACCGCGGGCGTCACCGCCCTGAGCCGCGGCGAGGTGCACGGCGGCTCCGCCGCCACCGCCAGGGCCGTGGCGCTCGGCACCGCCGCGGTCGCCACCGCGACGGCGGCCCTCGCGCCGGCCCTCGCGCTGGCCCTCGCGCCGGCCCTCGCGCCGGCCCTCGACGGGCCGTCGCGTGCTCGGCACCGCACGCGCGCGTGGCGCGCGGGGTCCGTCGTGCTGTCGACGACGCTGGCCGGCTGGTACGCCCGGGGCGTCCTGCCGGCCCAGCTCGACGCGGCCCGCTCGCCCGACGCCGCGACGGTCCGGCGCGCCACGGGGCACGGCATCCGGGGGTTCGTGCCACTGCAGGGCTCGCTCGTCGCCGGCCGGGGACGGCCCGAGCTCGCCCTGGCCCTCGCGGCCTCGGTGCCGGTCGGACGCCTCGCCATGCGGGTGGTGTCGCCGACATGAGCCTGCGGTTCGGCTACGGCCTCAACGGGTTCACCGACCACCGGCTCGAGGACGCGCTCGCCCTCCTCGCAGACCTCGGCTACGACGGCGTCGCGCTCACCCTCGACCACGCGCACCTCGACCCGTTCGCCCGCGACGTCGCCGCGCGGGTCCGGCGGGTGCGGGCCCTGCTCGACCGCCACGCCCTCGACGTCGTCGTCGAGACGGGGGCACGGTTCCTGCTCGACCCGCGACGCAAGCACGAGCCGACACTGGTGTCCGACGAGGGCCGGCAGCGTCGCGTCGACCTGCTGCAGCGGGCGATCCGCATCGCGGCCGAGATCGGCGCGCCGGTCGTGTCCTGCTGGAGCGGCCTGGGGCCGCGAGGGGTGCCGCGCGCCGAGCTGCTCCGGCGTGTCGACGACGGAGTCGCCCGGGTCCTGCCGGTCGCCGTCGAGCACGGCGTCGACCTGGCGGTGGAGCCCGAACCGGGCATGGTCCTCGAGCGCGTCGGCGACGTGCTCGCCCTGCGCCGGCGGCTCGGCGACCCGGACCGGCTGCGCCTGACCATCGACGTCGGCCACCTGCGCTGCGTCGAGGACGAGGACCCGGCCTCCGTCGTCCTCGCGGCCGGCCCCCACGTGGCGAACGTGCAGATCGACGACATGCGGCGCGGCGTCCACGAGCACCTGCCGTTCGGCGAGGGCGAGGTGGACGTGCCGCCGGTCTTGGCCGCCTTCCACGCGGTCGGCTACCGCGGCCTCGTCTCCGTCGAGCTGCCGCGGCACGCATGGGCGGCGCCGACGCTGGCCGCCAACAGCCTCCGCTTCCTCCGTGAGGCGCAGGGGGCGGCAGCGCGTCCCGCCGCCTGCCCCGCGGCGGCTTCTCCCGCAGGACGGACCGCATCCGACCCGAGCCTCCAGGAGGTGACCTCGTGACCCGCACCGCGACCCAGCCAGACCTCGACGCCGCCCTGGTCGAGGTGGCCCGCGACCCCGACTCCATCGACCGGCACTTCCCGCCCGCCGCACGCCTCGCCGCGCGCGCCGGGGTGGACGGCGCCGCCCACCGACGTCGGCTCCTGCTCGCCGTGCCCGGACCTGCCGACGACATCGCCCGCCGGGTCGCCCGCCTCTACGAGCGTGGCGACACGGCCGAGCGGCTCGCGGTGCTGGGGTCCCTCGACGCCCTGGACGCGCCGGACCGCCACGACCCGCTGGGGGACCGCGGCCTACCGCTCGTCCGGGATGCCCTGCGCACCAACGACACCCGGCTGGTCGAGGCTGCGCTGGGGCCGTACGCCGCGCGGCACCTCGACGCGCACGCGTGGCGGCAGGCCGTCCTCAAGGTGCTCTTCACCGGGGTGCCCGTGGCTGCCGTCGCCGGTCTCGCCGAGCGGGCCGACGCCGAGCTGGCCCGGATGGTCACCGACTACGCCGCCGAACGGCTGGCCGCCGGCCGCACCGTGCCCGCCGACGCCTCGACCGTCCTCGCCGCCTGCACCCACCCCGACACCACCCCGACCACCGACCCCGTCGGCGCCCGAGACCGCTGAGGAGCAGCCGTGCGCATCTTCGACCCCCACATCCACATGACCTCGCGGACCACCGACGACTACCGACGGATGCACGAGGCCGGCGTCCGCGCCGTCGTCGAGCCCTCGTTCTGGCTCGGCCAGCCGCGGACGACCGTCGGCACGTTCTGCGACTACTTCGACGCGCTCCTCGGCTGGGAGCCGTTCCGGGCCGCGCAGTACGGCATCGCGCACCACGCGACGATCGGCCTCAACCCCAAGGAGGCCAACGACGCCCGCTGCCGCGAGATCCTCGCCGAGCTGCCCCGCTACCTCGTCAAGGACCGGGTCGTCGCGGTCGGCGAGCTCGGCTACGACAGCATGACGCCGGAGGAGGACGAGGCCTTCGCCGCCCAGCTCGCCCTCGCCGTCGAGCACGAGCTGCCCGCCCTCGTCCACACGCCGCACCGCGACAAGCTCGCGGGGACGCGTCGGACCCTCGACGTCGTCCGCGAGTCGGGTCTCGAGCCGCAGCGGGTCCTCGTCGACCACCTCAACGAGGTGACGGTGGGCGTCGTCGCCGAGTCCGGCTGCTGGATGGGCTTCTCCGTCTACCCGGACACGAAGATGGACGAGCAGCGGATGGTCGCGATCCTGCGCGAGCACGGTCTCGACCGGATGCTCGTCAACTCCGCCGCCGACTGGGGCAACAGCGACCCGCTCAAGACCTGGCGCACCGGGCAGGCGATGCTGCGCGCCGGGTTCACCGACGACGACGTCGACCGCGTGCTGTGGCGCAACCCCGTCGAGTTCTTCGCCCAGAGCGGTCGTCTCGAGCTGCCCGAGGACGCCGACGGTGACCGCCCCGAGGGTGGCCTCGTCGGCGCGGGCACGGCGACGTACGAGGGCAACTCGGTGCTGCGCGGGTCGAGGGAGTAGTCGTGCGCCTCCGGCACGCCGACGGCACGACCGTGCACGTCGCGTACTGCACCAACGTCCATGGCGGCGAGGACCTCGACACGGTCGTCGGCCAGCTCGAACGGTTCGCCCTGCCCGTGCGGCGGCACCTCGGGCTCGAGCTTCTCGGCCTCGGCCTGTGGCTCAGCGCCCCCGTCGCGCGTGCCCTCGCCGGCGACCCGTCGCTCACCGACCGCCTCCGCCGCGAGCTCGACCGGCGGGGCCTCGAGGTCGTGACGCTCAACGGTTTCCCGTACCGCGGGTTCCAGGAGCCGGTCGTCAAGCACCGCGTCTACCACCCGGACTGGAGCGAGCCGGCGCGCCTGCGCTACACGAGCGACCTCGCCGACGTGCTCGTCCGGCTGCTGCCGGACGATGCCGCCCGCGGCAGCATCTCGACGCTCCCGCTCGGCTGGCGGCACCCGTGGTTCGGCGACCGGCAGGCCCTCGCAGCGGAGCAGTTCGAGCGCCTCGCCGCGCACCTGCACGCCCTGTGCGACTCGACGGGCCGGTCCGTCCGCGTCGCCGTCGAGCCGGAGCCCGGGTGCGTCATCGAGACCGTCGCCGACCTCGTCGAGCGCACCCGGGGCTGGGACCGCGACGTCATCGGCGCGTGCCTCGACCTGTGCCACCTCGCCGTCGGCTTCGAGGACGCGACGGACGCCGTGGCCGCGCTGGACGCGTCCGGCATGGCTGTCGCCAAGGCCCAGGTCTCCGCCGGGCTGCACGCGGCCGACCCGACCGACGCGGCGACCCGGGCCGCCCTCTCGTCCTTCGACGAGGAGCGGTTCCTGCACCAGGTGCGCTCGCGCGACCTCGCCGGCCTCGTTCGTGCCCGCGACGACCTCGGCGAGGCCCTCGGCGGCCGCCGCCCGCTCGGCGCGCACGCCGACGAGCCGTGGCGCGTGCACTTCCACGTGCCGCTGGGCACCGCCCCCGAGCCGCCACTCACCGCGACGACCGACGACCTGCGTCGCTCGCTCGAGGTGCTCGTCGGTGGCGAGACCGTCCGCACCGACCACCTCGAGGTCGAGACGTACACGTGGGCCGTCGTGCCCGAGCGGCACCGGCCTCGCGACGACGTCGGCCTCGCCCGCAGCATCGCCGGCGAGCTGGCGTGGCTGCGCGACACCCTCATCGACCTCGGCCTCAAGGAGCCCGCATGAGCACCTCCACCAGCACCGACCCGCGCCCCGTCCTCCTCCTCGACGTCGTCGGCCTGACCCCTCGGGCGCTGCGCGACATGCCGCGGCTGCGGCGCCTCGCGGAGCGGGGCTCACAGGCGGCCCTCGGCA
This sequence comes from Monashia sp. HAY1-11D, assembly GCF_056868035.1. NCBI lineage: Bacteria > Bacillati > Actinomycetota > Actinomycetes > Micrococcales > Intrasporangiaceae > Intrasporangium > Monashia sp. HAY1-11D. Next base: position 1,539,331 of record NZ_CP200320.1, on the reverse strand, counting down.
CCGTGCTGCCGGCCGTCACGTGCTCGGTGCAGTCGACGTTCCTCACCGGCCGGATGCCGGCCGAGCACGGCGCCGTCGGCAACGGCTGGTACTTCCGCGACCTCGGGGAGGTGTTCCTCTGGCGGCAGCACAACGCGCTCGTGCAGGGCGAGAAGGTCTGGGACGCGCTGCGCCGCGTCCGCCCCGGCGCCCGCGTCGCGAACGTCTGCTGGTGGTACGCGATGGGGATGGACGTCGACTCGCTCGTCACGCCGCGGCCGGTCTACCACGCCGACGGACGCAAGTCGCCGGACTGCTACACCCGCCCGGTGTCCCTGCACGACCGGCTCGTCGAACGGCTGGGCCCGTTCCCGCTCTTCCAGTACTGGGGCCCGACCGCCTCGATCGCCGCCTCCCGCTGGATCGTCGATGCGACCCGGATGCTGCTGCGCGAGCACGACCTGACGCTCGCCTACGTGCCGCACCTCGACTACGACCTCCAGCGCTTCGGGCCCGCGTCGCCCGAGGCACGGGCCGCCGCGGCCGAGCTCGACGCCGTGCTCGCCCCGCTCCTCGACGACGCCGAACGGCTGGGCGCCGCCGTCGTCGTGGTCAGCGAGTACGGCATCACCGAGGTCGACCGACCCGTCGACGTCAACCGGGTGCTGCGCCGCGAGGGTCTCCTCGAGGTGCACACGCAGGCCGGTATGGAGTACCTCGACCCGTGGGCGTCCGAGGCCTTCGCCGTCGCGGACCACCAGGTGGCGCACGTCTACGTGCGCGACCCCGCCCGCCTGGAGCACGTGCGGACGCTGCTCGCTGCCGTCCCCGGCATCGACCTCGTCCTCGACCGGGCGGCGCAGGCCGCCCATGGCCTGGACCACGAGCGCAGCGGCGACCTCGTCCTCGTGGCCGAGCCGCGGGCGTGGTTCACGTACTACTACTGGCTCGACGACCGTCGCGCGCCCGACTTCGCCCGGGGCGTCGAGATCCACCGCAAGCCCGGCTACGACCCGGCCGAGCTGTTCTTCGACCCGGCCGACCGCTCCGCCAAGGCCCGTGCCGCCCTGTCGCTCGTGCGCAAGAAGGTCGGCCTGAGGTACGCGATGAGCGTCGTGCCGCTCGACCCGCGATGGGTGCGCGGAAGCCACGGCCGGCTGCCGGAGGACCCCGAGGACGGGCCCCTGCTCCTCATGTCCGACGCGGGGCTGGGCCGTGAGACGGTGGCGGCGACGGACGTCCACGACCTCGTCCTGGGGGCTGCCGGCGTCCGCGTCGCCGAAACCGTCGCCGCAACCGTTCCCGGAGCCGTCCCCGCAGCCGTTCCCGCGACCTGACCCCGAGCACCCACAGCGCCAAGGAGACTCACATGCCTCGACCGATCACCCTGTTCACCGGCCAGTGGGCCGACCTTCCCTTCGAGGAGATGTGCCGCCTGGCCGGCGAATGGGGCTACGACGGCCTCGAGATCGCCTGCTGGGGCGACCACTTCGAGGTCGACCGCGCCCTGACCGAGGACGGCTACGTCGAGTCGCGCCTCGAGATCCTCGCCAAGCACGACCTCAAGGTGTGGGCCGTCTCGAACCACCTCGTCGGCCAGGCCGTGTGCGACGACCCGATCGACCACCGACACCGGGACATCCTGCCCGCGGCCGTGTGGGGCGACGGGGACCCGGAGGGGGTGCGCCGGCGGGCCGCCGAGCGGATGGCCGACACGGCGCGTGCCGCGGCGAAGCTCGGCGTCGACACCGTCGTCGGGTTCACCGGCTCGGCGGTGTGGAAGTACGTCGCGATGTTCCCGCCGGTGTCCGACGACGTCATCCAGGAGGGGTACGCCGACTTCGCCCGACGCTGGAACCCGATCCTCGACGTCTTCGACGAGGTGGGCGTGCGGTTCGCCCACGAGGTCCACCCCAGCGAGATCGCCTACGACTACTGGTCGACGCAGGCCACGCTCGAGGCGATCGGCCACCGAGAGGCGTTCGGCCTCAACTGGGACCCGAGCCACATGGTGTGGCAGGACCTCGACCCGGCGGCGTTCATCTGGGACTTCAAGGACCGGATCTACCACGTCGACTGCAAGGACGCCCGCAAGCGGATCGGCAACGGCCGCAACGGCCGGCTCGGTTCGCACCTGCCGTGGGGCGACCCGCGTCGGGGCTGGGACTTCGTCTCGACCGGGCACGGCGACGTGCCGTGGGAGGACTGCTTCCGGACCCTCAACGCCATCGGCTACGACGGCCCCATCTCCATCGAGTGGGAGGACGCGGGGATGGACCGCCTCGTCGGTGCACCCGAGGCCCTCGAGCACGTCCGACGGCTCAACTTCGAGCCGCCGAGCGCGTCGTTCGACGCCGCCTTCAGCAGCGGCCGGGGCTGAGACCCCTCGACGCGGACCCGACGGTCTACCGTCGGGGGATGGAACTCATCCAGGTGGCCCAGCGGGCCGAGGACCTCGACCGCGCGGGGGCCTTCTACGCCGACCTGCTCGGCACCCCGCCCCTCGCCTCCTTCGACCCGCCGGGCCTGCTCTTCTTCGACCTCGGCGGTGTCCGGCTGCTGCTCGACCGGGCCGCTCCGAGCACGCTGCTCTACCACCGGGTCGACGACATCGACGCGACCGTGGAGCGGCTGCGCGCGTCGGGCGTCACCGTGGAGACCGAGCCGCACGTCATCTTCGGCCACGACGACGACACCCTCGGACCGGCCGGCACGGACGAGTGGATGGCCTTTGTCAAGGATTCCGAAGGCAACCTCGTCGGCCTCGTCGAGCAGCGCCCGCGGGCCACTCCCGGTGACTGAGGTTTGTACATTGCAGGGGTGAGCGCGATCCCCGGGGACGCCCCGTTCGACCTCGCGGCGCCCTGGGGCGGCCGCAGCCACGTCACCCACCTCGACGGGCCGGTGCACTGGGTGGAGTTCAGCCCGCCCGAGGGCACTCCCGTCCAGGGTGACGCGTCCGGCACGCCGGTCGTCCTCGTGCACGGCCTCGGCGGCTCGCACCTCAACTGGGTCCACGTCGGCCCGGCGCTCGCGGCAGCCCGACGCGTCGTGGCCCTCGACCTGCCCGGCTTCGGCCTGACGCCGGCCGGGTCACGTTCGACGAGCGTCCACGCCAACGCCGAGGTGCTCGGCCGGTTCCTCGACGAGGTCGTCGGCGCGCCGGCCGTCCTCGTCGGCAACTCGATGGGTGGCATGGTGTCGCTGCTGCTCGCCGGTCGGTCGCCCGAGCGGGTCGCCGGTCTCGTGCTCGTCGACCCGGCGCTGCCCAACCCGCGGCAGCGCCAGGACCCCCAGGTCGCGATGACCTTCGCGCTCTACGCCGTGCCCCGCGTCGGCGAGCTGTTCCTCTCGCGGATGCAGAGCCGGTTCACCGACCGGCAACGCGTCCTCGGCACCGTCCGCCTCTGCTTCGCCGACGCGACGCGCGCCGACGACGCGGTCGTCGACGCCGGCGTCACGCTGACGCAGTGGCGCGGCTCCCTGCCCGCCCGGGACACCGAGTTCCTCGGCGCGGCCCGCTCCCTCCTCGGAGTGCTGCGCCGCCCGCGTCGCTACGACGCCCTCCTGTCCGGCATCGACCGGCCGGTCCTCCTCGTCCACGGCGACCGCGACCGGCTCGTGCCGCTCGCGGCGGCTCGGCGGGCGGCGACGCGCAACCCCGGGTGGGCCACGGTGTGGCTCGAGGACGTCGGGCACACGCCACAGCTCGAGGTGCCCGAGCGCTTCGTCGCCGAGGTCGAGCCGTGGCTCGAGGGCGTCGACGCGCTCCGGGCGGACGACGCACTGCAGTCGAACGACGGCGTCCGCCGGCCCACGGCCGGTCCGGCGTGAGCGAGGATGGGGTCGTGGACGCACACGCCTGGGACGAGCGGTACGCGGCGAGCGAGCTCGTCTGGTCGGTGGAGCCCAACCGGTTCGTCGCCGAGATCGTCGGGCCGCTCACGCCCGGCACCGCCCTCGACGTCGCGGCCGGCGAGGGCCGCAACGCGATCTGGATGGTGCAGCAGGGCTGGAGCGTCGTCGCCACTGACTACTCGCAGGTCGCCGTGGACCGGATGCGCACCCGGGCTGCCGACCTGCTCGGCGACGACGCATCGCGCCTGACGCCGCTCGTCGCCGACGCGACGACGAGCGCGCCGGGGGAGCCCGCCTCCTACGACCTCGTGCTCTTCTCCTACCTGCAGCTGCCCCGAGAGCCGATGCGCGCCGCCTTCTCGGCCGGCGTCGCGGCGGTGCGCCCCGGGGGTCATGTCGTCGTCGTCTGCCACGCGGGCCGCAACCTCGCCGAGGGCTGGGGCGGCCCGAGCGCCCGCGAGGTGCTCCACGACCCCGACGAGGTGCTCGACCTCGTCGACGGGCTCCCCGTCGAGGTGGTCCGCTCGGGCATCAGGGTGCGGCCGGTGCAGACCGAGGACGGCCCGCGCGAGGCCCTCGACACCGTCGTTGTGCTGTCCCGGGCCTGAGCAGGGACGCCCCGGGCGCGAGGCCGACCCCGCCTGAGAGGGCCGGCTCAGCGACGTCCGTACCTCTTGTGCACCGCCTGCCGGCTGACGCCGAGGGCATCGGCGATCTCGGCCCAGGCCAGGCCGGCGACCCTGGCGCGCCGGACGACGGCGGCCTCGGTCCGGTCGGCAGCCCGTCGCAGCTCCCGCGCCGCCGCCAGGGCCACCCGTGGGTCGTCGTCACCCGTCGCGAGCGCGGTCCGCACCACGTCGTCCACCTCCACCCGTCCACCCCTTTGCGTCAACCTGCGTTGACGACGCTACGCCTGCTCGGCCAAGGCGTCAACCATGGTTGACGCCGATCCGGGGGTATGGACGCGCGTCGCGCGCCGGGGCACCATGGAGGAGCATCGAGGGGGTCGACATGGACGTTCAGACCGGGACCGAGCAGGTCGCGCCCGACCGCCGCGCGGACGACGCCGTGATGCCGGGCGGCCCGTCGACGGCCATCGCACCCGCGGACGGTCTTGCCGCCCACCTCGAGCGCGTCCGGGCGCACCGGGCCGAGCTGCGTGAGTCCGTGACCGCCGTCGGTGCGGCCCTCGAGTCCCCCCTGGCCCGCGGCGGGATGTGGCGTGAGCGGGTCCGGGCCGCCCTCGCCGAGCTGGCCCACGACTTCGACGACCACGTCCTGCTCACCGAGAGCAGCGGCGGCGCCTACGACCGTGCTGCGCACGCCGCCCCCCGACTGGCCGGCGTCGCCGGCCGGCTGCGGGCGGAGCACCCGGAGCTGCGCGACTGCATCCACGGCTACCTCGCCGTCCTCGAGCACGGCGGGACGATGGCCGACCTGCCGGTCTTCCGCGAGGAGGTCGGCGATCTCGTCGCGCGGCTCGTGCGCCACCGGAGCAAGGGCGACGACCTGCTCCACGAGGCCTACGACGTCGACCTCGGCGGCTCCGACTGAGGCGACCTACCTGCTTGGGAGAGTCTGCGGGAAAGCCCGTTCCGATACGCCGCCGGGTATCATCGTGGCGTTCCCGTCCTCGAGGAGGTCGCCCATGGAGCTCGACGCCGAGGAGATGAAGGCCGTCGTCAAGCGGCTCAACCGTGCCCAGGGCCAGATCGGCGGCATCGTGCGGATGATCGAGGAGGGCCGAGACTGCCAGGACATCGTCACGCAGCTCGCCGCCGTCTCCAAGGCCCTGGACCGCGCCGGGTTCGCCGTCATCGCGCTCGGCCTGCGCCAGTGCCTCGCCGACCCGGACAACGGCGAGATGGACGTCGAGACGATGCAGCGGCTGTTCCTCTCGCTGGCCTGACACCCGCCGATATCCGGTGGCCGGGCGCGGCCGGCCCCAGCAGGATGTCCGGCATGGCCCTGCAGCTCTCGCACACGACCGTCAACGCCCTCGACGCCCATGCCCAGTCGGTCTGGTGGGCCGACCTCCTCGGTTACCACGAGGACCCCGCCGACCCGAACGAGCCGGGCCACGAGGAGTGCATGATCTCCTCGCCGGACGAGTCGCACCGGCTCCTGTTCATCGAGGTCGAGGACGCCAAGCAGGTGCGCAACCGCGTCCACCTGGACCTGCGCCCCACCGACCGCCCGCGCGACGACGAGGTCGCCCGCGTCGAGGGGCTCGGTGCGACCGTCGTCCAGGACTGCCGCACCCCGGACGGCCGCGGCTGGGTCGTCATGGCCGACCCGGAGGGCAACGAGTTCTGCATCCTGCGCAGCGACGCCGAGCGGCGCGCCGCCGGCGACCTCTGACCGCGAGCGGTCGGTGACCTCTGACCGCGAGCGGTCGGCGACCTCTGACCGCGAGCGGTCGGCGACGCGTCAGCCCAACGGCCGCTCGAGGTCGGCCGGCTCGAAGCGCGGACGCAACGCGAACCCGGACACGCCGTCGCTGCTCGTGCGGGACGCGAGCACCTGGTGCAGCTGGATCTCGTTGCGCTCGAAGGAGAGTCGCGACCCGGCCAGGTAGAGTCCCCAGACGCGCGCCGTGCCGAGACCCGCGAGCTCGACGCACCGGTCCCAGTGCTTGGAGAGGTTGGCGTTCCAGGCTCCGGTCGTGCGGGCGTAGTGCTCGCGCAGGTTCTCGTGGTGGCGGACCTCGAAGCCCTCGTCCTCCATGACGCGCACGATGTCGCCCGAACCGGTCAGCTCGCCGTCGGGGAAGACGTACTTGTTGATGAAGCCGCGGACGGGAAGACCTGCATGGCGGTTGTCCGGCCGGGTGATGCAGTGGTTGAGCAGCCGGCCCTCGTCGCGCAGCCGCTCGCGCAGGAACCGGAAGTAGGACGGGTAGTTGCGCACCCCGATGTGCTCGGTCAGCCCGATCGAGCTGATGGCGTCGAAGCCGCGCTCGGTGACGTCGCGGTAGTCGCAGTGCCGCACCTCGGCGCGCTCGGCCAGGCCCTCGGCCGCGATGGCCCGCTGCGCCCACGAGGCCTGCTCGCGCGAGAGCGTGACGCCGAGCGCCGTGACGCCGTAGTGGCGTACCGCGTGGCGCACCATGCCGCCCCAGCCGCAGCCGACGTCGAGCAGCCGCATGCCGGGCCGCAGCCCGAGCTTCTGGGCGACGAGGTCGTACTTGTAGGCCTGGGCCTCCTCGAGCGAGGCCGTCTCGGAGGGGTAGCACGCGCACGTGTACGTCATCGAAGGCCCGAGCACGAGCTCGTAGAAGTCGTTGGAGACGTCGTAGTGGTGGTGGATCGCCTCGGCGTCGCGGGCCCGGCCGTGGCGCAGCCCGTGCGCCAGCCGGCGCAGCTGACCCGGCGCCTCCTCGGGCGGGATCGGCGGCACGTGCGGGCGGTTCGCGCCGATGAGCCTGACCAGCTCGAGCGCGTCGCGGGCGCCGGGCCGCCGGGGGTGCAGTCCCTCGCCGAGCACGCGCAGCACCTCGTAGGGGTCGCCCTCGTCGATGCCGTCGATGACGAGCTCGCCGAGGAGGTAGGCCCGGGCCAGACCGAGGTCCCCGGGGGCCGTCACGAGATGGTTGAGGGCCTCCGGGCCGGTCAGCCGGACGACGAGCCCGTCGGGGCTGCCCCCGCTCGACCCGTCCCACGCGACGACCCGAACCGGCGCGTCCGCACCGTAGATCCGGTCGAACGCCTCGCCCACCGTCAGCGTCGTCATCCTGCTCGCACCGCCTTCTCGTAGAGGGTCGGGAGCCGACCCGCGGGGTCGTACCTGTTCTTGGCCTCCGTGTAGGCCGGGCCGCCGTAGAGGCGCGCGAAGGTCGCCTCGTCGTAGTAGGCGTCCGAGTAGAGGGACTTGTGGCCGCCGAGGCGCGTCACCTCGTCCTCGATGCGGCGGTTGACGTCGCCGTCGGACGCGCCGGGCTCGATCGGGACCGTCGACCAGAACCCGACGTTGACGTAGGGCTCACCCCGACGCATGGGGTAGAGCGGCCACGGCGTCGGCTCGGCGGCGGAGCGGCCCGGTGCGTCCGCGTCGGCGTCCGCGTCGGCGTCCGCGTCCCCGTCGGCGTCGCGCACCGACGCCTGGACGTCGCTGTCGCGCAGGCGGATCGGGCACAGCCACACCGGCTCGATCGGCACCTCGCGCAGGAACCAGTCGAGGAACTCGGCCGTGCGCGCGAGGGGGATCTCGACGTCCTGCACGACGCGCTCGCGCGGGGGCAGCCCCCGGAGCCGGTCGAGCCGGGCCATCGGGCGGTAGCGGTTCTCCAGGGCGACGATCTTCCAGTACACGTCGCTGCGCAGCAGGTGCCGGGGCCAGAGGCGGCGCACGGTCGGGACCTGGGCCCCGAAGGCCCGGCTGCACCAGAACCAGTCGGTGTCCCAGCGCCAGAGGTAGTCGTGGGCCGACAGCACGTCGGTGCGCCGGTGCTGGATCGAGCGGTAGTAGACCTGCTCGCCGGTGTAGTCGCTGGGTCGCGCGCCGTGCGGCACGTCGTCGGACCACCGGCCGAACGTCAGGTACGCCTCGCGCGGGCCGAACACGACGCCGTCGACGAAGTCGACCCGCTCGCCGGACCACACAGCGTCCGCCATGACGGTGCCGACCGCGTCGACGAGCGCCTCGACGCCGTCGAACCGCACGTGCCGCAGCAGGACCCAGGGGTGCGCCTGCTCGAGCTCGATGACGAGGTCGAGCACGTAGCCGAGGGACCCGTAGGAGTTGGGGAAGGTGCGGAACAGCTCGGCGTGCTCGCCCTCGGGGGTGGCGGTCACTACCTCGCCGGCCCCCGTGAGGACCCGCATCTCCCGGACCGACTCGTGCGGGAGCCCGTTGCGGAACGAGGCCGCCTCGATGCCGAGCCCGGTGACGGCCCCGCCGATGGTGATGGTCCGCAGCTGCGGCACGACGAGCGGCACGAACCCGTGCGGCAGCAGCTCGTCGACGAGCTGCTCGTAGGTCGTGAGGCCCCCGACCCGCGCCGTCTGCGCCTCCGGGTCGACCTCGACGACACCGGTCAGGCCGGACAGGTCCAGACCCGGCGCCCCGGTCGGGGTGCGGGGTCGGAAGAGGTTGGACGTGCGCTTGGCCAGGCGCACCCGTGCGCCCGGCGGGATGGCCGCGTACGACCGCCGGGCGGCCTCGACGGCACGCTCGTGGTCGCGCCGCCGCTCGCTCGGTGCGGGACGCAGTGCCGGGGCGGTGACCTGACCGGTTGCCACGGTCCTACTCAAGCATGCTCGCGGGCCACGTGGCAGTCAGGCGCGTTCCCGTGTCGTCCCTCGGTCGTCACTCGCGGGCGAGGAGCGTGACGCCGAGGCCGACCATCATCGTGCCGCCCGCCGCACCGAGCCGGTCCAGGCGGGTCGGCTTGCGCGCGAGCCAGTCGCGGGCCTTCGAGGCGGCCAGCGCCCAGACGCTGTCCGAGCACACCGCCATCGCCCCGAAGACGACGCCGAGCACCGCCATCTGCAGGCCGACGTGGCCCGCCGCGGTGTTGGTGAACTGCGGCAGGAAGGCGACGAAGAACAGGATGGTCTTGGGGTTGGTGACGCCGACGACGAACCCGACGCGCAGGGCGTGTCCGCGCTTGGCCGCGACCTGGGCCTCGAGCGCCTCACGCGCCTCGGCGCGGTGGCGGATCGCCTGGATGCCGAGCCAGATGACGTACGCCGCGCCGGCGACCTTGACGACGCCGTAGGCGGTGGTGCTCGCGGCGACGATGGCCCCCAGGCCCACCGCGACGAGCAGCACCTGCGTCGTGACGCCGAGGGCGTTGCCGACGACCGACAGCAGCGCCTCGCGGCGGCCGACGGTCAGGGCTCGACCGATGGTGAACAGCAGGCTCGGGCCCGGCACCTGGATGAACAGGAGCGAGGCGACGAGGAAGGCGATCCACTGGCTGGAGCTGGGCACCGACCCAGTGTGGGCCCGGGGCCCGGATAACGACATGCGTTTTTCGCGGGGCGGACACTAGCGTCGGGCGCCATGACCGCACCCGCGCCGGACCGCACCGACCCGCCGCTCGCCGCCGACGAGGGGACCACCCTCCTCGCCTTCCTCGACTACCATCGCGACACGCTGCGCTGGAAGACGGCGGGTCTCACCGCCGAGCAGCTCGCGACCCCGCACCGGCCGTCGACGCTGACGCTCGGCGGCCTGCTCAAGCACGTCGCGCTCAACGAGGCCAGCTGGTTCGGACGGGTGCTGCACGGCCGGCCGATGGGCCAGCCGTGGGACTCCGCCGACTGGGACGCCGACCCGGACTGGGAGCTGACCTCGGCCGCGGACGACAGCCCGGAGGAGCTGCACCGGCTCATGGACGAGGCCGTCGGGACGGCCCGACGCCACATCGACGAGGCGCTCGCCACGGGAGGCCTGGACCGGCTGTCGGTCGTGTCGTCGCACAAGGAGGGCCGCCAGTTCAGCCTGCGCTGGATCATCCTGCACATGATCGAGGAGTACGCCCGGCACAACGGCCACGCCGACCTCATCCGCGAGTCGCTCGACGGCGTCACCGGGGAGTGAGGCGGCGAGCCGCCCGTCAGGCCGATGCCGCCCGTCAAGCCGACGCCGCGCGGCGGAGGCAGAAGCGTCGGAGCGGCTCCGTGGGCAGCACCTCGGCGAGGTCGCGGTAGCGGGTGGCCGCGGAGGCGCGCCGGCCGGTGCGCCACTCGAGGTCGGCCAGGGCGAGGGCGGCGTCGCGGCTCGCGTAGGCGGGTGCCGCCTCTGCGAGGAGGGTCAGCTCGCGCTCGACGTCGCTCAGGGACGGCGCGTCACCCACGGCGTCGGCGCGTCCGGCGAGGTGGGCGTGCGCGGTGGCGGCCAGGCGCGCGACACGGACTGCGGGGGAGGGCCAGCGCTCCTCGAGCGCGCCGTAGAGCTGGACGATGCGGGGCCAGTCCGTCGCGTCGAACGTCGGTGCCGCCGTGTGCAGCCCGGCGATCGCGGCCTCGATCGCGAAGCGTCCGTCGCCGCGGGTGGCGGCCGTGGCGTCGTCGAGCCCGGCCGCGACGAGGGCCCGGTCCCACCGACGGCGGTCCACCTCGTCGAGGGCCAGGCCGGTGCCGTCCGCGTCGAGGCGACCGGGCCGGCGCGCGAGGCCCAGCCGGATGACGGCGCGCAGCCCCCGGACCTCGGGGTCGCCCGGGTGCTCGGCGACGAGCGCGTCGGCGATGGACAGGGCCTGGCGGCCGGTGTCCGCGAGGGCGTCGGCGGGGTCGAGGACGGTGCGGTGCGCGACGGTGAACATCCCGGACACGCAGGCGAGGACCACCGGCAGGCGGCGGTCCCGCTCGCTGGCGTCGGGTACGTGGAAGGCTCCCCGCGCGTCCGTCAGGGCCTTCTTCGCGCGGGTCAGCCGGGCCGCGGCCGCGGTGTCCTGGACCCCGAGGTGGCCGGCGATCTCGGAGACGGTGAGGCCGCAGACGACGCGAAGGGCGAGGACCATGCGCGAGGCGGGCGACAGCGCCTCGTCGCAGGCGACGTAGAGCAGGGCGAGGCGGTCGTCGAGCCCCTCGCGGGCCAGGTCGTCGGTGTCCATGGCGGTGTGGTCGGCGGCGGCGTGCTGCGCGGTCGGGTCGGCCTCGGGACGCTCCTGCGGCGTGACGAGCTGCGGTGTGAGGCGGTCCAGCGCGGCGCGTCGACGCGTGTCGTCGAGCCAGGCCCGCTTGGCCACGGTCGTGCACCAGGCCGTCCACGAGTCGATGGACCTGCCGGTGCGCTCCTCGTGCTCGGCCGCGCGGGCGACCGCCTCGGCGGCGTACTCCTCCGCGTCGTCGAGGCTGCCGGTGAAGGAGGCGAGGGCGCGCACGACGCGCGGCCACGCCTCCTCGAACTCACCCGGCGCGAGCGGCACTCACATCCCCGTCGGGAAGACCTTGCGCCACTCGACGTGCCCCTCCGACGGCACGAGTGCCGCGATCCGGCGGGCGGTGTCCTCGTCGTCGGTCTCGACGAGGTAGAAGCCGGTGATGACCTCGGCGGTGTCGGTGAACGGGCCGTCGGTGTAGACGGCGTCCTCGGCCTTCCGGTCGCCGGAGCCGGGGGTCACGGTGCCCCCGTACCGCGAGTTCTGCAGGGCCGCGCCGCCGACGATGCGGGCGCCCATCCGGGCGACGGCCTCCTGGAAGGCGCGGTGCGCGGGGAACGACCCCTCGGCCTGGGCGGGGGCCTCCGCGGGGGCCTCGACGGTCGCGACGGCGGCGCCGCTCATACTGCCCGTGCCGCTCGTGGTGCCGGAGGGGGCGGACGGGTCCTTGCCGGCCGGGGCGCTCGAGTCCGGGGCCCCGGCGAGGAAGGCGTCGGAGTCCCAGTCGGGCTCGTGGATCAGGTAGGCGTACGTGTCGGTCATGGTGGGCTCCTCGTCGGTGCGGATGCGTGACGACCCTCGTCACATCATGCTGACGAACTCGACTCGGCGGAATCGACACGAGCCGTGGAGAAGTTTCCGGCCGGTCAGGCGCGCAGCTTCTGCAGGCGGGCGGCGAGGGAGTCGCGCCGGTGGGCGTTGCCGTCGAGGGCGAGGTAGCGCTCGGCGAAGCGCTGCAGGAGGGCGTCGTCGAGGCGGCGGACCGCGCCGGGCGGGTACTTGTAGCCCATCCGCTCGGTGAGGTCGGCGCCGTCGTCGGGTCCGAGCACCTCCCTGAGCTGGTCGACGGACGTCACACCGAGCTCGAGCAGCAGCCCCGAGATCCAGGTGTAGTGGTCGGCGCGGGACCAGCCGGCGTCGGTGTACCGGTGGGCCAGGAACTTGGCGAGGTCCTGCGCCGCGATGCCGGGGGCCGGGCGCTCGCCGGTGTCGGCCGGACGCGTCGGCAGCACCTTCTGCAGGCGCCCGCGGATGGCGGAGAACTCCCGGTCGGCGAGCTCGATGAGCCCGGCGGCGAGGGTGAAGCGGCGGTCGAGGTCGCTCGCGTGCTCCTCGGGGACGCTGCCCTTGTAGCGGATGTCGTGCTCGAACTCGGCCCAGGCGTGCTGCAGGACGGTCCGCACCTGGACCGACGCGTTCTGCCGGCCCAGCGACTCGTACTCACGGGGCACCGTGCGGCTCGCGTCGATCCCGACGAGCAGGTGCCGGCTGGCGTACCCGAACCGCCCCGAGCGGGCGGTCTCCTTGCCGAGATCGCGGTCGTCGAGGACGGCGAGCTCCTCCGCGAGCAGCTCGGCGACGGCTGTGACGTCGTCGGGCACGTAGGTGATGACGCGGACCCCGACGCCGTCGGTGATGTCCTCGAGCGGGTCGGGGTGGACGAGGCGGCCGTCGCGGCGTCGCTCGGCCTTGGCGGCGAAGGACTCGACGCTCTTGGTCCGCCCGGTGACGCTGAGGTAGTTGATGCCGGCGTCGTCGAGCAGGTCGCGCACGAGCTCGATGAACCGGTGCGTGGCCACCTCCAGCGCGGGCCGCCGCGCGGCGTACTCCTCGACGGCGGCGCGGATCTGCGGCGACGAGGCGGCCACCACCGCCGCGGCCGCAGCGGTGTCGTCGCTCGGGGCGGTCGCGGCGGTCGCGGCGGTCGCGGCGTTCGTGTCGGTGGCGTCGGTGGCGTCGGCAGCGCCGGGGGCGTCTCCCGGGTTCGGGTTCGTCGGGGACATGCCGCCATCCTGCCCTGCCGGAGCGCCCGGAGCGCGCGGGCCACGACGGTCGTGCACCCAGGGCACCCGGTCGGTCGGGCCCCAGCCGTAACGGGCACCCCAGTGGCCCGGGACCAGCGCGCTGTCGGTCACGCCATGGGCCGGGAACGCGCGGCCCGCGTCGTCGCGGTGCACGATCGCGCCGTCGAGGAACCATTCCTCACACCGGTTCGGGCTGCGGTCGACGTCGCGGCCGGGCAACTGGTCCGGTCGCGGCCGGCACGGGAAGTCGTGCGAGGGCACGATCCGGAACCCGAGCACCCGGAAGAGCCCGATGGCATCCCCCAGGCTGATCCCGAGGTCGCCGGCCTCGAGGCGCCCCACCCGCGACCGGGGGACCTGCAGCCAGCTCGCGAGCTGCCGCTGGCTGAGCCGGTGCACCCGACGGACGTGTCGCATGGCGTCGCCGAACGCCTCGGCACCGAGGTCGAGGGGACTGCCGACGGGGCTCGCGGGGCGCGGGCTGCTGGAGCTCATGTCCGTACCCTGACGCGGGCCTGAGCTGGCCACCCTTGGGCTCGGCCCGGCCTGTGGACGCCATGAGCTGACCAAGGAGGATGTGGACGACGGCATGGCGGCTGGCAGCGACCCGAACCCTCGCCACGTGCCTGTGTACCGCACCCGCGGCGAGTCGGAGGTGACCCTCCGGCCGCTCAGCATTGCTCCGCGTGCCGAGCCATGGTGGTGGAGGGGGTTGCAGGGGCAGGGGGAAGGGCGAGCGGAGCGGTTCCGGGAGTTCCCCCGGGCGCTCAGCATTGCTCCGCGTGCCGAGCCATGGTGGTGGAGGGGGTTGCAGGGCAGGGGGAAGGGCGAGCGGAGCGGTTCGGGGAGTTCCCCCACTTCCACCCGGGCGCTCAGCATTGCTCCGCGTGCCGAGCCATGGTGGTGAGGAGGGGTTGCAGGGCAGGGCGCGGTGGATCGCCGACGCTGGGCGGTCGCGGAGGGCGCGCGGCGGCTGCCGGGACCTTGCGCGGTGGCTGGCTCAGGTGGCGGAGCAATGCTGAGCGGCCGGGTGGAAGTGGGTGACGGGCGAAGGAGGCGGCCTGGGCCGCTGTGGCACGGGGCCGCGGAGCGCGCGGATGCGGGGCACGGCGGCCGGACCTTGCGCGCGGTGGCTGGCTCAAGTGGCGGAGCAATGCCGAGGGGCCGGGTGGAAGTGGAGGGGGATGGGCGAAGGAGACGGTCTGGGCGGCTGTGGAGCACGGGGCCGCGGAGCGCGCGGATGCGGGGCACGGCGGCCGGACCTTGCCGGGTGGCTGGCTCAGGTGGCGGAGCAATGCTGAGGGCAGATGTGAGGGTACGTGGGAGGCCGTGTTCCGGCGTGTCATCGCGACGCTGGCACGTTGGCTCATGCGGCGGAGCAATGCCGAGCGGCCTGCAGGCAGGGCGGGCGTCCGAACGAGGCCCGCTCCCCACCGGGCCGCTCCCCACCGGGCCGCTCCCCACCAGGCCGCTCCCCACCGGGCCGCTCCCCGCCAGGCCGATTCTGCAGCCGTCTCGCTTTCACGCGCGGGGCTGGTCAGCCGCCGACGTGCACCTGCGGGCGGCGGGCGGCATCCGGCTCGGCGCGCCGGATGATCTCGTGGGTCAGGGGCGGGATGTCACCCTCGCCGGCGAGGAGGAAGCGCAGGACATTCAGACCCGGCGGCTTCTCGCTCCACTCGAAGTAGATGTGCGGGGGCTTGCTCATCTGCTCGCGGACGTCGAGCAGCACCGCAGCGAGGACGTTGGGCACCGAGGGCCCCGTGGCCCGCAGGACGTAGTGCGCCCCGACGACGGCCGAGGTCACCTGCACCGTCGTGGCGAAGTCGCTCGCGTCGGTCACCTCGACCTCGAGGAAGATCGCTCCCTGCCGCGCCGTGAGGTGGTTGTGCATCCGCACCTCCATCGACTTGGCGCGGTACTCCTCCCGGTCGCCGGCGTCGATCTTGTTCGCGATGAACCGCAGCGGCTGCTGGCCGAGCGCCGCGTCGTCGAGGATGGCCCGCGCGCCCCCGTCGTACACGACGCGCTGCACCCGCAGCTCGGTGGAGCGCGCGATCCGGGACCACACGCTGATGACGACGATGAGCGCGATGAACAGCAGCGCGATGACCAGACCCTCCGGCCGCTCCTCGACGGTGATGGTGATCGTGTAGAGGAAGATCGCGCTGACCACGCCGAAGAACACCGCCGTGCCCCGGTGCCCGCGCCGCAGCTCGGTGAGGAACACGGCGACCGCAGCCGAGGTCATGAGCGCGAGCACGCCGGTCGCGTAGGCACCGGCCTGTTCGTCGACGTTCGCCCGGAACGCGAGGGTCACGACGGCGGCGATGAACGACAGGACGAGCACGAGCGGACGGGTCGAGCGCGCCCAGTCCGGCGCCATGCCGTATCGCGGCAGGTAGCGCGGCACGATGTTGAGCAGTCCCGCCATCGCCGACGCGCCGGCGAACCACAGGATGCCGATCGTCGACGCGTCGTAGACCGTGCCGAACCCCTCGCCGAGCAGGTCGTGGGCCAGGTAGGCGAGGGCGCGACCGTTGGCCGGGCCCCCTGGCTCGAACGCGGCGTGCGGGATGAGCAGCGTCGTCACGAGCGAGGACCCGATGAGCATGACGCTCATGACGAGGGCCGCGGTCGTCAGCAGCTTCTTGGCGTTGCGGATCCGGCCGGCCGGGTTCGCCGGGGTGTCCTCGGGGTCGCCCTGGACGAGCGGCATGACGACGACTCCGGTCTCGAAGCCGGACAGGCCGAGGGCGAGCGCAGGGAACACGAGCAGGGCGGCGCCGATGATCCCGAACGGCGCCGAGTGGGCCGACGTCATCGCGTCGACCCAGTCACCGAACGCGGTCGGGTGGTTGCGGATCTCGACGAAGCCGCGGACCACGACGACGAGGCTCAGGCCCAGGTAGGCCGCGACGAGGACGACGGCCAGGCCGATGGCCTCCTTGAACCCCTTGAGGAAGATCGCGGCGAGCAGCAGCAGGAGCGTCAGGGTGACGCCGACCTGGTGCCCGCTCAGCGTCGAGCGCAGGTACGGGTTCTCGATGAGGTGGGCGCTCGCGTCCGCGGCCGAGAGCGTGATCGTGATGACGAACCCGGTGGCGACGAATCCGATGAGGGCGAGGACGAGGATCTTGCTCGGCCAGTAGGACAGGAGCCGCTCGAGCATCGAGAGGCTTCCGTCGCCGTGCGGGCTCTCGGTGGCCACCCGGCGGTACATCGGCAGCGCGCCGAAGAGCGTGATGAGCACGAGGACGAGCGTCGCGATCGGTGACAGCGCCCCGGCCGCGAGGGCCGCGATGCCCGGCTGGTAGCCGAGCGTCGAGAAGTAGTCCACGCCGGTGAGGCACATGACCCGCCACCACGGCTGCACGTGCTGCTGCGCCGTGGCCTCGGTCTCGCGCTCGTAGTAGCCGCCCGGGTCGGGCTGCTCCTCGGCGTCGAGGAACCATCGGAGGAAGCGGGTGTGCTCCGGTGCTGACGTCGTCACGGCGGAGGAGTCTAGGGGCGGTTCCCGAGAACGGTGCCCGTCCGCGGCGGCGACGCGTCAGCAGGAAGGTGACGTGGGGGACAGCCGCGTCCGGCCGGTTCGGGCGCGCCACGCCTGGTAGGTCAGTGACAGGCCGACCACGGCGAGGGCCCACAGGGCGTGCAGCCCGTTGACCGCGAGGAGCGCCA
Source organism: Monashia sp. HAY1-11D (assembly GCF_056868035.1). Classification (NCBI taxonomy): domain Bacteria; kingdom Bacillati; phylum Actinomycetota; class Actinomycetes; order Micrococcales; family Intrasporangiaceae; genus Intrasporangium; species Monashia sp. HAY1-11D. Next base: position 1,522,180 of record NZ_CP200320.1, on the reverse strand, counting down.
CGACCGACGCGAAGGCGACGACGGCACACCACCAGCCGAGGCTCCACCGGTCGAGCAGCCGCAGCGCCGACGCCGTGCCGAGCACGTAGACGAGGGTGAAGCAGCCCGTCGCGAGCAGCATGAGCGGCGTCAGGCCGAGGTCGAGCACGGCGGTGACCGCGAGAGCGGTGGCCGACGAGCCGGCGATGACGGCGATGCTACGGCGCGGCACCTGGCCCGGTCCCGAGCCGCGGGCGAGCCAGCCGGGCAGGGCTCCCTCGCGCGCCAGCGACGCGCCGAGCCGCGACCCACCGGCGAAGTAGGCGTTCATCGCCCCGACGGTGAGCAGCACGGCGACGACGGCGGTGACGACGCGTGCCTGCTCGCCGAGGGCGATCGCCATGAGGTCGGACAACGGTGCGGCGCTCGACCCGGCGGCCGGGCCGAGCACGAGGATGCTCGTCGCCGCCAGCCCGAGGTAGAGCACCCCGACGACGGCCACGGCGATGCCGGTGGCGCGGGGCACGTCGCGCCGGGGGTCGCGGTAGTCGCCGGCGAGCGAGGCCACCGCCTCCCACCCGGCGAAGCCCCACACCAGGACGGCCGCGGCCGAGCCGACGGCGCCCCAGCCGTGCGGTGCGAACGGAGTCAGGGACTCGCTGCAACCGTGCGGCAGGGCGAGGGCCATCGTCGCCGTCATGAGGAGGGCGAGAACCGTGGCCAGGCCGAGCTGGACGCGTCCGGAGAATCGCAGCCCGGCCGCGTTCATGAGGCCCGTGCCGAGGATGAGGGCGGCGGCCACCACGAGGGTCGTCGCGCGACCGCCGCCGACGACGTCGGCGACGTACCCGCCCGCCATCATCGACGCGGGGGGTGCCCCGACCGGGATGGCGAGGTAGAAGCACCAGCCGACAGCGCCGGCGGCCCGGTCGCCGAAGGCACGGCGGACGTATGTCGAGACGCCGCCGCCGTCGGGGTGCCGGGCCCCGAGCGCGGCGAAGGTGCTCGCCAGCGGTACCGACAGCACGACGAGCGCCGCCCAGGCGATGAGGGAGGCGGGACCGGCGATCCCGGCGGCGAGGGCAGGCAGGGTGATGACCCCGGTGCCGAGCACGGCCCCGACCGACAGGGCCGTCCCCTGCGGCACGGTGAGACCTCCGGGCGCGGTGCCGACGGCGTCCTGGCGGGGCAGCGACTCGCGGGCGGTGGTCGACGTCATGGACCGAGCCTGCCTGCCGAGTGGACCGGTCGGAAGGTCCATTACCACCTGAGTCGTTTGGGCCACATTAGGCTGGAGGCATGGAGCTGCACGTCACCCTGACCGGAACGGGCGACCTGACCGCCCAGATCTACGCCCAGGTGCGCGACGCGATCCTCGACGGCCGCCTCGCCGGCGGGGACCGGCTCCCCGCGTCCCGCGACCTCGCCGAGCGGCTCGACGTCGCCCGCGGCACGGTCACCGCGGCCTACGACCGGCTGCTCGCCGAGGAGCTGCTCGAGGCCCGACGCGGCGCCGGGACGTTCGTCACACCGGGCTGCATGCCGCCGGCAGCCGGTCGGCGCACGTCCCGGGGCGGCGGGGTGCTCGTGCCGCGCGGGCCGTGGCGCGTCGCGGGAGCACCGCCACAGGTGCCCGGGCCGGTGGCGGTGGACTTCTCCGTCGGCGTGCCCGACCCGGACCTGTTCCCGTTGGCGACCTGGCGGCGTCTCGTGTCCGGGGTGCTGCGTCGCGGACGGCTCGCCACCGTCACCTACGGCGACACCGGCCCGTCGCGGCTCGAGGTGCAGGTCGCGCGGTACGCCGGACTGTCGCGGTCGGTGGCGGCCCGGCCGGAGGACGTCGTGGTGACGGCGGGAGCCCAGCAGGCCCTCGACATCGTCGCACGCGTCCTCGTCGAGCCGGGGGAGGTCGTCGCCGTCGAGGACCCGGGCTACACGGCGGCCGCACGCCTCCTCGAGACGCACCGCGCCCGGGTCCGCGGCGTGCCCGTCGATGCCGAGGGCCTCGTCGTCGACGCCCTCCCCGCCGGCGCGCGGCTCGTCTACGTCACGCCGTCGCACCAGCACCCGACTGGGGCAGTGATGTCGCTGGGTCGCCGGATCGCCCTGCTGCAGTGGGCTTCCCGGCATGACGCTGTCGTCGTCGAGGACGACTACGACAGCGAGTTCCGGTTCGCCGACCGCCCTCTCGAGCCGTTGCAGAGCCTCGACCGCGAGGGCCGGGTCGTGTACGTGGGCTCCTTCTCGAAGTCCCTCCTGCCGTCGTTGCGCGTCGGGTACGCGGTGTCACCGCCGTCGCTGTCGGGGGCGCTGCGCGAGGCGCGTCGGGTGACGGCGTGGGCCGGTGACGCGGTGACGCACGAGGCCCTCGCCGACTTCCTCGTCGAGGGCCATCACGGCGCCCACGTCCGTCGTGCCACGAAGGTGTACCGCGAGCGCCGAGAGCGGCTCCTCGACGCGCTCGCGGGGCTCGACGAGCACCTCGAGGTCGTGCCGTCGGCGGCCGGCCTGCACGTCTGTGCCGTGCTGCGCGACCCGTCCGCCGACGACGTGGCGCTCGCCGGGCAGGCCCGGGCCGCAGGCGTCTTCGTCGAACCACTGTCGACGCGCTACCGCGAGCAGCCGGTCTGTCATGGGTTTGTGCTCGGCGTCGGTGCGGCGCCCGCCGACCGGGTGGCGGCCGGGGTCGCGGCGCTCGCCGCCTGCCTCAGGCGTCCGCGTCGATGACGTCGCGCGGGTGGCGTCGGACGATGGCGAACTGTGCCGCGAGAGGGACGATGCCGAGGATGAGGACCATCGGCACGGCGAAGCCGACGCGGAGGTTGTCCGAGCCGACGGCGCCGGTGAGGACGGCGCCGAGGAGGGCGCCGGCGTAGTTGAACTGGTTGAAGCGCGCGATGACCTGGTCGACCTTGTCGATGCGGGCCTCGCCGGTCAGGCCCTCGCCCCCGGCGATGGCTCCCGCGGCAGAGAAGCTGAGGGGGGCGATCGTCGCGACGGCGCCGCCGAGGACGGCGAACCCGACGACCGCGACCCACCACGTCGGCGCGAACACGATGACGGCGAGCGAGACCGCGGCGACGACCCCGCTGATGCGCAGCAGCCACACGGCACCGTGCCGGTCGACGAGCCCGTCGCCGAGGGCGCGCGCGAGGAGGGTGGCGAGCAGGTAGGGCAGCGTCGCCAGGGCGGTGAGGGCCTGCGGCGCGTCGAGGGTGCCGTCGAGGTAGACGGGTCCCCACGTCGTGGCGGCGGTGTCGACCATGTAGAAGAGGACCATCGCGACGCCGAGGAGCAGGATCCGGCGCCACGGGACGTCGAGCGGCCCGGCCGTCTCGGCGAGGCGGTCCCGGCGCACGAACGGGGCGGCCAGGCCGGCGAGCGGGAACACGAGCAGCGGGAGCAGCCGCGGGCCCAGCTCGACCGACGCGGTGGCGAGCGTGATGAGGGTGCCGAGGACACCGCCGGCCGTCCAGAAGCCGTGGAACGAGGGCAGGATCGGGCGTCGGTACAGGTGCTCCACCGTGACCGCCTGCATGTTCGAGGACGCGTCGACGAGCCCGAGGGCGAGGCCGTACGCCGCGAGGCCGGCGACGAACACGGCGAACGCCGGCGCGACGAGCAGCACCGCGAACCCCGCCGTGGCCAGCACGAGACCGAACCGCACGACGACCGCGCTCGACGCGCGCTTCGCGACGACCTCCGCGAGGACCGAGCCGACGCCGGCGAGCAGCACCACCATGAGCAGCAGGCCGCTGACGGCGAGCTCGTCGAGGTCCCAGCGGCGCTGGATCATCGGCAGGCGGGTCGTCAGGGAGATGAAGAGCAGGCCCTGGACGAAGAAGGCGGCGCCGGCGGCGAGCCGCGAGCGGCGCAGGGCGGGCGCCTCGGTCTGGACCGTCACGGTGGCTCACGATGGACCCCGCGCGGTCGCTCGTCAAGCGCTCCGCGCCGGGCGAGGACGACGAGCCGGACGCGTCAGCAGCACGGGTCGCCGCGCCAGCTCTGCACGCCCTCGCGCACGGCGACCGCCGCGATGACGAGCGCGGCGACGGCGTCGAGCCACCACCAGCCGAACGCGGCGTTGGCGAGCAGCCCGACGAGCAGCACCGCCGACAGGTACGTGCACAGCAGGGTCTGGGTGCCGTCGGCCACGACGGCGCCGGAGCCGAGCGCACGCCCGGTGCGACGCTGCCAGTGCGAGAGCACCGGCATGACCAGCAGCGACAGCGCCGCGAGGGCGATCCCGACGACCGACGCGTCGGGCTGCTCCCGCGTCACCAGGGCGCGCAGCGACTCGACGGTGACGTACGCGGCGAGGACGAGGAACGAGACGGCGATGACGCGTCTGGCCCGGTGCTCGCGCTCCTCCGGGACCGCGTGGCCGAACTGCCAGAGGATGACGAGACCGCTCATCACCTCGACGGTCGAGTCGAGCCCGAAGCCGATGAGGGCCGTCGAGTCGGCGACGCGTCCGGCGGCGACGGCCACGACGGCCTCGACGACGTTGTAGGCGACCGACGTCGCGGCGAGCAGCCGGGCCCGTCGCGCCAGGACCGCTCGCCGGGACGGCGTCAGCAGCGAGAACACCTGGGGCGTCGGCGCGCTCACCAGTCGGCCCCGGTGCAGGCGGAGCGGTCGGTGGTCTCGACCTGGAGCGTGGCGTGCGCGATGTGGAACCGCTCGCGCAGCACGCCCCCGGCGGCGTCGAGCACCCGGGCGGACGGCTCGGAGGCGGTGGTGACGAGGTGCGCCGTGGCGACGTCCATGCCCGAGGTGAGGGTCCACACGTGCAGGTCGTGGACCTCGACGACGCCGGGGACGCCGGCAAGGGCATCGGCGAGGTCGTCCGGCGCGATGCCGGCCGGTGCGTGCTGCCCGAGCACGGCGACGACCTCGCGGCCCAGCCCGAGGGCGCGGACGGCGACGAACACGGCGATGGCGAGGGCGACACCGGTGTCCCACCAGGCGCTCCCGGTGGCCCGCACGAGCAGCGCGGCCACGACCACACCGACCGACCCGACGGTGTCGGCGACGACCTCGAGGTAGGCGCCCTTGACGTTGAGGCTCTCGCCCGCCCCACCACGGAGCAGGAGGAGGGCGGCGGCGTTGAGGACGAGTCCGAGGAGGCCGACGACGAACATCGTCCCCGACGCGACGGAGGGCACGGTGCCGATGCGTCCGACCGCCTCCACGACGATGTAGACCGACACCCCGAGCATGAGCAGCACGGCCAGGCCGGAGGCGAACACCTCGGCGCGGTAGGAGCCGAAGGTGCGGCGCCCGGTGGTGTCGGCCCGTGCCGCGATGCGGGTCGCGACGAGGGCCGCTCCGAGGGTCACGACGTCGGCGGCCATGTGCCCGGCGTCGGACAGGAGTGCGAGCGAGCCGGAGACGAGGCCGGCGGCGAGCTCGACGACGAAGAAGGCGGCGACGAGGACGAACGCGACCGCGAGCCGCCACCGGTGGCGCCCGCCGGCGTGCCCGTGCGCGTGCCCGTGAGAGTGCCCGTGCGAGTGGTTGTGGCTCACCGGGCGACCCCGTCGTGGAGGGCGTGCTCGCGGGTGACGTCGAGCAGCAGCCGGACGTGGGCGTCGGAGAGGCGGTAGAAGACGTTGCGGCCCTCGCGCCTGCCGGTGACGACACCGGACGCGCGGAGCAGCCGGAGCGCCTGCGACACGGTCGCCTCCGCGGTGGTCGTCGCGGCGCCGAGGTCCCAGACGCACAGCTCGCCGGCTTCGAGGAGGGCGTAGAGGAGGCGGGCGCGCGTGGGGTCCCCGAGCAGCTTGAAGACGCTCGTGACCCGGGCGAGCTCGTCGGCGCCGGGCGCGTGCTCGGAGGCGAGCGCGACCTTCTCGGGGTGCACGCAGGGGGTGGTGCAGGCGTCCAGGCCGGCGACCGTCGACATGGAGTCGTCCTCTCATCTGACTGGATGTTCAGATGTCACTGTCGTGGACGGGGCCCGCCGCTGTCAACAGCGCGGCAGACTGGCGGCCATGCTGCGACTGACGGTGACGGTGCCGGCCGCCCTGACCGACGAGGTGACGGGCCTGCTCGCGGACTCGACCGCCGTGAGCACGCTCGTCGTGCACCGTGGCGCCGCGATCCGCCCGGCCGGTGACGTGGTCGAGGCCGACGTCGCGCGCGAAGGGGCCAACCACCTCGTCGACGCGCTCCGCGACCTTGGCGTCCACGAGGAGGGCTCGCTGCACGTCGAGCCGGTGCCCACCTGGATCTCGAGGGCGGGCTTCGAGGCCGACGAGACGACCCCGGGCAGCAGCGCCGACGCCGTCGTGTGGGCCGAGGTCGCCCAGCGCTCCTACGAGGACAGCGAGCTCAACTGGACGTTCCTGTCCTTCATGTCGCTCGCGACGCTCATCGCCGGCATCGCCATCGTCCTCGACAGCCAGATCCTCGTCATCGGCGCCATGGTGCTCGGCCCGGAGTTCGGCGCGGTCGCGGCCCTCGGTGTGGCGCTCGTGCGGCGCCGGGCCCTGTTGTTCGGGGTCGCCGCGCGGACCCTCGTCGTCGGGTTCGCGGTGGCGATCGTCGTGACCTGCCTGGCCGGCCTGGTCGGGCGCGCCCTCGGGTGGGTCACGCTCGAGGACATCACCGGCGAGCGGCCGGCCACCGACTTCATCTACACGCCGGACCGGTGGTCGTTCATCGTCGCCGTGCTCGCCGCGGCGGCCGGCGTGCTCTCCCTCACCTCCGCGCGGGTCGGTGGCCTGAGCGGAGTCTTCATCTCGGTCACGACGATCCCGGCGGCCGGCAACGTCGGCCTCGGGCTGGCGTTCGGCGCGTGGGGCGAGGTGCGCGGCAGCGGCCTGCAGCTGGTCGTCAACCTCGTCGGGATGGCCCTGGCCGGCTGGCTGACGCTCGCCCTGCAGAGGGCCGTGTGGTCCCGCGTCCCGGCGCCGCGCTCGCACTCGCGGCTGAGCCGTCGGGTCCATGCGGACCCCCCGCGGCAGCGTGAGAACTGAGGTCCGGGTAGCGGTCGGACGTGGGGTTGACAGCGACCTCGGCCGTCCCTATGTTAACGCTCACATCGCGCGGTCGGACGCCCACGAGGACGGTCCGACGCGGTGACACCCGGACGCAGTGCCCTTCGCTCGTGGCTTCCCGCCGCGTGCCCGACAAGGAAGTCACCGGCATGTCCGACACGACGCTGCGCGGGTTCTCCCGGCGTCCCCTCGCGGTCCTCGCCACCCTGGCCCTGGCCCTCCCGCTGGCGGTCTCGACGGTCGTTGCCGCGGCCGCCCCGACCCGGGCCGCGGGTGCCGAGTCCTCGCTGGACCAGGGTCTCGTCGTCCGGTACGCGCTCGACCAGACCTCCGGCACGACGGTGCCCGACGCGTCCGGCCACGGCCGCGACGCCACGGTCAGCGGCGACACCACGTGGCTCGGCGCCGAGGGGCTGGGCCTCGGCGGCACGAACGGCCACCTGCGCCTGCCCGACGACCTGATGAGCGGCCTCACGGCCATCACGGTGTCCACGCAGGTGTGGATCGACCCGGCACAGGCCACGCCGTACTTCGTCTGGGGCCTCGGCAACACCGCGAGCGGGGCCGGCAACGGTTACCTCTTCACGACCGGCAACGCCTACCGCACCTCGATCGCGAGCGGCAACTGGTCCACCGAGCAGACCGTCACGGCCGGCCGCAACGTCGACCGCGGCCAGTGGCGCACCCTGACCTACACGCTCGACGCCGGCACCGCCGTGCTGTACGAGGACGGCGTCGAGGTCGGGCGCCGGACCGGAGTCACCCTGACACCCGGATCGATCGGCGGCGGGACGACCACGGCCAACTACCTCGGCCGCTCGGTCTACACCGCGGACAGGTACCTCAAGGGCAAGGTGCGCGACTTCCGCGTCTACGACCGGGCCCTCACCGGCGACGAGGCGCGGCAGCTCGGCGCGCTGACCGCCTCGCTGCGGGTCGCCTCCGACGCCGCGGCTCTCGACCTCGGTGACACCTCGGCCGTCACCGACGACCTTCCGTTGTCGACGAAGGGTGCCGGCGGCTCGACCGTCGCCTGGGCCTCGAGCGACCCGGACGTCGTGGCCCCCGACGGAACGGTGACACGTCCGGCCCCCGGCGCCGGGAACGCGACCGTCACGCTGACGGCCACCGTCTCGTACGCCGCGTCCTCGGCGACGAAGACGTTCACCGTCACGGTGCTGCAGGACATCACGGCGGAGCAGAAGGTCGCGAACGCCCTTGCGGCCGTGTCGATCCCGGATGCCACTGCCGTCCGCGGCAACGTCACGCTCCCGACGGCCGGAGCGCGCGGCGTCACCCTGTCGTGGACGACGAAGGACCCCGAGGTCGTCACGGCGACCGGTGAGGTGACGCGGCCGCCCTACGGCAGCAAGGCGGCCGCCGGTCGCCTCGTGGTCCGCGCCACGCTCGGCTCCGTGTCCGACACCCGCAACCTCACCCTGACCGTCCTGCCGCTGCCGAAGAAGGAGGCCCTCGAGGGCTACGCCTTCGCGTACTTCACCGGCGAGGGCACGGCCGACGGTGAGCAGATCTACATGGCGGCGAGCCGGGGCAACGACCCGCTCCACTGGGACGAGCTCAACGGTGGGCGGCCCGTGCTCACCTCGACCGAGGGCGAGGAGGGGGTCCGTGACCCCTTCGTCATCCGCAGCCCCGAGGGCGACCGCTTCTTCCTCATCGCGACCGACCTCAAGGTCTACGGCAACGGTGACTGGGACCGCAGCCAGCGCACCGGCAGCCGCTACATCGAGGTGTGGGAGTCGACCGACCTCGTCAACTGGGGGCAGCAGCGTCACGTCCTCGTCTCGCCGAAGGAGGCCGGCAACACGTGGGCGCCCGAGGCGTACTACGACGACACCATCGGCGCCTACGTCGTCTTCTGGGCCTCCAAGCTCTACGCCGCGGACGACCCGCAGCACACCGGCAGCACGTACAACACGATGCAGTACGCGACGACCCGCGACTTCCGCACCTTCAGCGAGCCCAAGGTCTGGGTCGACCCCGGGTACTCGGTCATCGACTCCACGGTCATCAAGAACGGCGACACGTACTACCGGTTCACCAAGGACGAGCGGAACAACACCTCGTCGACGCCGTGCAGCAAGTTCATCCTCGAGCAGAGGTCGACGTCCTTGCGCTCGACCGACTGGGGCTTCGTCAAGGACTGCATCGGCAAGGCGACCGCGACGAGCCCGGGCATCAACCAGGGCGAGGGGCCGACGGTGTTCAAGTCGAACACCGAGGACAAGTGGTACGTCTTCATCGACGAGTTCGGCGGGCGCGGCTACGTCCCGTTCGAGACCACGGACCTGGATGCCGGCACCTTCACGATGTCGCAGGACTACCAGCTCCCGGGTCGGCCCCGACACGGCACCGTGCTGCCCGTGACGAAGGCCGAGCTCGAGCGGCTGCGGACCGGGCCGTCGCCCGCGCCGACGACGAGGAAGGGCGTCATCGCCGACTACCGCTTCGCCACGACGGCCGGGGGCACGGCGGCCAGCGTCCCCGACGCGTCCGGCAACCAGCGCCCGGCGACGCTCAAGGGCGATGCGACGCGCACGACCGACGCGCTCCAGCTCGGCGGCACCGACGGCTACGTCGACCTGCCCGACAACCTCCTCGCGGGGCTCGACGCCGTCACGGTGTCGACCCAGGTGTGGGTCGACCCCAGCCAGCCGACGCCGTACTTCCTCTGGGGCCTCGGCAACACGCTGAACGGGTCCGGCACCGGGTACCTCTTCGCCACAGGTGACGCCTACCGCACCGCCATCGCTCCGGGGAACTGGTCGACGGAGCAGAACACGACGTCCGGACGCGACCTGCCGCGCGGCTCGTGGCACACCCTGACCTACACGCTCGCCGGCGGCACCGCGGAGCTCTACCTCGACGGGGCACAGGTCGCCCGCACCACGAACGTCACGGTGACGCCGGGGCAGCTCGGGGACGGCGTGACGACCGCCGGCTACGTGGGCCGCTCCCTGTACTCGGGCGACCGCTACCTCAAGGGCCGGGTCCGGTCGTTCACCCTGTGGAACCGCGGCCTCTCGGCCGAGGAGGTGCTCGGGCTGCCGGGCAACGAGACCGAGATCGGGTCGGTGACGCTCGACGCGCTCAGGGTGCCGGCCATCATCGACTCCACCGCGGGCACCGTCACGCTGCCGGTGAAGCCGGGCACCGACGTCCGCCACCTCGCGCCGACGTTCGGCGTGCCCGTGGAGGCGCGGGTGACGCCCGGCAACGGCTCCACCCAGGACTTCTCGACGCCCGTGACCTACACGGTGACCGGGGCCGACGGGACGACGCGGGCGTGGAAGGTCAGCGCGGTGGTCATGAACAGCCCGGTCCTGCCCGGCTACAACGCCGACCCGAACATCGTCCGGTTCGGGGACACGTACTGGATCTACGCGACGACGGACGGCTTCGAGGGCTGGTCGAGCACGACGTTCACGACGTGGTCGAGCACCGACCTCGTCCACTGGACCGCGCACCCGGTCATCCTCGACCTCGGGCCGGACGTCTCGTGGGCCGACGGCCGGGCCTGGGCACCGGCGGCGCTCGAGAAGGACGGCCGGTACTACCTGTACTTCTGTGCGGACGCGAAGATCGGTGTGGCCGTTGCGGACTCGCCCGCCGGGCCCTTCCGGGACGCCATCGGCAAGCCGCTCGTCGCGTCGAACCCGAACGGCGGCCAAGCCATCGACCCGGCGGTCTTCACCGACGACGACGGCCAGAGCTACCTCTACTGGGGCAACGGCAACGCGTACGTCGTGCCCCTGAACGCCGACCTGACCTCGTACGACCCGGCCAGGGTGGTCCGGCTCACCGGGCTCACCGACTTCCGCGAGGGCCTGTTCATGCACAAGCGCAACGGCACGTACTACCTGTCGTGGTCGATCGACGACACGCGCAGCGAGAACTACCGGGTCGGCTACGCGACGATGACGAGCCCCATCGGGGCGGGCCTGGTCAACCGCGGGGTCATCCTGTCGAAAGACCCGTCGCTCGGCATCCTCGGCACCGGCCACCACTCGGTGGTCCAGGTGCCCGGCACCGACGACTGGTACATCGCCTACCACCGGTTCGCGATCCCCGGCGGCGACGGCATGCACCGCGAGGTGACCATCGACCGGCTCCGCTACAACCCGGACGGCACGATCGCCCCCGTCGTGCCGACCCTCGGGAGCGTCCCACCGCTGCGCTGACGGTGGTGACGTGACCCCACCGGTCGGCCCGCCTCCCCTCCAGCGGGCCGACCGAGTGGCCGATGACAGGCGTGTTGGCCGGCGGCGTGTCCCGGAACGACGCGTCGATCGAGTCGACCAACCACGGGTGAGCAATCCTGGGCGACGGTGACGTGCCCTCGCCGTGACCTGACGACGGCCTGCCCTGATGCGCGTCGAGATGCCCTACTCGCTGCCTAACCAGTGCGCGATCCTGCGCTTTGCGGCCGCCTAATGGACGGCCCGGGTGGGCCCGAGCCCGCCGGGCCCGATCGCGCGCACCCGTCGGCCCGAGGGCTTGCTGCGGGCAACGGTGCGGGTCGAGACGTCGCGGTTCGCCGGGAAGAGGTCGAGGCCGGATAGAGCTCAGTACCGGGACGGGTCGTCCCGCGCTGGTCCAGGTCGACCGCGTGGCCGAGCTCGCACGTGTCTGACGCAATGGGTGCACGGACCAGCAAGAGACGATACCCGAGGTCGGCTCGGCGGCACATAGGTGTCGCGAAATCCGCTGGGGCTCAGAAGAATTGGTTGTGGATAAGGGTTCCCATCCCATTCGAACACCTGTACGATAATGGCATGTCGCAGGCGGTGATCGAGCAGGACTGGGACCTCGTCGCGTCCCTGGCCGCCGACCTGCACGACGCCCACGCCCGCCTCGTCGAGGCCGTCGCCGCCGCGCTGGTCGAGGGGTCCTGGCAGGCGGCCGGGATCCGCTCTCCGGAGCACTGGCTCGTCGTGCGGGCCGGGCTCTCGCGCGGGCAGGCCGCCGCGGTCGTGCTGCTGGCCCGGCGGGCGGCCGAGCTGCCGGCCACCACCGCCTTGCTGCGCGAGGGCCGGATCAGCCTGGACCAGGCCGCGGTGGTGGCCCGGCACACCCCGGCCGCCTTCGACGAGACGGTCGCCGAGTTCGCCCGGCACGCGACGGTCCCGCAGCTGCAACGCACCGTCACCCGCTACGACTTCACCCTCGAACCTCGCCTCCTCGACGACGACGGCAACCTCCTGCCCGCCGAACGACCCACCGGTCCCGACGCCGGCGCCGAGCACGAGGCCGGGCCCGCGCGGCCGCAGCTCGTCGCCCCGGCGTCGTTGAGCATGGGAACCGGCCCCGACGGCCGGTTCCGGCTGCGGTACGAGGCGCCCGCCGAGGTCGGCGCGCTCGTGCGGGCCGCGCTCGCCGAGGCCAGGGACCACCTCTTCCGCGCCACCGGGCAGGACCCGGACCGGCACGAGGTCATCGAGGAGGTCATCGAGGGCGACCCGGCCGCCCATCCCGGCCCGCACCGGGTCACCTGGGCCGACGCGCTCGTCCTGCTCGCGACCCGCTCCCTCGAGTCCGGAACCGCCCCCACGCGCGCCCGACGCGCCCGCTACCGGGTCCAGGTCCACCTGGACACCGACGGCGGCTGGCTCACCGGCACCCCGCGCCTGCCCCGCCACATCGCCGACGGGCTCACGTGCGACGGCACCCTGACCCCGGTCTGGCAGACCGAGGGGCGCCCGGTCAACGTCGGCCGCAGCCAGCGGGTCGTGCCGCACCGGACCCGGGTCCTCGTGCTGGACCGCGACCGCGGCTGCCGCTTCCCCGGTTGCCGGGCCAGCACCGACATCCACCTCGAGGTCCACCACCTCACCCACTGGCGCGACGGTGGGCCCACCGACCTGGCCAACCTGCTGTGCCTGTGCACCTTCCACCACGACGGCCACCACCGCGGCGAGTACACCATCACCGGCGACCCCACCAAGGCGGACGGGCTCGACTTCGCCAGCCGGTACGGGCTGGCGATCGGGCCGCCGGCCCGGCCACCCCGAGCCGACCGACGACCCGCCACGCACCACAGGCCAACCGAACCCGCCGGGCCAGCCGAATCGGCCAAGGCATGGCGCCCGGGCCCACCACCGCACCCACGCCCACGCCCACAGCCGCGCCTCGGGCGCACCTACCCTGCCCCGACCGGCGGCACCCTGCACCTGCACCTCGTCGACTTCACCCCCACCCGCGCCGCCCCGGCACCGGGCTGACCCGACGAGACGGGTGCCAGGGCGAACTCGGCTCGCCGACGTACGCGCCGACGTGCGCCGAGGTCGGGTCAGGGGGTCGTCGGGGTCGGAGTCGGAGGAGGCGGCGGCGGGAGGACGTAGGTCGTCGACAGGGCGCCGTTGACGAGGGCGAGGAAGGTGCCCGTCTCCTGCCGGATGACGGCGTAGCGCGCCGCTGCCTGCGGTGACCCCGCCTCGGCCTCACGCGTGGCGGCGTCGGCGAAGAGCCGGAGCGAGGACAGCCGCGCGTAGTACGTCGGGGCGTCGAGGCCCGGTGGTGGAGCGCCCGCGGCGAGCACGGCGAAGTGGTGGGTCAGCGCGTCGAGGCGTACGGCGGCCTCGCTGCCGGCCAAGGGCATCCGGTCGAGCAGGCGGATGTCGCCGAGCAGCGCGGAGTACCCGGCCAGAGCCGTCGCCCGGTTGAACACCGTCGTGCGCGTCAGGGCAGGTCGCGGGAGCATCGTCACGGTCACGGTCGGGGTGGCTCGCACGGTGACCGTCGAGGTCACCGGCACCGTGGTGGTCCGCGTGACGGCCTGCGTCTGCGTCACGGTCACGCTCACGGTGGCGGTGCCGCCGGCTCCCTGCGGCGCGGCCTGGCTCAGCTCGACGGAGGGCTTGCCGGCGGTGCACCCGGTCAGCGACCCGGTCAACCCCGCTGCGAGTGCGGCTCCGAGCAGGCCGACGCGTGCGGCACGGACGTGGTGCACGGTCGCCTCCTCGGTCGTCGGCTCGGGCGGTCGGTGCCCGGTCCGACGATTGTCGTCACGGCGTCGCTCGTTCGGGCCGGAACGCGCGAAACGGGTTCGACCTCGCGCAGGCACGCGGCACCGGGTGCCGGCCGGTCAGAGCAACGAGCTGGGGTCGTCGGGGATGTCGGCGGCGTAGTCCTGGAGCAGCTGGAGCGGCACGATCTCGAGCGCCTTCTCGTGGGTCGCAGCGAGGAACACCGGCGCGGCCACACCGTCCTGCTGGGCCTGCAGCCACCGCGCGGCGACGACGCACCACCGGTCCCCGGGCGTCAGGCCCGGGAAGCGCCACTCGGGCCGTGGCGTCACGAGGTCGTTGCCGACGGAGCGCTGGTGGTCGAGGAACTCGCGGGTGGCGACGACGCAGATGGTGTGGCTGCCGCGGTCCTCGGGTCCGGTCGTGCACCAGCCGTCGCGGTAGAAGCCGGTCAGGGGGTCGGTGCCGCACGGTTCGAGGTCGCCGCCGAGCACGTTGCGCTCCCGCCGATCCGCCATGGCCTCAAGGTAGCGCGCCGTCCGGAACGGCGACGTCATCGGCGACCCGGGGCCGCCGCGTGGCTAGGCTGGGCCCATGCCGGCGATGCGCGACTGGGACGCCTACGAGCAGGACTACGTCGACGCGTGCCGTTCCCGCGTCGAGACGCAGGTGGCGATGTTCCGCGAGGTCGCCCAGGCGTCCCGCGACCACGGCGACGCCGACGTCGTGCTCCTCGAGGGCGCCCTGGAGTCGCTCGAGTCCGAGTACTTCAACAACATGGTCATCGTCCTCGAGCGCTACTTCGACCACCGGCTCCGGGCGCTCGAGGGCAGGGACGGCGGGGCGGTCCAGGAAGTGCGGGCCATCGTCCGCTCCCTGCTCGAGAACGGCGGCACGCTGGACGCGGAGGCCCGGCTCGCCTCCGATCCGGCCGGCTCGGTCCTCGGGCTCGCGCCGGGTGACCCCATCCGGCTGACGCTCGGGCAGTACGTGCGCCTCTCCGACGCGTTCTTCCGCGAGATCGAGAGCCGCTTCCCGCCGGGCGGGCAGGGCTGACGCGTCGTGCCCGGTCCACCGCTGCCCGACGAGGTCACCGCGTTCCTCGCCCGACCCAACCACGCCACCATGAGCACGGTGCGCCGTGACGGCCAGCCCGTGTCGGTCCCGACCTGGTACCTCTTCGAGGACGGTCAGGTCCTCGTCAACCTCGACGCGGGACGCACCCGGCTCGCTCACCTGCGCCGTGAGCCGCGGGTCGCCCTGAGCGCCATGGACCCCGACGACTGGATCACGCACGTCAGCGTCCAGGGCCACGTCGTCGAGCTCGTCGACGACGTCGACCTGCGCGACATCGACCGCATCGCGCGGCACTACACCGGGTCGCCGTACCGGGTGCGCGACCGAGCCCGGGTCACGGCCCGCATCGAGGTCGACCGCTGGCATGCGTGGGGCCGGCTCCGGGACGCCAGGTGAGGGAACGCGTCCGACGCGACCCCCTCGGGATCCCCCACCTGTGGGCCGACGACGTCATGGAGCTGGCTCGGGTACAGGGCCAGGTCACCGCCCTCGACCGTGCCTGGCAGGTGGAGCACCACCGGTGGCGCATGGAGGGACGTACCGCCGAGTACCTGGGCGCGGCAGGCGTGGACTGGGACCGGTTCGCACGACAGGTGCGGCTCGAGTGGACGGTCCGCCGCTGCTTCGAGAAGCTCGACGCCGAGACCCAGGAGTGGCTCTCGGCCTACGTCGACGGTGTGAACTCCACTCTCGCAGAAGGCCTTTCCGACTCCACCGAGATCCGGGCCCTCGGCCTCGAGGCCTACGCGGCCGCGCCCCGACCGTGGCAGCCGTGGACGCCCCTCGGCATCTTCTGGGGCATCCACCTGCTCTTCGGCACGTTCCCGTCGAAGCTGTTCAACGCCCACGTCGCCGAGCGGCTCGGCCCGCACGTCGTGCCGCTGCTGCGTACCGAGGGTTCCGACCGCTCGGGCAGCAACGCCTGGGTCGTCGCCGGGCACCGCACGGCCAGCGGGAAGCCGCTCGTCGCGGGTGACCCGCACCGGACCATCGAGCTGCCGGGGTGCTACCAGCAGGTCGGGCTCGCCTGCCCCGAGCTCGACGTCGTCGGCTTCACGTTCCCCGGCGTGCCCGGGGTCCAGCACTTCGCGCACACGGGCACGGTGGCGTGGGGCATCACCAACGCCATGGCCGACTACCAGGACCTCAGCACCGAGTCGCTGCGGGTCATCGGGCGTGACGCCGCCGGCGGACCCGTCGTCGAGGCACGCGGTGTCGAGGGCTGGGAGCCGGCCGAGGCGTCGACCGAGATCGTCCGCGTGCGGGGTGGCGACGACGTCGCCGTGCCCGTCGTCGTGACCCGACGCGGGCCGGTCGTCACCGGCGTGGAGGCGGCCCTCGAGGCGGCCCTCGAGGGCGGATCCGAGGCGAGGTCCGGCGAGCCACGGCGTCCGGCCACCACCCCGCCGGTGTACAGCCTGCGCACCCCGACGGGCGTCGAGCAGGACCTCGGCTTCTCGGCGCTGCTGCCCCTCCTGCGCGCCCGCACCGTCGAGGACGTCGAGGCGGCCCTCGCCCACTGGGTCGAGCCGGTCAACAGCGGCCTCGTCGCCGACGCGTCGGGACGCGTCCGCCACGTCGTCGCCGGACGGGTGCCCGACCGCGACCCCGCGGCCCTCGAGCTACCGCTGCCGGCGTGGGACCCGAGGCACGCGTGGCACGGCTACCGGACGCCTCCGGCCACCGACGTGGAGGACGTCATGGTGAGCGCCAACGACCGGGCGAGCGGTGGCGGCCTCGGCATCGACTACGCGACTCCCTTCCGCGCCGGCCGGATCCGTGAGCTCGTCGGGGACCGCACCGGTCTCACCGTCGAGGACTTCGCCGCGATCCACGTCGACACCCTCAACGGCCAGGTGGCCGCGATGCGTCCGCTCGTCGAGGCCGCCGTCGTGGAGGGCCGCGCCGCGGACGCCCGCGAGACCCTCCTCGCGTGGGACGGTCACAGCGACGTCGACAGCCACCCCGCGGCGCTCTTCGCCGCCTGGCGCACCGCGCTCGTCCGGTGGTTCGCCGAGCAGCCACCGCTGGCCGCGGTCTGCGAGCCGCTCGGCCACTCGCGCGTCTTCGCCGCGTGGACCAACCCGTTCGCCCAGCTCGGAGCCGGCTGGCACACCCTCGTCGAGGGCGCCGACGCGCTCGGCATCGACGTCCCGGCCGGCGTGGGCGTGGCGCTCGACCGCGCCGCTGCGTCGGTCGGGCCCGACGCCGTGTGGGGCGACCGGCACCGGCTCGACCCGTTCCACGCGCTCGACGGCCTCGCGAACCCCGAGGGCTCCGAGGGCCTCGCGCGCTCCGCGGGCCTCGCGGGGGTGCCGACGGTGACGCCCCATCCCGTCCCCGGCGACAAGGGGTGCGTCCTCGCCGCGGCGAGCGCCCCGGGTGTCACGGACCGCGCCTACGGCGGCCCCGTGGCGCGTTACGTCTGGGACCTCGCCGACCGCTCGGCCAGCCGGTGGGTCGTTCCGCTCGGTGCCTCCGGTGTGGAGGGCGACCCGCACTTCTGCGACCAGACGGAGGCCTGGCTCGCGGGTCGCCTCTACCGCGTGCACGACCGGGACGACGCCTGACCCGCCACACTTGACCATTCTTTTACCTTTTACGGGATATATCCTGACTTTCCCCGTACGCTCGTCCTGACGGACCGGGTGGGACGGTCCGCGGTGGTCGGGTCGAGGGTCCCGACCGTGAGGGGTGGAGGGGGTCCGGACGTGTCCTGGACGATGACGATTCCCGGTTTCGCACTCGATGCCGCGCTCGACCGTGCCTTGGTCCCGGTCGGGGTCGCCGGCGGCGAACGCCTCCTGCCCGACCCTGAGTGGCCGGTGCCGCCCCGCGGCTGGCACCTCTGGGCCGCGGCGCTCCCCGACCCCGGCTCGCGCCGCTCGCCGTCGGACGCCGCGTCCCGCGAGCCCGGCCACGGCGAGGTCGACGTCACCGGTGACGACGAGACGCGCCCCTTCGTCGAGGCCGACGACACGGCCTTCACCCTCCCGTCGCGTCCCGCGCACGCACCTCGCGACAGGGTCGACCTGCTCGGGGGCCGTGGCCGCCGCCTGCCCGAGGGCTCCGGTCTCGGCTTCACGCTCATGGCCGCCCTCGTCGTCCTCGGCACGCTCATCGGCGGACCCACCGGCGGCCTCGTGGTCCTCGGCGTCTCGACGCTCCTCGCCGCCTCCGCAGCGATCGTCCTCGGCCGACTGACGCTGCACCACGTCGGTGGCGCGCGCGGTGGCGGTGTGCTGCTCGTCGTCGCGGCCTGCGCCCTCATCGTCGGCTCCCTCGATGCGGCGGCCCGCCGGCTGGACGCCCCGCAGCACGACGTCTCCGTCCCCGTCCCTGTCTCCTCGCCCGCGGCCTCCGACCTCGTGTCGACGCCGACGGCCTCGACGGCGGTGACGGGGTCGACGCACCGCGAGAGCACCGAACTGGGCACCGAGCTGACCACCGAGCTGGGCATCGTCCCGTCGGTCACCGGGACGCTCCTGCCGCACGACGCGCCTCCGTCCGCGTCGATGCCGTCCGACCGACGGGCCACGCCGGCCACAGCGGCCGCGCGGGCCGCGGATGTCGCGGGCGGCGGGGCCACCCGGGCTCGTCCCTCGTCGGCGCCGGTCGCGCCGTCCCTGCCAGTGCTGCCGACAGACGCGTTCGCCCCCCGGCTGCCGGCCCTCGACGGCCTCGCCACGCCCCTCGAGCCCCTCGAGCCGCTCGCGTCGACGCCGGTCGGCGGCGTGGGTAACGCGGCGAAGAACACCGTGCAGCAGCGCGCGAACCACGGTGCGGAGGTCCTCGTGGAGAACCTGTCGGGGAACGCCGCCGGGCTCGGGGCGGCGACCGCCAGGCCCGCCGCCGGCGACGTCCTGGCCGCGCACCCGGCCCGCTGACCGGACCGCAGGCCGGAGCACAGACCGCAGCTCGGACTGCAGCACAGGCCGGCCCCGGTAGGCGGCATCGGTGTGCCGCATGCGGAGCCGCCTCTCGTGCCGGTCGCGCTGTGCGAGAGTGACCCCGTGAGCACAACGACGCGGCGCTCGGCTGCCCTCTGGCTCGTCGGCGCCGCCCTCGTGGGTGCCGCTGCGGCCGTCCTCCACGTCCTGCGATCCGACTTCGGCGGCGGCCACGCGAGCCCGGGCCTCGCGGTGTCGGCCTACCTCGTCACCGGCCTCGCCGCCCTGATGCTCTACCACGGCATCGTCGTCGCGGCCCGGGCCCAGGACGCGGCGGCCCCCCGCGCGATCGAGGACGAGGTCGAGCCCTGGCCGCGCCCGGGCGACCCGTCCGACGGCACCGCGCTCGACCGCGACCGCGTCGACCCGGTGGACCCGGTGGACCCCCTCGACCCCCTCGACCACCCCGACGCCGCGACCACCCCGCCGGCGGTCGAGACGCACGAGGTCTACACCTTCCGGCGCGGCAAGCGCATCGGGCACGGCTGACGTCGTCGAGGCTGCTCGTCCGGCTGCGGTCGGTGGGCGCGGGCACAATGGCGACATGACCGACGGCGCCACCCGCTGGGTGCTCCACGTCGACCTCGACCAGTTCATCGCGGCGGTCGAGGTGCTGCGACGCCCCGAGCTCGCCGGCCGGCCGGTCATCGTCGGCGGCCGTGGCGACCCCACGGAGCGGGCCGTCGTCTCGACGGCCAGCTACGAGGCACGCCGGTACGGCGTGGGGTCGGGCATGGCGCTGCGGATCGCGGCGCGCAAGGTGCCCGACGCCGTCATCCTGCCGGTCGACGCCGAGGCCTACACCGAGGCTTCCGGACGGGTCATGGACGCGCTGCGCTCGCTCGGGGTCGTTGTCGAGGTCCTCGGCTGGGACGAGGCGTTCCTCGGGGTCGAGACCGACGATCCCGAGGCGTTCGCCGGCCTGGTGCGCCAGACCGTGCTCGAGGCCACCGAGCTGCACTGCTCCGTCGGCATCGGCGACAACAAGGTGCGGGCCAAGATCGCGACCGGGTTCGGCAAGCCACGCGGCGTCTTCCGCCTCACGAGGGACAACTGGTTCGAGGTCATGGGGGACCGGCCGGTCATCGACCTGTGGGGCGTCGGGTCGCGGGTGTCGAAGCGGCTCGCCGCGCTCGGCCTCGACACGGTGCGCTCCCTGGCCGAGGCCGACGAGTCCGCCCTCGTCGGCGAGTTCGGCCCGCGCATGGGGGTCTGGTACCACCAGCTCGGCCGCGGCCTGGGGTCCGCGGTCGTCGACGACAGCCCATGGGTCGCCCGAGGCCACAGCCGCGAGACGACGTACCAGCAGAACCTGACGACGCCGGCCGAGGTGCAGGAGGCCGTCCGCGTGCTCGCCGCCCAGGTGTTCGCGGACACCGTCAAGGAGGGGCGACCGGTCTTCCGGGTCACCCTCAAGGTGCGGTATGCACCGTTCTTCACGCAGACGAAGGCCCGCAAGCTGGCGGCCCCGACGACCGACGTCGCCGACGTCGTCGCGGCCGCCGTCGAGCTCGCCGGTCGCCTCGACCCGGACCGCGAGGTGCGCCTGCTGGGGGTCCGGGCCGAGCTGGTCATGCCCGAGGAGGGCGACCCCGTCGAACGCACGCCGATCCGCGGTCGCCTCTGACGCCGCGCGACGAGCAGTGGCAGGACGCTGTCAGGTTCGTGGCCTACGGTCGTGCGCATGTCTTTGCGCGCGAGCAGCCCTGCCGAGGCCGGACGCCGGGTGGGCGGGTCGCGCCTGCTGCTGGCGGTCGTCGGCTGCGCGGTCGTCGTGGCGCTGCTCGCGGTCGTCCGCGACCCGCTCTACACGTGGACGGCTCACCTCGGTGACTCGCTGCCCGGCCCGGTCGGTGCCCTCGTGGAGGTCGCGGGCGAGCTCGGCATCCTCGTGCTCCTCAGCGCGGCCGGTCTGCTGGCCTGGCGCGCGCGGTCACGGGGGCTCGAGCACGTCGCCGTCGCGGTCGGCGCAGGCCTCAGCGTCGTCGGGGCGTACGCGCTGAGCGAGCTGGTCAAGGCCGTCGTCCGGGAGGAACGACCCTGCCGCACCCTCGCGGTGCACCCGCTCGCGGCCTGCCCAGCGGTGGGCGACTACTCGTGGCCGAGCAACCACGCCGTCATCGCCGCGGCGCTCGCGACGGCCGTCGTCGTCATGGTGCCCGTGTGGTGGCGGTTCGCCGCCCCCGTCGCCCTCACCGTCGCCGTCGCGCGGGTCCTGACCGGGGCGCACTACTGGCACGACGTCGTGACGGGCCTGGCCGTGGGCGTCCTCGTCGTGTGGTTCGCCACCTGGGCGCTCGTGCCCTGGCTGCACGATCGCCTCGAGGCCTGGGTCACGGCCTCGGCCCCCGACCCGGTGCGTCGTCTCGTCGGGGCGCCGGTGCACGACCGGGCCGACGCCTGAGGGTCCCGTGCGAGGCGTCCGGCTCGGCGGCGCGGCCGCAGGCAGGCGATGGCCCCGGGCGGCCGTCCACCCGGGGCCTCGTGCGTCGTGATGGTCAGCTCTCGGAGTCGGAGGACCCGCCCGACTCGATCGACTGGGTGCCACCGCCGTGCGAGACGGAGATCTTGCGCGGCTTGGCCTCCTCCGCGACCGGGATCACCAGGGTGAGGACGCCGTCACGGTAGTCCGCCTCGATGCGGTCGAGCGCGAGCCCGCGACCGAGCGACAGCTGGCGGGCGAAGGTGCCCGTCGGGCGCTCCCGCGAGAGCCACTGCGCGCCCTCGACCTCGGGGGCCGGGCGCTCGGCCCGGACCGTGAGGGTGCGGTCCTCGACATCGATGTCGATGCTCGAGGGGTCGACGCCCGGCAGGTCGATGCGGGCCACGAAGTTCTCGCCGGACCGGTAGAGGTCCATCGGCATGACGGCGCCGGCACTCGAGCGCAGGCCGTCGGTGAAGAGACGGTCGAACGTGCGGTCGAAAGTGCTGCGGAACGGGTCGAAGGTGGTGGTGCTCATGTCAGTTCTCCTCGATGAACGGTGGCCGTATCTGATGGGCCAACGGTGACCTTTCTTGAGTGGTAACCGCTCAACTTCGTGCTGTGTTCCCGAGGATACGACGGGTTCCGCGCCAGCTCAAGAGGGCCCCGACGGCAGAGGGCCCGGCGGTGGTCTCCCACCTCCGGGCCCTCCTCCCGTCCCCGCCGACCGACCGTCGGCGAAGGTCCCTGGCGTGCCTGCGCGGCGTCAGGCGCGCCCGTGGGCCGCCCGGCTGCGCCGGCTCAGCGCATCCACCGTCACGGCGAGGAGCAGGACCGCGCCGGTGATCATGTACCGCTCCGGGGAGCCGAGGTTGATGAGCGCGAGGCCGTTGCTGATCGACTGGATGACGAGGATGCCGAGCAGTGCCGCGTAGGCCGAGCCGCGCCCGCCGAAGAGGCTCGTCCCGCCGATGACCGCGGCCGCGATGGCGTTGAGATTGGTGTCGGCGCCCCCGCTGCTCTGGTTGGCCGCCGCGAGGCGGGCCGCCGCGAAGATGCCGCCGAGGGCCGCGAACGTCGAGCACAGCGCGAAGACGGTGAGGTAGGTGCGCCGCACGTCGATGCCGGCCCGACGGGCGGCCTCGACGTTGCCGCCGACCGCCATGACCGAGCGCCCCCAGCTCGTGCGCCGGATCGCGAAGTCCATGACGACGACCAACGCGAGGAACACGAGGAACATGACCGACACGCCGCGGTCCTGGTTGAGCACCGCGATGGGCGCGAGCAGGACGACCGCGAGGAAGGCGGCGCGGGCCACGACGAAGCCCACCGGCGTCGTCGACAGGCCGGCCGCGTCTCGCCGGGCGTTCGCGCGCAGCCTGCTCGCGGCGTAGGCCGCCACCACGAGCGCGGCCAGGACGTAGGCGACGACCGGCGGCAGGAAGGTCTGCTGGGCGAAGGTGACCAGTCCGGACTGGAAGGGCAGGTTGATCGAGCCGGTCTCGCCGAGGACCTTCAGCTGCAGCCCGAGGAAGCCGAGCAGACCGGCCAGGGTGATGACGAAGCTCGGCACCCCGAAGCGGGTGTAGACCGCGCCGTAGGCCAGGCCGATGACGGTGCCCGCGAGGATCGCCGCGACGATCGCGACGAGCGCCGGCCAGCCGCGCTCGACGGTCCCCACCGCCACGATCGCCGCCGCGAGGCCGCTGATCGAGCCGACGGACAGGTCGATCTCGCCGAGCAGCAGCACGAGGACGATGCCGATCGAGATCGTGCCGATCGCCGCGCTCTGGAGGGTCAGGTTGACGAGGTTGCGCGGGGACAGGAACGCGTCGTTGAGGCTCTGGAAGACCACCCAGATGATGACGAGGCCGACGACGACCGGTAGCGCGCCGAGGTCACCGCTGCGCAGCCTCGCGAAGAAGGCCCGGGCGGCACCTGCCACGCCGGCCTCGGCGATGAGCCGTTCGTCCTGCAGGTCGGCGGGCAGGGCGGCGGCCCGGGCGGCCGGTTGGGCCGGCGTCGCGTGGGCGGCATCCTCGGCCCGAGCGGCGAGGCCGGCGCCTGCCGGTGCGGTCGAGTCCCGCGTGGGGTCGGGGGTCGTCGTGCTCATGACTGCTCCTGCGGCTCGGGCTGCTCGGTGTGCTGGTCGGGCTCGGGGTGCCCGGCATGGGCCCGTCGCGAGGCGCGCTCGGACACCGCGTTGGTCGTGGCGCCCGTGATCGCGGCGATGATCTCCTGCACGCTCGTGCGGCTGACGTCGAACGTGCCGTTGTTGCGTCCGAGGCGCAGCACCGTGACACGGTCCGCGACGGCCATGACGTCGCTCATGTTGTGGCTGATGAGGATGACGCCGAGGCCGTTCTCGCGCAGGCGCTCGACGAGGTTGAGCACCTCGGCGGTCTGGGCGACGCCGAGGGCCGCGGTCGGCTCGTCGAGCATGACGACCTTGGGGTCGCCGAGCAGCGAGCGGGCGATCGCGACCGTCTGGCGCTGGCCGCCCGAGAGGCTCGCGACGGGGATGCGGACCGAGGGGATCCGCGCCGAGAGCTGGCGCAGCAGGCGCCAGCTCTCCTTCTCCATCGTCACCTCGTCGAGGGCCCGACCGCTGTGCAGCTCGCGGCCGAGGAACAGGTTCGCGACGACGTCGAGGTTGTCGCAGAGGGCGAGGTCCTGGAACACCGTCGCGATGCCGAGTCGCTGGGCCTCCGCCGGGGACGTGACGCTCGCCGGCGCGCCGGCGAACTCCATGGTGCCGGCATCGGGGGTGTAGACCCCGGCGATCGTCTTGACGAGGGTCGACTTGCCGGCGCCGTTGTCGCCGACGAGGGCGACGACCTCGCCCGGGTGGACGTCGAAGTCGATGTTCGACAGGGCCTGGACCGCGCCGAAGCGTTTGGAGATGCCGCGCAGCGAGAGCACGGCCGTCTGCGTCGGTGCAGGAGGCGGCGAGATGGTGGCGGTCATGGCCGTCCTTCGGTCGGTGAGGGATCGGGAGAGGGGGCGGGAGGGGAGCGGTCGGGCGGATGGACGGGGTGCGGGCGGCCCGGTCGGCGCCGCCCGCACCCCGTGCGTCAGCTGATGCCGGCAGCCGAGCAGGCGGCGGCGAAGCTGCCCGAGCAGATGTCGGCAGTCTTGTAGATGCCGTCCTTGACGACGGTGTCCTTGATCTTGTCCTTGGTGACGGCGATCGGGTCGAGGATCGTGGCCGCGATGCCCTTGAAGTCGCCGGACTTCTCCGGCGTCTCCTTGGCGGCCAGGGCGAGGGCGGCCTTGGCGGCGGCCTCGGCCTCGGGCTTGATCGGCTTGTAGATCGTCATGGCCTGGTCGCCGGACAGGATGCGCTGGATGGCGGCGAGCTCGGAGTCCTGGCCGGTCACCGGCGGCAGCGGGTTGACGCCGCCACCCTTGAGGGCCGCGATGGCGCCGCCGGCGGTACCGTCGTTGGCCGCGTAGACCCCGACGAGGCTGCCCTTGACCGCGGCGATCTGCCCCTCCATCCACTGCTGGGCCTTGTCGGGGCTCCAGTCCGGGGTGTCGTACTCGGCGGCGACCTTGAAGCCGCTGCCGTCGATGACGCTGTGGGCGCCCTTCTTGAAGTCGGCGGCGTTGGGGTCGGTCGGCGACCCGTTGATCATGACGAGGTCACCGGTGGTCTTGCCGCCCTTCTTGACCAGGTCGACGAGGGTCTGGGCCTGCAGCTTGCCGACGGTCTCGTTGTCGAACGAGACGTAGTAGTCGGCGCCGTCGATGAACCGGTCGTAGGCGACGACGGGGACGCCGCTGCTCTTGGCGCTGGCGACGACGGACGCCGCGGCCTTGCCGTCGACGGGGTCGAGCACGAGGACCGAGGCGCCCTGCGTCAGCGCGGCCTCGGCCTGCTGCTGCTGCTTGCTCGCGTCCTGGTCGGCGTTGCTGTAGATGACCTGGCAGTCCGCGCACGACGCCTTGACGGCGGCCTCGAAGAGAGGCCGGTCGAAGGTCTCGTAACGGGTGGTCTTGGACTCGGGCAGCAGCAGGGCGATCTTCTTCCCGCCACCGCCACCGCTGCCGGCGGCCCCGCCGCTGCTGCCGGCGTTCGAGCCGCTGCCGGAGCCGCCGCACGCGGCGAGCGAGGTGATGCCGAGGCCGGCGGCGAGGACGAGGCCGGCCAGACGGGTCGAGCGAGCACGCATCTTGTGGAACTCCCTTGTTCTTGCGCCGGCAACCTCCGTGGTGCGGCCGGACACGAGTACAGCGTGGCGACCCGGTTGACGTCAAGCCTTGAATTCAAGGCGTGGACGTAATTGTGACCAGGAGTCCCTGGCGGGACGCCAGCAGCGTCTCCGCTGCGACGATGGCGCCGACGACGTCGGCATCGGTGTCGAGCTCCGAGCGGCGCACCTCGAGCGAGGCTGCCGCGCTCGGGATGGCACTGCGCTCGACCTCCCGACGCATCGGCTCGGCGATGAGGTTCCCGACCGCCGAGAGCTGGCCACCGAGCACGATGACCTGAGGGTTGAGCAGGTTGACGAGGCCCGCCACCGCCACCCCGAGGTGCCGACCGGCGTCGTCGAGGACGCGACGGCAGCCCGGGTCGCCGTCGATCGCCCGGGCCACGAGGTCGCGCAGGGTCAGCCGCCCGTGCGAGGCGGCCAGGGCCTCCGTGAGCGCCGCGGACCCGATGAACGTCTCGAGGCAGCCGCGGTTGCCGCACCGGCAGATCGGACCGTTCTCGTCGATCGTGAGGTGGCCGATCTCGCCCGCCGTGCCCGCGTGCCCGCGGAAGAGGTCGCCGCCGAGCACGAGGCCGGCTCCCACGCCGTACGACAGCTTGATGAACACGCCGTCCGAAACCCCTTGCAGCGCACCGCATCTCAGCTCACCGAGGGCACCGAGGTTGGCCGTGTTGTCGACCGACACGGGCGCCCCGATGCGACCGCTCATCTCGTCCGCGACCTCGACGCCGCGCCACCCCGGCAGGATGCTCTCGGACCCGACCTGACCCGTGACGCTGTCGACGGGCGCCGGGATGCCGACGCCCACCGCCCTGATGTCCGGCATCGTCTTGCCGGCCTTCTCGACGAGGTCGGCAAGGAGGCGGGAGGCGCGCTCCATGCCCTCGTCGGCCTTGTGGTTCGACGGCAGCGGCATGCGCTGGCGACCGACGACGTCGCGGGGTCCGGTGGCCACGGCGACCCGCACGTCGCGGTCGCCGAAGGCGATGCCCGCGAGCAGCGTGTTGCCGGTCGCGAGCGAGACGAGGACGGCGCGGCGGCCGTTGCGGATGCTCGGGGCCAGCTCGACGGCCCCCGCGGCGTCCAGCTCCTTGACCATGTTCGAGACGGTGGCCGGCGACAGCCCCGTCGACCCGGCGATCTCGACCTGCGTCATCGCACCGTGGTCGCGCAGCGCCTCGAGGACGCGCAGGCGGTTGGCTTCTCGCAGTGAGGCCTGCGAGCCGGGAGATGCCTGCACTGGGTTCACGGGCTAAAGATAAGGGCTGGGTTCGCTTTGGGCCAGCGGCGTCCGCGGCTCAGAGGGCCGCGGCGACGGAGCGTCCGACGGTGCGCCCGCTGAAGAGGCAGCCCCCGAGGAACGTGCCCTCGAGCGAGTTGTACCCGTGCATCCCGCCCCCACCGAAGCCGGCCACCTCGCCGGCGGCGTAGACGCCGGGAAGCGGCTCCCCGCCGGCGCGCATGACCCGTCCGGCCAGGTCGGTCTCGAGCCCGCCGAGGGTCTTGCGCGTCAGGATGTTGAGCCGCACGGCGATGAGCGGGCCCGCCTTCGGGTCGAGGATCCGGTGCGGCGTCGCCACGCGGATCAGCCGGTCGCCGCGGTAGCGGCGCGCGCCCCGGATCGCCGTGACCTGGGCGTCCTTGCCGAAGTCGTTGGTGACCTCGTTGTCGCGGGCGACGACGGTGGCTCGCAACCGGTCCTCGTCGACGAGGTCCTCGCCGGTCAGGGCGTTCATGCCACGGACGAGCTCACCGAGGGTGTCGGCCACGACGAAGTCCTCGCCGTGCCGCTTGAACGCCTCGACCGGCCCCGGCGCCCCGGCGCGGACGCGTCCGAGCACCTGACGGACGTCCTTGCCCGTGAGGTCGGGGTTCTGCTCGGAGCCGGACAGGGCGAACTCCTTCTCGATGATCTTCTGGGTCAGGACGAACCACGAGTAGTCGTGCCCCGAGCGCATGATGTGGCCGAGCGTGCCGAGCGTGTCGAAGCCGGGGAAGTACGGCGCCGGGAACCGTCGCCCGGTCGCGTCGAGCCAGAGGGAGGAGGGCCCGGGCAGGACCCGGATGCCGTGGTCGTCCCAGATCGGGTCCCAGTTGCGCAGGCCCTCGGTGTAGTGCCACATCCGGTCCGGGTTGATGACGCGGCCGCCGGCCGCCTCGGTGATGCCGAGCATCCGGCCGTCGACGTGCGCCGGGACGCCGGCCACCATGTGGCGCGGCGGGGCACCCAGGCGCTCGGGCCAGGCCTTGCGGACGAGGTCGTGGTCGCCGCCGATGCCCCCGCTCGTCACGACGACCGCCTGGGCGGTGATCTCGAACTCGCCGACGACGTCGCGGTTCGTCGGCCGCCCGCGCGGCGCGTCGTCCGGGGCGAGGACGGCCCCGCAGACGCCGGACACGACCCCACCGGACTCGACGAGCTCGTCGACGCGGTGCCGGAAGGCCAGCGTGACGCGCCCGGCCCCGACCCCGGCCCGCACCCCGCGCTCGAACGGCTCGACGACGCCGGGGCCGGTGCCCCACGTGACGTGGAAGCGGGGGACCGAGTTGCCGTGGCCCTCGGCCCTGCCGTCACCACGCTCGGCCCAGCCGACGACGGGGAAGAGGCGGTGGCCGAGGTCGTGCAGCCACGACCGCTTCTCGCCGGCGGCGAAGTGCAGGTACGCCTCGGCCCACTTGCGCGGCCAGAAGTCCTCGTCGCGGTCGAACTGGGCCGACCCCATCCAGTCCTGCGTCGCGAGCTCGAGGCCGTCCTTGATGCCCAGGCGGCGTTGCTCCGGCGAGTCGACGAGGAACAGGCCCCCGAAGCTCCAGAAGGCCTGGCCCCCGAGGGACTGCTCGCCCTCCTGGTCCACGAGGACCACCCGCTTGCCCGCCCTCGCGAGCTCCGCGGTGGTGACGAGGCCGGCCAGGCCGGCTCCCACGACGACGACGTCGGCTTCCATGGACCGAAACCTACCGTCGCGTCGGTCGCGGCCCCACGTCTCCGGTGCACGAGTGGGTACGAACCACGTCGGAGGCACCCGTCCGGACCGAAGGAGCACCATGACCGACGTCACCGGGACCGGGCCGGCCGGCGACGCGAGGCTGCACGTGCAGGACTCCGACGGCGACGGCCGACCCCTCGTCCTGCTCCACGGCTGGCCGCTCGACGCGGACTCGTGGTCCGAGCAGGTGCCGGCCCTGACGGGCGCCGGGTTCCGCGTCGTCGCGTACGACCGCAGGGGCTTCGGCCGCAGCGACAAGCCGCGCGGTGGCTACGACTACGACACCTTCGCCGACGACCTCCACGGCGTCCTGGAGGCCCTCGACCTGCGGGACGTGACGCTCGTCGGGTTCTCGATGGGCGGCGGCGAGGTGGCTCGCTACCTCTCGCGCCACGGGACCGAGCGCGTGCAGAGCGTCGTCCTCGCCGCCGCCGTCACGCCCTACCTCCTGCGGGGACCGGACAACCCCGACGGGCCGCTGACCCGCGACCTGGCGGCCGAGCTCGAGGAGGGGTACCAGCGCGACCGCGACGCGTTCTTCCGGACGTTCATGACCGGCTTCTTCTCCGTCGACGGCGAGCTCACCGTGGGTGAGGACGTGCTCCGGACCGCGCTCGACCAGTGCCGGCTCTCGGACGAGCACGGCGCCCTCGAGGCGATGCGGGCCTGGGCCACGACCGACTTCCGCCCGGACCTCGCCGCCGTCACCGTGCCGACGCTCGTCCTGCACGGCGAGGGTGACGCGACCGTCCCGTTCGGCGGGTCCGGCCGGCGGACGGCGGCCGCGATCCCGCACTCGACCCTCATCGCGGTGCCGGACGCGCCGCACGGCTTCAACACCAGCCACGCGCAGGAGTTCAACGAGGCGTTGCTCGCGTTCCTCGTGCGATGACCGCGCCGCTCTGCCGCAGGCGAATCCGCCTGCGGCAGAGTCGTGCCGCAGTCCGCGGCGACGGGGCCCACGCTGGTGGCATGACCGACACACTCGCACCAGCAGCCCTGGACGACCAGCTGTCGATGCAGCTGCTCCACCAGCGGATCATCGTCCTCGGGGCGGAGGTCGACGACCCCATCGCCAACCGGATCACGGCCCAGCTCCTGCTCCTGTCCGCCCGCGACCCACGCGCCGACATCAGCCTCTACATCAACAGTCCCGGGGGTTCGGTCACGGCCGGCCTGGCGATCTACGACACGATGCGCGTGATCCCCAACGACGTGTCCACCCTCGCCCTCGGGTTCGCCGCGTCGATGGGGCAGTTCCTGCTGGGGGCCGGGACTCCCGGCAAGCGGTTCGCGCTGCCCAACGCGCGGGTCATGATGCACCAGCCGTCGGCCGGCATCCAGGGCACCGCGGCCGACGTCGAGGTGCAGGCCAACAACCTCAAGGCCGTCAAGCGCCGCGTCAACGAGCTGCAGGCCGAGCACACCGGCCAGAGCGTCGAGCAGATCACCCACGACAGCGAGCGCGACCGGTGGTTCAGCGCCGAGGAGGCCGCCGCGTACGGCATCGTCGACCACGTCGTCGCGTCGCTGTCCGACGTCCGGCCCCAGGGCGTGGAGCGGAAGGTGGGCCTGCGATGAGCAGCTACACGATCCCCTACGTCGTCGAGCGCACCCCGGCCGGCGAGCGCAGCTTCGACATCTACAGCCGGCTGCTCCAGGAGCGGATCATCTTCGTGGGCACCGAGATCGACGACGGCGTCGCCAACGTCGTCATGGCCCAGCTGCTCCACCTCGCGGACGTCGCCCCCGAGCGCGAGACCGCGCTCTACATCAACAGCCCCGGGGGCTCGTTCACCTCGCTCATGGCCATCTACGACACGATGCAGTTCGTGCCGACGCCGGTCGCGACGTACTGCCTCGGCCAGGCCGCCTCAGCGGCGGCCGTCCTCCTCGCCGCGGGCGAGCCGGGTCGCCGGTTCGCCCTCAAGCACTCGAGGGTCCTGCTGCACCAGCCCTCCGCCGGGGGGCAGGGGACGGTCAGCGACCTCGCGCTGCAGGCCGACGAGCTGCTCCGCGTCCGCTCGCAGGTGGAGGACGTGCTGAGCCGGCACACCGGCCGGTCCGTCGAGCAGCTGCGCGTCGACACCGACCGCGACAAGGTGCTCACCGCGACCGAGGCCGTCGAGTTCGGCCTCGTCGACGGCGTCGTCGAACGGGCCGAGGAGGCCCGCCTGGCACCGGCGGGCTGACCCGACCGGCGAGCGGGCCGGCCGCGCCCGGGCTCAGGACGCGAGGACGAACGAGGCCCGGGTGCCGCTGGCCGGGGGACGCGCCGGCGCCAGCGGCGCGGCGTCGGCGCGCTGGTGCTCGATGCGGTTGGTGAGGTCGAGGACCGGCGCCACGGTCGTCTCGGCGGTGAGGTCGAGCAGCTGCCGGTGCGCCGCCCCGATGAGGTGGGTGATGCTCGAGCCGAGGGCGCGGCACACGGCGTCGAGGACCTCCGAGGACGGTTCCTTGAGGCCGCGCTCGACCTCGGAGAGGTAGGCGACCGAGATGCCGGCCTCACCCGCCACCTCGGCCAGGGTCCGACCCTGCCGGAGGCGCAGGCCGCGGATGAGGCCGCCGTAGACGTCGCGCAGCAGGGGCGTGCGGCGACGTGGGCGGGGCCGGCCGGGGCCGGTGGTGGCCGCGTCGCTGGGACGGGCGCCGGCGACGGGCCGTGCGGGTCGTCCGGGTCGTCCGGGTCGTGTGGTCATCGCGGTCTCCTGTCGTCGGTGCCGTGGCGGCGACGCCTGCTGCCAGCGTCGCATCCACAGCCGCCCGGGACCGAGCGCTCGACGTACGCCTACGGCGAAACGGCGGTCGACAGGGGTGGGCAGCGGTCGGCAGGAAACATGTTGACGCCGTCCACTCCCGCCCTAGGCTGTCGGTGTCGGGGCCTACCGTCGGTCCCGTCACCAACCACTCGGGAGCCCCTCACATGACCCTCGCCGACACCGACCGTCCACCTCGCCCCTCCCACCACGGCGGGGCTCCGGCCATCGAGGCCGAGCACCTCGTCAAGCGCTTCGACGACATGACCGCCGTCGACGACGTCTCCTTCACCGTTCCGCAGGGCACCGTCCTGGGTCTGCTCGGCCCCAACGGGGCCGGCAAGACCACCACGGTCCGCATGATGACGACCCTGACCGCCCCGACGAGCGGCACCGCCCGGGTCGCCGGCCACGACGTGCGCACCGAGCCCGAGGCCGTCCGCCGCAGCATGGGCCTGACCGGCCAGGCCGCCACCGTCGACGAGATGCTGACCGGCCGCGAGAACCTGCGGCTCATCGGTTCGCTCTACGGCCTCGGCCGCCCGGACGTGCGGCGCCTGTCCGACGAGCTGCTCGAGCGGTTCTCGCTCGCCGACGCCGGCGACAAGGTCGTCAAGGAGTACAGCGGCGGCATGCGACGCCGCCTCGACCTCGCCGTCAGCCTCATCGCCGCGCCGCCGGTGCTCTTCCTCGACGAGCCCACGACCGGCCTCGACCCGCGCAGCCGCGTCGAGCTGTGGGAGGTCCTGCGCGGCCTCGTCGCCGACGGCACGACGCTGCTGCTCACCACCCAGTACCTCGAGGAGGCCGACCAGCTCGCCGACCGCATCGTCGTCATCGACCACGGCCGCGTCATCGCCGAGGGCACGCCGCTCGAGCTCAAGGACCAGTCCGGCCAGGCGGCCATCGTCCTGACCGTGTCGCACGCCGACCAGCTCGAGGAGGCACGCGCCCTGCTCGCCTCGCACGTCAGCGAGGTGCACGTCGACGCCGCCGCGCGGCAGCTCACGGCACCGGCCGAGGGCCTGGCCGACATGACGCGGGTCGCGGCCCTGTTCGACCGCAGCCAGATCGTCCTCGACGACCTCGGTCTCAAGCGCCCGAGCCTCGACGACGTCTTCCTGCGCCTCACCGGCCATCGCGCCGAGCAGGACGCCGACGCCGATGCCGACGCCGACGGCGGCCCGACCGCCGAGAAGGGGGAACCGCTGTGACCCAGTCGTCCACCACCACCACGACGACCCTGCCCTCCCGGGCGGCCGCGCCGCGGCTGCATCCGCCCGGCCTCGCGCACCAGGTCCGGATGATGGTCTGGCGCAACCTCAAGCACACGAGGCGCCAGCCCGAGATGCTCACCGACGTCACGATCCAGCCGATCATGTTCGTCGTGCTGTTCGCGTTCGTCTTCGGCGGCTCGATCCGCACCGACAGCGGGTCCTACCGCGAGTGGCTGCTGCCCGGGATCATGGCGCAGACGATGGCCTTCTCCTCGTTCATCGTCGCCAACGGCCTCAACATGGACCTCGAGAAGGGCATCATCGACCGGTTCCGGTCGCTGCCGATCTCACGCGCCTCGGTGCTCGTCGGGCGCAGCGTCTACGGCATCATCCACTCGAGCATCGGCATCTTCGTCATGTCGATGACGGGGCTCGTCATCGGCTGGCGCATCCGCCACGGGGTGGGGCACGCCGTGCTCGCCTTCGCGCTGCTGCTGCTCTTCGGGTTCTCGATGATCTGGATCGGCATCCTCGTCGGCTCGGCGATGCGCTCGGTCGAGGCCGTCAACGGCCTCATGTTCACGACGATGTTCCCGATCACGTTCCTGGCCAACACCTTCGCCCCGACCGAGGCGATGGTGCCGTGGCTTCGCTCGGTGGCCGAGTGGAACCCGATCAGCTCGCTCGTGCAGGCGATGCGCGAGCTGTGGGGCAACGTCCCGCCGGCGCCGCCGAGCGCGTCGTGGCCCCTGCAGCACGCCGTCGTCGTGTCGGTCGGGTGGTCGCTGCTCATCACGGCCGTCGTCGCGCCCCTCGCGATCCGCGCCTACGCCCGCCGCACCAAGGACTGACGCACGCGGCACGCCGGGCACGCCCGGTACGGACGTCGAACGGCGCGGTCCCCTCGGGGGCCGCGCCGTTCTCGCCGGGTCGGGGGACGGTGGTGTTCTTACTTGACCGAGCCGCTCATGAGGCCGCCGATGAAGTAGCGGCCGAGCAGGATGTAGACGAGCAGGGTGGGCAGCGACGCGAGGAGCACGCCGGCCATGATCTGCGGGTAGCTCGGGTTCTGGCCACCGGCGAGCTCGTTGAGCGCGTAGGTCACCGGGCCGTTGTTGCGGTTGGTGAGGAACAGCGCGAAGAGGAAGTCGTTCCACGCCGAGGTGAACTGCCAGATCATCGTCACGACGAAGCCGGGCACCGAGATCGGCAGGACGACCGAGAAGAACGTGCGGAACAGGCCCGCGCCGTCGACCTTGGCCGCCTCGAGGATCTCGCTCGGCAGAGCCGTCGCGTAGTAGTTGCGGAAGATGAGCGTGCAGATCGGGATGCCGAAGATGACGTGGACGGCGATGAGCTTGGCGATGCCGTCGAACCAGGAGAAGCCCGGCGTGGCCTGCACGTCGAGGAGCATGCCCTGCAGCGGGATCATGACCGCCTGGTAGGGGATGAACATCCCGAACAGGAACAGCGTGAAGACGACGGTCGCACCCGGGAAGCGCCACTTGGAGAAGACGAACCCGTTGACCGAGCCGAGGGCCGAGGACAGCACGGCGACCGACACGGCGAGGATGACGGAGCGGAACAGCGGCGGCGACAGGGCCGCCCACGCCGAGGACCAGCCCTCGACCGACAGGTTCGTCGGCAGCGACCACGCCTGGCTGGCCGTGACGTCCGCGCTGCGCTTGAAGCTCGTGACGAGCAGCACGTACAGCGGCAGCAGGATCGCGACGAGGAACAGCAGCAGCAGGCCGTAGCGGACGGTCCGCCCCCACGCCGTGCCCTCGGTCCCGGGCGCCCGGCCCGTCGAGCGTCGTGACGGGATGGGTTCACCGACGGTGCCACCGCGTGCGCCGGGAGGGGCCGGCGCGATCTCGTTCGTCGTGGCGGTCATCCCCGCGTCTCCTTCTCCGTCTTGTTCGTGTAGATGAGGTAGGGCACGACGACGACGGCGACGAGCAGCAGCAGGATCGTGGCGTTGACCGCGGCGGCGGTCGGGTTGTTCTGCTGGAACATCTGGGTCCACATCATCGTGGCCGGCACCGAGGCCTTGTACGAGTTCTGGCCCGCGATGGCGTAGATGAGGTCGAACATCTTCATCGACATGTGGCCGATGATGATGAGCGCCGACAGCGCGATCGGCGACAGCTGCGGGAACAGCACGTGGCGGTAGAGCTTCCACTCGCTGGCGCCGTCGATGCGGGCGGCCTCGCGCTGGTCCTCGCTGATGCCGCGGAAGCCGGCGAGGAACAGGGCCATGACGTACCCGGACAGCTGCCAGATGGCCGGGATCGCCATCGCCGCCATCGAGAACGCGCTGGAGGACTGCCACCACGCGCTCTGGAACCGTTCGAGCCCGAGCATCGCGAGCAGCTGGTTGAGGCCCACGGCCTGGTCGCCCTTGCCGGGCGAGAGCAGCCAGCGCCACACGACGCCGGCCGCGATGAACGAGATCGCCATCGGCAGCAGGTACACCGACCGGAAGATGCCCTCGGCGCGCACACCCTTCTCGAGGAGCACGGCCCACAGGAGGCCGAAGAGCATGGTGCCGGCGACGAAGACGACGGTCAGGACGAGCAGGTTGAACAGGGCGTGCTTGTAGTCGTCACTGCCGAGCAGCTTCGAGTAGTTCTCGAGGCCACCCGGGTTGGTGACGCGCTTGCTGGCTCGGGTCACCGTCCGGTCCAGCGACGTCGCGACGTTGCGACCGATGAGCCAGTAGACGAAGACCCCGACGAGGATGATCGACGGCAGCACGAGGAGGAACCCCGGCAGCCAGTCCTTGGTCTTGCGCATGGAAGGTCCTTGCTGGGAAGGGTGGGGCGCTGGAGGTGCCGGCCGGCCGGCGCGGGCACCCGCCCCGAGGGGAGGGCGACCCGCGCCGGCCGCACCGGCGTCAGCCGACGAGCACGGGTGCGGCGTCAGCCGAGGTTCTTCTTCGCGGCGGCCGCCAGGTCGCTCACGAGGGTCGCGTCGTCCCGGCTCCCGTAGAACTTGCTGATCGCGGTGCTGATGTCCGCGTTCCACGCGAGCGACACGGCGGCGCCGTGCGCGATCGACGAGACGATGGTGTTGGACTTGAAGGCGTCCATCGCGGCCTGCTGGTACGGCGGGAAGCCGTCCTTGGGCACGTCGGTGCGCGCCGGGATCGAGCCCTTGGCCAGGTTGAAGGCCTTCTGGCCCTCGGCCGAGCCGATGAGCATGAGCCAGTCCTTCGTGCCGCCGGGGTTCTTCGCGCCCTTGGGGAGCGTGAAGGAGTCGGCGAGGAAGTCGAAGACGCCGTCGGTGCCCGGGGTCGGGAACCACGTCCAGTCCTGGTCCTGCTTCTTGCCCTTGTCCGCGAACTCCGCCACGGCCCAGTCGCCCATGACGTTGTAGGCGGCCTTGCCGTCGATGACCATGTCGGTCGCGACCGGCCAGTCGTCACCGTCGGAGGCCGTGTTCGTGTACGTCAGCAGCTTCTTGTAGTCGGCCGCTGCCGCCTTGACCTCCGCCGAGTCCCACTTGGTGTCGCCGGTGAACAGGCCGTTGTACTTGTCCGCGCCGAGGTCGGCGATGAGGACGTTCTCGAACAGCTGGACCTGGGTCCACGTGCCCGAGACCGACAGCGGTGTCGAGACGCCCGAGGCCTTGACCTTGTCCATGTCGGCGATCCAGGACTTGATGTCCTTCGGCGGCTGGTTGACGCCGGCCTTCTTCAGCACCGCGACGTTGGCCCACACGACGTTGGCCCGGTGGATGTTCGAGGGCACGGAGTAGATCTTGCCGTCGACAGTGAGCCGGTCGAGCAGGTTCTTCGGGAAGACCGACTCGCCACCGAGCGCCGTGATGACGTCGTTGACCGGCTCGATCTGGTCGGCGTCGATGTAGTCGGCCAGCTCGGCGCCGGCGTGGCCCTGGAACGAGTCCGGTGGCTGGTTGTTCTGCAGGTCGGACGCGAGCTTGGCCTTCGCGTTCGAGCCCGCGCCACCGGCGACGGCCAGGTTGACGAACTTGTCGTTGGGGTACTTCTCCTTGAAGAGCGCCTCGAGCGCGTCGAGACCCTTCTTCTCCGAGCCGGCCGCCCACCACGTGAACACGCCGACGTCACCTCCGGCACCGCCGGCCTTGGTCGCGAGCGACGTGCTCGCGCCGCCACCGCCGGACCCGGCGCCGCCGGTGTCGTTCGTCGCGCCCGACCCGCAGGCGGCGAGGGCGACGGCCATGACCCCCGCCATCGCGACGGCTGCAACAGCCCTGTTGCGCATTGATCCTCCTTGTTGGTTCCGACGCCCCGACCGGTTGGTGGTCCGGACGCTCGGTACGTTGCCGGTGCCCCCTCCGGGTCCGGCCCGTTGTGGTGCCGCGGTCAGGCGGCGGGAGTGCCGTCCGGCGGCATGCACCGGATGACGGTGACGTCACCCTCGACGCGGACGCGGCCCGCGCCGTGGGGGACGAGGAGGACATCTCCCCTGCTGATGTCCATCGATGCGCCGCCGCCGTCGTCGGCGCCGGTCACGAGGGTCCCGTGGCCGTCGACGACGACGGTGACGGCGAACGCCGCCTCGACGGTGACCGGCTCGGAGCCGGTCGGCCGGACGACCTGCGCCCGGAAGAAGGTGTCGGCCTGCTCGGGGAGCGCGCCGCCGGCGCCGGCCACGTCGGACCACCGTCGTCGCAGGCCGGCGAGGGCCTCGGGGCCCAGGGGCCCCCGGTCGACGCTCTGCAGCGCGAGCCCGCGCTCGAGGCCGAGGAAGGCGTGCTCCTCCTCGAGGCCGAAGCGTTCGTGCTCGAGCATGACCGACAGGTCGGTGGGTTCCTGCAGCTCGAGGACGAGGACGCCCTCGCCGATGACGTGCGGCTGCCCCGCGGGCACGAGGATCGCGTCGCCGCGGCGCACCTCGAGCGGGTTGAGGGCGGCCAGCAGCTGCTCGTCCTGGGCCTCGACGAGCTCGGCGAGCCGCTCGGGGGAGACCTCGTCGCGGAACCCGAGCCACACGCGGGCCCCGGGCTCGGCGTCGAGGACGATCCAGGCCTCGGTCTTGCCGTTGTCGCAGTGCAGGTGGGCCTTGGCGAAGGCGCGGTCCGGGTGCGAGTGGACCGGCAGGCGCTCCCCGCTGTCGAGCAGCTTGGTCAGCAGGCCGGGCACGACGCCGTACGCCGCGACGTGCCCCGCGCCGAGCCACTCCTGCGGGTCGGCCTCGAGCAGGCTCGGCAGGTCGGCGCCGTCGTCGAGCCGCGTGACGCCGCCGCCACCCTCGGCGAACAGGCGCGTCGTCGAGGCCAGCCAGTCCTCCGGGCGGTGGCCGTCGAAGCCGTCGGGCACGGGGAGACGACGGAAGGCGAGGATGCGCTCGCCGCCGCGGTAGAACCGGTGCGGCGTGTTGACGGGCAGGTGCCTCGGCCGGAGGTGCTGGGTGGTGGTCATCGGTGGGTTCCTCGGTTGCCGTCGCGGCGGACGCCGGACGCGCGGACGATCAGACGCGTCGGCATGACGACGGTCTGCGGTGGGGACTCGTCGCCGAGCAGCCGGGCGAACAGCTGCTGGGCCGCCTTCTGGCCCATGGCGGCCGGGTCCTGGTGGACCACCGTCACGGGCGGGTCGATGAGCTCGGCGAGCTCGAAGTCGTCGTAGCCGACGAGCGAGAGGTCGGCGTGCAGGTCCCGGACCGCGAAGAGTGCCGCGAGGGTGATGCGGTTGTTGCCGGTGATGAGCGCGGTGATCGGCTCCGGGCCCGCACTCCACCGCGTCAGGACGTCGCGGACGGACGCCACCGAGTGGGGGCCCATGACGACGCG
Source organism: Monashia sp. HAY1-11D (assembly GCF_056868035.1). Taxonomy (NCBI): domain Bacteria; kingdom Bacillati; phylum Actinomycetota; class Actinomycetes; order Micrococcales; family Intrasporangiaceae; genus Intrasporangium; species Monashia sp. HAY1-11D. The sequence continues at coordinate 1,483,807 of NZ_CP200320.1, read as the reverse complement.
CGCGGGACCGGGCAGGCCGAGCGCCTCCTGCGTGGCGACGAAGGACTCGCGACGCTGGCGGGCGGTCCAGAAGCCCGGGTCGTCGCCGAGGAAGGCGATGTGCCGGTGCCCGTGGGCGACGAGGTGCTCGATGGCGCTGCGGACGCCGCCCTGGTTGTCGCTGAGGACGGTGTCGCGCGGGGTGCCGCGGACGGGGCGGTCCATGTAGACGATGGGGGTGCCGCTCGCGTCGATCTCGGGGTCGGCCGAGGCCGCCTCGCTCGCGGGCACGACGACGATGCCGTCGACGCGTCGGGCGATGAGGGCCTCCAGTGCGGCACGCTCGCGGCTCGGCGAGCCCTCGGCCGAGGCGGTGATGAGCTGGTGCTGGCGGATCCGCGCCTCGCGCTCCACGGCCGCCCCGACCAGCGAGTAGAACGGGTTGGCGAGGTCCTCGACGACGAGCCCGATGGTGAAGGTGCGCCCCTGGCGGATGAGACGCGCGCCGTCGTGGCGTCGGAAGCCGAGCCGTTCGATGACGGCGCGGACGCGCTCGGCGGTGTCCGGCCGCACCCCGGGCTCGTGGTTGACGACGCGTGACACCGTCTTGACCGAGACGTGTGCCTCGGCCGCCACGTCCGCCATGGTGGGGCGGGTGACTGTCCGGTGGTCAGACAACGCTGTCATGCCGCCATCTGAGCAGATGCAGCGGAGCCCGGGCAACGGGATGGGGCCGAAAGAGGCGGCGGTCGGGCAGTTCCTGTCCGATTGGCTGTCCCGGCCGGACAAGAACGGTCTGCACCGTTGACGACACTCGTCCCCCGGGGCAAGTCTCGCGGGGTCTTGCACCGCTCAGCTCAAGGACGAGCACGGAGGAACCGATGGGTTTGACACCTGGGATCCAGAGAGGCGCCGTCGCCATGGCGCTCCTGGTCACCTCGACGATGGGGGCCGTCGCCGGACCGCCCCGCGCAGCGGCGGCCCCCGCCGACACCACAGGCAGCTTCACGACCTCCTTCGAGGCCGGCGACCCCCAGCCGGCGTTCTCGACGGTCGAGGTGGGTCCCGACGGGCCCCGGCAGAAGAACGTCACCGGCACGGTCAGCGTCGACGGCAGCCTGCTCGGGCAGGTCACGGCCGTCACTGCCAGTGCCGAGAACTCGCCGGGTGAGGTGGCGGCGAACCTCGCCGACGCCAACCCCGACACGAAGTGGCTCGCCTTCGCCCCGAGCGGCTGGGTCCGCTACCAGCTCGCGTCGCCGGCCACGGTGGTCCGCTACTCGCTGACGTCGGCCAACGACGCGCCCGAGCGCGACCCGAAGGACTTCACGCTCCAGGGCTCGGCCGACGGCACGACGTGGACCGACCTCGACCGGCGCACCGGCATCGACTTCTCGGGCCGGTTCGCGACGCGGACCTTCTCGGTGGCGACCCCGCGCAGCTACGCGTACTACCGGCTCGACGTGACCGCCGTGCACTCGGGCGGCATCGTGCAGCTGGCCGACTGGGACATCTCCGACGGTTCGACCGGCACGGGTCCGGCGACGCCGATGGTGACGAAGGTCGGCTCGGGGCCGATCTCCGGCTTCAACATCAAGCCCCTCGTCGGCTGGACCGGCGTCAGGGCGCTGCGCTACTCCGGTGGCCACACCGCCGACGGCCGCGGCTACGCCTGGAACCGCCTGTTCGACGTCGACCTTCCCGTCAACCCTGCAACTCGCCTGTCCTACAAGGTCTTCCCCGACATGGTCGCGGGCGACCTCAGCTACCCGTCGACGTACAGCGCGCTCGACCTGCGCTTCACCGACGGGACGTACCTGTCCGACCTGGAGGCCACCGACGCCAACGGTGTCGCGGCGAGCCCGAACGGCCAGGGCAGGGGCAAGATCCTCTACGCCAACCAGTGGAACTCGGTGTCGGTCGACGTCGGCAGGGTCGCCGCCGGCAAGACCATCGACCGCATCCTCGTCGGCTACGACAACGACACGGCGAAGAAGGACACCCGCTTCGGCGGCTGGATCGACGACCTCGACGTCGCGGCCCACCCGGCCGCGGTCGACGCGTCCGACCTGACGAACTTCGTCGACACGCGTCGGGGCACCAACGCGTCGGGCAGCTTCTCGCGCGGCAACAACCTGCCGATCAGCGCGCTGCCCAACGGGTTCACGTTCTTCACCCCCGTGACCAACGCGAACTCGCAGTCGTGGGAGTACTACTACCAGTCGGCCAACAACGCCTCGAACCTGCCGGTGATGCAGGGCCTGGCGATCTCGCACGAGCCCAGCCCGTGGATGGGTGACCGCAACCAGCTGTCGGTCATGCCGTCGGCGACGACCGGTATCCCGACCGGCAGCGCGTCCGGTCGCTCCCTCACCTTCGACCACCGGACCGAGGTGGCCCGGCCGGACTACTACAGGGCCGTGCTCCAGGGCGGCCTCGTGTCGGAGATGACGCCGGCCGACCACGGCGGCGTCTACCGGTTCACCTTCCCGTCCGGCACGGCCAAGGGCAGCCTCGTCCTCGACACCGTCGACGACAACGGCACGTTCACCGTCGACGCCGCGGCCGGCATGGTGACCGGCTGGGTCGACAACGGCAGCGGCCTGTCCGCCGGCCGCAGCCGGATGTTCGTCTACGGCACCTTCGACCGGCCCGCGACCGCCGCGGGCACCGCCCCGAACGGGCACGCCGGCACGCGCTACGCCTCGTTCGACACGAGCACGGACAAGACCGTCGTTCTCAAGCTGGCCACGTCGTTCATCTCGCTCGACCAGGCGAGGCGCAACCACGCGCTCGAGCTGGCCGCCCGCGACTTCGACGCCGTCCACGCGGCCGCGAACACGGCGTGGAACGACCGGCTCGGCGTCGTGGGCGTCGAGACCAACGCCGACACGGACGCCGACACGCAACGCACGACGCTGTACTCGAACCTCTACCGGCTCAACCTCTACCCGAACAGCCAGTTCGAGAACACCGGCACTGCAACGGCACCCCGGTACCAGTACGCGAGCCCCGTTGCAGCCAAGTCCGGTTCGGCAACCGCGACGACGACCAACGCCGCCGTCAAGGACGGCAGGGTCTACGTCAACAACGGCTTCTGGGACACCTACCGGACCGTGTGGCCGGCCTACAGCCTCCTCTACCCGGAGGTGGCGGCCGAGATCGCCGACGGCTTCGTCCAGCAGTACCGCGACGGCGGCTGGGTCGCCCGGTGGAGCTCGCCGGGCTACGCGGACCTCATGACCGGCACCAGCTCGGACGTCGCCTTCGCCGACGCGTACGTCAAGGGCGTCAAGCTGCCCGACGCGCTCGGCACCTACGACGCCGCGCTGAAGAACGCGACCGTCCTGCCGACCTCGAGCGCCGTGGGCCGCAAGGGCCTCGACACCTCGATCTTCCTCGGCTACACGAGCACGAGCACCGGCGAGTCGGTCTCGTGGGGTCTCGAGGGCCTGGTCAACGACTCCGGCATCGGCAACATGGCGGCCAAGCTGGCCACGGACCCGGCCACCCCGGCAGACCGCCGTGCGCAGCTGAAGGAGGAGTCGCAGTACTTCCTCGAGCGGGCCACGCACTACGTCAACACCTTCAACCCGAAGGTCGGGTTCTTCCAGGGCCGGGGGCCCGACGGCAGCTTCCCGGCGACCTTCGACCCCGAGGCGTGGGGCGGCGACTACACGGAGACGAACGGCTGGAACTTCGCCTTCCACGCGCCGCAGGACGGCAACGGTCTGGCGAACCTCTACGGCGGTCGCGACGCCCTCGCGAAGAAGCTCGACACGTTCTTCGCGACGCCGGAGACCGCGACGAAGCCCGGCGGGTACGGCGGCACGATCCACGAGATGCTCGAGGCACGGGACGTCCGGATGGGCCAGCTCGGCCAGTCCAACCAGGTCTCGCACCACATCGCGTACATGTACGACTGGACCGGCCAGCAGTACAAGACGGCCGAGAAGGTCCGCGAGATCCTGCGCCGTCTCTACGTCGGCACCGACACCGGCCAGGGCTACCCCGGCGACGAGGACAACGGCGAGATGTCGGCGTGGTACGTCCTGTCCTCGCTCGGCCTCTACCCCCTGCAGGTCGGCTCGTCCCAGTGGGCCGTCGGCTCGCCGAAGTTCTCGCAGGTCACGGTGCACCGCACGCAGGGCGACCTCGTCGTCAACGCACCGGGCAACTCGGAGAAGAACCTCTACGTCCAGGGCCTGACCGTCGACGGCCAGAAGCAGAAGTCGGTCTCGGTCGACCAGTCGCAGCTGGCCGGTCCGACGCGGCTCGACTTCGCGATGGGGTCCGCGCCGTCGGACTTCGGCGCCCGGGCCCAGGACGCCCCGCCGTCGCTGACGACGGGCACCGAGGCCCCGAAGCCACTGCGCGACATGACCGGTCCGGGTCGTGGCACCGCGTCGGCAACCGGGCTCGCGGACGGTGCCGAGGCCGCGAAGCTCTTCGACGACACGTCGCGCACCTCTGCCGCGTTCGCCTCGGCCACGCCGACCGTCACGTTCGACCTGTCGGGCGTCGGGCAGCGGGCCACGTGGTACACGATCACCTCCGGCCCGGCCGCGGGCGACCCGTCCGCGTGGCGCGTCGAGGGGTCCAAGGACGGCGGCACGACGTGGCGCACGCTCGACACGCGCACCGACCAGTCCTTCCCGTGGCGGGTGCAGACGCGTCCGTTCCGGCTGGCCGACACCGGCACCTACACCTCCTACCGTCTCGTCGTCACGGCGACGAAGGGGGCGGCGGCGCCGAACCTCTCGGAGGTCGAGCTCCTCACCGACGGCTCGAAGGCGGAGAACACCGGCATCAAGGTCACCGCCGGTCCGGCGTTCGAGACGTCCGAGGACACCGCGTGGACCGGCACCGTCGGCACCTTCTCCGGTGGCGTCGGCCAGGGCCAGGACCCGTCGGCCACCGCCACGGCGACCATCGCCTGGGGTGACGGCTCGAGCTCGGACGGGACCATCACGGCCGGCGACCTCGGGTCCTTCACGGTCCGCGGCAGCCACACGTGGGCCGAGCCGGGCTACTACCAGCCGAAGGTCACGGTGACGACGGCGAACGACAGCGGCTCCGCCCTCGGCGGCGCCACGGTCCACACGGCGTCGGTGCCCTCGTACGCGGCCGGGTTCGACTCGGTCTGCTTCGGCAACGTCGGCGACTCCGTCCCGTGCGACGGCGACCGGGCGGGCCTGTCCCGTGAGGCGCTCGCGGCGGCGGGCGGTGTGCCCGGCACGCTGCTCACCGTCCCGGGGACGGACCTGAGGTTCTCGATGCCGGGCATCCCGGTGGGCCAGAAGGACAACGCGACGGGCGCCGGGCAGACCCTCGAGGTCTCGCTCGCGCCGGGTGCGACGAAGCTGTCCCTCATCGGCACCGCGACGCAGAGGGACCAGGACACCACCGCGACGGTGCGCTTCACCGACGGCTCGACCACGAGCTACCCGGTGCAGTACGGCGACTGGTGCGGCTCGCCCCGGTTCGGCAACGTCGTCGCGATCCAGATGGCCTACCGCCTCAACGGCACGAGCACGGACAGCTGCCACGCCACGCTGTTCGCGACCGCCCCGCTCGACATCCCGTCGGGCAAGACGGTCCGGTCCGTCACGCTGCCGACGCAGACCGGTGACCCGGCCACGGCCGGCCGGATCCACGTGTTCGCCGTGGCGGACAACGGTTCGGCGATGCAGGTGAAGCCGGGTGCCGACGTGTCGGCCTCGGCGGGTGCGGCCACCGACGTCGCGCTCTGCTCGGTGGGCGGCGGTGTGCCGGACGGCCGGTACACGGCCCGCGTCCAGTGGGGCGACGGGACCGTCACGGAGGACGCCACGGTCTCGGCACCGGGTGCCGACGGCGTGGCCACGATCAGCGGGAAGCACACGTGGGCCACGGCCGGCACCTACCGGGTGCGGGTGCTCGTGTCCGACTCCCGCTCCGACGTCCTGGGGACGCTGACGGTCACGGTGCGCTGACGCGACCGGCCCAGCACGTCGGACCGACCGGCCCGTCGACGGCCACGAGCCGTCGGCGGGCCGGCCGCCCGTGCCGAGCGGGGTCAGTCCGCAGCGAGGAACGGTCGCACGGCGGCGAGGAAGCCGTCGGGGTCGGTGGCGTGGACGAGGTGGCCGCCGTCCACGCGCACCAGACGCCCGGCGGGCAGGGTCCGGGCCAGCTCGGCGACGTGCTCGGCCGGCATCGGGCTCGACCGCCCGCCCCACACGACGAGCGCGGGGCAGCGGACCGAGCGCGCCACGTCGGCCCACCCCGGGTCGGGGTCGTCGATCTGCGCCCGCACCTGCAGGACCATCTGCCAGTCGAACCCGGGGTCCGTGTCCGGCCGGGCCGGCGGGTTCGGGGTGCGCGGGTACGGCAGGGGGACGTCCTCGAGGACGAGCCGACGGACGCGTCGGGGTTCGGTGGCCGCGACGAGGAGCGCGACGAGGCCGCCCATGGAGTGCCCGACGACGTCGTAGGCGTCGGCATCGGCGAGGGCCGGGACGGTGCCGGCGACGGCGACCGCGTCGGCGGCCATCTCCTCGAGGCGGTAGGAGCCCGGACGGCTGCTGCCGCCGTGGCCGCGGGCGTCCGGCGCGACGACGGACCGGTCGGTCCGCAGGTCGGCGGCCACGCGGGCCCAGTCGAGCGAGGACTCACCGGTGGCGTGGAGCAGCAGCACGGGTGGGGCCGCCGCCGGGGCCGCCGTCGGGGCCGCCGCCGGGGCCGCCGTCGGGGCCGCCGCCGGGGCCGCCGCGGAGCTCCGTCGGGACCACGTGCGCACGAGGACGTCGGCGCCGCGGAGGGCGACGAGCGACTCACCGTCGGGAGGTGGGTCGGCAGGTCGGTCGGGGGGTGCCACGCCAGGAGTCTCGCAGCCGTCCGGGTGTGAGCGGGCGACCACGCCTGACGCGACCGGTGCGGCGCGTCAGGCGGGGCCGCCCCGCCCCTCAGTCGACCTGCGTGTAGAGGCTCTGCTCGACGGTGCCGAAGTAGGGCCCGTACATGACGTCCTTCTCGCCGCGGTAGCCGAACGAGTTGAGCGAGTTGAGCTGCCCACCGGTGATCCAGCCGCCGCCGGACGAACCGCCGGTCATGCTGCACGGCAGCCGGTTGTCGGTGGAGCCGCGGGTGTCCATCGTCGTCGGGCCGCTGCACCGCCACAGCGTCTGGCCGTCGTAGGGGCTGGCCTGCGGGTAGCCGTACGCGTCGAAGGTGCGGCCGTAACCGAGGTTGAAGGCGATCGGGTACGAGCCGCCGACGGTCGCCGAGAGGGTCTTGCCGCCGAGCGGGTTCATGACGGCGAAGCCGATGTCGTGGTTGAAGTCACCGCTGGTGCGCCAGGCGTCGGTCGTCAGCAGCGATGCCGCGGTGAACGTCCCGTAGGGACGGACGCCATTCTCGTACTGGGGCACGAAGGCGAAGTTGGTGACGTAGGCGTCCGGGCCCTCGTTGACGCAGTGGCCGGCGGTCGTGACGAGCGAGCCGCTCGAGCTTCTGGGTCACCGTGCCGGAGCAGACGTAGTTGAGGCCCTTCTCGGTGAAGAAGACCTTGCCGAACAGCGGCGAGGCCGGCACCTGCACCGCCTGCGCGCCGCTCGTGCCGCCGCCGGGCTTGCCCTTCGCCGCGACGTACGTGTTCTCGCGGGGGATGGCGCTCTTCATGCGGGCGGTCGTCCAGTAGGCGAGGACCCGCTGCTGCTCGGCCGGCGTCGTCGCCGCCGGGTGCGGCGTCGGGGTGCCGCGCGTCGGGGCGTGCCCGGTGCCGGAGGCGGTGGCCCCCGGGGCCGCCGTGAGCGAGAGGACGAGGGCGCCGGCGCCGAGGGCACCTGCCACGAGTGAGCTGATCCTGCGCATGGAGCCTCCTGGGACGGATCGGCCGCCGGACGATCCCCCGAGGACGGTCCTAGCCAGCACGGTACGGGCAGAAGGGTCCCCCGCGGGTCAGGTTCGGGTCAGGAAACGGTCACCCGACCCGGTCGCGCAGCCACGAGATGTCGGCGGCCTGCCCCGCGACACCGCCCGGGGTCTCGCAGACGACCGGTGCGCCGGCGGCGCGGACGACGTCGGCGAGCGCGTCGCCGTCGATGTGGCCCGAGCCGAAGTTCGTGTGCCGGTCGGCCCCGGAGTCGAACTCGTCGCGGGAGTCGTTGGCGTGGACGAGGTCGATGCGGCCGGTGATGGCGCGGACCTGGTCGACGACGCTGCCGAGGTCGTTGCCGCCGGCGTGCGCGTGGCAGGTGTCGAGGCAGAAGCCGACGTTCTCGCTGCCGGAGGCCTGCCCGACGGCGTCCCAGAGGCGGGCGATGGCCTCGAGCCGACGCGCCATCGCGTTGTCGCCGCCCGCGGTGTTCTCGATGAGCAGCGGCACCGGCAGGTCGAGGCCGTCGATGCACTTGCGCCAGTTGTCGAAGCCCGTCGCGGCGTCCTCGTCGGCGCCGAGGTGCCCGCCGTGCACGATGACGCCCTTGGCGCCGATCTCGGCGGCCGCCGTGAGGTGTTGCTGGAGCAGCTTGCGGCCGGGGATGCGGATGCGGTTGTTGAGGCTCGCGACGTTGATCGGGTACGGCGCGTGCACCCAGAGGTCGATGCCCGCGGCCGCGGCGTCCGCCTTGAGCGCCTCGGCGCCGCCGGCGTACCGGACGACCGGGCCCTTGTAGCTCTGCGGGTCGCCGAGGAACAGCTGCGAGAGCGAGGCTCCCCGGGCCTTCGCCTCGGCGATCGGGTCCTCCTGGTCGACGTGCGCACCGATGTGTAGGGCCATCCCCCGAGCGTAGGCGGTGGTGCCGACGACGCGTCGTGCAGGCCGATGTCACACATCTGCGCCGCCGGGTGTCCACCTGTCGACGGACGAGTTCCCACCACCCACAGGAGGACACGATGACCACCAGGATCCCCGCCAAGGAGATCACCGGCCCCTACGGCGCCCTCGTCAAGCGGTTCAGCACGAAGCTGTTCGGCCGCGTCCCCGAGTCGCTCGGCGTGATGTGGCACCACCAGCCCCTGCTGCGGGCCACGATGGGCCTGGGCCAGAAGATCCAGAAGGCGCACGAGTGCGACGAGGGCCTCAAGTCCTTCGCGCACATGGCCGTCGCCGCCATGCTCGGCTGCTCGTGGTGCCTCGACTTCAACTACTTCATGGCCTACAACCAGGGCCTCGACGTCGACAAGGCCCGCGAGATCCCGAGGTGGCGCGAGTCCGACGTGTTCTCGCCGCTCGAGCGCTCGGTCATGGAGTACGCGGAGGCGATGAGCCAGACGCCGCCCGAGCCGTCCGAGGAGCTCGTCGCGCACCTGCTTCGCGAGCTCGGCCCGGCGGGGCTCGTCGAGCTGACCACGGTGATCGGGTTCGCCAACCTCACGACCCGCTCGAACATCGCGCTCGGCATCGAGTCGGAGGGCTTCGCCACATCGTGCGGCCTGGCCCCGATGGCGCAGGCCGTGTCGAAATGACGGTTCGGTGATCGACGTGAGGGCATGACGACGATCACCGAGCCCCAGACCACCACCACGGCCACCACCACGGCCAGCACCTCCGCCAGCACGCCGACGCGCCGCCAGTGGCTCGCCCTCGGCGTGCTGGCGCTGACCGCCCTGCTGCTGTCGCTCGACGTCAGCGTCCTCTACCTCGCGTTGCCGGAGCTGTCCGCTGACCTGCACGCGAGCACGACCCAGCAGCTGTGGATGCTCGACATCTACAGCTTCGTCCTGGCCGGCTTCCTCGTGACGATGGGTGCGGTCGGCGACCGCATCGGCCGCAAGCGGCTGCTGCTCGTGGGCGCGGTCGCCTTCGGCGTCGCGAGCGCCTGCGCGGCCTACGCGAGCAGCCCCGGCCAGCTCATCGTCTGGCGGGCGGTCCTCGGGATCGCGGGCGCGACCCTGATGCCCTCGACGATGGGCCTGGTCCGGACGATCTTCCACGACGAGAAGCAGATGATGACGGCCATCGGCGTCTGGTACTCGTGCTTCATGGGCGGCATGGCCGTCGGCCCGCTCGTCGGCGGTGTCCTGCTCCAGCACTTCTGGTGGGGTTCGGCGTTCCTGCTCGGCGTGCCGTTCATGCTGCTGCTCGTCCTCGTCGGCCGACGCGTCCTGCCCGAGTCCGAGCGTCACGCGGGCGCCCGCGTCGACGTGCTCAGCTCGGTCCTGTCGCTCGCGACGATCCTGCCGGTCATCCACGGCTTCAAGGAGATCGCCCGCGGCGGCAGCGTCTCGCTCGCCGCGACGACGATCACCGCGGGCCTGGCCATGGGCGTCCTGTTCGTCCGTCGCCAGCGCCGGATCGCCAACCCGCTCGTCGACCTCGCGCTCTTCCGCAGCCGGGCGTTCTCGGTGGCGCTGGCCGTCATGCTCGTCGGCGGCGTCGTCATGGCCGGGGTGTCGTTCCTCGGTTCGCAGTGGCTCCAGCTCGTCGCCGGCCTGTCGCCGCTCGGCGCCGGCCTGTGGATGCTGCCGGCCAACCTCGCGCTGCTCGTCGGCTCGTCGACCTCGGCCCGCGTGGCCCGGCGCCTCGGCACCGCGCGCAGCATGGCCTACGGGTTGCTCGTGTGCGCGGCCGGCCTCGCCCTGTACACGCAGGTCGGTGCCGCCGCGGGGCTCGGGCTGCTCGTCTTCGGGATGTGCCTCGCGTCGTTCGGGATCATGCTGCCCTCGACGCTGACGATGGGCGTGATGATGCAGTCCGCACCGCCGGAGCGGGCCGGCTCGGTGGCCTCGATGTCGGAGACGTCGGGCGAGTTCGGGATCGCCATCGGGGTGGCCGGCCTCGGCTCCCTCGCGACGTTCGTCTACCGCGACGAGCTCGCCCCGTACGCCGCGGGGCACGCGTCGGGCGCCACGGCGTCGGCGCTCGACTCCCTCGCCGGGGCCGTCCAGGCGGCGTCGACGCTGCCCGCGGACGCCGCCCGCGAGCTCGTCACCGCCGCACAGACCGCCTTCACGACGAGCCTCAACGTCGTGGCCGGCGTCGGCGCCGCCCTCTTCGTCGTCTGCGCGTGGTGCGCTCTGCGGGTGCTCCGCTCGGCGTGACCTGCCGTCCACCCTCTCGACAGGTGGCGGTCACGGGCCCATGGCACGATGGGCGCCCGTGACCGCCCTCCTGCGCATCCTCGGCGTCGAGCTCATGGCCCGGCTGGGCCGTCGCCTGCCCTCCCCGCTGGCCCGGACGCTGAGCGCGGCGATCCTCGTCGGCGCGAACCTCCTGCCGCTCTGGGCCGTGCTCGAGGGGCGCCTCGGGATGGGCGACGTGCTGCTCGTGTACTGGTTCGAGACCGTCGTCGTCTGGTTCACGACGACGGTGAGGCTGCTGACCTCGACGCGTCGGCGCGACCCCTCGTCCGGCGGCCGCCAGCCGGGACCCGCGGGCCGGCCCCGTCCTCCGCGCGGGTCGCGGCTCGCCGGCCTCGAACGGTGGCTCGCAGCCAAGACGTGGGTCAGCGGCGACCCGGCCGACGCGGTCACCTTCGCCCTGCGCTTCGGGGTCCTCACCGTGGTCCACGGCGCGGTTGCGGTGGTCCTCGCCGTCCTGGCCGGCCTGCGCGGCGGCCCGCTCGACTGGGTGGCCACCTCGGGGGTGATCCTGCTCAGCCACCTCCTGTCCGTCGGGCTCAACTGGTTCGGCCGGCGCGAGCGAGCCTTCGCCGACCCTGCCCGCGTCGGGGCGGTCCCGTACCCGCGGACGGCTCTCCTGCAGGTCACGGTCCTCGCCGGCCTGCTCCTCCTCGGAGGACCGGACGGGCCGACCGCCCGCGACGCGGGGGCGGTCGCCCTGCTCGTCGGGTGCAAGACCGGCCTCGACCTCGTCCTGCACCTGCTCGAGCACGTCGCCCTCGCCCGGCGGTCGGGCGTCGCGGCTGGGGCACGGGTGACGCCCCCGGCGAAGGAGCACGCGTCCACGCGGTGAGGCCGGGTCGCATCCCGACCACCGGCTTGCATAAGTCAGCCTTATGGAGGTCATAATGCAGGCATGAGTTCCTCGCGCTTCCCCGCGGTCGTCGACGACGTGACGGTGCGGCTCGTGGCCGCCGTCGTCCTCGTCGTCGGCGCCGTCGCGCTGTCGACGCAGCAGTGGTGGCTCTACGCCGTCCTCGCCGTCGACTTCACGCTGCGGGCGGCGCTCGGACCGCAGGCCAGCCCGGCAGCGCAGCTCGTCCGGCGGTGGATCCGACCCGCCGTCCGGGCGGCCAAGCAGCCGACGGCCGGCACGCCGAAGCGGTTCGCGGCGAGCATCGGCGCCGTCATGACGCTCGCCGCGACCGCGCTCTGGCTCCTCGGGGCGGCGATCGGGTCCTCGGGGCCACACGTCGGGCTCGTCGCGATCGGCGCGGTCATGGTCGTCTTCCCGTTCCTCGAGTCGGTCTTCGGCATCTGTGTCGGCTGCATCCTCTTCTCCGGGCTCATGCGCGTCGGCCTCGTGCCGGAGGAGATCTGCATCGAGTGCGCGGACATCACCAAGCGCCGCGAGCGTCTGCTCGCCGAGCGGGAGTCAACCGGCTGACGCGCGCAGCTTCTCGAGCAGCGGGCCCGCCGCGTCGGACAGGAACTCCTCCTGCGCGTCGCCGCCGACCTGGACGAGCGCGATGTCGGTGAACCCCGCCTCCCAGTAGGGGCTGACGGCCTCGACGATGCGGTCGAGGTCGGGACCGCACGCGATCGACGCGGCGACGTCCTCGGGGCGCACGAACTGGGTGGCGCCGCGGAAGCCCGCCGGCGTCGGCAGGTCGCTGTTGACCGACCAGCCGCCGCCGAACCACCGGAACTGCCGGTGCGCCCGCTCGACCGCGGTCCGCTCGTCGGGGTCCCAGCAGACCGGGACCTGGCCGACCGCGCGGGCACCGTCGCCGATGCGGGGCGCGCCCTCGGTCCCGTTCCACGTCGAGATGGTCTCCGCGTCCGGCTGCACCGCGACGAGGTGGTCGGCGTGCGGGGCGAGCCGCGCGATGGACCGGTCGCCGCTGACGGCGACCGCGATCGGCACGCCGCCGTCCGGGCAGTCCCAGATGCGGGCGGAGTCGACGTCGAAGTACTCGCCGTGGTGCGTGACGAGCTCACCGGTGTGCAGCTCGCGGATGATGCCGATCGCCTCTGCCAGCATGTCCTGGCGCGTCACGACGCCGGGCCAGCCCTCGCCGACGACGTGCTCGTTGAGGCTCTCGCCGCTGCCGAGGCCGAGCGTGAACCGCCCGTCGGCCAGCAGCTGGAGGGTCGCGGCCTTCTGGGCCACGACGGCGGGGTGGTACCGGATCGTCGGGCACGTGACGTAGGTCATGAGCCCGACCCGCTCGGTGGCGTGGGCGACGGCGCCGAGCACCGACCACGCGTACGGCGCGTGGCCCTGCTCGGTGAGCCACGGCGAGTAGTGGTCGCTGCACACCTCGAAGTCGAAGCCGGCCTGCTCGGCAGCCACCGCCCAGCGCACGAGGTCCTTGGGGCCGCTCTGCTCGGTCATGAGGGTGTATCCGAAGGTGGTCACGGGCGCGTCGTACCCCTCGAACCGAGCGCCACACCGTCGGCCCGACGTCGAGCCGGTGCGGTGTCCGAGGTCGCGTCAGGCGCGCGCGTGCCGCAGCAGGAAGGTGCGGATGGCCTCGCGCGGCCGTTCACGCAGCTCGGCGCCGTGCGTGAACGCGGCCACGTCGTAGTCGAGCTCGGCGAGGCGGTGGGCGGTCTGCTGCGTCATCCGGAAGTCGGTGCAGAAGGCCTTGATCGGCCACCGGAGCCCGCGCACGTTGAAGATCGCGTCCCCCGTGACGAGGACGCCGGTCGGCTCGTGCAGCAGGGAGACGTGGCCGGGCGAGTGACCGGGCGTGTGCACGACGCGCAGGCCCCCGGCGATCGGCAGCACCTCGCCGTCGTGCATCTCGTGCTCGACCGCGACCGGTGCGAAGTCGCGGCCGGGGCGCGAGAAGCGTTGGAAGAGGCGGCCGAGCAGGAAGCGGGGGTCGCGGGGCGGCGAGGACCCGTCTGCCGCGAACCGGGCATCCTCGGTGTGGACGGTGAAGCCGCGCCCGGTCGCCTCGGCGACGTGCGCCGCGCCACCGGCGTGGTCCGGGTGCGCGTGGGTCAGCAGCAGGCGCGTCACGTCGGAGGGGCCGGACCCGATCGCCCCGAGGGCGGCGACCACCTTGGGCCCGCTGCTCCGGACGCCCATGTCGACGAGCGTCACCTGGCCGTCCTCGTCGCGGAACGCGAAGCCGTTGACGAGGTCGCGCAGCAGGGGGATGCGCCACACGCCCGGCGCGAGGGGGACGACGAGGTCCTGGGTCATGCGGCGAGCGTAGTGGGGGCGGGCGGCCCCGGCCGGTTCAGACGAAGCACTCCTCGCCCGGGCGCAGGACCCGCAGCCAGCGTCCGGAGTAGCCCTCGACCGGGAGCTCGACGCGTCCGTCCGCAGGGAGTGGGACGTCGGCGTCGTTCGCGAGGACGTCGCGCAGGACGGCGTCCGGTGGCGGGTCGTCGACGGTGAGGGTGACGACGCAGGAGTCGGGGCCGAGGTTGTGCACGGCCAGCATCCGCCAGTCGTCGCGGTGGCAGACGTGGGCGAGCACCGCCGCCTGGTCGTGGTCGAGCACCTCGACCGTCGACCACCCGAGCTGCGGCATCTGCCGGTACGTGCGCACGAGCCGGCGCACGAAGGACCACAGCGAGCCGGGGTCCTTGCGCTGCTCGACGGCGTTGACGTGCTCGGGTCCGTAGAGCCCGTCCGGCAGCGGGCGGGCGAGGCGACGAGCCGGCGCGCTCGAGAACCCCCCGTTCGGCTGGGTGGACCACTGCATCGGCGTGCGCACCGAGAGCCGTCCGGGGACGGCGAGGTTCTCGCCCATGCCGATCTCCTCGCCGTAGAAGAGCACCGGCGTGCCGGGCAGGGAGAACATCAGCGAGTAGACGAGCCGGATGCGACGCTGGTCGCCGCCGAGCATCGTGGGCAGCCGGCGCCGCAGCCCACGGCCGTAGAGCTGCATCTCCTCGTCGGCCCCGAAGGCCTCGAACACCTCCTGACGCTCCTCCTCGGACAGCTTGTCGAGCGTCAGCTCGTCGTGGTTGCGGACGAAGTTGGCCCACTGGCTGGTCTCGTCCAGGGTGGGACGCTCTCGCAGGGCCGAGGCGAGCGGGCCGGCCTCACCCCGGGCGAGGGACAGGTAGAGCCGTTGCATGCCGTTGAAGTCGAACTGCATCGTCAGCCCGTCGCCGTCGGGCCCGCCGAAGAAGGTGACCTGCTGCTCGTAGGGCAGGTTGACCTCGCCGAGCAGGACGGCGGCGCCCTTGCGGCGCTGGACGAACGCGCGGACGTCACCGAGGTAGCGGTCGGGGTCGAAGGCGTCGTCGTCCTCGACGCCGGGCACGCCGTCGCGAGCGAAGAGGAAGGGGACGGCGTCCACGCGGAAGCCGTCCACGCCGAGCTGCAGCCAGAACCCGAGCGTCTTCGAGATCTCCTCCTGCACAGCCGGGTTCGCGACGTTGAGGTCGGGCTGAGTGCGGTAGAAGTGGTGCAGGTACCACTCGCCGGTGCGCTCGTCGAGCTCCCAGATGCTGTCCTCGGCGTCCGGGAAGACGACCTCCTTCCTCGTCGACGGCGGTTTCTTCGAGGACCAGACGTAGTAGTCGCGGTACGGGGCGTCCGTGCTGCGCCGGGCCTGCTTGAACCAGGGATGCTGGTCGCTCGTGTGGTTCATGACGAAGTCGACGATGACCCGGATGCCGGCGGCGTTGGCCGTGCGGACGAGCTCGACGAAGTCGCCGTGGTCGCCCAGGTGCGGGTCGACCCCGAAGAAGTCGGTGATGTCGTAGCCGTCGTCGCGACCCGCCGTCGGGTAGAGCGGCATGAGCCAGAGGCAGGTGATGCCGAGGTCGGCGAGGTACTCGATGCGGTCGGTCATGCCGCGCAGGTCGCCCTGTCCGTCGCCGTCCGAGTCGTTGAACGTCTGGACGTCGGCGCAGTACACGACCGCGCTCTTCCACCACAGGTCGCCGGTCTGGCTCAGCTTCATGCGCTCCTCCTCACGGGCTCCCCGACCTACAGGCACGTACCCCACCACCGGGTACGCGCCAACGGCGGCTGGGTACGAGCGACAGGTCCCGCACGACCGTCCCGACCCCAGGAGGTCCCCGTGTCCAAGAAGGTCGCCTTTCTCGTCGCGAGCGAGGGCATCGAGCAGGTCGAGCTCACCGAGCCGTGGAAGGCGGTGACCGACGCCGGCCACGAGGCGGTCGTCGTCAGCCCCGAGGCCGGCACGGTCCAGATGTTCAACCACCTCGACAAGGCCGACACGAGGGACGTCGACGTCACGGTGGCCGACGCGTCGGTCGACGACTACGACGCGCTCGTGCTGCCCGGCGGCGTCGCCAACCCGGACAGCCTGCGGACCCAGCCCGAGGCGGTCGCCTTCGCCCGGGACTTCATCGCGTCGGGCAAGCCGGTCGCCGCGATCTGCCACGCCCCCTGGACCCTCGTGGAGGCCGGCGTGCTGTCCGGGCGGCGGCTCACCTCGTGGCCGAGCCTGCAGACGGACATCCGCAACGCCGGCGGCGACTGGGTGGACGAGTCGCTCGTCATCGACGGCAACCTCATCACCAGTCGCAAGCCCGACGACCTGCCCGACTTCTGCGGCGCCGTCGTCGAGGTGCTCGAGCACGGGGCGGCCGCCAACCCCGCCTGACCCGCTGACGGCGCGGGGTGACCCCGGACCGCGAGCGAGCGCGGCGCCGGGAGTGGTGTGATGGACGCGTGAAGATGCCGAAGCACACGGACGAGGCCAAGGCGCACTTCCGCGGCCTCGTGACCGAGGGTCCCGGCGTCGAGGTCAAGCCGATGTTCGGCAGCCTCGGTGCCTTCGTCAACGGCAACATGTACGCCGGGCTCTTCGGGGAGGACGTCGGCGTCAAGCCCGGCCCGGATGCGCTCGCCGAGCTCGAGGCGATGGACGGCACCGGCCCGTTCGGACCCGACGAGCGACCGATGAAGGGCTGGCGCTCCCTGCCCGCGGCGATGCCCGACGACGAGAAGTCGGCCTGGCTCGAGCGGGCGCGGGACCACGTGGCGACCCTGCCGCCCAAGGCGAGGAAGGCCTAGGCAGCCGGCTGGCGTCGCGGATGACGACCACCATCCGGTCGCCGGCCGAAGGGCGCGCACGCGACCGCTGACCCGGACGTGGTCGTGGTCGTCATCTCGAACCGCCGCCCGTCGCGTTCTCCGTAGGGTCGGCCCATGGCGCGCACGAGGCTGACCGTGAGCGGGACCCCGGTGGGTGACGTCGGCCTCACCGTCGTCACCCCGGCCGGCACCCGCCGCGGCGACCCGCTGCCGCTGCTCGTCGCCCACGACGGCCCCGAGTACTCGCGCCGGGCGCACCTGCTGTCGGCCCTGCGCCGCGCGACCGACGCGGGACGCATCGGCCCGCACCGGGTCGTGCTCCTCGAGCCGGGCCCCCGCGACGAGCGCTACGCGGCCGACCCCGCGTGGGCCGACGCGCTCGTCGGCTGCGTGCTCCCGCGCGTCGTGGCGGGATGGGTGACGCCGAAGGCTCCGGTGCTCATGGGGGCCAGCCTCGGCGCCTTGGCGTCGCTGCAGGCCGAGTGGCGCCACCCCGGCACCTTCGGAGCCCTGTTCCTGCAGTCCGGCTCGTTCTTCCGCAAGCGGCTCGACGGCGAGGAGGCCTTCGTCCACTGGGACCGCGTCACCTCCTTCGTCGCGTCCGTGGGCCGGGCGCGACGGCGGCGCACCGGCGCGCGGATCGTCCTGACCTCTGGCACCGAGGAGGGCAACCTCGCCAACAACCGCCTCATGGCGCGGACGCTGGAGCGAACCGGCCACGACGTGACGCTGGCCGAGGTGCCGGGCCGGCACGACTGGCGCCACTGGGAGGCCGCCTTCGACCCGTTCCTGTTGACACTGCTGCAAGGATCGGGAGCACCCGGCCCGTCGAGAGGGAGAGGCAGATGACGCAGACCCGCAACCACCTGATCGGACTGCTGCTGGGAGCCGAGGAGGACTGGCCCGCAGCGTTCGAGGCTCTCCTCGAGCGGGTCGGCCCGATCACGACGGCCGACGGCGTCACCCACCAGCTGACGAGCGAGCGCCTCACCATCGAGCCGTTCGACCTGCGCCAGCCGGTGCGCACCGAGCTCGTCATCGACCGGCTCGCGCACTGGTACTACCACCCGCGCGAGTGGCTCAAGAAGGCCGCCCTCGTCGACGGCACCTACCTGCTCAACAGCCCGTTCACGTTCCAGTCGATGGAGAAGCACAGCGCCTACTGCGCCCTGATGCGCTTGGGGCTCAAGGTTCCCGAGACCTGGCTCGTGCCGTACAAGAACCCCGTCGACAACGTCCGGTGGGCCTACACGAGCGCCAAGTACAACCGGCCCTTCGACCTCAAGAAGATCGCCAACCGGCTCGGCTACCCGATGTACATGAAGCCGTTCGACGGCGGCGGCTGGCGCGGCGTCTCGCGGATCGACGACGAGGCCGGCCTCGTCAAGGCCTACGACGACTCGGGCGAGATGCTCATGCACCTGCAGGCCACGGTCGAGTACGACCACTTCGCGCGGGCGCTGTCCATCGGTCCCGAGACGATGGTCATGGACTTCCGGCCCGAGCAGCCGATGCACAACCGGTACGCCGTGTCCTACGACTTCCTCACGCCCTCGGCCGGCCGGCAGGCGGCCGCGATCAGCCGGATCGTCAACGCGATGTTCGGGTGGGAGTTCAACTCCGCCGAGATGCTCGTCAAGGGCGACGACGTCTACCCGATCGACTACGCGAACGCCTGCCCCGACGTGGCCGTCACGTCGCTGCACTACTACTTCCCGTGGGCCATCAAGGCGCTCGTGCGCTGGTCGGCGTACTGCCTCGTCACCGGACGCCGCGGCCGCGTCGACCTCGAGATGCACCGCTACTTCGAGGTGGCCGACCGCGACGACCTGTCCGACGAGGACAAGCTCGACGCCTACCTCGCCCTCGCCGACGAGTACTTCGAGACCGACGCGTACTGGGCCTGGTGCGACGAGCACCTGTCGCACCTGGATGCCGCCGTCCTCGACTGGGTGCAGTCCGACGCGTTCGACTCGCTCCTGCGGGCGACGGTCGTCACGACCTACCCGGCCCACGAGCGCGACCAGTTCATGGCCCACTTCGGTGGGCTGGTCTCGATGTGGGTGCGCGACGAGAAGGCCCGCCTCAGCGCTGCCTGACGCCGGTCCCGGGACTGGCCGCCGGCCCTAGGTGTACTGACCCGACAGGTTGGTTAAGCGGGTGATGGGTGGCTTGTTCCCGCAGGCGGTGTGGGGTCGGTGGTGGTTGTACTCGTGCAGCCATGCTGGCAGAGCGGCTCGCCGTTCGTGTTCTGAGGCGTAGCAGCGGGCGTATCCCCATCCGTCGGCCAGGGTGCGGTGGAAGCGTTCGATCTTGCCGTTGGTCTGGGGGCGGTAGGGCCGGGTCCGGGTGTGCGTGAGTATCAGCTCGGTGCAGGTGTCGCGCCACAGGTGGGAGCGGTACGCGGCGCCGTTGTCAGACAGCACTCGTTGGGCCGTGATGCCCCGGTCGGCGAACCAGGTGACCGCGCGGCGCAGGACCGCGACGGCGGTCGTGGCGGTCTCATCGTCGTGGACCTCGGCGTAGGCCACGCGGGAGTGGTCATCGATGACGGTGTGGACGAAGGCGTGGCCCATGTTCGGGTTGTAGTGGACGTTCTTGGGCTTGCCCGGGGTCGCGGCCCGGTTGCGCTTGCCCTGGGCACGTCCGACGTAGCGCCAGCCGCCGCCGTCGGGGATGTTGCCCAGCTTCTTGACGTCCACGTGCAGCATCGCGCCCGGGTGCTCGTGCTCGTAGCGGCGCACCGGTTCGCCGGTGGCCCGGTCAACATGAGCCAGACGGTTGAGCCGGCACCGCAGCAGCACGCGGTGCGCTGTCGAGGGCGCGACACCGGTCAGGGCGGCGAGCTGGACCGGGCCCAGGCGCTTACGCAGCCGCAGTGCCACGATCCGCTTCGTCGTCGCTGCGCTGGTCTTGGCCGGCATCGAGTGTGGCCGGCTGGACCGGTCGCTCATCGCCTCCCCCGCGGCGTACCGATCCGCCCAGCGTTTGACCGTCGGCCAAGAGCACTGGAACCGGGCCGCGACCTCGACGATCGGGACTTTCTGGTCGACGACGAGCTGGGCCACCCGGAGCCGGGCGCGTGGGGTCAGGGCAGCGTTAGCGTGGGACACGAGGGCCTCCTGTTTGGCGAAGTGAACCTTGAGCAGTTCCACTCCACCGCGGGAGGCCCTCCCATGTCAGCAGCTCACAGCGCGAAGTCGCACTCCCTCAACCAACGTGCCCGGTCAGTACACCTAGGACTGGCCGCCGATGCCGACGACGAGGTTGATCGTCGAGGCGATGACGATCGTGCCGTAGAGGTAGGCCAGGAGCGTGTGCCCGAGGACGACGCGTCGCACCTGCGAGGAGCGCACCGCGGTGTCCGAGACCTGGTAGGCCATGCCGAGGTTGAAGGAGAAGTAGGCGAAGTCGCTGAACGCCGGGTCGGCGTCCATGTTGAAGTCGATGGGCGGGCGGCCGCCCTCGGGGCTCGCGTAGTAGAGGCGCGCGTAGCGCAGCACGTAGACGGTGTGCACGCACAGCCAGCCGACGCCGACGGCGAGCACCCCGAGGACGCCGTCGACGACGAGCTCGGACCCGCGCGCCTTCGTCGCGATGAGCAGGACGGCGACCCCGAAAAGGCTGGCGAGCCCGACGACGATGACGACCACGTCGTACCAGGCGGCGTCGCCGTCGCGGCCGGCCACCTTCTCGCGCGTCGAAGGAGCATCGTGGCCGAGCACGTGCGTGAGCAGTGGCACGGCGAAGACGAGTCCGGCGACGACGAACCCCTCGAGCAGGTGGACGAGCAGCCCGCGGGACGGGCCGAGGGGCACGAGCCCCGCGAGGACCCCGACGAGGACACCGACGGTGGCCGCGACGAGGAGGCGTCGGCGGATGGTGGGCACGTCGTGGAGGCTACTCGCGGGGGCTGGGGCCGTGATGCCCGAAACGCGCGCGCGGGTATGACTGCTCCTAGTCGAGCGAGAGGCCGCCGTCCTGCCAGCCGAGTCCGAGGAGTCGTCCATGTCCGACCAGTCCCGCGCTCGGCGCAGCCTCACCGTCGTCTACAACCCCCTCCGCGTCGACGACCTCGAGGACGCGCAGGCGACCGTCGCCAAGGCCTGCGCCGACGGCGGCTGGTCCGAGCCGCAGTGGGTCGAGACCACGGCGGAGGAGACCGGCGAGCGCCAGGCCCGCGATGCCGTGGAGGCGGGAGCGGACGTCGTGGCCTCGCTCGGCGGCGACGGCACGGTCCGCGCCGTCGCCTCGGCGCTCGTCGGGACGGACGTCGCCCTCGGCCTGCTCCCCGGCGGCACCGGCAACCTGCTCGCGCGCAACCTCGGGGTCCCCGTCGGCAGCCTCGAGGAGGCGGCGCGGGCACTCGTCGAGGGCCGGGACCGGCGCATCGACGTCGGCGCGGTGCGCCTGGCCGACGCCCTCCCCGAGCCGGAGTCGAGCCGGGCGACGAAGGACAGCCCCGCCGGGGTCGCGGACGACGAGGAGGTCTTCCTCGTCATGGCCGGGCTCGGCCTCGACGGCGAGATCATGGCCGACACCGACGAGACGGTGAAGGAGGCGGTCGGCTGGGTCGCCTACGTGCTCGCCGCCACCCGGAAGCTCTCGGGTCGCGGCTTCCCCGTCGAGGTGCGGGCCAGGGGTGGGGAGGGGGTCGTCGGCGCCCCCGAGGAGTCGGTCGTGCGGCACGCGCAGGCCGTCATCATCGGCAACTGCGGCACCCTTCAGGGCGGCGTCGAGCTCATGCCGGAGGCCGTCGTGGACGACGGCGTCCTCGATGCCGTCGTGCTCGCGCCCCAGGGAGCCTTCGGGTGGGCCTCGGTCCTCGTCGACGTCGCGACCCGCCACCGCGCCGGGCGCCGGAGGCTCGACCGGCTCGTGGCCCCCGACCTCACCGTCCTCGCGCGTCGCGCCGTGGAGGCCGAGATCGACGGCGACCCGGTCGGACCGCACCGCGCGATGACGGCGCGGGCGCTCCCGGGAGCGCTGGTGGTGCGCGGTGGCTGAGGCTCGCCCGGGCGTCGAGGCCCGCGAACGGCGCGAGGGCGAGGCAG
This sequence comes from Monashia sp. HAY1-11D, assembly GCF_056868035.1. Taxonomy (NCBI): domain Bacteria; kingdom Bacillati; phylum Actinomycetota; class Actinomycetes; order Micrococcales; family Intrasporangiaceae; genus Intrasporangium; species Monashia sp. HAY1-11D. Next base: position 1,461,688 of record NZ_CP200320.1, on the reverse strand, counting down.
TCCCAGCCCCACCGGGCCGATGGCGCCGGCTGCGCCGGGCCGTCGTGTTCGGCCTGGCCTTCGCCGTGCCCGTGACGGCGCTGGCCTTCATCGCCCGTGAGAAGTTCGTGCCGGTCATCCGTATCGACGAGGCCTCGATCCGCGCCGCCACCGACCTGACCCGCGCGCACCCGGCGTTCAAGACCTTCCTCGTCGCCTGGCAGGAGGCCACGCAGCCGAGGTGGCCCTACATCGCGGCCACCGGCCTGTGCATCTGGGTGTGGCGCCGGCACGGCCTGCGCAGCCGCGCCATCTGGGCGTTCGTCACGATGATGGTGGCCTGGAACCTCCAGCTCGTCCTCAAGGAGGTCGTCCGTCGGACCCGCCCGGTGGTCACCGACGCCGTCTCGCACGCGCCCGGCTACAGCTTCCCCTCGGGCCATGCCGCGAACGCGGCCGCGATCGCCACCGCGCTCGTCCTGCTCGTGTGGCCCGTCGTGTCGCCGCGGACGCGCCGGGTGGTGGTCACCGTCGGGGCGGTGGCCGTCCTCGTGACCATGGCCGACCGCGTCTTCCTCGGCGTGCACTTCCCGTCCGACGTCGTCGCCGGCCTGCTCTTCGGGACGGGGCTGGTCGGCGCCTCCTACCTCGGCTACCTCGGATGGAACCCCCGCACCCCTGACGACCCGCCGCCCCCGGAGGGCAGGACGGGTCCTGAGTCGAAAGGCACCCGGTGAACCGGTCGACGCTGCACCGATACGAGCTGCACCGATACGAGCTGCACCGATACGAGCTGGACCGGACCCGACCGGCCGTCGGGCCCGCGCTGCGCGACCTGGCGCTGCGCGTGCTCGGCCCGGCGATCGTCCTGTTCGCCGTCATCACCGGCATCGGCTTCTTCATCGAGGGGCCGCTCGGCGGTCTCCGGTCCGAGACTGCGGTCAACCGCGCGATCCAGGGCACCCGGACGAGCGCGTGGGACGCCGTGACCCTCGTGTGGTCGCACATCGGCAACACCGAGTACGTCATCGGCGTCTGCATCCTCGTCGCGCTTCTCGTGTGGTGGCGCACCGGGCAGTGGTGGTACGCGGTCGTCCCGGCCATCGCCATCGCCGCCCAGGCCAGCGTCTTCGTCGCGGCGACGATGATCACCGACCGCGACCGTCCGGAGGTCGCGCACCTCGACCCGGCACCGCCGACGTCGAGCTACCCGAGCGGACACGTCGGCGCGTCCACCGCGCTCTACGTGACCTTCGCGGCGATGGCCCAGCGCATCGAGACCCCGTGGCTGCGCCGCCTCGTGACGGTCGTGTGCCTCGTCGTGCCGGTCCTCGTCGGCTACGCCCGCCTCTACCGCGGCATGCACCACCTGACGGATGTCCTCGTCGGCCTGGCCAACGGGCTCGTCTGCTTCGTGCTCGCCTGGCTCTGGCTGCGGCGCGACGTCGGCGCCGCCGACGCGCCGGACGCGTGGGCCCCGGGGCGGACGGCGACGGCCACCCGCTGACGCGTCAGACTCGGGCCCGCCTCGCGCGCCCGAAGGAGTAGATGCCGAAGGCGATGAGGCCGAGCGCGACGAGCGTCAGCATCACCGGACCGCCCGGGGCGCCGAGCAGGCTGTGGAGCGCCCCGTCGAGGCCGGTGGCCTCGCTCGGGCGGTGGCGGACCGCGGCGAGCACGAAGAGGCCGCCGACGATGGCGAGGGCGACGCCCTTGGCGATGTACCCGAAGCGGCCCGCCTTCTCGACCCACGGGCCCGGGTGCGACTGGAGGTCGGTGAGGAACCGGCGCTTCCAGCCCTTGTAGACGTGGTAGACCCCGACGCCGATGACGACGAGGCCGACGATCCCCACGAGCCACTGCCCGGCCGGCTTGGACATGAGGGTGGCCGTGAGGTCCCGGGTCTGCGACGTGCTGTTCCTGCCCTGGTGGCCCCTCGCGTAGCTGAAGGCGGTCACCGACAGGGCGAGGTACACGACGGTCTTGGAAACCGCCTTGACCCGGTCGCCGGCCCCGCCGCGGGTCAGCGCCTCCGTCACCTGCCAGAGCGCGAGGCCGAGCCAGCCGAGGACGGCGACCCACAGGACGACCGTTCCGACGGGGTTGTCGGCCAGCGCCCTGAGGGCCCCCGACTGGTCCGGCCGGCCCGCGCCGGAGAGGGCGAGCTTGAGGGCGATGACACCGATGACGACGTGGAACACCCCGCTGACGGCGTAGCCCACCCGTGCAGCGCTCTCGAGCACCGGGTGGTCCCCGGCCCGGGTTGCGGCGAGCTTGACGTCGGTCACGTCCATCGGAGCCATCCTGTCGGTCGAGCGGAGCGGAGCGGGCATCGGCGAACATACCCGGCCCCGGCTCCCCGCGGACGCGGCGAGGACGCCGGTCCGTGGGCGCGGAGGTGGGTCTCAGGGCGACACTGCGAGCACCCGGAGCAGCTCCGGCCAGACGAGGCGTCCGAGCGCCCGGTCGGCCTCCTCGGTACCACCGCGGGCCAGCTGCAGGCCGCCGGTGGCGACCGGCTCGCCGGGCAGCACGACGCGGTGCCCGGCGTCGGGGTGGCTGACGACCGTGGTGGGCAGGTCGTACGCGGCGCGGCGCGCCTCGATGGCGCGCGCGGCGTCGAGCGAGGGCCACAGTCGGTCGTCCCCACCGGCGACGAGCAGGACGTCGCCGAAGAACCGCTCCACCGGGATCGTCGCTGCCGCAAGGGTGTCGGCCGGCGCGACGGCCAGGCTCCGGCGGTACAGGCCGACGTACTCGGGCGGGTCGCCGGAGATGTCGGCCTCGTCGTCGTACGGAACGAACGGCAGCGGCGCGCCCCCACGGCTCCACGACGCGTGCTGCGGGCGCAGCTCGCCGTCGGGCCCCGGGCCGACGTTGGCCCACGCGACGTGGCTGGGCGCGACCGCGACGACGGCGTCGACGCGCGGGTCCTCGGTGGCAAGGAGCAGGAACGCCTCGGCCGTCTTCGACGTCCCGAGGAGCACGACGCGGTCGCCGTCGGCGGCGAGCCGGTCGATGGCCGGAGCGAACGCCTCGAGGGGGTACTCCCAGATCGTGTCCGGGGTCCCCGGTGCGCCGAACCACTGGTAGGTCAAGGCTGCGGACACGCCCGCCGCGGCGAGCAGGCGGGCCCGCGGCGCCTCGACGCGTCCGCTCGAACCGGACAGGACGAGCACCCCGGTGCCGTTGCCGCCGTCGTGCGGCCGCGCGAGGACGCCCTCGGCATCAGGCAGCGGGTCGACCCGCACGGCGGCGAGGCCGGGTACCGAGGTCGGGTCGGACTGGGGACCACTCATGCCGACCACCCTAGGCACGCGCCGTCGCGCCTCGACGCTCAGCCGCCGAGGCGCTCGAAGCCCGTGACGGTGAGGACCGCGGCTCCGGCCTCGTCGCTGGCGGCGAGGTCGACGACGGCCCGGATGCCCCAGTCGCGGTCGCCGTCGGGGTCGACGACGACCTGCCGCAGCCGCCACTCACCCGGCACCTTCTCGACCTGGAGCAGCGCGGGGGAGCGGGCCTGCTGGTCGGTCGCGACGGCGTCGTGCTCGTCGTAGTAGGCGCCGAGCGCCTCGTTCCACGCGTCGGCGTCCATGACCACCGGACGCGGCGGGTCGGTCAGCTCGGCGACCCGGGCCTCGAGCTCGCCGAGCTGCTCCCACGCGTCGCGGGCGGCGAGCTCGACGCGGTGGAACATGGCGTTGCGGAGCATGACCGTGAAGGCCCGCTCGTTCGCGGTCAGTGGTCGGGCCGGTGGGGCGACCTCCCCGGACGGCCGCCCCGGAGCGGCGCCGTCGGCCGGGTTGACGAGGTCCTCCCACTCGTCGAGCAGGCTCGAGTCGGTCTGGCGCACCAGCTCACCGAGCCACTCGACGACGTCGTCGAGCTCGTCGTCGCGGTAGGCCTCGGGAACGGTGCGCCGCAGCGCCCGGTACGCGTCGGTGAGGTAGCGCAGGACGAGTCCCTCGGACCTCGACAGGCCGTAGTACGAGACGAACTCGGTGAACGTCATGCCGCGCTCGTACATCTCGCGCACGACCGACTTGGGGGACAGTGCGTCGGGGGAGATCCACGGGTGGCTCCGGCGGTACGCGGTGAGCGTCACCTCGAGCAGGTCGGCGAGCGGCTTGGGCCAGGTGACCTCCTCGAGCCGCTCCATGCGCTCCTCGTACTCGACGCCGTCGAGCTTCATCGCGGCCACCGCCTCGCCGCGCGCCTTGTACTCCTGGGCCCACAGCACCTGCCGCGGGTCCTCGAGGATCGCCTCGACGACGCTGACGATGTCGCGCGCGTACGTGTCGGACTCCCGGTCGAGGGTCTCCATGACGGCGAGGGCGAACGGTGCGAGCGGCTGGTTGAGGGCGAAGTCGCGCTGCAGGTCGATGGTCAGGGCGTGCCGGCGTCCCGACGCGTCGGCCGCGGGGAGCCGCTCGACGACGCCGGACGTGAGCAGCTCGCGCGCGAGGACGAGCGCGTGCCGCTGCAGGCGCCGCTGGTCCTTCTCCTCGTGGTGGTTGTCCGACAGCAGGCGAACCGCGTGGGCCACCGGGTTTCCCTCTCGGGCCAGCAGGTTGACGAGCATCGAGTGCGACACGCGCAGCCGCGGCTGGAGCGGCTCCGGCTCGCTCGTGATGAGCCGCTCGAAGGTCTCCTCCGACCAGCCGACGAAGCCGTCCGGCGCCTTCTTGCGCTGGACCTTCCGCTGTTTCTTCGGGTCGTCGCCCGCCTTCTCGACGGCCCGGAGGTTCTCGATGACGTGCTCCGGCGCCTGGGCGACGACCCAGCCCCGCGCGTCGAACCCGGCCCGCCCGGCGCGTCCGACGATCTGGTGGAACTCGCGCGCCTTGAGCAGGCGCTGCTTCGTGCCGTCGAACTTCGTCAGGCCGGTCAGCAGCACCGTGCGGATCGGCACGTTGATGCCGACGCCGAGGGTGTCGGTGCCGCAGATGACCTTGAGCAGGCCGTCCTGGGCCAGCTGCTCGACGAGCCGGCGGTACTTCGGCAGCATCCCGGCGTGGTGGACGCCGACGCCGTGGCGGACGAGGCGCGACAGGGTCCGTCCGAAACCGGAGCCGAAGCGGAAGCCGCCGATGCGCTCGGCGATGGCGTCCCGCTCCTCGCGGGTCGTCATCTTGAGGGCGACGAGGCTCTGGGCCCGCTCGAGGGCGGCCGCCTGGGTGAAGTGGACGACGTAGACCGGGGCCCGGTCCTGCTCGAGCAGCTGCTCGATCGTCTCGTGGATCGGCGTCGTGGCGTAGGAGAACTCGAGCGGCACCGGACGCTCGGTGCCGGTGATGACCGCGGTGGCCCGGCCCGTGCGTCGGGTGAGGTCGTCGCGGAACATCGTGACGTCGCCGAGGGTCGCCGACATGAGGACGAACTGCGCCTGCGGCAGCTCGAGGATCGGCACCTGCCAGGCCCAGCCGCGGTCGGGCTCGGAGTAGAAGTGGAACTCGTCCATGACGACGAGGCCGATGTCGGCGGCGGCGCCCTCGCGCAGCGCGACGTTGGCGAGGACCTCGGCCGTGCAGCAGATGATCGGGGCGTCGCCGTTGACCGTGGCGTCACCGGTGATCATGCCGACGTTGTCGGCGCCGAACTGCTCGCACAGCGCGAAGAACTTCTCCGAGACGAGCGCCTTGATCGGCGCCGTGTAGAAGGAGACGCGGTCCTCGGCGAGGGCGGTGAAGTGCGCGGCCGCCGCGACGAGGGACTTGCCGGACCCGGTCGGAGTCGCGAGGACGACGTTGGCGCCCGAGAGCACCTCGAGGAAGGCCTCCTCCTGGTGCGGGTAGAGCGCCAGCCCCTGCTCCGCGGCCCACTCGACGAACGCGTCGTAGAGCGCGTCGGCATCCGCGTCGGCCGGGATGCGCGCCTCGAGGTTCGTCGTCACCCGGCGAGCATGCCACCGGTCACCCCGCCGGCCGAATCGAGCCTAGGGTGGTTACGGGTCCCGCCCCGGTGGGAACGGAGAGCACGAGACGACGTGAGGCTCGACCGGAGTCCCCTGCGCCGAGGAAGGTGACGCTCATGGAGGCGAAGAAGACGTTCCTGTCGTGGCCGGTGGTCCGGCAGGTCCGCTCGGGAGACTTCCTCGGACGCGGCCCGGCCGTGACGTCCGAGCGCACCCGGTCGCTGGCGCCGCGCACGGCGACGGCCGACCGCGTCGTGCAGAGCGTCTGCCCGTACTGCGCCGTCGGCTGCGGCCAGAAGGTGTACGTCAAGGACGAGAAGGTCGTGCAGATCGAGGGCGACCCCGACTCGCCGGTGTCGCGCGGCCGACTGTGCCCCAAGGGCTCCGCGAGCGAGCAGCTCGTCAACAACCCGGGTCGCCAGCGGCACGTGCTCTACCGGCGGCCCGGCGGCACCGACTGGGAGCGGATGCCGCGGGCCACCGCCGTGGAGATGATCGCCCAGCGCTTCGTCGAGAGCCGGCGTGCCGGCTGGCAGGACGCCGACGAGCACGGCCGTCCGCTCCGGCGCACCATGGGCATCGCCTCGCTCGGCGGCGCGACGCTCGACAACGAGGAGAACTACCTCATCAAGAAGCTGTTCACCGCGGCGGGCGCCATCCAGATCGAGAACCAGGCCCGTATTTGACACTCCTCCACGGTCCCCAGTCTGGGGTCCTCGTTCGGACGCGGCGGCGCGACGCAGTACGTGCAGGACCTGTCCAACTCGGACTGCATCGTCATCCAGGGCTCGAACATGGCCGAGTGCCACCCGGTCGCCTACCAGTGGGTGACCGAGGCCCGTCTCAAGGGCGCGAAGGTCATCCACGTCGACCCGCGGTTCACCCGCACGTCGGCGACGGCCGACAAGCACATCCCGATCCGGGCCGGCAGCGACGTCGTGCTGCTCGGCGCGCTCATCAACCACATCCTGACGCGCGAGCTGTATTTCAAGGAGTACGTCGTCGCGTACACGAACGCCGCGACGCTCGTCAGCGAGACGTTCCGGGACACCGAGGACCTCGACGGCCTCTTCTCCGGCTACGACGAGGAGAAGGGCTCGTACGAGCCGAGCACGTGGGCCTACGCGGCGGGCTCGGACGACGAGGACGGGTCGCCGGGCACCATCGGCGGCCCGGCCGCCGCTCACGAGAGCGGCGGCGGCGGGCACGAGCACGGCCACAGCAAGTCCGAGCGCGCGGCCGGTGACGAGCACGGCTCCGGCGGACCGGCGCTCGAGCACGCGAGCGTGCTGCGCGACGAGTCGCTGCAGGACCCGCGGTGCGTCTTCCAGATCCTCAAGAAGCACTACGCCCGCTACACCCCGGAGATGGTCGCCGACACGTGCGGCGTCAGCGTCGACGACTTCGCCTACCTGGCCAAGGCCGTCACCGAGAACAGCGGCCGCGACCGCACCACGGCGTTCGTCTACGCCGTCGGCTGGACCCAGCACACGCTCGGCGCCCAGTTCATCCGCACTGCGGCCATCATCCAGCTGCTGCTCGGCAACATGGGCCGTCCGGGCGGCGGCATCATGGCGCTGCGCGGCCACGCCAGCATCCAGGGATCGACCGACATCCCGACGCTCTACAACATCCTCCCCGGCTACCTCGCGATGCCGGTCGTCGGCCTCCACGACACGTGGGAGGACTACGTGGGCGCCATCGGCAGCAAGTCCCAGAAGGGCTTCTGGGCCAACGCCGACACCTACGCCGTCAGCCTGCTCAAGGCGTGGTGGGGCAAGGCCGCGACCGCCGAGAACGACTGGTGCTTCGACTACCTGCCCCGGCTCTCGGGCGCGCACGGCACGTACCAGACGACGATGGCGATGCTCGAGGACCAGGTCGAGGGCTACTTCCTCCTCGGCCAGAACCCGGCCGTCGGCTCGGCCCACGGCCGCATGCAGCGCCAGGCGATGTCGCACCTCAAGTGGCTCGTCGTGCGCGACTTCGCGATGATCGAGTCGGCCACGTTCTGGAAGGACGGCCCGGAGATCGCGACGGGCGAGATGCGTCCTGAGGACATCCGGACCGAGGTGTTCTTCCTGCCCGCGGCGGCCCACACCGAGAAGTCCGGCTCGTTCACGCAGACCCAGCGGATGCTCCAGTGGCACCACAAGGCGGTGGCGCCGCCCGGTGAGGCGCAGAGCGAGCTGGAGTTCTTCTACGAGCTCGGCCGGCGCATCCGCGAGATCCTCGCCGACTCGACCGACCCGCGCGACCGGCCGCTGCTCGACCTGACGTGGGACTACCCGCTCGACGCCGACGGCGAGATCGACGCCGAGGCCGTGCTCGCCGAGGTCAACGGCCGCCACCTCACGGGCGACAAGGCCGGACAGCCGCTGTCGTCGTACACCGAGATGAAGGCCGACGGCTCGACCGACGGCGGCTGCTGGATCTACACCGGCGTCTACGCAGACGGCAAGAACCAGGCCGCCAACCGCCGACCCGGCCGCGAGCAGGACCTCACCGCCCTCGACTGGGGCTGGGCGTGGCCGGCCAACCGCCGCATCCTCTACAACCGGGCCTCGGCCGACCCCGAGGGCCACCCGTGGAGCGAGCGCAAGAAGTACGTGTGGTGGGACGCCGACGCCGGGAAGTGGACGGGGCACGACGTGCCGGACTTCCCGCCGACGAAGGCGCCGACGTTCCGGCCCGAGCCGGGCACCGGCGGCCCGGACGGCCTCGCCGGCGACGACCCGTTCATCATGCAGGCCGACGGCAAGGGCTGGCTCTTCACGCCCAAGGGCATGCTCGACGGTCCGCTGCCCACGCACTACGAGCCGCAGGAGTCGCCGGTCCGCAACCCGCTCTACACGCAGCAGTCCAACCCGGCCCGCCGGGTCTTCCCCCGCAAGGACAACCTGTGGAGCCCGTCCGCGGGCGAGCCGGGGTCCGACGTGTACCCGTACGTCTTCACGACCTACCGGCTCACCGAGCACCACACCGCGGGCGGCATGAGCCGGTGGCTGCCGTACCTGTCCGAGCTGCAGCCGGAGTTCTTCTGCGAGGTCTCGCCCGAGCTCGCGAAGGAGCGCGGGCTCGAGCCCGGTGGCTGGGCCACGATCGTGTCGGCCCGCACCGCGATCGAGGCGCGGGTCCTGGTCACCGAGCGCATGACGCCGCTCGTCATCCGCGGCCGCACCGTCCACCAGGTCGGGCTGCCGTACCACTGGGGCGTCGGCAGCGACGCCGTTGTCAGCGGTGACGCCGCCAACGACCTGCTCGGGATCGCCCTCGACCCGAACGTGCAGATCCAGGAGAGCAAGGCCGGCTCGTGCGACATCGTGCCGGGACGGCGTCCGACCGGGGAGGCGCTGCTGCGCCTCGTCGCCGAGTACCAGTCGCGCGCCGGCTCGACCGTCATGACGGGCAACGAGCTGCGCACCGGGCACCCGGGGTCCGTCCCCGAGCCGAAGGAGGGCTGAGGCATGGGTTTCTGGCGCAACCAGCTGTCGGGGCCGACCGACCCCGCGAGCGACGCCGCGTGGGACCGCCCGGAGCCGCGCAAGGGGTTCTTCACCGACACCTCGATCTGCATCGGCTGCAAGGCCTGCGAGGTCGCGTGCAAGGAGTGGAACGCCATCCCCGAGGACGGCCTCGACCTGCTCAACCAGTCCTACGACAACACCGGCGCGCTCGGGGCGAGCACCTGGCGCCACGTCGCGTTCGTCGAGCAGACGAGCGAGCGCATCGAGCAGGCCCGCGAGTCGGGGCGACGCCTCGTCCAGCTCGGGATGCCGACCCTGCGCACGGGGGACGAGCCGGCCCCGACCGGTGGCGGGGGCACCGCCACCGCGACGCTGGAGGCGCCCGGCGACGTGCGGTCCGGCGCCGCCGCCGGGCCGGGGCCCACCGACACCGCCGTGCCGGACGTCCGGTGGCTCATGGCGTCGGACGTGTGCAAGCACTGCACCCACGCGGCGTGCCTCGACGTGTGCCCGACGGGGTCGCTGTTCCGCACCGAGTTCGGCACCGTCGTCGTGCAGGACGACGTGTGCAACGGGTGCGGGTACTGCGTGGCCGCCTGCCCGTTCGGGGTCATCGAACGGCGCCGGGGCGACGAGGGCCACGAGGGCGGACGCCGCTCGCACGGCATCAGCATCGGCTCGGCAGGTGCCGACCCGGCCCACAACGGCGAGGTCAAGAACGTCGGCATCGCCCAGAAGTGCACGCTGTGCTACGACCGCCTCGGGGCCGGGCAGACACCCGCGTGCGCCCAGGCCTGCCCGACGACCTCGATCAAGTTCGGCGACCTCGACGACATGCGCGCCACCGCACGGGCCCGCGTCGCCGAGCTGCACGGCCTCGGCTACACCGAGGCGCGGCTCTACGGCACCGACGAGAACGACGGGGTCGGCGGCACCGGGTCGGTGTTCCTCCTGCTCGACGAGCCCGAGGTCTACGGGCTGCCGCCGGACCCGCGCGTAACCACGGCCGACCTGCCCGACATGTTCCGCAAGGCCGGGTACGCGGGACTGGCGATGCTCGGCATGGCCGCGGCCGCGTTCGTCGGGAGGAAGCGATGACGACCAACCCGTTCGACGCCGACCGCCCGCCCGAGCGCGAGCGCCGGCGTGACCCGGCGACCCACGGCAACGCCCGTGACACCGCCGGGCACGACGGCGGCCGCCGGCGCCGCGACGAGTCGCTCATGGTCCCGGACGTCCGGTTCGACAGCTACTACGGCCGGCACGTCGTCAAGCCCGCGCCGTGGGAGAAGGAGGTCGCCGCGTACCTGTTCCTCGGCGGCGTCGCCGGCGGGTCGGCGCTGCTCGGGGCCGGCGGCAAGGTGCTCGGCTACCCGGCGCTGCGCCGGGCGGGCCGCATCGGTGCGGTCGCAGCCGCGGCCCTCGGCGGTGCGGCGCTCGCCAAGGACCTCGGCAAGCCGAGCCGCGGCCTCAACATGCTGCGCACCGTCAAGCTCACCTCGCCGATGTCGGTCGGCTCGTGGATCCTTACCGCCTTCGGGGGCTTCTCCGGCCTGGCCCTCGCCACCGAGCTGGGTCAGGCGCTGCTCGAGCGTCGTTCCGGCACAGGGCGGCCCGGCACCGCGGTCGCCCGCGTCTCCCGGGTGCTCGCGGTCGCCGACGGGCCGGCCACGGCCGGCTCCGCGCTCTTCGCGCCGCCGCTCGCGGCCTACACCGCGGTGCTCCTCGCCGACACCGCGACCCCGACCTGGCACGAGTCCTACCGCGAGCTGCCGTTCGTCTTCGTCAGCTCGGCGAACGCCGCCGCGTCGGGCCTGGCCCTGCTCACCGTGCCGGCCCGGCAGAACGGTCCCGCCCGGCGGCTGGCCGCCCTCAGCGCCCTCGTCGAGACGCTCGCCTTCGAGCGGATGCAGCGCGAGCTCGGCCGATGCTCGCCGAGCCGCTGCGCACCGGCAGGGCCGCCCGTCTGCTCCGGGCCAGCACGGTGCTGACCGTCGCCGGCGCCGTCGGTGCCGTCACCGTGGGACGGACCCGCGTCGGTGCCGCCCTGAGCGGTTTGGCCCTGATGGCCGGATCGGCGTGCACTCGGTTCGGCGTCTTCGAGGCGGGTATGGCCTCCGCGATCGACCCGAAGTACACGGTCGAGCACCAACGCGAGCGTCTCGAACGCCGCCGCGCCGCCGGCGTCGTCGACGACGCGATCACCACGGCGCGCTAGACGCGCACCGACGACGCAGGGAGGCGCCGCCGGAGGACCGGAAGGGGAATGCCGTGAGCAGGACCGACAGCGATCCGGTGACGAGGACCCGAGGCGCCAACCGCTGGGTCATCCTCGTCTGTGCCGTCCTCGTGCAGCTGGCCATCGGCTCCGTCTACGCGTGGAGCGTCTTCGCCAAGGCGATGCAGAGCGACGCCGCGTTCGGATGGTCGAAGTCGAAGGCCGCCGTGCCGTTCAGCGTCGTCATCGGGATGATCTTCATCGGCAGCTACGTCGGCGGCCGGCTCCAGGACGCCCGCGGGCCGCGCGTCGTCGCGATGACCGGAGGGGTCATCTACGCCGTCGGCGTCATCCTCGCCTCCTTCGCCCAGTCGCCGGACGCCTTCTGGCTGGTCGTCCTCGGGTACGGCGTCATCGGCGGGTTCGGCCTCGGGATGGTCTACATCGTGCCGATCGCCATGCTGCAGAAGTGGTTCCCGGACAAACCGGGCCTCATCACCGGCCTCGCGGTCGCGGGGTTCGGGTTCGGGGCGGTCGTCACCGCCCCCGTCGGGCAGGCCCTGATCGACCACACGCCGAGCGTCCCGACGAAGGCCTTCCTCTGGCTCGGCATCGGGTACCTCGTCATCCTCCTCGTGTGCACGTCGGTGTTCCGCAACCCGGCAGCCGTGCCCGACACCACCACGGAGTCGGCCGCCACGGCCGTGTCCGCTGACACGGGCACGGGCACGGCCTCCCGCGACTTCACGCCGAGCGAGGCGATGCACACCCCGCAGTGGTACCTGCTCACCGGCATCCTCACGATGAGCGTCACCGCCGGCATCTCGCTCATCGCCGTGGCCGCCGGCACGGCCAGCGACGTCGCCGGCTACTCGACCGCGGCGGCTGCCGCGCTCGTCGGCGTGCTGGGCCTCTTCAACGGCGGAGGCCGCATCTTCTGGGGCTGGCTGTCCGACCTCGTCGGCAAGATGCCGGCGTTCCTCGGCATCCTCGGGATCCAGGCCGTGTGCCTGCTGCTCATCCCGCACGCGTCGAACAAGGCGCTGTTCGCCGTCCTCGCCGCCCTCGTGTACCTCTGCTACGGGGGCGCGTTCGGCACCATGCCCTCGACGGCCGGGCGGTTCTTCGGGGTGCGCAACGTCGGAGCGATCTACGGCCTCATGCTCATCGGCTGGAGCATCGGCGGCGTCGTCGGCCCGCTCCTCATCGCCTCGCTCATCGGCAGCGAGAAGGCCTACACGCTCGGGTTCAGCGTCATCGGCATCATCACCCTCGTCGCGCTGGTCCTGCCGCTCGTGACCCGGCCGCCCCGCCACGACCGCCGGCCGGCAGCTGCCGACGGTACCGGCACCACCGGCACGACCGGCGCCACCGGCGCCACGGCGGCGTCCGGGCGGGACAGGCTGCGTCGCCACTGACGCGGACCGTCCGCTGGGTACGGTGAGGGCGTGCACGTCGTCGCCACCGCCGGCCACGTCGACCACGGCAAGTCGACCCTGGTGCGCGCCCTCACCGGCATCGAGCCGGACCGCTGGGCCGAGGAACGGCGCCGCGGCCTGACGATCGACCTCGGCTATGCGTGGACGACCCTGCCGTCCGGGGCGTCCGTCGCCTTCGTCGACGTCCCCGGTCACGAGCACTTCGTCGGCAACATGCTGGCCGGTCTGGGCCCGGCCCCGGCCGTCGTCCTCGTCGTCGCCGCGGACGAGGGGTGGCGGCGGCAGTCGGCCGAGCACCTCGCCGCCGTCGACGCGCTCGGGCTGCGGCACGGGCTCGTCGTCGTCACGCGCGCCGACCTCGCCGACCCGGGGCCGGCTCGTGCCGACGCCCTCGAGCGGGTGCGGGCGACCTCGCTCGCCGGCTGCGAGGCGGTCGCCGTGTCGGCCCGGACCGGCGAGGGGCTCGACGACGTGCGGGCCGCCCTCGACCGGCTCGTCGCGTCGCTGCCCGCACCGGACACCGGGGCCCGCCTGCGCCTCTGGGTCGACCGGTCCTTCACGGTGCGGGGCGCCGGGACGGTGGTCACCGGCACGCTCGGCGCCGGGACGGTCCGCGTCGGCGACGAGCTGCTCGTGCAGCGCGCCGACGGAGCCCACGCCCGCGTCACCGTGCGCGGGCTGCAGAGCCAGGAGCAGCCCGCCCACGCCGTCGGCCCCGTGAGCCGGGTCGCCGTCAACCTCCGTGGGCTCGGGGCCGACCAGGTGGGCCGCGGGGACGCCCTCGTGACGCCGCACGCGTGGCGGACGACGGACTCGGTCGACGTGCGGCTCGAGCGTGGCGACGCCGTCCGCTCCGGACCCGGACGCATCCCCGCGAACCTCATGCTCCACGTCGGCTCGCTCGCCGTGCAGGTGCGCACGCGACCGCTCGGCGGCGACGCCGTCCGCCTCACCCTCCCGGCGCCGCTCGCCCTCACGGCGGGGGACCGGCTCGTCCTTCGCGACCCCGGGTCGCGGCACGTCGTCGGGGCGCTCGTCGTCGACGCCGACCCGCCGCCGCTGCGCCGCCGCGGTGCCGCGGTCCGGCGCGCCGAGGCCGTCGCCGGCATGAGCGGCACCCCGGACCTCGCCGCCGAGGTCGCCCGGCGCGAGGCGATGGCCACCTCCGACGCGGCAGCCCTCGGGCTCCCGGTGCCCGAGGACGGAGCGAGCGCCGACGGCGTGGCACGCCGGGGCCGGTGGCTCGTCGCCGACGCGGCGTGGCAGCAGTGGGGGCGGCGGTTGCACGCCGCTTCGGTCGCCCGCGCCGACGCCGACCCGCTCGACCCGACGCTCACTCTCGAGGCCGCGCGCGCGGCGTCCGGCGCCCCGGACCGCACCCTCGTCCCCGACCTCGCGGGCTCCGTCGGGCTCGACGTCCACGACGGCCGGGTCGGCCTGCCGGGCCGCACCGCCGAGCTGGGGGACCGGGCCGAGGAGGGCCTGCGCCGCATCGAGGCCCGGCTCGCCGACGAGCCGTTCGCGGCCCCCGAGCAGAAGGAGCTCGACGCGGCCGGCCTCGGGGGCCGCGAGGTGGCCGCGGCCGTGCGAGCCGGCCGGCTGCTGCGCCTGACCGGGGTGCCCGACGACGTCTACCTCCAGCCGATCGCGCCGGCCCGGGCCATGCGGGTCCTCGCCGGCCTGCCGCAGCCGTTCACGACGAGCGAGGCGCGGGTCGCGCTCGCCTCGACGCGCCGCACCGTCGTCCCGCTGCTCGAGCACCTCGACGCCCGGGGGTGGACCCGCCGCGTCGACGGCACGCACCGCGAGGTGCGACGCTGAGACCCTCGTGGAAGGAGCCGACATGGACCCCCGACCGCCGCTGCCGCCGTTCACGGAGGACACCGCCCGCCAGAAGGTGCAGGCGGCCGAGGACGCCTGGAACACGCGCGACCCTGACCGGGTCGCCGGCGCCTACAGCGAGGACACCGTGTGGCGCAACCGTGACGAGCACCTCGTCGGGCGCGCCGAGGTCACCGAGTTCCTGCGGCGCAAGTGGGCCCGGGAGCTGGACTACCGGCTGCGCAAGAACCTCTGGGCCTTCGAGGGCAACCGGATCGCCGTGCGGTTCCAGTACGAGTCCCGCGACCCCGAGGGCCGGTGGTGGCGCTCGTACGGCAACGAGCTGTGGGAGTTCGACGACCTGGGGTACATGCGTCGGCGGGAGGCGAGCATCAACGACGTCCGCATCGACGAGGGCGACCTGCGGGTCACCCCCGGCGAGGGCGAGCTGCCGCCCTTCTGAGCACCGACGCGGTGACGCCCCGGGCACTGTCCCCGGCGCATGGCAGGGTGGTCGGTGATGGCTGACGTGCTCGACCGCTTCTCCCCGGCCACCGCGGAGTGGTTCCGGAGCAGCTTCAGTGCGCCCACCACCGCCCAGACCGGCGCCTGGGAGGCCATCTCGTCCGGACGTCACTGCGTCGTCGTCGCCCCGACCGGCTCGGGCAAGACGCTCTCGGCCTTCCTCTGGGCCATCGACCGGATGGCGAGCGAGCCGGTGCCCGAGGAGCGGCTCGAGCGGTGCCGCGTCCTCTACGTGTCGCCGATGAAGGCGCTGGCCGTCGACGTCGAACGCAACCTCCGCGCGCCGCTCGTCGGCATCGGGCACGCGGCCACCCGGCTGGGCCTTCCGGTCCCCGACATCGGTGTCAGCGTGCGCTCCGGCGACACCCCCGCGAACGAGCGGCGCGCCTTCGCGCGGACACCGAGCGACATCCTCATCACGACGCCCGAGTCGCTGTTCCTCATGCTCACCTCGTCGGTCCGCGAGGCACTCAGGGGCATCGAGACCGTCATCGTCGACGAGGTCCACGCCGTCGCCGGAACCAAGCGCGGTGCCCACCTCGCGCTGAGCCTCGAGCGCCTCGACGCCGTCCTGCCCAGGCCGGCCCAGCGCGTCGGGCTGTCGGCCACGGTCCGGCCGGTCGAGGAGGTCGCGCGCTACCTCGCCGGTGGGCGTCCGGTCGACATCGTGCAGCCGGCCTCGACGAAGCAGTGGGACCTCGACGTCGTCGTGCCCGTGCCCGACATGGCCGAGCTGTCCGCAGCGACGGCCGAGATCTCCCCGGGCGTCCCCGACCTGTCCGGCCCCGCAGCGGGCAACGCCCCGCAGGCGAGCATCTGGCCGCACGTCGAGGAACGCATCGTCGACCTCATCGCCGACCACCGCTCGACGCTCGTCTTCGCCAACTCGCGTCGCCTCGCCGAGCGGCTGACCTCCCGGCTCAACGAGATCTGGGAGGAGCGGCTCGCCGAGGAGGAGAGCCTGCCGGGGCCCGGCGCGGCCCTGGGCGCGGTGGCCACGGGCGTCGCGGCCGCGAAGCACCCACCCGCGCAGATCATGGCGCAGTCCGGGGCCTCGCGCGGCGCGCCCGCGGTGCTGGCCCGCGCGCACCACGGGTCCGTGAGCAAGGAGCATCGCGCCGCCATCGAGGAGGACCTCAAGGCCGGTCGCCTGCCCGCCGTCGTCGCCACGAGCAGCCTCGAGCTCGGCATCGACATGGGCGCCGTGGACCTCGTCGTGCAGGTCGAGTCGCCGCCGTCGGTCGCGAGCGGTCTGCAACGCGTCGGGCGTGCCGGCCACCAGGTGGGTGCCGTGAGCCAGGGCGTGCTCTTCCCGAAGTTCCGGGGAGACCTCGTGCAGACCGCCGTCGTCGTCGAACGGATGCGCTCGGGCGACATCGAGTCGCTGCGCGTACCGGCCAACCCCGTCGACGTCCTCGCCCAGCACGTCGTCGCGATGTGCGCCATGGACGACTGGACCGTCGGCGACCTCGAGGGTCTCGTGCGACGCACCGCGAGCTTCGCCGCGCTGCCGCGGACGGTCCTCGAGGCGACCCTCGACATGCTCGCCGGCCGGTACCCGTCCGACGAGTTCGCCGAGCTGCGACCGCGCATCGTGTGGGACCGCGTCACCGACACCCTCACCGGACGCCGCGGCGCCCAGCGCCTCGCCGTCACGAGCGGCGGCACCATCCCGGACCGCGGCCTGTACGCCGTGTTCCTCGCCTCCGGTGAGGGGCCGGGCCGCCGGGTCGGCGAGCTCGACGAGGAGATGGTCTACGAGTCCCGCGTCGGTGACGTCTTCACCCTCGGCACGTCGACGTGGCGCATCGAGGACATCACCCACGACCGCGTCCTCGTCACCCCCGCTCCGGGCCAGGCCGGTCGCCTCCCGTTCTGGAAGGGCGACCAGCAGGGCCGGCCCGCCGAGCTCGGCCGGGCCGTGGGGTCGTTCATCCGCGAGATCGTCGGCCTGTCGCCCGAGCGCGCCCGGGCCCGGGTCCGGGAGGCCGGCCTTGACGAGTGGGCCGCCGACAACCTCCTCGGCTACCTCGGCGAGCAGAAGGAGGCCACGCGCCACGTCCCCGACGACCGCACCATCGTCGTCGAGCGGTTCCGCGACGAGATCGGCGACTGGCGCGTCGCGGTGCTCTCGCCCTTCGGCGGTCAGGTGCACGCGCCGTGGGCCCTGTGCGTCGCGGCGCGGATGCGCGAACGGTTCGGCATCGACGTGCAGGCCATGCACGGTGACGACGGCATCGTCTTCCGGCTGCCCGACCTCGAGTTCGACGACGCCGGTGCGGGCGGCAGCGCGTCGGTCGGTCAGCAGCTCGTCGAGCTGGTCACCCTCGAGCCGGAGGAGGTGAGCGAGCTGGTCACGCAGGAGATCGGCGGGTCGGCCCTGTTCGCCTCCCGCTTCCGGGAGTGCGCGGCGCGCGCGCTGCTGCTACCGCGTCGACGCCCCGACCGGCGCCAGCCGCTGTGGCAGCAGCGGCAGCGGGCGGCCCAGCTGCTCGAGGTCGCCAGCCAGTACCCGACGTTCCCCATCGTCCTCGAGGCCGTCCGTGAGTGCGTCCAGGACGTCTTCGACGTCCCCGGTCTCGTCGAGCTCATGGGCGAGATCCGCTCGCGCGCCGTCACCGTCGTCGACGTCGAGTCGCGGCAGCCGAGCCCGTTCGCCAAGTCGCTCGTCTTCGGGTACGTCGCGCAGTACCTCTACGAGGGGGACTCGCCCCTCGCCGAGCGTCGCGCGGCCGCGCTCGCGCTCGACCCCTCGCTGCTGTCCGAGCTGCTCGGCCAGGGCGAGGCGCTGGCGCTGCGCGACCTGCTCGACCCCGAGGCGGTCGCCCGCACGGAGGCCGAGCTCCAGCGGCTCACGCCCGAGCGCGCCGCCCGCGACGCCGAGGACGTCGCCGACCTCCTGCGCGTCCTCGGCCCCCTGTCGACGCGCGACGTCGTGACGCGGGCCGCCGAGGGGTTCGGCCCGGCGGCGGTCGAGTCGGCGCTCGCCGAGCTGGAGTCCGCCCGACGCGTCATCGCGGTCCGTGTCGCCGGCGAGGACCGCTGGGCCGCCGTCGAGGACGCCGCCCGGCTGCGCGACGCGCTCGGCACGGCCCTGCCCGTCGGTGTCCCGCACGCCTTCCTCGAGCCGGTCCCCGACCCCCTGGCCGATCTCGTGGCCCGGTTCGCCCGCACGCACAGGCCGTTCACCGTCCACACCGTGGCCTCGTGGTGGGGTCTGGGCCCGGCCGTCGTCCACGACGCGCTGCGCCGGCTCGTGTCGGCCGGGCGGGTCGTCGAGGGCGAGCTGCTGCCGACCGAGAACGGCGGTGGCCGCGGCCCCGAGTTCTGCGACGCCGAGGTGCTGCGCCTCCTGCGGCGCCGGTCGCTCGCGGCCCTGCGGCACGAGGTCGAGCCGGTCGACCAGGCCGACCTCGCGCGGTTCGTGCCGCAGTGGCAGGGCGTCGGCGGCGGCCAGCGCGGTCGCGAGGGCCTGCTGCGTGCGGTCGAGCAGCTGACGGGTGCGGTCGTGCCCGCGAGCGCGCTCGAGTCGCTCGTCCTGCCGGCGCGGGTGGCCGACTACCGGCCGTCGCTGCTCGACGAGGTCATGAGCTCGGGCGAGGTGGTGTGGCGTGGCCACGGCTCGCTGCCGGGTGACGACGGCTGGGTCAGCCTCCACCTCGCAGACAGCGCGCACCTGACCCTGGCCCCGCCCGACGACCCCGTCGGTGCAGACCTGACCGACGCCGAGCGCGCCGTCCTCGCGGCCCTCGACGGCGGGGGCGCGTACTTCTTCCGTCCGCTCGCCCAGCGGCTCGAGCTCGACGACACCGAGGTGGTCGAGGCCCTGTGGTCCCTCGTGTGGTCCGGGCGCGTCACCAACGACACCGTCGCGCCGTTGCGGGCCCTGCTCTCCGGTGGCCGAACCGCGCACCGACGCACGTCGTCGGCCCCGCGGTCGGCGCGGTACACGTCGCGTCGTGGCTCGCTCGGCCGGTTCGGTTCGCTGCGGGGGGCGCTCGCGGCCTCGACGCCGGCGCAGGTCGAGGCTGCCGAGACCGCGGCCGCCGGGCGCGCGCTGCAGGCCGGCCGGGCGCAGGGTTCCGGCCCACCGACCGGCGTCGGCCGCTGGACGCTGCTGCCCGTCGCCGAGACCGACCCCACGGTGCGCGCCGTCACGGCCGCGGAGCTGCTCCTCGACCGGTACGGCGTGCTGACCCGGGGCTCGGTCGTCAGCGAGGACGTGCCGGGTGGGTTCGCCGCCGTCTACCGGGTGCTGGCCGCCGCCGAGGAGGCCGGCAAGGTGCGCCGCGGCTACTTCGTCGAGGGCCTCGGTGCGTCGCAGTTCGCCTCCACCGGTGCCGTCGACCGGCTGCGGTCGCTGTCGCGGCTGCCGGGTGGCGACCCGGCTCGTGCCGGGTCGTCCACCGGCCGCGTCGACCCGGGGGAGGGCGACGAGTGGGCCGTGCCGGTGACGCCGCCGCCCGCCGCGCCGGGTCGCGGGCGCCGCCCCGACGCGTCGGTCGTGCCGGCGCTCGTCCTCGCCGCGAGCGACCCCGCCAACCCCTACGGTGCCGCCATCGGCTGGCCCGAGCGCGGCGTGACCGACGCGAGCGAGGGCGACGAGCCGTCCCGTCGCAAGGGGCATCAGCCGGGCCGGAAGGCGGGCGCTCTCGTCGTCCTCGTCGACGGTGCGCTCGTGCTCTACGTCGAGCGCGGCGGCAAAACGATGCTCTGCTGGTCCGAGGACCCCGCCCGGCTGCAGCCGGCCGCGGACGCCCTGGCGCTCGCGGTCCGCGAGGGGGCCCTCGGGCGGCTCACCGTCGAGAAGGCCGACGGCGCCTCGGTCCTCGGCTCGGGTCACCCGCTCGTCGAGGCGCTGTCGACGGCGGGGTTCCACATGACCCCCCGCGGCCTGCGCCTGCGTCGCTGACTCGCCCGGACCGACCGACGGCACGCCCAGGCCCGCTACGTCACTGCTCACTCTCGCTGAGCAGTGACGTAGCGGGAGGAAGGGTGTGCTCCTGCAGGGCGTGACTTGGAGTCGCTACGTCAGTGCTCACTCTCGCTGAGCAGTGACGTAGCGAGTGGGGGCTCAGCGGTGCTGGTCGAGGGCTCGATGACCGAGCAGGTCTCCGGCCACAGGGCGTGGGCCGCGGTGTCACAGGCGTTCCACGTGCCGGCGGGGCGTCGCCGATCCCCGGGTGTCGAGGAAGCGCCGTGACCGGGCCGCCAGCCGGTCGACGTCGTAGCTGCGGTGGCGTTGCAGCAGGACGACGATGTCGGCCCCTGCCACCGCGTCCTCGAGCTCGGGGTCCGCGACGCGTGGCACGTCGGCGCCCACCTCGTCCCAGCGGGCGACGAACGGGTCGTGGAAGACGACCTCCGCCCCGAGCTCGAGGAGGCGCCGGGCCAGCGGCACGGCCGGTGACTCGCGCTGGTCGGCGATGTCCGCCTTGTAGGTCACGCCGAGGACGAGGACCCGCGAGCCGCGCAGGGCCTTCGCGTCGTGGTTGAGCGCGTCCTGCACGCGGCGCACGACGTAGGCGGGCATGCCGCCGTTGACCTCCTGGGCCAGCTCGACGAAGCGGAAGGGGTAGCCGAGCCGGGTGCGGACGTTGTGGGACAGGTAGTTCGGGTCGATGGGGATGCAGTGGCCCCCGACGCCGGGGCCGGGGTGGAACGCCTGGAAGCCGAACGGCTTGGTGCTCGCTGCGGCGATGACCTCCCACAGGTCGATGTCGAGGTCGTGGCAGAACCGGGCCATCTCGTTGACGAGCGCGATGTTGATGTGCCGGTAGGTGTTCTCGAGCAGCTTGGCGGTCTCGGCCTCGCGCGTGCCTCGGGTCCGCACGACGGTGTCGACGACCTTGCCGTAGAAGGTCGCGGCCGCGTCGGTGCAGGCAGCTGTGTGGCCGCCGACGACCTTGGGGGTGTTGACGATCCCGTACACGGGGTTGCCGGGGTCGACGCGCTCGGGCGAGAACGCGAGGCTGAAGTCGCGCCCGGCGACCAGGCCCCCGGACTCGAGGATCGGCCGCACCACCTCGTCGGTCGTGCCCGGGTAGGTCGTCGACTCCAGGACGACGAGGGTGCCCGGCCGCAGGTGGGCCGCCAGCGACCGGGTCGCCCCGACCACCGCCCCGAGGTCGGGACCGCCCTCGGACCCGAGCGGCGTCGGCACGCAGATCACGACGGTCGACGCGTCGGCCACGACCGAGGCGTCCGTCGTCGGAGTGAACCCGCCCTCGAGCATCGTGCGGACGTCGTCGTGGGACAGGTCGTCGACGTGCGACCGCCCGGCCGCCAGCGACGTCACGACGGACGCGTCGGTGTCGAGCCCTGCGACCCGCATCCCCGCCGCGGTCGCCGCCTGGGCGAGCGGCAGTCCGACGTACCCCAGGCCAACGACGACGACGTCGATTCGCGGCTGAATCATGGCTTCTCCCAATCGAACTCGCGACCTCCGAGTGAAGGTCGAATGAACCCTTCGTGCAAGCGGCCCTTGACGCCGATCGCGCCGGAAATCGTCGTCATGCTCGGGGAATGCACCGAGTCATGACCGTCTACGGAACCCGTCCGGAGGCCATCAAGATGGCGCCCCTCGTCGCTGCGCTCGAGGCCGATGAGCGCCTCGAACCGGTCGTGGCGGTGACCGGCCAGCACCGCGAGATGCTCGACCAGGTCAACGTCCTCTTCGGCATCGAGCCGGCCTACGACCTCGACCTCATGACGCCCGGCGCGAGCCTCGCCGAGCTCACCTCGCGCACGGTCCTCGCGGCATCCGAGCTGCTCCGCGAGGCGCGACCGGACGTCGTCGTCGTGCAGGGCGACACGACCACCGTCCTCGCCGCGGGCCTGGCCGCGTTCTACGAGCGGATCCCCGTCGTGCACCTCGAGGCCGGGCTGCGCACCGGTGACGTGCACTCGCCGTTCCCCGAGGAGGTCAACCGCCGCCTCACCGCCCCGCTCGCCGGCCTGCACCTCGCGCCGACGTCCACCTCCAAGGCCAACCTCCTGCGCGAGGCGATCGACGAACGGCACATCACCGTCACCGGCAACACCGTCATCGACGCCCTGCGCTGGACCACCGCCCAACCGGTGCGCTTCGACGACGAGCGCGTCGCCCGCGCCGTCGAGGCCGCCGAAACCGGCCGGAACCTGCTCCTCGTCACCTCGCACCGTCGCGAGTCGTGGGGCCCCCGCATGGTCGAGTCGATGACGGCGATCCGGGACCTCGCCGCAGCGCGACCGGAGCTGCAGGTGCTCCTGCCGATGCACCGCAACCCGGTGGTGCGGGAGGTCATCGAGCCGCTCCTCGGCGGCCTCGACAACGTGCTGCTCACCGAGCCGCTCGACTACCACCGGTTCGCCCACGCCCTCGCCGCGGCGAGCGTCGTGCTCACAGACTCCGGCGGAGTCCAGGAGGAGGCCCCGAGCCTCGGCAAGCCCGTGCTCGTCATGCGCGACACGACCGAGCGCCCGGAGGCGGTCACGGCCGGCACCGTCCGGCTCGTCGGCACCGACGGCGCGCGGATCCGCGCCGCCGTCGAGGAGCTGCTCGACGACACAGACGCCTACGCCGCGATGGCCGAGGCCGTGAACCCCTACGGCGACGGGCGTGCCGCCGAACGGTCCGTGGCCGCCATCGCCGAGCTGCTCGGCGTGGGCCACCGCGCCCCCGACTTCGACCCCGCGGTCGACGTCGACGAGGCGGGCCTGCTCCGCGCCGGCTGAGCCCCCTTGTGGCAGAGGCGCTCCCGAACGAGGTGTCGGGAGCGCCTCTTGGCCTGCCATGGCGTTCAGCGCCAGAGCCCGCGCGTGTCCACCAGCTCACGACCGCGCAGGTCGCCGAGGCTGACCGAGCGGAACGCGGCGTGGTCGACGAGCAGGACGACGACGTCGGCCTCGCGCACGGCCTGCTCGGTGGCGGTCAGCTCGACGTTCGGCAGTGCCGCCAGGGTCCGCGGCAGCGCGTCGACGTGCGGCTCGGCGGCGAGGACCCGCGTTCCCGGGTGCTCGGTCGCGAAGGCCTCGACGATGGCGAGGGCCGGCGACTCGCGCAGGTCGTCGATGTCGGCCTTGAACGCCAGGCCGAGGCAGGCGACGGTCGCGCCCCCGCCGCCCGGGTGACCCGCTACCTCGAGGGCGGCCTCGACCTTGCGCAGGACCGAGCGCGGGCGGGCGTCGTTGGTCTCGCGTGCGGTCCGGATGAGCCGGGCCTGCTCCGGGGCCGCCGCCACGATGAACCACGGGTCGACGGCGATGCAGTGCCCGCCGACGCCGGGGCCCGGCTTGAGGATGTCGACCCGTGGGTGGTGGTTGGCCATCCGGATGACCTCCCACACGTCGAGCCCGACGTGCTCGCAGATCTCGGCGAGCTCGTTGGCGAAGGCGATGTTGACGTCGCGGAACGCGTTCTCGGTCAGCTTGGCCATCTCGGCCGTCGCCGCGTCGGTGAGGATGATCTCCCCGGTGACGAAGGTGCGGTAGACCTCCGCGGCCCGCAGGGCGCACTCGGGCGTCAGGCCGCCGACGATGCGGTCGTTGGCGAAGATCTCGACCATGATCCGGCCCGGCAGCACCCGCTCGGGGCAGTGGGCGAGGTGGACGTCGGGGATCCCGCCGAGGTGGGGCAGCTTGAGGTCGGGTCGCAGGTCCGAGATCCACTCGGAGACCAGCTGCGTCGTGCCGGGCGGCGATGTGGACTCGAGGATGACGACCTCCCCGCCGCGCAGCTGCGGTGCGATGGCCTCGGTGGCCGCGCGCACGTAGGCGAGGTCCGGCTCGTGCTCGCCGCGGAACGGCGTCGGCACGGCGATGACGTAGACGGACGCGTGCGGCGTCCGCGTCGTCGCGGTGAGCAGGCCCTTGGCGACGGCGGACGCGATGGCGACGTCGAGGTTCGGCTCGACGATGGGCACCCGGCCGGCGTTGATCTCCTCGACGATGCGGGGGTCGATGTCGACCCCGACCACGCCGATGCCCTGGCGGGTCAGCGCTGCACAGGTCGGTAGTCCGATGTAGCCGAGGCCGATGACGGCGATTCCGTCGTCGAACATGAGGTGTCTCCGTTGCTCTGGGTGGTGGACGAGGCGAGGTCCGTGAGGTGCCGGACGAAGTCGCGGCCGATGACGCGCCAGTCGAAGTGCTCGCGCGCGAACTCGTGACCGGCCCGCCCCATCGCGGCACGACGCTCCGGGTCGGCGGCCAGCTCGACGAGCGCGGCCGCGGTGGCCTCGGCGTCCTCGAAGGGGACGACGTAGCCGCAGCCGGCGCGCTCGACGAGGTCACGCGCGAGGGGCAGCGGCGTCGTGACGACGGGGATGCCGTGGGCCATGTACTCCACGACCTTGGTCGGCATCGAGTGCCGGTAGTTCGGCCGGTCCTCGAGCAGGGACAGGCCGGCGAGGGCGCCGTCGAGCATCGGCAGGGCCCGGGCACTCGGCACGAAACCGTGGTGGACGACGTGCCCGCACTTGACGCCCCAGCTGACGGTGTCGGCCGTGCGCTGGTCCGGGGTCGGTCCGATGATCTCGACCTTGACGCGTCCGCGCGTGGCCACGGTGAGGAGCCGGCCGGTCTGCAGGAGGGTGGCGGCGCCGCGGGCCAGCGTCAGCGAGCCGAGGTAGACGGCCCGCGTGTCGCCCGGCGGCTCGACGTCCTCGGGGACCGTGACGGTGTTCGGCACGACGTGGTGGGACCGCTCGAAGCGCGCGGCGTAGGCGTGCTCGGCGAGGATGAGGTCGTGGTGCCGCTCGGCGTACCGCTCGATGCTCCGGGCGGCGCCGGCCACGGTCCCGCGGGCCCAGTCGGGCACCCAGGGCTTGGCCTCGACGGCGGCGGCGGTGTCCTCGTGGACGTCCCACACGAGGTGGCGCAGCCCCAGCCCGGCCGCGGCCGCGACGACCTCCGGGTCGTGGACGAGGACGACGTCGTGGTCGGACGCCTCGTGGCGCAGCAACCGGCGCGCGGCCCGGAACGCGGTCCCCCGGGACCGGCCGACGGCGTGCGGTAGGTCGACCAGGCGCAGTCGGGGCACCTCCGGCGGGTCGAGCCGGTGCGCCGAGAAGGGCGCGGCGTACGTGACCTGCACCCCGGCATCGAGGAGCGCACCGATCTGGCGGTGCCGGATGCGGGCGTCCTCGGGATGGTGCACGACCGTGACGACGAGCGCGCGCAGGGCTGCGGGCGGCAGGCTCACGCGCGCGCCTTCCGGTGGCTGTCCTCGTAGGCGCGGACGACGTCCTCGGTGGGACCGTCCATGACGAGCCGCCCTTGGTCCATCCACAGGACGCGTTCGCACGACTCACGGATCGCGGCGTTGGAGTGGCTGACGAGGAACACCGTGCTCGCGTCCTGGCGGATCTCGGCGATGCGGTCGCGGCTGCGCGCCTGGAACTCGGCGTCGCCCGTCGCGAGGGCCTCGTCGATCATGAGGATGTCGGGCGCGGCGGCCGTCGAGATCGCGAACCGCAGGCGCGCGCCCATGCCGGAGGAGTAGGCGCTCATCGGCAGGTCGACGAAGTCACCGATGCCCGAGAACTCGACGATGTCGTCGTAGCGGTCCCGCACCTCGCGCGGTGACAGACCCAGGGCGAGCCCCCCGATCATCACGTTGCGCGTGCCGGTCAGGCCGGTGAGCAGGACGGCGTTGACACCGAGCAGGGACGGGTTGCCCTCGGCCCACACGCGTCCGTTCGTCGGCGGGATGAGCCCGGCGATGGCGCGCAGCAGCGTGCTCTTGCCCGAGCCGTTGCGCCCGATGATGCCGACGGCCTCGCCGTGCCGC
Source organism: Monashia sp. HAY1-11D (assembly GCF_056868035.1). NCBI lineage: Bacteria > Bacillati > Actinomycetota > Actinomycetes > Micrococcales > Intrasporangiaceae > Intrasporangium > Monashia sp. HAY1-11D. The sequence continues at coordinate 1,435,554 of NZ_CP200320.1, read as the reverse complement.
ACGACGAACGAGACGTCCTTGACGGCGTGGATGCGGCGCACGGCGCCGACGCCGGTCCCCCCGGGCACGCCGGTTCCCCCGGGCACGCCGGTCCCCGCGGTGGCGCCGTGCCGGCGTCGGGCGAGGACGCGCTCGAGGAACGGCTCGGCGCCCTCGGTCGACGTCGAGCGCTTCTTGGCGCCGAACACCGAGTAGACGACGTCCAGGCCGCAGCACACGACGCTGGGGCGCGCCTCACCGGTCGCGTCCGTCGTGACCTCAGTCGCTGCCATAACGGCCCTCCCCGTGCCAGAAGAAGACGAGCCCCGACGCGCAGAGCACGACGCCCCAGACGCCGGCCGCGGCCCAGCTGGACCACGAGAGCGGGTACTGGTCCATGAGCGCCTCGCGGGCGGTCGTCATGCCGACGGCGAGCGGCTGGTAGAGCAGGAGCGCGCTCATGAGGCCGTGGCCGGCGTAGTGCGGGATGGAGAAGAAGACGCCCGACACGTAGCGCGCGAGCCGGACGACGACGGGCACGAGGTTGTTCGTGTCGCGCGCGGCGTTGACGACGCGCGCGAGGAAGAAGGCGAGCCCGAGGTTGACGAGGCTCTGCAGGAAGAGGGCCACGGGGAAGAGGAACCAGTGCCACGAGAACGGCTCGCCCGTGAGCGGCACCATGACCATGAGGACGACGAACGCCGGCACGTTGACGAGGAACTGCGTCAGCGTCACCGACACCGGCAGGACCGCGCGGGGGAACCGCAGCGCCCGCACGAGCCCGATGCTGGCGGTGACGGCCCGGGCGCCCGCGGTCAGCGCCGACGCGGTGTAGCCGAACACGAAGATGCCGATCGTCAGGAACGCGATGTAGTTCGACGTGCCGCCGCGGGTCTTCAGCAGCAGGCCGAAGATCAGGTAGTACGAGCCGACGAGCAGGAGCGGGTTGAGCACCGCCCAGAGCTGGCCGAGGTGGTTGTTCTGGTTCGTCGCGTACGCCTGGGACGACGAGAGGTGCCAGACGAGGTGGCGGTAGCGCCACACGTCGCGGACGTACCGGCGCAGCGGTGGTCGGACGCCGAGCTCCTCGAGGCCGCCGGCGCGCGCGAGGGCCTCCGCCTGGGCCGGCGTGATCGGCACGGGCGCGTGGTCGGCCGCCTCCCGCGTCACAGGGACGGTGGTCACGTCGGTCATGCGCCCTCGCAGACGGAGTCGTAGATGTGCTGGTACGTGCGGGCCGCGGCCGACCACGTGCGCTCGCTGGCGACGTGGTCCCGGGCGGCGCGCCCCAGCCGGGCGCGCAGGCCGGGGTCGCCGGCGAGGAGGTCGAGAGCGTCGGCCAGCGCGGACGCGTCGCCCGCGGGGACGAGGAGGCCGCGGTCGGGGCCGACGAGCTCACGAAGCGGTGGCAGGTCGCTCGCGACGACGGGGCGGGCCAGCGCCATCGCCTCGACCGGCTTGAGCGGCGGGACGAGGGCCGTGACGGCCGTCGACCGCCGCGGTAGGCAGAACACGTCGATGGCGGCGTGGTGGTCACGGCTGCGGGCGTGCGGGACACGTCCGGTGAGGATGACCCGGGTCCGGGTTCCCCTGACGGACAACCGGTTCGCGCCCGCGGCCAGCCGGTCGCGTGCAGGGCCGTCACCGACGACGAGGACGACGACCCTCGGGTCGTCGAGCAGGGCGGCCGCCTCGAGGAGCACGTCGACCCCCTCGTAGTCGTTGAGGGTCGTCACGGTGCCCACGACGACGGCGTCGGGACCGATGCCGAGACCCGCGCGGACGCCGTCGCCGCGCACGGCATCGGTCAGGTGCGCGTCGGGCACGCAGTTGCCGACGACGTGGACGCGCTCGGCAGGGACACCACGGGCGACGATGTCGGTGCGCATGGTCTCGGACAGGGTGACGACCGCGGCGGCGAGCTGCAGGCAGCGGGTCTCGGTGGCGCGCGTCCAGCGGTAGAAGTCGCTGTCCGGACTGCCGCCGCGGCTGGCCCAGGTGTCCTCGAGGAACCCACGGGCCTCGTAGACGACCGGCACGCCGAGGCGTGCACCGGCGACGAGGGCGGCCTGGGCGTTGTCGTGCCTGGAGTGGGCGTGCAGCACGCGCGCGCCGACGCTGCGGGCGAGGGCCGCGACGGCCGACGCGTACGCCTCGAGACGCCGGTCGGGCAGGTCGAGGCGGCTCCGGGTCGGGAGGCTCCGGTGGTACGGGACGCCGCCGTGCACGGACTCGGCGGACGTCAGGATGCGACCCTGGGTCAGCGGGTAGCCCGGGGGCGTGCACACGTGCGCGTCGATCCCGGCTCGTCGCTGGGCGCCGACGAGGCCCTGGGTGCGCACCGTGTACCCGGCCTGCACCTCGGGCAGCGAGTTGGTGACGACGTGGACGACGGCGCGGCGTCGGCCCGGTGACGCCGCGCCGCCCCCGACCGGACGCGCACGGCTCGGGCCCAGGCCGGCGACGGCGGCACCGGTCAGTACGAGCCGTTCACCTTCGAGCCACCGGCGGTGCGCCCGGTCGAGGGGGCCGCGGGCGCCGGCGAGGGCACGCTCGGCCGTGCTCACGTCGCCCGACGCGTGCGCGACGTACGCCGCGGCACCCCCGGTGACAGGGGCGCGCCTCGCCGTGTCGGCGTCGACCTCGGCCCACTGGCCGGTGGCCGCGGCGGCCGCGAGGAGGCGCCGGGCCCGCGCCGGCGGGGCGCCGCGCAGCCCGTCCGACAGGCGCCGACGGGCCAGCTCGCGCCGCCCGGCCGCGGCGGCCGCGATGACCGACACGGGGCCGCGCGTGCGCTCGCCGAGCCGTCCGGACACGGTCGTGGGCAGCAGGCGGGTGCCGACCCAGACGGCCTGCCACGGGTTGCGGACCACGTGGCTGCGGGCGACGCACGCGGCGACCGGCAGGTTGGCGAGCATCAACGCCGTCGTGGACGGGATGTCACCAACTGTTCGGCTGCGCGTCGCACCGCGGGGGCCGGAGGCGCCAAGGGCGGATGCCACAGTGGCGCCGAGTCCAGGTCTCACCCGACGAACGTCGCAGCGCACGCGAAACGTCGATGGGGCGCGGGCGGAACGCCAGCCGAACAGAGAGAGAAGTTTGTGGTGAACAGGCAGCGGATGCTCGCCGACCTCCGACGCGCGCGGGTCGCCTTGGCGCGCGCGGTGAGCGACGGCCGGGCGCGGGCAGACTTGCCGCGCAAGGCCCGTCGCGAGCTGGAGCGACGACTGCCCCGGGTGCGGTCCGCGCGGCTGCGCGTCGACCTGCCGAGGCCCGATCTGCCCGCGGGACCCGTGGCCCGGCCCGACGTCGTGGCCGCCGTCATCCTCGACGACTTCTCCGACCTCGCCTTCCGGTACGAGTGGGACCAGCTGCCGGTGCAGCCCGACACGTGGCGCCAGCTCCTGCGGCAGAGGCGGCCCGACCTCTTGTTCGTGGAGTCGGCGTGGAACGGCAACGGTGGTGCCTGGCGCCTGGCCATGACCGCGCCCGAGGCTCCCTCGCCCCAGTTGCGCGACCTCGTCGCCTGGTGCCGCGCCGAGGGCATCCCGACGGTGTTCTGGAACAAGGAGGACCCACCGAGCTACCACCGGTTCCTCGCGACGGCGCGGCTCTGCGACCACGTCTTCACCGTCGACGCCGGACGCATTCCCGACTACGAGCGCGACCTCGGGCACTCGCGGATCGGGCTGCTGCCGTTCGGTGCCCAGCCGCGCATCCACACCCCGGTGCGCCACGGGGCCGGCCGCACCCGTGAGGTCGCCTTCGCCGGAAGCTACTTCGCCGACAAGCACGACGAGCGCCGTCGACAGATGGCGTACGTGCTCGAACCGGCCCTGCCGCTCGGGCTCGAGGTGTTCTCGAGGATGGCCGGGCGCGACCGGCGATACCAGTTCCCGCGCCGCTACGCCGGCTCGCTCGTCGGCAGCCTGCCGTACGAGCGGATGCTCGGCGCGTACACCGCCTACAAGGTGTTCCTCAACGTCAACTCCGTGACGGAGTCGCCGAGCATGTGCGCGCGGAGGCTGTTCGAGCTGTCGGCGGCGCAGACGCCGGTGCTGTCCGGGCCGGCCGCGTCCCTCGAGCCGTTCTTCGGCGACACGGTGCGCGTGACGCACGACGCCGAGCAGACCGACCGGGAGCTGCGCGCGCTGCTCCAGCACGAGGACCACCGCGACCGGCTCGGCCTGCGGGCGCACCGCCGGGTCCATGACGCCCACACCTACGGCCACCGCGTCGACACCGTCCTGGCCACCGTCGGCGTGCCGGCGCCGCCGCGTGACCGCAGCGTCTCGGCCGTCGTCCCGACGATGCGCCCCGGCCAGGTGGAGCACGTCCTGCGGTTCCTCGCCGCACAGTCGCACCCCGACGTCGAGCTCGTCCTCGTGACGCACGGCTTCGGCGTCGAGCCCGGCAAGGTGCGCGTGCTCGCCGACGCCGCAGGGCTGGATCCCTCACGCATCGTCGTGCGCCCTGCCGACGCGTCGCTGACGCTCGGTGCGTGCATGAACCGCGGAGTCGAGGCGGCCTCGGGCCGGTACGTCGCGAAGATGGACGACGACAACGTCTACACCGAGCACTACCTGCTCGACCTCGTGCGCGCGTTCGACTACACGGACGCCGCGGTGGTCGGGAAGTGGGCGCACTACGCGCACCTGACCGCGACGGGGGCCACGCTGCTGCGCTTCCCGGAGGCCGAGCACCGGTACGTCGACCTCGTCCAGGGCGGCACGCTGCTGCTCGCCCGCGACCTCGCGACCCGGCTGCGGTTCGAGGACCTGCCCCGGCGCGTCGACACGACGTTCCTCGAGAAGGTGCGCGCCGACGGTGGCCGCGTCTACTCGACCGACCGCTTCAACTTCGTCTCGGTGCGTGCCTCGACGCCGGACGGGCACACGTGGCCGGTCTCGGACGTCGAGCTGCTCGCGCGGCGCGGGGTGCTCGCCTTCCACGGCGACCCCACGGAGCACGTCACCGTCTGATGACCTCGCGAAACCCCTTGGAGGACAGCATGGCCCACGGGGCCCCCGACACCGCCCGACGGCTCGTCACGTCGTACTGCTTCCCGCCCTACTCCGACACCGCGGCCATCGTCGCGGCCAAGCGCGTCCACGACCGCGGCGAGCCCGTCGACGTCGTCTGCAACGCGATGGACTCGATCCGGCACCAGGACCCGGGGCTCGTCCAGCTGACGGGTGGCCTCGTGCGCCGGTTCGCCGCGGTCCCGTCGAGGACCGCGTTCAGCTCGTGGGCCTCGATCGTCGACTACCAGCGCCTCGGCCTCGAGACGTTCCAACGGTGGGAGTCGCTCCAGGGGGAGTACGAGTCGCTCTACAGCAGAGCGCAGTTCGCGGCGTCACACTTCCTCGCCGCCGAGGTCAAGCTGGCCCGGCCGGGCATCCACTGGGACGCGGAGTTCTCCGACCCGCTGTCCCACGACGTGCTCGGCGACGTCCGGTCCGCGCCGGCCGGCGATGACCGGGTGCTCGGGCGCCTCCGGGCCGCCGTCGAGGCCGCCGGCTTCCGGGCGCCCGAGGGGCTCAACGCCTTCGAGTGGTGCGAGGTCATCGCGTTCGCCCTCGCCGACAGCGTCATGTTCACCAACGAGCACCAGCGCGACTTCATGCTCAGGCACTGCCACGACCCGCGCCTGGCCGACCGCGCCGCCCGCATCGGGGTCGTCTCACCGCACCCGACGCCGGAGCCCCGGTTCTACGGGAGCCGCACCTCGACCTACGAGCTCGACCCCAGCCGGCGCCACGTCGGCTACTTCGGCAACTTCTACGCCAACCGCGGCGTCACCGGCGTCCTCGACGCCCTCGAGGTGGCGCCGCGCACGGTCCGCGAGCGCGTCCTGCTGCACGTGTTCACCGCCAAGCCGGAGGAGCTGCACGACGTCGTCGCGGGCCGCGGGCTCGGTGACTGCGTCCGGGTCGGGCCGTTCGTCGGCTACCTCGAGTTCCTGTCCCTCGCCCGGCGGATGGACTGCCTCCTCGTCAACGACGCGGTCAGCCCGGCCGGTGCGCAGAACCCCTTCCTGCCATCCAAGTGGAGCGACTACCGCGGCAGTGGTACCCCGGTCTGGGGCGTCGTCGAGGAGGGCAGCGCCCTCGACGCCCAACCGCTCGACCACCGGTCGCCGATCGAGCACGTGAGCGCGGCCGTCCAGGTGCTCGCGCGGATCAGCCGGTCCTGAGGACGATCTCGCGCAGCCGGGCACCGGCGTCGGTGCCGCTGAAGCGCTGTCGGACCGTCTCGACGGTGGCGGCGCTCTCGGCCTCCCAGGCGCCGGCGTCCGACACCGCGAGGATGCGCGCGGCGGCCTCGGCCGGCGTCGTCACGACCCAGTCGGTCGGGAAGAGCAGGCCGGCCCCGCCCTCGCGCGCGTAGACGGGCCAGTCCCGCACGACGGGCACGGCGCCGCTCGCCGCCATCTCGACGAGCCCGACGTGGAAGCCCTCGCGGCGGCTCGCGCTCACGGCCCAGCCGACGTCACGCAGCCGCTCGGGAAGGCGGGAGGTGTACCCGACGTAGTCGACGGCGTCGTGCAGCTCGGCGTCGCCTGCGACGCGGTCGTGGAAGGCGCGGGCCAGCTCACGCTCGACGGGGTTGGTGTTGCGGACGTCGACGTCGGCGCCGATGAGCGCGAGGCGCCACTCCGGGTCCTGGCGCCGCAGCGCAGCGAGGACGTCGAGCGTCCACAGCGGGTCCTTGACCTGCTGGGCCCACCCGACCATGCCGAGGCGCTTGCGTGCCGACTCGCGCTTGGGCAGGTCGTAGCGGTCGACGTCGACCGGGTTGGCGACGACGTGCTGGCGCACGCCGTCGAGCCGGCCACCGAGGGCGCCTGCAGCAGCCCGGCGCAGGTGCTCGCTCGGGAAGACGGCGTCGGTGACCCGCGACCAGTCGGCCGTGTGCAGCCAGGCGCTCAGGGTGTCGACGCCGTGGAGGCGCACGACGACGCGTGTCCCCTCGGGCACGACGTCGGTGACCCACGTCAGGCCCTTGTCGGCCCAGTCGACGAAGACGACGTCGGCCGCCAGCGCCTCGGCGGTGGCGGGGTCGAGGGCTGGGGCCCGGCCGGTGGCCGCGAGGAGCCGGGATCGTACGGTGCGCGGATCGACGCCGGTGTTCGTGAAGCGTGACTCGCGCGCGGAGAGGTCGAGCAGCTCGACGACGGCGGCCGGGGTGAGCTGCTCGACGACGGCCCGGGCGAACTTGGGGTAGGCGCCGGGCAGGACAGTGACGCGCAGGCGACTCGCTCCGGCGTCGGGGGCCGTCGTCGGGCGAGCGGGGGAGCGGTGCGGCGCGGCGGCCGACAGGAGGCGTCCGGTGGCGGTGTCGCGCAGCGGGGCGAGGAAGGTGTCGGGGTCCTCGACGAGGGGAGTGGTCGTCACGGCCGCGTGCAGGCGCCGGGTGAAGAGCAGGTCGAGGGCGACGGTGGCCAGGAACGCCACCTCGTCGAGGGCCGCGTCGTCGGTCGGGCCGTGCCGGCCGTGCCGGCCGTGCGGGCCGTGCGGGCCGCCGAGCGCGGCGTCGGCCTCGTCGAGCGCGGCACGGGCGGCAGCGGTGACGGCCTGCACGAGGGTTGCGGTGTCGCGGCCGCGCCCGGTCTGCACGTCGAGGAGCGTCCGCAGGGCCGGCACCCCGTGCCGGTCGAGCGCCTCCAGGCCGAAGACGGCGCCGAGGTCCTCGAGGACGTGCTCCGCGGCCTCGACACGGTTCGCGCGCAGCAGCCGGTAGGCGACCATCGCCCAGAGACGCGCGTCGAGCACCGACCGCGTCCGAGCCGGGTCGCCACGGAGGATGCGGGACGCGCCGCGGGCGGCGTGCGCGTCCTGGAGGTGGCCGCCGACCCGGCTCGCGGCGACCCGCATGACGGTGACGGCGAGGTCGTGCGCGTCCCCGCTCGTCGGCACGGGCGCCTTCGGGCCACACGCCCGCAGGAGCGTCGAGCCGCCACGGTCGAGGGTGACGAGGGCGCCCGGCTCGGAGACGAGGTCGACGACACGCCGGTCGACGCGTCGCCACGCGGGTGCGGTGACCCCCGGCGGCAGCACCTCGGGGACCAGGCGTCGGCCGACGCGCAGTGCCTCCCCGGCGGCTCGGACGGCGACGCGGCCGCGACGGGATCGGGCGCCGCCGAGCAGCGACTCCAGCCGGTCCGGCGAGGCGGGCAGCACCTCGACGCGGTGGGCGTCGGGAAGCTGCCGCAGCATCCGCTTGAGGCGGCCGCTGTAGTGCACGACACGCACGCCGACCCCGTTGCGCGACAGGAACGACAGCATCCGCGCGTGGCCGTTGACGGCGGCCGCGCTGCCCGCGACGACGACGAGGGAGCGCACGCTGTCGCTGGGCTCACGGAACAGCGACCATGTGTCGTCGTGCGAGGACGTCGTGCCGAGACCGCGGATGCCGCGGATGCCGGCCGCGTGGAGCAGCCGGTCCGCGAGTGCCGCTGCCTCGGCGTCACCGGCGACGTCGCGTCGCAGGTCGGCCAGCTCGGCGTCGACGAGCGCGTCGGTCAGGGCGGACCGGTCGGTCGGGTCGGCCTGACCGGCGTGCGCGGCGAGCGCGTCGACCCACGGCACGTCGCGCAGCCACGCCGTCGGCACGAGGAAACCCCCACGCGCCCGGGCGAGCCCGACGGCGCGGTGGGGAGCCGTGGCGGGCCCGGCGTCGGGCCCCGGCTCGTGGCCGGGCTCGACGCGGGCCGCGGCGACCCGCTCGGTGGAGCGGGACGAGTAGAGAGCCTCGAGGAGGTCGGGACTCATGGTGTCGCGGCCGTCGACGAGCGTCGTCCACGCTCCGTGGGCCAGGCCCACGCCGACGTTGCGGGCCGCGGCCGACGTCGCGACGACGGCGTCGGCGAGGACGACCTCGTGCCCGGCGAGCGGCCCCTCGAGCGCGCGCTCGAGCGCCTCGCGCGCGCCCGTTCCGGACCCGTGCAGCACGACGACGATCTGGAAGCGGTCGGCGGGCAGCGTCTGCGCCGCGAGCGCCCGCAGGCATCGCTCGAGGGAGGCGCACGACGCCGGGGCGGACACGACGACGGTCAGGTCTCGCACCCGGCGAAGGTAGTGGCCCGGGTTGAATACGCTGGCCGTGGCGGGCACCTCGCCGGTGAACGCGAGGTGAAGCGGGGGTACGCAGAGCACGACGCGGCTGGAGGTGGCACGTGGCGGAGGGCGACACCGTGTGGCGCACGGCGCAGCGGCTGCACGCCGCGCTCGCCGGACGGGTCATCGTCGAGTCGGACCTGCGCTGGCCCGAGATCTCGACCGCCGACCTGCGCGGCCGCTCGACGCTCGAGGTGGTCAGCCGTGGCAAGCACCTGCTGCACCGGGTCGAGGGCGGCCTCACGCTGCACTCGCACCTGCGGATGGAGGGGCAGTGGCGCGTCGAGGCGACCCCGACGCTGGCCGACCGGTGGCGCCGCAACCCGCAGCTGCGCGCGCTCGTGTCGGCGCCCGACTGGACGGCGCTCGGCCTGCGGCTCGGGATGCTCGACCTCGTGCCGACCGCGCGTGAGGGCGAGCTCGTCGGCCACCTCGGCCCGGACGTCCTCGGACCCGACTGGGACCGCGAGCGCGCCGTCGGCAACGTGCTCGCCGCCACGGCGCCGGTCGGTGCCGCCCTGCTCGACCAGCGCAACCTCGCCGGCGTCGGCACGATGTGGTGCGCCGAGGCGCTCTTCCTCGAACGGGTCCACCCGTGGTCGCTGCCGGCCGACCTCGGCCGCCGGACCGTCGAGCGTCTGGTCGACCGGACGCAGCGGCTCATGGACCAGGGGCGGCACGACGGTGTGCAGTCGAGCACCGGCAGCCGGCGGCAGGGCGAGACGCAGTACGTGCACGCCCGCAGCGGCCGGCCCTGCCGGAGGTGCGGCACGACGGTCCGGGTCGCCCCGATCGGCGTGCCACCTCAGGAGCGGACGATGTTCTACTGCCCGGCGTGCCAGGGCGGGCTCGGGCCCACCGACGACGGACGCCGGCAGGACCCGCTCGGCTCGAGCGGCGGGGCCCGGCGCTCCCGACGGTCCTCCTGAGCCCGGGCCCCCGCGGCGTCGCCCTTCTGGGGGTGTCGGCCGTCGGTGCCGAGTCCTAGGCTGCTGCGCGTCCCGCTCCGCACCGGAGCGACCTGTGAAGGAGCATGTGATGACCTCTCGGCTCAACCCGTACATCTCGTTCAAGGACAACGCCCGCGAGGCGATGGAGTTCTACAAGTCGGTGTTCGGCGGCGACCTGACGCTCAGCACGTTCGGTGAGTTCGGGCAGGAGGGCGAGGGCTCCGACGGCATCATGCACGCCCAGCTCGTGACCCCCACGGGCTTCACCCTCATGGCCGCCGACACCCCGCCCCAGATGGAGCACCGGACCGGCTCGAGCATCACCATCAGCCTCAGCGGCGACGACGAGGACGACCTGAAGCGCTGGTGGGACGGCCTCGCCGAGGGCGGCGCGGTCCAGATGCCGCTCGAGAAGCAGATGTGGGGCGACACCTTCGGCATGCTCACGGACCGGTTCGGCGTCGACTGGATGGTCAACATCGGCACCGGCGGCGAGGGCGGCGACGCCGGGAGTGACGGCGGCGCGCAGGCCTGACTCAGGCGGCGAGCCGGGCCAGCTGGCGGTCGAGCTCGGCGGCGTCGACGAGGTCGGTGTGGGTGCCGACCGCGCCGCACGCACACGCGCCCGCCACGGCGCCGGCGCGGGCCGCGTCGCGGGTCGACCCGCCGTCGAGCCAGGTCCGCAGGAAGCCCGACACGTACGCGTCGCCGGCGCCGTTGGAGTCGATGACCGTGCGACCGGGCAGCTCGAGGGCGGGCACGGCGAACGGCTCGCCCTCGCGGGGGGTGACACGGCTGCCTCGCGCGCCGTCCATGACGACGACGGTGTGGGCACGGCCGCGGGCGAGGACGGCCGCGACGACGTCGTCCTCGCGTCCGCCCAACGCCGAGCCCGACACGAAGACGACGTCAGCCGCCTCGGCGAACGGCCGGTGGTGCGGGTTCTCGCCGTCCCAGTCGTGCAGGTCCGTCGAGGTGCTCAGGCCGCGCCGGGTCGCCTCGGTGAGGGCGTGCACCGTCCACGGCATGATCGACGCGTGGACGTGCCGCGCACCCGGCCCCGCGTCGAGGGCCGCCAGCGCGTCGAGCCACAGCGCTGCGTCGGGGACGAGGTCGTAGGGGTGACGCGGGTCGTAGAGGGACAGCCGGCGGCCGGTGGGGTCGACGAGGTTGACGGCCCGACGCGTCCCGGTCGGGTGGACGACCGCGTCGAACGGGATGCCCTCGGCGGCGAGCCGCTCGCGCACGAGCCGGCCCTCGTGGTCGTCACCGACGACGTCGACGATCCGGGTCGGGATGCCGAGCCGGTGGCAGCCGAGCGCGACGCCGGTACCGGTGTGACCGACGTGCACGTCGATCGGGGGCACGACGTGCGAGTCCGCGAGGGGCATGGGCAGCTCGGCGACGCGCACGATCGTGTCGACCCCGGTGCCGCCGACGACGAGGACCCCCCGTGCGGTGTCGGTCACGAGATCTCCTGGGGCCGGCTCACGGGGATGCGACGCGCATCCGGGGCGGCGAGGCGTTCCTCGTTGGCCTCGGAGTCGACCAGCTCCTTCTGCGACTCCAGCTCGGCCTCGACGCGCGCGAGGTAGGCGGACACCTCGGCCTCGACGCGCTCGGCGTCCCAGCCGAGGGCGGGCGCGACGATCTGCGCCGCGGCGCGGGCGCTGTCGACGCCGCGGCTCGGCGTCTCGATGGAGATGCGGGTGCGGCGGGCCAGTAGGTCGTCCAGGTGCAGGGCGGCCTCGTGGGTCGCCGCGTAGAGCACCTCGACCTTGAGGTACTCCTCGGCCCCCGGCAGCGGCTCGTAGAGGCTGCGGTCGTCCGCGGCGAGGGCGAACAGCTCGTGCACGAGCGACCCGTAGCGCTCGAGCAGGTGGGTGACCCGCCAGACCGGCAGGTCCTCGTGCCGGGCCAGGCGGTCGATCTGGTTGACGAGCGCGACGTACCCCTCCGCGCCGGACAGCGGGATGTACTCGGTGACGCTGCCCGGGACGTCCCCGCCGACGTCCTCGCGCGCGGCGTCGACGGCGTCGGCGGCCATGACCCGGTAGGTCGTGTACTTGCCGCCGGCGATGGAGATGAGGCCGGGCTGGGGCCGGGCCACGGCGTGCTCGCGCGAGAGCTGGCTGGTGTCCTCGTTCTCGCCGGACAGCAGCGGCCGCAGGCCGGCGTAGACGCCCTGGATGTCGTCGTGGGTCAGCGGCACCTTCAGGACGCCGTTGATGTGCTCGAGGATGTAGTCGATGTCGGCCTTGGTGGCGGCCGGGTGGGACCGGTCGAGGTCCCAGTCGGTGTCGGTCGTGCCGATGATCCAGTGGGTGTTCCACGGAATGACGAAGAGCACCGACTTCTCCGTGCGCAGGATGAGCCCGGTCTCGGAGTTGATCCGGTCGCGGGCAACGACGATGTGCACGCCCTTGCTCGCGCGGACGTGGAAGCGGCCGCGCCCGCCCGCCATCGTCTGGATGTCGTCGGTCCAGACGCCCGTGCAGTTGATGACGACCGACGCGTGCACGTCGGTGCGCTCGCCCGTCTCGACGTCCTCGACGACGGCGCCGACGACCCGCTCGCCGGCGCGCAGCAGGTCGACGACGCGGGCGCTCGACAGGACCGTGGCACCATAGGCCGCCGCGGTGCGGACGGTCATCAGGGTGTGCCGCGCGTCGTCCGCCTGGGCGTCGAAGTAGAGCAGCGCGCCCGTCAGGCTGTCGCGCTTGAGCGCCGGTGCGAGCTTGAGGGCACCGGTCCGGGTCAGCTGCTTGTGCCGCGGGACCGACCGCGCACCGCCCATCGAGTCGTAGAGCGTCAGCCCTGCCGTGACGTACGGGCGCTCCCAGCCCCGGCTCGTCAGGGGGTAGAGGAAGGACACCGGCCGCACGAGGTGCGGCGCGATGCGGCTCAGCATGAGCTCGCGCTCCTTGAGGGCCTCGCGGACGAGGTCGAAGTTCATCTGCTCGAGGTACCGGAGGCCGCCGTGGAACAGCTTCGAGGACCGCGACGACGTGCCCGACCCGAAGTCGCGCTGCTCGACGAGCGCCGTCGACAGACCACGCGTGGCCGCGTCGAGCGCGGTGCCGGCGCCGGTGACGCCGCCGCCGACGACGAGCACGTCGAACTGCTTGGTGGCCAGGCGCTTCCACGCCGCGGTGCGATAGGCGAGGTCCAGGCGGACGGGGCTGGTCATCGGTCCCCCTTCGAGTCGGACGGGCCCGAACACACCCTAGCCGTCAGGAGCGGTCCTCAGCCGTGGCGGCCATCCTGCTCGGGCCGCAGTCCGCAGGCGCCTCGCCGCAGGACGGCTGCGTCGGGCGTCGGGACGGCCCCCCGGGCGCGTGCGCGTCAGGTGCGGCTGGGCCGCGCGGGCGCGGGGCCCGGTCACCGGGACGCTTCGACGTCCCCGGCGGTCGACGTCACTCGGGCCGCAGCGGCGTCGCGATGGGGTCGCTCGTCGAGACGGGTGCCGGGGTGTCGAGGTCGGACGGGGCCACCGCGGTGGGGGCTGAGACGCCGTCGCCGTCGGTGCGCATACCGGCGATCTCGGAGCGGAACACGCGGATCGACCGGCCGAGGCTCCGTGAGGCGTCGGGCAGGCGCTTCCAGCCGAAGAGGACCATCGCGGCGATGGCGATGATGAGCATCTCCGGCCATCCCAGATCGGCCATGGCGTCCTCTCCTCTACGGCGGCCGGGCACCGTGCCGCATGCCGCTCAGCCGCAGGCTAGGCGCGAAGTCTGGACGTGGCCTGTGCGCCGTCGACGCGTTGGCTGTGATCCACATCGACAGGCGGTGCGCACCTCAAAGGAGTCATGACGCGCGCTGCACGCAAGGACCGGCTCAGCAGCCGACGTGCTCAGAACGGTGGCGGCTCGGGTTCAGGGCCGGGTTCCCGAACAGGTGCCCGATCGGGCGGGCCTGTCTGGGGTGGCCCTGTGTCGGATGGGCGCGCGCCGGGGTCGGTGAGGGCTTCGCGCCAGTCCTTGGGGTAGGTGACGTACTCGCGACCCGTGAGGGTGGTCCACCTCGTCGCCCCCGAGCCACGGCCCCCACCACCCCGGTCGCGGTCATCGGGTCCGGCGGCGGGATGGTGGTCGCGCCGGGCGGTCCAGGCGCCGGAGGTCTTGGGATGGTGGCAGCCGCGGGACAGGGCCTGCAGGTTGGTCACTCGGGTGGGGCCGGCCGGCCAAGGGGTGATGTGGTCGAGGTCGCAGCGTTCGGCGGGGACCTGGCAGCCGGGGGCGCGATAGGTCCCGTCGAGGGCCCGGACGTGCTCGGCCATGGCGCGGGTCGGGGTGTAGCAGTCGGCGGACAGCTGCACGGCGGTGCCGGTGTCCAGGTCGACTGCCAGGCGCTGCCACACCGACCCGGGCGCGGTCATGATCGCGCGGGCGTGGGCGGCGGTCACCCAACCGTGCCCCGGCAGCTCGCACGCGGCGTCCGAGGCCCCGGTGGCGACCTCGAACGGGACGACGATGCGCACCACCGCCGCCGGCGCGGCGGTGAGCCAGCGCCCGCACGTCGGGCCGGCATCCGGGCCGGCGTCCGGGCCTGCCGTCGACCCGGATGCCGCTCCGGCGAGGGCCTGCCCGTCATGCCCGCCCGGGGTGGTGCCGAAGAGGGCGAGGTCGGTGAGCAGGTCGCAACGGAGCTGGTCCAGGGTGCGCCCGTCGCCGGCGGCCCGGGCCGCGCGGGCCAACGCGTCGACGCGGTCCAGGACGCCGACGACCCGTTCGGCGGTGGCCGTCAGGGTGATGACGCCCATGCCGTCCTCGGTCAGGCGCCCGAACACGCCCCGGCGCGCGGTGGCGGTACGGCGGCGTTCGTCGCTGCACCGGTGGTCGGCGGCGGTGACGGTGCGGCGCAGTCGGGCCCGGAACAGCTGCTGCGTGGCGACCGTCCCGTCGGGGGCCGGCGCCAGGACCGTGGTCTCGAGGGCCGGCAGGGCGTGGTCGGGCAGGGCGCGCGTCTCGGCGACGAGGGTCAGGGCCCGGTGCAGGCTCGTGGCTCCTCGGCGCAGCGCCTCGCGCAGGACCCGGTGTCGGCGCGGCGCCAGGGCCAGCTCGAGCCGGCGGGACACCTCGCCTTGCCCGACCCCGGTCGCACAGGCGATCTCGGCCGCCACGACCCGCTCGGTGCTCAGCGGTACCGGCGCGGCGGTGGCCAGTCGCGCCAGCTGCTGCTCCTGGATCGTGTGCAACGCGGCGTACGCCTCCAGCAGCCGCGACTCCAGCCGCGCCTTGGCCCGCTCCAGCGCCTCCACCTGCGACAGCACCCGGTCACCGGCCGCGTCCAGCCCCTCGTCGCGAAAGGGGACCGGTGCCACCACGACCGCAGCCCCAAGCCGGGCCCGGTCGGTGGCGAGGATGCGCCGGACCCTCGCGGGTCGACCACCCGCAGACCCGGCAGGCAGCGCGTCGAGATAGGGCATCGCCGCTCTCCTCTCGCCAGGTGGTCACCTCTCTCAAGTAGAACAGGTGTTCGAATGGCGGTCAAGCCTGCAGTGTGGACGGTGGACTCGGAAGTGCTTGTGTCGCAGTCCTGTCCACAGGTGTGGGCCGCGGAGCCGTGATGCCGAGGCGCCCGCACGGTACGGTCGGCGTCATGCCGACCGAGCAGCGCAGCCACGTCGTCGCGATCGACCAGGGCACCACGAGCACCCGGGCCATGGTGTTCGACCGCGAGGGCAGGGTCGTGGCCGTCGACCAGCTCGAGCACCGCCAGGTGTTCCCGCGCGCCGGGTGGGTGGAGCACGACGCGTCCCAGATCTGGGCCAACACGCGTCAGGTGGTCGGTGGCGCCCTCGGCAAGGCCAACCTCAACGCGACGCACGTCGCGGCCGTCGGCATCACCAACCAGCGCGAGACCACCGTGGTCTGGGACCGGACCACGGGCGAGCCGGTGCACAACGCCATCGTCTGGCAGGACACCCGCACGCAGGCGATCTGCGACGAGCTCGCGGCCCGCGGCGACGCCGGCCGGTGGCGCGAGGTCACCGGGCTCCCGCTCGCGACGTACTTCGCCGGACCGAAGGTCCGCTGGGTGCTCGACAACGTCGACGGCGCCCGCGAGCGCGCTCGCGACGGTGAGCTGCTCATGGGCACCATCGACTCGTGGCTGCTGTGGAACCTCACCGGAGGGGCCGGCGACGGCGGCCTGCACGTCACCGACGTGACGAACGCGTCGCGGACCCTGCTCATGGACCTGCGGACCCTGTCGTGGGACGAGGACCTCTGCGCCGCGATGGGCGTGCCGATGTCGATGCTGCCCGAGATCCGCTCGTCCTCGGAGGTGTACGGCACGTGCAAGCCAGGCATCCTCATCGACGTGCCCGTCGCGGGCATCCTCGGCGACCAGCAGGCCGCGACCTTCGGCCAGGCCTGCCTCGACGTGGGGACCGCGAAGAACACCTACGGCACCGGCAACTTCATGCTCCTCAACACCGGCGAGGACATCGTCGCGTCCGACAACGGCCTGCTCACGACGGTCTGCTACCGCCTCGGCGGGGACAAGCCGGTCTACGCGCTCGAGGGGTCCATCGCCGTCACCGGGTCGCTCGTGCAGTGGCTGCGCGACAACCTCGGCATCATCGAGGACGCCGCGGAGGTCGAGACGCTGGCGGCGAGCGTCGACGACAACGGCGGTGCCTACTTCGTGCCGGCCTTCTCCGGTCTCTTCGCGCCGTACTGGCGCCCCGACGCACGGGGCGCCCTCGTCGGTCTGACGCGCTACGTCGACAAAGGGCACATCGCCCGGGCGGCCTTGGAGGCCACGGCCTTCCAGACGCGCGAGGTGCTCGACGCCATGGACGCCGACTCGGGCGTGCCGCTGACCGAGCTCAAGGTCGACGGTGGGATGGTCGTCAACGACACCCTCATGCAGTTCCAGGCCGACCTGCTCGGTGTCGACGTCGTCCGGCCGGAGGTCAGCGAGACGACGGCCCTCGGAGCGGCGTACGCCGCGGGTCTGGCCGTCGGCTACTGGGAGTCGACCGACGAGATCCGCCGGAACTGGCGCGAGGGCCGCCGCTGGAGCCCCCAGATGGACGAGGCCGAGCGGGACCGCCTCTACCGCCAGTGGAAGAAGGCCGTGCAGCGCACCCTCGACTGGGTCGACGACGACACCCGGTGAGCGCCGCGGACGGGGGCGCACCCCCGCCTGCCCCCGCGACCTGGGTGGCGCCTGCGTCGGCTGCCCGGACGCGCACCGGCGCGACGGCGGTCAGCCCAGCCCGGTGCCGGCTGTGACGGCGGCGATCGCGGCGTCGTAGTCCGGCTCCTGGCCGATGCTCGGCACCAGCTCGGTGTGGACGACGGTGCCCTCGGCGTCGATGACGACCACCGAGCGCGCGAGCAGCCCGCGCATCCGGCCGTCGACCATCGTCACGCCGTAGTCCGTGCCGAAGGTGGAGCGGAACGTCGAGGCCGTCACGACGTTCGCGATGCCCTCGGCGCCGCAGAACCGGCGCAGCGCGAACGGCAGGTCGGCCGAGACGCACAGCACCGTCGTGTTGTCCAGGCCCGCGGCGAGCTCGTTGAAACGCCGCACGCTCGTCGCGCAGACGCGGGTGTCGATGCTGGGGAAGATGTTGAGGACGACGCGGCGGCCGTGCGGCCGCTCGACGTCGGCGAGGTCGGTGCCCGCCAGCGTGAAGTCGGGCGCAGGGCGCCCGACGGCCGGCAGGTCGCCGACGGTGTGGACGGTGGTCTCTGCGAGGGCGGTGGTGGCCATGACGCGTTTCTAGCACCCGGGAGCCGACGCGTAGGTTGGGGCCCATGACTCCGACGCGTCCGCCGGCGCGCCCGTCCGGACGCTCGCCCGAGGCGCCGCACGGTGCCGGTACCCGGTTCCTCGTCAACTGCATCGGCATCGTCGGTCTGGTCTTCGGCCTGCTGCCGGTCGTCAGGTACGTCCTCCAGCTCGACCTCTTCGGCTTCGCGACGGCGCCGTACGACTGGCTGCGGCTCGACGGTGCCATGCGCTACGTCCCGCCGCTCATGGTGCTCGTCGTGTGCGGGGTCGCCGCCTACCTGCTCGAGAAGCGCCTCGAGCGCGCCGGCTGACCGACGCGGCTCTGGGTGTTCGCGTGATGTGATGGCCGCATGCCGCTTCGGGCCCGTCTCGTCGCCGCGCTCGGGGTGCTGCTCGCCGCGAGCGCGCCGACGCTGCCCGTGGCCGAGGCGTCGTCCCCGGTCGCGTCCCCGGCGCTCACGCGGTCGGCCGCCGTCCCCGCCCCGGTGGGCCGGCAGGTCCCCGTGCGCCCCGAGCCGGACGGCACGGCCGTGCGGCTCGACGTCTCGGTCTACCCGCAGGCCTCCGGCCGTCACCCCGTCGTGCTGCTCGCGCACGGCTTCGGGGGCAACAAGGAGGCGGTGGCCTCCCAGGCGCTCGAGCTGCAGGAGCGTGGCTACGTCGTCGTCACGTGGAGCGCACGCGGGCACGGCGCGTCGGGCGGGCGCATCCACCTCGACGACCCCGAGTTCGAGGTGGCCGACGCCAGGGTCATGCTCGACGTGGCCGCCGCGCGACCCGACGTCGCGCTCGACGCGCCGGGGGACCCCCGCGCCGGCGTCATGGGCACCTCGTACGGTGGGGCGCTCGCACTCATGCTCGCCGGTGCCGACCCACGCGTCGACGCGGTCGTCTCCGCCCTCACGTGGAACGACCTCGCCGAGTCGTTCTTCCCGCAGTCGGCCCTGACGCGTCCGCCCACGACCGCCGCCGGCCGCGCGCCCGTCGCGGAGCCGGGCCCGTTCAAGCAGGTCTGGGCGACGAACTTCTTCCTCGCCGCCCGCCGGGCCGGCGGTGGCCCGCAGAGCGGGCGGGCGACCGGTGGCGCCTCCGCCGAGTGCGGCCGTTTCGACCCGACGATCTGCCGGCTCTTCGTCCAGGCATCCGAGTCGGGCGCGCCGTCGGCGGCGCTGCTCGCCCTCCTCCGGGCGCACAGCCCTCGTCCGACGATGCCCAAGGTCACGGCGCCGACGTTCCTCGTGCAGGGCATGGCCGACTCGCTCTTCGGCCTCGACCAAGCCGATGCCACCGCGTCCGCCCTCGACGCGGCGGGCACCCCGTACGCGGTGCGGTGGAGCGACGGCGGCCACGACGCCCCGAGCAGCCGCGAGCGCGAGGAGACCGACGCGTCGTACGCCTGGCTCGACCACTGGGTGCGCGACAAGGCGCCGCGCGGGTCCGCCCCTCCCACAGCATCTTTCACGTACTCGACCCCCGCGGCGCGGCGAGGCCAGTCGTCGCCGCTGCTCACGCTGCCGCACTACCCGGGCCTGGCCGGGTCGCGGCTCGCGACGACGACGCTCCCGCTCCGCACGACGACCGGGGCCCTGAGCCATCCACCCGGTGGCCAGCCGGCATCGCTCGTCGCGGTACCGGGGCTCTCGGCGCTCGGCGTCGCGCTCTCGACGTACCGGATCGCCGCCCTGCCGGGGCAGTCGGCGGCCCTCGACACCGAGCCGGTGGCCACCGGGACGACGGTCGTCGGCTCCCCGACGCTGCGCCTCACCGTGACCTCCGACCGGCCGACGGTGACGCTGTTCGCCTCGCTCTGGCGGGTGAGCGGCGGCCAGGTGACCCTGCCGCGAGCGCTCGTCGCGCCGCTGCGCATCTCGGTGACGCCGGGCCGACCGACGCCGGTGACGCTGTCGCTGCCGGCCGGCACCTACCCGATGCCGGCCGGCAGCCAGTGGCGCGTGCTGCTCACGACGACCGAGTCGACGTACGCGAACGACCGGACACCCGCCACCCTGGTCGTGCGCGCCGACGGCGGGCTCGTCGTCCCCGTCGGCGTGGGGACTCCCGTCGGGGGTGGCGGCACCGGCGTCGACACCGAGACCCGGGTCGCGGCATCGGTGCTCGCGGTCCTGCTCCTCACCGCCCTCGGCGGCTGGCTCGCACGGCGACGGCGTCGCGCCCACGTCGTGGCCCGCCCCGACCTCGCCGACGTGCCGCTCGTCGTCGAGGGGCTCGTCAAGACCTACCCGGACGGCCACCGCGCCGTCGACGACGTGTCGTGGCGGGCCGAGCGCGGCCAGGTCGTCGGCCTGCTCGGCCCGAACGGCGCCGGCAAGACGACGACGATGCGCATGGTCATGGGCCTCATCTCCTCCGACGCCGGCAGCGTCCACGTGCTCGGCGAGCCGGTGACGGCCGGCTCGGACGTCCTCGGCCGCGTCGGGGCGCTCATCGAGGGACCCGGCTTCCTGCCACACCTCACCGGTCGGCAGAACCTCGAGGCCTACTGGCGCGCCACCGGCCGACCGCCCGAGGACGCCCACCTCGCCGAGGCCCTCGAGGTGGCCGCTCTCGGTGGTGCGGTCGACCGGCCGGTCAGGTCCTACAGCCACGGCATGAGGCAGCGGCTCGGCATCGCCCAGGCGATGCTCGGCCTGCCCGAGCTGCTCGTGCTCGACGAGCCGACCAACGGCCTGGACCCGCCCCAGATCGCCGCGATGCGACCCATCCTGCGCCGCTACGCGGCCACCGGCCGCACCGTCGTCGTCTCGAGCCACCTGCTCGCCGAGGTGGAGCTGACGTGCACCCACGTCGTCGTCATGCACGCCGGTCGCGTCGTCACCCAGGGCCTGGTCGCCGACCTCGTCGACAGCGACGACACGACGCTCGTCGACCTCGAGGACGGTGTGCCGCCGCAACGGCTGAACGACCTCGCCGCCGCGCTCCGGTCCGCCCCCGGCGTCGGCGAGGTGCGCGTCGACACCCCGACGCGCCTCGTCGTCGTCGCCGAGCTCGACCGCGCCGCCGTCGTGCAGGCGGCCGTCGAGGCGGGCGTGCCGGTCGTCGGCGTCAGCAGCCGGCGGCACCTCGAGGAGGTGTTCCTCGGCGTCATCTCGTCGGCGGCCTCGAGCGACGGCGCCGGCCCGGGCGACGCGTCGGTGTCGCTCGTCGACCGGCTGAGGCAGGTGCGGGCCCGATGAGCGTCGAGGCCGGCAGGCGCGTCCACGACCCGCTGTCCTGGCGGGCCGAGCTCGGACGCCAGTGGGGGCGGCGGCGCACCAAGGTCGCCTTCGCGCTCGTGCTGGCCCTGCCGCTCGTCCTCGTGACCGCTTTCGCGTTCGGCGACCCCCCACGCCCGGGCACCGCCCCCCGCTTCATCGACCTCGCGCAGGACGGCTCGGCCAACTTCACGCTCTTCACGCTCTTCGCGTCCTCCGAGCTGCTCCTCGTCCTCGTCGCCGCGCTCTTCTGCGGCGACTCCGTGCCGGCCGAGGCATCGTGGTCCACGCTGCGGTACCTGCTCATCGCCCCGGTCCGGCGCGCCCGGCTGCTCACGAGCAAGCTCGTCATCGGGCTCGGGTCGACCGCCGCGGCGGCCGTGCTCCTCGTCGGCTGGTCGCTGCTCGTCGGCGGCCTCGCCTACGGCTGGGCGCCCCTGACGAGCCCGACGGGGGAGTCGCTGACGTGGGGGCAGCTGCTGCCGCGCCTGGCGCTGGCGCTCGGCTACGTCTTCGTGACGTTGCTGCCGACGGCCGCGATCGCCTTCTGGATCGGCGTCCGCTCCGACGCGCCCCTGGCGGCGGTCGGCGGGGCGGTCCTCTTCACGATCATCCTCAACATCCTCGACCAGATCGACGCGCTCGACCCGTGGCGCAACGCCTTCCCCGGCCACTACAGCCGGGCGTGGCAGGACCTCGTGGCACTCGAACCGCAGTGGACCGCCGTCATCCACGGCGCCCTGTGGTCGCTCGTGTGGGCCGTCGCCTTCACGATGCTCGGCTACCGACGCTTCCGGCTCGCCGACATCCTCAGCTGAGCCCGCCGAGAAAGCCGCCCGAAAAAGGCCGTCTCGAAGAACCGTCTCGTCGTTTCCGAGAATCACCTGGGAAATGCCGGCACTTTCTGCGGGTGTCTTTTCATGAATTCACCCCAAAAAGCCGTCGATGCGCATTTTCGTCTTGCCGGGATTTCTCATCGGACTCCCAGCCCGCGTCCTAGGTTGTGGACGGGGCGCGCCGAACGAGCGGCCTCAGAACGGAGAAACAATGATGAAGAAGTCGTGTGCCGTCGCCGTTCTCGCCGCCTTCGGGCTGGCGGTCGGGGGCGCGAGCACTGCTTTCGCGGGCGAGTCCACGGGGAGCGGAAAGACGACCCCGATCGCGCAGTACCGCGCGAACTCGATCTGCTCCTTCTCGGGTCAGAACCCGGAGCGTTTCCTCGATCCGAGCGACCCGAACTACGAGCCCGGCCACACCCAGTCGTGGGGCCAGATCCCGCAGGCCGACCGCGCCTTCCTCCGCACCATCGGGCTGTCCCCGGGCGATGCCTGCAACGGTCACACCGGCGAGCTGGCGGAGCCGTAGGGCGAAGCCTTCCGCGCCGAGGCCAGGTCCGGATCCGGCGATCCGGGCCTGGCCTCCCGTGCTGGGCACGCGTGGAGCTCAGCCGGTGGGGCCGGCGCTCCGGAACCCCGGTGGGTTGGCCGGCTGCACGAGGTCGGCGAGGACGCCGAAGTGGTCGCTGGCCCACACCCCGTCCACCGGACGGTCGAGGACGCGCTGACAGTGGGCCACCCGCAGCGTCGGCCCGTGCAGGGCGCTGCGCACGAGGACGTAGTCGATCCTGCGCGTCACCGCGGTCGCGACCTCACCGTCGCGCACCAGCGGGTTGGCCAGGTCGAAGGTGTACCCGGGCTCGTCGGGATGGGCGTACTCCCAGGCGTCCTGGTAGCACACGCTGAGACCGTCGACCGCCCGCCGCCCGCGCCAGAACGACACGCTGGCGGAGTCGGGGGTCGCGTCGAAGTCCCCGAGCACGACGGCGTGGACGTCCCGGGACCCGATGTGCTCCTCCAGGGCTCGGGCCACGAGGACGGCCTGCCGCTCGCGCTCGTCCTCGAACGGGAAGGGCCAGCTCGGCTTGTGGTGGGCGACGACGACCGTCCCCACGGGCGTGTCCACCTCGATGATCGCGGCTGCGCACCACGGGAGCGTGGCGCGGGCGCGTTCGCTGACGTGCAGGTCGATCTCGGCGACGAACCGGTGCGGCCAGCGGGTCGCCAGCGTCCCGGCCACCCCGCCACCGGTCCGGGAGAAGTGCGTCAGGTGGTAGCCGCGCCCGAGGATGTGGCCGAGGTCGGCGTCGATGTCGAGCGGGACCTCCTGCAGGGCGATGACGTCCGGGGCGAGGTCGCGGACGGTCTCACCGAGGAGCCGGTGCCGACGGCTCCAGTCGGGGTTGTCCGGCCCGTAGGCGTTCATCGTCATGACGCGCAGACGGTCCGCTTGCGGCGTCGGCATGCAGCCCCCTTTCCCGCTGGCGGCGTCAGAACCGCTTGGCCTCCGGGATGATCCGGTCCCCGATGAGCTCGAGCCAGTCGGTGCGCGAGCCGTCGAGCACCCGCAGGTGCAGGTGTTGCACGCCG
Organism: Monashia sp. HAY1-11D; assembly: GCF_056868035.1. NCBI lineage: Bacteria > Bacillati > Actinomycetota > Actinomycetes > Micrococcales > Intrasporangiaceae > Intrasporangium > Monashia sp. HAY1-11D. The sequence continues at coordinate 1,412,116 of NZ_CP200320.1, read as the reverse complement.
AGGCCGGCGAGGTCGCGCAGGTGCTCGAGGATCGCGTCGACGTTCTCGCCGTCCGGCCCGGGGTCGAGCGGTCCCATGACCGTCTTGGTGATCTCGTCGTAGTCGCGCCCGAGGCGCTCGCAGTGCTCGCGGAGCACGTCGAGCTTGTGCGACAGGTCCGGGGAGTCGAACAGGTTGCAGGCCTGGGCGTACTGCGCCACCATCCGCAGCGTCTTCCTCTCCCCGCCTCCGCCGATCATGATCGGCGGGTGCGGGCGCTGCACCGACTGCGGCGAGTTGAGGGTGCGGCCGAGGCGGTAGTGCTTGCCCTCGAACGGCTCCTCGCTGTCGCTCCACATCTGCAGGCAGATCCGGAGCGTCTCCTCGAGGCGCTCGAACCGCTCGGCGGTCGAGGGGAACGGCAGGCCGAGGCCGACGCACTCCTCCTCGTTCCAGGCGGCGCCGATGCCGAGCCAGGCGCGTCCCTTCGACAGCACGTCGAGGGTCGTCACCTCCTTGGCGAGCAGGCCCGGCTCGCGGTAGACGGCCGCGGTGACCCACGCGAGCAGCTCGATGCGCTCGGTGACGCCGGCAAGGAAGCCGAGGGCGGTGTACGCCTCGAGCATCTCCTGCTCCTTGGGGCCGACGGGACCGATCTGCCAGACGTGGTCCATCACCGAGAGCTTGGTGAAACCGACGTCCTCGGCGGTGCGGGCGGTGCGGACGAGGTCGTTGACGAAGGTGCCGGGGCCGCCGCTCCACGTGAAGCTGGCGAGGTGCAGTCCGAGGTCCATGTCCTGCACACTACGTCGCGGCCGGCTCCCTGCGCTTCCAGCGATCTCCCACCTGCTCCCGGGACCGGGGGATGATGGATGGGTCCGCGCGGACGGATCGGGAGGAGGAGCCGTGGCATCGGTGGACGTCGAGGTCGAGACGGTCATCGCCCGTCCCGTCGAGGAGGTGGCCGCGTACGCGGGCGACCCGTCGAACGCGCCGGAGTGGTACGCGAACATCTCCTCGGTGCGGTGGCGCACGGCGCCGCCGGTCCGCGTCGGCAGCCGGCTGGACTTCGTCGCGCGCTTCCTCGGCCGCCGCATCGCCTACACGTACGAGGTCGTCGAGCTCGAGCCGGGTGGGCGGCTCGTCATGCAGACGGACGGCAGGCCGTTCCCCATGCGGACGGTCTACGCCTGGGAGGCCGCCGGCGACGGCGCGACGCGGATGACGTTGCGCAACGTCGGCCGGCCGTCGGGTTTCGCGGCGGTCGGCGCCCGCCCGATGAGCGCCGCGATGCGCTCGGCGATGACGAAGGACCTCGAACGGCTCAGGCGTCGTCTCGAGGCGCCGTGACCTGCGCCCCCTGCACCGGCGGCTGGGCGGACCAGGGGAAGACGACCCACCGGTCGGTGACGCGCCACACGTAGTCGGGCGTCACCTCGGAGCGCGGCTTGCCGTAGAGCACCGCGCTGCGCGCCTCGGCACCGTGCCGGCGCAGCAGGTCCATGACGAGGGTGAGGGTGCGGCCGGAGTCGGCGACGTCGTCGACGACGAGGATGCGCCGGCCCGTCAGGCTCTCGGTGTCGAGGTGCGGGGCGAGCAGGACCGGGTCGGGCAGCGTCTGGTCGACGTCCGTGTAGAACTCGACGTTGATGGCGTCGGTCAGCTTGAGGCCGAGGGCGTAGGCGAGGCCGCCACCGGGCAGCAGGCCGCCACGCGCGACGGCCACGAGGATCTCCGGGCGGAAGCTCGACGACGCGACGAGCTCGCCGAGCTCGCGGCAGGCCCGGCCGAAGCCCTCCCACGTCAGCACCTCCTTCTCGTCGAGCGTCGAGGAGTCTGCGTGGTAGGCGAGCGTCATGGCCTCGACCCTAGCCGCGTCGTCAACGGGCCGTGACCGTCCGGCCCCGGGCCGCCGGAGGACCCGGCCGGGCGTCGGGGAGACTGGCGGGGTGAACAGCGCACCCCGCCGGCCCGGTCCGTCTCGACGCTCGCAGGTGGCCCCGTTCGAGGTCATGGACGTGATCGACCGGGTGGCGGTGCTGCGCGCGCAGGGTCGGGACGTCGTCTCGCTCTGCGCAGGGGAGCCCTCGCGTGGGGCGCCCTCCCTCGTGTCCGAGGCGGCCGCGCGCCTCCACGCGTCCGGGCGCGCGTTGACGTACACGTCGGCCCTCGGCACCCACGAGCTGCGCGCCGAGATCGCCGCACACTACGGCCGCTGGTACGGGGTCGAGGTCGACCCGGCCCGGGTCGCGGTGACGACCGGCTCGTCCGGCGGCTTCGTCCTCGCCTTCCTCGCCGCCTTCGAGGCCGGAGACCGCGTCGCGCTGGCGCGGCCGGGCTACCCGGCCTACCGCAACATCCTGCGGGCCCTCGGCTGCGAGGTCGTCGAGATCGACTGCGGCCCCGACACCCGCTTCCAGCCGACGCCGCAGCTCCTCGAGGCGGCGCAGGCCCGGGGCCCGCTCGCCGGGCTCATCCTCGCCTCACCGGCCAACCCGACGGGCACGATGGTCGACCGCGCCGAGCTCGCGGCCGTCTCGGCGTGGTGTGCCACGAACGGCGTCCGGCTCGTCAGCGACGAGATCTACCACGGCGTCACCTACCCCGAGCCCGGGGCCGCCGACCCGCGCGGGGTGTGCGCGTGGGAGCTCGGCGACTCGGCGGTCGTCGTCTCCTCCTTCAGCAAGTACTGGGGCATGACCGGGTGGCGGCTCGGTTGGCTGCTCCTGCCCGGCGACCTCGTCCGCACCGTCGACGCGCTTGCGGGCAACGTCGCCCTGTGCCCGCCGGCGCCGGCCCAGTACGCGGCCGTGTCCGCGTTCGCGGAGGAGTCCTACGCGGAGTGCGACGAGGCGGTGGCCGAGTTCGCCCGCACCCGGAAGCTGTTGCTGGACAACGCCGCTCGCCTCGGTTGGGGTGGGTCGGCGCCGCCTGACGGCGCCTTCTACTACTGGGCCGACCTCGGACCGCAGCTCGAGCGCTGGGGTGGCTCGCGTGCCTACGCGTCGGCGCTGCTCGAGCAGGCCGGCGTCGCCGTCACGCCCGGAGTCGACTTCGACGACCGGGCCGGCGAGCACTCGGTGCGCCTCAGCTTCGCCGCCGGCAGCACCGCGGTCGGCGAGGCGATCGACCGGATCGAGGCCTTCCACGCGCGCTGACCCAGGGCCGCACCTCACACTCCGGTGCGCAGACGCGTCCACCGGGTGTGAGCAGCCACGTCACCATCGACCCCGCGATCCTCTACCTCGGCACGCCCGTCGTCCTCGTGTCGACGACGAACGAGGACGGCAGCGCCAACCTCGCGCCGTTCTCCTCGGCCTTCTGGCTCGGCCACACGGCGACGCTCGGGCTCGGCCTCGCCTCGCACACCTTGGCCAACCTGCGGCGCACCCGCGAGCTCGTCGTGAACCTGCCGAGCCAGCACCAGGTCGACGCCGTCGACCGGCTGGCCCTGACGACGGGAGCCGAGCGGCTCTCGGCGTGGAAGCAGGCGGCCGGCTACCGCCACCACCGTGACAAGTTCGGCCTCGCGGCGCTGACCCCGGTCGCATCGGACGTCGTGACGGCGCCCTACGCGGCCGAGTGCCCGGTGGCGCTGGAGGCCTGCGTCGAGTCGGTCCACGAGACCGACCACGCGCTCGTCGTGGCCCAGGTGGTCCGCGTCCACGTGCACCCCTCGGTCCGCGCGGACGGTCACGCCAACCGCATCGACCCCGACAGGTGGCGCCCGCTCGTCATGAGCTTCCAGCGGTTCTACGGCCTCGGCGGGCAGCTGCAGCCCTCCCGCCTCGCCACGGTCGACGAGGAGCACTACCGCTGAGCGCCCGCGGGGCGCCCCGGGCTGGTCTGCGGTTCGCCCGCGTGGGGCCCCTGTCGGGTCTACCGTCCCGGTATGGGCTGGTTGTCTGACGTGCTCGGCGCCGTGCGCGCCCGGCTGCGCCCCGGCCACCCGGACCGCCCCGGTACGCCACCGCTCGAGCCGGTGCCACCCGGCCAGCTCGCCACCGTCGACGCCCTCGTGGCCCGGATGCGCGAGGTGGACTCCGCGCTGCCCGCCGGCGACGGGGTGCGCGCCTTCAGCGGCATGTACCTGCGCGTCACCGAGCTCGTCCGCGACCGGCTCTCCGAAGGGTGGTTCCGGGACGCCGCCACGATGACGCGGCTCGACCTCGTCTTCGCCGGGCTGTGGCTCGACGCCGTGGTCGCCCCGACCCCGACCGACGCGTGGCGCCCCCTCTTCGAGGCCCGCACGCGACGTGACGTGCTCGCCATCCAGTTCGCGGTCGCCGGCATGAACGCCCACATCAACCACGACCTGCCCGTCGCCGTCGTGCGCACCTGCCGCCAGCTCGGCCTACGGCCGGACAGCCCGGGGCTCGAGGAGGACTACCAACGCGTCACGCTGCTGCTGGCACAGGTGCAGGACGAGGTGCGCCGCTCGTTCCTCGACGGCCTCGCGCTCGAGGTGGACCAGCGCGTCGCCGGTCCCGTCGCCGACCTCGTCGGCACGTGGAGCATCGCCCGGGCCCGCGACGCCGCGTGGACCAACGCCGGCGTGCTGTGGTCCCTGCAGGGCGTCGAGCCGCTGTGCGGCGACTACCTCGCGACGCTCTCGCGGACGGTCGGCCTCGCCGGGCGCCAGCTGCTGACCCCGCTCGCACCCCTCGCCTGAGCCCGCGGTCGGCCCCGGCTCGTCGCTGCATCTGCCGTCGGGCTTCCCGTCGAACTTCCGGTCGGCTGCATGTATCACGCGTCCGGTTCGCCCCTCTTTGTCCCCGGACGGAGCGAGACCCCGACGGTCCTGCCCCGCCGCGCGGCCGCGATGACGTGGCCCGTCCACGATCTCCCAGGGGAGTCCCACGAAAGGAAACCGAGATGGCCGACCAGAGGTCCACCTCCGGGCAGGGCGCCAAGCGCCGGCCCAGCACCGACGTCGCCACGCAGCAGGACGCGGCCGCCGAGGGCGCCGCGCTCGCGACGCGGACGGCGTCCGACATCGCCGAGCGGGCGCTCGCGGGCGACCGCGGCCTCGACCGCGCACCGTCGACGAGCTTCACGAGCGAGCTGAACAACATCGACTTCCGCAAGATGATCGGCGGGCCGCTCCAGGCCGCCGTCGACGCGCAGGTCGCCTCGTCGCTCGCGACGATCGACTTCATCAACAAGGTCGGGTTCAGCGACGACGGCGCCGGCAAGCGCGAGCTCGTCATGGTCGACTTCACCCACACGCGCAAGGACGTCGACTCCGAGGGGCACGAGGTGTCCAAGGACGTGGCCCTGCGCGTGCCGCTCCTCGCGATGCTGCCGATCCCCTCGCTGCGGATCGAGCAGGTCGTCGTCGACTTCAACGTCAAGCTCAACTCCGTCGAGAAGCTCGAGCACGTCCGACGACCTGGGCGTCAACGCCGAGGTCAAGGGCGGCTGGGGCCCGGTCAGCTTCAAGGTGTCCGCGTCCTACCAGCGCAAGACGGCCACGAACGTCGAGGTCAAGAAGGAGTACGCCCTCAACGTCAACGTCAAGGCCGTCCAGGACGAGATGCCGGCCGGCCTCGAGAAGGTCCTCGGGATGCTCGCGGCCTGACCGCGAGATCCCTTGCACGACAACGCAACACAACGCACGACACGCTGCTGGTTCGACGAGACGACACGACAGGAGGCAGGTCCGTGGCCGAGGTCACGCTGGGCGACTACACCGGGTACATCCTGCTCGAGATGATCAGGGCCCGCGAGATGGCCGACCACTACTCGAGGGTGGTGGCCGAGAGGTACGCGGCCGACGAGGTGATGCGTCACTTCGCGGTGCCCCGGTTCAAGGTGCCGAAGATGGACCTGACGATCCCCGTGCTCATCTCGGGTGCGCGGTTCACGCAGACGCTCCGCTTCGACATGACCCTCGAGGACTTCGTCGCGGCGATGCAGCAGCGGGCCGCGGAGGCCCGGGCGCGGCTGGTCAGCCCGCCGCTCCCGGGCTTCCCCGGCAAGGTCGGGCCGGTGATGCCCGACAAGCTCGACATCCCGATCCTCCTGCCGCCCCAGCCCGTCCCGGTGGACCGGGAGGCAGGGCGGGGGCTCGGCGACGTCAAGGCGCTCGCGGTCGAGTTCCACGAGCAGCTCGTGGCCAACCCGGACCCGCTGCGTCCCGACACCATCGTCGCCGTCATGTGGAGCCGCATCTTCTGGGCGGCGATCGACGCCGAGTCGACGCCGGGTGGCCTCGGCAGCACCGACGCCCTGGCCACCGACCCGCGCGAGCAGCTGCTCGCCGAGACCGGACAGGAGGTGCTCGAGCTGGTCCGGTCCCGCACCGTCATCGACAAGACCCAGATCGACAACCTCCTCATCAACCCGGAGACGAACGTCGTCAAGAACGGCAGCACCGACTCGAGCGTCTTCACCGTGTCGGCAGAGCTGCTCGAGGAGGCGTTCTACCTGCGCTCGGTCACCGACGAGTCGGGCGCGACGTCGACGATCGTGGAGTTCGAGTGACATGCAACCGTTCCTGCACGACCGGATCAACCGGTTCGAGGGCCTCCTCGAGTCCTCGACGACGGCGATGCGCGCCTACGTGGGCAACGACCTCGGGTACGCCGACGTCGTCGGCGAGCACCTCGACGGCGCCGCCGAGGCCTACCGCGCCATGAGCTCGCCCGACGCCGAGAACGCCCTGCGCGCCCTGGCGGCCGAGCTGGCCGCGGCCCGACGGGGCGTCGACGCGGCGTCGGCGACCCGCGTCGAGACGCGCCGGCGGGAGTTCGAGCGCTCCGTGGCGCTGCGCTCGCTCCTGTCGGCCGGCGAGCGGCTCCGCGACGACCTCGGGGCGGCCCAGCGCTCGCTCACCGAGGCGCGCGAGCAGCTCGCCCCCGTCGTCGTCTTCGCGCTCGACCACGGCCTCATGCCCGCCGGGTTCGGCACCCCGACCCAGGACGAGCTCGAGAAGCTGTGGCAGGCGATCCTCCAGCGGCCCGAGAGCCGCGGCACGGCGCAGATGCTGGCGATGCGCCTCTCGCAGCACGACCTCGTGCTGCTGCTCGCCGACCTGCTGGTCAGCGCCGGAGTCCGCGGCTAGGACGTCCGGCGGACGCCCGCCCGCAGCCCGCGCCGTGGGCGGGACTCAGGCGGCGGCGGCGGGCAGCGAGCGCGACGCGGGCGGCGTGGCGTCGAGCAGCGCCTCGGCCGGCGCGCCGACCGGAGCTGCGGGCGTACGCCGCATCGCGGCCCGCAGCCGCCACGCCGCGTACACCGCGAGCAGGCTCAGGCCGACGTGCAGCGCGAGGAACCCGTTCGTCAGGCCCAGACCGAGCAGCGCACCGGCGACGAGCGGGCCGAGCGCCGAGAACGTCGTCTGGATCGCCGTGAAGGTGCCGAGCGTCGTGCCGACGAGCCCGGTGGGCGCCAGGCTCGCGGTGAGCGGGTTGAGCACGGGTGCGTACATCGTCTCGCCGACGGCGAAGACGCCGAACGTCGTGACGAAGAGGGCGGCCGCGACCGGCGGCGAGACGAGCTGCGCGGTCGAGAGCACGACCCACGCCAGCGTCCAGACGCCGCCGACGACCATGAGCAGCGAGCCGGCGGCCCGCCGTGCGGTGAGCCGCACGACGACGACCTGCAGCGCCACGATGACGATGCAGTTGACCGCGGCCGCGAGGCCGATGGCCGACTCGTCGACGTCGAGGACCGTCAGGGCGTAGGCCGGCAGGCCGGACTCGAACTGGGCGTAGAAGCCGAGCGCGAGCGTCACCGTGACGACGGCGGTCCAGCGCAGGGCGGGCACCGCGAAGACCCGGCGCAGCGCCTCGACGGTGCTGACGCGTGCCTCGCACTCCTCGGGGGCGACGTCCGCCTCGACCTCGGCGGGCGCGCCGATGCCCGCGATGCGGATGATCGCGGCCGACAGGGCGAAGCCGACGCCGGCGGCGACGAAAGCCAGCGTCATGCCGTCGGTGCGTGACAGGTCGACGAGCTGGCCCGCGACGAAGGCCCCGACGGCCATGCCGATCGCCTCGGCCGTGAACTTGTAGGCGAAGACCTTGCGGCGGTCGGCGTGCCCGGCCCACCGCAGCACGAGGACCGACGCGGCCGGCGTCGAGGCGGTCAGGCCGAAGCCGAAGACGAACATGCCCACGAGGAACGAGGGCGCCGTGTCCGCCCAGACGAGGCCGGCCACACCGGCTGCCGCGAGCAGCTTGGCGAGGACCGCGACGAGCACCGGGTCGAAGCGGTCGCTGAGGCGGCCGGCGAACGGCGCGGCCACGAGGGCGCCGACGGAGAAGAGGGAGCTGGCCAGGGCCGCCGCGAGGGGGCCCCAGCCGCGGGTGTTCGCCGCGTACGCGTACTGGTAGGGCAGCACCGTGCCCCATCCGAGCATGCCGACGGAGGAGGCGAGGACGAGCAGGCGCGTGCGCATGGGTTTCACACCCTTTCCGGGTCGCAGGTCGAGGCTGTGTGCGGTCGCGGACGCACCTCGGCGTGCAACGCGACTTCGGACTCGAATATTTCGAACTGGAAGTTCGACCTCGAAACTCTAGCACCCCGCCCGGGGGATGGAACAATGCCTTTCCATGGCGACCCGACGACGCAGGAGCGCGGCCCAGGAGCACGCGGCCGACGTCGCGCTCTACACCGCCGCGGGCGGCGAGGAGTCGGTGCAGCGCGTCATCACCGGCGTCTATGCCGTGACGAGGAAGCTCGACCAGTGGTACGTGCGCCAGTTCGCCGACCTCGACCTCACCCAGGGCGAGTGGGCGGTGCTGGCCGGGCTCGCCCGCGCCGGTGACGCGTGCCTGACCCCGAGCCAGCTGGCCGACCTCGCCAACGTCGCCCCCTCGTCGATGACGCACCGCCTGGACAAGATGGAGGCCCGCGGCCTCGTCCGGCGCCGGCCCGACGAGTCGAACCGCACCCGCACGCTCGTGTCGCTGACCGACGATGGCTGGACGCTCTTCCGGGCCGCCGTGCGCGAGTCGAACGTCGTCGAGAGCGACACCCTCCGCGGCCTGAGCGAGACCGAACGCCACGAGCTCGGCCGGCTGCTCGAGATCGTCATCGCGGACCTCGGCGACATCGAGGCGTGACCGCGTGCCCACCCCACCGGAGTCACCGATGAGCTACCGCCGGCCCGTCCCCACCATCGGCGACCGCACGTCGGCCGCCGAACGCGCCCAGGCCCCCGACGCGTGGGCCCTGCGCGACGACCTCGCCTCCCTCGCGCGCGTCATCGGAGCGCGCCGGGACATCCGGCGGTTCCGGCCCGACCCCGTCCCGGAGGAGGTCCTGGAGGCGGTCCTGCTGGCCGGCCACCGGGGACCCAGCGTCGGGCACAGCCAGCCGTGGCGGTTCGTCGTCGTCACCGAACCCGCCACCCGCGACGCCGCCGCGCTGATGGCCGACCGGTCCCGGCTGCGGCAGGCCGCCGGCATGGCCGAGGAGTCGGCGCGCGGCCTGCTCGACCTGCGCCTCGAGGGCATCCGCGAGGCCCCGGTCGGCGTCGTCGTCGCGTGCGACCGCCGCACCCCGGCCGCGGGCGTCCTCGGCCGCGCCACCTTCCCCGACGCCGACCTGTGGTCGTGCGCGGCGGCGATCGAGAACATCTGGCTGACGGCGCGCGCCCACGGCCTCGGCCTCGGCTGGGTGACCCTCTTCGAGCCGGCCGAGCTCGCGACCCTGCTCGGCCTGCCGGACGGCGTCGAGACCCTCGGCTGGCTCTGCCTCGGCTGGCCCGACGAGCGTCCGCCCGAGCCGGGCCTCGAGCGCGCCGGCTGGTCGCGGCGCCTGCCGCTCGAGCAGGTCGTCATGCGCGAGCGCTGGACCGAGACCGAGGCGCCCGTCTCGCACCTGCGCGCCCCCGCCCAGGACGCGGTGGTCGGTGCACGTGACCGGGCCGACGACCTGCTCACCGCGCCCGGCTCCCTCGGCGCTCTCGACGCCGTCCTCGACCGGGTCGAGGCCCTCCCCGCACCACGAGCCTGGACCGGGCGCGGCACGCTCGTCGTCGCCGCGGCCGACCACGGCGTCACGGCGCACGGCGTCAGCGCCTTCGACGCGTCGGTGACGGCCGACGTCGCCGACGCGACGCGGGCCGGCACGTCGATGGGGGCGGTGGCCGCCCGGTCGGCCGGGCTCGACGTCCTGCTCGTCGACGCCGGGGTCGGCTGCGCCAGAGGCGATCTCGTGACGACCGACGCGCTCGACGCGGACACCTTCGCCGAGCTGGTCTCGCTGGGCCGCGAGCACGGCCGGCGTCTCGCGCCGTCCGGGCCCATCGCCCTCGGCGAGGTCGGCGTCGGCAACACCACCGTCGCCGCCGCCCTCGCCGCAGCGCTCCTCGGCGTACCCGCGTCGGAGGTCGTCGGGCGCGGGTCGTCGGCCGACACGGCGATGGTCGAGCGCAAGCGCGAGGTCGTCGACCGGGCCGTGGCCCGGGTGACCGGGGCGGCCGGCGTCGGCGCGGCCGACGGCGCTGTCGACGCCGTCGACGCCGTCGACGCGGCGGAGGTGTTCCGGCGGCTGGGCGGTGGAGAAGCTCGCCGTGCTGCACGGCGTGGTGCTCGGTGCCTGCGGGGCCGGTGGCGTCGTCGTGCTCGACGGGCTGGCCACCTCGGTCGCCGCCCTCGCCGCCGTCCGGGTCGAGCCGGCCGTCGCGGCGCACCTCGTCGCCGGGCAGCGCTCGCGCGAGAGGGCGCACGCCCTCGTGCTGCGCGAGCTCGGCCTCGAGCCCCTTCTCGACCTGCGGATCCGGGCGGGCGAGGGTGTCGGCGCGGCCCTCGCCACCGGGCTGCTGCACACCGGTCTGGCCCTGCGCCGCGAGGTCGCGCGCACCGGCGCCGGCTGAACGCGCGCCCGTCCCGGGTCGGACGCGTCACCCCCCACCAGCGCCGACCCCCCTGCGGGCGGCAGACTGGGCCCCGACCCGCCGCGGGGTCCTCACACGGCAGGAGGCCGCATGCTCTACTCGCTCGGAGACCGGACGCCGAGCGTCCACGACACCGCCTGGGTCGCCCCGAGCGCCGAGGTGCTCGGCGCCGTCGAGCTGCAGGCGGGCTCCAGCGTCTGGTACACGGCGGTGCTGCGCGCCGACGTCGAGCCGATCGTCCTCGGCGAGCGGAGCAACCTGCAGGACGGCGTCGTCGTGCACACCGACGCCGAGCACCCCACGACCATCGGCTCCGGCGTCTCTGTCGGGCACCGGGCGGTGCTGCACGGCTGCACCGTCGGGGACGACTGCCTCGTCGGCATGGGCGCCGTCGTCCTCAACGGCGCCCGCATCGGTGCCGGCAGCCTCGTGGCGGCCGGGGCGGTCGTGCCCCAGGACACCGTCGTCCCGCCTCGCTCGCTCGTGGCCGGTGTGCCCGCGTCGGTGCGCCGCGAGATCGACGACCCCGGCCTGTTGCGCATCCGAGCCAACGCCGAGGTCTACGTCGGCCTCGCCGAGCTGCACCGCTCGGCCCGCGTCATAGGCTGACCCACCCCGTGGATGGTGACCGAATGACCCCTGCCGGACCCGAAGCCGGACCGCTGTGCGACGTCCTCGTCGTCGACCTGACGCGCGCGCTCGCCGGCCCGCACGCCACGATGATGCTCGGGGACCTCGGTGCTCGCGTCGTCAAGGTGGAGGCGCCCGGTCGGGGCGACGACACCCGCGGTTGGGGGCCGCCGTTCGTCGGCGAGGAGGGGCAGCGGGAGGCGACCTACTTCCTGTCGGCCAACCGCAACAAGGAGTCGATCACCCTCGACCTCAAGGACGCCGCCGACAAGGACGTGCTGCTCGCGCTCGTCGACCGGGCGGACGTGCTCGTCGAGAACTTCCGCACCGGCGTCCTCGAGCGGCTCGGGCTCGGGCTCGAGGCCCTCATGGCGCGCAACCCGCGGCTCGTCGTCCTGTCGATCACCGGCTTCGGCCACGACGGGCCGGAGGGCGGGCGTGCCGGCTACGACCAGATCGCCCAGGGCGAGGCCGGGCTCATGTCGCTGACCGGTTCCGGGCCCGAGGACCCGCAGCGTGTCGGCGTGCCCATCGCCGACCTGCTCGCGGGCATGTACGGCGCGTACGGCGTCGTCGCGGCCCTCAACGAACGGCACCGCACGGGACGCGGCACGCTCGTGCGGACCTCGCTCCTCGCGTCGGTCGTGGGCGTCCACGCCTTCCAGGGCACCCGGTGGACCGTCGCGGGCGAGGTCGGCCGGTCCGCCGGCAACCACCACCCGTCGATCGCGCCGTACGGCCTGTTCCGCTGCCGCGACGGGTCGGTGCAGATCGCCGTCGGCAGCGAGGGCCTGTGGCAGCGGCTGTGCACGGCCTTCGGGCTCGACGCGTCGGGCGAGGGCGTGGCCACCAACGCCGAGCGGGTCGCGCACCGCGACGAGGTCATCGAGCTGGTCGAGGCGGCCTTCGCCGACTGGGACGCCGAACCCCTGCTCGCCCGGCTCGCCGAGGTCGGCGTGCCCGCAGGCAAGGTGCGCACCCTCGACGAGGTGTACGGCTGGGACCAGACCGTCAGCCAGGGTCTGCTCGTCGACGTCGAGCACCCGACGCTCGGCCGGATCACGCTGCCCGGGCCACCGCTGCGGTTCTTCGACGCCGGCGGCAGCGAGGTGACCCGCCGCGAGCACGCGGCCCCGCCGACGCTCGGCGAGGACGGCGCGGCCATCCGCGCCTGGTTGCAGGAGGGGTGACGCGAGGCGGCCGGCGAGGATCCGGTGGCCTTCGCGACCGCGGTCGCGGGCGAGGGCACCGCGCGCTCCGTCGCGTCACCGGAAGCGAGCCGCGAACTCTCCGGGCGTGAGCCCCGTGGCGCGGCGGAAGTCGCGGGTGAAGTGGGCCTGGTCGGCGTAGCCGAGGTCGGCGGCGATGGCCGCCAGGCCGGCCGAGTCGTCCCGGAGCCGTTCGGCGGCCTCCTGCAGCCGCCGCCGGCGGATGAGCCACTTGGGCCCGAGGCCGATGCGCTTGTGCAGCAGGCGTTGCAGGGTCCGCTCGGCGACGTCGAAGCGCGCGCACAGGTCGTCGACCCGCAGGAGGTCCGGCGAGGTCTCGACGACCTCGACGAGCGCGTTGACGAGCAGGCCCTCCTCGTCGACGGGCAGCAGCGGGCGCAGGGCGTCCTCGACGACGTCGCGGGCGGCGGCCTGGGCCTCGGCACTCCCGGGGTCCGCGCGCATCGCGTCGCGCACGGCGACGGTGAGGCGGGGCCCGTCGAGCGTCGCCAGGGCGTCGAGGTCGACGAACCGGTCGGTGAGCCGGCGCACCGGCCGTCCCGTCAGAAGCCAGCCGGCCGACGGGCGCAGCATGAGACCGACGGCCCACCCGCGTCCCTCGAGCACCTGGCGGGAGAGACCGGAGGCGACGCCGTAGAGGCGGGCGTACGACGGCGACACGACGAGCTGGCACACCGGGTAGGCCAGGACGTCCTGGCGCGACGCGGTCCCCGGGGGCACGTCCCAGACCGGCACCCAGAACCGGCGGGCCAGCTCGCCGAGGTCCGGGGAGACGGGGGTGCGCGTCAGGGTCACGGAGCGGTCGGCGGGGTCGACGAGGTGGGCGCGCTCCTCGTCGCGCGTCACGACCTCGTCCCGGGTGCTGCGCACGGTCCTCACCGCGCCCAGAGGTACTCGACCTCGGGCCGCCCGGCGCCGGAGTAGCGCGAGCGGCGCACCGCCAGGCGCGTCTCGCAGAGGTGCTCGAGGTAGCGGCGGGCCGTGACGCGCGCGACGCCGAGCTCGTCGGCGACCTCGCTCGCCGACCGGCCCCCGTCGGCCTCGCGCAGGGCCCGCGAGACCCGAGCGAGCAGCTCCTCGCCCATGCCCTTCGGCAGCCGGGTCTCCGCGCCACCACGCATCCCGGCGAACACCTCGTCCACCTCCGCCTGGGTGGACACCTCCGCACCCTGGGTCAGCTGGTCCCGGTAGGAGCGGTACGCGACGAGCCGGTCGCGCAGCGTCGCGAAGACGAACGGCTTGAGCACGTACTGGACGACGCCGAGCGAGACGGCCGACCGAACGACGTCGAGGTCCCGCGCCGACGTGACGGCGATGACGTCCGCCCGGTGCCCGGCCGCCCGCATCGCGCGCACGACGTCGAGGCCGTGCCTGTCCGGGAGGTTCATGTCGAGCAGCACGACGTCGACTGCCTTGTCCTGCAGGACCTTGAGGGCCGCCTGCGTCGTGCCGACGGTCCCCACGACGGAGAAGCCGGGCACGCGCTCGACGTACGCGCTGTGCGCCTCCGCGGCGATCGGCTCGTCCTCGACGACGAGCACCCGCAGGGCCCCCGCCCCGGACGCCGTCACGGGGACACCTCGTGCGGCGTGGCCGCGTCGCGGACCGGGAGCCGCACCGTGAAGGTGGCCCCGGGTGGGCCGTCGACCTCGAGGGTCCCGCCGAGCCGCTCGACGGTCTGGGCCACGAGGGCCAGCCCGATGCCCCGTCGCCCCGCGCTGCCCTGCTCCTTGGTCGACCAGCCGCGCCGGAACGCGTCGGCGACGCCGCCCGGCGGCAGCCCGGGACCGTCGTCGCTCACCTCCAGCACGGCGTGGTGGTCGTCGACGTGCGAGTCGAAGGCGACGTGCCGGGGGACGCCGGGCTCGCCCGCCGCGGACACGGCGTCGAGGGCGTTGTCGATGAGGTTGCCGACGATCGTCACGACGTCCCGCGTCGGGGCGACGTCCCGCGGGAACCGGGCGCCGGACCCGATGTCGAAGACGATGCCGCGCTCGTGCGCCTCCGCGGCCTTGCCGAGGAGCAGCGCCGTCAGGGCCGGCTCGTCGACGGCGCCGACGACCTTGTCGGTGAGCAGCTGCGACACCTGCAGCTCCTCGGTGGCGAAGTCCAGGGCGCGGTCGGTGTGGCCCAGCTCGATGAGGCTGACGATGGTGTGCAGCCGGTTGGCCGACTCGTGCGCCTGCGAGCGCAGCGCCTCGGTCAGGCCGCGGGCCGAGTCGAGCTCGCCCGTCAGGGCCTCGAGGTCGGTGCGGTCGCGCAGCGTCGCGACGTGGCCGAGCAGCCGGCCTCTCCACTGGGCCGGCGCGCGGTTGAGGACGAGGACGCGCGCGGCCGTGACGTGCAGCTCGTCCTCGTGGGTGGCGTCGTCGGTGAGGGCGGCGACGAGCGCCGGCGCGAGCCCGAGGTCGGCGACGCGTCGGCCCACGGCGTCGGCGGGCAGCGCCAGCAGCCGCACCGCCTCGTCGTTGGCCAGGCGCAGCGTGCCGTCGAGGTCGGTGATGACGAGCCCCTCGCTCACCGCGTGGAGGACCGCGTCGTAGTACTCGTACATCTCGCGCAGCTGTTGCTCGCCCAGACCGTGGGTCTGCCGGCGGATGCGCCGCGACACGAGCGCCATGCCCAGACCCGACAACAGGGCCGCGCCCAGGCCGGCGAGCAGGATGCCGGGCAGCTGCGCCCGCACCTGCTCGCCGACGGCCGACTTGCGGATGCCGACCGAGACGAGCGCGACGATCCGCGACCCGTCGCGAACCGGCACGACGACGCGCGCCGACGGCCCGAGCGTGCCGGTGTAGTCCTCCTCGACGACGCCGCCTGCGCGGGCCGCCTCCGTGTGGCCGATGAACCTCCTGCCGATCTGGGCCGGGTCGGGGTGCGTCCACCGGACGGCGTCGGTGCTCATGACGACGACGAAGTCGGTGGCGGTGTCGGCCCGGACGCGTTCGGCGAACGGCTGCAGCTGCGCGGTCGGGTCGGGTCCCTGCACCGCCGAGACGACGGCCGGTGTCGAGGCGATGGTCTCGGCGACGGCGAGCGCGCGGGCCATCGCCGCCTCGTCTCCGGCGCGCTGCGCCTGGACCCAGGCGCCCAGCAGGCCGGCGGCGACGACGAGGACCGCCACCAGCACCTGCAGGGCGAAGGTCTGCGCCGCGACGCTCCACCGCCGCGGCGAGAACTCAATGAACACAATCGTGACCCTAGTCACCGCGCCGGTCACTCTCGATGTCATCCACCGGTCCGGGGTCTCCACACCCGGCCCACGCCAACGGAGGTCACCGTGAGTTCCACCGCCGACAGCGCCGTCGACGCCCACACCGGGGCACGACAGAAGCGCGACCGCACCCATTTCCTCTACGTCGCCGTCATCGTGGCGATGGTCGCCGGCATCATCGTCGGCTGGGCCTTCCCCGACGTGGGCAAGAGCCTCAAGCCGCTCGGCACCGGGTTCGTCAGCCTCATCAAGATGATGATCACGCCGATCATCTTCTGCACGATCGTGCTCGGCATCGGCTCGGTCCGCAAGGCCGCCCAGGTCGGCAAGGTGGGCGGGCTCGCGCTGGGCTACTTCGTCGTCATGTCGACGGTCGCGCTCGGCATCGGCCTCGTCGTGGGCAACATCATCCACCCCGGTGACGGCCTCAACCTCACCGCCGCGGTCGCGCAGTCGGGCGCCTCGCAGGTCGACGCGAAGGTCGAGGGCCCGGTCGACTTCCTCCTCGGGCTCATCCCGGACACGCTCGTGTCGGCGCTGACCTCGGGCTCGGTGCTCCAGGCGCTGCTCATCGCCCTGCTCGTCGGGTTCGCGCTGCAGAAGATGGGCAAGGCCGGCGAGCCGATCCTCGGCGGCATCAAGCACCTCGAGCGGCTCGTCTTCCGGCTCATGGCCATGGTCATGTGGGCCGCTCCGATCGGTGCCTTCGGCGCCATGGCCGCCCTCGTCGGCGCCACCGGCATCGGCTCGCTCAAGAGCCTCGCCATCCTCATGGGGGCCTTCTACGTCACCTGCCTCATCTTCGTCTTCGCCTTCCTCGGCTCGATCCTCAAGCTCGTCACCGGCATCGGCCCCTGGTCGCTGCTGTCCTACCTCGGCCGCGAGTTCCTCCTCATCCTGTCCACGTCGTCGTCCGAGTCGGCCCTGCCGCGGCTCATCGCCAAGATGGAGCACCTGGGCATCTCCCGGCCCGTCGTCGGCATCACCGTCCCGACCGGCTACTCGTTCAACCTCGACGGCACGGCCATCTACCTGACGATGGCGAGCCTGTTCATCGCCGAGGCCATGGACAAGCCGTTCAGCCTCGGCCAGCAGATCGGCCTGCTCGTCTTCATGATCGTCGCCAGCAAGGGCGCGGCCGGCGTCAGCGGCGCCGGCATGGCGACCCTCGCCGGTGGTCTCCAGTCGCACCGCCCGGACCTCGTGCCCGGTGTCGGCTTCATCGTCGGCATCGACCGGCTCATGAGCGAGGCCCGCGCCCTGACGAACTTCGCCGGGAACGCCATCGCGACGGTCATCATCGGCACGTGGGTCGGTGAGATCGACAAGGACAAGGCGCGACTCGTCCTCGCCGGCGAGCTGCCGTTCGACGAGTCGAGCATGCTCGACGCAGAGTCCGACGCCGTGGAGGCGCCGGTCCCCGACAGCTCGGTGGACCGCCCCGCCGAGGGCCAGCTGGTCGGCGCACGCTGACGCACCACCACCACCCCGACGCGCACCGGCGCGGCCGCACAGGCCGCGCCGGTGCTGCACGTCCGGGGTGACCAGGGTCACCGATGCCACGGGGACCCACCGACTGTGCTGGGGGACAAGGGTTTCGGACGGCTCTGGCGTGGGATGCACTGCGCCGTCCGGCGTCTCGTCTTGCGCGTCGCGTTCCGTTTCGGCAGGGTTGACGGCCGAACGAAACCGCTGAGACACCGAGACGTGAGGAGACTGGCGGCATCCCTCGTCGGGTGCCGTCGACGACGTATGGCCCTGATGACCCGAGACACCGACGAGACCCCGCAGGAGCCGCGCGAGGCCCTGCACCCCGCCCTCGAACCGCCACCCGTCAACCACGAGGAGGCGGCCCCGTCCCGGCTCGACAAGCCCGTCTTCTGGGTGGCCGCCGCGGTCGCCATCGGGTTCGTGCTCTGGGGCGCGCTCGGTACCGGGAGCCTCAGCACGAGCGCCTCCACCGGCCTCGAGTTCGTCGTGCACAACACCGGCTGGCTCTTCTCGATCGTCGCCTCGGGCTTCGTCGTGTTCGTCGTCTGGCTCGCCGCGAGCCGCTACGGCAACATCCCGCTCGGCGGTGACGGCGAGGAGCCGGAGTTCCGCACCTCCTCCTGGGTGGCGATGATGTTCTCCGCCGGCATGGGCATCGGCCTGATGTTCTACGGCGTCACCGAGCCGGTGAGCCATCTCGTCACCCCACCGCCCGGCACCGGCGCCGCGGGCAACCCGGCGGCCGTCCAGACCGCCATGGCCACGACGATGTTCCACTGGTCGCTGCACCCGTGGGCCATCTACGCCGTCGTCGGCCTCGCCGTCGCCTACGGTGTCTTCCGCAAGGGCCGCTCGCTGCTCATCAGCTCGGCCTTCGCCCCGCTCTTCGGCGAGCGACGGGCGAACGGCGCCGCCGGCAAGGTCATCGACGTCTTCGCCGTCTTCGCGACGCTGTTCGGCTCGGCCACCTCGCTCGGTCTCGGCGCCCTGCAGATCGGCTCCGGCCTGCAGCTCGTCGCGGGCGTCGGCCCGGTCGGCAACGGCCTGCTCATCGGCATCATCGCGGTGCTGACCGTCGCCTTCATCCTGTCGGCCGTGTCGGGGGTGGCCAAGGGCATCCAGTGGCTCTCGAACATCAACATGGTGCTCGCGGTCGCGCTCGCGTTCTTCGTGTTCGTCGTCGGCCCGACGGTGTTCATCCTCGACCTGCTGCCGACGACGATCGGCTCCTACGTGCAGGACCTCGCCATGATGTCGGCCCGCACCGACGCCGCGGGCGGCGCCGGCATGAAGGACTGGCTCGCCTCCTGGACGATCTTCTACTGGGCCTGGTGGGTCAGCTGGACGCCGTTCGTCGGCATGTTCATCGCCCGCATCTCGCGGGGGCGCACCATCCGGCAGTTCGTCACGGGCGTGCTCCTCGTGCCGTCGGTCGTCTCGCTCGTGTGGTTCGCCATCTTCGGCGGCGCCGGCATCTGGCAGCAGCAGCACGGCCAGGACATCGCCGGCCAGTCCTCCGCGGAGGGCACCCTGTTCGCCATGCTCGGCAACCTGCCGTGGCCGACGGTCACCGCGGTCGTCGTCATGGTCCTCGTCGCGATCTTCTTCGTGTCGGGCGCCGACGCCGCGTCGATCGTCATGGGGACGCTGTCGGAGAAGGGGACGCTCGAGCCGTCGCGGAGGACCGTGATCTTCTGGGGCGCCGCCACGGGCGCGGTCGCCGCCATCATGCTCGTCATCGGCGGCGAGGACGCGCTCTCGGGTCTGCAGAACGTCACGATCGTCGCCGCGCTGCCGTTCCTCGTCATCATGGTCGGCCTCGCCGCGGCGCTGGTGAAGGACCTCTCGCGCGACCCGCAGGTGGTGCGGCGCCGGTACGCGGCGGCCGCCGTCGAGCACGCCGTCGTCACCGGCGTGAGCGAGCACGGTGACGACTTCACGCTCACCGTGCAGGAGACCGCGCCCGGTGAAGGCGTCGGCGAGCTCGTGCCGACCGAGTGGTCCGAGGACGCCGACGCGGCGACCGGCGCCGACCCGACGGTCTCCGAGGAGATCGGCGAGAAGACGCAGCGGGTCGGGGCCTCGATGCGGCTCTGACCACCCGCGGTCGAGCCGGACCGAGCGCCCACCTGCCGCCAGAACCGCGCCATGGCACGGTTGCGTGGCGGTTGACGCGGGATCGGCCGCCACAGGTGCGCCAAGGCGCGGTTGCGTGGGGGTGCGGGGTTGGATCGGCCGCCACAAGTGCGCCGTGGCGCGGTCGGGGCAACGGGGCAGCCGACCGTACGAGGTCGTCACCTCACCGCTGGCACGATGAGGTGGCCGCGGCTGCCGCGGACGGTGCGCGCCTCGGCGGCGGTCGGTGTCGACGCCACGAGCAGGCTCCCGGACCACCCCATGCCGTCTGCTCGCCGAGTGGGGCTGTGCCTCAGCTGAACTCGGCGAGCAGGTCGGGGCTGATCTGCGCCATGACGGCGTAGGCCCGCTCCACCGGCACGTCGACGACGTCGTAGTGCGAGGCGCCGGCCGCCGTCGTCGCGACGAGGGTGGCCACTCCTGCACGCCGCTGGAACCAGGACCGGCGGACCGTCCAGCCGATGACGCCGTCGCGGTCGAGGGCGACCCGGCGCCGGTCGAGCGAGCCCTCGCGCGCGACGAGGTGGCGGGGCGTCACGAGGTGCCCCAGCCCGGCGTACCGGTCGAGGCCGAGCCAGGCCGCGAGGCCGACCAGCACGGGCGCCGCCAGGTACCACGTCGCCGGCGCCTCGGTCGTGGCGACGAGGACGGCCAGGCCGATGAGGCCGGCGACGGTGGGCACGAGGGTCCGGGTCAGCCTGCGCCGCAAGGCCGCCGGCCCATGCCGCCGCAGCGGCGCGTTCACCGCGTCCCCGTCCGCGACGACGTCTGCGGCCACGCGGACGACGAGACCAGCCGGGGCGGGCGGCACGAGCCAGTCGGCGCCGCCGCGCTCACGCAGCAGCCCCGTGGTGACGACCTTGAGGCGCCGGCCGCCGACGAGACGCAGGCCCGCCGGCTCGTCGACCTGGACGCCACGGACGCGGCCGCGGTCGATGCTCGTCTCGCGCGTGGTCAGCAGGCCCCGGCGGGTGTGGAGGCTGCCCAGGCGGTTGCGCGTGAGCCGGAAGCCCCAGAAGCTGAGGACGTAGGCGCCGACTGCGAGCACCGACACGACGACGAGCACCAGCAGCACGTCGAGCCAGACCGCCAGGCCGCGCAGCCACTCCGCCCCCGACGCGATGACCTCGCCCTGGTCGCGCACCCGCCCGACCGCCTGGAACAGGAAGCCCACGCCGGCGGCCGCGGTCGCGATCCCGGTCAGCGTGAACGGCGCGTACCGGACCCACGTCGGGTCCAGCCGCACGAGCTCCTCGTCGACGGGCAGCGACTCCCACCCCGCAGCCGGGACCTCCGAGAGGTCCTCGTCCAGCCGCAGCGGAGCACCGGTGGGAGAGGGGAGCGCGGTGACCGCCGGGTCGATGCGGTGCAGCAGCTCGGCCCGGAGCCGGCGTCCCTCCTCGACCCGCAGCGAGTCGAGGACGAGCCGGTCCCGCTGGCTGCCACCGGTCGAGATCTCGACCTTCGCGAGGCCGAGCAGCCGGTGGTAGACCCGCGCGGTGAGGTCGACGGTGCGGACCTTGTCGAGCTGGGCCGTCGTCGTCTGCTTGGTGAGCAGGCCGCGGCGCAGCTCGATGCGGCCGGCCGCGATGCGGTACCGCGTCGTGAACCACCGCAGCACCCCGAAGCCGACGATGACCGGCAGGGCGTAGAGCTCCCACGGCTGGTCGCTGTCGGAGCTCGCCCGGGCGACGAGCAGGGCGAGCACGGCGGGCAGCAGCCGGACGAGCGTCTCGACGGGGTGGATGAGGAGCATCCGCGCGTCGAGGCGTCGCCACTCGGTCTCGGGCACCGGGTCTGCGGGGGCAGGCTCGGTCACGTCGCGTCGCCCTTCTCGAGGACGGCCGCCGCGGACAGCGTCTCGACCAGCTCGGTGGCCACCGGCAGGTCGAGCGCGTGGATGCGCAACGGGCCCGCCGCGGACGCCGTCGTCACGGTCACCGACGCCAGCCCGAGCACCTGGGCGACGGGCCCACGCTCGAGGTCGACGGTCTGGACCCGGCTCATCGGGGCGATGCGTCGCTCCTGGCGCAGCCAGCCGGTCTGCGTGTAGATGGCCCGCCCGGTGGCCTCCCACCGGTGCACGCGCCACCGCCACCGGGGCATGACGAGGACGTAGGCCACCGAGAGCACGAGCCACGCGACGCCGACGGCCCAGTGCGTGGACCGGCCACCGGCGTCGTCGGCGACCCACCACACCACCTGCGCCACGAGGAGCCCGACGACGGGCACGAGCGCCTCGACGGTCCAGAGCGTCACCGCGCGAGGTGACACGAGGTTGGCCGGGGCACGGAGGATCGCTGCCTCCTCGGTCTGCATGGGTCCACGGTGTCACACGGAACCCGGTCGGCGGGACAGCACGACGGCGTGCACGTGTCGTGCGATGGTGTGCCCATGGGAACGATCGCGGTGCACGAGTTCATCTCCCTCGACGGCGTCTTCGAGGACCCGTCCTGGACGTTCGACTTCGGCTTCGACCCCCGGATGGGGGAGACGCTCGCCGATGTCACCGGCGCCGCCCGGGCCATCCTGCTCGGCCGGCGCACCTACGAGATGTTCGCGCCGGCGTGGTCGACGCGGACGGCCGAGGACGACCCCGGGGCCCCGTTCTTCAACGAGACCCACAAGTACGTCGTCGCCTCGCAACAGCCGGGCGTCGAGTGGGGACCCTCGACCGTGCTGCCCTACGACGCCGACGCGATCCGCCGGCTCAAGGACTCCGTGGACGGCGCGATGTACGTCTCGGGCAGCGGCACACTCGTGCGGGCGCTCCTCGCCGACGGGCTCGTCGACGACCTGCACCTGTTCGTCTACCCGGTGGCACGTGGCACGGGTGGGCGGCTGTTCGCCGACGGCGGTGGCCCGACGACGCTGCGGCTCAAGGGCTCCGACGTCTACGACAACGGCGTCGTGCACCTGGCCTACGGTCCCCCTGCGGGGCCGTGAGCCCGCGCGAGCCTCCGGCGTCCCTCCACGAGACGGGACCGGGCGCATCGAGGTTGGGGTGAGGCACATGTCGGGTCTGGTGATGGTCGAGGGTCTGCCCGGCTCGGGCAAGAGCACGACGGCGCACGGCCTCGGCACTGGCTCGCGGGCCGCGGCGTCGCGGTCGAGCAGTGGCCGGAGGGGCGCACCGACCACCCCGTCGACCTCGAGCAGGTCGCGGTCCTCACGAACGACGCCGTCGTGCAGCTGCTTGGCGAGATGCCCTCTGCCGCAGATGCCTTCATCGGTGCCGCCGAGCGGGCCGGTGACGCGTGGCTCGTCCGCATCGGCCGCGACGGGCACCTGCCCGCAGAGCTCGTGGACCGGCTGAGCCGTCACGACGGCTACGACGGTGACGTCACGCCCGAGCTGCACGGGCGCGTCCTCACCGACAGCTGGCGCCGCTTCGGGACCGCCGAGCCGCGCGGAGGTGCACGTCTGGGAGTGCGTCCTGCTCCAGAACCCCGTCTGCGCGTTCGTGGCCCGGTTCGACCAGCCGGCGGCGGTGCTGGAGCGACACGTCCGCGGGCTCGTCGAGGCGGTGTCGGACCGCGCTCCGGCGCTCGTGTACCTCGACGCCGGTGACCCGGCGCCGGTCCTCGAGAAGGCGGCGGCCGAACGTCCGGACGCCTGGCTCGAGGCCGTCGTCGCTTACCACACGCAGCAGGGCTGGGGGCTGGCCCGCGGCCTCGCGGGTTTCGAGGGCTACGTCGAGTTCATGCGCCATCGCCGCGCCGTCGAGCTCGACCTCCTGCCGCGACTGCCGCTGCCGACCCTCGTCGTGCGCACCGACGCCGGCTCGTGGCCCGAGCACACCGACCGCATCCGGGCGTTCGTCGGCGAGCACCTCGGGCTCGAGGCGGCGCCGGGACCCGAACGGGCCGCCTGAGGAGGTCGGGCCGTCAAGCGGCCGTGCCCGCGGCCGTGCCAGCGGCCTCGTCGGTCTGCCGGCCGAGGTGACGGGCCTCCCTACGATGGGGCGCATGGCTCTCGAACTCGGTCTCGACACGTTCGGTGACATCGCGGACGGCCCGGACGGGCAGCCGCTGCACCCGGCCGTCGTCCTGCGCGAGGTCCTCGCCGAGGGCGAGCTGGCCGACCGGCTCGGGCTCGACTTCTTCGGGATCGGCGAGCACCATCGGCCCGACTACGCCGTCAGCGCGCCCGACACGCTCCTCGCGGCGCTGGCCTCCCGCACCGGGCGCATCCGGCTCGGCACGTCGGTCACCGTCCTGTCGTCCGACGACCCGATCCGCGTCTTCCAGCGGTTCGCGACGCTCGACGCCGTGTCCAACGGCCGCGCCGAGATCACGGTCGGCCGCGGGTCGTTCATCGAGTCCTTCCCGCTCTTCGGACTCGACCTGTCGGACTACGAGACCCTCTTCGAGGAGAAGCTCGACCTCCTCGCCGCGGTGGTCGCCGAGCGGCCCGTGCGGTGGGAGGGCACGATCCGGCCACCGGTCCAGGTCGACCGGGTCATGCCGGCGACCGAGTCCGGGCGGCTGCCGGTGTGGGTCGGGGTCGGCGGCACACCGCAGTCGGTCGTCCGGGCGGCCCACTACGGCTTCCCGATCGTCATCGCCATCATCGGTGGCTCGTCGCGACAGTTCGTGCCCCTCGCCGACCTCTACCGCCGCGCGCTGTCGGAGCTCGGCAAGCCGGAGCAGCGGGTCGGGGTGCACTCGCCCGGCTACGTCGCGGCGACCGACGAGCAGGCCGTCGAGGAGTTCGTGCCGCACTTCGTGCCGTACATGAACAAGCTCGGCCGCGAGCGCCGGTGGGCGCCGATGACGAGGGAGCAGGCGCTCGGCCAGCTCGGCCCCGACGGCGCGGTGTACTGCGGCTCGCCCGAGACGGTGGCCGCCAAGATCGTCGACACGGTCCGGCTCCTCGGGGTGTCGCGGTTCCAGCTCAAGTACTCGTTCGGCACGCTGCCGCACGAGCAGCGGATGAGCTGCATCCGCCTCTACGCCGAGGAGGTCGTGCCGCGCGTGCGCGAGCAGCTCGACGGGGCGTGAGGAGGGCTCACGCCCTCGGACCTCCTCCTCGACCCGCTCACCCCAGTGCGGGCGAGTTCTCGAGGAAGGCGAGCACCGCGACGACCCGACGGTGCACCGGGGCCTCCGACAGGCCGAGCTTGGTGAAGATCGCGTTGACGTGCTTCTCCACGGTCGACGACGACAGGTGCAGCGACGCCTCGATCCCGGCGTTGGTGCGCCCCAGTGCCATCTCGCGCAGCACGTCGAGCTCGCGCGGTGACAGGGTCGCGAGCGGGCTCGTGGCTCCGCGGCTGCGGCGGCGCACGAGCGCGTCGACGATCTGCGGGTCGACGACCGAGCCCCCCGCGCAGACCTCCCGCAGGGCGTGGACGAGGTCCTCGAGGTCGCCGATGCGGTCCTTGAGCAGGTAGCCGACCCCGGCCGAACCACCGTCGAACAGCGCCAGCGCGTAGGCCTCGTCGGTGTGCTGCGAGAGGACGACGACCCCGGTGGAGGGGTGCGCGGCCCGGATCGCGTGGGCCGCCTCGATGCCCTCCATCCGGTGCGTCGGCGGCATCCGGATGTCGGTGAGCACGGCGTCGGGCCCGAGCCGGCGGACGGCGTCGAGCAGCTCGGTGGCGGTGCCGACGCACCCGAGCACCGAGACCTCGCCGGAGTCCTCGAGCAGGCGGCGCAGACCTTCTCGCACGAGGTAGTTGTCCTCGGCGATGACGATGCGCACGGACTCACGCACGGGCGGGCTCGACCTGTACCGGAATGGCGGGCGTGGCGGGCGCGGTGGGCGCGGCGGGCGCGGCGGCCCGACCGGGTCCCTGCTGGTCCCGCAGGGGCAGCAGGGCGACCAGGTGGGTGCCGGTGCCGGGGGCGCTGTCGACGTGGACGTGGCCGCCGAGGGCGACGACGCGGTCACGGATGTTGGCCAGCCCGGCCTGCTCGGCGGAGGCCGGGCCCTCCGGGTCGAAACCGAGCCCGTCGTCGGCGACCTCCAGCCGCAACCCCGCCGGAGTCAGGGCGAGGGCGACCCGCGCGTGCTGCGCGCCGGCGTGCTTGGCGACGTTGGCCAGGGCCTCGCGGATCGCGTAGAACGCCACGGTCTCGACGTCGGGGGCGAAGCGACGGGCGCGCACCACGTCGTCCGCCTCGATGGCGAGGGACACCGGGAAGCGTGCGGTGCGCGACTCGACCGCCGCGACGAGGCCGTTGTCGCTCAGCACCTGCGGGTGGATGCCGTGGGCGAGCTCGCGCAGGTCGGCGAGGATCTCCCGGGCCTGGTCCTGCAGCTCGGACAGCTCGTCGGCGTCGAGGTCCGCGCGGTCGAGCCGGTTGCGCGCGAGCCGGAGACCCGCGATGAGCGCCACGACGCTCTGTTGGATGCCGTCGTGGAGGTCGCGCTCGATGCGCCGGCGTTCGGCGTCCTGGGCGGTGATGAGGCGGGTGCGCGACGCGGTGAGCTCGTCGAGTTGGTCCGCGAGCTCGGCGGTCAGCCGCACGTTGGCGACGGCCGTCGTGGCCTGGCGGGCCACGGTCTCGAGCAGGGTCAGCTCGGCGAGGGTGTAGGCACCACGTCTGGCCGGACCGAGGTCGATCCGGCCGATGACGGCACCGCCCTGCACGAGGTCGAGCCCCGTGGCAGGGTCGCCGACGACCTCGCCCGACACCGCACGGGGTGCGTCGACCGTGCGCCCGTCGGGGGTGGCCAGGCGGATGCGGACCCACGCCGCACCCACCCCGTCGCGCACCCCCTGGGCGAGTCGGGCCAGCACCTCGTCCGCGTCGACGGCCTGCTCCAGCCGCGTCCCGAGGTCGCCGAGCAGCGTCAGGTGCGCGTCGCGGTTGCCGAAGACGAGCCGGGTGATGGCTCGCCCCAGCCAGGCCCGGACGGGCAGCAGCAGGACGGCGATGGCCGTCGTGACGATGACCGCCGTCGCCGGGGGCAGGGTCTGCGCGAGCAGCAGCCCGGGCGCCGCCACCCCCCAGGCGTAGAGGATGGTGATGAGCGTGGCCGAGGAGCGGACCACGACCTTTCCGCGGTCGGCCACCCTGACGTCGTAGGCGCCGTGGCGCAGGATGCCGTGGATGCCGGCCACCGGCAGGGCGATGACGGCGACGGCGACGAGAACCGAGGCGACGGTCGCGACGGGCGTTCCCGCGAACCGGGGCAGGGCGATCCCGTCCCAGAACATGTACACGAGGAGCGTGAAGGTCACGGCGGCGCCCATGACGTGCAGCTGCGCGCGCCGGGCCGGGGGACCGAAGAGCCAGCGCGAGAAGAACACCAGGACGGCGAGCCCCGGGACGACCCACCACGGTCGGAGCACGGCGTCGACCACCGGCTCGAGGCCGGCGAGCGCCGGCACGGCGTACGGGTTCGTGAGCGTGCGGCCGTCGAGACCGATGTACTCCGGCAGCACGACCTGCGGATCGGTGAGCAGCGTGGCCGGGCCGATGAGGACCCCGACCCACACGAACCGGACGACGACGCGCTGCCAGCGGTGCTCGAGGACACCGTCCGGGAAGGTCGCGAACATCAGCAGGAAGCCGATCGACGCGAGGGCGTCGGCCGCCAGCCCCACCTGGTTGAGCAGCGCGAAGGTGCTCGAGCGCAGGACGTCGACGTGGGTCCACAGGTACGCCTCGTACGCGGACCCGACGGCCGAGGCGGTCCCACCGAGGGCCACGTACAGGGCCGTCCTGGACGACGTCGCGGTGAGCAGCCACAACCCGAAGGCGTAGATGGGCAGCACGCCGAAGACCGGCCACCCCAGCCCCTCGCCCGCGGTGCCGGGCGAGAGGATGCCGCGCACGACGAAGACGTAG
Organism: Monashia sp. HAY1-11D; assembly: GCF_056868035.1. Classification (NCBI taxonomy): domain Bacteria; kingdom Bacillati; phylum Actinomycetota; class Actinomycetes; order Micrococcales; family Intrasporangiaceae; genus Intrasporangium; species Monashia sp. HAY1-11D. Next base: position 1,384,786 of record NZ_CP200320.1, on the reverse strand, counting down.
GCGAGCGACGCCGTCCCGACGACGCCGAAGATCAGCAACCACACGCGCCTGCTGGCCACACCTCATGATCGTCCCTGCACGCTCGACGCGTCAGCGGGTCAGCCCTACCTGCCGGTGGAGGACGGCCCCCACCGTCCGTGCGGCCCGCCTCGTTCCCGGCTCGCGGAAGCGGCCGGATCGTGGGAGGCGTGCGCGGGACCGCCGGTGGGAGGCGGGCACACCCGACGCGTACCGGAGAGGAACGACCATGCGCAGGGTCTACCGCGTGCTCAGCTGGCTCATCGTCGTCGAGGTCGTCGTCCAGGCGGCCGCCATCGCGCTCGGTCTGGGGGGTCTCGTCCACCACGTGTCCGAGGGCGGCGTCGTCGACAAGGCCTCCCTCGAGGACTCGGAGCTCGGCTGGGTCGGCGAGGTCGGTTTCCCGATCCACTTCGTCAACGGTGGGGTCGTCATCCCGCTGCTCGCCCTCGCCCTGCTCGTCGTCGCCTTCTTCGCCCACGTGCCGAAGGGGATCCGCACCGCGGCCTGGGTCTTCGGGCTCGTCGTCGTCCAGGTGATGCTCGGCTACTCGATCACCGACGTGCCGTTCACGGGCGCCGTCCACGGGGCCAACGCCCTGGCGCTCCTCGTCGTCGCGATGCAGGCCGCGCGGCTCGCGGCGGTGCGTGCGCCGGCGGACGCCGTGCCGACGGAGGTGCCCGCCGATGCCCGGGGCTGAGCCCCCAGGGCGGACCAGCCTGTCACGCCGGCTCGTGAGCCTCGTCGGGCTCGCCTGCCTCCTGGTGCTCGTCGGGTGGGGCTGGGCCGCGAGCCGGCTCCCCTCGGCGTGGTCCGTCATGGACATGGGGACGGCCGAGCTGGGCCGTGGAGACCACGCGATGGGGCACGGGGCAGGGGCGTCCGTCGGTCGGCCGGGCGGCACGAGCGTCGCGGACCTGGTGGTCGACCCCCGCCGTCCGGCCGACGTGTCCCTCACCCTCGTCGCCCGCCGGCAGACGATCCGGGTGCCGGACGGTGTCGACGTCGACGGGTACACGCTGAACGGCAGCTCACCCGGCCCGACCCTGCGCGTGCGCCAGGGACAGCTCGTGCAGGTGCGGTTCGTCAACGAGTCGGTGACCGACGGCGCCACGCTGCACTGGCACGGGATCGACGTGCCCGCCTCGCAGGACGGCGTCGCCGGCGTGACCCAGGACGCGGTCCCGGCGGGCGGTGAGCACACCTACCGCTTCGTCGCCGCGCAGGCCGGAACGTACTGGTACCACTCGCACCAGGTGTCCCACGAGCAGGTGCGGCGCGGGCTCTACGGCGCGATCGTCGTCGAACCGGCGGGTGGCATCATCCCTCGCGTCGACCGTGACGTCGTCGCCCTCGTCCACCAGCTCGGCGGCCAGCCGACGCTCGACGGCCGCGTCGGTGACGAGCACGTGGCGGTCGACCCGGGTGGCGCCGTGCGGATCCGTGTCGTCAACACCGACGACGCCCTCATGGCGGTCTGGGTGGGTGGTCCCTTCACCCTCGTCGCCGTCGACGGGACGGACCTCGTCGGTGCCACCGAGGTGTCCGGCCGGCGTGTCGACGTCACCGCGGGGGCGCGGGCCGACCTCCTCGTGCACGCCCCGACGGACGGCTCGTCGGTGCGGGTGCAGCTCGGCGGGTCCCGCAGCATCGTCGTCGGGGGCGCTGGAGGCGCCGGGTCGGCGCCGTTCGTGCGGCAGCCGGCGCGCGTCCTCGACCTGCTCACCTACGGCTCGCCCGCGCCGCTGGGTTTCGACGCGGGTGCCCCCGACCGTCGCTTCGACTACGTCATCGGCCGGCGTCCGGGACTCCTCGACGGCCGGCCCGGGATGTACTGGACCGTCAACGGCCGGCTCTACCCCGACGTGCCGATGTTCCACGTCACCGAGGGTGACGTCGTCCGGTTCCGGATCGTCAACGAGTCGTCCGAGAGCCATCCCATGCACCTCCACGGCCACCACGTCGTCGTCCTGTCGCGCGACGGCGTGCCCTCCACGGGAGCCCCCTGGTGGGTCGACTCGCTGGAGGTCGCGCCCGGTGAGCAGCTCGAGGTCGCCCTGGTGGCGGACAACCCCGGCATCTGGATGGACCACTGCCACAACCTCCGGCACGCCGGGGAGGGCCTCGTCGCGCACCTGTCGTACGACGGCGTGACGAGCCCCTACCTGCTCGGCGGCAGCGCCGGCAACCAACCCGAATGAGGTGAACCGCCATGTCCCACAACGTCATCCGTGGCACTCGCACGCCGGGGTCGTCGGCCCCGGGTCGTCGGCCGACTGCCACCCGGCTCCGGCGGGAGGCCATGCCCCTGGTGGCGTTGGCGCTCGCGGCCACTGCCCTCGTCGCGGTCGGCTGCCTGGTCCTGCTCTACGCCGTCGGTGGCGTCTTCGGCGCGGTCAACGACTGGGCCAACGCCCTCCTCGGCTGCTGGGTGCTGCTGCTCGCCGTCCTCGTCAGGCTCGACGGGGCCGGCGGCCGGCGGGCGGACGTGGCACCGGCCGCGGCGGCGGCCGGTGCCGTCGGCCTGGCGTGGGGGACGTGGCTCGTCGTCACGCAGACGACCGGCTTCTACCTGGCCGGCCTCGTGTCGACCCTCGGGCTGGCGGGCGTCGGCGCCTGGCTCCTGCTCGCCGACGCCGCGTCGGCACGGGCCGGGCGGCCGGCGACCGGACCCGTCGTGCTCGGGCGCCTCACGGGATGGCTCCTGCTCGGTGGGGTGCTCGCCCTGCCGGGGCTGCTGGCCGGCGTCGACGACCTCGCGGACGCGCAGTGGCACTCCCACCTGGCGGAGGCCGGCGCGTGGCTCGGGGCCTACGTGCTCCTGCCGGTCTGGACCGTCCGGCTGGCTCGACACCTCCGCCGGGTGTGACCGGGCCGGCTCAGCCGGCGGCCTTCCTCACGATGGCGGTGAGCTGCGCCTCGACCGCCGGGGTCAGTGCGAGCAGGGCGTACGCGGTGGGCCACAGGTCACCGTCGTCGAGGGCGGCCGGGTCGTTGAACCCGAGCGTCGAGTACCGGGCCTTGAACTTGGCCGCCGGCTGGAAGAAGCAGACGACCTTGCCGCCCTTGGACCACGACGGCATGCCGTACCAGGTGCCGGGCTCGAGGTCGGGCGCCGCCTTCTCGACGAGCGCGAGCACCCCCTCGGCCATGGCACGGTCCGGGCCGTCCATCTCGGCGATCTTGGCCAGCAGCTGGGCCCGCGCCTCGGCCGGGTCGGTGCCCTTGCGACGGGCGGCCTTGACCTCGGTGGCGCGCTCCTTCATCGCGGCCTTCTCCTCGGCGGTGAAGGCCTGCGGGCTCGTGGTCCTCGCGGTGGTCGTCGAGCGGGTGGTCGTCGAACGGGTGGTGGCCATGTCGGGGCTCCGATCTGGGTCGAGTGGGTGGTCCGGTCCCATCCTCGACGCCCGCCCGACATGGGCGCTTCTCGAAAACTGATCGGTTGCGCGTCGGTCCGTCACAGACGCGCGGCGAGCTCGGTCCCCTGGCGGATGGCCCGCTTGGCGTCGAGCTCGGCAGCGACGTCGGCACCACCGATGACGTGGACCGGGATGCCGAGCTCGCGCAGCGGCGCGACGAGCCCGTCGACCGGCTCCTGGCCCGTGCACAGCACGACGGTGTCGACCGCGAGGACCGTCGGGTCGCGGTGGTCCGGTCCGTAGCTGACGTGCAGTCCCGCGTCGTCGACGCGCTCGTAGTTGACGCCGACGTGGTGATGGACTTCCTTGGCCTTCAAGGCCGCCCGATGCACCCATCCCGTTGTCCTGCCCAGCCCCCTGCCGATCGGCGTCTCCTTGCGCTGGAGCAGGTGCACCTCACGGGGCGAGGGCTCGGGCCGGGGCTCGACGAGGCCACCGCGTGACGCGTCCGGCGCGCCCACGCCCCACTCGGCCATCCACTGCTCCACGCCGAGCGGCGAGGCCGTGTGCGTCAGGAACTCGGACACGTCGACGCCGATCCCGCCGGCGCCCATGACGGCGACGCGGCGGCCGACGGGGACCTCGCCGCGCACGGCCGCGGCGTACGTGACGACCTTCGGGTGGTCGATGCCCGGGACCGCCGGGATCCGCGGCTCGACGCCGGTGGCCACGACCACCTCGTCGAACTCGGTGAGGTCGGCCGGCTTGGCGCGGCGGCCGAGGTGCACCTTGACCCCGGCGAGCTCGAGGCGCCGCCGGTAGTACCGGACGGTCTCGGCGAACTCCTCCTTGCCCGGGATGCGCATCGCGATGGCGAACTGGCCACCGATGTCGTCGCCGGCCTCGAACAGCTCGACGCGGTGGCCGCGCTCGGCCAGCGAGGTGGCGGCCGCGAGGCCGGCCGGGCCGGCGCCGACGACGGCGACCGACCTGGCCCGACGCGTCGGCGCGAGGACGAGGAGCGTCTCGTGCGCGGCGCGCGGGTTGACGAGGCACGTCGCGGTCTTCTTGGCGAACGTGTGGTCGAGGCAGGCCTGGTTGCAGGCGATGCACGTGTTGATCTCGTCGGCGCGGTCCTGCTCGGCCTTGCGCACCCACTCCGGGTCGGCGAGGAAGGGCCGGGCCATCGAGACGAGGTCGGCGCGACCGTCGGCGAGGGTCTGCTCGGCGAGGTCGGGCATCGTGATGCGGTTGGAGGCGATGACGGGCACCGACACCTCCGGCCGCAGGCGGGCCGTCACCGAGGTGAAGGCGCCGCGCGGGACCGACGTGACGATCGTCGGCACCCGGGCCTCGTGCCACCCGATGCCGGTGTTGATCATCGTCGCGCCGGCGGCCTCGACCTCGCGGGCGAGCGCGACGACCTCGTCCCAGGACTGCCCGTCGGGCACGAGGTCGAGCATCGAGAGGCGGTACACGACGACGAAGTCCTCGCCGGCCGCCTCGCGGACCGCGCGGACCACCTCGACCGGCAGCCGGCGCCGGTTCTGTGCCGAGCCGCCGTAGCGGTCCGTCCGCCGGTTGGTGCGCGGAGCGAGGAACTGGTTGAGCAGGTAGCCCTCGGAGGCCATGATCTCCACGCCGTCGTAGCCGGCCTCGCGGGCCAGGCGCGCACACCGGGCGTAGGCGCGAACGGTGCGCTCGACGCCCCTCGTCGACAGCGCCCGCGGCGTGAACGGGGTGATCGGGGCCTTGAGCCGCGAGGGGGCGACGGAGGCGGGGTGGTAGGCGTACCGGCCGGCGTGGAGGACCTGCAGCGCGATGTGGCCCCCCTCGCGGTGCACGGCGTCGGTGATGCGGCGGTGCCGGCGCGCCTGCCGGGAGGTGAGCAGCGCCGACCCGCCGGGGTAGAGGGTGCCCTCGAGGTTCGGCCCGAAACCGCCGGTGACGATGAGCCCGGCGCCGCCCCGCGCCCGCTCCGCGTAGTACGTGGCGAGCCGGTCGAGGTCACGAACGCGGTCCTCCAGCCCCGTGTGCATCGAGCCCATGACGACGCGGTTGCGCAGCGTCGTGAAGCCGAGGTCGAGCGGTTCGAGCAGGTGCGGGTACGGGCTCACCCGCCCGAGGGTAGCCGCGGTTACCGCGGGGTAGCGAGCCGCGCGGCACACGTCACAATGGCGGGGTGACGCGACCCTCCGACCCCGCCGACCGGCCCGAGCACCTCGACGTCGTCGTCGTCGGCGCGGGGCTGTCCGGCATCGGCGCGGCCTATCGGGTCCAGACGATGCTGCCGGGCCGCTCCTTCGCCGTGCTCGAGGCGCGCGACGCGGTCGGCGGCACGTGGGACCTGTTCCGGTACCCGGGCGTGCGCTCGGACTCGGACATGTTCACCCTCGGCTTCCCCTTCGAGCCGTGGCCCGAGGGCGACGCGATCGCCGACGGGGCCAGCATCCTCGGCTACATCCGCCGCACCGCCGCCAGGTACGGCATCGACGAGCGGGTCCGTCTGGGCCACCGGGTGGTCGCGGCGTCGTGGTCGAGCACCGACGCCCGGTGGACGCTCACCGTCGAGCACGCCGGCGACCGGACCCGGTTGACGTGCAGCTTCCTGCACCTGTGCAGCGGCTACTACGACTACGAGCAGGGGCACACCCCCGACATCCCCGGTGGCGACGCGTACGGCGGACGGGTCGTGCACCCGCAGTCCTGGCCCGCCGACCTCGACGTCGCCGGCCGGCGGGTCGTCGTCATCGGGTCGGGTGCCACCGCGGTGACCCTCGTGCCGGCGCTCGCGGACCGCGGTGCCCGGGTGACGATGCTCCAGCGCAGCCCCTCGTGGGTCGTGCCGCTCGCGCGTCGCGACCGGGTCGGCGACGCGCTCCGTCGTGCCCTGCCGCGCCGGGTCTCCGGCACCGCGGTGCGCTACAAGAACGTGCTGACGGCAGGCGCCTTCTACCAGCTCAGCCGGCGGCGGCCGGCCCTGGCCCGTCGGCTGCTGCTCCGCGGCGCCGAACAGGCCCTCGGGTCCGCGTCGGCCGTCGCCGAGCACTTCACGCCGGCCTACGACCCGTGGGACCAGCGCATCTGCTTCGTGCCCGACGGTGACCTCTTCGACACGGTCCGAGCCGGGCGCGCCGAGGTCGTCACCGACACCATCGAGCGGTTCACCGGGCGCGGGCTGCTCCTGACGTCGGGGCGCGAGCTGGCGGCCGACGTCGTCGTGACGGCGACCGGCCTGAGGCTGCAGGTCGCAGGCGGCATCGAGTTCGACGTCGACGGCGAGACCCGACCGACGCGAGACCTCGTCGTCTACCGTGGGCTGATGTTCGCCGACGTGCCCAACCTCGCGGTGAGCGTCGGGTACGTCAACGCGTCGTGGACGCTCCGGGCCGACCTCGCCAGCCGCTACGTGTGCCGCCTCATCGCCCACATGGACGCGCACGGTTGGCGGGCCGCGGTGCCGCGCGCACCCGAGGGCATGGCGGGCAGTGCGCTGCTGCCGCTGTCGTCCGGCTACGTGACGCGCGCGGCCGACCTCCTGCCGCGGCAGGGTGACCGCGCACCGTGGCTCATGCGCCAGAACTACCTGCTCGACCGCCGCGACCTGCTGCGCGGTGACCTCACCGAGGGGATGGAGTTCTCCCGCTGAGCCGCCGGCGGCTCAGCCGCCGCTCACCGGCCGGGCTCGAGGTCGACGGGGTCGCCGACGCGGATCGTGCCGGAACCGAGCAGCCGGAACACCGTTCCGGCGCGGTCGTGGAGGGCGCGTGCGGCGCCCGGCCCGAGCTCGTCGTCGAGCAGCCGGCACGGCGCCGCGACCCGGACCACCTCGAGGTCGACGTCGCCGATGTGGATGCGCTCCCCGGGGCGTCGGGGCACGACCGAGCCGCTGATCGTGAGGTTGCGACGCGTCAGGCCCGGGTCGACGGGACGGCCGAGCTCCTCGGCGGCCGCCTGCAGGCTCTCGACCGCCTGCACCGTGACGTGGCGGTGCCGGCTGCCGTGGTAGCGGTCCCCGACGAGCCCGACCCCCGCCTCGGCCTCGACGCTCTGCACCGACCGGGTGGGCAGGCGACGGGCCTTGGCGACGTGGATGGCGACGACGACGGGACTCACGCCGCCACCTCGACGCGGGGTGAGACGCCACCCGTGTCGGCGAGCTCGCGCAGCCGGCCCACGGCCCGGTCGCGCAGCGTCCACGGGTCGATCGTGTTGACGTAGATCTTCGTGCCGCCCTCGAACCCGGCGAGCGTCGAGATGCGCCACTTGATGACGGCGCGCAGCGGCATCGGCACGTCGACCGACGGCGGCCGGTGGTGCCACTCCTCGTTCGAGGGCACGTGGTCGCCGGTGGCGGCGTGGCAGGCGTGGACGAGGTCGGAGAAGTCGCGGACCTGCTCGTCGGACAGCTCCCACGGGCAGGGCTCGCCGTCGAGCAGGTGCACGACGAGCGCCGGATAGCGGTGGCCGACGCCGGCGAAGGCCACGGCGTGCTCGCTGCGAGCGACGACGAGACCCTGCTCCTCGGCATAGCGCGCCCCCCAGCGCAGGAACACGCCCGGCTCGCTCCGCACCCGGCGCACCTCCGCCTCCTTCTGGGCGCTCAGCTCGTCGATGGCGACGACCTGCTTGTGGAGGTGCTCGAACGAGGCGCCCGCCGGCGCGAGCCAGTTCTGGTACACCGACACGTACCTCGCGTACGGGTTGCCGCGGTAGATGTCGTGCATCGCCGTGATGCCGAGGCGCACGTACTGCTCGTGCTCGTCGGGTGTCAGGGTGCCCGACGCGGCCAGCTGCGTGTCGTCGACGGCGTCGTCCACGTAGTGGCGCCGGGCGACGACCACCTGGTGGTTGGCGGCGAAGAGGCCCGCGGCCTCGCGACCGAGGGCGTCCTCTGCGAGCGGCTCGGCCTCGGCCCCACGAGCACCCTTGGCCCGCATGCGGATCCGGGCCAACGAGGTGACGTGCGCATGCCCGGCCGGCGTGGAGAGGTAGGCGGCGCGGCGAGCCTGCGACTCCGGCGTCGGTTCGAAGCCGTGGGTCAGGTGCCAGTAGTCGTAGCCGAGGATCTCGTGGAGGTTGGGGACGAGCCGGAACTCCGCGACGGTGTCGTCCAGCTCGTCGGCGAGCACGCCGCGCAGCTGGGTCCAGCCGTCACCGGTGCGCACGACCCGGGCGACCTCCGGTGTGGTCTCGAGCTTGCGGCCGGCGCAGAAGGCGCAGTGCCGGTCGCGGTCCCCGGGCTCGATCGGCAGCGGCACGCGTCCCGGCACGTCGACCGGTCGCGCCGCGCGGCCGGGGAGCGTCCAGACCTTGGTGCCGGTGAGCGGGTTGACCTGCTTGACGGTGCCGTCGGGCAGCCGCGTCAGGGGGTGCGGCGTCGGCTGGAGCGGTGGCTGGCTCACGCCTCCAGACTAGGTGGGCTAGCGTCGGCACGTGGACGTCGACGACCCGCGCAGCGAAGGAGCCCGATGATGCGCGCCGCCCGAGTGACGACGCTCGACGGCCCGGGCTCGGTCCGGGTCGAGGAGGTCGAGGCCCCGACCCTCGCCGCGGGCCAGGTCGTCGTCGACGTCCACGAGGCCGGTGTCGCCTTCCCGGACGTCCTGCTGACCCGGGGGCTCTACCAGCTGCGGCCCGAGCCGCCCTTCACTCCGGGGGCCGAGTGCGCCGGCGTGGTCCGCGAGGTGTCCGAGGGCAGTGGGCTCGCGGTCGGCGACCGGGTCGCCGCCTTCCCGGTGCTCGGGGCGTTCGCCGAGCAGGTCGCGGTGCCGGAGCCGCTCGTCCTCCCACTGCCAGACCGGATCTCGTTCGCCGCAGGGGCTGCCCTGCCGATGAACTACCTCACGGTCCACTTCGCGCTGACCCGGCGTGCCGGCCTCGAGCGCGGCGAGGTGGTCCTCGTGCACGGCGCCGCCGGCGGCATCGGCACGGCCGCCGTCCAGCTGGCACGGGCCATGGACGCGCGGGTCGTCGCCGTCGTGTCGAGCGACGAGAAGGCCGCCGTGGCCCGGGCCGCGGGGGCCCACCACGTCGTGCCCGTCGACGGGTTCCTCGACGCGGTGCGTGAGCTGACCCAGGGGCGCGGCGTCGACGTCGTCGTCGACCCGGTCGGCGGCGACCGCTTCACCGACAGCCTTCGCGCCCTCGCGCCGGAGGGACGCCTGCTCGTCATCGGCTTCACCGGTGGGTCGATCCCGGAGGTCAAGGTCAACCGGCTGCTCCTCAACAACGTCAGCGTCGTGGGAGTCGGCTGGGGAGCCTTCTGGCAGAAGCGCCCCGAGTTCGTGCGCGCCCAGTGGGAGGCCCTTCTCCCGTTGCTCGGCCAGGGCCTGCTGGAGCCGCCCATCGGCAGCCGCCACGCGCTCGAGGACGTCACGGCGGCCCTCACCGAGCTCGACGAGCGTCGTGCCACGGGCAAGGTGACGATCAGGGTCCGCGGCTCGTGAGGCCGCTCGTGCCGTCTCGGACCCGCGCTCCCGAGCCGCCGCGTCGCCTCCTCGTCACCGGTGGTGCGTCCGGGCTCGGCCTCGCCCTGGTCCGCGCTCTGGCGGCCCGGGGCGACCGGGTGCTCGCCACCGACCTGGCGACCCAGCGGCCGGACGTGCTGCCCGCGTCCGTCGGCTACCGCCGCCTCGACGTGCGCAGCGACGCCGACTGGGACGCCACCCTCGCCCACCTCCGGGAGACGTGGGGCGGGCTCGACGTCCTCGTCAACAACGCCGGTGTCGCCGCGGGCGGGCGCATCGACGTCGCGACGATGGACGAGTGGCGCCGGGTCGTCGACGTCAACCTGCTCGGCGTCGTCCGTGGGTGCCGCACCTTCACGCCGCTGTTCAAGCAGCAGCGCGGCGGGCACATCGTCAACACGGCATCCCTCGCCGGGCTCGTCCACGCGCCGGGGATGGCCGCCTACAACGCCGTCAAGGCCGGCGTCGTCGCGGTGAGCGAGACGCTCTCGCACGAGCTGGCGCCGCACGGGATCGCCGTGACGGTCGTGTGCCCGTCGTTCTTCCGCAGCGGCCTCGACGCGTCGTTCCGGGGCACCGACGCCGAGCTGGAGGACGCCGGACGCCGCATGGTGAGGGGGTCCCGGCGCTCGGCCGACGACGTGGCCGCGATCGTGCTGCGCGGCATCGACGCCCGGCGCGACGTCGTGCTCACCGACATAGAGGGACGCGTCGCCTGGCGCGCCAAGCGGTTCGTCCGGCCGCTCTACACCGCCGCGATGCGCCGGGCGGCCACGCAGCTGGCCCGCGGTCGTGCGCCGGGGGCGCACCCGCTCGAGGCCCTGCACAAGGACTGAGAGCCGACCCGGAAGGGTTCTGGCTCAGCCGTGCCGGCGGTCCACCGCCGACGGCGCCGTGGCCCCCAGCACGTCGCGCAGCGTCGCCGCCACGAGGGCGGCCGCCTCCTCGGCGGCATCCGGTCCGAGCACGCGGCCGAGGTCGGCCTCGTCCGCGACGGTCTCCCAACCGAGCGCGGTGAGGGCCTCGACGTCGTGGGTCGCCAGGGCGGTCAGGCCCTCGAACTCCGGGTCGGCGACGCACTCGAGCACGAGCACGCCCTCGAGTCGGCTGGCCTGGACGAAGACGTCTGCGGCAGAGACGGACTCGCCTCGGTGGCGTCGACGGAACAACCCGCTCGAGCGCGCGGTGGCCGGCCCTTCGTCCCGCGCGCCTCCGACGTCCGCGTGCACCGCGAACGTCTCCCAGCCGCCCTCGGCGAGTGCGGCCAGGTCGGTCGCGACCCGCCGCGTCCAGCCCTCCCACGACTCCTCCGGGTGGCCCTCGTGACGCGTGCCGTGACGCCCACCGGGACGTCCGGCGCCGCTCACGCGTCCACCTCGACCACTGCCCCGGCCATGAGGGCACGCAGGTGGTCCGGGATCGGCGTGGGGCGGCGCGTCCGGGCGTCGATCTCGACGTGCACCCAGTGGCCCAGCGCCCGGATGTCCCCCTCGCCGCCGTGCGCCGGGTCGGCGAAGAGGCCGAGCTGGTAGGTGACGCTGCTCGTGCCGAGACGCGTCACCCGCAGCCCGACGACGAGCGGCGTGGGGAAGGCGACCTCGGCGTAGAAGACGCAGCCGGACTCGGCGACGACGCCCTGCGTCGGGTCACGGGTCGGGTCGATCGTCTCGTGCTCGGCCTGCCAGCCATTGATCGCCGAGTCGAACAGCTCGTAGTAGACGGCGTTGTTGAGGTGGCCGTACATGTCGTTGTCCGACCAGCGCGTCGTCACCGCCCGGTGGACGGGGAAGTCGGCGAGCGTCAGCGAGCGCGGGTCGGCCATCCGCCCATCCTGCCGGACCTGTGGACCGTGCCGCCGGGTGTCGGCACCCCGACCTAGAGTCGAGGGATGGCGTGGAGCGTGGGGCGGGCGACGTGGGTCGGGCAGGTCACCGATCCCGACATCGCCCAGCAGGTCGGCTCGCGCACCTTCGGTCGCGGCGAGGCCTATGCCGCCGAGCGCCGGGTCCGGTCCATCGCGACGCGGCCCGACGGGCTCATGATCCTCGGCACCATCGACGGCAGCGGCGCCGAGACCTACCAGACGATCATCGAGGCGCGACCGCACCCGAAGGGCCGCGCCCACCTGTGGAACGGGCGGTGCAGCTGTCCCGTCGCCACCGACTGCAAGCACGTCGTCGCCCTGCTCCTCACCGCGCGAGACGTCGCCAACGGCGTCCTGCCGGAGGCCGTCGTGGAGCCCGAGGACGGCCCGCGGGTCGGCGAGCCGGCCAGCGCCGGGCTCGTCGAGCGCCGGCCCGAGGGGGCGCCACGGCTCGTGCACTGGTCCGAGGTCCTGGGGCACATCCGTCCCCGCACCGCGGCCGCTCCTGCGCCGGACGCACGCCCCGAGCCGCAGGGCGACCTCATGCCCGCGGGCCTGCTCGTCGACGTCGTCTACCGCGACCCGCGCGGCCGCGGCGGGCTGCCCGAGCCGGGGTACGGCCTCCGGCCCACGCGGTGGACGCGCGCCGGCACGTGGCACCGCACCCTCACCTGGCACGACGCGCTGCCGCAGTGGCGTGCCGGCATCCGCCTCCTGCCCGAGCACGAGCGGGCGCTCACCCGCCTCTACGACGCCGCGCGCCACGCCTCGGGCGGCACGACGTACCTGACCGCCGCGCCGCCCATCGCCCTCGACGCGAGCCCGGACGTGTGGCCGCTGCTGTCGCGCGCCCGCGACGCCGGCGTCGTCCTCCTGCCCGGTGAAGGCGTCGTGGGGCCGGTCACCGTCGTCGACGAGCCGGCCACCCTCGAGCTGCACGTGCGCCGGGCCCCTGACGGTTCGGGCGACCTCGTCGTCCGGCTGCGCGTCGCCGGTCTGCCCGGTGGCGGCGGTGACGATGCGGACGAGGCCACCGGCGCCGCCGACGCCGCCCACGCCGCCGACGCAGGCGGTGGCGAGGTCCTCTTCCTCGGCGACCCGGTGCACGGCGTCGCCGTCTCCGCCGACGACGGAGCCCTCACCCTCGTGCCGCTCGAGCAGGACCTCGGGCTCGCGAGCGCAGCGCTCGAGCAGGCCCGCGCCGGTCTGCGCGTGCCCGCCGACGAGCGCGCCCGGTTCCTCGGGTCGACCGTGCCGGGGCTGCGGCAGCGCGTGCGCGTGCGCTCCGAGGTGCCGCTGCCCGTCGGTGACACGCCCGCCGGCGGGGAGGTCGCGCCCGAACGGGTCACCGTGCACGTCAGGGTGGTCCACGACGTCCCGGGCGAGGTCCGGGTCGACCTCGGGCACGCCTACGACGGCGTCCTTCGGCCGATCACCGAGCGTGCGGCGCACGGACCCTCCGCCGGCGGGACCCACGGGGGCGCGCTGGGGCTGCTCGGCATCCGTCGCACCCGCGACCGCGATGCCGAGACCGCGGCGACGCGCGCGGCGACGTCCCTGCACGAGGTGCCCGGGGCCGTCGGTGGCCTCGCCGAGGGGCTGCCGTGGCTGCGCTCGCGCCTGCACCTGCGTGGCCCCGACGCCGCGCGGTTCGTCTCCGAACAGCTGCCGGCCCTCGAGGCCGACGAGCACGTCACCGTGGAGGTCGACGGTGACCTCCCCCCGTACGAGGAGGTCACGGCACCGCCCGTGGTGCGCATCGGGGCCACCGACGTCGTCACGGGAGCGCTGCCGCCCGGCTCGGGTCCAGGGCCCGCCCGGCGTCGCGAGCAGGCCGAGCCCGGTGACTGGTTCGACCTGCGCGTCACGGTCGAGGTCGACGGCGAGGAGGTGCCCTTCGAGCCGCTCTTCGCCGCGCTCGCCGCCGGCGAGGACATCATGCTCCTCGACTCCGGCTCGTGGTTCCGGCTCGACCGGCCCGAGCTGGTCCGGCTGCGCACGCTCATCGACGAGGCGCGAGAGCTCGCCGACCCCGAGACCGGCGGCCTGCGGCTCAGTGCCCACCACGCCGACCTGTGGGAGGAGCTCGCGGCCCTCGGCGTCGTCGAGCAGCAGAGCGCCAGGTGGGCCGCCAACGTCGCGGCGCTCGCACCCCTCGCCGACGCGCCCGCAGCGGAGGTCCCGCGGGCGCTCCGCGCCACGCTGCGGCCCTACCAGCTCGAGGGCTACCGGTGGCTGGCGCGGCTGTGGGACGCCCGCATCGGCGGCATCTTGGCCGACGACATGGGCCTCGGCAAGACCCTCCAGGTCATCGCCGCGCTCGCCCGGGCGCACGACCGCGGCGAGCTCGGCAGCCCGAGCACCGGGTCCCCGGGTGCCCGGGGGCCCGTCCTCGTCGTCGCGCCGACGAGCGTCGTCGGCACGTGGCTGCAGGAGATCGACACCTTCGCCCCGCACCTGCGCACCGTCGCCGTCACCGCCACGGGGCGCAAGCGCGGCACGGTCCTGCCGGACGCCGTCGGTGGTGCCCAGGTCGTCGTCACCTCGTACGCCGTGCTGCGTCTCGACGCCGATGCCTTCCACGAGATCGCTTGGGGCGGAGTCGTCCTCGACGAAGCGCAGTTCGTCAAGAACCGTCAGGCCAAGACCCACGTCGCGGTCCGGCGGCTCGGTGCGCCGTTCACGCTCGCCGTCACCGGCACGCCGCTCGAGAACTCCCTCATGGACCTCTGGTCGCTGCTGTCGCTGACGGCGCCCGGCCTCTACCCGCGCCCCGACGTGTTCACCCAGAGCTACCGGCGGCCCATCGAGTCGGGCGAGCGACCCGACCTGCTCGACCTGCTCCGCCGGCGCATCCGCCCTCTCGTCCTGCGCCGCACCAAGGAGCAGGTGGCCCTCGACCTGCCGCCCAAGCAGGTCCAGGTCGTGCCGCTCGAGCCGCACCCGGTGCACCGGCACGTCTACGACCAGCACCTGCAGCGCGAGCGCCAGCGCATCCTCGGCCTGCTCGGCGACCCCGACGGCAACCGCGTCGCGATCCTCGCCTCCCTGACCCGGCTGCGCCAGCTCGCCCTCGAGCCCTCGCTCGTCGACCCCGCCCAGGCTGGCCGGGCCACCGCGGCGAAGGTGGAGTTCCTCGTCGACCAGCTGCGCGAGCTCGCCGCCGAGGGCCACCGCGCGCTCGTCTTCAGCCAGTTCACCGGGTTCCTGCGCCTCGTCGAGGCGGCGCTGGCGAAGGCCGGTCTCGAGACCGCCTACCTCGACGGCTCGACGACCGACCGCCAGGAGGTGGTCCGCGGCTTCCGCCAGGGTGACGCGGTGGCGTTCCTCATCAGCCTCAAGGCCGGCGGGTTCGGGCTCACCCTCACCGAGGCCGACTACGTCTTCGTGCTCGACCCCTGGTGGAACCCGGCGGCCGAGGCCCAGGCCATCGACCGCGCCCACCGCATCGGCCAGGACAAGCCCGTCACGGTGTACCGGCTCGTGTCGGCCGGCACCATCGAGGAGAAGGTCGTCGCGCTCCAGGAGCGCAAGCGTGACCTGTTCGACCGTGTCGTCGACGAGGGCGGGTCGCTCTCCGGCGCGATCACCTCGGACGACGTCCGCGACCTGCTCGGGCTCGACTGAGCCGCCCGGACGACGGGTCCGCTTGACCTCAAGCCCTGTTGAGCTCGCAGGATCGTCGAGTGGGTCCCCCTCGACGGCGTCGCCCGGTCGGCCGGGACACCCCTGTCGGCCCGCGCGACGCGCGGCATAGAGTGATCGGAGCCGAAAGGTCTCCAGAAAGGAACGACAAGTGGCTTACACGCTTCCCGAGCTCGACTACGACTACGCGGCTCTCGAGCCGCACATCAGCGCTCGCATCATGGAGCTGCACCACAGCAAGCACCACAAGGCCTACGTCGACGGCGCGAACGCCGCGGTCGCCAAGCTCGAGGAGCTGCGTGAGTCCGGTGACTACGCAGCCGTCAACGGCGTCGAGAAGAACCTCGCGTTCCATCTCGGCGGCCACACGAACCACTCGGTCTTCTGGAAGAACATGAGCCCCGACGGTGGCGGCCAGCCCGAGGGCGAGGTCCAGGCCGCGATCGACGAGTACTTCGGCGGCTTCGAGAAGTTCCAGGCGCACTTCAACGCCAACGCCAACGCCATCCAGGGCTCCGGCTGGTCGATCTGGGCGTGGGACACCATCGCCGGCCGGCCGCACATCATGCAGCTGTTCGACCAGCAGGGCAACATCCCGGTCGGCCAGATCCCGCTGCTGCAGCTCGACATGTGGGAGCACGCCTTCTACCTGCAGTACGAGAACGTCAAGGCCGACTACGTCAAGGCCTGGTGGAACGTCGTCAACTGGCAGGACGTCGCAGCTCGTCTCGAGCGCGCGAAGGCCACGACCGGCCTCATCATCCCGGCCTGACGTCCACGCACCTCGACCGGAGGGCGGTCACCCGACGTGGGTGGCCGCCCTCCGGCGTGTCCGGTGTCCGGTGTGCGCGGAGCCGAGGGCGCCGTTCACGCGTCACGGTGCGCCGCGGCGCCGGCCGTGACGGCGAACGAGGACGGCACGGTGAACCCGTGCTCCGCGAACGCGTCCTCGACGGCCCTGCCGACCTCGTCGACGGCGTCGGCCCGCACGATGGCGATGCACGAGCCGCCGAAGCCGCCGCCGGTCATCCGGGCGCCCAGGGCGCCGTGCCGCCGCGCGGTGTCGGTGGCGACGTCGAGCTCGTCGCAGGAGATCTCGTAGTCGTCGCGCATCGAGGTGTGGGAGGCGTCGAAGAGCCGGCCGACCTCGTCGAGGTCCCCCGCGCGCAGGGCGGCGACGGCCCGCTCCACCCGGTCGATCTCGGTGACGACGTGCCGGACGCGTCGCCGCATCTCGTCGGTGGGCAGCCGGTCGAGCGCCGCGTCGAGCCCGGACGCGGGCACCTCACGCAGCGTGTCGACACCGAGGAGGCGGGCGGCCTCCTCGCACGCGTCCCGGCGCGCGGCGTACTGGCCGTCGACGAGCTCGTGGTGGGCCCGGGTGTCGGTGACGAGCAGCGCGTACCCGGACGAGGCGAGGTCGAAGGGCACCTGCTCGGTCTGCCACGACCGGCAGTCGAGCAGCAGGGCGCTCGCGTCGTCGCACAGCAGCGCGGCGGACTGGTCGAGCCCTCCGGTGGGGGCGCCCGCGATCTCGTTCTCGGCGCGGATGCAGGCCTGCGCCAGGCGCGCCCGGGAACCGGCGTCCTCGAGCAGCCCGAGCCCGCCGAGGTCGCTGACCGCGGCGCCGACCGAGCACTCGAGGGCCGCCGAGCTCGACAGCCCGGCACCGACCGGCACGACCGAGTCGATGACGACGTCGAGGCCCGGCACGTCGTGGCCCTCCTCGCGCAGCGCCCACAGCACACCCGCGACGTACGACGCCCAGCCGCCGGGCCGCTCGGGCGACACGTCCGCGAGCGCGACCTCGACCGGGGTGTCGCTCTGCAGGGAGCAGACCCTCAGGACGCCGTCGTCGCGCACGGCGGCCGCGGCGTACGTGCGCTGCGGCAGGGCGATGGGCAGGCACAGGCCGCCGTTGTAGTCGGTGTGCTCACCGATGAGGTTGACGCGGCCCGGCGCCGACCAGACGCCCTGGGGCTCGCGGCCGTACCGGCCGACGAAGCGGGCACGGACGCCCTCGATCACCTCTTCCGGCTCTCTCGCGCTCACGGTGCCACCTCCCGCAGCCGGGCCGCGGCCCGCTCCGGCGCGACGTCGTTGACCCAGCCGCCGACTCCCGACTCGGACCCGGCGAGGTACTTGAGGCGTCCGGGACCGCGCAGCACCGACATGAGCTGCAGGTGCAGGCGCGAGGCGTCCCGGCCGACCTTGGCGGGCGCCTGCTGCCAGGCCGCGATGTACGGGAGGGTGACGGGCGAGCCGTTCTCGGCGACGTAGTACCGGTCGAGCCGGCCGAGCAGGTCGTGGTACACGGTGGCGAGCTCGTCGCGCTCGTCGTCGTCGAGGGCGGCGAGGTCGGGCACGTCGCGGTGCGGCGCGAGGTGCACCTCGACCGGCCACCGGGCCGCGAACGGCACGTACGCGGTCCAGTGCGTGCCCTCGATGACGACGCGGGAACCGTCGGCGCGCTCGGCGGCGAGCAGGTCCGCACCGAGCAGCCGACCGGTGCGCTCGAGGTGGCACTGCGCCGCGTCGAGCAGCTGACGGGTGCGGGCCGGGACGTACGGGTAGGCGTAGATCTGCCCGTGCGGGTGCGGGAGGGTGACGCCGATCTCGCGGCCGCGGTTCTCGAAGGCGAAGACGTGCTGCACCTCGGGCCGGGCCGCGAGCGCCTCGGTGCGCTGGGCCCACGTGTCGACGACCATCCGGACCCGCTCGACCGACAGGTCCTTGAAGGAGCTCTCGTGGTCGCTGGTGAAGCACACGACCTCGCAGCGTCCCACGGCGGGGCGGGTTCCGAAAAGGCCTGTGGGGTCGGGGAACTCGGCTCCCAGCGACTCGACGGCGTACGAGGGGAACCGGTTCTCGAAGACGACGACCTGGTAGTCCGACTCGGGGATCTCCGAGGGTGCGGTGCCGCGGCCGGTCGGGCAGAGCGGGCACTCGTCCTTCGGCGGCATGAACGTGCGGTTCTGCCGGTGCGCCGCGACGGCGACCCAGTCGTCGACGAGCGCGTCGTGGCGGACCTCCCCGGACAGCACGCGCGGCTCGACCGGACGCAGGTCGCGGGCCGTGCGCTCGGGCGTACCCGGCTGGTCGACGTAGATGATCTCGCGACCGTCGGCCAGGGTGCGGGAGGTGAAGCGGTGGCTCATGAGGTGGCTTCCACGATCTCGAGGGAGCCCACGGCGTCTCCGAGGGCGGTGCGGGCACGCTCGCCCAGGGCGGCGTCGGTGACGAAGACGTCGACGTCGTCGAGCTCGGCGAAGGTGCTGAGGCCGACGGTGCCCCACTTCGAGGAGTCCGCGAGGACGCACACCGTGCGGGCCGAGCCGATGAGGGCCCGGTTCGTCTCGGACTCGACGAGGTTGGGCGTCGTCAGGCCGGCACGGTCGTCGACGCCGTGCGCCCCGAGGAACAGGACGTCGTAGTGCAGCGACCGCAGCGCCGACACGGCGACCGGGCCCACGAGCGCGTCGGAGGGGGTGCGCACGCCGCCGGTGAGGACGACGGTCTGCCCGGGAGCCCCCGACTCGTGGAGCAGCTGCGCGACCGGCACCGAGTTGGTCACGACGGTCAGCTGCGGCACGTCCCTGACCGCGCGGGCCAGCTCGTAGGTCGTCGTACCGGCGGAGATGCCGATGGCGCTGCCCGGGCCGACGAGCCGGGCGGCGTGCCGGCCGAGGGCCTGCTTCTGCGCGAGCTGCAGGTGGGACTTCGCCGAGAAGCCGGGCTCCTCGCTGGACCGGGTGCCCCCGACGGCGAGGGCGCCGCCGTGGACGCGCTCGAGCAGGCCGTCCCCGGCGAGACGCTCGATGTCGCGGCGGATGGTCATGTCGGAGACCCCGAGGCGCTCGACGAGGTCGGAGACCCGGACCGCGCCCTCGTCCTCGACGAGCCCGAGGATGACGGTCCGGCGTTGGCTGGCGAGCACGTTCAGTCCTCTCGTACGACGGCGACCGCTCCCGGCGCGAGCGTGACGAGGCCGTCCGTGCGCCGGTCGGCGACGAGGTCGTACCCCGTGACGCGCACCTCGTGCTCGGCGTCGTCGTGGTTGAGCAGGAACAGCCACGAGCCGTCCCCGTTCACGCGCCGCGTCGCCTCGACGCCGCGGTGGAGCCCCGCGACGGTCGGCGGGACGCCCGCGGCGGCGAGCACGCCCTCGAGCAGGCCGCCCAGGGTCTCGTCGTCGGGCAGCGTGCTGAGGTACCAGGCGCCACCGGCGCCGACGTCGCGTCGCGTCACGGCCGGACGGCCGACGAGCGGGCCGGCGGCATACGTCGCCACGACCTCGGTGCCCTCGCCCGCGGTGACGTCCTCGCTCCACCACGTGCCCGTACCGCTCGAGAGCGCCACCGTCTCGGCCCGGTCGAGCGGGAAGAGCTCCTCGACGCGGACGCCGAGCAGGTCGCGGAAGGCGCCCGGGTAGCCACCGAGGCGCACGTGGTCGTCCTCGTCGCTGATCCCGGAGAAGTAGGTCACGACGACCTGTGCCCCGCGCTCCGCGGCAGCGGCGACGGCGGCGGCCACGGCGTCGGACACCGTGTACAGCTGGGGGACGACGACGACGTCGTAGGGTGCGAGGTCGGTCGAGGGGTGGACGACGTCGGTGGTGACGCCGCGCGCGTGCAGCACCCGGTGGACCGCGTGCGCGGCCTCGAGCGGGTCGAGGTCGGCGGACGGCATGCACGGGCCCTCCGCCGCCCAGATCGCCTGGAAGTCGTGCAGGACCGCCACCCGGGCCTCCACGCGGCTGCCGACGAGCTCGCCCAGCCGTCCGGCGATGCGGCCGAGCTGCTCGACCTCGCGGAACCGGGCGCTGTCCGGGCCCGCGTGCGGCACGACCGCGCTGTGGAACTTCTCGGCACCGGCGCGCGACTGGCGCCACTGGAACCAGCCGATGGTGTCCGCGCCACGCGCCACGTGGGCGACCGCGTCGCGGATCGTCTGGCCGGGAGCCTTGGCGTGGTTGACCGGCTGCCAGTTGACGGCGCTCGTCGAGTGCTCCATGAGCATCCAGGGGGCGCCGCCGGCGAGGCCGCGCGTCACGTCGCCGCTGAAGGCCAGCTCGGCGCGCGGGTGGGCCAGCGTGTCGACGATGTAGTGGTCGGTGCTGACGACGTCGACGGCGTCGGCCCACTGCGCGTAGTCGAGGTGGCGGAAGTGGGCCAGCGTCATGAAGTTCGTCGTGACGAGGACGCCGGGGGAGCGCTCCTCGAGCACGGCGCGCTCGGCGCGCATGAAGTCGAGCAGGGCGTCGGAGGAGAACCGCCGGTAGTCCAGCACGTGCGTCGGGTTGTTGAACGTCGTCGATCGGCGGGGCGGCAGCACCTGCTCCCAGGCGGTGTAGCGCTGGCTCCAGAAGGCGGTGCCCCACGCGTCGTTGAGACGCTCGAGCGTGGTGTACCGACGCAGCAGCCACGAGCGGAAGTGGCGGGCGCACTCGTCGCAGTAGCAGGGCAGGTTGTGGCAGGCGTACTCGTTGGACACGTGCCACATCGCGAGGGCCGGGTGCTCGTGGTAGCGCGTGGCCAGCTGCCGCGTCAGGGCGAGGGCGTACTCGCGGTAGACGGGGGAGGTGGGGCACCACGCCTGCCGGCTGCCCGGCCACAGCGTGTGGCCGTCGACGTCGACGGGCAGGATCTCGGGGTGGGCGTGCGAGAGCCACGGTGGCGGCGTGGCCGTGGCGGTGGCGAGGTCGACGGCGATGCCGCCCGCGTGCAGCTTGTCCATGACGGTATCGAGCCACTCGAACTCGTACTCGCCCTTGGCGGGCTCGAGCCAGGACCACGAGAAGACCCCGAGGCTGACGAACGAGACGCCGGCGCGGCGCATCAGCTCGACGTCCTCGTCCCAGACCGAGCGGGGCCACTGTTCGGGGTTGTAGTCACCGCCGAGGGCGAGGATCTTCGTCGGCCAGGAGCGCATGGCGCCCAGCGTGGACCGCGGACCGGCGTGATGTCAACATTTTCCAACAGTCGGACCGGTTTGAGTCTGTCCGGTCGGCGAGCCGGCGTCCGCGCGGGCCGTGTCCGTTCGCGGCGGCGTGCTCTCGGGAAGACGACTCTCCCCCCAAGCGGCGCGGGCGGGCAAAGGTTCCATCACGATCTGCGACGGGGTTGTCCGGTCCTCTTGACAGAAGTGTCCGACCTGAGGATTCTCTGTTTGTTGTTGGCTGGTTTTGAGCGACTGTGTTCGTTCTCGGCCCCGGCCACTCCACATCCGGTACAGCGTCAAAGGAGACCGCAATGACCCGCCCGAGCACCGAGGCCGAGTACCTCGCTCGCATGGTTCCCCCCTCCGTTCGCGGCATCGACCGTCGGACCCTCCTGCGCGGCGCCGTGGGCGTCGGTGCCCTCCTGGGCGCCGGTGGCCTCGCGGCCTGCGGCAGCAACTCGGGCTCGGCCGGCGTCCCCACGGGTGCCGTGACCGGAACGGTGACCGTCGGCTCGAACCAGTCGGACGCCGTGCCGAAGGCGGCCGTGCAGGCCTACATGGACGCCTTCTCCAAGGCGAACCCCGGCACGACCGTCAAGATCAACACCGTCGACCACAACTCCTTCCAGGAGAACATCAACAACTACCTCCAGGGCTCGCCCGACGACGTCTTCACCTGGTTCGCCGGCTACCGCATGCAGTTCTTCGCCGAGAAGGGCCTCGTCGGCGACATCTCCGATGTCTGGAAGAACATCACCGGCATGAGCGACGCGCTGAAGAAGGCCTCGACCGGCGCGGACGGCAAGCAGTACTTCGTGCCGATCACCAACTACCCGTGGGCCGTCTTCTACCGGAAGAGCCTCTGGCAGCAGCGGGGCTACGAGGTGCCGAAGACGCTCGACGACCTCAAGACGCTCGGCGCCCAGATGCAGAAGGACGGCATCGCCCCGATCGCCTTCGGCGACAAGGACGGCTGGCCCGCCATGGGCACCTTCGACCAGCTCAACCTGCGCGTCAACGGCTACGACTTCCACGTCAGCCTGATGGCCGGCAAGGAGTCGTGGACCGACCCCAAGGTCAAGAAGGTCTTCGACACCTGGGCCGGGATCCTCCCGCTGCACCAGGCCGACTCCCTCGGCCGCACGTGGCAGGAGGCGGCGCAGTCGCTCCAGCAGAAGAAGTCCGGCATGTACGTCCTCGGCTCGTTCGTCGCGCAGCAGTTCGGCAAGGGCGCCGAGCAGGACGACCTCGACTTCTTCACCTTCCCCGAGATCGACTCGACCGTCGGCACCGACGCCATCGAGGCGCCGATCGACGGCTACATGATGAGCGCCCGCCCCAAGAACGAGGGCGCCGCCAAGAAGCTGCTCCAGTACATCTCGCAGCCCGAGGCCCAGCTGCTCGCCCTCAAGGCCGACCCCAGCGTCATCGCCACCAACGACAAGGCGGACACGAGCGGCTACACGGCGCTGCAGAAGAAGTCGAAGGAGTACGTCCAGTCGGCCAAGTCCATCGCGCAGTTCATGGACCGCGACACCCGCCCGGACTTCGCCTCGACGGTCATGATCCCGGCCATCCAGACCTTCCTGAAGAACCCGAAGGACATCGACGGCCTCTGCAACAGCATCCAGGCCCAGAAGAAGAGCATCTTCGGCTCCTGACGGGGCGGTCACCATGGCGAGCAACCGCAGGTACAAGGGCATCGACCAGCTCTCGGCGCGCGACCGGGTCGTCGTCGCGCTGATGGTGGCCGTGCCGACCCTCCTCGTCCTCTGGCTCGTCTGGATCCCGGCGATCGGCTCGGTCCTGCTCTCGTTCACCAACTGGGACGGGATCGGGCCGCTCTCCGGCATCAAGTCGGTCGGGCTCCAGAACTACCGCGACATCACGACGATCTACCCACCGTTCTGGCCGGCCATCCAGCACAACCTCATCTGGCTGGCCGTGATGTTCCTCGTCGCGACACCGCTCGGGGTGCTCTTCGCGGTCCTCGTCGACCGGGGCGTGACGGGCACCCGCTTCTACCAGACGAGCATCTACCTGCCGGTCGTGCTGTCCCTGGCCCTCATCGGCTTCATCTGGCAGCTCATCTACTCGCGGGACCAGGGCCTGCTCAACGCGATCACGGGCGGCACCACCGACTGGTACGGCGACCCGGACGTCAACCTCTGGGCAGCACTCGTCGCCGCCACCTGGCGGCACTCCGGCTACATCATGCTGCTCTACCTGGCCGGCCTCAAGGGCGTCGACCCGTCGCTGCGGGAGGCCGCCCGGATCGACGGCGCGAGCGAGACGACGACCTTCTTCCGGGTGGTCTTCCCGGTGATGCGGCCGATCAACATCATCGTGCTCGTCGTCACCGTCATCGAGTCGCTCCGCGCCTTCGACCTCGTCTGGGTCATCAACAAGGGGCGCAACGGGCTCGAGCTCATCTCGACACTCGTGACGCAGAACGTCGTCGGCGAGGCGAGCCGCATCGGCTTCGGCTCGGCGCTCGCGACGATCATGCTCGCGATCTCCAGCGTGCTCGTCTTCGTCTACCTGCGCATCGCCATGAAGGAGGACTGACATGTCCCTCACCGCCGACCCGGTGCAGGAGCGCACCCAGGTCCTGCTCCACCCGCGCGAGGGGGGACCGCAGTCCGGGCGCCGCTGGTTCCTGCCGCTGGTCCTGACCCTCGTGTCGCTGATCTGGCTCTTCCCCCTGCTCCTCGCGCTCGTCAACTCCTTCCGCGACTACGCGTTCACGGCCAAGCACGGCTACATCTCGTGGGGCGGCTTCACCCTCGACAACTACAGGAACGCCTGGGAGCAGGGCGACTTCGGCCTGCACTTCTGGAACTCGTTCATCATCACGGTGCCGGCCGTGCTGCTGACGCTGTTCCTGTCGGCGTGCGTCGCGTTCGTCGTCGCGCGGTTCTCGTGGAAGGTCAACCTCGCCCTCCTCGGCTTCTTCATGGCCGCGAACCTGCTGCCGCCGCAGGCGCTGCTCATCCCCGTCTACCGGATGTTCCGCGCCATCGAGGTGCCCTTCTGGTTCAGCGAGTCGGGCACCCTGCTCGACAGCTTCCAGGGCCTCATCCTCGTCAACGTCGCGTTCCAGACCGGGTTCTGCGCCTTCGTCCTCAGCAACTACATGAAGGCGCTGCCCAAGGAGCTCTACGAGTCGGCCGTCATCGATGGCGCGAGCGTGACCCGCCAGTTCTTCCAGATCACGCTGCCGCTGTGCCGCCCGGCCCTGGCCGCGCTCGCGGTGCTGCAGACGACGTGGATCTACAACGAGTTCTTCTGGGCCACCGTCCTGCTCCAGCAGGGCGACAAGTACCCGGTGACGAGCTCGCTCAACAACCTGCGCGGCCAGTTCTTCACCGACAACAACCTCGTCGCCGCTGGATCGATGATCATCGCGATCCCTACGCTGGTGATCTTCTTCGTGCTCCAACGACACTTCGTGGCGGGCCTGACGCTCGGCGCGACCAAGGGATGACGTGACCGACCCCACCCACCCGACCCACCCGACCGACGGGTCCGAGCCGTCCACCGTCTCTCCCTTCTTCGTCGAGGCCGCCGGGACCGCGATCGTCCTCGAGCCGCAGCCCGGCGGCGCGGGGCTTCCTGAGGTCGTCCACTGGGGCCCCGCCCTCGACGGCGGCGCGGGCACGTACGCGGCCCTGGCCCGGCTCACGACCGCGCCGGCCCCACCGAGCGCGCTCGACGAGCCGTGGCCGCTGACCATCCTGCCGGGCGAGGCGGACGGCTGGTCGGGCACGCCCGGCTGGGCCGGTCACCGTGGCGGCGCATCGGGCGCCCTGCGGTGGAGCGAGGTCACCTGCACGACCGAGGGCACGACGCTCGTGACGCGCGCGAGCGCGCGCGACGGCGTGCGTCTGGAGCTGCGCCACTCCCTCGACGAGCACGGGGTGCTCCGCGTCGACGCGTCGGTGACGAACACCGCTGATGCCGACGTCCCGCTCGACGTGGCGGCGCTGCGCGCCATCCTCCCGCTGCCCGTGCGCGCCGACGAGGTGCTCGACCTCACCGGACGCTGGTGCCGCGAGCGTTCGCCGCAGCGCAGCAGGCTCGACCACGGCACCCACCTGCGCGCGTCGCGGCGGGGCCGCACCGGCCATGACGCCACGCTGCTGCTCATCGCCGGCACGCGCGGGTTCGACTGGGGCACAGGCGAGGTCTGGGCCGTCCACACCGCGTGGAGTGGCAACCACGAGCACCTCGTCGAGGCACTCCCGGAGGGCGCCGGCCGTCACCACGCCGTCCTCGGCGGCGGCGAGCTGCTCGCGCCGGGCGAGGTGCGACTCGCGCCGGGGGAGTCGTACGCCGCCCCCACCGTCGTCTTCCTCCACTCGACCGACGGCCTCGACGGCCTCTCGCGGCGCCTGCACCGCAGCCTGCGGGCCCGCGCGGGGCACCCGTCGCGCCCGCGACCCGTCGTGCTCAACACGTGGGAGGCGGTCTACATGGAGACCGACCTCGACCACCTCAAGGCGCTCGCCGACACGGCCGCCCGCATCGGCGTCGAGCGCTTCGTGCTCGACGATGGGTGGTTCGGCGGACGACGTACCGACAAGGTCGGGCTCGGCGACTGGGTCGTGTCCGACGAGGTGTGGCCCGACGGCCTCTCGCCGCTCGTCGACCACGTGAAGGGACTCGGACTCGAGTTCGGGCTGTGGTTCGAGCCGGAGATGGTCAACGAGGACAGCGACCTCGTGCGCGCGCACCCCGACTGGGTGCTGCGCCCGGCCGACGGTTCCCCGCGCGAGTGGCGCTTCCAGCAGCTCATCGACCTGACGAACGACGAGGCCCGCGCCCAGCTGCTCGAGCGGATCAGCAGCCTCGTCGCCGAGTACGGCATCGCCTACATCAAGTGGGACCACAACCGCGACCTCCACGAGGCGGTCCACACCGTCGAGGTCGCCGGCCGTCGCGTCGTCGACGCGCCCGCCGTCCACGCCCACACGCTCGCGTTCTACAGCCTGCTCGACGACCTCCGGGCCCGGCACCCCGGGCTCGAGATCGAGTCGTGCAGCAGCGGTGGGGCGCGCGTCGACCTCGAGGTGCTCGACCACACCGACCGCATCTGGACCAGCGACTGCAACGACGCGCTCGAACGGGCGAGCATCCAGCGGTGGACCAGCCTGCTCGTGCCCGCCGAGCTCATGGGCACGCACGTCGGCCCTGGCACCGCCCACACGACGCACCGCACCGTCGACCTCGGCTTCCGCACCCTCATGGCGCTCCAGGGCCACGCCGGGCTCGAGTGGGACATCACGACGTGCTCCGACGGCGAGCTCGAGGCCCTGAGGGCATGGACGGCCCTGGCCCGGGAGCTGCGGCCACTGCTGCACACCGGTGACCTCGTGCGGTCCGAGAGCCCCGACGGCACAGTGCTCGTCACGGGCACCGTCGACGCCGACCGCGGCCACGGCGTCTACACCGTCGCGCGCCTCGTGACCGGCCGCGACGCCGCCACCGGGCCACTGCCGCTGCCCGGCCTCGACCCGGCCCGCACGTACACCCTCCGGGTCCGCCCCGAGGCAGGCCTGCCGGCCGTCGTGCAGCTCGTCCCGCCGGCGTGGTGGGAGCCGGCGCTCGGCGACGAGGGGATCCTCGTGCCGGGGGCCGTGCTCACGACGGTGGGCCTGCCGGTCCCGGTCCTCGGGCCGGCCCAGGGCTACCTCGTCGAGGTGACCGCGACCGCCTGAGCCTCACGCCCTCCGGCACTCGCGGCACGTGCCGAGGAGGGCGGCATGGCTCGTGTCGAGCTCGAAGCGGAGATCCGCCTCGAGGCGGCGGGCGACGTCGTCGAGGACGTCGGGCGGCACGTCGAGGACGCGTCCGCACGCGTGGCACTGGACGTGGGCGTGGGCGTGGCGTCCGGGTGCGTCGTCGACCGCGGCGCCGGCGTCCGGCACCTCGGGCCCCGCCGCGAGGTGGTAGACCGTCGCCGACCCGCCGAGGTGCACGTGCGAGAGCGCGCCGAGCTCGGTGAGCGACGTCAGCGTCCGGTACACGGTGGCCCGGTGCACGGCCGGCTCGAGGTCGGCCACGCGCGACCCGATCTGGTCGGCGGTGAGGTGCTCACCCCTGGCGTCCGCCGCGTCGACGATCGCCAGCACCGCCCGCCGGGCCGGCGTGACGCGTTCGCCCGCGCCGCGCAGACGGGCGACGGCGTCGGCCACACGCTGCGCCGGCTGCGCCGGCCGCACCTCGTGCGTCGGCGAGCTCGGATCGGTCCCGGTCACGCCCTCATCATCCCGCCTCCGCGGACGGGTGGCAGACTGCCCCCGTGCGTGCCCTCACGAAGCTGTCCGCCGGCCCCGGCCTCGAGCTCGTCGACCGCCCCGAGCCGGTCTGCGGGCCCGCCGACGTCAAGATCCGCGTGCTGCGTGCGGGCATCTGCGGCACCGACCTGCACCTGGCCGGCTGGGACGACTGGGCCGAGTCGACCGTCCGGCCGCCGCTCGTCATCGGCCACGAGTTCTACGGCGAGGTCGTCGAGATCGGCGCCGACGTCGAGCACATCGCCGTCGGTGACCGCGCGTCCGGCGAGGGCCACATCGTCTGCGGGGTGTGCCGCAACTGCCGGGCCGGCCGCCGCCACCTCTGCATCCGCACCCAGGGCATCGGCGTCAACCGCGACGGCGCGTTCGCCGACTACGTCGTGCTGCCGGCGAGCAACGTGTGGGTGCAGCCCGCCGACCTCGACCCCGACCTCGGGGCGGTGTTCGACCCCCTCGGCAACGCGACGCACACCGCGCTCCAGTGGCCGATGGTCGGCGAGGACGTCGTCATCACCGGCGCGGGCCCGATCGGCGTCATGGCGGCCGCCATCGCCCGGCACGCCGGGGCGCGGTACGTCGTCGTGTCCGACGCGAGCGACTACCGCCTCGCGCTCGCCGAGCGCGCCGGTGCCGACCTGACCATCAACGTCACCCGCGAGTCGCTCGCCGACGCGCAGCACCACCTCGGCATGAAGGAGGGCTTCGACATCGGCCTCGAGATGTCCGGGGCCGCGCCGGCCGTGAGCGACCTCATCGCCAACATGAACCACGGCGGACGCATCGCGCTGCTCGGTCTCCCGCACCAGGGCTACGAGCTCGACTGGGGCAAGGTCATCACCCACATGCTGACCCTCAAGGGCATCTACGGGCGCGAGATGTACGACACGTGGTACGCGATGTCGCAGATGATCGCGACGTCCGAGCGGTTCCGGGCAGCCGTTGCCCAGGTCATCACGCACCGGTTCCCGGCCGAGCGCTGGGAGGAGGCCTTCGACACGGCGCGCTCCGGCCAGTGCGGCAAGGTCGTCCTCGACTGGTCATGACCCAGCCGAGCCGGCCGCGTCCGCTCGTCCTGCTCCACGGCGTCGGGCAGTCGCCGATCGCCTGGCAGGACTTCGTGTCGGCCTTCGGCGCCGGCCGGCCCATGACGGCCCCGTGGATGCGCGGCCTGCGCCCCAGGGACCCCGTCGGTTTCGACCTCGACGCCGCCGCCTCGGGTGTCGCCGACGAGCTGGAGCTGCAGGGCGTCCGCCGGGCCGACTTCCTCGGGGTGTCGGTCGGCGCGAGCGTCGCGCTGCGCCTCGCCGTCGAGCGGCCCGAGCTCGTCGGGCGCCTCGTCGTCGCCGGGGCGCTCGTGCGGCCCTCGCGGCGTGCCCTGCTGCTGCAGAGGCTCGCGATGCGTCTGGTGCCGGAGTCCAGGCTCGTCGACGCCGGGGTGTCGCGGCCCCGCATGCTCGCCGTCCTCGACGCCCTCCGTGAGTTCGACGGCACCGACGCGCTGCGACGCGTCGAGGCCCCGACGCTCGTCGTGGCCGGGTCGCGCGACCGCGCCGGCACCGAGGCCGGCCGGCGTCTTGCTGCCGAGGTGCCCGGGGCGCGGCTGCACGTCGTCGCCGGGGCGGGCGCGTCGCTCAACACCCAGTCGGCCCGCGAGCTCGCCGAGCTCACCCACGAGTTCCTCGACACTCCCTGAGACCCGCGCCTGCCCCGCCGGGCACCGCACTCAGTGGGTCCGGGCGGCGGGATCGAGGGCGTCGAGGCCTTCCCGGACCGTCCGGAGGAACGCCGACTGCGCCGGATGGTCGGCGGCCATGTCTGCCAGGAAGTCGACCTGGTCGCGCACCTGGCGCAGCTGCTCCTCGCTGCCGATGAGGGCGGCGCGCCCGTAGCGGTCGAGGGCCTTGGCCGCCTTGGACCGGGCCGGCTCCGCGGACCACAGGGCCGAGAGCGCGACGAGGTCACCGACGACGGCCACCGTCCAGAACGTCGGCGAGCGGCGTGACTCCTCGTCCGCCACCTCGAGCGCATCGTGGAGCAGCCCCCGCGCGGTGCCGGCGTCGACGGGCGCCCGCTCGGGCACCGGGTGCCACACCAGGGCCAGCTCGGCAGCGAGCCAGTTGGCGAGCGCGCCGTGGCTGCGCCGGTCCCGCGCACCGGCGGCCTCGTACGCGCGCCGGTACCAG
Source organism: Monashia sp. HAY1-11D (assembly GCF_056868035.1). Classification (NCBI taxonomy): domain Bacteria; kingdom Bacillati; phylum Actinomycetota; class Actinomycetes; order Micrococcales; family Intrasporangiaceae; genus Intrasporangium; species Monashia sp. HAY1-11D. Next base: position 1,355,008 of record NZ_CP200320.1, on the reverse strand, counting down.
TCGGCGGCGTCGACGAGCGCGCCCTGAGCCCGGGTCCAGTCGTCCGGGGCGGCGGCGGCCGCACACCGTGCCGGACACGTGACGAGGGCGAGGCGCTTGTAGGCGCTCGCGACCCGCCACAGCCGGTCGATGCTCGGCGTGGCCGCGATGTCCGACGCGGCCAGGACGGTCGCCGTCGGCCCCGAACCGAGGACGACCGAGCCCGGGTCGTCGATGAGGCGGCGCAGCGTGGCGATCGAGGACTCGATCGTCGCGACGGCCTTCTCGGTGGCCTCGGGGCCGAGCAGGGTCGGCGAGCCGGACCCGCCCGGGGCAGCGGAGCCGTGGACGGCGTCGGTCGCGGCGGTGCGCACGGTCTGGTCGATCCACACCTCGAAGTCGCGCACCGTCAGGGCCGTCCCGCCGGCGGCGAGCGTGCGACGGAAGTAGTCGCGGGCGAGGTCGAAGTTGCCGAACTTGTTGTAGGTGCGGGCGATGAGCACCTGGAGCGAGGCGTCGGACAGGTCGCACGCGTCGAGGCGGTCGACGAGCGTGCGCAGCCGGCGCAGCCCGTAGTTCGTGTCGCGGCTGACGTCGACCGACTGGCCGAGGTTCTCGATCTCGACGCGGGCCTGCTCGGTGCTGGCCAGGCTGCGTGTCGCTCCGGTCGTCAGCTCGACGCCCTCGCGGACGAGGCGGTAGTCCGGGTCGCCGTAGCACTGGTAGGCGCCCCACGTGTTGACGTCGGGGTGCTGGCTCCACGTCTCCGCGCGGGCCCGGGTCACGGCGTCGCCGAACGTCTCGCCGGCGAGGATGGCGTCGTAGAACGTCGTCGCGAAGGTCGCTGCGGCCTCGTCGTCGACGGCCCAGCCGCACGCGACGACGACCCGCACACCGATGTCGATGAGCTCGGTCGCGATGCTCGCGGCGAGCCGGTGGTAGCGGCCCCCGAGCGTCGGCGCGACGGCGCCGCTCTCGGGCACCGCACCGAGGTGGCAGCAGTTGACGAAGACGACTCGGGCACCTGTCGCAGCTGCCCGATCTCGCCGGCCGTGAGGAACATGCCACCACCGAGGACCATGCCGGTGACCTTCGTCGGCTCGGACGCGCCGTCGCCCGTGCCGCGCACGGGCCACTCGAAGACGCCGTGCCCGGCCAGGTGGACGATGCGGTAGGCGCCGTCGAACAGGCCCTGCACGACCTGGGCACCCGACGCCGCAATGAGGGGGTCACACTCGAACCCCTTGCCCTGCAACGTGGTTGCGATGGCCCGTGCCTCCGACTGCGCAGCGGGCAGCGGCCCGAGGCCGCTCTCGGTGTCGCCGACGACCAGCGCCCGGCCGGTCGTGGCGGACAGCACGTGGCTGCGCATCGAGGTGCCTTCGAGCTGTCTCACGAGCCCGCGGCGGACCCCGAGGGGTGGGCGCCGCTCGCCGTCGCCGGACCGGTCGGCCCCGCGGTCGTCGAGCAGCTCCCACGGGAAGTGGGCCGAGCCGGGGTCGACGACGAGGACGACGTTGTCGGTGTCGGGTGCCTGCGCCTTGAGGTCGTTGGGGAAGAGCAGCTCGAAGAGCGTGTGCGCCGAGACCGCGTCGGGCGCCGGCGTGTCGACGAGCGACTCGACGAGCCGGTCGACGAGCACCCGCTGCGTGCCCACGGTCCGGGTCGGCGTGCCGGCTCGGCCGAGCGACGTCTCGAAGGACAGCGACCCGTCCGACTCGCCCCGGACGCGGACCTGCTGCCACCACCCGTCACGCTCGCTGAAGACGAGCCGACGCTGCCGCCCGGGCAGCTCGCGCAGCCGCGGGTCGAGCTCGAAGCAGTCGGCCAGCTCACCGGTCGACATCGAGGCCTCGACCGCGTCCAGCGCCTGGAGGGCCCGGTCCTGCCACAGCTCGATGAGCTCGACGTCGCAGATGTGCACGCCCATGCCCGTGTCGGCGAGCCGGTCGTTGGCCCGCTGGATGCCGGTGAGCAGCGCCTGGACGCTGTCACGCACCGCGAGGCCACCGGCGCCCGTCGCGATCAGCAGGCTCGACAGCCGCATCTGCAGCACGCCCGACGTCCGGCGAGCAGCCTTGCGTGGCCGGGCGATCGACAGGTGACCCAGGGCGGCGGTCAGGGCCGCGTGAGCGACGGCCCGGGCCAGCGCCGCCGCACTCAGCTGCCCGATCGGGCCGAGGCCGGCGACGACCGCACCGGGCGGTGTCGACCACTTGTCGGGGTCGGTGAAGACCTGGCAGGTCTCGAGCGCACCGGGATAGATGCCGAGCATGGCTGCGCGCGCGAGGCGCCCGTCGAGCAGCTGGTCGAGCGCGGCCTCGCCACCGACGAGCGTGCTGCCCGCGTAGTGGCCGACGAGGAGGTGGTTGCGGGCGAAGCGCAGGTCGCCGTGCGCGACGTGGACGAGCGGCCGCGGTCGCGGGTCGGGCGGGACGGAGGTGGGCGGTGCCGGGGTGGTGGAGGTGACGGGAGCGGTCGTCGGCAGCGTCGCGGGGACCCCCTGCGGCGTCGGGGCGGGCCCGTCGAGCGGGGGCACGGCGTCACCCCGCCGGGGAGAGGAAGGCGGCGTCGAGGCGGGCGCCGCGTCCCTCGAGCTGCGGCACCTGCGGGTACAGGCCGCGCAGCCCGGTCAGGGTGCGGCGGTGCACGTCGCGGTAGGACGACGTCGGGCTCTCGCGCAGCGCCCGGACGAGGTAGTACGTGAAGGCGCCGTTGTACGAGCTGCCGATCCGCGCGTCCGCCGACGTCTGCGTGTCGCGGCAGCCGCTGACGAGCGTCTCGACGATGTCCACCTCGTGCACGTCGCCGTCCCGTCGACGGCGGGAGCGCCGCGGCGTGCCGGTGTGGGCCCCGCCGCGCTCCTCGTCGCCGGGGTTGGGCAGGAACCGCTCGACGACCTCCGGCTGCGCCAGCCCGGGCGGCGGCAGGGGCTCGCGGGTGTTCGTGCCGGAGTGGCAGCAGTCCATGACGACGGTGAGGCTGGCGGCCGGGTCGAGTCGGTCGAACGTCGCGCGCAGCCAGTCGTCGGTGAGGGGGTCGTCCCAGTCGAGGTCGTGGGGGCACAGGATCTCGTCGCGGCCGTCGGACTCGTCGCCGCTCGTGTCGGGAACGTTGGAGCCGTGCCCCGAGTAGTGGAGGTAGAGGACGTCGCCGGGGACGGCGCCGTCGACGAGACCGGCGATCGCCTCCTGCATCGCGGCCTTCGTGGCCTTCGCGTCGGTGAGCAGCGTGAGGGACTCGTCCGGGACGTCGTAGAGGTCGCGCAGGACGCCGGCGACGAGCTCGACGTCGTTGACGCATCCGCGGAGGTCGGCCCCCGGGATCGCGTAGTGGTCGATGCCGATGAGCAGGGCGCGCCGGGCCATGTCGAGCTCCTTCCGCCGAGCGCACGGGGCAGGGTGGGGCCCCACCTCCCAGAGTCCTCCTGTCGAGGCCCTGATACATCCGGTTCGCCCGAGTCCGCACCGCGCCCTGTCCGACGCCCTGTCCGGCGCCCGACGGTCAGCAGAGGTTGATGCCGCCGGCGTCGAGCAGCTTTGCGGCCGTGGCGTCGTCGGCCACGACGGGCACGAGCCAGTCGTCGCCCGAGATCGACTTGACCCCGGTCCTGCACCGGAAGGTGCTGACGGTCCGGTCGAGGTCGACGGCCTTGTCGTAGAACGTCGCCCCGACGTGCCGGCCGTCTGCGCTGGTGCAGGCGACCTCGTGCTCGTCGACGGACCCCGTGGCGTCGGACCCGGGCGGGCACACCACCTGGGCCACCGTGATCCACGTCGGGTGCGCGCTCGCCACCTGCTTCGTCGCGCTCGGGCCGCCGTCGCCGCAGGCGGCGAGGGCGAGAACGGTCGCTGCGGTGGCGCAGCTGAGGGCGAGTCGTCGGTGCACGGGAGGTCCTGGCGTCCGGGTGGGAGGGCATCGTTCGCGCGGCCTCGTGGGCAGCGCAAACCCCGCCACTGTAGTGCCGCAACGGGCTTCGCGCCGAGCCGAGCCCGTACGGCCGCCGCCCAGTGAACAAGCCGGCGTGGCACAGTCGACACATGGGACGTCTCGTCTACACGGCCATCTGCTCGCTCGACGGCTACGTCGCCGACGCGTCCGGTGCGTTCGACTGGGCGGCGCCCGATGCCGAGGTGCACGGCTTCGTCAACGAGCTCGAGCGCGGCATCGGCACCTACCTGTGCGGTCGCCGGCTCTACGAGGTGATGCGGTACTGGGACACGGCACCGACCGCCGACCCCGAGGGGTCGGTCGAGGACGCCTACGCGCTGGTGTGGCAGGCCGCCGACAAGGTCGTCTACTCGACGACGCTGGGAGCCGTCACCGCGGCGCGGACGCGCCTCGAGCGGTCGTTCGACCCGCCGGCCGTCCGGGCCTGGGTGCGGCGGCAGCCGCGCGACGTCAGCGTCGGCGGGCCGACGCTCGCGGCCCGGGCGCTGCGAGCCGGCGTCGTCGACGAGCTGGCCGTGCTCCGCGTGCCGCACGTCGTCGGAGGAGGGACGCCGTTCCTGCCGACCGGGGTCCGGATCGAGCTGCGGCTCACCGACGCCCGCACCTTCGGCGGCGGGACGACGTACGCGCGGTACGACCTGCGTTGAGGCCGCGGGGGCCGTCGTCAGAGGCCGCGGGGGCCGTCGTCAGCGGGCCGACCAGCCGCGCCACACGGTGACGTGGACCGCGACGTACGGCCCGGCGGGCATCCGTTCGGCGTACTGGGGGTAGCGGGACACCAGCGCGTCGCGCCCCTCGCCCACGGCGGCGTCGTCGCCCTCGAGGACGCGCGCCGTGCCGTCGGCTCGCACCCACCACAGGCTCGTCCAGTCCTCCTCGTAGTGGTCGACGAGGAGGCTGACGCGCGGGTGCGCCGCGATGTTCGCCAGGCGCCGGAGCGCGCGCGTCGACTTCGGCTTGTCGTCGACGGCCGACCACACGACGTCACCGACGACGGCGAAGACGACGGGCACGAGGTGTGGCGCGCCGTCCGGTCCGGTCGTCGCGAGGCGCGCGACCCGCGCCGTGGCGAAGCGCTCCCTGGCCTCGTCCGCGTCCACCCGCCCACGCTAGCCCGGCCGTGCGGCAATACGCTGAGGGACGCCACCGCCCGCCGACGCGCGAAGGACGACCATGTACGGATCGGTCAAGGACGAGATCGCAGCAACCCTGCACGAGATCGAGGACGCCGGCCTCTACAAGAACGAGCGCGAGCTGACCTCACCCCAGTCGGCCCACGTGACGACCCTCAAGGCCGAGGCGCTCAACTTCTGCGCCAACAACTACCTCGGTCTGGCCGACGACCCGGCGATCGTCGGCGCCGCCCAGGCAGCCCTCGACCAGTGGGGGTTCGGCATGGCGTCGGTGCGGTTCATCTGCGGCACGCAGACGCTGCACACCGACCTCGAGCGCACCATCAGCGAGTTCCTCGGCACCGAGGCGACGATCCTCTACTCGTCGTGCTTCGACGCCAACGGCGGCGTCTTCGAGGTGCTCTTCGGCGCCGAGGACGCCATCATCAGCGACGAGCTCAACCACGCGTCGATCATCGACGGCGTCCGCCTGTCGAAGGCCATGCGCTACCGCTACCGGAACGCCGACATGACCGACCTGCGTGCACAGCTCGAGGCGGCGGCCGCGGCGGGCGCCCGGCGCACCGTCGTCGTCACGGACGGCGTCTTCTCGATGGACGGCTCGTACGCGCCCCTCGACGAGATCTGCGACCTCGCCGACGAGTTCGGTGCGCTCGTGTTCGTCGACGACTCGCACGCCGTCGGCTTCGTCGGGGACGGCGGTCGCGGCACGCCCGAGCTGTTCGGCGTGCAGGACCGCGTCGACATCCTCACCGGGACCCTCGGCAAGGCGCTCGGCGGTGCCTCCGGCGGCTACGTCTCGAGCCACCGCGAGATCGTCGACCTGCTGCGCCAGCGGTCGCGGCCCTACCTCTTCTCCAACTCGGTCGCCCCGGCCGTGGCTGCCGGCTCGATGGCCGCGCTCGAGCTCGTCGCCGGCTCGGCCGAGAAGCGCGAGGTGCTGCGCCGCAACACCGAGCTGTTCCACTCGCTCATGACCGACGCGGGCTTCGAGCTGCTGCCCGGCACGCATCCCATCCGCCCGGTCATGTTCCCGGGCGAGGACGGCGCCCGCCGGGCCGCCCAGGTCGCCGACCACATGCTCGGCGACGGCGTCTACGTCATCGCGTTCTCCTACCCCGTGGTGCCCCGGGGCAAGGCGCGCATCCGCGTCCAGCTCTCGGCGGCGCACTCCGAGGACGACGTCCGCGCGTGCGTCGACGCCTTCACCCGGGCCCGCGACGCCGTCGGCTGACGCCGACGGCGCCGCACGCCCAGAGGTGCGGGCTTCCGTCAGGGGTGGGTCCTGCGTGACGCACCCGTGCGGGAAGTCCGCACTCCTCGGGCGGACGCGTCGGCTCAGGGCTCGACGCGCGCGTGCAGCCAGGGGCGGTGCAGGTCGAAGCGACGGCCGGTGATCTCGTCGACGGTGATCTCGACGACGACCGTCTTCGGGGTGTCGACCCACGGGCGAAGCGGCAGCTGCTCGATGGCCCACGTCGTGTCGCCGGTCAGCTCGTGGGCACGACCGCGGCAGATGACGCTCGTCGCGCGCTCGCCCTCGAAGTCGTCCACCTCGAAGGCGACGTCGCGGTTCATGGCGACGCCGAGCAGCTTGCTGCCCTCGGCGGTGAGGAACAGCAGCCGGTGGTCGGCGACGGCGTAGTTGATCGGGACGAGGTGGACCTCGTCGGCGAGGTGGTAGGCCAGGCGCCCGAACTCGTGGGCGCGGAGGAACTCCCAGCTCTCCTCGGGATGCAGCTCGTGCACCGGGCTCTCGGTCGTGTTCATCGTCGTCACCTCTCTCGGGTTCCCGGGTCGGTCGGCACCCGCCTCGGACTACTACCAAGTGTAGGAGACAGGGTGCCCGACGCACCCGGTTCCCGGCGAGGCTCGCGTCACAGCCGCGGTGCGATTGACTGGGGCCATGGACTTCTGGAGTGCGTACGCCCAGGGCTTCGCGCGCGTCGCGGCCTGCACCCTCCCGATCACCGTCGCCGACCCGGCCCGCAACGCCGACGCGGTGCTCGAGCAGGTGCGCGACCTGCACGACGAGGGTGTCGCGCTCGCGATCTTCCCCGAGCTGTGCCTGTCCGGCTACGCGATCGACGACCTCTTCCTGCAGGACCCCCTCCTAGACGCCGTCGACGACGCCATCGCGCGCCTCGCCGAGGCGACGGCCGACCTTCGTCCGCTCGTCGTCGTCGGTGCCCCGCTCGACCGTGACGGACGCCTCTACAACTGCGCCGTCGTCCTGCACCGCGGTCGCGTCCTGGGTGTCGCCCCCAAGTCCTACCTGCCCACCTACCGCGAGTTCTACGAACGGCGGTGGTTCGGCGCCGGCGACGACCAGCGCGGCACCATCGAGGTCGCCGGCGACCGCGTCCCCTTCGGGCCCGACCTGCTCTTCCGCGCCACCGACGTGCCCGGGTTCGTCCTCCACGTCGAGGTGTGCGAGGACATGTGGGTACCCGTCCCGCCGAGCCACGAAGCGGCTCTCGCGGGCGCCACCGTCCTGGCCAACCTCTCCGGTTCGCCCATCACGGTGGCCCGGGCCGACGACCGGAAGCTCTTGTGCCGCAGTGCTTCTGCCCGGTGCCTCGCCGCGTACCTCTATGCGGCCGGTGGTGAGGGCGAGTCGTCGACCGACCTCTCCTGGGACGGCCAGACGCTCGTCTACGAGAACGGGGCGCTCCTCGTCGAGTCCGACCGCTTCCCCGACGGCCCGCGTCGGTCGGTCGCCGACATCGACCTCGACCTGCTGCGCCAGGAACGACAACGTCAGGGCACCTTCGACGACAACCGCCGGGCGCACGCGGACCGCGTCGGTGGCTTCCGCACCGTCGAGCTCGAGCTGGCCCCGCCCACCGACGACATCGGCCTGCTGCGCAAGGTCGACCGGTTCCCGTTCGTGCCGGACGACCCCGAGCGGCTCGCCCTCGACTGCTACGAGGCCTACAACATCCAGGTGTCGGGTCTCGAGCAGCGGCTGCGCGCCATGTCGACCGACAGCTGGCGGCCCAAGGTCGTCATCGGCGTCAGCGGCGGCCTCGACTCGACGCACGCGCTCATCGTCGCGGCCAAGGCGATGGACCGCCTCGACCGGCCGCGCAGCGACATCCTCGCCTTCACGATGCCGGGTTTCGCGACGAGCGACCACACCAAGCGCAACGCGATCGCGCTCATGGAGGCCCTCGACGTCACGTGGGAGGAGCTCGACATCCGCCCGGCGGCCACGCAGATGCTCGACACGATGGGCCACCCCTTCGGTCGCGGCGAGGAGGTCTACGACGTGACCTTCGAGAACGTCCAGGCCGGCCTGCGCACCGACTTCCTCTTCCGCATCGCCAACCAGCGCGGCGGCCTCGTCCTCGGCACCGGCGACCTGTCCGAGCTGGCCCTCGGCTGGTGCACGTACGGCGTCGGGGACCAGATGAGCCACTACGCCGTCAACACCGGCGTGCCCAAGACGCTCATCCAGCACCTCGTGCGGTGGGTCGTCTCCTCCGGCCAGTTCGAGGACCACGTCGGCGAGACGCTCCTGTCGATCCTCGACACCGAGATCAGCCCCGAGCTGGTCCCGGCCAAGGAGGGCGAGAAGCCGCAGAGCACCCAGGCCATGATCGGCCCCTACTCGCTGCAGGACTTCACCCTCTACCACGTGCTGCGCCGCGGCTACCGGCCCTCGAAGATCGCCTACCTCGCCTGGCACGCCTGGCACGACCCCGAGGCCGGCGAGTGGCCGCCCGGCTTCCCCGACGCCGACCGGCTCGCCTACGACCTGCCCACGATCCGCCGCTGGCTCGAGGTCTTCGTGCGGCGGTTCTTCGCCAACCAGTTCAAGCGGTCGGCCCTGCCCAACGGCCCCAAGGTCGCCGCGGGCGGGTCCCTGTCGCCGCGAGGTGACTGGCGCATGCCGTCGGACGCGTCGGCCGGGGCCTGGCTCGACGAGCTGGACGCCAACGTGCCGGACGTGCCGTGCGAGGACGCCTCGTGAACGGACGCCCCGCGCCCGAACAGCCCGCGCCCGGACGCCTCGAGCCCGGGCGCCTCGTGACGGTGCGCGAGTACGTCGACGCGGACTGGCCTACGGTCTGGGCCGTCGTCGAGCAGGTCGTGCGCGCCGGCGACACCTTTCCCTACCCGGTCGACCTCGACGAGGCGACGGCGCGCGCGACCTGGCTCGAGAACGGCCCGGGCGGACGCGTCACCGTGGCCGTCGACGACTCGGACGGCATCGTGCTCGGCACCGCGAAGATGGGCCGCAACCGGCCCGGGCCGGGGTCCCACGTGGCGACGGCGAGCTACATGGTCGACAGCGCCGTCCGCGGCCGCGGTGTCGGCCGGGCCCTCGTCGAGGACTCCCTCGCCTGGGCCCGCGACGCCGGGTTCGCCGCGATGCAGTTCAACGCCGTCGTCGAGACGAACACCGGTGCGGTCGCCCTCTACGAGAGCCTGGGGTTCACCGTCGTCGGCACGGTGCCCCGAGCGCACGAGCTGCCCACCGGTGAGCGCGTCGCCGCCCACATCATGCACACCGACCTCTGGTGACGTTTCGCGCGCTTCTGTTCGAAGCGCGCGAAACATCGGGTGAGCGGGACCGAGGCGCGCAATCCGGTGTCGGCGCGCGCGATAGGTCACGCGCCGACGTCAGAAGCGCGCGAAACGTCGTCGGGGGGGCGGCGCGGGGAGGCGGGAGCCCTCGCTGGGAGCGCGGGGGTCAGGCGGTCCAGGTCTCGGCGAGGGCCTCGCGCAGCAGCGCCACGAGGGCGTCGCGCTGGAGGCTGTCACCGGAGGCGACCTCCTCGTCGCTGCCGTCGAGGGCCCGGGCCGCGAGTCCCTGCTTGGCGTCGATGAGCTCGGCGATCTTGGAGTCGATGGTGCCGGCGGCGAGGACGCGCCACGCGGTCACCGGCTCGTCCTGGCCGATGCGGTGGACGCGGTCGATCGCCTGCTGCTGCTCGGCGGCGGTCCAGGACAGCTCCGCGAGCACGACGTTCGACGCGGCGTGCAGGTTGAGCCCGACGCCGGCCGCCGTGAGCGAACAGACCGCCACCGACACCTCCGGGTCCTTCTGGAACCCGTCGATGGCCTCCTGGCGCTGCTTGCTCGTCTGGTCGCCTCTCACCGACACCGTGCGCAGCCCGGCGGAGGCGAACACGGCCTCGGCGGCGTCCATGACGTCGATGTGCTTGGCGAAGAAGACGACCTTGCCGACGGAGTGCGACAGCTGCACGGCGTAGTCGGCGGCGAGCGTCGACTTGGCCTGGCCGATGCGGCGCACGAGGCTGAAGACGTTCTCGCCCTTCTCGCCCGTGTCCGACGCGTGACGCAGCTCGGCCGCGGCGACGCGGCGCAGCAGCGCCTCGTCGAGCTCGCCGTCGTACTCGTGGCCCTCGCCCTCGGCGAGCAGCGCCCGGTACCGCTGCGCGAGCCGGCGGCCGAGGGCCTGCTCGGCCTCGCGGATCGAGCGGCCGAGGTCGTCGTCGAGCTCGACGGTGATGTCGGCGATCCGCTTGTCCGGCAGGTCCTTGGCGACGTCGACCTTGCGGCGGCGCACGATGCCCTGCTCGATGACGACCTTGCGCGCCTCGGGGTAGAAGCCGCGGTCGGCCGGGGTCAGCCCGATGCCGTCGAGCTCGCGCAGGATGGGCGAGGCCGGCTTGCCGTCCTTGATCCAGCCGAGGAACCGCCAGATGGCGTCGAAGTCCTTGACGTCGTTGATGAGCGGCGTCCCGGTGAGCGCCAGGAGCAGCGGGTTGCCGCCCGGCGTCGTGGCGCGCAGCCGGTCGGCGAGCGCGAGCACCTGCTGCGAGCGCTGCGACGTGAGGTTCTTGATGAAGTGGGCCTCGTCGACGACCATCGAGCAGAACCCGAGCGAGGACAGCCAGGCGAAGTGCCGGTCGAGGATCTCGTAGTTGACGACGAAGACGTCGGCGAAGGCGTCGACGTCGTCGCCGTCACCGTGGATGACGGTGACCCGGCGCTGCGGCGTCCACCGCTCGACCTCGCGGGCCCAGTTGATCTTCACGACGTTCGGCACGACCGCGAGCATCGGGTAGGCGTTCGCGACCGATGCGGCCAGGACCGACTGCGCCGTCTTGCCGAGGCCCGGCTCGTCGGCGAGCAGGAACGTGCGGTGGCCCTCCTGGACCTTCTGAAGGAAGCGCGACTGGTGCACCATGAGCTGCTGGCCGGGCGGGGAGAAGCGGTCCTGGCGTGGCTTCGGCGGCAGGTCCATGGATGCCGCCTCGCCGCCGGCGCCCTGCTCGAAGGCGCGGTACAGCGGCGAGAGCAGCTCCCAGCCGGCGAGGCGCGTCGGCAGGTACGGGCGCCGGGTCGCGGCCTCGACGTCGGGCACGAGGAAGGGGTTGGCGCGCACGCGGGCCGGCACCGAGCGCGGCAGCACCTGGCGGGCCGCGATCTCCGGCGGGAGCACCGGGCGGTCGGGCTCGGGCGCGGCCGGGGCCGGCTCGTCGGGCACCTCGGCCCCGGACTCGAGGAGCCACTCGCGGCGCATCTGCTGCGCGGCCGGGCCGGGCTTGACGCCGGCGTCCAGCAGGGAGATGAGGCTGGTGTCGCGGGCGGCGATCTGGGCGAGGATGCCGGCGATGCCGTCGAGACGCTTGAGCAGGTCGGCGCGGGTGCTGCTCGACAGGCTCGCGTCGTCGCGGACCCGGGCGCGCTCGGACCGCATGAGGAGGGCCACGACGAGGAACTTGGTGCGGTTCGTCGGGCTCGCCTTGCCCTTGCTCGCGACGCGCGACTCGACCTCGCGGACCCGCCGGGCGAGCACGGGGATGAGCGGCGCCGCCTCGTCACGACGCCCGGCGTTCTGGCCGTTGGCCGAGGCGGTCGAGCGGGTCGAGCCGTTCGGGGTGGTGCCGGCCGAGCCCTTGGAAGCGGTCGGGTCGTTGCCGGCCCGGGTGCGAACGCGCGTGGGCATGTTCCTCCTGGTGACGCGTCTGACGTCGGGCCGACGCCGCGGTGGCCCGGGCGGGGCGAGCCCCGCCGGCCCTGACGGCCTCGACTCGAGTCCGGGGACGCGCACTCACGCGCCCCCCGTGACGTCCCGGTGGCCCGAGCCGGAGCCCGTCGGAGGCGGGAGTCGGCGGGTCGGGCCGCGCCTCATCGGCGCGGGGACCCCTCGACTGTACATCGCCGCGGCCGGGAGTGCGGCGCCGACGGGCGGAAACGGACACGGCGCCCCACTGGGGCTCAGCCCACGTGGACGCCGACGAGGCTGCCGATCCCGTACGTGACCCCCATGGCGACGAGGCCACCGACGACGTTGCGGGCCACGGCTCGACCGACCGGCGCGCGGCCGAGGCGGGCACTGGCCCAACCGGTGAGGACGAGGGCGGCCACGACGCTGGCGACGGTCACCCAGAGGCGCGCGGGCTCCGGGCTGAACGCGATGGTGAGCAGCGGCAGCAGCGCGCCGACGAAGAAGGCGAGCATCGACGCCGCGGCGGCGTGCCAGGGGTTCGTCAGGTCGCTCGGGTCGATGCCGAGCTCCGCCTCCGCATGGGCGGTGAGGGCGTCGTGGTCGGTCAGCTCGGCGGCCACCTGCTCGGCGAGGACACGGCTGATGCCCTTGGCCTGGTAGAGCTGCGTCAGCTCCTCGAGCTCGCCGTCGGGGTCCTCGTGCAGCTCGCGCCTCTCGAGGGCGATGAGGGCCCGCTCGGTGTCGCGCTGGGTGCTCACCGAGACGTACTCGCCGGCCGCCATCGACAGCGCGCCGGCCGAGAGGGCGGCGATGCCCGCGACGATGATCGCCGCCCGGCTCGTGGTCGCGCCCGCGACACCGACGACGACGCCCGCCGTGGAGACGATGCCGTCGTTGGCGCCGAGGACGCCGGCGCGCAGCCAGTTGAGCCGCGCCGCGACGCTGTCCTCGTGCGGCTCCTCGCGGTCCGTGCCGGCCCGCAGCGCGTCGTCCGCGGGGGTCGCCGCCCGGGGCGCCGCGCCGACGTCGGTTGACGCGTCGGCGAGGTCGTGCACCGCCTCGGCCGTGCCGTCGCCCGCCGAGCGTGGCTGCCGCTGCGACATGCGTCCTCCGATCCGCCCGGGCCCGGGACGGGCCGCCCGGGGCCGTCCCCGATCGTGTCACCCCCGCGCGGGGGTTGTCACCGGGGGGCGACCTCGTGTCTCGACCGCGGAAGCGGCGACCGATATCGCCAACTCCCGGTGCGAGGCCAGATCATGAGGGAGGATTCCCCCTATGTCGGACATTCCGGGCCTGGGGGAGGCCGCCGCGGGGGACCTCGCGAGGTGGATCACCGCTGCGACGCCCGACGGTCTCTGGGTCATCGACGAGCACGGGCGCACCACCTACGCGAACCCGCGGATGGCCGCCATGCTCGGTCGCACCGTCCAGCAGATGGAGGGCTTCAGCGTCTTCGACGCCTTCGACGCCGTCGGCAAGGAGCAGTTCCGCCGTCACCTGGCCGACCTCGCGGCGTTCGGCGAGCCGGGCGACAACCTCGAGTGCAGCCTCCTGCGGAAGGACGGCAACCGCTTCTGGGCGCTCGTCTCGCACGCACCGATCCTCGACGACGCCGGGGTGCGCCGAGGGTGGCTGCACCGGGTCAGCGAGCACAGCCACCAGCGCGAGCTCGTCGACATGCTCGCCGAGGCGCAGTCCATCGCGAAGCTCGGCAGCTGGGAGTGGGAGGTCGGCTCCGACACCGTCACGTGGTCCGAGGAGATGTTCCACATCTACGGCATGGACCCGGCGGGGTCGGCCCCCACGTACGAGGACTTCCTCGCCCTCATCCACCCCGACGACCGCGCCCAGGTATCGAGCACCCTCCAGCAGTCGCTCGCCGAGGGCGACACGTGGGAGTTCGACGCGCGCGTCGTCCGTTCGTCGGGGGGCATGGTGTGGGTGCGGGGGCGCGGCGTCGTGAGCCGGGACGCCGACGGTGCCGTCGTGCGGATGAGCGGCACGACCCAGGACATCACCGAGAAGAAGGACGCCGAGCAGGCGCTCGCCCTCATCACGGCCATGGCGACCGCGGCCAACGAGTCGGCGACCCTCTCGGAGGCGCTACCGGCCGTGCTCGGCGAGGTGGCCACCCACACCACGTGGCGCCCGGTCCTCGCTGCCGTCGTCGACGCGGAGGGGCATGTCAGCGGCATCATCTCGCCGCCGCGGGACGTCGGACCGAGCGTCGTGCCCGAGCGGGAGGGGCTCGAGCTGGCCAACCGCGCGGTCAACGCGCGCGAGGTGCGCGTCGAACGGGCCCGCGGCGGCTCGTACGTCGCGGCCGTCCCGGTCATCAGCGAGAACCGCGTCGCCTGCGTCGTCGTGCTCGACACGCGGGCCCCGACACCGCCCGCCGCCGGTGACGCCATCACCATCCGCCAGATCACGGCGCTGTTCGCCCGCGTCGCCGAGCGCGAGTGGACCGCCGAGCGGCTCGCCCAGGCCCGCGACGAGGCGATGAAGGCCTCACGGGCCAAGTCCGAGTTCCTCGCGACGATGAGCCACGAGATTCGCACCCCGCTCAACGGTGTCATCGGGCTGTCCGAGCTGCTCGGGCGCACCGACCTCACCCCCCACCAGCGGCGCCTGTCCGACGGCATCGACCAGGCCGGGCACGTGCTCCTCGAGCTCGTCAACGACATCCTCGACCTGTCGAAGATCGAGGCGGGACGGCTCGAGCTCGAGTCCGTCGACTTCGACCCGGCCGCCGTGCTCGAGCGCAGCGCGGGGCTCGTCGCGGAGCGGGCCCGCGCCAAGGGCCTGGCCCTGACCGTCGCCCACGGCGGCGAGGTCCCGTTCATGGTCTCGGGCGACCCGGTCCGGTTCGGGCAGGTCGTCGCCAACCTCACGACGAACGCCGTCAAGTTCACCGACTCCGGGCGGGTCGACATCCGCATGTCGCTCGAGCGCGTCGAGGTCGGCGGCCCCGTGCTCCGGGTCGAGGTGCACGACACCGGGTCGGGCATCACGCCGGAGGTGCGCGAGCGCCTCTTCGAGTCCTTCTCGCAGGGGGACTCCTCGACGACGCGACAGTACGGCGGCACCGGCCTGGGCCTGGCCATCTCCCGCCAGATCGTCGCGGCCTTCGGTGGGGAGATCGGCGTCGACAGCGTCCCGGGCGAGGGCAGCACCTTCTGGTTCACGGCCTGCTTCGCCGGCGCGTCGGCCCGCTCCGTCGGCCGGCCCGAGGCCCAGGTCGCCGCGGTGTCCTCGCTGCGGGTCCTCGTCATCGGCCGCGACGCCGGGCACCGGCAGCGCATCGAGGATCAGCTCGGCGCGTGGCAGGTCGACGTGCGGTCGGCCTCGTCCGGCGTCGACGGCATCGTCGCCATGCACCGCGCGGAGCTCGCCGGCGAGCCGTTCGACGTCGTCGTGTGCGACGACCCGGGGTCCGGTACGGGCGGCCTGCAGATCGCCGCGATGATCCGCGCGGACCGGAGCTTCAGGGACGGGCGGATCCTGCTCGTCACCGACACCCCGACCCCGCCGGACCCCGACACCCTGCGCGCCGCCGGCATCGAGGCGGGCCTCACCTCGCCGGTCATGCCCTCGGCGCTCTTCGACGCCATGGTCAACGTCGCCGGCGCCCACCTGGCCGGTGACCCGCGCCCCGACCTGCGCCAGCGCGAGGTGGCGACGCCGGCGACCTCGAACGGCACCGTGCTCGTCGTCGAGGACAACGAGATCAACCAGCTCGTCGCCCAGGGCGTGCTCGAGAGCCTGGGGTACGAGGTCGTCCTCGCGGTCAACGGGGTCGAGGCCGTCGACCTGCACCGCGAGCGCGGCCGCGACTTCGTGGCCGTCCTCATGGACTGCCAGATGCCGCTCATGGACGGCTACGAGGCGACACGACGGATCCGGCAGCACGAGCCCCGGGGCACGCGGGTGCCCGTCATCGCCATGACCGCGGCCGCCATCGCCGGTGAGCGGGAGCGATGCCTGCAGGCCGGCATGGACGACTTCCTCACCAAGCCCATCGACGTCGCGCTCCTCGGCACCACGCTGCAGCGGTGGGCGGGGACGCGCGTGGCGCGGCATCGCCGGGCCGACGTGCGGGTCGACGCGTCCGGGTCGGCTGCGTCGAAGTCGGCCGCATCGTCGTCGGCCGCGTCGTCGGGCCCGTCGACCGCGGCGTCGGCGTCGCCGAGGGGAACCGCCACGGTCACGGGAGACGTCATCGACCACCGGAGGCTCGAGGAGCTCGGGGGCATCGACCCCGAGGAGACGGCACTGCTGCTGCGCTTCATCGCCCGGTTCGGCGAGGGCGCCCGGCAGAAGGTCGCCGAGCTGCGTGGGGCCAGTCGCCACGGCGATGCAGAAGAGCAGCTGCGGATCGCCCACGGGCTCAAGGGAACCGCGTCGAACCTCGGGGCCTCCGCGCTCGCCGCCACCTGCCGGACCATCGAGGACCTCGGCCGCGAGGGACGCGTCGTCGGTGACGACCTCGTCGCGCGTCTCGAGGACGACGTCGAGCAGGCCGCGACCGCGCTCGAGCGCTACGCCGACCGGCTCCGGAGCGGCTGACTCCCGCCGAGCACGGTCCTCGGCACCTGGCCGTTCCGGTCGTCCAGGCCCGGCAGCTGGTTCGGCAGGACGCCCGGGCCGTTCCGGCTGCCGCCGAAGCCCTGCCGGCCGAACGGCACGAACCCGTTCTGCCCACCCGGCTGGAAGCCGCCGCCGAAGCGTCCCGTGTCGCGGGCGGTCGAGCCTGCCGGCATCGCTGCAGCGGCCCCGATGGCGCCGGCCGAGGCGAGGACGATGGCCAGGCCTGCCGTCACGGCCGTCCTCCTCGCGCTCCAGCGCGCGCTCTCGCCGCGGTCGGTGGACGACGGGTAGGCGTACGGGACCGACGGCGCGGCGACGGGCGAGGACTGCGCGGACGTGACGGGCAGCGTCGCGGGGCCGGTCAGCGGGGCCTGCGTGACGGCCGGGGCGGCCGCGTCGAACCGGGGCAGCGCCGAGCGTCCCGGGGCGGCCGGGACCGGAGTCGTGGGGTCGGTGCTCATGGGACGACCGTCCGGCGGGATGCTGTGCCGGCGCTGTGCGGGAGCCGTCCGGGTGCCGTGACTGCGGTGCCGTCACTGCGGCGTCCGGGCCGGGGCCGCCTGCGGCCGCGATCCGTTGCCGCCGCACCGGGATCCCACAGGAGCCGCACAGGAAGGTACTGGCGGCGGCACAGTCCCACAGGTTTCACTGATGGTATGAGCGAGAAGACGAAGCCGGCCGCAGCGCGTCTCCAGCGACTCGACGGGTCGCCCGTGCGCGTCCTGGTCGTCGACGACGAGCCCAACCTCACCGAGCTGCTGGGCATGGCCCTGCGCTACGAGGGCTGGGAGGTCCGCTCCGCGGCGACCGGCATGGAGGCCGTGCGCGCCGCCCGCGAGTTCGACCCCGACGCCGTCGTCCTCGACATGATGCTGCCCGACTTCGACGGCCTCGAGGTGCTGCGCCGGATGCGCGGCGACAACCCCAACGTGCCGGTCCTGTTCCTCACCGCCAAGGACGCCGTCGAGGACCGGGTCTCGGGCCTGACGGCCGGCGGCGACGACTACGTCACCAAGCCCTTCTCGCTCGAGGAGGTCGTGGCGCGCGTCCGCGCCCTCATGCGTCGCACGACCGTCGCCGTGTCGGCGGCCGACTCGACGCTCGTCGTCGGGGACCTCACCCTCGACGAGGACAGCCACGAGGTCACGCGGGGCGGCGAGGAGATCCACCTGACCGCCACCGAGTTCGAGCTGCTGCGCTACCTCATGCGCAACCCGCGCCGGGTGCTGTCGAAGGCGCAGATCCTCGACCGGGTCTGGAACTACGACTTCGGCGGCCAGGCCAACGTCGTCGAACTCTACATCTCCTACTTGCGCAAGAAGATCGATGCCGGTCGGGAGCCGATGATCCACACCATGCGGGGGGCCGGGTATGTCCTCAAGCCCACCGTCTGAGACCGCGCACCGGGTCGAGGTCCCGGCCACCCGCGACGACCTGCCCGAGTCGGTTCCGGCACCGATGCCGGGGCTCGAGGAGCCCGAGAGCGGGTCGCGGCCGGCCCTCGGTGACCCTCGCGTCGTCGTGCCTGCCGAGGCGCCGGCCTGGCTCACCCACGACGACGGCAGGGGCGCTGAGCCGGCTGGGGCCGCCCCGACCGTGCGGGACCGTCTCGCCGGTGCGCGCGCACGAGTCCGCCCCTGGTCGGCGTGGACGCTGCGCGCCAAGCTCGTCGCGTCGATGCTCGCCCTGTTCACCGTCATCGGCGTCGCGACGGGGGCCTTCACGGTGCTCGCGCTGAGCCGCCAGCTGACCAGCCAGGTCGACGACCAGCTCCAGTCCTCGATGGTCCGGCTGCTCTCGGACCCCCGAGGCGTGGACTTCGGCACGCAGGCCGACGGCGGGCGGCCGCGGGGGCCCGGTGACGAGGGCCTGGTGGCCTACCTGCCGACGATCCCGACGAACGCCTTCCCGCGCTCCATCGGCAAGGTCAGCAACGGCGGCGAGCGACCGGTGCCGCTGTCGACGACCCAGCTGGCCGAGCTGGAGCGCGCCGGGCTGCGGGACGACTCGACGAACATCGAGGTCACCGGCCTGGGCACCTACCGGGTCCAGGCCACCTCGGTCGTCAGCGACGGCACCCCCATCGGCGTGCTCGTCATCGGCCTGCCGATGGACCGCACCGAACGCACGATCCAGCAGATGGTCCTCGTCGCCGTCATGACCCTCGGCGCCGGCATCATCCTCGTCGCCCTCCTCGGCACCTGGCTCGTGCGCCGCAACCTCGAGCCGCTCCGCAGGCTCGCGGCGACCGCCACGAAGGTGTCGCGGATGCCGCTGCACTCCGGCCGGGTGGCGCTCGCCGGACGCGTCGACGCCGCGGACACCGACGAGCGCACCGAGGTCGGTCAGGTCGGCGTCGCCTTCAACGAGATGCTCGACCACGTCGACGAGGCCCTCAACGCCCGGCACCAGAGCGAGCAGCGGGTGCGCCAGTTCGTCGCCGACGCCTCGCACGAGCTGCGCACGCCCCTCGCCTCGATCAAGGGCTACGCCGAGATCTCGCGGCGCGAGCCGGAGGCGGTGCCGCAGTCGGTGACGCACGCGATGGGTCGGATCGAGTCCGAGGCCGACCGGATGAGCTCGCTGGTCGAGGACCTCCTGCTCCTCGCCCGTCTCGACGCCGGACGACCGCTCGAGGACGAGCCGGTCGACGTGTCCATGCTCGTCATCAACGCGGTCAGCGACGCCCATGCGGCCGCGCCCGAGCACCGCTGGGACCTCGACCTGCCGCCCGAGCCGGTCGAGGTGCGCGGTGACGCGGCCCGGCTGCACCAGGTCGTGGCGAACCTGCTCGCCAACGCGCGCACCCACACGCCCGAGGGCACCCGCGTCACGACGTCCGTGCGGCCCGAGGGCGACTGGGTTCGGGTCGCTGTGCACGACGACGGGCCCGGCGTCCCGGACGCCTTGCAGCCCAACGTGTTCGAGCGGTTCGCCCGCGGTGACGACGCCCGCAACCGCGCGGGTGGCAGCACGGGCCTCGGGCTGTCCATCGTGGCGGCAGTGAGCAAGGCCCACGGCGGGCGCGTCGAGCTCGACAGCCGCCCCGGCGACACGACGTTCTCGCTCCTGCTGCCCGCCGCCTGACCCCCGCCCGCACCTGCCGCGACCCCACGCACCCCGGCCAGAAGTGCGCCATGGCGCGGGTGTCGGGCTGCGGGCCGCCCCCTCACGGCCCGGAAGCGCGCCATGGCGCGGTTGTCGGGCTGCGGCCCGCCCACGCACGGCCCGGAAGCGCGCCATGGCGCGGTCGCTCGGGAGGGACGACCGTTCATCACCACGCCAAAGTCGTGTCATAGGGATGCCACAGCGGCCGGCTCGACCGTTTGACCCATGGACACCACGACCCTCACCTCCCCGGGCCGACCCGCCCCTGCGGCCCCGGAGGCCACCGGGCTCCAGGAGCGCCACCCCGCCGTCGCCCCGCCGCCCGCCGGTGCGGGCCGTGGTGCGAGCCGGCTCCGTCGTCTCTGGCGCGGCTCGGACGCCGACCCCACGTGGGCGCGTCCCGCGCTCCTCGCCCTGCTCGTCGTCACCCTCGCGCTCTACACGTGGAACCTCACCGCGAGCGGCTACGCCAACGCCTTCTACTCGGCGGCGGTTCAGGCCGGCAGCGCGAGCTGGAAGGCCTTCTTCTACGGCGCTTCCGACGCCGCCGGCTCGATCACGGTCGACAAGCCCCCCGCGTCGCTGTGGGTCATGGCGCTGTCGGTGCGCCTCCTCGGGCTCAGCTCGTTCGCCGTCCTCGTCCCGCAGGCGCTCATGGGCGTCGCCACCGTCGGCGTCGTCCACACGACCGTCAAGAGGCACTTCGGTGCCGCGGCCGGCCTCGTCGCGGGAGCCGTCGTCGCGCTGACCCCGGTCGCCGCGCTGATGTTCACCTTCAACAACCCCGACGCGCTCCTGACGCTGCTCATGGCGCTCGGTGCGTGGGCCACGATGAAGGCCATCGAGCAGGCGTCTGCGAGGTGGATGGTCGTCGCCGGGGTCCTCATCGGCCTCGGCTTCCTCACCAAGACCCTCCAGGTGCTGCTCGTCGTGCCGTTCTTCGGCATCGCCTACCTCGTGGCCGCACCGACGACGCTGCGCAAGCGAATCGTCCACTCCCTGCTGGCGATCGGAGCCGTGGTCCTGTCCGCCGGCTGGTGGGTCGCGATCGTCGAGCTCGTCCCCGCCTCGGCCCGCCCGTACATCGGCGGCAGCCAGACCAACTCCTTCCTCGAGCTGACGTTCGGCTACAACGGCCTGGGCCGGCTGAGCGGCAACGAGACCGGCTCGGTCGGTGGCGGTGCTGCCGGTGGCCCCGGTGGCGGCGGCATGTGGGGCCAGACGGGCCTGTTCCGGATGTTCTCCAGCAGCGTCGGTGACCAGATCTCCTGGCTCATCCCGAGCGCTCTGGTCCTGCTCGGCGTCGGGCTGTTCCTGCGCGGCCGACGCCCGCGCACCGACGTGCGCCGCGCGGCCTACCTCGTCTGGGGTGGCTGGCTCGTCGTGACGATGCTCGTCTTCAGCTTCATGGCCGGCATCTTCCACGAGTACTACACGGTGGCCCTCGCCCCGGCCGTCGGTGCCCTCGTCGGCATGGGGTCAGTGGAGGCCTGGCGGCACCGCGGGCGGGCGGTCGGCACCGTCAGCCTCGCGGTGGCCACGGCCGCGGCGGCAGTCTGGGGCTTCATCCTCCTGTCGGGCACGACGGCCTACGGCGACGGGCTGCGCATCGCCGTGCTCGCCGTCGGGTTGGCCTCGGCGCTGCTCCTGCTCGCCGTCCCGTGGCTGCACCTCGCGGCGGTGCCCCTCGTCCTCGCCGGTGCGCTCGTGGCCGGCCTCGCCGGACCGGCTGCCTACACCGTGTCGACGACGGCGCAGGGCCACACCGGCTCCATCGTGACGGCCGGTCCTGCGGGCTCGCACCGCGGGGGTCCGGGCGGTGGCGCTGCCGGCGGGTTCGCCGGCGGTGCTCCCTTCGGCGGCCTGAGCCAGGGCAACGGCAACGGCACGGCGCAGCAGGGTGGCCCTCGGGCCGGACGGGGCGGCCTCCTCGACGCGTCGACGCCGAGCACCGCGGTCGTCGCGGCGCTGTCGGCCGACGCCGACCGGTACACGTGGGTGGCCGCGGCCGTCGGGTCGCAGACCGCCGCTGGACTCCAGCTCGGTACGCAGCTGCCGGTCATGGCCGTCGGCGGGTTCAACGGGTCCGACCCCAGCCCGACGCTCGCCCAGTTCGAGCAGTACGTCGCCGAAGGTCGGATCCACTACTTCGCCGGCGGCGCAAGAGGGTTCGGCAGCCAGAACGGCGGCAGCAACGCCTCCTCGCAGATCGCGTCATGGGTCGAGCAGAACTTCGTGAGCGTCACGATCGACGGCTCGACGTTCTACGACCTGACCCGGCCGCTGACGGACTCCGCATCCGCCCCCGGCGCCACGACCGTCCAGTGACGACCGCACGCACAGCGCCCCCCACGACACAGGAGGACCTCCGATGACGTCCCTGCCGACGCCGCGAAACCGCCTCTCCCAGCGGGTCGTCCGGTTCGCGGGCGTCGGCGTCCTGTCGACCGTCCTGCACCTCGGCCTCTTCGCGGCCCTGGTGCGGGGCGGCGTCGGGTCGATCCTCGCCAACGGCCTCGCGCTCGTGGTGGCGACGGTGGTCAACACTGCGCTGAACCGGACCTGGACGTTCGGGGTCACCGGGCGCCGACGCCTCGTGACCCACCACGGGCAGGCCCTCGTCGTCTTCGGCATCACCTACGCAGCGACGACGGCGGCGCTCGCCGCCCTCGCCGCGGTCTCGC
This sequence comes from Monashia sp. HAY1-11D, assembly GCF_056868035.1. Lineage (NCBI taxonomy): Bacteria > Bacillati > Actinomycetota > Actinomycetes > Micrococcales > Intrasporangiaceae > Intrasporangium > Monashia sp. HAY1-11D. The sequence goes on along the minus strand of NZ_CP200320.1, from coordinate 1,332,638 downwards.
CTGGCGCGGGCACGCAGGTCCAGACGCTCGTCGTCGCGGTCGCCAACGTCCTGTCGACGGCGGCGCGCTTCGTCGCCATGCACCGGTGGATCTTCCGTCCTTCACCGCCCCAGACCGCCGAGCGGTCGCAGCCGGCAGGGCTGGAGCCGGCCGTGTCCGCCGGGGACAGCCCCGACCGCTGACCGGCCGGCGACCGTCGACGGGCTTCGGATCAGTCGTGGTCGTCAGGACCGGCAGCCTGCTCCCACCAGGGTTCCTGGTGGGCGGCGACGACGGCGTCGACGTCACGACCCGACAGGTCGACGCGGGTGCCCACGACCGGCGCGACGAGACGCACGCCCTTGTCGGCGGCGACGCGCCGGGCCCACCGGATCGGCTCGCTCCACCAGTGGTGGGCCAGGTTGAAGGTGGCCCAGTGGATCGGCAGCATGACGGCGTCGGTCGCGCCCCGGTTGACGTCGAGGTGGGCCGAGACGGCCTGCTCGGGGTCGAGGTGGATGTCCGGCCAGTGCACGCTGTAGGCGCCGACCGGGATGATCGTCAGGTCGAACGGGCCGAGGTCGGTGCCGATGTCGGCGTAGCGGTGCGTCGGCCCGGAGTCGCCGCCGAAGAACACGGCATGGCGCGGACCGCGCAGCGACCACGCCGCCCACAGCGTCTGGTCGCGGACGAACCCGCGGCCGGAGAAGTGCCGCGCCTCGGTGCACGTCAGGGTGATGCCGGCCACGACGGTCGACTCGCGCCAGTCGAGCGACGTGATGCGCCCGGCGGGCACGCCCCAGGACCGGAGGTGCTCGTCGACGCCGAGGGGCACGACGTACAGCGGCCGGTGGGTGCGCTCGAGCATCGTGATGGACGGCTCGTCGAGGTGGTCGTAGTGGTCGTGGCTGATGACGACGGCGTCGAGCGGCGGCAGCTCGGCGATGGACCCGGGGACCGGGTGCAGGCGCTTCGGGCCGACGAGCGTCGACGGTGAGGCCCGCTGCCCGAAGACCGGGTCGAGGAGGAAGCGGGCGCCGTCGACCTCGACGACCGACGTCGCGTGGCCGTACCACGTGACGGCGAGGTCGGCCGGCGCGGTCGGGTGCTGGGGCCGCACGAGCGGGACGCGACCGGCGGGGCGGCCCCGGCCGCGCTCGCGCCACATGGTGCCGAGGACGCTGCCTGGCCCTTCGGCCTCCGGGGCCGCGCCGACGTGCGGCGGCTCGTGCGCCCTGAACCGGCCGTCACGGTAGTTGGGGGAGGCGGTCACGCGGGCGCGGACGGCGCTCGTCGTGGCGCCCATGCGTCGCAGGATCGGCAGCTGCACCGGGTGTCCTCTCGGGGTCCGCTCGGGGACCGGGTCGGTGGTTTGGGCGACGGAAACCGGGCCGCCCGGAGGTGGCGACGGTCGGCCAGGGCTCCATTCTGCGGGTTTGCCGCGTCGCGTCACCGATGACGCCGCCATGGTGTTGACGTGACACCACAGTGATGTCATAGTGATGCGTATGGACATCACCGAGCACGTCGACACACTCCGGCGGGACCTGGCCCGAGCCGCCGAGGCGATGGGCCCAGAGCTGGGGCAGGCGGCCGAGCGCCTCGGGTACGCGCTCGACTCGTCGGCGCGTCTCGCCCTCCTGGACGCCCTGTCGCACGCGGCGGCCGAGATCACCAACGAGCTCGACGGCACGTCGGTCGAGGTGCGCCTCCAGGGCCGCGAACCCGTCTTCGTCGTCGTCGGCGCCGGCCCGGCCGCCGTCGCCGTCGACGACACCCAGGCCGTGCGCTCCACCGACACCACCGCGCTGCCGGCCGACGAGGAGGGCGCCGAGACGGCCCGCATCACGCTGCGCCTGCCCGAGGCCCTCAAGGGCCGCGCCGAGGACCTCGCCGCGCAGCGCGGACAGTCCCTCAACACCTGGATCGTCAACGCCGTCCGCGCCGCGGCGCACGGCAACCCCCCGGCTCCCGGCTTCCCTGGCTTCCCACCGATGCCGCCGGGGCCGCAGCTGGGTCCGGGCGCGCCGGGCCGCAACCGCTCCTCGAACAAGCGGGTCCAGGGCTGGGTCCGCTGACCCGCCTGCACCCCGGCACCACCGACCACCACATCCCGCGCCGGCACCACCGGGCCACGTCCCGACCGGCACCACCGAAGGGAACCACCATGAGCGACACCCTCGAGACCCGCTTCGACACGACGGGTCCCGTCAACCTCAAGGTCGAGCTGCTCGTCGGCGACGTGACGCTGACCGCCACCGACGCCTCGGCAACCGTCGTGCGGCTGGTCCCGCACGGCCGCAAGGGCGCCGAGCTCGCCGAGAAGTTCACCGTCGAGGCGCACGGCAACGACGTCGTCGTCCTGTCCCCGAAGCTGCGCGACTCGTTCTTCTCGCTCGGCACCAAGGGCTCGGTCGACGTCGAGGTCGAGCTGCCCACCGGCAGTGCCGTCGAGGCCCGCACCGGCGCCGGTGACATCACGGCATCGGGCCTGCTGGGCGAGGTCCGCGCCAACACCGGGGCCGGCGACCTCACCTTCCACGAGGTGGCCGCCGCACACCTGAAGTCAGGCTCCGGCGACCTCACGCTCCAGTCGGCGCGCGGGGACGTCAACGCCAAGACCGGGTCCGGCGACGTCTCCATCGGCTCGGCCGGCGGCCGCCTCGACCTCGTCACCGGCAGCGGCGACATCGCGCTGCGCCGCTCCGACGCCCCCGTCAAGGCGAAGACCGGCTCGGGTGACCTGCGCATCGACGCGAGCACCGGCGACCTCGAGCTGATGACCGGCACGGGCGACGTCGACCTCGGGGCCGTGCACGGCGGTCAGGTCCAGGCCCGCACCGGCACCGGCGACGTGTCCATCGGCGTGGCGCACGGTGTCGCGGCGTTCCTCGACCTCAACAGCGTCACGGGCGACGTCGACGTCGACCTCGAGTCCTCCGACGGGCCCGGCGACAGCGAGGCGCGCGCCAGCCTCACGGTCCACTCCGGCAGCGGCGACATCCACGTCAAGCGCGCGACGGCGAGCCTGGCATGAGCGCCGTGAAGGGCATGACCCTGACTCCGCAGGAGGCGCTCGCCCGCGACGTCATCCTCCAGCGCTCGGCGGCGCGGCACCACGCGCCCCGGCGCCAACGCCGCCACGTGCGCGCCGCGCTCCTGCTGCGGTGGCTCGCCGAGCGCCTCGACCCCGATGCGCACGGTGACGACGCGGCCGCGCGCCGCGGTGCACACGGGGACGCACACGGCGGCGCGCCGGTCGTCACGCGGTCCGGCCACGACCGTTCGGCACCGCGGCCCTGGCAGGCGCAGCCTCGCCGCTCGCCGCACCGCCACTCCTGACCCCGCTCCCGCGGGCCGACGCCCACCCGCCGACGCTTCCCGGCCGGGTGGGCGTCCGGCGTCGCGGGTGGCGTTGCGGCTGCCCTGCTCGCCCGGTGCGCACGGACCGGCGTGCGACGATCGAGCCATGTACGTGCCCCGCGCCAACGCCATGGCCGACGGCGAGATCCGCCGCTTCCTCGACGCGCACCCCGCCGGCCACCTCGTCACCGTTGGCCCGGACGGGCGGCCGGACGCCACGCTCCTGCCCGTCATCGTCGACGAGGAGCCGGAGGGCAGCCTGCGCGTCGTGGGCCACGTCGCCCGGTCCAACGAGCAGTGGACGCGGATCGCGCCGGGCTCCGCCGGCCTCGTCGTCGTCACCGGGGCGGACGCCTACGTGTCGCCGGGCTGGTACGCGAGCAAGCGTGAGCACGGCCGGGTCGTGCCGACCTGGAACTACAGCGAGGTCCAGCTCTCCGGTGCGGTGACGGTCCACGACGACCCCGGGTGGGTTCTCGACGTCGTCACGCGGCTGACCGAGCGGCACGAGGCCGGCCGTGCCGCGCCGTGGGCCGTCACGGACGCACCGGCCAGGTGGGTCCGGGGCCGCCTGCGCGCCATCGTCGGCGTCGAGCTGCGAGTCGAGCGCGTCGAGGGCAAGGCCAAGCTGTCGCAGAACCGGTCGGACGCCGATCGTGCCGGAGCCATCGCCGGCCTGCGCGACGAGCCGGGCGCCGTCGCGCACGTCGTCGCCGACGCCATGGCGGACACCCTGTCGAGCTGACCGCCTGATCTGGAAGCCGTTGTGGCACAGATGCGCCGAGGCATCGGCGAGTCAGTGGCTCGCCACGACGACCGTGGTGCGCTACCGCGTCGACGCGGGGCGCCTCATCGAGCGGTGACCCGCTCCGCGGTCGGCGACCAGCGGGCCGGGTCGAGCCACGCGTGCACGAGCGGCACGACCGACGCGCCCTCGCCGCTCGCGGCCGCGACCCGCTTCATCGACCCGGCCCTGATGTCGCCCGCCGCGAAGACCCCGGGCACCGTCGTCTCGAGGCTCTCGGGGGGCAGGTCGCCGTTCCAGCGCGCCTGCGGCACGTCGCGGCCGGTGAGGACGAACCCGCGCTCGTCGCGCGCCACCGCGTCGGAAAGCCAGTCGCAGTGGGGCGCGGCGCCGATGAGCAGGAACAGGCCCCGGCAGTCCCGCGTGGTCTCGGTGCCGTCACGGGTGTCGCGGACGGTGACCCAGCCGAGACGGCCGTCGTCACCAGGCCCGCCCGCGACGACCTCCGAGCAGCCCTGGACGGTGACGCGCGGGTTGTACTCGATCTCGCCGACGAGGTAGCTCGACATCGTCTCGGCGAGGCTCTCGCGCCGTACGAGGATCGTCACCGAGCGGGCGAACCGGGCCAGGTGGATCGCCGCCTGCCCCGCGGAGTTGCCGCCGCCGACGACCACGACGTCGTAGCCCTCCATCTCGCGGGCGGCCGTCATGGCGCTGCCGTAGTGCACGCCGAGGCCGACGAGCCGTTCGATGCCGGGGGCGTCGAGGCGCCGGTACGTGACGCCGGCCGACACGACGACGGCCCGGGCCAGCACGTCGCCGCCCTCCGTGCAGAGGCGGTGCGGCGTGGGCACACCGGCGTCGTCGACCTCGCCGGGCACGAACGACGTGACCGGCCAGCCGGTGAAGAAACGGGTGCCGAACCGGATGGCCTGGTTGCGGGCCCGCTGGGCGAGCCGCATGCCGGAGATGCCGCGCGGGAAGCCGAGGTAGTTGCGGATCATCGACGACGTACCGGCCTGTCCGCCGACGGCTTCGGCCTCGAGCACGACGGTCGACAGGCCCTCCGACGACGCGTACACCGCGGCCGCGAGACCTGCGGGTCCCGCGCCGACGATGGCCACGTCGACGACGCGGTCGACGTCGACGTCCGCCGGCCGACCGTAGATGCGGGACGCGACGTCGCGGACGCTGTGGGCCACCCCGACGCGCTGGCCCAGGTCCATGACGAGCGGGAAGTCGGGCTCGCCGCCGCCGGCGACGTGGAGGTCGAGGACGTGCCGGCCCTTGTCGCTGTCGGGCGGGTAGACGCGGTTGGGCATGCCCATCCGGTCGAGGTAGTCGCGGATGGCGAGGGTGAGCGCGTCCTCGACGGGCGAGACGATGGCGACGGCAACGGCCTCGGGCTCGGCCACGGTCGAGCCCCAGTCGGACAGCAGCTCGCACAGGGCGGTGTGGAACTCCTCGTCACGAGGACCGCGGGGCATGAGCAGGTAGGCGTCGTACTTGCCCTTGGCCATGCCGCCGCGGAGCCGGTCCGCGTCCTCGCGGAACGTCGACACGTGGCTGGCGATGACGCGCCGGGCCGTCGGCACCGTGGCGCGCCACCAGTGGAAGGCCTCGAGGACCTCCGCGTCGGGCAGCCGCGACTCGGTGACGAACATCGCGACCTGGCCGCCCTCGGCGACGACGCGGCGCGCCTCGAGCTTGGCCTCGTGGGCCGAGGTGGCCGTCGGCAGCTCGTAGTCGCGCTCATAGCGGAAGAACTCGTCGCGCAGCTGCTCGCAGCGGGTCTCGGACACGAGGATGATCGCCGGCTTCACCCTGCCGATCCTAGGAGGAACGTGGCGCCCCGGGTATGGCCCCCGCATCCGCCGACGCGGCCGCCGGGCGCTCGCGCAACGTGAGCCAGAGCCGGTGGGCCGTGATGACGGCGAGGGCCCAGGCCAGACCGATGAGCCACCCGGCGAGGACGTCGGTGAGCCAGTGGTGGCCGAGGAACACTCGCGACAGGCCCATGGACAGGACGAAGAGCGTGCCCACGGTGACGGCGACGACGCGCTGCCACGCGGCGGTCGTCTCGATGAGGAGGAGGTAGACGACGACGGTCGTCAGCACCGTGGCGTTGAGGGTGTGACCGCTCGGGAACGACGCTGACACCTCGAGCGGCGGAACCGCGAGCGACGCCGGCGGTCGGGCGCGGTCGACGAAGCCCTTGCCGACGACGGTCATGGCGAGCGAGCCGGCCGCCGAGACGGCCGCCACGACGACCGGCGTCCACCGGCGCCGGCGCCACGTGATGACCGCGACGACGACGGTGGCCAGGATCGGCATGCCGACGGGCCCGCCGACGTCGGTGAACGCGGTGACGGCAGAGTCGAGCCCGGGCGAGCGCAGCGACACCGCGGTGTCGAGGACCGGCTGGTCGACCACCGTGAGGCCGTCGCGTCCGACGACGCCCTCGTAGAGCGTCTCGACGCCCTCGACGAGCGCCGCCATGACGACCAGGGCAACGACGGTGAAGACGACGAACGCCACGTGGGCAGCGGACCACGAGGCGACGCGTCGCGCCGTCGGTCGCGACGCGCGCGCGACGGCGGCGAAGACGCCGACCAGCCACCGCCCGAGGCGGGTGTGCCACGCGGTGAGGTCGCGCGCGCCGATCGTGTCGTCGGGTGTGTGCCGGTGCGCGTGCTCTGCCACGCCCGGTTCCTTACCCGGTGACCGGTGTCGGCGACCCGGCGTAGGGTCCGGGGCCATGACCGCCGCCGTCGCGCCGCTCGCGTCCATCTCGATCGACTGCCCCGACCCCGACGCCCTCGCCCCCTTCTACCGCGCCCTGCTCGGACTGGAGGAGGCGTTCGCCACGCCCGACCGAGGCGTCGTCTGCCTCTCCGGCGCGGGGCCGATGCTGACGCTCATGCGGGTCGACGCGTACGAGGCGCCGACGTGGCCGGACGGCCCGCAGCGCCAGCAGCTGCACCTCGACCTCGCCGCGGACGACCTCGATGCGTGCGTGTCCAAGGCGCTGGAAGCTCGGTGCCCGCGAGGCCGGCCACCAGCCGGCCCCCGACCAGTGGCGCGTCATGCTCGACCCCGTGGGGCACCCGTTCTGTCTCAGCGCGGTGCGCCCCGGATGACCGTCGTCGTGCGGCCCGCGACCAGGGACCGGTTCGACGACGTCGCGACGATGCTCGGGCCGAGGAACCCGACCTCGAGCGTCTGCTGGTGCCTGAGCCACCGTCTTCCGGCGAAGGAGAACCGCGCGCTCCTCGGCCCGGCGCGCGGTGCGTACGTCCGCAGCCTCTGCGAGCGCGACGTCGCGCCCGGCGTGCTGGCCTACGACGGCGCCGAGGTCGTCGGGTGGGCGGCCGTCGCCCCCCGGTCCGAGCTGCCGTTCGAGCGCTCGCGTCTGATCCCGCACGTCGACGACCTGCCGGTCTGGTCGGCGTGGTGCATCCGCGTGCGGCGCGGGCACCGCGGACGCGGTTTGGCCCTGCCGCTGCTCGAGGGTGCGGTCGCCTACGCCCGGCAGCTCGGCGCGCCTGCGGTCGAGGGGTACCCGGTCGACAACCGGGGCGCGAAGGTCGACCTGACGATGGCCTACGTCGGCACCCGGGCCCTCTTCGAGCGGGCCGGCTTCACCAAGGCTGCCGACACCGGCTCGGTCTCGGCAGGGTTCCCACGCGTGCTCATGCGCCTCGACCTGCGGTGAGGCGCGGTGGGCCCGATGTCCCCGCCGCGTCGTAGGGTCACCGCATGACGGTCGTCGGAACCGACGGTCTGGCGCGCCCGCTGTGGGCCTCGTCCGACCCGCTGCTCATGGACTACTACGACACCGAGTGGGGCATGCCGGTCCGCGACGAGCAGGGCCTCTACGAGCGCATCTGCCTCGAGGGCTTCCAGTCCGGCCTCTCGTGGGCCACCATCCTGCGCAAGCGGCCGGCCTTCCGGGCCGCCTTCGCCGACTTCGACCCCGACGTCGTCGCCACGTTCACCGACGCCGACGTCGAGCGGCTCATGCAGGATGCCGGCATCGTGCGCAACCGGATGAAGATCACCGCGACGATCCAGAACGCGCGGGCCACCCTCGCCCTTCGCCATGAGGGCGGGCTCGTCGAGCTCGTGTGGTCGTTCCGACCCGCCGACACCCCCCGCCCCACGAACCACTCCGAGGTCCCCACCGTCTCGGAGGAGAGCAAGGCCCTCTCGAAGGCCTTGCGCAAGAAGGGTTTCGCCTTCGTCGGGCCGACGACGATGTACGCCCTCATGGAGGCCGTCGGCATCGTCGACACGCACCTGGTCACGAGCCACCGGCGCGGTACGAGCGGCGTCTGGCCCGACTGACGGCGGGCTCAGCCGTCCAGGACGGCACGGGCCGCGTTGTGCCCCGGGATGCCGCTGACCCCGCCGCCGCGCCGGGCGCCCGCTCCCGCGAGCAGGAGCGAGGCGTACGGCGTCTCGACCCCCCACGTGCCGACCTCCGGGTCCCGCTCGGCCCACGGCCACTGCAGCGACCGGTGGAAGATGTTGCCGCCCGGCAGGCCGAGCGAGCGCTCGAGGTCCACGGGGCTCCTCACCTCGAGGCACGGCCGGCCGTCGGCGTCGCGCAGCAGGACGTCCTCGATCCGCTCGGCGAGCACCGAGTCGAGCGAGCGCAACGTCGCCGCCAGGGCGGCCGCCGTCGCGGCGTCGTTGTCCTCGCGGAACAGCCGGGCCGGCAGGTGGAGGCCGAACAGCGTCAGCGTCTGCGCGTCCGAGGCGGCGAGCCGGGGGCCGAGGATCGAGCGGTCGCTCAGGGTGTGGCAGTAGACCTCGCACGGCGGCAGGTCGGGGATGCGTCCGGCGGCGGCCGCGGCGTAGGCGTCCTCGAGCTGGCGGTAGCCCTCGTTGACGTGGAAGGTGCCGGCGAAGGCGGCCCGGGGGTCGGCGCTCCGGTCGCGCAGCCGGGGCAGCCGCGTCAGGAGCATGTTGACCTTGAGCTGGCTGCCCTCGACGTCGTCCTCGGTCGGCACGGGGTCGGCGCCGGCGGCGGCGAGCAGCCGGTTGAGGACGGTGGGCGCACAGGCGGCGAGCAGCGAGGTGCCCCGGGCACGGCCGCCGGCGCTGCCGGCGTCGATCCCGCTGCCGCCGGCCCACGCGACCTCGCCCGTCGACGGGTCGATGGTCGTGACGTCGGCCCCGGTGACGATGCTCGCCCCGGCCTCGACCGCGGCCCGGGCGAGCGCGTCGGTCAGGGCGCCCATGCCGCCGACGGGCACGTCCCAGTCGCCGGTGCCACCGCCGACGAGGTGGTAGAGGAAGCACACGTTCTGGCGGAGGTCGTCACCGCGCAGTGAGGCGAACGTGCCGATGAGGGCGTCGGTGGCGATGATGCCGCGGAGGGTGTCGTCGTCGGTCACCGACTCGACCAGCTCACCGACCGGGCGCGTCGTCAGCGCGTCGAACAGCTCGGGGTCGCCCGACAGGCCGCGGACGTGCTCGCGACTGGCCAGCGGCTCGAGAACCGTGGGGAAGACCTTCGCGGCGAGTCCTGCCATACGGCCGTAGAGCTCGGTCCACCCCGCCCAGGCGTCCTCGCCGCCGGTGAGGTCCCGGAAGGCGGCCCGCGTCGCGGCGGCGTCCGCGGTGTCGACGAGCAGACCCCGCCGGGGGTCGGCCGGCACCGGCGTGTACGAGGAGTAGCGGCGCCGGACCAGCTGCACGTCGAGGTCGAGGTCGGTGAGGATCTGCCGGGGCAGCAGCGACACGAGGTAGGAGTAGCGCGACAGCAGAGCGTCGACACCGGCGAAGGCGCGCGCCGACACTGCGGCACCACCGACGTGCTCGCCCCGCTCGAGCACCAGGACCCGGCGACCCGCGCGGGCGAGGTACGCGGCCGCGGTCAGGCCGTTGTGGCCGGCGCCGATGACGATGTCGTCGTAGTGCACCCCCGTCACCCTAGCCACCAGCCTGAACCCAGAACACACCGAGAAGCAGCCAACGCCACCGGGAGTACCGGGTGGCGGTTGGCGACTGCTCGGTGTGTTGCGGGGGGCGGGGGGCGCGACCTGACCGAACTGGCCGGCCTCGTGCTCGTCGCCGCCGGAGTCCTCGCCGTCGCCGCCGCTCGCCGAGGAGCGTCGCCGACGCGCCGGCCGGGACGAGACGTACTGACGCGTCCCGGCGCCGACCGTGTGAGGTGACCGATGTGTCCGTCCCCTTCTGGAGCGGGTCGCCGCGTGGCAAGGTCGGAGCATGACCGACGTGACCGACGCACCCTCGACGACGAGCGCGACCGACGCCTACCGCGCCGCCCGGGACCGGCTGCTCGACCTGCGCGGTGACCACGCCCGCGCCGTCGCCGAGTTCGCGTGGCCGGAGCTCGGCGACCGGTTCTGCTGGGCCGTCGACTGGTTCGACGCGATCGCGCGCGGCAACGACCGGCCCGCGCTGACGATCGTCGAGGAGGACGAGTCGTCCTCGACGATCAGCTTCGACGACATGGCCCGCCGCTCGGACCGCGTCGCGGCCTGGCTCGGGTCGCTCGGCGTGCGCCGCGGTGACTCGGTGATCCTCATGCTCGGCAACCAGGTCGAGCTGTGGGAGACGATGTTGGCCGTCATGAAGCTCGGTGCCGTCATCGTGCCGACGACGACGGCCGTCGGCCCCGGCGACCTCGCCGACCGGATGGAGCGGGTCAGCGCCCGGGCCGTCGTGACCAACGCGTCGGAGGTGCACAAGCTCGACGACCTCCCCGGTGACTACGTCCGCGTCGCGGTCGGCAGCGACCCCTCCGGCGATCGTTCCGGCGACCCATCCAGCGGGGCGCCCGAGGGGTGGCACTCCTTCGCCGACGCCCACGCGTCCGACGCCGGTCCCGCGCGGCACCCGGGCACCGGACCGGACGACCGGTTGCTGCTCTACTTCACCTCCGGCACGACGAGCCGGCCCAAGCTCGTCGAGCACACCCAGCGCTCCTACCCCGTCGGGCACCTGACGACGATGTACTGGCTCGGGCTGCGGCCCGGCGACGTCCACCTCAACATCAGCAGCCCGGGCTGGGCGAAGCACGCGTGGTCCTCGTTCTTCGCGCCGTGGATCGCCGAGGCGACGATCTTCGTCTACAACTACGCCCGTTTCGACGCCGCCGCGCTGCTGCGCGTCCTGCGCGACCACGCGGTCACCTCGCTGTGCGCGCCGCCGACCGTGTGGCGGATGCTCATCAAGAGCGACCTGTCGGGCGGGCCCGGTGCGCTGCGCGAGGTCGTCGGTGCCGGCGAGCCGCTCAACCCGGAGGTCATCGCGCAGGTGGAGAAGGCGTGGGGGCTGACGATCCGCGACGGCTACGGCCAGACCGAGACGACACTGTCGGTGGGCAACACGCCCGGGTCCCTCGTCAAGCCGGGCTCGATGGGTCGGCCGCTGCCCGGCTACCCGGTCGTGGTGGTCGACCCGGTCACCACCCTGCCGGTCACCGAGGCCGACCCGGACGGCAACCGCGAGGGCGAGATCTGCCTCGACCTGACGCACCGGCCCGTGCCGCTCATGACCGGCTACCAGGGCGACGAGACGCGCAACGCCGAGGCGATGGCCGGCGGTTTCTACCACACCGGCGACGTCGCGTCGGTCGACGCCGAGGGCTACATCTCCTTCGTCGGCCGGACCGACGACGTCTTCAAGGCCAGCGACTACAAGATCAGCCCGTTCGAGGTCGAGTCGGTCCTCATCGAGCACCCGGCCGTCGCGGAGGCGGCCGTCGTGCCGGCTCCCGACCCGGTGCGTCTGGCCGTGCCCAAGGCCTACATCGCCCTCGCCCCCGGCCACGAGCCCGGGGAGGAGACGGCCCGCTCCATCCTCGCCCACGCCCGCGAGAAGCTCGCGCCGTGGCAGCGCGTCCGCCGCATCGAGTTCTACGAGCTGCCCAAGACGATCTCGGGAAAGATCCGCCGCGTCGAGCTGCGCGGACGCGAGAACGATCTCGACGCGTCGGGTGCCACCCAGCCGCGGGACGAGTGGCGCGACGACCAGTTCCCGGACCTCAGGGGCTGACGCCTCCCGGCACCCGCACCGTGGAGGTGGTCGGGGTCGGCGTCCCCGGCGTCACCGGTGTCGTGGCGCCCCCCGGTGGGGTTGTCGCACCGACGTCCTCGGGGGTCGGCACCGGCAGCGTCCGCAGGGTCGTCTCGTCCACGCGTCCGCACGTCCGGGTCGCCGCCTTCGCCGGCTCGCCCGGCTGGGCCGTGGACCGCTCGGGCCGGTAGGGGTCGATGCGGGCGCCGCTGATGACCTCGACGCTGTCGTAGGCGGGGCGGCCCTCGAGGAGGTTGCGGAAGGTGTAGCGGGTCAGGGAGTTCAGCTCGCAGGCGTTGCCGAAGGCGAGGATGTCGAAGGCGTACGGCTGGCCGTTGAGCTCCTCGCCCTGCCCCTCGGCGTAGTGGGCGACGACGCCGCCACCGGTGAAGGTGCCGACCTGGATCCGGTTGCCGTCGAGCTTCGGCGTGTGCATGTGGCCGTTGACGAGGAGGCGACCCTTCTCGACGCCCTGCGTGGCGTAGGGCTCGTGGGCGACGACGACGTCCGGCTCGGGCTGGTCGGCCATCGTCGCGTTGTACCGGTCGACCGCGGGCTTCTCCTTCGCGACGGGGTCCTCGTTGTCGTCGCCGAAGAACCGCGGGTCGTTGAAGCCGGTGATCCGCAGCCCGTGGAACGACAGCTCGCGCAGCGCGCCCCGGCCGTCCTCGAGGAGCACGACGTTGGGGATGCGGCCGAGGCGGTCGACGAGTGCACGGTCGGTCGCCGAGGACTGGTCGTGGTTGCCGCTGACGAAGACGTACGGCACACCCAGTCGCTGGATCGAGCGGAAGATGCCGGCCGCCTCGGCCTCCTGGACGCGTCCGAAGTTGATGAGGTCACCGCTGTCGATGACGGCGTCGATGCCCTCCTCCTCGACGATCGTGCGCATGAGGGCGTACTGGTTGGCGCCGTGGATGTCGGAGACGAGCAGGATGCGCGCCGACACCGGCTCGCTGACGCTGCCCTGGACGTACTTCTGCTGGAGGGCCTGCGTCACGGCGAGCAGGTTGCGGAAGTAGGGCGTCACCTGCGCGGCCCGGGCCTCGACGTCGGCGAGCAGCCCGGCGTTGCGCTGGACGACGCCGAGGACCCCGGTCGTGCGGTACTCGGCGAACCGCGCCGGCTGGTAGGTCACCGCGATCCCGCCGAAGGTGCCGGCGCACGCGACGACCATGGCCGAGGCGACGAACGCGACGTGGTGCCGCCGGGTGGTGCGCTGGCGGATGTAGTGGGACGCGAGGGACAGGAGCACCGCGATGGCGAGGGCGCCGAGCAGGAAGCGGACGCCGACGCCGACCGCCGCCTGCGTGATGGCGCCGGAGATCTCGTCCCCCGAGGGCTGGAGCGACCGGATGTCGACGTCGGGCCGGGTGAAGAGGTTGGTGATCTCCTCGCGCACGGCGACCTGCACGTCGAGGCCCGGCGCGAGGATCGGCGAGGCGAAGGCGACGTCGACGTCCCCGATGATCGTCGGGGAGTGCAGCACGGCCGTGTGCCGCGGGATGGGGTCGAGGCGCAGCACCGCCCGGTACTGCGACGTCTCGACGACGGTCGGGGCGAGGTTGGTCGCGGCCACCCCGCCGAGGTAACAGGCGGCGAGGACCGCGACCCAGCTGAGCACGTGCGACCCGCGGCGCAGCCAGTGGCCGTCGCCGGACAGCAGGTCCCGCACGCGTCGCACCGCCTCACCCTAACCGGCGGATGCGGCGCGCCCTCCGACGTGTCGGGCGTGCCGAGCAGCCCGTGGCCGACGTCCGAAGTGTCCGCCTCGACGGCGACGCGCCGACGCCGCCGAGACACCGGGCGTTCACCTGCGGCTGCTGGCATCGGACCGGAAGGGAGGAGCCATGGGTCCAGCTCGCCGCCGCCACGTCGTCGTGGTCCTCCTCGTCGCCTACGTCGTGCTGCTCCTCTTCGGGCGGAGGGTCCTCGGTGAGGACGCCGGCGTCGCCGTGCTCGTGGGCAGCTTCGTCCTCGGGTTCGCGTGGCTGACCCTGCTCGTCGCGCCCTGGGCGGCCCGCGGGCGACCGCGTCCGTGCAGTGCCGTGCGCGGGTCCCGTCCGCGTCGGTGACCCGCCACCACGAGTCGAGGTGATCCGTCGCGGTCGGGCGCGAGCGGATACCTCGACCGCGGGTGGCTCGCGGGTGGCGCAGAGGCTGCTCAGGGGTGGCTCAGAGGTACTGGCCGGTGGGACCGCTGTCAGCCTGCGGGTGGTGGCCCGGGTGCACGCCGGGGGGCGTGCCGTACGACGCGCCGGGGCCCGGGGGCAGCGCCCGCATCTGCTGGAGCTGCTGCTGGGCCGCCATCTGCTGGGCGACGAGCGCGGTCTGGATGCCGTGGAACAGGCCCTCGAGCCAGCCGACGAGCTGGGCCTGGGCGATGCGCAGCTCGGAGTCGCTCGGCTCGTCGCTGCGGAAGGGCAGCGCGATGCGGTCGAGCTCCTCGACGAGCTCGGGCGCGAGGCCGCCCTTGAGCTCCTCGAGGGACCGGTGGTGGATGTCCGCGAGACGGCGCCGCCCGGCCTCGTCGAGAGGAGCGTTGCGCACCTCCTCGAGCAGCTGCTTGATCATCGAGCCGATGCGCATGACCTTGGCCGGCTCCTCGACGAGGTCCGCCGGGTTGGTCCGCTCGCGGTCCTCCTCGTCCCGGCCCCGGCCGGTGCCGTCCGCGTCGCCCGCCCGGTCGTCGCCGTCGCCGCCGGGGCCGGCGGAGACCCCCATGCCGTCGGGGGTCACGACGACGACGCGCTGCTGCTCGTTGCCGCCGGCGTCGCCCGAGCCGTCGGGCCGGCCGCCCCACGTGCTGCCGGTGCTCCCCGTGCTGCCGGTGCTGCCAGGTCCCGTGGTCGTGGCGTCGTCAGTCATGCCCTCCATCCTGCCGCACGGGTCGAGCCGAGGGACGAGCGCGTCACCCGGGGACGAGCCGACGGCAGGCGGGCGCAGGCGGGCGCGGGCGAGCGCACCCATGGCGCCCGCCCGCGCCGCGACCGGCTGACCCGCCGAGGTGGGCTCAGCGGGCACCCGCCGTGGCGAACCACGGGTGGTGCAGGTCGTGGTAGCTGACGTCGCTCATGAGCGAGGACATCTCGTCCATCATCTGCTGGGCGTCCGGGGGCGGCGTCTGCCGCTCGCCCTCGCGGGCCGCGTCCTCGGTGGTGAACGCCATGGTCTGGGTGAAGAACCCGTCCTTGTCGACGGCGATGGTGCCGCCGATGATCTCCGGACGCATCTGGTGCAGCTGGTCCATCGGCTGCTCCATCGCGTGCCGGAAGCGCTCGGGGTCGCTGAGCCGACCCTGGATGACCTGGACGAACCCGGCGTCGTCGCGCCCGCCGTCGAGCATCATCGTCACGTCGTCGCAGTCGTGGAAGCTGACGTCGCCGTCGAAGCAGGCCGCCGTGTCGCGCCACCACGCGTCCTGCTCGGGGCGGCCCGAGTTGCGCTCGGCGTCCTCGCGCGACGCGAACCGGACCACGCCGACGAACTCACCGTCGTCGGTCAGGCCGTACGTGCCGCCGAGGAAGCCCTCTGCACCAGCCTCGAGCTCGTCGCGCCAGCGGTCCATCTGAGCGTGGATGCGGTCCGCGTCCTGGCACTTGCCCTGGATCACCTGGATGAACACCTCGTCACCTCCCGTTCGGGGGCCGCTTCGTGCGAAGTGGTCCGGTTCCCGACGGTACGCCGGGACGGCGCGGGCGTCACCGGGACGAGTCGGACTCGGCCGGATCGTCCTGTCGCAGAGGCGGGCGCGTCAGGTGGTGAGCAGCACCTTGCCGATGTGCCCCGACGCCTCGAGCTCGCGGTGCGCGTCGGCAGCCCTCTCGAGGGGCAGCCGCGTGTGGATGACGGGCCGCACGACGCCCGACTCGAGGAGCGGCCACACGTGCTCACGGACCGCCGCGACGATGGCCGCCTTCTCCGCTGCGGGCCGGGCACGCAGGCTGGTCGCGATGACGGCCCCGCGCTTGGCGAGCAGGACGCCGAGGTCGAGCTCGCCCGTGCGTCCGCCCTGCAGGCCGATGGTGACGAGGCGCCCGTTCGTCGCGAGGGCCTCGACGTTGCGCGCGAGGTACTTCGCGCCCATGTTGTCGAGGATGACGTCCGCACCGTGGCCACCCGAGCCGGCCCGGACCTCCTCGACGAAGTCCTGCTCCCGGTAGTTGACGAGCACCTCGGCGCCGAGCTCGCGGCACGCGTCGAGCTTGGCCCGGGACCCGGCGGTGACGGCGACGTGGGCGCCGACCGCCTTGGCCAGCTGGATGGCCATGGTGCCGATGCCGGAGCCGCCGCCGTGGACGAGGAGCCACTGGCCCGGCTGGATGTTGGCGGTGAGGAAGACGTTGGACCACACGGTGCAGACGACCTCGGGCAGGCCGGCAGCGTCGGCGAGGTCGACGCCCCGGGGCACCGGCAGCAGCTGGCCCTCGGGGACGACCACCCGCTCGGCGTAGCCACCGCCCTCGAGCAGCGCGCACACCTCGTCGCCGACCGACCAGCCGGTGACCCCCTCGCCGAGCGCCGCGACGCGCCCGCTCACCTCGAGGCCGGGCAGCTCGCTCGCGCCGGCCGGGGGCGGGTAGTGCCCCAGCCGCTGCATGACGTCGGCGCGGTTGACGCCGGCGGCGACGACGTGGACGAGCACCTCGCCGGGACCGGCCACCGGGTCGGGCACGTCGGCGGGGACGAGGGCGTCGGCGTCCCCGAACTCGGGGATCGTGATGGCGCGCATGGGCCGAGCCTAGGCGACGCCCTCCGCGGGCCTCACCGGGCCGGGCTGAGGCGGCGCGCCACGTCGTCGGCGGCCGACCGGGCGCGCCCGACGAGGTCGGCGACGTGCTCGGGAGAGCCCTCCGTGGTGCGGAACGTCACGGCGACGGCGGCGAGCGGCCGGCCACCCCGTCCGAGCACCGGCACGGCGACCGACGAGAGGTCGGGGGTGACCGTGCCCTCCTCGCGGGCGTGCCCGTCGGTGCGGGCCCGGGTCAGGACGCCACGCAGCTCCGCCAGCGAGCGGGGGCCGATGCCGTGACGCTGCACGAACGCCCCGCGGTCGGGGTAGAGGGCGCGCACCTGGCTGGCCGGCAGCGCCGACAGCATCGCCAGGCCCGAGGCCGTCAGGTGGGCCGGCAGGCGCACGCCGACGTCCGTGACGAGCATCGGCTGGCCCGGCGCGCGCTCCTCGAGCAGGTAGATGACGTCGCGCCCGTCGAGGGTCGCGAAGTGGGCGTTGCGGCCCGAGCGGTCGACGAGCCGCCGCACCGGACCGCGGGCCACCCGGGCGAGGGGCGCCTGGCGCTGGTACGCCGAGCCGAGCTCGTAGGCGGCCTGGCCGAGGCCGTACCGGCGCTCCTCGGCGTAGTGGGTCACGTAGCCGCGACCGAGCAGCACCTTGAGCAGGTGGTAGACCGAGCTGCGGGGCAGCCCGAGGTCGCGGGCGATCGACGCCGCGGGCACGGGCTCGGCGTGCCGGGAGAGGTGCTCGAGCACGTCGAGGGCGTTGGCGGCGGCCGGGGCGTTCGACACGCGTCCACCACCTCCTCCGAGTCGGGTACGGGCTCGCCCTGGCGCCGGGCGAACGTCTCGCATCCGAGACGATTGTGCTCCTTGCGGGCCGTCCGCACCAGCCGGGAGGCGGTTCCATGGAGCCATGAACGCAGCGCTGCCCGGCACCCACGCGGTCGCCACCCCCTCGGAGTCCTCGACCGCCACCGTCACCGTCGGCACCGGGCCGCTCAGCATCGAGGAGGTCGTCGCGGTCGCCCGGCACGGGGCGCGCGTCGCCCTGTCCGACGAGGCGGTGGCCGAGATCGCCCGCAGCCGCGCCGTCGTCGAGGCCCTGGCCGACGACACCGTGCCGCACTACGGCGTCTCGACGGGCTTCGGGGCCCTCGCCACGCGGCACATCCCCACCGAGCTGCGCGCCCAGCTGCAGCGCTCGCTCGTCCGCTCGCACGCCGCCGGGACCGGCGAGGAGGTCGAGCGCGAGGTCGTGCGCGCCCTCATGCTGCTGCGCCTGTCGACGCTCGCCACCGGCCGTACGGGTGTCCGGCTCGAGACCGCCCGCGCCTACGCCGCCGTCCTGTCCGCGGGCATCACCCCCGTCGTCCACGAGTACGGCTCGCTCGGCTGCTCCGGCGACCTCGCGCCGCTGGCGCACTGCGCCCTCGCCGTCATGGGCGAGGGCCCGGTCCGCCTCGCCGACGGCACGCCGACCGACGCCGCGACCGCGCTGCGCGACAACGGGATCGAGCCGATCGTGCTGGCCGAGAAGGAGGGCCTCGCCCTCATCAACGGCACCGACGGCATGCTGGGCATGCTCTGCCTCGCCATCGACGACCTGCGTCATCTGCTCCGCGTCGCCGACGTGTCCGCGGCCATGAGCGTCGAGGGCCTCCTCGGCACCGACGACGTCTTCGCCGCGGACCTGCACGCCCTGCGCCCCCATCCGGGCCAGGCCGCGGCGGCCGCGAACATCCGTGCGGTCATGGCGGGTTCGCCGATCCGCGAGTCGCACCGCACCGAGGAGTGCACCCGGGTGCAGGACGCGTACTCGCTGCGCTGCGCTCCCCAGGTGCACGGCGGCGCCCGCGACACCGTCGAGCACGCGGTCCGCGTGGCCTCGGCCGAGCTCGCCTCCGCCGTCGACAACCCGGTCGTGACCCCGGACGGACGCGTGGAGTCCAACGGGAACTTCCACGGCGCCCCGGTCGCGTACGTCCTCGACTTCCTCGCCATCGTCGCCGCCGACGTCGCCTCGATGGCCGAGCGCCGCACGGACCGCTTCCTCGACGCCGCCCGCAACCACGGCCTGCCGCCGTTCCTCGCCGAGGACCCCGGCGTCGACTCCGGCCTGATGATCGCCCAGTACACCCAGGCCGCGATGGTCTCGGAGCTGAAGCGCCTCGCGGTCCCGGCCTCCGTCGACTCGATCCCGAGCTCGGCGATGCAGGAGGACCACGTGTCGATGGGCTGGTCGGCCGCGCGCAAGCTGCGCCGGTCGGTCGACGCCCTCGGCCGCGTCCTCGCGATCGAGCTGCTCACGGCCGCGCGTGGCATCCGGCTGCGCGCACCGCTCGAGCCGTCGCCGGCCTCCGCCGCGGCCATCGCCGCGCTCGACGCCGTGACGAACGCCGCGCCCGGCCCGGACCGCTTCCTCGCTCCCGACATCGAGGGCGCCCACACCGCGGTGCGCGACCGTTCCGTCGTTGCGGCCGTCGAGGCCGTCACCGGCCCGCTCAACTGACCCAACTGCCTGAATCTGCTTGAACGAGAAGGGAACCGACATGGAAGGTGCACGTCCGGTCCGCGCCGCGCGCGGGACGCAGCTGACGGCGCGCTCGTGGGCCACCGAGGCCCCGCTGCGGATGCTCATGAACAACCTCGACCCCGAGGTGGCCGAGCGTCCTGACGACCTCGTCGTCTACGGCGGCACCGGCCGCGCGGCCAGGGACTGGCGGTCCTTCGACGCCATGGTGCGCACGCTGACGACGCTCAAGGACGACGAGACGATGCTCGTCCAGAGCGGTCGCCCCGTCGGCGTCATGCAGACGCACGAGTGGGCCCCCCGCGTCCTCATCGCCAACTCCAACCTCGTCGGCGACTGGGCCACGTGGCCCGAGTTCCGCCGCCTCGAGCACCTGGGCCTGACGATGTACGGCCAGATGACCGCGGGGTCGTGGATCTACATCGGCACCCAGGGCATCGTGCAGGGCACGTACGAGACGTTCGCCGCCGTCGCCGAGAAGAAGTTCGGCGGGACGCTCGCCGGCACCCTGACGCTGACCGGTGGCTGCGGCGGCATGGGCGGCGCGCAGCCGCTGGCGGTCACCCTCAACGACGGCGCGTGCCTCATCGTCGACGTCGACCCGGCCCGCCTGCACCGACGAGTCGAGCACCGCTACCTCGACGAGGTGGCCGAGAACCTCGACGACGCGGTCGAGAAGGCCCTCGCGGCCAAGCGCGAGCGACGCGGCTGGTCCGTCGGCGTCGTCGGCAACGCCGCCGAGGTCTTCCCCGAGCTGCTGCGTCGCGGTGTCGAGATCGACATCGTCACCGACCAGACCTCGGCCCACGACCCGCTGTCCTACCTGCCGGTGGGGGTCGAGCTCGCCGACTGGCACGAGTACGCCGAGAAGAAGCCCGAGGACTTCACCGACCGCGCCCGCGCGTCGATGGCTGACCACGTCCGGGCGATGGTCGAGTTCCAGGACGCCGGGGCCGAGGTCTTCGACTACGGCAACTCGATCCGCGACGAGGCGCGCCTCGGCGGGTACGACCGCGCGTTCGAGTTCCCGGGCTTCGTGCCGGCCTACATCCGGCCGCTCTTCTGCGAGGGCAAGGGCCCGTTCCGGTGGGCCGCGCTCTCCGGCGACCCGAAGGACATCGCCGCCACCGACCGGGCCGTGCTCGACCTGTTCCCGGACAACGACCGCCTCCACAAGTGGATCCGCGGCGCCCAGGAGCGGATCGCCTTCCAGGGCCTGCCCGCGCGCATCTGCTGGCTCGGCTACGGCGAGCGCGACAGGGCCGGACTGGCCTTCAACGAGCTCGTCCGCACCGGCGAGGTCAGCGCGCCGATCGTCATCGGCCGCGACCACCTCGACTCCGGCTCGGTGGCCAGCCCCTACCGTGAGACCGAGGCGATGGCCGACGGCTCCGACGCCATCGCGGACTGGCCGCTGCTCAACGCCCTCGTCAACACGAGCTCGGGCGCCAGCTGGGTGTCGATCCACCACGGCGGCGGCGTCGGCATCGGTCGCAGCCTCCACGCCGGCCAGGTCAGCCTCGCCGACGGCACCGACCTCGCAGCGCAGAAGCTGGCCCGCGTGCTGACCAACGACCCCGGCATGGGCGTCATCCGGCACGTCGACGCCGGCTACGAGCGCGCCGAGGAGGTCGCCCGCGAGCGCGGTGTCCGCGTCCCGATGCAGGAGGGCTGACCCGACCCGATGCCCTCAGCCCTTGCGGACCTCCTCGTCGGAGATGTCGGCCACGGTCGCGGCGAAGAGCCGGATGACGTCGTCGCCGGCGACCGTGAGCCCGACGCCGTGCGCACCTCCACCGATGGAGATGCGACGTCCGACGAGGTGGCTGTCGGCGATGACGGGCAGGGCCGTCGCGGACCCGAAGGGCGTGATGGTGCCGCGCTCGTAGCCGGTCACGGCCTTCGCGGCCGCGGCGTCGGGCATCGAGATGCGGTTGGTGCCGAGGAGGGCACGCACCTTGGCCCACGAGAACGTGCGGTCACCGGGTACGAGGACGAAGACATGGTCGTCCTCGGAGCGGCGCACCACGAGCGTCTTGATGAGGTCGCGCGGCTCGATGCCACGGGCTGCCGCGGCCTCCTCGAGGGAGCCCACCCGACCGTGCCGGGTCGCCGTGAACGGGATGCCCGCGGCTCGCGCAGCCTCGACCGCCGGCGTGCGGATCGGCTCGGACTCACTACGCTCGGCGGTGTCATCACGGTCGGGCCCCTGCGGGGAGCCGTCGGGGGAGGCGTCGGTGGAGGCATCGGGGGAGGCGTCGGGGGACATGTGCGACAGCCTAGTTTCGAGGCCTGGTTTCGAGGCCGGTGCGAGCCACCGGCGACGCGAGGAGTGGACGAGGTGACGACGACGTGACGACGAGCTTCGACCGGATGTGGGCCGGCCTCGAGCCGGTGGGCCGCCACAGGGACACCGGAGGCTACCGGCGCTACGCGTGGACCCGGACCGACCACGACCTGCGGGAGTGGTTCGCCGCCGAGTGTGCCGCCCGTGGCCTGGACGTCGTCGAGGACCGCGCCGGCAACCAGTGGGCCTGGTGGGGCGACCCCGACACGACGCCCGGCGTCGTCATCGGCTCGCACCTGGACTCGGTGCCCGACGGCGGCGCGTACGACGGGCCGCTCGGGGTGGTCAGCGCCCTCGCCGTCGTCGACGACCTGCGCGCCGCCGGCGTCGAGCCGGACGTGCCCCTCGGCATCGTCAACTTCGTCGACGAGGAGGGGGCCCGCTTCGGGGTCGCCTGCGCCGGCTCCCGCATCATCACCGGCGAGCTCGACGCCGACCGCGCCCGCTCGCTCGCCGACGGCGACGGCGTCACCATGGCCGAGGCGTGGAGCAAGGCCGGCCGCGACCCGGCGTCCATGGGTCCCGACCCCGACACCGTGCGGCGCGTCGGCCGGTTCGTCGAGCTGCACATCGAGCAGGGCAAGGCGCTCGCCCTCGCCCCGGACGGCACCGACGACCTGTCCGACGACGCGCGTGCCGTCGCCATCGGCACCGACATCTGGCCGCACGGCCGGTGGCGCATCGACCTGCCGGGCGAGGCCAACCACGCCGGCACGACCCGCCTCGAGGACCGCCGCGACGCCATGATCTCCCTGGCCGACGTCGTGCACGCCGCCCGCTCCTACGCCACCGCGCTCGGCTGCGTCGCCACGGTCGGCAAGGTCGTCGTCGAGCCGGGCGGGGTCAACGCGGTGCCGAGCCACGTCACGGCCTGGCTCGACGCGCGCGGCCGCTCCGAGCACGCCGTCCGCTCCGTCGTCGAGGCGGTCGCCGGCGACGCCATGCGCACCGGAGGGGAGACGACCATCGAGTCGTGGACGCCGCCGACGACCTTCGACGCGGACCTCGTCGAGCAGCTGCGCTCCGTCCTGCCCGCCGCGCCCCTGCTCGGCACCGGTGCCGGGCACGACGCCGGCATCCTCGCCACGCACGGGGTGCCCTCGGCGATGCTCTTCGTCCGCAACCCGACGGGAGTCTCGCACTCGCCGAAGGAGTCGGCCTACCTCGACGACTGCCACCACGGCGTCAGCGCCCTGACCGCCGTGGTCACCGCCCTCACCGCTCCCACCGCTCCCGCCGCTCGGAAGGACACCCCCTGATGACCTCGTTCTGGTGCGAGAGTGCCTGGCTCACAGGGGGGTTCGCCCACCGTGTCCGACTCGTCACGGCCGACGGCTGCTTCAAGGAGGTGCTCGTCGACGCCGACCCGGAGCCCGGCGACGTGCACCTGGCCGGCGTCACGCTACCCGGCATGGCCAACACGCACAGCCACGCCTTCCACCGGGCCCTGCGCGGTCGCGTCAACGGCGGCGGCGGCAACTTCTGGAGCTGGCGCGAGCAGATGTACGCCGCGGCGGAGCAGCTCAACCCGGACACCTACTTCACGCTCGCGCGGGCCGTCTTCGCCGAGATGGTCCAGGCCGGGTTCACGGTCGTCGGCGAGTTCCACTACGTCCACCACCGTCCCGGCGGCCACGCCTACCGCGATCCGAACGCCATGGGCCTGGCCCTGCGGCAGGCCGCGGAGGAGGCCGGCATCCGCCTGACGCTGCTCGACACGTGCTACCTCGAGGGCGGCCTCAACGGCGGCGGGCACGTCGAGCTGCACCCCGGACAGCGCCGGTTCAGCGACGGCACCGTCGACGCGTGGGCCGAGCGCATGGCCGCTCGCCCGGGACCGACCGACCGGGTCCGCCTCGGTGCGGCGATCCACTCGGTGCGGGCCGTGCGTCGCGAGGACCTGCCCAAGGTCGTCGAGGCCGCCGGCGACCTGCCGCTGCACGTGCACCTGTCGGAGCAGCCGGGGGAGAACCTCGCCTGCCAGATGTACTACGGCTGCACCCCCACCGAGCTGCTCGACGGCGCCGGGGCGCTCGGGCCCGACCTCACGAGCATCCACGCCACGCACCTGACCGAGCACGACCTCGAGCTGCTCGGCGGCACCGGCACCGGCGCTTGCATCTGCCCGACCACCGAGCGCGACCTCGCCGACGGCATCGGCCAGTCTCGCGCCCTGCACGACGCCGGCAGCCCCATCTCGCTCGGCTCGGACCAGAACGTCATCATCGACCCCTTCGTCGAGCTGCGCGGCATCGAGATGCACGAGCGCCTGCTCACCAACGAGCGCGACCGGTTCTCGGCCAACGACCTGCTCCTCGCGGCGTCCTTCAACGGGTACCGCGCGCTCGGCTGGTCCGACGGCGGGCACCTGAGCAAGGGCGCCCTCGCCGACTTCGTCACGGTCCGCGCCGACACGGTCAACACCGCCGGCTCGGCGCACGAGCAGATCATCTACTCGTGCGTGGCCTCGGACGTGTCGACCGTCGTCGTCGGCGGTGAGGTCGTCGTCAGCGACGGGCAGCACCGGATGGGTGACGTCGGGCGGCTCCTCGGTGGGGCCATCGAGCGTCTCAGTGCCGGTGTGGCGGGCGGGGTGCACGCGTGAGCCTGCTGATCACCGGTGTCGCCGAGCTGACGACGAACGACCCCGAGGTCTCCGACTCGCTCCCGCCGGGGTCCGACCCGGGCGACCGGCTGCTCGGCATCGTGCGCGACGCCGCGCTGGTCGTGTCCGACGACGGCGTCCTCGAGTGGGTGGGCCGGCGGGCGGACGCGCCGGCCGCGGACAGGTCGCGCGACCTCGGTGGCCGGGCCGTCATCCCCGGCTTCGTCGACTCGCACACGCACCTCGTCTTCGCCGGGGACCGGTCCGCCGAGTTCGCGGCGCGGATGACCGGGACGCCGTACGACGGCGGCGGCATCCGCGTCTCCGTCGAGGCCACGCGAGCCGCCTCCGACGACGAGCTGCTCGCCCTCGTGCGCGGCCGCGTCGCGGAGATGCGCGTCCAGGGCACGACGACCGTCGAGGTCAAGAGCGGCTACGGGCTCACGCTCGAGGACGAGGTGCGCGCCCTGCGCATCGCACGAGAGGTGACACCCCACACGACGTTCCTCGGGGCCCACGTCGTCCCGCCGGAGTACGCGGCCGACCGGGCGGCGTACGTCGACCTCGTCACCGGCCCGATGCTCGATGCCGTTGTCCCCCAAGGCGGTCCGGCCCTGGCCGAGAGCATCGACGTGTTCTGCGAGCCGCACTCGGCGCACGCCTTCGACGCCGACGAGTCCCGCGCCGTGCTCGAGGCGGGCCGGGCGCGCGGGCTGCGGTTGCGCGTGCACGGCAACCAGCTCGGCCACGGCCCCGGCGTCCGTCTCGCGTGCGAGCTGGGCGCGGCGAGCGTCGACCACTGCACCTACCTCGACGAGGCCGACGTCGAGGCCCTCGTCGCCGCGCGCGGCACGACGGTCGCCACCCTCCTGCCGGGCGTCGAGTTCTCGACCCGCTCGCCCTACCCGGACGCCCGCCGCCTCGTCGACGCCGGGGTCGACGTCGCGCTGGCCTCGGACTGCAACCCGGGCACGTGCTACTCCTCCTCGATGCCGTTCGCCATCGCCCTCGCCGTGCGCGAGATGGGGCTGACGCCGGCCGAGGCGCTGCACGCCGCGACGGCCGTGTCCGCCCGGTCGCTGGGCCTGGACCGGCGCGTCGCGGCGGGTCGGCCGGCGCAGCTCGCGGTCGTCGACGGGCCGAGCCACCTGCACGTGTCCTACCGCGCGGGCGTGCCCGTCGTGCGCAGCCTCGATCTCTGAGACCGGCCGGTCAGCCCGGGGCGGCGTCCTCGGTCGCGGGCTCGCACTTGAGCACCGAGCCGGGTCCGGGGTGGATCAGGCCGGTGTGGCCGTCGGACCACTCGACGACGTACGGTGGCCCGCCACCGTCGCCCTTGACCTCGCGGATCACGCCGACCCGCGTCGACTGGCCGACGTGCTCGGCCGCCATCGTGATGCGGTCACCCACCTTCGCGTCCATGGGCGCACCTCCTCGTGCCGTGCCTGTGTGCTCGTGGGCGGAGCCCGTGACCGGGTCCAGTCCCAGCACACCACCGCCGGGGGTCGCGCGGGAAGAGGTCCGCGCCGATCCGCGCCGATCCGCGCCGATCCGCGCCGGGTGACGTCATGGGCGACGTGACGGTCGGCGTCGACGCGTCCGTCCTCCCGGGGTCGCACCCGCGGGCCACACCGGTGCGACCACGGGCGGACGCCCCACGACGGCGTGCTCGCCTAGGCTCGGGCGCATGAGGGAGGGGTCCGTGTACGACTGGCTGCAGCGGCGCCCCCTCCTGCTCGACGTGCCGCTGGCCCTGCTCCTGTCGTTCGTCGCGGTGGCCGTGCTCGGCTCGGGCGCGGCCAGCCCCGTCTGGGCGCTCCTCGGCCTGCCGAACCTCGCCCTCGTGTGGCGCCGGAGCCGTCCGACGCTCGCCTTCACGGTCGTCTGCGTGGGCCTGGCGCTCCGCGTCGTCGTCGTCCGCGACCTCCTGCCGAGCGACACCGCGTTCCTCGTCGCCCTGTACTCGCTCGCGGCCCACGGGCGCCGGCGGCCGGTCCGGCTGGCCGGGCTGGGGGTCGCGGCGGTCGCCTCGGCGATCGCCGCGGTGCGCTTCACGGCCGAGTCGGTGACCCACCTCGAGGCACCCGCCGTCGCGTTCACGTTCGTCGCCTGCGCGACCGCCGCCCTGTCGGCCTGGACGCTCGGTGACCTCAAGCGCGCCCGGCTCCAGCGGCTCGCCGACCTCCAGGACCGGGCCGAACGCGTCGAGCGCGAGCGTGAGCAGGAGCTGCGCCTCGCCGCGCAGCAGGAGCGCGCGGCGATCGCCCGCGAGATGCACGACGTCGTCGCCCACGCCCTGTCCGTCATCGTCGTGCAGGCCGACGGTGCCGCCTACGCCGCGACGCGCCGGCCGGAGGGCGCCCTCGAGCAGGCGACCCGCACCCTGGTGACCATCGGCGCCACGGCACGCGACGCCCTCGGCGAGACCCGCCGCCTCGTCGGTGTGCTGCGCGACCCGGACTCGGGCGCGGAGCTCACCCCGACCGGTGGCCTCGACCAGCTCGACGACCTCGTCGCGGGCGTCCGGGCCGCCGGTGTCCCCGTCACCCTGAGCGTGCAGGGAACCGGCGCGCCACGCCCCGTCGCGCTCGACCTCGCCGCGTACCGCGTCGTGCAGGAAGGCCTGACCAACGTCATCAAGCACGCCGGGGCGGGCGCGCAGGCGCGCGTCGACGTCGTGCAGCAGCCCGGACGCCTCCGGGTGCGCGTCCGCGACGACGGGCGCGGCGCCGCGAGCCCGGACGACGGCCGCGGGCACGGACTGGCCGGCATGCGTGAGCGGGTCGCCGTGCACGACGGGACGCTCACGGCCGGGCCGCACCCGCACGGTGGGTTCGAGGTCCTCGCGACGCTGCCGCTACCGGCCGAGCCGTCGGCGGCCCGGCCGCTCCTCGGGCCCGTGGACCACACCGTGCCGATGGCGACCACGCCCACCGTCCCGACCCACCCCGCCGACGAGAGGGCCCGATGACCCCGCCGCGACCCCTCGACCCGACCGGCCCGGTGCGGGTCATGATCGTCGACGACCAGGCCCTCGTGCGCGCCGGCTTCCGCATGGTCCTCGACGCCGAGCCCGACGTCGAGGTCGTCGGCGAGGCGGGCGACGGCCAGGCCGCCCTCGACCTGCTCCCGGGCCGCGACGTCGACGTCGTGCTCATGGACGTCCGGATGCCCCGCCTCGACG
The DNA here is from genome assembly GCF_056868035.1 of Monashia sp. HAY1-11D. NCBI lineage: Bacteria > Bacillati > Actinomycetota > Actinomycetes > Micrococcales > Intrasporangiaceae > Intrasporangium > Monashia sp. HAY1-11D. The sequence continues at coordinate 1,305,096 of NZ_CP200320.1, read as the reverse complement.
GCATCGAGGCCACCCGTCGGATCGTCGACGCGGCCTCTGTCACCGGCGCATCCGGGCCGCGCGTGCTCGTCCTCACGACGTTCGACCTCGACGAGTACGTCCTGGCCGCGCTCCGTGCCGGCGCCGCCGGGTTCCTGCTCAAGGACGCCGGACCGGCCGAGCTGCTCGCCGCCATCCGGGCCGTGCGCACCGGCGACGCCGTCGTCGCGCCCGGCCCGACGCGTCGGCTCCTCGACCGCTTCCTGCCCGTCCTCGACGAGCCGGACCGCCGTGACGGGCTGGACCGGCTCGACGTCCTCACCGAGCGCGAGCGGGAGGTGCTCGAGGCCGTCGGCCGTGGCCTCAACAACGCCGAGATCGCCGCGTCGTTCTTCCTCGCCGAGGCGACCGTCAAGACGCACATCGGCCGGATCCTGGCGAAGCTGGGCCTGCGCGACCGCGTGCAGATGGTCGTGCTGGCCTACGAGACCGGCCTCGTCCGCGTCGGGGACGCGTAGGCCGGCCGGAGGTTCCGCTCAGCGGCCGCGGGTGGCCTTCTCGATGGCCTTCTGCGTCGCCTTCTCGGCCTTGGCCCGGGCCTTGGCCAGCTTCTTGGCGGCCTTCTTGTCCTTCGGCGCGACCTGGTCGTCCTCGAGCGCCTTGGGCAGGTGGCCGGTCGAGCGACGGTAGTACGTCGCCGCGCCGCGCTCGGCGGCGACCCGGGCGGCGGCCACGGCCATCGACGAGATCGCGGTGAAGAGGACGACGTCGCGGGTGCGCTCACGCTCGTAGTCGCCCTTGACCGGCACGTTGCGGCCCGTCGCGAGCTTCCAGCCCCTCTGCGCGGCGTCGGTGGCCACCTTGGTGGCGACGAGGGTGGCCCCCACGCTCAGCATCTTCCACGTGGCGTTGCCGGCGGCCGTGTGGTGGGTCCTCGCGTCGTCCGCCTTCGCGACCGCCCGCGAGGCCGCGCCCTTCGCCTTCTTCGCGCTCCGTGCCATGGCGTGACTGTACCCATGGCGTCAGGGGTAGAGTCACCCCCGACAACTGAACAGCACCACCCACACCCATACGACAGGGGAGCGCGAGACGCGCTGAGAGTGCGGCAGCCCCACGGCCGAGCCGCAGACCCTCGAACCTGCTCCGGTTAGCACCGGCGAAGGAAGTCGGTATCTCAGGTCACCCGCCGGCGTCACGACGCCGCGGCGTGCCCTCCCCGAGGTATCCATCGGAAACCCGGGAGCCACACCATGTCCAGCACCATCACCGCGAGCGGGCCGCTGACCCGCTGGCGCACCATCGACCTGCTCACCTGCGCCTTCCTCGCCGTCGCGTTCGGCGTCGCCTACTGGGCGTGGGGGCTGGTCTACGCCATCCCGTCCGACGCCGTCTCGGCCGGCTTCCCGCCGCTCGGCGCGCTCTTCAACTGGCCGTGGCTCGTCGCCGGCATCGTCGGGATGCTCGTCATCCGCCGCCCCGGCGCAGCCGTGTTCACCGAGCTGCTCGCCGCGGTCGTGTCTGCCCTCATCGGCACCCAGTGGGGCATCACCACCGTCGTCTCGGGCCTCGCGCAGGGCCTCGGCGTCGAGCTGGGCTTCGCCCTGTTCGGCTACACCGTCTACCGCTGGGCGCCGCTGCTCGTCGGCGGTTTCCTCGGCGGCGCCCTCGAGGCCGTCTACGAGTGGTACTCCTACTGGACCGACTGGGGCTGGGGCTACAAGGTGGCCTACCTGTTCCTCCTCGGTGGCTCGGTGGCCGTCTTCGGCTCGCTCCTCGCGGTCGGGCTGACGCGGCTGCTCGCGCGCGCCGGAGCGCTGTCGGCGTTCCCGCCGGGCCAGGAGGCGCGGGAGCGGACCGCGTCCTGAGGTCCCTCGTGCACCGCCCGTCCGGCGCCGTCCCCGCTGACCGGCCGACGCTCGATGCAGCGGCCCTCGATGCAGCGGCCCTCGACGCGGCTCCGGTCGGTGCCCGCGTCGAGGTCCGCGACCTGACCTGGCGTCCGTACGGGCGGGCGCGGCCGGTCCTCGAGCACCTCGACCTCACCGTCGAGCCCGGCGAGCGCGTCCTGCTCGCCGGGCCGAGCGGGTCGGGCAAGTCGACGCTGCTGCGCGCCGTCGCCGGGCTGCTGCTCACCGCCGACGCCGGTGAGCTGTCGGGCGAGGTGACCGTGGGGGGCCTTGCCCCTCAGGCGGTCCCGGGGTCGGTGGGCCTGGTCCTGCAGGACCCCGGCGCCGGCGTCGTGGCCTCGACGGTGGGTCGTGACGTCGCCTTCGGGCTCGAGAACGTGCGGCTGCCCCGCGACCGGATGCCGCCCCTGGTCGAGACGGCGCTCGACGAGGTCGGCCTGGCGATGCCGTGGTCGAGCCCGCCCTCGACGCTGAGCGGCGGGGAGTCGCAGCGCCTGGCCCTCGCGGGGGCGCTCGTCATGGAGCCGTCGGTGCTCCTGCTCGACGAGCCGACCGCGATGCTCGACGCCGACACGGCGGCGGGGGTGCGACGCGTCGTCGCCGACGTCGTGCAGCGCCGTGGCCTGACGCTCGTCGTCGTCGAGCACCGCCTCGACGGGTGGGTCCACCTCGTCGACCGCCTCGTCGTGCTCGGCTCCGACGGTGCCGTGGTCGCCGACGGCCCGCCAGGCCGAGTGCTGGAGCGTGAGGCGGAAGCCCTTGCCGCACAAGGTATCTGGGTGCCGGGCGCACGGGACCCCGAGCCGCTTTCGCTCGACCTGCCGGCCCTGCCCGGCGCCGCCGCCGGCGTCGTCCCCGACGGTGGCGTCGTCGCGGCGGCTGTCGGTGTCGGCGTCGAGCACCGCACCCGTCGGCTCGGCGAGCCGGCCCGGACCACCACCGCCGTCGTCGGGGCCGACCTCGAGGCGCACGCCGGGCGCACGCTGGCGCTCGTCGGGCCGAGCGGCGCCGGCAAGTCCTCGCTCATGACCGCCCTGGGCGGCCTCCTCGAGCCGGCCGCCGGACGCGTCGACGTGGCGCTGCCGCTCGTGCCGGGGGACGACGCCTCCCGGGCGCGGGTCGAGCCGCCGCACGCCTGGGCCTCGCCCGACCTCGCGCGCGTCGTGGCCTGGGTGCCGCAGCGGGCCGCGACCGCCGTCGTCGGCAGCACCGTCCGGGACGACGTGCTCACCACCCTGCGGGCGCTCGGAGCCGATCCGTCGGCGGCCGCCGCCCGCGCCGACGCGGTCCTCGACGCGCTCGGGCTCACCCACCTCGCGGGCGCCGACCCGCGCCGGCTCTCCGGTGGGGAGCAGCGTCGGCTGGCCATGGCCTCGGCCGTCGCCCACGGTCCGGCGCTGCTGCTCGCCGACGAGCCCACCGTCGGCCAGGACCGGCTCACGTGGGCGGCGGTCACCGGTGTCCTCGAGGCCGCCCGCCGGGAGGGCTCCGCCGTCGTCGTCACGACCCACGACCCCGGCGTCGTCGCCCGGGCCGACCGCGTCCGCACCGTCGGCCGACCCGAGCAGCCGCCGCCGGACCCCGTGCCCGAGCGGCGCACCCTCGTCGCCCGCGCCGGCCCCCTCGCCCTCGTCCTCGCCGCGCTGTGCGTCCTGCCGCTGCCGGCGCTGCTCGACACGTGGCGCCAGGGCCTCGCCGTCCTCGTCGTCGAGGGAGCGCTGGCCGCCCTCGCCCTCCTCGCGCCGGGGCAGGGGCGTCGTCCGGCCGGGCGCCTGCGCGGTGTCCTCGCCCGGCTCGCTCCCGCGGCGCTGGCCGTGGTCGGCGTCGCGTGGTCGGCCTGGCTGCTCGGTGGGCGCGACCTCGAGGTCGCGGCCGGTGCGGCGCTGCGCGTCCTCGCCCTCCTGGTGCCCTCGGCGGTCGTCGTCGGCGCCGTCGACCCGGACGCCCTCGGCGACCACCTCGCCCAGCGGCTGCGGCTGCCGGCCCGACCGGTCGTCGCCGCCACCGCGGCGCTCCAGCGGCTCCAGTCCTTCGACGTGCTCTGGGGCGAGCTGATGACGACGCGCCGGGTTCGTGGCGTCCGCGCCCGGTCGGGGCCCGTGGCGCGTGGCCGGGAGGCCGTCGTCGTCACCGGCGGGCTGCTCCTCGGCGCGCTCACGCAGGCGGCGGCGCTCGCGCTCGCCATGGACGCCCGCGGCTTCGCCGAGGCGCGCCGGCGCACGTGGGCGGGGCCCGCGCCGTGGCGGGCCGCCGACACGCTCGCGGTGCTCGCGGGCCTCGTCCTCATCGCGTCCGGCGTGGCCGCGCGCCTGCTCCTGCCCTGAACAGGGACGCGGGGCACAATGGGCGCGAACCGCGCCGGGTCGGGTCATCCGCCCTCCCGCGCCGCAGCCCCAGCCGCAGCACAGCAGGAAGAGGTGGACCCGTGCCGCGTCCCCGTCGTCTCGTCCCGAGGTCGCTCGCGGGCGCCGTCCCGCTGGTGCTCGTGGCCGCCGTCCTGGGGGCCTGCGGCCAGCCGACGCCGTCGGACCCCGACGACAGCCTCGCCCCGACCGTGAGCGTCGCCGTCCAGCCGACGATCCTGCCCGACACGGCAACCACCACCGACGACCCGACACCGTCCGCCGCGGGCGACGGCGGCCTCTTCGACGCCGGCTCGAGCCTCAGCGGCGTCCGGTGCGCGCCTGGCGCCGGCGACGTGTGGGACCTCACCGGGACGCTGAAGAACCCCGACACGGAGCAGCACACCTTCACCGTGGCCGTCTTCATCGTCAAGACCGCCGACGGCTCGGAGGTCGTCAGCAAGGAGGTCGACGTCCCGCTCCAGGCGGGCCAGAGCGCCCCCGTGTCGGTCGAGAGGTTCTGGACCGGCCCGAAGAAGGGCGTCGAGTGCCTGACCGGCGTCACCGTCAAGGACCAGTGACGTGCGGCTCTTCCTCGTGCGCCACGGCCAGACCCACGCCAACGTCGCCCGCCAGCTCGACACCGCGGTGCCGGGCCTCGACCTCACCGACGAGGGACGGGCCCAGGCCCACGCCCTGGCCCAGCGCCTCCGCGGCGAGGACCTCGCCGCCATCTACACCTCCGACCTCGTGCGCACGCAGCAGACCGCCGCACCCCTGGCTGCCGAGCTCGGCCTCGAGATGGTCGTCCTGCCCGGCCTGCGCGAGATCCAGGCCGGGGACTGGGAGATGTCCACCGAGTGGCAGCCGTACGTCGACGCCCTCGTGAGGTGGCGCGAGGATCCCTTCCACGTCATCCCGGGCGGCGAGAGCGGCGCCGAGTTCCTCGCCCGCTACGACGCCGCCATCGCGCGCATCGTCGCCGACGGCCACGAGTCGGCGCTCGCCGTGAGCCACGGTGCCGCGATGCGCGTCTGGTGCGCGGCCTCCCTCGGCCTGCCCGGGTCGTTCTTCGACGACCGTCGCGTCGACAACACCCACGTCGTCACCCTCGAGGGTGACCCGGACGCCGGCTGGCGCCTCCTCGCGTGGGGCGACGAGCCGGTCACGCATGGCTGACGCGTCCCGGCCCACCGCGCCGCAGCGGTCCCGCGCCGGGTGGGTCCGCGACGTGGGGGCGCGCCTCGTGAGCGACGACCCCGACCGCGTGGCCTCCCTGGCCGCGGCCTCGCGGCGCCTCCGACCCGGCCGCTGGCGGTGGGCCGGGGTGGCGTCGTCCGTCGCGCTCGCCGCCGCCTCGTGGGGGGCCGGCTCCCGCCCGTCGCTCAACCGCGGCGTGCTCTGGCCGGGCGTGCGGTGGTGGCGTGACACCGGCGGCTCACCGCTGCTCGCGAGCGTCGCGCTGCTCGCCATGGCGGGGCTGGTCGTCGCGTGGTGGCGGCTGCGGTGGGCGCGCGTCACGGTCGGCTGGTGGCAGACCACGGCGGCGCTGTGGTTCGTCCCGCTCGTCGCGTCCGTGCCGCTCTACAGCCGCGACCTCTACTCGTACGCGGCGCAGGGCCTGCTGTGGTCGGAGGGACTGAGCCCGTACGACCACACCGTGCGCGAGCTCGACTCGGACTGGCGGCTCTCGACGGCACCGACCTGGCTCGACACCCCGACGCCGTACGGCCCGGTGTGGCTGCTCCTCGCCCGCGGGGTGGCGTCCGTGTCCGGCGGTCACCTGTGGGTGGCGCTGCTCCTGCTCCGGCTGCTCGCCGTCGCGGGCGTGGTGGTCATCGGCTGGGCCGTGCCCGACCTCGCGCGGCGCCTCGGCACCGACCCCGCCCGCGCCACCTGGCTCGCCGTCGCCTGCCCGCTCGTCGGCGCGCACTTCGTCGGCGGGGCGCACAACGACGCCCTCATGGTCGCCGCGGTGCTCGGCGGGCTCGCGCTCGCCCTGCCCGGGCGGTTCGTGGCCGCGTGCGTCGTCGTCGCGCTGGGGGCGATGGTCAAGGTGACCGCGGTCGTCGCGCTGCCGTTCGTGGCGCTGCTCTGGGCGCGGCGCACGTTGCGCCGCTCCGGTCGCAGCGGGCCGCTGCGCTGGCCGGGCATCGTCCGCGCCGGGCTCCTCACGCTGCTCGTCGCGGGCGCCGCGATGGCGGTCGGCGGCCTGGCCACCCGGCTCGGGTTCGCGTGGCTGGACCCGGGTGGCACGCCCGGTCGCAACGAGCAGTGGACGTCGCTGCCCACCGGCGTCGGCATCGCCGTGCAGGCCCTCGGCACCGTCCTCGGACAGCCGGGCTGGCGCGAGCCCGCCATCGACGCCGCCCGGACCGTGGCCCTCGTCGTGCTCGCGGTCCTGCTCGTCCTCGTGTGGCTCGGGGCCGCCAAGCCGCCCGTGCCCACCTCGTCGACCGGGCCCGCCGGACGCCGGGCCTCGGGTCGACGTGGCCGCCGGGCTGCGTCCGACGACACCGCCCGCGTCGTGCGCTCCCTCGGCTGGGGAATGCTGGCCGTCGTCGTGCTCGCCCCCGTCTTCCTTCCCTGGTACCTCCTGTGGGTGCTGCCGGTGCTCGCCGTGGCGCTGGGTCCGTCGCCGGTCCCGTCGCCGGCCCCGTCACCGGTCCCGTCGCCCGCGCGCGCCGAGAAGCCGCTCGCCGTCCTCGCCACCGTCGTGTGCTTCATGACGCTGCCGGAGGGCTACAGCCTCGGCCTGACGACCACGGTCGTGGGGGTGCCGCTCGACCTCGTCGCGCTCGTCGTGCTCATCGTGCTCGCCGGCCGCGCGGCCCGACGCCTCGACCCACCCCTGCACGACCTGTCCCGGCCCCTGCTCCGGCCGGCCAACCGGCCAAGGGCCGATGTCCGGTTACGGAATGGAGACATTCGGAGCCGGTCCTGACGCCGTGGGGGACTGCTGTCCCACACTGTGCCGGTGAGCGACTCCGGCTTCGTCGACGAGGTCCCCGGACCGACGCGGCCACGACTGGGCGGACCGACCCAGCGCAGTCGTCCGCCCACGGCCCGAGCGCGGCCCGGCTCGGACGACGGGCCGCCGCACGGCCGGCACCGACCGGGACCGGCGGGCATCGTGTTCGTCGTCCTGCTGCTCGCGTTCGTCGGCGTCGCCGGCTGGGCCTGGACCTCGCGCGTGCACGCCGACGACCTCGCCGCCTGGACCGCACTGGGCGAGACGGTCACCGAGATGGACCGCCTCCTGACGCCTCAGGGCCACGGCGAGGCCCCGCCGTGCCACGGCTCCGACGACGGCGTCCTGACCCGCACCTACCCGCCCTCGACCGGCCCCGCGGCCTCGCAGGTCGTCGGCTACCTCGAGCAGAAGGGGTGGGTCGCGTCGGCCCCGACGCCGCCGGCCCTCGCGCACCTGACCCACACCGTCGGCGGACGCGCCCTGACCATCGACCTCGTCGCGCCGAGCATGGACCAGCTCGTCACGACGCTGACCGGCCGCAGCCCCGCCTCGGCCTTCGGCTGCCTCGGCCGCTGACCGCGTCCCGACGGGCCGCACGTGCGGCCCCGGCGCGACCCGGGGCGGCCGTCCACCGCCCGGACAGCCGTGTCCACGCCTCGGGACACGGGCCGACGTGACCGACGCGACGTGCCACATGGTGGGAATCTGCCGGGAACCCGCGTCCGGCGGTGCGACCCTAGGTCGCATGCGCGCGGTGAGCCAGAGCAAGAAGCTGCAGGACGTCTGCTACGAGATCCGCGGACCCGTGCTCGCCGAGGCCAAGCGGCTCGAGGAGGAGGGCCACCGCATCCTCAAGCTCAACATCGGCAACCCCGCGCCGTTCGGCTTCGAGGCGCCCGAGGACATCCTCGTCGACGTCATCCAGGAGCTGCCGCGAGCGCAGGGCTACAGCGACAGCAAGGGCATCCTGTCGGCGCGGCGGGCCATCGTGCAGCACTACGAGGTGCGCGAGTTCCCGCACCTCGGCGTCGAGGACATCTACCTCGGCAACGGTGTCAGCGAGCTCATCGTCATGGCGATGCAGGGGCTGCTCGACAACGGTGACGAGGTGCTCATCCCGGCGCCGGACTACCCGCTGTGGACCGCGGCGGCGAGCCTCGCCGGCGGCCGGCCGGTGCACTACGTGTGCGACGAGCAGGCCGGGTGGGCGCCCGACCTCGACGACATCCGCAGCAAGGTGACCGACCGCACCAAGGCGATCGTCGTCATCAACCCGAACAACCCGACCGGCGCCGTCTACCCGCGCGACGTGCTCGAGGGCATCGTCCAGGTGGCCCGCGAGCACGAGCTCATCGTCATGGCCGACGAGATCTACGACAAGATCCTCTACGACGGCGCGACGCACACCTCGATCGCCGGGCTCGCGCCGGACCTGCTCTGCCTCACGTTCAACGGACTGTCCAAGGCCTACCGCGTCGCCGGCTTCCGGTCCGGGTGGCTGGCCATCACCGGCCCCAAGGAGCACGCCCGCAGCTACCTCGAGGGCCTCGACATCCTCGCCAACATGCGGCTGTGCGCCAACGTGCCGGCCCAGCACGCCATCCAGGTGGCGCTCGGCGGCTACCAGTCGATCAACGAGCTGATCCTGCCGGGGGGTCGCCTCCTCGAGCAGCGCAACATCGCCTGGGAGATGCTCAACCAGATCGACGGGATCTCCTGCACCAAGCCCCAGGGCGCCCTCTACCTCTTCCCGCGCCTGGACCCGGCGGTCCACGACATCCGCGACGACGAGAAGTTCGCGCTCGACCTGCTGCGCGAGCAGCACCTGCTCGTCGTGCACGGCACCGGGTTCAACTGGGCCACGCCCGACCACTTCCGGCTCGTCTTCCTGCCCCGGGTCGAGGACCTCGAGGAGGCCGTCGGCCGGCTCGCCAAGTTCCTGTCGACGTACTCGCAGTGACGGCTCCGGCGGACCTCAGCGCGAGGTGACCCACCACTTGAGCAGCAGCCCGAGCACGACACCCCACACGACCGTCGTCAGCAGCCCGAGGCCGATGCCGAGGAGTGCGCGGCCGCGTCCGTTCGGCTCGCGTCGGGCCAGGCTCAGCCCGCCGAGGGCGAGCGCGAGCAGCTGCGGCACGAAGAGGAAGCCGACGACGACGCCGGCGAGTCCCGCGGCGACCGAACCCCCCGCGAGGGGCGTGTCGGACAGGAGCCCGCGGCGGGGCGCGTCCTCGGCGTCGGCGCCCTCGACGTCGCGGGCCCGCGTGTCGTCGGGACGATCCGCGTCGGTCACGCGTTCAGCCTAACGATGGACACCGTGACCCGGCCGCGACGCCGTGCCCACCTTCTGCCCTCGACCGCGACCGCGGCCGCGGTCGTGGCCGTTGCCGTGGGGACGCTCGGTGCCTGCGGCAGCGACGCGCCGACGCTGCAGGACCTTCCGCCCGACATCGCTCGCGCCCGCCCGGGGATCACCCAGGAGGAGGCGCGCTTCGTCCTCGACGCCCGCAACCGTGGTGTGACGATCACGGCCGCGACGCTCGAGGACGACCTCCAGACGGGGACGACGACGTGCTGGGCGCTGAAGAACGGCGGGGTCACCCTGCGGCAGATCGCCGTGGACGACGCGGGCAAGGCGCTCGGCAACACCGGCGACGCGCTTCGCACCAAAGAGCTCATGGCCGCGGGCGTCAATGCCTTCTGCCCCGACCACGGCGACGAGATCATCCAGCTCGGCCTGCCGTGACCCGGACGGAATACCCCGACCGGGCCGGTCGGTTGGCACCCTCGTGAGCTCCTCCCGCACCGCGCCGACCGCCCAGCTGAACATCCTCGACCTCGTCCCCGTCGCGGAGGGCGGGACGGCCGGTGCGGCCATTGCGGCGACCGTGGACCTCGCGCGGCACGCCGAGAAGTGGGGCTACCAGCGGTACTGGATGGCCGAGCACCACAACATGCGCGGCGTGGCCTCGAGCTCGACGGCGGTGCTCATCGGCCACGTCGCGGACCACACCGAGACCATCCGCGTCGGGGCCGGCGGCATCATGCTGCCCAACCACGCGCCGTACGTCGTCGCCGAACAGTTCGGGACCCTCGCCACCATGCACCCCGGCAGGATCGACCTCGGACTCGGCCGTGCGCCCGGGACCGACCCCTTCACGACCCGCGCGCTGCGCCGCAACGAGGCCGCGGCGATGAACTTCGCCGGCGAGGTCGAGGAGCTGCTCGGCTACCTCGGCGACCCCGACCCCGACGCCAAGGTGCGCGCGGTCCCCGGCGAGGGCACCCACGTCCCGGTCTGGATCCTCGGCTCGAGCCACGGCGGCGCCCAGGTGGCGGCCGCGCTCGGCCTGCCGTACTCGTTCGCGTCGCACTTCGCGCCGGCCGCGCTCATGAGCGCGCTCGAGGTGTACCGCAGCCGGTTCGTGCCCTCGACGCTGCCCGGCGGGCTCGACGCGCCGCGCACCATGGCCGGGATGAACGTCATGGTCGCCGACACCCAGGCCGAGGCAGAGCGCCTCTACACCAGCGTCCTGGCCCGGTTCCACAGCATCGTCACCGGCCGCCGCGGCGGCGTCACCAAGCCGGTCGGGGACATCGACAGCCTGCTGTCGCAGTGGAGCCCGGCCGAACGGCAGGCCGTCCTCGACATGACACGGGTGTCACTGGTCGGCACGCCGGACACCGTCCGCGATGGTCTGGCTGGCTTCGTCGAGGCCACCGGCGTCGACGAGGTGGTCGTGACGTGCGGCGCCTACGACCCGGCCGACCGGCTGCGCACCTTCGAGCTGCTCGCGGACGCCTGGCTCTGAGCACCCGAGCTGCCGACGCCCGGGCCCGCCCGCGGACCCGACCCCTGCCGTCCCACGACCTCTGAGAGGCTGCACCCCATGACCGAGAGAGACCCCAAGGACCTGCGCCGCGTCACCCTGACCCGCGACAGCGTCGGCCGCTACACCGTGCGCAACGACCGCGGCGGCTCGATCACCGTCAGCTCCGGCACCGAGGAGCTCTCGCCGGTCGAGCTGCTCCTCGCCGGCATCGCCGGCTGCACGGCCGTCGACGTCGACACCGTGACGACCCGTCGGGCCGAGCCGGACCGGTTCGAGGTCGAGGTGACCGCCGACAAGGTCAAGGACGAGAACGGCAACCACCTGCAGGACATCGAGGTGCGCTTCCGGGTCCGCTTCCCCGACGGCGACGGCGGCGACGCCGCGCGCGAGATGCTGCCGCGGCTCGTCCAGCGCTCGCACGACGAGTGGTGCACCGTGAGCCGCACGGTCGAGCTCGGACAGCAGGTCACGACCAGGATCGAGTGACCGGCCCGACCGGCCGCCGACCCGGCTCCGGTCGGGCGATCTGCACCCGGTCCGCTGACAGGTCGCCGGACTGAACCGCGTCGGCCGGCCCGAGCCCGGGTCGCCGTGCCGATCAAGGGGCGACGGGTTCCGTCGCGTCGCCGCTCGCCTCGGGGGTCAGCCCGAGACCGAGGTCGACCATCGTCACGAGGCGCGGTGCGAGCTCGGCGATGGCGCTCGGAGGCAGGTCACGCAGCGGACCCTCGAGGGCGAGCATCGCCATGCCGTGCACGGCCGACCACGCGAGCAGCTCGGCTCCGGGCCGCTGCGCCTCGGACAGGACGCCGGTGTCGACCATGGCGTCGAGCGACTCCGCGAGGAGCTGGAACGGGGTGCGCCCGGCGCGGCCGGCGGCCTCGGGGGAGGCGGCGCGGGACAGGTCGACGGGCACCGCGAAGGCCGTGCGGAACAGCCCGGGCTCGTCCATCGCGAAGCGGAGGTAGCCGACGCCGACGGCGCGGAAGCGGGCGCGGGCCCGGGCCCCGGCGTCGAGGCCGTCGCCGACGGCGTCCATCGTGTCGCTGATGACGTCGGCGGCGCGGGCCTGGGCGAGCGACACCACGTGGCCGAGAAGGGCGTCGCGGTCGGCGAAGTGCCGGTAGGCGGCGTTGGCCGAGACACCGACCCGGCGCGTCGCCTCCCGGAGCACGACCGCGTCCGGGCCACCCTCCTGCGCGAGCTCGAGACCGGCGTCGAGGAGGGCGCGGCGCAGGTCCCCGTGGTGGTAGGTCGCCCGCGCGGTGCTCACCGACCCATTCTGGACCGATCGTTGCGCCCGTGCGGGCGGCATCCGGGGCCCGGCGACGTCGGTCCGCGCGACACCGTCAGAAGCCGAAGCGGCGGGCCGTCGCGCGAACGGCCTCGGCGGACCGGCGCAGGCCGGCCAGCTCGGCGTCGGTCATCGGCACCTCGACCCGGTCGCCGACCCCACCGGCGTGGACGATGGCCGGCACCGAGAGGCAGACGTCGCGAATGCCGAGGTAGTCCTCGAGGCGGCTGGACACCGGCAGGATGCGCCGCTCGTCGTTGACGAGGGCCTCGACGACGCGGGTCGCGGCGAGCCCGATGGCGTAGTTCGTCGCGCCCTTGCCCTCGATGATCCGGTAGGCCGACTGCACGACGTCGAGCGCGATGCGGTCACGGGTCGCCTCGTCGAGCGCAGGGCGGCCGTCCGCGCCGGGCCAGGAGAGGAGGGGCACCGAGCCGACGCTCGCCGAGGACCACAGCGGCAGCTCGGAGTCGCCGTGCTCACCGACGACGTAGGCGTGGACGCTCTGCGCGGCGACGCCGAGGTGCTCGGCGAGCAGGAACCGCAGCCGCGAGGAGTCGAGGACCGTGCCCGACCCGAACAGCCGCGCGTCAGGGAGCCCCGACACCTGCAACGCGGCCCACGTGACGACGTCGACGGGGTTGGTCACCATGACGTGGACCGCGTCCGGTGCCACCTCGACGAGGCGTGGCAGGAGGGAACGGACGATGCCGATCGTCGACTCGGCGAGGTCGAGCCGCGACTGTCCCGGCTTCTGCTTGGCCCCGGCCGTGAAGACGACGACGTCGCAGCCGGCGAGCACCGCGACGTCGTCCGAGCCGACGACGTGCGCCATCGGCATGAACTGGATGCCGTGGCTGAGGTCGAGCGCCTCGGCCTGGACCTTCTTGGCGTCGATGTCGAACAGCGCGACGGTCTGGGCGGTCCCACGCATCAGGGCGGCGTAGGCCAGCGTCGCGCCGACGGCGCCCGCGCCGACGATGCCGAGCCGCGTCGTGCGGCGCGGTGCTGTCGACGGGGCGGTCGACGGGGCGGTCGACGGGGTGAGAGGGTGCGGGATCGTGCTCAACATGACTCCCGGGGTCGGCGGTGCGCGTCTGCGGCAAGGCTAGCCACCGGGGCCGGCGCGACGGTCGTCGACGCCCTGCTCCGCGGCCAGCCGAGAGCGCACCCGCGGTGAAGCGTGCTTCGCTTCAGGCGTTCTGGAGCCGGAGGAGCGCGTCCCGCAGGGCGGGGAGGGCGTCGCCGGCGGTCGAGAAGAAACGGGCGTCGCAGTCCTCGACGGCGACGACGGCCCGGTTGACGACGTCGACGCCGGCGGCGGTGGGCACGAGGTCGCGAGCCCGGGCGTCGCCCGGGTACGGGCGGCGTTCGAGCAGGCCCTTGCCCTCGAGCGCGCGCAGCACCTGGGAGGTCATCATGACGTCGGTGCGCGCGTGCTCGGCGAGGTCGCGCTGGTTGACCGGGTCGTCGCGGTCGCCGCGCAGCCAGGTCAGCGAGGCGAGCAGGACGAACTGGGTGTGGGTCAGCTCGAACGGGGCGAGGGCGTCGCGGACCGCGGCCTGCCACCGGGTGCTGACGCGCCACAGGAGCAGGCCCGGACTGTCGGCCTCGTCGGTGAACCGGGTCTGCAGGCCGCTCATGCGCGGGCACCGCCTGTCGCGCGGTGGGCCGCCGTCATGGCGTCCTCGACGAGCCGGAAGTCCGCCTCGTCGAGAGCCAGGAGGCCGCGACGCAAGGCGTACCCCCAGTTCGGGGCTCGCGTCAGCAGGAGGCGGTCCTGCAGGTCGGCGAGCGGCACCGGGTCGGCCCGCTCCCAGTCGACGCGCCGGCGGTACGGGCGGAAGTCGCCGTCGTGGGCCTGCCAGATCTCGTCGTCGGCGATGCGCCCGACGGCGGTGAACTCGCGGCACGGCGTCGTGGACCCCAGCTCCTGCTTCGGCGAGTAGTAGACGAGCCCGTCGCCGGCAGCCATGCGCGCGAGGCCGGGTCGACGCCCGTGGTGCACCTGGGCGATGCCGAGCTCGACCCCGCGGCGCACATGGGCGGCCGAGACGACGCCCAGCCAGCACCTCATCGGGACTCCTTCGCCGAGGGGGCGGTCGCGCTGGCCGGGACGAGCAGGGCGACGAGGTTCGCCAGGTCCTTCTCGATGCCGCGACGCAGGGCGTCGGGACCGCCGAGGAGGCGTGCCCAGAGGCCGCGGAGGGGACCCTCGAGGCTGACGGTGACGGTGACCTCGGCCCCGGCCGCTACCGGCTCGGCGTGGTGGCGGAACGTGAGGCGGGCCCCGGCCAGCTGCGTCGTGTCGGCGAACGTGCGGTCGGGGACGAGCTCGGTGACGGTGAACCGGGAGCGCGGGCCGCCCCGGGGACGCAGGCGGCCGGTGGCGCCGAGGCGCACCGGCCCGTCGAGGCGGACCCACGCGAGGTCGGTGCTCCACTCGGGATGGGTGTCGCAGTCGGCCCACCTGGCGAACAGCTGCGCGGGGGAGGCGGGGACGGTGGTCGTGAGCGACGCGAGGGTGGTCATGGACACATAATAAGCGCGCTTACTAAATGGTCAAGGGCTGGACCCCGGCGTCGGTGGCCGGGACCGGACCGGCTCAGGCGAACAGCTCCTCGACGCACGCGCGGAACATCACCGTGTGCGCCTCGACGTCGGCCGCGGTCGTCGCGGGGCTCATGAGCGCCATGTTGTGGAACGGCGTCAGGAGGATGCCGCGGTTGAGGGCGTAGAGGTGCAGGTACTGCTGCAGCTCGAAGTCGTCGGCGTCGTGCGCCTCCTGGCCGTTGCGCGAGGGCACCCTCGAGAAGTTGTACTCGGCCCGCGCGCCCAGACGCGTCACGTGCCAGTCCGCACCGACGGCGTCGATGCCGGCCTGCACGCCGTCGGCCCACGCGTCGGCGAGCGGCACCATGTGCTCGAACGCCTCGGGCGTCATGACCTGCTCGAGCGTCGCCTTCATCGCCGCCATCGACAGCCCGTTGCCGGCGAGCGTGCCGCCGATCCCGCCCACGTCGATGTCCTCGAGGTCGACCGAGCGGGCGATGCGGTCGGCGACGTCCTGCGTGAACCCGAAGGTGCCGCAGGGGATCCCGCCGCCGATCGACTTGCCGATGACGAGCAGGTCGGGCTGGAGGCCGTGGGCACCGGTGTAACCGCCCGGCCCGGCGCAGATCGTGTGCGTCTCGTCGTTGACGAGCAGCGCTCCGTACCTCGTCGCGAGCTCACGCAGGCCGGCGTTGTAGCCGTCGTCGGGCAGCACGATGCCGATGTTCGTCAGCGCGGGCTCGACGAGGATCGCGGCCACGTCGCCGTGCGACAGGGCCTTCTCGAGGGCGTCGAGGTCGTTGAACTCGACGACGCGCGTCGTCTCGGCGGTGTCGACCGGGGCGCCGATGTTGTGGCGGCGGTCGACGGTGGTGCCGCCCTCGCCGATCGTCGCGAAGGCCTCGTCGACCGACCCGTGGTAGCAGTAGTTGTGCACGACGACCTTCGACCGGCCGGTCAGGTGGCGCGCGTAGCGGATGGCGTGCCGGTTGGCGTCGGTGGCCGTCAGGGTGAACTGCCAGAAGGGCAGCCCGAAGCGGTCGGCCAGGCCCGTCGAGACGGCGATGGCGTCCTCGGTCGGCAGCATCGTCGTGATGCCGCGCCGCAGCTGCCGGGTGACCGCCTCGACAGTGGGCGCCGGGGAGTGGCCCATCATCGCGCCGGTGTCGCCGAGGCACAGGTCGACGTGGTCGATGCCGTCCACGCACGTGAAGTGGGCTCCCGCGGCCTCGGCGACGAAGACCGGGAAGTCGCCCGGCCACTTGACCATCCAGCTCATCGGGACCCCGCCGGGCATGTGGGCGCGGGCGCGCTCGGCGAGGGCGCGGGACGCCGGGCGCGCCGCGGTGAACGCCGCGCGCTCGCGCGCATGGAGGTCGGCGAGGCGGGTGCGGTCGACGGTGCTCATGGCGGCATGATGCCGTCTCGGCGCGTTCTGCGGAAGGGGTGGCGGCGGCGGCCCACACCTTCGGAATCCGTAGGTGTTGGAATGCGATTCCAGTGAGATGGCCCCTTCCCAGAGGGTTGCGCGAACACCTCACCGTGGCATGATCCGGGCATGCTACCGAGCGGTTACAGGGGCCTGAGCCTGTGGCACGACACGTGCGATGACGACTTCGAGCCCCGCCCCTGCCTGGGTGGGGACCTCGACGTCGACGTCGCGGTCGTCGGGGCCGGCTACACGGGCCTCTGGACCGCCTACCACCTCGTCGCCGCCGACCCCACGCTGCGCGTCGCCGTGCTCGAGAGGGAGGTCGCCGGGTTCGGGGCGTCGGGCCGCAACGGCGGGTGGTGCTCGGCGCTCTTCCCCGCGTCGCTGCACCGGATGGCCGCCGAGCGAGGCCGCGACGCCGCCGTGCGGATGCAGCGGCGGTTGCACGACACCGTCGCCGAGGTGGGCCGCATCGCGGACGAGGAGGGCATCGACTGCCACTTCGCGCACGGCGGCTACGTCTCCGTGGCCCGCAACCCCGCCCAGCTCGAGCGGATCCGCGCCGAGGTGAGCGAGCACCACGAGTGGGGGTTCGGGCGCGACGACCTGCGCCTGCTCGACGTGGACGAGGTCGCCGGTCTCGTCCGGGTGCCCGACGCGCTCGGCGGTGCGTGGACCCCGCACTGCGCCGCCCTGCACCCCGCGCGGCTCGTGCGCGGGCTGGCCCGTGCGGTCGAGCGACGCGGCGTCCTCGTCCACGAGCGGACGCCGGCCACCGACATCCACGCCCGCCGCGTCGCCACCCCGCACGGCACGGTCCGTGCCGAGCACGTCGTCCTCGCCACCGAGGGCTACACCCCGACCGTGGCCGGCCGCCGCCGGGCCATCGCGCCCGTCTACTCGCTGATGACCGCGACCGAGCCGCTGCCGGACGACGTCTGGGCCCGCATCGGCCTGGACCGGCGCACCACCTTCGCGGACAACCGGCACCTGACCATCTACGGCCAGCGCACCCAGGACGGCCGGATCGCCTTCGGCGGCAGGGGTGCTCCCTACCACTACGCGTCTCGAGTCTCCCCGGCCTACGACCGCGACGACCGGGTCCACACCCGGCTGCGGGCCATCCTCCTCGAGCTGTTCCCCGCACTCGACGGGGTGCGGTTCACGCACAGCTGGGGCGGCAACCTCGGCGTGCCACGCGACTGGTTCCCCTCGGTGCGCCATGACCGCCACACCGGTCTGGCGTTCGCCGGGGGCTACGTCGGCGACGGTGTCGCCACGTCCGCCCTGGCCGGGCGCACCCTCGCGGCGATGATCCGGGGCGAGGACCCCGAGGACCTCACGACGCTGCCCTGGGTCGGGCGAACCTCGCGCAACTGGGAGCCGGAGCCGCTGCGCTGGCTCGGCGTCAACGCCGTGAACGCCCTCATGACCTCGGCCGACTGGTCCGAGCGCCGCACGGGGCGCCGCTCGCGCGCGGCATCCGCGTTCTGGACGGCGATCGGCCAGTAGCCGGCAGGAGCGCCGACGCGTCGGCGGCCGGTCAGCCCTCGGTCAGCCCTCGGTCAGCCCTCGGTCAGGCCGCGGGTCAGGCGGCTGCGAAGACGCCGTCGCGCAGGACCGGTACGAGGTCGGACGCGTCGAGCTCGGCGGCCACGGCGACGTCGTCGGCCCAGCCCTTCCCGACGAGCTCGCGGCCGCTCGAGCACGCGTGCAGGTCGGCGTCCAGGGAGCCGGCGACGCCGTCCCAGGCGGAGACCGCGACGCGGGCCTCGGGGCTGAGCAGGAGGGGGCCCGCGCGGTGCTCGAGCCGCCGCACGAACGCATCGGCCACGGCACCGACGCCCCAGAGGTCCTCCGCGGCGGGGCGCAGCGAATGGTCCGGCCACCGCTCGCCGGAGGGCACGAGCAGGAGAACCGGTGGTCGGTTCGGGCTGGCCGTGAACCGGTCCGCCAGGTGGCGGGCCACCGCCGTGCGGTTGCGCAGGCACGCCGCGACCACCTCGGCCCCGGTGTCGGCCAGCCCCGCACTCACGGTGGACCCGTTCGGCGAGGGGAGCACGAGGTCGGTGAGTCCCTCGGCCGCGCGGATCGACCCGGGGGAGAGGGTGACGACGCCCGCTGAACCGGAGCGAGGGGCAGCGCCCGGCCCACCGCCCGCCTGCGCGGGGCCGCGCGGGTGGGCGAGCACCGCCCCGTGCGCCGCGGCGAACGCGACGGCGGACGCGTCCTTCCAGGGGTAGGGGCGGACGCGGATCCCCCGGTCGACCGCGACCGAGACGCACGTCGTGAAGCTGAGCACGTCGACGACGACGGCGACGACCTCGGACCCGGCCTCGCGCGCGTGCCGGGCCAGGGCGACCGACCCGCTCGGTCCCCACTCGAGGCGGACGAGGTGCCGGTCCTGGCTGTGCCACGCGTCCGTGCCGCTCACCTGCTCACGCTATCCGGATCATCCGGCAGGCTCGGGCCCGTCCCGGGGGCGCTCGTGCGACCTCCGGCGTCCGGCGTCTCCTGCGACGCCCTGGGCCCGGGGGCCTCGGGCGTCGGGGTCGGCGTCTGCGTGGGGGCGTGGATCCCCGGCCGTGGCGGGCGCTCGTCGAGCGAGTGCCTGAACGCGAGCGCGCCACCGGCGAGGAGCAGGGCCGACGCGAGGACGGTCGCGACCGCCGCCCGGCGCTGCGACACCGCACGCTCGGTGTGCCGTCCCACCGCGGCCTCCCTCCCGACCCGCCCGGTCGTCTCCGGCCGGGAAGGCACACCCTACGGCGGGAGGCGGTGCCCCGGGCCCTTCAGGACGGGACGACCCGCGACCCATGGACACGTCGCCGTGAGCCGGGGCTCGCCGTCAGGGCCCGGTCCTCGAGGCGTCGAGCCGCGCGACGAAGCGGGCGGGCGCGGTGCGGCGGTAGGACGCGTCGACGAGCTCGGCGACCTCGTCCCAGTCGACCCCCTCGGCGCCCTCGCGGTGGCGCAGGTCGAGCATGAGCCACCCGTAGGGTCCGTAGTAGCCCGGCACGACGAAGCGGCCGTCCTCGAGCAGGGCGGGCCGGTCGGCCTCGTCCGGCAGCACGAGAAGCGCCTGGCGGTAGGGCTCGGGGTCGTGGTCACCCTTGAGGACGCCGCCGTAGATGGCGAAGACCTTGCGGGTGAAGAAGTTCGGCCGCCCGTGCGACACCTTCTCGTCGGCCCCGGGCAGCGCGAGGCAGATGGCGCGCAGCCGCGTGAGGTAGGGATCGGCGTCCTCGAACATCGTCGGGTGGGCCATGCACCCACCGTAGGCGCCGGTCAGCGCCCGCAGACGCCTCCGCAGCCACCGGCCCCGCAGCCACCTCCGCAGCCGGCGCCCGCCGCCACCGGTTCGCGGTCGTCGTCACGGTGCGCCCAGGCCGTCTCGAGCGCGTCGGCGAACACCTCGACCGGCTGCGCGCCCGAGACCCCGTAGCGGCGGTCGAGCACGAAGAAGGGGACGGACTCGATGCCGAGCATCCTGGCGGTCGCCTCGTCGCTGCGGACGTGGTTGCCGTAGTCGTCGGACGCGAGCACGGCGCGGACCGCGTCGGGGTCGAGGCCGATCTCCGCGGCGAGGCCGACGAGGGTCTCGCGGTCCCCCACGGCGAGCCCGTCGGTGAAGTAGGCCCGCATGAGGCGCTCGTGGGCGGCGTCGGCGAGGTCGTGCTCGGCGGCGAGGTGCACGACGCGGTGCGCGTCGAAGGTGTTGGAGTAGCGGGCCCGCTGCCAGTCGAAGGACAGGCCGTGCTCGGCGGCCGCCGCGGCCAGCGAGCGGTGCTGCTCGACGGCCTGCTCGCGGGAGATGCCGTACCTGGCGGCGACGAGGTCGACGAGGGGCCGGTCGGACACCGGCTCGGCGCCGCGGTCCAGCTCGAAGCTGTGCCAGCGCACGGTCACCTCGTCGGCGTGCTCGAACCCGGCGAGCGCCGCCTCGAGCCGACGCTTGCCGACGTAGCAGAACGGGCACACGATGTCCGACCAGATGTCGATCTCCACGGTCGTGCAACCTACCTCGGCCGCCGGGTCTTCCCGGCATCGGGGAGGTGATGCGGGGAGCGGCGGGACGCACCGGGCGGCACGCTTCAGGCGGTGGCCCGGGCGATGCTGCGCACGACGGCCGCGGCGCAGTCGGCGGCGCGGGTCTCGGGCAGCCAGTGCCCGGCATCGAGCTCGACGAGCTCGTACGGCGCGGCGACGTGCTCGGCGGTCAGGTGCGCCGCCATGGGCCCGAGGAAGGGGTCGTGGCGACCCCAGACGTACGTCGTCGGCACCCGCACCCGGCGGGCCGGTACCGACGAGCGCCGGGATGCGCGGTACCACCCGATCGGCCCGGCGATCGCCGCCGGGCTGGCGAGGTGGTCGGCGTACCGGCGCCGGTCCGGTGCCGGCAGGCCGCTGCGCCGCATCAGGGTCTCGAAGCCTCGGGCCATGACCTGCTCGGGTAGGGCCGGCAGCTGGAACGCGGCCATGTACCAGGAGCGTCGACGCTGGTCCCAGCCGCCGCGCCAGGCCCGGGCGAGCGCGGCGGGGTGCGGCGTGGACAGCGCGGTCAGCGACCCCACCCGGTCCGGGTGGTTGCCGGCGAGGAGCCAGGCGATGCCCCCGCCCCAGTCGTGCCCGACAACGTGGATGCGTTCGCGGCCGGAGGCGTCGACGAGCGCGAGCACGTCGGCGACGAGCTCGTCGGTGCGGTACGCGTCGACCTCGGTGGGCCGGGCACCGGAGCAGTAGCCGCGCTGGTCGGGGGCCAGCGTCCGCAGGCCCGCCTCGTGCAGGTGCGGCGCCACCGCGTACCAGCTGGTCCGGTCGGTCGGGAACCCGTGGAGCAGCACGACGACCTCACCGCCGAGCGGCCCGGCGTCCTCGACGTCGAAGCGCAGGCCGTCGCGGGTGAAGGTGCGGATGCGTCGGTCGTCACGGCTCACCCAACCCATCCTGCCCCCCTGGGCCCGCCCGGCCTCGGCGCCCGGAGGGGCGGGCGGTCGAGTGCCGCAGTCAGGGACCGGTCAGGGACAAACCGGAGGCGGGGCGTCGCACCGCCGATCTAGGGTTGCACCGTGCCCGACGCCACCGGTGACCCGCGACGGGGCCGCCGGTGGTGGCACCTGTCACGCACCGGGCTGCTCTTCGGAGCCGGATACTTCCTCATCTCGACCTCCCCGAGCCTGCTGCCCCGCACCTGGTACTACCAGGGACTCATCAGCGGGCTGTGCGCGGCGGTCGGCTACGCCCTCGGCGTCCTCGTCGCCTGGGCGGTGCGTGCCGTCGCCCGCCTCATCGACCTGCGGGTGCAGGTCAGCGGCGAGGCGCGCCACTGGATCCGCGTGGCGGCACCGCTGTTCGGGGCCGTCGCGGTCATCGGCATCACCGTGGCCAACGTCCGCTCGCAGGCCCGCACCGCGGCGGTCGTGCGCCTGGCTCCCCTCGACCCGTTCGACTGGGCCCTGGCGCTCGCCCTCGCGACCGCCATCGCCGTGCTCCTGCTCCTCATCGCGCGCGGGCTGCGCGGCATGACGCACGGCCTGGCCGAGGCCGCCGAGCGCGTGCTGCCCAAGGCCGTCGCGTCGATGATCGCCGTCGTCGTCGTGGCGACGACGACCGCCTGGGTCACCGACAGCGTGCTGTTCCACCGGGGGCTCGACGTCTTCACCGCCGTCGCCGCGAAGGTCAACGCCGAGACGCCGTCGAACCGCCCGGCGCCCCGCTCGCCGTTCCTGTCCGGCGGACCCGGGTCGTACGAGACGTACCAGAGCCTCGGGTACCAGGGCCAGATGTTCGTCACGAGCGCGCCCACGGCACAGGAGATCTCCTCGGCGACCGGACGCGACGCCCTCGACCCGATCCGGGTCTACGCAGGCCGCACCGACAACCGGTCCATCGAGGACGTCGCCGACGCCGTGGTCCGCGAGCTGCGCCGCACGGGCGCGTTCGAGCGCCGGGTCCTCGCCGTCATCACGACCACCGGCACCGGCTGGGTCGACGACTGGTCGGCCCAGTCCATCGAGTACCTGAGCAACGGCGACTCGGCCATCGCGGCGATGCAGTACTCGTTCCTGCCGAGCGCCCTCGCCATCCTCACCGACCGCGACACGCCCAGCGAGGCCGGCAGGGCGCTCTTCGACCGGGTCTACGCCGTGTGGCGCACGCTGCCGCAGGGGCACCGCCCCCAGCTCGTCGTCGGCGGCGAGTCGCTCGGCTCGTACGGTGGGCAGGCCGCCTTCCGCGACGCGGCCGACATGCTGGCGCGCGCCCAGGGCGGGGTCTGGGTCGGCACTCCGAGCTTCACCCACATCGCCGCCGAGCTCACGGCCGAGCGCAACGAGGGCTCCCCGGAGATCGTGCCCGTCGTCGACGACGGCCGGCACTTCCGCTTCGCGGCCAGCGGTGACCAGCTGACCCACGACTACTACGGGCGGCCCTACGGCGCCTGGGACTTCCCGCGGTTCGTCTACGCGCAGCACCCGTCGGACCCGGTCGTGTGGTGGAACCCGGCGCTCCTGGGCGAGCAGCCCGACTGGCTGCGCGAGCAGCGCGGCCGCGACGTCAACCCGGACGTCACGTGGATCCCGTTCGCGACGTTCTGGCAGCTGACCACGGACATGGCCGTCGGTCACGACCCGCCCGACGGGTTCGGCCACCGGTACGGCGCCGAGCTGGTGCCCGCCTGGGGCTCGGTCCTCGGCGGCTCGCCGACCGACGACTACTCGCGCCTCGTCACCGGCATCGAGAAGACCGTCAACCGGGTGGCCTGACCGGGTCCGACGCGTCCAAGGAGCGGGGGGGCGGCACGGCACGACGCACGGGAGCCCGGGCGGCCCGGCACGGGATGGGACGATGCGTCCTGTGTCGGCGAGCGCGGTGTACCTCATCCTCGGGTTCGCCCTCCTGCTCGCCGCCGTGCTGCCCACCGCCCTCGAGCGGTTCGCGGTGTCGGCGCCGATGGTCCTGCTCGGCCTCGGGGTCCTCATCGGCCTGCTGCCCCTGCCCGAGGGGCTCGTCCTCGACCCGGTCCACATCCGCCCGCAGACCGAGCACCTCACCGAGCTGACCGTCCTCGTCGCCCTCATGGGCGTGGGCCTGGCCCTCGACCGGCCGCTCGTCCTCGGTGACCGCAGCACGTGGCGCCGCTGGTCACCGACGTGGCGCCTGCTCGCCGTCGCGATGCCGGTGACCATCGCGGCGGTGGCCCTGCTCGGCTGGGCCCTCGGCCTGGCACCCGCCGCGGCGCTCCTGCTCGGCGCGGCCCTCTCGCCCACGGACCCGGTGCTCGCCGGTGACGTCCAGGTCGCCGGCCCCCGCACCCGGCACGGCGAGGCGCTCGACGAGCTCGAGGAGATCGACGAGGACGACGAGGTCCGGTTCGCCCTGACGTCCGAGGCCGGCCTCAACGACGGGCTGGCGTTCCCGTTCGTGCACGCCGCGGTGTTCCTCGCGGCGCTCGGCCCGGTCACCGCCTGGGGGGCCGGCTGGCTGGCGTGGGACCTCGTGGGCAAGCTCGCGGTCGGCGTCGGCGTCGGGATCCTCGTCGGGTGGCTGCTCGCCAGGGTGGCGTTCCGCTCGCCCCGGCGCTCGCTGCGCCTCGCCGAGCAGGGGGAGCCGCTGCTCGCCGTCGCCGCCCTCGTCACGACGTACGGCCTGAGCGAGGTCCTCGGCGGCTACGGGTTCGTCGCCGTCTTCACGTGCGGCATGACGATCCGGGCGGCCGAGCGCGGCCACGAGTACCACGCGGCGATGCACGAGGTCGTGTCGCGGCTCGAGCGCCTCCTGACCCTCGTCGTCCTCATGCTCCTCGGCATGGGGATGACCAACGGGATCCTGTCGGCCCTCGACTGGCGCGGGGTCCTCGTCGCGGGCGCCGTCGTGCTCGTCCTGCGCCCGCTCGCCGGGTGGCTGGCTCTTGCGGTGCGGGCCCGGCGGCCGGACCAGCCGGGCGGCCTCGAGCCGGACGAGCGCCGCGCGGCCGGCTTCTTCGGGGTGCGGGGGGTCGGCACGCTGTACTACCTCGCCTGGGCGGCCGGCCAGCACACGTTCCCGGAGGAGCGCTGGCTCTGGGCCACGGTGGCGGCGACGATCGCGCTGTCGGTGCTCGTCCACGGCGTCCTCGCGACCCCGGTGCTGCGCCGACTCGAGCGCCGACGCCAGGCCACGGCCTGACGCGTCGGACCTCGGACGTCGTGCGGCCCCGGGCTCCCAGCCGTGCCTGGTAGGACGGCCCCATGGGCACGATGACCGAGTTCCCCGAGCACGAGCTGTCCGCCTACCGGGCCGACCCCGAGGGCGACCCCCGCGGTGCGGTCGTCGTCATCCAGGAGATCTGGGGGCTGACCGCGCACGTCAAGGACGTCGCCGACCGGTTCGCCGCCGAGGGCTATGTCGCGCTCGCCCCTGACCTGCTCGCGCACGTCGGCCTGACGCCCGACGTGGGCACCCGCATCTTCCAGCTCGTCAACAGCGGGAGCGAGCAGGACCGGGCGGCCGCGCAGCCCCAGCTGCGCGCGGCGACGACGCCCGCCCGCCAGCCCGAGTTCGCCGCCTGGGCGGTGCCGGCGCTGCGCGGCGTCGTCGAGGCGCTCGCCGCCGAGCCGGCGGTCCGTGGTCGCGTCGGCGTCGTGGGGTTCTGCTTCGGTGGCTCGTACGCCTTCGCGCTCGCGGCCGCCGACGACCGCGTCCGGGCCGCCGTCCCGTTCTACGGCAGCTTCCCGGAGGACGCGGACCCGGCGACCATCGCCTGCCCGGTCCTGGCCTTCTACGGCGAGCAGGACCGCCGGATCACCGGCCAGGTCCCCGAGCTCGAGGCGCGGATGGAGCAGGCCGGCGTCGACTTCACGGCACGCGTCTACCACGGTGTCGGGCACGCGTTCTTCAACGACGACGCGCCGTCGCGCTACCACGCCGAGGTCGCCGCCGACGCCTGGCAGCGCACGCTCGCCTTCCTCGCAGAGCGCCTCGGAGGCTGAGGTCCGAGGCCCGGAACGCTGCTCACAGCGTTCTCCTCGCCGCTTCCGGCCCCGGAACCGACGCCGGGGGGTAAGCCTGTGTCCATGAGCCCCTCGACGAGCGAGCCCGCCGACCCCGCGACGCCGAACCCGCCCCAGCACGCGGACGCGCCGAGCGCGCCGACGGACTCGGGGACCCTCGATGCCCGTTCGCCGCTCGTCCTCGGCCCGATGCTGCGATACGCCGGCGAGACCGCGGGCACGGTGTGGGCCGAGACGGCGGGACGAGCCACCGTGACCGTCCGCGCCGACGGGCGGGCCTGGTCGGCACCGACCTTCCTCGTGCGCGGGCACCACTACGCGCTCGTCGTCGTCGACGGGCTCGAGCCCGGCGGCTCGTGGGAGTACACGCTCGAGGTCGACGACAGGCGGGTGTGGCCCCCCGACGACAGTCGCTTCCCCGCGCCCCGCCTCCGGACGCTGGACCCGCGGCGCCCGACCCGGCTGCTCTTCGGGTCGTGCCGTACGAGCGTGTCCCACGACGCCGCGGGGAACGCCTCGAACGGCGTCGACGCGCTGCGCACCCTGGCCCTGGCCCTCGCCGAGGGCACGGTGGACTGGCCCGACCTCATCGCCTTCCTCGGCGACCAGGTCTACGCCGACGAGACCTCCGACGAGATGCGCGAGTTCATCGCCTCCCGGCGCTCGCTGGAGGAACCGCCCGGGGAGGAGATCAAGGACTTCGAGGAGTACTGCCACCTCTACCGGCTCGCGTGGTCGGACGAGGCCAACCGGTGGTTCTTTTCGACGGTGCCGAGCTGCATGATCTTCGACGACCACGACATCCGCGACGACTGGAACACCTCGTGGTCCTGGCACGAGGAGATCAACCGGACCCCGTGGTGGCACGAGCGCCTCATGGGTGGGCTGGCGTCGTACTGGGTCTACCAGCACCTCGGAAACCTCTCCCCGGACGAGCTGGCGAAGGACGAGGTGTACGCCCCGGTCCTGTCAGCCGCGGCGTCCGGTGCCGACGAGCCCGACCTCACCGAGCCGCTCTTCGACCTCGTGGAGCGGGTGGACCGGCACCCCAAGGTGTACCGCTGGAGCTACCGGCGCGACCTCGGTGACAGCCGCCTCGTCGTCGTCGACTCCCGGGCCGCCCGCGTCCTCGAGCCGGAGCGACGCTCGATGCTCGACCCCGACGAGGCCGCCTGGCTCGACGCCCAGCTGACCGGCGACGTCGACCACCTCCTCGTCGGCACCTCGCTGCCCTTCCTCCTGCCGCCGGGGCTGCACGACTTCGAGGCCATCGACGAGGTCCTGGCGAGCAGTGGTGGCCACGGTCGGCTCGTCGCGGGCCTGGCCGAGAAGAGCCGCCGGGTCATCGACCTCGAGCACTGGGCCGCGTTCGGCGACGGGTTCGTCGAGGTGTTCGAGATGGTCATGGACGTGGCCCGGGGCAACCGGGGCCGCGCCCCCGCGACCATCACCTTCCTGTCCGGCGACGTCCACAACTCCTACGTCGCCGAGGTCGTGGAGCCCGGTCGGCACGGCGCGCGGTCGCGGATCGTGCAGGCCGTGTGCTCGCCGGTCCGCAACCCGATGCCGCGGGGCATCCGGGTCATGATGTCGCTGTTCGCCCGGGGACTGGTGGCGCCGATGCGGTTCCTGGCCCGGCGTTCCCGTCACGTGCCCGACCCGGCGTACCCGTGGACCGTCACCGACGGACCCTGGTTCGACAACTGCCTCGCCGAGCTGACCGTCCAGGGCCGGGACCTTGCCATCGTCTGGCGCGGAGGCGTCGTGCGGGACGGCGACGACGCGCACCCCCAGCTGACGACCGTCGGCAGCGTCCGGCTGCCCGCGCGGGCCTGACGCCACCTCGACTCGACCTCGACTCGACCTCGACTCGACCTCGACCTCAGCTGACCCGGACGACGAGGATGCGGTCGTCGCCGGGGCGAGGGGAGGTGCGCCCGTCGCGGTTGCTCGTCGTCACGAGCAGGGTCCGGTCGTCGAGGGCGAGGACGCTGCGCAGGCGTCCGTAGCGGCCGTCGAGGAAGGCCTGCGGGTCGCCCGCCGTCCGCGCGCCGTCGAGGGGGACCCGCCAGAGGCGCTCCCCGCGCAGGCCGCCCAGCCAGGCCGAGCCGGCAGCGATGGCGATCCCGCTCGGCGAGCTCTGGTCCGGGCTCCACTGCACGAGGGGGGACACGATCCCGGGCTCGGACGTCCGGCCCTCGGTCTGCGGCCACCCGTAGTTGCCGCCCCGGCGGACGAGGTTGAGCTCGTCGTGCAGGTGGTCGCCGAACTCGGAGGACCAGAGCCGGCCCGCGGCGTCCCAGGCGATCCCCTCGACGTTGCGGTGGCCGTAGCTCCACACGAGCGTCCCGAACGGGTCACCCGGTGCGGGCCGGCCGCCCGGCGTCATCCGCAGGATCTTGCCGCCGAGCGACGAACGGTCCTGTGCCAGAGGGCGGTCGCCCGCCTCGCCGGTCGTCGCGTAGAGCGCGCCGTCGGGCCCGAACGCGAGGCGCCCGCCGTTGTGGTGCAGCCCGTGGGGGATGCCGTGGACGATGACGCGCGGCGTGCTCAGCTGCCGGCCCGGCGCCCGCGTCGGGTCGTAGGTGAGCGTCGCGATGCGGTTGTCGGCGGCGGTGGAGAAGTACACGAAGAGCGTCCGGTCGGCGGCGAACCGGGGGCTCACCGCGATCCCGAGCAAGCCCGCCTCGCCCTGCTGGTCGACGTTCGACACGACGCCGGGCACGCGCCCGAGGACGGTCACGCGTCCCGAGGCCAGGTCGACGCGTCGGACGCGCCCGTCGTCCCGGGTCGTGACGAGCACCCCCGAGCGGCCGGGGAGCAGCGCGAGTCCCCACGGCACGTCGAGCCCGGTGGCCAGGGTCCGCAGCACGGTGGCCGAGCCGGTGGGTCGCCCGGCCCGCGACGTGACCGGCGGGCTCGGCGTCGCCGGGGTCGTGCGCGTCGCCGGCGTCGTCGGCGAGGGGCTGGTCGGGGACGCCGAGGACGCGGGCGCCGTCGACGTCGGGACCGAGGTGGCTGCGGTGCCCGAGCCCGCCACCGACGAGAGGGTCCCGCCGGCGGGAGAGCCGGCCGGTGGACCGCCGCCCGAGCAGGCACCCGTGGCGAGGGCGCCGGCGAGCGTCGCGGCGCCGAGCGCACGTGTGACGGAGCGGGGTCGCGGCACGGTCTGACCTCCACGGGCTGGTCCACCGAACCTACCCACCCCGCCTGTGGGTGCTGCCCCCTCGGGCCCACGGGCCCGTCCCGGGCCGCACGAGGTGCCGACGTCCCGCTCGACGCGGGAACAATGCCGCGTGGTGCGAAGTTGAGTCCAGTGAGCGCAAGATTTGCGAGCCCGGTTTTGACAACGACCGCCCGGCTGACGCAGATTGAGCGAGGAGCTGTCAACCACGGACCACCAGCATCAAGGAGTCACCATGGCACGTGCGGTCGGAATCGACCTCGGTACCACCAACTCGGCCGTCTCCGTCCTCGAGGGCGGCGAGCCGACGATCATCGCGAACGCCGAGGGCGGGCGGACGACCCCGTCGGTGGTCGCGTTCTCCAAGAACGGCGAGGTGCTCGTCGGCGAGGTCGCCAAGCGCCAGGCGGTGACCAACGTCGACCGGACCATCCGCTCCGTCAAGCGCCACATGGGCACCGACTGGCGGTCGCCGGAGATCGACGGCAAGACGTACACGGCGCAGGAGATCAGCGCCCGCATCCTGCAGAAGCTCAAGCGCGACGCCGAGTCCTACCTCGGTGAGACCGTCACGGACGCCGTCATCACCGTCCCCGCGTACTTCGACGACGCCGAGCGCCAGGCCACGAAGGAGGCCGGCGAGATCGCGGGCCTCAACGTCCTGCGCATCGTCAACGAGCCCACCGCCGCGGCCCTCGCCTACGGCCTCGACAAGGGCAAGGAGGACGAGCTCATCCTCGTCTTCGACCTGGGCGGCGGCACCTTCGACGTGTCCCTCCTCGAGGTCGGCAAGGACGCCGAGGACGGCTTCGCCACGATCCAGGTGCGCGCCACCAACGGCGACAACCACCTTGGTGGCGACGACTGGGACGACGTCATCGTCCAGCACCTCATCACGCAGGTGAAGAACAAGACCGGCCAGGACCTGTCCAAGGACAAGATCGCGATGCAGCGCCTCCGCGACGAGGCCGAGCGCGCCAAGAAGGAGCTGTCGACCGCGACCTCCACGAACATCTCGGCGCAGTACATCTCGATGACGCCCGAGGGCCCGATCCACCTCGACGAGACGGTGACGCGCGCCCAGTTCGAGCAGATGACCAAGCAGCTGCTCGACCGCACGAAGGCCCCGTTCCACAAGGTCATCGAGGACGCCGGCATCAAGGTGTCCGACATCGACCACGTCGTCCTCGTGGGTGGCTCGACCCGCATGCCGGCGGTGAGCAACCTCGTCAAGGAGCTGACCGCCAAGGAGCCGAACAAGGGCGTCAACCCCGACGAGGTCGTCGCGATGGGTGCCTCCCTGCAGGCCGGCGTCCTCAAGGGCGAGCGCAAGGACGTCCTGCTCATCGACGTCACGCCGCTGTCGCTCGGCATCGAGACCAAGGGCGGCCTGTTCACCAAGCTCATCGAGCGCAACACGGCCATCCCGACGAAGCGCTCGGAGATCTTCAGCACCGCCGACGACAACCAGCCGTCGGTCCTCATCCAGGTCTTCCAGGGTGAGCGCGAGATCGCCCAGCACAACAAGTCGCTCGGCACCTTCGAGCTGACCGGCATCGCGCCGGCACCGCGCGGCGTGCCGAAGATCGAGGTCACCTTCGACATCGACGCCAACGGCATCGTCAACGTCAGTGCCAAGGACCAGGGCACCGGCAAGGAGCAGAAGATGACGATCACCGGCGGCTCGGCCCTGTCCAAGGAGGAGATCGACCGCATGGTCAAGGACGCCGAGGCGCACGCCGAGGAGGACAGGCAGCGCCGGGAGCAGGCCGAGGTGCGCAACCAGGCCGAGCAGCTCGTCTTCTCGACCGAGAACTTCCTCAAGGAGTCCGGCGACAAGATCCCGGCTGACGTCAAGACGCCGGTGGAGGAGTCGCTCGCCGACCTCAAGGCCGCGATCGCCGAGGGCTCCGAGGCCACGGTCGAGGACATCAAGGCCAAGATCGAGGACCTCAACACCAAGTCCCAGGCCATGGGCCAGGCGGTCTACGCGTCGGAGCAGGCGAGCGCCGCCTCGGCCGGCGCGGCGGGCTCCGACGGCACGGGTCCGACCGGCGGCCAGTCCGGTCCGACGGGCTCCGGTGCGGCCGACGACGACGTGGTGGACGCCGAGGTCGTCGACGAGGACGAGGCAAGGGAAGCCAAGTGACCGAGTCCAACAGCACCCCGAACCCCGAGACCGAGGCCGTGCGGCCCGGCGCCGGTGGCCCCGAGGTGACGGACGCGCAGGGTGCCGGCGGCCAGGCCGCCGGCACCCCCGGCACCGGTGGCGCCTCCGGCGCCGCCGGTGCGGCCGGCGCCGGTGCGGCCGACTCCGGTTCGCGGGGCCACCACTCGTACTACGAGGGTGGTCCGGGCGCGTCGTCCGAGCCCGGCGGGGACGACGAGTTCGACCACGGAGCGGGCACCGAGCGCGCCGACGAGCGTGAGGCGCTGGAGCAGGAGGACGCGCTCGCCGCGTCCTACCTCGCCGACCTCCAGCGGCTGCAGGCCGAGTACGTCAACTACAAGAAGCGTGTCGACCGCGACCGCGACGTCATCCGCACGACCGCCGTGGGCAGCGTCGTCGAGTCGCTGCTGCCGGTCCTCGACGACATCCACATGGCGCGGCAGGCCGGCGACCTCGCCAGCGGCCCGTTCGCGGCCATCGCCGACAAGCTCGAGGCGGTCCTCGGTCGGTACGGCGTCGAGCGCCTCGGCGAGGCCGGCCAGGAGTTCGACCCGACGGTGCACGAGGCGCTCATGCACGTCGAGGCCGAGCTGCCCGACGGCGCGTCGGGCACGACCGTCGTGCAGGTGCTCCAGCCCGGCTACCGCATCGGGGACCGGGTCGTCCGCGCGGCGCGGGTGTCGGTTGCCGACCCCGCGTGAGCGCCACACCGCGCCGAGGCCCCACGCGTCGGCCGGCATCCGTGATGATGTGAGGACCGCAGGTCCCACCGAGCAGCCGCAGGAGGAGAGGCAGGTGCGCCATGGCTAGCCAGGACTGGTTCGAGAAGGACTTCTACGCGATCCTCGGCGTGCCCCAGGACGCCGACGCGGCCGCGGTCAAGAAGGCCTACCGCAAGCTGGCCCGCGACCTGCACCCGGACCACAACGTCGGCGACACCCGCGCCGAGGAGCGCTTCAAGGAGATCGGGGAGGCGTACGCCGTCCTGTCCGACCCCGAGCAGCGCCGCGAGTACGACGCCATCCGCGCCATGTCGCACGGGGGTGCTCGCTTCACCGCGGGCGGTCCCGGCGGCGGGGGCGCCGGCTTCGAGGACATCTTCTCGGCGTTCGGCGGTGCGGCCGGTCCCGGCGGCACCCGTGTCCGCTTCGGCGGCGGGGGTGCGGGTGCCGGCCAGCCGAACCTCGAGGACATCCTCGGCCAGATGTTCGGTGGCGCGGGTCCGGGTGGTGCCGGCGGCTTCGGCCAGCAGTACGGCGGGTACGGCGCGACGGCCGGTCCGCGGCCGGGCGCCGACGTCCAGGCCTCGACGACGATCGGCTTCCGCGACGCGGTGGAGGGCTCCACGGTGACGCTCTCCTCGCCCGACCTCGGCCGCATCACGGCGCGGATCCCTCCGGGCGTCAAGGACGGCCAGAAGATCCGCCTCCGGGGCAAGGGGCGCCAGGGCGAGGCCGGCGGGCCTGCGGGCGACCTCATCCTCGCCGTCTCCGTCGACAAGCACCCGGTCTTCGGCCGCGACGGCGACGACCTCACCGTCGACCTGCCCGTCACCTTCGCCGAGGCGGCGCTCGGGGCCACGGTCCCCGTGCCGACCCTCGACGGTGGGCAGGTCAAGGTGCGCATCGCGCCCGGCACGCCGAGCGGCCGGGTCCTGCGCGTCAAGGGCCGTGGCGTCCGCCGCGGCGAGCACACCGGCGACCTGCTCGCGAAGGTCCAGGTCGTCGTGCCGCAGCGCCTGACCGACGAGGCTCGCGCGGCGATCGAGACCATGGCCGCGGCCGAGGACGGCCACGACCCGAGGGCCGACCTGTTCCGCCGAGCGCGGGCCTGAGGCCGGCCGGCGACGAGAACGAGGAAGGGAGTGCCGACGATGTCACGCAGGAGCGCGCGCCCCGCCGGGCACGACGACGACGCGCCCGTCTTCGTCATCTCCGTCGCCGCCGAGCTGGCCGGCATGCACGCGCAGACGCTGCGCCAGTACGACCGCCTCGGCCTCGTCACGCCGTCGCGCACCCGCGGGGGCGGGCGGCGCTACAGCACCCGCGACGTCGAGCTGCTCCGTGAGGTGCAGCGGCTGTCGCAGGAGGGCGTGTCGCTCGCGGGCATCCAGCGCATCCTCGACCTCGAGAACCACGTCACGGCGCTGCGGTCGCGGGTCGAGGAGCTCGCCGCCGAGCTCGAGCAGACCCAGGCCGCGCTCCACGCGAGCGCGCGCTTCTTCGCCGTCGGGCCGCGCGGGGACGCCGTCCCGCTGCGGCCCGGCCAGCGCCCGCCGCGCACCCCCGCGTCGCAGGCCCTGGTCGTCTGGCGCCCGGAGCGCTGACCAGCCGCCTCGCGCACGTCGTTTGGCAACGCACGGCGCAGGTGCGAGGATGACCGGGCCTCCAGCCGTGTGGGCGCGCACTGCACCCTGCCCACGTGGAGGTCTTCCTGTTGTCCCAGCCGCACGCCCCGATGACGCCGGATGGCGGGCTCGACCGGTCCTCCACCCTCGCGGCACCCGGGCGCAGCCACCGGCTCGCCCTGCCGGACACCGAGATCGGCCGCCTCATGGCCACCACCGACTGGGCGGCCACCGGCCTCGGTCCCGTGGACGACTGGCCGGCCGAGTCGTCGCGGTCGTGGACACCGCGCTCGCACAGCGCTTCCCCATGCTCGTGTGCTGGGGTCCCGAGCTGCTCATGGTCTACAACGACGCCTACCGGGTGCTGCTCGGTGAGGCGAAGCACCCCGCCGCGCTCGGCCTGCCGGTGCGGGACGTGTGGCCGGAGGTGTGGGACCAGATCGCGCCGCGGCTGGCCGAGGTGGCGCGCACCCGCGTCCCCTCCTGGGACGAGGACCAGCTGCTCGTCGTCGACCGGAACGGCTTCCTCGAGGAGGCCTACTTCACGTGGTCCTACAGCGTCGTCACCGGACCGGACGGCGAGGTGGCCGGCGTCCTCGACATCGCCACCGAGACCACCGGCAAGGTGCTGGCCGAGCGCCGCGCCTCGGTCGTGTCACGGCTGGGGGCGGCCCTTGCCGGTGCGGCCACCGCCGAGGACGTCGAGCGTCTCGCGCTCGAGATCATGCGTGAGAACGTCGAGGACCACGCGTCGGTCGGGCTCATCGAGGGCCCGGTAGACGGCACGAGCGCGCCGGACCCGGGCGTCCACGTCGTGCCGGTCGTCGAGCCCGGCCGGAGGCGGGCCAGCGCCTCGCTCGTCGTCACCGCCAACCTCCGGCGGCCTTGGGACGAGCAGCTGCAGGCCTACGTCGAGCTGTGCGCGTCGCACGTCGCCGCCGCGCTCGCGGGCGTGCGCCGTCTCGACGCCGGGCGGCACCGCGTGGAGGCGCTCGCCGAGCTCGACACCGCCAAGACCGCCTTCTTCGCCAACATCAGCCACGAGCTGCGCACGCCGCTGACGCTCATAGCCGGGCCGGTCGAGGACGCGCTCGGCGAGCCCGGTCTGCCGGCGGCGGTGCGCTCACACCTCGAGCTCGTCGAGCGCAACACCGACCGGCTGAAG
The DNA here is from genome assembly GCF_056868035.1 of Monashia sp. HAY1-11D. Lineage (NCBI taxonomy): Bacteria > Bacillati > Actinomycetota > Actinomycetes > Micrococcales > Intrasporangiaceae > Intrasporangium > Monashia sp. HAY1-11D. The sequence goes on along the minus strand of NZ_CP200320.1, from coordinate 1,270,923 downwards.
GTCCTCGTCGACCAGCTGCTCGACCTGACCCGCATGGACGCCGGGCGGGTCGAGCCGCACCGCGTCGAGACCGACGTCGCCGAGCTCGTCCGGGGGCTGGCCGCGAGCTTCCGTCCGGCCGTGCACCGCGTGGGCCTGACCTTCACGACCGACATCCCCGACCTCGGCCGGTCTGCGTGGGTCGACCGGGACATGGTCGAGCGCATCGTGCTCAACCTGCTGTCCAACGCGTTGAAGTACACGCCCGCCGGCGGCGTGCAGGTCACCCTGCACGAGCTTCCCGAGGGCTTCGAGGTGCTGGTCACCGACTCCGGCATCGGCATCCCGACCGACGACCTCGCCACCGTCTTCGAGCGGTTCCGGCAGCTGCCCCGCACCGACGGCATCCGGTCGCGCGAGGGCGCCGGCATCGGCCTGTTCCTCGTGCGCCAGCTCGCTGAGCTGCACGGCGGCGACGCCTGGGTCGACTCGGTCGAGGGCATGGGCAGCACCTTCGGCGTCTACCTCCCCTGGGGTCGGCCGCCCGCGGGCTCCCCGCCGGCGAGCCCCTCGATCACGCCGCGCACCGTCGAGTCCTTCCTGGCCGAGGCGCACGGCTGGGACGCCGGCGCCGACGCCGTGGCGTCGGCCCCGGACGGCGTCGACACCGCGGACGACGCCGACCCCGACCCCGGCCCCGGCGCCCGCCGGCCGGCGCGCCCCGACGCCGGAACCGCGTCCGGGTCGGGACCCGCCCGGCAGCCGGGTGGGCGCCCGCTCCTGCTGCTCGCCGAGGACAACGCCGACATGCGCGCCTACCTGAGCGAGGCACTCGCGGACGACTACGAGGTCGTGGCGGCCAGGGACGGCGTCGAGGCGCTGGCGACGGCCAGGTCCCGCCGGCCGGACCTCGTCCTCGCCGACGTCATGATGCCGCGCCTCGACGGCCTCGAGCTGCTCCGGGCGGTGCGCGAGGACGACACCCTGGCCGACGTTCCCGTCGTCATGCTCACCGCTCGGGCCGGTGACGAGGCCAGCGTCACCGGCCTCGGTCGCGGCGCCGACGACTACGTCGCCAAGCCGTTCGAGATGCGGCACCTGCGGGCGCGCCTGTCGGCCAACCTCGCCCGGGCCCACGAACGCGCACGTGACGCCGCCTGGCGGCGCGCGGTCGTCGCCTCGCTGCACGAGCCGCTGTCGGTGTTCGAGCCCGACGGTCGGGTCGTGTCGCTCAACGAGGCGTTCACCCGCTCCTACGGCTGGAGCCTCGAGGACGGCCCGATCGCGCCGCCCTACCCGTGGAGCGTCGAGGGGCCGGGCACCACGACCGAGCGCATCGCGCGCATCCTGGCCTCCAGCGAGCCGGTCGAGGAGACCTTCCCCCTCGCCCGCCGCGACGGCAGCCGGGCCTGGGTCTCGACCACGTCCTCGGTCATCCCCGCCAGCGGGATGCACCCGACGCTCGTCGTCAACGTCGTGCGCGACACGACGCTGCAGCACGAGGGCGAGCAGCGCCGCGCGCGTGCGGCCGCGCTGGCCGCCGAGCTGCGCTCGGCCCAGGAGCTCGAGCAGGTGGTCTCGGCCGCGATCGCCGGCTTCAGCGTCCTGTTCGACGGCATCGCGACCGTCCAGGTGGCAGGCGGCTCGGAGGCGGAGCGGCTGTACTTCAAGCCGCAGGGCCCGACGCCGGTCGCCGACCTGCACCCGTTGACCCGCTCGGTCCTCACCACCGGCCGGCTGCCCGGTGGGTACGACGCCCGGGCCGGCGTCGCCCCGGGCATCCTCTTCGAGCCCGACGGCCCGGAGTCGCCGGTCCGCGTGTGGGTCCGGCTGCGCGCACCCCGCATCGTCTCTGCCGACGAGGAGATCGCCGGCGACCTCGTCGCCCAGCTCTTCGCCCACGCCGTCGACCGGGTCGCGGCCCGGCAGGACCGCGAGACCAAGGAGGCGCAGCTGCGCCAGGCCATCGAGAGCCATCGCGTCATCGGCCACGCCGTCGGCGTCCTCATCGAGCGCCACCGGATCACGGCGGTGCAGGGATTCGAGACGCTGCGGCAGCACTCGCTCAACCGCAACATCAAGCTGCGCGAGCTGGCCCAGCGCGTCGTCGAGACGGGGCTGGACCCCGGCGAGGCCTGACCACCGACCGTAGACTCGGCCCGTGGAGCCCGACCGCGCTCCCCGCCGACGACGGCTGCTGGTCCGGCGCCGGCCCGCACGGCCGCCCCGACCCGACAGGGGCATCCTCTCGGCCTGTCACACACGCACGAAGTTGAGCGGAATACACTCAACTGCGGGACCGTTGTCCCGGGTGGACGGCGACCAGTCGTATCCCGGTCGTCCATCCTCACCCCCCGCTCGTCCCGCTCGTCCCGCTTCGTCACAGGAGAACGCATGGACCTTCAGCTGACCAACAAGGCTCAGGAGGCCTTCGCCCAGGCCGCGACCACCGCGACCGGCAAGCACCACCCGAACATCGAGCCGGCGCACCTGCTGCTCGCGTTGGCAGCACAGTCCGGCACCACGACCCCCGCGCTGCTCACGGCCGGGGGCTCGTCCGTCGCCGCGGCCACCACGGCCGCCGAGAAGGCCATGGCCGCGATGCCGCAGGTGAGCGGAGGTACCCAGCAGCCGCAGCTGTCGCCCACCGCGGGCCGCGTCGTCAAGCAGGCGCAGCAGTACATGACGGCGATGGGCGACACCTACGTCTCCACCGACCACCTCCTGCTCGCCGTCGCGCGCACCGGCCAGTTCGGCCTCGACGCCGACGCCATCGAGAAGGCCATCCCCGAGCTGCGCGGCGGCCGAGCGGTCACCACCGAGAACCCCGAGGGCACCTTCGAGGCCCTGGCGAAGTACGGCACCGACCTGACGGCCCTGGCCCGCGACGGCAGGCTCGACCCCGTCATCGGCCGCGACGCCGAGATCCGCCGCGTCGTGCAGGTGCTCTCGCGCCGCACGAAGAACAACCCCGTCCTCATCGGCGAGCCGGGCGTCGGCAAGACCGCCGTCGTCGAGGGCCTGGCCCAGCGCATCGTCGAGGGGGACGTGCCCGAGAGCCTGCGCGACAAGACCCTCTACAGCCTCGACCTCGGCGCGATGCTCGCCGGCGCGAAGTACCGCGGCGAGTTCGAGGAGCGCCTCAAGGCCGTCCTCGAGGAGATCAAGGGCAGCGACGGGCAGATCGTCACCTTCATCGACGAGATCCACACCGTCGTCGGCGCGGGTGCCGGCGGCGAGGGCGCCATGGACGCCGGCAACATGCTCAAGCCGATGCTCGCCCGCGGCGAGCTGCGTCTCGTCGGCGCGACGACCCTCGACGAGTACCGCCAGCACATCGAGAAGGACGCCGCGCTCGAGCGGCGCTTCCAGCAGGTCTTCGTCGGCGAGCCCTCGGTCGAGGACACCATCGCGATCCTCCGCGGCCTCAAGGAGCGCTACGAGGCGCACCACAAGGTGACCATCGCCGACTCCGCGCTCGTCGCCGCGGCGTCGCTGTCCGACCGCTACATCAGCGGCCGGCAGCTGCCCGACAAGGCCATCGACCTCATCGACGAGGCCGCCTCGCGGCTGCGCATGGAGATCGACAGCAGCCCCGTCGAGATCGACGAGCTGCGGCGCGCCGTCGACCGGCTCAAGATGGAGGAGTTCGCCCTCGAGCAGGAGACCGACCCGGCCTCGCGCGACCGCCTCGAGCGGCTGCGCCAGGACCTCGCCGACCGCACCGAGGAGCTGGCCGCCCTCAACGCGAGATGGGAGGCCGAGAAGTCCGGGCTCAACGCGGTGGGCGACCTCAAGGCCCGCATCGACGACCTGCGCACCCAGGCCGACCGGCTCCAGCGCGAGGGTGACCTCGGCGGCGCCTCGAAGATCCTCTACGGCGACATCCCGACGCTGGAGAAGGAGCTCGCCGCAGCCCAGGAGCGCGAGGCCACGGCGACGACGTCCGACGAGGCCCCGATGGTCAAGGAGGAGGTCGGCGCCGACGACATCGCCGACGTCATCTCGGCCTGGACCGGCATCCCCGCCGGGCGCCTGCTCGAGGGCGAGTCGGAGAAGCTGCTGCACATGGAGCAGCACATCGGTGCCCGCCTCATCGGGCAGGCCGAGGCCGTGCGTGCGGTGTCCGACGCGGTCCGCCGCACGCGCGCGGGCGTCTCCGACCCCGACCGCCCGACCGGCTCCTTCCTCTTCCTCGGCCCCACCGGCGTCGGCAAGACCGAGCTGGCCAAGAGCCTGGCCGACTTCCTCTTCGACGACGAGCGCGCCATGGTGCGCATCGACATGTCGGAGTACTCCGAGCGGCACGCGGTGGCCCGGCTCATCGGCGCGCCCCCCGGCTACGTCGGCTACGAGGAGGGCGGTCAGCTCACCGAGGCCGTGCGGCGGCGTCCGTACTCGGTCGTGCTCCTCGACGAGGTCGAGAAGGCCCACCCGGAGACGTTCGACGTCCTGCTGCAGGTGCTCGACGACGGCCGCCTCACCGACGGCCAGGGCCGCACGGTCGACTTCCGCAACGTCATCCTCGTGCTGACGAGCAACCTCGGCTCGCAGTACCTCGTCGACCCGATCCTGTCGCCCGAGGAGAAGCGCAACGAGGTCATGGCGGTCGTGCGCACGGCGTTCAAGCCCGAGTTCCTCAACCGGCTCGACGAGGTCGTCGTCTTCGACGCCCTCTCGCAGGACGACCTGGCCCACATCGTCGACCTGCAGGTGCGCGCCTTCGCGGCACGGCTCTCGGACCGCCGGATCTCGCTCGAGGTCACCGACGCCGCCCGGCGCTGGCTGGCCGAGCGCGGGTACGACCCCGCCTACGGTGCGCGGCCGCTGCGTCGGCTCGTCCAGCGCGAGATCGGCGACCGGCTCGCCCGGAGCCTGCTGGCCGGCGACGTCCGCGACGGCCAGACGGTCACCGTCGACGTGGACCCGGCCGGGGACGAGCTCGTCCTCGGCGAGCTCACGGCCCACGTCAGCTCGTGATGTCCTTGCCGGAGAACCGGGCCCACGCCAGCAGCCAGAACACGACGGCGTAGCCGAGGTCGACCCAGAGGCCACGGGCGATGTTGTCCCAGAACGGCGGGTCGCGCAGCAGGTCACCGAACGCGCCCCACTGGTCGACGAGCAGCCACGGGTGCAGCCACGAGATCTGCGGCACCGAGTCGGCGATCCAGGACAGGATCGTGAAGATCATGAGCGCGACGGTGGCGGCCAGCGGCTGCTCGGTCAGGGTCGAGATGAAGAGCCCGACGGCGCCGAGGGCGGCCAGCCCTGCCGCGACGTAGAGCCCGACGAGGACGACGCGCCACACCGCGGCCCAGAACGGCAGCTGGGTGCCCGACAGGGTCGTCATCGGCCCGGTGCCGAACAGGGCGATCCCGACGAGCGCGCCCGCGACCGTGACGACGGCCACGCCCCACAGGGCGCCGATGACGAGCGAGGCGTACTTGACGGCCAGCAGGCGGGTGCGGCCCACCGGGACGGTGAGCAGGTAGCGCAGCGTGCCGAGGTTGGCCTCGCCGGCCACGGAGTCGCCCGAGAGCATGGCGATGGCGAGCGGCAGGAACAGCCCCATCTCGACGCCGAGCGCGGCGAGCGGGACGAAGAGCCCGTTCGAGGTGATCGAGGACAGGAAGTCCGGCCCTCGACCGGCACGCGGTGTGGAGATCCGCACCGCGACGGCCATGAGGACCGGCACGGCCGCGAGGACGAGCAGGCCCATCTGGTTGCGACGGCGGCCGCCGATGAGCCCGAGCTCGGACCACAGCAGCCGCGGGGACAACCCCGTCGCCGGCCGGGGTCGCCGCGAGGCGGCCGGCGCGGCCGGTGCCGGGCTCGGGGCGGCAGGCCCCGGCGACGGGACGGACTCAGCCACTGACATCGAAACCCTCCCCGGTCAGCGCGACGAACAAATCCTCGAGGCTGGGGCTCGTCACGGTGAACTCGCGGACCCCGACGCCACCCTGCACGAGGGCGGCGACGATCTTCTCCGGCGCCACGCCGTCGGGGACGCCGCGCACCCCGCCGGCGACCGGCTCGACGGAGCGGACGCCCAGCTCGGCCAGGATCCGCGCGGCCTCGTCCGCCTGGTCGGTCAGGACGCGGGCGACCGGGGCCGCGCCACCCCGGACCTGCGACGTCGAGCCCTGGGCGACGAGCCGGCCCTCGCTCATGACCCCGAGGTGCGTGCACATCTGCTCGACCTCGGAGAGCAGGTGGCTCGACACGAACACCGTCGTGCCGTCCGAGGCGAGCGACGCGACGAGGTGGCGCACCTCCCGTGTTCCCTGTGGGTCGAGGCCGTTGGTCGGCTCGTCGAGGACGAGCAGCTCGCGCGGGACGAGGAGGGCCGCGGCGATGGCGAGGCGCTGGCGCATCCCGAGCGAGTACGCGCGGTACCGCTTGCCGGCCGCGGCGAGCAGGCCGACCCGGTCGAGGGCGGCATCGACGCGGGAGCCGGCACTGCGGGGGTCGGCCGTGAGGTCGGCGGCGTCGAGGCGGCGCAGGTTGGCCCGGCCCGACAGGTAGGGGTGGAAGGCCGGACCCTCGACGAGGGCGCCGACCCGGGGAGGACCTCCTGAGCAGCCCGCGGAATCGGCTGTCCCAGAAGGGTGCTCGTCCCCGACGTCGGGCGGACGAGACCGAGCAGCATCCGGATGGTCGTCGTCTTGCCCGACCCGTTGGGCCCGAGGAACCCGTAGACGGAGCCGCGGGGCACGGCGAGGTCGATGCCGTCGACCGCCGCCGCGCCCCGGAACCGTTTGGTCAGGCCGCGGCTGGCGATCGCGAGGTCACCGGCCACGAGCGAGCCGTCCCGGGCGTCGGTCACTTCGAGGCCAGGGCGGCATAGAGGGTGTCCGGCGCCACCGCCCCGAGGGCCACCCGGCCGTCGTCGGTCACGACGGCCGAGAAGAGGGTGCCCTCGAGGACGTGACCCGAGCCCCAGGTGCCCGATACGGCCGGCAGCGCCTTGAGCAGGGTCTGCAGCTGCGCCGCGGTGCCGGCCCCTGAGCCGGCCCCTGAGCCGGTGCCCGAGCCGGTGCCCGAGCCGGTCCCTGAGCCGGTGCCCGGCTCGGACGGCAGCCTCGTGACGACGACGGTGCTCCACCCCGAGCCGACGACGCGCATGGCGCCGGCTGCCTTGGCAGCAGCGGCGGCTCGCTCCTTCGACAGCGCCGGGTTCGTCCCCGCGATGCCCTTCGGGGCGACCGCGTCGGACTGCGTGACGGTCGTGCCGGCAGGCGGGGTGAACGAGAACTGCCGGGCCTCCGGCCTCGAGAAGTCGACGGCGGTGAAGCCGACCTCGAAGGCGGGGTTGGACAGCTTCGTCGAGTACACCTGCACCCGGAGCGGCACGTGCTTCTCCGCGTCGATGGCGATGCGCACCGACGCGATGCGGGTCGCCCGGTCCTTCGGGGTGAGGACGAGCTCGTAGGCGGAGCGACCGGCGACCGACGCGGTGCCGGACGTCGTCACCGTCGTGTCCCTGCCCATGACCGCGAGCGCCGTCGACGCGGCCTCGTCCGGGGTTCTCGGGACACCAGCCGGCAGGCTCGCCGTCGGGTGCGGCAGGGCCGGGCGCTGGTCACCGGCGCCGAGGGTGTGGTGGACAGCCGTCTTGTCGGTGCTCGACCACAGCCAGAGGTCGCGCCCGTTGCGGATGACGTCCGACTCGCCGCTCGTACCGACGAGGGCGAGGCGCTGACGCGTCGGGCCGTCGACCCAGATGCGCCACGTGTGCGTGCCCGACAGGACCGAGGCGAGCGAGCTGCCGGCCGCCCCGCCGGCTCCGCCACCCACCGGACCGCCTCCTGTGAGGCCCGGCAGCTGGGGCAGACCGAGGTCGGACGTCTGCACGACGGTTCCCGACAGGCTCGAGACGTCGGCGGACCGCACGTCGGCGAGCAGCTGCTGCGGCGTGCGCGGCGGCAGGCCCGCGTCGGCGGAGGCCGTCTGGTTGATCGTCAGCGCCGCGACGCCGATGACGCCGACGGCGGCGGCGGGCAGGCCCCAGCGCGCGGCCGGGTGGTCGGTGAAGATGCTCATGGACCCATCGTGCGCCGCCCGGACTGAGAGCCGACTGAGAGCGCGGTGGTGCGGCGTCGGCCCGCTCGACGGCGCACGGCAGGTGGGGCGTGACATGGTGACGGTGTGCGGGTGCTGCTGGTGGAGGACGAGGCGCGGATGGCCGCCGCGCTGGTGCGCGGCCTCGGCGCCGAGGGCTTCGTCGTCGACCACGTCGCCGACGGCCTCGCCGGCCTGGAGGCGGCCCGGTTCGGCGGCTACGACGTCGTCGTCCTCGACATCATGCTGCCCGGGATGTCCGGCTACACCGTCGTGCGGACCCTGCGCGAGGAGGAGAACTGGGTCCCGGTCCTGCTCTTGACCGCCAAGGACGGCGAGTACGACGAGGCCGACGGGCTCGACTACGGCGCCGACGACTACCTGACCAAGCCCTTCTCGTTCGTCGTCCTCGTCGCCCGGCTCCGGGCCCTGCTGCGCCGCGACCCCGCACCGCGTCCGGTCCTCCTGCGCCGCGCCGGCGTGACGCTCGACCCGGCCACCCGACGCGTCGAGGTGGACGGCGCCGACGTGGCCCTGGCGCCGCGCGAGTTCCTCCTCCTCGAGCACCTCATGCGGGCCGACAGCGCCGTCGTGCCCAAGGACGAGCTGCTCGACCGCGTGTGGGGCGGGCTCGATGACCCCAACGTCGTCGAGGTCTACGTCGGGTACCTCCGGCGCAAGCTCGGCCGGTCGCGGATCGAGACGGTCCGCGGCGCCGGGTACCGGATGGCCCGGTGAGCACGACGGGCAGCCCCCGCCTCTCGACCGGGCCCTCGACCGGGCCCTCGACCGGGCCCTCGACCGGGTCCCCGACCCGGTTCGCGCGGGTGGGGCTGCGCGGACGTCTCATGCTCGTCGGGCTCGTCGGGGTGGCCGGCGCGCTCGTCATCGGCGGCGTCCTGCTCTACGTCGTGCTCACGGGGTCGCTGTCCCGCTCGGTCGAGTCGGCCGCCCGCTCGAGCGCCGAGCAGGTGGCGCTGCTCGTCGACGCCGGACGCGTCCCCGACCCCGTGCCGGTGTCGGGAGCGCAGGTGCTCCAGGTGCTCGACGCCCAGGGCCGCGTCGTCAGCGGCTCGGTCACCGCCGACCGGCTGACCCCGCTCGTCACCGACGACGAGCGACGGGAGGCCCTCGCCGGTGCGGCCGTCGTCGTCCCGGGCAGCCGCTCCGGTCTGTCGGGGCAGCTGCAGGTCGCGGCCGTCGCAGCAGGCCCGCAGGACGGCCGGGGCCGCGCCTACACGGTCGTCGCGGCCGCGCCGACGGCCGACATCGAGCAGAGTGCCCGGACCGTCCGCTGGCTGCTCCTCGCGATCTTCCCGCTCCTGCTGGCGGCGCTCGCGGCCATCGCCTGGCGCGTCATCGGCGCGGCGCTCGCGCCCGTCGAGGCGCTGCGCCGCGGCGCCGAACGCGTCGACGACGCGTCCTCGGAACGGGAACGGCTGCCCGTCCCGCCGACCGACGACGAGGTCAGCGCGCTCGCGACGACGCTCAACGCGATGCTCGACCGGATCGCCACCGCCCGACGCAAGCAGCGGGCCTTCGTCGCCGACGCCGCCCACGAGCTGCGCAGCCCGCTCGCGAGCATGCGGACGCAGCTCGAGGTGGCCCAGCGGCTCGGGGAGGGCGGGCGGCTGCCGGCCGACGTCCTGCCCGACGTCGAGCGGCTCGCGACCCTCGTCGACGACCTGCTCCTGCTGGCCCGCGCGGACGACGCCGGGACCTCGGCCACCGCGACCGCGACGACCGTCGACGTGGCCGCGCTGGCGTCCGCGCTCGCAGCGCGGTACGCCTCCGCCCGGGTACCGGTGCGGACGGCGCCCGGCCTCGCGGCTCGGCGTGTCGACGCGCGGGTCGCCGCCGAGGACCTCACCCGGGCCCTGACCAACCTCCTCGACAACGCCGTCCGCCATGCCAGGACCGCCGTCGTCCTCGACGCGTCCGCGGTGGGCCACCGCGTCGAGGTCGTCGTCGCCGACGACGGGCACGGCATCCCCGAGGCCGACCGGGAGCGCGTCTTCGACCGGTTCACCCGGCTCGACGAGGCGCGCGACCGCGACAGCGGAGGCACCGGGCTGGGCCTGGCCATCACCCGGGCCCTCGTGCTCCGCTGGGGCGGCGACGTGCGGCTCGAGGACGCCGGCCCGGGCGTCCGCGCCGTCGTCACCCTGCCGGCGGGCTCGGCCCCCACCCCCGGAGGCTGACGAGCGGCCGTTCTCCCTCAGGCGCGGGTGCCGCGGTCGGCGGGCAGCTCGACCGTGGAGTCACCGGTCCCCGTCGACTCGTCGGGCCGCTCGTCCACCCGCCGGTCGACCGGTCCGGGCGCGACCTCGGCTCCCGTCCCGGTTGCGGCGTCGGTCCCGGTGTCGGTCCCGGCCTCGTCGGACCAGCGTGCGGTGCCCTCGGCCACGCTCCCGTCCGCTCGGCCCATGACGACGTCGGCCCGCGAGGGCACCTGCCTCTCACGCAGCTCCGCCTCCCTACTCTCGAGCTCGGCCTCACGGGTGTCGAGGCCCTCGTGCCGAGCGGCCAGCTCGCTCTCGCGGCGGCGCAGGTCCTCCTCGCGGAGCCCGGCCTCCTCGAAGCGGCGCTCGTGCTCGAGCCGGTCGGCCACCGCCCGGTCCTCCAGCTCGGCGATCCGGGACTCGTTGCGCTCCCCACGACGCGCCCGCGTCCGGCGCCGGGCCGCCGCCGCGAGCAGCGCACAGCCGAGCGCGAAGAGCAGGACGGCGATCGCGCCGTAGAGGACGAGCTCGAGGGCCGTGGCGTTGCGGGAGAAGCCCAGGGCTGTGACGGTGAGCGTCGGGGCGGTGGATCGGGCGGCGACGACCGCGGTGGCGCCGGCACCGACGCCGAGCAGGAGGAGGACGACTCCGAGGAGGGCCATGGTGTGCTCCTTCATCCGGACGTCGGGAAGGTCCCGCCGTCGAGGTCCATCGACCCTAGCCATACCCGCATTCGCCCGCGGCGCCGTGGCGCCGGGCCCCACCACCGGCACCCGTTAGCCTGACGCGCATGCGCGCCACCCGAAGGATCGCCGCCGCCGTGCTGTCCGGTCTCTGCGTCGTCACGGCCGCCTCGTGCTCGAGCGGGAGCCCGGGCCCCGGACCCGCGCAGACGTCGCTGACGCCGGCCCAGCGCCTGGCCGCCGCCAAGAGCCAGGTCGACGCCGCGACGTCGGTGCACCTGGCCCTGACGAGCTCGGGGGTGCCCGACGGCTCGAGCGGCATCGTGTCCGCCGACGGATGGGGCACCCACCCACCGGCGTTCAAGGGCACCTTCAAGGTGGCGCTCAGGGGCATCCAGGCCGACGCCGAGATCACGTCGGTCGGTGGCGAGGTCTACGCCAAGCTGCCGTTCGTGCCCGGCACCAACAAGATCGACCCCAGGACGTTCGGCCTGCCCGACCCCGCCACCCTCTTCTCGCCCGACCACGGCCTGACGACGCTGCTGACGAAGACGCAGACGCCGCGCGTCGGCACGCAGGTACGTCGGGGCGCCGAGGTGCTGACGACGATCACCGGCACGCTGCCCGGCGCGTCGGTCGTCGACCTGTTCCTCATCGGCGACCGCTCCGGCAGCTACGAGGTGTCCTACGGCCTGACCGACGGACAGCAGCTGCGGACCGTCGGCCTCACCGGAGCCTTCTTCGGGTCCGGGACGCGCTCGACGTACACGCTGGCGCTCGACAGGTACGGCCAGCCCGTCACCATCACCAGGCCCTGAGGGTCGACGGTGACCTGCCCATGACGCATCAGCCGACCCGTGAGACGCCGGGCCCGGTCGGCGCACCGCCCCGCCACCGGCTCGGCCTCCTCGCCGTGGCGTCGACGGCGGTCGCGCTGGCGGCGGCCGACACGTACGTCGTCGTGCTGGCGCTGACCGACATGATGGCCGGAGTCGGCATCGGCATCGACGCCCTGCAGCGGGCCACGCCGATCATCTCCGGGTTCCTCCTGGGCTACGTCGCGGTGCTCCCGCTCATCGGCCGACTGTCCGACCTGCTGGACCGGCGCCGTATCCTGCTCGGCTGCCTCGTCGTCTTCGTCGTCGGCTCGGCCGTCACGGCGCTCGCGACCGAGATGCCGGTGCTCGTGACCGGACGGGTCCTGCAAGGGGTCGGCGGCGGCGGCCTCGTGCCGGCCACGCTGGCGCTCGTGGCGGACCTCTGGCCCGCGGACCGACGCGGCACCCCGCTCGGGGTCGTCGGGGCGGTGCAGGAGCTCGGCTCGGTCCTCGGGCCGGTGGTCGGTGCCGTCATCCTCACCTGGCAGGGCTGGCGGGCGATCTTCTGGGCCAACGTCGTCGCGGGGCTGCTGCTGCACCTCGTGCTCCGGCTGGTCGGTCGCGCGAGGAGCGCGAGGAGCGCGAGGAGCGCGGGGAGCGCGGGAGGCTCCCGGGGCAGTGTGCGGGCGCCCTCTCGAACGGGCCGCCGCGTCGCCACCGGCGTCGCGGCGGTCACCGCCGTCCTCGGCCTCGCCACGGTGTGGCTGGCGCTCGCGGCGCCGGAGCCACTCGTCACGGACGTGCGGCTCGGCCTGCCCTTCGTGCCGTTCGCCGGCACGTCGAAGGTGCTGACGCCCGTCGGCGTCACCGGGCTCGGGCTGCTCGTGGTCACCGCTCTGGTGACCGCCCCGCGGTGGTGGCCCGTGCTGCGTCGGGCCGACCTCCTCGGGGCGGGGCTCGTCGCGGTGGCGCTCGGCAGCCTCGTGCTCACCTTCGCCTCGTCCGACCCGGAGAAGGAGGTCGTCGGCCCGCTCGGCTACCGCCTCCTGCCCGTCGGCGCGCTCGCCCTGGTGCTCCTCGCGGTGTGGCACCGCGTGGCCCCCGACCCGCTGGTGCCACGCGGCGTCCTCGGCCCGCGTGGCCTGCGCGCCTACGTCGTCAGTCTCCTCGTCGGGACCGCGCTCGTCGCCGTCGTCGTCGACGTCCCGCTGCTGGCCCGCCTCACCGACGAGTACGACGAGACGGGTGCGGCACTCGTCCTCGTCCGCTTCCTCCTCGCGGTCCCGGTCGGCGCGCTCCTCGGCGGCCGGTCGCTGCGCCGCCTCGGCGACGGCGCCGTCGCGGCGTCCGGCCTCGCGCTCGCAGCCCTGGGGATGGTCCTCATGTCCCGCTGGACCCTGGAGTCGGTCGTCGAGACCCTCCCGACGACCCTTGTGCTCGTGCTCGTCGGGCTCGGCGTCGGCCTGGCCCTCGCGCCCGTCAACGACGCCGCGCTCGCCGACGCACCACCCGACGCGCACGGCGTCGCCGGCTCGCTCGTCGTCGTGGCCCGGATGGTCGGCATGGTCGTGGGGCTTGCCCTGCTCACCTCGATCGGGCTGGCCCGCTACTACGAGGCGGTGCGCCACCTGCCCGACCCGCTCGACACCGACGCCCTGCTCGCGGCCGGTGTCGTCCAGGTACAGACGGTGTTCCTCGGCGGTGCCGTGGCCGCCGGGTGCGCGGCGGTCGTCGCGACGACGCTCGGCACGCCACGCACGCGTCCCCGGTCCGCCACGGCGGCCGACCCGCGGCCGGTCGGGCTCTGACGGCGCGAGGCGCCGAGCCTCCGGGCCTCCAGGTCGGCCGCGGTCTGCCGCAGGCGTCCGGGGGCGTACGGACGGTACCGCGGTCAGGCGGAGGCAGGACGAGCGCGCACCTCGGCCAGCAGGTCGCGCACCTCGTCGGCGAGGACGTCGCTCGCCTCCCACGGCAGCATGTGGCCCGCCCCGGGCAGCTCGGTGAACGTCGCGTGAGGCAGGGTGACGCGCAGCGCGTGGACCCGCGCGACCGGCACGAGCGGGTCGAGGCGACCGGCGACGATGCCGACCCGGATGCGCTCGAGGCCGAGCAGGCCGCCCCGCTGGTCGGCTGTGAGCAGCACACCGTAGAAGGCAGCGAACATCGCCGGCTTCATGGCGGCGACCTGGGCCCGGGCGGACTCGACGGATACCGGGTCGGCGTCCTGACCGAAGAGGCCGCCGACCCGGGCCCGGATCCGGCCGGCGGCACCCGGCGGCATCGGGACCCCGCGGGCGGCGAGCCGCATGACGGCAGCCTCGCCGGGCCGTTCGCCGAGGGCGACGCCCGCGGACGCCGTGGCGACGAGGAGCGCGGCACGCACCCGCGGGCCGAAGAGGTCCGGGCGCTGCCCGGCGAGCGCCATGACGGTCATGCCGCCCATCGAGTGGCCGGCGAGCACGACGGGTGACGGCGGTGGCACGACCGCGCGCAGGACGACATCGAGGTCGCGTGCGGTGTGCTCCACGGACAGGGACGCGAGCTCGGCCCGTCGCAGTCCGATCGTCGAGCGACCGTGCCCGCGCTGGTCCCACAGCACGATGCGCACCGGGGTGTCGCCGAGCGCCTCGACGACCGGCAGCCAGCTCTTGTGGTGGACGGCCCAGCCGTGCGTCAGCACCAGCGTCGGTGCGTCCGGGGGGAGGTCCGGGTCGGCATGGGTGTGGACGGACAGGACGGCGCCGTCGGGGGTGACGATGCCGCGGCGGTCGTGGCGCCTCACGCCTGCGTACCCGTCGCGTCCGACGCGTCGGCCGCGGGACCCGCCACACCGTCGTCGGCCACCTCGAAGACGACGGGGGCGTGGTCGGACGCGCCCTTGCCCTTGCGCTCCTCCCGGTCGATGGCGGCACCGACGACGCGGCGGGCGAGGCCGGGTGAGCACAGCGCGAAGTCGATGCGCATGCCCTGCCGCTTGGGGAACCGCAGCTGCGTGTAGTCCCAGTACGTGAAGGTGCCGGGCTCGGAGGTGTGCGGGCGGACGACGTCGGTGAACCCCGCGTCGACGACACCCTGGAAGGCCGCCCGCTCACCGGGCGACGTGTGGGTCCGGTGGGCGTAGTACTCGACGCTCCACACGTCGGCGTCCGTCGGCGCGATGTTCCAGTCGCCGAGCAGGGCGATCTGCGCGTCCGGGTCGGCGGCCAGCCATCCTCGCCCCGCGCGCGCCAGGGCCGCGAGCCAGTCGAGCTTGTACGTCAGGTGCGGGTCGGCGAGCGAGCGCCCGTTCGGGATGTACAGCGACCAGACGCGGACCCCACCGCACGTCGCCCCGATGGCGCGGGCCTCCGGCGCCACGGGCTCGCCCCAGCCGGGCATGCCGTCGAAACCGACCGTGACGTCCTCGAGGCCGACCCGGGAGACGATCGCGACGCCGTTCCACTGGTTGAGCCCGTGGTGCGCCACCTCGTAGCCACGCGCCGCGAAGCGCTCGAACGGGAACTGGTCCTCACGCGCCTTCGTCTCCTGGATCGCGAGCACGTCGACGCCGGTGCGGTCCAGCCACGCCTCGACCCGGTCGATGCGGGATCGGATCGAGTTGACGTTCCACGTGGCGACTCGCATGGTCGGACACCCTAGAGGGACAAGGAGCCCGCGTGCTGCCTAGGGTGTGCCGCATGACCGAGCCCACCCCCGCCGAGGCAGCCCCCGGCCCGCCCGACGCCTCGCACCGGAGGCGCCCGACTGCCCTCGTCACGGGCGCGAGCGCCGGCATCGGCCGCGAGTTCGCGGTGCAGCTGGCCGGGCGCGGGCACGACCTCGTCCTCGTCGCGCGCGACACCGCCCGGCTCGAGGAGCTCGCGGCGGCGCTGCGCGGCACCGGGACGGACGTCGAGGTGCTCACCGCCGACCTGTCGGACCGGGAGGCGCTCCAGCGTGTGGCCGACCGGCTCTCGGACCCGGCGCGGCCGGTCGACCTCCTCGTCAACAACGCGGGCTACGGGCTGCGTAGGCGGTTCCTGCGCAACGACCTCGCCGACGAGGAGCGGATGTTCGACGTGCTGACCCGGGCCGTCCTCGTCCTGTCGCACGCGGGCGCCCGGGCGATGGTCGAGCGCGGCCACGGTGCGGTGGTCAACGTGTCGTCGGTGGCCGGGTGGCTCGCCTCGGGCACGTACTCCGCGGCCAAGTCGTGGGTGACGGTGTTCACCGAGGGCCTCGCCGGCGACCTCGCCGGCACGGGGGTCACCGCCACGGCACTCTGCCCCGGGTTCACGAGCACCGAGTTCCAGCAGCGGGCCGGGATCTCCAGCCCGGGTCCCCGCTTCCTGTGGCTCGACCCGCACCGGCTCGTCGCCGACTGCCTCGAGGACGTCGCCCACGGACGCGTCGTGTCGGTGCCGGGCCTGCAGTACAAGGCGGTCTCGACGCTGCTGCGCGTCCTGCCGCGCCCGCTCGTGCGCGGCCGGCTGCGCAGCACCCGGCTGCCGAGCCGTCGCGGCGACTGAACCCCGACGCCGGGCCGTCGCGAGGACCCCTACCATCGGGGGCGTGACCGAGACGCCCGACACCGCCACCGCCCGCGCCCGCCTCCTCGAGATCATCAAGGACAAGGCCATCGTCCACGGACGCGTCACGCTGTCCTCGGGCAAGGAGGCCGACTACTACGTCGACCTGCGCCGCATATCGCTCGACGGCGAGGCAGCGCCCCTCGTCGGCATCGTCATGCGCGACCTCGTCAAGGACCTCTCGTTCGACGCGGTCGGTGGCCTGACGCTCGGCGCCGACCCGGTCGCCACCTCGATGCTCCACGCCGCCGCGAGCGCGGGGGAGCGGCTCGACGCCTTCGTCGTGCGCAAGGCGGGTAAGGCCCACGGCCTCCAGCAGCGCATCGAGGGCCCGTCGGTCAAGGGCCGCGACGTGCTCGTCGTCGAGGACACGACGACGACCGGTGCCTCCCCGCTCGAGGCAGTCAAGGCCGTCCGCGAGGACGGCGGCAACCCCGTGGCGGTGGCCACGATCGCCGACCGCGCCACCGGCGCCGGCGAGCGCATCACCGACGAGGCCGGTGTCGAGTACCGCTTCGTCTACACCCTCGGGGACCTCGGACTCGCCTGAGCCGTAGGTCCGGCGAGATGGCGCTGGACTGACGCCTCACGCGTCGGGTGGCGCGGGCGCCCCGACCTGGACGGGGTACCCGCGCCGTAGCGCGTCGAGGCTCGAGGGCGGCGTGAGGACGACGGCGGTACCGCGCGCCGGGCGCGGGACCGGGTCACCGTAGGTGTTGGTCGCCAGCCACGGGACGACCGTGGGTCCGGCGACGCGGGCCGGGCCGGTATCGAGCAGGACGAACGCGCCGTCGGGCAGGTCGGCCCAGGCGGCGGCGTGCATCCGCCGGGTGCGGTGGCGGGAGTCCCAGCGCTCCTCGTGGAGCAGGCGGTCCAGCTCGGGCGCGGCGAGCCGCCCGACCCCCAGCGCCTCGGCCACGAGGTCGCGGAACCGCACGTAGTCGGCGCGCCGGCACTCGGCACACGGTCGGTGCCCGGCCGCGAGCGCCACGGCCTCGTCGAGGAAGAACAGCGGGGTGTAGTGACCCGGGTGCCACTGGTCGACGCGCCGGTCGCGGAAGGCCAGGACGCACGTGATCCAGGCCCGGCCGACGTGGTGCCTGCGCACCTGCCTCGTGCCCGTGCCCTCGTGCAGCCGCCCCCGGTTGCCCATCCACGCCCCGCGGCCCGGGACGGCGACGACGTCACCGAGCGGCGTCACGCGGTTGGCGGCCGGACCGGGCGTCGGCCCGCCCCCGACCTCGCTCACCCCAGCACCTCGAGGTGGATGTCGGCCGGGTCGCCCTCGTCGAGCCCCTCGGCCCGGCGGACCGCCTGCTTCATCGGCAGCACGTACCCGCCGCGGGACGCGATCGGGAACACCGACGTGGCCCACGTGGACCGGCCGACCGTGACGCGCACCCGCACCGACCCGAACCCGCGCGGGGGACGCGGGCGCTCGCGGACCAGCTCGGACTCGTCGGGCGGGACGGTGACGAAGAACCAGCCCGACTGCGCGTCCCACCGCCACAGCTCGGCGGTGAAGTCGAAGGCGAGCGGCACGTCCTCCATGGGACAACGGTACGAAGCCGCACCGACAGCGCCGGAGGGAACGCGGCCGGGTCGGACGGCGTCGGAGCGCCGGTCCCGTGGGCAGGGGCGTCGCCGCGCAGCCCCCCGGCGGGCGGGACCCGCCGGTCTAGGATCGGTGCCACCACTCGGACCCTGCTGCACCCCTGCTGAACCCTGACGCCACGCCCACGCCTACGGGGAGACCCCATGATCATCGTCTGGATCCTGCTCGCGCTCGTCGTGCTCCTCGTCGTCTGGGGTGTCGTCAGCTACAACGGCCTGATCCGCCTGCGCAACCGCGTCGAGGAGGGCTGGCGGCAGATCGACGTCGAGCTCGAAGCGTCGCCACGACCTCATCCCCAACCTCGTCGAGACGGTCAAGGGCTACGCCGCCCACGAGCGCGGCACCCTCGAGGAGGTCATGCGGGCCCGCACGGCGGCGATGTCCGGCTCGCCGTCGCCGGCGCAGGCCGCCCAGGCCGAGGGTGCGCTGAGCCAGGCGCTCGGGCGCCTCATCGCCGTCGCGGAGGCCTACCCCGACCTCAAGGCGAACCAGAACTTCCTCTCGCTCCAGCAGGAGCTGTCGAGCACCGAGGACCGCATCGCCTCTTCTCGCCGGTACTACAACGCCCTCGTGCGTGACCTCAACACCAAGGTCGAGAGCATCCCCTCGAACATCGTCGCGGGCATGGGCGGCGTCAAGCGCGCCGAGTACTTCGAGACACCGGCCGGCGAGGCGGCCGTCCCCAGCATCACGTTCGGCGACCAGGCACCCGGCACCTTCGGGTCGGCACCGGCCGGCCCGGGCGCGGCCACCGTCGGCGGGTCCACGCAGCCGGGCGCGGTCGGTGGGCCCTCGACCCAGCCGGGTCCGGCCCTCCCGCAGGCCGACGCGCCCGCCGACCTCGGCGCGCCCGACCCCAGCATCGACCGCACCCGACCCGACGCGTGACCGACGCGTGACCGACGCCGGACCGACGTCTGACCGACCGACCGACGCGTGAGCCGCGTCCCCCGCAGCCGTGGCTGCCGTCCGGGCCCTCAGCCCTTGACGTAGGACAGCTTCTCGCTGACGAGGCCGTCGCGCAGCCGCACGACGTCGACGCCGCGCACGTGACCGGGCGAGCCGTCGGCCTCCACCCAGTCGAAACGCCACCGCAGCACCCCGCGGTCCCCGGCGACGAACGACTCCTCCTCGGTGAACCGGGGGTCGCGCGTGCCCGCGAAGAGGTCCTCCCAGACCGCGCGCACCGCGTCGGCGCCCTCGTGCCGCACTCCGTCCGGCGCAGGCCCGGTGGCCTCGAAGACGCAGTCGTCCGTCATCCGCGCCATGATCGCGTCGACGTCGCCACGGCCGAACGCCGCCACGAACGCCGCGAAGGCGGCGTGCGCCGCGCCCCACGAGGCGTCCCGGCCGAACCGGGCCAGCAGGTCCGCGCCGGCGTCACCGGTCATGCCGCGTCGCCCGGCGACGGCCCCCACGGAGCGGTACAGCTCCTCGCGGTCGTCGAACCACGACGCCACCGCGGTGACGAGCGAGGGGTCGAGGCCGGTGTCGCCATCGGTCGCGGCCGCGAGGTCCCAGCCGTGCACGACGTGGTCGGCGAGCAGCTGGCGGACGTACTCCTCCATCGACTCGGTGCCGTACGAGAGGTGGACGGTGCCGTGGCTCGGCAGCGTCCGCTCGACCGTCGAGAGCGCCTCCTGCGCCGCCCGGGTCGACGCCCCGGCACCGTCGGCGCCGAGGACGTCACCGTCGAACCGGCCGCCGACCTCCTCGAGGGTCGCGCCCTCCATGAGCGGCACGGTCCACAGGTCCTCGCCGGTCACGTGGTTGACGAGGTCGCGCACCGTCCACGCCGAGCACGGCGTCGGTCGGTCCCAGTCGTCCTCCGCCAGCTCGGCCACCCGGTCGGTCCACCCCCGGACGCTGGCGCGGTAGAGGGTCCACAGGTCGGGCGGTTCCGGCCCGGCCGGGTCGTGCGGCTCGTCCGGGCGTGCGGCCCGGTCCGTCGTCTCGGTGTCCACGTCGGCCTCCGTCCACCCCTGCACCGACCAGTGTGCTCCGGTCGGCGACGCGGTGTCCCGGCTTCACCGGAACGTCCCCGACGCGTCGTGGACGTGGGGGCGGCTGACCGGCTCAGGCGCGCGGTTCGCCGCGGAGGCGCTCCTCGCCGCTCGCGTCGCTGATCTCCGCAGCGACCTCGCGGGCCTCGCGACGGTGCCTGACGACCTCGATGACCATGGGGATGACCGACACGAGGACGACGAGGAGGATGGCGTACTCGATGTTCTTCGTCAGGTCCGGGAAGACCTGGCCGAGGAAGTAGCCGAGCAGGGTCACGCTGACGACCCACGCCACGGCACCGATCGCGCTCCAGCCGAAGAACCGCTGGCGGTGCATCCGGCCGATGCCGGCCACGACGGTGATGAAGGTCCGCACGATGGGGACGAACCGGCCGAGGACGAGGGCGCGGTTGCCGTACTTGTCGAAGAACGCGTTGGTCTTGTCGAAGTTCGCGGTGTTGATGAACCGCCCCTGCCGTCCGTAGAGCGGACGTCCGACGGCCCGGCCGATCTCGTAGCCGGCGACGTTGCCGAGGAACGCCGCGACGGTGAGGGGCGCCATCGCGACGAAGAGGTTGAGGTCGACCTTCTGCGTCGCGATGAACAGGCCGATGGCGAACAGGAGCGAGTCGCCGGGCAGGATCGGGAAGAGCAGGCCGCACTCGATGAAGACGATGACGAGGGCGATGACGAAGAACGCACCCTGGTACTGGTCCAGCAGGTACGTCGGGTCCATCCACTTGGGGCCGAGTGCCGGGACGGCGGCGAGTGCGTGCATGCGCCAAGGGTAGGCGGTGTGGCCGCGAGGTCCTTCCCGGTGTCGGCCGTGCCGCGCTCCGGTCTCGATGCGGTATCGAAGTGCGGCTCCGGGTTCCGGTCCCGTCGACGGGCGGGTGAACATGGGCTCGGGAGCGAGGGAGGAGGACCGGCGCGGCGCTGGTCGCCGGGCCGCGAGGCCCGCGACGATGCCCGCACCGGCCTTCTCCCGTCGAGCCCGCGCCGCCGACGCCCGTACACTCGGCGCGTGCCCGCCGAGCCCGCCGAACCCGCTGCGCTCACCGAGACCGCGGAGACCGCCGTGCTCACCGAGACCGCGGAGACCGCCGTGCCCGCGGGGACCGCCAAGGCCACGGAGACCGCCAAGGCCACCGGGACGGTGGGCGTCGGTCCGTGGGAGGGGACGTGGCCCGTCGGGGAGCACTGGGACCCCGAGCTGCTCGCGCACGGTGACCGCCGCAACGTCGTCGACGCGTACCGGTACTGGCGGCACGAGGCGATCGTCGCGGACCTCGACGCCAGGCGGCACGACTTCCACGTCGCCGTCGAGAACTGGGGCCACGACTTCAACATCGGTTCGGTCATCCGCACCGCGAACGCCATGGGCGCCAAGGCGTTCCACATCGTGGGGCGACGACGCTGGAACCGTCGGGGTGCCATGGTCACCGACCGCTACCAGCACGAGCACCACCACCCCGACGCCGCCGGGCTGGCCGGGTGGGCGCGCGAGGCGGGCCTCGTCCTCGTCGGCGTGGACAACCTGCCCGGGTCGCTGCCGATCGAGACCTACGAGCTGCCGCGCGGCTGCGTCCTCGTCTTCGGCCAGGAGGGGCCGGGACTGTCCGGACCGATGCGGGCCGCCTGCGACGTGGTCCTGCACATCGAGCAGTTCGGCTCGACGCGGTCGATCAATGCCGGCGCCGCCGCCGCGGTGGCGATGCACGCCTGGGTCCGCCGCCACGTCTTCGACCAGCGCCCCACCCCCGACGCCCCACTCCCGGCTACCCCGCCGCGCCCCTGACCTCCGCGCCCCTGACCCCGCCCCGCGGACCCCGCGCCGCTGACCCCGCGCCACTGCACCCGCGCCCGTGCCCCGCGCCTGAACGGACCGTCTCCGCAACACACCGAGCAGCTGCCAACTCGTCACTGGTACTCCCGTCGGAGTTGACGACTACTCGGTGTGTTGCGGGGACGAGCCGCTGACCCCGCGCCACTGCACCCGCGCCCCTGACCCCGCGCCGCGGACCCCGTGCCTGAACGGACCGTCTCCCGCAACACACCGAGCAGCTGCCAACTCGTCACTGGTACTCCCGTCGGAGTTGACGACTACTCGGTGTGTTGCGGGGACGATCCGGGGTCTGGGGTGGCTGGTGGCCCGGTGGGCCAGGGTGTCGACGCGGGGCCTGGCGCGGTGCCCGGGTCAGGCGGAGGGGTCGCGGCCGCGCCAGCGCAGCGGCTCCTCGGCGTACTCCTCCATGACGTGGGCGGCGACGCCGAAGGAGCGCGCGACCTGGAAGAGCACCTCGCCGGCGGCCGCCGGTAGCCCGAGGGCGTGCAGGGCCGCCGCGCCGGCGAGGTCGATGTTCGGCAGGGCGCCCGTGCGCTCGGCGACGACACCGGCCAGCGCGTCGAGCCGCTCGAGGACAGCCCCCGTGCCCGGCAGCCGGCGAACCCGGTCGAGGACGAGGGAGGCGCGCGGGTCGCCCTCGGGGTAGAGGAAGTGCCCGAACCCGGGCACGGATCCGTGCGCGCGCACGGCCCGTGCCACGGCGTCGCCGGCGCGCGACCCGTCGGCGAGGAGGGCGTGCGCGGCGACCGGTGCGGCGCCGTGCAACGGTCCGGCCATCGCGGCGTACGCCGCGCCGAGGCAGTCGTACAGTCCCGCGCGGGTCGACGCAGCGACGCGCGCCGCCACGGTCGAGGCCGTCAGGCCGTGGTCGAGCAGGCAGACGAGCAGGACGCCGACGACCTCGGCCGCCTCCGGCGTCGAGCGGCCCCCGAGCGCGGTGAGGGTCAGCTCGGCCAGCGGCCGCATCACCGAACCGCCCCGGGGGACCGGGCTCCGGCGGGTCGAGCCGGTGGCCTCGGTTCCGATGCCGGCCGACAGTGCGACGGCCCCGGCCACGACGCCGGGTGTGGCCTCGCGAACCCGCTCCGGGTCGACGTCGGCCGCGAACGGGTCGGAGGACGCGAGCAGCTGCACCGCCACGGGGACGCGCCGCTCGAGTGGTAGGTGGGCGAGCGCTCGGGCGGCCGGACGGACGGCCGCGGCCAGCGTCGGCATCCGTACGGGAGCGAGGTCCCCGCTCGTGAAGTCCTGTGGTGCAAGCGATCCCAGGACCAGCACCGCAGCGCGTTCAACCGTCTCGGTCGCCACCGCGTCGAGGGGCAGCCCGCGGTAGCGCAGCTCGCCCTCCACCTGGCTGCTGACCGCCGTCGCGACGGTGCGGAACCGCAGCACGGACTGCGGTGTGCCTACCGCGGGCGTCGCCGAGGCCATCGACTCGACCTGGGCGCGGTCGAAGAGGCTCTCCTGCTGGCCCGGACGCCGCTCGCTGCGCAGGAGCCCGCGGCTGACGTAGGCGTAGAGGGTCGCTCGCTTGACGCCGAGACGCTGGGCGGCCTCGGTCGTCGTGATCCACGGACTGCGCGGTTCGGCCATGCGCTCCTCCTCGGTGGGGGCCCGGGTGGACCCGACGGGTGTCGACCGATCGCCACGGACCCGGGCGACATTGACCGGATCAACGTTGATCTGATCAACATTGACGATGTTGATCAACATGGTCGAGGGTGACGAGTGAACCCGAGAGGAGCCCGCCATGTCCACCCCTGAACCCACACCGGCACCCACCGGCCTCGTCATCGTCCCGCCCGGTCTGGCCAAGGTCGTCGTCGCCGACACCGAGATCGGCGACGTCCGCGGCGAGGAGGGCTTCTACCACTACCGGCAGTACTCGGCCGTCGCCCTCGCCGAGGCGGTCGGCTTCGAGGACGCCTGGCACCTGCTCTTCCACGGCCGCCTCCCGTCCCGGTCCGAGCGCGACGCCCTGCGTGAGGAGGCCGGCCGGCTCCGCGTCCTGCCACCGGCCCTCGCCGACCTGCTCCCGGCAATCTGCGCCACCACGACCGACTCGCTCCAGGTGCTGCGCACCGCGCTGTCGGCCTGGGGCGGCATCACCGGCCAGCGCCCCCTCTACGACGCCGGCGAGGACGAGCGGCTCGCCTCGGCCATGGCGGCCGTCGCCGTCACGCCGACGATCCTCGCCGCTGCCCACCGGCTCCAGCGCGGCCTCGACCCCGTCCCGGCCGACCCCGACCTCGACCATGCCGCCGACTACCTGCGCATGGTCACCGGCAGGCTGCCCGCCGAGCGCGATGCCCGCGCCGTCGAGCAGTACCTCGTCGCGACGATGGACCACGGTTTCAACGCCTCGACGTTCACGGCGCGCGTCATCGCGAGCACCGGCGCCGACCTCGCCGCCTGCCTCGTCGGGGCCATTGGTTCCTTCGCCGGCCCGCGCCACGGCGGCGCCCCGAGCCGGGCGCTCGAGGCCCTCGAGGCGATCGGCACGCCGGACCGCGCCGAGCCCTGGGTGCGCGAGCAGGTCGCGCGCGGGGCCCGGATCATGGGCTTCGGCCACGCGGTCTACCGGACGCACGACCCGCGCTCGGAGCTGCTCAAGGGCGTGGCCCGCCGCTGGGACGACCCTCTCGTCGACTTCGCGATCGGCGTCGAGGCCACCATCGAGCGGGTCCTCGCCGAGCTCAAGCCGGACCGCCCGCTCTACGCGAACGTCGAGTACTACGCCGGCGTCGTCATGCGTCTGGTCGGCCTCGAGCCGAGCATGTTCACCCCGACGTTCTGCGTGGCCCGGGTCGTCGGCTGGACCGCGAACATCCTCGAGCAGGCCCGGGACCCGAAGATCATCCGGCCCGCGGCCCGGTACGTCGGCCCACCGCCCCCGCAGCCCGTGCCGGTACGCACGCCGGCCACCGCCTGAACGGCCACGACCCGAACGCCCCGTAGGTTGGTGCTCGGCCGCGGTGACGACGTCGCCGGGCCGGGCGCAGGGGAGGGGGTAGGCATGGAGGCCGGCGATCCGCTCGAGCACGCAGGTGCTGTCGCGCCGACCGGCCGCGACGCGTCCTTCGCGCGCTTCTGGTTCGCCGACGCGGTCTCGAACCTCGGGACGTTCGTCTCGGCACTCGCGCTCCAGCTGCTCCTCATCGAGACCCTCCATGCCGACCAGGTGGACCTCGGCGTCGTGCGGTCGGCGCAGTGGCTGCCCTACCTGCTCTTCGGCCTCGTCGCCGGCGTCGTCGTCGACCGGGTCCGACGCCTGCCGCTGCTCGTCGGCGCCGACGTCCTCTGCGCCGCGCTGCTCGGGACGGTGGGCGTGCTCGCGCTCTACGGACGGCTCACGGTGCCGGTGCTCGCAGTGCTCGTGTTCGTCGTCGGCTCGGCCTCGATGTTCTTCAACGCCGCCCACCGGTCGCTGCTGCCGGCGATCGTGCCGCCGGGGCGGCTGCCCGGGGCCAACGCCCGCCTGTCGCAGACCTACTCGGCCACCCAGTCGCTGGGGCCGCTCGTCGGTGGGGCCCTCGTGCGCCTGCTGTCGGCGCCGGTCGCCGTCCTCGTCGACGCCGCCTCGTACGCGGTCTCCGCGGCCACCCTCACGATGCTGCGCGTCGAGGAGCGTCCACCGGCGCGGGCCCGGCGACGCCACCTGTGGGCCGAGCTGCGCGAAGGGGGCGCCTGGGTCTACCGGCACGCGACGCTCGGGCCCTACGCGATCTCCCTGCACCTGTGGTTCTTCGCCAACGGCATCGTCACGACGGTCCTCGTGTACTTCGCCACCACCGAGCTGCACCTCGACGCGCTCGCGGTCGGCCTCGTGCTCGCCGCCACCGGTGTCACAGGCGTCGTGGGCGCGGGCCTCGCGCCGCGTCTCGGCGTCCGGTTCGGCACCGGGCGCGTCGTCGTCGCGACGGAGTGGGCCAGCCCGCTGGCCTACGCGCTGCTGCTGCTCGCCCGCCCCGGGCCGTGGGCCCTGCCGTGGCTGCTGCTCGCGAACGCCCTCTTCGGCCTCGCCATGGGTGTCAAGGACCCGCTGACCATGAGCCACCGCAACCTCGTGACGCCCGACCGGCTCCGAGGCCGGATGAACGCGACGATCCGCTCGCTGAACTGGGGGTCGATCGCGATCGCGGCGCCGCTCGGCGGGTGGCTCGCGGCCACGTGGGGCAACCGGTTCGCGATCGGCGCCGGGGTGCTCGGGCTCGCCGTCGCAGCCCTCGTGCTCTGGCGCTCGCCGTACCGGCACGTCACGGTCGCGGGGGAGCGTTCGGCCGGTGTCCGGGCGTGACAACGGGCCCCGACCACCTCGGTCGGGGCCCGTTCTGCGCGGCCCGAGGGAGCAACCGGGCCACGCACCACGCATCCGGCGTCCCCCCAACGGTAGGGGCCGGACGCCGCGCCCGGCACCCGCTGCGGGTCTGCACTCGGCAAGGACTTCGCAGGTGCAGGTCGGCTGCGGGTAAGGACGTCCTGTCGAGCTGCTGGGTGGAACCGGCGTCGACCCTGCTCGTTCGAGGTATCTGGTCGCGGTCTGCTGCGATCGGATACCTCGACCCCGTTGCCACCCCAGTCTTTCGAGGTATCCGGTCGCGGTCTGCTGCGATCGGATACCTCGACCCCGGTGCCCGTCGGGCGCGTCAGCCGGTGGTGCAGGCTCGGGGGTACCCGGCAGTACGGTCGGAACATGGGCACCCACACCTCGGTCCTCGACGTCACGACCATGCGCTCACGCCTCGACGGGCTGCGCCGGCACGCCGCGGAAGCCGGGCTCTCCTCCGTCGTCGTCGCGCCGGGGTCCGACCTGCGCTACCTCGTCGGCGTGGCCGGGTCGTCGTTCGAGCGGCTCACCGCGCTCGTCGTGCCCACCGACGCGTCCGTGGCGCCGGTCTTCGTCTCGCCGAGGCTGGAGTTCGCCGGGCTCGGCCACGTGCCGTTCGGCGACCTCGGCGTCGAGGTGCGCACGTGGGTCGACGGGGAGGACGCCTACGCCCTGGCGCTCGCAGGGGTGCCCCGCGGCCCGGTGGCCGTGTCCGACATGACGCCGGCACTGCACGCGCTGCGGCTGCGCGACGCGGGTGCCGCCGAGCAGCAGCTGGCCGGGCCGGTCCTGCGGGAGCTGCGGATGCGCAAGGACGCCGTCGAGCTCGAGCAGCTGCGTCTCGCCGGTGCCGCCATCGACCGCGTCCATGCCCGCGTGGGGGAGTGGCTGCGCCCGGGCCGCACCGAGGCGGAGGTGGCCGCCGACATCGCGGCCGCGATCGTCGAGGAAGGCCATGCCGCAGCCGATTTCGTCATCGTCGGCTCGGGGCCGAACGGCGCGAGCCCGCACCACGAGGTCAGCGACCGCGTCGTGCAGCAGGGCGACGTCGTCGTCGTCGACATCGGCGGACCGCTGCCCTCGGGCTACAACTCCGACAGCACCCGCACCTACGCCGTCGGGTCACCGACCGAGCCCGACGTCGCCGAGGCCTACGCGGCGCTGCAGGCCGCGCAGCAGGCGTCGGTCGACGCCGTCCGGCCCGGCGTCACGTGCCAGGACGTCGACCGCGCCGGGCGTGCCGTGCTCGCCGAGGCCGGCCTCGCCGAGCACTTCATCCACCGTACCGGCCACGGCATCGGCCTCGACGTCCACGAGGAGCCGTACGTCGTCGAGGGCAACGACCTGCCTCTCGAGGCGGGCATGACCTTCAGCATCGAGCCGGGCGTCTACCTCACCGGACGCTGGGGGGCGCGCATCGAGGACATCGTCGCCGTCACCGAGTCCGGCGTCGAGCGGTTCAACACCCGCCCCAGGGAGCTGACCGTCCTGTAGCGTCCGACCGCGGAGGGCGTCAGGAGTCGAAGCCGACGCCGAGCCGGTCGAGCGCGCGCAGCCAGAGGTTACGGCGCCCGGTGCGGTCCTCGGCGGCGAGCGAGGCGCGCGTCGCGGTGACGGCCGCGTAGCGCACGGGCTCGGGAGGGAAGGGCACCGGCTTGCGCCGGACCATGCCGAGCCGCGTCCGTTCCGTGTCGCGGCCGTCGACGAGGTCGAGGGCCACGGCCGCCCCGAACCGGGTCGAGGCCACGCCTAGGCCGGTGTAGCCGACCGCGTAGGCCATCCGGCCGCCGAGCGCCGTGCTGAACACCGGCGTGAACCGCGACGTCGTGTCGATGACGCCGGCCCAGCGGTGCGTGAACCGGATGCCGTCGAGCTGCGGGAAGATGTCGAGGAAGTGGTCGGCGAGCAGGCCGTGCGAGGCGTCGTTCTGCTCGAGCGCGGGATCGATGCGTCCCGGGAAGTGGTAGTTGGCGTCGTAACCGCCGAAGAGGACGCGGTCATCGAGCGTCCTTCTGTAGTAGTGGAACTGGTTGCCCGCGTCGGTGAGGCCCTCCCGCCCAGCCCAGCCGATGGCGGCCAGCTGCGCAGGGCTCAGCGGCTCGGTCATGAGGACGTGGTCGTAGACCGGCAGCACCCACGCGCTGAACCGACGCAGCACCCCCTGCGACGCGTTGGTGCCGATGACGACGCGGCCGGCATGGATCGACCCGCCCTCCAGCCCGACCCGCACGCCGGGGCCCTCAGAGTCGAATCCCGTTGCCCGCGTGTGCTCGTGGATCCGGACGCCGAGCGACTCCGCGGCGCGCGCGAGCCCCCAGACGAGGCGAGCGGGGTCGACGAGCGCGACCTCCGGGTGGAACATGCCCGCCAGGTACAGCGGGGAGTCGACCCGGGCCCGGGCCTGAGCCGCATCGAGCAGCTCGACGGGGACACCGTGGGCCCGGTGCAGCTCATAGGACTCCCGCACCGACGGCACCTGGTGCCCGGTCAGGGCGAGCGTCAGCTCACCGGGGCGGTGGAAGTCGGCCTCGATGCCGTGGCGCTCGAGCGTGGCGACGATGCCGTCGAAGTTCTCGGCGGCGAGCCGCTCGAGCGTTCCCATCTCCTCGGGCCAGCAGGCCACCCCCTGGGCCAGTCCGTGCGTCAACGACGGCGCCATGAAGCCGCCGTTCCGTCCGGACGCGCCGTCGGCCAGGCGTCCCGCCTCGACGACGACGACCTCACGCGACGGGTCGGCCTCCTTGGCCTGCAAGGCCGCCCACAGTCCGGTGAAGCCTCCGCCGACGACGAGGAGGTCGGTGCGCGGAGCCGCACCCGTGAGCGATGGCCGCGGCTCGGGTCGCTCCGGCCGGTCGGTCCAGAAGGGCGTGGGCCGGGCATCGGCCAGCGCCCGTGCGGCGCGGTCGCTCAGCGATGCGTCCGACCGGGCGGCGCGAGCGGCGTTCCGCGCAGGGAAAAGAGGCATGACGAGACGGATTCGACCATGCTTGGCTGTCCCTGTGAACCCCTCTTCGTTCCAGAGCGATGCCCACGCCGTCGACGCCGACGAGCTGCTGCGCGTCTTCCACGACGAGACGCGCGCGCCGATCCGCGTCGGCACACCTCAGCGTCCCATCGAGGTCGACGGCCTCGTGCGGCGCGAGTACGAGGTCGACGGCGGCCACTGGAACATGATCGAGAGCCCCGACGGGCTCGGTCCCGACCCCGACGAGTGGGACGCCGTCATCGCACGGCAGCGCGACTTCTTCGCCCAGCGCGGCCTGCGCGTCGAGTGGAAGACCTACGACTACGACGAGCCCGCGGACCTCGGCACCCGCCTCGTGCGGGCCGGTTTCGTCAGGCAGGACGACGAGGCGCTGGTCCTCGGCGAGGCCGCGCCGCTCGCCGCGCAGGAGCTCTCCCTGCCCGACGGCGTGGTCGTGCGCGCCGCGGACTCCGACGAGGACTTCGAGCGGATGGCCGCGATGCTCGAGGTCGTGTGGGGGCAGCCGCAGCCCTGGGTGGTCGACTCGCTGCTGCCCCGGTGGCTCGCCGAGCCCGCGTCGATGGACGTCGTCGTCGTGGAGCAGACGCGTGGGGGACCGGTGCTCTGCGCGGCGCGGTCGGAGTACGACACGAGCCGCTTCACCGGCCTCTGGGGCGGCTCGACCCGGCCCGAGTGGCGCGGTCGCGGCCTCTACCGTGCCACGCTGCTGCACCGCGCCCGCCTCGGCCTCGAGCGCGGCAAGGACTTCGTGCGTGTCGACGCCTCGCCCGACTCCGAGCCGATCCTGCGCCGCCTCGGCCTGCATCGCGTGGCCGCGACGACCCCCTACGTGTTCGAGCCGACCGACCGGCGTCCGGGCCGCTGAGCACCCGCGCTCCGAGGGGTGGGCACCGCTGACCGACGCCGGCCGGGCGTGGCAGGATCGACGGCGGACCGCACCGCCGTGGGGCCTGACGCCCCACCCGCACGAAACAGCAGGAGATGCCATGCCCATCGCCACCCCCGAGGTCTACGCCGACATGCTCGACCGCGCGAAGGCCGGCTCCTTCGCGTACCCCGCCATCAACGTCTCGAGCTCGCAGACGCTCAACGCCGCGCTGCAGGGGTTCTCCGACGCCGGGTCGGACGGCATCATCCAGGTCTCCACTGGCGGGGCCGAGTACCTGTCGGGCCCGAACGTCAAGAACATGGTCACCGGCTCGCTCGCCTTCGCCGCGTACGCGCACGAGGTCGCCAAGAACTACCCGGTCAACATCGCGCTGCACACCGACCACTGCCCGAAGGACAAGCTCGACGGCTTCGTCCGCCCCCTGCTCGCCGCCTCGACCGAGCGCGTCAAGGCCGGTGGCACCCCCTGGTTCCAGTCGCACATGTGGGACGGCTCGGCCGTGCCGCTCGACGAGAACCTCGACATCGCCCGCGAGCTGCTCGGCCTGGCCAAGGCCGCGAACGTCGTCCTCGAGATCGAGGTCGGCGTCGTCGGCGGTGAGGAGGACGGCGTCGCCCACGAGATCAACGACAAGCTCTACTCGACGCCCGAGGACGCCATCGCCACGGTCG
The DNA here is from genome assembly GCF_056868035.1 of Monashia sp. HAY1-11D. Taxonomy (NCBI): domain Bacteria; kingdom Bacillati; phylum Actinomycetota; class Actinomycetes; order Micrococcales; family Intrasporangiaceae; genus Intrasporangium; species Monashia sp. HAY1-11D. Next base: position 1,240,255 of record NZ_CP200320.1, on the reverse strand, counting down.
ACGCCCTCGGCGCCGGCGAGAACGGCCGGTACCTGACGGCCCTGACCTTCGGCAACGTCCACGGCGTCTACAAGCCGGGCAACGTCAAGCTGCGTCCGGAGGTGCTCCTCGAGGCCCAGAAGGCCGCGGCCGGCAAGCTCGGCCTGTCCGAGGAGGCCCGACCGTTCGACCTCGTCTTCCACGGCGGGTCCGGCTCGCTGCCCGAGGAGATCTCGGCTGCCGTCGACTACGGCGTCATCAAGATGAACGTCGACACCGACACCCAGTACGCCTTCACGCGCCCGGTCGCCGACTGGATGCTCAGCAACTACGCCGGCGTGCTCAAGATCGACGGCGAGGTCGGCAACAAGAAGCAGTACGACCCGCGCGCCTGGGGCAAGGCCGCCGAGGCCGGCATGGCCGCCCGCATCGTCGAGGCGTGCCAGGCCCTCCGGTCGGCCGGCACCCACCCGTGAGCGACAACCTGCTCGGGATCCCCGAGACACGTCTGGCCGAGGACCCCGCCGCCGCGCGCCTGGCCGCCGGTGAGGAGGCAGTCGTCGTGGCCGCCGCCGTGCCGACGTCCTCGCTCGCGTGGGCGACGCTGGCCGAGCAGGCCCTCGCCGCGGGCGGGCGCGACGTCGAGGCCTACGCCTACGCCCGCACCGGCTACCACCGCGCGCTCGACGCCCTGCGCAAGTCGGGCTGGCGGGGGCAGGGCCCGGTGCCGTGGTCCCACGAGCCGAACCGTGGGTTCCTGCGGGCGCTGGCAGCCCTGGCGCGAGCCGCGCGCGCCATCGGCGAGACGGACGAGGAGCAGCGGTGCGCGCAGTTCCTCCGCGACTCCTCCGCCGAGGCCGCCCGCGAGCTCGGCCTCTGACGCCTCACCTTCTCGACGGTCGGGCTGCCGGTCGGTGGAGCACCACCGACCGGCAGCCCGTTCTCGCGTCCCGGCCGACCCCGATGCCTTCCGTCCTTGACCCTGACACGGTGTCAGGCGGTGCCATGGTCGGACCATGTTGAGTATCGGAGACTTCGCCCGGCTGGCCGGGGTGTCGGTGCGCATGCTGCGCCACTACGACGCCCTCGGTCTGCTGCCGCCGGCCCGCGTCGACCCGGACTCGGGCTACCGGTCGTACTCGACCGCGCAGCTCGACCGGGCCAACCGGCTCGTGGCGCTCAAGGACCTCGGCTTCACGCTCGAGGACTGCGGTCGCCTGCTCGGTGACGACGTGCCCGTCGAGCAGCTGCGCGGGATGCTGCGGCTGCGTCGGGCCGAGCTCGCCGCGCAGATCGACGCCGACCGCGCGCGCCTGCAGCAGGTCGAGCAGCGTCTCCGGATGATCGAGAAGGAGCACGCCATGTCACCTGTCGCCCTCGACGCCTACACCGAGCAGGCCCTGCCGGCCGCCCGCCTCGTCCAGCTGTCCGGACGCGTGCCGGACGGCGAGCAGGTCGGCGACGTCGTCGGCCCCCTCTTCGGGCAGGTCGAGCACGCCGTCTCGGCCGCACCACTCGTCCCGACCGGCCCCTCGATGGGGCACTACACGATGGACGGCGACGCCCTGGTCGCTGCCGCGGCCTACCCCGTCGGGCCCGAGGTCGGGCCGGCCGAGGCCGCCGCCGCGGGCCTCGAGCTGGTCGAGCTTCCCGGCGCAACCGCGGGCGCTGGTCACGACCCTTCGCGGGCCGCTCGGCGGGATCTCCGAGGCGTGGCAGACGCTGTCGCGCGAGGTGGAGGCGCGCGGGCTCTCCTTCGCCGGGCCGTGCCGCGAGGTCTACCACGCAGCGCCGGCCGACCCGGACGCCACCTGGGTCATCGAGCTGCAGCAACCCGTCGCCTGAGGCCGTCCGGTCCGCGCCCGGTCGGCGCCCGGTCCGCTCGTGGGCGTTCGGTCCCTTGGTCGGTGGTGCACCACCCACCAAGGGACCGAATCGTGCACGAGGAGCCGGGACGCGTCCACACCCCTGACGCGGGCGGGGGTGATCTCCACAGCCCCCGGGCAGGGTGTCGCGCCCCCCTCCCGAGACCACGAGGCTCAGGGCATGGATCCCGCGCTCATCGCCCGCAACGACGTGTTCTCGGCCGGCCGCGCCACCGGCTGGGCCTGACCCGTGCCGACCTGCGTCGACTCCTGCGTGACGGCAGCGTGGTTCGGCTGCACCGCGGCTGGTACGCCACACGAGTGCCCCGCGACGACGCCGACCGGCACCGGCTCCGCGTCGAGGCACTCCTGGTCGAGTACGCCGGACGCGCCTTGGCGGCTGACGCATCGGCGTTGCTGCGTCTGGGGATCGCCACGTGGCGGCCGGACCTGCGAAGGGTCCACCTGGCCCTCACCGACCCCGGCCTGAACCGCCACCGCAAGGCCGACCTCGTCGTCCATCCGCACCGGACGTCCGCGCCGGAGCTGGCTCCGCGGCCGGCGGGAGGGACCGTCCATCCGGCAGTCGCGATCGCGTCCATGGGGCTGAAGGACCCCCGCTCGTTCCTCGTGCCCGCCGACGACGGGCTCCGCCGGGGCCTCGTGACGGCCGACGAGCTTCGCGCCGCGGTCGCGGGACTGGGCCGGCGGCACGGTGCCGCGGGGGTGCGGGCGGTGCTCGACTGGTGCGACGCCCGGCACGAGTCGCCCGGCGAGACGCTGCTGTCCCACCTGCTCCGGGCGGCGGGGCACGACCTCGAGCCGCAGTTCGTCGTGCCGGGCACGGAGCGGTGGACCCGAGGCGGCCGCGGCTACCGAGTCGACCTGCGGCTGACGGGGACCCGCGTGCTCGTCGAGTTCGACGGTCGGGTGAAGTACGAGGACCGGCAGGTCCTGTGGGAGGAGAAGCTGCGCGAGGACCGCATCCGGTCGCTGGGTTGGGTGGTCGTCCGGGTGACCATGGCAGACCTGCGCGACCCGGCCGCGCTGCGAGCGCGGGTCGACGCGGCTCTCGCCCTCGCGGCTGCGTGACCGATGCGTCACCCGGGTGGTGCTGGGACCTTTCGGTGCGTGGTCTGACACTCACAGACAGACGCAGCGCTGACGAAGTGCGCCAGGGCTCACGAGGCCGGGGTCCGGGCCGGGCTCGGACGGCGTCCGGGGCACCGGCCGGCAACCGATAGCCTTGCCGTTGGCTTGGACCACAACCGGAAGGCAGACCGATGCCGGCGATCGTGCTCGTGGGAGCGCAGTGGGGCGACGAGGGCAAGGGCAAGGCGACCGACCTGCTCGGCAGCAGCGTCGACTACGTCGTCAAGTTCAACGGCGGCAACAACGCCGGCCACACCGTCGTCATCGAGAAGGACGGCAAGCGCGAGAAGTACGCGCTGCACCTGCTGCCGTCCGGGATCCTGTCCCCGAACTGCGTGCCCGTCATCGGCAACGGTGTCGTCATCGACCTCGGTGTCCTCTTCGAGGAGCTCGACGGCCTCGACGCGCGCGGCGTCGACACGAGCAAGCTCAAGGTCAGCGCCAACGCGCACGTCATCCCGCCGTACAACCGGACCCTCGACAAGGTCACCGAGCGCTTCCTCGGCAGCCGCCGCATCGGCACGACCGGTCGCGGCATCGGCCCGACGTACGCGGACAAGATGAGCCGCATCGGCATCCGGGTCCAGGACCTCTACGACGAGGGCATCCTGCGCCAGAAGGTCGAGGCCGCCCTGGCCGTCAAGAACCAGGTGCTCGCCAAGATCTACAACACGCGCGCCGCGGACGTCGACGAGGTCGTCACCGAGCTGCGCTCGTACGCGGAGCGGCTCGCGCCGATGGTCACCGACACGGCGCTCGAGCTGGTCCAGGCCCTCGACCGCGGCGAGACCGTGCTCTTCGAGGCCGGCCAGGCGACCCTCCTCGACGTCGACCACGGCACCTACCCGTACGTCACCTCGAGCAACGCCACCGCGGGCGGCGCGTGCACCGGTTCGGGCGTCCCGCCGACCCGCATCGACTCGGTCATCGCCATCCTCAAGGCCTACACGACGCGCGTCGGCGAAGGGCCGTTCCCCACCGAGCTGCACGACGACATGGGTGAGTTCCTCCGCAAGACCGGTGCCGAGTTCGGCGTCACCACCGGACGTCCCCGCCGGTGCGGCTGGCTCGACGTCGTCATCGGCCGCTACGCCCAGCGGGTCAACGGCGTCACCGACTTCGTCGTCACCAAGCTCGACGTGCTCACCGGTCTGTCCACGGTCCCGATCTGCGTCGCCTACGACGTCGACGGCGTCCGCCACGACGAGATGCCGGTCAGCCAGAGCGACTTCCACCACGCGACCCCGATCTACGAGGAGATGCCGGGCTGGTGGGAGGACATCACCCACTGCCGCACCTTCGAGGAGCTGCCCGAGAACGCGCAGAAGTACGTGCTGCGGGTCGAGGAGCTCATCGGCGCCCGCGTCTCCGCGATCGGTGTCGGTCCGGGCCGGGACGAGATCATCGAGCGTTTCCCGCTCAAGCCCAGCGTCGCGAGCTGACCGCTGACCCACGAACCTGCTTGGACCCGAAGGACATCCATGAGTGACACGGTTGCCCCCGCCGCCCCGGAGCCGGCCCCCGAGGCCACCACCGAACCGCTCGACTGGGTGACGCGTCTGGCCGACGACGTCATCGCCGAGGCGAGGCACCGCGGCATCGACACCATCGTCTGCGCGTCCGGCATCAGCCCGTCGGGGCCCATCCACCTCGGCAACTTCCGCGAGCTCATCACGCCGCACCTCGTCGCCGACGAGATCAAGCGCCGCGGCATCGCGTGCGAGCACATCCTGTCCTGGGACGACTTCGACCGCTTCCGCCGCGTGCCCAAGCGCCTCGAGGGCGTCGACGAGTCGTGGGAGCAGTACATCGGCATGCCGCTGACGTCGGTGCCCGCCCCGGCCGGGTCGCCGCACGCCAGCTGGGCCGACCACTTCAAGGCGCCGCTGCTCGAGGCGATGGGCGCCACCGGCATCGAGGTGCGCCAGATCAGCCAGACCGAGCAGTACCGCGCGGGCGCGTACCGCGAGCAGGTCCTCCTCGCCATGCGCGAGCGGGTCGCCATCGACAAGGTCCTCGACCAGTACCGCACCCTGGAGGCGGAGGCCGACGCGCGGCAGCGGGCCACCGGCAAGGGCCGACGCCAGGACCCCAAGGCCGCGCAGCTCACCGAGGAGCAGGCGGCCGCCGCGACCGAGGCCGAGCGCGGTTCGGGCGCCGCGGCGGAGGACGACGGCAGCGAGGGCACCGCCGGCTACTTCCCGTTCAAGCCGTACTGCACCGTCTGCCGCACCGACTTCACGACCGTCACCGCCTACGACGACGACACGCACGAGCTCGCCTACGCCTGCACGAGGTGCGGGCACACCGAGACCGTCGACCTCGACACCTTCACCGACGGCAAGCTCGTCTGGAAGGTCGACTGGCCGATGCGCTGGGCCTACGAGGGCGTGCTGTTCGAGCCGTCCGGCGTCGACCACCAGAGCCCGGGCAGCAGCTTCGTCGTCGGCAAGGACCTCGCCCCCGTCTTCGGCTGGGAGCGCCCGATCGGCCCGATGTACGCGTTCGTCGGCATCGCCGGCATGGCCAAGATGAGCTCGTCCAAGGGCGGGGTCCCGATCCCGAACGACGCGCTGGAGGTCATGGAGCCGGCGGTGCTGCGCTGGCTCTACGCCCGACGCCGCCCGAACCAGAGCTTCGACGTCGCCTTCGGCCCCGAGCTGCAGCGGCTCTACGACGAGTGGGACGCCCTGAACCGCAAGGTCGAGGCCGGCGCCGCGCAGCCGGGCGACCTCGCCGCCCACCTGCGCGCCTCCTCGACGGCCTCCGGCCCGCTGCCCTCGACCCCCCGGCCGATGCCGTTCCGGACCATCGCCTCGGTCATCGACATCACGCAGGGCGACGAGGCCCAGGCGGTGCGCATCCTGTCCGAGCTTCGACCCCGACCACCCGGTCGACTCCATCGAGGACCTGCGCCCGCGCCTCGACTGCGCCGAGCGCTGGATGCTCGGCTACGTCCCGGCCGAGGACCGCACCGTCGTCCGCGAGACGCCGGACGCCGAGCTGCTCGGCAGCCTCGAGGACACGCAGCGCGAGTCGCTGCGCCTGCTGCTCGAGGGCCTCGACGCGCACTGGTCGGTCGACGGCCTGACCCACCTCGTGTACGCGGTGCCCAAGATCCAGCGCGGCATCGACCCCGAGGCCAAGGTCAAGGACCCCGAGCTGTCCGCGGCCCAGCGGGCGTTCTTCGTCCTCCTGTACCGGCTGCTCGTGTCCAAGGACACCGGTCCGCGCCTGCCGACGCTGCTGCTGGCGGTCGGCGCCGACCGCGTCCGAACGCTCCTCGGCGGCTGACGCCGCCCCGGCCAACCCCGCCCCGGCCAACCCCGCCCCGACCACCCCCGACACCGAGCGACCGCCCGACACCGTCGACGGAGCGGACCGCCCTCCACCACGCGCCGGACATGGTTCGGGCGAGGGGCGAGATGCAGGGGGGTTGCATCTCGTCCCTCGCCCGGTGCGAGTCCTCAATTGGGGGGCGGGACTACGCCGGACGTCGAGGGGGTCTCAAGGGGGAGGAGACCGGCGGGGAGGGTGTTCGCGCACCTTCGACGTCCGGACCATCATCTCTCGCCCGTGCTGAGGAGTCGATGGTTCGGCGATTCCTTGAACAAACCTTTACCTCGATGTCGTGCTCAGGAGCACGGGACATACCGGGGGGATCAGGACAGGACGGTCATCCGGTGGGCGGCTCGGGTCAGGGCGACGTAGAGCACCCGGACGCCACCGGGCGACTCGGCGACGATCTCGTCCGGGTCCACGACGACAGTGGCGTCGTACTCGAGACCCTTGGTCGACATCGGGTCGACGACCTGGACCCGGCCCTCACCGGCCCCGTCGACGGACGCGAGCGCCGGCGCGTGCCGGGCCGGCGTCACGACGGCGATGGCGCCCTCAACCTCGCCGAGCAGCGCGTCGACCGCCGAGCGCACCGCTGACAGGGACTCGGCCCCGTCGGCGCCGAGGGGCAGCTCGAGCGGCTGGACCCCGGTCTCGCGGACCGCCTGCGGGATGTCGGCGTCGGGCACCTCGCGGCGCACGACGTCGGCGGCGAAGTCGAAGATCTCGCGGGCGTTGCGGTAGTTGGTGTCCATGTGGAAGCGCTGGCGGGGCTGCGTGCCGAAGGCCTCCTCACGTGCCGACGCCGCCTCGGCCGCATCCGGCCAAGAGGCCTGCGCGGCGTCGCCGACGACGGTCCACGACGCGTGCCGCCCGCGGCGTCCGATCATCCGCCACTGCATCGGCGAGAGGTCCTGCGCCTCGTCGACGAGGACGTGGGCGTACTCCTCGGGCTTGCCGATGCGCCCGGCGAGGAGCCGGTCGGTGGGGTCGCCGCCGACGGCCTCGGCCCGCCGCTCGTCGCGGGCCGACACCGGCTGCACCTCGGTGACGCCGTACTGGCTGAGGTCGTCGAGCTCCTCGATCTCGTAGAACCCGCGTTCCTCCTGGGGCGCGTCCTGCACCGGGCCGAGGCGCGCCGCAACGTCGTCGACGAGCGCGACGTCCGCCACCGACCAGGTGCCGGTCTCGACCGCGGTCCGGAACGAGGTGGCGAGCATCGCGGCCTCGTCGTCGTCCAGCGTGCCACGCGCGTGGCGGCGCACGAGCGCCTCGTCGGCGAGCCAGAGCAGCACCTGGCGCGCGTCGACCTGCGGCCACCAGGCCTGCATGAACGCCTCGACGTCGAGGTGGTCCTCCCACTTGTCCATGAACTCGGCCTTGGCGTCGCGGTCGCCGCTGATGCCGAGCGAGCTCCACGCGGCCTCACCGAGCGAGGCCTGTGCCGCCGCGGTGGCCGCGTTTCGCTGGTGCTGGCGCAGCACCTGCGAGCGAACGCGGTCGAGATCGCGCGCCTCGAGCCGCACGGCCCGGCCGGCGACGACGGCACGGAACTCGGTCGGGGCCTCGGGGACGCGTCCGCGGGCCGCCGCGCCGAGCAGCGTGCGGATGCGCACCGACCCCTTGAGCCGGGCGACCGCGGGCGGGTCGAGCCGCTCAGTGCTGACGACGTCGAGGACGTCGCCGAGCGCACGCAGCGTCACGCTCTCCTCGCCGAGGGAGGGCAGGACCCGCTCGATGTAGGCGGTGTAGGCACCCGACGGGCCGACGACGAGGATCCCGCCGGACTCGAACCGGCGCCGGTCGGAGTAGAGCAGGTAGGCGGCCCGGTGCAGGGCGACGACGGTCTTGCCGGTGCCGGGTCCGCCGGTGATCTCGGTGACGCCGCGGGCGCTGGCCCGGATGGCCTCGTCCTGGTGCGCCTGGATCGTCGCGACGATGTCGCGCATCCGCGCGCCGCGGGTGCGGGTCAGGGCGGCCATGAGGGCGCCGTCGCCGACGATGACGAGGTCGTCGGGCGCCTCGGGCACCATGAGGTCGTCCTCGACGCCGATGACGGTCGTGCCGCGGCTGCGCAGGACGCGTCGGCGCAGGACGCCCATCGGCTGCGTGGGCGTCGCGCGGTAGAACGCCGACGCCGCCGGGGCGCGCCAGTCGATGACGAGCGGCTCGTAGTCGTCGTCGCGGACGCCGAGGCGGCCGATGTAGCGCACCTCGCGGTCCGCCGCTGCCGACGAGGCTGCCGAGGACGCCGACGCTGTCGAGGACGCCGAGCCGTTGCCGTTCGCGCCGGCGTGGCCGGCCGCCTCGGCGCGCAGCATGGCGTGGTCGATGTCGAGGCGGCCGAAGACGAGGCCCTCGTACTGGGTGTCGAGGGCGGTGCGGCGTCGGGCCGCGTGGAACATCAGGGCGTCGCGTTCGAACAGCCCCGCCGCCTCCTCGTACGCGACCTCCGCCGACTTCGTGATGCGGCCGCGGGACAGGCCCTCGGCCTGCACCGACTCGGCCCGGATGCCGGCCTTGACGAGCTCCTCGTGGACCCGGTCGACGTGCGCCTGCTCGACGGCGATCTCGCGGGCCACCTCGTCGGGGACCGCGGCCGATGCGCGCTGGGGAGATGCGTTCGAAGTGCTCACTGACATCCATGGACTCGAGGGGCGCCCTGAGCGGCGCGGGAACCATCAAGTCTAGTGTCAGGACATGCCCGAGACGGACTCCATCCCACCCACCGGCGTGCCGCTCATCGGTCGCGTCGTGCGCCTCGACGTGATGCGCCCGCAGGACGCCGACGGTCTGTTCGCCGTCTACGCGGACCCCCGCTGCTACGAGCAGGGCTTCCTCATGATGCGCCCGCACGAGTCGCCGGCCGAGACCGAGGCGCTCGTGGCCGCATCGATCGCGGCCCGCGAGCAGGGGCGGACCGCCTACACGGTGCGGCTGGTCGAGGACTCGCCCCTCGGTGCGGCGGGCACGGTCGTCGGCACGAGCTCACTCGGCGACGTCGACCTCACCCGGCAGCACGTGCACCTCGGCTGGACGATGTACGGCTCGCCGTGGTGGGGCACCGCGGTCAACCCGGAGTGCAAGTTCCTCCTCCTCGCCCACGCCTTCGAGACGTGCGGGTTCGGACGCGTCCGCATCCAGACCGACGTGCTCAACGCCCGGTCCCGCGCCGCGATCCTCAAGCTGGGAGCGGTGTTCGAGGGGGTGACGCGCCGGGACGTGCGCCGCGCCGACGGCTCGTGGCGCGACACCGCGGTGTACTCGATCCTCGTCGACGAGTGGCCGGAGGTGCGGCACCGCCTCCTCGAGCGCCTGGGCACCATGACCGCCACGGCCTGACCGGCAGGCCTGACCGGCTCGGCCTGACCGGCACGGCCTGACCCTCACGCCGCGGCGGCCTCAGCGGTGGGCGTCGGCGGCGGCCTCGACGCGGGCGAGGTAGTCGCGCCACCAGGCCGGGTCCTCCAGGGGCAGGTTCTCGCGGCCCTGGAAGCGTCCGGCCGCACCGTCGAGCTGCTCGCGCAGGATGTCGGCATGGCCGGCGTGCCGGGCCGTCTCGGCGATGAGGTGGCCCAGGACGAGCCGCACGTCCACATCGGCACGCTCCTGCGGCCACCACGGCACCCGGCCCCGGTGGTCGAGGCCGAGCGCGACGGTCCCGGCACCGAGCTTCCCAGGCCGCCCGGTACAGCGCGACGACGTCCTCGCGCGACTCGTCGGCGAAGGCGTACATGTCGTCGTTGGGCAACGCGTCGTCGTCCCACGCGGGCAGCGGCACGGTCACCTCGCGTTCGAAGGTCGGGCCCCAGTAGCCGTGCTCGACGTACGCGAGGTGCTTGACCAGACCCAGCAGGTTGGTGCCGGTCGGGGTCAGGGGGCGGCGGGCGTCGTGCTCGGACACGCCCTCCAGCTTCCACAGCACGGCGTCGCGGTGGGACTGGAGCGTCGAGACGAGCCAGGCCTCGTGGTCCGGGCCGGGGGCGTCGGGAGCGTCGGTGTTCGCCATCGGGACAGCCTCGCAGCAGCACCCGGACGAGCCAATAGGCTGGGCGCCGTGAAGGTCCTCGTCCTCGGTTCCGGTGCCCGCGAGCACGCCCTCGTCAAGGCCGTCGCCGCCGACCCGGAGGTCGAGGCCGTCATCGCGGCGCCCGGCAACCCGGGCATCGACGCCACGGCCCTCTGCGTCCCCGTCGACGTGCTCGACGGCGACGCCGTCGCGGCGCTCGCGCGCGAGCACGAGGTCGACCTCGTCGTCGTCGGGCCCGAGGCGCCGCTCGTCGCCGGCGTCGCCGACGCCTGCCGCGCCGCGGGCGTGGCCGTCTTCGGGCCGTCGGCGCAGGCCGCCCGGCTCGAGGGCAGCAAGTCGTTCGCCAAGGAGGTCATGGCGGCGGCAGAGGTGCCCACCGCGCTGGCCCACGTGTGCGAGACCGTCGAGGAGGTCGAGGCCGCCCTCGACGCGCTGGGCGCCCCGTACGTCGTCAAGGAGGACGGCCTCGCCGCCGGCAAGGGCGTCGTCGTCACCCAGTCGCGCGAGACCGCGGTCGAGCACGCCCGGGCGTGCCTGGCCAAGGACGGCGGACGCGTCGTCGTCGAGGAGTTCCTCGACGGCCCGGAGGTCTCCGTCTTCTGCGTCAGCGACGGCTCCACGGTTGTCGCGCTCTCACCCGCGCAGGACTTCAAACGGGTCGCCGACGACGACGCCGGCCCCAACACCGGTGGCATGGGGGCCTACTCGCCGCTCGACTGGGCACCCGAGGGCCTCGCCGAGGACGTCGTCGCCCGCGTCGCCCAGCCGACCGTCGACGAGATGCGCCGGCGTGGCACCCCGTTCGTCGGCATCCTCTACGTCGGGCTCGCCCTGACCTCGCGGGGGCCGAAGGTCGTCGAGTTCAACGCACGGCTCGGCGACCCCGACGGCCAGGCGTCGCTCGCCCGCCTCGAGACGCCGTTCGCCCAGCTGCTCTTCGCGGCGGCGACCGGGACGCTGGCCGAGTTCGGCCGGCTGCGCTGGTCCGAGGACCGCGCAGTGGTCGTCGTCATCGCCTCGCACGGCTACCCCGCCTCGCCCCGCACCGGCGACCCGATCACCGGGCTCGACGCCGCCGCCGAGGTGCCCGGCGTCGTCGTCCTGCACGCCGGTACCGCGCTCGACGCGTCGGGCCAGCTGGTGTCCGCGGGCGGACGCGTCCTCGACGTCGTCGCCGTCGGCCCGACGCTCGCGAAGGCGCGGCAGGCCGCGTACGACGCCGTCGCCGTCATCGAGCTGCCCGGCTCGCACCACCGCACCGACATCGCCCTGCGCGCCGAGCGCGGCGACATCACCGTGGCGGCGGCCCGATGAGCACCCGGGTCGAGCTCGACGGGTACCGGCACGTCTACTCCGGCAAGGTCCGCGACCTCTACGTACCGCTCGCCGCGGACGGCACCGAGGTCCCGGACCAGCTGCTCCTCGTCGCGTCCAACCGCCTCTCGGCCTACGACTGGATGATGTCGCCCGAGATCCCCGACAAGGGCGCGGTGCTGACGCGTCTGTCGCTGTGGTGGTTCGACCAGCTCGCCGACCTCGTGCCCAACCACGTCGTGTCCACCGACGTGCCCGACGCCGTGGCCGGGCGCGGCGTCGTGGTGCGCCGGCTCGACATGCTCAAGGTCGAGGCCATCGCGCGCGCCTACCTGACGGGCGGCGGCCTCGAGGAGTACCGCGAGAAGGGGTCGGTGTCGGGCGTCGGGCTTCCCGAGGGGCTCGTCGACGGCTCCAAGCTGCCCGAGCCGGTCTTCACGCCGACGACGAAGGCGCCGGTGGGCGAGCACGACCTGCCGATGACGCCCGCCGAGGTCGAGGCCGAGCTCGGTGCCGAGGTCGCCGCAGAGGTGTCCCGGCTGACGCGCGCGATCCTCGCCCGAGGCAACGAGATCGCCGCCCGGCGGGGCATCCTCATCGCCGACACCAAGGTCGAGTTCGGCCTCGCCCCGGACGGCTCGGGCGGCCTCGTCCTGGCCGACGAGGTGCTGACCCCGGACTCCTCCCGGTTCTGGCCGGCCGAGCTGTGGGAACCGGGGCACCCGCAGCCCTCCTACGACAAGCAGTTCGTCCGCGACTGGCTCACCTCGCCCGGGTCCGGGTGGGACCGCCGGAGCGGGGAGGCGCCGCCCGAGCTGCCCGAGCGCGTCGTCGAGCAGACCCGCGCCAAGTACGTCGAGGCCTACGAGCGGCTCACCGGCGAGCGCTTCTGAGGCCGACGGCTTCCGGTCCGCCGTCCGGGGTCCGGTCGGCCGAGAGGTCTCGCGGCCGACGACCTGTCGGCGGGCCGGAAACGGATGGCCGACGAGGAGACGGATCGGGGGACCGGACACGGGTCGCCGACGAGATCGGCCGACGGGGGGACGGCATGGTCGGTACCCCGTGCGAGCATGACGCCGTGTCCGCCCTTCCCGTCGCCGTCGCGCCCGGATCGCTCAACGCCGCCGCCCAGCCCACCGTCGACGTGGGGGAGGGGCTGACGTTGCGCCCGTTCGGCGACGACGACGCCGACGCTCTCGTCCGTGCCTACGCCGACCCGGCCATCCAGCGCTGGCACCGGCGCTCGCTGACCCACGACGAGGCGCTGGAGTGGGTCCGCGGGCGGGCGCACGCGCGATGGCAGCGCGAGACCGGCGCCGAGTGGGCCGTCGTCGACGGCGCAGGCGACCTCGTCGGGCGCGTCGGCCTTCCGGTGCTGCACCTCGACGAGGGCATCGCGGAGGTCGGCTACTGGGTCCTGCCGGAGGGTCGCGGGCGAGGCGTCGCCGGCCGGGCGCTCACCGCCATGACGGCGTGGCTCTTCGACGTCGGCCTGCACCGCATCGAGCTCATGCACTCGGTCCACAACGAGCCCTCGTGCCGGGTCGCCGTCAAGAGCGGGTTCCACCTCGAGGGCGTGCGGCGCTCGGCCCTCCTGCACCCGGACGGCTGGCACGACATGCACCTGCACGCCTGCCTGGCCCCCGCCTGACCCGCGCCTGAGTCGGGACGGCCCGTCACGTGCGGACCACGACGGCTGTGGCACGCTGGGGCCCATGAGCGAGCCCGTCGCCGAGCAGCCCGCCCCCGACACCGAGCACTACGTCGTGCGCCAGCGCGTCACGATGATGGTCAACCGGTACGAGATCCACCGCTCCGACGGCAGCGGAGCCGAGCTGGGCCTGCTGTGCTTCGCCGAGCAGAAGCGGATGAAGCTCAAGGAGGAGGTCACCTTCTTCAGCGACGCGGCCAAGACGCACGCCCTCTTCGGGTTCCGGGCCCGCAAGGTCATCGACCTCGGTTCCGGCTACGACGTCCTCGATGCCACCGGCGCGCCGATCGGCTGGTTCAAGAAGGACTTCGGCGCCTCGCTCGCCAGCTCGACGTGGCACCTGCGCGACGCCGCGGGCCTCGAGTCCACGGGCACCGAGCGCAACGCGAAGGTCGCCATCCTGCGCCGCGTGTGGGACTTCGTGCCGGTGCTCGGCGACATCCCGGTGCCCTGGCTGTTCCACTTCGACTTCCGGACGCCGCAGGGGGAGGTCGTGCTCAGCTCGACCAAGCGCATCGGCGTCCGCGACATCTACCACGTCGACCTGCCGGCGCTCGCCGACGGGCGGCGCCTCGACTGGCGCGTCGGGGCCGCGATGGCCGTCGCCCTCGACGCCCTGCAGTCCCGCTGAGACGCGGTCGGGGGCACCCGCGCGGGCCGATAGACTTCGGCCGTCCGGCACGGACGCTCCTGACCCCATCCAGACAGGGAGAACCATCACCGATGGGAAGCATCGTCGTCGACGTCATGCTCAAGCCCGAGATCCTCGACCCCCAGGGCCAAGCCGTCGGCGGGGCACTCCCGCGCCTCGGCTTCGACGGGTTCACCGACGTCCGGCAGGGCAAGCGGTTCGTCCTCACGGTCGACGGTGACGTCACCGACGGCCACCTGGAAGCGGCCCGCGAGGCCGCCGAGAAGCTGCTGTCGAACCCCGTCATCGAGGACGTCGTGTCCGTCCGGGTCCTCGAGGAGCCCGCGGACGACGCGGAGCCGAAGGACGACGCGCAGTGAAGGTCGGCGTCGTCACCTTCCCCGGCTCGCTCGACGACCGCGACGCGGCCCGGGCCGTGCGCGCCTGCGGTGGCGAGGCGGTCTCCCTCTGGCACGGCGACGCGGACCTCAAGGGTGTCGACGCCGTCATCCTTCCCGGCGGGTTCTCCTACGGGGACTACCTGCGCTGTGGCGCCATCGCCCGCTTCGCGCCGGTCATGGACCGGCTCGTGCCGGCGGCGCAGGGCGGCCTGCCGGTCCTCGGCATCTGCAACGGCTTCCAGGTGCTCACCGAGAGCCACCTGCTGCCCGGCGCGCTGATCCGCAACGACCACCGCAAGTTCAACTGCGTCGACACCCGGCTCGTCGTCGAGAACGCCTCGACGGCGTGGACCGGCGACTTCGAGGCCGGTCAGGAGATCACCGTCGTCCTCAAGAACGGCGAGGGGGGCTTCGTCGCGGACGAGGAGACCCTCGACCGGCTCGAGGGGGAGGGGCGCGTCGTGTTCCGGTACGTCCCCGACGCGGAGGGCCGCAACCCCAACGGGTCCTACCGGCACATCGCCGGAATCACGAACGAGCGGGGCAACGTCGTCGGCCTCATGCCGCACCCGGAGCACTGCGTCGAGGAGGGCTACGGCCCGAGCCTCGACGGCCGGGCCTTCTTCACCTCGCTGATCACGCACACCCTCGAGAGCGCAGCCACCGCATGAGCGACACCGCAGCACAGGCCACCGTCGAGACCGCCCCGTCCGCCGTCGACACGGTGGAGCACGCGGCGGCGACACCCGACGTCGACCAGCCGTGGGCCGAGCTCGGCCTCAAGGAGGACGAGTACCTCAACATCCGCGAGATCGTCGGTCGCCGGCCGACCATCGCCGAGCTCGCCATGTACTCGGTCATGTGGTCCGAGCACTGCTCGTACAAGTCGAGCAAGGTCCACTTCAAGCTCTGGGGCGAGAACACCACCGACGAGATGCGCGAGAAGCTGCTCGTGGGTATCGGCGAGAACGCCGGCGTCGTCGACATCGGTGACGGCTGGGCGGTGACCTTCAAGGTCGAGTCGCACAACCACCCGTCCTACGTCGAGCCGTACCAGGGCGCGGCCACCGGCGTCGGCGGCATCGTCCGCGACATCATGTCGATGGGGGCACGCCCGATCGCCGTCATGGACCCGCTGCGCTTCGGCAACCTGCACCACCCCGACACCCAGCGCGTCCTGCCCGGCGTCGTCGCCGGGGTCGGCGGCTACGGCAACTGCCTCGGCCTGCCGAACATCGGCGGCGAGGTCGTCTTCGACGACTGCTACCAGGGCAACCCGCTCGTCAACGCGCTCTGCGTCGGCGCGATGCGGGTCGAGGACATCCACCTGGCCAAGGCCACCGGCGTCGGCAACAAGGTCATCCTCTTCGGTGCCAAGACCGGCGGCGACGGCATCGGCGGCGTCTCGGTCCTCGCGTCCGAGACGTTCGAGGCCGGCGGCCCCGCCAAGCGCCCCGCAGTCCAGGTCGGCGACCCGTTCGCCGAGAAGGTGCTCATCGAGTGCTGCCTCGACCTCTACCGGGCGGGTGTCGTCGCCGGCATCCAGGACCTCGGCGGCGCCGGGCTGTCCTGTGCCACCAGCGAGCTCGCGAGCAACGGTGACGGCGGCATGCACGTCGAGCTCGACCTCGTGCCGTTGCGCGACGCGACGCTGCAGCCGCACGAGATCCTCATGTCCGAGTCGCAGGAACGGATGATGGCCGTCGTCGAGCCGGCGAAGGTCGAGGAGTTCCTCGCCATCACGGACCGCTGGGACGTCGAGGCCACCGTCGTCGGCGAGGTCACCGACGGCGACCACCTCGTCATCACGTGGCACGGCGAGGTCATCGTCGACGTGCCGCCGCGCTCGGTGGCGCACGAGGGCCCGACGTACAACCGCCCGCTCGCCCGGCCGGACTACCTCGACGCGCTCAACGCCGACTCGGCCTCCGCCCTCGAGCGACCCGAGACCGGTGAGGACATCCGCGCCCAGCTGCTGACGCTCATCGGCTCGCCCAACCTCTGCGACAAGTCGTGGGTCACCGACCAGTACGACCGCTACGTCCTCGGCAACACGGCGCTCGCCCAGCCCGACGACGCCGGTGTCGTGCGTGTCGACGAGGAGACCGGGCGCGGCGTGGCCGTCGCCACGGACTGCAACGGCCGCTTCGCCAAGCTCGACCCGTACGCCGGCGCCCAGTTGGCACTCGCCGAGGCCTACCGCAACGTCGCCACGGCCGGCGCCGAGCCGCTGGCCGTCACCGACTGCCTCAACTTCGGCTCGCCCGAGGACCCGGGCGTCATGTGGCAGTTCCGCGAGGCCATCAGGGGCATCGCCGAGGGCTGCAAGACCCTCGGCATCCCGGTCACCGGCGGCAACGTGTCCTTCTACAACCAGACCGGTGACGTCGCGATCCACCCGACGCCGGTCATCGGCGTCCTCGGCGTCATGGAGGACGTCTCGAAGCGCTCCGGCTCCGGCTTCCGCTCCGACGACGCCCACGTCTACCTCCTCGGCACGACCCGCGCCGAGCTCGACGGGTCCGAGTGGGCGCACGTCGTGCACAAGCACCTCGGCGGGGTGCCGCCGCGGGTCGACCTCGCCGCGGAGCAGGCGCTCGGTGCCGCGCTCGCGCGGGCGGCGAAGGCCGGCGTCGTCGAGGCCGCCCACGACCTGTCCGAAGGCGGCCTCGCCATCGGCCTGGCCGAGATGGCCATGCGCCACGGGGTCGGGGTCACGGTCGACGGCCTCGACCGCGTCGGGACGACCGAGGACGGTCAGCCCCTCGACGCGTTCACGGCGCTCTTCTCGGAGTCCGCGGCCCGCGCGCTCGTCGCCGTCCCGGCCGGTCGCGCCACCGAGTTCGAGCAGCTGCTCGGCGACGTGCCGCACGCGCGCATCGGCGTCACCGGTGGTCGCGACGTCGTCGTCGGCGACCTGTTCACGGTGTCGGTGTCCGAGCTGCGCTCGGCGCACCGGTTCACGATGCCCGCGGTCTTCGGCGAGTGAGCCGGCCCTAGCCGCAGCTGTCCAACGGGTGGGGCGGCGCCCTGACCGGGCGTCGCCCCACGCGTGTCAGACGACACGCCAGTCGGTGGCATCCGGCGGCTCGGGGCTGCCGATCCCCTTGTCGCCGAAGGGTTTCGCGCCCGCGCAGAGACGGTCGAGCTCGACCCCGGCCCGCAGCCCCGTCGGGAGCGGGGCGCGGGCGACGTCGCGGCGCAGCCGCTCGACCGGCAGCGGCGAGCCCGACGCGACGAGGACGACGTTGCCGAACCGTCGACGCTTGAGCACCTCGTGAGTGGCCAGGAGCGCGACGTGCGGCAGGACCTGCCGGGCCGTCGCCACGACGCGCGACACCCAGCGCAGCCCCGGCTCGTCGGCGAGGTTCCACAGCGCCACGCCACCGGTGCCGAGGACCCGCGCCACGTGCGTGGCGTAGGCCGACCCGACGAGCTCGCCGGGGACGCGTCCGGCGGCGTACGCGTCGGTCACGAGAACCGCGGCCGACGCGTCGCGCAGGCCCGCGACGCCGGTGAGCCCGTCGACGGGGCGCACCCGGATGCGGTGCCGCCGGGGGAGCGGCACCTGCTCGCGGACGAGGGCGGTCAGCTCGGCATCCGGCTCGAGGACGATCTGCGGCGAGCCCGGCCGCGTCGCCTCGACGTACCGCGGCAGCGTCAGCCCCGCGCCCCCGACGTGCGTCACGGCGAGCGGCGCAGGAGGCTCCGGGACGAGCGCGTCGAGGACGAGCGCGAGGTGCTGGACGTACTCGAAGACGAGGACGGTGGGGTCCTGCGGCTGCACGTGCGACTGGGGCGAGCCGTCCATGTGCACCGTGACCCCGCCGCGGTCGTCCCACTCGAGGGTGATGCGCCGGGAGGGACCGGCGCCGCCGTCCGGACCCGCGGCGTCGTCGGTGGGCCCGGCCCGGCGGCCGCGGGCGCTCACGTGAGGTCGACGACGAGCTGGCGCTGCTCGCCGTAGCGGCGAAAGCCGACGGAGCGCAGGATCGGTGAGGACGTGTCGACGCGTCCGTGCGTCAGGGCGAGGGTGACGCCCTGCTCGAGCACGTGCCGCAGCCGTGCCTCCAGCACGGCCCGGTACGCTCCGCGTCCGCGCAGGTCCGGGTGGGTGCCGGCGCCCCAGAACCGTGCGACCGGACCGACGAGCGTCCACCCGCCCGTGCTCGCCGCCCGGCCGTCGACCGAGGCGAGGACGCGACCGCCCGACCCCTCGGCGAGGCCGCGCTCGACCTCGTCGAGGGCCAGGTCCACCTCCGCGTCGTCCGGCACGTCGCCGCCGAACGCGAGCTGGCTCAGGACGAGCGACTCGACCACGTCGGTCCGGTCGGCGACGCGCCGCACCGTGACGTCGGCGGGCACCCCGAGGTCGGGCAGTAGGCCCTGCGACAGGTCGAGGGCGAGCACGTCCATCCGCTCGACGACCGTGCCGCCGCGACGCACGACCTCGGCCTCGAGCCCCTCCGGGCGCGTCGTGTCCGAGACCGTCCACCACAGCCGGTCGCGGCCGAGGACGCGGGCGACCGCGTGCACCTCGTCGACGAGGTCGCGCGGGTCGCGCTCGGACTCGACGACGCGCGCCCCCGTCGGCGTCAGGAACGTCGGGGGATAGGCGACGACGAGGTACTCGTCGGTGGCGACGCTGCGGGCGAAGGCAGGCACCCACGCCCACGCGTTCGACGCGGCGAGCACCGCGGCGTCGTCCCAGGGCGAGGCGTCGTCGGGCCTCCGGTCGAGCGTCACGGGCCCAGCGTAGGAGGACGCCGTGTCAGGACCCCATCGCGGTCGTGCCGTCGGACATCACGGGGGAGATGAGGCCGAAGACGTTGCCGTCGGGGTCGTGCAGGTAGGCGAGGCGGCCGACACCCGGCATGTCCGCCGGTGCCAGGGCCTCGGTGCCGCCGAGCTCCAGCCCGCGGGCGAACAGGCCGTCGACGTCGTCGACCGCGACGACGAGGTTGGCGCCGCTGACCGGGCCACCCTTCTCGGGTGCCGGGCCCTGCCGCTGGGTCAGCCCGCCGTTGATGCCGTGACCCGCCCCGCCCTGGCGCATGGACTCCTCGCCGGTGTCGATGGCCCAGTACGGCATGTCGCCGAACTGCTGGAACGACCAGCCGAGCAGCTGGCCGTAGAAGTCGGCGAGGCGCTCGGGGTCCGAACCGTGGATCTCGAAGTGGACGACGAGGTTGGACATGGTGGCTCCTTCGACGTGCCCGTTCTGGTGGTCCGACGCTACGACCCTGCACCGACGGCGGCAACGGTCCGGCCGGCGGCTACCGTCAGGGGATGCGCTTCGGTCTGACGATCCTGCCCGAGCACGCCTGGTCCGTGGCCGAGCCGATGTGGCGGGAGGCCGACGCGATGGGCTTCGACCACCTGTGGACCTTCGACCACGTCACGTGGGAGGGCCTGCCCGACTCGCCGTGGTTCGCCGCCGTGCCGACGCTGGCGGCCGCCGCAGCCGTGACGTCGAGGGCACGCCTCGGCACCTTCGTGTCCTCGCCGAACAACCACCACCCGGTCCAGCTCATGCGGGAGGTGCTCGCCCTCGACGACATCTCCAGTGGCCGGTTCCTCCTCGGCGTCGGCAGCGGGGGCGACCTCGACTCCCGGATCATGGGCGAGGACCTGCCGCTCAGGCAGCGCGTCGAGCGGTTCCACGAGTTCACCGAGCTGGTCGACCGGCTGCTGCGCGAGGAGCGCGTCACGGCGCAGGGACGCTTCTACGCCGCGCACGACGTCCAGACGCGTCCCGGACCGGTGCGTGGCCTGCCCGGCGGGCATCGGGTTCCGCTCGTCGTCGCGGCGAACGGCCCGCGCTCCATCCGCCTCGCGGTGCACCGTGGCGACGGCTGGATGACCTACGGCGGCACGGCCGACACCGACACCGCATGGTGGCACCTCGTCGCCGGCCACTGCCGCGTCGTCGAGGAGGCGCTCGAGGCGTCCGGTCGCGACCCCGGCAGCCTCGACCGGTACCTCAACCTCGACAGCGCCCCGACCTTCTCGCTGAGCAGTGCCGACGCGTTCGAGGACGCCGTCGGGCGCGCCGCCGAGCTCGGTTTCACCGACGTCATCACGCACTGGCCGCGTCGGTCCGGGCCCTTCGCCGGCACGCGCGCCGTCCTCGACGCCGTCGTCACCGGCGTCATCCCGCGCCTGCGGTGACTCCGACGGGCCCGGTCCCTCGCCGGGCCTCGCGCCCCGGGGCGGCCCGGTGGGTGTCTGTCCCGCGGCTAGGCTGGCGGCCATGCCCCCACGCCGACGCACCCCCGTCGACGCCGGCCGGGCCGCGCTCGAGGCCTGCCGCAGGGCCGACTTCGCCGCCGACCGCCAGACCATCGCGACCGCCGTGCGGTACACCCTCGAGGAGCTGGCCTCGGTCGCCCCGGGGCGCACCGTCGAGGTCCGTGTCCCGCCGTTCGGGGCCGCCCAGTGCATCGAGGGCCCGGTGCACCGGCGCGGGACCCCGCCCAACGTCATCGAGACCGACGCCGACACGTGGTTGCGGCTGGCCGTCGGCGACCTCGCGTGGGACGAGGCCGTCGACGCCTCCCGCGTCCGGGCGAGCGGCCAGCGAGCCCACCTCGAGGGCCTGCTGCCGTTGGCCTCGCTTACGCTGGGCCCGTGAGTCCCGACGTCCCCCGCACCCCGAACTTCAAGCGCTTCCTCGTCACCGGGGCCCTCGTCGGGCTCGTCGTCGGCGTGGTGGTCGGGCTGCGCGAGCCGGGCGGACCCAGCTACTCGCTGACCAGGTCCTACGACGTCGGGACGGCGGTGCTGTTCCTCGGCGCCCTGGGGGTCTTCCTCGGGGCGGGCCTCGCCGGCATCGTCGCGCTCCTGCTCGACCGCACGGGCCGCGACGGCTCGTGACCGGCCGGGGCGCCGGCGTGCGCGCGTCGTGACCATCGCACCGCGCGGTGGGCCGCTGGCCGGGGTCCGCGTCGTCGAGCTGGCCGGCATCGGCCCGTCGCCGTTCGCAGCCATGCTCCTGGCCGACCTCGGCGCCGACGTCATCCGGGTCGACCGGCCGGGCCTGTCGCCGTTGCCCGTGCCCCTCGACCCCGAGCGCGACCTGCTCCGACGCGGTCGCCCCTCCGTCGCGCTCGACCTCAAGCACCCCGACGGGCTCGGGGCCGCGCTGCACCTCGTCGAGCGGGCCGACGTCCTCGTCGAGGGCTACCGCCCCGGCGTCGCGGAGCGCCTCGGCCTGGGCCCCGACGCGTGCCTGGAGCGCAACCCGCGCCTCGTCTACGGACGGATGACCGGCTGGGGCCAGGACGGGCCCCTCGCCCAGGCCGCCGGGCACGACATCGGCTACATCGCCGTCACGGGGGCGCTCGGAGCGATCGGCCGCGCCGGCGGCCCGCCGCAGGTGCCGGTCAACCTCGTCGGTGACTTCGGCGGCGGGGCGCTCTACCTCGTCGTGGGCGTGCTCGCAGCGCTGCTCGAGGCGCGCGCGAGCGGGCGCGGGCAGGTCGTCGACGCGGCGATCGTCGACGGCACGGCGCACGTCTCCTCGCTCGTCCTCGGACTCCTCGGGGCGGGCCTGTGGAGCGGACGGCGGGGCACCAACCTGCTCGACACCGGTGCCCCGTTCTACGACGTGTACGAGACGAGCGACGGCGGCTGGATGGCGGTCGGCCCGCTCGAGCAGGGCTTCTACGACACGTTCCTCGAGCTGCTCGGCCTCTCCGACACGGCGCCGAGCCGGTCGGACCCCGCCGCGTGGCCGGCGCTGCGCGCCCTCCTCGCCGACACGTTCCGGACCCGCAGCCGCGACGCCTGGACCGAGCTCTTCGAGGGCACCGACGCCTGCGTCGAGCCGGTGCTGTCGTACGCGGAGGCGCCGGCCCACCCGCACCTGGCCGCGCGTGGCACGTACGTCGAGCACCACGGCGTCGTGCAGCCCGCCCCGGCGCCGCGGTTCTCACGCACCCCGGCGTACCTGACGACGCCGCCCTCGGCGGTCGGTGCAGACACGCGCGCCGCCCTCGCCGCGTGGGGGGTGCCCGACGTCGAGGGCCTGCTGGCCTCCGGCGCGGCGCTCGAGGCGCCGGACGCCTCGGATGCGTCGGAGGCGCCGGACGCGTCGGGGACGACACGGACGGCGCGGTGACGGCGTCGTGAGGCTCTTCGTCGCGGTCGTTCCTCCCACCCACGCCCTGGAGGACCTCGCGGCGCAGGTCGAGCCGCGGCGCGAGGCCGGCGGTGACCTGCGGTGGACCGACCCGCACCAGTGGCACGTCACCCTGGCGTTCCTCGGCGCGGTCCCCGAGCACCGGCTCGACGACCTCACCGAGGCCCTCGGCGCGGCCGCCTCGCGCCGGGACCCGCTCGTCCTGCGGCTCGCGGGCGCGGGGGCCTTCCCCAACCCGTATGCCGCACGCGTGCTGTGGGTCGGTGTCGAACAGCTGCACGGCGACCTCGACGCCCTCGCCAGGAACGCCCGCGGCGCCGCCAACGGCGTCGGGGCCACGCCCGACGGCACGCGGTTCCACCCGCACGTCACGCTCGGGCGCTTCCGGCGGCCGGCCGAGGCGACGCGCTGGCTGCGCGCCTTCGAGGCGTACGAGGGCCCGACGTGGCGGGCCGAGGAGGTCGTGCTCGTCGAGTCGCACCTCGGGCAGGGGCGGGGTCGTCGCCCCCGGTACGAGGTGCTCGCGGCGCTGCCCCTGCGGGCTCCCGCCGACTGAGCACGACGCGTCCACCCGGGCCGCACGCGTCCGGGCGAGGCTGCCGGCTGTGCGACACTGGGGCAGTGGCACGCGGCGACGGTCGACTGAACCATGACCTCATCCCCGGCGAGAAGGGCCCGCAGGACGCCTGCGGGGTCTTCGGCGTCTGGGCCCCGGGAGAGGACGTCGCGAAGCTGACGTACTTCGGGCTCTATGCGCTGCAGCACCGCGGCCAGGAGTCCGCGGGCATCGCGACCGGCGACGGCGAGAAGATCCTCGTCTACAAGGACATGGGCCTCGTGTCGCAGGTCTTCGACGAGACCGCCCTCAGCTCGCTGCGGGGGCACCTCGCCATCGGGCACACGCGGTACTCGACGACCGGCGGGTCGACGTGGGAGAACGCGCAGCCCACGCTCGGCGGCACCGGCCACAGCACGATCGCCCTGGCCCACAACGGCAACCTCATCAACACCGTCGAGCTCAAGGCCCTCGTCGACGAGCACTTCGGCGGTGCGCGCGTCACCGGCGAGCTCGCCCGGGGCAACACCTCCGACACGGCGCTCGTCACGACGCTGCTGGCCGCCGACGAGGACCGTACCCCCGAGCAGGCCGCCCTCGAGCTGCTGCCGAAGCTGCGGGGCGCCTTCTCCTTCGTCTTCATGGACGAGCAGACGCTGTACGCCGCGCGCGACCCGTGGGGCGTGCGCCCGCTCGCCCTGGGCCGCCTCGAGCGGGGCTGGGTCGTCGCGTCCGAGACCGCAGCGCTGCAGACCATCGGCGCCTCCGTCATCCGCGAGATCGAGCCCGGCGAGCTCATCGCCATCGACGAGAACGGGCTGCGCTCGCACACGTTCGCCGAGCCGCAGCCGAAGGGCTGCGTCTTCGAGTACGTCTACCTCGCGCGCCCCGATGCCGTCATCCGCAACCGTGTCGTGCACGAGGCGCGGGTCGAGATGGGCCGCGTCCTCGCACGCGAGCACGCCGTCGACGCCGACCTCGTCATCGGCGTCCCGGAGTCGGGCGTACCGGCCGCCGTCGGCTACTCGCAGGAGAGCGGCATCCCGTTCGGCCAGGGCTTCGTCAAGAACGCGTACGTCGGGCGCACCTTCATCCAGCCCTCGCAGACGCTGCGCCAGCTCGGCATCCGGCTCAAGCTCAACCCGCTCGAGCACACGATCCGCGGCAAGCGCCTCGTCGTCGTCGACGACTCCATCGTGCGGGGCAACACCCAGCGCGCCCAGATCCGGATGCTGCGCGAGGCCGGCGCCGCCGAGGTGCACGTGCGCATCAGCTCGCCGCCCGTCCAGTGGCCGTGCTTCTACGGCATCGACTTCGCGACCCGGGCCGAGCTCATCGCCACGGGCCTCGGGACCGAGGAGATCCGCGCGTCGATCGGCGCCGACTCGCTCGGCTACATCTCCGAGGACGGCATGATCGCGGCGACCCACCAGCCGCGCGAGCAGCTGTGCACGGCCTGCTTCACCGGCCGGTACCCGATCGAGCTGCCCGAGGACGGCCACATCGGCAAGCACGTGCTCGAGACCCTGCCGCTCACGGTCCGCACCGGTCACGACCGCTCCGTCGACGTCGAGGGCGTCAGTCTCGGGGTCGCGGTCGGCGGCGAGAGCGCCCTGCAGCACCCCTGACCCCCTCTGCGGTTCGAGGTATCTGCTCGCGCTCAGGCGCGACGAATCACCTCCACCCACGGGCTCGGCGATCGGTTCGAGGTATCTGCTCGCGCCCGGGTGCGACTTATCACCTCGACCGGCGGGTCGGCTCGGTCGTCCACAACCCCGGCGACGGGTGGCGAGCCGTCCACAGACGCCTCCGTGCCCGTGGGCCCATCGCGCTGCCCTCGTCGACCATCGGAGCCGTGACCGGTTCCGAACGTCGAGCCATGGCCTCGGCCGCCGCCGCAGCCCACGGGGGAGTGGTGTCCCGCCGACAGCTGCGCGAGCTCGGGATCACGCACGACCACGTCCGCAACGAGGTCGCCGCCGAGCGCTGGCTGGCAGTGGGCAGGCAGGCCGTCGCCGTGCACCGCGGCCCGCTGCCGGTCGTGGCCAGGGCCTGGTCGGCCATCTGGGAGGTGGGTGAGCGCATCGCCCTGCTCGACGGTGTCACGAGCCTGGTCGCCTCCGGCCTGACGGGCTTCGACGAGGAGCTGCTCCACCTGTCCGTCCGCCACAGCCACGACGTCCCCCGACTCGATGGCGTCCGCGTCCACAAGCTCATCCGCCGCCTCGACGACGAGGTCCTCGGCGTCGGCGTCCCTCGCACGCGTCCGGCTGTCGCGGCGGTCCGGGCTGCCGGATGGGCCGTGAGTGACCGGCAGGCCGCCCTGGTCCTGCTCATGGCCGTGCAGCAGCGGTTGACGACCGCGGCGGCGCTCCAGGTGGCCGTCGCGTCGTGCCTCGGACGGCGGCGGCGCGCCTTCATCAAGGGCGTCGTCCGGGACGTGGCGCTCGGCGTCGAGTCGCTCGGCGAGCTCGACTTCGCGCGGCTGTGCCGGGCACGGGGTCTGCCGGAGCCCTCGCGCCAGGTCGTGCGCCAGGGGCCGCGCGGCCGGATCTACCTCGACGTCCGGTGGCACACGCAGGGACTGGTGGTCGAGGTCGACGGCATGCAGCACCGCGAGGGGCTCGCCGTCAGCGTCGACAACCTCAGTCGCAACGCGGTCGTCCTCACCGGCGACAGGGTCCTGCGAATCGACCTGGTCGGTCTGCGCCTGCACGAGGACGCGTTCATGCAGCAGGTCGCTCTCGGCCTCGCAACGTCTCGGTGGAGGTGATTCCTCGCTCGGTGCGGCGAGCGGATACCTCGACACACGGCCTCCCTTCGGAGTCGAGGTGCTTCGTCGCGGTCGGGCACGAGCGATCACCTCGGCCGCGGACGAGAGGAGGGGCAGAGAGGGCCGCTGACCGGCGGACGGCGGACGGGGGAGCCGAGGAGCGCCGGTAGGCTGGGGGCCGTGAGCGACGCCCCCATCACGTATGCCTCAGCCGGAGTGGACGTCGAGGCGGGTGACAAGGCCGTCGAGCTGATGAAGGCGTCGGTCCGACGCGCGACGCGACCCGAGGTGGTCGGTGGGCTGGGCGGCTTCGCCGGCATGTTCGACGCGAGCGCGATCGCCCGTATGACGCGTCCGATCCTCGCCACGAGCACCGACGGCGTCGGCACCAAGGTGGCGATCGCCCAGGCGCTCGACCGCCACGACACGATCGGCTTCGACCTCGTCGGGATGGTCGTCGACGACATCGTCGTGTGCGGCGCCGAGCCCCTGTTCATGACCGACTACATCGCCACGGGCAAGGTCGTGCCAGAGCGCGTCGCGGCCATCGTCGGTGGCATCGCCCGGGCGTGCGAGGAGGCGGGCGTCGCCCTCGTCGGTGGCGAGACCGCCGAGCACCCCGGACTGCTCGAGCCCGACGAGTACGACGTCGCGGGCGCGGCCACCGGTGTCGTCGAGTTCGCCGACGTCCTCGGCCCGCAGCGCGTGGCCGACGGCGACGTCGTGGTGGCGCTCGCGAGCAGCGGCCTGCACAGCAACGGCTACAGCCTCGTGCGTCGCGTCGTCCAGAGCGCCGGCTGGGCCCTGGACCGGCACGTCGACGACTTCGGCCGCACGCTCGGCGAGGAGCTGCTCGAGCCGACCCGCATCTACACCCGGCCGCTGCTCGCGCTCATCGGTGACGACGACGTCGACGTGCACGCCCTGAGCCACGTCACCGGCGGTGGGCTCGCGGCCAACCTGGCCCGGGTCCTGCCGGCCGGTACGTTCGCGCGGCTCGACCGGTCCACGTGGACGCCTCCCGCGGTCTTCCGCACCGTGCAGGACCTCGGACGCGTGCCCCAGGCCGACGTCGAGCGCACCCTCAACCAGGGTGTCGGGTTCGTCGCGGTGCTGCCCGAGGCCCACGCCGCCCGTGCGGTCGAGCTGAGCCGGGCGGCCGGCATCGCTGCGTGGCGCCTCGGCGAGGTGACGACGGAGGAGACCGCCACCACCACCGGCATGATCGTCCCGGACGTCGAGGTCGTCCGTGGGGCGAAGGGCGTCGAGGGGGGCGCCGTCCAGGTGGTCGGGTCGCACCCGACGCCCTGAACCGGGCCGCGCCGGGCGAACGGCGCCGGTCGGCCCGCGTCGTCCTCCATCCGCCTGCGGCCAGCAGGGCCAGCACGGCCAGCACGGGATGCCCGGGCGCGACGCAGCCTGCGAAGGACGCATGCGGACGGCCGTGAAGGCCCAAGGGGGGACGAGCCCCGGCTCAGAGCCTCTGGGACCCATCGAGGGACGACAGCGCGTCGGTGCCGCGAGGACGACCACGTGCCGGGTGACGAGTCACCCGGCACCTGTCGTGAGGACTGGAGGGGGCGAGCTCACCGCTCGCCCGACGCCCACTTCCCGTACTCGTCGTACTCGTTCTCGCTGTTCAGGGACGGCGACTCGTTGTCTCCGTCCCGCTGAGACGAGCCGTGCAGCTCGCGCTCCAGCGCGCTCAAGTCCGTGTTCGGCGTGTAGTACTTGAGCTGCCGTGCGACCTTGGTCTGCTTGGCTTTGGCTCGGCCGCGCCCCATGGCGTGACCCCCTCATGCGTCGTGCCGGGGCGGCATCGCTCGGCGGGGAGACCTTCGGCTCTCCGTCTTCCGCGTAGCGGCCCCGGGATGTGTGGTGTCTGCGTGGTGCTAACGCTACATGAGCGAGGCAAATCGTGCCCGCGTCCACCCCGGCGATCGAGCGGCGTCGACGGGAACGAGCCGTGGTATACACCAAGGCTCCGACGCTCGTGCCGATATGAGACTTTCGGGGTTTAACTGCCATTCAGGCGCTCGAGACTTTACTCTTGCTTTACTGAGCCCCGGTTGGGGCACATGCGTGTCGCTGCACCTAGCGACAGGGTGGTGGGGATATGACAATGACGACTCAGGATCGGCACGACACCGAAAAACTGCTCACGCCTGCTGAGGTCGCGGCCCTCTTCAGGGTCGACCCGAAGACGGTCACCCGATGGGCCAAAGCCGGCAAGCTGACCTCGATCCGGACCCTCGGCGGGCATCGCCGGTACCGGGAGTCCGAGGTTCGCGAGCTCTTGGGCGGCGGGCACTGACCGACCGGGACTTGGGGGTACCGGCCGACGAACCAGGGGAGGGGCGCCGACGTGCGCCCCTCCACCTGCATCACCCTGCGCCTGCGGCCCACCACCCTGCTGCTCGGCGTGGACGTGGCGGCGTCAGGGGCGCGCTCTAGGGTCGGGGGATGACGACTCCGGAGATCAGCGCCATCACCCTCGGCGTCCGCGACGTCGAGGCGTCCCGCGACTTCTACGTCGACGGGCTCGGGTTCCGGCCGGTGCTGCACCTGCGCGGCGAGATCGCCTTCGTGCAGTGCGCCCCGGGTCAGGTGCTTGCGCTGTGGAACGTGACCTCGATGCCGAGCGAGTACGGCGACGTCGGGCACGGCACGCAGGCGCCACCGATGTCGCTGGGACACAACGTTGTTCGCGCGGAGGAGGTCGAACGGCTCCACGACGCAGCCGTGGCAGCCGGCGCGACGAGCGTCACGGCCCCGGCCCTGCGTGAGTGGGGCGGCACGAGCGCCTGTGTCGCGGACCCCGACGGCTTCCGCTGGGACTTCGTGCACAACCCCGGGTTCCGCGTCGACTCGGACGGCACGGTCCACCTGGGCGAGTGACCGGTCACCACCCCAGCCGGCCCCCCATGGGCGGCCGGCCTCAGTGGCCGAGGGCCCGCAGCTGCAGGCGCAGCGCGAGGCGCGTCTCGGGGTCGTGCAGGTCGAGGTCGACGACGTCGGACAGCCGCTGCATCCGGTAGCGCAGCGTGTTCGGGTGCACGTGCACGGCCCGGGCCGCCGCGCGGGGGTCCCCTGGGTGGTCGAGCCAGGCGGCGACCGTCTCGAGGTAGGCCGTCGCGTGCTGCTCGTCGTGCTGGCGCAGGGTCTCGACCGGGCCCAGCAGCTCCTCGGTCCAGATGCCGCCGAGCGCACGGGCGTTGGTCACGGCGGCCCAGGCGTCCTCGACCGTGACCGTCGTCCCGTGGACGCGCCCGGCCTCGCGCAGCCGCTGCACCTCGGTGGCCTCGCGCCGGGACCGGTCGAGCTGTGCGACGCGGGAGACGCGTCCACCGGCGCTGGCGGTCGCCGTCGGGCTCACGCGCGCGACCTCCGTCACCACCCCGAGCAGCCACTGCCACGTGCCCGGCGTCGAGTCACCGGGCACGTCACGGACGAGGACGAGGGCGACGCCGTCGAAGATCGCCAGCAGCGGCTGGCGCCAGGACCGCCGCCGCGCCGCCGACTCCCACACGTCGAGCTCGCGTTCGGTGGCACCACCGGTGCCGGCGGCGCCCCCGCTGGCCCCGGCGGCCCTGCTGCCGCCGCTCCGGGCGCGCGCGGTGCCGCCTCCGCGCCCGCCGAGCGTGGCGTCCGCCGGTGCCCCTGACGCCTCGGACGCCTCGTACGCCCCGGCGAGGACGGCGACCCGCCACGGCGGCGGGGGCAACCACCCCTCGGCCTCGAGGCTGTCACCGCTGAGCACGGCCCGAACCCGGTCGGCAGCGACGCGGCGGGCGAGGTCGGCCTGGGAACGCAGCCGGAGCAGATGGAGGGCGACGACCGACGCGGTCTGGCCCAGCGAGCGGCGCACGGCCTCGGGCGGCTCCTCGTCGACGACGGCCCAGATGGAGCCCAGCCACTCGGTCCCGGCGCGCACCGGCACGACGAGGCGCGCGCCGAGGTCCCGGCCGGCGGGGACGAAGAACGGTTCGTCGGAGCGCGCGAGGCGCCGGAAGACGCCGCGGCCGCGCAGCGACGCGATGACCTCGTCCGGCACCCGGCGGCCGACGATGGTCGACACGCGGGCGGGGTCGGCGACGGCCTGCGCCGAGGAGTAGGCGAGGACCCGGGACTGGGTGTCCTCGATGGTGATCGGGCCGCCGACGAGGCCCGCGCAGGCGTCGGCGAGCGCGAACAGCTCGTCGAGCACCGGACCCTCGGCCCGGAGCGCGGGGCCGCTCGCGGCGCGGTCCAGGACGCCGCGCAGCAGCCACACGACGTGCGCCCAGGAGGCGTGGTCGGCCAGCTCGACGAGGGCGACACCGTGTCGTCTGGCGGCGGCGCGCACCCGCGGGTTCCGCGCCGCGGCGCGTCGGAGCACGACGGCACCGACGTCGACGCCGGCCGCCCCCTCGAGCAGGGCCTCGGCGTCCGCGGGCCGGTCGACGCCGACGCCGAGGAGCAGGTCACCGGCCTGGCCGAAGACGCCGGAGCCGGGCTCGGCGAGCGTCACGTCGTCCACGGTGCCTGCGCCCGCGTCGACGACGACGGTGAGCAGGCCCCCGCCGATGGTGCCGACGAGCTGGGCGACCGGCAGCCCGACCGAGCTCGTGGAGGACGTCCTGGTGGCGGCGCGGCTCGACGCGCCCCGCGTGGGAGCCATGCGCCCATGGTGACACGCCGTTGTGCTGCTGGCACAACCATCGGCCTGAAGTGTGGCGAGCCAGCACCAAGGGTCCACGAGATGCCGGCCGCACCATGGGGACAGGCGCCGGCGGCGCCGCACCCCACCGCAGTGCCGCCGCGCCCCACCGAGGCCCTCCGGCACCCCGCGAACAGGAGTCGACCCCATGGCTGGCAGCACCCCGTCCGTCCCGTCCTCGCACCCCGCCCCCGGCCGCGTCGCCGTCGTCGGCGCCGGCATGGTGGGCCTGGCCACCGCCTGGTTCCTCCAGGAGCGTGGCGTCGAGGTCACCGTCATCGACCGGGAGGGTGTCGCCGCCGGCGCCTCCTGGGGCAACGCCGGCTGGCTGACCCCGGGCATCGCCACGCCGCTGCCCGAACCGGCTGTCCTCAGGTACGGCCTGCGGGCGGTCCTGTCGCCGACGTCGCCGGTCTACGTGCCGCCGAGCGCGAACCCCGACTTCCTGCGCTTCGTCACCGGGTTCACCCGCCACAGCACGATGAAGGCGTGGAAGCGGGCCATGGGCGCCCTCGTCCCCGTCAACGACCTCTCGCTCGCGAGCTTCGACCTCCTCACGGACGGCGGCGTCGACGCGGAGACGTACGAGGCCAAGTCGTTCACGGCCGCCTACCGCACCGCCGAGGAGCGCCAGACGCTGCTCGAGGAGATCGAGCACATCCATGCGTCCGGCGGCGACATCGCCTTCGACGTCCTCACCGGCGACGAGGCCCGCGCCATCGAGCCGGCCCTGTCCGACGAGATCGGCGCGGCGATCGTGCTGCACGGCCAGCGCTTCATCAACCCCGGCGCGTTCGTCGGCGCGCTGGCCGACTCGGTCGTGGCCCGCGGCGGCAAGATCCTCACGGGCAGCGCCATCGCCTCCATCGTCGACACCGCCACCGGGGTCGTGCTGACGAACGAGGACGGCATCGCCGAGACCTTCGACGCGGTCGTCGTCGCGACCGGTGCCTGGCTCGGCAGGTTGGCCCGGGAGTTCGGGGTCAAGCGCGTCGTCCAGGCCGGCCGCGGCTACTCGTTCAGCGTCGAGGTCGAGGACCTGCCGAACGGTCCGGTGTACTTCCCGGCCGCGCGGGTCGCGTGCACGCCGGTCGGTGACCGCCTCCGGGTCGCCGGCATGATGGAGTTCCGCAGGCCCGAGGCGGCCCTCGACCAGCGCCGCATCGGGGCCATCGTCCAGGCGGCCCGGCCGCTGCTCAAGGGCGCCGACCTCGACCGGCGCCGGGACGAGTGGGTCGGCTCGCGCCCCTGCACCATCGACGGCCTGCCGCTCATCGGCGCGACGCGGTCGTCGAAGGTCTTCGTCGCCGGTGGCCACGGCATGTGGGGCATCACCCTCGGCCCGGTCACGGGCCGTCTGCTCGCGGAGCAGATCGTCACCGGCGCGACGCCGGACGAGCTGCGTCCGTTCAACCCGCTCCGCTGACGCGGAGGCACCTGGGAGGGTGCTGGGCCCGTCCGTCGGACACGTCGGACGGGCCCTCGCACGTCCGGGGCGAGGCGGCGCGTCAGGCCTGCGACGCCGGGACCGGGTTGACGGTGCAGACGAAGCGCTTGACGACCCCGGTGTCGACGAGGTCGCCGCTCGACAGGGCTGCCACGACCTCGTCGGTCGCGTCGAGCACGCCGTTGCCGTCCAGGTCGCCGGACGCCAGCGCCGCCGCGTACCCGTGCGGGGCCGTCACGGCGTGCACGGCCCAGCGGCCGCCGTTGAAGTCGGCGTAGCCGGGAGCCGACGTCGCGACGCTGCGCTGCAGCGTCCCGAAGCTGTAGATCGTGTCGTAGCTCTGCTCGGGCGCACCGGTGCCCGACAGGTCGGTCGGCGTGGCCACCGTCCGGTACAGCGTGTGGTCGACGTAGAAGGCGGGCCCCGAGACCCCGGCGGAGGCCGGCCCGACGCCGACGGCGAGGACGGCAGCACCGGCGGCGGCGACGGCGGCGAGCACGGTCTGGAGGTGGGTTCGCTTGTGCTTCATGGGTTCTCCTCGATGAACCGGTCGGGCGACCGGGTTGCCCTCGATTCAAGTGGCGCGGCGGGGCGGGTGCCATGACCTCGTCGTTACGAGCTCCTTACGAGGTGCTGACGTCGGCGGCCGACGCCTCCGTCCCGACCCCGGAGGACGCCGTACCGGACCTATCCTGAGCCCGTGGAGCCGGTGGAGCGCGTGCTCGTCGTCGATGACGACCCGACGGTCTCGGGCGTCGTCGCCGCCTACCTCGACCGTGCCGGGTTCGGCGTCGAGGTCGTGGCCGACGGGCGAGACGCGGTCGCCTCCGTCGCCCGTCGGCGCCCCGACCTCGTCCTGCTGGACCTCATGCTCCCCGGGCTCGACGGTCTCGAGGTGTGCCGCCGGCTCCGAGCGTCCCACCCCGCCCTGCCGGTCGTCATGCTCACGGCGCGAGGCGAGGAGCACGACCGCATCGCCGGGCTCGAGCTGGGGGCGGACGACTACGTCACGAAACCGTTCAGCCCGCGCGAGCTCGTCCTGCGTGTGGAGTCGGTCCTGCGTCGGGCCCGAGTGGTGCCGGGCGTCGGGACGCCGCGACCCGGCGGCGCCGGTGGGGTGAGCCTGCCCGACGCGCCGGACCTGCTCGTCGACGGCGACCTGACCGTCGACGTCACCGGTCGCCGCGTCCACCTCGGTGACGACGAACCGGTCCTGACGACAAGGGAGTTCGACCTGCTGGCCTGGTTCGTTCGACACCCCGGACGCGTGTTCACCCGTACGGAGCTGATGCGCTCGGTGTGGGGCTGGGACTACGGCGACGAGTCGACGGTCACGGTGCACGTGCGCCGGGTGCGCGAGAAGGTCGAGACCGACCCGGCGGCGCCCCGTCGGCTGGTGACGGTGTTCGGGGTCGGCTACCGCTGGGACTCTCGTCAGTCGCGGGCCCAGCCGGGTCCCGATGCCACGGCGGGGGCACTCTGATGGGCAGCACCGGCGTTCAGGCCGTCCTCGTGTCGGCCGGCATGGCCACGGTCGTCGGCTCCCTCGGCGCGATGCTCGTCCGGCGCGCCACCCGTCGGCCCACGGTCCGAGCCGCCGTCGTGGCGGCCATCGCCGCGCCGCTCGTCGTGGTCCTGGCCGTCGGCGCCGGCATCTACACGAGCTCGCGGGCGATGCTGCTGTCGGAGCACGACTCCTCGCTCGTCCTCCTCGGTCTGCTCGCGACCGTCCCGGTCGCCGTGGCCGCCGGCTGGGCCATCGCGCGGCACGTGCAGGACCTCGGGCGCGCCGTGTCCCGCGCGCAGGAGGCCCGACTGCGAGACCAGGTCGTGGAGGAGCGACGGCGCGAGCTGGTCGCGTGGGTCTCCCACGACCTGCGCAGCCCGCTGGCCGCGATGCGGGCCCTGGCCGACGCCCTCGAGGACGCCGTGGTGCCCGACCCGGCGGCCGCGTTCGCCCAGCTGCGGCGCGAGATCGGACGCCTCGACGGCATGGTCGGTGACCTGCTCGACCTCTCGCGCATCACTGCGGGTGACGTCGGGCGCGACCCCGTGCTCGTCGACCTGGTGGACCTCGTGTCGGACGTCGTGGCTGCGGCGCGCCCGGTGGCGGCCCGGGCCGGTGTGACCGTCAGCGGCACGTCGACCGGGACCCCGACGGCGAGGGTGGACCCGCGCGACCTGACGCGCGTCGTCGACAACCTCGTCGGCAACGCGGTGCGACACACCGCACCGGGAAGCACCGTGCGCGTGGACCTGTCGTGCGACGGCCCGGACGCCGTGATCGCCGTGTCGGACGCGTGCGGCGGCATCCCGGAGGACGTGCTGCCCCGGGTCTTCGAGCCCGGCTTCCGCGGGTCCGCCGCGCGCACGCCGACGGGTACCGCCGGCGCCGGCCTCGGACTGGCCATCGTGTCGGCCCTCGTCGACGCCTACCGAGGCACGGTCACGGTGGCGAACGTCGGCGGAGGCGGGGCGGTCGTCGTCAGGTCCGACGGACGCAGGTCCGACGCGAGCCCCGGGTCCGGGCCGGCGGTGGGCTGCCGCTTCGAGGTACGCCTGCCCCTCGACGGCGCGCCGGCGACCCCACGACCGACGCCGCTGCACGGCCGGGCCGCCGACGCGTCCTCGGACGAGCTGGCCCGCTGACGGGGGCGGCGGAGCGACGCCGGTGCCCCCGGCCCTCTCCGGGCTGTGTCAGTCGGACCCCGGCCCGTCGCCCGGCGAGCCGCTGTCGGAGCCGCTGCCGGAGCCGCTGCCGGAGCCGCTGTCGGAACCGCTGCCTGAGTCGCTGCCTGACCCGCCGTCCGACCCGCTGTCGGAACCGCTGCTGGAACCCCGGCGCGAGTCCGTGCCCGACTCGGCGTCGTCGCCCGAGCCGGACGCGTCGTGGGACCCCGACCCGTCGTCCCCGACGCTGCCGCCCGAGTGCTCCCTGTCGGACGACTCGGGCGTGGCGGACAGGCCGGAGCCCCCGCTCGTGCTCCCACGCGTCCGGCCCGGACCGGAGCGCTCACCGCCGTCGGCCTCGTCGCGAGCGTCGTCACCGTCGTGACGCGTGCTCGCACCGGACCCGCGAGTACCGGCGGACGCTGTCCCGGCGGGGCCGCCCTCTCCGCGGCCGGTCCCGCGGACGGCGGTGGCGGTGCTCGGGGAGCCCCCAGCGGGGGCGCGAGGGGGCTCGACCACGCCGGTCGCCGGCTGGAGCCGGTGGCGCGCCGCCGCGAGCATCCCGGCGACGCCGGCCAGACGGGCGCGGACGGCGTCGACCCCGAGTGTGCCACCCAGGGGGTCGCGCACCCCGTCGAGGACGGCGGAGGCGTCGGCGAGCAGCGACTCGGCACGGTCGAGGGCCGCAGCCGTCGGCTCGGCGTCGGGCGGTGTGACGAGCCCCGCTGCCTCGGTGACGAGCGCCTGCGCCCGGACGAGGGCGACGGGCGCGGCCGGCAGCACGGGGACGGGCACGGGCGGTCGGGTGTGCGCGGCCGGGACGAGTCCGAGCGCGATCGACGCGGCAGCGGCGACGAGGATGCGCGAGCAGATGACGGCGTGACGCTGCCGGCCGGGCATGGCGGAGGGGGCGGGGGCGTCGGGTCCGCGGCGGGTGGGGCCCGGGTCGACGCCCGTCGAGGCGGCGGTGCCTGCTTCGGCGCCCCGGCTCGCGCGGTCGGCGGTGCGGGCCAGGTTCAGGAGTGCCTCGGCGGCCCGGTCGGGAGCACCCGACCTCGGCTGCTCACGGGCCGCGAGGCGGTCGAGGAGGAGGTCGTCGGCGTGGACCGCGGCATACCGCTCGGGGCGGGTCATGGCGCGTCCTCCTCGAGTCGTCGCCGCAGGGCGCGCAGGGCGCGGTGCTGGGCCACCCGCACGGCTGTCGGTGTCATACCGAGCAGGGCCGCGACCTCATCGGCGGACAGGCCGTCGACGACGCGGAGCAGGAGGATCTCGCGCTGGCGCTCGGGCAGTCGGCCGAGCGGTGCCAGGGCGCGCGAGAGGTCGTCGACCGTCACGGCGCGCTGCTCCGGCGTCGGCTCGGCCGACGCGGCGTCGGGCACGACGCCCGCGAACTCCCGCGCCCTCGCCAGCGAGCGTCGGGCCATCGCCACCTTGTTCGCGGCGATGCCGAAGACGAAGCTGCTGAACGGGGTGGCCCGCTCCTCGTACCCCGGCAGCGCGTGCGCGAGCGCGAGGCAGGCCTCCTGCGTGACGTCCTCGGCGAGCTCGTCGCCGACCCGGGTGAGGCAGTAGCGGTGGATGCGGGGCCGGAACTCGGCCAGCACGGCCTCCACCGCGTCGGGATCGCCCGACCGGCCTCGTCGCACGGCGTCGCGCAGCAGTGGCTCGTCCATGTCCTGTCCACGATGGTGGGTCGAACCGGACATTACACGCGCACCGGGCGTAACGCCGGGTGATCGAGCGGCAATGTACGGGCGCATCCGGCCACCGGTCAGATCTCCCATCGGAAGGACCGAACCCATGAACCACCGGCTCGTCCAGCGCAAGATCGTCCTCGGCGTCGGCGGCGTCGTCATCGCCGCGGCGATGACGGGCGGCGGCATCGCGGCCGCCTCCGACGACGCCCCGGCCTCGACGCCGGTCGTCGTGACGACCCCCGACACCGACGAGACCTCCGAGGCGGCCGAGACCCCGGAGGCGCCAGAGACCGAGACGCCGGAGGCCACCGAGACCCCCGAGGCCACCGAGACCCCCGAGGCCACCGAGACCCCCGAGGCCACGGAGAGCGGGAAGCCCCAGCTGCCGGAGGCCGCGGCTCACGGGCAGGCCACGGCGGCGGCGGCGAAGAAGAAGGGCGTCGAGGAGCGCACGGCGCACCGGTCGGCCCGGGCGGCCGAGGTCTCCCACGCCGGAGGCGTCGGGACACCCGCAGCGGACACCCACCCCACCCCGAGCGCGTCCGACGACCAGGGCGAGGACGCCGACGACCAGGGCGAGGACGCGAACGGCGACTCGCACGACTCGGGCGACGACGCGAGCGAGCACGGCTCGCACCACCAGGGTGGCGACGACCACGGTGACGACGGCGACCACGGTGGCGACGACGGCGGGTCCGGCGGCTCGGACGACTGAGCGCAGCGCCCCGTCCCCTCGTGCGGAGGTCACGCGGCCACCCTCCCGGTCGGCCGCGTGACCACCCTGCGTGCCCTCCTCAGCCGCCCCCGGGCTGGTGCAGGAGGTAGGCCGGGTGGGTGGGCACCGACCCGGTGGTGACGAGGTGACGACCGAGCAGCACCGCGCCGTCGAGCGCACCGCCGCGAGCTGCGCCACGACGGGCGCCGTACCGGGCGAGGTGCCCGTCGAGGGCGCCGACGACCTGGGACGCCGCGAGGAGACCTCCCGTGGCCACGAGCGTCGGGTCGGGCAGCCCGGCGGCCGCAGCCAGCAGCGACTCCGCGAGCGAGCGTCCCGCGTCGGCGCACACCCGGGCCGCCACCGGGTCGACCGCCGCCGCCGCCGTGACGAGGGGGGCGACCGACGCGAGCCGCTCGGGGGCGTCGGGGCCGGTCATGACGAGGCGCGGCCATCCGGCGGGGTCACCGAGCAACGACGTGGCCGCCTCCAGGAGGACCGGCGAGCCGCCGGCCAGCCCGTCGAGGGCTCGCAGCGCAGCCCGGAGCCCCTCGAGGCCGACCCAGGCGGCCGACCCGTGGTCGCCGAGCACGTGGCCCCAGCCGTCCACGCGGTTCCAGTGCGTGTCGAAGTCGGTGCCGAACGCGACGGCGCCGGTCCCGGCTGCCACGACCGCGCCGGGCCGGACGCCGCCAAGCGCGCCGACGAGGTTGGCGACGGCGTCGCTGACCACCACAGTGGTCGCGGCCCGCAACCCCGAGGCGACCGCGTCGATCACGGCGTCGCGGTCGGCGAGGAAGAGCAGGCCGCGCATCGACCAGACGACCGCGGCGTCCGACAGGTCGGGGTCGTCGAGCAGCCCACGTACGGACGTGACCAGTGCCTCCACGTCGATCCCGTTGGTGCCCAAGCGAGCTCCGTCCGCCGTACCGACGGTCGGCGACGTGCCCGCGGAGGCCGACGCGTCGACGCTCGTGAGTCGCAGCCCCGAGCCGCCGACGTCGACGGCCACGACGCGCCTCAGCAGGCCACGGCCAGGATCCCCGCTCGCACCCACCACGCAGGCGAGCCGATCACTTGGCCATGCCGGCGGTCAAGCCCGCCACGATCTGCTTGGTCGCCACGAGGAACAGCAGGATGAGCGGGACCGTCGTGATGACGAGCCCGGCGAAGACGGCGGAGTAGTTCGTCGCGTTCTCGCCGAAGAAGCTCGTCAGGCCGACGGGAAGCGTGTACTTGTCGTCGCGGCGCAGCAGCACGAGCGGGAAGAGGAAGTCGTTCCAGATCGGCACGAACCGGAAGACGGCGACAGTCGCCACGGCCGGTCGCACGAGCGGCACCATGATCCGCCAGAACGTCTGCCAGTGGTTCGCGCCGTCCAGCGCGGCGGCCTCCTCGAGCTCGGTGGGCAGCTGCCGGAAGAACGTGGTCAGGACGAAGATCGAGAACGGCACGCCGGACGCGGCGTACATCAGGGACAGCCCGAGCCGGGAGTCGATGAGGCCGAGGCCGTCGAAGAGGTAGAAGATCGGCAGGATCGCCAGGTGGATCGGCAGCATGAGGCCGGACAGGAAGAGCGACTCCAGCCACCGGAACACACGCGAGCGGCCGCGGGCCAGGGCGTAGGCCG
Source organism: Monashia sp. HAY1-11D (assembly GCF_056868035.1). Classification (NCBI taxonomy): domain Bacteria; kingdom Bacillati; phylum Actinomycetota; class Actinomycetes; order Micrococcales; family Intrasporangiaceae; genus Intrasporangium; species Monashia sp. HAY1-11D. The sequence continues at coordinate 1,201,500 of NZ_CP200320.1, read as the reverse complement.
CCATCGTGGCCACCGACGTCGAGATGGCGACTGCCCCCACCGTGACCGCCAGCGAGTTGCCGAAGTACGTCGCGAAGCTGCCGGCGGTCCACGCCTCGACGTAGCTGGCGGTGGTGGGGGGCGACGGCAGGCCGAGCGGGTCGGTGATGAGCTCGGAGTTGGACCGGAACGAGCTGCTCACCATGAGCAGCAGCGGCACGAGCGCGAGGGCCGCGTAGGCCCAGAGCAGGACGCTCGCGGTCGCGCCGCCGACGGGCCGGCCCGTACCAGAGGGGCGCCGCCGGTCGGGTCCGGCCGACGCGGGCGGCCTCGCCTCTGCTGCAGGGGCCTGCGACGACGCGGGGGTGACGACCGCGGTGGTCATGCGGTGATCCTCCGCTCGTGCCGGCGGAGCATGGCCGTGGCCAGGTACGCGCCTCCGAAGATGAGGACGAACAGCAGCGTGGCCAGGGCCGACGAGCTGCCGATGGCGTCGGTGGCGCCGGAGTCGAAGGCCGTCCGGTAGAAGAGCAGGGAGACGAAGTCCGTTGCGCCCGCAGGGTTTCCGGTCGAGCCACCGAACGCGTACGGCAGTGCGAACGCCTCCATGGCGAAGATGAACGTCAACACCGACACCGTGCCGACTGCCGGGACGAGCAGGGGCAGGGTGATGCGGGCGAAGGCCTGCCGGTTCGAGGCGCCGTCGACCCGGGCAGCCTCCGTCAGCTCGTCGGGCACCCCACCGAGAGCCGCGCCGTAGAGCAGGACCGGGAACCCGATCCACTGCCAGACGCTGACGAGGATCACCACCCACAGGGCCGTCTTCGGGTCGCCGAGCCACGGCAGGGCCCACGACCGGAGCCCGATGTTCGTCAGCAGCGTGTTCACCGGCCCGAACGTCGGCGAGAGGAGCAGCGTCCACAGGTAGCCGATGACGATCGGGCTGACGAGATAGGGCATGGCGTAGAGCGTCTGGAGCGCGCGTCGCGTCCGTGGGCGGGTGTGCAGCAGGTAGGCGACGCCGAGACCGAGGGTGTTCTGGACGATCATCGTGCCGACGAAGAAGAGCACGTTGTGCAGCAGGGCCCGCGGCAGGTCGGTGGTGAACGGTGCCCGGGTGAACAGGGTGACGAAGTTGTCCACCCCCGCGAACGCCCCGCGCGTCGTGCCCTCCCAGTCGAAGAAGGCGTACGAGAACGCCGTGAGCATCGGGTAGAGCACGAAGACGGCGAAGAGGGCGAGCGCGGGGGCGACGAAGAGCAGTCCGGTGCGGCGCCTCATGCTGTGCCTTTCGGGTCGAGCGTCAGGCGCTCGGCTTGAACCAGGTCTTGACGCCGGAGTCGAGCTCGGAGCTGACAGCGGTGGCGTCCTTGGCGCCGAGGAGCATCTCCTGCAGGGCCTTGCCGAAGATGTCGGTGCCCGACGGCGAGCCGTACCGGAAGTCGGTGAGGAGCAGGTACGGCGAGCCGGAGCGCGTGTAGCTGTCGCTCATCTGCTTCAGGAGCGGGTCGGACGGGTCGACGCCGGGCACGGCCGAGATCTGCTTGACCTCGTCGCTGACCATCTGCCCGAACTCCTTGGTGGTCATCCACGTGACGAGCTCGGTCGCCTCCTTCGGGTGCTTCGACCGGGCCGAGACGGCGAAGTTGCCATCGGCCCACCCCGGGGTCGTCGCGGTGGACCCGCTCGGCGAGCCGGGGGGCGGGGGCACCTGGAAGACGCCGATCCTGACGTTCGGGTTGGCCTTCTGGAGGACGCCGAGGTCGAACGAGCCGCCCGGGATCATCGCCGCCTTCTCGGCCGAGAAGAGGGTCTGGGCGTCGGTCGCCGCCACGCCGGTGACGTTCTCGGGCATGTACTTCGCGAGGTCACCGACGACCTTGACCGAGGCCACCCAGTCGGGGTCGGTGAAGGACTTCTTGCCGCTCAGGACCGCCTCCTGGAAGGCCTTGCCGCCGAAGCGGGGCGCGGCGAGCACCTCGTGGACGATCGGCAGCGTCCAGTCGTCCTTGGCGCCGACGGCGATCGGGGTGACGCCGGCTGCGGCGAGCTTGTCGTTGGCGGCGATGAACTCGTCCCACGAGGTCGGGGCCTCGAGGCCGTTCTTGTCGAACAGGCCCTGGTTGTAGAACATCTGGACCGTCTGGCGCGCGAGCGGGACGGAGTAGATCTTGCCGTCCTCCTTGCCCTTGGCGCTCGCGACGACGTTCTCGTCCCAGCCGGTGAGGTCGACCTTGCCGTCGAGGGGCAGCAGCGACCTGCTCGCGACGGTGGTCTGCAGCTGTCCGTAGGAGCGGACCTGCGGAACGTCGGGGCCGTTCGACCCCGCAAGCCCGGTGGCGAGGATCTTGTTGTACTCCGTCGCCTTGAACGCCTTGACGTCGACGGTGACGCCCGGGTGGGCCTTCTCGTAGGCGGCGAAGATCTTCTTGTAGGCGGCCTCGTCCTCGACGCGCCACGACCACACGGTCAGCGTCACGTCACCGCCCCCCGAGCCCGACCCGCTCGAGCCGCCCGAGGAGGGTGAGCAGGCCGCGACGACGAGGGCGCCGGAGACGGCGGCCAGCGCCAGGAGGGTGCGGCGGCGGGGCCGCGACGGACCGGTGCGGGCGAGGGCGGGGCTCATGGGTGCTCCTGTCGGGGTGAGGCTGCTGCGGTGGGGGCGGGACGGGCTGCTGCATCGGGGGCGGGCGCGGTGGCAGGCGCGAGCGCGGCGAGGGCGCGGGCGACCGAGCCCTCGTGGTCCTCGATCGCGGTCCGGGCGGTCGCGGCGTCGACGTGCGCGAGCATCGACAGCAGCGCGGTCTTGAGCTCGCCGTCGGCGGCGTCGAGGGCGCCGCGGGCCGAGGCCTCGTCGGCGCCGGTCGCCTCCTGGAGGATGCGCAGGACACGGCCGCGCAGCTTAGCGTTGGTGGCGACCACGTCGACCATGAGGTTGGACCACGTGCGGCCGAGCCGGATCATCAGTGCGGTCGAGAACGAGTTGAGGACGAGCTTCTGGGCGGTGCCGGCCTTGAGGCGGGTCGAGCCGGTGAGCACCTCCGGGCCGGTGTGGGCCGCCAGCACGTGGTCGACGAGGGCGGCGAGCTCGGCGTCCGGGTTGGCGGTGACGAGCGCCGTGACAGCGCCCACCTCGCGAGCCCGCTCGAGCGCACCGCGCACGAACGGCGTCCGCCCCGACGCGGTGAGCCCGATGGCGACGTCGCCGGGCCCCAGGGCGTCCGCCTCGGCGCGCCCGAGGCCGGCGTCGTCCTCGACGTTCTCGACCGCCTCCAGCAGGGCGGCCGGGCCGCCGGCGTGGTGGGCGACGACGAGCCCCTCGGGGGCGTTGAAGGTGGGGCGCAGCTCCGCGGCGTCGAGGACGGCGAGGCGGCCGGACGTCCCGGCGCCGAAGTAGTGCACGGAATGGCCGGCGCGCAGTGCCTCGACGGCCCGGTCGACGAGGCGGGCGAGCTCGGGCAGGACGGCGGCGACGGCGGCGGCCACGGTGGCGTCCTCCGCGTTGAGCGCCTGGAGGATGCCGAGCGAGGTGTCGGTGTCGATGGACGTCGTGCCCGGATGGCGCTTCTCGGTGGGGGCGTCCACGGTCACATCGTTGCTCACGGTGGCGAGGTTAGTTTCCTACGCGATAGGCGTCAATGGTGTAAATCAGTCACATCCATCGCGAAGAGTGCCTCGGCGACCGGGCAGGGAAGGCGCGTCAGTCCACGACGTGGTGGCCGGCGACGGCCTCCCGCGTCTCGGCCACCGCCTTGCGGGCCCGGCGCAGGTTGCGCTGTGCGACAGCGATGTACAGGCAGTCGACGACGGTGAGCGCGGCGATCCGGCTCGCCGTGGCGCCCGAGCGCAGGCTCGTCTCGCGGGCCGCCGTCGTCAGCAGCAGGTCGGCGCCCTGGGCGAGCCGGGACAGGGGGAAGTTCGTGACGGCCACCGTGGTGGCCCCCGTCGAGCGCGCCGCGGCGAGCGCCTCGATCGTCTCGGCCGTCGTGCCGGAGTGGGAGATGCCGACGGCGACGTCGCCCCTGCGCAGCAGCGTCGCGCTCGTCAGCGCGATGTGCGGGTCGTTCCACGCGAACGCGACGATGCCGATGCGGTGCAGCTTCTGCTGCAGGTCGGTCCCGACGATGGCCGAGGCGCCGATGCCGTAGACGTCGACGCGTCCGGCCCTCGCGATGCCCGCCGCCGCGGCCGTCAACGCGTCGCGGTCCAGCCCCTGGGCCGTCTCCTCGACGGCGCTGGCGTCGGTGAAGGCGACCTTGGCGATGATGTCGTCGATGGTGTCGCCCGCGCTGATGTCGGTGTCGCCGCGGGTCAGGCTGCGCGGCTGGGCCGACTCCTCCGCGAGGGCGAGGCGCAGCCGCGGGTAGCCCGGCAGGCCGAGGCGTCGGCAGAACCGCAGCACCGTCGTCTCGGACGTCCGCGCGGCGCCCGCCAGCTCGCTGATCGTCAGGCCGGCGGCCCGCCGCGCGTCGGCGAGCACGATCTCGGCGACGCGGTCCTCGGCGGGCGACAGGGAGGGACGGATTCCTCGCAGCCGGATGAGCAGCGGCGCCGCGGCGGGTCGTCCCGGCTGGTCCGGCTGCGAGGAGCCGTCCTCGGTCCTGGGCATGCGCCTACGCTACGGTCTCGCGACCCCGGAGCACCCACCCGTCGGGCGTCAACGCGCCGGGCGACTTCTCGGCGTCGAGGAGGACGCCGCCCGGACCGACCACCTCGACGTCGTCGACGGCGACCCCGCGCCCGAGGTAGCCGGCGTCGGTGACGTGGCGCCAGCGCAGCAGCTGCGTCCCGGCCGGGAGGTCGGCGCGCGCCTGGACCCAGCGGCGCGTTCCGGAGCCGGCCACGACGCCGTCCGCCGTGACCGTCGTGCCCCGGTCGCGAAGCTCGAACGGCAGCGGCGTCCACGTGGTCCCACCGTCGGTGGAGCGCTCGAGGTGCAGCAGGTCGGTCTCCTCGGTGTCGAGGAACAGGTCGAACCCGAGCCGGGCACCGGCCGCCGGCACGGCGAGCGGCCGGCTCGTCAGGGTCGAGGTGGTGGCGTTCTCGCCGCCGGTGAACCACGCGGTGTCGCCGTGCTTCGGCCGGATGCCCATCGCCGCGGCGAGCCCGTGCGCCCACTCCCGTCGGGCGCCGTTGACCGAGCCCCAGTTTCGCGACGGGTGCACCCGGTTGGTGAGCAGGATCGCGAACGACCGGCTGCTGAAGTCGATGACGATCGAGGTGCCGGTGTAGCCGGTGTGGCCGGCGGTGCGCGGGCCCGACAGGGCGTCCATGTACCAGCGCTGGTTCAGCTCGAAACCGAGGCCGTGGTCGTCACCCGGGAAGCCGCCGGTGAAGTTCGTGATGAGCGACTCGACGCTGGTGCGGGACAGGATCCGGTGACCCTCGTAGGTGCCGCCGTTGAGCAGCGCCTGCGAGAGCCGGGCGAGGTCGTCGGCCGTCGAGAAGACGCCGGCGTGGCCCGCGACGCCGCCGAGCGACCACGCGTTCTCGTCGTGCACCGAACCCCAGACGAGGCCGCGCGGCGGGCTCGCCTGGTACTCGGTGGCCGCCGTGCGCTTCGTGTCGGTGGGGTTGTAGCCGGTGTCGGTCATGCCGAGCGGCGCGGTGATGCGGTCGTGGACCACCCGGTCGAGCGGCGCCCCTCGCAGCGTCTCGACCATGACCCCGAGCGTGATGAGGTTGAGGTCGCTGTAGAGGTAGGTGCTGCCCGGCGGGTTGGTCAGCGGCTGGTCCATGACGGCCTTGATGCGCGAGGCCTTGTCGGGGTACCTGCTCCAGAGCGGCAGCCACGAGGTGAAGCCGGAGGTGTGCGTCAGCAGCTGGCGCACGGTCACGGCCTCCTTGCCGTTCGCGGCGAACTCCGGCAGGTAGGTGGCGACCGGCTCCTCGAGCGCGACCCTGCCCTCCTCGACGAGCTGCACCACGGCGAGCGAGGTGAACAGCTTGGACACCGACGCGAGGTCGAAGATCGTGTCGGTGCGCATCGGCACCCACTGCTCGCGCGGCAGCTCGGTCGTCGCGTCCGCGTACCGCAGGGCCCAGCCCGACGCGTCGCGCTCGACGATCCTGCCCTCGTGGCCCATGATCCCGACCGCGCCGGCGAAGAGGGGGTGCCCCGACGCGTCGGGCTGCTCGTGGGCGTGGACCTGCGCGACGGCCTCGGCGATGGGGGCCGGGTCGAGCCCGAGGCTCTGCGGGCTGGCGTCGGACAGGATGGTGTTCGGCGGGGCGAACCCGCGGTCCGGCTTGTCGAAGTCGTCGGCCGTGGCCGGCCCCGCGGTCACGAGCGTGCTCGCGAGGGCGACGGCGCCGAGGGCGGCGACGGGTGCGGCGACGAGGGTGCGCAGGCGCATGTCACTCCTGGATTGTCCGATGGGGTGGCCGGTGGCGTACGGTCAGGCCGCCGGGCCGCCGTAGAGCAGGTACTGGCGGCGTCGGGCGTCGAAGGCGGCGAGCTCCTCGCGCCACGCACCGACGACCTCGTCGGCCGGTGCCCCGGCGTCGACCTGGGTGCGCAGCCGCGGCGAGCCGGTCAGCTTGTCGACCCAGTACGGCCTCCGCGGGTCGTAGGAGTCGTAGCGCCAGGCGAAGTCCGGGTAGAGCGCCTTGAGCGCGACGAGCAACTCGACGGTCGTGTGGATGGGGTCGAAGGCCGATGCGTCGGTGACGTGCAGCTGGATGCCGCCGCAGACGGCGCCGGCATGCTTGCTGAACGTCGGGGTGAAGTACGCCTCGCGGACGCGGACGTCGGGCAGCCCGCGTGCGGCGACGCGTTCGCCCCAGCGGTGGTCGACGAAGGGCGCGCCGAGCAGCTCGAAGGGCCGGGTCGTGCCGCGCCCCTCCGAGAGGTTGGTTCCCTCGAACAGGCACGTGCCGGGGTAGACGAGTGCGGTGTCGGGGGTCGGCATGTTCGGGCTCGGCATGACCCACGGCAGGCCGGTGGCGGCGAACGGCACGTCGCGGCGCCAGCCCTTGAGCTCGACGACGGTCAGCTCGGAGAGGCGCTCCCCGGCATCGGCGGGCAGGAACTCGGCGTCGAAGAAGCGCGCCAGCTCGCCGACGGTCATGCCGTGCGCCTGGACGATCTCCTTGGCCCCGACGCCGGACGTGTACGGCGTCGTCATCATCGGACCGCGGGCCGTGCCGCCGACGGGGTTGGGCCGGTCGAGGACGACGAAGCGGGCGCCGACCGCGACGGCCGCGCGCATGGCCGTGTACATCGTCCAGATGTAGGTGTAGAACCGGGCCCCGACGTCCTGGATGTCGAAGACGACGGTCTCGACGCCGGCGGCGCGGAACATCGAGGTCAGCGTCGTGACGGTGGCGCCGTACGCGTCGTAGACGGTGATGCCGGTGCGCGGGTCGGTGTGGGTGCCCTCGGAGTCGCCGGCCTGGGCGGTGCCGCGGAAGCCGTGCTCGGGCCCGAAGACGCCGACGACGTCGACGGCGCCGGACTCGTGCATCTCGTCGACGACGGTGCGCAGGTCGGTCAGGATGCCGGTCGGGTTGGTGATCACCCCGACCTTCTGGCCGCGCAGCACCGACCATCCGGACCCGGCGGCCCGGTCGGCACCGGGGGTGACGGGGTTGGCCGGGTAGCCGTCCGTGCTGAACGACGAGGGCTGCGCCACAGCCGGACCCGCGGCGCTCGCAGGCACGGCGATGGCGGTGAGCGCTCCGGCGGTGAGCAGCTGGCGGCGGTTGAGGCGGGTCATCGTGGGTCTCTCCGATCCTTCGGGGCGTGGGCGGCGCATCAGTACGTCAGGCCGTGGCCGAACGGGTAGAGCGGTGTCGACGGGTCGCCCTCGACCGGGATGTCGACGGGAAGCGTCGCGGTGGGTGACACCTCGCCGGTGAGCACCCGGGCGGCGGCCTGGATCGCGACCGGGCTGTAGGAGTACGTCGCGAGGTAGGTCTGTGCCTCGGGGAGGTACGCGATGTCGTAGGGGTCGCGGACGGCGACGACGACGACCGGGACGCCCGACGCGACGAGCTGCCGCACGAGCTTCTGCTGACCGGCGCGGGGGTCGGTGACGGTGGTGTCCCAGGCCTTCATCGTCGTGACGACGACGAGGTCCTTGCCGCTCGCAGCGGCGAGCGCCGAGGCGACCCTGGTGTCGGTCGGTGAGCTGCCGGTCTCGACCGTCTGGACCGTGGCGCCCTTGTCGGCCAGGCCCCCGGCGAGGGTGGCCGTCGTCGTGACCCCGTAGCCGGTGACGAGGACCTTCTTGCCCGCGGCAGCCACGGGCAGGACCCCGGCGTCGTTCTGCACGAGCGTCGTGGTGCGGTCGGTGACCTCGTCGGCGGCGGCGAGGTGGGCGGGCGTGCCGACGACCCGGGTCACGCCCGCCGGGTCGGCGTACGGCTGCGCGACGACGCCGCGCCGGTACTTGAGGCGCAGGACGCGTCGCACCTTCGCGTCGAGGTCGGAGGGGTGGATGCGGTGGCTGCGCACGGCCGCGAGGACCGCCGCGTAGGCGTCGTCCATCGCCGGGCTCATGAGCAGCTGGTCGGCACCGGCCAGCAGGGCCCGCACGGGCACCTCGGCGTCGCCGTACCGGTCCCGCACGCCCTGCATGGCGAGGGAGTCGGTGACGATGACCCCGTCGTAGCCGAGCTCCTCGCGCAGCACGCCGGTGAGGATCGGGTGGCTCAGCGTCGCGGGGTCGCCGGAGTCGTCGAGGGCCGGGAACGCGAGGTGCGCCGTCATGATCATGTCGATGCCCTCGCGGATGGCGGCCCGGAACGGCGGGGCGTCGATGGTCTCCCACTGCTCGCGGGTGTGCGTGATGACCGGGAAGGCGACGTGGCTGTCGGTGGCCGTGTCGCCGTGGCCGGGGAAGTGCTTGGCCGAGGACGAGATGCCGGCGTCGCGCTGGTACCCCGCGACCTGTGCGGCGACGAGCTGGGCCGCGAGGTCGGGGTGCGAGGAGAAGGACCGCGTCCCGATGACGGGGTTGAGGGCGTTGACGTTGACGTCGCACACCGGCGCGAAGTCGGTGTTGACGCCCATGGCGAGCAGCTCGCGACCGGTGATCGCCGCGGCGGTCCGCGCGTCGGGGGCGCTGCGACCGGCGCCGAGGGCCATCGAGCCGGGGAACTGCGTGGCGGGCGGCCCGATGCGGGTGACGACGCCCTGCTCCTGGTCGACGGCGACCTGCAGCGGCACCTTCGCCCTGGTCGGCTGCTCGAGGGCGGCCCGCTGCAGGCCGTTGGACAGCCGGACGATCTGGTCGGGGTTCTGCACGCTGTCGGTCCACGCGAAGTAGATGACTCCACCGAGGTGGTACTTGCGGACGACCTCGGCCGGGCTCGCCACACCGTAGAGCGGCACGTTGCGCTGGTCGGGAGTCGTGGCGTCCTTTCCGTAGACGTTCTGGATGAACAGCTGGCCGACCTTCTCCTCGAGGGTCATCCGGCTCAGCGTCGAGGTGACCCAGCCCTCCTCGCCGGCAGCGGCCGCCGCGGCGGCGCCCGGGGCCGCGCTGGCGGCGCGGGCCTGGCCTGCGGCCGTGCCGGCCGCGGCCACGGCGAGCCCCCCGGCGAGGACGGTGCGGCGGGACAGCTCTGACATGGACATGGCGCCTCCGAAGGACTGTGAACAATTCACGTGTTCTGCTGTCAAAGCGGAACTTACCTACGGATTGGGGGGTCGGCAACAGATGGGGCGACGGCGCCCCGGTGGTCTGTCCGGTGGCCTGCCCGGTCGAGCCGTGGCCGGGTCAGTGCAGATGGGTCGGTGCAGATGGGTCAGGCAGATGGGTCAGGCAGATGGGTCAGTGCAGATAGGCCTGAACGTCGACGACGAGCTGCACCGTGCCCGCCGAATGGTTGACGACCCTCACCGTGCCGTCGGCCGCGACCCTCGACAGGACGAGGTTGGCGACGGTCCGGCCGGGGGTGAAGTTCGCCGTCGACGTACCGCCACCCGAGGTCGAGTCCGCGGTGAGGAAGCCCGGCTTCTGCGGCGACACCACCGTGACGTTGAGGACCGCGGCCGTGGCCCCGGCGGGCACCGGCGAACCCGGGACCGCGACGCGGACCGTGAGGGCGGCCTCCGCCGCGAGGGCGGTGCGCACCGAGTTGGTCGCGGTCCCGACTCGCGTGTCGACGAGGCGCGTCGGCGTCACCGACACCCACTGGTTCGACGTCCCGGACGCGGCCAGGTACCCCTCGACGTCGGCGATGACGTGGATGGAGCCCGCCGAGTGGTTGACGATCGTCAGGGTGCCGCCGGAGGACAGGCGACTGACGACGAGGTCGGCGACGGTCTGGCTGGTGACGAAGGTGGTGGCCGAGGTGCCCGTGGCTGCACCGGCGTCGACGCTCAGGTAGCCGGCGGCCCGGGGCGAAGTCACCGTGAGGTTGATGGCGGCCCCGACGGCCCCGACCGGGACCGGCGATCCGCTGACGCCGGCGACACGCACGGTCAGCGACCCGTTGGGCGCGAGGGCGGTGCGGGTCGGGTTGCTCGTCGTCCCGACGCGCGTGTCGAGGATCCGCGTGGGGGCGGGGGACACCCACTGGTGCAGCGTGCCGGATGCCGTGACGTACCCCTCGACGTCGGCCGTGACGTGCACCGTGCCCACCGAGTGGTTGACGATCGTCATCGTGCCGCTGGAGGTCAGCCGGCTCAGGACGAGGTTGGTGACGGTCTGTCCGCGGGCGTAGTTCGTCGTGGACGTCCCCGCGCCCGCCGTCGCGTCGACGCTGAGGAAGCCGGTAGCCTGGGGCGAGCTCACCGTGAGGTTGACCGCTGCCGACCGGGCTCCGGCGGGCACCGGCGACCCCGTGACGCCGGCGACCCGCACCGTCAGCGCGGCGTCGGGTCCCAGGGCGGTGTGCACCGGGTTGCTCGTCGTGCCGACCCTGGTGTCGAGCAGCCGTACCGGGGCGACGGGGACGAGGTGGCCGTGCGGCAGCGGCGTCACGGCCGGCGTGCGCGTCGAGGCAGGGCCCGTGCCGGCGGCGTTCGTCGCGGCGACGGTGAACGTGTAGGCGGTGCCGTTGGCCAGACCGGGCACGACGGCCGAGCGCGCGGACCCGCTCGTCGTGACCCGCGCGCCACCGGGGGAGGCCGTCACCGTGTAGGCCGAGACGGGGCTGCCGTTGTCGGTCGCCGCCGACCAGCGCACCGTGGCGCGCGTGTCGCCCGGAGACGCTGTGACGCCGGTCGGTGCCGAGGGCGCCGTCGCGACGAGTGAGAAGGTCACGGCGTCGACGCCGACGGTCGCCGACGTCGGGCTCGGGGTGGGACTGAGGTCGTTGTCGCCCACGTGCACGCTCGCCGGCCGCCCGGCAGCGACCCGGGCGCGGCCGAGGGGTGCCGAGGGACCTGCCGTCGCCTGGTCGACGGTCAGCACCCGTGAGCCGTCGGCGTCGGACAGCGTGTAGGTGGCGCGGGCGGGCGCCTTCGTCGGGGGGATGGCCGCGGTCACGGCGTACAGCCCCGGGGCCAGCTGCGGGGACCACGTCGCGCCGTTCGACTCCTTGGCCCCGTTGGCGTAGGTGACGTACGCGCGGGCACGCAGGCCCTGCGGCGCTGCCGGGTACCAGTAGGCCATCGAGCCGGTGAAGACGAACGACGTGCCGCCGGGGCCGTACGTCCCCGGCCCGTAGTCGACCGGGACCGGCGTGCCCGCGACGTGGCCGCCGACCCAGCTCGCGTCGATCGACAGGCTGACGCCGCCCCACGTCTCGGTGACGGTGCGGTACTGGTGGATGCGTTGCCCGAAGGCCCAGTACGAGTCCTTGAAGGCCGGGTAGGACGCCGCGTCCGACAACGTCTGCAGGCCGTTCCAGTGCGCGAACCACACGTCGTCCGGCGGCGTGAACCCGCTCGTGCCGACGGCGTTCGACAGGTCGACCATGAGCGAGGAGGTGCTGCCGTACGCGCCCGAGCGGTAGCCGAGGCGGTGCAGCTCGGTGGTCCACGCCGTGAGGAACGTGCGCACCGTCTGCGTGCAGCCGCTCACGGTCGTGTCGTAGGCCTCCATGTCGTAGTAGATCGGCGTGCCCGACCCCAGACCGAACGTCTGCGCCCGCGCGACCGCGTCGTCGGCACTCGCGGCGCCCTGTGCGGCGGCCTTCGCCGGGTCGATCGTGGCCAGGTTCGACTGGTTGACGCACGGTGCCTGCACCCCGACGTAGATCGGGACGAGGCCCCAGCCCGCGCCGGTGACCTGGCCGACCCACGAGGACGACAGGTTGCCGTCGCCGCAGGCGCGCATCGACCCGCCGATGTAGATCCCGAGCGCCCGGTACGGGGAGGACGCGTACCACTGCTGCATCGTGGCGAGCGAGGGAGCGGCACACGTGTCGAAACCCATGCCGGTGAAGCCGTTCGAGGCCGCCGTTCCCGAGGTCGTGGTGCCCGCGAGGGCCGCGAGGGCCGGACGCGTCCGCGCGCGGCTCACCCGCTGGGTGGCAGCCGTCGGCGTCGTGCCGGTGGGACCCGTCGTCGGGCGGCTCGTGGCCGGCCTCGCGGTGGCGAGCACGTCGTCGACGGCGGCCTCGTCACCGTTCCACGCCGCGTCGACCGTGACGCCTGGCGTCGTGAACCGGACCTGCTTGGTGCGGCCGACGGCGTTGCGCGAGGTATGCGCGGTCAGCGCCCCCACCGTGGTGGACCGGGTCGTCGTCGAGCGGGTGTCACGCGCGGTCGTCGGGTGCAGCCACAGGGTGTCCGAGCGGCCGACGAGGTGCGCGGGGCAGTCCTGCTGCGCGGCGGGCTGCCCGAGGTAGACGGCGTTGACGTCGAGCCGCAGGCACCGGGTGGGGTCCGCGTCGAGGTCGACGACCTGCCAGCCGGCCGGGACCCGCAGCGTGACGCCGCGGTAGGTGACGTCACGCGGTGCCGGTGTCGTGCGCACCGACGCGTCCGACCGGGCCGGTGCACCTGGCGCAGCCGACGCGACCGGGGCAGCCGACGCAGCCGACGCGGCGATGGCAGCCGAGGCGGCCGCCACGGGCACGGGGCCGCCGAGGAGCGCGGCGGCGAGGGCCAGGGCCAGCAGGAACGAGGTCGTCGTCGGTCCGGACCGGACCACCCATCGGAAACGCATGCAACCGGACCCTCCGCACCACGACGGCGTGCGGCCGTGCCGGCGGCGCCGTGGGTCGTGTCGTGACCGCAGGGGTCACACCGACCTCCTGCGCCTCAGGACAGTACCCCGAGAACCGTGGCAAAAACTGGCGAAACGGGGCAAAGCAGCGGGTGCCCTCGCGCGGTCACCAGCCGGCGAGGGACCGCACGGTCTGCACGGTGTCGACCTCGTCGACCGGCTTGTCGTCGCGGTAGCGCAGGACGCGCGCGAACCGCAGCGCCATGCCGCCCGCGTAGCGACTCGAGCGCTGGACGCCGTCGAAGGCGATCTCGACGACCTGCTCGGGCCGCAGGTGCACGACCCACTCGCTGGTGTCGGGGTCCTCGACAGCGAGCTCGCGGAAGCGCCGGGTCTGCCAGGCGAGCATCTCGTCGGTCATGCCCTTGAAGGTCTTGCCGAGCATGACGAGCTCCCCGGTGTCGGCGTCGCGGGCCCCGAGGTGGATGTTCGAGAGCCAGCCGCGGCGCCGGCCGCTGCCCCACTCCACGGCGAGGACGACGAGGTCGAGGGTGTGCCGCGGCTTCACCTTGACCCAGCCCGGCCCGCGCCGACCGGCGGCGTAGGGCAGGTCGGGGTCCTTGACGACGACGCCCTCGTGGCCGGCCGCCACGAGGTCGGTGAAGAAGGCCGACGCGGCGCCGGCGTCGTCGGTGGCCAGGCGCGGCACGAGCCACGCCGCCGGGACGGTCGTGGCCAGTGCCGTCCAGCGCTCGCGCGCCGCCTCGTCGAGCAGGTCGCGACCGTCGAGGTGCAGCAGGTCGAAGAAGAACGGGGTCAGCGGCACCTCGGCGCGCAGTCGCTCGACGTCGGCCGTGCTCGCGGTTCGGGCGCCGGTGACCTGGAAGGGCCGCGGCCGGCCGCCCTCACCGAGCGCGATGACCTCGCCGTCGAGGACCGCGGTCTCGACGTCGAGCGTGGCCAGCGCGTCGGTGATCTCGGGCATCCGGTCCGTGACCTCCTCGAGCGTCCGGGTGAAGAGGCGCACGACGCCGGGACTCGTGCGCCGGTCGACGTGCGCCTGGAGCCGGATGCCGTCGAGCTTCGTCTCGACGAGGACCTCACCGCCGAGGGTCGCGAGCGCGGCCGCGACGTCGGGCGCGGAGCCGGCAAGCATCGGCCGCAGCGGGCGCCCGACCTCGAGCGTGATCGCCTCGAGCGCGTCGACTCCACCGTCGAGCGCGGCACGGGCGACCGGACCGGTGAAGCCCGCGAGCATGACGGCCCGTCGCACGGCCGCGTCGGGGACCCCGGCGGCCTTGGCTATGGCCTGCAGCATGACGCCGTCACCGGCGCCCTGCCGGGTCTCGCCGGTGATGAGGCCGCGCAGCCAGCGCTGCTCGTCGGCCGTGGCGCGGGCGAAGAGGCCCTGGACCGCCACGGACCGGGCGGCGGCCGAGCCCGACCCGCCGATGCCGGCCAGGGTGGTGGCTGCGGCGTCGACCTCGAGGACGGTCAGCGTCGCCTCGTCGGCGGGCTCGGGCAGCGCCTGCAGGCCGCGCCAGCTGACCCCGAGGCGTCGCTGCGGCAGCACGCCGGACAGGTGGGCGGCGACGACCTCCACGGTGTCCGGGCCCTCGTCCGCGGCGCGGGCCAGGCACGCGGCGAGGGCCTCGACCTTGGCGGTGCGCGACGACGTGGCCGCGACGGCGCGCGAGGTGTCGACGACGTCGGACAGGAGCATGCCCCGATCCTGCCCGGTCGGACCGACACCGGCCAGCGGTCCGCCGTGCCGACCCGTGCTGCGACACGTCCTGCGACACGGCCTGCGACACCGTCCCGGCGCGGGCGGTCCTCACTTGACGCGGACGGCCTCGCGACGCCAAGGTAAGCAAGCGCTTAGTCCGTCGCGAGGAGCCGTCATGACCGACACCGCCGTCGTCACCGGGGCAGCCCGGGGGATCGGTCGTGCCGTGGCCGCCCGGCTGGTCGAGGAGGGCTGGCACGTCGTCGTGTGCGACCGCGACGCCGACGCGCTCGAGCAGGTGGCCCGCGAGGTGGCCGCCTGCCCCGTCATCGCCGACGTGTCCACCGACGCCGGCAACCGCGCGCTCCTCGACGCGGCCTTCGCGCACCTCGGACGCGTCGACCTCTTCGTCGCCAACGCCGGCATCGGGACCGGTCTGGGCCTCGACGCGCCCGACGACGTCTGGGCGCGGGCCCTCGACGTCAACGTCCTCGCCCACGTCCGCGCCGCGCGCCTCCTCGTGCCGCGGTGGCTCCGGGCCGAGGTGCCCGGCCGGTTCGTCGTCACGGCGTCGGCCGCCGGGCTGCTGACGATGCTCGGCGACGCGCCCTACTCGGTCACCAAGCACGCGGCCGTGGCCTTCGCCGAGTGGCTCGACGCCACCTACCGCCACCGAGGCGTGACCGTCCACGCGATCTGCCCGCAGGGCGTCGACACCCGGATGCTCGAGGAGTCGGGACCGCTTCGCGACCTGCTGACCCGCGACGCCGTGGTCACGCCGGAGGCCGTCGCCGAGGCGCTGTGGGACGCCATGCGCGACGGCCGCTTCCTCGTGCTGCCGCACCCCGAGGTCGCCGACTACCAGGTCCAGCGCGCCACGCACCCCGACGCGTGGCTGGCGGCCATGAACCGGCTCCAGCAGAAGCTCGAGCAGCCCCACCCCACCAGCACCACGTCGACGCAGGAGAAGGCATGACCGACCAGCCCAGCACCACCCGCACCGCCGTCGTCACCGGTGCCGCACGCGGCATCGGCGCGGCGGTAGCCCGACGGCTCGCCGCGGACGGCATCGCCGTCGCCGTCCTCGACCTCGACGAGTCCGCCTGCGCGGCAGTGGTGTCCGAGATCGAGGCGTCGGGTGGGCGCGGCCTCGCCGTCGGCGTCGACGTGTCCGACGAGGCGGGTGTCGCGGCCGCCGTCGACCGGGTGGCCGGCGAGCTCGGCTCGCCGACGGTGCTCGTCAACAACGCCGGCATCATCCGCGACAACATGCTCTTCAAGATGACGACCGCCGACTGGGACGCCGTCATGGGCGTGCACCTGCGTGGCTCGTTCCTCATGACCCGGGCGTGCCAGAAGCACATGGTGGAGGCCGGGTGGGGTCGCGTCGTCAACCTCAGCTCCACCTCGGCCCTCGGCAACCGCGGACAGGCCAACTACTCCGCCGCCAAGGCCGGCCTGCAGGGCTTCACCAAGACCCTCGCCATCGAGCTCGGCAGGTTCGGCGTCACGGCCAACGCCATCGCGCCGGGGTTCATCGCCACCGACATGACGCGCCAGACCGCCCAGCGGATGGGCATCACCTTCGAGCAGTTCCTCGAGGGGGCGGCCAAGGAGATCCCGGTCGGGCGCGTCGGCCAGCCCGAGGACATCGCCGCCACGGCCTCGTTCCTCGTCAGCGAGGAGGCCGGGTTCGTGTCCGGTCAGGTGATCTACGTGGCCGGCGGCCCGAAGGACTGACGCGTGACCGACCCCGTCCCCGCCGACCCGCCCGGGCTGCCCCTCGACGCGCTGGCCGCGTTCCTGGCGCTCGAGGCGCCCGGGCTGCTCGCCGGGCCGTTGACGGGCCAGGTGGTCGCGGGCGGCAAGTCCAACCTGACGTACGTCGTGGGTGACGGCGTCCGCACCGTCGTCGTGCGCCGGCCGCCGCTCGGCCACGTCCTCGCCACCGCGCACGACATGGTGCGCGAGCACCGGGTCGTCCGGGCGCTGCGCGACACCCCGGTGCCCGTGCCCGAGACCTACGCGGTGTGCGCCACCGACGAGGTCATCGGTGCGCCGTTCTACGTCATGGAGCACGTGGCCGGCACGCCGTACCGGCGGGCCTCCGACCTGGCGGCGCTCGGGCCGGACCGCACGAGGCTGGTCGCCGAGCGGATGGTCGACATCCTCGTCGACCTGCACGCCGTCGACCCGGAGGCTGTCGGACTCGGCGACTTCGGCCGGCCCGAGGGGTTCCTCGAGCGGCAGGTGCGGCGCTGGAGGCAGCAGCTCGACGCCTCCCGCAGCCGCGACCTGCCGGGCATCGACGACCTCCACGCCCGGCTCGCCGCCTCCGTACCCGCGTCCGGCGCGGCGTCGGTCGTCCACGGCGACTACCGGCTCGACAACCTCCTCGTCGACGACGACGACACCGTCACCGCGGTGCTCGACTGGGAGATGGCGACCCTCGGCGACCCGCTCACCGACGTCGCACTGCTCGAGGCGTACCAGAGCCTGCCCGAGACCGTCGGCGCCGGCGCGGTCAGCGACGTCTCGCGTGCGCCCGGCTTCCCGACCGGCACAGACCTGCTCGCCCGCTACGGTCAGGCCAGCGGCCGCGACCTGTCGAGCCTGTCGTTCCACCTCGGGCTGGCCTACTTCAAGCTCGCCGTGATCCTCGAGGGCATCCACTACCGCTACACGAAGGGCCAGACCGTGGGCGAGGGCTTCGCGCACATCGGCGAGGCCACCGCACCGCTCGTCGCGGCGGGTCTGCGCGCCCTCGACGAGGCCTGAGCCACAAGGACCACCGATGGACTTCGCCCATGACGCCCGCACCCTCGAGCTGCTCGCCGAGCTGCGGAGCTTCGTCGACGCGCGCGTCGCGCCGACCGTGCCGACCTTCGACGCCCAGCTGGCCGCGGGTGAGGACCGCTGGGCCTGGAGCCGGGTCCCCGCCCTGCGGGAGCTGCAGGCGGAGGCGCGTGAGCGCGGCCTGTGGAACCTCTTCCTCCCCGGCCGGCACGGCGCCGGGCTGACCAACCTCCAGTACGCGCCGCTGGCGGAGGCCACCGGACGGTGCATCCGGCTGGCGCCCGCAGCAGTCAACTGCGCGGCGCCCGACACCGGGAACATGGAGGTGCTGGCACAGTTCGGCACCGATGCCCAGAAGGCCGAGTGGCTGGACCCCTTGCTGCGGGGGGAGATCCGTTCGGCCTTCGCCATGACCGAACCCGACGTCGCGAGCAGCGACGCGACGAACATCGAGCTGTCGATCCGGCGCGACGGCGCCGACTACGTCGTCAACGGGCGCAAGTGGTGGATCACGGGCGCCATGAACCCCGACTGCCGCCTCTTCGTCGTCATGGGCAAGACGGACCCCGATGCCGACCGGCACCGGCAGCAGTCGATGGTGCTCGTGCCCCGCGACACCCCCGGCCTCGAGGTCGTCCGCGGCATGGAGGTCTTCGGCTACGACGACCACGACCACGGCGGCCACGCCGAGCTGCGCTTCACCGACGTGCGCGTGCCTGCGACGAACCTCGTCGCCGGAGAGGGGGACGGCTTCGCCATCGCCCAGGCCCGCCTGGGTCCGGGCCGCATCCACCACTGCATGCGCTCGATCGGCCTGGCCGAGGTCGCCGTCGAGGCCATGTGCCGGCGCGTGTCGGAGCGGGTCGCCTTCGGCCGCCCGCTCGCGGAGCAGGGCGTCGTCCGCGACTGGGTCGCGGAGTCGCGGGTGCGCATCGAGCAGCTGCGTCTGCTCGTCCTCAAGACGGCGTGGCTCATGGACACCGTCGGCAACAAGGGCGCCCACACCGAGATCCAGGCCATCAAGATCGCGACGCCGAGGACCGTCGAGTGGATCCTCGACAAGGCGATCCAGGCCCACGGGGCCGCCGGACTGAGCCAGGACACCGAGCTCGCGGCCGCCTTCGCCGGCATCCGCACCCTCCGCTTCGCCGACGGGCCCGACGAGGTGCACAAGAACGCCCTCGCCAGGGCCGAGCTGCGGCGGCACGCCCGCACCCCGTGAGCACCCGCCTGCAGACCATCCCTTGACCACGCCCCGCAACCGCCGGGCAGGAAGGACGCGTCATGGACTTCGACCTCACCGACGAGGTGCGCGAGATCCGGGACTGGGTGCGCACCTTCGTGCGCAAGGAGATCCAGCCCCTCGAGCCGGAGGTGCTCGAGCGGGAGCGACGCGGCGAGCGCGGCCTGCCCGGCGACGTCCTGAAGCCCTTGCAGGACAAGGCCCGCGGCGCCGGCTTCTTCGGCATCCAGACACCCGAGGAGTACGGCGGCATGGGCCTGGGAGCCCTGGCCGCCGCCCTCGTCGAGGTCGAGCTCGGGCGCTCGTTCGTGCCCTTCCGGTTCGCCGGCGAGGCCGACAACATCCTCTTCAGCGCCACACCGGAGCAGCAGGACCGCTACCTGCGCCCGACGATAGAGGGCACCCGCCGCTCGGCGTTCGCCATCACCGAGCCGGGCGCCGGCTCCGACGCCCGGGCGATCCGCACGAGCGCGCGCCGCGACGGTGACGAGTGGGTCATCACCGGCGAGAAGACGTTCATCACCGGCGGCCACGAGGCCGACTTCGTCATGGTCTTCGCCGTCACCGACAAGGAGAAGGGCGCCGACGGCGGCGTCACGTGCTTCCTCGTCGACCGCGACCGCGGCTGGGAGAGCCGACCGATCGACACGATGGGCGAGTGGGGCCCGGCCGCGCTCGTCTTCGACGGCGTCCGGGTCCCGCACTCGGCGATCCTCGGCGAGGAGGGCCGGGGGTTCGAGCTGGCGATGCGGTGGATCGGCAAGGGCCGGTACATGCTGCCGGCGCGCGCCCTCGGCGCCTGCGAGCGGCTCGTCGAGATGGCCATGGAGCACGCCCGCACCCGCGTCACCTTCGGCGAGCCGATCGCCGACCGGCAGGCGATCCAGTGGATGATCGCCGACTCAGCGGTGGAGATCGAGGCCCTGCGGTGGCTCGTGCTCGTCGCCGCCTGGCAGGTGGACCGTGGCCTCGACTCACGGCAGGCGCAGTCGATGGCCAAGCTGTACGGCGGCCTGCGCGCCAACGAGATCGTCGACCGGGTGCTCCAGATCCACGGTGGCATGGGCTACACCCGCGAGCTTCCCGGTCGAGCGGTGGTACCGCGAGCTGCGACTGCTGCGGATCTACGAGGGCACCGACGAGATCCAGCGGCGGACCATCGCGCGCAACCTGCTGCGTGGACACGCCTCGGTGCGCGGGCACCTCGGCTGAGCCTCCGCACCCGGCCGCGCCGGCACCCCACCGGCCCGTCCCGGGGGGCATGCTGGACGGGTGCCCGATCCTCCCGCCAACGTTAAGACGTTCAACCGGTTCGCCGTCCGCGCGGCGGGTCACCGGTTCTTTCCCCTGTGGGCGGTGCTGCGGCACCGCGGCCGACGCAGCGGCACCGAGTACGCGGTCCCGGTGGCCGTCATCACGACGCCGGACGCCTTCGTCATCGCGCTGCCGTGGGGGCGCCGCACCGACTGGGTGCGCAACACCCGCGCGGCCGGGGGCTGCACCGTCCGCTGGAAGGGCCACGAGTGGGCCTGCACCGACCCGACGTTCGTCGGCAAGGACGTCGCGCTCGACGCGGCTGGGCCGGTCCTGCGCCGGATGCTGGCTCGCCAGGACCCGGAGGGCGGCTTCCTCCGCCTGACGCGTCAGCCTGCCTGAGCGGCGCCGGTGCCCGGCGACACGCCTGCGCTCCGTCCGTTTTGCCCCGGTATCGCGCCGCCGTGCGCAAGGATGGGGCGTGGCCCGCGCGACGATCCCCGAGCCCCGCGTACCACCGTCCCTCCGCCGGCACACCGTCGAGCACCCGGGCGGCGGGACGCGGTGCTGACCTCGATCCTGTCGAGCCGCCGGGGCTGGACCGCGACGGCTCTCGTCGCGCTGCTCGGCGTCGTGGTCCTCGGTGTGACGGCGGTGCGGTTCGCGCCGCCCGACTCCACCGTCGCCGTGTGGTGGCCGGCGGCGGGCATCGCCGTGGCGTTCCTCCTCGTCAGCGGCCCGGACCGCCGGCGGGCCGCGGTGTTCGTCGCCGGCGTCGTCGTCGCGAGCGGCCTGGCCAACTACTACGGCGGGCGGTCGGCGCTCGTGTCCGCGGCGTTCGGCGTGGCGAACGCCCTGGAGGCGTTCGTCGTCCACCGGCTCATGACCCGCGGGGGCCGCCGGCCACGGCTCGCGTCGATGGAGGACCTGTTCGGCCTCCTCGTCAGCACGGTGGCCGGCGCGCTGACGTTCGGAGTGCTCACCGGCGTCATCGCCGTCGTCGGCCTGCACGGCACCTTCTTCCCGACCGCCTACGCCGTCACCGCCTCGCACACCGCAGCGGTGCTCGTCATCGGGCCGCTCGGCATCGCCGCGGTGACGGCGCGGGCCCGCCCGTTCGGTCTCGAGGACGTCGCGCAGATGGTGCTCGTCGTCGGCATGACCGTCCTCGTCTTCCGGCCCGGGCAGCCCCTTCCCCTCGCCTTCCTGCCCCTGCCGGCCCTGGCGTGGGCGGCCACCCGCCAGGGGCTCCGCGTGGTGGCCGGGCAGCTGCTCGTCGTGGGGGCCGTCGCCGTCGTCGCCACGAGCG
Organism: Monashia sp. HAY1-11D; assembly: GCF_056868035.1. Lineage (NCBI taxonomy): Bacteria > Bacillati > Actinomycetota > Actinomycetes > Micrococcales > Intrasporangiaceae > Intrasporangium > Monashia sp. HAY1-11D. The sequence continues at coordinate 1,180,126 of NZ_CP200320.1, read as the reverse complement.
AAGGGGGTGGCCCCTTCGCCGCGGCCGGGGAGCGCGGCGACGTCAGCCCGACGGCCGTCGGAGCCCTGACCCAGGCCTTCCTCGCGACCGCCGCCATCACGACGCTGTCGCTCGCCGTGGGGGCCACCCAGCGCCGGAGGGCCCTCGGCGAGCTGCGCAGGGAGGCCCAGTTCACCGCGGTCGTCCTCGACACCGCCGCGAGCGCCATCGTCGTCGTCGACACCGACGGCCGGATCGACCGGGTCAACCGCACCGCCGCCCAGTGGATCGGCGGTCGCGAGGAGGACCTCGTCGGGCTCGAGGCCGCCGAGCTCTTCCCGGTCGCCGCGGGCCGTGAGCGGCTGCGACGACGGTTCGCGCACCTGCGCGACCACGACTTCCCGTCGACCGACGAGCAGGAGTGGCTGCGGCCCGAGGGCGGCCGTCGGCACGTCGTCTGGTCGAACCGGTGGCTCACCGACGATCTCGGACGGCCCAGTCACCTCGTCAAGACCGGTGTCGACGTCACGGAGGCGCGTGCCGCGCTCGACCGCGAGCGGCGGGTCGTCGAGGAGCTCACCGCCCTCGACCAGACGAAGAACGACTTCGTGTCGTCGGTCAGCCACGAGCTGCGCACGCCGCTCGCCAGCGTCCTCGGCTACGCGGAGATGCTCGAGGACGGCGCCGCCGGCGAGCTGACGACCCGCCAGCGCGACCTCGTGGCCCGCATCGACCGCAACGGCCGGCGCCTGCTCGAGCTCATCGAGGACCTCCTCGTCAACTCCCGCATCGAGTCCGACCGGCTCGACCTCGACCTGCGTCGCTGCGACCTCGCCGACGTCGTCGCGCAGGCCTGGGACGGGCTGCGGCCGCTGAGCGAGCGGCGGGACCTCGACCTGTCGATCGACATCGCCGCGAAGCCGCTGTGGGTCCGGGGCGACCCCGTCGCGCTCGAGCGGGTCACGATGAACCTGCTGTCCAACGCGGTGAAGTTCACGCCGGACGGTGGCTCGGTCGAGGTGTCGCTACGGGCGGGCGACGGCCACCCGACCACCTCCCCCGACGGTCCGGCCGTGGCGACCGCCGGTACCGATGGCATCGGGCCGTCCGCCCGTCTCGTCGTGCGCGACTCGGGCATCGGCATCCCGTCCGCGGACCTCGAGAAGGTGTTCCGCCGGTTCTACCGGTCCAAGACGGCCACCGACCAGGCGATCCAGGGCACGGGCCTGGGCCTGTCCATCGTCCGGGCCATCGTCGAGGGCCACGGCGGGACCATCGAGGTCGTGTCGACGCCGGGTGCCGGCGCGACGTTCACCGTGACGCTGCCGGCCCTGCCGGCGGGGGCGACCGGGGCGACGGCATGACCTGCCACGGGCCGGCCCGGGTCGACCTGGTGCAGGACGAGACGTGGGAGGTCAGGGCCCTGCGTCGGCTCACCGAGCTGATGAACCGGGTCAGCGCCCAGGACGACCTCGGCAGCCTCTTCGACATGGTCGTCGAGGGGGCGGCCGACGTCGTCGGGTTCACCGTCGCGGCGATCAGCGTCGTCGACGACGCGTCGGGTGACCTCGTCGTCGTGGCGGTCGCCGGTGACGACAGCGCCAAGGCGCAGCTCATGGGCCGGTGCACGCCCCGCCACGCGATCGAGGCCGAGTTCGCCGTGGCCGAGGAGTGGGGGAGCCTGCGGTTCGTCCCGGCCGACCGGCTGCCCGCCGGCGCCCAGGACGGCTGGGTGTCGACCGACTGGCGCCCTGACGCCGACGACCCCGACGCGTGGGACCCCGAGGACACGCTCGTGGCGCCGCTGCTCGACGCGGTCGGCGACCTGCTCGGCATCCTGTCGGTCGACCTGCCGCTGAGCGGCCGGCGCCCGGACCGGACCCAGCGGGCGGTGCTCGAGCTGTTCGCCAACCAGACCGGCATCGCGATCCAGGCGGCACGTCAGCGTCACGCGCTGACCGAGCGGGTCCGGCTCGGGGAGGCCGTCAAGTCCGTGGCCCGCATCGCCCAGGACGACCTCGAGCCGGCCCGCGTCGTCGACGTCGCTGCGCCGCGGATCGCCGCCGGCCTCGCCTCCGAGACCCTGTGGCTGCGGATCTTCGGCGTCCAGGGCGACGACGAGCGGGAGAGCGTGTCGGCGCGCAGCGGCGAGGCCGTCGTCGCGCCCTCCCTCGTCGACCTCGCGCGCCGGCTCAGTGCCCGGCTCTGGGACGAGGGCGAGGTGGCGGTGGCCCGTCCGGGGCGCGGCGAGCCGGCCCGCGAGTGGTCCGAGGCCGACGTCGCGCTCGCGTCCGAGTTCCTGACGGCGGCGTCGGCCGGGTCGTTGCTGCTCGCGCCGATCGGCTCCGGGTCGTCCTGCTACGGCTACCTCGCCGCGGTCCGCGGCGTGCGCGACGCGTCGTGGACCGCCGCCGAGACCCAGGCTGCCCTCGAGATGGCGCGTGACCTCGGCCGGGCCGTGCGCAACGCGCGGCTCTACGCGGCCGAGCGCCGGGTCGCGGACGAGCTGCGCGAGGCCGACCGCAGTCGCACCCAGCTGTTCTCGACGGTGTCGCACGAGCTGAAGAACCCGCTCGCCTCGATCGTCGGGCACGTCGAGCTGCTCCGTGGCGAGCCCGAGAACCTCGCGTGGTCGCTCGGCGTCATCGAACGCAACACCGAGCGCCTCCAGGTGCTCGTCGACGACCTCCTGACCCTGTCGCGGGTCAGCGACCCCGACCGGGCGATGCCCTTCACCGACGTCGACCTCGGCGAGCTGACCCGCGACGTCGTCGACATGTTCCGGCCGCGGGCCGACGGTCAGGAGGTCGCGCTGACCTTCGCCGAGCCGCCGGCGGTCCCGGTGGTCCGGGGCAGCGCCGGCGACCTCGAGCGCGTCGTGCAGAACCTCGTGAGCAACGCGGTGAAGTTCACCCGAGCCGGCGGCGTCGTCACCGTCTCGCTCGAGCACCGCGACCAGGGGCTGGTCCTGACCTGCGCCGACGACGGCATCGGCATCTCGGCCCATGACCAGGAGCGCCTCTTCACCGAGTTCTTCCGCGGCACCAACCCCGAGGGGCTCAAGGTGCCGGGCACCGGGCTCGGCCTGTCGATCGCGCACCGGGTCGTCGAGCGCCACGGCGGCCGGCTCGAGGTCGAGTCCGAGCTCGGTCGCGGCACGAGCGTCACCCTGCTGCTACCGGTCTCCTGACGGACGGCTGCGCGGTGGCGCCCGCGCCGTCACCGGCCCGGGGGCGATCGCTGCCGCTGCGGATGCTCTTGCCGTGGCCGGGGCCGGGGCCGGTGCCGGTGCGGGTGCCGAGGACGCGGGTGCGGACGCCGGCGGAGGCGCGGGCCCACAGCGCCGTGAGCGGGCGCGTCCACAGCCACCAGTAGGCGAGGCCGAGCGCCATCGACCCGAGGAAGGCGGGCACCGGGTGGCCCCAGAGCACCTCGAGGGCCTGCCAGTGGATGACGTAGATGTGCAGGGACGCGGCGGCCAGCACCTGCACGAGCGGCACGAGCACGGCCGGGATGCGGCTCACGGGGCGCCAGAGCAGGAGCAGGACGAACGCGGCGGTGAGGCCGTCCCGGGCGGGGTTGAACGAGAACGTGCCGATCATCGCGACGGCCACGACCGTGGCGACCCGGCGCTGGGCGGGCGTCGCCGCTCGGGCGAGGGCCCAGCCGAGGAGGAACAGGTGGAGCACGACGAGCGCCGATCCCTGCATGCGCGGGACCGGCAGCGGCAGGATCGGCAGGCGGAACAGGACGAACGCCGCCACGCTCAGGGCCAGCGGCAGCCGGAACGGGTGACGCCCGTCGAGCGCGGCCACGCGCCGTGAGGCGGTGAGGGCGGCGACGGCGACGAGCGCCACGACGATCGCCTCGACGAACCAGAACCGCCACGGCGGCCCGAGCCTCTCCTGCCCGAAGACCCAGTTGGCGAGGAAGAGGTTGCGCGTCTCGTAGTACCCGCCGAGCACGTGCGCGCTGACGATGACGACGAGCGCCGGCACGGCGATGCGGGCCGCCGCCCCGAGCACGCGCCGGGCGCGCCGGCGGCGGTCGGGGTCGGCCAGCTGGAACCGGGCCAGCTGGTAGCCGGCGACGACGAGCAGTGCGTTGGCGGTGCCCTGCAACGAGAACAGGTCGGCGTGCGTGCCGACGATGAGGACGATGGCGAGGGCGCGGAGCCAGACCCCGGTCTCGACGGTGCGCCAGGCGATCCGGTCGGCGAGTGTGCGAGACCCTCTGCGTGACGACGAGTTCGGCCTGCGTGCGGCCGATGCGCCGGCTTGCGCGCGCCGCGCCCCCGGCGTGGGGGAGGAGGCGGGGGCAGCGGTGTGCATCCGCTCGAGCTCGGCGACCGGGGTCACGTGCCAGGCCGCCGGCAGCCGTCCGAGGAGCTCCTCGAGCCGGATGGACACCTCGACGTAGGACAGCGAGTCCCCGCCGAGGGACACGAAGGTCGCGTCGGCGGCGACGTCCCGCTGCAGGAGCCGTGCGTAGAGGCCCGCGACGGCACGCTCGGGACCGGCGTCGGCCGCGGCATCCGGGCGCGCCGGGCAGTCGGCACACGCCAGTGCGAGCACGGCGGGGTAGTCCGGCTTGCCGGAGGCCAGCACCGGGTGCTCGGCCACGGGCACGACCCGCAGGGCGTCCCGGGGCACGCCGGACGTGCGGATCACCTGGTGGCGCAGCGACTCGCGTGCGGGCGCGGCCATGGCACCGCTCGCGGCCACGGCGACGAGGCCGTCGCGACCGGCGCAGCGCACGTCGTGGCCCTCCTGGCGCAGCCGGCACTCGAGCGCGTCGAGGTCGACGCGGTGCCCGAGCACCTTGACGAACCGGGCGCGCCGGCCGGTGACCCGGACGAGCCCCTCCGAGGTGAGCTCGCCGAGGTCGCCGGTGCGCAGCACGTCGACGGTGCGCCCGAGCGAGAGGTCCCCGGGCTCGCGCGCGTAGCCCAGCATGACGTTCGGCCCGCGGAAGACGATCTCGCCGTCCTCGACCTCGATCGAGGCGCCCGGCACCGGCACCCCCACCGTGTCGGGGTGCGCCGCGGCGAGGTGGGGTGGCAGGTAGGCCATCCGGGCCGTCGCCTCGCACTGCCCGTACATGACGACGAGGTCGAAGCCGCGCTCCTGCCCGAGGCGCGCGAAGCGGCGGACGCGCTCGGCGTCCATGCGTCCGCCGGCCTGGGTGACGTAGCGCAGCGTCGGCAGGTCTCGCTCGGCGAAGCCGCTGCGCTCGAGCAGCTCGAAGGTGTGCGGCACGCCGGGGAACGTCGTGGCGCCCGCCGCCCGGAACTGCGTCCAGAAGCACTCGTCGACGACGGACCGGTCGGTCAGCAGGACCGACGCGCCCCGCGCGAGGTGCGTGGTCAGCACGGACAGCCCGTAGCAGTACGTCAGCGGCAGCGTCAGGGCCGCGCAGTCGTCGGGCCGGATCCCGAGCGCGGCGTCGATCTGGGCGGCGTTGGCCGCGAGGTTGGCGGCCGACAGGCGCACGAGCTTGGCCGATCCGGTCGAGCCGCTCGTGCTGAGCAGGAGCGCGAGCTCGGGATGCAGGTCGTGGGCCGAGGCCTCCCGCCGGACGTCGACCCGGCCGCTCGGGTCGAGGACGATGTCGGGCCGGTAGGCGGCCCCGACCCGCTGCGCGGCCTCGCCGGCCGCCGCCAGGAGGACGACGTGCCCGGCGCGCTGGGCGGCGAGGAGCGCCACGACGGTCTCGACGGTGGTGCGACCCTCGACGAGGACGAGCCGGCGCGCTCCGGCGAGGCGCTCGGCCACGGCGTCGACGCGTCGGGCGAGCTCGGCGTAGCTGACCGGGCCGGCGTCGGTGTGCAACGCGGTCCGGGTGCCGTGCGCGGCGAGGCCGTGGACCCACGCAAGCCCGGGCAGGGCAGCGGCCCGTTCGAGCGGGAGGGCGGTCGCGGTCACGGGCCGTAGTCAATAAGGTTAGGCATACCTAATGCAAGTGCGGCCCCCGGTTTCGGCCGACGCCCCGGCGTCCGTTAGCCTGCTTTAGGTCACGAGGTCGTTGCGTAATTCGGACTCGTAGCGAGCACCACCGCCAGACCCGTGCCAGACCCGTGCCAGACCCGTGCCAGACCCGTGCCAGACCCGTGCCAGACCCGTGCCAGACCCGTGCCCCAGACCCGCCACCAGGAGCCCCGCCGTGACGCGCCGCCGCACCGCCCTCGTCCTCGCCGCGACCCTCGCGGCAGCTCTCGGCCTGGCCGCCTGCGGCGGCAGCCTCGAGGCGAGCGGCGACCTTGACGCGTCGAAGCTGACGATCTACAGCGCCCAGCACAAGAACCTCACCGAGGAGTGGGGCAAGCAGTTCCAGGACAAGACCGGCATCCAGGTGCAGGTGCGCTACGGCAACGACTCGTCGATGGGCGCTCAGATCGTCCAGGAGGGCGCGAGCTCGCCCGCCGACGTCTTCCTGACGGAGAACTCGCCGGCCATGACGACGGTCGAGCAGGCGGGTCTGCTCGCTCCCGTCGACGCCGCGACCCTCGGCCAGGTGGGCCCGCAGTACGTCCCCTCGTCGAAGGACTGGGTCGGCATCGCGGCGCGCTCGACCGTCCTCGTCTACAACCCGAGCAAGATCTCCGAGTCGCAGCTGCCGACGTCCCTCATGGACCTCGCCAAGCCGGAGTTCGCGGGCAGGTGGGGTGCGGCCGCGGGCGGTGCGGACTTCCAGGCCATCGTCTCGGCCGTCCTCGCCACCCAGGGCGAGGCCAAGACCTCCCAGTGGCTCGCGGCCCTCAAGTCGGGCGCGAAGATCTACCAGAACAACATCGCGACGATGAAGGCCGTCAACTCCGGCCAGTCGGCGATGGGCGTCATCTACCACTACTACTGGTACCGCGACCAGGCCCTCGACAAGGAGAGCAGTGGCAACACCAAGCTGCACTACTTCAAGAACGAGGACCCCGGTGCCTTCGTCAGCCTTTCCGGCGGCGGCGTCCTCAAGAGCAGCAAGCACGCGGCCGACGCGCAGAAGTTCCTCGCGTTCGTGACGAGCAAGCAGGGCCAGCAGGTCCTCGGCACGACCGACGCCAAGGAGTACGCCGTCGGCACCGGCGTGGCCTCGGACCCGGCGCTGCCGCCGCTCGACTCGCTGCAGGCCCCGAAGATCGACCCGTTCACGCTCAACGGCCCGAAGGTCATCGAGCTGATGACGAAGGCGGGGATCCTCTAGGTGACGACCACGCCGACGAGCCCGCTGCCGGCCGCCAACGGCCCCGCGGCCGAGCCGACCGCCCCGACACCCCCCGCGCGGGGGCGGCGGGGCGTCGGCGCGTCCGCACGGGCGCGGTCCGGGGGGCAGGCCTCGCCGGCGCTGCGGGGCGCGGCGCTCGTCGTCGCCCTGCTCTGCGCGCTGCCGCTGGTCGTCGTCGTGGTCAAGGCCCTCGAGTCCGGTGCCGGCGAGGCGCTCGCCCTCGTGTGGCGGCCCCGAGTGGGCGAGCTGCTCGGCAACACCGTCGCGCTCGTCGGCCTGACCGGTGCCGTGTCGACGGTGCTCGGTGTCGGTACGGCCTGGCTCGTCGAGCGCACCTCGCTGCCGTGGGCCTCGTTCTGGCGGGTCGCCTTCGTCGCGCCGCTCGCCGTCCCGGCGTTCGTCAACAGCTTCGCGTGGTCCGCCCTCGTGCCCGGGCTCGAGGGCCTGGCCGGTGCCGTCCTCGTCACGTCGCTGTCCTACTTCCCCTTCGTCTTCCTCCCGGTGGCCGCGCTCCTGCGCACCGGTGACCGCGGGCTCGAGGAGGCCGCCCGCGCCCTCGGCCTCGGCCCGTGGCGCACCTTCCTGCGCGTCGGCCTCGCCCAGATGCGGCCGGCCCTCCTCGGCGGCGTCCTCCTCGTCGCGCTGCACCTGCTCGCCGAGTACGGCGCCCTCGAGATGCTGCGCTTCCCGACCTTCACGACGGCGATCCTCGACCAGTTCGAGGTGGCCTTCGACAGCCGGTCCGGGAGCGTCCTCGCCGTCGTGCTCATCGGCCTCGCCGTCACGGTCCTCACCGTCGAGCTGCTGGCGCGCGGACGCACCCGGTACGCCCGTGTCGGCTCGGGCACGGCGCGGCGGGCCGCGCCCGCGGCGCTCGGCCGCTGGACGCCGGCCGCGCTCGTCGTCGTCGGCGGGCTCACGGCGCTCGCCGTCGGCGTGCCGGCCTGGAGCCTCGGGCGGTGGCTGCTGCGCGCCGACGAGGCGATGGAGCCGGCCAACCTCGGTCCGACCCTGTGGACGACGCTCGCGCTCGCCCTCGGTGCGGCGGCCGTGACCTCGCTGGCGACCGTCCCCGCCGCGTGGCTCATCGCCCGGCACCGCACGTGGTTCGCCGTCGCGGTCGAGCGGGTCACCTACCTCGCGGCGTCGCTGCCCGGCGTCGTCGTCGCGCTGGCCCTCATCACCCTCACCATCGGTCTGGCCCGCCCGCTCTACCAGACGACGACCGTGCTCGTGCTCGCCTACGTCGTCCTGTTCATCCCCCGGGCCATGGTCGCGACGCGCGCCGCCATCGCGGCCGTGCCCCCCGAGCTCGGCGACGCCGCCCGGGCCCTCGGCGACGGGCCGGTCCGGGCGTTCCTGCGGGTCCAGCTGCCGCTCATGCTCCGCGGCACCATGGCCGGCTTCGCCCTCGTGTTCATCGCCGTCAGCACCGAGCTGACCGCGACGCTTCTTCTCGCACCGACGGGTACGCAGACCCTCGCCACGGCATTCTGGGATGCGAGCGCGTCCCTCGACTACGCCGCCGCCGCGCCGTACGCCACGGCGCTCGTGCTCCTGTCCGCGCCCCTGACCTACCTGTTGCTCCACGGCAAGAACGAGGAACCCCAGACGTGAAGACGCTCCAGCTCTCGGGCATCACCGCCTCGCACCAGGGCACGCCCGTGCTCCACGGCATCGACCTCACGGTGCCGTCTGGCACGACGACGGCCGTGCTGGGCCCCTCCGGGTGCGGCAAGACGACGTTGCTGCGCGTCGTCGCCGGGTTCCTGCGTCCCGACGCCGGCCAGGTGCGCGTCGGCGACGAGGTCGTCGCCGGTCCGGGCGTCTGGGTGGCCCCGGAGCGTCGCGGCTTCGGCTACGTCGCCCAGGAGGGCAACCTCTTCCCGCACCTCGACGTCGCCGCCAACATCTCCTACGGGCTGCCCCGCCGCGAGCGGCGGGCCCGGGCGCGCGTCGCCGAGCTGCTCGAGCTCGTCGGTCTGCCCGGCGACTTCGCCACGCGTCGTCCCGACCAGCTCTCCGGCGGCCAGCAGCAGCGCGTCGCCCTGGCCCGCGCCCTCGCCCGACGCCCCCGCATCGTCCTGCTCGACGAGCCCTTCTCGGCCCTCGACCCCGAGCTGCGCGTGGCGACGCGCGATGCCGTCGCCGTCGCGCTCGCCCACGAGCAGGCCACGGTCGTCCTCGTCACCCACGACCAGGCCGAGGCGCTCTCGTTCGCCGACCAGGTGGCGATCATGCACGACGGCCGGTTCAGCCAGGTCGGGGCCCCGGCCGAGGTGTACCGCGCCCCCTCCGACCGCCGGTCGGCCGTGTCGCTCGGCGAGGCCTGCTTCCTCGCCGGCCAGCTGCACGACGGCGCCGTGACGTGCGCGCTCGGCACGCTCCCCGTCGCCTCGGCGCGCGGCACGGGCGCCTGCGAGGTCCTCATCCGGCCCGAGCAGCTGCGTCTCGACGCGGACGGCGCCGCGACCGCCGGTCCCGTGGCCGAGGTGACGCGGTGCGCGTACTACGGCCACGACGCGCTCGTCGAGCTGCGGCTCGACGACGGGTCCGGCACGCCGACGGTCCTGTCGGCTCGCGCCTTCGGCGGCCGGACACCGGCCGTCGGTTCGCGGGTCAGGGTGAGCGTCGAGGGGGAGCCGCACGTCATCGGCCTCGCCGGGCGTCTCGTCGAGGCCTGAGCCCCACCGGCCGCCCCGACCGGGCCCGGGAGGGCTACGACGTCAGCGTCAGCTCGACGGCGAGCGCCTGGTGGTCGGACACCGGCAGCGGCACCGCCTCGCCCGACAGCGCCCGCACCCTGCCGCGCAGGAGGATGTGGTCGATCTGCTGCCCGGGCGAGTCGGCCGGGAACGTGGGTGCGTCGACGGCCGAGCGCATTCGGGTCAGCCGCCGTGCGCGCGTCGGCCCCATGTTGAGGTCGCCCGTCAGGACGAACGGGCCGTCCTCGCCGGCGACGTCGGCCATGAGCCGTCGCAGCTGCCGGCCGTTCCACCAGTCGATGAACGACAGGTGCGCCGTCGCGACGGTGAGCGGTCCCTCGGGAGACTCGATGTCGGCGAGGACGGCCACCCGCGGCTCGTCGCGCACCAGCTCGGGCCGCATCCGGCCCCGGAACATCATCGGCACCCGCACGGGCACCGGGGCCAGCCGGGCGACCCGCCAGCCGTGCACCGGGAACCGCGAGAGCAGCGCCACGCCGTAGGCAGCGGCGTCGGGCTGCTCCTCACCGGTGGCGGCGACCCACGTCGCGCCCGGGCTGCCCGACAGGGCCGCGACGAACCGGTGCTCGGGGGCGTCCATCGCCTCGGCGGCGATCGCGGTGAGGTCGGCGTTGTCGGACCGGTGCTGGTTGCGGTCGACCTCCTGCAGCCCGAGGACGTCCGCGTCCAGCTGCCGGATCGCCCTCCGGAACCCGTCGAGGTCGACGTGCTGGTCGGTCGGCACCCGCCCGTTGAGGATGTTGAAGGTCGCCACTCTCATGTGGGCGCCCTACCCGACCGGACGCCGCAGCGCACGGGGAGAGGTGACGGTGCCCGACGTGGGTAAGCCATCGACATGGCAGCCGATGACGCCCAGGACCTCCGGGAGGCGCTCAAGAGGGTCGCCGTGGCCCTCAAGGACTCCGGGATGCCGTTCGCGCTCATGGGTGGCTATGCCGCGTGGGCCCGCGGGGGACCGGAGCCGGCGCACGACGTCGACTTCCTCGTCGCCGAGGAGGATGCCGACCAGGTGGCGCAGTACCTCGCCGAGCACGACTTCGAGGTCGTGCAGCCGCCGGAGGACTGGCTCTTCAAGGTCTTCACCGACGGAGCGATGGTCGACATCATCCACGGCCCGGTCGGTGGCCCCGTCCACCGCGACGAGGTCGAGCGCGCGACGCCGATGGAGGTGCTGTCGGTCCGGATGCCGGTGCTCGAGGCCACCGAGCTCGTCGTTCACAAGCTCGCGGCCCTCGACGAGCACTACTGCGACGTGGCCCAGCTGCTGCCCGTCCTGCGGGCGCTGCGCGAGCAGGTCGACTGGGAACGGGTCGAGCGCGAGACGGCCGACAACGACTTCGCCGCGATGGTGCTGTTCCTCCTGCGGCGGCTGTCCATCGTCGTGCAGGAGCCGGCCCAGGAGGCTGCCCGGGAGGGCGCGCAGGAGCCGGTGCAGGGCACACGGTGACGCCCACGGACCACGCGGTCCGGCGGGCTGCGCCGCCCACTGGCGCTCGCGTCAGAGTCGTGCGCCGTGGGTATGGCGGGGGTGCGACGACCCTTCTCGCACGTGCGAGCCCGAACCGAAAGGCAGACCCATGGCGAACAGAGACGACATCGACGCCCGCGCCCGGTTGGTGGACCTGCTGCTGGAGAAGGTCGCCGAGGACCTCTACCCGTCGAGCACGATGATGGACTTCCTCGAGGAGCTGCTGCTCCCGGACGAGGTGCCGGCGTACGCGGCGGTCCTCATGGAGAAGATGCGCGACGAGACCTACCCGAGCGTGTCCATGATGCGCCGGCTGGTGAGCCTGCTCGAACCCGCGTAGACGCCGGCCTACGCGGTCTCCCGGGCGCCCTCGACACTCGTCCCGGGAGCCCGCCCACGCCTGCCCGCCGGGGGCTCCGCCGAGGGCGTCCAGCCGGCCCGGAACGGTTGAGCCACGGCGTCTTTACCGTTAGATGAATCGCATCGTCGGGTACCTCAGTCTGCGAAGGAGGTGGCCGCGACGTGCCGCCGGATCGGCAGCATCGCGGCTTGAATCTATGTCTTCAGCACCGACCAAGATCGTCCTCGGAGTAGCGGGCGGATACCTGCTCGGACGCACCAAGAAGCTCCGTCTCGCCATGGCCCTGGCCGGCATGCTGGGTGGGCGCAAGCTCGCTGCCCAGCGGGGTGACCTGCTGGCACAGGGATCGAAGCTGATCGAGAGCAACCCACAGCTCAAGGCGTTGCAGAACCAGCTCACCGGCCGCCTCGTGCAGGTGGCGCGCGAGGCTGCGCTCGTCGCCATGGCGTCCCGGGTGGAGAAGCTGACCAAGACGCTGGAGTCCAAGGACGGCTCCGAGCAGGAGCAGGAGCAGGGCGGGGGCGCCGGCGACGTCGGCTCGGCCGTCAGTGGAGTGACGGGCTCACTGGGCCTGACGGGATCCGACTCGGACGACCAGGGTGAGGCGGCCGAGCAGGACCAGCAGGACCAGCAGGACCAGCAGGACCAGCAGGACCAGCAGAACGACTCCGAGGAGTCCGAGGAGTCCGACGAGTCCGAGGCGAGCGCTGACCAAGGCTCGCGTAGCTCGGCGGGCGAGGAGTCCTCGCGCTCCGGAGCCGCCGGCAAGCGGGCGACACCGCGCGGCGTCGCCAAGAAGGTGCCGATGAAGAAGGTCTCGGCGAAGAAGGCGGCAAAGCGTCCGTCCGGAAAGGGTCGGTGACGGCCATGAGCGGCAGTGGAGGCGCGCGTCTGAAGGACGCGTCCGGTGGCCTGTTGAAGGTCCTCGGCGAGCGGGCCATGGGCTCGCTGGGACACCGGGTGAGCGGCCTGACCGACCGGCTCGAGGGCATGGCCAGCGGCAACCCCTCGGTCAAGGCAGCAGTGGGCGGCGGGACCTCTGCGCTCAAGGGCCAGAGCCCGATCATGGGAATGCTCAAGGGCGCGGTGTCCGGGGTGAAGGACAAGGTCACCGAGGCACTGCCCGGTCTGGGCGGCGACTCAGGCTCCGGCTCCGGCGGGGGCTCGAAGGCCACGAAGTCGACCAACATCATCGAGCAGGTCGACGTCGGCGTCCCGCTGCGGGTGGCCTACAACCAGTGGACCGAGTTCGGCGCCTTCCCGACCTTCATGAAGAAGGTCGAGAACGTCGATGCCGCCGAGGACAACAAGATCGAGTGGAAGGCGCAGATCTTCTGGTCGCACCGTGAGTGGGAGGCGACCATCCTCGAGCAGGTCCCCGACGAGCAGATCGTGTGGCGCTCCAAGGGCAAGAAGGGACATGTCGACGGAGCCGTGACGTTCCACGAGCTGGCACCGAACCTGACGCGGATCATCGTCGTGCTCGAGTACTACCCCCAGGGCCTGTTCGAGCGCACGGGCAACCTCTGGCGCGCGCAGGGCCGACGGGCCCGCTTGGAGCTCAAGCACTTCCAGCGACACGTCATGACCCGCACCATCCTGGACCCCGACGCCGTCGAGGGCTGGCGGGGCACCATCGAGAACGGCGAGGTCGTCACGTCGCACGAGGACGCGATGGAGCAGGAGGCCCGGGAGCGCGAGGCCGACGAGCAGGGCGCAGAGCAGGGCACCGAGGAGGAAGGTTCCGACGAGCAGGGCTCCGACGAGGCCGAGGGCTACGAGGACGAGGGCTCCGAGGACGAGAGCGACGAAGGCTACGAGGACGAGGGCTCCGAGGACGAGGGCTCCGAGGACGAGGACCTCGACGTGGAGGACTCCGACGAGGACCAGGCCGTCGGTGACGAGTCCGAGGAGGAGGCCGGTGACGAGCCCGAGGACGAGTACGACGAGGAGGGCGAGGACACCGCCGAGGACATCGACGACCTCGACGACGAGTCCGGTGGCGGCGACGAGGAGTACGACGAGGACTACGAGGACGAGAACGAGGACGACACCGAGGACGAGAGCATGGAGGACGAGGACTCGGCCGCAGACGCGGACGAGGGCAGCTCCGACGAGGACTACGCCGACGAGGACCTCGAGGAGTCCGAGGAGGACACCGACCTCGATGAGGACACCGACGAGGACACCGACGAGGACACCGAAGCCGAGGCGGACACCGAGGAGGACGCCTACGACGAGGAGGCCTACGACGACACGTCCGACGAGTCGGACGACGAGGCGGTCGATGACGAGCCCGTGGACGAGGAGCCCGAGGAGGAGCCTCCAGCACCCAAGAAGCGAGCCGCGCGGCGCCGCTCCGCGCACTGAGCAACCAGCCGACACCCTCGACCCAGGAGGTCCAGCATGACCGTGCAGACACAGCGCCGAGGCGGCGGTGGAGGTGGCTACTTGGCGCGCCCCGCTCCTAGTGGGCTCGCCGACGTCATCGACATCATCCTCGACAAGGGCATCGTCATCGATGTGTACATCCGGGTCTCGTTGGTCGGCATCGAACTGCTGACCGTCGACGCACGGATCGTCATCGCGAGCGTCGACACGTACCTGCGCTTCGCCGAGGCGACCAACCGCCTCGACCTCTACGAGAAGGGCGGGAAGGACCTCGGTGAGATGGTCCACGACATGCAGCGCAGCGGCGCGACCGGCAAGACCCGAGGCGCGGTGGAGGGCGTCAAGCGTGCCCTGACCCGGGGCGACGACGACAACGACGAGGAGAACAGCCACGACGAGGAACGCCGACCCGCCAAGAAGTCCTCCTCGTCGGCCCGCTGACGGCCCGTGGACCCCATGGGTGCAGTCGTGGGTGACGACCCGTCCATCGAGGTCGACATGGACCAGGCGTTGGTCGTCTACGGCGTCCTGCCGGCAGCAGACCTGCAGCGCCACGACGGCGGTCAGGACCTGACCGGGGTGGACGGGCAGCGGGTGCAGTTCGTCCGGTCCGGCGACCTCGCCGCGGCGGTGTCGCCCGTCGACGGGGACCGCAGACTGGGGCGCCGGGCCGACCTCCTCGCCTACCAGGCAGTCCTCGACGCCTTGGCGAAGGTCGGCCCGGTGGCCCCGGTCCGCTTCGGGTCGGTGCTCCCGGACCCGGACACGGTCGTGGCCGAGCTCATGGCGTCCAACGAGGAGCACCTCGTCGCGCTGCTCGAGAGCCTGCGCGGCCGGCGTCAGTTCAACCTCCGCGTCAGCCCCGTGGAGGAGGCGGCCCTCACCGACCTCATCGCCGGCGACCCCGAGATCCGCGAGCTGCGGGAGCGGACGCGCGGGGTGCCCGAGGAGGCGTCCTACCGTGAGCGCGTGCGACTGGGCGAGCCGTGGCCAGGGGTCTCGAGCAGCGCAGCGCGCAGGACGCCGACATGGTGCTCGACGTCGTCGTGCCCCTGGCCGTGGAGCACCTCGTCCGGACCCCTCCCTCGGCCACCCAGGTCCTCGACGTGGCCCTGCTCGTGGAGGAGAGTCGGATGGGCGAGCTCGTCGACGTGCTGGAGGAGCTCGCGGAGTCGGTGCACGAGCGCCTCAGCCTGCGGCTGCTCGGGCCCCTCGCCCCCTACGACTTCGTCGAGGAACGACCATGGGCCTGATCAGCGGCATCCTCACTCTTCCGCTCGCACCGCTGCGGGGCCTGACCGCGGTGGCCGAGCAGATCCTCCACCAGGCCGAGGAGATCTACTATGACCCCGCGACCATCCGCAGCGAGCTCGAGGAGATCGACCGCCTCCGCGAGGCCGGCGAGATCGACGACGCCACCGCCACGGCGCGAGAGGATGAGCTCATCGACCGGCTGATGGAGGCCCAGGAGAGGACACGCCATGGCTGACACGGACCAGGGCAGCGACGAGTCGCAGCGCAGGAGCGGCAGCACCGGACGCCGGCCCTCCGCCAAGGCTGCCAAGGCACCGGCCGGCGCGCACCATGGCGCGCACCGTGACGAGCACCATGACGAGCACCACGACGGCGGTGGGCACCACCCGCACCCGCGGATCAGCGGGCGGCGGGCCGCTCGGTTGGCCGCGCTCGAGCTGGCGGAGCTGACGGGCAAGGAGTTCGAGGGCATCGTCGGCATCCGTCGGGTGGACGGCGAGTGGCACGTGGAGGTCGAGGTTCTCGAGATGCAGCGCATCCCCAGCACCACCGACGTCCTCGCCGTGTACGAGGTGTCCCTCGACGCGTCGGGTGAGCTCGTCGGCTACGAGCGCACCGCGCGCTACGTGCGTGGCGATGCCGGGGAGGACCGCGGATGACGGAGAGCACGACCGACCCGGCGTCCGCATCCCGGGCGCCGGCCGCGGCGCGTTCGGCCAACGGACCCGCGCCCCGGCAGTACTACGCCGCCCAGACGGGTCCGACGGGCGGCACCCAGCCGGCGACCCTCGCCGACATCCTCGAGCGGGTGCTCGACAAGGGCATCATCATCGCCGGTGACATCCGGGTGAACCTCCTCGACATCGAGCTGCTCACCATCAAGCTTCGGCTGCTCGTCGTCTCCGTCGACAAGGCCAACGAGATGGGGATCGACTGGTGGCGCCACGACCCGATGCTCACCGTTCGCGAGCGCGGCCTCGACGAGGAGAACCGGCTGCTGCGCGAACGGATCGCCCAGCTCGAGGGCCGCGACGCATCGGATGGGGACGCCTCCGACGACACGGAGTCCGACGCGTCGGACACCACTGAGACCACGGACGATGAGGCCGACGCCGACGCCGGCCGGCGGCGCTCGCGCGGGACGTCGTCCTGAGGGAGACGTGAGATGGCGATGACGACGTCGCAGGAGCCCGACCTCCCGACCGCCGAGGCGACCGGTGAGGCGACCGATGAGGCGACCGGTGAGGCGACCGGTGAGCTCATCCGCGACTCCGGACGGTACCTCTACGCGGTCTGCCGGGCCCTGCCCGAGGACGCGCTGGCACAGGTGCAGGGGATCGGCGGACGAGACGTCGAGCTCGTCGCCTACGAGGACCTCGCCGCCGTCGTCAGCACCGTCCCGATGGCCGCCTTCGGCGAGGCCGCGCTGCGGCGCAACCTCGAGGACCTCGGCTGGCTGGAGTCCACCGTCAGGGCGCACGACGCCGTCATCCACGCGGCGGCCGAGTGGGCGCCCACGGCCCCCCTGCGGTTCGCGACCATCTGCTTCGACGACGACGCCGTGCGTGCCCGGCTGCGGCAGTGGTACGAGCCGCTCACGACGGCCCTGGACCGGGTCGAGGGCTGTGTCGAGTGGAGCGTCAAGGTGCTGACCCGGCCCGAGTCGTCCGAGGGCACAGGGGAACCCGCTCGTCTGACCGGCGCGGAGTACCTCCGGCGCAAGAAGGCCGAGACGATGCGTCGCGCTGACGCGGACGAGCAGGCGGCCGCGACGGCGCACACCGTCGACGAGGCGCTCGCGCAGCGGGCCCGGGCCAGCCGTCGCCTCCCCGGCCAGGACCCACGGCTCTCGGGTCACCAGGGCACCATGGTGCTCAACGCCGCCTACCTCGTCCGCGACGACGACATCGAGACGTTCGAGGCGACGCTGGCCGACCTGGCGCAGCGCCACCCCGACGTGGTGCTCGACGGACGCGGCCCGTGGCCCCCGTACTCGTTCGCGATGGTCGACGACCCGTGACGACCCTCCACTCCGAAGGTGCGGCCCAGGTCGGTGGCGGGCAGCCGCGGCCGCAGCGACCGACGCGCGAGCTGGCTCCGGTCGCACTCGTCGACCTGCTCGACCGGCTGCTCGGTACCGGGGTCGTGGTCGCCGGCGACGTCGTGGTGTCGCTCGCCGGTGTCGACCTCGTGGAGATCCGTCTGCACCTGCTGGTGACGACGGTGCGGGCCGAGATGGAGCGCGACCGGGAGGCGGGGCGCACGTGAGCGGATCTCCTTGGGACGACGCGGCGCCGGAAGGTCGGAGCGGCCCGCGCGGTGGCCCCGGCGCCGGCTCGAACCCCATCCCCGACCTCGCCCTGCCGCACGCCCTCCTGCCTCAGCGTCTGGAGACCGACTCCGAGGCGGTGGCCCGGGACCTGCTCAAGCTCGTCCTCACCATCGTCGAGCTCATCCGCCAGCTCATGGAGAAGCAGGCGCTGCGCCGGGTGGAGGAGGGCGACCTCACCGACGAGCAGGTCGAGGGGCTCGGCCTCGGGCTCATGCACCTCGAGCAGGCAATGGACGAGCTCAAGGAGCGGTACGGCCTGACGACCGACGACCTCAACCTCGACCTCGGGCCGCTCGGCCGGCTGTTGTAGCCCAGGACACCTCAGTACACGCGGGGCATCGGGCGGTTGCCACCGGCGGTCCGGAGCATGACGCGGGAGGTCAGGTCCCGACGCTCGAGAGCCGACTGCAGCTGGCCCGTGACCTCGTCCGCGGCGGCGGCGACCCGGCGCAGGTCGGCACCGCGCTCGATGGTCGCGTCGAAGTGGGCGACGATCTGACCGCGGTCGTGGTCGATGCGCCCCCGGGCCGAACGAACACCCGGGGTGTCGGCCAGCGCGCTGGCAGCGGCGTCGACGACCGGGCCGGCGGCCACGAGGAGCCTGCCCTGCGCGCCCGAGCCGGGCAGCGTCAGGTGGCTGACGCCGCCGCGTGGCAGGTGGGAGAACAGCCAGCGCAGGCCGATGAGGGCCACGACGACGCCGGCTGCGCCGAGCGCCCACGGCCACCACTGCTGCCGGGGCCACCCTCGGATGCTGCCGAGGTCGAGCTCGGTCGGCGCGGAGCCGAGTCGGCCCGCCCACCAGAGGATCCCGAGGACTCCGAGGGCAAGGAGCGCCAGTCCGACCAGCGCCGTCATGACCCGGTCGAAGGCGAGGGTCGCGCGCGTCATCGGTTGGCCCCCTCTGTGCGGATGTGCACCGTCGGCTGCTTCGCGAGGGGCTGCAGCCGGTCCGTGGCCACCTCACGGACGCGCTCGGCCACGCCCTCTTCACCGGTCGAGCGGATGGCGAGCGACACGCGCCGTGGCGTTGCCGACGAGCGCACGCCGAGCACGCCGTCCACCCCCTCCACCGCGGTCTCGACGAGGCGGCTGACGTCGCGGGGACGCAGGAAGACGCCGCTGCGGGCGACGACGGGAACGACCTTCGGCGCCGAGGGTCGCAGCGCCTTGACCAGCAGCGCCAGACCGACGAGGGCCAGGACGACGCCGAGGACGACCGTCCACGCCCCCGGTCGCAGGCCCTGCAGCGTGTTCGCGAGGGGATGGAGCAGCGGTTCGGACCGGAGCACCCCGCCGTAGGCGAGGGCGTCGCGCACCGCGAGGACACCGACTGCCGTCGCCAGGAGCGCGAGCAGGATCCCGAGGGCCGCGATGCCGCCGGTGCTGCGGGGCAGCTTGGCCGCCGGCAGAGGCCGCTCGCTGCGGCTTCTCGGCGTCGGGGTGGACACGTCTGCGCTCACTGGACCCTCCTCTGGTCGGACCGGGCAGGGGGCGGGACGGTCGCAACCGTCACGTCGACGGCGTCGACGCTCAGGCCCACGAGGGACGTCAGCTGTTCGCGGACCCGGTCCCGCACGGCAGCCGCCGTACGTCCGAGCGGCGAGGGCCAGGTGACCGCGATATCCAGGCGAACGCGGGCATGGCCCCCGGCCACCTCGGCCTTGGCCTTGGGGTACTGCCGTCCGACGACGCCGTCGAGCCCGGTACCGACTCTGCGGACTCCGGGCACCTCGCAGGCGGCGATGGCGGCGATGCGCTCGACGACCTGCTCGGCGATGTCGAGGCGGCCCCGCTCCGCGGGTTCCGGCAGCGTCGGCGTCGCCGTGGCGGTCGCCGTACTGCCCGAGGCCGCGGAGGAGCTCTCCTCATTCACGGCGACGCCCACCCATCATCCTCGACAGGTCGAGCTCGCCGTTGAGCTGGCCACCGACGAGGAAGCCGACAGCGCCGAGGACGAGGGCGATGAGGAAGCCGGTGAAGCCTCCCGCTGCGGCCGCGACCCCGAGCAGCAGGCCGGCGAGCAGTCCGATCGTTGAGCTTGGCATACCGATCTCCTTTGACGGTCGGCCGGTCCGGCGACGGGTCGACGGGCGGTTCAGATGTCTGTGGTGCGGCGGCCGGACCCCGGGAAGGAGCGCGGCAGCCGGGTGCGGACCGTTCTCATGAGGCGACGCCTCCGGCGGGTCAGGCGCATCCGTGACCCTCGCCAGGTACGTCGCACCACGACCTCGGGTGCCGGGGACGTCGAGTCTCCGGCGCGCCGGGGGCGTCCGGCCGATCCGGCCGACCCCGTCGGCTCGTCCACGAGACCGAAGGCCGCGTCGACGGCGGCCAGCGCCGACAGATAGGTGTCGACCTCACCGCCCCGGTCGGGGTGGTGGGCGGCCGCCGCCCGCCGCCGCTGCCGAACCCACTCGGCGCGCGCGGTCGGGTCGGCGGGCCCGCCGGGAGGCATCAGGGCTCCTGCGCCGGGGCCGTCGCCGCCGTCGCGGAGGTCGCGGAGGTCTCGGAGGTCTCGGAGGTCTCGGAGGTCTCGCCCGGAGCGGTGACGTCGGCGACGACCACGTCGACGGGCGTGTGGGTGATCCCCGTGACGGCCGCACGGACCAGGGTCGCCGTCGTCTGCGCGGGGACACCCCAGTCCAGGACGACGTGCACCGTGGTGCTCTGCGGACGAACCTGGACGCCCGGGACGCTGCGACCTGGGTAGTGGGTGGCCACCTCGCCGAACGCGCCCCCGTGCAGGCCGGCGACGCCGGGCACGGCGAGCACCGCCGCACGCACGGCGTCGGCCGTCTCGGGGGCCGCGGGTTCGCCGGGCACGTCCGGGTCTCCGGTCACTGGACGCGGGGCTCGCTCTGCTGCCCCTGCGCCTCGTCGTCGGTCGAGCCGTCGCTCTCGAGGAAGACGTCCTGGACCTCGATGTTCACCTCGGTCACCTCGAGACTCGTCATGCGCTCGACAGCGGTGATGACGTTGCGGCGGATGCCCTGGGCGAGGTCGGCGATGGAGACGCCGTAGTCGGCGACGAGCTGCAGGTCGACGGCGGCCTGTCGTTCACCCACCTCGACCGAGACCCCCATCGAGTGGTTGGTGCGGCCACCGGGGATGCGCTCGCGGAGGGCACCGACGGCGCGGGCGGCACCGCCGCCGAGGGCGTGGACGCCGGAGACCTCGCGCGCCGCGATTCCGGCGATCTTGGCCACGACGGTGTCGGCGATGGTCGTCCTGCCCTGCTCGGTGACCAGGGGGGACAGCGCCCCTCCGCCCGCGCCGCCGGCGGTCGTGCTCGCGGCTGGCGGGCGGGTCTGCATGTCGCTGTGCGTTTCGCTCATCGCGGGCTCCTTGGGAGAGGGGATGGGGCCGGGTCACGACGTCACAGCCCCCGAGACGTCGCATGCTGGACGTACCCGAAACCGGTGATCTTCGACACGTCCGTCCTTTGCGCGCATGACGCGAGTTCCGCTGCAGATCTCGCGTTCTGGGTATGTCAGCCCCGGGAGCGCTGTGGCGCTCGAAGGGAGACGATGATGAAACCGCTCCGTTGGCTGGCTGCTGGTGTTGTCTGGATACTCTCGGGGGTCGTCGGTCTCGTCGGCGTGCTGCTGTGCGTGACCGTCCTGCTGCTGCCGCTCGGCATACCGGTCCTCATGCTGGCGCGCCGGCTCGCCTCGCTGGGGGCCCTGCTGGCCCTGCCGCGGGCTGCGCGGCATCCGGCCGAGGAGGCCGGGAAGCTGCTGAGGCGGGGGAAGAAGGACGCGGCAAAGGCGCTGAAGGGTGCCAAGAAGGACGCGGCCAAGAAGTCTCGCAGGGCCAGGAAGAAAGTCGCCCGCGCATGACGAGCTCACACTCGGGGTTACGTGAGGAGGCGGCGTGAAGAAGGGTCTCGTTCTCGCAGGTGCTGCGGCTGTCGCGGCCGCGGTGGCCGTGCCGAGGTTGTTCCCCGAGTGGGCCAAGGTGCTGGCCCGCCTCGCGAAGCCGGCCGCCGAGGCCCTGAAGCCGGTGACCGGTGCGGTCCGGACGGCCCGCTCGTCGGTGCGCGCGGACGCCGTGGGTGACCGGCTGTCGGTGCCCGGGCCCGGAGCGACCGGCACCTGACGCATCGGACCGCCACGCGGAGGGGGCGTGACGGCTCGCACTTTCCAACGGCACATCCGACGGCACATCCGCATCCGGCGGGGGCGGTGCTGCCGTGCCCGGGCACCCGCCTGCCCGCGGGGAGCCACCGCGGGCACCTGAACGCTGTCACCTCACGAGGGAGCCGTGATGCCAGAGCGTGGATCGGGGTACATGGCACGCCCTGCGCCGAGCGGGCTGGCCGACGTCATCGAGATCATCCTGGGCAAGGGTCTCGTCATCGACGCGTACGTGCGCGTCTCCGTCCTGGGCATCGAGCTGCTGACCCTCGACGCGCGCATCGTGGTCAGCAGCGTCGACACCTACCTGCGCTTCGCCGAGGCCACGAACCGGCTCGACCTCGAGGCCCGGGGTGGCCCCAGCCTCGTCGAGGTGGCCGTCGAGGGCGCCGGCAAGGCGGTGCAGGCCGTGGCGACCGACGTCGTGGAGCACAAGGTGGAGCACGTGGTCGAGGCCGTCGAGGAGAAGGTCGAGAAGGTGACCGACGTGGCGGAGTCGGTCGCCGGCACCGTCGCGGACAAGGCCCGCGAGCTGATCGACAAGGTGCTGCCCGACGACGAGTCGGGCGATGCGGACGACGAGGACGACCAGGAAGGCGAGGGGGACGACCGACACCGCGAGGGTGACGGGGCCGGCGAGGACGGCCCGACCAACCGCGCCAGCAAGGCCGGCGCGACCGGCAAGGCCGGCAAGAAGGGCCACACCCGCACGCCTGCCAAGAAGGGTCGAGCGCCATCTCCTGCCAAGAGCGGCCAGGTCAAGAAGCCGCGCAAGCGGTGACTCGGGCCCGATCAGGTCAGCGGGCGGATGGAGGCGCGCACCTGGAGGGGCATCTCGAGGAGGTGCACCCCGGCAGGTTCGTCGTCGGCGAGAAGCAGCTCCATGGCCCGCTGACCCATCTGTTCGTAGGGCAGCCGGGCGGTCGTCAACGCCGGCCGCATGTACGACGCGATCTCGTCGTCGTCGAACGAGGCGATGGACACGTCGTCGGGCACGCGCAGACCGTGCTCGGCCAGCGCCTGCTGGACGCCGAACGCGACGCGGTCGTTGAGGCACAGCGCGGCGGTGATCGGCGCTCCGGACTCGAGGAGACGCTTGGTGGCGTCATAGGCGTTCCACGGCTCCCACTCCTCCATGTCGGCGATCGCGACCGGCGTGACCCCGACCTCGTCGAGCGCTCGGTGGATCCCGTCGAAGCGGTGGCCGATCGTCACCGAGACCCGTGGGGTGACGCGGGCGACGGGTGCGTTGCCGATGATGGCGATGCCGTCGCGATGGCCGGCGTCGAGGAGCTCGCGGACGACGGCATACCCTGCCTTCTCCTCGTCAGGCAGGATGGAGGCCGGAACGGTCGGGCTGACGCAGTTGACCGTCACGGCGGGCAGGCCCTGGGGGAGCGTCGGCAGGTCGATGAGACGAGCCGCGACGGCGCCGAAGACGAGCCCGTCGACCTGGCGGTCGATCATGAACGCCAGTGCCTTGTCGAGCTGCTTGGGGTGCTTGAACGTCTCGGCGATGAGCAGGCCCTGGTCATGGTCGTCGGCGACGTCGAGCAGCCCCCTGATCATGGCCGATGCGAAGCGGGTCACCGTCACGTCGTCGGAGATGAAGCCGAAGGTGCCGGTCTTGCCCAGGCGAAGGGAGCGGGCGGCCGGGTTGGGGCGGTAGTTGAGCTCGCGGGCGGCCTTGTGGATGCGGGCCACGGCGTCGGCGGACAGGCGTGAGCCGGGGCGGTTGTTGAGCACGAGGCTCACGGCGGTCTTCGACATCCCCGCGCGCTCGGCGACGTCGGCCAGCGTCGCTCGTCTGTTCACGGCGCCATCCCTTCCGTGTCGTCCGTGTGCCTGTGCCATGCCGTGTGGGCTCCTCAACGGGCGCCTGCTTGGGAGCGTACCCCAGGGTAGGTCTCTCAGGCGCCGTGCGTGCTGGTGGAAAGGTTTTAGCAAAGTCTTGTGCGCGGTGCTCGTCATCCACTACGGTCTCGGGCTGAAAGGTTTTAGCAGAAGAGACCTTTTGACGACCCGGAGGAACCAATGAAGCTCACCTCGACCACCACGCGCGTTGCCGTCGGACTTCTCGCGGTCACGCTGCCCCTCACGATGGCCGCCTGCTCCAAGGGCGGCAGCAGCTCCTCCTCCGGCGGCGCCGGCGGCGGTGAGCTGACGATGTGGACCCACAACGCCGGCAACAAGGGCGAGCTCGCGGCGATCACGCAGATCGTCAACGACTACAACGCGAGCCAGAAGAAGTACAAGGTCAAGATCCAGGCCTTCCCGCAGGACTCCTACAACCAGTCGGTCGTAGCGGCAGCCGCGTCCAAGAAGCTGCCGTGCATCCTCGACATCGACGGCCCGAACGTGCCCAACTGGGCCTGGGCCGGCTACCTCGCGCCGCTCGAGGGCCTCGACTCGACGCTGTCGAAGTTCCTCCCGACCGTCATCGGCAAGTACGACAACAAGACGTACTCGTACGGCTACTACGACGTCGCGCTCGTCATGGTCACGCGCAAGACGATCCTCGACAAGTACGGCATCCGCGTCCCGACGGTCGACCAGCCCTGGACCAAGGACGAGTTCGAGGCGGCCCTCAAGAAGATCAAGGCCTCGGGCGACTTCCAGAACCCGCTCGACATCGCGACGAGCTTCACCGGTGAGTGGTGGCCCTACGCGTACTCGCCGATGCTGCAGAGCTTCGGCGGTGACCTCATCAACCGCACCGACTACAAGTCGGCCGAGGGTGCGCTCAACGGGCCCAAGGCGGTCGAGTGGGCCAAGTGGTTCCGTAGCCTCGTGACCGACGGGCTCGTGCCGCTCAAGTCGGGTGCCGACCCGGCCAAGGACTTCATCAACGGCAAGTCCGCGATGCTCTACAACGGCACGTGGACCGCCGTCGACGCACGCAAGGCGTTCGGCAAGGACACCCTCTTCCTCCCGCCGCCGGACCTCGGCAACGGCCCGAAGATCGGTGGCGGCTCGTGGCAGTGGGGCGTCTCGACGAACTGCTCCGACCCGGCCGGAGCCATGGACTACATGAAGTTCGCGGCGCAGGACAAGTATGTCGCGAGCGTCGCCCGCGACACGAACAACATCCCGGCGACCGACGCCGCGGCCGCCCAGGTCAAGGGTTACGAGCAGGGCGGCGAGAACCAGGTGTTCCTCGACTACGCCAAGAAGTTCGCCGTGCTGCGCCCCGTGACCCCCGGATACCCGTTCATCGCAACGGAGTTCACCAAGACCGCCCAGGACATCCTCAACGGTGCCGACCCCAAGCAGGCGCTCGACCAGGCAGTCAAGGACATCGACGCCAACCAGAAGTCCAACGGGTACTTCCAGTGAGCTGGTGACGAGCCGGATGCCGCCGGGCGGGTGCGCTCGACACGCCCAGACGTGCGCCCGTTCGGCGGCATCCATCCTCGACCCTCCACGAAAGGAGATGGACGATGACGACCATCACTGCGACTGAGAAGGCCTCGGCCGTCACCACGCGAAAGAGCAAGCCACTCCAAGGTTCCCGCTCGTCGACGACGACGGCGCTGCTCATGCTGGCGCCGGCGGCGGTCCTGCTGACCACGTTCCTCCTCGTGCCGATCGGGCTGACCTTCGGTCTCGCGTTCACCAACGCGCGGCTGATCAGCCCACGGCCGGCGGAGTTCATCGGGGTCGACAACTTCGTCCGGCTCTTCGAGGACGAGACGTTCTGGGCGTCGCTGCGCAACACGATCATCTTCGCCGCCGTCATCGTGCCGGTGCAGTCGGCGTGCGCGCTCGGTCTTGCGCTGCTCGTCAACGTGAAGATGCGTGGGGTCAACTTCTTCCGGACCGTCTACTTCCTGCCGGTGGTGACCTCGATGGTCGTCGTGTCGATGCTGTGGCTGTTCATGTACCAGAAGAACGGCCTCATCAACCAGGTGCTGCTCAAGTTCGGGATCGTCGGGCCGGACTGGCTCGGCGACCCGAAGACGGCGCTCATCGCCATCATCCTCATGTCGGCGTGGCAGGCGATGGGCTTCCACATGGTCATCTGGCTCTCCGGGCTGCAGACGATCCCGGCCGACCTCTACGAGGCGGCCGAGCTCGACGGGGCCGGCACGTGGCAGAAGTTCCGCTTCGTCACGTGGCCCGGCCTGCGGCAGACGCGGACGTTCATCCTCATCACGATCACGATCGCGGCGTTCGCGCTCTTCACCCAGGTCAACATCATGACCCAGGGCGGTCCGCTCGACTCGACGTCGACGGTCGTGCTCATGGCGGTGCGCACCGGGTTCCAGCAGCAGCAGACCGGTTACGCCTCGGCGATCTCACTCGTGTTCTTCGTGCTCGTGCTGGCCGTCACCCTCGTCCAGCGCTACTTCACCCGAGACAAGGACGTCGTCCGATGAGTGCCACGACCACCTCGACCCGCACCGGGGGTCGGCTCGACATCGCTGAGCCGACCCCCCCGAGACACACCGTGGGCGGCGCGAGCGGCCACTCGGCCCACGCTGGCTGCTCGCGCTCCTCGGCCGCATCGTGCTCTGCCTCGTGTTCGGGCTGCCCCTGCTCTTCATGTTCGTCAGCAGCTTCAAGCCGGACCTGCAGATCTTCAGCGACCTCGGCAGCATCAAGGCGTTCCTGCCCACCGGGGACATCTCGCTCGACAACTACAACGGCGTGTTCGGACGAGTTCCTTTCGCGCAGTTCATGATCAACTCGGTCATCATCACCGTCGTGACGGTCGTCCTCGGGGTCGTCGTCAACTCGATGGCCGCGTTCGCGCTGGCCCGGATCCGGTTCAAGGGCAGCGGGCTCGTCCTGGGTCTGATCCTCGCGACGCTCATCGTGCCGTTCGAGACGCTGGCCCTGCCGCTGCTGTGGTGGGTCAACAAGCTGCCATTCCTCGGGCCCGACGGGATCAGCGAAGGCTGGCTCGACACCTACCAGGTGCAGATCATCCCGTTCGTCGCCAACGCGTTCTCGATCTTCCTCTTCTACCAGTACTTCGACTCCATCCCCAAGGAGCTGGACGAGGCGGCCAAGGTCGACGGCGCAGGGTGGTTCCGGATCTACCGCAGCATCGTCATGCCGCTCGCCGGCCCGGCCGTCGCGACCGTCGCGATCCTCACCTTCCTGCCGACGTGGAACCAGTACCTCTGGCCGCTCATGTCGGTGCAGTCCGAGGAGCTGCGACCGGTCATGGTGGGTATCGACTACTTCAAGCAGCTCAACACCTCATGGGGGCAGATCATGGCGTACGCGTCGATGATCACCGCTCCCGTCCTCGTCCTCTTCATCGCCTTCCAGCGTTCGTTCATCAACTCCATCGCCAGCAGTGGCGTGAAAGGCTGATCGTGTTCAAGCTTCCCGAGGCGTGGGTGTGGGACTTCTGGCTCGTCGACGACGGGTCGGACTACCACCTCTTCTTCCTCTACGCCTCACGCTCGCTGCGTGACCCGGACGCCCGGCACTACCGGGCGTCCGTGGGGCACGCGGTGTCCTCCGACCTGGTCCACTGGGAACGCGTCGTCGATGCGCTCGTGCGCTCGGACGCGCCGGCGTTCGACGACCTCGCGACGTGGACCGGGTCGGTGGTGCGGCATCCGGACGGCCGGTGGTTCATGTTCTACACCGGGTCGACTGCGGTAGCGGGGACCGGCGCCAACGTCCAGTCGATCGGGTATGCGACGTCGACCGACCTGCTCACATGGGACAAGGCGCCGGGTCCGGTGCTGTCGGCCGACCCGCGGTGGTACGAGAAGTTCTCCGACGGGCACTGGCACGACGAGGCGTTCCGCGACCCGTGGGTGTTCGCCGACCCCGACGGCGACGGGTGGCACATGCTCATTACGGCACGGTCGGCTCAGGGGCCGGCGGGCGACCCGTCGGACACGGTCGACCGGGGCGTCGTCGGACACGCGTGGTCGGCAGACCTCGAGACCTGGGAGCTGCGGGAGCCGCTCTCGGAACCGGGGCAGGGGTTCGGGCAGCTCGAGGTCTTCCAGACCCACGTCGTCGACGGCCGCGAGGTGCTGCTCTTCAACTGCCTGGCCGGCGACGCCTCGGAGGCCACCAAGGCGACGGGGACACCGGGCGGGGTGTGGATCGCCTCGGCGAAGTCGCCGCTCGGGCCGTACGACATCGCGGGGGCCCGCCTGATCGACGACCCGACGCTCTATGTCGGCAAGTTCATCGACGACCGCGAGACCGGCGAGACGAAGTTCCTCGCCTTCCGCAACGAGTCCGACGGTCAGTTCGTCGGCGAGATCACGGACCCGTACGCCGTCAGCTGGGACGGCGACCGTCTCGTCCTCACTCAGGACGAGGTGTCGTCAGGCACGCACGCCTGACCTGTTGCGACCTGCAGCCGGTTGGTCTCGACTCCGAGGCCAACCGGCATGGTCGCGTTCTGTTCTCCGCGGCGTGTGCTGATCGACGTGTCCGAACACCAACCGAAAGTCTCGACATGTCAACGTGTTGAGGGGCCCCCGCGGTCAGCGGGGGCCGACCGAATCAGCTCATGATCCGGATCTCTGAGGGTCAGACGGGACGTGGCTGTTGGGGAGGGCAACCGCAGCTTTCCCGGAGAACGAGCTGGACGGGCAGGATATCGGACGCCGTTGGGGTCTCGGGTTGTTCGATGCGGTCGATGAGGAGTCGCACCACCGTCGCCCCCATGGCCTCCATCGGCTGGCGGACGGTGGTGAGCTGTGGGGAGATCAGTCGCCCGGCGACGACCCCGTCGAAGCCGGTCACTGCAACCTGCCCGGGCACGTCGATCTTGGCTTCCCTCAGGGCGTCCATGAGCGCCAGCGCAACCTCGTCGTTGGCGCACACGAACGCGTCGGGGATTGCTTGACGCTGTGCGAGATCCGCGATGGCTTCTCGATAGTTGCCGGCCGCGGCCATCGGTTCGGTGGGCACGGGAAGTTCAGCGGCCCGCAGCGCGGCTCGGAGCGCCTCGAAACGCTCCTTGCGGTCTGAGTCGAAGGTCGGGCCGACGAAGCGCAGGTCGCGCATGCCGTGTACCTGCACCAGGTGCGCGGTCAGCGCGTCTATTCCTGCCGCGTTGTCCACGCAGACCCGGCTCAGCGTGTCATCGCCGGGCTGAGACATGAGCACTACCGGCAGCCGCTCGGCGATGTGGCGCAGGTCCACGTGCTCCGCCATGCCGGAGAACAAGAGGGCTAGACCGTCAACCCGGCCTGCGATGTCGGTGAGCACCGCCTCCGCGTTGGAGGGCCTGGCGCCGGCGATCATGACGGCGTACCCGCGGCGCCAACACTCCTGCTCGACCCCGCGCTGGACCTCGTCCACGAACTGCGGGAACAAGCGGTAGTCCGCGTTCGGATCGGTCGCTCCCGGGTCTTGGACGTGTGCGAGCTCGAGGGGAGCGACTGGCCGGTAGTCCAGTGATATCAAGCCCAGGGCGCCGGTTCGACCACCTGCCAGCCCGCGCGCACTGCCGCTCGGGATGTAGCCGAGCTTCTCGGGCGGCGGCGTGGACCAGCTCGCGTGTCGACTCCTTCACCTTCCCGGGTCGCCGGAAGGTGAACGACACCGTTGCGATCGAAACACCAGCTCGCTCCGCGACGTCATACACCGTCGGACCCTTGGTCACCAGAGGCACCTCCTGACCTGAAGCATATGCGCTTAGACAGGGCGCGGATGTTCGTCGCCTGAGGACGGCGGGGTGCTCGAATCCGGTCGGCCGGAGCTCTTGTCAGCGGCGTGATCAATGCGCTTAAATAACGCTTGTAGGCAGGATCTAAGCGCATTGACTTGCACGGCTCATCGGAAGGAGCGAGCAATGGCTTCCATGCCCGAGAGCGCCCGGACGGCAGGTCGGGGTCAGGTCCGGCCCATCCCGCAGCGGCGCACGGCGCCTCCGACGACCCGGATCTGGCGCGGGATCGACAGCTGAAGGCGATCGTCCGCTCTGACCAGCGGGCGCAGCGCCAGCCGCTCACGGCCCACGAGGCCCTGACCACGCAGGGTCACGGTCAATGGACCGTCGCCTCTGCAGAAGCCCCCTGGCTGCACATCGTCACGGCACGCCCGCGACGGCATACAGCATCACCGACGATGGATGGAGAAACATCGATGTTGCAGATGAAGGCAAAGGGCGCGGTGGTCATCTTCGTGTCCGCCGCGATACTGCTCACGGCATGCGGCAGGAACAGCGAGGCGTCGCAGGCGCCGGCGCCGGCCGGGACGGTCGCCGCAGGTCCCGCGACGGGAACGCTCAACGTCTGGGCCCAGGCGGAGGAGGCGGCCGCCCTGCCGGCCTTTGCCGAGGAGTTCGAGAAGCTCAACCCGGATGTGAAGATCAAGGTCACGGCGATCCCGTGGGACGCAGCGCACAACAAGTACCAGACCGCGATCGCCGGTGGCTCGACTCCGGACATCGCCCACATGGGCACCACGTGGATGAGCGACTTCGCCGATGCCTTCGCGCCCACACCGACGTCCATCGACACCAGCGACAACTTCTCGTCGGCCGTGAAGTCCACCCAGATCGACGGCACCACCTACGGCGTCCCGTGGTACGTCGACACGCGGGTGGTCTACTACCGCAAGGACCTCGCCGCGAAGGCCGGCTACACCACGTTCCCCTCCACCTGGGCCGACTTCAAGGCCATGGCAAAGGCGATGCAGACCAAGGCCGGAGCCAAGTGGGGGATCAACCTTCCGGCAGGCGGCCCCAGCTCCTTCGGGTCGGTCCTTCCCTTCATGTGGTCGGCCGGCGCCGACCTGATGAACGCAGACCAGACGAAGTGGACCTTGGACACCCCTGCATGGGTCGACGCGATGAAGCGCTACCAGAGCTTCTTCACCGAGAAGATCGCCACCACCGCTCCCGACACCGGCGCAGGCGCCCCCGACGCCGCTTTCGTGAACGGCTCGATCCCGATGATTCTCGGCGGTCCGAGCTACCTCGGCACCCTCGTCACGGCTGGCGGACCGGCCATCAAGGACAAGATCGGCGTGGCACGAATCCCCACGGACAAGTCGTCAACCTCGTTCGTCGGCGGAGGCGACCTGGTGGTGTTCAAGAAGAGCCAGAACCAGGACGCGGCGTGGAAGTTCATCCAGTGGCTGATGAAGCCGGAGGTCCAGGTCAAGTGGCAGCGGACGCTCGGCGACCTGCCCGCCTCGAAGACCGCCTGGAAGGACCCGGCGCTTGCAAAGGACCCGGTGCTCTCGGTCTTCGGTGAACAGCTCACCGACACCAAGGCGCCGCCGGCGATCCCAGCCTGGAGCCAGGTCAGCGACGCCGGCGACGCCGCTCTCGAGCAGATCGTGAAGTCCGGAGCGGACCCGGCCACGACGATGCAGAGCCTGCAGGCCACCGCCGACTCCATCGGCACGCAAGGCTGACCATGCCACGCGCTCTGGTCCCGGCCGGCACCGTCACTGGTGCTGGCCGGGCGGACCCGACGGATCAGACGAAGGCGTCCCAGGGGCGGCGCCGCAAGCAGGCGCTGGTGGGCTGGTTGTTCGCGTTGCCCTACGTGCTCACATTCGCGATCTTCATGCTGGTCCCACTGGTGTCCTCGTTCCTGATGTCGTTCACCGACTTCACCAGCCGCGACGTTCAGGACCCGCTGGGCGTCGACTTCGTCGGCCTCCAGCAGTACACCGACCTCTTCGGCAATCCGCAGTTCCGCAAGTCGATGGTCGTCACCGCCTACTTCGTGGTCGTCGGCATTCCGCTCACCATGATCGTGGCGCTGGCCCTCGCGTTGGCGTTGAACAGCGGGATCCATCGGTTCCGCACCGCGTTCCGAGTGGGGTTCTACACACCGGTCGTGACGAGCATCGTCGCTGTTGCCGTGGTGTGGCGGTTCATCCTGCAGGACGACGGGCTGATCAACGCCATGCTGGGATGGATCGGCATCCACGGACCGGACTGGCTCAACAGCACCACCTGGGCGATGCCCGCCATGATCCTGATGGCGGTGTGGCGCAACATGGGCACCTTGATGGTCATCTTCCTCGCCGGCCTGCAGACCATCCCGGAGTCGGTGAAGGAGGCCGCCGCGATCGACGGCGCCGGTCGCTGGACGATCCTCCGCCTGATCACGCTGCCGCTGTTGCGACCAACCCTCCTTCTGGGGGCGGTTCTGTTGTCCGTGGGCTATCTGCAGTTCTTCGAGGAGCCGTATGTGATGACGAAGGGCGGTCCCCTGGACTCCACGCTCTCGGTCACCTACTTCACCTTCAACCAGTTCGGGTTCGGCAAGTACGGCACGGCCTCCGCGGCGAGCTACGTGCTGTTCGTCGCCATCGCGCTGCTGAGCCTGGTCCAGTTCCGCGCATTGCGACCAAAGGACTAAGGGTCACCATGAAGATCTCCGAGACCACACCGGTCGCGGCCGAGCCCGTCGGCCGTGGGTCCACCTCCGCGCCGACACGTCGCGGCGGCCCCCACGAGCGCGGCACGACTGCCCGGCAGCTGTTGGTCTATGCGGTTCTGCTCGTTGCCGTGGCCGCGACCATGCTGCCGTTTGTCTGGATGGTGCTGAGCTCGTTCAAGACCCAGGGCGAGATCCTCCGCAACCCGACCGGCTTCTTGCCCGCTGACCCCGGGTGGGGCAACTATGCCCGGTGGTTCAGCGACTTCCACATCCAGAGGTTCTTCCTCAACAGCCTCATTGTCGCGGTGGCGACCGTGCTCGGGAACCTGCTGTTCTGTTCCATGGTCGCCTACGCGCTGGCCAAGGTGGAGTTCCCCGGCAAGCGGCTGCTCTTCGCTCTGGTCATGGTCACGCTGATGGTTCCGGGGGTGGTCACGTTCGTGCCCCTGTTCGTGACGATCAGCAAGCTCGGGATGGTCGACACCTACCCGGCGCTGTTCCTGCCGTTCCTCACCTCGCCGATGGGTGTCTTCTTGATGCGCCAGTTCATACTCGGCATCCCGGACGAGCTGATCGAGGCGGCCAAGCTCGACGGAGCCAACGACTTCCGGATCTTCGCGAGGGTCGTGATGCCGTTGTGCGGCGCGCCGCTGGCGACGTTGGGGATCTTGACCTTCCTGTCATCGTGGAACGGGTTCCTGTGGCCCTTGGTGGCTGCCCAGAGCGACGACAAGTACACGCTGCCGGTCGCGCTGGCTCTGTTCTCGACCGGGCAGAACGCCACCGACTACGCCCTGCTGCTCGCCGGCTCCGTCCTGGTGGTCGGCCCCATCGTGCTGGTGTTCATCTGTCTGCAGCGGTTCTTCACCCAGACCGTGGCGATGACCGGCATCAAGTAGGCGTCGTCCTGCTGCTGGTGATTGTCGTCTTCCTTCTTTCCGACGTCACGTCGTTGCCGGTATGGCCACGACCGGCTCGAACTGAGAGCCATGGACCACCGCCGACCCACAGATCACCACGAGGAGAAGTGAATTGGTCGCGCAGACCCACGCAGACCCGACGCACGTAGACCGGACCCGTGAGGCGGCCGTGCAGGCCGCACTCGGCACGCTCGATCTCGACACGAAGGCGCGGCTGCTCGCCGGGCAGGACATGTGGTCGCTGCCCGCGCTACCGGAGATCGGGCTGGCGTCGCTCGTGATGTCCGACGGCCCCATCGGGGTCCGCGGTGTCCGGTGGACCGCCGACGACCCCTCGATCGCGCTGCCGTCCCCGACGGCGCTCGCCGCCACGTGGGACCCGGAGCTGGCCCGCCGAGCCGGCACCCTGCTCGCCCAGGAGGCGCGCCGCAAGGGCGTCCACGTGCTGCTCGCGCCGACGGTCAACCTGCACCGCTCTCCGCTGGGCGGGCGGCACTTCGAGGCGTACAGCGAGGACCCTTTGCTGACGGCTGAGATCGGGACCGGCTACGTCCAAGGCGTCCAGTCGGGGGGCGTCGGGACGACGGTCAAGCACTTCGTCGCCAACGACGCCGAGACCGACCGCTTCACGGTCGACAACGTGGTCTCCGAACGCGCCCTGCGTGAGCTGTACCTCGCCCCGTTCGAGGCGATCGTCGCGGGCGCGCGGCCCTGGGGCGTCATGACCGCCTACAACTCGGTCAACGGCACGACCATGACCGAGCACCACCGGCTGGTCAACGGAGTGCTGCGGGGCGAGTGGGGCTTCGACGGCGTCAACGTCTCGGACTGGACGGCCGCACGGTCGACGAGCGCCATCGCGGGCGGCCTCGATGTCGCGATGCCGGGGCCGCGGACCGTGTACGGCGAGGCCCTCGTGGCCGCGGTCCGCGCGGGCCACGTCGATGAGGCGATGGTGGACGATGCCGTGCGCAACGTGCTGCGGCTCGCTGCCCGTGTCGGCGCCCTCGAGGGCGCCGAGCCGGCGGTGACCGAGCTGCCTGCTGAGATCGACGGCGAGGCCCTGGCCCGCGAGATCGCTGGCCGCTCCTTCGTTCTCGTGCGCAACGCGGACGCGGGCGCAGCACGCCCGGTGCTGCCGATCGACGCGGGCGGCGTGCGCACGGTCGCCCTGCTGGGCGCGGCCGCGCGAGACGCGCGGGTGCTGGGCGGCGGGTCGGCGACCGTCTTCCCCAGGCGGATCGTGTCGCCCCTCGACGGGCTCACCGCGGCACTGCCCCCCGGGACGCTGAGGTATGCGCTCGGCGCCGATCCGGCCGACGGTCTCGCCGGGGCCGACGCGGGATTCGACCTGCGCGCGGTGTGCCGCGACGTCGCGGGCGAGGTGATCGGAACCCGGTCCGTGCCGGGCGGTCTGGTCCAGTGGCTGGGCACCGACCTGCCGGACGGCGTCACGCACGACGCCCTGCACAGCGTGGAGATCGCCGGGACGTTCACGCCACGTGAGAGCGGCGCGCACTCGTTCGGCTCCAGCGCCCTGGGCGCCCTGCGGCTCACCGTCGCCGGCGAGACCCTCTTCGGCGGCATGCAGGAGCCGGACCCCGGGTCCGACCCGATCGGGGTCCTCTTCGGTTCACCGGTCGAGCGGGGCCGGGTCGAGCTGACGGCAGGGCAGCCCGTCGAGGTATCGCTGCACTGCGTCGTCCCCAAGGCCGACGACGCCCCGTTCGAGGTCGTGGGCTTCTCCCTGCTGCATCGGGAGCCGCAGCGCGACGCCGACGAGCTCATAGCCGAGGCCGTCGAGGCCGCGCAGGACGCCGACGTGGCGGTCGTCGTCGTCGCCACGACGGCGAGCGTGGAGTCCGAGGGCTTCGACCGGAAGGACCTCCGCCTCCCGGGGAGGCAGGACGACCTTGTGCGGGCCGTGGCGGCCGTGAACGCGAACACGGTCGTCGTGGTCAACGCCGGCTCCCCGGTGCAGATGCCGTGGCGCGACGATGTCGCGGCCGTCCTGCTCAGCTGGTTTCCGGGACAGGAGGGCGGCGCGGCGCTGGCCGACGTGCTGCTCGGCGCGGTCGAACCGGGCGGCCGGCTGCCCACCACGTGGCCCGCCGCGCTCGAGGACGCCCCGGTCACCCAGGTCACCCCGACGGACGGCGAGCTCCCCTACTCCGAAGGGGTCTTCATCGGCTACCGCGCCTGGGAACGGGCAGGGAGCAGCCCGGCCTACGCGTTCGGTCACGGGCTCGGCTACACCGACTGGACCTACGAGACGATCGCGACGGACGACAGCGCGACAGGGAGCCCCGCGGTGACGGTCCGGGTCCGCAACTCAGGCGAGCGAGCGGGTCGCGAGGTGGTCCAGGTCTACGTCGCGCCTGCCGAGCCCGGCACGGACCGGCCCGTCAGGCAGCTCGCCGGTTTCGCCGGTGTCGAGGCCGAGCCGGGCGAGGTCGCCGAGGTCACCGTCCACCTCTCGCCGCGCGCCTTCGAGATCTGGGACGAGGCCTCGGGCGCCTGGACGGTAGTCAAGGGCGAGTACGCGGTCGAGGCCGGCCGGTCGGTCGCCGACCGGCGACTGAGCGCGACCCTCGAGGTCTGAGCGTCTGGTCACTACCGAGCTGCCCGATCACTAAACGGACTGCGCGTCCCGATCTTCCAGCGCGCGCAGCATTCCGGTCTGCGGGTGGCAGCCGAGGTACTCGAAGTACTGCTCGTCCGCCTTAGCCACGGTGACCTCGTGGTGCAGCCTCAGTCGCGCCGCGGGACCCAGCGTTGACAGGTACTTCATCGCGGCCCCGAAGATCGCCTGGTGGGTGGGATGTTCGCGGGCCCATCGGTCGAGGTCCTCGAGGCTGCACCACCAGCTCAGCCCGGCCGGTGCGGTCCCGACGAACGCGGGTGTCGGCCCGGTACCGGCGTACTGGACACCCAGGTAGGCCATCACGACGCGGCTGACCGGTGGCGCGAACCGGGCCAATTCTCACGTGCCTCCACCTTCCGAGAAGCCGCGATCGGGAAGACCCGAAGTACTGTGGAAGTGGGCCAACTAACCCGCGTTAGCGCGAACATAGGGTCGAATCTGCGTCATCGTCAAGACTTGTGACAGAACGGACGAAACTGCCTTCAGCGGCAAGGCAGCCGCGAGGCATCCGCACGGGACCGCGCCCATCAGGCTGGTCGGCGATCCGCCTGCGTGGCTGTGCGTGGCAGCGGCTCGGAAGGCCCGGCAG
The DNA here is from genome assembly GCF_056868035.1 of Monashia sp. HAY1-11D. Classification (NCBI taxonomy): domain Bacteria; kingdom Bacillati; phylum Actinomycetota; class Actinomycetes; order Micrococcales; family Intrasporangiaceae; genus Intrasporangium; species Monashia sp. HAY1-11D. Next base: position 1,143,774 of record NZ_CP200320.1, on the reverse strand, counting down.
GCTCGTACTCTGTCCGGGTGCCAGCTGATGGACGCCGCCCGACGGCGAGCAGACCGCGCCGCGTAGACGTCGCACGCCTGGCTGGTGTCTCGCCGGCGACGGTCTCCTTCGTGCTCAACCGAACCGCCGGGCAGACCATCAGCGACGAGACCCGACAGCGCGTCCTGCAGGCGGTGGCCGAGCTCGGCTACCGCCCCAACCGCGCCGCGCAGGGGCTGCGGCAGGGACGCAGCGCGACGATCGGCTTCGTCAGCCACGACGTGGACTTCGGTGAGTTCGCTGCCTCGGCCATCAAGGGGGCGCACGAGGCCTGCGTCCGCGAGGGCAACCTGCTGCTCCTCGTCAACACCGGCGGCTCGAACCGCCGGGCGGCCCAGCTGATCAGCGACCTTCTCGACCGCCAGGCCGACGCGTTGATCTTCGCTGCGGTCGGCACGAGGTCGGTCGTGCTGCCGGACCCGGCGCTGCGCGTCCCGACCGTCCTGCTCAACTGCTTCGCGTCCAACGACCCCGTGCCCGCCATCCTTCCGGACGAGGTGCGCGGCGGGCGCGAGTCCACCCAGGCTCTGCTCGACCTGGGGCACCGCGACATCGCCTACCTCACCGGCAAGCCGGGCCAGTGGGCCACCAAGGCCCGCGTGCGCGGCTTCCGGGAGGCCCTGCGCGGTGCGGGACTCAACCCGTCCGACCACACCGTGCTGTCCGGCAACTACCACGCGGACTCCGGCTACGAGCTCGTGCGCACGCTGCTGCGGCGCAAGTCGCGACCCACCGCGATCATGTGTGGCAACGACCGCATGGCGGTGGGCGCGCTCCTGGGCCTGTTCGAGGCGGGCGTGCGGGTGCCAGAGGACGTGTCGGTGATGGGGTACGACGACCAGTTCCAGCTCGCGGCAGAGGTGCGTCCGGCCCTGAGCACCGTGCTGCTGCCGTACCCCGGGATGGGGCGCCTGGCAGCCGAGCAGCTGACCAACGGCGGGCCACTCACCCCCGGCCGCACCTTGGTGCACTGCCCGGTCGTGATGCGCGACTCCACCGCGCCGCCACCGAGCAGCCGCAGGCGCCGCTGAAGCCGACCTACCGGGTTCACGCGCGCATCACCGCAGAAACTTCCGCGTAACAGGATCTTGACGCGGGCTTTCGGCGCGCTTAGCGTTGCTCACTAACCCGAATTAGTGACTGCTGTGGTGTCCGGTGATGCACGACCTGCCGTCGGTTCGCCAGCGCATCTGCGGGGATGGTGGCTGTCTCGGCCCTTCGGCGATTTGTTGCGGTCGGGCGACTCCATGGATCTGCCAACAGCCGCCATCGGCCGCACGATCCCTGACCAACAAGTTCCTTCGGAGGAATGAGCATGGCCAAGTTGAGAGCCGGGTCGCTTCTGGCGCCTGCGTTGGGTGTGGCCCTCGCGGCGATGCCCGTCGCGATCCCCCACGCACAAGCAGCATCGCCACCGGGTGCCAGCTCGCCCGTGCACGTGTGGCTCACGGACGTCTCGAGCGAGAAGTGGGTCGAGAAGCAGAGCGACGTCTCGTTCCAGACGAAGCAGACAGCCAACCCGCTGACCATCCAGGTGGACAACCGAATCAAGTACCAGAAGGTCACCGGGTTCGGGGCGGCGCTGACCGACTCGTCCTCCTGGCTGATCGACAAGCTGCCGGCCGCTGGTCGTGACACCTTGATGAAGAAGCTGTTCGACCCGGTGACCGGTGCCGGGTTGAGCATGGTCCGGCTGCCGATGGGCGCCTCGGACTTCGCGGCGAGCGGGAACTACTCCTACGACGACATGCCGGCCGGGCAGACTGACCCCACGCTGTCGAAGTTCTCCATCGCGCACGACGAGCCGTACATCATCCCGCAGCTGAAGCAGGCTCTCGCGCTCAACCCGTCGATCAAGATCACTGCCACACCGTGGAGCCCGCCGGGCTGGATGAAGACCTCCGACAACATGATCGGCGGCACCCTCAAGGACGAGTACTCGCAGGCGCTCGCCAACTACTTCGTCAAGTTCATCCAGGCCTACGGCAAGGCCGGTGTCCCGGTCCACTACGTGACACCGCAGAACGAGCCGCTGAACGCTCCGACCTGGCCGGGTATGGCCCTGACCCCCGCACAGCAGATCAAGCTGGTGCAGCAGATGGGCCAGGCGTTCGAGGCCAACAAGCTGTCCACCAAGATCCTGGCCTGGGACCACAACTGGGACGTGCCGTCGTACCCCGAGTCGGTCTACAACGACCCGACCACGAAGGACTACGCCGTCGGGGCCGGCTGGCACATCTACAGCGGCACCCCGATCTACCAGACGCTGGCCCACAACGACTACCCGAGCAAGGAGTCGTACCTCACCGAGGCCACCGGTGGCGACTGGCAGGCGAGCAAGCAGGTGGCCTTCCACGACGCCATGAACAGCTGGCTCATCGACGGCACGCGCAACTGGGCCAACGGCGTCATGCTGTGGAACATCGCCCTGGACCCCGACAAGGGGCCGCTCAACGCCGACACCAACGGCATCGGCATCTGCCGTGGGCTGGTCACGATCGACCCCAAGACCGGTGTGGTGACCTACAACGCGGACTACTACGCCCTCGCCCAGGTCAGCCGGTTCGTCAAGCCCGGCGCCCACCGGATCTACTCCAACTCCTTCGGTGAAGGCAGCGTCGAGAACGTCGCGTTCCAGAACCCCGACGGCTCGAAGGTCGTGGTGGCCTACAACGACAGCAACGCCGACAAGACGTTCAGCGTCGCCGACGGCACGCAGTCGTTCGACTACACCCTGGGCGCCGGTGACGCCGTCACCTTCACCTACTCCGGGCCCACCCAGAACGGCAGCACGCAGGCGGCGACCACCGTCACCGACCCGAACCACGACTTCACCTTCGGCAAGACCGACCCGGTGACGGTCACCTACGACCCGGACCTGCTGCCCGTCCAGAACGGCATCAAGACCGGGCCGGATCTGCTCACCTACTCGCTTCCGGCCGGTGCGTCCATCAAGACACCGGGCACCGAGCTGGGCCGGAGTGGGTGGACGGCAAAGGCCTCGTCGAGCGCGGTGGCGGACGCGGCGGCGAACGCCATCGACGGGGACGCCGACACCCGATGGCGTTCCGGGACCAAGGTGAAGAGCGGCGACTGGTTCCAGGTCGACTTCGGCGCCCCGACGAGCTTCAACAAGATCGTCATGGACAACACCGCGAAGAACGCCTTCGACTCCCTCGCGAAGTACCAGGTGTACGTCTCGAACGACGGCGTCAACTGGGGCAGCGCGGTCGCCGACGGCAGCGGGGACCTCCGGACGGTCGCCATCTCACTGGCGCCGCAGAGGGCGCGGTACGTCCGCGTCGTCGCCAGCGCGGCGTCGTTCTTCTTCCGCTGGTCTATCGGTGAGTTCAAGGTGTTCGGGGGCACGAGCGGCACGGCGTCGATCCAGGCTCCGACCACCGTGCCGAAGGGCCTCGAGCAGAAGACGTGGACCGCGCCGGACGGCGCTGCCGTGGCGGTCGTCTACAACGGGAGCCGCAGCAGTCTGGCGTTCCCGGTGAGCAAGGACGGCGCCTACGCCTACTCGCTGCCCAGCGGCACCTCCGCGATGTTCACGACGCAGCCCTTGGCGAGCTACCCGAAGCCGACCTTCAGCAGCCTGGCCCCGAACAAGGGCATCCCGGGGTACAAGTTCAAGATCACAGGCTCGCACTTCGGCAATACCCAGGGCCTGGGCACCGTGTACTTCGGATCGGTCCACGCGAAGATCGACAGCTGGTCCGACACGAGCATCAGCGCGTACGTTCCGGCCGGACTCGCCTCCGGGAAGTACGACGTGTCGGTGATCGGTGCCGGCGGAGAGTCGGCGGGTGGAGCGCCGTTCACCGTCACCGGTCTGGGAACTCCACTGGACCTGGACGGTTGGACCGCGACGGCGTCTGACGTGAGCCCGTGGCCCACCGATGCGGTTGAGCACCTGCTCGACGGTGACGCCGACTCCCGGTACAGCTCCGGCAAGGCACAGCAGGACGGCATGTGGATCAAGGTCGACATGGGGCAGCCGCAGACCTTCAACAGGCTCGTGCTCGACTCCGGAAGCAGCACCGGCGACTACGCGCGCAGCGCCGACGTCTACGTGTCCTCCGACGGCGACAGCTGGACGAAGGTCTCCTCCGTCACGGCAACCGGCCAGCAGATCGAGCTGGCGTCGTTCCCCACCCAGACGGCCCGCTACCTCAAGGTCGTCAACACCGGCAGCGCCGGCAACTGGTGGTCCATCGCCGAGCTCGGCGTCTACAACAACACCGACCCGGACCCGGAGCCGGACCCGAAGGCTCCGCTGGACAAGACCGGTTGGGCCGCAACGGCATCCGACGAGAGCCCGTGGCCCAACGATGCGCTGGCGCACATCCTCGACGGCGACACCAGCTCCCGGTACAGCTCCGGAGCCAGCCAGTACGACGGGATGTGGGTCCAGGTGGACATGGGTCAGCAGAAGACCTTCAACAAGGTCGAGCTGGACCCCGGCAGCAGCACCGACGACTACGCGCGCAGCGCCGACGTCTACGTGTCCGCCGACGGATCGGCCTGGACGAAGGTCGCCTCGATCTCCGGGGCCGGCCAGCCGACCCAGCTGGCGACCTTCCCGACGCAGACGGCCCGCTACCTCAAGGTCGTCAACACGGGCAGTGCCGGCAACTGGTGGTCCATCGCGGAGCTCAACGTCTACTACGACGCGGCTCTTGACGCACCGCTGGCTCGAACCGGCTGGACTGCCACGGCATCCAACGAGAGCCCCTGGCCGAACGATGCGCTCGGGCACCTCCTGGACGGCGACATCAACTCGAGGTATAGCTCGGGGACCAGCCTGTACGACGGCATGTGGGTCCAGGTCGACATGGGCCAGCCACAGACCTTCAGCAGGGTCGTGCTCGACTCCGGAACCAGCATCGACGACTATGCGCGCGGAGCCGACGTCCTCGTGTCCGCCGACGGATCGGCCTGGACGAAGGTCGCCTCCATCGTCGCGGACGGCCAGCCGACGCAGGTCGCGACCTTCCCGGCGCAGACGGCCCGCTACCTCAAGGTCGTCAACACGGGCAGCGCCGGCAGCTGGTGGTCGATTGCCGAGCTCAACGCGTACGCGTAACGACGCCTGAGCGCCGATCCGGTCGGCGTGACCGGCCAGATCGGCTGAGGCAGGACAACGCTTGAGCTCCGGGCCCGGGTCAGCATCGCTGGCCCGGGCCCGTTGGCGCCCGGCCGCCAGGAGCCGCTCGACCGTACGATCCTCGACACGCAGGGGCAGTCCACCTACGACAAACCGCAGGTCACATATGGTGTGACCTGCGGTTTCGGGTGGTGGCCAGGGGCGGGGTCGAACCGCCGACCTTCCGATTTTCAGGTGTCGGCGGTTCCTCAGCCGAGTCCCGATGCGTCGCCATGCAAGTTACGGCCGGCCGCCTCGGTATCAGCGACGAGCTGGCTCGGTGTGGTCGTGTTGCTATCAGTAGCGCTATCAACGCGAGCCACGCGCCACATCTGCCTGGCACCCTGTTAGCGGCCAGCACCAGGACCCCGGTCGGTGGGTCAAGGGTCGAGCTTGCTCGATCGCGAAGCGACGCTTTGCGCCCTTGACGCGCTGGCCGGGGTCCGGACGATTTGGCTGCAGGGTGTCGGGCTTCGTCTGCCCCGGTCCAGTCTTGCCTGGGCCCGGGCGAGGACGGCGCGCTAGCGCCGCCCGCAGCTGGGCCCTTGCGCCGGCGGAGCCGGCGCCTTGACGGAGAAAAGACATTCCTCACCACCTTGCGCGGAGCGACCGGGTCGAAGACGCACGCTCGGCACGGACATCAGTTACAGTGGAGTCAATCGACCCCCTCCCAAGCCTCTCCACGATGCTCAAATGGGAGGGGCCTCTTTTTTCCGGGGTGGTGAGTGAAGCCGAGCCTGACGTGGGCCGAGCAGGTGGCTCTGCTCGTCCGCCGTGGACTTGTCGTAGATGACCCGACCGCGTGCGCGACGTTCCTCGCAGCAACGAACTACTACCGGTTCTCTGGATACGCGCGGTACTTCCAGCAGGCACCCGAGCAGGGCAACGAAGCGTTCCAGCCGGGTAGCACCTTCAGCAACATCCGCGTGATCTACGAGGCCGATGAGGTGCTGCGAGAGGTTCTGATCCGACCGCTCGCTCGTGTCGAGCTATTGCTGCGCACGCACGTGGCACACGTCATCGCCAACGTGTACGGCCCGTATGGCAGTTACCTCGATGAAGCCTTCTACACGGACGCGCCGAATGCCGAGCCCACCGTGGAGTCGTGCCGGCGAGACCTTGAGCGCAGCAGGGAGCGTCACATCCTGCGCTATAAGGCAACTGGTGGGAGTCCACATGACTTCAGCGGCCTGCCAGTGTGGTCGGCGGTCGAAGCCTGGTCGTTCGGGACCCTGTCGAAGTGCATTGAGCGTGGCGGTCAGGGCACCTTGGCAGATGCCGTCGCCACGAGCCTCGGAGTCGCGAAGGGCGGCTTCGCCTACCGGGTGAGGTCGCTCGTCTACCTACGGAACCGCTGTGCTCATCACAGTCGTCTGTGGCATCACTCAGTCATCGACGCCGGCCCGACGCCGAACAACGTTAGGGGCCGCGCCAAGCGGCTTGCGGGACAGTTCGAACCGCGCTCCGTGTTAGACGTTGCAGCCTCGCTCGATGACATCCTCGTTAAGGGCAAGGTCGCGGATCCGGTGCTCCCTGCGCTCGTGCAGCGGTATGACCGAACGTCCGCCTTCTGGCAGGGTCTCGCGAATCCGCAGAACCCGCGAGACCACACCCCGTAACGTTTCGTTGGCGAGGGCTGCCGCGCGCCGTATGTGTGTTCAACCTGCCGGTCCTGGGTGCCTGCGATGCCGCGCCGTGGGCCGTGGTGAGCCGATGAGAGCAAGCCAGACTGGGACCTCTGCCCTCCTCGTCCTCAGCGCGCACAGTCTTGGCCGAGCCACTGCCCCGTTTTCACAACCTGGGGCACGCGTGCGTGACGCTCCATCGATCCCTTGGCCACCGGCGCCTAAGTTGCGTCCGCGACACGGGGCGGTCGTGGCCGTCTATGGCTACTCTGGCGCCATGGCAGGGGAGCAGATGCATCAAAAGGGGGCGGACGGCGCCCGGCGAGCCAAAAGGTGGTTGGACGCAACGACCCGGACGAGCTCCTCGTGGACGAACGAAGATGTGATCAGCGCCGGCCGTCTGGAGTTCTTCTGGCCGCACGGAGGCCAAAACCCCTTCTCATTCGACGTCGGCGGTATCCTCTACGGCGCTCCATTCCATGGACACGTCTTCATGGCCGAGGTCAAGAACTACTCGAACGACAGTCTCGGCTCGGATTTCGATGATTTCTTGGCGAAGTGCTACGTCGTATTGCGGGATCATGCTCGCTGGGCCCAGCAGTTCATGTTCCTGACTTGGCACCCGTTCCGTGTGAAATCGTGGTCGAGACTCTGCGACGCCGACGCAATCGTGACAGGATGCGTCGCAAACCGGAAGCGTCTATTCGACGTAGATTCTGAAGATGAAGCTCGGGAGAAAGTCGATCGCGACCTTGCCGAAGCTTTGGCGGAACAACTTTGGCTCGTCGTCCTCTCAGAAAAGCAAGAAGAACTCCTCATTTCGGATGAGGAAAGGGCACTTATAGTTGCTGCGCGGATTAAGGGAGGGCAGTTGTGAGCGAGTTTCGTGATGCCTTGGCTCAGGTCGCAGGGGATGATCCGCGAGAGAACATTTCAAACATCAAGGGATTGATCGTCGGCCAGCTCCACTCCACTGACTCACGCGTCCGCGTGGAAGTCACGGATCATTTCAACCACTCTTTCGTTCCCGACTTGGTCTTGTCGTGGCCAGACTCTCGCGAAACCCGAAATGTATTCCTGCGTACGTCTTTTGACGTATCCGACCTGCTGCGCGACGTCGACGTCCTCTCGAAAGAACGCCCAATCATCCTTCCGTTATCGCCAGTGCCTCATACGGACGAAGTGGAGAGCCCGCTCGCCGAGGCGAGCGAGGGCTCTCAAACGCTCATCACTGACCCTTATGGTCTCGAGGCCTTCGAGGACGAGTCCGAGGGTACCCCCGTGGTCTCGCTGCTTTCGCACGCGGTCCTTCAGGGTGGTAGGGGCGTGATTGGGGCGCAGAGGGCACACGCGGTCAGCGAGGTGTTATCCGAAGGGTTTCAGGGTGCGCAATCGGCGGACTTTGAAAGGACCGGGGACGCGGTCGAGGCGGCAGAGTCGGTGCTGGATGGCCACCGCGCTTCGCAACTAAATCGCCTCCTGCATGCTGTGTGGGTAGGTTCCGGGGCATCGGGTGCAACCTTCCCCTCCGGCCTCGGCGTCACGAGCTCGTTGGATGCGGAATCGCTGCGTTTCATCTTGAATCTTCCGGAATTCGATGACTCGGCTTTTTGGGGGCGCCTGGGCGCGTCCCTGACCACGGAACGTTTGTGCCAGCTCGACAATTATGGGCCAACATCGAATCTACAACGGCTCTTGAAGGGCAACGTCTATTCACTGGTCGCAAAGGCGTGCAGGGTGTTCGATTTTCCTGGCACCGAGGACCCCTTGTGGTCAATTGTGAACGGATGTTTGGCTCTGCAGTTGGGTTCTACCCAGACCCTGTTTTCGCCCAGGTCATCTTCGCAACTCCCAGCCGCGCAAGAGAAGCCTGGCATTGCGGTGTCGACTCTAAAGCGTCGGGCAGAGCGAGTCAGTGCGAGGATCGCTGAGATAAAGGTTGCGAATGACGATGCTTCGCTTACCTATATGGCTGAGGGCCGTGATGACATCACTCAGGACGAGGCCCTTGATGGAATCGATCTGCTCATCTCGGATGGCGTCGTGGTTAGTGCTCTCACGCGCACGCGCGACGATGGGTCTGATCTGCGCTGCAACTTCAAGACCATGACAGGAGTGGGGAATAGTTCCGCGAGATTCTACGTCTCTGACTTGGCAGAGACGGCGCTCCCAATTTTGGCGCGCGTGACCGGGCAAGAGCTTTCTGCGTTGAGGAGGCTCTTCGAAGAACGCAGCCGGCGCCCAGAGAGCTCGGACGAACTCGAGCAATCAGAAGGCGGTGCCTCCGCCGGGAGCGATGCGACCGACGGCCCGCCGCCTCAGTAGCACCGACTCGGCATGCCGCGATGGGATGCGAGAGGGCGGCTGTCCAGCGCTGCCCCCTCGGCGGCAGCGCCGCGGACTGCCTCGAGGTCACAGTCTGCAAACCAGCTATGCAGCGCGCCCCTGTTCGGTGCCCCGCGGTCGCGGCGATATGGGACGGGGCCGATCAGGGGTTCATTGGTTCGTCGATCGCGGCCTCGTAGAACGCGTCCGCCAGGGCGAGGATGACGCCGTTTATCCCGGGGCCGTCGCTGAAGAAGTAGTCCGCCATGGTGTTGTGGGCGCCTTGGTTGTCGATGACTGCCTCGGTGACCGCTGCCTGGAAGTCTTGGGACTCCAGGAACTGCTTCTTGGAGTTCACCCGCGTCTGCTTGACCAAGTCCGGATACGCCAGCAACCGCTGGACAAGACCGTGGACGAACTCCCGGACCTGGGATTCAGTGAACGACTCGGCCCCGAAGAGGTCGTTCATCTTGTCGATGACGACCTGAAGGGCAACGTACTTCGGTTCCTTCTTCGTTCCGGTGCCGGCGGCGCTGATGCCCTTCAGTTGTCCGTCACCGGTTAGGGAGATGTCGACCGCTGTGCCCTTGGTGTGCTTGACCCCAACCAGGACCACATCGGAGAGGTCGACCTCTGCCGCCCAAGAAGACTCGTCGATGACCCGTTCGAGCAGGCGCAGGAAGATGGAAAGCATCTCCAAGTAGGGGTCGCCGTAGTCGACGATCTGACTCATGAAGTCGTAAAGCCGGACGTAGGTCGAGACGTCCTTGCGGAACAGGTCCAGCGTGTTGAGGGTGACCTTGTCGTCCACCTCGAGCGCGCGGGCGTAGCGGCGCGCGAAGTCATGCTGGGCCGGGCTGATCGCCGCGGACAGGGCGTTGTTGCCCCTCCGGGTGACCCACAGCTCTGCGACCTGCCGCACCTGATCCTCGGTGTAGATGCTGGCCTGGGCGAGCTTCGTCGCCAGGTGGACTACGACGTACGGGTCCGTCTCGGTCTCTAGGGTGGCGTTCTTGAAGTACGGCTCGAAGGCCGCCTTGATGTCCTCGGGCTTGTTGACGAAGTCGATGACGAACGTCTTGCGCTTCTGCTCACCGGTAGCGGTGCGGTGGGTGCGGTTGAGTCGCGACAGCGTCTGTACCGCGGTCACTCCAGACAGTCTCTTGTCGACGTACATCGCCGACAGCAGCGGCTGGTCAAACCCGGTCTGGAACTTGTTGGCGACCAGCATGATCTTGTAGGTTTCGCCCTTGAACGCTGCAGCTAGGTCTGCGCCGGCGCCGGGGTTCATGTTGGCCTCGGTGAACTCGTCGTCCTTACTCGGCGCCGGGCCCCAGTCCGAAGCCCAGACCTCGTCCTCGTCCATCCGCACCGCGCCGGAGAACGCCACCAGCGTGCGGTAGCTGTAGGAGGGGTCTGCGGCGGCCCGCTTGGCGATGTACGCGTCGATCGCCTTTTTGTACTTCACCGCGGCCCGGCGTGAGTCGGTCACGACCATCGCCTTGGCCTTGGCCTCCAGCAGGTGGGCGACATTGGTGTGGAAGTGCTCGACGATGATCTGCACCTTCTGGCTGATGTTGGTCGGGTGCAGCCGCACCCACCGCATTAGGCCCTTGCGGGCCGCACCTTCTTCGACCTCGCCCTCGCCGTTGGCGTTGCCGGCGATCTTCAGGGCGGTCTCGTACGCCTGGTAGCCCTTGAGGACGTCGAGGATGTAGCCCTCCTCGATCGCCTGCTTCATCGAGTACAGGTGGAACTCGCGTGGCTTGCCGTCAGGACCCTTGCGCCCGAACAGCTCGAGGGTCTTGTTCTTCGGCGTGGCGGTGAAGGCGAGGTAGGAGATGTTGGGAGACTCGGCTCGCTCGGACATCTCGGACGCCAGGATGGACTCGACGTCGACCTCGCCGCCGTCCTCGATCTCCTTGATCTCCTCTGCGGTCAGGACCTGTTTCAGCTTCGAGGAGATCTGCCCGGACTGCGAAGAGTGCGCCTCGTCAGCGATGACGGCGAACTTCTTGCCCTTCAAGCCGGCGTCAGCGCGGATCTCCTGCAGTGCGTGCGGGAAGGTCTGCACCGTCACCGCAATAATCAGCTCGCCGTTCTTCAACGCTGTTGCCAGCAGGCTCGACTTCGACTTCGCGCCAGCCTTGCGGACGTCCTCGGGGCTGATGGTGGCCACGACCTTGCCGGTGCCATCGATCTGCCGTATCGCGTCCTGGAGCTGCCCGTCGAGCACCGTGCGGTCCACCACCACGATCACGGAGTCGAAGACCTTCTTGTCGTCGACGTGCAGCCGAGCGAGCCGATGGGCGGTCCAGGCGATCGTGTTGGTCTTCCCCGACCCCGCCGAGTGCTCGATCAGGTACCGCTGCCCGACCCCCTCCTCGGTCACCGTCGCCACGACGTTGGTGACGGCCTCCCACTGGTGGAACCGTGGGAACAGCATGCTCGTGCGACGCACCGAAGTACCGGTGGTGACGTCCCACTCCTCCTTGGTCTCCACGATCATCAACCGGCCGATGATCGTCAGCCAGGCGTCCTTCTCCCACACCCGCTCCCACAGGTACGCCGTCGCCGACCGGCCGTCCGTGCCGGGCGGGTTGCCGGCCCCGGCGTCGTAGCCCGTGTTGAACGGCAGGAAGTGGGTCTTCTCGCCCTCCAGCCTGGTGGTCATCGCCGCCAGGTCGTTGGAGACCCCGAAGTGCACCAGCGCCCGGTGGCCGAACGCCAGCAACGGCTCACGCCGGCCGTTGGTCAGTGGGCTCCGGTCCCTGCGGTATTGCTGGATCGCCTCATCCAGGGACTGGGTGAAGTGTGTCTTCAGTTCCACCGTCGCCACCGGGAGCCCGTTCACGAAGAAGACCAAGTCGATGCTGCGTCGGTCGGCGGTGGAGAAGTGCACCTGCCGCATCACCCGCACCCGCATCACCGCGTAGTGCGCGTTCGTCGTCTCGTTCAGCGTCGTCTCGGGCCGAAACTGCGCCATCTTCAACCGGCCGCCGCCGATGTACTGCACCCCGTTGCGCAAGATGTTCAACGTGCCGCCGCCGTGCTCCAGCGGTTTGTCCAGCGCCGTGGTCAGCACGTCCAAGAACTTCGCCGGCGACCCGGCCGCCTTCAACGCCTTCCCGTACGCCGTCGGCTGAGTCGCCTCCAGCCACGCGACCAGGTCTTCCGGAAATAGTGCCCGCTCACGGTCGTAGCCGTCGTCGTTCGCCGAGTACAACCACCCGTGCGCAGACAGGTGCTCGCAGATCTCCTTCTCGAACACCACCTCGTTGTGGTCTGCCATCATGCACTCCCCCGGACGTCGATCTGTCCCGTCACGGCTGACGTGATCAGCGCCGCCCGGCGCTCCTTCGAGAAGCTCGACGAATCGCTCGGTTTCAGAGATCAAGGAGTCGATTTTCGCGGTCTGGGCGTCCAGGTACTTGACGATGCTCCGCTGCTGATCGAGTGGAGGCAGAGGAACAACGATATTGACGATGCGGGTAAGGCCGAGATCGTTGTTTGTCGCACCGCGTGTGTAGAGCTGCGACTGGTCGTAGCACGGCCGGCTGTTCAGCGCGTACGCCAGGAAGTACGGGTCTACCAAGTCATTGCGAAGTTTGAGCACCGCCACGTGAACCCAAACTTGGAAGGGAAAGTCGAGATCTACCGCTCGGGCGATTCCGGTAGTGCCCCCCTTCGTATACAGCACGTCGCCCGGCTCGGGCACTATCCGCTTGGAGAACTCCAAGTAGTCAGTCTCAGACACGAACTTGGCGTCGCCAAGCGACCAACCATTGACTCTGATGTTCCTCGCTGAGAGGAACATGATCCCCTCGTCAACGTACTTCGGGGAGAAGTGCGGGCCGTCGGAAAGACCCAGAAGAACTCGCCGCAAACTCACGTGGCTCCAACGGTGCGGGAGGGCTGGCCACCAGATGTCGCCGGTGTCACGGAGGTGCCCTTCGTCACTTCCGCTGACAGCACGATCAATGACCGACCTTCGCCGTTCGTGGAGCAGGTTGATCAGACGCTGCTGCTCGTCGATGAGCGTGTCGATGCGTGCGGTCTCACGGTCGAGGTAGTCGGCGATGGTGCGCTGCTGCTCGGGCGGGGCGTCTGGCAGCTCCACCTCGCCGATCGCTGAGGGGGTGAGATTCGCGAGACCGGTGCTCGTCGTCGAGAGAATGCTGAACTGGCGCTTCGCGATCTCGTGGTTGAGCAAATACCAGATGTATCTGGGATCAAGCCCGGGCTTGACGCGAAGACGTTGCATGAAGTTCCCGAACGAGGGGCTCATGGCAGCAACCTGATGGTTCACCAGGGTCGCCTTGCCGATGTGCCTGGGGCTTCCACTCGACCTCGTTACAACAATGTCGCCAACTTCAAGTCGTGTTGCGCCGGCCTGACCTTCGGAGAGAAGGCGGAGCGCTGGGTCCACGATGCTCCAACGACCATCAAGGGTCTGATCCGTTGAGCGAAGAACTGGTGTACCCTCCTCACCTTCGGGATCTTCACCCCACGTTCCTGAATCGCTTCGATCGACAAAATACTTCAATCGCTTCGTCGGAACCCCAAGACCTTTCGGCGATGTCATCCCTCCACCTCACGCAGCAGCTCGAGGATCTTGGCGACCTGCTTCTCCAGATCGGCGTCGATCTCGGGGAGGGGTCGAGGAGGAACGTACTTGTAGAAGTGTCGGGTGAAGGGGATCTCGTAGCCGGTCTTGGTCCTGGCCGCGTCGACCCAGGCGTCGGGGACGTGCGGCTTTACCTCCGTCTCGAAGTAGGCAGCGATCACCTCGTCCTTGCCGGCCGATCCCGCAGTCGAGCCGCCATAGGTGAACGGCACGTTCTCGGTGTCGCGCTTCTTGGGGTCGGGTTTGGGCGTGCCCTTGCGGTCGACGACGGGTTCACCGTTGTCGTCGAGGAGCGGGCGCTCCACGGTGATGGTCCAGTAGCCGAACTCGTCGGTGGACAGGACCTTGGAGTACTCGGGGTCGGCATCCGTGAAGTCGGCGTAGAGCTTCACGACCTCGGTACGGTCGGCATCGCTGATCTCGCGGCCCTTGGAGCCTAGGTTCTTGCGCATCTTGGTCCAGAACGACGAGCCGTCGATGAGCTGGACGAGACCCTTGCGGTCGGGATGCTTGGTGTTGTCGAGGATCCAGATGTAGGTGCTGATCCCGGTGTTGAAGAACATGTTGGTTGGCAGGGCAACGATGGCCTCGACGAGGTCGTTCTCCAGCAGCCACTGACGGATGTTGGACGGCCCGGAGCCGGCGCCGCCGTTGAAGAGGGGCGATCCGTTCATGACGATGCCGACCCGGCCCCCGCCGTCTTCGGGCGCGCGCATCTTGTGGGCGAGGTGGAGCAGGAAGAGCATCTGCCCATCGGAGGTCGCCGGCAGACCTGGGGCGAACCGGCCATAGGGGCCGGCCTCGTCGCGCTCCTTGGTGACCGCCTTGGCGTACTGCTTCCAATCCACCCCGTACGGCGGGTTGGACATAGAGAAGTCGAACTGACGGCCCGTGAAGGCGTCCTCGGTGAGGGTGTTGCCGAAGGCGATGTTGGTGGCGTCGTGGCCCTTGGCGAGCAGATCGGACTTGCAGATCGCGTAGGACTGCGGGTTGTACTCCTGGCCGTAGAGGGTGATCCGGGCGTTGGGGTTCTGCTCGAGCAGATGCTCCTCGGCCAAGGAGAGCATGCCACCCGTACCGGCGGTGGGGTCGTACAGCGAACGGACGATGCCGTGCTCGCTCAGGTCGGTGTCCTTCTCGGCGAAAAGTAGATCCACGAGCAGCCTGATCGCGTCGCGCGGTGTGTAGTGATCACCGGAGGTCTCATTCGCCGCCTCGTTGAACTTGCGGATGATGTATTCGAAGGCATCGCCCATGTCGGAGTTCGACACCACGTCAGGGTGCAAGTCGACGGCGCCGAACGCCTTGATGACCTCGCGCAGGAGTCTGGCTTTCTCCAGCGCCAAGATCTCCTTCTTGAAGTCGAAGAACTCGAACACGTCGACATCGGAAGAGAATCGGTCGACGTAGTCGGCGAGGTTGTCCGCGAGCCCGTCGGCGTCTGCCAGCAGGTTGGCGAACCCGAAGTTCGAGGTGTTGTAGAACGCGCGCCCTGTCGCCTTCTTGACCTCGACCCTGAGCCGGTTCGGGTTTTCGAACTGCGCGGCCAGCTCGCGGACCGTGGCGCGGTCGGGCTCGAGGATGCAGTCGAGACGACGCAGGATCGTCAGCGGGAGGATCACGGTGCCGTACTGGTTGGGGCGGTAGGGACCCCGCAGCGTGTCGGCGATCGACCAGATGAAGCTACCGAGCGTGCTCACAGAGTTCCTCACGACTGTCAAAGGGTGATCGCGGCATAGTCTGCCTCAGGTCGTCGTGCTCAGGTTGGGCGACCACGAACAGGGCGCATGCCGCTGACTTTAGAAGGGGCTCCGAGGCCCCGCGGGTCTGCGCGGTAATCGCGTCCGGCCAGGCTGCGAACTTCAGGCGCGAGGCTCTAGTGCCCTTACGTCGATGCGTGCGTGACCGGCAGAACTCACTTAACTCCAGCCGTGAGGGTGCAGGCGCCGACCACGGTCTGCCATCCGCTGCGGCTCCTCGCGTGAGAGTGACTTGGCGCAGTGGGGCTTCGGCGTTCGCGTGATGCATCGCCAGGTCCTTCGTACGGGTGAACCCAGGGCGAGAGGTCCTTCAAGACTTGGTCAGGTCCCGGCGTGTTTCTTCTTCCCGCTCGCGCGTCCCGCGGTGCTCTGGATTGGGCGATCTGCCCGATTCATGCGAAAGGGGACACCATGAGCACCATCGCGACGCTGGCTAATGCAGCCGGCACGACCGGCCTCCAGGGCTGGATTAAGTCCAACATCATCCCGTTGCTGCTCCTCCTGGTGGCGACGATGCTGTTCGTTCTCGCGCAGCGCGGTGACAACGCCAAGGCCATGCGTGTGGTCGCCGGCGTCGTCATCGCGCTGGCAGTACTTGGCCTCGCCACCAGTGGCAAGGCAGACAGCATCGGGGCTTGGATGGCCTCCCTCGTCACGGGGTGAGTAGGTCATGCGTCTGCCTGTCGACGACGAGATCTACAACGTCAACTCGGTCTGGCTGGGGCCGCCGAACCGCACCCTCCCGTTCCGGGCCCGATACAGCGCCTACATGGTCGGCTCAATCGTGTTCGTGCTGCTGCAGATCGTCGAGCGACGCCTCGGTATCGGGCTCGGGTTCTTCTCTCTGGCGTACAGCCTGCTCGTGACCGTCGCGCTCACGCGCCTGATCCTGTCGGTCGTGAACCACGACCGGCCCTTGGGCGCCGTATTGACCGCCTTCGCACACGAGGTTTCTGCACCGCGTGACGAGCACAGGGTCATGGTGCACACAGTCCGTCCGGCTCGAGTGCGTGCCGTCCCCTCGCGCCCGAGCCGGGCTCGACGCAAGGCCCGGCACCGTGCTGGGACCGCCGCAACGTCGAGGGACACCGTGATCGAGGGGACGAGCTCATGACTGGCAAGCGCGGCTTGGCGCTGCGACGCATCTCTGGTCACTGCACCGTGACTGCCCAGAAGGTCATGGCGTGGTACCTGCTCGATCCCCAGGGCTGGTCGTTCCGCCCCGACAGGGTTCGCGAGCAGCTGATCGTCGACGGCGCTGACGTGCTGTCGCAGCTGGCGAAGCGAGAGGTCCATCTGCGTGTCACCACCCGTCCCTACCCGGTGGCGAAATGGGCACGGGACCACGACGCGAACGCACCCGCGCCGCTCCCGGGGTGGGCCAATCACCTGACGACGGACCAGAAGCGCCTCGCGTCGCTTTCCATGGCGGACAAGGAGGTCTACGTCGGCGTCGAGATCCCGAACCGCAGCCCACTCTTCAAGGCATTGGGCTCCATCAGCGACAGCGTCAGCGATGCCCTAGGGGGCGCCGCGGCGCATCGCGAGGTCACCGCCCTCGAGAAGCAGGTCCGGGCCACCGACGAGCTGATGGCGTCACCTGGGATCGAGGCAGCCCCGGCAACGCCGCGGCAGCTGGAATGGCTCCTGCATCGCTCGTGCTCCCTCGGCCTGCCGGCCCCGCTCACCCTCGGCAACATCGACGACCCCAGCTGGGAACTGGACGACCTGGGTGAGTTCACCGACAGGGTGAACTGGTTCGCCACGCCGTACGCCCGGACCATCCGCGTCGTCGGTGAGCACGACGACCGGCGGATCGAGCGACACGTGTGCGTGATGTCGGTCGGGCGCATGACCGACCTCGAGATCCCGCCAGGCATCCCCTGGATGCAGCGCACGGACGAGCTCCCGTTCCCAGTGGAGTGGTCCGGACGCGTGTTGGTCGAGGACGCCGCCAAGGTCGGCGCCGCGATGCGCCGGAACATCCAGAAGATCCGTGCCCAGGCGAACCACTACGAGCTCGAGCACCACGAGCCCGCTCCGGGGGCCTTGGAACGTCAGGCATCGCGTGCCCTGGCCGTCGAGGACGAGATCTCCATGGGTCTGTCCGGTCTTTCGACCCGCACGACCGGCTGGTACCGAATCGCCGTCTCGGGCGCCACCGAGGACGAGGCCATCGAACGAGCGAGCCTCGTGCGCAAGCTCTATGCCCCGCAGGTGACCATCGCCCGTCCGCAGGACCAGTACGCCGTCGCGCGCGAGTTCATCCCCGGCGAACGACTCGGCTCGACCGCGTATCGGCGACGCATGCCTGTCACGACGCTCGCCTCTGCGGTCCCCGCTGCCACGGCAACCGTCGGGGACCGCGTCGGGATCCACCTGGGCCAGACATCCGGGACGTCGGCGAGAGTCGTCACCTGGGAACCCTGGTTGGCCACCGAACGCGGCGAGGAGTCCGGGCTCGCGGTCCTCTGTGCGGGGCTCGGCGGTGGCAAGTCGACCGCCGGCGGCAACATCATCTACCGAACGGTCATCCAGGGCGTTCCGTGGACGGTGCTCGACCCGTCCGGCCGGCTGACCGCGCTGACTCGACTCCCCGAGCTGGCGCCGTACTCACGAGCGGTCGACCTGCTCGACGCGGCCTCGGGGTCTCTGTCCACGTACCGCGTCATCGCCGAACCTGATCGACGGCATTACGCGGACGAGTCGGGTTGGCGAGCGGCGATGGAGCAGGCCAAGGACACCCGACGGCTGCTGACCAGCAGCGTCCTGCGGGCCATGCTGCCGAAACAGCTGCAGGAGCACGTCCTTTCCGAGGTCGCGCTAATGCGCGCCGTGGGTTCGGTGACCGCGAACGCCTGGTCATCCTGCGACGAGGTCGTCAACGCCCTGGCCCATCTCGATCGCGGACCGGGTGGGGAGCCGACGGGCGACCCAGAGCTCGCTCGGCACGCGGGCTACATGGCCGACTTCCTGCGGGAGGCTGCCAAGACCAGCCACGGCCGCCTGATCTTCCCGGCAGGTCGGCCGGCCACCGACACTGACGCAGATCCGCTGCTCACGGTGTACTCGTTGCACGGGCTGGCCCTACCCGACGAAGCGACTCGCGGCGGTGAGGACCTCGACGAGCGTCTGTCGATGTGCGTCATGTACCTCGCCGCGTGGCTGACGCAGCGCGGCATGTACTTCGGTGACGTCAACGCTCGCAAGGGCATCTTCATCGACGAGGCGTGGGCGTTGTCGACCTTCTCGAGCGGTCGCCGGTTCATCGACCGAGCTGCGCGAGACTCGCGCAAGCACAACACCCGGGTGCTCATGGCGTCCCAGAACCCGGCCGACCTGCTGAAGCTCGACCTGGCCAACCTCTGCTCGGCCGCGTTCATCGGACGCCTCACCGGGGAGGACGCGCAGACAGATGCGCTGCGCTTCCTGCCGGGGATTCGCGAGGGCCTCGGCTACGAACAGATCTTCGGCACCCTGTCGCGGCCCTCCCGGGATGGCCTGCGCGGGCCCCGAGAGTTCGTGTTCAGCGACGGATCCGGCGGCATCGAACGCATCCGCATGGACCTGTCCGCTCACCCGCGCCTGCTCGAGGCACTCAACACCACCGCGGCCCCGGACAAGGCTCGCAACCGCGTCGACCGAGCCAGCAAGGCGGTTGATCCCCGCGAGTGGAGCCCGGACGTCGAGGGAGCCGAGCTGGACGACGATGACGAGAGAGTGAGTGCGTGATGTCAGCCGCGACATGCCGCCGTCGTCTACTCCTCGCCCTTATGGTCACCGTGGGTGCCTTGCTGGGCCTAACGAATCCGGCTTCGGCAAGCCAAACCTCGTCTGCGGCGGCTCCCATGGCGCTGCCATCGGCCCCGTGGGACTGCAAGACGGCGCCGACGGCGTCACTGCCCGACACCGGGCTGCCGGGCTTCTTCGATCCGGCACCCGATCCCATCCCGCCGAAGGGTGACCCGTGGGCGCGCCCGCGCACGACCACCTTGTACGACCAGTACGGGTACGCCGGACTCGGGTGGAGCACCTATGACACCGGCTGCGTCGGCGGACTGGGGGAGATGGATGCGACGGTCGACACATTCATCGGCAACGCGCTGATGGGCGGCAGCGTGTGGATCAGTTCTGCCACCAATGGGGTTCACAACCGCGTCTCGCATCCGCAGCAGTACATGAAGCCGCTCGACAACGTCGTCGAGACGGTCACGAACCGCCTGCACGACGCGATCTGGTCGCCGTGGGGAATGGTCTCCCTGCTCGGCGTGGCCGTCCTGCTGCTCTTCTACTCGATGCACGGTCGGCTCTCGGCCGTCATGTCCGGAGCAGTCTGGGCGCTGTTCGTCCTGGTTGTCCTGTCGGGGGTGTCCCAGTACCCCACGCGCGTCGCGAGCTTCTTCGACCAAGCAGTCACGAGCTCCGTCGCGTCGGTCAACCAGAGCGCAGCAGACGTCACCGGTCCGAACGCCGGAGACGCGACTCGGGCGCAGGGCGCCCTGATCGTCGACGACATCCTCTACCAGTCATGGCTGCGCGGGGAGTTCGGCGATCCCGACAGCCCGGCGGCGAAGAAGTGGGGGCCACTGCTGTTCCGCGAGTCGACGTTCAGCCGATCCGAGCTGGCGGCCGCGCGATCCAACCCTGACGGCGTCCAGAAGACGACCGAGCAGAAGGCCAACGACTGGGTCGACACCACCCAGCAGATCCAGGAGCAGGACCCGCTCGCCTACGCCGCCGTCCAAGGCAAGGCAAAGGGGCGTGCCGGCGCAGGCTTCATGGCGTTCATCGGCGTCACCTTCACGGCCGTCTTCCGCCTCGTCGCGGATATTTTCGTCTTCGCCGGCCTGGTCATGCTGCGTCTGCTCGTCATGTTCTTCCCCGCGGCCGCCGTCTTCGGCGTCATCGCCCCGATGGCCAGCATCGTCAGACGAATCGGCAACATCGCTGGCGCCTCCGTCGTCAACGTCATTGCCTTCGGTGTCGGGTCTGCAATCCACAGCGTGGCAATCGCCGCGATCATCAAGCAGGCCAACGGAGTCGGCATGGGGGTCTTGTCCCTCATCATGTGTCTCGTCGTGTCCCTCGCGGCGTTCGTCCTGCTCATGCCGCTCCTGTCGCTGACGAGCATGCTCGGGCATACCTCGCACCGTTCGCTGCTGCGGAATGTCGGTCGCACCACGGTGGGCTACTTCGTCGGACGCAAGGCCGTGGACGACGGCAACGAGGATGCTGCCAAGAACATCGCCGCCGGCGGCAACATGAGTGAAGACCCCGATCAGCAGGGCCAGAGCTCTCCGCGCGACGTCGGTCCGTCGCGATACGTCCGCCGCGTCAACCTGCCTCCGGAGTCGATCGGGAGACGCTTCGACAGCGTCACATGGACTCAGTCGGAGGTGCCCGACAACGAACGACATGTGGCCGGCCGCGTCACCACGATGCGGCGCGAGCTCGCTGGTTCGCCGTCGTCGCCGGTGCAGCACGTCGCAGGTGCTCCTTCCGAAGTCGCGTCTCCGCGTCCTTCTGCGCGGATGGGTGATCCGGCACCGGGTGACCTCCAGACGGCGCCGGGGTTCCAGCCGACGGGAGGCATCCCGGCTCGAGGCATCGAGGGCCAGCTCGTCGACGAGGTACCGACCGGGCTCAAGGTCCTTACGCCGGTGGCACGGGCTCACGACTCACACGCCGAGGTCACGGGCCAAGGCCTCCGCGTGCGGATGTTCGACGCCGACACCAAGTCCATGGTCACGGTCGAGCCCGGAGAGCCGGAGCGAGGTGATCGAGGTGTCTAGCCGCCTCCACCGCCTCATCGAGTGGCCGCTGTGGTCCTGGAAGCACCTCACCATCACCGTCGTGGTGCTGCTGGCCGCACTGGCACTGGTCGGAAAGGCGACGAACGCCCTCAGTGCCAAGGTGAACCCGACGTCCGTCGCCGTACCGGTGACAAAGTCGACGCCGCCGCCGGAGGAGGCGCCAACCTCGTCGAGCGCCACAATCACAACGGCGCCCGTTCCGCAGGCGAGTGACACGTCGACAGACGCCGCTCCGACCGGGGCGCCATGCACGAGGATCGCCGCGTCCTTCGTGAACGCCTGGGTCCGCACCAGCCTGCCTGCGGCCGACTGGCTGAACGGGATGCGTCCATACGCGGCGTCTGCACTCATGACCCAGCTGAGAGGGACGGACCCGGCCCGCGTGCCCGCCAGCCGAGTCTCCGGCCAACCGACCGCTGTAGTGAGGGATTCAGGGGCGCAGGCGCTCCGATTCGCGACGGATGGAGGCCGTGTCGACGTCGTGACTCAGAAGCGTGGTTCGTCGTGCGTGGTGAGCGACATCGAACCTGCAGGCGACGTTCAAGGCGCCCCGACGCCGACGTTGACGGCCTCCGCGGCGGGCGGTTGACGTGGTCGCTCCTCTCGTCGTCGCCGCCCGGGCCCTGTTGTGGCGCCGGGTGCGCCGGCTGCTGCTCGCCGCACTCCCGCTCCTGGTTGTCGCCGGCCTCGCGGTGGCGCTGCTGCTGGCCCTGGTGGGTGGGTCCGGCAGCCAGGAGGCTCCATCCTCGGGAGGGGGCTGCCCGGGAACGGCGGTGGAGGGCACGAACCCGGGCGGACGGCTCGAGGGTCTCACCGCCGAGCAGGCCTCGAACGCGAAGACCATCGTCGCAGTGGGACGCGAGCTTCACGTGCCGTCGTACGGCTGGGTCGTCGCGGTGGCAACGGCCATGCAGGAGTCCAACCTCATGAACCTGCCCTACGGCGATCGGGACAGCGTAGGGCTGTTCCAGCAGCGCACAGCCTGGGGGAGCGCGTCAGACAGGATGGACCCGGCAAAGTCGGCGCGCATGTTCTACACGGGAGGACAACAAGGACAGCCCGGCCTGGTCGACATCCCCGGGTTCGAGCGGATGTCAGTTACCGACGCGGCGCAGGCAGTGCAGCGCAGCGCGTTTCCCAACGCGTACGCGAAGTGGCAGCCGCTGGCGACCCAGGTCGTGGGGAGTCCCACAGTCCTCTCCGCTGCGTGCTACTCGAACGCGGCATACCTGAGTGACGGCAGCGCAGGTGGGAAGGCTGTGGCGGCCGCGTTGGCGCAGGTGGGAGTGCCCTACTCCTGGGGCGGCGGCACCCCGGACGGACCGAGCGTCGGGTTCGGCGCTGGTGCGGGAGTCATGGGCTTCGACTGCTCCTCACTGGTGCAATTCGCCTGGCATCGCGCCGGCGTCGCTCTGCCACGCGTCGCCAGTGCGCAAGCAGCGTCAGTGCAGCGCCTCCCTCTCGATCCCCGCGTATGGCGAGCCGGGGACCTGGTCTTCTTCCACGCCGCCGGCGACCCTCCCGACTACTTCCACCACGTGGCGATGTATGACGGTCAGGGCGGCATCGTGCACGCTCCGCGTCCGGGTCTGGCCGTCGAGGTGGTTCACGACTTCATGACTGTGGACTATTACAAGACGGAGCTCGCCTTCGTGGGCCGAGTCGTTGGACGACACCCCACAGGCCAGGTGGTGGCAAACCATGGATGAATTGACACCAAGAGACGTTGATCGTCGGTTTGGTGCTCTCATCGGGGCCTTCGGGTGGGACAACGAGACCGATGACGACCTGACCAGCGGTGTGCCGGCAACGCTCGTGCGACGCCTTCGGCCTGGAGATGAGATCCCGGTCAACGCCAGGGCGCGATTCCTCATGACGACGTTCGAGGGCCAGGAACTGGCTGCGTACGGCTGGCGCACCGGACTCCGGATCCGGTCAGGTGACGTCAAGTGCTTGCCAAGCCTCAAGGAGCCCGGCGTACAGCTCGTGGACGAGCGCGACCACTACCTCGATGCCGGAGCGGACGCGGTGTGGGTGGACATCTCACGCGTCTGGGTCGAAGAGATGGTGCACGTCCCTCGGTCACATGTTCCAGCTGAGGGGGCATGGCTCCGTTCCGTCCTCGATGACCAGAACGCACCTCGCATCGAGCCCCTCCAACCCGTGGCAGGGCGATCCCACCTCATCGGGTCGCGCGTCGTCCACGCGTTCGGGGATGGCAGGTACGACGTCGACCTGCGCGCCGTGTCGGGACCCCTCATGAGTCGTGACGGCACGCTCGCTGTCGCCGTCGTGGACGAGGCGCAGTGGTACCGATGGCATCAGGGCAGCTACACGGCGGAGGACCGAACTGTGGGCCACCTGCCCGCCCAGGAGCTATGGGTCGAATGAACCAACGAGCCGACTTCGGAAGGCATTGCGGCGCGCTCGTTCGTCACCCGACGCCAATCATCTATATCGTCGTCCTATTCATCAGTGCATGGAAGGATGAGATGGCAGAGGTTGGATTCGAGTTGCGACGGATCCGTGAGGCCGCAGGGATCTCCGGATCGGCTGTGGCGCGCGATCTCGGGTGGTCCCAGTCGAAGATCTCTCGCGTGGAGACCGGCCGCTTCGGGGCGTCCGTCAGCGAGGTTGCCGAGCTGCTGTCCTACTACGGCGTTGCCGAGGAAGTCCGTGCCGAGATCCTGGGCTCGGTCGCGCGCAGTTCTGGACTCGACGGAGCCTGGGTGGTCAGCGCGGGCGGTGCCCCACGACGACAGGCGGCCGTCGAGGCCGTCGAGGCTCGCGTCAAGCGACTCCGCCAGTACCAAACCTCGTGGATACCCGGCCTGCTCCAGACAGCGGACTACGCCACGGCGATGTGTCAGGCGGCAGGCCTGCAGGCTGACTCGGTGGTGCCGGCTCGGATGGATCGCCAGGAGCTGCTCGGCGGGCGCCGCGGCACGGTCTACCAGGCGGTCCTCGATGAGTCGGCCCTGCACCGATCGCCGAGGGCGACGTCGGCTGAGATGGCGCACCAGATGACTCGTCTGCTCGACCTGATCGATGCCGGCTATGCGGAGGTGCGCGTCCTTGCCGGTGGAGGAGTGGTCCCGACCTTCGCCGTCGGTTCGTTCGTGCTCTACGAGTTCAAGGCGGGGCAGCCGGTGGTCCTCTGCGAGAGCCAGACCGCGGATCTCTACCTCTCCGCCGAGCGAGACATCTCGGCCTACCGCAAGCTCTTCAGAGGGCTTCACCACGACGCTCTCGACGCCGATGCATCACAGAAGGCGATCGAGGCCGCGCGGCGCTACTGGGCGTCGTGACGCAACGAAAGGGATACGGATGGAACCCGATTGGAGCACAGCGGCATGGCGAAAGTCCGTGCACAGCGATACCGGTGCCTGCGTCGAGGTGGCCGAGTCCGCGGGGCGGATCGGCGTGAGGGACTCGAAGGCACAGGGCCGCGGTCCCATCCTCGAGTTCACGGAGGCTGAGTGGCGCGCCTTCGTCGCGGGTGCGCGGGATGGCGAGTTTGAAATTGGCGTGCTGAAGACGTCGGGATGAGCACAGCCATGGAGAGCCAGCAGCCGGTCGTTTCCCCAGGGCGGGGACTCAATCGGTTGCTGGCCTCCACCGGCGTCTCCATCGCCGGCCAGGGCATGGTGCTGGCAGCAGTGCCCTTGTTGGCGGCCCGTCTGACGAGTGATCCCTTCGAGGTCTCGTTGACCGTCGCAGCGACGTACGCCGCGTGGCTCATCGTGGGGCTGCCTGCCGGCGCGCTGGTGGATCGATGGCCTCGTCGGGTCACGATGGTGGTCGCTGACCTGGCCCGAGCGGCAATCGTTGGTGCCCTGGCCGTGGCTGTCCTCACCGATGCTGCACAGCTGTGGATCCTCGTCGCTTGTGTTTTCCTCCTTGGAGTCGCAGGCTGCTTCTTCGACCCCGCCGCCCAAGCAGCCCTGCCCCTTGTCGTCGGTCGTGACCAGCAACAGCTCGCCACAGCGAACGGACGAATCTGGTCTCTGGACCTTTTGGGGCGAAGCCTCATCGGTCCACCCCTTGGTGCAGCCCTCTTCGCTCTTGGCGCGTCGATTCCGTTCTTCGGCAATGCTGTCGCGTTCCTCATCTCCGCCGCACTACTCGTTGGCCTCGGGCGAATGGCGCCGCCCGCGCAACCCGCCGCACGCACTCCGGTGTTCCGTTCTGTCCGCGAAGGGCTCGGCTATCTCGTGCACCACGGGGAGCTGCGGCGCCTGACCGCAGGCATGGCGGTCTTCAACTTCGTCTACAACGTCGCCTTCTCCACTCTGGTCCTCTTCGCGCGCGACCGTCTGCACGTACCTGAGGCATGGTTTGGTGCTCTCTTGGCGACGTCCGCGGTCGGGGGACTTGTCGCCGGCTACCTGGTGCCCAAGTCGCGTCGCCAGTTCACGGCGCGGACCCTCTATGCCGGGGGACTCCTGGTCCAGGGGTGCGGTTGGTCGCTCGTCTTCCTCGCGCCCAAAGGGTGGATCGCCGGCATGGGCCTTTCCGTCGTGGGAGCGGCCTCTATGGCCGTGACGGTCTTGGGAGGCACTGCGCGTCAGCGGCTCACGCCCGATGCATTGATGGGCCGGGTCAGCGCAACGACTCGGGTGGCAGGCATCGGTGTTGCGGCGCTCGGAGCCCTTACGGGCGGATTGATCGCAGCCTGGCAGGGCCTGTCAGCGCCCTTGCTCGCGGCGAGTGCCATGGCGGGCGTGGCCGCGCTTCTGATGGTTGCCCCGCGCCGGCAAGCTAGTAAAGGCACTCGGTAGGACGCCATCGAGACCGCTAGCGAGGCCATGTGTGCTGGGGTCTGGGAGCCCGTGGCGAGGGAAGGCGTTTACCGGATCTGCCGATGATGGGACGTTGCGATCACGCCGGCGTAGGACGTTTGGACTAACGCCTGATGCCGGTCGGGCACGAGGACCACGTGGAACACCTCGTTGATCTGCGCCGGCTGGCCTATGGGCGCCCCGAGCATGCGTCTGCCCTGAACTGCGCATAGGTCTGGACCGTGTCGGCGAAGTCGTCCTTCGTCTGGACGTAGGTCTGGCTGAGGACCTGACCAGGCTTCAGCTTCGATAGCCGCGCCAGCGTGAATTCGACGTGGCCTGTGTACCAGCTGTTGTCGCGCGTCCATCCGTAAGCCACGTAGGCGGTGCCGGGCTTCATCGCCTCGTGAGGCCCCCTACGTGACCAGTGGTCGGATGGGTGGGCGGTGTTTAGATCCGACTTCAGGGCCGTGTTTTGCGTGACTGGCGAGGCCGCTTGCCACTCCGCGACGGAGATCGAGGAGTCTTCACCTGTCGGATCTTCCGCGGTCCGATCACGGTAGATCGTCGCCCCGTCTATGTGGTCATTGCAGAGAGCGAAGACAACAACCGGGCGGCCCTGCTCGTCGACACTCATGCCCGTTGATCCGGCACTAGCCACTGTCTCGCACCCTGCGAGGGTCATCGCCCCTGTGCACACCAGAAGTGCGCCACAGGCCTTAGTGGCGGTGTGGGTCCACCGCTGTTCCCAGATCACGCGGCCAAATGTCGCACCCACCGGGCCACTACGCCTCGTGACGTGACCGAACTGCAACGTCCGCTTCTGCCGCGTTCGGGTCGCCCAGCGACTGCAGCACTGATCGCCGACCAGTTCTACGCCGTGCCATCACTGCCCGGGGTCGAGCCATGGTTGATTCCTCGCGATGTCTCGGCGCGGGTTCGGGCGCGGACGTAGTTCAGGACCCAAGCCCCCGTGACATAGGCAGAGCAAGCGAGACCCAGCCATCGCCACCACTCCGCAGCAGACAGTGCTCCCCACAGAAAGCACAGCGTGGAAGATGCGGAGAGGCATGCCACAACTCGTATCGACCTGAGCGACATCGCATCGACGCTCCGTTTGGTCCGCCGCTCGGCCACGATCGCAGCATAAGTCGTCTTGTGAACTGCACGCTCATGCCGCGCTGCGTTGGCTGATCAGTTTGCTCCGGCGAGATCTACCCACAGAAGGGAGACGGTGATCATCACGACGAGAATCCAAACGATGCCGACGTCGGCGGAGGCCGGCTTAGGGCCTTTGCCCATGCGAAACCGCCAATCGCGGACAGCGACTCTCGTCCCGAACACGAGTAACGCCACAGTCAGCAGCGCTGTCAGCACGAGCACGCAGGCCAGCCTAAGTGATCCTCGGCGGCATCCGATCATGCCGCGGAGTGAAGCTCGCGACCGCCGATGGGCGCGGCTACAGCCGCGGAGGCACGCCACTCGGCCACTGAACGAATGAGCCGTCGCCTGCAGTCCACGCCTCATCGGCCGCCTTCACGCAAGCCCAGAAGTCAGCCGGGCACTTACTCGCATCAACCATCTTGTCGAGTTCCAAGAGGGAGACCCGACGGCGGGAGCCATCACTCAGCCCAACCTCGTACGCACGGCGCCCATGCGTGAGACGACGAAGACCACGCCAGTCCCCGACACGTCGAAGCGTCAACACTCGTGGGCTGCCGACCATGAGGTCACGCTCCCACGAAACGCACACTCATGCCGCGCTGGGGAAGGCGGTCGCCAGGGCGGCGGCGCGAAACAGGGGTTGCGATAGCGAGTGACCTACCGACCCGTGGCCTCATCACCTGCGCCCAAGTAGCCGTCGAAGCGCAACCGCAAGACCAACACCGCCAACCAAGCGGCGGCATAGACGTACAGCACGGCCCCCTCGTCAGGCGCAGCCAGCAAGGCCAGAAGAGCCGCCGCAGCGACCAGCACACTGTCGAAGATCGCACCTCCCCTGCGGTCCTTCCCCTTGCTCCAGGACAGGGGTCGCGCGTGACCTCGACTTGCCACCGTCCAGTAGACGGTCAGAGCAACGAGGCCACTGGACCACCCGACCGCGGAGCCAGCGAAGTACCGCACCAGCTCGGGCCAGGGATGCCGTTGCACGAGCAGGCTGGGCGCTACGAAGACAACGAGGGCCGCCAGCCCCGCGACGAAGCCCAGCACATCGAACCGCGTCAACGGCCCACGGTTGGGGGCCGGTGGTGGCAGAGTCCATGTGACGTCAGTCGTCAGCTTCGGGATCTCGGAGCCTTGGGGCACACGTTCACGATACGTATGCCCGGGGCATCCAAACCGAGATTTCGCCGCCCCACAGTAGGTGAGCCTTCCGTACGGACATGCCGCGTTGAGGGCGGAGACCCTCGCCCGGTCACGCCGCGGCCAGCGAACTGAACCACGGAGAAGCGGCGGCTCCATTACGCTCCGGCGCATGGACTGGACGACGATGATCGTCGGGGTGCTCGCAGGCACCGGTGGCGGGACCATCGCCTCTTTCGTCACCCCTGGCGCTCAACGCCGAGCCGAAGAAGTAGCACAGCGGAATCGCGCAAGGCGAGAGTTGATTCACGCAGGACGAGCCCTGATCTCGGAGGCGAATCGAGACCGGTGGCAGCCTCCTCAAGTTGGCAACGACCCGAGGTTCCTCCAACTCCGTCGACACCTCGACGCCGCACTCGTCAGGCGCTTTGCCGGTCAGCCTAGGACGCACTACGTGCTCCCCGACCATGACGGCCCGGTCTATAACGACCTGGCCGACGCCGTGGACCGACTGGAAGAGAAATGGCGGCTGATCTGACCGATCGACAGGCGGCGACACGCTCCCCGACCATGATTAGCGCCCGGGGCGCCGCATGTGCGTCGATGCTGTCTGCCGCGTTACCCGCTGGCCATTCGTCGCCTGCCCATCAATCGGTCTGGAGGCGACCAGTGGAGCATGTTCAGCTGCGTATCGTTGAGCCTGGTCGTCACGGCCCCCGAGCATAGGGCGCACCCATTCTCGAGCCGTCCCTCAGTTCCGCGGCGGCCTGCCTCGATCGGGCCCGGAGCTGGCGACGACACGCTGAGGGAGGAATCTACATTCCCGATGTTCATGCATATGTGCATAGCATGGGCCTATGCAGTGATGCATAAGGCATCGCTGCCAGTCCGAGGAGATCGAGATGGCAGTCGCACGCAAGCTCAAGCTCGGCCACGATGAGGTGTTCCCTCACGGCGCGTACATCGTTTCGGAGGTCACGCCGGTAGTGGACTTCGACCGTTCCACCCGGGAGAACAAGGTCCAGCAGATCGACGCTGACACAGGCCTGCCGATGTGGTCGATCGACGTCATCGACGCTGACCCGGAGGCGCGCAAGAAGGACCGGACCGTGTCGGTCAAGATGCTCGCCAAGGTCCAGCCCGTTCCGCCGGCCGGCGACGGCACCTCCCCGTTCACTGCCGTCGTCTTCGAGAACCTGACGGCGACCCTGTGGGTCGACTCGTCGAAGTGCCGGCCCGCCGAGGAAGGACGCTCGCACCGCTGCGGAAGCAGGCCGCCTGGTCGCTGCGAGCGGATGGCATGTCAGCTCCGGGCAAGTCCGCAGCGGGCAAGCCGGCTGACGCCCACTCCTCGCAGACGTCGACGCCGCCGAACAAGGCCGCGTAGGGCGGTGACGTTGAGATGTACACGGCTGACTCCACCGCTTGGGCCGAGGCCTTCGGGGTGCACCAAGGCTTCATCGACCGCGCCCTGCAGCAGCGTCTGCGCCGCCTTCAGGACATGGAAGAGGAGCTTCGTGCCCTCTACACGGCGTTCAGGGACGCACCCGACGACGAGCTGCTCCTGTCGATCCGGTCCGCCACGCGGTCGATGACCCAAGCGGTCGAATGTCTGCAGATCGCCATCCGGCAGATGGGGCGGGGTTCGGCATGACGCCGAAGATGAGCGTCCGAAGCCCGAGCGCAAAGGAGGGGCTGCTCGGCAGCGACGACATTCTGGCCGTCGCGCTGGAAGCGATCCTGTGGACTGGCTGGAGCCTCGTTCGTGCGGTGGTGGCCATGCTGATGGCACTAGTGCGCTTTCCGCTCCTCGCCGCCGCAGGCCTCGTTGCCGTCGCAGGGTGGCTCTTCCTGGGGTGGGGCAGCCTGCTCGTTGGCTTCGTCGCGATCAGTGTAGGCCTCGCCGTCTGGCGTCTCTGGCGCCCGACCACCTACCGACGGTATGCCGCAACGCGCCTCCAGACGGTGATTCGTTCCGCCTACTACCGAGTCCGTTGGCCTCGCATCGTCGGGAGCATCGATCTCGTCGTCTATGACAGGGAGTCCAGGCACCACGGAGGTCCTGGGGTGCGCAGATCCAGCCAATCCTGCGTGCGAATCCTCAAGGTCGTAGCGACCGGCCACGGCACCGACCGTCTCCTGCTG
This sequence comes from Monashia sp. HAY1-11D, assembly GCF_056868035.1. Lineage (NCBI taxonomy): Bacteria > Bacillati > Actinomycetota > Actinomycetes > Micrococcales > Intrasporangiaceae > Intrasporangium > Monashia sp. HAY1-11D. Next base: position 1,113,203 of record NZ_CP200320.1, on the reverse strand, counting down.
CGCCTGCCCCACGGTTTGGTCCCGGGCGACGTCGCGGCCCGCGCGGAGGCCATCGCCCACGCCACCGGGTGTCTCCGAGGCCGGGTCCGGGCGGATCGCCCCGGGCGGTGCTGGCTCGAACTGGTCCGGCGAGACTCGCTCCGCGACGCTGTCGATCCGATGCCCCCGGGCGTCGTCGATCTTGCCGCGGTCCCGATCGGGCTTTGCGAGGACGGCTCACCGTGGCAGCTCAAGGTGGCCGGTACCCACCTCCTGGTCGCAGGTGCAACGGGTGCCGGCAAGAGCTCAGTGCTGTGGTCTCTCCTCCGGGGCGTCTCTCACAGCCTCGCCGCTGGAGACCTCCAGATCTGGGCCGTCGATCCCAAGGGTGGGATGGAGCTTCGACCCGGCCGCGCACTTTTCAGCCGCTACGAGGATGCCTCGCCCGAGGACATGTGCGGCCTGCTCGAGGACCTGGTGGAGGTCAAGGACGCCCGGTCCAAGGAGCTGGCGGCCTCCGGTGCGCGAGTCCACCAGCGCGAGCCGTCCTCGCCGCACATCATCGCCATCTTGGACGAGCTCGCCACGCTGACCGCCTTCGCGGACCGCTCCGTCACCCGACGCATCGACACGGCCCTCGGACTGCTCCTGACGCAGGGCCGGGCCTGCGGGATCACGGTCGTCGCCGCCGTACAGGACCCCGGCAAGGACATCGTCGGATGGCGAGACCTGTTCCCGACCCGAGTTGCCATGCGGCTGGACAACCCAGTCCAGGTCGCGATGGTCCTCGGCGACTCCGCGCGCGACGACGGTGCTCGGGCCGACGAGATCAGCGAGCACACGCCCGGCGTCGCCTTCATGCGCACCGACGGCAGCCGGGAAATCGTGCGTGCCCGTGCGGCCTACCTCGACGACCAGGCCATCGCCCGACTGGTCGACGACGTCACCTCTCAACGGGCGAGCCGGACCGATCCCGACAACACTGATGAGCCCGTTCTGACGACGGCAGACCTGCCGGTGACGATGCGGCCCACTCCTGAAGGAGACCCCTCATGACCACCAACGACCTCCACCAGACGCCAGCGTCAGCCGGTGCCGAAGGGCACCAGCTCGCCGATACCGCGATGCAGGCCATCCGTGGCATCAACCATCTGACCCTCGCCTCGCCCGCGATCCCGGCGCCGGAGATGTACGAGGTCCTTGGCGATCTCAAGTGCCTCGGCTACGGCCTCGACCAGGCCCTTCGACAGCTCGCTAGGTCGCTGGCGTCATCTCTGTCGGTCTACGCGGTCTTCGAGGAGGACGGCGGCAACCCCGAGGAGAGCGTCGCGTACGCCATGGACAGCATGCGCGTCGCGGCCGGGCACGCCAGCCGTCTCGGCGAGGTCCTCGACTTCGCCCAAACGGACATCAGCCGCCAGGGCTACTACCCGCCCACCAACCACTTGGAGGCGTCATGAGCGAGCAGACCCCGACCCAGCGCCGCGCACCCATCGCCTACGTGCGAGTCCAGGCGACCCCCGGCAACTGGCTGCGCGAATACGGCCAGCCGATCAAGCGCCTCAACACCCGGCGTGGTCCAAGCCTTCAGTCGCTCCTCGAGCCGACGTGGATGCGCGAGGCGATCTGTTCCAGCGTCGACCCCGAGCTGTGGTTCGAGGAGTCCGCCACGTCGACGCGGCAGGCCATCTTGCTGTGCCACGACTGCCCCGTCCGAGCGATGTGCCTTGCCTCCGCCCTCGTGTTCCGCGAGGAGTACGGCATCAGCGGCGGCCTTCAGCCCAGCGAGCGTCGGCCTCTCGAAGAACGGCTAATGCGGGGTCACGCCCTGGGAGACGTGATCCTGGCAGGCCTGCGCCGTGCCGAGACCGAAGAGCATGGAGCAGCCTGATGGTGCCCAACCGGGAGCGCGTTTCACGCGTTCTCTCGACGTCTGGGGGCGGGGATGACTGTTACACGTCGCGCCCCGGGGCCGTCTGACTCGCTTCTTGGCTCGGCCGGCCTGGAATCCGCTGAACGGCGCGCCTCTGGCTGTGCCCATCCCGTGCGACTGCAGGGCTCCAAGCAGCTGGTGAACACCGGCACGGGCGAGGTCCAGACCCTGTACAGCTCCGCGGGTGAGCTCGACGGCCACACGTACGTGAGGTGCAACAACCGCCGGGCGAGCGTCTGCCCGACTTGCAGCCGTGAGTACAAGGGCGACGCCTGGCACCTGCTCATGTGCGGCCTCGCCGGCGGCAAGGGAGTCCCCGAGTCGGTTGCGGATCGGCCCTGCACCTTCGTGACGCTCACCGCACCGTCGTTCGGCGCCGTCCATGGAGTGAGGGAGAAGGGGCCTTGTCGCGCCCGCCGTGACCGCCCTGTCTGTGCGCACGGCCGGCCGATGTGGTGCAGCAAGCGGCATTCGGACAAGGACCGACAGGTCGGCCAACCGCTGTGCTGGGAGTGCTACGACTACCTGGCCCATGTGCTCTGGCAGTGGCACGCCCCCGAGCTCTGGCGCCGCTTCACCATCGCCCTGCAACGGGATCTGGCGAAACGCGCCGGCCTGAAGATCACGCACTTCCGAAAGGCCTGCCGGATCTCGTACTCGAAGGTCGTCGAGTTCCAGGCGCGCGGCCTGGTCCACGTCCACGCACCGATCCGGCTCGATGGCCCTGCCGGTCCCGACGGGCCAGCGTGCTCCCTGCCGCTGACTGTTGCCGACCTCGAGAAGTCAGTTGCGGCATCCGCCACCGCGGTCCACCTCGACACGACACCACTGGCTGATGGCACCTCCTACCGGCTCCGCTGGGGCACGCAGGCAGACGCACGAACGATCAGCGAGGGTGCAGGCCGCGACTCCGCACGCCGCAGCAGCCGGGTCCACCCCGAGCAGGTGGCCGCCTACCTGGCCAAGTACCTGACGAAGACGACAGAGGAGTTCGGGCTGTCCGGCACGGTCGGGTCGTCTGTGCACGCTCGTCTGCTCGGGGCGTCGCCCCACGTGGTGCGGATCATCCACGCTGCCGAGGCGCTGAGCCGTGAGGGCGAGGAGTACGCCCGGATCGCCGACCGCTACTCCACCTTGGGCTATCGCGGCCACCCGATCACGAAGTCGCGGCGCTACTCCGTGACGTTCGGACAGATCCGGCGTGCGCGACGACTCTTCCGCGCCCGGCCGGCTGCACTCGATCCAGAGGCAGACATCCGCGAGGTCCTCGACGAAGCGGCTCCCGAGGGCTTCGAGATCGTGTCGAGCTTCGTCTACGTCGGCCGCGGCTACCTGCAGCTCGACCAAGCCGCTGAAGCCGTGCGATCCGCTGCCATGGCGCGAGCCAACTGACGGTTCGCCGCCTTCACGACAAGGAATCCAACTGGGAGAGGTGAGTGGAGTGGAGAAGCTGCTGTTGAGTCCGGAGGAAGCGGCGGAGATCCTCGGCGTCACGAGGTCGACGATCTACGACCTGATGCGCATGCGCATCCTCGCGTCGATCAAGATCGGCCGGCGCCGGCTCGTGCCCGTCCAGGCGTGCGAGGAGATGGTCAAGCGCATGGTCGAGGAGTCGGCATGAGCCGGCGCGCCAACGGGGAAGGTTCGGTCTACGAGACGAAGCAGGGCCGATGGGTCGGCGCGACGTACGCGGACACCAACACCGGCGGCAGAAAGCGTGTCGTGGTCTACGGCCGCACGCGCACAGAGGCTCGCAAGAAGCTGAGCGACCTCCAGAAGGAGCTCGACGCCGGCGTCCGCGTCTCCGTCGAGAACTGGACCGTCCAGGGGTACCTCGAACACTGGCTCGAGACGGTGGTCAGACCGAACCGAGCGCCGAAGACCTACCAGGGCTACGAGCTCGTCGTCCGGTTGCACCTGGGCCCACTCATCGGCAGCAAGAAGCTGCGCGCCCTGACCGTTCGCGACGTCCGGCTCATGTGCCAGCACCTCGCGGAAAAGGGCATGCAGCGCCGCGGCGTCCAGTTCGCGCACGCGGTCCTGCGCGCCGGCCTGCAGAACGCGATGCGCGACGAGCTGCTGACCCGTAACGTCGCCAAGCTCGTCCAGATCCCGGCACCGGAGTACGTCGTTGGCCACGGGCTCGGACCTAACGAGGCGAAGCAGCTGCTGGAAGCGGCGAAGTCCGAGCGCCTGCATGCCCTGTACGTCCTCGCGCTCTATCTGGGACTTCGACGTGGCGAGCTTCTCGGCCTGCAGTGGCAGCACGTCGACCTCGAGGCCGAGTCGCTCCAGGTCGTGCAGAGCCTTCAACGTGTCGGCGGCCAGCTGCAGCTCAAGGTGCCCAAGACCCGGAAGTCCCGGCGCACGGTTCCGCTGCCACGCCCAGTGGTCGACGCTCTGAAGGCGCACAAGATCGCGCAGGGCAAGGAGCGTCTCGCCGCCGGTTCGGACTGGCACGACACGGACATGGTGTTCGCCTCGACGGTCGGCACCCCGATGGAGCCGGACAACCTGCGCCGCAGCTGGTACCGGGTGCGCACCGTCCTGGCCGAGCCGCTGCCTCGTTTTCACGACCTGAGGCACACCTGCGTGACGCTCCTGCTGACCGAGGGAGTCGCGCCGCACATCGTCCAGGAGATCGTGGGCCACAGTGCGATCGACGTGACGATGACGATCTACGCGCACACGTCGCTGGACGAGAAACGAAAGGCCCTCCAGCTGCTCGGCGAGAGGCTCGCGTGATGCGCGTTGCTATCACCGCTGCTATCAACGGGCCAGACGAAGCATGGACTGCGGCCTCGCACGGAACGTCACAGATGCTCTCGAGAACGACGAAGCCGCAGGTCAGAGAGTCCTGATCCTGCGGCTTCGGGGTGGTGGCCAGGGGCGGGGTCGAACCGCCGACCTTCCGATTTTCAGTCGGACGCTCGTACCAACTGAGCTACCTGGCCGGATCTGCGCAAACAGATACCCGGATCGCTCCGGGCGACGCCAACTATAGCGCACGCCGAGGCGCGATCCGACCGGGCCGTGGCGCTACGCCCGCAGTGGGGGCGTCCTGCCCCCGGTGCTGCAGGGTCAGGAACGGGTAAAGTCAGAGCGTGCTCGTCGGGGCGTGCACGAGCGTCGGTTGCCGGACTGGGCAACGGTCGGCACCCCTGGGTCGTGAGAGACTTCCGCGACTCGAAACTCACGCGTGCAGGAGACACCAATGACGGACGACAGTTCGCCGCTGAACGGCGACTGGGACTTCGACCCGGCCCACACGCGCATCGGGTTCTCCGCGCGGCATGCCATGGTGACCACCGTCCGGGGGTCCTTCAACGACGTCAAGGGGCACTTCTACGCCGACCTCGACGACATGTCGAAGTCCTCGGCCGAGATCATCCTCAAGGCCGCCAGCGTCGACACCCGCAACCAGCAGCGCGACGACCACCTGCGCAGCGCCGACTTCTTCGATGTCGAGAAGTGGCCCGAGATCCGGTTCGAGAGCACCCAGATCGAGGAGGTCGAGGACCGGGCCTACATGGTCTCGGGCAACCTCACCATCCGCGACATCACCAAGCCGGTGACCATCCCCCTCGAGCTGCTCGGCGTCGAGACCGACGCGTTCGGCGCGCTGCGCGCCGGCTTCGAGGGTTCGCGTCGCATCAACCGCCGCGACTTCGGGCTCGAGTGGAACATGCCTCTCGACTCCGGGGGCGTCCTCGTCTCCGAGAAGATCTCGCTCGAGTTCGAGATCTCCGCTATCAAGCGGGACAGCGACCAGCAGACCAACGACGCCGAGAACGCCGACCAGTCCGGCGACGATCAGGGCTGACCGGCAGCCCTAAGCGGCAGGGCCCTTCGTACGCACGTCGGCCACGTGCGACATCGCCTCCCGCAGCTCGCCGAGCCAGTCGCTCTCGTGCTGGCCGACGAGCTTCACGCACCAGGCCAGGGCCTCGGCGCGCGACCGGGCTACCCCGGCGTCGACGAGGGTGTCGAGGACGAGCCGCTCCGGCTGGCGCAGCCGGGTCATGGTGGGAGCCGCGACGTGGGTCCACAGCTCGCTGCGGTCACCGACCCGCAGCCCCCACGACACCTTTCGGTCGAAGCGGTGCTCCGCCTCGCGGGCGATCTCGATGCGGCGGCCGCGGGTGTCCTCGCGGAACGCCTTCGCACGCCCGGCGCGGGCCTCGGCCCGTTCGGCGTCGCTCGAGCCGTCGGGCAGGTCGACGTCCTCGATGGTGAGCCCGACCGTGATCTCCTCGCGGTCGACGGTGATCTGCGGCGTCTCGCGACGCCACTCCTCGGGCAGGCGGCCGGCGAACCAGCCACGGACCCGTTCCTGGGACTCATTCGTAATCATGTAATCATGATTACTCGGGCCCGGGGTGATGGCAATGGCCTACGCCCACGGCAGATCCGGCCGCGGGGGAAGACGCGCGCGCCCGTCCGTCACCGCGCCGCCTAGAGTGAGTGACCGTGCAGTTCCTCAACGGCCTCCAGCCCCAGCTCGACCTGACCTACGACGACGTCTTCATGGTCCCGAGCCGTTCGTCGGTGACCAGCCGCCTCGACGTCGACCTGGCCTCGGTGGACGGGACGGGCACGACGATCCCGCTCGTCGTCGCGAACATGACCGCCATCGCGGGGCGCCGGATGGCCGAGACGGTGGCCCGTCGCGGCGGCATCGCGGTCGTCCCGCAGGACATCCCCACCGAGGTCGTGCGCGACGTCGTCGGCTGGGTCAAGGGCCGCCACCTCGTCCACGACACGGCGATCACCCTCGAGCGCCACATGACGGCGGGCGAGGCCCTCGTGCTGCTCGCCAAGCGCGCCCACGGGGCGGCCGTCGTCGTCGACGGCCCGAAGCCGGTCGGCATCGTCACGGAGAAGGACCTCACCGGCGTCGACCGTTTCACCCAGGTGCAGGACGTCATGCGCGAGGACATGGTGGTGCTGCCCGAGTCGGTCGGTCCGCAGGACGCGTTCGAGCGACTCTCCGAGGCGCGTCGCAAGGTCGCGCCCGTGGTGTCCGACTCCGGGGAGCTCGTGGGCATCCTCACCCGCGGCGGGGCCCTGCGCGCCGGCCTCTACAGCCCCGCGGTCGACGCGTCGGGCCGGCTGCGGGTCGCCGCCGCGGTGGGCATCAACGGCGACGTCGCCGCGAAGGCGTCCGAGGTCCTGGACGCCGGGGCCGACGTCCTCGTCATCGACACCGCACACGGCCACCAGGACAAGATGATGGAGGCTTTGCGCGCCGTACGGGCACTCGGTCCGCAGGTCCCCGTCGTCGCCGGCAACGTCGTGTCTGCCGCCGGCACCCGCGAGCTCATCGAGGCAGGAGCCGACATCGTCAAGGTCGGCGTCGGCCCCGGTGCCATGTGCACGACGCGGATGATGACGGCCGTCGGTCGGCCGCAGTTCTCCGCGGTGCTCGAATGTGCCACGGCGGCAAGGGAGCTCGGCCGACATGTCTGGGCCGACGGTGGAGTTCGCCACCCGCGCGACGTCGCGCTCGCTCTGGCCGCCGGCGCCTCCAACGTCATGATCGGCTCCTGGTTCGCCGGCACCCTCGAGTCGCCCGGGGACCTGTACACCGACAACGACGGCCGCATGTACAAGGAGTCGTTCGGCATGGCCAGCTCTCGCGCGGTCCGCAACCGCACGGCGGGCGACACCGCCTACGACCGCGCACGGAAGTCCCTCTTCGAGGAGGGCATCAGCAGCGCACGGATGTACGTCGACCCCGCCCGGCCGTCGGTCGAGGACGTCATCGACCAGATCATCGCGGGCCTGCGCAGCAGCTGCACTTACGCGGGAGCGCGCACGCTCGAGGAGTTCCACGAGCGTGCCGTGGTCGGCCTCCAGAGCACCGCCGGGTTCGCCGAAGGACGCCCGCTCCACACGTCCTGGTGAGGTACGGCGCGTCCCGTCCGGTGCCGGCTCGCTCGAACGGCATCTCCCGGACGGGCGAGCCCGGCAGACTGGTCGGGTGGACGCCGCCCTCGCCGGCCTGCTCGGCACCGCGATCGGCGCGATGGCGGGCATCGTGGGTTCCCTCATCGCCTCGGGGCACCAGGTGCGCATCGAGCGCGAGCGGGTGGCCGCCGCCCGCCGGGACGAGCTGACGCGCGCGGCGCGCCAGTCGCTCCTCGACCTCGTGCAGCTGGTCGCGACGGGAACCCAGGCGATCGCGTGGGTGACCTGGGCGGTCGGCTCCCAGCCCCGGGAGCAGTCGCTTGCCGAGGCCCGCCGGTACGAGGAGACGATGCGTGCCCTCCTGCCGCGGCTCGTCGCGGCACAGGTCGCCGTTGCCAGCCTCAGCGACGTGGCCACCTACCAGCGGCTCGACCCCATCGTGCGCGGCCTGGTCCACCTGGACGTGCGGGTGGGGACGGCCCTGGTCGGCCACGAGCAGGGCAGCGCCGGCGCGGTCGCCGAGCTGGGCGCACTCCGCGACGAGACGACGGAGTTCGAGCGCCGGACCGTCGAGACGGTCCGCAGCATGCTCAGCGGCACGAACGGACCGTGACCACCCAGGCAGGGTGCGACCGGGTCAATGACGCTTGCGGCCGACCTCGACGACGCGCCAACCGCGTTCGCGGGCGATCTCGCGCAGCTCGCGGTCGGGGTTGACGGCCACGGCCTGTCCGACGCGCTCCATCATCGGCAGGTCGCTGACCGAGTCGCTGTAGGCGGTGCACCGGGCGAGGTCGTAGCCGCGCTCGGCCGCGAGCTTCTCGATCTCGATGACCTTGCCTGCGCCGTAGCAGAACTCACCGGCCAGGTGCCCGGTGTAGCGGCCCTCGTCGTCGAGCTCGCTGCGGGTGGCGACCGCGCCCTCGAGGCCCAGGGCCGTCGCGATGCGGCTCACGAGCTCGATGGGCGAGGCCGACACGACGATGCGGTCCTGGCCGAGGGCCTTGCAGTCCGATAGCAGCGTCAGGGACGCCGGGATGGCCCTGCGGACGATGCCGGGCACGATGGCGTCGGTGAGGTGGATGATGTCGGACTGCCGGATGCCGGCCACCGCGCGCAGGATGCGCTCGCGCAGCGCCTCGGACCCCGCGTCGGTGGATCCCTTGCGGTGGAAGGAGATCGCGTTGACGGTGTCCTTGACGAGGTCGCGCCACGGCACGTGACCGCCCCGGAAGGCGGCGATCGCGAGGGGGTAGTTGGCCGACCCGCGGATCAGCGTCCGGTCGAGGTCGAAGAACGCCGCGACAGGCCCCCCGCCCGAGAGGGGCAGGGGGCCGAGGGTCGACGCGTCAGCCGACATGGGCGGCGAGGGGCAGGGCCGCCCGACGGCGCGGCACCGACGCGTTGACGGCGTCCTTGGGCAGCCGGCGCGGCGTGCGCGCCGCGCGCGGCGGCAGCGCCAGCCGGAAGACCTTCGCCCAGGCCTGCCCGACCTGACGCGGCAGCGGGCCGGTCGTGTAGGGCAGCCCGTAGCGCTCGCAGATCTCGCGCAGCTCCACCGCGACCTCGGCGTAGCGGTTGCTCGGCAGGTCGGGGAAGCAGTGGTGCTCGATCTGGTGGGACAGGTTGCCGGTCATGATGTGCATCAGCTTCGAGCCGGAGATGTTGGCCGATCCGAGCATCTGGCGGATGTACCAGTCGCCGCGCGTCTCGCCCTCGATCTCCTCCTCGGTGAAGGTGTCGACGCCGTCGGGGAAGTGGCCGCAGAAGATGACCGAGTGGGCCCACACGTTGCGGATGGCGTTGGCCGTGAAGGTGCCGATGAGGGCCTGCTTGCCGGAGCCGAACGGCACGGCGGCCAGCGGCGTGGCGGCGTAGTCCTTGGTGAACTGACGCACCACCTTGCGTCCCATCGCCTTGAGGTCCGCCTTGAGCTCGTCCTTGGACTTCTCGCCCTGCTGGTAGGCCTCGAGCTCGAGGTCGTAGATGGCGATGCCCCACTCGAAGAAGGGCGCCAGGACCATGTTGATGGCGGGATTGAAGATGTTGGAGGGGTGCCACGGCTGGTCCTCGTCCATGCGCAGCACCGAGTAGCCCACGTCCTTGTCCTTGCCCAGCACGTTGGTCCACGTGTGGTGCAGGTCGTTGTGGGTGTGCTTCCAGGCGGCGGCGGGCGTGACGAAGTCCCACTCCCACGTCGTCGAGTGGATGTCGGGGTCGCGCATCCAGTCCCACTGGCCGTGCAGGACGTTGTGCCCGATCTCCATGTTCTCGAGGATCTTGGCGACCGAGAGCATCGCGGTACCTGCGACGAGCGCCGTCTTCTTCTTCGAGAAGAGCAGCGTGGCGCGGCCGGCGAGCTCGAGCGTGCGCTGGATGCGGATCACCCGGCGGATGTAGGCGGCGTCCTTGGCACCCCGGGTCGCGATGACGCGGTTGCGCAGGGCGTCGAGCTCCTGGCCGAGACGCTCGACGTCGGCGTCGGACAGGTGCGCGGCGGCGCTCGGGCGCTTCGCCGGGCCACCGGCGGCGGCCAGGACCGGCTTCCGGGGCCGGACCTCACGGCCGTCCGCGGACGGTCCGGTGGGGGTCGTGGGGGCGGGTCGGTTCACGGTGGTGGTCATCGGTGGTTCCCTTCTCAGATGTCCAGATGGACGGGCCCGGCAGCGGCGTTGACGCAGGTCTGGATCAGCTCGCCCTCGTCGCCGTGGACCTCTCCGGTACGCAGGTCGCGGACCTTGCCGGCCACGAGCGGTGTCAGGCAGCTGCGGCAGATGCCCATGCGGCAGCCGCTCGGCATGACGACGCCGCACTCCTCGCCGGCGTCGAGGAGCGGCACGTCGCCGCCGGCCTCGACCTCCTTGTCGGACTTCTCGAACACGACGACCCCGCCCTCGCCGCCGGTTCCCGGCAGCAGGACCGGGGCGAAGCGCTCGATCGTGAGGCTCGCGCCCGTGGCGTCGGTGCCGTCGACGCCCTCGCGGGCCCACAGCTCCTCGGCGTCGTCGAGCAGCTCTGCCGGACCGCACGCGAACGCCTTGCGGGTGCGCCAGTCGGGACACAGCGCGTCGAGGTCGGCCGTCGTCGACAGGTCGAGGCGGCGCCCGGCCTGCTCGCTCAGGCCACCCTCCTCACGGGTGAACCAGTGCCGAACCCGCAGGCCGGGGAACTGGTCGGCGAGCTCGAGCAGCTCGTCGTGGAAGAGGGCGTCGTGCCGCGTGCGCGCACAGTGCAGGAGCACGACGTCGGCGTCGGGGCGACGGGGGACGAGCGTGCGGATCATCGACATGACGGGCGTGATGCCGCTGCCGGCGGTGAGCATGAGCAGCGGGCGCGGGTGGCCCGGCAGGACGAAGTCGCCCTGCGGGACGTCGAGGAAGAGGACGTCGCCGGGACGGGTGTCGCGGGCCAGGGCGGAGGAGACGGTGCCGATCGCCGTGACGGTGATGGCGGGGTCGTGCCCGGCGGCCGCCGACAGGGAGTAGCTGCGCCACTGGCGCACCCCGTCGATCTCGACGCCGATGCGGGCCCACTGGCCGGCCTCGTGCGCGTTCCAGCCCCGACCGGGGCGGAAGTGGATGGTCGTGGAGTCAGGGGTCTCGCGCTCGACGCGCGTGACGATGCCGCGCAGCTGGCGGGCGGACGAGAGCGGGTTGACGAGGGCGAGGAAGTCCTCGGGGTCCAGGGGCGTCGTGAGGACGGACGCCAGACGCCGTAGTGCTCGCAACTGGCTCATACCTCCATGGTGGGCCTCGAGGGGGGTCCAGGTCTTGGGTCGCGGCGTACTCTTTGAAGAAGGAATCTATTGCCTCACGACAAAAAGCAGGAGGCCGAAGTGGCGCACGCCACGTCCGACCCGCCGTGGTTGTCTCTACCCGCCGAAATCAGCAGGGTGCTGCGTCCGGTCGTCCCCGACATCGTGGAGGCCATCATCGAGGGCATACCCCAGGACGTCCCCGTCTACGCGATGCCCATGGAGGGCCGGTTCGGCCATGGCGTGCGGCAGGGGGTCCAGGTCGCGCTGCACCGCTTCCTCGACCTGCCGGGAACCCGCCTGCCGGCGCTGTCGGAGGACGGCAAGTGGGTGTACGAGAACCTCGGACGCGGCGAGGTGCGGTCGGGTCGCAGCCTCGAGGCCCTGCTTGCAGCGTACCGCTACGGGGCCAGGGTGACGTTCCGGGCCATCTCGCGCACGGTCGACGTGTCGCAGATGCCGCCCGACGTGCTGCTCTCGCTCGGCGAGTCGCTCTTCGCGTACATCGACGAGCTGTCGGCCGCCAGCGCCCAGGGGTACGCCCAGGAGCAGTCCGAGCGGGCCGGTGAGCAGCAGCGCCTGCGCGGTGAGCTGCTGGAGATGATCCTGCGGGGCGACTCCAGCGACGGGGTCGCGCGCCTCGCCGCGGCCGTCGGGTGGACGCTGCCCGAACGCATCGTCGTCGGGCTCGTGCCCTCGCCCCACGTCGAGGGGCTGCGCGCCGCGATCGGCCGCGACGGGCTCGTCGCCGAGCGCGGCGCCGACGTCGTCGTCGTCTACCCCGTCGGCAACCGCCGCGTCCGCCGCCGCGACCTCGACCGTGCCCTCAGCGGCCGCCGGGCCGTCGTCGGTCCGGCGCGCCCGTGGCAGGCGGCGGGGGAGTCGCTGCACCTGGCGGCCTCGGCCGGCGCGCACGGCCTCGGCCCGGCCCTCGACCAGCCGCACTCCGGCCCCGACCCGCTCTGGGTCGAGGACCGGCTCGCCGAGCTCGTCGTGCGCTCCGAGCCGCTCGCCATCGGCGACCTCGCAGTGGTGCGCCTGGCGCCCCTCGACGGTCTCCGGCCCGCCGTGCGCGCGCGCCTCGCGGAGACCCTGCTGTCGTGGCTGCGGCACCAGGGCCAGCGGGCCCCGATGGCCGAGGAGCTGTTCGTGCACCCGCAGACGGTCGGTTACCGGGTCGCCCAGCTCAAGCAGCGGTTCGGAGACGCGCTCGAGGACCCGGAGGTGCGCTTCGAGCTCGAGCTCGTCCTCCGTGCCGGCCACCGCTGACGACGCGGCCGGCGCCGTCAGAGGACCCGCACGGGCGCGCCGTCGAGCCACGCGGCGACGGCCTCGACAACCCCGCCGAAGAAGGTCGCGTACGTGTCCTCGGTGACGTAGCCGACGTGAGGTGTCAGCAGCGTCCGGGGAGCCGTCCGCAGCGGGTGGTCGGCCGGCAGCGGCTCGACGTCGAAGACGTCGAGGCCGACGCCCCCGAGGTGCCCCGAGGCGAGCGCGTCGAGGAGGGCGGCTTCCTGCACGATCGGGCCGCGCGAGGTGTTGACGAGCAGTGCGGACCCGCCCATCAGCGCGAGCTCGCGGGCGCCGAGGAGGCCGCGGGTGCCGCCCTCACCCTCGACGAGCGGCAGATGCACCGACACGACGTCGGAGCGCCGCAGGAGGTCGTCGAGGGCCGTGGCGGTGGCGCCGGACGCCTCGGCTCGCTCCGGTGTCAGGTGCGGGCTCCAGGCGAGCACCTCCATGCCGAACGCGCGGGCGACCGCCGCGACCTGGCGGCCGATGCGGCCCAGGCCGAGGATGCCGAACGTGTGGCCGGCAAGGTCGAGCCCGATCGTCGTCTGCCAGCCACCGGAGCGCACCGCCTCGGCCTCGGTGAGGAGGTGCCGCGCGAGGCCGAGCACGAGCGCCCAGGTCAGCTCGGCCGGCGCGCTCGCGCGGCTCTCCGTGCCGCACACCGTGATGCCGGAGGCCGCGGCGGCCGCGACGTCGATGCCGGCGTTTCGGCGCCCGGTCGTCACGACCAGGCGCAGCCGCGGCAGCCGGGTGAGGACCTGGGCGGGCAGCGGCGTGCGTTCGCGCATGACGACGACGGCCTCGTAGGGCTCGAGTCGCTCGGTCAGGGCTCGGGGCTCCGCGAGGTGGTCGCGGAAGACGTCCACCAGGCAGGGACGCGTCGGGTGGTCGGTGACCCGGGTCCAGTCGGCGCTGGACAGCGCCACCCCCTGGTAGTCGTCGAGGACCGCGATACGCACCCGGCCACCCTACGGGCGCGCGCCCGGCCGCGGCCGGTCGACCGAGGGCCGGGAACGGCGAGAGGCGCCACTCGTGTGAGTGGCGCCTCTGCTCAGGGCGACCCCGACCGGGCTCGAACCGGCGACCTCCGCCGTGACAGGGCGGCGCGCTAACCAACTGCGCTACGGGGCCTTGCGTGATGAAGTTGTGGTCGTGCGTATCCCCAACGGGATTCGAACCCGTGCTGCCGCCGTGAAAGGGCGGAGTCCTAGGCCGCTAGACGATGGGGACTGACCCGAACCATCCGCTTGGGACGTCGAGAACTATAGGGGAGTTCTGCGCACCCTCCAAATCGTCTCCCGGGCGCCGGCCGGCGGCTCGTGCCGCCGGCTCGCGTCACTTCTTGGCCCACGCCAGGACGTCCTCGACCGGCCACGTCGTGACGATGCGCTCGGCCGGGATCCCGAGCCGTTCGGCGCGCTCGCAGCCCAGCGACTTCATGTCCAGCTGGCCCGGCGCGTGGGCGTCGGAGTCGATGGTGAAGAGGCACCCGAGGTCGCGCGCGAGCTCGATCAGCTCGTCCGGGGGGTCGCACCGCTCGGGCCGCGAGTTGATCTCGACCGCGACGTCGTTCTCGAGGCAGGCGCGGAAGACCTTCTCGGCGTCGAACGTCGACGGCGGCCGCGTGCCCCGGCCACCCGTGACGAGCCGTCCGGTGCAGTGGGCCAGGACGTTGGTGTGCCGGTTGCGCACCGCCGTCACCATCCGCGGAGTCATCTCGAAGGAGGGTTGGCGCAGCTTCGAGTGGATCGAGGCGGTGACGACGTCGAGCTGGTCGAGCATGTCGTCGTCCTGGTCGAGGGAGCCGTCGAGGTGGATGTTGACCTCGATGCCCTTGAGGAGCCTGAAACCGTCGCCGAGGCTGCGGTTGATGGCCTCGACCCGGTCGAGCTGGGCCGCGAGCCGCTCGCGAGAGAGGCCGTTGGCGACGGTGAGCCGCGGCGAGTGGTCGGTCAGCGCCAGCCACTCCTGGCCGAGCTCGACCGCCGCGAGCACCATCTCCTCGATGGGGCTGCCGCCGTCGCTCCAGTTCGAGTGGGCGTGCAGGTCGCCCCGCAGCGCGGCATAGAGGTCGTCGCCGTCACGGGTCAGCGTCGCGCCGTGCTTCTCCTCAGCCGAGGCGAGGTAGGCAGGGACCACACCACGCACCGCCTGGCCGATGATCGCCGCGCTCGAGTCGCCGATTCCCTTGATCTGCTTGAGCGTTCCGGCCTCGACGCGTTCACGCAGCTCGTCCTCGGAGATGAGGGTGATGGCCTCGATGGCGCGCCGGAACGCGTCGACACGGTAGCTGCTCTCGCGACCGCGCTCGAGCAGGAAGCAGATGCGACGCAGCGCGTCGAGCGGGCTCATCGGTGCCGTCGGCGGGCTCGGCTGGTGCATTCGGCCAGCCTAGCCGCGCGTGTGGGACGCGCCCGGGTCCGCGCGGGAGGGTTCGCGGCCCCGGGCGCGTCCGTCCCGCGTTCGACCCCCGTCGGAACGCAGGACCCCCGAGAGTGGTCAGTGCTGCAGCGTCGGCAGCGTACCGCCGTCGGGCAGCTTTCCCGGAACGGAGGCCGTCGTGGCGACGACCCGGACGATGTCGCCGTAGCGCTGGACGAGGGCGCCGGGCCTCGAGCCCTCGTCCGCGGACACGACGACGCGGTCCCCACGGGCGTCGATGCCGATGCCGTGGACGACGATGCCCTGCGCCCTGAGGACGGGCGAGTCCTGGCGCACCCGCTCGGCGACGCTGACCTTCTCCGCCCAGGTGTGCGAGGCCTCGACGAAGCGCACCGAGCCGCTCGGCATCGCACTGCTGACGAAGGACTCGAGCGCGGCGTCGCGGCGCGTGACGGCGACGACGACCGTGGTGCCGGCCGGGTCCTCGGCGTAGGCGCCGGAGAAGGCGTCCGGCCAGCGGGTCGTCACCGTCGTGGAGGCGGCGTCGAACGCTCGGGTGGCCGGGGTGCTCAGCGTGCCGAAGAACGCCGACAGGTCGCGGGCCGGTGGCATCGGGCTGCCCTTGGCAGTCGGGCCGCCCGGTGGCACGGAGCCCGGCGTCGGGGAGCCCGTCGCACCCGGCGCCAGACCCCGTGCGCCCGAGTCGGCGCCCGTGTCGCTCAGCTGCTCCGGAGCGCCCGCGGCAGACCCCGCCTGGGTGGTCGTGGACGGGCGGCTGCCGGACAGGGCCCAGCCACCGCCGACCACCCCGACGAGCACGACCGCGGCCGCGGTGCCGAGGACGGCGTTGCGGCGCCGGGCGGTCCGGGCCCGGCCACGCAGGAGCGCGCGCTCGGCGAAGAGGTCGTCGCGCGGGGGTTCGAGGTCGTTCGTCATGGCGAGGGCCTTTCGCAGCTCGAGCTCGCCGGGTTCCGGCGTCGAGGCCGGGTCCGGGTCTGCGGCGGGGCCGGGTCGGCGCATCGGGTCCTCGCTCATGTCACGGCTCCTGCCCCCGACAGCGGTGGTTCGGCGAGCCGCTCACGCAGGGCCGCGAGGGCCCGGGAGATCTGGCTCTTGATGGTGCCCTCGGCCACGCCCGTGCACTCGGCGATCTGGGGCACGGTGAGGTCCTCCCAGAACCGCAGCACGAGGACGGCGCGCTGCTTCTCCGGCAGCCCGTGCAGCAGGTCGGTCAGCGTCATCGCGAGCTCACGGTCGTGGTCGCCGGCGGACGGGTGCGACGGCAGCGGCTCGGGAGCCTCGTCGGTGAGCACCTCGCGGCGACGCCTGCGCTGGTCGTTGAGGTAGAGGTTCATCATGGTGCGCCTCGTGTAGGCGGTCTGGGCCCCGTCGGCGATCCGCGGCCAGGCCACGTACACGCGCGCCAGGGCCTCCTGGACGAGCTCGTCGCCGTCGGCCCAGTTGCCGCAGAGCAGGTAGGCGCGCCGGCGCAGCATCGTCTGCCGCTCCTCGACAAAGGTGCGGAACGCCGCCTCGTCCCTCCGTCTCATGTGCTCCCGCCTGGGTCGTCCGTCAGGTCGCTCGTCAGGGTGTCACGGTGTCGTACACCCCATGGACACGCGAGCCCGGCGAAGCGTTGCACGTCGTCGCGACGACGTGGGCCGACGGCGCACCCGGTCGGGTCACGACACCCGGCGCAGGTGCGCCAGGGCGAACATGAGAGCCGCCACGGTCTCGCCGTCGGTGATGCCGCCGTCACGGACGAGGTCGAGCACCTCGGCCACCGGGACCCGGCGCACCCCGTGGATGCCCTCCTCGGCGCGCGTCCGAACACCGGACGACCCGGCGAACCCCGGCGCCGGCCCGAGGCCGGTCGCCAGGAACACCAGCTCGGGAGCCCGGCACACACCGTTGAGCGCGTTCATGATGCCGACGGGGCGCCACTCGCGGGCGGCGAGGCCGGTCTCCTCGGCCAGCTCCCGGCGGGCGGCCGCAAGGGGGTCCTCGCCGTCGGTGCCGCCCGCCGGGACCTCGACGGACCGCCCGACGGTGTGCCGGTCCACCGTGATGAGCACGATCTCGTCGGCGTCGGTCAGGGCGACGACGAAGACCGCCGGGCTCCGCACCTCCACGACGCCGAACACGCCGTCGCCACCGTCCGGGCGCACGACCGCGTCCTCGTGGACCCGGATCCACGCGTTCTCGTAGACGACGCGGGTGTGTCGCACCGGCCAGGTCACGCGGCACCCTCGAGGTGCAGCAGCGTCTGCTTGGCGGGCAGTCCGCCGAGGTAGCCGCCGAGGGCGCCGTCGGACCGGACGACGCGATGGCACGGGACGACGATCGGCAGCGGGTTGGTCGCGCAGGCCGACCCGACGGCGCGGACCGCCTTCGGGCTGCCCGCGGCGGAGGCCACCTGCGCGTAGCTCTCCGTGGACCCGTACGGGATCGCGCCCAGGTGGCGCAGCACCTCGAGCCGGAAGCCGTGCGCGAGACGGAGGTCGACCGGCAGGTCGAAGCTGCGTCGGTTCCCGGCGAAGTACTCGTCGAGCTGGCGGGCGGCGTCGTCGAACCGCTTGGCGTCCTTGAGGATCCGCGACCCGACGCGGGTTCCGAGGGTCTCGAGGACCCGGTCGTGGTCCTCGAGGGCATAGGCGACGCGGACCAGGCCCGCCTCCGTCGCCGCCAGCAGCAACGGGCCGAGGGGCGACTCGACGATGCGGTAGGTGGCGTCGAGGACCGAGGCCGCCGCCGCCCGCTCGACGAGGGCCGCATGGAGCGCGTCGAGCCGGGCCGCGTCGTCACCGGTGGGACGGGTCAGGCGGGCGAGGGTGTGGTCGGGCTCGGTTCCGGGCGTCGGCGAGGTCCGGGCATCCGGAGCTGTCGGGGTCGTCGGGGTCGCCGGGGTCGTCGGGGTCGGCGGGGTCGTCGGGGTCGTCGGGGTCGTCGGGGTCATGGGTCTCACCTCTCCGTGAGGGCGTAGGTCGTGCGCAGCCGGGCGATGCCGTCCGCGGAGGCGCGCCGAGCGGCCGCCGGCGTGCCGCCGACGATGCGCGCGACCTCGGTGTGGGGCAGGCCGGCGACGTGGTGGTAGGCGACGCAGCGTCGTTGCTTGTCCGGCAGCGCCGCCAGCGCAGCCCACAGGCAGTCGTCGGGGAGCGCGGCGTCGGGCTCGTCGCCGCGGGGGGCCGTCGACTCCGGAACCACGGCCACCGGCAGCGCTCGCCGCGCGCCGGCACGGGCGACGTCGAGGGCCTTGCGATGGGCGATGGTGACGAGCCAGGCCCGGACGTTCGCGTCGTCGGGCAGGTCGGGCCAGGCCCGCAGGGCCGCGAGGAACGTCTCGGACCACGCGTCGTCGGCCTCGGCCGGGCCGAGGACGGCGCGGCACACGCGCAGCACGACGGCCCCGTGGTCGGTCACGGCCTGCTCGAACGGTCGCTTCATGCCCTGTAGACGCTCCGGCCCGTGGGTGTGTGAGGTCCCCATTCTGACGGGTTGGGCGGAGGCCCACCTGACCGACGAGGGGGGTCGACGAGGGAGCGCCGTGGACGGCGAGCGGTGAACGAGGACGGGCGGGGGCGTGGGACGGCGCCCTCAGAAGAGGCGGCCCGCGTCGTCGGCGGTCGGCTCCTCGAGCGCGAGGAGGAACCGCTTGCGCGCCAGCCCGCCGGCGTAGCCGACGAGGGAGCCGTCGGCGCCGATGACGCGATGGCACGGCACGACGACGGCGATCGGGTTGCGCCCGTTGGCCGTGCCGACCGCCTGGGCGAGGTTGCGGTCCCCGAGGGCTCGTGCGAGGTCCCCGTAGGAGCGGGTCTGGCCGTAGGGGATCTCGCGCAGCAGCGCCCACACGCGCTGGTGGAAGGCGTCGCCGCGCGGCGCCAGGGGCAGGTCGAACTCGGTCAGCGCCCCGGTGAAGTAGGCGGCGAGCTGGACGGCGGCCGCGGCGAAGGGCTCGTCGGCCGGGTCCGCCGGCTCACCGAGGACGTCCTCGCCGGGGCGGTACTTCGCGGCGTCCATGAGCAGGTGCGTCACGGCGCCGTCCTCGGCGACGACGGTGAGGTCGCCGATGGGCGAGGGGACGACGACGTGCGAGGCGGTCACCGCGTCGCGCCCCCCGAGGGCTTGCCGGTCTCGTGCGCGGCGAGGATGTCCTCGTGGGTCGGGACGGGGAACTCGGCCGGGTAGTCGCCGTACGCGCGCGGGTCCTCGCGGGGCTCGAGGTGGCAGGTCAGCGCGATGTCGCCGAAGTCGCGGTGGACCGTCGCCTCGACCTCCTCGACGAGGTCGTGGCCCTGCCGAACCGTCCAGGCACCGGGGACGAGCACGTGCACCTCGGCGAACCGGTGGTGGCCGGACTCGCGGGTACGCAACGCGTGGAAGTGGACCTCGCGGGTGACGAAACGCGACAGGATCCCGGCGATCGCGGCGTTGTCCTCCTTCGACATCGCGATGTCCATGAGCCCCTCGGTGGACTCGCGGATCAGCTTCCAGCCGGTCCACACGATGTTGAGACCGACGAGGAAGGCGACGACCGGGTCGAGCCGCTCGATGCCGGTGAGGGCGACGACGAGGACGCCGACGATGACTCCCGCCGAGGTCCACACGTCGGTCATGAGGTGCTTGCCGTCGGCCGTGAGCGTGAGCGAGCGGTAGCGCCGACCGGCACGCAGCAGGACGAACGCGACGGCACCGTTGACGACGGAGGCCACGACGGAGACGGCGAGGCCGATGCCGACGTTCTCGATCGGCTGCGGGTGCATGAAGCGGTCGACGGCCGACCACATGATGAGCATCGCGGCGACGAAGATCATGACGCCTTCGATGGCCGCCGAGAAGTACTCGGCCTTGGTGTGCCCGAAGTGGTGGTTCTTGTCGGCCGGCATGGCGGCGACCTTGAGGGCGATGAGCACCGCGACCGCGGCGACGAGGTTGACGACCGACTCGGCGGCGTCGGACAGCAGACCCACCGACCCGGTCAGCCGCCACGCGAGGACCTTGAGCGTGATGGTGACGACCGCTGCCGCGATGGACAGGTACGCGAACCGGCTCAGGTCCCGGGTCTGGAGCCCCCGGCTGGTGTCGGTCGAGGCGGTGGACGCCGAGGGGAGGCTCTCGGGGCGGTCGGGGTCAGCGCTGCTCACGGCTCCAGTGTCGCAAAGCCCACCGACGTCGCGTCCGTCCTGCCGGGGCCCGGACGCGTCGGTGGTGATGGAGAGGGTGATCGGGGTAGGTGTCTGGTGACCGATCGGAGAAAGGAGCCCTCATGGGTACCGAGGACAAGGCACGCAACACCGGCGAGGACCTGAAGGGCAAGGCCAAGGAAGCCGCCGGGAAGGTCACCGACAACGAGCGGCTCGAGGCGGAGGGCGAGAGGGACCAGGCCAAGGCCGACCTCAAGCAGCGGGGCGAGCAGCTGAAGGACGCCGGCGAGGACGTCAAGGACGCCGTCACCGGCGAGCACTGACCCACGGTCCGCCCGACGTCGGGGGCCGGTCCCGCCGGGACCGGCCCCCTGCCGTGCCCGGACGCGCGCCTGCCGTCCGGTCTCACCGGCGCGACTTGGCGTCCCTTGCGTGCGGCTCGGCGGTCGGTGAGAGTCGAGGGGCCGGCACGGTACCCCTGACCGAGAGGTGACGCGATGCGCACGACGACCCTGCCCCCTCCCACCGCCGAGGAGATCGCCTCGTTGGACGCCTGGTGGCGCGCCAGCAACTACCTCACCATCGGCCAGATCTACCTTCAGGCCAACGCCCTGCTCCGCCAGCCGCTCGCGGCCGAGCACATCAAGCCGCGCCTGCTCGGGCACTGGGGCACGAGCCCCGGCCTGTCGTTCGTCTACGCACACGTGTCGCGTCTCGTGCGGCACACCGGCCAGCAGACGATCTACCTCACCGGGCCCGGCCACGGTGGCCCGGCCCTCGTCGCAGCCGGCTACCTCGAGGGCACGTACACCGAGGTGTACCCCCGCGTGACGCAGGACGCCGAGGGGATGCGTCGCCTCTTCCGGCAGTTCTCGGCACCCGGTGGCATCCCGAGCCACGTGTCGGTGACGACGCCCGGGTCGATCCACGAGGGGGGTGAGCTCGGCTACGTCCTCGTCCACGCCTTCGGGGCCGTCATGGACAACCCCGACCTGCTCGCCCTCGCCGTCGTCGGCGACGGCGAGGCCGAGACCGGCCCGCTCGAAGGGTCCTGGAAGGGAATCTCGTTCCTCGACCCGGCCCGCGACGGCGCGGTGCTGCCGGTCCTGCACCTCAACGGGGCCAAGATCGCCGGCCCGACCGTGCTCGGCCGCAAGGACCCCGGCGAGGTGCGCAGCCTCCTCGAGGGGCACGGCTACGAGGTCCTCGAGGTCGAGGGGGCCGACGTGCCCGGGATGCACGAGCGCTTCGCCGCGACCCTCGCGACGGCCTACGAGCGCATCACGACGATCCAGGACGCCGCGCGGGGCCGCGGCTCGGAAGGGGCCGGCACGCGTCCGCGCTGGCCGCTCGTCGTACTCCGCACGCCGAAGGGTTGGACCGGGCCCGTCGAGGTCGACGGCGTCCGGGTCGAGGGCACCTTCCGCGCGCACCAGGTGCCGCTGTCGGGCGTGCGCGACGACCCCGACCACCTGCGCCTCCTCGAGGAGTGGATGCGCTCCTACCGGCCCGAGGAGCTCTTCGACGACACCGGCGCGCCGGTGGACCTCGTCCGGGCGGCCAACCCCGAGGGCGAGCTGCGGATGAGTGCCTCGCCGCACGCCAACGGCGGCCTGCTCACGCAGCCGCTCGACCTGCCCGACTTCCGCGACTTCGCTCGCGACGTCCCGCAGCCGGCCGCGACGCGTGCCGAGTCCACCCGGGCCCTCGGCGAGCTGCTGCGCGAGACCTACCGCCGCAACCCCACGACGTTCCGGCTCTTCTGCCCCGACGAGACGCACAGCAACCGCCTCGACGCCGTGTTCGACGTGGAGAACCGGATGCTGGCCGAACGGGTGGACCCCGGTGACGACCACCTGGCCCATGACGGCCGGGTCATGGAGGTGCTCTCCGAGCACAGCTGCCACGGCTGGCTCGAGGGCTACACGCTGACCGGCCGGCACGGGCTCTTCGCCACGTACGAGGCGTTCGCGATGGTCAGCGCCTCGATGACGGTGCAGCACAGCAAGTGGCTGCAGGAGGCGCGTCGGCTCGACTGGCGCGCTGCGGTGCCGAGCCTCAACATCCTGCTGACCTCGACCGCGTGGCGCAACGACCACAACGGCTTCTCCCACCAGGGCCCCGGCCTCGTGCAGACGGTCCTCAACGCCCGGGGCGAGGTGGCCCGCATCTACCTACCACCCGACGCGAACTGCCTTCTCTCCGTGGCGGACCACTGCCTGCGCTCGCGCAACTACGTCAACTGCATCGTCATCGACAAGCAGCCGCAGCCTCAGTGGCTCACGATCGACGAGGCCGTCGAGCACTGCAGGGTCGGCGCTGGCACGTGGGACTGGGCCGGCACCGACGACGGTGACCGGGACCCCGACATCGTGCTCGCCTGCGCCGGCGACGTCGTGACCATGGAGGTCGTTGCGGCGGCGCACATCCTGCGGGAACGCCTGCCGCAGCTACGGGTTCGGGTCGTCAACGTCGTCGACCTGATGACCCTGTCCCGCCCCCGCAGCCACCCCCACGGCATGGACGACGTGCGCTTCGCGGAGCTGTTCACCGACCACGTCGACGTCGTCTTCGCCTTCCACGGGTACCACGGCGCCATCCACCAGCTCGTCCACGGCCGGCCCGACGCCGACCGGTTCCACGTGCGCGGCTTCAAGGAGGAGGGCACGACGACCACACCCTTCGAC
This sequence comes from Monashia sp. HAY1-11D, assembly GCF_056868035.1. NCBI lineage: Bacteria > Bacillati > Actinomycetota > Actinomycetes > Micrococcales > Intrasporangiaceae > Intrasporangium > Monashia sp. HAY1-11D. The sequence continues at coordinate 1,090,118 of NZ_CP200320.1, read as the reverse complement.
ATGGTCGTGCGCAACGAGGTCGACCGGTACCACCTCGTCATGGACGCCATCAACAACGCCGGCCGTCAGGTGCGCGGTGCGAGCGACCTCCAGGCCTGGTGCCAGAGGCAGCTGGCGCGGCACGGCGAGTACATCGTCGAGCACCTCGAGGACCTGCCCGAGGTGCGGGACTGGGTCATCTCCCGCCCGCTGGACTACTGACGCCGAGACCTGGGCGGGGCCGAAGGGGTCAGCCGCGCCGCGGGGCGACGACGACCTCCACGCCGTTGGCCCGGAACCGCTCGAGCCGGTCCGGGTCGGCCGACGCGTCGGTGACGAGCGTCCATCGGGACGGCATGACGGCCCACGCGTGGAACGGGGACTGGCCGATCTTGTCCGCGTGCGCGAGGACGTAGGTGTGCTCCGCACGGCTCATCATCAGCTCCTTGAGCCGCGTCTGCTCGAGGTCGGCCTCGCAGATGCCTCGCTCGGCGTGGACGGCGTCGGCCCCCATGAAGGCACGGTCGAACGACAGCCGCTGGACCGCGGCCTCGGCGAGCGGCCCGACGAACGCCTGGCTCAGCGGGCGGAGCCGCCCACCCAGGGCGATGACATCGATGCCGGGGCGCTCGGCGAGGGTCGACATGGCGCTGATGCCGGCTGTGACGACGGTGAGCTCGGTCAGCGACGGGGTGCGGCTCATGGCGTCGGCGAGCGCGCCCGTCGTGGAACCGGCGTCGAGCAGGACCGTCTCTCCGGGCTCGACCTGCGCCGCGGCCCACCGCGCGATGTCGCGCTTGGCCTCGTGCGCCTCGCCGAGCCGCTGCCGCAGCGAGGCCTCAGGGTGGTGCGAGAGGCTCATGACGCCGCCGTAGGTCCGGGCGAGCTTGCCCTGTGCGGTCAGCTTCGCGAGGTCGCGACGGATGGTCGACGGCGTGACGCCCAGCTGGTCCGAGAGGTCCTCGACGCTGGCCAGGCCGCTGGTCGTGGCAAGACGCACGATCTCGCCACGGCGGGTCTGTGCGCTCTGCTTCGCCACGAGCGGCACCTTAGGCGTCGGCGGGCCGCGGCGCCATCTCCGCGCCGAGCCGCAACGCCTCGATCATCGAGCGGTGGTCGGCGATGCCCTTGCCGGCGATGTCGAACGCCGTGCCGTGGTCGACCGAGGTGCGGATGACCGGCAGGCCGATGGTGACGTTGACGCCGGCCTCGAGGCCGAGGACCTTGACCGGCCCGTGGCCCTGGTCGTGGTACATCGCGACGACGAGGTCGTAGTCGCCCCGGCCGGCGAGGAAGAAGAGCGTGTCCGCGGGCAGCGCACCGTGCACGTCGATGCCGTCGGCGCGGCAGGCCTCGACGCCGGGGTTGATCTTTGTCTCCTCCTCGCCGTGGCCGAAGAGCCCGTTCTCACCGGCGTGCGGGTTGATGCCGCAGACGCCGATCTTGGGGTTCGGGGTGCCGGCGTCGACGAGCGCCTTGTGGCCGCGGCGGATGACCCTCTCGACGAGGCCCGGCTCGATGCGCTCGACGGCGTCGAGGAGCCCGATGTGCGTCGTGACGTGGATGACCTTGACCTTCTCGGTCGAGAGCATCATCGACACCTCGGGGGTGCCGGTGAGGTGGGCGAGCAGCTCGGTGTGGCCGGGGAAGACATGGCCACCGGCGTGCAGCGCCTCCTTGTTGAGCGGCGCCGTGCAGATGGCCTGCACCTTGCCGGCCATGGCGAGCTGGGCGGCGACGCGGACGTAGTGGTACGCGGCGTTGCCGGCGACGGCCGACAGCTGCCCGAACGGAAGGTCGGCCGGCAGCATCCCGAGGTCGATGACGTTGATCCGGCCGGTGACCTCCTCGGCCTCCTCCACGTCGTTGACCGTGACGATGTCGACGGCGGCGCCGACGATGTCGGCTGCCTGCTTGAGCCGCAGCGCATCGCCGACGACGACCGTCCGCGCGAGCCCGGAGACCTCGGGCTCGGACAGTGCGCGGACGATGATCTCCGGACCGATGCCGGCGCCATCGCCCATGGTCACGGCGATGCGGGGTAGGACGGGGCTCATCGGTTCTCCTCGGTAGTGGCGCGGGTGCGCGACGGGGGGTGGGGTGAGTCGGTTTCTGGGGGCAGGGATGATGCAGGGCGTGCAGGGAGCGGAGCGGCCGTCGCCAGGAGCTGCTCGGCGACGTGGCGCAGGGCGTCGGCGTCGCCGAAGCTGCCGGGCCGGGTCACGACGACACGGGTGGGTGTCGTGAGGCCGTCGGTGGTGCGACGCAGGCTCACGACGGTGCCGCTGCCGAGCGAGGCGACGACCTCCAGCTCGTCGGTGCCGAGCCGGTCGAGGACGGCGCGTGCCGTCTGGCCGCCGGCGAGGAAGACGGCGTCGAAGCCGTCCGCGACGGCGGCGACGGCGTCGGCGAGCGCTGCCACGATGCGGGTGGATGCGGTGGGGTCGGGGTGGGCGGCCGGGTCCACCGCGACGAGGGCGAGGCCCTCGCGTCCGAGCGCCTCCACCTCGCTCCGCACGGCGGCCGGGTCGGACAGGAGCATCGTCGGGTCGACGAGCAGCTGGCTCGTCGCCAGGGGGCTGACCTCGTCGAGCTGCGCCGCGACGGTGTCCGTGCGGGTGCCGAGCACCATGAGCAGCGAGCCGACGTGGGGGAGCCCAGGGAACGACCCGGGCCTGGCCGACGCGTCCGGGCGCGACGCCTCCGCCGGTGCCCCGTCCCCTCCGGGCCCCGGAAGGGCGCGCACCGCGGCGGCGGTCAGGGCACCGGAACCGACGAGCAGCGGCGTGCCGAACGCGGTCTGTGCCGCGGCCACGACGGCATCGAGGTCGGCGTCGTACCGGGCGTCGCAGACGGGGGCGCAGCCTTCGGCGACGGCCTGCCGCAGCGCGTCCGCCAGAGTCGCCACCTCGCCGCGGACGGCGTCGAGCGGCACGAGGGCCGTGCGCATCGTGCGCAACGCCTCGGCGATGCTCGTCGGTGGCGGGGTGGGTTCGACCGCCCAGAGCGTCGTCTCGTGCAACGGCGCACCGCCGACGTGGAGGACGCCGCCCGTGACCGTCCGTCCGAGGGCCGGGTTGGCGACGGCGATGACCGGCGTGCGGCCCAGACGCTCGGCGAGCGCCGCGACCTCGGCCGCGACGTTGCCGCGCAGGAGCGAGTCGACCTTCTGGACCACGACGCAAGCACCGGACACGAGATCGCCTGCGGCCCGGACTCGGTCGCGGGCGGCTGCGTCGTCGAGGGTACGCGCGTCCGTGTCGACGACGACGACACGGGCCGACCCGTCAGCGACGGCGGCGGCCGTCGTCGTGCCGTCGGTCGTCGCCAGGAGGCGGAGCGGAACACTGCGCGAAACGCGCAAGAGTCCGTGCGCAGCGCACTCGGCGGCACCGCTGAGGTCGTCGGCGACGACGGCGAGCTCCGGCGTGCTTCGCATCGTGCCTCCCGTCCTCCGAATGTCGGAAAAGTTCTTGTGAGACAAGGCTTCGGGCGTCCCTGCCCCTCGTTGAGCCAAGCGTCCGCGACCATCTCGCCCGGCGGGGGAGCGGCTGGTGCAGCGAGGCTTGCTCGTGAAAATTGACGGTACAGGTCTTGCGCATTTCGCGCAATGGTGCGACGGTTGGGTCATCCCGAACGGCGCACAACGCGCAGTTGCGGTCTCGGCCAACTCAACGAGGAGTCCAGATGCCCCACACGCCAGCACCGCTTCCCCAGCCCGACCAGCCGGTGCGCGAGGTCTCCCGCCGGTCGATGCTGAAGTTCGCGTCCCTCGCGGGCGCCGGGGCGCTCCTCGCCCCCGCGATCGCGGCGTGCGCGGGCCCGAAGTCGGCGACGAACGCGAGCACCGGTGGTGCCGCCGCCGCGGGAGGCAAGCTGAGCATCCTGCTCAACCGCAACCTCGTCAGCCTGGACAACAAGCTGAACCAGTACGACGCGGCGGTCACGGTCCAGCGTGCGGTGCGCGAGGCCCTCACCAAGATCGGTGACGACCTCAAGCCCGAGCTCGTCCTGGCCGAGTCGTTCGAGCAGACCAAGCCCACGGAGTGGACCGTCAAGCTGCGCAGCGGGATCCACTACTCCGACAAGTCCCCGGTCACCGTGGAGGACGTCGAGACCGCCCTCAAGCTCTACTTCCAGGTGCCGGCCGGCTACGTCGCCTCCCAGTTCCCCGAGCAGCCGACCTTCAGCAAGGTCGACGACAAGACCTTCACGCTGACGACCAAGGTCCCCGTCGTCTCCCTCAACTCGCTGATGTCGAACATCCTCATCACGCCGGCCAAGGACAACAAGGCCGAGGAGCTGTCGACCGGCCTCGGCACGGGCCCGTTCGTCATCGCCTCGGCCGACACCGGCACCGGCACGTACCGCCTCACCCGCAACGAGAACTACTGGGGCGAGAAGGCCAAGCTCGAGGAGGTCAACGTCTCCTACCAGGAGGAGGAGGGCGCGCGCGTCATCGCCATCACCTCCGGCCAGGCAGACGTCATCGACACCATCACGCCCGAGTCCGCGGCCTCGCTCAAGACGAACGCCGACGTCGACGTCATCGAGACGCCCGGCACCCGCCTGATCCACCTCTTCTACAACTTCCGCAAGCCCGCCGGCCACCCCCTCGCCGACCCGAAGGTCCGCGAGGCGCTGACCTACGCGATCGACCACGACTCGCTCATCAAGGCCCTCATGAACGGCCAGGTCAGCTCGGCCGAGGGCGTCGTGCCCAAGACTCTCGCGGGCTACGCCAAGACCGGCGAGTACGTGTACGACCCGGCCAAGGCCAAGAAGATGCTGGCCGACGCGGGGGTCTCCGACCTCAAGCTGACTTTCATCTGGGAGGACTCCGAGTTCGCCGGCGCCTCGCGCGTCCTCGAGGCCATCTCGCAGATGCTCGCCGCCGTCGGCGTCACGGCCACCCTGAAGATGATCCCGAAGGGCGGCGAGATCAACGCCTGGCGCCGTGGCGAGGCGGGAGACTGGGACGTGCTCGCGAACGGCTACGGCAACCAGACCGGCCTGGCCCTGACCAACCTCGTCGGCCAGTACGGCGGCACGCCCGCCAAGGAGAAGACCAAGGACACCTACCAGGGCTACGTCTTCCCCGACATCGTCGCCATCCTCGACCAGGCCGGTGCCGAGGCCGACGAGACGAAGCGCGACGAGCTGCTCAAGCAGGCCCAGGAGAAGATCTGGGCCACGTGGCCGGCCCTGTGGGCCTGGACGCCGAACAACGTCCTCGCCAAGCGCAAGCGCGTCACCACGCTCAAGCTGCGCGCCATCAACTCCTACGACCTCGGGTCCGTCACCGTCTCCGCGTGACGCGCCCCACCTGCAGGTGACCCCATGCTGAACTACGTCCTCAAGCGCATCGGGCAGACGGTCCTGACCGCCTTCCTGGCGACCGCGTCGGTCTTCGTGCTGCTGCGCCTCGCCCCGGGCGACCCGGCCGCCAACTACGCACCACCGAACCCCACGTCGGCCCAGCTCGAGGCGATCCGCCGGGAGTTCGGGCTCGACCAGCCGATCTGGGTCCAGTTCGCGACCTTCCTGTCACACCTGTTCCACGGGGACGTCGGCACGTCGTTCTTCTTCAAGCAGCCGGCCCTCGACGTCGTCATGGAGCGGCTGCCCTACACCATCACCCTGGCGGTCGCGGCCATCCTGCTCACGACGGTCGTCGCGATCCCGCTCGGGGTGTGGATGGCCCGCCGCGCCAACACCGGTCCCGAGCTCGGGGCGAACATCGCCACCATCGCGGGCCAGTCGATGCCGGACTTCTGGATCGGCTTCGTCCTGCTCATCGTCTTCGCCGTCAACCTCGGCTGGTTCGCGCCGGCCGGGTTCGACACGGTGAGCGCGATCATCCTGCCGACGGTGACCATCGCGATCCTGCAGGTGGCGCTCATCTCGCGTCTCGTGCGCCGAGAGATGGTCGCCAACCTCACGGCGCCCTACCTCACGGTCGCCCGGTCGCGCGGTGTGCCCGAGCGCCGCCTCGTCTGGGGGCACGCCTTCGGCAACTCGGCCATCCCCGTCGTCACGGCGCTCGGCACGCGCTTTGCCGCGATGCTCAACGGCGTCGTCATCGTCGAGGTCGTCTTCAAGTGGCCGGGGGTCGGTGAGCTCGTCGTCAACGCCCTCAAGCAGCGCGACTTCCCGCTCATCCAGGCCACCGTCCTCGTCACCGTCGTGCTCGCGCTGCTCGTGCAGCTCGTCGTCGACCTGCTCTACCCGCTCATGGACCCGCGGGTCCGACTCGGAGAGGCCACCTCATGAGCACCGCAGCCAGCACGGAGGACGTGCCGACGCGCCCGGACCTCGGCACCCGCACGGCGAGCCCCTCGGCCGTGACCGCGCAGCTGCGCCGCCGGTCGGCCGCGGCCCGACGCGCCCGGTACAGCACGATCAAGATCTGGGCCGGGGCGATCAGCGCCGGGCTCGTCGTGGTTCCCGTCCTCCTCGCCCGGTGGCTGCCGCTGCCGGATCCCATCGTGGGCCAGCTGAGCGAGTCGGCCCTGCCGCCGTTCAGCCCCGGCCACCTCCTCGGCACCGACCCGAACGGCCGCGACCTGCTCTCGCGGGTCCTGCACGGCGGGCAGACCTCCCTGCTCATCGGTTGCCTCGCCATCATCGTGTCGGGCCTCGTCGGCATCGCCGCGGGCGCGGCCGCCGGCTACTTCGGGGGCTGGACCGACACCATCGTCTCGCGCCTGCTCGAGGCCCAGATGTCGCTGCCGCTGCTGCTCATGCTCCTGCTCGTCGTCGGCCTCTTCGGCCCGTCGATCGTCGTCATCACGGCGGTCATCGCCTTCGCCCAGTGGCCGGAACCGGCTCGCATCACGCGGGCGCTCGTGCTCGTCGAGAGGGAGAAGCCGTACGTCGCGGCGTCGCGCGTCCTCGGCCTGCACCGGGTCGCGATCATCGCCAGACACGTCATCCCCAACATCCTCCAGCAGGTGCTCGTCGTCGTGCTCCTGCTGCTCGCCCAGGCGGTGCTGCTCGAGAGCGCGCTCGCGTTCCTCGGCGCCGGCGTCCAGCGGCCCTACCCCACGTGGGGCGGCATCATCAGCGACGGCCGGGAGCTGTTCGTCACCGGCAGGTGGTGGCTCGTCACCGTCCCAGGCATCGTCATCGCGCTGCTCGTCGTCGGCGTCAACCTGCTCGGCGACGGCCTGCGCGACCGCGTCCGGCGTTCGAAGGAGGCGTGATGGCCCTGCTCGAGGTCAAGGACCTTCAGGTCGAGCTCATCACCCTCGACCGCGTCGTGCGCGCCGTCGACGGCGTCACCTTCAGCGTGGACCGTGGCGAGACCGTGACGATCATCGGCGAGTCCGGGTCGGGCAAGTCGACGACGGCCATGGCGATCCTGCGGCTGCTGCCCGACGACCTCGCCGTCATCTCCGGCGAGGCCCGCATCGACGGCCAGGACGTCACGGGCAGCCGCAAGGTCATCGACGCCCTGCGCGGCCGGTCCGTGGCGCTCGTGCCCCAGGACCCGATGACGGCCCTCAACCCGATCCGGAGCATCGGCGCCCAGATGGTCGAGGCGGTCCAGGTCAAGTACCCCAAGCTGTCGAAGGCGCAGGCCCGCGAGCGGGCGCTCGCGCTCATGGAGCGCGTCCACATCAGCAACCCGGGCAAGCAGTTCGACGCCTACCCCCACCAGCTGTCCGGCGGCATGCTGCAGCGCGTCCTCATCGCCATGGCGGTCTCCACCGACGCCGACCTCATCGTCGCCGACGAGCCGACGAGCGCCCTCGACGTCACGGTGCAGGCCGGCATCCTCGACCTGCTCCTCGAGCTGCAGGAGCAGACGGGTATCGGCCTGCTGCTCATCACGCACGACCTCGGCGTCGCCCGGCTCATGAGCGACCGCGTCCACGTCATGAAGGACGGCGCGTTCGTCGAGGGGGGCCCGGTCGGCGACGTCGTCGACCACCCGCAGCACCCGTACACGCAGAAGCTGCTCGGCGCGATCCCCGAGCTGGGCCCGTGGGACGACCCCGCCCTGCGTGACCGCGGACCCGGCGAGCCCGACACGTCCCTGCCGGAGAACGCCACTGGGACCGCCGCGGCACCCGTGGTCGCCGACGAGCCGGCCTCGCCGGCGACCGGCCCCACCGACCCGACCGACCCGACCTCGCGCGTCAAGGAGGCGACCCATGGCTGACACGCCGCTGCTCGAGGTGAGCAACCTCGTCGTCGAGTACCGCACCGGCAAGGAGACCTTCCGGGCGGTCGACGACGTGTCGTTCAGCGTGCCGCGGGGCGGGACGCTCGCCGTCGTCGGTGAGTCCGGCTGCGGCAAGTCCACGGTGGCCAAGGCCCTCGTACGCCTGCTGCGCCCCACGTCGGGCTCGATCGTCCTCGACGGCACCGACCTCGCGACGCTGTCCGAGCGCGCGCTGCGCCCGCTGCGGCACCGCATCCAGATGGTGTTCCAGGACCCCTACGGCTCGCTGGACCCGCACCTCACGGCGCAGCAGATCGTCGCCGAACCGGTGGCGGTCCGTGGCGAGCGCTCGAGGAAGGTGCAACGCGACCGTGCCGCCGAGCTCCTCGACCTCGTCGGCCTGCCGAAGAGTGCCCTGACCCGCAAGCCGCCGGAGTTCTCCGGCGGGCAGCGCCAGCGCATCGGCATCGCTCGCGCCCTCGCCTCCGAGCCCGAGCTGCTCGTGTGCGACGAGGCGACAAGTGCTCTCGACGTGTCGGTCCAGGCCCAGGTCATCGAGCTGCTCCGCGAGATCCAGCGCGAGCGCGGCCTGACGTACCTGTTCATCTCGCACAACCTCGGCGTCGTGCGGGCGATCTCGAAGGAGACGCTCGTCATGCGGGCCGGTCGTGTCGTCGAGCATGGGGCCACCGAGGAGCTGCTGGCCCGCCCCCGCGAGGAGTACACGCAGCGGCTGCGTCGCTCGGCGCTCGAGCCCGCCCTCATGACCGGCCTCAAGCCGCGTCACCTCATCCGTCACATCGCCGCCGCCCGTGCGGCAGAGAGCGAGAAGATCGCATGACCGACCTGCCCACCGTCGACCTGCCCGGGCTCGACCGACCGCTCCCGCGGCTCGTGCTCGGCACGATGACGTTCGGCGACACGGTCGACCTCGACACCGCACGGAGGATGGTCGACGTCGCGATCGGGGCCGGCATCACCTCGGTCGACACGGCCAACGGCTACGCCGGGGGAGCGAGCGAGGAGATGCTCGGGGAGATCCTCCAGGGCCGACGGGACGCCGTGACGCTCGCCACCAAGGCCGGCATCTACCCCGGTGACGCGGGCGGAGCGCCGCTGCTGTCGGCGTCCGCCCTGCGGTCCTCGCTCGAGGCGAGCCTGCGGCGACTGCGGACCGAGCACATCGACGTCTACTACCTGCACCAGCCCGACCGCTCCGTCCCGATCGACGAGACCGTCTCCGCCCTGGGCGACTTCGTCAAGGAGGGCAAGGTCCGCGCCATCGGCGTGTCCAACTTCGCCGCGTGGCAGATCGGTGACGTCAACGCCGCCTGCGACGCGCTCGGCACGCCGCGTCCGGTGCTCGCCCAGCAGCTGTACAACCTCGTCGCCCGACGCATCGAGGCCGAGTACGTCGAGTTCGCCACCACGAAGGACCTCGCGACGGTCGTCTACAACCCGCTCGGCGGGGGCCTGCTGACGGGCCGCCACACCTTCACCGAGTCGCCGACCGAGGGGCGCTTCGGCTCGTCGGCACTGTCGACCATGTACAAGGACCGCTACTGGAATGCCGAGACGTTCGCGGTCATCGACGCCCTGTCGGCCGTCGCCGCCGACGCGGGTGTCACCCTTCCCGCGCTGGCCCTGCGTTGGCTGCTGTCCAAGCCGGTCGTGTCCTCGGTGCTGCTGGGCGGGTCCAAACCACATCAGCTGGAGGCCAACATCACTGCTGCACAAGCCGGTCCGCTGGCCGAGGACGTCGTCGCCGCGTGCGACGAGGCGGGCTCGCCCCTCCTGGGCTCGATGCCGGGATACAACCGATGAGCGCGGCGGAGGCCCCTCGGACCGCCTTGGAGCGCAGCCGCGCCCGTGTCCTGGACTACGCCCGACGGGTCCGTTCGCGCGAGCCGATCCTGGGCTACTGGGTCATCATCGACTCGCCGGTGTCGACAGAGCGCCTCGCGCGCGTGGGCTGGGACTACGTGTGCTTCGACGCCCAGCACGGCCTCCTCGACTACAAGGGCATCCTGTCCGGGATGCAGGCCATCGACGCCGGGGGCGAGTCGGTGGGCATGGTCCGGGTCGGCGCCAACGACCCGTTCCTCATCGGGCAGGCTCTCGACGCCGGGGCTGCCGGGGTCATCGTGCCGCTCGTCAACACCGCCGAGGACGCCGCCCGCGCCGTGTCGTACGCCAAGTACGGCCCCGAGGGCATCCGCTCCTACGGCCCGATGCGCTCACAGCTGCGGATCGGCCCGGACCCGGCGGCCTCGAACGAGGCGACCGTCGTGCTCGTGATGATCGAGACCCCCCAGGGCCTGGAGAACGTCGAGCGGATCGCGGCCACCCCCGGTGTCGACGGGCTCTACATCGGCCCGTCCGACCTGCGACTGGCGGTGGGTGGCTCGACCTCGACCGACCCGACCGTCGACGACGTCTTCGAGGCCGCCGTCGAGCGCATCCTTCGGGCGGCGCAGACGGCGGGCATCGCCGCCGGGTTCCACACGCCCAGTGGGGAGGCCGCCGCCAAGCGCCTCGGCCAGGGGTTCACGCTCGCCACGGTGTCCTCCGACCTGGTCCACCTCGAACAGGTGGCGACCGCGCACCTGCGGGCTGCCCGGGGGGAGTCGTGACGCTCGCCGCCGATCCCGTCGCCGACGGCGTCGTCCGGGTGCGGGACGAGGCGACCTTTCCGCATGCCTTCCCGACGGCCCTGCTGCCCACGCCGACCGTGCAGTGCCACGCGGCCAACCTCGCGTGGCTGCCCGGCGGCGACCTGGCCTGCGTGTGGTTCGGTGGGACGCAGGAGGGGGTCGCCGACGTCTCGGCGTACCTGTCCGTGCTGCCCGCCGGGTCCGACACGTGGCGGGCCCCGGTGCGGCTCAGCGACGACCCGACGCGCTCGGAGCAGAATCCGGTGCTCTTCGTCGCCACCGACGCGGAGGTGTGGCTGCTCTACACGGCCCAGCTGGCCGGCAACCAGGACACCTCCGAGGTGCGTCGGCGCATCTCGCGCGACGGCGGCGTGACCTGGGACGAGCCGACCGTGCTGTTCCCGGCCACCGAGCAGGGCGGCGTGTTCGTGCGCCAGCCCCCGGTCGTCCTGCCGACCGGCCGCATCCTCGTGCCCGTCTTCAACTGCGTCACGTTGCCGGGGGAGAGGTGGGCCGGTGACGCCGACACGTCCGGGGTGCGGGTCAGCGACGACGGAGGCTCCACGTGGACCGACGTCGAGGTGCCTGGCTCCCTCGGCTGCGTGCACATGAACATCGTCGAGCGACAGGACGGATCGCTGTGGGCGTGCTTCCGCAGCCGGTGGGCCGACCATGTGTGGGAGACGAAGTCGACAGACGGCGGCAGCACCTGGAGCCGGCCGGTGCCGACCGTCCTGCCGAACAACAACTCGTCGATCCAGGCGGCCGCCTTCGGCGACGGCCGGGTGGCGCTCGTCCTCAACCGCAGCAGTGCCGCCGACGCCACGGCGCGCCGGGTCTCGCTCTACGACGAGATCGACGACGACGGCATCCGGGAGGACGTCCACGGCCCGGTGCTCGCCGATGTGGGCCCTGCACCCGGTTCCGCCGGCGGCCCCCCCTCGGGTGGCCTCGCCGTGGGCGGACCCGCCCGGGTGGACCGCGCCGAGGACCGCCCCAGGGCGTTCTGGGGTGCGCCCCGCGCGCCGATGACGCTCGGCGTCAGCGTCGACGACGGTCGCACCTGGCCGGCGCTGCTCGACGTCGAGACCGGTGACGGGTACTGCCTGTCGAACAACTCGCGCGACGGGCTCAACCGTGAGCTGTCCTACCCGTCGGTGCTGCCCGGCCGCGACGGTGACCTCCACCTGGCCTACACGTGGCACCGTCGCGCCATCCGGTACGTGCACGTGCCAGCCGACGCCGTCGACCGGTTGGTGGCGCAGGCCGGCCGGGCCGATGGCACGCAACCGCCCGCGGACGCGTCGACGCGTCCAGGGTCGACGTCCACCGGGTCGGCGTGACCGGACCGGAGAGCGCAGGCTTGTCGAGCCGGACCCCCGGACCGGCGCCGCGCACCGCCGTCGTCACCGGTGCCAGCTCCGGCATCGGGCTCGCCGTGGCCGCCGAGCTGCTCGACGCCGGGTGGCACGTCATCGGGCTGAGCCGGACCCGTGGGTCCCTCCCGGGCAGCGCCGCGTGGCTGGCCTGCGACCTGACTGACGTCACCTCGGTCAACGACGCCGTCGCGGCGGTGCGGGCGACCCCGGGCGGCGGTCTGGGCGCCGTGGTCCATGCCGCGGGACTTCAGCACTCCGGGCGCATCGGCGCTCTCGACCACGCCGGTGGCGAGCGGATGTGGGCCATGCACGTCCGCGCGGCCGAACGGCTCGTGGACGGGCTCATCGAGCACGTCCACGACGGCGGCCGCGTCGTGCTCGTCGGCAGCCGGACGATGACCGGGGTACCGGGCAAGAGCCAGTACGCCGCGACGAAGGCGGCGCTCGTGGCCCTCGCCCGCTCGTGGGCCGCCGAGCTCGCGCCGCGACGCGTCACGGTCAACGTCGTGGCGCCCGGTCCGACCCGCACGCCGATGCTCGAGGACCCGAACCGGGCGGCCACCCCGCCCGTCCTGCCACCGCTCGGTCGGCTCGTCGAGCCCGCCGAGGTCGCCGGGCTCGTGCGCTTCCTCCTCGAGCCCTCCGGGGCCATGGTCACCGGGCAGACTCTCGTCATGTGCGGGGGAGCATCGCTGCCACGGTGACGTCCCCGACCTCGCGAAAGCGCCACGGTGACGGATCCCCGCTGGGACGCTGGGGAGATGGACACCGTGGTCCGGGACCCGCCACGGCACGGTCCGAGGGCTCGTGCAGGACGGCGTGCGTCACCTTCTCGGGATGCCGTACGCCGCGCCGCCCTTCGGCGCGTACCGGCTCCGACCCCGGGATCCGTCACACCGTGGGACGGCACGCGTGATGCCACCCGCCTCGGACCCGAGCCGTCCCAGGTCGCCGCCCTGTCAGGCAACTCCTGTCAATGGCGGTGGTGGCCATCGCTCTCGTCATACGGGGTGATGCCGTCATAGACGAGCCGCAGCATCATTCCCTGGTCGGCGTGCGGAAGGTTGTGGCAGTGGTTCATCCAGATGCCGGGGTTGGTGGCGCGAAAGGCGACCTCCCAGACCTCTCCGGGCCGTACGTCGAAGGTGTCCATCCACAGCGGGCTGCCGGAAGGCGGCACGCCGTTCCGCGAGAGGACGAGCACGGCGTGGCCGTGCAGGTGCCACGGATGCGTCTCCAGGCTCCGGTTCACCACGGTGAACTTCACGACGTCACCCTCGGTCACGAGCTGGTCGGGGATCGACGGGTGGCCGAGACCGTTGACCGTCTGTGCGAACGCCGGCCTGCCGTCGACCATCGCCAGACCACGGTCGAGCACGATGGTGAAGTGCCGGTCGGCCTTCTCGGGATCGAGGACGCGTCCCACAGGTTGTCCGTACTGGAGCAGGTCCAGCTCCGGCCAGCGTCCGGTGTCCGTCCCTTCTGGCCCCGCTGCCGCCGAGGTGTCGCCAGGACGCAGCCGGAGTCCACCCGAGCGATCGTTGTCGACCAGCAGGGTGACGGTCCGGTCCGGCATGTCGAAGACGACGTCGCACCGCCCACCGGCGGCGAGCCTCAGCGCCAGCCCGCCCACCTCCCCGGGCTGGTGGAGGTCGCGGCCGTCGACGGCAGCCACCCGGAACCTCGATCCCACCACGGCAACGCGATGTGGGTCCGAGTCGGTGTTGACGAGCCGAAGCCGCACCGGCGTGCCCACGGACGCGACGCGATCGGTGAAGCGCACCAGGTCACCGATGAACACCCTGCCGTCCATCGTGTGCAGGGGCAGCGTCAGGTCCAGTGCCCCCGACGAGTCCCCCAGCCCGGCTCGCTCCCCCCGCGGGTGCACGACGAGCGTCCCGTAGAGTCCCCGGCGCACCCCTTCGTGCGATGCCTGGTGCGTGTGGTACCAGTAGGTGCCGACCTGTTCCGCCCGGAACCGGTAGACGAACTCCTCACCGGGGCGCACGGCGGCCTGGGTCACCCCCGGCGCGCCGTCCTCGCCGCAGGCGACGTCATACCCGTGCCAGTGCACGGTGACGCCGCCCTCGATGTCGGCGTTCCGCAGGGTGACCTCCAGCAGGTCACCCTGGGAGGCGACGATCGCCGGCCCGGGCACGCGGCCGTTGTAGGTCCACGCGTCGAGCCGCTCCCCGGAGGCGACTGCGACGTCGGCCTTCTGGGCGGTCAGGACCTCGCGGCGTACGACCCCGCCGGGTGCCGGCGTCGTCGCCCCGCGTAGCTCGGATACCGAGACGCCCCGACGTGGAGACGGACCGGCTCCGTTCCCGTTGTCGACGGTAGGACTCTGCACCAGCGTCAGCCCGAGACCCGCTCCGCCGGCCGTCACCACCGCCGCACCCCCGGCCACGGTGATGAATCGGCGGCGCGAGATGTCGGGCGGTCCACCGGAGCCGGCCGGGTCACCGGCCACGCTGCCCGAGTCCCGGGGGCTCCGGGTGACCACTCCAGCCGTCAGCAGAGCGCACCCGCCGACCGCCGCCACCGTGATCAGGGCGGCGCTCCATGTGACGGGGTACCCGACCAGGAAGGTCACCGCGAGCCCGGCGAGTGCCGCGTAGCCGGCCGTCAGAACGACGACGACACAGCCGGTCGGCAGAGCGGTGGCACCACGACGTGCCCTCAGCATGGCCGGACCGGCGATGAGGACGGCGGCGAGCCCCGTCGAGTACAACAGCGGCAGCCCGATCAGAACCTTCTCCTGCACGAACCACCAGCCGTGCCAGGCCAGCAGTGCGACCGTGACCACCCGGCAGATGACCAGGACGAGCGCAGCACCCATGAGCCAGCAGCCCAGCCGGATACGCCGTTGCGCCACCGCTGCCGCTGTCATGAACCACGCGACCACGCCGAGGAGTGCGACCGCATCGTCCAGCATGATGCTCTGAAGGGTCGTCATGAGGCGGATTCAGCCGTTCCCGAATCGGATTCGTCGACTGGGCGTGACCGGGCCGACCCCTCGGGCCCGACTGCATTCCCGGTTCTGGCTCGCGTCGGGCTCGACAGCTCGCGCGATCGCCGGACGAGCGTCCCGAGCACGGTCGCGATCACCAGCCCGTTGACGGCGTGCAGCCCGAAGACGAGCTTGCCGGCTTGGGTGGCGCCGTCCCCGGACTCATCGAGGCCACCGGCGACCACAGCGATCACCGGCTGCAACAGGGCCAGACCCACGACGAGGGCGGACATCCCCAGCAGCCGCCCCGGCATGCGGGCCACAGCTCCTCCCACCACCAGCAGCACGGCGAGCAGGAGGATGAGGTATCCCAGGGCGCGGTGGGGCGCGAACGACTCGTCGTTGGGCGCGGTGTCGAACGCGCCGCTGCCGGCGAGGAAGAGCTGGACGACGACAGCCAGCATCAGGATCGAGGCCAGCCCCGAGAAGGTTCTGCGCATGTCATTGCTCCTTTCGGATCGCTTGTGTCAGGTGCGGCGCGGGCCTACTGCGAGCTCGGAACCCCTCGGCAGGGCCACTCGAGCCCGGGGCCGTCCGTCGACGTCGAAGCGGGGTAGCCAGCGCTCCAGGTGCGCCGGTAGCCACCACGCCTTCGCGCCGAGCAGGCGCATCACGGCCGGGACGACCAGGCACCGGACCACCACGGCGTCGAGCAGCACCGCGATCGCCATGGCGAAGCCCGTCTGCTGCAGCATCCGGTCGGGGGCGAACACGAAGGAGCCGAAGACCACGACCATGATCGCCGCGGCCGCGGTGATGACTCCTCCGGTGTGCGCGAGCCCCTCACGGGCCGCATGCTGGGCGTCTCCGGTCGCGATCCACGCCTCCCGCATGCGTGACAGGAGGAAGACCTCGTAGTCCATCGACAGGCCGAACACGACGGCGAAGATGAACACCGGCATGAAGGCCTCGATGGGGCCGGCGTCTGCCCACAGCCGGCCGTCCTGGAAGACGAGCTTCATGGCACCGAGGGCCGCGCCGATGGACAGCACGTTGAGGACGGCAGCCTTGACCGCGATCGCCACCGAACGGAACACGCTGAGCAGCAGCAGTGCAGACAGCCCCACAACCACCACGACGAACAAGGGGAAGCGGGTCGAGATGGCGTCGGAGTAGTCGACATTGGCGGCCGTCGCACCACCCACGAGGTAGGGCTCACCGAGCTCCTCTCGCAGCTCGGTGACCAGCGCAGCCGTGGCCTCGTCCTGCGGCCCGGTCGTCGGCTGGGCGCGGATCATGAAGACGCCATCGGCCAGCGGGATGGGCGGGCTCACCCGGTCGGGCACCATGCCGGCGTTGGCGACGATGCGATCGTGGGCGGCCTCCGCCTGCGCGCGCGACCCCTCGGTCATCACGAGCAGGGGACCGTTGGCCCCTGGCCCCAGCTTCTCGCTGACCAGGTCGTATGCCGCCCGCGTCGTCGTGCCCGCCGCGTCGTTCCCGGCGTCGTTGAACCCGAGCTGCAGGCTCAACGCGGGAGCGGCCAACGCCCCGAGCGCGATGAGGGACACGACCAGCGCCGGCCACGGTCTGCGCTGCACCCGCCAGGCCCACCGGCGCCAGCGCTCACCAGGATGCCGTCCGGTCTTGGCCGCATGCGTCCTGACCCGCTTCTCGATCCTCCTTCCGAAGACCGTCAGCAACGCCGGCAGCAGGGTCAGCGAGGCGACCATGGTCACCAGCACCGTGATGGCGACTGCGGTCACCGTGCCCTCGAAGGCCGCGATCCCGAGAGCGAACATCCCGAGAAGCGCGAGGATCACACTGGCACCCGCGAACAACACCGAACGCCCAGCGGTGTCGAGCGCCGTTCGCGTCGCCTCGCCTCGATCGGCTCCTCGCAGCAGCTCCGTCCGGAACCGGCTGAAGACCAACAACGCGTAGTCGATTCCGACCCCGAGACCGACCAGGACGAGCAGCGACAGGCTGTAGTCAGGGATGGCGATCAGGTGAGACAGCAGCGCCACCAGCCCGAGGGTGCTTCCCACCGCGAACAGCGCGCTGATCAGGGGAAGGCTCGCCGCGAGCAACGAGCCGAACATGAAGACGAGGATCACCAACGCGGCGAGCATCCCGGCACTCTCAGCACTGTTGCCTCCGGCGCGCACCACCTTCCGGATGCCGGTGCCCGCGAGCTCGACCTGCAGGTGCTCGGACGAATGAGCCTGGGCCACCGCGATGATCTGCCGGTAGGTGGCCGGCGGAGCACTTCCGCGTTCGCCGTCGAGAGCCACCTCGACGAGCGCGAGGGTGCCGTCGGCCGACACCGGGCCCTGCGTCGGGTGCGGCGGGATGACCGCCTCCACGTGCTCCACTGACGACAGCTCACGGGTCAGGGCGCCGAGATCCAGGTCGGCGTCCCAGCCGCGCTCGTCGTGCAGCACCACCGTGACGCTGTCCCCCGTCTGCTCGGGAGCGTGCTTCTCGAGCAGCTGCGCCACCTGCTGTGACTGGGTCCCGGGCAGGGAGACGTCACTCCCGTTGTCGTAGCCGTCACCGACTGCCCGCGCCGCGACCGTGACGCCGATCAGGAGCACGACCCAGCAGAGCAACGCTGTCCAGTGGTGTCGCTGGGCGAATCCGGCGAGCCGCGCCAGACCGGTGCGCCTACCGATCCGGCCGGGTGCCCGGCGTGCGTTCGGGTCCACGGCACCCTGCGGCGGCTCACCGTCGCAGTCGTCTTGTCGGACAGGTGGGGACAGGTCGGTCACGGCAGCCTCCATGGGTGGGTTGATGCCCTCGATCGTGGCGTCGCCTCAGCCCGTGGGTCCTCGGCCAAGAGATGTCAGTGTCTACGCAGCTCGACGTAGCCGAAGGGCACCCGAATGCGCTTCTCTACGTGGCTGACCACGCGTCCACGAGGAGTCGCGTTCTCCTCGGGGTGCCTATGATCGCCGCATGCAGCGGAGTGTCGAGAGCTACCGCCTACCGGTGTGGGCGCAGGAGCTGTCGCTCGCCCTGTTCATCATCGTCATGCAGGTCCAAGGGACGATCTCCCGAGAGACAGCCGACCCCGCGTCGGTGGCGCGTCCCCTCACCGACCTCGGGAACCTCGGATACGCGCTGCTGATCGCGAGCGGTGCCGTCGTGGCGGTCCGCCGCCGCTGGCCCGTGGCGGTTTTCGTGACCACCGCCCTGACCAGCCTGACCTACTACACGCTGGACTTCCCGGACGGACCCGGGTGGCTCGGTCTCTTCGTCTCCCTCTACACGTTGACCACGCTGGGCGACGGGCGGCGCTCGCTCTTGATCGCCGGCGCGGGAGTCTCCGTGCTGACCATCGGCTGGCTGGTGGCGGCCAGGGACGTGGAGCCCCGCGCCGCCATCGGTTGGGTCTTCTTCCGCATCGGCGCCTCGGTGATGAGCGCTGCACTGGGAGAAAGCGTTCGGTCGCGGCGGGTCGTCGCGGCCGAGGCGTTGGAACGAGCCGAGCTGGCGGAGCGCACGCGGGAGGAGGAGGCGCGGGCGCGCGTGGACGAGGAGCGGCTCAGGATCGCGCGCGAGGTCCACGACACGGTTGCGCACGCCATCGCGATCATCAATGTGCAGGCCGGCGTCACCGCCCACGTCCTCGACCGGAGACCGGAGCAGGCCCGCGAGACGCTCGAGGCCATCGAGCGGACCAGCGCCCGTGCGCTCCGGGAGATGCGGACCATCCTCGACGTGCTGCGGGACGACAACGACGCGCGCGTTCCCGCTCCAGGCCTCGAGCAGATCGACGACCTCGCCTCGAAGGCACGCGACGCGGGTCTCGATGTCACGCTCCAGAAGGGCGACCCTCCGGTGCAGGTGCCGAGTGCGGTCGGCAGCGCCGTGTACCGGATCCTGCAGGAGTCCATCACCAACGTGATCCGGCACGTCGGTCCCACACGCGTCACCGTGTCGCTGGACTGCGACGCCGACACCATGGAAGTCCGGGTGACCGACGAAGGACGCCGGGGCGGCCGGGCGCTGACTCCTCGGGGCACCGCTCCGGACGACGCGGACCAGGCTGAGCACTCCGGGGAGCGGGACGAGACCGGCCGCGGCATTCTCGGAATGCGTGAGCGGTGCCAGCTCCTCGGCGGGGACCTCCACGCACGACCGGTGCCCGGTGGCGGTTTCGAGGTCACTGCACGGCTTCCTCTGCTGCCAGCAGGGATGGCTCGCGCATGAGCCCGAGTGCCCGGGGCCGGGACGGCAAGGAGATCCGGGTCCTGCTCGTCGACGACGAGGAGCTCGTGCGGTCGGGCTTCAGGCTCCTGCTCGACCTGGAGAGCGACATCGTCGTGGTCGGCGAGGCCACCAACGGTGCCCAAGCGGTGGAGCAGGCTCGGCTCACCCGACCCGATGTGGTGGTCATGGACATCCGCATGCCGAAGGTCGACGGCATCGACGCCACCCGGCAGCTCGCCTCCATCAACGGCCTGCACGACGTCAAGGTCCTCATCCTGACCACGTACGACACCGACGCGTACGTGTTCGAGGGTCTGCAAGCGGGCGCCAGCGGGTTCCTGCTCAAGGACGCCGGGCCGGCCGAGCTCCTGCACGCCATACGGGTGGTCGCCGCCGGGGACTCGCTGCTCGCTCCACGCATCACCCGACGTCTCATCGCCCAGTTCACCGCACACCGAGCAGCGAGCGTGGCAGCCGAGGACCGGCTCGCGGTGCTGACCGATCGCGAGCGAGAGGTCGTGGCTCTCGTCGGACGAGGCCTGAGCAACGACGAGATCGGTGCCGAGCTGTTCCTCAGCCCGGCCACCGCCCGCACCCACGTCAGCCACGCCATGGTCAAGCTCGGTGCCCGAGACCGTGCGCAGCTGGTCGTCATCGCCTACCAGACAGGCCTCGTCAGCCCCTAGGCGCCGTCTGGTCGCTGCCCAAGACCAACCGCACGAGAACGGTCCCGTTCCCGCCGTCATTGGCTGCCGGCCTCGTCGACGTCACGTCGCACGACCTGAGGCACGCCGCCGCGCCGGCGCTTGACGGTCTGAGGCCGACGCGCGAGAGAGTCGAAGGGTGCAGACAGCGCCTGACCTGCGCAGATGTGTGGTGGGCCCCGTCGGGCTCGAACCGACGACCAGCGGATTAAAAGTCCGACGCTCTACCAACTGAGCTAGAGGCCCGAGGGGTCGGCGTGAGAAGCAGCTTCCCGGCCGGCGTGATCGGAACACCAGCCGTGCGCGTCGCTGCCGAGCGCGACCCCCAGCGCAAGTATGCCTCAGGCGGTCATGGGGCAGGCACTGCCCACCGTCGTCCAGGGACCCGCGAGGAGCCCCGAGACGCGTCGGCCGGCTCGCCGTTCGACGAGCCGGCCGACGTCGGAGCCGGTGCGGGTTCAGCAGGGGACGATGTTGTGCTCGGGGCCGAAGGGGAACTTCGTGATGTTCTCGGCGCCGTCCTCCCCGACCACGAGGATGTCGTGCTCCCGGTACCCGCCGGCACCGGGCTCGCCGTCCAGGACCGTGATCATCGGCTCCATCGAGACGACCATGCCGGGCTCGAGCACGGTGTCGATGTCCTCGCGCAGCTCCAGGCCCGCCTCGCGGCCGTAGTAGTGCGACAGCACCCCGAAGGAGTGCCCGTAGCCGAACGTGCGGTTCGGCAGGAGGCCGTGGCCGACGTAGATCTCGTTGAGCTCTGCGGCGATGTCCTTGCAGACGGCGCCGGGCTTGATCAGCTCGAGGCCGCGGCGGTGCACCTCGACGTTGATCTCCCACAGCTCCAGGGAGCGGGCGTCGGGCTCGCCGAGGAACAGGGTCCGCTCGAGGGCCGTGTAGTAGCCGGAGGTCATCGGGAAGCAGTTGAGCGACAGGATGTCACCGCGCTGCAGCCTGCGGGTGGTCGCCCAGTTGTGGGCGCCGTCGGTGTTGATGCCCGACTGGAACCAGACCCACGTGTCGCGGATCTCGCTGTCGGGGAAGGTGCGTGCGATCTCGTGCACCATCGCCTCGGTCCCGATGAGGGCCACCTCGTACTCGCTGATGCCCTCGCGGATCGCAGCCTTGATGGCCTCGCCGCCGAGGTCGCCGATGCGGGCGCCGTGCTTGATGACCTCGATCTCCTCGGCGGACTTGATCATCCGCTGGCGCATCGCGTCCTGGGCCACGTCGACGAGCTCGGCCCCGCCGAGGACGGCCTGCAGCCTGGCGTGGGCGTCGAGCGAGAGCGTGTCGAACTCGACGCCGACTCGGCGTGCCGTGATGCCGCGCTGGGCGAGGGCCTCCTGGACTCCGTACTGGAAGTTGTCGCGGCGCCAGTCGGTGTACACGATGTTCTCGCCGTAGCTGCGCCGCCACGGCATCCCGGCGTCGATGTTGGCGGTGACGGTCACCTGTTCGGTCGGGGTGACCACGAGGGCGTACGAGCGGCCGAAGTACGTGAAGAGGAAGTCGGAGTAGTACTTGATGCCGTGGTAGGAGGTCAGCGCGACGGCATCGAGTCCCTTGGCGGCCATGATCCGGCGAAGGCCGGTCAGGCGACGCTCGAACTCGGCGTCGGAGAAGGTGAGCGGGACCTTCGCGCCGTTGTGCAGCTCCTTGAGCCGCTCGAGCTCGCTGACCGAGGTGACGGGGGTGGCGATGGACATGGTGTATCTCCTTCAGAGGGTGGTGAATCCGGGGACGGCGTGAGCCAGGTCGGTGCGTGACGGCTCGGCATCGGGTCGGTGGCCGGGCTCGGCGCCGGGTCGATAACCCAGCTCGACACCGATCGACGCCACGAGCGCGGCCGAGGTGCGCTCGAGGAGCAGGCGCCCTGCGCCCACGGATGCCGCGGCGGCCGAGGAGAGGCAGCCCGAGGCGGGCGTCAGCTCCGGACGGACGGGCAGCCGGTCGTAGCGGGGCAGCTGGGCGGCCGGCAGGTCCATGACGCGGTCGAGGTGGACCAGCTCGGGGTGCAGGTGCAGCATCAGCGAGGTCTCGAGGACGCCGCCGTGCTCGACGTCCCAGCCGGGGAACGCGCCGCGGTAGATCTCCTCGATCGTCTCGTCGTCGACGAAGTCCCAGTAGGACAACAGGACTGCCGAGACGTCCTCGCCGCGCCGCTGCAGCTCTGTCGTGGCCTGCTCGACCCCGTCGTAGAGGAACTGGTAGTTCTCGAAGTGGCCGTTGACGAAGACGATCCGGCGGGCACCGTGCCGCGCGAACTCCAGCGTCAGCGTCCGGGCGATGGCGATGACGGTCGTCGCGTCGAGGCTCGTCGTGCCGGCCAGGTGGTTGCCGCCGCCGGAGCGCTGCTGCGACTTGTAGCCGTACACGACGGGCGCCGCGACGACACCGTCGACGGCCTCGGCGAGACGCCCGCTCATGGCCTTGGCGAGCATGACGTCGGTCTGCAGGGGGAGGTGGGGTCCGTGCTGCTCGATCGCGCCGACCGGGACGATGACCGGTGCTCCGCGACCGATCAGCTCGCGGTAGGTGAAGGCGTCGAGCTCCTCCATGAGGACGGTGGTGGGCATGGCTGCTCCTGGGCGGGTTCTCGGGTGTGCGGGCAGGGTCGCGCGCTGCGGCGGGTGGGGTCGGGGACGGCCCCACCCGCCGCGCGGTCGGTGAGGTCGTCACCGCAGGGGCGCAGGGACCTCGGCCGGGGTCGTCGCCGGCTGGCCAGGGGCGTCCACGTGGTCTGCGTCGTGGACGCACGCGTCGCCGTGGTCGCGCAGGTAGTCCTCGTCGGCCAGGTCGGTCTTGATGCTCAGCGGCACGCCGTGGTGGATGCGGTCGCGGAACCGCGGGTAGCCGAGGGCGAGGTAGAGCAGCCCGGAGGTCAGCGTGCCCGCCAGCCACGACAGGTCGACCCCGCCCATGGCCGTGGCGGCCGGGCCCTGGAAGGCCGGGAGACCGCCGTACATGAACACCCATGTCATGGAGAGGCCGCAGAGGAAGGCGACGATCGCCGACCAGTTGACGGACTTCAGGCGGGTGTCGCGGGGGTTGACGAACAGGTAGCCGAAGGTCTTGTGACGGCGCTCGAAGACGAAGTAGTGCACGGCCATGATGCCGCCCCACGTCGCCACCCAGGCCGCGATGGCGATGATCCAGTTGTCGAGGAGCGTCGCGAAGTCCTCGGCGAAGAGGAAGCCGATGACGGCGCACATCGAGAGGCAGCCCACGATGACCGAGAGCTTCTTGCGGCCGATGCGGATGTCGAGCGCCTGGAACGCGACGCCGAACGTGTACAGGTTGATGATGTTCGTGGCGATGGGCCCGTGGATGACGAGCAGGATGACCGGGATCGCCATGGCGCCGAAGCTCTTGACGACGAGCTCACCGGGGTCGGCGGTGCCGTGCATCGTCGCGAGGCTCGCACCGAGCACGCCGAGCCACACGACGGGCAGGAACTGGCCGAGGACCGAGGTGAGGTAGAGCTTCCACTGCGGGATGCGCTTGGAGACGAACCGCGAGTAGTCCGGCGCGTACGTGAACCAGCCGATACCCCAACCGATCCCGATCGCGGTCATGATGCCCGACATGGCGGCCCAGCGCTCTCCGCCGGTCAGCACCTTTCCGGGAGGGCCGGCGTAGCCCCAGTCGATGGGCAGCTGGGTCCAGGCGATGACCGACATGACGATGAGCACGATGATCGTGGGCGGCATCGTGATGCGCTCGAACTTCGCGATGGCGCTGTAGCCGCGGTAGCAGATGCCGACCTGGATGCTCATGATCACGGCCGCGACGCCGATCTTCCAGGCGAGGTTGGACGCGTCCGGGTCGACCCAGCCGATCTTGGCGAACAGCGCCATGACGAGGTCGAGGATGACCCACGTGTTGACGGCCGACCAGCCCACCGCGACGACGGCCTGGATGGCGGCCGGCAGGTAGGCGCCGCGCCGGCCGAAGGCGCCGCGGGCCAGGAGCATGCCGGTGGCGCCGGTCTTCTGCCCGAGGAGGACGAAGAAGCCGAACCCGACCATGCCGATGATGTTGCCGACGACGAGGACGGTCATCGTGTCGGCGAAACCGAGGCCGAGCTGGATGCCGAGCGCGCCGAGGATCCAGTTGATGGGGGCGACGTTGGCGCCGGCCCAGATCCAGAACTGGCCGGACACCTTCGTCGTGCGAGCAGACTCCGGGACGGGCTGGAGCACGTCTTCGACGGTGTGCGTCACCTCTTCCGAGGTGCTGTGCGGGGAAAGGCTCATGTGGGGACTGCTTTCGTCGTTGAAACCCCTGCGGATGAATGCCGGCTGCCGACAACGGTAGGATCCGCATTTCCTCCCTTCCAGCCTCAGAGTGTCGCCTGTGACAACGTCGATGGGTGACAACCTGTCGCCGGCACTGGGATCGTGGCCGGTATGTCCCTGCTTCTGAGTGAGATCCTCGACAGCGGCGTCCTCGCCCCGGGCGCACCACGGGTGGTTGCCGGGGAGCGCGCGGTCGCCACGAGTCGCGTGCGCTGGGTGCACTCGAGCGAGGTGCTCGAGATCGCGCCCCTGCTGTCGGGCGGAGAGCTGCTCCTCACCGGCGGCGTCGCTCTCCTGGCGCTCAAACCCGCTGCACAGGTCGAGTACGTCTGGAGCCTCGGGCGGCGGGGCGTCGCCGCGCTCGCCGTCGAGACCGCCGGGTCCGGGCGGCACCTGCCGGCCGATCTGGTCGCGGCCGCCGAGGAGGCCGGCCTGCCGCTTCTCGAGCTGCGTCAGGTGGTCCCGTTCGTCGAGGTCGCCGAGGAGGTCAACCGACGGATCGTCTCCGCGCAGGTCGCCGCGCTGCAGGTCGCCGACCAGCTGTCCCGCGCGCTCACCGAGCGCATCGCGAGCTCCGGGACGGCCCTCGAGCCGTTGCTGGCCGTCATCGCCGAGGCCCTCGACGTCCACGTGCGCGTGCTCGACACCCGCGGCGGCCTGCTCGCGGCGGCCGGGCCCGAGCCGGACGTGGAGACGTCCGGTGACGGCGGTCGGCTGGGCGCCGAGCTGCAGGTGAGCGGGATCGGCGTCGCCCGGCTCGAGCTGCTCGGTGGCGTCGGAGCCGACGTCGAGACGCTGGAGACGGTGCTGGCCCGGGTCCGCAGCATCGTGGCGCTGGCGCTCGCTCGGCACAGCCGGCCCAGCCTCGCCAGGCTCGCCGAGGACGAGCTGGTGCGGCTCATCGGGGCCGGTGGGGGAGGCGAACGCCTCATCGAGCTGAGCCAGGCAGGCGGCATCGACCCGGAAGGACCCCTGGCGATGGCGGTGGTGCGACGCCCTGCCGACGGGCGCGTCGACACCGAACAGCGGACCCGGCGGGCCTTGCCCTCCACGCTCGTCGTGGCCCACGGGGAGTGGCTCGAGATCCTCGTGCCGCTGCGGGCGCCCACCCGGGCCGAACGCGCCCGGGCTCTCACGGCGCTGCGGGCATCGGTCGCGGGCACCGGGCTCACGGGTGCTCTCGGCCCGACGGCGCGGACCCTGCGCCAGGCGTCCTTCTCGCTGTCGGAGGCGCGCACGACCTGGCGGCTCGGCCGCTCGGCGAAGGGCTTCGGCACCGTGTACGACGCCTCCGACTTCCTCGTGGAGCGGATGGCCGAGCGGTCACTGTCCCGAGGCGTCGTCGATGCGCTCGTCGAGGAGGCGCTCGGCGAGCTGGTCCGCCTCGACCAGCGCTCCGGCGGCGAGCTGGTGAGGACGCTCGACGTGTGGATCTCCACCGGGTGCAACGCGACCGAGGCGGCGCAGCTGCTCTTCCTCGAGCGTCAGTCCCTGCACAAGCGGCTCCGCCGGATCTTCCACGTGCTCGGTGGCGACCCCCGAGGGCAGGGGCAGCTCGCAGCGCTGACGCTCGCGGTCCGGCTCGCCCGCGGCGGCGCCCAGCTGCGCGAGGACCCCAGACCGTGACCGCACCGAGGGCCGTCGTCGCGGCGGGCGGTTCGTCGAGGACCACGACCGGCGTCGTCGACGGGAGTCTTGCGAGAATCTTGCGAAACACCGCGGGGTGATGGCCCATTACGGACAATCGGCATGTCCCAGCCCGACGGCCCCGGAGTCCAGCATGTTCGCCAGCCGCTCACGCCAGAGTCGTCGCGTCCGCCGTGAGCGCATCGCGCCCGCCCGCCTCGTCATGACGAGCCTCGCGATCGTGTCCGCCGCCGTCGGGGTGCTCGCGACGGCACCAGCCGCATCCGCTGCCGCTGCGGCGGCTGCCGCGGCGACGCCGGTCGGCGCCGACACCCGGGCCCTGTGGGTGTGGGACACGAGCACGCCGGGCGCGACGGTCGACCTGGCGGTCCGGACCGGCATCGACCAGCTCTTCGTCGCCGTCCCGCCGAACGTCAACACCTCGAGCCGGCTGCCCGAGCTCAAGGACCTCGTCGCCCGCGCCCGCGCCGCCGGCATCCGCGTCGACGCGCTCGGCGGTGACCCCGGCTGGGTCGACAACCCCTCGTGGGTCGTCACCTCCTGGCTCAAGCCGGCCAGGAACACCGGGCTGTTCACCGGCATCCACGTGGACGTCGAGCCGTACACGACACCGGCGTGGACCACATCTCGGTCGACCGTCGTGGCGAAGTACCTGACCCTCATCGACAAGCTCAGGGCGAGCGCGGGCACCTCCCCGATCGAGGCGGACATCCCCTTCTGGTTCAACGAGGTTCCCGCCACCGGCGCAGGTGGCAGCGCCTCCACGCTCGACCGCGAGATCATGAGGCGCACCGCCGGCGTGACGGTCATGTCCTACCGCAACACGGCCACGGGCCCCGACGGCACCCTCGCCATCGCCGCGGCCGCGCTGACCGCCGGGGCGGCGCTCGGCAAGCCGGTGCGCCTCGGTCAGGAGACCACCTACCTCGGCGACACGGCCGTGGACACGAAGCAGACGTTCTTCGGCTGGACGCGCACCGACATGGAGACCCAGCTCGCCGAGGTCACCGCCGGGGCGTCGGCGTACGCGACGTTCGCCGGCCTCGCGCTGCACGACGCCTCCGGCTACGCCGCGATGGCGCCCTGACCGACGCCTCGGTCGCACCTGAGAGGCTGGGACCGTGTACGTCAAGGTGTGCGGGCTCAGAGATGCCGACATGGCCCGGGTGGCCGTCGACGCGGGTGCCGACGCGGTCGGCGTGGTGATGAGCGAAGGCAGCCCACGCCACGTGACGCCGGGCCGGGCCCGGGCCGTGGTGGAGGCGGTCGACGGCCGAGCCGACACCGTGCTCGTCGTCCGGGAGATGCCGGTGGAGCGCGCGGTGGAGGTCGCCTCGGAGCTCGGGGTCAGCGTCATCCAGCTGCACGGCGGGTACACGCCGCACGACGTCGCAACGGCACGAGCCGGGTTCGGCCGGGTCTGGCGGGCGACGGCCTTGACCGACACGACCGACGTCGTGGCCGGGGCCTGGGGCGAGGAGCTGCTCCTGCTCGACGCGCCGGTGGCCGGGTCGGGCAGCACGTGGGACCTGTCGGCCCTCGAGCGCCGTCGGCCCGTCGGGCGCTGGCTGCTCGCCGGTGGCCTCGACCCGCTCAACGTCGCCGGAGCGGTGGCGGCCGCCCGACCCTGGGGCGTCGACGTGTCGAGCGGGGTGGAGTCGAGCCGCGGCGTCAAGGACGCGGACCTCGTGCGCGCGTTCGTCGCCGCGGCACGCGGCATGTCGGAGCCCCGCTGACCGATCCGGAGCCGGCCGGGGTGACCATGGCGGGTGCGTCGTGGGTAGGCAGTATGCAGGGCCCCTCGACGATGCCGGCATCGGCCATCGGCCCCAGGTCCGGGCGGTTCTGACCGTGAGCCGTCCGGGCCGCCGGTCAGGCCCCTGGGCGTCGAACCGGCCGGCGCGCGGCCGAGCATGCCGCCGAGGTCGCAGCGGAGGGTCGGTCCGGAGGGTTAGCCTGCCGAGATGAGCGATGGCGACCACCGCACCCCGCGCCGTCCGGCGTTCTTCAGCCCGTCGGCGCTCGAGGCCCACGGCGGGGCCTACGACCCGACCGAGGAGATCCTCGTCGCCCACGAGACCGCCCGCGCCCTCGTCCACGCCGGGCGCGCCGCCGCCGACCCCGCCGTCACCACCAAGCTCGTCGCGCTCGTCGACGAGATCGGCCTGTCGACCATCGCCGAGCTGTGGTCCCAGCGCCCCGGACGCAGCCTCCCCGGGGCGCTGTGGCGGCTCTACGTGCTGCGCGAGTGGGTGCACCGGGCCCCCGACGACGCCAGCCGTGAGTACCGCGCCGGCATCCGGTTCACGGGCCCGAACCACGCCGTCGCCGGGGCCGCCGAACCGCCCGGGCCGCAGGAGGTCAGCCGGCTCGTCGACGAGGTCCTCCGCGGGGTCTTCGAGGGTGACCTCGCGGTGGCGCTCGAGCGGGCCGCCGCGTTCTGCCGCGTCGTGGCGGCAGGCCGGGCCGACACCGGCTCCGGCGACGCCAGCGCCGAGCAGGCGGCCAACGTCCTGTCGATGGGGGAGGACCTCGCCGCGTCCGCCCGGCTGTGGCGCGCAGACGCCCTCGCCTGACCGGCCGGCCACGCCGGCACGGGCCCGCGGGGACGGGCACGTATCCCCCGCATCTTGGTGATCGCCGCAGAGGCGCCTATCCTTGATTGCGCGTCGGGCCGCGGTAGCCCCGGGTCCCAAAATCCGCCGCTACGAGCGGCCCAGTGCCGAGAGGCGCTCCCGGCCCGACGTCACACCGTCACCGCGCTCGGTCGCGCTCCGCACCCGGTGTCCGATACCGGGCCGGCAGCGCCCCGCTGGGGCAGGAAGGGGGCCACGATGAGCGGCCTGGGTCCACCCCCATCGGCCTCATCCCGTTCCCTTCTTCCGCGCCCGGGACGCGTCGTCCGGATCTACGCTGGGCAGATGACGCCCGAGGAGGAGCGGTCGGCCGACCTGCTCGATGTTGCACTCCGAGACGAGATCGAGCTCGTCTCCGACCTCGTCGTCGCCGCCTCCGGCAGCGAGCGTCACTTCACCCAGGCCGAGATCGACGAGCTCCTCGGTCTCAGCGAGGACGCCGTCCCGGGCGTCCCCGCTGCGGCATCGTCCGGGCAGGACGCCACGAGCAGCGCCTCGCTGCCCGATCCGCCCCAGGCGCCGGGCGCCGTCGTCGGCGACGCAGCCTCCGGTTGAGACCACCGCGGGCCGACGAACGCCGGGTGAACGCCTGGTGGAACCGCGATTGCGCCGCACAGCGAACTTGCCCGTAGCATCGTCCCCGGACCAGACCCCGACTCGACCGGAGCACGCCCGTGGGTTTTCGCCTCACACCCCAGGACACGAGCTTTTTCTCGCTCTTCACCTCCTCGGCCCAGATCCTCGTCGAGGCCACCCGGGAGCTGACTCGCTTCCTGGAGGACGACCCGTCGAAGCGCCAGGCCATCGCCGAGCGGCTGCGGGAGTTCGAGCACGCCGCCGACGACGCCACCCACGAGCTCATCAACAAGGTGAACAGCTCGTTCATCACGCCGTTCGACCGCGAGGACATCCACAACCTGGCCGCGTCCCTCGACGACTGCATGGACCTCATCGAGGAGACCGCGGACCTCATCGTGCTGTACCGCCTCGGTGACATCCCGGAGGGACTCGCCGACCAGTTCGAGATCCTCGCGCGGATGGCCGAGGTCACCGCCGAGGCGATGCCGCGCCTGCGCTCGCTGCAGGACCTCAAGAGCTACTGGATCGAGATCAACCGCCTCGAGAACCAGGCCGACTCGCTGCACCGCCAGATGGTCGCCAACCTCTTCAACAACTCACCCGACGCGGTGCACGTCATCAAGGTCAAGGCGATCGTCGACGGCTTCGAGAACGCGGCCGACGCGTTCGAGAAGGTCGCCCACGTCGTCGAGGGCATCGCGGTCAAGGAGTCCTGACCCACCGATGGACACCACCATCCCGGTCCTCGGTGTGGGCGCGGTCATCGCGCTCGCCATGGGCTTCAACTACACCAACGGTTTCCACGACGCCGCCAACGCCATCGCGACGTCGGTCTCGACGCGCGCGCTGACGCCCCGTGTCGCCCTGGGCATGGCAGCGGTGGCCAACCTCTTCGGCGCCTTCTTCGGCGCCAAGGTCGCCAAGACCATCGGCAGCGGCATCATCGAGCAGCCGGTGGGCGTCAACGGCCTGTGGCTCGTCGCGGCGGCCCTCGTGGGAGCCACCGGCTGGAACCTGCTGACGTGGTGGTTCGGCCTCCCGTCGAGCTCCTCCCATGCCCTCATCGGCGGCCTCGGCGGCGCGGCCCTCGTCGCCGGCGTCGCGGTGCAGTGGAGCGTCATCTGGGAGAAGGTCATCATCCCGATGGTGGCCTCGCCGGTCATCGGCATCATCGTCGGCTACCTCGTCATGACCGCGATCCTCTGGATCTTCCGCGAGTCCAACCCCGGACGCGTCACGCGCGGGTTCCGCTGGGCGCAGACGGCCTCGGCTGCCGCGATGGCCTTCGGCCACGGGCTGCAGGACGCCGCGAAGACCGCCGGCGTCGTCGTCCTCGCGCTCAACATCTCCGGCCACCACCAGGACGACAGCATCCCGCTGTGGGTCCTCCTGCTGTCGGCCATCGTCATCTCGCTCGGCACGTACGCGGGCGGCTGGCGCATCATGCGCACCCTCGGCCGTCGCATCATCGACCTCGGTCCGCCACAGGGGTTCGCGGCCGAGACGACCGCCGCGGCGATCCTCTACGTGGCCGGCCTGTCCTTCGGTGCCCCGATCTCGACGACGCACACCATCACCTCGGCGATCATGGGCGTCGGTGCCACGAAGCGGGTCTCGGCGGTTCGCTGGAGCGTCGCCGGCAACATCGTCGGCGCATGGGTGCTGACGTTCCCCGGTGCAGGGCTCGTCGCGGTCCTCGCCTGGTACATCACCTCCATCTTCCGCTGACCGCCAAGGGCCGCGTCCCCCCGCTTCGGCGTGCGGGCCACCCGCTTCCGCCCCCCACCGCGTCCGGCCCCGGCACCAGCGCAACACACCGAGCAGCAGCCAACCCCGCACGGGTACTCCGAGCGGGGTTGGCGACTTCTCGGTGTGTTGCGAGGTCCGGCGGGGGGATCGCCTTGGCATGGGCGGGTCAGGCCGCGGGCGGGTCAGCCGAAGCGGCCGGAGATGTAGTCCTCGGTTGCCTGCTCGGTCGGGTTGTTGAAGATCCGTGCCGTGTCGTCGATCTCGACGAGCCGGCCCGGCTCGCCGGTCGCCTTGAGGTTGAAGAACGCGGTGCGGTCCGAGACCCGGGCCGCCTGCTGCATGTTGTGCGTGACGATGACGATCGTGTAGTCGCTCTTGAGCTCGTTGACGAGGTCCTCGATGGCGAGCGTCGAGATCGGGTCCAGGGCCGAGCACGGCTCGTCCATGAGGAGCACCTGCGGCTGCACCGCGATGGCGCGCGCGATGCAGAGGCGCTGCTGCTGTCCGCCCGACAGGCCCGCGCCGGGCTTGTTGAGCCGGTCCTTCACCTCGGTCCAGAGGTTGGCACCCTGCAGGGACTGCTCGACGATGCCGTCCAGGGTCTTCTTGTTCTTGACGCCGTTGAGGCGCAGGCCCGCGGCCACGTTGTCGTAGATCGACATCGTCGGGAACGGGTTGGGCCGCTGGAAGACCATGCCGACGGTACGGCGGACGGCCACCGGGTCCATCGACGACGCGTAGAGGTCCTGGTCGTCGAGCATGACCTTGCCCTCGACGCGTCCGCCCGGGATCACCTCGTGCATCCGGTTGAGCGTCCGGAGGAAGGTCGACTTGCCGCAGCCGGAGGGCCCGATGAACGCCGTGACGGACCGGGGCTCGACCGTCATCGAGACGCCCTCGACGGCCTTGAAGCCGCCGTAGTAGACGTTGAGGTCGGTGACGTCGATTCGCTTTGCCATGTCAGGGGATTCGCTTTCTCTTACTTCTTGACCGCGCTGTAGTGGGCGACGACGCGCCCGATCACGTTGAGCAGCAGGACGAGGAGGATCAGGGTCAGCGCAGCACCCCACATGCGCTCGGCGGCGGGTGCGAGCGCGAGGTCGCCACGGTCCTGGTTGATCATCATGGGCAGGGTGGGGAAGTTGCCGTCGAACAGGTCGCGCTGGAAGTTCTTCGTGTACGGCGCGAGGATCAGCAGGGGCGCCGTCTCGCCCATGACGCGGGCGATGCCGAGCAGTACGCCGGTGATGATCCCCGAGAACGCGGTGCGCAGGACGACCTTGACGACGGTCACCCACTTCGGCACGCCGAGCGCGTAGGACGCCTCCCGCAGCTCGTTGGGCACGAGCTTGAGCATCTCCTCGGTGGAGCGCACGATCACCGGGACCATGAGCAGCACGAGCGCGAGCGAGGCGGCGAAGCCGGACTGCCGGAGGCCGAGGGTCGTGACGATGACGGCGTAGATGAACAGGCCGGCGACGATCGAGGGGATGCCCGAGAGGATGTCGACCATGAAGCTGATGGCGCGGGCGAGCGCGCCGCGGCCGTACTCGACGAGGTAGACGGCCGTCATGATGCCGATCGGCACCGCGATGAGGGTCGTCATGCCGACCATCTCGAGGGTGCCCTCGATGGCATGGCGGGCGCCGCCACCGAGGTCGTCGGAGTTGATGTTGCGCTGGTTGCCCGTCCACCACGTCATCGAGCCGAGCATGTGCACGCCCTTGACGACGACGGTTCCGAGGATCCACACGAGCGGCACCATGGCGAGGGCGAACGCGAGCCACATGACGACCCGGGCCGCGACGTCCTTGACGGCGCGCGCCCGGTGCGGGTTGTTCATCTCGCGGAGGGCCTCGCGGCCGCGCTTGTCGCCGGCAGGCGCGACGTCGGTGGTGGCATCGTCGAGGGGGCCGCGGTCCTGCGTCACCGTGCTCATTCGCTGAAGGCCTTCCTGCGCTCGATGACGATCCGGGCGATGCTGTTGACGACGAAGGTCAGCACGAACAGCACCAGGCCCGCGGCGATGTAGGCGCCGGTCTTGCTCGGGTTGCTGAACTCGGACGCGTTGTTGGCGATCTTCGAGGCGAAGGTCTCACCGCCGTTGAACAGCGAGAACGTCCACGGGGTGCCGTCGGACAGGGCGGACACGAGGAAGGTCACGGCGATCGTCTCGCCGAGGGCGCGGCCGAGGGCGAGCATCGCGGCGGAGATGACGCCGGGCTTGCCGAACGGCAGCACGGCGGTGCGGATCATCTCCCACCGCGTCGCACCGAGGGCGAGCGCCCCCTCCTTGTGCGTGGCCGGCGTCTGGTCGAACACCTCGCGCGAGAGGGCGGTGACGATGGGCAGCACCATGATCGCGAGGACGATGCCGATGAAGGCGATCGTGCCGCCGGTGATGCCGGCCGGCGCGAAGAGCGGGAACCAGCCGAGGGTGTCCTCGATGCGCTGCTGGACCGGCTTCCACACCGGGAAGAAGGTGATGAGGCCCCAGAGGCCGTACACGATCGACGGCACGGCGGCGAGCAGGTCGACGAGGGCGGCGGCCGGGCGCCGCATCCACTGTGGCGCGTACTGCGTCAGGAAGAGCGCGACCGCGACACCGACGGGGACCGCGATGGCCATGGCGATCGTGGAGGCGGCCACCGTGGTCCAGAGGAACTCGAGGATGCCGAAGGCGGGCCTGTCGCCGCCGGGGGACCAGACGCGGCTGGTGAAGAAGTTCTCGGAGTTGTTCGTCAGGGCCGGCACGGCCTCGACGACGAGGAAGACCGCGATGAGGGTCACGATGGCGATGACGAGAACGCCTGAGAACGTGGCGAAACCACCGAACAGGCGGTCACCCATGCGTCCGGTGGAGGCGCGGTCGCCCTGGAGCGGTCGCCCGCCCTCGGGACCGGGAAGCTCGTCCGCGGCCGATACACCCGTCAGTGTCGACATCTGGTGCCTCTTCCTTGGTTGGAGGGGACCGGCGCAAGGGGCGGACGCCGAGTGCGGCGCCCGCCCCTGCGTCGTCGGCCGGTCCGGTGTGCTCCCGACACGGCCGGGGCGGTGGGTCAGGAGATCGCGTCGACGGCCGTCTTGACCTTGCTCGCGACCTCGGCGGGGAGCGGGGCGTAGCCCTTGCTCTCGAGGTCCTTCTGGACCTCGTCGGAGGCGAAGGTCTTGAGGAAGGCCTTGACCTTCTTGCCCGTCTCGGCGTCGGCGTACTTGGAGCAGACGACCTCGTACGTCACGAGGACGATCGGGTAGGCGCCCGCCTCCTTGGTCGCGTAGTCGATCTTGAGGGCGAGGTTGTTGCCCGTGCCGGTCTGCTTGGCCGTCGCGATCGTCTTGCCGGCCGACTCCGCGGTCAGCTCCACCGGGCCGGAGCCGGTGTCGATCTGGGCCATCGGCAGCTGGTTCTGCTGGGCGTAGGACAGCTCGACGTACGTGATGCCGCCGTCCTGGCCCTTCGTCGCGGTGGCGACGCCGGCGGACTTCTCCTTGCCCTCGCCCTTGCCGGTCCACTTCTTGCCCGGGTCGTAGCTCCAGGCCTCGGGCGCGGCGGCCTTGAGGTACTTCGTGAAGTTCTCCGTGGTGCCGGACTCGTCGGAGCGGAAGTAGACCTTGATCGGCGTCGACGGGAGGGCGACACCCTTGTTGAGCGCGGCGATGGCCGGGTCGTTCCACGTCGTGATCTTGCCGTCGAAGATCTTCGCGGCGACGTCGGCGTTGAGGACGAGCTTGTCGACGCCCTTGACGTTGTAGGCGATCGCGATCGGTCCGGTGACCATCGGCAGGTTCCAGGCCTCGGAGCCGCAGGCCTGCTTGGCCGCGTCCGCCTCGATGACGCCGTCCTTCGGCTCGGTCTTCAGCGCCGAGTCGGAGCCGGCGAAGTCGACCTGCTTGGCGATGAACTGCTTGATGCCGGCGCCGGAGCCGGTGGGCTGGTAGTCGATGTTGGCGTCGGCGCACGCGTTCTGGTACGCCTTGATCGCCTCGTCGATGGCGTTCTTCTGGGCCGAGGAGCCCTCCGCCTTGAGGTCGCCGTTGAAGCAGTCGCCGGCGGCCGTCGAGCCGCCCGCCGCGGCGGCGCCGGCGCCGGGCGCGGCGCCGTTGTTCTCGGACGCGCAGGCCGAGAGCGCAAGGGCCCCGGACAGGGCGATGGCGCCGAGGGCGCTGGTACGCGAAACGGACACGAGTGTGTTCCCTCTCGATGGGACTGTCTTGGCGTCGGGACGGGCTCGGCCCGCCGACGGTGCTGGACACTTCATCCATCGGCGAAGGTAGGCGCATCGGGTGTCGAATCCCCCACGTCCGGTTAACTCGCGGTGAACGCGGGGCGACGTCTTGGGATCGCGGCTCGCCTCGGGATGCGCGCGGGCGAGACCCGCCACACGATGGAGGGTTGGGCCGGCGTTCGCCGGGCCTCAGGTGTCGATGCGCTCGACGTCGACGACGCGGGCGCTCGGGCCGGTCCCGGTCAGATGGCACACCAGCACCTCGCCCTTGTGCATCGCCTCGTCGGCGGCCTCGGCCAGGCGCCTCCGCAGGAGGTCGGCATCCGGGCTCGACGCGTCGACGGCGTCAGCCAGACGGGCGAGGAGGGCAGGCAGCACGGGACCGTGGCTGCAGAGCGCGGACGGCTCGGCCCGACGCAGCAGCCGCTCCAGCTGGTGCGTGGCGCCCGACGCGTCCTCGGCGAAGTCCTCCTCGGACAGGGCGTCACGGGTGCGCAGCTTCACCCCGGCCTGCGTCGTGTACGGCTCGACGGTCTCGACGCAGCGCGCGCTCGAGGACGTGACGACCCGGCGGACGCCGTACGCGCCGAGGACCGAGGCGATGTCGCGGGCCTGGGCGCGGCCGACGGCGTCGAGCGGGCGCTTCCGGTCGTCGGCGTCCCACTTGCCGCGGGGACGCGCCTTGGCGTGGCGGACGAGCGCGAGCGGCCAGGTCGCCAGCTGCTCCGCTCGGTCGAGACGCACGAGGGCGAGGAGCTGGTCCCGGTCGCGGGCGTAGTCGAGCCGGTCGTGCGCGGTGCGCACGTCGACCCAGGCGACCTCGTCGATCTCGTGGAGCAGCCGGCCCTCGCCGCCGGTGACCTCAGCGGCCCAGTAGTGGACCTGCTTGGTGGCGGGGCCGCCCGTCGCGTCGAGCACGCCGTACTCGGCGGGCGGCAGCGAGGGACCGAGCCGCACGACGAGGCCGGTCTCCTCGAACGTCTCGCGCACGGCGGCGACGCAGGGGTGCTCGCCGGGGTCGAGCTTGCCCTTGGCCCACGACCAGTCGTCGTACTTGGGCCGGTGCACGAGGGCGACCTCGAGCCCGCCGTCGGCGCGGCGCCACGGCAGCGTGCCGGCGGCGGGGATCACGGAGGCCACGCGCGCCAGCCTGCCAGACGTACGTCCTCGGCCCGTGCTCAGCGTCGGCGCGCCTTGCGTCGACGCTTGTCGTGACGCTCGACGAGGGTCTCCTGGAGGTCGCGGAGGGGCTCGCCGTTCTCGTTCTGGTGGTGGCGGACCCACCGGCCGTCGGACCCGAGGTCCCACCGCGAGGTGGTCTCGGCGAAGGCGAGGTCGAGGAGGTCGTCGAGCTCGAGGAGGTGCCCCGGCTCGGTGATGCGCACGAGGGCCTCGACGCGTCGGTCGAGGTTGCGGTGCATCATGTCGGCGCTGCCGATGTAGACCTGCGGGTCACCGCCGTGGTCGAACCAGAAGACCCGCGAGTGCTCGAGGAAACGGCCGAGAACCGAGCGCACGCGGATGTTCTCCGACAGCCCCTCGACGCCGGGGCGCACGGCGCAGATGCCGCGGACCCACAGGTCGACCCGGACGCCGGCCATGCTCGCGCGGTAGAGCGCGTCGATGAGCGCCTCGTCGACCATGGCGTTCGCCTTGATGACGATGCGCCCGGCGGGGGCGTCCTTGGGCCGCGCCCGGTGGATCTCGACCTCCTGCTCGACGAGGTCGACGAGCCCGGAGCGGACGGTGCGCGGGGCGACCAGCAGGCGCTTGAACTTGCTCCGTGGCGCGAACCCGGACAGGAGGTTGAACAGGCGCGAGAGGTCCTCGCCGACCTGAGGGTCCGTGGTGAACAGGCCGAAGTCCTCGTAGACGCGGGCCGTCTTGGGGTTGTAGTTGCCGGTGCCGATGTGGCAGTAGCGGACGAGCCCGTCGGACTCCTGGCGCACGACGAGGCACAGCTTGGCGTGCGTCTTGAGGCCGACGACGCCGTAGACGACGTGGACGCCCGCCTCCTCGAGCTTGCGGGCCCACGAGATGTTGTTGACCTCGTCGAAGCGCGCCTTGATCTCGACGACCGCGAGGACCTGCTTGCCGGCCTCCGCGGCGTCGATGAGCGCGTCGATGATCGGGGAGTCGCCCGACGTGCGGTAGAGCGTCTGCTTGATCGCGAGGACCTTGGGGTCGTTGGCGGCCTGCTCGATGAAAGCCTG
The DNA here is from genome assembly GCF_056868035.1 of Monashia sp. HAY1-11D. Taxonomy (NCBI): domain Bacteria; kingdom Bacillati; phylum Actinomycetota; class Actinomycetes; order Micrococcales; family Intrasporangiaceae; genus Intrasporangium; species Monashia sp. HAY1-11D. The sequence continues at coordinate 1,052,713 of NZ_CP200320.1, read as the reverse complement.
CACGGACGTGGAGAACGAGTGGTAGGGGTGCTGGACGAGGACGTCCTTGTGACGGACGGCCCCGAGCAGGTCGATGGGCTTGGCGCTCTCGGTCGGCGCGAAGTCCGGGTGCGTGCGGGGGAAGAACTTGGGGAACTCGAGGTCGGAGCGGTCGACGTCGGCGACGGTGAACAGGCCGCGCAGGTCGAGCGGCGTCGGGAGCCGGTAGATCTCGCGCTCGCTGATCTGCAGCTCGCGGCTGAGCATGTCGAGGACCTTGGGGTCGATGTCCTCCTCGACCTCGAGGCGGATCGGCGGCCCGAACCGGCGGCGTGTCAGCTCCTTCTCGAGGGCAGTGAGGAGGTTCTCCGCGTCGTCCTCCTCGACCTCGAGGTCCTCGTTGCGGGTGACGCGGAAGGAGAAGTGCTCCTGGACGAGCATCCCCGGGAAGAGCTGGTCGAGGTGGCTGGCGATGACGTCCTCGAGCGGCACGAACCGCTTGCGCTCGACGTCGGAGTCGATGTCCTCCTCGACGAGGATGAAGCGGGGCAGGCTCGGCGGCACCTTGACCCGGGCGAAGTGCTCCGAACCGGTCTTCGGGTTCTGCAGGAGCACCGCGAGGTTGAGCGACAGGCCCGAGATGTACGGGAAGGGGTGCGCCGGGTCGACGGCGAGCGGCGTCAGCACCGGGAAGACGCGGTCGGAGAAGAAGTAGTGCAGCGGCTCGAGCTCCTCCTCGCCGAGCTCGTCCCAGCGCACGATGGTGATGCCCTGCTCCTCCAGCTCCGGGCGCACCTCGTGCTGGAAGACGGCCGCGTGCTGGAGCATCAGCTCGTGCGCGAGCCGTGCGACGCGTTCGATGAGCTCGCGCGGCTCGATGCCCGCGGCCGTGCGCACGGCGAGCCCGGTCGCGATCCGACGCTTCAGCCCGGCGACGCGGACCATGAAGTACTCGTCGAGGTTGTTGGCGAAGATCGCGAGGTAGCGGGTGCGCTCGAGGAGCGGCACCGCAGGGTCCATCGCAAGCTGGAGCACGCGCTCGTTGAACTGCAGCCACGACAGCTCGCGCTCGAGGTAGCGGTCGGCGGGCAGCTCGTCCTCGGCCTCGGCCGGCTGCACCAGCCCGACGAACCGGCCGTTGGCGGCGCGGGCCGGGATCCGGCGCGTGTGGACGGTGCTCGCGAACGAGCTGACCTCGGCGCTCTCGACAAAGGCGTCCGGGCCCTCCCGCCCCGCGTCGGGAACCGGTTCCTCGTCGGTGTCGACGAGGTCGGTCGGGGTGAGGCTGCCGGTGCTCATGGCCTCATCGTGGCACCCTTCGGCAACGGCCGGGTGAACTCGTCCCAGCGGTCGGGCGCCCCGGCTCGGGGTCAGCCGCGCGCGAACTGACGGTGCAGCTCGACGTCCTCGAACCCCAGCCCCCGGTAGGTGCGCACGGCGGCGGTGTTCTCGTCGTCGACGTAGAGCACGACGCTGGCCAGCCCGAGCGAGCGCAGGTGGTCCAGGCCCAAGACGGTCACCGCCCGGCCGAGCCCTTCGCCCTGGTGCGCCGGCGACACGGCGACGACGTAGACCTCGCCGACCTCGCCGTCCGGGGGGTCGACCTTGGTCCAGTGCGAGGCCACGAGACGGTCCTGGTCGGCGGCCTCGACGACGAGGATCAGCCCGTCCGGGTCCCACCAGGGCTCCGCGGTGCGCTGGTCGAGGTCGGCCCGAGTCAGCGACCCCTGCTCCGGGTGGTGGGCGAAGGCGGCGGCGTTGAGCGCCAACCACGCGTCCTCGTCCCGTCCGGGTTCGAACCGTCGCACGGCGTACCGGTCGGGCACGACGGCGGCCGGCCAGTCCGGGCCGTCGGCGAGGGAGCGACCCATGACGTGGAGCGAGCGCACCGGCACCAGGCGGCGCGCCGCCGCGAAGGCCGACGCGGCATCGCCGGCCGCGCCGGACGCGTGGCTCCACACCCGGGTGTCGCCCGGCACCGCCTCGAGCAGCGCCGTGCCGACGCCGTGTCGGCGCTCCGCGGGGTCGACGACGACCTCGGCCGACGGCGGCTCGCCCGCCGCGCCGTCCCGCACCTGCGCGTAGCCGACGACGCGTCCGCCGGACCGCGCCACGAGGTGCCGGACGCCATCCGTGGACCGCGACCGCAGAGCGAGCCGGAACTGCTCCGACAGCGGGGGTGACCCGTCGACGTCGCCGGCGCTCGCCGCGACCGCCAGGGCCGCGGCGGCGTCGTCCTCCGAGAGGGGGTGGCGCGCGTCGTGGACCGTCACCTCGAGGTCGGGCATGGGCCGATTCCACCACACGCGGGACGAGTCGCCGGTGCCGCCGGAGGCGGAAGGCGTGCGCTCGGGAAAGCGTCACGCACCAACGCCCCGAAGGTCGGTGCCGAGCACTACAGTCCGTCGCGTGCCCACGGGCACGCTTTCGACCAGACAAGGGGAGACGATGTCCCGTTCCACTCGCCGCGCCCTGGGTGTCGCCGTCGCAGGTGTCTGCGCAGCGGCTCTCGCGGCCCCGGCCCTCGCGTCGCCCGCCGGCAACCCCGGCAAGGCTGACACGCAGGGGCCGCTGCTCAAGATCCAGATCCTGTCGTTCAACGACTTCCACGGCAACCTCGAGCCGCCGAGCGGCTCCAGCGGTCGCCTCCAGACCGGGGCCACGTCGACGCAGACCACCGACGTCGGGGGCGTCGAGTACCTCGCGACCCACCTCAAGGCGGCCCGCGTCGGCCACGACAAGACCGTCACCGTCGCGGCCGGGGACATGGTGGGGGCCTCCCCGCTGCTGTCCGCGGCCTTCCACGACGAGCCGACCGTCGAGGCGCTCAACAGCCTCGGCCTCGAGGCCACGTCCGTCGGCAACCACGAGTTCGACGAGGGTTACAAGGAGCTGCAGCGGCTCCAGACCGGCGGCTGCATCGACGACGGCGACGGCGCCAACAACCAGAACTCCTGCCCCGCCGGCACCTTCACCGGCGCGAAGTTCCAGTACCTCGCCGCCAACGTCGTCGAGAAGGCCACCGGCAAGACGATCCTGCCGCCCTACTGGGTCAAGAACTTCAACGGCGCCAAGATCGGCTTCATCGGGATGACGCTGAAGGACACGCCGACCATCGTCACCGCCTCCGGCGTCGCGGGCCTCCAGTTCAACGACGAGGTCGAGACCGCCAACGCGCTCGTGCCCGTGCTCAAGGAACAGGGCGTCAACGCCATCGTCGTGCTCGTCCACCAGGGCGGCTCCCCACCGGCCAACACGCCCTACGACTACACGTGCAAGGGCGGCGGCACCTTGTCCGCCGACTCGCCGATCATCCCGATCGTCAAGAACCTCGACCCGGCGATCGACATGGTCATCTCCGGCCACACGCACCAGCCGTACGTGTGCGCGATCCCGGACTCCACCGGTGTTCCCCGGCTCGTCACGTCGGCCTCCTCGTTCGGCCGCCTCTACAACGACACCGAGGTCACCTACGACCGTCGCACGTCCGACATCGTCCGACCGACCGAGGCCGACTCGGTCAACAACCTCGTGACCCGCACGGTCGCCCCCGACGCCGCCGAGACGGCGCTCATCACCAAGTACAAGCAGCTCGTCACGGCGATCGCGAGCAAGGTCATCGGCACGATCTCGACCGACATCGTCCGGGCCCAGAACGCCGCGGGCGAGTCCCCCCTCGGCGACCTCATCGCCGACGCCCAGCTCGCCGACCCGTCGGTCGTCACCGGGGGCCAGACGCCGGTCGTCGCCTTCATGAACCCCGGCGGCATCCGGACCGACCTCACCTACGCCAGCTCGAAGTACGGCGAGGCGCCCGGGGCGATCACGTACGAGGAGGCGTTCAACGTCCAGCCGTTCAACAACTACCTCGTGTCGATGAACCTCACGGGTCAGCAGATCTACGACGTCCTCAACCAGCAGCGGACCGGCAAGAACGCCGGCTCGGCCGCGAAGATGCTCCAGGTCAGCAAGGGCTTCACGTACACGTGGAGCACCGCCACCCAGAAGGTCGTCGAGGGGACCGTGATGATCAACGGCGTCCCCGTCGACCCGGCCGCGTCGTACCGCATCGTGACGAACAACTTCCTGTCCGACGGCGGCGACAACTTCCCGGCCTTCCAGGGCGGCACCGGCAAGTACTTCGGCGGCCTCGACATCGACGCCTTCGCGAACTACCTGTCCAGGCCCGAGAACGCGGGCTACGCGCCCGCCCCGCTGACGCGCATCTCGGTGAGCTGAGCCGGCTCGCCCGAGCAGGCCAGCACGACGCGTGGCCCGGACTCCGCGAGGGGGTCCGGGCCACGCCGGGTTCCCGGCCGTGGTCGGCCTGTTCGGCGCCGGCGGGTCGGCGCGGGCGGGTCAGGCGGTGGCGTCGGCGCGGTCGGGCACGAGGCGGTAGCCGACGTTGCGGACGGTGCCGATGAGTGCCTCGTGGTCGGGGCCGAGCTTGGCGCGCAGCCGCCGGACGTGGACGTCCACAGTGCGCGTACCGCCGTAGTAGTCGTAGCCCCAGACCTCCTGGAGCAGCTGCGCGCGGGTGAAGACGCGTCCCGGGTGCTGCGCCAGGTACTTGAGCAGCTCGAACTCCTTGTAGGTGAGGTCGAGCGGCTGGCCGCGGAAGCGGGCCGAGTAGCTCGCCTCGTCGATGACGAGCTCACCGGAGGTGATCGGCATGTCGAGGTCGGCCTCGTCGTCCTGCCCCTTGGTCATGGCGAGGCGCAGGCGGGCGTCGACCTCGGCCGGGCCGGCGGAGTCGAGGAGCACGTCGTCGAGGCCCCACTCGGCCGTGAGACCAGCAAGGCCGCCCTCGGTGAGGACGGCCAGGAGGGGCGTACCGATGCCGGTGGTGCGCAGCACCCGACACAGGGACCGGGCACTGGCCAGCTCGCGCCGCGCGTCGACGAGGACGACGTCGCAGTCCGGCGCGTCGACGAGCGCGGTGGCCTCGGCCGGCAGGATGCGGACCGTGTGGCTGAGCAGCCCGAGCGCGGGCAGCACCTCGGCGCTCGGGGCGAGCGCGTTGGTGAGCAGCAGCAGGCGGGCCATCTCCTGCAGGATAGGCGAGACTGGTCGGGCCGGGACCGAACGGCATGAACGATGAGACGGAGTCCGATGACCTCCAGCCAGACCCCTCCCGTGGTCGCCGACCCCCTCGACGCGGCGGGTGACGCCGACGCCGCGGCGGGCGCCGGGGCCCGTGTCACGGTGCGCTACTGGGCGGCCGCCCGGGCCGCTGCCGGCACCGACAGCGACGTGCAGGAGGGCGCGACGGTCGGTGCGGTCCTCGACGCCGCCGTCGCCGCCCACCCGGCGCTGGAGCGGGTCGCGCGTGTGGCGACCTTCCTGCTCGACGGCCGCAAGGTCGGCCGCGAGGTGCCGGTGACGCCCGGTGCGACGGTCGAGGTGCTGCCGCCGTTCGCCGGTGGGTGATGCACAATGACCCCCGTGCCCGACGACCCCACGGCCGCGCAGCCGGCCGACGGACCCCACTCGGGTGACCCCGGCGTCCGGTCCCGCCGGGGCCGCGGCAGCCACCGCGCCCCCCGCCGGCACCTGGCCCAGGCGTCGGACCGGCCCGTGCGCACCGACCGCCCCCGAGCCGCCGGTTCGCTGCAGGTGCCGCTGTCGCCGGTCGCCGCCGACCGGGTCCGCTGGGTCGCCGTCGGGGTGACGCTCGTCGGTGCCCTCGCGCTCCTGCTGACCTCGGTGTCCGGCTACGGCGTGACGCTGGCCGTCACGCTCGTCCTCGCGCTCGTCGCCTCGTGGGGCTGGCCGGTGCTGTCGGGGTCCGTGACGCCCGACGCCACGTCGGTCGTCCTCGTCCTGGCCTCGGTGGCCGTCGTGCTGAGCTCGCTGCGTGACGACCTGCGCTGGCTCGCGGCCGCCGTCGCGTTGGGGATCGTCCTGGCGTTCGCGGCGCAGCTGCTGCGACGCACGGGCCGCGAGGGCCTCGTCCTGACCCTGCTGTCGGCCTTCGGCGGCCTCGCGGTCATCGCGTCGGGCACGTCCGCGGTCGTCGTCGCCGACGCCGGGCGGGGCCGCGCCGTGGCCGTGCTGGCGATGGCCGCCGTCGCCGCCGCCGTGCTCGCCGACGCCGTCGCCGCGGTGCGCGCGGCCGCGCCGGTGCTCGGTCTGGTGGCCCTCGTGGCCGCCTCCGTCGTCGCGATGGTCGTGTCGACGCGCGTCGACGAGGTCGGTCTCGCCGGCGCCTTCGGCATCGGCGCCACCGTCGGGACCGTCTCGTGGTCCTTCCGGCGGGTCCTCGCGCTGGAGCCGGCGATGATGACGGTGCGTGGGCAGGTCGGTGCGGGCGCGGGCTCGGTGCTCGCCGTCGGTGCGCTCGTCCACCTCTTCGCCGTCTTCTCCTGACGGTCGGTCCTCAGTAGACCAGCGCCTGGGCGCCGGGCGCCGTGACCTCCTCGACGAACGCGGCCGCGCCGCGGATGACGGCGCCCTCGACGAGGGAGTCCTCGGCGAGGTCGCGGCGGGCGGCGCACTGGGTGCACACGGTGAGCCGGCCGCCGGCGAGGACGGCGTCGCGCAGGTCGACGATGGGGGCGGCATGCGGCAGGGCGAACGCCTCGGCCCGCCCCGGGACGGCCATCCACGACGCCTCGCCGGTGAGCCACAGCGACACGTCGACGCCGCTGGCCACCGCCGTGGCAGCGACGGTGAACGCCTGCGACAGCCGTTCGGGCGCCTCGACGCCGGAGGTGACCTTGACGACGAGCGAGCGAGCGGGGGAGTCCATGCGCTCAGGCTACGATTCCGGGCATGTTCAACCTCGACCAGGACATCCCGGAGCCGCTGCGACCGCTCGCCTGGCTCATCGGACGCTGGGAGGGTGCGGGTGTCGTCGGCTACCCGACGATCGAGTCCGCGCACTTCGGCCAGGAGATCGAGGTGACCCATGACGGACGCGGCTTCCTCAAGTGGGAGAGCCGGGCCTGGATCCTCGACTCCGAGAACGGCGCCAAGGTCCGCCCGGCGGCCGTCGAGTCGGGGTTCTGGCGGCCCCTGGACAACGGCGAGGTCGAGCTGCTCCTCGTGCACCCGACCGGCATCCTCGAGCTGTACTACGGGCGGATGGAGCCGGCCAAGGTCGAGCTGCGCACGGACGGCGTCCTGCGCTCACCGGGCGCCAAGGAGTACAACGCGGGGACGCGGCTGTACGGGCTCGTCGAGTCCCAGCTCATGTGGGTCATGGACATGGCAGCGGTCGGCCAGGAGATGCAGAGCCACGTGTCGGCCCAGCTCAAGCGGGTCGACTGACGCGATGCCTCCCCGCCGGAATGCCGTCGCCGCACCGCTCGTTCCCCTGACATGAGTGACGTCGACGTGCCCGCAGCCCCCGCCCGCGCGGTCCACCGCAGCCCGCTGCTCGACGCCCCCCGCGCGGTCGCCGGGGAGGGGCTCGAGTCGGGGGTCGCCGTGCACTACGGCGACCCGATGCGCGAGCAGCGCCTCCTCGAGGAGGGCCTCGCCGTCGTCGACCTCTCGCACCGGGACGTCGTCACCGTGACTGGTCCGGACCGGCTCGGCTGGCTGCACTCGCTGACCACCCAGCACGTGCTCGGGCTCGAGCCGCGGCAGTCGCGCGAGGCCCTGATCCTCACTCCCAAGGGCCACGTCGAGCACTCCCTGCACCTCGTCGACGACGGTACGACGACGTGGGTCACGACCGAGCCCGGGGCCGGACCGGCCTTGGCCGAGTGGCTGGACAAGATGCGCTTCATGCTCCGCGTCGAGGTCGCCCTCGTCACAGACGACTGGGCCGTCCTCGGTGAGCCGCACGCGTCGGAGTCGGTCGAGGGCGAGCCCCTCGCGTGGCGCGACCCGTGGCCCGACCTCGTCGGCGACACGACCGCCTACGGACCCGCCGAGGGCCACCCCGGCACCGAGCGGGCCTGGCGCGAGGTCATCGTGCCGCGCACCGGTCTCCTTGAGGCAGCGGGCGACCGGCCGCTCGCAGGGCTCTGGGCGGCGGAGGCGCTGCGCGTCGCGGCCTGGCGCCCGCGGCTCGGCCTCGAGACCGACCACCGCACCATCGTCCACGAGGTCGACTGGCTGCGGACGGCCGTCCACCTGCACAAGGGCTGCTACCGCGGTCAGGAGACCGTGGCCCGCGTCCACAACCTCGGCCGCCCCCCGCGTCGGCTCGTCTTCCTGCACCTCGACGGCTCGGGGCACACCCTCCCGGCGCGCGGCAGCGACGTCCTCGCCGGCGACCGCGTCGTGGGCCACGTGACCTCGGTCGGGCGCCATCACGTCGACGGCCCCATCGCGCTCGCGATCATCAAGCGCAACACCGACCCGACGCTCGACCTCACCGTCGAGGGCCTGGCCGCGGCCCAGACCGTCATCGTCGCGCCCTGAGGGCAGCTCGCCCCTGAGGGCTGTCGGCTGACCCGTCGCTCGTGACCCCGGGCATCGTGCCGGCGTGAGGAGTGGTGGTCCCTGGCGCTGGCAGGATGACGCCATGAGCCCCGCACGCAGCGCCGCGAGCACCCTGATCACCGTCGCGCCGACCGGCGCGGAGACCGCGAAGGCCGACGTCCCGGCGCTGCCGACGACGCCCGAGGAGCTCGTCGAGACCGCCGTCGCCTGCGAGCGGGCCGGGGCCGCGCTCATCCACATCCACGTCCGCGACCGTGACCACCAGCCGACGCTCGACCGGGTCCTGCTCAAGGAGGCCGTCGACGCCGTCCGTGAGTCCACGGACCTCGTCGTGCAGCTGTCCACCGGCGGCGCCGTCACCGACCCGTTGGAGCAGCGCCTCACCGTCCTCGAGGCAGACCCCGACTCGTGCTCGCTGACCTGCGGCACGACGAACTTCGGCGACGGCGTCTTCCTCAACCCATGGGGTTTCATGGTCGACCTCTACCGGCAGGCGCAGGACCTGGAGGTCGTCCCGGAGTTCGAGCTGTTCGAGCTCGGTCACGTGCACGCCCTGCGTCGGCTCATCGACGAGTGCGGCCTGCCCTTCGGCGGCAAGGTGCACGTCGACTTCGTCACCGGTGTGCCCGGCTCGATGCCGGGCACCCCGCAGGCCCTGCTCGCCGGCGTCGCGATGCTGCCGGAGGAGGTCACCAGCTGGTCGGCCACCGGCATCGGCCGGGCCCACCTGCCCATCGTCGCGGCCGCCCTCTCGGCCGGCGGGCACCTGCGGGTCGGGATGGAGGACAACCTGGTGTTCGCCAAGGGCCGGCCGGTGGTGCACAACCGCGAGCTCGTCACTCGGGCGGCCGAGCTCGCGACGACGATGCAGCGTCCGCCGATGCCGACCGTCGAGGCGCGTGCCCTGCTCGGCATCAAGGACCGTCGCTCCCGCTGACGCGCGGACCCGCCGGGTCGTTGTGGGCCGGCTCACGCTGTCTGGGGTTTGCATTCTGCTTGCTCCAGTTAGCACAATGGAGGGGTGAGCAAGCTTCCGCTACCCGACCTCGGGGCGTACCTGCGCGAGCAGCGCGAGAACGCCCAGCTGTCGCTGCGTCAGCTCGCCGAGATGGCCGGGGTCTCCAACCCCTACCTGTCCCAGATCGAGCGAGGCCTCAAGCGCCCGAGCGCCGAGATCCTCCAGCAGATCGCCAAGGGCCTTCAGGTCTCGGCCGAGTCGCTCTACGTCCGCGCCGGGATCCTCGACGAGCGGGTCGGCGACGACCCGGCCCCTGTCCCGGACGTCCTCTCCGCGATCGCCGCCGACCCGGTCCTGACCGACCGGCAGCGCGGGGTCCTCGTCGACATCTACCGCTCGTTCGCCGGCGAGACCGCCGCGTCCGAGACCACGAAGCGACGCTCACCGGCCGCGCCCCCGCGGCGCCGCCGACCCCTCTCGCCCGGCCCGAGCGCCGCGGCGACCACAGACGTCACCGAGAAGGAGAAGTGAGATGGCACTGAGCAAGAAGATCACCAAGGCCGTCAAGGACGCCCAGCAGCAGGCGGAGGCCGCCGTGGCCGACGTGCGCGGGCAGTTCGAGGGCCGCATCCCCGAGATCAGCGTGGACCCGACGCCCTTCTACGCGGTCGTCGGCGCGGCGAACCTCGCCATCGACACCGTCCGTGCCGCGGGCGAGCAGCTCGACGCCGCCCGCAAGCTGGCCAAGGGTGCCGACCTGCGCAAGGGCGCTCGCCAGGAGGCCGACCAGCTCCAGAAGGAGCTGCAGAAGCGCATCGTCGACCTGCAGGCCCGCACGGCCGACCTCCAGCGCCTCGCCGCGCGGTACGCCGACCGTTTCGTCGCCCAGGCCCAGGACCTGCCCGCCCAGGTCCTCAACCAGGGCCTCGTCCTCGCGAGCAACGCCAAGGACCAGTACGACGCCGCCGCCGCCCGTGGCGAGAAGGTCGTCACGGACGCCCGCGCCCAGGGCCAGCGCGCCGCCTTCGACGCGGTCGAGCGGGGCAACGCGGTCATCGCCCGCGGCCGCCGCGTCGCGAGCACGGCCGCCGGCGAGGGCCAGAAGGTGGCCAAGAGCGTCCTCGACGTCGTGTCCGACGACGCCGCGACCCTCACCACGCAGGTCGAGAAGTCGGCCGCCGCCGTGGAGAAGGCCGCAGAGCCGGTGACGGCCAAGCGGACCGCCGCCCACGAGAAGGCGATCCGCTCGTCCGCGGCGAAGAGGTCCGCCGCCACGCGCAAGGCCGCCGCCGTCGAGTCGACGACCGCGCACAAGGTCGCGGCCCGCTCCTCGGCCCCGGCCAACCAGGCGTCGACGGGCACGACGACGTCCGCCGCGAAGAAGACCGCGACCACGAAGACCGCCGCGAAGAAGACGGCGAAGAAGACGGCCAAGAAGACCGCGACGGAGACCGCGAAGAAGGCCCCGGCCGCGACGACGGCGACGACCACCGCCTCGAGCTCCTGACCCCCCGCGCCGCGAGGGCCGCCACCGACCGTCGGTGGCGGCCCTCCTCGCATCCGTGGGCCCCTCGGGCATACTGCGGGTCGTGTCCGACCACCCGCAGACCTCGTCCGCTCCCGCCGATCCCGCAGCGGTGCCCGCCTCCTCCGCCGACGGGTCGGTGTCCCCGGCGCTCGCCGACGCGCCCGTCGTGGCGCACGTGGTCCGTGCCGATTTCGTCGAGTCGGTCCACCACGGCACGGCCGTCGTCACGGCACCCGACGGTTCGGTCGAGCTCGAGGTCGGCAACGGGTCCGGCCCGGTGTTCCCCCGCTCGTCGAGCAAGCCGCTGCAGGCCCTCGCGATGCTCCGCTGCGGGCTCGAGACCGACGGCCGGCACCTGGCCCTCGCCTGTTCCAGCCACTCCGGCGAGGCCTTCCACGTCGAGGCCGCCCGCGAGATCCTCGCCGGCGCCGGCCTGACCGAGACCGACCTGCAGAACACGCCGGACTATCCCTACGACGAGGCCGCGCGCATCGCCTGGATCGCCGACGGCCGACCCAAGCAGTCGATCGTGCAGAACTGCTCGGGAAAGCACGCGTCGATGCTCGCGACATGCGTGCGCAACGGCTGGGACCTCCCCACCTACCGCGACCCCGACCACCCGCTCCAGGTGGCGGTGGCCGAGACGGTGCGCGAGCTGTCGGGGGCCGAGCCGAGCGCGGTGGCCGTCGACGGCTGCGGGGCCCCGATCCACGCCATCCCGCTGTCGGCCCTCGCCCGGGCCTTCGGGCGCCTCGCCGCGGCCACCGACGGTCCCGAGGCCCGCATCAGCGCTGCGATCCGCGCCTACCCGGAGTACCTCGGTGGCACGAACCGTGACGTCACGGTGCTGCTCCGCGGCGTGGACGGCCTCGTCGCCAAGGACGGTGCCGAGGCGGTGTACGCGGTCGGCCTCCCGGACGGGCGCGGGGTGGCCGTCAAGGTCGCCGACGGCTCGTCGCGGGCCCGGGCGGTCGTGCTCGCTGCGGTGCTGCGCCGCATCGGCGTCGACGCCGAGGACACCCTGGCGGCGCTCGAGCACCAGCCCGTCCTGGGGCACGGCCAGCCCGTCGGCTCGGTCCTCGCCGTCGGGATCTGAGCCCAGGAGCGGGCGGGACGGGAGAGGCGCCGATGCGGGCGGTGCTCCAGCGTGTCACGAGTGCGCGCGTCGAGGTGGACGGCGAGGTCGTCGGCGCCATCGACCGACCCGGCCTGCTCGCGCTCGTCGGCGTGACGCACGGCGACGGCCCCGAGCAGGTCGAGCGCCTCGCCCGCAAGATCGCCGAGCTGCGCATCCTGCGCGACGAGCAGAGCGTCGTCGACACCGGAGCACCGGTCCTCGTCGTCAGCCAGTTCACGCTCTACGCCGACACGCGCAAGGGACGGCGTCCGTCGTGGGGTGCGGCGGCGCCCGGCCCCGTCGCCGAGCCGCTCGTCGCCGACGTCGTCGCGGCCCTGCGCTCCCGCGGCGTCGAGGTCGCCGAGGGACGCTTCGGCGCGATGATGCAGGTCTCGCTCGTCAACGACGGGCCCGTCACCCTCGTCGTCGACGCCTGAGCCTCCGACGGCACCCCGCACGGACACGTCGCGACCCGGCGCCGGCGGGAGCGCCGCTGGACCGACCCGTGCTCGGGACCCGGGTTACGCTTCCCCCATGCAGCTCTACTACGGGTTCCAGAGCGTCGTGCAGCTCGTGCTCGGCGTCGTCGCGCTCGGCTGCGAGGTGTGGGCCTTCACGGACGCGCTCCGGCACCCGCAGGGCGCCTACGTCGCCGCTGGCAAGCGCACCCGCACCTTCTGGCTCGTCCTGCTGGGCATCGCCCTGGCGCTGGGCTTCGTCACGATGCTCAACCCGCTGAGCCTGTTCGGCCTGCTCGGGTTCGTCGGCGCCGCGGTGTACCTGGCCGACGTCCGGCCGGCCCTGCGGCAGGTGCGCGGCCTCGGCGGGCGGTCCGAGCGGCCCTGGTAGCCGCCGTCCCGGGAGCCGAGGCGAGCGGGCCGCCGCGCACCGGCCCCGCTCCCATGGGGCACACTGGTGCACTCACAACCGATAGGAGAACCATGTCCGACCAGCAGCCTGCTGCTGCCGTCGTCGAGGACGTCGACACGCACGTGCACGACACGCGGCCCATCCACGGGCCCGACGAGTACGACCTCGGCGACCGCAACCCGACCGAGGACATCTTCGTCGCGGAGCGCCCCTGGGGCCGGTTCCAGCAGTTCGTGTCGAACGAGCAGGTCACCGTGAAGATCATCACGGTTCAGCCCGGGCATCGGCTCTCGCTCCAGCGCCATGACCACCGTGGCGAGATGTGGCAGGTCCTCGACGTGCCCATCGACGTCAGCGTCGACGGCCGTGAGTGGACGGCAGCGCCCGGCGAGACCGTGTGGGTTCCCCGCGGTGCCACGCACCGCATGGGCAACTCCGGTGACCAGCCGGGACGCCTTCTCGAGGTGGGCTTCGGCCACTTCGACGAGGCCGACATCGAGCGCCTCGAGGACGACTACGCGCGCTGAGCGCGACGCATCGACTCCGCGTGCCGTGTGCCGCCGGACCCTGGGTCCGGCGGCACACGTGCGTCCGGCCCGCCAGTCAGGGCAGGTCGAGGTCGGCCCAGACCACCTTGCCGCCCGGCAGCATCTGTGATCCCCACGTGCCCGAGAGCGCCTCGACGATGTCGACGCCGCGCCCGCCCACGGCGTCGAGGGACGGTTCGCGCCGCTCGAGCGGGGCGTCGGTCGCGTCCTCGACGGCGATCCGTACACCCCCGTCGAGGCGCTGAACCACCGCGCGGAACGGCGTGACGGCGTGGGACAGGGCGTTGGTCGCCAGCTCGGAGACGATGAGGGCCGCGTCGGCCACCAACCCCTGGTGGCCCCACGAACGCAGGACGTCGAGGACGAAGTGGCGCGCGGCCGGTACCGACTCGGGGACGGGCTGGTACACCTGCGAGAAGGCGTGGGTCAGGCTGAGCACCGCCCTGCGGGCCGTGCCGTCGGCTCCGCCGGTGCCGATGGTGCCGAGGGGGCCCGGCGTTGTCGACCCGTCCGGGTCGGTGCCGGCGTCGACCTGCAGGTCGGTGTGCAGGGCGGTGATGCGGGCGACGTCGACGACGTCGGCGTGCTCGGCCATGCCCCCGGGATAGGCGCAGACGAGCTGGAAGCCGTAGACGTCCATGGCCTCGGCCCACAGCACCTCGAGCTCGACGGCGGCCTCGACGAGCCCGCGCTGCCACAACAGCGAGATCGTCTCGCTGAACACGCGCACCGGGCGGCCGCCGTCGACCTGTGGGTCGACGAGCGCGAGCACCATGCCCCAGAACGCGTCGACGTCGAGGGAGCCGTCGACGACGAGGTCGGCGATGGACGCATCGGGGTCGAGCGGCCGGTAGCGAGTCCCCTCCTCGGCGGCAGGATCGCAGCCCAAGGTGGCGAGCGCGCCCTCTACGCGTCGCCGAAGTCGCGGAGTGCAGATCGACACCACGTACTCGTCGTGGGCCCAGCCGTCTGCGACGAACCTCGCCACAGCAGCCACACCCTCGTCGTCGAGTGCGTAGAAGCTCACCGCACGACCCCGCCCCCACGCAGCCATGCCGCCCTGCGACATGGCGCTCATGCTACGCGGGGGCGGACGTACGGGGCGGAAAGGCGACCCTGTGAGAATCATGGGAGGACCCGGTGAGGCTCAACCCGGGGCGACGGCCTCCCACGCCACCGTGAGCTCGCCGAGGCGCCATCTCGAAGGCCGGTCGAGCAGCGGCCACCGGTCGCGCATCTCGCGGGCGGCCGCGAGGAACCGCTGGCGGGCGCCCCACGACGACTGTGGAGCGCTGCGTGCCCAGGCGACGTCGAGGTCGGCGAGGAACGCGTGGACGCGCTCGCCCGGCACGTTGCGGTGGATGAGCGACTTCGGGAGGCGCTCGGCGACGTCCGACGGGCGCTCGAGCCCGCCGAGCCGCAGCGAGAGCGTCAGGCTGACCGGCCCCGACGCGTCGACGGCGACCCACGCGGCGCGGCGCCCGATCTCGTCGCACGTGCCGTCGACGAGCAGGCCGTCGGGTGCAAGGCGCGACCGGACGAGCGCCCACGCGTCGGACACCTCGTCCTCGGCGTACTGGCGCAGCACGTTGAAGGCGCGCACGACGGTCGGTCGGGCGCCGCCGTCGAGGGGCACCTCGAAGCCACCGAGGCGGAACGCCAGCCCGTCACGCTCGAGCAGCCGCCCGGCGGCCACGCGTTGCGGGTCGATCTCGATGCCGACGACCCGGACGTCGGGGCGCACCTGCCGGAGCCGGTCGTGCAGCTCGACCGCGGTGATCGGCGACGCGCCGTAGCCGAGGTCGACGACGACGGGCGGCGTGGGGCTCCTGCGCAGCCGCCAGGCGTGCGGGCCGGCGATCCAGCGGTCGCAGCGTCGGAGCCGGTTGGGGTTCGTCGTGCCCCGGGTGATGGTCCCGACGGGGCGTACGCGGACGGCCACGCCCGCAGCCTACGGCCCGGGTCGATCGGGTTCGACGGTCGTCCATGATCGTGGAATACATCGAATCGGGCGTGTGGTTGAGTCGGGGGAGAGCAGGCGAGCAGGTGCTGCGGGACGAAGGGATGCCGATGGAGGCCGATCCGAAGCGGGTCGCGATGATCACCGTGCACACCTCGCCGCTGGAGCAGCCCGGCACCGGCGACGCGGGCGGGCTCAACGTCTACGTCGCCGAGACGGCCAGGGAGCTGGCGGCGCGCGGCGTCGAGGTCGACATCTTCACCCGGCGCACGACGGGAGACGTCCCCGTCGAGGCCGACCTCGTCCCCGGCGTCCGGGTCCGGCACGTCACCGCCGGCCCGTACGAGGGGCTGTCGAAGGAGGACCTGCCCGGCCAGCTCTGTGCGTTCTCGGCCGGCATCATGCACGCCGGGCTCTCGGTGCCGGAGGACCACTACGACCTCGTGCACTCGCACTACTGGCTCTCCGGCCAGGTCGGGTGGCTGGCCGCCGACCGCTGGCGCGTCGCCCTCGTCCACACCATGCACACCATGGCCCGGGTCAAGAACCTGCACCTGGCCGACGGCGACACCCCCGAGCCGCGGGGTCGCGAGATCGGCGAGGTGCAGGTCGTCGAGGCTGCGGACCGGCTCGTCGCCAACACCGACGACGAGGCCCGCGAGCTCGTCGAGCTCTACGACGCGCCGCCGGCGAAGGTCTCGGTCGTGCCGCCGGGCGTCGACCTGTCGACCTTCACCCCCGGCGACCGGCTGCAGGCGCGGCGCGAGCTCGGCCTGCCCGTGGAGGGGCACCTGCTGCTCTTCGTCGGTCGTATCCAGCCGCTCAAGGCGCCCGACGTCCTCGTCCGCGCGGCCGCCGAGCTGGTGCGTCGCGACCCGACGCGGCGCCAACGGCTCACCGTCGCCGTCCTCGGCGGCCCGAGCGGTTCCGGCCTCGCCCGTCCCCGCGACCTCGAGGAGCTCGCCGCCGCACTGGGCATCGCCGACGTCGTGCGCTTCGTCCCGCCGGTCGCGCGCCCCGAGCTGGCCCGCTGGTACCGCGCCGCCGACGTCGTCGCCGTGCCTAGCCACTCGGAGTCCTTCGGCCTCGTGGCGATCGAGGCGCAGGCCTGCGGCACACCGGTCGTCGCGGCCGACGTCGGTGGCCTGCCCACCGCGGTGGGCGACGCCGGCGTCCTCGTGCCCGGCCACGGCACGGGGGAGTGGGCCGACGCGCTCGAGGCCCTCCTGCTCGACGACGCCCGGCGCGGCGAGCTCGGCCGCCGGGCGGTGCGGCACGCCGCCGGGTTCGGCTGGGGTGCGACGACGGACCGGCTCCTCGACGCGTACCGTCAGGCCATGCGAGCCCGCAGCGACGCGCCCGAGACCGCCGAGCCGTCCGTGGACGAGGCCGTGAGCCTTGCCGACGTGCCGACGGCCGTGATCCCGTGACCGCCCCGGCAGAGGGCCTGCGCCCCGATGCCGAGGCAGGGCTGCGCGGCTACCTCGACTCCGTCGACCTCGAGTGGGAAGCTCGGCGGCCGCGACGGTGAGTACGTCGTCACGCTGCCGGGCGAGAAGAAGCTCAGGACGGTCGTCTCGCTCCTCGTCCGCGACCGCACGACGAGCGTCAGCGCCTTCGTCATCCGCAACCCGGACGAGAACCACGAGGCGTTCTACCGGACCCTGCTGCGCAAGAACCTTCGCCTCCAGGGGGTCGCGTACGCCATCGACACCGACGGCGACGTCTACCTGCGCGGGGAGGTGCCCACCGCCGCCCTCGACGCCGAGCACCTCGACCACCTCTTCGGCGTCGTCCTGGCCGCCAGCGACGACGCCTTCAACGAGCTGCTCGCCCTCGGTTTCCTCGGCTCGATGAAGAAGGAATGGGCCTGGCGGGTCTCGCGCGGCGAGTCCACGCGCAACCTCGAGGCCTTCCGTCACCTGCTGGACGGGTCTGCCGGGGCCTGAGGCGGCGTCGCTAGGCTGCCTCGCATGACCTACACGCTCGTCCTCGTCCGTCACGGCGAAAGCGACTGGAACGCCAAGAACCTCTTCACCGGCTGGGTCGACGTCGACCTCACCGACAAGGGGCGCGCCGAGGGTGTGCGGGCCGGGCAGCAGCTCGCGGAGGCCGGGATCCTGCCCGACATCGTGCACACGTCGGTCCTGCGCCGGGCCATCACGACGGCCAACCTCGCGCTCGACGCCGCCGACCGCCACTGGATCCCCGTCAAGCGGGACTGGCGCCTCAACGAGCGGCACTACGGCGCGCTGCAGGGCAAGAACAAGAAGCAGACCCTCGAGCAGTACGGCGAGGAGCAGTTCATGCTGTGGCGTCGGTCCTACGACGTGCCGCCGCCGCCCATCGACCCCGAGGACGAGTTCGCCCAGACGCACGACGCGCGGTATGCCGGCATCGGTGACGCGATGCCGGACACCGAGTGCCTCAAGGACGTCGTGGCACGGATGCTTCCCTACTGGGAGAACGAGATCCAGAACGACCTCGCCGACGGCCTGACCGTCCTGGTCGCGGCCCACGGCAACTCGCTGCGGGCCCTGGTCAAGACGCTCGACGACATCTCCGACGAGGACATCGCCGGCCTCAACATCCCGACCGGCATGCCGCTCGTCTACGAGCTCGACGACGCCTTCCGTCCGGTCACCCGGGGCGGTCGCTACCTCGACCCGGAGGCCGCCGCCGAGGCGGCCGCCGCCGTCGCCAACCAGGGCCGCTGACGCCGCCCGCACCACGCCGAAGGGCCACGTCCCGTCACGGGAGGTGGCCCTTTCGGGTCGGGGCGTGACGGTCAGGCGGAGGCGCCGCCCTCGATCGAGGCGACGGCCTCCGCATCCTCCTCGTCCTCGTGGTCGACCGCCTGGTCGTACTCACCGGTGACGAGGTAGATGACGCGTCGGGCCACCGACACGGCGTGGTCGGCGAACCGCTCGTAGTAGCGGCCGACGAGGGTCAGGTCGAGGATCGCGCTGCGCGACCACGACGTGTTCTCGTCGAGCAGCGCCGCGAACAGCTGGCGGTGCAGCTCGTCCATGGCGTCGTCGTCCTTCTCGAGCGCGATGGCCGCCGCGACGTCCTTGCTCGCGATGATCGAGCCGCACTTGGCCACGATCGCCTCGGCGACCTGGCCCATCTGCAGGATGTGCGAGCGCAGCTCGGCCGGCACCGCGGAGTCCGGGGTCCGCAGGCGCGCCACCTTGGCGACGTGCCGGGCGAGGTCGCCCATGCGTTCGAGGTCCGAGCTCATGTGCATCGCGGTGACGACGATGCGCAGGTCCGTCGCGACCGGCTGCTGCCGCGCGAGCAGGTCGACGGAGAAGCTCGTCGAGCTCGATGCGGATGTCGTCGAGCTGGCGGTCGGCCTCGATGACCGACTCCGCCAGGTGGACGTCCGCGTCGAGCAGAGCGGTGGTGGCGCGGGAGATGGCGGACCCGGCCAGACGGGTCAGCTCGACGAGCTGGTCCGTGATGGTGTCGAGGTCCTCGTGGAACTGGTCGCGCATGCTGGTCCTGTCGCTAGCCGTACGTGCACCGGCCGTGCCGTCGCGGTGTCGACCGGCCGTCGCGGTGGTGCTCTGGGCGCCCCAGCCTGCCACCGGGCGGCGGCCGACACACGGCCGGCACGGCCCTGTCCCGCAGAGGGTGGCACCCGTGCGTGAACGGGCGGGTTCGGGCAGGTGAACACTCGGTTCACCGCACGCGTGGGGGCCGCCGGGGTGTCCGGGTGGCGCGTCGCCCGTGCGTACGCTGTGTGTCGTGGACCCGACGACCGCGGCAACGCTCGGTGGCATCGCCGGCCTCGCCCTGGGCGGCCTGGCGATGGTCGCCGTGCGCCTGTCGGACCGCGCGAGCGCCGCGGAGGGTGTCCCGGCTCCCGAACCGTCCCTGCCGCCCGGGGTCTCGGACGTCATCGCCGTGCTGCGCTCGAGCGGCGTCCTCCTCGACGCGTCCGACCGCGTCGTCAACAACTCACCCGCCGCGGTGGCCCACGGCATCGTCCGCGGGCAGGAGCTCGTCCACCCCGAGCTGCTCGACCTCGCCCGTGCCGTGCGCCGCGACGGTGTCATCCGGGAGGCCGAGCTGACCCTGCGCAAGGGCATCGGCGAGGGCCGGATCGTCGTGTCGGCCCGCGTCGCACCGCTCGGCGCGCACCACGTCCTGGTCCTCGTCGAGGACCGCACCCAGGCAGCGCGGGTCGACGAGATCCGCCGCGACTTCCTCGCCAACGTCAGCCACGAGCTCAAGACGCCGGTCGGCGGCATCGCCCTGCTCGCCGAGGCCATCCGCGACGCGCACGACGACCCGGAGGCGGTGGCCCGGTTCGCCACCCGCATCGGCGTCGAGTCGACCCGGCTGACGCGTCTGGTCAAGGAGATCGTCGAGCTGTCCCGGCTCCAGGGCGCGGACGTCGTCAAGGACCCCGTCCTCGTCGACGTCGGGGCGTGCGCCGAGGACGCCGTCGACCGCAGCAGGCTGCTCGCCGAGGAGAACGGCATCACGCTGGCCCGCTCCCTCGACCCGGGCTGCGAGGTGTGGGGCGACGCCGAGCTCGTGACGACCGCGATCAGCAACCTCGTCGGCAACGCCATCGCGTACTCCGACCGTGACACCAGGGTCGGCGTCGCCGTCCGTCGCACCCCGGCGGGCACGATCGACGTCTCGGTGACCGACCAGGGCCTCGGCATCGAGCCCGAGGAGCAGGACCGGATCTTCGAGCGGTTCTACCGGATCGACACCGCCCGGTCCCGGGCGACGGGCGGCACCGGTCTGGGCCTGGCCATCGTCAAGCACGTCGCCGACAACCACGGCGGCAGCGTCCGGGTCTGGTCCGAGCCCGGTCGCGGCTCGACGTTCACCATCACCCTGCCCGCCGCGACGGTGGCGACCCGAACCCTGCCGAGCGACGCCTCGCTCCCCGCCGCGACCGACGGTGAGGCCCCGGCCACCTCGTCCCCGCCCGCGCGCTCGCCGGACCGGCCGTCGCGCACCGTCGCCTGATCCGTGGCAGGCCCGTGCGCGCCGTTCGTCCCCCTGCCCGACCGCTACCGAACATCTCTCCGACCGTCTCGACCCGTCTGATCCCGAAGAGGACACCCCTTGAGCCGCATCCTGATCGTCGAGGACGAGGTCTCGTTCTCCGACCCGCTCTCCTACCTGCTCAAGAAGGAGGGCTACGACGTCGCCGTCGCCGACACCGGCCCGGAGGGCCTGGCCGAGTTCGACAAGAACGGTGCCGACCTCGTCCTGCTCGACCTCATGCTGCCCGGCCTGTCCGGCGTCGACGTGTGCCGTGCGCTGCGCCAGCGCTCCTCGGTGCCCGTCATCATGCTGACGGCCAAGGACAGCGAGATCGACAAGGTCGTCGGCCTCGAGATCGGGGCGGACGACTACGTCACCAAGCCGTACTCGAGCCGTGAGCTGCTCGCCCGCGTCAAGGCGGTCCTGCGCCGCCTCGCCGAGCCGGAGGACCTGCTGCCCTCG
The DNA here is from genome assembly GCF_056868035.1 of Monashia sp. HAY1-11D. NCBI lineage: Bacteria > Bacillati > Actinomycetota > Actinomycetes > Micrococcales > Intrasporangiaceae > Intrasporangium > Monashia sp. HAY1-11D. The sequence continues at coordinate 1,031,878 of NZ_CP200320.1, read as the reverse complement.
ACGCTCGAGGCCGGGCCGGTGCGGATGGACGTCGAGCGCCACACCGTGAGCGTCCGCGGCGACTCGGCGTCCTTGCCGCTCAAGGAGTTCGAGCTGCTCGAGATGCTGCTGCGCAACTCGGGTCGCGTCCTGACCCGGATGCAGCTCATCGACCGCGTCTGGGGCAGCGACTACGTCGGCGACACGAAGACCCTCGACGTCCACGTCAAGCGGCTCCGGGCCAAGATCGAGCCCGACCCGGCCAACCCGGTGCACATCGTCACCGTCCGCGGGCTCGGCTACAAGTTCGAGGCCGGCTGAGCCGAGCAGAGGCCGGGCGGCCGGGTCCGTGGGACGCCGACGGCCGCCCCGCAGGAGCGGGGCGGCCGTCGGTTTCGCGTCGGTTTCGCGTCGGGCTCGCGGTACGGGCCGGTCAGGCCGTGCCGGTCGCGGTGGTCGGCGCGGGCGTCACGGTCGAGTAGTAGCCGGTGGCCGGCAGCACGGGCACCTGGACGACGGTCGTGCCGCCGGTGCTCGAGGTGATGGAGACGGGCACGAGGGTGCCGGGCTTGGAGGAGACGCCGGACAGCTCGAGTCCCTTGGTCGCCAGGTCGACCTGCTCGCGCGGTCCGAGCTCGACCTCCGAGCCGGACGGGGCCGTGCTGGAGCCCTCGGTGGCCTGCGGCACGAACCTGACCGTCATCTGGTCGGCGCCGAGGTTGATCGCCGAACCGGAGACGACCGTCTGGCCCTTGCCGTCCCCGACGAGGACGAGGTCGCGGACGGCCAGCTGGCCGATGTCCGCCGGGACGCCGTCGGCAGGGATGTACGGCTGGTCCGTCTGCACCGGGGAGTTGACCTGGCACCCGGCCGTCACGGCGGCGAGGGCGACACCGGCGGCGAGCGCCGAGACACGGCGACGCACGGGGGTCTGCACGAGGGATCGACGCTTCACGGGGCACAGCCTACCGGCGGGCCTCCGCCCACTGCGGCCAACCCCGCGCCCGCCGCTCCGACGGCGCGGGGACGCCACCGGCACAAGGCTCTCGCGCCTCCGACGGGGCGGGTCACGGGTCGGGCGGCTCGCCGCGGCGCCGCCCCGACGACGGCGAACGGACGCCGAACCGGCGATGAAAGCGCTCGCGCGAAGCATGTTCACGGGCGTTCTGTCAAGACGCGCACGGTGGCGGATGGATCACCGACTGTGGCTCTGACCTGCGCATATGCCAGATCCTGAGATCGCGGTGTGCTGCGGATCGTGATAATCTGGAGGTCGCGAAAGGGGAAAACAGCACATGGTTTTCAAGGTCGGCGAGACGGTCGTGTACCCCCACCACGGGGCGGCACTGATCGAGGAGATCAACACACGCACGATCAAGGGAGAGGACAAGCTCTACCTGAAGCTCAAGGTCGCCCAGGGCGACCTGACGATTGAGGTACCCGCGGAGAACTGCGACCTCGTCGGCGTCCGCGACGTCGTCGGGCAGGAGGGTCTCGACCGGGTGTTCGAGGTCCTGCGCACCCCGCACACCGAGGAGCCCACCAACTGGTCCCGCCGGTACAAGGCCAACCTCGAGAAGCTCGCCTCCGGCGACGTCATCAAGGTGGCCGAGGTCGTCCGCGACCTCTGGCGACGTGACCAGGACCGCGGCCTCTCGGCCGGCGAGAAGCGGATGCTCGCCAAGGCCCGTCAGATCCTCGTCTCCGAGCTCGCGCTCGCGGAGAAGACCGACGAGGACAAGGCGGAGTCGATCCTCGACGAGGTCCTCGCCTCCTGACGGCGAGCCCTCTCCTGAACGGTAGCACCGGAGCCGGTCGCGTCGGCGTCATCGTCGTCGCGGCCGGCTCCGGTTCGCGTCTGGGGGCCGGTGTCCCCAAGGCGTTCGTGCCCCTCGCCGGGCGGCCCCTCCTCGGGCACGCCCTGCGGGGGGCGTTGTCGTGCCCGGACCTGCACCAGCTCGTCGTGGTCGCCCCCGCCGACCGGGTGGGCGAGGCGCAGGAGGCCTGCCGCGTCGCCGCCGCCGAGCACGCGGAGCACGCCCAGCACGCGGAGCACGCCGTGAACGCGGTGCCCGGCGTGACCGTCGTCGTCGGCGGGGCCGAGCGCGGCGACTCCGTCGCTGCCGGCCTGGCCGTGCTCGACGCGTCGGTCGACCTCGTCCTCGTCCACGACGCCGCCCGCTGCCTGACGCCGCCCGAGGTCTTCGCCCGTGTGGTGACCGCCCTGGAGGCCGGGGCCGTCGCCGTCGTGCCCGGTACCCCGGTCGTCGACACCGTCAAGCAGGTCGACGCCTCCGGCCGGGTCCTCGCGACGCCGGACCGGGCCGCCCTCCGGGCCGTGCAGACGCCGCAGGGGTTCGCGCGCAACGTCCTCGCACGAGCCCACGCCGTCTCGAGCGAGGCCACCGACGACGCCGGGCTCGTGGAGCGCCTCGGCGAGCCGGTCCTCGTCGTCGACGGTGACCGGCTCGCGTTCAAGGTGACCACCCCGGACGACCTCGAGACCGCCGCCCACCTGCTCGCGGCGCGAGTCGAGGTGACCGCGCGCGCTCCGGGGCACGCGGATACCTCGAACGACTGAGCGCCTATCCTCGGTCGCGTGACCGAGCAGACCGCTGACGCGACCCGCCCCCTCGCCCTCATCACCGGCGGCGGCACCGGCATCGGTGCGGCCACCGCGGAGCGGCTCGCCGCGGAGGGCTTCGACGTGGTCGTCGCCGGCCGGCGCCGCGAGAAGCTGGACGCCGTCGTCGAGAAGATCGGGCCGGCCGCCCGCGCGCTCGTCCTGGACGTCACCGACACGGCCGGCGTCGAGGCCGGGGTCGCGACCCTCGGACGCTGCGACGTCGTCGTCAACAACGCCGGTGGTGCCCTCGGCGTCACCCGGGTCGAGGACGCCGACCCGGCCGAGTGGGAGCGGATGTACGCGACGAACGTCATCGGCACGTTGCGCGTCACCCAGGCCGTGCTGCCACTGCTGCGCCGCTCCGCCCGGGCGACCATCGTCGACGTGTCCTCGATCGCCGGCGAGCGCGTGTACGAGGGTGGAGGCGGCTACGTCGCGGCCAAGCACGGCACGTCGGTCGTCTCCGAGACCCTGCGGCTCGAGCTCAACGGCGAGAACATCCGGGTCGTCGACATCCGGCCCGGCATGGTGCGGACCGAGGAGTTCTCGCTCACCCGCCTGCACGGCGACCAGGCCGCGGCGGACAAGGTCTACGAGGGCGTGGACCGGCCGCTCGTGGCGGACGACGTCGCCCGGTGCATCGCCTTCGCCGTCGGGCTGCCGCAGCACGTCAACATCGACACCCTCGTCGTCAAGCCCGTCGCCCAGGCGGCCCCGCACAAGGTGCACCGCGGCCCCATCGACTGGAAGGACGGCCGGTGACCGCGCTGCCGCGGGTCGGCATCGGCGTCGACGTCCACGCGCTCGCGCCCGAGGGCTCGGACCGCGAGCTGTGGGTCGCCGGGCTGCACTGGCCGGGCGAGCGCGGCCTCGACGGGCACTCCGACGCCGACGTGGCGGCGCACGCCGCCTGCGACGCGCTCTTCTCCGCGGCGGGCATCGGGGACCTGGGCGCCCACTTCGGCACCTCGCGGCCCGAGCTCGCCGGGGCGTCGGGCGTCACGCTCCTCGCGGAGGCGGCACGGCTCGTGCGCGCGGCCGGCTTCGAGGTCGGCAACGTGGCGGTGCAGGTCGTGGGCAACAAGCCCAAGGTGGGCGCCCGCCGCGACGAGGCGGAGACGGCCCTCTCCGCGGCGGCCGGGGCGCCGGTCTCGGTCAGCGGCACGACGACCGACGGTCTCGGCCTGACCGGGCGGGGCGAGGGCGTCGCTGCGCTCGCCACCGCGCTCGTCGTCCCGCTGCGCTGACGACCGCCGCACGCGTCCGGACCGGGGCCTGCGCGCCGATAGACTGCCGCGGGTGAGCCTACGACTGTTCGACACCGCCGCCCGGCAGCTGCGCGACTTCACGCCGCGCGAGGCGGGCAGGGTGGGCATGTACATCTGCGGGCTCACGACGCAGGGTGCCCCGCACATCGGCCACGTCCGCTTCGCCGTCGCCTTCGACGTGCTGCGCCGCTGGCTCGAGACCGGCCACGGCTACGAGGTCACCCTCGTGCGCAACGTCACCGACATCGACGACAAGGTGCTGCGCAAGGCGGCCGAGTCCGGCGAGGACTGGTTCGCCCTCAGCTACCACAACGAGCGCCTGACCAGCCAGGCCCTCGACGCGCTCGGCGTCCTGCCCGCCTCCTACGAGCCGCGGGCCACGGGGCACGTGCCCGACATGGTGACCCTCATGGAGACCCTCGTCGAGAAGGGCCACGCCTACCCGGCCCCCGACGGCTCGGGCGACGTCTACTTCGACGTCCGGTCGTGGCCCGAGTACGGGGCGCTCTCGCACCAGTCGATCGACGACATGGTCGCGGCCGAGGACGCCGACCCCCGCGGCAAGCGCGACCCCCGCGACTTCGCGCTGTGGAAGGGCCGCAAGGCCGAGGAGCCCGAGACCGCCTCGTGGCCGACGCCGTTCGGCGCGGGCCGGCCCGGTTGGCACCTCGAGTGCTCGGCCATGGCCCGGCGCTGGCTCGGCGACGAGTTCGACATCCACGGCGGCGGCATCGACCTGCGCTTCCCGCACCACGAGAACGAGCTGGCCCAGTCGCGAGCGGCGGGCCTCGGCTTCGCCCGCTACTGGCTGCACAACGCGTGGGTCACGGTCAAGGGCCAGAAGATGGGCAAGTCGCTCGGCAACGCCCTCGAGGTGCGCCACCTGCTCGAGACGACGCGTCCCCTCGTCCTGCGCTACTTCCTCACTGCAGCGCACTACCGTTCGACGATCGAGTACCACCCCGGCTCGCTCGACGAGGCGGCCGCCGCGGTCGAGCGCATCGAGGGGTTCCTCGAGCGGGCCGCCCGCCGGGGTGACGTCGTGGCGGCTGCGTCCGAGGCGAGCCTGCCGGCCGACTTCGTCGCCTCGATGGACGACGACCTCGGCGTGTCCGGGGCCCTCGCCGTCGTCCACGACACGGTCCGCGCCGGCAACACGGCCCTCGACGACGCCGACGACGAGGCGGCGGTCGCCGCGGCGGCGTCCGTCGTCGCCATGACCGAGGTCCTGGGCGTCAACCCGCTCGCCGACCACTGGGGCGGCACGCGCGGTGGCAGCGACGCGGCGGCGGAGTCCGCGCTCGACGCGCTCGTGCGCGTGCAGCTCGAGGCGCGCCAGCACGCCCGCCAGGAGCGCGACTTCGCTCGCGCCGACGAGATCCGCGACGCGCTCGTGGCCGCGGGCATCACCATCACCGACACGCCCTCGGGCGCGCAGTGGTCGCTCGCGCGGCCCGAGCGCGCCGATGCCTCGGCGGACTGACCGCCGACCGACACACTCGAAGGACTCCCATGCCAGGCAACTCCCAGCGTCGCGGCGCCGTCCGCAAGAGCGGCAAGAAGCCGACGGTCGGCTCCGGCGGCCAGCGCCGTCGCGGCCTCGAGGGCAAGGGCCCCACGCCCAAGGCCGCCGACCGCGAGTACCACCCCGCCCACAAGCGGGCGAAGGCGGCGGCGAAGCGCTCGGGATCCGGGCCCGCCGGTTCCGCTGCGCGCGGCCAGTCCCGCCCGAGGAGCCGCGGCAAGACCTCGAGCGAGATGGTCTACGGCCGCAACTCGGTCGTCGAGGCGCTGCGCGCCGACGTGCCGGTGGCGACGATGTACGTCGCCACGCGGATCGACACCGACGACCGCGTCCGCGAGGCCCTCAAGCTGGCGACCGAGCGCAGCCTCGCCATCCTCGAGACCCCGCGCGGCGAGCTCGACCGGCTCACCGACGGCGGCGTGCACCAGGGCCTGGCCCTGCAGGTTCCGCCGTACGACTACGCGGACCCGGCGGACCTCATCGACCCGGAGGCCCCCGGTGTGCCGCTCGTCGTGGCGCTGGACGGCATCACCGACCCGCGCAACCTCGGCGCCATCATCCGGTCCGTGGCGGCGTTCGGAGGCCACGGGGTCGTCGTGCCCGAGCGCCGCTCGGTCGGCATGACGGCCTCGGCGTGGAAGACCTCGGCCGGTGCGGCGGCGCGTGTCCCCGTCGCCAAGGCGAGCAACCTGACGCGCGCCCTCGAGGAGTTCAAGCGGGCCGGCTTCTTCATCCTCGGTCTCGACATGGATGGCGACGTCGAGCTGCCCGACCTCGCGCTCGCCGCCGAGCCGCTCGTCGTCGTCACCGGCTCCGAGGGCAAGGGGCTGTCGCGCCTCGTCCGCGAGACGTGCGACCAGATCGTCTCGATCCCGATGAGCTCGGCCGTCGAGTCCCTCAACGCCGGCCTGGCCACCGGCGTCACCCTCTACGAGATCGCCCGCCAGCGGCGTCGCTGACCGCGAGGGCCTGACCGCGAGGGCCTCCCGTCGTCGGCGTCACCCCGGCTGAGACGTCCGGGGAACTCACCGGGTGCGCCCGACGCTGGTCAAGGGGACGTCGGTAGAGTGGGCGCCGTTATACGACGCCGTGTAGTAGTCGCAGCACCCCGGAACGAGCGAAGGACGCACACGTGGGCAAGAGCAGCAGGGCCGAGACCGCCGCGCGCGCGGCGCAGATGCGGGCCGAGGCGGCCCGCCAGGAGCGCCAGCGCCGGCAGGTCATCGCGGCCGTCGTCGCGGTCGTCGTCGTCATCGTCGCGGTGGCCGTCGGGGTCGCCGTGTCGAACCGGCCCACGCCGGCGCCGGCCGCCACCGCCTCCAGCGGCGCCGACGCCGCGCTGGCCTCGCTCACCTCGCTGCCTCAGGCGACCCTCGACGCCGCGCCTGCGCCCGACCCGAACGGTGCGCCGGCCCCGCTCCGGGGCGGCACCCCGCTGACGCAGGACGGCAAGCCGAAGGTCCTCTACATCGGTGCCGAGTACTGCCCGTTCTGCGCCATGGAGCGCTGGGCCCTCATCGGTGCGCTGTCCCGCTTCGGCAGCTTCAGCGGCCTGGCCCCGACGACGAGCTCGTCGACCGACGTGCACCCCGACACCCCGACGTGGACGTTCGCCAAGGCGACGTACACCAGCGACGTCCTCGCCTTCGAGGCCGTCGAGACCCAGGACCGCGACGGCAAGCCGCTGCAGACCCTCGACGGCGAGAACGCCCAGCTGTTCCAGAAGTTCAACCCCGGCGGGGGCATCCCGTGGATCGACTACGGCGGCACCCGCGCGACGAGCGGAGCCACCGTCGACGCCAACGCTCTCGAGGGCAAGACCTACGACCAGATCATCGCCGGCATCAAGGACCCGCTTCCCCGATCGGCAGGACGATGACCCCGGCCATCAACACGATCTCGGCCCAGCTGTGCCAGCTGACCGGCGGCAAGCCGACGAACGTCTGCACGTCGACGGGCGTCATGTCGGCCTCCGTCCTGCTGAAGAAGTGACGCCGTGAGCCGCGTCGACCGTGCCGGCCACGCCGGCGGCACCCGTGCGCCGGGCGGGCGGGTCCGCCCGCCGTGGCTGGCCCCGACGACCCTCGCCCTCGTCGTGGTCGGCCTCGGCGTCTCGGTCTACCTGACCGTCGAGCACTTCACGGACAACGCGACGCTCGCGTGCAGCATCGGGGGCATCGTCGACTGCGCCAAGGTGACGACGAGCGCGTGGAGCACGTTCATGGGGGTCCCGGTCGCGCTGCTCGGGCTCGTCTTCTTCCTCGTGCTGCTGCCCCTGGTGTGGCCCTCGACGTGGCGCAGCCGGGTCGGCTGGCTCGACGTGGCGCGCCTCGGCTGGCTCACCGTGGGTCTCGGCATGGTGCTCTACCTCGTGTGGGCCGAGCTGTACCGCATCCACTCGATCTGCCTGTGGTGCACGGCGGTCCACGTCGTGACGTTCCTGCTGTGGGTCGTCGTGCTCTTCGGGCAGATCCTGTCCGGGCCTGCCGACGAGACGGCCTACGACGCGTGACCGAGGTGTGACCGAGGCGGGACCGAGGCTTGACCGAGGTCAGTCCAGCCGGCTGATGACCGGCATCTCCTCGGTGTCGACCCCGAGCACCGACTGCTCCTCCGGCTTGGCGGGCAGCACCGTCGACAGGTAGTCGCGCACCGCCTCGTCCATCGGCACGTCCCCGCCCGCCCGCTCGCTCATGTACCAGCGGTGCTCGAGGATCTCGTGGAACACCTCGGCCGGCTCGAGGCGACCGACGAGCTCGCGCGGCACCGACCGCACGACCGGCTCGTAGACCTTGGAGAGCCACTCGTGCGCGACGATCTCCTCGTCGACGCCCTGCTGGTCCGTGGCCGCGACGTAGGCGTCGAGGTCGTTGAGCAGGCGGCGTGCCTGGTTCTCGCCGACGTCGAGGCCGGTGAGGCGCAGCAGACGCCGCGAGTGGTGGCCGGCGTCGACGACCTTGGGGGTGATGACGATCTCGGTGCCGCCGATGTCGGTGGTGATCTGCAGCTCGTCGACGTCGAAGCCGAGCTCGTTGAGGCGGCGGATCCGCTCGTCGACCCGCCACCGGTCACCGACCTCGAACCGCTCGGTGCCGGTCAGGGCCTCCCACAGGGCGTGGTAGCGCTCGATGATCGAGCCGGACACCTCGAACGGGTCGGCCTGCTCCTCGAGGAAGCCGCCGGCCTGGAGGTCCATGAGCTCCCCGGCGATGTTGACCCGGGCGATGTCCAGGTCGTGCTCGCGCTGCCCGTTGGACAGCGAGGGGTGCAGCTCGCCCGTCTCGGCGTCGACGAGGTAGGCGGCGAAGGCCCCGGCGTCGCGGCGGAAGAGGGTGTTCGACAGCGACACGTCGCCCCACCAGAAGCCGTGCAGGTGCAGCCGCACGAGGAGCAGGGCGAGGGCGTCCATGAGCCGCACCGCGGTGTCGGGCCGCAGGTTCTGGCTGTAGAGGGCCCGGTAGGGCAGGGAGAACTGCAGGTGCCGGGTGACGAGGCACGCGTCGAGCGGCTCCCCGTCGGCGTCGGTGCGGCCGTGGACGACGCCGAACGGCTCGACGCACGGGATGTCGAGGCGGCGCAGGTTGCGCAGCATCGCGTACTCGCGGTCGGCGATGTCGGACTTGATCTCCTTGACGGCGAGGACACGTCGCCCCAGCTTGACGAAGCGCACGACGTGGCGCGAGATGCCACGGGGGAGGGCTGCCAGGGTGCTCTCGGGCCAGTCCTCGAGGGGCGTGGACCACGGCAGGTCGAGGAGGGCCGACTCGGGCCGGGCGGTGGTGATCTCCAGCGTCACGCGCTCATCGTGGCACGCGCCCGGGAGGGGCGTCGATCCGCCGGCGGCTCATGGGCACCCGGCGCAAGGAGGACGCGAGGCGGGTCGCCGGGAGACGGCACCGGGCCGGCACCCCGCGAAGGGTGCCGGCCCGGCGGCGTGTGCCGTTGGCGCGTCGTGCTCAGTCCCCGATGCGCTCGCCCGACTCCGGGTTGAACAGGTGGACGTGACCCTGCTTGGGCTTGAGGTGCAGGACCTGGCCCTTCTCCGGGGGACGGCGACCGTCGACGCGGGCGATGAACGGCTTGCCCGACTCCTCGTCGCCCTCGATGTCGATCTGGTGGGCCTTGGTCGAGCCGTAGATGTACGCGTCGGCGCCGAGCTCCTCGACGACGTCGACAGTGACAGCCAGGCCCGCGCCGTCCTCGGCCACCTCGAGGTCCTCGGGGCGGACGCCCATCGTGATGTGCTTCCCGACGCCGCCGAGCAGGCCCCGCTCGATCGGCACCGCGTGGCCGCCGAAGTCGGCGCCCGACTCGGTCAGCGGGACATCGAGCAGGTTCATGGCCGGAGACCCGATGAAGCCGGCGACGAAGACGTTGGCGGGGTGGTCGTACATCCGGCGCGGGGTGTCGCACTGCTGGAGGATGCCGTCCTTGAGGACCGCGACGCGGTCGCCCATCGTCATGGCCTCGATCTGGTCGTGCGTGACGTACACCGTCGTGACGCCGAGGCGCCGCTGGAGCGAGGCGATCTGCGTGCGGGTCTGCACCCGGAGCTTGGCGTCGAGGTTCGACAGCGGCTCGTCCATGAGGAACACCTGGGGCGAGCGGACGATGGCGCGGCCCATGGCGACGCGCTGGCGCTGGCCACCGGAGAGGGCCTTCGGCTTGCGGTCGAGGTACGGCTCGAGGTCGAGGATCTTGGCGGCCTCGTCGACGCGCTTGCGGATCTCGGCCTTGTCGACGCCGGCGATCTTGAGCGCGAAGCCCATGTTGTCCGCGACCGTCATGTGCGGGTAGAGCGCGTAGTTCTGGAACACCATCGCGACGTCGCGGTCCTTGGGGGACAGGTTCGTCACGTCGCGGTCACCGATGAGGATGCGGCCGCCGTTGACCTCCTCGAGGCCGGCGAGCATGCGCAGCGAGGTGGACTTGCCGCACCCGGAGGGTCCGACGAGGACGAGGAACTCACCGTCCGCGATGTCGATGTTGAGCTTGTCGACGGACGGCACCGGGTTTCCCGGGTACTGACGCGTCGCGTTGTCGAACGTCACTGTTGCCATGGCTTCTTTGCCTTCCTTCACCGGCAGGAACGTGCCGGACGATCCGTTGTAAAGGGCTGCCGCCCGGGCGGGCAGGCACCGCCATCCTGCCGCATGCCCGCCGTGGTGACCACCCCTGGCTCACCCCGGACGGCCGGCGCCGGCCCGTCGTACCCCGAGCGCAGCCGAGGGCCGGCGAGCGCGGTGTCCAGGAATCGTTTCCCGATCGTTGCAAGATCTTGCTGCAAGTGGATGGAAAGATCGCTGCAACTTCTTGCTATGGTCTGCGCCACCGGTGGCGGCGTGTGCCACCAGGCTTCAAAGGAGAATCCATGCACAAGCGTGCGTTCGGCGCTGTCGCCGTCACGGGTGTTGCCGCCCTGGCCCTCAGCGCCTGTGGTGGTTCCACCCCCACCACGACGAACACCGCGGGAGGCTCGAGCTCGACGACGACCTCGTCCGCGGCCCCCGCCCCGTCGAACACCACGGCCGCCCCGGTCCGTGACGCGTCGGTCGACCTCGTGATCTGGACCGACAACGACCGTGCCGCGGCGATCAAGAAGTACGCGGACATGTTCGGCCAGGAGCAGGGCATCAAGGTGGCCGTCCAGGTGGCCCCCGACGTCCGCGCCAACTTCAAGGACGCCACGAACGCGGGCAAGGGCCCGGACGTCATCGTCGGCGCGCACGACTGGCTCGGCGAGCTCGTCCAGAACAACGCGGTGTCGCCGATCAACCTCTCGAGCGACCTGCAGGCCAAGTTCTCCAAGGACGCCATGGCGGCCACGAAGTTCAACGGCCAGATCTACGGCGTGCCCTACGCCGTCGAGAACATCGGCGTCGTGCGCAACACCGCCCTCGCGCCCGATGCCCCGAAGACCTACGAGGAGATGGTCGCCAAGGGCAAGGAGCTCAAGGCGGCCGGCAAGGCCGACGGGACCGTCGTGCAGGAGGTCTCCAAGGTCGGCAACGCGTACTACACCTACCCGTACCTCAAGGCCTTCGGCGGCGGCATCTTCGCGCAGAAGGACAACGGCGACTACGACCCCAACAAGGTCATCGTCGACAACGCCGGCTCGATCCAGGGCGCCGAGCAGCTCGCGAAGCTCGGCAAGGAGAAGGTCCTGACGACGAACGTCGACGGCACCAACGCCGACGCGCTCTTCGACTCGGGCAAGTACCCGTACTACATCACCGGCCCGTGGGCCATCGACAAGGCCAAGAAGGCCGGCATCAAGTACGCCATCTCGCCGCTGCCGACGATCGGCGGCAAGAAGATGGAGCCGTTCCTCGGCGTCCAGATGTTCTACGTCTCGGCCAAGGCCAAGAACAAGGCCTTCGCGGAGGAGTTCGTCACCAAGTACGTCCCGAACAAGGACCTCCAGGTCGACCTGTTCAACGTCGGCCACCGCCCGCCGGCCCTGACCGAGGCCTACCAGCAGGTCGCGGCGAGCGACCCCGACGTCAAGGCGTGGTTCGAGGCCGGCCAGGGTGCCCTGCCGATGCCGAACATCCCCGCCATGAACTCCGTGTGGGGCCCGCTGGGCCAGGCCGGTGCGGACGTCATCTCCGGCAAGGCCGGCGCGCAGGAGCGCTTCGCCGCCGCCGCGAAGGAGATCGTCGCCAACATCAAGAAGGGCTGACGCCCGCGTCGACCTGACGTCGTACCCACCGCGGGCGGTGGCCGGGGCCCCGCGCTCCGGCCACCGCCCGCGGACCACCGCCCCCAGCCCTTCCCTCCCGACGGAGATTCAACGATGAGTCGCTCTCCCTACGTCGTGCTCAAGTGGGTCGTCATCGCGGTCGTCCTGGCCGCCGTCGTCTACATGGCCGGCCTGTTCGCCGCCAACGGTCAGCTCATCGGCACCGTGGTGCTCGGGCTCGTCGGTCTGGCGGTGCTCCTCGTGTACTCCACGCGGCGCAACGTCCCGGCCAAGTACCTGTTCCCCGGCCTCGTCTTCTTCCTCGCCTTCCAGATCTGGCCGGCCGTCTTCACCGGCGCCACGGCGTTCACGAACTGGGGCGACGGCCACAGCCTGAGCAAGGAGGAGTCGGTCGCGGCCATCGTCGGCTCCTCGGTGGAGGAGGTGCCCGGCAAGCCCCGCTACGCGCTGAGCGTCGCGGTCAAGGCCGGTGACGACAAGGCCACCGGCGACCCGGTCTACATCCTGACCGACCCGACGACCAAGAAGGTCTACGCGGGGACCAAGGACGGCCTCACCGAGCTGCCGGCCGGCGACGTGACCGCCGGCCTGACCGGGAAGGTCACCGCGGTCAAGGGCTACACGATCCTCAACGGTCGCGAGGTCAACGGCCGCCAGGACCTCGACGACTTCTCCGTCCCGACGGGCGGTGGGGCCGCCATCAAGCGGGTGGGCCTGTCCGAGGCGTTCGAGGGCAAGCCGGCCGTCAGCTACGACGCGAGCACCGACCGGCTCACCGACAGCCGGCCGGTCGCCGACGGGCAGCCCGCGAAGGTGTACGGCCCGAACAACGCGTCGTGGGTCAACCTGGCCGACCCCAACGACCGGCTCCCGCAGGGCTGGAAGGAGAGCGTCGGCTTCAAGAACTTCTCGAACGCGCTGACCGACCCGACGCTGCGTTCCGGGTTCTTCAAGATCCTGCTGTGGAACTTCGTCTTCGCGGCCGTGTCGGTGCTCTCGACGTTCCTGCTCGGGCTCGCCCTCGCCCTGCTCTTCAACGACGACCGGCTCAAGGGCAAGAAGATCATGCGCGCGGTCCTCGTCCTGCCCTACGCGCTGCCCGGCTTCGTCACGGCTCTCGTCTGGGCCTCGATGTTCAACCAGCAGTTCGGGCTCATCAACAACGTCACCGGCCTGACGGTCGACTGGCTCGGCAGCGGCACGGCGGCCAAGGCGGCGATCCTCATCACCAACCTGTGGCTCGGCTTCCCCTACATGTTCATCGTGTGCACCGGTGCGCTGCAGTCGGTCCCGGGCGACGTCAAGGAGGCCGCGGCCATCGACGGCGCCACCGGCTTCCGGACGGTCCGGTCGATCATCATGCCGCTCGTCCTCGTCGCCGTCGGGCCGCTGCTCATCGCCTCGTTCGCCTTCAACTTCAACAACTTCAGCCTGATCTTCCTCATGACCGAGGGCGGGCCGTTCGAGGGCAGCCAGAGCGCCATCGGGTCCAGCGACCTGCTCATCACGTACGCGTACCGCCTCGCCTTCACGAGCGCGGCACCGAACTTCGGCTACGCGGCGGCGATCTCGATCATCATCTTCTTCATCGTGGCGGTCATGTCGTTCATCGGCTTCCGCCAGACCAAGGCCCTGGAAGAGGTGAACTGACATGGCGACGACCACGACGACGGCCACGACCTCGGCCGACCTCGAGCAGGCCAACGCGATCCACCCGGTCGGGCAGAAGCGTCGGTCCGGCATGTGGTGGAAGTACGTGCTGGCGGCGGTCGCCCTCGTCTGGGCGCTGTTCCCGCTCGTGTTCATCGTGTCGGCGGCGGTCAACCCGTCGGGGACGCTGAGCACGACGAGCCTGCTGCCGAACAACGCCGGTTTCGGCAACTTCGGCGAGCTGTTCGACCTGCGTCCGTACTGGTCGTGGTACCGGAACACGCTCGTCATCTGCGGTGTCGGAGCGTTCGCGAGCGTGATGATCGGCGCCTCCGCGGCGTACGCGTTCTCGCGGATGCGCTTCTACGGCCGCCGGGGCGGGCTCATGGCGCTCCTGCTGGCGCAGATGTTCCCCGTCATGCTCGCGTTCGTGGCGATGTACCTGACGTTCGACTACATCGGGGACTCCGTGCCTCCGATCGGCCTCAACACCCAGGCCGGCCTCATCATCGCCTACCTCGGTGGTGCCATGGGGGCCAACGTCTGGCTCTTCAAGGGGTACTTCGACACGGTGCCGCGCGAGCTCGACGAGGCGGCGAAGGTCGACGGCGCCAGCCACGCGCGCATCTTCTTCACGATGACGCTGCGCCTCGTCCTGCCGATCCTCGCGACGGTCGCGATGCTGTCGTTCGTCGGCCTCTTCAGCGAGTTCCTGCTCGCGAGCATCTTCCTCAAGGACGCGGAGAACCAGACTCTCGCCGTGGGCCTGTGGTCGCTGCTCAAGGCGGACAAGAACAAGTACTTCGGCCCGTTCTGCGCCGGCGCCCTCCTCGCGTCGGTGCCGGTCATGGCCCTCTACTTCGCCGTCCAGAGGTATCTGGTGGGCGGGCTCACCGCGGGCTCGGTCAAGTGAGCCCGAGCCCCGCACCGATCCCCACCCTCCTGTCCGAACCGCATCACGACGGTTCCGCCCGCTACGTCTCGAACCTCACGCCACGGTTGGGCGACACCGTCGACCTGCTCGTGCGCGTGCCGCTCGAGTGCGAGGTCGACGCCGTGCACGTGCGTACGGCGCCGGACGGCGAGCAGCAGTTCGCCAGGGCGCGCCTCGTGCGGACGACGGCCACCGACGCGTGGTGGAAGGCGAGCCTCGTCTGCCACAACCCGGTGACGACCTACCGGTTCCTGCTCGCCGGTGGCCCGACGAGGTACGCATGGCTCAACGGCACCGGCGTGCACCTGCGCGACGTGCCCGACGCGAGCGACTTCCGCCTCGTCGCGCACGAGCGCCCGGCGCCGGCGTGGGCCCAGGGCTCCGTCGTCTACCAGATCTTCCCCGACCGGTTCGCCCGGTCGGCCCGGGCCGACCGCCGCGCCGTGCCCGACTGGGCGGTGCCGGCGGCGTGGGACGACCCGGTGGACACGAGCCGGCGCGCCATCGCCCACCAGCTCTACGGCGGCGACCTCGACGGCGTCGTCGAGCGCCTCGACCACCTCGAGTCCCTCGGCGTCGACGTCGTGTACCTGACGCCGTTCTTCCCGGGCCGCTCCAACCACCGCTACGACGCGTCCTCCTTCGAGGCCGTCGACCCGCTGCTCGGGGGCGATGCCGCGCTGCGTCGCCTGACGACCGCCGCGCACGAGCGGGGGATGAAGGTCCTCGGGGACTTCACGACGAACCACACGGGCGACGCGCACGAGTGGTTCCTCACGGCGTCCGGACCCAACGGCAAGGGGACCCCGGAGCGCGACTACTACATCTGGCAGGGCCACGACTACGTCTCGTGGCTCGGCGTGAAGTCCCTGCCCAAGCTCAACCACCTCAACCACGGCCTCCGCCGGCGCCTCTTCGAGGACCGCTCCGGTGTCGTGCGCAAGTGGCTGGGGCGCTCGGGCGGGCTCGACGGCTGGCGCGTCGACGTCGCGAACATGACCGGCCGGTGGCGCGCCACCGACGTCAACCACGAGGTGGCCGCCCAGATGCGCGACGCGCTGGGGCGATGGGCACCGGAGGCGCTCCTCGTCGGCGAGCACGTCCACGACTACACGGTCGACATGCCGGGTGACGGCTGGCACGGCGTCATGAACTACGCCGGGTTCTGCAAGCCGGTGTGGACGTGGCTGCGCGAGGAGACCGGGGACCCGAACTTCCTCGGCGCGCCGGTGCCCGTGCCGCTGCTCGAAGCAGACGCCGTCGTCGAGACGATGCGGGACTTCACCTCCCGCATCGCGTGGTCCTCGCTCGTCCACTCGTTCAACCTCGTCGGCTCGCACGACTCGACCCGCGTGCGCACCCTCGTCGGCGACGACGACCGCAGGGTCGACGCGGCCGCCGGCCTGCTCTTCACGCTACCGTCGATGCCCATGCTGACCTACGGTGACGAGATCGGCATGCGGGGCAGCTTCGGCGAGGACGGCCGCCGTCCGATGCCGTGGGACGAGTCGGCTTGGGACACCAGGATCCTGGGGACCTACCGAGGACTGATCTCGGCCCGGAGGCGGTCCGCCGCGCTTCGGCACGGCGGTCTGCGCTGGGTGCACGCCGCGGGTGATGCCATCGTCTTCCTCCGCGAGACGGCCGACGAGGTGGCCCTCGTCCACGTCGCCCGCGCCGCCCACGAGCCCGTCGTGGTCGACAGGCGCCACCTCGGCGGCATCGAGGAGGGCACGTCGGCGTACGGACACCGTCCGAAGATCGGCGCCCGTGCTGTCACACTGTCGGCGACCGGCCCGGGGGTGCGCATCTGGACGTGGAGGCCCACCGACGGCGGCGCCAGGCACGTCCGACGGAGAGGGCACTGAGGTGAAGGCACGGCTGCGCGACATCGCCGAGCAGGCGAACGTGTCCGAGGCGACGGTGTCGCGCGTGCTCAACGGCAAGCCCGGCGTGGCCGAGTCGACGAAGCAGGCGGTGCTGACGGCCCTCGACGTCCTCGGCTACGACCGACCGAGCCGCCTGCGGCGCAAGAGCGCCGGTCTCGTCGGACTCATCGTCCCGGAGCTGACCAACCCGATCTTCCCCGCGTTCGCGCAGATCATCGAGAGCTCGCTCGCGCAGAACGGCTACACGCCGGTGCTGTGCACCCAGGTGGCCGGGGGAGTCCACGAGGACGACTACGTCCAGATGCTCCTCGAGCGCGGCGTCGCCGGCATCATCTTCATCTCCGGGCTGCACGCCGACACGATGACCGACCCCGAGCGCTACATCGCGCTGCGCGAGCGGGGGCTGCCGCTCGTGCTCGTCAACGGCTACATCGAGGGTGTCGACGCGCCCTTCATCAGCAACGACGACGTCGCGTCCATGGGGCTGGCCCTCGAGCACCTCGTGGCGCTCGGGCACCGCGAGATCGGCCTGGCCGTCGGCCCGGACCGGTACGTGCCCGTCATCCGCAAGATCGCCGGGTTCCGCCACTCCATGCAGGAGCTCACCGGCCGGCCCGACGTCGACGACCTCATTGAGCGGTCGCTGTTCTCGGTGGAGGGCGGGGCCTCCGCTGCCGGGCGGCTGCTCGACCGGGGGGCGACCGCTGTCGTCTGCGGCTCGGACCTCATGGCGCTCGGTGCGATCCGCGAGGCGCGCAAGCGCGGCCTGCAGGTGCCGCGCGACTTCTCGGTCGTGGGGTACGACGACTCGACGCTCATCGCCTTCACCGACCCGCCGCTGACGACGGTGCGCCAGAGCGTCAACGCGATGAGCGCCGCGACGGTGCGGGCGCTGCTCGACGAGATCGCCGGGCAGCCTTCTCCGCGTGCGGAGTACGTGTTCCGGCCCGAGCTGGTCGTGCGCGGCTCGACGGGCGCCGCCCGGCACCGTTGACCCGACACGCCGGACGCGGCGAACGTGGCGTGCGTGCGCCGGCGGTCAGCGCGCGCGCCCGCGGTCAGTCGGCCGTGTGCGTTCCCCGGCGTTCCTCGAGCAGGCTGGTGAGGAACCGGGCGACGGCGGGCTCGTCGTCGAGGCGGTAGCGGGCCGCGGTCGAGCCGGTGCCGACCTTGACCGTGACGTCCTCGGGACGCGTCATCCTCATGAAGGCGTCCTCGTCGGTGACGTCGTCGCCGAGGTAGACGCGAGCCGTGGCGCCGACCGCCCGGCCGAGGGCGGTGACCGCGGATCCCTTGTCCGCGTGGGAGACCGAGAAGCTCGAGCACCGACTTGCCCTTGAGCACCTTGACGCCCTGGTGGTCGAGGGCCACGCGTCGGGCGTCCGCGATGGCCGCATCGCCGACCTCCCTCGGCAGGCCGCGCGTGTGCACCACGACCGCGGCCGCCTTGTGCTCGATGCCTGCGTCGGGGTGGCGCTCCTTGACGAGCGCCTCGATGTCTGAGCGCAGCTCGGCGAGGGTGACCTCGTCGTCGGGGGTGACGGCCGCGGCCTCCATCGCCGCGCGCACCCGCCCGTCCGAGGACTCCGCGCCGTGGCTGCCGATGAGCACGAGCGGCTCGTCCTCGGTGATACGGGTCAGGATGCGCAGCGTGGCGAGGTCGCGACCGGAGACAACGGCGACGGTGACGCCCGGCAGCCCGGCCAGGGCGCGCAGCGTGTCGACGCTGCCGGGCAGGGGCGCGGCGCGCATCGGGTCGGTGTCGAACGGCGCCAGCACGCCGTCGTAGTCGGTGGCGACGAGCAGCGTCGGCGCCGACGCCGCCTGCCGGAGGGCTGTGTCGGGCAGCGCGGACGCGCTCATGCCGTCGCCTCCCGACGGGTGGACCCGGGCGCGCGGCCGGCCGCGTCGTCGGGCACCGGATGCGGCACGTCGGGGGCCGCGTCGAGGGCGGCGAGGAAGCGCGCGGCCCACCGCTGGACGTCGTGGTCGGCGACGCGTCGGCGCAGCGCCCTCATGATCCGCTGCTTGTCCTTGGCCGGAGTGTTGATGGCGCGCAGGATCGTCTGCTTGAGGCCCTCGATGTCGTGCGGGTTGCACGCGAAGGCCTGGTGCAGCTCGTGCCAGGCGCCGGTGAACTCCGACAGCACGAGGGCGCCGCCGAGGTCGTACCGGCAGGTCACGTACTCCTTGGCGACGAGGTTCATGCCGTCGCGCAGCGGGGTGACGAGCATGACGTCGGCGGCCTGGAACAGCGCCGCCATCTCCTCGCGCGGGTACGAGTGGTGCATGTAGTGCACTGCCGGCGCGCCGATCTTGCCGAGGTCCCCGTTGATCCGGCCCACCGTCTGCTCGATCTCCGCCCGGAGGTTGCGGTAGGCGTCGACGCGCTCACGGCTCGGCGTCGCGACCTGGACGAGCGTCACCTCCGGTGGGCCGAGGCGCCGCTCGGACAACAGCTCCTCGTAGGCCTTGAGGCGGTGCCGGATGCCCTTGGTGTAGTCGAGGCGGTCGACGCCGAGCATGAGCACCTCGGGGTTGCCGAGGCTCTCGCGGATCTCGCGCGCCCGCGCCATGACCTCGGGGGTCCTGGCCAGCTCCTCCAGGCCGTGGAAGTCGACGGAGATCGGGATGGCCGCTGCCCGGACGCGCCGCCCGGTGCCCTCGACCGTGACGAGGTCCCGCTTCGTCGGTGCCCCGAGCAGCTGCCGGCACGCGCGGACGAAGTTGCGGGCGTCGGCCTGGCGCTGGAAGCCGAGGAAGTCGGCGCCGAGCAGCCCCTCGAGCAGCTGGGCTCGCCACGGCAGCTGGGCGAACAGCTCGACCGGCGGGAACGGGATGTGGTTGAACCAGCCGATCCGCACGTCGGGTCGCAGCCGGCGCACGAGGGCCGGGACGAGCTGGAGCTGGTAGTCCTGCACCCAGACGCGGGCGCCCTCGGCGGCCACCTCCGCAACGGCGCGGGCGAACCGCTCGTTGACGGCCTGGTAGGCGGCCCACCACTCGCGGTGGAAGGTGGCCGGCACGATGACGTCGTGGTAGATCGGCCACAGGGTGTCGTTGGAGAAGCCCTCGTAGTAGTCGCGGACCTCGTCGGCGGACAGCGCCACCGGGTGCAGGTGGATGCCGTGCTCGTCGAACGGTTCGGGCGCCTCGCCGGAGTCCCCGGCCCAGCCCACCCACGCGCCGGGCTGCGAGCGCATCACCGACTCCATCGCGGTGACGAGACCGCCGGGGGAGCGGCGCCACTCGCTGGCGCCGTCGTCGAGGACCACCTTGTCGACGGGGAGGCGGTTCGCCGCGATGACGAGGTCGAAGGTCTGCCGGTCGGACGGCACCGGGGATCAGCTCCTGTCGTTGGGGCGCGACGCCGCGGGTGACGTCGTGCAGGTCGTGCTGCCTGGCCACCACCCGGCATACCCACCGAGACGACTCGGGTGGCGACGGGCGGGACCGCGGCGGTCGCGTCGGCGCGAGGACGTGCCGGCGGATCGGTCTCACTCTAACGAGGGAACGGTGGCGCCCCGTCGGCGTGCGCTCTAGGGTCGAGTCAGGGCACCGCGCAGGGTCGTCGAGATCGACGGAGGCACGTGTCCGGGGCACTCACCCGAGGTGAAGGAGGTCGCCGTGAAGATTTCTGACGTGCTGAGGGCGAAGGGCGGCGGGGTCGTCACCGTCCGGCCCGACGAGACGGTGTCCGGGCTGCTCGCCGTGCTCGACGAGCACCGCATCGGAGCCGTCGTCGTCAGCTCCGACGGCACGACCGTCGAGGGCATCGTCAGCGAGCGCGACGTCGTACGGCACCTGCACGCCGCCGGGGCCGGCATCCTCGACGCACCGGTGTCGCAGATCATGACGAGCGAGGTGTCCACGGGCACCGCCGCGGACAACATCGCCGACCTCGCCGCGACGATGACCGAGCAGCGGGTGCGCCACGTGCCGATCCTCGACGACGAGGGCCGCCTCACCGCCATCGTCAGCATCGGTGACATCGTCAAGCACCGGCTGTCCGAGCTGCAGTCCGAGCGTGACCAGCTGCGGGACTACATCTCCCGCTGAGCCGACCTGCGCCACGCGCCGAGGTCGTCGGCGACACCCCCTGCGGTCGCATACCGTAGGAGCATGACTGCGTACGACCGGACCGAGCGGGTCGCCGCTCCGCGGTCCGGCCGGCGCACCGGCCCGCGCACCGGCGGCGTGCCCATCGGCGCCGGCCGCGACGCGTACGGCTCCGGGCGCATCGGACCGTACCGCCTCGTCGAGGAGATCGGCGAGGGCGGCATGGGCGTCGTGCACCTCGCCCTCGACCCGCGCGGGCGTGCCGTCGCCATCAAGGTGCTGCGGGCGCACGTGGCCCACGACGCCGACGCCCGGCAGCGCCTCATGCGTGAGGTCGAGACGCTCTCGCGCGTCCGCGACCCGCGCGTCGCGAGCGTCATCGACGCCGACGTCATGGGCCCGCGCCCGTACATCGTCACCCGCTACGTGCCCGGGCCGGCGCTCGACGAGATCGTCGAGGAGCACGGCCCGCTCCATCCGGGCGAGCTCGTCAGCCTCGCGCGAGGCGTCGCGGAGGCGATCCGGTCGATCCACGCGTGCGGCGTCGTGCACCGCGACATCAAGCCCGGCAACGTCCTCGTCGAGGAGGGCGAGCCGGTCCTCATCGACTTCGGCATCGCGCACGTGCAGGACGACGTCCGGCACACCGTCGGCGGTCTGGTCATGGGCACGCCCGGCTACCTGTCGCCCGAGCTCGTCGAGGGTGCCCCGATCACCGACGCCACCGACTGGTGGGGCTGGGCGGCGACGATCACGTACGCCGCGTCCGGTCGCCCCCCGTTCGGGCGCTCGCGGATGGACGCCGTGCTGAGCCGAGTGCGCGCCGGTGACGTCGACGTCGACGGTGTCGATCCCCGTCTCGTGCCGCTGCTGCGTGCCTCCCTCTCGCCCGACCCGGCCCGCCGGCCGCAGGCCGACGAGGTCATCGCCGCCCTCGAGCAGTACGCCGCCGGGCGGGCGGCCACCGTGCCCTCCCCGAGCGCCCCGTGGGACGACGGGCGCACCGAGGTCCTCGACGCCGCGGGCGACACGCAGGTCTTCCCGGACCGCGGTACCGCGGTCCTGCCGCCGGTGGCCCCGCCGCCGAGCCCGTCGCCGACGCCGTTCCTGACGCGGCCCGCCCCGGACGACGTCCGGTGGGCGCCGCCGCCGAGCGGGCCGCGTCGCAGCGCCGCGCCCCAGCACGACCCGGCACCGTGGGACGGTGACCGTGGCCGGGACCTCTACGACGAGCGCCACGGCCCGGGCGCCGGGCCCGACGACTGGGACGACGACTGGGACGAGGAGGAACCCGAGCAGGCCCCGCGCGAGGGTGACCCCCGCATCGGCCTGGCCATGCGCACCGGGCTGCTCGGGGCCGCGGGCATCGCCTGGGTCGGCGCCCTGATGTCCTGGCCGGGGTACGCGTTCCTCGCGCTGCTCGTGTGGTCCGTCGTCGCCCGCGCCACCGACCGGTCGGTGTCCGCGCTCGTGTTCCGTCGGTACGCCCATGGCCGCCGCGGCACCGACATCCCGCTCGCCGTCGTGACGAGTCCGTGGCACCTCCTCGTCGGCGCCGTCGCCACGGCCGTGAGCCTGGTGCTGCCGCTCGCGGTGGCGCTCGCGGGCATCTTCGCGACGGCGTTCCTGCTGGCCGGTGCCACCGGTTCCGACCTCGGGCCGGGATCGCCGACGACGCTCGCCGTCGGTGGCATCGCGGGGCTCGCCATGCTGTGGTGGGGTCCCGGCGGGGTGTCGCTGCGCCGCGGGTCCCGCTCGATCGTGCGCCGGCTCGTGCCGGTGGGGACACCGTCGCAGGTCGTCGCGGTGGCACTGGTCGTTGCCGGGCTCGTCGTCGGGCTCGTCGCCGTCGACCAAGGTTCGAGCCTGACCTGGCTGCCCTTCAGCGGCAACCCGTTCACCCGCTGAAGCGCTCGCGGGGTGGGTGTGGCGGCGTCCGTGGCGGCCGCCGTCCGGTCCTTGCCGATCGGCCCCGTTCGGTCAAGGCCAGATCTCGAGAAGATCACGAAATCATCTCGGATCGGGTTGTGGTTCATTCACTCGTCACGTACCGTCGTGCCTCGGCGGTCCCGGTTCTCCGGGCCGGAAAGGGGTGGTCTCGGGTTTCCGGGGTGTCCACCACCGGTAGGCGCCGTGCGTCCGGCCTCCACACGGCACGCTGGATAACTTCACATGGACACCCAGCAATCCGGTCCCTGAGCGCGCCGAGCCTCGCCAGCCAGGGACGCAGCCCACACCCGTGGGCCGGGCGAGGACGGGGGACCCAGTGTGGTCAGTGAGTTGTCATGTCGAAGACCGTCGTTCGCCGACGGTCGAGGGCCGACTCGACTGACCTTGGGGTGAAGCCGCAGCCGCGGCAGGGCACCTGACGTCCCCAACCCGACAGCTAACCCCGCAGGCGCGCGTCAGGAAGGAATACCCCTATGCAGTACCTGTCCAAGCATGCTGCCGCCAAGCGGGTCTCGATGAAGCAGCGCATCGCCGGAGTCGGCATCGCCGGAGCGGCCACCGTCGTCGGTGGCGTCACCGCCGCCGGGTCGGCCAAGGCCGCCACCGTGTGGGACGCGGTCGCCCAGTGCGAGTCCGGTGGCAACTGGCACATCAACACCGGCAACGGCTACTACGGCGGCCTGCAGTTCTCGAGCAGCACCTGGGTCGGCTTCGGCGGTCGCGCCTACGCCTCCCGCGCCGACCTCGCGAGCAAGGCCGAGCAGATCACCATCGCCCAGAAGGTCCTCGCCGTGCAGGGCCCCGGTGCGTGGCCGGTCTGCTCCAAGCGCGCGGGTCTGACCCGAGCCAACGGTGGCGCCGACGCCGCCGCGTCGCGCTCGAGCGACCGCAAGCCGGTCACGACGAAGAAGAAGGTCTCGAAGAAGAAGACCTACGCGACGAAGAAGACGACGAAGAAGGTCAACAGCTACGCCGGAACCGGCAAGCGGGTGACCGTCCGTCGGGGCGACACGCTGGGCACGCTGGCGCAGCGGTACCACGTCTCCGGCGGCTGGAAGACGCTGTACGCTGCGAACAAGGCTCGGGTGCACAACCCGAACCTCATCTACGTCGGCCAGGTGCTGCGTCTGCCGTGACGCTGTCTGACCGAGCCTGACCGGACGGCCTCGCGCGACCAACCCCTGGGTCCCGCGGGGCCGTCCTTCATGTGTCGCCCTGGTTCCATGGTGGGGCAGGGCTCCGCTCCTCGACCGGTCTGGGCCCGGAGGCTAGTGCTCGGTTACGCTGGCGCCCGACCGGGCGGGGCGATAGTCGCTCCACCGGTACCGCTGGCGTGGCGCAATTGGCAGCGCACCTGTCTTGTAAACAGGTGGTTGGGGGTTCGAGTCCCCCGCCAGCTCTGTGCTCAGCGCGTCGGATAGTGCCCCTGACCTGCGGTTTCGCCGTTATGGGTGCGAGGGACGTCGAGGGACACGAGTGGAGGGGTAGGGGCGGTAAGCCACTCGGCCTCGCACGCAGATTGCCGGACTCGCTCGCCGCCGCTGCCCGTCCGGCAGCACGCAGGACGGCGACCAGAGTGTCAAGTAGGCCGAACCGCCGAGGGTTTCGGATACTTGCGAAGATTGCCCTCGAAACGATGGCAGGCCAGCTACATCGGGCCGGATCTCACTAGACACCGTGCTCCGCCCAAGCCAAGGCGCTGCTGGCCGGGGGTCCGGGCGCGGGACGCCGTGGGCAAGACCCGCAAGCGCGTGGCCATGGAGCTGGTGGCCGGCCTGGAGCGGATCCATGCCAAGAAGAAGGCCGCCGACACCGAGCTGTAGCAGCTCGTCGCGGCGACCGGGACCTCGCTGCTGGGCCTGCACGGCATCGGGCCTTCGGGTGTGGCCCGGCTGCTCGGCGACTCAGCTCGTAGCGGCGGGGCTGCTTTCGCCACTTCGCGCTGGGCCGCACCCCTTGGACCCAGAGCCAACCCTTATCGAAAGCGTGACCGACATGTCTGGCGTCGTGGCGGGCGACTCTTGAGCGCTTGACGACTCTTCGGCCCGGGCTTAAGTTGGACACCTGTAGAAAAACGCACCCGCGTCTACCAGCGAACCGCCTCCTGAGCATGGATCCGTCTGCTGAGGAGGCCCACCCGCGAACCTCCTCGCAACGAAGGGTCACCCGATGCCAGCCGGACAGACAGCAGAGATGTGGCGCGCCCAAGCGGAATCGCTGGCCCCGCCCCGGCTGATGGTCATCGATGGTCGCTGCCGGCCGGCGGCGGACGGACGCGTGATGGAGGTCCTGGCGCCTCGAGACGGAAAGCCCTTGGCGACAGTCCCGGACGGGACGGCCGTCGATGTCGACATGGCGGTCGCGGCGGCCCGGCGTGCCTTTGCCGATTCGCCCTGGTCCCGGATGTCCCCTGCGGATCGGAAGCGTGTGCTGCACCGTTTCGCCGATGTCATCGAGGCTCGCCGCGACGAGCTTGCCTTGTTGGTCTCGCTCGAGATGGGTAAGCCCATCGAGTATGCGCATTCGATCGAGATGCGGACGACCGTCGCGTGCTACCGCTGGTATGCCGAGTGGGCGGACAAGCTGACTGGTGAGGTGCCCGAGGTTGGCAGCAATGCGCTCGCGCTCGTCACGCGCGAACCGGTTGGAGTGGTTGGCGTGGTCGTGCCGTGGAACTTCCCCATGACCCTGCTGGCATGGAAGGTGGCTCCCGCTCTGGCGGTTGGATGCACCATCGTGGTGCGACCATCGGAGCTGTCGTCGCTGTCGGCCTTGCGGGTGGCGGAACTCGCGCTCGAGGCAGGTCTGCCCGATGGCGTGCTCAATGTCGTTACGGGCCAGGGTTCTACGACGCCGCGAGCCCTGGCACTGCACCCCGACGTCGACACGGTCGCCTTCACCGGGTCGACGGAGGTTGGCAGGGAGTTCCTGCGCTACGCCGCGGACTCCAACTTGAAACGGGTCTGGCTGGAGCTCGGCGGGAAGTCACCGAGCATCGTGCTGCCGGACGCCGACCTTCCTGCAGCTGTGGCGGGCACCGCCGGAAACATCTTCTTCAACCAGGGCGAGATGTGCACGGCACCCTCGCGTCTCCTTGTGCACCGTTCGGTGCGAGACGAGGTGGTCGATGGGGTCGTCCGGGCTGCGGAAGCGCTGCACATCGGTGACCCGCTGGACCCTGGGACCCAGGTCGGTCCGCTGGTCAGCGCAGCTCATCGGGAGCGAGTCGAGGCGCACACCGCCCGGGCCCTCGATGAGGGCGCGCGGTTACGTACCGGCGGGGGTAGGCCACCCGTTCCGCAGGACGGCTTCTACTCCCGGCCCACCGTGCTGGACAACGTCGAGCCGCACATGGCCATCGCCCGGGATGAGGTGTTCGGGCCGGTCCTGTCGGTTCTCACGTTCGAGGACGAGGCCGAGGCCGTGCGTATGGCAAACGACTCGGTCTACGGCCTCGCCGCCGCCGTGTGGACCCGCGACGTCGGAACCGCCCACCGGGTCTCCCGCCGGCTCCAAGCCGGGACGGTGTGGGTGAACTGTTACGAGGAGGGCGACATGACCGTTCCCTTCGGCGGTTACAAGCAGAGCGGCAACGCTCGTGACAAGTCCGTCCACGCGCTGGAGAAGTACACGGAGCTCAAGACCACCTGGCTGGCCCTGTGAGCCGTCGACCGCTGATCATTGTTCCGGCTCGGTTCTCCGAGTCCGCGTCAGCCCTGAGGTTTCGCGCTGAGGTCACTGCGCGCGCCTTGGCTACTGCAGTGTTCGAGGCCGGGGGTGAGCCGGTCGCCGTGCATCCTCACGCGCCGGACGGGCTGGTGGATGAGGTGCAGGTCGCCGATCGCTTCGACTTCGCTGACGGAGTGCTACTGCCCGGAGGCGGAGACATCACGCCGGCCCTGTATGGCGGCGTCGAGCATGCGGAGCACTACGACATGGATCCTGAGCAGGACGCCTTCGACCTCGCTGTGGCGCGATGGGCGTTTCGCACCGGGCGGCCGCTGCTTGCCGTCTGCCGGGGGCTGCAGGTGGCGAACGTCGCGATGGGCGGAACCCTGGTTGCTCACATGGATCGTCCGCACCGCCATGTCGTCTCCGAGCTCGCACTCGAGCCGGGGTGCGCCCTGACCCAGGCTCTCGGCACCCGCATGCTGTCGGTCAGCTGCTACCACCATCAGGCGCTGGACCGGCTGGGTGATGGGTTGGTGGCGGTCGCCCGGTCGGTAGACGGCACCGTGGAGGCCGTCGAGATGGTTGCACCCGACACGCCATGGTTCCTGGGCGTGCAGTGGCACCCGGAAGACACCGCGGCGATCGACCCCCTGCAGAAGGGCATCTTCACCCAGTTCGTGGCAGCCAGCCGTCGGACGCTGCAGCCGTCGAGCTGAAAGCCATCGGCACCGGCCGGGCGTGGCTCAAGAGTGAAGCAGTGATCGATCCAGTAGGACGTCCGGCGGGTCGACAAGGCCGGCCACGTCGGCGGGCCACCTGCCACGGAGCGACGTTCCGGGCTCGGTCCACGGCGCCAGGATCTGCTCGACCAGGAGCCGCTGCATCGCCGGTGGCGTGCGCTGGGGCAGTGTCACCACTCGGACCTGCATGGCATGCACGGTGGTAACGAGCAGCTCTGCCAGCGGCGCCGGCTCCGCCTCGGCTCTCAGGTCATGGGCCTCGATCGCCTGCTCGAGCATCTCCTGGGTGCTCCGGGTCCAGGCTTGGTGTTCCTTGGGCAGCAAGGTGCGGAGGCCCTCGTCGGTGGTGATCCGGCCCCAGAAGCAGACGACGATGCGGGCCTCGTCGACGGTCGCGGCCTCCATGGGAAGCAGCTCGCGCAACGTCGCCAGGAGCGCGTCGAGACCCTTCAGACCGGCAGCGCGTTCGGCGGCGCGCGCATTGGTCCGGGCGAAGACCTCTTCGTAGGTGGCGGCCAGCAAGGCGTCCTGATTCGTGAAGTAGTGGCCCACCGCCCCGTTGGCGACGCCGAGCTCCTTGGCGATGGCCCGCATGGTGGCGCCCCCGAGCCCATCCCGGGCCACGAGACGCAGGGTGGCATCGATGATCTCGGCCCGGCGCTGTTGGTGGTCGACAAGTTTCGGCACGGTGCCGCCCTCTCCTCGGTGCTGGCTGTTCAGCCACGACTGTCGCCGCGGACCGGCAGGGCCGACCCGAGCCGGGCCCATCGGGGGCGGCGATCGCTCGCCGCTGAGCCTACCGCGAGTTTTTGGTCATGCGTCCAAGAAAACTCTGGACACGGATGGGGGGCTGTCGCTACGGTGGCAGAAGTTGACTCTACAAGTGTAGAAGAAAACAAGGCAACGAACCGCCCACGGGCCACGAGAGGCAGGGACACGATGACGATCCCCGGAGCGCCAACTCCCTTCGAGGCGGCACCGACGGCCCCGGCACAGCTGCAGGACAACCTCGCTCGCGTCGTCGACGGGATCTCGCAGTGGATGTCACAGTTCGGAGCCTTCGAGCCTCATCCGGCGACGGCGATCGACGAGGACCAGCTCGACGCCGCCCTGCACGCGCTGATCGGTCGGCTGGGGGACAACTATCCCTTCTTCCATCCCCGCTACGCCGGCCAGATGCTCAAGCCGCCGCACCCCGTGTCAGTGATCGGATACCTCGCCGCGATGCTGATCAACCCCAACAACCACGCCCTCGACGGCGGGCCGGCCACGGCAAAGATGGAGAAGGAGGTCGTCGCCAAGCTGGCGGCCATGTTCGGGTACGGAACCGACTTCCTTGGTCACCTGACCAGCAGCGGCACCATCGCGAATCTGGAGGCCCTGTTCGTGGCCCGGGAGACCCACCCCGGCAAGCACATCGCCTTCAGCGCGGACGCTCATTACACACATGGCCGCATGTGCCACGTGCTCGGCGTCGAAGGTCATGCTGTGGCC
This sequence comes from Monashia sp. HAY1-11D, assembly GCF_056868035.1. NCBI lineage: Bacteria > Bacillati > Actinomycetota > Actinomycetes > Micrococcales > Intrasporangiaceae > Intrasporangium > Monashia sp. HAY1-11D. The sequence goes on along the minus strand of NZ_CP200320.1, from coordinate 1,003,389 downwards.
ACGGACTCGGCCGGCCGGATGGACCTGGCAGCCCTCGAGGACCTGCTGCGCACCGGAACCATCGGCACCGTCGTCCTCACCACCGGCACCACCGGGCTCGGAGCCGTGGACCCGGTCCACGAGGCAGTGCCGCTGTGCCGCAGATACGGCGCGCGCATCCACGTCGATGCCGCCTACGGGGGGTTCTTCCGCCTCATCGCCGATGACTCAGCCGATGGGGTGCAGGCGGCGCCGTTCCGGTCGATCGCCGACTGCGACTCGGTGGTGGTCGACCCGCACAAGCACGGGCTGCAGCCGTACGGCTGCGGGGCGGTGCTCTTCAAGGACCCGCAGGTGATCCGGTTCTACACCCACGACTCCCCGTACACGTACTTCACCTCGGACGACTCCACCTGGGCGAAATCTCTCTCGAGTGCTCACGCTCCGGTGCCGCCGCAGCGGCGCTCTGGGTCACGTCCCAGGTGCTGCCGTTCACGGCAGAGGGCCTGGGCCGTGTGCTGCGACCGGGCCGGCGAGCGGCCCTTGCCTGGGCAGACCTGCTCGCTGACTCCGCCACGCTCGACCTGTACCAACCGCCGGAGCTGGACATCGTGACCTACCTGCCCCGTCGGACCTGTCTGTCCGACGTTGATCGGGCATCCGCCCACGTGCTCGAGGCGGGGATGACGAGGCCCAAGGAAGACGCGGTGTTCGTGGCGACGTACAGCGTGACCGCGGAAGCCCTCGCCGCCCGGGGCCACGACATCACGGCAGACGTGGATCAGGGCCGGATTCTCCGCAGCGTGCTGATGAAGCCGGAGAGCGAGCACTGGGTCGACTTCCTGCACACCGCAATCGACGAGCTCGCCTCGGCCGCCCGCTGACAGCCCGTCGCCACCACCAGTTCACCGAAAGGAGAGCCGATGAGTACCAAGACGGAGCACTACGACGTTGCGGTCGTCGGCTCTGGGGGAGCGGGACTTGTCGCGGCATGTGCAGCGGCCGACCACGGCGCCAGGGTTCTGGTGCTCGAGGCCACGGATCTGTTCGGCGGCGTCACCGCGGTGTCCGGCGGCCAGCTCTGGATACCCGACAACCCCGTCATGCACCGAGCCGGCTACACCGACTCGCGAGCCGATGCCCTGCAATACCTCCGGCGGAACACCCTCGGAGCCGCCAGCGAGGCGCACCTCAGCGCGTTCCTCGAGGCCGGTCCGCGGCTTGCTCGGTACCTCGAGGAGCTGGGGATTCCACTGCAGGCCGTCCCTCGACCCGACTACCACCCGGCGTGGCCCGGGGCGCGGACCGGCCGAAGCCTGGAACCGCTCCCTGTCCCCACGGAAGCGTTGGGAGAGTGGCGCGGAAAGATGCGGACGTCATCGGTGCGAGAACCGCTGACCAGCACCGAGTCGCGTGAAGGCCTCGACCCCAAAGAGCTGCTGGTTCGACAGAGCCGTGACGTGAGGACTCAGGGGGCCGGTCTGGTGGCCGGGCTGGCCGCCGCGGCACTGGCGCGAGGCGTAACGCTCGTGGCCGGGCATCGCGTCCGGTCGATCTCGCGGGGCCGAAGCGACGGGTTCACCGTCACCGCTCGCCGCCCCGACGGTTCGAGGAGTGCTGTCGACGCCGACGCGGTCGTCCTCGCCAGCGGAGGCTTCGCCGAGAACACCGCGTTGCGACGCGACTTCCTCCCGCCGGTTCAGATGCTGCCCACCGCGGCGGTCGGCAGTCTTGGCGATGCCCTCCGCCTGGCACTGCCTCACGGCGCCCACCTGGCCGGCACGAGCGAGGCATGGTGGACAGCAGCCACAACGATTCCCGCCTCGAAGGGGGCGCCGGCGACTCATCGCAACCTCGTGCGCGAGCTCGCTTACCCTGGGTCCGTCCTCGTCAACGACCGCGGCGCCCGGTTTGTGGACGAGGCCAGCTCCTACAACGATCTGGGCAAGGCGTTCCTGCGCTTCGACCCGGGCACGCACAGGTACCCGAACGAACGCGCCTGGCTGGTCTTCGACGCGGCGTTCAAGAGCCAGTACGCGGTCGCTGGCATCGCACCCCACATGCCCGCTCCAGAGTGGTTCGCATCAGCACCAGATCTTCGATCGCTCGCCGAGCACGTCGGGATCGAACCGGCCGGGCTGATGAGGACGGTCGCCGCGATGGCCCAACATGCCCTGCGCGGCGAAGACCCGGACTTCGGTCGCGGCGGCAACCCGCACGACGCCTTCAACGGCGACAGCAGCCACCGGCCGAACCCCTGCCTGGGCACCCTGGGCACCGCGCCGTACTTCGCCATCACGGTCTCGTTGGGCCTGAACGGCACGAAGGGTGGCCTGGTCACCGACCCCACCGGCACGGTTGTGGACTTCGACGGCAAACCCATCCCCCGTCTATTCGCCTGCGGCGAGGCCGCGGCCGCGCTGATGGGCCCTGGCTACGCCGGATCCGGAGCCTCGCTCGGTCCGGCTCTGACGGCGGGCCTGCTCGTAGGCGAGCGCATCGGGAGCCCGGTCCTCCGCCCGGGTGGCGCCGTGAACGAAACACCGGGGCAGTCGCACACGGCGTCACACGGCCACCTGCCGAACGCCACGGAACCGATCAGGGAGAAGACATCGTGAGCACGTCTCGTTTCGCCGGCCGCGTGGTGATCGCGACCGGCACCGCTTCCGGTTTGGGCCTGGCGGCTGCGCGGCAATTCGCAAGCGAGGGCGCCGATCTCGTCCTGGTGGACCGAGACGAAGCGTCCCTGCATGACGTCGTCACCGCCCTGTCCGCCACGGGTGCGCACGTCGTTTCCGTGGTGGGTGACGTCTCGCGCGCCGCCACCGCGACGCAAGCCGTACGGACCGCCCTTTCGCAGTTCGGGCGTCTCGACGTCCTGTTCAACAACGCCGGAATCGACCCGCTGGAAGCCACCACGCTCGTGGAGACCACCGAGGAGCTGTGGGACGCGATCATCAACGTCAACGTCAAGTCCGCATACCTGTTCGCGAAAGAGGCGATCCCCGCCATGATCGCTGCGGGGGGCGGCTCGATCGTCAACACGGCGTCATCGGCCGGGATGCGGGCCTCGGCACACGAAGCGGCCTATGGCATCTCGAAGGCCGCCATCATCGCCCTGACCCGGTCGCTGGCCCGAGACTTCTCCGGTCAAGGCATCCGCACCAACGCCATCTGTCCGGGGCCACTCGAAGCGATCACCACCGACCGCCGGGCCACCATGAGCGAAGACGAGAAGGCGGCCCGCCGCGAACGGGTCAGCGGGCTTGTGCCCCTGGGGCGGGAGGGGACATACGAAGAGGTCGCCCGGTCCGTCCTCTTCCTGGCCAGCTCGGAGTCCAGCTACACCAGCGGCGCGGCGCTGCTCATCGATGGCGGGTTGATCGCGTGAACGGCTCCCGGCACCCCACGCGTCCAGGTCACACCAGGAGCAGGTCTGTGAAGCTGGACATGAACGGCCCGCTGACCGACGCTGCCGCGCAGCTCACCGCTGCGGGAAGCGACGTCCTGCGAGTCGGGTACGCGGACGTGCTCGGCACCGAGCGCGGCCGCGATGTCCTGGTCAGCACGCTGCCGCGCAGTCTGGGAGGCGGTCTGGCCTTCTGCCGGTCGGTCTTCGGCACAACCCCGCAGGGGGACACCGTCGACATCGACGGCGGGCGCGGCGACGGCTTGCCCGACGTCGTTGCCGTGGCGGATCTGGCGACACTGCAAGCCGTGCCATGGGAGCCCGGGGTCGCGCACTGCATCGCCGACCTCTACGAACCGGACGGCTCGCCGGCCGGCGACAGCCCCCGTCAGGTGCTTCGTCGGGTCATCGACCAGTTCGCCGAGCTGGGCCTTCGCCCGGTGGTGGGGCCCGAGCTGGAGTTCTATGTGCTCGAGCGCGCCCCCGAAACCCCGACGGGCTGGCGGCGTTACGGCGAAGCGCCCGGCAACGTCTACGTCTCCGGGTTGAAGGGCGACCCCGACAACTTTCTCCTTCGGACCCTGCGGCTGCTGGGTGACTACGGCATCGAGGCTGTGTCCGGCAACCACGAGTACTCCTCAGGTCAGTTCGAACTGAACCTGTGGCACTCGGATGCGCTTGATGCTGCCGATCGGGCCTTCCGCTTCAAGGCAGCCATCAAGGAGCTTGCCCGCCGGGAGGGCAAGATGGCCACGTTCATGGCCAAGCCGTTCAACGACGAGGGCGGGTCAGGCTTCCACCTGCACTTCTCGGCCTGGGCTGACGACGGTTCAGCCGCCTTCGACGGAGGGCCGGGCTCCGAGCACGGGTTGTCCAAGACGGCACTGTCAGCGCTCGCCGGAATTCTGGCCCATGCCCCCGCGCTGGCCGCCGTGAGTAACCCGACGATCAACTCCTACAAGCGATTTGGACCAGACACCATTGCCCCGTGGCTCATCGACTGGGGCCTGGACAACCGCAGCGCGATGGTGCGCGTCCCACCCGAGCGTGGAAAGGCGACCCGGCTGGAGCTTCGGCTCGGTGACGCCACCGCCAACCCGTACCTGGCCATCGCCGGGCTGCTCAGCGCTGCCTATCTCGGGATCCGCGATGCCCTCGTCCCGCCGGACCCACTTGAGGGCTACGGATACGACCCCACCAAGGCCGACAAGCTGCCCGCCGACCTGGCTGCTTCACTCGCCGCCCTGGAGTCGGACACCGAGCTTCCAGAAGATGTTGGGCCCCAAGTTCATCAACAACTTCCTGACGTACAAGCGCAACGACTCGAACGCTACTCCCGCTTCGTCACCGACTGGGAGTTCACCGAATACGCCTACCACCTCTGATCCAGACACCAGCTGTAACCGGGGCAACGTCGCCCCATCCGTACCAGCAAAGGAGTTCCTGTGGCCAAGGTCCAGGGTTTCTATCACCCGAGAACGGCGACCGGACGAGCTTCGCTGCTTCCGCCGCCGCCGTGGCACTACTCCGGCGACCTCCTCACGGTCGAGTACCGCACAGATCCACGACGCGTCGCAGACCTGTTGCCGGACCCGCTGGAGCTGGCCGAGGACGATCCCGGGGCCGTTGCCTTCATCTGGGCCGACTGGCAGTCAACGGCCGCCGACGGGGCCCAGCTGCTGGACCCGGTGCTCGGCCAGTACAAGGAAGCCTTCGTCGTCGTTCGGTGCCAGTTCAAGGGCCAGACGTTCAGCCGCTGCGTGTTCATCTGGGTCGACACAGACTTCGCCATCGCACGCGGCATCCACCAGGGCTACCCGAAGAAGCTCGGTTCCATCCACCAGACCCGGCCGCACCCGTACGGGCCGGCGCCCCGCCTGGAAGCCGGCGCCCGGTTCGGTGCCTCGCTGGCGGCGGCAGACCGAAGACTCGCGGAGGCACGGATCACGCTGACCGGTCCCTCTGCCACCAACGGCTTCGTGAACAGCCACAAGATGGCGCACCACCGGCAGGTCAGCGCCATAGACAAGTCAGGCACGTACCGACTCGACGAGATCATCTCGACCGGCGCTGCGTCGGCCGAAGGCGGAACCCCATGGCACGCCGACGTCGACACCTTCACCCTCTTCGACTCACCCACCGAGGAGCTGACCATGCTTCAGCCGCAAGAACTCATCGGTGCCTATTACTGCCAGGTCGGCGTGATCTGGGACGGCGGCGAGGTGCTGCACGACAACCTCGCCGCAGCGAAGGTGGAAGCCTCATGAGCGGTGCGGCGACCCTGGGACAAGAGACGATCGAGGTCGAGGGCGTGCAGGTGGACACCCGGCATTGGATCGACGGACGGCGGGTGGGCTCGCGGACGACCTTCGCCGACGTGTCGCCCATCGACGAGGCCGTGCTCGGGCACATCTCGGCCGGCGGCACGGCTGAGGTCGACGCCGCCGTCTCAGCAGCACGCCGAGCCTTCCCGGCCTGGAAGGCCTTGCCGGCGGCCGCACGCGCCGACGTGCTGGAGCGGGTTGCAGACGGTATCGACGCCCGCGCGGAGGAGCTGGCCCGGGTGGAGACCCGCGACAACGGCTCCCTGCTGCGTTCACATCGCCGCAGCGTGATGCCGAGGGTGGGTCACAACTTCAGGTTCTTCGCCGACCAGCTGCGAACCCTCATGCACGCAGACAGGGAGATCCGGGGCCACCGCGAGCGCATCACCTACAACCCGTCGGGCGTCACAGCAGTCATCACACCGTGGAACGCGCCGCTGATGCTCGCGACGTGGCGCATCGGGCCGGCGCTGGCGTCGGGCAACACCGTGGTGTTCAAGCCACCGGAGTGGGCTCCGCTCACCGCCTCCCTGCTCGCCGACATCACGTCAGACGCCGGCCTGCCGCCCGGCGTGCTCAATGTCGTCCAGGGCCTGGGCCCCGATGCCGGAGCAGCACTGGCAGGACACCCCGGGATCCGCCGCCTGTCCTTCACTGGGTCGGTACCGACGGCCGGCAAGGTCGCATCCGCGGCGGCACCCAACATCGTCCCGCTTTCTCTGGAGCTGGGCGGGAAGTCGCCACTGGTGATCTTCGACGACGCAGACTTCGAGCTCGCCGTCTCGCTGGCGGTCGAGCAGTTCGACAACGCCGGCCAGGTCTGCCTCGGCGCCTTCCGCATCCTGGTCCAGGACACGCTCTGCGACCGCTTCATCGAGGCGGTCGTCGAACGGGGCCGCCACCTTCGACAAGGTGATCCGCGGGACGACACCACTGATGTGTCGGCACTGATCTCCCGACAGCACTTCCAGCGTGTCAAGGGCTTCGTCGACCGTGCGCGTGCGGAGGGGGCGACGGTGCTGCTGGGCGGTGGCCCCAACACGAACCTCGGAGGCCTCTATTTCAGCCCGACGATCCTCACGAACGTATCGCCCGACAGCGAGATCGTCACCGAAGAGGTGTTCGGGCCTGTGCTGACCGTGCAGACGTTCGGCACCGAGGAGCAGGCGATCCACATGGCCAACGACACCCGGTTCGGGTTGGCGGCCACTCTCCTGACGGGCGACCCCGAGCGCGCAGAACGTGTTTCGGCCGCGCTCGACGCCGGCACCGTCTGGGTCAACTGCTTCTTCGTCCGTGATCTCGGTGCGCCGTTCGGAGGCAACGGGCACTCGGGCATCGGTCGCGAGGGCGGGCTGTGGTCGTTCGACTACTACTCCGACATCAAGAACACCGTCTTCTCGCCGACCGGCTGGAGTGCGAAGCAGAAGGGAAGCAGGTAATGGGTGAAGTCATGGGCGCCGGCCTGCTGGCGCACGTCCCGACCATCGTCCTACCGGAACAGGTACGCCGAGAGCTCAACCACGGCGAGGACTCGACCTTGCCCGCCGGGCTCAGGCAGCTGCGGCGCGAGGTCTTCGAGACGCCCGACTACGACACGGTAGTCGTGCTGGACTCCCACTGGGCAACCACGGTCGAGTTCGTCGTCACGGCCCAGCCGCGCCGGTCGGGTCTGTTCACCTCCGAGGAACTTCCCCGCGGGATGAAGCAACGACCGTACGACTTCGCGGGCGACCCTGAACTGGCGCACCTCATCGCCTCCAAGGCAGGCGACCACGGCACCTGGATCACGGCGATCGAGGACGAGCACCTACCGATCTTCTACGCCACCACCAACCTGTGGGAGTACCTCGGCCAAGGTCTACCCGAGAAGAGATGGATATCGATCGGGGTCTGCCAGACCGCAGACACTGAGGACAATCTGCGGCTCGGTCGGGCCCTCGGCGACGCCATCGCCGAGTCCGACCGAAGGGTGTTGCTCATCGCCTCCGGTGCGATGAGCCACACGTTCTGGCCGCTGCGCCAGCTACGCGAACACGAAGCGGCAGGCGTCGAGCACATCTTCACGCGCGCTGCCTACGAGGCCGACATGCAGCGGCTGGACTGGTTCGCCAGTGGAGATCACGCCAAGGTCCTCGAGTCGATGCCGGAGTTCTACCGGTTCAGTCCGGAGGCACGCTTCGGGCACTACCTCATGATGATCGGAGCCCTCGGCGAGGGCGCCTGCACGGCGCCGTCCCGGCAGTTCGGGGAGTACGAGAACTCGATCGGCACCGGTCAGGTGCACCTGTGGTTCGACCGACCAGCGGAGGGCTTTCCCCGGCCGCGGCGCACCCACATCAAGCCGGTCACGGCAGAGCAGCCGGCGTTGCACGACTCCGGGGTGGCGGGATCATGACCGAGTACCGCCGGATCCTGCTGGACGGCGCCCAGGTCGAGGCAGTGCGCGCAGGTGACGACCTCATCGTCGGCGACGGCCGTGTGGTCGCCATCCAGGACGCACGGCACCTCCCACCCGTCGTCCCCACCAAGATCATCGCGGTTCATCTGAACTACCGAAGCCGCGTCGAGGAGTTCGGGATCAGCCTGCCCGAGACACCTACCTACTTCCACAAGCCCACATCATCGCTGAACAGCCACGACGGGGCGGTCGTGCGTCCCGAGCGGTGCAAATGGCTGAACTACGAGGGCGAGATCGCGATCGTCATCGGACGAACGTGTCGCAACATCTCCGCGGAAGACGCAGGCCAGTACATCCGGGGCTACACGGTGGCCAATGACTACGGCCTGCACGACTTCCGGGACACCGATGCCGGCTCGATGCTTCGCGTCAAGGGGTCGGACACGCTCTGCCCCCTCGGACCCGGACTGGTCGAGGACTGGGACTTCCGGAACAAGCGGATCCGGGTGACGGTCAACGGCCAGGTCAGACAGGACGCCAACACCGACGAGATGGAGTGGGACATGCACTACCTCGTCGCGGACATCGCCCGCACCATCACGCTCTACCCAGGCGACGTACTGCTTTCCGGTACTCCAGCGAACTCCCGAACTGTCTACCCCGGCGACGTGGTGGAGGTGGAGGTGGAGGGCCTTGGCACCCTCCGCAACCACATCGTCACCGGCCCGACCCCCGTGCGGGATGACGTCGGCGCCCAACCCACCGAGTCCGACGAAGTCCTCTCGACGGCCCAGGGCGGCGACTGGCCGCACCGCGGAACACGGGCAGCACACCCACCGCGGCCCTAGAAGAACGGCTCAGCGCGCCGTCCCGACGAAGAGGCAGCCCTCGAGCCGACGAGCCCACCAGCCTCACCACGCGAGATCCAAGAACCCGCACCGAGTCCCAGCCCACACACCCGAAAGGCACACCCCATGTCCACGCACCCGCTGTCCGGGCGGCCTACGCCGCGCACCAACCGACCGCGTCCCAACTGCCGACGGACCATCGGCACGCTGGCCGCCGTGAGCACCATCACGCTCACCGCGGCGGCATGCGGCGCCTCCGGCGACGCATCCGCCAATGGGGGCTCATCCAGCGGCGCCGGCAGCCATAGCGCGAAGTTCGACCAGAGCATCGCCGACCAGCTCCCGCCCGCGATCAAGAGCGCGGACGAGATCAAGAACATCGTCTTCAACAACTCGCCGCCGGCAACCTTCCAGAAGGATGGCAAGGAGGTTGGGTGGGCGATGGACTTGAGCTCCGCAGTCGCTGACGTCCTGGGCGTGAAGATGAACACCACCGTCTCCGGTGACTTCTCCACCTTCATTCCCGGCATCCAGAACGGCCGCTTCGATGGCAGCTTCGGTCCGCTCATCGTCACTCCGGAACGTCTCCAGCAGATCGACATCGTCGGGGTCTTCAAGGTCGGCACGGGCTTTGCGAGCAAGAGCGGGAGCGATGTCAACATCAACACCCCGACGGACGTGTGCGGGCTCACCGTCGCAGCCGTCGAGGGCAGCGCTTTCATCAAGAGCGTCGAGTCGATCAACCCGAAGTGCCAGGAAGCCGGCAAACCGGTTCCCGTCGTGCAGTCCTTCCCCAACAACGCGGCCGCCCAGCTCGCAGTCAGCAACGGCCGCGTGCAGGTCTTCGCCAGCAACGCCGATGCACTGCAGTACCTCATCTCCCAGACCGGCGACCGGTTCGAACGCGAACCGCTCGACTACCAGCCGATCATCGAGGGCATCGGACTGAACAAGAACTCGGGCCTGTCCAAGGCGGTCAAGGCAGCGGTCGACAAGCTGATCGCGGACGGCACCTATGGAGAGATCCTCAAGAAGTGGGACCTGTCCGAGAACGCGGTCACCGAAGCAGTGATCAACCCGTCCACCAGCTAGTCGAGGGGAGACCATGGCAATGTCCAACGTCAAGGCGCCAACCGGGTCATCGCCTCCGCACGGGGGTCGCACGTCCGGCGGTGTGGCCTCCTGGGTCTCCAACGCTCACCCGGCTCGCACGGCAGGACGGGTGGTGGTGACGGCCATTGCGCTGGTCCTGGGCGCAATGTTCCTCAACCTGCTGGTGACCTCACCGACCCTCCAGTGGGACGTCGTGGCGCACTACTTCACGGGCCGGGAGGTGATCGACGGTCTCATCAAGACGATCGAGCTGACCATCGCCGCCATGGTCATCGGAGTGGTTCTCGGGATCGTGCTTGCGCTCATGCGAATGTCGCGCAGCCTGGTCCTCACCACGGGGGCGTCGGCGTTCATCTGGCTGTTCCGCGGCACACCCCTGCTGGTACAGATCATCTTCTGGTACAACCTGTCGTCCTTCATCCCCCGCATCTCCGTGGGAATACCGTTCGGCCCGAGCTTTGCGTCGTGGGACGTCAACCACATCATCACTCCACTGGCGGCGGCCCTTCTTGCGCTCGGCCTGAACGAGGGCGCGTACATGTCTGAAATCGTCCGGGCGGGCATCGCCTCGGTCGAGGGCGGCCAGATGGAGGCATCGCTCGTGCTGGGCATGACGAAGGGTCAGGCGATGCGACGCATCGTGCTACCGCAGGCGGTGCGGATCATCATCCCTCCCACCGGCAACCAAGCCATCGGGATGCTCAAGGGGACCTCATTGGTCAGCGTGATCTCGACGCCCGAACTGCTCTACTCCGTACAGATCATCTACGCCCAGACCTTCCAGACGATCCCGCTGCTGCTGGTCGCCAGCATCTGGTACCTCATCCTCACCACCGTGCTGTCCGTCGGGCAGTACTACCTCGAACGCCACTACGCCAAGGGTGCCTTGAGGGCCATGCCGCTCACCCCACTCCAGAAGGTCCGACGCTGGTACGCGACTCACGCACCAAGCGAAGTAGCCAAGAAGACGGGATCCCTGCGATGAACGAGAGGCCTCTGCTCCGCGTCGAGGACGTCCACAAGTGGTTCGGGAACGTCCAGATCCTTCGCGGTGTGTCGCTGGACGTAACGCTCGGCGAAGTGCTCTGCGTCATCGGGCCGTCAGGCTCGGGCAAAAGCACGCTGCTGCGCTGCATCAACCACTTGGAGAACCTGGACGCCGGTCGGATCTACCTCGAGGACGAGCTCATCGGCTACCGCGACGAGCGCGGCAAAGTCGTCGAGCGCACGGCCAAGGACCTTGCTCGTCAGCGAGCAGCGATGGGCATGGTGTTCCAGCAGTTCAACCTGTTCCTGCACAAGACCGTCCTCGAGAACCTGATAGAGGCACCGATGCTGGTGCTGAAAGAGTCTCGCGCGTCGGCCGAGCAGCGCGCCCACGAGCTGCTCGGCCAAGTTGGGTTGGCTGAGAAAGGACACCAGTACCCACGCCAGCTGTCCGGCGGGCAACAGCAACGGGTAGCCATTGCCAGAGCGCTCGCCATGCGGCCGAAGCTCATGCTCTTTGACGAGCCCACGTCCGCCCTCGACCCGGAGATCGTCGGCGACGTCCTCACGGTCATGCGTGATCTGGCGAAAGCCGGCATGACCATGATCGTCGTGACGCATGAGATGGAGTTCGCGCGCGAAGTCGCTGATCGCCTCATCTTCATGGACGCGGGAGCGATCGTCGAGGAGGGTGATCCCGCCAGCATCCTGACCCAGCCCACTGAAGCCAGAACACGACAGTTCCTCGCTCGGCTCTGACGGGGCCGACTCGCCGGCTCGACGTGGGACTCGATCTCAGTGGAGACTCACCCCCTCGATGGCAAACGGCGAGGGGCAAGGACGCCAGACCTCCGGGGAAGCACTCCCCCCAGCTCTCCGGCCTGCGGATGCGTGGCGCGAGCAGCGCTCATGACCCGCTCACTCACCGGTTCGCCCACCTCTTTCAGCCGCGGGGCGGCCCGGCTGAGGGTCTGCCCACCTCCGCGGCAACAGCTGGACCGAACCGCCACCGTCTACCGTTGATCCGGCACCACCTCACAGCCTTCCGGAGCGACGCATGGACAACGATGAGATCCACGCAGAGCTCGACCGTGTGCGCCGCGACTTCCGGTACCTGCTCGAGACCGCGACCAAGGCGGAACTCGGCCGGCCGAGCAACGGCACCAAGTGGACCAATGAGCAACTGCTCTTCCACATGCTCTTCGGATACCTGCTCGTACGCAACCTGCGCCCCCTCGTGCGCGGGTTCGCCAGATTGCCCGACCGGGCCTCCAAGACCTTCGCGGCGGTGCTGGATGCCGCGACCCGGCCATTCCATGTCGTCAACTACATCGGCTCCCTCGGCGGCGCCCGGATCCTCGGGCGACCCCGCATGGTCCGTCTCATGGACCGGAACATCGAACAGCTGCACGCGTCGCTCGACGCAACGCCCGAGAACACGCTGCGACGCGGGATGCACTTCCCGGTCGGCTGGGACCCCTACTTCGCCGACTTCATGACCCTGCGAGACGTCTACCACTACCCCACGCAGCACTATGAACACCACCGGCGCCAACTCACGCTGGCCAATGCCCGTGACCAGGGACACTCTCCCGGAACCTAGCCGCCGACCACCCGACTCTTCACTGCGCCAAGGACTTTCGCGCGACTTCGTCTCGAATGTCGTCCTCTACGACATCGAAGGCCGCCTGCTGCTGGCTGACGGTTATCACCGAATAGCTGCGGCCCGACAACTCCGCAGAACGGTCATCTCGGCAGATGTACGAAGAGGCACCCGAGCTGATGTTGTGCGTTTCGCCGCGGACCTGGCGCGGCAGCAGCGCGACTTCCGGAGGAACAGGTGCTGGCCGCCATCATGCGAAGGGCCGACGGCCGTACGGGATCTCACTGCCATCGGGACGATCGCCTCGGTTCGCCGCATGTGCGCGCGCTGCCGGGATACTGAACGGGTGAGTCCCTCCGTGCTGAGTGCCTTGCTCGTGGTCCTGGCCGTCGGAGCCGCCAGCCTTTGGGTGCTGGCGGATGCCCGGTCACGGGTGAAGCTCGACCGACCCGTCGTCGCCAGGTTCGGTGATCTCACGGTTGATAGGCCGGAAGTGTGGGCGGCCCTATGCCTATTGGTGCTGGTGCTGTTCTTGCCGCTTTACCTCGTGGCCCGCAGCGCCGAGTAACCCAGGGCACCTTGCACGCCCTCTCATCGGTGCGGGTTCAGGCGGTCATTGCAACGCTTCCGCTAGTGCTTCTGATGGTGTCTTGAAGCCGAGGGTCTGTCGAGGGCGGGCAACCAGCGCGGATCACGACTGTCGTCGCGTCGGTCATCACCGCGGTCATCGTCGGCCTCTGTGGCTACCTCGTCGCCACCGGACCCTGATCTGGTGGCGGTACGAGTCGCCCGCGTTCGGGTGCCAGCCCAGCGGGTCGACCTACTCGACAACCCCGCCGAGCCCTGCCGCGCCGGAGTGACGTCCGGACCTGCCGCGGTCCGCTCGAGGTCGCTCGCTCACGTCCGTTGTCCCGGGTTGAGCTCGAACTCGACCCATAGTGGGTAGTGGTCGCTGATGCGCCACGAGACCGCGATCTTCGACATGCCCGCGTAGACGTAGGGCAGGAAGTCGATGTTCCCGGCTCGTCCGGTGTAGGTCATGCCGTGGAGCAGGTTGTGGACCTGGCCGGTGGCGTCGACATCGGAGAACCAGGCGATCTGGTCGTAGTAGTGGCGCTTGCTCGGGGTGTCGAAGATGGTGCGGGGCAGCGTGCTGAGCTCGCCGGGTGGGAACAGGCCGGTGGAGACGAAGGCCCGGTAGAGCGGTGTGCCGGGGCCCTCGAGGTTGAAGTCGCCGAGCGCGAGGAGGTTGCTGTTCCAGTCGTGGCCGCGGACGGCCCAGGCGTGCATCCAGGTCGCGAAGGCGGTGATCTCTGGGATCCGGCTGGCCGGGGCGTCCCAGACGATGTGCACGGTGGTGAGGATGAACTCCACCGCGTTGCGGGTGAAGCTGGCCGCGTACGGGGTGCGGGCGAACTGTGCCGCGGCCGTGGCCGCCTGCGGGGGCAGGACGATCTCGCCGACGAGCCCGGAGGGGCGGACCCGTGTGGAGTCGTAGAGGAACGTCAGGCGCTCCCCGTTGCCGGCCTGGCCCTCGGTGACGTCACTGCAGACGAACTGCCAGTCCTGCCCGAGCGTGGTTGTCAACGCTCTCAGGGCTGTGGTGTCCCGGCGGACCTCCTGGACGGCGACGACGTCGAACGCGGACGCGACGGCGGCGATGAGGGTGATCGCGCGCCGGTCCCGTCGCGGGATGGCGTTCGCCGGTGGGTCCCAGGACTCGGTCACGTCGGAGAACCCGCGCAGGTTCCAGGACCCGATGAGCAGGTTGGTGTCCGTTCGGGCCGGCACGATGTGCCGGACGGCCGCCTGCAGGGCCGCAGCCTCGGCCTGAACCGCCGGGGGCGGCTGCGAAGTCAGCATGGTGCCATGTCAGCACGCACTACCAGCCCTCGGCACGAGAACGCGCATACCGCTCAGAGGAACCCTGACCTCGTCCTGCCTTGCCGCCGAGCGGCGGCCTTGCCGATCGAGAGCATCAGCCCGCGGGCCTCCGACCCGATCTGGCGCCGGCTCCTCGAACCTGGGTGATGGGTACACGGCCACCCCCGACCGGGTCGAACCCAGCAGCTTCCGGGTTCCCGATGCGCCGAGTGCACGGTCGTTGCTCCGAACGGGCCATGAGCTGGCTGCCCGTCTTCGCGCTGAGGGCGGCAGCGTCGACCACTTCCACGACGGCGTCGCCCAGCGAGCTGTGGTCGGCGGCTGGATCCATGCCGACCATGCCGCAGATGGCGCGTGTCATGGTGCGGGCGGCAGCCATGCCCGTGAATCTCGCAACCGTCTGAGCTTCGGTCAATAAACCGAGGGCCTTGATCATGGTGGGTCAGGCCCGTGGACGGCTTCCCTTGGAGGCAGCCGCATTCCCACCGGCACTGGACCCTGACCGACTGGGACGAGCTCAGTCCGACGGTGCGCGCCGGTTGAGGCTCAGGATCTCCGGCGGCGGCTTCTGCGCGCTCTCGAGACGCCGGTAGTTCGTGGGCGTCGTCCCCACCTCGGCGAGGAACTGCCGGTTGAAGTTGGCCATGTTGTTGTAGCCACTCATCTGGGCAATCTGCGCCACTGACGCCTCAGTGGTGTCGAGAAGGCGTCTGGCGTAGGCAATCCGCAGCTTCTTGACCATGCTCGAGAAAGTCATTCCCGTGGCCGTCTTGAAGTACTTGGAGAACGTCGGCTCCGACATGTAGGCGAGTCGGGCCGCAGTCGAGAGCCGGATGTCCCCGGTGAGGTTGTCGAAGATGTACGCCAGGCCCGCCTCGCCGGCGTCGCGCGACGCGGCGTCCGTGGGCCGACCCAACCACTCGCTCGCCACGACCTCGTACTCGTCATGGGGGGCCTGTGCGAAGAGCGCCAGGAGCTTGAAGAGGTGGGCCAACTGCTCGACCCCCTGGCTGTGCACGCACGCCAGGATCGTCTCGGCTGCGCGCCACGCGGTCGCGCCGGAGAAGACGAGTCCGCGGGTCGAGCGCTGCAGCACCTCCGAGAGCTCCACCAGCTCCGGCAGGTGCTTCATCGCCCCGCGGATCCACTCGTCGCTGAACTGGATGACGGCATCCCGGTCGACGGCGACCTGTCCCTCGGCCAGGTCGCTGACCCAGTCGTGAGGCAGCTCTGGCCCCATCATGCTGACGTGTCCCGGCGTGAACGTACCGATGTAGTCGCCGGCGATGAAGCTGCCACGCGTCTTGGTGATGAGGTGGATCTCGTACTCGGGGTGGGCGCCCCAGCCGCAGATCTCACTCGGGAAGTCATGCGTGAGCACACGCACCGAGGCCTGCGGGTGCGGTGGGATGTACTCACGCCGAATGGCTGGGCTCATCGTGGCACTCGGCGGACGGGTGGCCGCACGTGCCGGCTTCGCCCCACGGGCGGTGCCTCGATCCGGCGGGGGACCCGGTCGATACGAAATTGTCGGCTCCTTTGCAGCAGGGACGTCGTCCTTGCAGCCTCCGTGCGAAGTTCTGGCTTCGAGGGCGGCTCCGGTCGACATCCATCGGAAAAATAGTACCAACAGCGCACCGCCTGTGTCCTTGTTGACGCCGGCGCGGCCCCTCTAGCGTTCCGGCAAGTTCCAGTCAAGTCCACGCCGGACGACGCGTCCGGGCCCTTGGCCGCCACCGTTCCCGTATGCCGCTGGCGCTCGGGCCGGGTGGAACGAGAGATGCCTACCAAAGGAGTTGGGAATGCTTGCGAACAAGCGCATGCTCACGTTCGGCACGGGCATGGTGGCGATCACCGTGGCCCTGGCCGCGTGCTCGTCCGGCGCCGTCCAGGCCGGCGGCGGTTCGACCGGGGGAGCCGGTGGCACCGTCACCCTCAAGCTGGCCACGGTCAACAACGGCCAGATGAAGGACATGGAGAAGCTCAAGACCGAGTACGAGGCGGCCAACCCGGGCGTCAAGGTCAACTTCCAGGTCATGGAGGAGAGCGACCTGCGGGCCGCCGTGACGGCGGACGTGGCCAGCGGCGCCGGCCAGTACGACATCGTCACCATCGGCGCCTACGAGACGCCGCAGTGGGGCGCCAACGGCTGGCTCGTCGACCTCACCCCCGATCTGCAGAAGGACTCCTCCTACGACGTCGACGACCTGCTCCCGCCGGTGCGTGACGTCAACACCTACAACGGCAAGCTCTACGCCGTCCCCTTCTACGGCGAGTCCTCGATCCTCATGTACAACAAGGAGGTCCTGGACAAGGCCGGCGTCAAGATCTCGCAGAACCCGACGTGGCAGGAGGTCGCGGCGGCGGCCAAGAAGGTCAAGACCAACGACATGGCTGGCATCTGCATGCGGGGCAAGCCGGGGTGGGGCGACCTGTTCGCTCCACTCACGACGGTCGTGCAGACCTTCGGTGGGAACTGGTACGACAGCAACTGGAAAGCCACGGTCGACACCCCGGAGTGGAAGAACGCCGTGACGTTCTACAAGACGATGCTCGACGACTCCGGCGAGAAGGACCCAGTCTCCTACAGCTTCAACGAGTGTCTGACGGCGCTCAAGGAGGGCAAGGCCGCGATGTGGGCTGACGCGTCCGTGGCGGCGTCGATGCTCGAGGCTGCCGACTCTCCCGTCAAGGGCAAGATGGGCTACGCCCACATGCCGGTGGACAGCACGAAGGAGTCGGGCTGGCTCTGGAGCTGGAACCTCGCCATCCCGGCCACCTCCAAGAACCAGGACGCCGCGGTCAAGTTCGTCAAGTGGGCCACGAGCAAGGACTACATCAAGCTCGTCGGGCAGAAGATCGGCTGGTCCAACGTGCCGCCGGGCTCGCGCACCTCGACCTACTCGATCCCCGAGTACAAGCAGGCCGCCAAGGCGTACGCGCCCATCACCCTCGACGTGATGAGCTCCGTCAACCCGAAGCAGCCGGGGGTGAACCCGCAGCCGTGGGTCGGCATCCAGTACGTCTCCATCCCGGAGTTCCAGGACGTGGGCAACCAGTGCGCCCAGCTGGTCGCCGACTACCTGGCCAACCGGGGCACGGTCGACGACGCGCTCGGCAAGTGCCAGGCAGTCGCCCAGGCGGCTGGCGACAAGCACAAGAAGTGACGCCCCGATGACACGTGGTGTCGGGTCCGGCACTCCACGGGCCCGGCACCACCCACCTTCTCCGACCCCGCAGTCGCACGAGGGAGTGCCGACATGACCACCACTACCACCCAACCGACCGAGCTCGAGGACGTCCGCACCACCACAGCGACCGACAATCGGCGCCTGAAGCGGAAGGAGCTGCTGGCGCAACCGGGGCCTGCTGCTGCCCGCCGTCGTCTTCCTCATCCTGCTGACGCAGATCCCGTTCCTGACCACCATCGGGTTCTCGCTGACGAAGTGGAACCTGCTCTACCCCAACGACCGCGCCTTCGCGGGTTTCGACAACTACACGAGCGCGCTGACCTCCGGTGACCTGTGGCCCGCGATCCGCGCCACGGTTCTCATCACGGCCTTCTCGGTCACCTTGGCCGTCTTGTTCGGCCTGCTCTTCGCGGTCCTGCTCGACCGCACGTTCCGCGGCCGCGCCGTGGCCCGGACCCTGATGATCACGCCGTTCCTCATCATGCCGGCGGCCGCGTCACTCATCTGGAAGTACTCGATGTTCGACACCAACATCGGGATGATCAACTGGGTCCTGCAGTCGCTGCACCTGCCCGTCGTCCCATGGAGCACCCAGTACCCGATGGCCACGGTCATCATCGTGCTGACCTGGCAGTTCACGCCGTTCATGATGCTGATCCTGCTGGCCGGTCTGCAGGGGCAGGACAAGGGAATCCTCGAGGCCGCCCAGGTCGACGGCGCCGGCACGTGGCGGACCTTCACGTGGATCACGCTGCCGCACCTGCGGATGTACGTCGAGATCGGCGTACTGCTCGGGTCAGTGATCATCCTGCAGGTCTTCGACCCGATCGCCATCCTCACCAAGGGGACCGGCGGCACCAAGACGCTTGCCTACCTTCTCTACGAGCGAGCCTTCATCGGTCTCGACGTCGGGCAGGCAGCCGCATACGGCGTCGTGACCGTCGTCCTCACCATCATCGTCGCGACCATCGCTCTCAAGAGCGTCTTCAAGGTCTTCATGGCAGGAGGAAGCCGATGAACGGCAACAGGTCCAACGGATCCGCCAGGAGGGCCCTC
Organism: Monashia sp. HAY1-11D; assembly: GCF_056868035.1. Taxonomy (NCBI): domain Bacteria; kingdom Bacillati; phylum Actinomycetota; class Actinomycetes; order Micrococcales; family Intrasporangiaceae; genus Intrasporangium; species Monashia sp. HAY1-11D. Next base: position 984,594 of record NZ_CP200320.1, on the reverse strand, counting down.
ACCACCCTCGTCACGTGGATCCTGGTGCTGGTCTTCTTCTTTCCCGTCCTCTGGATGGTCCTCAACGGGTTCAAGCCGGAGTCGCTCGCGTCGTCGGTCAACCCGACGTTCATCTTCAAGCCCGTCACCGAGGGCTACCAGCTCGCAATGGACCGTGGCATGACCGGCTACCTCCAGAACTCGCTGACTGTCGCGGTGATCTCGACGATCATCTCGGTGTCACTCGCGATCCCGGCCGCGTACGCGCTGTCGATCCGCCGCGTGAAGAACGTCGAGGGCTCGCTCTCGTTCTTCATCTCGACCCGGTTCATGCCCCTCGCCGCGATCGTCCTGCCGCTGTTCATGATCTTCAAGACGATCGGGCTGCTCGACAACGTCTACGTGCTCGCGATCGTGTACGGCGCGATGAACCTACCTGTCACGGTGTGGATGATGCGCTCGTTCTTCCTCGAGGTCCCCTTCGAGATCATCGAGGCGGCGCGCGTCGACGGGGCCGGCATGTTCCGCGAGATCGTGCGGATCGTCCTGCCGCTCGTCCTGCCCGGGGTCGCGGCCGCGGCGCTGATCAGCTTCATCTTCGCCTGGAACGAGTACTTCCTCGCCCTGCTGTTGACGAGCTCGGCCGCTCGGACGACGCCGCCCTTCCTCGGCAGCTTCGTCGACGGACGCGGGCAGTTCCTGGCGGTCCTGTCGGCCGCAGCGACGATCGCCGCCCTGCCGGTCATCGTCGCCGGCTGGGTCGCCCAGAAGCAGCTCGTCCGCGGCCTGTCGATGGGAGCGATCAAGTGACCACCACCCTCCGGTCAGAAGGAGCACCTGTGAGGCAAACCTACGGACGAAACCTGAAGGACACGGTCGTCGTCGTCACCGGCGCCGGCGGCGGCATCGGCGGGGCCATCGCCCGGTCGGTCCTCGACAGCGGCGGTCGGGTCGTGGCCGGGGACCTGCGTGCCGACACGGTGAGCCGCCTCTCCGAGGAGTGGGACGAGAGCCGGCTGGTCGTCAGCGTCGGTGACGTCCGCGAGGAGGTCACGGCCGACGCCCTGGTCGCCGCTGGCGTGGAAGCCTTCGGAAGGGTGGACTCCGTGGTCGCGAACGCCGCGATCGGCTTCTACGGCGGAGTGCTCGACTACTCCGCGGACGAAGTGGCGCTGATGGTCGATGTCAACGTCAAGGGCACGATCTGGCTCGCCCGTGCAGCCGTGCGGCAGTTCCGGGACCAGGGCGACGGCGGCGACATCGTCGTCATCGGCTCCGTCGCCGGTCTGCTCATCGGCGGCGGCAGGGAGGCTGTGTATGCCGCCACCAAGGGCGCTCAGATCAACCTCGGCTACGCGCTCGATCGGGAGCTGCGCGCCGAGGGCATCCGGACGACGACCATCGCACCGGCCGGCGTCAACACGCCCTTCGCGGCGGCCGACGGCCGCTTCGGCGACCAGGACCCCGCGCAGGGTCACTTCATGGAGCCCGGTGACATCGCACAGGCGGTGACCTACACCCTGCGGCAGCCCCGCCGGATGCGGACGGAGCTGTGGACCATGTGGAGCCTTTCCGAGAACCACTAGCCCGCAGCGGGCCCGGCTGACCGGCTCCCTCTGCCGTCCACCACCTCGCGTGACACCTCCTCCGACCGAACCGTCCCAAGACACCGCATCCTCGAGACGGTCGGCGAGATCGCCCGGTGCTGGGAGAGGCTTCAGCGGCGGTATTCGCGGTCGGTGACGTCGTCGAGCCACGTGACGACTTCTCCGTCGCCGTCGGCTTCCTGGATGGCGATGTGAGCCATGAACCTGTCGGGTGTGGCGCCGTGCCAGTGCTCCTCGCCGGGTTCGATGTAGACGACGTCGCCGGGGCGCACCTCCTGGACGGGTCCGCCGCGGCGGGCGACGTAGCCGATGCCGTCGGTGATGTACAGCGTCTGGCCGCGGGGGTGGGTGTGCCAGGCGGTGCGGGCGCCCGGGGTGAAGCGGACGTGGGCACAGCCGACGGCGGACTGGCGGTCGGGGTTGCGGATGCCGTCGATGTAGACGGTGCCCGTGAACCAGTCACTGGGTCCGGTGGCGGTCTGACCGCCGCTTTGGGTGAACTTCACGATCGGGTCCTTTCGCGGAGTGGGGGTCGTTCGGTCATCGGGGTCAGGAGTCGAGCCCGCTGAGGTGAGCGGTGAGGTCGCCAGGAAGCTGAGCCAGGCGTGACGTGGCGTGGGCATCGAGGGCGCCGAGGATGACGATGCCGTGGTAGTAGGACTGGTCGCCGTAGTAGAAGACGAGGTCGTTGCCGGGCGCGTAGTACCCGAGGTCACCCACGCTGGGGTCCGCACCGGCGGGTTGGCCGTCCAGGCTGAGTGGGGCCCGGAGCGGTCCTGTCTTCTCGACGCCGCCGTGGTCACGCATCTGCAGGGTCTGCGGGAGCTGGGCCAGCAGGTCGCGGCCGGCGGGAGTGGCGTCGACGGTGGCGGTGAACAGCTCGTCTCCGACTCGGATCTCTATCTGCATGCTGCCCTCCTCGGGGGTGCTGTTGCTGCTGTTGCTGGATTCGCGGGGGCCCCGGACCCGGGTCGTCGTGGCGGTGCCGGCTCGATCCCGGTTCGGTGGGTCGGCGGGCGACTGACCGGCTTCGACGCCGCTGGTTTGGTTGTCGGCGGTGGTGCTGCACCCGGTGAGAACCGCGACGGCCAGGACCGTCGCGGCTCCCAGCAGGCCGGCTGCTCGGCGGGGCATGCGATGGCTGGTCACGGGTGCAGGAGGACCTTGATGGCGCGCCGCTCGTCCATGGCGGTGTAGCCGGCGGCGGCCTCGGCCAGGGGCAGCTCGAGGTCGAAGACCTTGCCCGGGTCGATCTGCCGAGCCCAGATGCGCTCGATGAGGTCGGGCAGGAACCGTCGTACGGGGGCGGGGCCGCCGTGGAGGTGGACTTGGGAGAAGAACAGCTCGTCACCGGGAAGCTCGACGTCGTGGGAGACGCCGACGTAGCCGAGGTGGCCGCCGGGGCGGGTGGCCCGGATGGCCTGCATCATCGACTCCTGGGTGCCGACGGCCTCGATGACCGAGTGCGCACCGAGCCCGCCGGTCAGCTCCTTGACCCGAGCGACGCCGTCGGCGCCGCGTTCCTCGACGATGTCGGTGGCCCCGAACTCGCGGGCCAGGGCCTGCCGAGGGGCGTGGCGGCTCATGGCGATGATGCGCTCGGCCCCGAGCTCGCGGGCGGCGAGGACGCCGAGGAGCCCGACCGCGCCGTCACCGACGACCGCAACGGTCTTGCCGGGTCCGACCTCGGCGGCGACGGCGGCGAACCATCCGGTGCCGAGGACGTCGGACGCCGCCAGCAGGCTGGGGACCAAGTCGTCGGACGGTATGCCGGGGGTGGCGACCAGGGTGCCGTCGGCGTACGGGATGCGGGCCCGTTCGGACTGGGTGCCGATGGTGCCGTGGACGAACTCGGCGTGCGCGCACCGTGACGGGTATCCGGCGCGGCAGATCTCGCAGGTGCCGTCGGAGATGACGAATGACCCGACGACGAAGTCTCCGCGCTTCACGGTCTCGACGGCCGGGCCGACGTCCTCCACGACGCCGACGTACTCGTGGCCCATGGGCAGCCCGTCGGCGGGTTCTGCGCCCCGGTAGGGCCACAGGTCGGACCCGCAGATGCAGGTAGCGGTCAGCCGGATGACGGCGTCGCTCGGTTCGACGATGCGGGGCTCGTCGCGGTCGACGACGCGCACATCGCCGGGACCGTACATCACTACTCCACGCATGATGCTTTCCTCTCGGATTGGTGTCGGTTCGCTGCCCTGGCGGGCGCGCCGGCTCGGTGAAGGGAGGCGCCAGCGGCTTCAGCCGGGTCAGTGGGTGGCTGGTGCCGGTGGCCCCACGCGGTGGGTGGGGTGTGGTCGGCCAAGGAGGTAGGCGGCCGCAGATGCGCCAGCGAGGACCAGGACGATGGCGGCCATCGGGACGGCCGTGTGCTGGCCCCCAAGACCCGCCAGGGGTGCGATGGTGCCGGCCATCACCCATTGCAGGAAGCCGAGCAGCGCCGATCCGGTGCCGGGATGCTCCGGAACCGCAGCGGAGGCAAGGGCGCCCGCATTCGGCCCGACCAGTCCCTGGGCGGTCATGAGGAGGAAGAAGCCCGCCAGCGCGGTCGCGAGGGGCATCGAGAACCACAGGGCCCCGACAGCCAGCACCGCGCCGGCGACACCGGTGGCACCGAGTCCTACCTTGACGAACACGCGGGCCGGGACCCGGTGGGCGTACCGAGCGGCGACCAGCGCCGCAGCCGTCATACCGGCGGCGTTGACGGCGAAGTCGACCGAGTACTGCAACGGGGTGAAACCGTTCATCGACTGCAGCACGTACGCGGAGGTTGCCACGTAGGCGAACGTGGTCCCCATCGAGAACGCGAACACCACGAGGTGCCCGCTGAACACGCGTGAGGAGAGCACCTCCCCGGTGGCGCCGAGGAGACGGCCGAGACCACCTGCGTGGCGTCGTTCGACGGGGAGCGACTCGGGCATCGCGAAGGCCACCGCCGCGAGCATCACGGCCGCCAGGGCAGCAACCAGCCAGAAGGAGACCCGCCAGTGTGACACCGACAGCACCAGCGCCCCCAGAAGGGGCCCGACGACAGGCGCGGTGCCGGCGGCGGCAGCGACCACGTTCATCGCGCGGACCATCCGGGTGCCGTCGGTGAGATCCACGACCACGGAACGGGCGATGACCATGGCCCATCCGCCCGCGAGGCCCTGCACCAGTCGGGTGGCCATCATCACCGGCACGGTCGGGCTGAGCGCGCACAGCACCGAGCCGGCCACGAACGCCGCCAAGGCGATGAGCAGCGGGCGGCGGCGACCCGCCCGATCCGAGAACGGCCCACCCACCAGCTGCCCCAGCGCCATGCCGACGAAGAACGTCGTGAGCGTCAGCTGAACCTGGGTCGCCGACGCCTCAAGGTCGCGCCCGACCAGCGGGAACGCGGGGACGTACGTGTCGGTGGCCAACGGTGCGATCGCCGTGATGAGAACGATGGTCCCCAGCACGGACCCCGTCAGCGTCGCAGCAGTCGTCGGCGCGGACGAGTCCCGGGGACCGGGCGTCGGGCCGACTGCGGCGGAGCTCGGACGCGTGCTGGTGTGGTCCTGCAGAAGTGGCATGCCTCCATGGAACCGGCGCCCGCGGACGCGAAGAAGTCACGCTCGTGAGGTGTACCAGCAGGGCATCCCTCACGAGCTGGCCGGGCGGGTAGCGTCCGAAGGTATGGACAACCGATCGGAGGTGCGCGAGTTCCTGAGCTCCCGACGCGCGAAGCTGACACCCGAGGACGTCGGGCTCCCTGACGTCGGGCAGCGGCGAGTACCCGGGCTGCGCCGGGGCGAGGTCGCGGCCCTGGCCGGGGTCAGCATCGAGTACTACTCGAAGCTCGAACGAGGCGCCCTGGGAGGCGTCAGCGCCTCGGTCCTCGACGCCATCGCTCGCGCCCTGCGCCTGGACGACGCCGAACGCAGCCACCTGTTCAACCTCGCCCAGGCCGCGGACGGGACCAGCGAGATCCTTCGGCCCCGACGTCGCAGCCGGACGTGGACTCCTCGGCCCAGCCTCACATGGGTGCTGGACTGCATCACCGGCGGTCCGGCGCTGGTCCGCAACGGACGCATGGACCTGCTGGCCACCAACCCGCTCGGACGCGCCCTGCACGCCTCCCTGTACGAACGCTCGCGGGGACCCGTCCCGAACTTCGCGTCGTACACGTTCCTCGACGAGGACTCCCACCGCTTCTACCCCGACTGGGACACCGCCGCCGACACCGCGGTTGCCATCCTGCGCACCGAAGCCGGCCGGGACCCCCACGACAGACTCATGCACGACCTCGTGGAGAAGCTCGCCACCCGGAGCGAGGAGTTCCGGCGTCGCTGGTCCAGCCACGACGTGCGCCTCCACGGTGCCGGGACCAAGACGTTCCACCACACGGCCGTTGGCGAGCTCGCTCGCCTACGAGAGCGTCGACATGCTCTCCGACCCCGGACTCACCCTCACCATCTACGCCGCCGAACCCGGTTCGCGGACCGCGCAGGCACTGGCCCTCCTGGGGTCGTTGGCGGCCTCGACGACCGTGGTGGACGCCGAGGCCCGCAACGCCTGACGCCCTCATGCCGCCTGCCCTGCACGTCCACTCGGCAGCCTCGCAAGCGCGGGACGAGGCCACGCTGGGGCGGCGGGCCGTCAGACAGTGCACTCCGTCGTCGTCGCCATGACCATCGCCGGCGCGGCCGACATCGGCCTCGTCGTCTTCTCGGCCGCGCTGCCCTCCGAGGCCGGCTCGAGCATGGAGGCGGCATACGCGGCCCTGGGGACCAACGCCGGCCAGATGGCTGCGACGATCCTCGCCCTTCCGGCCGCGGGTCTGCATCAACCCTGGTCGGCGTCCAGACAGGCGACGTCGTCATGCAGGGCTTCGGCCGCCGACCGATCACGCCCCTGCATCGCCGCCTGCTCGGGGTCATCCCGGCTCTCATCCTCGGCGCGGGTGTCGAACCGACCGATGCGCTCGTCTGGAGCCAGATCGTGCTCTCCTTCGCCCTCCCGGGAACGCTCGCGCCGTTGCTGCTCCTCACGTGCGACCGCCAGGTCATGGTGACCGCGCCGGGCGGCTGGGGGACTGACGGATCGTGCCCCCGACGTGCCATCCGGCATGCCCTTTGGCCGTTGCGACATGGGGCCACTGACGCGTCGGGCGTCGAGGATCTCAGCGGAGAGCCACCGTGAACGGTGCGCCCCGGTGCCAAGGAGTGAACACATGGACCGATACGACCTCTGTCTCATCGGGTTCGGCGGCGTCAACCGCGCGCTCGCCGAGCTCATCGTCGAGCGCGGCGACGACCTGGCGGCCCGGCTCGGGTTCTCGCTGCGCGTCGTGGCCATCACGGACCTGCGAGCCGGCTCCCTCGTCGACCTGGCCGGTATCGACCTCGTGCCGGTGCTGTCCGCCGAGCCTCGTGCCTTGAGCTTCGCGGCTTTCGAGGGCGGGAGTGCGGATCCGCGCAACGAGTGGGTGATCCGGCAGGTCGCGGCGGACATCGTCGTCGAGGCGACCTACACGAACCCCACGGACGGTGAGCCCGCCGTCTCGTATGTGCGCTGGGCCCTCGAGTCGGGCAAGCACGTGTGCACCACCAACAAGGGGCCGGTCGCCCTCGCCGGTTCGGCACTCAAGGCGCTGGCAGCAGAACACGGTCTCGGCTTCGAGTTCGAGGGCTCCGTGCTCAGCGGCACCCCGGTGCTGCGCACCGCCCAGCGCCTGCTCCGCGGACTGGAGATCACCGGGGTCCAGGGCATCATGAACGGCACGTCAAACTACATCCTCGGCCGGCTCGAGGACAACGTCGATCTGCCGGACGCCATCGCGGAGGCCCAAGCGCTGGGCTACGCCGAAGCCGACCCCACCGCAGACATCGAGGGTCACGACGTCCAGCTCAAGGTCATGATCCTGGCCAACGAGGTGCTGGGCGCCCGGCTGCGCCGCGAGGACGTGCCGTGCGAGGGGATCTCGGCGATCACGGCGCACGAGGTGCGGGACGCCGCGTCGAAGGGGCTGCACTGGAAGCTGGTCGGTTCCGCCACCCGCCGGGACGATGGCAGCGTCGAGGCCCGTGTCGCCCCCCTCGCGCTACCGAGCCACCACCCGCTCGCCGGGGTCTGCGGCGCGTCGAACGCCGTCGCCTTCACCACCGACCTGCTCGGCACGGTCACGGTGTCCGGGCCGGGCGCGGGCCGGATCGAGACGGCCTATGCCCTGCTGTCGGACATCATCGCCATCCACCAGCGCCACGCCCATGACACGGCACCCACGCGTCCTGCTCTCGAGGAGACCTTCCATGCCTGACACCATCGCGCCGCCCCTCGCTGACCTCTGCACAGACACGGGCACCGACACGGTGCCCGTGCGCAACCCCTACACCGGCGACATCATCGCCTCCGTGCCAACCGTCCATGCCGGCGCCATCGACGGCATCCTGCAGCAGGCAAGGAGCGGCCGCCTCGCCGCGGCTTCGCTGTCCCGCGCCGCACGGGCCTCCATCCTTGAACGCACCTCCCGCCTGGTCGAGGATCGGGCGGAGTCGTTCGCCCGGCTGATCGTCGGCGAGGCCGGCAAGACCATCACCCAGGCCCGGAAGGAGGTCGCGCGCGCGGTCAACACCCTGTCCCTGTCCGCAGCCGAGGCCCGCCGCAACGCCGGGGAGGTGGTCCCCTTCGACGCGTACGAGGGCTCGGAGCGACGGCAGGGCTGGTTCACCCGTGAGCCGCTCGGCATCATCGCGGCGGTCACCCCGTTCAACGACCCCTTGAACCTCGTGGCCCACAAGCTGGGACCGGCGATTGCCGGCGGCAACGCCGTCATCCTCAAGCCGTCCGCCCTGACGCCGCTGTCCGCCGTGCGGTTGGTCGACACCCTGGTCGAGGCCGGCCTGCCCGAGGACGTCGTCACCGTGGTCAACGGCGACGCGGAGGTCGCCGCCGCCGTCGTCTCGGCCCCGGACGTGCGCATGGTGTCCTTCACCGGGGGGTTCAGGACCGGCGAGGCGATCTCTCGCAGTGCCGGGCTGAAGAAGCTGGCCATGGACCTCGGGGGTAACGCCCCGGTCATCGTCATGGCGGACGCCGATCTCGACGAGGCCGTCGCGTCGTGTGTCTCCGGCGCGTTCTGGGCCGCGGGCCAGAACTGCATCGGGACCCAGCGGATCCTCATCGCCCGCGACCTCTACGAGCGGTTCCGCGACGCCTTCGTCGCCCGCACCACGCTACTGCGCATCGGCAACCCGCTGGACGACCTCACCGACGTTGGCCCGATGATCACGCCGGAGGCCGCACTCGCCACCCGGGCGAAGGTCGCGGCGGCGCTGGACCAGGGGGCAACACTCTTGTGCGGCAACGACGTCGACGGCTCGTTGTACACGCCGGCCGTGCTGGAAGGCGTGGCGGCCGACAGCTCGATCTGGCAGGACGAAGCGTTCGCGCCCGTGGTGGTGCTGCAGCCGTTCGAGTCCTTCGAGGACGCGATCGCACAGGCCAATTCGATCGACTACAGCCTCCACGCGGGCATCTTCACCTCCAGCCTGGACCGCGCGTTGGCGGCGGCACGACTGCTGGAAGCCGGTGGCGTCATGATCAACGACTCGTCCGACTACCGGTTCGACGCGATGCCGTTCGGTGGGTTCAAGTACGGCAGCATGGGCCGCGAAGGCGTCCGCTTCGCCTTCGAGGAGATGACCCAGCCGAAGGTCGTGTGCATCAACCGGCTCGGCAACGGGTCCTGACGGTCTTCGGCCAGGTCCCCGGGGTGAGGGCAGACCGTGAACATCGGTCTGTCTGCCCTCACCCCGGCATGCCGACCTCAGCCGAGGCTGAGGTCGGCTGTCAGGACGTAGTAGTCGAGCGGGTGGGGCTTGAAGCCCTTGACGTTGGCCCGCAGGCCCCAGGTGGCTTGCTCGTGCAGGAGGAAGACGCTGGCGGCCTGGGCCTGCAGCCGGGCGGCGATCGCGGCGTACTTCTGGTTGCGGGCGTCCGGGTTCGCGGTCGCGACCGCGTCCTTGATCATCTGGTCGGTCTGCTTGTCGCAGTAGTGGGCCAGGTTGTAGCTGCCGTCGCAGGTCCAGTCCGAGACCAGGTACCCGCCCGGGTCGGCGACGTCGACCAGGTAACCGCGGGAGAACAGCGTGGCCTGGAAGCTGCCATCGAGCCAGCCCGGCTCCATGGCGGCGGACTCGCCGGTCTTGACCTTGACCTTGATCCCGAGCTTGGCCAGCTGTGCCTGGATGACGGCGGCGTCGTCGGGCAGCTCCGGCCGGTCGATGTAGGCCTGCAGCTCGAAGGACAGCGACGTGGGGTCGACGCCGGCCTGCTGCAGCAGCGAGCGCGCCTGGTCCAGGTTGGTCCCGGTCGGTTGCGCGTTCGCCGGTGCCCAGTGGGTGTCGGGCGAGAACGGCCCGACCGCGGGCTGGCCGGTGCCCTCGTAGACGCCGTCGATGATCGCCTTGGTGTCGACGGCCTTCTGGATCGCCTGGCGCACCAGCGGGTTGTTGAACGGTGCCTTGGCGTTGTTCAGCAGCATGACGGTGGTGCGCGGCAGCGCCGTGGTGGTGGTGCGCACCTGGTCATCGCCCTTCACGGTGGCCAGGCTCACCGCCGGGATGCCGCGCACGATCTGGGCCTCACCGGTCTGCAGCTGCGTGGCACGCGTGGCGCCCTCGGAGATGAAGCGGACCTCGGCCGAGGCGAGCTTCGGCTTGCCGCCCCAGTAGTTCTGGTTGGCCTCCAGCGACAGCGACTGTGCCGGCACCTCGTTGGTCACGGTGAACGGACCGGTGCAGGTGCCCTTGATGTCGATCTGGGACCCGGTGTAGGCCTGCGGTGCCAGGATGCCCGAGTTCGGGCTGGCGAACCGCAGCGGAACCATCGGGTCCGGGGCGGGGGTCGTGACCTTCACGGTCGAGGTGTCCACCGCCGTCACGGCCGAGATGGTCTTCGGGTTGAGCGCCCGGGCCGGGACCTTGGCCTTGAGCACGTGCTCGATCGCGCCCACGACCGCCTGGGCGTCCAACGGGCTGCCGTTCTGGAACTTCACGCCGTCACGCAACGTGAACTGCCAGTTCGTCGGGTCGACCTGGGTCCACTTGGTGGCCAGCATCGGCTCGAGGCTGGTGCCGTCGTAGCCGTACTTGACCAGCGTCTCCAGACACCCCGCGCGGACGAGCGCGTGGGCGTCGTCGGTCTCGGTCGCCCAGTTCGCCTTCGGCGGGATCTGCTCGTCGTAGACGACACGGTCTCCCCCGCGATTCGCACCCTGGCCGTCTGGCGTGCCACCCATGCCACATGCCGTGGCGGTCAATCCGACAAGTGCAAGGCCACATGCCCAGCGAAGTCGTCTCATGTCTCGGGTTCCTTCTGCTATGCCGGAGGACCCGGCGCAAATGGTTGTGTCGCGGCACTCCTTGGGCACGATCACGCCGACTGAGAGCACCCTTCCCCAGTGACGTCAGGCTAGGAGCGTGCTCTTGCCGGGTCCACAGGTCAGACGGGGGTTCAGACGATCTGATATCACCGCGCGATGTGCCCCGGCGATCGGTCACGTTGTGACCGTTGCCATCGCAGGACCGTCCGACAGGGCATCCGCGCGGGGGGTCATCTCGTGGGACGTCGATGTGGAGAGGGCCCGGGACCTGGTGCGGCAGGAAGTGGTGCACCTCCTGGGGGCTGGCCGCTCATGCGGCCGGCTGGAGCGCTCCGAACCCGGCGCCCGATCACTTCTCGCTGTCAAGCGGTCGGCGAGCGGGTCGAAACCGAGGCCACGTTCCCAGGGCCAGGAGTGCAAACATCGTCAGACTCACCAAGCACATCAGCCTGCCCCGAGCGTGGCAGCCCAGCCACAACCGGGCGGGCCCTCACTTGGGCGGCAGCACGAGCGAGCGCTCGGGAACCTGGTTCAGCACCAAGAGCGTGCGCGTGCCGGCGATGCCGGGGATGCGCGGCCGCAACTCTTCGGTGATGAAGCGCTGCAGGTGTTCGGCGTCGCGCAGCCTCACGAGCAGCAGGATGTCGAACTCCCCGGCGACGTCTGCAGCGAACTCGACCTCGGGCATCTCCTCGAGCAGCGGTGCGAGTTCCGACCACGGCTTCCAGACGTCCGTCGTCGATCGGAGCAGGATCACAGCGGTGACGGTGAGGCCAACGCTCTTCGGGTTCACCGTCACGGTAAAGGAGTTGATGACGCCCTCCTCCCGCAGTCGAGCCAGACGAGCGTAAGCGGTGGCTCGAGAGACGCCGGCGGCCGTGCTCAGCTCACCGATCGGTGCACGCGCGTCTTCCTTGAGCGCACGCAGCAAGGCGAGGTCGATGCCGTCGATCGGCTGATGCGCTGATCCGGTGTTCTGACGCTGTGCCATGGTCCACCTCATACCGAGTCGTGCGCGAGTCTCGGGCCGAGCCAGCGCCCGAACGGCAGAAGCAAGGCTATACCTCCGTGGACGATCAGCGCCATCGAAGGGCTCGGAGCATCCAAATGCCTCCGTATGACGACCGTCGATCATACGAATACCTCGATCTGCTGCCGTGGTCTGGACTCGTCTTCGGGGTGGCCGTAGCGTCGACCGGTCAGACGTCGCAGTTGACAAGGAGATCTGGGAAAGATGATTCCCGCACCGCCATCGGCATAGCCGGCCTGTCCCTGAACAGCCCGGTCGAGGTCCAGATGGTCTGTACGGCGGCCTGGGACCGGCAGACAGAAGCGCGCCCACCTCGTTGCGTGGCTGAAGGACCGGGTGCGTGGATTCCAGCCCAGCCGTTCCCGCTGTCTCAAGGAGAGAACGTGCAACGAGTACCACGGGTTCGTCGCGGTGCCCGGTGGCGAGCCGCGTCCGAGCGTCGGCCAGGTGGTGCCCGTGGTGCCCAACCACGTCTGCCCGGAAGTGGCCAGCTTCGAGGAGCTCCTCGTGACCAACACCGACGGGACGATGCTGGAGCGGTGGCCGGTGGCCGCCCGAGGGCTTCTCAGCTGAGGTCCACGCAGCCTGTCCAACCCCGAAGAACTCACCCCCAAACCGTGAGAACTCAACCCCTCCCAACCCCAGAACCTCCAGGAGAAGCCGAGATGAGACTCGACAAGGTGACTGCGCTGGTCACCGGTGCCAGCAGCGGGATCGGCGAGGCGGTGAGCTCCCGCTTCCGTCGCGAGGGTGCGCGGCTGCTGCTGACGGGCCGCCGCGAGCAGCTGGCCAGCGCCCAGCCCGATGACGTGTACGTCCCGGGGGACCTCAACGACGAGGCGTTCGTCGCCGGTCTCGCGGCGCGGGCCGGGGAGTCCTTCGGTTCGGTCGACGTGGTGGTCCTCAACCACGGCCTGCAGGCCAGCAGCCCGCTGATGGAGATGGCGTACGCCGACGCGAAGAACGTGCTCCACAGCAACCTGCTCAGCGCGTTCCTCGTCATGAAGCACTTCGCGCCGCTGATGCCCGCCGCCGGGGGCTCGATCGTGTGTGTCAGCTCGCGGCTCGGGGTGGTCGGCATGCCGGACCAGGTGCTGTACTCCGCCGCCAAGGGCGGCCTGATCATGCTCGCCAAGGGGGCGGCGATCGAGTGGGCCCCGCGCAACATCCGGGTCAACGTCGTCGCCCCCGGCCTGACCTCCACGCCGGTCATCGAAGCAGCGATCCAGCGCCGGCCCGACCCCGAGGCGTACCGCCGCGAGCGCGCGTCCCAGATGCCGCTCCAGCGCCTCGCCACCCCTGAGGAGGTGGCCGACGCCATCCTGTTCCTCGCGTCGTCGGAGTCGTCCTACATCACCGGGGCCGTGCTCCCCGTCGACGGCGGGTACACGGCCTTCTAGGCCTTTCGACTGATTCCCGTCCTGCGGGTCGCAGACCATCGACCCATGGAGAAGCGGTGAGCGCTGATGCGCTCACCGCTTCCTGGGTTACGCGGACCGCCATGCCTCCACCCGGGGAGGCGACGTCTCGGTGTCGCCCGTGCCGGGTGGGACGCCACTCAGTCGAAGCCGTGGCAGGCGAACTTCCGAATGGTCTCGGTCACGTCCCAGCGGCCCGTCCAGTGCTTGGGCTGCACGATCACGTCGCCGCCGGTGATCTCGAAGCGGTTGCCGGTCGCGTGGTCGGTGATGGTCGCGCGGCCGCTGAGGATGTAGCACACCTCGGTGTCCACGCGAGGCGTCACCTCCCAGCCTCCGGGCTGGCACTCCCAGACGCCGGTCTTGGCGACGGGATCGGTGTCGAACGACAGCTTGAACGTCTGGGGGTCACCGGAGTCGTAGCCGGGGCGGTGACCGTTGGGCTCGAGGTCGCCGAGGATCGTGGCGGCGGGTACGTGCAGGTACGGCAGCATTGAGGTTCTCCTTTGGTGTGTCTTGGGAAGGTCGGCTGGGCGTCAGTCAGCTCGGTGGCAGGAACGGCTTGACCAGCCATGCCCGCTTCGCCGGCTTGCCGGTCCGCTCCTCGTAGGCGTCGGACGACGCGAGCGTCCTGGTGATGGCCCTCGAGGCGACGAACCGCAGCGGCTCGGGTTCCCAGTTGCGGGTGTGGTGCCCGACCCACGGCAGCGAGGTCAGGTCGGTGTTGTGGCCCAGGATCAGGTCGCGCATCGTCCGGCCGGAGATGTTGGCGGCCGTGACGCCGTGACCGCCGAACGCACCGACGAATCCCATTCCCGTGGTGCGGTCGAACGTCGTCCGCATGCACCAGTCGCGCGGGACCGCCAGGGGCCCGCCCCAGTGGTGGGTGATGCGAGCCTGCGCCGCCGCCGGGAACGCCTCGCGCAGGGTCTCGGTGAGCCTCTGGAAGACCCCGGCGTCGCGCTCGTTCTCGGGGGAGATGGGGTTGGTCAGTCGGTACGGCGCCCCTCGGCCGCCCAGGGCGATCCGGCCGTCGACCGTGCGCTGGGCGTAGTAGTAGAGGTGCCTCACGTCGCCGATACCCATGCCGTCCCGCCAGCCGAGCTCGTCCCACGTCTCCTGCGGGAGCGGTTCGGTGGCGATCATCAGGGAGTAGAGGGGCAGGAAGCCGCGTCGCTGTCCGCGCTCGCGGATCGTGTAGGACTCCGTGGCCCGAACCACGACATCGGCCCGCACTCGACCGTTCCGGCACTGGACCACCTTGGGGCCCAAGCGTTCCGCTGCACTCTGCTCGTAGATCGTCACCCCGAGGCGCTCGCAGGCATCGGCCAGTCCGCGGGCGAGCCGGGCGGGGTCGACTCGAGCGCAGTGCGGCGTGAAGGTTCCCGCGAGAACGCCCTCAGCGCCCCGGACGAGGTCGGCGCACTCCTCGGCCGTGAGCAGCCTGATGTCCTCGGGACCCAGCCCGAAACGGTGCTTGGCATCGACCCTTTGGTGGAGACGCTGTACTTGCGGCTCCGTGGTCGCCAGCGTGAGCGCACCCGACTTCGTGTAGCCGCAGTCGATGCCTTCGGCCGCCACGACGCGGCCGATCTCGTCAACCCCGTGCTGGACCTCGCGCTCGGCCCGCAGGACGCTGTCCCAGCCGCCGGTGCGGGCGTAGCGTGCGCCGCTGCCGGCGATCCCGGCGGACACGAAGCCGCCGTTGCGACCGGCAGCGCCGAACCCCGCGATCTCGGCCTCGACGACCGTGACCCGCAGGGACGGGTCGGCCGCCTTGAGGTAGTAGGCCGTCCACAGCCCGCCGAAGCCGGCGCCGACGATCGCGACGTCGCACGTGTGGTCACCGGAGAGCTGCTCCCTCGGCATCAGGTCCCCGACGACGCCTTCGAGCCACAGGCTCCGCGACCACGGGTTGTCGTGTGCCGGTGGGAGTGCTGCCACCGCATCCGGCCCGTTCATGGGGTATGTCGTGAACTTCATGACGATCGTCTCTCCGAATCGTGAATGATGCTGGACGGTGGGCGCGGGATGGTGGCTGCCCGGCCACGACCGCGGGAACTGATGGGCCCGGCGTCCCGTCCTCGACGTGTCAGATGACGCATTCGAGAAACTCCTGGGTGCGGCGTTCCTGCGGATTGCTGAGAACCTCTCTGGCATCGCCACGCTCGACGATGACGCCGCCGTCCATGAAGACCAGGTTCTGGGCCACCTCCCGGGCGAAGCCCATCTCGTGAGTCACGACGACCATGGTCATCCCCGCACTGGCGACGTCCCTCATGACGTCGAGCACCTCGCCGACCTTCTCCGGGTCCAGGGCGCTCGTCGGCTCGTCGAAGAGCAGGATGCTGGGCTGCATGGCCAGGGCCCTGGCGATCGCGACACGCTGCTGCTGTCCACCCGACATCTGCGCCGGGTACTGCTTCTCGCACTGGCTCAGGCCGACCCTCGCCAACAAGGTGCGCGCCTGCTCCCGGGCGACGTCGCGTGAGACCTTCTTGACGACCACCGGTCCGGACATGACGTTGTCGAGCGCCGTCATGTTGGGGAACAGGTTGAACTGCTGGAAGACCATGCCGACCCGGGTGCGTTGCTTCGCCAGCCGGCGGGGCCCCACGGCGTGGAAGGCGTGGGGGTGCTCGACGTAGCCGAGGTCCTCGCCGTTCACCTTCAGGACGCCTCGGTCGACGGTCTCCAGGCCGTTGAGACAGCGCAGCAGCGTGGACTTGCCCGACCCGCTGGGTCCGATGATGCAGGAGATCTCACCCGCCGCGACCTCGAAGTCGATGCTGCGGAGGACGGGATTGTCGCCGAAGCTCTTGTGCAGCTTTCGGGCGAGGATGGTTCCTTCACTCACAGCAACGACTCCTTCTGGACGAGTTCGACGGTCCGCGGACCGCCACTCCCACTGACGGTGCGACTCGACTTCACCGTGCGGGAGGGTCGGGAGAACCGGCGCTCGATCATCGACTGCGGCACGCTCAGGGCCAGGGTCATGATCAGGTACCAGATGCTGGCGACGATGAGCAGCGGGATCGTCTCGTAGGTCCGGGCATAGATCGCCTGGGCGCTCTGCAGCAGGTCGGCCACCCCAAGGACGCTCACCAGGGACGTCTCCTTGAGCATCCCGATGAACTGGTTGCCGATGGGAGGGATGATGGACGGCAGCGTCTGCGGGAGGATCACCGTCCTGAGCTTGTCGAACCCGTGCATGCCGAGAGACTCGGCCGCCTCGAGCTGGCCACGTCCCACCGCGGCGAAACCGCCCCGGATGATCTCCGCCATGTAGGCGGCCTGGTTCAGCGTCAGTCCGATGAGGGCTGCCGTCAGGGGGCTGAGCAGCTCGTTGACGTCGACCGGCATCGAGATGTCCGTGAACGGGACCCCGATCGACAGACGCGGATACAGCGCTGCGATGTTGAACCAGAAGACGAGCTGCACCAGCACCGGCGTCCCGCGGAAGAACGTGATGTAGAGCCGCGCCAGACCGGAGACCGGTAGCTGGGACGACGAGCGCATCAGGGCGAGAACCAGTCCCAGGACGATTCCCAGCACCATGCTCACCATGGTCAGCAGCAACGTGATCCAGATGCCGTGGATGATGGACTCGGCCGTGAAGTACTTCAGGACGACCGGCCAGCGGTAGTTCTCGTTCGCGACGAGCGTGTAGACCAGAGCCGCGATCGTTCCGGCTGCGAGCACCCAGAGGACGTAGTCGACCGGGCGCTTGAGCCGAACGCGGGGCTTGTCCTCGGGAGGGAGTTCCGCCATGGTTCAGTTCCTTTCCGGGTGGCTGGGCGGTGGCGACGGAGGTTGCCACCGCCCAGCCGCGCTGTTGCCCTGACGAGGCGTCAGCCCTGGGGGGTCGCGATGGAGGCCTTGTCGATGCCAAGGGAGGGGAATCCCCAACGGTTGAGCGCCTCTTTGTACTTGGGGCTGTCGATGATCGACTGGATCGCCGCCTGGACGGCCGGCGTCAAGGGGGAGCCCTTGGCGAGGGCGACGGCGTTGTCCGCCGTGGCGACCTGGGGCTTGAGCACCTGGAAGGTGTTCGGCTGCTGCGCGTCGGCCCAGTTCAGCGATGTCGTGTCGTAGAAGACACCGTCGATCCGATGAGAGGCGACCTGGGTCAGCGCGTCCTGCACGCTCGGCAGCGAGACGGGCTTGATCGCAGGCTTGCCCTTGGACTCGCAGGTCTTCTGGGAAAGGGTCGGGAGGCGCTTCAGCTCCTGCACCGAGCCCGACTGCACGCCGATGCTCATGCCACAGAGCGTGTCGTTCGTGAGGTTCTTCGGGTTGCCATGGGCGACGGCGATCGACGAACCGTTCTTGAAGTAGAAGACCATGTCGAGGACCTTCAGGCGGTCCTCGTTGGCCGACATCCCTGACACCGTGAGGTTGTACCGACCGCCGTCGAGCCCGGGGATGATCGTGTCGAACTTGACGTTCTTGATCTCGAGCTGCAGACCCAGCTTCTTGGCGATGAGCCGGGCGATGTCGACGTTGAACCCGATCGGTGTCGTGTTGTCGCTCGCGATGAAGTTGGTCGGCGGAGCCTCGAGGTCCATGGCCACAACCAGCTTGCCCGAGGTGCGGACGTCCGGCGGGACCAGCTTGGCGGCAGCGGTGTCGGTCGGGACCCCGTTCGAGATGTCGTCGGTGTGTTCCACCGGGGCGGACGCGGCCGGCTTCGTGGCGTTCGCCGCTTCGCTACATGCGGTGAGGGGCAGGGCAGCGGCGATGGCAGCGAGCGCAAGGCCAGCCCGGAAACGTGTGTGCATCAATGATTCTCCTGCTGAGGCGTGTGTGGCAGCGGAGGGCGAGGGTTGCGTAGCGTGAGCCGGGTCAGCTCACCCCGATGGGGTGGCCGCGGCTCGACCCCGTCTCCTTCCAGACGTCCGCGGTGCTCGACGGCATCCGCTGGAAGGTCTGACCTGACAACGCTAGGGCCGCTGCTGAAGGCACGTCCAGATCGACGGTGCAAAGCCGGGCGATCATGTGATAGGCCAGCGCATATGCAGCCGTTTGCCCGGCGAGGACGCCCTTTCGGCCACTTTTTGTCCAGCAGTAACCGATGACCTGCAAGGGCACGTTGGTGCGCTCCTCCCGGCGCTTTGACCGCAGGTGGAACTCGCGGAGGCCCCCGCCGGCGCACATCCGCGTCGGACCATTCGGCGCTCTGAGGCCGCTCGGCCTCGCTCGTTCGTCTGGCGGACTCGTCGGCCAGGAGCAATCTGTCTTGTCGTGCTGTGGCGGTCTGGACGGCCGCCCCCGCAACTCCCTAGCCTTCGCACGGTGTCGCAGCAGCCGGGCCAGTGGTCGTGGACCGCGTGCGTGAAGGGCCCGGAGCGTGGCGCAGGCACACGACACACCGGTGCGGCCGGAGGCCCTCTGCCTGACCGCGAACTCGGCCCCGGAGGAGGCGGTCACCGTGGACGCCATTGACCAGAAGATCATTGCCGAGCTGACCCGCAACGCCCGGGTCTCCTACGCCGAGCTCGCCAGCCAGGTGCTGCTGTCGCGCAACGCCGTACGCCAGCGCATCGAGCGACTCGAACGGCAAGGTCACATCGCCGGCTACACCATCGTCCGGGCCGGCGACGGAACGGGCGATGCCGTCTCGGCGGTCGTACTCGTCTACCGCCAGGACCGCCTGCGAGGTGGAGACGTCCTGGCTGCGCTCAAGCGCATCCCCGAGGTCGTCATCTGCGAGATCCTCAGCGGCGACTTCGACATCATGGTGCGCGTGGAGGCGGGCTCCCTCGAACGGGTACGCGGCGTCTGGGAGGACATCGCCAGGATGCCAGGCGTCCGGGACACGGTCACGGCGCTCACCTTGTCGAGCGTGGTCGACCGCCGGAGAGCACCCCGGCCTCCCGCGGGATGATGACAGCTCACGGCCGCACCGACAATCTCGTGCCTCGGCCCCTCCGCAGGCCCGACGGCCGTAGCGTGCTGTTGTGAGAGTCGCGCTGTTCGCCACGTGCTTCAACGACACGATGTGGCCCTCGACGCCGGCGGCGGTGGTGACGCTGCTCGAGCGCCTCGGGTGCCGGGTCGAGTTCCCGACGGCCCAGACGTGCTGCGGCCAGATGTTCACCAACACCGGGTACGCCGCTGAGTCGGTGCCGCTCGTCCGTTCCTTCGTCGAGGTGTTCGGTGGTTTCGATGCGGTCGTTGTGCCGTCGGGGTCGTGCACCGGGTCCGTGCGCGAGCAGCACGCCGGACTGGCGCGGCGGGCAGGTGACGTGGCGCTCGAACGGGCGGTCGCTTCGCTGACGCCGCGGGTGCACGAGCTGTCGGAGTTCCTCGTCGACGTGCTCGGCGTCGTCGACGTCGGCGCGTACTTCCCCCACCGCGTGACGTATCACCCGACGTGCCACTCGCTGCGGATGATCCGGGTCGGCGACCGGCCGCTGCGGTTGTTGCGGGCCGTACGGGGGATCGACCTGGTCGAGCTGCCGAGGGCGGAGGAGTGCTGCGGTTTCGGCGGGACCTTCGCCATGAAGAACCCGGACGTGTCGGTCGCCATGGGTTCCGACAAGGCCCGGCACGTGCGCGAGACCGGTGCCGAGGTGCTCGTCGCCGGCGACAACTCGTGCCTCGCCCACGTCGGCGGCCTGTTGTCCCGGCAGCGGGCGGGGGTGCGCACGCTCCACCTGGCCGAGGTGCTTGCCTCGACCGAGGACGCGCCGTTCGCGCCGGAGGGGGTCCGATGAGCCGCACCTTCGTCGGCATGCCGGCCTTCCCGGAGGCCGCGCGGGCAGCCGTGGCCGACACGCAGCTGCGACGCAACCTCGGTCACGCGACGGCGACGATCCGGACCAAGCGGGCCGCCGTCGTCGGGGAGGTCGAGGACTGGGAGGCCTTGCGGGTCAAGGGCGCTGCGGCCAAGGACCGTGTTCTCGCCCACCTCGACACGTACCTGCTCGAGCTCGAGGCGCGGCTCACGGAGGCGGGTGCCACGGTGCACTGGGCCCGCGACGCCGCTGAGGCCAACGCCATCGTCGTGGCCATCGCGAAGGACCGGACCTTGGGCGACGAGACCCCCGAGGTGGTCAAGGTCAAGTCGATGGCCACGCAGGAGATCGGCCTCAACGAGGCCCTCGAGGCGGCCGGCGTCCACGCCTGGGAGACCGACCTCGCCGAGCTCATCGTCCAGCTCGGCGACGACCTGCCGAGCCACATCCTCGTCCCGGCCATCCATCGCAACCGCGCCGAGGTGCGTGAGATCTTCCGCCGCGAGATGGCCCGGGTCGGGCGTCCCGCGCCTCACGACCTCACCGACGAGCCCGCCCGGCTGGCCGAGGCAGCGCGGCTCCATCTGCGCGAGAAGTTCCTGCGCGCCAAGGTCGCCGTCTCAGGGGCCAACTTCGCTGTCGCAGAGACCGGCACGCTCGTCGTCGTCGAGTCCGAGGGCAACGGCCGCATGTGCCTGACCCTGCCCGACACCCTCATCAGCGTCGTCGGCATCGAGAAGCTCGTCCCCACCTGGGACGACCTGGCGGTCTTCCTCGAGCTGTTGCCGCGCTCGTCCACGGGTGAGCGGATGAACCCGTACACCTCGATGTGGACCGGCGTCACGAGCACGGACGGGCGACCCGACGGACCCCAGGACGTGCATGTCGTGCTCGTCGACAACGGCCGCACCAACGTGCTCGCGGACGTCGTGGGCCGGCAGGCGCTCAGGTGCATCCGCTGCTCGGCCTGCCTCAACGTCTGCCCGGTCTACGAGCGCGTCGGCGGGCACGCGTACGGCTCGGTCTACCCCGGCCCGATCGGCGCAGTCCTCGGTCCCCAGCTCCGCGGCCGGCAGGGTGCCCTCGAGCAGTCGCTGCCCTACGCCTCGACGCTGTGCGGCGCGTGCTTCGACGCCTGCCCCGTCCGCATCGAGATCCCGGAGCTCCTCGTGCACCTGCGCACGAAGGTCGTCGACGACCACCGAGGTGGCGTGCCGACTCCGGAGGCTGCGGCCATGAAGGCGGGCGCCTTCACGTTCGCCACGGCGACGCGCCTGGAGAAGGCGCAGCGTGCGGCGACGACAGCGGGCCGGCTGCTCGGCCGACGCGTCCGCCTCACGCGGCTGCCGTGGCCGCTCTCGGCGTGGAGCGAGGCCCGCGACGCACCGGTGCCGCCGACCGAGACTTTCCGGCAGTGGTGGGCACGCACTCGCGACGGTGAGCTGGGCGAGAGCGACACGACGCGAGAGGAGGAGCGATGACACGGCAGAGCGGTCTCCCGGACACCAGTGCGGCCCGGGCCGAGATCCTCGAGCGAGTGCGAACGGCTTTGTCCACCAGAGGAACCCACCATCCCAGGACGGACTCGCCGGACAGCCGTCCCCCAGGCGCGTCTGCTGCTGCGGCGGCCGCTCCGACTCTGATCGAGCTGTTCGTCGAGCGCGTGGAGGACTACCGGGCGACGGTCGTCAGGTGCCCGGCCACGGGGGTGGCGGCGGCGCTCGCGGAGGTGCTCAGGGAGTCACTCGGGAAGGCGTTCTCCGTCGTCATCCCCGAAGGCTTCGGCACCGAACTGCCCGGGCACGTGCTGCGCGAGCGCGACGTCGCGGACGTGCACGACGTCGAGGGAGTCGACGCGGTGGTCACGACGGCGGCGGTCGCCGTCGCCGAGACCGGGACGATCGTGCTCGACCACGGCCCGGGGCAGGGTCGACGCGGCCTGAGCCTCCTGCCTGACCTGCACGTGTGCCTCGTCCGCGCGGACCAGGTCGTGCGCACCGTCCCCGAGGCGGTCGCTGCCCTGCGCCCCAGCGTCGAGGCGGGCAGGCCCCTGACCTGGGTCAGCGGCCCCAGCGCAACCAGCGACATCGAGCTCGACCGCGTCGAGGGGGTGCACGGCCCGCGGACGCTGTGCGTGGTCCTCGTCGAGTAGCCGACGGACGTCGAGGGGGCCGACCGCTCCTGGAGTGTTCGGCGGCGTCCGGGCCGGCCCGTCCCGGCGCCGAGGCGCGACTCGAAGGCGCGTCAGGGCGCGGTCAGAAGCCGGCGCCCCGGTGCTCGAGCATGCCCGGAGGGGGTGGGTTTCCTGGCTCGCGCGTGCCGGCGAGCGCTGACGGGAAGTGGTCCGCCAGCGCCCGCCGGAACGCGTCCGTGCCGCCCTGCAGAGCGACCTCGGCGAGCCTCTCGTGCTCGTCCGCGATGGCGTGCAGGTCGCTGTAGGAGCGATGGTCCACCGAGAAGTACAGGCGCAGCTTGGTCTCCCAACCGTGCCAGAGGCTGCGGAGGACGCCGTGGCCCGACAGGTCGTAGAACAGACTGTGGAACTGGAGGTGGGCGTCGATGCTGGCCGGGACGTCGTCGTCAGCCGCCGCCCGACGCAGGTCCTCGATCGTCCGGGTGAACCTGGGCCGCTCGGGACCGCGCAGCGCGTCCAGGGCCAGCTCCCCGGCATACGGCTCGACCAGCAACCGGACCGACGCGATCTCCGCCACCTCGTGGGCGCTCACCTCCACCACGAACGCGCCACGGAAGGGGAACTTCACGACCAGGCCCTCCTCCTCGAGCTTGGTCAGTGCCTCTCGAAGAGGCGACCGGCTGACCCCGAGGTCCGCGGCGATGTCCCTCTCGCGCAGCTGTCCGCCGGGTGGCACGCGCCCCTCCAGGATGGCGGCGCGGAGCATCCGGTAGATCCCCTCCGGGGTCGTCCTGCGTTCCAGCCCGCCGAGCTTGAGGTCCATGTGGCCACCTTTCTGGTCGTTTGTCGACCATATCAATGCCGGGACTGCCATGGCCCCAGCTGTCGAACCACCCTCAGTCGAACCCGTGGCAGTACACCTTGCGAATGGTCTCGACGACGTCCCAGCGGCCGGACCATCCCTTGGGCTGCACGATGACGTCGCCCGCCGAGATCTCGTAGCTCGCGCCGGTGTCCCCCTCGGTGACGATCGCGCGCCCGCTCACGATGTAGCACACCTCGGTGTCCTCCCGGGTCGACTGCCAGCCGCCGGGCTGGCACTCCCAGACGCCCGTCTTGACCGCCGTGTCGAATGTGAGGATGGAGGTCCTGGGGTCGCCCGAGTCGAAGCCGGCTCGGTGTCCGTTGGGCTCGAGCTTCTCCCAGGATCGTGGCCGCGGATACGTGGACGTACGGATGCATGAGCTGTTCCTTCGGTCTGGTGTCGATGGTCGGGCGGTTAGCTGTTGGGTGCCCGCGTCAGGGGCGGGGCAGGCCGAAGAGGACGGGCAGGTCGGCGATGTCGGTGATCCGCTCGTAGCCGAGCCAGTGCTCGTCCTGCTCGAAGCCGCGGTCGACGTAGACCTTGTCCCGGATGCCCATGACGGCCGCGGTGCGCAGGTCGTACATCGGGCTGGCGGAGACGTGCACGAGCTCGGCGGGGGTGACGCCGAGCTTGTCGAACAGGTACTCGAACGCGGCCAGGCGCGGCTTGTAGGTGCCCATCTCCTCGGCGCTGATGACCAGCTCGAACGGGGCCTGCAGGTTCTCGGCCAGGCGCACGGCGTGCTGGGTGTCGCTGTTGGTGATGATGACCAGCGGCACCGCCTCGGCGACCCGGTTCAGTGCCGCGGTGACCCCGGGGTAGGGGCCCCAGGTCGGGACGATGTCGTAGACGGCCCGGGCGTCCTCCTCGCGGAAGGGCAGGCCGACCCAGCGCGAGGCGCGCTCCATGGAGCGGGCCACGATCTGGTGGAAGGGCTGGTAGGCGCCGGTGCACTCGTCGATCCGGTAGGCCTTGCAGATGCGCAGGTACTCGTCGGCGACCTCGGCCGGCAGCCGGTCGCCGAGGACCTGGCGCATCGCGTCGTTGATGGCGAACTTGATCAGCGTGCCGTTCATGTCGAACGTGACGAACGTCGGCGGTGCGAAAACCACGGGTCCTCCTGGTGTCAGGGTGAGCGGTCGCATCCGCTCTGGTCGATGGTCGACCATATGAGAGTCGCCGTTGACTGTCAACAGTTCCAGCGTTCGGTGGTGTGGTCAGGCCACCTCGCCCCGGCTCCGTCCCGCCCGTGTCTCGGCGTCAGCGCTGGCGTCGCGATCCCGGCCGGCCCATCCGCATGCCGCCCTGGGACTACCGTGGGGTGGCGGCTCGGAGAGCCCGGGCACCGTGCACTGGAGGCGAGAAGCATGGCCAATCACGTGTATGCCATCTCCGAGGTGGTCGGCACCTCTCCCGACGGCGTGGAGGCGGCGGTGGCGAACGCCGTGGCGAAAGCGAACACCACGCTGCGCAACCTCGACTGGTTCGAGGTCCAGGACGTGCGCGGTCAGCTCGCCGACGGGGCGATCGCCCACTGGCAGGTCACGGTGAAGCTCGGCTTCCGGATGGAGGACTGAGCGGACTCGTCGAGCAACCGCGGTGTCCTGCCGGCAGGACCGGCCCGCGTCGAGACGAGCCCGAGCTCCCGGCCGCGGCGGCCTGGATGTCTGGCGCCTGTCGGTCACCGCCGCACTCGCGGCCGGGCTAGCCGCGTGCGTCGGTCCGCCGGGCGGAGGAACGAGCCCGCCCGGCCCGGATCCGGGCCGGGTCACGACGGCAGCCACGAGGGTCGAGGGGACACCCGGGTCGCACGCCGTCGACCGGAGCTACCGGTTGGCTGAGGCGCCGCACGTCGTGGAGCGCGATGCGTACGCCTTCCGGACCCTGAACGCCCTCCGACCGGGAGCGACCTACCGGTTGCGAATGCCCGGCAACCTCTATCCGGCTGCCCCACACTCGCATCTGGCCGTGGAGCTCACGCTCTCCGGCGACACCTGGTGGCTCTTCGAGCAGGGGGTCGTGATCCAGGCGCCGTCCTACCTGCGGGAGGACGCCGGCATCCGCGTCATGGAGCTCGATGCGCTCCCGTACGGGCCGTGCCAGGCCCAGGCACGTCCCCCGGCCGAGGCCGGGCCGACGCCGGCCGACCTCGCCCGGGCCATCCTGTCGAGGTATCCCTTCACCGTCATCGAACCCGCTGCCCCCGTCGCGCGGTTCGGCGGGTCCGGTGTTCACCTGGTGGCGCGGCTCGATGACCCGCAGGCCGACCGGTGTGACAACGGCGGGGTGATGACGTACCGCCCCATGGCGGCCCAGCACGAGCTCGTCGAGCTGTGGATCGTGATGGTCCACGGCGAGCGCGTGGTGATCGAGCGATCGTGGTTCCAGGACACCACCCCTCGCGCCCTGGTCGACCAACAGCGCACCCTCGATTCGCTCCGCCTCCTGCCCGTCTGACACCGGCAGCGAACCACCGCGCCGGGGCGCGAGGCCGCGGGCCTGCCGCTCGAACGGCGACTCGGGCGTGCGCGGGGCCTCCGACCGGCCCGTCGGGTGGTGGACGTCCGCCGCGGGTGGTGACGAGCATCCGGTGAGGGCGGCCGCGGCAGCTACTCCACCGCCGAACAGCGCGCTGACGGCGGTACGGCGAGCGGGCAGGAACGCCTCGGGCCCATCGGGGACCCTGTCGCTGTCCGGACCCCGGGTTGGGGCGGAGGTGGCGTCATCGGCCGTCCCTGGTGCCGGTGTGCGCCCGGCCGACGCCCACCTGTCCGCGAGCACGGGGTGCCGCTCGTCCCGGAGCGAGCGGCAACCGCGCCGGGGACGCCAGGCCCGGGATGGTCAGCCCTTGACGGCGCCCACGGTCATGCCGGCGATGACCTGCTTCTGGAAGAGGGCATAGATGACGAGCTGGGGGAGCAGGACGAGAGTCGCGGCCGCCATCATCGCGCCGTAGTCGACGGTGTACTGGCCCTGGAACCGTGACACGGCCAGCGACACCGTGACCATGTCGGGGTCGTTGATGAGGATCGAGGCGAAGGGGAACTCGTTGAAGACGTACACGACGTTGAAGATGAGGATCGTCGCGATGACCGGCCGCATCAGGGGCAGGACCACCGTCCAGCACAGCCGCCACAGGCCGGCGCCGTCGATGATGGCGGCCTCCTCGAGCTCGGTGGGGAACTCACGCAGGAAGCCGGTCAGCAGCAAGGTGTTGAACGGCACCGACACCGCGACGTACGGCAGGATGAGCGCGGCGTAGGAGCCGAAGACGCCCAGGGTGAGGTCGAGGCGGTAGACGGGGAACAGCAGGATGTACACGGGCACCGCGAGCCCCGCCAGGATGTAGAAACGAAGGCTGGACTGGACTCGCTTGTGACGGAAGACCATCCGAGTCAGGGCGAAGGCTGCCATGAACGAGATCGCCGCGCCGACGGTCACGGAGACGGTCGCGATGAGCAACGTGTTGCCGTACATCCGCAGCAACGGTGTGGAGCTGAGGACCGCCAGGTAGTTGTCCAGCGTCAGCCCGGACAGGGAGAAGGGGTTGCCGAGGATGTTGCCGCTCGGCTGGAACGACAGCAGGACGATCCACAGCAACGGCAGGATGATGAGGAACGTGACGAGGTAGGCACCGGCGCCAGCGATCAGGGCCGCGGTGCGGCGCCGGCTGCGTCCGTCGCTGCCGGCCTCCGGCTGGGGGTCGGCCACGGTGGTCCTCCGGAGGTCGCGGGTGGGGCGCGGGCTGGTGGTGGTGCTCATGAGGACCTCCGCTCACGGGATGCCACGAGGTAGGCGACCGAGACGATGGCGCCGAGGGCCGTGATCAGCACGGCCAGCGCCATGCCCAGGCCGTACTTCTGGTTGGTGAAGGTGAGGAAGTACATGTAGCTGACGAGCGTCTCGGACCGGTGCACCGGACCACCACCTGTGAGCATGTAGACGAGCTCGAAGATCTTGAAGACGTTGGTGATCATCAGGATCGTGACGATGGCGAACGTCTCACGCATCATCGGCACCGTGACGTAGCGCAGCTGCTGCCAGCCGGTGGCTCCGTCGAGCTCGCTCGCCTCCATGACGTCCTCGGGCAGGACCTGCCGCCCGGCGTAGAAGATGGTCATCGCGAACCCGACGCTGCTCCAGATGAACACCAGGGCCACCGCGTACGGGGTCAGGGTGTCGCCGCCGATCCACTGCACGGGACCGACGCCGATGCGAGCGAGCAGACGGTTGAGCAGGCCGATCTTCGGGTCCAGGAGGAAGACCCAGATGAGGCCCACGAGGATGGGCGCGATGATGGCGGGCGCGAAGACGAGGGCCCGCAGGGCTCCGCCGGCGCGGACGCTGCGTCGCAGCAGCAGCGCCAGCCCGAACGAGCCGGGCACGAGCAGGACGATGCTCACGACGAGGATGATCAGCGTGTTCTGCAGGGCGCGCCAGAAGAACGGGTCGTCGAGGAGCGAGGAGTAGTTGCCCAGCCCGATGAAGGAGGGCTTTCCGAAGCCCTGGAACTTGGTGAGGCTGAAGACCAGGGAGTACCCGACGGGATAGGCGACGAAGACCGTGAAGAAGGCGAGCGCCGGCGCGAGCATCAGGGCGATCTTCCAGCGGGAGCTGATCCAGGTCACGAGAGGTGGCTTTCTGAAGGTGGGGTGTGGCCCCGGGCGCAAGCCGGGGCCACACCGGGCTCACTTGGACTTGATCGCCGTCTCGACGAGCTCGAGCGCCTGCTTGGGGGTCAGCTGGTTCTGGATCACGCCGTAGATGCTGTCGTACATCGCGTTCGCGACAGCGGTCGGCACGAGCAGGTCCGGCTGCGACTCCGGGCTGGTGACGCCCGGGGCGCTTGCAGCGTCGAGCGCAGCCTTCAAGGCGCTCTGGGACTTGGCGTCGACCTTGGGCTGGTACGTCGTCACCGGGGGCTGCCCGTTGTCGACGAGGAGCTGCTGGGCGGCGTCGCTGTAGTAGAAGGCGATGAACTTCTTGACGGCTGCGAGCTTCGCCTCGTCCTCGGAGACCTTGGCGCTGACGACGAGCGGCGCCGAGGCGACGTTCATGATGATGTTCTGGTCGCCGACCCCGTCGGAGAACTTCGGGCCGGCCCAGAAGCCGACGTTCGCGGCCACGGGCGACTTCTGGATCGCACTCGAGGCCCAGACGCCCGCGTCGAGCATGGCAGCCTTGCCGCTCGTGAACTGGTCGACGGCCTGCTGGTAGGTCTGGGTCGACACGTTGGACGCGAACGCGCCGGCGTCGCGCAGCTCGGCGATGTGCTGGTACAGCCGGAGGAAGTCCGGGTTGTCGTAGCTCTGGGTGCCCTTGAGGATGCCGTCGATCTTGTCGGCGTAGCCGAAGCGGCTGAGGTCGGTCAGGAAGCTCCAGACACTGAAGGCCGACTGGTTCGCACCGTTGGAGATCGTCGTGACGCCCTTGGCCTTGAGGGTCTTCGCTGCGGCGAGCAGGTCCTCGAACGACTCGGGCTGCTTGATGCCGTTGTCGGCCAGGATCTTCTTGTTCACCCACAGCCCGGTGAGCAGGCCCTGGTAGGGCACTCCGTAGACGGTCTGTCCGGCGGTGAAGTTCGTCAGCGTGCTCTTGGGGAACTTGTCCGAGAGGCCGAGCTCCTTGAGGACCGGGGCGAGGTCGAGCAGCTTCTCGCCCTGGACCATCTCCTCGGCGTTGGCCTTGTAGACCCAGAACACGTCGGGCAGCGTGTCGCTCTGGGCGGCGATCGACAGCTTCTGCAGGTGCTCGGCCACGGCTTCGCCGGTGACCTGCACGGTGACCGTGGGGTTGGCCTTCTCGAACGCCTGGACGATGGCCCAGGTGGCGGGGTCGGCCGTCTTGACGTCGGGGTTCTGCATCGACAGCGTGATCGTCGTCCTGCCGGACGCGTCGGCACCGCCGGAGTGGGATGAGCAGGCGCCCAGACCGGCTGAGAGGGTCGCGGCGGCCACGGCCGTGATGACCACGCGTCTGGTGGGCCCGATCCTGAGGGACGAGATGGACACTTTCATCTCCTTCGATGAGCGAGGCGGTTTCGGCCGCCTCAGGTGGGGTGCCACGGGTGCGCACCCGGGGTGACGGATCACGTGGAGCCGAGAATCGGCGAAACGTTTGCGCGAAACGTTTGTCCGACGGTAGAGCGGCTCCGCGAGGGTGTCAAGCGTCATGTCGTGGCGCTCGTCCGGAACGTGGTCAGGCCTGCGGTACCCAGGCCTCCGTCGACTCACGCCACTCGATGTGCTGGCGCAGCCGCACCGTCCGCGGGCTGGCCTCGGGCGTCCTGAGGCGTTCGACGAGCAGCTGCACGGCGGCGACACCCATGTCGAAGGCGGGTTGGCGCACCGTGGTGACCTGGGGGCGGAACAGGTCCGAGTTGTCGAAGCCGTCGAACGTGGCGAACGCGATGTCGTCCGGGACGCGCAGACCCTCCTCGGCGAGCGTCCGGAGTGCCAGCACGGCCAGCGGCGTGCTGCTCGCGATGACCGCCGTGGGGCGCTGGGACGTCAGGGCGGTCCGGAGGCCGGCTCGGACGCCGTCGTCTTCGGTGCCGGTGAGGATGTGCTGGTCCTGGATGGACTGCCGGGTCTCGAAGAGGGCGCTCGTGAACCCGTCGAGCCGCTCGTGGAGCGTCGGGACACGGGTGTCGCCGGCCACGATCGCCATGCGTGTGTGGCCGCGGTCGATGAGCCGCAGGCTCAGCTCCCGCATCGCGGCACGGTTGTCGGCGCCGACCTGGTCGAACGGGAGCATGGGGAAGATCCGGTCGAGCAGGATCGTCGGTGGCTTCTCGGTCTCGAGGGACTCGATCAGGCCCGGGTCCGACTCGGCGGCCCGGGCCAGGATGAGGCCGTCGACGCGCCGGTCGAGCAGCGTCTGCACGGCCTTCCGCTCCCGGTCCGCGTCCTCGGCGGAGTTCGCGAGGACGAGGGTCAGCCCGTGCTCGACCGCTGCGTGCTCGACGCCATGGGCCATCGCGGCGAAGGCCGGCTCGCCGGCGTCGGAGACGACCAGCCCGATGCTGTCGGTCTTGGCCCGTCGCAACGCCCGGGCCAGGGCGTCCTGGCGGTAGCCGGTCGCCTCGATCGCGGCGAGCACGCGCTGCCGCGTCTCCCCCTCGACGTGCCGTGTCCCGTTGAGGACGTGGGACACCGTCGACACGGACACGTTGGCGCGTCGCGCCACCTCCACCATCGTCGCCATGACTTCCCTCTCCAGTGCATCGTTTGCGCAAGTGTAGGGCCTACGGCCGGATCGGGGTATCTGGGCGTCTCACCTGCGCTTTCTCGGGCATCCTTGCGCTCCGAATCGAGCGGGACGTAGCATACGGCTACGCAAACGTTTCGATGCCTATCGAGCGCCGTTTCCCACGGCGGCCGACGGCTCAGGGAAGGACCACCGTGACCCAGCACCAGCCACCGGGCGGCCTGCTCGGCGACCTCACCCGGGCCCGTCGAGCCCGGACCGCTCGCGCGTCGAGCTTCGACCAGACGGGGCGCAACCAGGACAACTGGATCGTCATGCCCGGAGAGTCCAGGACTCTGGCCGACCTCGAGGGCCCCGGCTACATCACGCACATCTGGATGACCCAGTCGTGCCGCATCCAGCCCGGTCCGGGACAGATCGACCCCGCCGTCGTCGGCGTGCCGATGCTGGAGATCCACAACGCCCTCGGCGTCAGCTGGGAGGTCGTGGACCCGGACTACTACCGCAAGGTCGTCCTCAAGATGTACTGGGACGACCAGGAGACCCCCAGCGTGGTCGCACCGCTCGGGGACTTCTTCGGCCTCATGAACTCGCTGTCCGGGACGTACGACTCGCTACCGCTGTCGGTCTCGGCCAAGGAGGCGGAGCTGCACACGTTCGGTGGCTCGGCTGCCTTCAACAGCTACTTCCGGATGCCGTTCGGCACGCGCGCGAGGATCGTCGTGGAGAACCAGAACGACATCCCCTACCTCCAGTACTTCTACATCGACTACGAGCTCGTCCCCGAGCCACTGCCCGACGACACCCTGTACTTCCACGCGCACTGGCGCAGGGCGCTGCCCAACCGGGGCTGGGCGCCCGACCTGCAGGCCAACAGCATCGAGACGACCGTGGCCAACCTCGACGGCAAGGACAACTACGTCGCGCTGGAGACGGAGGGCCGCGGCCACTACGTCGGCTGCACCCTCGCCGTCCGTCACTTCCAGGGATCGTGGTGGGGTGAGGGTGACGACATGATCTTCATCGACGACGACTCGTGGCCGCCGAGCCTGCACGGCACCGGGATGGAGGACTACTTCGGTCACGCCTGGGGCATGCAGCGGAACGCCTTCCAGTTCAACGGGACCATCGTCCACGAAGAGGACGTGCCGGGCTTCCACCACAGCTACCGCTTCCACATGGTCGACCCCATCCGGTTCGACAGGCGCATCCGGGTCACCTTCGAGCACGGCCACGGCAACCACCTGTCGGACGACTGGTCCTCGACGGCCTACTGGTACCAGACGCTTCCGTCGCCGGCGCTCGACCTCCCGCCGGTGGAGCAGCGTCTGCCGCTGCGGCCCATGGATCGCGTCATCGAGACTCCGCTGCCGGAGCTGACCGACGAACAGCGTCGGGCCAGGGAGACGGCTGCGCGGCGCATGGCCGACTTCGTCGCCAGACGGGATGCACTCCGCGAGGCGCGACGCAGCCAGGTGGACGAGTGGGAGAAGAGCAACGTGGCCATCGCCCGGGCCGTCCGTGCCCGCTACGACGCAGGAGAGCAGCGATGAGGCCCCGCTTCCACTTCACCGCCGAACAGGGTTGGATCAACGACCCCCACGGCATCACGGTCCGTGACGGCCTCTACCACTCCTTCTACCAGTACGTCCCCGGGAGCACCGTGTGGGCGCCGACCTGTCACTGGGGCCATGCGGTGGGGCCGGACCTCTTGTCCCTCAAGCCCCTACCGGTCGCCATCGCGCCCGGCGACGGCGACGACGGTATCTGGACGGGCTCGCTCGTCACCGGGCCCGACGGGACGGCACGCATCTTCTACACGGCGACGACGGTGCCGGACTTCGGGATCGGCCGCATCCGGGTCGCCACGCCCACCGGTCCGGACTGGGTCTCGTGGCAGAAGGGAGGCATCGTCGTCGACGCCCCCACGGACCTCGAGCTCATCGCCTACCGAGACCCGTTCATCGTGCGTGACCCCGACGCGTGGCGCATGTTCGTCGGCGCAGGAACGGCCGACGGGACGGCCATGGCCCTCAGCTACCGCTCCGACGACCTGGAGACCTGGACCTACGAGGGTGTTGCCCTGGAGCGGTCGACGGACGAGCGGGACCCGGTCTGGCTCGGTGCCCTGTGGGAGTGCCCGCAGGTCATCGAGGTCGACGGTGTCCATGCCATGGTGTCCTCGGTGTGGGACGCCGACGTGCTGCACTACGCCGGCTATGCGCTGGGCAGCTACGGGGCGGGGCAGTTCGACGCCAAGACGTGGGGCCGTCTCACGTACGGACCCAGCTACTACGCGCCGTCCTTCTTCCGTGACGCCGACGGCCGGCCCTGCCTCCTGTTCTGGATGCGCGGGGTCGAGGATGCCGAAGCCGGCTGGGCGAGCGCCCACAGCGTCCCGTACGTCCTCGGGGTCGAGGGCGACCGGCTCACCGCGACGCCCCACCCGGACGTGGAACGGTACCGGGCCGCTGCCGTGCCGGGTGGGTTCGTCCCCGGGCTCGCGGCCGACGTCACGTGGTCACCTCGGGAGGGCGCGAGCCTGGTCGTGACCAGCGCGGGTGAGGAGGTCGTCGGCCTCCAGGTCGGTGACGGGATGCTCGTCGCTCGGGCGGGCGGACGGCGCTGGGACATGCCGTTCGCGGGCGGGGACGTCCGTGTGCTCCTGGACGCCCAGACGATCGAGATCGCCTGCCCCAGTGGGGTGCTGGGTCTGGTCTCCGAACCGCGAGGTGAGTCCTTGCACGTGGTCGGCGACGACACGACGGTCTATCCGCTCGTCCGCTGAGAGCGGGCCCGGGCACCATATGCACCCCGGTCGCCGCCCCTACCACGCTGACGAACGGGCCCAGGCCGTGAGCTCGTCGACCACGGCGTCGGGGTGGGGGAGGGCCTCGATCGCGGTGCGCAGCCGCGCCGCTGCCTCCCGGTACGACGCGTCGTGCAGCAGCGTGCGCAGCGCGGCGGCGACCGTCGCGCTGTGTGTCTCGTCCGGCGACAGGGAGAGCCCGGCGCCGGTGGCGACCAGGCTGGCCGCGTTGAGCGGTTGGTCGGTGCTCTGGGGCAGGCACAGCTGGGGCAGCCCGAAGCAGAGCGCTCCGAGCATCGTGCCGGCGCCGGCGTGGGAGACGACGGCCGAGCAGGAGGGCAGCACATCCGCCTGCGGCAGGAACGGGTACACGAGGGCAGACCTCGGGAGCGGGCCGATCGCCTCCGGGTCGAGGCCGGGTCCCGTCGTCGTCACGACGTTGACCGCGACGTCCTCGGCCGCGTCCAGCACGGCTCGGAACACGTCGAGGGCTTGGTTCATGACCGTGCCGAGGGTGAGGTAGACCGTGTCCGGGTACGGCAGGGCGGCGATCGCCCCGGCGACCGAGCCGTCCCCAGGCGGCCCGGCCCAGGGGCGCAGCGAACGAACGTCGTTCCAGGCCACCTGACCTCGTGTCCGCATGCCGGGGGGACAGATGTCCAGGTAGGGCGCCGCGAACACCCGTTCCCCCGGATCGACGCCCATGGCCCTGCCCAGCGTCGAGCCGATGACGCGGATCATGTCCTCGTTCACGGCGAGCATGGGTCCGTAGCCGTGGGTGACCTGAGCCGTCCCGGTGTCGGCGGCCACCGCCGCAGCGCCCAGCTCGAGCGGGTCGTGCACGACGAGGTCCGGCATCCAGGTCGCGAAGAACGCCGCCAGGTCACGTGCCCGCACCACGCCGGCCGCCCCGAAGAGGTGCTCTCCTGCGAAGGCGGTCTGCTCCGAGGCCGGCAGTCGGCTGATCAGCACGTCGCTCGGCAGGCGGGAGTAGGACTCGGCCGCAGTGGGACCCGCGGTCACGGTCGCCACGCCGAGGCTCGACGCGTATGGCACGAGGTCGGGCCCGGTCGCCACGACCACGTCGTGACCGGCCCGCTGCGCCGCACCGACGAGCGGCACCATCGGCAACAGGTGCCCGTACCCGGGCCACGCGCTGAACAGGATCCGCATGCGCTCTCTCCACGTCGACCAGCCCCCGTGCACAGCCTTCGCCACGAGCAGCACCAGCGCAAGCGACGCGTGCAACGCCCGATGCCCTCTCCGGCTGCTTCGGTGCGCCGGGTGGCCGGCCCTCGCTAGCGCAACAGGGTGCAGGCCGCCTGCACCACGCTCTCCGGCGACTGTCGGAGCCTCAAGGATCCGTCCGGCAGGACGTCGATCGGGACAGGGTCGCTGAGACCACCGACGAACCGGCCGTCGCCGTCGAACTGGAGGAAGGCCAGCAGCGCAGGGCCACCGGTCATCGGGTCGGTGACGATCTTTCCCGCGTAGAGCGAGCCCGCCTCGTCGGCGGCGAAGAGGTCGTCCGACTCGGGGGCGAACGGGCCGGTGGGGCTGTCGCCCACGAAGTAGTGCGTGCCGGTCACGGCACCGACCCGTGCCTGTCGCTCCGCGCTCGTGCAGTCCGCATAGGCACAGCAGACGAGGCGCTGCCGGCCGCCGACCTCGACCACCTGCGGAACCTCCAGATGGCCCCAGTCGCCGAGCGGTGTGACGGGCCCGATCGGCGTCCAGGTGCGGAGGTCGTTCGAGCGCAGCAGCGCCACGACACCCCGGGCATCGGCCGGGCCCGTCGGCACGCGTGCCGTCACGAGCATCGCCCAACCGCCGTGCTCGGGGTCGGCGAAGACGCACGGGTCGCGCCAGCAGAGATCCGGCCAGACCGACGGGTCCAGCTGCTCGAACATGTCCGGGGCGTCGAGGACGAAGCCGGGATCCTTGGTCCAGGACGCGAGGTCGGTGCTGTGGGCGCGGCCGATCCGCTGCCGCAGGCCGTCGCTGTCGGTACCGATGCCGGTGTAGAACATCCACCAGCGGTCACCGTCGGGCACGACGCTGCCGGTCCACGTGGCGAGGTCGTCCCACGCCCCGGGTGCGCCCGGAGCGAGCGCGTCCTCGAGGACGGTCCACTCGCGCAGGTCGCGGGAGACCGCGTGGCCGATCGTGGCGTTGCGGTGCCGCAGGTCGGGGTCGCCGAGCGCCCGCGGCGCCTTGAGGAAGTAGAGGTGGGTGTCCGGGCCGTCAACGGCGGTCCAGAAGTCCCAGGTCCAGTGGTCGTCGAGCAGCAGCACGTGAGCAGTCCCGTCAGTGGGCGGTGGGCAAGGGCAGGGAGAAGGTGGTCAGTCCACCGGTTCGGCCGGTGGCGTGAGGTCGGCACGACCGAGGCGCCAGGCCCGGACGCTCCAGTCCGCAGCCTCCGGTGGGAGCACGACCCGCAGTCGAGCGCCAGCCGGCGGTCGCACCCGGGTTGTGAGGGCGGCCCGGTCGCCGAGGTACGCCTCGAGCATCGACCCGTCGAGGAAGACCCGCAGCCGCAGGCGCTCGTCCGCGCGGGGCGCCACGGCACCGTCGCACTCGGTCGGGCTCCACGTGTCGTATGCCCGGGCGTCGGGCCGCTGCACCTGGAAGAGGCCTGTACCGCAGTCGAACCCGACCGATGCATGCAGCTCGTCGTGGCCGTGCACGATGTCGACCCGTAACGTGCCGGCCACCGCGGCGCACCGGACGTCGAGCTCGAGCGGGGCCACCGACAGCTCCGCGACGGCGCCGGGCGCCGTGACCGTCTCGCCGGCCGGATCTCTTCCGGCCGGTTCCTCCGAAACCGCACTGCCACCGTCGACGTCGAGGATCGCGTCCTCGCGCAGCGTCGCCAGCTCACGCAGAGGGGCGACGCGCAGCGTGTCGTCGGCGCCGAGCGAGAGCTCGAGGGGCAGCCCGGCGTTGTGGGCCCAGCCGACCTCCGCCTGCTCGGCGGCCGTGCGGCCGTCCTGGGTGATCGACCACAGGAAGGTGCGCCCGTCGGACAGGACGTTGCCGCTCGGGCCGGTGAAGTGGCGGCCGACGTCGAGGCGCCGAGGGTCGGGGTGCCACGGCCGGAAAGAGCGGGTGCCGGCATGCCAGTCACCGAGCCAGTGGACGACCTCGACGACGCGCCCTTCGGGCACCGTCTCCCACCACGGGCACACGAGGAGCACGTGGGCCGTCCGCCCGGAGGGGGAGGAGACGGGGAGCAGCACGGGCAGCTCCCACATCTGCCCGACCTCCGGATGACGCGCCTCGTCACCGACGAGCAGCGGTCCCACCTCGCGCCACGTCTCGCCGTCGCGCGACTCGAACAGCAGCGCCGTGCCACCCCGGCCGACGACCCCGGCACCGACGAGCATGAACCAGAGGTCTCCCTCACGCCAGACGAAGGGGTCGCGGAACTGGCCGGGCACGAGGGCCTTGCTCGTCGGCATGCGCAGCACGGGCTCGGCGTCAGCCACCCACGAGGTGGCTGCGCCCAGGCCCCGCGGGCGCGCCACGGCGACCGACTGGTCCGGGCTGCAGCGGACGTCACCTGCGGTGAAGAAGAGCATCGGTCGGCCCGAGTCGTCGAGGACGCTGCCACCGCTCCAGACGCCGTCGGGCGCCACCGGGGTGTCCACCGGCGAGAGGGCCGGCGGCAGGTGTCGCCAGTGCACGAGGTCGGTGCTGACCGCGTGTCCCCACTCGATGCCGCCCCAGTGCGCGCCGGTGCGGTTGGACTGGAAGAAGAGGTGGTGCAGACGCCCGACCTGGATCGGCGCGTGCGGCTCGTTCATCCAGTGCGCCGGCGGCAGGAAGTGGAAGGTGGGCCGGTAGGGGTCCGTCCGACGCCAGCGGGCGAGCCTCTGCCACGACGTCGACCGGCGCATGGTCGGCAGGACCGTCGTCGTGCAGGGCTGCCGACGCGCTGGCGCGGTCGCGATGGCCCGCCAGCCCCACCGCCCCGACCACGCCGGTCACGCTCTCCCCCGCGAGGAGGGTCCCGCCGGAGGTTGTGTCGCAGAGGGCGGTGTCGTGACGACCCCCGACCAGGACGTCCCCGGGCGCCGGGAGCGAGGCGCCGGGGAGCCGCACCGACCCCACCAGCAGCCCGTCGACGTGCAGGCCGACCTCGTCGTCCCCGACGACGAGACCGAAGCGGTGCCAGTCGCCCAGCCGCACGGGCTCTGCGGCGGTCACGGTGTCCACCCGTCCCGGCACTGCCCTCGTGCGCACCTCGACGCAGGGGCGGCCCGAGCGGTCGAGCCCCAGGACGACACGCCCACCCCCGTCCTTGCCGCCACCGTCCTCGGACCAGCTCACCAGACCCGAGACGCCGCCGGTGACCGAGCCGAGGGAGACGGCCGCGTAGTCCAGCGTGAGGACGACGACCGACGCGCAGACCGCAGCATCGTCCGCGAGGAGGTCGGCCAGGCGGGACGTGCGCCCGCCCCCGACGAGGTGGCGCCGGCGGAGACCCGCCGGCGCCTGCACGCTCGTCACCGGCTGTTCTTCTTGTTGCGGTCGTAGGCGGCCTGGTAGATCGAGACGAGCTCGTCGATGCCGGCCTGCTTGAGCGACGCGACGTAGCCGTCCCAGTCCTGCTCGATCCCGCCGCGGACGATCCAGGCGGCCCGCTTCTCGTCGACGATGGCCTTGACGTCCGTCCCGATCTGGCCGATGCGGGCGAGCTCGTCCTGGGTGAAGAAGACGAGAGGGTAGGACTGCTTCTCTGCATAGGGCAGGTAGATCTGCTGAAGGTCCTTGGCGCGCTGGGCCGCCCGCGGCTCAGGAGCGACGACCGACTGGAAGTCCTCCTTGAGGACCACGTGGGGGCCGTTCGGGGCGATCTTCTGGCGGCGCTCGCCGGCGTCCTCGCCCGCCTTGAGCGGGGTGGCGACGAGCACGCCGGATGAGTCCTTCTGCAGGCCCTCGCCGATCGGACCCCACGCGACCTGGGCCGACATGACCGGGTCGTAGAGGCGGTCGACCCAGCGCATCGTCGCCTCGGGGTACTTGTCGGCCCGGGTGATCGCGAACGCGTTGCGGCTGTAGTCGACGTTGTTGGAGCGTCCGACCAGCTTGCCGGCCGGTCCCTGGAGCGGGCCCATGAGGGCGTAGTCCTTGGTCCGGTCGGGCCCGACCACCTCCTCGGTCTCCCACCACACGTACGAGCCGAGGACCTCGGGGTTCGTCTTGCCCTTGGCCAGGTACTGCTTGTCGTTCTGGGTGAAGGACTCGGGGTCGATGAGCCCCTCGGAGTACCACTGGTGCAGCTTCGCGATCGCGTCGCGGTACTCGGGCTGGATCGCCGTGTAGATGACCTTGTCGTCGCGCACGATCCGGTGGTCGACGTTGTCCGGCATGCCGGACAACGCGGCGAAGAGGTCGCCGACGTCTGCGCACCACCAGTTGTTCATGAAGCTGAGCGGGATCTCGTCGGCCTTGCCGTTGCCGTTCGGGTCCTTGGTGTGGAAGGCGGTCAGCACGTCGTGGTACTGCTCGATGGTCTGCGGCATCGACAGGCCGAGCTTCTTGAGCCAGGTCGTGTTGATCGACCAGAAGAACGGGACGGATCCCAGGTCGAGCTCTTCCGCGCTGGGCAGCGCATAGATGTGGCCGTCGGCTGCCGTGACGGCCGCCTTGAGGGCCGGTCGCCGCTCGAAGACCTTCTTGAGGTTGGGGGCGTACTTGTCGATCAGGCCTTCCAGTGGGATGAGGGTGCCGTTCGAGCCGTAGGTCATGATGTCGGAGTCGCTCAGCTCCGAGTTGTAGAACGCATCGGGCAGGTCGCCGCTGGCGAGGATGAGGTTCTTCTTCTCCTTGTACGCGTCGAGGGGCAGGTTCTGCCACCTGATCGCGACGTTCGTGTCCTTCTGCCACTGCTTGACGAGGCTCATGGCGGGCAGGTCGGCGAGCGGGGCCTTGCTGCCGGTGAAGGTGAGCGTGATCGGCTGGGTGACGATCGGCAGGCCGGTGGTCCTGAAGCCGGTGCCGGCCTGACCGTCTGCGGCGTCCGAGGATGCCGAGCAGCCGGCCGCGAGCGAGAGGCTCAGGGCGGCGACCACGGCGAGGGTCTTCTTCATGGGTACTCCTTGGCGCGGGACCGAACGGCAGCGCCGTCGGTGCGTTCGGTGGTTGTGCTGGGGTGGTGCGGCGGTGCGGGTGGAGCGGTCTTTCCGAGGTCCGGAGGAAGGTCGAGCGGCAGTGCGTTATACGTATGACCGCTCAGGCCTTGAGCGCGCCGGAGACGCCACCGCGGTTGAGGTAGCGCTGGGCGAACGGGGACACGACGAGCAGGGGAAGGGTGGAGACGACGACCATGGCGTACTTGACGAGCTCGCCGACCCGCTGCGCCTCGGCGTAGGAGGCCAGGTCGGAGGTCAGGTTGCCCTGGGCCGCGACCTCGGAGCGGATGAGGATGTTGCGCAGCACCAGCTGCAGCGGGTACCTCGTGTCGTCACCGAGGAAGATCAAGGCGTCGAAGAACGCGTTCCAGTTCCACACGAGGTGGATGAGGACCATGACGCCCACGAGCGGCTTCGACAGCGGCAGGACGATGGAGAAGAAGTGCCGGAACTCCGATGCCCCGTCGAGCTGCGAGGCCTCCCGCAGCTCCTCGGGCAGGGCCGACCGGAAGTACGTGCGAGCGATCATGACGTTCCACACGGCCAGTGCGTTCGGCAGCACCATCGCCCACACCGAGTCGAGCAGGCCCAGGTCCTTGACCACGAGGTAGCGCGGGATCATGCCGCCGTCGAAGAACATCGTCGTCATGAAGAGAACCGTGAGCAGCCGTCGCCAGGGCAGGTCCCGCCGGGCGAGGACGTACCCGCTGGTCAGCACGAGCGAGCAGCTGACGACCGTGGCGAGCGTCGTGTAGAGCACCGAGTTGCCGATGCCGCGCCACACCGTGGCGTCGGACAGCAGACGCGTGTAGCCGTCCGTCGTGAACCCCTGCGGCAGCAGCCAGACCGCACCGGCGTTGACCGCGTCGGGGTCGCTCAACGAGGCGACGAGGATGAACCACAGCGGGTACAGGATCGCGACCACCGCTCCGCCGAGGACGAGGCCGGCCACGACGGTGTAGGTGCGCTCACCCGCCGACCGCCGACGGGTGCGGGGATGCCTCGGGCCCACGGCCCGTGGACGCGACAGGGAGGGGGCGGTGCGGGCGCTCACTGCCCGGCTCCCCGCTGGAGGCGGGAGACGACCCGCGCGAAGGTGAGCAGGAGGGCGAGGTTGAGCAGCGAGTTGAACAATCCGATGGCGGCGCTGTAGCTGAACTGCGCCTGCTGGAGGCCGGCCTGGTAGATGTAGGTCTGGATGATCTGGGAGGTCTCGAGGTTGAGGGGCGTCTTCATGAGGAGGGCCTTCTCGTAGCTGACGTTCATGAGGTTGCCGACCGCCAGGAGGAACATCACGGCGATGGTCGGCGCGATGCCGGGCAGGTCGACGTGACGCAGGCGTTGCCACGTGTTGGCGCCGTCGACCCGGGCGGCGTCGTGCAGGGCCGGGTCGACGCTCGCGAGCGCGGCGAGGTAGATCACCATCTGGAAGCCGGACTCCTGCCAGACGGTCGTGCCGACGAAGATCGGCCGGAACCACTCGGGCGATCCCATGAAGAGGATGCGCTGTCCGCCGAGGAGCTCGATCGCGTTGTTCACCAAGCCGGTTCGTGGCGACAGCAGCAGATAGAGCATGCCGACCACGACGACGGTCGAGATGAAGGTCGGCGAGTAGAGGACCGCCTGGACGACCGAACGCAGCCGCCCGTCCGGCAGCTGGTTGAGCATGAGGGCGAGGATGATCGGCACCGGGAAGGCGACGACGAGGTTGGTCACCGCGAGACCCAGCGTGTTCTCGAGCAGGGTCGCGAACTGCGGTGAGGTGAAGAACCGGTGGAAGTGCTGGAGGCCGGCCCACGGACTGCCCGCGAACCCGTCGAACGGGTTGAAGTTGCGGAACGCGATCTGGACGCCGTACATCGGCCAGAACTTGAAGAGCGCGAGGTAGACGAGCGCAGGGGCGAGGAGCGCGTACAGCTGCCACCGGGCCGCCATCCGCGTCGCGAGCGACGGGCCGGTCGTGGGTGCAGGGGCCTGCGGCCCCGCGCCCGGTGCCTCCTGCTTCGGTCGCCGGAGCGTGAGGGCGGTCATGACGCGGGCACCGGGCGGCCGACCGACCCGCGGGACACGAGCGGGCAGTGCAGCAGCTCGACGGTGGGGTCGGTGTCACCCGAGAGCAGGCGAGCGACGCCGCGCCGCCCCATCTCGGCGAACGGCAGCTCCATCGAGGTGAGGCCTGGGCGCAGGTGTGGCGCGATGACCGGCATGTTGTCGAAGCCGACCACCGAGACGTCCGTGCCGACCTTGAGGCCGAGCTCGCCGGCGGCCAGGTAGGCACCCCAGGCGGTGCGGTCGTTACCGCAGAAGATCGCGCTGGGCCGGCGCTTGCGCCGGAGCAGCTGGGTGGCGAGCCGGTGACCGGCCACGGCGTCACCGTCGCCGTACTTGACGAGGGTCCGGTCGACGCGCAGGCCCGCCTCGGTGAGGGCGTCCACGTAGCCACGTTCGCGCTCGACGACCGCCGGCAGCATCGACTCGGCCGGAGCGATGTTGATGAAGGCCACGCGCTCGTGACCGTGCTCGACGAGGTGTCGGGTGGCCTCGAGTCCGCCGGTGTACTCGTCGGGCGCGACCGCGGGGAGCGAGCCGTCGTCCGCCGTGCCGTTGACGACGACGGTCGGCACCTCGCGCAGCAGCGGCGGGATCTTGAGGCGGCGGTTGTACATCGACGCGTAGACGATGCCGTCGACCTGGCGTGACAGGAGCGAGTCGATGGCGCGCTCCTCGATGAGGGGGTCACCGCCGGTGTTGATGATGAGCATGAGGTGCCCGTCGACCCATGCCTGGTCCTGCGCACCCTCGACCAGGTCACCGGCGAACGGCTCGCTCGCGACGGTGTCACCGACGAAGCCGATGAGGCGCGACTGGCCTTCTCGGAGCGACTTGGCGGCCGAGTTCACCCGGTAGCCAAGGCGGTCCACCGCGTCGAGCACCCGCTGACGGGTCTCGGCCGAGACGCGCGAGCCGGCGGCGTCGTTGAGGACCAGGCTCACCGCAGCCTGGCTGACGCCCGCCTCCCGTGCGACGTCCTTCATCGTCGGGCCGCCCCGACCGCCGGTTCGCGCCATCGCGAACTCCTAACCGTTATACGTTTAACTCGGTCGCCGGCGAATCTAGCCGCGCCGGCTGGTGCCGGTCAAGGGGTCTGTCGTCCTTGCGCATGCCGGTCGTCGCGTCAGGGCACCAGTCGACGCGTGGTTCCGCGACCGTGCGGGGGTGGGCCGACGGAATCCCGCGACACGAGGGGGCACTCGAGCAGGACCGGTTCAGAGCGTCGCTCACCGTCGAGGAGCATGCGGACCGCCTCGTGGCCCATGGCCCGGTAGGGGAGGGCGACCGTGCTGAGGCGCGGGCGCATGTGGTCGGCGATCTCGACGCGGTTGTCGAAGCCGATGACGCTGACGTCCCCGGGGATTGCCAGGCCGAGCTCGCGCAGGGCGTCGTAGGCGCCCATGGCCATCCAGTCGTTGCCGCAGAAGATCGCGGTCGGCGGGTCGTCGAGGCGAAGCAGCTCCGTGGCGGCAAGGGAGGCCGACTCCTGCCACCAGTCGCCGGGGCGCACGAGCTGCTCGTCGAAGTCCACGCCTGCGGCCTCGAGAGCTGCGCGGTAGCCCTCGAGCCGTCCGGCCGAGGCGGGGAAGGTGTCGGGTCCGTTGATGAACCCGATGCGCCGGTGCCCGGCGTCCAGGAGGGTCTGGGTGGCGAGCCGCCCACCCTGCACCTCGTCGGGCAGCACCGTGGGCAGGGGTCGACGGGGGACGTCGGCGCCGGCATCCGGGTCGACGGTGGTCGGAGCCGGCGGTGCCTCCACGAAGCAGTCGACGAGCACGACGGGAAGGTCACCGAGGCCGGGCGGTAGCTCGACCTGGCGGTGGTAGTCGGTGGCGAGGATGAGCCCGTCGGCGCGCCACTGGCGCAGCCGGGCGACGGCGTCGACCGCGGCGGCCTGCTCGCCCTCGGTGTCGATGACGAGCAACGTCTGCCCGCGCTCGAAGGCGGCGTCCTGTGCGCCCTTGATGATCGCCACGGCATACGGCGTCGTCGCGATC
This sequence comes from Monashia sp. HAY1-11D, assembly GCF_056868035.1. Lineage (NCBI taxonomy): Bacteria > Bacillati > Actinomycetota > Actinomycetes > Micrococcales > Intrasporangiaceae > Intrasporangium > Monashia sp. HAY1-11D. The sequence continues at coordinate 941,262 of NZ_CP200320.1, read as the reverse complement.
TCGCTCGTGACCAGGCCGACGATGTTGCTGTGCCCACCACGCAGGCTGCGCGCCACGGCGTCGGGCTGGAACCCGAGGCGGGCGGCGGCGTCCCAGACCCGCTGTCGGGTCTCCTCCGGGATCGCCACGCCCTCGACGTCGTTGAGCACGAGCGAGACCGTCGTCCTCGACACGCCGGCGAGATCGGCGACGTCGCGCTGTCGCGGACGGCGGACGACCGCGCCGGTCGCGCCGGTCGCGCCGGTCGCGCCGGCGCCGGTTCGGGGGGTCGAGGTGTCCGTGGCAGGCCGCGTGATCCGGCCGGGGGAGTCGCTCTGGGGCACGGTCGTCACCATCCCATCGTCCGACGAAGTATTGACACGTGACAATAACACGAGTTAACTACGGCCCGTTAACACGAGTTAACAGGCAACGGAGCCGGTCCTCGGAGAACCCGTCACCCGCTGTCGCCCCGTCCCTGTGGAGGCACCATGAACCCGCAATCACCAGCGACGCCGGGCTGGTCCCGACGATCCTTTCTCCAGCTCGCCGGCCTGACCGGCGCCACCGCCGCGCTCGCCTCGTGCGCGGCCGGTGGCCCGGCCCCTGCGAGCAGCGGCGCGGGTACCGGCTCGTCCGGCTCCCTCTCGGTTCTCGTCGAGGCCGGCGGCAAGGCCGAGCTCGAGAAGGTCGCTGCCGGCTTCACGTCGCAGACCGGCACGAGGGTCGAGCTCGTCGAGCTGCCCTACGACGGCCTGTTCAACCGGCTCCAGACCGAGCTGTCGGCCGGCTCCGTCTCCTTCGACGTCGCGGCACTCGACGCCGTGTGGCTGCCGACCTTCGCCGGTGCGCTCGCGCCCCTCGACGCCCTCTTCACCGACGCCGTCAAGGGCGACCTCTTCGAGTCCCTGGTCACGGGGGCGCAGATCAACGGCGCCTACGTCGGCATGCCGGTCTGGACCAACGCCGAGATCCTCTTCTACCGCAAGGACCTCTTCGAGGACGCGAAGGAGAAGGCAGCGTTCGAGAAGAAGTACGGCTACCCGCTCGCGCCGCCCACGACGTGGCAGCAGTTCCAGGACGCCGCTGCGTTCTTCACCCGGGGCACCTCCCTGTACGGGACGGACGTCAAGGGTGCCGTCGAGACGGAGTGGCTCGCCCACGTGGGCCAGGCAGGCGCCAAGGGCCTCGTGCTCGACCCGTCCGGCAAGGTCATCATCGACAGCCCCGAGCACCTCGCCGCGCTGACCTTCTACAGCGACCTCAACAACAAGCTCAAGGTCGCCCCTCCAGGCGCCGCACAGGTCGACTGGGCTGGCGCGCAGAACCTCTTCAACCAGGGCAAGACGGCGATGATGCGCTTCTGGGCGCACGCCTTCCCGCTCATCCCGGCAGACTCGCCGGTCCATGGCAAGGTCGGTGCCGCCCCGATGATCGGCGGCTCGGCCGGTGTCGGCGGCGTGCCGGGTCCGTGGTACCTCTCGGTCCCCAAGTCGGGCGGAAAGACCGAGCAGGCCACGAAGTTCATCCAGTTCGCCTATGACAACAACGCGCTGAGCATCAAGTCGTCGCTCGGCCTCGCCGCCCGCAAGTCGGCCTTCGCCGAGTACGCCGGCAAGCCGGGCTACGAGCACTTCGCCGCGCTCACGGCCACGCTCGACGGCCCCGCCACCAAGGCGCGCCCGGCGACGCCGAAGTGGCAGCAGATCGTCGACACCGTCCTCGTGCCGATGCTCCAGAAGTCGCTCGTCCCCGGTGCCGACTACGCCCAGCTGCTCTCCGCGGCCAAGGGCCAGGTCGAGTCGCTGGTGTCGTGAGATGACCACGAGCACGCCGGCACCATCGCCGCCGTCCCGCCTGCGTCAGCCCGTGAGCGACCGACGCTTCGCCCTGCTGCTCATGGTGCCGGCGGCTCTGTTCCTCTCGGCGTTCGTCGCGTGGCCCGTCGTCAAGCTGTGCTGGGACAGCCTCTTCGACACCCAGCCCCTCGCCGGTACGAGCGAGTTCGTCGGCTTCGGCAACTTCACCGACGTGCTCGGCTCCGCCGACTTCCGGGCCGCGGCCGGGCGCACGGTGGTCTACACCGTGTTCGTCGTGACGTGCGAGTTCGCCCTCGGCCTCGCCACGGCGCTGTTGTTCAACGCCTTGGGGCAGCGCTCCCGGGTGTTCCGCACGATCTTTCTCTACCCGTTGATGATCGCGCCGGTCGTGGCGGGCCTGCTCTGGCGGTTCCTGCTCATCGACAACTTCGGCATCGTCGGGCAGCTGCTGTCCCAAGTGGGCATCCTCGAGGACCCCAATGCCGTCGGCTGGCTCAGCAACCCTGACATCGTGCTGTTCTCGGTCGCCATCCCGGACATCTGGCTCACCACCTCGTTCATGACGCTCGTGCTGTTCGCCGGGCTGCAGAACATCCCCGGAGACGTCCTCGAGGCTGCCCGGCTCGACGGCGCGAGCGCGCCCACCATGCTCGTGCGCGTCATCCTGCCGATGCTCCGTCCAGTCATCGCGGTGGCGCTGATCGTGCGGGGCGTCGACGCGGCGCGTGCCTTCGACGTGATCCTCATCCAGACCGGCGGCGGGCCGCAGTCGGCGTCGCAGACCCTGAGCCTGCTCATCTACCAGACCATGGTCCGTTTCGGTGAGCCCGGAAGGGCCGCGGCGATGAGCATCGTCTACCTCGTCGTGCTGCTTGCCGTCGCCGTCGTCGCAGCTCGCACCATCTGGAGCCCGGGAGGTGAGCGTTCATGAGGAACGTCGGCCAGAAACGCTCGACCGTGGTCGCCCTGTGGGTTTGCCTCGTGGTGGTCGTGGCCCTCTTCGGCTTCCCGTTCGTCTACCTCGTGCTCACGTCCTTCAAGACGCCGTCGGACGCGATCGCCATCCCGCCCGCGGTGCTGCCGCGGACGTGGAGCCTGGAGAACTACACCGCCGCGCTGCAGGCCCCCGGCGTCGTCGCCTCGTTCGTCAACTCCCTGAGCACCGCGCTCATCAGCACCGCGCTGTCGATCGGCCTGGGGGTGCCGGCGGCGTACGGCATCACCCGGTTCGCCAGCCGGGCCGGACGCGTGTTCATGTCGGCCACGCTCGTCACGCGGATGGTGCCTCCCGTCGCGATCGGCATCCCGCTCGTCGCGATGACGAGCGCGCTCGGGCTTCGCGACACCCCGACGGGCCTCGGCCTCGCCCACGCGACCATCTCGCTGCCACTGTCGATCTGGCTGCTGTGCAGCTTCTTCGAGTCGGTGCCCGCCGAGCTCGAGGAGGCCGCCCGGGTAGACGGCTGCGGTCGGCTGCGCGCGCTGTGGTCGGTGATCCTGCCGGTCGTGTCGGGAGGCGTGGCGGTGACGGCGATCTTCGCTTTCCTCGCCTCATGGAACGAGTTCCTCTTCGCGCTCCTGCTGACCGCGACCCGGGGGCAGACGACCCCCATCGTCATCGCGAACTTCCAGACCCAGTTCGGCCTGCAGTGGGGACCGATGACCGCCCTGGCCTGTCTCTACTCGGTACCCGTCGTCGTCCTGACGCTCTTCCTCCAGCGCCGCATCGTCGCCGGCCTCACCCTGGGCGCCGTCAAGGGCTGACGAACGCCCGACGCCGCCACATCGCACGAGCCGGGGGTCGGACCCCGGCGGAAAAGGGAAGTACTCGTGTCGAGCAAGAACCACTACGACGTGACCGCATGGCCCGTCGGCGACCCGTTCGAGGACGTCGGTGAGGTGATCAACAGCATCATCGCCGACATCAAGTCCCGGCAGCACGGCACCGGTACCGGGGAGGAAGGAAGGCCCGGCGCGGTCATCTACCTCCCGCCGGGGGACTACCGCCTTCGCACGCAGGTGCTCGTCGACGTCAGCTTCCTCACGATCCAGGGCTCCGGACACGGCTTCGCGTCGTCGAGCATCCGGTTCAACGTCCCCGAGCACGAGTGGCCCGACCTGCACGAGCTGTGGCCCGGAGGGAGTCGCATCCTCGTGGACCTGCCCGTCGGCGTGGCCTCGGAGGAGTCCACCGGGGCTGCCTTCCTCGTCGCACGCAGCGGCAGCCCGCGCCTCAGCTCGGTCGAGTTCTCGAACTTCTGCCTCGACGGGCTGCACTTCGAGCCCGACGGGTCGGGACGGCACCGGGAGAACACCTACACCAACGGCAAGACCGGCATCTACGTCGCGGACGCCAACGACTCGTTCCGGGTGACCGGCATGGGGTTCGTCTACCTCGAGAACGCCCTCACCGTCTACCACGCGGACGCCCTGTCGGTGCACGACAACTTCCTCGCGGAGTGTGGCAGCTGCATCGAGCTGCGCGGGTGGGGGCAGGCGTGCAAGGTCACCGACAACCTGGTCGGAGCCGGCTTCAAGGGCCACTCGATCTACGCCGAGCACCACGGCGGGCTCCTCATCACCGCGAACAACGTCTTCCCCCGGGGCGCGAGCAGCGTCCATCTCGAAGGGGTCACGCGCTCCAGCGTCACGAACAACCGGCTGCACTCGTTCTACCCAGGGATGGTCGTCCTCACGGGGAACAGCTCGGAGAACCTCGTGGCCACCAACCACTTCCTGCGCGACAACGAGCCCTGGACGCCGTTCCTGGGAGTCGACAACGGAGTGGACGACTGCAGTGGGCTGCTCCGTGTGAGCGGGAGCAACAACTCGGTGGTCGGCAACCACTTCTCCGAGGTCGTCGACTCACGAGGGGTCCGACCCAGCGGCGCGACCCCCGTCATCATCCGGCTCGTGGCGGGGGCCGGCAACTTCGTCTCCACCAACCACGTCGTCGCGATGGACGTGCGTTCGACGTCGAGCGACTCCTGCTACGCGGCCCAAGTGGACGCCCTGCTGACGACCGAGGCCGCGGACGACCTCGATGTCACCGCCGTCATGGTCGACCCCGAGTCGGCGCGGAACACGATCCTCGACTCCGGCAGCGATGGCCAGGTCGTCGCGGACCGGGCGGTCAACGCCGTCAGGGCCACACCCATGCTCCGGTCCTCCGTGGCCCGCTGAAAGCCGGTCGGACCGTCGTTCTCCCGCGACCTTCCCCTAGTCGGGGGCAGCCGCGGGAGAACGACGGTCGAGCACGGGTGGGGGTTCGGCCCTTGTGGGCTAGTCGACCCAGGCGGAGTGGAGCGGGGTCACCTTGACCGTCTTGAGCGTTGCGGTGCCGCCTGTGGAGAACGCCTCGAGGCCGTCGCTTCCCGCGTCGGGGAAGATCTGGTCGGTGATGGCGACCGAGCCGTCCTGACCGAAGACCTCGACCGACGACCAGTCGACGAGGACCCGCACCCTCACCTCCCCGTTCGCGTCGACCGCCATCGGAGCGCGCTGCACGCCGGGGAAGTCGGAGCTGAAGCCGACGTCCCCGGACCGGGTCCGGTCGACGAAGAGCTCCCGGCCGACCGGTCGTAGCCGATGCGGGTCTGCTGGCCGTTCCCGGTTCGCACCGCGAGCCCGAAGGTGCTCGCCGTGCCCGGCGCGAACGTCGCGGTCAGCTCGTACGCCGTGCCCTTGGCCGGTAGCCGCGTGGAGCCGTCCGGCAGCGCGAGGTTGCCGGTGTTGAGCGTGGCGGCCTCGCGCAGCCCCTGCAGCTCGCGGACCGGCTGCTGCACGAGTCGCAGGCCGTCCCCGCTCGTGCGCAGGCCGAGCTCGCGCGGGACCGTCATGGCGCTGCGCCACGGGTAGGTCGGGATGGAGCCGGAGTACTCCCAGTTGTTCATCCAGCCGATCATGACGCGTCGGCCACCGGGGGCGTCGTTGACGGTGACGCCGGCGTAGTCGTCCTTGCCGTAGTCGACCCAGTGGGCGCGTTGCAGGCTGGACCTCGCCGGGGTGCTCGACAAGCTGAACTGGTCGGCCAGGATGTGGCCCCAGCCGCCGGTGTTGTTGTCGGCCAAGACGATTCGAGCGGTCTTGCCGGCCAGGTTGCGGACGTCCCAGCCGTTCCAGTCGAGCGTCTCGCTGTCCGAGCCGGTGGCGGACCGGACGACCTGGCCGTCGACGACGAGGCGCACGGACGTGTCCACGGCTCGTGGTGACGCGGCCTCGTCGGAGAACATGATGTGGTCGACGTTGATGTGTCCCCAACCGCCGGAGTTCTTGTCGACGATCTGGATCACCGCGCTCCGACCGGCGTACTCGGCGACGTCCCAGCTCGTCCAGTTCAGTGCCTCGTTGTTCGTACCGGTGGCAGACCTGACGACCTTGCCGTCGACGAGGAGGTTCACGGCGGTCGGCTCACTCGTCGTCGACGGGTGGTTGCCGCCACCCACCAGCAGGTTGATGTGGCTCTTGCCGATCGTGAACTCCGGCGAGGTGATGGTCCCCTGCGAGGCGTCGTGGTCGATGAAGGTGTTGACCAGCTGCTCGCCGAGGTAGCCGGTGACCTGCTGCTGGTCGCCGATCGTGCCCTTGACGGGACCGGTACCGACGAAGTCACCGGTCGTCGTCCACCCGGGGCCGTAGTCGGTGCCCTCGAAGTCGGCGAAGACGTCCCCTGCCGGCGGAGCCGGGTCGACGGTCGACCCCGGCACGTAGGGGTGGTTCCCACCGCCGACCTTGAAGTTGAGGTACCCGGCATCGAGGGTGAACGGGGGAGAGGTCAGGGTGCCGACGCTTCCGTCGCCACCGTTGAAGCTGTTGGCCAGCCCGGTGCCCACCCAGTCCGAGACGCCTCCCTGTCCCGGCAGGTTCCCGGTCGCGGGCGTGGTGCCGAACGCGGCGCCGTCGGACGCCCACCCGCCGTACGTGCCGTCGTCGAAGCTGCCGACGTCACGCCCGGTCGGCGGGACGTACGGCTTGTCGTCGGCGACGAAGCGCGTGCCGTCGAACGTCCCGGTGAAGTACTGGTTCGCCGACCCGCCCGCGATTCCGCCGGGGTTCATGTTGACGAGCAGCACCCACTTGGTCTTCTTCCTGTCGCCGTCCACGGCGAGCGGGAACAGGTCCGGGCACTCCCAGACGCCGCCCGTGGCACCGGCGGGTCCGAAGTCGCTCAGGTGTTCCCACGTCCTGAGGTTGCTCGAGCGGTAGAAGCGCACCTTGTGCTCCGCGCTCAGGGCCACGGTCATGATCCACTCGTGACCGGGCTCGTACCAGAAGACCTTGGGGTCTCGGAAGTCACGCGACCCGATGTCGAGAACGGGGTTGTCGGCGTACTTGGTGAACGTCCGTCCGTGGTCGGTGCTGTAGGCCAGCGCCTGGGACTGGATGCCGGTCGCCTTGTCGAGACGGGTGTACACGGCGACCATCGCGGGGTTGTCCCTGGTGCCGAACCCGCTCGTGTTGTCCTTGTCGACGACCGCGCTGCCGGAGAAGACCATCTCCTGGTCGTCCTGGGGAATCGCGACCGGCAGCTCGGTCCAGTGCACGAGGTCGGGGCTCACGGCGTGGCCCCACGACATGTTGCCCCACTGGTTGCCGGACGGGTTGTGCTGGTAGAAGAGGTGGTACTCGCCCGCGTAGTAGACGAGCCCGTTCGGGTCGTTCATCCAGTTCTTGGCCGGCGTGTAGTGGAACTGTGGCCGGTACTGCTCGGTGTACGGGGCCGGTTCGGCCGAGGACGCAGCCGGGCCGGTCGCCAGCGTGGCGAGGACGGCGAGGGCCCCGGCTGCAGCCGTGGTGGTGGTACGCCTTCTGCGGAGGGCTCCGCTGCGGTGTCGGTTGAGCAGGTTCACACGATCGCTTCCTTGGGTCGTGACGGAGGTGGACTGGCTGGCGCAGGTGGGTCGTCGGGGCGCGCGGCATCGCCGCTCGTCGGGTGGGGGTGCGCTACGGCGTCCAGAGCGGACGGCGCGACGACGGTCCTGCGGGTGGAGCTGCCGGCTAGGTGGGGCCTGGTGGGCCCACCGAGCGGCGCCGTACCACGGGGCACGGCAGGGACTGGTGGCTCGGGGTGGCCGGCGCCGCCAGGTCGATCTCGTGCAGCAGCCGCTCGACCGCCCGCACCCCCATCTCGTGGTGCGGGAGAGCAACGGTGGTCAGCTCGGGACGCAGGCCGTCTGCGATGAGCTCGTGGTTGTCGAAGCCGACGACCGACACGTCGTGGGGGATCCGCAGCCCCAGCTCCGCCGCGGCGTGGTAGGCGCCCATCGCCATCGAGTCGCTGAAGCAGAACAGGGCGGTCGGGCGATCCGGTCCACCGAGGAGCCGGCGGGCCGCCCGCTGGCCACCGTGGGTGTCGGGGGCCTCGGCCACGACGAGTCGGGGGTCGAACGGGACCCCGGCCTCGGCCAGGGCCTGCCGGTAGCCCTCGAGCCGGCCATGGGTGGCGGGGATGTCGTCGACGTTCGTCACGAAGCCGACCCGTCGGTGGCCGTGGCGCAGCAGCTCTCGGACGGCCGCGCGACCTCCCGCGACCTCGTCCGGGACGACGGACGACACCGAACCGTCCACAGGACGTGAGTCGAGCAGGACCGTGGGGCTGCCGGCAAGGGCACGCGGCACCTCCACGACCCGGTGGTACATCGTCGCGTAGAGGAACCCGTCCACCTGCCGGTCGAGGAGCGAGCGGATCTCGCGCTCCTCGAGGTCGCGGTCGTCGGAGGTGTTGACGAGCACGAGCAGCCACCCGAGCTTCGAGGCCGCCTCCTGGGCGCCGAGGATCAGGTGCCCTGCATGCGGGCTGGTCGCGATCTGGTCACTGACCAGCCCGAGCGTGTGGGTGCGGCGCAGTCGAAGCCCGCGGGCGACGGCGTTGGGTCGGTAGCCGAGCCGCTCGGCGGCGGACCGGACCCGGTCTCGCGTCTCGGGGCTGATCCGCTTGCCGGAGGCGTCGCTGAGGACGTGGGACACGGTCGTGACCGAGACACCGGCCAGGGCGGCCACGTCCTTCATCGAAGCTCTCGGCGTCGTTACCATGTGTGCCCAATCGATTTGTCAGCGGAATGGGGAGACTGTGGCGCACGCTCCGGGGCTCGGTCAAGGGCCTGTCCGAACGCGAGGGTGGCCGCGCCGTGGCAAGGGGTAGGAGTGGGGCAGCAGGCCGCCGCGGCGGACCCAGAGGACAGGAAGGCCACCCATGTCGGACCAGCACACGCCCCAGGACCCCAGCCGGCAGTACGACCAGCCCGAGGACAGCGCGACGATCCCGCACCCCGGGCTGACCGGCCAGATGGGCGACGAGCCCGACCACGGGGAGGAGTCCTACCGCGGCAGCGGCCGGCTCGCGGGCAAGCGGGCCGTCATCACGGGCGGCGACTCGGGCATCGGCCGGGCCGTCGCCATCGCCTTCGCCCGGGAGGGCGCGGACGTGCTCGTCGCGTGCCTGCCCGAGGAGGAGGCCGACGCCGAGGAGACGGTCCGGCTCGTGCGTGAGGCGGGCCGTCGGGGCGCCGTCTGCCTGACCGACCTCACCCGGGAGGAGGAGTGCCGACGCGTCGTCGAGGAGGCCGTCGAGAAGCTGGGCGGCATCGACGTCCTCGTCAACAACGCGGCCTACCAGATGGCCCAGCCCGGCGGCCTCGCCGCCATCACCACCGAGCAGCTCGACCGCGTCATGAAGACAAACCTCTACGCGATGTTCTGGCTCTGCCGCGAGGCGCTGCCGCACCTGCAGCCCGGCGCGACGATCATCAACACCTCCTCGATCCAGTCGCGGCAGCCCTCCCCGGAGCTGCTCGACTACGCCACGACGAAGGCGGGCATCGTCGCGTTCACGCAGGGACTCGCGCAGTCGTTGGCGCAGAAGGGAATCCGCGTCAACGCCGTGGCGCCCGGACCGATCTGGACGCCGCTCATCCCTGCCACGATGCCCGGCGACAAGGTCGAGTCGTTCGGGGAGCAGACACCGCTCGGTCGGGCGGGCCAGCCGGCGGAGCTGGCCCCCGCGTACGTGTTCCTCGCCTCGCAGGAGTCGAGCTACGTCACCGGCGAGGTGCTCGGCGTGACGGGCGGCCAGCCGCTCACGTGACCGTCCGGCCTCCGCGGTGCGGCGGCTAGAGCGCGGCGCCGAGGGCGTAGCCGGCCAGCGCGGCCGCGAGGCCGGCCACGAGCGACCCGACGACGTTGAGCGCGGCGACGAGGACGGCTCGCGACTCGAGCAGCCGCACCGTCTCGTAACTGAACGTCGAGTACGTGGTGAGCGCCCCGCAGAAGCCGGTCCCGATGCCGAGCGTGACCGCCGGTGACAGGTGGTGGGCCACCGACAGGCCGGTGACGAGCCCGAGGACCAGGGAGCCGACGACGTTCACCGTCAAGGTCCCCCACGGCACGAGGCTGTCATGGCGGGCCTGGACGGCGCGGTCGGTGAGGTAGCGGGCGGGGGCCCCGACAGCCGCGCCGGCGCACACGAGGAGCAGAGCCGTCACGGCTCGGTGCCCCCGGCGTCGGTGCGGCCGGCGTCGGGGGAGCCCGCGGTGCCGGGGGCTGCGGGGCGCGGGCGGTAGACGTGGTGCACGACGTGGACGTCGTCGATGGTCACCAGCCCCTCACCGACGACCTCCTGCACGTGCGGGAGGAAGGCGTCGATGCGGTCGGCCGTGTCGATGACGACGACGGCCACGGGCAGGTCCTCGGACAGGGAGAGCAGCCGTGAGGTGTGCACGAGGTTGGACGAGCCGAAGCCCTCGATGCCGCGGAACACGCTCGCGCCGGCGAGGCCGGCGGCGTGGGCGCGGTGCACGATCTCGCTGTGCAGCGGGCGGTGGTGCCAGGTGTCCGCCTCGCCGATGTAGACCGTGAGGCGGCGGGCGGGGCCGTCGAGCGTCGTCATCGGGAACCTCCACGGGTGGCGAGACGGTGGCGCACGGCGAGCGCCGCGCGCGTGAGCAGGACCCCGGCCGCGACGCCGGCCAGGGTGGCGACCGGGGTGCCGACGAGGTAGCCGAGGGCGAGGGCCGGGTGCCCGCCGTGGAGCAGCACCGTGGTCTCGGACGTGTACGTGCTGAAGGTCGTGAAGCCGCCGAGGACGCCGACGCCGGCGAACGGGCGCAGCAGCGGGTGCGCGCCGCCGACCTCGACGACGAAGACCATGAGGACGCCGATGAGCAGGCTGCCGGAGACGTTGATCGACAGCGTGGTCCACGGGATGCCGCCGGCCGGGGTCGGGAGCGCCTGGGCTAGGCCGTAGCGGGCGCAGGCACCGAGGACGCCGCCGAGGGCGATGACCGGCAGCACGAGCTGGTGCGCGCCCCGGTCCCGGCGCCGCTCCGGAACGGTCCGGCCGACGTCAGGGCCGACGTCGGGGTCCACCCGAGGGTCCACGCGGTGTGGCTGACGGGGCGCGACGGTCTCGTCGACCTGCGGGTCGCGGCCGAGTGGTGCGGTCATGCGGTTCTCCTACCTGGACAGGTGAATTCGTCAGGTAGGGACTGTCGGCAGCGTCGTGCTGCGGTTGTCGGCGAGCCCCACCGCCATCGGGTCGCAGTCTACGCGGAGGGTCGGACGCGTGCCGAGCACGTCAGCGGACCGAGACGACGCGTCCGTCGAGCGCGGGGTCGTCGAGCGCCACGAGACGGCCGACCACGGGGTGGCCGGGCAGCTCTCCGGCGACGAGGAGCCCGCCCGAGGTCTGTGCGTCAGCGAGCAGCACCAGCTCGTCCTCGTCCACGCGGGAGGCGAGGTGCGGGCGCACCCAGTCGAGGTTGCGCCGGCTGCCCCCGGGCACGTAGCCCGCCGCGTACGCGGCGCGGGCCCCGTCGACGTACGGCACGGCCGCGGCCGCGACGACCGCCCCGACGCCGCTCGCGCGGCACAGCTTGTAGAGGTGACCGAGCAGGCCGAATCCGGTGACGTCCGTCGCACAGCGCAGCCCGGCGGCGAGCGCCGCGCGCGAGGCGGGACCGTTAGGGGTCGTCATCACGGCGACGGCCTCGGCGAAGACCTCGCCGGTGGCCTTGTGGCGGTTGTTGAGCAGGCCGAGCCCGATTGGCTTGGTCAACGTCAGCGGCAGGCCCGGGACGCCGGCATCGTTGCGCAGCAGGCGATCCGGGTGCGCGAGGCCGGTGACGGCCAGGCCGTACTTCGGCTCCGGGTCGTCGATGCTGTGACCCCCGGCGAGGTGGCACCCGGCGGCGCGGGCCACGTCGGCGCCACCGCGGAGCACCTGTGCCGCGACGTCGAAGGGGATGCGGTCGCGGGGCCAGGCGAGGAGGTTGAGGGCGACGAGCGGCTCACCGCCCATGGCCCAGACGTCGGAGAGGGCGTTGGTCGCGGCGATGCGCCCCCAGTCGTACGGGTCGTCCACCACGGGGGTGAAGAAGTCGGTCGTCGCGACGACGGCGCGGTCACCGTCGATCCGCACCACGGCGGCGTCGTCCCCGGTCTCGACGCCGACGAGCAGGTCCGGCGCCGTGTCGGCCGCCAATGCGCCCAGGACGCGTTCGAGCTCGCCCGGAGGCACCTTGCAGGCACACCCGCCACCGGACGCGTACTGGGTCAGGCGCAGGCCTGGTTCGGTCCGAGTGGACGTGGGCGCCGTCATGCCGCCATCGTGCCACCGCGGGAGGGACATCGCGGGAGCGGCGGCGCAAGGGGACGACACGGGTCGAGGAGGCCGCCCGCGGGGTAGGGTCGGTCGCGGAGGCGTTTCCCGCCTGGTGACGGGCGCGGTCTTCAAAACCGTGGTGACCGGGTATCCCGGTCAGGCGGGTTCGATTCCCGTCCGCCTCCGCCAACACGTTCCCCCGAGCCCCCGACCCGTGCCGCCCCTTTCCGGCACCGACCGTCCGACCGCTCCTGCCGAGGGAGGCCGCGTTGCAGGACCCCCGACGCCGCGTACCGCGCACCGACGCCGTGCTCGCCGACGCGGGTGTGGCTGCGGCCGGCGACCGGCTCGGCCGTCAGCGCGTCAAGAGGGTCGTCGTGGAGGTGCTCGCCGCGTGCCGGGCCGGTGAGGTCGCGCCTGAGTCCGTCGTCGGCGAGGTGCTGACCCGGCTGCCGCACGGGCCGACGTCGATGCGGCGGGTCGTCAACGCGACGGGAGTCGTGGTGCACACCAACCTCGGCCGCGCCGCCCTGTCCGACGCGGCGGTCGAGGCAGTGACCGTCGCGGCCGGCGCCACAGACGTCGAGCTCGACCTCGGCACCGGACGCCGTGGCCGACGCGGCGCGGCCACCCTCGACGCCCTCCGCCGCGCCGTGCCCGCCGCCGGCGACGTGCACGTCGTCAACAACGGCGCCGCCGCCCTCGCCCTCGTCGCGCGGGCGCTCGCGCCCGACCGTGAGGTCCTCGTGGCGCGCGGGGAGCTCGTCGAGATCGGCGACGGCTTCCGCATCCCCGAGCTCGTCGAGTCGGTCGGGGCCCGGCTGCGCGAGGTGGGCACCACGAACCGCGTCCGCCTCGCCGACTACGCCGACGCGCTCACCGACCGGACCGCGTTCGTCCTCAAGGTGCACCCGTCCAACTTCCGCGTCGAGGGCTTCACCTCCAGCGTGGCCGTGTCCGACCTCGCGACGCTCGGACCGCCCGTCGTCGCCGACATCGGGTCGGGCCTGCTCGCCCCGCACCCACGCCTGCCCGAGGAGCCCGACGCCGACTCGACGCTACGAGCCGGGGCCGCGATCGTCACCGCCTCCGGCGACAAGCTCCTCGGCGGGCCCCAGTGCGGCCTGCTGCTCGGCGACGCCGACCTCGTGAACCGGCTCCGGCGACACCCCTTGGCGCGCGCGCTGCGCGTCGACAAGCTGACGCTGGCCGCGCTCGAGGCGACGCTGTCCGGCCCGCCCACGCCGGTGGCCCGGGCGCTCGACCAGCGCAGGGACGTCCTCCTCGCACGGGCGCGGCGGCTGGCCCTCGCCATCGGGCCCGACCTGGCGCGGGCGGTCGAGTCGGAGGGCCGCGTCGGCGGTGGGGGAGCACCCGGGGTGCCGCTGCCCAGCGCCGCCGTGGCGTTGCCGCACCGGCTCGCGGAGCCGCTGCGCCTCGGTGAGCCGCCGGTCGTCGGACACGTGCACGACGGCCGCCTGCTCCTCGACCTCCTGACGGTGCCCGAGGACCTCGACGAGGTCCTCGCCCGCGCCGTCCGTCGTGCCGCTCGGGCGGGCCGAACCGCCTGAGCGAGGCACCCCACGGCGAGGGGTGCCCTGCCACGGGTGCGGCTGCCGAGCCACCGGGGCGCCGGAGGGGCCGGGCGCCGGACCGACCGGACGCAGCGACGTCAGGCGTCGCGGAGATGGATCTGCTCGCCCTGGGGGCTGAAGAGCGACAGCAGCTCGACCGGGTGCTCGGTGGCGCTGCGCATCGCGTGCGGCGTCCGGGTCTCGAACTCGGCGGCCTCACCCTCGTCGAGCACGGTCACGGTGTCACCGAGCAGGAGCTCGAGACTGCCCCCGAGCACGTAGACCCACTCGAAGCCGTCGTGCCGCTGCGGCTTCGGCGGGGTGCGACGCCGGCCCGGCAGGATGAGCTTGAAGGCCTGGATGCCACCGGCGTTCCGGGTCAACGGGATGAAGACCATGCCGTTGCGCCGCACCGCCTTCGGGTGCACCCGCGGGTCGCCCGACGGCGGTGCGCCGACGAGGTCGTCGAGCGGGACGCGGTAGGCCCGGGCCAGCGGCAGCAGGAGGTCGAGCGTCGGACGGCGCCGCCCGGACTCAAGACGCGACAGCGTGCTGACGCCGACGCCGGTCTCGGCGGACACGTCCGCGAGCGTGCGTCCGCGCTGGGTGCGCAGTCGGCGCAGGCGGGGCGCGACGCCGTCGAGGGCCTGCGCGATGTCGTCGCCGGAGGCCGCGTCGTCCATGTCGGCAGGATGGCGGTGATTTGCTGCTAGTGCAAGCTGGCTTGCAGTCCGAGGACTGCTCGGGTCAGCATCGGGTGATGACGAGCGACGCGCAGCCCCGGGCCCGCGAGGGCCACGACGACCACCGCCACGACGACCGCCACGACGACCACCGCCACCCGGACGACCGACCGCGCGACCCCGCGGAGTACTGGGAGCAGCACTACGGCCGGCTCGCCGACGACTGGGGCACGCGGCCCAACGCGTCGCTCGTGCGGCTCGTCGAGGAGCACGTGGTCGTGCCCCCGGGACCGGGTGCCCGTGCGCTCGACCTCGGGGCCGGGCACGGCGGCGACGCCGTGTGGCTCGCCGAGCGGGGCTGGTCCGTGACGGCCGTCGACCTCTCGGCGACGGCGCTCGGGCGCGTCGACGCGCTGGCTCGAGCCCGTGGCGTGCGCGACCGCGTCAGCACCGAGCGGCACGACCTCGCGGTGTCGATGCCCGATGGGCCGTTCGCGCTCGTCACGGCCTCGTTCCTGCAGACGCCGCTCGAGCTGGACCGCGACGCCGTGCTGCACCGCGCCTCGCGCACGGTGACTCCGGGAGGATGGCTCCTCGTCGTCGACCACGCGGCGGCCCCGTCGTGGGCGCCGATCGGCCACGGACACGAGTTCCCCACGGTCGCAGCGACACTCGCGGCCATCGGTCTGGGCGACGGGTGGCTGGTCGAGCGCAGCGAGCGGGTGACCCGCACGGGAACGGGGCCCGACGGCCAGAAGGGCGAGCTGCTCGACAACCTCCTCGTCGCCCGGCGCCTCTGACCGTCCGGTGGTGCGTCAGCCGACCGCCGCGCGCCCCGCACCGACGCGTCCGAACCGCCACATCGCCAGCGCACCGGCCAGCGGTCCGGGAGCGAGGAGCAGGAACGCGAACTGCCAGCCGGCATGGGCCGCCAGCAGCGCCACGAGCTGGATCGGGACGACCGTGAGGCCGAAACCGACGGCGGTCTGCACCGTCAACGCCGTGCCCACGAAGCGCTGGTCGACCGTCTCGCTCAGCGCCGTCGAGAAGACGCCGGAGTCTGCGATGACCGCTGCGCCCCACACGGCGAGGAACGGGACGCTGGCTGCCGGCGGCCAGGAGTAGGCCCAGGCCGACAGCAGGCAGCAGGTGCCGCTGACGACGAGCGCGCTCGTCGCCGCGAACGAGCGGCCCCGGCGGTCGGCGAGGATGCCGCCCGCGAGTGCCCCCGCCGCCCCGGCGAGCCCGATGACGGCGAAGGTCAGCAGGCTCACCGCCGCACCCGGGCCCTCGCGTCCTGCGGCCGCGCGCCCGGCGACGAGGAACGCCGACAGCCACGTCCAGAAGGCGTAGAGCTCCCACATGTGGCCGAAGTAGCCGAGGTTCGCCAGGCGCGGCCGACGCTCGCGGAACACCTCGACGGCGTACCGCGCGTGCGGGCGGGCGGAGGCGGTCAACAGGGGACCGGGTCGAACGAGGGCCCAGGCGACGGTCGCGGCCAGCACGGTGATCCCCGCTGCCACGACCATGACGCCGCGCCAGGGCAGGGGGCCGAGGCTCGCGACGAGGTGCGGCATCGCGGACCCGAGCGTCAGCGCGCCGATGAGGACCCCGAACGCGCGCCCACGGTCGGACGGCGCAGCCCACGAGGCGGTGAGCTTCATGCCCACCGGGTAGACGCCGGCGAGGAAGAACCCGGTCAACGCGCGCAGTGGCACGGCGACGGCCGGGCCGTGCGCCAGGGCCGCGAGCAGGCCCGTGCACGCGGCGGCACCGACGGCGCAGGCCGCCATGAGGTGGTGCGGCCGCACGCGGTCCGCCAGCCCGAGCGTGCTCGACGTGACCGCCCCGGCGGCGAAACCGACCTGCACCGACGCCGTCAGCCAGACGGCAGCCGTCGTCGACAGCCCCCACTCCGACCGCAGGCTCGGCGCGACCGCCGTCGCCGAGAACCACACGGCGAGCCCGAGCACCTGGACGAGCGCGACGAGCCGCCGCTGCGTCCGCGCCCGGGAGTCGTTCCCCACGCGAGAACCATGGCACGACAACGGCTCAAGCGATGCGCTCCCGCAGCGTCCGGAGCACCCGACGCAGCGAGCGGGACACCTGCATCTGGCTCACGCCGAGCGCCTCGCCGATCTCGCGCTGGCTCAGGTCGTCGACGAACCGTCGGTGGAGCAGGTCACGGTCCTCCGAGGGCAGGTGACGGACGGCCGCACCGAGCCACACCCGGTCGTCGGCGCCGACGAGGTCGGCGTCGTCGTAGGCGATGCTGCGCTCGAGCGGCTGGTCGTCGTCCTCGCGGATCCGATGCTCGAGCGGTTCGCCCTGGTAGCACCGGCTGGTCGCGACGGCCTCGCGCACGTCCGACCTGGTCGTCGACAGCGAACGGGCCAGCTCGGTGTCCGACACGGGTCGTCCGAAGCACTGCTCGAGGCGCTCCCGGTGGGCGGCGGCGTCGGCGCGCAGCTCCTGGAGACGCCGTGGCGGCCGGACGAGCCACGCCTTGTCGCGGAAGTGCCGCTTGAGCTCGCCGGTGATCGTCGGCACGGCATACGCCGCGAACGAGGTGCCGCGGTCGGGACGGTAGCGTCCGACGGCCGCCACGAGCGAGAGCCTGGCCACCTGCACGAGGTCGTCGTGCTCGACCCCCCGGCCGGTGTACCGGCCGGCCAGCGTCGTGCACAGGTCGAGGTAGAGCAGGCAGATGCGTTCCACGACGGCGTCGCGCTGTGCCGGAGTCGCGGCCTCGGCGAGCTCGCCGAAGAGGGCAGCGGTGAGGTCGTCGCGGGCCGTGTGGTCCCCGATCGGCGGATCGGCGGGGGCAGGAGGGAAGGACCGGTCGGCGAAGGGCGCCATGACTCGTCCGATCAGGTGGGCACGAGTCGGCCGGGTGGCTGGACCGCTCAGTCCCAGACCCTCGCACGCCCGAGCCTCGATGACAACACCCGGTCCGCGGTGACGTGTCGCTCCCCGGCCACAGCGGGTGGAGCCGGCCCGTGCGTCCCGTGCGCGAGCGCGAGACCGGCCGGACACCCCGCCGACCGCCGACGCGTCATCATGGGACGGTGACCATCTACCACCTGGCCGAGCGGGCCCACTGGGAGCAGGCGCTGCGAGACGGCGTCTACACCCGCTCGACGCGCCGGCTGTCCCTCGCCGAGGAGGGGTTCATCCACGCGTCCTCGGCGCAGCAGTGGCCGGTCGTGCGCCGGCGTTTCTACGGCGACGTCGGCGAGCCGCTCGTCCTGCTCGAGATCGACGAGAGCCGTCTCGGCTCACGCGTCGTGCACGAGGTGGGCGACCCCACGAGCGGCGAGGTCTTCCCGCACGTGTACGGGCCCATCGAGGTCGGCGCCGTCGTCGGTACCACTGTCCTCGACCCGCCCCACGCCTGATCGATGCCTCGTCCACGGGCCGGCGGTCCGTCGCGCTGTCGGTCACTCCGGGCGGATGCGGCCGCGGCCGGACTTCACCTCGCCCCGGCGTTTCTTGCCGGCGAGCCGCCGCTGCTGCGCCCCCCGCGTCGGCCTCGTCGCCCGTCGGGTCGGCGGAGGCGGGGCGAGGGCCTCGCGCAGCAGCGCCTCGAGCCGCTCGCGAGCGGCGGCGCGGTTGCGCAGCTGGGAGCGGTGCTCCGACGCGACGACCGAGACACGGCCCCCGACGAGGCGGCCCGCGAGCGCCGCGACGGCGCGCTCGCGCTGCGTCGCGCTGAGCGCGCTCGAGGTACCCGGCTCGAAGAGCAGCTCGACGCGGCTGTCCGTGGTGTTGACGCCCTGGCCTCCCGGCCCGGAGGACCTGCTGAAGCGCTCGACGAGCTCGGCGGCCGGAATGACGAGCCCGCGCCGCAGGCCCGGCCCCGGCGCGAGGACGAGGTCGGCACCCGGCTCGCTCACTCGTCCATTGTGCCGGGCACGTACGCGGAAGCGCCGGGCCTGCACGCCGGAGCGGGCGCGCACGCCGAAGGGTCGGGCGTGCGCGGCAGGGCGGACCTCAGCGGGGCGGCATCCGGAGCGCGCCGTCGAGGCGGATGACCTCGCCGTTGAGCATCGGGTTGTCGACGATGTGCCGCACCAGTGAGGCGTACTCGGCCGGGTCACCGAGACGCGAGGGGTGCGGCACCTGCTTCTCGAGGATCTCCTTGACCTCGCCGGGCAGCCCGGCGAGCATCGGCGTCTCGAACGTGCCGGGGGCGATGGTCATGACGCGGATCGCCTTGTCCGCCAGGTCGCGTGCCGCCGACAGCGTGAGACCCACGACGCCGCCCTTGCTCGCCGCGTAGGCGGCCTGGCCGATCTGGCCGTCGAAGGCGGCGATGCTGGCCGTGTTGACGATGACACCGCGGTCGCCGTCGAGCGGTTCGTTGCCGGCCATCGCGGCGGCGGCGAGCCGCAGGACGTTGAAGGACCCGACGAGGTTGATGTCGACCACGGTCCGGAACGTGTCGAGGGCGAGCGGGCCGCCCCGACCGATGACGCGGCCCGGGGTGGCGACGCCGGCGCAGCTGACGGCGATGCGCAGCTCCCCGAGCGACGTGGCGCGATCGACGGCGGCCCGCACCTGTCCCTCGTCGCGCACGTCGGCGGGAGCGAAGACGACTCGGTCGCTGCGGAGCTCGTCGACGAGCGCCGGGGCGGCCGACCCCTCGAGGTCGACGACGACGACCGTCGCGCCGTCGCCGACGAGCCGGCGGACGGTCGCGCCACCGAGGCCCGAGCCGCCACCGGTCACGAGGGCGACGGTCGAGGAGTTCAGCTGCATGGCAAGGCCTTTCGGGTCTGGGAGCGGCGAGCAGGTCAGGCGGGTCGTGCGAGGGCGGGTCGAGAGCGCCCGGGCTCGCGGGTCAGCGGACCTGGGCGAGCAGCTGGCGGGAGACGACGAGTCGCTGGATCTGGTTGGTGCCCTCGAAGATCTGGGTCACCTTCGCCTCGCGCATGTAGCGTTCGAGCGGGAAGTCCTCGGTGTAGCCGGCGCCACCGAGCACCTGCACGGCGTCGGTGGTCACCCTCATCGCCGCGTCCGTGGCGACGAGCTTGGCCACCGCGGCCTCCTTGGTGAACGGCCGGCCCGCATCGCGCAGGCGCGCCGCGTGCAGGTAGGTCGCGCGGGCGCTGGTGACCGCGGCCTCGAGGTCGGCGAGGAGGAAGGCCAGCCCCTGGAAGTCGGCGATGCGGCGTCCGAACTGCACGCGCTCCGACGCGTACCGCACGGCGGCGTCGAGAGCGGCCTGGGCCAGGCCCGTGGCGGCGGCGGCGATGCCGAGGCGGCCGGAGTCGAGGGCCGCGAGGGCGATGTGCATACCCTCCCCCTCGCCCCCGACGAGCCGGTCCGCGGCGACCGGGACGGCGTCGAACGTCACCTGCGCGACCGGGTCGCAGTGCAGGCCCATCTTGCGCTCGGGCTCGGCGAAGGTCAGGCCGGGGGCGTCGGCCGGCACGACGAACGTCGACAGGCCCCGGCCACCGTCGTCGGAGGTGCGCGCGAAGGTCGTGTAGTAGTCCGCGTGCCCGGCGTGGCTGATCCAGGCCTTGGTGCCCTTGAGCGACCAGCCTTCGGCGGTGCGCGTGGCCCGCGTCGTCATCGAGGCGATGTCGGAGCCGGCGAGCGGCTCGGAGAGGCAGTAGGCGCCGAGCTGCCCTCCGGAGAGCATCCCGGTCAGCAGCGCGGCCTTCTGCTCGTCGGTGCCGTGGGCCGCAACCGGGTAGGCGGTCAGGCTGTGGACGCTGACGCCGACGGCGAGGCTCATCCAGACCGAGGCGATCTCCTCGACCACCTGCAGGTACACCTCGTAGGGCTGGTCCGCGCCGCCGAAGTCCTCGGGGTAGGGAAGCGACAGCAGCCCGGCCTGCCCCAGCGTGTGGAAGGCCTTCTCGGGGAACTCGCGGGCCCGCTCCGCGGCGTCGACCTGCGGGGCGAGGTCCTTGCGGCAGATCTCCCGGGTCAGCTCGATCAGGTCGGCGGCCTCTTCGGTGGGCATCAGCCTCGTCGCTGGCATGGCGAAATAGTAGGACGTCCGAGCATCGTGTCCAAAATGTGGGACGCGTGGGGCGGCTGTGCCCTCGGGTGAGCGCGCGGTCCGTCCTCGGACCCCGCGACGCGGCTGTTCGGGGCCGTGCGCCGGCGGCGGTCGAAACGCTCGACGGGTCACCGGGGGTAGGTGCGGACCTCGGTGGCCTTGACGGCGGCCCACAGCCGCTCGCCGACGCGGATGCCGAGGCCGGCGACCGACTCGAGGGTCACCTCGGCGGTCAGCGAGAGGTCGCCCTCCAGGCCGACCCGGGCCGACTGGCCCTGCATCGTCACCGACCTCACCTGCACCCCCCACGTGTTGCGGGGGGAGCCGTCCGGTCGCGTGCGGTGCAGCGCGACGCCATGGGGCGGGACGGTCGCCCACACCGGCCCCTCGGTGGGGTCGGTCGTGACGAGCACGGTGCCGGTTGACGTCGTCACGTGGCCGTGCGAGTCGCCTTGTCCTGCATAGAGGTTGAGTCCGACGACGGTGGCCACGTAGGGGCTGCGCGGCTCGCTCAGCACCTCGGCGGGAGTCCCGGCCTGGGACACGCGGCCGTCCTCGACGAAGACGAGGTGGTCGGCGAGCGTCAGGGCGTCGAGGGGGTCGTGGGTGACCAGGACGGTGACGCCGTCGTAGCCGGCGAGGCGCGCCGCGAGGTCGCTGCGGGTGCGTGCCCGGGTGTCGGGGTCGAGGGCCGCGAGCGGCTCGTCGAGCAGCAGCAGCGACGGGTCGGTCGCGAGCGCGCGGGCGAGGGCGACGCGGGCCTGCTGGCCGGAGGACAGCTCGCGGGGACGCGCGTCGGCGCGCTCGGCGAGGCCGACGCGTCCGAGCTCGGCCAGTGCCCGCTCGCGCGCGGTGCGCCGGTCGACGCCGCGGCTGCGGGGCCCGTACGCCACGTTGTCGAGTGCGCGCAGGTGGGGGAACAGGAGGCTGTCGGCGAGCATGAGCCCGACAGCGCGCTGCTCGGCGGGGACCCGTCGGCGCCCGTCGTCCCAGGTCGCCTCCCCGACGCGGACGTGACCGTCCTCGACCGGCAGCACCCCGGCCAGCGCGAGCACGGCCGTCGTCTTGCCGCCCCCGTTGGGCCCGAGCAGGCCGATGACCTGGCCGGGGGCGGCGGACAGTGCGACGTCGACGCGGAAGCCGCCGCGGCGCAACCGGATCCGCGCATCCAGCGAGCCACGCGTCCGTGGCGAGGAGGGGGCGCTCACCGCAGCCACCGCCCCCGGAGCACGCCGAGGACGAGGATGCTGACGGCGAGCAGCATGATGCTGATCGACACGGCGACCTGCGGGTCACGCTCGAGCTCGACGTAGACGAGCAGGGGGAGGGTCTGCGTGCGGCCCTGGAAGTTGCCGGCGAAGGTGATCGTGGCGCCGAACTCGCCGAGCGCCCGGGCCCACGCGAGCGCCAGACCGCCCGCGATGCCCGGCAGTACGAGGGGCACGGCGACGGTGCGCAGGTAGCGCAGGTCGCTGGCACCGAGGGTCCGGGCGAGGGACTCCAGGCGCGGGTCGAGCCCGCGCAGGGCGCCCTCGACCGCGAGCACGTAGTACGGCATGGCGACGAACGTCTCGGCGAGCACGACGGCCACCGTCGTGAACGGGATCTGGAGCCCCAGCGGCGACAGGTGCTGTCCGAGCAGGCCGTTGCGACCCCACGTCATGAGCAGGGCCACGCCACCGACGACCGGGGGCAGCACGAGCGGCACCGTCAACACCGCCCGCACCCAGCGCGTGGCCACGTGCTCGGAGCGGGCGAGGAACCACGCGAGGGGAGTTCCCAGCAGCAGGCACAGCACCGCCGTGCACGACGTCGTCGTCAACGACAGCCGCAACGCCGGCAGGACGGAGGGGGCCGTGAGATCCGCGGGCAGCCGGCCCCAGTCGGCCCGCAGGAGCAGGGCCACGAGCGGGACGACGAGCAGCAGGAGCGCCACGGCGGCCGGCACCCCGAGCGCCACGCGCGAGCGCCACCGACCGGCGCGCCTCATCTCACGCCGGCCTGAGCGGTGCGAACGAGGCACACGGGGCGAACGAGGCGGACGCAGCGACGCGGCGGACGCAGCGGACGCGGCGGACGGAGCCGGCCGCTCAGGGCGCACCGAACCCGAACGACCGCAGCGTGGCGAGCCCCGGTGCGCTGAGCAGATAGGCGACGAAGGCCGTCGTCGCGGCGTCGTCGGCGAGCGTGATCACCGGGTAGCGCAGCTGGGTGTTGTCCCGCGCCGGGATCCCGACTCCCGCGACGGCACCCTTCGCGGCGACGACGTCGGAGTGGTACACGACCGCCGCGTCGGCCTCACCGAGCTTGACCTTGGCCAGCGTCGCCTTGACGTCGATCTCCTTGCTCACGACGTTCGGGACGACGCCGGCCTTGGCGAAGGTCGCCTGGGCCGCCCTGCCGCAGGGGACCGTGTCGGCGCACAGGACGACCGTGACCCCGGGCCTGGCCAGGTCGGCGAGCGAGCTCACCTTGGCCGGGTTGCCGGGTGGCACGGCGATCTCGAGGACGTTCGTGGCGAAGGTCCTCGAGTCCTTGACGAGCTTCCCGGTCGAGCGGCTGGGCCGCCGCGGTCCCGGCGAGCGCGACGACCGACGCCGGTGCGCCGTTGTCGACCTGCTGCACGAGCGTCGCGCTGGAGCCGTAGGAGGTCTCGACGGTGACGCCCGGATGGGCCGCCTCGAAGTCCTGACCGACCTTGTCGAAGGCCTCGGTGAGCGACGCCGCCGCGAGCACCGTGACGGTGCCACTGAGGGGCGTGCCCGCCACGGCGGAGTCTCCGGGCCGTCCGCTGCCACCGCCCGGCGGGGGGACGGCGCCACCGCAGGCCGCGAGCCCGAGGACGGCGAGCGTGGCCGCGGCCCACGCCAGGGCGCGTCCGGGGGTGGTCCCCGTCCCGCGCGTGGCACGGTCCGGCCACCCGTCGTCGGCGGTCACGCGGGGACCTCGACGACGACGTGGGTCGACTTGACGGACGCCACGGCGACGGAGCCGATCTCGAGCCCCAGGTCGTCGACGGACTCGCTCGAGAGCAGGGAGGTGATGCGGAAGGGGCCGCACTGCATCTCGACCTTGGCCATGACGGTGTCCTTGGTGATGGCCGTGACGATGCCGCGCATCCGGTTGCGGGCGGACGCGCCCCCGATGGCGCCGACCGCAGCCGGATGCGCGAGCTCCTGCGCGACGGCGGCCAGCTGCGCGCCGTCGACGGTGCGGCGCCCGGCCTCGTCGGTCCCACCGCCCAGGCGTCCCGCGTCGACCATCCGGCGGACGGTGTCGTCGGAGACGCCGAGCAGGGCGGCGGCCTCGGTGATGCGCAGATGCGGCATGACGTCGACCCTACTCCCGCAGGTGCGGCATTCCAGCGGTGTCCGGGGCCGCGTTGAGAAACGCAGCGAAGGGGGTTGACGCCGAGCGTGTGGAAGGGTTTAATCAACCTATCGATTGATCAAGGAGTTGGTTGACAATGATCCTCTCGCCCGTGTCCGAGGCGGACCTCGACCGCGCGTTCGCGGCCCTGGCCGACCCGGTCCGGCGCGCGATCATCGCCCGCCTCAGCCGCGGCGCCGCGACCGTCAACGAGCTCGCCGAACCGTTCGAGATCAGCAAGCAGGCCGTCAGCAAGCACATCCAGGTGCTCGAGCTGGCCGGACTGGTGAGCCGGTCCCGCGACGCGCAACGCCGCCCGGTCCACCTCGAGGCAGCGCGGCTCGAGGCGATGACGGCCTGGATCGACCGGTACCGCCTCGTCGCGGAGCAGCGGTACCGCGCTCTCGACGCCGTCCTCGAACGCACCGCCGGCCGCGGCACGACGAACGACACGACGCACGACCACACCCAGAAGGAGCAGCAGAAATGAGCAACCCACTGAACATCGACGCCCCCGCCGGCGTGCCGTGGATCGACTTCACGCGCGAGTTCGACGCCCCGGTGGAGGCCGTCTTCAACGCCCACCGCGACCCCGAGCTGGTCCGCCAGTGGCTCGGCCCGCGCGGCTACGAGATGACCATCGAGCGCTGGGACTTCACCTCCGGCGGCGGGTACCGCTACACCCACCGCGACGGCGACAACGTCTACGGCTTCCGGGGCACCTTCCACACCGTGCGCGACAACGAGCTGGCGATCCAGACCTTCGAGTTCGAGGGCGCGCCCGACGAGGTCGCCATCGAGTTCATGCGCTTCGTCGACCTCGGCGACGGCCGCTGCCGCCTCGAGGGGCACAGCGTCGGCCCGACGGTCGAGGGCCGCGACATGATGATCCAGAGCGGGATGGAGAAGGGCATGGTCGAGGGCTACGAGCGCCTCGACGAGCTCGTCGCCACGCCTGCCGACGCGGCGACGAAGGGCTGAGCGTCGTGGACTGGACCCTCGAGGTCGTCATCGTCCCGGTCAGCGACCTCGACGCGGCGATCGCCTTCTACCGCGACCAGGTGGGGTTCCACCTCGACCACGACACGCAGAACGAGCACATGCACGTCGCGCAGCTGACGCCGCCCGGCTCCGGCTGCTCGATCGTCGTGGGGAGCCTGCCCTCGCAGCGGGAGATGCCGCCCGGCTCCCTCAAGGGCGTCCAGCTCGTCGTCGCCGACGCCGAGGCGGCCCGCGCCGAGCTCGTCTCGCGCGGCGTCGAGTGCTCGGAGATCCAGGTCATCGACCCGCGCGACGGCGCCACGTTCTTCGGGTTCGCCGACCCGGACGGCAACACGTGGGCGGTACAGCAGATCGCGGCGCGCGCCGACACGCCGCTCATCCCCGTGAACCACCGCGGCCGGTTCGGCGAGGGCGTCGAGCCGTGACGCACCGGCCGGCGGCACGACGACAGGGTGTGCCGCCGGCCGGCCCAGCACCGGACAAGGAGAGCAGCCATGAGCAGGGTCGTCTTCGACATCAGCATGTCCCTCGACGGGTTCGTCACGGCATCACCGCAGACGCCCGAGGAGCCGCTCGGCGTGGGAGGGCGGGCCCTGCACGCCTGGACCGTCGACCACGAGTACCTCGACCGGGCCATCGCCGACCTCGGCGCCGTCGTCGCCGGCCGCACCACCTACGACCACGCCATCTCGGGATGGCGGGCCGACGGACCGTCAGGGCCGGCGCGTCGCCCCGTGTTCGTCGTGACACACCGGGCCCCCGACCCTGACACGGTGCCCGCCGGCGGCGTCTACACGTTCGTCACCGACGGTGTGGAGTCAGCGGTCGAGCAGGCGAGGGCTGCGGCGGGCGGGCGGACCGTCACCGTCATGGGCGGCGCGGACCTGGGGCGGCAGTGCCTCGCCGCCGGCCTCGTCGACGAGATCTCGCTCCACGTCGCACCGCGGCTCTTCGGGTCGGGGACGCCGTTGTTCGAGGGCCTCGACCTCGGCCACGTCGACCTCGAGCTCCTCGAGTGCAGCAGCGCTCCGGAGACGGTCCACCTGCTCTACCGGGTCAAGGGCGGGAGCCCGGTTGCCCCCTGAGGGAGCCATGGCCGGGACGACGCGTTCGGTCGCGAACGGCGGTCCACACCGCTGACTCCGTGACCGGATGCGCCGTCCGTGCACGGAATGAGTGGTCCGGGGCGCCCTCTCCCGCTTTCCGGAACGCCGTTGCGGACGGCATACTGACGCGCATGAGCAGCGTCCCCCAGCAGCGCGTCCTCAAGACCGCGATCCCCGGCCCCCGCTCGGTCGAGCTCCAGCATCGCAAGGCGGCGGCCGTGTCCGCCGGCGTCTCCACCGGTCTGCCGGTGTACGTCGAGAAGGCCGGCGGGGGCATCCTCGTCGACGCCGACGGCAACCAGCTCATCGACTTCGGCTCCGGCATCGCCGTCACGACCGTCGGCAACGCCGCACCGCGCGTCGTCGAGCGGGTGACCGAGCAGGTGCAGGACTTCACCCACACGTGCTTCATGGTCACGCCGTACGAGGAGTACCTCGAGGTCGCCGAGGCCCTCAACGAGCTGACGCCGGGTGACCACGAGAAGCGCTCGGCCCTGTTCAACTCCGGCGCCGAGGCCGTCGAGAACGCCGTGAAGGTCGCGCGCCACTACACCGGCCGCAACGCCGTCGTCGCCTTCGACCACGCCTACCACGGCCGCACCAACCTCACCATGGCCCTGACGGCCAAGAACATGCCGTACAAGCACCGGTTCGGGCCCTTCGCCGGCGAGGTGTACCGGGTGCCGATGAGCTACCCGTTCCGCTGGCCGGGCGGCCCGGCCGACTGCGCGAAGGAGTCGTTCGACGTCTTCGTGTCGCAGGTCCACGCCCAGGTCGGCGAGGACAACCTCGCGGCGGTCATCCTCGAGCCGATCCAGGGGGAGGGCGGCTTCATCGTCCCGGCTCCGGGCTTCGTCAGGCAGGTCGCGCAGTGGTGCCGCGAGAACGGGGTCGTCTTCATCGCCGACGAGGTGCAGACCGGGTTCTGCCGAACCGGTGACTGGTTCGCCAGCGAGCACGAGGACGTCGTGCCCGACCTCATCACCACGGCGAAGGGCATGGCGGGTGGTCTGCCGCTCGCCGGCGTCACCGGCCGGGCCGAGATCATGGACGCCGTGCACGGTGGCGGGCTCGGCGGCACGTACGGTGGCAACCCGGTCGCCTGCGCGTCGGCCCTCGGCGCCATCGAGACGATGAGGACCGAGGACCTCTGCGGCCGCGCCAAGCAGGTCGAGGCGCTCTTCGTGCCGCGGCTCGAGGCGCTCGCCGCGCGGTACCCGCAGATCGGCGACATCCGTGGCCGCGGCGCGATGCTCGCCGTCGAGCTCGTCAACGGAGAGGGCGACCTCACGCCGAACGCTGCCCTCACCGCCGCCGTCAACAAGGCCTGCCACGCCGCCGGCCTCGTCACGCTGACGTGCGGGACGTACGGGAACGTCTTCCGCTTCCTGCCGCCGCTCGCCGCGAGCGATGCGCTGCTGTCCGAAGGTCTCGACGTCTTCGAGGAGGCGTTCGCCGCCAGCATCTGACAGGCTGGCTGACGCATCGAGGCCGACCCGCGTTCGTGGCGGGCCGGCCTCTGCGCGTCCCGGCTCCGCCCGCCTGCGCCTCTCGCCCATTCACGGACGCTTCGATCCGGGACCGAGGACGGACCTTCGCCGGGCTGACGGCTGGCCCCGTGCTCAGGCCACGACCGCGCGGGGCCGAAGGTCCGTCATGCGTCCCGACTCGTCGCCCCGCGACCGGCCCCGGCCCTCGGCGACGCGTCGCCGGACCGTCCGCTCGATGACGCGCGCGACCCACTCCGGCCGCAGCATCACCTGCTCCCACGAGAAACGGAGCACGAGCCAGCCGCGGGCCACGAGCTCGTCATAGCGCTCGCAGTCACGACCCAGGGCCGCCCGCTCGCCGTGGAACTCGAAGCTGTCGGCCTCCAGGACGATGCCGAGGGCCTCGTCGGCGAGGTCGACGCGGGCGTAGAAGTCGTCGTACCGGATCCGGTGCTGCGGTTCCCAGCACGTTCCGTCGACGCCGAGCGCGATGGCGCGCAGCACCGACTCGAACGGGTTGGCCGCCTTCGCCGTGGCGTGTCGTTCGACGGCGAGCACGCGTGCCCGGTGCCGTGGGCCGAGACGTGCCGTCGCCGAGACGACGACCTGGCGGGGCAGCCCGCTGCGCAGCGCGGAGTCGAAGACCGACAGCGCCTCGTCGAAGGGAAGGTCGAGGCAGCAGTCGATGACGGTGCGCACCGGCGTCGTCACCCAGCCGCCGGAGACGTCGGACGGGTCCAGGTTTCGGCGGTGCAGCGTCGACAGGCCCTCCGCGCTCGCACGCAGCTTGCGGTTCGCCGGGATCGCGACGTCGGGGAGGGGCGGCGAGCACTTGACCTTCCAGCCCCAGTGCAGCGCGGCGGTGCGATGCGACGCGACGCCGGTCAGGCGGCGGGCCACCACCCGGCCGTCGTGGGCGCCCGCGAGCGTGTAGACGCCCCGGGCCGGGTGCCGGACCACGCCCTCCTCGGTGGCGCGGGCGATGAGGCGCCAGGACACTGCCCGGCGCAGCTCGCGCCACGTGCAGGTGCCGCCCAGTCGGTGGACGGCAGTCGCGACGTCGGCCGTCGTGCGGCGTCGGGCCCGTCGCCGGGCGGACGCGGCGCCGGTGGAGTCGTCGGTGGACATGACCTGAGGCTGCCAACGCGCGACGGGGGCTCGCCGGCGTCGTCCACAGCCACTGGGGAACGGTGACGTACTTCGGCGCCCGACGGCGCGGCCCCGTGCTCAGCCGAAGGCTCTCCCGTCGTGAGCCTCCGTCATCGGTCCCGCTCGGCGGCCGTCCGGACGCGGGGTCAGTCGCCCGCGGCGGTCGGCGCGGCGGTCGGCGCGGCGGTCGGCGCGGCGGTCGGCGCGGCGGTCGGCGCGGCGGTCAGTCCGGCTCGACGGGCGTGACGTCGGGGCGCTTGGCCGAGCGATGGTCGCCCGAGGAGCGGCCGGTGAGGCGCCGGTGCACCCACGGCCCGACGTACTCGCGGGCCCACTGCGCGTTGGCCTGGAGCGCCTCGCGGCGGCTGATCGGGGGAGCCGGGTCGAGCGGCGTCTCCCACCCTGCCTCCGACGGCGTGTGCCCGAGCGCCTCGAGGGCGGCGAGGGAGACGCGACGGTGCCCCTCGGTGGTCATGTGGATGCGGTCCTCGGACCACATGCGCCAGTCGCGCAGCGCGTGCAGGCCCCACTGGTCGATGACGTGGGCGCCGTTGCGGCGAGCGATGCTCCAGATGTTGGCCGAGTGGATCGCGGCCCGGCCACGGGTGGCCTTGACGAGGGGCGCGTCCGCGGGGTCGACGGGCGTGGCCATGAGGACGTCGGCGCCGGTGGCGCGGATGCGGGCCACGGCGACCTCGAGCCGCGCGGCGAGGCCGTCGAGGTCGGCCTTCGGCCGCAGGATGTCGTTGCCGCCGCCGACGATGCTGACGAGGTCGGGCTCGAGGGCGAGGGCGTCGTCGAGCTGCGGGCCGACGACGTCGGCGAGCTTGCGGCCGCGGACGGCGAGGTTGGCGTAGCCGAAGTCCTGCCCGGCCGCCGAGGCGATGCCGGACAGGTGGGCGGCGAGCCGGTCGGCCCAGCCGGCGAACTCGCCGTCGTGGGCGAAGGCCGGGTCGTCGTCGCACATCCCCTCGGTGAACGAGTCGCCGATCGCGACGTAGCGGGTCCAGACGCGCGGCACGTGCACGCCGGGTGCCGGCTGGGTCATGACAGCCTCCAGTCGATGGGGTCGGCGCCCTGCCGGGCGAGCAGCTCGTTGGTGCGGCTGAAGGGCCGCGAGCCGAAGAAGCCGGAGCGGGCGGACAGCGGCGAGGGGTGGGCGGACTCGATGCGGGGCACGTCGCCGAGCATCGGTGCGAGCGACTGCGCCTGACGGCCCCAGAGGATGGCCACGAGGGGCCCGCCGCGGCTCACGAGGGCCGAGATCGCCTGTGCCGTCACGGTCTCCCAGCCCTTGCCCTGGTGGCTGGCGGGCTTGCCCGGGCGGACCGTGAGCACCCGGTTGAGCAGCATGACGCCGCGCTCGAACCACGGCGAGAGGTCGCCGTTCGAGGGCGTCGGCAGGCTCAGGTCGGTACCCAGCTCCTGGTAGATGTTCTGCAGCGACCGAGGCACCGGCCGCACGTCCGGGGCGACGCTGAAGCTGAGGCCGACCGGGTGGCCGGGTGTCGGGTACGGGTCCTGCCCGACGACGAGGACCCGGACGTCGGGCAGTGGCAGCCGGAAGGCGCGGAGGACGTCCTCGCCCGCGGGGAGGTAGCGGCGACCGGCCTGGACCTCGGCGCGGAGGAACTCGCCCATGGCGGCGATGGTGTCCGCGACCGGCTCGAGGGCGGGCGCCCACGTCGGGTGGACGAGATCGCTCAGGGGACGCGCTGGCACGGCCCACACGCTACAGCCGCGGCGCGTGCGACAGAATCGACCCCGATGGAGCTCACCCTGCGCGGCCCTGCCCTCGTCGACGACGTCGTCCTGCCCGACGTCCTCGTCCGGGTCGCGGGCGACCGCGTCCTCGACGTCACCCCCGCGGACCGCGAGGTCCCCCACGCCTCCCGGGGGTCCGGAGCGTCCGGCGGTCCGGTCGAGCGTGTCGAGGGGACGCTGCTGCCCGGGTTCGTCGACATCCACTGCCACGGCGGCGGTGGGACGGCGTTCACCGACCTGCGGGACGAGGCGGCCGCCGCGACCGCCCGCCACCACCACGAGCGCGGTTCGACGAGCGTCGTGGCGAGCCTGGTGACGATGTCGCCCGCCGACCTCGAGCGCGGGGTCGCGATGCTGGCCGAGCTCGCCGACGACGGGCTCGTCGAGGGCATCCACCTCGAGGGGCCGTGGCTGTCCGAGGCCCGCTGCGGCGCCCACGACCCGACGCTGTTGCGCGACCCCTCGCTCGCCGAGGTCGAGCGCCTCCTGCACCTCGGTCGCGGCCACGTGCGCCAGGTGACGGTGGCGCCCGAGCGCTCGCACGGCCTCGACCTCGTCCGCTGGCTCACCGACGCCGGAGTCCACGCCGCGGTCGGCCACACGACCGCGACGTTCCCGCAGGTGGAGCAGGCCCTCGCCGCCGGTGCCGACATCGCGACCCACCTGTTCAACGGCATGGACCCGTGGCACCACCGCGAACCCGGCGCCGTCGCCGCGATGCTCCGGGCCGCCGCGCGCGGCACGGCCACCGTCGAGCTCATCGCCGACGGCGCGCACGTCTCCGACGACACGACCCGCACCGTCCTCGACCTCGTCGGCCCGGACCGGGTGGCCTTCGTGTCCGACGCGATGGCCGCGGCCGGCGTGGGCGACGGCTCGTACGTGCTCGGGGGGCTCGATGTGGTCGTTCGCGACGCGGTGGCCCGCCTCGCGCGCGACCCCGACGGCACGGCTCCGGGTTCCATCGCGGGCGGCACGAGCCACGTGGCAGACCTCGTCACGCGCGCCGTGGCTTCGGGTGTGCCGTTGGCGGACGCCGCGCGCAGCGGGTCCGGCACGCCGGCCCGGGCCCTCGGGCTGCACGGACGCGGCACCATCGCCGCGGGCGCCCGCGCTGACCTCGTCGTCGTCGACGCGGCCGGCCGGGTGCGGCGAGTCATGCGGGGCGGGCGCTGGCTCGGCTGAGCGTGGCAGGCCCTAGGCTCGCCCGGTGAACTCTCCCCGCTGGACCACCGCCGTCTTCGACCTCGACGGCACCCTCGCAGACACGATCCCCCTCATCGTGGACTCGTACCAGCACGCCTTCCGCAGCGTGCTGGGGCGTGAGGAGGACCCCGACGTCATCCGCTCGTGGATCGGCCGCCCGCTCATCAACGCCTTCCGCGACCACTCGCCGGAGCACGCCGACGAGCTCTACGACACCTACCTGCGGTGGAACGCCGACAACACCGAGCGGCTCATCCGCGGCTACGACGGGGTCCGTGAGGTCCTCGGCGACCTGCGCGGCGCCGGCGTCCGCGTCGGGGTGGCCACCTCGAAGCGTCGCGACTCCGCGCAGCAGGCCATGGACATCCTCGGGCTCGCCGAGCACGTCGAGGTCCTCGTGGCGATGGAGGACACCGAGCGGCACAAGCCGGACCCGACCCCGATCCTGTCCTGCCTCGAGCGCCTCGGCCGCGGCTCCAACGACGCCGTGTACGTCGGGGACGCCGTCGTCGACGTCCTCGCCGGCAAGGCGGCGGGCGTCGACACCCT
This sequence comes from Monashia sp. HAY1-11D, assembly GCF_056868035.1. NCBI lineage: Bacteria > Bacillati > Actinomycetota > Actinomycetes > Micrococcales > Intrasporangiaceae > Intrasporangium > Monashia sp. HAY1-11D. Next base: position 908,958 of record NZ_CP200320.1, on the reverse strand, counting down.
CGCGGTGACGTGGGGTGCGGGCACGACCGAGGCCCTCCACGGCGTGCGTCCGACCGTCTTCGCGCACGACGCGGCGGGGCTGCGGGACGCCCTGCTCGGCTGAGCAGGGCGGGCCGCGCGACCCCGGCGCCCGGCCCGCACGTCGGTCGCGGCGTGTCGGAGGACGCCACGCCAGGCCCTAGCATCGGCGCGTGCACAGCTTCGACAAGGACGCCGACCACCTCGCCGTCGACAAGGTCCTGAGCTACGCGCGGGAGCGCCTCCTCATGGACCCCATCCCGTTGGACGGGGCCCAGACCGAGGAGTACCTCCAGGCGGCCGTCGGTCAGACGATCACCCCGGCCGGCCTCGGACCGACGCGCGCGATGGAGCTGTTCGAGCACACGCTCGCACCGGCCTGCCTGTCCACCGACCACCCGCGCTACCTGTCCTTCATCCCGTGCGCCCCGACGCGGGAGGCGGCGGCCTTCGACGTCGTCGTCGGCGCGTCCTCGATCTACGGCGGCTCGTGGATGGAGGGCGCCGGGGCGATCTATGCCGAGAACCAGGCGCTGCGCTGGATCGCCGACCTCGCTGGCCTGCCCGAGTCGGCCGGTGGCGTGTTCGTCCCCGGGGGCACGGTCGGCAACCTGTCCGCCCTCGTCGTGGCCCGTCACACGGCCCGGGCCCGCGCGACCGAGGCCGGCACGGGCGCGCGTCCGTACCGCATCGCCGCGACCGACAACGCCCACTCGTCGGTCGTCTCGATGGCCGCCGTCATGGACGCCGAGGTCGTGGGCGTGCCCGTCGACGAGAAGCTGCGCCTCACCGGACCCGAGCTGCGACGCGTCCTCGAGGAGCACGGGCCCGACACGTTCTTCGCCGTCGTCGCGACGTCCGGGACGACGAACTTCGGCGTCGTCGACGACCTCGCGGCGGTCGCCGAAGTGTGCCAGGAGTACGGCATCTGGCTGCACGTCGACGGTGCCTACGGCGGTGCGGGCCTCGCGGCGCCTTCGGTGCGCCACCTCTTCGCGGGCATCGAGCACGCCGACTCCTTCATCGTCGACCCCCACAAGTGGCTCTTCGCGCCGTTCGACTGCTGCGCCCTGCTCTACCGCGACCCGACGCTGGCCCGCATCGCACACACCCAGGAGGCCGGGTACCTCGACGTGCTGACGTCGGCGCCCGAGTGGAACCCGACCGACTACTCGATCGGCCTGACGCGGCGGGCCAGGGGCCTGCCGTTCTGGTACTCGCTCGCGGTCCACGGCACCGATGCCTACGTCGAGGCGATCGAGAGCACGCTCGAGGTGACCCGCTTCGCTGCCGAGGAGGTCGGGCGGCGGCCCTACCTGGAGGTCGTCCGCGAGCCCGACCTGTCGGTCGTGGTGTTCCGACGCCGCGGCTGGGGCCCCCAGGACTACGCGGCGTGGACCGACCGGCTGCTCGCCCAGGAGTTCGCCTTCGTCGTGCCGACGACGTTCCGCGGCGAGACGCTGACGCGCTTCGCCATCGTCAACCCGCACACGACCAAGGAGGACGTCTCGGCGATCCTCGATACGATGTCCTGACGCCCGAGGGCCGGACGCGTGGCCCTGTGACCGCTGGGGCCGCTGGGGCCGCTGGGGCCGCTGGGGCCGCTGGGGCCGCTGGGGCCGATGTGGCTGCGGTGACGATGGCTCCGTCGAAGCCGCGGCCGGAACGCGACGACACCCCGGCGAGCCGCCACGCGGCTGAATGACACCCTTGTCATTTGCGTCTAGGGTTGGCCCCGGAGCCAACGCAGCAGCACTCGTGCTGCTCGACGTCACCGGGGGTGGTCGGCACCGGCGCGGCGCAGCCCGCGTCGGCGGTCGGCCCACAGCGGGACCAGCACGACAGCACGACAGCGACCGAGCAATCGACGCGACGAGACGGGGACATGAGCACAGAACACGCCACGGCGCAGCCGCACCGCCACGACTCCGGGGGCGGCCTGAGCGACCGCGATCTCGAGATCCTGGCCTTCGAGCGCCAGTGGTGGAAGTACGCGGGCTCCAAGGAGCAGGCCATCAAGGAGCTGTTTGACATGAGCTCCACGCGCTACTACCAGGTGCTCAACGCCCTGCTCGACGACCCCCAGGCCCTCGAGGCCGACCCGATGCTCATCAAGCGCCTGCGCCGGATGCGCGCGAGCCGCCAGCGCGCCCGCACGAGCCGGCGCCTCGGCATCAACGTCTGACCCTCCCGCCGCGCCGCCCTCGTGCCGGCGCCGCGCGCACCACCCGACGTCTCGGCCTGCGCCTCGTCCGCGTGGTTCACTTCCCCCATGGCCGAGGTGACGATCCGCCGCGCCGGGGCCGACGACGCCTTCATCGTCGCCGCGCTGCACCTGCAGTTCGCCCGCGAGCTCGGCATGCCCTCGGAGCAGGGCTACCTCGACCGCTTCGTCGACGCGTGGCTGCAGGAGCGGCCGGACCGCCCGACGTGGATCGCCGAGAGCCGGGGGGAGCACGCCGGGATCCTCGAGACGCGCCGCATCCGGGCCCTGCCGTGGCCGGGCCGGCGTGACGTCAGCTGGCTGCACGTCGGCGGCCTCTTCGTCGCCCCGAGCTGCCGCGACCGCGGGGTGGGCAGGGCCCTGACCGAGGCGATGATCGAGTGGTCCCGCTCGACCGACGTCAAGTGGATCCGGCTCAACGCGCCCGACGCCCGGGCCCAGGAGTTCTACGAACGGCTCGGCTTCACCTCGCCCGGCACGCTCATGGAGTTCGACCTGAGGGACCCGTCATGACGCGCCCCGGCCCCACCAACTCCATCGTCGACGTCGCCGGGTTGCGCGTCGGGCACGCGACGCGCGACGAGGCCGGCTGGCTCACCGGGAGCACGGTCGTGCTGACCCCGCCCGGCGGTGCGGTCGCGGGGGTCGACGTGCGCGGCGGCGGCCCCGGCACCCGCGAGACCGACCTGCTCGACCCCCGCAACCTCGTCGATCGTGTCGACGCCGTCGTCCTCGGCGGTGGTTCGGCCATGGGTCTCGCGGCCGTCGACGGCGTGGCTCGGTGCCTGCTCGCCGACGGCCGGGGCTGGCCCATGGGGGAGGGGCGCGTCGTGCCGATCGTGCCGGGCGCGATCCTCTTCGACCTCGGCCGCGGCGGCACGTGGGAGCACCACCCCGGTGCCGACGAGGGCCGCGCCGCGTACGAGGCCGCGCGGCAGGCGTCCGTCGGCGAGGCGCCGGCGGCAGGCTGCGTCGGCGCGGGCACCGGTGCCAAGGCGGGTGGCCTCAAGGGCGGGATCGCCTCGGCCAGCGTCGTGCTCGAGTCGGGGGTGACCGTCGCGGCGCTCGTCGCAGTCAACGCGGTCGGCTCGGCCGTCGATCCCGACACCGGCGCCATCCACGGCGTCCGGTACGGCCTGGGCGACGAGTTCGCCGGCATCGGCGTGCCCTCCGCCACGGAGGTCGCCGCCGCCCGCGAGCGGGGTGACGCGCTCGCGGCAGCCGGGGTCGCCATGCCGGGCCTCGCGACGACCATCGGCGTCATCGCCACCGACGCGACGCTGACGAAGGCCCAGTGCGCCAAGCTCGCCGGCATCGGGCACGACGGCTTCGCCCGCGCCATCAAGCCGGTGCACACGCTCTTCGACGGCGACACGCTCTTCGCCCTCGCGACCGGCGCCGGCCCGGCGCCGGACCCGCTCGCCCTGACGGTGCTCATGGAGGCCGGTGCCGACGCCGTCGCCCGGGCCATCGCCCACGCGCTGCTCGCCGCGACGTCCGTCGACCGCACGGCCGAGGGCGGGGTGGCGCTGCGCTCCTGGCGCGACGCGTTCCCCTCCGCGGTCAGGGCCTGAACCCTCCGGGTCCCGACCAGTCCGCGCATCCGCTGGGCGCTCGGATGCGGCTCAGGGCAGCAGGTCCAGGTGCGCGTAGCCCCGCCGGAAGGCCTCGGCGAGCCCGGCCACCGGGTACGGCAGCCGCCGGTCCGGCTCTCGCACCGCGTCCTCGACGTCGACACCGGCGCTTCGGCGCTCGCGGATGACCGCGGCCACCGCGGCGACCTCGTCGCGTTGCCGCGCGACGAACCCCACGTCGACGGGCCGGCCGTGGCCGGGCACGACCACGGTTCGGTCCGAGGTCTCGACGAGGTGGGCTGCCAGGGTGTCGGCCCACTCCAGCGGCCACGAGTCGTCGCCGAAGGACGGGTGGGCGCTCTCCTCGACGAGGTCGCCCAGGAACAGGGCGTCGGTGTCGGGGACTGCGACAGCGACGTCGCCGTCGGTGTGGCCGCGTCCGTGCCAGGCCATCGTCACCACGCGGTCGCCGAGGTCGACGGTCGCGTGCGAGCCGAACGTCCGGTCCGGACGCCGGACCCGCGTGGCGAGGACGTCGACGACGTCCTCGGCCGTGTAGCCGGCCTCCGGGGCGTCGCCGGGGTCGGCCCGGAAGAGGGCCCTGATCCGATCGGCGTGGTCCTCGATGGTGCGGCCGACGTTGTCGTGGGCATGGACCGTCGCGTCGTCGAAGGCGATGTTGCCGAACGTGTGGTCGAAGTGGACGTGCGTGTTGACGACGTGGGTGACGACGATGTCGCGGCCGAGCCGGCGCACGTCGTCGAGGACCCGGCGGCCCTGCGTGCCGCTGCCCCGCGTGTCGACGACGACCGCGCCGTCCCGCCCGAGGACGAGGCCGACGTTGACGTCCCACTCGGGGTAGCGGGCGACGAGGACCCGGTCGGCGACCTCGATGAAACCGGTGGCTCGCCCCGGCGTGGTCCGCGTCGCGTCCTCCATGCGCGCCACGGTAGTGGTCCCGGTCCCGGGAGGCGCCCCGAGCCCGATTCGTCTAGTTTGGGGGGTCATGTCCTTCGACTCCGGGGCCCGCCCTCCACGCGCGAACCGTCGTCCCGTGCTCCTGCTGTCCGCCCTCGCGGCCATCGTCCTCGCCGGTGTCGGCGGGGTGACCTTCTTCTCCGGCGACAGCTGGCGTGACGAGGCGATGTCGTCCGGCGTGTTCCCGACCCTGCCCGGCGACGAGTTCTCCACGCCGCCGACCGACGAGCCGTGGTGGACCACGGCCGGCGACCCGCCGACGTCCGGCGGCCCCACGTCAGGGGTGGCGACCGCGACCGTGCTGCCGGTGACGGCGTCGCCGCCGTCCGCGACCTCCACGACGAGCGCCGTGCCGACGAGCACCGCACCGGAGCCCGGCCCGTCGGCGACGCGCGCACCCTCCACACCACCCTCGACCGGCACGCCGTCCCCCTCCTCGACGAGCGACCCGAGGCCCGGCCCCCGGCCGACGAAGACGACTCCGCCCTCCCCGACGCCGACCTCCTCGCCGACCTCGAGCGGCTCTGGCTGCTGGCTGCTCGTCATCTGCTGACGCGTCGCCGCGGCATGGGAGCCTGATCGCATGGACTGCGTCTTCTGCTCCATCGTCGCGGGTGACGTACCGGCCGACGTCGTGCTCGACGAGCCCGACCTGCTCGGCTTCCTCGACCGGCGACCGGTGTTCAAGGGACACGTGCTCCTCGTGCCACGCCGCCACGTCGACACCCTCCTCGACCTGCCGCAGCCGCTGCACGCGCCGTTGCTCGGGGCGGCGCAGCGGCTCGCCGGTGCCGTCGTCGAGGGGCTCGGCGCCCAGGGCAGCTTCGTGGCGATGAACAACGTCGTCAGCCAGTCGGTGCCGCACCTGCACGTGCACGTCGTGCCCCGGACCAAGGGCGACGGCCTGCGGGGCTTCTTCTGGCCGCGCACGACGTACGCGTCCGACGCCGAGTCGGCCGCCTATGCCGCCCGCCTCGCGGGAGCGTTGGCGCCGCCGGTGGCGCGCGCCGACGCCTGAGGCGCGCGTGATCACCGCGACGGCTCATCGGCGAACGGGTCGGCATCGTGGCCTGCTGTTTGCACTCTCCGGGTGAGAGTGCCAATAATGGCGTTAGCACTCTCCAGGTGGGAGTGACAGAACTGGGCCGCACGCCGAGGGCTCGGTCCCGCAGCGACGTGAGCTGCCGGGTCCGGTCCCATCCGTCGCGGGCGTCGTGCGGGCCGCCACCAACGATTCGCGTGGGAGGAACCACCCGAATGGCCAAGACCATTGCGTTTGACGAAGAGGCGCGTCGCGGCCTCGAGCGCGGCATGAACACCCTTGCCGACGCCGTCCGCGTCACGCTCGGCCCCAAGGGCCGCAACGTCGTCCTGGAGAAGAAGTGGGGCGCCCCCACCATCACCAACGACGGTGTCTCGATCGCCAAGGAGATCGAGCTCGACGACCCGTACGAGAAGATCGGTGCGGAGCTCGTCAAGGAGGTCGCCAAGAAGACCGACGACGTCGCCGGTGACGGCACGACGACGGCCACCGTCCTCGCCCAGGCCATGGTGAAGGAGGGCCTGCGCAACGTTGCCGCGGGCGCCAACCCGATGGCCCTCAAGCGCGGCATCGAGAAGGCCGTCGAGGCCGTCTCCGCGTCGCTGCTCGAGTCCGCCAAGGAGGTCGAGACCAAGGAGCAGATCGCCTCCACCGCCAGCATCTCGGCGGCCGACGAGGAGATCGGCGGCCTCATCGCCGAGGCGATGGACAAGGTCGGCAAGGAAGGCGTCATCACCGTCGAGGACTCCAACACCATGGGCCTCGAGCTGGAGATGACCGAGGGCATGCGCTTCGACAAGGGCTACATCTCGGCGTACTTCGTCACCGACACCGAGCGCATGGAGGCCGTCCTCGACGACGCCTACGTGCTCGTGGCCAACAGCAAGATCGGCAGCATCAAGGACCTCATCCCGCTGCTCGAGAAGGTCATGCAGTCCGGCAAGCCGCTGCTCATCATCGCCGAGGACATCGAGGGCGAGGCCCTGGCGACCCTCGTCGTCAACAAGATCAAGGGCACGTTCAAGTCCGTCGCCGTCAAGGCCCCGGGCTTCGGCGACCGTCGCAAGGCGATGCTCACCGACATCGCGATCCTCACCGGTGGCCAGGTCATCTCCGAGGAGGTCGGTCTCAAGCTCGAGAACGCCACCCTCGACCTGCTCGGCAAGGCGCGCAAGGTCGTCGTCACCAAGGACGAGACGACCATCGTCGAGGACGCCGAGGACCGCACGCAGATCGAGGGCCGCATCGCCCAGATCAAGGCCGAGATCGAGAAGTCGGACTCCGACTACGACCGCGAGAAGCTCCAGGAGCGCCTCGCCAAGCTCGCCGGCGGCGTCGCCGTCATCAAGGCGGGCGCGGCCACCGAGGTCGAGCTCAAGGAGCGCAAGCACCGCATCGAGGACGCCGTCCGCAACGCGAAGGCCGCCGTCGAGGAGGGCATCGTCGCCGGTGGTGGCGTCGCCCTCATCCAGGCCGCCAAGGCGCTCGACGCCCTCTCGCTCGAGGGTGACGAGGCCACCGGCGCGAACATCGTGCGCGTCGCGACCGAGGCCCCGCTCAAGCAGATCGCGATCAACGCCGGCCTCGAGGGCGGCGTCGTCGCGGAGAAGGTGCGCGGTCTCGCCCCCGGCCACGGCCTCAACGCCGCCACGGGCGCCTACGAGGACCTCCTCGAGGCGGGCATCATCGACCCGGTCAAGGTGACGCGTTCCGCGCTGCAGAACGCGGCGTCGATCGCGGCGCTGTTCCTCACGACCGAGGCCGTCATCGCCGACAAGCCGGAGAAGGCCGCTGCGGTCCCCGGCGGCGGTGACATGGACGGCATGGGCGGCATGGGCTTCTGAGCCCGCTCGCTCCACCGCACAGCACGCCCAGGAGGGCGGCTCCCCGGACGGGGAGCCGCCCTTCGGCGTCCTCCGCGGCAGACGCCCCGGTCAGCGGGCGAAGAGGGCGCGCGTCGCGGTCTCGTGCTCGGCGTAGGCCCGGGAGGCCGTGAGCGTCAGGCGCCCGACGTCGGCGAGCGACTCGGTCATCTGGGCCTGGACGCGCTGGTAGTCGGCCATGACCCGCTCGAACTCGGCCTTGGCCGGCCCCTGCCAGTCGCCGCCGAGGCCGGCGAGGCGGCCGCGCAGCTCGGCGGCGCTCGAGGTGATGCTGTCGGCGAGACGGTTGATGTCGGCCGCCGCGGCGGCGATGCGCTCGGTGTCGACGACGGAACGGGTCATGGGGTCCTCCTGCTCGATCGGGTGGCCGACCGGTCCGGTGGCCTCGTGTCCCGAGGCTAGGTCGGTGCCGCGGGAGGCGTCGGGCGTCATCCACAGCCGCGACCGTCGGGGTCCTGGCCTAGGCTCACGAGTCATGACCGTGTGGATCGACCAGCCGATCTGGCCCGCCCACGGTCGGCTCTTCGCGCACCTCGTCAGCGACACGTCCTACGACGAGCTGCACGCCGTCGCCCGCGCCGCGCAGCTGCACCCGAGGGCCTTCGACGGTGACCACTACGACGTGCCCGAGGGGCGCTGGCAGGACGCCGTCGAGGCCGGGGCCACCCCGACGTCGGGGGTCGACCTCGCCCGGCGGCTCAACGCGTCGGGGCTCCGGCTGCGCAAGCGCAAGCGTGACCGCGGCGTCCGTCGCATCCTCGACGTGCCCTTCCCCAACGGCGCGAGCGACGTCGACCTCGTGGCGTCCGACGAGCCGATGGACCCGCAGCGCGTGCTCGCCGCCATGGTGTTCGTCCGGGACCGGCGCGGGGACTTCGTCGTCGTCCACAGCGTGCGACGGGGGGAGTGGGGCTCGCCCGGCGGCTGGCGCGAGGCGGACGAGACGCCGGTCGAGAACGCCGTGCGCGAGACCTTCGAGGAGACCGGCCTGCGGCTGCGCCACCCGGAGGTGCTCCCTTGCGGCTACGAGCGCTTCACGCCACGCACCCCGGACAACCTCTTCACGCCGGACAAGCCGTTCCTCCAGGTGTTCCGCACGCGCCTCGACGCGGTCCGCCCGGCCATCACCGACGGCGACGACGGCATCCACGAGACGCGATGGGTGACCCCGCCCGAGTACGCGCAGCTGTGCAGCCACCTCTTCTGGTGGCCGCTCGCAGTCGAGGTGTTCCCTGACTTGCGCGGCTGAGGCGCCCGCGCGACGCTGAGCATCGGCTCGCACACCGACGTGCCGAACCTCCCCGACGACAGAGAGGTGCCCTCATGGCGTTGCCCAGCCCCGGCTACTCGATCACGGTGCGCGTGGAGGTGGCCGCCCGGGCCGACGCCACGGCGGGACTCGTCGCGGCGATCCAGGGGGCAGGCGGTTCGGTCACCGCCCTCGACATCGCCGAGTCGAGCCACGACCGCCTCGTCGTCGACGTCACGTGCAACGCTTCGGACGCGGACCACGCCGACCGCATCTCGACGGCGCTCGCCGCCCTGCCGGGCGTCTCGGTGCGCAAGGTGAGCGACCAGACGTTCCTCATGCACCTCGGCGGCAAGCTCGAGGTCATGCCGAAGGTGCCGCTCAAGCACCGCGACGACCTCGCCCGCGCCTACACCCCGGGCGTCGCCCGCATCTGCCAGGCCATCGCCGAGCACCCCGAGGACGTGCGGCACCTGACGATCAAGCGCAACACGGTCGCGGTCGTCACGGACGGGTCGGCGGTGCTGGGCCTCGGCAACATCGGGCCGGCCGCGGCGCTGCCCGTCATGGAGGGCAAGGCCGCGTTGTTCAAGCAGTTCGCCGGCGTCGACGCGTGGCCCGTCTGCCTCGACACGCAGGACACCGAGGAGATCATCCGCATCGTCAGGGCGATCGCCGTCGTCTACGGCGGCATCAACCTCGAGGACATCGCGGCGCCGCGGTGCTTCGAGATCGAGCGCCGACTGCGCGCCGAGCTCGACATCCCCGTCTTCCACGACGACCAGCACGGCACCGCGATCGTCGTGCTCGCCGCGCTGACGAACGCCCTGCGCGTCGTCGGCAAGTCCATCGCCGACGTCCGGATCGTCGTGAGCGGCGTCGGCGCGGCGGGCCACGCCATCATCGAGCTGCTCCTCGCCCAAGGCGCGACCGACATCGTCGCCTGCGGCAGCCAGGGCGTGCTGACCCACGGGGAGAGGTACGCGGACCCGGACCGCCAGTGGATCGCCGACCACACCAACGTGTCCGACGAGACGGGTTCACTGCGGGACGTCATCGCCGGGAGCGACGTCTTCATCGGCGTATCCGCGCCCAACCTGCTCACGGGTGCCGACATCGCGACGATGGCCGACGACGCGGTCGTCTTCGCCCTGGCCAACCCGGACCCGGAGGTCGACCCCGTCGAGGCGGGGGAGCACGCGGCCGTCGTGGCGACCGGGCGCTCGGACTACCCGAACCAGATCAACAACGTGCTGGCCTTCCCCGGGTTCTTCCGCGGCATGCTCGACGCTGGCTCCGCCCGCATCACGCAGGCGGTCATGGTCGCCGCCGCGACCGCCATTGCCGACGCCGTCTCCCCGGCCGAGCTCAACGCCAGCTACATCGTCCCGTCGGTGTTCGACCCGGTCGTCGCACCCGCCGTGGCGGCCGCCGTGCGCCATGCCGTCGAGGCGGAGGCCGACCCCGAGGCGGCGTCGCGGGCAGCGGCGGGCGCGGGGACGCAGACGGCGGCAGGCGCGAGCGTCGAGGCGGAGGCGGATGCTGCACGCCCGGCCTGACGGGCCGGGAGCGCCGCGCGACAGGCGTCAGCGATAGTTGGTGAAGTTGAGCGCGACGTCGAGGTCGGCCTCGCGCAGCATCTTCTGCACGGCCTGGAGGTCGTCGCGGGACTTGCTCGTGACGCGCAGCTCGTCGCCCTGGACCTGGCTCTTGACGCCCTTGGGGCCCTCGTCGCGGATCAGCTTGTTGATCTTCTTGGCGTTCTCCTGGGAGATGCCCTCCTTGAGCGGGGCGTCGAGGTGGTACTCCTTGCCCGAGACGCGCGGGCCGGCCTCCGGCAGGTCGAGGTGCTTGAGGCTGACCTTGCGCTTGACCAGATGCGTCTGGACGACGTCGAGGACCGCCTTGCAACGCTCCTCGGTGCTCGCCCTCATCTTGATGACCTCACCGGCCAGCTCGACCGACGCGCCGACGTTCTTGAAGTCGTAGCGCTGGGAGATCTCCTTGCTCGCGCTGTTGACCGCGTTCGCGACCTCCTGCTTGTCGTACTTGCTGACGATGTCGAACGAGGAGTCGGCCATCGGTGTGGCTCCTTCGGGGTAGGCGTGGGAGTCGGTTCGCGGAGGATGCGGGGGAGGGAGGCGGCCCGGCCGAGCGTCGGCCACGGTGCTCCCAAGGGTCCATTGTGGTGCCTGCGAACCCGATTCGGCGCACGCCCCATTCCTTGCTATCCTTCCGAGCGCACGAGGCAGGTTGTCCGAGCGGCCAATGGAAGCGGACTGTAAATCCGTCGCGAAAGCTACGAAGGTTCGAATCCTTCACCTGCCACCCAGTGCTCAGAAGGGCCTTTGACCAGCGGAAACGCCGGTCGGAGGCCCTTCCGCTGTGGTAGGGCACGTCCCGGCTCCGGCCCGCCGAGCAGCGGCTCCTCGACGCCGGCCGGGCGGTCGACGCGGCCACCGTCGACCCGAACGTGGCGGCCGGTGTCGCCGCGCAAGAACTGCCGGGTCGCGACCATCCGCTCTCGGCGGAGCAGGCCGACGCCGTGCGCCGCACCACGACCTCCGGGCGCAGCCTGGATGTCCTGGTCGGGCCGGCCGGCACGGGCAAGTCGACGACCATGGCCGGGGTCCGCGCCGTCTGGGAAACGCAGTTCGGGCCGGGCTCGGTGGTCGGGCTGGCCCCGTCCGCGGCCGCCGCGGAGGTGCTCGCCGACGCCGTCGGTGTCCCACCGAGAACACGACCAAATGGCTCACCGAGGCAAGACCTGACTGAGGTCCGGGACGAGCTGAAGCTTGAGGCGGTCGCGCGCGGATGGGAAGTCGACTGACGGTGAGTGAGCCTCCCGCAGGGGACGGGCGATGACGTTGTACGCGATGCGCGCTCGCCCCCACGCGACGGATCGGCGGTCGTGCTCACTCCTATGGCGCGATGTGGCGGCTACGTCATCCTGCTGCGGTCTCGGACGCGGGCGCGTTGCCGCCCTGCGGCGCCGTCTCGGTCATGATCCGGATGATCTCGGCGCAGTCGGCGTCCGACGGCATGCCCCAGAGAGGGTCGTAGTCGTAGACCTCGTGCAGCGGCGTCGAGGCTGTGCGTCCGTCGAGAATCTCCACGGCGCTGGTGCTGATAAGTCCCGGGTGCTCCACGCCGCAGGCCTCGGCCACCTTCAGGAGGTCCCTGCGCAGCGTCTTGATGTAGTTCGCTGCACGCACGGACTTGACCCCCGGGTCGAGACCGCGGGCGAGCCAGGGGCTCTGCGTGGCGACACCGGTGGGGCAGCCGTCGGTGTGGCATCGCTGCGCCTGGATGCACCCGATGGAGAGCATCGCCTCCCGAGCGACGTTGACCATGTCGCAGCCGAGGGCGAAGGCGATGACGGCATTGTCCGGCAGGCCGAGCTTTCCGCCACCGATGAACGTCACCTGTTTGTGAAGTCCCCGCTCCGCGAACATCCGGTACACCCTGGCGAACCCCACCTGGAACGGCAGCGAGACGCTATCGGTAAAGATCAGCGGCGCTGCGCCCGTCCCGCCCTCTCCTCCGTCGATCGTGACGAAGTCGACCCCACGGTCGGTCCGCGCCATGAGGCCGGTCAGCTCCTCCCAGAACACCAGATCACCGACCGCGGACTTGATGCCGACCGGAAGACCCGTCTCGGTCGCCAACATCTCGACCCAGTCGAGGAGGCTGTCAGTGTCGGAGAACTCCGCGTGCCGCGAGGGACTGACGCAGTCCACGCCGACCGGGACACCCCGCGTGGCGGCGATCTCGGGTGAGACCTTGGCAGCGGGCAGCAGCCCGCCCAGACCCGGCTTGGCTCCCTGGCTCAGCTTGATCTCGATGGCTCGCACCGGTGCGCTCACGAGGACCTCCTTGAGCCGGTCGAGGTCGAAGCGGCCGTCCTCGTCACGGCAGCCGAAGTACGCGGTGCCGATCTGGAAGATCAGTTCCCCTCCCTTGCGGTGATAGGGAGAGAGGCCGCCCTCTCCTGTGTTCTGCAGGCAGCCGGCGAGCGCCGCACCACGGTTGAGCGCCTCCACCGCAGGCCCGGAGAGCGAGCCGAAGCTCATCGCCGAGATGTTGACCACCGACGCGGGGCGGAAGGCGTGCCGCCGGCCTCTGGGGCCGCCGAGGACTTTGGCCGAGGGGAGGCTCACCTCCTGGCCCGCCGCCGGGCCTGACGGCGGCACAGCCCTTCCGAAGGTGCGGTGGTTGATGACGGGGTAGCCGGCCGTGAACTCCAGGTCGTTGTCGGTACCGAAGCCGAAGTAGTTGTTCTGCTTCTTGGCCGAGGCGTAGACCCACCGTCGCTGGTCGCGGGTGAACGGTCGCTCCTCGTTGTTGCCCGCCACGAGGTACTGGCGCAGCTCGGGGCCGATGGCCTCAAGGAGGTAGCGCGCATGCCCGACGACGGGGAAGTTGCGCAACAGAGAGTGCTCGCGTTGGAGAAGGTCGCGCGCCGCGAGGGCTGTCAGGGCAGACGCAGCGGCCGCACCGACGTACCCGGCTTTGGGGACGAGTCGCATAGGGTCCACTATGCGCTGGGCTGCTGCAGCGGTGCCATGGCTGGACGGTCCCCGGGCGGCGCCGTCCGACGCGGGACAATCGGCCGGGTCGAACCGCCGGCGCGACAAGCCTGTCGGTGGCCAGGCCCGGGTCCACCACCCGCAGGCGTGCGTCCACCCGGCGCACCGCGTCCGCGAGCTCGGCTGCCGGCGTGTCCTTCACGACGAGGCCCGGCGCCCCAGCCCGGAGCGCCCTCCGGAGGAATCCCGGTGGGCCGAACGTCGTGACGATGAGCACCCGCGCGCGATCGCCTTTCGATCATGCCGGTGGTAGGCGGCCTCGGCCATCCGCGTCACTTCGCCGCCTGCGACCTCACGTCGAGGAGTTCCACGCCGAAGACAGTCGTACTCGCGCCGGCCTCTCGGTGATGATGTCAACGACGCTGGCGCGAGTGAGCAGAACGGCCACGTAGTTCGCTGTTTGACGAGCAACGTGCTGCTTCAAGTACCAGTCGAGTGTCTCCGGACTGCCTTGCACGTCGCGGTTGGCACCTACGCGCAGCCAAGCTTTGCCCGCGAGGTAATCGACTGTTCCTTCGAGGCACGCCCACGAGAAGAACGTGGGCGTCCGCCTGGGACCGAATAGGAGAGTGACACCGCGAGAGTCGAGGCCCTGCACTGTGAACCGCGCCAGGCCCGTCGGGGTCAACAGTTCAGCACCTTCCTCGACGGAGGCACGAATTGCGTGCTGTACAGGCCCCTCCATGTGGGAATCATGGGCCGACCTCGATGGCGGGATCAAGGGCGGTGGGGAAGCCCCACTCGGCGACCGGCGCCCTACGAGGCCGGGTTCACCCCGCGGCCGTGACGCCCTCGGCAGCGCTTCGCTTCCGGCTAGCTCCCGAACTCGGCACTGGAGGCCCGCTTCTCCCTCGTTGACAAGCATCGGCGCGCCAGGCCGCACCAGAGAGCGGATGCCATGCCATGGGATGTTTCGTCGTGAAGTCATGTGTTGGGAGTCCAGCCTTCTCCACCGCGCGTGCTTCGTCACGGCGATGTTGGCCTGGCCCGCCCCTGTCTTGCTGCGGCCGCGGCGGGACGTAAGCGCGGCGGCGTGTCCGGATCGTCCGTTCCAGCCATGGCTCCGCGTTCCTCCGTGTCCGGGGACAGAATGCTGTTGGGCCCAACCAATGAGGGGTAGTCGTGGAGACGAACGTTCGTACACCGTTGGACATCTTCAACCTGCCGCAGCATCTGGTGATCCCGCTGTTCCAGCGCGCGTACGTGTGGGACGAGGACGAGCAGTGGCTGCCGCTGTGGCAGGACGTGCGCAGGCTGGCCGAGCACCGGCTGGTTAACCCGTACTCCTCCGCAAGCCACTTTCTGGGCGCGGTGGTCGTGCAGGCGCAGGACAACCAGACCGGAAACATACCGGGCCGGAATGTCATCGATGGCCAGCAGCGGCTGACGACCTTGCAGTTGCTCATGGACGCCGCCGGTTTGGTGTTGGAGGAGACCGGCCTCGACACGCTCTCCGGCCAGCTGGAGGTGCTCACTCACAACCTCGAGTTGTACATCGCCGGTGGTGACACACGCTTGAAGCTGCGACACACGAATCGGGACGGGTCTGCGTTCGATGAGGTGATGAACGCCGAACCCCCGGTCAACCACGACGCGCTGAGGCACTCCGGGTCATTGCTGGTTCGCGCGCACCGGTTCTTCGTGGCGTCGGTGAGCGACTGGTTGGGTGACCCGGGCGATCCCGGATACTTGGCGCGGGCGTCGACCTTGGTGCAGGTGCTGACTCGCGGCTTGCAGCTTGTGGTCATTGACCTGCAGGCGCAGGAGAACTCCCAGGAGATCTTCGAGACCCTGAACGCCCGAGGGACGCCCCTGACTGCCGCGGACTTGGTGAAGAACTTCGTGTTCCAGCGGCTTGAGGGCGAGGGCGTGGACACTCGTCGCGCCTACGCCGAAGACTGGCCCTTCGAGTCAAAGTTCTGGGAGACCGAGATCAGCGTTGGTCGGTACAACGTGTCGCGCAGCTCTCTGTTTCTCAACCAGTGGCTGGTTTCTCGGGTCGGGGAGGAGATCAGCCCAAAGTCGACGTTCACCCGGTTCAAGTACTACGTCGAGCACGAGGCCGGCCAGAAGATGAGCGAGCTACTGCCTGTCATCAAGGGACAGGCCGACCTCTACCGGGAGTGGACGCTCGCGGTAGCCGACCCGGACAGGGCGTTGACCCGGACCGAGATGGCCGTTTACCGGATGGGCGCTACGGGTGTCGAACTGCTCAAGCCGATCCTGTTGTGGCTGCACGACCCGGAGCTGGACATCCCTGGCGATGTTGCCAATGCGGTAATAGCGGCGACGGAGAGCTGGGTCATCCGACGACAGCTCCTGCGCTTGAACTCCGGCGACCTCGGGCGGGTGGTGACCGACCTGATCCGCACGCATAGGTCCAGCTCGCCGGAGACGCTCGCCGAGCGAGTCCGCACGCACCTGACGCGGTTGACGTCGGAGAGCACCTACTGGCCCGGCGACGACGAGATCCGCGCAGGCCTACTCTCCGAGAACGCCTACCGGCGCTTCCCCCGCGGCAGGCTGCGGATGCTGCTTGAGGCTGTCGAGGATGCCCTGCGGACCGCGCACAAGTACCCGCCGGTGCCGCGGCGCGGCTACCCGATCGAGCACGTCCTGCCCCAGCAATGGGAGCAGAACTGGCCGGTCGAGGGACTGGAGGCTCAGCTCAACCGGGGCGCCCACCTGCATCGTCTGGGCAACCTGACCCTGCTGACGGAGAGCCTCAACAGCTCGGTGTCCAACGGGCCATGGAGCCTCAAACGGGACAAGATCGCCAAGTACGACGTCTTCTTGATGAACCGTCAGTTCCACGCCCCCGCCACTGAAACTTGGGACGAGGAGCATATCGATGCGCGCACCCGGACCATGATCGATGAGCTGCTGAGGACCTGGCCGGTGCCCGAAGGACACAGCGGAGCGGTCACGCATACCGCCCCGAGCGACCAGGGATGGGTGGAGGTCAAACACCTACTCGCCGCGGGGCTTCTTCCCGCCGGCACCCGCCTCCGGCCCCGTCCCGGCCGGTGGGCAAGCACGGAGGCGGTAGTCGACTCCGACGGCCGCCTCGAGGTGGCCGGCCAGCACTTCGACACCCCCTCCGGCGCCGGAAAGCACGTCAAGGGCGCCATCACCAACGGGTGGACGTTCTGGCAGCTCGAGGACGGCCGCAGGCTGGCCGACGTGCGTTCGGTCTACCGCGGGGAGAGAACGGACCAGAAGCAGCCGACGCCACCCTTTGACTGGTCCGTGCTCCACGCCATGTTGGAGGCATTGCCTGAGGGCCGCTGGACGACGTACGGAGACCTCGCCGATGCGGTCGGCACGGCCCCACAACCACTCGGCGCACACATGATGAACTGCGCCCAGTGCTCAAACGCCTACCGGGTTCTGACCCATCAGTCGCGCGTTGCGCCCGGGTTCTCCTGGAGCGATCCCAACGACCGACGCGATCCGGCGCAGATCCTGGTGACCGAGGGAGTCACCTTCACAGCCGGGAAGGCTGATCCGGCCAAGCGGCTCACCAGTGATGACCTTGCCGCATTGGTTACCAAGGAGGCCTGAGCCTGGCTGGCGCTCGAGGAGCCCCCTATAGTGCCAGGCCTGACATCCCACGCGGCCCAAGTCGCCTCGATCACGCGCCGCCGGACGCCACTGCGAGGCCGACATGGTCGCGCCAGTCGGCGCACCCACTTCTTCCCGCTCCCCGCGTTCAGTGACGGTGTGAAAGGTGCGTCTATCCGCCGCTTGCCGGCCGGGGTGCCTCTCACCCTCATCCTGCCGATGAGCGTGCGAGACGCTGGACACCCTGAGTGCCCGACCAGCAGGACCGCTACGCGAAGTTCGCTTTGCGGTAGGTATGGGCATCCCGCTCACATCGCCCGGGTCGCACACCAACCACGGTGCTGTTGCCAGGCAGAGAAGCTCGATCCCTCGTGGCCAGGAGCAGCGCGACGTCCGTGTCGTTCGGTCCTACGGTGATCTGCATGAGCGATGTGACCGTTGCCGCGCAGCAACACAGGCATCCCGCCTTCAACGAGATCCTTCAGCAGCGCGCCGAAGACTTCCAGTTGCGAACGGCCGACAGGATCACGGCCTTCGCGGGCTCGATGGGGTTCGTGTACCTACACGCCGCGGTGTTCGCGGTGTGGATGCTCGTCTTCGAGAGGAGCCCTTGGCCCACCCTGACGCTGGTCGTCTCGCTCGAGGCGATCTTCCTGTCGACGTTCGTCATGATTGGCCAGAACCGTCAGGCCGCATTTGCGTCGGCTAAAGCGGCGCACGATTTCAACGAGTCGGAGCTTGAGCTCAAGACGAACACCGACTTGACACGCCAAATACACGTGCTGACCACGGAACTCCATCGCCGCCTGCTTACGGACCCAAGCGACGGAGACACCAGCCCGTGACCCGAGCAAGATTCCATCCACTGCGCGCTCAGAGCCCAGATGTTTGGTCACCCGACGTCGGACCACACCGCCGCGTCTCGGCCACAGCGTTGGCGAGTGGATCACGCTCAGGCGAGCTGGGGAGCGCCGGATTCACAGGTTCCATAGTCCGTGAGGGCGAAGAAGCAGAACGACTTCGTCTTCCAGCGCCCTGGCGGTGAAGCGGTCCGCAGTGGCGGCCCAGCTAACCTCGGGCGAAAGTCGGGCCGCGGGCCCGTGGACACCTGGGGGTACTCCTAGGTGTCCATGGAACCTCCTTCGGCCCGTGTAGGCGAGCCTGCGAAGACCGAAGGGCAAGGACGAGATGTCAGGCGTTGTGGCCGGACATGCTCCCACGAGTGATGGCCGGGGTGCCAGGCGCTGCCCGCGGATCTGGACGACGACCAGCCGGGCCGTGACCTCGCACAGCGCCATGGAGACCAGGGCCAGCGGCCAGGCTGCCGCGCTGATGTGGTGGACGATGCTGAAATCGCGGATGTCCGGCCCGGCGCCGTGCTCCAGAGCGAATACGAAGACCAGTCGAGCGCTGATGCCGATGAGCAGCAGGGTCGCCGCCACGGCGCCCACGCGGGCGAACCGGGTGCCATCAGCGTCGGCACGGACGTGCGTGACGTAGCCGCACAGGACACCGAGTCCCAGCCCTAGCAGGGTGAGGGCAGCAACCAGGGCCAGGTCGGAACCGCCGGTGGGGATGGTGTTGCACGTAGTGCGTGGCGACGAAGACCACGAGGGCCATCGGAGCGATGATGCTTCGCGCGTCGAGGCACCGCTTGCGGGCCTGGCACAGTACGACGAGGAGGAAGACCGCGTTGATGAGGTAGTCGGTAAGAGCCATGGCTCAAGGCTGCGCGGCACGCACGACCTGCGTCGTCGTCGCCGAGGTTGATCAGTGGTTGACCCGTCGCTCAACCCTCGGGCCTACCATCGCAGGACCGGCGGCAGATGCGGGCGTCGAGGTTGCGACTGCGGCACCATTCGGGTTTGAACAGTTGGGTTCCCGACCGGGGTCTTGTTGTAGGGATAAGAATCAGGAGCGGCGTGGACTTCAGCGAGGCAATTGAGCTGGCCGGCAAAGCCATCGACACGGCTGGTGTGGCCGTGCTGGTCGTCGGCGCCGTGGTCGCAGCCGTGCGCGCTGCTCATAACGCCAGGACGCATCAGCCAGACGTATACCGGCGGTTCCGACAACAGCTGGGACGCTCCATCCTCCTCGGCCTTGAACTGCTCGTGGCCGCTGACATCATCCGCACCGTCGCCGTGACACCCACCTTGGCGAGCGTCTTGGTCCTCGCTCTCATCGTGGCTATCCGGACCTTTCTCAGCTTCTCCCTCGAACTCGAGATCACCGGCCGGTGGCCGTGGCAGAAGACGCCCGAGGGGCCCGGCGCGGATTAGCGCCTGATGTGCCGTGACAACCGGCCCCCGATCGTTCGCTATAAACAGCGCGGAATTCGGGCGCTTGTGTGGAACGGGGAGTTCGCCTTCGGTCGCAACGTGCCGGACGACAAAGGATCTCGGACCGAGGACGGCGCGAAGAGGTGAGCGGTAGAGGGTGTCGTTCTCGCCGCGGCGTGGAGCCGTCGGTCACTCGCGGCGAAGCCAGTCGAGGACCTGCCGTGCCTGCGGCTCGGTCCAGCTGGACGCGTCCGGCGAGGCGACGTTGTGGTGTCCCTCCTCGTTCATGAAGCGGTAGAGGGTCGGTGGGACGGTACCGGGCGTGGTGTGGGGCGGCCCTTCGAGGACGAACCGCTCGTTTCCTCGCCGGTCGAGGAAGAACACCTCGTCGGAGTGCTGCACGTCGTAGGTGAGCGGCTCGCCGGTACGCCAGTTGCGAGGTCCTTGCGGTCCGGTGGGCGTGGCTACCTTCTGGCGCCACACTCCGAGGTAGTCCCACAGCGAGTTGACCACCTTCGCGGACCCGGTGAGTGTCAGCCAGTTGGCGGGCGCCGGGCTGAAGAGCTTCCGGTACGCGGCGAGCTGGGGTCGGGTGTCGCGGGCCGGGTCGACGGTGATGGACAGGAAGACGGTGTCGTGGTGCCGATCGGTGCGGAGCTCGTCGCGCGCCGTGGCCACCAGGGTGGCGGTGTCCAGTGGGCAGGTCTCCTGGCACAGGGTCATGGAGTCGGAGAGCATGACCAGCTCGCCGCTCAGGTCCCGAAGGCGAACCGTCGCACCACTGGGGGTGGTGAAGGGTAGGTCGAGGATGCGGGCGGGGATCTGTGCGTCTAGTGCCGTTCCCACAGATGGACCGGGTGCCGCAGGGGCGGCCGGTTTGTTCATGGCGGCTGGCGCCGAGCCGCTGCACGCCGAGACCGACAGGGCGGCGAGGGCCATCGAGGCCGCCGCCCGCAGGGGCCGCCGGGACGCGGGGGCGGCGCTCGCCGGGGCTCGACGAAGGGGGTGCTGTCGAGTCAATTGCGGCTCGCCTCCACCAGCAGGTCGTGGTAGCTGAGCCACCCGACCACGGCGCCGTTCGCGTCGAGGACGGGCATGGCGCTCGTGCCGTTGCGGCTGAGCGTCTCGGTTGCCGTGGGCAGGAGGTCGTCCTCGGTGATGGTCACGGGCATCTCGGTTGCCAGGCTGGCGGCAGCGGTGTCGTGCCGTCCGTCGGCCAGGGCGTCGGAGACTCCGCGTGCCGTGACCACCCCGAGGTAGTCGCCGGAGTCGTCCACCACGGGCAGGATCCCGAACTGGGACTCGCCCAGGGCGGCGGCGACCTGGGCCAGTCCGGCGTGCCGGGGGACCGCCGGGGGGACTGCGGTCATCACGTCTCGCACGCGTCGGTGGTCGTGGGCCACGGCCTCGCGTGGGGTCCCGAGGTCCACCCCACGACGCCGCAGCTTCAGGGTGTAGATGGTGTCGCCGGTGATGGCGTGGCTGACGCCCGTCGCAAGCACGATCGCGGTCATCAGCGGCAGGATGATGGTGTACTCACCGGTGAGCTCGAAGACGATCAGGACCGCCGTGATGGGGGCGCGGGCCGCGCCGGCGAAGACGGCTCCCATGCCGATGAGGCCGTAGGCGCCGACAGAGCCGGCGGTCCCGGGAGACACCTGGTGCACGGCCTCGCCGAAGGCGGATCCGAGCATCGCGCCGATGAACAGGCTCGGGGCGAACACGCCGCCGGAGCCGCCGATTCCGATGGTGAGGCTGGTGGCGAGCATCTTGCCCAGCAGGAGGACGACGAGGAAGCCCACGGCGTACCGGCCGTCGATGGCATCGCCCAGCACCGGATAGCCGACGCCGTACATCTGCGGGAGCAGGAGCAGGACCAGGCCGAGGGCCACGCCGCCGATCGAGGGTCGCAGCCACTCGGGCCCGCGCCAGACCGCGTCGCAGACGTCCTCGACGGCATAGAGGACGCGGGTGAACAGCACCCCCACCAGACCGGCGAGGATGCCGAGCGCGGCGAACAGCAGGTACTCCTGCGGGGCGGTGACGGTGAAGGCGGGCAGCTGCAGGAACGGGACGTCTCCGAGGACTGCGCGTCCGATGACGCTGGAGACCACGGAGGCGAGAACCACCATGCCGAAGGCCTGCGCGGTGAAGTCGGCCAGGATGAGCTCCATGGCGAAGAAGACGCCGGCCAACGGGGCGTTGAACGTGGCGCTGATCCCCGCCGCGGCGCCACAGGCCACGAGCACCCGAAGGCGTGGCTCCGCCAGTCGGCTCCACCGGCCGGCGCTCGATCCGAGGGCCGAGCCGATCTGCACGATCGGACCCTCACGACCCACCGAGCCTCCACCGCCGATGCACAGCGCCGAGGCGAGGGCCTTCACCGCCGCGACCTGGGGGGCGATGCGCCCGCCGCGGTGCGCGACGGCATACATCACCTCCGGAACGCCGTGCCCGCGCGCCTCGCGGGCGAACGCCTGGACCAGGGGACCGTAGAGCAGTCCGGCCACGACGGGGGCCAGGACGACGAACCAGCGCCCAAGGGCCGGAACGCCCGGATGTGCCGCACCCGGCGAGGCCGCGTAGTCGACGTGCCCGGAGAACAGGCGGGTGAAGGCGGTGATCAACCAGCGGAAGGCCACGGCGAATCCGGCGGCCGCTGCACCGACGGCGAGGGCCAAGGCCAACAACCCCGTGCTCGAGGTACGGAGCCAGACGGCAGCTCTGTCAGAGGAAAGGCCGACGAGTCGTTGCGTCCGTGGTGGGACGAAGGCCGCTGGAGACATGGATTGCATTATGCAATCATTGTCCGGCGCAACGCAAAGCCAGTCGAGATGGGTGGAACAGGGGGAGGACATGTCACGTGAGGAGTCCCGCGTCGATGAGCTGGTGACGGCGCTGCTGACGGCGTCCCGTGTCCTGGTGGGCGTGTCGGCCAGGTCGTTGGCCGAGGTCGAGGACACCGTGACCGTGACGCAGTTCAGGGTGCTCGTCGTGCTGCGGGGGCACGGGGAGACGCGGCTGAACCGTCTGGCCGACCGCTTGGATGTCAGCCCGTCGACGGCGCTGCGAACGGTCGACCGCCTCATCGCCCGGGCTCTGGTGAGCCGGAGGGAGAACGCCGAGGACCGGCGTGAGGTGGTCATCGAGCTGACGGCCCGCGGCCGCCGCGTGGTCGACCGGGTGACCGCACGCCGCCGCGACGCCATCCGCGAGATCGTCCGGGCCATGCCCCACCAGCAGGTCAGCCGGCTGGTCGAGGCACTCAGCGCCTTTGCCGCCGCCGCGGACGAGCCTGCGGCAGCGCTGGACGCCGCCGGCGCGTTGGGCTGGTGAGGAGCATCACCGACAGCACGCCATGCAGCTCCGGCTCCGCCCGCCGCGGTCGTGGTCGTATCTCTCCAAGGTCAGTGGATGCCCCGCCGTGCAACGACTCGCCCGAGCAGGGCGGACACGGCGCCGAGGGCCGCGAGGAAGCAGAAGCCTGGGTTTCCTGTGCTCGGAGTCAGGCCGACACCTGCCGACTGCTCGCCTCGAATGAACGTGTAGAGGCGCTGCTGCCACGGCAAGTAGCACTGATCTCGACCCAGCTCCCCCTGGATCTGCCCGGCGAGGGGCGCTTCAACCCATGGGTCCGGCGCCTCCGGACCGAACACGGTCGCCAGCCCCTCGTGGACCACGCCGCACTCGGCGCAGACCAGCCCCACTCGCCCACGGAACAAGTGCATGGTCGCCATCTTGCCTCGCGACCGCGCGACAAGCGCTAGCAACCGCCTTCTGTGCTTGCTGACCCCGCTCCGCGCGGCACGAGCGGATATGCAAACGCGCCAACCGTGAACCCCCGGTGCTCCGGAGTGTGGCGCTTGCATGACGTCAGTGACCACGGTCTGCCTACGGAGCGCGTCATCTGCGGCCGCGGCCGGGGAGGTCCTTGGCCGGACCTGTCCTGGCGCTGAGCGGTGCCGGGGCGGCGCGGACAGCGCGTGGTCGCGTGTGCCCGGCGTGCGGTTCAGGGCATGATGCCGCCGCCGATCGGCACGTCAGGCTGCTTGCCGCAGTCGAGGCATTCCTGGTAGCGAGCTCCGTAGTCCGCACTGTCCGGGTAGCGGTGCGTGCGCCACCGGTGCCACAGATGCAGGCGGCACCACCACCGGCCGGCGTGGAGCTGCTCTTGGCCCGGTTCGCGATGTCTGTTCTCATCCATGGGGGTCTCACCCCTCCTTGCTAACGATGCCCCTCGGCGACGCAGCGCTTGCGGGCTTCCTTGAACTCTACCTAGGCCTAGGTAGAGTTCAAGCATGGCTCCGGCACCGCGAATGACGCTGACCACGCAGCTCGTGCTGCGTGCCCTGCTCGCCGAGCCCGGCACAGAGCTGTACGGCGCGCAGATCGGAGATGCCGCAGGCCTCATGAGCGGGACCGTGCATCCGATCCTGGCCCGCCTCGAGGCGGCCGGTTGGGTGTCGTCGCGTTGGGAGGACATCGACCCGGTCCAGGCGGGAAGGCCGGCGCGTCGGTACTACCGGCTCACCGGTGACGGCGTCGAGCAGTCCCGCGCCCGACTGGCTGAGACGCGAGCCCCGCACCCGGGGCGCCTGGCGCCACGACCAGTAGCAGGCGAATCATGAGCGGGCCCCGGCCGGCGGATGTGCCGCCCGTACGCCGAACGGCCGAACTCCTCACCCGGACCAGCACGCTCGCCCTACCCCGCGGACACGTGCGTGAGCGGTACCGGGCCGAACACCACGCCGAACTCTCCGCCCTCGAGCCATCCCACCAGGTGCCGTACGCGCTCGGCGCGCTCTCCACCGCGTGGGCCCTCAAGCGCGCCGTCACCAAGCAATCTCGAATGGGCCCGGAAGCCGTGCAGCGCAAGCCCCTGATGTGCCAGCTCAACCTGCACCACACCTACAAGCGCCACCACCACCCAGAAGGCGGCTGGTACCGCCAGTGCAGCCGATGCGGCAAAGACCACCCCAGCATCGGCAACGGACCGATGGACTGGCTCAGCGGCGGGTAACGCCGTCGAGTCGACAGCTCCACCCCACTGCGCCCGCCGGGCGCGACTCCCAGCAGGATGATCCCATTGCGGCATATGAGTGCGTTGCCGCAGCGGTCTGAGCCCGCATGCCGGCCTTGCTTGGCCGGCAGGTCGACGACCCTCTCAACGAGGCGGCGGCCGTGGAGACGCGCGTCAAGGTCCCGCAAGGGCTGGGCGTGCATTTGCGCGTTCTCAGTTTCGCCTTCTACCTTCTTCCACGGCCGAGGAGAACTTCATGTCGCCCAGGGCGATGGCGCGAGACCTGAGGGCCTCTCATAGCCCGGACCCGGACAGGAGCACGACGCATGACCGTAAGCCGGCGGGCTCTGCTCGTGGCGGGAGCGGCGTCGGCGTTCGGCACCGCGCTCGCCGCATGTTCGGCTCCCGGCCTGCCGTCGGGGAACACGCTCGCGTCGAGCACCCCGGTCCGCGGCCCGGCCCCGACGCCAACCACGGGACCCGCCCCGTCGGCGACATCGTCACCCGGCGTGTCGGCCGGCCACGGCGCAAGCCTGCCCACGCGGCGCAGGTCGAGGCCCGCTACGCCGGGCGGCTGCCGACTGTCTGGGGGCTCAACATCCCGGGTGTCGTCACGCGGACGGCGGACTCCGGCCCAACGCTGGCGCTGACCTTCGACGCCTGCGGCGGCCGGAATGGCAACGGCTACGACGCCGCCCTCATCGAGCTGCTCAGGGCCGAGCAGACGAAGGCGACGCTGTTCCTCAACAAGCGGTGGGTGGACGCACACCCGGCCGAGTTCCACGACTTGGCTAGAGACTCGCTCTTCGACATCGCCAACCACGGCACCCGACACGCGCCGCTCTCGGTCTCCGGGAAGGCGGCATACGGTATCGCCGGCACGCGAAGCCCGGCCGAGGCGTACACCGAGGTTGTCGAGAACGCGCTCGACCTGCAGCACCGGCTCGGCCGGCCGGTGATGCTCTTCCGTCCCGGCACCGCCTACTACGACGACGTCGCGGTTCGTATCGTGCGAGACATGGAGATGACCCCCGTCGGCTTCGACGTCAACGCGGACGGGGGCGCCACTTTCGCGCCCCGCCAGGTCGAGTCTGCGCTCCGCGCCGTGCGACCGGGATCCATCGTCATCGCCCACATGAACCAGCCGCACCACGGGACCGCGGCCGGCTTCCGGGCTGCCCTGCCTTGGCTCAGGGACGTCGGCTACGGTTTCGTCCACCTGCGAGACCACGTCCCGTCCTAGCTCGGAGAGAGGGCTCCCAGGCGCCCCGCCCAACGTACGCGGCGGCCGGTGTCCCGCGATGCGCCTGGGCGGCCGCGGCCGGTGGTGCGTCGAGCGCACCCGGCTCGAAGCGTGGACCGAGCAGCAGCACGAGGCCACCGCCCAATGGATCAAGGACAACCCCTGCAGAGCTGAGCCGGCGTCAAGCCCTGTACACCGCTGTATGCCGTCCCGCCTCTCGGGAGCTATGGTCGAAGGGCCGATCGGGCAGTGCGCCGGTGCCGGGGCGGCCGTGCCGAGCAATCGCAACCCCCGCCACGCGTTGAGGAGGGCCGCATGGCTCAACCCGGCGATTCCGCCGCAGCTCGGGAGCCCGACGAGGCGTCTCTGACCATCGAGGAGCGCCTGGAGCGGGCGAAGGAGAAGATCGCCAACCTGCACCGGGCCCTAGACCACAGTCGAGACATCGGCGCCGCCGTGGGCATCATCATGGCGATGCGCAAGGTGTGCCGGGACGAGGCGTTCGACCTGTTGCGCGAAGCATCGATGCGCACCAACACCAAGCTCCACCTGCTCGCGCTCGAGGTGCAGCAGACCGGCTGCCTCCCCGAGGGTGTGCGTCCGGCCCTACCCATTCCGGACTCCGACGTGGCATCCTGACGCGCACGTGTCCGCGCCGCGCATCTGGGTAGGCAGAGACCCGAGGCGCCGCCTCAAACAGCCGGGGCGGTGCCGCCCCAGACTCCACCACCTACGTCTTCGCATTCGGCGGACACGGGAGCTGCTCCGTGCCAGCGTGGAATTCGGATCGACAACCGTTTGAGCCCGCCGGGACGGCACATCGGGCATTTCAGCCCACAACCCCAGAGCCTCGCACAACTCCCTCACCCACCGGGGGGACACGGGCCTAGGCACATCGGGTGGCAGGCCCCCGAGCGCAGGGTGGACCCCGCGGAGCGAGCCGCGCGGCGGGGGTGCCTTTGCGCCATCAGAAGGGCTATCTCGGCGCGCGCGGTCGGCTCCTAGGTCGGAGCCTGTGCGGCGAGGGGGCCTGCACCGGCTGCCCGCAGCGCTGGCTCGTCTCGGTCGCGGCCGAGGCGAACTCCCCATGGTCGAGCCCGGGCGTCTCTTCCTTCGCGTGCACCCGCCGGCGCGGGTCGTGCATGGTTCGACGCGGCTCGGGCGACATCGCACATGCCAACGACAATGCAGAGCGACAGCCCTGGGCAACCCTGAACCGCGCTGCTGTCGCGGCCCCTCGAAGGACTAGGTAAGGGCACGTGTTCCGTTCAGCCGCCGGACCATCGTCGATCGCCGTGGGAGCGGGGCGGACGTCGGCGAGCTTGGCCAGTCGCAGCGTGTTCCAACTCCTACGGGGCACTCTGCTACTGCGTACGAGCGACGGAGGCTCCACAGGGCAGTTCGGGTCATTCGCGTCGGGGTACGCCCGATGGGTGGCATGAGCGGGTGCCGAGCCCTGACCTCACAGGGTTGCCTGTGGGTAGGGCCTCGTCTCGCGCGCGAACACCCTTCAGTGTCCGCTTCGGTGTTTGGCGTCAAGGCTGGCTCGGCTCGTGCTCCTGGTCGGAGCCCGGTCAACGAGGCGGCTGGAACTCGTAAGCGCCGCGGTCGTCATAGGGACGCGCGCCGACGCCGGTGTTGACGGTGGCCGGATCGTCGACGCGGGGGCGGGAGGCGGCGTCGGTGCTCGCCTGGCTCGGCGCGGCGGAGTTCGCCGAGTCGATCGCCGGCGAGCCGGGCTGGAGCGTGAGGTCGCGGCCGGAGGGGTTGGCCAGGCGCGGGTCGGCCTGCAGCCCGCTGGGCTCCTGGCCGCTCGCGGCCTGGAAGCTTGCCAACGAGCCGTAGGACGTCGACCCCCACACCATCATCGTGCCGGCCACGCTGAGGTCCACGAGGTCGAAGTCGAGGCTCGTCCCGACCTGGGAGGCGGCATCGACGCGGATGTTGCCCTTGGTCCTCGGGCACTTCACCGTCCCGCCGGTGCCGTCCGGGCACCCGATGGCGTTGTCGACGGCGATGTTGTTCGCGATCCTGAAGCCGGTGTTCGTCCCTGCCGGGACGCCCTCGAGGTTGATGCCCGACGTCGCGTTGCCGTGCACGGTGTTCCCGACCACCGTGCCTCCCGTGACCCCGAAGTTGTCGATGCCGTGGTCGCCGGTGATGCAGCCGGCGGTGTTGCCGGTGGGCGGCGCGCTGCAGTTGGACGGCACCACGGTCGTGAACCCCATGTTGTGGTAGCTGACGTTGTTGACGATCCTGTTGCGGTCACCGCCCGGAAACACCTGGATGCCGGAGTCCTCGTTGTCGTGGACCCGGTTGCCGCTGACGAGGTTGCCGGGGGACCGCAGGTCGATCCCCACGGCGTTGCGCACGTAGCCGTAGGCATTCCACGAGCTCTCGTTGCCCACGAGCTGGTTGCCGGTGGAGCCGTTCGTCAGGAAGATCCCCGACGCGGAGTTGTTGGTCACGAGGTTGCCCTTGACCACCGAACCGGTCACCGCGTTGAGGTACATCCCGTACGCGGTGGCCCCGGCCACGCGCCGCCCGGACGTCTGCACCGTGTTGCCCGACAGGGTCACGCCCTTGGCGTTGTAGACGTAGATGCCGTCCTTCGTGGTGTTCCGGATCCTGAAGCCGGACACCGTGATCCAGCTCTGGTTGGAGATCGTGAAGCCGTGCCGTGGGCCCGAGATGGTCACCGTCGCCCCGGTCACCGGGCGAAAGGTGATCGGTGATCCCTGCACGCCGGAGTGCCAGGGGAAGACCTCCCCGGTGTACGTGCCGCTGTAGACGACGACGATCTGGCCGGCGACCGCGACCTTGGCGGCCTTGACGATGGTGCAGTAGGGAAGGGTCGAGGTGCCCGACCCGGCGTCCGAGCAGCTCGTGCCCCGGACGAAGACGTAGGTCTGGGCACCGTCGGCGGCGCCCTGAGGGACTGCCGCCAGTCCCGAGGCCGCGAGGACGCCGGCGGCGACCACCGTGCGGCCCCTGCGAGCCCGCAGGTGCTGCGACGTTCGTGAGCAAGGCATGTCCGGATCCCGTGTTGTCCCGGCCCCGCGCTTCTTGCGGTCCGAGGTCAAGTCTGGGAAACCATCGGACGCGACGCTTCCGCCGACAGGCCGAGGACGCCCTACGTCGATCGGTGGACCCGGCCGCGTTGGCGCGGTCCGTCGTCGAGATGCCTCGCACGTCCTAACGGGCCTGGCAGCCCGGGAAGGTGTTCACCGTGCGCCGGGATCATGCCGGTCGCGACGACGTCCGCCGCGACCGCTCGCGCACGTCCTCGTAGTCGCCGCCGAGGTGGCGCGACCCCTCCGCTGGCGTTTCGCCGCTGACTCGGGCGCGGGCCGCACCACCGACGGGCGTGACGGGTGTCAGTTGCTGAGGGCGGGGCGGAGGAGCAGCGGCCCGGGCTCACGTATGAGGCGCTTGTGGCGTCCTTTGCCCGCAGCCCCTGGTCCACGCGGCCGAGCGGCTGGAGGCACCCGAACGGCTTCGCGACGCGCTCCTCGCGGCGCTCGGTCACGACCTGCGCACGCCCCTGGCCTCGGCGCGGGCGGCCGTGAGCAAGCCTGCGCAGCGACGACGTGACGTGGTCGGAGGCCGAGCGGGCCGAGCTGCTCGCGACGGCCGAGGAGTCACTGGGCCGGCTCGGGAGCCTCGTCTCGGACCTGCTGGACCTCTCGCGGCTGCGGGCCGAGGTGCTCAGGGTGGTCCGCCAGCCGCTGTGGCTCGACGAGCTCGTGCCCCCGGCCCTCGACGAGCTCGGGCCCGGGCGGCGAAGGTCGTCATCGCCATGACGGACAACCTGCCACCCGCACTCGGAGATGCGGCGCTGGTCATGCGGGTGCTCGTCAACATCATCGGCAACGCGCTGCGGCACGCCCCCGGCGACGCGGCGCCGCTGGTGAAGGGCGCAGCCCACGGCGACCGGGTCGAGGTCCGCGTCGTCGACCACGGGCCCGGCATTCAAGCTCTGGACCGGGAGCGGGCCTTCAGCGCGTTCCAGCGGCTCGGGGACACCGACAACCGCACCGGGCTCGGCATCGGTCTCGCACTGTCACGGGGGCTCACCGAGGCGATGGACGGCACCCTCGAGCCGGAGGAGACCCCCGGCGGTGGCCCGACGATGGTGCTGCGACTTCCCGCGGCCCAGGGGGTGCCCGAGGCCTCCGACCCCAACCGCGCCGACCGCGCCGACCGCGCCGACGGCGCCGACGGCACAAACCATCACAGCGACGGCAGTGATTCCACCGACGCCGCCCAGGCAGGTGACCGGTGAGACGCGTCCTCGTCGTGGACGACGAGCCACAGCTGCTGCGTGCGCTGCGCATCAACCTCACGGCGCGGGACTACGAGGTCCACGTGGCCGCCTCCGGTGCGGAGGCGCTGCGGGTCGCCGCGGAGGTCGAACCCGACGTCGTCGTGCTCGACCTCGGGCTGCCCGACCTCGACGGCGTCCAGGTGATCGAGGGCCTGCGGGGGTGGACCGACGTGCCCATCATCGTCCTGTCCGGCCGGCAGGGCGGACCCGACAAGGTGGTCGCGCTCGACGCGGGCGCCGACGACTACGTGACGAAGCCCTTCGGCATGGACGAGCTCCTGGCGCGCATCCGCGCGATCACCCGACGGGTCACCGGCGGCGAGCCGCAGGTGGTCCCCGCGACGGTGTTCGGCGACGTCACCGTGGACCTGGCCGCGAAGGTCGTAACCCGGGCGACGGAATCCGGCGAGCCCGAGCGGGTCCGCCTCACGCCGACCGAGTGGGCCCTGCTCGAGGCGTTGGTCCGCAGCCCGGGCAAGCTGCTGTCCCAGCGTCACCTGCTCACGGAGGTCTGGGGCGCGGCCTACGTCAACCAGCCGGCGAACCTACGCCTCTACATGGCGCAGCTGCGCCGCAAGCTCGAGCCCGAGCCGAGCCATCCGCGCTTCCTGCTGACCGAACCGGGCATGGGCTATCGCTTCCAGCCGTGAAGCATCACGACCCTCAGCCGCCCCGGGCGCTCCAGCGGTGACGGTGAGCACGGCGCCCGACGTCATCACTCGCCGCGGGGTCGACGACGGCAGGGGCACAGCCCCAGCACGGTCGGAGTCCGCTCGACCTGGAGAACGGTCGTGAGCGGGTGACCTGGTCGCTTCCTGCGTGGGTCTGGTCGGTGCCGGCCTTGGTCGTCTCCGACGCAGCGCGGCGGGCGAGCAGGGGCTTGACCTTGACGCAGCGTCAAGGTTGGACGCTTGCGTCATGACCACGACACCAGCCATCGAGATCGTCGGACTGACCAAGTCCTACGGCGACCACGCGGTGCTCCGGGGCGTCGATCTGAGCATCCCGTCCGGCACCATCTTCGCGCTGCTCGGCTCCAACGGCGCCGGCAAGACCACCACCGTCAAGATCCTGTCGACCCTGCTCAAGGCGGACTGCGGGACCGCCACCGTCAGCGGGTTCGACGTCGCCACCCAACCGGCGAAGGTCCGCGAGTCGATCAGCCTCACCGGGCAGTTCGCCGCCGTCGACGAGGTCCTCACCGGGCGGGAGAACCTGCTGCTCGTGGCTCAGCTGCGACGACTGGAGGACCCGGGCAGGGTCGCGGACGGTCTGCTGGCGCGGTTCGCGCTGACCGACGCGGGCGGGCGCAGGGTCGCGACCTACTCAGGCGGCATGCGCCGTCGCCTCGACATCGCGATGAGCCTGATCGGCAACCCGCCCGTGCTCTTCCTCGACGAGCCGACGACCGGGCTCGACCCGCAGTCGCGGATCGAGGTGTGGAAGACCGTCCAGCAGCTCGCCGGCCAGGGGACCACGGTGCTGCTCACCACGCAGTACCTCGACGAGGCCGAGCACCTGGCCGACCGGATCGCGATCCTCCACGAGGGCCGGATCATCGCGAACGGCACCCTCGCCGAGCTCAAGCAGCTGCTCCCGCCGGCCACGGTCGAGTACGTCGAGAAGCAGCCGTCCCTCGAAGAGATCTTCCTAGCGGTCGTCGGCCACGGCGATCCCGTCACGTAAGGACCCCGCGATGACCACCCACTTCCTCAGCGACACCTCTGTCCTGCTCAAGCGCTCGCTGCGCCACATCCTGCGCAGCCCGGACACCATCATCACCACCGCTATCACGCCCATTGCCATGCTGTTGCTCTTCGTCTATGTCTTCGGTGGCGCGATCGATGTCGGCGGCGGCAGCTACGTCGACTACCTGCTGCCCGGGATCCTGCTCATCACCGTGGCCTCCGGCATCGCCTACACCGCCTTCCGGCTCTTCACCGATGTCTCGACGGGCATCGTCGAACGCTTCCAGTCGATGCCCATCGCCCGATCGGCGCTGCTGTGGGGCCACGTGCTGACTTCGGTCGTGGCGAACCTCGTCTCGCTCGCGCTCGTCGTGCTCGTCGCGCTGGCGATGGGATTCCGCTCTGGCGCAGGGGTTCTCGCGTGGCTTGCGGTCCTCGGGATCCTGGTCCTGTTCACTCTGGCGCTGACCTGGTTGGCCGTGATTCCCGGGCTGACCGCGAAGTCGGTCGACGGGGTGAGCGGGTTCTCCTACCCGCTGATCTTCCTACCGTTCATCAGCTCGGCGTTCGTGCCCACCTCTGGCATGCCCGGTCCCGTGCGTTGGTTCGCCGAGCACCAGCCGGTCACCTCGATCGTCGACACCATCCGCGGCCTCTACGCCGGGCAGCCGGTCGGCAACGACGCCTGGATAGCCGTCGCCTGGTGCGTCGGCCTGCTGGTTGTCGCCCACACCCTCGCGATGCGCACCTACCGCAGCAAGATCGCCTGACTCGGCGGGAGGCGACGACGGGTGGACACCGCGAAGCGCCATGACACCGCCGCGGCAGGAGAATGACGCCATGCTCACGATCAGCCAGCTCGCGTCGTACGCCGGCGTGACGGTACGCGCGGTACGGCACTACCACGCCAAGGGGCTGCTGCCCGAGCCCGGGCGCGACCAGTCCGGCTACCGGCGCTACGACGCTGCCGCCGTGGTCGAGCTTGTCAAGATCCGCACCCTGGCCGACGCCGGCGTACCTCTGTCGCGCGTGCATGAGCTGCTCACGGCACGGGACGAGGAGTTCGCGATGGCCGTCGAGGACATCGACCGCCGGCTGCGCGCCGAGATCCGCCAGCGCCGACGTCACCGGCAGCAGATCGCCAAGCTCGCGGCCGGCGAGAGCCTCACGCTGCCGCCGGAGGCCGTCGCGTACCTGGACCGGATGCGCCAGCTCGGGTTCCGGGAGCGGCTGATCGAGGTCGAGCGCGACAGCTGGATCCTGATCGCCGGCCAGATGCCGGATGCCGTGCCGGCCCTCATGGCCATCAAGCACGCCCAGATCGAACACGACGGGCTGCGTCGGCTGTATCTCGACATCGGAGACCTCGCCGACTGCGGGCCGGACGACCCGCGGCTGCCCGCGCTCGCAGACCGGGTCGCCGCCTTCATCGAGGCCGCGGCAGCCGAGGCCGTGGGCATCGAGGACGAACATCCCGTCAGCGAGGACCTGGTCGCCCTGTTGGACGCGGCGTTCGTCGAGTCCTTCCCGTGCGCGAACCACCTGCTGGAGCTCCTCGAGGAGCGCGGCTGGACGGGCTGGACCAACATCCGGCGCATGCACCCCGCGGTCTGACCCCCCCGCGGCATCGTCCGTCGACACCCGTCTTGCCGCGACCAGCGGGGACGCGTGTCTCGGCATGAGAGACCTTTTCCTATGGAACTGGTAGGTCTTGGCGTTGTCCCGCTACTGTCAGGACAGGTCACGAGATCCAGTGCCAAGCCCCGGCTCGCTGGACGGCAACCCTTCCTCGCGATGGGGTGCCCCGGGTGATGACACGGCGGCCGCCGACCGGTGGTCGCAAGCGCGAGGCTTCCTGCCTCACGTCTCTTCCGAGGACGACTCATGAACCACATGCTCACCGGCCGACGCCACGTCGACCTGCGGCGCGTGAGCAGCGCCCTCTGTCCCGCCTGAGCAAGTCCCCCGAAACGCGGCTGCGCGACGCCACGAGGATGTCCTGCTGCCCGCCATCGCCGCATCGCGTCTTCGCGCAGCGACTCGCGGACATGCCTGAACGACGTCGATCCGCGGCCGCCCGCGGACGCGCCTACAGGCTTTCCGCAGCCGGCCTGCTGACCACCTGCAGCTGACGCGGAACACCCGCCTGCTCCCGGAGTCCCGGTACGGCACTCGCCTCGGCATGCCCTCCCGGCGCGCGGATCATCACGGCTGCCCTTCTGATCCAGCCGCCGGGACCAGCCCTGCCTCCGCGTGACCCGCCGACGCCACTTGCCCGTCCATTCCCGCAGAAAGAAGCACCGACATGAAGAAGTTCCCCACACGGATCCTCGCCCTTCCTGCCGTGACCCTCCTCGTTGCCGGACTGGCCTCGGCCTGCTCCTCCGCCTCCGGGGCCGAGCAGAAGGACTCGGGCCCCGTCACGCTGCGCTACCAGGGATGGGCCAACTCCGTCACCCTCCCCGAGCTCGCCGAGGACCTCGGCTACTTCAAGGTCGTCAAGCTCAACTGGGTGGGCAACACCATCAGCGGCCCCCAGGACATCCAGTCCGCGGCGACGAACCAGACCGACTACGGCGGCGCCTTCGCCGGCGCGGTCGTCAAGCTGATCACGGCCGGCGCACCGGTCAAGGCCGTCATCAACTACTACGGCGAGGACGCGAAGACTTTCAACGGCTTCTACGTCAGGGCCGACAGCCCCATCCGGACGGCACGGGACCTCATCGGCAAGAAGATCGCCGTCAACACGCTCGGCGCGCACAGCGAGGCCGTCATCAACACCTGGCTGCAGAAGAACGGCCTCACACCCGACGAGATCAAGCAGGTACAGCTCGTCGTCGTGCCACCGAACGACACCGAGCAGGCCCTGCGTCGGGGTCAGGTCGACGTCGGGACGCTCGGTGGTGTCCTGCAGGACCACGCCGTCGCAGCGGGCGGACTGCGCCGCCTGTTCAGCGACTACGAGCTCTTCGGCGCCTTCAACGGCGGCCAGTACGTCCTACGCGACGAGTTCATCAAGGACCACCCGGACGCCGCCAAGGACTTCGTCACCGGCGTCGCCAAGGCGATCGAGTGGGAGCGCACCACCCCGCGTGAGCAGGTCATCGCCCGGTTCACCAAGATCATCGAGCAGCGCGGCCGCCACGAGAACACCGACAACCTCAAGTACTGGAAGAGCGTCGCGGTGACCGACCGCGGCATCATCTCCGATACCGACTTCACCCGCTGGGGCAGCTGGCTGCAGGAGAAGGGCTTCCTCAGCGGCAAGAAGCTCGACCCCGCCAGCTACTACACGAACGAGCTCAACGGGCTCGCGAAGGCCGGGTGAGCTCGGTGAGCACCCAACAACACCAGGGAAACCCGCCCACTCCCCGCATCTGCCTGCGGGGCGTCACCAAGGACTTCCAGGTCCGCCCAACCAAGGACACCCCGTCCGGCCGCGTGCTCCGTGCACTGGAGGACATCACTCTCGACGTGTCGGCGGGCGAGCTGCTCACCCTCGTGGGCCCGAGCGGGTCGGGCAAGACAACGCTCCTCGACATTCTCGGCGGGCTGAGCGAACCCACCGCGGGCGAGGTCCTCGTCGACGGCAGGCCCGTCGCCGGGCCGGGCCTGGACCGGGGCATCGTGTTCCAGCAGTACGCGCTCTTCCCGTGGCGCACCGCGCTCGGCAACGTCGCCTTCGGGTTGGAGGGGCCACAGTTCCGCCGGCAGGGGCTCGGCAAGAAGGAGCGCCTGGATCGCGCGCGCGAGTACCTCGCCCTCGTGGGTCTCGGCGGGTTCGAGGAGCGTTACCCGCACGAGCTGTCCGGCGGCATGAAGCAACGGGTCGCCATCGCACGCAGCCTCGCCTACGAGCCCGGGATCCTGCTCATGGACGAGCCGTTCGCGGCGCTGGACGCCCAGACCCGTGAGCAGCTCCAGGACGAGCTGTTGCGGATCTGGGGTGCCACGGGAACGACGGCCGTGTTCATCACGCACGGCATCGAGGAGGCGGTCTACCTCGGCCAGCGGGTCGCGGTGCTCAGCTCGCGGCCGGGTCGGCTCAAGGCGGTCGTCGACGTCGACCTCGGCGACCGCACCCTGGGCGCCGAGCGCGACCTGCGCTCCGCGCCTGAGTTCGTCGCCTACCGGCACCGCCTCTGGGAGCTGCTGCACGACGAGGTGGCCAGCGCCCAGCGAGCCGGCCACCAGAAGATCCAGCCCGACGGCACCGAGAGGGCAGCCTGATGACCACGACCCACACCATCGACTCCCTCCCCGCCACCGACGCCATCGACGCTGCCCCGCCCCCCGAGGGCCCCGGCGCCCTGAACCCGGACGGCGAACCGGCTCGCGGCGACGGCGCGAGCGCGGCCGCGCCCCGCCCCCGGGGATACAGGCGTCGGCTCTCGAGGATCCTGCGCGCCGCCAAGGTGGCCCTATGGCGGTCCGCGGCGATCCTCGTGTTCCTGCTCGCGTGGGCTCGTGCCACAGTTCCTCCTCGGTGAGGACACCCGCGTGTTCCTCCCGCCGCTGCACGACGTGCTCCGAGCCCTGCTCGACGCCATCTCGAGTGGGGAGCTGTGGGACCACCTGTCGGCCAGCCTGACCCGGTCGGTCACGGGCTTCAGCATCGCCGTCACGGCCGGCATCGCCCTGGGCCTCGCGCTCGCGTGGTACCGCAAACTGGCGTCGTTCCTCACACCCCTGCTCGAGCTGTTCCGCAACACCGCCGCGCTCGCCCTGCTCCCGGTGTTCGTCCTGCTCCTCGGCATCGGCGAAACGTCCAAGATCGCGATCGTCGCCTACGCGAGCTTCTTCCCCGTGCTGCTCAACACCATCGCAGGTGCCACCACGGTCGACCCGCTGCTGATCCGAGCCGCCCGCTCCCTGGGGCTCTCGCAGGTGCGCCTCTTCCAGAAGGTGATCCTGCCCTCGGCCGTCCCGACCATCTTCACCGGCATCCGGATGGGAGGCACCGCCTCGATCCTCGTGCTCATCGCCGCCGAGATGGTCGGAGCCAAGGCCGGACTGGGGTTCCAGATCGTCAACGCCCAGAGCAGCTTCCTCATCCCACAGATGTACGCCGGGATCCTCACCGTCTCCCTGCTCGGGCTCGCCGTCAACGTCGGCCTGGTCCGCCTCGAGGCGCACTTCTCCAAGTGGCGCACCTTCGCGCCCAGCCGCTGAGCACCCCAGTCGAACAGACGACCCACCCGAACACCGCCACCCGAAAGCCGCCCAACCGAACACCCGCACGACCACCCACCCACAGAAGGAGAAGCATCATGACCACCACTACCGACCGCACCCCGACCGCGTCCGCCACCCCGGCTGCTGAGCCGGCGGGTCAGCTGACCGTGCGCAAGCTGGGCGCCCACATCGGCGCCGAGGTGTCCGGCGTCGACCTGACCCAGGACCTCGACGCCGCGACTATCGCGGGGATCCGCGCCGCCCTGCTCGAGCACAAGGCCCTCGTCTTCCGCGACGCCCCGCTCGACGACGCGGGCCAGCAGCGGTTCGCCGGCTACTTCGGCACACTCACGACGGCGCACCCGACCGTCCCCGCGGTCGACGGTGCACCGCAGGTGCTGCCCGTCGACAGCGAGCGCGGCCGGGCCAACCAGTGGCACACCGACGTCACCTTCGTCCAGGCACCCCCCGCTATCAGCACGCTCGTGAGCCACACCGTGCCCGAGTACGGCGGCGAGACCCTCATCGCCAGCTCGGCGGCGGCCTACCGTGCCCTGCCGCAGCCCCTGCGCACCCTCGCGGACCAGCTCTGGGCCGTGCACACGAACGAGTACGACTACGCCGACAAGGCCGTCGAGTCGTTCGACGAGAAGTCGAAGGGCTACCAGGAGGTCTTCCAGTCCATCCCGTTCGAGACTCACCACCCGGTGGTCCGCGTGCACCCGGAGACGGGGGAGAAGGGGCTGTTCATCGGCGGGTTCGTGCGCCGGTTCGTCGGCCTGTCGGTGACCGAGTCGCGCGACATCCTGCGGCTGCTGCAGGCGTACGTCACCAAGCCAGACCACCTCGTGCGGGTCTCGTGGCAGCCCGGCCAGCTCGTCATCTTCGACAACCGCATCACCCAGCACTACGCGGTCGACAACTACGACAGCCTCCCGCGTCTGCTGCACCGGGTCACGGTCGCTGGTGACGTGCCGGTCGGCATCGCCGGCGAGCCCAGCCGCGCCGTTAAGGGGGACGCCTCGCACTACACCGCGGCCGAGCACACGGCCAGCGCCGCCTGACAACCAGGGCCACCCTTCGACGTGCCCGGGTGCGGGTCCGTGCCCGGCACGTCGACGGTTGCCGCCATCGAAGCAGCGCCACGTGTCATCTGGCCCTGTCTCATTCGAGTTTCGTTCGGGCACAGTCACGCTCGTTCGCAGACGTCCGAGCCGCGCCCCTACGAGCGTCAACGACACCAAGGACCCGCCGGAGCGCGCTGGCACAGACCTCCAAGGCGTGGGCGCGGACCAGCTCCACCCAGGGTTGGACCCCAAGCGCCACTACAAACCAGATCGCTGTAACCGCGAGATCCTCAGTCCGCAAAAGGTCTGCAACAGGACCGGAAACGGCCGCTGGACACGTTGCCCAAGAGAACCAGCTTTGCGTCTCTGCAGGTCACGAGCTCGGGCAACACCGGCAGCACGGATCGATCGGCCCGCTGAAATCCCCGGCCTATCGGCCGGCTCATCCTCCATCTCACCGCGGGTCGTGCTGGACAACGCCCTGACCTGAGGTGATGCCGAGAAGGCGCGGGACAGTCGGAGACAGTTATAGGCCGCCCTGGCAACGGACCTAGACGGACCAGAGCGACTCGGCACAAGCTGTGACGGACCAGAGACGGACCAGAATCCGACACTCATGCCCGCCGGTGCCAGATGACCCGAAGGCTCGGTCAGACCGCCGCTAGAGGGGGAGGGAGCTAACGGTCCGACCGGGCCGCCTGGCGTTGCGGACGCAAGGCGTCGACCCGCCAGGTGGGATCGCGCGCCGACGTCCGCAGCGTCCCACGCGGCAGCAGCGCAGGTTGCCGAATCGGACAAACCTCGCAAAGGAAACCACGAGATCGCCCGCCTGCACCTGGCCTTGCACCACAGCCGGGACATCGGCGCCGCCGTGGGCATCATCATGGCGATGCAAAAGGTGTGCAGGGAAGAGGCGTTCGACCTGTTGCGCGAGGCCTCGATGCGCACCAACACCAAGCTCTACCTGCTCGCGCTCGAGGTGCAGCAGACCGGCGTCTCCCCGAGGGAGCGCACCCCTCCGTACCTATCCCGGACTGCGTACCTATCCCGGACTCCGGTCTCCACACGGGGCCTCCACATGGGGCCTTCACATGGGGCCTTCACATGGAGCCTTGACGCGGAGTCGACGAGCGCTCGCCATGCGCGGCGCGTGAACCAGGGTTTCGCCGAACCGGCGTCTGGCGGTTGCCCGGCGTCCACCACCGCCGTGCAGCGTGGTGGCCATGAGTGAACTGAACCGCCGCACTTTTGTCCTCGGCGCCGCGGCCGGCGCGGGCCTGCTCGGTCTGTCCCGAACGGCCGGGGCGTGGGCCTCGCCCGCGCTGGTCGTGGCCGGACGACCAGCCCTGACATCCGGAGTCATGTCGGGCGATGTCACCGCCACCGCGGCGACCGTCTGGGGGCGCTCGGACCGGCCAGGCCGTCTCGTGGCCGTGGTCCATGGCGCGGGTGGCTCCAGGCTGCGGATCAGTGGCCCCCTCGCCACACCCGACACCGACCTCACGGCGAAGCTCGATCTCGAAGGGCTCGCTCCCGGCCGCGAGCACACCGTCACGCTCGCCTTCGAGAACGAGGACGGGCACCTCGGCGAACAGGCTGACCTCCGTTTCAGGACCGCCCCCGCCGGACCCGGTGCAACGAGCTTCGTCTGGACCGGCGACACGTGCGGGCAGGGGTGGGGGATCAACCCCGACCTCGGCGGCTTCACCGCCTATGCCGCGATGCACGCGACCCGCCCTGACTTCTTCCTCCACTCCGGTGACACCATCTACGCCGACAACCCCATCGCCGAGCAGGTCGTCGAGCCCGACGGACAGGTCTGGCGCAACATCGTCATCCCGGAGGTCGCGAAGGTAGCGGAGTCGCTTCCCGAGTTCCGCGGCAGGCACCGCTACAACCTCCTGGACGACAACGTCCGGGCCATGTACGCCGAGGTCCCGGTCGTCGCGCAGTGGGACGACCACGAGACCCACAACAACTGGTACCCGGGTCAGGTCCTCACCGACGACAGGTACACCGAGCGTCGCGTCGACGTGCTCGCCGCGCGGGCGAAGCAGGCTTGGTGGGAGTACCAGCCGATCAGCAACCGGCTCTCGGTCGCCCGCCGGACGGCTGCGGGCACCCCCGGCCGCATCTACCGGAAGCTGTCGTACGGCCGGCACCTCGACGTGTTCTGCCTCGACATGCGCACGTACAAGGACCCCAACACGACGGGACTCGAGCCGGCGAAGACCCACATTCTCGGCACCGAGCAGACCGACTGGCTCATCCGCGAGGTGGCGGCATCCAGGGCCACGTGGAAGGTCATCGCGAGCGACCTCCCGCTGGGCCTGGTCGTGCCCGACGGCCCGGTCAACCAGGAGTCGCTCTCCAACGGCGACCCGGGAGCGCCGCGCGGCAAGGAGCTCGAGATCGCCGCTGTCCTCAGCTCCTTCAAGCGGGCCGGCGTGCGCAACATCGTGTGGCTCACCGCCGATGTCCACTACTGCGCGGCGCACCACTACGACCCGGCGCGCGCCGCCTTCGCGGACTTCGACCCCTTCTGGGAGTTCGTCGCCGGACCCGTGGCCGCGGGCACGTTCGGCCCGAACGTGCTCGACCAGACCTTCGGCCCACGGGCCGACTTCATCAAGGCGGCCGACTACCCCAACCAGTCCCCCCGCCACGGCAACCAGTTCTTCGGGCACGTCGAGATCGACGAGGACGGTCGGTTCCGGGCATCGCTGCGCAACGCCCGCGGTTTGGTGCTCTACTCGCGGACCTTGGACCCTGCGCCCCGATGACGGTGTTGGCGACCTGGCCGGCCGGGGTGGCTCGTCGGGCGGATGCACGGTGGCGCGAGCGAATCGTCTGCGTCCTTGCCTCGACCACTCCGCGACCACCCGCGGACGCCAAACCTCGGGTCTGACGGAGGTTCGGCTCGTAGACTGGGGCTCGAGAGGTGTGCGTGTCACTGCGCGCGTGGTTGTCGAGGCGGAGTTCGATGGCTGTCTCGGGAAGGCCGCAGAGGCGGAGTCCGGTATGGCGACGACGAGGCGGACGGGGTCGGGTCGCGGGGCGCTGCCCGCCGAGCTCACGAGCTTCGTAGGACGGCGGCGAGAGCTGGCCGAGACCCGGAGGCTGCTGGCGAGCGGCCGCATGCTGACTCTGACCGGCGTCGGCGGGGTCGGCAAGACGCGCCTGGCGCTGCGGCTGGCTGCCGAGGTGCGACGCATCTTTCGGGACGGCGTGTGGTTTGTCGAGCTCGCGGCCCTTCAGGACCCACAGCTGTTGCCGCACACCGTGGCCAACACCCTCGAGCTGCGCCAGGTGTCGGCCGACCCGGCCGACGACCTGGCGGCGTACCTGGAGGAGAAGCGGCTCCTGGTGGTCCTCGACAACTGCGAGCACCTCACCGACGCCTGCGCGGTGCTGGCCGGCAAGCTGCTGGCCGCGGCCCCGGGTCTGCACATCCTCGCCACCAGCCGGCACGTGCTCGGCGTCGAGGGCGAGCAGATCCTCTCCGTGCCGCCCCTGTCCACACCGGACCCCGAGGCGGATGTCGCCGCCGACGACCCCACTCACTACGAGTCGGTGGCGCTCTTCCTGGACCGAGCCACGGCGGTGGCCCCGGACTTCGCGATGGGGCCTGGCAACCGGGCAGCCGTACTCGATCTGTGTCGAAGGCTCGACGGCGTCCCGCTGGCGATCGAGCTCGCGGCCGTGTGGCTGCGCATCCTCTCTCCCTCGCAGATCCTCGAACGGGTGGAGGACCGGTTCCGGCTGCTCACCAGGGGGCGGCCCGCCGTCCCCACCCGGCACCAGGCGCTCGAGGCCACCGTCGGATGGAGCTACGACCTGTGCTCGCTCGCGGAGCGACTGATGTGGGCCCGGCTCTCGGTCTTCTCGGGAGGGTTCCACCTCGAGGCCGCCGAGGAGGTTTGCGGCAGCGCCGGAATCTCCCGCGATGACGTCCTCAACCTGATCGCGGGCCTGGTGAACAAATCGATCGTCGTACGGTGGCAGGCGACGGAAAGCACGACCGCCTGGTACCAGATGTTGGAGAGCATCAGGCAGTACGGCGCCGAGCGGCTCACCAACCCGGAAGAGGTGCGGGCGCTGCGGATCCGGCACCGGGACTACTACCAATCTCTGGCCAAGCGGTTCGCAGCCGAGAGCTTCGGCCGCCATCAAGCGGACTGGTTCATCCGACTCCGCCGGGAGTCCGGCAACATCCGAGCAGCGCTGGAGTTCTGCCTCGCTGACAAGGCTGAGGCGGCCGCAGCGTTCGAAATCGCCGCGCCCATCTGGAACTTCTGGTTCGCCGGCTTCCTCCGCGAGGGTTACCGGTACCTGCTCCGGGCCCTGGAGCTGGCTCCCGAACCAACAAGCGGCCGGGCTCACGCGCTATGGGCGGCCAGCTATCTGGCCATGTTCGCCACGGACATCGACCGCAACCCGACGATGCTTGCCGAGTGCGAGGAGATCGCTGCCGGGCTCGACGACCATCTGCTGCAGGCGCGCATCAAGGAGTGCCGAGGGCAGGCGAGGTTGTACGAGGGCGACGTGCCGGGCGCCCTCGAGCTGCTGGAGCAGGGCCGCAGGGAGTTCCAGGCGCTCGGAAACCCGCTCGGCGAGTTCGACACGCTCATCCTGCTCTCCGCCTGCACCTTCTTCCTCGACGACCCGAGAGTCCACGATTACAGCAGGCAGGCG
This sequence comes from Monashia sp. HAY1-11D, assembly GCF_056868035.1. Classification (NCBI taxonomy): domain Bacteria; kingdom Bacillati; phylum Actinomycetota; class Actinomycetes; order Micrococcales; family Intrasporangiaceae; genus Intrasporangium; species Monashia sp. HAY1-11D. Next base: position 866,343 of record NZ_CP200320.1, on the reverse strand, counting down.
CTGGCATTGGCGGAGCGGTACGGCGCGCAGTCATCGATGGGCTACGCGCTCTGGAGCGTCGGCATCGCGCAGTGGCGTGCCGGCGACTTCGCTGGTGCGACGCGTTCCCTGCGGATGTCGGTCAGGTCGTTCCAGCCGATGAACGACCTGACCGGCATCAGTTTCGGTGTCCAGGCGCTCTCCTGGTGCGCAGCCTTCGCCGACCCCGGCGAACGGGCGGCCCGGCTGCTCGGCGCCGCCCAGGCCGTCTGGCGGACCAGCGGCTCGAAGGTCGAGGAGAACAATGCGTACAGCGTGTTCGACAGGCGGTCCGAGGAGGCGCTGCGTCAGTCTTTCGGCTCCGGCGTGTTCGAGTCCGAGGCGTTCGAGAGGGCGTTCGCTGAGGGAGCGTCGTACTCCTTCGACCAGGCCGTGTCCCTTGCGCTGGGAGAGGCGGACGCAGCAGGCCAGCCCGAGCGGACGGGGGTTCGCCCCGGGTCCAGAAGGGGGACTGCCGACGGCCTGACCCGCCGTGAGCGGGAGGTCGCGGCACTGCTGGCGGAAGGGCTGACCAACAAGGAGATCGCGGGGCGGCTGACCATCTCCCAGCGCACCGTGGAGACGCACGTCGACAACATCCTGGGCAAGCTCGGCATGAACTCGCGAACCCAGGTCGCCAGCTGGATCACCGAGGAGTAGGCGACCTGCCGAGGGCCAACCTACAAGCCAACCGTGGGTGTTGCCTGAAGGCGTTGCGGGCTGCCCTGCTTGCGCTGAGGGTGAACGTCACCGCTACGGACCCCGACGGCACGACCAAGACCTATCTCGTCAAGTACGCCGGATCCAGAAGGGCCTAGCCGAAGCCGATAGAAGACGCGGGCCAGTCGCCCGAAACCAGCTCGCGGACGCCGAGCAGGAGCTGCGTGAGGCTGTCCGCGCAGCCCGTGCGACGGGCGACTCGTGGACCGTGATCGGTGCTGCACTCGACATCTCACGTCAGGCTGCCCAGCAGAGGTTGGGGAGCGCTGACGGCGGCAGTTCCGGATGGCCGCTGCGCACGCTGTCGGCGGCAGTTCCGACGCTGCGCGGCCAAGTAGTCTTGTGGGGATGGCCCATTCAACTTGTTGGCGGGATTTGGAGGTCGGCGCCCCCGAGATCGCTCGCTTGGGCTTGGCGCGCCTTCGCTCCACGCATGTTGCGTTGCTGGGCACGCTGCGTCGGGATGGGTCCCCACGGATCAGTCCGATTGAGACATATCTCGTCGCCGGCCAGCTTCTTGTCGGCGCGATGTCATGGTCGCGCAAGGCGGATGACCTGCAACGAGACCCGCGGTACGTACTGCACAGCGCGATTACGGGCCCAGACGCTGCTGAAGGCGAGTTCAAGGTCTATGGCGTGGCCGCGATAGCCGACAAGGACGTGCGGGATGCAGCAGCCGATGCATGGTGGATGGCCTCGCCGCCAGACAAAGCCATCGTGTTCTCCTTGGACATTGACCTGGCAGTGTTCATCGACTGGAACTTCGCGCGTGGTCAGATGACTGTGCATCGATGGTCGGATCGAAGCGGTTACAAGCAGAGCCAGCGCCGTTACCCGTAGCCGCCGAGGGTGAGCAAGTTCGGTCCAAGCACACGTACTCAATTCGGCATGTGGGTAAGACTTCGACTGTCATTCGGCGGTGGGCAACGCCCGCCGGCGCGTGCCTTTCTCCGACGTAGGCTCTGCTATCGAGAACGTGTCCGGTCGGCAAGCGGCGGACAGGCGGGACAGGGCGGGTCATGGCTAATCGCACAGGGATCGCACGAAGCGCGGCGGTCCAGCGTTCCCAGCCTGCGTTTTCGCAGGTCAGCAGTGGTTCGAGCGGCCTTCCAGGGGCCAAGATTGTAAACAGGTGGTTGGGGTTCGAGTCCCGCGCCAGCCCTGTGTTCGGTGAGCCGGATGTGGCCATGGGCCGTCGCGGCGAACTTGGTGACGAACCTCAGGCCGCATGTTCCCCTTCCGCGACCTGGCTCTCGAGGGCGGGCCGTCTCGCGGCACTGAGCAGCACCGCGGTCGTAACCACGCCGGCATGGCTGAAGGCCTGGGGTGTGTTGCCGAGGTGTCGTCCGCTCGTCGGGTCGTACTCCTCGCTCAGCAGGCCGACGTCGTTGCGCAGGGACAACAGTCGCTCGAACAGGGCCGTTGCCTCGCTGGTCCGGCCGATGCCGTGGAGGGCGTCGGCGAGCCAGAACGAGCAGGCGACGAAGATCCCTTCGTTGCCGTGGATGCCGTCGACGTTGGCTCCGTTGTCGCGGACGGCGTAGCGGCGCACCAGCCCTTCGTCGGTGAGGTACCGCTCGATGGCCTCGACCGTGGCCACCATGCGGTGATCCGACCACGGGAGGAAGCCGTACCGAGGGAGCAGCAGAACCGACGCGTCCAGGCGCGCCGATCCGTACGACTGGGTGAAGGATTGCCGCGATCTGCTGTACCCACGGTTCATGACCTCGGCGCGAATGGTGTCGCGCAGCCGGCGAACTCGTTCGAGCTGGTGCTCGGTGGCACCCGTGCGGCCCTTTTCGATCGCCTCGACGGCGCGGTTGACGCCGACCCACGCCATGACCTTGGAGTGCACGAAGTGTCGGCGCGGGCCGCGAACCTCCCACAGGCTGCAGTCCGGTTCGGCCCACGTTCGCTCGATGTGGCCGAGCAGTGCCTCGTGCAGCGCGGCCTCGGCGTGGACGGCGGGAGGGTCTGCCTTGGTGTCGGTACCGTCCGCGTGGCGGTCGCACTGTGCGTCGGTGACGCACTGGGTGGCAGCCAGCGCGTCGAGAACCTCGCCCCAGACGTCGTTCTGCTGCTGGGTGGCTGCCTCGTTGCCGATGCGCACCGGCGTGGAGCCCGCGTGCCCGGAGAGCCAGGTCAGTGCCTGCTCGGGCAGCCGCCGAGCTCCGTCGATGCCGTACATGACCTGCATCCGCTCGGGGTCGGCGGCGACGGTCCGCAGCAGCCAGTCCCGCCACGCGTGGGCTTCGTCCACGTAGCCGGTGGCCAGGAACGCCTGGACGGTGAACGTGGCGTCGCGGAGCCAGCTGTACCGGTAGTCCCAGTTCCGTAGGCCGCCGAGCTGTTCGGGCAGTGAGGTGGTGGCCGCGGCCAGGATTCCGCCGGTGGGTGCGTAGGTGAGCGCCTTGAGGGTGATGAGCGAGCGGGTGACTGCCTCGGCCCACGGACCGGTGTAGGTCGAGCGGCTGGCCCAGTTCTGCCAGAAGGTCTGCGTCGTTGCCAGGGCATGGTCCGCGTCTGCGTGGGGAGCACCGGTCTGTGTGGACGTGGTGTGCGTCAGGACGAAGGAGACCCGTTGTCCGGCCGTGATGGTGAAGTCGCTGACCCAGCTGCCGGCGGCCTGGTCGACGGCCGCCGTCGTGTGCAGCCACAGCATGTCCGGACCGGCGACTGCCACCACGTGCCCGTTGCGACTGCTGAGCATCGGCGTGATGCTGCCGTAGTCCATCCGCGGCGTGAGCGCCATGTGCATCTCGACCTGACCCTCCAGCCCCTCGACCACGCGGGTCACCTGCGATTCCACCGCTGTCGGGGACATGAGGTCGATGACCCGGACGGTGCCGTCGTCGGTGGTCCACTCCGTCTCCAGGACGAGGGTGTCGGTGCGGTACTGCCGGCTGGTGCAGCGGTCCTGCCCATTCGGTGTGATGAGCCAGTGCCCGTTGGTCTCGTCTCCCAGCAGGTTGGCGAAGACCGCCGGTGAGTCGAAGCGGGGCAGGCTGAGCCAGTCGATGGATCCGTCTCGGCCGACGAGTGCGGCCGTGCGCAGGTCACCGATGAGGGCGTAGTCCTCGATGTGTTGGGTGGTCATCGTGGCTCCCGGGATCGTTCGGGAAGGCGTCGTTGCCTCGTCCCACGATTGGAGCGCTGGTCCGGCTCAGCAGGAGTCCCATCTTGAGACAGCGTGCTCGGATCACTGACCACTCGGGTGGGCCTCGACTGCGCCAGGCCGTCCGATGGGACGACCTCGCCGTCTCCTCGTCCGGGCGAAGGCCGCGGGGTCGCTCAGCGGCGGGTGTCGATGTTGTAGCCGCGGATCTTGCGGTAGATCGTCGCCCTGGACATCCCCAGGTGCTCGGCGGCGAGCGCCTTGTTCCCGTTGTGGTCGTCGAGGGCTCGGGTGATCGCGTCCCGCTCCAGCGCTTCCAGCGGCGTGAGCGTCCGGCGGCCGACAGCCATGCACTCCGGCGGAAGGTCGACCATCTCGATCGTGCCGGCGCGCTTCTTGGCGATGATCTTGGCGAGGGTCTCGCGCAGCTGGACCACGTTGCCTGGCCACGGGTGCCGGGCGAGCTGGTTGGCCGCACTCGCAGAGACGGACAGCTCCTTGTGCGGTGACAGGGCGCGGAGCAGCACGGGGATGATGACCCGGATGTCCTCGTGCCGGTGCCGCAACGGCTCGAGCAGGACGGTCCGGTCGAAGCAGGGCAGGATCTGGGCCGCGACAGCCTCTGCCGCCCCGGTGCGTTCGGCCGGGCTTCGCGTCGCGACGACCCACCGGCCGTGCACGGAGTGCGCCAAGTGGGCGTGTTCGACGAGGAGTGCGGCGACCTCCTCGACGAGCTCGGTCGGCAGCCGGTCGAGGTGCCGGATGAGCAGGGTGCCCGGTTCGGGCGACAGCTCCTCCTCCAGCGTGCGCAGCCAGCCGTCCGGGTCGGCCGAAGCCGATGCAGCATCGAGGGTGCGGAAGTGCCGGCCGGGCGACTCAGCACCGTGAATGCCCCGCGCCAAGGCGTGCTTCCCCGTTCCCGGCTCCCCGTCGATGACGACCCAGGTGCCGCTCCTGTACGACTCTCGCAGCTGGAACACCGCGCGAAGCCACTCAGGGCTCGTTCCGGCCACCCCGGGAAGTGAGACCGCCACATCCCTACCGAGGGCACGCGGCGTCCGGGACGGCTCCCTGAGCTGGATCCGGAAGACACCGCCGACGATGGTGGTGCCCACTGACGTCGGCCGGTAGTCGAGCCGGGCTACTGCCCCACTCGGCAGGTCGGTGACGAACGTGTGCGGCTGGTCGTCCCCGAGGGCATCGCTCGTCCGGGCGACGAGCGCCGTACGGTCCGCGACGTCCAGCTGCAGCTGGACGTGGCGGTTCATCATGACGATCTCGTCCCCGAGGGCGAGAACAGGTCCGGTCGCGTGCCGGCACGCCGCGAGGTAGTCGCGAAGCAGACTCATCTCCCGGACCGAGACGGCGGCGAGGATCTCCTCCTCGATGCGGCTCGCGACCGACCGCGCATAGGTGAGCAGGAGCCCGTTGGACGACCCGGACGTGCAGGTGAGGTCGAGGACGCCAACGAGCGCACCGCTCACCGGGTGCACGACCGGAACACCGGCACAGGCGAAGGTCATGAGTGGTTCGGTGAAGTGCTCCTCGCCGGCGATCAGCGTGGGCCGCCGCAGCAGCAGGGCCGTGCCGATGCCGTTGGTCCCGACGGAGTCCTCGGCATAGGTGAAGCCCGGAGCGAGGCTCACCTTCTCGAGGCGTGCCGTCAGTGAGGAGTCGGAGCAGATGCGGTGGATGACCCGCCCGAAGGGGTCGGCGAAGATCATGCTCACGGCCTCGTCGCCGAGCTGCGCGGCCATCCGGGTCATCACCTGGCCTACGAGCTCGTTCAGGCGGGACTCGCCCAGGTCGGCGGCATAGGACGGGGTGAGCAGGCTCGGGTCGACACCCGCCAGGGTGCTGCGCTCCCACGACTCCCCGACGACGTCACGCACCGTGCCCGCCAGGACGCCGGAGCGCATGAAGTGCTCACGCGCCAGCGCCACCTCGCGTGGACGATCGGCCACGACCCACCTCCGTCACGACCCGTGGCGCACCCTTGCACCACGCGGTGCCTCCAGTGTCCGTGCTGGCCGGAGCGCACCGCAAGGAACTGGTGACCGCCCACACAGCACCTGTCTCAAAGTGAGACGCCCGCGGTCGAGCGGCCCCCTGCCTCTCAGATTGAGACATCCACCGCGCCGCCCACCTGTGAGTGTCCTGGCACACGGCGAAACGCATCCGCCGAACCGGCTCGGTCCGCCGGACCGACCCGACACCAGGAGGCAAGAGTGAGCAGACAGAGTCTGACGAAGGCCCACGCGAAGATCTCCGAGCTGACGTGGGAGCCGACCTTCGCGACGCCCGCGACCCGCTTCGGTACGGACTACACCTTCGAGAAGGCCCCCAAGAAGGACCCGCTCAAGCAGATCATGCGGTCCTACTTCCCGATGGAGGAGGAGAAGGACAACCGCGTCTTCGGCGCGATGGACGGCGCGGTCCGCGGCAACATGTTCCGGCAGGTCCAGCAGCGCTGGCTCGAGTGGCAGAAGCTGTTCCTGTCGATCATCCCGTTCCCCGAGATCTCCGCTGCACGAGCGATGCCGATGGCGATCGACGCCGTGCCCAACCCGGAGATCCACAACGGGCTCGCGGTCCAGATGATCGACGAGGTTCGTCACTCGACGATCCAGATGAACCTCAAGAAGCTGTACATGAACCAGTACATCGACCCGGCCGGTTTCGACATGACCGAGAAGGCCTTCGCGAACAACTACGCCGGCACGATCGGCCGCCAGTTCGGTGAGGGGTTCATCACCGGCGACGCCATCACGGCGGCCAACATCTACCTGACCGTGGTCGCCGAGACCGCCTTCACCAACACCCTCTTCGTGGCGATGCCCGACGAGGCCGCGGCCAACGGCGACTACCTGCTGCCGACGGTCTTCCACTCCGTCCAGTCCGACGAGTCACGGCACATCTCGAACGGCTACTCGATTCTGCTCATGGCCCTCGCCGACGAGCGGAACCGCCCACTCCTGGAACGCGACCTGCGGTACGCGTGGTGGAACAACCACTGCGTCGTCGACGCCGCGATCGGCACCTTCATCGAGTACGGCACGAAGGACCGCCGCAAGGACCGAGAGAGCTACGCCGAGATGTGGCGGCGCTGGATCTACGACGACTACTACCGCAGCTACCTGCTCCCCCTCGAGAAGTACGGCCTGACGATCCCGCACGACCTCGTCGAGGAGGCCTGGAACCGGATCACGAACAAGGGCTACGTGCACGAGGTCGCCCGCTTCTTCGCCACCGGCTGGCCGGTCAACTACTGGCGCATCGACGCCATGACCGACAAGGACTTCGAGTGGTTCGAGGAGAAGTACCCCGGCTGGTACAGCAAGTACGGCGCGTGGTGGGAGAGCTACAACCGGCTCGCCTTCCCGGGCAAGAACAAGCCCATCGCGTTCGAGGACGTGGGCTACCAGTACCCGCACCGGTGCTGGACGTGCATGGTGCCGGCCCTCATCCGCGAGGACATCGTCGTCGAGAAGGTCGACGACCAGTGGCGCACCTACTGCTCCGAGACCTGCTACTGGACCGACGCGGTCGCGTTCCGCTCCGAGTACGAAGGCCGTGAGACGCCGAACATGGGCCGCCTGACGGGCTTCCGCGAGTGGGAGACGCTGCACCACGACAAGGACCTGGCCGACATCGTCCAGGACCTCGGCTACGTCCGTGACGACGGCAAGACCCTCATCGGGCAGCCGCACCTGGACCTCGACCCCAAGAAGATGTGGACGCTCGACGACATCCGGGGCAACACGTTCATGAGCCCCAACGTGCTGCTGAACCAGATGTCCGACGCAGAGCGTGACGCCCACATCGCGGAGTACCGGGCGAACGGCACCAAGGTCGCCTGACGCGACCTCGAGTGGTCCGACCCCGGCTCCACCGCCAGATCGGGTTGGCGGCGCTTCCAGGGATGAGTGGCGCCGCCAACCCCCGCCGCCAACCTCCCCCGTGGACCCGGCGCAATCGAGAGGAGGCCATCGTGGCCGACACACACAAGATCTACTTCGAGCCCGTCGACATCGAGATGGAGGTAGGGGAGGACGAGAAGATCCTCGACGCTGCCTTCCGGCAGGGCATCCACCTGATGCACGGGTGCCGTGAGGGACAGTGCTCGGCCTGCAAGAGCTACGTGCTCGACGGCGAGATCCAGATGGAGCGCTACTCGACGTTCGCCTGCAACGACGCCGAGGTCGACGAGGGCTACGTCCTGCTCTGCCGGGCGCACGCCTTCAGCGACTGCACCATCGAGCTGCTCAACTTCGACGAGGACGAGCTGCTGGGTGGGGTGCCGATCCAGGACGTCCGGACCCGTATCACCGCGATCGAGCCGATGACGCGCGACATCGTGTCGTTGCGCCTGGCGGCGGTCGAGCCGGCGACCTACGAGTTCAAACCCGGTCAGTACAGCGACATCGGCATCCCCGGGACGGACGAGCACCGCTCGTTCTCCATGGCGACGACGCAGTCCACACCGGGGGAGGTCGAGTTCCTCATCAAGAAGTACCCGGGCGGGAAGTTCTCGACGCTGCTGGACGGCGGCTCGTCCGGCCTCGCGGTCGGCGACGAGCTCCACGTCAACGGCCCCTACGGCTCGTTCACCATCAAGGAGGGGCACGTCCTTCCCGTCGTGTGCATCGGAGGAGGGGCGGGGATGGCCCCGATCCTCTCGCTCCTGCGGCACCTGCACGAGACCGGGAGCACCCGCCCGGTGCGCTTCTACTACGGCGCGCGGACAGCGGCCGACCTCTTCTACGTCGACGAGATCCTCGCCCTCGGCGAGGGCCTGCGCGACTTCGAGTTCGTCGCCTGCCTGTCGGAGTCCCTGCCCGACCCCGACTCACCAGAGGGTCGCCTGCCGCTCGGCCTGCTCCCCGAGGCCGGCAACGTCACCGACGTGGTGGCGCGGCGTGAGGGCGAGCTCGCGAAGTGCGAGGTCTACCTGTGCGGCCCCCCGCCCATGGTCGACGCCGCCCTGCTCTTCCTCGAGGCCCAGGGAGTGCCCGGTGACCAGGTCTTCCACGACTCGTTCACGAGCCCGGTGACCGTCACGGGCTGAACGCTGTACATCCACGAATCATCCACACCAACAATGGAGTTGACTGACATGGCGGACATCACCGACCAGAAGACGCGCAGCTTCCCCAAGATCGAGTTCACGGACTCCGAGGCCGGCGCCCTGGACTTCCCGAGCTCGAAGAGCCGCACGTACAACTACTACAAGCCGGCCAAGCTGCGGGCCACGATGTACGAGGACGTCACTGTCGACGTGCAGCCTGACCCGGACCGGCACCTGACCCAGGGCTGGATCTACGGGTTCGGCGGCGGGCCCGGCGGCTACCCCAAGGAATGGACGAAGGCCCAGTCCTCCGACTGGCACACCTTCCTCGACCCCAACGAGGAGTGGGAGCAGACGATCTACCGCAACAACTCAGCGGTGGTCCGTCAGGTCAACCTCTGCCTCGAGAACGCCAAGCGCGCCGGTGCCTACGCGAACTGGAACCACGCGTGGGTCGCCTTCATCCAGCGCAACCTCGGAGCCTGGATGCACGCGGAGAACGGCATCGCGCTGCACGTCTTCACCTCGATCCAGCGGTCCGCCCCGACCAACATGATCAACAACGCCGTCGCCGTCGCGGCGGCACACAAGATGCGCTTCGCGCAGGACCTGGCCCTGTTCAACCTGGACCTCGCCGAGGCGGGCATCGACTTCGACGGTGCGGCCCACCGCGAGGTCTGGCAGAAGGCGCCGGAGTGGCAGCCGACGCGCCGGACGGTCGAGGAGCTGACGGCGGTCGGCGACTGGGCCGAGCTGACCTTCGCGACGAACATCGTCTTCGAGCAGCTCGTCGGCCAGCTGTTCCGCAGCGAGCTCGTCATGCAGATTGCGGCGCGCAACGGCGACTACATCACGCCGACGCTCGTGGGCACTGGGGAGAACGACTACGCACGGGACCTCGCGGCCTCGCGCAACCTCTTCCAGCTCCTCGTGCGTGACGAGGAGCACGGCGCCGCCAACAAGGACCTCTTCGGCCAGTGGCTGTCCACGTGGGTCCCGAAGTGCCTCGCCGCCGCGCAGGCGCTGCAGCCGATCTGGTCGCAGCCCGCAGAGAAGACCATCACCTTCGCCACGTCCCTCGACGCGGCCAAGGACAAGTTCCGCACCCTGCTCGAGGAGATCGGGCTCGACATTCCGAAGGAGTTGGACCAGTGAGCATGCAGTTCGGTTCGGAGGCCTCGTTCTCCAACATGTGCGGGGTCACCCTGATGAACACACCGGTCGGCCGGGTCGTGGCCCAGGTCATGGGGACCAAGGAGGGCGTCGAGCTCACCGAGTACCCGTCGATGATCCGCGTCGACGGCCCGACGCTGCTCAGCTTCGACTACGAGGAGCTGACCGACGCTCTCGGCACCGAGTTCGACGGCTCCGTCTTCGAGGAGATCAGCTCCACCCACTACGGGCGGATGGTCCACCTCGACGACAAGACGATGCTCTTCGCGAGCCCGGAGGACGCCGCCGAGTACATCGGCTTCGACCTCAACGTCCACTGACCGGATCTCGCGAAACCCCTGACGCCCAAGGTGGCTCGTATGCCGCTGGGCTGGCTCCCAGCCCAGCGGCGTCCGGCGGGCGTCTCATCCCAACCACAACGAAGTGAGGAAGCCATGTACGAGAAGAACGGCGAGAAGTACTACGTCGTCGATGCCCACGTCGCCCTGTGGGACGGCCGCGAGTCGAACCTGAGGAACGTCCACGGCAAGCAGTTCATCGACTGCTTCTACGACTACCACAAGAACCTCAGCCCGGAGGAGGTCGTGTGGGACTACGACACCTACACGTACTACGGCGGCGACCGACTCATGAAGGACCTCTTCGAGGACGGCTACGTCGACCACGCGATCTTCCAGCCGGCGTTCCTGGGCGACTTCTACACCAACGGGTTCGGGCAGACCGAAGAGGCGTGGGCGCTCACCCGTGCCAACCCCGGCCGACTGACCTACAACCACAACTTCGACCCGCGCAACGAGCAGGCCGGCCTCGACCAGCTCAGGCGCGACGCCGAACGCTTCGGGCTCAAGGGCGTCAAGCTCTACACCGCGGAGTGGCACGGCGACTCCCGCGGCTACAAGCTGACCGACCGGTGGTCCTACAAGTACCTCGAGGCCTGTCAGGAGCTCGGCATCACGAACATCCACATCCACAAGGGGCCGACGATCATCCCGCTCGACCGCGACGCCTTCGACGTCGCCGACATCGACGCGGTGGCGACGGACTTCCAGGGACTCAACTTCGTCGTGGAGCACTGCGGGCTCCCGCGGCTGGAGGACTTCTGCTGGATCGCGACCCAGGAGACGAACGTCCACGCCGGCCTCGCCGTCGCCATCCCGTTCATCCACACGAGGCCGCGCTACTTCGCGCAGATCATCGGCGAGCTCCTGTACTGGATCGGCGAGGACAAGATCCAGTTCTCGAGCGACTACGCCCTGTGGACACCCAACTGGCTCATCGAGAAGTTCGTCGACTTCCAGATCCCTGAGGACATGACGGAGTACGCACCCCTGACGACGACCGCCAAGAAGAAGATCCTCGGCCTCAACGCAGCGAAGATGTACGGCCTCGACGTGCCCGCGGAGCTGCAGCTCGCCGACCCCGGCGACGTCGGCCTCGAGGTCGCGGCCGGGGCGAGGGAGAGCGTGCTGTCATGAGCGCCGTCGCCACTCCGGTCGCGTCGCCGTCGGCCCGCAACACGGCCTCGGCACCGCACGGGGCATCCCTGGCGAACGACGTGCTCGAGGCGCTCGCCACCGTCATGGATCCCGAGCTGGACGAGCCGATCACCGAGCTCGGGTTCGTCCGCTCGGTGGCGCTGCACCCGTCCGGCGTCACGGTGCACCTGCGGCTTCCGACGTCGTTCTGCGCACCGAACTTCGCCTACCTCATGGTCTCCGACGCACAGGACGCCCTGCGGCGGGTCCGGGGGACGGGTCGGGTCACCGTGCTGCTCGACGACCACCACGACTCCGACAAGATCAACGCCGGGATCGCCGCGGATGCCGGCTACCTCGGAACCTTCGGTGCCGAGGCCGAGGAGAGCCTCGACGCTCTACGGCTGACCTTCCAGCGGAAGGCGCACACCGCGGCGATGGAGCGCTGCGTCATGGCCGCGCTGACCGGAGGGTCGGTCCGGCTCGAAGACCTCGGGCGCCTGAGGCTCGGCGACCTGCCGGCCGGCCGCACCAAGGAGGCGCTGCTGCGCAGACGGGCGGACATCGGCCTGGGCGTCGCTCCCACGGAGCTCGTCGTCGTCGACGAGCAGGGAGCGCCCGTGCCGGACGAGGAGCTGCCCCTGCGTCTGCGTCTCGCGACGTCGGTGCGGATCTCCATCGAGGGCAACGCGCACTTCTGCCGCGGCCTGCTGGCCACCCGCTACGCGGACGGCGACCCCGCAGCCATCACCACGCACATCACGGACACGAGGAGCACGTCATGAGGGCCGTCCAGGTCGTCGGGTACCACACCAAGCTGCAGCTGACGGACGTGCCGGAGCCGCAGGTCCAGGGACCGCTCGACGTCGTCGTCAGGATCGGGGGCGCGGGCGTGTGCCGCACCGACCTGCACATCCTCGAAGGGCAATGGGAGGAGAAGACGGGCGTCGCTCTGCCGTACACGATCGGCCACGAGAACGCCGGCTGGGTGCACGCCGTCGGTGACGCCGTCACCAACGTCGCCATCGGCGACAAGGTGATCCTGCACCCGCTCATCACGTGCGGGCTGTGCCGTGCGTGCCGCTTCGGCGACGACGTGCACTGCGAGAACAGCCAGTTCCCCGGTATCGACACCAACGGCGGGTACGCGGAGTATCTCCGCACGACCGCCCGGAGCGTCGTGCGCATCGATGACGGCCTCGAGCCCTCGGACGTCGCGGCGCTCGCGGACGCCGGCCTCACGGCATACCACGCGGCCGCCAAGGCGGCTCGGGTCACGAGACCGGGCGACGTCTGCGTCATGATCGGCGCCGGCGGGCTCGGCCACATCGGCATCCAGGTGATGAAGGCGATCTCCGGTGCGACGGTCGTCGTCGTCGACCGCAACCCCGACGCCGTCGCCCTGGCCACCTCGATCGGGGCCGACCACGGCGTCGTCGCCGACGGCAGCCACATCGAGAAGGTCCTCGAGCTGACCGGCGGGCGGGGCGCCGAGGCGGTCGTCGACTTCGTCGGCGAGGGGGGCGCGACGAAGGAGGGCACGGCGATGCTGCGCCGGGCCGGCAGCTACTTCGTCGTCGGCTACGGCGAGAACATCGACATCCCGACCATCGACGTCATCTCCACGGAAATCAACTTCATCGGCAACCTCGTCGGGTCGTACAACGACCTCCAGGAGCTCATGGTCCTCGCCGCCCAGGGCAAGGTCACGCTCCACACCACGAAGTACCCCCTGGAGGACTTCCAGCAGGCGATCGACGACCTCGACGCCGGGCTCGTGCGCGGACGCGCGATTCTCATCCCCTGACGACGGCCGGTCCGGCCGTCATCGGCGGCCGGCCCCGACCACGTCCGAATCACGAAGGACTGACACACCATGGCCAAGGAACTGCGCTTCAACAAGGACGCCCGACGACTGCTCGAGTCCGGCGTCAACGCCCTCGCGGACGCCGTCAAGGTGACGCTCGGACCGAAGGGACGCAACGCCGTCCTCGAGAAGCTGACCGGACCACCGACGATCACGAACGACGGCGTCACCATCGCCCGCGAGATCCAGCTCCGGGAGCCGTTCGCCAACATGGGCGCCCAGCTCGTCAAGGAAGTGGCGATGAAGACCAACGGTGTCGTCGGTGACGGCACCACGACGGCCACCGTGCTCGCCCAGGCGATGGTCCGGGAGGGGCTTCGCGCCGTCGATGCCGGCGCCAACCCCATGCGGGTGCGCCGGGGCATCGAGCGGACCGTGCCCGTCGTCGTCGAGACCCTCACCGGTTGGGCGGCCGACGTGGGTGGCCCGGGCGACCTGCGCCACATCGCCACGCTGGCTGCCAGCGACGACGAGTCCATCGGTGACGCCGTCGCCGAGGCCGTGGGCAAGGTGGGCCGGCGAGGCATCGTCACGACCCAGGAGTCGGACACGCTCGGCCTGTCCGTCGCGGTCGTCGACGGCATCGAGTTCGACCACGGTTACATCTCCGGCTACATGGTGACCGACCGGGAGCGGATGGAGACGGTCTACGACAACCCGCTCATCCTGCTGACGAACAAGAAGATCAGCCAGGTGCAGGAGATCATGCCGACGGTCGAGGCGGCCAAGCGCGCCGACCGGCCACTCGTCGTGCTCGCGGAGGACGTCGACGGGCCGGCGTTGCAGCTGCTCGTCGGCGGCAACATGCACCAGACGATGCGCTCGGTGGTGGTGCGCGCGCCCGGCTTCGGGCACCGGCGCGTGGCCGAGCTGGAAGACCTCGCCATCGCGCTCGGGGGCCAGGTCGTCGCCAAGGACACCGGGCTCGAGCTCTCGGAGGTCGCGCTCGAGCACCTCGGAGGATGTGACCGGATCACCATCACCGAGGAGTCGACGACGATCGTCGGCGGCCACGGCGACCAGACCCAGGTCGAGTCGCGGATCCGCCAGCTCGAGACCCAGTTCGAGCGGGCCCGGATCGAGGCGGACCAGGACAGCCTCCAGCTGCGCATGGCGCGGCTCTCCGGACAGGTGGCCGTCATCCGGGTGGGTGGTGCGACGAGTGTCGAGCTCAAGGAGCGGATGCTGCGAGTCGAGGACTCGCTCGCTGCCACGCGTGCTGCTCTCGAGGAGGGCATCGTTGCCGGCGGAGGGACGGCCCTGACGCAGGCCCACGATGCCGTGTCACGCGTCGAGCTCACGGGTGACGAGGCGGTCGGGCGCGAGGTGGTCCGACGGGCCCTGTCCGAGCCCCTCCGATGGATCGCGATCAACGCCGGCTTCGACGGCGACGAGGTGGTGCACCGGGTCGCGACCCTGCCCGTGGGCCACGGGTTCAACGCCCTCGACGGCGCCTACGGCGACATGTTCGACTTCGGCGTCATGGACCCCCTCAAGGTGACCCGGGCGGCCTTGGAGAGCGCGGCGTCCATCGCAGCGCTGCTCATCACGACGGAGACCGCGATCGTCGAGGAGGTCGACGTCCATCCAGGGGCCATCATGGCTCCGGGCTTCGGTGACCTCGCCGAGGGCATGGTCCGCCCCAGCAACATCTACTGAGGCGTCGAGATGGCGCACGGGTCGTCACTTCTCGTGACCCTCCTGCAGGGCGCGGCCGTTCTTGTACCGGTGGCGCTGCCGCGCCTCGTCTGGTCACGCGTCCAGCAGCGCCGTCTCAGCTTCCTGCTGTTGCAGGGGCCTCACGACGGCGGGCTCTAGCCGACTCATGGCGAAGCCGCCCCCACCCTCGCCGGGTGGGGGCGGCTTCTTCGCACGTCCGGAGCGCTCCGGGGAGGCCCGCCAGCGAGCGGAACGACGTCACCCAGCCTGCTGCTGCTTGCGGGCGCGGACGGCTGCGCACTCCGGGCACCGGCCTCGAAAGAGCATCTCTATCCGCTCGACGACGAACCCTTCGGTGTCGTGCATCGCGTCGGATGGCCAGGGGGTGGGAGCGACCTCCGCGACGTGCGTCCGTGCGCAGTCACGGCAGACCAGCTTCTCGGAGCGAGGCGTCTCGAGCATGGCTCCACGCAACCATCGGGCGCACCGAGCGGCACCATGCCTTCTCAGGTTGAGACGGCTGGTGTCCCGAGGTCTGGGCGCGACCTGTCGATCTGTCTCAATCGCAGACGCCGGCACGAGTCAACGAGCCCGGGGCGCGATGCTGTCTGCCATGGGTGATCGCCTGATGCAGGCGGCGCGTCGAGGACCGCTCTCCGGAGCCCGGGCTCGGCGGCACGTTGAGGACGCCCAGAACCTTCGTGCCTGCGCTGCTCGCCGCGATCGCCTATGTCGACCCCGGCAACTTCGGCGTCAACATCAGCTCGGGCGCCCAGCACGGCTACGCCCTCGTCTGGGTCGTCGTCTTCGCCAGCTGCTCGGCGATGGTCATCCAGTACCTCGCCGCGAAGCTCGGGATGGTCACGGGGATGAGCCTCGCCGAGCACAGCGCCCGTCGATATCCCGGTGTCGGCCGGCTGCTGCTGTGGGCCCAGGCCGAGATCGTCGTCATCATGACCGACCTCGCCGAGATCGTCGGTGGCGCCATCGCGCTCCACCTGCTCTTCGGGCTTCCACTCATGTGGGGGGCCGTCGTCGTCACGCTGTTCAGCTTCGTCGTGCTGTTCCTCAGGGTGCGCGGCCGGAGCCACTTCGAGTCCGTCGTACTCGTCCTGCTCGCGGTCATCATCGGCTCGCTGCTGTGGCAGGTGCTCGTCGCCGACGTCGACCGCGTGCAGCTGCTCCGCTCCGTCGTGCCCAGCCCGCTCCAGTCATCTGCCGCCCTGCTCGCCGTCGGCATCGTCGGTGCCACCGTCATGCCACACGCCCTGCACTTCCACTCGGCCGCCTCGCGCGCGCGGGACGACGCCACGCTGGAGCCGACGCGGCAGAGGAGGATGCGGGCGGGCCGCCAGACAGTGCGCTCCGTCGTCGTCGCCATGACCATCGCCGGCGCGGCCAACATCAGCCTCGTCGTCTTCTCGGCCGCGCTGCCGTCCGAGGCCGGCTCGAGCATAGAAGCGGCGTACACAGCCCTGGGGGCCAACGCCGGCCAGCTGGCTGCGACGATCTTCGCGCTCGCCCTGCTGGCCGCGGGTCTGGCATCAACCCTGGTCGGCGTCCAGACCGGAGATGTCGTCATGCAGGGCTTCGGCCGCCGACCGATCGCGCCCCTGCCTCGCCGCCTGCTCGCCGTCATCCCGGCTCTCGTCATCCTCGGCGTGGGTGTCGAACCAACCGATGCGCTCGTCTGGAGCCAGGTCGTGCTCTCCTTCGCCCTCCCGGGAACGCTCGTGCCATTGCTGCTCTTCACGTGCGACCGCCAGGTCATGGGCGTCCTCGCCAACCACCGCATCACGACCGTCGTGGCATCGCTCATCACCGCCGTCATCGTCGGCCTGTGCGGCTATCTCGTGGCCACCGGACTCTGACTCCTGCCCGAACGCGGTTCGTCTACGGGCAAGGGTCGGCAGGCCTGTGCCGCGGCGCTTTCTCGGCACTAGCGAGCAGGCCGGTCAAGAAGGTGGGATCAACATTGCCTCCGGACACCACCGCCACCGCTCGTCTGGGACAAGCGCCTGACCCCGGTGGCCCGCCCCGGCGACGCCGCGTCCAGCGGGACCCTCACCCGCGCCGCGTCCACCGGCGCCGCGTCCACCGGCGCCGCGTCCACCGGCGCCAGGGTCACCTACCACGACCCGTGCTACCTCGGCCGGCACAACCAGGTCTACGCCCCGCCTCGCGAGCTGCTGCAGATCCTGCCCGGCGTCGAGTACGCCGAGATGCCCCGCTCGAAGGAGACCTCGTTCTGCTGCGGCGCCGGCGGGGCCCGGATGTGGATGGAGGAGAAGCTCGGCACCCGGATCAACACCAACCGCACCGCCGAGGCCCTGGCCACCGGCGCCGACCGGATCGCCGTCGGCTGCCCCTTCTGCAAGGTCATGCTCACCGACTGCGTCAACGCCGCCGTCCAGGACGGCACGAAGGCCGATGGCGAGGGCGAGGTCGTCGACGTCGCCCAGATGCTCCTAGCGGCCGTCCGCCGCGGCAACGAGGGCGGCGAGCACATCGAGATCAACGCGGAAGGCCCAGGCTCAGGGGCGGAAAAGAGCAGGCCGCAGGGCACGCCGCGAGAGAGCGTGCTTGGCCCAGCGGCAGATGGGCCGAGGTTACGGTTTGGCGGGCGACGTCGGATCTGCCGGCAGGGCGGTGGGGACCGTCGCCGAAGGCTCATTTCACTCGATCCGGCGGTCGGCAGCGGAGACGCCGGTCAGGGCCTCTCGCCTGTACGTGGTTCGGGTATGTGTCGCCGCCACCGCTGACTCCGACGCTTCCTGTGGCAGGGCTGCCCACATCCGTCGCCAGGAGTTGGCGGCGCGCCCGCTCGACAGCGGATCGGATCCGCGCGGCGCTGGCCTGGTGGTTCGGCGGAGGGACACGCCACCCGAGGCCGGAGCGGCCTGCCCCTCGGCGCTCTGAACGTCGTGTTCCGCTCGGCGGCACGCGGCAATGGAGAGTCGCCCACCCGCGCAGCACGCTGGGCAGCGGGCGCTTGGCACGCGCAGCAGACAACGACAAAAGGTACTGATGAGACGCGAGGGCAGCAGCACGGTGGGCACCGTGCCGAGCGGGGCACGGGAGAAGATGGCCGCCCCAGTCGGGATCGCCGCAGTCACTCCCGCGCTCTTGCCGCCCCCTCGCAGCGGCGCTCGGGCAATCCTGCTCGCATCGCTGGCCCTCCTGTCGATGATCTCGCCGTTCGCGACGGACATGTACCTTCCGTCCTTCCCGCGGATCGCCGTCGAGCTGTCGACGGTGCCCTCAGGTGTCCAGCTGACCCTCACGACCTTTCTCGTCGGCGTGGCTCTCGGTCAGCTCTTCTTCGGCCCGTTTTCGGACCGCCGCGGGCGCAAGCGACCCCTGGTCGGGGGTTCCCTGGTGTGCGTGGTCGCCTCCTTCGTGGCGGTCTACGCGCCGTCCATCGAGGTCCTGCTCGCCGCGCGCCTCTTCCAAGGGTTCGGAGGCGCCGCCGGGATCGTGATCGCGCGCGCCATCGTCGCGGACCTGTTCCGCGGGGCGGAGGCGGCA
Organism: Monashia sp. HAY1-11D; assembly: GCF_056868035.1. Classification (NCBI taxonomy): domain Bacteria; kingdom Bacillati; phylum Actinomycetota; class Actinomycetes; order Micrococcales; family Intrasporangiaceae; genus Intrasporangium; species Monashia sp. HAY1-11D. The sequence goes on along the minus strand of NZ_CP200320.1, from coordinate 847,720 downwards.
AGCATCTTCAGCGTGCTCGCTGTCCTCGGTGGGCTCGCACCGATCGTGGCCCCGGTCGCTGGGGGATTGCTGGCCGGTCCGGTCGGGTGGCGCGGAGTGCTGGGAGTGCTGGCCGGCCTGACGGTCGTCATGAGCCTCGTCGCAGTGTTCGTCGTCCGCGAGACCTCGCCGGCGCAGCGTGGCAACGCGGCATCCTCGGTCACTTCCCATTCGTCATCGTCTGCGGGAGTCGCGAAGAGCCCCAACCTCCGGATGGTGCTACGCCGTCCCGGCTTCGCGGCGTACGCCCTCGTGAAGACGTTCAGCTTCGCCATCCTCATGGGTTACATATCGGCGTCGCCCTTCATCTACCAGGACTACGTCGGTGTCGGCGAGCTTGCAGGAGCGGCCCTGTTCGCGCTGAACTCGCTCGCGATGATCGGTGCCAATGCGGTGAACGCGCGACTCGTGCGCACCCGGGGCCCGGCCTACATGCTGCGCGTGGGACTGGTCCTGCTCACGACCGCAGTCGTCGCCCATTCGCTCATCGTGTTCCTGGCGGCGTCGCCGCGGATCCTCGTGCCCGTCTTCGTGCTGCTTGTGGGCAGCATGGGGCTCATCTTCGGCAACTCGATCGGACTTGCGATCGCCCACGTTCGCGATGCGGCCGGGTCCGGATCTGCCGTCATCGGCTTCGGGCAGTTCGTCGCCGGCGCAGCCGTCGCACCCCTGGTCGGGCTCGGGGCGCGAGCCACCCCGGTCCCCATGACCGTGCTGTTCATCGCTGCCACCGGTGCGACGTGGGTGTGTGCCGTCGTGGCGAAACGCGTCGGCGCGCCTGACGACTGAAGAGCAGGTCCTCGGGGGGCGTTCCACGAGGTGGCACGACCGGCTCGGCAACCTCAGGCGCCTGCGCGATGCTGCTTGGAACGCCGGTGTCGAGCCTGACGCCGGACTGACACCGCTACGAGGAGTTGGCCGATGACCACCACGACTGTGGAACTGACCGAGCAGAGCACCAGCCGCACGGTCGAGACGCCCAGCGGCACGATCCACTACAACGAGGCGGGGGAAGGGCATCCCCTGCTCCTTCTGCACGGCAGCGGTCCGGGTGCCACCGGCTGGAGCAACTTCGGCCCCAACCTGAAGGCGCTGAGCAGGCAGTTCCGGGTCATCGCAGCGGACATGCCGGGCTGGGGCAAGTCCTCGCCCGTCACCTACGAGCGTCGCGACCACATCGCTGCGGTGCGAGACCTGCTGGATGCGCTTGGCATCGACAAGGCGGCCATCGTCGGCAACTCGATGGGCGGCGCGACGACGTTGAAGTTCTCGGCGGTCCACCCCGAGCGGGTGTCCCACCTGGTGACCATGGGAGCCGGTGCAGGCGGAGCTCGCCTCTTCTCCCCGAGCGACGGCCCATCCGAGGGACTAAAGATCCTCAACCAGGGCTACCTCGAGCCGTCGGTCGAGGTCATGGCGAAGCTGGTCGACATCATGACCTACGACAGCGGTAGCAAGAGCGACGCGCTGGCCAAACAGCGTTACGACAACGCCACCGCCAACCGCGAGCACCTGCAGAACTTTGCCGCGGGGATCGGCAAGCCCCGCCGCGGGACGGCCACCGACGAGGAGCTGGCCAGCATCGCGGCCCCGGCCCTCATCGTCCACGGCCGTGACGACAGGGTCGTCGGCTACGAGCACAGCCTCAAGCTCGTGACAGTCATCCAGAACGCACGGCTCGTGCTGTTCAACCGTTGTGGACACTGGGCCCAGCTCGAGCACGCCGATGAGTTCAACCGGCTCGTGGCCGACTTCGTGGCCAACAACTGACCGGACGACAGTGACGAGAAGGGCAACACCGCGATGAACACCGTGCTCGACCGCGTTGAGGAGCTGGCCGTCTTCTTGCAGGAGCAGGCGGAGGAGGCCGACGACCTGGGTCGCCTGCCCGACGAGACGCGCAAGCGTCTGGAGGACACCGGGGTCATTCGCATGCTGCAGCCCAAGGACTTCGGCGGCCTGGAGAGCTCGCCGGTCGAGTTCTTCGAGACGGTCCTGGCGATCGGATCCCGGCATGGGTCCTCGGGTTGGGTCGCCGGCGTCGTCGGGGTGCACCCGTTCGAGCTCGCGGTCGGCACGAGGGAGATGCAGCAGGAGATCTGGGGCGAGGACCCGGATACCTGGGTGGCTTCGCCCTACGCACCCTTCGGACGCGCTCGTCCCGTCGACGGGGGCTTCCTCTTCAGCGGACGCTGGCCGTTCTCCTCCGGCACGGACCTGTGCGACTGGGTCGTGCTGGGCGGCATGGTCACCGATCAACAGGGCGAGGTCACCGAGCCCAACCCGGTCAGGCACTTCATCGTGCCGCGCTCCGACTACGAGATCGTCCAGGACTCCTGGCAGGTCGTCGGCCTCCGAGGTACGGGCAGCAAGGACGTCATCATCAAGGATGCGTTCGTCCCCGCCCACCGGGTGATCGACCCCACGGACCTCGAGACGGGCGCCGCAGCGGAACAGACCGGACGGGCGGACGTGCCCCTCTATCGGATGCCGTTCCACACGATGTTCAGCGGCACGATCGCGTGCGCGACCCTCGCCCTGACGGAGGGTGCGCTCGCGGCTTTCGTCTCGCACAGCCGGTCCCGGGTGAGCCGGGCAGGTCACCAGGTCAGCCAGGACCCGCACCAGCTGGCCGCACTCGGTGGGGCGGCGTCGGACATCCAGGCCAGCCGGGTCCAGTTCCTCTCCGACATGGAGCGGCTCTGGGACCTCGCCCAGCGCAACGTCCCGATCGACGTGGCGGTGCGGGCGGAGGTCAGGAGGAACCAGGTGCGGGCAGTCCGACGCGCCGTGGACGCCATGGACCGCATCGTGGCCCACGCGGGTGGTCACGCCATGCGTCTGGACAATCCGATCCAGCGGTTCTGGCGCGACGCGCACACCGGGCTGGCCCACGCCTCCAACGTCGCCGACCCCGTCTACGCGGTCTACGGCCTCAACCTGTACGGGCACGACCTGCCCCCGGGTACACGCCTCTGAACGGGGCCGGAACGTCCTGTCGATGGCGGTGAAGAGCTGGCCCGGGCCTCAGGCCCGGGCCAGCTCTTGGTTCGTCGTGGTGTCGTGCGCAGCGAGTCGCGTCCGGCCGGCGGCCTCAGGACAGCGTCCGGCCAATGGCCTCAGGACACCTGGGACATGTTCAGCGCGTAGGCGCTGCTCACTCTGCGGGCGGCGTGACGCACGTGCGACTCGATGCGCCGCCAACTCGTGCCGTGGGGCGGGCCCGACGCAGAGATGGCGGCGACGACCCGTCCCTCGACGATGACCGGGGCGGCGACGCAGGTGAGCCCCAAGGTCCCTTCCTCCCGGTCGTAGGCCACCCCGGCTTCACGGATGCGGCGCAGCTCGCGCACGAAGCGGCCCGGCTCCGTGATGGAGTTGCGGGTGCGGCGGGGCAGGCCCGCCTCGACGACCGCACGGACGGTCGCGCCGTCACTGAAGGCCAGCATCGCCTTGCCCAGGCCGGTGCAGGAGGCCGGGAGCCGGGCTCCGGGCACCGTCACCAGACGCACGGGGTTGCCCGCGTGCACCTTCTCGACGTAGACGATGTCGGTTCCCTCGAGGATCGCCAGGTGCGCCGTCAGGCCGGTGTTGATGTGCAGCTCGCTCAGGTCGTGGATGGCCACGTCACGCAGGCCGTGCGGGCGACAGAAGCCGACCCGGCTGCCGAGCTCGAACAGGGACAGGCCCAGCCGGTACTTGGCCCCCGACCGCGCGACGAATCCGGCGCGCTCGAGGTCACCGAGGAGCCGGAAGGCCGTGGACTTCGGCATGCCGGCCCGGCGGGCCAGCTCACTGACGCCGAGCTCCGGGATGGTGCCGCGGAACGCGGCCAGCAGCTCCAGCGCCTTGCCCACTGACGTCATCTGCCGGTCGTCGCACTCCGGGGAGACGTCCTGCAGCGGGCTTCGGACGGAAACGGTCATCGGTTCTCCTTCGCCACGACACCTCGTCGTCGAGATGCGCTCGTCGTCACAGTCCCAGCCGTTCGGCTCAATGGGACGTGCGTCCCATTATGCGGAACTCTGCAGAGAGGTGGAGGAGTATTCCGCATGGTGAGGCAAAGCAGTTCCCGGGGCGCCGACGCGTGTCACCGTCATGTTCCGAAGGACGGCACGAGACGCATCCGTGATTGCCACAGGCGTGGCGATCATGACTGCGGCGAGGTCGCCGACCTGCCGACGTCAACGTAGACGAGATGACACCGGGCCCAGCGGGCGCCGAGTAAGGAAACGATCATGGTCACAACAGGTAGAACCCGCCGGGCGGTTGTCGCGCTCGTCGCGATCACCTCGGTCAGCCTCGCCAGCGCCTGCAGTTCCGGTTCCCAGGCCGCGACCGGCACGGGCGGCGGTGTCGAGAAGCCGGACATCTCCGTGGCGGTGTTCCCGAGCTTCAACGCCTTGGGCGCACAGGCGGCCAACGCCGACGGCACCTTCAAGGCCGAGGGCCTCAACGTCACGCTGACCAAGGTCGCGACGCCGGCCGAGGGCATGCCCCAGCTGCTCGGCGGCAAGGTCCAGTTCGCGCTCATGGACATGACGGTCCCGGCGGTGGCCCGCAGCAAGGGCGTGCCGCTCGTGCTCGTCGCGCCGGGCGCCAAGGGCACGCCCCCCAAGGACGGCTTCGGAGTCGGCAACCTCTGGGTGAGGGCCGGCAGCCCCATCAAGACGATGAAGGACGTCCAGAATGCCACGTTCGGCATCCCTCAGATCAACAGCCAGATCTGGGTGGACATCCGCTCGGCGGTGGACGAGGCGGGCGGCGACTCCTCGAAGATCACGTTCGTCGAGGTGCCCAACACCCTGTCGGCCCTCAAGGCCGGCAACGTCGACGTCACCACGACCTCCGAGCCGGCCGGGACCGCGGCCCTCGGGGACAGCTCCATCCACCGGCTGGCGGGCTACACCGCCGCCGGCGCGGACCTCGCCTACGCCTACGTCACCACGAAGGAGTTCGCGCAGCAGAACCCCAACACCGTCAAGGCGTTCGAGCAGTCGATCCTCAAGGCCAACTCGGCAGTGAACGCCGACCCGGCCAAGCGCGTGCAGGTCGCCTCGACCTACGTGAAGGCGCCCAAGGCGCTGCTCGAGAAGGCGCACTACCCGGAGTTCGGCACGGAGCCGATCAGCCCGTCGTCGGTGCAGACGGCCCTCGACCGCCTGGTCAAGTACGGCCTGCTCGAGCAGGCCAAGGCCCCCAAGGCGGCCGACCTGATCGTCGCCGGCCAGTAGATCGCAGCGGCCCGGGTCGCGGCAGCCACGGCTGCCGGGGCCCGGGAAGGAAGGAGACTCGCGATGGCGCGATCGGAACCCCAACGCGCGAGCGCCGGCTGGCGCCTGTCCCGGCAGGTGGCGGCGGTCCTCATCGCCCTCGTCATCTGGCACCTGTTCGCCGTCGGCCCGGGTCGGGCAGCAGACGTCCCGACGCCGTGGCTCACCCTGACCACGGCGATGGAGATGGCCAGGACGGGTGACTACTGGACCGCCGTCGGCAACACGCTGCTCACGGCGAACCTCGGGCTCCTGCTGTCGATCCTGGTCGGTGTGCCGCTCGGACTCATCAACGGGTCCAGCCGCAAGGTGGCCCTCAGCTCCCAGTTCGTCGTCGACTTCGGCCGGACCATCCCGGGGGTGGCCATCCTGCCGCTCGTCCTGCTGCTCTTCGGCGGCACCCGCGCGATGGCCCTGATCCTCGTCATGTTCGGCGCCGTCTGGCCGATGCTGGTGCAGTCCACGTACGCCGTGCAGCAGGTGTCGCCGCAGCTGCGCCAGGTCAGCGCGGCGTTCCACCTGAGCCTCACCGACCGGATCAGGACGGTCTACCTGCCGAGCGCCATGCCTTTCCTGACCACGGGGCTGCGCATCGCCGCGACGATCAGCCTGCTCCTGGCCATCTCGGCCGAGTTCCTCGGCGGGACGGACGGCCTGGGACGCAACCTGTTCAACGCCCTGACGGTCAACAACCCCGACGAGATGTTCGTGTACGCCTTCACGGCGTCCCTGCTCGGGGTCGCGCTCAACCTCATCCTGCTCGCCGCGCAGCGTCGGATCCTGTGGTGGCACCCCTCCCAGCGAGAGAGAGCCTGACATGAAGTCGCTGCGCTCGAAGGTCCTCTGGGAGATCTGGCTCCCCGTCCTGCTCCTCGTCATCTGGTGGGTCGCCAGTGCGAACAGCACGTCGTTCTACTTCCCGCCGCTCGCCACGATCCTCACCGAGTTCAAGGCGCTCTGGATCTTCCAGAACGTGCCCACGGAGATCGTGCCCAGTGTGGGTCGGCTCGCCGCCGGCTTCGCCATCGCCATCGTCGGCGGCGTCACTCTCGGCCTGCTGCTCGGCTCGGTCCGCGCGCTCGAGGAGGCGGTTCGCCCGATCATCGAGTTCCTCCGGGCCACCCCCGGTGTCGCCATGCTGCCCATCATGATGCTGCTGCTCGGCATCGGGACCCCGATGAAGATCGCCATCATCGGGGTGGTCAGTGCGTGGCCGGTCCTGCTCAACACCATCGACGGCGTCCGCTCCGTGGAGCCGGTGCTGCGGGACGTCTCGAGGAGCTACCGGCTCTCGCCGTGGGACCGGATCCGCTTCATCATCCTTCCGACCGCGACGCCCCAGGTCTTCGCCGGGGCCCGGACCGCGTTGGCGATCGGGGTGGTCGCCATGGTGATCTCCGAGATGGTCGGCACCCCGGGCGGCATCGGCTACTTCATCCTCAACTCGCAACGCGAGTTCGACATCCCCGCGATGTGGACGGGCATCATCGCCCTGGGCATCGTCGGTTACCTGCTCAACAAGCTCTTCGGCCTCGTGGAGAACCGGGTCCTGAGCTGGCACAAGGGCATGATGGCCCACCACGAAGGAGGCGGCTCATGAACGAGACCGATGACCAGAGCGCAGCGTGCGGCACCGTCCTGGAGGTGACCGGGCTCGGCCACTCCTACGGACAGCACACGGTCCTGCAGGGACTCGACTTCGCCGTCGCCAAGGGCGAGTTCCTCTGCATCGTCGGTCCCTCCGGCGCCGGCAAGACCACCCTGCTCCAGTGCCTGACCGGCCTGCGCAAGCCGACGGAGGGTCGTGTCGTCTTCGAGGGCGAGGTGGTGCGCGACACCCCACGCGGCATGGCCGTCGTCTTCCAGGACTACAGCCGGTCCCTCATGCCCTGGCTGCGTGTCATCGACAACGTCGCCCTGCCGCTTCGCTCGGCGGGCGTGCCGAAGAGCGAGCGGCTCGAGCAGGCACGGGCGGCGCTGGCCGAGGTCGGCCTCGCCGACTCCACCCACGCCTACCCGTGGCAGCTCTCCGGAGGCATGCAGCAGCGCGTCGCCATCGCGCGCGCGCTCGCCTTCCGACCCCACGCCATCGTCATGGACGAGCCGTTCGCCTCGGTCGATGCCCAGACGCGTGCCGACCTGGAGGACCTCGTCATCCGGCTCAAGGAGCGACTCGGCATCACCGTCGTCCTCGTCACCCACGACATCGACGAGGCCGTCTACCTGGCCGACACCGTCCTGGTCCTGTCGGGCAAGCCGGCCAGCGTCGCGGCGCTCATCCCCGTTGACCTGCCGGCGCCCCGGGACCAGCTCGCCACCAAGGCGCTGCCGGCCTTCGCCGAGCTGCGCAGCCGCGTCTACACCCTGATCCGCAAGCCACCCTCCGCGGGTGCCGAGCAGCCGGACGACGAGCGCGACGTCGCGCCGGTCAGCGCGGGCACGGGGGCGTGACGGACCCCCGCGACCACGTGCTGACTGCAGCCGGGGCCCAAGCCTTGGTGCAGTCGGTGCTGGAGTCCGCTGCGCAGCTCCGGTTGCGGGTCAGCGTCGCCGTCGTCGACGAGCGCGGCTTCGACCTCCTCGTCGTGCGCGGCGACGGGGCGAGTTGGTTCACCCCCGAGGTGGCCCGCACCAAGGCGCGGACCGCGGCAGCGTTCGCCCGCCCCTCGGAGAGCCTCTCCGAGCTGCGCGCGGCGCATCCGGACCTGTTCGTGCTGCTCGGCGAGGGGCTGCCGTTCAGCCCCACGCCCCTGCCCGGCGGCCAGCCCGTTCGCCAGGGCGACCGGCTCATCGGCGGGCTCGGCGTCAGCGGTGCCAGCCCGGACCAGGACGTCCGTCTCGCGGAGGCTGCTCTGTCGGCTGTGGCGCTGCCCGGGGAGCGCTCCGGCCAAACGTCCCGCCCGCCGGGACGGCAGCCTAGGTAGGGCTCGCCCGGCGGACGAGACTGGGGCGCGCGGGCCGCCAGGTGGTGGCCCCACCACCACCACACGAGGAGACACCGATGACTCAGCTCGACACGACGGTGGCTGTGGGTGACGACACCATCGACCCGGCACTGTTCCGCGAGACCCTCGGGCACTACCCGACCGGCGTGGCCGTGGTCACCGGGATCGCCGAGGACGGCACGCCGGCGGGCATGGTCGTCGGCTCGTTCACCTCGGTCTCGCTGGACCCGCCTCTGGTGGCGTTCCTGCCGACGCGCGAGTCCGGTAGCTTCGCCAAGTTGCGCACGGGAAAGACCTTCTGCGTCAACGTGCTCGCCTCTGACCAGGAGCAGACCTGTCGCCGGTTCGCCTCACGGGCGCCGGACAAGTTCGAGGGCGTCGCGTGGTCACCCGCCCCGGCCGGGGCGCCCATCCTGGACGGGGCGGTCTCGTGGATCGAGTGCACCTACGAGGACGTCCTGGAAGGCGGGGACCACTACATCGTCCTCGGACGCGTCCGCCACCTCTCGGTGGCCCGGCCCTCGCTGCCGCTGCTCTTCTTCCAGGGAGGCTACGGGCGCTTCGCGCCTCCGTCGCTCGTCGCGCCGTCACACCCCGACCTCATCCACGCGGTGCGGCTGGCAGAGCTGGCGCGGCACGACATCGAGCAGCTCAGCGCCGAGCACGGCGTCGACTGCGCGGTGCTCGCGAAGGTGGGCGGCGACGTCGTGTTCGTCCTCACCTCCAACCAGTCGCAGGAGCGGACCACGCCTTCCGTCGGGCACCGGGTGCCGCTCGTCCCGCCGCTCGGTTCGGTCTTCCTGCGCGATGCCTCGGAGGAGGACGTGCAGGAGTGGCTGGCGCGTGCACCGGGACAAGGGGCTGCCACGGTCGAGACGTTCCGACGCAACCTCGACCGGGTTCGCGAGCGCGGCTTCTCGCTGTCGCTCATGCCCGACCCGACGGTGGACCGCATCTCGTTGATGTCGGACTACTCCTCGACAGATCGACTGCCGAAGCACGAGCGGCTCATGAAGCAGATGATCGCCGACACGGCAGCCCTCTACGAGCCCGACCTCGACCCCGAGCAGACCTATCACCTGCACTCGATCGTCGTTCCCGTCCCGGGGCCGGCCGACACGCCCCCCATCGCGATGCGGATGTCCGGCCTCCCGGCCGGCGCCGCGACCGGTCAGGTGCAGCAGTGGGTCGAGGCGCTGTCCCGGGCTGCGTCCTCCGCTGCCGCGAGGTTGTGCCGATGATCGGCCCCACGTCCCCGGCATTCCGCCATCTGGCACGGTTCGCTGGTCGGGCCGGCGCCGAGGACAGAGCATGACGACCAGACAACGTGTGATGAAAGGACCAACGATGGATGCACGCGTCAAGGCCCTCGGGTATGCCGTGGTGTCGAGTACCGACCTGCAGGCCTGGGAGCGCTTCGGTGCCGACCTGCTCGGCCTGCAGGTCGCCCAGCGCACCGAGGACCGACTCACCCTCCGGATGGACCAGTACGTCCACCGCGTGGACATCCGCCGCTCGGACAGCAACGGTGTCATCGCACTCGGGTGGGACGTGGGCAGCCAGTGTGCCCTCGAGGAGATCTCGCAGCGGCTGGAAGCGGCCGGCTACGAGGTGACCCAGCGCGATGCCCAGTCGGCGGCCGAACGCGGCGTCGACGGGCTGGCCAGCTTCCGCGACCCCGACGACAACTACGACGTCGAGCTGTTCTGGGGGCTGCGCAACGCGACCGAGCCGTTCGTCTCCCCGATCGGGGCGACCTTCGTGGCGCGCGAGCTGGGCCTCGGGCATGCCTTCCAGGTCGTGCGTGACGAGCAGACCTACCGCCGGCTGTACTTCGACCTGCTGGGCTTCCGTCTCAGCGATCACATCGACATGCCCGGGGGAGTCACCGGCGTCTTCACGCACTGCAACCCGAGGCACCACTCGTTCGCGTTCGCAGCAGCGCCCAGCCGGCCCGTCGGGGTCGGTCACCTCATGTTCGAGATCGACGACCTCGACGTTCTCGGCCGCAACTACGACAAGGTCCTCGCCGGAGCGGCCCCGATCCTGTCGACCTTCGGAAAGCACACGAACGACAAGATGATCTCCTTCTACGTCCGGTCACCCTCCGGCTTCGGGATCGAGTACGGCATCGACGGCATCCTCATCGATGACGAGACCTGGCTTCCCACCCGCTACGACGTGGCCCACTACTGGGGACACCAGCGCACCCCGTGACCAGATCGACGAAAGGAGCGGCCATGGCCGTCCTGGACGACATCGAGCAGATCGCGGACCTGCTCGAGACCAACGCGGCAGCAGCGGAGGAGCTGGGGCGACTCACCGACGAGTCGGCATCGGCACTGCGGGCGTCGGGCGTGATCCGCATGCTCCAGCCCAAGGACTTCGGTGGGCTGGAGTCGCACCCCGTCGACTTCTTCCGTGCCGTCCTCGAGATCGGGTCGCACGACCCCAGTGCGGGATGGGTCGCCGGAGTCGTGGGCGTTCACCCGCACGAGCTGGCCCACGGTGACCGCCGGGTTCAGGCGGAGGTCTGGGGAGAGGACCCGGACACCTGGGTGGCCTCGCCCTACGCGCCGATGGGCCGGGCCAGGCCGGTGGACGGCGGCTACGTCTTCAACGGGCGCTGGAACTTCTCGTCCGGAACCGACCACTGCCAGTGGGTCATGATCGGTGGCCTCGTCACCGACCAGGACGGCAACGTCGCCGAGCCGGACGCGGTGCACTTCCTCCTCCCGCGCCCGGACTACGAGATCGTGCAGGACTCCTGGGACGTCATGGGGCTGCGCGGCACGGGCAGCAAGGACCTCGTGGTGCGCGACGCCTTCGTCCCGGCATACCGCACGATCGAGACGAAGGGCGTGACCGAGGGCACCGGGGGCAAGGACCCCAGCCGCGAGTCGGTGCCGCTGTTCCGGATGCCGCGCAACGTGATGTTCTCGGGAGCGATCACGACGGCCACCCTGGCGATGGCCAAGGGCACCCTGGCCGCATATGTGGCAATGACCCGTTCGCGGCAGGGGCGCGGCGGTCGGGCGGCCCTCGACCCGTTCCAGCTGTCGGCGATGGGCGCGGCGGCCGCGGACATCGACGCGAGCGTGCGTCACGTGCTCTGGGACGTCGAACGCGTCTTCGAGATGGTGTCGCGCGGAGAGGTCGTGCCGCTCGAGCTGCGTGCCGAGGTGCGTCGCAACCAGGTCCAGGCGAGCCAGCGTGCCGCCGCCGCCGCCGACAGCGTCTTCCGGCTCAGCGGAGGAGGGTCGCTGCACCACAGCGGCGCCCTCCAGCGTCGGTGGCGTGACACCCAGGCTGCGCTGCACCACGTCCAGAACGGGTCCGGACCGATCTTCCAGGCCTACGGTCTCAACCTTTTCGGCCACCCGATCCCGGGCCACGTGAAGATCTGATGTCCACGACCGTTCCCGCTGCCGCGGCGACCGTCCCCGTCACCGCCGAGTCGACGAGCCGCTTCGTCGACGCCGGCGGCGTCCGGGTGCACTACCACGAGGCCGGGTCTGGCCCTGTGCTGCTCTGTGTCCACGGCGGCGCCCCGGGGGCCTACGGCTGGGGCAACTTCGGGGCCAACGTCCCCGGCCTCGCCGAGCGCTTCCGGGTGCTCGTGGTCGACCTCCCGGGCTACGGCCGTTCGGACAAGCCCGAGATCAGCGGAGGCCGGTACGCCTTCTACGCGAAGGTCTTCGCCGACATGTTGGCCACCCTCGAGATCGAGTCCGCCCACGTCCTCGGGATGGCCACGGGTGGCGCCGCGGCCATGATGCTGGCCATCGAGCACCCCCAGGTCGTCGACGACCTCGTCCTCGTCAGCTCCGCCGGGGGGCTCCCCCTGTTCACGCCCATGCCGTCCGAGGGTCAGAAGCTCATCCAGTCCTACTACGGCGGCGACGGGCCCTCGCGCGCGAAGATGCGGTCCTACCTCGAGATGATGATGTACGACACCTCGTCGATCACCGAGGACCTGGTCGAGGAGCGCTACCTGGCGAGCGTCGAGCCTGAGTTCATGACGGGCGCGCCCGAGGGCCGCGGCGCCCAGAACCGCCCGGTCACCGAGCAGGTGTGGCGCGACGTCGACCGCATCCGCGCACGCACGCTCGTGGTCTGGGGGCGCGACAACCGCGTCCAGGGCTACGACAACGCGCTGTTCCTGCTCAACCGGATCCCGGACGTCCAGGTGCACGTCTACGGGCGGACGGGTCTCTGGGTGCCCTTCGAGCGGACCGGCGAGTTCAACGCCCTCGTGGTCGGCTTCCTCGCCCCCTCCCGCGACGACCGTTGACCTCCGGCCCGGCGCGGCGCCCGGCGTCGCCCGGGGTGGTCGCTCGACGAGCCGGGGCCCGGGGCCCCGTACCTCTTGACAGCCGAGAGAGCGCGCCTCTACCGTTCAGCATATTGGAATAGCGTTCCGAATAATGGGAGGCAGACGATGGGGTCTGGAAACCTGCTCGACGGCGACCACAAGCGCTCGGTCCTGGGGCGAGCGTTCGACATCCTCGACTGCTTCGGTGCCGAGACCCCCGAGCAGACCATCGCGGGAGTGTGCTCCCAGACCGGGCTCCCGCCGGCGACGGTCCACCGGATGCTGGCGCACCTCGTCGAGTGGGGCGCCGTCGAGCGCGCGTCCCGCGGCCGCTACCGGCTCGGTCGCCGACTCTGGCGGCTCGGCTGGGGGGTGCCCGAGGTCCGCCGACTGCGCGACGTGGCACGACCGTTCCTCGTCGACCTCTACTCGGCCACCGGCGCCCCTGTCGCGCTGTGGTCCCGTGACCGCGACCACGCCATCCTGAGCGACCTCATCTGCGGCCACCAGGCGTCGGGCTCCTGGCAGCCCGATCGGCGAGTCCCGTTGGCGCAGGGGGCGGGTGGCCTCGCCATGCTCGCCTACCTTCGTCTGGACGAGATGGCGGACGAGCCGGGCGGGCCGCTCGGTGACGGCAGCGACTTCGTGCTGCGTCAACGGCTCGGCGACGTCCGCCGCCTCGGGTATGCCGTGAGCCGCTCCAGCGTGCAAGAGGAGGGCAGCCTGATCGCTGCCCCGGTCTTCGACGAGGACGGTCAGGTCCGTGCTGCCGTGTCGGTCAGGCTGTCCTCGGAGCCCCTGAGCCCCGCCGCGCTGGCTCGTGTGGTCGTCGAGGCTGCCCTGCTGACCTCCCGCGGCCTCGGGTACCGGGGTCTTGGTCGTCGGGGCGGTCTGCAGCCCGTGCGTCGATACGCCTGAGACGTCCGGTCGCCCGCGGACGCTGCTGCTGCATACCCTTTGACCGCCGACCTCGGGCGGCCGTCGAGCAGCGTCGGTTGCCGCGGGCGGCAGCTGCCCGCCGTCGGCGGAACCTCGACAGAAGGAGCACCACCGATGTCAGTGTTGGTCAAGACGACCCAGGCGATCGACAGCCTCGCGCGGGCCGGGCGACCGATGCGTCTTGCCGAGGTGGCCGAGGACCTCGGAATGCCCAAGTCGTCAGTCCATCGACTTCTGACGGAGCTGACAGAGCTTCGGATCGCACGTCGCACCTCCGAGGGGCTCTTCGCCTTGGGCCCGCGGCTGCTCTCCTGGGGCGCCAGCGCAGCCGACTCCTTCGTGATTCGCGGGGTCGCCGAGCCGTGGATGCACCGGCTGCGCGACTCCACGGGCGAGAGCGTGCACCTCTACATCCGGCACGGCTCCCATCGCGTCTGCCTCGCCTCCGTCGAGGGACGGGCAGCCCTGCGTCCCGTCGTCCCCACCGGCGGGCAGCAGCCGCTGGGGATCGGGTCCTCCGGCAAGCTGCTCCTCGCTTTCGCGCCCGCCTCGGTGGTCGAGGAGGTCCGCGCTGAGGCGAAGAAGAACCGGAGGCCGGTGCCCGACGACGAGGAACTCGCCATGATCCGGGAGACGCACTGGTCGGTCTCCATCGACGAGCGCGAGAAGGGGCTCAGCGGCGCCGCGACCTCCATCCGTGGCAGCGACGGTGAGGTGGTCGCTGCCCTCAGCATCTCGGGATCCTCCACCCGACTGACGCTGCAGCGGTACGCCGAGGTCAAGGACGACGTCCTCACCATCGCGAACGAGATCGGGGCAGCCGTCGGCGGTCGTGCGGAGCGACCCGCCTGAGGGGCGTTCCGGTAGGTGCGAGGAGCTCTGCCGGGGGCGTAGCCGGGCTCGCAGGATGAGCAGGAACCACCTGCCTAGTCCCAAGGAGCGCCATGAGGATCGCCCGTTTCGACGATGACCGCATCGGTGTGGTCGTCGGTGAAGGCGTCGTCGACGTGACGGACGCGCTGGAGCTCAGCGCGGGGGAGTGGCCGCCAGTCGGGATGAACCGGCTGATCCGCGACTTCCCGATCGTCCGCCCGGTGCTCTCCCGGGCGGCTGACCGGGGAACCGTCCACCCACTCTCCGAGGTCACCCTGCGCACACCGGTGCCCTGGCCCAACAAGGTGATCGCCTTCCCGGTCAACTACCACGACCACGGCAGGGAGATGCAGGCGCAGTACCGCGCCGACGTGCAGGGGTTCTTCCTCAAGCCGCCGTCGTCGCTCTCCGGAGCCGGGGAACCGGTCGTCCTGCCCGCCCTCACCGGCCGGGAGGTCCACCACGAGTCCGAGCTGGCGATCATCATCGGTGCCGGGGGGCGCGACATCCCCCGCGCCGACTGGCAGGCCCACGTGTTCGGCTACGCCTGCCTGCTCGACATGGTGGTGCGCGGTCGCGAGGAGCGGGTCTTCCGCAAGGCCTACGACACCTTCTGCCCCGTCGGTCCGTGGATCACGACGGCCGACGAGGTCGGGGATCCCACCCAGCTCGGGATGCGGCTCTGGGTCGGTGACGAGCTGCGCCAGGACGCCAACACCCGTGACCTCGTCCTCGACATCCCAGGGATGGTCGAGATGGCCTCGGCGGTCATGACCCTCCACCCCGGGGACATCATCGCGACCGGCACCCCCGCCGGCGTGGGGCCCGTCACCGACGGCGACACGATCCGCATCAGCATCGAGCGCGTCGGCGTGATGAGCGTCGACGTCGTCCAGGGCACCAACGGGCGGACCGAGGTGTTCGCCCGCCCGTACGACCCACCCATCGTCAAGCAGCACTGAGGAGCCGACATGACCACGACCCCTTCCACCTCCGTGGAGGACATCGACAACCTCGATGACCTGTATGCCGTGTTCGACGCCCTGAGCGTCGAGGGTGGCTGGCACCGTCGCGCTCCCGCGCTGTGGCCGGAGCCGCGACGCAACTTCCTGCCGCACGTGTGGCACTACGCCGAGCTCAAGGCCGTCCTCGAGGTGGCCGGCGATCTCGTCGACCACCAGATGGCCGACCGGCGCAACCTGACCCTGACCAACCCCGTGGAGGGCAACCTCTACGCCACCGTGCGGACGCTCGTGGCGGCCTTCCAGCTGATCAAGCCCGGTGAGGTCGCTCTGGCACACCACCACACGCCCGCCGCCCTCCGGATCATTCTCGACGGACGCGGCACCCACACCGTCGTCGACGGTGACCGCGTCGAGATGCGTCCGGGCGACGTGCTGCTCACGCCCAGCTGGGCCTGGCACGAGCACTCCGCGTCGGGTCCCGACGACTGCTACTGGGTCGACATCCTCGACGTGCCGCTCGTCCACCTCCTCGAGCCGATGTTCTTCGAGAAGCACCCCGACGGCGTCCAGGCCCAGCCCCGTGAGGTCGAGACCTCGCCCATCGCCTTCCGGTGGGAGGACTCCCTCGCACGCCTCGCAGAACAGACGACGGCGCCCGCGCACGGCATGGCCGAGCGCGAGATCGAGCTGGGAGGGCCGGCGATGCCGACCATCGCACTGCACGTACAGGAGCTGCCGGCCAACTTCACGTCCGCCCGGCGGCGGACGACGGCGAACTCGATCTTCACCGTCGTCGAGGGTGCAGGTCAGACCGTCGTCGACGGCGAGACGCTGACGTGGGAGCGCGGCGACATCGTGGCCGTCCCCGCGTGGCGGCCCTACCAGCACGTGGTGTCCGAGTCCGCCCGGCTCGTGCGGTCGAGCGACGAGCCGGTTGTGGCCGCCCTCGGCCTGCTGCGCACCGAGACCCTCTGAAGGAGAAGCTGATGCACGTGGTCCTGGCCGGCGGTGGAGTCGGCGGAATGACAGCGGCCCTGGCGCTCTTGCAACGCGGGGTGCGGGTCACGGTCCTGGAGCAGGCGCGGGAGCTCACCGAAGTCGGAGCGGGAATCCAGATCAGCCCCAACGGAAACCGGGCGCTCGACCACCTCGGCGTCTTCGAGGAGCTGCGGAGGCAGTCGTGCGATCCGGTGCGAAAGGAGTTCCGGCTCTGGAACACCGGACGCCCCTGGCCGATGTTCGACCTCGGCCCGATGGCCGTGGAGAGGTACGGCTACCCCTACCTCACGGTGTACCGCCCCGACCTGCTCAAGGCGCTCGAGGACGGCGTGCGAGCCGCGGGGGACGACGTCATCCGCCTCGGCTCCCGGGTCGTCGGCGTCGAGCAGGACGAGTCGTCGGCGAGCGTCCTTCTGGCAGACGGGAGCCGGGTGACCGGTGACGTCGTCATCGGGCCGACGGGGTGCGCTCAGTGGTGCGCAACACCGTGTGGGGCCCGAGCGACCCACAGTTCTCGGGCATGGTGGCCTGGCGCGGGCTGATCCCCATGGACGACCTGCCGAGGCACCTGCAGGCGCCCGTCGGATCGACGTGGATCGGGCCGGGCGGGCACGCTGTCACGTATGCGCTCCACGGCGGTGCGCTGATGAACTTCGTCGCCACGATCGAGGGCAAGACCTGGACCGCGGCCGGCGGCAACGAGCCGGGCACCGTCGAGGAGTGCCTCGCCGACTTCGACGGTTGGCACGAGGACATCCTGACCCTCATCAAGGCCTCGCCCCGACTGCTCAAGTGGGCCCTCGTCAGCCGCGAACCGATCCCCTCCTGGACCTCGGGACGGATCAGCCCTCTCGGCGACGCCGCGCACGCGACCTTGCCGTTCCTCGCGCAGGGGGCCGTCCACTCCATCGAGGACGGGGTCGTGCTGGCCCGCGCGCTCGTCGCCTTCGGGGACGACCCGGCTGTCGCCCTCAAGCGCTACGAGGAGGCACGGATCGACCGCACGAGCCGGATGGTCCGCGGAGCGACGGCCAACACGGACCGGTTCCACAGCCGCGAGCTCGCGACCGAGGAGACCGCGCAGGCCTACCTCGAGCGCGAGTGGAGCGACGAGCCGATCGCCGACCGGTACGACTGGCTCTACTCCTACGACGCGGTGACGGCCCCCGTCTGACGACCGCGTGCGGC
Source organism: Monashia sp. HAY1-11D (assembly GCF_056868035.1). NCBI lineage: Bacteria > Bacillati > Actinomycetota > Actinomycetes > Micrococcales > Intrasporangiaceae > Intrasporangium > Monashia sp. HAY1-11D. The sequence continues at coordinate 830,184 of NZ_CP200320.1, read as the reverse complement.
GTGCGTCGGCCTGTGGCCTCTCGCAGTGCGAGGGGCCACAGGCCTGTCACGGGATGAGAGGCCCCATGTCCCGTCAGTGCGTGAGCAGGCCGGCCACGGTGGGGCGGTCGAGGACCCGCGCGATGCGCTCCGCCAGGACGTCGGCCCCGGCCCCGAGCCGACGGGCGTTGAGGTCGTACTTCACCTGGACCTCGGCGTCGCTGAGGGGACGCTGCGCCGTGCCACGGTTGGTCAGCACCTCCTCGCGCAGGACGCGTCCGTCGACGGTGCGGACCTCGACGACCGACGGGAAGTGCCGCGGGAAGATCTGCTCACAGCGCGGGTCCGACGCGTGCTCCACCGTGGCGGCCACGCGGAGGTTGAGCGGATCGCGCACGGCGGCGTCGGTGAAGTCGTCGAGGTAGACCCCGAGCCCACCGCCACCGCGCAGCGCGAGCGCGAAGGTGAACGGCCCGCTGAACTGGGCGTGGTAGCCCGACTCCGGCCGGATCTTGGCGTCCCGCGGCTCGGCGATCGTGCGCAGTGTCGCCGCCGCCACGCCGATGCGGACCGACTCGACCTGCTCGGGACGCAGCCCCCGTTCGCGGAGCGCGACAGCGGCATCGATGCCGGTGTGGGTGAAGACGTTCGTCGGATACGGCTTGACGAAGCACGAGGCCGTCTCCCACTCGGTGCCGAGTCCCCCGAGCAGGGCGCCCTCGTCGTAGATGTCGCCACAGTAGGCACGGAAGAAGCCGAACCGCCCCTCGAGGACCGTCGGGGGACCGGTCAGCCCGGCCTGTGCCGCCTGGGCGGCGGCCACGCCGCCGTGTGCAGCCCAGCCGCAGTGCATCCGCTTGACCGATCCGCCGGCCCGGTTGGCCTCGAGCAGCCCGGCGCCCATGCTGCAGGCGATCGCCATCGCGTGGGCGAGGCGCTCCGTGTCCAGACCCATGGCGACGCCGGCAGCAGCTGCGGCGCCCACCGTGCCGCAGATCGAGGTGGCGTGCAGTCCCCGGTCGAAGAAGACGGAGTTGTTGATCGCCGGGTCGTAGCCGGCGTTGCCGAGGCGGATGGTGATCTCGTTGCCCACCGCGATGGCGGCCAGGAGCGCCCGGCCGGAGGCCCCGGCGTCCTCGGCCGCAGCCAGGGCGGCCGGCACAACCGAGGCGCTCGGGTGCAGGATCGAGGGCACGTGCGTGTCGTCGAAGTCCAGGGCGTGAGCGAGGGTCCCGTTGACGAGGGCAGCCGACGGGACAGGGACGGCGAGGTCGAGACCGATCGCACCCGCCGCCGGCTGTCCGCCCCAGCGGCGGGCGAGGGTCCGGACCACGTTCGCCGGCGCGGTGTCCAGGGCCGCGACCGAGATGCCCACCACGTCGAGCAGGCGCCGGCGGGCATCCTCGAGCGCCTCCTCGGGCGGTGCAGCCGCCACGGCAGCGGCGAACTGTGCGAGCCGGGCAACTGCGGTGCCCTCCATGGGTGTGGTGGCAGCGGCGGCCATGTCTTCCTCCGGGCGATGGACGGTGGAGTGCTCGGCCCTGTGGGCGGCGCTCCGGGAGCGGATGGTTCAGTGCACGAGTGCCAGCGGGCGCAGCGGCGAGCCGGTGGCACCCAGGAGCCGCAGGGGCGCTGCCACGACGGTGAAGGCTTCGGGAGCCAGCGCGGCCAGCTCCTCGAGGTTCAGCATCTCGATGATCGGGATCCCCTTCTCCACCAGCAGGATCCGGTGACCGGGCAGGCGCGCGTGGCCCTGTCCTGGCGGAATGTGCTCGAAGGCGGTGGTGTCGGATCCGACGACCAGCGGTTGGTGCGACGCCAGCCAGGCGACGGCGTCCTCATCGGGTCCGGGCACCCCGCCCTCGTGGTCGAGGAAGGCAGTGGGGTCGTCCCACAGCTGCGCCCAGCCGGTCCGCACGAGCAGCGCCGAGCCGGGCGCGGGGCGGCGGTCGCCGAGCGCGCGGGCCAGCTCCTCGGCCGTGACGGGGTGGCCGGGGTCCAGCCGTCGGACGCCGAGTGCCGCTGGCACGTCGAGCAGGTGCCCGACGCACACGATGGGCGCGACAGCGTGGACCCCGTGCTCGAGGTACCGACCGCCCACCTGTGCCTCGAGGGCGGACACTCCTCCGTGCAGCAGGCCGTCGTGGCTGATGTGGGCGAGCGCGTCGAGGTGCGTGCCGGTGTGGGTGCCCATGACCAGCAGGTCGTTGGCTCCCGACGTGCCGTCGGCCCTGACCGCGTCGCCGTGCCGGCGTAGCAGGGCGTGTCGGAAGCCGGGGTGGTTGGGTGAGGTGGGGATGCCGGGATGCAGCGGCTGGGCGAGGTCGACGACGCGGACCGTCGCCCCGTCCGCGGTACGCCCGGTGCTCACGCGTTTGCCCGCTCGTGGATCAGACGCGCCTGGCGAAGGATCGCCGGGTCGACGAAGCTCCCGTCGTCCAGGGTGGCGGCGGCCGACCGGGAGCGATCCATCGCTGCAACCGTCTCGAGCACCTCGTTTGCCCAATGGAGCTCGTCGGCGCGGGGCGCGAAGGCGCCGCGCACCACGGGAACCTGTCGGGGGTGGATGACCGAGCGACCGTAGAACCCGAGCTGGCGCAGCGCCTCGCACGACCGGCGCAGTCCGTCGAGGTCGGTCACGTGGGGGTGGACGCTCGCGACGGGGGAGGGGAGGCTGGCCGCTCGTGCGGCCTGCGCGACGGTCAGACGCGCGAGGAGCAGGCCGTCCTCGCTGCCGTCCCGCGGCAGCCCGAGGTCGGCGCGCAGGTCGCTCTCGCCGAGGGTGAGAGAGTGCACCCCGGTCTCGGCGGCGATCTCGGCAGCGTGGAGCAGGCCCAGGGCCGACTCGATGAGGGGGACGAGGTGCGGCCGGTCCAGGAACCGGCTCGAGGCGGCGTACGCCTTCCTCACGTCCGTCGCTGACTCCACCTTGGGCAGCCGGATGCCGTGCACCCTTCCCTCGGCGAGAAGGGGGCCGACGGCCGCGAGGTCCGCCGCGAAGTCGGCCGAGTCCACCGGGTTGACCCGCACGACGACCGGGACGTGACCGTCCCCTGGGAACCCCGTGCTGGCGCCGGCCGCGGCGGCCAGAGCGGAGGGCAGCAGGGCCCTCACGCCCGGACGGGCCGACGGGTGGACGGCGTCCTCGAGGTCGATGACGATGCCGTCGGCCGTGCGTGCGGCCTTGGCCAGCAGCTCGGGCAGCCGGCCACCGGGCACGTACAGCCAGGTGGCGATGTCGGCCAGCACTCAGATCACACCCGTGCGGCGCAGCCGAGCGAGGCGCTCGTCGTCGACACCGATCTCTGCGAGCACACGCTCGGTGTCGGCGCCGTGCTCCCGCCCGGTGTGTCGGATCGTGCCGGGCGACTCCGACATGCGGAAGAGCACGTTGGGCATCCGCACCGGTCCGAGGTCCTGGTCCTGCACGGTGGCGATGGCGCCGATCGCCGCGTACTGCTCGTCGGTGACCACCTTGGACACGTCGTTGACCACAGCGAGCGCGGCCTGTGCGCGTGCGAACTCCGCGACGACCTCGCACGTGGGTCGCTGTGCGATCCACGAGCCGACGGCCTCGTCGAGCACGTCGGCGTGCTGGGCGCGTTGGAAGCCGTCGTGGAACCAGGGCTCGCGCACCAGATCGGGCCGTCCGACGAGCGTCATCACCCGTTCGGCGATCGAGTGGGCGCTCGTCGAGATCGCGACCCAGTCGCCGTCCGCGGTGCGGTAGGTGTTGCGCGGCGCGTTGTTCTCCGACCGGTTGCCACGCCGGTGCGTGACGATGCCGAGCTGGTCGTACACGGTCACCTGCGCACCGAGCATCGCAAGGATCGGCTCGATGATGGCCAAGTCGATGACCTGACCCTCGCCCGTTCGCTCGCGACGGTGGAGGGCCGTCAGGGTGGCCACCGCGGCCGCGAGGCCGCTGATGTTGTCCGCGAGGGCCAGCGGCGGCAGGGTGGGCGGGCCGTCCGGCTGGCCGGTGGAGTGCGCGAAGCCGCTCATCGCCTCCGCGATGGTGCCGAACGCGGGCTCGGTGGCGCGGGGCCCGGTCTGCCCGAACCCGGTCACCCGGGTCAGGATGATGCGCGGGTTCACCGCGCGGAGCCGGTCGTAGCCCAGGCCCCACCGCTCGAGCGTCCCGGGCCTGAAGTTCTCGATGACGACGTCCGCCGTGCCGACCAGCTCGAGGAAGACCTCCTGCCCCTCGGGATGCGAGAGGTCGAGGGTCACGGCGCGCTTGTTGCGCCCGAGGATCTTCCACCACAGGCCGATCCCGTTCTTGCTCTGGCCGTGCGTGCGCGCCGGGTCCGGCTTTCGGGGGTGCTCGACCTTGATGACGTCGGCGCCGAAGTCGGCCAGGACGGTGGCCGCCGACGGCCCTGCGAAGAGCGTCGCGATGTCGAGGACCCGGATGTCGTCGAGGGCGGCGCCCCTGGGAGACGGATCCGGTGCGGCGGTCCGCTCGGCGTCTGCTGACGCCGGTGCCGGCGTACCCGTGGTCGTTGACATGGTTCCTCCTGCTCGAGCGGGACACCGGCGACGTTAGGGGCCGCAACCACGGACGGTCAGGCGACGCCTCACCCAGTGAGAGGAAGGACGCGCCGCCGGGAGGCTCTTCCGCTGGGTGCGACAACGCCTGCCACCGGCGTCGGTGCCCCTTGACGATGGCGGTGTCCGGGGCACCTCCTGCCCCGGTTCCCAGCAGAGAGGAGCAGGCCGTGACGACGGTGCGCGATGCAGCGTTCGAGGTGCTGCGCCAGTTCGGCATGACCCGGCTGTTCGCCAACCCCGGCTCCACCGAGGTGGCCCTGCTCACCGACCTGCCCGACGACTTCGAGTTCGTGCTCGGGCTGCACGAGGGGTCGGTCGTCGGGATGGCCTCGGGTCATGCCCTGGCCACGGGGACACCCGCCCTCGTCCTGCTGCACACCACCGCCGGCTTCGGCAACGCGGTCGGGGCCATCGCGACCGCGCGCACCAACAAGGCTCCGCTCGTCATCCTCGTCGGCCAGCAGGATCGCCGCCATCTGGCGTCGGACCCCTTCCTGGCCGGGCACCTCGAGGGACTGGCCGGCCGCTACCCGGTCTCCCTCCGTCAGCCCGGCCGCCCGGCCGACGTGCCCGCTGTCATCGCCAGGGCCGTCCACGAGGCGACCCTGCAGCGGGGCCCCGCCGTCGTCGTCGTGCCGATGAGTGACTGGTCCGAACCGGCCGACGAGACGATCGACCTGCCCGCGCCGGCTCGCCTGCGCGTCGCCAGCGGCGTGGGCGAGGAGCTGGCCGCCGAGCTGACCGCGCTCGTCGACGCGTCCGGCACGCCTGCTGTCGTGGTGGGTCCCGGCGCCGACTCGACCGACGCGTGGAGCGGCCTCACGGCGCTCGCCGAGCGCCTGGCCTGCCCGGTCTGGCAGGAGGCACACGGCTCGCAGTCCGGCTTCCCGCAGGACTCGCCGCGATTCCGCGGCCACCTGCCCCCGACACGCAGGGCCATGCGCGAGACCCTGGCGGGCCACGACCTCGTGCTCGTCGTCGGCGGCCCGGCCTTCCGCCAGGGCACCTGGGAGCCCGGACCGTTCGTCAGCCCCGGCACGACCGTCGTCGTCGTCACGTCGGACCCGGAGGAGGCGGCGTACAGCGCAGCAGACCTGGCCGTGGTCGGCGACGTGGCCGGCATCGTCACCGAGCTGGCGGGCCGTGTCGCCCCGCGAGCGGAGGCCGCGCCATCCCCAGCCCGCCGACCGGTACCCGTCCCGGAGGGTGGCACCCTTCGGGCCGAGCACGTGTATGCCGCGCTCGCCGAGCGCCTTCCGGAGGACGCGACGGTCTTCGAGGAGAGCCCCTCGACCCGGCGCCTCCTGCTCGACCTCATCCCGACCCGCCGCCCGTTCGGCTTCGTCACCGTGGCGCAGGGCGGCCTGGGCTTCGCCCTTCCGGCGAGCATCGGCGTGCGAATGGCGCGGCCCGACCGGCCCGTGGTGGCCCTGCTCGGCGACGGCGCGTCGCTCTACAACGTGCAGGGACTCTGGAGCGCGCAGCACTACCGGGTCGGCGCCCTCTTCGTCGTCCTGTCCAACGGCGGGTACGCCGTGATGGACCGGCTGGCCGCAGCCCACGGCGGCAAGCCACCGTGGCCGCACTTCGACGACGTGAGCGTGTCCACCATCGCGAGCGGATTCGGTTGCGCAACAAAGCGGGTCACCACGCATCAAGAGCTGGTCGAAGAGCTGGATCGCATCGTCCCCACCTTGCGGGAGAGGGCCGAACCCCTCCTGCTCGAGGTCGCCGTGGAGGCGACTGCCTGACCACCCGCGCGGGCGGAGCGACCCGCGCACTCCCAGAACGAGAAGGAGGCCGCCATGGCCCAGGACTGGCTCGCCGAGGACATCCTCACCGAGGACCAGGAAGCGTTGCGCGACACGGTGTCGGACATCGCCCGCGCGTACGACATGCAGTACTGGATCGAGGTGGAGGAGTCGGGTCGCTACCCCGCCGAATGGGTCAAGGACCTGAGCGACGGCGGGTGGCTCTCCCTGCTCATCCCCGAGGAGTACGGCGGTGGCGGTGGCACCATCCCCGACGCCGCCCTGTTCCTCGAGACGCTGAACCGGTGGGGCGGCAACGCCGGGGCCATCCACGCGCAGATGTACCAGATGGGTGCCATCCTGCGGCACGGCACCGACGAGCAGAAGAAGCAGTGGCTGCCGCAGATCGCCAACGACGGACTGCGCCTGCAGTCCTTCGGGATCACCGAGCCCGACGCCGGCACGGACACCACCCGCATCCGCACCTTCGCGCGGCGGGAGGGGGACGAGTACGTCGTCAACGGGGGCAAGATCTTCACGTCTCGCTTCCACCAGACCGACCTCATGCTCCTGCTCGTGCGCACCGAGAAGTACGAGGACGTGGAGAAGAAGACCGACGGCATCACCGTCCTGCTCGTCGACGTGCGCGAGGCCAAGGAGAACGGCCAGATCGAGTACCGGCCGATCAAGGTCATGTCCGGCCACCACACGAACCAGCTGACCATCACCAACCTGCGGGTGCCGGTGGAGAACCGGATCGGCGAGGAGGGCAAGGGGTTCCGCGTCATCCTGTCCGGGATGAACTCCGAGCGTCTCCTGGTCTCCAGCGAGTACATCGGCTCCGGGCTCTACTTCATCGACCGTGCCGTGCAGTACTCCAAGGAGCGCGAGGTCTTCGGCCGCCCGATCGGGATGAACCAGGGGATCCAGTTCCCGCTGGCCACCGCCTTCACCGAGCTGCGGGCCGCGAGCCTCATGCGCTGGCACGCGGCCAAGGTCTTCCAGGAGGGGAGCCGGGACGGCTTCTACGCCAACACCGCCAAGCTGCTCTCGTCCAAGGCGTTGTGGAACGCCGCGAACGCGGCGATGGACACGTTCGGTGGAGCGGGACTGGCCTCGGAGTACGGGATCGAGCAGAAGTTCCGCGCGGCTCGCGGGCCACTGATCGCTCCGATCTCCACCAACCTGGTCCTCGCGGGCATCGCCCACCGGGACCTGGGCATGCCGAAGAGCTTCTGAGCCATGACCACTCCCGGCTCAGCACCTCCCGCGCCGCCCCACCCGCAGGACCGCTCGGACGCGCTGCGTGACGCCGACGACGGGGCCACGTACGCCGTCGCCTCCTTCGCTGTCCAGGCGGCCGCTCGGCGTGCGGGCAGCGCGCGGTCCGACGCCGTGCTCTCCTCGCTCGTCGACACGTTGGCCGTGGGCGTCGCGGGTGGCCGCACCGCTGCCGTCGAGGCTCTCCTCAGCCTGCTCGAGGAGGAGCCGGCGCCCGGTGGCTGCAGCATCTGGGGCTCGCACCTGCGCGTCGGTCCGTCGGCCGCGGCACTGGTCAACGGCACCGCCGCCCACGCGCTGGACTGGGACGACGCCTCGCCCACCATGCCAATGCACCCGGGGGCGGTGCTCTTCCCCGCGCTGCTCGCACGGGCCGGGGTGACGCCGGTGACCACCGACCGGTTCGTCTCGGCGTACGCGGTCGGCTCGGCGGTGTTCCGTGCCGTCTCCGAGGTGCTGCCCCTCGAGGTGCACTACGGCCGCGGATGGCACAACACCTCGACGACCGGCCGCCTCGCGGCCACGGCCGCGGTGGCCAGCCTGGCCGGGCTCGACGTGGAGACGACGCGTCATGCCCTCGGACTGGCTGCCTCGACGGCGTCGGGGAGTCGGGCCAACTTCGGCACCATGACCAAGCCACTCCACGCCGGGCTGGCCGCGCGCGACGCGGTCACCGCCATCGCTCTGGCCTCTCGCGGGTTCACGTCCCGGGTCACCCAGCTCGAGGCGCCTGGAGGCTTCTTCGCGCTCTTCGGCGAGACCGACGCGGCGATGCTCGCCGAGCTTCCCGAGCGGCTCCGCCGCTGGGAGGACGGCTGGAGCGACGACTGGGCGGTCAAGCGCTACCCGTCCTGCTACGCGACGCACCGGGCCATCGACGCCGTGCTCGACCTGCGCCCCGGGCTCGACCTCGCGGCGATCTCGTCGGTGGAGGTCACCGTGCATCGCGGCGGGCTGAAGCCACTCCTGCCGCACCTGCCCAGCAGTGGGCTGGAGGGCAAGTTCAGCCTGCTGTACACCGTGGCGCGTGCTCTGCGGACGGGGCTCGTCCGACTTGCCGACTTCACCGACGAGGCCGTCCGCGACGCCGGGGTGCGCTCGCTGATGGACGCGGTCGTGGTGCGCGAGGGCGCGGACCCGGACGACCCTGCATCGACCGAGCCGTTCACGGTGCTCACGGTGCGGACCGCCGACGGTGCGACGCGCACGCGACGCGTCGACGTCAGCCGGGGAGACTCACGCAACCCGCTGACCCCGGAAGAGCTGGAGGACAAGGCGATCGACGCCTTCGCCTCCGTCGGCTGGGCGTCCGATCGGACGCGTGCGCTCCTGTCCGACCTGACCGCGCAGTGGCGAGGAGGCGACCTGGCCGGCTTCCAGGACGTGCTCGCCGGTCCGCCCGTGGGCGCGCCGGTCCTCGTCGGGAGGGCGGAGGCATGAGCGGTCTCCCCCGTGTCGAGATCATCGAGGAAGGCATGCGCGAGGGCATGCAGATCGAGAAGCTCCGAGATCCCGGTCGAGGCCAAGATCCGACTGCTCGACGCCCTCTCCCGGACCGGGCTTCGCACCATCCAGGTCGGCTCGTTCGTGAGCCCCAAGTGGGTGCCGCAGATGGAGCACATCGAGCAGGTGATCGCGGGCTTCACGCCCGTCCCGGGCGTCCGGTACACCGCTCTGGCCCTGAACCAGAAGGGCGCCGAGCGTCGCGCCCGGCACGTGCCGCCGCTGGCTCCGCAGGAGGCGGCCGCCCGCACGACGATCCACCTCTGCGACGTCTTCGTCCAGCGCAACGCGGCGCGCACCCAGGCGCAGGAGATCGCCGCCGTGCCTGCCACCGTCGCCTCCGCCGTCGAGCGGGGCGTGACCGAGGCCGTCGTGGCCATCAACGCGGCCTGGGGCTCGAACTGGCTCGGGGCCTTCCCGCAGGAGCGGCGCACGGAGCTCATCCGGCTGCAGATGCAGGCCTGGGAGGCGGCCGGGATCACCCCGCACGCAGTCTGGATCGGCGACCCGATGAGCTGGAACTCCCCTCGGGCCGTGGAGGAGCAGCTCCAGGTCATCCGCGGGGAATGGCCGCAGGTGCACACCTTCCACCTGCACCTGCACGACGGCCGGGGCAGTGCCCTGACGTCGGCCTACGTCGCGCTGAGGACGCTCTCGTCGGAGCACACGCTGGTGCTGGACACCTCGATCGGTGGGATGGGCGGGTGCCCCTACTGCGGCAACGGGCGCGCCACCAAGATGATCCCCACCGAGGACCTGGTGGACCTGCTCGAGACCGAGGGCATCGACACCGGCATCGACGTCGCGAAGCTCGTCGAGGCGGCGCACCTGGCCGAGGAGGTCGTCGGCCACCCGCTTCACGGCAAGGTCAGCAAGGCCGGACCGCGTCCGAGCCTCGAGGCGCTCTACCCGATGGACATGCCGCTCGTCGAGACCGAGGAACAGGCGCAGCACTTCCGTCTGGGGCCTTCGACGTATGCCGGGTGCCCCAGTCCGTGGAGGCAGCCGATCACCTCGCCCGCGCGGGACGAGATCGACGGGATCCGCCGCGCCGGCCGTCCCGAGGGAGGCGCACGGGAGGACGTGCCATGACAACGACGGAGTCGACGATGCAGAGCCAGATCCCCACCGGGACCGCACCGGGGTCGCTGGTCGGCCTGCGCGTGGTCGAGCTCGGAACGAGCGTTGCCGGGCCCACGACCGGCCAGATCCTCGGTGACCTCGGCGCCCAGGTCATCAAGGTCGAGCGGGTGGGTGCCGGTGACGACACGCGTGGCTGGGCGCCCCCGTACTGGGGGAGCGAGCCGATGGCGTTCCTCGGCCTGAACCGCAACAAGAAGAGCCTGGCACTGGACTTCAAGGACGGCCGCGGCTCGCAGGTGCTCGAACGGCTCCTCGCCGACGCCGACGTCCTGGTCCAGAACCTGCGGCCCGGCGCGCTCGCCAAGGCCGGCTTCGACGCCGAGCGTCTGCGCGAGCTCAACCCCCGTCTGGTCTACTGCGAGATGAGTGGCTTCGGCTCTGTTGGTCCGAGAGCCAGCGAGCCGGCGTACGACCCTCTGCTGCAGGCGTATTCAGGCATCGTCAGCATGCTGGACACGGGCGATGGGCCGCCCATGCGGGTGCCGCTGTCGATCCTCGACAAGGGCACGGGCATGTGGGCCGTCATCGGCATTCTCGACGCCCTGCGCCGTCGGGACCAGTCGGGGGAGGGGAGCCACGTGCAGGTGTCGCTGCTGCAGACGGCGGTTTCATGGGTCGACCAGAAGGTCATGGGCTCCAGGGCGGGCAACCCGGCACCTCGCAACCTCGGGTCGGGCCACGCAGGTGTCGTCCCCTACGGCGCGTTCCCCGTCGCGGACGGTCACGTCTTCATCTCGGCGGGCAACCAGACCCTGTGGACGCGCCTCGTCGGGGCCCTCGGGGCGCCGGAGCTGCTGGAGCGGCCGGGCTTCGGGTCCAACCCGGAGCGCGCGGAACACCGAGCCGAGGTCAACGAGGCAGTCTCCGCAGCGACGCGTGCCTTCACGGCCGAGGACCTGCTGGAACGCCTTGCGGCGGCGGGCGTCCCGAGCGCCCCCGTGCGACCGGTGCACGAGGTGGCCGACGACCCGCAGGTGCGTGCCGTGGGTCTCGTGACGCCGTTGCCGCACCCCAACGTGCCCGAGCTCGAGGTCGTGCACCTGCCGGTGACCTTCGACGGGGCGTACCTGCCGCACCAGTGCCCTCCGCCGGAAGCTCGGGCAGCACAGCGCCGAGGTGCTCCGGGACCTCGGCTTCAACGACGACGAGATCGACGGGATGCTGGCGGACGGCGTGGTCGGGTGTGCGGAGGCAGCCGTGGGGTCGCCCGCATGAGCTCGCCGCTGCTGTGCGAGAGCCACTGGTCGGGGCGCTACTTCAGCGACGGCTGGCAGCCCGGCGTGTCCCAGGGGCCTGTCATCGAGAAGGCGACCGGGAACCAGCTGGAGACGGTCGGGCTCGCGGACGCGTCCGCCGTGGAGCGCGCCGTCGACGCGGCGGCGGCCGCGCAGCCGGGATGGGCGGCGCTCGGCTACGACACACGCGCCGCGGTGCTGCGCCGTGCCGGACTGCTCTTCGAGCAGCATGCGGACGAGGCGGCTGAGTGGACGGCGCGGGAGTCGGGGGCGCCACTGGCCATGGCCCACCGTGCTCAGGCCGTCGCGGCGCAGGAGTGCTTCGAGGCGGCCGGACTGGCGAGTGCACCATACGGCGAGCTCCTGCGCTCGACCGCTCCCCGCCTCTCGTTGGCGCGCCGGAGGCCGGCGGGCGTCGTGGGCGTCATCGCACCCTTCAACGCGCCGCTGCTGCTCGCGATCCGGGCGGTCGCTCCGGCGCTCGCCCTGGGCAACGCCGTCGTGCTGAAGCCCGATCCGCGGACCGCGGTCAGCGGTGGCGTGCTCATCGCGCGGGTGTTCGAGGAGGCCGGGCTGCCCGCGGGTCTGCTGCACGTGCTCCCCGGTGGTGCAGACGTCGGCCAGGCCGTGGTGGCCCACCCTCGAGTGCCGGTCATCTCCTTCACGGGGTCGACGCCGGCCGGCCGAGCTATCGCGCGCGCCTGCGCCGACCAGCTCAAGCGCGTCCACCTCGAGCTCGGTGGCAACTCCGCCCTCGTCGTCATGGCCGACGCGGACGTGCGGAGGGCGGCCGCGGCCGGTGCCTTCGGGTCATTCCGCCACGCCGGCCAGATCTGCATGGCGAGCGGACGGCACCTCGTCCACGAGTCCGTCGTGGACGACTACCTCACCGAGCTGACGCGCATCGCCACGTCGACAAGGGTCGGCGACCCGCTCGGCGCGGGCGTCGGCTACGGCCCGCTCATCGACGCGGGTCAGCGCGACCGCGTCCACGGCCTCGTGACCCAGTCGGTGGACGCCGGCGCGTCGCTGCTCGCCGGCGGAACGTTCGAGGGCCTGTTCTACCGGCCCACGGTGCTCTCCCAGGTCCCCGTCGAGGCGCCCGCCTACGCGCAGGAGGTGTTCGGTCCGGTGGCGCCGGTGGTCTCCTTCGCCGACGCGGACGAGGCCGCCGCTCTCGCCGCCGACTCCTCCTACGGGCTCTCGCTCGGCATCATCACGCGCGACGTCATGGGGGCGCTCGCGCTGGCCGACCGGGTGCCGACCGGGTCGGTGCACGTCAACGACCAGACGATCAACGACGAGCCCACCGCTCCGTTCGGTGGTGTCGGCGAGTCGGGCCTGGGGGCACGCCACGGCGGCCACCAGGCCAATCTCGATGCGTTCACCGAGCTGCAGTGGGTCACCGTGCGGCGCGAGGCGCCCGTCTATCCCGCCTGAAGGCTGCTCGACCGAAAGGACGACCCATGAGCGACGACATCCTCCTCGTCGAGGACCGGGGCCACGTGCGCTACCTCACCCTCAACCGGCCCGAGGTGCGCAACGCCCTGAACCGCGATCTCAACGACCGTCTCGTCGACGCCGTCATCGAGGCCGACCACACCCCCGAGGTCTATGCCATCGCCATCACCGGCGCCGGTTCGGCGTTCTGCTCCGGCGCGGACCTCAAGGACGCGCGGGACCTCGCGGCGGCGGGCAAGCCGTTCTACGGGCCGCTCCACAACAACCGGCGCAGCCTCATGGAGGTGATGATCGACTCGCGCAAACCGACGCTCGCGATCATCAACGGGCCCGCGATGGCGGGCGGCTTCGAGCTGGCGCTCTCGTGCGACATGCGGATCGCCGCCGAGGACAGCGTCTTCGGGGTTCCCGAGGCCAAGCGGGGCCGCGGAGCGCACTTCGCCTCGGTGCTGCTGCCGACCACGGTCCCCCCGGGCATCGCGATGGAGTGGCTCTACACCGGTCGGCGGATCGCCGCCACAGAGCTTGAGCGGTGGGGACTGCTCAACCGGCTGGTGCCGGCCGACCAGCTGCAGAGGGCAGCCAAGCAGCTGCTGGACGATGTCGTCGCCTCGGCGCCGCTCTCCCTCCAGCGACTCAAGCTGACCTATCGCAAGACGGCAGGCATGTCACCCCACGCAGCGATCCGGTTGGACACCGGCCCGGACGTGTACCTCTCCGAGGACCAGAAGGAGGGCGCGCGCGCGTTCCTCGAGCGGCGAGAGCCACGGTGGCAGGGCCGGTGAGTAGCCCGAGGCGCCACCAACCGGGCCGAGACCGAGTGACCTCAGTGTGGTGGCCTACGGGCGGGCCGCAGTCACGGACCGTCCTATGACTGAACTCGAGCAGCGAGCGGAGCTTCCCGGCCCGAGGACTGCGCCACTCCCTGCGGGCCTTCCGGCACCGCGACTACGCCGTCTTCTGGATGGGTGCGATCACCTCCAACACGGGCGGGTGGCTCTCCAACCTGACCGTGCCCTTCGTCGTCTACCAAGTGACCCACAGCGCTTTGTGGGTGGGGCTCGTGAGTGTCTTCCAGTTCGTGCCGAACATCGCCCTCGGGCCGTGGGGTGGTGTGCTGGCAGATCGGCACGATCGGCGCCGGGTCCTGCTCGTCACCCAGTCCGGGATGGCGCTCAGCGCCCTGCTTCTGTGGCTCGTGTGGATTGCGGGCGTGCGCGAGCCGCTCGTCGTGATGGCACTTGTCGGGGTGGCCGGGATCTTCCAGGGCATCAACATGCCCAGCTGGCAGTCGTTCGTCAACGACCTCGTCCCGCGCTCCGACCTCGACTCTGCCGTCGCCCTGAACTCCCTCCAGTTCAACGCCGCCCGGTCGTTGGGACCGGCGGTCGCCGGACTGATCCTGGCGACCATCGGGCCGGGACCGGCTCTCCTGCTCAACGCCCTGTCCTTCGTCGCCGTGCTGCTCGCCCTGGCAGCAGTCAGGGTGCGCAACCGCCCGCGGACGACGGACCCCGCGCCGGTGTGGCGTCAGTTCGCGACGGCTGTCGGCTACATCCGCGGGCAGCCCGGAATCCAGATGGGCCTGCTCGTCGCGGTCGCGGTCGGTCTGCTCGTGAACCCGATCTTCCAGTTCACCGTCGTCTTCGCCGGCAGCGTCTTCCATGTCGGTCCCTGGACCTTGGGGTTGCTGAATGCCGCCCTTGGTGTCGGTGCGCTGGTCGCCGCGCCGGTGCTCGCCGGCTGGAGCCACGTCCTCCCCCGGTCGCTGCTCACGCAGGTCGGCCTGATCGGACAGGCGGTGGGGCTCGCTGGATTCGCGCTCTCCCCGACACCCGGCTGGGCGGCGGCAGCCCTGCTCATCGTCGGCTGGGCGCTGCTGCTCACCATCTCGGCAACCAACACGGCGGTACAGATCATCGTGGCCGACCGACTCCGCGGCCGGGTGCTCGCGGTTCGGATCATGGCCTACACGGGGTGCTTCCCGGTGGGTGGTCTGGCCCAAGGCGCCCTCGCCGATGCTTTCGGTCCGCGCGCCACGGTGCTCGGTGCAGGGATCGTGCTCCTCGCCCTGGCCGGGGTGCTGTCATCGTGGCGCGGGCGCCTGCGGATGCAGCGTCTGGACGATCCCCACGACGACCTGCTGCCCAGCATGGGCCGCAGCTGAGCGTCGCTGTGGCGCAGCGACAAGCGTTCCACCCTGCGGCACCAGTCGGTGGCGCGTGACGACGGCCGATGCGCACGATGGCACCCATCTACCCGGGAGGTCCACATGAACGTCACATCCGAGCCACCCACCACGCTGGCGCCCTCCACCGCGATCGACCGTGCGGTCGAACGTCTGGAGACCGCCTCACGCACCGGCACGCCCTGTGCACCGGTGCGTGACCTTCTCGGTGAGGACGACCTCGAGAGCGCCTACGAGGTCCAGCGACGCCTGGCGCACCGGCGGTCTCTCGCAGGCCGCCGTGTCGTCGGGCGCAAGATCGGCCTCACTTCGCCGGCGGTGCAGCAGCAGTTGGGCGTCGACCGGCCAGACTTCGGCATTCTCCTCGACGACATGGACGTGTCGGCACTGGCAGCGGTCCCGATGGCCGGACTGCTGCAGCCGAAGGTGGAGGCCGAGGTCGCGTTCGTGCTCGGCGCCGACCTGGACGCCCCCGACCTCGACGTCGAGGACGTGCGCGCGGCAGTCGACCACGCGGTGGCCGCTCTCGAGATCGTCGACAGCCGGGTGGCCGGCTGGGACATCGCCATCACCGACACCATCGCCGACAACGGGTCGAGCGCCCTGTTCGTGCTGGGGCGCGACCGCCGGACTCTCGAGGAGCTCGAGCCCGTCTCGGTGACGATGCGGATGCACGCCGACGGCGCCCTGGTCTCCGAGGGCAACGGAGCCGCCTGCCTCGGCGACCCGCTCAACGCGCTGCTGTGGCTCGCCCGCACGGCCCAGCAGGTCGGCGACCCGCTGCGCGCCGGGCAGGTCGTGCTGTCAGGGGCGCTCGGCCCCATGCACCCGGTGAGGCCGGGCTCCACGGTCCGTGCCGACATCACCGGCCTCGGGTCCGTGACGGTCTCGTTCGCCCCCGCCGAAGACCCTTCCCCCGAGGAGCACTCATGACCAGGACCAAGGTGGCCATCATCGGCCCCGGCAACATCGGGACCGACCTGATGTTCAAGGTGATGCGACTGTCCAGCACGCTCGAGGTGGGCGCGATGGTCGGCATCGACCCGGCCTCCGACGGGCTGCGCCGCGCGGCGAGCCTCGGCATCCCGACGACCCACGAGGGCGTCGACGGGCTCATCGCCCTCGACGGCTTCGACGAGATCGACATCGTCTTCGACGCCACCTCCGCGAAGGCCCACGTCGCCAATGCCGCCAAGCTGGCCGCGCACGGCAAGAAGCTCGTCGACCTGACGCCGGCGGCGATCGGCCCGTACGTCGTGCCGCCCGTCAACCTCGACCGGTACCTCGAGGACGACGGGGCCGGCGTCGAGAACGTCAACATGGTCACCTGCGGCGGACAGGCCACGATCCCGATCGTGGCCGCCATCTCCCGGGTGACGACCGTGCCCTACGCCGAGATCGTCGCCTCCATCGCGTCGAAGTCGGCCGGGCCGGGCACGCGGGCCAACATCGACGAGTTCACCGAGACGACGACGGCGGGCATCGAGAAGGTCGGCGGCGCCCTGCGCGGCAAGGCGATCATCATCCTCAACCCGGCCGAGCCACCCCTGATCATGCGCGACACGGTGTTCGCCCTCATCAGCGAGGACGACGAGCAGACGCACGAGGCGATCCGCGCCTCCGTCGACGAGATGGTCGCGAAGGTGCAGGAGTACGTCCCCGGCTACCGGCTCAAGCAGCAGGTGCAGTTCACGCCCATCGCGCCCGACGAGCCGGTGCGGACCCTGCTGCCCAAGGGCGCTCCCGCGGTGACGACGAAGGTGAGCGTCTTCCTCGAAGTCGAGGGCATGGCGATGTACCTGCCCGCGTACGCCGGCAACCTCGACATCATGACCTCCGCCGCCATGCGCGTGGCCGAGAGCATCGCCGAGCGCGCGCGCCCGCGCGCCGGTTCGGCGGTGACCGCGTGAGCACCTCGACGGCCGACACCGACGTCGTCGCCCCCACCCCAGGAGACCCCACCGTGACCCGCCCGAGCACCGAGACCCACCTGCTCTACGTCCAGGACGTCACCTTGCGCGACGGGATGCACGCCGTACGGCACCGGATCAGCCCGAAGGACGTCGGCCGGATCGTCGCCGCACTCGACGCGGCCGGCGTCGACGCCATCGAGGTGGCGCACGGCGACGGGCTCGCGGGCGGCAGCCTCAACTACGGCCCCGGCTCGCACAGCGACTGGGCGTGGATCGAGGCGGCAGCCGAGAACATCAGGCAGGCCACCCTGACGACGCTGCTGCTGCCCGGCATCGGCACCATCACCGAGCTGGAGGACGCGTACTCCCTCGGTGTCCGGTCGGTCCGCGTCGCCACGCACTGCACCGAGGCGGACGTCTCCGCCCAGCACATCAGCAAGGCGCGCGAGCTCGGAATGGACGTCTCCGGCTTCCTCATGATGAGCCACCTGAGCGACGCTGCGGAGCTGGCCACCCAGGCCAGGCTCATGGAGTCCTACGGCGCACACTGCGTGTACGTCACCGACTCCGGCGGCCGCCTGACCATGAATGGTGTGCGGGAGCGCGTGCGGGCCTACCGCGACGTGCTCGACCCGCAGACCCAGATCGGCATCCACGCCCACCAGAACCTGTCGCTCGCCGTGGCCAACTCGGTGGTCGCGGTCGAGGAGGGCGTCGTGCGCGTCGACGCCTCGCTCGCTGGCCACGGAGCGGGAGCGGGCAACTGCCCCATCGAGCCGTTCGTCGCCGTGGCCGACCTCAACGGGTGGAAGCACCGCTGCGACCTCTTCGCCCTGCAGGACGCCGCCGACGACCTCGTGCGGCCCCTGCAGGACCGACCCGTCCAGGTCGACCGGGAGACGCTGACCCTCGGTTACGCGGGGGTCTACTCCAGCTTCCTGCGCCATGCCGAGGCTGCGTCGCAGCGCTACGGCATCGACGTGCGCTCGATCCTGCTCGAGGTCGGGCGACGCAAGCTCGTCGGCGGCCAGGAGGACATGATCGTCGACATCGCGCTCGACCTGGTGGGTGCCCAGCAGCGCGCTGGCTGACACCTCCACCTGACGGCTGAGGCCGGCGTCCGCGGAGCGCGGCGCTGAGGACCCTATCGATCCTCGGCTGACGGCAGGGGTGAGTCAGCGCGGCTGCTTAATAGCCGCTGCCCCCACCACCACCGCCACCGCCACCGCCACCGCCGAAGACGATCGCGAGAACGACCACCACGACAGCCACTGCAACAAGTCCTGCGATCACCCATCGCTTGGGTAGCACCCTGACCATCCCTTCCATCGGGCGCCAATCCTTCAGGGTCGGTCACACACACCACGACGCACCGCGCCGATGCATGGTTCAAGCGTGCGACGGGACATCGCCCGCTCGACCTGGCGACGGACTCCGTCTGGAAGGTCCGTGAGGCCCAGGAGGCTGCGTCCGGTGACCAGCGAGCGCCCGGGCGCTCAGCACGGCGATACCGAAGCGCGGCGAGGGGTCGTTCGGCCGCCTGGCCAGGGTGGGGTCGTACCCGGAGGCTCAGCGCCTCACCCTGGGCGGCCAGACAGGGGGATGTCGCGGATGCCAGTACGTTGAGCGCATGGCATCGCAGCTCATCACGACTTTGGTTGACGACATCGATGGCAGTGATGCCGCCGAGACGGTCAGCTTCTCGCTGGACGGCGTGGACTACGCCATCGACTTGAGCACCGTCAACGCTGCGGCACTGCGCCGAGCCATCGCGTCCTGGGCCTCGGCTGGTCGCCGTATGGGGGGAGCCCCGACGTCGCGCCGTGTTCTCAAGCCGGTGGGGGACTCCCGCGGTGCCTTGATCCGTGCGTGGGCCGCGAGGGAAGGTCTTGCCGTGCCGGCTCGCGGACGCATCCCGAGGGACCTGCAGCGCCAGTACGACGCCGCGCACTGACGCAAGGGCGTTCGACCCGCCGGCATCCGGAAGCCAGCGACACGCTCGGACATCGGAGCCGCAGCCAGAACTCCTGACTGCTCGGGCCGCCGGTCGGCGGCCGTGGGCGAGACTCGCGTCGAAGCACCCCGACCGGGTGTCCCGGAGCGTCGCTGCGCGGTGCGGGCCTCGAGACGCCGACCGCGCTGTTCGGATGACACGCGCGCGACCGATTGGTCTTCAGACGGAGCGTTATCGGGGCCCACGTTCGACCGTCTCGTCGTCGCTGCTCTTCATGTTGTCGAGATGCAGCGGAGGACGAGGAGCCCACGCGGGGAACCCTGCCGAGTCGGTCGACTTGTGAGCCTTCAGATCTCCCAGTAGCCGAGCAGATCTGTGTCATCGCCCGCAGGATTGGGGCCGTAGATCGCGATCATCCGCGCATGGACAGGCGCCCAGTAGCGCCCGACCTGTCCTGGCGGGACGATGACGGTGTCCCCGGCCGAGGCGACGACAGTCGCTCCGCCGGACTCGACGTGCAGCTCGCCCTCCAGCACGACGTTCGTCTCCGAATGAGGATGACGATCCGACCAGCCTGCCGCCGTCAGCTCCCACTCGGACAGCGCCATGTCCGCCCATCCCTCGCTGTGGGGCGGCAGGATCCACCGAGTACGCATCCGGGGTCGCTCGGCCTGCGCCTGCAGTCCCGGGGCGCCGCTGATCACCCGCGGGGCGCTCGAGTCTCCCGCGGGTTGCCCCGCCGGTTCCTGGCTCTTCGTCACGCGACGAGACTACGGCGAAGACTCTGAGAAGCGATGGGTGCACGTCCCGGGTGTCCTTCGGCGTCCGGGACATCTGTGGCCCCCGTCGCCGCCACCGACAACGAAGATCGAGGCGCCCCGCTCATCGGAACGACCGCGCGGAGCGCGGCATGGAAAGGCGTTCTGCGCGGCGGGGCCCTGCGTGGCGAACGCCCTCCTGGCGGCGTTGGACTGGGCCGCCGACCGGGCCTACGCGAAGGGGTTCGCTGGGGTGACGGTGGCGTGGGAGCCGACCGGGCACCGGTGGATGGTCCTGGCGCAGCTCGCTGCGGAGCGCGGGATCGGGTTCGTGTGCGTACAGCCGGCCGCGTCCTCATGGGCCCACGCTGATGAGCGGACGGTGTCGTTCAAAGCCCTATGGCCCCATCTGGGCCGAAGGGTAGCCCGTTCCACTGTTCGGACCCGGGCGAGCGGTCGACCGGCCTAACGTTGACAGGAGGGGTGGTCGTATCGACCCCGCACGCTCTGGTGAGGAGTGACCATGACCCGCCCTCTCCTGCTTGTCGTCGATCCCGACCTTGATGCTCTCGCCCGCACGGAGGCCGAGCTGGCCCGGCGTTTCAGCGCGGACTTCCGGATCCGCGGTGAGTCCGACAGTGCAGTCGCCTCAGAGCAGCTCGAGCTCGCCGCCGCGCGCGGGGATCCCGTCGCGCTGGTCCTCGCCGATCCGTGGCTGCCCGGGCTCACAGGTGCCGAGCTGCTCCGCTCGGTGCGCACCCTCCACCCGAATGCCGCGAGGGCCTTCCTTGTCCCCTGGGGGGCGTGGGCCGACGGACGCACCGCGGACGCCATCCTGCGTGGCATGTCGATGGGTGACATCGACTACTACGTGCTCGAGCCGTGGACCTCCCCCGACGAGCTGTTCTGCCGCACCGTCTCGGAGTTCGTGCAGGCGTGGTCGCGCACCGTCGAGAACCGCCGGCGCGAGGTCGTGGTCGTCGGCGCGGCCCGTGACCCGCGCGGGCACGCCGTGCGCACTCTCCTGACGCGAAACGGCATACCCCACGCATACCTCGATCGCGGAACGCCGGAGGCGGTCGCGGTCCTCGAGTCGGTGGCAGCGCCGCGGCCCGCGGACCCGGAGGGACCCCTCGTCATCTGGTTCGCGGCGCTCGGCGGGCGGGTGCTGCTCGACCCGACGGACGTCGAGATCTGCCAGGCCTGGGGCATCGGCACCGACTTCACCTGGCCGGACGGGGTCGAGCTTCGCGAGTTCGATGTGCTCGTGGTCGGTGCCGGGCCCGCTGGCCTGGCGGCCGCCGTCTACGGCTCGTCCGAGGGACTGTCGGTCCTCTGCGTCGAGGAGCTGGCGCTCGGCGGGCAGGCGGGGACGAGCTCGCTCATCCGCAACTACCTCGGCTTCTCGCGGGGCCTCTCCGGCGCAGAGCTGGCCCAGCGGGGCTTCCAGCAGGCGTGGGTCTTCGGCGCAAGGTTCGTCCTGACCAGGCGGGTCACCGCGATCGAGCCGCTCGGCGACGGAGCGGGCTTCCTCGTGACAGTCTCCGACGTCGGTCAGGTGCGCACCCGGGCGGTGCTCCTCGCCACGGGGGTCGCCTACCGCCGGCTGGGGGTTCCCTCGCTCGAGGCCCTCACCGGGTCCGGCGTCTACTACGGCGCCAACGTCTCGGTGGCGCACGGCCTTGCCGGCGCGCACGCCGTCATCGTCGGCGGTGGCAACTCGGCCGGCCAGGCGGCCCTGCACCTGCAGCGGTATGCCGCGGACGTGACCATCGTGATCCGCACTCCGGACCTGTCCGCGACGATGTCGCGCTACCTCATCGACGAGATCGAGGCCTCCGACACCATCTCGGTCGTCGGCAACGCCGAGGTGGTCGGCGGGGGCGGCGACGGGTGGCTGTCCGAGGTGGTCGTGGCCGACCGGACGACGTTCGAGCAGCGGGCGCTGCCGGCCGACGGCCTCTTCGTCATGATCGGGGCGGAGCCGCACACCGCGTGGCTCCCGGACGCCGTCGTGCGCGACCGCTGGGGGTTCGTCGTCACCGGCGCCGACCTCCGCGAGTCCGGAGCCTGGAGCCTGGAGCGACCCGCAGGGGCCCACGAGACGTCGGTGCCCGGCCTGTTCGCGGTGGGCGACACTCGGGCCGGATCGGTCAAGCGGGTCGCCTCGGCGGTCGGCGAGGGGTCGGTCGTGGTGTCCGAGGTCCACCAGTACCTCGCGCTCCTCGACGCCGGGCGCCGCCCCGAGTCTTCGAGCGGCGCGGTCCGGGCGAGAGCGACGAGCACGAAGAGCACGGAGAGCACGAAGAGCACGCAGAGCACGGAGAGCACGGAGAGCACGGGAGCCGCCGGTCGCCATGGCTGAGCAGCCGTCCGCCGGACCGGCCGCGAGCACCACGGCGCCGCCGGATGGTCATGCCCGGGCGGGGGCCGCGCGTCGCCTCGCCGTGGGAGCGGCCGCGCTCGCCCTGCCGCTGGCCGGTCTCGTCGTGCTCCGGCTCTCGAGCGGCCTCGACCTGCAGTGGCAGCACGACACGACCCACTTCTGGATCGTCTTCGGCGCCGCTCTGCTCAGCGCGGTGACGGCATACGGCACGGGGGCAGCGGCCGCCCGACGCGGCGACCTGCGCGTCATGTACGTCTCGCTCGCCTTCCTCTCGGCTGCAGGCTTCCTCGGCCTCCACGCCCTCGCCACCCCGCACGTGCTGCTCGACATCCCGTCCGTCGGGTTCAACGTGTCGACGCCGACCGGCATCGCGCTGGGCTCGCTGTTCGCCGTCGCGTCCGTGCGTGAGGTCGCCGCGGACGAGGCGGCCGCCGCGATGCGCCGGGCACGCCGGCTCCGGATCGCGCTCCTGGTCGTCATGGCGGCCTGGGGCGTCGCCTCGCTCCTTCGGTTGCCGCCGTTCGACGTCGGCCCCGGTCCCGAGCACGGCTCGGGACCGCTGGTCGTCGCAACGGTGGTCGCAGTCGTCCTCTACGCTGTGGCGACGGTGACGTACGGGCGGCTCTGGTGGCGGCGTGGTGGCCTGCTGCCGGCGGCCATGGCCTCCGCGATGGCGCTGCTGGCCGAGGCGATGGTCGCCGTCGCGGTCGCGCCCAACTGGCACCTGTCGTGGTGGGAGTGGCACCTGCTCCTGCTCGCGGCCTTCGCCCTCGTGGCATGGGGCGCGCAGCAGTCCTGGCACGAGGAGCGGTGGGCCGACCTCTACACTGCCGACACGCTTGCCGGGCACCGGGAGATGTCGATCCTCTTCGCCGACCTCAAGGGCTTCACGACCTTCTCGGAGACGCACGACGCAGCCGTGGTCACCGAGATGCTCAACGCGTACTTCACCGTCGCGATCCCGGCCGTGGTGAAGCGGCACGGGGGCACGGTCGACCGGCTCATCGGAGACGCCATCATGGCAACGTTCAACCGGCTCGGTGACCAGCCGGACCACGCCCGTCGCGCGGCGCTGGCCGGCCTGGACCTGCAGACCGAGACCTCCCGCATCGCCGATGCGCACCCGGGCTGGCCGCGGTTCCGGGTGGGCATCAACTCCGGTGAGGTGGTGGTCAGCGTGCTCGGCAGCGAGGGTGGACGCACGGCCACCGTCATCGGGGACGCCGTCAACGTCGCCTCCCGCATCGAGGGCCAGGCGCCCGTGGGACGCGTGGCCGTCACCGTCAGCACCCTGGACGCCCTGCCGGGTGCGGTCACGCAGCCGCTCGGTGCCCTCACGCTGAAGGGCAAGGACGAGTCCGTCGAGGCCTTCGTGCTCGTGTCGCTTCCCGACCACACGACGTCCGCGCCCTGACACGGTCGGCCGAGCCCCGCTCGTCCGTGCGGTTGAGCGGCATGCTGCGCGCTGGGGTCGCCGGCCTGCGGCGGGCGGCTCGAGCGTGGGCGGCGGTGCCGGACCGGTCGGCGGATGCCGGGGCGAAAGGGCGGACCTCGTCGTCACTCCGGGCCGTTCATCAGCCCGGGTCCGGACCATCTCCCTCGGCGAGTGCGAGCAGCAGGTCCTCCACCGAGGCCTTGCGCCCGGTCTGGATCTCGCGCGCCCAGTCCTCGGCGGAGATGAGTCCCCGCGCTGCGGCCCAGGCCTCGGCCCGCTCCTCCTCCTGGAAGGGGTTGGGCAGCGACAAGCGGTCCCTCATGGCTTCCTCGGCGCCGATCAGGTGCGCAGCGCGCACGGGATTCGCGAGCGCGACGAGGATACGGTCCCGGAAGGCAGCTCCCGCACGGCGGCCTCCTTTCCCACCGTTCCGAGCGTGAGTGCTGGGATTTGCGGCTCGTCAAGGACGTCGTGGCGCTTCCACAGGTGTGCCGGTGCGAGTTGACGCCAGCGCTGCCGCCCCGTCTCGAGGGCGCGTAGACCTTGCGCGCCAAGGGGGCGGCGCCCGCCTTCGCGGTGCGCTGGCCGACCGCCGTAAGACGTGCTCACCACGACCGTTGCCTGCCAGCGTTCGGGCATCGAGCCGAGGGCCCGGCCAATCCCGTTATGGAAGGGCACAGCCGGGCCGAGCCCCGGCACCGCCATCAGCGGCTACGGTCGAGGACGCCCACCTGGGCGGGAGTCGCCAGTGTGACGGGCGACTCCGCCACGGCGATGCTGCGCCAAGCCCTCCAGCGTTCCACGACCCTCAGCCGACCCTGTCCGACAGGGAGCCGGCCGCCTGGTCGACTCAGTGGGCTTCAAGAGGGGTGGTAGGGAATCCCTTGGCAACGAGCCAGATACCTAGGGCCAGCTCCCAGAGGGCCACGGGCAGTGCAGCCAGGACGGCGAGCGGGGACTGTGGGCCGTAGGCGCCCCAGAGGATTGCGGCATCGGAGGCCAGCAGCAGCGGGGCGCCGAGCAGGCCGAGCAGGGGGATGCCGCGTGGCACGAGGCGCGCCCGGTACAGCACCGACCCGAGGCACAGGGCGCTGAAGGCGGGCATGAGGCTCTGGCTGAGCAGGAAGGCCTGGTGGTAGACCGCGACGAGGACCTGTCCGGCGGTGACCAGGGACGCCGGATCCGAGGGTCCGGGGTTGTGACGCAAAGCGATGACTGACAGGAGGCTGACGACGCCGACGAGAATGAGGGCGCCTTCGACCAGCCGAGCGGCGAGGTACCCGAGAGCAGCCGTCTCGCTCCATCTGCGCACCACCGGGACCAGCACGACGGCCGTGCCGACGCAGGAAACGGCAAGGAGGACCTCGAGCATCGTGCCCGCCAGGACGCCGGTGGCGCTCCCCGCGCCCAGGACGAAGTCGGTGCGCTCCAGCACCGGGCGGTACAGGCCCAGAGTCGGCACGGAGGTCAGGAACGTCAGCAGATACAGCGCTCCGGCTACGAAAGCGGTGCGCCTCCTCGCTGAGTGGCGCTGTCGGGTCGGCGTGGACAGGCGGGCGGCAGGTGACATGAGAGGCTCCTCGAACCCGGGTGTACGGCGTACACCTGGTTGGCCGCAGCGTAGGTGTACGGTGTACACGTGTCAACGGTCATCGAGAAGCGTCCTAACCGGGCACCCTTGAGCCGCGACCGGGTGTTGATGGCTGCAGTGCAGCTCGCCGACGATGAGGGCCTTGCCGGGGTGAGCATGCGCCGGCTGGCGCAGCGGCTCGGTGTCGTGCCGATGGCGCTGTACAAGCACGTCGCGGACAAGGACGAGCTGCTCGACGGGATGGTCGACGTGGTGATCGACAGGTTCGCCGCACCGGACCCGGCGCTCGGCTGGAAGGACCGCGTACGCCAACAGCTCCTGGCGGCACGTGGAGCGGTCCTGAGCCACCCCTGGGCTCGCCGGGCGATCGAGTCGCGCACCAGACGCACCGCGACGGTTCTGGCCTACATGGACTCGGTGGCCGGCATGTTCATCTCCGCCGGGTTCTCCGCCGACCTGACCCACCACGTCATGCACGCCCTGGGCAATCGCATCTGGGGCTTCAGCCCGGAGATGTTCGACGAGTCTGCAGGCGAGGCCGACTCACCCACCGAGAGCCAGCCCGACAAGCGGCCCGACGCCGAGCAGCAGGCTGCCTTCGCGCAGCGATACCCGAACATCGTCCAGATTGCCGTGGCGGCGATGGAACGCGATCGCCCTGACGGCAGTGCACACGGGTGCGACGAGCAGTTCGAGTTCGAGTTCGGTCTGGACCTGCTCCTCGACGGCGCCGAACGCCTGCACCGAGCAGGCTGGAGGTCAAGCACCACCGGACCGAACTCATAGGTCCGGTCGTCGACGACTCTGTGGACGAGAGGCACCCGCCGCCCGGTGTTGGCGTCCACCAGCGCCCTGTCTCTACCCGGCCGCTTGAGACGGACGGCGACCAGGTGGCGACTGCGGGTTGACGCTCCAGGAGGTCGAGGGTGAGTGGATGGTCGAGGCGGGTTGGCACGTGCGCGCACCACTACGCAGGCTGGGGACGGGCTCGCACATTCCTCAGCCACATTCGCACGTCCGCGACCGACTGGTGCCCGCATCCTTGAGCGGACCGAGCCCGCTTCGCTCCCCTCACGGGCGGCCATCCCGGCACCCTGCGGCCCGCGATCCGAGGGCTTCGCGCGGGTCGGTGCCCGGCGCCTACGTCAGATGCACGAGGCGCCCGATGCTGCCGTCGAGGACTGTTGGCGCTGAGGGGTCTTCCTTTCCGGGAATCGGCCCGAGGATCTCCTGGTACGGGGGCTTGACGATGCGGCGAGTCATTACGGGTCTTGTGTGTCTGCTGGCCGCGGTCACCACCGCGGCGCCGGCCTGGGCCCAGGAGGGAACTCCGGATCTGGCCGTGACCCTCGCGTGGGCCCGGAACGGTGGGCCACACGTACGAAGCGGCGAGACTGCGACGTGGACAATGACGGTGACGAACCTGGGAGATGCGACCGCGCCGGCGGTCGAGGTGCTAGCCAGTGGTTCCGACCAGTTCGGCCGGTTCACGTCCAGTTGCGGCGAGCAGCTCTGCGTCCTCGGGGACCTCGGGCCGGGAGAAGCTCGGACTGTCACGTTCTCGGCCACGGCATGTTTGATCCAAGCGGGAGAGCCGCCGGCCCGCCGCATCTGGTGGGTTACCGGGTCCGCGTGGACGGCAACGGACCCGAATCCGTCGAACAACACGGCGAGCCTGGACGTCAGGATCACAGGCTCTGCCAACTCCTCGTGCTTCGGTGCTTGACTGCCGCTCAGGCCCTTGCCGCTCGTGGGCAGACACACGGGGCGGTGCCGGCGCCCCGAAGTCACGCGGCCGCACGCACGAGACGACGCAGTACGGACGTGCGGATCGGTTGCGGGCGCATTTCGGACAGGCGTCCACGCGCCCAGCGAGCGATGGCTTGGTTCGGGCCGTCGGCCGCGCTCATCGCGAACCCGCAGTAGCCGGGTCGGGGGGCCTTGGCCAGCAGCTCGACTGCGTCAGGGGCTGCCCTGACAGATCCATGATGTCGCGTGCCAGGCGGCACGTGTTCGGCAAAGCCGCGGACGTCTTGCGCCTATCGTGGGTGCAGTGACCGAGGGCCCGACTCGTCCCCTGCTCTTCCTCGACGTCGACGGGACGCTGATCCCCACAGCCGACGTGCAGATGCCCATCGACGCTCGAGGACTGGAACACGACGTGGCAGAGTCCCTCCAACCCACGACTCGCCACCATCGCGGCCGAGCACGGCCAACGCCTCATCCGGATGTCTTGCGACGTGGTCTGGGCGACCGCCTGGATGCACGATGCCAACCGGGTGATCGCACCCATCCTGGGTCTGCCGGAGCTTGCCGTTGTCGAGTTCGGCGAGTTGCCCGGGATGGATGAGACCGTCTGGTCGGAGGATGACCAGGCGGCGGCCCTGAACTGGAAGACCCAAGCTCTCGTCGAGCTCGCGTCGGGCCGTCCGTTCGTCTGGGTCGATGACGAGCTGACCGATGTCGATCGCACCTGGGTGTCGGCGAACCACTCCGGCGCAGCCCTGCTTCATCGCGTTGACTCAGCCGTCGGGCTGCGCGCGGCGGATCTTGCCGTCGTCGAGGAGTGGCTCCGCTCGCTGTGAGCCGCGGTCCGCGCCGGGTCGCACGAGAGCGGCCGCTTAGGCCTCCGTAGCGAGGCGCACGCAGAATCCTGCGAGAACGAGCCCTCCGGCGGCGTCCACCGCGCGCCGCACGGGGCGGCGTTGGAGCCGGTCACGCACCAGGTCGACGAACCCGACGACCGCCAGGCACCAGATGGTGCCGAGGAACGGCACCGTCCACGCGTGCATGAGCCAGGTCGTCCACGGTGCGTCCGGCGCCACGAACTGTGAGAGCAAGGACAGGTAGAAGACGAGGATCTTCGGGTTCGTCGCATTGCACAGCAACCCCTGCCGGTACGCTGCCGCTGCGCTCATGCGGGGGCCCGTCCCGACGTCCGGGTAGTCGGCGCGCACCGCACTGCGCAGCATTCCGAAGGCCAGCCACGCCAGATACACCACGCCGCCCCACTTCAAGGCCAGGAACAGCGGCTGAACACGCACGATCACACCAGCCAGCCCGATCGTCACCAGCAGCCCCTGGATCGCAGCGGCGGAACTGACACCTGCCGTCGTGATCGCCCCCCGACATCGACCACCGCTCAACGTGTTTCGCACGATGAGGGCGAAGTCCGCCCCCGGCACCAGGACCAGCGCAACGACGACGACGATGAAGGACCAGGTCACGCCTGAACGCTACGGGAAATCGAGTCCGCCTCATCCGCAGACGCTCGACGGCATCGGGCCGAAAATCCGTGCTGCGACGACGAATGCGCGCACCTTCGTGGTGACCTGGTTGCTCGTCGCGCGGCGTAGAGCTCTGGACGCGTGCCGGCCGAGGGTCTCGATGTCGGGGATCGGCACCCTCGTTGCACGACGTCTCGTCTTGCCCGTCCGCGCGGTGGCCGGTGCGCTGGTTCACCCGCACGAGTCAGGGGCCGGACGCACGGAACGTGCGGAGTCCTTCGGCTCTACGCCGCCTTGGTCGCGTACGAGGCGATGTGCTCGAGTGCCATGTCCAGTGACGCCTGCATCGGGGTCGCGTTGTGGGCCGCCTGCGACAGCAGGTAGCCGCCCTGCAGGGCAGCCATGAGACCGGTCGCGAGGCGTTCGGTGTCTGCGTCGGGCCGTAGCGCCCCGTTGCTGCTCATCCGGTCGAGCGCGTCCTTCATCAGCATCTGCCACGTGTGGAAGTGACCGGCCAAGGCAGTGAGCGCGTCGTCGTCCTGGTCGGCGAGCTCACTGAGCAGGGAGCCGAGGGCGCAGCCGTGAGCGCCGCGCCGCAGCTGGACCCGGTTCACCGCTGCGGTGCGCCAGCGTTCCAGACCACGCATGGAGTCGACGCGGCGCAGCAGGTCGCGCTCGCGCTCCATGATGACCTCGGCGCGGCGCTCGATGACCGCGGCCACCAGGGCGCTCTTGTCCGGGAAGAAGTGATACAGCTGCGACTTGCTCACGCCGGTCGCGGCCCGCACGTCGTCGAGCCGGGTGCGGTTGACCCCGTGGACGAGAATGAGGTCGTCGGCTGCTTGCAGGATGCGGGCACGCGTGGCTGCGCCCCGAGCTGTCAACCGCGGCGAATGCCGACCCTCGTCACCGGGCACACCGCGAGCATATCCGCAGGTGGTGTGATCGCACAGAGGTGGACGGCTCGGTCCTCATCGGGGTCGCGCAGCGGACACCCGTGGCAGCGTCTTCGGTTGCTCCTCAAGGGGCAGCGGGTCACCTCAGGCCCCAGCCGGCGGCGACAACCATCGGGCCGACGGGCCGGTCCCCATAAGGAACGGCTGCCGCGCGCCACCTACGTGCCATGGCTTCGCCGACCGAAGCCCCCGCCCCCACAGCGGCGGCGGATTCACACTCAACCGGAGGTTGCGGCACATGTCAGATCGATTCGTGGGACACAAGCTGGTCGTCACAGGCGGCAGCAGCGGAATGGGCCGGGCCACCGCTGCCACCGTGCTGGGCGAGGGCGGTTCGGTGGTGCTCATCGGGCGCAGCCACACCAAGCTGGACGAAGCAGTCCAGTACCTGGACGGCGGCGACCGCGTCACCGCGCTCGCCGGCGACCTCAACGACGCGGCACAGGTCGACGCCATGGTCGACGCGCTCGCTCGCGACCACGCCGACACCAGCCTCCTCGTCAACTCTGCAGGCTTCTTCATCCCGAAGAACTTCCTGGACTACGACCTCGCCGCCTACGACTCCTACCTGGACATCAACCGTGGCACGTTCTTCCTCACCCAGGGCGTGGCCCGCCTCATGGTCGCCCGTGGCGGTGGCTCCATCGTCAACATCGGCTCCATGTGGGCGCACCAGGCCCTCGGTGCGACCCCGTCGTCGGCGTACTCCATGGCCAAGGCGGGCCTGCACGCTCTGACGCACAACCTGGCCATCGAGCTCGCACCCCGGCGCATCCGGGTCAACGCGGTCGCTCCCGCGGTCGTGGCCACGCCCCTGTACGAAGGCTTCGTGCCGGCGGACCAGATCGAGGAGACGCTGCACGGGCTGGACGGGGTGCACCCGCTCGGTCGTGTCGGCACCCCCGAGGACATCGCCGGAGCCGTCACGTACCTGCTGTCCGACGACGCCGGCTGGGTCACCGGCAGCATCGTCAACGTCGACGGTGGCGTCATGGCGGGACGCAACTGACGGCGACAGCCGCGCGACGCCACGAGTCCCCGGGCGCCCGCGCCGTCGACCCGGCGACCGCTGACCTGTTCAACCAGACGATCCTCGAGATCGAGAAGCAGGCGTGGATGCTCGAGGCCGAAACGGCTCGACAGGCGCGGGCAGGCCATGAAGGGCCCGCGGGCCCACCCCGAACACCACCACCCACCACTGGAAGCAGGTGACGTTCCGACATGTCAGTGACACGAGGGTTCACGAGGCGCGACCGCAGTGACGCGAGGCTCCCTCCGGGGCAGTACGACACCGGCGACAACTGGCCGGTCCTGAGCTACGAGCCCACGCCGAGGTTGGACACTGCCACGTGGACGTTCACCGTCGACGGGCTGGTGCGGGACCCGCACACGTGGTCATGGGTACAGCTGCACCGCATGACGCCATCGACGTACGAGGGCGCCATCCACTGCGTCACCACGTGGTCCAAGTCCGACATGACCTTCCGCGGTGTGTCCGTCGACACCCTTCTGGACCTCGCCGGCGTCCTGCCGGAGGCCACGTTCGTCCTGGCCCGTTCCCACACCGGGTACACGACCAACCTGCCTCTCGAGGACGTCCTCGGCGGCAAGGCCTGGGTCGTGTGGGAGGTCGGCGGCCAGCCCCTGCCGGCCGAGCACGGTGGCCCCGCCCGGCTGCTCGTCCCGCACCTCTACTTCTGGAAGAGCGCCAAGTGGGTGTCGGGCCTGCACCTGATGGACCACGACGAGCCCGGCCTGTGGGAACGCAGCGGCTACCACGACCGTGGGGACCCGTGGCTCGAGCAGCGGTACCAGGGAGACTGATGGACCGGTTGGTCACGACCCGTGTTCCGCCCGTCCAGCCGTGGCAGACGGCCTCGGTCGTCGGGCTCCGATGCGAGACCCTCACGGCGAAGACGTTCCAGCTCATGCTTGCCGGCCCGCATGACTTCGTTGCCGGCCAGCACTTCATCGTTCGGCTGATGGCTGAGGACGGGTACCGGGCGCAGCGGGCGTACTCGGCCGCCTCCGCGCCGGGCAGCGACCCGTTGGAGATCACGGTGGAGCTGCTCCGCGGAGGTGAGGTGTCCACGTTCCTGCACGAGGGCCTCGAGATCGGTGACACCGTCCAGGTACGCGGCCCGATCGGCGGCCATTTCGCGTGGGACGTGTCGGTACCCATGCTCGGGATCGCCGGAGGAAGTGGGGTCGTCCCGCTGATGTCGATGCTTCGCGCGGCCCGAGCCGTCCGTCGTGAGGACCTCGTGACGTTGGTGGTCTCGGCGCGCAGCCCGAGCGAGCTGTACTACGCCAAAGAGCTCGCCGCAGAGCAGACCACGGTCGTCTACACGCGGCAGGCGCCGCCGCGGCATCCCCGTGCTGCGGGACGCCTCACCGAGGCCGATCTGGCTCCCGTGCTGCGACCGGGGCAGCAGCCGTTCGTGTGCGGGTCGCCCGCCTTCTGCGACACCGCCACCATGCTGCTCGACGCCCTCGGCGTCCCTTCCACGGACATCCGGGTGGAACGGTTCGGGCCCTCCGGATGACGAGAACGCCACGGCCCGAACGATGCCGCCCCCTACCGGCGCAATTGCCAACGCCCGTGCTCGCCCTGCCCCAGCGAGACCAAAGAACCCGCGCGTACCGGACACGAACACGGACATGAGCGTCCCTGCCGCGGGCATGCGCCGCGTGCCTGACCGGCGCCGACCGAAGGAGTAACAGATGAGGTGTAGCGCGGTCGCGGCCTATGGAGGGCTGGTGCTCAGCGGAGCTGTCCCGGCGTCCGACCTCGTCGACACGGCGCGTCATGCCGCTCGGTGCTCGGCGTGCACGACGCACCTGGACCAGGTCGCGACGACGTCCGCTCTGATGGCGGCGCCGAGGACGGCACGGCGGACGCGGGCCACGCCAACGATTCCGGGGCACCACGGCCCCCCGGCCAACGACCCCGTCGGGGACCAGCAGAAGTTCCTGGCACAGCTGGCTCGGGCCGCTGATCCTGCCCATGCCGATGACCTCGTTCAGGAGACCTGGGACTACTTCCTGTCGCAGCTGCGGACTCGCACCCCCCGGCGTGAGGAGCTGGCCGCGCACCTGCTCCGTCAAGCGGCGAGGCACGTGACGGACGACGAGGACACCCGAGAGGAGTGGGCCGACAGCATCCTGGCGCACCACGCGCACTCCTCGTCCGAACCGATCGAGGGCGACCTGCCGGCGGGGTTCGAGGTGAACGGGTCCCTTCGTGACCTGGCTGAGCTGCAGATGTTGGACGCGGACGCCGACCCAGCCGAACTCCTTCTGCCAGAGCTGTACAGCGAGGGCAGCGATGTCGGCAGCTGGGTCAGCCCGCCGAGGGCGTGGCCGGCGCTGACGAGGTTCCTCGGCCCCGAAGCCGAGCTGGAGACCGAAGAGCTGTACGGCGTCGTCGACTCGGCGCTGGACGACCTGCCGCGGCAGGTGGCCGACGTCGTCGACCTCGTCGACATCCAGGGTCAGGAGCTCCTGTCGGCAGCGCTCGTCCTGGGGCGCGAGGTCCCGGACGTGCAGCGTGACCTCGCCCGCGGGCGCAACGTGGTCCGAGCGCGTGTCGGCGCCTACCTCGCGGGCCGCTGAGCCGCCCTGCGCCGCCGCGACGCACCCCACGAACGGACCGCGCGACGGACTGCCGCGCGAGGACAGACGAAAGGACTTCTTGTGGACGTTGACCAGGCCAAGACGCTCTTGGATGCCGAGCGCGCCCGCGTGACCGAGCTGCTGGCCACCTCAGCCTCGGCACGCATCGAGGACAACGAGGCCATGCGTGAGGCCGGAGACGGGGACGCGGACGCCGCCCAGCCGTTGCAGCACGAGGTCGTCGGCATCACGATCGACGGCATCCTGCGGGAGCGACTGGCGGCGTTGGACCGAGCAGACGCCCGACTCGCCGCTGGAACGTACGGGTTCTCGGTGCAGAGCGGGGTCGCGATTCCCGACGCGCGTCTTGTGGCCGACCCCGCGGCAGAGCTCACCGTCGAGGAGTCCGCTCGGACCCGACGCGGCCACTGACGACGATCGCAGACGAGCACGCGTCCTGCTCGCGCCACCGACGCGGAGCGCTGGGACATGGCAAGGTCGGCCCGAGCGCGCCGGCACCGGACGGCCGCGACCCGCGTCCGTCCACACCACGTCCTCGGCCGTGGCACGCGGCTCGTCCTTCGTGAGGTCGAAGTGCTGGCTCCACGCGGCATTGGATGCGGTCGCTTCATCTGGTGCCGGCCCAGCCACCTGCCGGAGGCGGATCTCGGCACCCAGCGACCCCGCCGCGTCGGCCACCCGGTGTGCCATGGTGTGCAGCGCGCCGGTGGCTGAGTAGTAGAGCACCGAAAGTCTCGTCGGCCTCACCGGCCACGGCCCTTTGGAGCAGGTGGGGCCGGATGGGCCGGGCATCGCGGCCCTCCGGTGCTGGAGTCGATCGTCACATGACCGACCGATAAGAACTCGGCTGCGGCGGTCACCAGCAGTCGAGCAGCCACTGACCCGTTTGCGCGCAGCCCTGCACCAACGCCATCAAGGTGGTGCCCCCGGTGCATGGCCCGCGACCCGCGGTGACCACGCCCTCGCAGGCTGCACAGCCAAGAAGGTGAACCATGCCCGATCCGCTCGAACGAAGCACCGATGCCACCGCACCCATCGAGATACTCGACAACCCGGTCAACCAGCAGTACGAGGCCGTTCGCTCCGGCACGGTCATCGGCCTGCTGTCCTACAGGTGGACCTCCGTCGGCCACGTCGAGCTCGAGCACACGTACGTCACGCCCCGACTACGCGGACACGACGTCGGGGCGCTGCTCGTGGAGCACGCGATCGGCATCGTCCGGTCCAGAGGCGCGCGTCTTGCGCCGACGTGCTCCTACGTGTCGGAGTACATCCAGAGGCACCCCGAGCACGCCGAGCTGCTCGCGCCCCCCGTCCCGCGACGGCACCGTACCGGCCAAGCGCGTCTCGACGCTGCCGGACCGGAGGCGTTCGTGCACGACCGGCACGAGGACCCGCACGACGTCCGCCTCGAGCTGTTGCAGATCCGGACGCCGCGGATCGTGCTGCGCGCCTGGGACCTCGATGACACCGACGTCGCCTACGACCTGTTCGCGCACCCGTCCGTGACCCGGTGGATGCATCCAGTCGTGCCGCAGATCGCCAGCCCGGACGCGGCACGCCGGCTGCTGGACCGCTGGATCGTCGAGTCCAACCGCGCCCCGGTGCCGCAGGGCCGATGGGCCATCGAACGACAGGACACCGGCAAGGTCATCGGCAGCGCCCACCTGACGACGCCGACCAGTGGGCCGCCCCTGCTGACGTTGTGGTGGCACGTCGCGCCGGAGGCGGCACGGCAGGGGTTTGCGTCCGAGGCCGCCCACGCAGTGGCCCACCACGCGTTCAGCGTCGAGGCCATCGACCGCCTCTACGCGCTCATCGACCCGGCCAACGACCGGGCGATCGGGACCGCCATTCACATCGGTATGAGACCCGACGGCTCGACCAGTGAGTACTACGGGATGACCCTGAACCGGTACCGCCTGGACCGGCCCGACCTGGAGGAACCCCAAGAACGACGCAGCCTCTCCTTGACGGACTAGCGGCGTTCCCGCACGCCGGACGTGAGACCTTCGGCCACTGCCGAGGGCACCGTCACACCGAGACCGCCGGGGCACGGCTTCCCTGTGGCCGTGCCCCGGTGCAGTGCCGGCCACTGTGAGAGGTCGCGCAGTGAAAGACCCTTGCCCACGAAGACATCTCGCCGCCGTTGGCACCGGGTACGGGCGAACACTGGGCGGCTTGGGGTGCAGAGATGGGGCGCGGCGAATGTGAGGTTCGTTCATGAGCGGGGGAGGGACCCTGATGCGCGCGACTCGGTGACGGCACCAACCCGGGGCCGGCGTCCCGCCCTGGGTGACGTGACCCAGTGGATGGCACGTGAAGGGCTCCCATCGGCCGGCTCGTTCCTGCGGACCGAGTCGGGCAGTGCCGGTGTCCTGGCGCTCGCCATCGTCGCGGCCGTGCGCTGGGCCAACGCCGGCTCGAGCTACGCCACCGTCTGGGTCACGCACGTATCGGTGCTCGTCGGTGAGCACGGTGTGACCCTCACCCTGCGCGAGTGGGTCAGCAGCGGCCTCATGGCGGTCCTCCTCATGGTCGTCGGTCTGGAGACGCGCCGCGAGTTCGACCTGGGGGAGCTGCGAGACCGTCGCCGGCTTGAGTGTTCGGTGCCACGCAGATCTCACAGCCGCCCAGCGGTGTGGACCCACCCTCCGGCAGATGCCGCACCTCGCGCTCACCCAGCGGATCGAGCAGTGCGCGCGCACGCCGACAGGGCAGCAACCCGTCCACCCGCCGCCGCTAAGAGACGTCGCGTGAACAGCACTGAGACCTGAGCGCGGCCATGCCGAGAACCATGGTCGCGTCCCCCCGGACAAAGTCCGATGACGGCTGCACCCGACCCCGGAGACACACGTAAAGGAGCTCAGACACCGCAATGATCGACTTCTGCGAGATCGACGGACGAGTCATCCGCACCCCGAAGGTGGTGCTGCGTCCGTGGGCCGGCCGGGACGTGACCGAGGCATTGAGCATCTACGGCAGCTGTGCCGTGGCGCACTGGCTCGAACCCGAGATGTCACTCGTGCCCGACACCGGAACCATGGCCGGCATCCTGGACCGCTGGATCAGCGAGAACGAGCACGCGGTGCCACCGGTTGGTCGGTGGGCGATAGCGCTAGCGGGGACCTGCGCGGGTCGAGAGGTCGTAGGTGGGGCCGCGCTGCTGCCGTTCGGGCCTGGCGGCGAGGACCTGCAGATCGCATGGCAGCTGCAGCCGACATGGTGGGGGAAGGGGTTGGCCACCGAGGCGGGTCACGCGCTGGCTCACTATGCGTTCGCCAACGGGGCCGCGGAGATCTTCGCGGTGGTCCGTCCCCACAACCGGCGCGCCGCGGCCTTGGCGGGACGGGTCGGGATGGAGTGGGTCGGGGAGACCGACAAGTACTACGACCGGGAGCTGTCGGTCTACCGGCTGCTGCACGCCGACCTGGACCTTCCCGTCGGAGGAGTGCGGATCGACCGACCGGACGGCACCGCCCAGTCGGAGTAGCGCCCCGCATCACTGGGACGCCTGCTTGGTGGTGGCGTCCAAGAGCGCATCGGTCAGGACGACGGAACCCCGTACATGAAGCCTCGTTGGGTGAGCTGACGCCGCAGGTTCCGCCGAGCATGGAACATCAGCTGGTAGACGGCGTTTCGGTTCGAGCCGAGCTGTGCTGCCAGCTGCTCGATCGTTGCCCCGTGCACCACAAGGCCCACGAACACCGCTCGTTGCCGAGCGGTCAGGGCGGTCGTCATCGCTGACACCACGGCCTGTTTGAGCTCGAACGCCTCAACGTCGGCGTCTGGGCCATGAGGCCCCAAGGGCGTGATGCGGTCCCAGTCCTCGCCGACCAGCAGGTGAGGGCCGGTGCGGCGGTGGTGCTGGCGGATCTTCACTCGAACCTCGAAGGTGACGAAGCTACGGGCCCAGGTCGTGAACTTGCTCTCGCCACGGAAGTCACGGATTCGTCTGATGACCGAGACCAACGCGTCCGCAGCGGACTGATGGGCCAGGTCATCACGCTCGGGGCCGGAAAGGCGCGATGTGCTCGACCGGTGGGCCAGCTCGCTGCGAGCGGCGCGCAACAGGTACGCGTACAAGGCGTCGGCTGCCGCTTCGCGGGCCGGCCCTGGGCCGGTCAACGCGCTGGTCCAGCGTGAGTTCTCCTCGGCACGCCCGGGTTCGTCATCTGTCGCCGACGGCGCATGGTCCGTATCGCTCGGAGTCGGTTCCCGAGTCTCCTCCAGCGGTGTGCCTGGAGGCTCGTCGGTGACCAGCGACCCCGATGGCCGGCCAGAAAAGGGACTGACAGGTCCACTGAGAGGAGTCTCATTGTCGCGGCGCCGCCGCTCCAGGGGCTCGGCAGTCATGGGCGTGTTCTCCGGAGTTGTTTGTCTCTGAATACATTGGGATGCAAGTGAAGTAGGGTCTTCGACGGCCTTCCCTGCCGGTGGCGGGAGAAATGGTGTACCCGCTCGGCCTGAGGGCTACGAAGTGGACTATCGGGTTCAGTCTAGCCTTTCGTGGATGACGTGGCGAGTCGTGGCCGTCCACGGGCTGGGTCGGCGCGCCGAGGCGGCGAATCGCGGGGCGGGGTGCGGCGCAGCGGTGCCGCGTCACCGGTCGCCCGCGAGGCCGCGGTGACGGGGGGCGCGACGGGCACGGATGCATGAGGGCAAGGCGCACGGAGGCCTCGACGAGACGCAGACGGTGTGCAGGGGAGGCGGCCCGCCGGGGAGGTTCGTCCGCGGCCAGGACTGTCGCGACGCCTGCCCGGCCGGTGAGAAGGCGCGTTGACCCGACTCAGGGCCGTGCGGCGCGCGTGAGTATTGGGTCGGTCGTCCCGCGCAGGCGCCCGGGCCCCCGAGGTCGGGGGCCCGGGGGCCTGCTCAGTCGAGCAGTCCGACCTGGGCGCGTGCTGTCCGGCTGCGCGCCGCCGTTGTGGCGGTCCTCGTGGCAGGGCGGGGTTGGGAGATGAGGCCTACGGCGACGAGGGACAGGACCGCAACTCCGGTCAGGTACGCGGCGACGACGTTGCTCGTCCCGAACTCGGCGTACAGTGCGGTCGCGATGAGGGGAGCGAACGCGCCCCCGGCAACGGCGCCGAGCTGGTAGCCGAGGGAGACTCCGGAGTAGCGGACCTTGCGGCCGAACATCTCCGAGAACAGGGCTGGCGCCGGCCCGTAGGTGAAGCTGAAGAAGACTTGGGCGACGACCAACGCGATGGTCGCCAGGGTCACGCTGCCGGTGTTGATGAGCCAGAACATCGGGAACACCCAGATGCCGAGCGCAACGGCACCGATGGCATATGTCTTGCGTCGGCCGATCCGGTCGGACAGGTGAGCCGCGGCCGGGATCGTGGCGATCGAGACGACCGCCGCGATGATGACCGCCGTGAGAATGGCGCTCTTGGGCAGGCCCAGGCCGGTGGTGAAGTAGGCCAGGACGTACACGGTCAGGACGTAGTAGGCGGCCGCGTTCAGCAGGGTGGCTCCGGCGGCCTGAAGCGTCTCCTTCCAGTGCTCGCGCAGCAGCTCCACCAGCGGCAGCCGGTTCGGCTGGTCCTCCTGCGCAGAGTCCACGCCCTCGAGGCGGGACTGGGCGTAGATACCGACGCCGACCAGAAGAACGCTCAGGAAGAAGGGGATTCGCCATCCCCACTGGAGGAACGCGGCTTCACTGGTGGTCGCGGACAAGGTCACGAAGATGACGTTGGACAGGATGAGGGCCAGGGGGACGCCGATCTGGGCGAAGCTGCCGTAGAAGCCGCGGCGATGCGCTGGCGCGCTCTCGCAGACGATGAGAACCGCGCCGCCCCACTGGCCGCCCAGGGCAAGGCCTTGGATGAGGCGCAGCGCCACGAGGAGGACCGGGGCCAGCGTTCCAGCCGACCCATATGTCGGAAGGAACCCGATCGCCGTGGTCGCGGCGCCCATGAGCATCATGGCGGTCACCAGCGTGGGCTTGCGCCCGAACCGGTCACCGAAGTGACCGAACAGCGCAGCGCCGAAGGGCCGCACGAGGAAGCCGACCGCGAATGTCGACAGTGACAGCAGCAGGCCGGCCGAGCTACTGAACGACGGGAAGAACAGCTTGTTGAGAACCAGCGCGGAGGCGGTGGCGTAGATGAAGAAGTCGTACCACTCGATCGCCGAGCCGGCGACCGCCACGATGACCTTCTTGCGCATGCCGAGGGCTGGGCCCTGAGTCGTGTCTGTTGTCGTTGCCATGGGAGTCCTCGTTCGGATAGTGCTGGAGGTGAGCCGAGCGGCGGCTGCACTTGTGAGTGCCGCCGAGCCGTCGTGTCTTTGTTCAGTCGATCGGTGCGCGCGAGCCACGCCCGATCAAGGCGTGCAGCTGTTCGAGGACCAGGCGCAGGACCTCGGCTGTCGGTGAGTTCAAGCCCTCGCCCTCTTCATGGAGCTGCGTGTGTGCGGTGCCGAGAATGAACTCCGGCTGCCGTACGACCGCGGCGTCGAGCTTGTGGAGAATCTGGCGAAGGCTGAGCTGGGCGCGGACGGTCCCGAGTGGGCTCATGGATGCGCCGAGGATCGCGACCGGCTTGCCCTTCAGCGGTGGTGCGACACCGTCCACGGGACGGGAGAGCCAGTCGAGCGCGTTCTTCAGCACGCCGGGGATCGAGGCGTTGTACTCGGGCGTCGCGATCAGCAGGCCGTCTGCGTCGCGGACCTGGCGCCGAAGGTCGTCGACCTGGCTCGGGGCAGGGGTTTCCTGGTCCTCGTTGAAGTGCGGCAGGCTACCCAGCTGTTCGTACACGTCGACGTGAAGGAGCTCGGGGGCCAGCTTGGCAGCCTCGTCCAAGAGTCTGGTGTTGAAGGAGGCGCGGCGCAGGCTGCCCGAGATGCCGACGATCGTGAACGGCGAGGGCATCCTCACTCACCGCCCGTTCGGGTCGCCCACAGCTCCGGGAACGGCAGCACTGTCAGGGTCGGGGTGAGCCAGGCGACGCCGCTGACGCCGAAGTGTGCGGGCCGCGCGCCGAGGGTGCGGTTGGTCGCGAGGTAGTGCAGGTACCTGTACTCGGCCAAACCTTCGGCCACGCCGATGAGGGCGCGCGCGAAGGCCCGGAAGTCCGACAGGTCAGGGTCGGCAGAGAGGAGCACCGAGGTCCAGAAGCCGACGACGGCCGGCTCGAGGCGTTGCTCGGCGTCGGGCGCCTCGGGTGCGTCCGACGTGTCGGGTGCGTCGGACGTGTCGGCGGTGGGCAGCTCGTGGCCTCGCCGGCGGGCCAGGGCCAAGGCCTCCTCGTACACGCTTGGCGTAGCGAGAGCCTCGCGCAGCTGCGCGTACTGGGCCGGCATGGCGGCCACCTCCTCGGCGAGGCTGGCGTCCTTGAGGCCGAGACGGAACAGCATCTCGCGGTAGGTCCACGACTGCAGGGACGTGGACCTGCCGTGGACTGCGGTCATGCCTTGCTTGATGGCGGCGAAGTCCGCCGGCAGCATCCACTCCAGCGACCGCCAGGTGGCGTTGAGGCCCGCAAAGTGCGAACCAGCGCGCTGCACGGACGACGTCGCCGCAGACAGTGCGTCCCCGCGCAGGTGGTGCGACGCGGCGCCGATGTCGTGCGAGATCAGCGCGAAGTAGAGCTCCTGGACTTGGCACACCACCAGGAAGGAGCGCTCGCCCTCGTCCTGTGTCACCGGAACCTGGAGCGAGTGCAGGGTGTCGGCCTGCAGATAGGTGTTGTAGGCGGTGCCAGACATGGGGTCCTCCACTAGGCGGCGGTGTCTGTGGTCTGTGGACCTATCGTGAGCGCCCTCGTTATGCTCGGCAAATATCAAATCGCATGTGCGGTATTGCTGAACTGGTATGAGGATGAGCCATGAAGAAGCCGAACCTGCTCGACGGGCGGCTCAAGTTCCGCCACCTTCTGTTGGCCGATGCCATCGCCCGACTGGGCACCTTGAGCGCCGCCGCCGAGGAGCTGGGCATCACCCAGCCCGCAGCGACCCGGACGCTTCGCGAGCTCGAGCTGCTCCTGGGCGTGCCGCTGTTCGAGCGCACGTCCCGCGGCCTGTCCTCGACCCCGGTCAGCGAGGCATTCACCATCCACGCGAGGGCGATCATCTCCCAGGTGCGCCAGGCCGAACGGCACGTCCAGGAGCTGCTGGATGCCGACCGGGGCACCGTGGTGGTCGGCGTGCACCTGACGGGCTCGAATGCGTTGGTGCCGCGCGCCGTCGCGAGCTTGAAGGCGCGCCATCCGATGCTCACCGTGGAGCTGTACGAGGCGCTCCCGCAACGCCTGCTCATCGAGCTGGAAGCCGGCCGCCTCGACCTGGTCGTCGGCCGGCTCACCCGACCGACGGACGAACACTTCATCCGGCGACGCCTGCACGACGAGGCGGTCTCTTTGGCCGTGCGCGCCGACCATCCATTGGCGCGGAGGGGGACGTTCCCTGTCTCCGAGCTGTCGAACTACCCCTGGATCATGCCCAGCTCGGAGGCTCGGCTGCGGGGCGAGCTGGAGGTGTTCTTCGGTGAGCAGGGCATCGAGCTGCCCGTGAACCGGGTCGAGACAACCTCCTTCCTGGCCCTGCGGCACCTGCTGCTGACCACGGACTCCATCGCTGCCGTGTCGACCTCGATCCTGAACACGATCGACGGAGCTGTCTCACTGGGCCCCTCGCTCGATCTCGTGAGCCACAGTGTCGGCATCACCCTGTCCGCCTCGCGCCCGCTGACACCGGCTGCGGCGAAGATGATCGAGGTCCTTCAGGAGCTCGTCGACCAGGGTGCGCCCATGACCAAGTAGGTATGCCTTCCGCGTAAACGCGCATTGGCGTGGCATGACCCGGGTCGCGCACGATGATCTCTCCAGCAAAGCCGAAGGCCGCTGTTGGCCTGGCGACGAGGAGTGATTCAGGTGACCACACCCACCAGTACGTTCGTTCCCAACGGGCCTGAGGCACTGGCGTTCAGGCACGCCCTGCGGCACTTTCCCACGGGCGTCAGCATCGTCACCATCAGCGACGGCACCGGCGTCCACGGGATGACGGCCAGCTCGTTCTCACCGGTCTCGCTGGACCCACGACTGTGCGGGGTCAGCGTCAACAAGCCGGGCCGGATGCACGAGCTGCTCATGGCCACCGATGGTTACTACGGGCTGAGCATCCTGAGCAACAAGCAGGGCGCCATCGCAGACTGGTATGCCCGCAGCCCGTGGGCGGTCTCGCCCGACGTGCAGATGGACGTCCAGCACGGTTGCCCCGTCATCCAGGACTGTCTGGCCTGGTTCCTGTGCCGCAAGTGGGGCACCTACGACGGGGGTGACCACTCGATCTTCGTGGGCGAGGTCATCGAGCACGGTTCGAAGGAAGAGGGGGACGTCGCGCCCCTGATCTTCCACCACTCCAAGTACTTCAACCTCGGAGACAACATCCCGCGGGGTGACGCGACCGTCTGTTGACGGGCCTCCCCGGAGGTGCGAAGCAGTGCCCGAAGGCCGCCGGACCGTCCCGGCCGCCTGGGCGAATGTGCGGACCCTTCCCGCGCATCAGGGTGAGTCCGATGCAGTGACCTGTGCCCGGCAGGCCGCACCCTGACCTGCGACCCGCTCCAGCGCCAGCGGTCCCTGCTAGGTCGCATCGCCCCCTCGTGCGGGATCCGCGAGCAGGGAACTGAT
This sequence comes from Monashia sp. HAY1-11D, assembly GCF_056868035.1. NCBI lineage: Bacteria > Bacillati > Actinomycetota > Actinomycetes > Micrococcales > Intrasporangiaceae > Intrasporangium > Monashia sp. HAY1-11D. Next base: position 787,598 of record NZ_CP200320.1, on the reverse strand, counting down.
GTACCGCCATTCGTCGACCTGACGTGCGCGTCTCCTCCTGGAAGCGGTCGTGCGAGCCCCCAGGTCATGGACAGGTGGTCGAGCCGGGCCACGGGCGGGGGTGCCGGCGGTTGGGCCGCAGTCTCGTTCGAGCTTGTGGTCCATCTGCGCAACCTTGGCGGAGGGCGGTGGAACGTTCCGCCGGACCGACGCTCGCCTGCCAGCGAACCCGTTCCGTCGTCACAGCCGGCTCGAGCGCTCGGTAGACCCTGCACGTGATCAGGCATACCAGAAAGCGCATGACTGGACCGCCAAAGAGCATTAGTCAGGCATCGCCTCTGCTTCCTAGCCTGCATCTATGGCTATTCCCAACGGCACGTCCCACCAGATCCGCAACTTCATCGGCGGGCGGTTCGTCGATGGCGTCGCGACCTTCGACAAGTGCAGCCCGGTCGACGGCTCAGTCGTCAGCACCGTGCACGAGGCCGGCCGGCAGCACGTGGACGCCGCTGTTGCCGCGGCCCGAGACGCCCTCGACGCGGGCTGGGCGCAGACCAGTGTGCAGAACCGGGTGGGCATGCTGCGCCGCGTCGCCGACATCATCGAGCGCCGCAGCGAGGACTTCGTCTCCGCTGAGTCGGCCGACACCGGCAAGCCCCTGAGCCTCGTGCGGGAGCTCGACGTCGCCCGCGCCGCCACGAACTTCCGGGCCTTCGCCGACACGGTCGCCGCCGCCGGCCTCGACTCTTACCTGACGGAGCTGTCCGACGGACGCACCGCGTTGAACTACGCCGTGCGCAAACCGCTGGGCGTCGTGGCCATCATCGTTCCCTGGAACCTTCCGCTGCTGCTGCTCACCTGGAAGGTCGCCCCCGCGCTCGCCTGCGGCAACACCGTCGTGGTCAAGCCTTCGGAGGAGACCCCGGCCACCGCGACCCTGCTCGCCGAGGTGATGACGGAAGCCGGCGTCCCGGCCGGGGTGTACAACGTCGTGCACGGCTTCGGGCCCGACTCGGCCGGACAGTTCCTCACCACGCACGCGGACATCGACGGCGTCACCTTCACCGGCGAGTCCTCGACGGGGTCGACGATCATGCGTGCCGTCGCACCCAGCGTGAAGCCCGTCTCGTTCGAGCTCGGTGGCAAGAACGCGGCTGTCGTCTTCGCCGACGCAGACCTCGACAAGGCAGCCGACGGCCTGGCCCGGTCCATCTTCCTCAACACCGGCCAGGTGTGCCTGTGCACCGAGCGGGTCTACGTGCAGCGGCCGATCTTCGAACAGGTCGCGGCCGAGCTGGCCGAGCGGGCCAAGGCGCTGCGACTGGGGCGCCCCGAAGACCCGGACACGACAACCGGTCCGCTGATCTCCCTGGGTCACCGCGAGAAGGTCCTGTCGTACCTGAAGCTGGCCCAGAACGAAGGAGCGAGCGTGCTCGCCGGTGGCGGCGTCCCATCGCTGGGAGGCGACCTGGATGCCGGCGCGTGGATCGAACCGACGCTGTGGACCGGCCTGGACAACAGCCACCGCACCGTACGCGAGGAGGTCTTCGGACCCGTCGCCGCGCTCATCCCGTTCGACACCGAAGTCGAGGCCGTGCGCCTGGCCAACGACACCCGGTACGGGCTGGCCGCGGTGACGTGGACCTCGGACCTGGAACGCGGCCACCGCGTTGCGCAGCAGATGCGGGTCGGGATGTCCTGGGTCAACGCGTGGTACCTGCGTGACCTGCGCAGCCCGTTCGGAGGAGTGGGACTTTCGGGCATCGGGCGCGAAGGCGGCCAGCACTCGCTGCACTTCTACACCGAACCGACGAATGTGTGCGTGCAGCTGTGAGCGCCATCGACACCCTGCACGTGACCGCAGCCCAGCGGGCGGCGGCCGACCGCCTCTGGGACGCCCACACCTCCGGGGAGCCCTGCACGCCTGTCCGGGATCTCATCGGGGACACCGACAACGACAGTGCCTACCTCGTCCAGTCACTCAACATCGGACGCCGACTCAAGGACGGACGCAGCATCGTCGGGCGCAAGATCGGCCTGACATCCGCAGCAGTCCAGACACAGTTCGGTGTCACAACCCCCGACTACGGCTCCCTGCTCGACGACATGGTGTTCGCCGACCGTGAGCGGCTGGACCTGTCCACGTTCCTGCAACCGCGCGTGGAGGCCGAGGTCGCGTTCGTCCTCGGTTCCGACCTGGACGCGCCGACGGCGAACGTCGCCGACGTCCTGCGAGCGACCCAGTTCGTCCTGCCAGCCATCGAGGTCGTCGACTCACGCATCAGCGGATGGGACATCCGCATCACCGACACCATCGCCGACAACGCCTCCAGCGGCGCCGTCGTCCTCGGCACGACCCCGCGAGGCCTCGACGGGCTGAACCTGACCGGCCTCGGCATGACCCTCGAGCACGACGGCGACGTGGTCTCCACCGGTACCGGAGCCGCATGCCTGGGCAGCCCCGTGATCTCGGTGGCGTGGCTCGCCCGGCAGATGGCCCGCAGAGGTCGCTCGTTGCGCGCCGGGGAGATCGTCCTGTCCGGCGCCCTCGGACCCATGGTCGGCGTCGACCACTCCGGCACGTACACCGCGCGCCTCGATGGCCTCGGCGAGGTCCGCGCCACGTTCAGCACCCCCCGCCCCACTCACGAAGGAGACCCGGCATGACCGTCGGAGTAGCCATCATCGGCTCAGGCAACATCGGCACCGACCTCATGTTCAAGGTCAAACGCCTGTCCACCACCTTGCACGTCGAAGCCATGGTCGGGATCGATCCCGAGTCGGACGGGCTCGCGCGAGCCCGGCGCATCGGCGTCGCCACGACTCACCAGGGTGTCGAAGGACTGCTGCGCATGCCGGAGTTCGACCAGGTCGAGCTCGTCTTCGACGCAACCTCCGCGAAAGCACACCTCAACAACGACAAACTCGTTCGCACGCACGGCAAGCTCATGGTCGACCTCACACCCGCGGCCGTCGGTCCTTACGTCATCCCGCCGGTCAACCTCGGACAGCATCTGGGCACCACCAACGTCAACATGGTCACGTGCGGTGGCCAGGCGACCGTCCCGATGGTCGCCGCTGTGGCCCGTATCGCCGACGTGGCCTACGCCGAGATCGTCGCGTCCATCGCGTCCAAGTCCGCGGGCCCGGGCACACGAGCCAACATCGACGAGTTCACCGAGACGACAGCCCGCGCCATCGAAGCGGTCGGGGGAGCGCAGCGGGGCAAGGCCGTCATCATCCTCAACCCGGCCGACCCGCCGCTGGTCATGCGCGACACCGTGTTCTGCCTCGTCGAGGGTCCGGTCGACCAGGCCGCCGTCCGCGCCTCAGTGCACGCCATGGCGGAACAGGTCCGCAGCTACGTCCCGGGTTACCGCCTCAAGCAGGACGTCCAGTTCGACACCGTCGACGAGCCATTCGTCCCCGCGCTGGGGCGCCCCTTCCGCGGCACCAGGGTCTCGGTCTTCCTCGAGGTCGTCGGTGCCGGTCACTACCTGCCGGAGTACGCCGGAAACCTCGACATCATGACCTCGGCCGCCCTGCGCACCGCCGAGCGTCTCGTCTCACAGCGACTGGGAGCCACAGCATGAACACCGCGCAGCCAAACCTGCCCGACACCAGCACATCTCACGCGGGCGGCCCGCGGCTCTACGTCCAGGACGTGACCCTTCGCGACGGGGCGCACGCCCTGGGCCACCAGTACACGCCCGAGCAGGTCCGCACCGTCGCCGCCACCCTCGAGGCGGCCGGAGTCGACGCGATCGAGGTGGCCCACGGCGACGGGCTCGGCGGGTCCAGCGTCACCTACGGGCATGGCGCCGCCACCGACCTGGACTGGATCGCGGCGGCCGCCGACGTCGTCACCCGCGCCACCCTCACCACTTTGATCCTGCCCGGCATCGGGACGATCGAAGACCTCAGAGCGGCTCGTGACCTGGGGGTCAGAAGCGTTCGCGTCGCCACCCACTGCACCGAAGCCGACGTCGCAGCCCAACACATCGCGTGGGCCCGCGAGCACGACATGGACGTCTCCGGGTTCCTCATGATGAGCCACCTCAACGACCCCGCAGGCCTGGCCGAGCAGGCCAGGCTGATGGAGTCCTACGGAGCGCACTGCGTCTACGTCACCGACTCCGCGGGCCGGCTCACCACCCGTGAGGTCGCCCAACGCGTCGAGGCCTTCCGACAGCGGTTGAACCCCGAGACCCAGATCGGCATCCACGCACACGAGAACCTGTCGCTCAGCGTCGCCAACAGCGTGACCGCAGTCGAGCACGGCGCCTACCGAGTCGACGCGTCCCTGGCCGGGCAGGGCGCCGGCGCCGGGAACACCGCACTCGAGGCGTTCATCGCCGTGGCCAACCTCATGGGCTGGCAGCACGGCTGCGACCTCTTCACGCTGCAGGACGCCGCCGACGACATCATCCGACCCCTGCAGACCCGACCGGTGCGCGTCGACCGCGAGACCCTGTCGCTGGGCTACGCCGGCGTGTACTCCAGCTTCCTGCTGCACGCCGAGCGCGCCGCCGCCCGGTACGGACTCGACGCCCGGGACATCCTGCTCGAGCTGGGGCGCCGCAAGATGGTCGGCGGCCAGGAGGACATGATCGTCGACGTCGCCCTGGACCTGCTCAAGGCCGAGTCCACCGAGGCGGTGACGGCATGACCATCGCCGCGCCGGACACGCTGGCCGTCCTGGCAGCGACCCTCGACGACGCCCAGACCTCGGCCACCGCCGTCCAACAGGTGACCACCACGGCACACCTCACCCTCAACGACGCGTACGCCGTCCAGCACCTGCTGGTCGAGCGCAGAACGGCGCGCGGCGACCGGATCTCGGGCGTGAAGCTCGGCTTCACGAGCCGCGCCAAGGCCCAGCAGATGGGCGTCGACGACGTCATCATCGGCTCGATCACCGCCGGAATGCAGGTTCCCGACGGGGGACAGGCAGACCCCGCCCGGTACATCCACCCGCGCATCGAACCAGAGGTCGCCTGGCTGCTCGGCCGCGACGTCGAGGCCGACGACGACTCGCCCGAGACCGGCTCGGCCGTCGACGCGGTCGCGCCGGCACTGGAGATCATCGACTCGCGCTACCGCGACTTCAGGTTCACTCTCGAGGACGTCGTCGCCGACAACACCTCCGCTGCCGGCTACGTCATCGGGCCATGGCAGCAGCTCAGCGCCGCCGGCGACCTCGGCAACCGGGGCGTGGCCCTGGAGGTCGACGGCCAGGTCTCCCAGACCGGGTCGACCGCCGCAATCCTCGGACACCCCTACCGGGCCGTCGCGGCCGCCCGCCGGATGGCCAGGGCGTACGGGTTCACACTGCGAGCCGGCATGGTGCTGATGGCTGGTGCGGCCACCGCGGCCGTACCGCTCCACGCCGGTTCGCACGTCCAGTCGACCGTCACCGGCCTGGGCCGGGTCAGTGTCCGCCTCGGGTCGGCAGGTGCCCGCCATGAATGAGACGACGGCGATCACCGTGACGGGAAGAGCGACTCCGCGCGGACGGTTCCCGCACGTGAAGAAGTCCGGAGACCTCGTGTTCGTCTCGGGAACGAGCAGCCGCCGTCCGGACAACACCATCGAGGGGGCAGCGGCAGACGAGTTCGGAGTGACCTCGCTGGACATCCGCGTCCAGACCCGAGCGGTCATCGAGAACATCCGCGCCGTCCTCGAGGCGGCCGGCGCCACCCTGACCGACCTGGTCCAAGCCACCACCTACCTGGTCAGCATGAACGACTTCGCCGGTTACAACGAGGTCTGGGCCGACTACTTCGACGAGCACGGGCCGACGCGCACCACGGTGGCCGTGCACCAGCTGCCCCACCCGCACCTGCTCATCGAGATCCAGGCGATCGCCCGGGTCGAGGGTGCGACCAACCCCAAGGAGGACTCATGAGCACCATCCCGCCCGTCATCAACTTCCCCGAGTGGCTCAAGGACAACGAGCACCTGCTCAAGCCGCCGGTGAACAACCGGCAGGCGCTGACGCCGATGGACGACTTCATCGTGCAGGTCGTCGGCGGACCCAACCAGCGCACCGACTACCACTTCGACCCGTTCGAGGAGTGGTTCTACCAGGTCAAGGGCAGCATGCACGTGAACCTCATGACCGACGACGGGCCTCGGCGCGTCGACATCCACGAGGGTGACATGTGGATGCTGCCGCGCAACACCTACCACTCGCCCCAACGGCCGGAGCCCGGCTCGATCGGCATCGTCATCGAGCGAATCCGCGACGAAGGGCAGCTGGAGAAGTTCGCCTGGTTCTGCCCGCAATGCAGCACCAAGGTCCATGAAGTCGAGCTCCAGGTGCGCGACATCGTCCAAGACCTGCCGCCGGTGTTCCAGGACTTCTACACCAGCGAGCAGGGGCGCACCTGCCCCAGCTGCGGCACCGTGCATCCCGGCAAGGGATGACACCGGTGAGCACGATCGACGTGCACAGCCACTACGTCCCACGCGGCTGGCCGGACCTGTCCGAGGTCGTCTCACCACGTCGGGACTGGCCTTGGCTGCGCATCGACTCCGAGCGGCAGGCCTGCATCATGCTCGGGGACAAGGAGTTTCGCCCGGTCGGCGAGGACTGCTGGAACGCCGAGGTACGACTGAAAGCCATGGACGCCGACGGCGTCGCGGCCCAAGTGGTCTCGCCCACGCCGGTGTTCTTCTCCTACGACGCCCCAAGCGATGAGGCCACCAAGATCGCCCGCATCTTCAACGACCTCGCCCTCGAGGTCTGTGCCCCGGCCCCACAGCGGCTCCTGCCGTTCGCGCAGGTCCCGTTGCAGGACCCGGACGCCGCATGCGAGGAGGTGGACCGATGCCTCGCGAACGGACACCGGGGGGTCGAGATCGGCAACCACGTCGGCGGCCGGGACCTGGACGACGAAGGAGTCGTGACCTTCCTGCAGCACTGCGCCGACCGAGGAGTCCCCGTCTTCGTCCACCCGTGGGACATGCCGACCTCGCCGCGGCTCGAGCGATGGATGGCTCGATGGATCACCGGCATGCCGGCGGAGACCCACCTGTCGATCATCGCCATGATCCTGGGAGGCGTGTTCGACCGGGTCCCCTCGTCGCTGCGGATCTGCTTTGCCCACGGTGGCGGCTCGTTCGCCTTCTGGCTCGGTCGCCTCGAGAACGCCTGGCGCCGGCGACCCGACCTCATCGCCACGTCACAGCTGCCGCCTTCGCACTACGTCGGGCGCTTCAGCGTCGACTCGGTCGTGTTCGACCCGGCCGCGCTGCGGATGCTGGTCGACACCTTGGGCCCGGGAAGTGTCATGGTCGGCAGCGACTACCCGTACCCGCTGGGGGAGCGTCCCGCCGGCCACGTGGTCCATCACGCCGACTTCCTCGATGAGAGCACCCGGGCCGCCCTGCTCCGCGGCAACGCGGAGCGGTTCCTGGGCCTGGACCCCGGCCAACCAGCCGGTGCCGGCGGGTACGTCAGCCAACGCGCGTGAGCTCGAGATCACGGCGCGGGACGCGGTGGCACCTGGCCGGTGTGGCCCGTGAAGCCGGGGTGACCGGGCCTCACAAGCACCACGTGACCGAATCCACGCACGACGAGACGTGAGACATGTGCCGGAACCTGCACTGCCCATGGGTAGCAGACCCCTGGGCGTGAGGAGCCTCGCTTGGAACCCAAGACCATCGACCGACTCAGCTGGGCCTTGGTCAACGTGCGGCCGAAGCTGAGCAGCGTCACGTCGCCGGACCGGCTTCACGCGTGGGCCGACGCAGCCGTCGAGCTGGTGGCCGCGGGAGCGGTACTGGACGGACCTCGCCCGTGCCCGGAAGGAGGCACCGCCAGTGACCCTGCGGCGCCCAGCTCGGCCGAAGCCTTCGGCCTCCGCTACTGGGAAGAGGCTCTCTCGAAAGCGCTGGCGCGGCTCCAGGCGCATGGCAACCTGCGACCCGAGGCGGACGTCACCGCACTCGGTTCGGCGTTCGCCGCAATGCTGTACGGAGGGCTGCTGCTGAGCCTGACGACGGGCACCGCCGTGCCCCTTCAGGCAGCCCTGGACATGGCTCTTGGACAGATCGGTGCGTTCGGTGCTGGGTGACGACCCGCGGCGGCTCACACCCCCCACGGGCTCGGCGAGGATTCGTGCTGCGGAGTCGCCGCTAGTGGGCGTCGGCCGCTGCCGTCATGGAACGGTGGCGGGAGACGAACGCCTGCACGTCGACCGGACCAAGACGCCCTATCGCTCCGGAGGAGTACACGGCGAGCATGACGGTGCCGTCGGGGCCAAGGACGAACCCCGTGGACTGGAAGAACGTGCCGGCTGGGTCGGTGTAGCACTCGAGTGCCGGCGCGACGTCGCGAACGGACACGTCGCACCCCACGGGGAAGGGAATGCCCAGCTCGGTGACGGTCTGCCGAGCCACAGCCTCCGGGTCGGCGGACAGGGCAACGGTGGTGATGCCCTCGTCGATGAGTGACTGGTGCCGGCCGACGAAGGAGCGCAGCTGTCCCGCGCAGTAGCGACACCACGAGCCGCGGTAGACGAGGACGACGGCGTAGCTGCCCTCGGTGGCTGATGGAAGCCGAATCTCCCCACCGGCGGCGGTGCGCATGGACAGTCGGGGAAAGCGTGAACCGTTGAGCAGCATGTGTGACCTCTCGTTCTGTGCGTGGCGCCGTCGTGGCCCGCGCCCGCGCTCGACGGCGTCGACCGGGCCCTGATCGGCGCATACTGATGTGACCTTGGTGCCACGTGCACGCGAAGCCTTAGGTCATGTGCCCGTCCGCGGGCCGGCACTTGGGTCCGCGCGAGAGATCGGGACCGCCGCACACACGAACCAGTCGCACGACGGCCGCGACGCGACCATGCCGGCTCAGGGCACCAGACGGTGCCCAGACGAGGCCGAAGCACGGGCACTCTCGTGGGCTACGAGTCCCGGTGGCGGCGCGTCGTCGCGACCACTGGGACGACGAAACAGACCACTGATCAAGGAGCTGCAGATGGATGTGACCGTTGTCGACAACGCGTCGATGCATCGGTACGAGGCACGCATCGGGGACGAGGTGGCCGGCTACACCGTGTACCAGAACGCCGCCTCCATCGTCATCATCGAGCACACGGAGGTCGACCCCTCCTACGAAGGTCGGGGGATCGGCAGCATCCTGGTCCAGCAGGCCTTGGATGACATCCGAGCCAAGGGTGAGCGGAAGGTGCTGGCCGTGTGCCCGTTCGTGCGCAGCTGGCTGGGCAAGCACCATGACTACCGGGACCTGGTCTACGGGGCCACTCCCAGCCGCGTCACCGACTGAGCGGACGCTGCGACCACGGCTGGAATTCGTACGGAAGGAGCGACTCGATGAAGGTGGCAGTGATCGGCGCCGGCGGCGTCGGGGGGTACTTCGGCGCGAAGCTGCAGCTGGCTGGCAACGACGTGCAGTTCGTCGCGCGCGGTGCTCATCTTCGCGCGCTGCGCACGGCTGGACTGACGTTGGTGACGCAGGGGTCGACCCGGCATGTTCCGGCCGTGGCCGCTACCGACGACCTGCGCGAGCTGACCGACCCCGAACTGGTCCTGGTGACCGTGAAGTCCTGGGACACCGAGGCGGTGGCAGCCCAGCTCGCCCCAGTGATCTCGCCTGACACCGTGGTGCTCTCGCTGCAGAACGGCGTCCTCGCCCGGAGCGTGCTGTCCCAGCACGTTCCCGAACGACAGCTCATGGGAGGCGCCGCCTACATCTCGGCCTTCATCACCGAGCCTGGAACGATCACCCATCACGGCGCGCTTCAGCGCATCGTGTTCGGCGAGTTCGACGGCACCGACAGCGAGCGGCTGCGCCTCATCCGGTCCACCCTAGCCGGCGCGGGTGTCGACACGGTCGCCTCGAGTGCCATCACCGAGCTGCTCTGGGAGAAGCTCACCTTCCTCGTCGGCCTGTCGGCCACGACCGCGGTCACGAGGGCCCCCATCGGGGTGGTGCGCAGCCACACCGAGTCGCGGGCGCTCCTGCTGGAGCTCATGACCGAGACAACGACCCTGGGTCAGCGCCTCGGGGTGGACCTGCCCAGCTCGCTGCCTGCGGAACGGCTCGAGTTCTGTGACGGTCTCCCGTTCGACATGACCTCGTCGATGGCCAACGACCTGATGGGCGGTCGACGGCTGGAGCTCGACTGGCTCAGTGGGTACGTGAGCCGGCAGTCCGCGCAGGTGTACCTCGACGCGCCGGCCAACCGGGTGATGACAGCTGTGCTGTCACCGTTCAAGGACGGGTCGAGCGCGCCGGGCGTCGGTGACCAGGCGTGAACCCTCGTTGAGCTCGGAGACGAGGGCCCCGCTGGCCGGCTGTTCCGGGTGGTGCAGGTCGAAGGCCGGCCGTTCGGACCGGATGCGGGGCAGTGACGTGAAGTTGTGCCGGGGCGGTGGGCACGAGGTGGCCCACTCGAGGGAGGCGCCGTAGCCCCACGGGTCGTCGGACTCGACGAGCGGCGCCTTCTTCCACGTCCTCCAGACGTTGTACAGGAAGGGGATCATCGAGGCGCCGAGCAGGAAGGACCCGAGGCTCGAGACGATGTTCGCGGCCTGGAAGCCCTCTTCGGGCAGGTAGTCGGCGTAGCGGCGGGCCATGCCCTCGATGCCGAGCCAGTGCTGGATGAGGAAGGTCGTGTGGAAGCCGATGAACAGCGTCCAGAAGTGCAGCTTGCCGAGGCGCTCGTCGAGCATGCGGCCGGTCAGCTTCGGCCACCAGAAGTAGAAGCCCGCGAACATCGCGAACACCACGGTGCCGAAGACGACGTAGTGGATGTGCGCGACGACGAAGTAGCTGTCGGTGATGTGGAAGTCCAGCGCGGGACTGGACATGACGACGCCGGTCAGGCCGCCGAAGAGGAAGGTGACGAGGAAGCCCATCGCCCACAGCATCGGCGTGGCCATGACGACCTTGCCGCCCCACATCGTGCCGATCCAGTTGAAGAACTTCACGCCGGTCGGGACGGCGATGAGCATCGTCATGACCGAGAAGAACGGCAGGAGCACCTGGCCCGTGGCGTACATGTGGTGGGCCCAGACGCTCGTCGACAGGGCGGCGATGGCGATGGTCGCGAAGACGAGGGTCTTGTAGCCGAAGATCGGTTTGCGGGAGAAGACCGGCAGGACCTCGCTGATGATGCCGAAGAACGGCAGCGCGATGATGTAGACCTCGGGGTGGCCGAAGAACCAGAAGAGGTGCTCCCACAGCATCGCGCCACCGTTCGCGGGGTCGAAGATGTGCATCCCGAAGCGCCGGTCACCTCCCAGGGCGAACAGCGCGGCTGCGAGCATCGGGAAGACCAGGATGGCCAGCAGCGAGGTGACCAGCAACGTCCACGTGAAGATCGGCATCCGGAACATCGTCATGCCGGGAGCCCGCAGGCACACGATCGTCGTGATGACGTTGACCGCGCCGAGGATGGTGCCGACACCACCGAGCGCGAGGCCGAAGACCCACAGGTCACCACCGAGCCCCGGGGTGTAGGCGGCATCCGACAGTGGCGCGTAGCTGGTCCAGCCCGCGGCTGCTGGACCACCCGGAGTGAGAAACCCTGCCAGGACGATGACGGCACCGAACAGGTACAGCCAGTACGCGAGCATGTTCAGCCGCGGGAACGCGACATCGGGCGCGCCGATCTGCAGCGGCATCAGGGCGTTGGCGAACCCGGCGAACAGCGGCGTCGCAAAGAGCAACAGCATCACGGTGCCGTGCATCGTGAACAGCTGGTTGAACTCCTGTGGGTTGTCGACGACCTGCAGGCCGGGCGCGAACAGCTCGGCGCGAATCATCAAGGCCAGCACCCCGCCGAACAGGAAGAACACGAACGAGGTGATCAGGTAGAGGTCGCCGATGACCTTGTGGTCGGTGGTGGTCAGCCACCGGACCACGCCAGTGCGCGCGGCCAGTCGCTCAGAGCGCAACGTCGGTGCGGGTACCTGTTGAGGCTTCTGGGTCGTGGTGGAGCTCATCGTGGTCTCTCTGTGGTGCTGCCGGGTCGCCTGTTGACGGGCTCTTGGTTGCGCCCCGCGCTCGCGTCTTAGGGGCGGATGCATGTTGTGCCCATGAGCGCGTTGCCCCGGTCAGTCCGGACGAGAGGACCTGCCGGGTCATAAGATCGAAGGACGTCTCGACACCTGGTTTGACGAGCGCACGTCAGGGCTTGCCCCCGCAGTCGCACCGACCCGGCCCACCTGTCGGCAGGGTCGTGCTTCGAGCGGTCGCTGGTCGTCTTCGCGTGCAGCGCGGCAACCGGACAGAAAGAGGAGACCGATGAAAGCCATCGTGGTGACGGACCAGAGCGCGGGAACGGCCGGGGCGAGGCTCACCGACCACCCCGACCCCTCCCCGGCGATCAACGACGTCGTCGTCGAGGTGCACGCCTCGGGGTACGTCCCGACCGAAGTGGACTGGCCTTCCACGTGGACCACGAGAGCGAGCAAGGACCGTTCGCCCTCGGTCCTCGGTCATGAGGTGGCCGGTGTCGTCACCGCGCTCGGGTACGGCACGACGGGCGTGTCGCTCGGCCAGCGCGTCTTGGGGATCTCCGACTGGCACCGCGACGGAACCCTGGCGGAGTACGTCGCGATCGAGTCGCGCAACCTCGCGCCGCTTCCCGGCGATGTCGACTTCACTGTGGGCGCGAGCCTGCCCATCTCCGGGCTGACGGCCTGGCAGGGCCTCTTCGTTCACGGCCGGTTCGAGGCTGGCCAGAGCGTCCTCGCGCACGGTGCGGCGGGCGCCGTCGGGACCATGGTCAGCCAGCTTGCCCGTGAAGCCGGGGCGTACGTCATCGGCACCGGGCGCGGAGGCGACCGCGCCAAGGCCCTCGACTACGGCGCGCACGAGTTCGTCGACCTCGAGAACGACTCGCTGGAGGACGTCGGGGGTGTCGACCTCGTCTTCGACGTCATCGGTGGCGACATCCAGAAGCGGTCCGCCGCGCTCGTCCGTGCCGGTGGGACGCTGGTGTCCGTCACCGGACCCGTGGAGGCTCGTCCCGCCGAGGGGCTGGCCGTCGACTTCGTCGTCGAGGCAGACCGCGCACAGCTGACGGAGATCGTCCAGCGAGTGCGGGACGGCCGCCTCCGGACGAACATCGGAGACGTCGCATCGCTCGACGACGCCGTCGCGGCCCTCAACCCGACTCGGCGACGCCAGGGCAAGACCGTCATCCGTGTCAGGCCTTGACGTAACTGGACTCAATCGTCCACTTCGGTGATGCTGGGCCCCCTCCGACCCCAGGGCAGATGAGCTCTTCGGCGCGGGGTGAGACGCCTCCAGGCCTGCGACAGCGACACGTCGTCGTTGAACCAGGCTGCTGTACAGACCCGATCTTCGGGACCCACAGGAAGGCTTGACGTGACGCACACCGTCGCTGAGTCCCTGACGCCCGCGCCACGGGCCGCCTCGCTCCGGCTCGGATTCGTCTCAGGCGTGCTGGCGCTCATGTCGGCGTTCGCCGCCGCGGGCTCCACCATCCCGCTGTTCAACATCTACCGGGCCGAGGACGGCTTCACGAACGCCGGCATCTCATTGACCGTTGTCGCCTACTCGGCCGCGACCCTGGGTGCGCTGCTGGTTCTGGGACGCCTGTCGGGCTACGTCGGCCGTCGCCCCGTGGCCATCGCCAGTCTCGGGCTCATCGTCCTTGGCTGCGTGCTGCTGCTGAGCGTCCACGACATCGGAATGCTGGTCGCGGGTCGGCTTCTGATGGGGCTCGGCGGCGGCCTCGCCAGTAGCAGCCTGCCGCCGTACATCGTCGACACGGCGCCGGCCAAGCCGCAGTGGCTGGCCTCCGTCGCCTCCAGCCAGACCATCATGCTCGGGCTGGCGCTCGGCGCGGTCGCCTCTGGTGCCCTGGTGCAGTTCGGCCCGTGGCCACGCGACCTCATCTACGTGGTGGTCATCGTCTTGCTGCTGGTCTCCGCTGCCCTCATCGCCGTCAGCCCCGAGACAGTCACTCGCTGCCCGGGCGCCTGGGCGTCGCTGCGGCCCAGTGTCCGGGTGCCGGCGCGGGTGCGGAGACTCCTGCCCGTCTCAGCCGCGGTCTTTCTCGGCACGTGGGCGACCGGTGCCTTCTACCAGGCCTTCGTACCCGGCCTGGTCCAGGACCAGCTCGGCACGCACAGTCCGCTGATCCTCGGCCTCGTCTTCGCCGCCTACATGGGTCCCAGCGCCTTGGGTTCGCCGCTGGGTGGGCTGTTCGCCCCGGCGACGGCGCAACGGATCGGGATGACGGCCTTCGTCGTCGGGTGGGCCGGTCTCGTGACGTCGACGACTGTCGGAGCGCTGCCGGTGTTCATCGCGGCAACGATCGTCGCGGGTGCCGCGCAAGGCGTCGCGATCAGTTCCGCAGTCCGCGGCCTGATCTACGGCAGCTGCCCGGCTGACCGGGCGCCGATCTTCGCCGTGGTCTATCTGCTCAGCTACAGCGCGGCGACGTTCCCGAGCCTGATCTCCGGCGAGCTGTCCCACACCGTGCCGCTGCCAGAGATCGTGATGGGGTACGGCGTGTTGGCGCTCCTGACTGCACTCATCACCCTCGTGGCGGTTCGCGACCCGCACGACGAAACCGGCTAGCCCGCGTGCGCACTTCGTGAACTCTCCTACGGCCGAAGGGAACCGCGTTGCACTTCACCGGCGACGCCATGGCATGACGTGACGCCTTCTGCTGCGCAAGCCAATGTGAGGGTCTTCGCGCGGAGCCGGTGGCAGGTCCAACCCCCAGGCATCTCAACGAGCGTTGTCGAGGTTCTTCTCGGCGCGGTCGCGGATGCCCTGGAGCATGCGTCGCATCATCGGGTAGTCGGCGAGCTCCATGAGCGCCAACGTGACCGGCGCCAACGGGCGGTGCCACTCGTACAGCGTCCGAAGCCGCGCGACCACCCGTGTCCGCCCCGGCCCGAGCTCCTCCAAGCGCCAGGCGAAGGTGCGGTTCGGGGTGCGCCACAGCAGCCACGACGGCTCAACGAAGCCGTCGACCACGAAGGCAGTCCGCTCGGAGGGGTAGGGCACCATGGGCAGCCACTGACCCACGTGGAGGTCTTGGAGCTGGGGGACCACTTCACGGAGGCTGGGGCGCCCGAAGTTGTCCAGCAGGTCGGCGGCGTACCACCCGGCCCGGCGGTAGCCGACCTGCACGAGCCAGGGCCACACCTGCTCGCGCGCGGCCTCGATGGTGATCGCCCGGGTGGTGCAGTACTGGGCCCGGGGAAGCAGGTCGTCCCCCGGCATGTCCGATGCCACCTCGACCTCGGTTGCTCCCCACGTGAGGTGTCGGCGCCGGTGCGCCGGAGCGGTCAGGATGCGCGGCAGGTCCTCGAGTGCGTCCCTGAGCTGTCCGCGCAGCCCGGCACCGATGCGTGGAGGTTCCCACGAAGCCGGCCCGTCAGGGCCGCCGGAGCCGACGGCGACGACAGGCACGGCCCCGCTCCGGCTCTGCGGGGACACTGCCTTGCCTGCATGCTCCATGACGAAGCCCTCCCGGTCGAGGTGGATGCCTGGTCGGTGCTACGCACCGCGCGGCAACCTCCACCTCCCCGACCACCTGGGGAAGCCGGGTGTGACAACTGGCGACGCTGCCTTCAGACCGTGCCCGGTCCCGGCATGCGGTCAGCCGGGGCCGCAGGCAGGCGCGTCACCCGTTCCCCGGGCCTCCAGACGAGGTGGTAGTCCGTCTGCGCACCCGAGGGGCCGTCCGCCCGCTCGTGCCAGCCCGCCGACTCGCGGCGCGCCAACGCGCACTCCAGCGTCGCTCGGGCCGCGAGCGTCGCTGCCCGAAGATCGAAGGCGACCGCCGCCCCGGCGGCGGGCGCGGGCCCCGGACGCCGGCCGGGGCGCGTCGCCCGCTCCTCAACCTCGAAGACCACTGTCAGCGCAGACAGGAGCCCGTCGCGGTCCCGTCGCGGTCCGGCATGCTCGGTCATGACGGCGCGCACCCGCGAGAGCAGGGCCGGTCCGTCCTGGCTGCCGACCGACCGAGCGGCAGCGTCCACGCCGCGCTCGGCCACCTGCACGGCTGCGCGCTCGGCTGCACGCGACCGCTTCGCGCTGGTGAAGCCGGCGCTGGACACCGCGGCCGAGAGAGCAGCCAGATCGAGCCCTCCACGCTCCGACGCGGTGCCGTGGCCCTCCGGGCAGCGGGCGCCGCCCACGCCTGCTGCCAGCTCTCCTGCCACGAAGAGGCCGGCGACGTCCGTCGCGCCGTCCCGGGAGCGCACGCGCACGCCGCCGAGGGTGCGGCTGGTGGCCGGTGCGACCTCGAACGGGTCCTCGGTGATGTCCCGCGACTGGTGCCGCGAGACGGCGGCCGCAAGCGCGGGGAGCGCCGAACGGACGGTGCTGCTCGGCAGGTGCGAGAGGTCCATCCAGACGCCTCGGTCGGTCGAGCCGCGGCCGTGCCTGATCTCGTCCCAGGCCGCGCAGGCGAGGCGCTGGTGCGGTGCGTGCTCGAGGAGAACCGGCTCGTGGCGGCTCATGAACCGTTCGCCGCGGTTGTTGAGCAGCCGCGCGCCGAGGACCGTTGCGTCATCGGCCACCACGCCCACCACCGTGCCGCCTTCGTCGAGCAGGCCGAACGGGTGGAACTCGACCATCTCAGCGTCCTGCACCGCGGCCCCCGCGCCCACGGCCAGGGCCAACCCGTGGCCGTCGTGGCCCGGCTCGCGCGGCGTCGACCTGCTCCAGACCCGGGAGTGGCCGCCGGTGGCGAGGATGACGGCGTCCGAGCGGACGCGGTAGCGAGAGCCGTCCGCGAGGCTGAAGCCGTACGCGCCGAACACCGCACTGTCGTCGACGAGCAGCGCGGTGACGTGCACGCCCGGCAGCGTGGCGACGCGCAGCCGTCGCGGCTGCTGTGCCGACACCGCATCCATCCGCGTGCCGCCGGGCTCGTCGACCAGAAGCGAGGAGATGCCGCGATCGGACAGACCGACCGCCGCTCGACGTGCAGCGGCCCCGGAACCGATGACCAGCACGGATGTTCTGATCTGGTGCTCGACTGGCACACGGACTCCCGGGTCGTCACTGGGCTACCTGCTGCCCGACCGGGGGAGTGTCCCTGTTGTGACAGGACCGGTAGCCTCGGCGCGTAGACGCCAGATGCAGGAGCCGACCCACGCATGAGCGCCACCCCTCTGCCACGCATCCTCGGACGCCGCCGGGAGCGTCGAGTGCTCGACACCCTCCTGGGCCGGCTGCGCGCAGGGCACTCGAGCGTGCTCGTGCTTCGCGGCGAGGCCGGCGTGGGCAAGTCGCTCCTTCTCGAGCACCTCGTCGCGCAGTCCTCGGGGCTGGCCGTCACACGTACGCAGGGCGTCGAAGCCGACATGGAGATGACCTTCGCGGCACTGCAGCAGGTCTGTGCGCCCTTCTTCGACGAGCTGCCCCGCCTGCCTGTCCCGCAGCGCGATGCCCTGACTGTCGCCTTCGGAATGGCGCTCGGCCCGCCCCCCGACCGCTTCCTCGTCGGGCTGGCCGTGCTCTCCCTGCTGACCCGGGCATCGGAGTCGCGACCGGTCCTCGTCGTGGTCGACGACGCCCACTGGCTCGACCAGAGCTCCCTGAGGACTCTGGAGTTCGTATCTCGGCGGCTGCTCGCCGAGGCGGTCGCGGTCGTCTTCTCGGTGCGGACGCACGAGGGTCGGGACCTGCTCGTCGGGCTGCCCGAGCTGGCCGTGGAGGGCCTGCCCGAGGAGGACGCCGGCCGGCTGCTGGACGGTGCGATCGAGGGACCGTTGGACCCGGCCGTGCGCTCCCGGCTGGTCGCCGAGACGCACGGCAACCCGCTCGCGATCCTGGAGCTGTCCCGTGGCCGTACTGCGGGCGAGCTGTCCTACGGCCTGGACCTCGAGAGCCACGAGGGGCCGTATGCCGGCAGGTCGGCCCCCGACGTGGCCGCAGGACGCTGGTGGGCTCCGACGAGCGCCTCGGCCCGGCACTCGCGGTTGTCCTCGATGGTGACCGAGGACTTCCGGCAACGTGTCGAGGCGCTGCCCGACGACACGCGAACCCTCCTCCTGCTCGCAGCGGCCGAGCCGGTCGGCGACCTGAGGCTGCTGGTCCGGGCGGCCGAGCTGATGGGCGTGCCCGTGGATGCCGGCCCGGCGAAGACCGCCGGGCTGATCAAGTTCGGCAGGCCCGTGCAGTTCCGGCACCCGCTGGCCCGTTCGGCGGCCTATCTCGCCGCTGACCCCTCCGAGCGCCGGCGCGCCCACCGGGCTCTTGCCGATGCGACGGACAGCCGCGACGACCCCGACCGCCGCGCCTGGCACTCCGCCATGGCCGTCGACGGAGTGGACGAGTCGGTGGCTGCCGACCTCGAGGCTGCTGCCGAACGTGCCCGGCAGCGTGGTGGTCTGACAGCCGAGGCGGTCCTGCTGGAGCGTGCTGCCGAGCTCACGCCCGACCCATGGGTGCGTGGCCGCCGCGCCCTCTCGGCGGCCGAGGCGCACTTCTCGGCCGCCTCGGGGGAACGAGCCGGCGAGCTGGCCTCCCTGGCCGACGTCTGTCCGCTCACGCCGCTGGACCGCGCGCGCCTCACTCGCCTGCGGTCGCGAGTCCTCTTCAGCCGCAGCCGCACCGACCAGGCGGTACCGCTCATGCTCGAGGCCGCTTCGGCCTTCTCCGACGCCGGCTCCCCGCTGGCACGGGAGACCTATCTCGAGGCGATCAGTGCCTGCGTCTTCTCGGGTCGGGTCGAAGGGGATACCGGAAGCTCGGGCGGCCGCGGTGGCGGCACGCGGCTCGGGCGCACCGGCGTCCGCGTCCGAGGCCTCCGACCTGCTGCTGGACGGGGTCGTGGCGGTGCTCGTGGACGGTGTGGAGAGCGGCCTGCCCCTCCTCTACCGCTCGCTGGACCCGCTGCTGCACGAGGAGCTTCTCGAGTCGAGAGGCCGTCATGCGCTGGCTGCTGTCGGTGCCTCTCGCCCTCGAGAGCTTCATCCACCATGCCTGGGACCTGCCCGCCTGGGAGGCGCTGTCGTTCCGCGCGGTCCGGCTCGCGCGGGACATCGGCGCCCTCAGCGTCCTGCCCGCCGCGCTCATCTACGCCGCCGGCGTCCACATCCACCGCGGTGACCTCGAGCTCGCCGCCGGCATGATCGAGGAGGCCGACGGCATCACCGCCGCCACCGGCAACGCCCCGCACGCCTACGCGAGCCTGGTGCTCTCTGCCTGGCGAGGCGACGAGGCGCAGGCGACGCGAGCGGTCCAGGCGGCCCAGCAGTCGGCGGTCCAGCGCGGCGAGCGGTCGTTGATCGGTGCCGCCGGGTTCGTGCGCTCGGTGCTCGACAACGGCCTGGGCAGGCACGACGAGGCCCTGGCCGCGGCGCGGGCGGCGGCCGACCGGGACGCCTACAACTTCGTCGGCCTGTCACTGGTGGAGCTGGCCGAGGCCGCCGTCCACCTGGGCGAGACCACCGTGGCGCGCGAGGCGCTCGCCCGGCTGCAGGCTCGAGTGCGCGGCACCGTCGCCGGCTGGGCCGGTGGGGCGCTGGCACGCACCACAGCCCTCGTCGACGGCGGAGCATCTCCCGGGCCGCTCTACCAGCTGGCCATCGAGGAGTTCGCCCGCGACGGGGTCACCGTCGAGGTGGCCCGCACCCACCTGCTCCTCGGCGAGCACCTGCGGCGCCGGTCGCAACGCAAGGCGGCTCGCGAGCACCTGCGTACCGCGTTCGAGATGTTCGAGCAGATGGGCGCCCTCGCCTTCACCGAGCGCGCCCGCCGCGAGCTGCAGGCGACCGGCGAGCACATCAGCGTCAGGACGACCGGACCCGTGCAGACCCTGACGCCGCAGGAGAGCCGCATCGCCGACCTCGCCGCCGCGGGCCTCACCAACCCCCAGATCGGCGCAGAGCTGTTCCTGAGCCCGCACACCGTCGAGTGGCACCTCCGCAACGTCTACACGAAGCTCGACATCGGTTCCCGGCGCGAGCTCCACGGCAGGCTCGCCGCCCGGCGGCCGTCGCCGACGGCCCCCTAGCCAGGCGGGGCCCCGGCCGGCCCGCACCCGTGGGCCCGTAGCCACTGGGCCCGTAGCCACTGGGCCCGATTCCCGTGGCCCCGTGGTGGCGGGAGACCACGCAGTGTCCCCCGGGGTCGGCCACGGGGTTCAGGGGCGCGACGTCCCCACGCCCGGGCGGACGGTGAAGGCACGGCCGAACGGCCGTGCCGCCGCCTGAAGGAGCCGAGCCCATGCCCCCCTCGAGAACCACCCCCGTGCCGCCGGTCCCGACCCTTCCCGTCGAGCCGGACGGGGAAGAGATGGCTCTGGCGCTGCAGGTGTTCCTCGACGAGCGGCCCCGGCTGCTCACGATCGCCCGCCGCGTCACCGGCCACGCCCACACGGCGGAGGACATCGTCCAGGACGCCTGGCTCAGGTGGCAGCGCGCGGACCGGTCGTCCGTGCAGAACCCCGCCGCCTTCCTGACCACCGTCACCACCCACCTGGCGGTCAACCACGTGGTCTCCGCGCCCCGGCGGCGCGAGCGGCCCTGCGAGCTCCCCGGTCGGGAGCCCGGCACGCCCGGCGTCTCGTCCGAGAACCAGGCCCACGAGCTCGTGGAGCGCACCGAAGAGCTCGAGACCGCTCTCGACGCGTTGCTCGCCTCCCTGTCGCCGACGGAGCTGTCCGCATACGTGCTCCGGAAGGGCTTCGACTACTCCTACGAGTCGATCGCGCAGCTGCTGCGCACCAGCGCGCCGAACTGTCGCCAGCTCGTGCGCCGGGCGCAACCACGGATCGGGGCGGCCACGCAGCGCCCCGTGGACCCGGCCGTGCGCCGGCGGCTGACCTCCGGGTTCCTGCACGCGGCACGGACGGGGGAGACCTCGCCCCTGGAGGCCGTGCTACGGGACGTGGTCGGCGCCGCACCGGCTCAGCGGGCACGGGAGCGGGCTGCCTGAACGCCGTATCATGACGGCAGCATGAGCAGCTGCATCTTCGCCGGACATGCACGCGCGCCGTCGCCGGGAACCGGGCACGTGCTCAGCGTGCTGCCGTGGCCCCGTCGGTGAGCGGCCCTTACCGGCGCCAGGGGCGGCTGCTGGGGCGGACGGTGGAGTGCGCGGAGCTCGACCGTCGCCTGACGGGGCTCCGCGCCGGAGGTAGCGGCGCTCTCGTCCTGCAGGGTGAGCCGGGGATCGGCAAGACAGCCCTGCTCGAGCACCTCTCACGGCGGGCCGTCGGGTGTCGTGTGGTCCGCATCGCCGGCAACGAGGCCGAGGCGGAGCTGGCGTTCGCGTCCCTCCATCAGGCCTGCGCACCCTTCCTCGACCGGCTCGACCGGCTCGCGGAGCCGCAGCGGCTCGCCCTCGAGGGCGCGTTCGGGATGCGTGCCGGACCTCCGGCGGAGCGGTTCCTCGTCGGCCTCGCCGTGCTCGCGCTGCTGACCGATGCGGCCCGTGAAGCGCCGCTGCTGTGCCTGGTCGACGATGCCCAGTGGCTCGACCAGGTCTCGAGCCAGACGCTGGCCTTCGTGGCGCGCCGCCTGCGGCTCGAGCGGATCCTCTTCGTGTTCGCCGTGCGAGCGACCACCGGGCCGTACCCGTTCGCCGACCTCCCGCACCTGACGGTCGACCGGCTCGGCGACCACGACTCCCGCGAACTGCTCGCGACGGCCACTCCCGCAGGTCTCGACGAGCGGATCCGCGAGCGCCTCCTCGCCGAGGCGAGGGGCAACCCGCTGGCCCTGACGGAGCTGCCCAAGGTGGTCTCGCTTCCCGGGCTGCTGGAGCGCGACGAGGCGCGGTCGTTCGAGTCGACGGCCACCCAGGTCGAGCAGTCGTTCCTGCTGCGCCTGGAGGCGCTGCGCGAGGACACGCAGCGGTTCGTGACGCTGGCCGCCGTGGAGCCCGTCGGTGACCTGGCCCTCCTCGAACGCGCCGCACGGGCGCTCGGCCTGGAGGTGGACCGCGTGGCCGACGAGGCCCAGGCGACCGAGCTGGTGCACGTGCGGCCGATGGTGCGCTTCCTGCACCCGCTCGTTCGGTCAGCCGCCCTGCGCAAGGCCAGCCCGGAAGAGCGACGCGCCGCCCACCGGGCGCTCGCCGACGCGATCGACCCGCGCGAGGACCTCGACCGCCGCATCTGGCACCTCGCCTACGCCACGTCCGAGCCCGACGAGAGCGTCGCCGCCGACCTCGAGGCGGCTGCCGGGCGCGCCCACGCCCAGGGCGCCGTCGCCGCCGAGGCGGCCCTGCTCGAGCAGGCCGTCCTGCTGACGCCCGACCCGGGACGCCGCAGTCGGCGTGCACTGGCGGCCGCGAGCGCCAAGGCGCAGGCCGGCCAGTACGACACGGCCCTGGAGCTGCTCGACACGGCGCAGCTCCTGGTGCTCGACGAGGACGCGCACGCCATGGCGGAGTCGTCCGCGGCCGGGTGCTCTTCGCGTCCAGGAGCGCGAGCGCAGGCCTGCCCGTGCTCGTCGGCGCGGCCAAGGCCCTCGAGGCACGGATGCCCGACCTGGCCCGTGACACCTATCGCGACGCGCTCTACGCCGGGCTCACTGCGGGGCGGCTGGACGACGACAGCGTGCTGCAGCAGGTGGCGCAAGCGGTTCGCTCGATGCCCGAGCCGACGAGGGCATCGCGTGCCGACGCGTTGCTGCGCGGCCTCGCCACGGTCGTCGCCGACGGCTACGGCGCGGGTGTCGGCTCCCTGCGCCACGCGATCCGCGACTACACGAGGCATCCGGTGGACACGAACGAGGCCATCGCGTGGCTGCCGCTCGCCTGCCGGATGGCCCATGACAGCTTCGAGTTCGACGCATGGTCGACTCTCTCGGAGACCCTCGTCGCCGCGTGCGAACGCTCCGGGGCGCTGTCCGTCATGCCGTCCGCGCTGCTGCTACGCCTGTCCAACCGGGTGTACGCCGGCGAGCTGGGCACCGCCGCCGCGCTCGCCGAGCGTGCCGCCGACATCGGCGACGCCTACGGCGGGGCGTTCTTCGCCGGCTACAGCGCCATGGTGATGACGCCGTGGCTCGGCGACGAGGAGGCCACCCTGCGGGTGCTGCGCTCGGTCACCGGCGACCGGGGGCTCGAGGGAGAGGGCAAGGCCACGTCCGCGACCGCCTGGGCGGCCGCCGTCCTCTACAACGGTCTCGGCCGGTTCGAGGAGGCGTTCGCGGCCGGCAGGGCCGGTATCGCGCACCTTGCCGAGATGGGCCTGTCCACCTGGTCGGTCGTCGAGATGGTGGAGGCGGCCTCGAAGCTCGGCATCCGCGACGACGACGTCCGTGGGGCCGTGGACTACCTGCAGGGCCTGGCCGCCGCGGCGCAGACCGACTGGGCGCTGGGGGCCGCCACTCTCGTCACGGCCCAGGTGACAGGCGCCAGCCGGGCGGAGGCGGTGTTCCGGGAGGCCATCTCGCACGCCGAGCGCACGGGCGTGCACATGCTCACTGCGCGAGCCCACCTGCTCCTCGGCGAGTGGCTGCTCGAGCACGGCTCCCGCACCGAGGGACGGCCCCATCTGCGCAGGGCTCACGACATGCTCTCGCGTTTCGGGGCGCACGGGTACGCCGCTCGGGCTGCCCGGGGGCTCGCCTCCAGCGGCGCCCCGGTCGAGTCGCCACGCAAGGCCAGCGGTGTCCCGCTCACCGGCCAGGAGCAGCAGATCGCCGCGCTCGCCGCCGACGGCCTGACCAACCCCCAGATCGCAGCCGCCGTGCACCTCAGCGCACACACCGTCGAATGGCACCTGCGCAAGATCTTCACCAAGCTCGGCGTGCGATCGCGCCGCGAGATCGCCGGGGCGCTCGGGGCGCTCGGGAGCTCCGGCGTGCCTGGCGAGGCCGACGGCCGGCGCGGGGAGCACCTCCGGGCCGGCCGGCCCCCGGTGGACTAGCCCGGTCGGCGAGGGGCCCGAAGGGACGCTCGCGCACCTCCCGGCCGCTCGGGCCACTGGCCTCACGACCCGTCCACTGTCACAGGTGCGGCACGTGTCCGGTCGACCTCGGAGCGGGGCCTCTGGCCCCGACCGTCACGAGGAAGGAACGACCATGGACGAGCTGGAGAACCTCGAGGTGCAGGTGGACGCGGAGCTGGCGCTCGTCGAGGCAAGTGTGGACCCCGTCGGGGAGGACGAGCCGGAGGCGGCCCCCTACGCGGCCCGTCTGCACTCGCTGCACGCAGCCGTCATCTCGCTCGAGTCCGGTCAGCGACCCACTCCCTGAGCCCCGCGCACCGCAGCCCCGGAGCAAGACCCTGTGTGCCTCCCGCGGTCCCGCGCCTTCGGGCGTGTGGCCCCGCGGGAGGCGCAGCACGTTCGCCGATGCGTCACTGGTCGCTCACGCCGCCGGCCCGGACCGCGCCTCGGCTGGGCCCGCGCCGGCGAGCCAGTCCCTGAACGACGTCCGGCTCTGGCGCCATCGGGGCAGCAGCGCCTCCGAGTCCGGATCCAGGACGGCGTCGAGGTAGCGGGCGTTGCCGTCCGCCACGACGGGGCGGCGGTCGCTGCCCGCTTCGAGGACCTGGCGGGCCAGCTCGTCGAGGAAGTGGATCTCCGGACCCGCGATCTCGAAGGCGCCGTTGATCGGAGCGTCGAGTGCGAGTCGGCACAGCCGCGAGACGACGTCCGTCGCGGCCACCGGCTGGACGCGTACGGGTGGCAGGTGGACCGCGTGCGTCGTCGACGCGCGCTCGACGAGCAGGGGGAGCGTCTCGTGCAGGACCGTCGTCCGCAGGACGCTGTGCGGTGTGGTCGCCGCGAGGACGAGGCGCTCCTGGGCCGCCTTGCTGCGGAAGTACGGGCTGTCGATGCGGTGCGCGCCCAGCGCCGAGAGCATGACGTGGTGGGCCACGCCGAACCGCTGCCCGGCCCACAGGATGTTCGTCGTGCACGTCTCGAAGAAGGCAGCCGTCGGCTCGTCGTCGTACGGCGACCATGACACGTTGGTGACGTCGATGACGACGTCCGCGCCGTTCACCGCCTCGGCGAGTCCCTGCCCGGTGTACGCGTTCACCCCGGTTCGCCGGGTCGCCACGCGCACCTCGGCGCCGTGGTCACGCAGCCGCGCCACGAGCTTGGAGCCGACGAGGCCGGTGCCACCGACCACCACGGCGATCATGACGCGCCCCGGCTCGCAGTGCGGATGTCGCGGCCGCGGCAGCGGTCGCGCCTCGGCTCCGGGCCTTCGACGCCCTGGTGGTGGTGAGCGGCTCCTTCGGCCGGAAGTGCGGGTCCCATCTCTGCTCCTCGAGGTAGTTCGGGTGGCTTCCCGGGTCTCGACCGTGCGAGCGGGCCGGGCGTGACGCCCTTCCTCCGGTGGCTCACCTGTCACGCGGTGGCGACCTCCCCGGTCAGAGGCACGCACGGAGGCAGGTCGAGTCGCAGGTAAGGACGGGACGAACCGGGTTTCACCGGGGCGGCGCAGCCGCCAGTCCGGAAGCAGAGAGCGACTGGTCCCACTCGTCACCCTCCTCTGTCACATCCGCGGGCTCGCCGCGGTCACACCAACGCAGACATCAACATCCAGAGAGGTGAACCCCCATGAAGATCGTCGTCATCGGCGGAACGGGCCTGATCGGCTCGAAGGTCGTGCGGACGCTCGACGAGCACGGGCACGAGGCGGTCGCGGCCTCCCCGCAGACCGGCTGCAACACCATCACCAACGAGGGGGTCGAGGAGGCGCTCGCCGGGGCCGACGTCCTCGTCGACGTGACGAACTCCCCGTCCTTCGCCGACCAGGACGTGCTGGACTTCTTCACGACCTCGACGACCAACCTCGTGGCAGCCGCGCGTGAGGCCGGGATCGGGCACTACGTCGCCCTGTCGGTCGTCGGCTGCGACCGCCTGCCCGAGAGCGGGTACCTGCGAGCGAAGGTGGCCCAGGAGAGGCTCATCGCGGACTCCGGGATCCCGTACTGCATCGTGCGCGCCACGCAGTTCTTCGAGTTCAGCAAGGCGATCGCCGACTCCGCGACGGTCGACGGACAGGTGCACCTGCCGACGGGGGAGTACCAGCCCATGGCCTCCGACGACGTGGCTGCCGCCGTGGTCCGTCAGGTCGAGGCCGAGCCGGTCAAGGGAGTCGTCGAGACCGGTGGGCCCACGAGGTACCGGATGAGCGACTTCATCGCCATGAACCTGAAGCGGCTCGGTGATTCGCGCGTCGTCGTGGGTGACCGCCACGCGCAGTACTTCGGCACCCAGATCGACGACGAGAGCCTCGTGCCCGGGCCCGACGCCGTGCTCGGCGAGATCACCTACGAGCAGTGGGCTGCGTCGAACGCCGGCTGACTCCCTCTCGGCCCGCTCCGACGTCTCGGTCCGCCGTGACGTCGGGGCGGGCTCGTCTCGTTCGGCGACACAGTGATCCGCAAGGAGTGGAGGCAGTCAGGTGACCGTGCAAGCACGCCCGCGGCGTCGACCCATGCAGGCACGGCGCCTGGACGAGGCCCACCGCACCGCCACGCCGCTCGAGCTGCTCTTCGACCTCACGTTCGTGGCGGCGGTGTCGCAGGCCGCAGATCGGCTCGCCCATGCCACCCTCGCGGGGAACGCTGCGAGCGCCGTCGGGCCGTTCCTCATGGTCTTCTTCGCCATCTGGTGGGCGTGGATGAACCTCACGTGGTTCGCCTCGGCCTATGACACCGACGACGTCGCCTACCGCCTTGCCGTCTTCGTCCAGATGGCCGGCGTGCTCGTGCTCGCAGCCGGCGTGGGCGCAGCCTTCGACGGCGACTTCGCGGCCGTCACGGCGGGCTACCTCATCATGCGGCTCAGCCTCTTCAGCCTCTGGGTCCGTGCCGCTCGCCAGCACCCGGCGGGGCGGGGCACCTGCTCCCGGTACGCGGTGGGCATCGCCGTGGCCGAGGTGCTGTGGCTGGCGCGGCTCGCCACTCACGGCGCCGGCGGGACGATGTCGTTCGCGGCGCTGGCAGCCCTCGAGCTCCTCGTGCCCGTCTGGGCCGAGCGACGGGGACCGACGAGCTGGCACCCGCACCACATCGCCGAGCGCTACTCGCTGTTCACCCTGATCCTCCTGGGCGAGAGCATCCTCGCCGGGACGACTGCCGTCGCGGCCGTCGTCGAGCTCGCTTGGAGCTTAGGCCTCGTCGCCGTCTCGGCCGCTAGTCTCGTCCTCGTCGCGGCCCTCTGGTGGCTGCACTTCGCCGTTCCGGCAGGTGCGGGCCTCGAGGCCCGGCGCAGCTGGTCGTTCGTCTGGGGCTACGGCCACTTCTTCACGTTCGCAGCTCTCGCCGCGCTCGGTGCCGGCCTCGAGGTCGTGGTCACCAGCAGCGTGCGTTCGGGCTCGTCGGTCGCCCCCGTCGCACCGCAGCTCGCGGTGGGGTCCGTCGCCCTTCCCGCGGCGGTGTGCCTCGTGGCCGTGCAGCTCCTCCGCGTACCGGACGTCGAGGGACACTCCCGTCGCGGCCTGCGGCGCAGAATGGCTCCCGCCGCGACGGCCACCGTCGCGCTCGCTGTCGCCACAGGCTGCGCAGACCGGCTCGACCCGACCGTCGGGATCGCCGCCGTCGCCACCGTCGTCGCCGCCGTCGCGGTGGCAGACGAGATCACCCGGCTGAAGAGGAAGTACTGACATCGCACACATCATGAGCGCGCAAGGCGGATCCACCCGTCGTCTCGTCATCCAGATGACGGGGCGTCCGTCCGGCGCCGACACTCCGGGGAGCCAGTCATGCCAAAGCAGCCCGACCCCTCGGCCTCGAGATCCACATCGAGACCACCCGTGGACGGTCGCGGCCGTCAGCCGCGATCTGCGGGCGCGACGTACTCGAAGGTCAGACCGGCGGTGGACTGCTCGTCCTCGGTCGGAAGCTGCATGAGCGCCAAGGCCTGCGCCTTGAGTCCGTACATCTCGCCGACAGCCGCACCGAGCAGCGCCGGGCTGCCGTTGAAGGCCCGCTCGAGGTGGCCGAGGAGTGCGCAGTAGGAGACGTTGAAACGCTCTTGCGCGACGCGCACCTCGCTGCCCGGCTCGTGGTCGGCCGTTCGCGGGTTCGGTCGCATCGGCCACACGCCGTCCCAGTCCACGGTCACCGGCTCACCGCTCGGCCCGGACGACGGCGTGTCGCCGCGCTGGAAACGCCGGCCCAGCTTGAGCTCGAGCACCCGAAAGTAGTGCCCGACCTCGTCCCTGTCGGGGTGGAACATGTCGTGGTCCCCGTCCCACACATCGCGGTGATCGGCGCCTTCGCCCTGCTCGACGATCTCGCCGAGCGCCAGGAGTGCTGAGTCGAGTCCGTCGACCGCGATGATGCGGCCCGCCCCGCCGTAGGGAGCTGTCGGCGTCGCCTGCCGAGCCGGGTCGCCGCTGAACACGGCTCCCTCGCCGAGCTCCGCGCACAGGTCGACCAGACCCGCGCGGATCGCCGCGTAGAACTGGCCGATCGTCTCGTAGCCCTCGCTCTCGGGCGCCGCCTCTCGCACCGAGGGCCGCTCGATCCGCAGCAGCAGCTCGATCGCCTGTGGGCCGAACGGGAGGAGCTCCACGTCGAAGGACCGGTCGGCGTGCGGCAGTGTCGTGGGGTAGGCGGGCAGGAGCCGGGGGGAGTCGAGGACCGGACGGCCGCCCACCGCGTTGAGCAGGTTGGCGGCGAGGGTGAGGTGCAGCATCTCCTCGATGACGATGCTCTCGACGACCTCGGCGGCGGCCTTGTTGCGCTGCGGATCCAGCGAGTAGAGGGCGCACAGGTAGGGCGGCAGCGTGGCGTGCTCGAGCTTCGATCGCCCACTGCAGGTGCTCGCGCAGGCTCTCGATGCTGTCGATCCGAGCCGGCGACAGGGGGGCGCGGGATGTCATCTGGTTCATGTTCTCTCCGACCGACCACGAGCCACGAACGTGACGAGTCACCGGCCTCCGACACCCCCGGTCATACGTGGCGACGACGCACGAACCACGAGCAACCATGAACGATCCTCAACGACCCACGCGGACCGAAGAGCGTGGTTGGACTGTCCTCGTGACCGTTGGTCTGCCCAGCTCCGCCGCGCCCAAAGCGAATCGGCCCTGAGTCGGTCGACGGTTGATGGTGTCGCGATCGGTGCGCCACAGCGGCAGACATGGCAGGTGCTTTTGCTGTCAAACGGCGGGGTGCCGGTCTTCAGACGGCCGCGCAGGATGCGGATCCACCGGTTCGCGAGCTGTCGTGGCGCAGCGTGGTGGCTCATGCCGCGGGTGCGGACTCTGCTGGTAGTAGGCCTTGGCGCCGGGTGAGCCTCGCGTCGAAGAGATCGCCCACTGCTGCGCGGCGTCGGCGAGGTGTGTTGCGCGCGTGCCGCGACAGGACGACCTTCTTCCTGCCGGCGGCTTCAGTGATCCGGTCAGGTTGCGCGACCAGCGATAACCCGTCAGCTGCCGCCGAACGACAGCGCCGTCCATGACAGCGACATGAACGTGAGCAGCAGGAGAGCGCCATCAGGAACAGCCAGACCAGCGCGACTCCCGCGGAGACGAGCACCCGGGTCCGCAGTCTCATCGGGACAACCGCGCTCCGCGTCGGGCAAGGTGTCGAGCCAAGAGCCGCTGCCACTGATCACGGCAAGGAGACGAATGATGACGAAGGACCACGTCGATGCTGGGATGACCGCAGAACCGCCGCCGCCCACCCAGGAGGACGTGCTCGGGTACTTCGACAGCCTGTCGAACTGGGGACGGTGGGGCGAGGACGACGAGCTCGGCACGCTGAACCACATCAGCGACGAGGTCCGGCTGGCGGCGGCGCGGGCCGCGCGTCACGGCAGGAGCGTGTCGTGCGGATGGGAGGTGGCCGTCCCGGAAGAGATGGAGCGGTCGACGACGACGTGCCCGTGCTTCGCGGACCTGCCGGGTGCTGAGACGATGTCGCTGCCCGGGTTCCGCAACGACCGGCGCTGGGGCTATTCGAACGAACGGCTCGGCATCCTCTTCCACGGCAACACGATCACCCACCTCGACTCGCCCTGCCACATCTTCTGGGACGGCCTGATGTACAACGGACGACCGCACTCGCTGGTCGACGCCGCGACGGGATCGGCGTGGGCCGCCGTCACGGCCGCCGCGAACGGGATCGTCACGCGGGGTGTCCTGCTGGACATCGCGAAGGTCCGCGAGGTGCCGTGGCTGGAACCGGGTGAGGGAGTGTTTCCGGACGATCTCGAGAGGGCCGAGCGTCGCCAGGGTGTGCGCGTGCGACCCGGCGATGCGGTCCTCCTGCGAACCGGTTACGGCCGCCTCCGGCACGAGGCGGGAGCATCGGGCGGCGTCACGCAGCCTGGCTGGCACGCGTCCTGCCTGCCGTGGCTGCACGACCGGCAGGTCGCGCTGATCGGTGCCGACACCCCTCAGGACGTCCAGCCGTCGGGGTACGACGACCTGGCGATGCCCGTTCACACCGTGGGCCTCGTCGCGATGGGTCTGTGGCTGCTGGACAACTGCGACCTGGAGGACTGCGCGACGACCGCTGCCGAGCTCGGTCAGTGGGACTTCCAGCTCGCCGTCGCTCCGGTCCGCTTCGCCGGTACCTCCGGCAGCCCGGTCAACCCCATCGCGACCTTCTGACCGCGCCACTGTCACCCGGCCTACCCCGGTGGGCCTCGCGCCTGCTACGTGAACGCTGAGGCAGCTCAGCCCTCCCGAGACGTGGGCGTAGCCGGTGCCAGACGGATGGCGGACCAGGACACCGGGGGCAGGGTCGCGGTCAGGGTCGAGCCGGCGACGAGGGCGGCCGTGGTCAACGCCTCCGGGCGGACTCGCTCGGGGTCGTCGGCCGTGTTCCTGGCGTACGGGTCGTCCCCGCCGACGGTCCAGGCCTCGACCACCTCGAGGGCACCGAGACCGGCGAGAGCGACGGTGAGGTCCAGCGACCCGTTGACGTCGCGGTTCACCGCGAAGATCGTGACCTCCCCGGTCTGCGTGTCATGGGTCGCCACCGCGTCGAGGACGGGCACCGCGCCGAAGCGCTGGGTCTCGTACGTGGGGCCCTGGGGCTCGACGCGCAGCACCGTGCCCTGCGCGAGCCGGGAGGTGAGCGCGAACGGGTGGAAGATCGTCTGGCGCCAGGCCCGGCCCCCGGGTTCGGTCATGATCGGGGCGATGACGTTGACGAGCTGGGCCTGGCAGGCCGCGGTGACGCGGTCGCTGTGGCGCAGCAGCGAGATCAGCAGGTTGCCGACGACGACGGCATCCGCGGCGTTGTAGTGGTCCTCGATGACGGGCTGCGCCACCTCCCACGAGGTCGGCTTCTCGGCGTTCTCGAACCGGCTGAGGTACCACACGTTCCACTCGTCGAACGAGATGTTGATGCGCTTGCGGCTCTTGAGCCGGGCTCCGACGCTGTCGGCGGTGGCGACGACGCTGTCGACGAAGTGGTCCATGTCGACGGCGGACGCGAGGAAGCTGCCGAGGTCGCCGTCGTGCTCCTCGTAGTAGGCGTGCGCCGAGATCGCGTCCACCTGGTCGTAGGCCAGCTCGAGCACCGTGGCCTCCCACGAGCCGAACGTCGGCATGCCGGAGCTGGAGCTGCCGCAGGCCACGAGCTCGAGGCCGGCCTCGGCCGAGCGCAGGGCACGGGCGACCTCCGCGGCGAGGCGGCCGTACTCGTGCGCGGTCTTGTGGCCGGTCTGCCACGGGCCGTCCATCTCGTTGCCGAGGCAGAACATCCGGATGCCGTGCGGTTCCTTGGCGCCGTTGCTACGGCGCAGCTCCGCGAAGTGGGTGCCCTCGGGCTGGTTGAGGTACTCGTGCACGTCGAGGGCCTCCTGGACGCCGCGGGTGCCGAGGTTGAGGGCGTACATGATCTCGACGCCGGCCTTGTCCGCCCAGCGGGCGAACTCGTCGATGCCGACCTCGTTGGTCTCGAGGCCGTGCCAGGCGAGGTCGCGTCGCACCGGTCGCTGGGCCACGGGACCGATGCCGTCCTCCCAGCGGTAGCCCGAGACGAAGTTGCCGCCGGGGTACCGCACGATGCTGACGCCCAGCTCGCGCGTCAGGGCGAGGACGTCCTCGCGGAACCCGTCGGCATCGGCGGTGGGGTGGTCCGGCTCGTAGATGCCGGTGTACACGCACCGGCCCATGTGCTCGACGAACGACCCGAAGGTGCGTCGGTTGACGGGGGCGATCGTGAAGCTCGGGTCGAGGCGGAAGGAGGCGGAGGTCATCGGAGTCCTTGGAAGGTGTGGGGAGTGCGGGTGTGGAGTCGACACCCGGCGAGCATGGGACTGCGGGCTACTTGAGCGCGCCGCTGCTGACGCCGCTGCGCCAGAACCGCTGCAGGAAGACGAAGGCGACCACGAGCGGGATGATGGCAAGGAGCGCGCCGGTGGTGACGAGGTTGAAGAGCACGCGGGTCCCCGCCTCCTGCTGCGCCGTGTTGAACCAGGTCGTGAGCCCGACGGTCAGCGGGTAGAGCTTCGCGTCACTGAGCATCACGAGCGGCAGGAAGTAGTTGTTCCACGTCGCGACGAGGGTGATGAGGAAGACGGTGACGATCGCCGGCCGCATCATCGGCAGGACGACCTGCCAGAAGATGCGGAACTCGCCGGCGCGGTCGATCCGGGCTGCGTCGAGCAGCTCCTGCGGCACGCTCTCGGCGACGAAGACCCGGATGAGGTAGGTGCCGAAGGGGCTCAGCAGCGAGGGCAGGATGACGGCCCAGATGGTGTTCACCAGCTCGAGCCGCGACAGCAGGAGGTACGTCGGCAGCACGAGGGCGGTGGCCGGGACCATGACCATCCCGAGCAGCCCCGACTCGATCAGTCGCTTGCCGGGGAAGCTGAACCGTGCCAGCCCGTAGCCGGCCAGGGCGCACAGGGACGTCGCCCCCAGCGCGCTCGCCCCCGAGTAGAGCGCGGTGTTGACGAGCCAGCGCCCGTAGACGCCGCCGTCCTCGGTGAACAGCTGGCGGAGGTTGGCGACGAGGTCGAACCCGTGGCCGAACCACAGTGCGGGCGTGGAGAGCAGGTCGGGTTGGCTCTTGGTGGCGGCGAAGAGGATCCAGATGAGCGGGATCGTGAAGTAGACGATCCCCAGTGTCATGAGGCTGTGCGCCAGGCGGGTCCTCGGTTCGCCGAAGCGGCCGCCCCGCGGGCGCGTGGCCGTGTGCGGCGCTCGCCGGCCGGCCTCGATCCGTGTGGTCAGCGTCATGCGCGTGCTGCCCTTCTGCGAGAGACGAAGACGAAGAGGTACGACAGGACGAAGACGCTCAGCCCGAGGGTGAACGAGATCGCCGCGGAGTAGCTGAAGGCGGAGAACCGGAACGCCTGGCTGTAGGCGTAGAGGTTCGGCGTGTAGCCGGCGTCGATGTCCGGGGCGAAGCGCGCGAGGATCGCCGGTTCGTTGAAGAACTGCATCGTGCCGATGACGGTGAAGATGGCGGCGAGGGAGAGCGCCGGCTTGATCGCCGGGACCTTGACCCGCAGCGCGATCTGCACCGGTGAGGCGCCGTCGATGACCGCGGCCTCGTACATCTCCCGGGGCACGCCCTGCAGGGCGGAGTAGAGGACGATCATGTTGTAGCCGGTCCAGGCCCAGGTGACGACGTTGCCGAGGGAGACGAGCAGCAGGGAGCCGCCGAAGAAGTTGACCGGCGCGTCCCCCCAGAGTCCCGAGATCCCGGCGAACGGCCCGAAGGTCTTGCTGTAGAGGAAGCCCCACATGAGGGCGCCGATCACGGCCGGGACGGCATACGGCATGAAGGCGACGAGCCGGAAGACCTTGGCGACCCGGCTGTTGATGGCATCCAGCGCCAGAGCGCCGGCGAGGGCGATCCCGAGCATGATCGGGATCTGGATGACACCGAAGACGATGACGCGGCGCAGCCCGGTGAGGAACTGCGGGTCCGTGAACGCCTGCTTGTACTGCTCCAGCCCGCTGAAGTGGGGGCCGAGGACGAGGCTCTCGCTGTGGAGGCTCAGCCAGAACGCGTAGCCGAGGGGGAGGGCGAGGAAGAGCAGGACGATGAGGAGGAACGGTAGGACGAACAGTGCGCCGGCGACCGCCTGACGCGCCTGGTGGGAAAGGCCTTGGCGGGCGGCCCGCGTCGTCGGTGGGACGACGGTCGCCGGAGAAGCGGTGACGGGGCGGTCGGCCGGAAGGAGCTGGCTCATGGGGACCTCCGGGTCCGGTGGGGGCCGGGTCGGCAGGTGGCGGAGGTGGACCACCTGCCGACCCGGCGGCGAGTGGGACGGGCTACTCGCTGACCTTGAAGCCCTGCTGCTGGGCGTAGGCGACGACCTTCTTCTGGGTGTCGTCGAGGACCGTGCTCCACGGGCGCTTGCCGTCCAGGGCCTCGGCGCTCAGGTCGTTCATCGTCGCGAACACGTAGTCCTGGAACGGGGTGTACTGGAACTCGCCGAGGCTGTTGGAGACCGGGACGAAGATCTGGTTCACCTTCTGGCCGCCGAAGAAGTCGTACGCCTTGTCGGTGAACGACGTGTTGGCGGCGACGTCCTTGACCAGCGGATAGAGGAAGGCCTTGTTGAGGCCGATGTCCCACGCGGCCTTGGAGGACCCGAACAGCTCGCGGGCGACGATCGTGGCCTCCTTCGGGTGCTGGCTCTGGGTGGTGACCGTGAAGGTGGAGCCGCCCCAGTCTCCCTGGTCGTTGGCGCCTTCGGTCCACTGCGGCATCGGGGCGACGGCCCACTTGCCGGAGGTCTTCTTCAGCGACCCGGCGAGGTAGCCGGGGGTCCAGCCCGCGGCCGCCCAGGTCCAGTACTTGCCGTTGTCCAGCGCCGCGGTGGCGTCGGCGGTGAAGAACGGGTCCTTGGCCATGAGCCCCTTGTCGACGAGGTTGCCGTAGAAGTCGACGACCTTCTTGCACTCGGGTGACGTCAGGCGGATGCCGACCGCGTCCTTGGCCTGTGCCTGGGAGTAGCTGTACGGCTTGCAGCCGGCCTGCCACATGAGCCCGTTGAGCCAGCCACCGTCCTTGCCGAAGCTGGCGATGTACGCCTTCGGGTCGGCGGCCTTGATCTTCTCGGCTGCGGCCGCGTAGTCGTCCCACGTCTTCGGGACGGCGATCTTGTACTTGTCGAAGAGGTCCTTGCGGTACATGAGGGCCATCGGGCCACCGTCGACGGGGATGGCGTAGACCTTGTTGCCGTCGGTCGACTGCTTCCACGCCCAGTCGGCATAGAGCGACTTGTCGTCGTTGGCGCCGTACTGGCCCATGTCGACGAGCTTGTCGAGGATGACGAAGCTCGGGATCTCCTGGAACTCCACCATGGCGACGTCGGGGGCGCCGCTGCCGGCCTTGAAGGCGGTCTTGAGCTTGGCGTACTGGTCGGGCCCGGTGCCCACGTTGCTCCAGTCGACCTGGATGTCCTTGTGCGAGGCGTTGAAGGCGTCGACGACGCCCTTGAACTCGGGGTACCAGGCCCACACCTTGATGTGCACAGGGCCCGCGGCGCTCCCGCCCTGGCCCGTGCCGCCGTCGGCGGCGGACGAGCCACCGGCGCAGCTGGCAAGGAGGGTGGCGACGGTCAGGGCGCCGGCAACGATGCTCCCGGCGCGGGTGAGCGGGGTGAAGCGACGGTGCTTCATCGGGTTCTCCATCTTGGGAAATCAGCACCCACGTGTGTGAGCGTTAACATGCCTACCCGAAGAAAGAGGGTGCTGCGTCCGGTCGGACGCGCACCCACGGTTCGTCGGGTGGGCGTAGGGCAGGGTCCGGGCCAGTGGACCGTCGGCCGTGTGCACCATTTTGCGGCGCTGCAAAAGGAGTATGCCGGGAGCTTTGCAGCGTGGCAATAGGTGTGGTCAGATTGGTCTCGCCGCCCAGCCCGGGCGCATCGACGTGCCTCTTCCCGAGACAGGAGCACCCCGTGCCGGACGCGACCCTGCGTGACGTTGCCCTGCTCGCCGGCGTGTCGCCGCGGACCGTGTCCAACGTGGTGGGCGGGTACGCCCAGGTGACACCGGCGACGCGGGCCAAGGTGGAGGAGGCCATCAGGGCGCTCGACTACCGGCCGAACCTGCTTGCCAGGAACCTGGCCAACGGCCGGTCCGGCCAGATCGCCGTCGTCGTCCCCTACCTGGACACGCCCTACTTCTCCGAGCTGCTGCAGGCGATCATCCCCCGCGCACGAGAGCGCGGCTTCAACGTGCTCATCGACCAGACGGACGGCGACCCGGAGCACGAGGCCGAGCTCATCAAGCGCCGCGCTCGGGGGTTCGCCTACGACGGCATGATCTTCAGCCCGCTGGGTCTGTCCCAGGCTGAGCTCGCGGTCCGGGATCCGGACCTGCCCCTCATCGTGCTCGGCGAGCGTGAGTCGGACGGCCACTTCGACCACGTCGGCATCGACGACGTCGCGGCGTCGCGGGACGCCGTCGCGCACCTCATCGACCTCGGGCATCGGCGCATCGCCGCCATCGGCGACCAGCCCTACCGCACCGGAGAGGCCGCTCAACGGCGCACGCGCGGCTACCGCCTGGCCCACGAGGAGGCCGGGCTGCCGGTGGACCACACCCTCGTCATCTCCACGCCGCGGTTCAACAGGTCCGACGGTGCGACCGCGATGGCCGCGCTGCTCGAGCGCGAGGACCGACCGACGGCCGTCTTCGCCTACAGCGACCTCGTTGCCCTCGGCGCCGTGCGAACGGTGCTCCAGCGTGGCCTGCGCGTGCCCGAGGACGTCGCGATCATCGGCTACGACGACATCGAGGACGGCCGTTACTCCACGCCCACCATCAGCACCATCGCGCCCGACAAGGCGCGCATCGCGGCCGAAGCCGTCGATCGGCTGCTCCACCGCATCGAGGCGCGCACACCGGTGCCGGGCGAGGACGTCCACGCCGGCCACACGCTGATCGCCCGGGAGAGCACGCTCGGCGTCACCTCCGGCTGACGGTGCGCGGTGCCGCACACGTGGCTGGCTGCCACTCGCGTCTGATCAGCCCGAAGACCCATGAGTCCGAGACGTCGCCGTTGACGACGCAGTCTTCCCGCAGCGTCCCCTCACGCACGAACCCGAGCTTCTCGAGCACCCGGGCAGACGCCACATTGCGAGTGTCGGTCTCGGCCTGGACGCGGTTCAGGTCCAGCGTCTCGAACGCCCACCGCAGCACCACACCGGCGGCCTCCGTCGCGTAGCCGTGGCCCCACGCTGGAGCATCGAAGCAGTAGCCCAGCGACGCGCTCCGGTAGTCCGGGTTCCACCGGTCCAGCGTGCACCAGCCGATGAACGCCCCGTCGGCGACGCGATCCACGGCCAGCCGCGTGCCGGTGCCCTCCTCTGCCATCTGTCGGCAACGCGCGATGAACCGCTCCGCGCGCTCGCGTTCGCTCCACGGCGCAGAGTCCCAGTAGCGCAACACGTGGGCATTGCTCTGCAGGGCGAAGATGTCGTCGGCATCCGTGTCGTCGAAGGGACGCAGTCGGAGTCGAGCGGTGTGCAGCGTCGGGGTGGCCAGCGCCATTCGCGTCACGTCCCTCTCGAGTCGGGTGTTCTGTCACACCCGACATCCTGTGCTGCCGACGCGCAAGGGGTTTTCTCGACGGCCGGCAGCACGGACACGGCGAGACGCGGACGCGTCGGACGAGCGGTCGAGCGCCTTGCGCCCCGGTGGTGTCATCCGGCCTTCCGCCTCGAGGCGGTCGGCGATGGTGAGGTTGCGTTGGGACGTCGTTCCTCGCGTGCGCCGGGGCGTGAACTTCTGGACGTACGAGGTGCGGTCGTGGGCGCGGCATGTGCTCTCGCTCCATCCGTACGCGATGCCGGCCTCCAACAGGTCGTGGAAGCTGATCGACGGATGCAGGCTGTTGGTCTTTTGCAGCCGGACCCAGACGCCAGGGTGAGTGTCGTGGTGCTGCGCCAACCATGACCACAGCTCGTCCGCCGCTGCAAAGGCAATGATCTCGAGGTCGTCGGCCACGTCGAGGACGCTAGCCGCCAGCACCGACAGCTGCCCGACAGCGGCGCCCACGGGCGAGTCTGCACTGCAGGGATAATGGAGGGCAAAGCGCGACGGGCGTGGCGTATCGAGGCCGGTGACATGGCACGGGAATCTGTGGTGACAGCCTGTTGCTTGGCCGTGGCGGTCCTCGCAGCGGGGTGTTCCGAGCACGCCCCGACCGCCGGTCCTGGTGCGCCGGGCGCATCGGTGACCACCACGGCGTCGTCGGGCTTCGGCACCAGACACGTGTCGCTCGGCTGCGCGGACTCGCTCGGCGTGCAGCCCGGGGACGCGGTCGACGCGATCCCGTTCGAAGGGTTGACGAGGATGTCTGCGAGGGAAGAGCCGCCGCGGGCGCGCGACGTGGGATTGCGTCTCCCGTCCGGGATGAACTGGTTCTTTCGCAAGAACCCCTTGGTGATGCGCCAGGGCGCCGCCGACTTCACGTTGACGGCCTCGGGCCCCTCACAGGCGTTCGCATGGGTGCCGGCCGGAGCCTGGACGACAGGAGACATCGACCTGAGCCGTTGGTCGGCCTCCTCGGTGACCCTGCACAGCTGCCCGGACCGCGCCGCCCAGTTCTTGGGCGGCATCCTGGCCGGTGACCTTCACACGTGCCTGCGGATGACGATGCGGCAGGCCGGCGAGCCCGACCGAACGGTTCGTCAACACCTGGATGGATCGCCCTGTAGCGCCGGGTGAAGCTCGTCGCCGCAGGGCCCCGCCGCTCCCTGCTCGTCCGGTGGTTGCGCGCCCTTGCCTGTCCGCGCTGATCCCGGTGGATGCGTGCACTGGCCGCCAACGCGCCAGGGCAGGTCCCCTCACGCCGTTCTTCGCGTGGGCCGGTATCGCAAGCCGATGGTCCCCGACCGGAACGCATGGCGATCCACGAGCTCGAGCCGGATGCGTTCGCGCAGACCGGCGAGCAACGTCGGGCCGTGTCCGGCAAGGACCGGTTGCACGAGGAACACGTACTCGTCGATCAGTCCCAGGTCCGCCAACGCCAGGGGCAGCGTCACGCCACCCACGAACAGGCCCTCGCCGGGCTCCTGCTTGAGCCGCTGCACCGCTTGCCCCACGTCGCCTCGCACCAGCTCGGCGTTCCAGTCGACCTCGCGCAGCGTGCTCGACACGACGTACTTCTTCGTCGTGTCGATGGCCTCGGCGAACGGGACCTGCGACTCATCCATCCAGTCGGGCCACGGGCCCGTAGTCGGCCGCCGCCACGCGGACTCCATCATCTCGTAGGTCACCCGGCCGAAGAGCAGGGCATCGGCTCGTTCCATCTCGGCGGTCCAGTAGCGCATCGACTCCTCGTCGGGGGGCAGTCCTGCCTCGTGATGGCAGCAGCCGTCGAGCGTGACGTTGATCGAGTATCGAAGCGGTCTCATCTCGTGGCTCTCCCTTGGTCCGCGCGCGAGCTAGGAGGCGAACGCCTCGGCTTCGAAGAGCTGGCCGATGATCCCTCCGAGGAGACGCCAGTGCTCCGCGGACAGGCGTGCGGCCTCCTCCGCTTCGCCTGCGGCGCAGTGCGCAAGGAGCCGCTCGTGGTGGTCGATGGTGTTCTGGCCGCCGAGCAGCGTGGAGAACTTGCGGTAGAGGATGCGGTGCACCACGGGGTGCGTCTGGTCCGTGAGCCGTCGCAGGACCGGGTTGTTCGCGGCGTCCTGGATGACGCCATGGAACTCGTCATCGGCCTGCAGCGCGGCCATGACGTCCTCACTCTGGGCAGCCTGGATGAAACGGTCCTGAGCCTGACGCATCGCGGCCAGCTGCTCGGTGGTCAACCGAGGAACGGCGGTCGAGACGGCGAGCTCGTCGAGCTGCCGCAGGACGGCCAAGGTGTCCTCCACCTCGGCACGGTCCAGCCTGCTGATGCGGGTGTGCACTCCCGGCCTCGCCTCGATGAGACCGGCGTTGGCCAGACGCATGAGGGCCTCGCGAACGGGGGTGCGGCTCAACCCCAACCGGGCCGACAGGTCCGCGTCGCGAACGCGCTCACCCGGGGCCAGCTCGCCCGTGATGATCGCCGTCCGGATGCGCTCGAAGGCGACGTCGGACAGGCGCTGACGCTCTACAGGCTCATCCAACATATTGCATACCGTACACGCCCTTGACGCCGATGGCCGGAACCTGCACGCTGAGCAACGCACACCGTATCCGATATATTGGAGCCATCATGCCGAAGGGCATCACCGTCGCTGCTGCCGACACGCCGTCACGCACGCACGACGTCAGGACGGACGCCAGAGAGCCATCACACCGGCCCAAGCGCCGCGTCAAGCTGCCCCCGATCGGGGTCCTGTCGCTGATCGCGGTGGCAGTCGGGGCCGGCATCGGGCTGCTGGCCCCAGCCGTCGGGGAGCAGCTCAAGCTGTTCGGCGACCTGTTCCTCAACGGCGTCAAGATGGTCGTCGTCCCGTTGGTCTTCCCGCTCATCGTGCTCGGTATCGCTCGCATGGAGTCGGCCAAGAAGATCGGGCGGATGGCCGGCAAGGCGATCCTCTACTTCGAGGTCGTCACCACGGTCATCTTGTTCCTGGCGGTCTTCCTGGCCAAGGGCTTCGACCTCGGCCTGGGCGCCACGATCAGGGGAGCCGACCCCGGCTCGGTCGCCGGGCTCGCGCACGGGGTGGACTTCCACGAGCTGATCCTGCACATCGTGCCGGCCAACCTGCTCGGCGCGATGGTCGACGGGAACCTGCTCGGCGTCATCTTCTTCGCGGTGCTGCTCGGCATCGCCGTCTCCGCCGTCGGTGAGCCGGCCAAGCCCTTGGTGACCGTGTTGGACGCCGTCGCCACGGCGATGTTCCGCGTCGTCGGCTACGTCATCCGGTTCGCGCCCCTGGGGGTGCTCGGCTTCATCGCCTACGACGTGGCCAAGTACGGCGTCGGCAACCTCGGCAGCCTCTTCGCGTTCGTCGGCGTCGTCTACCTCGGCCTGGTCCTCGTCCTCGGGGTCGTCTTCCCGATCATCGCCCGCATCTACCGGATCCCCTACCTGACGATGCTACGCACCATCGCCGATCTCGTCGGTCTCGCCTTCGTCACCCGCAGCAGCGAGGCCGTGCTCGCACCGTTGCTCGGCCGCCTCGAGTCCCTCGGCGTCGGCCGGGAGACCTCCTCGTTCGTCGTGCCGCTGGGCTACTCCTTCAACACCGACGGATCCGTGCTCTACCAGGCGATCGCCCTGGTCTTCCTCGCCAACGCCTACGGCACGGGCACCTCGATCCCGCACCTGCTGGTGATGGTCGCCATCCTCGTCATCATGTCCAAGGGCATGGCCGGGGTCGCCTCGGCCTCCATCGTCGTGCTGATCGGCGCGGCCGGAACCATCGGCATCCCCGCCGAAGGCATCGCCATCCTGCTGGGTGTGGACTTCCTGGTCGACATGGCTCGTACTGCCGTCAACGTCATCGGCAACACGCTGGCCGCCTGTGTCATCGACAGCTCGGAGAAGCGGCGCCCCGCACGTCCCACCGCCGCGGAACTCCAGCCGGAGGACGCGGCCGCGGGTCGAGAGCCGGCCGCAGTGGCAGGGACACCTACCCCGCTCCAGCCCGACCAGCAGCAGGGCCATGACTGAGGTCATCGGCATCCTGGGTGGCATGGGGCCGGCCGCCACCGCCGACTTCTACACGAAGCTGGTGCAGATGACCGTCGCGAACCGGGACCAGGACCACCCCCGCGTCGTCATCTGGGCCGACCCCACCGTCCCGGACCGGACGGAGGCGCTGCTGGGCCGCGGCCCAGACCCAACCGAAGCCCTCATCGCGGGCGCCCGCGCACTCGCCGCCAGCGGCGCGACGCTGCTGGCAGTCCCCTGTAACACCGCTCACGCCTTCGCGCCCGCGGCCGCCGCGGCGGCGGGGCTGCCCCTGGTCCACATGGTCGACGAGGTCGCCGACCACCTGCGCCGTGCCCACCCGCGCGTCAGCGCCGTGGGCCTGCTCGCGACGACGGGGACCATCACGGCCGGGCTCTACCAGCACGCTCTGCGCCAGGCCGGGATCACCACGATCGTCCCGGACCCTCAGGTCCAGGACCACGAGGTCATGGGCGCCATCCGCGACATCAAGGCCGGGGCCCGGCCGGCCGAGGCTGCGGCGTCGTTCGAACGCGCCGCCGACACTCTCGTAGACAGAGGCGCGCAGGCACTCCTCGCCGGATGCACCGAAGTCCCCCTGGCGCTCGATGGCACCGGCTGCCCGGCGCCACTGGTCGATCCGGCCCTGGTGCTAGCCGCCGCGGTTCTCCGCCGCTGCGGCAACGGCATGCGGGCCTGGGGTCGTGACCCGGCCGCGTGAGCATGCACCGCCCGACGCTCGCTCGGCCCCAGCAGCACATCGGCTGACGACGGCCGGGCCGCGAAGATGCCCGCGACCGTCCCCGCTCCACGGCCACGCCACCCAGACAGACCAGCGAAGGAACCGCCATGACACCGGCACCGGCACACACGCAGAACAGCGCCCCACCACGGCACGAGGCGGCTGCTGCCCCTGACCAGCCGGCCGGCCCAAGCGTCGGCACCCGCACCGAACACGACCTCCTCGGCAGCCGGGAGGTGCCCCAGGACGCCTACTGGGGCGTGCACACCCTGCGCGCCGTGGAGAACTTCCCCGTCACCGGAACGGTTGTCGGGGACTACCCCGACCTCGTCCGCGCGCTGGCCTGCGTCAAGCAAGCAGCGGCGCAGGCCAACCGCGACCTCGGCACGCTGGAGGCGACGAAAGCCGACGCGATCGTCCACGCATGCGAACAGCTGGGAGCGGGCCGGTACGCCGACCCGTTCGTCGTGGACATGATCCAAGGCGGGGCCGGCACCTCCACCAACATGAACGCCAACGAGGTGATCGCCAACCTGGCCCTGGAGCATCTCGGCCACGTCAAGGGCAGCTACCAGCTCGTGCACCCCAACGAGGACGTCAACCAGAGCCAGTCCACCAACGACGTCTATCCGACCGCGCTGAAGCTCGCCACCATCTTCGCGTTCAGACGCCCGGAGGTCGGTGCCTGCCCGTTGGTGCTCGGTGACAACGCCCCTGCGCAAAGTCCCGGATCGAACGCGCCTCGTCGCGCCGGCGGGCAGGCGACGAGCGCTCAGGTGACGGCGCTGTCAGACGGCCACGGCTAGGTGGCGCCGCTCCCCGGAGCCTCTGCCGCGGATGGCCCACCGAGTCCAGGCAGCCACCTGGCCGCCTCGTCGCGCAGTGGTATCCGTGCGCCGAGCAGGCACAGGACCCCGGTGGTTCCGGCCATGACGCGCTGCACGAGCAGGTTCCGTACCGGGACGTGCAGCTTGCGCTGTGCGCGGGAGGCGGTCGAGCTGGGGTCGGACATCCGGGCCGTCTGGCCCCGCAGCCATGGGCGGTCGAAGCGGAACGCCTTGTGCCGCAAGGGCTCGAGCAGTGGATCGACCAGCTCGAGCAGGGCCTCCGGCGTGACCTCCGCGCTGCGGACCAACCCGGTGCGCGTTGCGACGTCGAACAGCTCCGCCTCGTCACGGTCCCGTCCCGCACGCACGAGCGCAACCAGACGCGGTGACCAACCGTCAGGCATCGGCAGGCTCGAGCCGAAGTCGACCACGGCGAGCCGGCCGTCGTCGAGGAGCCGGAAGTTGCCGGGATGCGGGTCGCCGTGCAGCCGCCCCACGCGTGGGGGGCTCGAGAGCATCATCCGAGCCAGGAGCAGCCCGACGCGGTCGCGCTGCTGCTCGGAGCCGCGGCGGGCGATCTGCGCCACCGGCGTGCCGTCGACCCACTCCGAGACCAGCACCCCGTCGGCCACCTCGACCACTTGGGGGACGCAGAAGTCCGGGTCGTCACGCAGGACCCGCGCGAACTCGCTCTGCGCCGCAGCCTCCTGCCGGTAGTCGACTTCCGCCATCACCCGAGCACGAAGCTCGGCG
Source organism: Monashia sp. HAY1-11D (assembly GCF_056868035.1). NCBI lineage: Bacteria > Bacillati > Actinomycetota > Actinomycetes > Micrococcales > Intrasporangiaceae > Intrasporangium > Monashia sp. HAY1-11D. The sequence goes on along the minus strand of NZ_CP200320.1, from coordinate 743,857 downwards.
AACAGCCCCCGGGCATCCAGGCCCGGCGCGACGGCGCGCAACACCGGGCCGAGGCGGTCCAGCTGCCGCAGGTCAGCCGCTAGGGCCTGCCCGGCGCGTGGGTACTGCACCTTGACCGCAACCGGGCGTCCGTCAGCCCAGACGGCGCGGTGCACCTGTCCGATGCTCGCGGCAGCAGCCGGCTCGTCCTCGAACTCGACGAACCGCCGGCGCCAGCCCCTGCCGAACGACTCGGTGAGCACGTCGTGAACCATGCTGGTCGGCATCGCCGGGGCGGCCTCCTGCAGGCGGGTCAGCGCCTCGCCGTAGGCGCCGGCCAGCCGGTCGGGCAACGCGGCCTCCATCGCCGACATCCACTGCGCGCCCTTCATCGCGCCGCCCTTGAGCTCGCCGAGGACCGCGAACAGCTGCTCGGCGGTTCGGGCCTGCACCTCGGCGGCGATCACCTCGGCCGGCAGACCCCCCACACGCCGGGCCAGCCCCAGGGCCCGGCGGCCGACGTAGGCCGTCGGGACCAAGGACAACCGTGCGCCGCGAACCAGGGCCCGCGTCGGCAGGTCACGCATACCTGCATCCTGTCACCCGCCGTCGGCCAGTCTTCCCTCCTCGTCCCGGGCCGCTCTGACTGGGCCACGAGGCCTAGGGGCGGAAGCGGTAACCCATCCCGGGTTCGGTCAGCAGGTGCCGGGGGCGCGATGGCTCGGGTTCGAGCTTGCGTCGTAGCTGGGTCATGTAGAGGCGCAAGTTGGCCGACTGCGTCGCGTAGGCCGGCCCCCAGACCTGGGTCAGCAGGAGACGTTGTGACATGAGCTTGCCCGGGGCGCGGACCAGTGCTTCGAGCAGGTTCCACTCCGTCGGAGTCAGGTGCACGTCCTGCACGGTGCCGTCGGCTCGGTGCCGGGTCACGAGCTTGTCGGCCAGGTCGACCGTGATGTCGGCGAACTCGACGCAGGGTGGGTCGGCCCCGTCGGCCGGTCCGACCCGACGGACGACAGCCCGGATGCGCGCGAGCAGCTCGTCCATGCCGAACGGCTTGGTGACGTAGTCGTCGGCTCCGGCGTCCAGGGCCGACACCTTGTCGGGGCCGCTGCCGCGACCCGACAGGACGATGATCGGGACGTCGCTCCAGCCCCGCAGACCATGGATCACCTCGATGCCGTCCAGGTCCGGCAGCCCGAGGTCGAGCACGACGAGGTCAGGGTCCACCGTCGCCGCCATCTGCAGCGCAACCGCGCCCCCGGTGGCCACGTGCACCTCGTGGTCTCGCGCTCGCAGGTTGATCCGCAACGCGCGGGCCAGCTGCGCGTCGTCGTCGACGACGAGAATCCGCGTCATGGTCGGCCCTCGTCCGGCGGGGCGGTTCCGTCAGTGCCGTCAGTGCCGTCAGCGCCGTCAGCACCGTCAGCACCGTCAGCACCGTCGGCGTGGTCGGCGCGGGGCAGGGAAAGGACCATCGTGAGGCCCCCGCCCGGTGTCGGCTGCGGGGTGATCGTGCCGGCCATCGCCTCGATGAGGCCTCGGGACAGAGCCAGACCGATGCCCAGACCGGTCGTGTTGTCGGTGTCCCCAAGTCGTTGGAACGGTCGGAACATCCGCTCCTGCTCCTGCGCTTCCACGCCCGGGCCGTGGTCGATGACGAGCAGCTCCACGCGGTCACGATTGCGCTCGCCGTCGCGGTCGACGCCGTGGTCGGCGACCCGGCCGGTCACGACCGGCGGTGCGGCCTCGCTGCTGCCGTGGTGCAAGGCGTTCCCGAGAACGTTGACCAGCACCCGCATCAACAGGCCGGCGTCTGCGACGACCGGAGGAAGGGCGTCCGGGAGGTCGACGACGACGTCCGAGGCGTTCGTGCCGAGCTCATCGAGGGCCGGCGCCAGCAGCTCGTCGAGCCAGAGCGTCTGCCGTGACACGTTCAACACCCCCGCGCGCAGACGCGACAGGTCGAGCAGGTCCGAGACGAGGGACCCGAGGCGGGCCAAGGACTCTTCGGCGGTCGCGAGAAGCTCTTCCCGTTCCGGCTCGGTCCACGTGACGTCGCTGCTGCGCAGACTGGTGACGGCGGCCGTGGCCGCGGCCAGCGGGGTCCGAAGGTCGTGACCGAGCGCGGCCAGCAAGGCGTCGCGAAGCTTCTCCGACGCCTCGAGCCTGGCGGCCTGGGCTGCGCTGCGGGCCAGGTCGTCACGCTCCAGCAGCGCCTGCACCTGCGCTGCGAACGCCTCGAGGATCGCGCGGTCGGAAGCACCCAGCGACCGTCCTGACAGGGTCAGCACCAGACCCTGGCCCGCCGGCATCTGGATGTCGGCCTCGGCGGGGGACTGCGGTGCGTCGGGACCTCGTGCCACGACGACGGCCCAGCCGGGCATCAAGTCCGAGCCCGTGTCGGACACCGCATCTGCGTGTCTGCGCAGCACGCTGGCAGAGGTCATCCCGAAGGCGCGACGCATGTGCTCCAAGAGGGTCGGCAACGCGTCCTCGCCTCGAAGGGTGGCCCGCGCGACGTCCGAGAGGGTCCGCGCCTCTGCGGCCGCCCGGGCCGCCGCAGACGCGGTCGAGGCGGCGCGATGCACCACGCCGCTGACCAGCAGCCCGACGACGAGAAACCCCACCACGGTCCAGATGTTGCGCGCTTCACCGATCTGGAAGGTGCGTACGGGCGGGATGAACCAGTAGTTCAGCAGGCTGGACCCGAGCAGCGCGCAGAGCACCGCCGACCACTGCCCGCCCACGAGAGCCGTCACGATGACGGCAATGAGCAGAGCCAGCGCGTCGCCGGCGACACCGACGACATCACCGGCCCGCACGAGCGTCGTGGTGAGCGCGACCGGCAGCAGGACCGCGAGCGCGATGCCGCTCAGGCGACGGGTGCGGGGCAGGGCGCCCACGGCCGCGGTGTCCGGGAGCGCACTCAGCGACCCGTCGACATCGGCCGACACGTTCTGCGCCACGCCGACATCCTTGCGCACTCCATGCACGCAGGCCGCATTCCCTTGCACAACCTATGCGCGAGCGCTCCTACCGTCGGGCACGTGCTGAGACAGCTGAACACCGCCAAGCGGATCCTCGTCGGGCGACCGATGCGCAACGACCATCTCGAAGGGACCCTCCTTCAGAAGCGGATCGCGCTGCCGGTCTTCGCCTCCGACCCCCTGTCGTCCGTCGCGTACGCCACCGAGGCGATCCTCAAGGTCCTGACACTCGGTGGGCTCGCCTACCTCTCCTTCACTCCGTGGATAGGGGCAGCCGTGGTCGTGCTCCTCACCGTGGTCGTCGTGTCCTATCGACAGGTCGTCCGCGCCTACCCCAACGGCGGCGGATCCTACGAGGTGGTGCGCGACAACCTCGGCAGCGGCCCCGCCATGGTCGTGGCCGCCTCGCTCATGGTCGACTACGTCATGACGGTGGCGGTCTCGGTGGCCGCCGGCATCGACAACATCATCTCCGCCATTCCCGCCCTGCACGGTCAGCGGGTGACCATCGCCGTCGGGGTCATCGCCGCGCTGACGATCATGAACCTGCGCGGAACCCGCGAGTCCGGACGGGCCTTCGCCGTACCGACGTACGTGTTCGTCGCCTCGATCCTGTCCGTCGTCGGGGTCGGGCTGACCCGCGCGCTGCTCGGCAGTACCCCGGTTGCGGAGAGCGCTGGCTACACCGTGCATCCCGCGCAGTCGGGTCTGACCGGACTGGCGCTGCTGTTCCTCGCCCTCAAGGCGTTCTCGTCCGGGTGCACGGCCTTGACGGGCGTGGAGGCGATCAGCAACGGAGTGCCGGCCTTCCGCCCACCCAAGTCGCGCAACGCCGCCCGGACCCTGCTGGTCATGGGTGTCCTGGCGGTCACCATGTTCACCGGCATCACCGTGCTGTCGATCGTCGCCCGCGTCCACGTCGCCGAAGACGCGTGCGACCTGGTCGGCTTCCACGGGAACTGCCAGACCGACCCCCAGCAGACCGTGATCGCCCAGCTGGCGGCAGCGGTGTTCGGCCGGGGCAGCCTCATGTTCTACGTCGTCCAGGCCGCCACCGCCTTGGTGCTCCTCCTCGCCGCGAACACCGCGTACAACGGCTTCCCGATGCTCACCTCGCTGCTGGCCCGGCACCGGCTCATGCCGACCCAGCTTCGCACCCGGGGCGACCGGCTCGCCTACAGCAACGGCATCGTTGCCCTTGCCCTCGTGGCCGGGCTGCTCATCGTGGCGTATCGCGCCGACGTCGACCAGCTGCTGCACCTCTACATCCTCGGAGTCTTCACCTCCTTCACCCTCAGCCAGATCGGCATGGTGCGTCACTGGAACCGCGAGCTGGAGCGGGTCGTCGCGCCCGGGGTACGACGCCGCATCAACACGTCCCGCGCCCTGAACGCGTTCGGGGCCACGTGCACCGGGCTCGTGCTCGTCATCGTGCTCGTCACCAAGTTCAGCGGTGGGGCGTATCTCGTCGTCATCACCGTCCCCCTGCTGTGCCTGCTCATGCGAGGCGTCAACCGCCACTACACCCGCGTCGCCGGCGAGCTCGCGCCCCGACGCGACGCACGGTTGCTGCCCAGCAGGGTGCACGCCCTCGTGCTCGTGTCGCACTTCAACGAGCCGGCACTCCGAGCGGTCGCCTACGCCCGGGCGACGCGACCCTCGACCTTGAGCGCAGTCACCGTGTGCATCGACCCGGAAGAGTCCCAGGCGATCGAACGCGAATGGGCCGACGCCGAGCTGCCGGTCGAGCTCACCCTGCTCGAGTCGCCCTTCCGCGACATCACCACGCCCATCGTCGACCACATTCTGCGGCTGCGGTCGGACAACCCCCGAGACCTCGTCGTCGTCTTCATACCGGAGTACGTCGTGGACCGCTGGTGGGAGGGTCTGCTGCACAACCAAAGCGCCCTGCGCCTCAAGCTCCGCCTGCTCACCGTTCCGGGGGTCGTGGTCACCAGCGTCCCGTACCACTCGGAACCCGACGTCCGACGGACGCCGATCCACTCGAGGGTCACCGGGTGAGCCAGGTGGCGGGGGCCGTCGGGCCCACGATGCGGCGGGTCCCGCGGGACGACCTCGACCTGGCCGTCAGCGACATCACCTGCTCCCGGCGACGCCGGTGGGTTCGGCGCGTGATCCGCGGCGTCCACCTCGCCTCACCGGAAGGCCTCAACGGCACATGACGCCCAGGGCCGACGCGGCGAGGTCCCGGCTCGCCTGCCCCAGTGCCCCCACCATGGAGTCGACGAGAGGGGCCGGCGCCGCCGGCGACACCGCCAGGAGGACGTCCCGGTGCGTCGAGGCGGCGCTCACCCGGGCCACGGCCAGCTGCTCGTGCGGGTGATGCCCCAGCGCCGGGACGAGCGCGATGCCCAGGCCCGCCCGCACGAGCCCCTGGATGACGCCGTAGTCGTTGCTCCGGTACGAGACGGCCGGCTCGAACCCGTGGCCGCGGCAGAGCTGACGCAGCATCGTGGCGGCGGCCGTGCCGTTACGCGTCGAGACCCAGGTCTCCTCGGCGAGGCCGGCGACGTCGACGACGTCCGTGCCGGCCTGCGGATGGCCGGGTGGCAGGACCAGGAGCAGGTCCTCGGTGAGGAGGCGGCGGATCCTCACGCCACGTGGCCACCGCCGAGGGACCAGTGCGTACCGGTAGACGAGCGCGACGTCGAGCTCTCGTGCCAGCAGCAGCGGCATCAGCTCGTCGGGTTCGCCCTCGTCGAGCTCGACCTGGACGCGGTCGTTGCCGCGTCGGAACGCGGAGAGCGCGGCCGGGAGGAGGTGCTCACCTGCGGACGGGAAGCTGCCGAGCCGGAGGCGTCCGATGACACCCCCGAGCAGCAGGTGGATGTCGTCCTCGAGCGAGCGGAGCGACCCCAGCGCGGCGCCGCACCTCGCGACGATGAACTGGGCCACGGGCGTGGGCCGGATGCTGCGTGCGTCCCGCTCGAACAGCGAAACCTTGAGATGGCGCTCCAGCGTCGAGATCTGCTGGGACACCGCCGAGGGCGTGTATCCGAGCTGGCGCGCCGCATCGGCGAACGACCCGCACCGCACCACCGTCGTGAGGGTCCCCAGGTGCACCGGGTTGAGCATTACGAGTCCTTGTCCCGTCGCTTGATGAACGAGGCTGCCGGGGTGACGGATCGACGACCGGCTCGGCGGACATCGGCGTCCATCGCTGGAGACGATAGCCCTTCGGGCGGGAGAGGCACCCGAGAAGCCAGGGCCACGAGCACTAGCAATGCTTACCGCGACGTCAGAGCGTGGCGGTCTCCAGACCCTTCCGAAGGTGCCGGCGTGCACGGCAGGCTTCATGCGGAACGGACGAAGGAGGACGGTATGCAGCTCGACACCCTCCAGCTCATGGACGAGTGGGGGCCCGAGAAGGTCGTCTGCGTCTCCGACCGCAGGTCGGGGATGCGTGGAGTGCTCGTCATCGACAACACCGCGCGAGGCGTCGGCAAGGGTGGGACCCGGATGAGCCCGCACCTCAGCGTGTTCGAGGTGGCAAGGCTGGCCCGGACGATGACCTGGAAGTGGGCCGGGGTCGACCTCTTCCACGGGGGAGCCAAGGCCGGCATCCTCGGTGACCCGACCGCGCCGAACAAGGAGGAGGTCCTCAGGGCGTTCGCGCGAGCCCTGTCGAACGAGGTGCCGACGGAGTACGTCTTCGGCCTGGACATGGGCCTGACCGAGAAGGACGCCGCGATCATCGTCGACGAGCTCGGCGACCGTGGCGCTGCGGTCGGCCTCCCGCGCGCCTTGGGCGGCCTGCCCTACGACGAGCTCGGCGTCACCGGCTACGGGGTCGCCGAGGCGACGGACGCTGCGGCGGCAGCGATCTCGCTGCCCATCGCAGGAGCGACCGTCGCGATCCAGGGGTTCGGGGCCGTGGGTCAGGCTGCGGCCGAACGGCTCGTCGAGCTGGGCGCCGTCGTCGTGGCCGTGTCCACCGCCGAAGGGGCGATCCTCGACGCCGACGGCATCGACATCCCCAAGCTCGTCGAGCTGCGTCAGCACGTCGGGGACGGCTGCGTCGTCGAGTACGGCGGGTCCGTCGCCCCCGCGGCAGCGCTCACCTCGGAGGCACAGATCCTCATCCCTGCCGCCCGCGAGGACGTCATCGACGAGGACCTCGCCTCCTCGACGTCCGCACGTCTGGTCGTCGAAGGGGCCAACATGCCGACCACTGGGGCCGCCCTCGACGTGCTGCACGGAAGGGGGGTGACCGTCGTGCCGGACTTCATCGCCAACGCCGGGGGCATCGTCGCTGCGGCGCACTCGATGGACGCGAGGTACTCGCCGTTCACCGTCGACCCGGACGCGGTCTTCCCGATGGTCTCGGCGAAGATGCGGGAGAACACCGTCACGGTCGTCACCGAGGCCCGCAACCGGAAGCTGACCACGCACGCTGCGGCCCAGGACATCGCGCAGGAGCGGGTCCGGGCCGCCATGCAGCTGAGAGGCCGGCACGGCCGGCTCGGTCCCGGCGGAAGGCGAGCAGCATGAGCAGCATGAGCACGAAAGGCACGACCGTCAGCAGCACCGAGCTGCGCGCCCGCTTCGCGGCGCGCCTCTCGGCCCTCTACGGCAGCGAGGTGCCGGCGTACAACACCCTCGTCGAGGTGTCGCAGGAGGTGAACGAGCGGGTCATGTCCCGGCTCGGCCCGGACGCCGCGACGCTCGGCACCATGGAACGGGTCACCGCGGAGCGGCACGGAGCCATCCGGGTGGGCTCACCGCGCGAGCTCGAGCAGGTCTCGCGCGTCTTCGGCGCCCTCGGCATGTTCCCGTGCGGGTTCTACGACCTCCGCGACGCGGCGCCGGCCCCGATCCCCGTCGTCTCCACGGCCTTCCGCCCCCTCGACCGGGCGGAGCTCGCGGTGAACCCGTTCCGGGTCTTCACATCGGTGCTGGTGCCGGAGGACCGTCGCTTCTTCGACGCCGACCTCGAGCACCGGTTGACGAGCTTCCTCGAGGCCCGGGAGCTGTTCCCGCCCGAGCTGCTGACGCTGGCCGACCGCGCGATCGCCCACGGCGAGCTGTCGGCGGCCGACGCCGAGCGGTACCTGGACCTCGCGACGGCCTCGTTCGCGTTGTCCCCGGAACCCGTCGACCGGGCCTGGTACTCCGAGCTCGAACGGGTCTCGGCCGTGGCCGCCGACATCGGCGGTGTCACGACGACGCACATCAACCACCTGACACCCCGCGTCCTCGACATCGACGACCTCTACGCCTCGATGCAGGCACGCGGCGTCGAGATGATCGACGAGATCCAGGGACCGCCCCGCTGGGACGGGCCCGACGTGCTCCTGCGGCAGACGTCGTTCCGAGCGCTGTCCGAGCCGCGCACGTTCCGCCATCCCGACGGCAGCCTGACCCAGGGCGCGCTGCGGGTGCGGTTCGGAGAGGTCGAGGACCGCGGGATCGCGCTCACGCCCGCCGGCCGGGACCGCTTCGAGCAGCTGACGGCCGAGACCGACCGACGCCTCGCGGCGGGACCCGACCTGAGCCGCGCCGACGTCGCACCACAGGTCTGGGCCGAGGGGTTCCCGGGGACCGAACGCGAGCTGTGCACCCAGGGGCTGGGGTTCTTCACCGTCACCGTCGACGACGCGGTCGCGGCCGGCAACGCCGACCCCCAGCAGGCAGCTGCGCTCGAGGAGGCCACCGTCACGGGGCTGGTCGCGACCGGCGTCCTGCACCCGGTGCCGATCGTCTACGAGGACTTCCTGCCCCGGTCGGCCGCCGGCATCTTCGCGTCGAACCTGACCGACCACGGCGCGGTGGACGCCGCCGACGGTGGCGCCGACCGCGACCCGGCCTGGATGGCGCAGGTCATGGGCCGGGAGGTGATGGTTCCGGAGGAGATCTACGCCGCCGAGTCGGCGGCCTCCGTGCAGGACGTCGAGGCACTCCTGGGCCGCCGGCTCAGGTGAGACCGCGGGCTCCGACCATCTCGGCGACGATGGTCTGGGCCACCTCGATGAAGACCCGGACCGGCTCCCTGGGCGTCCCAGCGCCGCGCGTGATCAGCACGATCTGACGGCTCATGGGGTCGGCCATCTGCAGGGCGGCCAGCTGGAGGGACGGGTTGAGCCGCCGCATGAGGTCGGTCGTCACGGTCGCCCCCAGGCCTGCCGCCGCGAGCTGCAGGGAGGCACCCGTGTCGGTGACCTCGTGCACGACGCGAGGCTCGAGCCCCCGGCGTCGGAACCCGGCTCGCACCGCCCGCCCGAACTGGCTCGACTCGGGAGCCAGGATCCAGCTCAGCTCCGCCAGCTCCGTCACGGTCGCCACGCTGGCCGCGTCAGGGCCACGGCCGAAGGACCAGGCGGCCGGTGCCACGGCGACCGCGAAGGTCTCGGAGTGCAGCTCGACGACCGACAGCCCGGCATCGCGCCGCATCGGCGCATCGGCGTAGTCGAGCCCGAACGCGATGTCGACGTCCCCGTGGCGTACCGAGCCGGCCGCGTCGTCCACGTCGACCTCGCGGGACGACACGACGACCTCGGGGTACTCGGCCGCCATTCGCTCCACGACGGGAGCGAGCAGACCCACGGCCGTGCTTCCCCAGGTCCCGACGAGGAGGGGTCCGGCGGCGCCACCCTGCACAGACCTCGTGACGGTGACCGCCTCGGCCTCCAGGGCCAGGAGCCGTTCGGCGTACCCGGCCATGACACGGCCGGCATCGGTCAGCACGAGCTGCCGCCCCGAGCGCTGCACGAGCGGTGTGCCCAGGTTCTGCTCCAACGAGGAGAGGTGCTGCGACACGGCGCCCGCGGTGTACGCGAGGTGCTCGGCCGCCGCGGCGAGAGTTCCCCTGCGGACGAGCTCGCGCAGGGTGGCGAGCTGGGTGAGGTTCAACCTCGACGACGCGCCCACGACGAGCCCTCTCCGGACGGCTGGTGACTCGGCTGCTGACTTCAGGGATTCTAAACATCAAAGGCCAGAAAGGTTCGCTTGTCGTGAACCTTGCCGTGGGCCGACGATGGCTGCGAGAGCCGTCGGACCGAGGTCGTTCCCCGCGTCGGTGCTCCGTCCTCGCCCCCGACGAATCGAGGCCCACGATGGCGCAAGCCGCGAACCTGCCCACCCACGCCTCCGTCGTCGTCGTCGGCGGCGGGGTCATGGGCGTGTCCACCGCCTACCACCTAGCCCGGGCGGGTGTCACCGACGTCGTCCTCGTCGAGAGGGGCGAGCTGGGCTCCGGCTCCACGTGCAAGGCTGCGGGCGGCGTCCGCGCCCAGTTCTCCGACCGGGTCAACATCGAGCTCGGGCTGCGCAGCCTCAGGACGTTCGAGACCTTCGCGGAGACCTTCGGCCAGGAGATCGACCTGCACCAGGTCGGCTACCTCTTCCTGCTCGACCGGCCCGACCACGTTGCGGCCTTCGAGCAGAACGTGGCCCTGCAGAACGAGCTCGGCGTGCCGAGCCGGATGATCGAGGTCTCCGAGGCCAAGCAGCTCTCGCCGATGATCAGCACCGAGGGGCTCCTTGCGGCCGCGTGGTCCCCGACCGACGGGCACTGCACCCCCGAGTCGGTCGTCCTGGGGTACGCCGGCGCCGCCCGCCGCGCCGGTGCCCGCCTCGTGCGCGGCTGCACGGTCACCGACATCGCCTCCACGGGCGGCACCGTCACCGGCGTCGTGACCGACCGCGGCACCATCGCCACCGACACCGTCGTCTGCACGGGCGGAGCCTGGTCCGCGGCGGTGGGGGCCATGGTCGGAGTGGACCTGCCCGTCGAACCCCTGCGCCGTCAGATCCTCACCACCGAGGCGATCCCCGGACTGGACCCGCGGACTCCCTTCACCATCGACTTCTCCACGAGCCTCTACTTCCACTGCGAAGGGCCCGGGCTCCTGCTCGGGATGTCCGACCCGGAGGAGACCCCCGGCTTCAAGCTCACGCAGTCCGACGACTGGCTGCCGCGTCTGGCCGACGCCATCGAGAAGCGGGTTCCGGTCATGGCGGAGACGGGTCTCGCCGCCGGATGGGCCGGCCTCTACGAGATGACGCCCGACCACAACGCCCTCATCGGCGAGGCTCGCGAGGTCTCCCGGTTCCTCTACGCCACGGGGTTCTCGGGTCACGGCTTCCTCATGGGCCCGGCCATCGGTGAGGTCATGCGCGACCTCTACCTCGGCCGGCCGCCCGTCATCGACGTCTCGAGCCTGCACGGCGACCGGTTCGCCACGAGCGACATCCGACCCGAGCTCAACATCGTGTGAGCCAGGGTCACGACCTTTACCACCGACGAGCGGCCCGGCCGCGCCAGCCTCGACCGAGCGAAACCACACACCAAGGAGAACCCCATGACGACGCAGCAGACCACCCGGAGCCCCGACCTCCACAGCCTCGCCACGGAGACGGCGCGCCGCTGCGGCGTCGACATCGACGCGATCGCCGGCGACGTCGTGACCACGTCCCCGGTCGACGGCCTGCCGCTGTCCTCGGTGCGCTGGGTCGAGGGCGGTGCGGTCGACGACGCCGTGGCCCGGGCCCACGCAGCGTTCCGGTCGTGGCGCACGGTCCCGGCGCCCACTCGGGGCGCGCTCGTCAAGCGTCTCGGCGAGCTGTTGGCCCTCCACAAGGAGGACCTCGGCACCCTCATCAGCCTCGAGGTCGGCAAGATCACCTCGGAGGCGCTCGGTGAGGTGCAGGAGATGATCGACATCTGCGACTTCGCCGTCGGGCTGTCACGCCAGCTCTACGGCAGGACCATGGTGTCCGAGCGCCCCGGCCACCGGCTGATGGAGACGTGGCACCCGCTCGGGATCGTCGGCGTCATCTCGGCCTTCAACTTCCCGGCTGCGGTCTGGTCGTGGAACACCGCGATCGCCCTGGTCTGCGGCGACCCGGTGATCTGGAAGCCGTCGGAGCTGGCGCCGCTGACGGCGTTGGCGAGTCACGCCATCCTGGCCCGGGCCATCGACGAGGTCGGGGCCCCGGCCGACCTCTCCCAGGTCCTCATCGGGGGCGCCGACGTCGGCCAGGCGCTCGTGGACCACCGCGGTGTTGCGCTCCTCTCGGCGACCGGGTCCACCCGCATGGGCCGGGCCGTCGGTCCGCGGGTTGCCGACCGTTTCGGCCGGTCGCTGCTCGAGCTCGGGGGCAACAACGCCGCCATCGTCACCCCGAGCGCCGACCTCGACCTCACGGTGCGGGGCATCGTCTTCTCCGCCGCCGGTACGGCGGGCCAGCGGTGCACCACCCTGCGCCGCGTCATCGCGCACACCTCTGTGATCGACGAGCTCACCGACCGGCTCGTCTCCGCCTACTCCAGGCTCCCGATCGGCGACCCGACGAGCGAGGGGACGCTGGTCGGCCCACTCATCCACGCCCGCGCCTACGAGGCGATGCAGAGCGCCATCAGGCAGGCGGCCGAGGAGGGCGGCAAGCTCGTCGCCGGAGGCCACCGCACCCTGGAGGAGAGCGCCCCCGACGCCTACTACGTCGCCCCGGCCATCGTCCGAATCGACTCCCAGACGCCGGTGGTGCAGCAGGAGACCTTCGCGCCGGTGCTCTACCTCCTGCCCTACGAGACGATCGACGAAGCGATCGAGCTGAACAACGCTGTGCCGCAAGGCCTGTCGTCGAGCATCTTCACCCGCGACCAGGCCGAGGCGGAGCGGTTCCTGTCGGCCGAGGGCTCCGACTGCGGCATCGTCAACGTCAACATCGGCACGTCGGGCGCCGAGGTCGGTGGCGCCTTCGGCGGCGAGAAGGAGACCGGCGGCGGACGCGAGTCGGGATCAGACGCCTGGCGTGCGTACATGCGCCGCGCGACGAACACGGTCAACTACTCCGGCGAGCTTCCCCTCGCCCAAGGCGTGAGCTTCACGGTCTGACCGGGCGCGCGCCCGGCTGTCAGAGGGTGAAGGCGTCGCGGAACCGCTTGAGGGCGAGCTCCGGGGCGCCCGAGGCCCAGGCCTCGAGGCCGACGGTGCCTCGGTAGCCCATGTCGGCGAGCGCGCGAGCCACGGCGGGGTACGCGATCTCGCCGGTCCCGGGCTCGCAGCGCCCCGGCACGTCGGCGACCTGGACCTCGCCGATCCACGGCAGGGCCCGCCGGCACAGCTCGATGAGGTTCCCCTCGCCGATCTGGGCGTGGTAGAGGTCGAGCATGAGCCGCAGGTGCGGGCTGTCGACCGCCTCGACGAGCGCCAGGCAGTCGGCAGCGCGGGCGAACGGTGTGCCGGGGTGGTCGACGTCGGTGTTGAGGTTCTCGAGGACGAACTGCACGCCCTCGCGCTCGCCGAGCTCGGCGACCCGGCTCAGGGTCTCCCGGGCCTGCAGCCACATCGCCCCCGTCACCTCGTGGGTCGGCCGGACCGGGAACCCCTTGTCGTCGAGGCCGGTCCCGTGCAGGTTGAGGCGGGGGATGCCGAGGCGCGCGGCGACGGGCACCGACTCGGCGGCCGTCGCCAGCAGCTCGTCGGCGCCATCGCGGTCGGCGAGGCGCCCTCGCACGTAGCCGGTCATCGACGAGAAGACGACGCCCTCCTGCCGGAGCGCCTCCAGCGCGTCCACGTCGTGGCGCGTCCAGTCCCAGATCTCGACGGCGAAGCCGAGCTGGTGGATCCTGCGGACCCGCTCGGTCACGGGCAGGTCGAGGAAGACCATCTCGGAGCTCACGGCGAGGGTGAACGGCCCTGCGTCGCCGGGCGTCGCGGCGCTCATGCGACGACCTCGCGGTCGTCGTCGCGGATCGTGACGGTGGTGCCGCCCTGCACGGCCTCGATGCAGGCCAGGGCGATCCGCAGGGCTGCGCGCGCGTCGTGGCCGTCGACCACCGTGGGGGTGCCGGCGCGCACGGCCGTGCAGAACGCAGCCAGCTCGGCGGCGTACGCGTCGGCGAAGAGATCGGTGTCCGTGCGTGCGGTCGGCGCCGAGAGGCCGTCGACGGTCCAGAGGCTCGTCGTCAGGTGTGCGGCGCCACCTGCCTGCACCATGCCGGCCGAGCCGAAGACCTCGCCGCGGACGTCGTAGCCGTAGGCCGCCGAGAAGCTGGCCTCGGCGACGCCGATGGCACCGTTGTCGTAGCGGATCGTGACGACCGCGGTGTCGAGCAGGCCTGCACCCTTGAAGTCCGGCGCGACGAGGGCGTCGGCCATGACACTGACCTCGACGGCCCGGGCGCCGGCGTTGAACCAGTTGAGCGCGTCGAAGTCGTGGATGAGGGTCTGGGTGAAGATCGTCCACGGCGGGACGGCGCCGGGGTCGGCCAGGCCGGGGTCGCGCGTCAGCGAGCGGAGCAGCTGCGGGGTGCCGACACGTCCGGCAGCGACCGCGTCGTGGGCGGTGGCGAAGTCGCGGGCGAAGCGGCGGTTGAAGCCGACCTGCAGCGGGACGCCGGCCTGCTCGACGGCGGCGATGGCGCGGTCGGCGTCGGCGAGTGTCATGGCCATCGGCTTCTCGACGAAGACCGCCTTGCCGGCGCGGGCCGCGGCCACGACGAGGTCGGCGTGTGCCGTGCTGGCACAGGTGATGGCGACGGCCTCGATGCGCGGGTCGTCGAGGAGGGCCTGGGGGTCGGTGAGCCACTCGACCCCGAGGTCATCACCGAGGCGCCGGGCGGACGCCTCGAACGGGTCCGCGACGGCGACGAGCTCGGCCTCGGGGAGTCGACGGGCGAGAGTCGTGGCGTGGTGGGTGCCGATGCGGCCGGCGCCGATGAGGCCGACGCGTACTGGACCTGGGGCGGTCACGGGGGGCTCCTTTCGCTTCTGTACTAGAGCGCTCTAGTCCGATGGTGGGGCCGATGCCGAGTCGCCGTCAAGAGATCACCGCAGAATCGTCTGGAGCGCTCTACACTTCGGACGCATGGCGACCGCACGCGTGACGATGGAGGACGTGGCGGCACGAGCCGGAGTGTCGCGCGCGCTCGTGTCGATTGTGTTCCGCGGCGTCGCCGGGGCCTCCGAGGAGACGCGCGCCCGCGTGCTCGCCGCGGCCGCCGACCTGGACTACCGGCCGGACACCCGCGCCAGTCGGCTCGGCCGCGGCCGGACCCGGACTCTGGGTGTCACCTTCGCGGTGGGCCACGCCTTCCACGGCGAGGTGATCCGCAGCCTCTACACCGAGGCCGACGCGGCCGGGTACGAGGTGGTGCTGAGCGGCGTCACCGCCGACCGGTCCGACACGGATGCGGTCGACACGCTGCTCGCCGAGCGGTGCGAGGGGCTCCTTCTCGTGGGGAGCGGCCTCGCACCGGGCGCCATGGCGCGGCTCGCCGAACGGGTGGCGGTTGCCAGCGTGCTGCGGCCCGTCCGTGCTCGGGGAGTCGGGGTGGTGCGCACCGACGACGCACTGGGGTCGCGGTTGGCGGTCGAGCACCTGCGTCGGATCGGCCATGAGCGCATCGCCGCGCTCGACGGAGGCCGTGCGCCGGGCGCGGCCGAACGGCGACTGGGGTTTCGCCGTGGCATGGGCAGGGGGACCGGCGCGCAGGGGACGCTCCTCCCAGGAGGCCTGACGGAGCTGGACGGGGCCCGGGCGGGCCAGGCGTTCCTCGAGCTCGGGAGCGAGCAGCCCACCGCCGTGGCCGCGTTCAACGACCGGTGCGCCCTGGGTTTCATCGACGTCGTGCGCCAGGCGGGGCTGCGGGTGCCGCGCGACGTGTCGGTCGTCGGGTTCGACGACATCGAGCAGGCCGGCTACCCGCACGTGGCGCTGACGACGGTCCGCCAGGACGCCGCGAGGCTCGGTGCCGAGGCCGTCCGCGCCGTGACGTCACGGCTCGACGAGGTGGAGGTGAACGGGAGCGCCGAAGCCGTCGGTGCCGTTGTCGAGCCCGAGCTCGTCATCCGCGCCAGCACCGCCCCGCCACCGTGCTGAGGGCGGTGTCGAGGGCGGAGGGCGGCCCATGACGGGTTCGGTCCGGCGACAGGCCGCCGGACCGAACCCGTTTCGTGCGCAGGGGCCTGTTTCGCGCGGCCTCAGGCGTAGAAGGCGGGCTTGTCGATCATCTCGACCTTGACGACGCCGTCATCGGTCAGGGCCTTGACGCCGGCGTCGCAGACGCACGCTGCGGCATACCCGTCCCACGACGTGGAGCCGGTGTGCTCGCCGCGCGCCACCGCGTCGATCCACTCCTGGACCTCGGTGACGAACGCGCCCCGGAAGCGGTCGTTGTGGTCGGTGCTGATCGCGTTGCGGTGGCCCGAGCCGTCGCGCACCTCGACGGCGTTCTGGTCGGCGAGCGACACCGTGCCCTTCTCGGCCACGGCCTCGCAGCGGATGTCGTAGCCGAACTGGCAGTTGACGAAGATCTCGTCGTCGACGCGTACGCCCGACTCGGTCTCGAGGACCAGCACCAGGGGGTCCTGCAGGTGCTCGAACCGCAGGGACGTCTTCTTCGGCTTGTCGACCCGCGCGGAGACGAACTCCTCGCCGAGCAGCCAACGCATCGTGTCGATCTCGTGGATCGCCGTGTCGTTGATGGCCATGTCCCACGTGTAGTGCGCGGGCACCGTGGGGTTGCGGTGCGCGCAGTGCACCATGAGCGTCTCGCCGAGCTGCCCCGAGTCGAGCAGCGCCTTCATCTGTCGGTAGCCGTGGTCGAAGCGTCGCATGAACCCGACGGTCACCAGGCGCCGTCCGACGGCCTGCTCCGCCTCCATGATGCGCAGCGCCGCCTCGGCGGTCGGCGTCAGCGGCTTCTCGCAGAAGACCGGCTTGCCCACGGCGACCGCCGCCAGCACGTCGACCTCGTGCGCAGGTCCGTAGCTGCAGATCATCACCGCGTCGACCTCGTCCGAGCCGATGAGGTCGGCCGACGTCGCGTAGGACGTCCCCCCGATCCGTTCGGCGACCTCCTTGGCCCGGACCTCGTCGACGTCGCTCACGGCGACGACACGACCGCCCGCGATGACGCTGTGGATGCGGTCGATGTGGGCCTGGCCCATCCCGCCGGGGCCGATCATCCCGATGCGAACGGTCATGTCCTGTGACTCCTTCGTCACTTGAGGCCGAGGCCGATGGAGGCGAGGTACTCGCGGGTCTGGATGGCGTTGGGCAGCGGGTAGGACGGGTCGCAGGGATACATGTCCTGCTCACAGACGACGTAGAGCTCCTTGTCGAGGTCGGCGAGGGCCTCGACGAGCGAGGGCATGTCCGGCGCGCCGGCAGGCGGGGCGACGGAGCAGCCCTTGGCGACGGCCAGGCCGAAGGGCCAGTCCTCGTCGTGGGCCTGCTTGACCAGGCCCTCGTCCATCGCCTTGATGTGGACGTAGGAGATGCGCTCGGGGTACCTGCGGCACAGCTCCACCGGGTCGCCGCCGCCGTAGACGACGTGGCCGGTGTCGAGGCAGAAGCCGACGTAGTCGGGGTCGGTCGCCTGGAAGATGCGGTCGATGTCCTCGGGCGTCTCGATGTGGCTGTCACCGTGCGGGTGCAGCACCATCCGGAGGCCGTAGTCCTCCTTCATGATGCGTCCGAGCCGGTCGGCGTTGGCGATGTAGGCGTTCCAGGCCTCGGTCGACAGGACGCGGTCGTCGGTGAACTCCCACGTCTTGTCGTCGCGGAAGAGTGGCGGCAGGTGGACGATGTACTCCGCGCCGACCGCGGCGTGCGTCTCGGCGATCTCGCGGAAGGTCTTCTCCGTGTCGGCCCAGGCCTCCGGCCGGTGCAGGATGCCCCATCCGGTGCCGGCGACGACGCGGAAGCCGCGCTTGTCCATCTCCTCCTGGAGGCGCTTCGGATCCTTGGGGAAGTAGCCGAACGGGCCGGTCTCCATGACCGAGAAGCCGGCCTCGGCCATCTCGTCGAGCGCTGTCTCCCAATGGATCTGCTTGTCGTCCTCGGGGAACCAGACGCCCCACTGGTCGGGGCACACGCCGATCGTCAGCTTGCTGTAGCGATCGTCGGTGTTGCGGGCCTTGGACTCGGCCATGGTGCTTCCTCTCGCTTCCTCGGGTTGCGGCTCCCTCGCCGCGGGTCACCCGGTGGTCTGGTGGTGGGCGGCACTGCGCCCGGCTGGGACGGCGCGCGCTGCCGCCGCCGCCTCGTGGTGGAGCCCGGCGTGGCCGATGCGCGGCTCGTCGTACCGCAGCTCGCGGCCGTCGTGCGCGCGCAGCGTGAAGCCGCCCGGCTGGTAGAAGGGTCCGTCGATGCGCAGCGTCGCGGCCGAGCCGACGACGGTCGCGGTCGTCGGGGTGTCACCGAGGATCGTCGCGAACAGCGAGGCGACGCCACCCGATGCCGACCGCGCCGACACGGCGATCTGCCCCTCGACGCGGTCCGGGCTCAGCGACGCCGGGGCCGGCGTCACGACCTCGTGGACCTCGTCGAGGTCGCCGAGGACCCAGCGCGCGAACCACAGCGGGTAGGTCAGCAGGTCGTACCGCGGACCACCGAAGAGGTCGGCGCGCATGATCCGGTGCTCGGGCCCGAAGTGCTCACCGAGGTCGGCCTGGACGGAGTGCACCGTGCCGAGGGCGCCGTCGTCCAGCAGCTGGCGGATGACGTCGAACTTCGGCAGGTGGGCCGACCACAGCGCCTCCATGAGGAAGAGCCCCCGCGCCGACGCCAGGGCCTCGAGCGAGGCCACCTCCACCGCCGAGATGCCCATCGGCTTCTCGACGACCGTCGCCTTGCCTGCCTCGAGCGCGAGGCGCCCGTGCGGCAGGTGCAGGTGGTGCGGAGTCGCGACGTAGACGACGTCGACGTCGGGGTCGGCGACGAGTGCCTCGTACGATCCGTACGCCTTAGGGCGCTCCACGGGCCGGCCCGTGTCCACGCCGGCGTTGCGCACGACGAGGTCGTCGGCGAACGTGTCGGCTCCCTCGCGCGTCCTCGACCCGACGGCGAGCACGCGCTGGCGCGTGTGCCGCACCATCGCGTCGCAGAAGCGCTGCGCGATCCAGCCCGTCCCGAGGACGCCCCACCGCAGCGGCGGGGCATCCATCGGGTCCGGGGTGCGCGGTGCGGGCAACGCCGTGGGGAATGTCATCGGTCCGGTCTTCTCTTCCGGGGCTCGTGCAAAGGCCTTGTGGCTCAGTCGTTCTGGGGAAAGCCGAGGTTGAGGCCGCCGTGGCTCGGGTCGAGCCAGCGCGACGTCACGACCTTGCCGCGCGTGAAGAAGTGGACACCCTCGATGCCGTGCGCGTGCGTGTCGCCGAAGAGCGAGCTCTTCCAGCCGCCGAACGAGTAGTACGACACCGGCACCGGGATCGGCACGTTGACGCCGACCATGCCGACCTCGACGTTCCGCTGGAACGTGCGGGCCGCTCCGCCGTCGTTGGTGAAGATCGCCGTGCCGTTGCCGTACGGGTTGGCGTTGATGAGCTCGAGGCCCTCGTCGTAGGAGTGGACGCGCACGACCGACAGCACCGGGCCGAAGATCTCGTCGTCGTACACCGACATCCCCGGCCTGACGTTGTCGAAGAGCGTCGGCGCGAGGAAGTAGCCCTCGCCGTCGGAGTCCACGTCGCCCTCGCGGCCGTCGACGACGAGCGTCGCCCCGTCGGCCACACCGGAGTCGAGGTAGCCGGCCACCTTGTCGCGGTGCTGCTTCGTCACGAGCGGGCCCATGTCGCAGCCACGGGTACCGTCGCCCGTGACGAGCTTGCCCATGCGGTCCCTGATCTTGGAGACGAGCTCGTCGGCGATCGGCTCGACCGCCACGAGGGCGCTGATCGCCATGCAGCGCTCGCCGGCGGAGCCGAAGCCGGCGTTGACGGCGGCGTCGGCGGCGAGGTCCAGGTCGGCGTCGGGCAGCACGAGCATGTGGTTCTTCGCGCCGCCGAGGGCCTGGACGCGCTTGCCGTGCGCCGTACCCGTCTCGTAGACGTACTTCGCGATCGGCGTCGACCCGACGAACGACACCGACCTGACGTCGGGGTGGGTCAGCAGCGCGTCGACGGCCTCCTTGTCGCCGTTGACGACCTGCATGACGCCGTCGGGCAGGCCCGCCTCCTTCCACAACGCCGCCACGGCTAGGGCCGCCGACGGGTCCTTCTCGGACGGCTTGAGCACGACGGCGTTCCCGCACGCGATGGCGATGGGGATGAACCACAGCGGCACCATCGCCGGGAAGTTGAACGGCGAGATGACGGCCACCACGCCGACCGGCTGGCGGATCGAGTACACGTCGACATTCGTCGAGGCGTTCTCGCTGAAGCCGCCCTTGAGCAGGTACGGGATGCCGCAGGCGAACTCGGCGACCTCCAGGCCGCGCGTCACCTCGCCGACGGCGTCGGAGAGCACCTTGCCGTGCTCGGCGGTGATGAGCGCGCCGATCTCCTCCTTGCGGGCGTTGAGCAGCTCGCGGAAGGCGAAGAGCACCTGGGACCGTTTGGCGAGCGACGCGTCGGCCCACTCCTCCCAAGCGGCCCGGGCGCTCTTGACGGCCTCGTCGACGAGAGCCGCCGAGGCCAGGTCGAGGACGCCGGTCTGCTCGCCGGTGGCCGGGTTGAAGACGGGGGAGGTGCGCTCGGCGGTGCCGGCCCACGGCCGGCCGTCGATGAGGTGGGTGATGCGGGTGGGCGTGCTCATGGTGGTCCTTCGGTGTGACAGCCGGCGGATGCCGGGGTGGTGTGGCTCAGGGGGAGACGAGCAGGGGAGGGGTGGCCCACTTGTCCAGGTAGGAGCGGATGGTGTCGCGCATGTACGTGCTCGACTCGCGGGCGCGGTCCTCCCAGGCGAAGACGCAGGAGGTGACGATCCCGTCGAAGCCGATCCGCTCGAGGCCGGCGAAGAGCTGACCGAAGTCGACCTCGCCCTGGCCGATGTCGAGATGCTGGTGCACCGTGACCTGCGCGCCGGGCGGGTTGACGATGTAGCGCAGCCCCGACGATGCGGTGTGGTCGTAGGCGTCGGCCACGTGGACCATGGTCACGAGGTCGCCTGCCTTGTCGAGGATCCCGTCGCAGTCGTTGCCCTGGTGGAAGGTGTGCGGGGCGCAGTAGAGGAACGAGACGTTCGGCGAGTTGATGCCGCGGATGATGTCGACGGCGCGCTTGCCGTCCTCCTCCCAGTCGTCGGGGTGGGGCTCGAGCACGAGCCGGATGCCCTCCTTCTCGAGCTCGGGGAGCAGCTCCTCCATCGACTGCCAGAACCTCCGCTCGCAGACTGCGGCCTGACGAGGGTTGCCGTTGAGCTCGGAGTTCATGGTGTCGACGCCCAGGTCGGAGGTGATCTGGATGGCGCGCTTCCAGTAGCGGACGGCGGCCTGGCGGTCCTCCTCGTCCGGCCCGCTCCACCGGAAGAGCGGCAGCACCGACGACACCCCGACTCCTGCTGCGCGCAGCGCGGCCCGGAAGGCGGCCACGCCGGCGTCGTCGACGCGGGGGTGGTTGAAGAAGGGGATGAAGTCCTCACGCGGCGACAGCTCGATCCACTCGTAGCCGAGGTCGGCCACGAGGGCCGGCAGCTCGAGCAGTGGCGTCTCACGGAACATGTACGGGTCGAGGGCGAGCTTCATGGGGGCGAGCTCCTCGTCAGCCGGGTGGGTCAGCGGTCCGCGCGAGGCGGGGAGAGCAGTGGGCGCTGGGTGGCCTTGTGGTCGAGGTACTCGCCGTATGCCGTCTGCGTCGTCTCGAGGTCGCTGACCTGGGAGACCGGCACGTCCCACCACGACGCGCTGTCGGGGGCGTAGACCCTCGGGTCGGTCTCGACGTGGATGACGACGGGGCCGCCGTGGGCCGGCCACGCCTTGGCCTCCTTGACGGCCTGGCGAAGCTCGTCGACCGAGTGCACCTCGATGACGTGCGCGCCGAGCGACCGGGCGTTGGCTGCGAGGTCGACGGGCAGCACGTCGCCGTCGAGGCGACCCGAGGACTCGCCCCGGAAGCGGTAGGCCGTGCCGAAGCGCTGCGAGCCGAGGGACTCCGACAGCGACCCGATCGAGTGGAAGCCGTGGTTCTGCACGAGCACGACGACGACCTTCACCCGCTCCTGCACCGCCGTGACGAGCTCCGTCGGCATCATCAGGTAGCCGCCGTCACCGACCATCGCGAAGACGTCCCGGGACTCGTCGGCGAGCCGGACGCCGATCGATGCCGGCACCTCGTAGCCCATGCAGGAGTAGCCGTACTCGACGTGGTAGGCCTTCCGGTCGCGGACGCGCCACAGCTTGTGGATGTCACCCGGCATCGACCCGGCCGCGCAGAGCACGACGTCGCGCGGGTCGGTCAGCTCGTTGACGACCCCGAGCACCTGCCCCTGGGTCAGCAGGCCCTCGGCCAGCGTGTCCGTGACGTCGCTCGACGGGTTGAAGGCGCGCTCGACCGCCGAGTCCCACTCGGCCCACAGCGCGGCCTGGCGCGAGCGGTAGGCGTCGTCGACGGCATACCCCTGCAGGGCCTCGGTCAGCGCCGTGAGCGCCTCGCGGGCGTCGGAGACGACGGCGAGGCCGGAGTGCTTGCCCGCGTCGAAACGGGCGACGTTGATGTTGACGAAGCGGACGTCGTCTCCCTGGAAGGCGGTCCGCGACGCGGTGGTGAAGTCGCTCCAGCGCGTGCCGATCCCGATGACGACGTCAGCCTCCGCGGCGAGGGCGTTCGCCGCCGTCGTCCCGGTCGAGCCGATGGCCCCCATCTGCTGCGGGTGGCCGTGGGGGAGCGAGCCCTTGCCGGCCTGCGACTCCCCGACCGGGATGCCGGTGGCCTCGCAGAAGGCGCGCAACGCGTCCTCGGCACCGGAGTAGTGCACGCCGCCACCCGCGACGACGAAGGGCCGCCTGGCCGAGCGGACGAGCTCGGCGGCGTCGGCGATGTCGACGGCCTCGGGCAACGGTCGGGCGATGCGCCACACGCGAGCCGCGAAGAGCTCGACCGGCCAGTCGAAGGCCTCGGCCTGGACGTCCTGTGGCAGCGCGATGGTGACGGCACCGGTCTCGACCGGGTCGGTGAGGACCCGCATGGCGCCCAGTAGCGCCGACGGCAGCTGCTCGGGCCGGCTGACCCGGTCGAAGAACCTCGACAGCGGGCGGAAGGCGTCGTTGACCGTCACGTCACCGGAATGCGGCTGCTCGAGCTCCTGGAGCACCGGCGCGCTGACGCGCGTCGCGAAGGTGCCGGAGGGCAGCAGCAGCACGGGGATCCGGTTGATCGTCGCCAGGGCGGCGCCGGTGAGCATGTTCGTCGAGCCCGGCCCGACGGACGCGGTGCACGCCCACGTCTGGAGACGGTCCTTCTGCCGGGCGTAGGCGACGGACGTGTGCACCATCGCCTGCTCGTTGCGAGCGAGGACGTACGGGAGGTGCTCCTCACCGTCGGCCAGCTCGTTCTGCAGCAGCGCCTGTCCCAGGCCCGCGACGTTCCCGTGGCCGAAGATGCCGAAGCAGCCGGCGAAGAGCTTCTGCCGCTCGCCGTCGCGCTCGCTCCACTGGTTGGCGAGGAAGCGGACCACGGCCTGTGCCACGGTGAGCCGCACGGTCTGCTGGTCGTCACGCGTCATCGGGTGCCTCCAAGCGGCAGTCGAGGGTCGACCGGCTGGTCGGCCCAGGTGTCGCGGACCCAGCCGTGTGCCGGGTCGTCGCAGATGAGCCACGCGCGCTCCTCGCCGGGGCCCGCCATGACGTTGAGGTAGTAGAGGTCGTAGCCGGGAGCGGCGATCGCGGGTCCGTGCCAGCCGTGTGGGACGAGCACGACGTCGCCCGCGCGCACCTCCGCGAGCACGTCGATCGGCCGGTGCTCCGTGCCGTAGACGCGCTGGTAGCCGATGGGATCGGTGGCCGCGGCCTCGGGCGACCCCGCCTCGGGCGCCACCTCGAAGTAGTAGATCTCCTCGAGCTGCGTCTCCTCACCCGGCCGCTCCTCGTCGTGCTTGTGCGGCGGCCAGGAGCTCCAGTTGCCGGCCGGGGTCACGACCTCGCAGGCGATGATCGAGTCCGCCTCGAGGACGCCCGGGACGCCGAAGTTGCGCACCTCGCGGGAGGCGCTGCCTGCGCCACGGAGCTCGACGGGCACGTCGCTCGCGCTCACGTGCCGGAACGCGAACCGCGCCTCGGCAGAGGGCGTCACGGCGAAGACGACGGCCACACGGGCATCCCCGACCGCGGTGACGCCCAGGCCGGTCCCAGCGGGGACGTAGGCGACGTCCGTCGCGCCCTCGAACACCGAGGCGCGACCCTCGAGCTTTGCCTCGTGACGGCCGTCGGGCCCCTCCGCCGCGACGACGACGGACCCCGACAGCGGCACGACGACGTGCTCGCGGGGCCCGGCCTCGAGAGCGCGCGTCTCACCGTCGGCGAGCCGGCCGGCATACATCCCGGTGTGCTCCCAGCCGGTGGTGTCGGGCTCTATGACGACGTCCCAGCCGTCGCGCGACGCGGTGCCGTGCGGCCGGTGCCAGCTCATGCTGCACCACCCTCGGCGCCGTGCACGAGGTGGGCCGCGATGTCGACGGCGGCGGCCACGTCGCCGTCGGGTGGGAAGAGCAGGGCGCGGCCGACGACGAGGCCACGCACGGCGGGCAGCTCCAGCGCCCGGCCCCACGACGCGTACGTGTCGTCCGGGTCGCCCTGCGGGTCGCCGCCGAGCAGCAGCGTCGGCAGCGTCGTGGCGTCCATGACGCGGTCGAGCTCGTCGACGACGGGCAGCTTGAGCCACGTGTAGGCGCTCGAGGCGCCGAGGCCGGCGGCGATGTGGATCGACCGGATCGTCGAGTCGGGGTCGAGCTGGTTGACGACGCGGCCTGCCCGGCGGATGGACAGGAACGGCTCGACCATGGCCATCACCCGCCGCTCGGCGAGCTCGGTGACCGCCTGCGCGCTCGCCTGCAGGGTCGCAACCGTGCTGGGGTCGTCCAAGCAGATCCGGGTCAGCATCTTCCCGCCGTCGAGGCCGCGGGCGGCGATCTCGGCAGCGGTGTAGGCGGTGAAGCGGTCATCGAGCTCGAAGCTGGCGCCCTGGAGGCCGCCGCGGTTCATCGAGCCGATCGCGACCTTGCCCTCGAGCGCGCCGAGCAGGAGCAGGTCGTCGAGCACGTCGGGCGTGCCGAGCACGCCGTCGACGCCGGGACGCTGCAGCGCGGTCACGAGGCGCTCGAGCAGGTCGCTGCGGCTGGCCATCGCGGCGCCGGCCCCACGGACCCCCAGCGCGCCCCGGGCCGGGTGGTCGGCGGCGACGAGCAGCATCCGGCCGTCCTCGCGGACGAGAGGTCGGCGCCCGCGGGCCGCCCAGGCGGCTGTGATGCGCTCGGGCTCGCGCACCCGGATCTCGGTGAGGTCGCGGACGCGGACGGTGGCGCCGACGGGCGTGGTGGTCATCGTGCCTCCTCGGTGACGCCGGCGAACGGTGAGGCGTGCCGGTCGGGGGTGGCCAGGCGTTCCTCGACCTCGGCAGAGGTCGGCATCGCGGTCGAGCACTCGAGCCTTCCCGCGACGATCGCACCCGCGACGTTCGCGAACTCGAGGACGCGGGTCAGGTCCCACCCCTCGAGCAGGCCGTGGCACAGCGCGCCGCCGAACGCGTCCCCGGCTCCCAGGCCGTTGACGACCTCGACGGGGTGGGGACGCACCTCGACGCGCTCGTCGCGCGTCGCGGCGAGCACCCCCTTGGGGCCCTGCTTGACGACCGCGAGCTCGACGCCGCGCTCGAGCAGCGCGTCGGCCGCACGCTGGGGGTCCGTCTCGCCGACGGCGACCTCGCACTCGTCGCGGTTGCCGACGGCGACGGTCACGTGCTCCAGGGCGCGACCGACCTGCTCGCCGGCCTCGGCCGCGTCGGACCAGAACATCGGGCGGTAGTCGAGGTCGAGCACCGTGTGGGCGCGGCGGCCGCGGGCCGCCCAGCCACGGAAGTGCGCCGAGCGGCTGGGCTCCTGGGAGAGACCGGTGACGGTCGACCAGTAGACGCCCGCGTCACGAATCGCCTCGAGCGGCATCTCCTCCGGCTCGATCATCAGGTCGGGAGCGATGGGGTAGCGGTAGAACCAGAGCGGGAAGTCGTCCGGGGGGAAGACCTCGCAGAAGGTGACCGGGGTGGGCGGCCCGCTCACCGCGGAGACGAACGCGTCGTCCACGCCGAACTCGCGCAGCGCCTCGTGTACGTAGCGGCCGAACGGGTCCTGGCCGGTGCGCGTGATGAGGGCGGTGCGGTGCCCGTGACGGGCTGCCGCGACGGCCACGTTGGTCGCACTGCCGCCGAGGAACTTCTGGAAGGTCTGCACCTTCTCGAGCCCCACGCCGTGCTGGAGCGGGTAGATGTCGACGCCGGTGCGGCCCGTCGCGACGACGTCGAATGCCCTGTCCGATGTCGTGTCGCTGGCCGTCGTGGTCGGGCTGGTGGTCGCGTCGGTCGTCGCGGTGGTCGGGTGGGTGCTCATCGTGGCCGGGTCCCTCACAGGCTGGGGATCTCGTCGAGCGAGACACGGCGGTTCTCGTGGCGGGAGAGCTCGCAGGCCTCTGCGACGCGGAAGGCCTGGAGAGCGTCCTCGACCGTGCACGGCGAGGCCAGCGTGCCGCGAGCGACCGCGGCGAAGGCCGTCAGCTCGGCACGGTAGGCCGGCAGGAAGCGCTCCATGAAGGACCAGTGGCGTGGGCCCGAAGGGTAGGTGGCGCCCGGCTCGGCGGACGTGACCGCGAGGGAGTCGTCGTAGCCCACCCCGACCGTGCCCTCGCTGCCGAGGACCTCCATGCGGACGTCATGGCCGGCGCCGTTGTAGCGGGTGGCGGACAGCGACACGAGCGTGCCGTCGTCGAGGGTGAGCACGGCCGCGGCGGTGTCGACGTCGCCGGCCTTCGAGAAGAAGTCGGCGCCCTTGTTGGCGCCGGTGGCGTAGACGGAGTCGACCTCCCGACCCGTGACGAACCGGATGATGTCGAAGTCGTGGATGGAGCAGTCGCGGAAGAGGCCGCCGCTCGTGGGGATGTAGGTGGCGTGCGGCGGTGCCTGGTCGTGCGTCTGCGCCCGGATGCTGTGCACGAACCCGAGCTGCCCGGTGGCCACGGCCTGCTGCGCGCGCTGGTACCCGCGGTCGAAGCGACGCTGGAACCCGACGTGGACCGGTGTGGTCGTGGCTCGGACGAGCCGCGCGAGGTCGAGCGTCTCGTCGAGCGTCGCGGCGACGGGCTTCTCGCAGAACGTCGGGACACCGGCCTGCAGGCCGAGCCGCAGAAGGGGCGCGTGCCCGGGCGTGGCGGTGGCGATGACGAAGCCGTCGACGCCGGAGGCGAGCAGCTCGGCCGGCGACGCCGCGAAGCCGACCTCGAGCTTGTCGGCGACCGCACGGGCTGCGTCGGCGTCGAGGTCCGCCACGACGACCTCGTCGACGTCCGCGAGGTCGCGCAGGGTCTCGGCGTGGAACGCCCCGATGCGGCCGACTCCGGCCAGTCCGATGCGCATGCGCTCTCTCCCTCGGGTGGTGTCGGTGGTGGAACGATCGTCCAGCCCGCCGGCAGCCCTGTCAAGCAAATGTCAGAACATTATGATGTTTGCTCAATTGCTTGACAGGGCATCCAAACCAGAGGCATCCTCCAATCGCTGGCACTGACGCCGCGACCGGCCCGCATCGACGGAGGTGGCCGTCCACGGCGCACTGACCAGTGTGGCCACCGGTGATGCACCACATCAGCGGTTCACCCAGGACCCGCGCACCCTTCGGGCGAGGACCTCGCCCCACACCGTCCACTCGGACGCGACGCAGCCAGACCTCGCAACTGCACACGACATGCACAGCACCCGGGTCGAGCTGACCCAGGCTCCCTTCCGGCCCGCACGCCTCATGTGCCAAGGGGCACACGGCATCTGGGCTCACCTGATCGACGGGACCACCGTCACAGCACGTCGCGCCATTCGGCGACCGGGCCACCGCGACGCAACGAAAGGACTCAACGATGACTCCGACTAGGACTCGCAAGAGCCTGACGGTCGCAGCCGGCACGGCCGTGGCCGCGGCCATCGCCCTCGGCGCCTGCAGCGGCGGCGGCGCTCCCAGCACCACCTCGACGGGTGGCGGTGGGGGTGGCGGCGGCAACAGCGGTTACACCTTCGCCATGATCACGCACGAGACGCCGGGTGACACGTTCTGGGACCGCATCAAGGCCGGCGCGCAGCAGGCCGCCAAGGACACCGGTGCCACGCTGAAGTACTCCTCGGACCCGGACGCCAGCAAGCAGGCGGTGCTGATCCAGAACGCCATCGACTCCAAGGTCGACGGCATCGCCACGACCCTGGTCACCCCGGACGCGCTCATCCCGACGATCAAGAAGGCCGAGGCGGCCGGCATCCCCGTCGACACGTTCAACTCCGGCATCGACTTCTTCCAGAAGGCGGGGGCACTGACGCACTTCGCCTCCAACGAGAAGCTGGCGGGTCAGCAGGCGGGCAAGCGCGCCGCCGACGACGGCGCCACGAAGATCCTGTGCACCATCCAGCAGACCGGGTCGGTGGCCCTCGAGGACCGCTGCGCCGGCGTCAAGGACTCCTTCCCCAACACGGAGAACCTGCAGGTCAACGGCGCCGACGACGCCGCCGTCACCAGCGCCATCCAGGCCAAGCTGACCCAGGACAAGTCGATCAACTGGGTCATCACCCTCGGCGCACCGCAGGCCCTCGACACGATCAAGGCGGCCCAGACCGCGGGGGCGAACGTCAAGATCGGGACGTTCGACACCAACCCTGATGCGGCCCAGGCGGTCAGCGACGGCAAGATCCAGTGGTTCATCGACCAGCAGCCCTATCTGCAGGGCTACATGGCCATCACCCAGCTCTACCTGTTCAAGAAGAACGGCAACATCCTCGGTGGTGGCCAGGCCGTGCTGACCGGGCCGTCCTTCGTCGACAAGGCGAACATCGCCCAGGTCCTCCCGTTCATCAAGCAGAACACTCGCTAACCGCCTCCAGGGGGCCGGGCCCCTCCGGTCCGCCCGGCCAGCCCGGCCCCCGCCGAACCGCACTGGAGCTGTCATGAGTAGCACCCCCGTCAAAACCGACCCTTCGCCCCCGGCCCATGCCGAGGCGTCCAACCGGGTCACCCTGGGCTGGTCGAACCGGCTTCTCGCACGACCCGAGGTCGGGGCCCTCGTCGCGGCGGTCGTCATCTTCATCTTCTTCCTCGTCGTCGCGCCGGCCTTCCGCACCCCCGCGTCCTTCTTCACCGTCCTCTACCAGTCCTCGACGATCGGCATCGTTGCCGTCGCGGTCGGCATGCTGATGATCGGCGGCGAGTTCGACCTCTCCGCCGGCGTCCTTGTCACCACTGCTGGGCTCTTCAACGCGATGTTCTGCTACCAGCTCGGGATCAACCTGTGGGTCGGCGCGATCCTGTCTCTGGTGCTCTGCCTGGGGATCGGGTTCCTCAACGGCTACCTGGTCATGCGCACCGGGATTCCCAGCTTCCTCATCACGCTGGGTACCTTCTTCGTCCTGCAGGGCGCCAACCTCGGCGTGACCAAGCTCGTCACCGGGTCCGTGTCCAGCCCCAACATCAACCAGATGGCCGGCTACGACTCGCTCAACTGGATCTTCGCCCACGAGTGGCAGATCGGCTCGGTGACGCTGTCCATCACCGTCATCTGGTGGCTGCTCTTCGTGGCACTCTCGGCCTACGTGCTGCAGCGCACCAGGATCGGAAACTGGTTCTTCGCCGTCGGCGGCAACGCCGCGTCGGCTCGTGCGGTCGGTGTGCCCGTCACCCGGGTGAAGGTCGGCCTCTTCATGACCGTGGCGTTCCTCGGCTGGTTCGCCGGCATGCACTACCTGTACAACTACAACACCCTCCAGGCCGGCAACGGCGTCGGCAACGAGTTCCTCTACATCATCGCCGCCGTCGTGGGTGGCACGCTCCTGACCGG
The DNA here is from genome assembly GCF_056868035.1 of Monashia sp. HAY1-11D. Lineage (NCBI taxonomy): Bacteria > Bacillati > Actinomycetota > Actinomycetes > Micrococcales > Intrasporangiaceae > Intrasporangium > Monashia sp. HAY1-11D. The sequence continues at coordinate 714,142 of NZ_CP200320.1, read as the reverse complement.
CGGCTACGGCAACGCCATCGGCGTGGCCATCGGTGCCTTCATCTTCGGCATGACGAGCCTGTGCATCGTGTACGCCGGGTGGGACCCGAACTGGTTCAAGGCCTTCCTCGGCGTCATGCTCCTGCTCGCGGTGATGGTCAACCTCTACGTCAAGCGACTCTCGAGCGCCCGAAAGGTGGGCTGACATGACCGACACCCTTCACGAGCACGCCGATCCTGGGCTGTACGAGGGCGAGCCGCTCGTCGAGATGATCGACATCGGCAAGACCTACGGTGCCATCCGGGCGCTCAAGGGCATCAACCTGACGGTCAACGCGGGAGAGGTCACCTGCGTCCTCGGAGACAACGGCGCGGGCAAGTCGACGCTCATCAAGATCATCTCGGGGCTGCACCCGCACAACGAGGGAACGATGAAGGTCGACGGCAAGGAGGTCCAGTTCACCAGCCCCCGTGACTCGCTCGCGCACGGCATCGCGACCGTCTACCAGGATCTGGCCGTCGTCAGCCTCATGGAGGTCTGGCGCAACTTCTTCCTCGGCTCCGAGATCACCGGGTCGTCCGTCCCGCTCGCGCCGCTCAAGATCAGCGAGATGAAGGAGATCGCCGACCAGGAGCTGCGCAAGATGGGGATCGTCGTCAAGGACATCAACCAGCCCATCGGCAACCTCTCCGGCGGTCAGCGGCAGTGTGTGGCCATCGCCCGGGCGGTCTACTTCGGGGCGCGCGTGCTCATCCTCGACGAGCCCACCGCGGCCCTCGGCGTCAAGCAGTCCGGCGTCGTCCTGAAGTACACGGCGGCAGCCCGTGACGCCGGGCTCGGGGTCGTCTTCATCACGCACAACCCGCACCACGCCTACCTCGTCGGCAACCACTTCGTCATCCTCAAGCTCGGCCAGGCCGTGCTCGACAAGAAGCGGTCCGAGGTGGCCCTCGACGAGCTGACCCGCCAGATGGCCGGCGGCGACGAGCTCGCCGAGCTCTCGCACGAGCTGCAGAAGTGAGCGGGGTGGCGTCATGAGCGTCGCCGTCGCCCACCACACCCGCAGCTCGAGCGCGCTCGCCCTCGAGGAAGGAGCCCGTCAGGCCTCGTACCGTCGCACGGGACTCGTCGTCGTGCACGTCGTCGAGTCGCTCGACAACGACATCGCGGAGGCGAACCGGGCCGGCATCTCCGACGCGGTGGAGAAGGCGCTGACCACCGCGGCACTGCCCGACATCCCCTGGGACGTGCTCCTGGTCGCCGGCGGAGGTGACACCGCCGACGTGTCCGCGGCCCTCCTCCGTGCCGTCGACGACCTGCGACCGGACCTGCTGGTCATCGGCGCCCGGCGGCGTTCCCCGGTGGGCAAGGCGTTCCTCGGGAGCGTCACCCAGAACCTCATCCTCGACGCCGACGTGCCGGTGCTCGTGGTCAAGAGCCCGAGGTGAGGACACACGGGTGTGCTGACATGAGCACCTTCGTGCATGGCACGGGCTCGTCGGTACCCTGCGGCCATGACCAAGCCCGTTGACGTCCGCATCGACCGCGAGACGCCGGTCCCGCTCTACCACCAGCTGGCCCAGCAGCTGAGCGCGGCCATCGCATGCGGGGACCTGCAGCCGGGCGACCCGTTCGAGAACGAGCTCGCCATGGCGGACCGCCTCGGCCTGTCCCGGCCGACAGTCCGGCGGGCCATCCAGGAGCTGGTCTCGCAGGGGCTGCTGCTGCGTCGCCGGGGGCTGGGCACGACCGTCGCCGGGCGCCAGATCCACCGGCGGGCCGAGCTGACCAGCCTGTACGACGACCTGCGGCGCGAGGGGTCGGGGGACCCCCGCACCGTGGTGCTGACCCACGAGGTGACGTGCGACGAGGCGGCCGCGGCCGCGATGGGACTGCCGGCCGACACGGCGCTGCTGCATCTCGTCCGGCTGCGCCTCGACGGCGACAGGCCCCTCGCGATCCTGCGCAACTGGCTGCCGCCGGCGTACTCCGACCTCAGCCGCGAGGACCTCGAGCGTGACGGGCTCTACGCGCTGCTCCGCGCCCGAGGCGGCAAGCCCGTCGTCGCCCACCAGCGCATCGGGGCCCGCCCGCCGACGGGCCCGGAGCGCAAGCACCTGAACCTCACTCCCTCACAGCCCGTGCTCACGATGTCGCGCACGGCCTTCGACGCCGTCGGCTCCCCGGTGGAGTACGGCGACCACTGCTACCGAGCCCAGGACTACTCCATCGAGGTCATGCTCGACGAGCGCTGACGGCGTCGACCGGCCGACGGCACCCTGTCGCGTAGCGTTGGTGGGTGAGCCGCGAGACCGAGGACCTCAACCGCGCCTGCTTCGCGCCAGGGACGCGATGGACCGCGCCTACGCCGAGCCTCTCGACGTGGGAACGGTCGCTGCGCTGGCGCACATCTCGCCCGCCCACTTCAGCCGCTGCTTCCGCTCCGTCTTCGGCGAGACGCCTCACCGCTACCTGCAGCGCCGCAGGGTCGAGCGCTCGATGTTCCTGCTCCGCGAGACCGACCGTACGGTCACCGAGGTCTGCCTCGCGGTCGGTTTCGCCAGCCTCGGGACGTTCAGCCGCACCTTCACGGAGATCGTCGGCGAGACCCCGAGCGCCTACCGGAGGGGGCACGGCCCGATCGTGGCGCCGCACTGCGTCCAGCTGGCCGCCCTGCGTCCCTCGGCAGCCCTGGGCGGCCAGGACGGTCGAGCAGTTCCGGAGAAGCCGGCCCGGGAGGCGGCTCCTTAGGATTGGGGTCGTCTCATCCGGAACGGCGCAGGAGACCACGATGATCAGCAGGCTGAATGTCGCGTCCATCTATGTCCTCGACAAGGAGGAGGCGCTCGACTTCTACGTCAACAAGCTCGGGCTCGAGAAGGGCAGTGACGTCCAACAGGGCGACTACCGCTGGCTGACCGTTCGGGCTCCCGGCGACCACGCCACGGAGATCTCGCTGGAGCAGCCCGGCCCGCCCCTCCATGACGAAGAGACGGGCGAGCGCCTGCGCGAGCTGGTCAGCAAGGGCGCCCTCGGCGGGCTCGTGTTCACCACCGATGACGCTCGCGCCATGTACGACACTCTCCGCGAGCGCGGCGTCACCGACTTCACCCAGGAACCCACCGAGCACTTCTACGGCGTCGACATGGGCGTTCGCGACCCGTTCGGCAACGCCATCCGCATCCTGCAGCAGGGAACCTAGCCGGGTAGCAGCCCCGGCTCCGGTGCATCAGCCGTTGTGGCCGCTAGACACCGCGGTCAGCGGATCCGGCACGTCGGCGCAGCGCGAGCCGGCGCAGACGGAGCTCGCGGACCAGCGCCCTCTGCCGGAGCAGGACCGGATGTCGGTCCGGGGCGGGTCTGGTCGCGCCCTCGGTGACCCGTGGCTGAGCGTCGCGCAGGGCGTCCTCGGTCGCGGCCAGCTGGTGCACGAGCTCTCGGATCGAGAGGTTGCTCAGGGCCGAAGGGTCGACACCGACCCCTCCGTGCGAGCCCTCTGCGATGCGTGCAGGCGACATCGTCATCGCCTGACCATGCTTCGGATGGTGCGCGGTGAGTGCTCTGCCGCGAGACGTGACAGGGCCAGTGCACCGACGAGGAGGCCGACGTCGCGCAGCGCGACGTCGTAGTAGTCGCCGATCGACACCAGGTTGACGATGATGCCGGCCAGCCAGGCGGCTACCAGCAGCGCGCCGTAACGCGGCAGCACTGCCACGGCGACGCCGGCGATGACCTCGACGACGCCGACGGCGTACATCGCCTGTTGCGCGGTGCCCGGAACCAGGTCGTCGATCCACGGGGCCAGGTACTGCGGCCAGTCGGTGAGCACGTTGCTGAACTTGTCCAGACCGAAGATGATCGGGGCCACCGTGAAGACGGTGCGCAAGAGGAGGAACGCCTGCCGGGACGACGCGGCTCCGTGCCGCACGGGGTTCACGACGTCCTCGGGCCGGGGGATGGTAGCCATCGTCAGCACCTCTCTACTCGGAGTGGGTTGGCGGAGAAGGACGCGTCAGGGTGCTTGCCACGATGCCCCACAGCGGCCGGCCTGCCAGCGTCGATGACCGGCCAAGAACGCGTCCTGTCGCTGCCGGTCCCCAGCAACATGCCGCTGGCCTTGCTCGACCGGCAGCCGGTTGCCGGTGCCCGGCAACCGGGCGTCTACTGGTGGGGCACCATCGGTCGAGCGAACGGACGTGCATGGCAGACATCGGCGACTCTGCTGCCGGCCGATCGGCTCGGAAGGGCGTGCCTCCCGAGGCGCACGACGACGAGTGGCTGAAGGATGTGGCGAAGGGTGCCAGCCGCGACGCCGGCGACGTGCCGGAGGAGTTCCTCGGTGACTACCTGCCGATGCTCGCCGATGCGGCCACGTTCGGACAACGCCCCGCTCCCGGCGACCTGGAGGCGGTGCGACTCCTGGGCCGGCGTGCGGCCGAGTCGGGGATCTCCACGCGGAGGGGCGCTGACCTGTATCTCTCCGCGGCGCGGCGGGTGTGGCTCGAGCTGCCGGCGGTGATCCGCGAACGGGACAGCGCAGCAGTCCGGTCGGCGGCCGAGGCTCTGCTGCTGGTCATGGAGGAAGCCGTTGCCACCTTCGCCGAGGGACACGCCGAAGCCGGTCGCGAGATGGTCCGGTGGGAGGAGACCCTTCGGCGAGAGCTCATCGAGGACCTGCTTCGCGGTGACGCCCACCTGGGCGAGCTGGTGGAGCGCGCGGAGCCTTTCGGGCTGGACCTGACCCGCGCGCACCAGGTCGCCCTGGCGCGACCCGAGCAGCGGTTCGCGTCGATCGAGGCCGCGACCCGTTCGTTGGAACGCGTCCTGCTGGACCGGGTCGGGGATCGGGACGTGCTCGTGACGACGAAGGAGGGGTTCGTCGTCGTCCTCGCTCCCGGCGACACGGCGCAAGCATCGACGGGAAGCAGCAGCCGCGCCAGGCCGCCAGCAACCCTCGGCGGGCTCATCCACAGCGAGCTCAGCCGCCAACGTGGTGGAGGGACGTGGCGGGTAGCCGTGGGGCGGGCGCACCCCGGCGCGTACGGGATCGCGCGCTCCTACGAGGAGGCGAGGGAGGGACTCAACACCGCAACCCGCATGCAGCTGAAGAGCCCGGTGGTCGAGGGGCAGGATCTCCTCATCTACCGGGTCCTGTTCCGCGACCAGCCCGCGATCGTCGACCTCGTCCATTCGGTCCTGGGCCCGCTGCGCGAGGCACGCGGTGGCGCCCGGCCACTTCTCGACACCCTGGAGGCGTACTTCGAGTGCGGCGGGGTCAACACCGCGACGGCGCTGCGGCTGCACCTGTCCGTTCGAGCCGTCACCTACCGGCTGGACCGTGTCAGGGCCTTGACCGCGCACGACCCCGTGGAGCCCTCGCACCGGTTCATCCTCCACGCTGCGGTGCTCGGCGCGAAGCTGTTGGGATGGCCGGAACACGAGCTGCCCGGCCCAGGTGCTGCGCTGGGCTCCGACTGACCGAGGCTGCATCGCGCCCTGGCCGCGGGCCGCGCTCCGGGACCATCGACCATCACCGTGTGTCGGGGGTTCGCCGAGCGCGACGTTGCCGCTCGGGGGCAACGAACGGCTCCGAAGTCGACCGGCCGCTGACGCTGCCGGCCCTCCCGCCCAGTGCGAACCTGGGGAGAGGCACAGGGAAACCCAGGTCGAGGAGCCGGTGGGAGAGCAGTGGATCCGCTTGTGCGACTGGTGTCGTCGATCATCTTCGTGGCGCAGCTGGACCGGTCGGTCGCCTTCTACGGCGAGGTGTTCGCCTGCCGGGAGGCGGTCCGGGATCCGGGGGCCGCTCTGCTGGTCAGCCCGGACGGCTTCCAGATGTACCTCGTCGAAAAGGGGTCCAGGGCGCAGCACCCTTCGGGACACATCGGCCTGCAGTGTCTGATGTGGTCCACGGACAGTGCTGAGGCACTCGACACCGTGGAGCGCGTCCTGGGCGAGCACGGCGCCGGCCCGGACCGGTACACCAGCGGGGGAGTGACGTTCGTGTGCGGCCGCGATCCCGACGGCATCAACGTGGTGGTTGCCCACCCGGCTCCCATGGTGCTGCCGCGGCACATCATCGCCCCTCGCCTGTACAACACCTGAGATGCGTGGTCGGACGTCAACCGGGCTGACCCGCCCGCGCCCCGTGATAGAGGCACGCGTGCGGGCAGCACGGTGCCCGGTCGTGCCCGCGGTCCGGTCGGACCGTCACGACCCTCGTAGGACGTCAGCGAGGACAGCGGCCTGACTGATCTCGACCGCCTTGGTCGCCGTGAGGAGAGTCAGGGGGCCCGCCTCGGCGAGCACCCGGAGGTGCCGCAGCGCTGCGGCCCGCAAGGGATCGTCGAGCTCGGAGCGATAGCGGCGTGCGAACTCCGCGTACAGCGCCGGGTCATGTGCGTACCACGTGCGCAGCTCGGTCGAGGGGGCGACCTCTTTGCACCAGTGCTCGATGTGCGCATCCTCCCTGCGCATCCCGCGCGGCCACACCCGGTCCACGAGGACGCGAGTGCCATCGGTCGGAGCGGGGGGGTCGTAGACTCGCGCCGCCCTGACGGTCGGTGTCTTCGCCATCCGGCTGTCCTCCTGGAGCGAGTCGGAGGCGAGTCCGTGTCGCCGCCGTGTGGTGACCGACAGTCTGCCTCCATGATGATGGACGGATCATCCTCTATCCTACTCGGGCAGACCGGCGGGCCATGAGCCGACGTGAGGAGCCAGGACCCTTGGACGAGATCATCGCGGGGATCGGGGCGAAGGTTCATCTCCTGCGCCAGGGCGCGGGCCTCTCCCTGCAGCAGCTGGCGGAGCGCTCCGGCGTCTCCGCGGCGGCGATCCACAAGATCGAACGGAACGCCATGGTCCCGACCGTCACCACCCTGATGCGGCTGGCGCAGGCCCTCGGTCGCTCGGTGGCCTACTTCGTGGAGGAGGACCGTGACGAAGCGTCGCCCGTCGTGCTCGTGCGCGCCAACGACCGCGCCACCCTGCTCCCCTCGCGAGGCGGCCTGACGAGGCAGAACCTCGCCGGGCCGCTCGGCCGTTTCGCGCTCTCGGCGTCGATCGTGACGATCCCTCCGGGTCGCGACAGCGGAAGGGCGCCCCTGGTGCAGCCGGGCGAGGAGCTCGTGTACCTGGTCAGCGGCTCCATGGAGTTCGAGGTCGACGCCACCTACCGGCTCCGGCGGGGAGACTCCCTGCATCTGCGGACGGAGCATCCACACCGCTGGCGCAACACCTCGGCACGGCCCGCCAAGGCTGTGTGGATCTCGCTGCGGGTTCCCCCGCCGAGGTGACCGGCGTTCGCCTGCACAGCCGTGGAGCCTCCACGTCGAGGTTCACTATAGGAACCGTTTTGGTTCTGATAGTAGATGTGGCCGAAGGCATCTCCCCACGACCAGATGCTCGTAGGCTGTGCAGGACGGCATCATCGCGTCAAGGTGGACATTCATGATCCGAGTCGACGGCTATGCGCCCCTGCGCTCCTACGCGGCCATCGGGGACGGCCGCACGGTGGCGCTCGTGGCCCGGGACGGCACGATGGACTGGCTCGCCGTGCCGAGCCTTGACTCGTCGAGCATGTTCGCCGCCCTCCTCGATGCGGAACAGGGCGGTTCCTTCACGCTGGCCCCCACCGTCGCAGGTGAGGTCTCCCGTCGGTACCTGCCGGGCACGAACGTGCTGGAGACCACCTTCACCACGACGACCGGGGTCGTCACGCTCTCGGACTCGATGAGCCTCGACGGCGGCACGGGCTTGTGTCCCCTGCGCGAGGTGCAGCGCCGGGTCGAAGGGGTCGCGGGGCAGGTCACGATGAGCTGGCGGGTCAGGCCGCGGTTCGGCGACGGCCAGCGGCACACGCGGCTGACCAGGCGGTACGACGTGCCGGTGTTCTCATCCGGCGCCGATGCCGTGGCCGTCTGCGCGTTCGATGCCGGCGTCCCCGAGCTGGGCAGTGACTGGGTCGGCGGCACGTTCGAGACCCGTCCCGGGTCGGCGTCGGTGATAGCGCTGTGCGCAGCCCATCAGGAGCCGCTGGTCTTTCCCGGTCGCGACGAGCTCGATGACCGCTACGCCACGACCTTGGCCACGTGGCGGAGATGGCAAGGTGCCGGGCGCTATGAAGGCCCGTGGCACGAGCCGGTGGTCCGGAGCGCGCTCGCGCTCAAGCTGCTGGTGCACGCCCCGTCGGGGGCCCTGGCCGCCGCCGCGACGACGTCGCTGCCCGAGGACATCGGCGGAGTGCGGAACTGGGACTACCGGTTCTGCTGGGTCCGCGACGCCGCCTTCACCCTCGACGCGCTGCTCCGCCTGGGCTGCACCCCCGAGGCGCAGGCGTACTTCTGGTGGCTGATGCACGCCTCACAGCTGACCCGCCCACGGCTGCAGCCGCTGTACCGGCTCGACGGCGGGGCCCGCGCCCGCGAGCAGACGCTGCCGCTGCCCGGCTACCGCGGGTCGCGGCCGGTCCGGGTGGGCAACGCGGCGGCTGCCCAGCTCCAGCTGGACACCTATGGCGAGCTCCTCCACACGGCGTGGCTCTACGCCGAGGCCGGCCATCGGGTGGACGCCGACATCGGTTGGCGCCTTGCCCAGACCGCGGACCTGGTCTGCCGGCTCTGGCGCTCCCCGGACGCGGGGATCTGGGAGGTGCGCAGCGAGCCGGCGCACTTCACCCACTCGAAGATGATGTGCTGGGTTGCGCTGGACCGGGCCGCACGCCTGGCCGAGCACGGTCTGATCCCATCGCGTCACCGGGCCCAGTGGGACGACCAGGCCGTCGCCGTCGCGGACTTCATCGAAGGCGAGTGCTACTCGAGGGAGCGGAAGAGCTACGTCCGATGGGCCGGCGGCGACGAGCTCGACGCGAGTGTGCTGCTGGGTCTCCTGTCGGGCTACGGTGACGCGCGGTCCGCGCGCTGGGCGGATACCGTGACCGCCGTTCGTCGCGACCTGGGCCATGGCTGCTACGTGCGCCGCTACAGCGGCGACGACGGGCTCGTCGGAGGGGAGGGCGCCTTCGTCAGCTGCTCCTTCTGGCTTGCCGAGGCCCTGGCGCGCACCGGGAGCACCTCCGAGGCGACCGGGTTGATGGACGAGCTCGTGGAGCTGGCCAACGACGTCGGCCTGTACGCCGAGGAGGTCGACCCCGCCACCGGAGATTTCCTCGGCAACCTGCCGCAGGCGCTGAGCCACCTGTCGCTCATCAGCGCAGCTCTGACGATCGCAGGGGAGAAGCCCCGATGAGCGTCTGGGCGGCGCTCGCCGGCGGTTTCGCCGGGACCCTGGTGCTGACCACCGTGCTACGCACGGCCAGCGAGTTCCACCTGACCCGGATGGACCTGCCGTTCCTGCTCGGTACCGCGATCACGGTGGACAGGACACGAGCCAAGGCGCTCGGGTACCTGGCCCACTTCGTCATGGGACAGCTGTTCGCCCTGGGCTACTACGTGCTCTTCCTCGCCCTCGGCCGGTCCGACTGGTGGCTCGGCGCTGCGTTCGGGCTCGGGCATGGGCTGTTCGCCGGCACGGTTCTCGTCAACGTCCTTCTGCCGCTGGTGCATCCCCGCATGGGAACGACGTCTTCCGACGCGGGCACGGTCTCGCTGCTGGAGCCACCTGGTTTCATGGCCCGCAACTACGGCGTGCGAACCCCCCTCGTCAGCCTGTGCGCACACGTCGCCTACGGCACGATCATCGCGGTCTTTCTCGGCCTGGCCCGTTGACGGTTCCCCAGGCGATGCGGATCGGGCACGGCGGCCACCGGTCCGATCGCGCGGCGCCCCAGTGCCCGGAGGCAGGCTCACGGGGCCAGACGCCGTCCGAGCTCGTCGAGGAAGTTGTCATACGCGGCGGCGACGTCGTCGAGGTCCAGCGCCTGCGGCAGGTCGACGGCAAGCTGGCGCTCGATGAGAAAGGCTGCGGTGGCCTCCACGATGCGGGCCTCGGCGGCCCCGTCCGGCTCTGGCTGTAGCCGCTCGACGACGTCGGGGCTTGCCTGGATCATGATCTCGACCAGTTCCTCGCCCTCGCGGACGTGGACCAGGTAGTCGTGGCCGCCCAGGGGGTCGACCCGTAGGTGGTTCGTCATGAGGGAGGGTCAACCGCCGGCCGCACGCGTCGCCGTCATCGCAACGTCGGTCGCGATGCTGAAGATGCGCTCGGCACGCCGCGGGTCGGACCACTGGTGACTGTCGTGGAAGCTCATCCACTGATGCGGAGGGATGACCGTCCTGCTCGAGTAGTCGAGCTCGGCCCAGGTCACGGCGAGCTCGAAGAGGTCCAGAAGCACGTCGGGGTCACTGAGTACGGTGAGGAGCCGGTGGTGATGCCACTCGGTCAGGCCGCCGAAACCGCATCGGCCACGGCAGGTTCGGACGCGCCGGGCGCTTGCGGGCCCTGGGTCCACCACACTGACCACAGGTGCCAGGCCGGACCGCCGCCGGGCCCGCTGGTCCCCGGTCCCGATGCGAACAAGACCGGTGACCGGCTCCACACCGTCGCGGGGCGGCGTCGACAGCACCCTCGGACGGTCGCGAGGGTCCTCCGGAGCTCCTGTCTCATCCCTGGCGAGGGGCATGTTCGCCTCCTTGGTGCGGCGGGGAGTTCTGTACTGGCCTGCCTCGAACGTATGGCTGCCGGAGGGCGGCGCACAGGCCGGGTGGCGGCAGGCCTGGGGTTCCTACCTTGCCGACGGTCGGCAAAGGAGCCGGCTCGGCCGAGGCCGCCGCGGCCCCACCGGTTTCCCGCTGTGGGCAACGACGAGGCCAGAACGTGTCCGGGTGTGGCCCTACCGGCTGACGCGACGGCGGGCGAGCCTGAGATGACCGAGGCCGTCCTCTCGGGGACCTGCGCCTCCGCCCTTCGTCAAAGGAGCCACCATGACGCCAGCCCGCCACCAAGGTCCCGAGTCGGCACCGTCCTTCATCATCGGCCGGCTTGCTCTCGACAGGGACGCCCGCCGCCTGCCCGTGCCGTCCGTCGCGGTGGCGCGTTCCTGCCGGTGGCCGCGGGCCGCGGAGCCGACGACGCCCGGGGTCGGCATCGGCCCCGACCCGGGCCCGTGGGACATCGTCGACGAGTGGGGTGTGCAGTCGTTCCCGGCGAGTGACCCTCCCGCGAACTGGTGAGGTCGACGGAGGCACCACTACCGTCCGGGGGCGGAACGGGGAGGTGGCCATGGGTGAGAGGCTCGACGGGCAGCACCAACGACACCACCATCGACCCCACCATCGACACGACCATCGACACGACCATCGACCCCACCATGGACACCGCCGCGATCGCGGTCCAGGAGCAGGAGACCGGTGATGACCACCGCCGCATTCGTCTACGACGCCGTCCGCACCCCGTTCGGCCGCCTGGGTGGGCTGCTGGCCGGAACCCGGCCCGACGACCTCGCCGCCCACGTCGTCGAGCAGCTCGTCAGACGGGCACCGGGCCTCGCCGACGGCGGCTTCGGCGAGCAGGTCGACGAGGTCGTCCTCGGCAACGCCAACGGCGCCGGGGAGGAGAACCGCAACGTCGCGCGCATGGCCACGCTCCTGGCCGGGCTGCCGACGAGCGTCCCGGGCTCGACCGTCAACCGGCTGTGCGGGTCGAGCCTCGACGCGGCGATGCTCGCCTCCCGCTCGATCGAGACCGGAGACGCCGACATCGTGATCAGCGGCGGGGTGGAGTCGATGAGCCGCGCCCCGTGGGTACTGCCCAAGACCGAGAAGCCCTATCCCGCAGTCGATCTGGCCCTTTCCTCGACCACTCTGGGTTGGCGGCTGGTCAACCCCGCCATGCCGTCGGAATGGACGGTGTCCCTCGGCGAGGCCACCGAGCAGCTGCGGGAGAAGTACGGCATCACGCGCGAGCGGCAGGACGCCTTCGCCGCCCGGTCGCATCACCTGGCCGACCGGGCGTGGGCCGACGGGTGGTACGACGACCTCGTCGTGCCCGTGCCCGGCGTCGAGCTCACCCGGGACGAGTCGATCCGCCCCGACACCACGCAGGAACGCCTCGCCGGGCTGCGCCCGTCGTTCCGCACGGAGGGTGGCACGGTCACCGCCGGCAACGCGTCGCCGCTCAACGACGGCGCGTCGGCGGTGCTGCTCGGTAGCGAGGGCGCCCGCGACGAGATCGGCCTCGACCCGCTGGCCCGCGTCGCCGGGCGCGGTGCGAGCGCCCTCGAGCCCCAGTACTTCGGCTACGCGCCCGTCGAGGCGGCCGAGGCGGCCCTCGCGCGCGCCGGCATCGGGTGGGACGACGTCTCCGCCGTCGAGCTCAACGAGGCCTTTGCCGCGCAGTCGCTCGCGTGCCTCGACGCCTGGCCGGTCGATCCGGAGCTCGTCAACCGGCACGGCGGCGCCATCGCCATCGGCCACCCGCTCGGGGCGTCGGGCGGTCGCATCCTCGGCACCCTGGCCCGGGACCTCCAGCGCACCGGTGGACGGTGGGGCGTGGCGTGCATCTGCATCGGCGTCGGGCAGGGCCTCGCGGTCGTGCTCGAGAACGTCAGCTCGGGCGTCACGTCGTGACGACCCAGCATGCGGGGAAGCGCCCGGACACCCGCGGTGTGGGGCAGTCGCGAGCCAGGGCGGACCCCGCTGCGCTCAGGGGCGGGGCAGCACGACGTCGACGAGGAGGGCGGGGTGGTCCGTGGTGCCCTGCATGTCGACCACCACGTGCGATCGCACACCGGCACCAGGGCTGACCACGACGTTCTGCACCACGCCGTCGTCGACGCGTTGGTAGCCGCTGGGGAGGCACGACTGTGGGCTGGGCGAACCGCGTGCCGCGAGGTTGAGATCCGCACCGAGGACGACCGGGTCGACGCCGTCGCCGCGGGTGATGCTCGGCACCACCGAGGTCAGCAGGTACCGGCACTGGTCGAGCGCGACGGCGGTGCTGGTGCTCGCCGTGTGCGTGGTGCACGCGGAGAACCGGGTGGCCACGTCGATGCACACCCAGACGCGTTCCTCCGGGTCGTCGAGGTCCTGCATGGGGTACACCCCGCTGTGGCGGCGGAGGCCGGCTGCGGCTGACGAGACGACGACGATGACCGCGTCGCCGAACTCCTGGCCGTTCTGGCACCGGACCGGGGCCCGGCTGGGGCGGTCCTTCGCGGCGGCGAAGGCCACGGCGACCTCGGCGGCGGGGAAGGCGGCCGACAGCGCCTGCTCGAGGACCCTCACGTCATCGCGGCAGACCTCGTTGAGGCTGAGCATGTCCGGCCGATGCTGGTGCACCAGTGCCACCGCCCGGCCGACGGCACGCCCGCCGGCATAGCAGGCAGCGCGCCCGCTGTTGCACAGGTTCATCTGCAGCACGCGCACCGCCGTCCCGCCCGGGCCGGTCGACGGCCGGCTCAGGCTCGGGCGCTCGCTCGCCGCGCGACCGGCGCTGCAGCCCGCGGCAGCGCCCACCGAGAAGGCCAGGAGGCACGCGACGGCGGCCCGGTGGGGCCGGCGGACGTCTCGAACCCGCATACCCATCGATCCAACCCGGCATCCGGGCGGTGTGCAATCGACGCGGGGAGCCGGTGCCCCTCAGGCTGTCCTGACGAGCCGGTCCACGTGCCAGCACCGCTCACGCGGCGAGGCCGGCCAGCGGACGAAGCCCTCGCCCGGCACGGCGAGGTACTCCTCGTCCGGCCCGCCGACGACCGCGCAGACCCTGACGCCGAGCAGTCGCGCCACCAGGTACGTCGCGCTCAGCCCCGTGACGTCGCGGGTCGTGCCGAGCGGTAGCAGCGACCGGGTCTCCGCGATCGCCTCGTGCTCACCGGCTCGGAGCACGACGCGCGTGCCTGGGGCCACCGCGTGCGCTGCCACGGCGACGGCGATGTTGTCGAGGTCGTCGGAGCCCACGGCCGCCAACGCCGCAGCCCGATGCAGCCGCAGCCGTTCGAGCACCGCCCGGTCACCGCCGTGCGCCATCACGACGGGCACCCCGAGGGTGCGGGCGAGCCGCAGGTTGGGGGCCTGCGGGTCCCGTTCGACGCCGACCACGGCCACACCGAGGCGTTGCAGCTCCTGGCACAGCCGGAGGCCAACCTGCCCCAGGCCGACGACGACCACGTGGCCGGACCGCGGCAGCGCACGGGCGCCGACCAGGCCCACGAGGCGCGGTCCGAGGAGCCGGTCGACGAGGCCCGCGGTGAAGGTCGCCGTGAGGACGACGGTCACGAGCATGGCGAGGGCCGACACGAGCAGGTAGCGCGCCGGCTCGCCCTCCGCCGACGCAGGACCCACGGTGGCCACGACCCGCGCGGCCTCGTGGAACGCCTCCGCGGACGCGTGTCCGGCCACGAGCGTCAGCCAGGCCCAGTCGCCGAGCAGGATGGCGAGCAGGCCGGCGGACCCGGCGAACAGGATGCGGCTGCCCGTGTCGTGCGGGCGAAGCTGCCCAGCCACGCGGCCCGCCCGAGCGTGCCAACGGGCCCGTCGACCCAGTGCCCACGGCGTCTCGGTGAGGGCCTCGCCGGTCCGTCGGACTGCCGTCGCCCCCTCGGCCGAGCGGCGGATCGCGAGCGCGTCCGGCGCGAGACAGGGAGCCACGAGCGAGGAAGCCGCCAGGCGGGCCGGCGACGTCACGTGGCAGTGCGGCAGGAGCCGCACCAGCTGCTCGGCCACGGTCTGGTCGAAGATCGTGACGACGAGCTCGGCCGCCGGCTCGATGTGGGCGGTCGCCAACGCGTACCGAAGCGCCGCGACGTCGTCGTGCAGGAGCACGGCCACGCCCGCGGGCCGCCACGACATGGCGCCGCGGAGGTCCTCGTCGCCGGGGGCGACGAGGTGCAGCACCTCGAACCCACGCTGGCTCAGTGACGCGCACACCCGACGTGCCACGTGGGTGTCGCCGATGACGAGGTAGGGCCGGCCCGCGTGGCACCCGTCCATCGAGGTCACCTCATGTGGGGGTAGCGGTGGTCCGTCGCCGGGACGAACGTCTCCTTGATGACGCGGGTGGACGTCCAGCGCATGAGGTTCTGCGCCGCGCCGGCCTTGTCGTTGGTGCCGGAGCCGCGGGCCCCGCCGAACGGCTGCTGGCCGACGACGGCCCCGGTGGGCTTGTCGTTGACGTAGAAGTTGCCGGCCGCGAACCGAAGTGCCTTGGTGGCGTAGGCGACTGCCGTGCGGTCCTGGGCGATGACGGCTCCGGTCAGTCCGTACTGGGACGCCGACTCCATCTGGTCGACGACCCGCTCGAAGTCGGAGTCGTCGTAGACGTACACCGCCAGGATCGGACCGAAGTACTCCGTGCTGAAGATCTCGTCGTCCGGGTCGGTGCACTCGAGGATCGTGGGCCGCACGAAGTAGCCGACGGAGTCGTCGTAGGTGCCACCGGCGACCACGGTGATCGTCGGGTCGGCGTGCGCGCGGTCGATCGCCGCGCGGTGCTTGGCGAAGGCGCGCTCGTCGATCACGGCACCCATGAAGTTGCGGAGGTCGGTGACGTCGCCCACTGCCAGGGCCTCGGTCTGCGCCACGAGCTCGTCGCGCACCAGTTCCCAGACACTCCTGGCCACGTAGGCCCGCGAGGCCGCGGAGCACTTCTGCCCCTGGTACTCGAAGGCGCCACGCAGCAGTGCGGTTCGCACCACCGCCGGGTCCGCCGACGGGTGTGCCAGCACGAAGTCCTTGCCTCCGGTCTCGCCGACGAGGCGCGGGTACGTGTCGTAGCGGGCGATGTTCTCACCCACGCTCCGCCACAGGCCCTGGAAGGTCGGGGTGGACCCGGTGAAGTGGATGCCGGCGAGGGCCGGGTCGGCCAGCGTCACCCCGGAGACGGCGATGCCGTCACCCGGGAGCATGTTGATGACGCCCGGCGGCAGGCCCGCCTCCTCCAGGAGCCGCATCGTGTAGTGCGCGGCGAGCTGCTGCGTCGGGGCGGGCTTCCAGACCACGGTGTTGCCCATGAGGGCCGGAGCGGTCGGCAGGTTGCCCGCGATCGCGGTGAAGTTGAACGGCGTGACGGCGTAGACGAAACCCTCGAGCGGGCGGTGGTCGAGCCGGTTCCACACCCCGGGCGCGTTGGCTGCCGGCTGCTCAGCCAGGATCTGCCGGGCGAAGGCGACGTTGAACCGCCAGAAGTCGATGAGCTCGCACGCCGAGTCGATCTCGGCCTGGTGGGCGGTCTTGCTCTGCCCCAGCATCGTCGCGGCGTTGAGCGTGTCGCGCCACGGTCCCGAGAGCAGCTCCGCGGCCTTGAGCAGGATGGCGGCCCGGTCGTCGAAGCCGAGGGCGCGCCATCCCGGTGCCGCGTCGCGAGCAGCGGCGGTGGCCGCCCGGGCGTCGGCCTGTGTCGCGTTGCGCAGGGTGCCGAGACGCCGGCCGTGGGCGTGCGGCTGCACGACCGCGCGCTCCGCGCCGCCCCCGTGGCGCTGCTCGCCGCCGATCGTGGCGGTCAGCTCGACGTGTCGTCCGGCCTGGTCCTTGAGGGCCAGCTCGAGCCGGGCGCGGGCGTCGCTGCCGGGCTCGTAGTCGCGGATCGGCTCGTTGGCGGGAACGGGCACCTGGGTGACGCCATCCATGGGAGTCCTTTCGGGTGGTCGGGGTCGGGTGGTCGGGGTCGGGTGGTCGGGAGGTCGGGGCGCGGGTCAGCGCGAGACGAGGGAGCGCAGGAGGAAGCCGACGTTCGCCGGACGCTCGGCGAGGCGGCGCATGAAGTAGCCGTACCAGTCGCCGCCGTAGGGCACGTAGACGCGGACCCGATGGCCGGCCGTCGCCAGACGGCGCTGCTCGCCGCTGCGGATCCCGTGGAGCATCTGGTACTCGAAGCTGCCGGGGGCGCGGCCGTGCCGCTCGGCGAGCGCGCCGGCCAGCTCGACCATGCGCGGGTCGTGGCTGGCCACCATCGGGTAGCCGTCGCCGGCCATGAGGATCTCGAGGCAGCGGACGTACGCGAGGTCGACGTCGGCCTTGGCGGGGTACGCCACGGACTCGGGCTCTGCGTAGGCGCCCTTGACCAACCGCACCCGGGAGCCCGCGTGGGCGAGGTCGCGGCAGTCGGCCTCGGTCCGGTAGAGGCACGACTGCAGCACGGCACCGGTCTCCGGGACGTCGCGGCGCAGCTCGCCGAGGATCGCCAGGGTGGAGTCGACGGTCGTGTGGTCCTCCATGTCGAGGGTCACGGTGGTGCCGGCCGCTCGCGCGGCCGCGCAGATGGCGTGGGCGTTCTCGAGCGCCACCCGGTGGCCGTCGTGAGGGAGAGCCTGCCCCACCGCGGAGAGCTTCAGCGACACCTCCGCACGGCCGGCAAGGCCGAGGTCGGCCAGGCGGCCGAGCACCTCGACGTAGGTCCGCCGGATGCCGGTGGCGTGCCCGACGTCCACGGTGTCCTCCCCGAGATGGTCGAGCGTCACCGTCAGGCCCTCGTCGACGAGGCGTCGCGTGGCCGCGAGGGCGTCACCGAGGTCCTCGCCGACGACGAACCGCTCGACGAGGCGGCGGGTCGCGGGCGCGCTCGTGACGAGGCGCTTGACCCGAGGACTGCGCGAGGCCGTCAGCAGGGCCGTACTGAGCATGGTGTCTCCTCCGGGCGGGTGGTTGGCGGCGAACCTACGCGCGCCGCAGACCCCGCGGCAGCGGACAGGTGCCACACGGCCGTCCCCCGGCTTTGGACATCTGCTCAAAGCGGCTGCGACAATGCCCGCGAGCCGCTGCCGGACCGTTGGAGGACGCCATGCGACCGGAGTTCCAGGACATCGTCGACGACGTGGCCCGGTTGCTCGCGCGGCCGGCGACCCTGGAGGACCGGGACTTCAACCTCGTGGCGTTCTGCTCGCACGAGGCGCAGGGCGACGAGGTTCGCCTGCGCTCGATCCTGCAGCGGCACTCGAGCCGCGAGGTGCAGGACTGGTTCGAGGGGTTCGGCATCGCGACGAGCACCGTGCCGGTCCGCACCCCCGCCTCGTCGCAGCTCGGCGTGCTGAGCCGGCTGTGTCTTCCGGCGCGCTGGAACGGCGTCACCTACGGGTACCTGTGGCTGCTCGACGAGCACGTCAGCATCGACGAGGCACGCATCCCTGCGGCGGTGGCACTGGCCGAGCGGGCCGGAGCGCTGATGGCCCAGCAGGCCCGCTCCCGCGAGGAGCTCGCCTACTCGGTCGAGGACCTCCTGTCGGCTGACCCCGATGCGGTCAGCAGGGCGACGGAGGCCATCGCCGACCTGGGCATCATCGGGCGCGACGCCCCGCTCGCCGCGGTCGTGCTCCGGCAGGTGGGGGACGTCGCGCCACAGCCGCTGCCGATGAACCTGTGGCGGTTGCCGAGGTCGGTGCTGGCCTCGAGCGGCGAGGACCACCACACCTTCCTCGTGCCGTCGGACCCGACCAGCCTCGACGCCGCCCGGCAGGTCGCGCGACAGGCGCTCGACCTGTACTCCGACCGCCTCCCTCCGGGCTCCCGCAGCGGTCTCGTCGTCGGCATCGGCGGCATCCGGCCGAACCTCGCCCAGGCACGCGGCAGCTGGAACGAGGCGCGGCTGGCCACCCGGGTGGCCGAGGTCGTGGACTCGCTGCGGCCCGTCGCCGCCTGGCCGGAGCTGGGAATCTACCGGCTGCTCGCCTGCGGCCCGGAGAAGGCGTTGGCGAGCGCCGTCCTCGACCCCGCCGTGCGGCGGCTGCTCGAGCAGGGCGACCCTGACCTGCGCCACACCGCGGTGACGTACCTGGAGGCCGGCGGAAACGTGCAGGAGACGGCGGCCGCACTCCACGTGCACCGGCAGACGGTGTACTACCGGCTGCAGAAGATCGAGCAGGTCACCGGGCTCGAGCTCGCCCGCGGCGACCACCGGCTGGTGCTCCACCTCGGCCTGACCCTGGCACCGTTCGTGGCAGACACCATCCAGGCCCGAGCTGCTTCGACATCTGTCTGAAAGCGCGGCGGCGACACTCGTACGGCTGTAAGTCGCAGCGGCCCGCGGCACGCGCTAGCGTCGGAGAGCCCTCAGGGACGGATCTCTCGCCCGCTCTTGCCGGCTCTCGCCGGGGCCCACCAGCAGCCCTGTGGCGCAAGGCTGGTCCCGTCGGTGAGCACCAGAAGTGCTGACGGCAGGCTCAACAGTCGCAGGACCTCCCTCCCGCCTTCGCAGGCCTTTCCCTTGGAGACACCGATGTCACCTGGACCCGAGCTGAAGAAGACCCTGACCCAGCGTCAGCTGAGCATGATCGCGATGGGGGGTGTCATCGGAGCGGGGCTGTTCGTCGGCTCCGGAACGGTGATCCACGACACCGGTCCCGGCACCTTCCTCACCTACGCAGTGACCGGCGTCCTCATCATCCTGGTGATGCGGATGCTGGCCGAGATGGCGGTGGCCAACCCGTCCACCGGGTCGTTCGCCGACTACGCGCGCAAGGCCCTCGGCCCGTGGGCCGGGTTCTCGGTGGGCTGGCTCTACTGGTACTTCTGGGTCATCGTCGTCGGGTTCGAGGCCGTGGCCGGCGCGAAGATCATCCAGTACTGGGTCGACGTCCCGATCTGGACCTCCGCCCTCGTCCTCATGGTCCTCATGACCGCGACCAACCTCTTCTCGGTCGCGTCGTTCGGCAGGTTCGAGTACTGGTTCGCCGGCATCAAGGTCGCCGCCATCATCTTCTTCATCGTGTGCGGCAGCTTCTTCGTCTTCGGCATCTGGCCCGACAAGCACCTCGACTTCAGCAACCTGTGGAGCCACGGCGGCTTCCTGCCCCACGGAACCGCAGCGCTGACGGCCGGCGTCGTCACCGTCATCTTCTCGATGGTGGGTGCCGAGGTGGCGACCATCGCCGCGGCCGAGTCCGAGAACCCCGAGCGCGCCGTCGCCAAGGCAGCCAACTCGGTCATCACCCGCATCTGCCTGTTCTTCGTGGGGTCGGTGTTCCTCCTCGCGGTGGTCCTCCCCTGGAACTCGGCCGCGCTCTCCGGCTCACCCTTCGTCGCGGCCTTCACCGAGATGGGCATCCCCTACGCCGACGACCTGATGAACGCCGTGGTCCTCACGGCCGTGCTCTCCTGCCTGAACTCGGGTCTGTACACCGCGTCGCGGATGCTGTTCGTCCTGGCCGCCCGACGTGAGGCCCCGGCACAGCTCGTCACCGTCAACGGTCGGGGCGTGCCGACGAAGGCCATCCTCGCCTCGTCGGTGATCGGCTTCCTGTGCGTCATCGCGGCAGCGATCGACGAGGACGGCGTGTTCGCCTTCCTGCTGAACTCGTCCGGCGCCATCATCCTCTTCGTCTACCTGCTCATCTCGATCTCGCAGATCCGGCTGCGGCTGCGCACCGACGAGTCGACGCTCACGGTGAAGATGTGGCTCTTCCCCGGCCTGTCCGTGCTCGCCACCCTCGGCATCGTCGCGGTGCTGGTGCAGATGGGCCTGACGCAGAGCGTGCGCTCGCAGCTCCTGCTCAGCCTGCTGTCGTGGGGCGTCGTCCTCGTCCTCTACGTCCTCAACAAGTACGTCCTGGCCCGTGCGCAGACCCCCGGGACCCCTGCGTCCGACCACGCGCGCCGGGTGCTGGTGCTGGCCAACGAGACGGTCGGCTCCGCGGAGCTGCTCGACGAGCTGCGACGCATCGACGCCGAGCGGGCGGCCACGTACTACGTGTGCGTGCCGGCGAGCCCGGTCGAGACCGGGCAGGCGGCCGTCACCGGCCCGCTGCACGTGTCGGACGCGACCGTCGAGGCGGCCCGGACCCGGTTGGACACCACGCTCGCCACGCTGCGCTCGGAGAGCCTCAGCGTCGAGGGCGACCTCGGGGACTTCCGGCCGCTGCGGGCCCTCGACACCGCCGTGCGGTCCTTCCGGCCCGACCAGATCGTCATCGCCACCAGGCCCCTGGAGGACTCGATCTGGCAACGCTACGACGTCGTCGACCGGGCCCGCACCAGCTACCCGGTCCCCGTCACGCACGTGATCGCGCACCGCACCGAGCCGGCACTCGTGGAGGAGCCGTGACCGTCGTCGTCGGCTGCACGCCGAAGGAGAGCGGCACCTCGGCGCTCGAGCTGGCCGCGCTCCTCGCCCGGTCGTCGGGGGAGGACGTCGTCGTCGCCGTGGTCGTGGCGGCCGCCTGGCCGCCCAGCACCGAGCGCGTCGACGCGGACTACCGGGCCTACCTCACCCAGCGTGGCGAGCAGTCGCTCGCTCAGGCCAAGGAACGGATGCCCGACGACGTCAACACCGCCTACGTCCTGCACCATGCCCCCTCGGTGCCCACCGGGCTGCTCGAGGTGGCCTCCGAGCACGACGCCAGCGTCCTCGTGCTCGGGTCGTCCGAGAACGGGGGGCTCGGCCTCGTCGCCCTGGGCAGCGTCGCCGACCGCATCGTGCACAGCTCGCCGGTCCCGGTCGCCCTCGCGCCGCGCGGCTACCAGGCCGAGCCCGGCGGCCGGCTCCGGCGCGTCACCGTCGCGTTCGGTGGCACGTCCAAGGACTGGTCGTTGGTCCGCGCCGCCGCGGACTACGCCGCCCGCACCACGAGCTCACTTCGAGTCGCCTCCTTCTCGGTGCGACCGAAGAAGGTCTTCGCCGCGACCCTGGCCGGCGCGGGCGAGGACCTCGTGGTGCACCAGTGGTCCCGGCGGACCAGGGAGGTCATCGACGAGCAGCTCGCCGAGGTGCGCCGGCTGCCCGACGTCCCACGCCGGCTGGAGGCCGTCATCGGTGACGGTCACAGCTGGCGCGAGGCGATGGGACAGGCACCGTGGTCCCTGGGCGACCTCCTCGTCGTCGGGTCCAGCTCGCACGGCCCGGTGGCGTCGGTGTTCCTGGGATCGAGGGCCTCGAAGATCCTGCGATGCGCGCCGGTCCCGGTCCTGGCACTGCCCGTCTCCGGGCAGTGACCCCCGGCTGGGAGCGCGCACTCAGTTCGTGGCGATCGTCTCCGCAGCGCTGGTGCCTCAGCTTCTCGACGCCTGCCTGGCACGCTGGGCATCCAACGCAGCCACGGCGACATGGAGCTGGGCGCGGAAGTCACCGGACTCGATGTCTCCGTGGAGGACGTCCTCGATGAGGTGCAACCGTTGGTACAGCGCCTGGCGCGACAGGTGGCTCCGGCGCGCGGCGACGGACTTGTTCCCCGCGGCGGCGAGGTAGTGGCGCAGCGTGGAGAGGAGGTCCGTGCCGTGCGTGGTGTCGTAGGTGAGCAGGGGTGCCAGCTGTCGTTCGGAGTAGGCCTGGACGCGCGGGTCGTCGCGCAAGGAGTAGAGCAGCTCGGGCAGACCGATGTCCGTGACGGTGTAGACGCCGGGCGGGGCGTCCGCCGGGGTGGCGTCCGCCACGTCCTCGGCCTCGGCGGCTGAGCGGCCGACGTCGGACAGCTCGCCGACCTCGGCCCCCACGTAGGCGGCGGTGCCGGCCATCTCGCTGACCTCCTCGGCGAGCGGCCGCCAGCCTTCCGCGCCTCGAAACGCCAGGAGGACGCCGACGCCTCGGTCGCCGAGGTCACCCACGAGCGCAGAGCCGTCGAACCGGCTGCGCAGCTTCTCCAGCAACGCTGCCGGCTCGTCGGGGCGGACCAGGACGACCGCCAGCCGGCGCCCCTGCGTGGGCATGCCGAGCGCGCTGATCTTGGCCCTCGTGTCGCGCCAGGACAGGTGCCGCTGCTCCAGCACGTCGACAAGGGCGTCCGAGTGCGCCTGCTCCTCCCAGTGCGTCTCGTGCGTCAGCCGGGCCAGGGTCAGGGCCGTGGCGGCGCGTTCGAGCACCATGACGTCCTCGGCATGGAACTGCTGCTCGGCGGCGCTGCTCGGCAGCACGGCGAGCCGCCCCCAACGCTGCCCACGAAACTCCACGGAGGTGACCAGCCAGCCTTCCTGGCCGGAGACCGCGGTGCGGTCGGTCGGCGTGGGGGTCGCCCGGGAACGCTCCTCCCAGCGGTTCAACACGTGCTCGAGCGTGTGCTCGCCGGGCGCGCACATCAGCGCCTGGTGCGCAAGGTTCTCCAGGACCGCCGCCCGTCCCGTCATCGTCGCCGTGGCCCGGACGATCTCCTCGGCCCCTGCGCCCCGGAGGGAGAGCCCGGTGAACGTGTCGTGGATCCGCTCCGCCGCTCGAAGCGTGCGCATCTGGCCGGTCAGGATCATCGCGTGCACCTCCTGCGTCACGTCGACGAACTTGACGCCGCGGTGCAGCACGATCAGCGGCAGTCCTCGGGCGCGGCACCCTGCGACGAGGTCGTAGGGTGCCTCCTCGAAGCACCGACCGAGCTCGAGCACGACCCCAGCCGCACCGATGTCGGCCAGCTCTGCGGCGTAGTCGTCGAGCCGACTGGGGAACCCGATGCCGGTCGTGAGGACGAGCTCACCGCCGCGCAGGGCTGAGGCAGGCTTCTCCCACTCGTTGACGTGCACCCACCTCACCGGGCGGTCCAACCGGTCCTGGCCGGCGAGCACCTTGGGGAGCCCGCCGGCCAGCACGGGGAGGGCCAGGACCTCCGCCACGGTGACCTTCCCTGCCCGACTCACCCC
Organism: Monashia sp. HAY1-11D; assembly: GCF_056868035.1. NCBI lineage: Bacteria > Bacillati > Actinomycetota > Actinomycetes > Micrococcales > Intrasporangiaceae > Intrasporangium > Monashia sp. HAY1-11D. The sequence continues at coordinate 690,721 of NZ_CP200320.1, read as the reverse complement.
ACCACCCTGCGCCACGCGTGAGGCGGGCGCAACGGCGCTCGTCGAAGGGCCGGCCGGAGGGCTGGGAACGAGGGTCACGAGCTCCTCGCTGCGCCTTCCGTGTCGGGTCGGCCGAGACGCCCGGCGCGGCCGTGGAGCGCCGGAGTCCGCTCCCGCACGGCTGACTCGGAGGTCACCGTGCTCGCCGTCGCCAGGGCGAGGCCCTTGGTCTCCGGAGCCAGGGCGAACGAGACCGCCAGTCCGACGAGGGTCACTCCGGCACCGATCAGGAGCGTGCCGGTGTTGCCCACCGAGGCCACGAGCACCGGAAGGAAGAACGTGCCCCCGGCCGAGCCGAAGCGGCTCATGGCCGCTGCGAAGCCCACCCCGGTCGCGCGCAGGTCGGTGGGGAAGAGCTCGCTCGGGTAGAGGAACTGCAGCGCACTGCCGGCGGCCTCGGCGAAGTGGAACACCACGAACAGGAGGATGATCGGCACGGCCAGGTGCAGGGGCAGCACGGCAAGGCCGACCAGTGCGACGAGGATCGCCGCGAAGCTGGTCAGCAGGAGGGGACGGCGGCCCACGCGGTTCACCAGGACCAGACCCGTCGAGACGCCGAGGATCGGGATCAGCATCAGGACCGCCGCACTGACGGTCGCGTTCTGCACTCCCATGGACGCGAGGATCTGCGGCTGGAACGTACGGATGGCGAACCCCGTAGTGACCTGGCACAGGAAGAAGGTCGAGCAGAACACGATCTGCCTGCCGTAGCCGCGACGGAAGAGCTGACGGATGTTGCCCAGGCCGGAGCCGTTGCGCCGAGGAGCCGCGCTCTCGCGGAGCAGCTCGTCGAGTGCGACGTCCGTGCCGACGTACGTGTGCACGACGGCGGTGGCCTCCTCGATCCGGCCACGGCTGGCCAGCCATCGCGGGGACTCCGGGACGCCGGCACGGGCGAGGAGGAACACCAGGGCCGGGACCGCGCCCGAGAGCAGCATCCACCGCCAGGCGTCCTGGCCCAGGCCGGACAGACCGAGCCCCACCCAGTAGCTGACGCCGAAGCCGACCCACCACGAGAGGACGAGCCCGGACAACGCGGGCCCACGCAGCTTCCTGGGGACGAGCTCCGCGGTGATGGCAGAGGCGATCGGGTAGTCGGCGCCGACCGCGATCCCGATGACCAGGCGCAGGGCGAAGAGCTGCCAGGCCTCGTGCACGAAGAACTGCGGGACGGAGGCCGCGACGAACACCACGAGGTTGAGCAGGTACATCAGGCGCCGACCGACCCGGTCGGTGAGCGCGCCGAAGACCATGGCTCCGACGAAGACCCCGATCAGGGCCGAGGCTGCGATCAGGCCTGACCAGACCGACCCGAGGTGCAGCTGCGGCGTGATCTGGGTCAGCGCCACCGCGATGATGCCGAGCAGGTAGCCGTCACAGAACGGGCCGCCCATCGCGATGGCGACCAGGCGCCGGTGGAAACGGTTGACGGGGACGTCGTCCAAGGTGGTTGTCATGGGAGTGCCTCTCGGTTGCCCGGGCGGATTGCGAAAATGCGACCACTGTGCGCGCGGTCACACTCCCGAGACAGACACAAACTGTCACCTGGTCGCCATCTGCCTTGACACAACGTCCCGGTTGCCGACTCTCCAGTATCGCCGGACCCGAGCCGCGCCGAGGTGGCGCCGAGGTGGCGCCGACGCACGGTGTGTCTTGCGCGCGGCCGGACTGCGGACACTTTGTCAAGGGCACGCGACCGTCCCCCGCCGTTAGCGTCGAACCGCAGCCACCCACCCCCGGCGGAAGGGAGGTCCGCTCCGTCGGGGAGGCCCGGCCGGGAAGCGTCCTCGCCCTCCTCGCGGGCTGCAGGGACCGACCCCTCTGCACGGCACGATGCCGCACGACCACCAGGAAGGCGAACCATGACCCCACGCCCCGTCGTCACGTTCGACTGTTACCGCACCCTCATCGACTTCGACCTCAACCGAGAGACCCTGCCCATCGTCCGTGACCGCCTCGACGAGGTCGGTGTCGAGCACGAGGTCTTCCTCGACAACCTGCGCGTCATGCGCTTCCAGGCCGTCGTGCAGCCGTACCGCCGGTACCGCGACATTCTCCGAGACACCCTGGAGAACTGCATGCTGCTGCACGGCATCGAGTTTCGCGACGAGGACTACGACCGGTTGATGGTCGCCGTGGAACGGTTCCCGGTCTTCCCGGACGTTCCCGACGCGCTGCGCACGCTCAAGGAGGGCTACGACATCGCGATCCTCACCAACAGCGATGACGACCTGATCCCGTTCCACCTCGACACCATCGGCGTGCCGTTCGACTACGTCGTCACCGCCCAGCAGGCCGGTGCCTACAAGCCGAGGCGGCAGGCGTTCGACAAGCTCTTCGAGGTCCTGCCGCAGAGCCGGGACCAGATCACGCACGCGGCCCAGGGCTGGGACTACGACATCATGCCGACCAAGGACCTCGGCATCCATCGCCGCGTCTGGGTCAACCGCTATGGCCTCAAGGGCAGCTCGTCCTACGAGCCGTACGACGAGATCCGGGACCTGTCCCAGCTTCCATCGCTGCTGGGGATGTCGTGAGCACCGCCATCGAGACCGGGCTCGTCAACGGAAACGTCTCGTTCTGGTTCGAGGACATGGGCGGGCGACCGTCACCGCGGCCCGGCCTGCCCGGCGACCACGAGGCGGACGTCTGCATCGTCGGAGCAGGCCTGACCGGCCTGTGGACCGCCTACTACCTGAAGAAGGCGGACCCCTCCCTCGCCATCACCCTCGTGGAGCGGGAGTTCGCCGGGTTCGGTGGCTCGGGCCGCAACGGCGGCTGGGCCTCGGGTCTGTTGGCGGGTTCACGCGACCGGTTCGCCAAGCTCTACGGGGCCGACGCCGTGCGCAGCCAGCAGCGGGCGATGAACGAGGCCATCGACGAGTTCGTCGGCGTGGCAGCCGCCGAGGGCATCGACGCGGACGTGGTGAAGGGGGGACGATCCGGATCGCCTCGTCGACGGCCCAGCTGGCGCGGCTTCGCGCCGGCGTGGAGGAGGACCACCACTGGGGCGTGCCGGAGTCGCGCATCCTCGACCGCGACGACTCCGCTCCCGCATCACCATCCCGGAGGCCATCGAGGCGGCCTACACGCCGCACTGCGCCCGGATCCAGCCGGCCCGTTTCACCCGTGGCCTGGCCGACGTCGTCGAGTCGCTCGGCGTCCGCATCTACGAGGGCACGACGGTGACCCGCATCGACAGCGGCGTCGCCCACACCGACCACGGAGTGGTCCGGGCACCGGTGATCCTCCGGGCCACCGAGGGCTACACGGCGTCGATCTCCGGCGAGCGTCGCACGCTGCTGCCGATGAACAGCTCGATGATCGTGACCGAGCCTCTGCCGCAAGCGGTCTGGGACGAGATCGGCTGGGAGGGATGCGAGACCCTGGGCGACAAGTGCTACTCCCACATGTACGGTCAGCGCACCGCCGACGGCCGCATCGCGATCGGGGGCCGCGGCATCCCCTACCGGTTCGGCTCCGCGACCGACCGCGACGGGGCCACCCAGGCGGCGACGATCCGGGCCCTGACCGAGATCCTGCACCGCCGGTTCCCGGCCACCGCCGGCCACCGGGTCGTCCACGCCTGGTGCGGCGTGCTCGGCGTCCCGCGCGACTGGTGCTCCAGCGCCGGCTTCGACCGCACCACCGGCCTGGGTCACGCGGGCGGCTACGTCGGCCAGGGCCTGACCACCACCAACCTGGCCGGGCGGACCCTCAGGGACCTCGTGCTCGGCCGCGACACCGAGCTGACCCGGCTTCCCTGGGTCGGACATGCGTCCGGCACGTGGGAGGTCGAGCCGTTGCGCTGGCTGGGTGTCAGGTCGATGTACCTCGCGTACGGCCGTGCAGACCGCAACGAGCACTCAGGGGGTCGCCCATCGCGGATCGCGCGGCTGGCCAACGTCATCACCCGCCTGCCGTGACCGCTTCCCACCCCGCGGCTAACCTGCGGACATGCTCGATGTCCATCGACTGGTGCTGCTGCGCGAGGTCCACCTTCGAGGCAGCATCACCGCCGCGGCGCGGGCGTTGTCGTACACGCACTCAGCGGTCTCCCAGCAGCTCGCCCTCCTGGAGAAGGAGGCGGGCGTGCCGCTCCTGGAGAAGGTGGGACGGGGGGTGCGGCTCACGCCCGCCGCCGAGGTGCTGGTCGAGCACGCGAACGGCATCCTGACCATCCTGGAGCAGGCCGAGACGGACCTGGCCTCCAGCATCAGCCAGGTCCGGGGGACCCTGCGCCTGGCGGCCTTCACGACGATCAGCCGCAACGTCGTCCCCCAGGTGATCTCCTCCCTGGGCAGGGACCATCCTGACCTCGACGTGCGCTTCCGGCAGGTCGAGCCCGAACAGGGGCTGCTCCTGCTCTCGTCACGTCGCCTGGACGTCCTCGTCGCCGACAGCTACCCGGGGACCTCACAGGCCGTGCCGGACGACCTTCACGCGGACCTGCTCATGGACGACCCGGTCCGGGCCTACCCGCCCGTGGGTGCCGATGCGGGCACCCTGGACGGGCTGCGCCGGCTGAGGTGGGTCATCGAGCCCAGCGGCGCCGAAGCGCACGCCTGGGTCCGCCGCGTGTGTCGCGAGCACGGCTTCGAGCCCGACGTCGCGTACGAGTCCGCCGACCTGCTCTTCCACCTGCGCCTGGTGCAGTCCGGGGTGGCGGCAGCGTTCCTCCCGGACCTCCTCGTCAGGGGCGAGGGCGCGACGCTGACACCGTCCGCGGTGCTCGGCACCCAGCAGCGCCGGCAGATCTGGCTGATCTGTCGGGCCGGGGCGGAGCGACGGCCGGCCGTTCGAGCCTGTCGCGACGCCTTCTCGCTCCACCTCGAGTCGCAGGCCTCCCGTCAGGGGTCGTCCTGACGTCGACCGGCGACTTCTCCTAACAGGAGCCGGTCAGAAACCGTCGCTTTTCTTGCGACGTCGGCCGCCCTATCGTCCTGTCTGCGGCTCCAGACGAAGGACGAACCACAGTGCGCAGGCCTCCCCTTGCCGACCGGTCGACCGGTCTCGTCGGCTCGATGATCGACTCCTCGACCTCGCTCCTCGCACGCCAGACGCATGACATCGTGCGGTTCGCCATGGGTGCGCCCAGCGACGACCTGATGCCCGTGGAGCTGCTGGACCGCTTTGCAGCGCACGCCGTGCCGGGCAAGTACAGCTACGGTGCGTCGGAGGGCGAGCCCGACCTCGTGGGCGAGATCCTCAAGCTCCAGGCCGAGCACGGGTACTCCAGCGCCGCCGAGCGCATCACGATCACCACCGGCGGCATGCAGGGCCTGGACCTCGCCTTCAAGCTCTTCGTCGACCCGGGTGAGCTGGTGGTCGTCGAGGGGCCCACCTACACCAACGGCAACGCGACTGCCCTGTCCTATGGCGCCGACCTGTTGGAGGCGCCGGTCGACGAGGACGGTCTGGTCGTCGAGGCGCTCCCGGAGCTCGTCGCGCGCGCCGGGCGTCCGCCCAAGGCCATCTACACGATCCCCAACTTCCAGAACCCGTCGGGCGTGACGCTGACGCTGGAGCGTCGCGAGCTCCTGCTCGAGCTCGCCTCGCGGTGGGGAGCGGTCGTCATCGACGACGACCCGTACGGTCTGCTGCGCTTCGAGGGCTCACCGATCCCGGCCCTGAACGAGATCGACCCGGGCAACCCGCTCATCTTCTCCGTGCGCACCTTCTCCAAGATCCTGGCGCCCGGGCTGCGGGTCGGGTGGGTCGACGCCGACGCGAGCCTCCAGCCGCTGCTCATCAACGCCAAGCAGGCCATGGACACGTGCACGAGCGTCCCGACGCAGCGCGCGGTCACCGAGCTCCTCGCCGGCGGCCATCTGCAGCCGCACCTGGACCGGGTGCTGGGCCTCTACCGCCAGCGCAAGGAGGCGATGCGGGCCGCGCTCGTCCGCCACTTCGGCGACGCGGTCCGTGCCACGGACCCCGACGGCGGCTTCTTCCTGTGGGCGACGTTCGCCGATCCGGCCGTGGACACCGCAGCCCTCTTCGAGTCCGCGCTGGCCGAGGGCGTGGCCTACATCCCGGGGCCGGCGTTCTCGACCAACGACCACTTCCACGACGCCCTGCGGCTCTGCTTCGCCACCTCGACGCCGGAGCGCATCGACGAGGGCGTCGCCCGGCTCAGGTCGGCCGTCGACACGTTCGGAGCGCGCGGGTGAGGCGCCGCACGGCTCTCGTCACGGGCTCGACCTCGGGGATCGGGTACGAGATCGCCCGACGCCTGCACGCCGACGGGCTCAACGTCGTCGTCACAGGTCGCGACGAGGTGCGCGGGGAGCGGGTCCGCGAGGAGCTGGGGGAGCGCGCCGCCTTCGTGGCGGTGGACCTGACGCGCGCGGGCGGGCCGGCACGGCTTGCCGCGAGCGCTGTCGACCGGTTCGGGCGTCTGGACGTCGTCGTCAACAACGCCGCGATCGACCACACGGACGACCTTCTCGAGGCGCCCACGACCGAGGTGCGGCGGGTCTTCGAGGTCAACACCATCGCAACCATCGCGGTGCTGCAGGAGAGCGCGAAGCGGATGGAGCACGGCGGGGCGATCATCAACATCACCTCACGGCTGGCGTCCGTCGGCGTACCGACGATGGGCATCTACAGCGCGAGCAAGGGCGCCGTCAAGGCCCTCACGACTGCGGCCGCCGTCGAGCTCGCCCCGCGCAACATCCGTGTCAACGCCGTCGCGCCGGGCATGACGCGCACGCCCTTGTACGACGCCTGGCTGGGCGAACAGGCCGACCCGGAACAGACCGAACGCGACGTTGTCGCCGCCATCCCGCTCGGCCGGCTCGCCAGCTGCGCGGACGTCGCCGCCGCGGTGAGCTTCCTCGCCTCCGAGGAGGCCTCCTACATCACCGGGGTCTCGATCCCCGTCGACGGCGGCTACAGCGCCCACTGACCCGCCTCCAGCTACCCGAAAGGACGCTCCATGTCCGCCACCCGCACGATCCTCGACGGTCCGGCCCTGTGGCCGGCGCAGGCCCATCTGCCCTCCGTCCTGGGTCGCCAGCTCGTCGTCGAACGAGGCGACGGCTCCTACGTCCACACCAGCGACGGCCGGCGCCTCTTCGACGGCACGGCCGGGCTGTGGCACGCCAACATCGGCCACTCGCACCCGGCCCTGGCCGAGGCCGCCCGTGCGCAGATGCTGAGGCTGGAGACGTACCACATTTTCGCCCGGTTCGTGAACGACCAGGCGCTCCAGCTGGCCGAGCGGCTCGCCGGGCTGTCACCGATCGCCGACCCCAAGGTCATCCTCAACTCCGGTGGCTCCGACGCGATCGACGTGGCCTGCAAGCTGGCCCGACGCCACTGGCAGCGGGAGGGCAAGCCCGCCAAGACGACCATCCTCAGCCGGGAGCACGCCTACCACGGGCTGCACGCCTACGGCACGAGCATCGCCGGCCTGGACTTCAACCGCGAGGGCTACGGCACCGAGTCGCTCGTGCCCGAGACGGCGCGGGTCCCGGTCCACGACGCCGACGCGCTCGCCGCGACGATCGCGCGGATCGGTCCGGAGAACATCGCCGCGCTCGTGACCGAGCCGATCCAGGGCACGGGCGGCGTCAACCCGCCGGCACCGGGGTACCTGGAGAAGGTCCAGGCGCTGTGCCGCGAGCACGACATCCTGCTCGTCGTCGACGAGGTCATCACCGGGTTCGGACGCACCGGCGTCATGTTCGCCACCGACCGGTTCGGTCTGGAGCCGGACCTGGTCACCTTCGCCAAGGGCGTCACCTCCGGCTACGCGCCTCTGGGCGGCGTCCTGGTCGCCCCGAGGATCTGGGAGCCGTTCTACGTCGACGACCCCGCCACGCCGGTGTTCCGCCACGGCGCGACCTATGCCGGTCACGCGACGGCGAGCGCGGTCGCCCTGGCCAACCTCGACGTCCTCGAGCAGGAGCGGCTGCTGCCCCGGGTCGTCGAGCTCGAGCACCGCCTCGACAGCCTCCTCAAGCAGCTGCTGGCCCGCCGGCCCAGCGTCGTCGACGTCCGGGTCGCCGGGTTCCTCGGCGGGGTGACGCTGCGCGACGAGGTCCCCGCCGAGCGGGCCGCCGACGCGCTCGTCGAGCTGGGCTTCATCTCCCGCCCGCTGCGCGGCAACACCTTGCAGATCAGCCCGCCGTTCATCACCACCGACGACGAGCTGACCTCGTTCGTCGAAGCCATCGAAGACGTTCTATTCGCTGAGGAGACCCGATGACCACCGACCTGAACACCCAGCGCACCACCGAGCTGACGCCGCCCGGCACCCGCCTCGCCGTCGCGAACCCCGACCGGGCGCGCGCCGCCGACCGCGTCGTGCAGGGCCTTCGGCTGCCCACCGGCCCGGCCACGTTCGACGTGCACAACCCGGCCACCGGCGCGGTCATCGCCAGCCTGCCCGACGCCGGTCCCGGCGAGGCGATGGACGCCGTCGCCCGGGCCGACCAGGCCGGTCGTGCCTGGGCGTCCACCACCCCACGGCAGCGGGCCGACGTGCTGCGTCGCTGGTACGACCTGCTCATCGAGCACGCCGACGACATCGCGCTGCTCATCACCCTGGAGATGGGCAAGCCGCTGGCGGAGTCCCGCGCCGAGGTGACCTACGGCAGCGACTTCGTCCGCTGGTACGCCGAGGAGGCGGTCCGTCCGGCCGGCAACGTCCGCGACGTCCCCACCGGTGGCGCCACGCTGCTGACCCGACGCGCCCCGGTCGGGCTGTCCGTGCTCATCACGCCGTGGAACTTCCCGCTGGCGATGGCCACCCGCAAGATCGCTCCCGCCCTTGCCGCCGGTTGCCCCGTGCTCATCAAGCCGGCCGCGCTCACCCCGCTGACGACCTACTACGCCGTCGAGCTCGCCCAGCAGGCCGGCGTCCCCGAAGAGCTCGTCCAGGTCGTGTGCACCAGCAACGCGTCGGCCTTCAGCGAGGCCGTCCTGCCCGACCCCCGCGTCCGCAAGGTGTCCTTCACGGGGTCGACCGGCGTCGGCAAGGTGCTGCTGCGCCTGGCCGCCGACAACGTGCTGCGCTCCTCCATGGAGCTGGGCGGCAACGCGCCGCTGGTCGTCTTCGACGACGCCGACCTCGAGCGGGCCGTCAACGGCGCGTACGCGGCCAAGATGCGCAACGGGGGCCAGTCCTGCATCGCGGCCAACCGGATCTTCGTCCAGGACGGCATCGCCGACGCCTTCGTCGAGGGGCTCTCGGAGAAGGTGGCGGCCGCGGTCACGGGTGACGGGCTGGCCGACGACGTCGCGCTCGGCCCACTCATCGACGACCGGGCCGTGACGAGCATGCAGCGCCTGGTCGACGACGCGGTCGCGCACGGCGCGAGTGTCCGCACCGGCGGCCGGATCCTGGCGTCGGACGGCCACTTCTTCCAGGCCACCGTGCTGGACCACGTCCCGGCAAGCGCCCAGGTCGCGAGCACGGAGATCTTCGGGCCGGTCGCGGCGATCCAGCGGTTCAGCACCGAGGCCGAGGTCGTGCAGCGGGCCAACGCGACGGAGTTCGGGCTCGCGGGCTACGTGTTCACCGAGAGCCTGGACCGGGCCCTCAACGTCGCCGATGCCCTCGAGACCGGCCTGGTCGGCATCAACCAGGGCGTCCCGTCCAACGCCGCCGCGCCGTTCGGGGGCGTGAAGCACTCCGGTCTGGGCCGCGAGGGCAGCGCCGAGGGCCTCGAGGAGTACCAGTCGGTCCGCTTCTACAACGTGGCGCGTCGAGCCACGGCCTGAGCCGGCACCGCACCGGCCGGCGGCGGCACGAGCCGACGCCGGCCGGCGGCACGTCACGCACGGAAAGACAGCACCATGCGCATCGCGACCGTCAGGGAGACGAGGACGAAGGAGGCGCGCGTCGGTCTCACCCCGGCCGGCGCCGCCGTCCTCGTGCGGGAGGGGCACGACGTCCTCGTCGAGCGCAACGCGGGGCTCGGTGCCGGCTTCTCCAACGAGGACTACGCGCACGCCGGTGCCAAGCTCGTGGACCAGCCCGAGGAGGCCTGGGCCAACGCCGAGCTGCTCGTGAAGGTGAAGGAGCCGGTCGCCTCGGAGTACCGCTTCCTGCGCGAGGACCTGACGCTCTTCAGCCACCTGCACCTCGCCGCCGACCGGCGGCTCACGCACGCCCTCCTCAACGCAGGGACGCTCGCGATCGCCTACGAGACGGTCCAGGACCACACGGGGCTGCCCCTGCTGACACCGATGAGTGAGATCGCCGGGCGGCTCGCCGCGCATGCCGCGGCGCGCTACCTGACCTCGTGCGAAGGCGGCCCGGGCCGCCTCCTCGGCGGGTCACCCGGGGTGGCCCCGTGCCGTGTCGTCGTGGTCGGCGGCGGGGTCGCGGGCACGCAGGCGGCTCTGCTCGCGCTCGGCATGCAGGCCGAGGTGACCGTCCTCGACACCGCCGCGGACCGGGTCCGCGACCTCGACGCCCTCCTGGGTGGCCGTGCCCGCGTCCTCCTGAGCGATGTCGACGCTCTCGCCCGTGAGCTGCGCTCTGCGGACGTCGTCATCGGGACGGTCCTCGTTCCCGGCAGGGCGGCGCCCAAGGTGGTCTCCCGCGCCGACCTCGCCCTCCTGCCGAGGAGCGCCCTCCTCGTCGACGTCGCCATCGACCAGGGCGGCGCCTTCGAGACCTCGCGCGCCACCACGTACGCCGACCCCATCTACGAGGTCGACGGCATCCGCCACTACTGCGTCGCGAACCTGCCGGGCGCCGTCCCGCAGACGTCCACCCGAGCCCTGACCAACGCGACCTTTCCCTACCTGCGACGGCTCGCCGACCTCGGACCCGAGCGGGCGATCGAGGAGGACCCCGCCCTGGCGCTCGGGGTCAACACGAGGGGTGGGCTGCTCATCCATCCCGGCGTCGCCGAGGCCTTCCGCGACCTGCCCCGCGCGTGAGGGTGGACGAACCCGAGGCCATACGCCACGGACGGCGCCCGGGAAGGGCGCCGTCCGTGGCTCCGTGAAGGGTCAGACGGGCTCGGGAGACCGTTCGACCGTGGGTGCCGCCGCACCCTGCCCGAGGCGGCGGCGCACCGCCGGCCAGAACAGGGCGAGAGCACCCGTCGCGAGGCAGCTGGTGAACACCTGGGTGCGGCCGCTCTCCGTCGTCATCATGATGGCGACGATCCCGATGGCGCCGGCGATGAGCACGATGTTCACCCACGGAAAGAGCCAGACCTTGAGCTTGAGGTTCCCCTCCTGCTCCGGCGTCATGGCCCGGCGCAGTCGCCACTGCGTCACGGTGATGAAGACGTACACGAAGAGCGCCACGAGGCCGGTCGAGTTCATGATGAAGTCGTAGATGCCGGAAGCGGGGCGACGAAGTTGACGACGGTGGCAACGAGGCCGCCGACCGTCGACGCGACCACCGCAAGGGCGGGGACACCACGCCTGGTCCGCCGCGCGACCGCAGCGGGCGCGAGGCGCTGCTCGGCGAGGGCCGCGAACATCCGCGACGCGGAGTAGGTGCCCGAGTTGAGCACGGACACGACGGCCGTGAAGATCACCAGGCTCATGATGGTCTCGGCACCGGGCACGCCGAACATCCTGAAGATGTGCGTGAAGGGCGCCACGACGTCGGGCGACGGGAAGTCGTTCCACGGCACGACGGTCACGATCACGAGGATGGACCCGACGTAGAACAGCATGACCCGCCAGATGACGGTGCGTGCGGCGCGTCGGATCCCGGACGCGGGGTCCTCGGACTCGGCGGCGGCCATCACCGCGATCTCCGTGCCAAAGTACGAGAAGAGGACGAGCGCGACGGACGAGATGACGACGCCGACACCGTTCGGCATGAACCCGCCGTGGGCCCAGAGGTTGCCGAGCGACCAGCTGCTGGACGGCCAGAGTCCGAACGCGAACAGGACTCCGGCAGTGAGGAACACGACGATGGCGACCACCTTGATGCTCGCGAGCCAGAACTCGGTCTCACCGAAGGACCGCAGCGAGATGAGGTTCGTCGTCACGAAGACCGCGAGCAGCGTGAGCGACCCTGCCCAGGCCGGGACGGACGGGAACCAGGTGTGGACCATGCCGCCTCCGACGACGGCTTCGTAGGCGATGACGCCGACCCAGAAGTACCAGTAGAGCCATCCGACGACGTAGGCCGCCCAGCTGCCGAGGCCGACCCTCGCGTACTCCATGAAGGATCCGACGGCGGGCCGGTCGGCTGCCATCTCGCCGAGCATGCGCATGGCCAGGAAGACCAGCAGGCCCCCGACGAGGTAGGAGATCGCCGCGGCCGGGCCGGTGGCCCGGATGATGTTGGCCGAGCCGACGAACAGGCTGGCGCCGATGATGCCGCCGAGCGTGATCATCGTGACGTGCCGGGAACGCAGCTTCTTGGCCGGCGCCGGTCCGTCCTGGGGGTCTGCCGCGCCGGCATCCGGACCGAGCAGGTCGGGGTGAGGTCGTGTCGCTGAGGTGGGCAAGGGTGCTCGAGCCACGTGGGACGCTCCTTCTGCATGACGGACGCGGCCGAGACCGCGACGCTGTGGGGGTGCCTGTCTCGCTGCTGCCGGGTTGCGGTGCGGTGGCCGGAGCCCGCGCGGGTGGGCGGGGGACCGGGGCGAGAGCACGATAGAGCGCGCGTCGGGTCTCGTGTCGTGACGCTTTTCGACCGATATGCGTCAGTGCTTCTTACGTGACAGTGCGTCGGGCTCCGGACGGCGGTCAGGCTCGGGGCCGCCGGCGTCCCGGCCTCAGAAGGCGGTGTAGCCGCCGTCGACGGGCAGGACCGCCCCGGTGACGTACGACGACTCCGACGATGCGAGGAACAGGATCGCGTCGGCGATCTCGTCGGGTGTGGCGAGCCGGTGGAGCGGGATCTGGGACTCACGCTCGCGCCGGTACGCGTCGGGGTCGGGGCGGCGCTGGATCGAGGCCTCGATGACCGGGGTGGCGGTCAGGCCGGGAGCCACGACGTTGACGCGGATGTTGCGAGAGGCCCATTCGATCGCTGCGCCCTTGGCGAGCATGATGAGACCGCCCTTGGCGGCGGAGTACAGGACCTCGTCCGGCTTGCCGACCATGCCGAGCCGTGAGCCGACGCAGACGAACGCCCCTCCCGCGGGAGGCATGAGCGGCGCGAAGTGCTTCATGACGAGGAACGCGCTGAGCAGGTTGCTGTCGAGGACGCGCTTCGCGTCCTCGTACGCCATGTCCGTGAGCGGGCTGCTGACCTGCAGGCCGTGGTTGAGGACGACGACGTCCACGGTGCCGAAGGACTCGGCGGCCCGGCGGGCCAGGCTCTCGACGAACGCCTCGTCGTTGAGGTCACCGGGGACGTAGAGGTCGTCCGGCTCGGCGGTGTCGAGGCGATCCCGGCGTCCGGTGAGCAGCAGGCGCGCGCCCTCACGGCGGAAGCGCGCGCTCACCGCCTCTCCGATCCCGCTGCTGGCACCGGTGACCAGCGCCGTCACCTTCTCGAGTCTCATGTCAGGTACGTCCTTCAGGGTGTGGTGGGTCGGGGGGATGCTGGGCCGGTTCAGCCGAGGTGGCCGCGGGCGTCGACCGGCCACCGCTGCAGCGAGGTGCCCGCGCTGTCGGTGACGAGGAGCTCCTCGAAGTTGAGCACGACGGGGCAGACGTGGTTCGGCACCACGGGGACGACGGTGCCGATGCCGGGCCGGAAGTCGCCGGCAGGCAGGCCGAGGAACCCGTGGTACTCGTTGAGCTTGGTGAGGACCGCCGTCGTGCCGGCGACGCCACCGTAGCCGCGCTCGACGCTTCCCTCGCGGCTGAGCGCCTTCGTCCCCACATCGAGGATGACCTGGTCGGGGACCCAGTCGCTGACCACCGTGGCGGCGACGAACAGGGCGACCTGGTCCTCGGTGCAGGCGCCGAGCCGGGTGTTGTCCCGGTCGCAGAAGACGTACTCGCCGGGACGGATCTCGGTGACCACGTCGCTGCCGGTGAACTCGATGGTCGGCGTGGAGCCGGCGCTGACGACCTCGGCGGTGACCCCGACGGCGCTGAGGCTGCGCACGGCGGTGACGAGCGCGTCCTGCTGGTCCCTCGCGGCCTGTCTGCGAGCCTCCCGGCCGGAGCTGCCGTGACCGGGGTACGTGAACACCCCGACCGGCACGAGCCCGCACGTGCGAGCAGCGCGCGCGAGGTCGCCCGCGAGCTCGGGCGGGGCCCCGGAACGCCGTGCGCCGCAGTCCACCTCGACGACGACCTCGAGGCGGTCGGGCTCGTCACCCATGGCGCCGGCGAGGGCCTCGATCGCCGCGACGTTGTCGACGCCCACCCGCAGCCGGGTGGACTCGGCGAGCCGGCGGATCCGTTCGCCCTTGGTCCCCGCGGGCCAGATCGGGTAGGCGATGAAGATGTCGTCGAACCCGGCCTCGGCGAACACCTCGGCCTCGCCGACGTTGCCGGCGGTGATCCCGACGGCGCCGGCCGCGACCTGGCGCCGACCGATCTCCACGCACTTGTGCGTCTTGACGTGGGGCCTGACGTCGAGACCGTGTTCGTCACCGAAGCGCTGCATGCGCTCGATGTTGTCCTGCATGACGTCGACCAGCACGATCGGCGCGGGGGTGCTGACCCGCTCGACCAGGCCGTCGAGGGCTCGTTGGATCCGGTTCACGCTGGACTCCTCCTGGTTGCGTCTGAACACGGTCGGGCGTCGTGCTGCTACACGGCGGTGCACACCATCTGGATCTCGACCGGGGTGTCGAGCGGCAGACCGGCGACGCCGATCGCGGTCCGGGCGTGCCGCCCGTTCTCGCCCAGCACCTCGATGAGCAGCTCGCTGGCCGCGTTGGCGACCTGGGACTGCAGTCCGAAGTCCGGCGGGCTGGCGACGAACACGAGCATCTGCACGACCCGGACCCGGTCGAGGTCTCCCACCGCCTGCACGGCGGCGGCGAGGCAGTTGAGAGCGGCGTGGCGTGCGAGCTCCTTGGCCGTCTCCACGTCCACGTCCCGTCCGACGACGCCCCGGCCGAGCAGCCGACCGTCCTTGAACGGCAGCTGGCCGGCGATGTGGATGCTCTCGCCCACCGCCCGGTGGTGCACGAAGTAGGCGTTGTCCTCGAGGTCCGGCAGCTCCAGCCCGAGGGCGAGGAGCCGCTCGGACGCCGAGTCGCCGGCTACGGTCTGCGGCAGGGGAGCGCTCATGCCACCACCGCCGGGCTGTCGATCATCATGTGCGCGGTCCTCCGGTCGTGTCAGGGTCGTGTCAAGGTCGTGTCAAGGTCGTGTCAGGGACGCGGCAGGCCGAAGAGGACGGGCAGGTCGGCGATGTCGGTGATCCGCTCGTAGCCGAGCCAGTGCTCGTCCTGCTCGAAGCCGCGGTCGACGTAGACCTTGTCCCGGATGCCCATGACGGCCGCGGTGCGCAGGTCGTACATCGGGCTGGCGGAGACGTGCACGAGCTCGGCGGGGGTGACGCCGAGCTTGTCGAACAGGTACTCGAACGCGGCCAGGCGGGGCTTGTAGGTGCCCATCTCCTCGGCGCTGATGACCAGCTCGAACGGGGCCTGCAGGTTCTCGGCCAGGCGCACGGCGTGCTGGGTGTCGCTGTTGGTGATGATGACCAGCGGCACCGCCTCGGCGAGCCGGTTCAGTGCCGCGGTGACCCCGGGGTAGGGGCCCCAGGTCGGGACGATGTCGTAGACGGCCCGGGCGTCCTCCTCGCGGAAGGGCAGGCCGACCCAGCGCGAGGCGCGCTCCATGGAGCGGGCCACGATCTGGTGGAAGGGCTGGTAGGCGCCGGTGCACTCGTCGATCCGGTAGGCCTTGCAGATGCGCAGGTACTCGTCGGCGACCTCGGCCGGCAGCCGGTCGCCGAGGACCTGGCGCATCGCGTCGTTGATGGCGAACTTGATCAGCGTGCCGTTCATGTCGAACGTGACGAACGTCGGCGGTGCGAAAACCACGGGTCCTCCTGGTGCTCGGTCCCAGAGCGGTCCGTTCCCTCTGGTCGATGGTCGACCATACGTGTACAGTAGTCAACTGTCAACAGCTATGCTGGCCCGCGGCGACCGGCTCCCGCCTGGTCTGGTCCGTCGCCGGCGGCCCCCCCAAGCCGCGCCCATCCCCTGCTGGAGGAGTACGAAATGAAGTTCACGTCCTACTGGCTCGACACCGCACCGGCGAGCTTCCCCGAGAGGTCGAGGACGAGCGTGGAGGGACGCACCGACGTGGCCGTCGTCGGCGGTGGCCTGACCGGGGTCGTCGCGGCGCTGCACCTTGCACGACGGGGGGCGAAGGTTCAGCTCTTCGAGCAGCACACCGTGGGGTTCGGCGCTTCCGGTCGCAACGGCGGTATGGCGACGACGGGCATGGCGATCGGCATCCGGCAGGCGGTGGAGAAGTACGGCTTCGACGCGGCAGCGCGGCTGTACGGCGCCTACACGGAGGCCATCGACGTCATCGAGAAGCTCGTGGCCGAGGAACAGATCGACTGCGACTTCGGGCGTCCCGGCAAGCTCAACCTCGCATCCAAGGCGTCGCACTACGAGGGGTTCGAGAAGACCGCAGAGCTGCTGAACACCCGCCTGGGAGGGGACTCGCAGCTCGTCCCGAAGAGCGAGCTGCGTCGCGAGATCGGGTCGGACTCCTTCCATGGGGCAATGGTGGAGTCGAAGAGCGCGAGTCTCCACGTGGGCAAGTACATCCGCGGGCTCGGCGAGGCGGCCGAGCGCGCCGGCGTGACGATCCACGAGGAGGCGCCCGTGCTGAGCCTGAGCAGGGTTGGCTCCGGCCACGAGCTCGTGACCCCGAGAGGCCGGATCCAGGCCGAGCGGTCCTCATCGCAACGGGGGCCTACACCCGCCGGCCGTTCCGCTGGCAGCAGGTCCGCATCGCTCCGGTCGGCAGCTTCATCATCGCCACCGAGCCGCTCGACGCCGGCAGGTGCGACGACCTCCTGCCGAACCGCCGCGTCGCGTCGGACTCCAAGAACCTCCTCAACTACTTCCGCATCACCCCCGACAACCGCCTCCTGTTCGGCGGCCGGGCACGGTTCGCGATGTCCAGCCCCCAGTCCGACGTGAAGAGCGGGAAGATCCTCAGGGAGGCCATGGTCGGGTTCTTCCCCCAGCTGGCCGACGCCAGGGTGGACTACTGCTGGGGAGGGCTGGTCGACATGAGCATCGACCGCCGCGTCCACGCCGGCGAGCACGACGGCGTCTACTACTCGATGGGGTACGCCGGGCACGGCGTCCAG
Organism: Monashia sp. HAY1-11D; assembly: GCF_056868035.1. NCBI lineage: Bacteria > Bacillati > Actinomycetota > Actinomycetes > Micrococcales > Intrasporangiaceae > Intrasporangium > Monashia sp. HAY1-11D. The sequence goes on along the minus strand of NZ_CP200320.1, from coordinate 673,494 downwards.
ATGGCCACGTACATGGGACGTCAGATGGCCCAGTACATGTCCGGGGTCCGCGAGGCGAACATCTGGGGCGACGTCCCCTTCCGGCGCATCCCCGGGCACTTCGGTCCGCCGTGGTTCCTGCCCGTCGCCGGCGCCTACTACAAGCTCAAGGACAGGGTCGCCTAGGGCGTGTCTCCGAGGTGGAGGCGCCCGCCGCAGCGCCCCGAGGCGGTAGGTTTCGCCGCAGGGCAGCCGGAGGGAGGGGCGATGTCGGAGTCGCGGCGAGATGCGGGGGGTGCCGACTCGCGAGTCCGACCACCTCGAGGCGTGGTCCTCACCGCCGCCGGCCCGACGATGCGCCGGGTGCTGCACGAGCTGGCACTCCCGACGTTCCGGCGTCTGGCCGACCGGTGGGGCTATGACGTCCGCGCGGTCGACGTCGAGGTGGACGGCGAGCGGGCGAGTGCGTCGGCGCAGGACGCCAAGTGGCTCAAGGTGAGCCTGCTGCGGCAGGCCCTCCAGGACTACCCGCTGGCGCTGTGGCTCGATGCGGACGTGCTGGTGATGCGCACCGACGAGGACATCGCCGACCACCTGCGCCCGGACCACTTCCAGGCTCTGGCGCTGGAGCACGTCCCGTTCGAGCACCGCGTGAACCCGAACACCGGCGTCTGGCTCATGCGGTCCTGCCCCGAGTCCTTCTCGTTCCTCGACGCCGTCTCAGCGGCGGGTCGGCAGCCCGGACCGTGGGCCGACCAGGGCGCGGTCCTCGCGGCGCTCGGCTGGCGTCGGGGAGACGACGAGTACCGGTGGGCCGGTCCGGGCCTGGGCTCGGCCTTCCTGCTGCGGACCAGCTGGCTGCCGACCGGCTGGAACCAGCCCTACCTCGAGGGCCGGACTGCGGAGACCTGCTACAACTCCTCCCCGGAGTCGTACGCGACTCGTCCCCAGGTTCCGCGGCCGCACGTGCTGCACTTCATGGGAATGACGTCCGAGGCTCGCTGGACCCAGATGGCCCGGTGCGCCGCGTCCCTCGCCGTCCGGTGAGACTGCACCCTCGCCCTGAGCGCCGTCGGTGCGGTGACGAGACTCATCGGGTCGGGCTGGTCGTATCGCGGGCGACGATGTCGCACACTCGGCGGGCGTTGTCCTCGACGTGCGTGCGCACCGCCCTCACCGCGTCGACAGGCCTGCCCGACTCGATCGCCTCGAGGATGGCCGCGTGCTCGGTCACGATGGACACCCGATGGTGGGGCTCGTGGTCCTGCATCGACAGCACGGACAGGTAGAAGCGCAGCTCGGTGGTCAACTCGGCGTAGAAGGCGTCGATCCGGCTGCTGCGGAGCAGGGCGACGATGGCCGCGTGGAAGTCGAGGTCGGCGGTGACGATGTCCATGACCTCGAGGGTGTCCGCGGCGGTGGCGAGCCGGGCGAAGGCCGCGCGCAGCGGTGCCAGCTCCGCGGCCTCCCGGGGCTCGCGCACTGCAGCGACCTCCAGCTGGCACCGCGCCTCGTAGAGGCCGTCCACGACCTCGGGCGTGGGCGCGATGACGACGGCGCCCTTGTTGACCCGGTAGCGGACCAGGCCCCCGAGCTGGAGGATGCGAACCGCCTCGCGGACGGTGTTCCGGGAGACGCCGAGCTCGGCCGCGATAGCGCTCTCGCGTAGCCGCGTCCCGGGGCCGAAGTGGCCCGAGAGGATGAGCTGCGAGAGGCCGTCCGCCACCTGCTGGGGGGCGGTCGTGCGGCGAACCGTGAAGTCCAGGTCCATGTCCTTCTCCCACGGGACGGCATCGAGGGTTTTGTAGAACTGTTCTACAGTAGCCATCTTGCGATGCGCAGTTCAACTGTTCTACAGTTTCTCCGTGAACGTCTCAACGGTGGGCCTCGGTCAGGTGTCGACGACGCCCCCCGACCGGTCCACCGTCCGGGCGGCACTGGAGCAGGCGTGCCCACAGGTGGAGCTGGACTTCTCCGACGGCGCCCGGGCCATGTACGCCTTCGACGCGTCGAACTACCGCGTGCCCCCGCTGGCCGTCGCCTTCCCGCGCACCGTGGCACAGGTTCAGGACCTGGTCCGCGCGTGTGCGGACCTCGGCGTGCCGGTCACCACCCGCGGCGGTGGGACGAGCATGGCCGGCAACGCCATCGGCGCGGGCGTGGTCATCGACCTGTCACGTCACCTCGACGCGGTCCTCGAGGTCGACCCGCAGGCTCGGCGGGCGACCGTCCAGGCCGGCGTCGTGCTCGACCGTCTCAACGCCGCCGCCGCACCCCATGGCCTGATGTTCGCGCCCGACCCGTCCTCGCACTCGCGGGCCACGATCGGCGGCATGGTCGGCAACGACGCGTGCGGGAACCACTCGGTGCGATGGGGCCGGACCTCGAGCCACGTCGAGTCGCTCGACGTCGTCATGCCGGACGGGTGTCTCCTGCGGGCCGGACGCGGCGGGGTGACGGCCCTGGACCAGCCGGGTGCCACCGCGCAGGCGCACGCCGTCGAGCACGCGGCACAGCTGACGGCGGCGCTCACCGACCTCGTGACCGCGAACCTCGTCGCGATCCGGACCGAGCTGGGCCGCATCCAGCGGCAGGTGTCCGGCTACCACCTCGACGAGCTGCTGCCCGAGCGTGGCTTCGACGTGGCACGTGCGCTCGCCGGCAGCGAGGGCACGTGCGCGCTGACCGTTGGCGCCACGCTCTCGCTCGTGCAGCGGGCCACCAGGACCACGTTGCTCGTGCTCGGGTACGACGACATCGTCGACGCCGCTGCCGACGTCCCGGTCCTCCTGCCGTTCTCACCCACCGCCGTCGAAGGGATCGACGAGGCGATCGTGGGCACCATGGTGGCGCGGCGAGGAGCCGAGTCCGTCGCCGCCCTGCCGGCCGGGAAGGCGTGGCTCTACGTCGAGCTGGACGGCGACACCGAGGAGGACCTCGCCGCGGCGGCCGAAGGCCTGATGGCCACGCTGCGTCGGCACGGCCGGCTCAGGGACGGTCTCGTCGTGACCGAGGCACCGGACCGCGCGGCCCTCTGGCGGGTGCGAGAGGACGGCGCGGGACTGTCGACCCGCCCGGACGCGACGACCCAGACGTGGGCCGGCTGGGAGGATGCGGCCGTCCACCCGGACAACCTCGCGGGTTACCTGCGCGACTTCCGGGCCCTGCTGGCCGAGCACCACCTGTCCGGCGTCCTCTACGGGCACTTCGGTGCCGGATGCGTGCACGTGCGCATCACCTTCGACCTCGGCACGGAGCGGGGCACGTCGGCCATGGCTCGGTTCGTGCGCGCCGCGGCTCGGCTCGTCGCCCGGCACGGCGGTTCCATCTCCGGCGAGCACGGTGACGGTCGCGCGCGTAGTGAGCTGCTCGCCAGCATGTACTCGCCGACGATGCTCGCGCTGTTCGCCGAGTTCCGCGCGCTCTTCGACCCACGAGGCGTCCTCAACCCCGGCATCATCGTCGACCCGGCGCCGCTCGAGCGCGACCTGCTGCCGCTGAGCGTCCGCCACCCCGCGACCGCCGGGAACGGCACCGGTTTCGCCTACCCGCACGACCGCGACTTCACCGCCGCCGTGCAGCGCTGCGTCGGCGTCGGCCGGTGCCGCAGCGACCACGGCGGTTTCATGTGCCCCTCGTACCGGGCCACCGGCCAGGAGGAGGACTCCACGCGCGGCCGCGCGCGCGTGCTCCAGGAGATGACGACCGGGACGCTGCTGCCCGACGGGTGGCGGTCCGACGAGGTGCACCAGGCGCTGGACCTGTGCCTGTCCTGCAAGGCGTGCTCGTCGGACTGCCCGGTCGGCGTCGACATGGCGACGTACAAGTCCGAGGTCCTGCACCAGCGTTACCGGCGCCGGCTGCGGCCGAGGTCGCACTACTCGCTGGGATGGCTGCCGCGCTGGATCTCCGTGGCCGGCCGCGTGCCGGCCCTCGCGAATGCCGTGCTGCGGGTCGGGGCCCTGCGCGCCCTCGCCCTGCGGATCGGGGGAGTGACACCGCACCGCGTCCTGCCCGCCTTCACGCCGCGACGTGCCGCCGTCCTCGGCAGGCACGATGAACAGCCAGACGTCCTCATCGTGACCGACTCGTTCACCCGCGGGTTCCGTCCCCGGCTCGTCGGCGCCGCCGAACGGGTGCTGAGGGAGGCGGAGCTGTCGGTGGGCGGGGCCCCCGAGGTCTGCTGCGCCCTGACGTGGATCACCACCGGTCAGCTCGACGCCGCACGCCGGATCCTCGGGCGGACCGTCGCGGCCCTGGACGCGACCGGCGATGCCGCGCTGGTCGTGCTGGAGCCGAGCTGCGCGGCCGCGCTGAAGAAGGACCTGCCCGAGCTCGTCGAGACCGAGGCGGCCCGGCGCGTCGCCGCCCGCGTCACGACGTTCGCCGCCGTCATCGAGAGCCGCCTCGACGCGGGCTGGTCCCCGCCGCGGCTTCCCGCTCGGGCGCTGACGCAGACGCACTGCCACCAGCACGCCGTGTTCGGCGCGGCGAGCAACACCCGGGTGCTGCGCCGGCTCGGCATCGAGGCCACCGAGTCGGAGGGGTGCTGCGGTCTGGCCGGCAACTTCGGCTTCGAGGCCGAGCACTACGACACCTCCATGGCCGTCGCCGGGCACGACCTGGCCGGCAAGCTGGCGAACCTGCCCCCTGATGCGGTGGCGATCGCCGACGGCTTCAGCTGCCAGTGCCAGATCGACCACCTCACGCGCACCGCCCCCGGGAGCACGCCACCTTCCGGCGCGCGCGCCCCGGTCAGGCACCTGGCCGAAGTGCTCGACGACGCCCTGACCTCGACCCCCACGATCCGCCCGAAGGAGTCCACACCATGACGACAACCACCGACCTCACGCCGGCGGCCCGGCTGTTGGCAGCCGTCCCCACGGAGCTGCTCATCGGCGGCACCTGGCGCCCTGCGGCGTCCGGCGCCACGATGGACGTCCTCAACCCGGCCACCGAGGAGGTCCTGGCCACCGTCGCGGACGCCGACGTCGCGGACGGGGCTGCGGCAGCCGCCGCGGCCCGCGACGCCCAGGCCGCCTGGGCTGCCACGCCGGCCCGGGCCCGCTCCGAGATCCTTTACCGGGCGTACGCGGCCCTGATGGAGCGTCAGGAGGACCTGGCGCTGCTCATGACCCTGGAGATGGGCAAGTCGCTGCCGGAGGCGCGTGGCGAGGTCGGCTACGCCGCCGAGTTCTTCCGGTGGTTCGCCGAGGAGGCCGTCCGCGTCGACGGCGGCTTCACCCAGCGACCCGACGGCACGGCCCGCACCCTGGTGATGCGTCAGCCCGTCGGGCCCTGCCTGCTCATCACGCCGTGGAACTTCCCGCTGGCGATGGGCGCGCGCAAGATCGGCCCCGCCATCGCCGCCGGCTGCACCATGGTGCTCAAGCCGGCCCCGCAGACCCCGCTGTCGAGCCTCGCCCTCGCCCGCATCCTGCAGGAGGCCGGGCTGCCCGACGGCGTCCTCAACGTCGTCACCACCTCCCGCGCGGCCGAGGTCATCGAGCCGGTCCTGACGGGCGGCATCATCCGCAAGCTGTCGTTCACCGGGTCGACCGCCGTCGGCAAGATCCTCCTCGAGCAGGCCGCGAAGCAGGTCGTGCGGACCTCGCTGGAGCTCGGCGGGAACGCCCCCTTCATCGTCCTGCCGGACGCCGACCTCGACATCGCCGTGGAGGCGGCGGTGCAGGCGAAGATGCGCAACATGGGGGAGGCGTGCACCGCGGCCAACCGCTTCTTCGTCCACGCCGGCGTCAGCGACGAGTTCGCCCGGCGCCTGGGCGAGCGGCTGGGCGCGATGCGCGTCGGCGACGGCACGGTCGACGGCGTGGAGGTCGGGCCCCTCATCGACGCGCCCAGCCGCGACAAGGTGCTGCGCCTGGTCGAGGACGCCGTCGCGAAGGGGGCCACGGTCGTCTCGGGCGGCAACAGCGTCCCGGGCCGGGGCTACTTCGTCCAGCCGACCGTCCTCACCGGCGTCGACGCCTCGTCCGACCTGCTCACCACGGAGATCTTCGGGCCGGTCGCCGCCATCCAGACCTTCACCGACCTCGACGAGGTCATCGCCGCCGCGAACGCCACCGAGTGGGGACTGGTCGGCTACGTCATCACCCAGGACCTCGACCTGGCCTTCAACGTCAGTGAGCGGCTCGAGGTCGGCATGGTCGGGCTGAACACCGGGCTGGTGTCGACCCCGTCGGCCCCGTTCGGCGGCATCAAGCACTCCGGGCTCGGTCGCGAGGGCGGCCGCCTCGGCATCGAAGAGTTCCTGGACGTCAAGTACATCGCCATCCCCACCCGAGAGCGAGGCCTCGCATGACCGCCCTGTCACCGCTGCTGAAGACCGCCACACCCGTCCTCGTCGACCACGCGCTCGGCAGCTACGTCTACGACGCCGACGGCCGCCGCTGGCTCGACTTCACGACCGGCATCGGCGTGACGAGCACCGGGCACTGTCACCCCGACGTCGTCCGTGCGGCCCGGGAGCAGGTCGGCAAGCTCATCCACGGCCAGTACACGACCGTGCGTCACAACCCGATCCTCGACCTGACCGAGCGCCTCGGCGACTTCCTGCCGGCCGGCCTCGACAGCGTGTTCTACGCCAACAGCGGCAGCGAGGCCGTGGAGGCGGCAGTCAGGCTGGCCCGGATGGCAACCGGCCGGCCCAACATCATCACGTTCCAGGGCGGTTTCCACGGCCGCACGGTCGCGGCCGCCTCGCTCACCACGGCCGGGACCAAGTTCCGCAGCGGGTTCTCGCCGCTGATGTCCGGAGTCTTCACGGCACCCTTCCCGTACGCGTTCCGCTACGGCTGGGACGAGGAGACGACGGTCGAGTTCGCGCTCGGTGAGCTCGACTACCTGCTGGCCACGACGAGTGCCGTCGCGGACACCGCCGCGTTCCTCATCGAGCCCGCCCTCGGCGACGGTGGCTACCTGCCCACCCCGGACGCGTTCCTGCAGGGTCTGCGTGAGCGGGCGACCAGGCACGGAATCGTGCTCGTCCTCGACGAGGTACAGACCGGGGTCGGGCGCACCGGCACCTTCTGGGGACACGAGCCCTCCGGGATCACGCCCGATGTCCTCATCACCGCCAAGGGTCTGGCCAGCGGTTTCCCGCTCTCGGCCATCGCCGCGTCCGAGTCGCTCATGAGCAAGGCGTGGCCCGGCTCGCAGGGCGGCACGTACGGCGGCAACGCCGTCTCGTGCGCGGCGGCCCTGGCGACCCTCGACGTCGTCGAGCGCGAGCGACTCGTCGAGAACTCCGCGACCCAGGGTGCGCGCCTCATCGACGCGCTGCGCGAGATCGCACCGGACATCAAGGCGACGGTCGACATCCGCGGGCGTGGGCTCATGGTGGGGTGCGAGTTCGTCGACGCCGACGGCACGCCGCGGCCCGACCTCGCCGCCGGCGTCCAGCAGGCCGCCATCGACGAGGGCCTGCTGCTGCTGACGTGCGGCACCCGCGGCAACGTCGTGCGGTTCATCCCGCCACTCATCGTCACGAGCGAGCAGATCGACGAGGGCGTCGAGGCCTGGCGCCGGGCGCTCAAGCGGGCCGACGCCTGAGCAGAGAGTGCGCGGCTGCCCGGGGTGGGCTCTCCGCCCGGGCAGCCGCGCACTCATGCCGTCGTCGGCCGGGGCTGAGGCAGACCTCGTCGTTCCAGATCTTCTCAACTGTACGGCTGTAGTACATTCGCAGGATGTCCGGGATCGAAGGCATCGAGGTGGTCGGGCGGAGCACCGCCCAGCAGGTCGCCGACGGGCTCGGGAACCTCATCCTCGACGGGTCGATGCGACCGGGTGAGCGGATCAGCGAGGCAGGCATCGCCCGGACCCTCGGCCTCTCGCGGAACACCGTGCGGGAGGCGCTGCGTCTGCTGCAGAGCTCCGGCCTCGTCCGGTACAGCTTCAACCGCGGCCTCGTGGTCTGGGACCCCACCGACGATGACATCCTCGACGTCTTCACGGTGCGCCTGCACCTCGAGAGGCTCGCCGCGACCAGTCTCGGGAAGCGCACCGACCTCAGCGGGGTCGAGGCGGCCCACGCGACGTTCGAGGCGGCGCTGGAGTCCGGGGACGCGCGCACCATCGTGGAGACCGACCTCGCGATCCACCAGGCGATCGTGGCCACCCTCGGCAGCCCCCGGCTGGACGCGTTCTATGCGGGTCTGATGGTCGAGCTGCGCTACTTCCTGGTCCTGCTCAGCGTGGACCGGCGCGAGTACGAGAACACCGACGCAGTGCGGTCCGAGCACCGTGACCTGGTGGAGGCCTTCGCCTCGCGCCGCCCGCAGAAGGCCGTCGCGGCGGTGACGGCTCTGCTGGAGGAGAACCGCGAGATGGTGCGGGACGTCATCGCCCGCCGGGCCGCCAACGAGGCCCCGGCGCCCGGCGCCTGAGCGCCGCGGGAGCGGATCTCAGCCGGCGTGCGGCCTCGAGGCGTCCGCTGCCATCCCCTCCTTGAGCGTCCCCTTCCCACCCTCGAAGTGCGTCTTCAGCACGGCGACGGCGCCCTCGACGTCACCGGTGTGGACGAGGTCGAGGATCCGGCGGTGCTCCTGGACGAGGTCGTCGCGCCGCTGCACGAGGTCCGCGCGGTCGTACGCGGTCGTCAGCAGGGCCAGGCAGAGCCGTGTCTCGGAGATCACCGTGGTGAACATGCGCTCCAGCCGGGGGCTGTCGGCGGCTGCCACGAGGGCGGTGTGGAAGTCGAGGTCGCGGCTGACGACCGTGCTCCAGTCGTCCGACTTCTCGGCCGACTCCATCGCGCGGACGATCCGGTCGAGGGTCTTGTACGACGACAGCGCCCGCGAGGTCCCGGTGACCCTCCGCAGCGCGGCCGTCTCCAGCGCCTCCCGCGCCAGGTAGATGTCGTCGATGTCCGCCGCCTCCAGCACGGGCACGAAGACACCGCGGTGCGGCTCGCTGCGCAGCAGCCCCTCCTGGATCAGCCGTTGGAGGGCCTCGCGGACCGGTCCCCGGCTCACACCGAAGCTCGCCGCGAGCTCCACCTCGTTGAGCTGGCTCCCGGGTCGGAGGGCGCCCTCGATGATGTCCGCCCGGATCCGCTCTCCGACCATGGCGGCGAAGGTGGTCCTCGGGATCGATGTTGACGAAACGGTGTTCCGCGCCACGGCGCAGCTCCCCTCAGTAAGCCGGGGCTCGGCCCCGGTGCACCGTGCTGGCACGGCATGGTCTGTCCACAGGTTGTTCGGGCTGCGGTCAGGAGCCGGTGGCGCCTGACCGCAGCCTGTTGACATTCTACAGAGACACTGATCCCTGGGTCGCGACCCTCGTACCCGGTGTGGGTGGGTCAGAGCACCTTGTCGAGGAACTTGCGGGTGCGGGGTTCCTTCGGGTTGCCCAGGACCTGGGTGGGGGGGCCTTGTTCGACGATGCGGCCGCCGTCCATGAACAGGACGGTGTCGGCGACCTCGTTGGCGAAGCCCATCTCGTGGGTGGCCACGAGCATGGTCATGCCGCGGTGGGCGAGGTCTTTCATGACCGCGAGGACCTCGCCGACGCGTTCGGGGTCCAGGGCGCTGGTGGGTTCGTCGAAGAGCATGACCTTGGGGTCCATGGCCAGGGCGCGGGCGATGGCGACGCGTTGTTGCTGGCCGCCGGACAGCTGCCAGGGGTAGTGCTCGCCGTGGCCCTGCAGCCCGACGCTGGCCAGCAGGGCCTCGGCCCGCTCGCGGGCCTCGGCCTTGGGGGTGCCCTTGACCAGGACCGGGCCGGACATGACGTTCTCGCGGGCGGTCATGTTGGGGAAGAGGTTGAAGGACTGGAAGACCATCCCGATGCGGGTGCGTTGGGCGGCGACCTGTTTGCGGGTCAGGGCCTGGTAGGCGGTGTCGTGCTCGCGGAAGCCGAGGTCCTCGCCGTTGACGCGCAGGATGCCGCGGTCGATCTCCTCGAGGCCGTCGATGCAGCGCAGCAGGGTCGACTTGCCCGAGCCGCTGGGGCCGATGAGGCAGACGATCTCCCCGCAGGCCACGTCCAGGTCGATCCGGTCCAGCACGACCCGCTGGCCGAAGGACTTGCGCAGGCCGTGGGCGTACACCGTGCCCACCCCGTCCGGGCGGTCCACCGCACGGTCCATCGCACGGTCCGGTGTGCCGTCCGGTGTGCCGGTCGTCCGGCTGGTCGGCTTGCTGGTCGTCTTGCTGTTGGTCGCACCGGTCATCGGGCTTCACCTCCGAGGGTGGCGTCCAGCGGCAGTGGGGGCTGTGCGGCACCGGTGGTGGCGCGGGTCCTGGTGCGGGAGTACTTCTTCTCGATGAGGGACTGGGGGTAGCTCAGGGCCAGGGTCATGAGCAGGTACCAGAGGCAGGCCACGATCAGCAGCGGGATGGTCTGGTAGGTGCGGGCGTAGATGAGCTGGACGCTTTGCAGCAGCTCGGCCACCCCGAGGACGCTGACCAGGGAGGTCTCCTTGAACATGCCGATGACCTGGTTGCCGACGGCCGGGATGACGGTGGGCATGGACTGCGGGATGATGATGCGCCACAGCTTGGTCCGTCCGCTCATGCCCAGGGAGTCGGCGGCCTCGAGCTGGCCCTTGTCGACGGAGGCGAACCCGCCGCGGATGATCTCGGCCAGGTAGGCGGCCACGTTCAGGGACAGCCCGACGATGGCCGCGGTGGTGGCCGACATGAGGGCGTTGACGTCCACGGCGCGGGAGATGTCGGTGAACGGGATGCCGATGCTGATGTTCGGGTAGAGCGCGGCGATGTTGAACCAGAAGATGAGCTGGACCAGCACCGGGGTGCCGCGGAAGAAGGTGATGTAGCCGGAGGCCAGCAGCCGCACCGGGCGGACCTTGGACACCCGCAGGATCGCGATGAGCAGCCCCAGGATGGTCCCGAAGAACATCGTCAGCGCGGTCAGCACCAGGGTCAGGCCCAGGCCCTTGAGCACGGTGGGGGCGGTGAAGTACTGCCCGACCACGTCCCACTCGTAGTGCTCGTTGCTGGTCAGGGTGCGCGCCAGGCCGGCCACGACCAGCACGCACAGCGCCCACGCGGCATACTCCCAGAGCCCGCGGCGGTGCAGCCGCGGCTTGTCGGCCGCCGCCGGCACCGAGCCGGCGGGGCCGGCCGGCCCAGTAGGGCCGGTGGGGCCGGTGGGGCCGGTGGGGGGTGTCGGACCTCTGTGTCGCAACGTCGTACCGGCCATGGCGTTACTTCAGCAGCTCGGAGCTGGAGATGGCGCCGGTGCCCAGGCCCCACTTGTCCAGGGTGGCCTTGTACGCCGGGCCGGCCATCAGCGACTGCATCGCCGCGTGCAGCGCCGGGCCCAGCCCTGACGTCTTCGCGGTCCCCAGTGCGACGATGTTGTTGCCGACCTTCTTCTTGTACCGCTGCGGGTACAGCTCAAAGGCCTGCGGCTGCTGCTTGGCGGCCCACGCCAACGGCGCGGTGTCGGAGAAGACGCCGTCGATCCGCTTGGAGGCCAGCTGCGTCAAAGAGCCCTGCACGTCCGGCAGGACCACCGCGTCGACCGCCGGCTTGCCCGCGGCCTGACAGTCGTCCGAGATCTGCGGCAGGTACTTCTCGGCCTGGGTCGAGCCGGTCACCACCGCGATCTTGTGTCCGCACAGCGTCATCTGGTCCGTGATGCTCAGCTTGAGCGGGTTGCCCTTGGCGATCACCAGCGACGACCCGGCCGACCAGTAGGTGACCATGTCCAGCACCTTGAGCCGCTCCGGGGTTGGGCTCATGTTCGTCGCGGTGAAGTCGAAACGACCGGCGGAGAGGCCGGGGATGATGGTGTCGAACGAGACGTTCTTGATCTCGAGCTTCAGTCCGAGCGTCTTCGCCAGGAGCGTGGCGATGTCGACGTTGTACCCGACCGGTGTCTTGTTGTCGGTGTCCAGGTACGAGGTGGGCGGGTTGTGCAGGTCCGCGGCCATCGAGATCGTGCCGCGCTCCTTGACCGCCGCCGGCAACAGCTTGACCGCCGCCGGGTCCACCTGAACCGCCGGCACCGACCCGGTCGGAGCCGCACCAGCGGCGTCGGTCGTACCCCCGGCGGCCGACGAGCTGCACGCCGCGGCCGAGAGCAGGAGCACAGGAGCCAACGCCGCGAGGCATACGCGTCGCTTGATGCTCATTGTCTGGTTTCCTTCGGTGGTAGCGCCATTGATACGGGTCATGTCCAACTTCCTTGTTTCGCGGGCGAGCTCACTCTCGCCCGGGTGGGTCTCGGTGTGTTGCTGGGTGGTCGAAGGTCCGTGCTGGGTGGCCAGCTGCCGCGGCGGGCACGAGCGATCCGCTCGGTGGAGGTGCGCCACTTCTCCGTGGTCGGTGACATCGCTGTCGCCTGCGACCCCGCGCTGGACTCACCTACTCGTCGTCAGGCAGGACCAGCCCCCCGCGCGTCGACGTCGTCGTCGCGGCGAGGAGGTCGCTCCATGTCCTCGGTGCGCAGGGGCGCGCCGAGGGATGCGGGCCGCTGCCGTAACCGGGTAGTGGCTTGTCACGGACTCTGCGCGGGTCTGCATCCGGGCACGCCGAATGCCGGTGGCTTCGGTCGGCGCGATGGGGGAGGTCCCGCTGACCACTGGCGCCTGGTGGGGGCTGCTTGCCAGGCCCGGGGTGGTCGGAGCTGATCAGGTTCTGTCGCTGGCCGGGGAGTGCGTCGGGGGGAACTGCGGAGCGCTCATTGAAGGCAGCCCTCTCTCTTCGGTCGTTGCCGCAAGAGTAGAGAGCGGGACGGAAGACTGTCAACAGTTGACGGGAAGAGTTTGGGCCTGGCTACTCGTCGTCGGTCGCGGCCGCGCCCGCGAGGACCTGGCGCAGAGCGGCCGCCTGGCCTCGCAAGACGGCGACGTCGCCCGGGCGGGGGCCCTCGGCGAACGCGTCCTCGAGCTGCCTGGCCGGTGCGGTGGCCTGCGGAAAGCCCACCGTTCCCGCTGCACCCGCGACCCGGTGCGCAGCGCGCTCGGCCGCGTGCCGCTCCTCCTCGTCGAGGACGTCGCCCGCCAGGTGCTCGACGGCCGTGTCGATGGTGTCGAGGTTCTCGGTGAAGGACGCGCGGGCCCGGTCGTAGATGGCCTGCAGCCGTTCGGCGGCGCTCGGCCCGGCACCGGCCCCGCCGGCCGGTGAGCCGTCGGAACGGGGACCTGTGGCGTTCACGAGTCCCACCCGAGCAGCTGGGAGACCTGCACCGACAGGGAGAACGGGTCGAAGGGCTTGGCGAGGACGCCCGCCACGCCCAGGCCGTCCCACCGCCGCCGTTCGGCCGGTTGCACCTTCGCGGTGAGCAGCACGACCGGCACGTCGCGCGTGCGTGGATCGTCCTGCAGCCGGGCGAAGGTCGTGGGCCCGTCCATGACGGGCATCATCACGTCGAGGATGATGGCATCGGGTGGGTCGGCGGCTGCCATGGTCAACGCCTCCATGCCGTTGGAGGCCGCGGTGACCTCCCACCCGGCCACCATCTCGAGACTGGCCTGGGCGACCTCACGGATCGCGTCGTCGTCGTCGACGATGAGCACTCGCCGGCTCATCGGGTGCCTCCCGTGACCACCGCGTCGAGGAGCTGCAGCACCTGGTGCTGCACATCGGCCGGGTTCGTCCGCGCCTTCGTGAAGAACTGCGTCGGACCGAGACGGAGTCGCTGCTTGTCGTGCTCGTCGAGCTCCAGCGCGCTGTAGACGACCAGAGGCACGCGACACAGCCTCGGGTCCTCGCGGAGCCAGTCGACCAGGTCGAACCCGTCACCGTCGGGGAGCAGCAGGTCGAGCAGCAGCAGGTCGGGCGCGATCTCCTGGCTCAGCCGGAGGGCGTCCCGGGCGGTGTGCGCGGCCACCGCGGTCACGCCGTGCTCGGCGAAGAGCGCCACGAGCACGCCGGTCAACGCCGGGTCGTCCTCGACGATGAGCAGGCGGGGTCCCGCGCCGCCGTCCGCGACCGCGACGTTCAGCTCGGCCAGCAGCCAGGCGATGTCGAGGGGCTTGGTCAGCCAGGCGACGACATCGGTCGGCACGCGTCCGGGTTCGGTGCCGCTGATGACGATGACCGGGACATCGCGGGTCCGCTCGTCGGCCCGCAGTGCCGAGATGGCCGTCCAACCGTCTTGTCCCGGCAGGGCCAGGTCCATCAGGACCGCGGCCGGCGTCTCCCGGAGAGCCAGCGTCAGGGCCTCCTCGGCGGATCCCGCGCCGACCACCCGATAGCCCTCGGAACGGAGCAGCTCGGAGATGACGGCGCGGGTCGCGGGGTCGTCCTCGCAGACGAGGACCGGTGGGACCGGTCGGATCGCGTCCGGCGCCCCGAGCGGGTCGGAGGCATCGACCATCGGGAGCGTGAAGCAGAAGGTCGCGCCCGAGCCGGGCTCACTGAGGGCCCAGATCCGCCCGCCGTGCTGCTCGACGATGCCGCGACAGATCGCCAGGCCGAGACCGCTGCCTTCCTTCTCCCGGCTGTCCGAGGCATCCACCTGCGCGAACCGTCCGAAGACGGCTTCCAGATGGTCCGCTGGGATGCCGTCTCCCTCGTCGCTGACGGTGACGGTCACCTCCCTGTCCGTCTCCGCGGCGGTGATCCGGACGGTGCCCTCGGCTGGCGAGAACTTGACGGCGTTGGAGAGCAGGTTGGTGAGCGTCTGGACGATGCGGTCCGCGTCCGCGTCCACGGCGCCTCGGACCTCGCCGACCTGCAGCCGAACCCTTGCCTGCGCGGCGAGCCCGGTCATCTCCTCGACGGCGCGGGCCACGAGCTCGCTGACCGACCACGCCTTTCGGTGCAGCGCGAGCTTGCCCGAGGCGATCCGCTCGACGTCGAGGATGTCGTTGATGAGACGGATCAGACGGTCGGTGGACTCGACCGCGATGTGCACCATGCGCTGTGCCCTCGGCTCCGCGTCCTTGAGCAACCCGCCCTGCAGCAGGCCCAGGGCGCCCCGCAGGGACGTGAGTGGTGTGCGCAGCTCGTGGCTGACGACCGAGACGAACTCGTCCTTCATCCGGTCGACCTCCCGACGCTCGGTCACGTCGCGGAACATCAGCACCGCGCCGGTGACCTCCTCCGAGTCCCGGGTCGGTGCCACGGTGAGCTCGACGGGGAAGTAGGTGCCGTCCGCCCGGCGGTAGGTCGCGTCGGTCACGGCGCGGACCTGACCGTCGAGGAGAGCCTGCGCGACCGGGTCCAACGCTGCCGGCCCGGGCTCGCCGCGGGCGTCGAGCGGCTGGGTCACCTCGTGGAGGGAACGGCCGGCGAGCTCGGTCGGCGGACGCCCGAGCAACGCCGCCGCCGCCGGGTTGACGAAGGTCAGCCGCCCCAGCCGGTCGAGACCCACGATGCCCTCGCCCGCCCCGTCGAGGATGGAGCGGTGCTGGTGCGTGAGCTGCTCGAGCGCCTGGGTGCGCCGCCGCACCGTGTCCTCCAGGTGTCCGGTGAGCCGGATGTTGTCCGCGAGCGTCAGCATGTGCCGGAAGACCAGCAGGGCAACGACGGCGACCAGGACGCCGACGAGGACTCGGTCCGCGAGCAGGCCCGGCGACCCGGCGACGACGACCAGCACGGCCGCCACGGGCAGGTAGGGCAGCAGCTCGCGCGCGAGGGCGCGCGGGTCCACGCGGTCCTCGGCGACGTCCGCACGGCGCGAGGGCGCGAGAGCGGCCAGACCGAGCAGCATGTAGCCGACGGTCCAGCCGAGGTCGAGGCCGCTTCCCGCGGCGTCCTTCCCCTGGAGCGCGAGGTAGCTGATTCCAGTGTCGGCACAGGCGATCGACACGAACCCGGCAGCGACGAGGAGGATGGGAAGGCGTTCGCGGCCCGCCGCACGGATGGCGAGGCCGGTGGCGATCGAGATGATGACGATGTCGGCGAGCGGGTAGATCAGGTAGACCGCGAGGTAGATCCAGGTCACGTCGCCGAGCTGCTCGAAGAGGGGCCCGACGACCAGGATCCAGCTGATGAACAACAGCGCGGCGCCCACGACGAGCCCGTCCGCGATGGACCGCACCCGCGCCGCCGGGGTCAGCTCCCGGCTCGGAAGCGTCAGCATCGCCCCGATGGCGAACGGCACGACTGCGACGAAGAAGACGTCAGCGGGCCCGGGATAGGTCTGCGCGTCCGGCGCCAGCACCTGGTAGTAGAACCAGACCGTGTTGCCGAGGGCGTAGCACGTCGCAGCGGCGCCCAGCAGCCACCACGGGAGGCGCTGTCCGGGCCCCCGGAGGCGGGCCGCACGGAAGCACGCACCGCCCGCGAAGACCGAGAACAGCACGAACCCCGCGTCGCTGACGGCCCGGACGACTGTCTGGCTGCCGCGGCCGGTCAGGCCGAAGGCGGCCAGCGCCACGGCCACGACGACGCATCCGATGGCCGCCCTGCGGAAAGGGACCCACTCAGTTCGTCGCACTCGAGACATGCATCCCCGTGTCTTTGCACAAAAGCCTCGAATCGGGCTGAACCGATACTGGCACGGAACCGCGGGTGCGCGCGGTGTTTGCGGAATGAACCGTGGCGGGACGAGCACTCGAGCCGGCCGCACCCGAGCGGGCCCCCGCACCGCCGGCGCGATGCGCGACCGAACGAGTCGTTCGGTCGCGAACGCGCCTCCGGGGCTCGAACGCCCCGGTGCACCGGCGTTCTCGGCACCGAACGAGTCGTTCGGTGCCGATTGGGGGTGGGGTGGGGCGCCAGGGTCGGGGACGGGTGGGTATGGGAGCTGACGGCTCGGTGCACCGCGCGCTCGGGCACCGGGCTGAGTCCGAACTGGTTCCGAAGGAGGACGCCTGTGACTACAGCACGCGAAGCAATGACCGCCGGTGCGGAGTGCATCGGCGAGAACGACACCATCCGTGAGGCCGCCCAGCGACTCAAGGAGCTGCAGGTGGGCTCGCTGCCGATCTGCGGGACCGACGACCGGCTCAAGGGCATGGTCACGGACCGTGACATCGTCATCAAGGTCGTCGCCGAGGGACTCGACCCCGAGTCGACGACGGCGGGCTCACTCGCCGAGGGCAAGCCCGTGACCATCGGTGCGGACGACTCCTTGGAAGAGGCGTTGCGCACCATGAGCGAGCACCGGGTGCGGCGCCTCCCGGTGATCGACGGCCATCAGCTGGTCGGCATGCTCAGCCAGGCCGACCTGGCGCGGGCACTGCCCGACGATGCGGCCGGCGACCTCGTCAAGGCCATCTCGGAGGGCTGAGACGCCGGTCGCGACGACGCTCGGCGTCGCGACCGGCACCGGCGGTGGGCCTGGGCAGCACGACGGCGCGCCCCCACCGCCGGTGCCGTCGCGCGCCGGCGTCCGCGTCGACCATCGCCCGTCGGGCCCTGACGGCGTTGCGGGCGGTGGTCCCGCTGGCGCAGGGCTTGTCAACGGGCTCGGCAGGGAGTCCACTGAGATCGCATCTCCACGTGGTCGTGAAGCAGTCCGCGGCCCTGGGTTCCGACAAAGGAGCACACGTGCGATCGCTTCGAAGGATCCCGCTCGTCGGGGTGGCGGTGGCCGCCCTGGTGACGAGCGCCGGCATCGCCTCCTCGGCGGCCGGCACCAGCGGTGGGAGCACCGCGCTGCCCGGCAGCCTGCCGACCTGGGCCACGGCGGCCCACCGGGTCGGTCCGGCCAGTGGTTCACAGCGGGTCGGTTTCCGCGTCTACCTGCGCAACCACGACGCCGCGGGCGCCATGGCGTACGCCCGTGCCGTCTCCACCAAGGGCAGCGCGCTCTACGGCAAGTTCCTCACTCCCGCCCAGTTCCGTGCCAGGTTCAGCCCGACGGACGCCGACGTCGCGCGGGTCGAGTCGTGGCTGCGCAGCCAGGGCTTCACGGTCGGCGTCGTCCCCGACAACAACAAGTACGTCGAGGCGGTCGGCACGGTCGCGGCGGCGTCGACGGCGTTCCACACCTCCTTCGCGACGTTCCGCTACAAGGGTCAGACGATGCGGTCGAACACGTCCGCCCTGTCGGTGCCCTCCGCGCTGAGCTCGATCCAGGGAGTGATCGGGCTGGACGAGTCGGCCAACCTCGTCCACACCGACGCATCGCCGCCCGCGGGGTTCCGCAACGCCCCGCCGTGCTCGCAGTACTGGGGCCAGAAGACGATCTCGAACACACCCACCCCCGACGGCACGGTGCTGACGCCCGGCCCGTGGTCGGACAACGCGGCCGGCACCGTGACGGCCCACTCCGTCACGGCCTTCGCCCCGTGCGGGTACGCCGGTACCCAGCTGCAGGGCGCGTACGGCCTGACCGGGGCGATCCGCTCGGGCAACGACGGGACGGGCGTGACCGTGGCCGTCATCGACGCCTACGCCTCGCCGACCGTCGTCAACGACGTGACCGAGTACTCACGCAGGCACGGTCTCCCGCCGATCGCCGGGCACTTCAGCCAGGTCGTCGCGCCGGGCACCTTCGTCCGCCCGCAGAACCCGCGACAGGACCCGGAGGGCTGGAGCGGCGAGGAGACCCTGGACATCGAGGCCGTGCACACCATGGCCCCGGGTGCAGACATCGTCTACGTGGGCTCGCCGAACAACTACCGCGACCTCGACGCCGTCATGAACAGGGTGGTCGACCGGCACCTGGCCGACATCGTCACCAACTCCTACGGGTACGCCGGCGAGGCGCTGCCTCCCGGCTACGTCAAGCCGCAGGAGGACACGTACATCCAGGCGGCAGCGGAGGGCATCAGCCTGTTCTTCTCCTCGGGCGACAGCGGCGACGAGACCTTCGGCGACGCCTCCGCCACGCCGAGTCCCGACTGGCCGGCGTCGAGCCCGTGGGTCACCGCGGTCGGCGGGACCTCGATGGGCGTGACGCAGGCCGACACCCGCCTGTTCGAGCTCGGCTGGCAGACGGGAACCAGCACGTGGAGCAGGACGGCGTCGTCGTGGGGACCGCTGTCCTACCTCTACGGCGGCGGCGGCGGGACCAGCCGGCTGTTCGCCCAGCCGTGGTACCAGCAGGGCGTCGTGCCGAACAGCATCGCGACCTACCACGGAACCGCCCCGGCGGCCCGCGTCGTACCGGACGTCTCGGCGCTCGGTGACCCGAACACCGGGATGCTCGTCGGGCAGACCCAGCGGTTCTCCGACGGCACCTACTACGACGAGTACCGGATCGGGGGCACGAGCCTGTCCTCGCCGCTGTACGCGGGCATGTTCGCCCTGGCCGTCCAGAACCACGGCAGCTACGGGCTGGCGAACCCGGCCCTGTACGCGGCCCGCACCGTGTCGTACGACGTGACGAAGAGCCTCCGCTCGACGTACCCGGGAGCCATCCGGGTCAACTTCGTCAACTCCCAGAACGGCACCGACGGATACACCTACATCACCCGGACCTTCGACTGGGACGAGCCGCTGACGATCCACGTCAGGCCCGGCTACGACGAGGTCACCGGTGTCGGGTCACCTGCCGGAACCGCCTGGTTGAGCGCGGTCAGCGGCTACGGAGGCTGAGCCTGCGACCGGGTCACCCGGTCGCCCTCGGAGGGTCCGCCGCTCAACCCGAGCGGCGGACCCGCCCTCCGGCCGGGAAGTCGGGCTAGGTTCGTGAGCATGGTCGACGAAGCTGCGGCCGTGAGGCCGACCACCGTTCCCGATGTCGTCATCGTCATGGGGGTGTCCGGCAGTGGCAAGACGACGGTTGCCAAGGGCATCTCCACCGTCATGGGGTGGGAGTTCGCCGAGGGGGACGCGTTCCACTCGGAGGCAAACGTCGCGAAGATGCGGAGCGGGCAGGCGCTCACGGATGCGGACCGCTGGCCCTGGCTCGAGTCGATCGGCAGCTGGATCAGCGCCAAGGAGGCGGCGGGGGAGTCGGCCGTCGTGACCTGCTCGGCGCTGCGCCGCGCCTACCGCGACCTCCTGCGTCGCGGCCGCCCGCACGTGCGCTTCCTGCATGTCACCGCCGCCCCGGACGTCATTCGCGACCGCATGGAGCATCGTGCGGGGCACTACATGCCGGCCTCACTCCTGCCCAGCCAGATCGCGACGCTCGAACCGTTGGACGACGACGAACCGGGTACCACGGTGACGAACGAGGGCACCGCAGCCCAGGTGCTCGCCCGAGCCCTGTCCGCCCTCGGTCTGCGAAAGGACGCCACGGCATGATCCTGCACCCGACTACTGCACCCCAGTCCTTCGTCCTCGCCCTGCCGGCGGATCCCCCGAAGGTGCCCTACGCGGGTGACGGGCAGCTCGTCGCCGCCTGCATCCTCGGCATCCTCGCCGTCGTCCTGCTCATCACCGTCGCCAAGGTCCACCCCTTCCTGTCGCTCATGCTCGGCTCGGCCGTCCTCGGCGCCGTGGCGACCATGCCGCCGGGCGACATCGTCGCGAGCTTCCTCGACGGCTTCGGCAGCACGGCCGGCTCCGTAGGCGTCCTCATCGCCCTCGGGGCCATGATCGGCAAGCTGCTCGAGGACTCCGGCGGTGCCAACCGCATCGTGTCGACCATGGTGGGCCGCGTCGGGCCCGGGCGGCTGCCGTGGGTCATGGCGGCGATCGCAGCGATCCTCGGCCTCCCGCTGTTCTTCGAGGTCGGGGTCGTCCTCCTCGTCCCGGTCATCATCCTCGTGGCCCGCCGGACCGGCCTGTCCCTGATGCGCATCGGCATCCCCGCCCTCGCCGGACTGTCCGTCCTGCACGGTCTGGTGCCACCGCACCCGGGACCGCTGACGGCGATCGGCCTCCTGAACGCCGACCTCGGCCGAACCCTGCTCTACGGCATCATCATCGCCATCCCGACGGTCATCGTCGCGGGGCCCGTGCTCGCCCGCTACGTGGATCGCTGGGTCCCCAAGTTCGTCGACACCGAGACGCGAGTTCCGGTGACGGTCGCGAGCGGCGCCGGGGCCGCGGGGGTCCGGGATCGGCGCGAGCCCGAGGGCGTCCGGGCCGGCGGGGATCCCGCACGGCCGGGCCCCCAGGCGGCACGAGGCGCGCCGGGCAACGAGGATGCCGCGCGCACGGCCCGGCGGGCCGGGCCCGTCGCCACGTTCGACGACCTCGAGGCCCCCTTGGCTCCGGGCCGGCGACGGGTGTCCTTCGGCGCCGCCATCGTCGGCATCACCCTGCCTGTGGCGCTCATGCTCATCGACGCCATCACCAAGCTCCTCGTGACCGACGCGAAGAGCGGTGTCCGCAAGGTCGTCGACTTCTTCGGCACCCCCACCGTCGCCCTCCTCATCGCGGTCCTGTTCTGCTACCTGGCGCTGGGCCTGCGCTCCGGCATGACGAAGGAGGAGGCCAGCGGGTCGGTGGGCGCGAGCCTCCCGCCGATCGCAGCGATCATCCTCATCGTCGCCGCCGGTGGCGGCTTCAAGCAGACGCTCATCGACGCCGGCGTCGGCAACGTCATCAAGGACTGGGCCACCGGGGTCAACATCTCCGTGCTCCTGCTCGGCTGGCTCGTTGCCGTGCTCATCCGGCTCGGCACCGGGTCCGCCACGGTGGCGACCATCACCGCGGCGGGGATCGTCGGCCCGCTCGCGTCCACGCTCAGCACCAGCCACCTGGCCCTCCTCGTCCTCGCCATCGGGTGCGGCTCGCTGTTCTTCAGCCATGTCAACGACGCCGGGTTCTGGCTCGTCAAGGAGTACTTCGGCCTGACGGTGGGGGAGACGATCAAGTCGTGGTCCGTGATGGAGACCGTCATCTCGGTCGTCGGCTTTGCGCTGGTCATGGTGCTGAGCATCGTCGTGTAGCTCCCATGCCTCGGGTTCACCACAGGTGCGAGGTCCCGTGGGCGATGTTGTAGTACATGCCGATGTGCGTGTAGAAGTTCATCGCGCCGAACAGGAGGAAGACCGCGCCACCCACGAACCAGGAGCGAACGGCCCAGAGCAGCAAGGCTGCTCGGTCGATGAGCTGGGCGACGGCGAACAGCAGCGCACCGATCGCGACGATGCCCCACAGGCCGCCGAGGAACAGCGCCTCGAGAAGCGGCAGGTGGCCGACGCGTCCACTGATCGGCTCCTCCGGCGGAGCGGCGCCGAGCTGGAAGCGGACGAAGGTGATGGCCAGCACGCCCATCGCCAGGCCGAGCGCGCCCACGAAGACGGCGACCGGCTTCAGGGCCCGCAGGGCCGCCGTGCCCGCCGCATCCGCATCGCCTGCGAACAGCGTCCGATGACGCCACAGGTAGACGGCCGCGAACAGGAGCAGGGCACCGAAACCAGCCGCGGGCTGGCCGAAGGCGATGTTGGCGTACTCGAAACCGTCACCGCCGAACGGCCAGGTCACGGTGGTGTGCAGCCCGAGCACGAGAAGGAGCAGTCCCGTGACGCCGAAGAAGGCGGCCCACCCCTCGCTGTCGATGCGCTTGCCGCGGATGAGATGGACCAGGAACCAGGCGAAACCCAGTAGCCCGGCTCCGGCGCTGATGGCGACCAGCTCGTTGTAGACGATCATGTCGTCCGTCCTCCTGTCTTCGACGGACGGGGACTCGGCCGTCTGTCGTTGCGTTGTCTGTCGTGGTGTCTTCTGCGTTGCAATTCCTGTTGGGGCGGATGGGTGTCCGCGGTGCGGGCACCTCTGTGGCCGAGCGCAACTCGGTCAGCGACGGTGTGCATGCGTCTCCGCCCGGGCCGCGCGACGGTCCGCCTCGACCCGCTGCACGGGGGGATCGTCGCGGGTCGCGTCGATGACGCCGACGACGAACCAGGCGACGACGAAGACGATGGCGATGACGGCCGGGACGAGTGCCTCGCCGGGGGTCATGATGGGCTCCTTCCTGGTGAGGACGTCCCTCACCATTATCGCTACAGTACGTGTAGCGATAATGGTCTCTCATTTGTTCCCGGAAGGAGCGGCATGACGCCTGCACGTGGTCGACCCCGCGACCCGAACACGGACCGCCGGATCGCCGGGGCCGCCTTGGAGCTGCTGCAGGAGCAGGGGCCCGATGGTGTCCACATCGACGCCGTCGCGTCCCGGTCCGGTGTCGCCCGCACCACCGTCTACCGGCGGTACGAGAACCGGGAGGCGCTCATGGGGGCGACCCTCGCCCTGCTGGGCGACGCGCCCGTGCCGGCGCCGGACCTGCCCGTCGAGGCTAAGGTGCGCTGGGTCCTCGAGCAGGCCCTCGACCTCGTGGAGAGGCAGCTCGGCCGCGGGGCGGTCGCGTCCGTGCTCGCCGACTCGGACCCGGCGTTCAGCGCGGCGCTGCGAGCCCTGCTCGTGGCCCGGCTGGAGTCCCTCCAGGTCGAGATCGACGCGGACATCGCGGCCGGCCGGATCCGACCCGGCACCGACGGCGAGGCGCTCGCCGGCCTCGCCTTCGGTGCCTACCTCGGGGAGCTGCTGCAGCACGGCCGGGCTCGGCGCGGGTGGGCCGACCGCGTGGTCGACCTGTTGATGCAGGGCCTTCGTCCGCCGTCCGCCTGACCGCCGCGGCCTCGGCCGGCGCGGTGAACTTCTGCGGATGCCCTCTTGACGGCGGCTGCACCGGGGTCGACACTGTGTCGAACCGGTTCGACAGAAAGCGAGAGGTGAATGACGACCATCGGGGACGTAGCCCGGCACGCGGGTGTCTCGCGCAGCACGGTCTCGTACGCCTTGTCCGGCAAGCGGACCATCTCGCCCGACACGCGCCAGCGGATCGAGCAGGCGATCACGGAGCTCGGGTTCACGGTGAACGCCGGGGCCCGCGCGCTCGCGACGTCGCAGACGATGGTGCTCGGGCTGCTCCTGCAGTTCCACCAGGACGAGTTCGCCCCGGCGATGCTGCAGTACATCCTGCCGATCTCCACCCGGGCTCGCGAGCTCGGCTACGACATCCTCATGGTCACCGACCCGGACGGGGAGTCGGCCATCCACCGGATCGCCGACTCCAACATGGTCGACGGCATCGTCCTGCTCGACGTCACGGCCGCCGACCCGCGGCTACCGGCGCTGCGCTCGGTGGCGAAGCCGAGCGCACTGATCGGCCTGCCCCGCGACACCGCTGGTCTGGACGTCATCGACCTCGACTTCGGCGAGGCGGCCCGCATGCTCGTCGACCACTTGCACGAGCGCGGTCATCGCGAGCTCATGCTCATCGCGCCTCCGCTCCACGTCGTCGAGCGTGGCGGCACGTACGCCTGGCGCTTCCGCGATGCGGCCGTCGAGCGGGCCGCCCGCTACGGCCAGCAGATCCACGTGTACCACGGCGAGTCCCGGGGTCCGGCGATCGCCAGCACCGTCAACGGCATCCTCGACGCGCACCCCGGCGCGACAGGGCTCATCGTCCACAACGACGCCACGATCGCCGCCTTGCCGGCCATCCTGCGTGACCGTGGGGTGCGCGTCCCGGAGGACCTGAGCGTCGTCAGCCTGTACTCGCGCGACTTCGGCGAGGAGTTCTCCCTCCCGTTCACGGCCGTCGAGTCGGCCGCCGCCGAGCTCGGCAACAGGGCCGTCTCGCAGCTCATCGCCCGGATCACGAACGCACCGGAGGCGGGCCCGCCCATCGTCCGGTTCGTCGCCCCGGTCCTGCGCGACCGCGGCAGCACCCGCTAGGCGGCCTCCATCGCCGACCCCTTGCCGGTGACGTCGGTATCGAACCGGTTCACCACCACTCCAACCACAAAGATGTGAAAGGACAGCACATGCGCACCACACCACCGGTCCGGCGGACGTCAGGCATCCTCCTCGCGACAGCCGTGGCCGCGTCCCTCGCGGCCTGCGGCGGTTCGGCGGGCTCCGCCTCCCCCTCCGGCGGGCCTTCCGCGGCGGTCACGACGATCGGCTTCTGGGACCCCTACCCCCAGTACGACGACACCTCGGACTGGGCCAAGTACGTCCAGGCGTGTGCGCCGGCGGGCGCCACCATCAAGCGGACCGCTGCCCCCAACACCGACCTCATCAACAACCTGACCACGGCCGTCCGCGAGGACCACGCCCCCGACGTCGTGTTCCTCGACAACCCGGCGGTCCCCGAGGCGTCGGCCTCCGGGCTGCTCGTCCCGATCGACCAGGTCGGCATCACGGCGACGGACGCCGACGCCAACCTCGCCGGGCCGGGCACGGTCGACGGCAAGACCTACGGTGTGCCGATCGGGGCCAACACGCTCGGGCTCTACTACAACAAGGCCGTCCTCAAGGACGCAGGCGTCGACCCGACGAGCATCACGGACTGGCCCAGCCTCAACGCCGCGCTGCAGAAGGTCACGGCCGCGGGACACAAGGGCATCACCTTCGCCGGGCTGCCCGGCGAGGAGGGCACGTTCCAGTTCCTTCCGTGGTTCTGGGGGGCCGGCGCGAACCTCAAGGACGTGGGCTCGGCGCAGGCCTCGCAGGCCGGCCAGCTCGTCTCGGACTGGGTCGCCAAGGGCTACGCCCCGAAGTCGGCCACCACCGACAACCAGTCGGCGTCGTGGGACCTGTTCCTCACCGGCGACTACGGTTTCGCGGAGAACGGCTCGTGGTTCGCGGCGGCGGCCGCGAAGCAGAAGTTCCCCATCGCGATGATGCCGATCCCCGGCAAGGGCGGTCAGGCGGCGCCCGTCCCGACCGGGGGCGAGTTCGGTGTCGTGCCGCTGCACAAGGACAACAGCTCGGGCCACTACGCCGCCGCCAAGCACGTCATCAGCTGCCTCCTGGGCGCGGACCAGCAGATCAAGACCGACAACATGCTGGGCTACTTCACTGCCAGCAAGGCCACGCGCGAGAAGCAGATCGCGTCCACACCGGTCTACAAGCCGTGGGCCGACGCGATCAACAGCGCCCAGGGCCGCACGACCGACCTCGGGACGGACTACCTCAAGACGTCGGCGGCGCTGTCAGAAGCGGAGCAGACCGCCCTCAACGCCGCCGGCGACTCGGCCAAGGTGGCCGAGGCCTTCAAGACCGCCGCCCAGGCGGCGCAGGGCTGAACCCGCCACGGGGTGGGCGGCAGCGTCCGCCCACCCCGAGCACCAGCAGCAGGAGTTCCCCATGAGCCAGCACACCGCGACACCCATCCAGCAGGTCGGACAACGGGCCACGCCGACAGCCGACCGCACCGCATCGCGCCCCCGAGGGCGCCAACGGCGCCGGCAGCGGGTCGCCGGGATGCTCTTCGTCGCCCCCATCGTCATCTACCTGGTGGTCTTCTACGCCTACCCCCTCGTCGTCAACGTCTCGATGAGCCTGCGGCGCTTCACCCGGGCGACCTATGTCACGGGCGAAGCGCCCTTCGCGGGGCTGGACATCTACAAGCAGGTCATCGGCTCGCCGCACTTCTGGCCGACGGTGCAGCACACCGCCGTCTTCGTCGTCGTCTCGCTCGTCTTCCAGTACGCGATCGGCCTGGCGCTGGCCACCTTCTTCTACCGCAGCTTCCCGCTCTCGACCGTTCTGCGTGGCCTGTTCCTCGTGCCGTGGCTGCTGCCGATCATCGTCTCGGCCACGACGTGGCAGTGGATGATGGACGCCGACTCGGGGATCCTCAACCGCCTGCTCGGGGTGGTCGGCATCGACCCGGTCTGGTGGCTCAACGCCGACAACTCGTTGTGGGCGGTGACCCTGGCCAACATCTGGCTCGGCGTGCCCTTCAACCTCGTCATCCTCTACTCCGGGCTGCAGAACATCCCCAAGGACCTGTACGAGGCCGCAGAGCTGGACGGGGCCGGACCCTGGCGGCGGTTCCGCTCGATCACCTTCCCGCTGCTCCGACCGGTCACGGCGATCACCCTGCTGCTCGGGTTCGTCTACACCCTCAAGGTCGTCGACATCATCTGGATCATGACGACCGGCACCGGGTCGTCGCAGACGCTCGCCACCTGGGCGTACGGCATGGCCTTCGGCAAGGGGACGTCGGCCGTCATCCAGTACTCGCAGGCGTCGGTGGTGGGGACGATCCTGCTCCTCACGGCCCTGCTCATGGGCCTGGTCTACCTCGCCGTGCAGCGGCACGAGGAGGCCTGAGATGCGAACCGTCGACCGCAGGTGGTGGAAGACCGCCATCGGCCTGGTCCTGACCGCCGTGATGCTCTTCCCGCTCTACTGGATGGTCAACGTGTCGTTCACGCAGCGTCAGGCCATCCGGCAGGGCGACCTCGTCCCGCGGGCGTTCACGCTGGACAACTACGCCGTCGTCCTTCGCGACCAGCTTCCCTACCTCGGGACCAGCCTGCTCGTCGGGGTCGGCACGGTGGCGCTGACGCTGGTCATCTCCGCGCCCGCCGCCTACGCCCTGTCGTCCCTGTTCGTCCCCGGGCGTCGCCTCTTCAACTTCGTGCTCATCGTCGCGCAGATGGTCCCGGCCGTCGTCATGGCGCTCGGGTTCTACACCATCTACGTCCAGCTGGGCGTCCTCGACACCGTGCCGGGACTCGTCATCGCCGACTCGACCATCGCGATCCCGTTCGCCGTCATGCTCTTCGAGACGTTCATGGCCGGCATCCCGCGCGAGCTGCTCCAGGCGGCTGCCGTCGACGGGGCGTCGAGCTGGGCGACGTTCCGCCGCGTCGTGCTGCCCATCTCGCGGAACGCGGCCGTCACGGTCTCGCTCTTCGCCTTCCTCTGGGCCTGGTCGGACTTCATCTTCGCCTCCACCCTGAACCGGGAAGGCGGACGGCTGAGGCCGATCACGATGGGCCTCTACGACTACATCGGCTCCCAGAACCAGGAGTGGGGGCCGCTCATGGCGACGGCGGTCGTCGCCTCGATCCCGACCGCAATCCTCCTCGTCGTCGCCCAGCGGTACGTCGCCGCCGGCGTGACGGCGGGAGCCGTCAAGGACTAGGAGCAACGATCTCGATGCCCCCCCGCGACTCCACGACCCTCAGCGGCCGCGACCCCCAGCCCTCGGCACCGGCCGAGGACCTCGGGTTCGACGTCCGGGAGATCCCCTTCTCCCGGCGTGGCAGCTGGCTCAACCTCTCTCCGGTGACGGCCCTGCACCGGACGACCGACACCATCCACCTCGTCTCGCACCGCAACGGGTTCCACGGCGTCCTGGCCCTGAGCCCCGAGGTCGACGGCACGCCCGTCGACGCGGAGTGGGTCGCAGACCCCGCGCGCTTCACCTGGCGGAGCGAGCACGGCACCGTGGACGCGGCCTTCGCCGGGGACGACGTGCTGCGGCTGCGCGGGGTGGGGCTGGCCCTTCGTGTCGCCGACGCCGCGGCGGCACTGACGCCGTTCACGGGCACCTACCTGTTCACCGACCCGAGCGACGGCGCAGCCGTGTTCACCAGCTACGAGACCGGGCACCGCTACCGGGTCCGCGTCCTGCACGGCGCCTGCGACACCGAGGGGGCCGAGGCGCTGGGGACGGCGTCCCGCTCGGTGCTCGTCGGCGCGGACGGTGAGCCCTGGGAGGCCGAGGTGCGGGAGGCGACGTCGCAGCAGACGTCCACCGCCGGCCCGTCGTTCGAGGAGGTGGTGAGCGCCTCGTGGACGGACTTCCGGGAGTACCTCGACGCCGTCGCCCCCTGGCGCGACGAACGGACCCCGGCCGCGGCCCGCGCAGCCTACGTGCTGTGGTCGGCCACCGTGGCGGGCAGCGGGCTGCTCCGCCGGGAGTCCGTGCTCATGTCCAAGCACTGGATGGACAAGCTGTGGAGCTGGGACCACTGCTTCAACGCCCTGGCCCTGGCGCCGGGAGCCGTGGACGCCGCCGTCGACCAGTTCCTCGCACCCTTCGACCACCAGGACACCT
Organism: Monashia sp. HAY1-11D; assembly: GCF_056868035.1. Classification (NCBI taxonomy): domain Bacteria; kingdom Bacillati; phylum Actinomycetota; class Actinomycetes; order Micrococcales; family Intrasporangiaceae; genus Intrasporangium; species Monashia sp. HAY1-11D. The sequence goes on along the minus strand of NZ_CP200320.1, from coordinate 644,919 downwards.
GCGGAGCGCTGCCCGACTCCGTCACCCACTCGGAGGTGCTCTACAACTACGTCAAGCCGCCCATCCACGGGTGGGCCCTCCGGCGTCTGCGCGCCCGGAGCGAGCGCGCACTCACTCGCCCCAGCTCGAGCAGATCCACACCGGCCTGGCCCGGTGGAGCAGCTTCTGGCTGGACCACCGCCGCCGGCCGGGGCACGAGCTGCCCTACTACCAGCACGGCAACGACAGCGGCTGGGACAACGCGACGACCTTCGACGTGGACCGCGTCGTGGAGGCGCCGGACCTCGCTGCCTTCCTCGTCCTCCAGCTCGACGTGCTCGCCGAGCTCTGCGACGAGCTCGGCCACCCGTCCTCGGAGTGGCGGGGCGCTCGTGACCGGCTGCTGGCCGCCCTCCTCGAACAGCTCTGGACCGGAAGGGAGTTCATCGCGCGCGGGGTGCTCTCAGGTCGGGCGAGCACGTCGACCAGCCTGCTCAACCTGCTGCCCCTCGTCCTCGGCCCACACCTGCCGGCAGAGGTCCGTGACCGGCTCGCGGCTCGCGTCGAGGAGCACCTCACCGAGCACGGGCTCGCGACGGAGCCGGTGACGTCGGCCCGCTACGAGGACGACGGCTACTGGCGTGGGCCGATCTGGGCGCCGTCGACCGCGCTCATCGAGGACGGACTGCGCGTCAGTGGAATGACCGAGCTGGCCGACACCGTGAGTGCCCGGTTCCGCGCGCTGTGCGAGCGTTCCGGTTTCGCCGAGAACTTCGACGCCCGCAGCGGCGCCGGCCTGCGGGACCGCGCCTACACGTGGACGGCCGCGGTCTACCTGCTGTTCGCCGCCGACCACGTCCGAGGGTCTGCCGCCTGACACGCCCGGGCTCCGGCGCGGTCGTCAGGCGAGACCGACCAGGACCTGCGTACGGCGGACGCCCGCCGGCCTCCCCGTGGCCAGCGGTGCACTCGACGGTGCGATGGGTATGTCGCCCTCGTTCCGTTGGCGACCCGTAGGGAGCACGACCATGACTGACAACGTGAGCTCGACCCTGACGGACCTGTGGCGCTCGATCGTGCTGTTCGCCCCGAAGTTCGTGGCCTTCCTCGTCATCCTGCTCGTCGGCTGGCTCATCGCCAAGGCGATCGGCAAGGCGGTCGACAAGGTGCTCGAGCGGGTCGGCTTCGACCGCGCCGTCGAGCGCGGCGGCATCGAGAAGGCCTTGGCGCGCAGCCGGTACGACGCGTCGACGATCGTCGGCAAGCTCGTCTACTACGCGCTGCTGCTGTTCGTCCTGCAGCTGGCGTTCGGGGTCTTCGGGCCGAACCCGATCAGTGACCTGATCACCGGAGTGATCGCGTTCCTGCCCAAGGCGATCGTGGCGATCATCATCGTCGTGGTGGCCGCGGCCATCGCGGCCGCGGTGCGTGATCTGATCGGCACGGCGCTGGGGGGCCTGTCCTACGGGCGCGTGCTGGCCACCATCGCCAGCGTGTTCATCCTGGGTCTGGGGATCATCGCGGCGCTCAACCAGGTCGGCATCGCCACCACGGTCACGACCCCGGTGCTCATCACGGTGCTCGCCACCATCGGCGGCATCCTCGTCGTCGGCGTCGGTGGTGGGCTGGTGCGCCCGATGCAGTCACGCTGGGAGCAGTACCTGGAGCGGATGTCCCACGAGTCGGGCCGCATCCGTGAGCAGGTGCAGCAGTCGTCGCGTCGCGAGCAGGCCGGCGCGGTCCGCGACCCGTACGACCCGTACGAGGCGCCGGCCGGCGCCGGTGCAGCCGGCTCGTCCTCGTGGTCCTCCACGGTCGACGACGAGGTCCCGCCGCCCACACGCTCGCAGGCGAACGACGACGTGTACCAGGCTCGGCCCGCCGGGGGCTCGGCGCCCGCTGGGGGCTCGACCGAGGTGTACGGCACCGAGGGTGGGTACGATCCCCGGCACTGAAGGCACAAGAACCCTCTCGGGTCGTCGGGGGTGGCGAGAGGTCCGAACGCCGGCAGGTGGGCCGGCGCGTCTGCGGCGGGGAGCGCTCCCGAGCCCACTGTCGTACGTACGGCCCTCGTGACCGTCTCGGCCGTCCACCCTCGCGGTCCTCGAGCCACGGCGCCGGACTCCCGGGACCGTTCCCGCCGTCGCGGTACGGCGGTCTGCGGCTCGGGGGAGGTGGCGCCGGGGCGACGCTCTCCTCCGGCCATTCGGCGACGACGATCGCCTCGAACTCGGCCCGGACCAGGTCCGGGTCCGAGCAGACCAGCTCGAGGAACCGGTCCGCGTCGGTCCGAGTGGTGCTGTGGTCACCGACGCCGGAACACGGTGAGGTGGCTCGCAGCAGCATGTCGACACCTCCATCAACGCCTCGACGCTGCGGATGCTCGTTCATCGACCCGATCCCGGGGAGTGGGATCTCTGGTGCGTGGACTAAATCTCATATAGCACTCGGCATCGAGCGGTGGCAAGAGGGCCCCGGGGGTGCTTCGGGGTGGCGCACAGCGCGCCGGCGGGCGCGCCCGGGCGGGTTGGTCACCCGGCCCGGGCGCACGCCCCGCAGGTCATTCCGAGACGCCGTCCCAGGCCTCGAAGTGGACGACCTCGGCGGCCTGACGCAGCGATGTGAGGGTCTCCTCCTTCACCGGCACGTCGGTGTCGGTGACGACATAGCCCAGCTCACCGTGCGTCGCGAGGGACTGCCCGACGATGTTGGCGCCGGCTTCGGCAAGCCGGTTGTTGATCGAGGCGAGCACGCCCGGCACGTTCCGGTGCAGGAGGGCCACCCGGAAGGCACCCTCGCGTGGCGCCGGCGCCACCTGGGGCAGGTTGACCGACAGCGCGGTGGCGCCCGTGGCCAGGTAGCCGGTGAGCTTGCCCGCCACGAACGAGCCGATCTCCTCCTGCGCCTCCTTCGTCGAGCCTCCCACGTGCGGCGTGAGGATGACGTTGTCGAGCCCGCGCAGGGGCGAGTCGAACGGGTCGCCCTGGGCCTTGGGCTCGATCGGGAACACGTCGATCGCCGCGCCGGACAGGTGCCCGCTGAGGATGTGGTCTCGCAGGGCCTGGTCGTCGACCACCATGCCGCGCGAGGCGTTGATGAACACCGAGCCGGGCTTCATCCGGGCGAACTGCTCGGGCCCGAACAGGCCGGCGTTCCCGGGCCGGCCGTCGACGTGGATGCTGACGAAGTCGGACTCCTCGAGCAGCTCGTCGAGCGAGCCCATGCGGCGCGCGTTGCCGTGCGCGAGCCGGTCGGCGGTGTCGAAGAAGACGACGCGCAGGCCGATGGCCTCGGCGACGTTGGACAGCTGCGTGCCGATGTTGCCGTAGCCCACGATGCCGAGCGTGCGGCCACGCGTCTCGTAGGCGCCCTTGGCCGACTTGTCCCAGATCCCGTCGTGCATCCGCTGGGTCTTCTCGGGGAGCCGGCGGGCCAGCGCGAGGATCTCCCCGATGACGAGCTCGACGACGCTGCGCGTGTTGGAGAACGGGGCGTTGAAGACGCCGATGCCGAGCTCGGTCGCCCGCGTCAGGTCGACCTGGTTGGTGCCGATGCAGAAGCAGCCGATGGCGCGCAGGTCGGGGGCCGCGTCGAGGACCGCGCGGGTGACCTTGGTGTTGGACCGGATCCCGAGCACGGCGACCCCCTGCAGGGCCTCGACGAGCTCGGCCTCGTGCAAGGACCCGGGGCGGACCTCGACGTCGAACCCGTGACGGCGGAACGTCTCCGGGGCGACGGGGTGGACGTTCTCCAGCAGCAGTACCTTCACGCTTGTCTCCTCTGGCCTCCCGTCAGCGCGGGACGGCCGTACTCATGGTGCTGTCGGTCTCAGGGTGCCCCAGCCGGCGGCCGGGACGTGGTCTCGTGCGCCCGGTGAGACGGGCTCGAGCCCGGGCGCGGGAGGGTGCAGGGTGCGGGTCAGCAGCTCCCCGGTGTGCTCGAGGTGGCGGCGCATCGCCGTCTCGGCGTCGGCTCCCCGGCGGTCGAGGATCGCGGCGACGATCGGTTCGTGCTCGGCACAGATCTCCGGCAGCGTCCGCCCGGCCGCGGTGGTCGGCGGGCCGAGCAGGGCCGTCGTGGCTCGCAGTCGGTCGATGATCGCGGCGGCGCGCTGGTTGCCACCCGCCCGCATCAGACGGTCGTGCAGGGTGTGGTCGGCGACCCAGAACCGGTCCTCGGCCGTCGTCGCCGCCGTCATCGCCTCGAAGGCCGCACGGATGCCGGCGTGCTCGGCCTCGCCGCCGTGCTCCGCTGCACGGCGGGCCGCGACCGGCTCGAGCGCGAGACGGATGTCGATGATCTCGTCGATGTCGTGGGCCTGCGGGGTCAGGACCCGGAACCCGCGGTTGCGGTTGATCTGCACGAGGCCGGCCTCCGCCAGTCGCAGCAGCGCCTCACGGACCGGGCTGCGGGACACCCCGAGGAGGTCCGCGAGCTGGTACACGGAGTACGTGTCGTCCGGGACGAGCTCGCCGGCGATGATGCCCGCGCGCACGGCGTCGACGACGGCGTCGGCAAGAGAGGACGCGCCGTGCGGGAGGGACAGCCGGACCATGAGTAACATGTTACCCATGGTCGAACCCTCCGCCGACGTGGTGTCCGCCCTGGCCGGCGCCGGGCTCGAGGTCCGGGCGGACGCGGGGACCCGCAGCATGTACGCCTCGGACGCCTCGTTGTACCGCATCCCACCCCTGGCCGTCGTGCGCCCACGTGGCGTCGAGGACGTCGCTGCCACCCTCGCCGTGGCCCGCGAGACGGGGGTCCCCGTCACCTCGCGAGGCGCCGGGACGTCCGTGGCGGGCAACGCCGTCGGACGCGGCGTCGTGCTCGACTTCTCCCGGCACATGAACCGGGTGCTCTCGGTGGACCCCGACACGCGTACGGCGGTGGTGGAGCCGGGCACGGTCCACGCCGTGCTGCAGCGGGCGGTCGCCCCCCACGGTGTCCGGTTCGGGCCCGACCCCTCGACGCACCCGCGCTGCACGATCGGGGGGATGATCGGCAACAACGCGTGCGGCTCGCGGTCCCTGACGTACGGGCGCACCTCCGACAACGTGGCGGCTCTCGACCTGCTGACCGCGGCCGGTGACCTTCTGTCCACGGGCTACGACGAGACGGGCGACCCGTTCGCCCGGGGCGCCGACGCCGTGGTGTCCGGCCTGCGGACCGTCATGTCCCGCCACCTGGCGACGGCGCGCACCGAGCTCGACAGGTTCGACAGGCAGGTCTCCGGGTACGCCGCGCACCACCTGCTGCCCGAGCGGTTCGACCTCACCCAGGCGTTCGTTGGCTCGGAGGGAACCCTCGGGGTCATCACGCGGGCCACCGTGAGACTCGTCGTCGACGCGCCCGTCCGCGTCGTCGTCGCCCTCGGGTTCCGCGACATCGTCGCCGCCGGGCGGGCCGCGCCCGCAGTCGTGGCGCACGGGCCGACCGCGTGCGAGGGGCTGGACTCCCGGCTCATCGACGTGCTGCGCGCTCGCCGCGGCCCGGACGCGATCCCTCCGCTGCCGCGAGGGCGGGCGTGGCTGTTCGTCGAGCTCGCCGGCGACGAGCTGGGCGAGGTCGCGGCCCGGGCACGACGCCTGGCGGGGGAGGGGCTCGCCGACGACGCCGTCATCGTCGAGGACCGCGCGGTGCAGGCACGCCTGTGGCGGATCCGCGAGGACGGCGCCGGCCTCGCCGGACGCGCCCCGTCGGGCAAGCCGGCCTGGCCCGGCTGGGAGGACGCGGCCGTGCCGCCCGAGCGCCTGGGGGACTACCTCGCCGCCTTCGACGACCTCGTCGGCTCGTACGGCCTGACGTCGGCGCCGTTCGGCCACTTCGGCGACGGCTGCATGCACGTCCGGCTCGACGTGCCGCTCGACCGGCCCGACGGGACCACCGTGCTGCGCGAGTTCCTCACCGAGGCAGCGCGGCTGGTCGGTGGGTTCGGCGGCTCCCTGTCGGGTGAACACGGCGACGGACGGGCCCGGTCGGAGCTGCTGCCCCACATGTACTCGGCCGACGCGATCGCCCTGTTCGGCGGTATCAAGCACGCCTTCGACCCGGAGAACCTGCTGAACCCCGGCGTGCTCGTCGACCCGGACCCCCTCGACCGGGACGTGCGACCCGCGGGCCGGTTCCCGCTCCATGGCCTGGCCATGGCCTACCCGCACGACGACGGCGACCTCGCCCAGGCGGTGCACCGGTGCACGGGCGTCGGCAAGTGCCGTGCCGACAACGCGGCGGCCGGCGGTGTCATGTGCCCCTCGTACCTGGCGACGCGCGAGGAGAAGGACTCCACCCGGGGCCGCGCCCGCGTCCTGCAGGACGTCGTGCGCGGCGAGCTGCCGTGGTCACACCCGTCGGTGCACGAGGCGCTCGACCTGTGCCTGTCGTGCAAGGGTTGCGCGTCGGACTGCCCGACCGGCATCGACATGGCGACGTACAAGTCCGAGGTGCTTCACCAGACCTACCGTCGCCGGCTGCGCCCTCGCTCCCACTACACGCTCGGCAAGCTGCCGATGTGGGCCCGGCTGGCGGGCCGCGTACCGGGGCTGGCCAACCGGGCGCTGACGCTCCCCGCGCTCGGCCCGGTGGCGCTGTGGCTGGCGGGCGTCGACCGACGCCGCTCGATCCCGGCGTTCCCCCGGCGTCCCTTCCGGCGCACCTTCAGGTCGGAGGCCTCGGACCTGAAACCCGTTGTGCTGTTTGCCGACTCGTTCACCGACGCGTTCTCACCAGAGGTGGCCGACGCGACCGTGCGAGTGCTGCGCCACGCCGGGTACGAGCCGCGGCTGCCGAGCCGCTCGGTGTGCTGCGGGCTCACGTGGATCACCACCGGGCAGCTCGACTCCGCCAAGGGCATCCTGCGCCGGACCGTCGCGGCGCTCGCGGCAGATGCGCGCGCCGGTGTGCCCATCGTCGGGATCGAGCCGTCGTGCACGGCGGTGCTGCGCTCGGACGTCCACGAGCTGCTCCCCGGCGACGAGGACGCAGCCCTGGTCTCCTCCCAGGTCCGCACGCTCGCCGAGCTGCTCGCCCAGACCCCGGGCTGGACCGGTCCCGACCTCACCGGGACGCAGGTCATCGCCCAGCCTCACTGCCACCACCATGCCGTGCTCGGCTGGCAGACGGACGCCGACCTGCTCGCGGCCACCGGCGCGACCGTGCAGACCCTGCCGGGGTGCTGTGGGCTCGCCGGCAACTTCGGCGTCGAGGTCGGCCACTACGACGTCTCCCTGGCCGTCGCGAACCAGAACCTGCTCCCCGCGATCGACGCGGCGCCCGATGCCGTCGTGCTCGCCGACGGGTTCTCCTGCCGCACGCAGGTGGCAGACCTGCGGGACCGGCCCGCGCAGCACCTCGCCCAGCTGCTCGACCCGGCAGCGGCCGGGACGCCTGGGTCCGGGCCCCGGTCGGGTGGCAGGAACCGCGCGTAGCCTGAGAGGTCCTCAGCCACCACCCACCGAGGGGGAGCGATGGACCGGACCCAGGCGGTGCTCGCACGACGTGCCGCGACCAGGGAGTGGCAGGAAGAGGTCTACCGGGACCTGCACGCCCACCCCGAGCTGAGCGGGCAGGAGGAGCGGACGGCCACCGAGGTCGCCCGCCGCCTCGGTGCCATGGGCTACGCCGTCCGCCGGGTCGGCGGCGGCGTCGTCGGCACGCTGGAGAACGGGGCCGGGCCGGTCGTGCTCGCCCGCGCCGACATGGACGCGCTGCCCGTCACGGAGCTGACCGGCCTGCCGTACGCGTCGAGCCGGACCGCGACGGACGCCACCGGGGCCGAGGTGGGCGTGTCGCACGCGTGCGGGCACGACGTCCACGTGGCCTGCCTCCTCGGCGCCGCCGACCTGCTCGCATCCGGTGCCGAGGCGTGGGCCGGCACCGTCGTCGCGCTCTTCCAGCCCGCCGAGGAGACCGCCGCCGGCGCGCAGGGGATGCTCGACGCCGGGCTCGCCGAGGTGATCCCCAGGCCCGACGTGGCGTTCGGCCAGCACGTCCTCGGACTCGAGGCGGGCACGGTCGGGACCGCGTCGGGCCCCGTCATGTCGGCGGGGGACAGCATCCGGATCACCCTGTACGGCAAGGGATCCCACGGGTCGATGCCGCACCTCGCCGTCGACCCGGTCGTCCTCGCGGCGTCGGTCGTCCTGCGGCTGCAGACCATCGTCGCCCGGGAGACCAGGCCGGGGGAGTTCGCCGTCGTGACCGTGGGCAGCAGCGTCGCCGGGACGAAGAGCAACATCATCCCGGACCAGGCGGTCCTGCTGGTCAACGTCCGGACCTACGACGAGTCGGTCCGCGAGCACGTGCTCGCGGCGGTCGAGCGGATCGTCCGCGCCGAGTGCGACGGTGCCGGCTCCCCCCGACCGCCGGTGTTCGAGTACTACGACCGGTACCCCCTGACGAGCAACGACGCCGGCGTCACCGCCGTCGTCACCGGGGCCTTCCGCGAGCACTTCGGCAGCGAGCGGGTCGTCGACCTGGGGCGGGTCACTGCCAGCGAGGACTTCAGCCGATTGCCCGACGCGTTCGGGGCACCCTACTGCTACTGGGGCATCGGCGGTTTCCCGGCCGGCGCGGACGCCCCGCCGAACCACTCGCCGTACTTCGCCCCGCTCATCCAGCCGACCCTCGACACCGGGACCGCCGCGCTCGTCGTCGCAGCCCTCAGCCACCTGTCCGACCCGGGCTGACGCCCGTCAGGAGGTGGCGCGCTGGTCGAGCCAGTTCTTCCCCAGGCTCGCGGCGGCCGACGCGAGGAGGACCGTGACGATGAACCCGAGCGACGTGGCGATGCCGATCTCCGGCAGCGGGATGGACCCCAGGTGGTCGATGTGCGACCCGTGCAGCGCCTCGATGATGAGCTTGGCACCGATGAAGGCCAGGATCGCCGACAGGCCGACGTTGAGGTAGATGAGGCGCTCGAGCAGCCCGCCGACGAGGAAGTACAGCTGCCGCAGCCCCATGAGGGCGAAGGCGTTGGCCGTGAAGATGACGAACGCGTCCTGCGTCAGGCCGAAGATGGCCGGGATGGAGTCGAGGGCGAAGACGACGTTCGCCAGCGCGATCGCCGACACCGCGATGACCAGCGGTGTCCAGTGGCGGCGGCCGTCCTGCCGGACCGAGAGCCGGTCGCCGTGGTAGTCCCGGCTCATCGGCAGGACGCGACGCATCGCGCGCAGCACCCGGTACTCGCCGAACTCGGGCTCGTCCTGCTCGCGCAGCAGCGTCACGGCCGTGTAGATGAGCAGGATGCCGAACAGGTAGAACGTCCACGAGGCCGCCGCGATGAGCGCTGCGCCGGCGAAGATGAACACGGCCCGCAGCACCATCGAGATGACGATCCCGAGGTAGAGGACCTTGTCCTGCGCGAAGGAGGGGACCGCGAACTTCGTCATGATGATGACGAAGACGAAGAGGTTGTCGACCGACAGGCTGTACTCGGTGATGTACCCCGAGAAGAACTCGGCGCCGGTGCGACCTCCCACGGTCAGGGCGAGCACGAGACCGAAGGCCAGGGCCAGGGAGACGTAGAAGGTCACCCAGCGGACCGACTGCCCCAGCGAGACCTCGCCGCCACGACGGGCGATGACCCGCAGGTCGACGTAGACGATGACCGCAAGGAGCGCGAGGGTGGCGACCCAGACAGGGACGGGGACAGCGCTGATCATTGAATCCTCCGGAGGTACGTGACAACTCCGGAGGTCTCCTCCGCCGAGCGAGTCGGCCCCGGACACCGGAACAGCCTGGCTGTTCGTGATGACGACGTCCGGATTCGGGAGTACTCCCCTCCACCGGGGGGCACGCTATCGCGTCGGCGCCCGCCGCTCAGCGGGTGTCCATGATCTGACCGTCCTCGTGCCCGTCCCCGTCAGGGCCGCGGGAGGACCGTGAGCACGCGCTCGACATGGGCACGGAACTCCTCCATGAAGGCGCGGAGGAACGACGCGGTGGTCTCGTCGTTGACCTCCCCGCCCGAGGCGAAGGCGTCGGGCCGGAACTGGACGTAGGCCTCGGGGGCCGTCATCTGCCGCGCGTTGCAGAAGCTCAGCACGGCGCGCAGGCTCTGCTGGGCCAGCGCGGTACCGATCGCCCCGGGCGACGCGCCGATGACCGCGGCAGGCAGGTGGTCGAACGAGTTCTGTCCCCACGGACGGGAGGCCCAGTCGATGGCGTTCTTCAGGGCGCCCGGGATGGACCGGTTGTACTCGGGGGTCACGAACAGGACGGCGTCGGCGGCGGCGATCGACGCCTTGAGGGTCCGCGCCTCGGGTGGGTAGTCGGCGTCGAAGTCGGGGCTGTAGAGGGGCAGGTTGCCGATCGGGATCTCGGTGAACCCGAGGTCGGGCGGCGCCAACCGGATCAGCGCCTGGCTGAGGGTGCGGTTGATGGACGTGGAGGACAGGCTCCCGACGAAGTAGCCGACCGTGTACGTGCTCATGGCGTGCCTCCTGAGGTGGTGGTGGGGTGGTGGACGCGGTGGTGGTGCGGGGGCGGCGGTGTGGTGCGTCGGCGGCGGCGACGACGCGCTCGGTGCTCCCTACCCGGTCGCGGGCACGTCATCCGGTTCGGCCGGTGGTAGAACACCTGTTCGACCGGGCTGCACAATGGTGGGGTGGCGGGCGGCATGAGGCGAGGGCGCGGGACCCCTTTGCGGGACCGTCCGGTCGTCGGTGCCGGGGCTGGCGCCGCCCCGGGCGGCGGTGCGGGACGACGTCACTGCTGGGTGGAGGGGCCCGCCGACCATCCCGGCCCCTGGCCCGGCGTGGTGGTCGAGTGGCGCCGCGACGCGGACGCGGGTGGCTGGAGCGCGCTCGTCGTCTACGTCGTCGCCGAGGCAGGGACGGTGACGACCGTCCAGGCCTGGGTGTCGGCGCGGTTCCTCCGCCCCGCCTGACCGGCCGCGGACGAGGCCGCCGGGCCGGCCGGTGGGGCGTGGCGCCGGGGACCACTCCGGCGGGCGGCCGTCCCCTGCTCGCGGTGTTCACTGGGGTGCATGACGACCCGACTGCTCCTGCTGGCCGACACCCACGTGCCGAAGCGCGCCAAAGGCCTGCCGGACCAGGTCTGGCGCGCCGTCGACGACGCCGACCTGGTGGTCCACGCCGGGGACTGGGTCGACGTCGCGCTGCTCGACGAGCTCCAGGCACGGGCCCGCCGGCTCGTGGCGGTCGTGGGCAACAACGACCACGGCTCCCTGCGGGAACGCCTGCCCGAGTTCGTCGAGGTGGAGGTCGAGGGGGTGCGCGTCGGCGTCGTGCACGAGACCGGTCCGGCGTCGGGGCGCGAGGAGCGGTGCGACGCGCGCTACCCCACGCTCGACGTCCTCGTCTTCGGGCACAGCCACATCCCCTGGGACTCGACCTCGGCGAGGGGGCTGCGGCTGCTCAACCCCGGGTCACCGACCGACCGTCGACGCCAGCCCTTCTGCACCTACCTGACGCTCACCGTCCACGACGGCGTGCTCGGGCCGGTCGCGCTGCACGAGATCGGGCGGACACCGGCACAGCCGGACGCTGCCCCGGACGATGCCCCCGACGCTGCCCCGGACGCTGCCCCGGTTCGGGGGTCCAGCGGTTCTCGCGCGCGGGGCCGGTCAGGTGCCTAGCGTTGGAACCGTCCACCCCGGGCGGCGAGGAGTCACGATGGCTGCAAGCACGGTCAGGTTCGAGTCGCAGACGGTGATCCACCGGCCCGCCGCCGAGGTCTTCGAGCGTCTGGCCGACCTGCCGGGCTATCGGCACTGGCTGCACCACGGCGGCCTGTTCCGGGGGAGTGACCTGACGTCGGCGCTGCCGCTGGGGGAGGGCGCGACCTATGTCGACCGCACCTGGATGGGGCGCTTCGAGGGGTGAGGTGAGCGAGCTGGTGCCGCCGGTGCGGATCGCCTTCGACGAGACGTTGAGCTGGTTCGGGCGCCCGCTGACCCGGGCGCGGCCTGGCTACGTCCTCGAGGGCCAGGGGGATGTCACGACGGTCCACCACGTCGCGGTCGCGGAGCTGTACGGCGTGATGCGGCTCCTGCTGCCGGTCGCGCGGTGGCTGGTCGACCGGGAGCGCAGCCGCACCCTCCGGGCGCTCGAGCGGTCCTTCGGGACCGACCAGCGCCGGCGTCAGCGCCAGAACTCGGCGAGCGACTCGGCGAGGTCCCGGCCCTGGGCGTAGCCTCCTCGCGCGGCCGGCAGACGCGTCGACGGATCCAGCGCGTTGGCGTCGAACACGGCACCGGCGCGGGCGTCCGGGAAGACGGTCTGCACCGAGCTGCCCGCTGCGCGCAGCTCGGCGACCTGGCTGGCCAGGTCCATGCCCCACTCCAGTGGCATGCGGGACCGGCCGCCGAAGGGTGACAGGACCAGCACCCGCCCGTACCCGGCCGCCAGGTCGGCGTTCTCGCTGCGTCGGTAGCCGCCGTTGAGGTACCGGTTCTCGCCGATGCGGTAGGGCGTCATGGCCGAGGTGCTGGCCGCGACGGCGTCCACCAGCTCGACTCCGCTGTGACGGTCGAAGAGGACCGGCTCTCCGGTGCGCGCATCGACGGCCGTGATGAGCACCGGTCGCTGCGGCCAGTGCCGGCTGGGCAGACGCGCGGCGACGACGTCGCGCCAGCGGGCCGCACCGGCGCCGTCGGACGCATCCGCCTCGAGCGCCGCGGCGCCCATCCTCCGGCGCATGTCGGCCGGGTCCTCGGCAGAGGCGATGATCCGGTCGGACCACTCCAGGTAGCTCGGGCCCGAGACGCCGGGAGCGAGTCCCCTCCCCGCCCCGCGGCCGCCGGCCCGCGTGGGAGGCGTCTCCGCGAGGATGGCGGCGTACAGCTCGGCAGGCGGGATCCCGCTGGTGATCTGGGCAGCGACCGTCGACCCTGCGGAGGTGCCGACGACGAGGTCGGCCTCGGTGACGTCGACGCCGGCATCGGACAGGCCGGCGACGAGGCCGAGCTCCCAGGCATTGCCGGCCGCTCCGCCTCCGGCGAGGACCAGGGCACGAGTCACGATCGCTCGCACGCTAGCAGGCCGGGAAGGACCAGGCAGCAGGTGGCGTCCCGGATGACGACCACCATCCACTCGTCGGCCGAAACGGCACGCACACAACCGCCGCCCCGGACGTGGTCGTGGTCGCCATCTCGAACCGCAGCCGGGAGGGGGCGCATCTGGCATGGGTCCACAGCGGGCGCTCCCTCGGGCATCGGGGTGGTCGGCCGGACCGGTTCACTGCAGCGGGAACGGCGGCTGGGACCACGACGGCTGCGGTTCGACGCTCACCTGCTCGACCCACTTGACCCACCAGAACCCCCGCCGTCCGGCCGCCACCAGCCTGACCGGGGCGCCGTGCCCGGGCGAGAGGGGCAGCCCGCCGACGTGCGTCGCGAGCAGCAACCTCGACGCGTCCTCGGACGGGAAGCGCCGGGTGTAGCCGGTCACCGAGCGCACGGCGATCGACCCGTGGTCGGGCGTCCCGAGCAGGGTGTCCAGCCGGACACCGCGCCACGTCTGCTCGGCCCACCAGCCGCCGGTGCAGTCGAGGATCGCCGACTGCGTCGCGTCACCCAGCCTGAGCAGGTCGGCGTGGGAGAGCCGCAGCACCGGCTCGCCGGGCCGGCTGACGAGCAGGTCGTAGGTGTCCGGGTCGATGCGGGGCACACCGTCGGTGAACCACTGGGTGACCGGCATCGCGGAAGGAGCGCCCGAGCCGACCTCGTAGGACCCTGTCCCGCGGCGACGAGCCCCCGGGAGACGGGCCGCCGACGTGACGGACCCCAGCGCCCCGTACGCCAGGGCCGCCGTCCCGCCGACGGCGATCGCCCTCAAGGCCGTTCGCCGGGAGAGGTCGGTCGCGCGAGGCCGCTGCCATCGACGGACCACGTGCACCAGTGCGAGCGGTGCCGCCACGAAGGCGGCGGCGACGTGCACCGTGAGGGCGCTGACCCCCGCGACCTCGAGCGGGCCGAGCGTGGCGTGCACGACGCCGGCGAGCAGGCAGACGGCGACGGCCACGGCGAACGCCACCGCGAGGGCGTGCCCGCGTCGACGACGCAGGCCGCGTCGCACGATCACCGCCTTCCACGGGCTGAGGACGAGGATGCCGAGCCCGAGGACGCCGTGGACCACGGTGACGGCCCTCGACGCGGGGCCTTCGACCCCGAAGGCCAGCCAGCCCGTCGCGAAGGCCGCCGCCAGGAGCACGAGGAGGCCGAGGTTGGTCCGTCGGCTCGGCCGGGACGACACCGCCATCAGACCAGTGTGCCGCGGCCCGTTGGACCGCCACCCCTCTCGTCGATGGCGGCGCCGTGAGGCCGATGGGGTGATGCCGTGCCGGCGCTCCCCGCCCGCCCGCCAGGGGGTCAGCGCGAGCCGAGACGCGACGAGCCCGGCACCCCGTGGAGGGGCGCCGGGCTCGTCGCGTGCGGCGGGGTCAGACCAGGTCGAACCGGTCGAGCTCCATCACCTTGGTCCACGCGGCGACGAAGTCGTGGACGAACTTCTCCCGGGCGTCCTCGCTGGCGTACACCTCGGCGAGCGCGCGCAGCTGGGAGTTCGACCCGAAGATGAGGTCGACCGGGGTGGCCGTCCACTTGAGGTCACCGCTGGCGAGGTCACGGATGTCGTAGACGTTCTCCTCGGACTCCGACGCCTTCCACTGCGTGCCGGGGGCGAGCAGGTTGACGAAGAAGTCGTTGGTCAGGACGCCCGGACGGTCGGTCAGGACGCCGTGCGCGACGCCACCGACGTTGTTGCCGAGGGCCCGCAGGCCGCCGACGAGGACCGTCATCTCGGGAGCGGTGAGGTTCAGCATGTACGCGCGGTCGACGAGAAGGACCTCCGGCTGGAGCTTGACGCCCGGACGCAGGTAGTTGCGGAACCCGTCTGCGCGCGGCTCGAGCACCGCGAAGGAGTCGACGTCCGTCGCTTCCTGCGTCGCGTCGGTGCGGCCGGGGTGGAACGGCACGGTCACCGCGACACCCGCGTCCTGCGCGGCCTTCTCCACGGCGGCGGAGCCCGCGAGGACGATGAGGTCGGCCAGCGAGATCGTCGCGCCCCCGGCCTCGTTGAACTCGCGCTGGATGCCCTCGAGGGTGTCGAGGACCGCCCCGAGCTGCTCGGGCTGGTTGACGGCCCAGCTGCGCTGCGGCTCCAGGCGGATACGAGCGCCGTTTGCACCGCCCCGCTTGTCGGTGCTGCGGAAGGTCGCGGCCGACGCCCACGCGGTCGAGACGAGCTGGGAGACCGTCAGGCCGGACCCGAGGACCTTGTCCTTGAGCGCGGCGACGTCGTCGTCGCCCACCAGCGGACCCTCGACGGCGGGCACGGGGTCCTGCCACAGCTGCTCCTCGCCGACCCACGGGCCGAGGTAACGCGAGACCGGACCCATGTCGCGGTGGAGCAGCTTGTACCAGGCCTTGGCGAAGGCCAGGCGGAACTCCTCGGGGTCCTCGAGGAAGCGACGCGAGATCTTCTCGTAGGCCGGGTCGAAGCGCAGGGCCAGGTCGGAGGTCAGCATGCGCGGCTCGTGACGCTTCGACGGGTCGTGGGCGTCCGGGATCAGGTCGGCGCCCGCGCCGTCCTTCGGCCGCCACTGGTGGGCGCCGGCCGGGGACGTCGTCAGCTCCCAGTCGTAGCCGAACAGGATCTGGAAGAACTCGTTGTCCCACCGCGTCGGGTTGGAGGTCCACGTGACCTCGAGACCGGACGTGATCGTGTCGGCGCCCTTGCCGCTGCCGAACTCGCTCTTCCAGCCGAGGCCCTGCTGCTCGAGCGGGGCACCCTCGGGCTCCGGGCCGACGAGGCTGGAGTCGCCGGCGCCGTGGGTCTTGCCGAAGGTGTGGCCACCGGCGATGAGCGCGACGGTCTCCTCGTCGTTCATGGCCATCCGACCGAAGGTCTCGCGGATGTCGCGTGCCGAGGCGACGGGGTCCGGGTTGCCGTTGGGGCCCTCGGGGTTGACGTAGATCAGACCCATCTGGACCGCGCCGAAGACCTCGTCGAGCTGACGGTCGCCGGAGTAGCGCTCGTCGCCGAGCCAGGTGTCCTCGGGACCCCAGAAGATCTCCTCCGGCTCCCAGACGTCCTCACGGCCGAAGCCGAACCCGAAGGTCTGGAAGCCCATGTCCTCGAGGGCCACGTTGCCGGCGAGCACGAGCAGGTCGGCCCAGGAGATCTTCTGTCCGTACTTCTGCTTGACCGGCCAGAGCAGGCGGCGGGCCTTGTCGAGGTTGGCGTTGTCGGGCCAGCTGTTGAGCGGCGCGAACCGCTGACCGCCGTCACCGGCCCCACCGCGACCGTCGTAGATGCGGTACGTGCCGGCCGCGTGCCAGCTCATCCGGATGAACAGGCCGCCGTAGTGGCCGAAGTCGGCCGGCCACCAGTCCTGCGAGGTGTGCAGCACGTCGACGATGTCCTGCTTGAGGGCGTCCAGGTCGAGCTTGGCGAACTCGGCCTTGTAGTCGAAGTCCGGGCCCAGCGGGTTGCCCTTGGGGGAGTGGGCGTGCAGCACCGAGAGGTCGAGCGAGTCGGGCCACCAGTCCTTGATGCCGCGCGGGCGACCGCCGGTCTTCGGCGTGGGCGAGTCGATCGCCGGGTTCTCGCTCTCGCTGCCCTGCGCGGTCGCCGAGTCGTGCATGACCGGGCAGCCGCCGCCGCTCGTGCGGTCCACCCCCTGCGGGCTATCGGGGGTGACGTGGTTCTGGATGTCGGTCATGAGTGGTTCCTTCCGGGCATCGTTGTCGCTTCAGGGGTTTCGGCGGTCGAGCAGGCGGGACAGGTGCCCCAGTAGACGACCTCCGCCTCGTCGATCACGAAACCGTGGTCGTCGGAGGCGGTGAGACAGGGGGTGTGGCCGGTGGCGCAGTCGACGTCGGCGATCGCGCCGCACGAGCGGCAGACCACGTGGTGGTGGTTGTCGCTGACCCGGGCCTCGTAGCGTGCGGTCGCCCCAGCGGGCTGGATGCGTCGCAGCAGGCCCGCGGTGGTGAGCGCACGCAGGACGTCGTACACCGCCTGGTGCGAGACCGCGCCGAGGTCTGCGCGGACCCTGTCGATCACCGTGTCGGTGTCGGCGTGCGGGTGGTTGTGGACCACCGAGAGGACTGCCAGCCGCGGCCGGGTGACCCGCAGCGACGCCCCCCGCAACACGGCCTCGTAGTCCGTCGTCGTCATGCGCACACCATGGCGTCTAATCTTGAATGAGTCAAGATGTGTCTCGAAGGCTCTCGCGCGAACACACCCGAGCACGGCGACGAGCCGGTCAGCTCCAGCGGGAGCTGACCGGCTCGGCCCGTCGACGCGTGCCTCCCGAGAGGCGGGCGCGTCAGTCGGGTCAGTCCGTGACCTGCAGCGCCTTGACCTCGTCGCGAGCGGCGAGGACCGCGGCGTGCTGCCGGGTCACGACCTCGCGGAAGCCCGCGCTGAGGTCCGCCTCGAGGGCCTTCTCGTACTCCGACACCGCGTGGTCCTCACCGGTCACCGCGGCACCCAGGACGCTGCCGGCGTCATCACCGGTCAGGGCGTCCTTGAGCGCGATCCAGCCGCGGTGCAGGGCGGCGGCGGCCGACCCGCTCTCGTCGACGTCCTCGCCGTACTCGTGGCCCATCTCGACGATCTCGCGCCGGAAGCCGGCGCGCTGCTCGGACAGGCGTTGCAGGGTGCTGGCCCACTCGGGACGGTCACCGTCACGAAGCTTCTCGGCGGCTGAGGCGAACCCTCGCTCGCCGTCCTTCAGCGTCTCCACCAGGTCCTTGGCGACCTTCTCGTCATCCGACATCTGTGCTCCTTCGTCGATGAGCTGGACCTTCGAGTCCTACCCGCAAGGTGAGGCCACCAACCGCCGGAACCGCCGTCGGACGCGGCCGGCCACCCGCTCCCTCCGGGCCACCGCTCGGGGCCGCGGCGGGCGACGTCCCGAGGGTCGTCAGTCGTCCATCGCCTCGATCCCCAGCTCGGCCAGCTCGACCATGCGCGCGCGCATGTGGCTGATCATCTCCGGGTCCGGAGGCGTCCAGCCCGTGATCTCCTCGACGACGCGCAGCGGCTCGGTCGTCCGGTAGGACCGCGTCGGGTTGCCCGGGAAGCGCTTGTCGGTGACGTTCGGGTCGTCCTCGATCCGGCCGAGCGGCTCGACCCGGTAGACGCGGCCGGGACCGTCACCGCGAGCGAGCTCGGCAGCCAGTGGTGCGCCGTCGCGCGTGGCGGTCAGGTAGATGTGCTTGGCCCGGCGCCCCGATCCGTAGTTCGAGCTCCACCCCGGCGTGAGCAGGTCACCCGGGCGCAGGTCCGCTCTCGTCCCGTGGAAGAACGGCCCGGGGTCGTCGACGACGCGCGGCGTCGGAGGTGGGTCCCGCAGCAGGCTGTCGAGCCGTTGCATGAGGACCGCGACCCGGCTGCGCCCCTTGGGCGCCCGCGGGTAGCGGCTCAGCACCTCGAGGACGACGGGCGTGGCCCGCTTGGCGGCTGCGGTGACGACGTACTCCGCGACGACCGGGTCGTCGCCCCGGGCGAGCTCGGCTGCGCGGGCGGCGTGGGCGGCCGACCCGAGGATGTGCCGCACCTGCGTCGCCCGGGCGAGGGGGTGCAGGTAGGCCGCTGCGGCGGCATCGCCCGCGGCGGTCGCCGCGTGCCGCGCGGGTTCGGCCGTCGCGTCTTTTGCGGCGCGGTGGGCGTCGGCCGCGGCGCTGCGTTGGAGGCGCGACCGCGGCGCGCCCTCGGCGAAGACCCGCGCGGCGTGGACAGCCGCCGCCGGCCGCGGGTCATCGGGACGGTCCCGCTGGAAGAGGACGAGCGCCGGTTCGGCGCACGCCGCGGCATACCCGGCGACCGCCCGCAGCTCGTCCATCGTCAGCTCGACGTCTCCTGGGCCGGTCTGCATCGCCCAAACCTCCCACACGGCATCCGCCCGCGCCCCTCGGGACGGTGCCGGCTCGCCCGCCTGCGAGGGCTGTCGCCCGCCCGCGCGGGCTGTCACCCGGCCGCGAGGGCTGTCACCCGGCCGCGCGGGCTGTCGCCCGGCCGCGCGGGCTGTCGCCCGGGCTGCGCGGGCTATCGCCCGGCCAGCTCGGCCACCACCGGGGCCAGCACGTCGGCGGAGTTCGCGCCGACGACGAAGTAGGTGTAGCCGATCTCCTCGCGGCGTCGCTCGATCTCCTCGGCGGCGGCCGCCGGGTCGCCCGGGAGCACGGCCAGCGAGTCCGCCTCCCGGAGGGCCTGCGGGTCGGTGTCGCGCACCGAGGTCATGAACGGGGCGATGGCGTCGCCGACGACGGGGACGTGGAGCGCGAGCTCGACGTCGCGCACGGCACGCAGCTCGCGCGCCCGACGCGCGACGTCGGCGCGGGCGTCACCGGGCAGCGTCGCGATCGTGACGGTGTCGGCGACCTCGGCAGCCAGCGCCAGGGCTCTCGGCCCCCGGACGGCCATGACCACCGGCGTGTGGACGTCCGGGCCGTCCAGGTCGCGCAGCACGGCCACGGTCTCACGCACCTGGGCCAGCCGCCCCTGCGGTGGCGGGACGGGCATCCCGAGCTCGCGCAGCTCGTCCTCGATCCCCGGCCGTCCGGTGCCGATGCCCATCTCGAAGCGCCCCTCGGTGAGCACCGACAGCGAGTGTGCCTCCCAGGCGGTGCTCCAGGCCGGTCGCAGCGGGGAGGCGTAGACCCAGGTACCGACGCGCAGGTCGGTCTGCGCCGCTGCCATCGCGAGTGCTGGGGCGGGCGCGGGCTGCCACTGCGGCACGTCGGGCATCAGCAGCGTCGAGTAGCCGCTGTCGGCGATGCGGCGCACCCGGTCCCGCCACGTGGGCACGTCGGTCAGCACCGGGGTGACGACCCCGAAACGAAGCGGTCTGGTCATGTCTGGACTCCGTCCGCAGGTGGCACGTCCGGCAGTCGGCGTGGCCGACGACGAACCGTGGAGCACGGAGGAGCAAGGGTAGCGGCGGCTGCTACCGTCGGTGCCAGTTGCCGTCAGAGTCCAGGCGAAGGTCGCGGGTCGCGCTCGTCGTGACCGTCGGCAGCCCGAGGCCTCCACACGGAGGCCTCGCACGACAAGAAGAGGCAAACCAGTGGCAACAGGCACCGTGAAGTGGTTCAACAGCGAAAAGGGCTTCGGCTTCATCGAGCAGGACGGCGGCGGCGCCGACGTCTTCGTTCACTACTCGGCCATCGAGAGCAGCGGCTACCGCGAGCTGCAGGAGGGCCAGAAGGTCGAGTTCGACGTCACCCAGGGCCCGAAGGGGCCTCAGGCGGAGAAGGTCAGGGGCATCTGACGCGGGACCTCCGCCCTCGTGCTCGAAGGACGATCCCCCGACCTGTCGGTCGGGGGATCGTCCGTGTGGGGAGGGTCAGGCCGCCGGGGCCGGTTTCACCGCGAGCACCGGGCATGGGGCGTCGAGGAGGACCTGCTGCGCCGTGCTGCCGGTGAGCAGCTTGCCCACGGGGGAGCGTCGACGCACGCCGATGACGACGAGGTCCGCGTCGACCTCCTCGACGCAGGTGAGGATCGCCTCGGCCGCCGAGCTGCCGGTCGTGGGTTGGCGGACGTCGTGGCCGATGTCCTGGTTGGCCAGCTGCAGGTCGATGGCGTCCATGTCCTGGGCGGTCGCGAACGAGGGGTCGGCGTAGTTGCCGTCACGGCCGGTGTTGACGACCGTGAGGTGGGCCCCGGTGCGTCGGGCGAGGTCGATGGCGGCATCGAGCGCCGCCGACCCCTCCGGCGTGGGGATGTACCCGACGACGATCCTGGCGTACATGCGTCTCCTGTCCTGCGCTCGACGGGCCCGAGGTGGGGCTGGTTCCGCCCGGTCGAGCGCGGGTTCGGTGGGGAGGGAGCGGGGCCGCCGCCTCGGTCGGCGGCCCCGCCCGTTCGTGGGGGCTACGCCTCGAGCCGCAGCGCGCCGGTCATGATGCCGACGCCCTCGGTCATCGAGTGCGACTGCGGCGTGATGACGCCGGCACAGCCGCCGAGCCGTTGGACGTGGATGCGGTCGGCCACGTCCCACACGTGCGGCATGTTGTGCGAGATGAGGATGACGCCGAGGCCCTTCTCGCGCAGCTGCCGCACCATCGCGAGCACCTGGTTGCTCTCCTTGACCCCGAGGGCTGCGGTCGGCTCGTCGAGGACGACAACCTTGCCGCCGAACGCCGCGGCCCGGCTGACGGCGACGGCCTGCCGCTGTCCGCCGGAGAGCGTCTCGACCGCCTGGCCCATGTTCTGGATCGTCTGGATGCCGAGCTTCCTGGACGGCGGCACCCGCCCGCTCCCGCATGCCCTTCTTGTCGAGCATGCGCAGCACGGACCCGAGCGGGCCCGGGCGGCGCTCCTCGCGGGCGAGGTAGAGGTTGCTCGCGATGTCCAGCGCCGGGATGACCGCCAGCTGCTGGTACACCGTCTCGATGCCGGCGTCACGCGCGTCCTGCGGGCGGGTGAAGTGCACCCGCTTGCCGTCGAGCTCGAGCACGCCGGCGTCGGGGACCAGGGCACCGGTCAGGCACTTGATGAGCGTGGACTTCCCGGCGCCGTTGTCGCCGATGACGGCAAGGACCTCACCGGGGTAGAGGTCGAGGTCGACCCCGTCGAGCCCGACCACGCGGCCGAAGGTCTTCACGAGCCCCCGGGCCGAGAGGACCGGCTGCCGGGTCCCGCTCGAGGTGCCCGTCGCGTCCGATGCCACTGCGGTCATGACTTCACCTTCCTGATCCACTGGTCGATCGCCACCGCCACGATGACGAGGACGCCCACGGCGAGCAGTCGGTACTGCTGGTCGACGCGGGCCAGGCTGAGGCCGACGTAGAAGGCCTGGACGATGAGGGCGCCGATGAGCGTCCCCACCAGCCGACCGCGCCCGCCGAAGAGGCTCGTGCCGCCGATGACGACCGCCGTGATGCTCTGCAGGTTGGCGTCGGTGATGGCGTTGGGGCTCGCTGCACCGGCACGACCGATGAGGACCCAGGCGCCGAGGCCGTAGATGAGGCCCGCGACGACGTACACGCTGAGCAGCACGCGCTTGCTCGCGATGCCCGACAGGCGCGCGGCCTCCGCGTCGTCGCCGACGGCGTAGACGTGCTGGCCCCAGGCCGTCTGGCTCAGGGCGAACCCGACCACCGCGTAGAGGACGAGCACGATGACGACGCCGACCGTGAGCCGGAATGGGCCGAGCGGGAAGCTCGTCGAGGTCCAGTTGAGCAGGTCCGGCAGCTCGTTGTTCTGGAAGCTCTTGCTGC
The DNA here is from genome assembly GCF_056868035.1 of Monashia sp. HAY1-11D. NCBI lineage: Bacteria > Bacillati > Actinomycetota > Actinomycetes > Micrococcales > Intrasporangiaceae > Intrasporangium > Monashia sp. HAY1-11D. Next base: position 622,742 of record NZ_CP200320.1, on the reverse strand, counting down.
CCGAGTAGAGCAGCGCCGCCGCGGTGAAGATGCTCAGGGTCCCGAGCGTGACGATGAACGGCGGCAGGTTGACGCGGGTGACGAGCAGCCCGTTCAGCGCGCCGGCGGCGAGGCCGAGCCCGACACCGACCAGCAGGGCCACCGGTGCCGGCCAGCCGTGGTCGGCGGCGAGCTTGGCCATGACCATCATCGCGAGGATGACGATGGCTCCGACGGACAGGTCGATGCCGGCGGTGAGGATGATGAGCGTCTGGCCGATGGCCAGGCACGCGACGACCGCCGTCTGCTGCACGAGCAGGGAGAGCGCCGCCGGGTTGGAGAACCTCGGGTTGACGGCGGTGAAGACCACCATCGTCAGGACGAGGATGACGAGCGGGCTGATCCACGGGTGTCCGTGGAGCAGGTGCTGCACGCGTTGGAGGGGGCTGTGCCGTCGACGGGTCAGCTCCGCCACCGCGGCCGAGGTGCCAGCGGTCATGTCGATCAGCCCCAGCAGATCTTCGATGCGGCGTCCGAGGTGATGCTCTCGACCCCGTCGGCCTTCTTGTCGGTGACCAGGGCGACGCCGGTGTTGTAGAAGTCCAGGCCGTTCGAGGTCTTGGGCTTCTCGCCGCCGCGCGCGATCTTGGCGATGGCCGCCATGCCGAGCGTGGCCATCTTGAGCGGGTACTGCTGCGACGTCGCGCCGATGATGCCGTCCTTGACCGACTTGACGCCGGCGCAGCCGCCGTCGACGGAGACGATGATGACGCCCTTCTCCTTGCCGGCCGCCTTGAGGGCGTTGTACGCGCCGATGGCCGCGGGCTCGTTGATCGTGTAGACGACGTTGATGTCGGGGCTGTTGGTCAGGCAGTTCTCCATGGCGGTGCGGCCGCCGTCCTCGGAACCGGTGGTCGGCTCGTTGCAGGCGATGGCGTACTGGCCGCCGGCGTAGCTGCCGGTCTTGTCCTCGTCGCCGTTCTTCTGCTTGTCCTTGGTGTCGATCCCCATGCCGGTCAGGAAGCCCTGGTCACGGTTGTAGTCGACCGAGACGACCTTGTCGTTGAACAGGTCGAGCAGGGCGATCGTGGCCTTCTTGCCGCCGAGCTGCTTGTTGGCCCACTGGCCGATCAGCTCACCGGCCTTGAAGTTGTCGGTCGCGAAGGTGATGTCGACGGTGTTTGCGGGGTCGGGCGGCGTGTCGAGGGCGATGACGTAGAGCCCGGCGTCGCGCGCCTTCTTGATCGCGGCGTTGACCCCCGGCCCGTTGGGGGTGATGAGGATGCCCTTGTCGCCCGCGGCGATGGCGTTCTCGATGGCCTGGACCTGGCCCTGCTCGTCGCCGTCCTTGGCGCCCGAGGCGATGGTCAGGTCGACGTTGTCCTTGGCCGCGTCGGCCTGGGCGCCCTTCTGCATGGCGACGAAGAACGGGTTGGTGGAGTCCTTGGTGATGAGGGAGACGCCGACCTTCTCGCCGGCGTCACCTCCGCCCGTCCCCGAGCCGGTGGCGGAACCGCCGCCGCCACAAGCCGCGATCCCGAGGACCAGGCTCCCGGCCGCCACGGCGACCAACGCCCGGCGCGCTGCAGGCCGGTGCGTGGGAACGATGGTGGTGCGCTGCATGACGTGACCTCTCTGTCCGACGTCGTCGGCTGACAACGTTGTCAGAATCTTTATAGGGGGCCGTTCCCCCATGAGTCAAGGTTTCATGACCATACTGAGACATGGATGAGACAACGTTGTCACCTGGCGGTGCCGACACCGGTCCCCGCCCGACGCCGCCGGCCGCGGCCGCCGGCCTCGATGGCAGACGCGTCGCCCGGGCCACCATGAAGGACGTCGCGACGCTCTCGGGCGTCAGCCTCAAGACGGTGTCGCGCGTCGTCAACCACGAGGCCAACGTGTCCACCGCGGTACGCCAACGCGTCGAGCGTGCGGTCGCCCAGCTGGACTACGTCCACAACGCCAACGCGAGCCTCCTGCGGCGGGCGAACAACCGATCCGGGACGGTCGGCGGGCTCTTCCAGGACCTCAGCAACAGCTTCTCCGCCAGCCTGCTGCGGTCCCTCGAGGACATCGCCCGCAGCCACGGCACCGTCGTGCTCGCGGCCAGCCTCGACGAGGAGGCGGAGCGGGAGGTCGAGCTCGTCCGTGGGCTCGTGGCGCGGCGCGTCGACGGCCTCGTCCTCATGCCCGCGACGGCCCGGCAGGAGTACCTCGCGCCGGAGCTGCGGGCCGGGCTGCCGACGGTCTTCGTCGACCGTGTCCCGCACGGGGTCGACGCCGACTGCGTCACCGTCGACAACGTCCTCGGCGCTCGTCGGGCGGTCGAGCACCTCGTGGCGCACGGACACCGACGCGTCGCGGCCCTGTGCGACCTCGCGAAGATCCAGACCGCGCAGGACCGGCTGCGTGGCTACCGCGAGGTCATGCGGGCGGCCGGAGCCGCCGAGACGGATCTCGTCGAGGTGGTCGACCTGCACACGACCGAAGCCGCCGAGCACGCGGTTCTCGGCCTGTTCGACGGGCCGGGCCCGGCGCCGACGGCCCTGTTCGCCGGGCGCAACGACCTCGCCGTCGGGGCGTTCCGGGCCCTGCGCGCGCTCGGGCTCACCCACCGCGTGGCGGTCGTCGGGTTCGACGACTTCCCGATGGCCGACCTCATCGACCCGCCCCTGACCGTGGTCCGGCAGAACGTCGAGCGCATCGGCGCGGAGGTCGGCAGGCTGCTCTTCTCCCGCATCGACGGCGACAGCACGCCGCCCCAGCGGGTCGTCATCGAGCCGTCTCTCGTCGTGCGGGGCTCGGGCGAGATCGGCCCCCACTGACGCTGCCCCGGGGGCCCTGCGCCCGTACCCGGGGGGCCCGCCTGGCCGCCACGCCGGCCCGTCGCCTGCGTCGGTCCGCGACCGGCGTGTCCACCACGCGGACGGCCGTTGCAAATCCTAGCCAGGCAGTATGAGATCAGGGCATGCGCCACCAGATGCTGACCATGCGTCGCGCGGTCGACCACATGGGTGTCGCCAGCGCCATCTGTCGCTGAGCGCGCCCCGCACGCCCCGGCCGCCCTCCGCGCGGCCCTGAAGGGCGTCGCGCCGCTCCCGGCCGAGGCCGCGAGCACGTCCCGGCCTGAGGCCCTCGGGGCGTCGCGGCCCGTCTCAGGCCCGTCGCGGCCCGTCGCGGCCCGTCGCGGCCCCTCGCCGAGAGCTGCTCCCTCCCCCCGCCCGATGGTGCCGACCGTTCCCGGACGGCCGGCCCTGCCGCGGGCTCCTTCACGCACGCCTTCCGAAAGGTCCCTTCGCCATGCCCACCACCCCGTCCGCCCACGCGCCGGACCGACGTTCCGTCCTGTTCGCCCTCGCCGCCACGCCGCTGCTCGCGACGCTCGCTGCCTGCGGTGGGACCTCCAGCGCGGCCGACGGTGGCCCGCCGCTGGCTCCCACCGCGGAGCTGCCGACCGCCGTCCCGAAGGGCACGACGCTCGTCGTCGGCGACCCGCAGGTCGAGCAGGCCCTCAGGCTCTCCGGCGAGCTGGAGAAGTTCACCTTCCCGGTCACCTTCGCCAACATCAGCGGTGGCCCGCAGACGCTGGAGGCCTTCCGGGCCAAGGCCCTGGACCTCGGTGCGGTGGCCGACATCCCGCCCCTGCAGGCCGCGTGGACCGGGGTCGACACGCGCATCGTCGCAGCGCAGTTCCGCAGGCAGCCCGAGACGCACCCGATCTACCAGCTCGGCATCGCACCGGGCGTGCGGGTCACCTCACTGGCCGACCTGCGCGGCAAGAAGATCGCCTACAGCCCCGGCCAGGCGCAGGGCGCCCTCGTCCTGCGCGTGCTGCACAAGGCCCGGCTGACCCAGCAGGACGTCCAGCTCGTCGAGCTGCCGAGCACCGGAGACGTCTACCCGACCGCCTTGGCCTCCAAGCAGATCGACGTCGCGCCCATCGGGGGAGTTGCCCTCGAGCGCTACCTCGCCCAGTACGGCAGGGACGGCGCCACCGTCGTCCCGCACGGGCTGCGCGACGACCCCGGTCACCTCTACGCCCCCGAGAAGCTCCCTGCGCGACGCCGGCAAGGCCGCCGCGATCCGTGAGTACGTCGCGCACTGGGGCGCCGCGTTGAAGTGGGTCGACGAGCACCCGAAGGAGTGGGTCGCGGGCTACTACGTCCGCAACCAGGGACTGACCGACGCCGAGGGCCAGTACCTCGTCAGGTCCGCCGGCGCCCGCGACGTCCCCACCGACTGGACGGCCGCGATCCGCCGCCACCAGGAGACCGCCGACCTCCTGTCGGCCGACCAGCGCCGCCCGCACCTCGACGTCGCCACCCTCTGGGACCGCCGGTTCGAGAAGGTCGGCGGCACCGCCTACGCGACCGGACGCGCCTCATGACGACGCTGGTCGGCATCTCCACGCGGCGCGAGAACCGCACCGCCGCAACGGTGCCCGTCGTCCGTCTGGTCGACGAGCGCCCACGGGCGACGAGGCTCGGACCGGGCCGCCGACGCCGCTTCGACGCAGTGCTCGGGTCCGTGGCCCTGCTCGCCGTCTGGGTGACGGGTTCGGCCTCCGGGCTGCTCGACCCCCGCATCCTGTCGGCCCCCTGGACCGTCGTCACGACGACGGGCGACCTGCTCGCCGACGGCCGGCTGCAGACCAACCTCGCCGTGTCTGCCCAGCGTGCCGGCCTCGGTCTGCTCCTCGGGGTCCTCCTCGGTTCCGCCCTGGCGCTGCTCTCGGGCCTGAGCCGGTTCGGTGAGGCGCTCGTCGACGGGCCGGTGCAGGTCAAGCGCGCCATCCCCTCGCTCGCCCTCCTGCCGCTGCTCATCCTCTGGTTCGGCATCGGCGAGCCGATGAAGGTCGTCACCATCACGCTCGGCGTGCTCGTGCCCGTCTACGTCCAGACCCACGCCGGGCTTCGGGGCATCGACAGCAGGTACGTCGAGCTGGCGCAGACCGTCGGGTTGAGCCGAACAGCGTTCGTACGCAAGGTGATCCTTCCCGGTGCCCTGCCGGGCTTCCTCCTCGGCCTCCGGTTCGCCGTCACCGCCGCCTGGTTGTCCCTCGTGGTCGTCGAGCAGGTCAACTCGACGTCCGGCATCGGCTACATGATGGAGCTCGCGCGCACGTACGGACAGACCGACATCATCGTCGTCGGGCTCGTCCTCTACGGGCTGCTCGGTCTGCTGTCCGACGGTGCCGTCCGACTCCTGCAGAGGAGGGCACTGGCATGGCAGCGCACCCTGGGCTCCTGAGCCCCGACCGCGTCGGCGCCGACCGCACCGCCGTCGTCGTCGAGGACCTCGTGCGCGGCTACGGACCCAAGGGCGTCCTCGACGGGGTCTCCCTCGACATCGCACCAGGGGAGTTCGTCGTCCTGCTGGGCCGCAGCGGCTGCGGCAAGAGCACGCTGCTGCGCGCGCTGGCGGGGCTCGACGGGGAGGTCAGCGGCTCGGGACGCGTCGTCGTCCCCGACCGCGTCTCGGTCGTCTTCCAGGACTCGCGACTGCTGCCGTGGGCCAGCGTCCTCGACAACGTCGTCCTCGGCCTGTCCGGCCGAGCAGCGCGCGGCAAGGGGGTGGCCGCGCTGGACGAGGTGGGGCTCGCCGGCCGCGAGCACGCCTGGCCGGCCGAGCTCTCGGGCGGTGAGCAGCAGCGCGTGGCCCTGGCCCGGTCCCTCGTCCGGGACCCCGAGCTGCTGCTGGCCGACGAGCCCTTCGGCGCCCTCGACGCCCTGACCCGCCTCCGCATGCACGACCTGCTGCGCGAGCTCTACGACCGGCACCATCCTGCGGTGCTGCTCGTGACCCACGACGTCGACGAGGCGGTCACCCTCGCCGACCGGGTCATCGTCCTGGACCGTGGGCGCATCGCCCTGGAGCGACGCATCGACCTCACCCACCGCCATGGGGACGGGCAGGCGCACGGAGGCGACCGGGACCCGTCCGACGCCGCCTACGCCGCCGTCCGGAGCGAGCTCCTCGCCGCCCTCGGCGTCACCCCCGCCCGATCCCGCACGGCCACCGAACCCACCGACACCGACCCCGACACCGACCCCGACGCCGAAAGGACCACGTCATGACAACCACCAGCCGCCGCGCCATGCACCTCAACGCCTTCCTCATGAGCACCGGGCACCACGAGGCGTCCTGGCGCCTGCCGGAGAGCGACCCCTTCGCGGGCACCGACGTCACGCACTACCAGCGCCTGGCGCAGATCGCCGAGCGGGGCCACCTCGACTCGATCTTCTTCGCCGACAGCCCGGTCCTCTGGAACGACATCGGGCGACGCCCGTCGGGGGCCCTCGAGCCCACGGTCCTGCTCACGGCCATCGCGGCGGTCACGAGCCGCATCGGTCTCATCGCCACGGCGTCGACGACGTACAACGACCCCTACAACCTCGCGCGCCGGTTCGCGTCCGTCGACCACGTCAGCGGCGGCCGTGCCGGGTGGAACGTCGTCACGACGGCCGGACCCGACGCCGCCCGCAACTTCGGCCTCGACGACCAGCCCGCGCACCACACGCGCTACGAGCGGGCCGCCGAGTTCCTCGACGTCGCCCAGAAGCTGTGGGACAGCTGGGACGACGACGCGCCGACCGGCGACAAGGCCTCCGGCCGGTGGGGCGACAACGACAAGGTCCGGGCCATCGAGCACGTCGGGACCCACTTCCGGGTGCGCGGTCCGCTGAACCTGCCACGCTCGCCGCAGGGGCACCCGCTCATCGTCCAGGCCGGCTCGTCCGAGGACGGCAAGGCGTTCGCGTCCCGGTACGCCGAGGCGGTCTTCACCGCCCACCAGACCCTCGAGGACGCCAGGGCGTTCTACGCCGACCTCAAGGCCCGCACCGCGGCCGTCGGCCGCGACCCCGAGGGCATCAAGGTCCTGCCGGGCATCGTCCCGGTCATCGGCTCGACCGAGGCCGAGGCGCGAGCGCTCGAGGCCGAGCTCGACGAGCTGATCCGCCCGGAGTACGCCGTGGCCCAGCTCGCCCGGACGCTGCGGCTCACCCCGGACGACCTGCCGCTCGACCGCCCGCTGCCGGCGGACCTGCCCTCCGAGGACGAGATCGAGGGGGCCAAGAGCCGCTACACCCTCATCGTGGAGCTCGCGCGCCGTGAGCACCTCACGGTCCGGCAGCTCATCGGCCGCCTCGGCGGTGGGCGCGGCCACCGGACCTTCGCGGGCACCCCCGAGCAGGTCGCGGACGCCCTCGAGGAGTGGTTCACCGGCGGTGCCGCCGACGGGTTCAACATCATGCCGGCCGCCCTCCCGTCGGGCCTGGAGGCGTTCGTCGACCACGTCGTGCCGATCCTCGTGCGGCGCGGCCGTTTCCGCGCCGAGTACACGGGGTCGACCCTCCGCGAGCACTACGGGCTGCCCCGCCCCGTCAACCGCTACTCGGGCACGCCGACGCGCGCCGAGGCCGCGACGGCATGAGCGACCGACCCGGCCCGGGGGACGCGTCCCGCGTCACCCCCACGACCCACCGACCCGCCTCGTGAAAGGACCCGCCATGTCCCGCATCCTCACCGTCTCCGGATCACCCAGCGCGACCTCGCGTTCGGCTGTGTTGCTCGACCACGTCTCCCGCACCGTCGTGCGGCACGGCCACGAGGTCGTGCACCTGGACCTGCGCGACCTGCCGGCCGAGGCGCTGCTCCACGCCCGGTTCGACGACCCCGCCCTCGTCGGGGCCGCCCGGCTGCTCGAGGACAGCGACGCGTTGGTCGTCGCCACCCCCGTCTACAAGGCCGCCTACAGCGGCCTGCTCAAGTCGTGGCTCGACCTGCTGCCGCAGCTGGCCCTCGCCGGAAAGACGGTGCTGCCGCTCGCGACGGGCGGCAGCCTCGCGCACGCCCTGGCGCTCGACTACGGCCTCCGGCCCGTCCTGTCCTCGATGGGAGCCCGGCACGTCGTGCAGGGCTTCCTCGTCGTCGACCAGCTCATCGAGACGTCGGCCTCGGGCGCGGTCACGTTCGGCACGGACGTGCAGCCGGGCCTGACCGCGGTCGTCGACGGGTTCCTCGACGCCCTGGCGTCGGGAGCCCCCGCGCGCCTCAGCGCGTGACCGTCGGCCGCGGCCGCGCAAGGGGTGCGGTCGGCAGGACGGGTGAGGAGCGTCTGGCAGCCCTTGTGGCGTGCAGCGAGCGCGCGCGACAATCGCGACGCAGCGACGATCGCCGGAAGGAACGTCATGCCCGCGGCCCAGCGAACCATCGTCATCCAGCGGCCCGTCGAGACGGTGTTCGCGTTCTTCACGACGCCGTCGAACGACCCACGGTGGCGACCGCACGTCAAGGAGATCGACGGGCCTGCCCAGCTGCAGGCCGGGTCGCGCATCCACCAGGTCGTCGCCGGGCCCGGCGGCCGTGGGATCGATGCCGACATCGAGGTGACCGACTACTCGGTGCCGACCCGGTACGCGTTCGAGGTCGTCGCCGGACCGGCGCGCCCGCGGGGTGAGTACGCCTTCGAGAGCACCGACGGCGGGGCCACCACGGTGACCTTCTCCCTGAGGGCCGAGCTCTCCGGGGTGAAGAAGCTCTTCATGTCGGGTCCGGTGCAGAAGTCCATGGACGGGGAGATGGCGGCGCTGGACACCGCCAAGGCCCTGCTGGAGTCCGAGTAGCGCGAGGTGGGCCCGCGGGCCGGTGAGGGCGGCGAGAAGTTCCGCGATTCCGCGGACGGCGTCGAGAACCCGTGCCACCGTGGTGGGGAGGCCCACCGCCGTGGGGGCAGGGGGCCGAGAGGCCCGGGGTGACCGGCCCGGATTGGGTTGCCGGTCCCGGACGAGCCGAGGAGTCCCCGCCGCACGGGCAAGGTGGCGGGGACTCACCTCGCCCGGCGTGGCCGCCCCGGGTACGGCGGGTGGTCGCCGGGTACCCGGCCGGCGCCGGCGACGGCCCCGGCCCGGGGGACGCGGGGGACGGCTCGGGCCGCTCCGGCTCCTGCCACGTCGTCGACGGGGACTCTCGGGGGCGACGACGTGGAGACCCACCTCTCCACGCGTGCCATGACGAGCATGAGGGCCAACCCGATCACCGGAGTCGTGAGGCCGAGGAGTGTCATGTCGGGTCCTTTCCGCGTGCGGTCCCCCGATCGAGCTTCCCCTGTCAGCGACGACGCGGGTCGGCCCGGCGTATGACGCGGTCCCACCCTCCCCGCTCGGTATCCTCGGGATGTGAGCGCACCACAGCGCGACGGGGAGGAACGGGGTCAGCCGGCGCACGACGTCGCGGACCTCATCCCCATGGTCCGGCGCATCGTGGGTGCTCGCGTCGGGGCGCACCCGGCCGCCGAGGACCTGGTGCAGGAGACGCTGGCGCGCGTCCTCGCCGCCTTCGACAGCATCGAGCCCGGGATGCTCGAGCCGTACGCCATCGCCACCGCCCGCAACGTCGTGGCGACGATGTGGCGCCAGGAGGACCGCAGGCGCCGCAACCAGCACCGCGTGGTGGACGTCAGCGCACCCGAGACACCTGAGGCCCAGGTGCTGTTCGGCGAGGACCAGGAGGCCATGGCGCGGGCCCTGGCACATCTGGACGACCGCGACCGCCGGCTGCTCCTCGAGCACGAGGTCGCCGGCACCGACACGCGGTCGCTGGCGGCCCGGGCCGGCAGCACCCCGGGGGCGGTCGCGGCCCACCTGAACCGGACCCGCGCCCGGCTCCGCGTCGAGTACCTCCTCGAGCTGGAGGACGCCCCGAGCCTGACCGACCGCTGCCGGCCGGTGCTGCTCGCCCTGAGCAGCGGCGACCAGCGCCGCCAACGCGAGGTGCAGGCCGCCCAGCACCTGCTCGAGTGCGAGCTGTGCGCCCGCCTGAGCGGGCCGCTGCTGGAGCGCGGGCAGGGACGCGACGACGCCGTGCACATCCCCATCGAGCGCGACGCCGACATCGTCCGCGCGCGCGGTGCCGCACGAGAGATGGCCTCGACCTTCGACTTCGGTCCCACCGACCTGACCCTGGTCGCAACGGCCGTCTCCGAGGTCTGCCGCAACATCGTGCGCTTCGCCGGCAGGGGAGAGGTCACCATCGAGCTCGTCGAGGTTCCGGCGCGGGGCATCCGCGTGACGGCGCGTGACGCCGGACCCGGCATCGCCGACGTCGACCGGGCCATGACCGACGGCTACAGCACCTACGGGGGCCTGGGCCTCGGGCTGCCCGGCGTGCGCCGCCTCATGGACGACTTCGTCCTGGCCAGCGACCCCGAGCACGGAACGACGGTGACCATGACCAAGTGGGAGAGGACGCGCAACGATGACTGACCACGACACCGGCCGCGGACGCGGCGGCATCGCCGAGGGCGAGCACCTGCTGTCCCAGCTCGTCGCCCACCTGCGGGAGCACCGGACCAGGCTGCGCGAGGAGTGGGCCGAACGCATCCAGCAGGCGCACCTGCTGACCGCCATGACCCAGCAGGAGATGGCCGCCGAGACGACGTCGGTCTACGACAACTACGTCGAGGTCCTCGAGACCGGCAGCGTGGAGGCCCTCCAGCACTACGCCCGGGACCTGTCCGAACGCATCATCCCGCGCGGCGTCGAGACGCACGAGGTCGTCGGCATCGTGCTGCTCCTGCGTGACGTGCTCGCGCGGTCCCTCTTCGAGAAGTACCAGCGCGACTTCGCGCTGCTCAACGAGGTGCTCGACGCCTACGAGCCCGCCGCGAACCGGATCGCGAACACCGTCGCGGTGAGCTTCGTCGAGGAGCGCGAGCGCGTCATCCGGCAGCAGCAGGACTCCATCCGGGAGCTGTCGACGCCGGTGCTGCCCGTGCGTGAGCGGCTGCTCATCCTGCCGATCATCGGCGTCCTCGACAGCGAGCGCGCCCGCCAGCTCACCGAGCAGCTGCTCGCGGGGATCCGCACGCACCGGGCCAAGGTCGTCGTCATCGACATCACCGGGTCCCCGGACGTCGACCAGGCTGTCGCCAACCACCTCGTCCAGACGGTGGACGCGTCACGCCTCATGGGTGCGAGCGTCATCATCACGGGACTGTCACCGAAGATCGCCCAGACGCTCGTGACCATCGGTGTGGACCTCAGCAAGATGTACACCATCGGTGACCTGCAAGGCGGCCTCGAGGAGGCCGAGCGTCTGCTCGGATACAGCGTCACCCGAAGGGAGGCCAGCGCCAGCTCGTGAACGGCAGCCCAGCTCTCGTGTCGATCATGCGACAGGGCCCCAACCTGATCGCGTCGATCCACACCGCCCTCGACGACTCGCAGCTCGTGCGCTTCGAGCGTGACCTCGTCGACCAGATCGGGGAGCACCGGTCGAGGGGCGTCGTCATCGACGTGGCCGCCCTCGACGTCATCGACTCCTTCGCGGCCCTGACGCTGCGTCGGGTGGTCGAGATGGCACGCCTGCGTGGGGCCCTGACGGTGATCGTCGGCATCCAGCCCGAGGTCGCCTTCACGATGGTCCGCCTCGGGGTCGGCCCCTCGGACGTGCCCACGGCGCTGAACCTCGAGGAGGGTCTGGCCGTGCTGGCCCGGGGCGGCGGGTCGACGACGTGGGCGGACGAGGGCCGCCTCCAGGGGCGCTCGTGACGGCTGGCGCGTCCCGTCCCGAGGGCGCCGACCTCGGCCGTGTGACCCAGGACTACCGACCCATCCTGCTGCGGTTCCTGCCGCACCGGGCCGAGGAGGTCCGCGCCGCGGCCTACGAGCTGGGTCGGTCGGCGTTCGCCGGCGGCGTGCCGCTGCTCGACATGTGCCGCATCCACCTGCAGGTCACCGCCGAGGTCCTGCGGGAGGCACCGGCCGAGGACGTCCTGCGGATCCACGACGCGGCCAGCGAGCTCCTCCTCGAGGTGCTGGCCGCGTACGAGATGACGCACCGGAGTGCCGTGGGTCGCTGACGGGGCCCGCCCGGACGCCTTAGGCGCCGGTGCATGACGTGCGCACGACCGTCGGTCGGGCCCACCGGCCGATGGCCCGCGCGTGGACCACGGGCTACCCGACCGGTCACCGGTCCCGCGCCGGCGCGCCCCCGTCGCGTCATGCACCCGGCCCGTGGGGGTCTTCGGTGGTGACCCGGGCCACGGGCCGCCCATGGCGGACCGACCCCAGACGACCGAGGAGCCACGCCGATGGAAGCCCGCCCGAAACCGAGCCCGAGGGATGCCGTGGCGACGGCCGCGATGGGGCGCTCGCCGGCGTCGGCCGTCCCCGCCCGTCCGGACCGTCTGCTCGGCCCATGACGCGAGGCATCGCCTCGCACGTCTCCACAGCGACGTGGGGACGCGAGACGGCGCCGCCACCCTCCCCGCGGCGCCGTCTCCTCGCGCAGCCTCCCGCCCACATGTCTCCGGGCGAGCAGGCCGCGCGCCGGCTCATCGACGCGGTGCACAGTGCCGCGACGGAGTCCGAACGGTGTGCCGCGATGGAGGCGGCGGTCGTGGCCCACCTGCCGCTGGCGAGGTCACTGGCCCGGCGCTACCTCCAGAAGGGGGTCGAGGCCGAGGACCTCGAGCAGGTGGCGGCGCTCGCGCTCGTCAAGGCGGTCACCCGGTACGACGTCACGGCCGAGACGCCGTTCGGCGCCTATGCCACGCCGACGATCACCGGTGAGCTGCGGCGCCACTTCCGCGACCACGGCTGGCTCGTCCGGCCGCCCCGCCGGATCCAGGAGCAGCGTCAGGAGATGACCCGTGCGCGCGAGGAGCTGACGCGCGACCTCGGGCGTCCCCCGACCTCGGCCGAGCTCGCCTCGGCCATGGGCCTCGACCTCGAGACCCTGGGCCAGCTCGAGATCGCCGAGCAGAACCTGCGCCCGACCTCGCTCGACGCGCCGGCACCCGACGCGGACGCCGGTTGTCCCGACCCCGCTCGCCCGGACGCACGGAGCCTGGAGGACCGGACGTCCGATGACGTCGAGACCCGGGTCGTGGTGCGCGACGCGGTGCGGTCGCTGCCGCTCGAGGCGCAGCGCCTGGTCCACCTGCGGTTCACCGAGGGACTGAGCCAGCGGGAGGTCGCGGCGCAGCTCGGCCTGTCACCGATGGCCGTGAGCCGGTTGCAACGCCGGACGCTCGAGGCGCTCGGCGAGCGGCTGGCCGACCTCGCCCCCGCTCACCTGCGCCGGACGGCCTGAGCGCCCGGAGACCCGTCGCCGACCGTCACGCCCGTCACCGCCCGTCACCGCCCGGCGTCGTCCGTCACGGCCCGTCACCGTCCGGCGTCGTCCGCGACGTCGAGACGGACGCAGCAGTGCCCCGCCGCGGGGGACAGCGACGCCTTGAGGCGACTCGCCCCGAGCCCCTCGAGCATGCCCTCGACGAAGGCGTGGTTCAGGCCGCAGACGAGCGCGGGAGCCCGCGCCGCCAGCGGGTGGAAGGGGCAGTTGCGCAGGCGCACGCACGTCGGTGTCTCGCGAGTCGGCTCGAAGCCGTGCTCGGCGAGGAGCGACTCGGCGAGGGTGAGCGCCCGTTCGGGGCCCAGCCGTCCCGGTCGCGTCACGGCGCGCTTCGAGGTGCCGGCCCGGCGGCCCCGGTCGGTGGCCGCCTCGGTGGCCGCGGTCTCGACGGCGCTGCCCGTCCCGGTCGCGACCACGGCGTCGAGGAGCAGCTCGGCGAGCAGGTCGGGCCGGCGGTCCGGGATGGTGATGCTCACCGTGTCGTCGGTGGCCTCGTACAGCCTCGGGGCGCGCCCGACGGAGCGGGGCCGCCGACCGAGGCCGAAGTGGGAGCGGAGCAGGCCGCTGTCGACGAGCTTGTCGAGGTGGAACGCCGCGAGCTTGCGGGAGATCCCGACGGCGGCGGCGGCCTCGTCGCGCGTGACGGGCCGGCCCTCGGCCCGGATGAACGCGTACATGCCACGACGCAGGTCGTCCTCGAGCGAGGCGACCGCTCGGATCTCGCGTTCCGACAGCACCTGCCCAGTCTAACGACCACGGCCGTTGGTCATGGCGAGCTCTGCACCGAGTGCCGCACTTGACGAGGAGCGCCTGATAACGCCAAAGTTTATTGGTCTTAATGTTTCGGCCCAGGAGTGGCGATGGATCTCGTGAAGGCTCAGGCGCAGGACCCCGACGAGGACCGGGTGGGCCGTCGAGGTGACAGCGGCTCCGGGCGCGACCGGGTCCTCAGGGTCGTGCACGACGCGCCCGAGAGGGACCTGGCAGCCGCCGAGCGAGCGGCGGCCCTGTTCCTCGAGGCCCTGGGGGTCCGACTCGACGACGAGAGCCTGCGCAACACCCCCGGCCGGATGGCCCGCGCCTATGCCGAGCTGTTCACGCCCCGGCCGTTCGAGCTGACGACCTTCCCCAACGACGAGGGCTACGACGAGCTGGTCCTGGCCCGCGGCATCCCGTTCCGCTCGGTGTGCGAGCACCACCTGCTGCCGTTCATGGGAGTCGCCCACGTCGGCTACCTGCCCGGCGACCGCATCCTCGGGCTGTCGAAGCTGGCCCGGATCGTCGAACACTTCTCCTGCCGGCCCCAGGTGCAGGAGCGGCTGACCAAGCAGGTGTCCGACTGGCTGGTCAACCACCTGGCTCCCAAGGGCGTCGGCGTCGTGCTCGAGGCCGAGCACCTGTGCATGTCGCTGCGCGGCGTCCAGGCGCCGGGCGTCACGACGCTGACGTCCTCCCTCGGCGGGTCGCTGCGCGAGGACGCCCGATCCCGCCAGGAGTTCTTCGCCCTCGTCGGCGTCCAGCCCTGAGCGTCCGGCCGGCGTCGTCACGCCGTCGTGCCGAGTTGTGCCGGCGACAAGCGACGACGACGGGTGCCGTCCGGCCGCGGAGGGGTCGGGCCGGACGGCACACCGCCGGTGGTGCGGGTGGACGGGGTGTCAGGCGAGCGGCGTCGCGGCCTTGACGAACTCGTCGGTGTAGGTCTTCGACAGGTCGATCGACTTGCCCTTGACCTTCGGGTTGAACTCCCCGAGGACGGACAGGCACGTCTGCGGCCCGTCCGGCGGCATGAGGCCCGTCGGGTTGAAGATGCCCTTCTCGCTGTCGAGGGCGGCGACGTAGGCGTCCTTGCCGACACCCTTGTAGTAGTCGGCCGGCATCTTGTCGGCGATGTCCGCGCCGCTGTGCGACTGGATCCACTTCAGGGTCGCGACGTAGGCGTTGACGAGCTTCTGCACGGTGCCCTTGTTGCCGTTGACCCACTCGGTCGGCATGTAGAGCGAGGTCGCCGGGTACGTGCCGCCGAGCGCCGCCTTCGACCCCGCGGCGGTGCGCATGTCGAGCAGGATGAAGGCCGTACCGTCCGACAGCGCCTTGCTCACCGTGGGCTCGGTCGTCATGCCGCAGGCGATCGTCTTCTGCTTCATCGCCGCGATGAACGTCTGGCCGGCGCCGACGCCGCGGCGGGTCTCCTGGGTCGGGTCGACGCCGTTCTTCTTGCTGAGGTACTGGGTGAGGAAGTCGGTCGAGGAGCCGGTGTCGGTGATGCCGAGCGACTGGCCCTTGAAGTCGGCCGGGCTCTTGATCGTGCCCTTGAGGTCGCTGCGGCACAGCTCGACCTCGCCGGGGATCTGGAGCATCGAGACGACCGCCTCGGAGGACTTGCCCTGCGCCTGCAGCGCGATGTTGTGGTCGTAGAAGCCGCCGACGCCCTGGACCTGTCCGGCGAGCATGTTCTGCGTCGCGTCGCCTCCGGCCGGCTCGTCGACGAGGTTGACGTTGACGCCGGCCTTCGCGTAGTAGCCGAGCTGCTTGGCGAGCATGAACGGCAGGTAGATCTGCTTGCTCATGCCGCCGACCATGATCGTCACGGTGGGGGCGTTCGGGTCGGCCGAGCCCGCCGACACGTTGGCGCCGGACGCGTTGTTGGCGCAGGCGGCCATCGTCGACGCGGCCAGCAGGGCGGCGCCGATGGCACCGATTCGCTTGCTGTTCAAGGGAACTCTCCTTTGAGTCTGTGTGGAACTGGTCCTCGGGTGCTGGTGTGTGGTGTGCGGTGCTACTCGTGCGCGCCTCCGCCATGGGTCTGCGGGGGGCGCCAGCGCAGCAGGCGGCGCTCGAGGAGGGTGATGAGGCCCTCGGCGGTCAGGGCGATGGCGGCGACGAGGACCATGCCGGCGAGGACCCCGTTCATGTCGAAGTTGTTCTGCGACGAGCGGATGAGCAGGCCGAGGCCCTCGTTGGCGCCGAGGATCTCCCCGACGAGGGCACCGATGAGGGCGAAGCCGAAGCTGATGTGCAGGCTTGCGAGGATCCACGTGAACGCCGACGGCAGCACGACGTCACGGGTGACCCGCCACCTCGAGGCCCCGAGCAGCCGGGCGTTCGCGACGAGGTTGCGGTCGACCTCGCGGCTGCCCTGGAAGGCGTTGAAGAAGACCCCGAAGAAGACGAGGACGACGGCCAGGATGACCTTGGACTGGATCCCGAACCCGAACGCAACGGTGAAGATCGAGCCGAGGATGATGCGGGGGATCGAGTTGGCCGCCTTGAGGAACGGCGCGAAGATCTCCGACAGGACCTGGATCCGGCCGAGGGCGATGCCGAGCACGACACCGAGCACGGCGCCGATGGCGAACCCGAGCACGGCCTCCTCGAGCGTCACGAGGATCTGGGTTCCGAGCGAGCCCTGTGGCGTGCCGACCGTCACCCAGGCCACGAGGGTGTCCCAGACGCCGGTCGGCTCGCCCCAGAAGAAGGGGTCGACGAGCTTGGTGTGGACGCACAGCTGCCAGGCGCCGACGAGGACCACGACGATGCCGAGCCGGACGGCAGCCAGCCGCAGCCGGCGGCGGCGCAGGACGGCGCGGGGGTCGGTCCGCGTCGCGTGCCTGTCATCGGGCGCATCGGGCGCACCGGTTGCACCGGTCGCGTCGCGCGTGCCGATGGTGTCGAGGCCGGCAGGCGGCACCTGCGAGGATGCCGTGGCGGCGGGCGTGGGGGACGGGCGTCCTGCGGTCGTGTCGATCACGAGGCCACCTCCGTCAGACGCGTCGTGCGGGCGTAGGCCTCCTCGACCTCGGCGCGCAGCGCCTCCCAGATCTGCCCGTAGAGGCGGGTGAAGCGCGGGTCGAGGCGGATCTCCTGGACGACGCGCGGGCGCGGCAGGTCGATCTCGAACTCGGCCTTGACCGTGCCGGGGCCCGCGGTGATGACGACCACCTTGTCGGCGAGCGCGATCGCCTCCTCCAGGTCGTGCGTGACGAACACGACGGCCGGACGCGTCTGGTCCCAGAGGTGCAGCAGCTCGGTCGACATGATCGCCCTGGTCTGCACGTCGAGCGCGCTGAACGGCTCGTCCATGAGCAGGATGCGCGGCTGGTTGACGAGCGTCTGGGCCAGCGCGACGCGCTTGCGCATGCCGCCCGAGAGCTGGTGCGGGTAGCGGTCCTCGAAGCCGGAGAGCCCGACGCGGCGCAGCCAGTCGCGGGCGAGCCCGGTGGCCTCGGCGCGGGGCGCTCCGCGGTAGAGGGGTCCGGCCGCGACGTTGTCGAGGACCGTGCGCCACGGGAAGACGGCGTCCTGCTGGAAGACGAAACCGGTGCCGGTGTCGATGCCCCGGACCGGCTCGCCGTGGACGACGGCCTCACCTCGGGTGGGACGCTCCAGCCCGGAGACCAGGGTCAAGGTGGTGGACTTGCCGCAGCCGGTCGGGCCGACGACGGCGCAGAACTGACCGTCCTCGACGGTCAGGCTGAGGTCCTCGATCGCGGTGTACGTGCCGCCCCCACTCGTGGGGAAGGTCTTGGTGACGTTTCGTAGCTCGATGGCGGCCATGGGCCGAAACCCTTTCTCCTCGTTGAGTTGCGTCACCGTAGGGGCGGGTCGGTCCGGTGCTGAAGCCTTGTGCGCCTTGGTCGTGATAGCCGCGTTAGCCGTGGTTTTGTGCGTTCTGCTCAGTCATGCTGGAGCGAGTCCCCGTGGTGTGAGGTGAGGTATGCCGAGGTTTGGCCGGACGCTGGCGTCCCGGATCCTCGTGGCCGTGCTCGGCATCGTCGTCGCGACCATGGCCGTGGGGTTCGGCTTCTACACGCGGCTGACCGGCCGGGCGGCCGACGCGCATGCGACCGACCAGGCCACGAGCATCGCCGTCACCGTCGGCCGGGTGCCCGAGGTGGCCGCCGCGGTCGCGTCGGGCGACCCGGAACACGTGCTGCCGCGGCTCGCCGAACGCATCCGTGCCGCGTCGGGGGCGTCGTACGTCGTCATCATCGACCGCCGCGGCGTGCGCTACTCCCACCCCAACCCGGCCCTCGTCGGCCGGCGCATCGAGGAGCCTGTCGTCGCCCTCGACGGCCACGTGCACACCGGGATCGACGAGGGCAGCCTCGGCCGTTCGGCCAACTCGCGGGCCCCCGTCATCGACGCGTCGGGCCGCCCCGTCGGCGAGGTGTCGGTCGGGATCCTCGAGTCCGAGGTCGGCGTCAGGGTCTCGGCCGAGGTGGCCGACATCGCGCTCTACAGCCTGGTCGCGCTCGGTCTCGGCGTCCTGGCCTCGGTCCTGCTGGCGAGGGCCATCAAGCGGGTGACCTTCGGGGTCGAGCCCGCCGAGATCGTCGCGCTCGTCCAGGAGCGCGAGGCGATGCTGCACGGCATCCGCGAGGGGGTCCTCGGGGTCGACGCCGACGGGGCGATCAACGTCCTCAACGACGAGGCGCGCCGGCTGCTCGGCATCGACACCGCCCGGCTCGGCCAGCCGGTCGAGGAGGTGCTGCCGGCGGGCCACCTGCGCCGGATCGTCACGGGGGAGGTCGAGGGCAGCGACCTCGTCGCCGTCACCGACCAGAACCTGCTCGTCCTCAACCGGATGCCGGTCATCGTCGGCGGTCGCAACGCCGGCTGGGTCGTGACGATCCGCGACCGCACCGAGCTGGAAGCCCTTCTGCGCCAGCTGGACTCGGTCGAGAGCCTGACGACCGCCCTGCGTGCGCAGGAGCACGAGTTCTCCAACCGGCTGCACGTGCTCGCCGTGCTCCTCGAGATGGGCGAGGTCGAGGAGGCCACCCGGTACAGCCAGCAGCTCTGGCAGGAGACCTCGCTCGCCAGCGAGGAGATCCGGTCGCAGGTGGCGGCACCGGTCGTCGCCGCCCTCCTGCTCGCCAAGACGACGGTGGCCGCCGAACGCGACGTGCTCGTGCACCTGGACCCGACCAGCCGCCTCGAGGCCCACGACGTCGACGGCCTGCCGGTCGCGACGGTGCTCGGCAACCTCGTCGACAACGCCGTGGACGCCGTCGCCGACGACCCGCGCACGAGCGGGCGGCACCCGCGCGGCGACGTGACGGTGCGCCTCCTGCGCCGGGACGGACACCTGCACCTGTCGGTCCTCGACACGGGCCCGGGGATCCCTGCGGACCGCCTCGCCGACGTCTTCGTCGACGGGTACTCGACGAAGGACCCCCGGGGCGGGATGCGTCGCGGCGTCGGGCTGGCGCTCGTGCACCGCCTCGTCACGCGCGCGGGTGGCACGATCACCGCGTCCTCGCCGGGCGGAGCCCGGTTCGAGGTCACCCTGCCCGTCCGGGTGCGGGAGGGGGCCGCGTGATCAGCGTCCTCGTCGTCGACGACGACTACCACGTCGCCCATGCCCACGCGCTCGCCATCGGACGGGTCGAGGGCTTCCGCGTCGTCGGTGAGGCCCACACCGGGACCGAGGCCGAGCGGCTCGTCGGCGAGACCGAGCCGGACCTCGTCCTCCTCGACATGTACCTGCCCGACTTCACGGGCCTGGAGCTCGTCCGGCGGCTCGCGGCCGCCGGGCGCCCGGTGCCCGACTTCCTCCTCGTCACGGCGGCCCGCGACCTGGAGTCCGTGCGCACGGCGATGCAGCTCGGCGCGTTCTACTACCTCGTCAAGCCCTTCACGTTCGCGGCCCTGCGCGAGCAGCTCGAGGCCTACCGCGCGTGGGCCGAGCGGCTCGAGCGAGCCCCCGCGGGCGAGGGCGGCGTCGACCAGGACGTCGTCGACGCGCTGTACGGCCTGCGGGGCACCCCGCCCCGCAAGGCCGCGACGGTGCGCGGGCTGCAGCCGACGATGGCACGTGTGCTCGAGATCGTCACCGCCGCACCGGCGCCGGTGGGGGCCGCCGAGGTGGCGCAGATCCTCGGTGCGAGCCGCCCCACCGCGCAGCGCTACCTGGCCACGCTCGTCAAGAAGCAGCTCCTCGACCTCGACCTGTCCTACGGCGCGACCGGGCGGCCCGAGCACCGCTACCTGCCCCGGCGCCGCTGACCCGGGCTCCGCCCGGCGTCAGGGCGTGTCGTCCTCGCTGACACCGATGCGGATCCGGCCCTTGCCGGTGCAGTCGTCCTGGTGGACGAGGGCGTCCTTGCGGGCCTTGTCCCGCGCGCGCCGGGCCGGGCCCGTCCAGTCGCAGCTCTTGCAGTAGCCGAACGCGAAGGCGCCGTCCTCGTGCGCACCGAAGGCCTCGACCTTCCGGAGGGTGGCGCGATGCTCCTCGCCCTCATCGTCGCGGACGGTCAGCTCTCGTCCGTCGCGAGCGAGGAAGCGGAGTCCGCGTTTGCGCGCCATGGGGCCATGATGCACGGCACCGCCGCCGTGTGCCGAGCCGGGCTCCCCGACCGTCCGCACGGTCGGATCGGGTCGTTCTCTCCATACACGCGGCGTATGCACGCTTTGTCGGCTGCGGCACGTTAAGCGCGAATCCTCCTGTCAATTCTCGGAATTCAGCTTGGGAATTTCGTGAAAGCCCAAGCGCTCGGAGCTGCGGTCGTAACCTGAGTCTCGCTGGACCAGCCGGATGAACGGCCCGGGGGCATCGGGTGGCCGACCAGCCAACAGACGCTGGACGTCAGGGGCGCACCGGGGGGCGCGAGTCAGCACAGCCTAGAGGGGGGCGATTCGGACATGGAGTACAGCACTCCGACACAGATCGGACGAGGGTGGGCCGGGCCGGACACCGACCCGGTCCGGGGCCTGCTGCACGACCTGCGCGAGCCGCTGGCAGCGATCCTGCTGCTGTCGACCTCGGGCCGCGGGGACGTGCAGGAACGCCTCGGCCACATCTACGAACAGGCCGCCTGGCTGTCCGAGCTCGTCGCGTCGAGCCTGGACGGCGCGGCCGGTGACGACCCCCAGGTCGTCGACGCCGGCTCGATCGCCCACGAGGTGGCCGACCGGGCCCGCATGACGACGACGGCGACGATCGACGTCGAGGTCGTCGGCGAGGGCCTCGTGCTCGCCCGCCCGGTCGCGCTCGCCCGAGCGCTCGGGTGCGTCGTCGACAACGCGGTGCGCGCGGCGGGACCGTCGGGCCACGTGCGCGTCGAGGTCGGCGAGGGGGACGACGGCATGCACGTCCGCGTGCTCGACGACGGCCCAGGGCTGGGCCGCGTCGTGAATCGCACGTCGATCGGCCTGGCGACGACGCGGGCCATGGTCGCCGCGTGCCAGGGGACCTTCCGCCTCGCGGCGCGGCCGGACGGCGGTGCGTCGGCCGACATCGCGCTGCGCCGCGGCAGCCACGCGCTGGCCTCCTGAGGGCGGCGCCGGTCATGAAGCTGGTCGTCTGCGACGATCACCGGCTCATCCTCGACACCCTCGGCGCGGCCCTGTCCGACCTCGGCTACGACGTCACGACGGCCCACGGTCCCGCCGAGGCGCTCCAGGCGGTCGCCGAGGTCCAGCCCGAGGTCTGCCTCCTCGACGTCAACTTCCCCGACGGGTCGGGTCTGGACGCCATCGCGAAGATCCGGGCGGAGTCGCCGGGCACCAAGGTCGTCATGTTCTCGGCCGACGCCTCGGACGTCTCGGTGCGGCGAGCCATCGCCATGGGCGCCTCCGGTTTCGTGCGCAAGGACCGCGGGCTGCCACAGCTCGTCGAGGCCATCGGCCTGGCCGTCAGCGGCCACCTGGCCGTCGAGCCGCGGATCCTGCAGAGCGCCATGCGTTCCGGGGACCCCCAGGAGAGCCCGACGTGGGTGCTGTCGTTCCTCACCGAACGCGAGTGGCAGGTGCTGCGGTGCATCACCGACGGGCTCGGGACCGACGAGATCGCCTCCGCGCTCGACGTGCGCCGGAGCACGGCGCGCACCCACGTGCAGAACGTGCTGACGAAGATCGGCGTCCACTCACGCCTGCAGGCCGTTGCCCTCGTCGCCGCCCACGCGGACGAGATCGAGTGGCCGGCGCACGTGCGCCCCGCCTGACGCGCGTCGCCGACGCCCGAGCCCCCGGGGTCATCCGTTTGACGTAGTGCGCAGTCGTGCCCGCGTCGGGTCCGCATCGATGCGCAGGGAGGGACCCTCGTGGACATGGAACAGGACGTCCGAGTGGTCATGGTGGACGTGCGTCAGGGCTTCCTCGACGCCGTCGCCCTGGTGCTGGCCGAGCACCGCACGCTGCGTCTCGTCGGCAGTGCCCGGACCATCACGGAGGCGCTCGCGCACGACCTCGCCGCCCGCTGCGACGTCGTCGCCGTCGCCATCGACGACCTGGCCGACGTGTGCAACCTCCAGCGGCTCTGCATCGAGTGCCCCTCGCTCGGCGTCGTGGTCCTGTCCCCGGCCGGCGGCGAGGTGCACCTGCCCGACGCGCTGGCGTGGGGCGTCCGGGGCTGGGTCTCGCGCCAGGACGGCGTCAACGAGCTCCTCGACGCGCTCATCGACGTGGCTGCGGGCGAGGCGCACCTGCCGGCCGAACCGCTGCACGCGATGTTCGCCGCCGCACTGCGCGAGCGACCCGAGGCCGTGCTGCCGGACTCCCGTCCGCTGACCGAGCGCGAGTCGGCGGTCCTCGACTGCCTGGCCGCCGGCATGACGCGGCACGACATCGGCATCGCGCTCGACCTGTCCGACAACACGGTCCGGACCTACGTGCGGCGCATCCTGCGCAAGCTGCACGTCCACTCCGCCTCCGCCGCGGTGGCGCTGACGAGGAGCGAGGTGCAGCTCCATGGTTGAGATCGCCCGCCGTCCCCGGGCACTGACGCGCCCCGGCACCCGGAACGCGCCGGGCGCCGTCGCCCCCGCGCCGACGCCGACGCCGGCGCTCACGGCGGCCGCGCCCGTGGCGCCCACCGCCACCGAGCCGCACGTCGTGCCGTTCACCCGCACGCGGATCTGTCCGGAGGCGCGCCAGGCCGTCGCGGAGGTGCTCGAGTCCGGATGGGTCACCTCGGGGCAGCAGGTCGTCGAGTTCGAGGCGGAGCTCGCGGCCTACGTCGGCGCCGAGCACGGCATCGCCGTCAGCTCGTGCACCGCGGCCATCGAGCTGGCCCTGCGGGCGCTGGAGCTGCCGCCCGGCTCGAAGGTCCTCATGTCGACGGTGACGTTCTGTGGCGCTGCGGCCGCCATCCGGCACGCCGGCCACGTGCCGGTCCTGGCCGACGTCGACCCCGTCACGGCGATGCCCTCGCCCGAGACCGCGGCGGCCGCCGCGCACGGCGCCGGCGGCGTCGACGCGCTCGTCGTCGTCCACCTCGCCGGGCTGCCGACCGACGTCCGCGCGCTCGCCGCCGCGGCCGGCGTCGACCTCGACCGCGTCGTCGAGGACGCCGCGCACGCCCTCGGCACCGTCGTCGGCGACGAGCCCGTCGGGACGATCTCGCGGGCCACGTGCTTCAGCTTCTACGCGACGAAGAACCTGGCCATCGGCGAGGGCGGCATGGTCACGACCGACGACCCCGAGCTCGCCGACCGCATCCGGCGGACCCGGCTGCACGGCATGTCGGCCGACGCATGGCGCCGCTACCTGCCCGGCGGCGGCTGGCGCTACGACGTCGCCGTCGACGGCCTCAAGGCGAACATGACCGACGTCCAGGCCGCGATCGGCCGGGCCCAGCTGCGCCGGTTCGACCGCGACCAGGCCCGCCGCGCCGAGGTCGCCGCGCGTTACGACGAGGGGCTGGCCGGCATCCCCGGACTGCGACGCCCGCCGCGCCCCCTCGAGGGCCGCCACGCCTGGCACCTCTACCCGGTGCGCGTGGAGCCGGCCTACGGGATGAGCCGCGACGCGCTCGTCGACGCGCTGCGCGCGCAGGGCGTCTGCACGTCGGTGCACTTCATCCCGCTGCACCGGCTGACGTGGTACCGGGACCACTGCATCGTCCCCGCCGAGGGACTGCCCGGTGCCGACCGGGTCTTCGACCGCATCCTCTCGCTACCGATGGACGCGGTCATCACCGACGCGGAGATCGACCAGGTCTGCGCGGCGCTGGCTGAGACTGCACGAAGGGGAGCGACAGGGTGAGCACGACACTGAGCTACGGATGGAATCCCTCGGACATCGGCTTCGTGCCGACGCTGCAGAAGGGGCTGCGGACGCTGATCGTCGGCGCCGGCGAGGCCGGCCGGGCCCTGGCCCGCGACCTCGAGAGGGTGCGCGACTTCGGCCTCGCGCCGATCGGCTTCCTCGACGACGACACGAGCAAGCGCGTCGTGCGGCGGCTGCCGGTCCTCGGCACGCTGTCCGACCTGCTGTCGGTCGTGACGGTGCAGCGGGTCGACGTCGTGCTCCTCGCGATCCCCGGGCTGCCGGCCGACCAGGTGCGCATGCTCGCGACGACCGCGGCACGCGTCGGCGCCAGCGTGCGTCACCTGCCCTCGTTCGTCTCGATGCTCCAGCGCGACGTCGTGGGCACGGACCTGCGCTCGCTCGAGGTCGGCGCCCTCATCGGGCGCCCGGAGATGCACGTCGTCTCGCCCGAGGTGCGGGCCACGATCAGCGGCGCGACTGTGCTCGTCACCGGCGCCGGCGGCTCGATCGGCAGCGAGCTGTGCCGCCAGGTCAACGGGTTCGGACCCGAACGCCTCGTCATGCTCGACCACGACGAGTCGAACCTGCACCGTCTGCAGCTCGAGCTGACCGGGGAGGGGCTGCTCGACACCGACGACGTCGTCGTCGCCGACATCCGCGACGCCCGCCGGATGCGCCAGATCATCGCCGACGTCCGGCCGGACGTCGTCTTCCACGCGGCGGCCCTCAAGCACCTGCCGATGCTCGAGCGGCACCCCTGCGAGGGCGTCAAGTCCAACGTGGCCGGAACCCTCAACGTCGTGCGGGCCGCCGTCGAGCACGGCGTCGGCCGGTTCATCCTCATCTCGACCGACAAGGCCGCGGACCCGACCTCGGTGCTCGGCGCGACGAAGCAGCTCGCCGAGCGGGTCACGCGGCACGCGTCGCGAAACTCGCGCGGGACGATCGTGTCGGCGGTGCGGTTCGGCAACGTCCTCGGCAGTCGGGGATCCCTGCTGCACGTGCTCGCCGAGCAGCTGCGCAACGACGAGCCGTTCACGGTCACCGACCCGGACGTCACCCGGTTCTTCATGACGATCGAGGAGGCCGTGGGCCTCGTCCTCGAGGCGGCGCACCTGGCCCGCGGCGGCGAGACGTTCGTCCTCGACATGGGCCAGCCGGTGCGCATCGTCGACCTGGTCCAGAGCTACTCGCGTCAGCTGGGGCTGCCCGAGCCCGACATCCGCTACACCGGGCTGCGGCCGGGGGAGAAGCTGCACGAGGCGCTCTTCTCCGAGGAGGAGGAACGGACCCAGACGGCGCACCCGCGGATCTTCAGCACGTCGCCCGACGCCCTCGACCCGGACTTCGACGACCACCTCGAGGCCCTCTTCGACGCGGCGGCGCGCAACGCCGTCGACGAGGTCAAGACGATCCTCGAGCTGCTCCTGCGCAACTACGTCCCGTCGCGCGACGACCGGCGTCTGGTCGCTGCGGTCCCGTACCCCGACGACTACTGAACCGACCCACCCACCGGCCACCCACCGGCCACCTCACCGGCCCACCTCACCGGCCCACGTCACCCCGCCCACCTCACCGACGCACCCACCGACCGACCACACGACCAGGACAAGGGGACACTCGTGGACCTCACCGTCATCGCCGGGACCGGAGCCGAGCGCCCGGCACCGGGCGCGACCAGCCCGACGACCTCCGGACCGGCCCCCGGGCCGGGACGGACCGCCACCGTCATCGAGGGACCGGGCCTGCGCGCCGACGAGGCGGTACTGCGCTCCTTCGAGATGGGGGCGGCCGGCCTCGACCTCGCGGCGCCGCCCGTCGTGCTGCCGGACTTCCACCACAAGCGGAAGATGGAGATGCCCTCGAGCATCGCCGTCGCGACGCGCGGCACGATCCGCCCGACGTTCACCAGCTCGTCGGTCAACTGCGGCATGGCACTCATCGCGCTCGGCACCGACAAGCCGGCCGACCACGCGGTCGACGCGTTCTACCGGGCCGTCCGGGAGAAGTACCCCTACCCGACCCGCGGGGCGCGCGAGCTGACGGCCGGCGAGGTCGTGGCCGCAGCCACCGAGGGAGCGCAGTTCGCGGCCGAGCGGTGGGGCGTCGAGGCCGAGGAGCTCGAGCGGATCGAGGAGTGCGGGCGGGTCGACCTCGAGCCGTGGGGCGGCGCCGCGCGGCTGCGCAAGGAGATCCCGGCCCTGACGTGGCAGCTGGCGCGGCTGCGGTTCGGCACGGTGGGCCCGACGAACCACTTCGTCGAGCTCCAGCAGGTCGAGGAGATCCTCGACCCGGAGGCGGCCGAGCTGCTCGGGATCCGGCAGGGACAGGTGACGCTCCAGTACCACGCCGGCGGCGGCGTCCTCACCGGTGAGATCGGGCACCTGTTCCAGCGGCGCAAGGACACGGCACGCGCCATGAAGGCCGTCATGGCGGTGCAGAAGCCGCTCTACCACCTGGCGACGGCGCGTTCGGCCGCCCAGCTGCGCGAGCGGATGCGGCTCTACTTCGCCAAGGGCTGTGCGCCGGTCGACCTCGACAGCGACGAGGGCCAGCGGCTCATGCTCGCCAACGCGTCGGCGATGAACTACGGCTACGCGTTCCGGGTGGCGACCTACGCGGCGCTGCGCCGCATCGCCCTCGACACCTTCGGCGGCGAGCCGGGACGCCTCGTCGTCGACTCGCCGCACAACTCGATCTACGAGGAGTCCGTCGGGGGGCAGCGCGCCGTCGTGCACCGGCACAACTCGTGCCGCGCCTTCCCGGCCGACCGGATGCCCGAGGGGTCGGTCTTCGCGACGACGGGCCAGGCGGTCCTGCTGCCCGGCACGCACCGCACCTCCTCCTACCTCGCCGTCGCCGGTGAGCGCAGCAGTGACAGCCTCCACTCCGCGTGCCACGGTGCGGGGACCGTCATCGAGCAGTTCGAGAAGGACGGACGCTCGACGCTCGACCCCGGGGGCCGCTCGACCCGCCGCTACCGGTACAGCGACGAGGCACCGACATCGGCACCGCACCTCGACGACCACGGCGTCAACGCCGCCATGTCGGTCCTGACCCGCCACCGCATCGTGCGGCCGGTGGCGCGGATGCGCCCCTTCGCCGTCCTGCACTGACCGACCAGCGAGATGACCACCGAGAAGACCACCGCGAAGACCACCGAGAAGACGACCTGACTCCGGTGCCGGGACGCCCTGCGGCGCACCCCGGCCCCAGAGGCCGCGACCGGGACGCCGTCCACCCTCCAACACTCCCCCCGGGGAGACGTCGTCCCGGCCGCCCACGGCGCGGCCCGAGCACCCCCCCGCTCGGGCCGCGCCGGTCTGCTGCTCGGCGCCGGCCGCCGGCCGTCCGAGACCCCGGGGGTCGGCCGTTTGACGTAGCCGGGGGTCCGCTGCGGGAGCGATGTGGGGGCTCGCGGGCCGTCCTACGGTCGAACGGAGCCGCGCAGCAGCACTGCCCGGCAAACCACCGGATCCGGGGGGATCATGACGATCGACGAGGCATTCGGCCGGGTCATCCGCGGCCACTGGCTGGTCATCCTGTTGTGCGTGCTCGTTCCGTTCGGGGCGGCCTGGTACATCGGCCGCAGCCAGCCCAACGAGTACGAGGCCGTGGCCCGGATCCAGATGGGCAGCGACCTCGCCGCGTCGAACGTGCAGGCCGACGCCACGAGCCAGCGCGTCCTCGGCATCGCGACGAGCCCGGGCGTCGTGCGCGTGGCGCTCGACAAGGGAGGCCTGCAGACCGACATCGCGGCGTTCGCCGCCAACAACATCGACGTCCGGCGCGTCGGCGTGTCGCCGGTCATGGAGATCGCGGTCACCGACACCTCGCCGCACCGCGCGGCCGTCATCGCGACGTCGCTGACCCAGGACGTCATCGAGTTCACGAACGTCGGCGACCAGCCGGCCATCGTCAAGCGACGCAGCGAGGTGCAGCACCAGCTCGACGTCCTCGGCCGCCAGCGCGACCAGCTCGTCAAGCGCCTCGCCAGGGCCGCGCCGGGCGACGTCCTCGCGATCCAGGCGCAGCTGAGCGCCCTGACGACGAGCCAGGCCGAGCTCGAGCGGCAGCTGTCCGACCTCGACCTCGCGACGGTGTCGACATCCCGGGCCGTGCTGCTCGACCCGGTCCGGGAGCCGACGATCCCGCTGCCCGCGCACATCTACCAGCGGGCCATCCTCATCGCCCTGCTCGGTGCGCTCTTCGGCGTCGGACTCGCCGCGGTGCTCGAGGCGTTCCGGCCGCGGCTGCCCACCCCGCGCGCCGTGGCACGCACGCTCGGCGTCCCGCACATCGGGTACCTGCCGCACCGCGACCTGTCGCCCGGCACGCTCGGGGCGGCCGGCCCGGTCGCCGACCGGCTCGCGCTGCTGGCCCGGCGCTACGACGCGACCCAGCTGCTCCTCGTCCTCGTCGACGCCCGGGAGGAGGCGTGGGCGCGGTCCCTCGCGCCGCTCCTCGGCCCGACCGACGGCCGCACGGACCACCGGCTCCCGGTGTCGGTCCTCGGCCGCGAGTGGACCGACCCGGGCGAGCGTCCGGTCCTCGTCGTGCTCTCGCCCGACCAGGTGTCCTCCGGGGCGCTGGACCGGACACGGGCCATGGTCGAGGCGCTCGGGTGGCCCGTCGTCGGCCTGGTCAGCTATCCGCACGGCCACCGGCACCACTGGCTCCCGCGCCCCACCGGCGGCGCCCACGAGGTCGTCCAGGCCGAGTCGCCGACGGCCGCGACCAGGCCGACGGCGTCCCTCGACCCGGCGTCCTCCCCCGGGGAGGGCGACGTGGACGAGCCGACGTCCGTCTGGGAGTCCCCGTGGGACCGGGAGCCGACGGCCGCGGCGGACCGGGGCGACGACTCACGGGGCGTGACCAGGCCGGCATCGCGCGGTGACACGACGGCCGGGCCCGCGACCTCGAACGGCACCGGCGACCGCGCGTCGCAGGAGGTGCTGCACGGATGAGCGTCTGGCTGCGCACGGCGGGGCTCGCCGTGCAGGTCGACGGCGACGAGCCGTGGACCGAGCTCGTGCGCGAGTCGTGCGCGGGACAGGAGCTGGAAGAGCCGCCGGTGACCCCGGACGTCCACGTCATGGTGACCCGTGACGCCGACGTCGGGCCGGGCAGCGGCCACCGGCTCGTGACCCGCGGCGCGTGGAGCGACGGGCGCGAGGTCGTCCTCGCCGACGCGTGCTCGAGCGGCCTCGACGTGGCCGTCCGCCCGTCCGCCGTACGGCTCGAGGTGCTCGTCCGGCCGCACCGTGGCTGGCGGCACCGCGCCCTCGGGATGGCGGCGCCCGACCGCCAGGTCCTCCTGCAGCGAGCCGTCCTCGTGCAGTACCCGGCCCTGTGGTGGGCCGGTACGAGGGGCCACGTGCCGATGCACGTGTCGGCCGCCTCCGTCGACGGGTACGCCGTCGTCCTCGCGGGGCCGGGCGGCGTCGGCAAGTCGACGCTCGTCGCGACGCTCGACGGACCCACCGAGGCGCCGGTGAGCGACAACCTGTGCGTCAGCGACGGCCGCGTCGTGCACGGTCTTCTCGAGCCCACCCGCGCCGAGGGCGGGACGGGCCGGCGGATGCCTCACGGGCGCCGCGAGTCCGGCTGGGCGCGCCGCGTCGAGTCGGTCCGGCCCGACGCCGTGCTCGTCCTGAGCCGGGGGGAGCGCGACGAGGTGACGCTCACGCGCACCGACCCCGACGCGGCGGCCCGCGAGCTGACGGGCGGCACGTACGCCGCGGGTGAGCTGCGCCGCTACTGGGCGTACGCGGCCACGCTCGCCCTCGGGACCGGGCGCGGTCCGGCCCACCCGCCGGTGGCCGACGTCGCCGACGCGCTGGCCACGAGCGTCCCCGTCCTCGACGTGCACCTGCCCCGCTCGCCCGGCACGACCCTGCGCGACCTCGTCGGGCGGGCCCGGGCACTGGCCCGTCCGGAGGAGGTGGGTCGGTCATGACGACCCGCGTCATGCACATCGTGACCCGTTGCGTCGCGGGCGCAGGCGGCGTCGCCGTGCGCGGTGCCACGGCGCTCGACCCGACCCGCTACGACAGCGTGCTCGTCACCGGCACCCGCGAGGGCGCGCTGCTCGACCGGGCCCGCGCGGGCGGCGTCGAGGTGGTCGTCGTGCCCGAGCTCGTCTCGCCGATCCGGCCGCGGGAGGACGCCGCGGCCTGGGCCCGGCTGCTCGACCTCGTCCACGCCCGTCGGCCCGACGTCGTGCACACGCACAGCGCCAAGGCCGGTGCCCTCGGCCGGATGGCGGCCTACCGCAACGGGGTCCCGCTCATCGTCCACACGATGCACGGCTTCCCCTTCCACGAGTTCCAGAACCCGGCGGTGCGCACGGCGTACATCGGCATCGAGCGGCGCCTCTCGCGGGTCACCGACGCCTACCTCGCCGTCGGCACCGGCGTCGCCGTGGAGGCGCTCCGGCGCGGCCTCGCCCGGCCCGACCAGCTGCACACCGTCGGCCCCGCGGTCGACGAGCCCAGCGTCCGCCTCGACCCGGCGACCCGCGCCCGGGCGCGCGCCCTGCTCGGGCTGCCGGACGACGTCCCGGTCCTCGGCACCGTCGGCCGCCTCGACTTCCAGAAGGCACCGGAGATCATGCTCCAGGCGCTGCGCCGGATGCGGACGCCCGCGGTGCTGGTCTGGGCCGGTGACGGCGAGCTGGCCGAGCGGACGCGGCGCGACGTGCACCGGCTCGGGCTCGACGGCCGGGTCCGGCTGCTCGGCAACCGCTCCGACGTCGCGGCCCTGCTGCCGGCCTTCGACGTGTTCGCCATGGCCAGCCGCTACGAGGGCCTGCCGTGCGTCGTCGTCGAGGCCCAGCAGTGCGGCATCCCCGTCGTCGCGACGGCGGTCAACGCCGTGCCCGACGTCGTCATCCCCGGCGAGACCGGCCTCCTCGTGCCGCCGGGGCGCGCCGACCTGCTCGCCGCAGCCGTCGACCACGCCTTCGCCCACCCGGACGAGGCCCACCTGTGGGCGGTCCGGGCGCGCGAGCACCTCGGGGACCGGTACGACCAGACGACCGCCGGTGAGGTCCTCGACCGGATCTACTCGCAGGGACCGACGCAGCCGCGACGCCAGCTGGTCGGCGCCGGGCCCGGGGTGACGCTCGGGTCGTCGCTGGGTGCGGCGCTGGGTGCGTGGAGGACGTCATGACGGTCGCTCCTTCCCCCGTCGTGGCCTCGGTAACGCCGTCCGTCCCGGCGCCCGCGGCCGTGCTCGTGCCCTCGGGGGCGCCGGTGGTGTGGCCCTCGGTCCGGGCCGACGCCGAACGGGCACGGGTCCTGCCGGCCGGTTCACCGGTGGCCCTGGCCGACCGGCGCGCCGGCGGCCGAGGGCGCCTCCGGCGGGCCGCAGGTCGGCTCGGCATCGAGGTGCAGGCTGAGTACGTCGTGCTGCCGTCGTGGGGATCGGCGACGTTCGTGGCCGCCGACGACCCCGACGCGGTCACGTGGCTGCTCGCGACCTTCCTCACGACGCCGCCCCGCGTCGTCCGGGGCCGTCTCGTCCTCGAGGTGGTGCGCCGCCTCGTCGACGCGACGACACGGACGAGGGCCGGCGCCGCGTTGGTCCGGCTGGTCCTCGGCGCGCTCGTGCCCGGGCGTCTTGTCGTCGGGGTGCGCCGATGACCGACATGCTGGCCCCGGACACCGTCCCGGCCGAGGCCGGTGACCTGCTGCGCGCCGCACTGCGCGAGCACGCGGGGGCGGGCACGCCGCGCCTCGTCGTCGTCGGCCTGTCCAAGGACGAGAACCCGAAGGCGACGATCCTCGTCTTCGACCGCGGGCAGCCGCGACCCCGGCTCGTCGCCAAGGTCGCCCTCACCGCGGTCGCCGCGGGGTCCGTCGTCGCCGAGGCCGCCGCGCTGCGAGCCGTCGGCGACCTCGACCCGCGCCTCGTCGGCGGGACGGTGCCGCGGCTCGTCGACATCCGGCGCGACCGCGGTGGGGCCGTGCTCGTCACCGAGGCGGTGCCGGGCACGCCCATGTCGGTCGACTACCACCGGTGGCGCGGCACGACACGTCCGGACGTCGTCCGGGCCGACCTCGCCGGCGCCGCGGCCTGGCTGCGCGACCTGTCGGACGCCGTCGGCCCCCAGGAGGTCGCCGCGTCACCGGGCGGCTGGCCCGGGATCGCCAAGCGCCTGCGGGCGCGGTGGCCGGCCGACGGGGTGGCACGCGCCGTCGCCGACGGCGTCGCCACGACGCTGCCCGGCCTGCGGCTGCCCGCCACCGGGCCGTGGTCGGTCGTCCACGGCGACTTCTGGGCCGGCAACGTGCTGCGCACCGACCGGCGCGTGACTGGCGTCGTCGACTGGGAGCACGCCGTGGTCGGCGGGGACCCGCTGCGTGACCTGACCCGCTTCGTCCTGTCGTACGTGCTGTACCTCGACCGGCACACGCGCAGCGGCCGCGCCGTCCGGGGCCACCCCGGCCTCGTCGCCGGGGCGTGGGGCGAGCCGCTGCGCTACCTGGCCGCCGGCTCCGGCTGGCTGCCCGAGCTGGTCCGCGAGGTCCTCGCCGAGCACCTCGAGCGCACCGGACGCGACCCGGACCGCTGGCGCGACGTCCTCGCCGTCGGCACCGCGGAGGTCGCGGCGCTGGCGGACGAGGCCACCTTCGCCCGGCAGCACCTCCTTCTCGCAGCGGAGCTGTTCCGATGCTGACGCCCGGGGGACCGGGTGCCCTCGCCCCGTCCGCGAACACTGCCGCGAACACTGCCGCGAACACGGGCGCGACAGGCTCGGGACGGCAGGAGGGACGCGGTCCCCGCCGGGTGGCGGTCGCCCTCGCGTTCTCCGTCTGCGTCATGCCGCTGCTCATCCCGAGCGGGCCGGGCAACACGGGTCTGGCCGACGTCGGCATCCTCGCCGTCGTCATCACGGTCGCGGCGTGGCTGCGCACCAAGCTCGTCCCCGTCCGGGTCCCGTACCTCCTGCCGGTCGCCATCCTCATGCTGGGCGGCTCGGTCGCGGCCTACCACGTCGAGGCCGAGAGCGCGCTGCTCCCGGTGGTCCAGGACGGCTTCCTGCTCGTCTGGAGCGCCGCCATCGCCAACGCGGTCCGGCAGTACCGCTGGCTGCTCGGCGTCGTCCTGCGCGCCTGGGTGTGGTCGGGCATCGCCTGGGCCGTCGTGCTCTGCGTCGGGCGGATCGCCGGCATCAGCTGGATGGCGGGCCTCAGCGCCAGGGACGGTGGACGGGCCTCGCTGACCTTCGCCGACCCGAACCTATGCGCGAACTACTTCCTCATCTGCCTCGCGCTCACGCTCGCGACGTCCGTGGTGCGCCGGCGACTGTCGCGCGTCCTCGCGACGGCCACGATCCTGCTCGCCATCGTCTTCACCGGCTCCAACGGCGCTGCCGTCGGGCTCGGCGCCATGGTCGTGGTGACGCTGCTCGTCGGGCTCGTCAAGCGACGCGGGGTCATCGTCGCGGTCGCGGTGGCCTGCCTCGGTGCCGGCACCCTCGCGGTCGGCGCACCGCACGTCGACCTCAACGCCATCGGCCAGAAGGCCAGCGACAGCGTCCAGCTGCTGCGCGACTCGCTCGGGCGCACCGACGAGTCGAGCGGGTCACGCACCGTGCTGGCCACCGAGACGTTCGGCCTCTACCTCGAGGGCGACCTGCTCGGCGTCGGACCGGGACGCACCAAGGCGACGTTGAGCGGTCAGGCCGCGCCGTACGTCAAGGAGGCGCACAACGACTACCTCGCGACGCTCGTGGAGCGCGGCGCGATCGGCGGGCTCGGTCTCGTCGTACTGCTCGTCGTCGTCGCCTTCCGGCTCGGGCGGGTGGCCCTGTGGCCCCAGGACGAGGAGGTGCGCCGGCTCGTGCCGCGTCCCGAGGTGCTGCTCGGGCTCGGGTGCGCCCTGGTCGTCGCCGGCCTCTTCTACGAGGTGCTGCACTTCCGGCACGTGTGGGCCTTCCTCGGGCTCGTGGCCGGGATCGACCCGGGCAGGCCGGGTGCCCGCCCCTTCGCCCGGACGCCGGTGGGGAGCTCCTCATGACGTGGGCACGAGTGCTCGAGCGGTCCCGTCCGCGGCTGCGCGGCGCGACGGCGCGGTCGGTCGTCGGCAACGTCGGCGCCCGGCTCGTCGCGCTCGTGTCCATCGCGCTCGTCACCGTCCTCGTCGCCCGCACCGGCGGGGCCGACGACGTCGGCGTCCTCGCGCTGATGCGCGTCCTGCCCGGCCTCGTCGGGGTCGTGGCCGCCTGCGGGCTGCCCGGAGCCATGGGGTACTTCGTCGCCGGTCCCGACGCGCGGCACGCCGGCCTGTGGCCGACGGTGCTCGTCACGATGGCGGCCGGCGGGCTCCTCGGCACCGCGGCGTGGCTCGTCCTCACGCCGGTGGTGCACGACCGGCTCATGACGACGACGACGACGTCCGTCGTCGTCGCCACCGGGCTCACCGTGGCGACGCAGCTTCCCGTCGCCGTCGGCAAGTCGTGCCTGCAGGCCCTCGGCGACGCCCGGGGGTCCAACATCGTCACGGCCGCCGAGGAGGCCGTCTTCGTCCCGGCGTTCGTGCTGCTCTGGGCGCTCGGCCTGCGCGGCGGGTGGCTGCTCGTGGCGGCGCTCCTGCTCGCCGACGTCCTCGTCGCGGTGCACGCGTGGGTGCGGATCGCCAAACGGGTCCACGAGCGTGGCGGACGGCTGGCGGGACGGCCCGACCTCGCCCTGGCCCGCCGGATGGCGGCCTTCGGTGGGCGCAGCCAGGTCGGGGGCATCCTCAACCTGCTCAACCTGCGCCTCGACGTCGTCGTCCTCGGCGCGCTGACGGGTCCGGCGCAGGTCGGCGTCTACGTCGTCGCCTCGAAGTACGCCGAGCTGCTCCGCCTCCCGGGGCTCGCACTGACGTGGGTGACCTACCCGAAGTTCGCCGGGCGGGAGGGCTCGGCCCGCCACCCGGAGTGGCTGCGGGTGGGCCGGCTCCTCGCGCTGGGGGCGGCCGCGGCCGTCGTCGTCGCCGCCAGCGCCACGGTGGTGCTGCCCCTCGTCTACGGGGAGGCGTTCCGTGATGCCGTCTGGCCGGCAGTGTGGATCTCGCTCGGCCTCGTCGTCGAGCCTGCCGCCGGGGTCGCGTCGGGC
Source organism: Monashia sp. HAY1-11D (assembly GCF_056868035.1). NCBI lineage: Bacteria > Bacillati > Actinomycetota > Actinomycetes > Micrococcales > Intrasporangiaceae > Intrasporangium > Monashia sp. HAY1-11D. The sequence continues at coordinate 587,520 of NZ_CP200320.1, read as the reverse complement.
TACCTGCTCGGGTGCGGCCGGCCCGGGCTCAACTCGCTCATCCTCGGCGGCGGCTTCCTCGTGACGCTCGTGCTCGACGTGCTCCTCATCCCGCGGTACGGCTCGCTCGGGGCCGCGTGGGCCAGCGCCGCCGCCTACCTCGTCACCGACGTGCTGCTCGTGCAGGCGTGGCGACGGGTCGCCGGGAGGGTGGCATGAGACGACGCCGCCCAACCCTGACCGCCGCCTGCCTCGCCCTGGTCCTGCTCGCCGGCGGTTCCGCGTGCTCGGGCGACTCGGGCCGGACACCGCCGCGCTCGGCCACGACGACGCTGCGGCCGCAGTACGTCGCGCTCGCCGAGGCCGTCGCGTCGCACGGTGCCAAGGCGTGGGTCGAGGCCGACCTCGTCAAGGCCTGGCTGGCGGGACCGGAGCGCTACGCCTCGGTCCTCGACACCGTCGTGCTGCTCGCCGACCGCCCCGGGGTGGCCGGGGTCAAGATCGCCGACGAGCTCGGCTACGAGGACGACACGGACGAGACGACCGTCCTGCCGTTCCTCACGTCGACGACGCAAGCCCTGCACAGCCGCCTCCCGGGCCGGAAGATCGTTGTCGACCTCATCGTCCCCGAGCTCGGCTGCCTCGGCTGGGCCGGGGTGTCGACGTCGGTCGTCGGCGCCGACTCGGCCGACGCCCGTCGCAAGTGCGCCCAGGGGGAGGTGCTCCGCAACCCGGCGGTCGCGCTCGCGGACATCGACCGCTACATCGCCAAGGGCGGCCTCGACGTCGTCGACCTCAGCGTCGGCCTGCGCAGCGATGCCGAGTACGCGTCGTGGGGCACGACCCGCGACGCCGCCATGGCCGCGGCGTGGGACGAGGCGTCCCGGCGCTGGGGCGGCACGGTGCGGCTGCAGGCGCGCAAGGCCCTGGCCCACCCCGGTCGCTACGAGGGCACCCGGGAGTCGGCGGAGGCCGACGCCCGCACCTACGTCGACATCCCGCTGGCGCACGGCGCCCACGCCGTCGACATCTGGACGTGGGCCCAGCCGTACAAGGACGGCATCTACACGCTCACCGACCCCCAGCTCGCGCCGAACGACCTCACGCGCGCCCTCCTCGAGCGCCGGCGTCGCGGGGCCGAGCTGTGGACCCACATGACGCCCTCGCACCTGCAGGTCGGGCTCGACACGGACGTCGCAGCGGCAGTGTCCATCTTCAGCGGCGTGCTGGTCGCGTCGGGAACGGGGTGAACCATGACGATCCACGACGCCGTCCCGGAGCGGTCCACCTCCGCCGTGGTGGGCCGGCGACCGCCTGCGCCACCCACGCCACCCACGTCGGCTGCCCGGCGGGCCGGCGGCACGGGCTCGGCCGCAGCGCAGCGGCGTCCGCGCGTCGGCGCGATCTCGTGGCAGCGGCGGACGCTCGACCTCGCCGTGGCCGTCACGGGCCTGCTCGTGCTCTCGCCGGTGCTCCTCGTGCTGGCGGTCGCCGTGCGCCTGTCGAGCCCCGGCCCGGTCATCTTCCGGCAGGTCCGGCTGACCCGAGGCCGGCAGCCGTTCACCCTGTACAAGTTCCGCACGATGCGCGTCGACACCGCCGGGCCCGAGGTCACCCGGCGCGCCGACCCGCGCGTCACCCGCCCGGGACGGCTGCTTCGGAGCACGAGCCTCGACGAGCTTCCCGCAGCTGGTCAACATCCTCTGCGGACAGATGACTCTCGTGGGGCCCCGTCCGGAGACCCCGGCGCTCGCGGCGCGCTACCCGGCGGAGGTGGCCTGGGTGCTCGACGAGACGCCGGGGCTGACAGGACCCACCCAGATCACCCTGCGCGACGACGTCAGCGTCCCCCCGTCCCAGGACGGCTTCGACCCGTCCGACCCCGGCGCGGTGGAACGCTGGTACCTCGAGCAGCTGGTGCCGCGGCGCGTGGCCACGGACCTGACCTTCCTGCGCCGCCCGACCCTCCGGGCGACGCTGCGCATCATCGCCCTGACCGCCCGCTACATCGTCACCGGGCGGCGACCCGAGATCCGACCCGCCGCGTGACGAGAGGGTCGCACCGGGCGTTGAGGCACTCACCGGTGTCGAGGTCGAACTCGAAGTTGTGGGCCAGGCACCGCAGGACGCCGTCGCGGAGGACGGCCCCGTGTGCCAGGTCCTCGCCGGCGTGCGGGCAGTAGCGGCTGACCTCCCAGTCGCGCGCGCCGTCCCCGCACCGCTCGGCCAGCCTCACGGTGTCCTCGGGGTCCCGCTCGGTCTCGTAGCGCTCGACCTCGTCGAGCGCGGCGGCGTCGGCATGCTTGAGCAGGCCGACGAGGTAGTCGTTGTACCGGTCGGGGTCGCGCCAGGCCGAGATGCGCAGGGACAGGAACAGGTCCTCCCAGCGGACCCGGCCGGTGAGGACGGCGTCGAGCCAGCGCGCCTCCACCGTGATGCGGTACCCCGGGTGCGAGCTGCTCGCGGTCAGGTCGACGCGGCACCTCGACGGCCCGAGGTCGACGTCCCAGGTGCCGCCGTCCGCGCCGTTCACGACGAACCGGACGGTCATGGCGATGCGGTTGAGGAAGTAGTCGGACAGCGTCCCGAGCTGCTCGAAGTGGGCGACGAACCGTTGGGCGAGGCCACTGCCGCGGGGCGGGTCGGGGAAGGCGGCGTAGACGGCCTCGATGTCACCGGCCCGACGCCGGGCGTAGTCGTCGAGGTACGCGTGCAGGTCGTCGGGCAGCCGGCCGTCCGCGGCGATCTCGTCTCGGTCGCCGAGGAGGCTGAAGCCCGCCCAGTGCGGGTCGGGCCGCACCTGCCCCGTCCCCACGTCGATGCGGTCCCCGGGCAGCAGCCGCACGACTCGCTGGTCGCGCAGCCGGGACCGCAGGAACGCGGCGGCCTGCGCGGTGTCCGGGAAGATTCCGGGCGGCGCGATCCGGTCGTTGTGCTGCGCGAGCGCCGGGTCGAGGAAGCAGGGCGGCCCCGCGTAGGGCATGACGATCCTCGGCGGGGCCGCGCGCAGCAGGCGGCTCACCGACTTGAACTTGCCGAGGCGCTTGTCGGCGCTCATCGAGGCGACGACCTCCGGCGGGTACTCATAGCAGATCGGGTGCCACGACGCACCGGACATCTGCACGCCCATGAGGTCGAGCGGCCGGCCGGCCTCCTCCACCACGCGCCGCAGCTGGGCCACGGTGAGGCGGGCGTCGTTGGTGTGCAGGATCGCGTGCCCGGAGGCGTGGACGAGGATCGCCGAGTCGTGGCACATCGGCGACTGCTCCTGGATGACGGTCATCCAGTCGCCGTGGTGGTTGAGCGCGAGCCGCTCCCAGCGGTCCAGCTCGATGACGACGTTGCGGATCCCGGCGGCGCGGATGCGCGAGAGCATCTCCGGCGCCGGGTAGCGCGGGATGACGATGCGCACGTTCTCGGGCAGGATCCGGAGCAGGTCGAGGTCGAGGTGGTCGAGGTGCTCGTGCGAGATCGCGACCCAGTCGGCGTCGAGCACCTCGGGCCGCAGGAGGTGCGAGTTGTCCGGGAACGGGAACCACGAACCCAGGAAGGCGCCCTGCGGCGACATCCACGGGTCGCAGAGCATGGTCAGGTGCGGGGCGTCGATGCGCAGTCCCGCGTGTCCCAGCGAAGTCAGAACCGGCGCGTTCATACCGTTATGGTCCGGCGGCGCGAGCGCCGGGTGCACCGCCGGCCGCCCGAGCCGCGCCTACATCACCTGCTGTACGCCGACCGCTCCCATGGGCCCCCCTGTGCACACCGGCTGACCGTGTACGGCGGCGGGGCGACGTGCCAGTGTGGTCGGGGAGCGAGCAGCTGCTCGCCTGCGGGGCAGGGGGTGGACGATGACACGGCAACCACCACGGGAGTACGCGCAGGTTCTCGACGCGGACGTCGGCGAGGTCGACGGGCTCCTGCAGCACGAAGGCTCCGTGGCGGTGGCGCGCCGGCTGGTCGACCTCACCGCCCGGCTCGTGCCGCACGCCGAGCACGCCGCGGTCACGGTCGTCGGCCCGGGTTCCCCGGTGCGGACCACCGCAGCCACCGGCCCGGTGGCGACCGCCGTCGACGCCCTGCAGTCCCGCACCGGCCAGGGACCCTCGCTCGAGCCCGTCGGGGCCGCGCCCGCCGTGTCGAGCGGCGACCTGTGCGTCGAGCGGCGGTGGCCCGGGTTCTCGGGGCCGTGTGCCGACGTGCTCGGCATCCGCAGCATGCTCAGCGTCCGGCTGGCCGTCCCCGACGGGCACCGCGTCGCCCTGAGCCTCTACGCCTCGGCCCCGCAGGCCTTCGACGACGGCGACCTCGGCACGGCGGCGATGCTCGCCCCGTTCCTCGCCCTGGCCCTCGGACCGAGCCAGCGCGACGGGGACGCCCTCGGCCCGATCGACGCCCTGGACGCGAGCCGGCGGATCGGGACCGCGGTCGGCATCCTCACGGCGCGGTACGCCGTGGCCGTCGACGAGGCGTTCGCGGTGTTGCGTGGGACCAGCGGGCGGCTGCGGCGACAGGTCCGGGACGTCGCCGACGACGTCGTGGCCCTCGGGGACCTGCCGGCCGGCGAGGACGAGCCGCACGCTGGAGGCGTGGTCGGGACACCGGCGCGCGGCGGGTAGACTGGTCGGAGCGACCCGCCCAGTTCTGCCTCGGGTCGCCTCTTCTCGGCCTGGTGCCCTGCGCCGGCCCGTCGATTCGCTCTTGCGCCGCGACCCTCAACGACCGAGGCCCTCGCGCCGGGCAGAACGACCCTTTGACCTTTGGAGTCCCACCGGTGTCCACTGACACGACCTTCGCCGCCCTCGGCGTGCCCACCTCCCTCGTCGCGGTCCTCGACGACCTCGGCATCACCATTCCGACCCCGATCCAGGCGGCGACGCTGCCCGACTCGGTCGCCGGACGCGACGTGCTCGGGCGCGGTCGCACCGGCTCCGGCAAGACGTACGCGTTCCTGCTGCCGGTGCTGACGCGCCTCGCGCAGTCCGGCCGCCGGCCCCAGTCCCGTCGTCCCCGGGCCCTGGTCCTGGCGCCGACGCGTGAGCTCGCGACCCAGATCGAGGCCGCCATGACCCCGCTCGCGGCGGCCCTGGGCCTCACCTCCCAGACCGTCTTCGGCGGTGTGGGCCAGAACCCGCAGGTCCAGGGACTCCGCCGGGGCGTCGACGTCGTCGTCGCCTGCCCGGGCCGCCTCGAGGACCTCATGCAGCAGGGCCACGTCTTCCTCGACGCCGTCGAGATCACCGTCCTCGACGAGGCGGACCACATGGCCGACCTCGGGTTCCTCCCCGGCGTGCGTCGCATCATGGACAAGACCGCCCGCGACGGGCAGCGCCTGCTGTTCTCCGCGACGCTCGACGGCGCGATCAACGTGCTCGTCAAGCGGTTCCTCACGAATCCCGTGACGCACGAGGCGGACTCGGCGCAGTCGCCCGTCTCGACGATGAGCCACCACGTGCTCCACGTCGACGACGGCGCGCACCTGCCGGTCATCCTCGACCTCGCTGCGGCGCCCGGCCGCAAGGTGGTGTTCACGCGCACCAAGCACCGGGCCAAGAGGCTCGCCAAGCAGCTCAACGCGTCGGGAGTTCCGGCCGTCGAGCTGCACGGCAACCTCAGCCAGGGTGCCCGCACGCGCAACATGGACGACTTCCACTCGGGCCGCGCCCAGACGCTGGTCGCGACGGACATCGCGGCCCGCGGCATCCACGTCGACGACGTCGCGCTCGTCATCCACGCCGACCCGCCGGTCGAGCACAAGGCCTACCTGCACCGTTCGGGTCGCACCGCGCGTGCGGGCAACGCCGGCACGGTCGTGACGATGATGCTCGACGAGCAGGTGCGCGACGTCCGCGACCTGACCCGCAAGGCCGGGATCAGACCGACGACGACGCGTGTCGCGCCGGGCCACCCGCTGCTCGAGCAGCTCGCGCCGGGTGCGCGGTCCTTCGCCGGAGCCCTCGTCCGGGAGGAGACGCGTCCGTCCACCGGGCGCCCCGCCCGCCAGGTGTCCGCCGACACCCCTGCCCGTGGTCGTGGCCGGGGTCGGAGTCGCGCGGCGCAGGGCTCCGGCGCGCCGGGTGGCTCGAGCCAGGGGAGTGGTCGCCCCGGAGGCCGGGGCCGCGCCGACGCCGGTCATCTGGACTCCCGGTCGGGCGGACGTCGCTCGGGCGGCCAGCCGGGCCAGCGCGGTCAGGCGGCCTCGACCGGGTCCGGTCGTTCGGGCGGATCGGGCCGGTCCGGTGGGCCGGGCCGACGAGGCGGTTCGACGACCGTCTACTCGACGAGCAGCGGCGGCAGCGCCGCCGCCTTCTCGGCCGGCACGCGGGCCGGCAGCCGCCGCTCCCGCTGAGGTCGCGCGAGGGCTGCCCGTCCGACCGGCGGTGACCGGCGGTCGAACGGGCGTCTCGCGGCTCGCCCTCGTGGAGCGGGCGTGAGCACTGGCGCGCTGCGCCGGTTGTCGCTATCGTCCATCGTGTCGAGGCAATACCCCTGTGGGTATGTGAACGGAGGAGGACCACCATGTGCCGTCCGACCGCCTGCCGCACGTGCGGCAAGACGACGTGGGCCGGCTGCGGCCAGCACGTCGACGAGGTCATGCGCACCGTTCCCGTCGGCGAGCGCTGCGGCGGTCACGAGCCGGAACGGCCGGCCCGGGCCGGCGGCTTCCTGTCGCGGCTGTTCAACCGCGCCTGAGGGCCGACGCCCGGCTCGCGCTCGTATGCCGGGTCCGGAGCCGGCCGCCGCGCCGCCGACACAAAACCCGTGGCCCGGATGCGGCGCGGCGACGAGACTGGCCCGCGTGACGAGCAGCGACGTGTGGACCGAGGAGACCGCGGCGACCTATGACGCGGACGCCGCCGACCACTTCAGCCCGGAGGTCCTGGGCCCGACGGTCGACCTCCTCGCGCGGCTCGCCGGCGAGGGGCCCGTGCTCGAGCTCGCCGTCGGTACCGGGCGCGTCGCGCTCGCGCTCGCCGACCGCGGCCTGCCGCTCAACGGCATCGAGCTGTCCGAGCCGATGGCCGCGCGGCTGCGCGCCAAGGATCCCGACGGACGCGTCCCGGTGGTGGTCGGGGACATGGCCACCAGCGTCGCCCCGGGTGCGGGCGCCTACAGGCTCGTGTACCTCGTCTGGAACAGCATCTCCAACCTGCGCACCCAGGCCGAGCAGGTTCAGTGCTTCCGCAACGCGGCGCGGCACCTGCGCCCCGGTGGACGGTTCGTCATCGACCTGTGGGTACCGGCACTGCAGCGGCTGACACCCGGACAGGAGGCCGTGCCGGTGAGCATCGGCGAGGACCATCTCGTCTTCGACACCTACGACGTCGTCAGCCAGGAGTGCTCCTCGCACCACTACCGCACCCTCCCCGACGGCACCGTGCACCACGACGTCGGGCACTTCCGCTACATCTGGCCGGCGGAGTGCGACCTCATGGCCCAGCTCGCGGGGCTCCGGCTCGAGTCCCGGTGGGCCGACTGGGCGGGCACGCCGTTCACGGCCACGAGCGAGGCGCACGTGTCGGTGTGGCGCAAGCCCTAGCGGTCTCCTCCTGCGGCCTGCCCTCCCCCTCCCGGCCCCTCCCTGCGGTTCGAGGTATCTGCTCGCGCCTGGGTGCGACGAATCACCTCCACTCAGAGGGTGGGCGATCGGTTCGAGGTATCTGCTCGCGCCCGGGTGCGACGAATCACCTCCACTCAGAGGGTGGGCGATCGGTTCGAGGTATCTGCTCGCGCACGGGTGCGACGAATCAACGTCATCCGCGTTCGGCGTCGCCGACCTCCTCGCGACGCTCGGCGCGGCGCCGGCGCACCTGCCACACGACGACGCCGACGACGACGAGCACCGCCACGACGACCGCCGCGCCACGACCGAAGTACGACTCGACCCTGGCGTAGGAGTGACCGGCGACGAACCCGATCGTCACGACCGTCACGCCCCAGGCGATGCCGCCCGCGGCGTTCCACGTCAGGAACGTGGGGTAGTGCATCTTCGACATCCCGGCCAGGGCCGGCATGACGGCGCGCAGGAAGGCCGTCCACCGGCCGAGGAAGACGGCGATGCCGCCCCGGCGGCCGAGCAGCTCTTGGGCGCCCGCGATCCGCGAGCGGTGCCGGTCGAAGGCGCGCAGCCTCAGCACCCGCACCCCGAGGTGGCGGCCGACCTCGAAGCCGACGCTGTCGCCGGCGATGGCGGCGAGGACGACCACGACGAGCACGGCGACGTAGGGCACGTGGCCGACGGAGGCCGCGACGCCACCGAGGACCGCGACCGTCTCGCCGGGAACGACGAAGCCGACGAAGATCGCGTCCTCGGCGAAGACGACGAGCGCCACGACGACGAGCACGAGCCACGTCGGAGCGGCCAGGAGCTGCTGCATGGCGCTGTCGAGCAGGTGGGTCACGGTTCGGCTCCTCGTGCGCTCATGGTCCGCCGGCGAACTGGCGGCCCGGGTCTGCGCGGGCCGGGACCGGCCCTGCCGGGACTCCGCGGGGACCGTCGTGGCGTGTCCCGAGTCTCGACAACGAGTCTGCACGCCCGCTGGGAGCCGCGCAGCCGTTCGGGACGCGGTCTTCAGTCCTGGCGGGTGCGTTCGCGGATCCCGAGCTGGGAGAAGGCAAGGGCACCCACGGCCACGATCGTCAGCAGGACGAGCCCGACACCGTAGGCCGGCAGCACCTTCTCGTACGTCGCGCCCAGGACGAGCGGCGGGAAGTAGCCACCGAGCCCACCGGCCGCACCGACGAGGCCGGTGACGCTGCCGACGCGCGCCGGCGGCGCGGCCTTGGCGACCCAGGCGAAGACGCCACCGGTGCCGAGCCCGAGGAAGAACGCCATCGCGACGAACGCGATCCCGGCCGGCAGCTCGAGCGGGGGCCGGAACGCGAGCACGACGGCGAGGACCGCGGTGCCGGCCAGGGAGACCCCGAGCACCGCCCGCGGACCGATGCGGTCGCTGAGGATCCCGCCGAGCGGACGGGCGAGGACCGCGGCGACGGCGAACCCGGCGGTCCGCGTGCCGGCGGCGGTGAGGTCGAAGGCGTAGACGTCCTTGAGGTAGGTGGGCAGGTACGTCGAGAAGGCGACGAAGCCGCCGAAGGCGACGGCGTAGAGGAACGACATCTGCCACGTGATCGGCAGCCGCAGGGCCGCGGTGAGCTTGGGCACGACGGGGTCCGTGTTCGGCGTCCAGGCGGGCGAGTTGCGCATGCCGAACCAGCAGATGGCGGCGGTGACGACGAGCGCGGCGGCGAGGATGACGTGGGTCGGGGTGTAGCCGAACCACGTGACGAAGCGCGGCGTGAAGAACGCCGAGAGCGCCGTGCCGCCCATGCCGGCCCCGAAGATGCCGGTGGCGAAGCCGCGGCGGTCGGCCGCGAACCAGGCGTTGACGAACGGGATGCCCACGGCGAAGGTCGTGCCGGCGATGCCGAGGAAGAACCCGACGAGCAGGAGCATCCCGAACGACCGGGCGTTGCCGGCGGCGGCGACGAGCAGGACGAACGGCACGCCGGCCAGGGTGAGGAGGGGGAACATGAGGCGGCCGCCGAACCGGTCGGTGAGCGCACCGACGGGGATGCGGCCGACCGACCCGACGAGCACGGGCGTCGCGACGAGCAGTGCCTTCTGGCTGCCGGACAGACCGAGCTGTCCCGTGTAGCGCACGCCGAGCGGACCGATGATGTTCCAGGCCCAGAACGTCACGGTGAAGGCGAGCAGGGCCAGGCCCAGGTTGCGGTTGCGGCCGGAGAGGTCCGGCCCGGTGGTTGCCGTGGTCTCGGTAGCCGTGCGGCTCATCGGGACTCCTTGTGCGGTGAGGGGTTCCAGCAGGGGTTCAAGGGGCCGGCCGGGGCCGGTCGGGTGCCGGTCAGGTGCCGGTCACGGCCGGCGGTCGCGATCGGTCGTGCCGACGCTGCTCCAGCCGGGGCGGGCCGAGCGCGCGCCCGTCGCCGCCCGGTCCCGGGACCGGTACACGATGTAGGGACGGAAGAGGTAGTGCAGCGGCGCGGTGAACGCGTGCACGAGCCGGGTGAAGGGCCACAGGGCGAACAGGAGCATCCCGACGATCGCGTGGACGTGGAACTGGATCGGCGCCTCCTCCATCGCTGCGACGTCAGGACGCAGGAGGAACACCGACCGGAACCACGGCGACACCGACTCCCGGTAGTTGTGCGCCTCGCTGCCCGCACCCACGCTGACGAGCGTCGTCCAGAGACCGAGGACGATCGCCGCGACGAGCAGGACGTACATGAGCTTGTCGTTCTTCGTCGTCGCCATGAAGACCGGCCCGGTGCGCCGCCGCCGGTACACGAGGATGAGGATGCCGACGAGGGTGCAGACGCCCGCGAGGCCGCCGAAGAGCAGGGCGTTGAAGTGGTACAGGCCCTCGCTCACGCCGAGCGCCTCGGTCCACGCCTGTGGCACGACGAGCCCGCCGACGTGGCCGATGAAGACGAGCAGGATGCCGAAGTGGAACAGCGGAGACCCGATCCGCAGCAGCCGCGACTCGTAGAGCTGGGACGAACGGGTCGTCCAGCCGAACTTGTCGTAGCGGTAGCGCCAGACCGTGCCGCCGACGAGGCTGGCGATGCAGAGGTAGGGCAGGACGCCCCAGAGGAAGGTGCTCATCGTCGGGCTCCGGTTGCCTCGGGCTGGGCGGTGGACGAGACGTCGCGCAGGGGCAGCAGGCGCGGGTCGTAGGGGTCGAGGCCCACGGTCTCGACGGGGGCGGCCCACCGAGGCCGGCCATCGCCATGACGGCGGCCCGGTCGCGTGGTGACTCGCCGGGCAGCGTCGCGCAGACGGCGACGGCCGCCGCGGCGTAGTGGGACCCCTTCTCCTGCAGCGCGATCCGCAGCAGCTCGAGGCTGGGCCGATAGTCCTCGAGGATCGCGCGCCCCACCTCCGGGTCGGCGACGGCCGCGAACTCGAGGACCATCGGCAGGAAGTCGGGCAGCTCGCCGTGGGTGTCGACGACGAAGCCGCTCGCGCGGTAGGCGGCCTTGAAGCGTCCGAGCACCTCCCCACGTCGACGCGTGTCGCCGTCGGTCCAGTAGGACAGGTAGAGGGCATGCTTGCGGCTGAGGTCGAAGGTGTCGACGTAGGCCCGCTGGAGCGCGTCGAGGGGCGTCGCCCCGAGGTGTGCCAGGAGCGGTTCGAGGTGGCCCGCGGCACGCGAGTCCCGTTGCTCCGCAAGGGCGTCGGCGAGCATCGGCAGGGCGGCGAGAAGGTCCTCACTCGGGTAGTCGAGGCATCGTGCGGCGACGAGGTGCACGACCCGGTCGCCCCGGCCCCGGCGGGACGCACGCGCCTGACGGCTGGTCACGGAGCGGCGGCCGATCACGGCCGGGCCTCCGGCGGGTTGGGCCGAGCCTCCGGCGGGTTGTCGGGGAAGAGACCCGGTGGGGTGCCGTTGCCGTCCCAGTTGAGCAGGTTGACCCGCCCGCGGAGCTTCCTCGGAGGAGGTGGGGGAGTCGGTCGTCTGGCGCTGCCTCAGCGCGGCGAACGTCTCGACGGCCACCGGCGCGGGCCGGCCACTCGCCTCGCCGAATGGGCCGGAGTCGTACATGCCCGGGCCGCCGTCGTAGTCGAGGGAGCAGGCGATCTCCTCGAGCTCGTGCGCCCGCTCGACGTGCGCGGTGGGGATGACGTAGCGGTCGGCGTACTTGGCGATCGCCATGAGCCGGTACATCTCGTACAGCGACTCCTCGCTCATGCCGACCGACTCCGGGATCGACGGGTCGCCGTCGCGGCCCAGGGACACGTCGCGCATGTAGGCGCGCATCGCGGCCAGCTTTCGCAGGACACCGGTGACGACGTCGGTGCGCCCGGCCGTGAAGAGCTCGGCGAGGTACTCGACGGGGATCCGCAGGGCCTCGATCGCCCCGAAGAGGACGTCGCGCGACTCGGCGTCGTGGCCCTGCGAGGACAGCACGTCGACGACCGGCGACAGCGGCGGCACGTACCAGACCATCGGCATGGTGCGGTACTCCGGGTGCAGCGGCAGCGCGACGCGGTACGTCTTGGCGAGCGCGTACACCGGGCTGCGCCGGGCCGCCTCCATCCAGTCGTCCGGGATGCCGTCGCGCCGGGCCGCGGCGATGACCACGGGGTCCGCCGGGTCGAGGAGCAGGTCGAGCTGGGCCTGGTAGAGGTCACCCTCGTCCGGCGTCGACGCGGCCTCGGTGACGCGGTCGGCGTCGTAGAGGAACAGGCCGAGGTAGCGCAGCCGCCCCACGCACGTCTCCGAGCACACGGTCGGCAGTCCGACCTCGATGCGCGGGTAGCAGAAGGTGCACTTCTCGGCCTTGCCGCTCTTGTGGTTGAAGTAGATCTTCTTGTACGGGCAGCCGGTGATGCACTGGCGCCAGCCGCGGCAGCGGTCCTGGTCGACGAGGACGATGCCGTCCTCCGCGCGCTTGTAGATCGCGCCGGACGGGCAGGAGGCCATGCACGACGGGTTGAGGCAGTGCTCGCAGATGCGCGGCAGGTAGAACATGAAGGTCTTCTCGAGCTCGAACCGGACGGTGTCCTCGGACTGCCGCCGGACCTTCTCCACGACGGGGTCGAGGTGGCCGAGCTGGCTCGTGCCGCCGAGGTTGTCGTCCCAGTTCGCCGACCACGTGATCTTCGTGTTCTCGCCGGTGATGAGCGACTTCGGGCGCGCCACCGGGAAGTCGTCGCCGAGGGGTGCCTCGACGAGCGTCTGGTAGTCGTAGGTCCACGGCTCGTAGTAGTCCGCGAGCTCGGGCTGGACCGGGCTGGCGAAGATGCCGAGCAGCTTCTGGACGCGTCCGCCCGCCTTGAGCTTCAGGCTTCCCCGGTGGGTCAGGGTCCATCCGCCGCGCCACTTCTCCTGGTCCTCGTAACGACGCGGGTAGCCCTGGCCGGGCCGCGTCTCGACGTTGTTGAACCACACGTACTCGGTGCCGGCGCGGTTGGTCCACGCCTGCTTGCACGTGACCGAGCACGTGTGGCAGCCGATGCACTTGTCGAGGTTCATCACCATGCCCATCTGGGCCATGACGCGCATCAGTACGTCACCTCCTGCGAGCGCTTGCGGACCGTCGAGACCATGTCGCGCTGGTTCCCGGTCGGGCCGAGGTAGTTGAAGGTGTACGACAGCTGCGCGTAGCCGCCGATGAGGTGGGTCGGCTTGACGAGCAGCCGGGTGACCGAGTTGTGGATGCCGCCGCGGCGGCCGGTGGCCTCGGACTTCGGCACGTCGATGGTGCGCTCCTGCGCGTGGTAGACGAACACGACGCCCTCGGGCATCCGGTGGCTGACGATGGCGCGTGCGACGAGGACCCCGTTGGCGTTCGTGCACTCCACCCAGTCGTTGTCCTCGACCTCGATCGACGCAGCGTCCTGGGGACTCATCCACACCGTGGGCCCGCCCCGTGAGAGCGAGAGCATGAGCAGGTTGTCCTGGTACTCGGAGTGGATCGACCACTTGCTGTGCGGCGTGAGGTAGCGCACCGTCACCTGCTTGGCGCCGTCGGGTCCGAGCCTCGGCTCGCCGAAGAGGCGGTGCATGTCGAGCGGTGGCCGGTAGGTGGGCAGTGCCTCCCCGACCTCCTGCATCCACTCGTGGTCGAGGTAGAAGTGCATCCGGCCGGTCAGGGTGTGGAACGGCTTGAGCCGCTCGATGTTGACGGTGAACGGCGCGTACCGCCGGCCACCGGTCTCGGAGCCGGACCACTCCGGTGAGGTGATCACCGGCACCGGCTGGACCTGCGTGTCGGCGAAGGTGATCCGCTTCTCCTCCGAGCCCTCGGCGAGGTCGACGAGCTTCTTGCCGACACGCTCCTCGAGGGTCCTGAAACCCTGCACGGCCAGGTGGCCGTTGGTCGTGCCGGAGAAGCTCAGGATGGCCTCGGCGAGCTTGGCGTCGGTGTCGATGGCGGGGCGGCCGTCGCCGGCCCCACCGAGCATGACGCCGTTCGTCCGCGCGAGACGGACGACCTCCTCCTCGACGCGGTACGTCACGTTCTTGACGGTGAAGCCGAGGGAGTCGGCGAGCGGGCCGACCGTCGCGAGCTTGTCGGCGATGGCGGTGTAGTCGCGCTCGACCACCTGGAAGACCGGCATCGTGCGACCCGGTGTGCCCGGCGCCCCGGTCGTGCGCCAGTCGACGACGCGGCCGCCGGGCTGGGCCGTCTCGCCCGGGGTGTCGTGCTGCAGGGGGACGCTGACGAGGTCCTTGACCGTGCCGAGGTGGGTCTTGGCCAGGTCCGAGAACCGCTGTGCCAGAAGGTGGAACAGGTCGAAGTCGCTCTTGGCCTCCCAGGGCGGGTCGATGGCCGGCGTGAAGGCGTGGACGAACGGGTGCATGTCGGTCGAGCTGAGGTCGTGCTTCTCGTACCACGTCGCGGCCGGCAGGACGATGTCGGACAGGAGCGTCGTCGACGTCATCCGGAAGTCGGCCGACAGGAGCAGGTCGAGCTTGCCCTGCGGTGCCTCGTCGTGCCATGCCACGTCGGCCGGCCGCGGCGTGCCGGGGTTCTCGCCGCCCATGACGTTCGAGTGGGTACCGAGCAGGTGCTTGAGGAAGTACTCGTTGCCCTTGGCCGAGCTGCCCATGAGGTTGGAGCGCCAGAGGACGAGGGTGCGGGGCCAGTTCTCCGGCGCGTCGACGTCCTCGATCGAGGCCCTCAGCGTGCCCTCGTGCAGCGCGTTCGCCACGTAGGCCGCCGGGCTCTCGGCGGTTCCGGCAGCCACCGCGGCCTCGGCGTCCTCCGCCACCCGCAGCGGGTTGGTGCCGAACTGCGGGTAGAACGGCATCCATCCCAGGCGCGCCGACTCGGCGATGGTGTCGGCGGTGTGCTTGCCGGCGAGGTGCCCTCGAGCGAGCGGCGAGGCGAGCGAGTCGGCCGAGTAGCCGTCGTTGCGCCACTGGTCGGTGTGCATGTACCAGTACGCCGTGCCGATCATGGTGCGCGGCGGGCGTGACCAGTCGAGCGCGTTGGCCAGGGAGATCCAGCCGGTGATGGGCCGGCACTTCTCCTGGCCGACGTAGTGCGCCCAGCCGCCGCCGTTGCGGCCCATGCAGCCGGTGAGCAGCAGGAGCGACAGGATGGCGCGGTAGGTGGCGTCGCCGTGGAACCACTGGCAGATGCCGGCGCCCATGATGATCATCGACCGGCCCCGGGACTGCTCGGCATTCGTGGCGAACTCGCGTGCGATGCGGATGCACTGCTCGGCGGGAACCGCCGTGACCTCGGCCTGCCACGCCGGCGTGTACGGCGTCGAGACGTCGTCGTAGCCGCCGGCCCACTCACCGGGCAGGCCCTCACGGCCGACCCCGTACTGCGCCAGCATGAGGTCGTAGACGGTCGTGACGAGGTGGTCGCCGACGCGCCGGGCCGGCACGCCGCGTCGCAGCACCGAGCCGGTGCCGTCGGGCTCGACGAAGGCCGGCAGCAGCACCTCGACGGGCGTGGCGTCGGCACCGGCCATCGACAGGGCCGGGGAGACGCCGTCGAGGTCGAGGTTCCAGCGGCCCTTGCCGGAGTCGGCGTACCGGAACCCCATCGAGCCGTTCGGTACGACGGGCCGGCCGGTGGCCTCGTCGAGCAGGACCGTCTTCCAGGCACTCTCGGGCGCCGACGCGTCGGCACCCCCGAGGTCGGACGCGAGGAGGAACGTACCGGGCACCATGGTGCCGGCCGGCTGGTCGCTGCCCGCGGGCTCGAGCCGGACGAGGAACGGCAGGTCGGTGTACGTGCGCACGTAGTCGCGGAAGAACGGCACCTCGCGGTCGACGAAGAACTCCTTGAGCAGCACGTGGCCCATGGCCATCGCGAGCGCGGCATCGGTCCCGGCCTGGGCCGGCATCCACTCGTCGGCGAACTTCGTGTTGTCCGCGTAGTCGGGGCTGACGCTGACGACCTTCGTCCCGCGGTAGCGCACCTCGGCCATCCAGTGCGCGTCGGGCGTCCGGGTGACCGGGACGTTCGAGCCCCACATCATGAGGTAGGTCGAGTCCCACCAGTCGCCCGACTCCGGCACGTCGGTCTGGTCGCCGAAGACCTGCGGGCTGGCGACGGGCAGGTCGGCGTACCAGTCGTAGAAGCTCGTCATGACGCCGCCGAGCAGCTGGATGAACCGGGTGCCCACGCAGTGCGACACCATCGACATCGCGGGGATGGGCGAGAAGCCGGCGACGCGGTCGGGTCCGTACTCCTTGATGGTGTGCACGTGGGCGGCGGCCGCGATCTCGACGGCCTCGCCCCACGAGGCGCGCACGAGCCCGCCCTTGCCCCGGGCGGTCTGGTACCGGCGCCGCTTGTCCGGGTCGGTCGTGACCTCGTGCCAGGCGGCGACCGGGTCACCGAGCCGCGCCTTGGCCTCGCGGTACATCTCGAGCAGGACTCCGCGCACGTACGGGTACCGGACCCGGGTCGGCGAGTAGGTGTACCAGGAGAAGGCTGCGCCGCGAGGACAGCCGCGCGGCTCGTACTCGGGCCGGTCGGGCCCGACGGACGGATAGTCGGTCTGCTGCGTCTCCCACGTGATGATCCCGTCCTTGACGTAGACCTTCCACGAGCAGGAGCCGGTGCAGTTGACCCCGTGCGTCGAGCGCACGACCTTGTCGTGGCTCCACCGGTCGCGGTAGAAGACGTCGCCGGCGCGACCCCCCTCGCGGAACACGGCCCGCCCGTCAGCGGACTCGTCCCACCTCGTGAAGAACCGGCCCGCCCTCAGCAGGGCCGCGGACACCGGGCCGTCGAGCTCCGGCGTGGGTCGAGCCGCGTTCACGACCGCGCCTCTCGTCGGTGTCGGAGCACCGGCCGGTGCGCCGGGGCGACCTCGCGTCGGGGAGCGGGGTGGGATGCGAGCTGCATGAATCCTCCAAAACGGAGCGACGGCCTCCTGCAAAACCCAGGCGCCGTCGCCGGCCGGGAGGGAGGCCCTTGGGCCTCACCGTAGCGGCGTCCATGCTGTGGCGGGGGGAAATCCGGGCGTGTGCGACGCGTTCTCGGACATTCGTCGGACGCGGCCACGACTCCTCGATATCCTCCAAATCGGCCGAAGAAGGAGTCCGATGGCGATCCCCGTCCCTGCACCCGTCCCTGCACCCGTCCCTGCACCCGTCCCTGCACCCGTCCCTGCACCCGTCGCTGACCCTGTCGCTGCACCTTCCCCGGTGGGCGACCCCGGCCGGGTCGAGACCCGGCGCGCCGTCCTCGAGCTGCTGTCCCGACCCCCGGCCGACCCGCGCGAGACGGTGTCCGTGCTCACCGCCGCCGAGGTCGGCGACGCTCTCGGCATCCACGTCACCACGGCGCGGTTCCACCTCGAACGGCTCCTCGACGCGGGGGTGCTCGTGTCCGTCCTGCGCCGTGCCGGCGTCGGCCGGCCGCGCAAGCTCTACGCGCTCGCCGAGCCGCCCGCGCCGGGCCTGACGGGGCACGAGGCCCTCGCGTCCTTCACCGAGCTGCTGACCTCGGCATGGGCGCAGTCCCAGGACGGCGTGCCGATCGGCCCCGAGGAGGCCGGTGCGCGGTGGGTCGCCGAACGCACCGCCACCGACGACCGGCCGCTGCCGGTGGCGACGACCCCGGGTGCCTGGCTCGGCAAGGTCGGCCTCGCGGTCGACCTGCTCGACGAATGGGGGTACGAGCCGGACCTGCGCACGAGCGACCACGGCCGGACGGTCGAGCTCACCCTGCACGACTGCCCGTTCATGGCCATGGCCCGCAACCACTCCGAGGTCGTCTGCGGCATCCACCGCGGGCTGGTGCGGGGCACGCTCGCCGCCGTGGGTGAGGCCGATGCCGACGTCGAGCTCGTCCCGTTCGTGACGAACCGGTCGTGCATCGCGCGGTTGACCAGTGACGCGGTGGCGACGCGGCGCTCGTCCCGCCCCGACGCCCCGGCCTGAGGCGCGACCCCGGACTGAGACGAGACCCGGGACGAGGCGCGACCGGCCACCGCGACGACCGGCGTGGCGCGTCGGTCAGTACTGGTAGGTGCCGTGGAGGATCGCGCGGCCCAGCGTCTTGAACGCGAGGTTGAACGAGACGACTGCGGGCGTCGCCGAGTCGTCGACGCCGAGCGTCGGCTCGGACACGGCGTGAACGACGAAGAAGTAGCGGTGCGGCTGGTCGCCCTGGGGCGGTGCCGCACCCATGAAGGTGGCCTGGCCGGCGTCGTTGCGCACGTGGAACGCGCCGCCCGGCAGCGGGCCCGAGGCAGCGCCGGTGTCGAGCGACGTGACGTCGGCCGGGAGGTCGACGAGGACCCAGTGCCAGTAGCCCGACGGCGTGGGGGCGTCCGGGTCGAAGCAGGTGACGACGTAGCTCTGCGTGCCCTCGGGTGCCCCGCTCCACGACAGCTGCGGGGAGGTGTTGCCGCCGGACGCCACCTGCGCGTCGGCCAGCGGCTCGCCGTCGGTGACGTCGGTGCTCGTCACGGTGAACGACGCGACGGCCGGCAGCAGCTCGTACGGGTTCGGTGCGACCGGGCGGTCGAGGCTCATGCGGTGCTCCTTCGATCGGGTGCGGACGGTGCCGGTGACCGGGATCCGGCCCCGGTCCCGACCCTAGACCGGCCTCAGCCCGAGGCCCAGCGGCCGACGGCGCCGGCGTCCTCGAGGGCGTCGTAGACCGCCGCCATGAGCAGGGTGTGGCCACTGGCGTTGGGGTGGTCACCGTCGTCGAGCAGGTCGCTCGTCGGGTCGCGGTCGCCGGCCTCGCCCTTGAGGGGCGTGTAGGCGTCCACGTAGACGGCGCCCGTCGCGGTGGCCACCTGCTGGACGGTGCTGTTGACGACCTTCGTCAGGGCGTCGCTGCCGAGGACGAAGGCGCCGCCCTGCGCGCGCCCGACGGCACCGTCGACGGTCACGTTCCAGTAGCCGACGACCGCGACGCGGAGGTCCGGGTTCGGGTCGGCGGCCTTGACGCCGTCGACGATCCGCGTCAGGCCGTCGTGCAGCCCGTGGAGCGTGTCGGTCCAGCACGGCGACGTCGCCGCCGGCAGGCAGGTCGGGTCGTCCACGCGGTCGAGGTCGAAGTCGTTGGCGCCCACCTCGACGACGACGAGGTCGGCGCCGACGATGTCGCGGTGGGTCGACGCGGAGTCGAGGTCGTGCTCGACGTCCTCGGTGGTCCACCCGCCGACGGCGTCGTTGTGGATCACCGGAGTCCGGCCCGTGGCGGACCCGAGCCGGGCGCCGAGCTGCTCGACGTAGCCCGCGCAGCCGCACGTCGTCGCCGACGGCACCGAGTCGCCGAGCGCGACGACGACGAGGGGGGCGGGCGAGGTCGACGTCGCACCGGAGGTCGGCGGCGCGGACGGGTCGGCGCCGGTGGGGACGCCTGCGGGACGGCCGGCACCACCGACGGCGTCCTCGAGCGTGCCGGGGCCGACGCCGGCCGCGAGGGCCACGGCGACGAGCGCCACGGCGCACGCCGCGACGACGAGGCCGATGGCGACGTGGTGGGCCCGGACGCCGAGGTGCCGGTGCGGCCGACCGTGCGCGGTCCTGTGCCCGCTTCGCCTCGCCGCGGGACGGTGCCCTACGGGGTCAGCCACGGAACCCCGGCAGGGTCTGGCCGAGCCAGGCCATGGCCCGACCGACGTACGGCTCCCACACGGTGTCGCGGTGCCCGCCCGAGGCCAGGACGGTGGCCGCCACGTCGAGCGGCGGTTTGGCGACGCTGAGGAACTTCGACGTCGACGGGTAGGACAGCGGGTCCTGGCGCGAGGTCAGCACCCAGAGGGCGACCGGCGGTGGGCTCGTGCGGGCGAGGCGGACGAGGTCGTAGGCCTCGGTGCCGCGCGGCGTCAGCGGGTCGTAGCTCGCCGAGAAGTCCGGGCGGAAGTAGCCCTGCAGGACGATGGCGGCCCCGAAGACGTCCGGGTGACGCATCGACAGCGACGCGGCGCACCAGCCGCCGTACGAGTAGCCCATGACGGCCCAGGACGTGCGGTCGCGACGCGCGTGCAGGTGGGTGACGACCCAGGCGGGCAGGTCGCGGGCCAGCCACGTGTCGGTCTGCGGCAGTCCACGCGCGCCGTTGACGCACTCGGTGTCGAGGCTGGCGGGGGTGTCGATGCGCGGGATGACGACGAGCGAGGGCGCGAGCCGGTGCTGCGCGACGAGGGCGTCGGCGGTGGTGAGGAAGTCCAGCCGGGAGAACGACTGGGGGCTGCCGGGGAACCCGTGGAGGCCCTCGATGACCGGGTACGTGCGGCTCGAGGCGGGGTCGTAGCCGGCCGGCAGGTACACGAGCACCTGTCCGGACATGCCGGTCCGCGGGTCGGTGACCACATAGGTCTGCAGCCGCGAACCCGGTTGCGGCAGACGGTAGCTCGTGGGCCCCGTGGCCCGGGCGAGCCCCGGCCCGACGACCTTCGCCTCGACCACCTCCCGGGCGCCGCCGCCGTGGTGCAGCTGCACCTCGGTCGAGCGGGACCCGAGCAGGTCGGACCAGCTGGAGTAGAAGAGGTACTGGTCGTTGAGGGCGGCACCGGCCAGGGCGACGACGACGACGTTGAGCAGCACCACCTGGACGCCGCGGACGGCTCCGTGCGCGACGCGTCCGCCCCAGCGGGGCCAGCCGACGACGACGAGGGCGAACAGGGTGAGGGCCACGAGGACGAGGACGACGATGACGCCGGGGTCGGTCAGCTCCACGTCAGGCTCTCCCTCTTCTCCGTGCTCCGCCGGCCCCCCGGCTCGGGGCGCACGAAGGGGAAGGTGAGGACCGAGCGGATCGGGGTGTTCGTCAGGAGCATGACGAGCCGGTCGACGCCGATGCCGAGACCGCCCGTGGGCGGCATGCCGAGCTCGAGGGCGTGGAGGAAGTCCTCGTCGACCTCCATGGCCTCCGGGTCGCCCGCGGCGGCCTTGAGCGACTGCTCGGTGAGGCGTCGGCGCTGCTCGACGGGGTCGGTCAGCTCGCTGTACGCGGTGCCCACCTCCATGCCCGCGACGACGAGGTCCCACCGCTCGACGAGCCCGCGCTCGGTGCGGTGGGGGTGCACCAGCGGCGAGGTCTCGACGGGGAAGTCGGTGTAGAAGGTCGGCAGGACCGTGACGGGCTCGACGAGCCGGCCGTAGAGCTCCTCGACGACGTGGCCCCACCCGGCGTCGTCGGGGACGGTGATGCCGTGCCGGGCGGCGAGGTCGAGGAGCACGTCCAGGTCGGTGTCGGGGCCGACGGGCAGGCCCACGGCACGGCTCACCGCATCGAGCACGGGCACGACGGGGAAGGACGCACCGATCTCGACGAGCTCGACGCCGTCGAGGCCGTCGCGGACCCGCCCCGGCGGCGGCAGGGGGATGACGGGTCGGCCGTGCACGGCGACGGCGGCCTCGCGCACGAGGTTCTCCGCCAGGAGGCGCATGTCCACGTAGTCGGCGTGCGGCTCGTACACCTCGAGCGAGGTGAACTCCGGGTTGTGGGTGGCGTCGGCTCCCTCGTTGCGAAAGCTGCGGCCCAGCTCGAACACCGGGCCGAGGCCACCGACGAGGAGCCGCTTGAGGTGCAGCTCGGGAGCGATGCGCAGGGCCAGGTCGATGCCGTAGGCGTTGATGTGGGTCCGGAAGGGGCGAGCGGAGGCGCCGCCGTGCGTCACGTGCAGCATCGGCGTCTCGACCTCGAGGAAGCCGCGCTCGGCCAGGGTCCGGCGCAGCGTCGCCACCACGGTCGAGCGGCGCCGCAGCAGCTCGACCTGGGCGGGGTGCACGAGCAGGTCGGTCGACCGACGTCGCACGCGAGCCTCGGGGTCGTCGAGGCCGCGCCACGGCACCGGGTGCAGCGCCTTGGCCTCCAGGCGCCAGTCGTTCACGAGCAGGCTCGGCGTGCCGGTGCGGGAGCGCCCCGTCCGACCGGCCAGGCGCACGAGGTCCCCGGTGTCGACGGCGGCCGTGAACCGGCCGAGGGAGCGCCGCCCGGTCCGGGACGTCTCGAGGAGGGCCTGCACGCGCGCCCCGGCGTCCTCGAGGGTGACGAAGACGACGGCGCCGTGGTCGCGCAGCTCACGGACGCGGGCCACGACCTGGACGGGTTCGCCGTCCGTCCACGAGCCGCAGCGCACACCGGGGACGAGGGCGAGTGGGGTGACCGGGCCGCCCCCGACAGGGTAGGGGTCCTCGCCCGCCGCCCGGAGCCGGTCGAGCGTCGCGAGGCGGTGCCGCGACTCCTCGCTGCGCCGGGGCCCGAGCCGGGTGGGGTCCAGGGCCGGCCCCGCCGCCTCGAGCACGGCCACCTCGGCGAGGTGCTCGGCATCGAGCAACCCGCTCGTCGAGCGGTGCCGGGCCGGCCAGGGCACGAAGCCCTCGAGCGCGGCCGCGGCGATGACGACCTGGGGAAGGGAGAGGCCGTCGTCGTAGCAGAGGAAGCGTGGGGTCCACTCGGGGTCGTACTTGTCGGTGGCGCGGTAGAGCCGCTCGAGCTGCCAGAACCGGTCGAACAGCCCGAGCACCGACGCGTTGAGGCGGGTCAGCGTGCTCGACCCGAGGCGGGCGGAGCCGGCGAAGACACCGCGGAACATGCAGAAGTTGAGCGAGACCCTCGCGATGCCGAGCTCGTCGGCGCGCGTGAGCAGCTCGGTGACCATGAGCTCGGTCGTGCCGTTCGGGGCGTCAGGCGAGCGGCGCATGAGGTCGAGGGAGATGCCGGCGCGGCCCCACGGCACGAAGGTCAGCAGACCTACCGGCGTGCCGTCGGCGTCCGCCGCCTGGACGTGCACGACGCGGCCGTCGGCGGGGTCGCCGGTGCGGCCCAGGGCCATCGAGAAGCCGCGCTCGGTGTCGCCGGAGCGCCACTGCCGCGCCGACGCCGCGGTGCGGTCCAGCTCGTCCGGGGCGAGGTCGGCCTGGCGCCGGATGCGGACCGTCACGCCGGCGCGACGGGCCCGGGCGGCCGCCTGCCGCGCGCGTGTCAGTCGGGCGCCGTCGACGTCGACGCGACGTGGCTCGAGGACCGCCTCGTCGCCGAGGGCGACGACCCGCATCCCCCGCGACGCATAGGCTCGGGCACCCTCCTCGCTCGCCGCGAGGACCGCCGGCAGCCAGCCGTACTCGCGGGCCTCGGCACGCCACGCGTCGATGGCGGGCAGCCAGGCCTCGCGCGGGCCGACCGGGTCGGCCGAGGCGAGGGACACACCCGCGGCGACGGCGTACGTCACGGCCGCGCGGCCCTGTGCGTCGAAGACCGATGCCTTGTCCCGCCGGGTGGCGAAGTAGCCGAGCGAGTCGTGGCCGCCGTGGCGGGCGAGGAGGCGCCGCAGCGAGACCTCACGCTCGGGCGACCAGCGGTTGAGCGGCCGGGCCGAGGCGAGGAAGAGGGTGACGGCCACGACGATCGTCGCGCCGGCGCAGAGGGCGACGCTGTCGACGACCCAGGGGGGACGAAACCGCCCGGCCGCGGCGAGACCCCGCCGAGCACCGCGAACACCGTGCCGACGAGCGCCTCGGCCTGCGACCGGGGCACGCCCACCGCGCCGAGCAGCCCCCACGCGACGCCGAGGGTCGTGACGGACCCCGCCACGAGGGCGACCGCCGCGAGCCAGCCCGACCCGCGCTGGAGGCGCCCGGTGAACTGGCCGCGGAGCCGCCACAGCCACCACCCCGCGGCGAGCGCGACGACCATGCCGGCGGCGTCGACGAACCGGCCGAGGTCGCCCCGGGTCTGCCACATCCACAGGTACGGGCGGCGCGCGGGCGGCAGCACGGCGACGAGCCCGATGAGCACCCCGAGCGCCTGGAACGCGGCGACGAGCAGCAGCCCGATCCGCTTGCGACCGAGGAGCGCGCGGGTCACGATCGCCAGCACGACGACGGACAGGACGCTGGGCGCGACCGGCACGTTGAGCAGGCCGAAGACCACCTCCGTCGGGGTCGGGCCGGGGCGGTGCGGATGGGACAGGACGAGCAGCAGAGCCACGACGGTGGCGAGGGCGTAGGTGCCGGTGAGAACGCGGGCCGCGCGGGGTGATCCCGGGTCGACCGGTCGGCGAGTGGCCATGGCCCTAGACGATGGACCGGTGCGCTGGACGCTCGCTGCACGTCTCCTGTGGACGGAGTGACCCCGCTCGGTCAGGCCTGCGGCGGCTTGTCCGGGGCGCCGGACTGCGACGGGTCGCGGGTGAAGAACGACAGGCGGCCGTCGGCCTCGAGCACGGCGTACTCGATGTCGGCGGTCGAGCGGATGCCCTGCTCGCGGGCCGCCACGAGCAGGTCGGGAAGGGACAGGCGCTGGCGGCGCATCGCGTCCTCCACGGGGGAGCCGTCGGCGAAGACGAGCACGGGGCGCCCGGTCACGAGGGGGCGGACCCGGGGGAAGCGCCACTGGGTCCACGACAGGCCGACCGTGAGCAGCGCGAAGGTGCTGACCGCGAGGATCGCACCCGTGACGGAGTAGTCCTGCTGCGTCACGCCCTGCTGCACGAGGTCGCCCATGGTGACGTAGAGGACGAGCTCGAAGGTGCTGAGCTCACCGAGCGTCGACCGGCCGACCGACCGCGTGACCAGCCAGAGGAAGACGAAGACGACGAGCGCGCGGGCGACGATCTCCACGGTGGCTCCTCTCGGCGCGTGTCGGGTGGGCGGGCGGTGGGCGGGCGGACGGCGCCGGTCAGGGCAGCAGGATGGTGCGGAAGTCCAACGACACCGCCTCGCGGCCCCGGTCGAGGACGGCGAGGTGCCCCGAGCGGCCGACCTGGCTCGAGGGCTGGATGTAGGCGTCGTAGGCCGCGACGAGGGTGTCGCCGGGTGGTTTGCTGAAGGTCAGGTACAGCGTGTCGCCCTCGCGCGTCGAGTCGGAGGGGTCGGGGCGCCAGCCCTGGGTCTCGTAGATGTCGAAGTAGCTCCCCGTGACGGCGAGGGTGATGTCGCCGGTGAACCCGCCGGCCCGGTGCACGCTGACCTCCCAGGGCACGTCCATGCCGGCCCGCGAGGAGGTCGCCCACGTCAGGGTCAGGTCGATGCCGTCGCCCGACACCCGGGTCGTCTGCGTCGTGTCGCCGAGCAGACCGGCGGCGCCGAGGAGGACGACGACGAGCAGCGCCGCCACCGCACCTCGGCGCGACCACGCGCTGGTCCGCGCCGGACCCGGCCCCTCGAGGCCCTCGAGGGTCGAACGCGGCATCTCCACGCTGTCGGTCTAGCACCGCGGCGTGGGTCAACCGCGCACGACGCGCCGAGCCAGGTCGCTCCATCCCGCCAGGATGCGGTCGCGGTCGACGCCGAGGTCGAGCTGCTGGCGCAGGATCGGCACCTCGAGCGGGGCGAGCAGCGCGGTGGCGAGCACGGGCAGGTCGCCTTCGACGCCGGCCGATGCGAGGAGCACGCGGACGTGCGCGGTGTAGAAGGCCGCGGCCGGCAGCGACCGGCCGTACCGCCCGACCGCGGCGACGACGAGGTCGCCGTGGAGGAGGTTGCGGTCGAGGCGCGACTCGCCGAAGGCGAGCAGCCGCGTCAACGGCGGGGCGCCGGGCCCGAGCGGCGGGGGCCCGGAGATGACGCGCTGCTGCCAGGTCGTCTCGCTGTGGTCGAGCAGCGCCGCCATGAGCCCGGCCCGGCTGCCGAAACGGCGGAAGACCGTGCCCTTGCCGACGTGGGCGGCCGCCGCGACGGCGTCCATCGTCACGGCGTCGACACCGCACGACTCCACGAGGCGCGTGGCGGCGTCGAGGAGGGCCTCGCGGTTGCGCGCGGCGTCGGCCCGCTCGGGCCGCTCTGGGCGCAGCCCGAGCTCGACGGGCCGCCCGGTCGGGCGTCCGGCGTCGAGAGGCGGGCGGGTGGCCGGCACCCGCCGATCGTAGGCGGAGCGGCGGGCGGCGTCCGCCGGTTTTCCGCATCCCCGAGCCGACTGCCGCGCCCGGCCGTCGAGCGACGCCGAGCCCGACCCCGAGCCCGGCCCCGAGCCGAGCGGACGCCGTGCCCGACGCCGAACCCGACGCCGAGCCCGACTGTGGGCCCACTCGCTACGTCAGTGCTCACTCCGACTGAGCAGTGACGTAACGAACGGGCCTCACGTCTGCCGGTCAGCGGCGCGGGTGCAGGCCGCGCGCAGGGTCACGTCGACCAGGACGAGCGGAATAGAACCGGACCGGGGTCCGTTTGGTGTGTCATGACCAACGCTGCCACGCCCCGCACCCGAGTCGCCGTCCTCGTCGGGAGCCTGCGCTCCGGCTCGGTGAACCGCCGCATCGCCGAGGCCCTACGAGACCACGCCCCGGACGGCGTCCAGCTCGAGATCGTCGGACGGTCGTGGAGGGAACGTCCGAAGCCCCACCCCCGGTCGACGGGACCGGGGAGAGGGTGGCACGTCAGCCCGCCGAGGGGGCGGGCGACGGGCCGCTCCCCGAGGGGCGGGACGTCGTCGGGGACGCAGCAGCCGGTCAGGGCCTGGTGCGTCCCCGACGCCACACCATCGCGTGCGAGGCTGGACCCGTGCGCCCGTTCCGCTTCCACCACACGTGGCACGTGCCGGCCGACGCCGCGACGACGTTCGCGGCACTCGCCGACGTCGACGCCTACCCGCGCTGGTGGCCCCAGGTCCGAGCCGTGGCGCGCATCGACGCCGACAGCGGCCATGCCTACGTGCGCAGCCTCCTGCCCTACACGCTCGACCTCGTCCTGACCCGCGAGGTCGAGGACGCCGACGCCGGGCTGCTGCGCGTGCGCATCGACGGGGACCTCGAGGGGTGGAGCCAGTTCCGCCTCGAGCCGGGGACTCCTGTCGGCCCTGACCGCACGGCGGTGGCGCCGCGCCCCGTACCGCTCACCCGCGCCTCGTACTCGCAGGAGGCGACGGTCACCACGCGCGGGCTCGATCGGCTCGCGCCGGTGGCGGCCCCGGTGCTGCGGCTCAACCACGCCTTGATGATGCGGGCGGGCGAGCGCGGCCTGGCCGCCTGGGTCCGCGACTCCGCCGACGCTGCCGACCCCGGCACGGTGTCCCGGTGACCGATCCGACCCCCGACCTCGTCGCCGAGACGCTCGAGGTGGCCGGTCGCCTGCTCGGGGCCGCTCTCGCGGCCGACGGCGACATCTTCCCGGGCAGCCGCCGCACCCTCGTGGTCCGGGCCCGTGAGGCGTCCGGTCGTCGGGTCGTCGTCAAGCGCTACCTCACCGACCAGGTGGAGGCACCGTATGCCCGAGAGGCCGCCGCGCTCGCGGCGCTGACCACCGTGCCGGGGGCGCCGGCGCCGCGGCTGCTGGCCGAGTGTGGTGACCCGCGGGTCGTCGTGCTGTCCGACCTCGGCGACGCGCCGCACCTGGCCTCGCACCTGCTCGGGTCCGACGCCCACGCGGCCGCGGCCTCGCTCGCCGACTGGGCCGAGGGGCTCGCCCGTCTCCACGTCGCCGGCCGCGGCCTGAGGGACGCCTTCGTCGACGGTGTGCGAGCACGGGCGGGTGACGCCGTGGTCGTCGACTACCTCCCCGCCCACCTCGCGGGGGCCGCCCGGGCGTGGCCGGGGCTCGCGCGGGCGCTGGGCGTCGAGGTGCCCGACGACGCGTGGGAGGTGCTGCGCGAGGTGCCGTCACGCTTTCGCGTCGACGCCGCCAGCCTGTCGGCGGCCGACATGTGCCCCGACAACAACCTCCTCGACGACGCCGGCGTGCGCCTGCTCGACTTCGAGTTCGCGATCTGGCGGCCCGTCGCGTGGGACGTCGCCTACCTGCACGTCCCGTGGCCGACGTGCTGGTGCGCGTGGTCCCTCGACGCGTCCGCCGCGGAGGCCGCGCTCGACCGGTGGCGCGGCGTCGCGGCGACGGCCTGGCCCGGCGTCGCGACGCCTGCCTTCGACGTCGACCTCGCCCTCGCGCGGGAGGCGTGGGCGTGGCTCGCCGGGTCGTGGTGCGTCGCCGAGGTCGTCGAGGGCCGCCGCCGGACGCCCAACCCCGCCAAGCCGATGCCGCGGATGCCCGACCGGAGCCTGCGCCTGCTGCGAACCGCAGCCGAGGGTGTGGCGCTGCCCGAGCTCGCCGACGTCGCGCGTCGGCTCGCGGACGCCGTCGCCGACGCGCACGGGGCGGTCGCGGTGCCCCTTGCCCCGGCCTTCGCGGCGGGGGCCTCGTGAGCGGGCGGGCCGACGGCTGGACGACGCGTCGGGCCGGTCGCGGCGACATCGAGTCGGTCCTTGACCTGCGAGCCCTCATGTTCTCGGCCATGGGCGTGCCCGGTGTCGGTGACCCCGGGTGGCGTGCCGCGGCCCGCGAGTGGTTCGAGGCCGAGATCGAGGGGCCGCGCTGCTGCGTCGTCGTGGCCGTCGACGCGGCCGGGCGGGTCGGGGCCGGCGCCATGGGCGGGCTGCGCCTCGAGGCCCCGTCGCCGGTCAACCCGAACGGTGTGTGGGGACTGGTCAACAACGTCGCGACGCACCCCGACGCGCGGCGCCGCGGACTCGCCCGCGCGTGCGTGGAAGGCGTGCTCGCGTGGCTCCGAGACGACACCGAGGCCTGCGTCGTCGAGCTCTTCGCGACAGGGGAGGGCGCCGGTCTCTACACCGAGCTGGGCTTCGCCCCGACGGCGTGGCCGGCGATGCGCCTGCGCATCGACCGGGGCTGACCTCGCCGGGCCAGGGGTCAGGCCGGCGTCAGGGCACGCGTCAGGACTCGGTGGGCACCCCAGGCGAGCAGCACCGCGAGGCCGCCGGCGACGACGGTGACGGCGTAGGCCGGGGTGTGGCCGCCCCAGTCGGCGAGGCGGCCGGCCACGGCCGCACCGATGGCGTACCCGAGCCCCGTGGCCGCAGCCAGCGCGGTCATCGCGGCACCTGTGCGCGAGGCTGGTGCGACGCGCTCGGCGAGGGTGAAGGTCGTGATCATGTACGGCGCGACCGTGAACCCGAGGACGACGAGCACCGGCGCGAGCCCGGCGAGCGAGCCGACCGCGAGCAGTGGCACCGACAGCGCGAGGAGGCCGCCGGCGAACCAGCGCAGCCGTCGGGGCAGGCCGACGCGCGGTGGGAGCATCGCCACGGCCAGCCCGGCGACGACGCTGCCGACGCCGAGCAGCGCGTGGAGGTAGCCGGTGAGCCCGGGCGACCCGGCAGCCGTCGCCAGCACCGACGTGCCGGTCTGCACCGAGCCGAACACCGACCCGATGAGCAGCTGTGCGACACCGAGGACGACGAGGGCCGGAGTCAGCAGGCAGCCGCCCGCCGCGTCGGCGCGGGCGGTCGTGCGGTGGGTGACCACCGCGGTCTCGTGCAGGGCGAACCACGTGCCGAACACGGCCAGGGCGACCGCGGCGAAGGCCAGGGCGGCCGTCGGGCTCGCGACCGAGACACCGAGACCGACGATGGCCGGACCGAGGACGAACGACGCCTCGTCGGCGGCTCCCTCGTAGGAGAACGCGGCGTCGACCAGACGCGGCTGGTGCCCGCCGGCCGACGCCGTGATCGGCCGCCAGCGGACCCGTGCGAGCGGACCGACCTGCGGCAGAAGCAGGCCCGCGACGCCGCTGACGAAGGCGGCCACGCCCCAAGGCAGCCCGGTCTCGACGACGACGAGGACGGCACCCACCGCGGCCGCACCGGCGAGCGACTGTGTGGCGACGACCCGACGCTGCCCGAGGCGGTCGGCGCGGGCACCCCAGAACGGCGCACCGACGGCGTTGGCGACGGCGAGCGCTCCGGCGCAGAAGCCGCCCGCACCGTAGCTGCCGGTGGCCCCGGCGACGAGCAGGAGGGTGCCGAGCTGGGCCATGGCCAGCGGCAGCCGGGCGAGGAAGGCGACGACGATGTACGTGGCGCCGGTGAGGCCGAACAGGCGTCGGTACGACTCGATGGGTGACACAGGGCGACTCCGGTGGTGGGCGCGCGGGTAGCGCGCAGCGGGTGCGCGACCTACCCGCCCATCAGGCCGCGCGGAGTCCCTGAGCAGCCTCCAGTGTACGGGCGCGGGCGAGGGTGGCCGGACGCCGCCCGGGGACCCCCGTTACTGGCCGGTCCTCGGACGGTGGTGAAGCGGCTTCTCGGATCGTGGGACGATTGGCCGGTGACTGAGTCGATCCAACGTGCCCGCGCCACCACCGCCTCCTACTCGATCACCATGCGAATCCACACCGGCACCGACCCGGCCGTCATCGGCACGCTGGCGGTCAAGGTGGCCGAGAGCGGCGGCATCACCACCGCCCTCGACATCGTCGACTCGCACCCGGACCGGCTCGTCATCGACCTCACGTGCTCCGCGAGCAACGCCGAGCACTCGACCGAGATCGTCGCCGCCGTCGAGACGCTCGAGGGTGTGCGGGTGCACAAGGTCTCCGACCGCGTCTTCCTGCTCCACCTCGGGGGCAAGATCTCCGTCGAGTCCAAGGTGAACCTGCGCAACCGCCAGGACCTCGCGATGGCCTACACCCCCGGCGTCGGCCGCGTCAGCCAGGCGCTCGCCGACCACCCCGAGGACGTGCCCAAGCTGACGATCAAGGGCAACTCGGTCGCCGTCGTCACCGACGGGTCAGCGGTGCTGGGCCTCGGCAACATCGGCCCGATGGCCGCGCTGCCGGTCATGGAGGGCAAGGCCGCGCTGTTCAAGCGCTTCGCCGACATCGACGCGTGGCCCATCTGCATCGACACGACCGACGTCGACGAGATCGTGCGCACCGTCGAGCTCATCGCACCCGGCTTCGGCGGCATCAACCTCGAGGACATCGCCGCGCCGCGCTGCTTCGAGATCGAGGCCAAGCTGCGCGAGCGGCTCGCGATCCCCGTCTTCCACGACGACCAGCACGGCACGGCCATCGTCGTGCTCGCGGCCCTCAAGAACGCGCTTCGCATCATCGACAAGAAGCTGCCCGACGCCCGCATCCTCGTCTCGGGTGGTGGCGCCGCCGGCTCGGCCATCGTCCAGCTGCTCCTCGCCGCCGGGGCCACCGACGTGACCGTGAGCGACCGGCCGGGCCTGCTCAACAAGGCCGACGAGTCGCTGACGCCGGCGTGGCGCGAGCTCGCCGAGAAGACCAACCCGCGCGGCCTCACCGGCACGCTCCGCGACGGCCTGCAGGGCGCCGACGTCTTCATCGGCGTGAGCGCGCCGCGCATCCTGCACCCCGAGTGGATCGACGAGATGGCCGACAAGCGCATCGTGTTCGCGCTCGCCAACCCCGACCCCGAGGTCGACATCCACGAGGCGACGCAGCGCGCCACGGTCGTGGCCTCGGGCCGCAGCGACTACCCGAACCAGATCAACAACGTCCTCGCCTTCCCCGGCGTCTTCCGGGGCCTGCTCGACGCGCGCGCCACCGACGTCACCACCGAGATGCTCATCAAGGCCGCAGACGCCATCGCCTCGGTCGTCACCGACGAGCAGCTCAACCCGAACTACATCATCCCGAGCGTCTTCCAGCCGGACATGAGCAAGACGGTCGCCAAGGCGATCGTCGACTGCGTCCCCAAGGCGCCGGCGGCGTCGATCCCGATGACGGGAGCCAGCTGACGGCATGAGCGGCACGCCCCCCTCCGGTCTCCGGTTCCCGCTCGACGGGCGTCGCGCCTGGGCGGTGTGGGCGGCTGCCATCGCGGTCTACGTCCTCGCCGTCTTCCACCGGACCTCGCTCGGTGTGGCCGGCCTCGAGGCCGCGCACCGGTTCGGCGTCAGCAGCTCGCAGCTGTCGACTTTCACGATCCTGCAGGTGCTCGTCTACGCGGCGATGCAGCTGCCGGTCGGGGCGCTGCTCGACCGGTTCGGCTCGAAGCGGCTCCTCGCCGTCGGGCTGACGATGCTCACGGGCGCCCAGCTCGGCTTCGCCTTCGTCCACTCCTTCCCGGCCGCGCTCGCGTGCCGGGTGCTGCTCGGCATGGGCGACGCCATGGTCTTCATCTCGGTGCTGCGCCTCGTCGCCGTGTGGTTCTCCTCGCGGCGCACGCCGATGGTCACCCAGCTGACGGGCCTGTTCGGCCAGCTGGGTGCGCTCGCCGCCGCCGGGCCGCTCGCGGCCGCCCTCGACCGCTTCGGGTGGACGCCCTCGTACACCGTCGCGGCGTCCATCGGCGTCCTGACCGGCATCGCCCTCGTCGTGCTCGTGCGCGACTCGCCGTACGCCGACCACCACCGCGAGGACCTGCGGATGCGCGCCCTGGCCAGGGCGCTGCGTGAGGCCTGGCTCGTCCCCGGCACCCGCCTCGGCCTGTGGTCGCACTTCACCGCGCAGTTCGCGGCGAACATGTTCACGATGCTGTGGGGCTTCCCGTTCCTCGTTGCCGGAGAAGGGCTCTCGCCCGGGACCGCCAGCACGCTGCTCATGGTCATGGTCGCCACGACCATGACCACCAGCCCACTCGTCGGCTCGCTGACGATGCGGTACCCGTTCTCGCGCAGCACCCTCGTCCTGTGGATCGTCGGCGGCGCCGTGGCGGCCTGGACCGCCGTCCTGCTCTGGCCCGGTCCCGCGCCGCTCTGGCTCCTCGTGCTCCTCGTCGTGGTCATCGCCGTCGGCGGGCCGGGGTCGATGATCGGCTTCGACCTCGCGCGCACCTTCAACCCGCCGACCCGCCTCGGCAGCGCGTCCGGCATCGTCAACACCGGCGGTTTCGTCGCCACCCTGACCGCGGTCGCGCTCGTCGGCGTCGTCCTCGACCGCGTGGCACCGGCCGGCCCCTCGACGTGGGACCTCGACGCCTTCCGCGCCGCCATGGCGGTCCAGTACCCCGTGTGGGCGCTCGGTGTCGTCCAGGTGCTGCGCTACCGGCACCGGGCCCGCCGCGCGGCGCTCGAGTCCGACCCCGAGGCGTACGCCGCGATGCGCGCCGGTCGGTCGGTCACCTTCCACTGACCTGCCGCCGGAAGGAGGCTGTGATGGCGACGTGGTCCGACGTGGACGAGCTGGCCGGACGGCTGCCCGGCGCCGAGCCCATCCGGACCCGCGAGGGCGAACCCGCCTGGTACGCCGGCCGCCACCCGTTCGCCCGGCTGCGTCGGGACGACGCGGGTCGCGAGCTGGTCCAGGTGTGGACCGGCGAGATGGACACCGAGCCTGCCCTGGCGGCCCGACGCGACACCTTCGTGCGCGTCGACACGTTCCGGTTCCGCGTCACGATGTGGGCCCGGCTCGACCGCCTCGACCGGGCCGAGCTGGCCGAGCTGCTCCTCGACTCCTACGACGTGCGCGGCGGACCCCGACGCCGGGGCGACACCGGGCTGGCCGACCTCCTGCGCTGAGGACCGCGAGCGCGCCGTACGACGACGCTCAGGGTTTTCCCAGACGCCAGGTATGTGGTCGAAGACGGCACGACGGAGACCCCGCCGTCCCGCGACCACAGGGAGGACCAGATGGCTGCCCACGCACCGACCCGCACGCGACTCACGTCGGACCAGCGCAACTCGTTCGTCGCCGCCTACCTCGGGTGGGCGATGGACGCCTTCGACTACTTCCTCGTCGTCCTCATCTACGCCGACATCGCGAAGGACTTCCACAAGTCCCTGCCCGAGATGGCCTTCATCACCACGATGACCCTCGTCATGCGTCCCGTCGGCGCGTTCGTCTTCGGCTTCTGGGCCGACCGACGCGGCCGCCGCGTCCCGCTCATGACGTGCGTCGCCTTCTACAGCGTCGTGGGGTTCGTGTGCGCCTTCGCGCCGAACTTCGGCGTCCTCATGGTGCTGCGGATGCTGTACGGCATCGGCATGGGCGGTGAGTGGGGACTGGGTGCGGCGCTCGCCATGGAGAAGCTGCCGACCGACCGCCGGGGGTTCTTCTCGGGCATCCTCCAGGGCGGCTACTCGATGGGGTACCTGCTCGCCTCGCTCGCCTTCCTCGTCGTCAACACGTGGCTCGGCCTGTCGTGGCGCTGGATGTTCGCGCTGTCCATCATCCCGGCCGCGATCACCTTCATCATCCGCTCGCGCGTCGTGGAGTCGGAGGTGTGGCGCGGTGCCGACGAGCGCATCCGGCAGACGAGCACGTCGGTGCGCGAGCTGCTCGCGAACCGGGCCATCTGGCGTCGGTTCGTCTTCCTCGTGCTGCTCATGACGGCGTTCAACTGGATGAGCCACGGCACGCAGGACGTCTACCCGACCTTCCTCAAGGCGACCGACGAGGGCGGCGCGGCGCTCGCGAAGAGCACCGCGTCGTGGATCGCCGTCATCTACAACGTCGGCGCCATCGCGGGTGGCGTCGTCGCCGGGACGCTGTCCGAGCGGTACGGGCGCAAGGTCGTCATCATCGTGTGCGCCGTGCTCGGCCTGCCGATCGTCCCGCTCTTCGCGTACTCGCACACGGCCGGCATGCTCGCGCTCGGCTCGTTCCTCATGCAGGTGATGGTCCAGGGCGCCTGGGGCGTCATCCCGGCGCACCTGACCGAGCTGTCGCCGGACGAGATCCGCGGGTTCTACCCGGGCGTCACCTACCAGCTCGGCAACTGCCTCGCGGCCTTCAACCTGCCGATCCAGGAGGCGCTCGCGACCTCGCACGGGTACCCGTTCGCCCTCGCCGTGACGATCGTGCCGGTGTTCGTCGCGGTCATCGTGCTCACGGCACTCGGCAAGGAGCGCCGCGGCGTCCGGTTCGGCACCAGGGAGACGAGTCTCCTCGAGTCCGGCGCCGCCAGTCTCGCGGCGGCCCGGTAGCGGTCCCCGCCGCCACGGGTCGCTCAGGCGTCACCGATGGTGAGGGCCTGTGCCTCCGTCTGGGACGTCACCGGCTCGGCGCCGTGGCCGGGCGCCTCGTCGAGGGTGCCGATGATCCGGCGGGCCGTCGACAGCACGAGGACGGCGAGGACCACGGCCACCGAGCCGACCCAGAACGGCAGGTGGATCGACCGCTCGCCGAGGGTGCCGGCCAGCCACGGGGCGACGGCGCCGCCGCTGAAACGCACGAAGCTGTACGCCGCCGAGGCGACGCCGCGCTCGACCGGGGCCACCTTCATGACGGTCTCCGTGATGAGCGTGTTGTTCACGCCGAGGAAGGCGCCGGCGAGGACGACACCGACGACCAGGACGGTCCGGTTGCTCGTCGCCACCGCCATGACAGCGAGGATCACGGCGAAGCCGAGCAGCGCGCCGACGATTCCCGTCATGGTGCCGAAGCGTCGCTGGATCATCGGCGCGACGAAGACCGACGTGATGGCGAGCAGCAGGCCCCAGCCGAAGAAGATGAAGCCGATCTCGTGGGCGCCCATCGCGAGCGGGAACGGCGTGAAGGCGAGCAGCGTGAAGAAGCCGAAGTTGTAGAGGAGCGCGGTGAGACCGACGGTCAGCAGGCCGCGGTGGCCGAGGGCCCGCAGCGGCGCGGTGATCGACGTGGGGCGTCCCGCTGCTGGTGTCGCCGGCAGCGTCGTGACGGTGGCGAGGAAGGCCACCGCCATGAGGATCGCGACGCCGTAGAACGGCCAACGCCACGAGATGCCCCCGAGCCAGCCGCCGAGCAGCGGGCCCGTGGCGATGCCGACGCCGAGGGCGGCCTCGTAGAGGATGATCGCCTGCTTGACCGAACCCGATGCCGCGTTGACGATCGTCGCGAGCGCGGTGGCGATGAACAGCGCGTTGCCGAGCCCCCACAGCGCGCGGAAGGCGACGATGCCACCGACGGTGTCCTGGCTGCCGGCGAGGGCCGAGCCGACGATGATGAGCGCGAGGCCGAGCAGCAGCGTCCGCTTGGCGCCTACCCGGCTGCTGACCCAGCCGGTGCCGAGCATGGCGACGCCCATGACGGCGAGGTAGCTGGTGAACAGGAGCGAGACCTGCGAGGGCCCGGCGCCGAGCTCGTCGGCGATGGGCTTGAGGATGGGGTCGACGAGGCCGATGCCCATGAAGGAGATCACGCAGGCGAAGGCGATCGACCAGACGGTCTTGGGTTGGCGCCACATGGCGGTGGTCATCCGTCCTCTCGGGTGGGGTGGGTGTCGGTGGCGGCCGCAGCGGCGGCCAGCAGCTCGTCCATGACGTCGATGGCGACGCGGACGCGGTCCAGGGCGGGGCCGTCGAGCTGGTCGAGGGCAGGGGACAGGACGGCCAGCCTGGCGCGGCGCACGCTCTCGAGGGCCCCACGGCCCTCCTCGCTGAGGGAGACGACCGTGGCTCGGGCGTCGCCGGGGTCGGGGGTGCGGTGCACCCACCCCGACGCCTCGAGGCGCTGCAGCTGGCTCGTGATCGTCGGCTGGCTGCTGTGGTCGGCGGCGGCGAGGGCGCTGACCCGCGAGGGTCCGAGCTCGTCGAGGAGCGCGAGCAGGCGGGCCTGCGCGAAGGGCACGTCGAACGACGCGTGCCGGCTGGCCCAGCGCGAGAGCCGAGCGGCCGAGCGCAGCAGGTCGTTGCCCAGCGAGGTCGGTTCGGTCACCCGGACCAAGTTACATAGATAACCTATGCAAATCAAGCCGCGGTGGTGACACCGGCCGACGATGGATCGGGTGCCCTCGGGACAGCTGTGAGACGACCGTGGCTGCGACCTCGGACAGGTGGTCGAGGTCCGCGAGGTCGAGGACCTGCAGGTGCGCGGCACCGGCAGCCGGAAGGTGGCCGACGTGACGAGCGGGGCTCGGTGAAGATGCGCAGGTCGAGGCCCATGACCCTGCAATCACCGGTCAGTCGCGAACGATCCCGTCGACGATGACCTCGAGCATCGGGCGGACGTCGAGGTCGGCGTGGCTCGTGTCGGCGACGCTCGCGACCCCGCTCACGAGCCGCATGACGTTCGCGGCGTCAACGCCGTCGCGCAGCTCGCCGCGCTCGCGCAGGAAGTCGACGACGCGTCCGTTGGCCTCGCCCATGACGCGGCACTTGCGGTACATCGGCGACCGGGGGTCGTCCATGGCGGCACAGATCTTGCTCGCGGCGCCTCGATGCAACGTGATGTGGTCGATGAAGTGCTCGAACCAGCCGAGCAGCATCTCGTGGGCAGGGGCACCCGTGGCGATCGCGCGGTCCGCATCCGCGGCGACGCGGTCGGTCCAGTCCTGCATGAGGGCGTCGACGAGCGCGTCCCGGTTGGGGAAATGGCGGTAGAGCGTGCCCGGACCGACGCCGGCACGCTTGGCGATCTCGTCGAGGGAGCAGTCGGTCCCGCGCTCGGTGAAGACGATGCGGGCCGTCGCGAGGATCTTGTCGTAGTTGCGACGGGCGTCGGCGCGCTTCGGGCGGACGGGTTTCGCGCGGGTCTCGGGCGTGGTCGTCGTGTCCGGATCGGGCTGGGCCCCAATGGAGCCCGGCGACGGAGCGAGCGTCGCCTGACCGGTGTCGGCAGGCGTCACGGGAAAACCCCCTTGCGAAAACGGAGACTGTCTCCGTATTGTGGGTCGAGCAGAACCGGAGTGGTTCTCCGCTAATAGTAGCGCCGACTGACGTCCCAGAGGAGTCCGGCCGCATGACGACCACGATCCGACCCACCCGCCAGGCCCTGCGCCTGCACCAGTCCCACCTCGCGACGACGCACCGAGCCCCTCTCGTGACGCGCAGCGAGGGCAGGGAGGGCAGCGTCCGTACCCGCGCCACGGCCTTCACGCCGCTGCGCCGCGACCCGCTCAGCGTCGAGCGCCACCCGTCCTCCCACCCGTCCTCCCACCCGTCCTCCCACCCGTCCTCCCACCCGTCCTCCCACCCGTCCTCCCACCCGTCCTCCCACCCCGACGAAGCCTGAGGTCCTGATGTCGACCGTCACCAACACCACACCCCCGACCACGACACCCACGACACCCACGACACCCGCCGCCCCAGCAGCGGGCACGGCGGCCCGGCGTGCCTCCATCGGCATCGGCATCGTGCTCGTCGCGCAGCTGATGCTCGTGCTCGACGCCACCGTCGTCAACGTCGCGCTTCCGCACATCGCGACCGACCTGGGCTTCACGCCGGCGGGCCTGTCGTGGGTGCTCAACGCGTACACGCTCGCCTTCGGCGGCCTGCTCCTGCTCGGTGGACGCCTCGGCGACGTCCTCGGGCGCCTGCGCACCTTCGAGATCGGCCTGGCGGTCTTCACCGTGGCGAGCCTCCTCGGGGGCCTGGCCACGACGCCGGGCTGGCTCATCGCCGCGCGGACGCTGCAGGGCGTCGGCGCCGCCTTCGCCGCCCCCGGCGTCCTCGCCCTCGTCACGACGAGCGCCCCGGACGAGGCCGCCCGCAACCGCGGCCTGGCCCTGTTCACCGCCGTGTCGTCGGCGGGGGCGTCGATCGGCCTGCTGCTCGGCGGCGTCCTCACCGACTTCGTCAGCTGGCACTGGACCCTGTTCGTCAACGTGCCGATCGGCGCCGTCGTCCTCGTCCTGGCCCGCCGGTTCGTCACCGAGACCCCGCGGGTCCGGGGCCGCTTCGACGTCGTCGGTGCCGTCACCGCCACGCTCGGCTCGGTGGCCGTCGTCAACGGGTTCATCAGCGCCCCGGACCACGGCTGGTCCTCGCCGCTGACGCTCGGCTCCTTCGCCCT
Organism: Monashia sp. HAY1-11D; assembly: GCF_056868035.1. Taxonomy (NCBI): domain Bacteria; kingdom Bacillati; phylum Actinomycetota; class Actinomycetes; order Micrococcales; family Intrasporangiaceae; genus Intrasporangium; species Monashia sp. HAY1-11D. The sequence continues at coordinate 549,231 of NZ_CP200320.1, read as the reverse complement.
CGGGCTCGCGCTGCTCGCCCTCTTCGTCCGGACCGAGCGACGCGTCGCGAACCCGCTGCTCCCGCTCGGGCTCGTCCGTTCGCGCTCGCGGGCCGGGGCGCTCGTGCTCATGGCTCTCGTCGTGGGCGCGCAGTTCTCGACGTTCTTCCTCGTGACGCAGTACCTGCAGCTCGTCCTCGGCTTCAGCCCGGTGGCGACGGGTGCGGCGTTCCTGCCCCTGAGCCTCGCGATCTTCGCGACGTCGCGGGTCAGCGCCCGGCTCGTGGCCAGGGTCGGTCCGAGGCCGCTCATGCTCGTCGGCACCATCGGCCTGACGGCCAGCTTCGTGTGGCTGAGCGGGATCTCGGAGTCGAGCACGTACGCCGCGCACCTGCTCGGCGCCCTCGTGCTCAACGGCGTCTCGGCGGCCCTGGTCTTCATGCCGGTGACCGTCGTCGTCCTCGGCGGTGTCGACCGCGCCCAGGCCGGCACCGTCTCGGGTCTGCTGCAGACCGCGCAGCAGCTCGGCGGGGCCGTCGGCCTCGCGGCCATCGTCAGTGTCTACGCCTCGCAGGCCGTCCCCGGACGCTTCGTCCCCGGGGTCGAGCCCGCGTTCTTCACCTCGGCGGCCTTCACGCTCGTCGCGCTGCTCGTCGCCGCTGTCCTGCTGCGGACGCGTCGGGCTCCGGAGCCGTCGCGCGAGACGGTGGCCGTCGCGGTAGCCGACCGCGCCGAGACCGCCTGACGGACCCCCGGCCTCGGCGGCTCGAGGCGCCCGACATGGCCGACCCCCGGTCCCTCCAGCGAGGTGACCGGGGGTCGCGCGGTGGCCGCGGGTCGAGCCTGCGGCTCAGTGGCGTCGAGCCTGCGGCTCAGTGGCCCTGCGGCATGGCCCAGCGGGCCGTCGAGACGCCCTGCTCCTTGGCGCGCTCCAGGGCCTCCGTGATGATCTTCTCGGCGTCCGCGCGGTTGCCCCAGTCCGAGGCCTCGACGTGCTTGCCCGGCTCGAGGTCCTTGTAGCGCTCGAAGAAGTGCTGGATCTCCTTGAGCGTGAACTCGTTGACGTCCTCGATGTCCTGGAGGTGGGCGTTGCGGGGGTCGACCGGCACGCAGAGCACCTTGTCGTCGCCGCCGGCCTCGTCGGTCATGTGGAAGATGCCGATCGGGCGGGCCTCGACGACGACGCCGGGGAACAGCGGCTCGGGCAGCAGCACGAGGGCGTCGAGCGGGTCGCCGTCCTCGCCGAGCGAGTCCTCGATGTAGCCGTAGTCGGCCGGGTAGGCCATGGGCGTGAAGAGGTAGCGGTCGAGGCGGACGCGGCCCGTCTCATGGTCGATCTCGTACTTGTTGCGCTGTCCGCGCGGGATCTCGATGGTGACGTCGAACTCCACGTCTTCCCCTTCACACGGTGGTGGGCGGCCGGACCGCACCGGCTGGCGCGGGAGCCGCGGTGCCGGCGTGGGAGCCGGCGGCTGACAGAATCTTCCGCGACAGTCTGGCAGCAACAGCGGCCCGCGCGCGAAACCGGTGACCCGCGCGAGACGGGCACTCGGGACGAGGCACGAGAAGGGATGGGCGTGATCCGCGGGATGACCTACACGATGGCCGCGATCTGCTCGGCCGTCGCCATCGTCCTCGGCTACGCGGTGCTCGACGTCGCCGGCGCCGCACCCGGCATCCTCACGACCGCGCCCGTGCCGCCCCCGCCGCCGACCGAGACTCCCGGTACCCGCACCCTGCCCGTCGTCCCCCAGCCCACGCTGTCGACGTCGGTCCCGCCCCCGTTGCCCTCCCTCGCCGGCGAGACCGCCGCACCGTCGGCAGCGGGTGTCGAGGCGGCCCTTGCGCAGGTTCGCGCGCTTCCGGCGCTGCGCGACGCGGCGCTCGTCGTGCGCGACGGACAGAGCGGACGGGTGCTCCTCGACCAGGACGGCGCCGCCCTGCGCATCCCCGCCTCCACGACCAAGCTGCTGTCCGCCGCCGCCATCGGGCAGGTCTTCCACGCCGACGAGACGCTGTCGACCGTCGTGCGCGCCGGCGCCGCCGCCGACGAGATCGTGCTCGTCGCGGGCGGCGACTCGCTCATCAACCCCGGCAAGGGCGACCCGGACGCCGTCGCCGGGCGCGCCGGCCTGCGCGACCTCGCCGACGAAGTGGCCCGGGCCCTGGAGGCGCGCGGCGTCACGGCGGTGCGCCTGTCCGTCGACGAGTCCTACGCCGACGGCCCGCTCCTCGCGACGACGTGGGGCGGCGACTTCCGGCGCCTCGCCCTCACCGGCCCGGTGTCGATGCTCGGCCTCAGCACCCAGCGGGCCCGGCCCGGGCACCCGGCGCTCGCCGACCCGGTCGCCTCGGTGCGCGACCGGCTCGCCGACCTCCTCGGGGCCGACGGCATCGCGGTCACCGTCGAGAAGCGTCCCGAGGCGCTCGTCCGGCGGGGCCGCACCGACAACACCGCGATCGTCCCGGCGCCCGCGCCGTCGCCGTCGCTCGACGGCACGACCGGGTCGGCGGGGTCCACGGGCGGCGCGACCGGCACCGCCGACGCGACGGGCGGGGCGGACGCGACCCGCCCCACGGACGCGACGGGCTCGGCGGCCTCCGGCGGCTACGCGCCCGGTACCGTCCTGGGCCGGATCGAGTCCGCTCCGGTGCGCGACCAGCTGGCCCTGGCCCTCACCGACAGCGACAACGCGCTCACCGAGATCCTCGCCCGCCAGGCCGCCTTCCGGACCGGCGCCGGCACGTCGTTCCCCGAGGTCGGCGCCTGGGTCGTGTCGCAGGTCGGCGCGCTCGGCCTCGACACGACGGGGGTGACCCTGGCGGACGCGTCGGGGCTCAGCCGCGAGAACCGGGTGCGCGCCGACCTGCTCGCCGACGTGCTCGTCCTCGGGTACGACGGTCGCCACCCGGTGCTGCGCCGGGCCCTCGACGGGATGCCCATCGGGGGTCTCACCGGCACGCTGGAGGGACGCTTCACCGGCGCCGACCACGAGGCCGCGGGCCGCGCGCGGGCCAAGACCGGCACGCTGACGGGTGCCAACGCGCTCGCCGGTTCGGTCGTCGACGACGACGGCCGACTCCTCGTGTTCGTGGGTATGGTCGCCGGAGCGGGAACCAACGACGCGCGAGCGGCGTTGGACCGTCTGGTGGCGACCGTCGCCGGGTGCGGCTGTCGCTGACGGACCGGTGACTCCTGCGGGCGCGAGTCGAGGACCGACGGCCGGACTCGCGCGGCCCCAACCGGGCCGGTGACCCAGACCGTCACGAGAGCCGTCACGAACCGAAAGGGCCGCGATGACCGACACGACCGTCACCGACGGGGGGACGAACGGCCCTCACGGTGGCCCCAGGGGCCGGAGCGGCCCGAACGGGGTCAGCGCGCAGTACGTCGACTACGAGTTCGCCAAGCGCGCCGGGCGCACCGTCGTCGCCGCCGGGCCCCAGGTGACCTCCGCGGAGGCCGCGGCCGTGGTCGCCGACCTCCGGGCCGCTGCCACGGCAGCCGTCGAGCCGGTGGCCACGACGAGCGGTCTCGTCGCTCCGCACGACGCGCCCGCGCCCCTCGTCGTCGACCGCATCGGCTGGATCGAGGCCAACGTCGACTCCTTCCGCGCCATGCTCGACCCGGTCGTCGACAAGCTCGTGGCCCGCAAGAAGGTCCCGAGCGCCGCAGCCACCGCGATCGGCGGCAAGGTCACCGGCGCCGAGATGGGCGGCCTGCTCGCATTCCTCGCCACCAAGGTGCTCGGTCAGTACGACCTCGCGCCGGGCGGCACTCCACGGCTGCTCCTCGTCGCTCCCAACATCGTCGCCACCGAGCGCCGCCTCGACGTCGACCCCACCGACTTCCGCCGCTGGGTCGCGATGCACGAGGAGACGCACCGGGTGCAGTTCACCGCGGTGCCGTGGCTGCGCGACCACCTGGTGCGCGAGTCGCAGGCCCTCGCCGTCGACCTCGCCCCGACACCCGAGGACCTCAACCGGCGGCTCGAGCAGCTGGCCCGCAACCTGCCGGAGGTGTTCACCTCCGGAGAGGGCATCGCCCAGATCCTCGCGACGCCCGAGCAGCGGGCCCGCATCGCCGAGCTGACCGCCGTCATGTCGCTGCTCGAGGGCCACGCCGACGTCGTCATGGACGACGTCGGGCCGAAGGTCATCCCGAGCGTCGCCGAGATCCGCCGCAAGTTCGACCAGCGCCGGTCGGCGTCGGTCGGCATCGACCGGATCCTGCGGCGCCTGCTCGGCCTCGAGGCCAAGATGCGCCAGTACCGCGACGGTGCCGTCTTCGTGCGGGCGGTCAGCGACCAGGTGGGCCGCGACGGTTTCAACGCCGTGTGGTCCTCGCCCGAGGCGTTGCCCCGGGCGGCCGAGATCGTCGAGCCGGGCGCCTGGGTGCGCCGGGTCCACGGCTGAGGCATGGAGGCTCCCGCCGAGATGCCCGGTCCCGATCCCGCCGTCGCCGTCACGCGCCTCGCGGTCCGCGAGCACCTGCTCGACCTGCCGCCGGGGGCCCTCGTCCTCGTCGCCTGTTCGGGTGGTCCGGACTCCGTCGCCCTCGCCGGCGCCCTCGCCTTCGAGGCGCCGCGGGTCGGGATGCGCGCCGGCGCCGTCGTCGTCGACCACGGGCTCCAGGAGGGCTCCGACCGGGTCGCCGACCACGCGGCGGACGTGTGCCGTGGCATGGGCCTGGACCCGGTCGAGGTCGTCCGGGTCGATGTCCAGCCCTCCGGGTCAGGACTCGAGGCCGACGCCCGCACCGCCCGGTACGCCGCGTTCGAGCAGGTCGCGAGCCGGCTCGGCGCCGAGGTCGTGCTCATCGGCCACACCCGCGACGACCAGGCCGAGCAGGTGCTCCTGGGTCTGTCCCGCGGGTCGGGCGCGCGCTCGTTGAGCGGGATGCCGGCTCGACGCGGACGCTTCGTGCGGCCCCTGCTGGCGCTGCCGCGGGCCACGACGCTCGCCGCCTGCGCGGCCTACGGCATCGAGCCGTGGGAGGACCCCCAGAACGCCGACGACAGCTTCCGGCGGGTCCGGGCCCGGCGCCTGCTCGCCACCCTCGAGGCCGACCTCGGACCGGGTTTCGGCGCGGCCCTGGCCCGCAGCGCGGACCTGCTGCGCGAGGACGCCGACTACCTCGAGACGCTGGCCCGCCAGGCGCGGGCCGGGCTGCCGGAGGTCCCGGGCGGCGGCGTCGACCTCGAGGCGCTCGCCGCGCTGCCGCGGGCCCTGCGCACGCGCGTGTGGCGGCTGCTCGCCGCCGAGGCCGGGGCACCGCTCGCCGACGTCACCGCCGCGCACGTCGAGTCGCTCGACGCGCTGCTCACCTCGTGGCACGGTCAGGGCCCGCTGCACGTCCCCGGCGGCATCGCCGTGGCGCGCGAGCGGGGGGCCATCCGCTTCACCGTCCTCGACCCGGCGGGCCGAGCCGCGGCAGGCTGAGCCCGACGGGCTGCCTTGCGGGCCGGGCCGCGAGGACTGTGGTCGCCGGGCCTCGCACGTCGGCGCCCGGGGCGGGCGCTGACCCGCGCGGCCCGCTGCGCTTGAATGGGTCCGCACGTCCGTGCGCGTCCCACCGCACAACGCGAAGGAGCCCCCGTGGACCACGAGCACATGGGCGACGACCTGGCCAAGGTCCTCTTCACCGAGGAGCAGATCCAGGCCCGTCTCGCCGAGCTCGCAGAGGAGATCTGGAAGGACTACGAGGGCAAGGACTTCCTGCTCGTCGGCGTCCTCAAGGGCGCGGTCGTCGTCATGGCCGACCTCATGCGTGCCCTGCCCGGCACGGCGCCGATGGACTGGATGGCCGTGTCGTCGTACGGCTCGGGCACCAAGTCCTCGGGCGTCGTGCGCATCCTGAAGGACCTCGACACCGACATCACCGGGCGGCACGTGCTCATCGTCGAGGACATCATCGACTCGGGCCTGACGCTGTCGTGGATCAAGTCGAACCTCGAGTCGCGCCGACCCGCCTCGGTCGAGATCTGCACGCTGCTGCGCAAGCCGGACGTCGTCAAGGTGGACATCCCGGTTCGGTACGTCGGCTTCGACATCCCCAACGAGTTCGTCGTCGGCTACGGCCTCGACTACGCCGAGAAGTACCGCAACCTGCGTTGCGTCGGCACCCTGGCGCCGCACGTCTACTCCTGAGGCGGCGGCCGTGACGTTCTCGATCGTCGCCCGGCAGGGTGAGGCCTACGGCGTCGCCGTCGCCAGCAGGTTCCTCGCGGTCGGTGCCGTCGTACCCGGTGCACGCCTCGGCACCGGGGCCGTCGCCACCCAGTCCTATGCGCGCGTGGCCTACGTCGACGAGCTGCTCTCACTCCTCGGCGCAGGACAGGACGCGGCGTCGGCGGTCGACGCGGCCACCGCCCTCGACACCGACCGCGAGACACGCCAGGTGGGCGTCGTCGGGGCCACGAGCGCGGCCACCTTCACCGGCTCGGAGTGCAACCCGTGGGCCGGGGGCGTCGCGCGCGAGGACGGCGACACCGCCTACGCCATTCAGGGCAACATCCTCACCGGGCCCGAGGTCGTGGCGGCCATGGAGGAGGCGTGGCACGGCTCCGCGGGCCAGGGGCTGTCCCGACGCCTGCTCGCCGCCCTCGCGGCCGGCGACGCCGCCGGTGGTGACTCGCGCGGCCGGCAGAGCGCGGCCGTCTACGCCGTCGAGCCGGGGGCGGGCTACGACGCGTGCGGCGTCCTCGCCGACCTGCGCGTCGACGACCACCCCGACCCGGTCGCCGAGCTCGGGCGGCTGCTCGACGAGTGGGAGCTGTACTTCGGCAAGCCGGAGGACGTGCAGCCGCTCACCGGGATCCTCGGGGAGGAGGTCGCCGACCGGCTCGCCCGCCTCGGTCACCCCGTCGGCGACGGCGGCGCGCCCGACCTTCCCACCGCGCTGGCCGACTGGGCCGGCAACGCCAACTACGAGTCGCGGCTGAGCCCCGACGGCATCGACCGCCGCGTCCTCGAGGCCCTCCGAGCGGCCACCACGCCCGCCACCGCCCCCTGAGCCCCTGAGGCCCTGAACCCCCCCGAGCCCCCCAACTCCCCGGCTGGCCGGCCGCTTCCTCCCGCTTCCCGCGCTTCCTGACCGAACGAGTCGTTCGGTGCTCGAACGCGGTGGTGCACCGGCTCGTTCGGCACCCTCCGACGCGTTCGGCACCGAACGACTCGTTCGGTGCTGGGGGTCGGTCGCGGGGTCGGGTGCCGCCGGGTGGGGTTCGGTGCGGGGTCAGAGCTTGCCGGCGACGCGGAGGAGGTACTCGCGCCGGTGGAGCGGGTCGAGGTCGGTGCGTGGTCGCGACGGGCGCGGGCCGACGACCGGTCGGTACCCGTCAAAGTCGCACACGAGGTCACCGAGCCCGCTCGTCAGGCCGGGCACCCGGTGCTGCAGCTCGTGCAGGCTCTCGGCCGGGACCTCGCCGCGCAGCCGTGTCACCTCGCCGAGGACCTCCGTCTCACGCGGCGCGGTCCGCACGTGGCCGAGCATCGTGAGGACCTGACCCAGCACGTCGCTCGGCACCTCGAGCTCGAACCGGTGCACCGGCTCCTCGACGGTGGTCCCGGCGGTGCGGAGCGCGTCCATCAGGACGAGCGGGGTGAGGCTGCGGAAGTCACCCGCGGTGCTCGACATCGACCGGTCGAACTTCTGGTGCATGTGGCTCTGCCGCGGCCAGTAGCCCGAGTGCGTCATCGTGACGGCGCAGTCGGTGACCGGCCACCCGTCGAGCCCCTGTCCGAGCGTCGCGTGGACGGTCTCCTCGACGGCCGTGAAGAACGCCGGTGGCATCGACCCGAGCTCGACCTCGAGCGCGAACCGCACTCCGCTGCCCGCCGGCGCGGGGTCGACGCGCAGGCCGACCGTGGCGTTGAACGGGTTCGGCGCCACCCCGATCAGCTCGACGGCGCAACCGGACCCCGTGACCCGCTCGCGGCAGATGACCGTCGTGGTGCGGAACCTCACCTCCACGCCGTGGTCTGTCGCCAGCGTCGCGCCGATGACCTCCTTCTGCACCTCGCCGTAGAGCGAGACGTGCGTCTCGCCGCGGACCTGGTCGTGGCGCAGGTCGATGAGCGGGTCCTGCTCGACGAGCCGGGTCAGGGCCGTCTGCAGCTGCGCCCGGTCGGCGGGGTCGAGCGGCTCGACGACGGTCTCGAGCGTCGGCGGCGAGAACTCGTGGACGAGCGGCCGCGCCAGCCGGACGTCACCGACGAGGTCGCCGATGCGGGCCCGTTCGAGCCCACGACCCTCGCGATCCGGCCCGCCGGGACGCGGTCGACGCGCGTGACCCCGCCGGCCTCGTGGACGGCCAGCCCGGTGACCCGCGCGTCCCGGTCGGTCGCGCGTCCGGCTGCCCGACCTCCCGTCCTCGGGGGAGCGCCGCGCTCGCTGGGGACCTCCGTGGGGGCGAGTGCGTCCGCCGGGGCGCCGGCCTCGAGAGCCCGGCCGTCGTGGAGAGCCACGCGCTCGCGCACCGCGACGGAGCCCGACGTGACGTTGACGAGGGCGACCTTCTCGCCGGCCGCCCCCCGCTGGACGGCGAAGACGGTTCCGGCGAGCGGGCCGTGCGCGTCGGGGGTCGTCGTCGGTAGCAGCCACGGCAGGGCGTCCGCCAGCTCCCGGACACCCACGCCGGTCATCGCGGAGCCGAGCAGGACCGGGCACACGAGACCGCGCCGGGTCTGGTCGGTGAGCTCGGCGAGCAGCCGATCGGCGGAGACGCGACCGGGGCGTTCGAGCCAGTCGTCGAGCAGCTGGTCGTCGGCCCGGCTCAGCGCCTCGACGACGCGTTCGCGGGCGGCCGTCCGTGCCGGCCGTCCGCGCCCGGGCACGGAGGTCGACGTGGTCCCGACCGCCGGGGCGAGCCCGAGAATTCCGAGACCGTCCGGCACGACGGTGGCCGAGCGCGTCCCCTCGTCGATGCCGCGCTCGAGGAGCACGGGCGTCACGGCGAGACGCTCGACGACCTGGCGCAGGACCCGGTCGGTGCACGCGCCGGTGCGGTCCAGCTTGTTGACGAACAGGAGGGTCGGGACGCCCAGCCGCCGCAGCGCCCGGTGCAGGACCCTCGTCTGTGCCTGGACGCCCTCGACGGCGGAGACGACGAGCACGGCGCCGTCCAGCACCGCGAGCGAGCGCTCGACCTCGGCGATGAAGTCCGAGTGGCCCGGTGTGTCGACGAGGTTGACCGTCAGCAGTCCGCCCGGCGCACCGCTGGCCAGCTCGAACGACACGACGGCGGCCTTGATCGTGATGCCGCGGGCCCGCTCGAGGGCGAGCGTGTCGGTCTGGGTGCTGCCGTCGTCCACGCTGCCGAGCTCGCCGATGACGCCGGCGTGCAGCAGCAGGCGCTCCGTCAGGCTGGTCTTGCCCGCGTCAACGTGGGCGAGGATCCCGAGGTTGGTGGTGCGCGACGGCACCGGTGAGGTGAGTGGGGTGTCCAAGGTGCTCCATGTCCTGTGCGTAGGTACGGCTGACCTGCTCGGGTGACATGAAGCTGCGGCGCATCCCGCTCTCCCTTCTCTCTGGGTCTCTGGCTGTCTCAGGGCTCCGTCGAGCTCTCGAGCTCTCTCGAGCTCTCTCGAGCTCTCTCCGGCGTCCGTCCGCACGTCCCTGCGACGTGGCGGCGCCCTCCAGTGCAGCAACCCCCGACGCGACGGGCAACCGAATATCCGCCACGCTCCCGGCCGCGAGGCGTCCGCCGGCACGGTCCGGGGCGGGGACGGGTGCGGGCTGGTTGGTCAGCCACCCTCGCGATGCGGAACACTGGTAGGTGGCCGGACGTTGAGCCGGAGGACGAACCCACCGGACGAGCAGGAGGACCGGGGCTGCCCGCCCCGCACGTACATGGACGCTAAGCGGATACTGCGCACCCCACTGCTGTGGATCTTGGTCCTCATCAGCGCGCTCGTCTTCGGGATGATGTTCTCCCAGTCCGGCCCGCCGCGGATCGACACCTCCGAGGCGATGAAGCAGATCACGAGCGGCAACGTCACGTCGGCCAAGCTGATCAACAACGAGCGGATGGAGCTGACGCTCTCCAAGCCGTACACGTCGCCCGACGGCGCGGTCAAGGACGCCAAGTCGGTCTACGCCTACTACGTCGACGCGCGTGCCGACCAGGTCGTGCAGGCCCTCGACGCCAAGCAGCCGGCCAACGGCGTCGACGACTACATCGAGCAGCAGAGCTGGTTCGGCTCGCTGCTGTTCTCGATCCTGCCGATCATCGTCATCCTCGCGATCTTCTGGTTCCTCATGGGCCAGATGCAGGGCGGCGGCAACCGCGTCATGCAGTTCGGCAAGTCGCGGGCCAAGCTCGCGAGCAAGGACACCCCGAAGGTCACCTTCGCCGACGTCGCCGGCTGCGACGAGGCCATCGAGGAGCTCCAGGAGATCAAGGAGTTCCTCCAGGAGCCGGCGAAGTTCCTCGCCGTCGGGGCGAAGATCCCCAAGGGCGTGCTGCTCTACGGCCAGCCCGGTACCGGCAAGACGCTCCTCGCGCGGGCCGTCGCCGGCGAGGCGGGGGTACCCTTCTACTCGATCTCCGGCTCGGACTTCGTCGAGATGTTCGTCGGTGTCGGCGCGAGCCGCGTCCGCGACCTCTTCGAGCAGGCCAAGGCGAACGCCCCGGCGATCGTGTTCGTCGACGAGATCGACGCCGTCGGACGCCACCGTGGTGCCGGCCTCGGCGGTGGCCACGACGAGCGCGAGCAGACCCTCAACCAGCTGCTCGTCGAGATGGACGGCTTCGACGTCAAGACCAACGTCATCCTCATCGCCGCGACCAACCGCCCCGACATCCTCGACCCCGCCCTGCTGCGCCCCGGACGCTTCGACCGGCAGATCGCGGTGGAGGCGCCCGACATGCTCGGCCGACACCGCATCCTCCAGGTGCACGCCCAGGGCAAGCCGATGGCCCCCGACGTCGACCTGCTCGCCGTTGCCCGCCGCACGCCCGGCTTCACCGGTGCCGACCTCGCCAACGTCCTCAACGAGGCGGCGCTCCTCACCGCGCGCAGCGACCGGAAGGTCATCGACAACGTGGCGCTCGACGAGGCGATCGACCGCGTCATCGCCGGCCCGCAGAAGCGCACCCGCATCATGTCGGCCAAGGAGCGCAAGATCACGGCCTACCACGAGGGCGGCCACGCCCTTGTCGCGGCGGCGCTCAACCACACCGACCCGGTGACCAAGGTGACGATCCTGCCGCGCGGCCGCGCGCTCGGCTACACGATGGTCATGCCCGTCGACGACAAGTACTCGACGACGCGCAACGAGATCCTCGACCAGCTCTCGTACGCCCTCGGCGGACGCGTCGCCGAGGAGATCGTCTTCCACGAGCCGACCACCGGTGCCAGCAACGACATCGAGAAGGCCACCGGCATGGCCCGCAAGATGATCACCGAGTTCGGCATGAGCGAGCGCATCGGCGCCATCAAGCTCGGCCAGTCCAACGGCGAGGTCTTCCTCGGCCGCGACATGGGCCACGAGCGCGACTACTCCGAGCGCGTCGCGAGCGTCGTCGACGAAGAGGTCCGCAAGCTCATCGAGGCCGCCCACGACGAGGCGTACGAGGCGATCAACACCAACCGCGACATCCTCGACCACCTCGTCCTCGAGCTGCTGGAGAAGGAGACGCTCAACCAGGCCGAGCTCGCTCAGGTCTTCGGCAACGTCGTGCGGCTGCCGGAGCGCCCGACGTGGCTGTCCTCGCAGACGCGCGTGCCGGGCGACCGGCCGCCGGTCCTGACGCCGGCCGAGATCGCGGCAGCGCAGAACGGCTCGGGGCAGAACGGCCACCTGCCGCCGCCGGTCGCACCCGACCGCGAGCTGGAGGAGAAGATCGACGAGGCCGCGTCCGTCGGTGCTCACCCCCTCGCCGAGGAGCACCCGGCCCAGGAGGTCATCGAGGTGCCGGACGACCGTCCGGTCAACCCCAGCGAGAAGGGCTGACGGGTGGCGGTCGACCACGCACGCGCCGAGGCGGCGGTCCGCGAGCTGCTGCTCGCCGTCGGTGAGGACCCGGAGAGGGAAGGGCTGAGGGACACCCCGGCCCGCGTGGCACGGGCGTACGCCGAGATCTTCGCCGGCATCGACAAGACGGCCGCGGAGGTCCTCAGCACGACGTTCTCCATCGACCACGAGGAGCTCGTCATTGTCCGCGACATCGAGCTCTACAGCACGTGCGAGCACCACCTCGTGCCGTTCCACGGCGTCGCGCACGTCGGGTACATCCCGGACAAGGACGGCCGCGTCACGGGCCTGTCCAAGCTCGCGCGGCTCGTCGAGGTGTTCGCGCGGCGGCCGCAGGTGCAGGAGCGGCTGACCTCGCAGATCGCCGACGCGCTCGTCGACCACCTGTCGGTGCGCGGCGTCATCGTCGTGATCCAGGCCGAGCACCTGTGCATGTCGATGCGCGGCATCCGCAAGCCGGGCGCCTCGACCATTACCTCGGCCGTGCGAGGCCAGCTGCGTGACCCCGCCACTCGAGCGGAGGCCATGGCGCTCATGCTCGAGGGCAACAAGTGACGGCCACCGGCATCGAGGAGCTGCTGCAGGTCACCGACCGCACGCTCGTCATGGGCGTCGTCAACGTCACGCCGGACTCCTTCTCCGACGGCGGCGAGTGGTTCGAGCCGGAGGCCGCCGTCGCCCACGGCCTGGAGGTCCTCGCTGCGGGCGCCGACGTCGTCGACGTCGGCGGCGAGTCGACGCGCCCCGGGGCCGAGCGTCCGTCGATGGCGGAGGAGATGCGCCGCGTCGTGCCCGTCGTGCAGGCCCTGAGCGGGCAGGGCGCCGTCGTGTCCGTCGACACGATGCGCGCCGAGGTGGCCGCGGCGGCGCTCGAGGCCGGTGCTGCGCTCGTCAACGACGTGTCCGGCGGCCTCGCCGACCCGGACATGGTGCCGCTGGTGGCCGCCATGGGCCGGCCGTTCGTCGCGATGCACTGGCGCGGCCACAGCACGCAGATGCAGTCCCGGGCGGTCTACGGCAACGTCGTCGGCGAGGTGCTCGACGAGCTGTCGGCCCGACGCGACGACCTGCTCGGGGCGGGCATCGCGCCGGAGAGGCTCGTGCTCGACCCCGGGCTCGGCTTCGCCAAGACCGCCGAACACAACTGGGCGCTCATGGCGGCGCTGCCGGTGCTCCACGGGCTCGGGCACCCGGTGCTGCTCGGTGCCTCCCGCAAGACGTTCCTCGGCCGGCTCGGTCGCGATGTCGACGCCCCACCGCGCCCGGCCGCCGAGCGTGACCTCGAGACGACGGCCACCTCCGTCATGGCCGCCATGGCCGGGCTGTGGTGCGTCCGGGTCCACGACGTCGCCTCCACCGTCCGGGCCCTCGCCGTCGTGCAGGCGGCGCTCGACCATGCCGGTGACGACCTCATCGAGGAGCTCGACTGATGCCTGACCGCATCGTGCTGCAGGGTGTCACCGCCCGCGGCCACCACGGAGTGCTCGCTGCCGAGAAGCGAGACGGGCAGACCTTCGTCGTCGACGTCACCATGACGCTCGACCTCGAGCCGGCCGGACGCACCGACGCGCTCGTGGCCACGGTCAACTACGCGGAGGTGGCCGGCGACGTCGTGGCCCGGGTCACCGGCCCGTCGTTCGACCTCATCGAGCGGCTCGCCGAGGTGATCGCCGACGACGTGCTGCGCCACGACCTCGTCGAGGTCGTCGAGGTCGTCGTGCACAAGCCGGAGGCGCCGGTGGGGCACCCCTTCACCGACGTCCAGGTGCGCGTCGAGCGCAGCAACGCCGCGCACGTCGTCGTCGCGCTCGGCACCAACCTCGGGGACCGCGGCCAGACGCTGACGGACGCGATGGTGGCCCTGACCGCCCTGCCCGGGCTGACGCTGACCGGCATCTCCGACATCGTCGCCACGGACCCGGTCGGCGGCCCCGAGCAGCCCGAGTACCTCAACGCAGTCGTGGTGGGGCGCTCGCTGCTGCACCCGGCCGACCTGCTCGCCGAGCTGCACCGCATCGAGGCCGAGCACGGACGCACGCGTGAGGTCCGTTGGGGCGCAAGGACGCTCGACCTCGACCTCATCCAGTACGGCCGCCCGGGGGGTCATCACGAGGTCGTCAGCGACGACCCGGAGCTGACGCTGCCGCACCCTCGCGCGCGCGAGCGGGCGTTCGTCCTCGTGCCGTGGCTCGATGCCGACCCGCGCGCGACCCTGCGGGTCGGCGAGGGCACGGCCGGCATCCGCCGCGTCGAGGAGCTCCTCTGCGACCTCGACCGCTCCGGCGTGCGCCCCGGCCCCGGATGGGAGCAGCAGTGAGACCGCACGCCGGCATCCGCGTCACGGCCCTGGTGCTGACCGGGCTCGTGGTCACCGTGCTCGCCTGGGTCGTGCTTCGTTCGGTGGCCGGCGGCGGTCACGGCCTGCCCGACCCCGGCTGGCTCGGCCTCGTCGCGATGCTCTTCCTCGGCGGCGGCCTCGTGGTGGCAGGCTGGCAGGTCCGCAAGGTGCGCGACGGTCTCGACCAGCCGCACGTCACGCCGCTGCGCGCGGCCCGCACCCTCGTGCTCGGCCAGGCGGGCGCGCTCACCGGCGCCGCCCTCGTCGGCTGGTACGCCGCGAACGTCCTCGTGCTGCTGCCCGACGCCGACGTCCAGTCCCAGCGCGACCGCATCTGGCCGTTCGTGGCCCATGCCGTGGTCGCCCTCCTGCTGTCGGCGGCCGGCATGCTCGTGCAGCGCTGGTGCCGCCTGCGCCCGACCGACGACGAGGACGAGCCCCGCAACGGACGCGACGGCGCCTGACGGCGCCCGATGCGCCCGCAACGGGTGGCAGCCGAGAACCCGCAGGGCCCCTCCGCCCCTCCACCCCCTGGCCACGGGCACCACTCGGCCCATCCGCCGACCGGACCCGCTGGGCCCCGATCGGCTACGTCACTGCTCACTCAGAGTGAGCAGTGACGTAGGCGCCGGGGGACCAGCGGTACACCCTTGAGGTACCCCCCTGGTGGAAGGCGCAGGCTGAGCCCCGCGGCGACCGTCGTCGAGCCGTCGCAGCGGCGTGGGTCGGGTCCCGGCGCCGCGGGCGTCAGCGGGGCGTCGACAGGACCGGCGGGCCGGTCGTGGTCGACGTGGTGGTCGGCGTCGTGGTCGGCGTCGTGGTCGGCGTCGTGGTCGGGGACACCGGCGTCGTCGTCGAGGTCGTTCCGGTCTGACGCGGTGGGCCGGCCGGGCCGTCGGGTGTCGTCGTGCGCGCCGGCCACGGCGGGGGGATGGTGTCGACGGTGTCCTCGTCGGAGCACGCGGCGGCGAGGGTCACCGACGCCGTGATGACGGCGACCGCGGCCGCGCGCAGCCAGGTCGCCCGCGACGCGCCGCGCCACGAGGTCGACCGCAGCATCCGCAGCCTCACTTGTCGACGTCGCCGACGACGAAGAACATCGAGCCGAGGATGGCGACCATGTCGGCGATGAGCTGGCCCGGGAGCATCTCGCTCAGCACGGAGATGTTGTTGAACGAGGCCGACCGCAGCTTGAGCCGCCACGGGGTCTTCTCGCCGCGGGACACGAGGTAGTAGCCGTTGAAACCGAGGGGGTTCTCGGTGGCGCAGTACAGCTGCCCCTCGGGCACCTTGAGCACCTTGGGCAGCTTGACGTTCACGGGGCCCTGCGGCAGGCCGACGAGCCGGTCGAGGCAGGCCTCGGCGAGGTCGAGCGACACGTGGACCTGCTCGAGCAGCACCTCGAGGCGGGCCAGGCAGTCGCCCGCCCTGCGGGTCACGACGCGTCCGGGACCGCCCTTCGCGAAGAGCTCGCCGTACGCGAGGTACGGGGTGTCCCGGCGCAGGTCGACGTCGACGCCGCTCGCCCGGGCGATGGGACCCGAGACGCCGTAGGCCAGGGCGGTCTCTCGCGGCAGGACGCCGACCCCGCGGGTGCGACCCTCGAGGATCTCGTTGCCGACGACGAGCCGCTCGAGCGCGGGCAGCCGCCGGCGGACGTTCTCGACCGCCTTGCCCGCGCGCCCGAGCCACCCCGCGGGGAGGTCCTCCTTGAGGCCGCCGACGCGGTTGAACATGTAGTGCATCCGGCCCCCCGACACCTCCTCCATGACCGCCTGGAGCTCCTCGCGCTCACGGAACGCGTGGAAGACCGGCGTGATGGCGCCGAGCTCGAGGGGGTAGGAGCCGAGGAACATCAGGTGGTTGAGCACGCGGTTGAGCTCGGCGAGCAGGGTGCGAGCCCAGACGGCCCGCTCGGGGACCTCCATGCCGAGCATGTGCTCGACCCCGAGGACGACCCCGAGCTCGTTCGAGAAGGCCGACAGCCAGTCGTGGCGGTTGGCCAGCACGATGATCTGGCGGTAGTCCCGCACCTCGAAGAGCTTCTCGGCGCCCCGGTGCATGTACCCGATCACCGGCTCCGCCGTGACGATGCGCTCGCCGTCGACGACGATGCGCAGCCGCAGGACGCCGTGGGTCGCGGGGTGCTGCGGGCCGATGTTGAGCACCATGTCGGCGGTCGCGAGGCCGCCGGCCCCGACCCCCACGGTCAGGGCCTGGCGGCGTGCCGGAGCCGCGGTCGTGCCGGGGACCTCGGACGCGGGGGGCATGTGCTCGAGTATGCCGTGCCGCGCCGGTCGTCACGTCGCGACCCCGGGGCTGCCGTGGCGCACCCGGGTCGGGCACAGTGGGTTCGTGAGCCAGCCAGAACCCGACACCGCTGCCGACGGCACCGCCTCCGGCGTCCCCGACCCCGCCGGACGTCGTTCCGCCGTGCCGACCGCACCGGCCGCCGTCGACCTGTCCGCGGCGGCCTTCGTGGCCGACCCGTACGGCGACCTCGCCGTCATGCGGCAGGTGGCGCCCATCGTCTGGCACGAGGGGCTCGGCCTGTGGCTCACGACGACGCACGCCGCGGCCAACGACGTGCTGCGGGACCGACGGCTCGGCCGCATCTTCCGGCCTCGGGCCACCTCCGAGGACGACCCCTGGACCGTGTTCGACTGGCTGCACGCCGACTCGATCCTGGACTCCGAGCCGCCCAAGCACACCCGGCTGCGCCGCCTCGTCGCCGGCGCCTTCAACCGCGGGCACATCGAACGGCTCCGGCCGCGCGTGGAGCAGATCGCCGACGAGCTGCTGTCCGAGGCCCTTGCGCGCCTCGACGGCGACGAGGTCGACGTCATCGAGACCTACGCCGAGCCCCTGCCCGTCCGCGTCATCTGCGAGCTGCTGGGCGCGCCCGCGTCCGACTGGAAGCGCTTGCGCGACTGGAGCCAGGCCATCGTCCGGATGTACGAGGTGGCGCCGTCCGCCGACGCGCAGCTGGAGGCGCAGCGGGCCTGTGCCGAGTTCGCCGGGTACGTCGAGGCGCTCGCGGCCGAGCGCGTCGAGAACCGGGGCGACGACCTGCTCACCGCCCTCGTCGAGGAGCGCGACGGCGGGGACCGGCTCTCGCGCCGCGAGCTCGTCGCCACCGTCGTCCTGCTGCTCAACGCCGGCCACGAGGCCAGCGTCAACGGGTTCGGCAACGGCCTCGCGTCCCTGCTGTCGGACCAGGCACAGCTGCAGGCGGTCCTCGGCTCGCTGGACGACGACGCAGCGGTCGCGCGCCTCGTCGAGGAGATGCTCCGGCACGACTCGCCGCTGCACCTGTTCGAGCGCACCGCGACGACCGACGTCGAGCTGCACGGTGTCACGGTCCGCGAGGGCCAGAAGGTCGCCGCCCTGCTCGGCGCCGCCAACCGCGACCCCGCCGTCTTCCCGGACCCGGACCGCTTCGACGCCGGGCGCGACCCCAACCCGCACCTGGCCTTCGGGGCCGGCATCCACTTCTGCCTCGGCGCGCCGCTGGCCCGGATGGAGTTGCAGATCTCCGTCCGGGCGCTGCTGCGGCGCCTCGGTGCGGTTCGCGTCGTCGAGGCGCAGCGACGTCCCACCTTCGTGCTCCGCGGCTACGAGCGCCTCGTCGTCGAGCGCGTCGACTCGCAGGTCGACGCGCTCGACGACGACCGCTGAGGCCTCGTCAGGGCCGCTTCGAGGTGCGGGTGCGCACGACCAGGAAGCCGCCGAGCGCGAGCAGGACGGCGGTGCCGACGATGGTCAGGAGCACCGGCACGAAGGTGGACGGGGCGGCCTCCTCGTTCGTCGAGTCGTGCTGGCGCACATGGACGCTCGGCCCCGCCGTAGCCGTCGAGCCGTCGAGGCCGACCATGGCGTGGAAGGAGAAGGTGCCGCTGACCGGGTGGCCGTCGTCGGACGTGACGCGGTAGGTCACCGTGTAGTCGCCGCCCGGGGCGCTCGCTGCGAGCCGCTGGCGCACGACCGAGCCGTCGATCGTCGGCGCGCCCTCGGCGATGTCGCCCTTCGGGCCGGTGACGACGACCTGCGTCCCGACCGAGAGGGGCGCCTCGGCGAAGGTGAGCTCGACTGTGCCCGGCAGCGTGTCGACGACCGCGCCGTCCGAGGGGTTGGTGCGCTCGAGGACGTCGTGGGCCGATGCCACGGCGGGCAGCCCGACGGTGACCGAGAGCGCGACGCCGAGGGCGAGCAGGAGGGACGACACGCGACGCATGACGATCAGGGTACGTGGGGCCCTCGCAGCCGCTTCACCGCCCACCGGAACCCGCCGAACCCCGCCGGGTCGACGAGGCGCGCCTCCGCGCTCGTGCGCTCGAGGGCGGCGAGGTAGCCGAGCGGGTCCTGCAGCGCGAGCGCGTGCGGCGGGACCGTCGCGGTGACCCCGAGCCGGCGCAGCACCTCGCGCTGGGTCGGGGTCTCGTCGGCGTCCAGGGTGTCCACGGCGACGTGGGCGGTGAGGTCGCACGACCCGTCGGGCACCGGTGTCGTCAGGTGCCCGGACGCGTAGCCGGCGAGCGTGCCGTGCGCCGGCCGGACGTCGCGGGTGTGGCCGTAGTCGACCCCGACGAGGGTGCCCGAGCGGACGCGTCGGACGAGGCCGGCCCACGCACGGTCACGGTCGAGGCCGACCTCGACGCGGTCGCCGGGGGCCGACGCCGGCCAGTGGTCGCGGGCCCAGGCGAGGTCCGCGCCCTCGAGCGGCCCGCCGAGCTGCTCCTGACCGGTCGCCGCGTCGACGAGCACGACGCGCAGCAGGCCCGAGCCGTCGACCTCCGCCACGGTGCACGGAACGACGTCGAGCCACTCGTGCGCCACGACGAGGCAGTCCTCGAGCCCGTCGAGCGCCTCCGGCAGGTCGGGGCCGCCGGGGGAGCGGACCCACTCGATGCGCTCGTCGAGGCCCTCGGGCCGGTCGACGACGTCGACGGCCACCACCCGGACGCCGGCCTCGCTCGGAGGCGACGCGCCGCGGTCGGTCCCGTCCGCGTACCTCGCCCCGGCGGGGGCGCCGTCGTCCAGCGCGGCCCGCAGGTGCCTCGCCAGCTCGCCGCGTCCCGCCCCCACGTCGACGACGAGCCGCACCGGGTGGTCCGGCAGCGCGAGGAGGGCCCGCGCCAGCACGGCGCCGGGTGCGCCGTGCGCCGCCGTCGTGAAGTGGGCCGCGGGCCCGCCCGCTGCGACGTAGAAGCCGCGCCCGGGCGCGTAGAGCGCCTCGTGCCACGCCTCGCGCCAGGGAAGGACGTCCACGGCGCCCGACTGTAGGCGATACCGTGCGCGGGTGAGCAGCCCCAGCGAGCGCCCCGCCCGTTTCGACGTCGGCGTCGTCGGGGCCGGACGCGTCGGTTCCGTGCTCGGCGCAGCCCTCGCGCGCGCCGGTCACCACGTCACGGGCGTCTCGGCGGTCAGCGAGGCGAGCCTCGACCGGGCGGCCCGGATGCTTCCCGGCGTGCCGGTCAAGCCGATCCCCGACGTCGTCTCGGGAGCCCACCTCGTCGTGCTGGCCGTGCCCGACGACGCGCTCGCCGACCTCGTCGCCGGCCTCGGCGCGACGGGCACCTTCACGCCCGGGCAGCTCGTCGTGCACACCTCGGGCGCCCACGGCATCGGCGTCTTCGAGGCCGCCCTCGACAGCGACATCGTCCCCCTCGCGCTGCACCCGGTGATGACCTTCACCGGCACCGAGGTGGACCTCGAGCGCCTCCAGGACTGCTGCTTCGGGGTCACGACCGTCGACCTCGCGCGGCCGGTCGGCGAGGCCCTGGTCATCGAGATGGGTGGTGACCCCCTCTGGGTCCCCGAGGAGGACCGGGTCACCTACCACACGGCCCTGGCCCACGGCGCCAACCACCTCGTCACGCTCGTGGCGCAGTCGATGCAGCTGCTCGGGGAGGCCGGCATCGAGGACCCGGCCCGGGTGCTCGAGCCGCTGCTGACGGCCGCGCTGGGCAACACCCTCCAGCTGGGTGATGCTGCCCTCACCGGCCCGGTGGCGCGCGGAGATGCCGGTACCGTGGCCGGGCACGTCGCGATGCTGCGCACGGTGGCGCCCGACATCCGGCCGACCTACCTGGCGCTGGCGCGCGCGACGGCGCAGCGGGCCCTGCTCAGCGGACGCCTCCGGGCGGACGTCGCGGACCCGCTGCTCCAGCTGCTGGCCCGCGAGGAGGACCGACCGTGACCCAGACCCCCGTCGTCGCCCGGACGCGCGACGAGCTGCGCGAGGCCCGGGCCTGCCTCGACGACGGCGACGTGGCCGTCGTCATGACGATGGGCGCGCTGCACGACGGCCACGCGACGCTGATCCGGCGGGCGCGCGAGACCCACGCCCACGTCGTCGTGACGATCTTCCTCAACCCGCTGCAGTTCGGGCCCAAGGAGGACCTCTCGCGCTACCCGCGCACGTTCGACACCGACCTGCAGATCTGCACCGACGCCGGGGTCGACCTCGTGTTCGCCCCGACGCCCGACGTCATCTACCCCGACGGCGACCCGGGCGTGCGCGTCTCGGCCGGGCCGCTCGGTGACGTCCTCGAGGGTCAGGCCCGGCCGGGGCACTTCGACGGCATGCTCACCGTCGTCGCGAAGCTGATGCAGCTGACCCGCTGCACGTCGGCCTACTTCGGCCAGAAGGACGCCCAGCAGCTGCTCCTCATCCGCCGGATGGTCCGCGACCTCGACTTCCCCGTCAACGTCGTGTCAGTGCCGACGGTCCGCGAGGCCGACGGGCTCGCGATGTCGAGCCGCAACACCTACCTGACGCCGTCGGACCGCGAGACCGCGCTGTGCCTCTCGGCGGCGCTGCGGGCCGGAGCCGACGCCGCCACCGAGGGGCCCTCGGCCGTCCGTCGCGCGGCGCGGTCGGTGCTCGTCCGGGAGCCGCTGGCGCTCGTCGACTACCTCGTGCTCGTGCACCCGGACACCCTCGAGGACGTGCCCGAGTGGTACCGCGGCGAGGCCCTGCTCGCGGTCGCCGGCCGGGTCGGCACGACGCGTCTCATCGACAACCTGCCCGTGCTCGTCGGCCCCGGCGGCGGCGCCCGCGAGACCTTCTCCCACCCCTGACGCTCCCCGGCGCCGTCAGCCCGAGCCCACCGCAGCCCATCGCATCCCCTTCAAACCCCGTCGAATCCCCTTCTCCTGAGGACAGATCCACCGTGCAGCGATTCATGCTCCACTCGAAGATCCACCGTGCCACGGTGACCCAGGCCGACCTGCACTACGTCGGCTCGCTCACCATCGACCGCGACCTCATGGACGCCGCGGACCTCTGGCCCGGTCAACAGGTCGACGTCGTCGACGTCGACAACGGCAACCGCCTCACGACGTACGCCATCGAGGGCGAGCGCGGCAGCGGCATCGTGTGCATCAACGGCGCGGCGGCGCGGCTCATCTCGCCCGGCGACACCGTCATCGTCATCGCGTACGCCGCGATGGACGACGCCGAGGCGCGCGCCTTCGAGCCGAACGTCGTCTTCGTCGACCGCGACAACCGCGTCGTCGGGACCGGCCACGACGCCGGCGACGTGCCGGACGGCTTCGGTCTCCTGACGTCCGCGGTCACGGAGCGGAACCACGCCCACCACCTCTGACGCCGCGGCATACGGTATGGGGCACGACCTCCACCGGGACCCCACCGTCCCCACCGGTCCCACCGAGACGCCCCCATCGAGAAGGTGCTCATGAACGACAGCGGCATCACGGTCCCGCGCCGGCTCCGGGCGCCTGCGCCGGGCTGGACGGCGACGGCCGACGTCATCGTCGTCGGCAGCGGCATCGCGGGCCTCACGACGGCCCTGCGGCTGCGGCGTCGCGTCGACCGCGTCCTGCTCGTGACGAAGACCGTCCTCGACGAGGGGTCGACGGCCTGGGCGCAGGGCGGCATCGCCGCCGTGATGTCGCCGGAGGACAGCCCGGCGGAGCACATCCACGACACGCTCGTGGCGGGCGTCGGGCTGTGCGACGTCGACGCCGTGCGCACGCTCGTCACGGAGGGCACCGACGCCGTCTGGGACCTCATCGCGCTCGGGGCCGACTTCGACCGGGGCGAGGCGGGCGGCCTGAGCCTGACCCGCGAGGGAGGCCACCACCGCGACCGCATCCTGCACGCGGGTGGTGATGCCACCGGCCGGGAGATCAGCCGCGCCCTCATCGCCGCGCTGGACCGCGTCCGTGACGACCCCGGCATCGAGGTCATCGAGCACGCGCTCGTCGTCGACCTGCTCACCGACGCCGACCGGCGCGTCTGCGGCGTCACGCTGCACGTCATCGGCGAGGGCCAGGTCGACGGCGTCGGTGCGGCGCACGCGCGGGCCGTCGTCCTCGCGACCGGTGGGCTCGGTCAGATCTACTCCTCGACGACCAACCCGTCCGTGGCGACGGGCGACGGCATGGCGGCCGCGCTGCGGGCCGGTGCCGTCCTCGCCGACCTCGAGTTCGTCCAGTTCCACCCGACCGTGCTGTGGCTCGGTGAGGGCTCGCGCGGCCAGCAGCCGCTCATCTCCGAGGCGGTCCGCGGCGAGGGAGCCTTCCTCGTCGACGCGGCGGGCGAGCGGTTCATGCAGGGCCAGCACCCGCTGGCCGACCTCGCGCCGCGTGACGTCGTCGCCCGGGCCATCATCCGGCGGATGCGAGAGACCCACGCCGACCACGTCTACCTCGACTGCCGCCACCTCGGTGCGGCCTTCCTCGAGCAGCGGTTCCCCTCGATCGTCGCGCGCTGCCGGGAGCTCGGCTTCGACCCGGCGACGCAGCTGCTGCCGGTCGCGCCGGCCCAGCACTACGCGTCCGGCGGCGTGCGCACCGACCTGCGCGGGCGCACCTCCCTCGAAGGTCTCTACGCGTGCGGCGAGACCTCGTGCACCGGCGTGCACGGGGCCAACCGGCTCGCGTCCAACTCGCTGCTCGAGGGCCTCGTCTTCGCCCGGCGCATCGCCGACGACCTCACCGCACGGCTCGGCGCGGGCGAGCTGCCACCCACGACGCCCGCGCAGGAGCCGGACGCCGTCGCGCCGGAGCTGGTCCGGGGCAAGCGCCGGCTCGACGTGCAGCGGGCCATGACGGCCGGGGCGGGCACGGTGCGCTCGGCGGCGTCGCTCGCGGCGACCGAGCAGGCGCTGGCCGCGGTGTCCGAGCGGTCCGCCCGCGACACCGACCGGCAGGGCGGACCCAAGAGCTGGGAGACGACCAACCTCGTGCATCTCGGCCGGGCCCTGACGCACGCGGCTGCGCTGCGCGAGGAGACCCGGGGCGGCCACGTGCGCGAGGACTTCCCGACCCGCGACGACGAGCGCTTCCTCCACCACGTCCACCTCGTGCGGGGCGCCGCGGGGCGTCTGGAGGCGAGCGTCGTCCCGGTGCCGCGCGCGAGCCTCGACGGCCTCGACCTCGACGCGGGCGTGCCCGACCGACCCGCCGGCCACCTTGTGGCACAGCGCGACTCACGATCCGAGGAGGACCGGTGACCGACCGGCACGACATCGCGACGCAGCCGAGCGGCCTGAGCGGCTTCCCCGAGGAGTGGGCCCGCCGAGTCGTCGACGTGGCCCTCGAGGAGGACCTCGGGCCGCGGGGCCTCGACGTCACGACCCTGGCGACGATCCCCGCCGACCAGGACCGCGTCGCGGAGGTCGTGGCCCGCGGCCCCGGGGTCGTGGCCGGCGTCCCGGTCATCGGCCTCGTCCTGTCGGCGGTGGCCGTACGGCTCGAGCTGCCGGTGCCGGCGGTCGAGGTGCTCGCCGACGACGGGGCCCGGGTCGAGCGCGGTGACGTCATCGCCCGCGTCACGGGCCGGACCCAGGTGGTGCTCGTCGCCGAGCGGACCGTCCTCAACGTGCTCAGCCGCCTGTCCGGCGTCGCGACCCACACGCGCCGGTGGGCCGACGCGCTCGAGGGCACGCCGACGATGGTCCTCGACACCCGCAAGACGACGCCGGGGCTGCGCTGGCTCGAGAAGTACGCGGTGCGCTGCGGCGGCGGCACGAACAAGCGCATGGGGCTGTACGACGTCGCGATGATCAAGGACAACCACAAGCTCGCGGCCGGGTCGGTCGCCGCGGCGTACGCCCTGGTGCGGGGGCGGTTCCCCGACGTCGACGTGCAGGTCGAGGTCACGACGCCGGCCGAGGCCCGGGAGGCCTACGACGCCGGAGCCCGGTTCGTCATGTGCGACAACATGACCGTGCCGGTGCTCGCCGAGACCGTCGCGCTGCTGCGCGCGGCCGGCGAGCCGGTCGAGATCGAGGCGACGGGCGGGATGACCCTCGAGGTCGCGCGCGCGTACGCCGAGACGGGCGTCGACTTCATCTCGGTCGGCGGCCTGACCCACTCCTCGCCGATCGTCGACATCGCCCTCGACCTCGTCGACTGACGGACGGCCCGCGACGCAGCCCACGCGCGGGGGTCCGCGGCGTACCCTTCGTGGCAGGAGGGTGAGGCCCATGGGCGTCGTCGACGAGCTGCTCCGCGCCAGAGCCGAGTTCGAACGCGGCGACTGGCGGGCGGCCTACGCCACGTGGACCGGGCTCGACCTCGCCGGTCTGTCCGTGGAGGACCTCGAGCGGTCCGCTGCTGCCGCCAACCTCCTGGGCCGGGCGGACGAGGCGTCCGAGCGGTACGCGGCTGCGTACGAGGCCCGGCTGTCAGCGGGGCAGGACGCCGCCGCGGCGATGTGCGCGTTCCACGTGACGATGGTGCTGCGCGCGGCCGGTGGCCGCTCGGCCGCCGCCGGGTGGCTGGCTCGCGCCGAGCGGCTCGTGACCGACCTGCCGCCGGCCGACACCGCGCGGGGCTGGGTCACGTTCGCGCGGATGTTCACCCACCTCGAGGCCGGACGCTTCGACGACGCCCTCGCGTGCGCCCTGGCCGTGACCGACGCCGGTCGCGCCGGCGCCGATGCCGACCTGGTGGCCACCGGCCTGTGCGCGCAGGGCCGGATGGCGATCTACGGTGGCCGGGTCCGCGACGGCATCGCCCTGCTCGACGAGTCGATGCTCGAGGCCGAGCGCGGAGCGCGGGAGCCGGTCACCGTGGGGCACGTCTACTGCACGGCGATCGAGGGCTGCCAGGAGGTCTGCGACCTCCTCCGCGTCGCGGAGTGGACGACGCGCCTGACCGCCTGGTGCGCGGCTCGTCCCGCGCTCGTCCTGTTCACCGGGCAGTGCGCGCTGCACCGCGCGCAGGTCATGCGGGCCCGGGGCGCGTGGGACGAGGCGCTCGACGAGCTCGACGCCGCGGTCACCCGTTACCTCGCGGCCGGGGCCGTCGATGCGGTGGGGCAGGCGTCGAGCGAGCGGGGCGACCTGCTGCGGCTGCGCGGCGAGCTCGCGGCGGCCGACGAGGCGTACGCCCGCGCCGGCAGGCACGGGTACGAGGCGCAGCCGGGCCTGGCGCTGCTCGCGGCGGCCCGCGGGCACACAAGCGCGGCGGCCGCCACGGCACGGCGGCTGCTGGCGGAGCCCGGGTCGAGCGTCCTTCGCGGCCGTTTGCTGCCCGGGGTGGTCGAGGTGCTCGTGGCTGCCGGTGACGTGGACGCCGCCCGCGCCGCGGCGCAGGAGCTCGACGAGGTGGCGACGGCGTTCGGGTCCGACGCGCTGGGGGTCCGGGCCGCCCTCGCGTGGGGGCGCGTGCAGCTGGCGCAGCGCGACGCGTCCGGTGCCCTTCCGTACCTGCGTCGCGCCCGGCAGTCGGCGATGTCGCTCGACCTGCCGTACGAGACCGCCCTGGCCGACCTCGAGACCGGCCGCGCCCTCCTCGCCCTCGGCGACGTCGACGCCGCGCGGCGCTGCCTCGCCGGGGCGCGCGAGGTGCTCGACCGGCTGGGAGCCCGGCCCGCCGTCGAGGAGGTCGATGCGCTGACCGGCCGCCGGCCCCTGCCCGCGGGGTTGACCGGGCGGGAGGTCGAGGTGCTGCGTCTGGTCGCGGCCGGGTGCAGCAACGCCGACATCGCGACCGAGCTGGTCCTCAGCGAGCGGACCGTCGCCCGCCACCTGTCCAACATCTTCGGCAAGCTCGGCGTCGGCAGCCGCACGGCCGCGGCTGCCTTCGCGTTCGAGCAGGGGCTCGTCGCCGGCTCACGCGACGCGGTCGGCCGCCCGGCCGGCGACCCCTGAGCCGGACGCCGCCCGCTGCGCCGGGGCCCGGTGCCGGGCGATGTGCCCGGCGACGTACGCGGCGTCGCGACCGACACCCGGGAGCACCATCGAGGCGAACGAGTACTGGAACGACAGGCCGCAGAAGTAGAGGCCCGGCACGTCCTGCGCCACGCCCCGGAACTCGCGCGGCCAGCCGTCGTCACCGATGGCGGGAAGGTCGAGCCAGTCGAAGCGCTGCTCGAACCCGGTGGCCCAGACGATGTTCGGCACGTCGAGCACCGAGCCGTCGGCCAGGGTGGGGCGTCCGTCCGTCACGCCGGTGACGCGGTCGAGGCGCCGGTCGACGCCCCGGGCCGCGAGGTCCTCGCGCTTGACGCGCAGCATCGGGCCGCCGTGGTGTCGGATGCCGGCCATGGCCTTGCGCCCCATCGGCGTCCGCCGCGTCAGCACGTGCCGCCAGGCGAAGAGCAGCAGCGGGAAGAGCGCGTGGACCGCCGGGGAGTCCCACCGGACGCCGAGCTGCCCGCAGTCGCGACCGGCGAGCGTCGTCGGACGTCCCTGCGCCAGCTCGTAGGCGATGTCGCACCCCGAGTGCGACGCGCCCACGACGAGCACCGGCCCCTCCCGCAGCTGTGACGGGCGTCGGTACTGGCTCGAGTGCAGCTGGAGGATGCCGGGGTCCAGGTCGGCGGCGAAGGCCGGCACGTGCGGCGACCGGCCGAACGTCCCGGTGGCCACGACGACGTTGCGGCACGCGATGACGCCGTGGTCCGTCGTCACCACGAAGCCCTGGGAATCTCCTGCGGCACAGACGTTCTCGACGCGCACGCCGAGTCGCACCGGCAGGTCGAACCGTGCGGCGTACGCGGCGAGGTAGGCGGCGACGTCGTCCTTGCCCGGGAAGACGCGCGGGTCGCCGGGGAACCGGAGCCCGGGCAGTGCGTCGTGCGCCGCGGGCGTGTAGAGCCGGAGCGAGTCGTACTGCTGGCGCCAACCGTCGCCGACGGCGGCGTTGCGCTCGAGCACGATGCAGTCCCGGCCCCGGGCGAGCAGCTCCCGTGCCGTGGCGAGCCCGGCCTGGCCGGCGCCGACGACGACGGTGTCGACCGTCTCGTGGGTCTCCAGGGTCTCGAGGTCCTCAGTGGCGGGGTGATCGGCGGCTGTGGTGGTCCTGATGTCGTCCATGGTGTTCCTCCTGTGGTCCGTGCAGCCACGGTAGGAACGGCGGCCCGGGTGCCGCGTCGGTCGTGATGCCCATCCGCTGCGATGCGGGAATGGGCAGAAATGACCACGACGGCGCCTCGGCGCGGGCTCGAGGCGACGGTCCGACGGCGGTGGGCAGGTCAGGTCAGTAGCGGCGCCACCAGAGGTTGACCGCGTAGTCGACGCCGGTCGCGTCGGGGTGCTCCGCCAGGACGAGGTCGGCGTGCTCCGGCGCGAACTCGATGCCGACGACGGACTCGAAGTCCTCGCGCGAGTCGAAGTCCCAGCGGATGTCGAGGCGCTCGCGGGACCAGCCCCGCCGCTGCCAGAAGCGCTCGACGGCGCGCGGGTCGTAGGACGGCAGCGCCCGCCGGAACCACGTGCCGAAGGTCGAGCGGGTGGCGTCGTTGTCGATGACGAACGCGGCACCGCCGGGGCGCATGACCCGGTCGAGCTCGGCGAGCCCGGGCTCGCAGCCGGGGCCGAAGAAGTAGGACCAGCGGGCGTGCGCGACGTCGAAGGACCCGTCGGGCACCCCGATCGCGGCTGCTGCCTCCTCGCGGACCGAGGCGTTCGGCAGGTGTGAGACCCGTTGCGCCGCAAGGGCGGCCAGCGGCGGGTGTGGTTCCACGCCGACGACCGTCCGCGCGGAACCGGCGAACATCGGCAGGTGGAAACCCGTGCCGCAGCCGATGTCGACGACGTCGCGGTCCGCCCAGTCGAGCACCGAGCGCATGGCCGCCTCGATGACGTGGTCGCGGTCGACGCCGAGGTTCTCGATCTCGTAGACGTCCGGGGAGTCCCAGATGTTGGGGGAGGGGATGACCTCGCTCACCGTGCGGCTCCCGCGTCCCGGCCCGGCGAGCGCGGCGCCGGTCGCAGCCGCTCGCCCTGCGCGTCGAGCGTCGCCGGGTGGACGAGCAGCGGCAGCAGCTTGCGGACGCCACGAGCGCGGACCGCCTTGACCTGGGCCAGGTGCGCCTCGGCGCGGATGACGAGCTCGGCGTACGCCATGGGGCCCATGAGCTCGACCAGCTCGGCCTCGTTGGAGCGGTAGACCGGCTCTCGGCCGACGTGCGCCTCGGGGTTGCCCGAGCAGTACCAGTCGAGGTCGTGGCCGCCCGGGCCCCAGCCACGCCGGTCGTACTCGGTGATCGTCACCTCGAGGTAGCTGGTCTCGTCGGGCAGCTCGACGGTGCGGAAGGTGCGGCGGATCGGCAGCTGCCAGCAGACGTCGGGCTTGAGCGTGTGCGGCTGCACGCCGGTGAGCACGGCGTGCTGGTGGAGCGCGCAGCCCACGCCCGCCGGGAACCCCGGACGGTTGAGGAAGATGCAGGCGCCGTCGACGACCCGGGTCTTGCGGGCGCCGTCCTCCTTCTCGGTCCAGTCGTCCTTGTCGCCGGTGGCAGTGCCGACCGAGTGGTACTGCCACTCGTCCTCACCGAGCTCCTCGACGGCCCGCTGGACCCGCTTCCAGTCGGCCTTCTCGGTGAAGTGTGCCCCGAGCGTGCAGCACCCGTCGTCGGGCCGGTCGGCGTAGATGCCGTGGCACCCCGAGCCGAAGATGCAGGTCCAGCTGCTCGTGAGCCAGGTCAGGTCGCACCGGAAGCGCTGGTCGGCGTCCGCCGGGTCGGTGAACTCCACCCAGACGCGAGGCAGGTCAAGGGGTGCTTCGGCCACCGGCACACCCTACGTCCGTCTTCCTCCGGGGCGAACACCCTGTTCGCGTCCGCGTCGGTCCGACGGTGCGCTCCGGCACCCGGGCGAGCGCGAGCACGGTGGTCGCCGAGGGAACCGGTGGGGCCTACCGTGTGGTGCATGACAGCGAGACCGACGCCGCGGGGGAGGGGCCGGCGTCCGGGCGGGGCAGACACCCGCGCCGCCATCGTCGACGCCGCGCGCCGGTCCTTCGCGACGCACGGCTACGACAAGGCGAGCGTGCGCGGCATCGCGCGCGAGGCCGGCGTCGACCCCGCCCTCGTCCACCACTACTTCGACGGCAAGGCGGCCCTGTTCGCCGAGACGCTGTCGGTGCCCGTGGACCCGGCCCGGATCGTCGAGCGCATCCTGGCCGGCGGCCCGGACGGCGTCGGCCGGCGTGTCATCGAGACGTTCCTGGCGGTGTGGGAGCCCGGTGACCGGCGCGACGCCCTCGTGGCGCTCGTGCGATCGAGCATGACGAGCGAGGACGCCGCCCGGGTGCTGCGCGAGTTCCTCGGCCGCGAGATCTTCGGCCGGGTCGCCGCCGCCTTCGGGCTGCCCGACGTGCAGCTGCGGGGCGGCCTCGTGGCCTCGCAGATCATCGGGCTCGTCGTCATGCGGTACGTCCTGCGCATGCCGGGGGTCGCCGATGCGAGCGTCGAGCAGCTCGTCGAGCGCATCGGGCCCGTCATCGAGCACCACCTGTTCGGCCGCTCGGCACCGGCCGGGGTCGGACCGGCCGAACCCGTTTACAGCGCGGGGGCCGAGGAGTAGATTTCATCGCATGATGAATAACTCGTCGGACCCGGCGGTCGTCGTCCGCGACCTGCGCGTCGTGCGCGGCAAGCGCCTCGTGCTGCCCGGTCTCGACCTCGAGGTGCCCTCGGGCAGGGTCGTCGGGCTGCTCGGCCCCTCCGGCTCCGGAAAATCGACGCTGATCCGGTGCATCGTCGGCGTGCAGGTCATCGAGTCGGGCACCGTCACCGTCCTCGGGCACCCCGCCGGCTCGGCCCCGCTCCGGGCCGACGTCGGGTACGTCACGCAGACCCCGAGCGTCTACGCCGACCTCACCGTCCGCGAGAACGTCGCCTACTTCGGGCGGGCCGTCGGGCTGCGCGGTCCGGAGCTGCGGGCGGCCGTGGACCGGACCCTCGCCGAGGTCGACCTCGCCTCCCACGCCGACCAGCTCGTCCGCGACCTGTCCGGCGGGCAGGAGTCGCGCGTCTCGCTCGCGGCCGCCCTCGTCGGCCGACCCAGCCTGCTCGTCCTCGACGAGCCGACCGTCGGCCTCGACCCCGTGCTGCGGCGCGACCTCTGGAACCTCTTCCGCGACCTCGCCGAGGCGGGCCACTCCCTCATCGTCTCGAGCCATGTCATGGACGAGGCGACGCGCTGCCACCAGCTCGTCCTCCTGCGCGAGGGACGCGTCCTCGCCGACGTCACGCCGGACGAGCTGCTCGCCCGCACCGGCGCTGCCGACGCCGACGCCGCGTTCCTCGCCCTCATCGACGCCGAGGCCGCGCGCGAGAGGAGCGCGTCGTGAACCCCGGCCTCGCCCTCGCCACCGCCGGACGCGTCCTGCGCCAGGTCCGCACCGACCACCGCACCATCGCCATGATCCTCGTCGTGCCGTGCGTCCTGCTCGGCCTGCTCGCCTGGATCTTCGACGGCACGCCGGTCTTCGACCACATCGGGCCGGCCCTGCTCGGGATCTTCCCGATGATCGTCATGTTCATCGTCACGTCGATCGCCACGCTGCGCGAGCGGCAGTCGGGCACCCTCGAACGCCTGCTCACGACGCCGATGGGCAAGGGTGACTTCATGCTCGGCTACGGACTCGCGTTCGGCGGGCTGGCCATCGTCCAGGGCGTGGTCGCGACGGGCTTCGCGGTGTGGGTGTGCGGCCTCGACGTCGCGGGCCCGTTGTGGCTGCTGCTGGTCGTCGCCCTCGCCGACGCGGTCCTCGGCACCGCGCTCGGTCTGCTCGCGAGCGGCTTCGCGCGCACGGAGTTCCAGGCCGTCCAGTTCATGCCGGCGTTCGTGCTGCCGCAGGCGCTGCTCTGCGGCCTCTTCGTCGCTCGCGACCAGCTGCCGACCCTCCTGTCGTGGATCTCCGACGTCCTGCCGCTGTCGTACGCCGTCGACGCGATGAACGCCATCACCTCGAGCGCCGACGGCACCGGGGACGCGCTGCGGTCCCTCGGCATCGTCGTCGCGTTCATCGTCGGCGCGCTCGCGCTCGGCTCGCTCACCCTCAGCCGCCGCACCCCGTGACCGGTCGCTGCCCGCCCGCTGGGCGGTCCGGGGGGCGCGACCGCGGCCGCCGTTAGGGTGAGGGCATGCGTCTGGGCGTCGTCGACATCGGGTCGAACACGGTCCACCTCCTCGTCGTCGACGCCCACCCCGGAGCCCACCCGCTGCCGGCCTTCTCGCACAAGACCGAGCTGCGCCTGTCCGAGAGCCTCGACCCGCAGGGACGCGTCGACGACGGCACCGCCGACCGGCTCGTCGCGTTCCTGCACGAGTGCCTCGAGGTGGCCGACGACCAGGGCGTCACCGACCTGTTCGCCTTCGCCACGTCGGCCCTGCGTGAGTCGCCGAACGGCGAGGCCGTCATCGACCGGGTGCGCGCCGAGACCGGCATCGACCTCGAGGTGCTGAGCGGCGTCGACGAGGCTCGCATGACGTTCCTCGCGGTGCGACGCTGGTTCGGCTGGTCGAGCGGGCGGGTCCTCGTCGTCGACATCGGCGGTGGCTCCCTCGAGCTGGCGGCCGGTTTCGACGAGGAGCCCGACGTCGCGCTCAGCCTCCCCCTCGGCGCCGGACGGGTGACACGCGAGCAGCTGCCCGGCGACCCGCCCGAGCCCGACGTCGTCCGCCGCGTCCGGTCCGGCATCCGCGCGACGCTGGGCGAGAACGTGCGCCCCCTCCTCACGGGTGGGGTCCCCGACCGCGTCGTCGGCACGTCGAAGACGATGCGCTCGCTGGCGCGGATCGCCGGTGCCGCACCGCGCGCCGAGGGACCGTTCGTGGCGCGGTCGATGACCCGCGGCGACCTCCACGTGATCGGCCAGAAGCTCACCGGTATGGACGTCGCCGCCCGTGCCGCGCTGCCCGGCGTGTCCGAGGGCCGGGCACGCCAGCTGCTCGCCGGGGCCCTCGTCGCCGAGGCTGCGCTCGACCTGCTCCAGGTCGAACGCGTCGAGATCTGCCCCTGGGCGCTGCGCGAGGGGCTCATCCTCCGTCGCCTCGACCACCTCGTCGGGTGATGCCGACAATGGCCGGATGACGATCCGCATCGGGCTGTCGACGTCGTCGGTGTACCCCGGCAACGCCGCCACCGCGTTCGCCACGGCGGCCCGGCTCGGCTACGACTCGGTCGAGGTCATGGTGTGGACCGACCCGGTCACCCGCGAGCCCGGTGCGCTCCGCGCGTTGTCCGAGCTGCACGGCCTGCCGATCGCCTCGGTCCATGCCCCGACGCTCCTGCTGACCCAGCGGGTCTGGGGCACGGACCCGTGGACCAAGATCGACCGGTCGGTCGACCTCGCGCTCGAGGTCGGTGCGCCGGTCGTCGTGCTCCACCCCCCGTTCCGCTGGCAGAAGGACTACGCGGCGGAGTTCGTCGACGGGATCGCCGAGCGGGAGGCCGCGGCCGGAGTCCGGCTCGCCGTCGAGAACATGTACCCGTGGCGCACGGCCCGTCGCGACGTGCTGGCCTACCTGCCGCACTGGGACCCCGTCGACCAGCGCTACGACAGCGTCACCCTCGACCTGTCGCACACGGCCACCGCGGGGTCGGACGCCGTCGCGATGGCCCGCGCGCTCGGCCCACGGCTCGCACACCTGCACCTCGCCGACGGGCTGGGGTCGTTCAAGGACGAGCACCTCGTTCCCGGGCGGGGGAGCCAGCCGTGCTCCGAGGTGCTCGAGCTGCTCGCCGACGCCGGCTGGTCCGGGGACGTCGTCGTCGAGGTGTCGACGCGCAAGCTGTCGGCCGAGGACCGTGAGCTGGACCTCGCCGAGGCGCTCGCGTTCGCCCGGCTGGCCACCGTCCCGACGCGTGGTGCCAGCCGCATCTGACACCCGGCGCGCGGCGGGAACGACGTGCCGGCACGGCGCCCGCGGGCCGGACCGTCAGGCGGTGAAGCCGCGGGGGCGGACGCTGATGCTGTCGACGTTGGCGCGCGGACCCGCCTCGAGCGCGAGCCGCACCGCGGCGACGACCGACTCGACGTCGAGGTAGCGCTGCGGGTCGTAGTCGGCGCCCTCGAAGGAGACGAGCTCGTGCTGCATGTCGGTGTCGACGCGTCCGGGGTGCACCGACGTGACCCGCACCCCGTTGCCGCGCTCCTCCTCGCGCAACGCGTCGGTCAGGGCGCGCAGCGCGAACTTCGATGCGGCGTAGGCGCCCCCGCCCCGCGAGCTCGCGAAGCCGGAGCCCGAGTTGAGGGCCACGACGCGTCCCCGAGCGGTCCGCAGGGCGGGCAGCAGGGCACGCGTCACCGCAGCGACCGCCACGACGTTGACGGTGAGCGACTCCACCCAGTCCGAGACCGGCGCCTCGGCCACCGTGCCGCTGCGCAGGATGCCCGCCGAGTGGACGAGGACGTCGACGCGCGGCAGGCGGACCGCGAGGTCGGTGAGCGCCGCGTCGAGCGAGCCCCCCGGTGCGCAGTCGGCCAGGTCGGCGACCAGCCCCTCGGCAGAAGGCAGCTCGCCGACGACGCGGCCGACCGACTCGGTGCTGCGGCCACCCACGACCACGTGGTGGGTTGGTGCGAGGTCGCGGACGACGGCGAGGCCGATGCCGCGGGTGCCCCCGGTGACGACGGCGACGGGACGGGAGGCGTCGGTCTGGCTCATGCGGCCCACCCTAGGGTCGCCGGTCCCGCGTGGTCGGGCCTCCCGGCCCGAGGGGTGGTCGGCTCACGTGAGGCCGAGCGCGTGCGCCTCCTCCCAGAGGTCGTCGCGGACGCGGGGATGGGCGCAGTTCTCGATGATGTCGTGACACTGCTCGCGCTCGCTGCGGCCCCACAGCGCCGCGACGCCGTGCTCGGTGACGAACGCGCTCTGCTGGAAGCTCGTCACCGGCTCGTCGACGAGGGGCACGACCGTCGAGCAGTCCGCCCTCGGGTGCCACGACCGGAGCGCGATGAAGGACTGGCCGCCGGGCGAGTGCAGCGCCCCGACGATGAAGTCGGTCTGCCCCCCGAACCCGGAGTGGATGCGGGCGTCGATGCGTGAGGCGTTGGCCTGCCCGAACAGGTCGACCTCGAGGGCCGTGTTGACCGAGGTCATCCGACGCTGCTGGGCGATGAGGCCGGGGTCGTTGGTCTTCTCGGTCCGCAGCATCCGGACCCTCGGGTTGCGGTCGAGCCACTCGTAGAGGTCGGGTGAGCCGAAGACGAACGAGGTCACGAGCGGGTGGTCACGGTCGAGCGCCCCCGCCGCGTCGAGGGCGAGGATGCCGTCGGAGAACATCTCGGTCCACACGCGCAGGTCCCGGCGCCCGACGAGGGCCTCGAGAGTGGCGTCCGGAACGGCACCGATACCGAGCTGCATCGTCGCGCCGGCCGGGACCATCGAGGCGACCATCCGTCCGATGGCCGCGCTGTCGGCGTCCGGCGGCACCGGCACGTGCGCGGCCAGCTGCGCGTCGACCTCGACGGCGAGGTCGACGTGCTCGACCGGCACCTGTGCGTCGCCGAACGTGTACGGCATCCGCGGGTTGAGCACCGCGACGACGAGCCCACCCCGGGCGCGACACGCCTCGATCGCGGCCGGCAGCACGTTGACCTCGACCCCGAGGCTGACCTGCCCGTCGACCGGCGGCGCGCAGTGCACGAGGACGACGTCGGGCGGCAGCGACCGCCGGTAGAGCAGCGGCACGAGGGAGAGCCGCGAGGGCACGTACCGCAGGTTCGGGTGGCGACGCATGCCCGGGCCGACGAAGCACGTCTCGACGGTGACCCCGTCCCGCTCGGGCAGCCCCTTCGGCGCGTTGAGCGCGTGGAGGACGTAGGCCGGCACGGCCTCGTCGACCGCCTGCACGGCCTCGAGCGGCATGGCCATGTTGCCGCTCGTGACGATGCGCGGGTTGTCCGGCAGGCCACGAAGACGCTTCTGGAGCTCCTCGACGGTGACGATCTGCACGCGTCCATCCTCCCGCCGGCGGCGGCTCGGGAAAACTCGAGCCGACCCGTGGGGTAGTGACATGGGTCTCGTCCGACGCGGCGGTCCGGCTGGTCAGCTGGCCTTGCGCGAGGACTTCTTCGCGGCGGACTTCTTCGCGGTCGACGCCTTCTTCTCGCCCGCCTTGGTGGCGGACTTCTTCGCCGCCGCCTTCTTGGCGCCCTTCCCGCCGCCGGACGTCCCACCGGCCTCGGCCTCGTCGGCCTCGTCGGCCGTCCCTGCTGCGGACGACGCGCCACCGCCCGCCCCGCCGCGCGAGGCCTTGGCCCGGTCGACGCTGCGCTGCAGGGCCGCGAGCAGGTCGACGACCTCGGTCTCCTCCTCGGCGCGCTGCGGCGTCTCCTTGAGCTCGCCGCCCTCGATCTTGGAGGACACGAGCGCCTCGACGGCCTCCGAGTAGTCGTCCTCGAACTCGTCGGGCTCGTAGTCGCCCGAGAGCGAGTCGACGAGCGAGGACGCCATGGCCAGCTCCTTCTGCGTGGCGTGCGTGTCCTCCGACAGCGACTCGAACTCCGGCTTGCGCACCTCGTCGGCCCACAGCAGCGTCTGCAGGACGATGACGCCCTCGCGGACCCGCAGCACCGCGAGGGTCATGCGGGTGCGGATCGAGACGGTGACGAGGGCCATCCGGTCGGCCTTCTCCAGAGCGTCACGGAGCAGCACGTAGGGCTTGAGGCCGGTCTTGTCCGGCTCGAGGTAGTAGCTCCGGTCGAAAAGGAGCGGGTCGATCTGCTCGGAGGGGACGAACTTCTCGATCGAGATCTCCTTGGACGAGCGTGAGGGAAGGCTCTTCATGTCCTCGTCGGAGAGCACGACCATCTGGCCGTCGGAGGTCTCGTATCCCTTGGCGATGTCCGAATACGGGACTTCCTCGCCGTCGATTGCGCAGACGCGCTGGTACCGGATTCGTCCACCGTCCTTCTCGTGGACCTGGCGGAACTGCACGTCGTGGTTCTCCGTGGCCGAGAACAGCCGGACCGGCACATTGACCAGTCCGAACGACACGGCGCCCTTCCAGATGGCTCGCATGGGAACAAGAATGCACCCATGCGCCCCATGCTCGCGACGCCCGCGTCGGCCATTCCGACCGGGAACACGTGGCGGCACGAGGTGAAATGGGACGGGATGCGCGTCCTGGCCGACGTCTCGGACGGCCGGCTGCGGCTGTACTCACGCACCGAGCGCGACGTCACCGTCGCCTTTCCGGAGCTGCAGGGGCTGCGCTCGGAGTACGCCGACATGCTCCTCGACGGCGAGATCGTCTCCATGCGCGGCGGGGTCCCGTCGTTCGCCGCGATGGCCGAGCGCTTCCACGTCACCGACGTGCGGCGGGCCGCCCGGCTCGCCGAGGAGGCGCCGGTGACCCTCATGGCCTTCGACCTGCTGCGGCTCTACGGCGTCGACCTGCTCGGCCGCCGGTGGAGCGACCGGCGCTCGACGCTCGAGCGGCTGGAGCTGTCGACCGCCCGCTGGCAGACCCCGCCGACCTTCGCCGACGGCGTCGCGCTGCACGACGCGACCCGCGAGCAGGGACTCGAGGGTGTCGTCTCCAAGCGGGTCGACTCGGCCTACCTGCCCGGCGTCCGGTCCGCCGCCTGGCTCAAGTCGCCGCACCGCGGCACGGTGTCGGTGGTCATCGGCGGGTGGCGCCCCGAGGCGGCCGGGTCCGGGTCGCGCCGGCTCGGTTCGGTGCTCGTCGGCGTCCCGGCGTCCGGCGGCCTGCGCTACCTCGGCCGCGTCGGCGCCGGGCTGGCCGGGCGCAGCGGGCAGGCGCTGCTGCGCGACCTGACGCCCCTGGCGTCGGCCGACTCGCCCTTCGGGACGGACGTGCCCCGTGAGGACGCCGACGGCGCGACGTGGGTGCATCCCGTGCTCGTCGCCGACGTCCAGTCGCTCGGCCTGAGCGGGCAGGGCCGGCTGCGCCAGCCGGCGTTCAAGGGGCTGCGCACCGACCTGACTCCGGGTGACGTCGACGACGCCGTCGAGGGGGAGTGATGCCGGTCGAACCGCCGAAGGTCACCGTCGAGGTCGAGGGGCGCCGGATGCGTCTGTCGAGCCTCGAGAAGGTCATGTACCCGGCCACCGGGACGACGAAGGCGCAGGTCATCGACTACTACGCGCGCGTCGCCCCGGTGATCCTGCCGCACCTGCGCGACCGCGCCGTGACCCGCATCCGCTACCCCCACGGCGTCGGGGACATGCAGTTCTTCGAGAAGAACATCCCCGCCGGGACCCCGTCATGGATCCGGCGTGCCGGCCGGGACCCGGTGTTCCCGCTCGTCGACGACCTCGCCGGCCTGACGTTCTTCGCCAACCTCAACTCCCTCGAGCTGCACGTGCACCAGTGGAGGTACGAGGGCGAGGGCCGCGACGCGGTGGCCCGCAACCCCGACCGGCTCGTCATCGACCTCGACCCGGGCCCCGGCACGGGCCTGCCCGAGTGCGCGCACGTCGCGCTCGTCGTGCGTGAGCGTCTGGGCACCATCGGCCTGGACACGGTCCCGGTCACGAGCGGCAGCAAGGGCATGCAGCTGTACGCGGTCCTACCGGGCGAGCACACGAGCGACGCCATCCGCGACACCGTCCAGCAGCTGGCCCAGGAGCTGAGCAAGAAGCACCCCGACCTCGTGGTGTGGAAGATGGCCAAGGAGCTGCGCGACGGCAAGGTCTTCCTCGACTGGAGCCAGAACGTCGCCGCCAAGACCACGGTCTGCCCGTACTCGCTCCGGGGCCGGGAGCGGCCGACGGCGGCGTGCCCGCGCTCGTGGGACGAGGTCGAGGCCGGCGCGGACGGCGGCACCTTCGAGCAGCTGCGGATGGAGGAGGTCGTCGAGCGGGTGGCCTCCGACGGCGACCTCGCCGCCTCGATCACCAGCGCCTGACGCATGCCTGGCACCGGCCTGCCGCATGCCTGACACCGGCCCGCCGCCGGGTCTGACGCCGGCCGGGACGCGCGAGGGCCCGGCACCGTCGGGTGCCGGGCCCTGCTGGAGCCGTGCGCCGACCGGTGGCGTCAGTGCGCCTTGTCGTAGGCCTCCTGGACCTCGGCCGAGATGCGGCCGCGGTCGGAGACCTGGTGACCGTTGGCCCGGGCCCACTCGCGCACCGCGCCGAGGTCGCGCTTGGGGGACCCGCCCCCGCGTCGCTTGGTCGCCGCGCGCGAGGCGCCGCCGCTGCGTCGCGCGTGGCCGACCCACGAGGCGAAGTCCTCGCGCAGCTTCTTCGCGTTCTGGTCGGACAGGTCGATCTCGTACGTCACGCCGTCGAGGGCGAACGTCACGGTCTCGTCGGCGTCACCCTGGTCGATGTCGTCGATGAGTCTCACTTCGACACGCTGAGCCATGTTTCTCCGTCTTCAGATGATGGGTTGTTCTGGAGGGGAAATGCATGCCCGCCGTGGCGGGCAGGATCAATTTACCGCTCCCGGTCCCGAAATGCATTTACCCCGGGGGAAATGAGGCCCTGAATGGCGGTGAATTGCCGAAACGTGACCTTTCAGGTCGCCTCGTCGTTGTGTGTGGCCGCCTCGGGCGAATGCCGATCGGGGCTGTCCCCGGAAGACCGCATTCTCTGAATGGCCGTGTCAGTGGTCGACGCGGTCGGTGCCCGAACCCTCCCCGGCACGAGGTCCATTCACGTCGTGCGAGGCGTCGGAGGAAATGTCCGAGATCCCCTCGCCGGTCCGGTCGAGGCGCTGGGCCCGTTCACGGCGGTCGTGCTCGGCCTCCCATTTCGCCTGGGCGAGGCGCTCACGCCGGTCGCCCTCGAGAATGGTCTTGATGAGGAAATAGAACAGCGTGGCCACACCGATCGTCGGCACGACGGCGAGCACGTACGGCATGACCGACTCCATGCCTCCAGTCTCGCACGCACGTGAGAGGGCCTCGGCCTCGCCACCGGCCGGTCTTCCGGCCGGCCTTCCGGCCGGTGTCGGTCCCGGGCCCTACGGTCGTCGCCATGGCATCCAGGACCGTGACGAGATCGTCGACGACGGGCCGGCGCGCGCCCGGGTACCGCTGCGCGGAGTGCGGCTGGACCACCGTCAAGTGGGTGGGGCGGTGCGGCGAGTGCCAGGCCTGGGGGGCCGTGGCCGAGGTCGGCGCCACGACGGCGCGCACCGCGGCGGCGTCCGTCGTCGACCCGGCGCCGCGGATCGGCGACGTCGACGTCACCCAGGCAGCCGCACGCCCCACCGGGGTGGCCGAGTTCGACCGGGTCCTCGGCGGCGGCCTCGTGCCCGGGGCGGTCGTCCTCGTGGCCGGCGAGCCCGGCGTCGGCAAGTCGACGCTGCTGCTCGACGTCGCGGCGCGCGCGGCCCGCTCCGGCGCCGAGGTCCTCTACATCAGCGGGGAGGAGTCGGCCCCGCAGGTGCGGGCCCGGGCCGGGCGGATCGAGGCGCTCGCCGACAGCCTGTACCTCGCGGCCGAGACCGATCTCGGCACCGTCCTCGGGCACGTCGAGGCGCGCGCG
The DNA here is from genome assembly GCF_056868035.1 of Monashia sp. HAY1-11D. Classification (NCBI taxonomy): domain Bacteria; kingdom Bacillati; phylum Actinomycetota; class Actinomycetes; order Micrococcales; family Intrasporangiaceae; genus Intrasporangium; species Monashia sp. HAY1-11D. The sequence continues at coordinate 509,255 of NZ_CP200320.1, read as the reverse complement.
CCGCAGCTGCTCGTCGTCGACTCGGTCCAGACCGTCGCCAGCGCCGACGTCGAGGGCCAGCCGGGCAACGTCTCCCAGGTCCGCGAGGTCGCCGCGAGCCTCATCCAGGCCGCCAAGTCCCGGGGCATGGCGGTGCTGCTGGTCGGCCACGTCACCAAGGACGGCTCCATCGCCGGGCCGCGCGTGCTCGAGCACCTCGTCGACGTCGTCGTCCAGTTCGAGGGCGACCGCCACTCGCGGCTGCGGCTCGTGCGCGCGGTCAAGAACCGGTACGGCCCCACCGACGAGGTCGGCTGCTTCGACCTGTCCGACGTCGGCATCGTCGGGCTGCCCGACCCGAGCGGCCTGTTCCTGTCGAGCCGCGACCACGCCGTGGCCGGCACGTGCGTCACCGTCACCCTCGAGGGTCGGCGACCCCTCGTGGCCGAGGTTCAGGCGCTCGTCGCGCCGTCGCCGCTGCCGTCGCCACGTCGCACGTCGAGCGGGCTCGACGCGTCGCGCCTCGCGATGGTCATCGCCGTCCTGGACAAGCGCGCCGGCGCGCCGGTCGGCTCCCGCGACATCTTCGCCGCCACCGTCGGCGGCGTCCGCATCACCGAGCCCGCCGCCGACCTCGCCATCGTGTGCGCCGTCGCGTCGTCGGTCGTCGACCAGCCGCTCGCCCCCGACGTCATCGCCCTCGGCGAGGTCGGCCTCGCCGGCGAGGTCCGGCGCGTCACCGGTCTCGACCGCCGCCTGTCCGAGGCTGCCCGTCTCGGTTTCCGGCACGCGCTCGTGCCCGCGGGGAGCCTCGCCGATACGACCGTGCCGCAAGGCCTCCGGGCCGTCGAGGTCTCCGACGTGCCTCGCGCCATCGAGGCCATCGGACGCCTTGCCGGTGACCGGACAGCGGGGGCGCATGCTCTCGGCACCGTCTAGACTGCGACCGACCGGGGTCGACGCGATGGGCTCGCCCCACGCTGACAGGGACGTGATGGACCGGAACGACGAGCTGCTGCTGCGCGCGGCCCTCGCCGCGGTGGCCCCCGGGACCGAGCTGCGGGACAGCCTCGAACGGATCCTGCGTGGACGCACCGGCGCCCTCATCGTGCTCGGCTTCGACCGTGTCGTCGAGTCCATCTGCACGGGTGGGTTCGCCCTCGAGGTCGAGTTCTCCGCCACCCGTCTGCGCGAGCTGTGCAAGATGGACGGCGCCGTCGTGCTCGACCGCGAGGGGGCGCGCATCCTGCGGGCGGCGACCCAGCTGGTCCCCGACTCCAGCATCGAGACCACCGAGTCGGGCACCCGGCACCGCACCGCCGAGCGGGTCGCCAAGCAGACCGGGTTCCCCGTCATCTCGGTGAGCCAGTCGATGGGCGTCGTCGCGCTGTACGTCGGCAACCGCCGCCACGTCATCGAGGGCTCGCCGACCACGCTGTCGCGCGCCGACCAGGCGCTGCAGACCCTCGAGCGCTACAAGGCGCGCCTCGACGAGGTCACCGGCACGCTGTCGGCCCTCGAGATCGAGGACCTCGTCACCGTCCGCGACGTCACCGCGGTGCTCCAGCGCCTCGAGATGGTCCGGCGCATCTCGGCCGAGATCCAGGACTACGTCGTCGAGCTCGGCACCGACGGCCGCCTGCTCAGCCTTCAGCTCGAGGAGCTCGTCGGCGGCCTCGGCAACGACCGTGAGCTCGTCATCCGCGACTACCTGCCGGCGACGAAGTCCGACCTCACGCTCGAGGAGGCGCTGGCCAACCTCGAGTCGCTCAACTCCGTCGAGCTGCTCGACCTGTCGGCCGGTGCCCGGGCCGTCGGGTTCACCGTCGTCGGCGACAGCCTCGACGCACCGGTCAGCCCGCTCGGCTACCGGCTGCTGACCAAGGTCCCGCGTCTGCCGAGCGCCATCGTCGAGCGCCTCGTCGTCCACTTCGAGTCGCTCCAACGGCTGCTCGCGGCGGGCATCGAGGACCTCATGCTCGTCGACGGCGTCGGTGAGGGCCGCGCCCGCGCGGTCCGGGAGGGGCTGTCGCGCCTGGCCGAGTCCAGCATCCTCGAGCGCTACGTCTGACACGCTGCCCGCCCGGCGCGTCGGAGTCGTCTCCCTGCTCTCGCCGCGGTGCTGACCAGTGACGTCGGCGCGGGCGCCTACGATGCGTCGGTGCCTGCCTCACCCGTCGCCACGCCGCTGCTCCACGAGCGCGTCAACGCCTGGTACGCCGAGGCCGGCCGCAAGGAGCTGCCCTGGCGGGCGCCGGACTGCACCCCGTGGGGCGTGTTCCTGTCCGAGGTGATGTCGCAGCAGACGCCGCTCGGCCGGGTCGAGCCGATCTGGCGGGAGTGGATGGAGCGCTGGCCGACGCCCGCCGCGCTCGCCGCCGCGGCGCCCGGTGACGCCGTGCGCGCGTGGGGCCGGCTCGGGTACCCCCGGCGCGCGCTGCGGCTGCACGAGGCCGCCACCGCCATGGTCGACCGGCACGCCGGGCAGGTGCCGGGCACGCCCGAGGGGCTGCTGGCGCTGCCCGGAGTCGGCGCCTACACGGCCGCCGCCGTCGCGTGCTTCGCCTTCGGCCTGCCGGAGGTCGTCGTAGACACCAACGTGCGCCGCGTCCTGGCCCGGGCCGTGGAGGGCAAGGCCTTGCCCAACCTCACGCTCAACCGGGCCGAGACACGCCTGGCCGCCGACTCCCTGCCGGCCGACCGCGGCACCGCGACGACGTGGAACGTCGCCGTCATGGAGCTCGGTGCGCTCGTCTGCGTGGCGCGCGGACCTCGCTGCGGGGAGTGTCCGGTCGCCGACCTCTGCGCCTGGAACCTCGCCGGTCGGCCGGCCCACGACGGGCCGCCGCGGCGCGGACAGGCCTGGCACGGCACCGACCGACAGGTCCGCGGCGAGCTGCTGCGGCGGCTGCGCGAATGGCACGTCGCCGTCGCGCTCGACGACCTCACCGGCAGCGGCCCGGACCTCGCCCAGGTCATGCGGTGTCTCGACTCCCTCGTCGCCGACGGACTCGTCGAGCCGCTCGCCGAGCACCGCTACCGCCTCCCCGCCTGACCGGGACCCGACGGGCCGAGCCCGCGCCTCGGCGGTGCAGGCACGCCCTGCCGGTGGCTGACCGTCGTCGCCACCGAGACGCGGCGGGTCAGACGTTGCCGAGGACGCGGTCCACGTGGATCTCCACGACCACCCGCTGCGGGTTCGGACGCGGCTGCCGGTAGCGGGCCGCGTACCGACGCACGGCGTCGGCGACGGCGGGCGGCTCGTCGACGACGCGCGCCGTGCCCTCGAGCGTCAGCCAATGGCGCCCCTCCACCTGGCAGAGCGCGACGCGCCCGCCGCGGGCCGCGTTGACGGCCTTCTGGCTCGTGCGGCTCGTGATGACCCGCGCCACGAGAGCCTCGGTGTCCCAAGTGAACCCGACCGGCGTCACGTGTGGCGAGCCGTCGCGACGCGTGGTGGTGAGGGTCGCGAGGTGCCGCACGGTGAGGAACTCGACGGCAGCCGGCGTCAGGTCGCGGGGGGAGCGTGGCACGGGCCCACGCTAGAGGAGCGGAGTCCGGTCGCACGCCGCAGGTTGCCCGCGCGGCCCGGGACTTGTAGCGTCGCCCCTTGCGCCACGGGCCGGGTGAGCTGGTTCGAAGGGGGTCTCGACGCGTCATGAGGACGTTCTGGCTGCTCGTCCGCGCCGGTTTCCGGCGTCATTCGACGTACCGCCTCGCGCTGCTGGCAGGCATGACGACCAACTCGGTCTTCGGGCTCATCCGAGCCTCGATCGTGCTCGCGGCCATCGCCTCGGCCGGCTCGGCGATCGGTGGCTACGACGCGCCGACGGCCGTCGCGTTCGTGTGGTGGGGGCAGGCACTGCTCGGCACGGTCAACCTCTGGGGCTTCCAGGAGGTCGGCCAACGGGTGCGCACGGGCGACATCGCGGTCGACTTCCTGCGCCCCATCGACCCCCAGCTCGCCTACCTCGCAGCCGATCTCGGCAGGGCCGGCATCAACCTGCTGGCCCGTGGTGCCCCGGCGCTGCTCATCGGCGCCCTGCTGTTCGACCTGGCCTGGCCGGACGGCGCGGTGACCTGGCTGGCCGGGCTCGGGTCGGTCGTCCTCGCCGTCGTCGTGGCCTTCGCGGGAAGCTTCGTCGTCAACCTCCTCGCCTTCTGGCTCGTCGAGGTGCGCGGAGTGCGTCTGCTCTACATGATCACCGGCGGCCTCCTGTGCGGTCTCTACGTGCCGGTGCCGTGGTTTCCCGGCTGGCTGCGGACCATCGCCCAGTGGTCGCCGTTCCCGTCCATGCTGCAGAACCCCATCGACATCCTCGCCGGTCGCGTGACGGGGTCGCAGGTCCTGCCCACCCTGGCCGGCCAGGTGTTCTGGGCGGTCGCGCTCGTCGCGCTGGGCCAGGTCGTCATGCGGGCCGGTCGCCGTCGGCTGGAGGTGCAGGGTGGCTGAGCTGACGAGCGCCCCGAAGACGGGCCGGCCCTCGAGGGGTCGCGCGGCGTCGCACCCGGCCGCGAGCGCGGTCGGGAACCGGCTGCGCCCCTACCGCGTCCTGCTCGCCTCGCGGGCCCGCGCACAGATGCAGTACCGGACCTCGTTCGCCACCGACGTGCTCGGGACGCTGGGAGCCGGGCTGGCCGAGTTCGCCGAGGTGTGGGTCATCTTCCACAACGTCGACGTGCTCGGCGGTCTCGACTTCACCGCCGCGCTGCTCGTCTTCGCGTTGTCCAACCTCGCGTTCGCGGTCGCGGACATGCTCGTGGGCCACCTGGACCAGCTGCCGACCTACATCCGGGCCGGACAGGTCGACGCCTTCTACGTGCGCCCCCTGCCGCTGCTCGCCCAGCTGGTGACGAGCGACCTGTCCCTGCGCCGGGTCGGGCGGATGTCGGTGGCGGTCGTGGCCCTCGCCGTCGCCCTGAGCACTGCCTCGATCTCGTGGTCCTGGGCGACCGTCGCGCTCCTCGTCCTCACCGTCGTCAGCGGCACGGCGATCTTCGCGGCTCTCTTCACGACGGCCGGCGGTCTGCAGTTCTTCCTCGTCGACGGGTCCGAGTTCACCAACGCGTTCACCTACGGCGGCTCCTACGCCGCGCAGCAGAGCCAGCAGGTGTTCCCGGACCTGCTGCGGATCTTCTGGATGTTCGTCGTCCCGACGGCGTTCGTCGCCTACGTGCCGGCGGTCGCCATCCTCGACCTGCGGGGCGACCACCTCGCCCCGACGTGGCTCGCCTGGTGCACGCCGCTGGCGGCACTCTTCGCGTGGGCCGTCGCGGCCCTCTGCTGGCGGCTCGGCACTCGTCACTACCAAGGAGCAGGCGGATGAGCATCATCGAGACCCGTGACCTCGTGCGCGACTTCAGACGCACCCGCGCGGTCGACCACCTGTCGTTCACGGTCGAGCCCGGCGAGTCGGTGGGCTACATCGGCGCCAACGGCGCGGGCAAGTCGACGACGATCAAGATGCTGACCGGCATCCTCAAGCCCACCTCGGGTCACGTCCGCACGTGCGGCTTCGACCCGATGCGTCAGCGGGTGGAGGTCGCGCGACGCGTCGGCGTCGTCTTCGGCCAGCGCTCCCAGCTGTGGTGGGACCTGCCGCTGCGCGAGTCCTTCACGATCCTCGCCGCCATCCACCGGCTCGAGGACTCCCGCGCCCGCGCCCGGACCGACGTGCTCGTCGAGCAGCTGGAGATGGGAGCGGAGCTCGGCACGCCGGTGCGATCGCTCTCGCTGGGGCAGCGGATGCGGGCGGAGATCGCCGCCGCCCTCCTGCACTCGCCCGACCTGCTCGTGCTCGACGAGCCGACGATCGGGCTCGACGTGCTGTCCAAGCAGCGGCTGCGCGAGTTCCTCGTCGGCGAGCGGCGGGAGCGCGGCACGACGCTGCTGCTCACGACCCACGACATGGGTGACATCGAGCGCCTCTGCGACCGTGTGCTCGTCGTCGACCACGGCCGCCTGGCCTTCGACGGCACGCTGCCGGGCCTCGCCGCGACGGTCGGCGCCCAGCGGCTGCTCGTGCTGGACCTGGCCCAGCCGACGCCCGACCTGCAGACCGTCCCCGGAGCGACGCTCGTGGCGAGCGAGTCCGAGGGCCTGCGGCAGCGCCTGTCGTTCGACCCGGCCAGGACGACGGCGGCGGCCGTGCTCGCCCACGTGTCGGCGCGCCACGACGTTCGCGACCTGACCATCGAGGATCCCGACATCGAGGACGTCGTGCGCCGGATCTATGCGGCGTCGGGCCGCCGTGAGCGGGGGGTCGCGGGCGCCGACCGCTGACCGCGGCTCGCCACGGCCTCAGAGGGTCAGCAGCATCCGGGTGTTGCCCAGGGTGTTCGGCTTGACGCGTTCGAGGTCGAGGAACTCCGCGACGCCCTCGTCGTAGGAGCGCAGCAGCTCCGCGTAGACGGCGTGCGACACCGCCTGGCCCTCGATCGGCACGAACCCGTGCCGCTCGAAGAACCGCGTCTCGAACGTCAGGCAGAACAGGCGCCGGACCCCGAGCTCGCGGGCGTCCTCGACCAGCTCGCGGAGGATGCGTCCGCCGAGGCCCGTGCCGAGCTGGTCGTCGGCGACGGCGAGCGTACGCACCTCGGCGAGGTCCTCCCACATGACGTGCAGGGCCCCACACCCCACGACGCGCCCGTCGACCTCGGCGACACGGAACTCCTGCACCGACTCGTAGTAGGTCACCGCCTCCTTGCTGACGAGGACGCGCCGTTCGGCGAGGGGCGCGACGAGCGCCCGGATGCCGCGGACGTCCGCGGTCCGGGCGCGGCGGATCACCGGCAGGCCTGCACCGACGTCCGCGCCGACGCCCACGCCGGCGTCGGCGCTCACGAGAGGTTCCCGTCGCGGAACTGCGCGAAGAGGCGTCGCGCCTCGGCGCCGAGCACCACGATGGACTGGCCACCCGCCCAGCCGAACGCGCCCTTGGCGACGCCGCGGCCCACCTTCAGCGGGTTGAGCGTGTGCAGGCCGGCCGTGAACGTCAGGATCTCCTCGGCGTCGAGGTTGCTCCTGCCCACCCTGCTGAAGCTCGTCAGGGCCTGTGGGATGGCGATGGGACCGGCGAGCTTGGCCTTGACCGCTGCCGCGAGGATGACCTCGCCCTGGTGCCGCGAGCGGCCGAAGTCCCCGTCCGGGAGCGTCTTTCGCTCCCGGGCGTAGGCGAGGGCCTCGGCGCCGCTCAAGGTCTGGGCACCGGCCTTGATGACGAGGTTCCTGGCGTGCGAGGCGACGACGGTCTTCGGCACGACGATCGGGATGCCACCCTGCTCGTCGACGACCTTCTTGAACCCGGCGAACCCGATGACGACGTAGCCCCGCACCGGCAGCCCGGTGACTCGTCGCACCGTGTCCACCTGCGCCGACGGACCGCCGAACACCATGGCGGAGTTGATCTTCCCCTTGCCGCCGGTCGACAGCGGCACCCAGAGGTCGCGCGCCATACCCATGACGCCCCCGCCGCCGGAGCCGTCCTCGCCGATGACCTGGAGCACGTCGGCACGCGTGCGCTCCAGGGGCTGGCCCTTGCGCGCGTCGGACCCGATGGCGAGCACCCAGCGAGGGCCCTTGGGCCCGAGGCTCGGCCGGTCGATGCCGAGACCGGGCCACCAGCCGCCGACGACCCTCCACGTGGGTCCGACGGCGAGCGTGACGTCCGCACCCGCGGTGACGACGGCTACCGGCGTGCCCATCCAGGAGCCCACCGACGCCTTGGCGCCCGGCGGAACCGGCGCCGGCTTGCGTTGTGCCAGAGCGGACTTCGCCGTGGGGCTGACGGCCGGTCCGAGGTCGCCACCGGCGTAGAGGCGCTTCACGAGCGCGGCCAGCGGGGCGGGTGCACCGGTCACGCCGCCCGACGCTGCGGACGACGGGCTCGCCGGACCCGACGAGCCCGACCCTCTGGCCGTGCCGGCTGCCGAGGAGCCGTTGGACGGGGCCGGTGCGGCGGTGCACGCGGCGAGCAGGGCCGGCGTGACGGCGCCGACGACGGCAGCCACGACGGTGCCCCGCAGCCCGGTGCGACGGCGCGCGGTGGGGCGGTGCACGAAAGTCACCGCCCCACCGTAGACGACCGGTTCACGCGACGCGGGAGGCCGTCCGTACCAGGGACCGCGAGGCGAGGACCGATGCCAGCACGACCGCTCCCGCGAGCACCGACGTCAGGACGAAGCGGACGACCAGGGCCGAGTCGAGCTGGCTGCCGAAGGGCAGCATGAGCACGACGACGAACCCAGCCGACACGCCGATGGTCACCGCGAGCGGGAGCGCGACCTCGAGGGCACGCGCCCGGTGCAGGGACCTCTGGCCGGTCCCGGCCAGGGCGAGCGCGCGGTACTGGTCGCGTTGGTCCAGGACGCGCGCGGCCTGCACCACGCCCGTCGACGTCGCTCCGACGACGGTGATGATCGCCAGGGTCACGAACGATCCCGTGCTGAGATCTGCCGCGAGGTAGCGCTCGAGCCCCCTGGCGGAGTCGTCGACCGAGGTGAGGCTCGTGAACCCCGTGACGATGACGGCGAGCCCGAGGGCACCCACGGCTCGCCATGTGCTCTTCGGGTCATCGACGATGCGCCGGGCTGCGAGCAGCGTCGTCGCCGTGGGCGCGACCCGTGCCGCGACGCGGCCGGCGACCATGACGACCCAGGGCCCGACGGCGTTGACGGCCAGGATCATCGCGCCGAGCACGAGGACGATGACGACGCGGTCCGGCTCCTTCATGGGGGTGATGACGAGCAGCCAGGCGGCACCGGCGGCCGCCGCCACGAGGAGCCGGAGCAGGCTCAGTCGCCTCGGACTCGTGCGGGCGGCGACGCCGAGCGGGCTCACGACCACCCGGGACAGGCTCGAGGCCCCGGACAGCAGGGCCACGACGACGACTGCCGCGACGACCAGGCCGGTCTTCCACAGCGGTAGCAAGAGCTCGCCGAGCTCGAAGGTGCGCCCCTGGAACGTGAGCCGGGCCACGAGCGGTAGCACGGCCACGTAGAGGACGACGCCGGCCAGGGCACCGACGAGCGCCTGCGCGGCGGCCTCGGCCAGCGTCATCAGGGTCACCTGTCCGGTCGTCCCACCCGCGAGGCGCAGCACGGCCAGACGCTGGTCGCGCCGGGCGATGGCCAGTCTCGCCGCCACCCCGCCGAGGGTCAGGATCGGGATGACCAGGCAGGTCGTGGCGATCCACGCCAGCGTGACGTACAGCTCGCCGAGCGTCGCGGCGTCGATGGAGAGGCCGGCGACGCTGGCGTGCGGCGGGGTCGTGTTGCGCGCCTCGAACGCCGACAGGCCGGCGACACTGACGAGCAGGGCCGCGGTGGCGACGGCGAACGAGACGACGGCAAGGACGCTCGGCACCCGGTCCGACTCGGCGGCGGCTCGACGCAGGCGCCACCAGAGCGACAGCGCGGCCCTCACCGCCCGACTCCGAGCACGGCACCGGAGGTGTGACCCGACGTCGAACGGGCTGTCGTCCGCTCCACGACCCGTCCGTCCCGCACCCGCACGACGGACTGGCACCACGCAGCGACGTTCTCGTCGTGGGTCACGACGACGAGCGATGCCCCGGTGTGTGCGGCGAGGTCGGTCAGGTGCCGCATGACCTCGGCGCTCGTGTGCTGGTCGAGCGCACCGGTGGGCTCGTCGGCGAACACGACGCCGGGCCGCGCCACCATGGCGCGCGCGATGGCGACCCGCTGGGCCTGTCCGCCGGAGAGCTCGCCCGGGCGCCGCTTCTCCAGGCCGGCGAGGCCGAGGGGTGCGAACAGGGGCAGGGCCTGCCGGGTGGCGGCCCGCCGCGACAGGCCGTCGAGCATGAGCGGGAGGGCGACGTTCTCCACCGCGGGCAGCTCGGGCAGGAGCATGCCCTGCTGGAAGACGAAGCCGAAGTCCTTGCGGCGCAGTGTGGTCCGTTCCCGGTCGGACAGGCGTGCGATGTCGCGTCCGCGCCACAGCACCTGGCCGCCGGTGGGTCGCAGGATGCCGGCGAGGACGTGCAGCAGCGTCGTCTTGCCCGAGCCGGACGGGCCCATGACGGCGATGCTCTGGCCGCGGTGGACGGTGAGGTCGACGCCGCCCAGCGCGGGCGGCGTCTGGCCGGGGGTGTGGCCGTAGGTCATGACGAGGTCGCGGGCGACGAGGCCCTCGGGCGCGTTCGGGTCGTGGTTGCTCATGGCGTCCACCCTCGCCTCGGACGACCTGCCACGTCGTCGGCCGCCGGTCCCCATGCATGCGGCGCGGCTACGACCCCGGTCTGACCCCGCGGTGCACCGGCGTCAGACCCCGGTCGAGGCCGCGGCGGGCGAAGTGGAGCGGAACGGCCATGGGGGAGGACGGCGAAGGGGCCGGGGAACGTGTCCCCGGCCCCTTCGGCCGATGGTGCCTCGTGACGCCGACGAAGCGCCGGCTCCGGACCGTGCCTCAGCGCTCGCCGGACACCCCGCGGTCGGGGTAGACCGTGTCGTCGGGCACGGGCGGGCCGGCCGTGACGTTGACGCCGAGCGCCTCGTCGAGCGCGGCGCCCTCGGGCAGCTCGGGCAGATCGTCCGCGGGGCGGTGCGTCTTGCCCGGGTGGGCCATGTCGGAGAACGTGAACGTCTCCTCCTTGCCCTCGCCCTCGGTGTCGACCTTGACGTACTGGCCGGACGTGAACTCGGCGTAGAGGATCTTCTCCGAGAGCGCGTCCTCGATCTCGCGCTGGATGGTGCGGCGCAGCGGGCGCGCACCGAGCACGGGGTCGTAGCCCTTCTTGGCGAGCAGGTTCTTGGCCGCGGGCGTGAGCTCGATGCCCATGTCCTTGTCCTTGAGCCGCTTGTCGAGCTTGGCGATCTCGAGGTCGACGATTTGGGTGATCTCGTCCCTGCTGAGGTGCGGGAACACGATCGTGTCGTCGACGCGGTTGAGGAACTCGGGGCGGAAGTGCTGCTTGAGCTCGTCGGTGACCTTCGCCTTCATCCGTTCGTAGTCCGAGCGGCTGTCGGGTCCGGCGCTGAAGCCCATGGAGGCCTTGGAGATGTCGCGCGTGCCGAGGTTCGTCGTCATGATGATGACGGTGTTCTTGAAGTCGACCATCCGACCCTGGGAGTCGGTCAGGCGGCCGTCCTCGAGCACCTGCAGCAGCGAGTTGAAGATCTCCGGGTGGGCCTTCTCGACCTCGTCGAAGAGCACGACCGAGAACGGCTTGCGGCGCACCTTCTCGGTGAGCTGGCCGCCCTCCTCGTAGCCGACGTAGCCGGGGGGCGAACCGAACAGGCGCGAGACCGTGTGCTTCTCGGAGAACTCCGACATGTCGAGGCTGATGAGCGCGTCCTCGCTGCCGAAGAGGAACTCGGCGAGCGTCTTGGCCAGCTCGGTCTTACCGACGCCGGTGGGGCCGGCGAAGATGAACGAGCCACCCGGACGACGCGGGTCCTTCAAGCCCGCACGTGTGCGCCGGATCGCCTGCGACAGCGCCTTGACGGCGTCGTCCATGCCGACGATGCGCTTGTGCAGCTCGTCCTCCATGTGGAGCAGCCGGCTCGACTCCTCCTCCGTCAGCTTGAACACCGGGATGCCGGTGCTGGCGGCAAGGACCTCGGCGATGAGCTCCTCGTCGACCTCGGCGACGACGTCCATGTCACCGGACTTCCACTGCGCCTCACGGGCGGCCTTCTCCTGGCGCAGGCGCTTCTCGTCGTCGCGGACGCGCGCCGCACGCTCGAAGTCCTGGCCGTCGATGGCCGACTCCTTCTCGCGGACGAGCGCGGCGATCTTCTCGTCGAAGTCGCGCAGGTCCGGCGGGGCCGTCATCCGGCGGATGCGCAGGCGCGCGCCCGCCTCGTCGATGAGGTCGATGGCCTTGTCGGGCAGGAAGCGGTCGTTGATGTAGCGGTCGGCCATGTTCGCCGCCGCGACGAGCGCGCCGTCGGTGATGGTGACCCGGTGGTGGGCCTCGTAGCGGTCGCGCAGGCCCTTGAGGATCTCGATGGCGTGCGGCAGCGTCGGCTCCTGGACCTGGATCGGCTGGAAGCGCCGCTCGAGCGCCGAGTCCTTCTCGATGTGCTTGCGGTACTCGTCGAGCGTCGTCGCGCCGATCGTCTGCAGCTCACCGCGCGCCAGCATCGGCTTGAGGATGCTCGCGGCGTCGATGGCACCCTCGGCCGCACCGGCACCGACGAGGGTGTGGATCTCGTCGATGAAGATGATGATGTCGCCGCGGGTGCGGATCTCCTTGAGGACCTTCTTCAGCCGCTCCTCGAAGTCACCGCGGTAGCGGCTGCCCGCGACGAGCGAGCCGAGGTCGAGGGTGTAGAGCTGCTTGTCCTTGAGGGTCTCCGGGACCTCGCCCTTGACGATGTCCTGGGCCAGGCCCTCCACGACGGCGGTCTTGCCGACGCCGGGCTCACCGATGAGGACCGGGTTGTTCTTCGTGCGGCGGGACAGCACCTGCATGACCCGCTCGATCTCCTTCTCGCGCCCGATGACCGGGTCGAGCTTGCCCTCGCGGGCGGCCTGGGTGAGGTTGCGGCCGAACTGGTCCAGCACGAGCGACCCCGCCGGGGTGCCCTCGCCCTGGGCCTGGCCGACGCCGGCACCGGTCTTCTCGCCGCTCTGACCGCCCTGGTAGCCCGACAGCAGCTGGATGACCTGCTGGCGCACCTTGTTCAGCTCGGCTCCGAGCTTGACGAGGACCTGGGCTGCGACGCCCTCGCCCTCACGGATGAGGCCGAGGAGGATGTGCTCGGTGCCGATGTAGCTGTGGCCGAGCTGGAGTGCCTCGCGGAGCGAGTACTCGAGAACCTTCTTCGCGCGGGGCGTGAAGGGGATGTGGCCGGTCGGGGCCTGCTGCCCCTGGCCGATGATCTCCTGGACCTGGGCCCGGACCGCTTCGAGCGAGATGTCGAGCGATTCGAGGGCCTTCGCGGCGACGCCTTCGCCTTCGTGGATCAGACCCAGGAGGATGTGCTCGGTCCCGATGTAGTTGTGGTTGAGCAGACGCGCTTCCTCCTGCGCGAGGACAACCACCCTCCGGGCCCTGTCGGTGAACCGTTCGAACATGTTCTTCTCCTGACTGATCGAGAGACATCTCGATGCTATCCGTGCCCGCTGTCAGCGAGCACAACCCGACCAACGCGGCGGCCTCGGGTCCTGTTCCCCATCCTGAGTCGGTTGGGCTCAGGTTCCGAGCCTGTTCGCCATGGGCGGAACACACCAGTCCCATACCCGCGCCGCATCCGCACCCCGCTGTCCACGCACACTCCGACGAACCGGGCCCGCGCACCCTCCGCAAACCGACGCCACCCGAGGCCGGCCAACGCGACCGCGCCATGGCGCGGTTCCCCGCCGTCTTGGCGTCCCGGTGGCCTCAGAGCTGCGCCGTGGCGAAGTTCTCGGTCTCGAGTCCTCCGGCTGATGTCACGTCGCCGGGCCGGCTCGGGAAGTGGCGACGCCAGTCCTCGCGCAGCCGCGGCAACGGCATCCCCACGGAGCGCATCGCCTTGGTGACGCGGCCGAGTGTGCGCGCCGGGGTGGAGTAGATGTCCTTCGAGACGTAGCTGCCCGGGGTGACGACGGCAAGGGCCGCCTCGATCCGCGCCCTCGTCGTCGGCTCCGCCTCGCGCACGACATACACCCCGCGGAAGACCGGCTGGTGGCTGCGCCTCAGTCTGCCATCCGTGACTCCGGCCCCGATCGCGTCGGACCGGAGGAGCACCGACGTCTGCCGGTCAGGGGTCGCCATGCCGAGAGCCTGCCCGTTGACCGCGTCGGCGCGCGGCCGCTCTCCACAGCCCTCACGGGCGGCCCTTTCACAACTCCGCCGTGGCGCGGTTGTTTGGGGACGAGGTTGTGCTGCATCGGCCGTGGAGGTGCGCCGTGGCGCGGTTGTGGCGGGGAGTCATGGCCTCATCCGCCCGGGAAGTGCGCCGTGGCGCCGTTGTGGCGGGGAGTCGTGGCTCATCCGCCCGGGAAGTCCGCCGTGGCGCGGTTGTGGCGGGCGTAGGCGCAGGGCATCGACGCGTCAGCTCGGCGGGTGCCGGCGCGCGAACCGCTCGTGCAGGTCGCGGACCTCGTCCTCCAGCTCGGGCACCGGGCCCGCGACGACGGCGCCCGGCACGACGTCGGTGATCGCCAGGGCCCGGACCCGCGAGGGCGAGGCGCCCCACGACGCGCCACCGCACGAGCTGCTCGGTGCTCGCGGCGTAGACGATCCGACCCAGCCCCACCCAACCGTGCGCAGCCGAGCACATCGCGCAGTGCTCGCCCGAGGTGTAGACCGTCGCGGCGGCCCGCTCCGGCGGCGTCAGCCGGGCACCGGCCCACCGGGCGATGGCGAGCTCGGGGTGCTGGGTCTCGTCGAGCTCGACGACGTGGTTGTGGTCCTCGAAGAGCACCTTGCCCTCACCCGACACGAGGACCGAGCCGAACGGCTCGTCGCCGCGCTCGAGCGCGAGACGGGCGAGCTCGACGGCCCGCCGCAGGTGGACGAGGTCGGCGCCGGTGACTCTCGACCCGGCGCCCACGCCACGCGCGCTCGCGCGGCCCGCACCCACGCCACCCGCGCCACCCGCGCCACCCGCGCCACCCGCGCTCCCGCCGCCCGCCCGGTCGTCGGTGCCGCCGCTGCCGCCGGCCAGCCGGTCGTCGCTGCTCATGCGACCCTCCCGGTGACGAGTGCGAAGGTGACGAAGGCGCCCCCGTCGGCCTCGAGCATCTGTTGCACGGGTGAGGTGGCCTGGCCCTTGAGCTCGTTGACGGCCCGCTCCCAGAGCAGCCAGTTGGCGCACCCCTCCGGCTGGCTGCGTGCCGTCACCGAGGTGAAGGCGCGGCTGAACTCCCACTGGCTGCGCAGCCACTCCGCGGTGTGCCACGCGGCGGTCTCGGCCCCGACGACACGGTCGAGGTGGTCCGGGATCTCGCCGAGCTCGCGCACCTCGGTGGTCAGGGCCGGCGTGGCGACGCCGAGCTGCCCTCCCGGGCGCAGGAACCTGGCCACGTACGGCGGGTAGTGGTCACCGGTACCGAAGTACTCCCACGCGTCGATGCTGACGACGGCGTCGAACGTGCCACGGCCGAAGGGCAGCTGGTGGGCGTCGACGCGCACCGGCAGGACTCGGTCCGCCACGCCTTCCTTGTCGAAGACGGCACCGGCCTCGCTCGGGTCGACCCAGAGGTCGGCGGCGACCACGTGCACGCCGTACTCCTTGGCGAGGAACACCGACGTCGCACCGAGGCCCGACCCCAGGTCGAGGACGCGCATGCCCGGGCGCAGCTCGAGGTCGGCCGCGAGGTCCTCGAGCAGCCAGAGCGGGTGCGGCCCCATGTCGAGGTCGACGAGCCACATGGCGTCGTACTTGGCGGACTTGGGGAAGGCGTCCTTCGTCAGGTGGTCGAGCGCTGGCATGCCCCGATCCTCCCTGTGACGGCCCCGCACGTCGACCGAGATCCACGGGCCGACCATCCGGACCGGTTCGACGCGACGGTGTGGGTGAGCGAACGCGTCGGTCCACCAGCGGGTTCGCGCGAGCGCCGCGTCGGCGGACGACGGGCGACGCGGGTCAGGTGGCGCGGACGAGGTCCTCGGGCATCAGCCCGACCACCGAGGTGCGGCCCGAAAGGGCCAGCTGGAGGTCGAGCTCGGCGCGCAGGTTGCGCAGCACCTCGGCGACCCCGGCAGCACCGGCCAAGGCCAGGCCGTAGACGTGCGGACGCCCGACGCCGACCGCGTTGGCTCCCAGCGCAAGCGCGACGAAAGCGTCTGCGCCGCAGCGGATCCCACTGTCGAACACGATCGGCATCCGTGAACCAGAGTGCCGCACCGCCTCGACGACGCCGGGCAGCGCGTCGAGCGCTGCCACCGACCGGTCGACCTGCCGGCCACCGTGGTTCGACACCCAGAGGCCGTCCACACCGGCGTCGACCGCTCGCCGGGCGTCGTCGGGGTGCAGGATGCCCTTGAGCACCACGGGGAGCGTCGTCAGCGACCGGAGCCGGGGGAGGTCCTCCCACGTCAGGGACGGCCGGCTGAACACGTCGAGGAAGGTGTCGACCGCGGCACGCGGCTCGGGTGAGGAGAGGTTGCGACGCGTGTCGCCCGGATGGTTGCGGCTGATGGACAGCAGCGTCGACACGGCGGCGGGGGTCGGACGCGGACGCTCCTGCGTCCCAAGGTGTTCCGCGGCCGCGAGCCGTTCGGAGACGAGGCGCCGGAACACCGGGTCGGACGTGTACTGGGCGATGCCCTCACCGCGGGCGAAGGGGAGGTGGCCGAGGTCAAGGTCACGCGGTCGCCAGCCGAGGTACGCGGTGTCGAGCGTGACGACGAGGGCCTCGCTGCCGCAGGCCTCGGCGCGGGACACGAGGCTCTCGACGAGGGCGTCGTCGCTGCTCCAGTACAGCTGGTACCAGTGGCCCGACCCGTCCAGCTCGCGCGCGACGTCCTCCATCGGCACGGACGCCTGGGTGCTGAGCACGGGCGTCACGTGCTGTTCGCGGGCGCCTCGCGCGACCGCGAGATCGGCGTCGCGGTGGGCCATCGACAGCACGCCGATGGGGGAGACGAGGAACGGCGAGGCGTGCCGCCGGCCGAACAGCTCCACGGACTGGTCACGGGCACGTGTGTCGACGAGCATCCGCGGCACGACCTGCCACCGGTCGAACGCCTGACGGTTGGCGCGGGCGGTCGCCTCGGACCCGGCCGACCCGGCGACGTAGGCGAACCCACGACGGGACATGACGCGGCGCGCGGCCTCCTCGAGCCGCGTCCCGTCGGTGGGCACGGCGGGGCGACGCCCGAAGGCGCCCGCCCGGTACACGGCCGACTGCACCGCGCGACCGAGCCCTCCGTCAGGCATGCCGCCTCCTCGTCCTCGGGCCCGACTGCAGTCCGGTGCCGCGGGCTGCTGCCCCCGACGCCGCCCCGGCGGCTGCCCCGTCCGCCGCCCCGGCGGCTGCCCTGTCCGCCGACCCGGCCGAAGCCCCTGTCGTCACCACGTCACGGACACCGCGTCACGCCACCACCGCTCGAGCGCGTCGGCCGGCTCGACGTCGGTCCGGCTCCAGAGCCGCAGGAACACGTCGACGGCGCCGCCGGTCCACGCCACGTCGGCGTCGGCGGCGAGGGCCTCGACGTCGGTGAGCCGGGTCGTCGTGGCGGGTCGGTCCGGCGCGAGGTCGAGCAGCCAGGCGAGCGCGGCGTCGTCGGGCCGCACGAGCAGGCGCACCGGTCGCTCCGGCTGCACGCCCTGCTTGCCGCGCGGGACGAACCCGGTGAGCAGCTCGTCGATGCCGTCGGACGCGGCCCTTGGACGCAGCCACGTCTCCTCCGGACGCGGCGGCCTCCCCAGGCGGGCCGCCATGGCGTCGACGGCGTGGACCGTCGTCTCGTGGCACTGCCGTCGCGTCCAGAAGACCCGCGGGGCGGGGGCGTCGTGGAGGAACGTGAACGCGTCGAGGTCGTCGGGGGCGTCGAACAGGGCCTGGAGCAGGCCGGTAGCGCCCTCGTCGAACCACGCGAGGAGGTCGGTCGCTGCCCGGCCCTCGGACTCGAGACGATCCGGGTCGGCCACCGGCGCACCGCGCACGTGGCTCGTGGCCCAGCGGTGCACCATCCCCTGGTGCGCGACGAGGTCGAGCACGGACCATCCGGGGCAGGTCGGCACGCGCGCGTCGAGGCCGGCCGAGCCGGCGTTGCCACGCAGCACGGTGGCGGCCGTGCCGAGGCCCTCGCCGAGGTCGTCGAGCGTCAGCCCGGAGGCCAGGGCCGAGGACGGGCCGCTGCCGGGCGCGTCGAGGGAGTGCTCGCTCACGGCCCCGAGTCTGCCCCAAGCGGCCGGGCCGGGGAGAGCCGCAGAGAGGGGAAGCCACGCTGCCACAGCGGTCCCGGACCGGGCATCACGGCCCGCAGCGGTAGATTTCGCGCGAGGACGGCCACCGCCGCCTGCCCGTACCGCCAACGAACCCCGGAGGCCCGCCGTGGACGCCAGCGACCTGCTGCGCAACTCCCTCCTGCAGCTGTCCAAGCAGGAGAAGATCCGAGACGTCATCGAGAAGGCGCCCGTCTCGCGCTCGGTCGTCAAGCGTTTCGTCCCCGGGACCGACCGCGCCGACGTCGTCGGGGCCGCCGCCGAGATCGCCGCCTCGGGCCGGCTCGCCACCATCGACTACCTGGGCGAGGACACCGTCGAGCTCGCCCACGCGCAGCACACCCGGGACGCGTACGTCGGGCTGCTCACGGCCCTCGCCGACCAGGGACTCACCCAGGGCGGCACCGTCGAGGTCTCGCTCAAGCTGAGCGCCCTCGGTCAGGCGCTGCCCGGCGACGGCGACACGATCGCGCTCGACCACGCCCGCGACATCTGCGCCGCGGCCGAGCAGGCCGGTACGACGGTGACCCTCGACATGGAGGACCACACGACCACCGACCGCACCCTCGAGTCCCTGCGCGAGCTGCGGGCGGACTTCCCGAGCGTAGGGGCGGTCCTGCAGGCCTACCTCTACCGGACCGAGGCCGACTGCCGCGACCTCGCCCACGCCGGCTCCCGCGTCCGCCTGTGCAAGGGCGCCTACAAGGAGCCCGAGTCGGTGGCCTTCCAGTCGAGCGCCGACGTCGACAAGTCCTACGTCCGCTGCCTCAAGGTGCTCATGAGGGGCGAGGGCTACCCGATGGTCGCCTCGCACGACCCACGGCTCATCGAGATCGCCGGGGCGCTCGCCGGCCAGGCCGGACGCGACCCGCGGTCGTTCGAGTACCAGATGCTCTACGGCATCCGCCCCGACGAGCAGCGCCGCATCGCCGACCGGGGCGACCAGATGCGGGTCTACATCCCGTACGGGCAGGAGTGGTACGGCTACCTCATGCGGCGCATGGCCGAGCGCCCGGCCAACGTCATGTTCTTCCTGCGCGGCATCGCCACCAAGGGCTGACGTCCCCCACCCACCCGCACTCGGCTCAGGAGGCCACGATGACGACCACCGCGATCTTGGGAGCCGGGGTCATGGGCGAGACGCTCGTGTCCGGGCTCATCCGGTCCGGCCGCGCGCCCGCCGACCTCGTCGTGACCGGGCGAACGCCCGAGAAGGTCGACGCGCTCGCCCGCCGGTACGGCGTCCGCGTCCTGTCCAACCCCGAGGCGGCCGACGCCGCCGACACGCTCGTGCTGTGCGTCAAGCCCCAGGACATGACGGCACTGCTCGACGAGATCCACGACCACGTGGCGCCGGGCAACGTCGTCGTGTCCCTGGCGGCGGGCATCACGACCGAGTACCTCGAGTCGCGCCTGCCCGAGGGCACGTCGGTCGTCCGCGTCATGCCCAACACGCCGGCGCTCGTCGACGAGGGGATGGCCGGCATCGCGCCCGGCCGGCACTGCACCGACGACCACCTGGCCGAGGCCGAGGCGCTGCTGTCCTCGTGCGGCAAGGTCGTGCGCCTGCCCGAGAAGCACCTCGACGCGGTCACGGCGATCTCCGGGTCGGGGCCCGCGTACATCTTCTACGTCGTCGAGGCCATGATCGAGGCGGGCGTCGTGCTCGGCCTGCCCCGGGCCACGTCCACCGACCTCGTCGTCCAGACGCTCTACGGGGCCGCGACGATGCTCAAGGAGACGCGCGAGCACCCGACGGTGCTCCGCGAGCAGGTCAGCTCGCCCGGGGGCACCACGGTCGCGGCGCTGCGCCAGCTGGACGACCACAAGGTGCGCGCCGCGTTCGTCACCGCGATGGAGGCGGCGGCGGCGCGTAGCAGGGAGCTGGCCTCGGGGCAGTCCTGAGGGCACGCTGGGCCGATGGAGATCTCGGGCACAACCGACAGCAGCGGCAGCACCGGCGGCACGAAAGGCCGAGGCAGCACCGGCGGCACCGACAGCGTGGACAGCGGCGGCAGCACCAGGGATGCCGGCGCCCGGGCTGCAGCGGGCTCGGACGAGCACCGGCCGGCGATGCACCTGCACCGGGTCGGCCCCGACGACTGGCAGAGCCACCGCGACATCCGCCTCGAGATGCTCACCGCCGCCCCGGACGCCTTCTGGTTCACCCACGCCGACGAGGCGGTCTACGACGAGGCCGACTGGCGCGA
The DNA here is from genome assembly GCF_056868035.1 of Monashia sp. HAY1-11D. Lineage (NCBI taxonomy): Bacteria > Bacillati > Actinomycetota > Actinomycetes > Micrococcales > Intrasporangiaceae > Intrasporangium > Monashia sp. HAY1-11D. The sequence goes on along the minus strand of NZ_CP200320.1, from coordinate 489,219 downwards.
GCGCATCGAGGGCGCCTGGCTGGTCCAGGCGCGTGACGCGTCCGGCGTGCTCGGCAGCGCCGGCCTGGGGTCGCACTGGGAGCCCGAGCGGGCCACCGTGGCAACGCTTTTCGGTCTCTACGTGGCTCCACGCGCCCGCGGCAGGGGCGTCGGGGAGGCGCTCGTCCGCGCGGTGCTGGACGAGGCACGTCGACGCGGCAAGTCCGAGGTGCTGCTCGAGGTGACGAGCAACAACCCCGCGGCCCGGGCCCTGTACGAGCGCTGCGGCTTCGTCGCCACCGGCGCCACGCACCCGCACCCGCGCCGCGAGGAGCTGCACGAGCTCGAGATGGTCGCCCGGCTCACCGACCCGTGAGCCCGGGCCCCGTGGCCGCGAGCTTCGCCGGGAAATGTTCACGTCCCTGCGGGTGCACGCCGAAGGGGCTTCGTGCGAAGGTTGCTCCATGAGCGAGATCACCGTGCGCCCACTGGCTGAGGACGACTGGCAGGACTACCGATCCGTCCGCCTCGCCGCCCTGCGCGAGTCGCCCGAGGCGTTCGCGGCGACGGCCGGCGAGGAGGAGGCGTACGACGAGGACCTCTGGCGCGAGCGGATGCGACGCTCGGCCCGCCTCGTCGCCGAACGTGCGGGCGACGCCGTCGGCGTGGTCAGCGTCGGCACGGCCAAGGCCGGCGACGACGCCTCCGCCGGCGAGCTCTTCGGCCTCTGGGTGCGGCCGGAGGCGCGTGGCTCCGGAGTCGCCACGACGCTCGTCAAGGAGGGCGCCCGCCTCGCCACGGAGCGCGGCCAGACCCACCTCGTGTACTGGGTCGGCACCGAGAACGGGCGCGCCGTCGCCTTCGCGAGCGGCATGGGGTTCCGTCCCACCGACTACCGTCGCCCGATGGGCGTGGTCAGCGAGGAGGACGGCGAGGAGGAGATCGCCATGGTCCTCCCGCTCGGCTCGGACCCCAGCCCGACGTTGCAGCTCTGAGGCGTCGCCTGACTCGAGCGGCCGGCCGCCGGACAGCCGTCAGGCGCCGGTCGAGCGGACCTGCGGGGCCGGGCGGACGCGCAGCGGCCGGGCGGTCAGGCGGTCAGGCGGACATCACCCGTCGGCCGAATGGGACGGTCACCGCCCACAGCAGGACCAGCGCCACCGCCCGTCCTGCTCGCGGGTCACCCACCCCGTCACGGCCGGGCGGCGAAACGCTCGAGCAGCTCGGTGGGGCCGCTGACGATGAGCATGTGGTGCGCCGAGATCTTCGTCTGCGGCACCGCGTAGGTGAAGTCCTCGCCCGGCGCCTTGACCCCGACGACCGTGACCCCGTACTTGCGACGGATCTGGCTCTGCTCGAGGGTGAAGCCGATCGCCTCGCTCGGCGGCTTGATCTTGACGATGGCGAACCCGTCGTCGAACTCGATGTAGTCGAGCAGCTTGCCGTTGACCAGGTGCGCGACCCGCCGGCCGGAGTCGGCCTCGGGCGAGATGACGTGGTGCACGCCGATGCGGTCGAGGATCCGCTTGTGCTCCGGCGAGAGAGCCTTGGCCCAGATGGAGGGCACGCCGGCGTCGACGAGGTTCGCGGCGGCGAGCACCGAGGACTCGACGGAGGACCCGATGCCCACGATGGCGATCTTCGGGCCGGCGTCGCGGATCATGTCCAGGGCGGAGGCGTGCGCCATGTCGGCGTGCACGACCTTGGCCACCTTGTTGACGTAGGACTCGGCGATCGCGTTGTCGCGCTCGACGGCGATGACCCGGTTGCCGAGCCGCGTCAGCTCCAGTGCGACCGCCGAGCCGAAACGTCCGAGCCCGATGACGATGACGTCGTCGTCGTACAGGCGGTTGCGGGCCATGGGAGCTCCTCGTTCGCGGGGCTCGCGCCGGGTCGGACGCGATAGCGTCTCAATCATGCCAAGTCAGGCCCGGGTCGTCTGGGACTCATCCTTCACGCGGTACGACTTCGGGCCCACCCACCCGATGGCGCCGGTGCGGCTCGACCTCACGGCGCGCCTCTGCGAGTCCCTCGGGATCTTCGGGTTGCCCGGTGTCGAGGTCGTCGGGGCGCAGGCCGCGCCCGACTCGCTCATCGAGACCGTCCACGACCCCGAGTACGTCGCGGCCGTCCGGGCGGCCTCCGAGGACCCGGCCTCCGCCGACCCGGCCCGCGGCCTCGGAACCGAGGACGACCCGGCCTTCCGCGGCATGCACGAGGCCAGCGCCCGCGTCGTCGCCGGCACCGTCGACAGCGCCCGTGCGGTGTGGGAGGGAACGGCCGAGCACGCCGTCAACTTCACCGGCGGGCTGCACCACGCCATGCCGGGGACGGCGAGCGGCTTCTGCGTCTACAACGACATCGCCGTGGGCATCCGGTGGCTGCTCGACCACGGTGCCGCGCGCGTCGCCTACGTCGACGTCGACGTCCACCACGGTGACGGCGTCGAGCGGATCTTCTGGGACGACCCGCGGGTGCTCACGATCTCGGTCCACGAGTCGGGCCGGGCGCTCTTCCCGGGCACGGGGTGGCCCAGCGACATCGGTGGCAAGGGCGCCGAGGGCACCGCCGTCAACGTGTCCCTGCCGCCGGGGGTGGCGGATGCCGGCTGGCTACGGGCGATCCACGCCGTCGTGCCGCCGGTCGTGCGCGCCTTCAAGCCGGACGTGCTCGTGACGCAGCACGGCTGCGACACCCACGCCGAGGACCCCCTGGCGCACTTCGCCGTCAGCGTCGACGCCCAGCGCGCCGTGGCCGACGCGTTCCACCGCCTCGGGCACGACGTCTGCGAGGGCCGCTGGGTGGCCCTCGGCGGCGGGGGCTACGAGGTCGTCGACGTCGTGCCGCGGACGTGGACTCACCTGACCGCGATCGCGGCGCACGCTCCGATCAAGACCTCGGCGGAGGTGCCGCAGGAGTGGCGCGACCACGTCGAACGCGTCTTCGGCCGGCCCGGACCACGCCGGATGGGCGACCTCACCGCCGAGGACGGCCCGCTCTGGTGGCGCTCCTGGGAGATGGGCTACGACCCGGCCAGCGAGGTCGACCGCGCCGTCATGGCGACGCGGTCGGCGGTGTTCCCGCACCACGGCCTGGACGTGCACTTCGACTGAACCTTTGCGCTTCGCTTCGCTGCGCGCGTGCCGCGGCGCCCTTCAGCCGTCGCCTTCCTCCGCTCCGCTCGCTCGTTCCTCGCTCGCTGCGCTGCGTCCAGGCGACGCCGGCGCCACGGGGTGCTTTTGGCGCCTCGCTCGCTGCGCTGCGTCCAGGCGACGCCGGCGCCACGGCGTGCCTTTGGCGGTCCGCTTCGCTGCGCGCGTGCCGCGGCGCCCTTCAGCCGTCGCCTTCCTCCGCTCCGCTCGCTCGTTCCTCGCTCGCTGCGCTGCGTCCAGGCGACGCCGGCGCCACGGCCAGCCGGAAATCTGTTCGCAGCGCGACACTGGTCCCACGTAGCCTTCTCGGCACGGCGATGACGGGCCTGACGATCCTGAGCCGAGCACGACCAGAGGCCGAGCGCGATCCGCGGCGGCGAAGGTGTGGTGGCACAGCGACATTCCCCATCGCCCACACCTCCGGGGCACCAACCCTCCGGAGGTGAACGGAATGCCACCCACCCAACCCACGACCGTCGCTCCGCGCGTGCTCGCGCGTGACCTCGCCACCGTCGGCGACGGTGGCCCGGCCACGCTGATGGGCTGGGTGCACCGGCGTCGCGTCCTCGGCAGCGTCGGCTTCCTCGTCGTACGGGACCGCTCGGGCCTGGCCCAGGTCGTCGTGCGCGAACCCGAGGCGCTCGCGGCGCTCGCCGACGTGCCCGAGGAGACGACCGTCCGGGTCACCGGACGGGTCCGCCTCACAGCCGCCGCGCCCGGGGGTGCCGAGCTCGTCGAGCCGGTCCTCGAGGCCCTGACCGAACCGGCGCAGGCACCGCCCGTCGAGCTGTGGCGCCCGACGTTCGGGGCCGGCCTGCCGACGCACCTCGACCGTGCGGCTGTCACGCTGCGGCACCCGAGGCACCGGGCCGCATGGGCGGTCGCGTCGGCGTCGCTGCACGGGTTCCGTGCCGCCCTGCGGGCGCTCGACTTCACCGAGGTGGCCACGCCGAAGCTCGTCGGCACGGCCACCGAGTCGGGGGCCACCGTCTTCACCGTCGACTACTTCGGGCGCTCCGCCTACCTCGCGCAGAGCCCGCAGCTGTACAAGCAGATGCTCGTCGGGGTCTTCGAGCGCGTCTTCGAGGTCGGCCCGGTCTTCCGCGCCGAACCGCACGACACGGCGCGTCACCTGGCGCAATACACCTCGCTCGACGCGGAGCTCGGGTTCGTCCGCGACCATCGCGACGTGCTCGCGGTGCTGCGCGAGGCCCTCGCCGGCATGGTCGCGGCCGTCCGTGCCGAGGCCTCCGACGCCGTCGCGCTGCTCGGCATCACGCTGCCCGAGGTGCCGGAACAGATCCCGGTCGTCCACTTCCGCGACGCGCTGCGTCTCGTCGGCGCGGACCCGGACGAGCCCGACCTCAGCCCGGCGCACGAGCGCGGCCTCGGGGAGTGGGCGCTGGCCGAGCACGGGTCGGACTTCCTTGGGGTGGAGGGCTACCCGATGGCCAAGCGTCCGTTCTACACGCATCCGCAGCCGGGTGACGAACGCTGGAGCAACAGCTTCGACCTGCTCTTCCGGGGCCTCGAGCTGACCACCGGGGGGCAGCGCCTGCACCGGCCGTCGGACTATGCCGCGGCGCTCGCCCGCACCGGCACCGACCCTGCCGCCCTCGCCGGCTACCTGGCGGCCTTCACGCACGGCATGCCTCCGCATGGCGGATTCGCGATCGGTCTGGAAAGGTGGGTGGCGCGCCTCACGGGCGCCGAGAACATCCGCGAGGTGACGCTGTTCCCGCGCGACCTGCATCGGCTCGAGCCGTGACCTGCCGGGAGATCTACAGGGGTCCCACCGGCGTGTCGAGTTGCGCCTCAGCGATTCGTTCGTGCGATCGCTTCCCCTCCAGTCACATCTGCCCCTAGTGTTGCTTCTTGCACCTGCGTGCAGTTTCGCCGGAGGGGAAGCCGGCGACGCGCGGGTGCGCCCTAGAGATCGGGGTTCACATGTCGAATGAGCGCCAGCTCGCCGAGGTGCGGTTCCTGACCGTCGCCGAGGTCGCCTCGATCATGCGCGTGTCCAAGATGACGGTCTACCGGCTCGTCCACGGCGGGGACCTCCCCGCCGTGCGGGTCGGCCGCTCCTTCCGGGTTCCGGAGGACGCGGTTCACAAGTACCTGCAGACGTCGTACATCGACACCGCGTGACACAGCGTCACATCGCACAGAGGGCGGTCCGGGCCACACGGTCCGGACCGCCCTCTCGTCGTCGGCCCCGATCGGGAGCCGACACGGCCCGCTTTTGGGTTCGACGCCGGGCACACGCTAGGCTGTGGAGCCTGTTCGGCTCGTGACACATCGACTGCACTATGACGGTGTGTCGGCGCAGGTCGACGCACCAGTCAACACTTCCAGTCGCACGACAAGGACAACCATGGGCTCTGTCATCAAGAAGCGCCGCAAGCGGATGGCGAAGAAGAAGCACCGCAAGCTGCTGCGCAAGACGCGTCACCAGCGTCGCAACAAGAAGTGAGCTGACTCCTCCCGGAGCGCTCCCTCGCGGGCCCGGCCCGCAACGCCGTCGACCCTCGCCCGACCTCGGGTGGGGGTCGTTCGCGTCTGCGGCCCCCTCAGGACGCGTCCGGCGTGGCCACCGCGGACACCGCGGCCACCGCGGTGGCGCGGTTGCGACGAGACGCACACCGCCTCACCCGGCGCGGACGCCGGGGTGCTGGGTAGGCTCTCCATGGACGAGGGAGCCGGCGCTCCGCCGCCCGGGCCGACCGTCGCACACCGCCACTGACCGACGAATCCCGAGGACTGGAGGACCGATGCCCAAGGTCGTTCTGGTGACCGGCGTCTCCCGGTACCTCGGCGGCCTCTACGCCCGGCGGCTGTCCGGGGAACCGGGCGTCGAGCGGATCCTCGGCGTCGACGTCGTCCCGCCGCGCCACTCCATCGGGCGCGCCGAGTTCGTCCGCGCCGACATCCGCAACCCGATGATCGGGCGGATCATGGCCCAGGCGAAGGTCGACACCGTCGTGCACATGAACGTCATCGCCACGCCGAAGGACACCGGTGGGCGCGTGACGCAGAAGGAGATCAACGTCATCGGCACGATGCAGCTGCTCGCCGCGTGCCAGAAGTCCGAGTCGGTGAGCCGCCTCGTCGTCAAGTCGTCGGCGGCCGTCTACGGCTCGTCACCGCGCGACCCGGCGATGTTCAGCGAGGACATGACCCCGAAGACCATGCCACGGACCGGCTTCGGCAAGGACTCCGTCGAGGTCGAGGGGTACGTGCGCGGCTTCTCGCGGCGCAGGCCCGACGTCGAGATCACGATGCTCCGGTTCGCCAACGTCATCGGACCGAGCATCAAGACCGCCTTCACCGACTACTTCGCGCTGCCCGTCGTGCCGGTGCCGCTGGGCTACGACGCCCGCCTCCAGTTCGTCCACGAGGACGACGCGACCGCCGCGATGATCCTGGCGACCACCGGCCCGGCCGTCGGCATCGTCAACGTCGCCGCCGACGGGTTCCTCACGGTGGCCCAGTGCACGGCGATAGCGCGCCGCCCGATCCTTCCGGTGCCGCTGGCCGCGGCCGGGGTGTTCGGCAGCATCGTGCGCCGCAGCGGCCTGGCCGACTTCTCCCACGACCAGCTGACCTTCCTGGCCTTCGGACGCGGCCTCGACACCTCCCGGATGCGTACCGTGCTCGGCTTCGAGCCGCAGTACACGACGCGCTCGGCCTTCGAGGACTACGCACACCACCTGCGTCCGGCCGTGCCCGGCGTCGACGGTGTGTCCGACGCCGTGACCGACGCCGCCGGAGGCACCGCTGCGGCCATCGCCCGCGTCCTCGACAGGATCCAGCCGTGAGCCCCGGCCGCGAGACCCCCGACACCCCGACCCCGGCGGCACCGGGCGGTCCCGGCGCCGAGCCGGCCGGCGCGCCCCGCGCGACGGTCAGGCAGGCGGCCGCGAGGACGGCGTCGAAGAAGGCCGCGACGAGCAAGGCCGCGACGAGCAAGGCCACAGCGAAGAAGGCCACAGCGAAGAAGGGCACGGCCAAGAAGGGCACGGCCAAGAAGTCCGTGACGAGCCCGACCGCCGTGCAGAAGGCCACGGCGAAGAAGGCGAGCACGACGGCGGCCATGACGCAAGGCACGGCGACGCCAGGCGCCACGACGCCGGGCGACGCGACGTCGCCGCGACGCGGGGTGTTCGCCGCCGGCGCGGCGCGCGCGACGGGGGAGCGGCTGCGCCGGTCCGGCACGCCGCTGCTGTCCGGCGGTGACGCCCTCGAGCCCGTCGAGGTGAGCGCCGCGCGTCGGCTGCGGCTCGAGCAGGCCACCGAGACCCCAGACGTGCCCGAGGCCATCGGTCCGGACGCGCAGGCGCCGTCGGGTCCCCCGCTCGAGCGGGACTCCGAGACCGGTGGCTGGGCCCCGGAGGCGGTTCCCGAGGTACCGCGGACCAGGCCGAGCCGTTCGGCGATCCACGCCCGCCGCACGGAGTCGGCGTCCCGGGCCGCGCACCCGACGGCCGTCCCACCCGGCTCGCCCGGCACGTCCGGCTCGTCGTCCGGGCTGCCCGGCACACCCGGGGCGTCCGCGTCCCGCGCCCGGACGCGTCCGCCTCGCCGGGTGCCGCTGACTCCGACAACCAGCACGACGAGCACGACCACCACGACCACGGCGTCCACCACCCCGACCGGTCCGTCCGCGGAGGAGGCGCGCGAGGCGACGCGGCTGCGTGCCGTGCCCCCGATCGCCGACGCCGAAGGCGCCTCCGACCTCGCGACGACCCTGGGCCTGGCCGGCCTGCAGTCGAAGGCCGAGCGCCTCGTCGGGGCGGTCCTCGAGGCGGCGGAGTTCAGCAGCGAGTCGCGCCCGGGACCGGCAGAGCTCGTCGAGCTGGCCGTCAACGTCTTCCGCGCGGCCGCGACGTCGGCGGGGCTGCCGGCCGAGGACGTCGAGCGACAGGTCGCCGAGACGCTCGCGTACCTCCGACGTCGGCTCACGGGCGACTACACGGTCGACGAGTTCGGTTTCGACGAGGACTACACCGTCCACGTCCACCTGCCGCTGCTCCGCCCCCTGTACCGCTCGTGGTTCCGGGTGGAGGTCCGGGGCATCGAGAACATCCCGTCCGAGGGCGGAGCCCTCGTCGTCGGCAACCACTCGGGCACGGTGGCGATGGACTCGCTCATGACCCAGGTCGCCGTCTTCGACGAGCACCCGCAGCACCGGCACCTGCGGATGCTGGGCGCCGACCTCGTCTTCCAGCTGCCGTTCATCGGCACGATGGCCCGACGCTCCGGCACCACCCTGGCGGCCAACACCGACGCCGAGCGCCTGCTGGCCGGCGGCTCGCTCGTCGGGGTCTGGCCGGAGGGGTTCAAGGGCGTCGGCAAGCCGTTCAGCGAGCGGTACAAGCTGCAGCGGTTCGGTCGGGGCGGCTTCGTGTCGGCCGCCCTGCGCGCTGGGGTCCCCATCGTGCCCGTGTCGATCGTCGGCGCGGAGGAGATCTACCCCATCCTCGGCAACATGCCGGCCGTCGCGCGGTTGCTCGGCCTGCCGTACGCGCCGATCACGCCGACGTTCCCGCTCCTCGGCCCGCTCGGGATGATCCCGCTGCCGAGCAAGTGGCTCATCGAGTTCGGGCCGCCCATCGACACCACCTCCTTCGGCCCGGACGCCGCCGACGACCCGATGCTCGTCTTCGACCTGACCGATCAGGTCCGCGAGACGATCCAGCAGACGCTCTACAGCCTGCTCATGCAGCGCAAGTCCGTCTTCATCTGAGCCCTCCGGCCCTCGAGCGGGCCTCCCTGACCCCGACCGAACGACTCGTTCGGTGCCGAACGCGTTATGGAGGCTCGAACGCGTCGGTGCGCCCCCGCCCTCAGCACCGAACGACTCGTTCGGTGCCGAACGCGTTATGGAGGCTCGAACGCGTCGGTGCACCCCCGCCCTCAGCACCGAACGACTCGTTCGGTGCCGAACGCGTTATGGAGGCTCGAACGCGTCGGTGGACCCCTGCCCTCGGCACCGAGCGACTCGTTCGGTCGACCAGGTCGTGCGTTGCGGATGGCCTTCTCGGCGGTCGGGTCAGGGGAGCAGCTTGGGCAGGGTGGGCGACAGCGGGAGCTTGGGCACGGTCAGCGTCACCGACGGGAGGGGGACGGACGGGACGCCGGTGATCGACACGCCTCCGCCGCCGACCCCGATGGTGCCCGACGTGGCGGTGACCCCGGGCAGGCTGACGGTGCTGCCCGGCAACGTGACCCCGCCACCGCCGACGGCCACCGAGGAGGTCGAGACGCCGACGCCCGGCAGCTGCACCGTGCTGCCGGGAAGGGTCACGCCGCCCGTGACGCCGATGCCGGGGAGCGGGACGCCGCCGGCGCCGGGCACGGTCACCGTCGCGCCCGGTTGTCGTGGGACGCTGGTGCGCGGCGGGACCGGGGTGGCCGGGCGCGTGCCGGGCGGCGCGCCAGTGGGCGTCGCCGTCGGGGCCCCGCCCAGGATCGCCGACAGCAGCTGCCGGGCCTGGGTCGCGGCGCCGCCGCAGGCGCTGCAGCCGGCGAGCTCGCGCAGGACGGTGACGCGGTTCTGCACCAGCAGGTCGTGCAGCCGCTGCCACGACGGGAGGGCCTCGGCGGGAACCCTGTCGTGCAGCGCGTCGACCTGCGGCAGCGCGCGGGTGTAGAAGTCGGCGAGCTGCGTGATCGCGTCGACGCGGTCCTCGCTGCGGAAGGCCTCGAGCAGGAGGGTCTGCGCCCGGGTCGTCGCGTCGGACGCGAGGTCGAGCGCGGTCTCGACGTCGACGGCGGCCGGGGCGCCGCGGTCGACGAGGTCGCGGGCCTCGCCGATGTGCTGCTGGGCCTGCGCGAGGTAGGTCAGGCCCTGGTCGTAGCGCGACCCGGACAGCTGGACGGCAGCGCGGTCGAGCACCTGCTTGACGCCGTAGAGCGCGTCACCCGGCAGGGCGGAGCGCGAGGCCCAGCCGAGGGCGCCGCCGACCACGAGCAGCGCCGCGGCAGCGGCCGCGACGTAGCGCAGCGGACGCGCCGCGACGCGCAGGACGGAGACGGTCCCGCCGGACGGGCCGGCGCCGCGGCGAGCGTCCGGAGCGCCCGTCGGGTCGGGCTCCGCGTCGGCGTCGGGGCTCGGGTACGCGTCGGTGGTCGGGTCAGCGTCGGTGCTCGGGTCAACGCCCTGGCGCCCGGCGCTCGTCGGGCTCACGGACTCGGGCAGGGAACCACCGTCAGCGGGCCCGCCGAGCGGGACGACCGGAGCAGCCAGGCCGCCGTCGTCCTCGAGGAGCCTGGCCCGCAGGTCGGCGACGAACTCGCGGCGCGGCGCGAGGCCCGCCTGGTCGATGGCGGTGACGGCGTGCACGACCGCGACGAGCTCGAGGATGCCCGGCTCGGTGACCCGCTCGCCCTCGAGGGCACGCTGGAGGAGGTCGGCGTCGGACGTGGGGCCGAGGTCCATCTCTCCTCCTTCGTTCTCGTGCGGTCAGGTGCTGCCGGAAGGTCGTACGGGTCGTGCGGTCAGTCAGGGTGCGTCGGACCGACGCGGTGTGGTGGTCGCCGGGCCGGAGGAGCCGGTGCGGCACCTGCCGTGGCTGGAGCCGGGCCGGTCGCCGGACCGGAGCCGGGCCGCACGTGCGGGTCGAGGCCCGGCACGCGGGACCGGCGGCGCGCGTCGGCCTCGGTGAGGCGCGGCGCGGTTGCGGGGTGCGGGTGGTGCGTCGTCTCGTGTCCTGCCCTCGGGGTCGGGATCGGGGTCGGGGTCGCGCGCCCCACGGCGCCCGGGAGCGCGAGGGGCTGCGGTGCGGCCCCACACGAACCGTCCCGCTGCCGTGAGAACGACGCAGGTGCCGAGGGCGTTACGGGCCTCACAGGTCCACTCCCTCGAGGGTCTTGCGCAGCGCCCGGGTGGCCCGCAGCTGCAGCTGCTTGACCGCGCCCTCGGACTTGCCGAGGACCGTGGCGGTGTCGGCGAGGCTGAGGCCCTGCAGGAAGCGCAGGGTGATGCACTCGGCCTGGTCCGAGCCGAGGCCGCGGATGGCCTCGACGAGCCGTTCGTCGCGCAGCCGGGCGAGCACCTCGGCATCGGGGGCGTCGACCCGCTCGTCGGCGTCGCGCATGTCGGCGGTGGTCACCTCGAAGCGGAACCGGGCCGACTTCACGTGGTCGGCGATGAGGTTGCGGGCGATGGTGACGAACCAGGCGGCGATGTCGCGGCCCTGCCACGTGAACGAGTCGATGCGGCGCATGGCCCGCAGGAACGTCTCGGACGTGAGGTCCTCGGCCAGCTGCCGGCTCGCGACGCGGACGAGGACGTAGCGGAAGACCGTGTCGACGTAGGCGTCGTACAGCTGCGCGAAGGCCTCGCGGTCGCCCCGCTGCGCCAGCTCGACGAGGGCGGCGATCCGGGCCTGCTCGACGACGTCGCGCTCGAGCGTCCGGGTGCCGCGTCCACCCCGGCCACCCGCGCCGGCAGCGCCGCCGAAGCCGCCGGCGCCGCTACCCTCGGCGCCCGGGCCTCCCGCGCCGGCGCCGGAGAAGCGATCGCCCGCGCCGTCCTCGAGGGCTGCCCAGATGGCGTCGAGCGCCGAACGCCAGGACGGCAGGCTGCCCGGCGCGAGACGGCTGCCGGGCGAGGCCGCTCCGGCGGCGAGGGCAGGGTGCAGCGCGACCGCGGCCGGGAACGCCCCCGGCGCGGCCCCGCGCGGCTGCCGGTGGACCGGCGTCCTCCTCGGGCGCATCCGTCACAGTCTGACTGACGCGGCGCCCTCATGGCAGTCAGTTCGACCGGATGTGACCGATCTGCTACCGACGGGTAACGCGCGGGCCCCGGCCCCGCCGCGACCTAGAGTGGGCCCATGAGCACGTCCCCCGGTCCCGGCAGCAACGCGACGGACGCCGGAAGCGCCGGGCCGCCGCCCCGCGTGCTCCTGCTCGGCCGTGCTGGCTGCCACCTGTGCGACGAGGCGAGGGCGGTCGTCGAGCGGGTCGCCGCGGACCTCGGCGTCGGGTGGCAGGAGCGCTCCGTCGACGACGACCCGGAGCTGCTGCGACGCTACGGCGAGCAGATCCCGGTGACCTTCGTCGACGGCCGCCGCCACGACTTCTGGCGGGTCGACGAGGCCCGGCTCCGGCGGGCTCTGGGCTGACCCGGTGGGGGACCGGTGACCGGCCGGCGCCCTACGTCTGATAGGCCGGTCACGTCAACTTTGTGCATGCCTTCACAAACGTCTAGCCTGAACGGGTCCCCACGTGCTCCGCGTTCGTGCCGAACGCCCCAGCGAGAGGAGCCGGTGAGCAAGCGTGTCCGCCGACCCTGTCCTGCGTCGAGAGATCCCCGACGCAACCGTCGCGCGGCTCCCTGAGTACCTGCGGACGCTGTCCCGCCTGGCCGAGGACGGCGTGCTGTCGGTGTCGTCCGAAGAGCTCGCGGCCGAGGTCGGCGTGCGCTCGGCCCAGCTCCGCAAGGACCTCAGCCACCTCGGCTCGTACGGCGTTCGCGGCGTCGGCTACGACGTCGAGACGCTCGCCCTCGAGATCTCCCGGGCCCTCGGCCTCACCGAGGACTGGCCGGTCGCCATCGTCGGGATGGGCAACCTCGGTCACGCGCTCGCCTCCTACTCGGGCTTCGTCACCAAGGGTTTCCGCGTCGTCGGCCTCTACGACGACGACCCGGCCCTCGCCGACGAGGTCGTCGTCGGCGTCCGCATCCGTCCGCTCGCCGAGCTGTCCGAGCGCCACGCGGTGGACCCCATCGCGATCGGGGTCATCGCGACGCCGGCACCGGCCGCGCAGGCCGTCTGCGACGCCCTCGTCGGCGCCGGCATCAGCTCCATCCTCAACTTCGCGCCGGCGGTGCTCGCGGTCCCCGACGGTGTCCACGTGCGTCGCGTCGACCTGTCCACCGAGCTGCAGATCCTCGCCTTCCACGCCCAGCGCAAGGCGCTGGCCGCCGGCGAGCTGCGATCGGCGGTGGCGCGGTGAGCCTGCTCGTCATCGGCCTGTCCCACCACACGGCGCCCCTGTCGGTGCTCGAGGCGCTGTCCGAGCGTCCCGACCGCGCGGCGGCCATCGCCGGCTCGCTCCTCGGCTCGGCCACGGCCTCCGAGGCGGTCGTCCTGTCGACGTGCAACCGCCTCGAGGTCTACGCCGAGGTCGCCGCGTTCCACCCGGCCGTCGCGGCGATCGGCGAGGCGCTGGCGCTGGCCGCCGGCATCGAGCAGCCCGAGAACACCGGGACGTCGTACGCGCCGCCCACCGACCCCACGGAGGCCCTCGCCGCGCGCGCCGAGTCCCTCGCCGACCACCTCTACGTCCGGTTCGACGACGCCGCGGTGGCGCACACCTTCACCGTCGCGTGCGGCCTCGACTCCATGGCCGTCGGCGAGGCGCAGGTCCTCGGCCAGATGCGCGACGCGCTCGCCGCGGCCCAGGCGCGCGGCCAGGTCGGCACGTCCCTGAACTCGCTGTTCCAGCAGGCCCTGCGGGTCGGCAAGCGGGCCCACTCCGAGACCGACATCGACCGCCACAGCGTCTCCCTCGTGCAGATCGCGCTCGAGCAGGCCGCCCAGGTGCTCGGGCCGCTCGAGGGGCGTGACGCCGCCGTCGTCGGCGCCGGGGCCATGAGCGGCCTGGCCGCCGCCACGACCCGTCGCAACGGCATCGGCCGGCTCAGCGTCGTCAACCGCACCCCGGATCGGGCGACGCGCCTCGCCGCCGCCACCGACGGCACCGCCCGGCCCTGGTCCGAGCTGCCCGACGTCCTCGCCGAGTCCGACCTCGTCATCACCTGCACCGGTGCCGTCGGCCACGTCGTCACGGGTGCGGACCTCGCCGCCGCGGCGGCCCGCCGCGGCGGCCGCCCGCAGGTCGTCGTCGACCTCGCCCTGCCCCGAGACGTCGAGCCGGCCGAGACGTGGTCGAGCCCGGTGCCGTCCGTGACGCTGCTCGACCTGCAGCACCTCGGCCGCCTCCTCGAGGGCCGCGCCGACACCACGCAGGTCGTCCGCGTCCGCGAGCTGGTCACCGGTGAGGTCGCCGACTACCTGACCCGACGCGTCGAGAAGTCGGTGGCGCCGACCGTCGCGGCGCTGCGCTCGCGGGCCGCCGAGCTCGTGGCCGGGGAGATGGAGCGCCTCGACCAGCGCCTGCCCGGTCTCGACGAGGGGACCCGCGCCGAGATCGCCCTCGCGGTGCACCGCATCGTCGAGAAGCTGCTCCACACGCCCACCCGACGCGTCAAGGAGTTCGCCATGGAGGGCAGCGGCGACGACTACGCGGCCGCACTGCGCGAGCTGTTCGACCTCCAGCCCGAGGACGTCGCCAACGTCTCGGCACCGCCGAAGCGGGGAGGTGCCGCATGACGACCCTGCGCCTCGGCACCCGCCGCTCCGCCCTCGCCACGACGCAGTCCTCCTGGGTCGCGGACCGGCTCCGGGCGCTCGGCCACGACGTCGAGCTCGTCGAGATCACGACCGAGGGCGACACCTCCGGCGCGCTGCTCACCGCGATCGGCGGCACCGGCGTCTTCGCCGCAGCGATCCGCAGGGCACTGCTCGAGGGACGCATCGACGTCGCCGTCCACTCGCTCAAGGACCTGCCCACGACGCCCGAGCCGGGCCTGGTCGTGGCCGCGGTCCCCGAGCGCGAGGACAGCCGCGACGTGCTCGTCGCGCGGGACGGGCTCACGCTCGGCGAGCTGCCGCCCGGGTCGGTCGTCGGCACCGGCTCGCCGCGTCGCACCGCCCAGCTGGCCGCGCTCGGGCTGGGCGTCGAGATCCGCCCGATCCGGGGCAACGTCGACACCCGCATCGCCCTCGTCACGTCCGGCACGCTCGACGCGGTCGTCCTCGCGCGGGCCGGCCTGGCCCGTCTCGGCCGGCTCGGCGAGGTCACCGAGGTGCTCGACCCGATCCAGGTGCTCCCGGCGCCCGGCCAGGGGGCCCTCGCCGTCGAGTGCCGCTCCGACCGCCACGACGTGCTCGCCGCGGTCACGGCGCTCGACGACCCCGACACGCGCGCCTGCGTCCTCGCCGAGCGCTCGCTGCTGCGGACGCTCGAGGCCGGCTGCACCGCCCCCGTCGGCGCGCTCGCCGAGGTCGTCGAGGACGACGACGGCCCCGTGCTGTCGCTGCGCTCGTTCGTCGGCACGGAGGACGGCGCGAGCGAGCTGCGCCGGTCCCTCGTCGGTGGGTACGACGAGCCCGAGGACCTCGGCCGACGGCTCGCGGGCATCCTCCTCGAGGACGGCGCCGCCGAGCTGACCGGGACCCCCGTCAGCGCCCCCAACGACGCCCCGACCAGCGCCCCCAACGACGCCCCGAACGACGCCTCGGCCGTCGGGCCCCTGGACGTCGTCACCAGCACCGCACCACCGCAGCACACCCCGCACGCCACCCACCGACCGGAGCAAGTTTCGTGACCCAGTCTCGCCAGCCGTCGGAGCAGACGGCGTCGACCACCACGCTGCCGACCTCGCCGGCACGCGTCGCCTTCGTCGGGTCCGGGCCGGGTGACCCGGGCCTGCTGACCCTCCGCGCCCGCGACCTGCTCGCCGCCGCGGACGTCGTCGTCATCGACCGCGTCGCCCGTGAGGACGCCGTCCTCGCCCACGCCCGCCCGGGGGTCGAGATCATCGACGCCGGCCACGGCGAGCAGGGCCAGGAGCTGACCCACGCGGTCCGGGCCAAGCTCGTCGTCAAGGCGGCCAAGGCCGTGGGCCCGTCGGGCCTCGTCGTGCGCCTCATGGACGGCGACCCCGCGACGTTCAACGGCCTCGCGGAGGAGGTGCGCGCGTGCCGCAAGGCGGGGCTCACCTTCGACGTCGTGCCGGGTGTCTCCGCCGTGACCGCCGCGCCGACGTACGCCGGCGTGCCGCTGACGTCCAAGGCCACCGGAGCCGTGCACGTGCTCGCCACGGAGCACGCCGCCCTCGACCTCACGCCGTACACGGCCGACGCCGACACCGTCGTCCTGCTCGGCGGTTCCGAGACCATTCGCAAGGCGCTGGCCGGGCTGCTCGCCGCGGGCCGCCCCGGCGAGTCGCTCGTCGCCCTGACGACGAACGCGACGACGGTCCGCCAGACCTCGGTCACGTCCTCGCTCGAGGCCGTCGACCGCCTCTTCACCGGCAGGGAGCCGCTCGAGGTCTCCCTCGCGGTCGTCTCGCCCAACGTCGACCTGCGCGACGAGTTCTCGTGGTTCGAGACCAAGCCGCTGTTCGGCTGGAAGGTCCTCGTGCCGCGCACCCAGGCCCAGGCCGGCCCGATGGTCGACCGGCTCGCCGCCTACGGCGCGACGGCCGACGTCGTCCCGACGATCTCGGTCGAGCCCCCGCGCACGCCGCAGCAGATGGAGAAGGCCGTCAAGGGCCTGGTCACCGGCCGCTACGAGTGGATCGGCTTCACGTCGGTCAACGCGGTGCGCGCGGTCCGCGAGCGGTTCGAGGAGTTCGGACTCGACGCGCGGGCCTTCGCCGGGCTCAAGGTCGCGGCCGTCGGCGGCGTCACGGCCGCGGCGCTGCGCGAGTGGGGCATCAACCCCGACCTCGTGCCCGACGGCGAGCAGTCGGCCGCGGGGCTGCTCGAGGTGTGGCCGGAGTTCGACGAGGTCCTCGACCCGATCAACCGGGTCCTGCTGCCCCGCGCCGACATCGCCACCGAGACGCTCGTCGCCGGCCTGCGTGACATGGGCTGGGAGGTCGACGACGTCACCGCCTACCGGACCGTCCGTGCGGCCCCGCCGGCCGCGTCGATCCGCGACGCCATCAAGGGCGGGGACTACGACGCCGTCCTCTTCACGTCGAGCTCCACGGTGCGCAACCTCGTCGGCATCGCCGGAAAGCCCCACGCCGCAACGGTCGTCGCCTGCATCGGCCCGGCCACGGCCAAGACCGCGCAGGAGCACGGCCTGCGCGTCGACGTCCTCGCGCAGGAGGCGTCGGCCCTGGCCCTCGTCGACGCCCTCGCCGGCCACGGCGTCGGGCTGCAGGTCGCGGCCCGCGAGGCCGGCCAGCCGGTCCAGCGCCCGAGCGACAAGCGTCCGGCCTCGCGCCGGCGCGCCCGCTGAGGGCCGCCGTGATCGAGCGCCCCCGGCGGCTGCGCCAGAACCCCGCCCTGCGCAGCCTCGTCGCCGAGACCAGGCTGCACCCGCGCGACCTCGTCCTCCCGGTGTTCGTCGCCGAGGGCCGCGACGAGGTGCGTCCGGTCGCGAGCATGCCCGGCGTCGTGCACCACACGCTCGGCAGCCTCGTCGAGGTCGCGCGCCGCTCCGTCGCGGCCGGCATCGGCGGCCTGATGCTCTTCGGCGTCCCGCAGGACAAGGACGCCGTCGGCAGCGGCGCCGTCGACCCCGACGGCATCCTCAACGTCGCGCTGCGCAGCGTCCGCGACGCCGTCGGCGACGACCTCGTCATCATGGCCGACACGTGCATCGACGAGTTCACCGACCACGGCCACTGCGGCGTCCTCGACGACCGCGGCCGCGTCGACAACGACGCGACGAACATCATCTACGCCGAGATGGCCGTGCAGCAGGCCCGCGCCGGGGCCCACGTCGTGGCGCCGAGCGGCATGATGGACGGCCAGGTGGGCGTCATCCGCCGGCGCCTCGACGACGAGGGCCTCACCGACACGGTTGTGCTCGCCTACGCGGCCAAGTACTCCTCGGCGTTCTTCGGCCCGTTCCGCGAGGCCGTGCAGTCCAGCCTCCAGGGCGACCGTCGCACGTACCAGCAGGACCCGGCCAACCTCGTCGAGTCGCTGCGTGAGATCGACCTCGACATCGCCGAGGGCGCCGACCTCGTCATGGTCAAGCCGGCGATGAGCTACCTCGACGTCGTCGCCGCGGCCGCCGAGCGCTCGTCGGTGCCGGTGGCGGCCTACCAGGTCTCGGGCGAGTACTCGATGATCCAGGCGGCCGCCGCCAACGGCTGGATCGACCTGCAGGCGGCCGCCCTCGAGTCACTCACATCGATCCGACGCGCCGGCGCGCAGGTCGTGCTGACGTATTTCGCCCTCGACGCCGCCGACTGGCTCGCCTGACGCCTTACGATCAGGGGGCGCAGGAGGTGCACATGGCCGGTTCAGGGGACGACGGCGTGAGGTGGCTCGACGACGGGGAGCAGCGGTCGTGGCGGGCGATCCTGCGCGGCACGCGGCTGCTCGAGCGCGCGCTCGACGACGCGCTCGGTGACGCCGGCATCCAGCTGAGCGAGTACGAGATCATCTCGATGCTGTCCGAGAGCCCCCAGCACCGGCTGCGGATGTCCGAGCTCGCCTCGATGGTCGTCCAGTCGCGCAGCCGGCTGACCCACACGGCCAAGCGGCTCGAGGAGCGCGGCTGGGTCACCCGTGAGTCGTGCCTGGCCGACAAGCGGGGCGTCGAGCTCGTGCTGACCGCCGGTGGTCTCGCCGCCGTCCACGACATCGCCAAGGTCCACGTGCAGAGCGTGCGCGACAACCTCGTCGACATCATGACGCGCGACCAGTTCCGGGCGATCGGCGACGCGATGCAGATCGTGCGCGACCACCTCGACCCCGAGGCCGCGAGCGGCCGCTGAGGTCGGCGGGACCGCCTGCCGGATCGCGGGCGCGGGGCGGTTGCCACAATGGCGGCATGAGCTCGCAGCCCACGACCGCGCCCGACACGACCGACGCCCCTGCCTCGGCGGCCCTCCTCGAGCGGGCCGGACGCGTCATCCCCGGCGGCGTCAACTCGCCGGTGCGCGCCTTCCGCGCCGTCGGCGGCACGCCCCGCTTCATGGCGAGCGGCCGGGGTGCCTGGCTCACCGACGCCGACGGCAAGCGGTACGTCGACCTCATCTGCTCGTGGGGACCGATGATCCTCGGGCACGCGCACCCCGAGGTCCTGCGTGCCGTGAACCAGGCTGCGGCGCAAGGCTTCTCGTTCGGCACGCCGTCCGAGAACGAGGTCCTCCTCGCCGAGGAGATCGTCGCGCGGATGGACCCCGTCGACCAGGTCCGCCTCGTCAACTCCGGCACCGAGGCCACGATGTCGGCGATCCGCCTGGCCCGGGGGTTCACCGGCCGCGACGTCGTCGTCAAGTTCGCCGGCTGCTACCACGGTCACGTCGACGCGCTGCTCGCCTCGGCCGGTTCGGGCGTCGCGACGTTCGCGCTCCCCGACTCGGCCGGTGTGCCGCGCTCGAGCGCCGGCGAGACGATCGTCCTGCCGTACAACGACGTCGCCGCGCTCGAGGCCGCCTTCGCCGAGCGCGGGGAGCAGATCGCGGCGGTCATCACCGAGGCCGCGCCGGGCAACATGGGCGTGGTGCCGCCCGCCCCGGG
The DNA here is from genome assembly GCF_056868035.1 of Monashia sp. HAY1-11D. Taxonomy (NCBI): domain Bacteria; kingdom Bacillati; phylum Actinomycetota; class Actinomycetes; order Micrococcales; family Intrasporangiaceae; genus Intrasporangium; species Monashia sp. HAY1-11D. The sequence goes on along the minus strand of NZ_CP200320.1, from coordinate 469,802 downwards.
GTTCACCGAGGCGCTGCGCCGGGTCACGAGGCAGCACGGCGCGCTCCTCGTGTCCGACGAGGTCATGACCGGCTTCCGCGCCTCGGCCACCGGCTACTTCGGCTGCGAGGACCACCCGTCCGGGCCGGCCGACCTCTACACCTTCGGCAAGGTCATGGGCGGCGGGTTCCCCACCGCGGCGTTCGGCGGACGGGCCGACGTCATGGCGCTCCTCGCCCCGCAGGGGCCCGTCTACCAGGCCGGCACGCTGTCGGGGAACCCCGTCGCGTCCGCCGCGGGGCTCGCGACGCTCCGTGGCTGCACCCCTGAGGTCTACGACCGCCTCGACGTCGTGGCCCACACCATCGCCGACGCCGTGACGCAGGAGCTGTCGGCCGCGTCGGTCCCGCACCGGGTCCAGTGGGCCGGGTCGATGTTCTCGGTGTTCTTCCGCGACGGCGCCGTGCGCACCTACGACGACGCGAAGGCCCAGGACACCGACGCCTTCCGCCGTTTCTTCCACGCGATGCTGGCCCAGGGCGTGCACCTGCCGCCGAGCGCCTTCGAGGCGTGGTTCGTCTCCGCGGCCCACGACGACGAGGCCGTCGGCCACGTCCTGGCCGCCCTGCCGGCCGCCGCCCGCGCCGCCGCGACGCCGGACTGACGCGACTGACCGGACTGACCGGACCGGCCGGACCGGCCGGACCGGCCGGACCGGAGGGGGCGGCGGCCGATGCCGCCGACCCCTCGAGACTCTTGTCGGCGGGCGGGGCAGGGAGGACGCTGGAGGGCGACGGCAGCGCCGTCGGGGCGCCGCCTCGAGGCAAGGAGGGTGGGCCGTGTACGCACGTTCCACGACGGTCATGGGTCAGCCGGGCATGGTCGAGTCCGGGATCTCCTACGTCCAGGACGAGGTGATGCCGCGGGTCAGGGACATGGACGGGTACGTCGGTCTGTCCCTCATCGCCGACCGCGACAGCGGCCGCTGCATCGTCACGACCGCGTGGCGGGACGAGGACGCGATGCGCTCGAGCGCGGACGCCGTCATGCCCCTGCGGGAGCGTGCCGCGGGCATGTTCGGCGGTGACGCGACCGTCGACGAGTGGGAGGTGGCCTACCTGCACCGCGACCACCGTTCCGCCGAGGGGGCCTGCGCCCGCGTCACCTGGGTCGAGGGCGACCCGGCCACCATCGACCGGGCCGTCGACATGTTCAAGATGACGATCATGCCCAAGGTGGAGCAGATCGAGGGGTTCTGCAGCGCCAGCCTGCTCGTCGACCGGATGTCCGGGCGGTGCTGCATCACCGCGTCCTACGACTCGACCGAGGCGATGACGAACTCCCGCGACATCGCGATGAGGCTGCGCGCCGACCTGTCGCAGGAGACCGGGATGCGGATCACCGAGGTGGCCGAGTTCGAGCTGGCCATCGCCCACCTCGACGTGCCCGAGCTCGTCTGAGCGCATCTGAGCCCACCGAGGCGAGGAGCCGCCCCCTCGACGCGCGCGCTGCCGCGCCTCGGTGGACGGTCGCGAGGAGGACGCCGGCCACCACGGACAGGCCGCCGAAGACGCGGCCCGGGGTTCGGCGTCCTGTCTCGCGCGGCGTGAGGCGGCGCGCGGGGGCCCAGCCGTTGCCGATCGAGGTCCGTCGTGCGGACCCACCCGCCCGTGCCCGGACCGCGGATTCGGTCGTTCGCCGACCGTTTGAGACACTGGGGCCCATGACGCGCAGCACGGCTGGAGGCACGGAGGGGTCCGCCGAGACCACCGCCGCCACGACCGTCGTGCACCTCATGCGCCACGGCGAGGTCCACAACCCCGCGGGCGTCCTCTACGGGCGGCTCGACGGCTACCACCTCAGCGACCTCGGCCGCGAGATGGCCGACGTCGTCGCCGCTCACCTGGCGACCCACGACGTCACGTACGTCGTCGCGTCCCCGCTCGAGCGGGCACAGGAGACGGCGGCGCCGATCGCGAGCAGCCACGGGCTGCCCGTCGCCACCGACCCTCGTCTCATCGAGTCGGCCAACCACTTCGAGGGCCGCACCACCGCGCGCAAGGAGCTCCTGCATCCCCGCAACTGGCGGGTCCTGGGCAACCCGACGAAGCCGTCGTGGGGCGAGGCCTACGAGGCCATCGCCGCCCGGATGCTCGAGGCCGTCGACGCCGCCCGCGACGCCGCGCGGGGCCACGAGGCCGTCGTCGTGTCGCACCAGCTGCCGGTGTGGACGGTGCGCAACAGGCTCGAGGGCCGGCGCCTCTGGCACGACCCGCGCAAGCGCGTGTGCACGCTGGCGTCGCTGACGTCGCTGAGCTACGTCGGTGACGAGCTGGCCTCCATCACGTACACCGAGCCGGCGGGCGCGCTGCTCGCGGGCGCGAGCCGGGGCGTGGGCGCCTGATGACCGAGCTCGACCGACGCACCGCGCTGCGGTGGGGCGCCGCCGCCGTGGCAGGCGGCCTGGCGCTGGTCACCGCCGCGTGCACCTCCGACCCGAACTCCGTGGAGGGCCAGGCCCGATCGGGCGACCGCAAGGGCTACGTCGCCGGCGACGGCTCGATCGAGCAGCTGACCCCGGGCCAGCGCGGCGAGCCGGTGGAGCTGCTCGGCACGACGCTCGAGGGCCAGCCCTGGTCGCTCAAGGACAAGGACGGCGCCGTCGTCGTCGTCAACGTGTGGGGCTCGTGGTGCCCGCCGTGCATCGAGGAGACCCCGGCGCTGCAGAAGGCGTGGGAGCGGGTCCAGGCCGACCGCAAGGACGTCGTCTTCATCGGCATGGACAAGCTCGAGGGACCCGAGACCGGGTTGGCGTTCCAGAAGGCCAAGGGCGTCACCTACCCGTCGCTCGCCTATGACGGCGGGGTGCCGCTGCTCGCGCTGCAGGGCAAGGCGTCTGCCACGCCGACCACACTCGTGCTCGACGGCGAGGGCCGCATCGCCGCGCGCGTGTCCGGCCCGGTCACCACCGCGACCCTGCTCGGCCTCGTCGACGACGTCCTCGCCGAGCAGGGCTGAGGCTCTCGCGTGACCCCCGACGTGACCACCGGCTCGCTGCTCGTCGCAGCGGTCGTCGCCGTCGCCGCGGGCTTCGTGTCGTTCGCCTCCCCGTGCGTGCTGCCGCTCGTGCCGGGGTTCCTCGGGTACGTCACGGGGCTGTCTGAGGTGTCGCTCGAGAAGCGCTCCCGCGGCCGCCTCGTGCTCGGGGCGCTGCTGTTCGTCCTCGGCTTCTCGGCGGTGTTCCTGCTGGGGGCCGCGACGCTGTCGGGGCTCGGCGTGGCGCTGCGCGAGCACCAGGACGCCCTGCTGCGGGTCGGCGGGGTGCTCGTCGTCGTCGCCGCCCTCATGTTCCTCGGCCTGGGCAACCGGTTCTCGGCGCAGCTGAGCTGGCGGCCGCGCGCGGGCCTGGCCGGGGCGCCGTTGCTCGGTGCGGTGTTCGGTCTCGGCTGGGCGCCTTGCATGGGGCCGACCCTCGGGGCGATCCTCGCGATGGCCGTGCCGCTCTCGGCGGAGTCGGGCACCGTGGGTCGCGGGCTGCTCCTCGCCGTCTTCTACTGCGTCGGGCTCGGCGTCCCGTTCGTGCTCATGGCGGCCCTGTGGGAGCGGGCCGGCCGGGCGAACGGGTGGCTGCGCCGACACCGCCGGGCCATCCAGGTCGTCGGCGGTGGCCTGCTTCTCGCCGTCGGCGTGCTCATGGTGTCGGGGCTCTGGGCGGACGTCATCGTCTGGGTCCAGACCCGCTTCGTCTCGACGTTCCAGGTGGCCCTCTGATGACGACCGGCACCCCGACGACGCCGACGCGACCGGAGACCCCTGCCGACCGACGCGCCGACAAACGGGCCGAGAGGGCGCGCGAGCGGCAGCAGCGGCGCGACGGCGAGCCGGCGCTGCCCGAGCTGGGCCCGGTCGGGATGCTCCGGTGGGGATGGCGCCAGCTGACCAGCATGCGCACCGCCCTGTTCCTGCTCCTGCTGCTGGCCATCGCCGCGGTGCCCGGCTCGATCTTCCCCCAGCGCAACATCGACGCGGGACGCGTCGCCGACTACCTGGCGCAGAACCCGACGTCGTCGCCGTGGCTGGACCGGTTCGGCTTCTTCGACGTCTACTCCTCGCCGTGGTTCTCGGCCATCTACCTGCTGCTGTTCGTCTCGCTCGTCGGGTGCATCGTGCCGCGCACCAGGGTGCACGTGGCGGCCCTGCGTGCCCGTCCTCCGAAGGCTCCCGCGCGGCTGCACCGCCTCGACGAGAGCGCCGAGCTGACGACGACGCTGACGTCCGAGGAGGCTCTCGAGGCCGCCCGAGAGGTGTTGCGCCGCAAGCGCTTCCGGCTCCACTCGCACGACGCCACCTCGGTCAGTGCCGAGTCCGGCTACCTGCGCGAGACCGGCAACCTGCTCTTCCACCTGGCCCTCACCGGCATCATCGTCGGCATGGCCGTCGGGCACCTGTTCGGGTGGCGCGGCGACGTCATCCTGCCCGAGGGCGAGAAGATCGCCGCGTCGGCGGGCACCTTCAACACGTGGTCGCCGGGGCCGTGGGTCAGCGACGAGTCGCTGCCGCCGTTCGTCCTGTCGCTGACGCGGCTGCACGTCGCGTTCGACGAGACGCCCGGCAAGGACTTCGGCAAGCCGCGCGACTTCACCGCCGAGGCGACGCTCTCGCCCGAGCCAGGCGCTCCCGCGGCCCACGAGTCGATCAGCGTCAACCACCCGGCCACGGTGGACGGGGCGGACATCTTCCTGCTCGGCAACGGCTACACGCCGGTCATCACGGTTCGCGACGCCAAGGGCACCGTGCTCTACCGGGAGGCGACCCCGTTCCTGCCGCAGGACCCGAACTACCGCTCGGTCGGCGTCGTCAAGGTGCCCTCCGCCGCGCCGAAGCAGCTCGGGTTCACCGGGTTCTTCCTGCCGACCGCCGAGCCGACCTTCCGGAACGGTCCGGTCTCGCTGTTCCCCGACGCCCAGAACCCGGAGCTGGCCCTGTCGGTGTGGGAGGGCGACCTGTTCCCCGGCAACCGGCCGCAGTCGGTCTACACGCTCAACACGGACGAGATGACGCAGGTGACCAGGGCCGACGGGTCGCCGGAGCTGATCCGCCTCAAGCCGGGGGAGACGAAGCAGCTGCCCGGCGGCCGCGGGTCGATCACCTTCGACTCGGTCAAGCGGTTCGCCGGCCTGTCGGTCCGCACCGACCCGGGCGCCCCGATCAGCCTCGTCAGCGCCCTGCTCGCCACGGCCGGGCTCATCCTCGGTCTGACGGTCCGGCGTCGACGCGTCTTCGTCCGGGTCCGCCCCGCCACGGCCGCGGGGGCGTCCGGCCCCGGCGGACCGGGCGGACCGGACGGCCAGGGTGACGGCGCTGTGGGGGCCGGCGCCGCACCGGTTACCGTGGTGACCATCGGTGGCCTCTCCAAGGACTCCGACCCCGGGCTCGCCGCGATCGTCTCCGCGATCAGCAGCGGCGTGCACGACCGACCGGCAGAACGGAACGACCGCTCGTGAACCTCGCAGCCAACGCGAACGCGGCGCTCTACGCGTCGATGATCGTCTACACGCTGGCCATGCTCGCCTTCGCCTGGCACCTGGCGGCGCGTGCGCCGAAGGTCGCCGACCCGCGGCTGGGCGGCCGTGAGGAGGCGCTCGCCCCGGCGGAGCCGGTGGCCGTGGGAGCCGGCGCATCGCGCGGACCCGGCGGCGCCGCGGCCGGTGAGGGTCGGGCGCGTGGACCGGTCTCCCCGTACGCCGCGGGGGCCGGCTACGAGGAGAGCGCCAAGAGCCGGCAGCGCGGCAGCATCGCCCTGATGCTGACCTACCTGGCGTCGGCGCTGCTCGCGGCGTCGGTGCTGCTGCGGGGCCTGGCCGTCTCCCGCCCGCCCTGGGGCAACATGTTCGAGTTCGCCACGGCTGCCGCGGCCGCCGTCGGCGTCGTGTTCTCGGTGCTGGCCCGCCGCCGACGCTGGGAGTGGCTCGGCGTCTTCATCGTCACGCCCATCCTGCTCGTCCTCGGGCTCTCGCTGACGGTCCTCTACAGCGAGGCCGGTGAGCTGATGCCGGCCCTGAAGTCGTACTGGCTCGGCATCCACGTGTCGGTGGCGTTCATCGCCGTGGCGTTCTTCACCATCGCGGCGGCCATCGGGGCCCTCTACCTCGTGCGCCGCCGGCGCGAGGAGACGCCGTCCACACCGGGCGTCATCGAGTCGCTGCCCCCGTCGGCGGCGCTCGAGCGGGCCGCGTACAGCCTCAACATGGTGGCGTTCATCCTGTGGACCTTCACGCTCATCGCCGGCGCCATCTGGGCCAAGCAGGCGTGGGGAGCCTACTGGCAGTGGGACCCCAAGGAGGTGTGGACCTTCGTCATCTGGGTCGTCTACGCCGCGTACATGCACAGCCGGGCGACGGCCGGCGTCGACCACCGCCGCTCCATGTACATCGCCCTGGCCGGCTACGTGTGCGTCCTCGTCAACTTCACCCTGGTCAACCTCGTGTCGACGTTCGTCGGCATGCACAACTACTCGGGCATGTGAGGGTGGTCTGACGTGGTCCGGTACGGCCTGCTCCGCATCCTGATCTTCTTCGGGTTCTTCTTCCTCTTCTGGCTCATCGGGATCAGGGACAACACGATCCTCCTGCTCGGCGCCTCCGTCGTGGCCTCCGCGGCCGCCTCGTACGTCCTGCTGCGCGGCATGCGCGACGAGATCACGGGCAGGCTCGTCCAGCGGCACGAGGCCCGGGCCCAGGCCAGGGGCGAGGCCACGACGCCTGCTCCGGACCCCTCGAGCGACGAGGCCGCCGAGGACGCCGAGATCGAGCGCGACGCCCGCGACCGCTGACCGCCCGCGGACCGGCCCTCAGGAGCGCCCGACGGCCAGGCCCACGGCGAGCAGCAGGGACCAGACGAGCTGGAACCGGCCGGTGCCGGCGAGGGCGGGCACGAGGCCCCGACCCTCGGCGCCGCCGAGCACGGCCTGCATCGGACGGACCGCGAGCGGGGCCGCGAGGAGCGCCAGCAGCGCCCACGGCGAGGTGAACGACACGAGCCCCGCCACGACGAACGCGACCGCGACGAGCGCGACGTAGAAGGCCCGCGTGCCGCGCTCGCCCATCCGCACCGCGAGCGTCCGCTTGCCGTGCAGCCGGTCGGTCGGGATGTCACGCAGGTTGTTGGCCACGAGGATCGCCGAGGCGAGCGCCCCGACGCCGACGGCTCCCCACCAGCAGGCGGCGGTCGGCGGCGTCATCGTCGCCGTCGTGCCGACCGTGGCGACGAGGCCGAAGAAGACGAAGACGAACGCCTCGCCGAGACCCAGGTACCCGTACGGACGCGAACCGCCGGTGTAGTACCAGGCCGCGAGGACGGCGGCGGCGCCGACCGGGATCATGACCCAGAGGCCCGACAGGCCGACGAGGGCCAGCCCGACGACGGCCGCGAAGCCGAAGGACGCGAAGGCCGCGAACCGCACCGACGACGGCTGGGCGAGCCGTTGCCCGACGAGCCGGACCGGGCCGACCCGCACCGCGTCGGTGCCCCGGACGCCGTCGGAGTAGTCGTTGGCGTAGTTGACGCCGACCTGCAGCGCGAGGGCGACGACGAGCGCGAGGACGGCGTAGGCCCAGACGATGTGGCCGGTCTGGTAGGCCGCTCCCGTGCCGACGAGGATCGGCGAGACGGCGGCGGGCAGGGTGCGGGGGCGGGCGCCCTCGATCCACTGGGACAGAGTGGCCATGGGGTGAGGCGGTCCTTCTACAGCTTGCGGAGGAAGTCGGGGTCGTCGTCCGGTCCCTTGGGGCCCGTGGGCCCGGGACGCGGCGGCCCCGGCCGCCGCGGACCGCGCGTGGGACCGCCGCGCGCGTCGGTGCGCCCCGCGACGAGCCACACGAGCGGCCCGAGGACCGGCACGAGCACCGCGAGCAGCCACACCGGCTTGGGCATGACGCGGATGAGGCGGCGGTCGGTCATGAGGCAGTCGACGAGGGCGTAGATCGTCGCGAAGACCACGAGAGCGACCAGCGCGACGCGCAGCACGGCGGCCTCCGGACGACGAGAGGGGCGGGGACCCCTCCATCTTGCCACCGCCTCAGCGGGCGTCCGTCCTCGCCTCGACGGAGGGCTCGACCGGGGCGCCGGCCGACGCGGGGGTGGTCGTCACCGTCGGCCCGTCGCCGCGCAGGAGGGCGCGGAGGGCGGCGCGGTCCGGCTTGCCCGGGCCGCGCAGCGGGATCGAGGGCAGCACGACGACGCGGTGGGGCAGGGCCGCGTCGGACAGGATGCCGCGCATCCGCTCGCGCACGTCGTCCGTCGTGAGCCGTCCGGCCGGGTCGACGAGCGTGACCGCGGCACAGACGGACTCGCCCCACGCGGCGTCCGGGACGCCGAGCACGACGACGTCCACGACGTCGTCGAGGTGGCGCGTCATGGCGTCCTCGACCACGCCGGGGGTGACCTTGAGGCCACCGGTGTTGATGACGTCGTCGGCCCGGCCGTCGACGACGAGGAGGCCGTCGTCGTCGAAGTGGCCGAGGTCGTCCGTGCGGAACCAGCGCACGCCGTCGGGGTCGGTCGTGAAGGCGTCGGCGGTGAGGTACGGATCGCCGAGGTAGCCGTGGGCCAGCGTGTCGCCCCCGAGGACGACGTGGCGGTCGTTGTCGACGTGGACCCGGCTGACCGGCAGCGGGACGCCGTCGTACACGCAGCCGCCCGCGGTCTCGCTCATGCCGTACGTGAGGCTGACGGCCACGCCGAGCGAGTGCGCGCGCTCGAGCAGCGCCGCCGGCGTCGCGGCCCCGCCGACGAGGACGCCGTCGAAGCGACGCAGGGCGACGACACCGGCCGGGTCCTCGAGGAGGCGACCGAGCTGCGTCGGCACGAGGGCCGTGTACCGCTGCGTCGCGGCGGGCGTCGTGGCGACCCGGGCGGCGGCCTCCGTGAACGCGTCGACGGTGAACCCGCCACGCAGGTCCAGCACGGCCGGCGTCGTACCCGCCGCGAGCGCGCGCAGCAGGACCTGGAGGCCGGCGACGTGGTGGGCCGGCATCGCGAGCAGCCAGGCGCCGCTGCCGCCGAGCACGCGGTGCGTGGCCCACGCGGACCGGTCGAGAGCGTCGGCGGTCAGGAGCGCGCGCTTGGGCCGACCGGTCGAGCCGGAGGTGCCCACGGCGACGGCGAGTCCCTCGGGCAGCCTGGCGGGGTCGTGGTGGGGGATGACCGGCTCGGGTCCGCCTGCCGCGTAGGGCAGGACGGGGAAGCTTCCCTCGAGTGCGGCCGCGAGGTCCGGCAGGACGTCGAGGACCCCCGGACCCGCGGGGATCGGCAGCGGCCGGGGCGCGGACATGGTTGACATTCTGCCTGCCCGTGTGGGCGCCCGACGGCGGGGCGCCGCATCGGGCGCAGGCCGCGGGCAGAGCCCGACGGGCGAACCTCGCCGAACCTCAGGCCCGGCCGGGACGTGACGGGCGCGCCGCGGGCCGGTGGCGGGCTGCGACGTGCTTCTGCCGCGCGGCGACGACCACGGTCCAGGCCACCGCCGCCGCGCAGACCGGGAACCCGATGTGCGGCTCGAGCGGAAGGACGATGCCGAGGGCGCCGCCGAGCACCCACAGCATCTGCAGCATCGTCTCGGACCAGCCGAACACCGACGTGCGCACGTTCTCGGGCACGTCGCGCTGCACGAGGGCGTCGAAGCACAGCTTGGCCAGCTGGGCCGAGACGCCTTGGACGAGCCCGAGCAGCGCCAGCGACCAGACGCCGTACCAGACCGCGGTGAGGACGCAGCACACCGTCGCCGCGAGCACCGACAGCATGGCGACCCGCTCCGGACGCTGGTCGCGCACCCGGTCGCCGAGGGCGCTGCCCACGGCGTTGCCGACGCCGATGCCCGCGGCGAGGACACCGAGGACGACCTGGCCCGGCACGTCGCCGACCGGGTGCTCCTTCGTGAGGAACGCCATGAACATGATGAGGAAGCCGGTGAGCACCCTCGTGCCGCCCGTGGTCCACATCGCGTGCATGACCGGCCACGGGATGGCGCGCTTGCGCCGGAGGAAGCGCCCGAGGGGACCCGAGGCGTCGACGGTGACGACCCCGGGCGAGTGGTCCGCGGTACCGCCGATGCGGATCGGCACCGTGTCCTCCGGGTCGAGCTCGCCCTCGGCGGAGTCGACCCGGGCCGGCAGCCGGATGGCCTGCACGGTCCCCACGACGAACACGACGAACGCGAGCCGTAGGGCCCACGCCGGCCCGGCGAGCAGGCCGAGCCCCCCGAGCGCACCGCCCCCGACGGCGCCCGCCACACCGGCCATCGACACCCGTGAGTTCGCGCGGACCAGGGTGGTGCCCGCGGGGAGCAGGCGTGGCACGGCCGCCGCTCGCGTGATCGTGTAGGCGCGCGAGGCGACGAGGCAGCCGAGCGCGGCCGGGAAGAGCCAGGCGCTGCCCGACGTCACGGCGTCGGCGAGCACCCAGCACAGGAAGGCCCGCAGCGCGGTGGTCGTCCCGATGGCCCACCGGCGCCCGCGGCGGAACCGGTCGAGCAGCGGCCCGACGAGCGGCGCGACGAGCGCGAACGGGACCATCGTCACGAGGAGGAACATCGCGACCTGGCTGCGGGCCTGGGCGGTCTGCGGGTTGAAGAACAGGGTTCCGGCCAGGGCGAGGGTCATGACCGTGTCGCCCGCCGTGTGGCTCGCGTGCAGCTCGGTCAGGCGGGCGAGGCCCGACTCGCCGGCGCCGCCGGCGTGCGTGTACGCGCGGGCCTTCGCCGCGGCGGACCGGCCGGTGCGTGCGGTGAACCGGGCCGTGCCCGTCGCGGCGCGCCCGAGGCCCCGTCCGAGGCCCCGTCGGGCGCCCCGTCGGGCCTCCCGTCCGGCGCTCCCCCCGGCGGACCCGCTGCCGGGCGCGACGCGACGCGGACGGCCCCCGGCGTCCGGGACGCCGCCGACCGTCGGGTCGTCGTCGCGCTGCACCCCCTCATCCTGCCCTGTCGCTGCACGGCGGCCGATCGGGCGGGACCGAGGCGTCCACTCCGCGGACCGCGCCGCGCCGGAGCACCGTCGAGGCCCTCGCGTCGCTACCCTCGTGGCGTGGTCACGTCCGGGGAGGGGAACGGGGCGGCTGTCGGCCGGCGCCGGGGAGGCGTGCGGTTCCGCGTCCTCCTCGGTCTCGTCTGGCTCGCCGTGCCGCTCGTCCTCTTCCTCCTCGCCCGTGGCACGCTGCTCGCCGGCCACCCGGCCCACGTCATCGCCCTCGCGGCGGGCGGGCTCGTCGGCGTCGTGCTGCTCGTCCTGTCACGCGGACAGGACGAGGCCGCCACGTACCGGCGCCGGTGGGGCATCGTCGCGGGCCGTGTCGTCGGCACGCTGCTCACCGCGGCGCTGCTCGGCGGGCTCGTCTGGTTGCAGCCCTTCGCGGCCACCCCGGCCGGAGCCGCGGCCATGGCGGGCCAGCCGGACGTGCGGGTCGTCGACACCCCGTCCGGGATCGTGCTGTCCCCGCGCGACGCACGACCGACGCGCGCCCTCGTCTTCCAGCCCGGCGCGCGCATCGACCCGCGCGCCTACGTGCCCGTCCTGACCCAGGTGAGCCGCGCCGGCTACCTCGTCGTCGTCGTCAAGCAACCGTTCCAGATCGCGTTCCTCGCCACGGGGGCACCGGCCGACGTCATGGCGAGGCACCCGGAGGTGACCCGCTGGGCCGTCGGCGGGCACAGCGTCGGGGGTGTCGCCGCGGCCAACTACGCCGCGGCCGACGACGGACGTGTCCACGGACTCGTGCTGTGGGCGTCCTACCCGATGGGCTCGCTCGTCCGGCGCACCGATCTCGCCGTCGCCTCGGTGAGCGGCAGCCGTGACGGGTTCACGACGCCGGCGGACATCGCCGCGAGCCGCTCCCGGCTGCCCGCGTCGACCGTCTTCACCGTCGTCGACGGAGCCGTGCACTCGTCGTTCGGCGACTACGGCACCCAAGCCGGCGACGGCTCGGCGACGCTCGGTCGGGCCGAGGCGCAGCGCCAGGTCGTCGCGGCGACGGTCGCGCTCCTCGCCCGGATGTGACGGCGCGTCCGGCGGCTGCCGGCGCGGCAGGCCCGCGAGGCGCCGTCAGAGGTACCAGGGGAAGTCCGGGAGTAGGGCCGGTCAGTGACGGCAGTCGTTGGAAACGTTGGGTGACCTGCGGAGATGCGTTGGGAAGCGTTGAAGAGAGTCGGGAGGGGCTTGTCGTCTTGCGGACTTTCTGCGGACGGATTGGGAGGGCGGGCCCCTACAGCAGTCGACCACGCCAGCGGATGATCAACCCTCATGCACAGTGCCACCCGTGCGCTGAAGCCTTGGCTGGACGTAGCCATATGTCCGATCGAGCTGGACGGCACGGGCGTGCCGGGCAGCGGCGAGGGCGCGGTTGCGGTGCTTGCCGGTGACCAGAGGGATGACTGCGGGGACGTTCATGAGAATCATTCTCGCTCGCCCGGGCCGCAGGGAGGACGCGCCTTGCCGTATCGCTTTTCGAACACACGGGGGTGGGACTGGCTAACGGTCCTCCGACCCCGACGCGAAGGACAGCAGGAGGTAAGACAATGCGCCGACTGGCCCAGGCCCAGGGACTGTTCAACGTCGTCAGCGTTGGCCGGCGTGGCGGGCCGTCGGGCACCAGACTTCGGAGGTGTCATGGGGGGCCATCCTTCAGGAGGTCGTCCAAGGACGCGTCTCCGTACACTCAGGTGTGACCAGTTCGGCCTCCTCGCCCGCCTCCTCGTCGGACCCCGGTCCGGACGACGCTCCGGACCGCTCGTCTGGGGAGGCCGAGGACGGTCGCGGTGACGATCCAGCGCAGGACCGCAACCGCGACCGGGACCGCGCGGCCCGCACTTCCGGCGACAAGACCGGCCTGCCCCCGCAGTCCGGGCACAACGCTCCGATCCGGCCGGCCACCGCTGGACTGGTCCTCGGTGCCCTCGGGGTGGTGTTCGGCGACATCGGCACCAGCCCGCTGTATGCCCTGAAGACGGTCTTCTCCCTCGACCAGGGCGAGGTCAAGCCCACGCCCGGGGACGTCTACGGCGTGATCTCTCTGGTCTTCTGGTCAGTGACGCTCATCGTGTCGGTGAAGTACGTGCTCGTGGTCATGCGGGCCGACAACGACGGGGAGGGCGGGGTGATGGCGCTGGCAGCCCTGGCCCGCGGGCTGCTCAGCTCGACCTCCAAGCGGACCCGCGTGGTCATGGCCCTCGGTGTCCTCGGTGCGTCGCTGTTCTACGGCGACTCGGTGATCACCCCGGCGATCTCCGTGCTGGCGGCGGTCGAGGGCATCACCGTCACCGGCCCCGGGCTCGCCCCGTTCGTCGTTCCGACCGCGGCTACGATCCTCACGGTGCTCTTCGCGGGCCAGCGGTTCGGCACCGGGAAGGTCGGGTCGATGTTCGGCCCGGTCATGCTGGTGTGGTTCCTAGCGATCGCCGTGGCGGGTCTGGGTCACGTCGCCGGCCACCTTGCGATCATCACCGGGCTCTCGCCGACCTTCGCCGTCGGCTTCGTCGTCTCGCACCCGTTCATCGCCTTCGTCGCGCTCGGTGCGGTGGTGCTCTCGATCACCGGCGCGGAGGCGCTGTATGCCGACATGGGTCACTTCGGGCGGCCGGCGATCAGCCGGGCGTGGTTCTGGGTCGCCTTCCCCGCGCTGGTGCTCAACTACCTCGGCCAGGGGGCGCTGATCCTCCAGGACCCGAACGCGATCAGTAACCCGTTCTTCCTGCTCGTGCCGGGCTGGGCGACGATCCCGATGGTCATTCTGGCGACCGGGGCCACGGTCATCGCCTCGCAGGCCGTCATATCGGGCGCCTTCTCGATGTCGCGCCAGGCCGTGCAGCTCGGCTTCCTGCCTCCGCTCACCGTGAGGCAGACATCCGACGAGGAGCAGGGCCAGATCTACCTGCCGTTCGTCAACGCTGCGTTGTTCGTTGTCGTCCTCGTGCTCATGATCACCTTCGGCTCCTCGGCCAAGCTCGCCACCGCCTACGGCGTCTCGGTGACCGGGGCCCTGCTGATCGACACCCTGCTGCTCCTCAGCGTGGCCCGCATCCTCTTCGGCTGGTCGACGTGGAAGCTCGTGCTCGCCGGGGTGGCGTTCGGCGGCACCGAGGCGGCCTTCATCAGCGCCAACCTCACCAAGATCTTCAGCGGCGGCTGGCTCCCGCTGCTCATCGCCGCGGTGATGTTCACGGTGATGACGACATGGCAACGTGGCCGGCAGCTCATCATCCACAACCGCACCGAGGCGGAGGGCTCCCTGACGGAGTTCATCGAGCAGCTCTCCACCCAGCACCTCGTCCGGGTGCCGGGGGTCGCAGTGTTCCCGCATCCCTCGAGCGCGACGACTCCGCTGGCCCTGCGGGCCAACGTCGAGCACAACGGGGTGCTGCACGAGCACGTCGTCATTGTCTCGGCGCAGGCGCAGAACGTGCCGCACGTGCCGCTGGAGGACCAGATCACGGTCGACGACCTCGGCGATCCCGACGACGGCATCGTCTTCGTCAGCATCCGCTTCGGCTTCGCCGACAGCCCCAACCTGCCCAGGGGGCTGACCATGGCCGCCGGTCAGCACCCCGAGACGCACTACGACGCCGACACGGCGTCCTACTTCCTCTCCCGCGCCACCCTGCGCGCCGGCCACGAGCCGGGGATGCAGCGCTGGCGCAAGCGGCTGTTCATCGGCCTCGCCCACAACGCCGCCGACCCGTCGGTGCGCTTCCACCTGCCCCCCGACCGAACCGTCGTCATGGGCTCCCGCGTCAACCTCTGACCACCGGCGTCCCTACAACCCGAGAGCCTGACGATCCTCGGCCGTCCTGAACCACCGTGCGGAGCCCACACCAACGGTCGCTGCGTCTGGTCAGTCCGGCCTTGGCGTCGTTTTTCAGTCATGCCGCTCACTGGGACGCTGCGGTGTCCGCGAAGGACCCGAAGGACCCGAAGGACCTGCTCGGATCACATCATGAAAACACGGCGACGATGCTGTGCCAGACCGGTCAGCTCTCCGGCGCCATCCGCATCCCTCCACGGCGTCTTTGCGATCGCGCTCCAGGGCTTGGTGGACGATGCGGTAGGCCGTGCCGCGGCTCGCGCCAACTCGTCGGCGACTTCCTGGTAGGTCTTTCCCTCGGTCGCCAACTGGACGGCGCGGGCCTGCCGGGCGGCGGCGAGGGCCCGGTTGCGGTGCTCCATCTCAGTGCTGCCCTCGGCTCAGCGCCTGTGTGGCGAGGCTTGCCTTGTCCGGCGGCCACGGAGGCCCCGCTGCAGGCGGAGGTCGTCACGAAGCCCCGGCGGCATGGGCAGCCTGCGTCTGACAAGCTCGGCGGCAAGGCTCTCCATGGCATCGAGCAGCACGCCACGAGCCGCCACCAGCAGGGCAGGATCGACTCTTCCCGCCCGCAGGGCATGCACCTCTCCACGGGCGGCGCGGACGAGCAACAACAGTTCGCCCAATTGCGCTCGAGGTTGTGAGAGAGCCGGCGCCACGCCGGGCAGCACGGAATCCGATCCGTCGCCGCAGGATCCGCCAGCCCCGTCCGGGCTGTCCCGCGGCGCCGGAGCGTTCGAGGTCACCAGTGTTCGGCGGTCTTGCGCGCGGCGAGCAGGGTATCTGCCTCTCCCGCTGGGCTGAACTCGCACGACCCCTCGTGGCCGTGTCGCATGATGCAAGTCGCGCCGGTGGGCAGGTGCACCTGCGCGCAGGCACCGCTATCCGCTGCGTCCTGGTCGACCGAGGGGTTGTGGACCTCGGTCACATTGTGGGCGCTGGGGCCAGAGTAGGTGTTGGACGGTGCGTGAGGGTCCATCGAAGAATCCAGCTAACTCCCCTCGCAGGCGAGAGGGCATGTGCCCCGAAGTGAGGCTGGGCCCCACCCTACGCGGTCGTTGAACCAGTCGAGGACAGCCGCCGTTACGCCGTCGGCGGGTCGGGGCCGTCCGGGTGCGCCATCACTGGACTCGGTGCTCGCCGCCCTGGCCCTGCTGCTCGTCCTGGCTCTCGGTGTCACTCTCGAAGAACACGTCCTGAACGTCGATGTTGACCTCCGTCACCTCGAGGCCGGTCATCCGCTCGATCGCCGAGATCACGTTGCGACGGATGGCCCGTGCGAGGTCGGTCACGGCCACGCCGTAGTCGGCGACGAGCTGGACGTCGACGGCGGCCTGCCGCTCGCCCACCTCCACAGAGATGCCCTGCGATTGGCTGGCGTGGCCACCGGGCATCCGCTCACGGAAGGCCCCGACCGCCCGAGCCGTGGCGCCACCGAGGGCATCCCGCAGCCATGACGCGCGACAGCATGGGTCTCCCCACATCACCGGTTCCTCACGGTGGAGGAGCGTCGCCGTCGCGAGCACTTCCGCCGCCGGCACCGTCACTGGTTGCGTTTCGACGGGCGTGCTCGGCTGGGGTGATCTGCGCCCCGACGCCCTGCTGCGCGGCTCCGTCGCTACGCGGGCGGGGGCTGCCGGGCACCCACCGTGGGGCGGTGGGGAACGATCACGAGACTCGTCGTAGGTGAATGCCCCGGTCAGGCGTAGCCTGACGAGGAGACGTGAGAGCCCCGTCAGGGCTGTCGGCGTCGGCAGGCGACAGAGGACCCGACCCTTGCGCGGCGTCGGACTCACGGACGGGAAGTGACGAGCGAGCCGCGGTCTATCCCTCACACCACCGCTCCCGAGGAGCCGCTGTGAACGCCATGCCCCTGTCCCCGCCAGTCCTCTGCTCCGCACCCCAGCCGCCGGCGCTCACCAAGCCATTCGCCGAGCCGCTCCTTGAGCCGGCCTTAGAGCCGGTGACGAACCGCTCGCCAGGCTCAGCGACCGACGCCGTCGATCAGGAACCTCGGCTTGCTCTGTCACCGCGGCCCGGGGTGGAGGTCACCGACGGCGTTTGGTGGCCGCTAACGACCGATCTGCAGGTGGAGCTGCCACAGCTCGACGTGGCGGTGCACCACCTCACCGGCGCCCGGATCGCCCGGGTCGGCTACGAGCGCGACCTGTGGGGCCAGGCGCCACGGAAGGTGCGCACACCGCTGGGCATCACGCACATCGGGGGTTCGAGCACAGCCGATACCCCGACCACATCACCCTGTCGCTGAGCAACTATCAGCGACTGGTGCTCAGCGTCCTCCCACCTGACACCGACGTTGCTGTCGCCCGCGAACTGCTCGAGTCGGCCGGGGCGTAGGGGGCCGAGGGACGCGCTGCGACCGATGAGAGCGTGACGATGCCCGAGCGGGAGATCACGATCGGAGCGTGTCCTATCCCTTCGGTCAGTAGTCGGGGCGGTGGCTGGGCTGCCGTGCCGTGGCCGGGAAGCGGTGAGCGTGGAGGTGAACGCAGCGTGCCCATGGTCGCCTGGCCGCGGTGTCGGCCAGGTGCTGGATCAGATGGCGACGCTGCTGCACGCGACGTCGGCCGAGCCGCACGGGGACCGGATGTTCCTCGCCTCGTATGAGCGCACGACCCGCGCCGTCCACCGAGCCATCGACGGCGCGCTCTTCGAGGACCCGGCGTGGGTGCACGAGTGGGACGTGGTCTTCGCCGACCTGTAGCTGGACGCTGTGGCCGAACACTGGTCCACGGACCCGTCGCGTCGGGCCCCACGCCCGTGGCAAATGGCGTTCGAGGCACCGCCGCAGCGCGGCCAACCGTCGCCCACAAGGTGATCGCGGCGGACCCGTGCGAGGGTGTCGTGCTGCCCCGGTGCCGCAAGGCCGAGGCGGCTATACGGGTGCCTACCATCAACGACGTGGGGCGCCTGCTGGGCGCCGCCGATGAGTGCTTCAGGGCATACGTGGCACTGTGCGCGTTCGCCGGGCTGCGGATGGGTGAGGCGGCCGGCGTTCGGGTGGGCGACGTCGACTTCCTCCGGCGTCAACTCACGGTCTCCAGGCAGCTCCAGCGGCACGGGCGCGAGGTCGCGGTCCGGGCGCCGAAGTACGGGAGCGAGCGCGTGGTCTACCTGCCGGACGAGCTCGTGACGATGCTGGCCGAGCACGTCCCGCAGCACACCCCCGAGGGTGTGCCCGACCGGTGGGTGTTCACGGCCTACGGCAAGCCGCTGCACGACAACGGGGTGACGTTCCGGTGGCGTCAGACGCGCAAGGCGGCCGGCTGCCCGAGCGTCCGGTTGCACGACCTCCGACACTTCTACGCCTCAGGCCTGATCGCGGCCGGGTGCGACGTCGTCACGGTGCAGCGGGCGCTCGGACACGCGCCGGCCACGACCACGGTCGGGACGTACGCGCACCTGTGGCCATCGGCCGAGGATCGGACCCGGTCCGCGGCCTCCGGTCTCGCGGCCGCGGCCCTTGCGGACTCCGTGCGGACCGCCGCGGCCGACTAGGCCGCTGACCTGCGCGGACTTAGAAGTTCAGAAGTACCAGGGGAACGGCGACCAGTCGGGGTCGCGCTTCTCGAGGAACTGGTCGCGCCCCTCGACGGCCTCGTCGGTCATGTAGGCCAAGCGCGTCGCCTCACCGGCGAACACCTGCTGGCCCATGAGGCCGTCGTCGGTGAGGTTGAAGGCGAACTTCAGCATCCGCTGCGCCTGCGGGCTCTTGCCCATGATCTCGCCGGCGACCTGGAGCGCCTCGGCCTCGAGGGCGTCGTGGTCGGCCACGATGTTGACCGCGCCCATCCGCTGCATGTCCTCGGCCGAGTAGGTGCGTCCGAGGAAGAAGATCTCGCGGGCGAACTTCTGCCCGACCATCTTGGCCAGGTAGGCGCTGCCGTACCCGGCGTCGAAGCTACCCACGTCTGCATCGGTCTGCTTGAAGCGGGCGTGCTCGCGGCTGGCGATCGTCAGGTCGCACACGACGTGCAGTGAGTGCCCGCCACCGGCGGCCCAGCCGTTGACGACGGCGACGACGACCTTCGGCATGGTCCGGATGAGCCGCTGCACCTCGAGGATGTGCAGGCGCCCGCCCTGCGCCCTGACCCGGGCCTCGTCGACGGTGTCGGCCGTGTCGCCGGCGGCGTACTGGTAACCCGAGCGGCCGCGGACGCGCTGGTCGCCGCCGGAGCAGAAGGCCCGCTTGCCGTCCTTCGGGCTCGGACCGTTGCCGGTGATGAGCACGACGCCGACGTCTGGCGTCATGCGCGCGTGGTCGAGCACCCGGTAGAGCTCGTCGACGGTGTGCGGGCGGAACGCGTTGAGCACCTCCGGGCGGTCGAAGGCGATGCGGACGACACCGGACTGGGTCCGCGGGCGGCCCTCGACGTGCCGACGCCGGTGGTAGGTGACGTCGGTGAGCTCGAAGCCCGGCACGGCGTCCCACTCGGCGGGGTCGAAGGTCTCGGACACGCTCTCCGGGCTCGCGCTGCTCACGGGGCGACTGTAACGGGGCGGCCGCGGCCGGGTGGCTAGGGTCGGTCCCATGCCCATCCCCCCGTACGTGGCCCACCTGCGCACCATGATCGGCACCGAGCTGATGTGGCTGCCGGGCGTGACGGCCGTCGTCCTCCGTGACGTTCCGGGCGGGCACACCCCGCACACCGGGGACACCGGGGACACCGGGGACACCGGCGACACCGGGGACACCGGGCCCGACGGGGACGGCGGGCTGGCGCAGGAGGTGCTCCTCGTGCGCCGCTCCGACAACGGGGAGTGGACGCCGGTGACCGGCATCGTCGACCCCGGCGAGGACCCGCACGTCGCCGCCGTCCGCGAGGTGCTCGAGGAGGCGTCCGTCGTCGCCGAGGTCGAACGGCTCGTCTGGGTGTCCGCCACGGGCCTCGTGACGCACGTCAACGGCGACCTCGCGCAGTACCTCGACCACACCTTCCGCTGCCGCTGGGTCTCGGGCGACCCGCGCCCCGGCGACGACGAGTCGACCGACGCCGGCTGGTTCCCCGTCGACGCGCTGCCCCGGATGCGGCCGCTGCACCGCGAACGGATCGCCACCGCCCTCGAGAACCCACGAGACGTCCGGCTCGGCCGGCTCAACCGTGATGCCGGCCGCCGGTGAAGATGTGGCCATGACGCTCCTGCCCCCGGTCGACGCGCTCCTCGACGCCGCCCACGTCGTCGCGCTGCCGATGCGGGTTCGCTTCCGCGGCGTCGACGTCCGGGAGGCCGTCGTGTTCCGCGGCCCGCGCGGCTGGGGCGAGTTCGCCCCCTTCGCGGAGTACGGCGACGCGGAGTCGGCCCGCTGGCTCGCCGCCGGGGTGGAGGCCGCCCACGGGCAGTGGCCGGAGCCGGTCCGCGACGAGGTGCCGGTCAACGCCACCGTCCCGGCGGTCGGGCCGGACCGCGTCCCCGAGGTGCTCGCACGCTTCGACGGCTGCACGACCGCCAAGGTCAAGGTCGCCGAGCGCGGCCAGACCCTCGAGGACGACGTGGACCGCGTGGCCGCGGTGCGCGAGGCCATGGGCCCTGGGGCCCGGGTGCGCATCGACGCCAACGGGGGGTGGGACCTCGACGCCGCGGTCCGGGCCCTGACGCGCCTGGCGCCGTACGACCTCGAGTACGCCGAGCAACCCTGTGCGTCGGTCGAGGACCTCGCGCGGCTGCGGACCACGCTGGCGCGCAACCGGGTCCACGTGCCGGTTGCCGCCGACGAGTCGATCCGCAGGGCCGAGGACCCGCTTCGCGTCGCGCGCCTCGGCGCCGCCGACGTCGTCGTCGTCAAGGTCGCTCCGCTCGGTGGGGTGGCCCGAGCCCTGGAGATCGTGGCGGCCTGCGGACTGCCCGCGGTCGTCAGCTCGGCCCTGGACACCAGCGTCGGCATCGCGGCGGGGGTCGCCCTCGCCCGGGCGTTGCCGTCACTCGACCACGCGTGCGGGCTCGGGACCGTCGGGCTCTTCGCGCGCGACGTCGCGGCGGCACCGTTGCGGCCGCGCTCCGGGCTCCTCGACGGGTCACGACCGGCTCCCGACGCCGGCGCCCTCGCGGCGCTCGCCGTCACGCCGGAGCGCCGCGCGTGGTGGCTGGACCGCCTGCGCCGCTGCCACGCCCTCCTCTCGTCGGGGGTGTCGGCGTGATCGGCCTGTGCCCGACGCGGGGCCGACGGGGAGTGCTCCCCGTTGCGGGCCTCCCGCACCTCGTGGAGGATCGGCGGGTCGCGTCGCCGTCACGCTCCCGCGTGGCGGTGCCGACGAGGTCACGCGAGGTCAGGGGTCGGCGATGGTCATCTATGCCAAGGGGTCGGACCCCGAGGCGCTCGAACGCAGCAGCAGGACGCTGTCGGTGTACGCGCGCGAGTGCGAGCGTGCCCGCGGCGACGCGGCCGCTGCGGTCCGCGCGCTCGACGGCCACTGGGGCGGGGCCGACCTCGAGGCGCTCAAGGCCCGCTGGCCCGCCGCCGACGCCGGTCTGGCCCGGCTCGGCACGCACCTCGAGCAGCTGAGCAGCCGCCTGTCGGCGAACGCCCGCGCCCAGAGGGGCACGAGCACGTCGGGCGGTGGCGGCCTGCACACGGCGGCGGCACCCGGCGGTGCGGCACCCGGCGGTGCGGCACCCGGCGGTGCGGCACCCGGCGGGGCGTCGCCCGGACCCTCGGTCGGGCACACCGAACCGCGACCCCAGCGGCACTGGTGGGACGAGGTCGGCGACGCCGTCGGTGACGCCGGCGCGTGGACGTACAACCACACCGTCGTGCCGACCGTCAACGGCATGGCCGACGTCGGGCAGGCGATGGTGGAGCATCCCGAGGACGTGCTGTCGATGGCGCTCGGGGCGGGGGCCATCGTCCTGGGTGGCGGTGGCGAGATCGGCGGCGTGGCCCTCGACGCGACCGGCGTCGGAGCCGTGGCGGGTGTCCCCGTCAACATCGCGTCGGCCGGGCTCATCGCGACGGGCGTCGCGGCGATGGCCGCCGGCGGCGGCGACCTCGTCGACCACGCGTCCAAGAACGACAACCAGGTCCTCGGCGAGACGAAGGGCCCGAGCGCGAGCAGGCCGCAGCCGGGTGACCGCATCCCCGACGAGAACCGCCCGAGCACGGCCGGCGAGGGCTGGGAGGGGCGGGTCGCCGACAACGGCAAGGGCGAGGTGTGGCAGAAGCCCGAGAACGTCGACGCGCCGCCCGGTACCCCGAAGAACGCGAACTCGGTGCGGATCATGGACGGCACGGACCGGTACCCCGACGGCTACGTCCGGTTCTACAACGAGCACGGCCAGCCGGTGCGGCTCGACGGCAAGCCCGGGGCGAACAACAGTCCCGACACCCACATCCCGGTGCGCCCCGACGGCACCTACGACATTCCCGCAGGATGGAACCCGTGATCCCCAGCTTCGCCGGCAAGGTCGTCCACTCGATCCGGCTCGACTACGCCCTCATGATCTGGACGACGGACAACTGGGAACTCGACCTCAACGGGCCGGCGCACCTGCTGCGCGCCGACGGCCTGCACGACATCGACAGCGGCACCCCGCAGGAGCAGCTGCCCGCAGAGCTCGCCGACCTCGTGGGTGCCGAGATCACCGAGGTCCTCGTCGCCCGGGAGGGCCACCTCGCCGTGAACTTCGCGGACGCCCAGCTCAGCGTGCGGTCCTCGCCCGACTACGAGGCGTGGCAGATCACCGGCCCGGCGGGGGAGCGGCTCGTCTGCATGCCCGGTGGCGAGCTCGCGAGCTGGCCGGCGTCCACCTCCTGAGCGGCACCGGGGAGCGAGAGCCGGGCGGCGTCAGCCGCGGCGGGGCACGACGGTCTGCGCCAGCTCGCGCAGCCACCGGGCCTCCTCGCGGCGGGCGTCGCGACGCACGGGCACCTCGATCACGCGGATGCCGGCCGGACGCTCGGCGAGGGCGGCCTCGAGTCGCTCGAGCGTCGTGACCCCTTCGTGGGCGACGTGGTGCGCCGCGCACAGGGCCGCCAGGTCGGTGCCGTGCGGGGTGCCGAACACGCGCTCGAAGGCGTCGGCGTACCGAGGGTCGCCCTGCTCGAGGGTCGTGAAGATCGCGCCGCCGTCGTCGCTGAGGACGACGAGGGTGAGGTCGGGGCGCGGCTCCGACGGGCCGATGAGCAGCCCGTTGGCGTCGTGGAGGAACGTGAGGTCGCCGAGGTAGGCGATGGTGCGCGCCGCTCGCGGCCGCCCGAGCGCGACGCCGACGGCCGTCGAGACGACGCCGTCGATGCCGGCGAGGCCACGGTTGCCGACGACGAACCGGTGCTCGTGCGGCGGCCACGGCACGCCCATGACGTCGAGGTCGCGCACCGGGTTGGACGAGCCGACGACGAGCGTCGTGTCGGCCGCCACCGCCGCGGCGACCACCGACGCCACGTGCAGGGGCGAGATCGCCTGTGCCACAGGGCGGCCCGGCAGATGCGCGGAGTCACGCAGCCCGTCATCGATGGTCGCCCCGAGGGCAGCGTCGGCCGACGTCCACGCGTCGAACCAGGCCGGGTCGTCGCGGCCCTCGACGCGGGGGACGCCGTCGACGACGCGGGCGACGCGCCCGGGGTCGGTGGCCACGCCGTCGCGTCCGCGCACGGCGACGACCTCGAGCGAGGGGTCGCTGATCAGCCCGGTGACCGGCCGCGACAGGGTCGGGTGGCCCACGACGACGACCCGCTCGACGTCACGACGCAGTTCGGTCGTCAGGAGCAGACGCCCGCAGCGCAGGGCCTGCCGGCCGATGCGGGCCCCGCTCGTCGGCTCGGCGAGCATCGGCCAGTCGGCGGCCTCGGCCAGCAACCGTGCCGCCGGACCGGCGTCGTCACCGGCGACGACGACGGTGCGCGGCCCGAGCGGCAGGACCTCGCCGTCGGCGCGAACCCGGACCGAGGGCTCGGCGCCCGGCTCGTGCCCGGCGTCGGCAGGAGGGTCGGGGCGCTGCCACCACGTGGCGCGCTCGGCGCTCGGGGGGAGCAGGTCGCCGTCGAGCTGCACGTTGAGGTGGGCGGGGCCGGGGCCGGCGCACGACGCGGCGACGGCCGCGGAGAGGTCGGCGTCGGGCGTCGCGGACGTGAGGTCGTGGCACCGGGCGAAACCCCCGAAGAGACCGGCCTGCTGGGTCGTCTGGTTGGCGCCGGTGCCCCGGAGCCGGTCGGGCCGGTCGGCGCTGACGACGAGGAGCCGGCGCCCGGTGTGGTGGGCCTCCATGACAGCCGGCAGGAGGTTGCCGACCGCGGTGCCCGACGTCGTGACGACCGGCACGGGCCGGCGTGACCCCGTCGCGAGCCCGAGCGCGAGGAAGGCCGCCGACCGCTCGTCGACCCGCACGTGCAGCCGCAGGTCCCCGGCCGCGTCGGCGGCCTCGAGGGCGAGCGCGATGGGGGCGTTGCGCGAGCCCGGGGCGAGGACGACGTCGCGCACCCCGGCCCGCCACAGCTCCTGCAGGACGAGCAGGGCCAGCTGCGGGGCCGTGCGGTGGCGGTCCATGGTCGGCTGGTCGCCGCTCAGTCGTCCGCGAGCGCGTCGCGCATCGGGATGAGCTTGGCGATGGACTCGGCGACCTCGGACTCGGGGTCCGAGCCGGCGACGATGCCGCAGCCGGCGTAGAGCGTCAGCTGCGACGGGTCGCCGGGGGCGTAGGCACCGCTGCGCAGGGCGATGCCCCACGCGCCGTCGCCGTGCGCGTCCATCCAGCCGACCGGGCCCGCGTACCGGCCGCGGTCCATGTGCTCCAGCTCGCGGATCAGCTCGACGGCGCGCACCGTCGGCGTCCCGCCGACCGCCGCCGAGGGGTGCAGCGACGCCGCGAGCGTCAGGGCCGACGCGTCGTCGGCGCTCACGGCGGCGACGTCGGTCGCCAGGTGCATGACGTTGGGCAGGTGCAGCACGAACGGCGCCTCGGGCACGTTCATCGACGAGCAGTGCGGTGCGAGCGCGTCGGCGACGGAGCGCACGGCGTACTCGTGCTCCTCGAGGTCCTTGCTCGAGCGGGCGAGCGACGCGGCGAGGGCGAGGTCCTTGGCGTCGTCACCGGTGCGGCGGATGGTGCCGGCGAGCACCCGCGAGGTGATGAGCCCCTGGTCGCGGCGCACGAGCAGCTCGGGCGTGGCGCCGACGAGGCCGGAGACGGCGAACACCCAGGTGTTCTCGTAGCGGTCGGCGAGCCGGCGCAGGATCCAGCGTGGGTCGATCGGGCCCGCGGCGGTGGCGACGAGGTCGCGGGCGAGGACCACCTTGTCGACCTCGCCGTCGTTGATGAGCCGGACCGCCTCGGCCACCGAGTGCGCGTAGTCGGACGGCGAGACGGCGCCGTCGGCGAAGGCGATACCGGTCGGCGGCGCGGGCTCGGACGCGGGCTCGGGCGGCTCGACGGTGGGCAGCTGCGGACCGGTCGAGATGGTCGTCATCCACGTGCGGCCCTCGCGCCGCCCGACGATGGTCGAGGGCACGACGAGGCGGGCGGACTCGGCGGAGTCGTCGGCGAAGGGGAACGAGCCGAAGCACACGAGCCCGGAGCCGGGCCGCTCGACGTCGTCGCGCACCACGGCGTGCCCCGTCACCCGGCGCCACCACGCCTCGGCCTCGCGGAACCGGTCGGCGCCGCGCGCCTCGAACGACAGGGCGACGCCCCAGCCGACGAGGCCGTCGCCACGGCGCACCCACGAGACGAGCTCGTCGTGCGGCACGTCGGCCGGCAGGTGGTGCAGCAACGGGGTGTCCGAGGTGAGCGGCACCGAGCGCACGACGACGGTCGGGGCCGCGGCGGAGGAGGCCGCCTCGGCGGCCGGGAGCGTGGACATCGCCTCAAACTCTACGACCGCCGGACCCGTGCCCGGACCGCGCGGCCGCCGCTCCGCCCGACGGGACGAGGGTGCGAGGATGAGCGCATGACCCGTGCCCAGCTCGACAAGAAGCCGGTCGACGTCGCGTCGATGTTCGACACCGTCGCCGAGAAGTACGACGTGACCAACGACGTGCTCTCCCTCGGGCAGGACCGGCTCTGGCGCCGCGCGGTCGTCAGGGCGGTCGACGCGAAGCGGGGCGAGCGCGTCCTCGACATCGCCGCGGGCACCGGCACGTCGAGCGAGCCGTGGGCCGACCGGGAGATCGAGGTCGTGCCCGCGGACTTCTCGCTCGGCATGCTGCGGGTCGGCCGGCGGCGCCGCCCCGACATGGCCTTCACCGCTGCGGACGCGATGAGCCTGCCGTTCGCCGACGAGAGCTTCGACGTCGTGACGATGAGCTTCGGCCTGCGCAACGTCGCGGACGTCGACACCGCCCTCCGCGAGTTCCTCCGCGTCACGAAGCCGGGCGGGCGGCTGCTGGTCTGCGAGTTCAGCCAGCCGGTCAACAAGGCGTTCCGGACCGTCTACTCCAACTACCTCATGCGCGCCCTGCCGCCGGTGGCCCGCCGCACCTCGAGCAACCCCGACTCCTACGTGTACCTCGCCGAGTCGATCCGGGCCTGGCCGCCGCAGGGCGAGCTGGCCGCGGTCATCGAGCAGGCCGGCTGGACGGGCGTGCGCTGGACCAACCTCACCGGCGGCATCGTCGCGCTCCACCAGGCCACCAAGCGCTGACACCGCCTGCCCGGACCCGTCAGGTTAGGTATGCCTTATCTGACAAGCCGGAAACCTCGGGCATAGACTCCGCAGAGTTCGTGAAGATCTTCACAAGCAGGTCGGAAGCCCCGTGGTAGAGATGAGCAGCACCGGCTCGGCGACGAGCCCTGCAGCGCATGCCGGCGCCCTCTCGGACGCCAGCGCCGACGTCATCGTCGTCGGCGCCGGTCCGGGCGGATCGGCCACTGCCGCCTACCTGGCCGACCACGGCCTCGACGTCCTGCTCCTCGAGAAGTCCGCCTTCCCGCGCGACAAGATCTGCGGCGACGGGCTGACCCCGCGCGCCACCAAGGAGCTCGTCTCCCTCGGCATCGACACGAGCGGCTGGCAGCGCACCAAGGGCCTGCGCATCAAGGGCGGCGGTCACACGCTGCAGCTCGACTGGCCCGAGAACGACGCGTTCCCCTCCTACGGCATGGTCCGCACCCGGGCCCAGCTCGACGAGACCCTCGCCCGCCACGCGCAGTCGCGTGGCGCCAAGCTCGAGGAGCGCACCAGCGTCACCGCCCCGGTCCACGACGCGTCCGGGCGCGTCGTCGGCGTCACGGCCAAGAAGGTCGACGACCGTGGCCGCGCCACCGGCGAGAGCGTCACCTACCGGGCTCCGGTCGTCGTCGCGAGCGACGGCGTCTCCAGCCGCCTCGCCACGGCCGTCGGCCGCCCCAAGCGCGAGGACCGCGTCATGGGCGTGGCCGTCCGCGCGTACTACACGACCCCGAAGCGCGACGACTACCTCGAGAGCCACCTCGAGCTGTGGACGCGCGACGACGCGGGCAACCGCATCCTCATGCCCGGCTACGGCTGGCTCTTCCCGCTCGAGGACGGCCGCACCAACGTCGGCCTCGGCACGCTCGACACGACGGCCGCCTTCCAGCACACGGACTACAAGCACGTCATGCGCAGGTGGGTCGAGGACATCTCGCCCGAGTGGCAGCTCGAGCACGACGAGGCCGCCGGCCCGATCCGCGGGGCCGCCCTGCCGATGGGCTTCAACCGCAGCCCGCTCTACGCCGACGGTCTCCTGCTCGTCGGCGACGCCGGGGGCATGGTCAACCCGTTCAACGGCGAGGGCATCGACTACGCCCTGGAGGCCGCCCGCGTCGGCGCGGAGGTCATCGCCCAGGCGCACGCCCGCCCCGACGACGCGGGCCGCGAGCGCGTCCTCGCCAGCTACCCGAAGGTCATGAAGGACGAGCTCGGCGGCTACTTCACCCTCGGCCGCTGGTTCGCCCACGCCATCGGCAACCCCGAGGTGATGCGCCTCGCGACGCGCTACGGCCTGCCCCGCACGAAGCTCATGCCCTTCCTCCTCAAGATCATGGCCAACCTCGCCGACCCCCGCGGGCGCGGCGCGAGCGACCGGATCATCACCGCCCTCTCGCGACTGGCGCCGGACGCATGAGCCACCCCGCTGCCGGGCGCCTTGTGACGCCGAGCACAATCGATCCCGACGCCCCTAGGATGGGTGCGCCGCGCAACTGCCGTGACGCCCTCCTCGACGGACCACCCGTTCTGGCGCACCACCGCCCCGTCGACACGCACGACCGAAAGGCAAAGTGACCTCGGATGAACTCGTACGTCCCGATCCTGTTCATGCTGGGGCTCGGCTTCGCGTTCGCGGCCCTGTCGGTGTTCACGTCGCTCGTCGTGGGTCCGAAGCGCTACAACCGCGCCAAGCTCGAGGCGTACGAGTGCGGCATCCAGCCCACGCCCCATGCGGCCGGCGGGGGACGCGTGCCGATCAAGTACTACCTGACGGCGATGCTCTTCATCATCTTCGACATCGAGTCGATCTTCCTTTATCCGTTCGCGGTGGCCTTCAACAAGCTGGGCCTCTTCGCGCTGGTCGAGATGGTCCTGTTCGTCCTCACGGTGTTCGTCGCGTACGCGTACGTGTGGCGCCGCGGCGGCCTCGAGTGGGACTGACCGGACGGTCGGCGCACCGGGGACGACAGCAAGCTAAGGAGTAAGCAATGGGTCTGGAAGAGAAGCTGCCCGCAGGGTTCCTGCTCTCGACCGTCGAGGGCCTGGCCGGCTACATGCGCAAGGCCTCCATCTGGCCGGCGACGTTCGGCCTGGCCTGCTGCGCGATCGAGATGATGGCCGTCGGCACGCCCGACTACGACATCGCCCGCTTCGGCATGGAGCGCTTCTCGGCGACGCCGCGCCAGGCGGACCTGATGATCGTCGCCGGCCGGGTCAGCCAGAAGATGGCCCCGGTCGTGCGCCAGGTCTACGACCAGATGCCCAACCCCAAGTGGGTCATCTCGATGGGGGTCTGCGCCAGCTCGGGCGGCATGTTCAACAACTACGCGATCGTCCAGGGCGTCGACCACATCATCCCCGTCGACATCTACCTGCCGGGCTGTCCGCCGCGCCCGCAGATGCTCCTCAACGCGATCATCGAGCTGCACCACCAGATCGAGAAGCTCGCCGCTCGGCGTCAACCGCGAACACGCCGCCCGCGCCGCCGAGGAGGCCGCTCTCTCGGCCACCCCGACGCACCAGATGAAGGGGCTGCTCGCATGAGCGAGGACACGAGGGACGCCGTCCACGCCGACACGACCAAGGACCAGACCTCCGGCATCACGCCCGGCGAGGTCGAGCTGGCCCAGCCCGACGGCGCCAACCCCACCGGCCCGCGCGTCGTGGGCGTGCGCCAGGGCATGTTCGGCGCGACGATGGCCCAGGACACCACCGGCTACGGCGGCCTGCGTCGCCCGATCCTCGTGCCCGGCGCGTCGGAGCGGCCCTACGGCGGCTACTTCGACGAGGTCGCCGACAACCTCGAGCGCGGCCTCGTCGGTGGCTCGGCCTCCTACGCAGAGGCCGTCGACCGCGTCGTCGTCGACCGCGGCGAGATGACCATCCACGTGCGCCGCGAGCACCTGCTCGCCGTGGCCCGCGTGCTGCGCGACGACGCGTCGCTGCGCTTCGAGGTCTGCACCGGCGTGTCCGGCGTGCACTACCCCGAACGCACCGGCGAGGAGCTGCACGCGGTCTACCACCTCCTGTCGATCACCCACGGCGGCAGGCGCGTCCGCGTCGAGGTCTCGTGCCCCGACGACGACCGGCACATCCCGTCCGTCGTCTCGGTGTACCCGGCCAACGACTGGCACGAGCGCGAGACGTGGGACATGTTCGGGATCGAGTTCGACGGCCACCCGGCCCTGACCCGCATCCTCATGCCCGACGACTGGCCGGGCCACCCGCAGCGCAAGGACTACCCCCTCGGCGGCGTCCCCGTCGAGTACAAGGGCGCCACCGTCCCGCCGCCGGACCAGCGGAGGTCGTACAACTGATGAGCACGCACACCGAGTTCACCCAGACCGAGGTGCCCGACGAGGGTGCCAACGACGTCTACGCGACGTCGGTCGCCGACGAGGAGGCCGCCTCCGGCGCCCACGTCTTCAACGCCGCGGGCGGTGACTGGAACGACCTCGTCGACGAGGCCACCTCGCTCGGCGAGGAGCGCATCGTCGTCAACATGGGTCCCCAGCACCCGTCGACGCACGGCGTGCTGCGCCTCATCCTCGAGATCGACGGCGAGACGGTGACCGAGGCCCGCGCGGGCATCGGCTACCTGCACACCGGCATCGAGAAGAACATGGAGTACCGCAACTGGGTGCAGGGCGTGACGTTCTGCACGCGGATGGACTACCTGACGCCGATGTTCCAGGAGGCCGCGTACTGCCTCGCCATCGAGAAGCTGCTCGGCATCACCGACCAGATCCCCGAGCGGGCCAACGTCATCCGCGTCCTCATGATGGAGCTGACGCGCGTCAACTCGCACATGGTCTGCCTCGGCACCGGTGGCATGGAGATGGGCGCGACCACCGTCATGACCGTCGCGTTCCGCGAGCGCGAGCGGGTCCTTCGCATCTTCGAGATGGTCACCGGGCTGCGGATGAACAACGCCTACATCCGTCCGGGCGGCGTCGCCCAGGACCTCCCGCCGGGCGCCATCGACGCGCTGCGCGAGATGGTGCCGCAGGTCCGCCGGGGCCTCGGCGAGCTCGAGGCGCTCCTCAACGAGAACCCGATCCTCAAGGGCCGCACCGTCGACGTCGGCGTCCTCGACCTCGCCGGCTGCATGGCCCTCGGGATCACCGGTCCGGTGCTGCGCTCGACGGGCCTGCCGCACGACCTGCGCAAGCTCGACCCCTACTGCGGCTACGAGACGTACGACTTCGACGTCATCACCCGCACGAGCCAGGACGCCTACGGGCGCCTGCGCATCCGCATCGACGAGATGTACGAGTCGCTCAAGATCGTCGAGCAGTGCATCGACCGGCTCCAGGCGGACGAGGGCGCCGACAACGCGGTCATGGTCGAGGACCGCAAGATCGCGTGGCCGGCGCAGCTCGCGCTCGGCAGCGACGGCCTCGGCAACAGCCTCGACCACATCCGCGAGATCATGGGCACCTCGATGGAGTCCCTGATCCACCACTTCAAGCTCGTCACCGAGGGCTTCCGCGTCCCGCCGGGTCAGGTGTACGTCGCCATCGAGTCGCCCAAGGGCGAGCTCGGCTGCCACCTCGTGTCCGACGGTGGCACGCGCCCGTACCGCGCGCACTTCCGCGACCCGAGCTTCAACAACCTGCAGGCCGTGGCCGCCATGTGCGAGGGCAGCCAGATCGCCGACGTCATCGTCGCGGTGGCCTCGATCGACCCCGTCATGGGAGGTGTGGACCGTTGAGCGGTCACGACGCGTCAGGCCACCTGCACGTCAGCCCGGAGTCCAAGGCGCCGTACGACGACGAGACGCTCGCCCGGCTGCGCGCCGACGCGGCCGAGGTGATCGCGCGCTACCCGCAGAAGCGCTCGGCCCTGCTGCCGCTGCTGCACCTCGTGCAGTCGGTCGACGGCTATGTCACGGGTCGCGGCGTCACCTTCTGCGCCGAGGTCCTCGACCTCACCGAGGCCGAGGTCAGCGGTGTCGCGACGTTCTACACCCAGTACAAGCGCCACCCCAACGGTGAGTACACGGTCGGCGTCTGCACCAACACGCTGTGCGCGATCATGGGCGGCGACCTCATCTTCGACCGCCTGTCCGAGCACCTCGGCGTCGGCCACGACGAGACCACCGAGGACGGCAAGATCACCCTCGAGCGCGTCGAGTGCAACGCGGCCTGCGACTACGCACCGGTCGTCATGGCCAACTGGGAGTTCTTCGACAACCAGACGCCCGAGAGCACCATCGGCCTCGTCGAGGACCTGCGCGCCGGCAAGGAGGTCGCCCCGACCCGCGGCGCCGCCAAGGTGTGCACCTTCAAGGAGGTCTCGCGCGTGCTCGCCGGCTTCCACGACGGACGCGGCGACGAGGGCGTGGGCGCCGGGCCGGCCTCGCTGCTCGGCCTGAGGATCGCCAACGAACGTGGCTGGGTGGCCCCGGGTGCCGGCGGCGCGAACGGCTCGCAGCCCGACGGGAAGGACGGATCGAAGTGACCGACACGCTGACCCCGATCCTCACGAAGTTCTGGGACGACCCGCAGTCCTGGACCCTCGCGACCTACGAGCGTCACGACGGCTACAAGGCGCTGCGCAAGGCGCTCGACATGCAGCCGCAGGCGATCATCGACGCCGTCAAGGACTCCAGCATCCGCGGCCGCGGCGGCGCCGGCTTCCCGACCGGCATGAAGTGGTCGTTCATGAGCCCGCCCGACGGCGGCCCGCGCTACCTCGTCGTCAACGCCGACGAGTCCGAGCCGGGCACGTGCAAGGACGTGCCGCTCATGATGGCCAACCCGCACTCGCTCATCGAGGGCGTCATCATCTCCTCGTACGCCATCGGCTGCGAGCACGCGTTCATCTACCTGCGCGGCGAGGTCGTGCACGTCTACCGCCGCCTGCTTCGCGCGGTCGAGGAGGCCCGCGCCGCGGGCTATCTCGGCGACGACGTGGGCGGCAAGGGCGTCACGGTCGACATCACGGTGCACGCCGGCGCCGGCGCGTACATCTGCGGCGAGGAGACCGCGCTGCTCGACTCGCTCGAGGGCCGCCGCGGCCAGCCGCGCCTCAAGCCGCCGTTCCCGGGTGCCGCGGGCCTCTACGCGCGCCCCACGTCGGTCAACAACGTCGAGTCCATCGCCTCGGTCCCGGGGATCATCCTCGAGGGCCCCGACTGGTTCAAGGGCATGGGCACCGAGAAGTCCACGGGCTTCGGCATCTTCAGCCTCTCGGGCCACGTGACCAACCCCGGCCAGTTCGAGGCGCCGCTCGGCATCACCATGCGTGAGCTCATCGACCTCGCCGGCGGCATGCGCGAGGGCCGCCGGCTGAAGTTCTGGACGCCGGGCGGCAGCTCGACGCCGATCTTCACCGAGGAGCACCTCGACGTGCCGCTCGACTTCGACTCGGTCGCCGCGGCCGGCTCGATGCTCGGCACCCGCGCGCTGCAGGTCTTCGACGAGACCGTGTCGGTCGTGCGGGCCGTGGCCCGCTGGACCGACTTCTACGCCCACGAGTCGTGCGGCAAGTGCACCCCGTGCCGCGAGGGCACGTGGTGGCTGCGCCAGATCATGAACCGCATCGAGAACGGCCAGGGCACCCAGGACGACATCGACAAGCTCGTCGACATCTGCGACAACATCCTCGGCCGCAGCTTCTGCGCCCTCGGTGACGCCGCGACGAGCCCGATCACCTCTGCCGTCAAGTACTTCCGCGAGGAGTTCGAGGCCGGCATGCACACGCCCGCGCACGAGCTGTTCCCGCCGGAGCGGTCGGTGCTCTTCGCGGTCCAGACCTCACCGACCCAGTCCAAGGAGTCCAGCGGGATGGTGTCCGCATGACCGCCACGACCGAGAGCAAGGCGCCGGTGGCGCCCGACCTCGTCAACGTCACCATCGACGGCGTCCCGGTGAGCGTGCCCAAGGGCACCCTCGTCATCCGCGCCGCCGAGCAGGTCGGCATCGAGATCCCGCGCTTCTGCGACCACCCGCTGCTCGACCCCGTCGGGGCGTGCCGCCAGTGCCTCGTCGACGTCGCGATGCCCGACCGTGAGGGCAATGTCCGCCCGATGCCGAAGCCGCAGGCCTCGTGCACGATGACGGTGTCCGAGGGCATGGTCGTCAACACGCAGCACACGTCGCCGGTCGCCGACAAGGCGCAGCAGGGCGTCATGGAGCTGCTGCTCATCAACCACCCGCTCGACTGCCCGGTCTGCGACAAGGGCGGCGAGTGCCCCCTGCAGAACCAGGCCATGAGCGCGGGCCGTCCGGTGTCGCGCTTCGAGGACGTCAAGCGCACCTACCCCAAGCCGGTCAACATCTCCTCGCAGGTCCTGCTCGACCGCGAGCGCTGCGTGCTCTGCGCCCGGTGCACCCGCTTCTCCGACCAGATCGCCGGTGACCCGTTCATCGCCCTCGTCGAGCGCGGCGCGCTCCAGCAGATCGGCATCTACGAGGAGCAGCCCTTCGAGAGCTACTTCTCGGGCAACACCGTGCAGATCTGCCCGGTCGGTGCGCTGACCGGGGCGGCCTACCGCTTCCGCAGCCGGCCCTTCGACCTCGTGTCGACCCCGTCGGTGTGCGAGCACTGCGCGTCCGGCTGCGCCATCCGCACCGACCACCGTCGCGGCGTCGTGCTGCGCCGGATGGCCCTCGACGACCCGGCGGTCAACGAGGAGTGGAACTGCGACAAGGGCCGTTGGGCCTTCACGTACGCGACGCTGCCCGACCGCCTCGAGTACCCGATGGTCCGCAACGCCGACGGCGAGCTCACCGTCGTGGGCTGGCCCGAGGCCCTCGCAGCCGCCGCGGCCGGCCTGGCCGGCAAGCGCGCCGGCGTCATCACCGGCGGGCGAGTCTCGGCCGAGGACGCCTACGCCTACGGCAAGTTCGCGCGGATCGTGCTCGGGACCAACGACGTCGACTTCCGCTCGCGTCCGCACTCGGCCGAGGAGGTCGCCTTCCTGTCCGAGCACGTGGCGGCCACCGGGCCGGAAGGTGGCGCCGTCACCTACGCCGACCTCGAGAAGGCGCCGGCGGTCCTGCTCGTCGGGTTCGAGCCCGAGGACGAGTCGCCGATCGTCTTCCTGCGGCTGCGCAAGGCGTTCCGCCACAACGGGACCCGCCTCTTCGCCATCGCGTCGCACGCCACGCGCGGCCTGACCAAGCTCGGCGGCACGCTGCTGCCGACCGTCCCCGGCGACGAGGCCCTGGCGCTGGCCGACCTCGGCTCGACCGAGCTGGGTGCCCAGGCCCGCGAGGCCCTGGCCGGTGGGGGCATCGTCCTCGTCGGTGAGCGCCTCGCCACCGCGCGCGGCGCCCTCCGGGCCGCCGCCGACCTCGCCGCGACGACCGGTGCACGCCTCGCGTGGGTGCCGCGCCGGGCGGGGGAGCGCGGTGCGCTCGAGGCGGGCGCGCTCGGTGCCCTGCTGCCCGGCGGGCGTCCGGTCAACGACGCGGCCGCACGCGCCGAGGTCGCCCGCGCCTGGGACGTCGACACGCTGCCCGACGCCGCGCCCCGTGACACCGCGGGCATCCTCGCGGCCGCCGCAGCCGGCGCCATCGACGCGCTCGTCGTCGGCGGCGTCGACCCCGCCGACCTGCCCGGCGACCTCCAGGCCGACGCGGCCGCCGCGCTCGAGCAGGCGTTCGTCGTCTCCCTCGAGCTGCGAGAGTCCGCCGTCACGGCCGTCGCCGACGTCGTCCTGCCGGTGGCGCCGCAGGCCGAGAAGCCCGGGTCGTACGTCAACTGGGAGGGCCGGGTCCGTCCCTTCGAGGAGGCCCTCGCCTCCAACGCGGTCAGCGACCACCGCGCCCTCGACATGCTGGCGAGCGAGATGGGCTTCTTCCTCGAGACCCGCACCCAGGCCGAGATCCACGCGCAGTTCGAGGAGCTCGGCCCCTGGGGCGGTGCTCGCGGCACCGTCGCGCCGGCCGGCCACCGGACCGCCGGGGACGCCTCGGGCGGCGGCGACTTCGTCCTGTCCACGTGGGCCACGCTCCTCGACGCGGGCCGGATGCAGGACGGTGAGCCGTTCCTCGCCGGCACCGCCCCGAAGCCGGTCGCCCGGCTCTCGGTCGCCTCGGCCGCCGCCGTCGGCGTCGCCGACGGCGACCCGGTCACCGTGTCCGGCCCGGCCGGCAGCGTCACGCTGCCCGCCGTCGTCGTCGAGGACATGGTCGACGGCGTCGTGTGGCTGCCGGCCAGCTCGCGCCACTCCGGCACCTCGACCGGCACCTCGACCGGCACCTCGACCGGCACCTCGACCGGCAGGGGCAGCTCCGTGCACACCGGCCTCGGTACCGACGCCGGGGGCCGCGTCTCCGTCACGAAGGGTGGTGCCGCATGAGCCTCAGCCTCGCGGCAGCAGGGGTGGCCACGCTCACCCCGATGACCGAGAACCCGTCCGCCGACTTCAGTGACACCCCCCTGTGGGTCTCGCTCATCAAGGCCGTCGGCATCTTCGTCTACCTGCTGGTGTCGACGCTGCTCGTCATCTGGTTCGAGCGTCGCGTCATCGGCCGGATGCAGCAGCGGCCCGGGCCCAACCGCAACGGCCCCTTCGGCCTGCTGCAGACCCTCGCCGACGGCATGAAGTCGATGCTCAAGGAAGACATCACGCCGGCCAACGCCGAGAAGATCATCTACACGCTGGCCCCGCTCATCGCGGCGACGATGGCGTTCGTGTCGTTCGCGATCATCCCGGTCGGCGGCACGGTGTCGATGTTCGGCCACCGGACGCCGCTGCAGGTCACCGACGTGCCCGTGGCGGTCCTGCTCGTGCTGGCCGTCGCATCGGTCGGCGTGTACGGCATCATCCTGGCCGGCTGGTCCTCGGGCTCGACCTACCCGCTGCTCGGTGGCCTGCGCTCGACGGCCCAGGTCATCAGCTACGAGATCGCCATGGGGCTCTCGCTCGTCGCGATCTTCCTCTACAGCGGCTCGATGTCCACCTCGTCGATCGTGTCGGCCCAGAGCTCGCCGTGGTACATCCTGCCGGCGTTCTTCTCGTTCGCCGTCTACGTCATCACGATGGTCGGCGAGACCAACCGCCTGCCCTTCGACCTCGCCGAGGGCGAGGGCGAGCTCACCGGGGGCTTCCACACCGAGTACTCCTCGATGCGCTTCGCGATGTTCTTCCTCGGTGAGTACGTCAACATGTTCACCGTCTCGGCGCTCGCCACGACGCTGTTCCTCGGCGGCTGGCAGGCCCCGCCGTTCATCGCGATGATCGGTGACGGCGCCCTCAACGGCGGCTGGTGGGGCCTGCTCTGGTTCACCATCAAGCTCTGGCTGTTCATGTTCCTGTTCGTCTGGCTGCGCGGCTCGCTGCCCCGGGTCAGGTACGACCAGTTCATGCGCTTCGGCTGGAAGTTCCTCATCCCGATCACGCTCGCGTGGGTCATGGCCGTCGCCTTCATCCGCGGCGCGCAGCTGAACTTCCTCGGCGACAGCAAGCTGACGATCGCCGGCCGCGAGCTGTCGGTCGCGACGGTCGTCATCGTCAGCGTCGTCGCCGTCATCGCGCTCGCCGCGGCCTGGATCTGGGACGACAAGCGCGCCGCCCGCCTCGCCGCCGAGGAGCAGCGCCCGCCGGAGGAGGTCGACCCGTTCGCCGGTGGCTACCCCGTCCCGCCGCTGCCGGGCCAGCGCCTCGTCGAGCCGGGCCACCGCCTGGGCTCCGAGCCGGTGCTGTCCACGGCGAGCAGCACGACCACCTCGACTCCCGCCAAGGAGGAGACCCATGGCTGACGACACCGTCGGCAAGGACGTCGCCGGGCCCGCGCAGGGCTCCGGCGCCGTCGGCAGGCCTGCCCGAGACCAGGACCGCACCGGCTCCGGTGACGATCGCGAGAAGGGGTTCCTCTCCGAGCTCTTCGCCCCGGTCGCCGGCTTCGGGGTGTCGTTCTCGACGATGTTCCGCAAGGTCGCCACCGAGGAGTACCCGGAGAAGCCGCGCCCGACGGCGCCGCGCTTCCACGGCCGCCACCAGCTCAACCGGCACCCCGACGGCCTCGAGAAGTGCGTGGGCTGCGAGCTGTGCGCCTGGGCCTGCCCGGCCGACGCGATCCTCGTCGAGGGCGCGGACAACGACGACACGCCCGGTGGCGCCGGACGTTTCAGCCCCGGCGAGCGCTACGGCCGCGTCTACCAGATCAACTACCTGCGCTGCATCTTCTGCGGCCTGTGCATCGAGGCCTGCCCCACCCGGGCCCTGACGATGACGAACTTCTACGAGCTGGCCGACAACGACCGCGGCAAGCTGATCTTCACCAAGGACCAGCTCCTCGCGCCCCTCCAGGGCGGCATGCTCCCGCCGCCGTTCCCCATGGCCGACGGCATGGAGGAGCGCGACTACTACCTCGGCAAGGTCACCGGGCCGACCGACGCGCAGCGCGAGTACGTCGACGCTCGCGACGCCGCGGCGGACACCGACGACCTCGACCTCCCGGAGTACGCCGAGGCGCCGGGCAACGTCGCCGCCGCCGGCCCCGGACAGCACGACCTCGTCCACGCGGTCAACCCGACCGCGGCCGACACCCGGGAAGGGGCCAACCCGTGACCTCCACCGCCGAAGCCGTCGGCTTCTGGCTGCTCGCCCCGCTCGCGGTCGTCGCGGCACTGGGCCTGCTCTTCGCCAGGAAGGCCGTGCACGCCGCGCTCGGCATGGCGCTCGTCATGTGCGTCCTCGGCGTCTTCTACATCATGCAGAAGGCCGACTTCCTCGGGATCGTGCAGATCTTCGTCTACACCGGCGCCGTCATGATGCTCTTCCTGTTCGTGCTCATGCTCGTCGGCGTCGACTCCTCCGACTCGATCGTCGAGACGATCAGGGGCCAGAAGTGGGCGGCGTTCCTGCTCGTCATCGGCCTGGCCGGGGTCCTCTTCTTCTCGATCGGCGCCGCGACCCTCGACCAGCCGACGGTGCAGACCGGCATGGACAAGCTCGAGTCGACCAACGCCGAGACGGGCAACATCACGGCGCTCGCCGAGCTGATCTTCGGCCAGTACGTCTGGGTCTTCGAGGTCACGTCCGCGCTGCTCATCACGGCTGCCCTCGGCGCCATGGTCCTCGCGCACCGCGAGCGGCTGGTGCCGCGCCGGACGCAGGCCGAGTGGGCCGCCAAGCGCGTCCGCGACAACACGCACGTCGCGGGCCTGCCGGCCCCCGGCGTCTACGCCCGCCACAACGCCGTCGACACCCCTGCCCTCCTGCCGGACGGCACGCCGAGCGACCTGTCCGTCTCGCGCGTCCTCGTCGCCCGCGACCAGGTCGCGACGACCGAGGGGCTCCGCGACGTCGAGCGGTACCTGGAGCACGAGATCGAGGAGGGGCAGACCAAGTGAGCCCGATGCACTACGTCTACCTGGCGGTGCTGCTCTTCGCCATCGGTGCAGCCACGGTGCTGACGCGCCGCAACGCGATCATCGTGTTCATGGGCGTCGAGCTCATGCTCAACGCGACGAACCTGGCCCTCGTCACCTTCTCGCGCATGCACGGCGCCCTCGACGGTCAGGTCATGGCCCTGTTCGTCATGGTCGTCGCCGCCGCGGAGGTCGTCGTCGGCCTGGCCATCATCATGGCGATCTTCCGTGCCCGCCGGTCGGCCTCGGTCGACGACGCCAACCTGCTGAAGCTGTAAGGAGCGCCGGACCGAATGGGAACTCTCGTCCAGACGCTGACGGGCCACTCGAGCTCGTTGGGCACGTACGCGGGCCTCGCCGCCCACGAGGGGGAGGCGCACGCCGCCACCGGCATCACGTCGGCCGCCTGGCTGCTCGTCGCGCTGCCGATGCTCGGCGCGGCGCTGCTCCTGCTCGGCGGACGCCGCACCGACAAGGTCGGACCGGTCCTCGCGACCGTCCTGTCCTGGGGCTCCTTCGTCGTCGGGGCCCTCGTGTTCTTCGCGATGCTCGGCCGCGGCACGGAGGACCGGGCACAGTCGGTGAACCTGTTCGACTGGGTGGCCGCCGGCTCGTTCCACGTGAACGCCGGCCTGCTCGTCGACCAGCTGTCCATGGTCTTCGTCCTGCTCATCACGTTCGTCGGCTCGCTCATCCACGTGTACTCGATCGGCTACATGGAGCACGACCCCGACAAGCGTCGCTTCTTCGCCTACCTCAACCTCTTCGTCGCGGCGATGCTCCTGCTCGTCCTGTCGAACAGCTACCTGCTGCTCTACGTCGGCTGGGAGGGCGTCGGCCTCGCGTCCTACCTGCTCATCGGGTTCTGGAACCACAACCCCGCCTACGCCACCGCGGCCAACAAGGCGTTCGTCGCCAACCGCGTCGGCGACTTCGGCCTGTCCATCGCCATCATGCTGATGTTCTTCCACTTCGGCGCCGTCGACTTCACGACGGTTCTCGGGGCGGCGGGCAGCAACGCGAACGAGGGCTTCATGACGGCGATGGGCCTCATGCTCCTGCTCGGCGCGTGCGGCAAGTCGGCGCAGTTCCCGCTCCAGAGCTGGCTCGGTGACGCGATGGCCGGTCCGACGCCGGTCTCCGCGCTCATCCACGCGGCGACGATGGTCACCGCCGGCGTCTACCTCGTCGTGCGCTCGGCCCCGATCTTCGAGGCCGCCCCGACGGCCCAGCTCGTCGTCGTCATCGTCGGCGCGATCACGCTCCTGTTCGGGGCGGTCGTCGGCTGCGCGAAGGACGACATCAAGAAGGCCCTCGCGGCCTCGACGATGAGCCAGATCGGCTACATGATGCTGGCCGCCGGCCTCGGCCCGGTCGGCTACGCGTTCGCCATCTTCCACCTGCTGACGCACGGCTTCTTCAAGGCCGGAATGTTCCTCGGCGCCGGCTCGGTCATGCACGGCATGAACGACCAGGTCGACATGCGCCGGTTCGGCGGGCTCTCGGGCGCCATGAAGATCACGTGGGCCACGTTCGCGCTCGGCTGGCTCGCGATCCTCGGGGTGCCCCCGTTCTCGGGCTACTGGTCCAAGGACAAGATCATCGAGGCCGCGTTCATCGGCGAGGGCTGGCGGCCGTGGGTCTTCGGCCTCGCCGCGCTCGTCGGCGCCGGCATCACCGCCTTCTACATGTCGCGCCTGTTCTTCATGACCTTCCACGGCAAGAAGCGGTGGACCGACGACGTGCACCCGCACGAGTCGGGCCTGCTCATGACGGTCCCGATGATGGTGCTGGCGGTCGGCTCGGCGTTCCTCGGTCTGGCCCTCGGCGTGACCGGCGGCATCACGAGCTGGCTCGAGCCGGTCACCGGCGCCGAGCCCGAGAACGCCCACCCGGTGCTGCCGCCGCTGGTGCTCGTCGTCCTCACCCTCGTGCTCATCGCCGCCGGTCTGGCGCTCGCCTGGCTGCGCTACTGGCGTGAGGACGTCCCCGTCACGGCGCCGGCCGGCAGCCTGCTGACGCAGGCGGCCCGCCAGGACCTCTACCAGGACCAGGTCAACGAGGCGCTGCTCATGCGTCCCGGCCTGCACCTGACGCGCTCGCTCGTCTTCGCGGACGGCAAGGGCGTCGACGGTGCGGCCGGTGGCCTCGCCGCGCTCGTCGGCGGGACCAGCGCCCGCCTGCGCAAGCTGCAGAACGGCTTCGCGCGCTCCTATGCCCTGACGATGCTCGCGGGCGTCGTCGCCATCCTCGGTGCACTGTGGGTGATCTCCTGATGACGACCGTCACGACCAGCCTGTCCGACATCCCGTGGCTGACGATCCTCGTGGTCGTGCCGCTCGTCGGCGCGCTCCTCGTCGCGTTCCTGCCCGGTAGCGCCGAGACCGCCAAGCGCATCGCGCTCGGCACCTCGGTGCTCACGCTCGTGCTCGGCATCGTCGCCGCGCTGCGGTTCGACCGGGGCAGCTCGGCGCAGTTCCAGCTCGGTGAGCAGCACGCGTGGATCCCGCAGTTCGGCGTCAGCTACGCCCTCGGCGTGGACGGCATCGCCCTCGTGCTCATCCTCATGGCGCTCGTCCTCACGCCGGTGTGCATCCTCGCCGCGTGGCACGACGTGCCCGAGGAGGTCGGCCCGCGAGGCGCCCAGCGCGTCAAGACCTACTTCGCGCTGCTGCTCGTGCTCGAGACGTTCATGGTCGGGGTCTTCGCCGCCACCGACGTGTTCCTCTTCTACGTCTTCTTCGAGGCGATGCTCATCCCGGTCTACTTCCTCATCGGGCGCTTCGGCGGCCCGCGCCGGCAGTACGCCGCGATGAAGTTCCTCCTCTTCTCGCTGGCCGGTGGTCTCGTCATGCTCGTGGCCGTCATCGGCCTCGGCATCCAGGGCCCGGGCGGCGCCGAGGGCTTCCTCGTCGAGCGCCTCACGGGCCTGCACATGGACCCGACCACCGAGCGACTGCTCTTCGTCGGCTTCTTCCTCGCCTTCGCGGTCAAGGCCCCGATGGTCCCCGTGCACACCTGGCTGCCCGACGCCGCCACCGAGTCGACACCCGCCACGGCGACGCTGCTCGTCGGTGTCCTCGACAAGGTCGGCACCTTCGGGATGATCCGGTTCTGCCTCCAGCTGTTCCCCGACGCGAGCCGCTGGGCCACCCCGGTCGTCGTGGTCCTCGCGGTGGTCTCGATCATCTACGGCGCGCTGCTCGCGATCGGCCAGACCGACGTCATGCGGCTCATCTCCTACACGTCGGTCAGCCACTTCGGCTTCATCGTGCTCGGCATCTTCGCCTTCACGTCGA
Organism: Monashia sp. HAY1-11D; assembly: GCF_056868035.1. Taxonomy (NCBI): domain Bacteria; kingdom Bacillati; phylum Actinomycetota; class Actinomycetes; order Micrococcales; family Intrasporangiaceae; genus Intrasporangium; species Monashia sp. HAY1-11D. The sequence goes on along the minus strand of NZ_CP200320.1, from coordinate 427,730 downwards.
CCGGCCACGCGGGCTCGAACCTGTACATGGTCAACCACGGGTTCTCGACGGCGGCGCTGTTCCTCTTCGCCGCGATGCTCGTGCGGCGCCGGGGCAGCAAGCGCATCCCCGACTTCGGCGGGTGGCAGCGGGTCACGCCGGGCCTCGCGGGCATCTTCCTCGTCGCGAGCCTGTCGGGTCTCGCGCTGCCGGGCCTGGCCAGCTTCGTCTCGGAGTTCCTCGTCCTCGTCGGCAGCTTCCCGACGCAGCCGGTCGCCGCGGTCCTCGGCACGACCGGCATCATCCTGGCCGCCCTCTACATGCTGCTCATGTACAAGAAGGTCATGACCGGGCCGAAGCCCGAGGGTGTCGTCGGTGAGCGGGAGCACTCGCGCCTCGACGAGAACGGCCGTCGCGGCCTGTCGCTCGTGCGCGACCTGACGACCCGCGAGAAGGTCGTCGCCTTCCCGATCCTCGCGGCGTTCCTCGTGCTCGGGTTCTACCCCAACCTCGCGCTCAACGTCATCAACCCGGCCGTCGACAAGACGCTGACGGTCGTCAAGACCGCCGACCCGTCCCTCAACCCGGCCGGCACGCTGGCCGAAGGGAGCTCGAAGTGACCGCCGCCGCCCCGCTGGCGCTGACCACGCTTCCCGCCGCGTTCCAGCAGTCGCAGGTCGACTACCTGGCCGTCCTGCCGATGCTCATCGTCTTCGGCACGGCGATCGTCGGGGTGCTCGTCGAGGCGTTCGCGCCGCGCTCGAGCCGCCACGTCGTCCAGGTGTCGCTCGCGGTCGCCGGGCTCGTCGCCGCGGCCGTCGCGGTCGTCGCCGCGGCCGGCCACCAGGGCCTGACGTTCGGACTCGTCGACGGCGCGACCTCCCACCAGCTGTTCGCCCTCGCGGTCGACGGCCCGGCGCTGTTCATGCAGGGTGCCATCGTCCTCATGGGCATCCTCGGCGTGCTGACGATGGCCGAGCGCCTCGGCGGCGTCGGCCCGGAGGCGTTCACGCCGAGCGGTGCGTCGACGCCGGGCTCGTCGTACGAGACCGCGGCCGTCCGCGTCGGCGCGCTCACCTCGGAGGTCTTCCCCCTGACGATGTTCGCCATCGGCGGCATGATGCTGTTCCCGACCACGAACGACCTCATCGGGATGTTCGTCGCCCTCGAGGTGCTCTCGCTGCCGCTGTACATCCTCTCGGGCCTGGCCCGCCGGCGCCGCCTGCTGTCCCAGGAAGCCTCGCTGAAGTACTTCCTCCTCGGCGCGTTCAGCTCCGCGTTCTTCCTCTTCGGCACCGCGCTGCTCTACGGCTACTCCGGCTCGGTCTACTTCGGTGACCTCTCCCGGGCCGTGTCGACGGGTCCGCTGGAGATGAACGGCCTGCTCCTGCCGGGCGCGTTCCTCGTCTTCGTCGGCCTCCTGTTCAAGGTTGGTGCGGTTCCGTTCCACGCCTGGACGCCCGACGTCTACCAGGGTGCCCCGACGCCGGTCACCGGCTTCATGGCCGCGGCCACGAAGGCCGCCGCCTTCGGCGCGATCCTGCGCCTGGCCTATGTCGGCCTCGACACCGCTCGCTGGGAGTGGCAGAACGCCATCGTCATCGTGGCCCTCCTGACCATGGTCGTCGGGGCCGTGCTGTCGGTGACGCAGACCGACATGAAGCGGCTGCTCGCCTACTCCTCGATCGCGCACGCCGGCTTCATCCTCGTCGGCGTCCTCGCCTTCGACCGCGCCGGTGTCGGCTCGGTGCTCTTCTACCTCGTCGCCTACGGCTTCTCGACGATCGCGGCCTTCGCCATCGTCTCGCTCGTGCGCCAGAACGGCACCGAGGCCACCCACCTGTCGCAGTGGGCCGGCATCGGGCGTCGCCACCCGGTCGCCGGTGCCGCCTTCGCGTTCCTCATGCTCGCCTTCGCCGGCATCCCGCTGACGAGCGGCTTCGTGTCGAAGTTCGGTGTCTTCGCGGCCGCCATCGCGACGGGCGGTGCCACCGGCACGGTCCTCGCCGTCGTCGGCGTGCTGTGCAGCGCGATCACCGTGTTCGTCTACGCGCGCGTCATCGTCCTCATGTTCTTCAGCGACGCGCCGGACGACTCGGTGGAGGTCATGACGCCGTCGATGCCGACGACGTTCTCCATCGCGGTCGGCACGCTCGTGACCCTCGCCCTCGGCGTGCTGCCGTCGGCCCTGCTCGACCTGGCCGACCGCGCGTCGCAGTTCGTGCGGTGAGCGGGAGCCGATGACGACGCACGCCACGCCGCCGGTCCTCGGGATCCCGGGGGCCACGCCGGAAGCTCGCGAGTGACCTGCGCGACGGGCTCGAGCGGGTCGACGCCCTCCTGCGCGAGGTCGTCGACCACGACGACCCGTTCATCGCGCGCGCGTCGGGGCACCTGCTCGAGGCGGGCGGCAAGCGGTTCCGGCCGCTGCTGACGCTGCTCGCCGCCGAGCTCGGTGAGGGCATCAACGACGACGTCGTCCGGGCCGCGGCCGGTGTCGAGCTGACCCATCTCGCCTCGCTGTACCACGACGACGTCATGGACGAGGGCCGGATGCGCCGCGGGGTCGTCTCGGCCAACGTCGCGTACGGCAACTCGACGGCGATCCTCGTGGGCGACCTGCTCTTCGGCAAGGCCTCCGAGCTCGTCGCGGGGCTCGGGGCCGAGGCGGTCCTCATCCAGGCGCAGACGTTCGTGCGACTGTGCGCGGGGCAGATCCGCGACGACCAGGCCTGCCCGGCCGGTGTGGACCCCGTCGACTACTACCTCGGCGTCCTGGCCGACAAGACCGGCGTGCTCATCGCGACGGCCGGGCGCTACGGCGTCATGTTCAGCGGCGGCTCGGCCGAGACGGCCGAGACGATGCGCCTGTACGGCGAGAAGGTCGGCATCGCCTTCCAGCTCGCGGACGACCTCATCGACATCGAGTCGCAGGTGGGGGAGTCCGGCAAGACGCCGGGTACCGACCTGCGCGAGGGCGTCGACACGCTCGCGGTCCTGCGGGCCCGGGCCCTGGCCGACCCGTCGCGACCCGAGGACGCCCGGCTGCTCGAGCTGCTCGATGCCGACCTGTCCGACGACGACGCCGGTGTCGCGGAGGCGCTGGCCCTGCTGCGCGCCCACCCCGGCCTCGCCCAGGCCCGCGCGGAGACCGTCGCGGTGGCCCGGGACGCCCAGCGTCTGCTCGACCCCCTGCCGGACAGCGACGCCAAGGCGGCGCTGCAGGCCCTGGCCCTGTCGGTCGTCGAGCGCGCGGGGTGACGTCCGGCGCCGGTCGTGAGGTGACGCTCGGTAGGGTGCGCGCATGAGCGGCCACCCCTCCCTGCCCGACGCGTCGGCCTCCGAGCGGGCCGCGGCGCCGCCTCCGCACGAGGCTGCCGGGGCTGCCACGTCGCCCCCGGGCCGGGCCGCCGCGCCGCGGTCGGGCGGGCGACGGACCCGCCTCACGGCGTCCCGGCTGTCGGCTGCCACCGCCGGCCTGTCCTACCCGCTCGCCGTCGTCGACGTCGACGCGTTCGACGCCAACGCGTCGGTGCTCGTCGCCCTCGCGGGCGGCCTTCCCGTCCGCGTCGCCACCAAGTCGCTGCGGTGCCGGCCGCTCATCGAGCGGGCGCTGGAGCGCGACGGTTTCGCCGGCCTCATGTGCTACGCCGCGCGCGAGGCGGTCTGGTGGGCGCGGTCGGGGCAGCACGACGTGCTGGTGGCCTACCCGAGCGTCGACGTGGAGGCCCTCACCGAGATCGCGGGCGACCCGGACCTGCGAGCGGCCGTCACGGTCATGGTCGACAGCGTCGAGCACGTGGACTTCCTGGCCCGCCAGGTGCCCGGCCACGGGGGCCTGCGCGTGGCCGTGGACGTCGACGCGTCGCTGCGCGTCGGGCCGGCCCACCTCGGCGTGCGCCGGTCGCCGCTGCGGACGGCCGGCGACGTCGAGGTCGTCGTGCGCCGGGCCCTCGAGCAGGGCCTCGTCGTCGTCGGTCTCATGTTCTACGACGCTCAGATCGCGGGGCTGCCGGACTCCTCGCCTGCGGTGCGCCGGATGAAGCGCCTGTCCGACCGCGAGCTGCGCACCCGCCGCGGCGAGGTGGTCGCGGCCACCCGGGCCCTCACGGACCTCGAGTTCGTCAACGGCGGCGGCACCGGCAGCCTGCACCTGACGGGCCGCGACGCGGCGCTCACCGAGCTCGCCGCCGGGTCCGGCCTCTACGCGCCGACGCTCTTCGACGCCTACGACGCCCTCGACCTGACCCCGGCGGCGTTCTTCGGCACCGCGGTCGTGCGGCGGCCAACCGACGGCGTCGTCACGGGATTCGCCGGGGGCTACGTCGCCTCGGGCCCGCCCGGCTGGTCGCGGGTCCCCGAGCTGCTCGAGGAGCAGGGCCTGCGGCTCGAGCGTCGGGAGGGCACCGGGGAGGTGCAGACACCGTTGCGCGGGCCGGGAGCCGATGCGCTCGGCCTCGGTGACCGGGTGTGGTTCCGGCACGCGAAGGCGGGCGAGCTGGCCGAGCGGTTCACCGAGTTCGTGCTGGTCAGCAGTGCCCGCGGCGACGAGGTCGTCGGACGGGCCGCGACCTACCGTGGGGAAGGGCAGTGCTTTGGCTGACAACGCGCCGCGCGTCGTGCGCAGCGTCGACTGGTCGAACTGGTCGGGCACCGAGTCGACCCGGCTGGCCCGGGTCGCGACGCCGCGCAGCGAGGCCGAGGTCGCCGACGAGCTGCTCCGCGCCGCGGACCGCGGGTTGCGGGTCAAGGTGATAGGCGCCGGGCACTCGTTCTCCGGTGTCGCGGTGACCGACGGCGTCCAGCTGCGCCTCGGGGCGCTGTCCGGCATCACGTCGATCGACGCGACGCGCGGCGAGGCGACGGTGCGCGCCGGCACGCCGCTGCACGTCCTCAACGACGAGCTCGCTGCGTTCGGGTACGCGATGCCGAACCTCGGCGACATCGACCGGCAGAGCATCGCCGGCGCCACGGGTACCGGCACGCACGGCACCGGGCTTCGTCTGCAGGGGCTCTCGGCGGGCATCCGCGCCCTGCGCCTCGTGCTCGCCGACGGCTCGGTCGTCGACTGCTCGGCGACCCGTGAGCCCGACCTGTTCCAGGCGTCCCGCCTCGGGCTCGGTGCGCTCGGGATCGTCACCGAGATCACGCTGGCGGTCGTGCCCGCGTTCCTGCTGCACGCCGTCGAGAGGCCGGAGCCGTTGTCGGACGTGCTCGCCCACCTCGACGTCGTCGCCGAGACGAACGACCACTTCGAGTTCTACTGGTTCCCGCACACCGACCGCACCCTCACGAAGCGCAACAACCGCGTGCCCGAGGGGACGACGCCCAAGCCGCTCCCAGCGTGGCGGGAGCGGCTCGACGACGACCTGCTGAGCAACCGGTTCTTCGAGGTGACCAACCGCGTCGCCACCCGGCTGCCGCGCACGACGCGGGGCATCAACGCCGTCGCGTCGCGGGCGCTGTCGCAACGGCAGTACACCGACTGGTCGCACCGCGTGTTCGTCACCGCTCGCGACGTGCGGTTCATGGAGTCGGAGTGGGCCTTCCCGCGGGCAGCGCTCGGGGAGGTGCTCCTCGAGCTGCGCGAGTGGGTCGACACCCACGACGAGCACATCTCCTTCCCCGTCGAGTGCCGGCTGGCCGCCGCCGACGACGTCTGGTTGTCGACGGCCTACGAGCGAGAGAGCTGCTACGTCGCGATCCACCGGTACCACCGGCAGGAGCGCGGCGCCTACTTCGACGCCTTCGAGGCCATCGCGACCAACCACGGCGGCCGCCCGCACTGGGGCAAGATGCACACCCGCGATGCCGAGTACCTGCGCGAGCAGTACCCGCGGTTCGACGACTTCCTCGCTGTCCGCGACCGGGTCGACCCGAAGCGCCGGTTCGCCAACGCCTACCTGGAGCGGGTTCTCGGCACCTGACGGAGCACCACCTCCGGACACCCGCTGCACCCCGGTCGCTACGTCAGTGCTCAGTCTGAGTGAGCAGTGACGTAGCGCGGGGAGGGGGTGTCTCCGGGGCGGTGGGGGGTCGGTGTGTATACGTCAGTGCTCAGTCTGAGTGAGCAGTGACGTAGCGCGGGGAGGGGGTGTCTCCGGGGCGGTGGGGGGTCGGTGTGTATACGTCAGTGCTCAGTCTGAGTGAGCAGTGACGTAGCGCCCGGGGTCGAACGGGGTGGCCTAGTGGACGCGGGCCACCCCGGCGTCGTCCGCGCGCTCGGTGCTGGTGCCGGGGCAGCCCTGCGTGCCCGAGCACGACCAACCGGCTGGGGCGAGGTGCGCCGCGCGCGCCGTGTGCGTCGTCGCGGGTCCCGCCGTCACCGGCTCCGCCGCCTTCTCCGGCGTCTCCACCCGCGTCACGGGCGACGCGGGTTCGGCCGCGTCCGCCAGCCCTGTGTCGTCGGCGATGAGCAACCACGAGACGGCGCCACCGGCCACGAGCAGCACCGCACACACGAGCATCGCGGAGTGGTAGCCGGAGGAGAACACCTCGGGTCGTGCGTAGTCCGCACCCGCGAGCCCGACGGCCGCGGGCAGCGCCGCGACCGCGAGGAGGCTGCCGGCGCGCGCCACGGCGTTGTTGACGCCGCTCGCGACGCCGGCGAACCGGTCCGGGGCGGCGGCGAGCACCGTCGCCGTGAGCGGCGCGACGAGCAGCACCAGCCCGACGCCGAAGACGGTGACGCCGGGAAGCACCCCGGTCCAGTAGGACGAGGACGCGTCGACGCCGGCGAGCAGCAGCGTGCCGACCCCGCACAGGACGGGACCGACGGTCATCGGCAGCCGCGGACCGATGCGCGCCGCCAGCTCACCGCCGCGCGCCGCGAACAGCAACATGAGGACCGTGATGGGCAGCGAGGCCGTGCCCGCCGGCAGCGGCCCCCACCCGAGCACCGTCTGCAGCTGCAGGGTGAGGAAGAAGAAGACCGCGCCCAGCGCCGCGTAGACGAGCAGCGTCATGCCGTTGGCCGCGCTGAACTGCCGCGACGCGAACAGCGACGGAGGCACCATCGGGTGGCGGGTGCGCCGCTCGACGACGACGAAGGCGGTCGCCAGCGCGAGACCTACGGCGGCGACCCCTGCCGTGCCGCCGGCACCGAGGGAGTCGTGCTCGATGAGCGCGTAGGTCGTGACGCCGAGGGCGAGCGTCGCGAGAAGCGCCCCGGTGACGTCGAAGGTGTGGTCGGCCTCGGCGTCCCGGGTCTCGGGGACGGCAGCGAGGGCGATCCACACGGTCAGGACGCCGAGCGGCACGTTGAGCAGGAACGCCCACCGCCAGCTCGCATACTCGACGAGCCATCCGCCGACGAACGGGCCGACGGCCGCGGCGATGCCACCCAGCCCGGACCACGCGCCGATGGCCTTCGCGCGGTCGTCGTGCCGGAACGTCGACTGGATCATCGCCAGGCTGCCCGGGGTGAGCAGGGCGCCACCGACGCCCTGGAGGACCCGCGCCGCGATGAGCTGGCCGGGGGACTGGGCCAGGCCGCAGGCCGCGGAGGCCAGCGTGAACCACACGACTCCGACGACGAAGACGCGACGGCGGCCGTAACGGTCACCGAGGGAGCCACCGAGCAGGATCAGGGACGCGAGCGCCAGCAGGTAGCCGTTCGAGATCCATTGCAGCGCAGCGAGGTCGGCGGACAGGTCGTGCCCGATGCGCACGAGTGCGACGTTGACGACCGTGCCGTCGAGCATGGCCATGCCCGACCCGAGGACCGCCGCGGTGACGACGAGCCGTCCCGTCCGGGTCCCGAGCGTCAGGCCGCCTGCCGGAGCGTCGGTGGTCACGACCGGCTCGGCGGACGGGTCATCGCCAGCACGTCGAGGGCGTCGTCGAGCTGCTCCTCGGTCAGCTTTCCGTCCGCGACATGACCCTGGTCGATGACGACGTCGCGGATCGTCCGCCGCTCGCGCACCGCCTGCTTGACCACGGCCGCCGCAGCCTCGTAGCCGATGTACCGGTTGAGCGGCGTGACGACTGACGGCGAGCCCTCGGCCAGCGCGCGGGCGTGCTCCACCTCGGCCGTGATGCCCTCGACGCAGCGGTCGGCGAGCAGCCGCGCGGTCGAGGCGAGCAGGGTCAGCGACTCGAGGACGTTCTTGGCCAGGACCGGCAGCATGACGTTGAGCTCGAAGTTGCCGGCCGCGCCCGCGGTGGTCACGGTGACGTCGTTGCCGATGACCTGCGCGCACACCATGAGGGTCGCCTCGGGCACGACGGGATTGACCTTGCCCGGCATGATGCTGGACCCGGGCTGCAGGTCGGGCAGGTGGATCTCCCCGAGGCCGGTTCGGGGGCCGGAGGACATCCACCGCAGGTCGTTGCAGATCTTCGTCAGGCCCACGGCCACGACCTTGAGGGCACCCGACAGCTCGACGACGGCGTCCTGGGTCGACTGGGCCTCGAAGTGGTTCTCGGCCTCGCGGAACTCGATCCCGATGTCGGCCGACACCCGCTCGATGACCGCCGCGGCGAAACCCGGCGCGGCGTTGATGCCGGTCCCGGCGGCGGTGCCACCCAGGGGCAGCTCCGCGGTCGCGCGGGCCGCGTGCCGGACGCGTTCGGCGCCGAGCTCGACCTGCCGGCGGTACCCGCCGAACTCCTGGCCGAGGGTCACGGGGACGGCGTCCATGAGGTGCGTGCGTCCGGGCTTGACGACGTCGGCGAACTCGGCCTCCTTGTCGCCGAGCGCCGTGGCGAGGTGCTCGAGGGCCGGGACCAGGTCGGTCAGGGCGGCCTCGGTGGCGGCGATCCGCAGGGCGCTGGGGAAGGTGTCGTTGCTCGACTGGCCGGCGTTGACGTGGTCGTTGGGATGCACGCCGAGTCCCGAGGACAGGTGGGCCAGGCGCGCGACGACCTCGTTGACGTTCATGTTCGTCGAGGTGCCCGAACCGGTCTGGAAGACGTCGACCGGGAACTGGTCGTCGTGCTCGCCCCGGGCGACCTCGTCGGCGGCAGCTGCGACGGCCCGGGCCATCGGTGCCTCGAGGACGCCGAGGTCCGCGTTGACCCGCGCCGCCGCGGCCTTGAGCCGGGCGAGGGCGTGCACGACGCCCGACGGGACCGGTTGGCCGCTCACCGGGAAGTTCTCGACGGCCCGGGCCGTCTGGGCACCCCACAGGGCATCGGCGGGCACCTGGACCTCGCCCATCGAGTCGTGCTCGGTCCGGTACGCCTGGCTCGCGTCAGTCATGCCCCCCATCATGCGCGCCCGGCCCGGGCCGTGGCGCGGCAACGGGGTCGGGTCAGCGGGGGCAGTCGTCGGCCGGCACCGGACGCGGCTCGCGAGCCTGCCCCCGACCGCCGGCGTCCGTCGCCTCCGTGGCCTGCACGGCCTCGGGAGCCTCCCTACCGTCCCCGGCCCGGGTGGCCCGGGTGGCCCGGGTGGCGCGTCGCGTGGCCCGGACGCTGAGCAGGGAGTCGGTCGTCAGGAGCAGCAGGGCCACCCAGACGATGCCGAAGCCCACCCACCGCTCGGCCGGCAGGTGCTCGCCGAGCAGGAGCACCGCACAGAGCAGCTGCATGACCGGGGTGATGAACTGGATGAGGCCGATCGTCACGAGGGGGACGCGCCGGGCCGCGGCGGCGAAGCACAGCAGCGGAACTGCCGTGACGACACCGGACAGCACGAGCAGGGTCGTGTGGACGGCACCGTGGTGGCCGAACGCGAGGCCGCCGTGGCCCGCGACGAGCCCGAGCGTCACCGCGGCGATGGGCGCGAGCACGACCGTCTCGACGGTGAGCCCGTGCAGGGCCTCCAGGCTCGCCCCGAGCTTCTTCTTCGTCAGCCCGTAGAGGGAGAACGAGCCGGCCAGGGCCAAGGCGACCCACGGCACGTGTCCGCCCGCGACACCGAGGAACACGGCGGCCGCGACGCCGATGCCGACGGCCGCCCACTGGAGCGCCCGCAGCCGCTCCCGGAGCACGACCACACCGAGCGCGACCGTGACGAGCGGGTTGAGGAAGTAGCCGAGGGCCGCCTCGCTCGTGTTGCCGGCCACGACGGCGGCCACGTACACGACCCAGTTGACGGCGATGAGCACCGCGGCCACCGCGAGCCCGACGAGCAGCCGGGGCCGACGCAGCAGCGGAGCGACCCAGCCGACGTCGCGGCGGGCGAGCAGGACGAGCGCGCAGACCAGCAGGGTCCACAGGATGCGGTGGGCGAGGATCTCCCAGGCGCCTGCGGGGCGCAGCGCGTCGAAGTAGAGCGGGAACAGTCCCCAGAGGCCGTACGCCGCGAACCCGAGGACGGTGCCCCGGCCGGTCTCGCCCTCGGGAGAGCCGAGCGCGAGCCCACCTGCGCGGGCCGCCACGGGCCGTCGCGCAGAAAGACCCCCAGACGGAAGCCCGGACGGGCGCGACCTCACGGCCGGCCCGGCGAGGCGGCGTGCAGCGACCTCACGCGGTCGTGGGCTCGCCCACGGGCCACGTGTCGCGGCCGGCGAGGAGGGTGTCGATGTCGGCGTCGGTGACCGGCGTCGTGCGGGCCGAGGCGACCTGCTCGCGCAGCCGGTCGTCGTAGGTCGGGCGCGAGACGTTGCGGAAGACTCCCATCGGCACGTGGCCGAGGTCGGGGGAGTCGAGGCGCGAAAGGGCGAAGGCACCCGACGGGTCGGTGGCTCCGGCGTCGTGGACGACGACCCGCGCGGGGTCCGCCTCGGCGCGCGGCACGACCGACAGCGAGCCGCGGTCGTCGCGCACGACGACGCTCTCGGCGGTGCCGACCTCCTGCCCGTCGACGAGGTGCAGGATGCGAGCCGCGGCCTCGGTGCGGTCCTTGAGGACGTCGAAGACGCCGTCGTTGAAGATCGGGCAGTTCTGGTAGATCTCGACGAACGCCGACCCGCGGTGCTCGGCCGCCGCGCGCAGCACCGCCGTCAGGTGCTGGCGGTCGGAGTCCATGGTTCGGGCGACGAAGCTCGCCTCGGCGCCGAGCGCGAGCGACACCGGGTTGAACGGGGTGTCGAGCGAGCCGAGCGGCGTCGACTTGGTCACCTGGCCGACCTGCGACGTCGGCGAGTACTGGCCCTTCGTCAGCCCGTAGATCTCGTTGTTGAACAGCAGGATCTTGAGGTTGACGTTGCGGCGCAGCGCGTGGATGAGATGGTTGCCACCGATCGACAGGGCGTCGCCGTCACCGGTGACGACCCATACCGAGAGGTCCTCGCGCGTGGCGGCCAGGCCCGTGGCGATGGCGGGGGCGCGGCCGTGGATCGAGTGCATGCCGTACGTGTCGAGGTAGTACGGGAAGCGCGAGCTGCACCCGATGCCGGAGACGAAGACGATGTTCTCGCGGCGCAGCCCGAGCTCGGGCAGGAAGCCCTGCACGGCGGCGAGGATCGCGTAGTCGCCGCACCCCGGGCACCAGCGCACCTCCTGGTCGGAGGTGAAGTCCTTCTTCGTCAGGGCCTCGCCCTCGCCGAGGCGCGGGACGCCGGCGGTGCCGAGGGCGGGCATGCCGAGGTCGATGCTCACTTCGCGGTCTCCTTCACGCGTGCGTCGGTGCCGTGGGCCGTGCCGTTCCCGTGGGCGTCAGGGGTGGCGGCGCCCACGGCACCGGCCGCACCGGCACCGGCGGGGTCGCCCGCGCCGGCGGCGGGGCGCGTCGACGCGGAGGCCGCGGCCACGACGTCGGCCAGCTCGCGGGCCTGGAACGGCAGGCCCCGCACCGACGTGTGCGACTCGACGTCGACGAGGTACTTCGCGCGCAGCAGCAGGGCCAGCTGGCCGAGGTTCATCTCGGGGACGATGACGCGGTCGTAGCCGCGCAGCACCTCGCCGGTGTTGGCGGGGAACGGGTTGAGGTGACGCAGGTGGGCCTGGGCGACCCGGGCGCCCCGCGCACGGGCCTCGCGCACGCCGGCGGCGATCGGGCCGTACGTCGAGCCCCAGCCGAGGACGAGGACGTCCGCGTCGCCGGACGGGTCGTCGACCTCGAGCGGCGCGACGGTGTCGGCGATCCCGTCGATCTTGGCCTGGCGCAGGCGCGTCATGTGGTCGTGGTTGTCGGGGTCGTAGGAGATGTTGCCCGTGACGTCGGCCTTCTCGATGCCGCCCACGCGGTGCTCGAGGCCCGGCGTGCCCGGCACGGCCCACGGCCGCGCGAGCGTCTCGGGGTCGCGCAGGTACGGATGGAAGACCGGGGCGCCCGCGGCGTCGGTGGCGTTGGGCTCGGTGGCGTGCTCGACGGTGAGGTCGGGCAGCTCCGCCGTCCGCGGCAGGCGCCACGGCTCGGACCCGTTGGCGAGGTAGCCGTCGGACAGCACGATGACGGGGGTGCGGTAGGTCGTGGCGATGCGGACGGCCTCGAGGGCGACGTCGAAGCAGTCCGCGGGCGTGGCAGGCGCGACGACGGCCACCGGGGACTCGCCGTTGCGCCCGAACATCGCCTGGAGCAGGTCGGCCTGCTCGGTCTTGGTCGGCAGGCCGGTCGAGGGCCCACCGCGCTGGATGTCGCAGATGACGAGCGGCAGCTCGAGCGAGACCGCGAGGCCGATGGTCTCGGCCTTGAGCGCCAGGCCCGGGCCGGAGGTCGTCGTGACGCCGAGCGCGCCACCGAAGCTCGCCCCGAGCGCCGCGCCGACGCCGGCGATCTCGTCCTCGGCCTGCATCGTCGCGACGCCGTAGCGCTTGAGACCGGCGAGGGTGTGCAGGATGTCGGAGGCGGGCGTGATCGGGTAGGAGCCGAGGAAGAGCGGCAGGCCGGCGCGGTGGGCTGCCGCGACGAGACCGAGCGACAGCGCGACGTTGCCGGTGACGTTGCGGTACGTGCCGGCGCGCATCCGGGCCGGGGCGACCTCGTAGGCGACGGCGAAGTCCTCGGTCGTCTCGCCGTAGTTGAACCCGGCGTGCAGCGCGGCGAGGTTGGCCTCGAGGATCTCCGGCTTGTCGGCGAACTTACCCTTGAGGAACGCCTCGGTGCCGTCCATCGGCCGCGTGTAGAGCCAGGACAGCAGACCGAGGGCGAACATGTTCTTGGCCCGCTCCTTCTCCTTGCGGGTCAGGTCGGTGAAGGACGCGAGCGCCTCGACCGTGATCGAGGTCAGGGCCACCGGGTGCACGTGCCACGAGGCGAGGGAGCCGTCCTCGAGCGGGTTCTGCGTGTAGCCGACCTTCGACAGGTTGCGCTTCGAGAACTCGTCGGTGTTGACGATGAGGGTGGCGCCGCGCGGCAGGTCGCGCAGGTTGGCCTTGAGCGCCGCGGGGTTCATCGCCACGAGGACGTCGGGCGCGTCGCCCGGTGTCAGGACGGTGTGGTCGGCGAAGTGCAGCTGGAAGCTGGACACGCCGGGCAGCGTGCCCTGGGGTGCGCGGATCTCGGCGGGGAAGTTCGGCAACGTCGACAGGTCGTTGCCGAGCAGCGCGGTCTGTGACGTGAAGCGGTCACCGGTCAGCTGCATGCCGTCGCCGGAGTCCCCGGCGAACCGTATGACCACGCGGTCGAGCTGCTGGACCTTCTTGGTGCTCATGCTCTGCGACGTCCTCGAACTTCCTACGATCCACGGCCCGGGGCAGCGCGCGGCGGGCTTCTTCCATGCTATGTCGCACACGGGCGCAGTTTGTGCAGGTGCCAGAACGTGGACCCGCCCAATCGGACCGAGGCGCGCACCCGCACCGTGCCGCTCGACTGCCGGCATGGATAGGCTGGCCGACATGTCCGGGTACGTGGCCGTCGCAGCGGTGCTCGCCGCCGGCGTCGTCCTCGTGACCGCCGCGATGCTGGCCCGCCGGCTCCTCGCCCCGCGCGCCCCGCTGGCGGCCAAGCTGACGACGTACGAGTCCGGCGTCGACCCGGTCGGCGAGGGCTGGGCCCAGACCAAGGTGCGCTACTTCGTCTTCAGCTTCCTCTACGTCGTCTTCGCCGTCGACGCCATCTACCTGTTCCCGTGGGCGCTCGTGCTGCGGGACGCGTCGATCGGCCGGGCGAGCCTCGTCGAGATGGGCGTCTTCATCGGCGTCATCGTCCTCGGTCTCGCGCACGCCGCCCGCCGCGGCCTCCTGAGGTGGGTGTGATGGCGGCCCGCGAGCCGGGAGGTCCCGTGGACCTGCCGATGCCGACCGTCCCGTCGGCGCAGGCCCCGGTGCAGATGGGCGTGCTGGGCGCGTACGCGCCGCGTCCGGTCAAGGTCGTCCTCAACTGGGGCCGGCGCTACTCCCTGTGGGTCTTCAACTTCGGGCTGGCCTGCTGCGCCATCGAGTTCATCGCTGCGTCGATGGGACGGCACGACTTCATCCGGCTCGGCGTCATCCCCTTCGCGCCCGGTCCGCGGCAGGCCGACCTCATGGTCGTGTCCGGCACCGTCACCGACAAGATGGCCCCGGCCATCCGCCGCCTCTACGACCAGATGCCCGAGCCGAAGTACGTCATCTCCTTCGGTGCCTGCTCCAACTCGGGCGGCCCGTACTGGGACTCCTACTCGGTCACCAAGGGCGTCGACCAGGTGGTGCCCGTCGACGTCTACGTGCCGGGGTGCCCACCGCGCCCGGAGGCCCTGCTGCACGGCATCATCCGCCTCCAGGAGCAGATCGCCGACGAGCGCCTCTCGGCCCAGCGCATCCGCGGCCGGTACGCCGGCAACCGCGTCGCCAGCGCCGGTGACGTCCGCCGACCGCTGCTGTCGCGCCCGCGTCGCCGGGGGCCCGGCGCATCCGGTCGCGGCCCGTCCGGCGCCGGCGCACCCGCCACCCCCCGCACGTCCGGCACGTCCGGCACGTCCGGCACGTCCGGCACGTCCGGTACGTCCGGTACCGGTGGGACGACGGGGGCCGGCCGATGATCACCGCCGACCCGCGCGACGTCCCGGTCGACGACTGGGCCGGCGCGGTCCTCGAGCTGCGCGAGCAGGGCTACCGGTACTTCGACTGGCTGACCGCCGTCGACGAGACCGACCGCGACGACGCACCCGGCTTCGACGTCGTGTGCCACCTGCTCGACCCGTCGAGGCCCGGCGCGGCCACCGGCGTCCTCGTGCGCACCCGCGCGCCCGAGGGACGTGCCGTCCCCTCGCTGACACCGGTCTTCGCGGGCGCCGCGTGGCACGAGCGCGAGACCCACGAGATGTTCGGCATCGACTTCGACGGCTTCGACGACGGCACCGGGCTCGGGCTGCGCCCGCTCCTGCTGCCCGAGGGCTTCGAGGGCACGCCGCTGCGCAAGTCGTTCGTGCTGGCGGCCCGCGCGTCCAAGCCGTGGCCGGGTGCCAAGGAGCCGGGGGAGGGCCACGACAGCGCCCGCGCCCCCGGTCGCCGCCGCGTGCAGGCACCGGGCGTGCCCGGACCCGAGTGGGGTCCGCGATGACGCTCGCCCCCTGGCTCGAGGTCGTGCTGCGTGCCGTCGCCGTGCTCGTCGCCTTCCTCGTGCTGCCGCTCCTCGTCGGCCAGACCGAGCACAAGGTCATGGCACACATGCAGGGCCGGCTCGGGCCGATGTACGCCGGCGGGTTCCACGGCTGGGCCCAGCTGGTCGCCGACGGCGTCAAGTTCGTCCAGAAGGAGGACGTCACGCCGGCGCGGGCCGACCGGTGGGTGTTCCGCCTCGCGCCGTTCGTCGCGCTCGTGCCCTATCTCGTCGCGCTGGCCGTCGTACCGCTGTCGCCGGACGTCGTCGGGGCCGACGTCGAGGCCAGCGTCGTGCTCGTCCTCGCGGCCGTCGGCGTCGGCGTCGTCGGCACGCTCATGGCCGGCTGGGCCTCGGCCAACAAGTACTCGCTGCTCGGCGCGATGCGTGCGGCCGCGCAGCTCGTCTCCTACGAGCTGCCGCTCGTGCTGTCGGTCGCGTCGGTCGCGCTCGCGGCCGGCACACTCTCGGTCGTCGGCATCGCCGAGGCGTGGTCGCCGTGGTGGCTGCTCTGGCAGCTGCCGGGCATGGTCGTCTTCCTCGTCGCCGCGCTCGCCGAGCTGCAGCGCCCGCCGTTCGACATGCCGGTCGCCGACTCCGAGATCGTCTTCGGGGCCTTCACCGAGTACACCGGCCTGCGGTTCGCCTTCTTCCTGCTCGCCGAGTACGCCGGCATCGTCGTCTTCTCGCTGCTGTTCGCCGTGCTGTTCCTCGGCGGCTGGGCCGGCCCGCTCGAGGGGCCTCTCGGCTGGCTGTGGACCCTGCTCAAGGGCTTCCTCGTCGCCGTCGTCGTCATCTGGCTGCGGGTCTCGTGGCCGCGGATGCGGGAGGACCAGCTGCAGCGGCTGGCCTGGGTGTGGCTCGTGCCGCTGTCACTGCTCCAGCTGGCGCTGACCGCCGTCGGCGTGGTGATGGTCCGATGAGGGCCCCGACCCGACCCGAGGGGGTGACCCGCCGTGGGTGACGGCATCGTCCCCGGCCTCGTCAGGGGCCTCGCGCAGACGGCCCGCACGATGACCCGCCGCAGTCACACGGTGGAGTATCCCGACGTCGCGCCGGCGCTGCCCCCGCGCTCGCGGGGCGTCATCGCGCTGACCGAGGAGAACTGCACCTCGTGCATGCTCTGCGCGCGCGAGTGCCCCGACTGGTGCATCTACATCGACTCCCACAAGGAGGAGGTCCCGCCGACGACGCCCGGTGGCAGGGCCCGGCAGCGCAACGTCCTCGACCGGTTCGCCATCGACTTCTCGCTGTGCATGTACTGCGGCATCTGCATCGAGGCCTGCCCGTTCGACGCGCTGCACTGGAGCCCCGAGTTCGAGTACGCCGAGCTCGACATCCGCGACCTGCTCCACGAGAAGGACCGCCTCGGCGCGTGGATGGCCACGGTCCCGCCTCCGCCCGCGCTCGACCCCGGCAGCGCCGAGCCCGCCGAGGTCGCGGCGTCCTCGCGCCCGGCCCGCGGGGCGCGCGGCGCGGGAGCCGCCGGCGCCGCCGGCGCCGCGGGTCCCGGCGATCGCGCCGGCGCTGCGCGCGCAGGCGCGGCGACGCGTCCGACGCGGGTCCGGCCCGCGCGCGACACCACGCCCGGGACCGACGCGCCGGGCACCGTCGCGCCGACCCGTCGGATGCCGGCCGTCGGCACCGCCGGGAGCGCCGGTAGCGCCGGCAGCGCCGGCAGCGCCGGGAGCGCCGGCAGCGCCGGGAGCGCCGGCAGCGCCGGCATCGACGACGCCGTGGACGCCGCGGCGACCGCGTCCCGCAGCGGCGACGAGACGCAGGTGCTGCCGACCTCCTCGACGCCCGAGACGCCATCGGGCGCGGGCGACGAGACGCAGGTGCTGCCGACGTCCTCGACGCCGGAGGCCCCCGACGAGGAGGGCCGCGCGTGACGACCCGCGACATCGTGTTCGCCGCCGTCGGCGCGATCACGGGCCTCACGGCGCTGCTCGCCGTCACGACGCGTCACGTGGTGCACGCGGCCCTGTGGCTGCTGGTGTCGCTCGGCTCGCTCGCCGGGTGCTACCTCGTGCTCGGCCAGGAGCTCGTCGGGCTCGTGCAGCTGCTCGTCTACGTGGGCGCGGTCGTCGTCCTCGTGCTCTTCGCGCTCATGCTGACCCGGGCGCCGATCGGTCCGCACGCCGAGATCGACACCCCGGCCTGGCAGCGCGTGGTCGGCGCCCTCCTCGGGGCGGCCACGGCGGTCCTGCTCGGGGCGCTGCTCCTGCCGCTCTTCTCCGGGGCCACCGCCTCGCTCGACGACGCGCCCTCGGCGACCCCGCGCATCGCCCAGGCCGTGTTCGGCACGTGGGTGTGGCCGTTCGAGCTGCTGTCGGTGCTGCTGCTCGTGGCACTCGTCGGAGCCTTCGCGGTGTCGCGCCTCGTGCTCGAGCGCGGACGCGTCGACGCGGTCGCCGCCGAGCGCGCGCGTCGCCCGGGGTCGGGGGCCGTCTCGTGATCCACCTCGAGCTGCCCGTCCTCCTCGTCGCCCTGCTCGCGGGCGCCGGCGTTTTCGGCATCCTCGCCCGGCGCAACGCCGTGCTCGTGCTCATCGGCGTCGAGCTCGTCCTCAACGCGGCGAACCTCCTTCTCGTGACGGCTGGTTCGCGTTCGGGGTCCCCCCTCGCGGCAGGCGCCGTGCTGACGCTCTTCGTCATCACCATCGCGGCGGCCGAGGTCGTCGTCGCGCTCGCCATCGTGCTCGTGCTCTTCCGCACGACGGGCCACGTCGACCTGACGCACGTGCCCGACCTCGACGACGGACCGGAGCCCGACGACCTGGAGGACGGCGCCGACGAGCCGTACGCATCGGCCGGGACCGGCGCGCGCGGCGCCTCCGATGCGCGCGGCGCCTCCGATGCGCACGGCCTGGCCGGCGAGCCCGCTGCGGCGGGGCCGGAGGTGCGGTCATGAGCTGGGTCGTGCGGATGATCGTCGTCGTCCCGGCGCTCGCCGCCCTGGCCGGTCTGCTCGTGCACCGGCAGCGTCGGGTGTCGGGCGGCGTCGCGGTCGGCGCGTCGACCCTCGTCGCGGTCCTCGCGCTGCTCCAGTGGGTCGCCCCGACGCGCACCGCCGACATCGGCACCTTCGGTGCGCTGCCCCTCGGTGACCTCGCCGCGCCCCTGCACCTGCTGTCCGACCGGGTCTCGGGCCTCGTGTCCTTCGTCGTGGCGCTCGTCGTCCTCGGCATCCAGGTGTTCACGGTCTGGTACCTCGGCGACGACCCGCGCTACGGGCGCTTCGCCGCGTCGGTGTCGTTGTTCGCCGCCGGGATGCTCCTCGTCGTCCAGGCCTCCGACCTCGTCCTGATGCTCGTCGGCTGGGAGGTCATGGGCTGGTGCTCGTGGCTGCTCATCGGCCACGACAGCGAGCGGCCGGCGGCCCGGCGCGCCGCCTACAAGGCGTTCCTCGTGACGCGGGTCGCCGACATCGGCATGGTCGTGGGGATCGTCGCCCTCTCGGTCCGGGCCCGCAGCACCGACCTGCTCGCCGTGATCTCCGCGACCGGCCACACCACCGCGCTGACCGTCGGCCTCGTCGGCGTGGCCGTCGGGGTCGCCGGCAAGTCCGGCCTCGTCCCGTTCCACGACTGGCTGCCCGACGCCATGGAGGGCCCGACACCGGCCTCGGCCCTCATCCACGCCGCGACGATGGTCGCGGCCGGCACGTACGTCATCGCAAGGCTCTTCTCCCTCTACGCCGGACACGAGGGCGCGCGGACCCTGCTCGCGGTCCTCGCGGCGGTGACGATGGTCTACGCCGCCCTGCTCGCCCTCGTGCAGACCGACCTCAAGCGGATGCTCGCCTACTCGACCCTCAGCCAGGTCGCCATCATGCTCTCGGCGCTGGCCGCCGCACCGCACGACCTCGGTCCCGGGGCCGGCCTGTCGCACCTGATCGGACACGCGTTCTTCAAGGCGCTGCTCTTCCTCGCGGCCGGGTGGCTGGCGGTGCTGGCCGGTGCCACGGCCCTCGTCACGCTCCGCGGTCGGCTGCGCGGCACCGGCGCGCTGCGGTGGTCGACCGGCATCGGCCTCGCCGCGCTCGCCGGGGTGCCGCCCCTCGTCGGCTTCGTCAGCAAGGACACCGTCATCGACGCCGCACTCGAGGGGGAGGGTGTCGGCGCGACGATCGTCGTCGTCGCCCTCTTCGTCACTGTCGTGCTCACCGCCGCGTACTGCACCCGCGCCTGGCTGCTGCTCGACACCCCGGTGGCCGGTGCCGTCGCCGGACCGGCACCCGTCCCCGAGACCGTCGAGGCCGCCCACCCCGCTGCGACGCCCGACGCCGTGGTCGCCGAGGAGGACGTCGCCGTCGTCACGACCGCCGACAGCGCGGACGACGCGGAGGTCGAGCGGGTCCACGCCCACGGGCACAGGGCGATCACCCTGCCCGCTGCCATCGTCGTGTCGGCGCTCGCAGCGCTGACCGTCCTCGGCGCCCTCCTGCTCACCGGGATGCGTGGTGGCGTCCACATCGGTCTGCTCAGTGCCCTGCTGTCGGTCCTCCTCGTCGTCGGGGCGGCCTTCGCGGTGTGGTCGCTGAGCGACCGGGGTCGCGTCGACGTCGCCGACCACGTCCCGGCGCCCCTGCGCGTGAACGCGGTTCGCGGCTTCGGCGTCGACACGGCCTACGTCGCCTTCGGCCGGATGGTCACGGCGGCCGCACGTCTCGTCGTGGCCCTCGACCGCGACGTCGTCGACGCCTACCCGCGTGC
Source organism: Monashia sp. HAY1-11D (assembly GCF_056868035.1). Classification (NCBI taxonomy): domain Bacteria; kingdom Bacillati; phylum Actinomycetota; class Actinomycetes; order Micrococcales; family Intrasporangiaceae; genus Intrasporangium; species Monashia sp. HAY1-11D. The sequence goes on along the minus strand of NZ_CP200320.1, from coordinate 407,685 downwards.
CACCGCCGTCGTCGTCCGTGGCGTCGGGCGCCTCGGTGACCGCGCCCACCGGGGCGTGCCGTCGGGTGCCCTCGTCGCCGTGCTCGTCGGTGCCGTCTCGGTGGCCGTCCTGGGGGTGGCCGCGTGGCGCTGACGCTGATGCTGCTCGTGCCGCTGCTCGCGGCCATCGCCCTCGTCGCGATCCCGGGCGAGTCGCGAGCCGAACGGGGCATCGCCCTCGGCGCCTCGGTCGTCACCGCGGTCCTCGCCGTGGTCGTCGTCGCCACCCGCGCCGAGGTCGACGCGCCGTGGATCCGGTCCCTCGGTGTGCGATGGCACTTCGGCGTCGACGGCGTCTCGGCGGCGCTCGTGCTGCTGACCGCCCTGCTGACGGTGGGCCTCGTCGCGCACGCGCTCTCGGGTCCGATCCCCAAGGGAGGCAGCGGCTCGACGTTCCTCGGGTGCATCCTCCTCGTCGAGACCGGCGCGCTCGGCACGTTCCTGGCCCGCGACGCCATCCTCTTCTTCATCGCCTTCGAGGTCGTCCTCGTGCCGATGTGGGTGCTCATCCGTCGGTTCGGCGACGACCACGTGCCCGACGAGGCCCGGGCCGACGCGGCCGGCCGGTTCGTGCTGTTCACCGTCCTCGGCTCGACGCTGATGCTGATCGGCATCCTCCTGCTCGTGCACCACCAGGGCACGTCCGACCTCGCGGTCCTCGCCGCCCGGCACGGCGCCGGGCTGGCCCGGCCGCTCGAGGTCGCCGTGGCCGCCGTCCTCCTCGTCGGGCTCGGCATCAAGGTGCCGCTCTGGCCGCTGCACACGTGGCTCCCGTCGGCGCACACCATCGCGCCCACCGCAGGGTCGGTGCTGCTCGCCGCCGTCCTGCTCAAGATGGGGACCTACGGCATCGTGCGCCTCGTCGTCGCCACCGTGCCGGCCGGCGTCGCCGCGCTCGCGCCCGTGCTCGCCCTCCTCGGCGTCGTCGGCATCCTCTGGGGAGGCCTCGCCTGCCTCGTCGAACGCGACCTCAAGCGGCTCATCGCCTACAGCTCGGTGGCGCACATGGGCTTCGTCGCCCTCGCCCTCGCCTCCGGCAGCGAGACCGGGTTGCAGGCCGCCCTCTTCGGCAACATCGCGCACGGCGTCGTCTCGGCGCTGCTGTTCGTCGTCGTCGGCGAGCTCAAGGAGCGCTGGGGCTCCGCCGACCTGCGGGTGGCCCGGGCGGCCCTGCGCGACAACGCTCCTCGCCTCGGTGGCGCCCTCGTCCTCGGTCTCGCCGGGGCGCTCGGGCTGCCCGGGCTCATCAGCTTCTGGGGCGAGTTCCTCGCGCTGTACGCGACGTGGTCACCCGCCGACGGCCGGCCGGTCGCCCTGCTCCGGGTCTGCGTCGTGCTCGGCGCCGTCGGCCTGGCGCTCGCGGCCGCCTACTCGTTGCGGGTGGCCCGCATCGTCTGGGCCGGTGAGGGCAGCGACGCGGCGACCGGTTCTGCGGCGGTCGCCGTCGCCGACGCCCAGGGCATCCGGTGGGCCGTCATGGTGACGCTCGTCGTGGTCATCGTCGTGCTCGGTGTCGCGCCGCACCTGCTCCTGTCGCTGTCCGCCGCCGCGGCCGGCGGGCTGCTCACCGGTACGGGGGTGGCGCCGTGAAGGGGCTGAGCCTCGACCTCGCCGTCCTCCTGCCGGCGCTCGTCCCGCTGGGCTGCGCGCTGCTCGTGCTCGTCGCCGACCTGGTCGTGCCGACGCTGCGGCGGCTGCCGTGGGGCGTGGCGGCGCTCGCGTCCGTGGGGACGGCCCTGGCGACGGTGCCCGGCCTCGCGAGCGGCGACACCCGGACCACCCTGTGCCTGGCGCCGCCGTCCGGCTCGGCGCTGCCCACGGTCGAGGGACTGCCTGCGTCGTGCTTCTGGGAGGCCGACGCCCTGACCGGCGCGCTCCAGATCGCGGCGGGGGCCGCCGCCCTCCTCTGCGTCCTGCTGGCGTGGCCGCGGCGCGGCCGGAGGCCCGGGTCGTCCGCGCCGTCCCGGTCGTCCGCGCCCGAGCCGGCCTCCGAACCGGTGCAAGTCGTGCTCCTGCTCGCCGCCCTGGCCGCCACGGTCGTCGTGGCGGCCAGCCGCGACGTCGGCACGTGGCTGGTCGCCCTCGAGCTCGCGACCCTGCCGGTCGTCGTCCTCGTCGCGCTGTCCGGGCGGCGCTCGGCCGTCGCCGGGGCGACCCAGCTGCTCGTCACGTCGCTCGTGTCATTCGCCCTGCTCACCCTCGGTGTCGCGCTCTGGTATGCGGCCACCGGCAGCCCCTTCCTGACCCCCGACGCCGCGCTGTCCACGGGCGGCGCGTTCCAGACCGCCCCGGGCTCCCCGACGTCGGTGGTCTTCCCCTCGGTGTCGGCCGGGGTCGTCTCCCTGGCGACCGTTCTCGTGCTGGCCGGGGTGGGCTTCAAGCTCTCGCTCGTGCCGTTCCACGCGTGGACCCCCACCGCCTACGCCGGCGCACCGCTGCCGATCGCGACGTTCCTGGCGACCGTGTCGAAGATCGCCGCGCTCGCCGCCCTGCTCGTCGTCCTGCGGGCGGTCTCGGTGCTCGGCACGCCCGCTCTGTCGTCGATCGCCCTGCTCGCCGCGCTGAGCATGACCGTCGGCAACGTCCTGGCGCTGCGGCAGGACGACGTCGTGCGCCTCCTGGCCTGGTCGACGGTCGCCCAGGCGGGCTGGGTGATCCTGCCGCTCGTGAGCATCTCGGCCCTCGGGGTCGGGGCGAGCGCGACCTACCTGCTCACCTACGTCGCCGCGACGCTCGTCGCCTTCGCGGTCGTGGCCGTGACCGTCCGCGAGCGGCCCGCCGACGGCCGTGTCCTCGCCGGGTACGAAGGCCTGTGGCGCCGCAGCCCGTGGCGTGCCGGGGCGCTCGCCCTCGCGCTCACGTCGCTGGCGGGACTGCCACCGGGCGTCATCGGCCTCGTCGGCAAGGTCGTGGCCCTGCGACCGGTCGTCGCCGAGGGATGGGTGTGGCTCGCCGCCATCGCGGCGGCCAACGCTGTGCTCGGCGTGGCCGTGTACCTGCGCTGGCTGCGACCGGTCGTGTCCTCTCCGGACACGTCGGGAGCGCTGGCGGCGGCGGAGGCGTCGGGCGCCTCGGACGGGCCGGGTGCCTCGAGTGCCTCGGGCGCGCCGGGCTCGGCGTCGGGGCCTCGCCGTGGCGGCGGGGTGGCCGTGGCCGGGCTGGTTCTCGCGGCGGCCGTGCTCGTCGTCGTCAGCGTCCAGCCGGACGTCCTGCTGCGCCTGCTCGGCTGACCCGGGCCTCGACGCCGTCGAGGATGACCTGGAGTCCGAAGTGGTGGGCCCGCACCGCGTCGCGGGCCGCGCCCTGCTCGGTGCCGGCGGCGGTGCCGACCCGCGAGGCGAGCGGGTAGCGACCGGCGACGTCGAGCTCGGCCAGTCGGGACCCCTCCCGCTCCCACCACTGCTCGGGTGACTCCCGGGCCCGCTCCAGACCGGCCTGTCGAAGCGCGCGAGCACTGGCCCGGACGTGGTCGAGGACGAGCGTGAGGACGGCGTCACGGGTGACGTCGTCGAGCGGCAGCGCCGCGACGGCACCGAGCTCGCGCTCGTACTTGCCGAGCGTGCCCGGACCCAGCACCTCACGCTCGCTCTCCCACTCCGCCAGCCATGGATGCTGCTCGAGCAGGGTGAGGTTCTCGGCGGCCACCTGCTCCAGCCGCTCGCGCCACGGTCCCTCGCTGGGTCGCGCGGCCATGGTGCGCCGGCACTCGTCGACCATGAGGGCGAGGAGCTCCTCACGGGTCGCCACGTGCGTGTAGAGGGACATGACCGACACTCCCACCTCCTTGGCGACCTCGCGCAGTCCGAAGCCGAGGGTGCCGACCCGGTCGGCCACCGCGATCCCGGCGCCCACGATCTCGTCGACCGACGCGCGGGGGCGTCGACCGGGACCGGGCCTCGTCGGTTCGCGCTCCCGCCGCCACAGCAGGTCGACCAGGGTCGGCATGCGCCCTCCTCAAATTTATGTACACTGTACGCATATTGTCACGACGGAAGGGGCCGCCATGCATCTGCTCGACTCTGCCATCTCGCTCAACGTTCCCGACCCGGAGGCGTCGGCCGCGTTCCTGCAGGAGCACCTCGGCTTCGACGTGGCGATGGCCGACGACGGCTTCGTCTCGTTGCGCCATCCCGACGGCGGGCCGAACGTCGTCCTGCTGCGCACGGGGCTTGAATCGTTCAAGCCGGTAGACCGCGCGGGTTCCGCGGGCGAAGGACTGCTGCTCGCGTTCGTCGTCGAGTCCGTCGACGTCGAGTTCGAGCGGATGGTGGCGGCGGGCGTACCGGTCGTCACGGCGCCCGAGACCGAGCCCTGGGGCGAGCGGTACTGCCAGGTCGCCGACCCCAACGGTCTGACGATCCAGCTCGTCGAGTGGGTGTCCTGAGGCGCCGGGGATCCCGGCAGCGCCAGGTGCCTCATGATCGGTGGCGCACGGGGCGCCGCCGGTCGGGCTCGCACTGGCACGCGCAGTCGGGTAGGCAGAGCTCCTCGAAGCAGGCGTCGACGCACATGCACTCGACCTCGACGTGGGGACCCTCCCGTTCGCCGACCGCCGCGCGCCCCAGGGCGAGGCGCTCCAACCGCTCGCGGCGCAGGCCGGCCGCCGTCGGATGGTCCGGCTGGGTACCCCGACGATCCCGCAGCTCGAGGCGCTGCCCGCGCAGGGTGTACCAGCCCTTGGCCGGAGGCTTGCCCTTGCGGGGGTTGGCACCGCGGTGACCCGGCATGTCGTCGGGCCCCGCGACGTCGAGGTGGCTCGGGAAGTGGCGCTCTGCATGGTCACGCAACACGTCCCGCGGCACGGGTTGAACCGGCCGGTTCTGCGCGTCGACGACCAGGAGCCGCAGCCCGGCCACGTCAAGGATCCGCGACAGCGTCCCGACGTCGAGGCGCCTCTCGCCGGACTCGATACGACCGACCGCGGAGGAGGACAGGCCCGTGCGGGCGGCCAGCTCGCGCTGGCTGAGGTCGGCGAGGCGGCGCACGCGGCGCACGTACGCGGCGCCGTCGAAGGCGTCGTCCATCGTGGCCTCCTGCTGCGGTCCGTGGCGCCCACCGTCTCAGGTGGGCACCGGCGACGGGCATCGCCGTCCCCAGCGCGGGCTGCGAAGGGTCGAACGGGTCGCCACCGTCCACAGGGGGCTGTGCCCCCACCGCCTCACCACCTGCCCCGGCTTTCGGGGCAGGTGGTGAGGGTGCTGGTGGGTGGCGGGTGGCTCCTTGCTGCTGCTCCGGTTGTCGGGGCAGGTGGTGAGGGTGCTGGTGGGTGGCGGGTGGCTCCTTGCTGCTGCTCCGGTTGTCGGGGCAGGTGGTGAGGGTGCTGTGGGACGTCGGTTCGGGGCAGCGGACGACCCCGCTGCCCGGGGGGCGGCGGGGTCGGTCGATGGGTGGTCAGCTCCGGGCGAGCGCCTCGGTGCGCGCTGCCGTGGCGGGCGCCGCGACCTGCGTGACGCGCTTGGCGTGCCGCAGGCCCAGGATGCTGAGGACCAGGAGCAGGCCGGCGCCGACGTAGGCCACGACCGCTGCGATCCCGGCCACCGCGCCCATGGTGCCGAAGGCGTACGCGTTGAGCAGCAGGCCGCGCAGGGTGTTGCCCATGAAGAGCGTCTGGCGAAGCTGCCCCAGCTCGGCGACCTTGGCCTGGTCGGCGCTGGCGTCCTTGGACAGCTTCATGAACTCGCCGGAGACCTGCTCGTAGGTGCGGTTGTCCGAGGCCGCGTTCATGTGGACGAGGATGTAGTGGTCGGCGAAGGCCTTGGCCTGCTCGCCGGTCGTCATCTTCGTCCGGCCGTCGGCCCAGGGGGTGAGCGCGGCCTTGTCGGCGGGGGACATCTCGGCGATGGCTGCGGCCGCCGGCATCGTGATGTCCTGCTGGCTCAGCTGCTGCGTGACCTGGTCGCCGATGAAGCCGCTCGCGTAGGTCATCAGCCCTCCGGCGACGAGAAGGACGGCGGCCACGATGAGGCCGGTCCACGAGATGAGCCTGTCGAGCGTCTTGCGCATGATGCGCCTCCTGGTGTGAGGATCGGGGTGGTTTCCCCGGGTCGGTTCCTGACACTGCAAAACTACTACATCGCGTAGTACTACTCGTGTAGTTGAGTCTTCATCCGGATGTGGTTCCCGTCACCATCGCTCCCAGCCAACGCCCAGCCGGAGGGAACCGCGTCCGTCGGTCGAGCGTTGACCGGACATGCACAACCACTTCAACGGGCTCAAGACCGCCGCGCTCTTCGGTGGCATCTGGGCCCTGTTGCTCGGGATCGGCGCGCTCGTCGGCGGAGGTCGCTACCTCTGGCTCTTCGCCCTCATCGGCGTCGGGACGACGTTCTACGGCTACTGGAACTCCGACAAGCTCGCGATCCGGGCCATGCACGCCTACCCGGTCTCCGAGGCCCAGGCGCCGGCGATGTACCGCATCGTGCGCGAGCTGTCGACGCGCGCCGGCAAGCCGATGCCGCGCCTGTACATCTCGCCCACCCAGGCGCCGAACGCCTTCGCCACCGGCCGCAACCCGAGGAACGCGGCCGTGTGCTGCACCGAGGGCATCCTGCAGCTGCTCGACGAGCGGGAGCTGCGCGGCGTCCTGGGCCATGAGCTGATGCACGTCTACAACCGCGACATCCTCACCAGCTCGGTCGCGGCGGCGATCGCCGGCGTCATCACCTCCATCGGCCAGATGCTCATGTTCACCAGCATGTTCGGCGGTGGCAGCAACGAGGACGACCGGCCCAACCCGTTCGCGCTGCTCGTCATGAGCCTGCTCGCCCCGTTCGCGGCCGTCCTGATCCAGATGGCCATCAGCCGCACCCGGGAGTTCGACGCCGACGAGGACGGTGCCAGCCTCACCGGTGACCCGCTCGCCCTCGCGTCGGCGCTGCGCAAGCTCGAGTCCGGTGTCGCCCGTGCGCCCCTGCCCCCGCAGCAGGACATCGTCAACGCCAGTCACATGATGATCGCCAACCCGTTCCGGGCCCAGGACGTCACGCGCTTCCTGTCGACGCACCCGCCGATGGACCGCCGCATCGCCCGGCTCGAGCAGATGGCCGGCGGTCCGGTCCAGCACTGAGGTCGCAACGCCCGCGACGCCCGGGCCGCCGATCTGGCAGGCTCGCCCCCATGCGCAGTCTCACCCTGGCCGAAGCCCGCGAGCGATCCTCGCGCCTCACCGTCACCTCGTACTCGGTCGACCTCGACCTCGACCAGGGGCCGGAGGTGTTCGGCTCGCGCTCGACGGTGCGCTTCACGTGCGCGACGCCGGGGGAGGGCTCGTGGGTCGACGTCAAGGCGCGCTCCGTCGAATCGGTGACCCTCAACGGAGCCCCGCTCGACCCGGCCGGCGTCGTCGACGGGCGCCTCGCGCTGAGCGGCCTCGCCACCGAGAACGAGCTCGTCGTCGTGGCGACGATGGCCTACAGCCACGACGGCCAGGGCCTGCACCGGGCCACCGACCCCGCCGACGGGCAGGACTACGTCTACGGGCACCTCTTCCTCGACGCCGCCCCGAGCGTGTACGCCTGCTTCGACCAGCCCGACCTCAAGGCGCCCTACGACGTCACGGTCCGCGCCCCCCGCGACTGGGTCGTCATCGGCAACGGGGCCGCCGAGCAGGTCGAGCCCGGCCGGTGGGTCCTCGGCACGACGAGACCGCTCGCCACCTACTTCGTCACGGTCTGCGCCGGGCCGTACACGTCCGTGCGCGCCGAGCACGACGGCATCCCGCTCGGCCTGCACGCCCGGGCCTCGCTCAAGGAGCCCCTCGAGCGGCACGCCCCCGAGATCCTCGACGTGACGCGTCGGTCGTTCGACTACTTCCACGGGCTGTTCGGCATCCGGTACCCGTTCGGCGAGTACCACCAGGTGTTCGTGCCCGAGTTCAACGCCGGCGCCATGGAGAACCCCGGCTGCGTCACCTTCCGCGACCAGTACCTCTACCGCGGCGCCGCCACCCGCGACGAGCTGCTCACGCGGGCCAACACCGTGAGCCACGAGATGTCGCACATGTGGTTCGGCGACCTCGTGACGATGCAGTGGTGGGACGACCTCTGGCTCAACGAGTCCTTCGCCGAGTACATGTCCCACCGGTGCCTCGTCGACGCCACCGAGTACACCGACGCCTGGGTCGACTCCTCGATCGTGCGCAAGGTGTGGGGCTACGGCGCGGAGCGTTCGCCCTCCACCCACCCGGTGGCCGGCGTGGAGGCCCTCGACGCTCAGAGCGCCCTGCAGAACTTCGACGGGATCTCCTACGCCAAGGGCGCCGCCGCGCTGCGCCAGCTCATCGCCTACGTCGGTGACGACGCCTTCATCGCAGGCGTCCGCTCGTACCTGCGCGACACCGCGTACGGCAACGGGACGCTCACCGACTTCCTCGGCGCCATCGAGCGCGCGGGCGGCAAGGACCTCGCCGCCTGGTCGCGCGGCTGGCTGCTCACCGCCGACCGCGACACGCTCTCCGTCGACCTCGAGGAGCACGCCGGTCTCATCCGGAGCGCCGTCGTCGTCCGCGAGACGCCGGCCACCCACCCGGCCGACCGGCCGCACGCCTTCGACGTCGCCGGCTGGACCGACGGGCGCGAGGTCGGCCGGGTGACGACGACCGTCACGACCGACCGGACGCCGCTCGAGGCCCTCGTGGGTGCGCCCGTCCCGGCGGTCCTCGTGCCCAACGCGTCGGACCTGACGTGGGCGCGGGTGCGCCTACCGGACGCGACGGTCGCCGCGCTGCCGGCGCAGCTCGCCCAGGTGCCGGACGCCCAGGCCCGGGCGGTCGTCTGGTCGGCGCTCGTCGACGGCGTGCACGGCGCGGCGGTCTCGCCCGACGCGTTCCTCGACGTCTTCGACGCCGCCTGGCCGCACGAGACGAACTCCTCGATCCTGACCCGTACGGCGGGCTACGCCGAGCACCGCGTCGTGCCGTTCTTCGTGCCACGCTCTGGCCAGGAGGCCGCGCTCGGGCGCCTCGCAGCGGCCGCGTCGACGCTGCTGGACCGGGCCCCCACCGGGTCGACCGAGTCGCTCGCCGCGGCACGCCTGCTCGCCGGCACGAGCGACGACGAGGCGCTCCTGCGGGCGTGGGCCGACGGCAACCAGCTGCCGGAGGGACTGTCCGACGACGGCGACTTCCGGTGGATCGTCGTCCGCAACCTCGCCGCGCGCGGCCTGCTCGACGCGGCCGGCGTCGACGTCTTCCGGGCCAAGGACGACACGCTCCAGGGCGGGCTCAACGCGCTGATGTGCCGTGCCTCCCTGCCGGCGCCGGACGACAAGGCGTGGGCCTGGGAGCAGCTGACGGGGCGGCACGGGCGGTCCAACTACGAGATGGTGCACCTGGCCCGCGGGTTCTGGGTCGCACCCGAGGACGCGCTCGTCGCCGACTACGTGCCGCGGTACTTCGCCGACGTCCCGGCGATGGCCGGCTGGGTCGGCGAGGACGCCCTGTCGCGGGTCGTCCTCGTGGCCTTCCCGAAGGTCTTCACCGACGACACGGCCCGTCTGAGCGCCGAGGCCCTCGACCGGCACGACCTGACCCCCGCCGTCCGGCGCTCCCTCGTCGACGCCGACGCCGAGCTGCGGGAGGCCCTGGAGTCGCGGGCCACCTTCGGCGCCGTGGCGTGACGCCGGGGCCGCCGCCCGAGTGGGTCGTCGAGCTGGGCGACGTCGGTTCCGAGGACTCCCTTGCCCTCCTGCGTGCGTACTACGTCGAGGTCAGCGACCGGTGGTACCGGCTCAGGGAGGGCCGCGGCTCGACCCCGGAGGAGCTGGAGGCCGGCTTCTCCCGGATGCGCAGCGACGACCTCGCTCCGCCGACGGGCCGGTTCCTCTTCGCCCGACGTGCAGAGGACCCGAGCGTCGTCGGTGGTTGCGTCGGCGTCCGCCGGCTTCGCGACGCCTCCGGTGTCCGGGTCGCCGAGCTGCGTCGGCTCTACGTCCGGCCCGAGCACCGCGGAGCGGGCCTGGGCACCAGCCTGCTGCTGTGCGCCGAGGAGGTGGCCCGGGTCTGGGGGGTCCGGTCGATCCGCCTCGATACGCGCCTGGACCTCCTGGAGGCCCGCGCCCTCTACACCCGCCACGGCTATGCCGAGGTGCCCTGCTTCACCGTCGACGACCCCTACGCCGAGGTCTGGTACGCCAAGCGGCTGCACTGAGCGCCGGGCGGCTCACCAGGGGCTGGGCCGGTAGTCCTTGACGAAGCAGCCGTAGAGGTCCTCGCCGGCCTCGCCGCGCACGATCGGGTCGTAGACGCGGGCCGCGCCGTCGACGAGGTCGAGCGGGGCGTGCCAGCCCTCGGCCGCGATGCGCAGCTTCTCGTCGTGCGGCCGCTCGTCGGTGATCCAGCCGGTGTCGACGGCCGTCATGAGGATCCGGTCGGTCTCGAACATCTCCCCGGCGCTCGTGCGGGTCAGCATGTTGAGCGCGGCCTTGGCCATGTTGGTGTGCGGGTGCCCGGGGCCCTTGTAGCGCCGCGAGAACTGGCCCTCCATCGCCGACACGTTGACGACATAGGCCCGCCGCGCCCCGGCGGCGACCGCGGCCCGCATGGCCGGGCGCAGCCGCGAGATGAGGATGAACGGCGCCGTCGAGTTGCACAGCTGCACCTCGAGCAGCTCGAGCGGGTCGACCTCCTCGACCTTCTGGGTCCACGAGTTCGTGCGCTGCAGGTCCGGCAGCAGCCCACCGGCGTCGACCGCGGTCCCGGCCCGGTGCGCCTCGAGGCTGGCCTGGCCGGCGCTCAGCGCGAGCGCGGTCATCGAGGCGGCGGTCTGGGCGGCAAGAGCGTGCTCGACCGACTCGCCGTCGTGGTGGGCGACGGCGTGACCCCTGAGCGCTCCGGCGATGGAGGCCGGGTGCGCCTCGCTGACCCGGTCGAACGTCACCATCTCCGGCAGGGCGACGCCGTCGGGCAGCGGCGCCGCCTCCAGCTCCACGAGCTTGCTGTAGGCGCCGGGGGAGCGGCGCACGGTCTGCGCCGCGTTGTTGACGAGGATGTCGAGCGGGCCGGCCGCCGAGACCTCGTCGGCGAGGGCGACGACCTGCGTCGGGTCACGCAGGTCGATGCCGACGATCTTGAGCCGGTGGATCCACTCGGCCGAGTCCTCCATCGAGGAGAACCGGCGCATCGCGTCCTTGGGGAAGCGCGTCGTGATCGTCGTGTGCGCGCCGTCGCGCAGCAGCCGCAGCGCGATGTACATGCCGATCTTGGCCCGGCCGCCGGTGAGAAGGGCGCGCTTGCCGGTCAGGTCGGTGCGCTGGTCGCGCTTGGCGTGGCTGAAGGCGGCGCACTCGGGGCAGAGCCAGTGGTAGAACGCATCGACGAGCGTGTAGTCGCGCTTGCAGACGTAGCAGCCCCGCGGGTTGACGAGCTCACCGGCGTACGCGCCAGTGGCGGTGGACACCAACGGGATTCCCTTGGTCTCGTCGTCGATCCGCATCGGCGAGCCGGTGGCCGTCGACTCGATGACCTGACGGTCGGCCTTGCGCTCGGCCCAGGTCTTGGCGTTGCGGCGGTCCTTCTTCAGGCGCTTGTACATCAGCGACGCGGCGCGCTTGAGGGTCTCGAAGTCGGGGTCGTCGAGGTCGAGCGAGGGGGCGAGGGCGAGGACCCGCACCGCGGTGGCGACGTCCTCGGGGTCGAGGCGCACGACGGCGGCGGGGTCGAGCTCGGTCTCGGTCTGGCTCACCGCGCAAGGGTACGCGGTCCCGGCGGCGGCCCGGGGAGCGTCGGGCCGCCGCCGCGTCCGGGTCAGCTCGACGAGCTGGGCTTGACGGCGAGGGTCACCTGCACGTCCTGGCGCTGGCCGCCGCGGACGATCGTCAGCGTCGTCTTGTCGCCGGCCGTCATCTCGCGGATCTGGGCCACGAGGGCCGTGGCCGAGTCGATGCGCTGGCCGTCGGCGGCGATGACGACGTCGCCGCTCCTCAGGCCGGCGTTCGCGGCAGGCGTCCCGCCCTGGACCGAGGCCACCTGGGCCCCGGCGCGCCTGGCCGGGCCGTCGGTGACGACGGTGTCGCGCAGCGTCACCCCGAGGAAGGCGTGCTCGGCCTTGCCGCTCTTGATGAGCTGCTCGGCGATCGACCTGGCCTCCTTGACCGGGATCGCGAAGCCGATGCCGATGTTGCCGCTCTGGCCGCTCGATCCCTGGCTCAGCGACGCGATCGAGCTGTTGATGCCGACGAGCTGGCCCTTGGCGTTGACGAGGGCACCGCCGGAGTTGCCGGGGTTGATCGCCGCGGACGTCTGGATCGCGTTCGTGACGACCTCGTCGCCGGCGCTGCCCTGCTGGCCGAACGGCGACTGGTTCTGCTCGGACGTGCTCGTGCTGACGGGGCGGTTGAGCGCCGACACGATGCCCGTCGTCACGGTGCCCGACAGCCCGAGCGGGTTGCCGACGGCCATGACCGGGTCGCCGACCTTGAGCGCCTCGGAGTCGCCGACCGAGATCGGGACGATGTCGGTCGGGACCGAGGCGAGCTTGATGACGGCGAGGTCGGTCGACGGGTCGGTGCCGACGATCGTGGCGCTGTAGGTGCGCCCGTCGGACAGCGTCACCGTGATCTGTCCCTGGCCGCCCGTCGCGTCACCGACGACGTGGTTGTTCGTCAGGATGTGGCCGGTCTTGTCGAAGACGACGCCCGAGCCGGCGGCCTCACCCTGCGGCGTCGTGACGTCGATGCTGACGACGCTCGGCGACACCGCCTTGGCCACCGCGGACCAGTCGGGGCTCGAGGCGTTGCCCTGGATGACGGTCGGCGAGGAGCCCTGGCTCGAGCTCTGCGTCGTGCTCGAGGAGCTGCTCGCCGTCGAGCCGTCGTGCCCGGCGTACTGCGTCGCGGCGTACGTGCCGCCGCTCGCGAGGACCGCGGCGAGGAGGGCGGTCACGGCCGTCTGGCCGATCCGGCGGTCCCGGCGCGGCGGCGGGGGAGGCGTCTGCTGCTGGGTCGGCCCGAACGCCGGCGGGACGGGCGGGGCGGCCTGGCTGTAGTAGTCGGCGCCCTCGGGGATGCGCTGGGTGTTGTCCGGTGCCAGGGTCATGGCTCCTCCTCATGTGGCTGTACCTGCCTGGTACCCATGTCATCGAGGCAGCTTTTGACGGCGTTGTGGCGTCCCTAGGAATCGCCTGTGCGATGCTCGCGGGTCGCGTGGACGGGCAGCTCGACGACGAACGTGGCGCCCCCGCCGGGGGTCTCCTCGACCCGGACCGAGCCGCGGTGTGCCTCGACGATCGCCTCGACGATGGCCAGCCCGAGACCGTTGCCGCCGCCCTTGCCCCGGCTGCGCGAGGTGTCGGCACGGTAGAAGCGCTCGAAGACGCTGGCCCGTGCCTCGGGCGGGATGCCCGGCCCGTGGTCGCGGACGTGGAGGGCGACGTGGGCGGTGTCGACCCGGCCGACGAGGATCTCCACGGGTGTACCAGGCGGTGTGTGCAGCCGCGCGTTGGTCACGAGGTTCGTCACCACCTGGCGCAGCTGGCGCTCGTCGGCCTCGAGCTCGGTCGGGCCGATCGGGCCGTGGATGCCGGTGGCCGTCACGTGCCGGTCCGGCGCGATGGTGCGGGCGTCCTGCGCGGCGTCGGCGGCGAGGACCGCGAGGTCGACGGTCTGGATCTCCAGCGGCCGCTCGCCGTCGAGGCGCGCGAGCGTGAGCAGGTCCTCGACGAGCCCGCTCATGCGCTGGCTCTCGCTCTCGATGCGGCCCATCGCCCCCGTCACGGCCTCGGCGTTCGGCAGCGCGCCCTGGCGGTACAGCTCGGCGTAGCCGCCGACGGCCGCCAGTGGCGTCCGCAGCTCGTGCGACGCGTCGGCGATGAACCGTCGCATCTTGGCCTCGTTGGCCTCCCGGACCGCGAAGCTCTGCTCGATGCGGCCGAGCATCGCGTTGAGCGAGCGCGACAGCGAGGCCACCTCGTCCTCGGTGTCGGGCACGGCGACGCGCTGGGTCAGGTCGCCGCCGGCGATCTGGGCGGCGGTGTCCTCGATGCGGGTCAACGGTCGGAACGTGCGCCCGACGAGGTACCAGCCCAGCGCCGCGCACACGAGCAGGACGATGACGCCGATGGCGACGGCGTACCAGATGAACTGCTGGACGGTGCTCTGCAGCCCCCGCAGCGGCAGCGCGACGATGAAGGTGGCCTTGTCGTCGGCCGTCGAGCGCGCCATCGCCAGCCACGAGCTGCCCCCGCCCTCGGAGGGCACCTCGAACGACGAGCCGTCCTCGACGAGGGGGTCCTCGGGGTTGAGCCGGGGGAGCAGCGGCGAGTCGTCCTCCGTCGCGGCCTCGCCGAGGTTGATCGTCCGGGAGGACCCGACGGGCATGAGGCGCAGCGTGAAACCGCTCGGGAGGACGGGTTTGCCCTGGACGAGGTCCTGGGCCTGGTAGCGCGCGATGCTCGTCGCGTAGACGTCGAGCTCCTGGTCGGACTGGCCGACGAGGTACTGGCGCAGGAGCGCGCTGACGACGAGCGTGACGACCGACAGCGCGACGAGGATGAGGCCGAGCGCGACGCCGAGCAGACGCCACCGCAGCGGGAGGGCTCGGAGCCGACCGAAGGGACGGCGACGCCCACGGGTCGGACGCGCGCGGCGGTCGGGCGCTCCGCTCGCCGGCTCGGGGTTCATGTCGGCTCCGTCGGGTCGGGTCAGCTCGAGGTCTCCGGCGGCACGCGCAGGACGTAGCCCACGCCCCGCTTCGTGTGGATCAGCGAGGGGCCGTCGGCATCGATCTTGCGCCGCAGGTAGGAGATGTAGGACTCGACGATGCCCGACTCGCCGCGGAAGTCGTAGTCCCAGACGTGGTCGAGGATCTGCAGCTTGGACAGCACGCGGTTGGGGTTGAGCAGCAGGTAGCGCAGCAGCTTGAACTCGGTGGGGGACAGGTCGATGACGCGTCCGCCGCGGCGCACCTCGTGGGAGTCCTCGTTGAGCTCGAGGTCGTGGAAGCGCAGTGTCGCGGTCTCGTCGACGGCCCCCCTCGTGCGGCGAAGCACGGCGCGGATGCGGGCGATGACCTCCTCGAGGCTGAACGGCTTGGTGACGTAGTCGTCACCACCGACGGTCAGCCCCTGGATCTTGTCACCGGTGGCGTCGCGCGCCGTGACGAAGACGATCGGCTGCTGGCGGCCGCGGTCGCGCAGGCGACGCGTCACCTCGAAGCCGTCGACGTCGGGCAGCATGACGTCGAGGACGACGAGGTCAGGCTCGGTCTCCTCGGCCATGGCGAGGGCGCTCGTGCCGTCGGCGGCCGTCTCGACCTCGAAACCGGCGAAGCGCAGGGAGGTGGCGAGCAGCTCACGGATGTTCGGCTCGTCCTCGACGATGAGCAGTCTGGCCTCGGGGGCCGCGGCGGTCTGGGTGTCCACGTGAACAGTCTCAGCACGTTTGCTGGGAGTTGGCTGGGAAGAAGGCTGCACGTTCTCTGTGACCAGGCTGGGCGAGAGCACCCGGGGTGGCACATCCGGACATTTCGGGCAGACTGGAAGAGGCCGAGTCAGCGACGGGGCGGCACCGGGCCCGTCCCCCGAGACGGCTCAGCCACGGCACCGGCCCCTCGGGCCGGCGCTGAGGACGGAGCCGGTCCGCGGCCCGGCTCACGGGGCGGGCACCGGGTCGCGGACCTCACCGGCACCAGCGTGCCGGCTTCCCCACAGGGGCCTCGTCCGACACCGGGACGGGGCCCCGCCCCTGCGCCGGGCAGGCCGCCCGGCCGGGGCCATCGCCGGGTCCTCGCGGCGCGCGACGCTCAGAGGTCGTCGGCGTCGACGATGCGGTAGGCGTAGCCCTGCTCGGCGAGGAACCGCTGCCGGTGGGCGGCGAAGTCGGCGTCGACGGTGTCGCGCGAGACGACGGTGTAGAAGTGGGCCGTGCGGCCGTCACCCTTGGGACGCAGGACGCGCCCGAGGCGTTGGGCCTCCTCCTGGCGCGACCCGAAGGTGCCGCTGACCTGGATGGCGACGCTCGCCTCGGGAAGGTCGATGGAGAAGTTCGCGACCTTGCTGACGACGAGGGTGCTGATCTCGCCGGCGCGGAACGCGTCGTAGAGGCGCTGGCGCTCCCGGACGGTCGTCTCGCCGGTGATGACCTCGGCGCCGAGCCGCTCGGCGACCTCGTGCAGCTGGTCGAGGTACTGGCCGATGACGAGCGTCGGCTCACCGTCGTGCCGCTTCGCCAGCTGCTCGACGACCGACAGCTTGGCGTCGGTGCACGACGCCAGCCGGTACCGGTCCTCCGGCTCGCTCGTCGCGTAGGCCATTCGCTGACCGTCGGGCAGCGTGATGCGCACCTCGACGCAGTCGGCGGGGGCGATGTAGCCCTGCGCCTCGATGTCCTTCCACGGTGCGTCGAAGCGCTTGGGGCCGATGAGGCTGAAGACGTCGGCCTCACGACCGTCCTCGCGCACGAGCGTCGCGGTCAGGCCGAGCCGTCGGCGGGCCTGCAGGTCGGCGGTCATCCGGAAGATCGGCGCCGGCAGCAGGTGCACCTCGTCGTAGACGACGAGCCCCCAGTCGCGGGCGTCGAGCAGGTCGAGGTGGGTGTAGGCGCCCTTCCGGCGCGTCGTCAGAACCTGGTAGGTCGCGATCGTGACCGGGCGGATCTCCTTGCGGGCGCCGGAGTACTCGCCGATCTCGTCCTCGGTGAGGCTCGTGCGGCGCAGCAGCTCGTCCTTCCACTGCCGCGCGCTGACGGTGTTCGTCACGAGGATGAGCGTCGTCGCCTTGGCGGCGGCCATGGCACCGGCACCGACGAGCGTCTTGCCGGCGCCGCAGGGCAGCACGACGACGCCGGACCCGCCGTGCCAGAAGCCGTCGACGGCCTGCTGCTGGTAGGGCCGCAGCGCCCAGCCGTCCTCGCGCAGGTCGATCGGGTGCGCCTCCCCGTCGACGTAGCCGGCCAGGTCCTCGGCGGGCCAGCCGACCTTGAGCAGCTCCTGCTTGAGGGTGCCGCGCTCGCTCGGGTGGACGGTGACCGCGAGGTCGTCGATGCGCTCACCGGTCAGTGGCCTGATCTTCTTGTGCCGCAGCACTTCCTCGAGGACCGGGCGGTCGGTCGTGCGCAGGACCAGCCGCGTCCCCTCGGGGGAGTCGGCGACGCCCTCCTTCTCGAGGGTGAGGCGGCCGTAGCGGTCCATCGTGTCGGCGACGTCGACGAGCAGCGCGTGGGGCACCGCGTAGCGGCTGTGCGTCATGAGGGCGTCGACGACCTGCTCGGCGTCGTGCCCGGCGGCCCGGGCGTTCCACAGGCCGAGCGGCGTGATGCGGTAGGTGTGCACGTGCTCGGGCGCTCGCTCGAGCTCGGCGAAGGGGGCGATGGCCCGGCGCGCTGCCTCCGCGCGGGGGTGGTCGACCTCGAGGAGCAGCGTCTTGTCGCTCTGGACGATGAGGGGTCCGTCGTTCATCGTCAGTGCTCAACCCGCTTCCCGGTCCGATGTATTCCACGCTCACCCGTGACCGCCGAGTGCCTCGACCCGGGCGTGCGGGTGCCGCTGGTGCTGGTGACAGTATGGGCGAATGCGATCCCCACAGGTCGAGGCGGCGACGGGGCTGCCGGCGCAGGTGACGATCTACGAGGTCGGCCCCCGTGACGGCCTGCAGAACGAGAAGACGGTCGTGCCGGCCGCGACGAAGGTCGAGTTCATCCGGCGGCTCGAGGCGGCCGGTCTCGACACCATCGAGACGACCTCGTTCGTGCCTGCGCGGTGGGTGCCCCAGATGGGCGACGCCGAGGAGGTCCTCGGCGCGCTCGGGCCCGGCGGCGTCGGGCGGCGGCGTCCGGCCCTCGTGCCGAACGAGCGGGGCCTGGACCGGGCCGAGGAGCTGGGTCTGCAGGCCATCGCCATCTTCGGGTCGGCCACCGAGACCTTCGCGCAGAAGAACCTCAACCGGTCGGTCGCCGAGCAGTACGCGATGTTCGAGCCGGTCGTGAAGCGTGCCCTCGCCGACGGCATGTGGGTGCGCGCCTACGTCTCCATGTGCTTCGGCGACCCCTGGGAGGGGCCCGTGCCGGTCGGCCAGGTCGTCGAGACCGCCGAGCGGCTCATGGACCTCGGCTGCGACGAGCTGAGCCTCGGCGACACCATCGGCGTCGGCACGACGGGGCACGTGCACCGGCTCCTGGATGCTCTGTCCCGCAAGGGAATCGGTACCGACCGCGTCGCCGTTCACTTCCACGACACGTACGGCCAGGCGCTCGCCAACACCATGGCGGCCCTGCGCGACGGGGTGTCGGTCGTCGACGCGTCTGCGGGCGGTCTCGGCGGCTGCCCGTATGCGAGGTCGGCCACCGGCAACCTCGCGACCGAGGACCTCGTGTGGGCGCTGCAGGGCGCCGGGGTCGAGACCGGGGTCGACCTCGACGCGCTCGTCGAGACCTCGGTCTGGATGGCCGCCCAGCTGGGCCGGCCCTCCCCGAGCAACGTCGTCCGCGCGCTCGCGGGGGCCTGACGCGGACCCGGCGCTCAGGCGTCGAGGCTGGCGCCGGTGATGCGGTGGACCGACCACGACCGCTCGTGACCGGACTCGTCGGTGGCCCGGACGCGTCCGCCGTCGACCCGCTGCGGGTGGATGAGGTGACGCGTCGTCGCGCCGTGTCCGTCGGAGTAGCCGATCCAGACCCCGTGCCGGTCGGCGACCGCGTCGCGCAGCAGCGACAGCGTCACCACCGGGTCCATCGCCTCGAGGCGCGGGCCGGGGCGGGCCTCCTCCTCGGCGCGACGCTGCACGGCGGTGGCCTCGGCGACGCGCAGGCCGGCGACGAGCGAGCTCGTGAAGTCGCGGTCGACGGGCGAGACGACCGGGCCCGGCCCGCGCCGGCGTGAGCCCGCCCGACGCTTCGGGGTCTCGGCGTGCACGACGGTGCCGTCGGACCCCTCGTGGACCGGCGCGAAGCCGCTGTCGCGGAGCAGGTCGACGAGCGTGCGGGGGTGGGCAGTCGAGACGAGGACCGTGGGGGCCAGACGGCGCAGCTGCAGGGGAGCGAGGTCGCGCGAGGCGAGCATGGTGTCGAGCACCGACTCGTCGTCGGAGCGAACGTACGCGGCGGCGCTCCCGATCCGGGTCTGGCCGTGGCGTCGCGCCACGTCGGTGACGAGGTACTCGAGCGGCTGCGGCACCGGGGTGCGGCTGGACCGGCGCACCGTGTCGAGGAACTCCGCCGCGGTCCACCCGGCGTCGAGGGCCCGGCGCACCGACTCGGGCGTGAACCGGTAGACCGTCGCGCCGCCGCGCGACTCGACGTCGGCCGACAGCCGCATGAAGGACCCGAGACCACCGACGAGCGGTCCCGGCGCGACCGCCGTGAGGTCGGCCTGGACGAGCACGTGGTCGACGGGGGCCGGCAGGTGCGGCGACATGGCCGCCGCCACGGCTTCGAGGCGCTCACGCTCGGCGCCCGGCGCGTCGACGAGGAGTCGCCCCGCCGGCGAGAGGGCCCCGCGGCCGGTGACCCCGAGCCACTCGGCCTCGCGCAGCACCGCGTCGACGGCCTCGCCGAGCACGGCGGCGGGCCGGTTGGGCCGACGCCACGTGAGCCGGGCGCGCAGCGACTCTGCGTCGGGCGCCTGGCCCGGCCCGAGCGAGGCGAGCTCGCGGAGCACGTCACGGCGGACGGTGCGGACGGCGGGCCACTGGACGTCGGGCCCGAGCGCGTTGACGGCGCCGCTGCCCGACGCCCGCCGGCCCACGAGGTGGGGCGCGCGCGTCGAGGCGAACCAGGCGACGGCGAGGGTGGCCCAGCGGTGCCCGGACTCGGCGCTGGACCAGTCGTCGATCTCCGACGTCGGCGCCCACACCGGCACGACCTCGCCGTCGTCGGCGACGAGGCCGGCGGCGTGGGCTACCTCGACGACGAACGCCGCGCGGTCCGCGTCGAGGTCGAGCACGTCCTGGGTGGCCCGGAGGTCGCGCACCGACAGCCCGCCGGCGCGCATCACCCGCGGCGGCTCGGCGCCCCAGGCGGCCGCCAGCTCGTCGACGTGCGTGAGCAGCTCGCTCGCCGCGCCCCCGGCCACGGCGTCCACGAGCGACACCGTGCGCGCCTCGATCGGCGGGGGGGTCAGCTCGGGTCGGCGGTGCACGTGCCCGCCGCGCAGCGCGAGCGCGACCTCGCGGGGCAGCGCCACCCGGTCGGAGGCGACGGACACGAGAAGGTGCTGCTCGAGCAGCCACCGCGCGGTGGAGCGACCCGCCGGCCCCGAGGGCATGACGCCGAAGGGCGGGCCCCACGTCATCCGTTCCAGCATGGCGCGCGCGTCCTCGGGCGCCTCGGCGAGCGCACGCCCGACGGCCGCCGGGTCGGCGTCCTCGGGCACGAACGTCTGGCGCAGCTCACGCAGGGGTGGGCCCAGGCCGGCCACCGTCGAGCCGAGAACGTCGGGCACCGTGCGCACGACGTGCTCGCCGTCGGCGCCGCGCCACACGAGCGCCCGGCGCCAGAGGTCGTCGACGAGCGTGTCGACGAGCGACGCGTCGTCGGTGCCGAGCAGCTCGCGGACCCGCTCCCGCGGAGCCCCGTCGCCAGCGACGATCAGGACCTCGAGCACTTGGAGGTGGCCGCGGTCGAGGGCCTCGACGGCGCGCTGGACGCTGGCGCGGGTGCTGGCGCGGGCCGCGAGACCGGTGAGGTCGGCGGGCGCCGGGCGGGCGAGGTCGGGCCGGGCCAGCACGAGGTCGACCAGCTCGGCGTCGCTGCGGGCGCGGATGTCGTCGGCCAGGCTGCGGGCGGGGGTGGCCATCCTCCCAACCTACTGCCCGCACGGTGCCCGCCCGTCCTCCTGCGCCACGGCGGACCGCTAGCGTGGGCCTCATGAGCGCGCTCAGCCCCGCCTCGCCCGGTGCGTCCGGTCCGCCGTCACCGACCGGCCAGCAGTGGACCGTCGGGCACGGCCCCTTCGAGGCGACGGTCGTCGAGGTCGGCGGCGGACTGCGCACGCTGACCCGCGACGGCGTCGACCTCCTGGCCGGGTACGGCCCCGACGAGCCGTGCCGGTCCGGGCGGGGGCAGCAGCTCATGCCGTGGCCCAACCGCATCCGGGACGGACGCTTCACCTTCGCCGGTGCCGAGCACCAGCTCGCAATCACCGAGGTCCCGCTCGGCAACGCGAGCCACGGTCTCGTCCGCTGGGCCCTGTGGAAGCTGGTGGAGCTCGAGGACGACGCGGTGACCGTCGGCTACCGGCTGCATCCGCAACCCGGCTGGGACTGGCACCTCGACCTGCGCACGACCTACCTGCTCGACGACTCCGGCCTCGTCGTCACCGTCGCCGCCCGCAACGTGGGCACCGAGCCGGCCCCGTTCGGGTACGGCGCCCACCCGTACCTCGCGATCGGTGAGACGCTGCTGCCCGACGTCGAGCTGCGGGTGCCGGCCGCGACGCGCGTGGAGGTCGACGACCGGCTGCTGCCGACCGGACTGACCGCTGTCGACGGCGGCGAGCTCGACTTCCGCACCACGCGACCGGTGGGCGGCACCGACCTCGACACCGCCTACACCGACGTCGTGCGCGACCCCGACGGCGCCTGGCGTGCGAGCGTCGGCACGGCATCGGGCACGGTGACCCTCTGGGCCGACGAGTCCTTCCCGTGGCTGCAGGTCTTCACCGCCGTGGCCCGCGACCGCAAGGGCGTGCCGGGGATCGCCGTCGAGCCGATGAGCTGCCCGGCCGACGCCTTCAACTCCGGCGACGGGCTCGTCGTGCTCGAGCCGGGGGAGGAGTGGACCGGCACGTGGGGGATCAGCCCGAGCGGTGGCCCGGCCGCGGTCCCGAGCTGAGCGCAGCGTACACGTGGGAGCCCAGCGCGGCGGAGGCGAAATCCCGTTTGCACCGAGCGGTTAGGCTGGAGGGAAGCGCAACGAGCGCCATCGAGTCGTGCCCGCGAAGGGGCGACCGACCGAGATCAACGAGGTGGGCTGTGCCGACTGGCAAGGTCAGGTTCTACGACGCGGACAAGGGCTTCGGGTTCATCTCCGAGGACGACGGCCGTGACGTCTTCCTGCACGCGAACGCGCTCCCGCAGGGTGTGACCACCCTGAAGAAGGGCGCCCGCGTCGAGTTCGGCGTGGTCGAGGGGCGCAAGGGCGCCCAGGCCCTGCAGGTCAAGGTGCTCGAGCCGACGCAGTCGGTGGCCGCGAACATCAGCAAGCGCGAGCGCAAGACGGTCGAGGAGCTCACCGTCATCATCGAGGACGTCGTCCAGCTCCTCGACGGCGTGGGCAACACCTACCGCGCGGGCCGCCGGCCCGAGCGCAAGCTGGCCTCGAACGTCGCGCGAGCCCTGCGCGGCCTCGCCGACGAGCTGGAGAAGTGACGTCCATGATCGGCACCGCCACCAAGCAGGACGCCGTGCTCGCCGCGGCCGTCGACCTCGCCCGTGACGCCCTCGACGGCATCGCCGAGCCCGGCACGGTGGGAGACCACCTCGGCGTCGAGCCGCTCGGTGAGCGCCTCGCCATGCACTGGTTCGGCTGCACGTCGCCGGGCTACCGGGGCTGGCGCTGGGGCGTCAGCCTCGCCCGTGTGCCGCGCGGCAAGGTGGCGACCGTCTGCGAGACCAACCTGCTGCCGGGGCCGGACGCCGTCCTCGCCCCCGAGTGGGTCCCGTACGCCGACCGGCTGGCTCCGGGCGACCTCGGTGCCGGCGACGTGCTGCCCTACCGGCTCGACGACCCGAACCTCGAGGCGGGCTTCGAGGCGACGGGTGACGAGGACGTCGACCAGGTGGCGATCGTCGAGCTCGGCCTCGGACGCAGGCGGGTCCTGTCGGCCGAGGGTCGCGAGACCGCGGCGACGCGCTGGTACGAGGGCGACAACGGCCCCAGCTCCGAGATCGCCCAGAAGGCCACCGAGCGGTGCTCCTCGTGCGGCTACTTCGTGCCGATGGCGGGCGCGCTGCGCGCCGTCTTCGGTGTCTGCGCCAACGAGTGGAGCCCGTCCGACGGCCGGGTCGTGAGCCTGGACCACGGGTGCGGCGCGCACTCCGAGACCGACCTCGACCACCAGGCCCCGGTGCCGGTCGGCGAGCCGGTCGTCGACGAGCTCGCCGTCGACCTCGAGCCGGTCGAGCGGGCGGCGACGCCGACCTCCGAGACCACCGAGACGACCGAGGCACCGAAGACTTCCGAACCCCCTGAGCCCGCTGAGTCCGCTGAGCCCTCCGAGCCCTCCGAGCCCTCCGAGCCCTCCGAGCCGTCCGAGCCGTCCGAGCCGTCCGAGCCGTCCGAGCCCTCCGAGGGCCCGCAGGGTGAGGCGTCGGCGGACGCCGAGTGAGGCGGACGCGTCAGCCGGCGTCCCGGGCGTTGCCGCGTCCACGGCGCAGGTAGGTCCAGCCGATCCCGCCGAGCCCGATGCCGGCCACGCACGTCCACGGCCACCAGGAGCGGTCGCCGGAGTGCAGCCCCGGCACGACGAGCACGACGAGCAGGGCCACGACCCACGCCAGCACCCCGGCCTCGACGATCCGCCGCATCGGCACGGGCAGCGGGCGCAGCTGCGACGCGTGCGTCGGCCGGGCGTCGGGCTGGGAGTCGTGCGGGACGTTCTCGTCGGTCACGCGGACAGCCTAGGGTCTGGTCACGCGCACGAAACGCCCCGCCACTAGGGTGTGCGCCATGTCGACCGATACCCACGCCCGCTCGGGCGTCTCCGGGCTCGACGGCTTCTTCCGGATCACCGAGCGCGGGTCGACCCTCGCGCGCGAGATCCGCGGCGGCGTCGTCACCTTCTTCACGATGGCCTACATCGTCGTGCTCAACCCGATCATCCTCTCCGGCGTCGTCGACGGGTCCGGACAGATGATCGGCGGGACCACCGACCTCGGGCAGAGCAAGCTGCTCGTCGCCGTCGGCACCGCCGTGGTCGCGGGCGTCATGTCGATCCTCATGGGACTGGTCGCCAACTTCCCGATCGCGCTCGCGGCCGGTCTCGGCATCAACGGGCTCATCACCGGGATGGTGCTGACGCACTCGGCCGAGAAGATCACGTACGCCGACCTCATGGGCCTGGTCGTCATCGAGGGCGTCATCATCCTCGTGCTCGTGCTCACCGGGTTCCGCAAGGCGGTCTTCAGGGCCATCCCGGCCCCGCTCAAGGTCGCGATCTCGGTGGGCATCGGCCTGTTCATCGCGTACATCGGCGTCATCGACGCCGGCTTCGCGCGCCGGCCCACGACGCCCGGCTCCGTGCCGAGCGAGCTCGGCATCGGCGGCAGCCTCGACGGCTGGCCGACCCTCGTGTTCGTCGTCGGCGTCTTCCTCATCGCGATGCTGCTCATCCGCAAGGTCAAGGGCGCCATCCTCATCGGCATCATCGGGGCCACCGTCCTCGCGATGGTCCTCGAGGCGATCTTCCACATCGGCCCGCGCGTCTTCGACGCCAAGGGTGCGCTGACCAACCCGCAGGCGTGGTCGCTGACCGTGCCCGAGCTGCCCGACTCGGTGACCCAGACCCCCGACCTCGGCATCCTCGGCCAGTTCAGCCTCCTCGGCTCCTTCGAGAAGCTCGGCATCGTCACCGCCGTCATGTTCGTCTTCTCGCTGCTGCTCGCCGACTTCTTCGACACGATGGGTACCGTCGTGGCCATCGGCACCGAGGCACGGCTGCTCGACGCGGACGGCAACCCGCCGCACACCGACCGCATCCTCGTCGTGGACTCCGTCGCGGCGATCGCCGGTGGC
This sequence comes from Monashia sp. HAY1-11D, assembly GCF_056868035.1. Taxonomy (NCBI): domain Bacteria; kingdom Bacillati; phylum Actinomycetota; class Actinomycetes; order Micrococcales; family Intrasporangiaceae; genus Intrasporangium; species Monashia sp. HAY1-11D. Next base: position 382,989 of record NZ_CP200320.1, on the reverse strand, counting down.
GCCGGTGGGGTCAGCAGCAACACGTCTTACATCGAGTCGGCGTCCGGCGTCGAGGAGGGCGCTCGCACGGGCCTCGCGTCGGTCGTGACCGGCGTCCTGTTCCTCCTCGCGACGTTCCTGGCCCCGCTGTTCGCGGTCGTGCCCTCCGAGGCGGCGGCCCCCGCGCTCGTCATCGTCGGCTTCCTCATGATGAGCCAGGTCACGAACATCGACTGGACCGAGATGGAGGTCGCCCTCCCGGCCTTCCTCACCATCGTCCTCATGCCGTTCACGTACAACATCACGGTCGGCATCGGCGCGGGCTTCATCGCCTGGGTCCTCCTCAAGATCGCGAAGGGCCACGCGCGCCAGGTGCACCCGCTGCTGTGGGTCGTCGCCGCCTTCTTCGTCGTCTACTTCGTCAAGACGCCCCTGCAGGGTCTCTTCGGCTGACCCGCGCCCCGCCTGCCTCGCAAGGGCCCCCGCCCACCCGGGCGGGGGCTCTTCGCGTTTCCATGCTCGGCGTGTTCCGGAATAGTTAGCCGAGGTAATGAGTTAGGCTAAGCATCCCACCGAGCATCACGTCCGAAAGCACTCGTTTGCGTACCAAGACCCTTTCCCGCAGCGAGCTCGTCTCGCTGAGCAACGACATCCGCCTCGCGTGCATGCGGATCTCGCGCCGCGTCCGGTTCGAGTCCGACCGCGAGCTGCCGCCGCACCACTTCTCCGTGCTCTGCCGGCTCGAGGACGCCCCGCGCACGAACAGCGAGCTCGCCGAGATCGAGCGCGTCTCCGCCCCGAGCATGAAGCGCACGACCGGTGCCCTCGTCGAGGGCGGCTACGTCGCCCGGGCCGACGACCCCGAGGACGGCCGGCAGGTGATCCTGTCGCTGACCCCGGAGGGCCGCAAGGCCGTGCGCCGCATCCGCCGCCACCGCGACGAGTGGATGCTCGAGCGCTTCGAGGCCCTCACCGACGACGAGAGGGACCTGCTGCAGCGCGCCGCCGTCGTGCTGGCGAAGGTGGCCTCCAAGTGAGCCCCACCTTCCACTCCCTCGGCATCCGCAACTACCGCATCTACGCCTCGGGCGCGATCGTGTCGAACGTCGGCACGTGGATGGGTCGGGTCGCCCAGGACTGGCTGGTCCTCACCGTCCTCACCGACCACTCGGCGACGGCCCTCGGCCTCGTCACGGGCCTGCAGTTCCTGCCGTTCCTGCTCCTCGCGCCCTTCGCGGGGATGCTCGTCGACCGGCTGCCCAAGCGGCGGCTGCTCTTCGGCACCCAGACCGCGCTGCTCGTCACGGCGCTGCTGCTGGCCGTCCTCACCGCGACCGACGTCGTCCAGCTCTGGCACGTCTACGTCCTCGCCCTGCTGCAGGGCGTGGCCACCGCGGTCGACAACCCGGCGCGCCAGACGTTCGTCTCCGAGATGGTCGACGTCGACCACCTGCCCAACGCGGTCGCCCTCAACAGCGCCTCGTTCAACCTCGGGCGGCTCATCGGTCCCGCGGTCGCCGGCGTCGGCATCGCGGCGTTCGGGATCGCCCCGGCACTGTTCGTCAACGCGGCGACGTTCGTCTTCGTCCTCGCCGCCCTCGTGCGGATGAACGCCGCCGAGCTGAGGCCCTCGCCCCTCGCCCGTGGCAAGGGGCAGATCCGCCAGGGCCTGCGCTACGTGCGCGGACGCCCCGACCTCGTGCTCGTCATGGTCCTCGTCTTCGTCCTCGGCACCTTCGGCATGAACTTCCAGGTGACGATGGCGCTCATGGCCACGAAGGTCTTCGACAAGGGCCCCGGCGAGTACGGCCTGCTCGGCTCGATCATGGCCGTCGGGTCGCTGACCGCGGCCCTGCTCTCTGCCCGCCGGGCCCGACCGCGGCTCCGGGTCCTGCTCACCGCGCTCGTCGGGTTCACCGTCTCCACGGCCCTGCTCGCGACCGCCCCGAGCTACGTCCTCTTCGGGCTCTACCTCGTGCCCACCGGCCTGTCCGCCCTCACCGCCCTGACGACGGCCAACGCCATGGTGCAGGTCAGCGTCGACCCCGTCATGCGCGGACGCGTCATGGCCCTCTACATGGCGATCTTCATGGGCGGCACCCCGATCGGGGCGCCCATGATCGGCTGGATCGGAGACGAGTGGGGCGCCCGGTGGACCATCGGCATCGGGACCATCGCCGTCGGGCTGTCCCTGGTGGCGGTGGCCCTGTGGTTCGCACGTCGGCAGAATGTCGCGGTGACCTTCCAGACCCAGTCCCGGCCGCGGTTCCAGATCCGGCTGGCCACGGCGACGCCGTCGGAGGTGCCGACGGCACCCGAGGTGACGCGGTGAACTTCAAGTTCCGCCACCGCATCACCGTCGCGGCGCTCGTGCTGTTCCTCGTCATCGCCGTCATCGCGGCGGTCGTGAACCGCTGACCGGCGCGCACCGTCCGCCCGGATGCCACGCGCGACGGAAGCGGCCGCCCGAGCAGCGGCGGCCGCTTCCGTGTGAGGGGTGACTCGGCCTCAGCCGAGGAGCCCGCCGCCCGGGCAGGTGACCACCTTCTCGTCGAGCACGCAGACGACCTTGGCCGTGAGCGGGTCGAGCACGCGGACCAGGCCGGTGGGGTCGCCGGGCAGCAGCGGCAGGTGCGGCAGGGCCAGGAGCCGCACGATCTCGGCGGGCAGGGTGGCGGCGGGCAGTGGGACGGACGGGACGTCCGGCAGTGGCACCGTCGGCGTCGGGAGCGGTGCCCCCGGCACCTTGGGGACCGGCACGGTGATCGCCGGGCGCGGCTTGGCGGGCGCGGGTGCCGGCGTCGGCCCGGCCGAGGACGACGGCCTCGGGGCGGGACGCGAGGCCGAGGGCGACGGCTTCGCCGAGGGACCCGGTGTGGGACGGGCGCTCGGCGAAGCCGTCGGCTGGTGGGCCGGCGGGCCGGGGTAGGCGAACCCCGACCCGTCCGGGGTGGCGGTTCCCGTGCCGGCGGCCGGACGCGCCGCGGGCAGGGCCCCGACCGGGACGACCGAGACCCCGCGGCGGTACGCGTCGGCGATGGACAGGACGCTGCGCACGTAGCGGTCCGAGTGGTTGTAGCGGAACACGGCGTCGTAGGCGGCGCGGGGGTCGCGCAGGTCGGCGTGCCCCGAGCACAGCATGGCACCCGCCGCGGTCACGGCGTCGGTGAGGTTCTGCGGGTCGGCCACCCCGTCGCCGTTGCCGTCACGACCCATCGAGGCCCACGACGTGGGGATGAACTGCATCGGACCGACGGCCCGGTCGAAGACGCCGTCACGGTCGAGTCGGCCGCCGTCGGTGTCGGTGATGCGCGTCGTGCCACGGCTGCCGTCGAGGGGGATGCCGATGATCCCCGGGCGGGCGACGCCCGACGCGTCGAGCCGGTTGCCGCCGAACTGCGCGTGGTTGCTCTCGACGCGGCCGATGGCGCCGAGCAGCGCCCAGTCGACGCCGCATGCGGGGTCGACGCGGCCGAGCAGCCCGGCGGCGCGCTGGTAGGCCTCGAGAGCCAGGCTCGGGATGCCGTTGGCGTCGAGCCGCACGGGCATGAAGCTGCCCAGGGCGTGCACGGCCTCCTGCGCCGCGCTCGGGACCGCGACGCTCGCGAAGTCGGAGGTGTACGTGTCGTAGACCGGCGGCAGCTGCATCGGGGCCGGTGCGGGACCGGCGTCGGGGTAGTCCGGGCCGGCCGACTGCGTCACGGCCTGGTCGGGCACGGTGAGCGACGTGGGCGACGCGACGGTGTCGGCCCCGGAACGGGCGGCCACGGCGATGCCGGTGGCCGCGAGCGCGATGACGGGCAGCGCCGCGGCGACGCGTCGGCTGACGCGACCGGCTCGGACGATGCGGACCATGGTGACTCCTCGATGACAGCCGCCCCCTTTGGCGGTCGGAGGGTCAACGAGTCGGGAGGCGGAAGGTCACGCGCCGTGGTAGGTCGGGACGTGACGGGGGGCCGGTCCGTGCGGGACCGGCCCCCCGTGGTGCGTCGTGTGCTGTATGTCTGTGCGCCGCGCTCGCGGGTCGGGACGTCAGCCGAGCTGGGCCACGACGTGGTCGATGGCCCGGGTCAGCGTCGAGACGTCCTCCGGCTCGACGGCCGGGAACATCGCGACCCGCAGCTGGTTGCGACCGAGCTTGCGGTAGGGCTCGACGTCGACGATGCCGTGGGCGCGCAGCACCGTGGCCACGGCGGCCGCGTCGATGCGCTCGTCGAAGTCGATGGTGCCGACGACCTGCGAGCGGGCGGCCGGGTCGCTGACGTAGGGCGTCGTGTACCCGCTCTGCTCGGCCCACGTGTAGAGGCGCGAGCTGGAGTCGCGGGTGCGCGACGTCGCCCAGTCGAGGCCGCCGTTGCCGAGCATCCAGCGGAGCTGGCTGTTGAGCAGCGCCAGCGTCGAGAGCGCAGGCGTGTTGTACGTCTGGTTCTTCAGCGAGTTGTCGACGGCCGTCGGCAGGCTGAAGAAGTCGGGGACCCAGCGGCCGGTGCCGGCGATCTCCTCGACGCGGGCGAGCGCGGCGGGGGAGAAGGCCGCGAGCCAGAGGCCGCCGTCGGAGGCGAAGCACTTCTGCGGGGCGAAGTAGTAGACGTCGACCTCGGTGATGTCGACCGGCAGGCCGCCGGCGCCGGACGTCGCGTCGACGAGCAGGAGCGCGTCGTCGTCGGCGCCCTCGACGCGCACGACCGGGGCCATGACACCGGTCGAGGTCTCGTTGTGCGGCCAGGCGTAGACGTCGACGCCGGCCTCGGCCCGCGGCGCCGCGAGCGTGCCCGGTTCGGCAGTGATGACGGTCGGCTCGCCGAGGAACGGCGCGGCCTTGGTGACCTTGCCGAACTTGCTCGAGAACTCACCGAACGACAGGTGCTGGGCGCGGTCGCGGACGAGGCCGAAGGCGGCGATGTCCCAGAACGCGGTGGAGCCACCGTTGCCGAGGATGATCTCGTAGCCCTCGGGGAGCGAGAAGAGGTCGCGCAGACCCTGACGCACCTCACCGACGAGGGCCCGGACCGGCGGCTGGCGGTGCGAGGTGCCGAGGACGGTCCGGGCGAGGGACCCGAGGTACTCGACCTGCTCCCCGCGCACCTTCGAGGGCCCCGAGCCGAAGCGTCCGTCGCTCGGCAGCAGCTCGTCGGGGATCGTGATGGTCGGGTTCACGGCGGGTGCTTCGGTCACGTCTGTCTCACCTCGGATGCTGGCCACCAGGGGACGCGGGCGGCGTGGGCGTCACCCGCCACATTGAACCCCAGGTGCCCACGTACTGGACACCGTTGCCCGATGTGTGGACGCCGCCACTCGCTCACCCACGGGTCCGGGTTCGCGTCAGGAGTGCGGGTCTCCCGCACGAGTGGCGGCTGAACCGCGCACACCTGCGGGGAAGTCGCACTGCTGGCGGCGCGGCCCGTCACCGTCCACAGGCCATCCGCGCGGATGCTGCCCACCGCGCCATCATGGCGCGATGGACGTGGAGCAGCTGGCCCAGGGCGACGTCGTCAGCGCCGCACGGCTGTCGGAGGCCGGGCACTCCGACGGCGCGATCGCCGCAGCGGTCCGCGCCGGGCTCCTCGTGCCCCTGCTCCGGGGCTGGTACTCGGTCCGGCCGGCGCGCGACGCGCGAGACCTGCACTGGCTGCGGGCCACGGCCGGGTGGCAGCGCTTCGGAGGCCGCGCGCTGCTCAGCCACCAGTCGCTGCTCGTGGCCCAGAACCTGCCCGACCACGCCCTCGATCTCGGCGTGGTCCACCTGACGAGAAGGGGCCGGGGGACGACCCGCAACGGCAGGGGCCTGAAGATCCACCGGCCCCTCCCCGAGCTGCCGCCGGCCCTGTCCGGTGCCCTGCCGGACCGGGTGCCGACGGCCGTCGGGATCGTCCAGGCCGGCCTCGAAGGTCTGCCCCTCAGCGCTCTCGTGGCCGCGGACGCTGCCCTGCACCGGGCGCTCGTGACGACCGAACAGCTCGACGCCGCGTGCGGGCTGCTGGCCGGCCGCCGAGGCATCGGCCCGGTCCGGGCGATCCTGCGGGAGGCCGACGACCGCATCGAGTCGCCGGGGGAGAGCATCATCGTCACCGGCTCCGCGGCCTTGGCTACACGCTCGACCCGCAGTTCGAGGTGACGACCGACCTGGGCCCGCGGTTCGCCGACTTCCGGATCCGCGGGACACGCGTCCTCGTCGAGTTCGACGGTGCGCGGAAGTACGGCGGGCGCGAGGCCGCGTTCGAGGAGAAGCGGCGCGAGGACGCGATGCGTCGCAGGGGCTTCTTCTTCGCCCGGTACGTCTGGAGCGAGCTCGACGACATCCGGCTCATCGGCGCGCGGGCCGCGCAGGCGGTCGCCGACTCGCGTCGCTGGGCGGCATGAGCCCGCCCGCCGCCGCGATGCGGCTTCGCCCGAGGAGCGCGAGGAGTGCTCGGTTCCTCGAGAGGTGGGGCCTGCAGGCCGCACCATTGAGGGAACCGCGCACTCCTGAGGCAACCTCGCGTCGTCAGCGGACGGTGCCGCCGAGCGACCGCGTGACGTAGCGGCCCGGACGCGCGTCGTAGAGGGACAGGGTCCCGTCGACGGCCCGACCGAAGGCGAGGAAGCCGCCGTCGGAGCGGGTCACGACGTCGGGCGCCGAGGTGAAGGGGGCCGTGGTCCCGGTGAGGACGCTGCCACGCTGCACGACGAGGTGGCCGTCGATGCCGACGCCGACCGCGACCCGCGCGTGCCCGGTGAAGGTGTCGCCGAGCGCCCGGTCCGAGAAGAGGGACAGCGAGTCCCGGCGCATCGTCCACGTCCCGCGACTCGTGCTGCTCGGCAGGAAGAGCGCCTCGTACGTCGCACCGTTGGTGCCGCGACCGCTGACGACCGTTCCCCCTGTCGAGGGTGAGGCCGACGCGGAGAGCCCGGAGGTGAAGACGCCGCCGGCGGGCAGCCAGGCGTGCCAGGCTCGTCCGTCGAAGTGGCGACGCCAGCCGGTGCCGTCGGGGGCCACCGCGAACACGTCGAGCGTCCCGTCACCGAGCGACGACGCGTGCTGGGCGACGACGCGTCCGCCGAGGTTGGTCGCACCCTTGCGGACGCCGCCGACGTACCACGAGTGGACGACCTGGCCGGAGCCGTTGCGGGTCATCAGGTCGACGCGTCCGGCACGCGAGCTCGTCGCCGACGGAGCATCGGTCGAGGTGACCCACGTGTTGGCCCACGACGCCCACGTCGAACCGTCGTCGGTCGAGCGGGTGAAGCGCACCGAGCCGTCGGCCCCGCGCGCGAAGGCGAGGACCTCGGTTCCGGTGCGTGCGGCCGTGACACCGACGGTCGAGACGAGCTGCCCGGCGCTCCTGCGGGGGACGGTGCCGGTCGGGCGGACCCGGACGATCCGGTCGTTCGTGCCGTTCGAGGTCGTGAACCACAGCGAGCCGTCGGGTCCGAGCTGCGTGGCGCGGATGCGTCCGTACCCCTGCGCGACGGCGAGCCGCTCGACGCGGGCCACTTTCCCGGTGCTCGGCGACGGGTTCAGCCGCATGAGGTAGATGCCCTGGCCCTTGAGCAGCCCGACCGCGAGCGCGCCCTGCCACTGGCCCCACGCCGCGCCGCGCAGGAAGGTCGCGCCGCTCGTGGCGACCGTCGGGTCACCCGAGGACCACTGGGCCGTACGCGCCGACGGGAACTTCGACAGGTCGGTCATCGGCGTCGACTCGTCGTACCCGGGGACCGGGTCCCAGCCGTAGTTGCCGCCCCGGACCGACAGGTTGATCTCGTCGTCGACGCTCGTGCCGTGCTCGGCCGACCACAGCTCGCTCGTGCCCGGCCGCAGCGCGAGGCCCTGGACGTTGCGGTGCCCGTAGTTCCACACGTACCGGGCGTTGCCGCCGCGGGAGTAGAAGGGGTTGTCGGTCGGGATCGTCCCGTCCGAACCGACCCGAAGGACCTTGCCGCCCAGGGAGGTCAGGCTCTGCGGGTTCGTGCCGACCGCGGCGTCGCCGGTGCCGACGTAGAGCTTCCCGTCGGTGCCGAAGCGCAGCCGGCAGCCGCTGTGCCGGCCGCTCGTGAGCGGGAGGCCCGTGACGAGCGGCGCGCCGGCGGACACCGCGGTGGTGTCGCTCGTCAGGCGCCACCGCAGCACCCGGACGTCGAGCGGGTTGCCCGCGCCGTCGCGCACCGCCTGGCAGGTGTAGAACAGCTTGTTCGACGCCGCCGCAGGATCGGCCACCATCCCGAGCAGGCCACCCTCGCTGTTGACGTAGACCGACGGGAAGCCGGTGATCGCGACGCGACGCGGCGCCGCGCCCTCGCGCTTGGACCACACCTGGCCGCCGCGCAGGTCGTAGAGCATCAGCCCGCCGACCCAGGTGAGGTCCCACGGGTAGGCCAGTCCGGAGACGACCGTCGTCACCTGCAGCGTGGGCGCGGCCGCCATGGCCGTGGGGGCGGCCGCCGTGGCCGTGGCCGCTGGCGGCGCGACCGGCGACGCGACGGCAGCCGGCGGGCCGGACGCCGTCACCGCGCTGGCGGCGAGGACGACCCCTGCCGCCGCGATGGACGCTCTGACGACCGCACGCCGCACCATGGTGCCTCCCGAGTCTGGGCGCTGTCGGTGTCCTCTTTGCGAGGTTCCTCCGGCCACGGTACGCGCGTCGTCCCGCCCCGGCACCCGGAGGCGCCGGGGCTCAGGCCTCGGTCAGCGGCCGACCTCGGGCGTCCAGCCGGCGACGTCCTCGGGCCGCCGCGGGCCCTCGCCGACGTACCGCGACGACGGACGGATGAGGCGTCCGGTCTGCTTCTGCTCGAGGATGTGCGCCGACCAGCCGGCCGTTCGCGCACACGTGAACATCGGCGTGAACATCTGCGGCGGCACCTCGGCGAAGTCGAGGATGACGGCGGCCCAGAACTCGACGTTCGTGGCGAGGACGCGGTCGGGGCGCCGGGCCTGCAGCTCCTCGAGCGCAGCCTTCTCCAGCGCCGCCGCGACCTCGTAGCGCGGCGCGCCCAGGCGCTCGCACGCGGCCCGGAGGACGCGGGCCCGCGGGTCCTCCGCGCGGTAGACGCGGTGGCCGAAGCCCATGAGCCGCTCGCCCCGGTCGAGGACGCCCCTGACGTACGCCGACGCGTCGCCCTGCTCCTCGACGCCCGAGAGCATGTGCAGGACGCGCGAGGGCGCGCCGCCGTGCAGGGGACCCGACATCGCCCCGACCGCGCCGGAGAGCGCGGCCGCGACGTCGGCGCCCGTCGAGGTGATGACGCGCGCGGTGAACGTCGACGCGTTCATGCCGTGCTCCGCGGCCGACACCCAGTACGCGTCGACGGCCTCGACGTGGCGCGGGTCCGGCTCGCCGCGCCAGCGGATCATGAACCGCTCGGTGATGGTGCGGCCGTTGTCGACCTCTCGCTGCGGCACCATCGGCTTGCCGAGCCCGCGCGCCGACTGCCCGACGAACGAGAGGGCCATGACGGCGGCCCGGGCCAGGTTGTCGCGGACCTCCTCGGCGTCGATGTCGAGGGTCGGACGGAAGCCCCAGACGGGCGCCAGCATCGCGAGCGCCGACTGGACGTCGACCCGGACGTCGCCGGTGTGGACGGGCAGGGGGTAGGGCTCGGCCGGGGGCAGCCCGGGGTCGAACTCGTTGTCGACGAGCAGGCCCCAGACGTGCCCGAAGTCGACCCGGCCGACGAGGTCGTCGATGTCGACCCCGCGGTAGCGGAGGGCGCCGCCCTCCTTGTCCGGCTCGGCGATCGTCGACTCGAACGCGATGACTCCCTCGAGACCCGGCTTGAAGTCAGGGTCCGGTGTGCTGTCTGCCATGACGGTCCTTGCTGTGCAGGCGGTACCACCGCGGTGTGGAGGCGAGGCAGCGGTCGCGTCGGCCGGGGGCCGTCGGTGAGCACCGGGACCGCTGCGAGACTCACCGTATGCCGTCAGCAGCCGACCAGACCTCCTTTCGCGACGCGGTGTTCACCACACGGGACGCCCACCAGGACGCCGTCCGCTTCGAGGGGACCGACTTCAGCGGCGCTCGCGCGGGCGGGTTCACCTTCCTCGAGTGCACCCTCGTCGATGCGTGCCTCGACGAGGCCCACCTCGAGGCGTCGCGCTGGTCGGAGTGCGAGTGGGACCGCGTCCACGGCGTCGGTGTCGGCCTGCAGGAGGCGAGCCTCGTCGAGACGAGCCTGGACGGCTGCCGGCTCGGCGCGGTGTCGGCGTGGAGCTCGACGTGGCGCGACGTGACCGTGCGCGGCGGCAAGGTCGACTTCCTCAACCTGCGCGGGGCCCGGCTCAAAGACGTCGCCTTCATCGACTGCGTCGTCGTCGAGCTGGACCTGCAGGAGGCCACCGTCGACGGTGTCAGCTTCGAGGGCTGCACCCTCGTCGAGCCCTCGTTCGGCCGCGGGACCTACCGGCGCCTCGACCTGTCCGGCGCCACGCTGCGGTCGCCGCACGGGATCGCCGGGCTCAAGGGGGCGACGCTGTCGCGTCCGCAGGTCATCGACCTGTCCGACGCGCTCGCCGCCGAGCTGGGCATCGTCGTCGCCGAGTGAGCCCCGTGCAGGCCCGGGAACGGCGGGGCAGGCGGGGCCGTCAGCCGAGCTGGTCGGGCCTGCCCCGACGCAGCGCCGCGGTGGCGGCGTCCTTGGCGCGTCCCTTGATGCCCACCTTGTCCTGCGGGCGGATCCGCTTGGTGAGGTCGGCCCGCTCGACGAGCGTGGCCAGCGGCAGGTCGGCCGGCGGGTAGACGCCGACCGGCTCGTCGCCGCCGAAGACGACCCAGTGCGCCCGGTCGCCCTTGTAGACCTTGAGGATGCTGCCCTCGGACAGCGACGTCGCGTGCGCCATGGCCTGCCGGCGGGCCTTCTCGCTCGAGACCGCCTTGCCGAAGGCCTCCTTGGCCGGTTCCCGCAGGGCCTGCGTCGCGACCCAGATCTGGGGGCCGTACTTGATCCCGAGCCGGACGCCCCGGCCGATCAGCTTGCCCTTGCCTGCCATCGCGCGTCCTCCTCCTGCCCGCCGCCGGGCCGATCGATCGCTCCGCGTGCCGCCGCTGCCTGACTGACGCCCGCCCCGGGCCGTCTGGTCCAAACCCTAGTCTGAGGTCATGCAGACACCCGCCGACCCGTCGTCCCCGGCGGTCCCTGACGCCGACGGCGCCAGGGAGGCCGCCCACCCCGCCGGCGCCGCCGCCAGGGAGGCCGACCACGCCGCCGTCCGCGGCACCGCATCGGGCGCGTCGGACACGTTCGGCGCGGCCGTGCCGCTGCAGGTACGACGCGTCGACTACGCGGGGCAGGGGCTCGACGAGTCGCAGGTGGCCCCCAGCCCGTACGAGCAGGCCCGCGACTGGGTCGACACCGCCGTCCGGGCGGCCGCCGAGCGTGACGACGTCCCCGAGCCGACGGCGCTCTCGGTGGCCACGGTCGACGCGTCCGGTGTGCCGAACGTGCGCACCGTCCTCATGCGGTTCTTCGACGAGCGGGGTCCGGGGTTCGTCACGAACCTCCGGTCGGCCAAGAGCGAGGAGCTGCGGGCCAACCCGCACGTCGCAGCGTCCCTGACGTGGCCGTCGCTGTACCGGGCGATCCGGTTCCGCGGTCGGGCCGAGTCGTCGGGCGCGCCGAGATCGAGGCGTACTTCTCCACGCGGCCGTACGGGGCCCGGCTGTCGGCCTGGGCCTCGGACCAGTCGCAGCCGGCCGCCGACCGGGCCGAGCTCGAGCGGCGCTGGCGGGAGGCGCTCGACCGGTTCCCCGACACCGGCAGCGACTCGGACGTGCCGGTGCCCGACTTCTGGGGCGGCTGGCGCATCGTCTGCGACGAGGTGGAGTTCTGGGCCGGGCGCGCCAACCGGCTGCACGACCGCATCGTCTTCAGGCGTACCGGCGAGGGCACCCTGGCCGATGCGTCGGCCTGGGCGAGCTCACGGCTCCAGCCGTGACGCGCGTGCCGGAGGAGGGCGGACACGGAACAGGGCGGCCCGGCTGACCGGACCGCCCTGCCTCATTCCTGGGTGCAGGTGGGGACGCGACTATCGCGTGGCCACCTCACACGTTCCGGAAGAGATCACTTCTCGGATCACCTCCTTCCGTTGTCGATGCAACGACCGTACGACCGGCCCGCAGGAGGGGGCAAGGACTTTTCCACCGGCGCGAGGTGACGCTCGCGGGCTCGGTCAGCCGCCGACCTCGGCGTCGGGGGCCACGGCCGTCGCCGGTTCGGGCTCGGTCACCGTTCCGTGACCGCCGCGCCGGCCGGGACCGACGCGGCCCGCGGCACCGGTGCCGCCCACGTCGCCGGCGCCGTTCGCGCCGGGCCCGTCCGCGTCACCGCCCCCGCGCCCGTCGCGCCGGTCGCGCCGGTCGCGCCGGTCCGCGGCGTCGCCCCGCGCCGTGGCCGGTGTGCGCACGAGCCGCAGGCGTGGGGCGGAGGGGACCCGGCGGCCGGCCGCGACGACGACGAGTGCGGCGGCCATCTCGAGGTGCACGGCCCAGGACCACAGCGCCCCGAACAAGACCTGCCCCTGCCGGAAACCGAGCGCGAAGACGACGGCGAAGGTGGCCGCGGCGACGAACCCCACGGTCCACACCCGCGCCCCTGTCAGCCACGGGAACCGGCGCTCGAAGTGGGCCGACTCCTCGGTCGCGAACCGCGGCATGAAGGCGACCCACACGAGCAGCTGGACCGTCTGGAGGAACGCGTACACGGTGAGCAGGCGCAGCCCGAGCGGGCCGGACGCGTCACCGGGCAGCGCCGCCGCGGCGAGCATCGAGCGCCCGTCCCCGACGACGCTGCGCGCGACGCCGGGTTCGCCGGTGAGCCAGCCGTCGACCGTGCCGACGAGGACGAGCGCGGGCACGAGCAGGCCCCACGCCAGCTGCACGCCGCGGAAGAGGCGGCGGTCGCGGACCCGCGGCAGCCGCGCGGCCCAGTCCCAGAGGAAGACGAGCACGACGAGCTGGTGCAGGTGCAGGAGCGCGAACGCGTAGTGGTCGGGCCACACGAGGGAGGCGGCCGCGAGGATGCCGGCGACGGCGTACGCGGCGAGGCGTCGGCGTCCGCGCAGCCCGACCCGGGCGACGAGGGCGACGACGCAGAAGCCCACGACCGCCTCGGCGCGCCGCGCCTGGCTGCCGACGAGGTGCTCGGCCAGCCGGAGCACGCTCGTGCCGGCGAGGAGCACCGCGAGGCCACTCACGACGTCACGGCGCGCGATGACCGGCAGGCGACCCACGAGGTAGCGGACCTCGAGCAGGACGGCGAGCGTCCCGAGCAGGATGAGACCGAAGACCGCGGTGGCCACCGGCGAGGCGAGCGCGACGACGAGGGCGGCGGCCGCAGCCACCGCCAGGGCCCCCGTCGCCCGCTCGCTCGTCGTCATCGGCCCATCGTTCCGTCGCCCGGGATGCCCGGGCCACCCGAGTAACCCGATCGTTAGGGTCCTGTGGCGTGACCGAGACTCAGGGCGACCCGGCGGGCCGTGCCGGGCGCGAACCGGGACGGACCGGGCGCGTTCCCGGCGAGCCCGGCAGCCGCGAGCCCGGCTCTCCCGGCGGGCCCCCGGTCCGGCTGCGCGCCATCGCGCTGTCGGCCTACGGACCGACGCTCCTCGGCTCGACGGGTGCCGGTGCCGTCTCGCCCATCATCGCCGTCTCGGCCCGTGAGATGGGCGCGTCGGTGGGGGTGGCGGCGCTCCTCGTCGGGACGCTCGGCCTCGGCCAGCTGCTCGGCGACCTGCCGTCGGGGGCCCTTGCCGCCCGCATCGGCGAGCGGCGTGCCCTCATGGCAGCCGCGGTCGTGGAGGCGGTCGGCATGGTCGTGGCCGCGCTCGCCGGCACGGTGACGGCGCTGTTCTCCGGGGTGCTCGTCATCGGGCTGGCCGGCTCGCTCTTCGGTCTGGCCCGCCAGGCCTACCTGACCGAGGCGGTGCCGGTGGCGATGCGGGCGCGGGCACTGTCGACGCTCGGCGGGGTGCACCGCATCGGCTACTTCATCGGCCCGTTCGTCGGCTCGCTCGTCATCTCCCGGTGGGGGACCGAGTCGGCCTATGCCGTCGGCGGCGTCGCGAGCGTCGCCGCGTTCGTCCTCGTCCTCGTCGCGCCCGACATCACGGCCGGCCACGACGCCCGGGCGTCGCGGAGCGGCGTCGCGGACGCCGGGACCACCGGGAACAGCGGGACGACCGGGAACAGCGGGAACGCCCGGACCGGCGGGGGCTCCGGAAGTGCCCGGGGCCGGACGCGTGTGCCGCGGTCGGTCGCGTCGGTGCTCCTCGAGCACCGGCACGTCCTGCTGACCCTCGGCACGGGCGCGATGTGCGTGGCCGGAGCCCGAGCCATCCGCGAGGCGCTCGTGCCCCTCTGGGCCGAGTCGGTCGGGTTCAGCCCGGCCCAGACCTCGCTCGTCTTCGGCGTCGCGGGCGCCGTCGACATGCTGCTCTTCTACCCCTCGGGCTGGCTCATGGACCGGTACGGGCGGGTTGCCGCCGCGGTGCCCAGCATGCTCGTGCTCGGTCTGGGCATGGCGCTGCTGCCGCTCGCGACGAGCCTCGTCGCCGTGACCGCGGCCGCGACGGTCCTCGGGGTCGGCAACGGGCTCGGCGCCGGCCTGATCATGACCCTCGGGGCCGACGCCTCGCCGGCCGACGGACGCGCCCAGTTCCTCGGCGGCTGGCGCCTGTGCGCCGACCTGGGAAGGGCCGCGGGCCCGCTGGCGTTGTCCGCGCTGACGGCCGTGCTGTCCCTCGGTGCGTCGGCCGTCGTCCTCGGCGTCGGGGCCGTCCTCGGTGCGGGCTGGCTGCGCATCTGGGTGCCGCGCCACGACCCGACGCGCCCTCTCCGGGGGCGGGCGGCCCGTCCCGGCCCGGACGCGACGCCCGGGGCGTCCTGATTCTGAGAAGGTATGACCGTGACGGACCTGATCGACACCACCGAGATGTACCTGCGCACCATCTTCGAGCTCGAGGAGGAGGGCATCGTCCCCCTGCGCGCACGCATCGCGGAGCGTCTGGGCCACTCGGGCCCGACGGTGTCGCAGACCGTGGCCCGCATGGAGCGCGACGGTCTCGTCGCCGTCTCCGGGGACCGTCACCTCGAGCTGTCCGACCGCGGCCGCCTCATGGCGACCCGCGTCATGCGCAAGCACCGCCTCGCCGAGCGGCTGCTCGTCGACGTCATCGGCCTCGAGTGGGAGTACGCCCACGACGAGGCGTGCCGGTGGGAGCACGTGATGTCCGAGAAGGTCGAGCGCAAGATCCTCGGCCTCATCAAGGGCGGGCTCGAGTCGCCGTACGGCAACCCGATCCCGGGCCTGGACGAGCTGGGTGTGCCCGAGGACGCCGCGCACGGCTTCCTCACCGGCCTCATGTCCCTGACTGCGGCGGCGGGCGACGAGCCCGCGGCCGTGACGATCCGTCGCATCGGCGAGCCGGTGCAGGTCGACCCCGAGGCGCTGGCCCTGCTGACCTCGGCGGGCGTCCTTCCGGGGGCCCGGGTCCGGGTCGTCCGCGAGGAGGGACGCGTGCTGGCCGTGAGCGACGCTGCGGACGCCGGCGAGGGCGTGTCGCTGCCCGACGAGGTCGCGGCGCACGTCTTCTGCCAGGTCGCCTGACGCGAGCCCGGCCGTTGCCCGCCCTGCCCCGCTTTGGGGCCGGACCGGCCCGCACGCCCTCTGTCCCTCGTATCGGGCCTTCGTATCGGGCCCTCGTATCGGGCCCGGATCGCCTTGGGACTGTGGGGATTTGGGGCGAGCTGCGGTGGCCTGTCCGAAAATCTGTTGAAATCACCGACTCCCGGCGTGACAAGCCGCGGGGAACTTGGGTAGCGTGAGCCCCGCTCGCTCTCCCCGTCGGGCGAGTGCTTCGGGTCGAACCGCCTAGTCCTGCCATCGACCCTGAGCCCCTGAACGATCCGCATGGCAGGAGCGGGGGACCCACCTTCGGGCGTCGCACGACGTCCTCGGGGTGAAGCCCTCCGTGGACCGCAAGGTCCGAGTGAAGGCCGGGCGAGCAGCACCTCATTCCGCCCGAACCCGACAGCTCACCTCGTAGGCGTCGAGAGGTCAAACGTGGCTCAGAACGTTCCCGGGCGCCACCGCGCCCCCGGTCGGTTCAACGCGATCGCCGAGCTCAAGCTCATCGCCAAGGAGTCCGCTCAGCCCGCCGTCAAGGGGGCCGCGATCGTGGCCGCCTCCGGTGGGCTCGTCGCGACGTTCGCCGGGCCGGCGAGCGCCGCCGACGGCTCGAGCACCGCGGCCCCGTCGGTCGTCGGCCCGCAGGTCGGCACGCTCAAGGCGGCCAGCGCCCTCTCGGCGATCGGCTACGCCAAGCCGGCGGCGAAGCAGGCAAGCGTCAAGCCGCTCGTCATCAAGGACGTCACCGTCGAGAAGCAGCGCGCGGCCGAGAAGGCTGCCGAGGACGCGCGCCAGCAGTCTGCGGACCGCTCCTCCCGCTCGGCCTCCCGCACGGCCCTGTCCGACCCGGCGCCCACCGCGTCCGGCATCGTCGGCATCGCCCAGTCCTACTTCGGCGTCCCGTACGTCTACGGCGGCACGAGCCCGTCGGGCTTCGACTGCTCCGGCTTCGTCCAGTACGTCTTCCGCCAGGCCGGCATCTCGCTGCCCCGCACGGCCTCGCAGCAGAAGGCCGCGACGACGCCGGTGAGCAACCCCCGCGCCGGTGACCTCGTCTTCTTCGGCTCGCCGGTCTACCACGTCGGCATCTACGTCAGCCCCGGCGTCATGATCGACGCGCAGCGCCCCGGCACCACGATCGGGTACCACTCGATCTGGACGACGCCGTCGGGCTACGGCCGCGCCTGATCGACCCGTGGCTTCCGTCGCGCCCCCGACCCGAACGGGTCGGGGGCGCGACGTCGTTCCTCGCCGGCGTGGTTGGATGACGTGATGACCGTCCAGGCTGCCGCAGAGTCCACGACCCTCATCGAGCTCGACGTCTGGGGCGACCTCGTCTGCCCGTGGTCATGGATCGCCAAGCACCGGATCGAGGCCGCGATCCACGCCTTCGAGCGGCCCCACGACGTGTCGGTGCGGTTGCGGGCCTACGAGCTGGACCCCGAGTGGCCGGTCGGGCGCAACGACCGCGCGCAGGACCAGATCGGCTCGCGGACCAACGGTGACCCCGTCGCCGGGCACATCCTCAACGCCAAGGCCATCGAGGCGGCCGAGGCCCACGACCTCGTCTTCGACTTCGACACCGCGGTCATGGCCAACACCTTCGACGCGCACCGGCTCGTGGCCCTGGCGCGCGAGATGGGCGGCCGGGCCCTGCAGGCGGCTGCCGTCGAGCGCTTCTTCTCCGCGCACTTCCGCGAGGGGCAGGCGCTCGACGACCACGAGGTGCTCCAGCGCCTCTGCGCCGAGTGCGGCCTCGACGAGCGGCGGGTCGCCGCCGTGCTCGCGTCCGACACGTACGCCGACGACGTGCGCGCCGACGAGAGGCAGGCCCGCGACCTCGGCATCACGGTGACGCCGTTCGTCCTGGCCAACGGGTTCGCCGCCGTACCGGGGGCCCGCCCGGTCGAGGACTACCTCGCCCTGCTGCGCGGGGTCGCCGTGCAGGGTGGCGACGAGGCGTAGCTAGCCGGCGGCGGTCGGCGACGCGCCCCCGAGCGTCGTCGCCGAGGGCGCCCCGGCGCTGGGGCGGCCGAAGGACACCGCCTCGTCGACCGGCCCGGGCGCGGCCGAGCGCAGCTGGGCATCGGGCAGCGCCCCCAGGGCGGCGTTGACCATCGAGAAGGCCCGCCGCAGCGCGACGAAGACGGTGATGGCGAAGATCTGCCGGTCGTCGAAGCCGGCGGCGCGCAGCGGCTCGAGGTCGGCGGGTGTCGTGGAGTTGGCGTCGCGGGCGACGGTGCGCGCCCAGCCGGCGAGTGCGGCATCGGCCGGGTCGAGCGGAGCGTCGTCGCCGGCCAGCACCGCCGCGGCGACGTCCGGGCCCGCCTCGCCGGCGAGCCGGTTGCCCCACGCCAGGGCGCAGTAGGAGTCGCTGCCCGTGGCCGCGGCGGCGCTGATGAGGATGCCGCGCTGCCGGAAGGTGAGGCCGCCCAGGCGCACCATGTCGGCAAGGAGTCCGAAGAGCGTGTCGTGCGCGGCCGGGTGGTGCGCCCACAGGTGCGACAGGTTCATGACGAACCCCTGGGTGCCGAGGTCGCCCTCGAAGGAGGCGCGGACGGCGTCGGTCACCGGCGGCTCGGTGAGGAACCCGTGGGCGGGGTCGGTGGCCATCAGGCGCTCCGTTCGTCGTGCGACGCGTTCATCGTGGCACGGGCTGACGCGGAGTGTGGGCCCATCCTGCCGGGGTCCTTGGGCGCCGGGCGCGCTCAGGCCCGGCCGATCGGGCTGGTCAGGCAGGCGTCGGCGCGACGGACAGGTCGATGCTGACGTCGACGGCTCGCAGCTCTCGCACCAGCGCGTCCTCGCGAGCACTCAGCTCGGCGAGGCGCGAGGCGTCGGGGGCTCGGGTACCGGAGGCGAGGGAGGCCCAGCGGACCTCGTCCTCGACCTGCGCCAGCTCGGCGACGATCGCTGCAACCGTTCTGCTCATGTGCCCGCCGTACCCGGCGCCCGCCGGCTTGGAACAGGTCGGCAGGTGACCTCGGCCGGGTCGCCCGCGAGTTCCCTGCGGGCGCGTCGGACTGCCTGCGGACGCGTTCAGTCCCGCTCCCACGGGGCGTCCTCGCCCATCTTGGCGTAGTACTTCGCGAGATGGCTGCGGACCCGGTCGACATCCGAGGAGGGCAGGTCGACACCACCGCGGGAACCCTGCATGACGGCGGCGGCCGCCATGACGCCACGGGGGACCGCACGCAGCCGACCGTCGATGACGTCGGCGATGAGCAGCTTGTAGGCCGTGAAGTTGTCCTTCTTGTCCTTGTCGTACCAGACGTGGGCGTCGCGGTACTTCTCGTTCGGCTCCTCCTCGGCGCCGGCCCAGGCGCGGACCCGCTTCTCGGCGGCGTCGCCGTCCCACTCGCGGTCGCGGTCGGCGAGCGGCAGGTCCTGGAAGCTCGTGACACTCATGCTGTCCATCCTTTCTCCGACGCTGGTGCCGTGGAGCCGTACCCGGTCGGGCGCTCCGGACACCATGGGTCGGGGGAGGGCGCCGGACGCGTCGGGCGCCCCGGGGCCGGACGTGGCGCGCCCCGCCGCGTTCGGGTGGCCAGGTCCGGGAGGCGAGTGCCTGGGTCCGGGGGCGCCGCGGCGGGGCGAGCGAGTCCGTGCAGTTCCGGTCCGGGGTGAGCAGGCCCGCGGGGCCGCGTCACCGGTCCGGATCTCCACGGTGACACACGCGCGCGCTCGGTGGGAGATTGGCCGGCTGTGAGTTGGAGGGCGAGCGCAGGTCTGCTCGGCATTGTCAGTTCATGTTTCAGTTTGCAACTGGAACTAAGTCTGCTAGTGTTGAGCCCAGCACGAGGGTCCGTCCTCCCACGCACACTCATCGAAAGGCGCACCATGAGCACCTCCACCTTCCGGCCGAAGTACGTCTCGTTCGACTGCTACGGCACGCTGATCAGCTGGCCGATGACCCCGATCACCAAGGAGCTGGTCGGCGACCAGATCCCGGCGGAGCAGTGGGACCAGTTCGTCGCCGAGTTCCGCGGCTACCGCTACGACGCCGTCCTCGACGCGTACTACCCCTACGAGCAGGTGCTGCAGAGCGCCTTCGACCGGGTCTGCCGCAAGTGGGGCATCGAGTCCGACCCCACGGCGGGCAAGCGGTTCGCCGACGGCGTGCGCAGCTGGGGCCCGCACCCCGACGTGGTGGAGCCGCTGAAGAAGATGGCCGAGCACTACAAGCTCGTCATCCTCTCCAACGCCAGCAACGACTTCCTCGAGGAGAGCGTGCCGCGGCTGGAGGCGCCCTTCCACGCCGTCTTCACCGCCGAGCAGGCCGGCTACTACAAGCCCCGGTACGCCGCGTTCGAGTACATGCTCGACCAGCTCGACGCCAAGCCCGAGGACTTCGTCCACGTGTCCTCGCACACCCGCTACGACCCGCTGCCGATGCACGACATGGGCTTCCGCAACCTCGTGCTCCTCGACCGCGGCTACGACCCGGTGCCGCCGGGCTACGGCCTCACCGTCGTGAAGTCCCTGGACGAGCTCAACACGCTGCTCGGCATCTGAGCTGCGACGAAGGTCCTCACCATGTCTTCCAGCCTCAGCCGAGCGATCGCCGGCTTTCCCAACGGGTTCGACCCCGGGGTGGTGGGCACACTTCCGCAGCATCTCCAGGAGACCATCCGGCGGCGGAACGAGGTGCTCGGCCCGGGCTACATGCTGATGTACCGCGAGCCGGTGGAGTTCGTCTGCGGTCGCGGAGCGCACCTGTTCGACCTCGACGGCAACGACTACCTCGACGCCTACAACAACGTGCCGTGCGTGGGGCACGCCCATCCCCACGTCGTCGAAGCGGTCCACCGCCAGATGGCGGCGGTCAACACGAACACGCGCTACGTCCAGGAGGCGCTGGTCGACTACGCGGAGCGGCTCCTGGCGACGTTCCCCGAGGGCCTGTCGAAGCTGAGCCTGGCCTGCAGCGGCTCGGAGGCCAACGACCTCGCGATGCGGGTGGCGAAGTACCACACCGGCGGTGAGGGAATCATCGTGACGCGGTGGGCCTACCACGGCATCACCAGCGAGGTCTCGCGGTTCTCACCGACTCTGGGCAAGGGCTCACCGCTGGGACCGAACGTCCGGCTCATCGACCCGCCTGACCCGCGACTCGTTGCTCCCGGATCCACGCTGGCCGAGCACATGCGCGCCCAGGTGCGTGCCGCAATCGACGACCTCGAGCGCCACGGCTACCGGCTCGCGGCCCTGGTCACGGACAGCGCCTACAGCAGCGACGGGATCTTCACCGACAGGGTCGGCTACATGCAGGCCGTGGTGGAGGAGGTCCACGCCGCCGGAGGCGTCTACATCGCGGACGAGGTGCAGTCGGGCTTCGCCCGCCTCGGGGACGCCATGTGGGGGTTCGCCCGCCACGGCGTGCTGCCGGACATCGTCACCCTGGGCAAGCCGATGGGCAACGGAGTGCCGCTCTCGGGTGTGGTCTTCCGGCCCGAGGTGTCCGAGGAGTTCGGGCGCAACGTCCGCTACTTCAACACCTTCGCCGGCAGCTCGATCCCGGTGGCGGCCGGGGCCGCGGTGCTCGACGTGTTCGAGGAGGAGGACGTGCAGCAGCGCGTCCTCGAGAACGGCACGGCGCTGCGAGCCGGACTCGAGGAGATCACCCGCGAGTCACCGCACGTCGCCCAGGTGCGCGGCAGCGGTCTGTACGTCGCCGTGGAGATCGTCGAGGATCTGGAGACGCGGGCGCCGGACCGGGCCCGAGCCGAGGACGTCATCAACGACATGCGGGATCGTCGAATCCTCATCAGCGGCACCGCCCGGGGTGCCAACGTCCTGAAGGTCCGTCCTCCGCTGGCCTTCAGCTCCGCCGATGTGACCCGGTTCTTGGAGACCTTCGCCGAGGTCGCCAAGGACCGTCTGTAGCAGCCCGGCCGAAGGGACCGACAGTGCACGCCTCACCACGCTCGAGCCCGGCTGAACGGCTCTTCGCCGAAAGCGGCATGGGGTCGTCGCACACGCCCATCGACGTGGGGCTCGTCAGCCTCCTCCTCGACGAGCACTACCACCTCTCCGGACGGCTCCACCCGCTGGCGACGGAGAAGGACGACACGTTCCGGCTCAGGGGTGACTCGGCCCGCTACCTCGTGAAGGTCTCACCACCTGACGAGGCCCGGGCGGTCGTCGAGTTTCAGACGGCCGCGATGCGCTTCCTCGAAAGCGCATCGCCCGAGCTGCCCGTCCAGCGGGTGAGGCTGACCGTGGACGGACGCGACCACGTGCTCATCGAGGCAGGTGACGGCACCGCCCGGGTGCTGCGCGTCTTCGACTTCGTCGACGGTGCGGTCTGGGCTCAGGTGAACCCGGACGGCGAGCAGCTCGCCAAGGTCGGCCAGATGCTCGGACGAGTCGACGTGGCGCTCGAGGCGTTTGCGCACCCGGCGGACCGCCGGGGCCTGGTGTGGGACATCCGGCACTTCCACGAGCTGACCGAGCTCGTCGAGCACACCCCGGATGCCGTGCACCGCCGGCTGGCCGACAGGGTGTTCCAGCTGTTCGAGGCAACCATCGTCCCGAGGCTGGACGACCTCGAGACGCAGGTGATCCACGGTGACTACAGCCCGTACAACGTGGTCGTCGACGAGCAGAGCGTCGACTACGTCACCGGTGTCATCGACTTCGGTGACACCATGCGCAGCGCGGTCATCTTCGATCCCGCGGTGGCGATGGCGAACCTGCTGGGCCGGACGCCGGAGCAGCCGTGGCGGGAGGCCTGCGGCTTCGTCGCCGGCTACGAGAGCGCCCGGCCGATCAGCGACCGTGAGCTGCCCCTGCTGCCGGCGGCCGCGTTGGCGCGGCTCACGCTCCGCGCGCTGATCACCAACTGGCGCGCGGAGCGCGTGCCGGAACGGCGCGACTACCTCCTGGCCCACGCCAAGGACGACTGGGTCAACGTCGAACGTGCCCTGGCCGTGCCCCTGGCGGCCGTCGTTGCCCAGCTCCGGGGTGGGCCGTCGTGAGCAGCCCTGACCGACTCCGCATCGCTAGGGTCCTCGCGTGAGCAGCAACCCCACGTCCCGCGACTACAACAAGGCATCCGTCCTCGACGTGCTGCTGTCTCGGGCGCCGCTGACGCGCAACGAGGTCATCGACCTGACGGGCTTGAGCAAGGCCACGGTGTCGCGCGCCGTGGAGGAGCTTCGGGTGGACGGCTTCGTCGTCGACGGCGGAGTCGACGAGGTCGCCGGCCGTGGCCGCCGGTCCACGTACCTGGACGTGCCCGGCACGATGGGGCACGTCGTGGGCATCAGCTTCGGCATGCAGACGACCTGTGTCCTGGTGGCCGACCTCAGGGGTCGCGAGCTGGGACAGGTCATCGTGCCCACGGTGACCCACGAGGAGGTCGGGAACACCGCGCAGTGGCTGGTCGCCCTGATGGCGGAGACCAGCGCCGCGGCAGAGGGGCCGTTGCGCCAGGTCGTCGTCGCGGTGCCCGGCCGGGTCCGCAACGGCACAGAGATCTTCGGCCCGGCGGAGTCGATGACGGTCTTCGCGGGCTCTGGCCTCCAGCGAGCCCTGGCCGACCTGGTCGACGCTCCCGTGCTCCTCGACAGCGATGCCAACGCGTCCTTGCTCGGGGTCCTCGTCGAGGACACCACCCTGCGAGATGCTGCTCTCTTCAGCGTGAGCAGCATCCTCAACGTCGCCAGCTGCACCGACCAGGAGCTCCTCCGAGGACGGACGCCTGCCTTCGGCGACATCGGTGTGCTGTTCTCCGGGGTCGGCGCCGAGCCCCTCGACGGGCTCCTCAGCGTCAGCGGTCTGCTCCGGTTTGCTCGAGAGCGGGGACTGGCCCTCGAGCGCGTCGAAGACCTGTGGCTGCAACCCCACGACGACGGTCCGCGTGCCGAGGTGCTGGATGCCTTCACCACGGCAGTCGTCACCGCCGTCACCGCCGTCGCCGTGACGCTGGACCCGGAGTCGGTCTTCTTCGTGGGTCGGCTCAGCCCGCTCGTCGACGAAGTCCTCCCCGAGGTGCGAAGCCGGCTTGACAGGAGCCTTCCGGCGGTCCCCGAGGTCAGGACGGTGACCCAGGTCCTCGGCCTGTCGGTGGCACGAGGAGCGGTGTACGCGTGCCTGGCGGTGGCTCGGGAGCGGTTGGGAGACGCAGTGCTCGAGGCACGCAGGCAGGGCCCCAACGCCCAGCAGCCCTTGCCAGCCTTCTGAGTGAACGGGCAACACAGCACCACGCGGAGTGCCTGCGGCCGTGAAGAGGCCCCAGGAGCGTGATGAGCCACCGCGACAGGGTCCTTCCCCTTCAGCAGCCGGACGGCCTCCGCGCGCACGGCCGCGCCCAGCTCGGTTGACAGGACACCACTGCGGTGCGGACTCGCGCCTGCCCGGCGGGAAGTCCCACGGAACGTCGGTGACGGCCCTCCCTGGTGACCCGGATGTCATCCATTGCAGGTCGGGGGTTGATCTTCGGTGACCCCGGCGAGTACCGTGATCGACGAAGTTGGAAAGCGCATTCCCGTCTGGCACTTTCAGTGGACACCTCTGCGACCAACTGGCACAGAGGAATCGGCGACACCGCGGCGGCTTGTCTGGCCGGCTGAGCGAACGGGAGCCCGGCGCTTTGACGCTGGCCTGCGCGCACGTGCAGGGGCGGCCGAAACATCGAGAAGGTCACAGGAGATCGCAATGCACGTTTCCCTGGGTAGCCAGCGTCGGCTGCTCGCAACACTCTTCACCGCCACGGTTGCACTCGCCCTGGGCGGTATCGGCTCCGGCGCTCCGGCGAACGCCGCCGTTCCAAGCGCTGATGGTCTAGTCAGTTCGGCAGCCGGCAGCTCGGCCATCGTGGATCCGAACATCGGCCGCGGTGAAGGCACCGTCGTCAGCGACGCTGGCTTCGCTCATCCCGGGATCGTCAGCTCCCGCGAGGAGCTCAACCTCATGCGCGACATGGTGCAGAAGGGTGTGGAACCCTGGCGTAGCGCCTACGAGTCGGTGCGCCAGGACCCACGCGCGAGCAGCAGCTACCAGCTGCAGGGGCCGCTGGCGGTCGTCGAGGGGTTCAATCGCCCGATCGAGTACACCATCGGCACGGATGGTTTCGCGGCCCACGCGAACGCCCTGGAGTGGTACGTCACCGGCAACCCGGCCCACCGGGACAAGGCGCTCGACATCATCCGTCAGTGGTCCGCCAAGCTGACCAACCTGACCGAGTTCATCCATGCCGCACCGGGTGTTGCACGGATGGCCAGCGCCGCCGAGATCCTCAGGTACACCAAAGGATCCGGCTGGACCGACGCGGACACTGCCGCGTTCAGCCACCTACTGCGAATCGTGGCATCGCCACCTCCTGTCGGCGTCGACCGGGACGACATGTTCCAGAACCAGGCCGGCTACGGACACACCGCGCTCTTCGCTGCTGCGGTCTTCCTCGACGACAAGGCGCTCTACGCGAAGTATCTGAACCGTGCCACCATCGGGACGAACCCCGTTCCCGGGCAGGACTTTTCCCTGGACCGTCAGATCCGCGACAACGGCCAGCTCAACGAGATGGGTCGTGATCAGCCCCACGCTCACGGCGACCTGACGACACTTGCCGAGATCGCCCAGACCACCTGGATCCAGTCCCGCGAGGGCAGGCTCGGCGACGCGGGGAAGGACCTGTTCACCTACCACGACAACCGACTGCTCTCGGGTGCGGAGTTCTTCGCCAAGTACAACCTGGGCTACGACGTCCCATGGACGCCGCACCAGCTCAACCCCACCACCGTCTACAAGACGGTGTCGCCCACCACTCGCGGTGAGTTCACCGGCAAGCTCAGCGAGTTCAACGTCAACTCGCCGCTGAAGGCCCTGATCTACAACCACTACCACTACCAGCTCGGCGTGCCCGACAAGGACATGCCGTACCTGTCCGCCATGGCCAAGCAGATCGGCTCCGACTGGAACGACCTGCTCTGGAGCCCGGCCGCGGCCGCGTCGTCCGTGCCGCCCGCCGGTCCGCCGGCCCCCGACGGCAACTACGGCCCGGACCCCTCCTTCGAGCGGGTCGCCGCCGCCGACTGGACGGAGACGTCCGGCAAGAACGACATCCGCAACGACCCTTGGGTAGACGCCGACGGTTCCCGTCTCATCGTGCGTGACATCCAGCAAGGCGGGTGGATCAAGTACGCCGACTTCGACTTCGGTGACATCCCGCGCGACACGTTCCTGCTTCGGGGCGGAGCCAGCACCACGGTGCCGACCCAGGTCGCCATCCACCTCGACTCGCCCACGGGTGAGCTCATCGGCAACGCCACGATCGCCCCGACCGGGTGGTACACGATCTTCCAGACCACCGCGACGCGGCTCACCCGGCCGCTCAGCGGCAAGCACACCATCGTGCTCACGTTCACCGGGTCGAACAACGTGTACCACTGGCAGGGCGCGGTGGACTGGATCAAGGTCGCGTCCGGCTCCGCTCAGCTGGACAACGCGGCGGCCGCCGCACCCGTCCAGCATGGGACGAAGCCCGGCCCGGACGGCTCGGTCACTCTCTCGACCGGCTCCTCGCTCGGCTGGAAGGACCTGGACTTCGACAGCGGATCCCAGTCCTTCACGGCCAACGTCCGGACGACCGGTCCGGCCACGCTCGAGCTGCGCACCGGATCACCGGACGGGCCGGCCGTTGCGACCTACGCCCTGCCGGACACCCGCGGCGCCTGGTTGCCGGTGCAGCGCGCGCAGAAGGCGCGAGCGGTCCTCGGCCGCAAGGACGTCTACCTCGTGCAGACCGGGGGCGCGGACGTGTCGCTGGGAACGGTGCGCTGGACCGAAGGCGTCGACCCCTACCTCGCCACCCCCGCAACCGCCGTGATGGGCACCCCCGCGGGGCGGTCAACCGTCATGGGTTCAGACTCCGCCCTGCTCGTGCAGGCACAGAGCACGATCGCCCTGCCGCTCGTCGAGTTCAAGTCGGGTGCGGAGACCCTGGCGATGACCTACCGCAGCGCCCTGCCGGTCTCGGTGAACGTGTACTCGGACACGGTGGAATCGAACCCGATTGCGGTCGGCGTGCTGCCCGCGTCGCCCGACGGACTGCTCAGGACTGCACGGCTGCCGCTCACGCCGTCGCCGAAGCGGGCGCACATGCTGTTCATCTCCGTCGATGCGCCGCTGGTCCTCGAGCAGGTGCAGGCCGACCCGGTGAACGCCGCACCGCCGCAGGTCACGGTGCAGGTCCCCGACTCGGTGAAGACCGGTTCCGAGGTCCGTGTCCCGGTGACTGCCTACGACCCCGATGGGCACCCGGTCAAGATCAGTGCCGAGACACTGCCGCCAGGCGCTCGACTCGAGGGGAACGTCATCGTGTGGACGCCGCGCCAGAGCGGTGACCAGCCGATCGTCCTGATCGGCGACGACGGCCACGACATCACGCGCACGCCGGTGACCGTCACCGTCACCTGACCGACAAGACACACCGAGACGGAACGCCGCTACCGAGCCCCTTCGCGGTTGCAGGAAGGCGCTTTCCTTACCGGCCGGATGTCGCGCCGTATCCATTGTGGCGGCCTGTGACGGCGGCCCCTATGTCCCTGAATGCGAAGGAGCATGATGTCCCACCGATCGACTCCACCTGTATCAGGCGGCGACGCCCCACCGACGGCGCGTCGCGGCGTGCGAACCATCGTCGGCCTGGTCCTCGCGGCGTTGCTCCCCATCGCGTCCGTCACCGCCACCGCGACGCCCAGCCGGGCGACCGGAGCAGCGGCGTTGCTCGAGGACAACGTCTACGTGCGGTCGACCTCGCCGGCGACGAACTTCGGTACTGCCGCAAACCTCGTGGTCGGCAAGGGCGGGCACGCCTACTTCCGGCTCGACATCTCCCAGCTCGATGTCGCGGTGCTCGATTCGGTCGTCCTCAACATCACGAAGTACAACAACGCCGCGACACTGGTCGCCACGCGAAGCACCGAGTACCTGACGAACGCAGGCTCGCCGACGACCACCGGATGGTCTGAGTCGAACGTCACCTGGAACACTCGGCCCCTCGACATCGTGGGCTCACCTGCCGTCACCGCGACGGCACCGCAGGGCACCTCCGCCGTGCCGCTCGACATCACGGAACTGGCGAAGTCTGCGAAGGCGGCGCACAGCGACGTGCTCACGGTGCATCTGACGACCACCGCAGTCGACGATCTCACGATCGCCGGCACCGACGTCTACTCCACGCGTGCGCCGAATGCGGCGGACCGGCCATGGGTGCAGGTCGCCTCCGTCACCGACGAGCCAGCCGTCGACTATCCCATCGCCCAGCGGTTCGCCGACTACCCGTCCAACGGCGCCTCCGCGCAGGCAGTCGTCCACATCGCCGCCGGCGACGGCACCTATCTCGCCGTCGACAAGGCGACGGGTGCAGTCCACGCAGTCGCCGACGTGAACGCCGCCGGCCTGTTCGCCATCTACGGGTACAGGTACACCGCGGCCGACTACCAAGGACTGGGCGGCGGGCAGCAGACCTCCTACGCCATCAAGAGCCTGGACACCGGGAAGTACCTGACGATCCAGAACTACGAGGGTGCGAAGGGCAGACCGTACTACTCGAAGTCCGGGGCGGACTACCTCGTCACGGCCACGGCAGCCGATGCAGCGTGGAACGAGCGCTTCTCCATCAAGGGCTATCCCGCATCCGGGAAGTACACGATCGCGAGCCACCTCGCAGCCCTGCGCGACGGCGCCGAGGCGGCCGTGTCCCCCGTGCACGCGAGTGGAAGCGGTCTAGCGGTCACACCCGGTGACCGGACCCAGCACCTGTTCACCTTCACTCCCGTGCAGTCCGAACTGCTCGAGGTCCAGCAGTCGGTCACGGGCTCGTCGGTCCGCCTCGCCTGGCTTCCGGTCCACGGTGACACGAATGCCGCCCACTACACGGTCGACGGCGACGCCGTGGCTTCCTTCGACGGAAAGGTGCTCGCAGCCACGCTCAACGGCGTCACGACGGGCGTGCACGAGTACACCGTCCGATACGACGGTGGGCCCGCTGCGGTCACGACCACGGTCGAGGTGCAGATCTTCAACCACCCGGGGGTCTCGCTGACGGGTGCGCAGCTGGAGGCCATGCACGACCACATCGCGAAGAAGGAGGAACCCTGGTACTCCGACTACCTGCGCCTGAAGAACTCGGTTCCGTACTCGATGTCGTCGCCGGACTTCCAACCGGTCTTCCGCACCGCCGTCGGCCGCGGGTCGCCCGTGGGATCGGGGAACATCTCCGACTACGAGACCTCGGGCGCCGCCGCCTACTTCCTCGCACTGCGGTGGGTGATCACGGGCGACGACCGGTACGCGCAGAAGGTGGTCGAGATCCTCGACGGCTGGTCATCGACGCTGAAGCAGATCGACGGTCGCGACCAGATCCTCGGGGCAGGCCTCGCCACGCTGAAGTACGTCAACGCGGCTGAGATCGTCCGCTACTACCACGGCGGATACGCCGGCTACTCGGACGCGGGGTTCGCCTCGTTCCAGCGGCTCATGCTGGATGTCGTCTACCCCGACATCCAGGATGCGGGCGCCCCGATGATCGCCAACGGGAACTGGGACGGCGCGGCGATTGCCTCGCTCGTAGCGATCGGGGTGCTGACCGACAGCAAGCCGATCTTCGACCGAGCGGTCTCGATGTACAAGAGCCCCTTCATCAACGGATCCATCGAGAACTACGTCACGGACTGGGGGCAGGTGCACGAGAGTGCCCGCGACCAGGCGCACGCGCAGCTCGGTCTCGGGCTCATGGCCGACATCTCGAGGATCGCGGAGAGCCAGGGCGTCGACCTGTGGAGCCTGGACGACAACAAGCTGGCTCGGGCGTTCAACTGGGTCGCCCAGTACAACCTCTTCAGTGGCGAAGGGGACCTGCGCGCCGAACCTGTGCCGAACATCTTCGGGCGTACCGACGGCTCCGCTTACTGGACCACGATGGACGAGCAGTCGATCCTGCGAGGTCAGCTCCGGCCGGTCTACGAGAACGCGCTCGCGCACTACTCGAAGGTTGCCGGGGTGGACACCACGTGGCTGCAGCGGGCGGCGCAGGCGTCGCGACCCGAGGGCTTCGTCCATTTCGACAACGTGAACTTCGACACGCTGACCATGTACAACGGTCCGGCAACCGGCGCGGTGGCCCCGTACCTCCAGCTGCGAACCATGCTCACGCCGTGGTACCAGCGCACGTGGGGTGAGGTCAGCAAGTGGGGCGACGCGCCACTCGCCGCACGGACACTGACCCCGGGAGGGACGATCCCCGCTGGCTACGCCACGGAGACGCTGAACTCCTACCTGGCGGTGCAGGACGACTCCACAGTCGCCGTGAGTGCCGAGCAGAAGCACGCGCCGTACTTCCGCTTGGTGACCAATCCGGACGAGACCTATTCGCTCCAGGATGCGACGACCGGGCGCTTCCTCAGCGTCACCTCGACGACCGTCGGGGGCGAGAACGTCATCGCTGCCGGGCCGCTCGAGGTGGGGGAAGCGGAGAAGTTCGCGGTCCGCAGCACCGGCGTCGGGCGCTATTACCTGGCGCACGACGGGCGTCTGGTCGACCTGGCGGTCGAGGGATCGCCCTCCACGCCGAACGACGCGAAGGTCAGCCTTCGGCTCAGCACTCAACAGGAGACGGCGACGCCGGCATCCACGGCCGCGAACTCGTTGTTCTTCTCGTTTGCAACGCCGATCGCCATGGATGCGTCGGCATCCGTGGTCCGGCGATCCGCAAGCCAGAACGATCTCACGGTCACGGTGACGGATTCGATGACCGACGGGTCACAGCAGGTCGCCACCAGGACGTTCAGCATCGCGAACAACGCCGCGGGCACCTACGCGGTCGGCACCCATCACGTCTACTGCGACACGAAGGGCAACGTGCAGGTCCGGGAGTGCCGCGTCGTTGACTGACTCCGCCGAAGGGTGGAGCGCGGCGGCGCTCCACCCTTCGCTGGTACCGCTGCCAAGGCGGCCTCGAGCAGCTCGGTCGGGCCGCGCACCGGGGTGCAGTAGTGGCTAGGGCTCCTCGTGTGACGCTGCGCGCCCGTGGAACGCCCACCTGCTCACCAACCCAGGAACCAAGGGGCCGGCCACGAGCAGGAGGGCCGGTCTCTGGCCGACCAGCGCCATCCAGGCGAAGGTGAGCACCACACCGCCCGCCGCAGCGAGGGGGGAGCGCATCAGGACGGCAGGCAGCAAGCGCGCGGCCCGGCGCACGGTCGGAGGGTTCGCGTGAGACGCGCACTCGAGCACCGCCAGCCACGTGGCCGTCGCCACGGCGGTCGCGACGAGGAGGAAGGCCAGCGCGACGGCGGCCACGGGGGTGGCCACCTGGAGCCAGAAGACCGCTGAGAGCACGGCGCCGGCAGAACCCACGGCGAGCACCAGCCCCACATGCGTCCAGTCCCGAAGGGCGCGCGACCATGATCGCCAGAAGGCTGCCAAGGGAGCGGGTTCCTCATCCCTCAGAACCCGCTCCAGCACGCGTTGGAGGGCGATCGCGGACGGTGCCGCCGTCACCACGGGCAGTGAGGCCAGCAGTGCGAGCAGGTTGAGGAGGACGAGGTAGCCGGGAAGAGCGAGCCATCTGGGCAGCTCCCCGGGGCTGGTCGGCCGTGCGGCCGGTCTGCCGTCGGGCCTCGGCCGGCTGGGCGACATGCGTGGCTCCTATCGTTGGCACCGTGTGCGCCATCGACCTCTGCGGTAGCGAACTGGGTTGCAAAGGAAGCGGGAAAGGGCTTGCCCGTCCGATCAACCTACACCTATAGTTGGCGGGAAAGCGCATTCCGCTCGACGAAGTGAGGCTCAAGTGTTCAAGCGATTCGCCCCCTCCGCAGTGGTTGCTGTGGCCGCCGTCGCAGCCCTGTCCGCCTGCGGCAGCGGTTCCGGCGGCGGTGCCGACGACAACCCGGCATCGGCATCCGGGACCATCCGCGTGCTCGTGCCCTCGTACCCCGCGAGCAACGACGGAAAGGCGGCCCTCCAGAAAGTCATCGACGCGTTCCACAAGACGTACCCGAACGTCAAGGTCGAGCCCGACTTCGCCACGTTCGGCACGTTGAACGAGAAGATCTCCACCTCCATCGCCTCCGGCCAGGGCTACGACGTGTACGTCACCGGCATCGGCTGGATCCCACCGTTCGCATCGAAGGGGGTCTTCAAGGACCTCAGCGAGTTCGGTGTCACGAAGGACAGTCTGAGCAAGGGCGCGGCCCCGGCCCTGCCGGCCGCCGAGTACAACGGCAAGATCTACGCCGTGCCCCTCATCTTCGGGCCCAAGCCGATGGCCTACAGCAAGAAGGCCTTCGCCGCCGCCGGCCTGGACCCGACCAAGCCTCCGCAGACGTGGGCGGAGCTTCGTGAGGATGCCATCAAGCTCACCAAGCGCGACGGTGGCAAGATCACCCAGGCGGGGTTCGACTTCTGGGCCCCGCCGTCGGCCTACCGTCAGGACTTCGTCACCTTCCTGGGTTCCCTCGGGCAGCCGATGTACAAGGACGGCAAGGCGAACTTCGCCACGCCGGAGGGTGCGAAGGCGCTCGACGAGATGGCCTCGCTCATCAACGACGACAAGGTCAGTGACTTCGGGCTCGCATCCCCGGATGGCCAGCCCCTCGTCTTCACCGGCAAGGCGGCCATGGGGGTGGCCGGCGGCTACGTCGACTGCGCGAAGGTGGGGCAGCCACGGTGCGACGACCTGGCGTTCTTCAACCTGAAGGAGCAGGACACCGCGATGTTCTCCGGCGGCCAGCTCGCATCCGTCGGCGCCCAGTCGCAGCTGCCGAAGGCCAGCTACGAGTTCGTCAAGCTGCTCAGCTCCCCGGAAGCGGCCTCGGACATCGCCAAGCTCAACTTCGGCGTCCCGGCCGTGGACGGCGTCGACCAGCTCGACGTCGTGAAGAGCAACCCCGCGAGCGCCTTCTCGGCTACCCAGCTGGACCACATGGTGTTCGAGGGCGGCAGCACCAACTGGCTGGAGGTCCGCAACAACTTCGGTGCGCAGCTGGACACGGTGCTGCTCGGCAAGGCCGACGCGGCCACCGTGCTGCAGGGCCTGGCGAGCAAGTAGTCACGGCGATCGACCGGAAGCAGGTCAGCATGACAGCGATCAGGACCGAGGTGGCGGGGCGAAAGACTGCCCCGCCACCGGGGGCCACGAGGCGACCCGTGAAGGACCTGCAAGCGTCGCAGAAGCGCGCCGGCTGGGTGATGCTGGCGCCGGCGCTCATCCACGCGGCGGTGTTCCTGCTCCTGCCGATGGTCATGCTCGTGGCGCTCAGCTTCACCGACTACCAGTTCCTGGGTGGCTACCACTGGGTCGGCGCCGACAACTTCCTCCAGCTCATGTCCGACGACCGCTGGCGGACGGCACTGGTCAACACGGTGCTCTACACCCTGGTGACGGTCCCCGTCGCCATGGCGGTCGCTCTGCTGATTGCGCTGGGCCTGAACTCGGGTATCCGCGCCCGGGGGGCCTTGCGCGTGCTGTACTACATGCCCCAGGTCACTGCGACGGTCGCGGTCGCGACGGTGTGGCTCTGGATCTTCCAGCCGGACGTGGGCTTGGCGAACAGCGTCCTGGGCCTCTTCGGACTGCCGCCCCAAGGCTGGCTCACCAACCCGAACCTCTCACTGCCGTCGCTGATGCTCGTGGGGGTCTGGCAGGGCCTCGGCGCGAAGATGGTCGTCTACCTGGCGGCCCTTCAGAGTGTGAGCCGGGACCAGCTCGAGGCTGCGCAGCTGGACGGCGCCAACCGGTGGCAGACCTTCTGGAACGTCACCTGGCCAGCCCTCGGCCCTGCCCACTTCTTCGTCTTCGTCACCTCGACGATCGCCTCCTTCCAGGTGTTCGACCTGGTCTTCGTCATGACGAAGGGCGGGCCCGGGTCGAGCTCGACGGTGATGACCTACGAGATCTACGAGGAGGCGTTCCAGGGCCTCAAGCTCGGGTATGCGGCTGCCCAGTCCGTCGTGCTGGTCGTGCTCATCGGCGTGTTCACGCTGGTCGGTTTGCGGCTTCAGAAGGTGAGCTCCGATGCATAGGCCGCACACCGCCCCCGGTCGCCGTGGCCGCGGCGTGTACGCCCTGACGGCCGTCATGGGTCTGGGCGCCGTCGCGATGGTCGCACCGTTCGTGTGGATGCTGCTCACGTCGCTGAAGTCGCCGTCCGAGCTCACCGAGTTCTCCTGGATCCCCGAGCAGCTGCGGTTCCAGAACTACACGGAGGCACTGGCGGCTGCCCCCTTCGCGCGCTACTTCCTCAACACGGCGCTGCTCACGGTCGGACAGACGGCCCTGACCCTGGCCTTTGCCACGTCCGCCGGCTACGCCCTTGCGTGCACGCCGATCCGGGGCCGCAAGGCGCTCAACGCGTTCGTCGTCGTCCTCATCATGGTGCCGTTCTACGCGATCCTCATCCCAGAGTTCCTCGTGGTGAAGTCCATTCCGTTCTTCGGTGGCAACGGCATCACGGGACAGGGCGGTACCGGCTGGCTCAACTCGTGGTGGGGTCTCATCATTCCGCACGCCATCGCCCCGATCTACATCTTCCTGGCGCGCCAGTTCTTCGTCAGCCTTCCGGGGAAGCTCGCCGAGGCCGCCCGGGTCGACGGGCTGTCCGAGTACGGGGTCTTCGTCAGGATCATGCTGCCGCTCATCAGACCTGCCGTGATCACCATTGCGGTCTTCCAGATCGGGGCTGCGTGGAACAGCTTCCTGTGGCCTCTGCTCATCACGCGGGACGACTCACTTCGGCCGATCCAGGTCGGCCTGGCGATCTTCTCGCAGGACCCTCTCAACGTGCAGTGGGCCTACTTGATGGCGGGCGCCTCGCTGGCGGTGCTCCCGATGATCGCCCTGTTCATCGCCGCCCAGAGGTACTTCATCGAGGGGATGGCCTCGGCCGGCCTCAAGGGCTGACCGGAGCGCGCTAGCATCTCGGAAGGCGCTTCCCGTGGCCTGCCCGCCAACTCGACGAAGGATCTGCCGTGAATGCCATGTCGCCGGGGCCGGTAACGCTTCAAGACGTCGCCAACGAGGCCGGTGTGTCCCTCGCGACCGCCTCACGCGCCTTCAACGGCAGCACCCGCAAGGTTCGGCAGGACCTCAAGGAGCGCGTCCTCGCCGCCGCGGCGAAGCTGAACTATGCGGCCAACGGACCTGCGCAGGCGATGGCGCGGGGCAGGACCAATGTGGTCGGGCTCATCGTCCACGACATCTCGGACCCCTACTTCGCCGCCATCGCCGCGGGGGTCATGCGCGCCGCGGAGGACCAGCACCTGCTCGTGACGCTCGGTAGCACGATGCGGCGTCCGGAGCGGGAGCTCGACTACGTCCAGGTGCTGCGGGGACAGCGGAGCCGGGCCGTGATCCTGGCCGGCAGCCGCGTCGACGATCCCGACCTGCTGGCTCGGTTGCGAGAGGAGTGCGAAGCCTTCGAGCGCGCCGGGGGTCGCGTCGTGGTCATCAGCCAGCAGAAGCTCCCGCTGGACACCGTCGTCGTCGAGAACCGCAGCGGGGCCAAGGCGCTGGCCCAGCAGCTGGCGTCACTCGGCTACCAGCGGTTCGCGGTCCTGGGAGGGCCGACGCGGTTGCTGACCGCCCGCGACCGCGTCCAAGGCATCCGCGACGGCCTCGCGGCAGCGGGACTGTCCGCGCCGGTGGTCCTCGAGGGTGCGTTCACGCGCGACGGCGGGCACGATGCGATGCGTGATCTCCTGACGTCCGGGGAGGGGCTCGACTGCGTCGTGGCCGTCAACGACGTCATGGCCGTCGGGGCCATGGCCGCCTGCCGGGACGCAGGACTGCGCCTGCCCGAGGACCTGGCCCTTGCCGGCTTCGATGACATCGCGACCCTTCGAGACGTGCATCCGAAGCTGACCACGGTTCGCCTGCCGCTGGAGCGTATGGGCGAGACCGCGCTCGAGCTCGTCACGACGGCCGCAGGGGGGAGCCGCACCGCACCCGCCGAATTCGCGGCCAGGTCCTCATCCGCGAGAGCACCCCGCCCCGACGGATGGGCTAGGGCCGTCAGCCGGGTCCGACCGGACAGGCCGGTCAGGCCATCGTCTGCAGCTGCGTGGCGGTGACCGCGCCGACGAGCTCGCGGCCCTCTGCGAGACGGACCGCGTTGTCGACGGCGTGATCCCCCAGGCGAAACAGCTCGTTGCCGAGCGCGCCCGCGACGTGCGGGGTGGCGACGACGTTGTCCAGGTGGAGCAGCGGCGAGCCGTGGGGGAGTGGCTCCTCGGGGTCGGTCGTGTCCAGGACGGCGCGGAAGCGGCCGGAGACCAGCGCCGTCACGAGGGAGTCGTGGTCCACCAGGCCTCCGCGTGCCGTGTTGATGAGCGTGGCGCCCTGCCGGATGAGGCCGACGCGCCTCGCGTCGATCATGTGCCGGGTCGAGTCGAGCAGGGGAGCGTGGAGGCTGATCACGCTGCACGAGCTCAGCAGCTCGTCGAGGCCGGCGAGCCGGACGCCGAGCCGGGCGGCCTCCGGGTCGCTCACGTAGGGGTCGTGCAGCCAGATCTCCAGGTCGAACGGGGCCAGGAGCTCGAGCACGCGACGCCCGATGCTCGAGGCGCCCACCAGCCCCACGCGTCGGCCGTAGCAGCCGGCTTCCTTGAATTCCTCGAGGGTGTCGACACGGCCACCGGGGCGGTAGAGCTGCTGGGCGCGGAAGACCTCCTTGGCGCTCAGCAGGATCATGGCCAAGGTGTACTCGGCCACCGGCAGCGCGTTCACCTGCGCGGCCGAGGTGACCGCGATGCCTCGGGCCCAGACGGCCGGGTCGAGGTGGCCGCGCACGGACCCTGCGGCGTGCAGGACCCCCTTGAGGTTCGGGAGCCTCTCGAGCACCTCGGCGTCGATGCGAGGGCAGCCCCACCCGGTGATGAGGACCTCCACGCCGGCGAGGGCGGCCTCTTCCTCGTTCGAGAAGTCACGGATCGTCCGAGCCGTGTCCACGTCGTAGACGGATCTCAGGCGGGCCGCGGCGGCAGGGGTGAGGAGCCGATGTGGAAGATCGGCGGCCATGGCCAGTGCCGCTGAGCGCGTCTCGGTCATGGGGTGCTCCCGTCCGTGAGGGCACGCAGTGCCTGAGCCTCCTGGGCCACGAGGTCTGGGTTGTCGTCGACGACGAACTCCAGCAGGAGGTCCACCGGCTTCCGTGTCGCCAGGACGTCGAGGGCTGCACGCCACAGGTCGCGGCGACCCAGCAGGGGCAGGCGGTGGGTTGCCGGCCACCACGAGAACACGTGAACGGCGCTGACCGCGTCGATCACCTGGGTCAGCGTCCGGACGGCGGCAGCGTCGGGGACGTCGTTGGGGGGCTGCCAGTACGTGGAGACGGCGGGATGGTCCACCTCCCGGAGGAGATCCAGCGTGCTCTGGGCGTTGTCCGTCAGTGTGTCGGCGTGGAACTCGAACGACAGTGAGACCCCGTGTCCCGCAGCGATCTCGGCCGCTTCCCGGGTCGCCGTGACGACGCGCTGGCGCGTCGGGGGATCGGTGTGCGCCGATCCCACCGCACCGGCCCAGATGCGGACACGGTGGGCGCCGAGTCTCTGCGTCGCCTCGATGGCACGTCGGACCTGCCGGATGTCATCGACCCCCGCACGCCAGTACGAGCCGTAGGAGGCCACGCGCAGGCCGGCGTCCTCGGTGCGCCGGCGAACCTCGTCCAGCCGGGGGAGGTCACCAGGTGGCGCGTGCACGTCGGCGCCCCACTCGATGCAGCCCAGCCCCGCACGTGTTGCCACCTCGACCACGCGCTCCACGGACAGCTTCCGCAAGGTCACCGAGCACAACCCGAGGTGGCGATCTGGGACCGCATCCAGCACTGCTGACTCCTTCGGGGACCACGAACCACTCTGGCGTGAGTATGGCAGGCAACCGCTTTCCGCACCACCGCTCGCCCGGACTCCATCGTGAGCGACGGCTGGTCGCACGCGTGCGGGAAACGCTTACCGCTTCATGTTGAGAGGTGATACCGTTGATGGCAAGCGCTTTCCGCTACGTGTTGAGGACGGGACATGACATCCAACTCCATCGGCATCATCATGAACGGCGTCACCGGCCGCATGGGCTACCGGCAGCACCTCGTGCGCTCGATCCTGGCCATCCGTGACCAGGGTGGCGTCGAGCTGGCCGACGGCTCACGGGTGCAGGTCGAGCCGATCCTGGTCGGGCGCAACCCGGAGAAGGTCAAGGAGATCGCCGAGCGACACGGCGTGGACCGGTACACCACCGACCTCGACGCCGCGCTGGCCAACCCCGAGGACGAGATCTACTTCGACGCCCAGCTGACGTCCGTGCGTGAGGAAGCGATCCTCAAGGCGATCACCGCAGGCAAGCACATCTACACGGAGAAGCCGATCTCGGAGTCGCTCCAGGGCTCTCTGCGGTTGGCGCGCGCTGCCGCGGAGGCCGGTGTCAAGAACGGCGTCGTGCACGACAAGCTCTACCTGCCGGGGCTGCTCAAGCTCAAGCGGCTCATCGACGGCGGCTTCTTCGGCCGCATCCTGTCGGTCCGTGGGGAGTTCGGCTACTGGGTGTTCGAGGGGGACTGGCAGCACGCGCAGCGTCCAAGCTGGAACTACCGCTCCGAGGACGGCGGCGGCATGACCACGGACATGTTCTGTCACTGGAACTACGTGCTGGAGAACCTCTTCGGCCGGGTCGAGGCGGTCACGGCCAAGTCCGTCACGCACATCCCGCAGAGGTGGGACGAGCGGAACCAGCCGTACACCGCGACCGCCGACGACGCCGCGTACGGCATCTTCGAGCTCGAGGGCGGTGTCATCGCCCAGATCAACTCCTCGTGGGCCACGCGGGTGCATCGCGACGAGCTCGTCGAGTTCCACGTCGACGGCACCGAAGGCAGCGCGGTCGCGGGACTGCACAACTGCGTCGCCCAGCACCGAGCCGAGACGCCGAAGCCGGTCTGGAACCCCGACCTGGTCGAGTCGACCCCGTTCCGGCAGCAGTGGCACCCGGTGCCGGACAACGAGGTCTTCGACAACGGGTTCAAGGCCCAATGGGAGCAGTTCCTGCGGTACGTCCTCGGTGAGGGCGAGCACCCCTACGACTTCCTCGCAGGCGCGCGCGGTGTCCGACTGGCCGAGGCCGGGCTGGAGTCCTCGGCGCAGGGTCGGCGGATCGAGCTCGGCGAGCTGTCGGCATGACCGTCCTGGACCTGCCTCGAAGCGACGGCAGCTGGCAGCGGCTGCAGCTGCGCGAGCCCACCGCGTGGACGTCCCCGGACGCGCCGCCCCGCACCCGCATCGCGTTCGGCGCGGCCCATGTTGTCGCCAGTCCGCTCGGCGAGAACGTTCCCGGAGCGCCGGCGGTTCTCGACTGGGAATCGACCCTCGGCTTCCGCCGGTACTTGTTCGCCCATGGCCTCGGGGTCGCAGAGGCGATGGACACCGCTCAGCGCGGCATGGGTTTGGACTGGCGCACCACCCGCGAGCTGATCCGCCTTTCGGCGGCCCAGGCCGAGGCCGAGGGTGCGCGCATCGCGTCCGGCGCCGGGACCGACCACCTGGCCTCTGACGTCTCCAGCCTCGAGCAGGTCCTGGCCGGCTATGAGGAGCAGCTCGCGTTCGTCGAGTCGACCGGTTCGCAGGCGATCATCATGGCCAGCCGGCAGCTGGCGCGGCTGGCCAATGGGTTCGAGGACTACGCCCGGATCTACGACCGGTTGCTGACCCAGTCCGAGCGGCCCGTCATCCTGCACTGGCTCGGGCCCGCGTTCGACCCGGCCCTGGCCGGGTACTGGGGCAGCGACGACGTCGAGGTCGCCACGAAGAACTTCCTGTCCGTCATCGCCGATCACGCCGACCGGATCGACGGTGTCAAGGTGTCGCTGCTGAGCGCCGAGCACGAGAAGGGGCTGCGCGCCGCGCTGCCGGCGGGTGTGCGGCTCTACACCGGAGACGACTTCAACTACCCCGAGCTGATCAAGGGGGACGGCACCCACCACTCGGACGCGCTGCTGGGCATCTTCGCCGCCATCGCGCCGGCCGCTGGAGCCGCGCTGGCCGCGCTCGACGCCGGTGACCTGGCCGCCTATGACGCTGCCTTCGCACCGACCCTGCCGTTGGCGCGGCACGTGTTCGCAGCCCCGACGTACTACTACAAGACCGGCATCGCCTTCCTTGCCTGGCTCAGCGGGCACCAGCCGGGATTCACCATGGTCGGCGGCCTGCAGAGCGCACGCAGCATCGTGCACCTGGCCGACACGGTCCGGCTCGCCGACGCCGCCGGCCTGCTGCCGGACCCCGACCTGGCGGCGGAGCGCATGCGGACACTGCTCGCCGTGGCAGGACTGTGCCGGTGAGTGCCGGGCTGGAGCGGCTCTCGCTCAACCAGAAGACGACGAACTCCTGGTCGCTGCCCGAGGCAGTGGACGGGTGTGTCCGGGCAGGGCTGCAGGCCATCGGGGTGTGGCGTGAGCCGGTGGCCGACATCGGCCTGGACCGGGCCAAGGCGCTCATCGAAGCCGCCGGGCTGCGCGTGTCCTCGCTGTGCCGCGGGGGCTTCCTCACCGCGGTCGATGACGACGCGTTCGAGGCAGCCGTGGCGGACAACGTCCGCGCGATCGAGGAGGCGGCGTCGCTGGAGGCTGACTGCCTCGTCATGGTCGTCGGTGGCCTGCCGGACGGCTCCCGTGACCTGCCAGCCGCGCGAGCTCGCGTCAGCCAGGGCATCGAGCGGCTCGTGCCGGTCGCGGCCAAGCATGGTGTGCGCCTCGCGCTCGAGCCGATGCACCCGATCTTCACCGCCGACCGTGGGGTGCTGGCCACCCTCGGCGAGGCGCTCGACATCGCCGAGCCCTACCCGGCCGAGAACGTCGGCGTCGTCGTCGACTCCTTCCACGTCTGGTGGGACCCCCAGCTCGAGCAGCAGGTCGCCCGAGCCGGTCGCGCGAACCGCATCGCCAGCTTCCAGGTGTGCGACTGGATCACCCCGCTGCCTGCCGACTCGCTGCTGTCGCGTGGGATGATGGGAGACGGGCACATCGACTTCCGCCACCACTACGAGCTGGTGACGGCTGCCGGATACACCGGCGACATCGAGGTCGAGATCTTCAACGCCGAGGTCTGGGCGACCGACCCCGATGCAGTCCTGGAGACGATGAAGCGCAGGTACCTCGACGTGGTGGTGGCCTGACGATGCGTGTCGTCATCGCTCCTGACTCGTACAAGGGGAGCATCAGCGCCAGGGACGCGGCCGAGGCCATCGCTGGAGGCTGGGCCGCGATCCGTCCGTCGGACGAGCTCTGCTGCCTTCCGATGGCCGATGGCGGCGAGGGAACTCTGGATGTCATCGAGGCGAGCACGCCTGGCGCGCGACGCCTCATGACGCGGGTGCTCGGCCCGGCAGGCCCCGCGATGGCGCCCTGGCTGCTTCTGCCGGACGGGACGGCGGTCGTGGAGCTCGCCGTGACATCCGGACTTCCGCTGCTGCCTCAACCCGACCCGCTCGGAGCTCACACGTTCGCGTTCGGGCAACAGCTGCTCGCGGCGGCCACGTGCCCGCAGGTGAAGCGGGTCGTCGCGGCACTGGGCGGATCGGCGAGCACCGACGGCGGCGCCGGTGCCCTCACTGCTCTCGGTTCTCGCTTTCTGGGACCTGGTCACCTTCGCCTGCCGCTCGGGGGGTCACACCTGGTCGACCTGACCGGCATGGACCTCTCGCGGTTGGTTCCCCCGCCGCCTGGCGGGGTCGAGGTCCTCGTGGACGTCGACGCGCCACTTCTTGGACCGGCCGGCGCGGCCGCATCCTTCGGCCCGCAGAAGGGCGCAGGCCCGGAGGAGGTCCAGCTGCTCGAGCGCGGACTGCGGACGCTGAGTGCTGTGGTCGGCAACCACGGCGACGCGCCAGGCAGCGGCGCGGCCGGCGGTACGGCGTTCGGCTTGGCCACGCTTTGGGGCGGTCGCCTGGTCAAGGGCTCGGAGGCCATCGCGCGGCTCACCTCTCTGGACGAGCAGGCGGCGCGCGCCGACCTGGTGATCACCGGAGAAGGGCGCCTGGACGCCCAAAGCTTCAACGGCAAGGTGGTCGGCCGCGTGTCACTTGCCGCCGGGACGGCGACGCTGCTCTGGGCCGTCGTCGGTCAAGCCGCACCCGAGGCCACATCGCGTGTCGCCGAGCTCATCGTCCTGGAAGAGCTCGCCGGGTCGGCCCAGGACGCCATGGCCGACCCCGCTCGGTGGCTTCGACAGGCCGGGATGCGCCTTGCGGGCCGAGCCAGCGCCGACACCACCGGCATCTCACGAAAAGGGGCCTGACGATGACCGTCGCCCAGACCGAGCCCACCGTCGAGCACCTGCTCTGGCTCACGGAGCACCGCCACCAGCTGTTGGAGCTCGCCCTGTCAGCCATGCATCCGGCCGGCGGCTTCGGCTGGCTCGACGGGGCCGGCGGCCTGTTCGCGGACAAGGGAGTCGAGCTGTGGATCACTGCCCGGATGACCCACGTCGCAGCGTTGGGGGCACTCGAGGGAGATTCGCGGGCCGCGACCGCGGTGGACCATGGCGTCAAAGCCTTCGAGTCGACGCTGAAGGACCACGAGTGCGGGGGGTGGTTCGCGGCAGTCGACGGGGCCGGCGCTGCGAACACGGACAAGCGAGCCT
Organism: Monashia sp. HAY1-11D; assembly: GCF_056868035.1. NCBI lineage: Bacteria > Bacillati > Actinomycetota > Actinomycetes > Micrococcales > Intrasporangiaceae > Intrasporangium > Monashia sp. HAY1-11D. The sequence goes on along the minus strand of NZ_CP200320.1, from coordinate 340,785 downwards.
ATGAGCACGCCTTCGTGATCCTGGCCGCCGCCGGCGCGACAGCGAGCGGACATCCTCGAGGCCGAGCGTTGCTCGAGGAGGCGCTTCAGGTTTTCGACCAGCGGTTCTGGCGCCCCAGGGACGGTCTAGCGGTCGACGTCTGGAACCGCGACTGGAGCGAGCTGGAACCCTACCGGGGCGTCAACGCCAACATGCACACGGTTGAGGCGCTCCTGGCTGCCGCGGACATCACCGGGGATTCCACGTGGGTCGCCTACGCTGCCGCGATCGTCGAGGCAGTTGTGCATGGGTTCGCCGCCAAGTCCGCTTTCCGCCTGCCTGAACACTTCACCGAGACCTGGAGCCCGGTGTGGGACTACAACATCGACTCACCGGCCCACCCGTTCCGCCCCTACGGCGTGACCATCGGGCACCTCTTCGAATGGTCGAGGCTGACTCTGCAGGTTCGAACCGCCCTCGGCGGTGGCGCGCCCGCGTGGATGCTCAGCGATGCCGTGGCGCTCTTCGACCGCGCGGTGCTCGAGGGGTGGAAAGTGGATGGCCGGGACGGCTTCGTCTACACGACGGACTACGCGGGGGTACCGGTCGTCCGCGACCGGCTGCACTGGGTTGTCACCGAGGCGATCGCGGCGGCGTGGGCGCTGTACGAGGCGCTCGGGACCTCCGAGCATCTCGCCCTGTACTACACGTGGTGGGACCACGCGAAGGGGCTCTTCATCGACCCCAACAGCGGGTCATGGCAACACGAGCTCGACCCGGAGAATCGTCCTGCCAGGACGGTCTGGTCCGGCCGTCCGGACGTGTATCACGCCTACCAGGCCGCCCTGTTGCCGTCGCTGCAGAGGGTCACGTCTTTCGTCGGCGCGTTGTCGCACGCCTAGGTTTACCCCGCCAAGGCTTCGGGCACCCCACGGGCACCCAGCCCGGATCGGTGTTCCCAACGTCCGCGGATGGAGGTGCCGCAGACACGCCCTGACCTGCGGAAACGTGTGGTGCCCCCGGCAGGATTCGAACCTGCGACACCCGCTTTAGGAGAGCGGTGCTCTATCCCCTGAGCTACGAGGGCGGGGGATGGCTGAGACCCTCGCTGGAAACCTCGCTGAAAGGGTCGCTGTAACCCTCGCTGTAACGAGGCCCGTCGGGCCGACCAACGGGGACAGGCTACTGGACCGCCGCCGCGGCCCCGCACACGAGGGCGCCGGGCACGCCGGTGGACCCAGCACGCCTTTCATGGTCTGGCCGCGCGCCGGGACGCGACCTCGAGACCCAGACCGGCGAGGCCGAGAAACACGAGCAGGACCGACGGCACAAGGATCGGATCACTCCACTCGACGACGGGCCCGTGGGCGTTCGGAGGCGGGCCCGGGTAGTCGGCAGGACTGCCCGCCCGCCCGTTCATGACCCCCGCCGCCAGGGCAGCCCCGACGAGGAGCTCGACGGTGCTGAGCACGAGCGAGGGACCGCGACGCTCGTCCGGTGCACGTCGCAGAACGATGGCCGCCGTGTAGACGAAGACCCCGGCGGCCAGGGCAAGCAGCAGACCCAGCGGCAGAAGCACCCCCTCCAGCTCGGCCATGGGTGACCGCCCCGCCACGACCAACGCGCCGTCGGGCGTTAGCCATGACCCATCGAAGCACTGCACGACGTGGCCAGCACGAGTTCGGGTGCTTGTTCTCCTCGCACGCCGCGGCAGTCCCGGAGCTCGCCGAACTCGGACGGCAGGGACCGCACGCCACGTCGCGGTGGCCTGCGGTCCCGCCCCTCCCCCTATCCCTGCCGCCGGTCACCGCCGAGGTCAGGGACGTCTGTCACGGAGCGATCTGTTCCTGCCCGAAGGCACCCATGAAGCTCACCGAGTAGTGGCCGTACGTCGCCGGGACGATGAAGGGGGACACCTGACCGTCCGGGGACCCGTCGATGACGATGTACCTGTTGTTCGGGTCCTTGGGTGTCGTCGGCGACGGCGGCGTCGACGACACGATGACCCGCCAGGCCGGGTCGTAGTCCTCGTGCCCGGCGCCCGCTCCGCCACCACCGGCGCCCGCGTGGCCGCATTCCGCGATCTGCGCGTTGCCGATGCCCCACGTGTTCGTGGCGTCGCCGGGCATGAGCGCGATCCATCCCCAGATGCCGCCCAGGCCGAAGATGTTCTGGCACGGTGCGCCCGGTTTCGTGCAGTTGAGCGAGATCTCCACCTGGTAGACGGCCCCGTTGTAGTCGCTGGCCGCGCGCGCCGAGGTCGCGCCGAGCATGGTTGAGGCGCCGGCGAGACCCAGCGCGACGAGGGTCGCCGTGGCATGACGCCTGGTGAGCCCGTGTCCGATCATGAGCGGTCCTTCCGCAGAACGGCCGGCATCGGAGCCGGTCTTCCGGGCCTGTGCTGGGCCCCCGAGCCGCAGGCTGCGTGCCACGTTAGGCCGACGTCGTCGGGCGCACCGTCGAACCGGCTGGACTGACAGGACATTCGCAGGTGGGGTCCCTTAAGGGAGGGATCGGCACGTTGGTCCTCCAGCCTGCTCCCATGCGGAGCGACGCCCCGGTTACCGCCTCGCTGAACCGGCCGCGAACGCGCCGGCCCGGCCTCGCCGGGCGGGCCTCGCCGGGCGGGTGGCGCCACGCGGTAAGCATCCGTCACCGCATCGACACGAACTGCTCACAGAGCCTCGCCTGCCGGTTCCCGTCCGGATGACGCCTCCCGTTTCGGGGCGGCGAACCCTCCCGTTCACCATCGACCATCAGCATCGGGAAGGACCACGCATGGCCACCGAACGCCCCTCGTCCTCCTCCGCCCTCGCGGCCGAGTCGCCCGCGCCGTCCAGACGCCGCGGCTTCCTGTTCTCCCTCCTTGCCGTCGCCCTCGCCAGCGCCTTCCTCACCTGGACGCTTCCTCGTGGCAGCGCCGACGCCCAGCCGGTCACCCTCGCCCACACCCACGAGGTGGCGCCGAGAACCGTGGCGCAGCAGGCGTTCCACGACCAGATGCGCAAGCTGTGGGAGGACCACGTCACCTGGACCCGGCTCGCGATCGTGACGTTCGCGGACGGCTCCGCCGGCTTCCCGGCGACCGCCGATCGGCTGTTACAGAACCAGACCGACATCGGCGACGCGATCGTGCCCTTCTACGGAGAGGCGGCGGGCCAACGGCTGACGGCGCTGCTCCACGACCACATCACCATCGCCGTCGAGGTCCTGAAGGCGGCGAAGGCCGGCGACACCACCGCGTTCACTGACGCCAAGAACCGCTGGTACGCGAACGCGGACGACATCGCCGACTTCCTGGCGCAGGCCAACCCGCGGTTCTGGCCCCAGGCCATGATGCGCGACGACATGCGGGTCCACCTCGACCAGACCCTGTCCGAGGCGGCCCACGAGCTGGCCGGCAGCTACAGCGCCGGCGTGACCGACTACGAGGCGGTGCACGCGCACATCCTCCAGATGGCCGACATGCTGAGCGGCGGCATCATCGGAGCCTTCCCGAGCTCGTTCCGCTGACGCCTCCCCCTGCGCGAACGGCCGGTGCGGCCGTCGCGCTGGGCATCCTGCCCCAGTCGAGTGCGCGACCGGACGCCCCCGCACCCGTCACCGGCCGACGTGTGCGGGGGAGTCGCCGGTGCGGGCCAGCGGTTCGGCGCGTCCCTGGTTGACACCCGCGGAGTGCAGCGAGCCGTCGACGCGGTCGGTGCCGCGGCCGGACGTCGCCGCGGGATACTGGCCGGGCGGGACCGACAGACCGACTGACCGGACGACTCGCCGACGAAGGGCCAGCCATGGGAGGGACGCGCGCGCTGCTGTGCGCCGGCGCGTGCTGGCTCACGCTCGCCCTCCCCGGCCCCACGCTGGCCGCCTGCTCGTCCGGTGTCCCGGTGCCGGACCCCTCGACCACCATGGGCACGACTACGGCGACCATCGACGTCCTGCTGGAGACGCACTGCGGTGTGCGTTACCTCGTCGTCGACGGCGACTGGTTCGAGCGCGACGGCGGCCCGCTCGACGACGGTCGAGGCAACCCGCCGCCCGGGTGGGGCAACCCGTACCACGCCGGCCGGGTGGTGCTCAGCGACGACACCGCACTCTTCTCCGACGACGTCGGGCACCACGAGACCTTCCGGCGCCTGCCCACCGCGCCGACCATCGACTGCACCTGAGCTGCGCCTGAGCCGATGCCCTCCGCCGTGTCGCGTCCGCTCCGGAGCCCACCGCAGGCGTCCGCACGCCTCCGGACGCGTCCGAGGGCTGGCATCGACGGCCGCCGACGCCGGACGCGGCACCCAGCCGACGCACAGGCGTCGGTCCCCGGCGGTGGGTTGCCGATTCGTTAGCCTGCAGGAATGACCGAAGCGCTCAGGCACGACCCTGCCCTCCCGGCCGAGTCGACCTCGGGCGACCCCCGCGCCGACCGCGTCGCGGGGGCGGTGCGCACGTGGCAGCGCGCCCTCGTCGACCTCGGTGGCCGCAACACCCTGCTGTGGTACCGCGACCTCCCCTCCGGCACGCTCGACCTCACCACCGCGCACCCCGGCGGGGTCTCGATGCTGCTCGCGGGCCGTCGTACGCGCCTGTCCGACCTGTTCCGCGAGCCTGCGGCCCTCGACGAGGCCCGCCGTCGCGCCCGCGCCATCCGCGCCAAGGCGCTCGAGCTGCGCGAGGAGCGCGGCATCGCCGCCGGGTTCGTCGCCATCGGGATGGCGACGTGGTCCGTGCCGCGGGCCGCACGGCCGCCGGCCGCGCCCGTGCTGCTGCGTGCCTGCGTGCTGCGGCCCACCGGCGCCGCGCAGGACGACTTCGAGATCGACCTGGGCCCCGAGGTGGAGTTCAACCCCGTGCTGCGCGAGTACCTGCGCTCCGAACAGGGGATCGAGGTCGACGGCGACGCGCTGGCCGACCTCGCCGCCGGCCCCTCCGGGTTCGATGCCCACCCCGTGTTCGCGGCGCTGCTCGAGCAGTGCGCCCACGTCTCGGACATCGACATCGCGCCCCGGATCGTGCTCGGCACCTTCTCCTACGCCAAGCTGCCCATGGTCGCCGACCTCGCGCTGCAGGGCGGGTCGCTCGCCGACCACGATGTCGTGGCCGCGCTCGCGGGCGACGAGTCGGCCCTGGCGGCGGTGCGGCTGCGCGTGCCCGACAGCGACCCCGACCCCGACCCCGAGCACGAGTACCTCGTCCTCGACGCCGACTCCTCCCAGCACGCCGCGATCGACGCGGTCCGTGCCGGAGCGCACCTCGTCGTCAAGGGGCCTCCCGGCACCGGCAAGTCGCAGACCATCGCCAACCTCATCGCGGCGCTGGCCGCCGAGGGCAAGTCGACGCTGTTCGTCGCCGAGAAGCGCGCCGCCATCGACGCCGTCCTCACCCGCCTGGACCGTCTCGGTCTGGGCGACCTCGTCCTCGACGCCTACGACGGCCCGACGAACAAGCGCGCCACGGCGCTGCAGTTCGGCCGCAGCCTCGACGCCGCCCTCGAGCACACCGACAGCCCCAGTGACGGCACCGGCGCCGAGCTGCGGGACCGCCGGGCACGCCTCCAGCGCCACGTCCGCGCCCTTCACGAGGTGCGCGAGCCGTGGGGCGTCAGCGCGCACGACGCCGAGCAGGCGCTCATCGAGCTCGGCATGCGCAGGCCGCCACCCACCTCCCGGGTCCGGGTCGCCGGCCGCGACCTGTCGGCGACCAGCCGGGCCCGGGCCGTCGAGCTCGGCCGTCGGCTGCGCGACGCCGCCGGACTCGGCGCGTGGGTCCGCGACGGCGACGACCCGTGGTTCGGTGCCCGCATCCTCAGCGCGGACGACGCGTCGCGCGCCCTCGAGATCACGACGCGGTACAGCACGACCGGCCTCGACGACACCGGCAACCGCCTCAACGGCATCCTCGCCGAGTCGCAGGTGCCGGCCGCCGAGTCGATCAACGTCTGGGCCTCGGCGTTCGCGACGATGTCCCGGGTCCGCGAGACCCTCGAGGTGTTCCGGCCCGAGGTCTTCGACACACCGCTGCGCGAGCACATCGCCGCCACCGCCACCCGCGACTGGCGCGAGACGCGCGACGTCGAGATGGGCTGGCTCGACCGCTGGCGCATCCGCCGGCAGACCCGGCGCCTGCTGCGGCCCGGCCGCCCGCCGGCCGACCTGCACGACCGGCTCGTGGCCGCGTCCGAGCAGCGCGAGCACTGGTACGCCCTCGTCGGTGGCGGCGGTCGCCCCGAGATCTCCCCACGACTCGACGAGGGCCTCGCGCTGCTCGCCGAGGTCAAGGGCGACCTCGACTGGCTCGACGCGCGGCTGCCGCAGCGCGAGGACCAGCCGCCGCTCACCGACCTGCCGCTCGACGCGCTGCGCGACCGGCTCGCCGCCCTCGCCGCACGCCCGGACCGAGTCGCGGTGCTGCCCCAGGTGACGAGCATCCTCGACGAGATGCGCTCGGCCGGGCTGGGCCCGCTCGTCGACGACCTCGCCCGCCGCGGCGTCGCCACCGAGCAGGTCACCGCCGAGGTCGACCACGTCTGGTGGGCCTCGGTGGCGCAGGAGATCACCGTGCGCGACCCCGCGTACGGCGCGCACGACGGTGCGGGGCTGCGACGCGACGTCGCCGAGTACGTCGAGGCCGACCGCGCCCACCGGGAGGCCACGGTCGCCCGCGTCCGCGACGCCGTCGCCCGCAACGTCCGTGAGGTCCTCGGCGACCACCCCGCGCAGGAGGCCCTCGTCCGCGCGGAGGCCGGGAAGGCCCGGCGGCACAAGCCACTTCGCGACCTCGTGCCGCAGGCCTCCGCCGCGCTGACGGCGATCAAGCCCTGCTGGGCGATGAGCCCCCTCGTTGTCGCCTCGACGCTCCCGCCCGGCAAGTGGTTCGACGTCGTCGTCTTCGACGAGGCCTCGCAGGTGCAGCCGGCCCAGGCGATCTCGGCGATCAGCCGGGCGCGCCAGGTCGTCGTCGCGGGCGACGAGAGGCAGCTGCCCCCGACGAACTTCTTCACCGTCGTCTCCGACGACGACTCCGCACCGGCCGAGGCCGACGAGACGCTGACCGAGGGCTTCGAGTCGGTGCTCGACGTCCTCGCGGCGACGCTGCCGACGCGCAGCCTCACCTGGCACTACCGCAGCCGCGACGAGCGCCTCATCGCCTTCGCGAACCGGGCCGTCTACGACGGCGGGCTGACGACGTTCCCCGGCACCTCGATCGACTCCGCCGTGACCTTCGAGCCGGTCGACGGGCAGGCCACCCTCCAGCCCGGCGTCGATGCCATCGAGACGACCGAGGCCGAGGTCGCCCGCGTCGTCGAGCTCGTCCTCGAGCACGCGCGCACCCGGCCCACGGAGTCGCTCGGCGTCATCGCCCTCGGCATCAAGCACGCCGACCGCCTCGACGACGCCGTCACGGCCGCGTTGCGCCGCGCGCCCGACGTCGCCGACTTCTTCGACACCGACCGGCCGGAGCGCTTCTTCGTCAAGAACCTCGAGCGTGTCCAGGGTGACGAGCGCGACGCGATCATCCTGTCCATCGGCTACGGCAAGACCCCGCACGGGCGGGTGCTGCACCGTTTCGGACCGCTCAACATGGAGGGTGGGGAGCGGCGGCTCAACGTGGCCATCACCCGGGCCCGCCAGCGGATGACGGTCGTGTCGGCGCTGCGCGCGTCCGACCTCGACCCGGAGCGGCTCAAGTCCCGCGGCGCCGTCATGCTCCGTGACTTCCTCGCCTATGCCGAGACCGGCGGCCGGCGCAGCGACGACGGCACGCTGTTCGCCGCCAACCCACCGACCGGCGACCCGCTGCGACGCGACCTCGCCGAGCGGCTGCGCCGCGAGGGCCTCACCGTCCACGAGGACTACGGCTCGGCGCGCCAGCGCATCGACCTCGCCGTCGAGGACCCCTACCACCGGGGGCGTGGCCTCATCGCCGTGGAGACCGACGGTGACCGGTACGCCGCGCTGCGCAGCACCCGCGACCGGGACCGGCTGCGCCCCGAGCAGCTGGCCCGGCTCGGCTGGATCCACGAGCGGGTCTGGAGCACGGACGTGTTCCGTGACCCCGCCCGCGAGATCTCCCGGATCGTCGCGATCGCCCGCGAGACACGCCCCTCCGGGACGGCGGCCGAGCCGGCCACCCGACCCGAACGGGAGGCAGCCGGCACCGCGGCGCAGACGGCGTCGGCTCCGGATGCGGCCGAACCGGAGGCGCCGACCACGTCGGGGGGTGCTGGTGCAGGCGACGGTGCCGGTGCAGCCGGTGCCCCCGACCCGGGCGACGGCGAGCCACGGCGGCGCAAGCGACGCCGCGTCTTCCGTCGTGGGACGGCGGAGACCGCGGCGGAGGACGTCCTCGAGGACCTCGCGCCGTCACCGGTCGGCGGCCGCAGCCGCGACGACACCGACCTCGGATGGGGTACCTCCCAAGCAGACGAGGCGAGCCGCGAGCAGTGGCTCCAGGAGCAGCGCCCCCCGCACTACGAGTGAGGACGCGAGAGGGGAGGACGGGAATGTCCCATCGGTCCATGGCGTTGGTGAGCCCATGAACACCACCCCCTTCCAGCTGCGCCTCTCCTTCGCGCAAGGGCTCTTCGAGCGGGGTGACCACCTCGCCGCAGCCACCGCGCTCGCCAACCTCGTCGACGAGGTCGACGCGCAGGCCACCGCTCCGGCCACGACCGGTGAGGCGGACTGGGCGCCTCACTCGACCACCGAGCTGCGTCTGCTGCTCGCCCGCGCCTACTTCCACTCGGCGCAGTTCCGGCATGCCGAGGAGACGCTGCAGCGGATCATCGAGGAGTGCCCGACCGATGCCTACGCGCACCTGCTGCTCGGCCGCACGCTGCAGCGCGCCGGCCGGCACGCCGAGGCGGCGCGGCCGCTGGCGCTCGCCGAGATCTACGGCGGCTACGAGCGTCCGCAGACCTACGGGGGCCCGGTACTCGGCCGGCCCCACGACGAGGACTGATCTCGGCAGCACCGGGGGCGTCGAGCGCGCGTTCCGGGCGTGCGAGGGGCGGGAGCAGCGAGCTCCGCCCCTGTGGCACGTACCGGCCGACGTGGTGGCGGAACGGCCGGTCAGCGGGTGCGCAGGGCGTCCCGGATCTCGGTGAGGACGATGATCTCCTCCGTCGGCGCCTCGGGCTCGGGCTCGACGCCCCGCTTGCGCAGGGCCGCCAGCCGGTTGATCGGCAGCACGATGAGGAAGTACACGGCGGCCGCGACGCAGAGGAACCGGAAGGCCGCGTCGAGGACGAGACCGAGGGAGAACTGGGCGTTGTTGACGGTGAAGTTGCCGACCTTGCTCAGGTCCGTCTTGCCGAAGACCGCGGCGACGATCGGCGTGATGAGCCCCTTGACGACCGCGTCGATGACGGCGGTGAAGGCCGCACCGACGACCACGGCGACGGCGAGGTCGACGACGTTGCCGCGCTGGAGAAAGTCTTTGAATCCCTTGAGCATGAAGGCCTCCCTCGAGTCAGCGGACCCCGAGCCGGGACCGGGCGTCGGCTGCGAGCCTAGTGGGGGAGTGCTCCGGGCTGCCGGATGGCGACGACGAAGCTCTGGCCGGCCTCGAGGGCGCTGAGGCCACGGGCCACCCGGGTGGCGTCGTCGGGCCCGAGCGACAGGGTGACCTGCGGCGGGTGGGCTGCGCCGAGCGCGCCGGCCTCGCCGGCCTCCCGCACCGCGAGGACGACGACGTCGGAGGCCGCCCGCTCGCCCGTACCGGTGGCGTAGAGGTCGACCCGGGCACCGGGTCGGGCACCGGCCCCCGACGCGTCGAGGACGGGGACGGTGAGCGCGACGTGGTCGGTCGGCTGGCCCGCCAGGACCGAGCCGCCGAGGAGCCGGCTCGGGACGACGACCTCGCGGGCGAGGAGTGGACCCGCCGCCGTCGCGCCGAGGACGGCGTCGACGTCGGAGGCCGCGCCGTCGGGGCGCTCGGCAGGTGGACGCGACACGACGGTCAGGTCGTCGACGCCGAGCACCGCACCCGCGGCGACGTCGCGGACCGCGACGACGGTCGGCAGGCCGACGGTCCCCGATGCTCGCGGTGACAGGGCGCCGACGCCGGCCCACACCGCGACCCCGGCGAGCAGCGCTGCGAGCCCGCGCCGCCACCGCAGCCGCCGCGCGACCCGGCGGCGCGGTCCGTTGGCGGTGCCGCCCCGGGCGGGACGGCCGGCCCGGTCGGCGCGGTCGCCCCGGACACCGCGACCAGCACGGTCAGCGAGCCCACCACGGCCGGCGCGCACCACCGGGCCGCCGCGTCCGCCACCGCCCGCCCGGCGCCCGAGGAGCCGTGTCGTCACCCCGGCCATCACGGGAGGGGGAAGGGCAGCTCGAGCCCGTCGAGGGCGCGGCGGCAGGCGCACGTCGCGACGTCGTCCGGCTCGTGCGCCGGGAGGCCGCCGATCGCGTCCCGGAGCACGGCCTTGAGCCGCTCGACGTTGGTGCCGAACACGCGCAGCACCTCCTCGTGGGTGACGGCCGGGCCGCCCTCGACCCCCGCGTCGGCGTCGGTGACGAGCGCGATCGTCGTGAAGCAGAGCGCGAGCTCGCGGGCCAGCGCGGCCTCGGGCATCGTCGTCATCCCGACGATCGACCAGCCGGCCTGCTGGTGCCACACCGACTCGGCCCGACTGGAGAACCGGGGTCCGTTGACGACGACGAGCGTGCCCTGGGCCTCGACGTCGAACCCGGCGCGCCCGGCGGCGTCGACGGCGACCCGACGCCCGTTCGGGCAGTACGGGTCGGCGAAACCGACGTGCACCACCGGCCCCTCGACGTCGTACACCGTGTGCTCGCGACCCCAGGTGCGGTCGACGACCTGGTCGGGGACGACCACGGTCCCCGGCCCCTGGTCCGCGCGGAGGGAGCCGACGGCGCACGGCGCGAGCACCTGGCGGGCGCCCACCTCGCGCAGCGCCCAGAGGTTGGCGCGGTAGTTGACCCGGTGCGGCGGGAACCGGTGGCCCTTGCCGTGCCGTGCGACGAAGGCCACCGACCGGCCCCCGACCTCGCCGACGACGAGGGGGTCGCTCGGGCGGCCGAACGGGGTGTCGACCTCGACGGTCTCGTACTCGTCGAGGAAGTCGTAGAGCCCGGAGCCGCCGATGACGCCGATCTCGGCACGCGGGCCGCCTCCGGCCCCGGACGCCGCGGCGGACGCAGCGCCGGTCACGGCGCCGGGCGCGAGGAGGGCGGTGGGCTCGGCGTCGGGGTGGCCGGCGGCGTCAGTCGTCATGGCCCGAGCCTAGGGCGGGGGTCCCGGCGGGATGCCGGGGCGACCCGGACCTGGGGACGAAGCCCCGCAGCGTCAGGAGGATGTGGACGAGGAGCCCGCGGCAGCCGTCGAGGACGAGGACGAGGAGGACGACGAGGAGGACGACGAGGACGAGGCGGCGGGGGAGGACGACCCCGTCGAGGAGGAGTCCGACCCGCCGTTCGAGCCCCCGGCCGAGGAGTCGGCCGACGACGAGGTGCTCGCGGCCTTCGAGCCCTTGCCGCTCGAGTTGGACGCGCGGGAGTCGGTCTTGTAGAAGCCCGAGCCCTTGAACGCGATGCCGACCGGGTGGATCACCTTGCGCAGCCGCGGCTGGCCGCACTCCGGGCACACCGTCAGGGCGTCCTCGGTGAACGACTGGCGGATGTCGAAGGCGTGCCCGCACTCGGTGCACGCATAGGAGTAGGTGGGCATGAGGACCTCGGTGATCGGAAAGAGACGGGAAGACCGTCGTCCAGTCTACGACCAGCCCGCGAGGCGACCGGCGCGGCTGACCGCCCGGATGCGCTCGACGGTGCGCCGCCGGACCGTCGTGGTGGCCACGACGAGGAACTGGTCGCCGTGCCGCAGGGTCGTGTGCGGCTCGGGGACGAACCCCTCGCCGCCCCGCACGACGAGCGTGACGTTGGCGCCCCGGGGCAGGCGCAGCTCGAAGAGGGCCACGCCGTGCAGCCGTGACTCGCTCCCCACGGACACCTTCACGACCTCGGCGCCGATCTCGATGAGCGGCGTCGACTCGAGGTCCACGTCGACGGAGTGGACGCCCTCGGTGAGCCCGAGCCGGCGGGCCACCCAGGGCAGCGTCGGGCCCTGCACGACGGTGAAGACGACGACGAGCATGAAGACGAGGTCGAAGATCCACTCCGTGTCGGGGGTCCCGGCCGTCAGCGGCACGGTCGCCAGCACGACCGGGACGGCGCCGCGCAGCCCCGCCCACGACAGGAAGGCCTGCTCGCGCCAGGGCACCCGGAACCACACCGTCGACAGGAACACCGACAGCGGCCGGGCCACGAGCAGCAGGACCAGCCCGATGACGACCGCCGGGACCAGCTGCTCGTCGAGGCGGGTCGGGTCGGCGAGCAGGCCGAGGAGGACGAACAGGCCGATCTGGGCGATCCAGCCCAGGGCGTTGGCGAAGCTCTGCACCGGCGTCCGGTTGGGCAGGCCCATGTTGCCGAGCACGAGCGCCGACAGGTAGGCCGCGAGGAACCCGCTGACGTGCACCGCGGCGCCCACGGCGTAGGCGAGCACGGTCAGGGCGACGACGCCGATGGAGAACAGGGCCGAGGAGCCGCCCGCGACGCGTCGCAGCAGCTGGCCGCCCACCCAGCCGACGGCGATGCCGACGACCGCGCCGCCGAGGAGCTCAAGCACCGCGTGGAGCACGAGCAGCCACCACGGCTCGCCGTGGCTTCCCGGGACGCCCTGGGCGGCGAAGGCGACGACGAGGATGACGACCGGCGCGTCGTTGAACCCGGACTCCGCCTCGAGCATCCCCGACAGCCGTCGCGGCAGCGGCACGTTGCGCAGCACCGCGAACACGGCTGCCGCGTCGGTCGAGGTGACGATGGCGCCGACGAGCAGCGAGATCGTCCACGACAGCGGCAGGATCGTGTGGGCGGCCACGGCGACGACGAGCACGGAGACGACGACGCCGACGGTCGCGAGGACCGACGCCGGCGCCACGGCCTGCCGGATGTTGTCCCACGAGGTCGTCAGGCCGCCCTCGGCCAGGATGAGGACGAGGGCGGCGTAGCCGAGCACCCGGGTGATCGACGCGTCGTCGAACTGGATACCGGCGCCCGCGTTGCCGAGGGCCAGGCCGATCCCGAGGTAGAGCAGCAGCGAGGGCAGGCCCGAGCGGACCGACAGGCGGACCGCGGCCACGGCGACGAGGAGCACGAGCGAACCGACGAGGAGCACGCCCGTGAGGTCGTCGAGCGTCATGGTCGACGACGTGATGGACGGGGCTCGGGTCACCGGTGCTCCTCGCGGTCAGGCCCAATCCAACCATTGCGCCACCCGCCGCCCGGGCACCCCCGTGCCGCGGGCTGCGTCGGTGGGCCGTGGCCTAGGCTCGTCGCGTGTCACGGATGAAGCGCGCCCGTCGGATCGTCCTGCTCGTCGCCGTACTCGTCGTCTTCGTCCTCGTCGGCGCGGGCGTGCTCGCCGTCGGAGTGGTGCGCCAGACCTTCCCGCAGACCACCGGCACGCTCCAGATCGAGGGCCTGACCAGCTCGGTGTCGGTCAAGCGCGACGACCGCGGTGTCCCGACGATCTACGCCGACGACGCCCAGGACCTCTTCCGGGCACAGGGCTTCGTCAGTGCCCAGGACCGCTTCTTCGAGATGGACCTGCGACGCCACGTCACCGCCGGGCGCCTGTCCGAGCTCGTGGGCGCGGGCGGCCTGCAGAGCGACAAGGTCATCCGCACGATGGGGTGGCGACGCGTCGCCGAGGCCGAGCTGCCCAAGCTCGCGCCGGAGACGCGTCAGTACCTCCAGGCGTACGCCGATGGCGTCAACGCCTACATCAAGCAGGCCGAGTCGCCGGAGAAGATGTCGCTGGAGTACACCTTCCTGCTGCGCACCAACCCCGGCTACCGCGTCGAGCCGTGGACGCCGGTCGACTCGCTGGCCTGGCTCAAGGCGATGGCGTGGGACCTGCGCGGCGACTACAACGACGAGCTGGCCCGCGCGCGCCTCTCGCGCAACCGCACCCTCAAGCAGATCCAGCTGCTCTACCCGCCCTACCCGTACGACCGCAACCACCCGATCCTCTCCGCGGGTGACTGGCAGCCCTCGGCGTCCGAGACCGACCAGGCCGCGAGCGGCGAGCCGGCGGCGCTGCGACAGCTGCGGGCCCCGGACGGCAGACGGGCCGTCGACGCGACCCTGGCCGCCCTCGACGCCGTGCCGGCCGGCCTCGGCCGCGGCTCGGACATCGGGTCCAACTCGTGGGTCGTGTCGGGCTCGCGGACGACGACCGGCAAACCGCTGCTGGCCAACGACCCGCACCTCGGCCTGTCCATCCCGGGCATCTGGACGCAGGTCAACCTCCAGTGCCGCACCGTGTCGCAGACCTGCCCGTTCCGGGTGTCGGGCTTCTCCTTCTCCGGCGTGCCGGGTGTCGTCATCGGCCACAACGACAAGGTCGCCTGGGGGATGACCAACCTCGGCCCCGACGTCACCGACTTCTACCTCGAGCAGGTGAACGGCGACACCTACCTGCGCGACGGCAGGCAGGAGCCCGTGCGGACCCGCGACGAGACGATCCGGGTGGCCGGCGGAGCCGACGTCACCATCACCGTCCGCGCCACGGTGCACGGCCCGATCATGTCCGACGTCGTGCCCTCCATCGAGGAGGCCGGGGACCGGCTCGCCGTGCGCGGCGCCACGCAGACCAACCGCTACGCGGTCTCGCTCGCCTGGACGGCGCTGACCCCGGGCACGACCGGCGACGCGATCTTCGCCCTCGACAAGGCCCGCAGCTGGGACGAGTTCCGCCAGGCGGCGGCCCTGTTCACCGTGCCGTCGCAGAACCTCATCTACGCCGACACCGAGGGCCACATCGGCTACCAGTCGCCCGGGCGCATCCCGGTGCGCCGGTCCGCGACGCCCGGCGCCCCACCCGGGTACTGGCCGGCACCCGGCTGGGACAGCCAGTGGGACTGGAAGGGCTACGTGCCCTTCGAGGACCTCCCGGCGACGTACGACCCGCCCGAGGGCTTCATCGTCACGGCCAACCAGGCCGTGACGGCCAGCACCCGGCCGTTCCTGACGAGCGAGTGGGACTACGGCTTCCGGGCCCAGCGCATCCGGACGCTCCTCGCGGCTGCCACGAAGGTGTCGCCCGAGCTCATGGCCCGGGTGCAGGGCGACGTCCGCAACACGTACGCGCCGGCCCTCGTCGAGCGGCTCCTCGCGGTGCAGGTCGACGACTTCACCGGGCAGGCCCAGCGCCTCCTGCGCGACTGGGACGGCAGCCAGCCGGACGACAAGTCCCGCGACTCCGCGGCCGCCGCGTACTACAACGCGGTGTGGAAGCACCTGCTCGAGTACACCTTCGACGAGCTGCCGCCGGACATCGCCCCCGACGGGGGCAGCCGCTGGATGGTCGTCGTCGAGCAGCTGCTCAAGGACCCGAAGAACGACTGGTGGGACGACCGGACGACGCCGGGGGTCACGGAGGGCTCCGGGGAGATCCTCAAGCGCGCGCTCGTGGAGGCCCGCCTCGACCTCGCCAGGGAGCTGGGCAAGGTGCCCTCGACGTGGCGCTGGGGACGGCTGCACCAGCTCGACCTCAAGCACCCGGTGATGGGCGACCCCTCGGTGCCCGAGGCCGTGCGCGCCCTCTTCGACCGCGGTGGCATCGGGCTCGGCGGCGGCAACTCCATCGTCAACGCCAACTCGTGGAACGCCTCCAAACCCGGCTACGGCGTCACGACGGGTCCCTCGATGCGGATGGTCGTCGACCTGTCGAACCTCGACGCCTCGAGGTGGGTCAACTCGACCGGCCAGTCCGGCCACGCCTACCAGGACCACTACGCCGACCAGATCGACGCGTGGGCCGCGAACGAGTCCTTCCCGTGGCCGTTCTCCGACGCGGCGGTGGCCGACGGCACCGACGACGAGCTGACGCTCGTCCCGCCGGGCACGCCCCAGCCGTGACGCCTCCGTGCCGTGCCACGTCGTGCCGTGGTGCGGCTCAGGTGAGCAGGACGACGCGTCCGCTCGTCGTCACCCAGCCGTCGACGGGCTCGTCGTGGGCCTCGCGGGGCAGGTCGACCTCGCTCGCCTCGCCCTCGTGCAGGAGCGTGAGGACCAGGGCGCCGGGCGCTCGGTGCCGCAGCGCCCGGTCGTAGCAGCCGCCGCCCTGGCCGAGGCGGGTGCCGTGCCGGTCGACCGACAGGCCCGGGGTCAGGACGACGCGGCAGGTCGCCAGCGCGTCCTGGCCCAGCCAGGCCGACCGCTCGGCCTGCGAGGGCGCACCGCGCAGCCGGCGCACGACCGATGCGTCGGCGAGCGCACCGCGCACGGCCGGACGCCACTCCAGCGCGTAGTCGCCGAGCACCACGGGTACGAGCACCTCGTGACCGGAGTCCAGCAGCGCCTCGACGAGCGGCCCGGTGGGGGGCTCTCCCGGCAACGACTCGTACACCGCCACCCGCCCACCCTCGGGGACGAGCGCGAGGACCGCCCGGGCGACGGCCGCACCGGCCGCGTCCGTGGCGGCGGCGTCGAGACCGGCGACGAGGTCACGCCGGCGCTCGCGTGCGGCGTGACGCACCTCACGCTTGTCCGGGGCGTTCACGCCCGACCCCCGAGCGTGGACTTCGGCTGCTCCCGGGAACCACACATGCGGCCCATCGTAAGGTGATGCCCATGAGTGACCAGGGGCTGCGTGCGTCGGTCGAGCTGATGGAGCGACGCGGCCTCGGTGCCGAGGCCATCAGGGTCTTCGAGTACTACTACGAACAGCTCGAGGGCGGCGCGCAGGGCACCATCCCCGAGGACTCCATCGAGCCCCTCGCCGAGGTCACCGAGCTGCGCAAGGTCTCGGTCACCGACGAGGAGGCGCGCAACGCCCTGTCGCAGACCGCCGTCATCAAGCTCAACGGCGGCCTCGGCACCGGCATGGGCATGACGGGCGCCAAGTCCGCCCTCGAGGTCAAGGACGGCCTGACCTTCCTCGACATCATCGCCAAGCAGGTCCTCGCGCTGCGTGAGCAGTGGGACGTCGCGCTGCCGCTCGTGCTCATGAACAGCTTCCGCACCCACGACGAGTCGCTGCGCATCCTGGAGAAGTACGACTCGCTGCCCGTCGACGGCCTGCCCCTGGACTTCATCCAGAACGCCGAGCCGAAGCTGCGCCCCGACGACCTCACACCGGTCCGGTGGCCGGCCGACCCCGAGCTCGAGTGGTGCCCGCCGGGGCACGGCGACGTCTACGTCTCGCTCGTCACCTCCGGCGTCCTCGACGCGCTCCTCGCCAAGGGGATCCGCTACGCGTTCCTGTCCAACTCCGACAACCTCGGGGCCACGTGCGACCCCGACGTCGCGGCATGGATGGTCGAGCGCGGCCTGCCGTTCGTCGCCGAGGTGTGCAAGCGCACGAAGAGCGACCGCAAGGGCGGTCACCACGCCGTGCGCAAGTGCGACGGGCGCATCGTCCTGCGCGACACCGCCACCGTCGCCGAGGGCGAGGAGCGGCACTTCCGTGACATCAACCGGCACGGCACGTTCAACGCGAACAACGTGTGGATCGACCTCGAGGTGCTGCGCGAGCGGATGACCGCGCGCGAGGGCGTCCTCGGCCTGCCCATCATCGTCAACCGCAAGAACGTCGACCCCGCCGACGCCACCTCTCCCGAGGTCATCCAGATGGAGTCGGCCATGGGTGCGGCCATCGAGGTGTTCGAGGGCAGCCAGGCGATCCTCGTCCCGCGCACCCGGTTCCGCCCGGTCAAGACGACCAACGACCTGCTCGTCATCCGCTCCGACTTCTTCGAGCTCGACGAGGGCTACCACATCGTCCAGACCTCCGAGGGCCCCGAACCGTACGTCGACCTCGACTCGGCGTACCGCTTCGTGCCGGGGTTCGAGAAGCGGTTCCCGCACGGGGTCCCGTCGATGAAGGAGTGCACGAGCCTGCGCGTCATCGGCGACCCCGTCTTCGGGCGCAACGTCCGGTGCGTCGGCGAGGTCCTCATCGACGGCTACCGGCGCGTCCTCGACAACGCCGTCCTCGGGGAGCCGGCGACGGCCGCGTCCGAACCCGCCGAGCAGCCCGGCGACCTCCGGACGGTCGACGAGCACCTGCGGGCCATCCTCTCGACGCTCGAGCCGATGCCCACGGCGTGGACGCCGCTCACCGAGTCGCTCGGGCTCGTCGTGGCGCGCGACGTCCGCGCCCGGGTCGACCTCCCGCACTTCGACAACTCCTCGATGGACGGCTACGCGGTGCAGGCCTCGTCGGTCGAGGGCGCCGACACCTCGCCCGTGCGGCTGCGCATCGTCGGCGAGGTGGCCGCCGGCGACGACCCGACGTTCGAGGTCGGGCCGGGCGAGGCCGCCCGCATCATGACGGGCGCGCCGATGCCGCGCGGCGCCGACGCCGTCGTCAAGGTCGAGGACACCGACGGCGCGGCCACCGGCGAGGTCGAGTGCCGGGCCGAGGTGCCGGTCGGGACCTTCGTGCGGCCCAAGGGCGACGACGTGCGCAGCGGCACCGTCGTCGTCCCGGCGGGCGAGGTCGTCGGGTCCCGCACCATCGCGCTCCTCGCCGCGTGCGGGTACGCCGAGGTCGAGGTGCACCGCCGCCCACGGGTCGTCGTCATGTCGACCGGGTCCGAGCTCGTCGAGCCCGGAAAGCCGTTGCGGCCCGGGCAGATCCACGACTCCAACTCCTCCATGCTCTGGGCCGCGGCGGTGTCCGCCGGCGCCTCCGCCGAGATCCGTCAGGCCGTGGGCGACTCGGAGAGCGAGCTCATCGAGTCGCTGTCCGTGGCGGTCCGGGACGCCGACATCGTCGTCACCAGCGGTGGCGTGTCCATGGGTGCCTATGACGTCGTCAAGAGCGCGCTCGCCTCGCGAGGCGTCGAGTTCGTCAAGGTGGCCATGCAGCCGGGCAAGCCGCAGGGCTACGGCCGGCTCGAGGCCCCCGACGGTCGACGGGTGCCGATCTTCACGCTGCCCGGCAACCCGGTGTCCTCGTTCGTCTCGTTCGAGGTGTTCGTCCGCCCGGCCCTCCGACGCCTCATGCGCCTGGCGCCCGAGAAGCGCCGGATGCGTCCGGCCACCCTCATCTCGGGGGTCAGCTCGTTCGAGGGCCGGCGGCAGTTCGGGCGGGCCGTCGTGTCGCGCTCGGCCGAGGGCACGCTCGTCGCGGTTCCGGTCGCCGGGCAGGGGTCGCACTTCGTGGCCGACCTCTCGCGGGCCAACGCCCTGTTCATCGTTCCCGAGGACGTCACCGAGCTCGTCGCCGGCGAGGTCGTCGACGTCCTCGTGCTCGACCGGGAGGACTGAGGTGGCCGCGACCTCCGACGTCCCCGACGTCGCCGACGTGCCCGACGCGGCGGGTGCCTCTGGTGCCTCCGGTGCCCCTGGTGCCCCTGGAGGGCTGACCCACGTGCGGGCCGACGGCAGCGCCCACATGGTCGACGTGTCGGCCAAGCCGGTGACCGCGCGCGAGGCGAGCGCCGCCGGACGCGTCCTCCTGTCTGCCGCGGCGGTCTCGGCCCTGCGCGACGGCGTCGTGCCCAAGGGTGACGCGCTCGCCGTGGCCCGGATCGCCGGCATCCAGGCCGTCAAGCGCACCCCCGAGCTCGTGCCCCTCGCGCACCCGGTCGCGGTGCACGGCGTCGCGGTCGACCTCACGGTGGCCGACGACGGCGTCGACATCACCGCCACCGTGCGCACCGCCGACCGCACCGGCATCGAGATGGAGGCGCTCACGGCCGTCGCCGTCGCCTCGCTCGCGCTGGTCGACATGGTCAAGGCCGTCGACAAGCACGCCCGCATCACCGACGTCCGGGTCACGGCCAAGTCCGGGGGACGGTCGGGGGACTGGCGTGAGTGACGCGAAGGCGTTCGGCCGCGGCCGGCGGGCGGTCGTCGTCACGGCCTCCACCCGCGCGGCCGCGGGCATCTACCCGGACCGCTCCGGGCCGGTCGTCGTCGCGCGGCTGCGCTCGTGGGGCTTCGAGGTGGGCCACGCCCTCGTCGTGCCCGACGGTGACGAGCTCGGCTGGGAGCTGCGTGACGTCCTCGCCAGCGAGCCCGACCTCGTCCTCACGACCGGCGGCACGGGGCTGACGCCCACCGACGTGACGCCTGAGCAGACGGCGCCGCTGCTCGACCGCCTCGTTCCGGGCGTCGCCGAGGCGATCCGCGCGGCCGGTGTCGCCAAGGGCGTGCCGACCGCGATGCTCTCGCGCGGGCTCGTCGGGATCGCCGGGCGCACCCTCGTGGCCAACCTGCCCGGCTCGCGAGGTGGCGTCGGGGACGCTCTCGACGTGCTCGAGCCCGTGCTCGGGCACGCCCTCGACCAGATCCCGGGCAGTGACCACTGAGGTGACCACCGAGGTGACCCCCGACGTGACCCTCCACGTGACCCCCGACGTGACCACCGACCTGAACGCGGGGTCCACGCAGCCCGCGGCGGCTCGGCGCCCGAGATGAGGATGCCCTGGCGACCGGTCCGCGACGGCCGGGGTCGCTGGCCGGTGGTGCTGCGCGATGCGTCGACCGACCAGCCCGTCCTGCTGCGCCCGCTCGTCCTCGGTGACGAGCGCGAGTGGCAGTGGGTTCGGCGCGAGAACGCCGAGCACGTCAGGCCGTGGGAGCCGACGCTGCCCCCGGGTGCCGAGGCCCGGGCCCCGGTGTCCTTCCGCGACTTCGTCCGCGAGCTCGACGCCGAGGCGCGCGCGGACCGCGCGATGCCCTGGGCCATCGAGGTCGAGGGGCGCATCGTCGGGCAGGTGCACCTGTTCGGCATCGTCCGGGCCGCGCAGCAGTCCTGCGCCGCCGGCTACTGGGTCGCCCAAGGGGTGACGCGCCGGGGCATCGCCACGCGAGCGCTCGCCCTGGCCATCGACCACGCCCTCGGCCCGGCCGGCCTGCACCGCGTCGAGGTCAACATCCGCGTCGACAACGAGCGGTCGCTCGGGGTCGTCCGCCGGCTCGGGCTTCGCGACGAGGGCGTGCGTGAGCGGTACCTGCACATCGACGGCCGGTGGCGCGACCACCGGTCCTTCGCGGTGACGCGCGAGGAGCTCGGCGGCGGCACGCTCCTCGAGCGGTTGTCACAGGTGTAACACCAGCCTCTTGCGCGACACGCCCCGAATGTGCAGGGCGTGCGCGCGCGGTCGCCCTACCGTGGGGTTCGTGCCAGTCAGCAGCCTCATCTTCGTCGTCATCGTGGCGATCTGGGCTGCCTACCTCGTGCAGCACTGGATGCGCCGCCGCGAGGACGCCGCCGCCACCAGGTCCGTCGACGGGTTCTCCGAGGCCATGCGCGTTCTCGAGAAGCGCCCCGTCCTGCCGGCCGTCGAGCCGCGCACGCCACGCCCCCACTCGTGGTCGGTGACGCCGGCCCGCACCGCCCGCCCGACGGTCGACGTCAAGCGCGCGGTGCCTGCCGGCCGCCGTCCGTCCCCGCTCGTGGCCCGTCGCGCCGAGGAGCACCTCGACGAGTTCCACGTCGAGCGCGTCGTCGCGGACGCCCTCCACGACGCGCAGGTCGAGGCCCGGTCCACGGCCGGTCGGCCCGCGCGGGTCCCCATGGCGCAGAGGCGGATTCGTGCAGTGGTGTTGCTCGCGTCGGTCCTGTGGATCCCGGCGTCGGTCACGCTGGCCGTCACCGGCGTCCTGCTGTGGGTCTCCGTCCCCTTCGCGGTGCTCACCGTCCTCGCCGTCCTCGTATGGCTGCGCGCCGAGGCCCAGCACGACCGCGTCCGGGCCGCCGCGGCGCGCGGCGTGCATCGCGTCCGCGGCTCACGGTCCCGTGGCCGGCGCGTCGCCCCGGAGCCGGTGCTGACCAGCGACGACACCCAGGTCATCCACTCGACCGCCCACGAGGTCGCGTCGCCGGCGTCGACCCGCGGTACGCGCACGCCGCTGGGCGTCGACCGCGTCGTCATCCCCGCCGTCGAGCCGACGGTGGCCCGGCAGGCCGCCGAGGGTGCAGCGCGGGAGCGGGTCTTCGACGTCCAGGCTGCTGTCACCGGAGCCGTCCCGGTGGCAGACGTGTCGCGCGGAGGGTCGGGCGCGACCAGTGGCCGGGCTGCCGTGCCGGGCGACGAGGCCGAGCAGCAGCTGCCGCCGGGAAGCTGGAGCCCGGTGCCCGTGCCGAAGCCGACGTACGCGCTCAAGGCCAAGGCCGAACCGCGCTACACCGAGGGTGGCATCCCCGCCGACGTGTTCGACACGCCCGAGTTCGCCGACGAGGCCGAGGAGCTCGACGAGCGGGCCCTGTTCGCCCGTCGCGCCGTCTCCCAGTAAGGACCATCGTCCCCGGCGCCCCCTCCCTCCACGAGGGTGGGGGCGCCGTCGCGCACCCTTGCGGGCAGGGCCGCACTATGACAACTTGGTTGTCATGAATCGGGTCGAGGCGGCCTATGCGGTCCTGCGTCATGTCCGGCCGCTCCACCAGTACTCGGCACGCGCGGTCTCCCGGCTGCTGGAGGGCACGGGGCTCACCCTCGCGCTCCGCGCGATCCTCGTGCTCGTCCTCGAGGACGGCCCGCAGACGGTGCCGGATCTCGGGCGGGCCCTCCTCGTGACGCGCCAGGGCGTGCAGAAGGTCGTCGACGACGGCGTCCGGCTGGGCTACCTCGAGCTGCGCGACAACCCCGCGCACGTGCGGTCCCGTCTCGTGGCCGTGACGCCCCGAGGGGAGGAGGTCCTCGCGGACGTCCACCGCGCGGAGGCCGTCGGTCTCGAGGCGGCCACCGCGGGCATCGACCCGGAGGACCTGGCGCGGTGCGCCGAGGTCCTCGGCCGCCTCACGGACGGCGTCCGGGCCGTCGCCGGGGCCGACGCGGGACGGCCGCATCCCGACGTCGCCGCCGTCGACGCAGCCGGCGGGCTCTGACACGGCCGGCGGCCGCTGACGCCGCCCGGCCGTGTCCACGCGCTCGTCACCCCACCTTCTCGTCCACGTCCCACCAGCCCACCGACACCCCGGGAGCCCGCCCATGGAACGCCTCGACCTCGACCCCGGCCACCTGACCTACACCGACACGGGCGAGGGCGACCTCGTCCTCCTCCTGCACGGAGGGGGCCTCGACCACCGCATGTGGGACGAGCAGGTCCCCGTCCTCGCCGCCCGGTACCGGGTCGTCGTTCCCGACCTGCGCGGTCACGGCGCAGCGTCGACGCTCGACGTGCCGAGCCGCCACTGCGACGACGTGGCCGCGCTCGTGCGCCACCTCGACGCGGGCCCGGCCGTCCTCGTCGGCGTCTCCATGGGTGGGGGTGCTGCCACGGACGCCGCCCTCGAGCACCCGGAGCTCGTCCGGGCCATCGTCGTCAGCGGGACGGCGACGAGCGTCCCGACCTTCTCCGACCCCTGGGTGCTCGGCATCCTCGACGAATGGGGGCGGGCCATCGCCGAGCGCGACGCCGCAGCGTACGTCGAGGCCAGCCTGGCGTTCTGCGCCGGGCCGACACGTTCCCTCGACGAGGTCCGGGGTGACACCGTGGCGCGCTGCCGGCGGATGCTCACGGACACGCTCGCGCACCACGCCAGCCCCGACGCCGTCCTGCCCGAGCCGGTCCACGACGCCTGGGACCGGCTCGGCGACATCGACGTGCCGGTGCTCGCGCTGTGCGGCGGCCTCGACTCCGAGGACCACCGCGACATGGGCCGACGCCTCGCCGCCGCGGTCCGGCACGGGCGCTACGAGGAGGTGCCGGGCACGGCCCACTACCCGAACATGGAACGGCCGCAGCTGTGGGACGCCGCGGTCCACGCGTTCCTCGACCAGGTCGCCCCGGTGTCGCGCTGAGACTCGCCGTCAGGTCTGGGCGGGTGCGCCTTCGTCGTGCGGGGAGTGCCCAGGGGTCCGGTCGAGCGCGTCGGGGGACTCCCCGGAGAGCAGGTGCTTGCCGACGGCGTTCGAGACGGCCGCGAACGGCACCGCGACGAGCGCCCCGACGATGCCGGCGATGATGGACCCGCAGGCGATGGCGAGGATGACGGCGAGGGGGTGGACGCTGACGGCCTTGCCGAGCAGGAACGGCTGGAGCACGTGCGACTCGAGCTGCTGCACGCCGATGACGACGGCGAGCATGATGATCGCGACCGCCGGACCGTGCGCCACGAGGGCGAGCAGCACCGCCACCGCACCCGACAGCAGGGCTCCCACGATGGGGATGAAGGCGAGGAGGAACACGAGGATGCCGATGGCGAAGGCGAACGGCACCTTGAGGATCGCGGCGCCGACGGAGATGCCGATGGCGTCGACGAGCGCGACGATCATCGTGGCCCGCACGAACGCCGACAGCTGTCCCCACGCGACGACGCCCGAGGAGTCGACGCGCTCGCGGGCCGTGTGCGGGAACAGCCGCACGATCCAGGACCAGATGCGCGGGCCCTCGTAGAGGAAGAAGAAGAGGGAGAACAGGGCGATGAACAGGCCCGCGACGAAGTGCGTCGCGGTGAGGCCGACGGCGGCCGCGGTGTCCCCGAGGTTGCCCGACTGGCTGACCTTCTGGCGGATCGTGTCGAAGTACTGGTCGAACTGCGCGTCGGTGATCTTGAAGGTGGTGCGCACCCAGTCGCGGATCTGGCCGAGGCCGGTGGCCACCTGGGCCGTCAGGTCCGAGAGCCCACTCGTGAACTGCGTGCCGACGAGGGTGAACAGCCCACCGATGACGATGATCGTGCCGAACACGGTGAGGCCGGCCGACGCGCCCGTGGGCAGCCGTCGGTGCAGCCGGTTCGTCACGGGGCGGAGCAGCGCGGTGAGCAGCAGCGCGATGGCCACCGGCACGACGACCTCGGACACGCCGCGCAGGATCATCGTCAGCACGTAGAGCGCACCGATGATGAGCAGCAGCCGCCACGACCACTCGCTGGCGGTCTTGACACCGGGAGGCACGGCCGCGGCCTCGATGCCGCCCCGGCCGAGGGCGTCGCCGGTGGAGTCGGTCGTGTTCCCGGTGGCGGAGCCGGTGGAGTCGGTGGCGGGTGCCGTGGCCGGGCCGGTGGCGGAACCGGGCGCCGTGGGGCGGGGGGCGGCCGCCCGACCGGGCACAGCGGGACCGGGCCGGTCCGGGGGCTCGGGCGTCCGGACGGAGGAGGCGTCAGCCGCGTTGTCGGTCACGTGGACACCGTACGTCCACCTGTCCGGGTTGAGCCGCATCACCACGGCCCGGGCCGGTCGAGGCCGCACCGACCTGGTCCGCCGGGAACCCGGCACTGCGTACGCTCGGGGCATGAGTGACGTTCCGGCCGAAGCCAGCCCGCCCCTCGCAATCACCGGGTCCACCGGGTGGCTCGGCGGACTCGTCGCGCGTGACCTCGCCGAGCGTGGGGTGGCCCAGCGTCTCCTCGTCCGCGACGCGGCCCGCGCGCCGCAGCTGCCCGGCGCAGTGACCCACGTGTGCACGTATGCCGACGGCGGTTCGGCGCGGGCGGCTCTCGATGGCGCCCGGACGCTGTTCATGGTGTCGGCCGCCGAGAACGTCGACCGCCTCGCGGAGCACAAGGCGTTCGTCGACGCCGCGGCGGACGCCGGTGTCCGGCACGTCGTCTACGTCTCCTTCTTCGGCGCGGCGCCGGACGCCACCTTCACCTTGGCCCGCGACCACGCGGCCACCGAGGAGCACCTGCGTGCCTCCGGGATGGCGTGGACGTTCCTGCGCGACAACCTCTACCTCGAGTTCGTGCCCCACATGACGGGCGACGACGGTGTCATCCGCGGTCCGGCCGGTGACGGGCGCGCTGCGGTCGTCGCGCACGAGGACATCGCCCGAGCCGCCGTGGCCGTGCTTCTCGACCCCGGCAGGCACGCCGGCGCCACGTACGACCTCACCGGCCCCGAGTCGATCACGCTGACCGAGGCGGCCCGGACCTACAGCGAGGTCACCGGTCGTCCCGTCACCTTCCACGACGAGACGCTCGAGGAGGCGTACACGTCGCGGGAGACGTACGGGGCCCCGAGGTGGCAGGTCGACGCGTGGGTGTCGACGTACGCGGCGATCCGCGCCGGCGAGCTCGACGGCGTGACCGACGACGTCGAGCGCCTCACCGGTCGCCGGCCCCTGTCGTTGCGCGAGTACCTCGTGCGCGAGAACGGCTGAGCGGCCCCGGCGCCCGCGCCGGCTCAGTCCCGGGCGGCCGTCTGCGCGCCCACGAGGTCGGCGGTCTGCCGGGCGATCGCGAGCTCCTCGTTCGTCGGCACGACGGCCACGGCCACGGGGGCGCCGTCGGGCGACACGACCCGTGCCCCGGCCGACCGCGCGGCGTTGCGCTCGGCGTCGACGCGGACACCGAGCGCGTCGAGGCCCTCGGTGACGGCGGCCCGCAGTCGCGGGCTGTTCTGGCCGATGCCGGCGGTGAAGACGAGCGCGTCGAGACCACCGAGGACGGCGACGTAGCCACCGACATAGCGCTTGAGCCGGTGCACGACGACGTCGAACGCGAGCGACGCGTCGTCGTCCCCGGCGTCCATCCGTCCGACGAGCTCGCGGAAGTCGTTGACACCGGCCAGGCCGACGAGGCCCGACCTCTTGTTGAGCAGGGTGTCGATCTCGTCGAGGGAGAGGCCGGCCTCGCGAGCCAGGTAGGCGTGCAGGCCCGGGTCGACGTCGCCGGACCGGGTGCCCATGACGAGGCCCTCGAGCGGCGTCAGTCCCATCGAGGTGTCGAGGGCGCGACCGCCGCGCACGGCCGAGGCGGAGCACCCGTTGCCGAGGTGGAGGACGACGACGCGGAACGTCGGGTCCTCGGCGCGTCCGAGCAGCTCGGCCGTGGCGCGGGACACGTAGGCGTGCGACGTGCCGTGGAAGCCGTACCGACGGATCGAGTGCTCCCGGGCCAGGCTCCGGGGCAGCGCATACGTCGACGTGGCGGCCGGCAGGTCTGCGAAGAAGGCGGTGTCGAAGACCGCGACGTGCGGTACCGCGTAGCGGTCGCGGGCGGCCTCGATGCCGGTGACCGCCGGCGGGTTGTGAAGCGGCGCAAGGGGACTCAGCTGACGGATGCGGTCGAGCACGTCGTCGTCGATGACGACCGGCGCCGAGAAGTCGGCACCACCGTGGACGACGCGGTGACCGACGGCACGCAGCGGCACGGTGTCGAGGTCGACGCCGTCGGCGCGCAGGCGGTCGGTCATCGCCCGCAGCGCTGCCGCGTGGTCCGCGACGCCGCCACCGGTCTCGCCGATGCGTTCGACGAGCCCGTTGGCGAGCACGTCACCGGTCTCGGGCACGAGCAGCTGGTACTTGAGCGACGACGACCCGGCGTTGAGGACGAGGACGGGTCGGGTGGCGTCGCTCATGCCGGCTCCTGCCCGTCGGCCTGCGCCTGCACGGCAGTGATGGCCACCGTGTTGACGATGTCGTCGACGAGCGCGCCCCGCGACAGGTCGTTGACCGGCTTGCGCAGGCCCTGCAGGACGGGCCCGATGGCGACGGCGTGGGCGCTGCGCTGCACCGCCTTGTACGTGTTGTTGCCGGTGTTGAGGTCGGGGAAGACGAACACCGTGGCTCGTCCGGCGACGTCCGAGCCGGGCAGCTTGGCGCGTCCGACGGTCGGGTCGATGGCGGCGTCGTACTGGATGGGGCCCGCCAGGGCGAGGTCGGGGGCACGTTGGGCGACGAGCGCCGTTGCGGCGCGGACCTTCTCGACGTCGGCGCCCGAGCCGCTCGAGCCGGTCGAGTAGGACAGCATCGCCACGCGCGGCTCGATGCCGAACTGGCGCGCGGTCTGCGCCGACGAGACGGCGATGTCGGCCAGCTGCTCGGCCGTGGGGTCGGGGATGACCGCGCAGTCGCCGTAGACGAGGACGCGGTCGGCCAGGCACATGAGGAAGACGCTGGACACGGTGTCGACGCCGTCGCGCGTCTTGACGAACTCGAGCGCCGGCCGGATGGTGTGCGCCGTCGTGTGGACGGCGCCCGACACCATGCCGTCGGCGAGGCCGAGCTGGACCATCATCGTGCCGAAGTACGAGACGTCGGTGACGACCTCGCGCGCCCGCTCGAGCGTGACGCCCTTGTGGGCGCGCAGCCGTGCGTACTCCGCGGCGAAGCGCTCGACGAGCTCGGGGTCGGTGGTGGACACGACGCGGGCGTCGTCGAGGTCGAGCCCGAGGGTCGACGCGCGGGCCCGGACGGTCGTCTCCTCACCGAGCAGCGTCAGGTCGGCGACGCCGCGGCGCAGCAGCACGTCGGCGGCCTCCAGGATGCGGTCGTCGCCGCTCTCGGGCAGGACGATGTGGCGGCGGTCGGAGCGAGCGCGCTCCATGAGCTGGAACTCGAACATCAGCGGCGTGCGCACCGACGACGACGACACGTCGATGGCGGTGAGGAGTGCCGACTGGTCGACCCCCTCGGAGAAGAGGCGCCGTGCGACCTCGATCTTGTTGCGCGAGGACTTGGTCATCGGCCCGAAGACGCGCGACGCGCGGCCCGCCGTGGTCATCGTGTCGGCGTCGGTCAGCGCGATCGGCAGGTCCTGCTGCACGCCGGCCGACAGGCGCGCGATGGCCTCGGGGATCTCGTAGCCGCCGGTGAGGATGACACCGGCGAGGCTCGGGAACGTGCCGGACTGGTGGGCGAGGACGAGCCCCGGCACGAGGTCGCTGCGGTCGCTCGGGGCGATGACGGTCACGTCGGTGCGCAGCCGCGGCAGCACGTTGGGCAGGCTCATCGCGGCGACGACGAGGCCGAGGCTGTCGCGGTCCATCCACGCCGCGTTGCCGAGGGCGAGCCGTGCGTCGGTGGCCTCGGTCAGCTGCCGGAAGCTCGGAGCCCGCAGCAGCGGGTTCTCGGGCAGGGCCGCGGTGACGGCGAACGGCAGGTCGGCGAGCGCGGCACGGACGGCCTCGAGGTCGTCCGGCTCGACGCGGTTGGCGATGACCGCCACCGGCTCGGCGTGGTTGGCCCGCAGCTCGGCCAGGGCTCCGTCCGCGGCCACGCGCACCTGCTCGGGCGTTCGGTCACGACCGTGGACGACGAGGACGACGGCGGACCCGAGGTTGGCGGCGACGCGCGCGTTGAAGGACAGCTCGGTGCCGGTGGAGACGTCGGTGTAGTCCGAGCCGAGGACGAGCATCACCTGGAACCGCTTCGCGAGGCGGCCGAACCGCTCGACGATGACGTGCAGCGCCTCGTCGGGGTCGTCGTGGGCCTGGGCGTAGGTGACGCCGAGCGCCTCCTCGTACGTCTGGTCGGTGCCCGGCTGGGCGACGAGCATCTCGACGATGTGGTCGACCTCGTCGGCGGGTCCGGTGCCGCCGAGCGTCGTCAACGGTCGGAAGACGCCGACCGAGCCGACCTCGCGCACGAGTGCGTCGAGCAGTCCGAGGGCCACCGCGGACTTGCCGGTGAGGCCCTCCGGTGAGGCGAGGTAGACGCTGCGGCTCACGGTCCGAACCTAGCGGGTCGCCGCTGCCGGCAGCGGCCGGGTGGCTCAGCCATGGTCGGGTGGGGTCGGCGCGGCGCCGAGGCGTTCGAGGAGGGCCACGGCGTCGTACGGCGCCCGGCCCTGGATGTCGTTGTCGAAGTAGACGTGCACGTCGTGACCCTCGTCGGCCCAGGACCGGCACTGCTCGGCCCACCGGTCGAGCGAGGCGTCGGAGTAGCCGCCGGAGTACAGCGTGGTCTCACCGTGCAGCCGCACGTAGCGGAAGTCGCTCGTCGCGTCACGCATCACGGGGAAGCGGCCCGCGGTGTCGGCGACGACGACGGCGACGCCGTGCCGGGCGCACAGCCCGCGGGCCTCGTCGGTGTCGAAGCTGGGGTGTCGTGGCTCGAGGGCGTGCCGCAAGGGTCGGTCGACGTCGGTGGTCGTCAGGACCCGGTCGTCGGCCAGCTTGTCGTCGTGGCGGGTCGCGAGGTCGGCGAGCTCTCGCGTCGTGCGGGGGAGCTGGGCGAAGAACGCGTCGAGGCGGTCGGCGTCGAAGGTCAACCGCTCGGGCAGCTGCCACAGGAAGGGGCCGAGCTGCTCGCCGAGCGCGAGGACCCCCGAGGCGAAGAAGTTGGCCAGCGGGGCCTCGACGTCGCGCAGGGCCTTGAGATGAGTGATGAAGCGGCCACCCTTGACGGCGAAGTCGACGCCCCGGGGCACCGCCTCGCGCCAGCGCGCGTAGGACGTCGGCCGCTGGAGGGAGTAGAACGAGCCGTTGAGCTCGATCGAGGTCATCCGCTCCGCGGCGTACGTCAGCTCGAGCCGTTGCGGCAGGCCCTTGGGGTAGAAGTCACCGCGCCACGACGCGTAGCGCCACCCGGAGATCCCGACGTGGAAACGGCCCATGCGGCCACCGTAGGGCCCCTTGACGCGCGCCGGACGCGTCACGCGCCGCGCGGCGCGTACATGATGAGCGCGACGCCGAGCAGGCACACGAGCGCCCCCGCGACGTCCCACCGGTCCGGCCGGAACCCGTCCACGGCCATGCCCCAGAGCAGCGACCCCGCGACGAACACCCCGCCGTACGCGGCGAGGATCCGCCCGAAGTGCGCGTCCGGCTGCAGCGTCGCGACGACACCGTAGACGCCGAGGGCGATGACGCCCGCCCCGACCCACGCCCAGCCACGGTGCTCGCGAACGCCCTGCCAGACGAGCCACGCGCCCCCTATCTCGGCGATCGCTGCGAGCGCGAAGAGGACGAGCGAACGGGCGACGGTCATGGCGTGATCATGCCGCCTGCGCGGTGCGACCGACGAGCCAGCGGTGCCGCTTCCGGACGTGCGGACGCCGGCCAGCCTGCCGACATCGGCTCCGCCCATGGACGCCGAGGACACGACCCGCTGTGGGTCGGCTGGCGCGGTGTCTCGACGGACCCGGCGCCACCGTTCGTGAACGTGCGACGCCGGGGGCGGACCGGGGTGCCGGTCACTCAGGTCGTCAGGGCTTGCGCAGTGGTTGGCCCGGGAGGTGCTGCGTACGCAGCCTCAGCGCGTTGCCGATGACGCTGACCGACGAGAGCGCCATCGCGGCCGCGGCGATCATGGGCGACAGCAGCAGCCCGAAGGCCGGGTAGAGCACGCCGGCTGCGAGGGGGATGCCGGCGGCGTTGTAGACGAAGGCGAACACGAGGTTCTGCCGAATGTTCGACATCGTGGCCTCGGACAGGGCGCGGGAGCGGACGATGCCGGTCAGGTCTCCCTTGAGCAGGGTCACACCGGCGCTCTCGATGGCGACGTCGGTGCCGGTGCTCATGGCGATGCCGACGTCGGCCGTGGTCAGGGCCGGGGCGTCGTTGACGCCGTCGCCGGCCATCGCCACGACCCGGCCCTCGGCGCGCAGGGCCTTGACGACGTCGCTCTTGTGCTCGGGCAGCACCTCGGCCTCGACGCGGTCGATGCCCAGGCGACGGGCGACGGCGTGGGCGGTGACCTCGTTGTCACCGGTGAGCATGACGACCTCGATGCCGTCCTCGCGCAGGGCCTTCAGCGCGCCCGGCGTGGTGTCCTTGACGGGGTCGGCGATGGCGAGCACCCCGGCGACGCTGCCCTCGACCGCGACGTAGACGGCGCTGGCGCCGTCGGCCCGTAGCCGGTCCGCCTCGGCGTCCATGCCGGCGGTGTCGACGCCCTGGCCGGCCAGGAACGTCTTGCTGCCCACGAGGACCCGGGCACCACCGACCGTGCCGGTGACGCCCTTGCCGATGGGGGCGTCGAACTCCGTGACGTCGGGAACGTTCAGTCCCGCGTCGGTGGCGGCCCGGACGACGGCGAGACCGAGCGGGTGCTCGCTGGCGCGCTCGACGGCGGCCGCGAGCCGCAGGACCTCGTCCTGGTCCGCTCCGTCGGCGGGGCTGATGTGGGTGACGGACGGGCGGCCCTGCGTCAGGGTGCCGGTCTTGTCGACGACGAGGGTGTCGACCTTCTCCATCAGCTCGAGCGCCTCGGCGTTCTTGATGAGCACCCCGAGCGAGGCGCCCCGGCCGACGCCCACCATGATCGACACGGGTGTGGCCAGGCCCAGCGCACAGGGGCAGGCGATGATGAGGACGCTGACCGCCACGACGAGCGCGTGCGCCAGCCGCGGGTCGGGGCCCGCCGTGGCCCAGACGACGAACGCGGCCACGGCGATCACGATGACCGCGGGCACGAAGACGGCGGAGACGCGGTCGGCGAGCCGCTGGATCGGTGCGCGGGAGCGCTGCGCGTCGGCCACCATCTGGACGATGCGGGCGAGCATCGTGTCGCGCCCGACCTTCTCGGCACGGATGACCAGTGAGCCGGTCTGGTTGACGGTGCCACCGATGACGACGTCGCCCGTCGTCTTGGTCACCGGCATCGACTCGCCGGTGACCATCGACTCGTCGACGGTGGAGCGGCCCTCCTGGACGGCGCCGTCCACGGGGAGGGACTCGCCGGGCCGGACCCGCAGCAGGTCGCCGAGCTGCACCTCGTCGAGAGTGACGTCGGCCTCGTTGCCCTCGGTGTCGATGCGGTGGGCGGTCTTGGGGGTGAGGTCGAGCAGCGCGCGGATGGCCCCCGACGTGCTCTCCCGTGCGCGGAGCTCGAGGACCTGCCCGAGCAGGACGAGGGTCGTGATGACGGCGGCGGCCTCGAAGTAGACGGCGACCGCACCGTCCATCCGGAAGGCCTCCGGGAACAGCCCGGGCGCAACGGTCGCCACCACGCTGAACGCCCACGCCACGCCGGTGCCCATCGCGATGAGGGTGAACATGTTCAGCTTCATCGTTCGAAGCGAGGTCCAGCCTCGCTCGAAGAACGGCCAGCCGGCCCACAGCACCGCCGGAGTGGCCAGCACGAGCTGGGCCCAGCTCGCCGCGGCGGCCGAGATGGCGTCCCGCAGGGCGGGGACGAGGTCGCGCCCCATCGACAAGACGAGGACCGGGATGCTGAGGATGAGGGCCACCGTGAACCGGCGCGTCATGTCGGCCAGCTCGGGGTTGGGTCCGCTGTCCGCGGTCACGGTGACCGGTTCGAGCGCCATGCCGCAGATCGGGCAGGTGCCGGGTCCCGGTCGTCGGACCTCCGGGTGCATGGGGCACGTCCACTCGGCGACGTCGCCGACCGGGACCGCAGGAGCGGCGACCTCTTCGTGGTTCGCGTGTGGGGAGCTGTCCAGGTGGTGGTGCTCGTGGCCATGGCTGCCGTGGTCGTGCACGCCGTGGTCGTGCACGCCGGGGTCGTGCCCGCCGGACGCGGGCGCCGGGGACCCGAGGTAGGCGCTCGGGTTCACCTCGAACGCGGCCTTGCAACCGGCGGAGCAGAAGTAGTAGTCGTGTCCGTCCACCACGAGGTGGTGCTCGCTGGTGGCGGGGTCGACGTCCATGCCGCAGACCGGGTCCTTCACGAGCGAGGTCGTCGAGGTCGAGTGCTCGCCGTGGCTGTCCATACTCTCAAGATACCCCCATAGGGTATGCCGTCAAGTCCCGGAGGAGCGCCACCTAGATGAAGAGCAGCTGCGCCCCGTCGGTCAGCTCGATGAAGTCCGAGGCCGAGATGATTCCCTCGACGTCGTCGCGCAGGTCCTGCTCGGTCAGGTGCTGCATGTCCGCGGACATCCGGCATGCCCACAGGTGCCCGCCGGAGGCCACGATCTGGTCGAGGAAGTCGGGCACCTCCGGGACGTCCAGGTCCGCGATGGCCTTCTTCATCTGCGAGGTGGCCAGGTGGGTCATGCCCGGGACGCCGCCGAGCCCTTGGGGCAGGTGGGTGGCGGTGTTGCCGAGCATCGTGAACTTCAGGTGGCCAGACGTCTTCTTGTTGATCATGTCGAAGCCCCAGAACGTGAAGAACAGGTGCGTCTCGACGCCTTCCCCGAGCGCCGCGTTGGCGAGGATGAGGCCGGGGTAGGCCATGTCGAGGTTGCCTTTGCTGCAGATGATCGCGAGCTTGCGACCCTGCGCGTCGGGAGCGTCGAACGACGGGACGAGCGGGGCGGTCTGGGTGGCCTGGGTGGTCATCACACACATCCCTTCGGCTTGGGCAGTCCCGCGACGTACGCCATCTTCTTGGCCGGCTTGCCGGGGAAGAGGTCGAAGAGGGACTTGACGGGGGTTCCGGTCTGCGTGCTGACGCGGCGTAGCGTGGCGGTCTCGCCCTGGTGGGCGAAGTCCTCGCGCAGGAAGTGGACGAGCTTCCAGTGCTGGTCCGTCAGCTCGATCCCGATGAGGTGGGCGAGCTCGCTGCCCAGATCGTCCGACCATTGGTCGGGGCGGGTCAGGAAGCCCTCGTCGTTGACCTCGACGGCATGGCCGGCGATCGTCGTGGTGGGCATGGTTGCGCTCCTTGTCTGAGCTCAGGCGGCGGGGACCTTCCCCGCCATCGACATCTGCGCGGGCAGGCCGAGGGGTCGTCCGGGGAGCAGGAGGTTCCAGTAGATGTGGCGGAACGCGAGCTTGCCGACGTGGTTGGCCCGCGACTGCTTGAGCAGCGTCATCGGCCCGAGGTGTGGCAGCGGGAAGGTGCCGGTCAAGGGCTCGGTGTCGTAGTTGAAGTCGAGCAGCATCGCCTTGCCGCCGCCGGACTCGACAAAGCAGTTGGCGTGCCCGTCGAACGAGTGGCTCATCGGGCGGCCGGCTGCGTGCTCGACGAAGTTGTCCGCGAACACCTCGACGGAGAAGTGCGCGACGGAGCCGGCCTTCGACGTCGGGATGTTGCTCGCGTCGCCGAGGGCGAAGATCGATGCGTGCTCGGTGGAGAGCATCGTGTGCTTGTCGACCGGGACGTAGCTCAGCTCGTCACCGAGCCCCGAGCGCGCGACGAAGTCGGCGCCCATGTTGAGCGGGATCGTCACGAGCTGGTCGTATGCGATCTCGCGCTCGTCGTAGGAGACGAGGACTCTTCGCTCCTGGTCGACGTGCTCGACGAGGAAGTCGGTCTCGAGGGTGATGCCCTTGTCGGCCAGTAGGTGGCCGAGCTCGCGGCTCGCGACCGGCTTGGTGAAGGCGCCGTCGAGCGGGGTCACGTAGACGAGCTCGGTGCGGTCGCGCAGGCCCCGGCGGCGCAGGAAGTCGTCGGCGAGGAAGGCGAACTCGAGGGGCGCCACCGGACACTTGATCGGCATCTCGGTGATGTGCACGACGAGACGGCCTCCCGAGAAGCCGTCCAGCGCCTCGCGTAGGGCCATCGCCCCGTCGAAGGTGTAGAACTCGCCGACGCTGCGGTGCCACTCCGGCCCGAGCATGCCGGGCGTCTGGTCGGGGCGCGGCGACGTACCGGAGGCGATGACGAGCTCGTCGTAGGCGAGGGTGCGGCCGTCGGCCAACGAGACCTCGCGGGCCTCGGGGTCGACACGTTCCACGTCGCCGAGCACGAGCTCGATGCCGTCGCCGATGAGTCTGTGCCGGCTTCGTCGGACCTGGTCGGGCTCGATGAGGCCGAACGGCAGGAAGAGGTATCCCGACTGGTAGTCGTGGGTGTCGTCCTTGTCGACGACGGTGATGCGCCACTCGTCGGCGGGTAGGCGGCGCCTCAGCTTGTTCACGACCATGGTGCCGGCCGTGCCCGCTCCCAGTACTACGAGTGACCTCCTGGTTGTGGTCATGCCTCGACGGTACCCCCGCGGGTATCGGCCTCGCTGTGAGCGAGGAGACAGGCGGGCTGTGATGTGTCAGACAGGCGCACCCGCGCCGTCGACGATCCGGGACGCGGCTCGACAGGCAAGGGTGAGGAGCGGAGGGGACTCCGTCGGCTCCGCTGCGCTCCGCCTCCTCCCGAATCCCATACATGTTCCAGAACCGAAGCAGGAGCGGACGAAGACGCGCATGATCGGACGTTCGCGCGGGGCAGAGGTTCAGGCGGCTTCAACCTGGCTGTTCACCACGCTGGGCGCTTCGTCAGCGTGTTGCCACTGGTCTTGCTTCCCTGGTCAGCGGGGGCTCCGTGCGGAAGCGTCAGGGCGCCGAGGCGTCCCAACCCAGTCGCGCCCTGTACGCCTCGAGGGACGTGCGCTGTGGCACCAGACGCACGCAGGCGCGGCTAGCCCTCGCCGCCTTGATCTGCATCGTCCTCAGCGTCGTGGCGCTCGTCCTCGAACGCCTTTACGAGGAGGCGGGCACGCTCGTCGCGGCCGACCGTGTTGGCGTCCTCGCGACCGTGCATGGCCTGCGCAAGGGCCCACTCGGGCAGATCGGGACGAGGTCGCTCAGCTGCTGTGCCCATGGGCGCCATCCGTTCCATCGCCGGGCCTACCAGGGACCAACCAAGGTATCGCGCAGCGACGCCTTCCCAGTGTGCGCCCGGGCGGTGAGTCGCCACAACTGCAAGGCGCGAGACACGTCCTCACAGAGACGCAGCCGACTCCTTCGGCGCCGTACCGGATCGACACTTCGTGAGCCGGCCCGAAGACCTGTCGCGGACCGGCTCGTGACGTGCGGCGGCCGAGAAGAGGCAGACCTGCCCGCTTGCCGACAACACGACGTAGGCTCGGTCTGTCTCGCACACCGGAAACGTCTCGGGCCGCGGGGGAGCCGAGGTCTCGAATGTCCGCTGATGCACCTGAAGGCCCACCTCCTGTGAACCGGTCGCTGACACTGCTGGCAGCCGACGTGCGCCGTGCCCGTGAAGAGGTCCAGCGACTCCGCGGAGTACCCGCGTCAGCACCGCTTCACGCTGCACACGAGTCGTTGCTGGAGGCCATGGAGCGATACGCCGCGGCGCTCAGTGTCCGCAACCTGCCGCTCCCTGCGCGGCTGCGTGACGACCTGCGTCTGCAGCGTCGCATCGGCCGTAACCGCGGCCGGTACGCCTCATGACTTCCTGCGGCTTCTTTGTGGGGTCCGAGGCGCGGGTCCTCAGCGCTCCGGCAACGGGGCGGCGGCTGCGGGCCGCGCTGTCAGCTCCCGGGTTCGCGAACGGGATCGACTGTGCCAGTGGGGGCCCCCATCAAGCAGGGTCCGCCGGGTCGACGGCACGAACCAGAGCCCAGTCATGATGCGCCGCCTGATCGTTCTCGATCTTTTCTCCGGGCCGGGCTGGCGCGATGCGACCCAGATGGTGGGACACATACCAACCGGTGACGGTGAGGCTTGGGTGCTCATCCAGCCGGACCGTGTCGAAGTCGTCGCGGGTGGCCCGAGCGACCCACAACAACTACGGGATGCGAGTGACGGAGGACCGTCCTTCTACTGTCGTGTCTGGCACACAACGTCAGGGACCGACCGGCCGACGGTGCACACCGTGGCCGCAGGCGACGCCGACCTCTACGAGGAGATCCTCTTGAGCATCGGCTTCCGGCTCGAAGAGCCCGAAGGGGTTCGGCTGGAGCGTGATGACTCGGGCGTCTTCCGGGGCTACTACATCTGACAATGCCGGGACGGCGGGGACCGCGGGAACGCGTACGTTTCCGCTGCAGGCGCCTTGGTGGTGCCCACATCTGTCGGAGCGGGTGATGATCGGCTCATGGCCGCCACGGCAAGCCAACCAGCTGAACACGATCGAGCCGCCCCCGATGTGACGAGCCTGGGCCGTGATCACGCGCCGCCGACGGCTGGTCGTGAGCCCGTACTTCCGAACGACGGCGCTCCGGGGGCGCCCCCCACCGAGCCACGGGGACACCATCCGACGGGTTGCCCATCAGATGCGACAGGGACACGAGTCAGGCGGGGCTCAATGTGACCTCGGGGGACACCGGGACACATCGGCAGGAGACGGGCGGATGACAAAGAGGGAACCCCGCCCGTTCCTGCGTGAATCTGCAGGTGGGACGGGGTTCCGTCTGGTGGAGCTGAGGGGACTCCGTCGCCTCCGCTGGCGCTCCGGCTCCTCCTCGAATCACTGAGTCCCAGAAACGGCAGAGAGACCGCAGGAAAAGCGCGTCCGGTCTCTCTGCCGTTGGTGGAGAGCCGTCGGCTCCGCTGCGCTCCGCCTCCTCCCGAATGCCCCCAACATGTTCCAGAACATGAAGCAGGACCGGACGAAAAGCGTGTCCGGTCCTGCTTGATGTTGTGGAGCTGAGGGGATTCGAACCCCTGACCTTCTCATTGCGAACGAGACGCGCTACCAACTGCGCCACAGCCCCTCGGTGCGGAAGGAACGATAACACCACGCGGACCGGCTCATCCAATCGGTACGGAGGGGCCCCAGCGGCAGCTGCCGCCGCTCTCGCGACGGCGGCGCGCCGGTGCCGTCACCGCGCCCGGCCACGTCGTCGGGGCCGGGCGCGGTGCGGTGGTCACGGTGCGAAGGTGAGGACGAGCGCGGCCCAGGTGCCCGAGGTGGTGCCGTCCGCGCGGAACGTGCCGGTGGACGTCGGGAGCTGGTAGGCCCGGCCGAGGTTCGTCTGGCCCGTCGCCTGCGCGGTGAGCGCGGTCCACGCCGAGGTCCACGTCGGGTTCGTCGCCGCAGTGAACGAGGCGACCGCCCCGAACACGACCTCACGCGCCGCCGTCGTCGTCTGGGTCAGACCGGACGAGAACGAGGCCGTCGTGCCGGTCGCGGAGGCGACCCGGTCGACCCGCGTCACACCCTGAAGGTCGTCCACGACCATCCGGTACGACGAGACCTTCGGGAAGGTCGCCGTGATCTTGGCGCCCTGCGGCAGCGGCTTGGTCGCGAGCGCCGTGAGGACGAGGAGCCGGCCGCCGCTCGCGGACACCGACCGGGCGAGGGTGTAGGTGTTGCCGGCCGTGTCGGTGACGCTGGCGGCGCCGTTCGAGTTGGTCAGCACCTGGAGCGTCACGACGACGAGGTGGTTCTGCTGGACGCCGGCCCCGGTTCCGAGCGTGACGGTCGCGGAGGAGGCCGACGTCGTCGACGACGCCGTCCCGACCGTGGCCACGAAGCCGGGTGGCGGCGCGGAGACCGTGACCGACCGCTGCGCCGTGGCGCTGACGCCGGACGTGTTGGTGACGGTGACGGTCACCGTGTAGCTGCCCGCGACGCTGTAGGTGTGCGTGGCCGTGGCG
The DNA here is from genome assembly GCF_056868035.1 of Monashia sp. HAY1-11D. Classification (NCBI taxonomy): domain Bacteria; kingdom Bacillati; phylum Actinomycetota; class Actinomycetes; order Micrococcales; family Intrasporangiaceae; genus Intrasporangium; species Monashia sp. HAY1-11D. The sequence goes on along the minus strand of NZ_CP200320.1, from coordinate 301,973 downwards.
GTGGCCGACGCGGGCACCGTGGTGCCGTCGCCGAAGTCGAACGCATAGGACAGGGTCTGGCCCTGCGGGTCGGTCGACCCGGAGGCGTCGGCGGTGACGGCTACGGGTGCGGTGCCGCTGGACGGGGTCACGGACAGGGCGGCCGTCGGTGGCCGGATCGCCGCTGCGACGGTGACCGTCTTCTGGGCGGTGGAGGTCAGGCCGGAGGTGTTGGCCACGGTCACGACGACCGTGTAGCTGCCGGCGACGCTGTAGGTGTGTGTCGCCGTAGCGGTGGCCGACGCGGGCACCGTGGTGCCATCGCCGAAGTCGAACGCATAGGACAGGGTCTGGCCCTGGGGGTCGGTGGAGGCGGAGGCGTCGGCGGTGACGGCTACGGGTGCGGTGCCGCTGGACGGGGTCACGGACAGCGCGGCCGTCGGCGGCCGGATCGCCGCGGAGACGGTAACCGTCTTCTGCGCGGTCCCGGTCAGGCCGGAGGTGTTGGTGACCGTGACGACGACCGTGTAGCTCCCGGCCGAGGCGTACGTGTGCGTGGCGGTGGCTGAGGTGGAGGTGCCGGTGATGGTGCCGTCGCCGAAGTCGAACGCGTACGACAGGGTCTGACCCTGCGGGTCGGTCGACCCGGAGGCGTCGGCGGTGACGGCTACGGGTGCGGTGCCGCTGGACGGGGTCACGGACAGGGCGGCCGTCGGCGGCCGGATCGCCGCGGAGACGGTGACCGTCTTCTGCGCGGTGGAGGTCAGGCCGGAGGTGTTGGTCACGGTGACGACGACCGTGTAACTGCCGGCCGAGACGTAGCTGTGCGTCGCCGTGGCGGTGGCCGACGCGGGCACGGTCGTGCCGTCGCCGAAGTCGAACGCGTACGACAGCGTCTGCCCCTGCGGATCGGTGGACGCCGAGGCGTCGGCGGTGACCGAGACCGGTGCGGTGCCGCTGGACGGGGTCACGGACAACGAGGCCGTCGGCGGCCGGATCGCCGCGGAGACACTGACCGTCTTCTGGGCGGTCGCGGTCAGGCCGGAGGTGTTGGTGACCGTGACGACGACCGTGTAGCTGCCGGCGGTCGTGTAGCTGTGCGTCGCGGTGGCCGAGGTGGAGGTGCCGGTGATGGTGCCGTCGCCGAAGTCGAAGGCGTAGGACAGCGTCTGCCCCTGCGGATCGGTGGACGCCGAGGCGTCGGCGGTGACCGAGACCGGTGCGGTGCCGCTGGACGGGGTCACGGACAACGAGGCCGTCGGCGGCCGGATCGCCGCGGAGACACTGACCGTCTTCTGGGCGGTCGCGGTCAGGCCGGAGGTGTTGGTGACCGTGACGACGACCGTGTAGCTGCCGGCGGTCGTGTAGCTGTGCGTCGCGGTGGCCGAGGTGGAGGTGCCGGTGATGGTGCCGTCGCCGAAGTCGAAGGCGTAGGACAGCGTCTGCCCCTGCGGGTCCGTGGAGGCCGACGCGTCGGCGGTGACCGAGACCGGTGCGGTGCCGCTGGACGGGGTCACGGACAACGAGGCCGTCGGCGGCCGGATCGCCGCGGAGACACTGACCGTCTTCTGGGCGGTCGCGGTCAGGCCGGAGGTGTTGGTGACCGTGACGACGACCGTGTAGCTGCCGGCGGTCGTGTAGCTGTGCGTCGCGGTGGCCGAGGTGGAGGTGCCGGTGATGGTGCCGTCACCGAAGTCGAAGGCGTACGACAGCGTCTGCCCCTGCGGGTCCGTGGAGGCCGAGGCGTCGGCGGTGACCGCGAGCGGTGCCGTGCCGCTCGACGGGCTGACGGACAGGGCGGCGGACGGCGCGCGGGGCGGTGGCGGCGGTGCCGACACCAGCACCGACTTCTGGTCGGTGGCGGTCAGGCCGGAGGTGTTGGTGACCGTGACGACGACTGAGTAGCTCCCGGCCGAGGCGTACGTGTGCGTCGCCGTGGCTGTCGTCGACGCGGGCACCGTGGTGCCGTCACCGAAGTCGAAGGCGTACGACAGGGTCTGCCCCTGCGGGTCGGTCGACGCCGAGGCGTCGGCCGTGACGGCCAGCGGCGCGGTGCCGCTCGACGGTGTCAGGCTCAGCGATGCCGTCGGCGCCTTGAGCGGCGGGGGCGGAGTTGCGACGCTGACCGTCTTGTGGTCGCTCGACGCCAGGCCCGACGTGTTCCGCACCGTCACGGTGAGTGTGTAGCTGCCCGCCTCGGTGTAGGTGTGCGTCGCCGTCGCGCTCGCCGACGCCGGCGCCGTGGCGCCGTCACCGAAGTCGAACGCGTACGACAGCGTCTGCCCCTGCGGGTCGGTCGAGGCCGACGCGTCGGCCGTGACGGCCAGCGGTGCCGTGCCCGTCGAGGGGCTCACGGCCAGTGAGGCGACCGGTGGCTGGACCGGTGGTGGCGGTGCCGTGACCGACACGGTCTTGGCCGCGCTGTCGCTGAGGCCGGAGGTGTTCGTCACGGTGACGGTGACGGTGTAGCTCCCGGCCGAGGCGTACGTGTGGGTGGCGGTCGAGGTCGTCGACGCGGGCGCCGTCGTGCCGTCACCGAAGTCGAACGCGTACGAGAGCGTCTGCCCCTGCGGGTCGGTGGAGGCCGACGCGTCGGCGGTCAGGGCCAGCGGGGCCGTCCCGCTCGACGGCGTGGCCGTCAGCGACGCCGTCGGCGGCTGGACGACGGGCGGTGACGTGACGCCGACCGTCGCGGTCGTGGAGCTGCTGAGGCCGCTGCTGTTGCGCACGGTGACCTTCGCCGTGAACGTGCCGACGGTGGTGTAGACGTGGGTCGCGGTGGGCGAGGCCTGGGCGGCCAGCGTCGTGCCGTCACCGAAGTCGAACGCGTAGCTCAGGCTCTGGCCCTGCGGGTCGCGCGAGGCCGACGCGTCGGCGGTGACCGACAGCGGGGCGGTGCCGTTGGCCGGCGTCATGACGAGGCTGGCGGTCGGCGGCTGCACCGGTGGCGGCGGTGCGGCGACGGCGACCGAGCCGCTCGCGGTGCCCACGAGCCCGGAGGTGTTCCGGGCGGTCACGGTGACCGTGTAGGTGCCGGCGGACTGGTAGGTGTGGGCTGCGGTGGGGGACGACTGCGCGGGCAGACTCGTGCCGTCACCGAAGTCGAACGCGTACGAGAGGGTCTGGCCCTGCGGGTCGGTCGACGCGGAGGCGTCGGCGCTGACGGCGAGCGGAGCCGTACCGCTGGTCGGGGTCAGCGTCAGCCTCGCGACCGGCGGCTGGACCGGTGGGGCCACGTCGGGCTGGAACTCGTACGCGCCGAGGTCGTCGTAGAGCCGCGGCCCGGCCGCGAAGGTGTTGGCGACGTTGGGGTCGCGCACCCGGGGGTAGCCGAGGATGTCGGTGGCCTGGGCTCCGGGCACGCCGCTGTCGCCGCGGTCGATGGCCGGCGACCCCTCGCGCAGCGAGAGGTCCCACGTGCCGACGTTGCTGAACTTGGCGTCCGCCTGGACGCCGGCGGCCTCCTGCCCGGAGGCAGCGCGCATCGCGGTCAGGCTCGTGTACGTCGTGCCCCAGGCGTACATGACGCCGCTCTTGCTGAGGTAGACGAGGTTGTGGTCGACGAGCGTGCTGTTCTGGGCGCCGTCCCAGACGCCGATGTTGCCCGCGCGGCGTGCGCAGGCGATGCCGGCGTAGGCCGGGTAGACGGCGTTGTCGACGGCGATGTTGTTGGCGATCTGGTAGCTGCCCGAGGACAGGCCCTCGAGGTTGATGCCGCTGGTGCAGTTGCGGTACACCGTGTTGCCCACGACGGTCCCGCCGGTGACGTTGAGGTTGTCGATGCCGTGGTCGCCGTTGTTGTACGTGACGTTGAGGGTGACGAGGTTGTTGTTGCCGCCGGTGTAGAGCTGGATGCCCGTGTCCTCGTTGTCGTGGGTGACGTTCCTCGAGATGACGTTGCCCGGGCTCGTGACGTTGATGCCGTTGGCGTTGCGCTGCCAGCCCTGGGCGTTGAAGCTCGACTGGTTGTTGGTCACGGTGTTCCCGGTCGAGGTGTTCGTGATGTAGATGCCGGTGTCGCTGTTGTGGTTGGTGTTGTTGTCGGCGACGAGCGAGCTGTTCGTCGCGCGGATGCTGATGCCGGGTGCGGTCGCCCCCTGGGCCTGTCGCCCCGTATTGGTGACGGTGTTGCCGCGGATGGTGACGTGGTCGCTCTTGGTCACGTAGATGCCGTCGCCCGTCGTTCCCGTGAAGGTGAGGTTGGACAGCTCGATGTAGCTCCTCGTCGACAGGTACGCGCCGTTGGTCACGCCGGTGCCGATGACGGGGCTGCGGCCCGGCCAGCTCGTGATGGTGATCGGCGCGCTCGCGGTGCCCGACACCGACGGCTTGACCGTCTCCGCGTAGGTGCCGTCACCGATGTAGAGCGCGTTGCCGGCCTGCAGCCGGCTGACGCCCTTGGTGATCGTGCAGAACGGCGTGCTCGACGTGCCGTTGCCCGAGTCGGTGCAGACGGGGCTGGTCTTGTCGACGTAGTAGTCGGTCGCCACGGGCAGGACCGGCGGCGTGCCGATGACGAACTCGTCCATGACGCTTCCCGCGACGCAGGCCATGTCCTCCTTCGTCGTCGACTCGTCGCACACGGCCTGCAGCTTGAGGCCGGTCGACCCGACGTCGACGCGCAGGTGGGACAGGTGGAAGGCCCGGAACGCGGTGCGTGGGTCGGTGCTGGTCCACGGCGTCTCGAGCGACGACGGCGCGCCGACGGTGACGTGCGTGACGCCCTGGATCGGCTGGAAGCGCTCGTAGTCGTGGGAGTGGCCGTTGATGTTGAGGACGTACTTGCTGTAGGACTGCCCGAAACCGTCGAGGATCGAGGCGATGCCCGCTTCGCCGCGGTGGTAGCCGGTCGAGTAGGCGGGCCGGTGGCCGTACGTGACGATGTACTTGATGGTGGGGTCGTCCTGGGCCTGCCGCATCAGGGGGCCGGCCTTGGACTGCCAGTCGCTCCAGGCGCCGGTCCACGGTTCGGGGTAGGCGATGAACCGGACCGGACCGGCGTCGAACCAGCCCCAGTCGTTGCCGCCGGCGGAGATGGCCGGCGACCCCGGGGAGGCGGCCGCGTTCGGCATGAGGAGGCGGCCCTTGTAGTTGCGCAGGTCGTCCGAGCCGGCCACGTCGTACTCGTGGTTGCCCCAGGCAGGCATGTACGCCACGCGGGTGCTCCAGCGCATGACGTCGTTGAAGTGCTGGTGCACGGCGTCCATCGTCGTGCCGTTGGCGTACGTCAGGTCGCCGACCATGAGCACGAACGACGGGTCGTCGGAGGTGATGTTGTCGAGGGTCGCCCCCAGCTTGGAGAAGTTGACGGTGTCGCCGACGTCACCGATGGCATCGAACCGGAAGCTCGAGGTCGGCGGCGCGTGGAAGGTGTAGTCGGGTCCGCCGCCGATCGAGTAGTGGTAGGTCGTGCCCGGCACGATGCCGTCCAGCTCGAGCTGCCAGAAGGGCCCGGGGGAGTCCCACGGCGTCCATCCGGGGGCCACGCCGGTCGCGGTCTGCCCGTACGTGGTGCTGGTGCCCCACCGCACGTCGTTCGCGCTGCCGCGCCAGTCGAGGGCGACCGACGTCGACCCGGTGAAGGTGTAGTGCACCTCGTCCACCGAACCGGCGGCCCAGCCGGGCTGCATCGGTCCCCCCACGAGGAGCGCCAGCGCGGCGACGATGGCGGGCGGCAGCAGGCGGGCGAGCCACCGTCCCCGCCGGTGCCGGTTCAGGGCAGGAGACGCTGACGACCCCGGGTTCATGGGCTGACGGTAGGTCCGGCCACGAGGGCGGTCGACCCGCCCACGGACGAGCCGCGACTACGTCAGCGGCTGTAGCCCCTCAGACCCAGCTCGGGAACCACATCCGGGCCTGCCACTCCGTCAGCGGGATGACGTCGGCGACGTAGATCGGGTGGAAGAACGCGAACAGGGCCATCGTCAGGAGGACGAACCCGCCGATGACGCCCAGACCGACGCGTCGACGCGTGACGGACGCCTCGCGCCCACCCATGACCATCCCGAGGACGTACACGCAGGCGAGGACGGCCCATGGCACGAACGCGACCTCGTAGAAGGAGTAGATCGTGCGGTTGCCGAGGAAGAACCACGGCAGGTAGCCCGAGAAGAGGCCGCAGAGCACGGCGCCGGCCCGCCAGTCGCGACGCAGGGCCCACATGAACAGCAGGACGAGAATCGCGACCGTCGCCGTCCACCAGATCGACACGGTGCCGATCGAGGTGATGGCCTTGCTGCACTGGTCGACGAGGCAGCCGTCCGAGCCCTTCTTCGGGCCCTCGTAGTAGAACGACGTGGGCCGGCCCTGGATGAGCCAGGACCAGGGGTTGGTCTGGTACGGGTGCGAGGACGTGATCGCCTGGGTCGAGGCGTACATCTGCTGGTGGTAGGCCCACAGCGAGCGCCACCAGTCCGGCAGCCACGCGTACCGGGTGTCGGGGTTCGTGGCGCCCCACGTGCGGAACGAACCGCCCTGCGTGAGGATCCAGCCCGTCCAGCTGCCGACGTAGGTGAGCACCGCCGTCACGACGAGCTGGACGAACGCGAACGGGCCGTCCTTGACCAGCGCCCCGACCCCCCAGCCGCGGACACCGGCCGCGCGGCGGGCGCCGACGTCCCAGAGGACGGTGAGCAGGCCGAACCCGACGAGGAAGTAGAGGCCGGACCACTTGGTGCCGGCCGAGAGCCCGAGCATGACGCCGGCGACCCAGCGCCAGGGCCGCCAGCCGAGCCAGGGGCCGAGCCATGACGTCGCGGCACGCGGCCGGTCACCCACCTTGCGCGCCAGCACCTCCCGCGCCCGGTCCCGGTCGAGGAGCAGCGCCCCGAAGGCGGCGAGCCCGAAGAACATGACGAAGATGTCGAGCAGGCCGGTGCGGGAGTGGACGAAGTGGTGCCCCTCGAAGGCGAGCAGCGCTGCCGCGACGGTGCCGAGCAGGTCGGAGCGGAAGAGCCGTCTCGCAATACGTCCGAGCATGAAGATCGAGATGGTGCCGGCGAGGGCCACGGCGAAGCGCCAGCCGAAGGAGTTGAGGATGCCGAAGGGGACCTCGCCCCAGCCGATGAGCCACTTGCCGACCGGCGGGTGCACGACGAAGTCGCCCTCGGTGCCGTACACCATCGGGTCGTTGGCGGTGAAGTGCTGGTCGACCTGGTTGGCCTGCTGCAGCACGTCGTCGTTCTTCATCTCGAACCAGAACAGGACCATCGACCAGCCCTGCTTGACGTAGTACGTCTCGTCGAACACGAGCTGGTGCGGCGCCCCGACGTGCCAGAAGCGCATGAAGCCGCCGACGAGCGTGAAGAACAGCGGTCCGGCCCAGCCGAGCCAGGCGATGCGTCCGGCGACGCGTCGCCTCAGCCGGAAGTCGTCGGCCGGGTCCCCGAGCAGGCGGACGCGCACCTGTCGGGTCGAGTTCATGCGCGCCATCGTATGCAGTGCCGCTGGGTGCGGCGGGCCTGGACTCAGAGGGTGACGCCGTGGGAGCGGAGCACCGAGTACCCGACGAAGGCGACGACGTCGAGGACCGTGTGGCACACGACGAGGGGCATGACGCGCCGGGTCCGGACGAAGACGAGGCCGAGGAGCAGCCCCATGGCGATGTTGCCGACGAACCCGCCGAAGCCCTGGTAGAGGTGGTAGGTGCCGCGGGTCACGGCGGAGGCGGCGATGACGAGGGGCCAGGCCCACCCGGCCTGGCGCCACCGGGTGAAGAGGTAGCCGACCATGACGACCTCCTCGAGCACGGCGTTGCCGACGGCGGCGAGCACGAGCACCGGGCCGGACCACCAGACGGCCTCGAGGCTGGCGGCCGACACGGTCGTGTTGACCCCGAGCGCGCGGGCGAGGAGGTAGAGGCCGAGGCCGGGGATGCCGATGACGGCGGCCAGGCCGACACCGCGGAGCAGGTCGCGCCGGGGCTCGGTGCGGTCGAGCCCGAGGAACCGGGCGGCCCGGACCGCGGGAGCCGGGCGGCGCACGTGGTCGAGCAGGTAGAGGGCGAGGACCACGGGCACGAGCGGCAGCAGGATGTTGGCCAGCTGGTAGGCGAGGTCGAGCCAGGGCCGGTCCGGCGTGGCCGACTGGTTCATCGCGGTCGTCTGCTGCGACAGCGGCACGGCCCGGGTCAGCTTCTCGATGATCGACAGCACGGCGTACACAGCCGACGACCCGAGGCTGACGCCGAGGACGAGGAGGGTCTCGCGCCGCAGCCCGTGTCGCGCCACAGGGTCGTCGACGGTGACCGGGTCCCAGGGCGAGGGGCGCGAGAGCAACCGCGTCAGGAGGCCCGGGGTCGACATGGCGTCACTGTAGCCACGCAGCGGCTGCGGTCGGAGGGCACGACGCGGTGCGCGGGTACGGTCAGCGCGTGGCGTTGCTCTCCGGCTGGCAGCGCGGCGAGCACGCCGCGGACGGGTTCACCCATCCCGTCTACGAGCGCGGCTCAGGGCCGGGCATCGTCCTCGTGCACGAGAGCCCCGGCCTCACGCCGGAGGTCGTCGAGCTCGGCGACCAGCTGGCCGGTGATGGCTTCACCGTGGCGATGCCGCACCTGTTCGGCTCCGCGCACGCCCCGCCGCGCACGTGGGAGGCCGTCCGCGTCGTGCCACGGCTGTGCGTGACGCGCGAGTTCACCATGGTCGCGGTGGGCCGCACCGCGCCGCTCGCCGGTTGGCTGCGCAGCCTCGCCCGCGACCTGCACGCACGCGCCGGCGGCGTCGGCGTGGGCGCTCTGGGCATGTGCCTCACCGGCGGCTTCGCGCTCGCGATGATGGTCGACCCCGTCGTCGTGGCGCCCGTCGTCGCCCAGCCCGCCGTGCCGCTGCCGCTCGGGCCGCGGCGGGCGGCCGACCTCAACCTCGGGGCCTCCGACCTCGCGGCCGTCCGACGCCGGGTCGCGGACGGGTGCCCGGTGCTCGGCCTGCGCTACCGCGGCGACTGGGTCACCGGGACGCGCTTCGACACGCTGCGGCGCGAGCTGGGTGAGGGCTTCCTCGCGGTCGAGCTGGACGGCGCGGGGCACTCCACGCTCACCGACCACCGGCACCCCGAGGCGGTCGCCGCGGTGCGCCGTTTCTTCCGCGAGCGACTGCTCGAGATCCACTGAGCCGCAGCCATCTTCGTGGCTTCATTCGTGGTGGTGTCGAAATGCGCTGGCTCCCTTGGTGACTCGCGTCTAGCGTCGTCGTCATGACGACCTCGCCCCTGCGCCGCGCCCTGCGCGACCGCCTCACCACCGCCATGCGCGAGCGTGACCGGGACCTCGTGTCGGCGCTGCGGTCGACGCTCGCCGCCCTCGACAACGCGGAGGCGGTCCCGCTCCGCGACGCGTCCGGGGTCGGGCGGCCCCTCACCTCGTCCGAGCACGTGGCCGGCGCGGCCATCGGCGTCGGGGCGGCCGAGGTCGAGCGCCGGGTGCTCGGGCCCGGCGACGAGCGAGCGGTCGTCGCCGACGAGGTCGCGGGCCTGCGCGAGGCGGCGGGGCACCGGCGTCGGGCGGGCGACACGTCCGGTGCGGAGGTCGCGGAGGCGGCGGCCCGGCTGCTCGAGGGCGTCCTGGCGTCCGCCGGCTGACGCGGCGACGCCGCCACCCCGAGGCCCGCCCTCGGCCGTCCACAGGCGCCGGGGGACAACCTGTGCACATAGCAGCTCCGGGTGTGGACGAGCGTCGCCATGCTGTGGACGACACGCGATCTTCCTGTGTACCGGGAGTTTCCTTTGCGAAAACCCTTGTGGCACAGGCTCATAGCGGATAGAAATCTCTCACGCCCTCCTCCGGGAGAGCGGGACGGGACGGGGACGATGGTCCGTACGGTGGGGTGACCCACTGCGCCAGCCGGGTGACGGGGCTGGTGAGACCAGAGGAACCGAGCCGTCGGCCGGGAGCGTCACCACGACCGGTCGCCCAGAAGGGCCCTTGGGACTCATACTCCCAAGGGCCCTTCGCCTGTCGCTGGCTCGGCTCTTCCGGCTCAGGCCTGCGTCGCCACCGGGGGACGCCACGGCTTGAGCCACGGCGTGTCCGGCCAGCCCTCGCGCCCGGCGACGAGCTCGTACATCGTCGCGCCGTCGATGGACTCCCGGACGATGTCGGCGTGCCCGGCGTGGCGGGCGAGCTCCTCGACGAGGTGCAGCGCCACCCAGCGCACGGACCACGCCTCCAGGTCCCGGGGGAACCACGGCGCGTCCCGCGGCACGGGGACCGCGGCGTCGAGGTCGGCGGTGCGCAGCACCTCGCGCGTCACGTCGCCCTGGGCGGCGAGGGCGGCGAGGAGCGAGTCGAGGGTGTCGGAGTCGGTGACGCGGAAGTCGTCGCCCCAGGCCGCGGCCTGCTCGTCGACCGAGGCGTCGGGCGGTGCCGGGGCCCCGGGCGCCGCGGCGATGCGCTCGACCCAGCCGCGTTCGCACCTCGTGACGTGCTTGACGAGTCCCCCGATCGACAGGGTTCCGGCGGTGGGGGTGAGGCGGATCTGCTCCTCGGTCAGGCCGTAGGCGGCCGAGGCGAAGGCGTCGCGCTGCTGGTCGATGTAGGCGATGAGGCCGTCGCGCTCGTCGACGACGGGGGGAACCTGTGCGGGCATGGGGAGCTCCTTGGGCGGGCGGGCGGGGGTGGATGAGGCCGTGTGACGGTCGGAGGGTGCGGGTCGGTGGGTGCCGGGTCAAGCGGTGCGGTGGGCCCAGAGGTCGCGCAGCAGGGCGATCTCCGCGCCGTGGTGGATCAGCTCGCGGTTGATGTGCAGCACGAGGGTGGCGCGCGACGCGTCCGCGAACAAGCCCTCCGCGGGGCCGCACGGCTCGGTCAGCCCCTCGGCGCCCCAGCTGCGCACGCCGTCGAACCAGGCGGCGTAGGCACTGTCGAGCTGGGCGAGGGCCTGGTCGGCCGTCGCGGCGTAGTCGAAGGTGAAGTAGTCGGCCTCGGGCGCCCCGAAGTGGTTGTGGGCCCGGGCGCCGAGCACCCCGACGACGATGTGGGCCAGGCGCCAGGCGATCGTCGTCACCGGCGTCGGATCGGGGGCGGGGTAGGCCCAGTCGATCGTCATCGCGCCGCTGCCGCCCTGGATCTCGGTGCTGCCCTCGCCGCGCCGGTGGACGTTCCAGGCGCCCGGGACCGGCTCCCAGAAGTACTCGTCGTCCGTCAGGCCCTCGAAGCGGGCGCGCAGCTGGTTCTTCCAGTGCCAGTCGGCCTGCTCGACGAGGGTCTCGTTCCAGTCGATGGTCGTGCTGGTCGTGCGTGTCGTCTGTGTCATGGCTCCATCGTCGCAGGCATATAGGACAAGAACTGTCCTAAGTGAATGGCAGACTCCGACCATGTCCACGACGAGCGACGGCAACGGCACGACCGCCCGCGTTCTCCGGCTGCTCGACCTGCTCCAGAGCCGGCCGGTCTGGAGCGGCACCGAGCTGGCCGAGCGCCTCGGCGTGACGACCCGCAGCGTGCGGCGCGACGTCGACCGCCTGCGCGAGCTCGGCTATCCCGTCAACGCGGCGCACGGCGCGGGCGGCGGCTACCAGCTCGGGGCCGGGCGCCGGCTGCCGCCGCTGCTGCTCGACGACGACGAGGCCGTCGCCATCGCCGTGTGCCTGCGGCTCGCGGCGGGTGGCACCGTCGAGGGCCTCGGCGAGGCCGCCGTGCGCACGCTGGCCAAGCTCGACCAGGTGCTTCCGGGCCGGCTGCGCTCGCAGGTCGAGGCCATCCACGAGGCCACCGTGACGCTCGACAGCACGACCTCACCGGTCGACGCGTCGACGCTCCTCGTGCTCGCGCGGGCCTGCCGCGAGACCGAGCGGGTCAGGTTCGCCTACGACGGTCCGCGCGGGGCGGGCGAGCGGACCGTCGAGCCCTACCGCCTCGTCGCCACCGGCCGTCGCTGGTACCTGCTCGCCTACGACCTCGACCGGCAGGACTGGCGCACCTTCCGGCTCGACCGGATCAGCGGCCCCGAGGCCCGCGGCTGGCGCTTCAAGCCCCGGGACGACGCCCCCGACGCCGCGGAGCACGTGCGTCGGTCGATCTCCCGCGGCGCCTACGACCACGTCTGCCGCGTCCGCATCCATGCGTCGAAGTCCGTGGTGGAGCAGCAGATCCCGCCGTCGGTCGGCACCGTGACGGCCGACGGCCGCGCGCACTGCATCCTCGAGGCCGGCGGCAACCACCTCGGCTGGATGGCGATGCACCTGGCCGTGCTCCCGTGGGAGATGACGGTGCTCGACCCGCCCGAGCTGCGGGACGTCATGCGGGAGCAGGCCGAGCGCCTGCTCCGGGCCGCGGTGAGCACAGCCGGCTGACGCGTCAGCCGGTGTTGCGCAGGCCGGCCGCGATGCCGTTGATGGTCAGCAGCAGCGCCCGCTGGACGTCGTCGTCGGGCTCGGCGTCGTCGGGCACGGCACGCGACCGCGCGAGCAGCGAGGTCTGCAGGGCGTGCAGGGGAGCGAGGTAGCTGTCCCGCAGCTGCAGGGTCCGCCGCAGCACGGGCGCCGACTCGAGCAGCTCCTTCTGGCCCGTGACCCGCAGCACCTCCTCGACCGTCCGGGCGTGCTCGGCGCGGATCGTGTCGAAGATGCCGGCGACGTCCTCGGGCACGAGCGCCCGCACGTACCCGGCGGCGATGTCGAGGTCGGTCTTGGCCAGCGTCATCTGGACGTTGGACAGGAAGGTGCGGAAGAAGGCCCACGAGCCGTACATCTCGCGCAGCGTGCTCTCGCGGCCGTCCTCCCGGGCGGCGGCGAGCCCGGAGCCGACGCCGAACCAGCCGGGCAGGATGATCCGCGACTGGGTCCAGCCGAAGACCCACGGGATGGCGCGCAGGTCATCGAGGCCGCCGGCGCCACCGGGACGCTTCGAGGGGCGCGAGCCGATGTTCATCTTGCCGAGCTCGTCGACGGGCGTCGCGGAGACGAAGAACGGGACGAGTCCGGGGTCGCGCACGAGCGCGCGGTATGCGTCCTGGCCCCGACCGGCCACGACGTCCATCGTGCCGTTCCAGCCGTCGAGGACGTCCCGCGGCAGGAGGGACCGCCGGTGCAGGGCCGACGCCTCGAGCACCGCGGCGAGGGCCACCTCGAGGTTGAACCGGGCCAGGCCCGGCAGCGTGTACTTGTCGCTGATGACCTCGCCCTGCTCGGTGATCTTGATCGGCCCGTCGAGGCTGCCGTAGGGCTGGGAGAGGATGGCCTCGCCCGTGGGGCCGCCGCCGCGTCCGACCGAGCCGCCGCGCCCGTGGAAGAGCCGCAGCACGACGCCGTGCCGACGCGCGACGTCGCGCAGGGCGCGCTGCGCGCGGTGGATCTGCCACTGCGACGCGGCGATTCCCGCGTCCTTCGACGAGTCGGAGTAGCCGAGCATGATCTCCTGCACGTCGCCACGCGCCGCGACGACGCGGCGGTAGGACGCGTCGGACAGGAGCGCGTCGAGGAGGGGGCCCGCGGCCTCGAGCTCGGCGACCGTCTCGAACAGGGGCGCGAAGCCGATCCGGGCCGTCGCCGCCCTCGTCTCGCTTCCCGTGTCGACGAGTCCGGCCTCGCGGGCCAGGACGACGACGGCGAAGAGGTCGTCGACGTCGTGGGTCATCGACACGATGTAGGTCTCGATGCACTCCTCGCCGTACGTGTCGAGCGCGCGGCCGATCGCGGCCATGAGGGACAGCGAGGCCGTCGCCGCCTCACCGAGGTCGTGCGTGCCGGCGCCGGTGAGCGGGCGGCGCGAGGCCATCTCCCGCGACAGCACCGTGATGCGGCCCGCGTGGTCGAGCTCGCCGTACGGGGTGTCGAGCTCGTCGAGGCGGTCGTACAGCTCGGCGAGCGCGGCGTGGTGCTTGTCGCTGTGCTCGCGCACGTCGAGGGTGGCCAGGCCGGTGCCGGTGGCGACCGCCGCGCGGATGAGCCGCAGGATGGCGCCGTCGGCGGTCAGGGTGTCACCGCCGGCGAGCATCGACTCGCGGACGAGGACGAGGTCGGCGAGCAGCTCGTCGAAGGTCGTGTAGTCGCGGCCGGGCTCGTGCGGCGTGCCGTGTGCGAGGCGGTCCCGGGTCCGCAGCAGGCGGACCCGCACGAAGCTCAGCTTGAGCCGGTACGGCTCCTCGGCGTTGAGCCGTCGGACCGACTCGTAGGTCACCGGCAGCGCCGTGGCGTCGCGCTCGAGGCTCTCACGCAGGGCGTCGGTGACCGTGACGACGCGGGTCGACGAGGACAGCTCGTGGAGCATGTGGTCGAGCTTGTCGACGAGCTCCTCGAGGCCCACGTCGTGCTGCAGGCCGATGACCTCCAGCGTCACCTCGGGCGTCACGTTGGGGTTGCCGTCGCGGTCACCGCCCGCCCAGGCGCCGAAGCGCAGCGGACGCGCGGACGCGGGCAGCTCGACGCCGATGCCGGCGAGGGTGCGGTCGAGCTCGCCGAGGAGGTCCGGCACGACCTGGGCGGCGAGGAAGCGCAGCGTGTGCATCGCGGTGCGCGCCTCGTCGGTGGGCTCGGGCCGCACGATGCGCAGCTCGTCGGTCTGCCACAGCATGTCGACGAGCTCGGCGAGGCGGCGCTCGGTGCGCGCACTCTCGGTGGCCGGGCGGCGCGGGTCCTCGAGCTCGGTGACGGTGGCCGCGATGCGCCGTAGGAGGTTCAGGACGGTCCGCCGGGTGGCCTCCGTGGGGTGGGCCGTGAAGACCGGCCGGTACTCGAGCCGGGCGAGGACGTCGTCGAGCTGCTCGCGCTCCAGGCTGCCGGACTCGAGCGCCTCCCCGATGCGCCGCACCGTCGCGGCGAGCGGTCCCTCGTCGACGGCGCTCAGCTCCTGCCACCGGTGCAGCTGCTCGGTGACGTTGACGAGCTGGAAGTAGCCGGTGAAGGCCCGGGCGAGCACGACGGCGGTCGGTGCGTCGACCCCCTCGAGGAGCGCACGCAGCTCGTCGTCCTCGGGCTGGCGGGCCAGACCACGGACCTTCTCGACGAGCTCGAGCAGCTCGGGTCCCTCGTGCCGCGTGAGCGCCTCGCCGAGGAGCGTCCCGAGCTGGCGCACCGACGCCCGGAGGGCAGCGTGCTGCTGCGCGGAGGAGACGCCACCGGCGAACGTCGCGACGTTCGGCTCGCGCCGGTCGGCCTCGAGGAGCTGCTCGGTGGTGGCCCGGTCCTGGGTGCTCATGCGTCAGTGGTACCGCGTCGAGGTTTCCGGATGGTTACCGGTCCACGATGGGGGACGGAATCTGGACACCTGGGTCGCCGTCCGTCCGGCCCGCCGTCCCCGGTGGCCGGGCGGTGGCCCTGCGAGGATGACGCCATGAGCACCGGCACCCTCGTCCTCGCGGCCACCCCCATCGGCGACCCGCGCGACGCCGCGCCCCGGCTCGGGGCCGAGCTCGCCGAGGCGGACGTCGTAGCCGCCGAGGACACGAGGCGGCTGCGGCGGCTGCTCACCGAGCTCGACGTCACCCCGCGCGGCACGGTCCTCAGCTACCACGAGCACAACGAGGCGAGCCGGACGCCCGAGCTCGTCGAACGGCTCGTCGCGGGCGAGCGCGTCGTCGTCGTCACGGACGCGGGCATGCCCTCCGTCAGCGACCCGGGCTACCGCCTCGTCGCCGCGTCCGTCGAGGCGGGGGTGCGCGTCACGTGCGTGCCCGGGCCGAGCGCCGTCCTCATGGCGCTCGCCGTGTCGGGCCTGCCCGTCGACCGGTTCTGCTTCGACGGGTTCCTCCCGCGCAAGCCGGGCGAGCGGACCCGGGCCCTCGCCGAGGTGGCCGAGGAACGCCGGACGCTCGTCTTCTTCGAGGCGCCGCACCGCCTCGCCGACACGCTCGCCGCGATGGGCGACGCGTTCGGGGCCGACCGCCGGGCCGCGGTGTGCCGCGAGCTGACGAAGACGTACGAGGAGGTCCGACGCGGCACCCTCGCCGAGCTCGTCGAGTGGGCACAGGCGGGGGTCAAGGGCGAGATCACCGTCGTCGTGGCGGGGGCGGATCGACGCCTCGCCTCGGTGGACGACGCCGTCGAGCAGGTCCGCCGACGCGTCGGGCAGGGGGAGCGGCTCAAGGACGCCGCCGGCATCGTGGCCGCCGAGACCGGCCTGTCGAAGAAGGTGCTCTACGACGCGGCGGTGTCCCGGGGCTGAGGCCGGCGGGCCACGACCGCGGCTCCCCGCGTCCCGTCGGGCGGGTCGGGCTGGTAGGTCTTGAAGGGTGGACGCCCTGGGATCAGGGTGGAACACGGCCGGGACGCGGCGCGTTGCGCCGGCGGGTGCTGCGACCGGCGCCGCATCCAGACACACGAGGCAAGGAGCAGGGATGGCTACGATCCGCAACGCGTCCGCGCACTGGGAGGGCTCGCTCATGGAGGGGTCCGGACAGGTCACCTTCGAGTCGTCGAACCTCGGCACCCACGAGGTCACGTGGGCCTCGCGCGCCGAGCAGCCCGGCGGGCGCACGAGCCCGGAGGAGCTCATCGCGGCGGCACACTCGACCTGCTACTCCATGGCGCTGTCGAACGGGCTCGCCAAGGCCGGGACGCCGCCGGAGAGCATCGACACCAAGGCCGCCGTCACCTTCCAGCCCGGCACCGGCATCACCGGCATCGAGCTGTCCGTCACGGCCAAGGTTCCCGGCCTGACGGCCGAGCAGTTCGAGGAGGCCGCCCAGGCCGCCAAGGAGGGGTGCCCGGTCAGCCAGGCGCTCAAGGCGGTGCCGATCAGCCTCGAGGTGAACTTCACCGAGTGACCCGTCGGCCACGGCCGACCAGGGCGACGACACAGCCGAGCCGGCGTCACCCCGGCCGGGTGGCGCCGGTTCGGCTGTGTCCCAAGGGTCTCGGCCCGTCAGCCTCGTTCGGCGACGGCCTTGAGCCCCTCGAGCATCGACTGCCAGTTCTGCGAGAACTGCTCGGCCTGCGCGGCCGACTCGTTGCCGTCCTGCTCGAGCGACACGGTCGTCGGTCCCTCGCCCGCGCCGTCGAGGGTGTAGGTCACCGTGTGGTAGTTCTCCGGGACGTCGTCCTGGCCCATGAGCGGGCTGTAGTGGGTCACCGACAGGCGTCGGGGCTCGTCGACCTCGAGCACCTCGCCCCTGTCCTCGTAGGCCCGACCCTCGATCTCACCCGCCCAGGTGATGGGTCCGCCCACCGACCAGTCCGTCGTCAGCGTCGTCCCGGCCATCCACTGCGTGACCCGCTCGGGGTCGGTCAGGGTCTGCCACGTCCGCTCGGGTGACGCGTCGACCGTCACCTGTGCCGTCGCCACATGTCCAGTCATGCCTCCGTCATACCCGCCCGGCCGCGTCGGCGCTTGAAGGATTCCGACACCGGCGCGGCCCCATCTGGCGGGTGCCTAGGATTCACCGCATGAGTCATGTCCTGTCAGCCGTCGCCTGGCCGTACACCAACGGCCCGCGCCACATCGGCCACGTGGCCGGTTTCGGCGTGCCCTCCGACGTCTTCAGCAGGTACATGCGGATGGCGGGGCACGAGGTGCTCATGGTCTCCGGCACCGACGAGCACGGCACGCCGATCCTCGTCCTGGCCGAGGAGGAGGGCCTGACGCCGCAGGAGCTCGTCGACAAGTACAACGCGGTCATCGCCCAGGACCTCACGGACCTCGGCCTGTCCTACGACCTCTTCACCCGCACGACGACGCGCAACCACTACGCCGTCGTGCAGGAGCTGTTCCGGCAGGTGCACGCCAACGGCTACATGATCGAGCAGACGACGAAGGGGGCGATCAGCCCTTCGACGGGTCGCACGCTGCCCGACCGCTACATCGAGGGCACCTGCCCGATCTGCGGGTTCCCCGACGCGCGCGGCGACCAGTGCGACAACTGCGGCAACCAGCTCGACGCCGACGAGCTCATCGACCCGCGCAGCAAGATCAACGGTGAGACGCCCGAGTTCGTCGAGACGCAGCACTTCTTCCTCGACCTCCCGGCGCTCGCCGACGCGCTCGGGCAGTGGCTCGACGGCCGGGAGGCGTCGGGCACGTGGCGCCCGAACGTCATCAAGTTCAGCAAGAACCTTCTCAAGGACGTCCGGCCGCGTGCCATGACCCGCGACATCGACTGGGGCATCCCGGTGCCGCTGCCGGGGTGGCAGGACAACCCGAACAAGCGCCTCTACGTCTGGTTCGACGCCGTCATCGGCTACCTCTCGGCCTCGATCGAGTGGGCGCGTCGTCTGGGCCCCGGCCACGAGGACCGCTGGCGCGAGTGGTGGAACGACCCCGAGGCCGTGTCCTACTACTTCCAGGGCAAGGACAACATCACCTTCCACAGCCAGATCTGGCCGGCCGAGCTGCTCGCCTACGCGGGCCACGGTGACAAGGGCGGCGTGCCCGGGCCGTACGGCCAGCTCGACCTGCCGACCGAGGTCGTCGCGTCCGAGTTCATGACGCTCGAGGGCAGGCAGTTCTCGACGAGCCGCAAGCACGTCATCTACGTGCAGGACATCGTCGCCCGGTACGGGCCGGACCCGATCCGGTACTTCATCTGCGCGGCCGGGCCCGAGAACCAGGACGCCGACTTCAGCTGGGCCGAGTTCGTCCAGCGCAACAACAGCGAGCTCGTCGCCGGCTGGGGCAACCTCGTCAACCGCACCGCCGCGATGGTCGCCAAGAGCTTCGGCCAGATCCCGGAGCCCGGCCCGCTCGAGCCCGTCGACGAGGAGCTGCTCGCCACCGTGCGCGGTGCCTTCGAGACCGTCGGGGGCTCCCTCGAGCGGCACCGGCAGAAGGCGGCGCTCGCGGAGGTCATGCGCGTCGTCGGCGAGGCCAACGCGTACGTCTCGAGGACGGAGCCGTTCAAGCTCAAGGGCGATGACCAGCGCGAGCGGCTCGGCACGGTGCTGCACACGCTGACCCAGGCCGTCTCGGACATCAACACGCTCATCGCGCCGTTCCTCCCGCACGCCGCGAACCGGGTCCACGCGGTGCTCGGCGGCGAGGGTGAGCTCATGCCGATGCCTCGCCTCGAGATGGTGCGCGACCTCGACGACGACAGCCGCTGCTACCCCGTCATCACCGGCGACTACTCCGCGACCCCGCGGTGGGAGTCGAGGCCGGTCGTGCCGGGAACGCCGATCGCGAAGCCGACCGGCGTCTTCACCAAGCTCGACGCCGAGGCCGTGATCGAGGCCGAGCGCGGACGTCTCGGCGACGCGTCCACCGATTCCGACGAGCCCGCCGAGTCAGTCGAGTCCGGCGAGTCCGGCGAGTCCGGCGCGGAGCCGGACGCCGACGAGGCCGCGGGCGCATGAGCCCGCACTCGTCGGGACACCACGGTCTGCCGGACCGGCCCGACCCGCTGCCGATCGACGTCGTCGACAACCACGTCCACCTCGACATCACGCGCGAGGGCGACGCTCCCTTCGACGTCGCCGAGGCGGTCGCCTGGGCCAGGTCGGTCGGTGTGACCCGGATGGTGCAGGTGGGCTGCGACCTCGAGGGCATCGCCTTCACCGTCGACGCCATCGACCGTTTCCCCGAGCTGGTCGGCGGGATCGCCTTGCACCCCAACGAGGTTCCGCGTCTCGCGGCGGCCGGTCGGCTCGAGGAGGCCTATGCACAGGTCGAGCGGCACGCCGCCCACGAGCGCGTCCGCGCCATCGGCGAGACCGGGCTCGACTACTTCCGCACCGGCCCCGAGGGCATCCCGGTGCAGCAGGACGGGTTCCGCTGGCACATCGACCTGGCCAAGCGGCTCGGCAAGGCCCTGCAGATCCATGACCGCGACGCCCACGACGACGTCCTGCGCATCCTCGACGAGGAGGGCGCGCCCGAGCGCACCGTGCTGCACTGCTTCTCCGGCGACCTCACGATGGCGCTGCGGTGCGTCGAGCGCGGCTACTACCTGTCCTTCGCCGGCACCGTCACGTTCAAGAACGCCCGGGGGCTGCGCGACGCCCTCGCCGCGACCCCCCTGGACCACCTCCTCGTCGAGACCGACGCGCCCTATCTCGCACCGAGCCCGCACCGGGGCGCGACGAACGCGTCCTACCTCGTCCCGGTGACCCTGCGGGCCATGGCCGGGGTGCTCAACGTCGACGTGCCGTCGCTGTGCCGGGCGGTGTCGGAGAACAGCGAGCGGGTATACGGCTCATGGCGTCCGGCCGGGACGGCGGGCGCGGCCGAGGCTGCGTCCGGACCGGGACGAACCGCCTAGCGCAGGCCCTGTCGGCCCGCCCGTCGACAGGCCGCGTCGTTACCGAAACTTGACCTGACGGCCGGTCGTCGGTCACTGTGGACGACTGTTGGCCGGCTGCAGCCCCGCATCGACCTCGTCCCGACGCCGCGACGAGGGCTGTTCGAGAGCGCGTTGCACCCGGGACGTTCGACGTTCGGAGTGTTTTGGTTTCGCGCAATCTCAAGGTCCTCGCCCTCGCCGGCGCGGCCGTCGTGCTCACCAGTGGCGCGGTCGGCGCAGCGCAGCTCGACAAGGCCGTGACCCTCTCGGTCGACGGCAAGACCACCGCAGCCCACGTGTTCGGCAGCACCGTCGGTGACCTCCTCGACTCCGAGGGCATCACCACCAAGCCCGGCGACGTCGTCGTCCCGGCTGCCGACAGCCCGCTCAGCGACGGCGAGACGGTGACCGTCCGGTACAGCCGCCTGCTGACCCTGACCATCGACGGCAAGCAGCGCCAGATCCGCACGACCGAGACCACGGTCGACGGAGCCCTGCTCGCCCTCGGCCTGCGCAGCGACGGTGCCCGCATCTCGGTGTCCCGCTCGCAGACCATCGGCCGTCAGGGCCTGTCCCTGACGATCGTGACCCCCAAGCCGGTCACCGTCGTCGCCGACGGCCGCACGACGACCAAGACCGTCGCCGCCGCCACCGTCGGCGAGGCCCTCAAGCAGCTCGGCGTCCACCTCGGCTCGACCGACCGGGTCACACCGGCTGCGACGACGCCGCTCACCGCCGGTACGACGATCCGCGTCCAGCGCGTCCAGCAGAAGTCGGCCACCGTCATCGAGACCATCGCCCACGGCACGACCAGGCGCAGCTCCTCGGACCTGTACACCGGCCAGACCAAGGTGCTGCGTGCCGGGAGCGACGGCACCCGCGTCGTCACGGTGCAGCGCACCGTCGTCGACGGCAAGGTCGTCGCCACCAAGCGCCTGTCCGCCAAGGTGACCAAGGCCCCGGTCGACCGCGTCGTCCTCGTCGGGACCAAGGCGCGGCCCACCACCTCGAGCACCTCGAGCACCTCGAGCGGCTCGACGGGTGGCTCCGGGGCCGCGATCAACCTGGCCCGCGCGTCGATGTGGGACTCGATCGCCCAGTGCGAGTCGAGCGGCAACTGGCACATCAACACCGGCAACGGCTACTACGGCGGTCTGCAGTTCCTGACCTCCACGTGGCTCGCCTACGGGGGCGACGACTTCGCCTCGCGCGCCGACCTCGCCTCGCGCGAGGAGCAGATCACGGTGGCCAACCGCGTCTACGCCGACAACGGCACGTCGCAGTGGAGCTGCGGCTGAGCCCACGGGCCGGCCGCGGCACCCGCGCACACGCCCGCTCGACCCCCTCGGGTCGGGCGGGCGTCGCCGTCCGGTGGCCGGGGTGGGCCATAGGGTGAGGCCATGGCGAAGAAGGACGCGACCGGGGCGGCCCAGGTCGACGACTCGGCGCTGCTCGGCCCGGCCCAGGTGCGGCAGCTCGCCGAGCGCCTCGAGGTCCGCCCGACCAAGCAGTGGGGCCAGAACTTCGTCGTCGACCCGAACACCGTGCGCAAGATCGTGCGCGTGGCGGGCGTCGGCCCCGACGACGTCGTCGTCGAGGTCGGTCCGGGGCTCGGTTCGCTGACCCTCGCGCTGCTGCCCGTCGTCCGGCAGGTCACCGCGGTCGAGGTCGACCCGCGCCTCGCCGGCGCCCTGGAGGACACCGTGGCGCGTCTCCAGCCGCAGCACGCCGACCGGTTGCGCCTCGTCGCCGCCGACGCCCTCACCGTGACGAAGCTCCCGAAGCCGCCGCCGACCGCGCTCGTGGCCAACCTGCCATACAACATCTCCGTCCCGGTGGTGCTGTCCTTCCTTCAGCACTTCCCGAGCCTCGAGCGCGTCCTCGTCATGGTCCAGCTCGAGGTCGCCGAGCGGCTCGCGGCCAGGCCGGGCAGCAAGATCTACGGGGTCCCGAGCCTCAAGGCCGCGTGGTACGCGGACGTCGAGCTGGCCGGACGCGTCGGACGAACGGTCTTCTGGCCGGCCCCCAACGTCGACTCCGGGCTCGTGTCGCTGCGCCGACGCACGCCCCCGGTGACGACGGCCACGCGGGAGGAGGTCTTCCGCTGCATCGACGCCGCCTTCCTCCAGCGGCGCAAGGCCCTGCGCGGCGCGCTCGCCTCGTGGGCCGGCTCGCCGGCGCTGGCGGAGGAGGCGCTCCGGGCGGCCGGCGTCGACCCTCGGGCGCGCGGGGAGCAGCTCGACATCGAGACGTTCGCCCGTATCGCCGCGGCGCGGCCGCAGGCCGGCTCGCCGTCGCCCTCGACGTCTCGGTCGACATCTCCCTCGCGGTCGCCGAAGGGTCGGTCGTCGAAGAAGAGCCGGTCGCACGAGTCCTCGACGCCGCCGGCCACGGACGACTGACCGGACCCATAGGGTGGGCGCATGACTGTCGCTCCGACCCTGCCGGGCGCGGTGACCGTGCGGGTCCCGGGCAAGGTCAACCTCGAGCTGCGCGTCGGCCCCTGCCGGGCCGACGGCTACCACTCGCTCGCGACCGTCTACCAGGCCGTCTCCCTGCACGACGAGGTGTCGGTGGCTCGCTGGGACGACTGGCAGGTCGTGCCCGCCGGCACGTACTCGGACCGCATCCCGACCGACGGCGACAACCTCGCCGTCCGCGCCGCCCGACTCGTCGCCGAGCGGTGGTCGGTCGACGAGTCCCTCTCGATCCGCATCGACAAGGACATCCCGGTGGCGGGCGGCATGGCGGGCGGCTCGGCGGACGCCGCCGCCACCCTCCTCGCCTGCGACCACCTGTGGGGCCTCGGCCTCGACCGTGACGAGCTCGCCGAGCTCGCGTCCCTGCTCGGCAGCGACGTCCCGTTCCCGCTCGTGGGCGGCAACGCCATGGGGTCCGGGCGTGGCGAGCAGCTCGCACCGGTCCTGGCCCGCGGCACGTTCCACTGGGTCTTCGCCATCAGCGACACCGGCCTGTCGACGCCGCAGGTCTACGCCGAGTGCGACCGGCTGCGCGAGCGCGACGGCGTGCACGTCCCCGAGCCGCGGGTCAGCCCCGGCCTCATGGCGGCGTTGCGCTCCGGCGACCCCGCGGCGCTCGGGGCCGCGCTGCACAACGACCTCGAGCCGGCCGCATTCTCGCTGCGCCCCCAGCTGCGCGAGCTGCGCGACGCGGGCGTCGAGTTCGGGGCGCTCGGCGGCGTCGTGTCGGGGTCGGGCCCGACCGTCGCGTTCCTCACCGAGAGCCACGAGGCCGCGCTCGACCTGTCGGTCTCACTGGCGGCCTCCGACCTGTGCCGCGACCTGCGTCGCGCCAGGGGCCCGGTCCACGGCGCCCAGGTCGTCACGAGCCCCCGCCCCGCCGACTGACCGCCGGCCGGCCCGCGTTCGCGGGGGCTCGTCGCGAGCGCATAGGGTCTGCTCCGATGGCCAACCTCGTCTCCCTCGAACGCGTCTCCCTCGTCTTCGGCACGACCCACGTCCTCGACGACGTCAGCATCGGTGTCCTCACCGGCGACCGCATCGGCATCGTCGGCGTCAACGGCGGTGGCAAGTCGACGCTGCTGCGCGTCATGGCGGGTCTGCAGGAGCCGGACTCGGGCCGCATCAGCAAGCAGGGCGGCCAGGGCGGCATCCGCGTCGGCATGCTGAGCCAGGACGACGCGCTGGACCCGGCGTGGACGGTCCGGGAGGCCGTCCTCGGCGACCGGCCGGAGCACGTCTGGGCAGGTGACCCCCGCATCCGCGACGTGCTCACCGGGCTGCTGGGTGGCATCGGTGCCGAGGCCATGGGCGGTCTCGACAGCCGGGTCGGCCCCAAGTCCGGCGGGGAGCGGCGGCGGCTGGCCCTGGCGCGCCTCCTCGTCGAGGACCCCGAGCTGCTCCTGCTCGACGAGCCGACCAACCACCTCGACGTCGAGGGCGTCGCCTGGCTCGCCGACCACCTGGCCCACCGTCGACCGCGCCCGGGCAACGCGACCGTCGCGATCACCCACGACCGCTGGTTCCTCGACGCGTACGCGACGGTGACGTGGGAGGTCGAGTCCGGTGGTGTCAGCTCGTTCGAGGGCGGCTACGCGGCCTACGTCCTCGCCAAGGCCGAACGGGACCGCCTCGCCGGCGTCGTGGCCGACCGGCGCGCCAACCTCATGCGCAAGGAGCTGGCCTGGCTGCGCCGCGGCGCGCCGGCCCGCACGAGCAAGCCGAAGTTCCGCATCGAGGCCGCCAACGCCCTCATCGCCGGCGAGCCGGAGCCCCGCAACAGCGTCGAGCTGGCGTCGTTCGCCACGCGTCGCCTCGGCAAGGACGTCATCGACCTCGAGGACGCGACCCTGACGGTCGGCGAGCCGCCGCACGCACGGACCCTGCTCGACCGCGTCACGTGGCGCCTGGCGCCGGGGGAGCGGGTCGGCATCGTCGGTGTCAACGGCGCCGGCAAGTCGACCCTCCTGCGCGCCCTGACCGGCGAGGTCCCGCTGACTGCCGGTCGGCGCCGGGTCGGCAAGACCGTCGCGATCGCGCACCTGACCCAGGAGGTGCGCGAGCTCGAGCGGTTCGAGCAGTGGCGGGTCATCGAGGCCGTCGAGGACGTGCGCCAGTACACGATGCTCGGGGGCAAGGAGGTGAGCGCGGGCCAGCTGGCGACGCGGCTCGGGTTCCCGGGTGGCCGGCAGCAGACGCGCGTCGGCGACCTGTCGGGTGGCGAGCGGCGACGCCTCCAGCTGACGCGGCTGCTGCTCACCGAGCCGAACGTCCTCGTCCTCGACGAGCCGACGAACGACCTCGACATCGAGACCCTCACCTCGCTCGAGGACGTCCTCGACGGGTGGGCCGGCACGCTCGTCGTCGTCTCGCACGACCGGTACCTGCTCGAGCGGGTCTGCGACCACCAGCTGGCCCTGCTCGGTGACGGGCGCGTCCGCGACCTGCCCGGTGGCGTCGACCAGTACCTCGAGCTGCGCGCCGCCGCTGCGTCGCAGGCGGCGACGGGCGGGGGGCCGGCGTCGTCGTCCGGCGCGGCCGGGGCGGCGTCCCGGGGAGCGGCCCCGTCCGGCGCGGCCGGTGCCACCGCCGCAGCGGCGCCGGCGAGCGGGGCGGTCACGACCGCGAGCCCCGGCGAGGTCCGCGAGGCGCGCAAGACGATGGCGCGCGTCGAGAAGCAGCTGTCGCGCCTGGCCGACCGCGAGGAGCGGATCCACGGCGAGATGGCCCAGCAGGCGACCGACCCCGCCGCCCTCGCCGACCTCAACGCCCGCCTCCAGGAGCTCGTCGCCGAGCGCGAGGGGCTCGAGCTCGAGTGGCTCGAGGCCGCCGAGGTCGTCGGCTGAGGGGCGGTCCCGGCGGAGAGTTGCCAAGTATCTTGATGTCAAGATACTTTCGAGGCATGGAGATGACCCTGCACCACGTCCAGGTCTCCGGTCCCGCCGGCTGCGAGGATGCGATGCGCGACTTCTACGCCGGGGTCCTCGGTCTGACCGAGCTGCCCAAGCCCGAGAGGCTGCGCGCCCGCGGCGGTGCCTGGTTCCGGGCGGGTGGCGAGCCCGGCGCGGCGGAGGTGCATGTCGGCATCGAGGAGCCCTTCGCCCCCGCCCGCAAGGCGCACCCCGGGATCGCGGTGGCCGACGTCGACGCGCTCGCGGCCGCGCTCGCCGCGGCCGGTGCCCCGGTCGTCTGGGACGACGCCATCCCCGGCCTGCGCCGCTTCCACACCAGCGACCCCGTCGGCAACCGCCTCGAGTTCCAGCAGCGGAGCGACGCGTGAGCCGGCCGGCGTCCGGCGTCCCGGTGCGGCGCCCCCTGTCAGCCCGTGGGGTCGGTCGGGCGCGCCTCGAGCGGGGCGAGCATCCGGCGCAGCAGCGCGGCGAGGTCGCGGCGCTCGGCCGGGCCGAGCTCGGACAGCAGCGACTTCTCCTGCTCGATGAGGTCGGCCATCGCCGAGTCGACGACATCGCGCCCGGCGGGCGTCAGCCGCACGAGCACGCCGCGGCGGTCGCCCGGGTCGGGGCGCCGCTCGACGAAGCCGCTGCGCTCGAGCCGGTCGACGCGGTTGGTCATCGTGCCCGAGGTCACCAGCGTCTGGTGCACCAACGCCCCGGGCGAGAGCTGGTAGGGCTCCCCGGCACGACGCAGCGCCGACAGCACGTCGAAGGCCCAGCCCTCCAGCAGGTGCTCGGAGAAGGCTCGCCCCCGCGCGAGATCGAGGCGGCGGGCGAGCCGGGACACCCGCGAGAGGACCTCCAGCGGCGACACGTCGAGGTCGGGCCGCTCTCGGCGCCAGGCCGCGACGATCTCGTCGACGTCGTCGCCGCCGACGCGGGCCGGGCTGCGGTCCTGGCTCATGCCGTCAGCGTAGTGGCCATCAAGACTCTTGACATCGAAAGAAAGTGAGGTCGCCGTGTCCGACGCCACACCTCCGACTCCCAGCGACCAGGTTCCGGACGGCTCCGCCTGGGACCCCGGCCAGTACGGGCTCTTCGCCGACCATCGCGGCCGGCCGTTCGCCGACCTCCTCGCCCGGGTCGACGCCCCGAACCCGCGGCTCGTCGTCGACCTCGGCTGCGGCCCGGGCGAGCTGACGCTCGGGCTGGCGCGGCGCTGGCCCGAGGCTCGCGTCATCGGCGTCGACTCCTCGCCCCAGATGCTCGAACGGGCCCGGGCCCTCGACACCGCCGGCCGTGTCGAGTGGGTGGAGGCGACGGCCGAGGACTGGGACCCCACCGGGTGCGGCGGCCCCGTCGACGTCCTCGTCACCAACGCGACGCTCCAGTGGGTCCCGACCCACCTGCGGCTGATCCCGCGCTGGCTCGACGCGCTGACGCCCGGGGGCACCTTCGCCATGCAGGTGCCTGCCAACTTCGACGCCCCGTCGCACCGGCTCATGCGCGAGGTGGCCGCCCGCCATCCGCGCGCCGACGACCTGCGCCCCGGCCTCGACCGGGCCGCTGCCGTCGCCCTGCCGGGCACGTACGCGGCGCTCCTGCTCGACCGCACCCCGGACGTCGACGTGTGGCAGACGACGTACGAGCACGTCCTCGACGCGCCCGCAGCAGGGCCGCACCCGGTGCTCGAGTGGGTCCGGGGCACCGGCCTGCGCCCGGTCCTCGGAGTGCTCGAGGACGCCGCGGAGCGCGAGGCCTTCGAGCAGGAGTACGCGCGCGAGCTCGAGGCGGCCTACCCGCGTCGGCCGTTCGGGGTGCTCTTCCCCTTCACCCGGACCTTCGCCGTCGCCCGCACCCGCCGGCCCGACGGGCAGGCCCCGGCACGGTAAGGCGCCGACCACGACCTGCCCAAGGCCTCGCCAACACGTCCCATGGGCACTGCTGCTACTGACGGGTCGAGGTCAGTTTCTGGCATTTGCCCACATTTGCACCGAAGATGACGTGAAATAGGAAGTGGCACGTCTCACGGTTGACGGCACCGCACGGAGCGTCCCGCTCGGTCAGGGGAGGGAGCGGCTCCGCGCCGGCACCCGTGGTGTCGCCAGGTTTCGTCCTTCCGCGATGGTTTCGTGGAGGGGACCATCCGGAAGGGCGAAACCTGCCAACGCTCCCGCGGTGCGAGTCGACGCGCGCGGCGGGCCGGGGCAGACTGTCCAGCACCGGAAAGTGGCTGGAAGGGCTCGAGGTGTCGGCTGACCTGACCATGTGGTCGAGCGAGGCGTGGTCCTCCGCTGCCGACGTGCAGCTGCTCGCCCGCAGTCGCGAGGGGTCGGCCGAGGCGTTCGGCGAGCTGTGGCGCCGTCACCTGCCCGCGGCCTATGCCGTCGCGCGTCGCTACCGGGGGCGCACCAGCCCCGACGACGTCGTGGCCGAGGCCGCCGCCCGCGTCTTCTCCCTCATCCGCGACGGTCGCGGGCCGGAGGAGCACTTCCGTGCCTACTTCCTGTCGGCGGTGCGCACCGTCGCCCTCGACGCCGGCAGCCGTGACCTGCGGCTCGTGCCGACCGAGGAGGAGGACCTCGACGCGCTCGCCGAGCCCGTCGACCAGCCCGAGCCCGACCTCGGCGACGACGAGACCGTCGCCCTCGTGCGCGAGGCGTTCCGGTCCCTGCCCGAGAGGGACCAGCGGGTGCTGTGGCACACGACCGTCGAGGGCGCCGCACCGCGGGTCGTCGCGCCGAGCCTGGGCATGACGGCGAACGCCGTCAGCGTCCGCGCCATGCGCGCCCGCGAGAACCTGCGCGCCCTCTACCTCGACGCCCGCGCCGAGCGGGGCCTGTCCGAGGCGGACACGGACGAGTGCCGGTGGACCATCACCCACCTCGGCGCCCTCGTGCGCGGTCGGCTCCCCAAGCGGCAGACCGAGCGCGCCCGGGCCCACGTCGCCTCGTGCTCGCACGCCGCCCGCATCGCCGCCGACCTGCGCGTCATCCACGACGGCTTCCCGGCGCTGCTCGTCCCCCTGGTCCTCGCCGCCGGGGTCTCGACCCCGGGCTTCGTCACCGCGGGTGGTCTGGGTCTGGTCGGCGGCGCCGCAGGAGCCGCGGGTGCGGGTGCAGCGGGGGTCGTCGGTGGAGGCGGCGCCGCTGGCGGGGTTGCGGGCGCGGGTGCGCCGCCAGGGTCGTCGGTCGCCGCCGCAGGAGCCTCGGGTGCCTCGGGCGTCGGCCGTCTCGGCTCGGGTGCCGACGCCCTGGCGCAGGTGGCCAGCCGCGTCGCGAGTGTCGTGGCAGGCGTCGCCGTCACGGCTGGGGCCACCGGCCTGCTCGGTGCCCCGGCCTCCACGACGCTTCCCGCCGGCGCGTCGCCCCGACCGTCCGTGTCCGCCTCGCCGAGCCCAGGGACGCCGTCCGTCCCCGGCGCCCCGGGAACAGCGGCGAACGCGGGGGCTGCGGGGGTCGCCACGGCGGTCCCGTCGGTGGCCGCACGCGTGGCCCGGGGTCTCACCGGCACTCCGGCACCGCCGGCACCGAGCGGCGCGGCGACGCCGACACCCGGTGGCGTGGGCGCCGGCAGCACGGACCAGACCGGCGTGACCGTCGCACCGGGGCCGAGTGACCCGGCCGGCTCTGCCGGCTCGACCGGTTCGGGCGGTTCGGGCGGCGACACACCGGCCACGCGCCCCCCTGCCTCGTCGACGCCGCCGGCCGTCTCGAGCCCGCCCGCCCCGCCGCCGACGACGCCTCCCGCGCCGCCCACGACGCCACCGAGCCCGCCGCCGACGACCGATCCGCCGCCCCAGCCCTCGAGCCCGCCGACGATGACGGTCAAGGTCATCGCGACGGGCGACCCGAGCAGGTTCACGCTCTCGGTGCGCACCACCGTCGAGGGACGGCTGCGCATCTCCGTCGCCAACGCCTCCGGCGCCGGGTCGCTGGTGGCGAGCAACAGTGCCTGGACGTGCTCGAACACGTCCGCCTCGCGGGTCACCTGCTCGGGGTCGGCCAGTGCCGGACGCATGCAGCTGACCCAGGGCGGCCTCGGGGGGCTCGGTCCCGTCCTCGTGACCGTCACCGACGGCGCCGGCGACACCTATCGCCGGACCTTCTTCGGCTGACACGCCGGCACGGGGCCCGGAGTGTGCCGGCACGCGCTCCGGGGGTCAGCGACGCCGCAGCGTCACGAGGCGCGGTCTCCGATCGAGCCCGGACAGCCCGTTCCAGGCGAGGTTGACCAGGTGCGCGGCCACCTGGTCCTTCTTGAACTTGCGCTGGTCGAGCCACCACTGGCCGGTGAGGGCCACCATGCCGACGAGCATCTGCGCGTGGATCGGCGCGGACTTCGGGTCGAGCCCGCGGGCCTTGAACTCCGCGGCGAGCAGGTGCTCGACCCGCGTGGCGACGTCGCCGAGGACGCTGGCGAACGAGCCGGTCGACTGGCCGGGTGGGGAGTCCCGGACGAGGATCCGGAACCCGTCGGGGTCGCTCTCGACGTAGTCGAGCAGGGCGAGCGTCGCCCGCTCGAGGAGCATCCGGGCGCCGTCGCCCCCGTCGAGCGCGCGCGTGATGCCGCCGAGCAGGGCCTGGATCTCACGGTCGACGACGACGGCGTACAGGCCCTCCTTGCCGCCGAAGTGCTCGTAGACGACGGGCTTGGACACGTTCGCCTTGGCCGCAACCTCCTCGACCGTGGTCGCTTCGAAGCCCTTCTCGGCGAAGAGCCTCCGACCGACGGCGACGAGCTGCTCGCGCCGCTCGGGCCCGGTCATCCGGGCGCGGGTGCGCGGCCGCTCCCCGCGCTCGGCGCGCACGGGCTCTTCAGCACTGGCTGCCCTCGCTGCCCTGTCTGGGCTGTCCGGCCGGTCGGCGGTCACGCCGTCATGGTGCCACCCGCCGACCCGGCGCGGGCCCGACCGGCCGTCGGCGCGTCGGCTCGGGCATCCCGGGACGCGCGCTCCCGGCAGGGACGCGCGCATCATGTCCGCATTGCACAAACCACGCACGCGACGCCGGGCCATGTCGCACACTTGGGCTCTCTCCACACCCGAAAGGAACCCGGTGTCTGCGAACGCCATCGGTGCGACACCCGACTCCGTCCTGCTCACCGACCTCACGGATGCGGATCTGCTGCACCGCGTCAGGCACGGGGACGACGACGCGTTCGTCGTCCTGTGGCGGCGGCACCTGCCGGCCGCGCACGCCGTCGCGACCCGCTTCCGTGGCCGCGTCGCCCCGGAGGACCTCGTCGCCGAGGCGTCCGCGCGGATGCTGCGGCTGCTGCGCGAGGGCGCCGGACCGCGCGAGAACTTCCGCGCCTACTTCACCTCGACGGTGCGCACCGTGGGGGTCGACGCCGTCCGCCGCGACCTCAGCGTCCTGCCCACCGACGGCGCCGAGCTCGACGGCGTACCCGACGTGGCACCGGCCACGGGCGCAGATGACGTGCTCGGCAGCGACCTCGTCCGCGAGGCGTTCGCGCGCCTGCCCGAGCCTGAGCGCCGTCTGCTGTGGATGACGCTGGTCGACGGGGACGCGCCCCGGGCGGTCGCGCCGCGGCTCGGGGTGTCGGCGAACCTCGTCAGCGTCCGCGTCATGCGCGCCAAGGAGGCGCTGCGGGGCCACTACCTCGATGTCTGGGTGCAGCAGCGCAGCAGCGGGTGCGCGACCCCCGAGTGCCGCTGGACCCTCGACCACCTCTCCGCCCACGTGCGCGGACGCACCACGCCGCGGCGGCGCGCCAAGGTCGAGGCCCACCTCGCCTCGTGCCCCCAGGACGCCGCACTCGCCGACCACCTCCGACGCATCAGCACCGGCTTCGCGGGCCTCGTCATCCCGCTCCTCGTCGCCGGCGCCAGCCAGGCCCTCGGGTCGGGGGCCGGCCATGGTGCTGCCGGCCTGCTCACGACCGGCGGCGCCGGGGCGGGCGCCGCCCTGACCGGAGTGTCCGGCGGTGGCGCCTCTGCGACGGCGAGCGGCACGGCCGTGACCACCGCGTCGGCGACGGCAACCGGAGCGAGCGCTGCCTCGTCCGCTGCCTCGACCGCTGCCTCGACCGCTGCCTCGACCGCTGCCTCGACCGCTGCCTCGACCGCTGCCGTCACGGGCTCGTCCGCGGGCGTCGTCTCCTCCGGTGCGGTGGCGTCGGCTGCCGTCTCCGGGGCGTCGGGTCTCGCGGCCTCGGGTGCTGCGTCGGGTGTCGCCGCGTCAAGCGCTGCGGCCTCCGGCGTCGTGTCCGGCGCGCTCGTCTCGGGTGCTGCCACAGCGGGCGCCTTCGTCCCCGTCGCCGTCGCGGCGGGTGGCGCGACGATCGGGGGCCTGACGATCTCGCCACCGGTCGCCACCGCCGTCGCCGGCCTCGTCATCGGCCTCGGCGTCGCCCCGGCCGTCGTCCTCACCCACGGCAAGCCCGCCGTCGTCCAGCAGCTGCCCTCGCCCGCCTCGACGTCGGCGCGTCCCGGCGGGCTCGGCCCCACGACGCTGCCCGACCTGGGCTCAGCGGTCGGGGGAGCGGTCGCGGGAGCGGTCGGGGTCGTCGCCGGGCCGCTCGTCAGCCCGTCGGCGGTGGCTCTCGACGCCGCGACGGCCGTCGCGCCCATGGACCCCGCGAGCACGTCCTCGTCGCCGACGGCGACCGCTGCCGTCCCGCAGACCGGTTCGCCGGCCCCGACCTCCTCCCCGACGCACCCTGCCGACGGCCTCGAGACCCCGGCGGTGCCGTCGCCCACCGCGCCCACCGCGCTCACCGCGCCCCCGACGTCGACCCCGACCGCCGACGGCGCGGGCGACGCTGCGACGGCGCCCTCGAACGGCTCCACGGCTGCCCCGTCGGATGGCCTCGCGGGAGCCCCGGCGTCCGACGGCCCGGGCGAGGCGGCGCCGGGAGGCCCTTCCGGTCCCTAGCAGCCATCGGTGCGCCGGCCCCGGCAGACCGCGGCCGACGCTGTCGACCTGGGCGACCTGGGCGACGGGCGGGACGCCTCGCTGCACTACCCTGTCCCCGTCCTCGTGGACGTTCCCCGGTTGGTCTGTCGGCAGGGCCCGCCTGACTTTGAATCAGGACTAGCGACGTAGGTTCGACTCCTACCCGGGGAGCGCGGTCGGCAGGGGGCGAGCCGAGGGCGCCCGGCTGCGCCAGGCCCTGTGAGCGGCGTCACGCGTCGCCCACGGACGCGCGGGAGCCCTCCCGGCCCCACGAGTAGAGTGGCCGCGGCGCACCCCCGGTGCCACCGCGTGGGCACGCGCTCCACGGCCGGTCCGGGGCTGCAAGGCACCGCACCCGACGACAAGGAGCTGCGCCCCGTGAGCGATCCGCGGCCGACCGCCGTGATCGTCCTCGCCGCCGGCGAGGGCACACGCATGAAGTCCACGACCCCCAAGGTCCTCCACACGATCGGTGGCCGCAGCCTCGTGGCCCACGCGGTCCGCGCGGCCCGGGGGACTCGGCCGGAGCACCTCGCCGTCGTCGTCCGGCACGAGCGCGACCGCGTCGCCGAGCACGTGGCCCTCGTGGACCCCGACGCCGTCATCGTCGACCAGGACGAGGTCAAGGGCACCGGCCGGGCGGTCGAGTGCGCGCTCGAGGTGCTGCCACCGGGTCTGTCCGGCACCGTCGTCGTCACGTACGGGGACGTCCCGCTGCTGACGACCGAGACGCTCGAGGGACTGGTCGCGGCGCACGCTGCCGGCGGCAGCGCCGTCACCGTTATCACCTCGACCCTGGCCGACCCCACCGGGTACGGCCGCGTCCTGCGCGACGCCGACGGCCGGGTCGAGGCCATCGTCGAGCAGAAGGACGCCACGCCCGAGCAGCGCTCGATCCGCGAGGTCAACAGCGGCCTCTACGCGTTCGACGCGCTCGTGCTGCGCCAGGCGCTGGCCGAGGTGGGCACCGACAACGCGCAGGGCGAGAAGTACCTGACCGACGTCGTCGCCATCGCCCGGTCACGCGGTCTGGGCGTCGACGCCCACCTCGTCGACGACCTCTGGCAGACCGAGGGCGTCAACGACAAGGTGCAGCTGGCCCGGCTCGGCGCCGAGCTCAACCGCCGAATCGTCGAGCAGGCCATGCGCGACGGCGCCATCGTCATCGACCCGGCCACGACGTGGATCGACGCCGACGCCACCGTCGGCGCGGACACCGTGGTGCACCCGAACACCCAGCTGCTCGGGGCGACGAGCGTCGGCCGCGACTGCGTCGTCGGCCCCGACACGACCCTCAAGGACACCGAGGTCGGAGACGGCGCGAGCGTCGTGCGCACCCAGGCCGAGCTGGCCCGGATCGGGCCGGCTGCCACGGTCGGCCCCTTCTCGTTCCTGCGCCCCGGCACGGTCCTCGGCCGCGCTGGCAAGATCGGCGGCTTCGTCGAGACGAAGAACGCCCGGATCGGCGACGGCGCCAAGGTGCCGCACCTGACCTACTGCGGCGACGCGACCATCGGAGAGGGCGCGAACATCGGCGCGGGCACGATCTTCGCCAACTACGACGGCGTGACCAAGGGGCACACGAACGTCGGCCGCTGGAGCTTCGTCGGCAGCAACTCGGTCATCGTCGCGCCGCGCACCATCGGCGACGGGGCGTACGTCGCGGCGGGCTCCGCCGTGGTCAGCGACGTCGCCCCGGGGCAGCTGGCGGTGACCCGGGCCCAGCAGCGCAACATCGACGGCTGGGTGGCGCGCCGCCGGGCCGGCACGAAGACCGACGCGGCGGCACGGACCGCTGTGGAGGCCGAGGCGGCACTGGCCGGCGAGGCAGGAGCCGTGGTCGACAACGACCGGCTCGGGAGCGACGAGAAGGACGCGCACGCATGAGCGGCATCAACAAGACGACCGAGAAGCACCTCATGCTCTTCTCCGGTCGCGCCCACCCGCAGCTGGCCCAGGAGGTCGCCAAGGAGCTCGGCACCGACCTCGTGCCGACGAGCGCCTACGACTTCGCCAACGGCGAGATCTACGTGCGCTACGAGGAGTCGGTGCGGGGTTCGGACGCCTTCGTCATCCAGAGCCACACCTCGCCGATCAACGAGTGGATCATGGAGCAGCTCATCATGATCGACGCGCTCAAGCGTGCCTCGGCCAAGCGGATCACCGTCGTGCTGCCCTTCTACGGCTATGCCCGCCAGGACAAGAAG
Source organism: Monashia sp. HAY1-11D (assembly GCF_056868035.1). Lineage (NCBI taxonomy): Bacteria > Bacillati > Actinomycetota > Actinomycetes > Micrococcales > Intrasporangiaceae > Intrasporangium > Monashia sp. HAY1-11D. Next base: position 267,349 of record NZ_CP200320.1, on the reverse strand, counting down.
CACCGCGGTCGCGAGCCCATCTCGGCCCGCCTCATGGCCGACCTGTTCAAGACCGCCGGCGCGAACCGGCTCATGGCCATCGACCTGCACACGGCGCAGATCCAGGGCTTCTTCGACGGCCCCGTCGACCACCTCATGGCCCTGCCGATCCTGTCGGACTACGTCGCGGAGAAGTACGGCCACCTCGACCTCGCCGTCGTCTCGCCGGACGCCGGCCGCATCAAGGTGGCCGAGGACTGGTCGACGCGCCTCGGCGGCGCGCCGCTGGCCTTCATCCACAAGACGCGCGACATCAACCGGCCCAACGAGGTCGTCGCCAACCGCGTCGTCGGTGAGATCAAGGGCCGCGTCTGCATCCTCGTCGACGACATGATCGACACCGCCGGCACCATCACCAAGGCGGCCGACGCCCTCATCGAGGAAGGCGCCCAGCAGGTCGTCATCGCCGCGACCCACGCCATCCTGTCCGGACCGGCCGTCGACCGGCTCAAGGCGTGCAAGGTCGACGAGGTCGTCGTCACGAACACGCTGCCGATCCCCGACGACCGGCGCTTCGACAAGCTGTCCGTGCTGTCCATCGCGCCGCTGGTGTCGATGGCGATCAGGGAGGTCTTCGAGGACGGCTCGGTGACGAGCCTCTTCGACGGCAAGGCCTGACGACGCCGCACCTGCTGCGACGGTCCCGACGCCGGCCCGCCGCCGACGCGCCGCCGACGCGCCCGAGGCCGCCGACGCGTCAGGAGCCGGCCCGCCGGGCCCGGTAGGCGGCCGTGTGCGCGCGGGCCGCGCACCCTCCGTCGCAGTAGACCCGCGACCGGTTGCGCGACAGGTCGACGACGACGTCGTCGCAGTCGTCGGCAGCGCAGACGCGCAGGCGCTCCAGCTCGCCGGCGCGGACGACGTCGACGGCGGCCAGGGCGGCCTCGACGGCCATGCGCCGTGCGAGCGGTGCGTCCGCAGGGGTGGCGTGCACGTGCCAGCCGAGGCCGTCGTGCTCGACGAGCTGGGGCAGCGCGGGTCCCTCCCGGAGCAGCTCGTTGACGAGCGTGACGACGCCGGCCTCGTCGTGCTCCCACATGCCGCGCAGGCGGGGGCGCAGCGCGCGGACCGCGTCGAGCTCGGCGGTGTCGCGGTCGAACCGCCCGGTCCACCGCTGCTCGGCGTAGAGGGCCTCGAGGTCGGCGACGGTGACGAGGGTGTCCGCGTCGGAGTCACCGGGCACGCTGCCCGGCATCGTGTTGACGAGGGCCGCCGCGGCGAGGAGAGCCGCCTCGGTGTCATGGGTGAACACGCTCTTGACTCCTGACATCGCGGGTCGCTACCGTCAGGAGTCTAGTCGCTGACGGTCCTGACAGGATGATGGGGCGGTGACCGCTCCCACCCAGCCCTCCGCCGGCAGTCCCTCGTAGGAGCAGGAGGTCGTCGTGTCCCCACTGACGAGCGCCCCCGCGTCCGGCGTCCTGCCGCCGCCCGGTCCGACGGTGGCCCCGGCGCTCGCCGGTGGACCCAGCCTCGGACCGGCCGCCGCCGGCGGGACGGCGGCGACGCGGCACCCCCTCCTCGGTCTCGGCCTGGCCCTCGCCTCGGCGGCGGCCTTCGCGACCTCCGGCGCGTTCGCCAAGCCGCTCCTGCTCGCCGGCTGGGCGCCGGGCGCGGTCGTCACGCTGCGCATCACCCTCGCCGCGCTCGTCCTGCTGGTGCCCACCGCGCTGTCCCTCCGCGGCCGCTGGGGCGTCCTGCGCCGCAACGCCCGCGCGGTCGTCGGCTACGGCCTGACCGGGGTCGCCGGCTGCCAGCTGGCCTACTTCAACGCGGTGACGCACCTGTCCGTCGGCGTCGCCCTCCTCCTCGAGTACCTCGCCCCGGTCCTCATCGTCGGCTGGCTCTGGGCCCGGCACCGCCGCGCGCCCCGCCGGCTCACCCTCGCCGGCATCGGGCTGGCCCTCGTCGGCCTGCTCCTCGTCCTCGACGTCGTCGGCGGAGCCCACCTCGACGTCGCCGGCACCCTGTGGGGCCTCGGCGCCGCCGTGTGCCTCGTCCTGTACTTCCTCATCGCCGACCACGTCGACGCCGACCTGCCGCCGCTCACGCTCGCCGGGACCGGGCTCCTCGTCGGGGCCGTGGTGCTCTGGGGTGCGGGCCTGGGCGGGCTGATGGACGTCACTCGCGGCGCCGACACCGTGACGCTCGGCGGATCCGCCGTGCCCTGGTGGGTCCCGGTGCTCGTCATCGCCCTCGTCGCAGCCGCGTTCGCCTACGTCGCCGGCATCGCCGCGGTGCGCCTGCTCAAGGCCAAGGTCGCCTCCTTCGTCGCCCTGACCGAGGTCCTCTTCGCGGTCCTCTTCGCCTGGCTGGTGCTCGGCGAGCTGCCCACCGTGCTCCAGCTCGTCGGCGGCGTGCTCATCGTCGGTGGCGTCGTCGCGGTCCGCGCCGACGAGTCCCGGCCGCGTGGCGACGCCGCCGGCAGCGGCCCGGCGACCTAGGCTGGACCGGTGCTGCGGCGACGGGTCCCTCTCGCCGCGACGGCCCTCGCACTCGTCGCGGCCCTCGCGGCCTGCGCGCGCACGTCACCCGCCTCGAGCTCGTCGGGACCGACCACCACGGCGTCCCGGGCGGCCGTCGCCACCGCGGACCGTCCCTCCGGCACCCGGACCGCGTCGCCGCAGGCGAGCGCCGTGACGCAGCCGCCGCGCCTGCGCCCCGCGACGCTCCACGTCACGGCCGCCGGCGACTACGGCTCGACGAGCGCCACCTCCGGCGTGCTGCGGGCCGTCGCTGCCGCGCAGCCCGACCTGCACCTGGCCCTCGGCGACCTGTCCTACGGCTCCGACGGTGGCGAGGCGGCCTGGTGCCGTTTCGTCACGGACCGCGTCGGCCCGAGGCTGCCGTTCGAGCTGCTCTCGGGGAACCACGAGAGCAACGGCCGCAACGGCCGCATCGACGCGTTCACCGGCTGTCTGCCCAACCGGCTGGACGGGCTCGTCGGCCGGTACGGACGGGAGTGGTACGTCGACGAGCCGGCGGTGCAGCCGCTCGTGCGGTTCGTCATGGTCTCCCCGGCACTGACCTTCGCGGACGGCACGTGGAGCTACGCCCGGGGCACGACCCACTACGCGTGGACCGCCTCGGCGATCCGCGGCGCCCGCGCGGCGGGCATCCCGTGGGTCGTCGTCGGCATGCACGAGCCGTGCCTGAGCCTGGGTCGCTACGGCTGCACCGTCGGCGCCGACCTCGTCGACCTGTTCCTCGCCGAGCACGTCGACGTCGTGCTCACCGGCCACGAGCACCTGTACCAGCGCAGCAAGCAGCTGCGGCTCGGCCCGGGCTGTCCCGGGATCACGCCGGGCCGCTACGTCCCGGCCTGCGTCTCCTCGGCCGGCAGCTCGCTCGTCGCGGGAGCCGGCACCGTCTTCGTCACCGTCGGCACCGGCGGCATCCCGTTGCGCGACGTGTCGACGAGCGACGCCGAGGCCGGTTACTTCGCGGCGTCCTCCGGTGCCAACCGCGCCCCGACGCACGGCTTCGCCGACCTCGCCGCGACGCCCTCGACGCTGCGCGTCGGCTTCATCGGCACGTCGGGGGCCGGGTTCGCCGACCGCGTCGTCCTGACGCGTCCGGCGGCACCCTGAGCCGTGCGGTCATCGGATTTCGTCCGTACGGTGATGTCCCCTAAGATCGGGGGGTTGCCTCGGCGAGGGACGACGCACGGCTGCTGCGGCAGCCGGGCCGGGTCCGTGATCGACGCGGCGGACCGGCCACCCGCTTCACGGGTCAGGTCCGCCTCTGCGTGCGGACCCTGCTGACAGGTCTCTCTCCGCTCTCCATCCGCGCGACGTCCCGCGTCGAGGCCGACCACACCGCCAGAGACCCATTCCACGACTCGAGGAGTCCCCGTGTCCTCCGACATCACCAAGCTCGTCGCCAGCAAGCGCACGGAGTTCGGCAAGGGCGCCGCCCGCAAGATCCGCCGCTCCGGCAACATCCCCGCCGTCATCTACGGCCACGGCACCGAGCCCGTCCACATCTCGCTGCCGGGCCACGACACGATGCTCGCGCTCAAGCACGTCAACGCCCTGCTGACGATCGTCGTCGACGGCGACGAGCAGCTCGCGCTCGCCAAGGACGTCCAGCGCGACCCGATCAAGCCGGTCATCGAGCACGTCGACCTCGTCGTCGTGCGCCGTGGCGAGAAGGTCACCGTCGAGGTGCCCGTCCACCTCGAGGGCGAGGCCGCTCCCGACACCGTCGTCACGCTCGACCACGCGGCGCTCCAGCTCCTCGTGGCCGCCACCGACATCCCCGAGAACGTCGTCATCTCCGTCGAGGGCCTCCAGGCCGGCACGCAGGTGCTGGCCGGGCAGCTCGAGCTGCCCGCCGGCGCCGAGCTCGTCACCGACGCCGAGGCCCTCGTCGTCAACGTGACCCAGGCCGTCTCGGCCGAGGCCCTCGAGGCCGAGCTCGCCGAGGCCGAGGCCGAGGCCGGCATCGAGCGCGAGGAGCACGAGGAGCCTGCCGAGGCCCCGGCCGCCGAGAGCGGTTCCGAGACCCCCGTCGCCGAGGGCGCCGAGGCCTGAGCCTCCCGACGAGGCCGCCGGCCCCAGCTGAACCGGGCCGGCGCACCCCACACCACCGAGGAAGGTCATGGACACCTGGCTCGTCGTCGGACTGGGCAACCCCGGTGCGGAGTACGCCGGCAACCGCCACAACGTCGGCGCCATGGCCATCGAGGAGCTGGCCGCCCGCGACGCCGCGGGCGGCCGCGCCTCGTTCAAGGCGCACAAGGCCCGCGCCCGCGTCGCCGAGGTGCGCCTGCGCGTCGGCGGCCCGAAGGTCGTGCTGGCCGTGCCGTCGACGTACATGAACACCTCGGGCGGCCCGGTCGCCGGGCTGCTGCGCTACTACGACGTGCCGGTCGACCGGCTCGTCGTGCTCCACGACGAGCTCGACATCGACGCCGGACTCGTCCGGCTCAAGCGGGGCGGTGGCGAGGGCGGCCACAACGGCCTGCGCTCGATCAGCCAGTCGATCGGCTCGAAGGACTACTACCGCGTCCGCCTCGGCATCGGCCGCCCGCCCGGCCGGCAGGACCCCGCGGACTTCGTCCTGCGCGACTTCGGCAAGGCCGAGCGCGAGGAGCTGCCGTTCCTGCTCGGCGACGCCGCCGACGCCGTCGAGGCCATCATCGAGGTCGGGCTCACCGACGCCCAGCAGCGCTTCCACGCCCCGCGCTGACGCGGGCGCCGGCGTGACCCGCCTGACCCGCGTGACCGGCGGACCGCGGTCCGCCTGCCGCCGGGTCCACGGGCGGGACCTGCCGGGACGGTCGGCGTCCGTGACCGTCACCGGCCCGACCTAGACTGGGAGGTCTGATGCCGCACCCTCTGCTCTCTGCCTTCACGACGCTCCCCGACGTCCGCCACGTGACCGAGCAGGTGGGCCGGGCCCGCCTCGTCGACGTGTCCGCGAGCGACGGCACCCGGCCCTTCCTCGTCGCCGCCCTCGCCGCGCGGGCCGACGACGTCCACGGCGGCCCCGGCGCCGCCCCCGTCGTCGTCGTCACGGCGACGACCCGCGAGGCCGAGGACCTCGCGTCGGCCCTCGGCGCGTTCCTGCCGGCCGACCGGGTCGCCGTCTTCCCCTCGTGGGAGACCCTGCCGCACGAGCGGCTCTCGCCGCGCAGCGACACCGTCGGCCGCCGGCTCGCGGTGCTGCGTCGTCTCGCCCACCCCGACCCCGCCGACGCCACGTACGGCCCGCTGTCGGTCGTCGTCGCGCCGGTCCGCGCGGTCCTGCAGCCGATCACCCGCGGGCTCGGCGAGCTCGAGCCGGTCGCCCTGCGCAGCGGCGACGAGCGCCCGCTCGAGCAGGCCGTCGACGCCCTCGCCGCCGCGGCGTACACGCGCACGGACCTCGTCGAGCGACGCGGCGAGTTCGCCGTGCGTGGCGGCATCCTCGACGTCTTCCCGCCCACCGAGGAGCACCCGGTCCGGGTGGAGTTCTGGGGCGACACCGTCGAGGAGGTGCGCTGGTTCAAGGTCGCCGACCAGCGCTCGCTCGAGGTCGCCGAGCACGGGCTGTGGGCGCCGCCGTGCCGCGAGCTGCTCCTCACCGACGCCGTGCGCGAGCGTGCACGTCTGCTCGCCGACCAGCTGCCCGGCGTCGCCGACATGCTCGGAAAGCTCGCCGAGGGGATCGCCGTCGAGGGCATGGAGTCGCTCGCGCCCGCCCTCGTCGACGGCATGGAGTCGGTCCTCGACGTCCTGCCCCGGGCGTCGACCGTGCTGTTGGCCGACCCCGAGCGCATCCGCCGCCGGGCGCACGACCTCGTCGCCACGAGCGAGGAGTTCCTCGAGGCGAGCTGGGCCAACGCGGCCGCCGGCAACGACGTCCCCGTCGACCTCCAGTCGCTGCTCGGCAGCGCGTCCTACTGGACGCTGGCCCAGGTCCGGGCGCACGCCATCGCGCACGAGCGGCCCTGGTGGACCCTCACCCCGTTCGCCTCCGACGAGGACCTCGTCATCGAGGACGACGACGTCGACCAGCGCCTCGCGGTGCGCACCGTCGACGCCGAGGCCTTCCGCGGCGACACAGAGCGGGCCGTCGAGCACCTGCGCGAGCGCGCCCGCGAGGGCTGGGTCGTCGCCGTCGTCACGGAGGGGCCGGGTCTGGCCAAGCGCGTCGGCGAGGTGCTGCGCGAGCACGAGGTGCCGGTGCGGCCCCTCGACCGCTCCCACGACGCCGGCGCCTCCGGCGCCTCCGGCGCCTCCGAGCAGCTCGAGCCGCTCGAGGCCGGTTTCGTCACCGTCACCTGCATGCCGCTCGGGCGCGGCTTCGTCCACGAGGGTGCCCGCCTCGAGGTCCTCACCGAGACCGACCTCACCGGGCAGGCGGGGTCCACCTCGACCAAGGACATGCGCCGGATGCCGTCCCGTCGGCGCAACCAGGTCGACCCGCTCCAGCTGCGCCCGGGCGACCACGTCGTCCACGAGCAGCACGGCGTCGGCCGCTTCGTCGAGATGATGCAGCGCACCGTCGCCGGCGCGACGCGCGAGTACCTCGTCATCGAGTACGCGGCGAGCAAGCGCGGGCAGCCCGGCGACCGGCTCTACGTCCCCACCGACCAGCTCGACCAGGTGACCAAGTACGTCGGTGGCGAGCAGCCGACCCTCAACAAGATGGGCGGCTCGGACTGGACCAAGACCAAGTCGCGGGCCAAGCGCTACGTCAGGCAGATCGCCGCCGACCTCATCCGGCTCTACAGCGCGCGCCAGGCCACCAGGGGCCACGCGTTCGGGCCCGACACCCCGTGGCAGCGTGAGCTCGAGGAGGCCTTCGCCTACGTCGAGACGCCCGACCAGCTCTCGAGCATCGACGAGGTCAAGGCCGACATGGAGAAGCAGGTGCCGATGGACCGGCTCATCTGCGGCGACGTCGGCTACGGCAAGACCGAGATCGCGGTCCGCGCCGCCTTCAAGGCCATCCAGGAGGGCAAGCAGGCGGCCGTGCTCGTGCCGACGACGCTCCTCGTCAGCCAGCACTTCCAGACCTTCTCCGAGCGGTACGCGCAGTTCCCGGTGGTCGTCAAGGCGCTGTCGCGGTTCCAGTCCGACAAGGAGGCCAGGGCCGTCCTCGACGGTCTGGCGGACGGTGGCGTCGACCTCGTCATCGGCACGCACCGCCTGCTGTCCAAGGAGGTCCGCTTCAAGGACCTCGGCCTCGTCATCGTCGACGAGGAGCAGCGCTTCGGCGTCGAGCACAAGGAGCTGCTCAAGACGATGCGCACGGCCGTCGACGTCCTGTCGATGTCGGCCACGCCGATCCCGCGGACCCTCGAGATGGCCGTCACCGGCATCCGCGAGATGTCGACCCTGGCGACGCCGCCGGAGGAGCGCCACCCGGTCCTGACCTACGTCGGCGCCTACGACGAGAAGCAGATCACCGCGGCGGTCCGCCGCGAGCTGCTCCGCGAGGGCCAGGTCTTCTTCGTCCACAACAAGGTCAGCTCGATCGAGAAGGCGGCGAGCCGGCTGCGCGAGCTCGTCCCGGAGGCGCGCATCGCCACCGCCCACGGCCAGATGGGCGAGCACCGGCTCGAGCAGGTCGTCGAGGACTTCTGGCAGAAGCGCTTCGACGTCCTCGTCTGCACGACGATCGTCGAGACCGGCCTCGACATCAGCAACGCCAACACGCTCATCGTCGAGCGTGCCGACGTCCTCGGCCTGTCCCAGCTGCACCAGCTGCGGGGACGCGTCGGGCGGGGCCGCGAGCGGGCGTACGCCTACTTCCTCTACCCGCCCGAGAAGCCGCTCACCGAGACCGCACACGACCGGCTGCGCACCATCGCCAGCCACACCGACCTCGGTGCCGGCATGCAGGTGGCGATGAAGGACCTCGAGATCCGCGGCGCCGGCAACCTCCTCGGCGGGGAGCAGTCCGGGCACATCGAGGGTGTCGGGTTCGACCTCTACGTGCGCCTCATCGGCGAGGCCGTGGCCGACTTCAAGGGCGAGACGACCGACGTGCCGGCCGAGATCAAGATCGAGCTGCCCGTCGACGCCCACCTGCCGCACGACTACGTGCCGGGGGAGCGGCTGCGCCTCGAGGCCTACCGCAAGCTGGCCACCGTCGAGACCTTCGAGGCCGTCGACGAGATCGAGGCCGAGCTGCGCGACCGCTACGGCGCCCCGCCCGGGCCGGTCGAGAACCTCCTCGAGGTGGCCCGACTCCGGGTCGTGGCGCGGCGGGCGCGCATCGGCGACATCGGCGTCCAGGGCCGGACCATCCGGTTCGGGCCGGTCAGGGACCTCCGCGAGAGCCAGCAGCTGCGGCTCATGCGGCTCTATCCCGGCACCATCGTCAAGGAGGCCCTGGGGACCATCCTCGTGCCGGCCCCGATGACGGCCCGCGTCGGCGGCAAGCCGCTGCGCGACGTCGAGGTCCTGACGTGGGCGCGGCAGCTCGTCACGGCGGTCCTGCTCGACGACATCGCCGCCGGTCACGCGGTGGCGAGCGCCGGTGCCGGCGCGGCGGCGGGTGCCCCGTAGGATGTCTGACGCATCCGCCTGAGGAGGAACCAGTGAAGTCTCTGTCAGCACGGCCCACCCGTACGGGCCGGCGTCTCGTCGCGGCCGTCGTCGCCGGCGCGGCCGCCGCCACGCTCCTCGGTGGGTGCGGCTTCGCGACGCGCCAGGAGGCCGCCGCGGTCGTCAACGGCCACGTCATCTCCGAGGCCGACGTGCAGGAGGCGCACGACCAGCTGCAGACGGCCAAGCTCGACTTCAGCGAGGACGCCATCGTCATGGGTCTCATCGCCGGGCCCCTGCTCGACGAGGCCATGAAGCCCTCCGGCGGCTGGAAGCCCGACCAGACCTACGCCACGGTGCTCGCGACGATCCCGGATGCGACGCAGGCGACGAAGGACTTCGTCGCGGCAGCCGCGCTCATCAACTCCCAGACGATGACGCCCGCCGAGGTCGCGGCCTACCGCAAGGCCCTCGGCAGCGCGGACATCTCCCTCAACCCGAGGTTCGGCAAGCTGACCCCGGTCGACCAGGGTCCCGTCTACTTCAGGTTCGGGTCCACCAACCCGAACTGGATCAAGCCGCAGACGAACGCCCCTGCGTCGGCCGCGACGCCGGCGCCGGGCGGGACGACGGCGCCCTGACCGGCCGGCTGGTCCTGCTCGTCTCGACGCCGCGCATCGCGCCGGGGCTGCTGACGCGCGAGGCGTGGACCACGCTCGAGGGTGCGTCGACCGTGTGGGGCCACCCCGACGAGCCGCAGGTCGCGGCGATCGTCGAGGCGGGGATCGAGGTCGGGGTGCCCGGGGCGCGACCCACGGCCGACGAGCCGGGCGGCCCTCCGGCCCCCGCGGGTGCATCCGATGTCGGGGCGCCGGAGCTGGCGCGGGCGCTCGTCACGGCCACGGCGCACGGTGACGTCGTCTGGGTCGGGTCCTCCGACGGCGACCCCGGACTGAGCGAGGCCGTCGCCGTCGAGGTGAGCCGCCTGCCGGAGCCGCCAGACGTCGAGCTGCTCATCGGCTCGTTCGACGTGCCCGGCTCGCGCCTGCTCGACGTCGTCGCCGTCATGGACCGGCTCCGCTCGCCGGGCGGGTGCCCGTGGGACGCCGAGCAGACCCCGCAGACGCTCGTGCCCTACCTGCTCGAGGAGGCGCACGAGGTGATCGAGGCGATCGAGTCCGGCGACCCGGCGCACGTGCGGGAGGAGCTCGGCGACCTGTTGCTGCAGGTGGCCTTCCAGGCGCGGGTGGCCGAGGAGCACCCGGCCGAGCCGTTCGGCATCGACGACGTCGCCGGCGAGCTCGTCGACAAGCTGGTCCGGCGCCACCCGCACGTGTTCGCCGACGTCGACGCGGACACACCCGACGCCGTCGCCGCGAACTGGGACCGGATCAAGGCGGGGGAGAAGCAGCACCGCACCCATCCCGTCGAGGGGGTGCCGACCTCGCTACCGGCCCTCGCCCGGGCCGAGAAGTACGTCGGCCGGCTCGAGAAGGCCGGGCGCGCGGACCTCGTCGACGCGGCCACGGCGGGCGACGACGTCGGGGCCAGGCTGCTCGCGATCGTCCGTGCGGCCCGGTCGGCCGGGGTGGACGCCGAAGGCGCCCTGCGCGAGACGCTGCGCCACCTTGCCGACGCGAGCGCGTCCGGCGTCTCCGACGCGTCCTGACGGACGCTTCGCGCGCGTCTGTGCCGCACGGGCGGCTCCCGGGTAGGGGTCAGCCGCAGGGATCACGGGGCCATGCCACTCCGGGTGAAGTGGCATGGCCCCGTCCCCACCCCACGGCGGTCAGGGAAGCACCGCGGGACCTTCCCGCCGACCGACGCTCAGGACGGCAGCCGGCGGGAGCATCGGGCCGTCAGTACGCGCCGCGCGAGCGGACGACGGCGTGGATCGTCTTGGCGAGGATGGACAGGTCCTGGACGACGGACCAGTTGTCGACGTAGTAGAGGTCGAGGCGGACGGTGTCGTCCCACGAGAGGTCGCTGCGCCCGGAGACCTGCCAGAGGCCGGTGACACCGGGGCGCACGTGGAGCCGGCGCTGGACGTCCGGCGCGTACCGGCGCACCTCGGCCGGCAGGGCCGGGCGCGGGCCGATGAGGCTCATGTCGCCGTTGATGACGTTGATGAGCTGGGGCAGCTCGTCGATCGAGTAGCGCCGCATGACCGCCCCGACCCGGGTGACCCGTGGGTCGTGCTGGGCCTTGAAGAGCAGGCCGTCGGCGTTGGCGTTGAGGTGTCGGACGGTCCCGAGCCGGGCCTCGGCGTCGACGACCATGCTGCGGAACTTCAGGCACTCGAACAGCTCGCCGTCACGACCGACGCGCGTCTGGCGGAACAGGACCGGCCCACCGTCCTGCAGCCTGGTCGCGAGGGCGAACACGAGCATGACCGGCGAGGCGAGCAGCAGCAGGAAGGTCGCGCCCAGCAGGTCGAAGGCCCGCTTGGACCACCGCGAGGCGCCGAGGCTCCGCGGTGGCTCGACGTGCACGAGCGGCAGGCCGCCGACCGGGCGCATCGCCATCCGGCCCGACGAGATGTCGCTGAGGCTCGGCACGACCGCCATCTGCACGTGGTGGCCCTCGAGGTCCCAGGCGATGCGGCGGAAGTCGACGGCCGAGGGAAAGGCACCCTCGGTGAAGACGATGAGATCGGCCTTCGTCGCGAGGACCGACTCGGCCGCGCGGGTCGTCGTGCCGACGACGGGCACGCCGCCCGGCGTCGAGGGTGTCGGGTGCGAGGACGGGACGAGCGCCCCGACGATCCGGTAGCCGAGCCAGACCTCCCGCTCGAGGACCCGGGCGACGTCGTCGACGTGCGAGGCGGTGCCCGAGATGACGACGCGCGTCAGCAGGTGGCCCCGGACGTGCGCCCGGTGCACGAGCCGGCGAGCGCACCAGCGCCACACGAGCAGCATCGGCACCCCGACGAGGAAGATGAGGACGAAGAACCCGCGCGAGAGATTGAACTTCGTCAGGTAGCTCGCGATGCCGATGCCACCGGCCGTCAGACCCGCCGCCGAGCAGACGCGCGCGTACTCGACGGTGCCGACGCCGAGCGTGCTCGACGCGTACGAGCCGACGAGCAGGTTCGCGACCATCCAGGCGGCGACGATCCACAGACCGACCGACTGGGCGACGACGTTGACGTCGTTCGCGGCGTTGAACACGTCGAGGCTCGTGCGACCGATGGCCGCCAGCGCCGTCGCGATGGTGATGAGGACGAGATCACCCCCACCGATCCCCAGCTGGAGGAGACGCTGTCCCCTCGACCGCTCGGTGAGCGGCTGCGTCGTCGGACGCGCGCTCACGTCGAGCAGGTAGACCCCCGTTTCACGCATGGGTTGACCCATGACTCCCCACCCCACCCCCCGACGCCTGCCGGCGCCGTCTTCAGCTGCCTCCACCCCCCCGGATGGCTTGGTGTGAGTATGCCCGGTATAGGTCAGGTATTGGTAAGGAAACGGTAAAAAAGTGTGTTCCGCTCCGGCGTGGCTCGTCCCGCCCCACCCGGCGGGCCCGTCGTCCGTCCCGGGCGGCGCCCTTGTGCCACGGGGCGATCCGCACGGGCCTCCACCGCGGCTGCCCGGATGCCGGGTCGGTCCGACGGTCGGCCGCACGCACGGGCTACGCTCGGGGGCGACAGCGGCCGCCACCGGCCGCACCCCCGTCTCGAGCACCACAGCACAGGAGAGTCAGTGGCCAGCATTGAGGAGATCGGAGCCCGGGAGATCCTGGACTCGCGCGGCAACCCCACCGTGGAGGTCGAGATCCGTCTCGACGACGGCACGTTCGCGCGCGCGGCGGTCCCGTCGGGTGCCTCCACCGGAGCCTTCGAGGCGTCCGAGCGTCGTGACGGCGACAAGGGCCGGTACCTCGGCAAGGGTGTCGAGCAGGCCGTCGACGCCGTCATCGAGGAGATCAACCCCCGACTGGTCGGGTTCGACGCGAGCGAGCAGCGGCTCATCGACGCCGAGATGCTGACGCTCGACGGGTCCGCCAACAAGGAGACCCTCGGCGCCAACGCCATCCTCGGCGTCTCGCTGGCGGTAGCGCACGCCGCCGCCGAGTCGGCCGGCCTGCCGCTGTTCCGCTACGTCGGTGGGCCCAACGCGCACGTCCTGCCCGTCCCGATGATGAACATCCTCAACGGTGGGTCGCACGCCGACTCCAACGTCGACATCCAGGAGTTCATGATCGCCCCGATCGGGGCGCCGACCTTCCGCGAGGCCCTGCGCTGGGGCGCCGAGGTCTACCACGCGCTGAAGAAGGTGCTCCAGGACCGCGGTCTCGCGACGGGCCTCGGCGACGAGGGCGGCTTCGCCCCGAACCTCGAGTCCAACCGCGCCGCGCTCGACCTCATCCTCGAGGCCATCCGCGCCGCCGGCTACACGCCCGGCACCGACATCGCCCTGGCGCTCGACGTCGCGGCCTCGGAGTTCTTCCAGGACGGCTCCTACGCGTTCGAGGGCGGCAGCAAGTCGGCCGACGAGATGGTCGCCTACTACGCCGGTCTCGTCGACGCCTACCCGCTCGTCTCGATCGAGGACCCGCTCAACGAGGACGACTGGGACGGTTGGAAGTCGATGACCGAGATGCTCGGCGGCAAGGTGCAGATCGTCGGCGACGACCTGTTCGTCACCAACCCCGAGCGGCTCGCCCGCGGCATCGGCTCGGGCACCGCCAACGCGCTGCTCGTCAAGGTCAACCAGATCGGCACGCTCACCGAGACGCTCGACGCCGTGACCCTCGCGCAGACCAACGGCTACCGCTGCATGATGAGCCACCGCTCCGGCGAGACCGAGGACGTCACGATCGCCGACCTCGCCGTCGCGACGAACTGCGGCCAGATCAAGACCGGCGCCCCGGCCCGCTCCGAGCGCGTGGCGAAGTACAACCAGCTGCTGCGCATCGAGGAGGAGCTCGACGACGCGGCGGTCTACGCCGGCGCCGGCGCGTTCCCCCGGTTCGACGCCACCCGCTTCGGCAGCGAGGACTGAGTCCCGTGGCCGACCGCACGCCGCCCCGGCCCGGCCGCTCGTCGTCGTCCTCGGCGTCGGGTCGCCCCGGGAGCGGCGGGCGGTCGGCCGCCTCTCGGCCCACCGGAGGTGGGTCGGACTCGCCGACACCCAGGTCGACGCCCAGATCGACACCGCGGTCGACGCCCCGCTCCACCCCTCCGACGTCCACGCCCCGCCCGGCGCCGGGGGCCGCGCCCCGCGCGTCCGCGGGGCGGCCGGCGCCTGCAGGACGCGGCACGACGCCGCGGGCACCGAGCGGCCGCGGTACGGGATCGCGGTCGGCCGGTACCCGACCCGGCACGCCTCGCGGGTCCGCCCGCCCGAGCCGCCCCGGCCAGGGCAAGGAGCGCCCCGCCCTCGCGGCCCGCGCCCGAACGGCCCCGCCCGCCCCGCCGTCCGCGTCGACGGCCTGGGTGCGCGGCGCGATCCTGCTCGGCATCCTCGTCATGCTGGCCGTGACGATCGTGCCGACCCTCCGCTCGCTCATCCAGCAGCGCGGCGACACCGCCGCCATGCAGGAGCAGGTGCAGCAGCAGCGCCAGGACGTCCAGGACCTCCAGCGCCAGGTGGCGCTGTGGAAGGACCCCGCCTACATCGAGCTGCAGGCGCGCGAGCGGCTCAAGTTCGTCCGCGTCGGCGACCGTGCCTACACGGTCATCGACCCGGACCGGGCCGACCCGGGCACCACCGGCCCGGCCAGGCCGGTCGTGGCCGCTCCGATGGCCAACGACGCCGCGCCGTGGTACGGCAAGGTGTGGCAGTCGGTGCAGATCGCGGACCGTCCCACCGCCGGGCTCGCCCGCAACCAGTGACCCCCGTGCGGCCAGCCCGCCGCCCCCTACCGGAGCACCAGCAGCCGTGAGCCAGACCCCGCGCCAGCCCGTCGACCCCGCCGACCTCGACGCCGTGGAGCGTCAGCTCGGCCGCCGCCCCCGCGGCGTGGCCGAGGTCGCCCACCGGTGCCCGTGCGGCGAGCCGGACGTCCTGCGGACCGAGCCCCGGCTGCCCGACGGCACGCCGTTCCCGACGACGTACTACGCCACCTGCCCGCGCCTCACCGGTGCCGTGAGCACGCTCGAGACCGGCGGGCTGATGAAGGAGATGACGGCCCGGCTCGGTCAGGACGCCGACCTCGCGGCCGCGTACGCCGCCGCGCACGAGCACTACCTGGCCCGACGCGGCGAGCTCGGCCACGTGCCCGAGATCGAGGGCGTCTCCGCCGGAGGCATGCCGACCCGCGTCAAGTGCCTCCACGTCCTCGTCGCGCACTCGCTCGCTGCCGGCCCCGGCGTCAACCCGCTCGGTGACGAGGCGCTCGACCAGCTCGAGGACTGGTGGTCGCCCACCTCGTGCGCGGCGGTCCACGCCGCCGAGGACGCGGCTGCCGCCGGCGTGGCGCAGGACCCGGCGACCCCGGGGCAGCCCTCCGATGGCTGAGGGCCGCGTCCGCGTCGGCGCCGTCGACTGCGGCACCAACTCGATCCGCCTCCTCGTCGCCGACGTCGACCCCGACACCGGGGTCCTCGAGGACGTGCTGCGCCGGATGGAGATCGTGCGCCTCGGGCACGGCGTCGACCGCACCGGGGTCATCGCGCCCGAGTCGATGGAGCGCACCCTTCGCGTCACGCGTGAGTACGCCGCGCAGTGCCACGAGCTCGGCGCCGAGCGCCTCCGGTTCGTCGCGACGTCGGCCTCGCGCGATGCCCGCAACGCCGCGGAGTTCATCGACGGCGTCCACACGGCCTTCCGCGAGCACGTCGGCGTCGCGGTCACGCCCGAGGTGGTCTCCGGCGACGAGGAGGCCGCGCTGTCGTTCGAGGGCGCGACCGGCGGCCTGGCCGCGCGCGGCATCGCCGGGCCCTACCTCGTCGTCGACCTCGGTGGTGGCTCGACCGAGCTCGTCCGCGGCACGGACCACGTCGAGGCGGCGCGGTCCGTCGACGTCGGCTGCGTCCGGATGACCGAGCGCCACCTCGCGAGCGACCCGCCGACGCCGGAGGAGGTGGCCGCCGCGACCCGTGACATCGACGCCGCGCTCGACCTCGCCGAGTCCGTCGTGCCGCTCGACGGCATCGCGACGCTCGTCGGGCTGGCAGGCAGCGTCACGACGATCACCGCACACCTGCTGCGGCTCCCGCAGTACGACGCGAGCCGGATCCACCTGTCGCGCAACCCGGTCCCCGCCGTGCTCGCCGCCTGCGACGACCTGCTGGCCATGACCCGCGCCGAGCGAGCCGCCCTGCCGTACCTGCACCCGGGCCGCGTCGACGTCATCGGTGCGGGGGCCCTGGTGTGGCGGCGCGTCGTCGAGCGCCTCGTCGACCGCTCCGGCATCACGGACGTCGTGACGTCCGAGCACGACATCCTCGACGGCATCGCCCTCAGCGCGGCGCGCCGCTGCTGAGGCCGTCCTTCCCGCGGGGCGCCACGCTGCCTTGCGGTGCCCGGCCGGGCAGGCCGGGCAGGTCGGGTCAGGACGGGTCAGGACGCCGTGCGGGCGGGCACCAGGCCGGGCACCGGGTCCTGCTCCTGCGCGCGGCGCCGGTGGGCGCGCAGGCGGGCCACCATCCACAGCGCGGCCGACACCCCGAGGGCCCACGTGCCGTTGGAGACGGTCGCGTCGACGACGCCGTAGGTGACGAAGAAGAGCGTCACGACGACCATGCCGCGCACCCATCGCTCCGACAGGCGCGTCGCCGCGAGGACGACGCCGCCCCAGAGCAGGTACCACGGGTGGATGACCGGGCCGGACAGGCACAGCACGAGCAGCACCCCGGCCGTCGCGAGGACGGGGTTGCGCACGGCGAGGCGCCACGCGAGCCAGGCCATGACGCCGAGCCCGGCGACGACGCCGATCGTCTGGGCCACCGGCACGGGGGTCTGCACCCAGCTGTGGGGCATGCCACCGATGCGCAGTAGCCACTCGACGGCGCTGCCGAGGAAGGTGGAAGGCGCGAGCAGGGAGCGCAACGACACGGGGACCGAGAGGTTCGGGATCCAGCCCCAACCCAGGCCGGTGGCCGCGGTGATGGCGCAGAACACCGTGGCGAAGACGATGCCCAGCGCGAGGCCGTGTCGTAGCAGCGCGCGGACCTTCGCACGGACACCCGGGGCGAGGTCGCCCGCCTGCACGGCCATGCCGACGACACCGACGAGGGCCAGGACCGCCGTCTGCTTGTACGTGGCCGCGGCGGCGACCGTCGCTGCCGCCGCGACGAGTCGGCCTCGGCTGCCCAGCAGCAGCGCGAGCACGACGAGGGCCACCATGACGGCGTCGCCGTGCGCCCCGCCGATGAGGTGCATGACGACGAGCGGGTTGAGGACGCCGAGCCACAGCGCGTGCCGACCGCTCGAGCCGTACCGCTCGGCGAGGCGCGGCAGGGCGTAGGCCAGCAGTGCGACCGCGGCCAGGGCCGGCACCCGCATGAGGACCGCGGACGCGTACGCGTTGTCCGGTGCGACGGCGACGACGAGGTGCTGGACCTGCAGCGCGAGGGGCCCGTACGGGGCCGGCGTCTGGGCCCACATCGGGTCCACCTGGTCCGCGAAGGGGCCCGGCACCCAGAACGGTCCGACGGCGTACGGGTCCATGCCGCGGGAGACGATCTTGCCCTGGGCGGCATAGCTGTACGCGTCGCGGCTGAACAGCGGGGGCGCGAGGAGCACCGGCACGCTCCACAGCAGCCACGCGAGGGAAGGGGGACGCCGACCCTGCACCGGACGCATCCGCAGCCAGGCGTCGACGAGCAGCCCCATGCCGACGGCGAGCAGCAGCGTGGTGGCGACGCGGCCGACGCCGCTGTCGAGCCACTGCAGGTGCAGCACGGTGATGACGGGCGACTCGCCGGGGTCGAACGCGTCGCGTGGCAGGAACGCCGGCGAGACCGAGCCGGCCGCCACGAGGGCCATGCCGAGCATGCCCCGGCGGACCATGGGGTCGAGCCAGCTGCGCAGGAGCGCGTCGAGGAACCGGTCGCGGAACTCCAGCAGCTGGACGGCCCCGGGTCGGGCGACGGCCACCCCGGTCGCGGCCAGCCGCTGCCCGCGTGGGGACGCGGCGACCGCGTTCGCGCCACGCTCGTCCAGCACCTGGTCCTCCTGAGGGGTGGTGCGCCGCAGCCCGACGTGGTGCGGCGCATCGGTCGCGCAGGGGCATGACGGACCGGCCCCTGGACCCGATGCCGCCCAGTCTAGGAGGAGCCGGGCCCCTGACGACGTGCCACGCCCGGCAGGTGGCCACAAAGCGTGACCGAACCGTGCCCGACGGGGCCGCCGACGCGTCGAACGTCCTGCGTCCTGTCCGGACGTACCCCCGGAGGGACTCGAACCCTCACCGATGGCGATTTTAAGTCGCCTGCCTCTGCCAGTTGGGCCACGGGGGCGGGCCGGTGGCAGGGCCCAGTATGCCGCTGCGACGCGAAACCTCCCTGCCCGTCCGTCCACAGGGGAACCTGCAGGCCGGTGCCGGACGCTTAGTCTGGTGTCAGCTGCCACCGACCGGTGGCACCAGTGCCCAAGGAGCACACTCACATGGCAGGTGGAAACCCGGTCTTCGACCGGCTCAACAAGCAGATCGAGCAGGAGCGGTACGCCGGCTTCGGGTCCCCCCGGCAGGGGCAGCAGGCCACCCAGGGCGCGACCGCCGGCTACGCGACGCAGGCCGCCCTGACGACCGAGCAGCTGAACGAGCTGTACGCGCGTCAGAGCGCCGGCCCGGTCGACACCGGCCGCGTCACGGTCGACGACGTCGTCATGAAGAGCCTGACGCTGTTCGTCATCACCGTCGCGACGGCAGCCGCCGCGTGGTTCGTCTCGAGCGACAACCAGCAGCTCGGCCTGACCTTCTGGATCGGCGGCGCCATCGGCACCCTCGTGCTCGGCTTCGCCATCGCCTTCATGAAGAGGGTCTCGGTCCCGCTGCTCGTCGTCTACGCCGTCGTGCAGGGCGCGTTCGTCGGCGCCTTCAGCCAGTTCATCAACTCGGTGCCGAAGTACGACGGCGTCGTGCTCATGGCCGTGCTCGCGACCCTGTGCGTGTTCGTGGCGATGTACATCGGCTACGCGACCGGCTTCGTCAAGGTCAACGCCAAGACCCGTCGCATGTTCTTCTTCGCCATCGTCGGCTACGGGCTGTTCTCGCTGCTGCAGTTCGTCCTGCTGCTCACGGGCGTCATCGACGGCTGGGGCTTCGGCGGCAGCGGCGGCCTCGGCGTCGTCCTGTCCATCCTCGGCGTCGGCCTCGCGTCGTACTCGCTCGCGATCGACTTCGACTCCATCGACCACGCCGTCCGCGTCGGCGCGCCGCAGAAGTACTCGTGGCTGCTCGCCCACGGCCTCATCGTGTCGATCGTGTGGCTCTACATCGAGTTCGTCCGCCTCTTCGCGCGGCTGCGCGACTGACGCGGGTGGCACCTTCGCGCGTGGGTTCGCCGACCCCGCAGGAGGTGTCGGAGGAGCTCCGGCGCGTGGTCGGGCGGTGGCAGCAGCTACCGCTCGACCACGCGCTCTCGCGTCTGGGCCTCGTGCGGGCCCTCGTCCAGGACCTGGCCGACCACGTCGGGCAGGCGCGCGGCCGGGCACCGGTCGTCGTGCCCGACCTCGGCCCGGCCGTCGTCATGGACCAGCTGGCGGTCATGGTGTGGGACGCGTCCGCCGCGGGGGTCGACGCGGGTCTGCACGAACGCCTCGCCACCCTCCGACGCTCCCTCTGAGCAGCCGAGGGAGCGGCGTCGGGGAGCGTCAGCTGAGCCGCTCGAAGATGACGGCCATGCCCTGGCCGCCGCCGACGCACATCGTCTCGAGGCCGAACTGCTCGTCACGCTCGCGGAGCGCGTTGATGATCGTGCCCGTGATCCGCGCTCCGGTGGCGCCGAACGGGTGACCGATGGCGATGGCACCCCCGTTGACGTTGAGCTTGTCGTAGTCCATCCCGATCTGGTCGGCCGAGCCGATGACCTGCGCGGCGAAGGCCTCGTTGATCTCGTAGAGGTCCATGTCGCCGATCGACATGCCGGCGCGCTTGAGGGCCAGGTTGCTCGCCTCGACCGGGCCGAGGCCCATGATCTCCGGCGACAGGCCCGTGGCGGCGGTCGACACGACCCGGGCGAGCGGCTCGAGGCCGAGCTCCTTGGCCTTGGTGTCGCTCATGACGACGAGGGCTGCGGCGCCGTCGTTGAGCGGGCAGCAGTTACCGGCCGTCACGGTGCCCTGCTGGCGGAAGACCGGGTTGAGCGCCTGGACGGCCTCGAGCGTCACGCCGGCGCGCGGGCCGTCGTCCTTGCCCACGACGGTCCCGTCGGGCGTCGTGACGGGCGTGATCTCCCAGTCGAAGAAGCCGCGACCGATGGCGGCCTCCGCGCGGTTCTGCGACGTGACCCCCCACTCGTCCTGGCGCTGACGGCTGATGCCGTAGGCCGTTGCGACGTTCTCCGCGGTCTGGCCCATGGCGATGTAGATGTCGGGCAGGGCCCCGTGCTCGCGCGGGTCGGTCCAGGTCTCGTTGGTCTCGGCGATCCGCTGCGTACGGGCCTGCGCCTCGGCGAACCGGGGGTTCTGGGCATCCGCCTTGGCGCCGCCGGCGCCGGCCCAGTCGGTGTACTGCGAGACGCACTCGACGCCCGCCGAGACGAAGACGTCGCCCTCACCGGCCTTGATGGCGTGGAAGGCCATCCGGGTCGTCTGGGCCGAGGACGCGCAGAAGCGGTTGACCGTCGCGGCCGGCGTGGTGTCGAGGCCGAGGAGGGTGGCGACGACCCTGGCCATGTTCGACCCGTGCTTGCCGGAGGGTTCGGCGCACCCGAGGTAGAGGTCCTCGACGAGCGTCCTGTCGAGGGCGGGGACCTTGTCGAGCGCCGCCTGGATGACGGTGGCCGCGAGGTCGTCGGGGCGCACCTCCCGGAGTGAGCCCTTGAAGGCCCGGCCGAACGGTGAACGGGCGGTCGAGACGATGACGGCTTCGGTCACGGGGCTACTCCTGGACGACGTGGGCGGCCCGGGCGGTGGCGCGCGGGCGACTAAGCGCTTGCTCAGTCCCTCGATGGTAGGACGTTCGGGCGAGCGCTGACAGTGCCGGCTCCATGACGTGCGTCTCGTCGGGGCCACCCGCCGGCGTCGGTCCCGCTGCGTCCCGCCCGAGGGCGAGGACTAGGGTTGCCGGGTCGCGGCCACGGGCCGCCACCCGCCCGGCCGGTGCCGGGTGACCCGACCACCCAGGGGGCCTCTCACCCATGAAGACCATGACGACCCGCGCCGTCGCGCTCGCCGGCGCCCTCGCGATCAGCCTCGGTGCTGCCGCGTGCTCCAAGGCGGACACCCCGACGGCGGCCTCCACGGGCTCGTCCGCGGCGAGCTCCGCGTCGACCTCCGCGACGTCCACGGCCGCCCAGGCGCCCCAGCCGGCCGACCTGCTCGAGAAGGCCAAGACCAACGCGCTCGCCGCCACGTCGGCCGTGTTCGCCGGCGATGTCGAGCAGGACGGCAAGAAGGTCACCATCGAGTTCAAGGGAACGAGCGACGGCAAGACCTCGGACATCTCCATCGCGATGGAGGGCAGCGGCCGGGCGCGCCTCATCACCGTGCCGGACGCCGTGTACATCCAGGCCGACGAGACCTTCTGGAAGAAGCAGGGCGCTCCGGCGTCGGTGCAGAAGGCCGGGGACAAGTTCATCAAGGCACCCTCGTCCGCGTCCGCGATGGCCGACAGCCTCAGCCTCAAGAGCTTCCTCGAGAAGGCGTTCGCCGAGGTGAGCGCCGACAAGCTGTCGAGCACCGTCGGCGAGGAGTCGGTCAACGGCACCGAGTGCTGGGTCCTCACCGACAAGAAGGGCAAGAGCGAGGGCGCGCTCTACGTCTCCAAGGACGCCTTCCAGGTGGTGCGCTTCAGCGGCTCGTCCAAGAGCCCCGGGCAGCTCGACTTCTCCAGGTGGAACGAGGACCTCGGCATCAAGGCGCCGGACGCGAGCCAGATCATGCCGCTCGGCTGACGCGTCCGAACCGCGAGGGGCCGTCCGCAGTGCGGGCGGCCCCTCGTCGCGCGTGCCCGCACGGCTCGTTCAGCCGGGAGTGACGTTGTCGGGCTCGCGAGAGGAGTCCGGCACAGGTCCGTCGGGCTGGACCGACGCGCCGCGCGCGTCGATGCCGCCGGAGCCGTCGGCCCCGACCGGCGCGTCGACGCCGCCGGAGCCGCCGGAGCCGCCGGAGCCAGCCGTCCCGTCCGGGGGCCGCGGAGCGGTCGGCACCGACGTCGGTGGGCCGGGGACGCGGTCGACCGGGAAGGACCCGACGGGAACGGCCGGCCGGATGCGGTGCAGCAGGACCGCCCAGCGTCCGTGCGCGCCCCGGGCCTGACCGGCGACCTCGGCCGGTGCGACCTCGGTGCCGGGCTGGGCCACGGCCCGGGTGGCGGCGACCGCGACCGGGCCGACGCCCTCGCCACGGCGCAGGTTCGGCTCGGGCGGGGCGCTACGCTCGCCGAAGAGGTCGAGCGCCGCACTGACCGTGGGCAGCAGCGCTGCGGCGACCCGCGCGTAGCCGGCGGGGCTCGGGTGGAACCGGTCCTCGCTGAACATGACCTTCGGGTCGGCGCTGAACGCCTCGCTCAGCATGTCGCCGACCGACACGGCGCGACCTCCGGCCTCGACGACCGCGACGGTCTGGGCGGCCGCGAGGTCGCGCGACCAGCGGCGGGCCAGCAGCCGCAGCGGCTGGGGAACCGGCTCGATGGCACCGAGGTCGGGGCACGTGCCCACGACGACCTCCGCCCCGGCCTCGCGCAGGCTGCGCACCGCCATCTCGAGGTGGCGCACCGCGACCGAGGTGTCGATGCGATGGGTGACGTCGTTGGCCCCGATGAGCACGAGGGCGACGTCGGGGTCCGGAACCGCCTCGAGGGCGCGCTCGACCTGGCCGTCGAGGTCGGGTGACTCGGCTCCGACGACGGCGACGTTCGTCAGGCGCACCGGACGGCCGCTGAAGGCCGCGACCCCGCTCGCGACGATCGCCCCGATGGTCTGGTGCGCGTCCGCCGCCCCCATGCCCGCGCCGGTCGAGTCCCCGAGGACGACGAGCTCGATCGGCTCGCCGGGGCCGAAGCCGTAGCGTCCGTCGTCCTCCGGTGCGCCCTCGAACGGCTGGCCGACGAGGCGCCGGGCCATCGCGGCCTCGGCCTTGATGACGCCGTAGCCGAGCAGGCTGAGCAGGCCGAGGCCGGCGACCCCGACGCCACCGCCGTACGCTGCCTGCTGCGCGATCCTGCGCGCGCGCCGTGCGCGCCCCATCCGGCTCCCCCCTCCGTCATGGTTGCGGTCGTCGTGCCGTCGCGGTCCTGCGACGCGACACCGGCCCGATCGGCCGGCTCACCACGGTAACGCGCGGCACCGACGCGCCGTGCCCGGTTTCGTCCGATGCCGTCCGGGCCGCCCGGCCCGGGACGGCGACGCTGGCGCGGCAGGGCGCGGCGCGCGGCCGCCGTCTCGCGGGCTGGGACGGCGCACCTAGGATGGGTGGGTGAAGTACGCAGAGAACGTGGCCGACCTCGTCGGCAACACGCCCCTGGTCAAGCTGGGCTCCGTCACGGCCGACGCGGGGGTGAGGTGCACCATCCTGGCGAAGGTCGAGTACTTCAACCCGGGAGGCTCGGTCAAGGACCGCATCGCGCTGCGCATGGTCGAGGCCGCCGAGCGCGACGGCCTGCTGAAGCCGGGCGGCACCATCGTCGAGCCCACGAGCGGCAACACCGGCGTCGGGCTCGCGCTCGTGGCCCAGCGCCGTGGCTACAAGTGCGTCTTCGTCTGCCCCGACAAGGTGAGCCAGGACAAGCGCGACGTGCTCAAGGCCTACGGCGCCGAGGTGGTGGTCTGCCCGACCGCCGTCGAGCCGGACCACCCGGACTCCTACTACTCGGTGAGCGACCGCCTCGTCCGCGAGATCGACGGCGCCTGGAAGCCGAACCAGTACTACAACCCGGAGGGCCCCAACAGCCACTACCTGACGACCGGTCCGGAGATCTGGCGCGACACCGACGGCCGGGTCACCCACTTCGTCGCCGGCGCCGGCACCGGCGGCACCATCAGCGGCACGGGCAAGTACCTCAAGGAGGTCAGCGACGGCGAGGTCCGCGTCATCGCCGCCGACCCCGAGGGGTCGGTGTACTCCGGCGGCACCGGCCGCCCCTACCTCGTCGAGGGCGTGGGCGAGGACTTCTGGCCGGGTGCCTACGACCCGTCGGTCGTCGACGAGGTCATCGCCGTCACCGACGCCGAGTCCTTCGAGATGACCCGGCGGCTGGCCCGCGAGGAGGGCCTCCTCGTCGGCGGCTCGTGCGGAATGGCCGTCGTCGCGGCGCTGCGGGCCGCCGAGGACCTGCCCGAGGAGGCCGTCGTCGTGGTGCTGCTGCCGGACTCGGGCCGCGGGTACATGAGCAAGAT
This sequence comes from Monashia sp. HAY1-11D, assembly GCF_056868035.1. NCBI lineage: Bacteria > Bacillati > Actinomycetota > Actinomycetes > Micrococcales > Intrasporangiaceae > Intrasporangium > Monashia sp. HAY1-11D. Next base: position 242,881 of record NZ_CP200320.1, on the reverse strand, counting down.
CTTCAACGACGAGTGGATGCACTCCTACGGGTTCCTCACCGACCACACCGAGCAGACCGTCGGCGACGTCCTGCACACGAAGTCCGGCGACATGCCCGCGCTCGTGCACACCCACCCGAACGAGACCATCCGCGACGCCGTGGCGATCCTCAAGGAGTACGGCGTCTCGCAGATGCCGGTCGTCAAGGCCGAGCCGCCGGTCATGTCCGGCGAGGTGGCCGGCTCGGTCAGCGAGCGGGCCCTGCTCGATGCCCTCTTCACCGGCCGAGCGCACCTGGCCGACGCCGTCGAGAAGCACATCGAGCCCGGCCTGCCGCTCATCGGGGCCGGGTCCCCGGTGTCGGCGGCCCGCAAGGAGCTGCAGACCGCGGACGCCGTGCTCGTCGTCGACGACGGCAAGCCGGTGGGTGTCCTCACCCGCGCCGACCTGCTGGCGTTCCTCGCCGACTGATGCGGCTGCTGGGCCGGGGCCGCCGCCCCGGTCAGGCCTGCTGCTTCGCCTCGGCCTTCTTCGCCTTCTTGTACTCGCGGACCTTGACGCGTGACGCGTCGTCGACGACGTCGGCGATCGACCGGTGGCCGGGTCGACCGTAGTCGCCGGTCGCCTCCTGCCAGCCCTCGGGCGTCACGCCGAACTGCTTGGCGAGCAGGGCGGCGAAGATCCGGGCCTTCTGGTCCCCGAAGCCGGGCAGGCTGCCGATGCGGCGCACCAGCTCGCGGCCCGAGTCGACCCCGGCCCACACGTTGGCCGCGTCGCCACCCCAGTCGTCGACCAGCGCCTGGCACAGCTGCTGCGTACGGGCCGCCATGGAGCCGGGGAAGCGGTGCAGCGCCGGGGGCGTCCGGAAGTGCTCGAGAAGGGTCTCCGGCGGCAGCGCGGCGATGGCGGCCGCGTCGAGGCGTCCGCCGGCCGGCACGCCCAGGCGCTCGGCGAGGACGCTCGGCGACGTGAACGCCTTCTCCATCGGGATCTGCTGGTCCAGCTGCATGCCGAGCAGCAGCGCGAGGGGGTCGTGGGCGAGCAGCTCGTTGGCCGCGTCGGTGGAGCCGAGGTGCAGTGCCTGGGGTGCCATGGACCCATCGTGCCGCATCGGCGCGGGCCCGACGGCCGGGCCCGCCGGCGCCACCGGCTCCCAGCCCGATGGTGCATGATCGCGGCCATGAGGCTGTTCCGCCGGCCGCGTGACGAGCAGGTGCCCCCCGACCCTGTCGCGGCGTTCTGGTCCTGGTGGGTCGAGTCGGGCGCGGCCCTGACCTCGGCCGCGCTCGCGGACCGCGAACCCGTCCGGGTCGCAGACGAGCTGAGCCGACGGGTCGCGGCCATCGCCGACGGCCTGACGTGGGAGCTGTCGGCGGGCAGCACGAGCGCCCACGTGCTCGTCGTCTCGCCGGAGGGTGACCCCGACCTGCGGGCGACGGCCCGCCGCTGGCTGCGTGCCGCGCCCGACCCGACCGCCACGTGGGGCTACGCCGACACGCGCCAGCCCGTCGACGACATCGACGCCGTCGAGCTCGAGACCGACGCGGCGACCGTGGCCTTCCGTGATGTCGTCGTCAGCGCTCGGCGCGAAGGGTTGCGCATCTCGGTGGCGGTGCACCATCCGGCCTTCGCCGACCTCGACGACGCGGCCCGGGCCACGATCGCCTACCTCGCGCTGGACTCGGCCATCGGTGAGTCCGACGTCGAGTGCTGGATCGGCGAGGTGAGCCGGCCCGAGCTCCACCCCTCGATGCCTTCCCGCTGCGCTGGATCCGCACGCTCGTCGCCGACCTCAAGGCCGAGCACACGGCGCCGGACGGGCAGCCGCAGCACGTCGTCTTCCAGGGCCAGGGTGCGGACGGCCCGATCGTCGCGATGGCACAGGTGCCCCTCGCTGCCGCCACCGCGCCCGAGCTCGACACCCACGTCGGCGTCTTCCTCGAGTACCTCGCCACCGACGACGGCCTGCCGACGCCGGGTGCCCTCGACGAGCTGCGTCACTTCGAGGACGCCCTCACGGTGGACCTCGAGGGACGCGGCAGGGTCGTCGCGCACCAGTCCAGCGCCGGGACGCGGGTCCTGCACGTCTTCGTCGACGGCACGACCGACGCCGCCGAGCACGTGCGCACCGCCTCACGCCGCTGGACCCAGGGTGGGGTGGACGTCACCGTGACCCATGACCCGTCGTGGTCGATGGTGGCCCACCTTCGAGGGTGAGCCGCAGCGGCGGCGGTGCCCACGGCCGCGGCGGCCGCCGGCTGGGTCGGCAGCGACCCCCGTCAGCGGGTGCTCCGGCCGACCGGCACCCAGACGTCCGCCCCCGGCGTGACGCGTCCGGCACCCGAGGTCAGGGTCGCGACGGTGCTGCGGAACGCGTCGACCGCGTCCGGCTCGACGGCCACGTGCAGGCGGACGCCCTCCGGCAGGTACTCGGCCGCGGTGACCTCGACGTCCGGTAGCCCGCGAAGAGCGTGCTCGACGCGGGGCCCGTCGCCGTGGCCGACGGCGACGGTGGTCGTCGTGCGCCGCGCCATCGTCACGACGGGTGCGGCATCGAGAGCCGCCGACACCGCGTCGCCGTAGGCCCGGATCAGGCCGCCCGTGCCGAGGAGCGTCCCACCGAACCACCGCGTGACGACCGCGACGACGTCGGTGAGGTCGTGGCCGCGCAGCACCTCGAGCATCGGGGCGCCGGCGGTGCCGGACGGCTCGCCGTCGTCGTTGCCGCGCACCGTCGACGCGTCGGCACCGAGGACGAAGGCCGTGCAGTGGTGGCGCGCGTCCCGGCTCGCCGCCCGGACCCGCTCGATCACCGCCCGCGCGTCGTCCTCCGAGGTCACCGGCGCGACCTCGCAGAGGAAGCGCGAGCGGCGGACCTCGATCTCGGCTCGGGCCGGTCCGCCGAGGGTGCGGTAGGAGCGGGGCTGGCTGGGCGGCACGCGGCCTCAGTCCGGCTCGGTCCGGCCTGCCGCGTCCGCGTAGCGGTCGACGACGATGTCGACGAGCTCCGGCGGCGGCGGCTCGTCGGGCAGCAGCAGGGGAGCGGTGACGACGTCGGCGCCGGAGCGCCCGGCGAGGTCGGCGAAGAACCCGGGAGCGAGCAGGTAGGTGGCCACGACGACGCGGCGACCCGAAACTCGTTGTGCGCCAACGGCGTCGGCGAGGCGGGGCTCGGCGGCCGAGAGGTAGCCGGTGGACACGTCACGGCCGATCAGCACGCCAAGCCGGGCGGCGACGTCCTCGCAGTCACGGAGGGCCGACGGCTCCGACGAGCCAGCGGCGCCCAGCAGGACGACGTCGTCGTCCCGCAGCCCAGCCGCGTCGAGGCGCCGGGCGAGCAGGTCCGCGAGGCGGGCGTCGGGGCCGAGGGCCGGCGCCACGCTCGCGCCGGGATGCCCGACCGCAGCCTCGGTGAGGTCGACGAACACGTGGTACCCCGCCGACAGCAGCAGCGGCACGAGCCGTACGCCCCGGCCGGGCGGCAGCGTCCCGAGGACCGTCGGCGGGTCGGGCTGCTGGACGTCGACGAAGGCCGCGCGCACGTCGACGTCGGGACGTCGCACGGCCACCGCGGCGACGAGCGCCGCCACCGCCGCCTGACCCTGCGGCGAGGCGGTGCCGTGCGAGGCGGCGACGAGGACCGGCTGCTCGGGAGCGGACGTCGTCATGGCAGCACCCTGTCACGCGCGGGACCACGTCGGACGCGCACGTCGGCGGGCGAGACGGGTGAGGGGTGTCTTACCGCGGTGTCGCACGGCCGAAACGCCGACGAAACACGTCGTTCCTACGGTTGACCTTGCGCAGACCGACGGCGAGGGGAGACGCGCGTGCTCATCGACACCGACCTCACCGCGGCGCGCGTGGTGGTCGCCGGACCGGACGGGCTCACCGCCGCGGCCGCCCGCCGGCTCTCGCGCGCCGGGGCCGAGGTCGTCGTCCTCTCCGACGCCGACGCCGTGACCCCGGAGGTCTGCCGCGGCGCGCAGCTCGGCGTCCTCGTCGGACCGGCATCGGGCTGGGACCGCGCCCGGGCGGTGCTCCGTTCCCAGTGCCTCGTCGTCGACGAGCCCGCCACCAGCCCCGACGTCGGGCGGGTCGTCCTCGTGGGAGCCGGCCCGGGAGGCGTCGAGCTGCTGACCGTGGCGGCCGTGCGGGCGCTCGCCGATGCCGACGTCGTCCTCGCCGACCGCCTCGCCGAGGTCGGTGACCTGTCCGCCCTGGCGCCCGGGGCCGAGGTGGTCGACGTCGGCAAGCGCCCCGGCCACCACGCGGTGCCCCAGGACGAGATCGAGCGGATGCTCGTGGACCGCGCCCGCGCCGGGCTCACCGTCGTGCGGCTCAAGGGCGGGGATCCCTACGTCTTCGGCCGCGGCGGCGAGGAGGTCGCGGCCTGCGTCGCGGCCCGCGTGCCGGTCTCGGTCGTGCCCGGCGTCACCTCGGCCATCGGCGTGCCGGGAGCTGCCGGCATCCCCGTCACGCATCGGGGGGTCAGCCACGTCGTCACCGTGCTGTCGGGCCACGTGCCGCTCGACGAGACGCGGGCCCGCGGTCTGGTCGCCGTCGGAGGGTCGATCGTCGTGCTCATGGGCGTGCACAACCTCGTGCCGATCACGGACGCGCTGCGCCGGGCCGGGCTCGACCCGGACATGCCCGCGGCCGTCGTGGAACGTGGTCTGACGTCGAGCCAGCGCAGCGTCGTCGCCACGCTGGCGACGCTGGCCGAACGCGCCGCGAGGCTCGGGATCGCCTCTCCCGCAGTGGTCGTCATCGGCGACGTCGTCGGGCAGGCTCACGTGTGGGCCCGGCGCGTCCACCACCCGGGGGACGCCGGGGCCACGTCGCCCGAGTCCGTCCCCGTCCCCGCGGGGGCACCAGCGTGAGCACGCCGCCCCCACGCACCCATCCGGCCACCCCGTGGTCCGAACAGCTGACCGGGCCGGACCCCGACGCCGGCCCGCCCGAGCCGACCGGTCCGGTCCTCGAGGGGTTCCGGATCGCGGTGACCTCGGACCGGCGCTCCGAGGACCTCGTCGACGCGTTCCGCCGGCGCGGCGCCGACGTGCTGCACGCTCCCGCGGTCCGCATCGCACCGATCGACGAGGACGAGGTCCTCGTCGCCGACACCCGAGCCGTCATCGAGAACCGACCCGACGTCGTCATCGTCACGACGGCCTACGGCTTCCGCCGCTGGATCGAGGGCGCCGACGCGGCCGGCCTGGGGGAGGACCTCGCCGACGTGCTCGACGCGGCACGCATCATCGTGCGCGGCCCCAAGGCGCGCGGGGCGGTCCGGGCTGCGGGCCACGTCGACGATGGCATCGCCGAGGACGAGCGCACCGCCTCGACCGTGACGCTCGCGCTGGCGGCCGGCGTCGACGGCCGACGCGTGGCGGTCCAGCTGCACGGCCACGAGGACGTCGAGCAGCTCGAGCGGCTGCGTGCCGCCGGGGCGGTGGTGCTGACGGTCGCGCCGTACCGCTGGGTGCGGCCCACGGACGAGAGCCGCCTCGGCCGCCTCATCCAGGCCGTCGCCGCCCGGGAGGTCGACGTGGTGACGTTCACGTCGGCGCCGGCCGTCGACGGGCTCGTCTCTGCCGCAGCCCAGCTCGGCATGGACGGCGTCCTCGTCGATGCGATGCGCTGCGGCGTCACGGCCGCTGCGGTCGGTCCGGTGACGGCCGCGCCGCTGCACGACCTCGGAATCACGCCGATCGTGCCGGAACGGTTCCGGATGGGGGCGCTCATCCGCACCGTCGTCGAGCATCTCACCGTCAACGGCATCGCGCAGGTGCAGACCGCCCTCGGTCCGCTCGTCGTGCACGGCCGCACGGTGACGTTCGGTGGTGAGACGGTGACGCTCCCGCGTGGGCCCCGCGCCATGCTCGCCGCGCTGATGGCCGACCCGGGAGCGGTGTGCACCCGCGAACGCCTCCTCGACGAGCTGCCCGACGCCGAGAACGAGCATGCGCTCGACATGGCCGTCAGCCGGCTGCGCGCCGCGCTGCCGGACCGGGACCTCGTGCAGACCGTCGTGCGCCGCGGCTACCGCCTCAACGTCTGATGCCCGGGCGTGGGCCCACGCCGTGCCTCGCCCCGGGCCGAGTGGCCGGACCGACCCGGCCGAACGTGCCGGTCAGGCCCGTTTCGCAGTCCGGATCCGGTCGCTCGGCCCGTCCCTGGGGTGGGTGGTCGGCGCGAGGGTGAGGGCGCGCCTGTGTGAGGCGGCGGCTGGGTGAGGGCGACGCCTGCGGACCGGCAGGCGCGCGACGCGTCGGTCAGGCGGAGGCGTCGGCGCGCGTCGACCGGGCGACGATGTCGGCGGCGTGGTCGGCGATCCAGTCCATGAGCGGCACGAGCCGGGAGGCCAGGTCCTGGCCCTCGTCGGTGAGCGAGTACTCGACGTGCGGCGGCACGACGGGGCGGGCGTCGCGGTGGACGAGGCCGTCGGTCTCCAGCGTGCGCAGGGTCTGGGCGAGCATCTTCTCGCTGACCCCCTCGGCGCGCCGGCGCAGCTCGCTCCAGCGCAGTGGCTCGCCCTCGGCCAGGGCGAGCAGCACGAGCGTCCCCCACTTGCTCGTGACGTGGTCGAGGACGACGCGGGAGGGGCAGTCCGAGGCGAAGACACCGTCGGGGAAGTGGTGGTGCAGCGTCTGACTCACTCTCATGTCAGTACCTTACTTCAAAGTGGGTACTAACTTCTGGGAAGTACCGGTGGCGGCGGCTGGTTGACCCGGACGTCCCGGCGCCTGCGGCGCCTTCCAGCCCGAAAGGACCTCCCATGACCATCCTCGTCACCGCCGCCAGCGGCCACCTCGGCCGTCTCGTCGTCGACGCGCTGCTGCGCCGCGGCGTCGCGCCCTCCGACGTCGTCGCCACGGCACGCCGGCCCGAGGCCCTCGCCGACCTCGCCGACCTCGGCGTGGACGTCCGGCGGGCCGACTACGACGACCCCGCCTCCCTCGACGCCGCCTTCGCCGGTGTCGAGCGGCTCCTGTTCGTCTCGGGCAGCCAGGTGGGCGCTCGGATCCCGCAGCACCGCAACGTCGTCGACGCGGCCGCCCGTGCCGGCGTCGGCCTCGTCGCCTACACGAGCATCACCCGCGCCGCCACGTCCGACATCGCCCTGGCGGCCGAGCACCGCGCCACGGAGGAGATGCTCGAGGCGTCCGGGCTGACCACCGTGCTCCTCCGCAACTCGTGGTACCTCGAGAACTACACCGCGCAGCTGCCGACCTACCTCGAGCACGGGGCCGTTCTCGGGGCCGCCGGCCAGGGACGGGTCAGCGCCGCGACCAGGGCCGACTACGCCGAGGCCGCAGCGGCGGTGCTGGCCGAGGACGGGCACGCGGGGAAGACCTACGAGCTGGGTGGGGCGCCGTTCACCATGGCCGACCTCGCCGCGACCGTGGCCCGCGTCAGCGGCGCCGACGTCGTCTACCGCGACCTCCCGGTCGAGGAGTACGCGGCCGCGCTCGTCGCGGCGGGGCTGCCCGAGGGGTACGCGCAGGTGCTCGCCGACAGCGACCGCGGGATCGCCGAGGGGGCGCTCTTCACCGACTCCGGTGACCTGGAGCGCCTCGTCGGCCGCCCGGCGACCTCCCTCGAGGACGCCGTCCGCTCGGCCCTGCCGGCCCCGGTCCGCTGACCGGCTGACCGGCCGCTTCGAGCGACTGCGGTTCGGGGCACGGACCGCGCGGGCCCGACCCGCGCCTGCCCCGAACCGCGGTGGGTGCCCCGAACCGCGGTGGGTGCCGCGTCAGGTGGGGACGCCGAGGAGGACGACGCCGTGGGCGATGCGGACCGCGTACGTCGGCAGGCGCGTGCCCGGGTCGTCGAGCGCCTCGCCCGTCCGCAGGGAGAAGACCTGCTTGAGCAGGGGTGAGGCGACCGTCGGCTCGCCCGCGCGGTCGCCCGTCAGCCCGCGCGACATGACCGCCGCGCCCGCGTAAGGGTCGAGGTTGCCGACGGCGTAGACCATGCCGGTGCCCAGGAGGAAGAGCGCGGCCTGCTCGCCGCCCGGCAGCAGGACGGCGACCCCGCGCCCCGGGACGAGCGTGTCGACCCGGCAGGCCCGGACCCACGCGGGCACGCCGGGTCGCGGCAGGACGCCGGGACGCACGACGATGCGTCGGCCGGTGGCTGACGGGTCGACAGCCGTGCCCACCTGGGCGGCACCGGCAGCGGCGGCAGCGGCGGCACCGGCGGGCGCGGCGTCGGGGTTCGGGTCAGTGTGGGGGGCGGCGGTGGCCAGGGTGGTCATCGTGGGTTCCTCTCCGGGAGTGGGCGGTGCGAGGGTGGCGAGCCAGGACTCAGTCGGCGCGACGCAGGCTCGGCAGGCCGAGCGTGACCGGCACCTTGCGGACGCCGCTGTCGTCGAAGGCGATCGTGGCGTCGGCCTCCTCGGGCGCGTTGACGAAGGAGACGAAGCGGGCGAGCTTGTCGGGGTCCTGGAGCACGGCGGCCCACTCGTCGCGGTAGCCCTCGACGTGCCGGGTCATGGCCGCCTCGAGGTCGGCGGCGACGCCCAGCGCGTCGTCGCAGACGACCGCCCTCAGGTGGTCCAGGCCGCCGTCGAGTGCCTCGAGCCACGGCGCCGTGCGCTGCAGCCGGTCGGCCGTGCGGACGTAGAACATGAGGAACCGGTCGATGTACCGCACGAGCGTCTCGGCGTCGAGGTCGCTGGCGAGCAGCTGGGCGTGCTTGGGGGTCTGGCCCCCGTTGCCGCACACGTAGAGGTTCCAGCCCTTGTCGGTGGCGATGACGCCGACGTCCTTGCCCCGTGCCTCCGCACACTCCCGCGCGCAGCCGGACACCCCGAGCTTGAGCTTGTGCGGCGATCGCAGTCCCCGGTAGCGCAGCTCCAGCTCGACCGCCATGCCGACCGAGTCCTGCACGCCGTACCGGCACCACGTCGAGCCGACGCACGACTTCACCGTGCGCAGCGACTTGCCGTAGGCGTGCCCGGACTCCATGCCGGCGTCGACGAGCCGGCGCCAGATGAGCGGCAGCTGCTCGACGCGGGCGCCGAAGAGGTCGATGCGCTGGCCGCCGGTCAGCTTGACGTACAGGTCGAAGTCCTTGGCGATGGAGCCGATCTCGATGAGCTGCTCGGCGGTCACCTCCCCGCCCGGCATACGCGGCACGACGGAGTACGTGCCGTTCTTCTGGATGTTGGCCAGGAAGTGGTCGTTGCTGTCCTGCAGCGCCGCCTGCTCGCCGTCGAGGATGTGGTCGCTGCTCGTCGAGGCGAGGATCGAGGCGACGGTCGGCTTGCAGATCTCGCAGCCGGTGCCGCGGCCGTACCGCGCGACGAGCCCCGAGAAGGTGCGGATGCCGGTGGCCGAGACGATCTCGAAGAGCTCGGCGCGGCTCTGGTCGAAGTGCTCGCACAGCGCCGTCGACAGCTCGACGCCGGAGTCGACGAGCAGCTTCTTGACGGTGGGCAGGCAGCCACCACACGTCGTCCCGGCGTTGGTGCAGCCCTTGACGGCGGCGAGGTCGCACGCACCCTCGGCGATGGCCCCGCAGATCGCGCCCTTCGTCACGTTGTTGCACGAGCAGATGACGGCGTCGTCCGGCAGCGCGTCGGCCCGAGCTCGGCCCCGGCGGGGGAGATGAGGGCGGCCGGGTCGCCCGGCACCTCACGGCCGACGTACGCCTTGAGCGTCGTGTAGGCGGTGGCGTCACCGACGAGGATGCCGCCCAGCAGGGTCCGGGCGTCGTCGGAGACCACGACCTTGGCGTAGGTGCCCTTGGTGGCGTCGGTGTGGACGATCTCGAGGGCGCCTGGGGTCGCCCCCATGGCGTCACCGAAGGAGGCGACGTCGACGCCGAGCAGCTTGAGCTTGGTCGACAGGTCGGCGCCGGGGAAGGTGGCCTCGCCGCCGAGGAGACGGTCGGCGACGACCTCGGCCATGGCGTAGCCGGGAGCGACCAGCCCGTAGCAGCGCCCCTCGAGGGCCGCGACCTCGCCGATGGCCCAGACGTTCTCGTCGTTCGTGCGGCACGCCGCGTCGGTGACGACGCCGCCGCGCTCACCGATCTCGAGCCCGGCCGCTCGACCGATCGCGTCGGCCGGTCGGACTCCGGCGGAGAAGACGACGAGGTCGGTGAGCAGCGCTGTGCCGTCGGACAGCTCGACGGCGAGGCGGCCGTCGTCCTGGGCCTCGATCGCGCTCGTGCCGGCACCGGTGTGCACGTGGACGCCGAGCCGGCTGACGAGGCCGGCGAGCACGGCGCCGCCACCCTCGTCGACCTGCAGCGGCATGAGGCGCGGCGCGAACTCGACGACGTGCGGGGTCAGGCCGAGCAGGCGCAGCGCGTTGGCGGCCTCCAGGCCGAGGAGGCCACCGCCGACGACGAGGCCGTTGGCCTCACGTCCCTCGGCGTGGGCCCGCTCGAGGGCGGCCTCGGCCCGGGACCGGATGCCGTCGAGGTCGTCGAGGGTGCGGTAGACGAAGCAGCCGTCGGCGTCGTGGCCGGGCACCGGCGGCACGAAGGGGTAGGAGCCGGTGGCGACGACGAGCGCGTCGTAGCCGATCGTGTCACCGGTGCTGGTCGTCACCGTGCGGGCGACGCGGTCCACCTGCTCGGCGCGGGTGCCGAGGCGTAGGTCGACGAGGGCGTCACCGGGGTAGCCATTGCCCGTGAGCGCCAGCGCGCTGCGGTCCCAGGCGCCGACGTAGGCGGACAGGCCGACGCGGTCGTAGGCCGCCTCGGCCTCCTCGGACAGGACGACGACGCGCCACGTGCCCTCGGAGTCGCGAGAGCGGAGCGCCTCGACGAAGCGGTGGCCGACCATGCCGTGGCCGATGACGACCACCGTCCGGGTGGGCTGGGTCTGCTGCGTGGTGGACATCAGGCGGCTCCTTCTTCGAGGGGCTCGGGCAGGGCGTCGGGTGCGGTTCCGGGGCTGTCGGCGCTGTCGGGGCCGGTGGGGGCGGCCGGGGAGGTGTGGGTCGGTGGGGCGGGTTCGGCAGAGCGCAGCCACGCGCACAGGCCGTCGACGGCTCCCGCGCACGACCCGCACCCGGTGGTGGCGCGGGTGGTCTCGGCGAGAGCCGGCAAGGTGTCGGCGCCGCTGCGGAACGCGTCGACGATGGCACCCTTCGTCACGGTGTTGCAGCGGCAGATGACGGCCGACCGGGGCATCTCGGCGAGGTTGACGCTCTCGGCCCCTCCGCTGCGGGTGACGGCCCGACCCAGCATGAGCGCCAACCGGTCCCGGGGCGCGGCGGCCCCGGTGTCGTACAGCTGGGTCAGCGGCCCGGCCGCGTCCCCGACGCCGAGGAGGATCGCCCCGACGAGCCGGTCGGAGCGCAGCACGAGCTTGGCGTACCGGCCGCGCACGGGGTCGGTGAAGGCGAGCACCTCGTGGCCGGCGTCGTGGACGCCGACGTCGACGCGTCCCATGCTCGTCAGGTCGACGTCGGGCGCCTTGAGCCGGGTGACGACGCTCGTGCCTGCGTAGGTGGCGTCGGGGTCGGCACCGCTCAGCACGTCCGCGAGGACCCGGGCCTGGTCCCAGCCGGGCTGCACGAGCCCGGGCACCTCGCCGCGGTGCTCCGCGCACTCGCCGATGGCGTGGACGTGGGGGTGGGAGGCGCGGAGCCGGTCGTCGACGACCACGCCGCGGCCCACCTCCAGACCGGCGGCCAGGGCGAGGTCGACGCGGGGGCGGACGCCGGCCGCGACGACGACGAGGTCGGCGGCCAGCGTCGTCCCGTCGTCGAGGACCACGGCGGCGGGGTGGTCGGCCGTCGCCGGCCGACGCTCGGTGACCTGCCGACCGAGCGCCAGCCGTGCCCCGAGGCCCTGGACGACCCGGGCGAGGACGCTGCCGCCGTCCGCGTCGAGCTGCCGGTCCATCGGGTGCTCGGCGGGGTGGACGACCGTGACGTGCACGCCGCGCCCGAGCAGGCCCCGCGCGGCCTCGAGGCCGAGCAGCCCGCCGCCGACGACGACGGCGTGGTGCGCGGCACCCGCTGCGGCCACGAGCCGCTCGGCGTCGTCGAGGGTGCGGAACGCGACGACCGACGCGTCCTCCTCGGCACCGCTGATGGGCGGCACGAAGGCGTCGCTGCCGGTGGCCAGCACGAGCTCGTCCCACCCAAGCACCTCCGAACCGCCGGCGGGCCGGGCGTCCGGACGGGTTGACACGAGGGGCGCGGGGGTGAGGGTGGCGGTGCGGGCCTCCAGGTCGAGCGAGCTCACCCGGACGCCGGTGCGGACCACGACGTCGTGCGCCGCCCACCAGCCGTTCGGCTTGAGGCGCGTCTCGCGCGGGCCGATGGTCCCGGCCACGACCGTCGACAGGAGCACGCGGTTGTAGGCGTCGTGCGGCTCCTCGCCGACGACGGTGACCGCGACATCGGGGTCCCGGCGCCGCAGCTCCTCGGCGAAGCGGGCGCCGGCCATGCCGTTGCCGACGACGAGGACGTGGCGACGCCGGGGCGCGGACGTCGTGTCGGCCGGGGCGGGGGTCTCGGGGACGGGGGTCACGAGGCGGCCTCCAGTCGGACGGCGCACGCCTTGAACTCGGGCATGCGGCTCGTGGGGTCGAGGGCGGGGTTGGTCAGGACGTTGGCGCGGGCGTCGCCGCCGTTCGTGGTGCCGCCCCAGTGGAACGGCAGGAAGACGACGTCGGGACGCATGTCCTCGTCGACCCGCACCGTCGCCCGGGTCCGACCACGTCGGCTCACCACGTCGGCGACATCACCGTCCGAAAGTCCGTGTGTCGCAGCGGTGTCCGGGTGCACCTGGACGAACATGTCCCCAGCCGCGGCGGCGAGCTCCGGAACGAGCCGGGTCTGCGCGCCGGACTGGTAGTGCTGCAGGAGCCGCCCGGTCGTCGCGACGAGCGGGTAGTCCGCGTCGTCCGCCTCGCTGGGGCTCCCGGCGGCGACGGGGACGAGGCGGGCGCGTCCGTCCGGGGTGGCGAACCGGTCGAGGAAGAGGCGGGGTGTCCCCTCGGGACGCTCGGTCGGGCACGGCCAGTGGAGGGACTCGCCGGCGTCGAGCCGCTCCCACGTCACCGCGGAGTAGTCGGCGACGCCACCGGCGGAGGCGCGCCGCAGCTCCTCGAAGACCTCGCGCGGGTCGGTCGAGAACGGCACCGGTGCGCCGAGGCGCCGGGCCAGCTCGGACCACACCCACAGCTCGCTGCGGCAGCCCTCGGGTGGGTCGATCGCCTTGCGCCGCCGAAGGATCCGTCCCTCGAGGTTGGTCAGGGTGCCCTCCTCCTCCGCCCACTGGAGCACCGGCAGGACGACGTCGGCGAGGGCGGCGGTCTCGGACAGGACGAAGTCGCACACGACGAGCAGGTCGAGGCCGCGCAACCGCTCCGTGACGCGCGCCGCGTCCGGGGCCGACACGACGGGGTTGGAGCCGTGGACGAGGAGCGTGCGCGGGCCGTCGGTGGAGCCGAGCGCGTCGAGCAGCTCGAAGGCGCTGCGGCCCGGCCCCGGAAGCGAGTCGGGGTCGACGCCCCAGACGGCGGCGACGTGGGCTCGCGCGGCGGGGTCGTCGATCTTGCGGTAGCCCGGCAGCTGGTCGGCCTTCTGGCCGTGCTCACGCCCACCCTGGCCGTTGCCCTGGCCGGTGATCGTGCCGAAGCCGGTGCCGGGGTTGCCCGGCAGCCCGAGGACGAGGGCGAGGGCGATGAACGCGGTGACGGTGTCGGTACCGGTCGCGTGCTGCTCCCCACCGCGGGCGCTCAGCACGTACGCGCCGCGCTCGGTGTCCCGGGCCCGCGCCAGCGTGCGCACGACCGCCCGCATCGACGCCGCCGCGACGCCGGTGACGCGCTCGGTCCGTTCGGGCAGCCACTGGGACGCCACCGTCCACAGGTCGTCGAAGCCCGTGGTGCGGGAGGCGATGTAGTCGCGGTCCGCGTAGCCCTCGGTGACCGCGAGGTGGATCATCCCGAGGGCCAGCGCGGCGTCGGTCCCCGGGCGCAGCTGCAGGTGCAGACCGCCGCCGTCGAGCGCCTTGGCGGCCGTCGGCGTCAGGCGCGGGTCGGCGACCATGAGGCCGCCGTGGTCGGCCGCCCGTACCAGGTGGGTCAGGAAGGGCGGCATCGTCTCCGCCGGGTTGGCGCCGAGCAGCAGGACGGCGTGGGCCGACCCGATGTCGGTGACCGGGAAGGGCAGCCCGCGGTCCAGCCCGAAGCACCGGATGCCCGCGGCCGCGGCCGAGCTCATGCACCACCGGCCGTTGTAGTCGACCTGCGACGTGCCCAGGCCCACCCGGGCGAACCGCCCCAGCTGGTAGGCCTTCTCGTTCGTCAGCCCGCCACCGCCGAAGAGGGCGACGGCGTCACGGCCGTGCGCCGCCTGGGTGGCGGCGATGCCGCGGGCGACGACGTCGAGCGCTGCGTCCCACGTCGTCTCGACGAGCTCCCCACCGCGACGCACGAGCGGAGCGGTCAGCCGCGCAGGCGTCCGCAGCAGCTCGGCGCTCGTCCAGCCCTTCTGGCACAGGCCTCCCCGGTTCGTCGGGAAGCGCCGCGGCGTCACGGCCAGGTCGGCGGCCGATGACCCCGAGAGGGTCATGGCGCACTGGAGCCCGCAGTAGGCGCAGTGCGTCTCCGTCCGGCGCTCTGTGGCGTCCCGGCCGGTGGCCCCGTGGCCGACGCGCGAGGTGGGGGTCGCGAGGCTCGTCATCGGCGGTAGCGCACCTTCGTCACGACGGCAGCCACGACGTAGAAGACGGTGAAGACGACGAACGCGGCGGTGGCCGAGTGGGCCGGCCCGACGTAGGAGGCCCGCAGGCCGAGGTTGATGAGCACTCCACCGAGCGCACCGATCGCGCCGGCGATGCCGATGAGCGCGCCCGACATCGAGCGCGACCACGCGGCCCGCTCGACGGCGTTGCCGACGAGGGCCAGCGACTTGCGCTCGAAGATCGACGGGATCATCTTGTACACCGAGCCGTTGCCGACGCCCGACAGGACGAACAGGGCGATGAACCCGCCGATGATCCCGGCCAGCTGGACGGCCGTCGCGGCCCCCGGCGTCACGTCGTCGGCCCGCGCGGCCAGCGTCACCGCCAGACCCGCCACGGCCATGAGCACGAACGTCACGAAGGTCACCGGGCCCCCGCCGCGTCGGTCGGCGAGGCGCCCGCCCCACACCCGGCTCAGGGAGCCGAGCAGCGGGCCGACGAAGGCGATCTGCGCGGCGTGCAGGCTCGCGGCCGCGGACTGGGCCGGTGTCGGGGCTGCGCCGCCGGTGAGGCCGGCCAGGAAGGTCGCGTTGAGCACCTGGCCGAAGGCGAAGCCGAACCCGATGAACGAGCCGAAGGTGCCGATGTACAGCAAGGAGATGAGCCACGAGTCGGCGTGCCGGGCCAGGTCGCGCATCGCACGCCCGTTGGCGGTCTGGTGGTCGAGGTTGTCCATGAACAGTGCGGCGCCGGTGCTCCCGGCCACGAGCAGCACCAGGTAGACGGCGCAGACGACCTCCGGCCGCCGGTTGCCCAGGGTGGCGATGACGAGCAGGCCGACGAGCTGCACCGCGGGGACGCCGATGTTGCCGCCGCCGGCGTTGAGCCCGAGGGCCCAGCCCTTCATCCGCTGCGGGTAGAAGGCGTTGATGTTCGTCATCGACGACGCGAAGTTGCCGCCGCCGAGGCCGGCGAGGCCTGCGACGACGAGGAAGGTCGTCAGCGAGTGCCCGGGGTTGGCCATGAGCCACCACGTGAGCCCGGCAGGGACGAGGAGCGCGATGCCGCTGAAGACGGCCCAGTTGCGGCCGCCGAAGAGGGCGGTCGCCATCGTGTAGGGCACCCGCAGGACCGCGCCGACGAGCGTCGGGACGGCGACGAGGTAGAACTTGTCGGCCGCGGTGAAGCCGTACACGGCCTGCGGCATGAACAGGACCATGACCGACCAGATCGACCAGACCGAGAAGCCGATGTGCTCAGTGAGGACCGACCACACGAGGTTGCGCCGCGCGACGGCCTTGTTGCCGGCCTCCCACGCGACGGTGTCCTCCGGGTCCCAGCCGGTGATGAGGCGTCGCTTGGGCGTGGTGAGCGCACGCAGGCGGCTCAGCCCGGACGCGTCCGGCGCGGTCTGCGCGGGCGCTGTGGTCGGTACGGGGGTGGGAGCCGGCTGCCCCACCGCGGTGGGGGCGTTGTCGATGCTCACGGGGCGTCCTCCTTGGAGGTTCGGACGAGGTGACGGGGGTGCGCTGCGGTGCGTGCTCGCCACGCTAGGAACCCCGTGTTGCACGCGCTCCGGACGCGTGTGACGCGGCCGTAACGCCTTTCTCACGCCGCCGCCGTGACGCGGTGAGGTCGAGCGGGCCCGGTCCCGTCGGTGGGCTCACGGCCGCCTCAGCCCCGCGTGAGGCGGGGCGAGAGGTCGATGCGACGCGGTCCGAGGCGGGTCCGGCGCGCCGCTCGCCCGCGCGTAGGCTCGGCGCATGAGCTCGACGGCCTCGGCGCACGCGCCGCTCAACACGCTGTCGGTCGGCACCGCCGGGCCGCGGATCGCCTTCCTGCACGGCCTGTTCGGTCAGGGCCGCAACTGGAACCAGATCGCCAAGGCCGTCACCGGCCCCGAGGGCACCGACGCCCGTTGCCTCCTCGTCGACCTGCCCGACCACGGTCGCTCACCGTGGTCGGAGGCGTTCTCGCTCGAGGGGTACGCCGACGCCGTCGCCGCGACACTGCGCTCCGTCGCGCCGGGGGAGACGTGGACCGTCGTCGGTCACTCCCTCGGCGGCAAGACCGCGATGGTGCTCGCGCTGCGCCACCCCGAGCTCGTCGGGCGGCTCGTCGTCGTCGACATCGCACCCAGGGACTACGGCTCGCTCGAGCGGTTCGCCGGCTACATCCGAGAGATGCAGGGCCTGCCCCTCGACACGCTCGCGAACCGGGCGGACGCCGAGGCACGGTTCGACGAGCCGGACGCCGGCGTCAAGGCCTTCCTCCTGCAGAACCTGCGCCGGCACGGGGACGCGTGGCGCTGGCAGGTCAACCTCGACCTCGTCGCGGCCGACGCCGACCTCGGGCGCGGGTCGCGCATCGCCGGCTGGCCCGAGGACGTCGACGCGCTGCCGGCCTTCGAGGGGCCGGTGCTGTGGATCGCGGGCGGCGAGTCGCGCTACGTCCGGCGCGAGGACGGCGCCCACATGCGGCGGCTGTTCCCGCGCACGCGCCTGTTCACGATCAAGGGGGCGGGGCACTGGGTGCACACCGACGCGCCCGATGTCGTCATCGCCGCGCTGCGCCGGTTCCTCCACGCCCCGGCCTGACCCCGAGGACCACGGCGGGGTGTCGGCCCGGTCAGAGGAGTCGGCGGCCCATGGCCCAGGCGGTCAGCTCGTGGCGCGAGGACAGCTGAAGCTTGCGCAGCACCGACGACACGTGCGTCTCGACGGTTTTGACGGAGATGAACAGCTCCTTCGCGACCTCCTTGTACTGGTAGCCGCGGGCGATGAGCCGCATGACCTCGCGCTCGCGGGCCGAGAGCCGGTCGAGCTCCTCGTCGATCTCGGCCACCTCCCCGGCGGCCGCGCCGAAGGCGTCGAGGACGAACCCGGCCAGCCGCGGGCTGAACACGGCATCACCCTCGGCCACCCGCCCGATCGCCGTGAGCAGCTCCTCGGCGCTGATCGTCTTCGTGACGTAGCCCCGGGCGCCGGCACGGATGACGGCGATGACGTCCTCGGCGGCGTCGGAGACCGACAGGGCGAGGAACCGCACCGGCACGTCAGGGGCCGCCTGCACCCCCGCGCACGCCCGGATGACGTCGGCGCCGCCGTGCCCGTCGCCGCCGGGCAGGTGGACGTCGAGCAGGACGACGTCGGGCTTCTCGCGGGTGATGACGTCGGTCGCCGACTCGACGGCTCCGGCCTCTCCGAGGATCTCGAGCCGGAAGGGCGCGCGAGCGGCGAGCGTCGTCAGCTCGGACCGCACGCCGGTGCGGAACATGTGGTGGTCGTCGACGATGACGATGCGGATCGTGCGCCCACCGGTCGCGTCGGTCGGGTCCGTCATGGGTGCTGCTCCTGGGTCTTCGGGCTGGGCTCGGGATCGGGGGTCGCGGGCGGTGCCGACGCCGGGGCGGGCGTCGTGACGGGCGTCGTGGCGGGCGTCGTGACGGGCGTCGTGACGGGCGTCGTGGCGGGCGTCGTGGCGGGCGTCGTGGCGGGAGTCGTGACCGGCAGGCGCAGCTCGATCTCCGTGCCGTCGGCCCGGCGCCGGATGCGGGCCGACCCGCCGTGGCGCTCCATGCGCCCGATGATCGACTCCCGGACCCCGGCCCGGTCGTCCGGCACGTCGTCGAGCTCGAACCCGACGCCGTGGTCGCGGACGAACGCCTCGACGGCGGCGGGCCCGACCTCGACGTAGGCGCTGACCGGGGGCTCGGCGTGCCGCACGGCGTTCCAGGCGGCCTCGCGCACAGCCTTGACGAGGGCCTCGAGGTGCTCGTCCATCGGCCGGTCGCCGGTGACGACGAGCTCGACGGGGACGCCGTGGAGGTCCTCGACCTCGCCGAGGGCAGCGGTCAGCGCGGCGCCGAGGCTGCCGGCGCGCGCGTCCTCGTCGTAGAGATAGCTGCGCAGCTGGCGCTCCTGCGCCCGGGCGAGGCGGGCCACCGTGGCGGAGTCCCCGGCCTGCCGCTGGATGAGGGCGAGCGTCTGGAGCACGGAGTCGTGCAGGTGGGCGGCGATGTCGGCGCGCTCGGTCGCCCGGATGCGCGCGGCCTGCTCGAGGCGCAGGTTGCTCCAGAGGCGCAGCACCCACGGGGCCGACAGCACGGCGACGCCGACGAGGGCAGCGAGCACGGCGCCGGCCACCTGCCACAGCTCCGCGAGGTTGGTGCCCCGGGCGAGGAGGGCGACGAGACCGAGGACCGTCAGGGTCAGGCCGATGACGAGCCAGATCCAGCGGACCGGTCGCCGCGCGCCCAGGACGTCGGTCTCGTCGAGCTGGGACCAGAAGAAGATCGCACCGATGCCGATGGCGACCACGGGCAGGACGACCTCGGCGTGCACGTCGAACCCGGCGCTGCCGAGCCACAGCGCGCCGGCGACGGCGAGCGCCGCGACGCCGAGGACCGCGATGACCACGGCCTGGTTGCCGCTGCGCAGCCAGGTGCGCAGGGAGGCGAGGTCGAGCGGGAACGCGCTCGGGCTGCCCGCCGGTGCCGTCGACCCCACGGTCGCCGCGGCAGGCGCACCGCCGGCCTGCCCGCCGCCGGGGACCTCGGTAGGGGGTGGTGGCGTCGGCGCGGGCGTGGGACCGGCGACAGGTGCTGCGGGGGAGCCCGGTGCAGCGGGGGCGGGCGCCGACGCGGGTGGCACGAGGCCGGTGGCCGGGCCGGTGACCGCGACGGGCGGCAGGTCGTCGCGCCCCTGGCGCATCGTCGCCCAGAGGAAGACGTAGACCGCCAGGCCGGCGCCGAAGGGGATGCTCGTCACGACGAGCGCGATCCGCACGGGCACCACCGGGATGCCGAGGTGCGCCGCGAGCCCCGCCGCAACTCCGGCGACGACGCGCCCCTGCCGGCGACGCTCGAGCGGTGGCCGGGGACGGGTGCGCCACGACGGCACCGCCACGGCGACCGGCACGGCGACCGGCACGGCGGCGGGCGCAGGGACGGCCGGCGTCGACGTGGCGCCCTCGACGGCGGACGCCGGAGAGGCGGACGCCTGCACGTCTGCGGGGTCGTCGGCGGTCGTCACCGGTGCCCCCTCTCGTCTGCCGTCTGCACCGTCCCATCCTGACCCACCCGCGGGGGTACGGGCGACCACCGTGGCGCCCTTTGGGGGTCGCGTCAGGGTCGGTTCAGGGTCGACCCTCATGGCTGCGCGACGGGCGGGCCGGGACTCTGGTGCCATGACGAAGAGCAAGAGCGCCCCGACGCAGGGGCACGGCCTGGACGGGTTCTACGAGGCGTTGCGCCGGCCCGGCATCACGCGGGTCGCCGGCGGCCGCTGGTTCGCCGGGGTGTCGACGGGCCTGGCCCGCTGGCTGGGCGTCGACCCGCTGGTCGTGCGCGCCGGCTTCATCCTCCTGTCGATCTTCTTCGGCATGGGCGTCGCCGTGTACCTCGCACTGTGGCTCGTCATGCCGGACGAGCGTGGCGAGATCCACGTCGAGCGCGCGCTCAAGCACGGCGAGGGCGGTTCGATCTTCCTGCTCGTCGTCACGGTGCTCTCGCTGCTCGGCGGCGGCCCGTGGTGGGGCGGCGACATGCACGGTGTCCGCGTCGGCGGTTTCGTCCTGCTCGTCGTCGCGGCCTGGTGGTTCTTCACCCGCACGGACCAGGGCCGCCGGCTCGTCGGCTGGCCGTGGACCGGACCGGGTTCGGCCGCCTCGAGCCCCGGGATGACAGGGGATGCGGGTGCCCCGCCCGCGACCTCGGCGACCTCGGTGACCGCCGCGCCCACGTCGGGACCCTCCACGGGCAACGCCGCAGCCAACGCCGGTGCCGCCATGGCCGGCGCGCCGGTCCCCGCCCCGCTGCGCCCGGCACCCGTGGTCCGCGCCCCGCGCCAGCGGACGCGCACCATCGGTTTCGCGCCGGGGCTGCTCGTGCTCGGTGCTGCGGTGGTCGCCGGAGCGCTCGTCGCCGAGCTGGCCCGCAGCTCGAGCTGGATGGGCAACTCGCTCGCCGTCGGCATCGCGACCGGCGTCGGGGTCCTGGGACTGGGCATCGTCGCGGCCGGGCTCGCCGGACGCCGTGCGGGAGCCCTCGCGTTCTTCACCGTCCTCGGCGTCCTCGCTGCGCTGTTCACGACGGCGGCCCCGAAGGGCCTGACGCAGCCGTGGCAGGTCGGTGAGGAGTCGCACGTGGTGTCGGTGACCGGCGACCACGACTTCCAGCTGGGGATGGGCGAGATGCGCGTCGACCTCACAGGCCTGACGCCGGCACGCCTCGAGGGCCGGACGAACCCGGTGCCGGTCTCGGCGACCGTGGGCATGGGCCAGGTCGACCTCGTCGTGCCACCCGGTGTCGCGGTCCAGATCCACGCCAAGGCGCGAGCCGGCGCGCTCACCGCGGTCGACTCCAACGAGGGCGACGTCGCGATCAACACCAACGACTCCCGCAACGACCGGGGTCCGTCGATGGCGATGCGCAGCCGCAACGGCGTCAGCGTCGACGAGACGGTGACGTACGGGCCGGCGGGAGCCCCGCAGGTTGTCGTCGACACCGAGGTCGGTCTCGGCGAGATCAGGGTCAGGACCGGGTCATGACCGACCGGCAGAACCGCCGCGACCCCGACCCGGACGACCCGTCCGGCAGGACCCCCGCACCCGACCACCCCGCGACCCGTGACGACCTGGAGACGACGATGACCACGCAGCACCCCGACGACCCGAGCACCGACCGCCCGGATCCGACGCTGTCGAGCCGGCTCGGCTGGCCCGACGCCACGAGCCCCGTGCCGCAGCGGGCGGCGGACGACACGACCGCCCTGCCGCAGGCCGGCACCACCGCCCTGCCGCAGGCCGACACGACCGCCCTGCCGCAGGCCGACACGACCGCCCTGCCGCAGGCCGAGACGACACCCCTGCCGCAGGCGAGCCACTCGGGCGGTCCGGCCGAACCGGCGGCGGCCTCCGGGTCGCCGTTCCGGGTCGAGCCGAGCGCACCGGTGCCCGACGACGCCGTCCGCGGCGACGGGCCGGACCTCTCCCAGCTGCCACCGCCGGCCTGGGCGCCGGCGGGCGAGCCGGTCGACCAGGCTTACGAAGGGCCCCTGGGCCCCGGCGTCACGGTCCGCCGCGGCCCGCGGCCCGGCACCGTCATGTTCGGCCTGCTCGCGATCATCGTCGCCGGCTACGTCCTCGTCGCCAACCTCACCGACGCCGACCTCAGCCTGCGCCTCGTCGGGCCGCCGCTCATCGGTGCCTTCGGCGGCATGCTCCTGCTCGTCGGGCTCGCCGGCGTCGTCGCGGGTCGCCTTCGCCGCTAGTCGCCACGACCGCCCGTCCGGCCCACCCCGGCGGTGGTGCGTGGTTAGGCTGCCCACGGGTGCGGCTCCTCGTCCCGGCGAGGGCCGCGCCCGACCGCAGACCCGACGCGGCACCGACCGCAGCAGCTTCTGGAGGCACGACGTGGCAGTGAAGTCCGGCATCGACCTCGGCGCGCTCGACCGCGCCACGCGTCCCCAGGACGACCTCTTCCGGTTCGTCAACGGCACGTGGCTCGACACGACGGACATCCCCGGCGACAAGGCGCGGTTCGGCACGTTCGACGTGCTGCGGGAGCAGTCCACCGCGCGCGTGCACGCCCTCATCGAGGAGGCGGCGGCCGACACGTCGAGCGAGCTCGGCACGCCCAGGCGCCAGGTGGGCGACCTCTTCGCCAGCTTCATGGACACGGCGCGCGTGGAGGAGCTGGGCCTCGCCCCGCTCGAGGCTGCGCTGTCGGAGGTGGCCACGGTCGACGGCCCGGAGTCGCTGGCGGCTGCACTCGGACGGCTCGTCCGGATCGGCGTCGACGGCGTCATCGGCTACTGGGTGGCGCCCGACCAGCGCTCGCCCGAGGAGTACGTCGTCTACCTGCAGCAGGGCGGGCTGGGGCTTCCCGACGAGTCGTTCTACCGCGAGGAGAAGTACGCCGAGATCCGGGCAGCGTACGTGGCGCACGTCGGGCGCCTCCTGCGACTGGGTGGCATCCCCGACGCCGAGGGCAAGGCGACGCGGATCATGGCGCTCGAGACGCGGCTGGCGGCCGCGCACTGGGACAACGTCGCGAGCCGCGACGCCCTCAAGACCTACAACGCGCGTACGCTGCAGGAGCTGAAAGCCCTTGCGCCACAGTATGCGTGGGATGCCTGGCTGGAGGGGCTGAGCGCGCCCGAGGGCTCCTTCGCCAAGGTGGTCGTGCGTCAGCCGAGCTTCCTCGAGGGCCTCGACGCCGTCCTCGGCGACACCGACGCCACCGACTGGCAGGCGTGGCTGACGTGGCACGTCCTCACCCAGCTGGCCCCACTGCTCCCGGAGGCCTTCGTCGAGGAGGACTTCGACTTCTTCGGCCGGACGCTCTCCGGCCAGCCGGAGAACCGGGAGCGGTGGAAGCGCGGCGTGTCCGTCGTCGAGGACAACATCGGCGAGGCCGTCGGGCAGCTGTACGCCGAGCGCTGGTTCCCGCCGGAGGCCAAGGAGCGCATGCAGCAGCTCGTCGGCAACCTCGTCGAGGCGTTCCGCCGGTCCTTCGCTTCGCTCGAGTGGATGGGCCCGGAGACCCGGGCCGAGGCCGTGGCCAAGCTCGAGGCCTTCACCCCGAAGATCGGCTACCCCGACTCGTGGCGCGACTACTCCTCCATCGCCATCGACTCCGGCGACCTGATCGGGAACGTCTCTCGGGCAACGGAGTTCGAGGTCGACCGTAACCTCGCCAAGATCGGCAACCCGGTCGACCGCGGCGAGTGGTTCATGCTGCCGCAGACCGTCAACGCGTACTACATGCCCTCGATGAACGAGATTGTGTTCCCGGCCGCCATCCTCCAGCCGCCGTTCTTCGACCTGGAGGCCGACGACGCCGTCAACTACGGCGGCATCGGGGCCGTCATCGGCCACGAGATCGGGCACGGCTTCGACGACCAGGGCTCGCGCTACGACGGCACCGGGGCCCTGCGCGACTGGTGGACCGAAGCGGACCGCGAGCGGTTCGACGCCCTGTCCCAGCGGCTCATCGAGCAGTTCAGCACGTACACGCCGGCCGGCCTCGGGGACGAGCACAAGGTCAACGGCGCCCTCACCGTGGGGGAGAACATCGGCGATCTCGGCGGCCTGCAGATCGGCTACGCGGCCTACCGGATCGCGACCGAGAAGCCGGGGATGCCCGAGGTCGAGGGCTTCACCGGCCCGCAGCGGTTCTTCATGGGCTGGGCGCAGGTCTGGCGCGGCAAGGCGCGCGAGGCCGAGGCCATCCGCCTGCTCGCGATCGACCCGCACTCACCGCAGGACGTGCGGGGCAACGCGGTGCGCAACGTCGACGAGTTCCACGAGGCGTTCGCGGTGAAGCCCGAGGACGCGATGTGGCGTCCGCCCGAGGAGCGGGTCCGGATCTTCTGAGCGGCGGGAGGACCACCGCGCGTCACGAGCCCGGCCGCGACCCGCGCGCCACGCGTCCGGCCGGACGGCTCAGAGCAGCTTCTTGAACCCGACGTGCGACTTCTCGAAGCCGAGCCGCTCGTAGAAGCGGTGGGCGTCGAGGCGTGTCGCGTCCGAGGTGAGCTGGACGAGCGAGCAGCCGAGCCGGCGGGACTCCTCGAGCGCCCACTCGACCAGCTGTGTGCCGAGGCCGGACCCACGCTCGGACGACGCGACGCGCACGCCCTCGACGATGGTGCGGGTGGCGCCGCGGCGGGACAGGCCCGGCTGCACGGTGAGCTGGAGGGTGCCCACGACCCGTCCGTCGCGCTCGGCGACGACGAGGTGCTGGCCCGGGTCGGCGGTGACCCGCTCGAAGGCCGCCTCGTACGGCGCGAGGTCCTCCGGGCTCTCGCGGGAGGCGCCGAGGACGTCGTCGGCGAGCATGGCGACGATCGCCGGGACGTCGTCACGCCGCGCCGGCCGGATGACCGGTCCTGCTCCCTCTGGCGGTCGGGCGCTCACCGGGCGGGGGCCTCCGCGGCGGCCTTCAGCCGGGCCAGGCCCTTCTCGAAGTCGGGTCCGACGAGCTTCTCCATCGACCAGAAGCGGCTCATGAGCCGCATGACGGCGTTCTGCGGTCCCGTCATCGCCCACTCGACGGCGGTCGTGTCGCCGGACGGGGTCAGGCTGAGGTCCACGCGGTTCGTCGCCCGCATCGGTGCCGAGAAGACGAGGTCGACGCCGACGTGGTGCGGCGAGGACTCGACGATCTCCATCCGTCCCTGACCCGCCTTGCTGTTGCCGCGCCAGGCGTAGGTCGCGCCGACGCCCGACTGGGGGCCGGCGTAGGTGCGCTCGAGGTGCGGGTCGAGGCCCTCCCACGGGGACCACTTCTGCCACTCGTGCAGGTCGTTGACGAGGGCGTGGACGCGCGCGGGGGGAGCGGCGACGACGATGGAGCGGCTGATGTGGAACTCCTTGGGCATGGCGTGATCCTGCCATCCGGGCGTTGTCCGCGCTGCGGGACGGGAGCGGCCGGTCCCCGCCCGGGACCTAGGCTGGGCGGGATGTCCGCCTCGCCCGCCCCCAGCCCCGTCGCGCCCGCGGCGCCCTCCGCGGCGCGTGGTCCGGGCGCCACCGACGGGTCCGGTCCGGCGGACGTGCGGCTCGTCGTCGCCGACCTCGACGGCACCCTCCTCGACGGCGACGGCCGCCTTCCCGAGGGCACCACCGAGGTCATCCGGGCGCTGCGCGAGCGCGGCGTCGCCTTCGCGCCCGCGAGCGGGCGCCAGCACGCGACGATCGCGCGCCTGTTCGACGAGGTCCTCGACGGGCTCGACGTCATCGCCGAGAACGGCGCCTACGTCACCCGCGACGGCGTCGAGGTGGCGGCGCACACCCTCGACCCCGAGTGGGTGCGCTCGGTGCTGCGGTTCTGCCGCGACCTGTCCGCTCGGGGCGCCGACCTCGGCGTCGTGCTCTGCGGCAAGGAGTCGGCGTGGGTCGAGCGCACCGACGACGTGTTCCTCCGCGAGGCGGAGCGCTACTACGTCCGGCTCGCCACGACGGCCGACCTCACGGCCGTCCGCGACGGCGTCTTCAAGCTCGCGGTCCACGACTTCGGCGACCCGACGGCGTTCACCGCCCCCGCGCTCACCGACTTCTGCCACCCCCAGCCGGTCGTCGTCTCGGGTCGTCACTGGGTCGACGTCATGGGCTCCGGCGTCGACAAGGGACTGGCGGTCCGCGACCTGCAGGGCGCCCTCGGAGTGACGCCGGCGCAGACGATGGCCTTCGGTGACTACCTCAACGACGTCGAGATGCTCGATGCGGCCGAGCACTCGTACGCGATGGCCAACGCCCACCCCGGCGTCCTCGCGAGGGCCCGCCACCGCGCGCCCGCGAACACCGACGGCGGCGTCCTCGCGACGCTGCGGTCGGTGTTCGCGCTGTGAAGAGCCGGGCGGCTCGGCTCAGGCGGTCGGCGGGGCGACGTCCTGCTGTGCGGGCAGCTGGTCCTGGCGCACGATGCCGACCGGGCACGTCATCCCGTTGGGGCCGTGGTTGCAGTAGCCGCCGGGGTTCTTGTGCAGGTAGCCCTGGTGGTAGTCCTCGGCGAGGTAGAAGGGGCCGGCGTCCTCGGCGGAGCGGATCTCGGTCGTGATCCGGCCGTAGCCGTTGTCGTCGAGGACCTTCTGGAACGCCTCCCGCGTGGCCTCCGCCGCCAGCCGCTGTGCCTCGGTCGTCCAGTAGATGGCCGACCGGTAGGCGGTCCCGATGTCGTTGCCCTGCCGGTTGGCGGTCGTCGGGTCGTGGTTCTCCCAGAAGGCCTTGAGCAGCAGCTCGGGCGAGGTCTTCTCGGGGTCGTAGACGACGCGGACCGTCTCGGCGTGGCCGGTGAGGCCCGTGCACGTCTCCTCGTACGTCGGGTTCGGCGTGTAGCCGCCCATGTAGCCGACGGCGGTGCTGACGACGCCGTTCTGGCGCCAGAAGATGCGCTCGACGCCCCAGAAGCAGCCCATCGCGACGTAGAGCACCTCCGACCCCTCGGGCCAGGGTCCCTCGAGCGGCGTGCCGAGGACGACGTGCGTCGGGTTCACCTGGAACGGGCGCGTGTCACGACCGGTGAGGGCCTCCTCGCGCGCGGGCATCTGGGTCTTCCTGCCGAGTCCGAACACCATTCCAGTGTCACATCCTTCGTGTGGGGGGATACGCTCCTGCAACGCCGGCGGAGGCCCCGGTATGCCGGCAGGCGGCCGCGCGGACGCCGGACGAGGGGCCGTCCCGGGCGCAAAGCCGCCGGGCGCGGACAAATCGGTGGCCCGGCCCTGACGCCCCCCGCCAGACTCGGGCTCGTGACCGAGGACCTGGCCATCAGACCGATCAACCTGCTCGACCCCGCCGAGGAGGCGGCCGCACGTGACTGGGTCGCCGTGCACGCCGCGGTCCAGCGCGACCTGTTCGGCGACCGCGGCAGCGCGTGGAGCCTCGAGGAGGTCCAGGGGTTCGTCCGGGGCTCGGACAAGAAGCGCGTCGCCAGGGCGGCCTGGCGGGACGGTGAGCTCGTGGGCGCCGTGGAGGTGCACCTGCCACTGCGCGACAACCTGCACGGTGCGATGCTCTGGCTCTCGGTGCTGCCGGCTGCCCGGGGCCGCGGGGTCGGCTCGGCACTCCTCGCCGACGCCGAACGCATCGCGGCGGACCACGACCGCACGACCCTCCTCGTCGAGACCGAGTGGGCCGAGGGCGACACCGACCGCGCGGAGGCCTTCGCAACGGCGCGCGGTTATGTCGTCGCCCAGACGGTGCTGCGCAGCGAGCAGGCGCTGCCGGCCGACCGCGATGCGCTGATGGCGGTCCTGGCCCAGCCCGGCGCCGAGGACTACACCCTCGAGTCGTACGTCGACGACATGCCGGACTCCTGGCTCGAGGACCGGGCGGTCCTGCAGCAGCGGATGAGCACCGACGCCCCCGCCGACGACCTCGACGTCGAGGAGGAGGACTGGGACGCCGAGCGGCTCCGGGCGAGCAACGCCCGCACCCGCGCGTCGGGCCGCCGCGTCGTAGAGACGGCCGCGCGCCACGTCCCCTCCGGCCGGCTGGTCGGGTTCACGACGGTCTCGGTGTCGAGGCACGAGCCCGACCTCGCCTACCAGCAGGACACGCTCGTGCTGCGGGAGCACCGCGGGCACGCGCTCGGCCTGCGGCTCAAGGCGGCCAACGCCGTGCTCCTCATGGAGGAGCTGCCGGCGGTCACCGCGGT
Organism: Monashia sp. HAY1-11D; assembly: GCF_056868035.1. Taxonomy (NCBI): domain Bacteria; kingdom Bacillati; phylum Actinomycetota; class Actinomycetes; order Micrococcales; family Intrasporangiaceae; genus Intrasporangium; species Monashia sp. HAY1-11D. The sequence continues at coordinate 215,075 of NZ_CP200320.1, read as the reverse complement.
CCGCACGTGGAACGCCGCCTCCAACGACCACATGCTCGCCGTCAACCGGCGCCTCGGGTACCGCGTCGACGGCTACAGCCGGGAGTGGCAGAAGCAGACCGGGGTTCCCCGCTGACCCGGCTGCGGTGGGCCGGCGCGGGAGCGGGAATGTCCGCCCCCCGGAACGGGTTGTCGCCTGTCGGATGACCGACACCACCGATTATGTCGATCCAAACGCGGCGTTATAACGTTCGCCGTCGTCCCAGTCGCACCCCGAGACCCGAGGAAGTCCCCACCCATGCGCACGAGGTCCGCCCTCACCGTCCTGATCGTCACGCTCCTCGCCGCGGTTCTCGCCGCGTGCAGCTCCACCTCGGGCGGTGGCAGCGACCTGCAGTCCGTCAAGGACGCCAAGGTCCTCCGCGTCGGGACCGAGGGCACGTACTCCCCGTTCTCCTTCCACGACCCGACGACGAATGCCCTGACCGGCTACGACGTCGAGGTCGCCAAGGCCGTCGCGGACAAGCTCGGCGTCAAGGTCGAGTACGTCGAGACGCCGTGGGACGCCATCTTCGCCGGCCTGGCCTCCAAGCGGTTCGACGTCGTCGTCAACCAGGTGACGAGGAACAAGGAGCGCGCCGGACTCTACGGCCTGTCCTCGACGTACACGTGGTCCGAGGGTGTCATCGCCACCCGCGCCGACGACTCCTCCATCACCTCTCTCGCCGGCCTCAAGGGCAAGAAGTCGGCCCAGAGCCTGACGAGCAACTGGGCACAGGTCGCCAAGGACGCCGGTGCCCAGGTGGAGTCGGTCGAGGGCTTCACCCAGGCGATCACGCTGCTCAAGCAGTCGCGCGTCGACGCCACGGTCAACGACAGCCTCGCGGTCCTGGACTACCAGAAGTCGACCGGCGACCACGGCGTCAAGATCGCCGCCAAGACCGGTGACGTGTCCGAGCAGGTCATCGCCGCCCGCAAGGACTCCGACCTCGTCGCGGCCATCGACAAGGCCCTGGCCGACCTCGAGGCCGACGGCACCCTGAAGAAGCTCTCCGAGAAGTACTTCGGCACGGACGTGTCGGTCAAGCCGGCCACCTCGGCCTCCTGAGCCGGGGCCCGGTGAGGTCCGCGCCGTGAACGACCAGACCGTCCACCTCATCCTCGACTCGCTCGGACCGCTGCTGCGGGCGACCGTCACCTCGACGGTTCCGCTGACGGTCGTCAGCTTCGGCCTCGGGCTCGTCGTGGCGCTCGCCGTGGCGCTCATGCGCCTGTCCAGGGTGCCGGTCGTGTCCGGCGCGGCGCGGGTCTTCGTCTCCCTCATCCGGGGTACGCCGCTGCTGCTGCAGCTGTTCATCATCTACTACGGCCTGCCGGCCCTCGGCGTCCGCTTCGACCCGTTCCCTGCGGCGGTGCTCGCCTTTACCCTCAACGTCGGCGGGTACGCGGCGGAGATCATCCGCTCGGCGATCCTCTCGATCCCCAAGGGCCAGTGGGAGGCCGCGTCGACGGTCGGGATGGGGTACGCGACCGCGCTGCGCCGCATCGTGCTGCCGCAGGCGGCCCGGACCGCCATCCCCCCGCTGTCCAACACGCTCATCTCCCTCGTCAAGGACACGTCGCTCGCCTCGACCATCCAGGTGACCGAGCTGCTGCGGGTCGCCCAGGAGGCCGCGGCCCCGACGTACCAGTTCTTCGCGCTGTACGGCGTCGCGGCCGTCTACTACTGGGTGGTCTGCCTGGCCCTGTCGTTCGGGCAGGCGCGCCTCGAGGAACGACAGAACAGGTACGTGGCCGCATGACCCGACAGCCCACCAGCCCCACCGCTCCCGACCCGACGCGTCCGCTCGTGTCCGTGAGGGGCCTCGCCAAGGCGTTCGGCGACCACGAGGTGCTGCGGTCGGTCGACTTCGAGGTGCCCGCCGGCACCGTCACCGTCGTCATCGGCCCCTCCGGCTCAGGCAAGACGACGCTGCTGCGCTCGCTCAACGCGCTCGACGTCGCCGACGCGGGGCTCGTGCGCATCGGCGACGTCGAGGTCGACTTCGCCCGGCGCCCGCTCGCCAAGCGTCGGGTGGCAGGGCTGCGGGCCCGCAGCGGCATGGTCTTCCAGGCCCACAACCTGTTCCCGCACCTGACCGTCCTGCAGAACGTCACCTCCGGGCCGGTGCTCGTCCAACGGCGGGACCGGGCCGGGGCCGAGGCGGAGGCACGCGAGCTGCTCGGTCTCGTCGGGCTCGCCGAGAAGGCCGACGCCTACCCGTACCAGCTCTCGGGCGGCCAGCAGCAGCGGGTCGGCATCGCTCGCGCGCTCGCCATCCGCCCCCAACTGATGCTCTTCGACGAGCCCACGTCGGCCCTCGACCCGGAGCTCGTCGGCGAGGTGTTGTCCGTCATGAAGGACCTTGCGGCACAAGGGTGGACGATGGTCGTCGTGACCCACGAGATCCGGTTCGCGCAGCAGGTCGCCGACCAGGTGCTCTTCATGGACGGCGGCGTCGTCGTCGAGCGTGGAACTCCGGCAGAGGTGCTGACGCGTCCGTCGACCGACCGCGCCCGTCAGTTCCTGCACCGCATCCTCGACCCGATCGACTGAGGCCCCGGGGAGTGGCAGAGGGCGTGGCATAGGCTCGGCACCATGTCTGACGAGCACGGCTTCTCGACCCGCGCCATCCACGCCGGCCAGGAGGCCGATGCCTCCACCGGGGCGGTCATCACCCCGATCTACCAGGTGTCGACGTACAAGCAGGACGGCATCGGCGGCTTCCGGGGCGGGTACGAGTACAGCCGCTCGGCCAACCCGACGCGCACGGCCCTCGAGGAGTGCATCGCCGCCCTCGAGGGGGGCAGCCGCGGGTTCGCGTTCGCGTCCGGGCTCGCCGGCCAGGACACCGTCGTCCGGGCCCTCCTCGTGCCGGGCGACCACGTCGTCGTGCCGAACGACGCGTACGGCGGCACGTACCGCTACTTCAACAAGGTCGCCGGCCCGCAGGGCATCGAGCACTCGATCGCCGACATGAGCGATCTCGATGCGGTGCGCTCCGCCGTCCGTCCCGGGCGCACGAAGATGGTGTGGGTCGAGAGCCCGACCAACCCGCTGCTCGGCATCGCCGACATCGAGGCCGTGGCCCGGGTCGCCCACGAGGCCGGTGCCCTCCTCGTCGTCGACAACACCTTCGCGACCGCCTACCTGCAGAGCCCCATCGCGCTCGGCGCCGACATCGTCACGCACTCGACGACGAAGTACTCCGGCGGCCACAGCGACGTGGTCGGGGGCGCCGTCATCACCCGCGCCGACATCACGGTGCCCGGCATGACCGACGCCGAGGACCGGATCGCCTTCCACCAGAACAGCATCGGCGGCGTCGCCGGTCCCTTCGACTCGTGGCTGACGCTGCGCGGGCTCAAGACCCTCGCGGTCCGCATGGAGCGCCACTGCGACAACGCCGAGAGGGTCGTCGAGTTCCTCCAGGGCCATGACGGCGTCTCCCAGGTGCTCTACCCGGGTCTGGCCGGCCACGCCAACCACGAGGTCGCGGCCCGGCAGATGAAGCGCTTCGGCGGCATGGTCAGCTTCCGGATGCGCCGGGGCGAGGACGCCGCGGTCAAGGTGTGTGCGGCCGTGCGCCTGTGGACCCTGGGGGAGTCCCTCGGGGGCGTGGAGTCGCTCATCGAGCACCCGGGCCGGATGACCCACGCGAGCGTCGCCGGCACCGAGCTCGAGGTCCCGGACGACCTCATCCGCCTCTCGGTCGGCATCGAGGACGTCGACGACCTCATCGCCGACCTCCGCGAGGCGCTCGACATCCACGGCTGACCGGCGGGCGTGACCGTTCTCGCGGTCGACTTCGGGTCGACCTTCACCAAGGGCGCGCTGCTCGGCGACGACGGCGAGGTCGTCGCCACCGGTGCGACGCCGACGACGGGGACCCTCGGCCGCGGCGACGTGCTCGACGGCTACCGAGCCCTGCGTTCGATGCTCGACGTGCCCGACGACGCGTCGGTCCGCGCCTGCTCGAGCGCCGGGGGAGGCCTGCGGCTCGCCGTCGTCGGCTACGAGGCCACGGTCACCGCGCAGGCCGGCCGGCGGGTCGGGTTGTCGGCCGGTGCCAAGGTCGTCCACGTCGCCGCCGGCGCCCTGACGACCGATGCGGCCGCCGCCCTGCGCGCGTCCCGGCCCGACATCGTCCTGCTCGTCGGCGGCACCGACGGCGGTAACGCCGACGTGCTGCTGCACAACGCGGACCGGCTCGCCCGCCTCGCCATCGGGGGCCACGGGGCACATGCCACGCCCGTCGTCGTCGCCGGCAACGTCGAGGCCCGCGAGGACGCCATGGCCAGGCTCGCCGCCACCGACCGGCCGGCGGTGGCGGCCGACAACGTGCTGCCGCGGATCGGCGTCATCGCCCCGGAGTCCGCGCGGGCCGCGATCCGGCAGGCGTTCCTGCAGCACGTCATCGGCGGCAAGGGCCTCTCGCGCGACCCCGCGTTCGCGGCGATGGTGCAGGCCCCGACGCCCGACGCCGTGCTGCGTGGCGTCGAGGCGCTCGCTGGGCTCGGCGGTGGCGATGTGCTCGTCGTGGACGTCGGGGGCGCGACGACCGACGTCTACTCGTGCCTGACCCCGGAGGGGGAGGACGCGTCCCTGCGCAAGGACGTCGTGGCACCGCTGTGGCACGCCCGGACGGTCGAGGGCGACCTCGGGCTGCGATGGAACGCGCTGCACGTCGTCCGGGCCGCCGAGGAGGAGCACGTGCTCGACGGTGCCGGCCGTCCCTCCGCGGCCGACCTGCGGTCGTGGGCTGCCCGCGTCCACAGGCAGCCCGGGCTGCTGCCGACCGATGCCGAGGAGCGCGCGCTCGACCTGGAGCTGGCCCGCCTGGCCGCCCTCGTCGCGGTCCGGCGCCATGCACGTGCGGCCCAGCCGACCGAGTCGCCCCGGCCGCTCGCGAACGTCACGACCCTCGTCGGTTCCGGCGGGGTGCTGCGGCACGCCGACGCGTCGGGGCGCGAGCACGTCCTCGGTGCCGTGCTCAGGGACCACGCCGGCGGGTGGAAGGTGCCGCGCGAGGCCCGCGCCCACGTCGACGAGCGGTACCTGCTCTTCGCCGCGGGACTGCTCGCCGCCGACGCCCCCCACCTCGCCCGCGCCGTCGCCGCCCAGGCCTGACCGCCCGACAACCTGACCCCGAGCCTGACCGCCCGACAGCCTGACCCCGCAACACACCGAGCAGCTGCCAACCCCGGCTGGAGTACGAAGGGCGACCTGGCAGCTGCTCGGTGTGTTGCGGGTGGGGCGGGCGGTGGGGGCGGGCGGTCCGGTCCACCGGCCTGCGCGGGCTGACGCAGTGCGGTCGGGCAGGCGAACGGGCCGGACCCCGCGAGGGGGACCGGCCCGTCCGGGTCTGGGGGTCAGGCCGTGTAGGGCTTGGCCGCGAGGATCTTCACCTCGACGGTCTTGCCGTTCGGCGCCTCGTAGGACGTGCTGTCGCCGACGCTCTTGCCGTTGATCGCCGCGCCCATCGCGGACTTCTCGGAGAACACCTGCAGGTCCGAGCCGTCCGCGATCTCGCGGTTGCCGAGGAGGAACGTCTCCTCGTCACCGAAGATCTCCACGGTGACGACCATGCCGGGCTCGACGACGCCGTCGTCGGCCGGGGTCTCGCCGATCTTCGCGTTGTGCAGCAGCTCGGTGAGCTGGCGGATCCGGGCCTCCATCTTGCCCTGCTCCTCGCGCGCGGCGTGGTAGCCACCGTTCTCCTTGAGGTCGCCCTCCTCACGGGCCTCCTCGATCTTCTGCGCGATCTCGATGCGACCCTCGCCGGACAGGTGGTCCAGCTCCGCCTTGAGGCGGTCGTAGGCCTCCTGCGTCAGGAAACCACCAGCAGCAGTCTCGGTCACTTGTGTCACTCCTCGATGAACCGACGCCCACGCGGGTCCGCGTGGGCGTCTCACATGTACGAAGGGCCCGACCGTGGCTGTCGCCTGCTGGCACGTGCCTGCGTGGGTGACCGGTCCGGACCCTGGGTGAAAGACCAAGCGTAGCAAAGGGCTCGTCGCACACGCAGGTCATGGCGTGCAGCGGGCGTCCGTACCGCGGTGGTTCGTCCCGGTTCGACGGGCGGTCAGGAGCAGTCGCGCACCTGCCCGGTGACGGCCCGAGAGGTGGTGCGCAGGGTGGTCGTCGTCGTCACGGTGTCGGGCCCGGCGGGCACGTCGACCCGTGCGGTGCCGACGGGGGAGAAGTCCCGGGCCAGCGCCTCGACGGTGCACGTCATGGCCCGCCCCTCCGGACGCGTCAGGGTGAAGGTGACGCGGACGGTGCGGTCGTCGACGACCTTGTAGCCGAGGGTCTCGAACGCGGGACGCCCGAGCGTCGCGGCCAGGCCGAACCACACGGCGACGGCCGACATGGCGAGGACACCGAGGGTCCCGATGACCCACCACTTCGCCGTGCCGGGGGCGGGACGGGGGAGCGTCGGTCGCGACGGCATGCGAAGGGTCCTGACGGTCGTGGCCCGGGCGGAAGGCGCCACGGGGAGTGAGAGGATGTCGGTCGGGTCCAGTGTCCCCCACGGGACGCCGGCGCCCGACGGCGGTCCGGCAGCAGTCCACGCGGTCCATGCGGTCCATTCGGTCCACGCGGTCCAGCAGCGGCCGGTCGCCCCGTGACGACGGCGCGCCCACCCGGCGGCCTCGCACGAACCCAACCACCGATCAGGGACGACAGCAGGGAGCCACGTGGCCGAGGGCATGAGGTTGATGGCGGTGCACGCGCACCCGGACGACGAGTCGAGCAAGGGGGCCGCGACCACCGCGAAGTACGTCGCCGAGGGCGCGTCCGTCATGGTCGTCTCGTGCACCGGGGGCGAGCGCGGCGACATCCTCAACGAGAAGCTGAAGAACGACCCCCACATCCTGCGCGACATCGTCCAGGTGCGCCGCGACGAGATGAAGGCGGCCCAGGAGGTCCTCGGCTGCGAGCACACGTGGCTCGGCTTCGTCGACTCCGGCCTGCCCGAAGGGGACCCGCTCCCGCCGCTGCCCGACGGCTGCTTCGGCCTCGAGGACCTCGAGGTGACGACCGAGGCGCTCGTGCGCGTCATCCGGGCCTGGCGCCCGCACGTCATGACGACCTACGACGAGAAGGGCGGCTACCCGCACCCGGACCACATCATGTGTCACCGGGTCGCGATGGCCGCCTTCGAGGCGGCCGGTGATCCCGAGCGCTTCCCCCACGCCGGGGCACCGTGGCAGCCGCTCAAGATCTACTACAACGGCGGCTGGAGCAAGGAGCGGCTGACGCTCATCCACGAGGCGATGGTCGCCGAGGGACTCGAGAGCCCGTACGCCGAGTGGCTCGCCAACTGGAAGCCCCGCCGCGACGGTCGTCCGACGACGACCATCCGGTGCGGCGACTACTTCGACGTGCGTGACCGGGCGCTCCTGGCCCACGCGACGCAGGTCGACCCGGACGGGTTCTGGTTCCAGGTGCCGCTGTCGATCCAGCAGCGGGTGTGGCCCGTCGAGGAGTTCGAGGCCGCCCTGTCCTACGTGCCGGTCATCGAGGGCGAGGACGACCTCTTCGCCGGGCTCGGGACGCCGGAGCAGGCGGACGCGCTCGCGACCCGCCGCGACCTGTCCGTCGTCTACGACGGCCGCCAGCCCGAGGCGCCGGAGCCGCAGGAGGGCGCGCACGAGGCGACGTCGCCCGGCGGGGTCGTCCATGGGGACAGTGCGGAGACGCACACCGACGAGCACACCGACCAGCAGGCCGACCAGCAGACCGACGAGCACACCGAGGAACGGGCCGGCGCGGACGCGTCCGGCGAGGAGGTGGACGACTGATGGCCGACGGCGGCAACCTGCCCATCGGGCCCGGGATCTGGGGCTTCATCGCCTTCTTCGTCCTGGCGGTGGCGCTGTGGTTCCTCGTGCGCAACATGAACTCGCGGCTGCGCCGGATGGCCTACCGCGACCGTGAGCGCGCCGAGGTCGAGGACAACGCCCTCACCGACGCGGACGCCCCCGCCGACGCCGAGGGTCTGCGGACGCGTCGGGCCGACGCGGCGTCGGGGTCGGGCGACCCGTTCGCCGGCGACGGGCCCGATGAGACCGACGCGTCGGGCGGCGCGGGAACCGACCCGGGGCGCCCGCGGCGCTGAGGGCCCACAGCCCGGGACGGACCACGCGGCGAGGCCCCCGGCATGCCGGGGGCCTCGCCGCGTCGACGAGAGGGGAAGCCTCAGCTCACGGCCTGGTAGCCGACGACCGCGAGGGCGACGGCGGCGAAGTGCGAGGCGAAGCCGCCGAGGGTGAAGGCGTGGAAGACCTCGTGGAAGCCGAACCAGCGCGGCGAGGGGTTGGGCCGCTTCGTGCCGTAGACCACCCCGCCGAGGGTGTAGAGGATGCCGCCGAGGCCGATGAGCGAGCCGATGAGCGGGCCGCCCGCCCTCCAGAACGGCACGACGTAGAAGACCGCGGTCCACCCGAGCGCGATGTAGAGGCCGGTGTAGAGCCATCGCGGCGCACTGACCCACACGACGCGGAAGGCGACGCCGGCGATGGCGGCGCCCCAGATGATCGACAGGAGGATCCGGGCCTGCGTGCCGGGCAGGAGCGTGACGGCGAACGGCGTGTACGTGCCGGCGATGATGAGGTAGATGTTGGAGTGGTCCAGGCGTTTGAGCAGCCCACTGGCCCGGGGACCCCAAGTGCCGCGGTGGTACACCGCCGACACCCCGAAGAGCAGCGCGGCGGTGACGGTGAAGACCAGGGAGGCCGTCCGCACGGCCCCGGGATCGGACAGGAGCACGAGGACGAGCCCGCCGACGACGGACACGGGGAACATGCCGAGATGCAGCCAGCCACGCAGACGCGGCTTGACGGCGGCGACGACCTCGGCGACGGGGCCAGCCTCCTCAGAGGCGCGGTGCTGCTCTCTGGTCATGGCGGGGAGTCTAACCTACGCAACCGTAGGTTACGGACCAGTAGGTGCTCAGCAGCTCCTGTGAAGGTCGTGTGAACGACGTGGGTCGAGCCACCCTGCAGCGGCGGGACGCGACAGGGCGAGGGGTACGGTGGGAGCCGTGGCCCACCGGGGCTGCCCGAGCATCGACCGGCACGATCGACCGGAAGGTCCGACGCCCCGGCGTCCGACACCGGCACGTCCGACACCGACGAGGAGGCCCCGTGGGGTGGCGCGATGTGGTCTACGGCGCGTACGAGCGCCGGGTCCTCAAGGACCTGCCCCGCGAGTTGCTGCCACGCCACGTCGCCGTCATGCTCGACGGCAACCGCCGCTGGGCCAAGGCCCGCGGCGAGGGCACCGCCACCGGCCACCAGGCCGGCGCCGACAAGATCGAGGAGCTGCTCGAGTGGTGCCGCGAGGCCGGCGTCGAGTACGTGACCCTCTGGCTGCTGTCGACCGACAACCTGCGCCGCCCCCCGGAGGAGCTCGAGCCGCTCCTGCGCATCATCGAGACGGCCGTCTCCGACCTCGCCGACACCGGCAACTGGCACGTCCGCATCGTCGGCGCGCTCGACCTGCTGCCCGCGCCGACGGCCGAGAGCCTGCGCACCTCGGCCGAGCGCACCGCCGCCGTCACCGGCATGACCGTCAACGTCGCCGTCGGCTACGGCGGACGCCGCGAGATCGCCGACGCGGTCCGCGACCTCCTCCTCGAACGCGCGGCGCGCGGCGAGTCGATCGAGCAGATCGCGGCCGGCATCACCGTCGAGGACATCGCCGGGCACCTCTACACCAAGGGCCAGCCCGACCCGGACCTCGTCATCCGGACCTCGGGGGAGCAGCGCCTCGGCGGGTTCCTCCTCTGGCAGAGCGCGACGTCGGAGTTCTACTTCTGCGAGGCCTACTGGCCCGACTTCCGGCACGTCGACTTCCTCCGGGCCCTGCGCGCCTACGCCGGACGGCACCGGCGGTTCGGCACGTGAGCACGGGCGGCCGGCGGCTGCGACGGGGACCGCTCCCCATTGCAGCCCGGCGAGCCGGTGCATAGGTTGCGGACGTCGTCCATCACAGGGGAGAGCCAATGGCCATCTACAAGAAGGGTGCCGACCCGGTCGCGCTGCGTTCGGCGGCCGAGCGGATCACGGCGCACGCCCGCGAGTGCGAGACCGTTCGGGGCGAGGCCACCCGCGCGGTCAACTCGATCAGGGGCAACTGGGGTGGTGGCGACCTCGAGCACCTGATGAGCCGCTGGCCCCCGCTCGACGCCCAGCTGACGCAGTTCGGCACCGACCTCGGCCGGCTCGCGGAGGCCCTGCGCCGCAACGCCGGTCAGCAGGACACGACGAGCGGCCCGGGCGCCGGCGGGGCGGGGCCCCTCGGCCCCGGCGGGCGCGACGGCAGCGACGACGGCGGCATCCCCGGCTACGACCTCCTCAAGGGCATCTGGACGCCCATCAAGGGCATCGGCACCGCGGTGGGCCTGCTCGGGACCGGCATGAAGATCCGCAACTTCCTGTCCAACCTCGGTAGCTGGGACCGCGACCTCGGCGTCTTCAAGAACCTGTCGCAGGCGTGGAAGACCGGCCGTCTCGCGGAGTTCGGCGATGCGCTCAACCCGAAGAACTGGAGCACCCTGTCCCGGTTCCTGCCCTCGCTCGCCGAGGGGGGTGCGCTCGCGCGCACGGTCGGCACGGTCGGCAAGGCGCTCGGCCCGGTGGGCGTCGCCTTCGGCGGCTTCACCGTCGCCAACGACATCGCCGACGGCAACTACGGCCGCGCCGGCTACGACTCGGTCATGACGGGCCTCGGCGCCGCCGCCCTCATGACGCCGCCGCCGGTCGACGTCGTCTGCGGCATCGCCGCGGGCGGCATGGCGGTGGGCCAGCTCGTCTACGACAACTGGGACACCATCTCCGACTTCACGTCCGAGGCCGTCGACGCCGTGGGCGACGTCGCCTCCGACGCCGTCGACGCGGTCGGTGACGTGGCCGGCGACGCCGTCGACGCGGTCGGCGACGTCGCCGAGAAGGTCTGGCCCTTCTGACGGGCGGTCCGCGCCGTCGCCACCCAGACTGGCACCATCACGACCGCCGACCGACCGACATCCGTGCCGCCGACCGGCATGACCCATCGCACGACCGCACGACCGCACGACTGGCACGACTGGCACGACTGCACGACCCGACGCACGAGGACGACGAGGAGCACCATGTCCGACCCGATGAAGGGCACGCCGCTGGCGGCCTTCGACCTGCCCGACGAGGTCTTCGGCCTCGGCGCCGGCGAGCTGGCCTACCTGCTGTCCCGGCACGAGACCCCGGCCGGGGAACGCTCGCGCCACATCCTCATGCTCGACCCACGCGTCGCGGACGAGGGCGCCCTCCTCGCCGGCGCGTCCGGCCTGGCCTCGCGCGGCTGGTTCCGGCTCGCGGACGACGGCACCGGCGAGACCCTCTCGAACGCGGCGCTCGTCGAGTACGTCACCGGCGCGGCGACGCGGTGGACCCGGATCGGCCTCGTCGGCGAGGACGTCAGCCAGCTCGACGTCGCCGTCTTCCTCGAGTCCGACGCCGTGACGGCGCTCATGCAGCCCCGGCAGCTCGCGTCGTGGTTCGTCCGCCTCGGCGAGCCGGACGTCGACCGCGCAGCCCTCGTCACGTCGCTCGTCCGCGAGCGGTTCGCGGCCAACCCGGCCGTCGGCGTGTTCCTCGAGGTGCAGACCCTCGGGGGCGCGAGCAACCTCGCGATCCGCCGGTCCGGTTCCGGCTACGAGGCGCTGCGCGACGTCGCGGGCCCCGGCACCGGCGCCGGTGGCGTCGTCGACGAGGCCGGCCTCCTCGAGGCGGTCGGCGGCCTCTACGCCGAGGGGGTGCCCGCGTGAGCACCCCGCACACCGGTGGCCCGACGCCGCCGAAGGAGCCGTTCTCCTACGTCAGCCAGGACCGCGGACTGCTCACGCTCAAGATCCGCGAGCCGGCGCTCATGGCCCTGTTCTTCCTCGCCTTCATCGTCCTCGGCATCGTCTTCTTCCTCATGGTCAAGAAGGGCGCCGACCAGGGGGCCGAGGGTGCGATGGGCGTCGCCTACCTCATCCTGGCGATCTTCGGTGGCCTCGGGCTCGTCGGGTTCGGCATCGCCGTTCGGCGGTGGGCGTGGAAGCGGGAGTACGTGCGGGTCATGGGCCGCTCGCCCTGGTCCTGACGCCGGCTGCCGCGGCGCGCCACCGCCGCCGCGACGCATCACCGACGCCGCGGTGCCGGGGCCGGGGCGGTGACCGCAGGGTGAACACTCGGGCGACACGACGACTCCCGGCCGCTCAATGCGCCCCGCCGTCGGTCCCGGGTCGTACCGTCGTGCCAACGGCCGACACCCGTCGGACGTTGCCAGGAGGCCCACCCATGGAGCGATCGCTCAGGACGGAGGGCCGGGCCCAGCGCCACCCTCTGGTGGTCACCGCCCGGCATCTCGGGAGCGAGTAGGCGCGCGACGCGCGCCGCGTAGGGAGTGGGACATGGCACGCACGACACGTCCGGTCACGACGGACTACGCCAGCACGACCACCAAGCCGGCCGCGGACTCCACACGCGCCACCACCCGCAAGCGACGTCCTCCGCACAAGACGTACGTCCTCGACACGTCGGTGCTCCTGTCCGACCCTCGGGCGATGCTCCGGTTCGCCGAGCACGAGGTGGTCCTGCCCGTCGTCGTCGTCACCGAGCTCGAGGGCAAGCGACACCATCCCGAGCTCGGCTACTTCGCCCGCCAGGCCCTGCGTCTCCTCGACGACCTGCGCATCAGCGCCGGGCGCCTCGACGAGCCGGTCCGCGTCGGCGACGCCGGCGGGACCCTTCGCGTCGAGCTCAACCACACCGATCCCATGTCGCTGCCGGCCGGGTTCCGCCTCGGCGACAACGACACCCGCATCCTGTCGGTGGCCAAGAACCTGTCGAACGAGGGCTCCGACGTCACGATCGTCAGCAAGGACCTCCCGATGCGGGTCAAGGCCTCGGCGTGCGGTCTCGAGGCGGAGGAGTACCGCCACGAGCAGGGCGTCGACTCCGGCTGGACCGGCCTCATGGAGCTCGAGGTCACGACCGACGAGCTCGACCAGCTATACGACCGGGGCCGCATCGAGCACGCTGGTGCGGCCGAGCTGCCCTGCCACACCGGTCTCGTCCTGCTCTCGCCGCGGGGAAGCGGTCTGGGGCGGGTCGGGGCGGACAAGCAGATCCGGCTCGTGCGAGGCGACCGTGACGCGTTCGGCCTCCACGGCCGCAGCGCCGAGCAGCGCATCGCCCTCGACCTGCTGCTCGACCCCGACATCGGCATCGTCAGCCTCGGCGGCCGTGCGGGCACGGGCAAGTCGGCGCTCGCCCTCTGCGCCGGCCTCGAGTCGGTCATGGAGCGGCGGGCGCAGCGCAAGGTCATCGTCTTCCGCCCGCTGTTCGCGGTCGGCGGCCAGGAGCTCGGGTACCTGCCCGGCACCGAGCAGGAGAAGATGAACCCGTGGGGCCAGGCGGTCTTCGACACCCTCGGGGCGCTCGTGTCGACCGAGGTCGTCGAGGAGGTCATGGACCGCGGGCTGCTCGAGGTGCTGCCGCTGACGCACATCCGCGGTCGCTCCCTGCACGACGCGTTCGTCGTCGTCGACGAGGCCCAGTCGCTCGAGCGCAACGTCCTGCTGACGGTCCTGTCCCGCATCGGGCAGAACAGCAAGGTCGTGCTGACCCACGACGTCGCCCAGCGCGACAACCTCAGGGTCGGCCGGCACGACGGCGTCGCGGCGGTCATCGAGAAGCTCAAGGGCCACCCGCTCTTCGCCCACGTGACGCTGACCCGCAGCGAGCGCAGCCCCATCGCCGCCCTGGTCACCGACCTGCTCGAGGGCATCGAGATGTGACCCTGGTCATACGCAGGACAGGGTCCCCGAGCGCGTCGCTCGGGGACCCTTCCCGTGCGGCCACCCGGGTGCACCGTGGCGCTGCTGTGGATGCCGACTTGCCTCGAGGTGGGGTCGGCTGGCACGGTGGGGCCCTGAAGATCTCGGAACGGTAACGGCCTGGCTGCGGGGAGCGGGCCGTCACCCGCCCGAGAACACCGCCCCTCCACCCCGTCGACCACCGCCGCCAGGTGCGCTGCCCTGCGCCCTGCGCGGGTCCCGACCCGCGCAGACGGTCGACGTGTCCCACACCGCAGGAAGGCTGACCCCACCTCCATGGCACGGTACGAAGGCCGCCACCGCAACGCGTCGACCCCCGCACCCCGCCCCGGCGTCCCCGCGCGTCCCGAGCCGGACCGGCACCACGCCGACCGCCTCGCCCCGGACGCCGCCGTGTCCGAGGACACCCAGGTCCTCTCCCGCCGCCGGGACCGCCGAGCCCCGAAGCGCAAGCGCCGCGCCGCCCGGCCCGTCCTCGCGGGCGCCCTCGCCCTCGGCCTCGGCGCCTCCGGCTTCGCCTACGCCCGGTCCGCCAACCTCATCGGCGCCGACCCGGCCGCGTTCGTCGTCGGCTCGGGCGTCGTCGCCCAGACCGACGAGCTGGCGCGCGCGTCGACCGTCGACACGACCTACCGCGCTGCCGCGTCGGTGTCTCGCAACGAGCGCCGCACCGCCATCGCCGCCACCGGCCTGCGTGACGCCGCCGCCCTCGAGGCGCGCCAGAAGAAGGAGGCGGCCCGCGCGGCCGCCGAGGCCAAGGCGGCCGCCGAGCGCGCCCAGGCCGAGCGCGAGCGGCAGCAGGCCATCGCCCACGCCAAGGACGACCCGAAGGGCGCGGCTCGCGTCCTCATGGCCGACTACGGGTGGACGAGCGACGCCCAGTACAACTGCCTCGTCAACCTGTGGACCGGCGAGAGCGACTGGCGCTGGTTCGCCGAGAACCCCTCCTCGGGGGCCTACGGCATCCCACAGTCGCTGCCGGGCCGCAAGATGGCCCAGTTCGGGGGCGACTGGCGCACCAACCCGCTGACCCAGATCAAGTGGGGGCTCTGGTACATCGACATGTCCTACGGCAACCCCTGCAACGCGTGGTCGACCTGGCAGGCCCGCTCCCCGCACTGGTACTGAGCCATTCGTACCGAGCCAGACTGGCCGGACTCCACCGGCCGCGACGAGCGGCCCGCCCACCGGTGGACGCGTCAGATCTTGCGCAGCCGGACGCGGCGGACGCCGTGGTCGGCCCCCTTGGTCAGCACGAGCGTCGCCCGCGAGCGCGTCGGCTGGATGTTCTCGACGAGGTTGGGGCCGTTGATCTCGCGCCAGATCCTGTTGGCCGTCGCGACGGCTTCGGCGTCGGACAGCACGGCGTAGCGGTGGAAGTAGGAGTGCGGGTCCGAGAACGCGGTCTCGCGCAGCCGAAGGAACCGCTCGACGTACCAGTTGCGGATGTCGTCGACCCAGGCGTCGACGTAGACCGAGAAGTCGAAGAAGTCGCTGACGGCCAGGCCCGTGCCCCTCACCGGGTGCACCTCGGGCGCCTGGAGCACGTTGAGGCCCTCGATGATGAGCACGTCCGGCTGGCGCACGACGATCCGCTCGCCGGGCACGATGTCGTAGGTCAGGTGGCTGTACACGGGGGCCGACACCTCCGCGCGGCCCGACTTGATGTCGGCGACGAACCGGAGCAGGGCGCGCCGGTCGTAGGACTCGGGGAAGCCCTTGCGTCCGAGCAGCCCCCGCTCCTCGAGGGTCGCGTTCGGGAAGAGGAACCCGTCGGTCGTCACGAGCGCGACCTCCGGGGTGTCGGGCCAGCGCGCGAGCATCTCGCGAAGGACGCGGGCCGTCGTCGACTTGCCGACCGCCACCGAGCCGGCGACGCCGATGACGAAGGGTGTCCTGGCCGGCCGTTCGCCGAGGAACTCGCTCGTGACCTGGTGCAGGTGGCGGGTCGCCCCGACGTAGAAGTTGAGCAGGCGCGACAGGGGGAGGTACACCTCCTCGACCTCGTTGAGGTCGACGCGGTCACCGAGGCCCTGCAGCCGCGCGAGGTCGGTGTCGTCGAGGTTGAGCGGGTGGTTCTCGCGCAGCCGCGACCACGCGGCGCGGTCGAGCTCGACGTACGGTGAGGGGACCGGAGAGCTCGGGCCCCCGGCGCCCGGGCCGGGCACGAGCGACGGCCGGCTGGTTGGCTGCGACACGCCGCCATTGTGTCGGACGTGCCCGGGTGCCGCCGCGCGGGCGAGGCAGTGGCGTGCCGACCCGTCCCCTAGGCTGGTCCCCATGTGCGGAATCGTGGGGTACGTCGGACGCGCGAACGACGGGACGGCGCTCGACGTCGTCATGGAGGGACTCGCCCGGCTCGAGTACCGCGGCTACGACTCCGCCGGCGTCGCACTCATCGACGGCGACCACGTCGAGACCCGCAAGAAGTCGGGCAAGCTGGCCAGCCTCGCCGCCGAGATCGGGGAGCACCCGCTGCCCACGTCGACGACCGGCATCGGGCACACCCGCTGGGCCACGCACGGCGGCCCGACCGACGAGAACGCGCACCCGCACCGCGGCGGGCGCGACGGCAAGCTGGCCCTCATCCACAACGGCATCATCGAGAACTTCCACGCGCTGAAGAAGGGGCTGCTCGACGACGGGGTCACCTTCGCCAGCGAGACCGACACCGAGGTCGTCGCCCACCTCGTCGCCCGCGCCTACGACGCCGAGGGTGACCTCACGGCGGCGATGCGCACGGTGGTCGCCGACCTCGAGGGGGCGTTCACGCTCCTGGCCATCCACGCCGACCAGCCGGACGTCGTCGTCGGCGCACGCCGCAACAGCCCGCTCGTCGTGGGGCTGGGAGAGGACGCCAACTACCTCGGCTCCGACGTCGCGGCCTTCATCGGCCACACCCGCCATGCCCTCGAGCTGGCCCAGGACCAGATCGTCACGATCACCCCGGAGGGCGCGACCGTCGTCAACTTCGACGGGACCCCCGCCGAGGGCAAGGCCTACGAGGTCACGTGGGACGCCGCCGCCGCCGAGAA
This sequence comes from Monashia sp. HAY1-11D, assembly GCF_056868035.1. Taxonomy (NCBI): domain Bacteria; kingdom Bacillati; phylum Actinomycetota; class Actinomycetes; order Micrococcales; family Intrasporangiaceae; genus Intrasporangium; species Monashia sp. HAY1-11D. Next base: position 198,151 of record NZ_CP200320.1, on the reverse strand, counting down.
GGGCGGCTACGCGACCTTCATGGAGAAGGAGATCAACGACCAGCCCCATGCCGTGCGCGACACGCTCCTCGGGCGCACCGACCCCGAGGGCCGGCTCATCCTCGATGAGCTGCGGATCTCCGAGGAGCAGCTCAAGCGCGTCGACCGGATCACGATCGTCGCCTGCGGCACCGCGGCCTACGCCGGCATGACGGCGAAGTACGCCATCGAGCACTGGACGCGCATCCCGGTCGAGGTCGCCCTCGCCCACGAGTTCCGCTACTGCGACCCGATCGTCAACGAGCGCACGCTCGTCGTCTCGATCAGCCAGTCCGGCGAGACGATGGACACCCTCATGGCCGTCAAGCACGCCCGGGACCTCGGTGCCCTGACCATCTCGATCTGCAACACCCACGGGTCGACGATCCCGCGCGAGTCCGACGCCGTGCTCTACACGCACGCCGGGCCCGAGATCGCCGTGGCCTCGACCAAGGCCTTCCTCGCCCAGATCACGGCGAGCTACGTGCTCGGGCTCTACCTCGCGCAGCTGCGTGGCGGCTCGTTCGCCGACGACGCGGCCGCGGTCATGAAGGAGCTGGCCGAGGTCCCGCCCAAGATCGAGGCGCTGCTCGCGCAGATGGGCCGGGTCAAGGAGATCGCCGGCTTCATGGCCGACACCCGCTCGGTGCTCTTCCTGGGGCGCCACGTCGGCTATCCCGTCGCCATGGAGGGGGCGCTGAAGCTCAAGGAGCTCGCCTACATCCACGCCGAGGGCTTCGCGGCGGGCGAGCTCAAGCACGGCCCGATCGCGCTCATCGAACCGGGGCAACCGGTCTTCGTCGTCGTGCCCTCGCCGACGAGCGAGCACGGCCTGCACGGCAAGGTCGTCAGCAACATCCAGGAGATCCGCGCCCGCGGCGCCCGCACCCTCGTCATCGCCGAGGAGGGCGACGACGCCGTCGAGCCGTTCGCCGACGAGGTGATCCGGGTCCCTGCCACCTCGCCGCTGCTCGCCCCGCTGCTCACCGTCGTGCCGCTGCAGGTCTTCGCGCTGTGGCTGTCCACCGCCAAGGGCCTCGACGTCGACCAGCCACGCAACCTCGCCAAGTCCGTCACGGTCGAGTGACGTGATCGTCGGGGTCGGCATCGACGTCGTCGACATCGCGCGCTTCGAGCAGACGCTCGAGCGCACGCCGGCGCTGCGCGAGCGGCTCTTCACGCCGGAGGAGCGTGGGCTCGGCATCGCCTCGCTCGCCGCGCGGTTCGCGGCCAAGGAGGCCCTGGCCAAGGCGCTCGGTGCGCCCGTCGGATTGCACTGGACCGACGCGCGCATCGTGACGAACGACGACGGCAGGCCCTCGCTCGAGATCGGCGGCACCGTGCAGGCCCGCGCGAGCGACCTCGGCGTCGACAGCTTCCACGTGTCCCTGTCCCACGACGCCGGCGTCGCGTCCGCGGTCGTCGTCGCCGAGGGCTGACCGCCCGACCGAGTCGCACAGCCGGCGGCGGCGCGCCGACCGACCTGCACCGAGGAGAGCCGATGATCCGTGCCTACGACGTGAAGACCATCCGCGCCGCCGAGCGGGCAGCCATGGCCGAGCTGCCCGAGGGCGAGCTGATGCAGCGTGCGGCGCGGGGGCTGGCCGAGGTCGCGGCCGCTCGGCTCGCCGACCACGACGGCGCCACCGTCGTCGGCCTCGTCGGCGCCGGCGCGAACGGCGGCGACACCCTTTTCGCCGTGGCCCACCTGGCCGAGGCCGGGTATCCCGCGGCCGTCGTCCTGCTGCCGTCCGGCGGCCGCGACGGCGTCCACGCCGCCGGACTGGCGGCCGCCGAGGACGCCGGCACCGTGGTCCATGTCGTGGCGCAGGACCCGGCGGGCTCCGAGCGGGCCGTGGCCGAGGCGGACGTCGTGCTCGACGGCATCGTGGGCATCGGTGGCCGGCCGGGTCTGCGGCCCGACGCCGCACGGCTCGTCGACGCCGTGGACGACGACGCCTGGGTGCTGGCCGTCGACGTCGCGAGCGGTCTCGACCCCGACGGAGGGTGGGCCGAGCCGTCGGCCACCGCCGACGCCGGCGCTGTCGATGCCGTTGACACCGACGACGCCGACGACGCCGTGTGGGCCGACGAGACGGTGACGTTCGGCGCGCCCAAGCCGGTGCACCTGCTCCCGCCCGGCGAGGCCGCGTCGGGCCGGCTCACCGTCGTCGACATCGGCCTGGACCTCGACGGCATCGACCCGGCCGTCGAGCGGCTGACCCACGCCGACGTCGCTCGGCTGTGGCCGGTCCCGCGACAGTCCGACGACAAGTACTCGCGCGGCGTCCTCGGCGTCGTCGCGGGCGGCGAGTCCTACACCGGTGCGGCGGTGCTGTGCACGACGGCGGCCGCCGAGGCGGGCGTCGGAATGCTCCGGTACGTCGGCACCCCGACCCCGACCGCCCTCGTGCGCCAGGCCGTGCCCGAGGCGGTCACCGGCGACGGGCGCGTCCAGGCGTGGGTCCTCGGACCCGGGCTCGACGCGTCGAGCGCCGACGGCGTCACGGACGCCGCTGCGGACGCCGCGGCCCAGCTCGCCGTGGCCCGTGCGGCCCTCGCGAGCGACCTGCCCGTCCTCGTCGACGCCGGTGGCCTCGACCTCGTCGCCGGCCGGCGGGAGGCCCCCACGGTGCTGACGCCGCACGCGGGCGAGCTCGCCCGGCTGCTCACCCGCCTCGAGCGTCGCTCCGCCGGGACCGATGACGGAGGTTCGGACGTCGCGGCGCAACCGCCGAGCGTGGACGGTGGCGGAAGGTCCGTCACCGGCCCCGCGTCGGACGCGCCCGACGTGACGCCCGACGCGGTCCGTGCCCAGCCACTGCACCACGCACGCCGCCTCGCCGCCCTGACCGGCGCCACCGTCCTGCTCAAGGGCGCGACGACGCTCGTCGTGACGCCGGGCCGGCCGGTGCGCTCGCAGGCCGACGCCCCGCCGTGGCTCGCGACCGCCGGCGCGGGGGACGTGCTCTCCGGGATCATCGGCACGCTCCTCGCCTCCGGCCTGCGACCGCATGACGCCGCCGCGCTCGGGGCGCTCGTGCACGGCGTCACGGCCGACCGGGTGGCCCGGGGCGGCCCCCTGCGGGCGCTGGCCGTCGCACACGGCATCCGGCCCACGGTGCGCGACCTGCTCCACCGGGGCCGCTCCGCCCCGGAGTGACGCCGGGCGTCCGGCGCGACGCCCGGTGACCCGCCGACCCGAACCGGGTGCCGAACCTGCGAGACTGCACCCGATGAGCACGACCGACACCACCGGACCCGGCGCGCCCACCGCGCCCGCCGCGCCCGCAGCGCCCACCGCGACGCCGACGACCGCCGACCCCCTCGCATCGACCCACGGCACCACCGTGTGGGCCGAGGTCGACCTCGACGCGCTCGCCGCCAACGTCGCCACCCTGCGCGCGCTCGCGCCCTCCTCGGAGTTCATGGCCGTCGTCAAGGCCGACGCCTACGGTCACGGCCTGCTGCCCGTGGCCCGGACCGCGGTCGCCGCCGGTGCGACCTGGCTCGGGGCCGCCCAGTTCGCCGAGGCCTTCGCCCTGCGCGACGCCGGCCTCACGGCTCGGATGCTGACCTGGCTCAGCGTGCCGGGCAGCGACTTCGCCGGGGCCATCGCCCGCGACATCGACCTGTCCGCGTCCGCCCCGTGGGTGCTCGACGAGGTCGCGGCGGCGGCGCGGTCCCTGGGACGCGCGGCGCGGGTGCACCTCAAGGTCGACAGCGGCCTGGGCCGCGGCGGTGCGTACGGCGCCGACTGGACCACGCTCGTCGACCACGCCCGACGCCTCGAGGCCGAGGGCGCCGTCAGCGTCGTCGGCATCTGGACCCACTTCGCGCACGCGGACGCCCCCGAGCACCCGACCGTCCTCGCCCAGCAGGAGCGCTTCTTCGAGGCCGTGGCCGAGGGGGAGCGCGCCGGTCTGCGCCCCGAGGTGCGACACCTGGCCAACTCGGCCGCCACGCTCGTGCACCCCTCCGCCCACGCCGACCTCGTGCGTCCCGGGATCGCCATGTACGGCCTGACGCCGGTGCCGCAGGTCGACGACGACTTCGGCCTGCGCCCGGTCATGACGGTCCGGGCCCGGCTCGCCCTGGTCAAGCGGCTGCCCGCGGGCCAGGGCATCAGCTACGGGCACGCGTACACCCCCACGGTCGACACCGTCGTCGGCCTGGTGCCCGCCGGGTACGCCGACGGCATCCCGCGCAACGCGACGAACGTCGGTCCGGTGCAGGCCGGTGACCTTCGCACGACGATCGCCGGACGCGTCTGCATGGACCAGTTCGTCCTCGACCTCGGTCCCGACGCCCGGGCGCAGGCCGGTGACGTCGTGACGCTGTTCGGCGGCGGGCCGGACGAGCCGACCGCCCAGGACTGGGCCGACGCGACGGACACCATCAGCTACGAGATCGTCACCCGGCTCGGTCCACGTGTGCCCCGGATCCATGTGGGCGGACGCCATGACGCGGGTACGTCCCCCGCCGACGGCGCGCCCGGCGCCGCAGCGACGAAGGGCGAGGCATGACCGAAGGGCAGAGGCGAAACCCGGTGCTCGGGATCGCCGCCGCCGGCCTCGGCGTGGCCGCGGGCGTCGCGGCCGGCGTCGCCGCGGGGATCGCCGCCGACCGGGCGGGCAAGCACCGTGCCGCGATGGCCGCCCTCGAGACGCCCGAGCTGCTCGACATCACCCCCGACGAGGAGCACATCGTCCTGACGAGCGACGGTGTCGCGCTGCACGTCGAGGTCGACGTGCCGGACCCGGAGGTCGCCGCCGCGGCCGCTCGCGGCACGACGCGCCACGGACGCGCCGACGAGCTGCCGACCGTCGTGCTGACGCACGGCTACTGCCTCAGCCTGCGCTGCTGGGTCTACCAGCGGCGCGCCCTCCGGGCGGCCGGCTTCCGGGTCGTCAGCTGGGACCAGCGCGGCCACGGGCGCTCGGCCGGCGGCGAGAAGGACAGCTACACCATCGACCGCATCGGGGCCGACCTGCACCAGGTCATCGCCGAGCAGGCCCCGACCGGTGACCTCGTCCTCGTCGGCCACTCGATGGGCGGCATGACGATGATGGCCCTCGCCGAGCAGGACCCGGCGCTCGTCAGCGAACGCGTCGTCGGGGCGGCCTTCGTGGCCACGAGCGCCGGCGGCCTGACGCTGGCCGCGGGCGGCCGGATGGCGACCTTCGGCCGCCTCATGCTCGAGCGGCTCGGCCCGAGCGTCCTGACGCCGCTCAGCGCCCGGCCCGAGCTGTTCTCACGGATCCGGCGGGTCGGCCGCGACCTCGAGCACTTCCTCGTCGAGCAGAACTCGTTCCACTCGCCGGTGCCGCGCTCGGTCGTGCGCTACACGGCGGACATGCTCCTCGGCACGCCGCTCGACGTCGTCAACGACTACATCAAGACCTTCGACGGGTTCGACAAGCGTCCGGCCCTCGCCGCCTTCCGGCACGCCATCGTGCTCGTCTTCAACGGCCGCGAGGACATCCTGACGCCGCCCTCGCACAGCGAGCTCATCGTCGAGGCGATCCCGGGTGCCGAGCACGTCGTCGTCAACGACGCCGGCCACGTCATCATGCTCGAGCACCCCGACCTGCTGAACGCGCAGCTCGTCGCCCTCGTCGAGCAGTCGGCGCGCGCCCGCGCCGAGGAGCTCCCCGTGGAGCGCCAGCCCCGGGTGCGCCGCATCGTCACCGACGTCGCCAAGACGCGCCGGCAGCGTCGCCTCGAACAGCAGGCCGACGACCTCGTCCGCCTGCAGCGCCGACGCGGCAGGCGCGGCCGGGCGGCTCGCCCGGCGCGCGAGGGCTGAGTCGTGGCGGCCACGGCGACGCTGACCTGGCGGTCGACCGAGGACACCCAGGCGTTCGGACGCCGGCTCGGGCGCCTCCTGTGCGGCGGTGACCTCCTCGTCCTCACCGGCGACCTCGGCGCCGGCAAGACGACCCTGACCCAGGGCATCGCCGAGGGGCTGGGGGTGCGCGGCCCGATCACCTCGCCGACGTTCGTCATCGCCCGGGTCCATCCCTCGCTCGTCGGTGGCCCGGCCCTCGTGCACGTCGACGCCTACCGTCTCGGCAGCGCGATCGAGCTGGACGACCTCGACCTCGACGCGGACCTCGAGGCGAGCGTCACCGTCGTCGAGTGGGGAGCCGGCCTGGCCGAGCAGCTGAACGACGAGCGGCTCGAGCTGACGCTGACCGGTGACGACGTGCGCACGGTGCGCATCGACGGCGTCGGGTCGCGCTGGGACGCGGTGCTCGAGGACCTCGCCCACGACCCCACCGCCTCGTCATGAGTGCGGGCACGCCTCGGATAGCCTGACGCGCGTGCTCCTGCTCGCCATCGACACCTCGACGACGGCCATCACCGTCGCCCTGCACGACGGGTCGTCGGTCCTGGCCCGGGCCACGACCCTCGACGCGCGAGCCCACGCCGAGCACCTCGCCCCCGGGATCCGGTCGGTCCTCGCCGACGTGGACGCCGCACCGGCCGACGTCACGCACGTCGTCGTCGGCATCGGCCCGGGCCCGTTCACCGGGCTGCGCGTCGGGATCGTCACCGGGCGCACCTTCGGCTTCGCGCTCGGGCTGCCGGTGCGCGGACTGACGAGCCTCGACGCCATCGCGCACGAGGCGTGGCTCGGCGGGCGTCGTGGCGACCTGCTCGTCGCGACCGACGCCCGCCGCAAGGAGGTCTACGCCGCGCGGTACGCGCTGGACGACGCCGGTGCCATCCGCGTCCTCGACCCGGTCGTCGCTCGCGCGGGAGACCTCGAGCCCGACCTGCGCGACCTGCCGGCGGCCGGACGCGGTCCGCTGCTCTACCCCGACGCGCTCCCCGGCGCCGTCGAGCCGCTCGACGTCGATGCCGGCGCGCTCGCCGACCTCGCGGTGCGACGCCTCGGAGCCGGTGGCGCGACGACGCCCGCGTCCGGTGCAGCCACCCTGCAGCTCGTCGACCCCGGGGACGGCTTCGACGGTCTCGAGCCGCTCTACCTGCGCCGTCCCGACGCCGCTCCGGCCGCCCCCTCGACCAAGTCGACGCTCGGGTGAGCGCCGTGGCGACACCGGGCCCGGTCCCCGCCCAGGGCGTCATCCTGCGCGAGCTCGAGTGGACCGACCTGCCGACGCTGGCCGCGCTGGAGGAGCAGCTGTTCGCCGACGACGCGTGGTCCCCGCAGACGTGGTGGTCCGAGCTCGCCGCCCGGCCGCGCCGCGAGTACGTCGTCGCGCTCGATGCCGGTGGCGCCGTCGCCGGGTACGCCGGCCTCGACCTCGCCGGCGAGACCGCCGATGTCATGACCGTCGCCACGGCGCCGACCCACCAGGCGCGCGGCGTCGGCCGGCTCCTGCTCGAGGAGCTGCTCCGACGCGCCCGCGCCCACGGCGTCGAGGCGGTCCTGCTCGAGGTGCGCGCCGACAACGACGCCGCCCGCCGCCTCTACGACCGCGCCGGGTTCGAGGTCATCTCGGTCCGCCGCCGCTACTACCAGCCCGGAGGCGTCGACGCCCTCGTCATGCGCCTCCTGCTCGGGAAGGAGACCCATGGCTGACGAGCCGCTCGTCCTCGGCATCGAGACGTCCTGCGACGAGACCGGGGTCGGGATCGTCCACGGCCAGACGCTGCTCGTCGACACCGTCGCCAGCAGCGTCGACGAGCACGCGCGCTTCGGCGGTGTCGTACCGGAGGTCGCGAGCCGCGCGCACCTCGAGGCGATGGTCCCGACGATCGAGCGCGCGTGCCGCGAGGCGGGCGTCACGCTGCGCGACCTCGACGCCATCGCGGTCACCAGCGGGCCCGGCCTCGCCGGTGCGCTCCTCGTCGGCGTCGCGTCGGCCAAGGCGCTGGCCGTCGCCCTCGACAGGCCGATCTACGGCGTCAACCACCTCGCCTCGCACGTCGCCGTCGACATCGTCGAGCACGGCCCGCTGCCCGAGCCGACGATGGCGATGCTCGTCTCGGGCGGGCACTCCTCCCTGCTGCTCGTGCCCGACGTCACGGGTGACGTCCGCTCGCTGGGTGCGACGATGGACGACGCTGCGGGGGAGGCCTTCGACAAGGTGGCCCGCGTCCTCGGGCTGCCGTTCCCGGGCGGACCGCACGTCGACCGGGTCGCGCGCGAGGGCAACCGCGTCGCCATCGACTTCCCGCGCGGACTGACGACCGGGCGCGACCTCGAGCGGCACCGGTTCGACTTCTCCTTCTCGGGCCTCAAGACCGCCGTCGCACGGTGGGTCGAGACGCGTCAGCGCGCGGGGGAGGCGATACCCGTGGCCGACGTCGCGGCCAGCTTCCAGGAGGCCGTCGTCGACGTCCTGACCCGCAAGGCGCTGCTCGCGTGCAAGGACAACGACGTCGACCACCTCCTCATCGGCGGCGGCGTCGCCGCCAACTCGCGCCTGCGGGCCCTCGCTGAGGAGCGCTGCGCCAGGGCCGGGGTGACGCTGCGGGTGCCGCGTCCGGGCCTGTGCACCGACAACGGCGCGATGGTCGCAGCGCTCGGGGCGCAGATGGTGGCCAAGGGACGTGCGCCGAGCGACCTCGGGCTGCCGACCGACTCCTCGATGCCCGTCGAGGCGGTCAGCGCCTGAGAGCGGCCGCGCGCCTCGTCAGTTGCAGCGGGCCAGCCCCATCCGGACCTTGAGGTCGACGACCCGGGTCGCGGCGGCCTGCACCTTCGCCGCGAACCCGGGGTCCGCCGCGATGGCCGCCTTGAGGGCCCGGTGCATCGCGCCGACCGTCGAGGGTCGTGCGGTGAGGACGATGTCGCCGCCGGCTGCGACGAAACGCGTCGCACGCTCGCCGGTCGGCACGGCGGCGACGGCCTTCGCGGCGCCGACGTCGTCGGTGATGACGACGCCGTCGTAGCCGAGGCGGCCCCGCAACAGGTCGGTGATCACGGCCCGGGAGAACATGGCGTTCGTCCCGGGGTCGATGCGGCTGTAGATCGCCGAGCCGACCATGACGAGGTCGGCGCCGGCGCGGATGCCCGACTCGAACGGCTCGAGGTAGGGGTCGTCCGTGGTCGTCGTGCCGTCGGTGATACCGGTGGCGGTCACGTCGGTGTTGCCGGTGATGCGGCCGAGGCCGGGAAAGTGCTTGACGGTGGCGGCGACGTCCCCGGCCCGCATGCCGCGCACGAACGCGGCGACCATCCGCGCGTTGGTGGCCGGGTCGTCCGAGAACTCGCGCCCGTACCGGCCGATCGGCTGGTTGGCGCGGCCGACCGAGTCGGGCACGGTGTCGGCGACCGGGGCGAGGTTGACGTTGACGCCGGCGGCGGCCAGCTGCCGGGCCCAGCGCGCGGCGTCGGCCTCGAGGCCCGTGGCGCCGTCCCGGGTCTGGTCGAGGGCCGAGGGGATGGTGCTGAAGCCCTCGCCCTGCAGCTGCTGCACGGCGCCGCCCTCCTGGTCGGCGGCGACGAGCAGGCCCAGCCCGGCCGTGGCGGGTCCGGCGAGCGAGGCGAGGTGGCGGGTCGTGGCCTCGACGTGGGCGGCCCCGGCGTGCCACCCGCCGAGGAGGATGACGCCGCCGAGGTGGCGGGCCTGGACGAGCGCGTCGAGGCTCGTGCGGTCCGCATCGGCGTCGAGTCCGACCATGATGAGCTGTCCGGCGCGCTGGGTCGCGCTCATCCCGTCCACGATGCGCTCGGCGCAGGACCGGGTCGGCGTCGGGGTGGCGGGAGTCGTGGGGGACGTCGTGGCCGGTGAGGTGGCCGGAGCGGTGGACGTGGGTGGCTGCGTCGACGCGCCGGCGGTCGTCCCTGGCGGCGTCGTGCCGGCCGGGGAGGAGGTGGCGGTCGGCCCGGGGGTCGACGAGCACGCCGCGAGGAGGCCCACCGCGGTCACCGCCACGAGGGCGCCGAGCCGTGCCCGGCCGCCTCCACGGGGTCGGCCGCGGCGGGGACGTCGGGGCGCGCGCTCGTTCACCACCCGACCCTAACGCCGACGTCCCACCGGACCCGCGTGGTGTGCGCCCACTCGCCGACGCCGGGTGGCGCCGGCGCGGACGGTACGGTGCCGACGTGACCACCAGCCCCATCCCACCCGTGCCGGTCGTGCTCGACGTCGACACGGGCGTCGACGACGCCTGCGCCCTGCTGCTGGCCGCGCTGCACCCCGCCCTCGAGCTGCGGGCGGTCTCGTGCGTCGGCGGGAACGCACCGGTCGACGACGTCGTGCGCAACACGCTGCTGGTCCTGCAGACCGCGGGGCGGACCGACGTGCCGGTGGCCAGGGGTGCCGACCGGCCGCTGCTCGAGCCGGCCCTGCACGCGCGACACGTGCACGGTGAGGACGGGATGGCCGACCTCGGCTGGCCGGCCCCGACGACACGGCCCGACCCGCGGCACGGCGTCGAGCTGCTGCGCGACGTGTGCCGGGACGCTGCGGCGCAGGGACGTCCGGTGACACTCGTGCCGCTGGCACCCCTGACGAACATCGCGCTGCTGCTGCGCACCTACCCCGACGTCGTGAGCGGCATCGCCGAGATCGTCTTCATGGGCGGCGCGGCCGACGTCGGCAACGCGACGGCCTCGGCCGAGTTCAACGTCTTCCACGACCCGGAGGCCGCCGCGATCGTCCTCGACGCCGCCGCCGAGCTCGGCATCCGCGTCACCATGTACGGCCTCGACGTGTTCTACGCGCCCGTCGTGGGCCGTGCGGACTCGGCCCGGCTCGTCGCCGTGGGTGGCCGGGGCCCTGCCGAGCTCGGCGGCCGGCTCATGGAGCACCAGCGCGTCCGGCTCGGTGACGCCTCGACGATCGGCGACGCCGGGGCCGTCTGCGCCGTCATCGACCGCGGCGCCCTGCGCACCCGCACGCTCCCGATGCGGGTCGAGCTCGCCGGGACCTGGTCGCGGGGCCGCACCATCGTCGACCGCCGTGAGTGGGAGGATGCCCGCGCGCACGACCCCCACGGCGAGGCACCCGTCCGCGTCGACGTGGCGCTCGGGGTCGACGGCGAGCGCTACGCGCGCCTCTGGGTCGAGACGCTCCTCGCAGCCGAGCAGGTGGAGCAGCCGTGACGGGCCGCGTGGTCGTCCTCGGGTCGCTCAACGCCGACGTCGTGACCCGCGTCGAGCGCCACCCGCTGCCCGGCGAGACGCTGCTCGGCGAGGCCGCGGGTCGGTTCGCCGGGGGCAAGGGCGGCAACCAGGCCCTGGCGGCCAGACGGGCGGGTGCCCGAGTCGTCATGGTCGGCGCGGTCGGGGCCGACGAGGCCGGCGAGGCCTACGTGGCGCGCCTGTCCGCGGCCGGTGTCGAGCCGGCCGTGACCCGGGTGCCCGACGCGCCGACCGGCACCGCGTACATCACCGTCGACGAGGCCGGCGAGAACACGATCGTCGTCGTGCCGGGCGCCAACGAACGGGTGGCGGACGCGGCGCTCGAGGCGGTGCGGCTGGTCCCGGGCGACGTGCTGCTCTGCTCGCTCGAGGTACCTCTCGACCTCGTCGCCCGGGCTGCGCTCGCAGCGCACCGGGCGGGGGCCCGGGTCGTGCTCAACCTCGCCCCGTACGCCCCGGTGCTGCCCGATGCGGTCGCCGTCGGCGACCCCGTCGTCGTCAACGAGTCGGAGATGCGCCAGCTCGCCGACTCCGACCTCGTGCCCGGCTCGCTGCTCGTCACCTTCGGCGCGGCGGGAGCCCGGTGGGGGCTCGAGCAGGTCGACGGCCTGACCGTGCCGGCCGGGGAGGTGGTCGACACCGTCGGGGCGGGCGACGCGTTCTGCGGCGCCCTCGCCGCGGCGCTCGCGGCCGGGGCGGACGACCGTTCGGCGCTCGAGGCGGCCAACCGGGCCGGCGCCGACGCGGTGCGGTGGTCGGGGGCCCAGCCGGACGGGGCGCTCTGACCGCTTCGTACCCTTCCGGTTACGTAACCGGAGTGTTACGCTCATCGGGTGAACCGGACGTGGGAGGCGCTGACCGACCCGACGCGTCGGACCATCGTCGAGAACCTCGCGCGGGCCGAGCTGACGGCCGGTGAGGTGGCGGCGCTGTTCGACGTCGCTCGGCCCGGCGTCTCACGGCACCTGCGGGTGCTGCGCGAGGCAGGCGTCGTCGAGGCGCGGCCGGACGGCCAGCGGCGCGTCTACCGGCTCGTGCCCGGTGCGCTCGACGAGGTCGAGCAGTGGTGCCGCGACGTCCGCGCGTTCTGGGGGCAGCGGCTCGACGCCCTCGACACCGAGGTGGCCCGCGGGCAGCGGGCAGCGACGAAGGAGACGTGATGACCGAGCTGACCCGCGTGCTGGGCCGCATCGAGCAGGCGGGCGACACCGTGACCGTGGTGTTCGACCGGCACTACGCGACGACGCCCGCCGACCTGTGGCAGGCGTGCACCGACCCCGCCCGCCTGGCCCGGTGGTTCGCCCCGGTCAGCGGCGACCCGCGCGAGGGCGGCTTCTTCACGATCCACTTCGACGACGCCGACACCCCGCACTGCCGCGTCGTCTCGTGCGAGGCCCCGACGCGCCTGGTCTGGGAGTGGCCGGTCGGCGAGGTCGCCACCCTCGTCACGGTCGCGGTGACGCCGGACGGGGACGGCGCGCGCCTCGTGCTGCGCCACGCCCGCCTCGACGCCGCCCGCGTCGCGGGGTACGCCGCCGGCTGGGACACCTACGTGCGGCGCCTCGCGGCCGACCTCTCGGGCGAGGACCTGCCCGAGTGGGACGCCACCTGGACCGCCCTTCACGCCCGGTACCGGGCAGGCACCTGACGCCGACGGGTCCGTCGACCGCCGAGCTCGGCCCTGCGCTCCCTCCCCGGTCGCATCGGACGGCGCCCGCGCGATCTGCAACGACACGCCTCCGGCCGCGCGTGGACGTCTTCTCTTCGTACGCACTCCGGCGCCTCGTCGGCGTCAGGTCTCCTGGTCCGTGGCAGACCACCGACGAGGAGGCGCCAGAGGCACGGACGAACCGGGCGTGGACGCCCGTGGGATCGGGGCCGTCAGGCGGGGGTGACGACGAGCGCGACCTGGCCGCCGGCCACCCGGGTCACGACGAGCGTCGCCTCGGAGCCGCCCTTGCCGCGCCCCGTCATCTTCAGCTGCCGACGCAGCCGGTCCGCGTCGAGGGTGACGCCGCGCTTCTTGATGGTGACCCGGTCGAACCCCTGGTCGCGCAGCCACCGTGCGAGGTGCTTGGTCGACAGCGGCATCGCGGCGTCGACCCGGAAGCGGCGGGCCCACGGCACGTCGACCGCATGGTCGGCACCGACGTAGCCGACGCCCGTCGCGAGCTCCCGCCCGTCGGTCGCGGCGACGAGCGCACCGGTCAGGTCGGCGCGGATGACCGCCCGGTCGGGCTCGTAGAGCCAGGCTCCCACGCGCGATACCGAGGCGACGGGCTCGACGCCCGCCCCGGCCGCCGCGTCGGCCTCGGTGACGACGTGGGTCGACGTCGTGCTGCTCACCGACGCGGTCCGGCCCGGGTGCTGGACGAGCGGCCCCCACCACACGGCGCACTCGAGAACTTCGCCGTGCCAGGAGGTCCACTGGGCCTCGGCCCCGACGGGCAGGGCCCCGTGCGGGAACCCCGGCGACAGCTTCGCACCCGTGGCCGGGACCGCCTCGGCCACGGCGAGCACCTGCTGCCACGAGGGCGAGATGGCATCGAGGGAGAAGACCCGACGCGTCCGGCCGCGGACGTCCGCCACTCCGGTGACGCGTCGGGCTGGGTCGAGCCACACGCCGACCCGCGACGCGTCGGCCACCGTGGGCCTACCGCCGGGGGAGCCGAGCAGGGCGACGTCCTCCGCGCGGCCGACCTCGACGCGCGCGGCGGGCCAGTGGCGGAGGTTGACCGCGGCGATCCGCGCGGTGGTCTCGTCGGCCTCGACCCCGCGGACCCGCAGGTCCAGGCTGGCGAACGCCATCGCGTCGGCGCCCAGCCCGCACCCGAGGTCCCAGACCTCCTCGAGGCCCGCCGCGACGTACCGGTGGGCGTGCCGGGCCGCGACGCCGAGGCGGGTGGACTGCTCCAGCCCGTCGGCGGTGAAGAGCATCCCCGCCGCGAAGTCGCCGAACTTCTCCGTGCCCCGGGCCCGCAGCCGTGACTGGTTGAGCGCCGCGGCGACGAGGTCGGCGTCGTAACCGGCCTCGCGGAGGCGGGTCTGCAGGTGCAGGGCGGAGGCCTCGTCGTACGGCGGCAGCGACCGGAGCAGGGCCCAACCCTGGCCGGTCGCGAGGCGGTCGACCATCGCCGGGTCCATGCCGCCATCCTGCCAGCCGAGGACACGACACCCGAGTTCTGGCACTCGACTTGACCGAGTGCTAACGGCAAACCTAGATTTGCTCGTGCTGGCACTCTCGGCCTGAAAGTGCCAACGCCCTCCTCGAGGGAGGTCGACCCCCGCGACGGCGGCCAGCCTCGAAGAGCCCACAGTCCGCAAGTCAACTCCGACTGTCCCGAAGGGAAGGTCACCACCGTGTCGGTTTCCATCAAGCCGCTCGAGGACCGCATCGTCGTCAAGTCCCTCGAGGCCGAGCAGACCACCGCGTCCGGCCTCGTCATCCCCGACACCGCCAAGGAGAAGCCGCAGGAGGGCGAGGTCCTCGCCGTCGGCCCCGGCCGCTTCAACGACAACGGCACCGAGCGCGTCCCGCTCGACGTCAAGGTCGGCGACAAGGTCATCTACAGCAAGTACGGCGGCACCGAGGTCAAGTACGGCGGCGAGGAGTACCTCATCCTCTCCGCGCGCGACGTGCTCGCCGTCGTCGGCTGACCCGACACCCTCAGCCGTGACCGCACCCCGGTGAGCCCCGACCGGGGACTCCCGGGGTGCGTCCGGTTCCCGGCCCCACCAACGCCACCGCAACACCCGAGCCAGAAGGAACACCATGGCCAAGATGCTGGAGTTCGACGACTCCGCCCGTAAGTCCCTCGAGCGCGGCGTCGACGCGCTCGCCAACGCCGTCAAGGTGACGCTCGGCCCCAAGGGCCGCAACGTCGTCATCGACAAGAAGTGGGGCGCTCCCACCATCACCAACGACGGTGTGACGATCGCCCGCGAGGTCGAGCTCGAGGACGCGTACGAGAACCTCGGCGCGCAGCTCGCCAAGGAGGTCGCGACCAAGACCAACGACATCGCCGGTGACGGCACGACGACGGCGACCGTCCTCGCCCAGGCCATGGTCAAGGAGGGCCTGCGCAACGTCACCGCCGGTGCCGCACCGGCCGCCCTGAAGCGCGGTATGGACAAGGCCGTCAGCGCCGTCAACGACGAGCTGCTCAAGCACGCCCGCGACGTCGACGGCAAGGACGAGATCGCCTCCGTCGCGACCCTCTCGGCCCAGGACGCCACCCTCGGCGGCCTCATCGGCGAGGCCTTCGACAAGGTCGGCAAGGACGGCGTCATCACCGTCGAGGAGTCCTCGACGACCGCCACCGAGCTCGAGTTCACCGAGGGCATGCAGTTCGACAAGGGCTACCTCTCGGCGTACTTCGTCACCGACGCCGAGCGCATGGAGACCGTCCTCGAGGACGCCTACGTCCTCATCAACCAGGGCAAGATCTCCGCGGTCGCCGAGGTCCTGCCGGTCCTCGAGAAGGTCGTGCAGTCCGGCAAGCCGCTGCTCATCATCGCCGAGGACGTCGAGGGCGAAGCCCTCTCGACGCTCGTCGTCAACAAGATCCGCGGCACGTTCAACGTCGCCGCCGTCAAGGCCCCCGGCTTCGGCGACCGCCGCAAGGCGATGCTCCAGGACATCGCCGTGCTCACCGGCGGCCAGGTCATCGCCCCCGAGGTCGGGCTCTCGCTCGACCAGGCCGACCTGACCGTCCTCGGCCAGGCCCGCCGCGTCGTCATCACCAAGGACGACACGACCATCATCGACGGTGCGGGCGAGGAGTCCGAGGTCGTCGGCCGCGTCAACCAGATCAAGGCCGAGATCGAGCGCACCGACTCCGACTGGGACCGCGAGAAGCTCCAGGAGCGCCTCGCCAAGCTCGCCGGTGGCGTCTGCGTCATCAAGGTCGGCGCGCACACCGAGGTCGAGCTCAAGGAGAAGAAGCACCGCATCGAGGACGCGATCTCCGCGACGCGTGCCGCGATCGAGGAGGGCATCGTCGCCGGTGGCGGCACCGCCCTCATCCACGCCTCGACCGTCATCGACGGGCTCGGCCTGTCCGGCGACGAGGCCACCGGTGCCGCGATCGTCAAGAAGGCGGTCCAGGAGCCGCTGCGCTGGATCGCCGAGAACGCCGGCCTGCAGGGCTACGTCGTCACCTCCAAGGTGGCCGAGATGGCGATCGGTCAGGGCCTCAACGCCGCGACCGGCGAGTACGGCGACCTCATCGGCGCCGGCGTCATCGACCCGGTCAAGGTGACGCGTTCCGCGCTGCGCAACGCCGCGTCGATCGCCTCGATGATCCTGACGACCGACACGCTCGTCGTCGAGAAGCCCGAGGAGGAGCCGGAGGGCGTCGGCGGCCACGGCCACGGCCACGGTCACTGACCTCACACGCACAGAGAGAGGGCCGCTCCCCTGGGGGAGCGGCCCTCTCCGCGTTCCGGTAGGTCCGGTGGTTCTGTGTGTCCGGTGGTCCTGCCGGCCCCGGCACGCCGCCTGTCGTGGGGCGGTGCGTCAGGACGCCGCCTGCACCGTGTCGTAGAGCAGCTCGCGCTCACCCTCGGTCAGCCCGCCCCAGACCCCGTAGGGCTCGCGCACCTCGAGGGCGTGCGAGCGGCAGGCCTCCACGACGGGGCAGCCCGCGCAGACGGCCTTGGCCTCGGCGTCGCGGTTGCGCCGGCGCGGACCGCGTTCGCCCTCGGGGTGGAAGAACACGTCGGGGCTGACCCCGCGGCACGCTCCGTCGAGCTGCCAGTCCCAGAGGTCGGCAACCGGTCCCGGCAGGCGGGTGATCTCAGCCATGAACTCGTCTTTCGGGTCGGGCGGGTGGGGCCGCCGGGTCCAACGGGCGGCCGGAGGTTTCCCCATGCAGGGCCGCGCCATCGACGCTAACCGGGCCCGCGACCACGGTTAAAGAGCAGAATCTTCAAGACTTGTTCAAGACTTGCCAACCAGATGGCATGCTCGTCGGGGGACCTCCGCGGCCCCCGGGGCGACGGCCTCTCGAGCGTCCCGGGCGCGGTCCGACCCACTACCATGAGGGCGCTCTGCAGGAGCGCGGACGGGCACGACGACGGCCTCGCGGCCACGACACACGACCATCGGGGGAACGAGGTGCAATGGGTCCGGGACGCTCCCCGTCGGCGCGCGTAACACCGAGCGGCGTCGACGCGATGGACCGGGTGGACGCACGGCCCCTCCGTGACCTCGCGGCGCTCTCCGGCCGCGATCCCCGCGCCCACGAGCTGCTGCTGGCCCGGGTGCGGGAGCTGGCCCTGAAGTACGCCCGTGTCCGCCTCGGCCGGTTCGGTGCCGAGGACACCGCGCAGGACGTCGCCCAGGAGGTGTGCATGGCTGTCATGACGGCCCTGCCGACCTACGAGGAGCGCGGCCTGCCGTTCGAGGCGTTCGTCTACACGATCACCTCGCGCAAGCTGGCCGACGCCCAGCGTGCCGCGATGCGCGGTCCGGCGCCGGTGCCGGAGGTGCCGGACGGCCCCGACGAGGCGCCGACGCCCGAGTCGGTCGCCGTGATGCGCGACCAGGCCGCTGTCGCGATGGAGCTCATGCAGCGGCTGCCGGCCCAGCAGCGCGAGATCCTCATCCTCCGGGTCGCTGTCGGGCTCTCGGCGGACGAGACCGCGGCCGCCCTGGGGATGTCCGCCGGCGCCGTCCGCGTCGCCCAGCACCGGGCGCTCGGCAAGCTGCGCACCCTCGTCGCCGAGGCCGAGGCGGGTGACGTGGCATGACCGACCTGTACCCCATCGACGACCTCGTCGCCGACGACCTGCTCCTCGACCGCATCGGCGCGCGCGGTGCCGACCCCGGCGAGCCCCTGGCCGTCCTGCTCGGTGCCCTCGCGGCGCACGCCGACACCGCGCTGCCCGGGCGCACGGCGCACCGAGGCCGACGCACCCGGCACCGCTACCTCGGCGCCTTCGCCGCGCTCGCCATCGCCGCGTCCGGCGCGGGTGTCGCGGCAGCGGTCTCGCTGCCGGACCGCGGCCCGAGCCACGCCGACCACGTCCGGGTCCTGCAGGAGATGGAGGACAGCGCGCGCAGCTCCGCGCCGAGCGGCCTGTTCTCGAGGCTCGGTCTGCCGCAAACGGCCGGCACGACCGCGGCCCGCAACCTCGTCCTGGTCCGGCGGGCGGACGGTGCCATCGTCCTGCTCCCGCCCGCTCAGGCCGCGGCGATCGAGGCAGCCGGGGTCCCGGGCGCTCCCGGTGCGGCCTCGCGCCGCACCGGCAACCCGGGTGACGCGGTCCGCGCCGATGCCGCGGGCGGCGCCCAGGGCGGCGCCGGTGCCGGTGGTACGAGCGGCGCCGGCGTCGGCCAGCCGGGTGCCCCGGACGGCCAGGGCGACACCGCCGAGGACGAGAGCCAGGACCCGGCCCAGACCTCGACCGGCGAGGCCACGAAGGCCACGAAGACCACGAAGGCCCCCAAGGGCAAGCCGGGGCCCAAGGGCGGCGCCACGGGGACGCCCACCCCCGCGACGTCATCGACCCCGCCGTCCCCGCTGGCCCAGCCGCTGAGCGGCCCGGCACCGAGCGGAACGAGCGGAGCGAGCGGGACGAGCGCAGGCGGCACCGGTGGTGCGGCGCGACCCTCGGCCGTGCCGACGGCGCCCGTCCCGCCGGCCACGCCCCTCACCGGCCGCCCGAGCCCGACCGGTCGCGGCACGGGCTCCGGGTCCGGCACGGACGCCTCGGCCGCAGCGGTGGCCGGCGCCGGCGAGGCGCTGGCCCTCGTCGACGAGACGGTGACCGCGCTCCGCGACCTGCTCGGAGCCGACGCGGCCCCCGCGGCGCCGGCTCTCTGACCGCCGGCGCGCCCCCCGCTCGGGGTGGGGGTGGAACCCGTCATCGCGTCAGGCGAGGTGTCCGGGAGGGCGTACAGGAGGGCGACCGGGAGACGGCCGGGAGACGGCCGGGAGGGCGTCCGGAGGGGCCTGTCGCAGCCTTTAGACTTGGCCAATGAGTCTCGGATCGTCTGATGTGCCGGCCCCGTTCGCCCAGATGGGCCTGACCTACGACGACGTGCTCCTGCTGCCGGGGTACAGCGACCTCGCCCCCACCGACATCGACACGACGACCCGCCTGACGCGCGAGCTGTCCATCCGCACGCCCCTCATCTCCGCCGCGATGGACACCGTCACCGAGTCGCGGATGGCCATCGCCATGGCACGCCAGGGCGGCATCGGCGTCCTGCACCGCAACCTCTCGATCCAGGACCAGGCCTACCAGGTCGACCTCGTCAAGCGGACCCAGACCGGCATGATCGCCAACCCGGTCACCATCGGCCCGGACCGCACCCTCGAGGAGCTCGACCAGATCTGCGGCGAGTACCGCATCTCGGGCCTGCCCGTCGTCGACGGCGACAAGAAGCTCATCGGCATGGTCACCAACCGCGACCTGCGCTTCACGCCCGTCGCCGAGTGGGCCACCACGCGGGTGCGGGACGTCATGACCCCGATGCCGCTCATCACCGGCCACGAGGGCATCAGCCGCGACGACGCCACGGCCCTGCTGCGCCAGCACAAGCGCGAGCGGCTGCCGATCGTCGACGCCGAGGGCCACCTCGCCGGCCTCATCACCGTCAAGGACTTCGTCAAGAGCGAGCAGTTCCCCGACGCCAGCAAGGACGACGCCGGCCGGCTCATGGTCGGCGCGGCCATCGGCTACTTCGGTGACGCGTGGGAGCGCGCGACGACGCTCATCGAGGCCGGCGTGGACGTCCTCGTCGCCGACACCGCGCACGGCCACGTGCGGATGCTCCTCGAGATGGTCGAGCGGCTCAAGTCCGACCCGGCCACGCGCCACGTCCAGGTCATCGGCGGCAACGTCGCCACCACCGACGGGGCCCAGGCGTTCGTCGACGCCGGAGCCGACGCCGTCAAGGTGGGTGTCGGCCCCGGCTCGATCTGCACGACCCGCATCGTCACCGGTGTCGGCGCGCCGCAGGTCACCGCCGTGCACGCCGCCGCCCAGGCCTGCAAGCCCGCGGGCGTGCCCGTCATCGCCGACGGCGGCCTCCAGTTCTCCGGCGACATCGCCAAGGCCATCGTCGCCGGCGCCGACTCGGTCATGATCGGGTCGCTCCTCGCCGGCTGCGAGGAGAGCCCGGGCGAGCTGATCTTCGTCAACGGCAAGCAGTTCAAGAGCTACCGGGGCATGGGGTCGCTCGGCGCGATGAGCAGCCGCGGCAAGAAGTCCTTCTCCAAGGACCGCTACTTCCAGGCCGAGGTCGAGTCCGACGACAAGATCGTGCCCGAGGGCATCGAGGGACGCGTCGCCTACCGCGGGCCGCTGTCGGCCGTCGCGCACCAGATGGTCGGCGGCCTGCGCCAGTCGATGTTCTACGTCGGCGCGCGCACCGTCCCCGAGCTGCAGGACAAGGGTCGCTTCGTGCGCATCACCTCCGCCTCGCTCAAGGAGAGCCACCCCCACGACATCCAGGGCATCGTCGAGGCGCCGAACTACTCGACGAGCGGCTGACGGTCCGCAGCCACCTCGGACCCTGCCTCGCGCCCGCGAACGGGCGTCCGGGAGGGCCGTGCGGGGTCGGTAGGATCGGCCGGTGACCGAGATCGAGATTGGCCGAGGCAAGCGCGGACGCCGCGCGTACTCCTTCGACGACATCGCGGTCGTGCCCTCGCGGCGCACCCGTGACCCCGAGGAGGTCTCGGTCGCCTGGCAGATCGACGCCTACCACTTCGACATCCCGGTCATGGCCGCGCCGATGGACTCGGTCGTCTCGCCCGAGACGGCCATCGCGCTCGGCAAGCTCGGCGCCCTGCCGGTCCTCGACCTCGAGGGGCTGTGGACCCGCTACGAGGACCCGACGGCCCAGCTGCGCGAGATCGCGGCGATCGAGCCGGAGGCGGCGACGAGCCGGATGCAGGAGATGTACGCCGAGCCGATCAAGCCCGAGCTCATCACCGAGCGGTTGCGCCAGCTGCGCGAGGCCGGTGTCACCGTCGCGGGGGCCCTGTCGCCGCAGCGCACGCAGCAGCACTGGAAGACCGTCGTCGACGCCGGCGTCGACCTGTTCGTCATCCGCGGCACGACGGTGTCCGCGGAGCACGTGTCGGGGCGCGCCGAGCCGCTCAACCTCAAGCGCTTCATCTACGAGCTCGACGTGCCGGTCATCGTCGGCGGGGCCGCGTCGTACACCGCGGCCCTGCACCTCATGCGCACCGGCGCGGCCGGCGTCCTCGTCGGTTTCGGCGGCGGCGCGGCGCACACGACCCGCACGGCCCTGGGCATCCACGCACCGATGGCCTCGGCCGTCGCCGACGTCGCGGCCGCCCGCCGCGACTACCTCGACGAGTCCGGTGGCCGGTACGTCCACGTCATCGCCGACGGCGGCGTCGGGACCTCCGGTGACATCGTCAAGGCGATCGCGTGCGGCGCGGACGCCGTCATGCTCGGCGCGGCCCTCGCCCGCGCCACCGACGCCCCGGGTGGTGGCTACCACTGGGGACCCGAGGCCCACCACGCCGAGCTGCCGCGCGGGGAGCGCATCGAGCTCGGCAGGCAGGCCTCCCTCGAGGAGATCCTCTTCGGTCCGGGCCGCCGGGCCGACGGGACGACGAACATCGTCGGTGCCCTGCGGCGCGCCATGGCCACCACCGGCTACTCCGACGTCAAGGAGTTCCAGCGCGTCGAGGTCGTCGTCTCGCCGTACCTCGGCAACTGACCGACATCCCGACGTCCCGGGTCCCGACGTCCTCGGTCCCGATGCACCGCAGCCGGCTGACCGCGTCACGGCTGCGGCACCCGCCCGCGGCGGTGCGCGTCGTCGTCCGCGCGCATACGCCCCTTTGATGGGTGTGCGATGGGTACGGCATGGGTGCCGGGTGGGCGTCAGACGCATCGGTGGTTAGGATCGGTCGATCGCGTTCCGCCAGGGGGTGGCCAGGAACGCGTTCGTGCGGTCCTGCCTGCCGCACCCTCCGCCGACGACGACAGCAGCGCAGGATGCCCTCCTGCGCGGGAAGGCCCGTTGACCCATGACCGACCCCACCCCCGAGACGACGCCGAGCTCCACCACGTCCCCCACCTCGGGTGCGCCGGGTAGGCCACTGTTCAGCATCGTCACCGCGGTGTACGACGTGTCGCGGTACCTGCCGGAGTTCTTCGCCTCGATCGAGGCGCAGACCTTCGACCTGTCCCGCCTGCAGGTCGTCCTCGTCGACGACGGGTCCACCGACGACAGCCTCGAGGTGGCCCGCGCCTGGGCCGAACGGGTGTCGTTCGAGGTCGTCGTGCTGACCCAGGAGAACGCCGGCCAGGCCGCGGCGCGCAACGCCGGCCTCGAGGTGGCGACGGGCGAGTGGGTGACGTTCACCGACCCGGACGACACCGTCAACCCGGCGTACCTGTCCTCGATGGCGACCTTCGCCACGCAGCACCCTGACGTCCAGTTCCTGTCCAGCAACGTCGTCCTGCGGATGGAGGCCACGGGCGAGGAGCGCAAGCACCCACGCTGGCGGATGTACGGCAGCAACCTGCTCGTCGACCTCGACGTGGCCACCTCGTTCATCCCGGGCAGCTCGACCACGTCGGCGATGCGTCGCGACGTCATCGGCGACCTGCGGTTCAACCCGGGACTGCGTCCGAACTTCGAGGACGGCGACTTCGCGGTCCGCTACCTGCTGCGCGCGCCGAACCGGCGCACCGGCTTCCTCGCCTCGGCGAAGTACTTCTACCGCAAGCGGGCGGACCAGTCCTCGACGCTGCAGACGGGCATCTCTGCGCTCGGCCGGTATGCCACCGTCCCGCGGGACGGGTACCTGGCGCTGCTGCGCGAGGCCACCGAGCAGTTCGGCCGCGCCCCGATGTGGGTCCAGCACGTCGTCCTCTACGAGCTGTCGTGGTACTTCTCGGCCGAGGACGCCATGGGCGCGTCGGCCGCTGCCATCGAGGGTGAGCTCGCGGCGTCGTTCCGCGAGGTCCTTGCGCGGATCGCCCAGCTCCTCGACGCCGACGTCGTCGACTCCTTCGACATCCGCAAGCTGCAGCCGCACTGGCGCGACATCCTCCTGCACGGCCTCGGCACCGAGCCGTGGCACACCCCGTACGTCGTCACCGACCGGTACGACCGGGTCAAGCGCCAGGTGCGCGTCCGGTACCGCTACGTCGGCGAGCCGCCGACCGAAGAGGTCTACACGCGCGGGTCCGTCGCGACCCCGCGCCACGCCAAGCTGCGCGCCATCGAGTTCTTCGGCGACACGCTCATGTGGGAGCGGGTGCTCTGGGTCGACGCCCGCGGCACCCTCGAGGTCCGTCTCGACGGGAAGCGTGTCGAGCTGTACGGCGACTGGCCGGGGCAGCGAACGCGCGCCCTCGGCGCCAAGGCCATCGCCCGTCGCTTCCGTCCCGTGCCCAAGCGGCGCAAGGAGGTGCTCGCGCAGCTCAAGGTCGACCCGGTGCGGCTCCTGGCGGCGCGGCCGCAGGTGCGCAAGGTCTTCGGGGACGCGTGGGTGCTCATGGACCGGATCCACGACGCGAACGACTCGGGCGAGATCCTGTTCCGGTACCTGCGCGATCACCGTCCGGAGATCAACGCCTGGTTCGTCGTGGAGAAGGACACGGCGGACTGGAAGCGCCTCAGGGCCGACGGGTACGGCAGCAGGCTGGTCGCGCACGGGTCGCTGCGGTGGAAGCTGCTCATGATCAACGCCGCCCACCTCGTCTCCTCGCACATCGACAAGCCGGTGCAGGAGCCGCCGGCCGTCATGCGGCACGTGCCGATGCCGCGCTGGCGCTTCACGTTCCTGCAGCACGGCGTCATCAAGGACGACCTGTCGCGTTGGCTCAACCCCAAGCGCATCGACGTGTTCGTGACGTCGACGCCGGGGGAGTACGAGTCCATCGCGGGCGAGGGGTCGCCGTACGTGTTCACCGACAAGGAGACGGTGCTGACCGGGCTGCCGCGTTTCGACCGGCTGCACGAGAAGGCGCAGCAGTTCACCGGTGAGGGCTGTGACCTGATCCTCGTGGCGCCGACGTGGCGCAACTGGCTGGTGCCGCCGCTGAAGCCGGGCAGCCAGCGTCGGGTCATCGACGCGCGGTTCTTCCAGACCGAGTACGCGCAGGCGTGGACGGCGTTCCTGACCAGCCCCGAGCTGGCCGAGCTGGCGCAGCGGACCGGTCGGCGCGTGGCGTTCCTGCCGCACCCGAACATCCAGCCGGTGCTGGCCAAGATGGACCTGCCGGGGCACGTGCTGCCGCTGTCGTTCGAGGGTGCCGACGTGCAGGAGTACTTCGCGCGGGCGGCGGTGCTGGTGACGGACTACTCGTCGATGGCGTTCAACACCGCGTACATGGACCGGCCGGTGGTGTACTTCCAGTTCGACGAGGCGCGGGTCATGGCCGGGGGGCACGTGGGGCGGGCGGGGTACTTCCAGTACCGGCGGGACGGTTTCGGGCCGGTCGTGGACAAGGCCGAGGACGCGGTGCGCGCGGTCGTGCAGATCGCCGAGCACGGGTATGCGGCGACGCCGGAGTACCAGGCGCGGATCGAGGCGACGTTCCCGATGCGTGACGGGCGGTGCTGCGAGCGGGTCACCGCCGCCATCGAGGCCCTCGACGGCGTCACGGCCGAGCCCAAGGGGGCCGTGGTCGCGGACGCAGCGGAGCTGAGCCCGGCGGGCTGACCACACCCGCCGGGCCGCACCCGCGCTACGCGTCACGCGGTCCGCATCCGGCGCTCCGCCCGTTCGACCCGGTCCTGCGCCCGGCGCGCCCGGGGCCGTTCCTCCGGGCGGCCACGGGGGCCCGGTCTACCATGTGGCGGGTACGGCCGCGGCTCGGGACGCGCGCCCCGCACCTGCCTGCGGGACCGTCTCCGGTGGTGGCTCGCCTCATGGTCGAAAGGGACGGGACGTGGTCGCAGCGAGGGCAACGGGAGCGGAGCGACCGGCAGGGGTCGATGGATCCCCCGGACCGACCTTCTCGGTCGTCTCGGCCGTCTACGACGTCGCCCGCTACCTGCCCGAGTTCTTCGAGTCGCTCGAGAAGCAGGACTACGACCCGTCGCGCCTGCAGGTCGTCGCGGTCGACGACGGCTCGACCGACGACAGTCTCGGAGTCCTCCGCGCGTGGGCTGGGCGCGCCCCGTTCGAGGTCGTCGTGCTGACCCAGGAGAACGGCGGGCAGGCCGCGGCACGCAACGCGGGCCTCGAGCGTGCCACCGGCGACTGGGTCACCTTCACCGACCCGGACGACACCCTCGACGCGGGTTTCTTCTCCGCGGTCGCCGCGTTCGTCGGGCGCCACCCCGAGGTGTGCTTCGTCTCGGCGAACATGGTGCTGCACCTGGAGTCCACGGGCACCCTCGCCAAGCATCCGCGGGCCAAGATGTTCGCGGCGGGCGACACGCTCGTCGACCTCGACACCGCCACCTCCTACATCCCGAACAGCGCCACGTCCTCGGTCCTGCGGCGCGACCTCGTGGGGGACCTCCGGTTCAACCACCGGCTGCGTCCGAACTTCGAGGACGGCGACTTCGCGGCCCGCTACCTCATGGCGGCTCCGACGCGTCGCACCGGCTTCCTCGCGTCGGCGAGGTACGTCTACCGCAAACGCGCCGACCAGTCCTCGACGCTGCAGACCGGGATCTCGGCCACGGGCCGCTACGGCGTCGTACCACGCGAGGGCTACCTCGCGTTGCTCGTCGACGCCAGGGAGCAGTGGGGCGCCGTCCCCATGTGGCTGCAGAACACCATCCTCTACGACCTGTCCTGGTACTTCTCGTCCGAGGACGCCATGGCCAGCTCGGCGTCGGCCATCGACGGCGAGCTCGGCGCCGAGTTCCGCCACACCCTGCGCGAGATCGCCGACCTGCTCACTCCCGACGTCGTCGACTCCTTCGGCATCCGCAAGCTGCAGCCGCACTGGCGCGACATCCTCCTGCACGGCCTCGCGGACACCTCCTGGCACACCCCGTACGCCGTGACGGACCGGTTCGACCGCGCCACCAGGGTCGTGCGGCTGCGGTACCGGTACGTCGGTGAGGCGCCGTCGGAGCAGTTCCGCTTCCAGGGCGTGCCGACGGCTCCGTTGCACGCGAAGACCCGCCGGATGGACTTCTTCGGCGCGACCGTGATGTGGGAGCGGGTGCTCTGGGTCCCGGCCGGCGGCACCATCGAGCTTCCTGGTCGACGGCGTGCGGCTCGACCTCGCCGAGGAGTGGGAGGGTGTCCACGTCCGCGCGCTGGGAGCCAAGGCGCTCGCCGACCGGTTCCGCAAGGCGCAGCAGGGCAGGCGTCCGAGCAAGCGCGAGGCGGCTCGCCGGCTCAAGGTCGACCCGGTGCGGCTCCTGGCGGCGCGGCCGCAGGTGCGCAAGGTCTTCGCGGACGCGTGGGTGCTCATGGACCGGATCCACGACGCGAACGACTCGGGCGAGATCCTGTTCCGGTACCTGCGCGATCACCGCCCGGAGATCAACGCCTGGTTCGTCGTGGAGAAGGACACGGCGGACTGGAAGCGCCTCAGGGCCGACGGGTACGGCAGCAGGCTGGTCGCGCACGGGTCGCTGCGGTGGAAGCTGCTCATGATCAACGCCGCCCACCTCGTCTCCTCGCACATCGACGTGCCCGTCCAGCGCCCACCGGCGGTGGTCGCGCACCTTCCACACCCGAGGTGGAAGTTCACGTTCCTGCAGCACGGCGTCATCAAGGACGACCTGTCGCGTTGGCTCAACGAGAAGCAGGTCGACGTGTTCGTGACGTCGACGCCGGGGGAGTACGAGTCCATCGCGGGCGAGGGGTCGCCGTACGTGTTCACCGACAAGGAGACGGTGCTGACCGGGCTGCCGCGTTTCGACCGGCTGCACGAGAAGGCGCAGCAGTTCACCGGTGAGGGCTGTGACCTGATCCTCGTGGCGCCGACGTGGCGCAACTGGCTGGTGCCGCCGCTGAAGCCGGGCAGCCAGCGTCGGGTCATCGACGCGCGGTTCTTCCAGACCGAGTACGCGCAGGCGTGGACGGCGTTCCTGACCAGCCCCGAGCTGGCCGAGCTGGCGCAGCGGACCGGTCGGCGCGTGGCGTTCCTGCCGCACCCGAACATCCAGCCGGTGCTGGCGAAGATGGACCTGCCGGGGCACGTGCTGCCGCTGTCGTTCGAGGGTGCCGACGTGCAGGAGTACTTCGCGCGGGCGGCGGTGCTGGTGACGGACTACTCGTCGATGGCGTTCAATACCGCGTACATGGACCGGCCGGTGGTGTACTTCCAGTTCGACGAGGCGCGGGTCATGGCCGGGGGGCACGTGGGGCGGGCGGGGTACTTTCAGTACCGGCGGGACGGTTTCGGGCCGGTCGTGGACAAGGCCGAGGACGCGGTGCGCGCGGTCGTGCAGATCGCCGAGCACGGGTATGCGGCGACGCCGGAGTACCAGGCGCGGATCGAGGCGACGTTCCCGATGCGTGACGGGCGGTGCTGCGAGCGGGTCACCGCCGCCATCGAGGCCCTGAACCGTCCGTCGGTGCGTTCTCAGTCCGAGGGCCTCGACGGGTCCGCGAACGTCGCACCCGCGACGAGGGGCCTCAGGGCCAGGTTGCCGTTGCGCGTCCGGTAGGCGTGCCACGGCCCGTCGCGTCCGGGCACGTCGAGCGTCGGCAGGTCGGAGCCTGCCGGCACCTCGACGGGTTGCGCGGCCCCGGCACGCACGACCCGCAGGGCCGCGAGCGCCCGCGCGGCGAGGCCGCGGCGGGCGAAGGACGCCTTGACGTCGAAGGCCTTCGGGACCGGGCGGCCGGGCCGCCCGTCGGGCAGGACGAGCGCGCCGGAGAACCGGCCGTCGTGGACCCGGACGGCACAGTCCGCGACGACGGCCGACGAGTCGCGGTCGACGAGCTCGAGTCGCAGGGCCGCCGTCGGACCGAGGGTGCGGGCGCCGTCGACGACGACGCCCTCGACGGTCAGCCGGGCACCCGCGCCGCCGACCGAGAGGGCCGTGACGGTGACCAAGTGCCGGCCCCGGACCGCCCGGGAGCGGACGACGTCGGTGAGGTCGTGCTCCGGACCGCTGTCCTCCGGCGTCCGGTACGGCCACCACCAGCGGTCCGCACGGCAGTCCAGGGGCCGGTCGAGGTGCTGGCGCCGGTAGGCGAAGAGGCAGGCCGCCACCGCAGCCTCGGGCGTGCCGTCGACGAGCTCGCGGACCGCGAGCCGGTAGGGCTGCTCGAGCCCTGCCCGCAGGTCGGCGGGCACGTCGGCGAGGTAGCCGCGGGCGGCGGCGACGAACTCCGAGCGGTACGCCGCGTCGCGGGCGTCGAGGTCCTTGCCGTAGAGGGCGAGGTCGTGACGGACGAACTTGTCCAGCTTCGCCGCGGTGAGGTCCGGGCGGCCCTCGAGGTAGCCGTCGATGGCTCGGTTGGCGGTGATCCGGTCGCGGAAGTTGGCGATCTCGTGGCGGCGGGCCGTGATCGACTCCTCGCCGGCGACGTTGTTGACGTACCAGAGGTACACCGTCTCCGGCATCGTGGCGATCCGGCGGGCCCGGGCCCAGAGCGCGACGGTGAAGGGCTGGTCCTCGTAGAGGATCCGCTCGGGGAAGCGGATGCCCTCCTCGGCCAGGAACGCCCGCCGGACGACCTTGGCCACGGCGATGGTGTCGTGCCAGAGCGGTGATCCCGGCGCGAGCGGCTCGACCGGGCCGGACACGTAGGCCGTGGCCGGCAGCGGCGTCGTGCGACCGGTGCGCTCGTTGAAGCGCGCGACCCCGCCGGCCGCGACGTCGGCGTCGAGGGCCACGGCGAGGTCCACGAGCCGGCGGAGCGTGCCCGGCAGGTACTCGTCGTCGCTGTCGCAGAACGCGACGTACGTGCCGCGGGCCTCGGCGATGCCGAGGTTGCGCGGGGCTCCGGGGGCCCCGTCGTTCTCCCCGCGGTGCACGACCCGGACCCGGCGGTCGGACGCCGCGAGGCGGTCGGCGACCTCGCCCGTGCCGTCGGTGGACCCGTCGTCGACGACGAGGACCTCGATGCCCGGCCCGTCCCAGGCCGCGAGCACCGAGGCGACCGCCCGCGGCAGGCGCTCCGCGTCGTCGAAGACGTTCGAGATGACGGTGAGCAGCGGGGCCGGTGCCGCGTCCCCGGCCGCGTCCGAGGCGGCGGGTGCGCCGTCGGTGGGGTCGTCGGCCGTGCCGTCGAGGGCCGCGTCCTGGGGCACGTCGGGGCCTTCCGTGGGGAGGGGGCGAACCGCCCGGGCGAGGGCGGCGCGGCGCCCATCCTAACGACGCGTTCGGGCGCACCGGCCGCCCCGCGGCGGCTTCGAGGCGCCCACGGCGCGCGGTTGGGTGGGCCCAAGGTTGGTGCGTTAGGTTGTCGAGGTCCATCCCGGCCCGGACGGCGCCTCGTCGCGCCGCCGCGCCCGCGTACGCACCGGCCGCGAGCCGGCCGAGAGCACGGAGCAGTCCTTGGCAGCACCCGACGCAGCGAGCCCCGCGATCGTCGGCGGGGTCACCGAGGCGACCCCGCGCGAGCAGCCCGGCCCCTCCGCCCCGCAGCGCGCCGTCCCGGCCGGCCCGCGCAAGGACATCCAGGCGCTTCGCGCCATCGCGGTCGCCCTCGTCGTCCTCTACCACTTCTGGCCCAAGCGGCTCACGGGCGGCTACATCGGTGTCGACGTCTTCTTCGTCATCTCCGGCTTCCTCATCACCCTGCACCTGCTCGAACGGCCGATCCGGCGGGTCTCCGACCTCTTCGCCTTCTGGGCCCGCCGGGTGCGGCGGCTCATCCCGGCCGCCACCCTCGTGCTCGTCGTCACGCTCGGCGCGAGCTTGCTGTGGCTGCCGCAGACGGTCCACGAGCGGGTGGCCAACGAGGTCATCGCCTCGGCGCTCTACGTCGAGAACTGGTTCCTCGCCCTCACCTCGACCGACTACCTCGCCACCGACCAGCTGCACTCGGCGACCCAGCACTACTGGTCGCTGTCGGTCGAGGAGCAGTTCTACATCATGTGGCCGGTCCTCATCGGCCTCGCGTTCCTCGTCTGCCGCCGCCTCGGCCGGTCCTTCCGCTTCGCGCCGCTCGCCGTCATCGCGGTCGTCAGCGGCGCCTCACTCGCGTTCTCCGCCTGGTTCACGCAGGAGGACGCCGCCCAGGCCTACTTCGTCTCGACGACGCGCATCTGGGAGCTCGGCGTCGGGGCCGCCCTCGCCGCGGCGGTGCACGCGGGGCTGCGGCTGCGCGGCAGGCTGGGCCGGTCCGTGCTGCTGTGGGGTGGCCTGGTCGCCATCGGCTGGTCGGCGTGGACCTTCACCGGCGCCACTCCTTTCCCCGGCGTCGCGGCTCTCCTGCCGACGCTCGGCACCGCCGCCGTCATCGCGGCCCGGTCCGACGACCTGCGCCCCGGGCCGTACGCGTTGTGGTCGCGGCGCCCGGTCCAGTGGCTCGGCGACGTCTCCTACTCGGTGTACCTCTGGCACTGGCCGGCCATCGTCATCGCCCCGTTCGTCCTCGACGACGACAACGTCCGCTGGTGGCAGAAGATGCTCCTGCTCGGCCTCGTGCTCGTCCTGTCGGGTCTGACCAAGCGCTGGGTCGAGGACCTCATGCGGTTCACGCCGAGCATCGCCCGCAGCACGAGGCGCTCGTTCGTCCTGCTCGCCGTCTGCCTGGCGGCCTCCCTCGGCGTGGCGGGAGCCGCCCACGTCGCCATCGCGCGGGCCGAGGCGCAGACCGCCGGCCCGATCGACACCGCTGCCGCCTGCGTCGGCGCCGACTACTACCGCAACGCCGCCTGCGCGGGGCGTGAGGTGGCGATGCTGACCAACCCGGTCCGCGCCGCCGACGACAAGCCGCAGGTGTACGCCGACGACTGCTGGAACAACCGTCCCTTCACGCGTCGGAAGGTGTGCAGCTACGGCCCGAAGAACGCCACGGTCAGGGTGGCGCTCTACGGCAACTCGCACGCCGGCCAGTGGTTCCCGCCGATCCTGCGCACGGCGAAGGACCGTGGCTGGCGGGTCGACACCTACATCGCCTCCGAGTGCTACTCCGTCGACATTCCGGTCTCCTTCGGCACGAAGGCTCTCGAGGACAACTGCATGGCTTACAACCAGTGGGCCCGCGACCGCATCTCCTCTGGCGGCTACGACCTCGTCGTGATGTCGGACCGCACGTTCCAGCCGCTCGCCGGGGTGCCCGCAGTGAAGAAGGTGCAGACCGCGAAGGCCGCCTACAACCGGGTCATGGACACCTTCGTCCGGGCCGGGGCGCGCGTCCTCGTCATCCGCGACACGCCGGGTGCGGCCTCGAGCGTGCCCGACTGCGTGGCCCGCTACCCCGACGACGTGGCCCGGTGCGCGACCACGGAGAAGGTCGGCCCCGGAACCGGCCTCGAGCCCGACCCGCTCGCCGACGCAGCGGCGGAGCGATCGGGCCCCGCGGTGACCCGTCTCGAGGTCACCGACCTGCTCTGCCGTGACGGCACGTGCCCGGCGGTCCTCGGTGGCCTCATCACGTACTTCGACCACGGCCACATGACGACCTCGTTCTCCATGACCCTCTACCCGGAGGTGTCCGAGGCGCTGCGCCGCGCGCTGGCGGGGGTCCCCGGCGCCTGACGCGTGAGGCAGGTTACTGTCGGTAGCCTGCGACCCCTCGGCTGGCTAGGGTCGGTGCCATGAGCACCGAGGCGAGCCCCGACGGCGTGGCGCAGGACGCACCGGACGAGCCGAGCGAGCCCGCTGGGCGCGCCCGTCGGCACACCCGGGCCGGCCGGTGGGACCATGACGTCGTCGTCATCGGCTCGGGGTTCGGCGGCTCCGTGGCGGCCCTGCGCCTGGCGGAGAAGGGCTACCGCGTCCACGTGTACGAGGCGGGCCGGCGCTTCGAGGACGAGGACTTCGCACGCACCAGCTGGGACGTGCGCCGGTACCTCTGGGCGCCCCGGCTCGGCTGCTTCGGGGTGCAGCGCATCCACCGGCTGCCCGACTGCCTCGTCCTCGCCGGCGCCGGCGTCGGTGGTGGGTCGCTCAACTACGCCAACACCCTGTACGTGCCACCCGAGGCGTTCTTCCGCGACGCCCAGTGGGCCCACATCACCGACTGGCGGGCCGAGCTCGCCCCGCACTACGCGACGGCCCAGCGGATGCTCGGGGTCACGGTCAACCCGTGCGAGGGACCGGTCGAGCAGGTCATGCGTCACGTCGCCGCCGACCTCGGTGTCGCCGACACCTTCCGCAAGACGCCCGTCGGCGTCTTCTTCGGTGAGCCCGGGCGGCGGGTCCCCGACCCGTACTTCGGCGGCGAGGGGCCCGAGCGCACGGGCTGCACCGAGTGCGGCAACTGCATGGTCGGCTGCCGGGTCGGCGCCAAGAACACCCTCGTCAAGAACTACCTCGCCCTCGCCGAGCGGCGCGGGGTCACGGTCGAGCCGCTGCGCACGGTCACGCGGCTGCGGCCGCTGGACGCCGCGCGCCCGGAGGCCGGCTACGCCGTGACGACCGTGCGGTCGGGCGCGTGGGGCCCCCGGCGCTCGGGCGCCCGGACCGTGACCGCGGGCCAGGTCGTCGTCGCGGCGGGCGCCTGGGGGACCGCCCAGCTGCTCCAGGCGATGCGGGTCGACGGGCTGCCGCACCTGTCGGACCGGCTGGGGCACCTGACGCGGACCAACTCCGAAGCCCTCGGCGGGGCCATGACGCAGCGGGTGCCACGCGGGGCCGACCTGACGAAGGGTGTCGCGATCACGTCGAGCTTCCACGTGTCCGACTCGACGCACGTCGAGAACGTCCGCTATGGAAGGGGCTCCAACCTCATGGGCGCGCTCGCCGTCATGCAGGTCGACGGCGGCGGGCGCGTGCCGCGCTGGGTGCGCTTCGCCGGGCAGGCGCTGCGACACCCGACGATCTTCGCCCGCTCGCTGTCGAGCCGGCGCTGGAGCGAGCGCACCGTCATCGCGCTCGTCATGCAGTCGCGCGACAACTCGATCACGGTTCGCCGTCGGCGGGGGCTGTTCGGCTGGCACCTCACCTCGATGCAGGGGCACGGTGAGCCGAACCCGACCTACATCCCCGAGGGCAACGAGGCGGTCCGTGCCATGGCGCGGCGGCTCGAGCAGGGCACGGGCGAGCGCGCCTGGCCCGGCTCGTCGATCGGCGAGATCCTCGACATCCCGATGACGGCGCACTTCCTCGGCGGTGCGGTCATCTCCGACTCGCCCGGGACCGGTGTCGTCGACCCGTACCACCGGGTCTGGGGCTACCCCGGGCTGCACGTCGTCGACGGCGCCGCGGTGTCGGCCAACCTCGGGGTCAACCCCAGCCTGACGATCACCGCCCAGGCCGAGCGGGCGATGTCGCTGTGGCCGGCGGCCGGTGAGCCGGACCGGCGCCCCGCCCAGGGGGAGCCGTACCGACTCGTGCCCGCCTGACGACCGCAGCGCGACGGGAGCGGGGTCGCGGGCCCGCTGGGGTGGATGGTGCGGGCCCGCGACCGTGGCGGGTGGAGCCGTCACCCCTCAGAGACGGCCCCACCCCTGGCGCACGGGCTGGCAACCGGTCGAGAAACAGCCCTGCACCGCGCTGACCAACGACGGCGAAGTCCCGGGGTTACGGGCTCGGCTCGCCAATCTCCGACGCGTTCGCCGACGTGGACCTTCGGCGTCGGGGCCGGCCTCAACGGGTGGGGTCCCAGCCCGAGCGCTCGAGAGCCTCGGAGAGCTCGTCGACGACGAGCGTTTCGCGGTCGACGCTGCCGTTGCGGTACGAGGCGCGGCCCACGAGGTGAGCGGAGACGGGGGCGGTGAGGAACTGTGTCGCGCCGACGAGCAGGAGCGTCGTCACGGCCGCCCACGTCCGAAGCGTCAGGGCCAGACCGAGCAGGACGAGGAACAGGCCGAGGCTCTGCGGCTTGGTCGCGGCGTGCAGCCGCGAGAGCGTGTCGGGGAACCGCGCGAGCCCGATGGCGCCGGCGAGACACAGGAGGGCGCCGAGCAGCAGGCACACGCCGCCGAGCGCGTCGAGGGTGGACAGCACCCACTGCGGCCCGCTCACGGCGCCTCCTCCGGGTCCTGGGTCGGGGGTGGCGTCGGCCGGACGCGGCCGACGGCTTCGGCCGTGTCGGTGGTGTAGGTGGTCTCGCGGGTGTCGGCGGGACCGCCGACGGCGTCGTCGTCGCGGTCCCGCGACAGGAACCGCGTGATCGCCACACCGCCCACGAAGGCGACGAGCCCGAGCACGACGAGCAGCGGCAGGTACGTGGCGGTGCGCTGACGCACCGACTCCAGCGCCACCCCCGCGATGACGACGACGAGGAGGATGTCGGTGGCCACGATGCGGTCGAGGTTGCTCGGCCCGCGCGCGATGCGGACGAGGACGATGACGGCGGCGACGCCGAGCATCGCGAGGGCGGCGAGGGCGATGGTGCTCACGCGTCCTCCCTTCCGGGGGTGAGGTCGGGGCGCTGGTCGGGGGGCTCGTCCGGGCCTTCGACGTCTCTTCCGACAGGGGGTTCGGCGGGTTCGGCCCGTCCTTGGACGGGGCGTTCGGCGGGGACGCGTCCGGTGCCCTCGGGATCGGCGGCGGCTGCGGTCTCGAGCGCCGCGATCTCGGCGTCCGAGCCGAAGGCGCGGACCACCCGCGCCTCGACGGCGAGCACGTGCCGGCGGCCCGCGTCGACGGCGCCCTCGCTGCCGACGTCGAGCAGGTGCAGGTACAGCACCGAGCTGGAGCGCCTCGCGTCGATGACGACCGACCCGGGGACCAGCGCGACGAGCTCGGCGGTGATCGTCAGGTAGAGGTCGGAGCGTGATCGCAGCTGCACCCCGACGACAGCGTTGCGGGGACGGCCGGGTCGCAGGGCGAGGCGCAGCACCTGCCAGGACGCCACGACGAGGTCCCCGATGAAGCGCGCCCCGAGCCAGGCGACGCGCAGGGGCCGGACGCGCCCGGCGAAGACGATGGAGGGCAGCGGGAACGCCCAGGTGACGAGGAGCCCGACGAGCAGGCCGTTGACGAGGTTGCCGAGGGAGACCCGGTCCCAGAGCAGCACCCAGACGACCGCGATGGCGGCGACGGCGCGCGGTTGGAACGCCCGGCGGCGACGGCGAGGCCCCTCGCCGCTGCCGGTCGCACCGGTGGCGCGGGCAGCGTCGGCAGCGTCGGCAGCGTCGGCGCCGTCGGTGGGTGGTGGGGGTGGTGTCATCGGCGCACCTCGGGCGGCAGGACCGTCGTCACGTAGGGCCGGCGGCTGTGCAGGTCCTCGGCCGCGCGCTGCGTGTAGCCGAAGAGCGGACCGGCGACGACCGTGATGAGCAGCCCGACGGCCGTCATCGCGGCGGTCGCCCCGACCATGAGCCGCGGGAGCGGCCTCGGGGCTCGGACGTGACCACCCACCTCGGAGGCCACCGCGACGCTGCCGCGGGTGGCGGCGGCCACCGGGCCGGGTGCCGAGCCGCCCGGACGGATCGTCGGCCGGACCGCGCCCGGCTCGTCCGAGGCGTCCGGCTCGTCCGAGGCGTCCGAGGCGTCCGACGCCTCAGAGGCCTCCGGCCGGGAGCGCCAGAACGCCTGGCTCCACGCCTTCGTCAGCGCGTAGAGCGTCAGCAGGCTCGTGACGACGCCGCCGACGACGAGCACCCAGGCCAGCGGCGTACCGAGCTCGATCCCGGCGTCGAGCAGCCCGACCTTGGCGAGGAACCCCGACAGCGGGGGGATGCCCGACAGGTTCATCGCCGACGCGAAGAAGAGCACGGCCAGGACCGGGGCCGATGCGGCGAGACCGCCGAGGCGGTCGAGGGAGGTGGTTCCCGCGTGTCGCTCGACGAGACCGGCGACGAGGAAGAGGGCGGTCTGGACGGTGATGTGGTGCGTGACGTAGAAGATCGCGCCGGCGGTCCCGTGCGGGCCCGCGAGGGCGATGCCGAAGACCATGTAGCCGATGTGGCTGACGAGGGTGAAGGACAGGATCCGCTTGAGGCCGGTCTGCGACACCGCGCCGAGGATGCCCACCATCATGGTCAGGAGCGCGGCCCACATGAGCAGGTCCTGCAGCGGAGAGGCCGGGAAGAGGAGGGTCTGTACCCGGATCATCGCGTAGACGCCGACCTTGGTCAGCAGGCCGGCGAACACCGCGGTGACCGGTGCCGGCGCGGTGGGGTAGCTGTCGGGC
Source organism: Monashia sp. HAY1-11D (assembly GCF_056868035.1). Taxonomy (NCBI): domain Bacteria; kingdom Bacillati; phylum Actinomycetota; class Actinomycetes; order Micrococcales; family Intrasporangiaceae; genus Intrasporangium; species Monashia sp. HAY1-11D. The sequence continues at coordinate 161,938 of NZ_CP200320.1, read as the reverse complement.
AGCCACGCCGACATCGGGAAGACGGCCGCCTTGATGCCGAACGCCGTCAACAGCGTCAGCTGCAGGACGAGGGCGACGCCGGGGGCCAGGCCCTCGACCCGGATCGCGAGCTGGGCGAGGTTGACGGTGCCGGTCGCGGCGTAGACGGCGGCGATCCCGACGAGGAAGAGGGCCGAGCTGATGAGGCTGACGACGACGTACGTCGTGCCGGCGTGGATGCGCGCGGCCGAGCCGCCGAGCGTCAGCAGGACGTAGGAGCTGAAGAGCAGGATCTCGAAGCCGACGAAGAGGTTGAAGAGGTCACCGGCGAGGAACGCGTTGGCGACGCCGGCCGACAGGACGAGGTAGGTCGGGTGGAAGATCGACAGCGGTGGGCTGTCGTCGTCCTCCTCCTCGTCGGCGTGACCCTGGCCGATGGCGAAGAGCAGGACGAGCAGGGTCACGACGCCGGACACGAGGAGCATCAGGGCGCTGAGGCGGTCCGCGACGAGGGAGATGCCGAGCGGCTCCTGCCATGCACCGAGCCAGAGCACCTGGGGGCCGTGGGCGTCGGTCTGCCACACGAGGACGCCGGCGACCGCGACGGTCGCGGTGAGCACGGCGATGCTCGTCGCCCGCTGCAGCCAGGGCGTGCGGCGGACCGCGAGGGTCAGGGCCGCCCCGAGCAGCGGCAGCAGGACCGGCAGCGGCAGCAGGTCGGGCACGAGGTCCGCACCGACGAGGGCCACGCTCGCGAGGCCCGGTTCAGCCACGCCCGCCACCCCCTCTGGTCGGGACGTCCTCGTGGGCGTCCTGGTGGGCGTCCTCGTGGGCGTGCTCGTGGACGTCCTCGCGGGCGTCCTCGTCGGAGGTCGTCGTCGGAGCCTCGGACGGGTCGTAGGTCTCCGAGGTCGAGTCCTCCTCGGCGAGGCGCAGGATGCGGGCGTCCTCGGCGTCGTCCGGCACGTCGTCGGCACCGGAGATCTGCCAGAGCCGGTAGGACAGCGCGAGGAGGAAGCCGACGGTCGCCAGGCTGATGACGATGGCCGTGAGCACCATCGCCTGGGGGAGCGGGTCGCTGATCGACGCCGCGTCCTCGCCGACGAACGGCGCGCGCCCCGCTCGCCCGCTGGCGACGAGGTAGAGCACCGCGACGCCGTTGCCGATGAGGACGACGCCGAGCAGGACGCGCACGAGGCTGCGGTCCAGGACGAGCGCGGTGCCGATGGCGACGAGGCCGGCCGTGACGAGGACGAGGGTGAGGTTCGGCTCGAGCGTCCGCTCGATGAGCAGGGGTGCGAGCGCGGTCATGGCTGCACCCGCGGGTTGGTGGGCGCGGCAGGCGCGGCAGGCGCGACGGCCGGGAGGGGCTCGGCGTCGGTCTCCTCGGCGATCTGCCGGTCGATGCCGGTGCCGAGGCTGCGCACGATGTCGAGCATCATCCCGACGACGATGAGGTAGACGCCGACGTCGAAGAGCAGCGACGTGACGAGGTGGACCTCGCCCCACGGCCAGAGCGTGACGTCGATAGCCGTGGTCTCGAGGACGGTGCCGCCGAAGGCCAGCGGCGCGAGCGCCGAGCCGACCACGACGAGCAGGCCGAGGCCGACGACGAGTCCGGCGTCGAACGGCGCCGCCTCGTCGAGCTCGTACCGGCCGCCGGCGAGGTAGCGCACGACGAGGGCCAGACCCGCGACGAGCCCACCGGCGAACCCGCCGCCGGGCTGGTTGTGGCCGGAGAAGAGGAGGAACAGCGACGCGGCGAGCATGACGTGGAAGACGAGCCGGGTCACCACCTCGAAGATCACCGACCGCTTCTCCTTGCGCAGCGTCCGCCCGCCCTGCAGCCACGTGCCACGCGTCGGGTTGCTCGCCGGCAGGTCCTTGGCGCTCGCGCGCGACAGGCGGGTGTTGCGCGTCCGGACGAAGATGAGGCTCGCGACTCCGGTGGCGGCCGCGACGAGCACCGACACCTCGCCGAGGGTGTCCCACGCGCGGATGTCGACGAGGGTGACGTTGACGATGTTCTTGCCGTGGCCGAACGCATAGGCCTGCGTGGGGAACCCCGCCGACACCGGGTCGGTGGAGCGACCGCCGGCGGCGACGAGCGTGATGGCCCCGACCGAGCAGCCGACGGCGGCCCCGAGCGCGAGGCGCCAGGTCCGGGCGGGCGAGTGCCGGTGCCGCGTGAACTTGGTCGGCAGCCGCCGCAGCGCGAGGACGAACACGACGAGCGACACGGTCTCGACGAGCATCTGGGTGATCGCGAGGTCCGGCGCGCCGTGGACGATGAAGAGCGTCGAGACGCCGTAGCCGGTGACCCCGACGAGCATGACGGCCGTGAGCCGGCGGCGCGTCACGAGGACGAGGACCGCCGCCGCGAGGATGACGAGACCCACGACGGCCTGGCCGGCGTTGTCCCACCAGCGGACCCGTGGCAGGTGTCCCTGGGTGACCGCGGCCAGCCCGGGCAGCAGGACGAACACGAGCAGGATGCCGGTCAGGTAGATGGGCAGCGACCCGCGCTGGGTCACGGCGGTGGTCTCGACGGCGCCCCGGTCGACCCACCGCAGCGTGCGGGCGAAGGCGCGCTCACCGTCGACGAGCGCGGGCACACCGGCCTGCGCGCGCGACACGGCGTCGCGGCGCCAGAAGAGCACGAGCCCCGCGGCGATCGAGACGAGCGACAGGACCAGCGGCACGGTCAGCCCGTGCCAGAGGGCGAGGGGCGCGGGCGGCGGTCCCAGCGGCAGCTCCTCCGCGTACGGCACGAGCCACGCGGACTCGAGTGGTGCGAGGAGACCGAGCAGGAGGCTGCCGGTGCCGAGCAGGAGCGGCGCGAGGACGAAGCCCGGGTGGGGCACCCGCACCGGCGTCGGCGCCCGGCCCGGCTTCGTGGCGAAGGCGCCCCAGAGGAACCGCGCCGTGTACGCCGTCGTCAGCGCCGACCCGACGACGGCGCCGGCGACGGCGAGCCACCCGTACGCCGGGGGCAGCGGCACCCCGGTCTCGACGTCCTGCCACAGCGACTCGAGCGCGCTCTCCTTCGACACGAAGCCGGCGAGGGGGATGACGCCGGCCATCGACAGCGCCGCGAGCGAGGCCGGCACCGACACCGGCAGCAGCCGACGACCGACGCCGGACAGCAGCCGCAGGTCGCGCGTGCCGGTGGCCTTGTCGACGACCCCGACGGTGAGGAACAGCGTCGACTTGAAGAGGGCGTGCGCGATGACGAGGGCGAGGGCGGCGAGCCCGGCGGCGCGGGTCCCGAGCCCGGTCACGGCGACGATGAAGCCGAGCTGGCTGACGGTGCCGTAGGCGAGGAGCAGCTTGATGTCGTGCTGGCGCAGGGCCCGCCAGCCACCGACCGACATCGTCAGCAGGCCCAGACCCAGGGTCAGGACGTGCCAGGCCGGCGCGCCCGCGAACGCCGGGGCGAGGAGGGCCACGAGGTAGATGCCGGCCTTGACCATGGCGGCCGCGTGCAGGTAGGCGCTGACCGGTGTCGGCGCGGCCATGGCGCCGGGGAGCCAGAAGTGGAACGGCACGAGGGCCGACTTCGACAGCGCCCCGACGAGGAGGAGCACGACGGCGGCGACGGTGACGGTGTCGAGGCGCGGTGGGTCGGCGAGCAACCCCGAGATCGAGTACGTGTGGTGCACGCCGAGGGCGATGATGCCGACGAGCATGGCCAGGCCGCCGAAGGTCGTGACGACGAGGGCCTGCATCGCCGCGCGGCGGTTGGTCGAGCTGGCGGGGTTGTGCCCGATGAGCAGGTAGGAGAAGACGGTCGTCAGCTCCCAGAAGACGTAGAGCAGGAGGAAGTTGTCGGTCAGGACGAGCCCGAGCATCGCGCCGGCGAACGCCGTGAAGACCGAGGTGAACCGCCACAGGGTCGGGTCGTCGTCGGTGAAGTACCACGTGCAGTAGAGCAGGACGAGGGCACCGACTCCGGTCACGAGCAGCGCGAGCACCCACTGCAGGGTCGAGAGCCGGAAGTCGAGGTCGAGGCCGAGGCCCGGTACCCACGGCACCCGCTCCACCGGGCCGTGGCCGTCGCGGACGTCTGCCCCCACCGAGACGAGCCAGCCGAACGACACCGCCGGGACGAGGGCCAGCACCGCGAACGCCCGGGTCCGCAGCGACCTCGCGAGAAGGGGTGCGACGAGGGCCGCGGCGAGGTGGAGGATGAGCAGGTGCGCCACGGCGGCCCCTCGGTCGTCGGTCGGCAGGTCGTCCACGCGCGTCCGGCGGCCCGGAGGTCGTGAGCCCCAATCCTACGTGCCACCCGCGGGTGGGCCGAGCCCCGAGGCCGGCTCAGAAGGTGACGAACGTCCGGCGGGCGAGGAAGAACCCGTGCCGGCCGGCCCGGTCCACGCACGTGACGCCCGCCTCCTCGCTGAGGCACTGCACGGGCCCGGGCGCAGACGTCCGCGCGCCGTAGCCGAGCGTGGGCACGTCGGCGTGCGCCACCGCGTCGGTGTTGCAGACCGGGACCGCGCCGCGCGCGGTCAGCTCGATGCGGCCGATGTCGGGGGCGCCGCCCGGCGGGCACAGCCCGGCCTGGGGCGGCGCGACGCGGCCCTCGACCACCTCGCAGGCGGGCGCCGACGAGCCCCCGGTGACGACGCAGCGCAGGTTGCCGCTCGGGCTGACGAAGGCCGACGTGACGCCGGCGGCCGGCTTCGCGCCGGCGACGCGCGCGGCCGCCTCGGCGAAGGAGTGGGGAGCGCCGCGCTGGGGCCCGGCGGCCAGGGCGGTCGGCACGGCCGTCGTCGTCGCGGTCTGCGTCGGCACGGGCGTCGTGCCGGGTGAGGCCGAGCCGGTCGTGCCCGGCCCCGACGCCGGCGGGTCCACGACGACCGTGACGGTCGTGGTCGGGGCGGGGATGTCGGTGGCGCCGCAGCCCGAGACCGCGACCGCCACGAGGGCGACGACGGCACCGAGGACGGCGACGGGCACCGGGCGCGCGCGGACCGCGGCACCGCGGGCGGGAGGGGTCGTCCGGCCGTGCATGGGCCCCGAGTCTGGCACGACCGCAACGGGACCGCGCGACCACGTCCACCGCCACGAGCCTCCGGGTTGCCTCGACCGCCTCGACCGCCTCGACCGACCCGCTCGGGGGTGACCTACGCTGGGGACGTGCTCCGCCGACTGCTCACGCCGCGCTGGGTGGCCTTTCTCGCGGGGCTGCTCGTCGTCGTCGCGGCCTGCGTCCTGCTCGGCATGTGGCAGCTCGGGGTCGCGCGTGACCACGGCCGTGAGGACGCCGTCTCGGCCGCCGCGCAGCTGGGCCGCGCGCCGCTCTCGCAGGTCACGGCGCCGCACCGGCCCTTCGCGCCCGAGCTGTCGAACCGTCGCGTGAGCGTCACGGGCACCTACGACGCGTCGCGGTCGTTCCTCGTCGTCGACCGTCGCCTCGGCGCTCGCAGCGGGTCGTGGGTCGTCACCCCGCTCGACACGGGGTCGGGGACCGTCGCGGTGCTCCGTGGCTTCGTTCCGGGCACCCCGGCCTCCGCTCCCGCGCCCCCCGCCGGACCCGTCACCGTCCTCGGCACCCTGGGCCCCGGGGAGTCGCCGCGCACCGGCGACCCGCTCCAGGGACGGCAGCGCCGGTCCATCGACCTCGCCGCGCTCGTCAACGAGTGGCCCGGCGACCTCTACAACGCCGTCGTCTTCGCCTCGGCCGAGCACGTCGGCACCGACGCGTCCGACGCGTCCGGCACGACCGTGACGGCCCCGGGCCTGACCCGGGTGCCGCCCCCGACGCTCGACGCACCGCTCAACCTCCGCAACGCGGCCTATGCCGTGCAGTGGTGGGTCTTCGGCGTCTTCGCCATCTGGATGGCGTGGAAGATGTTCCGCGCCGAGCACGAGGCCGAGCACGGCACCGAGCACGACACCGAGCACGAGACCGGACCACCGGCCCAGCGCGAAGCGACGCCGGAGGAGGGCGGGCAGACGCCGGACGGCGTGTCCGCCGCGTCCGCGTCCGAAGCCCGCCGTCCCAGTGAAAGCCCGAGAGAGAGCGCCACGACGTGAGCACGTACCCCCAGACCCTGGCCAAGCCCCGGCAGATCCGCTCGGCCCTGTCCGCCTACCGCGTCCTCGCGATCGTCGCGGGCATCGCGCTCTTCGTGCTCCTGCTCGAGATGGTCATGAAGTACGCGCTCCACCAGACCAACGTCCTGACGCAGTACTGGAGCCCCATCCACGGCGTCATCTACATGGGGTACGCGGCGTCGGTGGCCAACCTCGGCCTCAAGGCCGGCTGGGGGCCGGTCCGCATCGTCAAGAACCTCCTCGCCGGCTTCGTGCCCGTCGTGCCGTGGGTCGCCGAGCGGCGCAACACCGCCGAGACCGAGGCCCTCCTCGCCCGCGCCTACGTCGCCGGCGAGGGCACGGGCGCCTGACCGGCGGCGTCCGGACCGCCCAACGCCAGCCACTAGGCTGTCCGGGTGACCGACGCGCACGACCTGCAGAGCCATCCCGTCCTCGTCGTCGACTTCGGCGCCCAGTACGCCCAGCTGATCGCCCGCCGGGTGCGCGAGGCGAACGTCTACAGCGAGGTCGTGCCGCACTCGACGACCGTCGCTGACCTGCTGGCGAGGAAGCCTGCCGCGATCATCCTGTCCGGCGGCCCGAGCTCGGTGTACGAGGAGGGCGCGCCGCGTCTGGACCCGGCGCTGCTCGAGGCCGGCGTGCCGGTCTTCGGCATGTGCTACGGGTTCCAGTCGATGGCCCAGGCGCTCGGCGGCGTCGTCGCCCGCACCGGCTCGCGCGAGTACGGCAAGACGGCCGCGACGATCACAGGCACCGGCTCCACGCTCTTCGACGGCCAGCCCGCCGACCAGGTCGTGTGGATGTCGCACGGCGACTCCGTGACCGAGGCGCCGCAGGGCTCGGTCGTCACCGCGTCCACCGCGGGGACGCCGGTGGCGGCCATCGAGGACGACGCCCGACGCCTCTACGGTGTCCAGTGGCACCCCGAGGTGCTGCACTCCGAGCAGGGCCAGCGGGTCCTCGAGAACTTCCTCTGGAAGGGCGCGGGCATCGCGCCGGAGTGGACCGCCTCGAACGTCGTCGACGACCTCGTGGAGTCGATCCGCGAGCAGGTGGGCGAGGACCGCGTCCTGTGCGCCCTGTCCGGCGGCGTCGACTCCTCCGTCGCGGCGGCGCTCGTGCAGAAGGCCGTCGGCGACCAGCTGACGTGCGTCTTCGTCGACCATGGCCTGCTGCGTGAGGGCGAGGCCGAGCAGGTCGAGAAGGACTTCGTCGAGGCCACCGGCGTCGACCTCGTCGTCGTCGACGCCCGTGAGCGTTTCCTCGACGCGCTCGCCGGGGTCACCGACCCCGAGACGAAGCGCAAGATCATCGGCGAGCAGTTCATCCGGGTCTTCGAGCAGGCGGCCCGCGACGTCGTCCACGACCGCGGCGACGAGGAGCACCCCGTCAAGTGGCTCGTCCAGGGCACGCTCTACCCCGACGTCGTCGAGTCCGGCGGCGGCGAGGGCGCGGCCAACATCAAGAGCCACCACAACGTCGGGGGCCTGCCCGACGACCTGCAGTTCTCGCTCATCGAGCCGCTGCGCACGCTCTTCAAGGACGAGGTGCGCCAGGTCGGGCTCGAGCTGGGCGTGCCCGAGGTCATCGTGTGGCGCCAGCCGTTCCCGGGCCCCGGCCTCGGCATCCGGATCATCGGTGCCGTCGACGCCGAGCGTCTCGCCGTGCTGCGCCGCGCCGACGCCATCGCCCGCGAGGAGCTGACGAAGGCCGGTCTCGACCGCGACATCTGGCAGTGCCCCGTCGTGCTGCTCGCCGACGTCCGCTCGGTCGGCGTCCAGGGCGACGGCCGCACGTACGGTCACCCGGTCGTGCTGCGCCCGGTCGCCTCCGAGGACGCCATGACCGCCGACTGGGCCCGCGTGCCCTACGACGTCCTCGCGACGATCTCGACGCGCATCACCAACGAGGTCGAGGAGGTCAACCGGGTCGTCCTCGACGTCACGAGCAAGCCGCCGGGCACCATCGAGTGGGAGTGAGCGGCTCGGCCCGTGACCGCCCACGGCGAAACCCGTGGGCGCGGACGGTGCCGCTGCTGCTCCTCGTCGCGCTCGTGGCGCTGACGGTCGGTGTCGTGCGGGAGGGGCGGGTCTACCGCCTCGACGACGCCGTCCTGGCCCTGACCCCGGGGGAGACCGGAGGCCCCACGCTGCTGCACGCGCTGGCCTACCTCGTCGTCGACCTCGCGACCCCCGCTCTCGGTGTCGCCGTCGTCCTGCTCGTCGCCGGGTGGCTCTCGTGGCGGTGTCGGGACCCGGGTCCCCTCGTGGTCGCGACTCCCGCGATCGTGCTGCTCACGACCACCGTGCTCGTCGGCAAGGCCGTCATCGACCGCGCGGCACCGGGCTTCGACGCCGTCGTCGCGCACGACGGGTCCTACCCGTCCGGTCACACGGCGACGGCCCTCGTGTGCGCGGGCGTGCTGGCCGAGATCGTGTCGCGACTGCGGCCGCACCGGCGTCGGGCGGCGTGGGGTGCGGCGACCTGCTGGACGCTCCTCGTCGTCCTCGGGCTGCTCTGGCTGCACTTCCACTGGCTCAGCGACGTCGTCGGGTCGGTCCTGCTCGCCGCGCTCCTGCTCTGGCTGCTGCTGCGCTGGCCGTGGCGCCTCGGCGAGCGGATCAGCCGACACTAGGGTGGAGCCCATGTGTGGAATCAGCGGTCATCTCGGGGCTGACGGCGACGGCGACCTCGTCCGGCGGATGGCCGACTGCGGTCACGGCACCACGAGCACGGACCCGACCGCCCTCACCTCGCCGGGAGTCGTGCTCGCCGTGCGGCCTCTGGGCGGTGGACCGGCCGACGCGTCGGTGGCCCGGACGCCGACCGGCCGCCACACGCTCGTGCTCGACGGCGATCTGGTCGACACCGCGGACGTCCGGTCCGAGCTGACCACCCTCGGGCACGAGCTCGCGTCCGGCTCGGACGCCGAGGTCGCCGTCGCCGCGTGGGTCGAGTGGGGACCCTCCGGGCTCGACCGGCTGCGCGGCGAGTTCGCCCTGGTCGTGTGGGACGCCGAGACCAGCACGCTGTCGGCCGCGCGCGACCCCTTCGGCACGCGTCCGCTGCACGTGTGCCGCGTCGACGGCGGCTGGCTCGTCTCGAGCGACATCCGCGGCATCCTGGCCAGCGGCCGCTACGACCGGCGCCCCAACGACCGCACCATCTACCGCTACCTGCGCTTCCGCGTCCACGACGACGGTGCGGACACGTTCTTCGCCGGCATCGAGCGCGTCCTGCCCGGCGAGGTCGTGACGCTGCGGGCGGACGCCACCACGACCGAGCGCACCGTCTGGTCCACGCTGCGGGCCGAGCTCGAGGACGCCGCCCGCTCACCTCGTCCGTGGTCGCCCGAGCTCGCGACCCAGCTGCGCGAGCACCTCGCCACCGCCGTGCGCCGCCGCGTCGGCTCCGACGGACGGGTCGGTGCGACCCTGTCCGGCGGCATCGGCTCGGCCGCGCTCACCGCCCTGCTCGCCGGCACCGACCGCCGCACCGGTCTCGCGCCGGACGGCATCGACGCGTGGACCGCCGCCTACCCGGGCACCGCCGCCGACGAGACCCCGCACGTCGAGGCCGTCCTCGCGTCGGTGGGGGGACGCGTCGACCCGCACCGCGTCGAGCCGACGTCGGCCGAGTTCAAGAAGGACATGCGCGAGCTCGTCCGGGCCCAGGAGGAGCCGATCGGCTCGAGCGGCGCGTACACCCAGTACCGCCTCCTGCGCGAGGCGGCCGCCGTCGACGGCGTCGTCCTCGACGGGACCGGCACCGACGAGCTGCTCGCGGGCTTCGGTGCCCACCACCTCGTTCACCTGCGCGAGCTGCGCGGGCAGGACACCCGGCGCGCGGCGTCCGAGCTCGGGCACTCCGTGGACGTCCTGCTGCGCCGCGGGCGCCCGCTCGTCACCGACCGGCTCCGCCGGCGTCGCAAGGTGCCCGTCGAGTCGCTCCTGGCGCGGTCGTTCGTCGCTGCCCACGCCGCGGAGCGGTACGCCCCGGAGCGGTCGAACCTGCGCGCGCGGCTGGTCGAGGACCTCCTGCGCGGCTCGCTGCCGGCCCGCCTGCGCGTCGCCGACCGCAACGCCCGCGCGACGGGGGTGCCGGTCCGGATGCCGTTCGTCGACCGTGACCTCGCGCGGTTCGTCTTCTCGCTGCCCGACGAGGCGTTCGTCGCCGACGGCGTCGGCAAGCGCGTCCTGCGCGAGTCGGTGCGCGGCCTCGTCCCCGACTCCGTCGTCGACCGCCGCGACAGGGTGGGGGCGGTGACGCCGCAGAGCGAGTGGTTCATGGTCCTGAAGAACCACATCTACGGCGAGTTCCTCTCCGAGTCCTTCGCGAACCGCCCCTACGTCGACCAGACCGCCGTCCTCGAGGCGTTCGAGGGGTGGATCAAGGGCACGAACACCGTCGACTCCTCGACGATCTGGCGGCTGCTCAACCTCGAGCTGTGGCTCCAGGAGTTCTTCGACGAGCGGGAGCCGGAGCCCGAGGGCGAGCCCCGGGCCAAGACCGACTACGAGCCGAACGCCCGCAAGCAGCTCGACCTCACGACCGACGACGGCACCCGAGTGCGGCGCTACCCGCTGCGCACGGACCTGTTCACCCGTGAGGACCCGCTCGTCGACAAGGCGCTGTCCTACGTCACGCGGTTCTTCGACGGCCTTCCGGCCGCGGGGCAGGAGCACGCCGCCGCGACGGCGGGCCGCTGGTACTACTTCATCTCCGAGAAGATCGTCGCGATCACCCAGGGGCGCTCGTTCTTCATCTGGGACATCAAGGTCGGCCGGCCGGCCCGGGTGCTGTCCCGGTACGTGACGCGCACGCCGGCCGGCATCGGTCTCGGCTCGCCCTTCACGATGCAGCTGGCCATCGAGGAGGCCGGCCTGCCGCGCGTCGTCTTCGCGGCCGCGGGCGGTTTCGTCGGCAAGCTCGTCGGGCGCAAGGGCCTGTTCTACGAGCTCGTCGGAGGCGACATCCGGGCCATCGACGGTCCGACGGAGTACTCGGTCTACCCGGCCAACGTCTCGGCCAAGCTCGGGCCCAAGGACCCCGACGAGGTTGCCGCGCGCATCTCGGCGGCGATCCGCGAGCGGGTGCCCGAGCCATGGCGCTCGACGTTCGGCGGGACCGTCGTCATGGACGCCAACGACATCGGACGCAACGTGCTCGGCACGGACGCCCCGGGGTCCAAGGAGCGGTACGAGCTGATGTTCGCCGACAACCCGCTGGGCCAGGGGTCCGAGCAGACGCCGATGGCCGTCGTCTTCGAGCTGCCCGGCGACGCCTGACCCTGCGGGGCTCGGGGTGGTGCCCCGCAGGGTCAGGCGCCGCATCCGGCTCAGCCCAGGCCGTCGAAGACGTCCCGGCGGATCGGGCTGCCCGGCGGGAGCGAGCGGTCGACGAACCACTCCCGCCCGAACACGAGGTCGAAGAGCGGTCGCGGGATGCGCAGGAACGCGGCGAGCGTCCGGTCCGCGCCGCCGTCGGCACTGGCCTGCGACGCGTGCGCCCGCATCGAGGCACGCTTGGCGGCGATGTGCCGCCGGACGCTGATGCGGTGGGTGATCTCGCTGCGGGCCGAGAACGCGCGGTCGAAGCTCGCACGGTCGAACTCCGGCGGGAACCTGTAGACCTTCGCGGCGAGGTCGATGGCCCGGCAGATCGTGTCGCGCGGCACGGTCGCCTCGAGCACCTTCGGGGTCGCGGCGAGCTCGGCGGCCCGGACTCCGACCTCGTGCACCTTGCGGTGGTCCGGGTGCCCGTAGCCCCCGTTCGGCTCGTAGTGGACCAGGACGTCGGCGTCCTCCTCGCGCAGGACCGCCGCCAGGCGTGCCGCGGCCTCCTCGACGCCGGCGCGCACGAACCGGGTCGCGCCGGGCGGGTCGGGCTCGACGACGGGGCCGAGCCCGCTGTCGGCGTAGCCGAGGTGCTCGACGCGGGCCACCCCGAGGGCCCGGGCGCTCGCCCGCAGCTCGTCCATGCGGCGCTCACCGAGGTGCCCGTCGTCGGCGTACTCGCCTGCGGCAAGCCCGAGGGCGCCGTCGGTGGCCACGACGACCACCACCCGGTGGCCCTCGGCGGCTGCGCGCGCCATGGTGCCCGACGTGAGCAGGGCCTCGTCGTCGGGGTGGGCGTGGAAGGCGACCAAAGTGTGCGGCATCGGGCCCATCTTGGCCCATGACAGAGTGTCGCCTGTGAAGGTGGCCCTGCTGTCCGACTGTTACCTGCCGCGCCTGGGCGGCATCGAGGTGCAGACCCACGACCTCGCGCAGCAGCTGCTCCTCCTCGGCCACGAGGTCGAGGTGTTCACCGCCACACGAGGCCCCGAGGGCCAGCTGCACGGGGCCGTCACGGTCCTCGACGGCGTCCCCGTCCACCGCCTCGCGGCCCGGGTGCCGGGGGAGCTGCCCGTCAACCCCTGGGCACCCCGGGTGCTGCGCCGCCGGCTCGTCGAGGGCGGCTTCGACGTCGCGCACGTGCAGACCGGTGTCGTCTCACCCTTCGCCTGGGACTGCACGCGCGTCACCCTCGGCCTCGGGCTGCCCACGGCGATGACGTGGCACTGCATGCTCGCGGGCGTCGCGCCGCTGTTCGGCGTGGCCGGGTTCGTGCGGCGGTGGGCGGCGCGCGGCGTCGCCATGTCGGCGGTGTCGGACGTCGCCGCCCAGCCGCTGCGCCGCCTGGTCGGCGACGCCGTCGAGGTGGGTGTCCTGCCCAACGGCATCGACGTCGGCCGGTGGGCGACGCGGCCGGCCGAGCCGACGGGCGGGCCGACCGAGCCGACGGGCGGGCCGACCGAGCGGACGGGCGGGCGCGACGACCCCGAGCCGGGCCCGCTGCGCCTCGTCACGGCCATGCGCCTGGCCGCTCGCAAGCGCCCGGCCGCGCTCGTCGCGCTCGTCGAGCGAGCAGCGGCACTGGCCGGGCCGGCCTCGCTCGACCTCACGATCCTCGGCGAGGGGCCCGAGCGACGACGCGTCGAGCGGCACGTGCGCGAACGGGGCCTCGACTGGGTGCACCTGCCCGGACGCGTCAGCCGCGACGAGCTGCGCGAGCGCTATGCCGCCTCCGACGTCTACCTGTCGCCCGCGCGTCTCGAGTCGTTCGGCATCGCGGCGCTGGAGGCGCGCACGGTGGGGCTGCCCGTCATCGGCCGGCAGGGCTCGGGGGTGGGCGAGTTCGTCGCGGACGGGGTCAACGGACGCGTCGTCGACAGCGACGACGCCATGGCGCGCGCGATCGCCGACCTGGCCCGTGACCGCCGTGAGGTGGCGCGCATGCGCGCCCGCAACGTCGCCGAGCCGCCGGCGCAGGAGTGGCCGCGGGTCGCCCGGCTCGCCGTCGGCGAGTACGAGCGCGCCCTGGGGCTGGTGCGCCGGTGAGGACGAACGTGCCGGGCGGCATCCGCGTCGTCGGGCTCGCGGCGTCGGGGGAGCGGGTGGCCGCGCTGCCGCTCGAGCACGGTGCCGACCCCGTGCACGTCCTCGCGCTCGCGGGGTGGGCGGTGGAGGCGCCGGCGACGTCGGCGACCGGTGCGGACGGGGCACTCGAGATCGCCTACCGCACCAGGCCGCTCGACGGGACGGTGCCGAGCCCGGAGGCGGTCTTCCGCGACCTCGACATCGACCCCGCCGACGCGGCCGAGCCGCACCAGCGCGTCGCCGCCTATGCCCTCGTCACCAGCACCCGCGGCGTCCTGCTCACGCAGTTCACCGGGCTGACCAACGTCGAGGGGGAGTGGGGCCTGCCCGGCGGCGGGCTCGACCCGGGGGAGTCGCCGGTCGAGGGCGTCCACCGCGAGGTGTGGGAGGAGACCGGCCAGCGGGTCCGGCTCGGCGAGCTCGTCGCCGTGCAGTCCTCCCACTGGGTGGGCCGGGCGCCGTCGGGCGTCGTCGAGGACTTCCACGCGGTCCGCATCGTCTACGCGGCCACGTGCGCATCGCCGGGCGACCCCGTCGTCCACGACGTCGGTGGCACGACCGCCGACGCGCGGTGGTTCGCCCCGCACGAGCTCGGCAGCCTGCCGCTCACGCGGTCGACGCGCCGGCTGGAGGCGTTGCAGGCCCTCGCGCGGCGCGACTACGACGCTCCGTAGGATGACCGGCATGGACCTCGTCTACGACCTCCTCGTCGTGCTCCACCTCCTCGGCATGGCTGCCATCGTCGGCGGCTGGATCGCCGTCCGCTCCGGGCGAACGGTCATCGCGCCGATCGTGTGGGGGGCGCGGGCCCAGATCGTCACCGGCGTGCTGCTCGTCGGCATCGCCGAGGCCCTCAAGGACGAGGAGCACCACATCAACAACGCGAAGATCGCCGTCAAGCTCGTCGTCGCCCTCGTCGTCGCGGCCACCGCCGAGATCGGCCACGCCCGCTCCAAGCGCGGCGAGGACGCCGGCACGCTGCTCGACGTCGCCGGTGGCGCCGCAGTCGTCAACGTCGGCGTCGCGGCGCTCTGGTGACCGGCCGATCCTGAGGCCGCGAGATGCACTGGGACACAGGCGTCCTCGCGGGCGTCCTCATCGGGCTCGTGTGGCTCGCCGTCGGCACCGTGCTCGTCGTCGTCGGGCGGCGGCGGCAGCGGGCGTCCGACGCCGAGGGCGCCGGCAACGTCGCCATCATCGGCATCTTCCTCCTCGTCGTCGGAGCCCTGACCTGGTTCGCGACGCTCCTGCTGTCCGTCGTCCCCCGCTGACCGTCCAGGATGACGACCACCATCGGGCGGTGAAGCCCGGTGTTGTGCTCGTGCGTCGTCCACGACCGCCGTTGTGGTCGTCTTCCTACACGCACCGGCGGCTGTGGATGACGCGCTCGAGCGCCTGACGGAGTGGGCCAGAGTCAGCGCCATGCCGAGCCCAGGCCCCGTTCCCGTCGTGAGGTTCGTGACTGCGCGTGGTGGTCTGGCCCGGCGAGCGGAGCTGACGCCGCAGTTCACGGGCCGACAGATCGCGGCCGCCGTCGGCAGCGGACTCCTCGTGCGCGACGCTCCCGGCCACTACGCGCTCCCGACGGCGGACGCGGCCCGCCGTGCCGTGCGCCGGGTCAACGGGGTGGCAGTCGGTCGGAGCGCCGCGGCGATGTGGCGTCTCCCGCTCAAGACCCAGCCGACGCGGCCGGAGGTCGCAGTGCCACGGGGTCGACGCGTCCGCCCCGAGGACCAGCACGTGTGCCAGGTGCACTGGCGCACGCTGGAGCCCGAGGACGTGCACCGCGGGGAGGTGACGACGCCGCTGCGCACCGTCGTCGACTGCGCCAGGACGTTGCCCTTCGACGAGGCCCTGGCGGTGGCCGACTCGGCTCTGCGCAGCGGGCGCGTCGGCCGTGACCAGCTCGTCGCGGCAGCCCAGGCCGTTCCTCGTTCGGGTCGCGCGGCCGCTCTTCGCGTGGCGCGGGAGGCCGACGGCCGTGCGGCCAACCCGTTCGAGTCGGTGCTCCGGGCGATCTCGCTCGACGTGCCCGGTCTGCGCCTCGTCCCACAGGCCCCCGTGGTCAGTGCCGGGCGGGTCATCCACCCGGACCTCAGCGACGCCTCCCTGCGCATCGTCGTCGAGGGGGACAGCCACGAGTTCCACACCAACCGGCGCCAGATCGACATCGACTGCGAGCGCTACGACGAGCTGACCCTCGACGGATGGCTGGTTCTGCGGTTCTCGCACCACCAGGCGATGGCCCGGCAGGACTGGGTGCGCGCCACCATGGCTCGAGCGACGGCGTCGAGGATGACGACCACCATCCCCGGTCTCGCCCCAGGTCCTGCACCGCCGCGTCGCACTGGGTGAATGGTGGTCGTCATCCTGAACGTCGGCGAAGGTGCGAGCGGGGTGCCGTGGGAGGGAAGGGGCTCAGGAGGCGTCGTGGACGAGTGCGCCGCCGATGCGGGTCTGCAGCACCCGGGTGTCGCGGATCGCGGCGGGGTCGGAGTGCTCGAGCTCCCACGGGTCGCGGTCGAGGCAGACGAGGTCCGCGAGCTGCCCGGGCGCGAGCTGCCCGACGTCGGTGCGCCCGACGGCAGCGTGCGCCGCGACGGTGAAGGCGTGCACCGCCTCGTCGAGGGTCACGCGCTCCTCCGGCCGCCATCCGCCCCGCGGACGCCCGTCGGCCCGCTGTCGGGTGACGGCGGCGTGCAGGCCCCAGAACGGGTTGGGGTCCTCGACGGGGGCGTCGGACCCGAAGGCGACGGCCACCCCGGCGTCGAGGAAGGTGCGCCAGGCGTACGACGCGAGCCGGCGCGGTCCGATGATGGCGTCGGCGAGGTCGAGGTCGGCCGTGCAGTGGCTCGGCTGCATCGAGGCCACGACGCCGAGGGTCCGGAAACGCGGCACGTCGACGGGCCGGACGTGCTGGGCGTGCTCGACCCGCAGCAGGGCCCGGGCGCCCGCGACGCCGGAGGCACGGACCGCCTCGAAGCAGTCGAGGACGAGCCGGTTCGCCTCGTCGCCGATGGCGTGGGTCGCGACGTCGAGACCCGAGCGCACCGCGAGCAGCGTCCGCTCGAGGAGCACGTCGTACGGCATGGCGGCCATGCCACAGCCCTCGTGGCCCAGGAACGGCTCGGTCATGTGCGCGGTGTGCGAGCCGAGCGCGCCGTCGCTGAAGAACTTGACGGGACCGACGCGGAACACGTCGTCGCCCTGGCCCGAGCGGCGGCCCTGCTCGATCGCGGCCTCGAGGTCGCCGTCACGCGTGCACTTGGTGACGCGGATCCGCAGCGCACCGTCCGCGTGCATGGCGGCGTAGGCGTCGCGGGCGGGCTCGCCGTCGATGTCGGTGATGCTCGTCAGCCCGACCGACAGCAGCCGCTGCTGGCACCGTTCGAGCCAGGGGCGCAGCGGCCCCTCGTCGTGGTCGAGCGCGAGGAGCAGCTCCTGCGCCTTCTCGCGCAGGATGCCGGTGGGTTCGCCGTCGGCGTCGCGGTCGATCTCGCCACCGACGGGGTCGGGGGTGTCTCGGGTGATCCCGGCGGCCCGGAGCGTCGCGGTGTTGGCCCAGAGGGTGTGGCCGTCGACGCTGGCGAGGGCGGCGAGGCGGTCGCCGGTGACGCGGTCGAGCGCGTGCCGGTCCGGCTGGACGGGGACGTCCCAGACGTTGTGGTTCCAGCGGCCGCTGTGCAGGGCGGCGCCGGGCGGCAGCGTGGCCGCGTGGGCCGCGACCCGCGAGAGCGCCTCGTCGAGCGACGTGGCGTCGCGAAGGTCGACCGACGCCATGTCCCGCGAGAGCCACTCGGTGTGCACGTGGGCGTCGTGCAGTCCGGGCATGACGACGACGCCGGGCAGGTCGACGACCTCGCACGAGGCGCCCGCCCCCGCCTCGCGGGCGTCTGCGCCGGCGGCGACGACGCGCCCGTCCTCGACGAGGAGGGCGTCGGTCCACGGGGTCGTCCCCGCGGGCGCGACACCGGTCCAGATGCGGTCGTGCCGGAGGAGGACGCGGCTCACCGGCCGGGCACCAGGACGAGCTTGCCCGTGGTCCGCCGCCCCTCGAGGGCCTCGTAGGCGTCGGCGACCTCCGCGAAGGGGTAGCGCCCGCCGACCTCGAGCCGCAGCGACCCGTCGGCGATGGCGCCGAGCACCTCGCCGGCCCGCCACTCGTACTCCTCGCGCGTGGCCACGTAGTGCCCGAGCATCGGGCGGGTGAGGAACAGCGACCCGCCGGCGTTGAGCCGCTGGATGTCGAACGGCGGCACCTGGCCGCTCGCGCCGCCGAAGAGGACCATCATCCCGCGGGGGCGCAGGGACGCGAGCGACGCATCGAAGGTGGCCTTTCCGACGCCGTCGTACACGACGTCGACGCCGCGGCCTGCGGCATCGCGCACGGCGGCGGCGAGGTCCTCGGGCGCAGAGAACCGGGAGTAGTTGATGACGTGCTGGGCGCCGAGGTCGCGCGCGATCCGGAGCTTCTCGTCGGTGCCGGCCGTGGCGACGACCGTGCCGCCGCGGGCGACGACCAGCTGGACGAGCAGCTGCCCGACGCCGCCGGCGGCCGCGTGCACGAGCGCGACGTCGCCCTCGGAGACGGCGTACGTGCTCGTGACGAGGTAGTGCGCGGTGATGCCCTGGAGCATGGCCGCGGCGGCCACCTCGAGGTCGACGCCCTCGGGGACC
Organism: Monashia sp. HAY1-11D; assembly: GCF_056868035.1. Lineage (NCBI taxonomy): Bacteria > Bacillati > Actinomycetota > Actinomycetes > Micrococcales > Intrasporangiaceae > Intrasporangium > Monashia sp. HAY1-11D. Next base: position 143,798 of record NZ_CP200320.1, on the reverse strand, counting down.
CGCACGAGCGCGGAGGCGGGCTTGTTGACGAGCGTCGACTCGCTGCCGGCCGACTGGCACCAGGCGACGCGGTCGCCCACGGCCACGGCGTCGACGCCCGGGCCCAGCGCGACGACGGTGCCCGCGCCCTCGTCCCCGAGGACGAACGGCGTCGGTACCGGGTAGAGGCCCTGCCGCTTGTAGACGTCGATGAAGTTGACGCCCGCGGCGGCGACCTCGACCTGCACCTCGCCGGCGCCCGGCTGCGGCACGTCGTGCTCGCGCAGCTCGAGGACGCTGCGGTCGCCCGGTTCGGTGACGAAGACGCTCGTGGCAGTGGTCATGTCCGTCACCCTACGACCGGGCGGCGGCCCCGGCGGAGGCGAGGCGTCCGAGCGCGTCCCCGTCGACGCGGAAGGTCGTCCAGTCCTCGAGGGGCCGCGCGCCGTGGGAGCGGTAGAAGGCGATCGAGGGTTCGTTCCAGTCCAGGACGGCCCACTCCAGACGCGTCCAGCCCCGCTCGACGCACGTGGCCGCCAGGCCGGACAGCAGCGCGGTGCCGATGCCGCCGCCGCGCGTGGCGGGGTCGACGAACAGGTCCTCCAGCCAGATGCCCGGCTGGCCGGTCCACGTCGAGAACGTCGTGAACCACAGCGCCATGCCGACGACCCGGCCGTCCTGCTCGGCCACGTGCGCGAAGGCCACGGGTGCGGCGTCGGCGGGGAAGAGCGCCCGGGTGAACTGCTCGGGCGTCGCCACCGCGGCATCGGGCTCCTTCTCGTAGGCGGCGAGGGCCCGGACGAGCCGGATGAGGTCGGGCACGTCGGCGGGGGTGGCGGGGCGCGTCGCGAAGTCGGTCACGCGGCCCATCCTGCGCCATCGCGCGTGCGCCCGGACAGCGCCGCCCGCGCCGCCGGACCGGCCCGACGGGCGCTGTGGGCGCGGAGACGTAGGCTTGGCCCCATCATGAGCACGCTCTTCGACGACCTCCCCATGCCCGGATTCGAGCGCGGCGGGGCCGGTGCCGCAGCAGGGTCCGGGCGCGCCGGCGAGGTCACCGAGGTCACCGAGGTCACCGAGGTCACCGAGCGCGGCGTGCCGACCTGGGCCGAGGCCGCCACCCGGGCCGGCATCGCCACCCCCGGTGGCGCGCCCGCTCAGGTCGACACCGAGGCGCTGCTGCACGGCCTCAACCCGCAGCAGCGTGAGGCCGTCGTCCACGAGGGTGCGCCGCTGCTCATCGTCGCCGGTGCCGGTTCGGGCAAGACGCGGGTGCTGACCCACCGCATCGCGTGGCTGCTCGGCGAGCGCGCCGTCCAGCCGGGTCAGGTCCTCGCCATCACCTTCACGAACAAGGCCGCGGCCGAGATGCGTGAGCGCGTCGAGGCCATCGTCGGCCCGCGGGCGCGCGCCATGTGGGTCATGACCTTCCACTCCGCGTGCGTCCGCATCCTGCGCCGCGAGGCTGCGAAGGTCGGCATGCGATCGACGTTCTCGATCTACGACGCCGCCGACAGCCAGCGCCTCATGGGGCTGGTGATCCGCGACCTCGACCTCGACCCGAAGCGCTACCAGCCGCGCAGCTTCTCGGCCCAGGTGAGCAACCTCAAGAACGAGCTCGTCGACGAGGAGTCGTACGCGGCGCAGGTGGCCGAGGGCAACCACTACGACCGCACGGTGTCGCAGGCCTACACCCAGTACCAGCGTCGGCTCCGGCAGGCCAACGCGCTCGACTTCGACGACATCATCATGATGACCGTCAACATCCTGCAGGCCTTCCCCGACGTCGCCGAGTACTACCGGCGCCGGTTCCGGCACGTGCTCGTCGACGAGTACCAGGACACCAACCAGGCGCAGTACCAGCTGATCCGCGAGCTCGTCGGCGAGGTCAAGGGACCCGAGGGCTCGTGGACCGTGCCCCCGGCCGAGCTGTGCGTCGTCGGCGACTCCGACCAGTCGATCTACGCCTTCCGCGGCGCGACGATCCGCAACATCCTCGAGTTCGAGAAGGACTACCCGGACGCGCGCACCATCCTCCTCGAGCAGAACTACCGCTCGACGCAGAGGATCCTGCGCGCCGCCAACGCCGTCATCGCCCGCAACGAGGGTCGGCGGGCGAAGAACCTGTGGACCGACTCCGGCGACGGCGCGATGATCGTCGGCTACGTCGCCGACAACGAGCACGACGAGGCGGCCTTCGTCGCCAAGCAGATCGACGACCTCGCCGACGCGGGGGTTCGCCCGGGCGACGTCGCCGTGTTCTACCGGACCAACGCGCAGAGCCGGGCCATCGAGGAGGTCCTCGTGCGAACCGGCCTGCCGTACAAGGTCGTCGGCGGCACCCGGTTCTACGAGCGGCGCGAGATCAAGGACGCCCTCGCCTACCTGCGCGTCGTGTCCAACCCGACCGACACGGTCAACCTGCGCCGCATCCTCAACGTGCCCAAGCGCGGCATCGGCGACCGCGCGGAGGCGTGCGTCGCGGCCCTCGCCGAGCGCGAGCGCGTCCCGTTCGTCGCGGCCCTCGGTCGCGCCGAGGACGCTCCGGGCATCGCCACCCGTTCGGTCGCGGCGATCAAGGGCTTCACCGAGATGCTCGAGCAGCTGCGCCTCGTCTACGAGAGCGGCGGCGGCATCGCCACGCTCCTCGAGGCGGTCCTCGACCAGAGCGGGTACCTGGCCGAGCTGCGCGCGAGCCACGACCCTCAGGACGAGACCCGCGTCGAGAACCTCGCCGAGCTCGTCGCCGTCGCCCAGGAGTACGACGAGCGCCGGGCCCGCGACTCGGCCGAGGCGGACGCCACGGGGGCACCTGCGTCGACGCCGGGGCAGCCCGACGCCGAGCCCGAGGACGTCGCGCCCGCGGGCGCGCTGGAGGAGTTCCTCGAGCAGGTCTCGCTCGTCGCCGACGCCGACGAGATCCCCGACGAGCCGGAGGCGCAGGCCCAGGGCGTCGTCACCCTCATGACGTTGCACACGGCCAAGGGCCTGGAGTTCCCCGTGGTCTTCCTCACCGGGATGGAGGACGGCACCTTCCCGCACCTGCGGGCCCTCGGCGACCCGAAGGAGCTCGAGGAGGAGCGCCGGCTCGCCTACGTCGGCATCACCCGGGCGCGCGAGCGGCTCTACCTGACGCGGGCCGCCGTGCGGTCGGCGTGGGGGGCGCCGCAGTACAACCCGCCGTCGCGCTTCCTCGACGAGATCCCCGGTGACCTGCTCGACTGGCAGCGGCTCGGGCCCTCGTTCAGCGGCGCCCGTGGCGCGGACCGCCCCGCGGTCGCGACGCTCGCGGCCCGGCCCGGAGTCCGCAGCCCCGGCAAGCGACCGGTCATCTCGCTCAACGCCGGCGACCGCGTCAGCCACGACGCGTTCGGTCTCGGCACCGTCGTGCGGGTCGAGGGCGAGGGCGACAAGTCCATGGCCCACGTCGACTTCGGCACCGACACGGGCACCAAGCGTCTGCTGCTGCGCTACGCGCCGCTCGTCAAGCTCTGAGGAACGCCGGGCTCGAAGGGCGAATCCGCCGGATCAGCGACGAGGCCTGCCCCGCCCGGGTGGGCCTCGTCGCGCGTCGCCGTGGTGCCCGGCCCGGGCTCGGTGGGCTGGATCAGCGGCTCAGGTGTGGCTCGGCGTCTCCCGAGCTCTGCCGGGGTTGCTCGGGGTTGCTCGGGGTTCCTCGGGGGTCTGCAGAGGACCCCGGGGTGTCACAGGTAGACGCCGTGGTCGGCGAGCCAGGTGCGCGGGGCCACGGCCGCGCCGTCGCCCGGGTGGATCTCCAGGTGCACGTGGGGGCCGGTGGAGTTGCCCGTCGAGCCGCTGTAGGAGACGAGCTGGCCCGGCTCGACCTCGTCGCCGACGGCGACGACGAGGCGGCTGTTGTGGGCCATCCAGGACACGCTGCCGTCCCAGTAGCGGATCTTGACCATGTAGCCGTAGCCCTCGGTGGACCAGCCCGAGAAGACGACGGTGCCGCTCGAGAGGGCGTGGACCGGGGTGCCGGTGGGGACCGCGAGGTCCTGGGCCGGGTGCATCTTGCCCCAGCGCCAGCCGAAGCCGGAGGTCAGCGTGTAGCCCGCGACGGGGACCACCCAGCGGTGGGCGCGGGCGACGGCCCGGGCCTTGGCGGCCATCGCCGCCTTGCGTGCGGCGGCGGCCCTGGCCTGCGTTCGGGCGCGCTCCGCGGCGGCGGCCTGGTCGGCGGCGTCCTGGGCGTCGGCCGCGGCCTGTTCGGCGGACGTCGTCGCGCTGGCGATGAGGGCGCTCGCGTCGCGCGCCATGTCGCGCGAGGAGCGCGCGCCCGCGCGTCCCGCGGCGGCCGCGGCCACGGCGTCCGGGTCGGCCGCGAGACCGAGTCCGGCCACGGAGTTCGACACGTTCTTCATCGCGGCGGCCTCTGGGCTCAGCTCCTGGGCGCCGGCCTGCCGGATGACCAGGCCCCCGGCGACGGTGGAGGACAGGATCGCGACGGGCACGACGAGCTGTCGACCCCGGGACGACGTCGAGGGTGGCCGGTGCCGGCCGACGTAACTGCTGATGGTGGGCACGAAGAGCTGACCTATCGGGATCCGGTTGCGGGCGCTCAGCGTAACGTGACCATTTCGTGATGTACAAAACGGTCTGAAGCGCGGAGCAGCCCGACGTCGCGGTGGAGGGTACGCGACTGGCCCGACCCTAGGGCATCCGCGGCGCCCGTGGCGGTTTCGCACCGCGCGGGTTCGGCGCCCGCACCGCGTCGTCGGCGGCCGGGACCCGCCGGGTGCGCAGGGGGCTGACGCCGGGCGTCAGCGTCGCGCCCGTCGCGTCGAGGTGCGCCAGCGCCGTGGAGATGCCGTGCACGACGCTGCTCGTGATCGGGATGCTCATGTGGCCGACACCGTGCAGGGCGATGTTGTGCACGTTGAGGTCGGGGTGGTGCAGGGCCGCGTTGCGCTGGGGCACGACCACCTGGTCGAGGTCGGACCAGTAGGCGATGAACCGGGTCTGGCACTCCGGGACCGGGCGCGCCAGCTCGGCGAGGAGCCGGCTGCCGGGGCGCAGCTGACGGGTCAGGCCGTTGTCCCACACGTAGGCCAGGTAGCTGCCTCGGTGCGGGGTCCCGAGCGTGACGAGCGTGTGCACGTGCGCGTCCCCGCCCAGACGCGTCACGTAGTAGCGGGCGATGAGCCCGCCCATCGAGTGGCCGATGACGTGGATGCGCTCGTACCCGGTCTCCTCGACGATCCGCTCGACCTCGGCGCCGAGGTCGGCGGCGGCGGCGCGGACGTCACCGGTGAACATGGAGTAGTTGATGGCATCGATCCGCCCGAAGCCGCGGCGCGCCAGCCCCCGGCGCAGGACGGTGAAGATCGAGCGGTTGTCGACCATGCCGTGCACGAGCAGGATCGGGGTGCCGGCCGCCTCGACGTCGCTCACGATGAGTCCCCGCTGGCTCGGTGGCAGGTGCCCGACGCGGTAGCCGTCGCGACGGTCCGACGCCCGGGGGCCGAGGTGCCCGAGCGGCCACAGCGCCAGGTGCAGGCCGATCCAGGTGGCCTCGAGCGCCGCCCCGGCCAGACCGGTCGGCGTCAGGAGGGCAGCGGCGACGTCCCCGGCCGCGGAAAGGGCGCTCGAGGCGCCACCTGTCCGTCGGGCCGGGGCGGACTCGAGCCGCGACGTCGTCGTCACGCGTGCAGAGGCGCCCACGACGGTGACGTTACCCCGGGTAATGGGCGATGGCTCACTTTCGTGCTGCGGCCTCGGCGGGTCTGGTTAGAGTGCGGCCCATGAGCGAGACCCCCGGCGCCGTGACCTCCGACGTCATCCGAGTGGTCGTGGCCAAGCCCGGCCTCGACGGGCACGACCGCGGCGCCAAGGTGGTCGCCCGGGCCCTGCGCGACGCCGGCATGGAGGTCATCTACACCGGGCTGCACCAGACGCCCGAGCAGATCGTCGAGGCGGCCATCCAGGAGGACGCCGACGTCGTCGGCCTGTCGGTGCTCTCCGGTGCCCACCTGACGCTCTTCGCCCGGGTCGTCGAGCTGCTGCGCGAGCGCGACGCGAGCGACATCGTCGTCTTCGGCGGCGGGATCATCCCGGACGACGACATCCCCGAGCTCGAGCGGCTCGGCGTCGCCAAGGTGTTCACGCCAGGCGCGACGACGCACGAGATCGTCGACTGGGTGCACGCCAACGTCCACCCCGCCTGACGCGTCCACCTCCGCCTCCCGCCGGCGGACAGCCACCCGACCGCCCCGCCGGGACCCCGCCCGCCCCGCCCCGCCTCCCCCTCCGCCCGATGTTTCGCGCGCTGCTGAACGAAGCGCGCGAAACCTGGTTTCAGCGCGCAAAATCTGGCGCGCCGGAACCCTGGATCGCGCGCTCGTGTCGATCCACACCCGGGTGACGGCCCCCGGCGTCGTCCACAGGCTCACACCGGGCCGCAGCTCTGGTGAAGGCAGCACGGCACCGTGAGGGCATGGACCTGCTCGACATCGCCCATCGCGGCGTCTTCAAGGCGGCCGACGCGCTCCGGGCCGGCATCGACGGCCAACAGCTGACCCGGCTCCTCGCCCAGGGGGCCTGCACCCGACTCACCCACGGGTGGTACTCACTCGGCCGGCCCCGCGACGACGTCGAACGGCATCGGCTGACTGCCTTCGCCCTCGCCACCCAGTACACCGACCGGGCGCTTCCGAGCCACCACACTGCGGTCCTGCTCTCCGGCCTTCCCATCCATGGGGTGGGGCTCGACGTCGTCCACCTCACGCGGCTGGAAAGCACTGGGCGCCAAGTCACCTCGGGCCAGTCGGGGCGGCGCACCGACCTCAGGCTGCATCGGTCGATGCCAGGCGTCGAGGCGGCACGGGCGGTGCGGCACGGTGACGGACCGGACCTCGTGCCGATCGAGCACGCGATCGTGGGAGCGGGGATCGTGGGGTCGCCGCTGACCGCCCTGGTGGCCGCCGACGCGGCGCTCTCACGCGGGCTCGTCACCGCGGCGGGGCTCGGCAGTGCTTTGTGCGACTTCCGTGAACGTCACGGCGTGGGGGTGGTCCGCGCCGTCCTGCCGTTCGCGGACGGGCGGCACGAGTCACCGGCCGAGACCGTCACCGCCCACGTCCTACGGAGGCTCGGCTACGTCACGGAGCCCCAGTTCGCGGTCGCGACGGAGGGCAGGGTCTACCGGGCCGACCTCCGCATCGTGGGCACGCGGGTCCTGGTCGAGTTCGACGGCCGGGTGAAGTACCGCGAGGGCGACGTCACGACGCTCTTCGACGAGAAGCGCCGAGAGGACGCGCTGCGCAGAGCCGGTTGGGTCGTGGTGCGTCTGGTCTGGCAGGACCTTCGGTCGGCCGACGTGGTGCGTCAGCGCATCGAGGCAGCACTCCGCCTCGCGACGCAGGTGGCCTGAGGCCGCCACGGACGGTCGGAGCGCGCGACCTCCTGTCTACGCGCGTGATGTTTCCCGCGCGCCACGCCACCCACGTATCGCGCGCTCCAGACAGAAGCGCGCGAAACGTGCGAAGTGGGCCAGGGGTGGTGGGCAGGAGTGGGGGCGGGGTGCGGCCCGCCCGGCGACCGGGTCTGGCACCGAGCGATGTGATCTATGTCCGGTCGGCCGCACCCGATGACGTCGGCACTGGTCAGGGGCACTAGAGTCCGGGGGTCAGCCTTCTTTCGGTTGCGCCCTGGCGCGAGGACCGACCGCGTGCATGCGTGGGTGGCCCGGCAGACGCCTCCTCGGCGCAGGCGAGCACCCCATCGACGACGAGGACGGACCCCACCCGTGGATCTCTTCGAGTACCAAGCCCGCGACATGTTCGAAGCGCACGGAGTACCCGTGCTCGCAGGCGCCACCGCGACGACGCCGGAGGAGGCGCGCGCGGCCGCCGAGCAGATCGGCGAGGCGTCGGGCGGCGTCACCGTCGTCAAGGCGCAGGTCAAGACCGGTGGCCGCGGCAAGGCCGGCGGCGTCAAGGTCGCCAAGAGCGCGGACGAGGCCAGGGCGCACGCGGAGCAGATCCTCGGCATGGACATCAAGGGCCACACCGTCCACAAGGTCATGGTGGCCGCCGGGGCCCGCATCGCCGAGGAGTACTACTTCTCGATCCTGCTCGACCGCGCCAACCGCAGCTACCTCGCCATGTGCTCCAAGGAGGGCGGCATGGAGATCGAGCAGCTCGCCGTCGAGCGCCCGGAGGCGCTGGCCCGGATCGAGGTCGACCCCAATGTCGGCATCGACGCGGCCAAGGCGCAGGAGATCGTCGACGCGGCCGGCTTCGACGAGGCCGACAAGGCCACGATCGCCGGCGTCGTCCAGAAGCTGTGGGAGGTCTACCGCGACGAGGACGCGACGCTCGTCGAGGTCAACCCGCTCGTCAAGACCGAGGACGGCGCCATCATCGCCCTCGACGGCAAGGTGTCCCTCGACACCAACGCCGACTTCCGCCACCCGGACCACGCGGCGCTCGAGGACAAGTCGGCCACCGACCCGCTCGAGGCCGCGGCCAAGGAGAAGGACCTCAACTACGTCAAGCTCGACGGCTCCGTCGGCATCATCGGCAACGGTGCGGGCCTCGTCATGAGCACCCTCGACGTCGTCGCCTACGCCGGCGAGGAGTTCGGCGGCCAGAAGCCGGCGAACTTCCTCGACATCGGCGGCGGTGCCAGCGCCGAGGTCATGGCCAACGGCCTGCACATCATCCTGTCCGACCCGCAGGTCAAGAGCGTGTTCGTCAACGTCTTCGGCGGCATCACCGCCTGCGACGCCGTCGCCAACGGCATCGTCGGCGCGCTCGACGCGCTCGGCGACGAGGAGAACCGGCCGCTCGTCGTGCGCCTCGACGGCAACAACGTCGAGGAGGGCCGTCGCATCCTCCAGGAGCGCAACCACCCGCTGGTGACGATCGAGCCGACGATGGACGGCGCCGCGCGCCGCGCCGCCGAGCTCGCCGCCAAGTAAGACCCGAGTCGACAGAAGAGAGAACGCGAACCATGGCCATCTTCCTCAACGCTGACTCGAAGGTCATCGTCCAGGGCATGACCGGCTCCGAGGGCATGAAGCACACGCAGCGCATGCTCAAGTCCGGCACGAACATCGTCGGCGGCGTCAACCCGCGCAAGGCCGGCACCACCGTCGACTTCGAGGGCGGCGTCAGCGTCTTCGGCTCGGTCGCCGACGCCGTCGCCCAGACCGGCGCCAACGTCAGCGTCATCTTCGTCCCGGCCGCCTTCACCAAGGCCGCCGCCGTCGAGGCCGTCGACGCGGAGGTGCCCCTCGTCGTCGTCATCACCGAGGGCGTCGCCGTCAAGGACACCGCCGAGTTCTACAACTACGCCAAGGCCAAGGGCACGACGCGCATCGTCGGCCCGAACTGCCCGGGCCTCATCACGCCGGGCATCAGCAACGCCGGCATCATCCCCGCCGACATCTCGGGCGGCGGCCGCATCGGCCTGGTCAGCAAGTCGGGCACGCTGACGTACCAGATGATGTACGAGCTGCGTGACTTCGGCTTCAGCTCGGCCGTCGGCATCGGTGGCGACCCGATCATCGGCACGACACACATCGACTGCCTCGAGGCCTTCCAGAACGACCCCGACACCGATGCGATCGTCATGATCGGCGAGATCGGTGGCGACGCCGAGGAGCGCGCGGCCGCCTACATCAAGGAGCACGTGACCAAGCCCGTCGTCGGCTACGTCGCCGGCTTCACCGCACCCGAAGGCAAGACGATGGGCCACGCGGGCGCCATCGTGTCCGGCTCGTCCGGAACCGCGCAGGCCAAGAAGGAGGCCCTCGAGGCCGCCGGCGTCAAGGTCGGCAAGACGCCGAGCGAGACCGCGCAGCTGATGCGCGAGATCATGCAGGAGCTCGCCGGCTGACGGCCCAGCCGGCAACCGGCAACGTCGTGCGGGCGGTCACCCACAGGGTGGCCGCCCGTCGGCGTCCGGCCCGAGCGGGGCCCGGGTGCGGCCCGTGCGAGTTCATCCGTGCTGGGCCGAGTTCAGCAGTGTCCGGCGTGGGGGCTCGCCCGGGCGGGGACGAGCGTCGACGATGGACGCGACCGCACGCCGGCCCGTCAGGAGTGAGTTCCGTGCCCGCCTCGACCGCCACCCCGTCGTCCGCCGTCCCGGCGGCCCTGCGCGCCGGCCTGCTCGCCGCCGTGGGCACCTGGTCGGTCGTCGGCCTGCCGGCCCTCGTCGGCTGGGTCGCGGCGCCGGAGAAGCTCCGTCGGGTGGTTCTCGGCGGTGTCGGTGGGCAGCGCCGTCTGGTTCCTCGGCCAGGGCCAGTCGGTCGGCACGACCGGGGGCGTGACCCTGTCGGTGACGCCGCTGCTGCTCCTGCTCGTCTTCGTCCACGTCGCCTTCCGGTTCGCGCGGCGCCTCGCCGGCACCCAGCGGCTGCGCGTCGGGACCGACGCCTGGAGCCAGGTCGCACGCTGGGGTGTCGTACCCGGGTTCGTCGTCGGCTACGGCGCCGGCTCGGCGGTCTTCGCTCTGTTCACCCTCGGCGGTCCCGCGACTCCGGGCGCGGCGGCGGTCCTCGGCTCGCTGCTTGTGCCGCTCGCGGCCCTCGGGTTCGTGCTCCTGCGTCCCGACGACGAGGCTGCGCCGGCGTTCGTCAAGGCCTGGTTCCGACGCGGCCCGACGTGGCTGCCGATGGTGTGGCGCTCCGGGTGGCGCGGTGTCGGCACGCTGCTCGCCGTCGGCGCGGCGCTCGTCGTGCTGCGGCTCGTCGTGGCCTGGAGCGAGGTGATGGCGGTCCAGGCCGAGTACGGCGCCAACGCGGGAGCCGCGGTCGTCCTGGGCCTGGCGCAGGTCGCGCTGCTCGGCAACGCGGCGACGTGGGCACTGGGCTTCCTCGCCGGGCCGGGCTTCCAGCTCGCGCTCGGCTCGAGCGTCACGCCCGGCGCCGCGCAGCCGGGGCTCCTGCCGCTCGTGCCGGTCCTGGGCGCCCTGCCCCGCGCGGCCGACTACCCGGCGGCGACGTACCTCGTCCTCCTCGTGCCCGTGGCCGTCGGTGCGGTCCAGGCCCGACGCGTCGACCGGGAGCTCGAGTTCTTCGGCAACGTCCGCGCCCGGCTTTCGGCGACCGTCGTGGCGTCCCTGCTTCCGGTCGCCGTCGTCGTGGCCCTGACGGCGCTCGCCAACGGCTCGGTGGGTGTGGACCGGCTCTCCCGCGTGGGGGTCCCGCTCGCGCCGTTCGCCGGCTTCCTCGCTGCGGAGGTCCTCGCCGGGGCCCTGCTGTGGCTCGCCGGGCTGCTCGTGCGCGAGCGGCGCTCGGATGCCTCGGGCGCCCCGGGTGCCTCCGACGCGTCCGACGCGTCCGACGCGTCCGGTCGGTCGAAGGCAGGTCAGTCGGAGGCGGCGGGTCCCGATGCTGGCGGCGGAACCGCCACGAACGCGGACACCGGCACGAGCACTCACACGGACACCGACCCGGCCGACACCGGGCGGGTCAGCCGGAGATGAACCCGAGCGGGCTCACGTCCCGGAGCTGCTCGCACTGTCCGCGCGCCACCGACGTCTGGGCGCCGGCGACGCACTCCTCGTAGCGGCTCACCGGTCCGTACATCAGGGCCTGCAGCAGCAGCGAGATGACCGGCAGGGTCAGCACGGCGAGCGAGACGGCGGCCCAGACCTTCTCGCGACCCGGCCGCGGCGTCAGGAAGCGCAGCAGCCGCACGGCCAGGACCATCGCGATGACGAGCGGCAGCAGGGCGACGAACCGCTGCGGCAGCGGCAGGTACATCCCGGCGATCCCGACGAGCGCGAAGAGCGGGACGGGCAGCGAGTAGCGCGCCTTCTCGCGGGCGTAGGCGATCTCGGCCTCGCGCTGCGGGTCCCGGGGCGACTGGCTCATGCGTCCCATCCTCACGCATGCCCGGGGCCGGAGCAGCACGGGCCCGGTCGGTCGTCGCGCTCCGCCGGTCGGTCTGCCGGCGCCGGGCGTCGGGAGCGGACGGGTGTGCCGTCGCTAGACTCCGGGCCGTGACGACCGAGGCCTCCGCCAGCCAGCCCGTCGCCGACGGGTCGCCCGCACCACAGGGTCGCGCGACCGGGCCGGTCGACGTCGTCGTCCTCGTCTCGGGTTCCGGGACGCTGCTTCAGGCGCTCCTCGACGCCTCGCGCGACCCTGCCCTCGGCGTCCGGGTGGCCCTGGTCCTCGCCGACCGGCCGTGCGCCGGGCTCGAACGGGCCGAGCGGGCAGGCGTCCCGACGGCTCTCGTCCGTCCGGGTGACCACCCGGACCGGGCGGCCTGGGACGCCGCGCTCGCCGCCCGGATCGCCGAGGCGTCCCCGGCGTTCGCCGTCAGCGCCGGGTTCATGCGGATCCTGGGGCCCGATGTCCTCGCCGCGGTCACCGTCGTCAACACGCACCCGGCGTTGCTGCCGAGCTTCCCCGGCGGCCACGGCGTCCGCGACGCGCTGGCCTACGGGGTCAAGGTGACGGGCACGACGTGCCACGTCGTCGACGCCGGCGTCGACACCGGGCCGATCATCGAGCAGCGCGTCGTCGGGGTCGAGGACGGCGACACGGAGGAGACGCTGCACGAGCGGATCAAGGTGCAGGAGCGCGCGATGCTCGTCGACGTCGTCGGGCGGATGGCACGGAACGGGTTCACGGTGCAGGGGCGCCGGGTCCGCATCGGCTGAGGCGGTGACCCTCCGGCGTCCAAGCTGGCGCACGGGTCGCACGGGTCGCACGGGTCGCACCGGTCGCACGAGTCGCACGGGTCGCCGAATTTTCATCGGCGCCGCAGGGGCCGCTACGCTGGCCGTACACGACTGGCGCAGGTGGGGAACCACCAGGGAGTGACCGTCGGAGCATCGCCCGCCTGGGTGCTCCCGCTGACCGACACCGCCACCCACCGCCAGGAGCATCGATGTCCGACGGCCGCCGCCCCATCTCGCGCGCTCTCATCTCCGTCTACGACAAGACCGGTCTCGAGGACCTCGCCCGAGCGCTCGACGCGGCCGGGGTGTCCATCGTCTCGACCGGCTCGACCGCCAGGACCATCGCCGGGCTCGGCATCGCCGTCACGCCCGTCGAGGAGCTGACCGGCTTCCCGGAGTGCCTCGAGGGCCGCGTCAAGACGCTGCACCCGAAGGTCCATGCCGGCATCCTCGCCGACACGCGCAAGCCCGAGCACCTCGAGCAGCTGGCCGACCTCGGCGTCGAGGCGTTCGAGCTGGTCGTCGTCAACCTCTACCCGTTCCGCGAGACGGTCGCCTCCGGCGCGACGCCGGACGAGTGCATCGAGCAGATCGACATCGGCGGCCCCTCGATGGTGCGCGCCGCGGCCAAGAACCACCCGAGCGTCGCCATCGTCACGAGCCCGGCCCTGTACGGCGCGGTGCAGGAGTCGCTCGACGCCGGTGGCTTCACGCTCGAGCAGCGCAAGCGCCTCGCGGCCGAGGCGTTCGTGCACACGGCCTCCTACGACAACGCGGTCGCCAACTGGATGGGCAACGCCTACGCCGACACCTCCGACGGCACCGGCTTCCCGGCCTGGACCGGCGCGACCTTCGACCGCCACGCCGCCCTGCGCTACGGCGAGAACCCGCACCAGCGCGCGGCGCTCTACACCCACTGGCGCCCCGGCGTCGCGTCGGCCGAGCAGCTGCACGGCAAGGAGATGTCGTACAACAACTACGTCGACACCGACGCGGCAGTGCGGGCCGCCCACGACCAGGGCGACCAGCCGACCGTGGCGATCATCAAGCACGCCAACCCGTGCGGCATCGCCGTGGGCGCCACCATCGAGCAGGCCTACGAGCGGGCCCACGCCACGGACCCGGTCAGTGCGTACGGCGGCATCATCGCGGCCAACCGCACCGTGACCGCGGCGATGGCCACGGCCGCCAAGCCGGTCTTCACCGAGGTCATCATCGCGCCGGACTACGAGCCCGAGGCGCTCGAGATCCTGACGGCGAAGAAGAACCTGCGGGTCCTGCGCCTCCCGGCGGACCTCGCGCGCTTCGCCGACCCCATCGAGACCCGGCCCATCAGCGGCGGCCTCCTCGTGCAGACCGTCGACAGGGTCGACGCGGTCGTGCGCGGTGACGACGACGCCGTGACCGGGGGCGACGACGCGGCGAACTGGCGCCTCGTGTCGGGCGAGGCCGCCGATGCCGCGACGCTGGCCGACCTGCAGTTCGCGTGGCGGGCGGTGCGCTCGGTCAAGTCGAACGCGATCCTGCTCGCCAAGGACGGCGCCGCGGTCGGCGTCGGGATGGGCCAGGTCAACCGCGTCGACTCCTGCTACCTCGCGGTGCGCCGCGCCGGCGAGGAGCGGGCGCGCGGCTCCGTCGCGGCGTCGGACGCGTTCTTCCCCTTCGCCGACGGGCTGCAGATCCTGCTCGATGCCGGGGTCCGCGCGGTCGTCGCGCCGGGCGGGTCGATCCGCGACGAGGAGGTCGTCGCGGCGGCCGAGGCCGCCGGCGTGACGATGTACTTCACCGGCACCCGCCACTTCGCCCACTGACCTTCGACCCGCAACACACCGAGCAGTCGCCAACGGCCGCGGGAGTACCCCGCGCGGGTTGGCGACTGCTCGGTGTGTTGCGTCGTCGGATGGTCAGCGGGTCCAGCGGTAGCCGGTGGGCGGGTCCTCGCCGAGGTCGACGATCGCCGCGACCGGGCCACCGCCGTCGGGTCCCTGGTGGGCGGCGGACACCGACACGAACACGGCGGGGTCGCCGGTGACCGACGCCGTCACGCCGCCGACCGCCGACTTGATCTGACGGTGCCAGTGCACGTCGGAGTCGTCGAGCATCGCGTTGCGGCGCCCGTGCACCTGGCCGTCCTGGCTCACCTCGCACTTGAGGAAGACGTTGACGAGGCGACCCTGCAGGTCGGTCCAGTGCGGGCGCTCGGGCAGGTCGAGGCCGGCATCCTTGATCGCCGCCCAGATGCCGTCGGCGTCGAGGGCGTCCTGCATGACGGAGTGCCCGATGCGGTACCGGCCACCGACACCGCGCGCGTTGCCGACGACGACGACCTGTGCCTGGTCCAGCTCGACGCCCGAGCTGCACGAGGCCACGGACGAGAACAGCGACCGGTCGTGCATGACGTCGGCGTCGGTCGGCATCTCGATCTCGCCGAGGGCCACGGCGATGCCGAGGGCCGTCGTGCCGTTGGACAGGTCCATCGACTCGTGGGTGTGCTCGGTCCAGACCCCGTGGCCGCGCTCCTTGGCGTCGCGGATCGTGTGGATGGTGAGCAGCGGGGTCTTCGTCTGCACGTAGTGGACGTCGGCGGGGTCGGTGATGCCGGCACGCTCCATGGCGACCTTCACGGCGTCGGCGACCTTCGACACCATGGCGACGTAGCCGATCTCCTCCGGCTTGATCGGCTCGCTCATGGCGAACCCGACGGTGAGCCGCAGGTCGTCGGAGGCCTCGGCCCGCTCGGCCGGGACGGTCGCGAAGATCGTCGCGTGCGGGCTGATGACGCCGTCGGTGCCCCCGGACCACACGATCGGGACCTGCCTGACCCGGTCGGCCGGGGCGCCCTTGGCGACGAGCACCTCGCGGAAGGCCCGGTCGGCGATGATGCGCGTGTAGTCGTTCACGCCGCCGTTGCCCTCGGTCTTGCCGATGATGGCGACGACTCGGCTCGCCTCCATGACGCCGTCGTCGATGAGCGCGGCGAGCTCGGACGCGTCCGCGACGGAGTGGATCGGCACCTTGCGCACCTCGATGGCTTCAGGCACGGGGAATCACCTTTCTTCTCAATGGTTCTCGACGACGGTTCCGAACCGGCCCTCGACGGCGTCGGTGATCCGTGCGAGGTCGGTGATGACGCAGCGGCGGCCGCCGCTGCGGACGAAGCGCAGCGCGGCCTCGACCTTCGGCCCCATCGAGCCGGACGCGAAGTGCCCGGCCTCGGCGTACGCGGTGAGCTCCGCGGGCGTGACGCGTCCGATGGGGCGGGCGTCGCGCGTGCCCCAGCCGGCGACGGCGTGGTCGACGTCGGTGGCGATGACGAGGACCTGCGCGTCGAGGGCGTGGGCGAGCAGCGCCGCCGTGAGGTCCTTGTCGATGACCGCCTCGACGCCGCGGACGCGGCCGTCACCGCCGCGCACGACGGGGATGCCGCCTCCACCGGCCGCGACGACGACGTAGCCGGCGTCGAGGAGCGTGGCCACCGCTGGGGTCTCGAGCACCTCGAGCGGTTCGGGGGAGGCGACGACGCGCCGCCAGCCGCGCTCGCCACGGTCCTCCCACGTCTCGCCGTGGTCGATGAGCGTCCGGGCCTGCTCACGTGGCAGGTAGCGCCCGACCGGCTTGGTCGGGCGCGCGAAGCCCGGGTCGCCGGCGTCGACGCGGGTGCGGGTGACAAGCGCCGCGACCGGCCGGTCGACGCCGCGGACGGCGAGCGAGGCCTCGAGCGTGTCGAGGACCGTGAAGCCGATGGTGCCCTGCGTCTGCGCCCCGCACCAGTCGAGGGGGACCGGCGGCACGACGTGGGCCGCGAGCGCGTTCTTGACGAGGAGGTTGCCGACCTGCGGCCCGTTGCCGTGGGTGATGACGACCTCGACTCCGCGGGCCACGAGGTCGGCCACGTGCTCCATCGCTGCCGCGATGGCCGAACGCTGGGCGTGCGGCGTGGCACTGCCGTCGGGCCCGGTCATCGCGTTCCCGCCGAGCGCGACGACGACCCGCAGCCGTGCGGCGCCGGCCGAGTCGCCCGGGCCGGCCGCGGCGGCTTCGGGCGGCGTCGGCTCCTCCATGCGGCGAGCCTAGGAGCGGGGGCCCGGGCACGCCTTGGCACGTCCTGCCAGAGGCACGCGTGCGGATTGGCACATCTGTGCCGTGCGAGGAGGCGGTCGCGGACCGCTCCGGCGCCTCCCACCGCGCGGGGTGGGCCGTGCCACGGCTGGGTCAGCGGCGATACAGTTTCGGGTAAAGGGGCAGTACCGGGCCGCCCCTCCGGCCCGGTGGGAAGGGGTCGCACATCGTGGGCGTCGGAGTCCTGCTCGCCGTTCTCGGCGCGATCCTCACCTTCGCCATCCGCGCGAACACGTCGGTCGTCAACCTGCCCGTCGTCGGGATCATCCTCATGATCGCCGGCGGGGGCCTCATCTGGCACGGCAGCAAGGGCACGCGCCGCAAGAGGATCGTGACGCGCGAGGAGCGCCCGGGCGGCTCGACGCTGCCGACGAGTACCGTGCGCCAGACGATCGAGGAGCGCGACGTCGACTAGGTGATGCACGGTCGCCGGCGACGGACGCCGGCGTCAGAGCCAGTCGACGTCGGCCGCGGACCGTCCCGCGGCGAGCCGCGCGTAGCCGGGTCCGCGGTCGAAGAACGGCTGCGCGCCGCGGTCGGCGCGCCGCTGCTCGCGCAGGGCGTCGGACCCCGCGACGTCGACGACCGGATCGTCGCGGTCACCGGAGGCGACGACCCCGTAGTCGCGCAGGGCGCCCTCGAAGGAGACCTTGCCCCAGCGCAGGTCGCGCTCGACCTCGTCGTACGGCCGCTCGAGCGGGTCACCCCAACCGCCGCCACCGGTCGTGCGGATGCGGATGACCTGGCCGGCGCGGACCGGCTCGGCGTCGGCCAGGGCGTCGACGGTGCGCTCCTCGGGGCCGCCGAGGTCGACCGTCACCTCGAAGGGCCGGCCGGCCCGGCCGCCCTTGACCCCCCAGCAGGCGAGGATCGAGCGGTCCGCGATGGACATGAAGTGCGCGTCCTCGAGCATCCGGATGTGCTTCTCGTAGCCGAGGCCGCCGCGATGCCGGCCGGCGCCGCCCGAGTCGACCGCCAGGCCGAGCCGCTCCACGACGAAGGGGAACCGGCTCTCGGTGAACTCGGTGGGCAGGTTGCGGCTGTCGGGCACGACGTGGATCGTGTCCTCGCCGTCGGCGTAGTAGCGGCCGCCCGAGCCGCCGCCGAGCACCTCGCGCATGAGGTAGTCGTTGCCGTCGCGGTCCTTGCCGTACACGCCGGTGTAGCGGATCGTCTCCTGGTCGGCCGGCATCCGGCCGTCGACGGCCTTGGCGACCGCGCCGGCCAGGACGCCGAGCAGGCGCAGGATGACGAAGGTGCGGGCGTTCGTGGGGGCCGGGTAGATCGGCGTCAGCAGCGTCCCCTTGTCGGGGAAGCGCATCTCGATGAGGGGCACGACGCCCTCGTTGACGTCGAGCTCGGCCATCCGCTCGGGGGTGTCGGCGAGGTTGCGCAGGATCGGCGCCAGCCACTTCTTGAGGAAGTTGCCGCCGACGTAGTCGCCGCAGTGGTTGATCGGGCCCTTGGCCTGCGGACCCGTGCCGGTGAAGTCGATGACGAGCCGTGGGCCGCCTTCGGGGTAGAGGTCGGAGCGGCCGGGCCCGCCCGTGGACTCCTTCGTCAGGGTGATCCGCTGCGTGTGGAGCATCGGCTCGTCGACGCCGTCGTGCTCGGCGTAGTCCTCCCAGACGTACGTGCCGTCGGGGATCTTGCCGAGGATCTCGCGGCGGTACGTCTCGGTCGTCCTGTCGAGGATGGCGTCGAACGCGGCCTCGATGCTGTCGCGGCCGTACCGCTGGAACAGCTCGGCCAGCCGGCGCGCGCCCATGAGGCAGGCCGAGCACTCGGCGTCGAGGTCGGCGGCGAGGCTGTCGGGCATCCGGCTGTTCCGGGTCATGATGCGCAGCGCTGCCTGGTTGGGGACGCCCTTGTCCCACAGCCTGATCGGCGGGACGGACAGGCCCTCCTCGAACACGGTCCGCGCGTTGCTCGGCATCGACCCGGGGACCGCCCCGCCGATGTCGTCGTGGTGGCCGAACGCCTGGACGAACGCGACGACCTCGCCGCCGGAGAAGACCGGGACCGTGACGCAGAGGTCGGGCAGGTGGCCGATGCCGCCCTCGGACTCGTACACGTCGTTGTGGAAGAAGACGTCGCCCTCGCTCATCTGCTCGATCGGGAAGTCGCGGACGACCGGGTGGACGAGGGCGCTGTACGAGCGGCCGGTCAGCTTGCGCAGCTGCCGGTCGTGGATACCCGCGCGGAAGTCGTGGGCGTCACGGATCATCGGGCTGCGGCTGGTGCGCGCGATCGCGGTCTCGACCTCCAGCTCGACGCTGGCCAGCGTGCCCTCGACGATCTCGACGAGGACCGGGTCGACGCTCGTGCCCTCCGGCGTCAACCGGTTGCCGTGCTCGTACGCCGTGGGCAGCCCCGCGGCGTTGACCGGGGCCGGTGACGCGTCGGTGGGGGAGCCCGTGGGGGAACCGGAGGGGGAGCGGCCGCCGACGGCGGCGTCGGCGGGGGCGAGCCGGGTCCGAGCGGTCTGGCAGGAGAAGCACATGTCAGGCCTCCTTGGTCATGACGAGGTTGCCGAACGCGTCGACTCGGACGGCGAACCCCGGGTGCACGGGCACGGTCGAGCCGAACTCCTCGACGACGGCCGGTCCGCGGATCACGTCACCGGCCCGCAGGTCGGGGCGCCACCACACGTCGGTCCGGACGTAGCCGGTGTCGGCGTCGAAGCACACCGGACGCGACCCGGTGCGTGCCCGGACCTCGAGGGCAGCCGGTTCGCTTGCAGCGGAGCCGATCTCGCGCAGCTCTGGACGGGTGATGGGCCCGATGCCGGTGACGCGGAGGTTGACCCACTCGACGCGCTGGCGGGGGTCCGCGCGGAAGTCGTAGCCGTAGAGGGCGCGGTGCCCGGCATGGAAGGCGTCGGCGACGGCGTCGGCCCACTCCGCGGTCACGTCGCCCTCGGGGGCGGGGACGCGCACCTCGAAGGCCTGCCCGAAGTAGCGCAGGTCGACGGTGCGGGCGTACCTGTGGTCGGCTCGGTCGAAGCCCTCTGCGTCGAGCGCCGACGCGGCCCGGGCGGTGAGCTCGTCGAACGTCCCGCGGACGGCGGCGAGGTCGAGGGCGTCGTGGCGGGCGACCGAGGTCTGGACGTAGTCGTTCCTCACGTCGACGGTGAGCAGCCCGAACGCCGACACGTTGCCGGGGTTCTGCGGCACGACGACGCCGGCGAGGTCGAGGATGTCGACGAGGCGGCAGGCGAGCAGCGAGCCGGACCCGCCGAACGTCGCGAGCATGAAGTCGCGCACGTCGAGGCCGCGCTTGACGCTGACCTGCCGCAGCGCGTTGGCCTGGTTCCACGCCGAGATCTCGAGGATGCCCGTGGCGCAGCGGTCGGCGTCGAGCCCGAGGCGCTCGGCGAGGGCCTCGAGGCCGGTCCGGGCGGCGTCGACGTCCAGGGGGATCTCCCCGCCGAGCAGGTGCGGCGGGATGCGTCCGAGGACGACGTGCGCGTCGGTGATCGTCGGCTCGGTGCCGCCCTTGGCGTAGCACAGCGGTCCGGGGTCGGCGCCGGCCGACTGCGGTCCGACCTTGAGCGAGCCCTCGGGACTGACCCACGCGATGGAGCCGCCGCCAGCGCCGACCGTGACGACGTCGATCATCGGGATCTTGCTCGGGTACGCGCCCACCAATCCCTCTGTCGTCAGGGCCGGTTCGCCGTCGAGCACGACCGACACGTCGGTCGAGGTACCGCCGCCGTCGCAGGTGAGCACCTTGCCGTACCCGGCACGGCTCGCGATGAGACCCGCGCCGAGCGCGCCGGCCGCCGGGCCGGACAGGACGGTCGTGATCGGCTGGTTGACGACCTCGTCGGCCGACAGCACGCCGCCGTTGGACTTCATGATGTAGAAGGGGATCCGCTCGCGGGCCGGTCCGTCGGGGCCGGCCGCGCCGGTGAACTCGTCGAGGCGGCGGTGGATGTTCGTGACGTAGCGCGACACCCGCGGCTTGACCGCGGCGTCGACGAGCGTCGTCATCGACCGCTCGTACTCGCGGTACTCGCGCAGCACCTCGCTCGAGATCGACACCACCGCGTCGGGGTGCTCGGCGGCGAGCACGTCGCGCATGCGGCGCTCGTGGTCGTCGTTGGCGTAGGCGTGCAGGAGGCAGACGCCGACGGTCGAGATGCCGCGGTCCTGGAAGAACCGTGCGGCACGGACGGCCGACTCCTCGTCAAACGGCCGGATCTCCTTGCCCTCGAAGCTCATCCGGCCACCCACGGTGCGCACGAGGTCGGCCGGGACGATGCGCGGCGGCTTGACCCAGAAGTAGGAGTTGCCGTACCCATCCGGAACCGCCTGGCGCGCGATCTCCAGGACGAACTCGTAGCCCGCGGTGGTGATGAACCCGAGCCGCTCGACCTTTCCCTCGAGCAGCTGGTTGGTGGCGACCGTCGTGCCGTGGCTGACCGCCGTGACGTCGGCCCCCGTCGCACCGAGCAGGCCGAGGACCTTGTGCACACCCGTGATGAACCCGTCGGCCGGGTCGCTCGGCGTCGAGGGTGTCTTCGTCGTGACGACCTCGCCGGAGTCCTCGTCGAGGGCGACGACGTCGGTGAAGGTCCCACCCGTGTCGATGCCGATGCGGATGCGTCGCCCGGGCGCCGTGGAGACCGTGGAGACCGTGGACTCGGGGGTGCCTGCTGCCATGGTCAGGATTCAACCGGGGGGCGGGGGCGAGGGCGTCGGCACATGCTGCCAACAGGAGGGTGTGCCGGCGGCAACCCTCGACAGCGGTCCGTGGCGGACCCGGCAGGACCCGCGCCACGGTCCACCGCAGGGAGGACCGCTGCCGTCAGCCGGCCTCGCCGCGGTGGATCGGGGCGTGCGGGAACGACGTCGCCGCCGGCCGCTCAAGGTCGTCGCGATGGTTGCGGATCAGGTCGAGGTTGCGGTCGCGCAGGTGGTCGAAGGACTGCCCGACGTTCGACCCCGGCGTCAGCGACGCGAGGGCCTCGGCCGGGTCGAGGCGCGCGGTCACCCAGCCCTCCTGGGTCGCGGCCTTGGCCACGATGTGGCCCACCGGCGTCACGACGTGGCTGTTGCCGAAGTAGAGGACGCCCGCCGGATCCGTGCCGACGGCGTTGGCGCCGATGACGTAGACGTGGTTGTCGTAGGCACGGGCCCGCGACGTGAGGTCCCAGATGTCGGCCGAGCGCAGCAGGGCGGACGGGCGGCAGATCACCTCCGCCCCCTGCACCGCCTGGATCCGCGAGAGCTCGGGGTAGTCGCCGTCGAAGCAGATGATCATGCCGATGCGCCCGAGGTCGGTGTCGCAGACGGTGACGGTGTCGCCGGGCGTCACCCAGCCGCCGCCGCTGACGATCTCGGAGCAGAACGGGTGCGTCTTGCGGTAGACCCCGAGCACCTCGCCGGCCGGGTCGATGAGCACCGACGAGTTGTGGACGACGCCCCGCTCCCGGCCCCGCTCGTAGGTGCCGAGGCACACGTGCACCTCGAGCTCGCGGGCCACGGCCTGGACGGGCTCGGTCAAGGGGCCGGGGATCTCGGCGACGAGGTCCCACAGCTCCTCCTTCGAGCAGCCCGGGGTGAACCCCGTGGTGGCGGTCTCGGGCAGCACGACGAGCTCGGCGCCGGTGGCCTCGACGCACCGTCGGGTCATCTGGACGCAGTGTTCGACGTTGGCGCGGATCGTGTCGGCGCGGAGCGGTGCCGGGACGGGGGCGACCTGCACGGCCGCGGCGGTGAACGCGCGCATGTCTCATCCTCTCCCGATGGCCCAGCCCACGACGACCCCGACGATGGCGATCGCGCCCCCTGCCAGAGCGCCGAGCGCGAACTCGCGGCTCGGTGCCCTCCGCGTGGGTGCGCCGGACGCCGCAGGCCGGCCCGCGTACACGGCCCCGGTGCCGCTCGTGCGAGCGGCGGCCGATGACTCCTTGCCGCCCATGACCCGGGAGGGAGACGGGCCCGCCGGCGCCCCAGCCGGGGCAGACGCCTCGGCGGCGGACGAGGGACCACCGGCCAGGTCGGCGTCGACCGCGCTGAAGAACTGGCCGGCCATCTTCTTGGCGACGCCGGCGAGCATCCGCTGCCCGACGCCGCCGATCGGGCCACCGACGGACGCGTCGGCGTCGTAGGTGAGGTCGGTGCCGCCCGTGCTCGAGGCGGCCAGACGCACGACGACGTCGG
The DNA here is from genome assembly GCF_056868035.1 of Monashia sp. HAY1-11D. Lineage (NCBI taxonomy): Bacteria > Bacillati > Actinomycetota > Actinomycetes > Micrococcales > Intrasporangiaceae > Intrasporangium > Monashia sp. HAY1-11D. The sequence goes on along the minus strand of NZ_CP200320.1, from coordinate 120,873 downwards.
CGTCGACGGTACCCGGGGCTCCGGCCCCCTTGGCGCGCAGCGTGAACGAGTCGGGCGCGGCCGGGTCGTCGAGGCGGACCTCGCCGTCGTACGTCCCGCGGATGGCGGCGACGCCGGCCGTGACGGTCATGGCGTAGCGGTCGGCACCGAGCTCGACGAGGCGGTCGCAGCCGGGCAGGCACCGGGCGAGGACCGCCGGGTCGTGGAAGGCGTCCCACACCTGCTGCGGTGGCGCGGAGAGGGTGGCGGCTCCGGAGATCTTCATGCGTTCGGCTCCTTGGCGGGCGCGCCGGCGTCGGTGACGGTGCGGGTCGTACGGTGCAGGGAGGGGAGGTCGCCGGCGGCGTGCCGGCGGCGCAGCTCCCAGAGGTCGTTGGGGGACAGCGGCATCCGGCGGATCGGGAAGCCCTCGGCGTCCTCGACGGCCGAGGCGATGACGGCGGAGACCGGGATGCAGCCCGCCTCTCCGGCACCCTTGAGGCCGAGCGGGTTGAGCGGTGAGGGCGTCTCGAGGTGGTCGGTCTCGATGGTCGGGACCTCGGACGCGTACGGGACGAGGAAGTCCATGAAGGAGGCGTTGAGCAGCTGCCCCGACTCGTCGTAGACCATCCGCTCGTAGAGCGCGCCGCCGACACCCTGCGCGACGCCGCCGTGCACCTGGCCCTCGACGATCATCGGGTTGATCATCGTGCCGCAGTCGTGGACGACGCAGTACCGCAGGATGCGGATCTCGGCGGTGACCGGGTCGGTCTCGACGACGGCCGCGTGCATGCCGTTGGCGAACGTCGCCTGCGTCGGGGAGTAGAAGTCCTTGCCCTCGAGGCCGGGCTCGTCGTCCTCGGCGACCGGCGGCTTGTCGGGGTGGAAGGTGCCGGCGAACTGGGTCGCCGCCTTGGCCGCCTCGTCGAAGGCGTAGCGCAGCGGGTTCGACAGCACGGACACGGTGCCGAGCGACATCGACGTGCCCGGCGCGCCCTTGACCCGGACGGTGCCCTCGACGATCTCGAGGTCGTCGGGCGACACCTCGAGCGCGTCGGCCGCGATGCGCAGCGCCTTGGCGCGGACGTTGCGGGCGGCCAGGGCGATGGCGCTGCCGCTCATGACGGCTGCGCGCGACGCGAACGTGCCGACCGCGTAGGCCATCCGGCGGGTGTCACCGGTGGTGACGTGGACGTCCTCGAGGCGCACGCCGAGCTCCTCGGCGACGATCTGCGCGAAGACGGTCTCGTGGCCCTGCCCCTGCGACGTCAGGCCGGTGGAGACGTTGACCCGCCCGCTGGTCTCGATCTGGATGTGGCCGCCCTCGTAGGGCCCGACGCCGGTGCCCTCCACGTAGCAGCCGATCCCGATCCCGACCGTGCGGCCCTCGGCCTGCGCCCGTGCGCGGTAGCCGGCGAAGTCGTCCCAGCCGACGAGAGCCTTGAGCGCGGCCAGGCTCGCCGGGAAGTCGCCGGAGTCGTACTTGAGCGGCCGGCCGTCCTGGAAGAGCAGGCCGTGGTCGTAGGGCATCTCCTCGGGGAGGATGAAGTTGCGCGAGCGCACCTCCGCGCGGTCGAGGCCGAGCTCGTCGGCGATGGCATCCATCGTGCGCTCCATCGCGAAGCAGCCCTGCGGGCGCCCCGCCCCGCGGTACGGCGTGACCATCACGGTGTTGGTGTAGAGCGACCAGAACTCGACGCGGTAGGCGCCGGGCTTGTAGGGCCCGAGCAGCTGGGTGGAGGTGATGATCGGGACGATGATCCCGTACGGGGTGTAGGCGCCGTTGTCGTGCCAGATCTTGACGTCGAGGGCGAGCAGCGTTCCGGCGTCGTCGAACCCGACCTCGACGCGCTGCACCTGGCCGCGCTCGTGCGCCGCCCCGACGAAGTGCTCGCGGCGGTCCTCGGTCCACTTGACCGGCCGGTTCAGCAGCCGCGCGGCCCAGGGGACGAGGACCTCTTCGGGCCAGGGGTGGACGATCTTGACGCCGAACCCGCCGCCCACGTCGGGCGCGATGCACTCGACCTTGGCCAGGGGCAGGTCGAGCTTGGCGGCCACCGCGGCGCGCACACCGGTCGACGTCTGGGTCGAGGAGTACATCCGCAGCTCGCCCTTCTCGTCGTCCCAGCGCGCGTAGACGCCCTTGCCCTCCATCGGCGTGCACGCGCTGCGCTCGATGTCGAGGTCGAGGGTCAGCCGGTGCGGCGACGCCGCCATGGCGGCGTCGACGTCGCCCACGGTCTGCAGCATGTTCGCTGCCACGTTGCCGGGCACGTCGTCGTGCACGAGCAGGTCGCCGTCGCGGGCGTTCTCGATGCCGACGACGGCCGGACGCTGCTCGTAGCCCACACGGATGCGTGCGCACGCGTCCTCGGCGAGGTACCGGTCGGTGGCCACGACCATGACGACCGGCTCGCCGACGTGGTTGACCTCGTCGCGGGCGAGCGCATGACCGGTGCGCCCATGGGTCAGCGTCGGGTGCGGGATGAGCAGCGGCAGCGGCTCGGCGACGCGTCCGGGCAGGTCCTCCCACGTGTAGATGCCGACGAGGCCGTCGATGTCGACGGCGTCCGACGCGTCGACGTCGAGCACCCGCGCGTGGGCGTAGGGGCTGCGGACGAACGCCGCCGCGAGGGCGTCGTGGCCCAGGTCGTCGAGGTAGCGGCCGCCACCGGTGAGGAGGCGCGGGTCCTCCTTGCGGCGCACCGGGGCCCCGAACATCTGCGTCGTCATGTGTGCGCGACCCCCTCGGCGTCCGGCCGGGCCGCGTCCTCCGCGGTGCGCTCGGCCTTGATCTCGGCGGCCCGAAGCACGCTCCTGACGATGTTCTGGTAGCCGGTGCAGCGACACAGGTTGCCCGAGATCGCCTCTCGCGCCTGCTCGCTCGTCGGCGCGAGGTTCTCCTCGAGGTACGCGGTGATGGTCGTCAGGAAGCCGGGCGTGCAGAACCCGCACTGCAGGCCGTGGCACTCGGCGAAGGCCTGCTGCACCGGGTTCATCGGCTCCCCGGTGGGGGCGGGTCGGGCGTCGGGGGCCTCGCACAGGCCCTCGACCGTGGTCACCGCGTGGGCCTGCGCGGTGACGGCGAACATCAGGCACGAGCGCATCGGTTCGCCGTCGACGAGCACGGTGCAGGCGCCGCACACGCCGTGCTCGCAGCCGACGTGCGTGCCGGTCAGGCGAAGGTCGTGCCGAAGGAAGTCGGACAGGAGGCGTCGCGCCGGCACCGACGCCGTGCGTCGCACCCCGTTGACCACGACCGTGACGTCGTGCAGCCGCTCACCCGCGGACGCGCTGGTGGGATCGGTCATCGGCCGGTCTCCTCGCTCACGGCGGTGGTCAGGGTGCGGCGGGTCAGCTCGGCCGCGAGCATCCGCCGGTACTCGGCGGTGGCGTGGATGTCGCCGTCGGGGTCGACGTGCTGGCGGACAGCCTCGGCGGACGCCTCGAGGCCGGCCGCCCACGCGTCGGTACCGGGCTCGAGCCCACCGATGACCTCCGAGAGGTCGAGGACCGACGGGACCGGTGTCACCGAGACGAACGACGCGCGCGCCGACGCGACTGTGCCGTCCGTCAGCGTCACCGCGACACCGACGCCGGCCACGGCGTAGTCGCCGTGCCGTCGTGCCGACTCGGCGAACGCGGTACGCGTCCCCTCGGGGAGCCGCCCGAACCGCGCTGCGACGGCGAGCTCGTCGTGCGCGAGGGAGGTCTCGAGCGGGCCGAGGAAGAAGGAGTCCCAGGCGATCTCGCGCGTCCCGCCCGGTCCGACCACCTCGATGACGCCGTCGGTCAGGGCCAGCACCGAGGGCATCTCGCCGGCCGGGTCGGCGTGCGCGAGAGAGCCGACCGTGGTCCCGCGGTTGCGGATGGCCGGGTGGGCGACGTTGACGACCGCCTGGCGCAGCAGCGGCAGCACGGCTGCTGCCGCGGTGGACCGCTCGAGGCCGCGGTGGCGCACCAGCGCACCGACGCGGACGGCCTCCGGCAGCACCTCGATGCCGTCCAGCCCCTCGACGCCGTTGACGTCGACGAGGTGTGCGGGGGAGGCGAGGCGCATGTTGAGCAGAGGCACGAGGCTCTGCCCGCCGGCGAGGACCTTGCCGTCGTGGCCGACCCGCGCGAGCACGGCGACGGCCTCGTCGACGGTGCGCGGTGCGTGGTGCACGAAGGGTGCGGGCTTCACCGAACCGATCCTGCCTCTCGACGACGGGTGGGGCCAGAGATTCGCGGTGCCTCGGTGCGCCGCCGGTTTTGGCACGTTCTGCCGAAGGACGTGCGTGGGGCGCATCCAGGGGGCCGCTCGTGCCGGGAAGGGGAGTGGCCCCCGACGACGTCGGGGGCCACGCGGGTCCTGCCGAGCGGCGGGACGCCTCAGCGTCGACGGTCGGGGCGGTCCGGCGCGTCCTGGTAGAGGTCGTCGACGCCGTCGGCGTCGCCGTAGTCACCCTCGCGCTCGCCGAGGGAGATCATCGTCCCGCCCGGTTCGTCCGCCCTGGCCCGCAGGTCGGCCGGCGCCATGGCACGCGCGACGTGGAAGGCGACCACGGCGACGATGGTGCCGAGCGCGATGCCGCCCAGCGTGAAGCTCTCCGTGAACTTCAGCGAGACGTTGCCGATGCCGATGACGATGCCGGCGGCCACCGGGACGAGGTTGATCGGGTTGCCGAAGTCGACGCCGTTCTCCTTCCAGATCTTCGCGCCGAGCAGGCCGATCATGCCGTAGAGCACCACGGTGATGCCGCCGAGGACGCCACCGGGGACCGAGGACACGAGTGCCCCGAACTTCGGTGAAAGGCCGAAGATGATGGCCACGGCGGCGGCGACGTAGTACGCCGCCGTCGAGTAGACGCGGGTCGCCGCCATGACGCCGATGTTCTCGGCGTACGTCGTGGTCGGCGAACCGCCGACCGAGCTCGCGATCGCCGTGCCGATGCCGTCGGCGGCGATGGCCCGGCCCATGTACGGGTCGAGGTCGGTCTTCGTCATCTCGGCGACCGCCTTGACGTGACCGGTGTTCTCGGCGATGAGGGCGATGACGGCCGGCAGGACGAGGAGGATCGCCGCGACCGAGAACGACGGCGCGTGGATGCCGACCATGGCCTTACCGTCCGGGCCGGGCGTACCGGTCGTCGGCGGCAGGCCGAACCACTGCGAGCTGGCGATGGTGTCGAAGTTCGTGCGGAAGTGCGTCGAGACCTTCCCGGCGCCGTCAGGGGCCGTGATCTGACCGAAGATCCGGTCGAAGAGCCAGGAGATGACGTAGCCGAAGACGAGCGCGAGGAACACCGCGATGCGCGAGATGAAGCCCTTGAAGGCCACCGCGCAGACGATGGTGAAGGCCATGACGAGCAAGGCCACCCACTGGTCCTGCGGCCAGTAGACCGTGGCGACCACCGGAGCGAGGTTGAAGCCGATGAGCATGACGACCGCACCGGTGACCACCGGCGGGAGCACCCGGTGCAGCACCGACGAGCCGAGGAAGTGGATGAGCACCCCGACGATCGCCAGGACGACGCCGGCCACGAGGATGGCGCCGGTGACCTGCTGCGAGGTGCCGCCCTGGGCCCGGATGGCCGCCACGGCGCCGACGAAGCTGGCCGACGTGCCGAGGTAGCTCGGCACCTTGCCGTTGACGATGAGCAGGAAGCAGATCGTCGCGATGCCGCTCATCATGATCGCGAGCTGTGCGTTGAGGCCCATGATCAGCGGGAAGACGAACGTCGCGCCGAACATCGCCACGACGTGCTGCGCGCCGAGGCCCACGGTCTTGCCCCACGAGAGCCGCTCGTCCGGGGCGACGACGTCATCGGGACCCATCGTCTTGCCGTCGCCGTGCAGTTTCCAGCCCAAAGCCATGCCGACTCCTCTTGACGCGTCCTGCCGCGCCCTGCGCGATGAGTGGGCCGCGACACCGAAGTCCGACCCCGCGGATGGGCGAAACCTACTCCGCCGCGGGGCGGTCCCGTTCGTCAAAAGGTGATACACGCCGGGGGAGCCCGTCTGGCAGTTCGTGACGTCCCGGCCCGGATGACGCCCCGGGCGGTGGCGTCGCTCGGTGGGGATGTGGGCGGGTCGTCAGATGCCGCGCATCGCGTGGATCTTCAGGGCGAGGGCGAGGGTGAGGCGCAGGTCGGGATCCGTGGTGAACGGTCCGAGCATCTTCTCGAGCTTGCCGATGCGGTACCGCAGGGTGTTGTAGTGGAAGAAGAGGATCCGCGCGGTCTCGGCGACGTTGAGGTTGGTGTCGAGCAGCACGCGGAGCGTCTCGCGCAGGCCGGCGTTCTCGGCCGAGTCGTCGGTGGCCAGCTCGCGCAGCGACTCGTGGACGAACCGCCGCAGGTCGGTGCCGTCGGGCACGAGCGCGAGCAGCCGGTAGATGCCGAGGCCGTCGACGTGCGCGAGGGCGCCGTCGCCGTGCATCTGCCGGCCGACGGTCACCGCCGACAGCGCCTCCTCGTAGGCCTGGGCCAGGCCGGCCGCCGACGTGATCGGCCGTGAGACGCCGGCGGAGAAGCTGCGGCGTCCGCCACCGCCGTCGCCCCGGACGACGCGCACGAGGTCGCCGACGAGGCGCATGACGCGGTCGGTGTCGGCCGAGGCCGGCACCGGCATCAGCGTCACCACCTCGCGGCTGAACCCCATGACCGGGGTGCACGGGTCGCGGACCGCGACCGCGTGCGTCCACGCCCGGGCGAAGCGCTGCTGGAGGAAGCGCACCTCCTCCGGGTCGCGCGTCGTGCGGTCGTCGTCCTCGTCGGTCTCCGCGACGACGACGACGAGCGGCCGGTCGATGTCCCACCCGAGCGAGGCCGCGTGCGCGACCGCGTCGGCGGGGCTGCCCGCGCGCCCGGCGAGGGCGTCGCGGAGGAACTCGGCGCGGTACTTGCCCTCGACCGCCGAGACCGCCTGGTCCTTCGTGATGGCCAGGGCCGCGACCGTCGCCGCACGCTCGAGCAGCCGGACGTCGTCGGCGGTCAGGTGCCGGTGGCTGCAGAAGGCGACGAGCACGCCGTGGTCGAGGTGCCCGGCGACGATGCGCACGGCGGCGCGGTCGGCGCCGGGGCCCTCCGGCCGGGGACCCATCGGCTCGGCCTCGGTGAGCAGCCGCCCGGTGCGGTCGAAGCAGTCGAGCGACTCGGCGTGCTCGAGCTCGCGCTGCGATCCCGCCCTGGCGATGACGCGTCCGTCGGTCGTGGTCACCATGGCCGCGCCGTCGAGGAACCCGACGACCTGCTGGCAGAGGTCGGTGAGCGAGCCTCCCGCCAGGACGATCTGGACGAGGGCGCGGTCGGCGTCCTCCAGCCGCCGCAGGGTCGCGGTCTGGTGGGCCAGGATCGCGCTCAGCACCTCGGTCGTGAACGTCGCGACCGCCTCGAGCGGCACGTCGATGACGGCCAGGCCGACGCGTCGGGCGGCTTCGTGGAGGGCGACGGACGCCGGGGCGTCGACGCCGGACAGCACGAGGGCGGCCGCGCCCGCCGCGGCGAGGACGTGCACGGCCTCGGTCACGCCGGGGGTGGAGGTGCGCGTGGAGGTGTGGGCGGAGGTCTGGGTCGGGGTGTGCGCCGAGGCGGACGCCGTCGTCCACTCGGCGAGAGCGGCGGCATCGGCCAGCACCAGCTGGTGCGTCAGCGCGTCCCCCAGGGCGGCGGCCTGGAGTGCGGCGCGCAACGGCGTCGTGCTGTCGACCGACCCGTCGAGCAGGGGCCCGGAGGCGTGCACGGTCCCGTTGACGCCGGCGGCGAGGCCGGCGATGAGGCGCAGCGAGATGCCGGACACCTCGATGTCGCCGGCGACCCGCGACCCTGCGGGCGCTGGCAAGTCACCGTCGCGCAGGGCCGGATCGTTGGCAACTTTCACCATGAGCGCACCCTACCCAGCCTCGGTAGCGTCGCGGTCAGGTTCGCGACCGGTGACGGTGCGGCCCGGCGCCGGCAGGCCCTCGCGGTCGGCGGGCCGATGGCTGCGGACGCGTCGCCCGGTCGCCTCGGCGATGGGTCGGAGGTGGCGGTGACGGACGCGTCCGACGTGCTCGTGCCCGCCTCGGTGTCGCCGCTCGTGGCCGGCGCGGTGGCCCGGGCGGTGCGCCCGTGCCCGGTGCTCGCGGCCTTCCCCACCTGCCTCTACGTCGGGGTCGGCGCGCACGAGGAGGTCCTGGCCGTGCTGACCCCGGACGCCCTGTTCCTGCCCGTCGGGCTCAGGCTCGCCGACCCGTCGGGGCGCGTGCGGTGGGGCGTCGTGCCGGGTGACGCGGTGCTCGTGGGTGGCGGACGCGTGCTGCTGGCCGACGTCGAGATCGTGGCGTCCCGGCTCGCCCGGCCCGCGCGCGTGCGGCCGGGGATGCCACGTGCCGGGGCGGCCGCGTCGCTGCCGGAGCCGGGCGTCCTCGGCCAGCTCGTCCACGAGGTCGTGGCCGACGCGCTCGCCGGACGCCCGGTCGGTGCCGGGGTCCGCGGGCTCGTCGGCGCGGGCCGCGGGCTGACGCCGAGCGGGGACGATGCGCTGTGCGGTGCGCTGCTCGCCCTCGTGGCCGCCGGCTCGGCCACCGGCGCTCGTGACGGAGGCGTCGGCGCCGGGCGCGCCCTGTCGGCCCTGCGCACCGCCGTCCGACAGGACCTGGGTCGCACGACGAGCCTGTCCGCCGCGCTGCTCGTCGCGGCGGGTGACGGCTATGCGGTGCCGGAGGTCGTGCGGCTGGTGTCGGCCCTGCACGGTGGCTCAGGCGGGGCCACGGCGCCGGGGGCCGTTGCCGCGGTGGCGGACTGCCTCGCGCCGGTCCTGGCCATCGGGCACTCGTCGGGGCACGACCTCGTCTCCGGCCTCGCCGGAGCGCTGCTCGCCCTCGATGCAGCTGCCCCGCCTGTCTCGCAGGGCAGGTCGGATGCCGACCACCGGGAATCCAACACCGAGAAGGGACCCCGCAGTGCCTGACCACGTCGAGCTGAGGACCGGCGCCTACCACGACTCCGTCAGCCTCATGCAGGTGTCGCGCACGGTCGCGGCCACACCCGGTGTCGAGGCCGCCCAGGTGGCGATGGCCACCGACCTCAACCTCGAGGTCATCCGCGCCATGGGTTTCGAGGTGCCCGACGCGTCGCCCAACGACCTCGTCGTCGCCGTCCGCGGCAGCGACGAGGCCGTGGCGGCGGCCCGCGTCGCCGTCGACGAGGCCCTGGCCGGGCTCCGTCCGGTGCCCTCCGGTGGCGGGTTCGGTGAGGCGCCCCCGAGCCGCACGCTCGGCGGTGCCATCACCGCCTCCGGCGCCGGCCTGGCCCTCGTCTCGGTCCCCGGGCCGAACGCGGCGGTCGAGGCCTTCGACGCGGTCCGCGCCGGTGTCTCGGTCATGGTGTTCTCCGACAACGTGCCGGTGGCCGACGAGGTGCGGCTCAAGGACGCCGCCGCCGAGGCGGGCGTGCTCGTCATGGGTCCGGACTGCGGCACCGCGGTCGTCGGTGGAGTCGCCCTCGGCTTCGCCAACGTCGTGCGGCCCGGTCCGGTGGGGCTCGTCGCGGCATCGGGCACCGGCGCGCAGCAGGTCATGTGCCTCCTCGACGCGGCCGGTGTCGGCGTCAGCCACTGCCTCGGTGTCGGCGGCCGTGACCTGTCGGCCGCGGTGGGCGGCCGCTCGACGCGCCAGGCGCTCGCCGCGCTCGCCGCGGACCCGACCACCGACCGCGTCGTCGTCGTCTCGAAACCGCCGGACCCCGAGGTGCTCGCCGACCTGGAGGCCTTCGCGGCGGGTCTGGGCAAGCCGGTGCACTGGGCGACGCTGGGGCAGGGGCGCGAGGACCTCACGGCGTCGGTCGAGGCCGTGGTCACGGCCGCCGGTGGTGCCTCGTCCGTGCCACCCGTGCCACCCGTGCTGCCGCGATGGCCGGTGTGGCAGGGGGCCTCGTCGAGCGAGCAGGCCACCGGACCCTCGCTGCGCGGCCTGTTCTGCGGGGGCACGCTGGCCGACGAGGCGATGCTCGTGGCCGCTGCGTCGCTCGGCGACATCCGGTCCAACATCCCCCTGCGCCCGGACCTCGCCCTCGGGCCCGACCTGCGCGACCCCGGCCACGTCGTCGTCGACTTCGGTGACGACACGCTGACGCGCGGCCGGGCCCACCCGATGATCGACCCGTCGCTGCGGCTGCAGCGCATCGCCACCGAGGCCGTGGACCCGACGTGCGGGGTCCTGCTCCTCGACCTCGTCCTGGGCCACGGCGCCCATGCCGACCCCGCCCCCGAGCTGGCCGACGCGGTGCGGGCCGCACGCACCACCGCGGCGGAGGCCGGACGTACCCTGCCCGTCGTCGTGTCGGTGACCGGCACCGCGTCGGACCCGCAGGACCTCGAGGCGTCCGTCGCGGCGCTCGTCGAGGCGGGTGCCACCGTCCTGCTGTCCAACGCCGCCGCCGCCCGCGAGGCCGTCCGCCTCCTCGGCCGCCAGGCGCCCGCACTCTCCACGCCCACGGACCGCGCGAGGGTTCCCGCAGCAGCCGGGCCGGAGGGTGCCTCGGTCGACGGAGCCCCTCCGCTGAGCGGGCTCCTCGAGTCCGACGTCACCGTGGCGACCGCCGGCATCCCGCTGCTCGCCGAGTCGTTGCGGGCCCAGGCGGTCCGGGTGTCCGAGGTGGCGTGGCAACCGCCCATGCCCGGCACGGAGGGTCATCTGGCATCGGTCCTCGCCGACCCGCGTCGCGACGCCGCCAACGCCGAGGCGCTGCGCCGCATGGTCGCCGCGGGCGCCGACCTCGTCGACGTCCGAACGGCGTCGGACGCGCTCGGCCTCGAGCCGGGCACCTTTTTGCACGCCGGGCCGCCGATCGAGTTCGCCCGCGCGTCCGGGCCGCTCAGGGGTGCGCTCATCGGCGCGATGCTCTTCGAGGGGTTGGCCGACACCGCGGAGGAGGCGGAGGCCAGGCTAGAGAAGGGCGATGGCATCACGCTCGAGCCGTGCCACCACCGCGACGCCGTCGGGCCGATGGCCGGGGTCGTGAGCCCGTCGATGTGGCTCTACGAGCTGCGCGACGACGTCCACGGCAACACGTCGTGGTGCTCCCTCAACGAGGGCCTCGGCAAGGTGCTGCGCTACGGCGCCTACGGGCCCGAGGTCATCGACCGGCTGCACTGGATGAGCTCGGTGCTCGGACCGATCCTCCGGCAGGCCGTGCGCGCCCGGGTCGACGCCTCCGGGCCGGTCGACGTGAAGGCGGTCATCGCGCAGATGCTCCAGATGGGCGACGAGGGGCACAACCGCAACCGTGCCGGCTCCCTCATGCTCCTGCGCGAGCTGCTGCCGACGATGATCACGGCCGACGCGTCGTCGACCGACATCGCCGAGGCGGTGCGCTTCTCCGGGGCCAACGAGCACTTCTTCCTAAACCTCGGGATGCCGGCATGCAAGTTGAGCACCCTTGCCGCACATGGCATCCCGGGCTCGAGCGTCGTGACGACCATGGCACGCAACGGGACCGACTTCGGTATCCGCGTCTCCGGCACGGGCGACGCCTGGTTCACGGGCCCGGCCAACACACCGGAGGGGCTGTTCCTCGGCGCCTACGGGCCGGCTGACGCCAACCCCGACATCGGCGACTCCGCGATCACCGAGACGGCCGGCATCGGCGGGTTCGCCATGGCGGCAGCGCCGGCCATCGTCAGGTTCGTCGGCGGCGACGTGCCGTTCGCGCTGCGGGCCACCCAGACGATGTACGAGATCACCGTCGGCGAGCACCAGGCCTTCCAGGTGCCGATCCTCGAGTTCCGCGGCACCCCGACAGGCATCGACGTCGCCGCCGTGGCGCGCACCGGGATCCTGCCGCAGATCAACACCGGCATGGCCGGACGCGTCGCGGGCACGGGCCAGGTCGGCGCGGGCCTCGTGACGCCGCCGGAGCAGTGCTTCACCCAGGCCCTCGCGGCCCTCGCGACGCTGGCGGGTGAGGCCACCACCTGACCCCTCGGACTTCGCCGCTCGGACGTCTTGTCGACACGTCCGGCCGGGAGCACTCTTGGAGGTGGCCGCCATCGGGCGCCGACGCTGACGACCGTCCATCTTTCCGACCACCGAACGGAGCAGTCATGCGTCGACCACGCATCGTGACCGCTGCCCTGGCATCCCTGGCCACCGCCCTCGCGGGTGCCGCAGTGGCGGTCGCCGCGCCGTCGGACGTCCTCGTGACGAACGGCAGCCCGGTGACACCCTTCTCGCAGAACAAGCAGAACGAACCGGCAGTCGCCATCGACGCGCACGCGCCCTCGGTCGTGGCCGCGGGCTCCAACGACGAGATCGACCTCGAGTCGTGTGCCGCGGGCGACCCCACCACGTGTCCCTTCACCGCCGGTGTCGGACTGTCCGGCATCTACTTCTCCTCGACCGGTGGCGCGTCCTGGACGCAGCCGACCTACACCGGGTTGACGGCCCGCGACTGCCTCGGCCCGGCACCGTGCCAGACGCACGTCGGCCCTATCGGGACGCTGCCCCGGTACTACGAGGCCGGCCTCTCCTCCGACGGCGACCCCGGGCTGGCGTTCGGACCGCGTCCTGACAGATCCGGCCGATTCTCGTGGGCCAACGGCTCGCGCCTCTACTACGCCAACCTGACGGCGAACATCGGCGCGACCAGGCAGGACCAGACGTTCAAGGGCTTCGAGGCGATCGCGGTCTCCCACACCGACGACATCGCCGGCGCGACGGCAGGGCACAACGCGGCGTGGTCCGCTCCGGTGCTCGTGTCGAAGCAGTCCTCGACGACGTTCTCGGACAAGGAGCAGATCTGGTCCGACAACGCGGCGAGCAGCCCCCACTTCGGCACCACGTACCTGTGCTGGGCCTCCTTCCGCAGCCAGGAGAAGGGGCGCGCGCTCCCGACGCCGCTCATCATCGGGCGGTCGACCGACGGCGGCGTGACGTGGACCTCGAGGCAGGTCGGCCCGGCCACCAACAACGGCATCAGCGGCCAGCCCGACGGCTGCACGGTCCGCACCGACAGCCACGGCGTCGTCTACGTCTTCGGCGTCGGCGTCCGGAGGGGCATCAGCTGGGAGATGATGTACCGCTCGACCGACGGCGGCGTGCACTTCACCGGCCCGAGGCTCATCGCCAGCGTCGTGAAGCCCGGCGTCTTCGACCCGGTCCAGGGTCGCCCGGTCATGGACGGCCTCGGCGGTGCTCGCGTCGACCTGGCGCCCGCGCCCAGCGTCGACATCGCCAACGGCGCCCCCACCGGGACGGGCGCGACGAACCAGATCGTCATGACCTGGGTCGACGGCAAGAACGGCCTGAACCACGAGCGTCTCATGGTCGCGACGTCCCGCACCGGTGGCACGTCGTGGACCGGTCCGACGGCCGTGGCCATCACCTCGGGCGACCGGCCGTTCTACTCGGCACCGGCGATCTCCCCGAACGGCACGGACGTCTACGTCGTGTACAACGCGTTCACGACGCCCTACCGCAACGACACGACGTCGCCACGCGGGCTCGTCGGGGCGGTGTGGCACACGGACGTCGCGGCGGGCGGTGCGCTGGCCGGCTGGGCGGAGCTGCACCGCGGTGTGGTCGGTGACCCGCGCGGCTCGTCGGCCAACGCCCTGACCGACGAGTTCCTCGGCGACTACGTCTACGCCGCGGCCTCGCGCACCGGCGTGGTGGCGGTGTGGAACGACACCCGCGACGCCGCCGACTGCCCGGCGATCGACGCCTATCGCGCGGCGCTCTACACCAACCCGGCCGCTCCGCGCCCGAACGTCATCCGGGACTGCCCGGCCACCTTCGGCAACAGCGACATCCGCTCGTCGATGCTGCTGGACCCGACGCCGTGAGCTGACCCGACACCGCCCCGCCGGCAGCCGCCGGTGCACCCGGAAAACCGGTGGGGCGGTGTCGGTCGTCCGGCCTAGGGTGGACGGGCCATGCGAGACTTCCCGCCCCACACCCGCGCCTACACCGAGCGCGGTGCCGCCGAGCCCGACACCCGCAGCCCGCGCCGCCTCCTGCGGTGGATGGTGCGGCAGAACGGCGTGCTCTTCCTCGCCGGCCTCACCGCCGCCCTCGTGTGGATGGTGCCCCAGACCGTCGGCCCGTGGATGGTCGGGCGCGCCATCGACACCGGCATCGTCGCCGGCGACGGCAGCACGACGCTGCGGTGGGTGCTCGCGCTGGCGGCCGTCACCGTCGTCGGTGCGAGCAGCGGCGTCGTCTACCACACGATCATCGTCCGCGAGTGGCTCATCGCCCTCTACGGCACGACGAAGCTCGTCACCCGCAAGGCGCTCCAGCTGGGCCACGTCCTGACCCGTCGTACGCCCACCGGCGAGGTCCTGTCGGTCTCCGGCAGCGACGGCGACCAGTTCGGGGCGCTCATGGAGATCTCGACCCGGGCGTTCTCGCAGCTGGCGGCCTACCTCGTCGTGGCCGGCATCGTCCTCACGACGTCGGTGCGCATGGGGGTCCTCGTCCTCGTGTCGGCGCCGCTGCTCGTCGTGCTGGGCTCGCCGTTGCTGCGGCCGATGCAGCGCTGGCAGGGTGTCGAGCGGTCCCGCAACTCCGAGCTGACCTCGATGGCCACCGACATCGTCGCCGGCCTGAGGATCCTGCGCGGCATCGGCGGCGAGGACACCTTCGGTGGCAACTACGCGGCCCAGTCGCAGCGGGTCCGGCGCTCCGGGGTCGCGGCCGGCCGCTGGCTGGCCGCCGTCGAGTCCGTCGGCGTGCTCCTGTCGGGCGGCTTCGTCGTGGCCCTCATGTGGGTCGGCACGCGCGAGGTCGCCCAGGGACGCCTCACCGTGGGCCAGCTCGTCAGCTTCCTCGGCTACGGCCTGTTCCTCATCCAGCCGATGCGCACGTTCGTCGAGTTCGCCCAGAAGTGGACGCGCTCGGTCGTCTCGGCACGCAAGGCCGTCGCCGTGCTCGCCCAGCGCCCGCCGTGGGTCCACCCCGACGACCCGCAGCCCCTGCCGCACCGCGCCGCCATCGTCGACGAGCGGTCCGGTGCCACGTTCGAGCCCGGCCGCCTGACCATGGTGGTGAGCGCCGTGCCCGACGACTCGGCCGCGCTGGCCGACCGCATCGGTCGGTACCTGCCCCGCGACGAGGGCGCGCTCGTCAGCGACGAGATCCCCGAGGACCTCAAGGGTCGCGCGGCCCGACGCGAGCGCTCCGCCCGCACGCGGGCACGGGAGGAGCAGGCGCGCCGCGACGAGGAACAGGCCCGGCGTCCGTGGGGCGTCACCGTCGGCGGCGTCGACCTCTCGCGGGTCGAGCTCGACGACGTCCGCGACACCATCCTCGTCAGTGACACGGCGCCGCAGGTCTTCGCCGGCACGCTGCGCCGCGTCGTCGACCCGCTCGGACGCCTCACGCGCGACGAGGCCGAGCGTGCCCTGCACACCGCGTCGGCCGAGGACGTCTTCGACGCGCTGCCCGGCGGCTGGCAGGGCGAGCTGGAGGAGCGTGGACGCGGTCTGTCCGGTGGCCAGCGCCAGCGCCTCGTCCTCATGCGGGCGCTCGCCGCCGACCCCGAGGTCCTCGTCCTCGTCGAGCCGACGTCGGCCGTCGACGCCCACACCGAGGCGCGCATCGCCGAACGGCTCGGACCGCACCGCGCCGGCCGCACGACGATCGTCATGACCGCGTCGCCGCTGCTGCTGCACCACGCCGACGAGGTCGTCCTCCTCGAGGAGGGGCGCGCCACCGAGCGCGGCCGCCACGCCGACCTGCTCGCGCGTTCCGACGCCTACCGCGCCGTCGTCGCGCGCGGCGACGCCGACCCGTCCGTCCTCGCCCGCCACGGTGCGGAGGAGAGCCGATGAGCCACACCGACCAGCTCGACGAGCTCGACCGGCCCGACCGGGCCGACGGGGCCGACGGGGCCGACCGGGCCGACCGGGCCGACCGGGCCGACCGGGCCGACGGGGCCGACCAGCACGACCTGCTCGAGCGGAACGAGCACCGCGCCGGTTCGACCGTGCCCGCCGCCCTGCTACCGGCCGAGCTCGCCGCCGAGTCGGCACGCACGTGGGACGCCGCCCACGAGGCGCCGGCCGTGCCGGCCGAGCTGCGCCCGCCGGCGTCCGCGTCGGTGGGGGAGCGGCTGGCGGCGCTGCGGCGTCGCCACCTGCTGCGCGAGCGGCGGGCCCGGGAGTTCGTCGCCGACACGATGAACGCCCGGACCGGCCTGCCCATCGCGACCACCCGCGACGTCGTCCGGTTCATGCGTGGCCTGTTGTCCGACGAGAAGGTGCTGGTCGTCACCGTCGTCCTGGCCAACGCCCTCGCTGCCGGTGCCGGCCTGCTCGTGCCGCGGCTGCTCGGCCGGCTCGTCGACTCCACCGTGGCCGACGTGCAGGCCGGACGCGTCGACGCCGCGATGGCGGGGGCCGGCTCGGCCGCGCTCGTCGTCGCGGCCCTCGTCGTCGTGCAGGGCCTGTTCACGTTCGCGGCGCAGCTGTCGGCGACGTACCTGGGGCAGGGCGTCCTCGCCACCGCCCGCGAGTACGTCGTGCGCGCCATCCTCCGGCTGCCCCTGTCACGCGTCGAGAGCGCGAGCACCGGCGACCTCGTGACCCGGGTGACCCGCGACGTCGGCACCATGAGCGAGAGCGTGCGCTGGGCGCTGCCCCAGTCGCTCTTCGCCGGTATCACCGTCGTGCTGACGCTCGTGGCGATGGTGACCAACTCGCTCTGGCTGTCGCTGCCCTCGCTCGTGCTCATGACCGTCGCGCTCGCACAGGTGCGCCGGTACCTGCGCCGCGCCGCCCGGGGCTACCTCACTGAAGGCGGCACCTACTCGCGGATCAACACGACGCTCACCGAGACCGTCGAGGGTGCCCGCACCGTCGAAGCCCTGGGGCTCGCGCGGCACCGGATGCGCCGCGGCGACGACGACATCGAGGTGTCGGGGCAGGCCGAGCGCTACACGATGACGCTGCGCAACCTGCTCTTCGCCGTCATGGACGTCGCGTTCAGCCTCCCGCGGGTCCTCGTGCTCTTCCTCGGGGCGCTCGGCTTCGCGCAGGGGTGGGCGACGCTCGGGCAGATCACCACGGCGATCCTCTACGCCGAGGCGCTCTGGGCGCCGTTCGACATGCTCGTGCACACCGTCGACCGGGTGCAGGTCGGCGTCGCGTCGACGACCCGCCTGCTCGGCATCGCCACCGTGCCGCCCGACCGCACGCCGGGCACCGCGCGACCCGCGGGCCCCGACCTCGAGGGCCGCGACCTGCGCTATGCCTACCGCAGCGGTCACGACGTCCTGCACGGCATCGACCTGACGATGGCGACCGGGGAGCGGCTGGCCATCGTCGGTCCGAGCGGTTCGGGCAAGTCGACCCTCGGACGGTTGCTGGCGGGCATCCATGGGCCACGCACCGGCTCGGTGACCGTCGGCGGCGTCGAGCTGGTGGAGCTGCCTCTGGACGTCCTGCGCCGGGAGGTCGCCCTCGTCACCCAGGAGCACCACGTCTTCATCGGCTCGGTCCGCGACAACGTCGTGCTCGCCCGCGAGGGCGCGAGCGACGACGCGGTGCGCGAGGCGCTGCGGGCCGTCGATGCGCTGGACTGGGTCGAGCGGCTGCCCGAGGGGCTCGACACGAAGCTCGGCTCGGGACACCAGGCGCTGACGCCGGGGCAGGCCCAGCAGGTCGCGCTCGCCCGGCTCATCCTCGCCGACCCGCACACCATCGTCCTCGACGAGGCCACCTCGCTCATCGACCCGCGGACGGCGCGCCACCTCGAGGGTTCGATGAACGCGCTGCTCACGGGGCGGACGGTCGTCGCCATCGCGCACCGGCTGCACACGGCACACGACGCCGACCGCATCGCCGTCGTCATCGACGGGCGGGTCGCCGAGCTCGGCAGCCACGACGAGCTCGTCGCGCTCGACGGCGAGTACGCCGCGCTCTGGCGCGCCTGGACCTCCTGAGGCGCCCGCGCTTCCGGCGGCACACGCGAGAGCCCGCCCCGGGAGGAGGGCGGGCTCTCGTCCACGTCGCGGCAACCCCTGACCGCCACGGCGTGGGTGCGCGGTCGCGACAGGGCGGGTGGGTGGTGTGTCGTGACCGGCTGTCCCACGATAGGCAGAAAACTTCCATCTCCTACGGGAATCGCGTGGGATTGCTTCGTTCCCGGGGCGCCGAGTCGCCTCGAGGCGTCGCGGGCCGGGAGACCCACGGGATGCGCCCGGGACGCGCCCGGGACGCGCCCGGCGGGACCCGGGTCTCGACGGGGAGACGCTGCCATGTTTGGCTGGCGCCATGACCCAGGGTATGAGGCACCGATGAGCGACCCGACGACGCAGCACGCCGACCGAGCCACGTACGTCATCGTCGGCGGTGGTCTGGCCGCCGCCAGGGCCGTCGAAGGCATCCGCGAGAGCGACCGGGAGGGCAGCATCGTCCTCGTCACCGAGGAGCCGCGGCTGCCCTACGAGCGTCCGCCACTGTCCAAGAGCGTCCTCAAGGGTGACGAGGAGCCGGCGTCGGCGTTCACCCACGACGAGGGTTGGTACGCGGAACAGGGCGTGGAGCTGCGGCTCGGCACGGCGGCCACCTCTCTCGACCCGGCCGCACGGACCGTGACGCTCGAGGACGGCTCCGTCGTCGGGTACGACAAGATCCTCCTCGCGACCGGGTCCTCGCCGCGGGCGCTCGACGTGCCGGGCGCCGACCTCGAGGGTGTCCTCTACCTGCGCGAGATGCCGGAGTCCGAGGCGCTCAAGGCGCGCCTGGGCAAGGACGCGCGGATCGTCATCGTCGGCGCCGGCTGGATCGGCCTCGAGGTCGCGGCCGCGGCGGCCGAGGCCGGTGCCTCCGTCACGATCGTCGAGCCGCAGCCGACGCCGCTCAACGCGGTCATGGGCGAGACGGTCGGTTCGTGGTTCGCGGGCCTGCACCGCAGCCACGGTGTCGAGTTCCGCTTCGGCGAGGGCGTCGACCGGATCGAGGGGGACGGGCGTGTCGAGGCCGTCGTCACCCGCTCGGGTGACCGCCTGCCGGCCGACGCCGTCGTCGTCGGGGTGGGGATCACGCCGAACACCGGTCTCGCCGAGAAGGCGGGCATCGAGGTCGACAACGGCATCGTCACCGACGCCGCGCTGCGCACGTCCGCCGACGGCGTCTGGGCCGCGGGCGACGTCGCGAGCTGGCGCAGCACGACGCTCGACCGCAACATCCGCGTCGAGCACTGGGCAAACGCGAACGACGGCGGCCTCGCGGCCGGCCGCTCCATGGCGACCGGTGAGCAGACGTACGACCCGGTGCCGTTCTTCTTCTCCGACCAGTACGACGTCGGACTCGAGTACGCCGGGTACGTGCCGCGGGACTCCGGCGCCGAGGTCGTCCTGCGCGGGAAGCCGGAGAGCAACGAGTTCATGGCGTTCTGGGTCGTCCCGGAGGCCGACGGCGTGCGGGTTCTCGCCGGTATGCACGTCAACGTGTGGGACACCATCGACGCGGTGCAGGAGCTCGTGCGCAACGGCACGGTCGTCGACCGTGACCGGCTGGCCGATCCCGACGTCCCCCTCGAGGACCTCACCACCTGAGCGACGCTCGCCCGGCTGACCGGCTGACCGGCTGCCCGGACGGCCGCGGGGACGGCCCCCGCGGCCGTGGCAGGATGTCCCCCGTGACGGCACGCATCCTCGACGGCAAGGCGACCCTCAAGACCATCAAGGCCGAGCTGGCCCAGCGGGTCGCACGGCTGGCCGAGCAGGGGGTCGTCCCCGGGCTCGGCACGGTTCTCGTCGGCGAGGACCCGGCGAGCCAGTGGTACGTCAACGCCAAGCACCGGGACTGCGCCGAGATCGGCATCACGAGCATCCGCCGCGACCTGCCGGCCTCCGCCACGCAGGCCGAGGTCGAGGCCGTCATCGACGAGCTCAACGCCGACGCGGCGTGCACCGGCTTCCTCGTCCAGCAGCCGACCGGCCTCGACGAGATGGCGCTGCTGTCGCGCGTCGACCCGCGCAAGGACGTCGACGGCCTGCACCCGACCAACCTCGGGTGGCTCGTCCTCGGCAAGCCGGCCCCGCTGCCGTGCACGCCGATGGGATGCATCGAGCTGCTGCGCCGCCACGACGTGCCGATCGCCGGCGCGAAGGTCGTCGTCGTCGGGCGCGGCCTCACCGTCGGTCGACCGCTCGGGCTGATCCTGACCCGCAGGAGCGAGAACGCCACCGTGACCCTGTGTCACACCGGCACCAAGGACCTCGCCGGGGAGGTGCGCCAGGCCGACATCGTCATCGCCGCCGCCGGCGTGCCCGGCATCGTCACGGCCGACATGGTCAAGCCGGGTGCCGCGGTGCTCGACGTCGGCGTGAGCCGGGTCGAGGGCAGGGTGGCCGGTGACGTCGCCCCCGACGTCGCGGAGGTGGCCGCTTGGATCAGCCCCAACCCGGGTGGCGTCGGCCCGATGACTCGCGCGCTCCTGCTGACGAACATCGTCACTGCCGCCGAGACGTCGGCCGCAGCGGGAGCCTGAGCCGCCCCGATGCAGTGGCGGGGTAGCGGGTTCGTCGTCCTCAGCTGGTGGTACCTCGTGGCCGCCGTCGCCGCTGCCGGCGTGCTGACGATGGGCTTCTACGACGTCCGGTGGGGTGGGCGGATCATGGCCGCGGCGTTCGGCGTGGGTGCCGTCATCCGCCTCGTCGCCCGGCCGGCGCGCAAGGCGGGCGGCCTCAACGTCCGCTCGCGCGCCTTCGATGTCATCGTCCTGCTGACGCTCGGCATCGGTGTGCTCATCGCGTCGGCCACCGTCAACGTCTCGACCGACGGCCCGACCCACACCACGGTCGACCGCACCACCCGCTGAGCCGACGCCTCCCGCGTTCTCGTCGGTCGAGGTGATTCCTCGCGGTCGGCCGCGACGTATCACCTCGACTGGGTCGTGGCCCGCGTCCGTCGAGGTGATGCCTCGCCGTCGGCCGCGACCGATCACGTCGACCGGGTCGTGGCCCGCGTCGGTCGAGGTGATTCCTCGCGGTCGGTCGCGACGTATCACCTCGACGCCGTCGCCTCCGCGAACCGCACGTGCCGGAAACGGCGACGGGCGCCGGTCACCCGCGGTGATCGGCGCCCGTCGCTGGCTGAGGCGAGCCGGCCTAGATGAGGCCGAGGCCCTTGACGGCGTCGCGCTCCTCAGCGAGCTCGGCCACCGAGGCGTCGATCTTGCCGCGCGAGAAGTCGTCGATGTCGAGGCCCTGGACGATCGACCAGCGGCCGTCCTGCACCGTGACGGGGAAGGAGGAGACGAGGCCCTCCTCGACACCGTAGGAGCCGTCCGAGCGGACCGCCATCGAGACCCAGTCACCGTCGGGCGTGCCCTGGACCCAGGTGCGCGCGTGGTCGATGGTCGCCGATGCCGCGGAGGCGGCCGAGGAGGCACCGCGCGCCTCGATGATGGCCGCGCCTCGCTTGGCGACGGTCGGGATGAAGGTGTTCTCGAGCCAGTCCTGGTCGCCCACGGCCTCGGCGGCGTTCTTGCCCGAGACCTCGGCGTGGAAGAGGTCGGGGTACTGGGTTGCCGAGTGGTTGCCCCAGATCGTCATCCTCGTGATCTCGGTGACCGGCACATCGAGCTTGGCGGCGAGCTGGCTGATGGCGCGGTTGTGGTCCAGGCGCGTCAGGGCCGAGAAGCGTTCGGTGGGGATGTCGGGGGCGTTGCTCATGGCGATGAGCGCGTTGGTGTTGGCCGGGTTGCCGGTGACGGTGACGCGGATGTCGTCCGCCGCGACCTCGTTCAGGGCCTTGCCCTGCGGGGCGAAGATGCCGCCGTTGGCCTCGAGGAGGTCGCCGCGCTCCATGCCTGGACCGCGGGGGCGGGCCCCGACGAGGAGGGCGTGGTTGACGCCGTCGAAGACCTTCGTGGCGTCGTCGCCGATCTCGACCTTGGCGAGCGTCGGGAAGGCGCAGTCGTCCAGCTCCATGACGACACCCTCGAGCGCCTTGAGCGCCGGCGTGATCTCGAGCAGTCGCAGCTCGACCGGGGTGTCGGGACCGAGGAGCGCACCGCTCGCGATGCGGAACAAGAGGCTGTAGCCGATCTGGCCGGCGGCGCCGGTGACGGCGACCTTGACAGGGGTTGTGCTCACGTGAGGGCCCTTCACATCGGTGTGGCGCTTGGACGCTCCGACGCTACCAGCGTGCGCGGCGCACCCCCTCGCCGCCTGCGTGCGGCCTTGGTCACCGAGCCGTGCAGGCGCGCGGCTCGATGGGTTCAGTCGGCCAGGTCGGCGGCCGGCAGCCGGGAGGCCGCGCGTTCCTGCTCCCACGCGCGGCGGGCCGACTCGCGGTACCAGTCCGGAACGGGTGCTGCGGTGCGGGCCCGCGCCCGGACGACAAACCCGTCGCACTCGTGGATCGACCGGTCCTGAAGCGCGGGGAGGACGCAGAAGGCGCGCTCGAGGGCGTGGGCTAGCGTGCCGTCCTTGGGTGTCGGCTCGCGAACGTAGGCCCGGGTGGGCTCAGCGAGGAGGGGGGCGATGGCGTCGAGCCGGGCCCAGAACATCGTTCCCGCGAAGAACCCGAGCTCCTCGGGTCGGTCCAGGTGACCGAGCGCCTCGACGGAGACGTGGGGCGCCAGCAGCCGGCGGACCGTGGTGGCGTTGCCGCTCCAGTAGGTGGAGAGCGGGAAGTAGGTGCCGCTCGGGCCGACGACGCCGGTGTCGGGACGCCGCAGGATCCGCAGGATGTCCTCGACCGTCTGCTCCTCGGCCGGGAGCAGCTGCTCGAGCATCGTGTCGCGCCAGGTGTCGCCGGAGTCGGAGTGCAGTGAGCGCTTGGCGTGGATCTTGAGGACCCCGACGTAGCCGAGGCGTTGCAGGGCAGCGGCGACGAGGGTGAACGGCAGGACATCGCGTCCACGGTTGGGCACGACGAGGCAGCGGGCTCCGGGGTAGCGCGCCCGGATCGTCGCCGCCAGCGACCCGTGACCGCTCGGGAGCGTGACGAACAGGTCGACACGTCCGGAGCCCACCCTGTCGAGGTAGGTCACGAGCCCTGGCCACAGCTCGGGGTAGTAGAGGTGCAGCGCGATGGCCAGGTCGTGCCGGCGCCCTCGCCACAGCCTGGTCCGCGCGCGGCTCAGGGCGGCGTCGCGCACGTCGGGCAGGTCGGCGCGCAGTCGGGTCAGGCGGGATCGCATCCTGCGGGCGACTCGGCGTGCTCGTCGTGGGGTGGGGACCATGCGGGCCAGTGTGTCAGTGTGCGAAGGCGAGGGTCGTCAGGGCGATGAGCCAGCTGACGAAGCTACCGACGAGGAAGTACTCGGTGACGTCGTCGATGCCGGCCGGTCCGCCGCCGTAGCTGCCCCCGGGACCGGAGGTGCGCGCCGCGGCCTGGACCTCCGGGAAGCGGAGCAGGCCCTTGGCGGCGATGACGATGCCGGCGGCGCCCAGCTCGCCGGCGAGCCCCAGACCGAGGATGACGAGTCGCTCCATGGGCCCGAGGAGGCGACCGCCCTTGAGACGGTCGGCCGGGCCGATCGACGGGCCGGCCGACCCACCTGCCGTCGGAGCACCACCGGGTACCCCGACGGGCACGGAGGCGGCCGCGGACCCCTGGGCCGTGCGGGCGCCGGGAGGGAGGGCGCCGATGACGACGAGGACGAGGCGCACGATGACGTTGGCCGTGGCGACGTTGAAGGACACGAGGCCGGCGATGAGCAGGACGCGGGCGGGTGAGTGGGACGTGCCGCCCGGCAGGTCGGCCCAGTGCAGCCACGTCTCGAGGAGCCCGCCCGGTCGGCTGGCCGCTCCGGAGAAGAGGAGCAGCCCCACGACGACGGCGCCGAAGACGGTGAGCGCGGCGAGCGAACGGCGTCCGGTGAGCTGGGCGTGGTGCGACAGCTGCATCCAGGCGGCGCACGCCACGAGGGCGAGGGCGAGAGCGACGACGTCCGGCCACGAGCGCAGGCCCGCGACGACCGCCACGACGAGGACGACCAGCGGGCCGGCGACGTGCGCTACGAGCCGTGAGTGCCGCCATGACGAGGAGCGCACGAGGTCGGCGACGCCGAGCCCGACGAGGACGACCGACAGCCAGGTCACGACAGCCGCCCCAGCACCGCCATGGCGTCGAGGGCCACGCCGACGCCGTCGCGCCGCACCCGCTGCGACACGGCGGACGGGCTGACGCCGAGCCGCGCGGCGACGTCGAGCTGGCTCTGGCCGTCCATGAGTCCTCCGAGGATGTCGCGGGTCGTCGTCGACATGGAGCCAACCACGAAGTCCAGACAGTCGAGGGCGGCGCGCAGCGCCGTCGCCGTGTCAGCGGTGTCCGACGCGTCCGACGCGTCCGACGCGTCGGCCTCCGACGCGTCGGCAGCGTCCGTCGTGCCGGCGGCCGCCGCGGTCGCGCCGGCACCGCGGGCTCGTCCTGGGGCCGGGCCGGGGGAGTAGGCGGTGCGCGCCGTGCGCGACTGCGGACGGCTCGCGCGCTCCTCGATCTCGACGATGGCGTCGCGGGCGGCCCAGTAGCCGGGGCCGTCGTGGACACCACGCACCGGGTCGAGCGTCGAGACGGCTCCCCGGCCGAGTCCGAAGCGGACGTCGGCGTCGGGGTGCAACCGGGCGCGCACGCGAAAGCTGGCCGTGAGGGCGTCCCCGAGCGTGGCGAAGACGCCCTGGAACTCGTCGCCCAGCGTGATGACGAGCGGGTCGAGCGGCGTGACCGCTCGGTTCGCGGACGCGATTGCCTCCTCGATGGAGTCGTGGAGCCGCTGCCGGTCGGGGTGCAGCCGGGAGTCGACGATGTCGCCGATGAGGACGACAGGTGAAGATTCAGCCTTCATCGAGCCCATATGAAGATCATAACTTCTTTTATGACCGATGAAGCTATTGGCTGCATTGTTGCGGAGGCCCGGTTTTTCGAGGTCGGTACACCATGACGGTCTCCGCCAGGTGGGCGCCCGCGGAGGACGCACGCACACGAGGAAACTCGCCCGCTGGCTCGTAATCCCGTTCCAGGGCCAGCCCGGCTGCTGCCAATACCCGCACCGAGACCGCCCTGGGAGCCGAGGGTGACACGAGTAGAAGAGCGTTCCGAACGCTGCACCGGTCGTTCTCGATGGCGAGCCGCGCGGCCGGCTCGCTCCCGCGGTACCCGCCGATGATCCATCCTTCGCCTACAGCTCGGGCGCCCAGGATGAAGATCGAACCTGGAGAGTCACCGGTGAGATCCAGCACGCGAGTCTGCTCGTCGATGTGGAGCCGTTGGGCAAGGGCTCCGAGCGCCGTCACGGCTTGGTGATCTTCGCCCGTCAGGCGGATCGTGCCCCCTCCGACTCGAGTCTCGATCGTGGCGGTAGAAAGAGGCGCGTAACGGTACGGAGCGGCGGCCGCGGTAACCAGTGTGGCAATGAGCAGCGTGGTTGCGGCGATCGTGGGCGCCACCCATACCAAGCGCAGGCGTCCTGTGCCGAAGAATCGGACGAGCAGGACGCCGAGCGCGAGGAGCCAGAAGCAGGCGGCGCGACCCTGAGCGGCCCACAGATTCACGTTGGTGCCGAAAGCGTAGGCAGGGGGCATGCACAGCAGCGCCCCGACCGTCGTGACCTGGAGGCGGTCAATGCGGCCCAGCAAGGGCACCAAGCCTGTTCGGGTGCGGTCTCGCGAGAAGAGTGACCACGTCACAACGGCGACCGCCCCGATGCCCGTGGCTGTGGCGAGCAGCAGGTTGGACGCGGCATCGGTCGCCGCGAGCGGCGTGCTGGCGGGCCGCTGCTCCCAGCGCCACACCAGGGAGTACGCGATCACCCCGAGGCCGGCCATCAGAGTCAGGAAGGCGAATCCTTCTCCGAGGTGGCGTCTCCAGCTCTTGGGGGACAGGCGGGTGGCTCGGGTGGCGACATATACGGCTCCGAGAGCGACGGCCACAGCGAGAAGCAGGAGGACCAGCGTCAGCGGCTGTCCAAGGAACGGGTCGCGCCTCACGAGGCTGTCATGGCCGCCCAGAGCCTGGGAGGTGGCGAATCCGGCAGACAGCACTCGAGCGAGTTCGGACGGCGACAAGCCGTACATGATCAACGTGATGCCAGCGGAAGCGCAGGTGGCGAGAGGAGCGATCCACAGCGACCGTCGCGATGGTCCCGGGAACGCGAGAATGCAGCCGACGACTATGGCCGAGAGGGCGGCGGCCGTTGTCGGTTTGCCCATGAAGGTCAGCCAGCCGCCGACACCCAGGAGGGCCGCTCCCAGCGATCGGGGCGTCCCATCGCGTGTCCCCACGACCACAAGCCCAGTCATGGCGACGGCGAGGCCTTGTAGAGCAAGAGCGTTGTACCCGGGTGTCATGGGCATCTGCGCCACCGTGGCCAAGGTTGTGGCACCCAGTCCTGCGCTCGCTCCGGCCCGCAGGAGGCGGGGCAGCCTACGGTTGCCGGTCAGAGCCGGTGTGCCGAGAACCACCCAGGCGAGTGACGCCACTGCAAGAAAGGAGAGCCCCATGCCGATCCACCGAAGCAGGACGACGTCCCCGCCTACGAGAACGTAGAGGGGGTGATAGACGTAGCCGAACAGCAGCATGGTGGAGCGATCATCAGCGGGATGGCTGATGGTGTTGAGATAGAAGCCTTCGTCCGTGAGGTCCAGACCACGCGTGGCCAACCACGCCGCCCGGCCGGCGGCGACAATTGCCGCAGTTGTCAGCCCGAGCGAAAGTGCGACGGGACAGGAGTAACGCGCAGGGCGAGAGCCGAGACTCAGCCCGCTCAACGGACCAACACCGCGCGGCCCTGGGGATCGCGAACCGCGTTCTCCACGTCGCCGGTCGCCCCCTCGATGTCGAGGTGGGCCCGGTACTCACCGGTGAGCCATTCGCACTTCGCACCTGCGATGAGGGCACCAACCGCCGGCGCGAGCCAGAGGGCCCCCAGCTGGGTGAGGCAGAACCTACCCAGGTCTTCGACGGCGAGTCGCGAGCGCAGTTTGCGGGTGTGCATCGTGCTCCTCCAGCGGACCTCGACGTCGGAATCCCCGCGCGCGGACGGGGTCATCGCAGGGTAGTGCCGGCCAGTCCGCGGCAGGGAGAAGGCCAGGTGCCGGTCGGGCCGCTGCATTGCTTCGTCCAGATGTCCGAATCGTGTAGAAGAAGGTAAATTCGCCGTTTGTACTGTTCGCGCAGGTAGCATGGGCTCGCGTCGAATGACCGCTTTCGGCTGACCCGCTCCAGGTCAGTCGGGTGGCGTCGCCCCGAAAGGAGCGGCCCGACGCCTTTCGGGGACTGCAGGGAACCAGGGGTACCAGGGTGATGAGACGGTGACGGCGAAGACTCGCAGGGCCCGCTGGGTTCGACTGGCCTGGGCGGGTGTCGACGCCGTCCTCTGGGTCGTCATGATCTTCGTCGCCCTGTGGATCCGCCTCGACTTCAGCCTCAACAACCCCTTCGTCCAGGGCGCGGCCTGGTTCGCGCTCGCGGCCATGGTCGGACAGCTGGTCCTCGGCTACGTCGTCGGGCCGTACTCGATCAGCCACCTGCTCGGCTCGTTCGAGGAGGTCGTCGAGCTGACCACGACGACCGCCGTCGTCGGCGCGCTGCTGTTCCTCGTCGGCCTCCTCGTGGAGCCGCCGGTGGTCCCGCGTGGCGTGCCGCTGACCGCCGCGGCGCTGGCGCTCGCGGCCATGTTCGCGCTGCGGTTCGTCGTGCGGACGGTTCGCTCGCACCGCGCCACGCAGTCGGTCGCGGAGCGCAAGGCGATCGTCTTCGGCGCCGGCGAGGCCGGTCGCCGGCTCGTGCGCAGCATGAAGTACGACGACGCGAGCGGCTTCGTCCCCGTTGCCCTGCTCGACGACGACAAGGGCAAGCACCGCCTGCGCCTCGAGGGTGTCCGAGTGCGGGGGACACGATCCGACCTCACCGAGGTCGCCGAGCGCTTCGACGCCGACACGCTCGTCGTCGCCCTGCCGAACGCCGAGGCCGCCACCCTGCGCGACCTCGCCGCCCGCGCCGCCGACGCCGGGCTCGAGGTCGTGAGCCTCCCGCCGCTCAAGGACATCATCGGTGGGCGTCCCACCTCGCACGACCTGCGCGACCTCGACGTCGCCGACCTGCTCGGCAGGCGCCCCGTCGAGCTCGACACCACCGCGATCGCCGAGCAGATCTCCGGTCGACGCATCCTCGTCACCGGTGCCGGTGGGTCTATCGGCTCCGAGCTGTGCCGGCAGATCGCCCGGTTCGGCCCGGCGCGCCTCTTCATGCTCGACCGCGACGAGTCCGGTCTGCAGGCAACCCAGATGAGCCTCTCCGGGCACGGCCTGCT
Source organism: Monashia sp. HAY1-11D (assembly GCF_056868035.1). Lineage (NCBI taxonomy): Bacteria > Bacillati > Actinomycetota > Actinomycetes > Micrococcales > Intrasporangiaceae > Intrasporangium > Monashia sp. HAY1-11D. The sequence continues at coordinate 92,660 of NZ_CP200320.1, read as the reverse complement.
CGACTCCGACGACCTCGTCCTGGCCGACATCCGCGACACCGCCGCCCTCGCGGAGGCCTTCGACCGGACCCGGCCCGAGGTCGTGTTCCACGCCGCCGCCCTCAAGCACCTGCCGCTGCTCGAGGCCCACCCGCTCGAGGCCTGGAAGAGCAACGTCGTCGGTACCCTCAACGTCCTCACAGCGGCCGAGCGCGTCGGGGTCTCGACGTTCGTCAACATCTCCACCGACAAGGCCGCCAACCCCACGTGCGTTCTCGGCTACAGCAAGCGTCTTGCCGAGCGCCTCACCGCCGACTTCGCCCGGCGAGCCGACGGCCGCTACGTGTCGGTGCGGTTCGGCAACGTGCTCGGCTCCCGCGGATCGGTCGTCCACGCGTTCACGGCCCAGATCGAGATGGGCGGCCCGGTGACGGTGACCCACCCAGAGGTGCGCCGCTACTTCATGCTCATCCCCGAGGCCTGCCAGCTCGTCCTCGAGGCCGCCTCGATCGGCACCGACGGCGAGGTCATGGTCCTCGAGATGGGCGAGCAGGTGAAGATCCTCGAGGTGGCCCAGACGCTCATCCGGATGAGCGGGCGCCGCGACGTCGAGGTCGTCTTCACCGGCCTGCGACCGGGCGAGAAGCTCGGCGAGGAGCTGTTCTCCCCGACGGAGGAGCGGCACCCGACCAACCACGCGCTCGTCGACAGCGTCGGCGTCCCACCGATCAGCGTCGAGGAGGTCCGGGCGGCCACGTTCGCCGGGATCACGGACGGCCGCGACTGGATGCGGGGCGAAGCGCTCGTCAGCCACGCCGAGGTAGGAGTGAGTCAGTCATGACCCGAATCCATCTGTCCAAGGCCGACGTCGGCGAGGCGGAGGAGCGGTACGTCCTCGACGCGCTGCGTTCCGGGTGGATCGCGCCGCTCGGTCCGCACGTCGACGCCTTCGAGGCCGAGGTCGCCGCCCGTTGCGGGGTGGCCGGGGCCCTCGCCCTGTCCTCCGGCACCGCGGCGCTGCACCTGGCCCTGCTCGACGCCGGTGCGGGCCCCGGCACCGTGGTCCCGGTGTCGACGCTGACCTTCGCGGCGTCCGTCAACGCCGTCGCCTACACCGGCGCCGAGCCCGTGCTCGTCGACGCGGAGGAGTCCGACGGCAACCTCGACGTCGACCTCGTCCTCGACGCCGTCGACACCCTCCGCGCCGAGGGCGCCGTCGTGCCCGCCGTGGTCGCCGTCGACCTGTTCGGTCGGTGCGTCGACTACGGCCGTCTCGAGCCCGGGCTCGCCGAGCGCGGGGTCCACCTCGTCGAGGACGCGGCGGAGGCGCTCGGCGCCTTCCACGGCGGGCGCGGTGCGGGGTCCTTCGGGCGCAGCGCGGCCCTGTCGTTCAACGGCAACAAGATCCTCACGACCTCCGGCGGCGGCATGCTGCTCAGCGACGACGAGGAGCTCCTCGCGCGGGCCCGGTACCTGTCGACGCAGGCGCGCCACCCCGTGCCGTGGTACGAGCACAGCGAGGTCGGCTTCAACTACCGGATGTCGAACATCCTCGCGGCGCTCGGGCGCGGCCAGCTCGAGCGGCTCGACGACATGATCGCCCGGCGCCGCGAGATCCGTGACCTCTACGACAAGCACTTGTCGGGCATCTCGGGCATCCGGGTCCTCGGTCGCAGCGGCGCCGACCGCGACCACGACGACAACTGCTGGCTCACGACCATCGCCGTGGACGGTCCCGGCGCCCGCCGCGACGAGGGCGAGACCGTCGCCGACGGCCTCGTCGCGGCCCTCAACGCCGCCGACATCGAGGCCCGCCACGTGTGGAAGCCGATGCACTTGCAGCCGCTGCACCGCGGCCAGCGGGCCTTCCTCACCGGTGCGTCCGAGCGGCTCTTCGAGCGCGGCGTCACGCTGCCGTCCGGCGTCGGTCTCAGCGACGCCGACGTGCTGCGCGTCATCGACGCCGTGACGGCCCACCTGGAGGGCCGGTGAGGCGTCGCGTCCTCAAGCGCACCGTCGACCTGCTCGTCGCGGTGCCGCTGCTCGTCCTCACCCTGCCCGTCCAGGCCGTCGTCGCCGTGCTGGTGCGGCGAGGTCTGGGGTCGCCGGTCCTGTTCCGGCAGCAGCGGCCGGGACGGGACGGGCGCCCGTTCACCCTGGTCAAGTTCCGCACGATGCTCGACGTCAACCCCCAGCTCGGTCTCGTCGACGACGCCAACCGGATGACCGACCTCGGACGCGTTCTGCGGGCCACGAGCCTCGACGAGCTGCCGACCCTGTGGAACGTCGTCCGCGGTGACATGTCGCTCGTCGGTCCCCGGCCCCTGCTCATGCACTACCTCCCGCTGTACTCGCCGGTGCAGGCGCGCCGGCACGAGGTTCGCCCGGGCCTGACGGGACTGGCCCAGGTCCGCGGACGCAACGCCCTCTCCTGGGAGGAGAAGCTCCGCCTCGACGTCGAGTACGTCGACCGCAGCTCGTTTCTCCTCGACGCCAGAATCCTGTTGGCAACTGCAGCGACAGTCGTTCGTCGTGAGGGCATCAGCGCACCCGGTACGGTGACGATGCCAGAGTTCCAAGGCTCTGGAATGGAAGGGCGTGGAGCGGCGTGAGGGTTGCATACGTCTCTCAGTGGTTCCCGCCGGAACCCGCCCACATCGCTCTTCAGATCGCTGAGGGTCTGCAAGAGCGGGGACATGAGGTGACGGTAGTCACCGGCTTCCCGAACTACCCCCATGGACGGATCTACTCCGGATACAAGCAGCGCTTCGGTTCGAGGGAAACGGTTCGCGGCATGCACGTGCACCGCACCCCCCTGATCGCGAACCACGGCTCCTCAGTCGTGGGTCGGTTGGCTAACTACGGGAGCTTCGCCGCCTCTGCATCCTTGGCGGCACGGAAGGTCGTCAGACCGGATGTCTGGCTGACCTACTCCTCACCGGCCCTTGCCGGCATCCCAGCCCTGGTCAACGGCATACGTCGTGCACCGCGCGCCATGATTCTTCAAGACCTGTGGCCGGACTCCATCACAGAGAGCAGCCTGCTGCCCGCGTCGTTGCAACGCGTCGTCGACGCGACGGTCGGCCCGGTCTCGCGGACCACATATCGCGACGCGGCCGCGATCGGGGTCATCTCCCCGGGTATGCGAGAGGTCCTGGCAGAGCGCGGCGTCCGGCCCGACCGAATTCACTACACGCCCAACTGGGTGGAGGAGGCACCCTCCACGGCCACCTGCGACGATGTCGCTGCGCTCCGCCGCACCCTGCAGCTTCCCGAGGGCCCGCGCATCTTCATGTACGCCGGCAACCTCGGTGACTTCCAGGCGCTCGACCTTCTGATCCGCGGCTTCGCGGGCGTGACGGGCGCCCATTTGGTCCTCATCGGCAGCGGTTCGAGCGAGACCGGGCTTCGCTCCTTGGCCGAGGCGATTCCGGCTCCGAACGTGCAGTTCGTCGAGCGTCAGTCGCAGGCTGCGCTTGAACGCTACGTAGCCGCAAGCGATGTGCAGGTCGTGTCGCTGGCCGACCGGCCGCTCATGAGAGTGACGATGCCGAGCAAGGTGCAGGCATGCCTGGCAACGGGCAAGCCGATCCTGGCCCACGCGGTCGGTGATGCCGCGTCCCTGATCCGGGAGGCCGACGCAGGAGTGGCGGTGGCACCCGGTTCTGCCGAGGTCGGCGAGATCCTCAAGTCCTTCGTCACGATGCCGGCTGAGGAGCTCGCGAGGCTCGGGAGGAATGCGCGTTCAGCGTTCGAGGCCGAGTTCTCCCGCGAGGTCGGTATCACGCGCGTCGAGCGGATGCTGATGGCCGCCGTGGAATCTTCAAAGGAAAGTAGACGATGAGTTCAAACAGCCACCCCCGAGCGGGCACTGCCGACCCCTTCTCGGGCGCCAGCGTGATGATCACCGGAGGGACGGGTTCCTTCGGTTCCACCATGGTGCGGCACCTCCTCGGGCGCGATGTCGCCGCCATCCATGTGCTCTCACGGGACGAGGCGAAGCAGGACGAGATGCGTCGGCGCGTCGACGACGCTCGCCTCAAGCTCTTCGTCGGCGACGTGCGCGATCTCGACAGCGTCCGGGCCGCAACGGTGGGCGTCGACTTCGTGTTCCACGCGGCTGCATTGAAGCAGGTCCCTTCGTGCGAGTTCTTTCCCGAGCAAGCTGTCAAGACGAATGTCATCGGTAGTCGGAATGTCATTGAGGCGGCGGCGGCGTCCGGGGTCCGGAGTGTTGTTTGCCTCAGCACGGACAAGGCGGTTTACCCGGTCAACGCGATGGGCATGTCCAAGGCGTTGATGGAGAAGACGGCACAGGCGTTCGCAAGAAACCACCCCGGGTCCTCCACCACGGTGTCGGTGACCCGGTACGGCAATGTCATGTACAGCCGAGGCTCGGTGATCCCGCTCTTCGTGCAGCAGGTCCTTGAGAGCCGACCTCTCACCGTTACCGAGCCGAGCATGACCAGGTTCCTGATGTCGCTGGAGGAGTCCGTTGACCTCGTCCAGCACGCATTCCTGTACGCAGAACCCGGCGACCTCTTCGTGCGCAAGGCGCCCGCGACGACGGTGGAGACTTTGGCGCGTGCCGTTGCCGAGGTGCTTGGGGAGGCCTCACCGAGCATCACCCGTCTTGGGGTACGGCACGGCGAGAAGATGCACGAGACGTTGTTGAGCCGCGAGGAGATCGCCAAAGCTCAAGACCAAGGAGACTACTTCCGGGTGCCCCTCGACGCGCGTTCGTTGCAGTACGAGCTCTACTTCGAGGAGGGTGAGGACCTGCCGGCTCGCCTGGAGGACTATACAAGCGAGAACACCGATCGACTCGACGTTGAGGGCACGAAACAACTTCTGCTCCGCCTCCCAGAGTTCGAGCGGTTGATGGCTGGTGCCTCAGCGTGAAGGTCGTCGTCACAGGTAGTGATGGATTCCTCGGGTGGCACCTTCGTGTCCGCGCCCGGGCACAAGGCATCCACGAGGTGCTCCCTGTCTCGCGTGCGAACTGGGATGATCTGCCTGGGCTCCTTGGCACTGCTGACGCAGTCATCCATCTCGCTGGTGTCAATCGTGGAGATCCTTCGGACGTCGAAATGGGCAACCTCGAACTGGCCCGCGCTCTCGCGCGAGCGGTCGAGGCAGACGGCAAACCGCGCCGCATCGTTTTCGCGAACTCGATCCAGAGCGGCAACGGGACGCCCTACGGAACCGGCAAGGCCGCCGCCGCGGACCTCCTCCGAACCGCCGCCGATCGCACCGGCGGCGCGTTCATCGACGTGCAGCTCCCAAATCTCTTCGGGGAGCACGGACGCGCCAACTACAACTCTTTCGTGGCGACGTTCGTGGACCTCGTGGCCACGGGAGGAAGGCCCGACCTCATCGACCGCCCGGTACCGCTCCTGCACGTCCAAGCCGCCGCCGCGACGCTGCTGGATGCCCTGGCTAGCCCTTCAGGCGTGCTGTCGCCACCCGCGACCGAGGCCTCGGTGAGGCAGGTGTGGGACCTGCTCTGCACGTTCTCACGGACATATGCCAACGGCGACATCCCGCGGTTGACCTCCCGGCTTGAGATCGACCTCTTCAACACGCTGCGGGCCAGGCTGTTTCCGGCGCGATATCCGATCGCACCCACCACCCATGCGGACGACCGAGGACGACTCGTGGAGATGGTGCGGTCGCATGGCGGGGAGGGGCAGACGTTCGTCTCGACGACAGGCCCCGGCGTAACTCGCGGCGAGCACTTCCACCTCCGCAAGTTCGAACGCTTCGTCGTCGTCTCAGGGCATGCGAGGATCAGCCTTCGACGCGTGCTCGCGGACGAGGTCGTGCACTTCGATGTGTCCGGAGATCGGCCGTCGATCATCGACATGCCGACGATGTGGGCACACAACATCACCAACATCGGTGACGAGGAACTCGTAACCCTCTTCTGGACCAACGAGCTCTTCGACGCCGCGGACCCTGACACGTACCGGGAGCCGGTGCTCCTCGAAAAGGTTGATGCATGCTGAAGGTGATGACGATCGTCGGGACGAGGCCGGAATTGATCCGGCTCTCCCAGGTGATCAAGCGTCTGGACGAGACCCTTGAGCACGTCCTCGTTCACACCGGTCAGAACTACGATTACACGCTGAACGAGGTCTTCTTCCGAGACCTCGGGCTTCGTGAGCCTGACTACATGCTCGGGGTTGACACCAGCTCGCTGGGGCGAGTGCTGGGCGAGACGCTCATCAAGACCGAGGAAGTCTTGGTCGCAGAGCGACCTGACGCGGTTGTGGTGCTCGGCGACACGAACAGCTGCGTAGCGGCGATCATGGCCAAGCGCATGCGAATTCCCGTGTACCACATGGAAGCTGGTAACCGCTGCTTCGATGAGAACGTGCCAGAGGAGACGAACCGACGGCTCGTGGATCATGTCGCGGACTTCAACCTTGTCTACACCGAACACGCTCGCCGAAACCTCTTGGCAGAGGGTCTGCACCCTAGGAGGATTCTTCTCACTGGCTCACCGATGCGCGAGGTCCTGAACTCCTACAGGAGCCAGATCGAGTCTTCGACCGTGCTGGACCGGCTTGGCTTGGGTCGTGGCGAGTACTTCTTGGTCAGTGCGCATCGCGAGGAGAATGTGGACTCCCCAGAGCGTCTCTCTGCCCTCTTGGACTGCCTTGTGGCCGTGAGAAATCGATGGGGGCTACCTGTTCTTGTCTCGACGCACCCGCGCACGCGCAAGCGTCTCGAGGCGCTAGGCGGCTGGGATCAGCGAGAGGGCGTCATCTTTCACGAGCCGTTCGGGTTCCATGACTACAACCATCTGCAACTAAGGGCTGCTTGCGTGCTTTCGGACTCCGGGACCATCGCCGAGGAGTCGACGCTCCTGGGCTTTCCAGCAGTGACCCTGCGCGACTCGATCGAACGTCCCGAGGCGCTCGACACCGGTGGAATCGTCATGACGGGGCTATGCCCCGACAACGTTCTGGAGGCCGTTGATCTCGTGCGAGCTGGTCTTATGGCTCGCGGCGAACCACACCGTGCGCCGGAGGACTACGCAATCAACGATGCGTCGGACCGGACCGTGCGGTTCATCGTCTCAACGGCGCGCCGGCACGCAGCGTGGGCCGGAATCAGGGGTATTAGGTGAAGGTTTCGATTCTCTCGGCCGTGCACAACGAGGAAGAGCACCTGCCGGCAATGATCGAGAGCGTGAAGTGCCAGTCGCACGCAGACTGGGAGCTGCTACTGGTGGACGACGGCTCTACAGACGGGACCGGAGGAGTCATTGCCGATGCCGCGGCCGGCGACGCGCGCGTCAAAGGGGTTCGTGGAGGCGCCAAGGTCGGGAAGGTGGCCGCGTTCAACGCCGCATATCGAGCGGCATCAGGCGACATCGTTGTTCTGCTTGCCGGCGACGACCTGCTGCCACAGGATTCGCTGCGTATCCGCGTCAACGCAATCCAGGGTAGCGAGTCCGAGGCCTTGGTCGTGGCCCGGTTCAAGATGCGCACCCTGTCGGCAGATCCAAAAATGGATGGCATCATCCTGCCCCGTGGCGAGAAGACAAGTACGTCCGGTGGGGTCATAGCACTGTCTCGAAAGCTGGCGGACCTCGTATTCCCCGTCCCGGAAGACTTGATATCGGAGGACATCTGGATTGGCGAAGCGGCTATGGGCGTCGCGACCACGGTGGTCGATGTGCCTCAGGTCGTCCTCCTCTATCGCATCCACGAAGGTAATTCCAACCCGCGTCACAAGGGCTTCGAGCAGATGTCGGCAGCGATGGCGCGCCGGCATCTGGCCTGGGCGAGGCTCGTAGACTCTCCGCTTCCGCTGAGCCAAGACGCCAGGGACAGGCTGCGCCGCCTGGCGAAGCTCGAGCGACTTCGGTTGCGCGGGCGGACGTGGCAGATCGCCATGAGTCGTGGACCCAACGTCGTCGAGAAGATGGCCTTCTGCTCGATGTCATCGAGCCGTCTGTACTCCATCAGAACCAGGTTCTACATGTTCTTCTCAGGCCGCCGCTGAGCGACGTGGCTGGCTGGCTCGCCGCAGCCGACTGCCTCACTGTTGGCCTTGGGCCGCGGATGAACTCAAGGATGAACCGTCCCTAGGTGCGTCCTGACTGACCTGCCCGGAAGCAAGCTTCCTGATCAGAGTCCGTGACTGGACCCAGCTGATCGAGTAGCTGAGGGCCATGAGCGAACTCGCGAGCAACAGTGTTGACGTCAGTCCCCAGCCCAGTCGGTACCCGCACACGAAGGCAGCCGTGACGCCGGACAGTCGCATGCAGTCCACAAGGAGCAGCACGAGCTTTCTGTCCATGAGAATCATCGTCTGAGCCACTGGGACGGCGATGAGTTGGGCGGCGACGCCGATCATGAGCACTCTGGCGTAGTCGCCACTGATCTCCCACTGGGGGCCAAGGAGGAGGGCGAAGCCCCACGGACCTGCGACACCGATCGCGATTCCGAACGCAGCCGCCGCAAGCGCGCTGGTCCTGCTGGTCCTTCGGAAGATGGCTGTTGCTGCACCGCCGCGCTCCCGAATGTCGTGGCCCAACTGGCTGACGAAGACCTGCCCAGCCGACATGGCGAAGACCGCCAAGGGAAGGCTAAGCACCCGCGTCGCCATGCTGAGTCTGCCGGTTTCCTCCCCGGTGAAGAATGCAGAGCATAAGAGCACCGGCGCCTGAACGCTCAAGGTGCTGACGAGGCCCTGTGGCGCCAAGACTGCGGGATAGGTCCAATAGGCCCTGATGATTCTTCCTCGCAGGATGTCCTGCCCAAAGCGGTTGGTCGAGAACGCCTGCCTCAGCTCCTGTGCGCAGGCGAGAACTGCCACGACGTATGCGAGGGCCAGGCCGGCGACCAGCCCGCCCACCCCACTCCTGAGACTCGCTAGCGAGAGTTGCAGCAGCGGCGGGAGGCCCGTGATGATCAGTGTGCGCAGAGCCACACGTCCGAAACGTTGCTGACGAATAGCCAACTGGTTGCAGACCATCACGCAGCCGAGCGCCGCCGACAGACCGGCAATTGACCAAACCGAATTCGCCAGGGAGAAACTGTCTGGTGTTGCCAGCGTCGAACCTGCCCACACCAGTAGGGCCGCGGCCGCCGCGGCACAGAAACCGTAGACGACCGAGCACCTCACGATGCGGAGGGCCTCGACTTCTGTCGACGCGGCGTTCACGGCCAGATCTAGACGGAGGGTGACCAGCACGCCAACCACAGCGGAAACCGAGTAGATGACGCTGTACTCCCCGAACTCCTGCGCAGGGTAGGCCCTGGCAATTCCTGGGATGGCTAAGCCGGCGACCCCCTGGGCCGCCAAGTTCGCAACGCTCAAGAGGGCGAGTGCCGATGCGCCACCTCGACCCAGAAACCGAACCCAGCGGCTCATGCGCGGACTCGTTCAACATATTGCACGGAGGTTTGTAAGTCGGAACCGTCCCCTTCGCCCTGCTGACGCGTTCCGAGCCACATCATGAAGGCGTAGGCAACGAAACCTTGATTCAGGACTGTCAGCGGCGAGCCTGCGATCCATGCACCTGATGAGACGGCAATCCCGGCGAGTCCCAAGCATTGAAGGTAGTTGAGATGCGACCGCGCCTTCTCGTAGATTTTCCGCGAAAAAGCGACGTAGCAAACGGCAATGATTATAGTGATCAGTACCGAGAGGGGGAGCTCGAAGTTATAGTTAAGACTTCCCCAGAGGGAAGGCGGTGCGGTGCCCCGCCGAGAGCCATACATTGTCTCGAAAACCCGGTTGGAGAGGTCGCTGCCCCTGACGCCGGGGAGAATTCCTGCCAGTTCGGCTCCCCAATCGCTTCCCCACGCTGTAGGCATCGACTCGGTGTAATGGAAGGCGGCCAGCCCAGACATGGGATTTTCCAGCACGACGCGACTCGCCATGCCCTCCGCCAAGATGCCCATCTTGTCCATGACATCCGCGGACTGTTGCAACTCTTGGGCCTGGCGCTGGAGCGCAGTGGTCAGGACGGCAAAGGCCGCGAAGGCGCCTCCTCCGATACCTATTGCCCGTCGAGCGCTTAACGCTCCAGAAATGCGTGCCGCCACCAAGAGAACAATGATGGCGATCATCGTCGGGGCTCTCTGTCCTGTCCCGGCGAGAGCCACAACCGCGACGGATGCAAGGACTGCAGAGATCGGAAGTCGGAAGGCCGCCTTGATATGCCAGAGCCGATGGATGATTGCCACCGTCAACACCGGCAGCATCGCGTTCTTGAACTGATTGGCATAACCAGGCAGAAAGGACTGATCGCCAGCGTACGAGGCCAGCCGCGCTGAGGCTGCATCATATCCATCGCTTGCCAGCGAATCGATGAAGGTCACATGCCCAACTGCCTTGTAGTAGGCGGCCGTCACGACTAGGCAAAAAATATACGCAACAACAACCGGCTTTGTGATTCTGAGACTCGAGACTTGGGGCGCTGCCGCCGGAAGGGGCCTACGGGAAACCCTCATCAGGGCAATCGCGACGGTCAGCACAGACGTCAGGAGGAGAACCATGAAGGCGTATTTTTCGTCCACAGGGTCCGCAGGATTACAAACCAGCACGGTGCCGACGAGTGCGACTGCGTTGAAGAAGACCAATAGGCTGTCAGGCCTCGTGAGGCTGCCGCTTCTCCGTGTCAATGCAAGAAATGCCACAAAGATCGGCGCATAAAGGAACAGGAGCCAGGTCATGCCATCAACGCTGGAGAGTTGGTCTGCTAGCGGACTCGATCATCTCCGTTGCGACTGCCACGGTCTTCAGCCCCTGCCTGAGCTCTACGATGTCACGGCTCAGCCCCATGACAGCGTCGCGAAAGGCCTCGTGCTCCACCCGTAATGGTTCGGGCTTGGGGATTGCGTACCGGATCATGTCGCCTTCGGAGACGCCTCGAAACTGAGCTATGTCGTCCCGGACGACAGGAATCGATCCATTGGCGAAGAATGTGAGGTCCGCGGTGAGGGTGTCCGCGACGAAGGCGCCGCGCTCGCCGGTCACGGTCGTGACTCGCTCCTTCATGGGTGAAAGCCAGTTGACCAGGTGGTTGGTCACGGTCCCGTCGCGGAGTACTCCGGTCGCGGCGACAAGGTCCTCATATGCCCGGCCACTACGGAAAGCCGTGTTAGCTCTTACAGATTCATAATCCTGCTGGGTGACCCACGCGGTCAGGTCAATATCATGAGTAGCAAGGTCCATGATGACGCCGACGTCCGCGATCCGCGCGGGGAAAGGTCCCTGTCTTCGGGTGGTCACCTGATAGACCCGCCCCAGCTCGCCTGCTTCGATCCGGGTGCGGGCGCTCTGCAGCGCTGGGTTGTAGCGTTCGATGTGTCCGACAGCGCCGATCAGGCCGGCGCTCTCAAAGGCCGAGGCAAGTCGCTCGGCCCCGTCGACATCGGGGGCGAGCGGCTTCTCGATGAGCGCATGCACACCTGCGGACGCCAAGGCCATACCCATCTCTTCGTGATAGATGGTGGGAACCGCCACCACGCAGTAGTCGACGCCCGTCCGGATGATGTCGTCGATGCCTGCGAGCACCGGACGGCCCCGAGCGGCGCCATGCGGGTCACCGCACGGGTCCGCGACAGCGACGAGGTCAACTCCGTCCAATGAGCCGAGGACCCGGGCATGGTGTCGACCCATCATCCCAAGCCCGATGAGACCTGCGCGCAGCCGGGCCATTAGACACCAGCCCTCACGAGAGAGTTGACTGCCACGATGACGCGCTCGAGGTCATCTTGGGACAGGGAAGGGTGCACGGGAAGGGAGAGACATTCGGCCGCTGCCTTCTCTGTCTCGGGTAGGTCCACGTCGGCGTCGAACGGTCGTAGGCGATGGTTGGGCACCGGATAGAACATTCCCGAGCCCACTTGATGCTCGTCCTTCAGCGCCGCTGCGAAGCCATTCCGATCGTCGGGAACACGCACGGTGTACTGGTGGAAGACATGGACCGCCCCCTCGGCTACTGCGGGGGTGATCACGCCCTCGAGGTTCTCGGTCAAGAAGGAGGCGTTGCGCCGCCGCTGCTCGTTCCAGGCGTCCACCTTGGCCAGCTGCGCCCGCCCGATCGCCGCATGGATGTCCGTCATGCGGTTGTTCAGACCAACGACTTCATTGTGGTATTGCCTTTCCATTCCTTGGTTTCGGTAGAGGCGCAAGAGGCGCTCGATGTCGTGGTCCGCCACCGAGACCATGCCCCCCTCACCGGAGGTCATGTTCTTTGTGGGGTAGAGCGAGAACATGCCGAAGGCTCCGAAGGCGCCCACCGGCGTTCCGTTCAGCGAGGCACCGTGTGCTTGGGCCGCGTCCTCGAACACCTGGATACCGTGCCGTTCGGCCACCTTCAGCATCCGGTCCATCTTGGCCGGGTGCCCGTACAGGTGAACCGGCATGACCCCCACGGTGCGCTCGGTGATCGCCGCCTCGGCGGCCGCAGGGGAGAGGCAGAAGTCGTCGGCATCGATGTCGGCAAAGACCGGAGTTGCTCCGGTGAGCGCAACTGAGTTGGCGGTGGCAGCGAACGTGAAGGAGGGAACGATGACCTCGTCGCCGGGACCGACTCCGCAAGCGAGCAGGCCTAGGTGTTGCCCGGAAGTCCCGGAGTTGACAGCTACGCACGCCCGTCCCAAGGAAAAGTGCTCGGCGAACTCGCGCTCGAAGGCTGCCACCTCGGGGCCTTGCGCGAGCATCCCGGAACGCATCACCCGATCGACGGCCTGACGCTCCTCCTCGCCGATGATCGGCTTGGCCGGGGGGATGAAGGGTTGCATGGTTCTCCTGCGCTGGTACGGACATTGATAGGTGGTGAGTGTGAATGGGTCAACTGAGGGCGACCCAGGCGTCACGCGCCGTGCCCGTTGACACCCACAACGTGGTCCCAGGTCCGCCATTGCGCTGCGTATAGCGCACACCCACTTCGCCCGGTGCTACGATACCTTTCGGTGAATTGACGGATGCAACATCACCAGTCACTGAGTCGATGTCTGACCATACAAAGATGGGTGGGCGATCTTGAACAAAGAAGTTGGATCCATCCGCGTGGAGGCGCTTCAGGTGTTGCGCGCCGGAAGCCCGAGCCGTGTATGGATATGAGAGGCCGGTGAAGCTGTTCCCCGTGAGGACAGCCGACTGCACGCCGGCGAGGATGATGCCGTAGTAGCCAGGCGCGTCCTGTTGTATTTCGTTTCCCCGTATGTGCAACTGCGCATCCTGCATCCCCGCAGAGAATGTGAGGCCGTGGTTCACTCGGTTCGAGATCTTGTTGTTCGATATTGAGAGTCGCCCGAAAGAGTTGTCGACCCGGACCGCGCCAGAGGTCGCCAGCGGGCTGACATCTCGCCCCGTGATGATGTTGTCCGTAAAAGTCAGCTCAGTCGCGTACGTAGCAGTGAATGCGGTGCCACAGCCGTCAATCACGTTGTCCGCAACCACGACTCGACGCGCCACAGACGTAGCTGAGCCAAAGACCGCGATGCCGTTGGAGGGCTGGGTCGCGGTACCGCCTGGGTTTGAAATGATGTTCCCAGAGATGACGGCCCGCGGATTGCTGTTCGCGTTTGCCAAGTACGATGGAGCATACGTGATGGCCCCCTCGTTTGGAGTGTTCCTGTCTCCGATCGCGCCGTCGCAGATGACATTATCGCTGCAAACGAAGTTGGCGACGCTCTTTGCAGATACGGCTGCGCAGCCGCACCCCTCGAAGTAGTTGCCTACCACTCTCACTCCGCTTGCGGCGGGGTAAGTGTGGAGCGGCGATATGGTATTTCCCCCGAGGTTCTGGCCGTAGCCCCAGAACCAGTTTCCAAGCGCCTCGAAAGTGGCCCCGGACCCCGTCCCTCCGCCGAGTCCCGGCGCAAAGAACACACCGCCCGGGGCACCTCCTGCCAAGGCAGGTGTCATCGTTCCGGTCGCCCGATTGAAATTGAAGGAAAGATGTCCGCGAGTTCCTGGTTCAGCGTTGACCACGGCAACTATCGCGGTGTAGTGGCCAGGAGTCCCGTCGTGCTCGGCCTGCTCGCTGAAGGAGCATGAAGTGATGGACACGTGGCCACCGAAGTCGCGCGCATAGACGGCTGCTTTGACGGAATTGACGATCCCAACGCCGTCGAGAATGATTGCTTTACCGCTTTGGACGGCTCCGGCCACCAGTGTGGTGCGTCCGGTCTGCTGCGCCTTGTTGCCGTCCAGTACGCCGCCGCGAATCCGCAGGAACGTGGACGCGAAGCCGAGCATGTAGTCGTCGGGTCCCGCGGGTAGGTGGCGCAACCTGGCTCCGACGCCGAGCAACAGGTCAGACGGCTTGGTGATGGTCACGTTGTTGAGCAGGTAAGTACCGGCTGGAAAGTACACGAGGTCCCCGGCGGCTGCGTTGATTGCCCGCTGGACGGCCGCAGTGTCGTCCGTGCTGCCGTCGCCCAAGGCGCCGAAGTCGCGCACGTTGATCCCAGCAGGAGTCGAAGGCGCGGCTTGCGCAGCACCTGCACCGGCCGTCGCGAAGAGCGCCGCGCCGGCTCCCGCCAGCCCGGCCCGGCCGAGCCACTGTCGCCTTGCGTAGTCCGTCATTACTGCACCCCCTGCACGACCGTTATATCCCACTCATGGTATTTGTCATACCCACGGATATCGAAGGAAACGGCTCTGCGCCTCTGCCGTCGCCGCAGTCGTCAGCTCCGGCCGATGGTCAGCACTGTTGCCTCGGGGAACGCCTCAGGGTCGAGCACGTTCCGGCCGTCGACGACCACCGTTGCGCCCGGCAGATCCGCTGAGGTGAGCTGCCGGTACTCCGCGTGGTCGGTCTGCAGGATGGCGACGCCGACTGCCCGGCCGAGCGTGTGAGGGGCGAAACCGAGGGCGGCCAACTCGTCGGCGGAATACATGGGATCGTGCACCGTTACGTCGGCGCCTTCTGCCAGGAGCGCGTCGACCGTGGCGAAGACTCCGGAGAACGCGGTCTCCTTCACCCCCCCGCGATAGCTCGCGCCGAGCACTACGACCGAGGCGCCCGACAGGTCTCCGAAGGCTCCGCGAGCCAGACCGACGGCATAGGCCGGCATAGCCGCATTGGCTTCGCGCGCGGCGCGCACCACCGTGGCATCCACGTCCTTCCACAGGTAGAGCCGTGGGTAGATCGGTATGCAGTGACCGCCGACGGCTATCCCAGGTTGGTGGATATGGCTGTACGGCTGAGAGTTGCTCGCCTCGATCACTTGATACACGTCGATTCCCGCCTTCTGGGCGAACACCGCGAACTGGTTGGCGAGCCCGATATTGACGTCGCGGTACGTGGTCTCGGCGAGTTTGGCCATCTCCGCCGCCTCGGCGGACCCGAGGTCCCACACGCCGTTGCCGCGCTCGAGGTCGGGTCGCTCGTCGAACTCCAACACGGACTCGTAGAAGGCGGTCGCGGCCTTGGCGCCTTCAGGACTCAGCGCACCGACGAGCTTGGGGTACTTGCGCAGGTCGGCGAACACGCGACCCGTGAGGACGCGCTCGGGCGAGAAGACAACGTGGAAGTCGGTACCCTCGATGAGGCCTGAGTCCTTCTCGAGCATCGGCTTCCAGCGCGTGCGGGTGGTTCCGACAGGCAGCGTGGTCTCGTAGGCGACGAGGGTGCCGGGGCGAAGACCCCGCGCGATATCGCGCGTCGCGGAGTCCATCCAGGCGAAGTCCGGGACGCCGTCACCGTCCACGAACAGCGGCACGACAACCACGACGGCGTCGCTCTGGCTGACCGCCCACGCCGTGTCGGTCGTTGCGATGAGTCGTCCGGCGCGCACGACCTCGGCGAGAGTGTCCGCGAGCTGCGCCTCGCCGGGGAACGGCTCCACCCCGGCGTTGACCGTGGCGACGGTGGCGGGGCTGACGTCCGCGCCTAGGACGTCATGGCCCATCGTGGCGAACTGGACGGCCAGCGGTAGGCCGATCTTGCCGAGTCCGACGGTCGTGATCTTCACGTGATGTCCTTCTGCTGTTCGTGCTCAGGAATGGGTGGGGGACAGGACCCCGTCGGTCTCGCGGTAGGTCTCCCCGGTCCTCGGGCAACGCCAAACGTCCGCATCCTGCTCGAGAGGCACACCGGCGCGGCCCACCCACCGGATCCGGCGGGCGGGGACGCCGGCAACGAGCGCGAAGTCGGGGACGTCCCTCGTCACCACGGCCCCCGCCGCGACCATGGCCCATCGACCGATGGTGACCGGAGCGACGCAGACGGCGCGGGCGCCGATGGAGGCGCCTTCACCGACGGTGACACCGACTGGCGTCCAGTCATCTGCTGACTTCAGGCGACCGTCCGGCTCGATGGCACGCGGGAAGTGGTCGTTGGTGAAGACGACGGCCGGTCCGATGAAGACACCATTCGCGACGACGGCCGGCTCGTACACGAGCGCGTGGTTCTGCACCTTGCAGTTGTCGCCGAGTCGGACGCCCGACCCGATGTACGCCCCGCGTCCGACTACGCAGTTCTGCCCCAGTACTGCGTGCTCTCGAACCTGTGCGTGGTGCCAGACCTTCGAGCCGTCACCCACCACTGCGTCGGCATCGACGTCTGCGCTGTCGTGCACGAACATCCGAAACCTCATCTACCTCGTCGACGGCACCAAGAGTCTACGTGCACATCGCCATGAAGCGGACATTACGGCCGGAAGGCGCGCAACCGCTCCTGCCAATCGCCGATCGGCGCGATGCCCGCCGCGTCGAGCGACGCGTGGGACAGGACGCTCCAGGCGGGTCGAGGGGCAGGGCGCGGGAAGGCGTCGGTGGTCGTCGGCAGCACCCGCTCGGGGTCCAGACCAGCCAGCTCGAAGACGGCGCGAGCCAGCCCGAACCACGTCGTCTGCCCACTCGACGTGCCGTGGTGGGTGCCGAACGGCGCAGCTGCGTCGACCAAGCGCACGACGAGGTCGGCGAGGTCCACGGTCCACGTCGGCTGGCCCACCTGGTCATCGACCACACTGACCGTGTCCCGCTCCGACGCGAGCCGCAGCATCGTCGAGACGAAGTTCGGACCACCCTCGCCGTAGAGCCAAGCCGTGCGAACAACCCACGACTGGGGGCACAGCGCTCGTACGGCCCACTCGCCGGCGGCCTTGGTCCGCCCGTACGCGGATCGGGGCGCCACGGGGTGGTCGACCGTGTACGGCTCGGGGGCGCTGCCGTCGAACACGTAGTCGGTGGAGACGTGCACGAGGCGGGCACCGCCGCGGGCGCAGGCCCGCGCGACGTTCGCCGCGCCGACAGCGTTGACGGCGAAGGCGCGCGGCTCGTCCGTCTCGGCGGCGTCGACCGCCGTGTACGCCGCGGTGTTGACGACGAGGTCGTGGCCCTCGACGGCGGCCAGGCACTGGGCGGGGTCCGTGACGTCGAGGTCCGCCCGGCCGAGGGCCGTGACGACCCAGCCCGCGGACCGCAGCGCCGGGACGAGGTCGTGGGCGAGCATGCCCCCGGCGCCGGTCACGAGCGCGCGCCCCGAACCGGACACCTCTGCCGCGTGGGGCGGGGTGCTCACCGGCCGAGCCTGGCGTAGGTGCGCTCGGCCTCGACCTTGGCGGCCCGCCACCAGTCGGGGTTGCCGCGGTACCACTCGACGGTCTGTTCGAGGCCCGCGCGGATGTCGGCGTACCGCGGCCGCCAGTCCGTCTCGAGGCGCAGCTTCGTCGCGTCGATGGCGTAGCGCAGGTCGTGACCGGGCCGGTCGTCTACGTGCTCGAACCAGTCGGCCGGCCGGCCCATGATCTCCAGGAGCATCCGGACGATGTCGAGGTTGTCGCGCTCGCCGTCGGCACCGATGAGGTAGGTCTCGCCGAGCCGGCCCTGCTCGAGGATCGCGATGACCGCGTCGTTGTGGTCGTCGACGTGGATCCAGTCGCGCACGTTGAGGCCCGACCCGTACACCTTGGGTCGGACGCCTTCGAGGATGTTGGTCACCTGGCGCGGGATGAACTTCTCGACGTGCTGGCGGGGTCCGTAGTTGTTCGAGCAGTTCGAGACCGTCGCCTTGATGCCGAAGGAGCGGATCCAGGCACGCACGAGCAGGTCGGCGCCGGCCTTGGTGGCCGAGTAGGGGGACGACGGGTTGACCGGGGTCCTCTCGGTGAACCGCTCGTGGTCGTCGAGTTTGAGGTCGCCGTACACCTCGTCGGTCGAGATGTGGTGCAGCCGCCGGTCGTGCCGACGGATCGCCTCGAGCAGCGTGAAGGTGCCGACGACGTTCGACTCGACGAAGGGCCACGGGGAGTCGAGCGAGTTGTCGTTGTGCGACTCGGCCGCGAAGTGGACGACGACGTCGTGGTCGGCCACGAGCCGGTCCACGAGCGGCGCGTCGGCCACCGAGCCCTCGACGAGCTGCACCGACCCGTCTCCGCCGAGGTCGGCCAGCACCGGGGCGAGGGAGCGCCGGTTGGCCGCGTAGGTCATGGCGTCGAGCACGGACACGGTCCAGTCCGGACGCGTCTCGCGCGCCCGAAGGACGAAGTTCGAGCCGATGAAGCCGGCACCACCGGTGACGAGGACGCGCATGGGGCGAGGGTAACGAAGCATGGAACCACCCGTGGCTTCCGCCAAGCCTGAGCCAGGGAGACAGCCGAGCGAAAACTCGCTCAAGGCGACGGCGCCATGTCCAAGAGCCATCCCAAATGTCCGATTGTTGGATGTTTAGGCACTTGGTGCGGGTTCATGACGTGGTGATAGCGGACATTCCAGACATGCCGGCATTCCGTTGCGACGCAACGGAATTCAAGATTCCTGCAAGACGCTCAAGATTTCTGCTTTGTGGCAGACGGCGGCGTAAACCGGACCTACCGTTGCAACACGTCGAGTCGCTGGGGGGCGAGTTCTCGACGGGTCATCGGGAGGGGAGGGACCCGCCATGTCTGCACGCCGTCTTTTTGCCGCGGGGGCCGCCGCGCTGACCTTTCTGGCCGCGGGGGCCCACGGAGCCCAGATCCAGGCAATCGACACGACGAGCTCGGAATCGATCGACACTGCCGTAGCTGCCGCCGTCAGCACTTCCGGCACCGCCACGCAATCGGCCCTTGACACCTACGTCTCCGCGAAGGTCGATCCTCGAGCCCACCTCGTCACGCCGAACGGGACAGCGATCGAGAACGTCAAGGCGCTCCAGCAGGCAGTCGACGGCGCAGCGGCCGCCGGCGTGCCACTCGTCGTACGTGGCGACTTCCAACTCAGCGGGTACGTGACCGTCCCCTCCGGCAGCGACATCGACTTTGCAGGGTCAAGTCTTACGCAGACCGCCAGCCTGACCCCTTTGCTGGTAATCAACAACGTCAGCAATGTGCGCCTCCGCAACCTTCGCGCCCTGGGAAGGACCAGCGACTACCTCAACAGCTCTGCCGTCTATGGTGCGGCCGCGGTCCGGATTACCGGAACCTCGTCTGACGTCCAGATCAGCGACGGCGTGTTCCTCGGTATGGCCGGTCTGGGTGTCTTCATCGGTGGAGCGACCACTGATGTCACGGTTCGGGGCTGCCGCATGACCGGTGCCGGTCCCGCTTACATCACCTCGAAGACGTTCAACTACTCGGCCGGAATCGCAGTCGACGCAGGGGCGACTCGCTGGGCAGCGTTGTACAACGACATCAGTGGGTTCTCTCAGGGGATCGTCACGGGCGACAACATGTCGGATGTCCGCATTGTCGGCAACCTCATCCACGACATCCCCGGACAACACGGCCTCTACCTCGAGACCATGGCGGGTGGCGTCATCACCGACAACGTCGTCCGTGACACAGGCCTGCTGGGGATGAAGATCCAGATAGGGACGAGCAGTGCCACAGATGCAACTGACATCGTCATAACAGGAAACACAGTCCGCTCCGCCGGGGCTCAAGGCATCCTGCTCGCCAACCCTCTCGGCGGTACGCCCCGGTTCCGCCGCATCACCATCTCCGACAATGTGATCCAGGCTTCGGCGGGCCACGGCATTGAGGCGCGGTATGCGGTCGGGCTGCACATCACCGACAACCTCATCAATGGTGTCAGCGGTGGCGCCGGCATCCGGATTGCATCGAGCAGCCAGTTCTCCGTTGTGGACAACCGGATCAGCTCGGTTGCGCAGATGGGTATCGATATCAGCTCGACTCAGGACTACGAGGTGCGCGGCAACCGCATCATCAACCCCGCCACTGCCAACGGCCCGTCGTCCGAATGGGGCATCGGCCTCGATGGCTCGACGACCTCCAGGGGCGTCATCGAGGACAACCGGATCAGCGACGCGCTCGGGAACATGCGTTACGGCATCGCAGCGTTCGGATCGCCGACCGCTGCGCCCGACCTGGCGACCCACACGTTCCGCGACAACTACGTCTCTGGCGCGTCTGATTACGGATACCGCGGCAAGGCTTCTACGACGGTCCGAGAGTGGACGGACAACGACCTCTCCGGCAGATTGGGGCGAACCCTCAATGCGCCCATCTCGGGCGCCGGACGTCTTGCACCTCAGGCCTTCGGCAGGGGGGCGCCCAGCGTTGGTACCCACGTCCTAGGCGAGGTGGTGTGGAACACCGCCCCTGTGCCGAGGGGCGCGATCGGCTGGGTGTGCGTCAGGGCCGGGACCCCCGGTACGTGGAAGGCGTTCGGAGCCATCAGCTCGTGACGGCGCTGCGTGAGCAGACCAAGGGGCCGAAACCTTGCGGCCACCTGCCGTTTCCCACCCCTCGATATGCTGCCCGGCGTGAAGATCTCGGTCATCGGATGCGGATACCTCGGCGCGGTCCACGCCGCGTGCATGGCCGACTTCGGCCACGACGTCGTCGGGGTCGACGTCGAGCCCGAGAAGATCGACAGGCTCGCCGCGGGCATCCCGTCCTTCCACGAGCCGGGCCTGGCGCCGCTGCTGCGCCGGGGCGTCGACGCCGGCACGCTCGTCTTCACCACCGACACGTCGCTCCTGGCGGACGCGCGCGTCCACTTCATCGCGGTCGGTACGCCGCAGCGCGGGGGCAGCTACGCCGCGGACATGAGCTACGTGTGGTCCGCCGTAGAGGACATCATCGCCAACGCCCAGCCGCACCCGGAGGGCCCGATCGTCGTCGTCGGCAAGTCGACGGTCCCCGTCGGCACCGCCCAGGCCATGGCCGACCGCTTCGCCGCCGCGGGCCTCGACGCCGTCGTCGTGTGGAACCCCGAGTTCCTCCGCGAGGGCTTCGCCGTCAAGGACACCCAGCACCCCGACCGCGTCGTCTACGGCCTGCCCGACGACGTGGAGCGGGGTGAGCTCGGCCGCACCGTCCTCGACGAGGTGTACGCACCGATCATCGCCGCCGAGACGCCGCGGCTGCTGCTCAACTACCCGACGGCAGAGCTCGTCAAGGTCGCCGCCAACTCCTTCCTCGCGACGAAGATCTCGTTCATCAACTCGATGGCCGAGCTGTGCGACGTCGCCGGTGCCGACGTGTCCAAGCTCGCCGAGGCCATCGGCCACGACGACCGCATCGGCGCGAAGTTCCTCCAGGCCGGCATCGGCTTCGGCGGCGGGTGCCTGCCCAAGGACATCCGCGCCTTCATGGCCCGCGCCGGCGAGCTCGGCGTCGACCAGTCGCTGACGTTCCTGCGCGAGGTCGACTCGATCAACATGCGCCGCCGCGACCATGCCGTCGAGCTCGCCTCGGAGATGGCCGGCGGCCGCCTCGTCGGCGTCAAGGTCGCCGTGCTCGGCCTGACCTTCAAGCCCGACAGCGACGACGTGCGCGACTCGCCGGCCCTCGACATCGCCGGACGCCTCTGGGGCCGCGGCGCGAACGTCGTGGCCACCGACCCCGCAGCGTCGGGCATCGTGCGCCGGATGCGTCCGGACCTGCACATCGTCGACACCGCCGAGGAGGCGCTCGGCGGCGCCGAGCTCGTCATCCTGCTCACCGCGTGGCAGGACTACGTCGAGCTCGACCCGGCCCGCGCCAAGACGCTCGTGGCCGTGCCGCGTGTCATCGACGGACGCAACGTCCTCGACCCGCAGGCGTGGTCCGACGCGGGCTGGGACTACCGCGGCATGGGCAGGCGCGCCAGTACCGCCTGGTGAGGGCGGGCGGCTTGCCGCTGACCCGGACGGCCGGCCCGGACGCGTGCGACTCGCCGGACATTCCGGGTGAACCACACGAAACGCACAGGATCCGCCCCTAGTCTCGGAGTCACGAACTGACACCGACACCTTGGGGGCACAGATGCTCGGGGCCACCCCTCAGACCCGCGGCATCCTCTTCGTCTGCACCGGCAACATCTGTCGATCGCCGTACGCCGAGCGTCGGCTCCGACAGCTGCTGCCCGATGCGGGCGTGCGGATCGAGAGCGCAGGAACCGGTGCCGTGGTCGGCTCCGGCATCGAGGACGAGACACGGGAGCAGCTGCGTCGGCTCGGGGCCGACGTCACCGACTTCCGCGCCCGTCAGGTCACGCCACAGCTGCTCGAGGGCGCCGACCTCGTCCTGACGATGACGCGGGTCCAACGCGGCGAGGTGGCCCGCCTGCGCCCCGCGTCGATGCGACGGTGCTTCGCCCTCGGCGACTTCGCGGACCTGTGCCGGGGATCCAACTCCTGGCGGCCCATCGTGCCGGCGCAGCCATGGTTGGACCAGGTCGTCGCCGAGGCCGCGGCCGCCCGCGGGACCGTCGCCCCGCGCGCCCCGGGCGACGTCGACGTCGTCGACCCCTACGGCCGCTCCGCCCGCACCCACGAGGAGGCCTTCGCCCGCATCGAGGAGCACCTCGACGCGGTGCTCATCACGCTGGCCGCGGTCGTCGGATCGTCGCGGGCCGTCGGCTGACTGGCCGACCTCAGCGGTAGATCGAGTCGGCCGGACGGGCCGGCGCGTCCGTCGGGTACTGCTGCGGGGCCCCGGCCTGCGGGTCGGACCCCGGGACGGCCTGGCCGGGCGGCGAGCCCACGGCGGCCGGGCGGGCCGGCGCGGCGCCGCTCGTCGGGCGCGGGGTCACCAGGCCGACCGTCTCCTCGTCGGTGGCGACCGGGCGGCGGAACCGACGCGGTCCCGAGCGGTCCTTGGCGCGCTGGCGCTCGCTCTCGGGCCGGTAGTCGTACTCGTAGGTGCCGTAGCCGGCGCCGCCGTCCTTGGCGCGGACGCGGTTGAGGATGAGGCCGAGGATCGAGCCGTTGACGGCCTCGAGCGACTCGAGGGCGCGGCGCACGTGCTCGCGCTGGGCCACGCCCGCTCCGACGACGACGATGGCGCCGTCGACGATGGTGCTCAGCACCGCTGCGTCGGTGACCGGCAGCAGCGGGGGAGCGTCGATGAGGACGTAGTCGAACCGCTCGCTGAGGTCCTCGACGAGCCGCTCCATGTTCGCCGAGCCGAGCAGCTCGGCCGGGTTGGGCGGGATGGGGCCGGCGCCGAGCAGGCGCAGCCCCGTGCGGCCGAACGGCTGGAGCACGTCGTCGACCTCGACGCGTCCGACGAGGACGTCGGTGAGGCCCACCGAGCCCTCGAAGCCGAGGTAGTCGAGCAGGCGGGGCCGGCGCAGGTCGCCCTCGATGACGACGACCGACAGGCCCGTCTCGGCGAGGCTGAGGGCGAGGTTCGCGGTCGTCGTCGACTTGCCCTCGCCCGGCAGGGACGACGTGACGACGATCGACTTCGGCGGGTCCGCGACGTCGATGAACTGCAGGTTCGTGCGCAGCGACCGGAAGGCCTCCGCCCGCTGGCTGCGCGGGTCGACCTGGACGATGAGCGGGTGCTCGGAGGCGTCGGTGTCGAAGGCGATCGCGCCGAGGAGCGTGCGGTCGGTGACGGTCTCGAGGTCGCGCTGGGACTTGACCGACTTGTCGAGGACGTCGCGCAGCAGCGCCAGGCCGAAGCCGAGCAGCAGGCCCAGGACGAGGCCGAGCGCGAGGTTGCGCGTCGGCCGCGGACTGACCGGGGTCGGGTCGGCCTGGGCCGGGGTCGTCAGGGTCACCTTGACGGGGCTCTCCTGCCCCGGCTTGCGCTCGATCTCGGCGACGGTCTGGGGGAACACGTCGGCGATGCCGGTCGCGATGCGCTGGGCGGCCGCCGGGCTGCTCGCCGTGACCGTCACGTCGATGAGGACCGTGTCGAGCGGGATGGCCGAGGCGACCTGGGCGGAGAGCCGGTCGGACGTCGTGTCGAGGCCGACCTTCTTGATGACCGGGTCGAGGACCTTCGGCGTCTCGAGCAGCTGGGCGTACGTCTTGACGCGTGCCTGGGTGAACGTGTTGCCCTGCTGGAGCGAGGTGGCGGTGTCGTCCCCGGAGGTCGACACGAAGAACTGGGTCGTGGCGGCGTACGTGCGCGGCGACAGCGCCGTGTAGGCCGCCGACAGGCCGAGGGTCACGAGCGTGACGGCGACGATGATCATCCACCGCTTCCGGATCACGTTCAGGTAGTCCTGGAGCTCCACAAGTCTCGTCTCTCTCCGTCGGTCGGCCTCCGGGACGTAGCCGTAGGTCGATCCCCCGGGTGCATCCGACACGTTCGCTCTGCGCCGCATCCTAGTGCCGCCGTGCCCGACTTGCTCTGGTTCGTCCCGGCGGGTCCGTAGAGTGAGGGCCGTGACCCGCTGGATGCGCTCCTCGACAGGGCGGCTGGCCCTCATGGGCCTGCTCGTCCTCCTCGTCGCCGACGCCGCCCTCGTCGCGCTCGCCTTCCGCCCCGACGCGGTGGGTGCCGAGCCTGCCGCGCCGGCCCCGCGCTCGACCCCGGTGACGTCGACCGCGACCCCGGCCCGCAGCCCGCAGACGCGTCCGGTCCCGCTGCGCCAGGTCGTCGTCGCCCTCGACGACCGCCGGGCGTGGCGCGCCGTGCTCGGCACCTGCGACACGGGGGGTGCAGCCCTCGAGGTGACCGCCGACGGGGGACGCACCTGGGGCTCGCGCGTCGTGCCGGCCAGGGCCCTCGGACGCGTCCAGCCCGTGTCGGCCGACAACGCCTTCGTCATCGGCGCCGACGCGTCGTGCAGCGCCGAGGAGTACGTCACCGAGGACGGCGCGCGGTCCTGGAAGGCGCCACGGGCGCTCGACGGGACGTGGTCGCGCACGCCCGGTGGGGCGACGTCCACGGCGGTGACCCCCGAGCGCCCGTCCGCCCGCCCCTGCGGAGCGGGCGCGCTCGTCGACCTCGCGCGGGTCTCGGCGCGCAGCGCCCGCGCCCTCTGCGCCGACGGCACCGTCATGACCTCCTCGGACGGCGGCGCCGCGTGGTCCCGGCTCACGCGCGTCGGGGGCGCCCTCGCGCTGTCGGTCCGGCAGGAGCAGGGTTCGGCCCGCGCGTACGTCGCGCGGGTCGCCGACGGCTGCGACGGCATCGAGGTGGCCCGCGTGACCGGCGCCTCGACCGGCACCTCGGCGGGCTCGACCGGCTCGGCTTCGGGCTCGACCACGAGCATCGCCTGCGTCGCCGCGCCCGACGGGGTGCCCCAGGGGCGCGTGTCGATCTCCGTCGTCGAGGAGGCCGGCTGGCTCGCGGTCGGCGACACGACGTGGCGGGCGGGCTCGGACCTGCGGGCGTGGACGCGGACCGCGTGACCGCCCCCTACGCTGGCTCACCATGAAGGGGATCGTGCTCGCCGGCGGTACCGGCACCCGGCTGCACCCGATCACGCGGGGGATCAGCAAGCAGCTGATGCCCGTGTACGACAAGCCGATGGTCTACTACCCGCTCTCGACGCTCATGATGGCCGGCATCCGTGACGTGCTCGTCATCACGACGCCGTGGGACGCCGAGCAGTTCGTCCGGCTCCTCGGTGACGGTTCGCAGTGGGGCATGTCCATCACGTACACCGTGCAGCCGAGTCCCGACGGCCTGGCCCAGGCCTTCGTCCTCGGGGCCGACTTCATCGGCGGCGACAGCGTCGCC
The DNA here is from genome assembly GCF_056868035.1 of Monashia sp. HAY1-11D. Lineage (NCBI taxonomy): Bacteria > Bacillati > Actinomycetota > Actinomycetes > Micrococcales > Intrasporangiaceae > Intrasporangium > Monashia sp. HAY1-11D. The sequence goes on along the minus strand of NZ_CP200320.1, from coordinate 66,846 downwards.
CTCGTCCTCGGCGACAACATCTTCTTCGGTCCCGGCCTCGGCACACGCCTGTCCGAGAACACGACCCTGACCGGCGGCCACGTCTTCGCCTACCGCGTCGCCGACCCGACCGCCTACGGCGTCGTCGAGTTCGACGAGACCGGGCGCGTCGTGTCGATCGAGGAGAAGCCGGAGAAGCCCCGCAGCAGCTTCGCGGTGCCCGGCCTCTACTTCTACGACAACGAGGTCGTCGAGATCGCCGCGGGGCTCACCCCGAGCGACCGCGGCGAGCTCGAGATCACGGCCGTCAACGACATCTACCTCCGGCGCGGCACCCTGTCGGTCAGCGTCCTGCCGCGCGGCACGGCGTGGTTCGACACCGGCACCTTCGAGGGACTCATCGAGGCCAGCGCGTTCGTCCGGGTCGTCGAGGCCCGCCAGGGCCTGAAGATCGGCTGCGTCGAGGAGATCGCCTGGCGCAACGGCTGGCTCGACGACGAGGGGCTGCAGGTGCACGCCGACGCGCAAGTCAAGAGCGGCTACGGTCGCTACCTGCAGGCGCTGCTCGACGAGGGCAGGGGCACCCCGTGAGCCGGCTCGCCCGCCGCTGCACCCGTACCGACCGACCCGGACCGGAGGACGCCCGCTGATGGACATCCGACCGCTGCGCATCTCCGGTGCCTTCGAGGTGACACCGCGCCAGCTCGCCGACGAGCGGGGCGTCTTCGCCGAGGGCTTCCGCGTCGACCACCTCGCCGCGGTGCTCGGCCACGAGATGGCCGTGCGGCAGACGAACATCTCCGTGTCGCGGGCCGGCGCGCTGCGCGGCATCCACTTCGCCGACGTGCCGCCGTCGCAGGCCAAGTATGTCACGGCCACCGGGGGCGTCTTCGTCGACTACGTCGTCGACCTGCGGGTGGGGTCACCGACCTTCGGCGAGTGGGACTCCGTCCTCCTCGACACCGTCGACCGGCGCGCCGTCTACCTCGCCGAAGGGCTGGGGCACGCCCTCGCGTGCGTCGAGGACGGCACGGCGGTCTACCTCTGCTCGGAGGTCTTCAACCCCGTGGCCGAGCGCGGCGTCAACCCGCTCGACCCGCGCGTGGGCCTGGACCTGCCGGACGGTTTCGAGCCGGTCCTGTCGCCGAAGGACGCTGCTGCGCCCACCCTCGAGGAGGCCGCGAGCGGCGGCCTGCTGCCGACGTGGGAGGCATGCCTCGCGTGGTCGCGCGAGCTCGCCGCCCAGGCGGCCCGGTGAGCTCGGCGAGCTCGGTCAGTCCCATGGACCCGGCGTCCGGCGTGGGGAGGGAGCACCCGGTGGCGGCAGCCGGTGCGGCGCGCGCGGGACGCGTCCTCGTCGTCTGCACCGGGAACGTCTGCCGCTCGCCGTACGTCGAGCGCCGCCTCGCCCAGCTGCTCGCCGGCACCGGGCTCGAGGTGAGCAGCGCCGGTACACGGGCCCTCGTCGGTGCGCCCATCGAGCCGGGGTCGGTGGCCCTCCTCGAGCAGCTCGGCGCCGACACGGCCGGTTTCGCGTCCCGACAGCTGACGCCTGCCGTGCTCGCCGACGCCGACCTCGTCGTCACGGCCACCCAACGGCACCGCTCCGACGCGGTCGCGCTCAACCCCCGGGTCCTGCGGCACACCTTCACCCTCGGTGAGCTGGCCGACCTGCTCGCCGACACCGACCTGCGGGCCGTCGCGGAGGAGGCACGCGCTGCCGGGTCCGGAACCACGCCGGGGGAGGACCCGACGCCGTGGGTGCTCCGGGTCGCGCAGGCCGCCCGCGACCGCCGCGGGTTCGTCCGGGCCCGCGCCGCCGGCGAGTCGGACATCCCCGACCCCTACGGGCGCGGCACCGAGGCCTACGCGCTGATGGGACGCGCCATCGAGGAGCTCCTGCCCGTCGTGGCGCACGCGCTGCGGCCGCCGACGGTCTGAGGCCTGCGCCGTGCGCGTCAGTCCCGGTAGGCGTTGAGCTCGTCGTTGCGGATGGCCTCGCCGAGGTCCTTCATCTTGACCTCGTCGACGATGTCGATCGACGCGCCGGCCGGGCTCGTGCCGAAGCCGGTGAACGGCGCGGTGATGAACCGGATGTCGCCGCCCCGGATGTCGCGCAGCGCGAGGGCCTCCGAGCGCATGGTGCCCACGTCGAGGTTCTGGTCGACGGTGAGGTTCTTGGTCGCCGCGTCGACGAACTGGCCCAGCCTGACCGGGTTGAGCAGGACGTCCTTGTTCAGCGTCTTGAGCATGAGCGCCTTGATGAACGCCAGCTGCCGGCGGCCGCGCGAGATGTCGCCCTCGGACAGCTGCTTGCGCTCGCGGACGAAGGCGAGGGCCATGTCGCCGTCCATGTGCATCCGGCCGACCCGGAAGTCGTAGCCGTCGTCCTTGCTCGGCTCCTCGACGTCGACGTCGACCCCGCCGACGGCGTCGGTCATGCTCTTGAACTGCTCGAAGCCGAGCATGGCGACGTGGTCGATACGGACCCCGAGCAGGTCCTGCATCGTGCGCACGAGCAGCGGCCCGCCACCGAAGGCGTACGCGGCGTTGAGCTTGTTCTTGCCCCTGCCGGGGATCGAGACGTAGAGGTCGCGGGGGAAGTGGATGAGGGTGACGCGCGAGTGGTCGGCCGGCACGTGCACGAGGACCATGACGTCGGAGCGGGCACCGACGCGGTCGGGGCCGGCGTCGTTGCCGATGATGAGGTAGTTGGTGCCGCTGCCGGCCGGCTGCTGGACGACCGTGCCGTCGGGCAGCGTCGGCAGCCCGCCCGGGCCGGCGGCATCGGGCAGGAGCAGCTCCTGCTTGACGTTGTCGGTGACGACGTGGTTCAGCCAGGCGAGGTAGCCGCCGACCGCGAGCACCGGTACGAGCAGGAGCACGAGGGCGGTGACGAGCACCGTCCGGTTGCGGCGCCTCTCGCGCCGACCACCGTCGTCGCCGCGACGGGCGCGGCGACCACCGCCGGAACCGCCCGAACCGGAACCGCCCGAGCCGTGGGACCCGGCGGACCCCGAGCCCCCGGCCACGAGCGCGTCGTCGTCGACCCGGTCGGGGTCGAACAGGTCGGTGCCGGTCTCGCGGGTGCTCACGCGGTCAGTCTAGGTGGCGGGCGCGGACGGATCCGGACTTTCCGGGTGCTGCCTACACTGGGCGCCATGCCCGGAGCCGGAACCCGTCGGCGCTCCGAGGTCCCCGTCCTCCTGCTCGGAGTCCTCGCCTTCGCCGGCTACGTGTGGCTCCTGGCGCAGGCCACGCCGGTCGTCGTCACCGTCTTCGGCTTCGCCTCGGACAACCGCCCCAAGCTCTACGCCGCCTACCTCGCCGTGCTCACGGGTCTGCCCGGGCTGCTGTGGACGCTGCCGCGGGCCCTGACGCGCCCGGCGCCGCACGTCCCGGCCGCGCCCCGGTCCCGGCGCGAGAACGCGGTCGAGCGGCCCCACCACGTCGCCACCGACCTGCTCGGGATCGCCCTCATCCTCCTGGCCCAGGTGCCCCTGCCGGCGCCGTGGGGACCCGCGGGCAAGGCGGCCACCATCGCCAACATCACCCGGTCGCCCGAGATCGTCGAGCTGAGCGCGGAGTTCGCGACGTACTCGCTCGGCGTGTTCGCGGTCGGGGTGGTGGCCGCGGTCCTCGCCAAGGTCTACGCGCACGCGGCCGCGCAGCGCGTCATCGCGATCATCCTCGCGGTGGGCGCGCCGGTCGTCGCGTGGGTCCTCGTGCTGCGCGCCCTCAGCTGACCGCGAGCAGCCGGTCCACCTCGGCGCGCATCCGCACGTGGAACCGCTCCTCGGAGAAGAGCGAGGCGTGCGCGCGCACGGCGTCGGCGTCCCAGCGTCGGTCCCGCGCGTCGAGGACCGCGGAACGCACGGCCTCCACGGTGGGGGTGTCGAAGAAGGCACCGTTGGCCGACGCGTCGATGGTGTCGAGGTAGCCGCCGCCGCGCAGGGCCAGGGTCGGCACCCCGAAGGCTGCGGCCTCGAGCGGCGTCAGCCCGAAGTCCTCGAGGCTGGGGGCGAGCAGCCGCGACGCGTGGGCGTACGTCCAGCGCAGCTGCGCGTCGGTGAGCCCGGTGACGAGGCGCACGTTGGCCGGCGCCTCGGCCCGCAGCCGTCCCTCCAGCGGTCCGGAGCCGACGACGACGAGGCGCTCGGGCAGGCCGCGCACGGCGTCGACCGCGATGTCGACGTTCTTGTAGGGCAGCAGCCGCGACACGACGAGCAGGTAGCCCTCGCCCGCCCAGTCGGTGAGCGCGGGCACGGGCCGGCGCGGGCCCTCGGCGTCGATGCCGTAGGGCGGAGCCACGACCTCGGCCTCGATGCCGTAGGCCTCGCGGACCCGGTCCCGCACGACGCTCGAGTTGACGACGTAGCGGTCGGCCGACGCCGCGGCTGCGCGGTCCCAGCCGCGCAGCCGGCTGCCCAGGGCGAGCAGCGCGCGCCCGCGCAGCGACCTCGAGGCCGGCCCGCCGAGGTAGGCGTCGGGCTGGTAGAGCCACCGCGCCGGGGCGTGGCAGTAGACGAGCTTTCGCCCGGTGGTCGGCACGCCGTGCGCCCACCCGGAGCTCGACGCGACGACGACGTCGGCGTCGACCGGCAGGCGGGCCACCGCCCACGGCAGCACGGGCAGCGCGGCCCGGTGCTCACGGCGCAGCAGGGCGACGCGGTCGATCGGTGAGGTGATGACGTGCGCGTCGCGGAACTCGGGGTACGTGGCGTCGGGGTCGTAGAGCGTCGTGTGGATCGCGGCGTCCGGGAACGCCCGGTGCAGGGCGAGGACGACGCGCTCGGCCCCGCCGCGCTGGGTGAGGTAGTCGTGCGCGATGGCGACGCGCGGGCGGTGGGTCACTCGCGGCTCCCGGTGCTCGACGGGGTGCGTGCGCGTCGCCCGGCTCGCCATGCCGACGCGGCGCTCACGTCAGCGCCAGCATACGGAGCAGCGGGGTGTGGGCGTGCTCATGACGGCTCCCGGCCGGGATGGCGGGCAGGTCGGTCCCGGGCGGCGTGCTCCCAGACCCGGGTCAGGGCCTGCGCCGAACCGGTGGCCAGGAAGCGCGTCGTCACGTCGGCGTGGGCGCGGGCCGCCCGCGCGAGGGCGGCCTCGGGCTGGTCGAGCACGTCGAGGACCGCCTCCGCCAGGGCGTCCGCGTCGCTGGGTGGGACGAGCAGGCCGGTGTCGAGGCCGACCGCCCCGGTGCGGACGATCTCGTCGACGCCGCCGCCGCGCGTGGCGACGACCGGCACGCCCGCGGCCATGGCCTCCGTGACGACCTGTCCGAACGGCTCGGGGACGGTCGCCGCGTGGACCGCCACCGCGGCCCGGTCGAGCTCGGCCCGGGGGTCGTCGGTGAAGCCCACCAGCTCGACGGCGTCCGCGAGCCCCAGCGCGTGGACCTCCTCCAGCACGTTCGCCGCGTAGGCGTCGGCCCCGAAGGCCGCGGCACCGACGATGCGGACGCGGGCGTCCGGGCGCACGTCGACGACGCGACGGGCCGCTCGGACGAGCACCAGCTGACCCTTCGTCGGGCCGATGCGCCCGACCATGAGGACGACGGGTGGTCCGTCGGGCTGGCGGGTGCGCGGCATGGGAGCCACCTGGGCGAGGGCCAGCCCGGGGTGGACCACCGCGAGGCCTCGGGCACCGGGCAGCGTGGCCGCGGTCGCCGCGGAGTTGGCGACGACCGCCTGCGGGACTCTCCGGGCGAGGGTCTGCAGCAGGCGGGCCGTGCGCCCGGGCAGGTAGTCCTCGGCCAGCCGGTCGTGCACGTGCCAGACGAGCGGTCGACGGACCAGGGGAGCGGCCAGCGCACCGGCGAGGTCCGCCTTCAGGGAGGTCGTGTGCACGACGTCCACGTCGAGGCGTCGCAGCGTCGAGACGAGGCGACCCAGGAACGCCACGCCGCCGACGAGCCGGCGCGGGTCGAGCGCGGCCGAGGCGCCGGCGCGCCGGTCGGTGCCGGCGACGTCCTCGGCGAGCGGCACGACGACGACGTCGTGGCCGGCGGCGCGTACTCGCTTGGCGAGCGGCCCGTCCGAGAACAGCACGACGACCGGGGTCACCCGCCCCGGCTCGAGCGCCTCGATGACCCGGACGAGGGCCAGCTCGGCGCCACCGAGCTCGGCCGTGTGGTCGAGCAGGGCGACGCGGACGGGCCGCCGCGCGGCTGGGCGCCGCGCGTCGTGCTGCCCCTCGTGCTGGGCAGCCTCGCGGATCGGCGTCTCTCGTCCGGACACGGTGCGAGGTTACGATGCGAAACGGCTGGAAACGGACGGATCGACCGCATCCGGCCGACCCGGCTGACATACTGCCGCTCATGCCGGCCTCATCGCCCGGTGACGAGACCGGTTCCGGCGCCAGGCCGCTCGTGCCCGATGCCGCAGCGGGCCGCGATGTCGGCGACGACCCGTCGGCGATGAGCGCCGGCCACCTGCAGGAGCGCGCCGTGCGCGGCGCGGCGTGGACGGTCGTGCACACGTTCGTCGCGATCCCTGTCGCATTCCTCGTCAACCTCGTCGTGGCCCGGGTCCTCGGCTCCGCCGACTACGGCCGGCTCGCGCTCCTCACGGCGATCATGGAGTTCGTCTCGGGGCTGCTGACGACGGGGTTCGCCACGGCCGTCATCCAGTTCGGGGCCAAGGCCCACGCGGCCGGGCGGACTGCCGACGTGGCCCGGCTGCTGTCGCAGTGGCAGGGCTTCCGCCTCGTCGTGGCGATGCCCGTGCTGCTCGTCGTCGTGCTCGTCATGGCGGACGTCCCGCCGTGGGCCATGGGCACCGCCCTGCTGTTCGGGGTCGTCCTGCCGTCCCTGCTCGACGGCGGTGCGACGAGCCTCGGCATCGAGAACAAGACCGCGGACGGCGCGAAGATCGCGCTCGTCACGACGCTGCTGACGCAGGCGGTGGTGGTCGTCGTGGCGCTCGCGGTGCGTACGCCCGATGCCGTGTGGGCCACGCGCCTGGTCGTCACGGGGCTTGCCGTCGGCCTCTGCCTGCTGCGGATCGCGCCGCAGTACCGCGGTGCGGTGCTGCGGCCGGCGCTGCCGCGCGGGCTGCCCGTCGGCTTCTGGCGATTCGCCGTGCCGATGGGGCTGGCCGGCGTCGTCAGCGGGCTCGTGTCCTCGCGCAGCGAGGTCTTCGTCATGAGCTGGCTCGCGACGCCGGAGGCTCTCGGCATCTATGCCCTCTCGTTCGGGCTGGCCGTGCACGCCTTCGCCCCGGCGCAGGCCATCGTCGGTCCGCTCATCCCGGCGATCTCGGGCCTCCGGGAGATCGACGAGACCGCCGTCGCGCCGGCGTTCCGGCGGGTCGTGCGCAGCGGCGCGACCGTCGTCGCCCTCGTGGACGCGGCGGCCGTTGCACCGCTGGCCCTGCTCGTGCCGGTGCTGTACGGACACCAGTTCGCCGACGCGTCGCCGGTCGTGCTCGTGCTCGCGGTGACGTCCGGCGTCGCGACGGCAGGTGGGCCCGTCTTCGCCTTCGTGACCGCACGGCTGTCCGGGCGGCCCATCCTCGTGGCCTACCTCGTGGCGCTCGTCGTCGACCTCGGCCTGGCCGTGGCCCTCGTGCCCTCCCTCGGCGTGTGGGGCGCGGTCGTCGCGAACGCCGGCGGCGCCCTCACCAGCCTGGGCATCCTGGCCGGACGCGAGCTGAGGGCGCTCCGGCTGCCCCTGCGTGTCGTGCTCCACGACGCCGTGCCGCTGGCCGTCGGATCCCTCTCGGCGGTCGGCGCCTACCTCGTGGGCGCCGCGATGCCCGGTCCGGTGCTGCTGAGGGCGGTTGCGGCCGGCGTGGTGGGCACGGCGGTCTGCGTCGGGGTGCTGCGCCTCGTCGGCGCGGGGCTCACCGTCGACGACCGCGGCGCGGTGGACCGGGTCGTGCCCGCGCGCGTCCGCCGCCCGACCTCGAAGCTGCTCGATGTCCTCCTCGGCGGCGCCACGCGAACGACCTGAGGGGCCCTCCACGCGGGGCACCCGCACCTGGTCCGTGGACCGCCCACTGACCGTGGCCTCGCCGGTCCCTGGCCCTCGCCGGTCCGCGGCCGTGTTCCCCATTCGCCTCACCACCTGCCCCGGTATTCGGGGCAGGTGGTGAGGGTGCTGGTGGGTGGAGGGTGGCTCCTTGCTGCTGCTCCGGTTTTCGGGGCAGGTGGTGAGGGTGCTGGTGGGTGGCGGGTGGCTCCTTGCTGCTGCTCCGGTTTTCGGGGCAGGTGGTGAGGGTGCTGGTGGGTGGAGGGTGGCTCCTTGCTGCTGCTCCGGTTGTCGGGGCAGGTGGTGAGGGTGCTGGGGTCAGGAACCCGCCGGCCGGGCTGCCGCGAGGACATCCACGTGGATCCGGGCGTAGGCGGCGGCGACCGTGGACCAGTCGTAGGCGGCGACGCGTTCCAGCCCGGCGGAGGCGAGCCGGTGGGCGCGGCCGGGGTCGCCGAGCACGGTCGCGACGGCGTCGGCGAGGGCCCGGGTGTCGATGGGGTCGACGAGGAGGCCGTCGGTCCCGTCGGCGACGAACTCGGCCGGCCCGCCGAGGCTCGTGGCGACGAGCGGCGCCCCCGCCCGCCACGCCTCGAGCGCGACGATCCCGAACGCCTCGACCCGGCTCGGCACGACGACGACGGCCGCTCGCCGCAGCCAGGCGTCGACGCCCGCCTCGTCGAGCGCACCGGTCAGCTCGAGCCGGTCACCGACGCCGAGCGATGCTGCGCGCTCCCGCAGGGCGGCCTCCTGCGACCCGCTGCCGACGAGGACGAGCCGGGCCCCGGCGTCGCGCCCGTCGGCGGCCAGGCGTCCCATCGCCTCGACGAGCAGGTCGAAGCCCTTGTTGTGCTCGAGGCGCCCGACACCGAGGACCACCGGCGCGCCGTCGACGGGTGCCGGCCCGGCCGGGCCCGGCGGATGCGCCTCGAGGTCGACGCCGTTGGGCACGACGACACCGCCCTCGAGGCCGAACCGCCTGCGCAGGTCCGCGAGCACGGCCTCCGAGCACCCGGTCGTCACCGCGGCCTCCGCGGCCGCCCGACGCAGCGCCCGACGCAGCAGCGCCGACCCGCCGAACGCGTCGTGGTCGTCGGCCACCGTCTCGCCATGGCTCGACACGACGAGCGGCGTGCCGGTCCGACGCGCGAGGGCGAGGGCCCACGCCCCGTTCGGGCCGAAGCACTGCACGTGGAGGACGTCGGGGGAGAAGGCCCGGTGCGCCCTGCGCCAGCGACGCCACGCGCCGGGGGCTGCGAGGAGGAAGTCGGTCAGGGCCCGTACCCGGCGCGCCGGCATCGGCGTCGGCAGGTCGCGGACCACGACGTCGTCGACGACCCGGTCGCCGAGGTGCTCGCCGCGGTCGACGGTCCACACCTGCACCTGCGTGCCCTGGCGCCGCAGCTCTCGGGCCACGTGCCGGACGTGCGACTCGACGCCGCCGACGTGCGGGTCGTACGACGACGCCACGAGGGCGACGCGTGTCGGTCGGCCACCGGTCACGCCGCCTCCTCGGGGGTCGAGCGGCCCGGGTCCCGGTCCGGGCGGCGGGACTCACCCTACGATGCGGGCACGACCCGACACGGCGGAACCGGACCAGCCGGACGGACGTGACCGGGGACCGACACACCCGGACGCCTGCGGACACCAGAGGAGGACGCGTGCCCCGTCTCACCATCGCGACGACGGCGACCGCCGTGCCCATGGGCGCGCAGGCCTATGAGGGGCACGTGGCCTCGCGGGCGGCCGGGGCGCTCGAGGTGCTGTCGGGACCGGGGGAGACGTGGGAGGTGCGACGCACCGTCGCTCGTTCGCTGCGTTCGCCCCTCCCCGGCACGGTCCGGCTGCCGATGGGGTGGTTGTCCCAGGCGCCGGCGGCCCCCCGCGCCGCGGTCGGCCGGCTCCTGCACCACGGCGCCGGGCTCGTGCACCGGATGAGCCTCGAGCTGCCGCCGGCGCCCCTCGAGGTCGTCACGCTGCACGACGTCGTCGCCTGGCGGTTCCCCGACGAGTCGGCGCCGGTGCGGGCCGCGGCCGAGGAGCTGCGCCGGGCGGCCGCCGTCGTGTGCGTGTCCGAGTACACGGCGTCCGAGGCCGTCGAGGCACTGGGCGTGCGCGACCCGCACGTCGTCCCGAACGGCGTGGACCCGGTCTTCTTCGAGGCGACCCCGTTGCCGGTGCGCCGCCTCGAGTCGCTCGGCGTCACCGGTCCGTTCGTGCTGACGGCCGGCGGGGCGTCCGAGCGCAAGAACCTGACGGCCCTCGCCGAGGCGTGGCCCGTCATCCACCGGGCCCGGCCCGACCTCACGCTCGTCCTGGCCGGCCCGCCCCACCCGCGCCGCACCCGGCTGTTCGCCGACCTGCCCGGCGTCGTCCTCACCGGACGGCTGCCCGGCGATGACGTGCCCGGTCTCTACGCCGCGGCCGAGGTTGTCGTCGTGCCCTCGCTTGTCGAAGGGTTCGGGCTGCCTGCGCTCGAGGCCATGGCGGCGGGTGTCCCGGTCGTCGCCTCGAACCGGTCGTCCCTGCCCGAGGTCGTCGACGACGCGGGACTGCTCGTCGAGCCGACCGGCCCGGGCCTGTCGGCCGGGGTCCTCGACGCGCTCGCCGCCGGAGCGGACCGGGCCGCGCTCGTGGCGCGCGGACGCGCCCGCGCCCGCCGGTTCACGTGGGAGGCCGCCGCCCTCGGGCACGCTCGCGTCTGGCGCTCCGTCGGGCTCTGACGCCGACGTTCGTCGCGTCGCCACCCAGCAGCCCGACGGCGACACCGGTGGCCGCGGCGACGAGCAGCGCGCTCCCGAGCACGTCGACCGGACGGTGGGCGTACCAGCTGACGTTGCCGGTCCCGACGACGACCGACAGCCCGGCGAGGACACCGAGGCCGCGGCGACCCAGCGGCCGGGGCCAGAGGACACCGAGCGCCACGAGCAGGGCGAACCCGACCGTCGCGTGGTCGGAGGGATAGCCCTCGCCCGGCAGGTGGAGCGTCGCCGGAACGTCGACGCCCGCCGACACCAGCGCCGAGGCGCCGGCGACGAGCACAGCGAGAGCGGCCCGGCGCCATCCCCGTCGCGCGAGGGCCAGGAGCATCAACCCGGCATCGAGGGGGGCCAGCGCCACGAGCAGCCACGGCCGCGCCAGCGCGTCGAGACCGCGGCGCACCGGGGCCGGCAGCCCGTCGAGCACGGCGGAGGAGACCCAGCGGTCCACGGTGTCGCCCGGACCGGTCCGGAGGAACACCAGTGCGGCCAGGACGAACCCGGCCGCGGCAGCGAGGCCGACGAGCAGCCAGCGGACTCGGGTTCGGACCGGGGCCGGGCGCGACACGTGACCCCTCCTTCGCTCTCCGGTCCGCACCGGGTGGATCGCCGCGACCGGGTCCGCCGCGTCGAGCCGGCTGTTAGGGTGCGATCGTCCGGTTGGCTCGCAGTGTATGGGGGTTGTCTCTATGACTGCGGGGGACACCGCCGAGGACGCTGCCGAAGCCACCGAGCCGCTCGTCGACGTCCCGCTCCACGTGCGGATCGCCTTCGCGCACGCGGCCGTCCAGCACGTGGCCGACCACCTGGGTGCCCGCGTCCTCCACGTCAAGGGCGCGGCCCTGGACCCCTCGCTCGTTCCCGGCCGCGGCTACTCCGACGCGGACGTCCTCGTGCACCCGCGGGACGTGGCCCGGGTGCTGGCCACGCTGCGCGACCACGGCTGGGACCTCATCAACACGTTCGCCTACGCCTCCTCGTTCGAGCACTCGGCGACGTTGCGCCACAAGGACTTCGGTCTGCTCGACGTGCACCGCGTCTTCCCCGGCACGGGACCGACGCCGGAGGCGGCGTTCGAGGCGTTGTGGGACGGTCACGGATCGACGACCCTCGGCGGGCGCAGCTGCGCGGTGCCCTCGCGCACGGCCCAGGCATGCCTGTTGCTGCTCCATGCGGCGCGGGCGGGCAAGGACGCCAAGGCCGCCCACGACGTCGACGCCGTGTGGACCAGCGCGAGCGGCCCCGAGCGCGCGGCCGTCCTCGAGCAGGTCGACCGGCTCGGCGCGCAGCTGGCGTTCTCCGTCATCACCGGCACGCTGGACGACCACGCCGGCGACCCGGCCTACGACCTGTGGCGGGTCGCGTCGCGGGGCGGGACCCGCGTCGACGAGTGGCGGGCCCGGTTGCGCGCCGCCCGCGGCCTGCGCGCCAAGGTGGGGGTGGCCGGGCGGTCGGTGCTCGTCAACGTCGAGCACCTGACCATCGTGCGGGGCGCGCCGGTCAGCCGGCGCGAGGTCGTCGCCGAGTTCTTCGCGCGGCCGGTCCGCGGCATCGGGGAGCAGCTGCGCCGACGGTCCCGCAAGGACCACAACGGCCACAAGGCCCCCAGGGGCACGCCGTGAGCGCCCCTCCGCTGCCGCCCGCGTCCGGCGCGCCGGCCTCGCGTCCGGCCTTCGCCGCGGCCGACGACGTCGGCGCCGTGGTGTCGGCCGACGGCCTGACCGTGTGGGTGGCCGCCCTGCCGGGCGGGCCGATCCACGTGCTCGAGGGCGTCGCCGCCTCCATCTGGACCGCCGCCACGACCGGGCCGGCCGAGGACTGGCCCCTGCGTGTGGCCACCCGCTGGGACCAGCAGCCCGACGCGGTGGCGACCCAGGTCGACGCGTTCACCGCCGACCTCCTCGCCCGCGGCCTGCTGCGTCCCCTCACCTGACGCCGCCGAGTCGGCCGGCCCGGGGCGGCGCGCCCCGGCCCGACGGGCACGCGTCAGCCGTGCCGGGCCCGCTTCTGGTCGGCGCGCGAGACGGCGCCGGCCCTGGCCGCCGTGCCGGCCCTGACGGCGGTTCCGGCCTTGACGGCGGTTCCGGCCTTGACGGCGGTGCCGGTCTTCGTGGGCCGGGCGTCGGCGTCCCGGTTGTAGCCGTAGTAGCCGTACCGGTGCGCGGTCGAGGACCCGGACGAGACCATGTTGAGGACGAACCCGGCCACCGGGGCCTCGACCGTCTCGAGCGACTGCACGGCGCTCGCGAGGTCCTTCTTCCGGGTCCGTTCGGCGCCGACGACCATGATGAGGCCGCGCGTCAGCTTGTTGATGAGCACGGCGTCGATGACCGGCACGACGGGCGGGCTGTCGACGAGGATGAAGTCGAACTCGTGGGCGAGCTTGCCGAACAGCAGCTCCATCGGCTCGGAGCCGAGCAGCTCGCTCGGGTTCGGCGGGACGGCGCCGGCCGGCAGCACGTGCAGTGAGGTGTCGCGCCACTGCTGGATGACGTCGTCGGGCTCGGCGTGCCCGAGCAGCAGCGTCGTCAGGCCGAACGCGCCGTCGAGGCCGAGCGTCCTTGCCACCGACGGGTTGCGCAGGTCACCGTCGATGAGCAGCACCCGCGACCCGGCGTCGGCCATGGCCAGCGCGAGGTTGACGGTCGTCGTCGTCTTGCCCTCGCCGGGAACCGAGGAGGTGACGACGAAGGAGTGGCCGCCGGTGGTGACGTCGACGAAGAGGATGTTCGTGCGGAGCCGACGGATGGCCTCGGCGTGGCGCCCGTGCGGGTCGGACTCGAGGCTGAGGAACCCGGTGGCGTCCTTGGCCGCCTTGACGAGCGGGATGTCACCGAGGATCGGGCGCCTCGACAGCGCCTTGATGTCCTCCTCGCTGCGCACCTTCGTGTCGAGCGTGTGGGTCAGCAGCGCCAGGCCGATGCCGATGGCCAGGCCGAGCAGACCACCGATGAGCAGGTTGCGCCTGGCGTTGGGCGAGATCGGCTCGGCCGGCACCCCCGCCGGGGCGATCGTCGTGGACTCGACGGACTGGCCGTTCGAGGCGAGCAGCGGCGAGAACTTCTTGGCGACCTCGGCCAGCACCGGGCCCGCCTCGTTGGCGACGCGGGCCACGAGCCGCGGGTCACCGCCCGTCGAGCTGATCGTCATCATGTTCGAGGTCTGCGACACCTCGCCGGCCAGGCCGAGCGGGGTGCCCGGCGCCAGGCCGAGACGCTCGGTCAGCGGCTCGGTGACCGACGGCGAGGTGAGGACGTCGAGGTAGGTGGCGAGGTCGGTGGCCGACACGGCGTAGGTGCCGGACTTGCCGTCCTTGGAGTCGACCGGCTCGGTGGCCGACAGGTAGATCTTGGCGCTGGCCGTGTAGACGGCGGGCGTCAGCATCGTCTGGACGGCCGTGGCCGCGGTCACCGTCAGCAGGCAGAGGACGACGATCCGCCACCGCGCCCCCAGCACAGTGAGGAAGTCTCGAAAAGTCACGGTCCCCCCGGCCGATCTCGACGGTACGTGCGAGCATCGTCCCATATCATCCGAATCCCGGGGCCGAGTCAGCGACATCCGCACCGGTGGCCCGGGGGAGGGCCGACCGCGACCACGGTGGTGCGGGGAGGAACGGTCAGGAGGGGGCCGATGCGGACGCTGCGCGTGTCCCACAGCGCCGTCGTCGACGGCTGGCGCGAGCGCGAGCGTGCGCTGCGCCGGCTCGGGCACGACGTCGAGCTGCTGTCGGCGCGCGCGTGGTCCGAGGGCGGACGCGTCGTTCCGCTCGCGCCGCGTGAGGGCGAGAGCGTGACCGGCGTCGGCACCGTCGGACGCCACCCCGCGCTCTTCCTCTACGACCCGCGCCCGATCTGGCGGGCGCTCGGCCGACCGCTCGACGTCGTCGACGTCCACGAGGAGCCGTTCGCGCTCGCGACGGCCGAGGTGCTGCTGCTGCGACGGCTGCGCCGCCAGCGCGCCCCCTACGTCCTCTACTCCGCCCAGAACATCGACAAGCGCTACCCGCCGCCGTTCCGATCGCTCGAGCGGTGGGCCCTGCGTCACGCGTCGGGCGTGTCCGTGTGCAACGACGCCGCCGGACGCATCGTCGAGCGCAAGGGTTTCCCGGGCCGGGCCCGCACCATCGACCTCGGCACCGACCTGACGACCTTCACCCCGGCACCGCGGCGCGCACCGAGCCGGGACGAGGACGTCGTCGTCGGGTATGCCGGCCGGCTCGACCCGGCCAAGGGCGTGCACGTGCTGCTGGAGGCCCTCGCGATCGAGACCGGCCTGCGCCTGCGCGTCGCCGGTGACGGCCCGGACCGGTCCCGCCTCGAGGCGCTCGCCGTCGAGCTCGGGGTGGCCGAGCGTGTCGAGCACCTCGGCGCCCTCGACCCGGCCGACCTGCCCGGCTTCCTGCGCTCCGTCGACGTGCTCTGCGTGCCGTCCCTGACGACGCGGTCGTGGGTCGAGCAGTTCGGACGCGTCGCCCTGGAGGCGATGGCCTGCGGGACACCCGTCGTCGTCAGCGACAGCGGCGCCCTGCCGGACGTCGTGGGCGACGCCGCGCTCGTCGTCGCCGAGGGTGACGCCGCCGGGTTGGCCAAGGCCGCCGTGGAGGCCGGGCGCGACGCCGCCACCGCCGAGCGGCTGCGCGCGGCAGGGCTGGGCCGGGCCGCCGCGTCGTCGTGGGACCACGTCGCGGCCGCGCACGATGCGCTCTACCGGTCGGCGACGCGCACGCCCTCCGCGGCCGGCCCCGGGCAGCGCCCGGTGGAGGTCGTCGTCGTCGCGTACGGCCGGCCCGACCTCCTCGGTGGCGCCCTGGAGCCGTTCGTGCCAGCCGGGTACGGCGTCACCGTCGTCGACAACTCGTCGTCACCGGAGGTCCGTGCCGTCGCCGAGCGGCACGGTGCCCGGTACGTCGACCCGGGCCGCAACGGCGGGTTCGCGGCCGGGGTCAACGAGGGGCTGCGCCACGTCCCGGCCGAGGCCGACGTGCTGCTCGTCAACCCCGACGCGTCGGTCGCCCCCGCCGACGTCGACCGGCTCGTCGCCGCGCTCGCCGCCGACCCCGGCCTCGCCAGCGTCGGCCCGGCCCAGGTCGACGCCGGGGGTCACGCCTCGCGCGTCACGTGGCCGTTCCCGTCCCCGCTCGGCACGTGGCTCGACGCCGTCGGCCTCGGCCGGTGGCGCCGCGACCGGTACGTCATCGGCTCGGTCCTGCTGCTGCGCCGCGAGGCCCTCGACCACGTGGGCGCCTTCGACGAGAACCGGTTCTTCCTCTACGGCGAGGAGACCGACTGGGCGGCCCGGGCGGTCCGTCTCGGGTGGCGCCACGCCGTCGTGCCCGAGGCCCGCGCCGTCCACGTCGGTGCGGCCACGAGCACCGACCCGGACCGCCGCGAGGGACACGTGCAGGCCGCGCAGGAGCTGTTCCTGCGCAAGCACCACGGGGCGCTGGGCTGGCAGGTCAGCCGCCTCGGGCAGGTCCTCGGCTCCGGGGTGCGCGCCGTCGTGCTGCCCGGCGAGCGCGGGGTCGCGGCGCGGCGCCGGCTGCGCGCCAACCTCGCCGGCCCCGTCCGCTCCGAGCGTCGGCCCGCCGATCTCCTCGCGGGCGGCCCTGCGGCGGAAGGTGCCTGAGATGTCGCAGGTGGGTGGCGCCGTCGCCGGACGCGGGCAGGCCCGGCACGCCGGTCAGGCCTGGGAGCGGTGGCGGGCGCGGGTGCGCACCGCCGCGCTCGTCGTGCTCGCCGCCGCGTTGCTGCTCGTCGTCGGACGGTTCGCCGCCACGACGCCGGAGGCCGCGGTCGTCATCGGCGTGGCCGTCCTCGCGACCGGCGTCACGGCGGTCCAGCCCGGGCTGATCCCGCTCGCCGTCCTGCCCGGGCTCTTCGCGGTGCTCCGCGTCGGCAGCCAGGGCGTCGACCTGTCGCTGTCGGACTTCGCCCTCGCCGGCGCGAGCCTGCCGGCCCTCCTGCTGGCCCGCCGCCCCTTCGCACCGGGCCTGCGCGCCGTGCTCTGGGCCTCGGCCGCCTACCAGTTCGCGACCCTCGTCACCGTCGTCGACAACCCGTACTCGGCCAACGCCGTCGAGTGGGCGCACGCCTGGATGACGGTCTCCGGCAGCGTCCTCGTCGGCTGGGCGATCGGGGCCAACGGGCACGCGCGCACCGGCCTGCGCCTCGTCATCGGGACCGTCGCGCTGCTCGCCCTGGTCACCGTCGTCGAGGGGGGCCTGCAGGTGCTCCGGGGCGACCTCTCGCCGGTCTACATCACCATCCCCTACCCGATGCACAAGAACTTCGTGGGCACCGTCTGCTCGTTCGGCGCCACCATCCTCTACGCCCGTCCCGCGTGGGCCGGCATCGGGCGCCGGCTCGGGTGGCTGCTGCTCGCCGTCATGGTCGCGGCGATGTTCCTGACCCAGTCGCGCCAGGCGCTCATCGGCTTCGTCGCGGCCGTCTTCGTCCTCGTGCTGCGCGGCCGGTCCGAACGCCGCCGCAGCAAGCTCGTCCTCCTGCTCCTCGCGCCGGCGGTCCTCTTCGTCACCAACCTCGTGCAGGACCAGCTCAGCTCGGGCAACCAGTTCAACTCGGTCTTCCAGCGGCTCACGTGGTTCCAGGACAGCCTGGACGTCTGGGGCACCGACCCGTGGTTCGGCGTCGGCCTGCGCTGGTGGTACACCGACCGGTTCGCCGTCTCGTTCCAGCCGCCCAACGCCGAGATCGAGGTGCTCACCTCCGCCGGGGTCGTCGGGCTGGTCCTGTTCCTCGTCCTGCTCGCCGTCGCGCTCCGCGTCGCGTGGAGGCTGGACCCCCGCTACGGCTCCGTCGCCCTCGCGGTCCTCGTCAACCGGTTCAGCCAGGCCCAGTTCGACCTGTTCTGGTCGGCGGTGCAGGCGTCGGTGCCGTTCGTCGTGCTCGGCATCGGCATCGGCGCGCAGCGGTACGCCGAGGCCCGCCGTGCCGCACGGGCTGCCACGCCGGCCGCCGGCTCGACGGCGGCACAGGACGTCGGACGCCGCGTCACGGGGGTGGCGTGGGCGCCACGCGTGGGTGCCCCGTGACCGCCGTCGTCCAGATCACCCCGGAGATCGCACCGGGGACCGGCGTCGGTGCCGTCGCCCACCACCTCGAGCAGGAGTGGCGGCGCGCCGGGGTCGACGTGCGGCGGTTCACCCTCGCCGAGTGCGGCGGCGGGTGGCTGCCCCGTCCCGGGGGCGGCCTCCGCGGACGCCTCGCCCTGCTGGCCCGGGTGCTGTGGTTCTCCACCGTCGGCACCGCCCGGGCCCGGCGGTACCTGCGCGCCCACCCCGACCTGCTGTCGGTGTGCCACAACGACGCCCTCGCCGGTGACGTCTACGTCAACCACGGCATCGTCCAGGTGGCGATGGCCGCGCGGGGCCACGGCCGACTGCGACTGCTGCGCAACCCGGTCCACCTGTTCACGACGGTCCGCGACCGCTACCGGTACACCCGATCCCGCGCGCACCGGGTCGTCGTCAACCTCGTCACCGCCGAGGAGCGGCTGCTCCGCGACACCTACCCCCGGCTGCGTCCGCCGACGGTCGTCATCGGCAACGGCGTCGACGTCGACCGTTTCCGCCCGCCGACGCCGACCGAGCGCTCGGCCCCGCGGGAGGCCCTCGGCCTCGGGCCGGCGGACCGCGTCGTCCTCTTCATCGGCAACGAGTTCGGCCGCAAGGGGCTGCCCGCGCTGACGGAGGCGCTCGCCGCCACCAGCCCCCGGACCCACCTCGTCGTCGTCGGCGGGACGCCCGACCTCGTCGCCGCGGCCCGCGAGCAGGCCCGACGCGTCGGGGTCGACGGCCGCGTCCACCTCGTCGGCCCGCACCCCGACCCGCGCCCGTGGCTGCACGCGGCCGACGTGCTGGCCAGCCCGAGCGCCTACGAGTCCTACGGGCTCGTCGTCCTCGAGGCCCTCGCGTGCGGCGTGCCCGTCGTTGCCACCCCGACCGGCTGCGTCCCCGACCTCGTCGTCGAGGGCGTCAACGGCGCCGTCGTCGACGCCGCCCCCGGTCGCCTGCCCACGGCCCTGGCCGCCGCGGTCGAGCGCGTCCTCGCCCTCGACACCGAGGCCGTCCGGGGCGCCGCTCGCGCCACCGCCGAGGAACACTCGTGGGATCTCGTCGCGCGCCGATACCTCGACCTGCTGACCTCCCTCGACCCGCGTCCGACGGTCGCCGGCTCCGTCGCGCCCGGAGGTGGGGCATGAGGGTGCTGCACGTCGTCCGCTCGGACGCCTTCGCCGGCGTCGAGAGCCACGTCGCCCGGCTCGCGCGGGCCCAGGCCGACCGCGGCGACGAGGTGCTCGTCGTCGGCGGGGACCCGGCCCGCACCGTGGCCGCGGCCGGTCCGCACGTGCGCCACGAGCCGGCCCGCACGGTCGCCGACGTCGCCCGGCGGACGCGGCTGGCCGCCCGGGGTGCCGACGTCGTCCACGCCCACATGACCGCCGCCGAGGTCGCGGCCGCGGGGGCCCTCGCCGGCCGTCCGGTGCCGCTCGTCGCCACGCAGCACTTCGCGCGGCCGCCGGGCAGCAACCCCCTCTCGGCGCTCGCCGCCGGCCTCGCCGCCCGCCGGGTCTGCGCCCGGGTCGCCATCAGCGAGCACGTGGCTCGCAGCATCGGTCGCCCGAGCCGCGTCATCCACCCCGGCGTCGACGTGGTGGAGGTCTCGCCGACCGCCGCCGAGCGCGAACCGGTCGTCCTGGTGGCCCAGCGTTTCGAGCACGAGAAGGAGACCGGCCTCGCGGTCCGGGCCTTCGCGGCATCGGGCCTCGCCGCGCGCGGGTGGCGGCTGCACCTCGCCGGGGACGGCGCCGAGCGGGCGGCGCTCGCGGCGCTCGTCGACCGTCTCGGCCTCGGCCCCGCGACGACCTTCCTCGGCCACCGCGCCGACGTCGGCCGGCTCATGCTGCGGGCCTCGGTGCTGCTCGCCCCCTGCCGGGTCGAGGGTCTGGGCCTCACCGTCCTCGAGGCGATGGCCGCCGCTCTGCCGGTCGTCGCCGTCGCCGGTGGTGGCCACCTCGAGACGTCCGGCTCGGTCGTGGGCGCCGCGCTGCACGCACCCGGTGACGCCGAGGCCGCCGCCGCCCTCCTGCGCGGCCTCGCCGAGGACCCCGACGGCCGCGACCGCTACGGAGCCGCCCTCCAGGAGGCGCAGCGCTCCCGGTTCACGCCGCAACGCCAGGCCGAGCTCACGGACCGGCTCTACGAGGAGGTGCGCTGACATGGACCTCGTCGTCGCCTCCCTCGAGGCCTGGGACGCGGTGTGGCGTCGCAACCAGCACCTCGTCGCCGGGCTGCTGCGCGCCGACCCGGGTCTGCGGGTCCTGTTCGTCGAGCCGGCCACCGACCCGTTGCACGCCGCGCTCGGCGCCGCCCGGCCGCGCCGGGGCCGGGGGCTGCGTCGCGGTCCGCGGCTGCCCGGCGTCGGTCCCGACGCGCTGTGGCTGTTCGAGCCGACGAAGTGGCTGCCGCGACGGCTGGACGCGGGCGTCGACGACCGCTGGGCGCGCCAGGTCATCCGGGCCTCGCGCACCCTCGGCATGACGGCGCCGAACCTCTGGGTCAACGACCCGACCGGCGCGCTCCTCGTCGCCGCGACGCACTGGCCCGCCCTCTACGACGTCACCGACGACTGGACCCTCGCCGACCGCCCCGCGGCCCAGCTGGACCGGGTGCGCGCGCAGGAGCACGTGCTGCTCGAGCGCTGCGCCGAGGTCGTCGTGTGCTCCCCGGAGCTCGCCGCGAGCAAGGGCGCGGACCGCGCGGTGACGCTCGTGCCCAACGGCGTCGACACCGCCGCGTACCGCGCGAGCCACGAGCGACCGGGCGACCTGCCTCCCGCCCGCGTCGCCCTCTACGCGGGCACGCTGCACGCCGACCGTCTCGACGTCGACCTCTGCATCGACCTCTGCACCGCCCTCGAGGGGCTGGCCGGAGGGCCGGGCCGGCTCGCGCTCGTCGGGCCGGACGCGCTGGAGCACCGCGACACCGAGCGGCTGCGCGACGCCGGGGCCATCGTCCTCGGGGCACGCCGCAGCGCCGACGTGCCCGCCTACCTCCAGCACGCCGACGTGCTCGTCGTGCCGCACGTGGTGACGCCGTTCACCGACAGCCTCGACCCCATCAAGCTCTACGAGTACGCGGCCGCCGGGCGCCCCGTCGTCTCGACGCCGGTGGCCGGGTTCCGCGACAGCGAGGACCCTCTCGTGCGCTCCGCCGACGGCGCGGCCTTCATCCTCGCCGTCGCCGAGGTCCTCGCCGACAGCGGCGAGCTCGCCGCGGTCCCGGACTCCGGCGGGCCGTCGCGGGCGGCGTCCACCGGCTCCCCGGAACGGGACGAGATCGTCGCGAGGCTCGACTGGAGCGACCGCGTGGAGCGGATGCGGCTGGTCCTCGCCCGGCTCGGTGGTGCGTCGTGAACGCCGACTCGTTCGTCGTCCGCGCCCTCGGCCGGCGGGTCGCGGTGACCCTCGACCCGGCGCTGGCCGACGCCGCCCGCCGCGTCTGGCACCTGTGCCTCGACGACACCGACGGACCGCACGACGCCGACGTCGACCACCCCGCGCCGGCCTCCACGGAGGCCGACGCCGTCGCCTCCTCGCTGCAGGACCTCACCCAGCGCGTCACCCGGGCCGCCATCGGCGCAGCCGCGGGCCGGTCGCTGATGTTCCACGCCGGCGCGCTGTGCGACCCGCTCACCGGGGCCGCGCTCGTGTACGTCGCTCCGGGCGGCACCGGCAAGACCACGGCCACCCGCACGCTCGGACCCGGCCGCGGCTACATCACCGACGAGACCGTCGCGGTGCGACCGGACCTGACCATCGAGCCCTACTCGAAGCCACTGTCCGTCCGGCGCTCGGCGAGCTCGGCGCTCAAGGACGAGCGGGCCCCCGGCGACCTCGGCCTGGTCCCACCGGCCGTGACGCCCTGGCTCGCCGGGATCGTCGCCTTGCGCCGCGACCGACCCGCGGGCGCCGGCATCGAGGTCGAGGACGTGCCTCTCCTCGACGCGCTCGTGACCCTGGCGCCCGAGACGTCGTCGCTGGCGCGCCTCGGCCGGCCCCTTCGCCGGCTCGCCGACGCCGTCGAGGCCGCCGGTGGGCTGCGTGTCGTGCGCTACGCCGAGGCGTGCGACCTCGAACCCATCGTCGCCGAGGTGCTGGGGAGGACGCGATGAGCGGCCCGGGCAGCGGGCTGCGATGCGACGCAGCGGTCGGCGTCGGACCAATCGTCGACCTCCTGTCGACCGAGGAGGGCACCGTCGTCCTCGTCGGCGGCGACACCGGTCACCACGTCGTGCGGGTCTCCGAGCTCGGTCGCGTCGTCCTCGAGCTGCTCGCCGCCGGCCCCCTGACCGTGCGCGACGTCGCCGCACACCTCGTCGACCTGTTCGGCGCCCCGTCCGGCCAGGACCCGGTGGAGGCCACCCGACAGGCCCTCGACGACATGTCCGGAAGTGGCCTGGTTCGTCCCGAAACGTGAATCGGGCCCGGGCGCCGCCGTGCCCCACTTCTGCCCGAAACCGCAGGTCAGCGACCGTTTTGTCGCTAGAGTCGAGCCGTTCTCCGGGGGGAAGACACATCGAGTGGGGGGAAATCCGCATGTCCGAGAAACTGGGCGTCGACACGACGTCACCGAGCCGGCGCACGGTCGTCAAGGGGGCCGCCTGGGCGGTGCCCGCGATCGCCGTCGCATCGGCTGCTCCGACCGTGGCAGCGTCCGAGGGGCCGCTGTCGTTCACGGGCGGGGCCTGCAAGCTGCCCGGCAACGCCAACGACATCTTCAAGGGCTACGTCTTCGAGCTGCTGGCGCGCAACCTGCCGGGTCCGAACCCGAGCACCGGCGTCACCGTCGTCACCGACGTGCGCATCAACGGCGTGCCGGTCACCGGTTACCAGGTCTACGTCGCCGCCGGCACGTCGTGCACGTGCGGCACGTGCGCGCCGCCCGGCTCCACCGTCTGCAACACGTTCTGCACGCCCGACGGCACGAGCCAGCGGATCTTCGTGTACACGAACAGCCAGGCCAGCAGCAAGAACACGTCGTTCAGCCTGCAGTACCAGCGGTACGAGTGCAGCACCTGCGCCGCGATCGACCCGGCGCCCGTCCTCATCTCCAGCGGCACGCTGTCGACGCCGCCGGCGACCACGGGTGGCGGCTCGTGCAGCATCCAGGGTGCCGTTCCGGTGCCTGCGGGGCTCGACGCCAGCTGCGCCTGACGGGGAGGGCGGCGGCTCCGCCGACCCGCCCACACGGAGGGGTCCGACCCGCTGGGGTCGGGCCCCTCCGACTCGTCGTACCGGTCGGCGTCAGACGCCCGCCGGCCCGGCCGGGACGCTCACGTCGGTGGCCGCCGCGAGCTCGGCCCGGACGTCCTCGACGAAGGCCGGCACGGCGTCGCTGCCCGTGACCGGGCCACCGGCCAGGAGGCCGTCGGCGCCGAGGAGCACCGCCGTCGGAGTCGCGTGGAACCCGAGACTGACCGACACCCGGTTCGCGGGGTCGTGCACCGTCATCGGCTCGGCCGTGCTCGTCAGCGGCGAGTCGCCCGGGGCGGACACGAGGACGAGCCGGACCTCGACCGGGGCCAGCTGCTCGCGCCACCGCGGCGCGGCCTCGATGACGGGACCGCAGCTGCCGCAGACCTGCGAGACGAACAGGAGCAGCTGGGGCCGTGCGGCGCTGAGGGCCCGCAGGTCGGTCTCGGTGCCGTCGGCGAGCACGACCGTCACGGCGGGCGTCGGCGTGCGGACGTACTCGTCGAGGTCCTCGCGGTCCTCACCGCCACCGGTCCGATGCGCGGGCCCGGCCTCGCCGGTCCCGGAGCCGCCGCCGATGAGCCACGAGGTGACCCCGGCCGCGGCGGCCGCGAGCAGCCACCACCAGGGCGCCGTGCCGTCGGCGACCCGGCCGACGACCGAGGCCCCGCGCGCGGCGAGCGCGAGCGAGACGACGGCCAGGACGAGCAGCCACGCGTTGCGCGCGACCGTTCGGGGGGTGATGCGCCCGGGGGAGAGCTCCCCGAAGCAGGCGCAGTCGACGGGCACGTCGAACCCGAGCGCCCGCACGACGAGCAGGAGGTAGGCCGCGAAGAGCAGGACGGCCGCGAACGCCGCGGCCACGCCCCACCCGCCGCCCCCGCAGACGAGCAGGCCGGCGAGCGCGAGCTCGGCCCACGGAAGGCCCTTCACGACGACCCGGTGTGCGAGGGGTGCGGGCACCCTCAGGTCGCGGAAGGCCCCGGCCGACCGACCGGGGCTGCGCAGCTTGCCGACCGCGCTGACGACGAGGACGAGGGCGAGAGCGACGGGCGCGACGGCAAGGGCATCGGTCGGCACGACGCGAGTGTAGGCAGCGACGCGACCGCGCCGGACCCGTTCCCGCACATCCGCGCCGGCGGCCCGCGCGGGCGGGGGCCGTGCCGTCGGGGGCCCGCGCCGGCGGGGCCGGTGCCGTCGGTCCGCGTCGTGGCCCGCCTCGGTCGGTGTCGGCCGGTTCCGGCACAATCGGGGCCATGCGCGTCGTCACCGCCAACGTCAACGGCATTCGCGCGGCGGTGAGGCGCGGCGCCGTGCCCTGGCTCCTCGCCGCCGACCCCGACGTCGTGTGCCTCCAGGAGGTGCGCGCGAGTGATGCCGACCTCGCCAAGGTCCTCGCCGAGCTGGGCTGGGCGCACTGGTCGGTCGCGCACACCGAGGGGGCGGCCAAGGGCCGGGCCGGCGTCGCGGTCCTGACGCGTGAGCCGCACGTCGTCACCCGCGTCGGGGTCGACGAGACTTTCACCGACGCCGGCCGCTGGGTCGAGGCGGAGGTGGCCACCCCCTCGGGGCCGTTCACGGTGGCGTCGGTCTACGTCCACACCGGTGAGGCCGGCACCGAGCGCCAGGACGTCAAGTACGCCTTCCTCGACGCCATGACGAACCGCATGGCGCGGGCCTCGGCCGCCGACGAGCTCATGCTCGTCACCGGCGACCTCAACGTCGCCCACCGCGAGGCCGACCTGAAGAACTGGAAGGGCAACCTCGCCAAGGCGGGCTTCCTCGAGCAGGAGCGCGCGTATCTCGACCGCTGGCTCGGTGAGCACGGCTGGGTCGACGTCCACCGGGCCCACGCCGGGGAGGGCCCCGGGCCGTACACGTGGTGGTCGTGGCGCGGCAAGGCCTTCGACAACGATGCCGGTTGGCGCATCGACTACCAGCTGGCCACGCCGCGCCTCGCGGCCACCGCGACCGCGGCCTGGGTCGGGCGCGCGCCGACGTACGCCGAGCGGTGGAGCGACCACGCGCCCGTCGTCGTCGACTACGCCCTCGACGCGGCCCCCTGACCGCTGCCCGCGGCGCACCGAGGTCCCGACCGCTGCTCAAAGGCACGTGTCAGGGCAAAGTCCGCGAACGCCCCGACGGGTCACGCAGGGGGGCAACCTTCGCGAAACCGCCGCAACGCGGCCATTGCGCCCGTTACGCTCCGAACGGGACGTCGCGGGGCGCGGTGTCCCGTCGTGTCGACGAACCGGGGAGGGTGCAGGACGTGTTCGAGGGAAACGGTCACGCAGGCCGAGGGGACGCTTCAGGAGACGAGGCGCAGAAGGTGCTCCGACCGAGCCGTCGCACCGTCGTGCGCGGAGCGGCCTGGGCCACGCCGGTGGTCCTCGTGGCGGCCGCCGCCCCGACCGTCGCCGCATCGGTCACCGTGGCGCTGCGCCTGGCCGGCACCGGCTGCAAGCTGCCCGGCAACTCCAACGACCTGCTCAAGGGCTACGTCTTCGGCGTCCAGCTCATCAACAGCGGCACCGCGGCGGCCGACGTCACCCTGACCAGCCTGTCCATCGACGGTGACGACCTCGGGGTCGCCGGCTTCCTCATCCTCGACGCCGACACGTGCGCGCAGGTGGGCGGCCAGTTCCAGGTGCCGCCCAGCACGGTGAAGAGCCTCGCGCTGTACACGCGCGACTACACCAAGAGCCAGGCCGGCACCCTGACCCTCACCTACACCTACGACCCCGTCGGGCCGTTGCCGGCGGTCACGCCGCCGCCGATCACGGCCGCCGTCACGGGCAGCACGTGGAACGGTGGCTGCCGCCCGTTCCCCGACTACTCCTGCGGCATCCCCTCGGCCTGACGCGTCGGAGCGACCGCCCGGCGCGGCCGGGTTGGGGCGCTGCCGCGTCGATGGGCCAGAATGCACGCATGCCCTCGACGCCCCCGGCCCCGACGTCCACGCCCCGCAGCCTGTCCGGCATGCAGCCGACGAGCGACTCGCTGCACCTCGGCAACTACATCGGGGCGCTCGTCGAGTGGGTGCGTCTGCAGGAGACGCACGACGCGTTCTACTTCGTGGCCGACCTGCACGCGCTGACCGTCGCGCCCGACCCCGCCGTGCTGCGCGAGCGGACGCGCCTGACCGCGGCGCAGTTCATCGCGGGCGGCGTCGACCCGGAGCTGTCGGTGCTCTTCGTCCAGAGCCACGTCTACCAGCACACCGAGCTGGCGTGGGTGCTCTCCTGCCTCACGGGCTTCGGCGAGGCCAGCCGCATGACGCAGTTCAAGGACAAGTCGGCCAAGGGCACCAACACCAACGTCGGGCTGTTCACCTACCCGATCCTGCAGGCCGCCGACATCCTCGTCTACGACGCCGACGTCGTGCCGGTCGGCGAGGACCAGCGCCAGCACCTCGAGCTCTCGCGCGACCTCGCCGCGCGGTTCAACCAGCGTTTCGGTGACACCCTCGTCGTCCCCGAGCCGCACATCATGAAGGCCACCGCCAAGATCCAGGACCTGCAGGAGCCGACCGCCAAGATGAGCAAGTCGGCGGCCACGGACGCGGGCCTGGTCAGCCTGCTCGACGAGCCGGCCCGGATCGTCAAGAAGATCAAGTCGGCCGTCACCGACGCCGACCGCGACATCCGGTACGACGAGGAGACCAAGCCCGGCGTGTCGAACCTCCTGTCGATCCACGCGGCGCTGTCCGGCACGGCCATCGGCGACCTCGAGGCCACGTACGCCGGCCGGGGCTACGGGGACCTCAAGAAGGACGTCGCCGAGGTCGTCGTCGAGGCGGTGGCGCCGTTCCGTGAGCGCACGCTCGCGCTCATGGCCGACCGCGCCGAGCTCGACCGCATCCTCGCGGCCGGCGCCGAGCGCGCTGCCGAGGTCGCCGAGGCGACGGTGCGCCGCGTCTACGAGCGGGTCGGCTTCCTGCCGCGTCGCGGCCGGGCCTGACGCCCGAGCACGTCTCGCGCCACCGCCTCGACCGCGGCGGCGAGGTGCGCGGTCGTGAACGAGGCCGTGACGTGCGCCGGACCACCGGTCGCCCGGTGGTGCCACGACGTGTCGGCGAGGGCGGCGCGCAGTGCGCCGACGTCGCCGGCTGGTACGAGCCGCACGACCGATGCGTCGGCGTAGTCGGCGACGCCGCTGACGTCGCTGACGACGACGGGCGTGCCGGTGGCGAGGTTCTCGAGCAGCACCGTCTGGCCCGAGGACACCTCGGCCTCGCGGAGCGGGAGGACTAGGACCTCGGCACGCGCGTAGAGCTCGCGCAGCTCGGCGATGGGCACGTCGGCGCGGAAGCGGACGTCCGGACCGTGTGCGAGGCCGGCCATCACCGCGGCAGCCTGCTCGCGGTTCCACGGGTCGGTGACGACGGTGCAGGGCCGGCCGGGAGGGAGCGCACGCACGAGCGTCGGGTAGTCCTTGCCGGCGTTGGTCCCGACCGAGAGCACCCCGCCGTCGCGCTCGGCCCGGCCCGGGCGGAAGAACGCCGTGTCGACCCCGAGCGGCACGGCGCGCACCCGCCCCGCCGGGACGCCGAGCCGCCGGGCGAGCGGCTCGACCTGCGCGGAGGCGAACACGGTGAGGGCGTCGGCCCCGGCGAGCGCGAGACGCTGGACGCCTCCGCCCCAGCCGGGGCGTGAGGCGACGTCGAGCGCGGCCACCGTGAGCACGACGACCGGCCGACGCAGCAGCCCCGCACGGCGCAGCAGCAGGGCCGGCACGGCGGCCGCCTCGTGGGTCGCGACGACGACGTCGAGCCGGGCCTGGCCGCGCAGCAGCCACAGCGCCTGCGCGGCGCGCCACTCGAGGGCGCGGGGCAGACGAAGCACCCGGCGCCGACGCGTCAGGTGGCGCACGACGTTGCCGCGGGCCGACAGCTCGGCCATCCCGAAGAGCCGGTGCGAGGGGACGAGCCCGGCGGCGACGTCGCGGAACTCGTGACCCCAGTCGCTGACGAAGAGGGCCGCGACCCGCAACGGACGCGGTCCGGCGCCGTCCGGGGCAGGTGGGCCGGGCACGGGCCCAGCGTACGGTCGACCCCTGCCTCGCCCGGGCGGTCGGCGGTCTCCGGGCGCGCCGCGCCGTCGCGGCCCGGACGGGTGCGTCACCGGCGCATTCGGTACGGTCGGGGTCGTGACTGCTGCGCGCCCGACGACGATCGGCGTCTCGATCCCGATCCCGGCACCGCACGGCGAGTTCCTCCAGGCCCGCCGGGCGGCGTTCGGCGACCCGTCGGCGGCGAAGATCCCCGCGCACATCACGCTCCTGCCGCCGACGCCCGTCGACGGGGACGCCTACGCCGAGTTCCGTCAGCACTGCGCCGACGTCGCGCAGAAGCACGCACCGTTCGATGTGGTGCTGCGCGGCACCGGCACCTTCCGGCCGGTCTCCGACGTCGTGTTCATCCAGGTGGCGCGGGGCGTCTCCGCGTGCGAGGCGCTCGAGATGGACCTGCGCTCGGGACCCGTGTCGCGCCGCCTCGACTTCTACTACCACCCGCACGTGACCGTCGCCCACAACGTGCCCGAGGAGGCGCTCGACCGCGCCTTCGACGAGCTCGCCGGCTACGCCGTCCAGTTCACCGTGGCGTCCTACCACCTCTACGAACAGGGTACGGACGAGGTGTGGCGGCCCGTCCACACCTTCGACCTGTCAGGAGGCTGACCCGTGCCCGCGTGGCTGAAACGGTTCCTCGACCGGCTCCGGGCCACCCACGCCTACGCGTCCTGGCAGCGCTACAGCGGTGCCAACGGTGACCTCCTCGCCGCGGGCGTCGGCTACTTCGCGTTCTTCTCCGTCTTCCCGGCCGTCGCCCTCGCCTTCGCGATCTTCGGCTTCGTCCTGCGGGGGCGGCCCGACCTGCTCGCAGAGATCGCCGACGCGCTCAACCGGACCCTGCCGGGCATGGTCCGCACCGCCGGCAACCCCCGCGGCGTCATCAGCATCCAGCCCCCGTCGAGCCTGACGCTGACCGTCACCGGAGCCGTCTCCTTCGTGACGCTGCTGCTGGCCGGGCTGGGCTGGGTCGGGGCGCTGCGCACCGGGATCCGTGGTGTCTTCGGCTTCGAGGGGTCGGCCGAGAACGCCGTGCGCACCAAGGCCCGCGACCTGCTCGTCCTCGGCACCCTCGGCCTGGCCGTCGCGGTCTCGGCCGTCCTCACGAGCGCCGCCGGTGGGCTGGCCGAGCAGGTCGCCTCGTGGGTGGGCTTCTCGGGCAGCGGCGTCGTCGTGACCCTGGCCGGCGTGCTCGTCGGGCTCTGCTTCGACACGCTCATCATGGTCCTGCTCCTGCGGATCCTGTCCGGAGTGCCCCTGCCGTGGGCGTCCGTGCGCCAGGCCGCGATCATCGGCGCGTCGGTCCTCACCGTGCTCAAGCTGCTCGGCGGCTGGCTCATCGGCCGGGCCACGTCCAACCCGGTGCTGGGAGCCGTGGCCGTCGCCGTCGGCCTGCTGTTCTGGCTCAACCTCATCTCGCGCGTCGTGCTCCTGTCCGCCGCCTGGGCTGCCGGACGCGTCGACCTGACGGCCCTGGGCGACGACTCGGCCCGCACCGGGTTCGCCAGGGCGGTCCGGCCCCCGTTCGTCGCGCCGGTCATCGCGGGCAGCGACGTCCGGCTCGCGCCGTACGGCGGGACCGATCCCGGCAACCACAGGGCCGGCCCGTCCGACGCGTCGGGTCGGTCGGGCCGGTCGGGCCGGTCGATGGTGGGGGGATCGGCACCCTCGCGCGCGGTGGACCGGACCAGCGTCGCGGCCGGCTTCGTCCTCGGGGGGTTCACCGTGTTCGCCGCGACCGTGGCGCGTCGCCTGCGTAAGGTGGCCGGACGCTGACCCGCAGACCCGCGGGAGGCCTCACCCAGGGGAGAGGGACCGACGTGCAACCGCCGCAGCAGGACGTCTACGTCGACAACGCGCGTCTCGACGTCGCGCCCTTCGTCCCACCGCACGCCCGCGCCGTCCTCGACGTCGGCTGCGGTTCGGGCGGGTTCGGGGTGACCCTGCGCCGCGTGCTCGGACCGGAGGCGCGGGTCGTGGGCATCGAGGCCGTGCCCTCCCAGGCCGCGGCCGCGTGGGAGGGCCATGGCTTCGACGAGGTCGTCGAGGGCTACTTCCCGGACGCGCTCGACGGGCGACGGGAGCGCTACGACGCCGTCTTCTTCAACGACGTCCTCGAGCACCTCGTCGACCCCTGGTCGGTACTGCGGCAGGTGCCGCCCCTGCTCACCGAGTCCGGCGTGGTCGTCGCGGCGATCCCGAGCATCCGGTACGCCCCGGTCCTGTTCAAGCTGCTCCGCGGCCGTTGGGACTACGTCGACCAGGGCACGCTCGACCGCACCCACCTGCGCTTCTTCACGCGCGCGACGATGGTCGAGATGTTCGAGCACTGCGGGTACGACGTGCTGTCCTGCCGTGGCGCCAACACCATGGGCCGACGCTGGGCCGCGAGCGACCGTGCCCTCCTGCGGGCCGCGTCCCGGGTCGTGCCGCTGCCGTTCGGCGACATGGCGTACGTGCACTTCGTCGTCGTGGCCCGCCCCCGCCACCCCTGACCGCCGTGCTCGGGCGCGTCCGGGCCTCCCGCGGTCACGCGTGAGGCAGCGCCGGCTCAGCCCGGTGGTGCTCGGGGCGCGGCTGTCAGCCGGTCTGCGCGGGGCCGGTGTCAGCCGGCGGTGCGCCGGCGCCGGACGAGCAGGCCGACCGCGACGACGCCGGCCACGAGGAGCCCACCGACCGACGCGAGCACTGCGAGGGATCCCGGGTCGGCCGGTGTGGCGTGCGATGCCGCCACCGGAGCCGGGGTGCCGGTCGCGTCCTGGACCGACGCGCCGCCCGAGGTGGCCCCGGACGTCGCGGGCAGCGGCGTCAGGGCGGGGGCGGCCCGCGGCGGCGACGCCTCACCGGGCGAGACCAGCCGGCCCACCGGCCGGACGCGCCCGGCGTTCGCGAAGCCCCAGTCGAGCAGCGCGGCCGTCGGCTTCCACGACCCGGTGACGCTGCCCATCTGCGTCACGACGAGCGTCCGTCCGCCGCGCGTCGCAGCGCCGATGAAGGTGTGCTGGGCACGGTCCGTGCGACCGGGCTTGATGCCGATGGCGCCGGGGTAGTGCCGCAGGAGGTCGTTGATGTTGTAGACGTGGAACGGCGGCCACACCCTGCCGTGGGCGTCGCGGCCACCGGGGAACACGGCGTCGCGCCTGACCACCGCGGCCCGGAACGCGGGCAGCCGCATCGCCTCACGGGCGATGAGGGCGAGGTCGTAGGCGCTCGAGCGCTGGTCACCCTCGTCGAGGCCGCTCGGGTCGACGACGACCGTGTCGTAGGCGCCGACCTCACGGGCGCGGTCGTTCATGAGCGCGACCGTGCGCTCGTACCCGCCGGCGGCGTCCGCGAGGGCGTACACGGCGTCGTTGGCCGAGAACATCAGCATCGCGTCGAAGAGACTGGCGACGGGGTAGCGGTTGCCGGCGAGGATGCCGACCCGTGAGCCCGCCGCCTCCTGCGCGTCCTTCGACGCGACCACGACGCGGCGCGGGTCGAGCAGCGGCATCAACGTCAGTGCGGTCAGCGTCTTGAGCGTGCTGGCCGGACGCAGCCACGCGTGTGCGGCCTTGGCGGCCAGCACATCGCCGGTCGCGAGGTCGGCCACGACGTAGGACACGTCGTAGACGGCGGGCGGTGGCGGGGTTCCCGGTTCGTTGTCCACGACGACGCCGTCCTCGGCGAGACGGGGGCCGCCGACGACGGAGTCGGCCTCCCAGGGCGGGTGGGCGAACGGCGTGGGCTCGGTGTTCCGGCACACGACACGCGGGCGCGGGGGCGGCTTCGTGCCCGGTGAGGCGAGCGTCCCGGGCCGGTGGACCGACGAGGTCGCGGGAGTGGCGCGCGTCGCGGGAGTCGCCGGCACTGCGGTCGACGTGGAGGGCACGGAGGCGGGCTGACGTCCGGGGTCGGCAGGGTCGTCGGTCGGGAAGACCCGGGGCGTCAGGACGACGCCGGGTGGCACGACCGTCGGGGTCTGCCACGGGCGGCAGGTCACCGCGGCCCGAGGTGCGAGCTGGCCGGTCCCGGGGGCGGCGGCCGCGCCGCCCGCCGCGACGGCGAGCGGTGCCACGACCAGGGCGACGAGCGACGCCACGAGCGCGGCCACGACGACGCCGGCCGGAGCCGCGGCGGTGCGGCGGCGGTCCGGTCTGGTCCTGCTGGTCGGCCTCGAACGCGTCATGGCCGGGAAAGACTAACCCGCCCCAGGGGTCCGGGGCGGGTCGTCGGCCGGCGGGGTCAGCGACCGTGCGTCAGCGCGTGCCGCAGGTCGCGGTTGAGCTGGTTGATGACGTCCATCGGGATCTCCTTCGGGCACGCCAGCGAGCACTCGCCGATGTTCGTGCAGCCGCCGAAGCCCTCGTGGTCGTGCTGCTCGACCATGCTGACGACTCGGGCGTCGCGCTCGGGCTGACCCTGGGGAAGCTCGCCGAGGTGGGTGATCTTCGCGCCCATGAAGAGCATGCCCGACGCGTTCGGGCACGCTGCCACGCACGCACCGCAGCCGATGCAGGCCGCGGCCATGAACGCACGGTCGGCCTTCGGCTTGGGAACCGGCACCGAGTGGGCCTCCGGCGCCGAGCCGGTGTTGGCGCTGATGAACCCACCGGCCGCGATGATGCGGTCGAGGGCACCGCGGTCGACGACGAGGTCCTTGATGACCGGGAAGGCATCGGCACGCCACGGCTCGACGGTGATCTCGTCGCCGTCGGAGAAGCTGCGCATGTGCAGCTGGCACGTCGTCGTGACCTCGGGACCGTGTGCCCTACCCGAGATCATGAGGCCGCACATGCCGCAGATGCCCTCGCGACAGTCGGAGTCGAACGCGATCGGCTCCTCGCCGCGCGCGATGAGCTGCTCGTTGAGCACGTCGAGCATCTCGAGGAACGACATGTCGGGGGAGATGTCGGTGACCTGGTAGGTCACCATCTCACCCCGGGCGCCCGCGCTGGCCTGACGCCAGATCTTCAGGGTGAGGTTCATGCCGGTGTCGCTCACTTGTAGCTCCGCTGCTTCATCTCGATGGCTTCGTAGACCAGGTCTTCCTTGTGCAGGACCGGCGTGCCGCCGTCCCCGCCGAACTCCCACGCCGCGACGTAGGCGAACTGCTCGTCGTGGCGCAGCGCCTCGCCGTCCTCGGTCTGGCTCTCCGCGCGGAAGTGCCCGCCGCAGGACTCGCGGCGGTGGAGCGCGTCGATGCACATCAGCTCGCCCAGCTCGAGGAAGTCGGCGACCCGGCCGGCCTTCTCGAGGCTCTGGTTGAGGGTGTCGGCGGCGCCGAGCACCTTGACGTTGCGCCAGAACTCGTCGCGCAGGCCGCGGATGAGGTCGATGCCCTTGAGCAGCCCCTCCTCGGAGCGCTCCATGCCGCAGTACTCCCACATGATGGCGCCGAGCTCCTTGTGGAAGGAGTCGACGGAGCGGTCGCCGTTGATGGACAGCAGCTTGTGCACCCGGGCGTCGACGGCCGCCTTCGCCTCGACGACGGCGGGGTGGGCGTCGCCGAGCTTCTCGAAGGGTCCCTTGGCCAGGTAGTCGCGGATCGTGTGGGGCAGCACGAAGTAGCCGTCCGCGAGCCCCTGCATGAGCGCGGACGCTCCGAGCCGGTTGGCGCCGTGGTCGCTGAAGTTGGCCTCGCCGGCGACGAAGAGGCCGGGGATCGTGCTCTGCAGGTCGTAGTCGACCCACAGGCCACCCATCGTGTAGTGCACGGCGGGGTAGATGCGCATCGGCACCTCGTACGGGTTCTCGCCCGTGATCCGCTGGTACATGTCGAGGAGGTTGCCGTACTTCTCGGCGACGGCCTCGGCGCTCATGCGCTTGAGGGCGTCGGTGAAGTCGAGGTAGACGCCGCGCCGGAAGTCGCCGACCTTCGGCCCGACGCCGCGGCCCTCGTCGCAGACGTTCTTGGCCTGGCGGCTGGCGATGTCGCGCGGCACGAGGTTGCCGAAGGAGGGGTAGATCCGCTCGAGGTAGTAGTCGCGGTCCTCCTCCGGGATCTCGCGGGGGTCCTTCTCGCAGTCCTCGGCCCGCTTCGGCACCCAGATGCGGCCGTCGTTGCGCAGCGACTCCGACATCAGCGTCAGCTTGCTCTGGTGGTCGCCGGAGACGGGGATGCAGGTCGGGTGGATCTGCGTGTAGCACGGGTTGCCGAAGTAGGCGCCCTTGCGGTGGGCGCGCCACGTGGCCGTGACGTTGGAGCCCATCGCGTTCGTCGAGAGGTAGAAGACGTTGCCGTAGCCACCGCTGGCGAGGACGACGGCGTCGGCGAGGTGCGTCTCGACCTCGCCGGTGACGAGGTCGCGGGCGATGATGCCGCGGGCCCTGCCGTCGGCGACGATGACCTCGAGCATCTCGTGCCGGCTGTACATCGTCACCGTCCCGGCGGCGACCTGGCGCTCGAGGGCCTGGTAGGCGCCGATGAGCAGCTGCTGGCCCGTCTGGCCGCGTGCGTAGAAGGTGCGCGACACCTGCACACCGCCGAACGAGCGGTTGTCGAGCAGACCGCCGTACTCACGGGCGAAGGGGACGCCCTGCGCGACGCACTGGTCGATGATGTTCGCGCTGACCTCGGCGAGGCGGTAGACGTTCGACTCGCGGGAGCGGTAGTCGCCACCCTTGACCGTGTCGTAGAAGAGGCGGTACGTGGAGTCGCCGTCCTCCTTGTAGTTCTTGGCGGCGTTGATGCCGCCCTGCGCGGCGATCGAGTGGGCCCGGCGCGGGGAGTCCTGGTAGCAGAAGGACTTCACCTGGTAGCCGGCCTCACCGAGCGTCGCCGCGGCGGCCCCACCGGCGAGACCGGTACCGACGATGATGACGGAGAGCTTGCGTCGGTTCGCCGGGTTGACGAGCCCGGACTCGAACTTGCGGGTGTTCCAGCGGTCCTGGATCGGGCCCGAGGGGGCCTTCGTGTCACGGATCGGCTCGCCCTCGGTGTAGAGGCCGTGGACGACGCCGGAGTTGGGCGCGGTGGCGGTGGACGGACCGCCCGCGGTGGCAGTGGTGTCAGTCATCGGTCAGTTCCCCTTGACGATTCCGAACAGGATGGCGAGCGGCGGCAGGGCGAACCCGACGGAGGTGACGAGCGCGATGGTCATGGCGACCCGCTTGGCGCGCCTGCGGGCCCGGGCGCTGCCGGCCCAGCCCAGCGTCTGGGTGGCGCTCCAGACGCCGTGCCACAGGTGCATGCCCAGGGCGACGAGGGCGAGCAGGTAGATGAGCGCGACCCACCAGACCTGGAAGGAGCTGATGACGAGCCGGCCGGCGCTGTCGCCGACGGCCTCGTCACCGACGTTGAACTTGACGATCGTGAACTGCAGCAGGTGCCACACGAGGAAGAGCAGGATCGCGACCCCACCCCAGCGCATCGCCGTGCTCTTGACCGTCGCCTTCGCCGCGGCCTTGGCGACGTAACGCGTCGTCCGCGCCCCGTGAGCCCGGCTCCACAGGTAGAACGCGGCCCACACGTGTGCGCCGAGCGCGAGCACGAGGAGGGCGCGCAAGAGCCAGAGGAAACCACCGAACGGCAGGATCGGCGTGAACATGGTGCGCAGGTGGAGCGCGTAGTCGTCGAACGCCTCGACCCCGGCGAAGATCTTGAGGTTGCCGTACATGTGCGCCAGCACGTAGAACACGAAGAGCGCGCCCGAGACCGCCATGAGGATCTTCATGAAGACGGTGGTTCGGCGAGCGGATGCAGGTCTGTTCGATCCCGTCGCCGGGAGAGTGTTTGTCGCCACGGGGGCACCCTATCCCCGCTGTTGAGCGGCCTCGGCCGCCTACCCTCCGGTACGCCGCGAGTGTGACCATTTCCACGAAGCGCCGTGTCGGACGCCGCGCCGGTGTTGCCCCCAAAGCGCTGCGCGAGGCCCCGCCGCTCGGTACCTTCTGCCGGGTCAACTCACATCGGAGGACCCATGACCGAGCCGATCCCGGCCACCGACCACCACCACTCGTTCCCCGCCCCGAGCACCCCGCCGGACTCGTCGGCCACCGTCGCGCCCGCTGCCGCGGCGCCCCTGCTGCCCTCGGCCCACCAGTACGCGGGCCCGGGCACCGGCCCCGTCGGCACGGTGCGCTCCACCGGCGTGTGCATGCTGCTGTGCATCGTCACCCTCGGGGTGTACTCCTGGGTCTGGTACTACCAGACGCACGAGGAGATGAAGCGGCACACGGGCGAGGGCATCGGCGGCGCCCTCGGCCTCGTCATCGCCTTCTTCGCGGGGATCGTGTCGGCGTTCCTGTCGCCTGCCGAGGTCGGACGCCTCTACGAGCGCCGTGGGCAACGGGCGCCGGTCAGCGCCGTCACCGGGCTGTGGGCCGTGCTCGGGGTCTTCGTCCTCGTCGGTCCCATCGTGTGGTTCGTCAAGACCAACGGGGCCCTCAACGCGTACTGGCGCTCGCTGGGCGCCCAGGGCTGACCCGACGACCGGGCACGGGTCGAGACCTCGGGCCTCGACCCGTGCTCAGGTCCTGCGTCGGCCGATCTTCGAGCCGAGCCAGACGAGGGGGTCGTAGCGCCTGCCCACGACGCGCTCCTTCATCGGGATGATCGCGTTGTCGGTGATCCGGATGTGCTCCGGGCAGACCTCCGTGCAGCACTTCGTGATGTTGCACATCCCGATGCCCTGCTCGTCGCGGGCGAGGTCGGCGCGGTCGTCCCGGGCGTCGAGCGGGTGCATGTCGAGCTCGGCCGCCCGGATGAGGAAGCGCGGCCCGGCGAACGCCTCCTTGTTGTCCTCGTGGTCGCGCAGGACGTGGCACGTGTTCTGGCAGAGGAAGCACTCGATGCACTTGCGGAACTCCTGCGAGCGCTCGACGTCGACCTGCTGCATCCGGTAGTCGCCCGGCGCGACGCCCTCCGGTGGGGCGAAGGCCGGGATCTGCCGTGCCTTCTCGTAGTTGAACGACACGTCGGTGACGAGGTCGCGGATGACGGGGAAGGCCCGCATCGGGGTCACGGTCACCGTCTCGGTCTCGCTGAACGTCGACATGCGCGTCATGCACATCAGCCGGGGGATGCCGTTGACCTCGGCGCTGCACGAGCCGCACTTGCCGGCCTTGCAGTTCCACCGGACGGCGAGGTCGCCCGACTGGGTGGCCTGGAGCCGGTGGATGACGTCGAGGACGACCTCGCCCTCGTTGACCTCGACGGTGTAGTCGACGAGCTCGCCACCGTCGGCGTCGCCGCGCCACACCCGGAACGCCGCGTCGTAGGTCATGACCCGCTCCCGTCCGTCGGCTGACCGGTGGCCCCGATGCCCGCGAGCTCGTCGGCCGTGAGGTACTTGGCCAGCTCGTCGCGCTCGAAGAGGGCCAGCAGGTCCTCGCGCATCGCCGGCATCGGCTGCTCGTCGACGCGTATGCCGTCACCCTCGACCGAGCAGATGAGGTTGCGGGCGCGCCAGTGCGGGTCCATGTCCGGGTAGTCGTCGCGCGTGTGGCCGCCGCGGGACTCCTGGCGCAGCAGGGCCGCCCGCGCGACGCACTCGCTCACCGCGAGCATGTTGCGCAGGTCGAGAGCAAGGTGCCAGCCGGGGTTGAACTGTCGGTGGCCCTCGACCGTCAGGTGCCCGGCCCGTTCCTTCAGCTCCTCGAGCTTCGTGAGCGCCGTCTCGATCTCCTCCGCCTTGCGGATGATGCCGACGAGGTCGTTCATCGTCTGCTGCATCTCCTGGTGGAGGGTGTACGGGTTCTCGCCGCCCTCCTCCTCGAAGGGGGCGAGCGCGGTGGCGGCCGCGGCGTCGACCGCCGACTGCGGGGCGACCGGTCGGGCCTCGCCGAGCTGCCGGACGTAGGCCGCCGCACCGGCCCCGGCGCGCGCACCGAAGACGAGCAGGTCGGACAGGGAGTTGCCGCCGAGGCGGTTCGACCCGTGCATGCCCCCGGACACCTCACCTGCGGCGAAGAGCCCGGGCACCCGGGCGGCGGCAGCGCTGTCGGGGTCGACCTCGACCCCGCCCATGACGTAGTGGCACGTCGGGCCGACCTCCATCGCCTCCCGGGTGATGTCGACGTCGGCGAGCTCCTTGAACTGGTGGTGCATCGACGGCAGCTTCTTGAGGATCTCCTCGGGGCTGCGCCGCGACGCGATGTCGAGGAACACGCCACCGTGGGGCGAGCCGCGTCCGGCCTTCACCTCCGAGTTGATCGCACGCGCCACCTCGTCGCGGGGGAGCAGCTCGGGCGGGCGCTTGTTGTTGTCCGGGTCGGTGTACCAGCGGTCGCCCTCCTCCTCCGTCTGGGCGTACTGCCCCCGGAAGACGTCGGGCACGTAGTCGAACATGAAGCGCCTGCCCTCGGAGTTCTTGAGCACCCCGCCGTCGCCACGCACCGACTCGGTGACGAGGATGCCCTTGACGGAGGGCGGCCAGACCATCCCCGTCGGGTGGAACTGGACGAACTCCATGTTGACGAGCGTCGAGCCGGCGCGCAGCGCCAGGGCGTGGCCGTCCCCGGTGTACTCCCACGAGTTCGAGGTCACCTTGAAGGACTTCCCGATGCCGCCGGTGGCGAGCACGACTGCCGGTGCGTTGAACCGGACGAAGCGCCCTGACTCGCGGAAGTAGCCGAAGGCTCCGGCGACGGCACCGCGCTCGTCCTGGAGCAGGTCGGTGATCGTGACCTCCGCGAAGACCTTGAGGTGGCTCTCCGGGTCGCCCGACGCGCGCTGGTCGTCCTGCTGGAGGGAGACGATCTTCTGCTGCATCGTGCGGATCAGCTCGAGGCCGGTGCGGTCACCGACGTGCGCGAGGCGGGGGTACTCGTGGCCGCCGAAGTTGCGCTGGCTGATGCGCCCGTCGGGGGTGCGGTCGAAGAGCGCGCCGTACGTCTCCAGCTCCCAGACGCGGTCGGGGGCCTCCTTGGCGTGCAGCTCGGCCATCCGCCACGAGTTGAGGAACTTGCCGCCGCGCATCGTGTCGCGGAAGTGCACCTGCCAGCTGTCCCTGCTGTTGACGTTGCCCATGCTCGCGGCGATGCCGCCCTCGGCCATGACGGTGTGCGCCTTGCCGAACAGCGACTTGCAGATGATCGCGGTGCGCAGGCCGGCCTCGCGGGCGGCGATGGCGGCCCGCAGGCCCGCCCCGCCGGCACCGACGACGAGGACGTCGTAGTGGTGGGTCTCCAGCTCGGCGGCCATCAGTTGTAGAACCTCAGATCGGTCAGGGCCCCGGACGCGACCAGGGCGATGTAGAGATCGGTGATCATCAGGGTGCCCAGGGTGATCCAGGCCAGCTGCATGTGGCGGGTGTTGAGCCGCGACACGACGGTCCACGCGCGGTAGCGCATGGGGTGCTTCGAGAAGTGCTTGAGCCGGCCGCCCATGAGGTGGCGACACGAGTGGCACGACAGCGTGTAGAGCCACAGGAAGGCCACGTTGACGAGCATCACGACCGTGCCGAGGCCCACCCCCACCCCGCCGTCCTTGCCGTGGAACCCGTCGAAGGCGTCCAGCGTGTTCATGGCCGACACGACGACGGCGGCGTAGAAGAAGTAGCGGTGGGCGTTCTGGAGGATGAGCGGGAAGCGTGTCTCGCCCGTGTACGTCGCGTGCGGCTCGGCGACGGCGCAGGCGGGTGGCGAGAGCCAGAACGCCCGGTAGTACGCCCTGCGGTAGTAGTAGCAGGTGAGCCGGAAGCCGAGCAGGATCGGCAGGAGGAAGAAGGCGTACGGCACGAGGGGTGGCATCTCACCGATCCAGGTGCCGAGGTGCCGCGCCTCGGGGTGGCACGAGGCCGTCACGCAGGGGGAGTAGAACGGCGTCAGGTAGTGGTAGGTCGCCACGAAGTAGTCGCGCTGCATCGAGGTGCGGACGAGGGCGTAGAGCAGCCAGATGACGATGAGCGTGAAGGTGACCGCCGGCGGGAGCCACCAGCGGTCGGTCCGCAGCGTCCGCGCGCCGATCCGGGCCCTGCCCGGCGAGCCGACGCCACCGGCGACGGACCCTCCGCTCGAAGCCGGGTCGAGCCTCGTGTCACTCATCGTGCGAACCTCCACCGTCGTTGGTCGGGCGCCGTCCTCACTCTAGTGTCACGTGCGTCACATCCGGGTGATGGCGGCCCATCCGTGTCGGTCCGCCTCAGGTACGCCGCTCGGACTCCGGCGCGCTCACGCGGCCGGGTGGACGACCGCGCGCCGGGTTGCGTCGCGGGAGGTGACCGCCGTCGTGTAGTGCTCGAGGAGCCGCCCGACCAGCGACCCCCACGAGCGGTTTCGGACGAGGTCGTGTCCGCGCCGCCCGAGGTCCTCGGCGTGGGCGGGCGAGGCGAGCACGCGGCCGACCTGCCTGCGCAGTGACCCGGGCTCAGCGGGGTCGAAGAGGTAGCCGTTGAGCCCGTCGGTCACGAGGTCGATCGGGCCTCCGGCCCGCGGTGCGACGACGGGCAGGCCGCTGGCGCCGGCCTCCTGGATGGTCTGGCCGAAGGTCTCCGCGCTCCCGGTGTGCACGAAGACGTCGAGGCACGCGTACGCCCGGGCGAGGTCGTCGCCGTGCCGGGGCCCGAGCAGGACGGGTGGCCGGTTCGGGCGGCGAGCGGATGCCGCGACCGCCTCGGTGAGCGCGGTGCCGACGGCAGTCCGGGACGGTCCGTCGCCCACGACGACGAGGCGGGTGCCCGGCAGGTCGGCGAGCTCGGCGAGACGCTCAACCTCCTTCTCCGGGGCGAGCCGGCCGACGTAGCCGACGAGGCGTTCGCCGTCCGGCGCCAGCTCGCGACGCAGCGCGCGGGTCAGGGCGTCGGCGCGCCAGGCCGGGTTGAACAGCTCGGCGTCGACGCCGCGGCCCCAGACCACCGTGCGCGGCACGTCCTGCTCGCGCAGCTGGTCGAGGGCCGCGCTCGACGGGGCGAGCGTCAGGTCCGCCCAGCCGTGGATCCGGCGGATCCAGCGCCACGTCGTCGCGGCCGCCGCTGCGCCCGCGGGCCCGGGCGTGTGCTGCCGGACGTAGGCCGCCATGTCGGTCTGGAAGACGGCGACCGCCGGGAGGTCCAGCGCGCGGGCCGCGGCCAGACCGCGGGCG
Source organism: Monashia sp. HAY1-11D (assembly GCF_056868035.1). NCBI lineage: Bacteria > Bacillati > Actinomycetota > Actinomycetes > Micrococcales > Intrasporangiaceae > Intrasporangium > Monashia sp. HAY1-11D. The sequence continues at coordinate 25,790 of NZ_CP200320.1, read as the reverse complement.
CCGAGGACGAACGGGCTGGCGACGTGCACGACGTCGGGACCGAAACCCGCGAGGAGGCGCTCGATCTCGGGCACGGGCAGGCCGACGTCGAACTGGCGCACCGGCAGCGACGCGACGCGGTGGACGGTCGCACCCTCGAACTGGGACGGCCCGAGCTCGCGTGAGCGGGGTGCGATGACGACGACCTCGTCACCACGGCGGCGCAGCTGCTCGACGACGCGGCAGACGCTCGTCGTGACGCCGTTGACGCTCGGCAGGAACGACTCCGTGACGATCGCGATGCGCACGCCACCACGGTCGCGGTCCGGCGGGCCCGCCGGGCGACGCGCTGACGTGGGTCGGGTGACGACTGGGTGACGACCTCGTGCCGGAGACCGCCTCGACGGCTCGTGTCGGCTCCCTCGACGGGTTCTGGCCGGGTTCTACGGCTTGACCCAGCACGTCCAGCGGACGAGGCGCAGGTAGCCGAGCCGCTCGTACACCGGCTGGCCGGCGTCGCTCGCGACGAGCGCCGCCGGCTGCCCGGGCCAGGCCGTCGTGGCCGCCCACGTCAGGGCCGCGCCGGCGCCACGGCCGCGGGCCGACGGCAGGACCGCGACGTTCTCGACGACGGTCAGCCCGGCCGCCGAGTGCGCGGCCGACGTCGCCGCCGGCTCGCCGTCGACGTAGCCGACGAAGATCCGCGTCCTGCCGTCGACGACCTCCGGACGGTAGAAGTCACCGGGCGGCAGCTGGGCCATGTCCGGCATCGGGTAGCCCTCGACGAGAACGCGCTGGGCGTCGGCGAGGGCGACCGGGTCGGTGGCCTCGCGCACGTCGACGGTCGAGACCGGCGGCTCGGTGACGGTCGACGTCGGGCGGAGCATGAACGGGGGGTGCCCGACGAGCCCCAGCCCGTGCGCCGCGAGGTCTGGGGCCGGGAAGGGGCTCACGAGGATGGCCGACGCGTCGGGCCCGTAGGTCGCGACGACGCCGGCGGCGAGCGCACCCCAGTCGTCGGGTGGACGCGTGACGATCGCCCAGTTGAGCATCGCCGAGGCGCCACCCCCCATGCCCGCGGAGAAGCTGTCGGCGTCGACGAAGCGCCCGCGCGCCGCCGTCGTCAGGGCGCGGGCCCATGACACGTGCGCGTCGATGCCCTGGCGCACGAGGGAGTCGGCGGGGTCGAGGTCGCGCTCCCAGCCCGTCGTCAGGTACTCGCCCTCGTCGGGCAGCATCGAGGTCATGGCTCCACTGTCGCGCCTCCCGGCTCACCACGGGCGGGTTCGCTGTGACAGGGCCGGCGCGGACGCCGCGAGGTGAGTCAGGTGAGGTCGGTGCGCCCGCGGGCGGTGAGCTCCTCGACGATCCGCTTGACGTCCTGGGCGCGCTCCGGTCGGGTGATGAGGAGGGCGTCCTGGGTGTCGACGACGACGAGGTCCTCGACGCCGATGAGGGCCACGAGACGGCCTCCGGTGGCGACCGTCGCCGTGGAGTCGATGCTGAGGATGTCGTCGGAGGGCCCGATCGCGGTGATGCCCGGCACGTCGCTCGACGCGTCGACGAGATGGGTCAGGGAGGCGAAGTCCCCGACGTCGTCCCAGCCGAGCGCCGCCGGCACGACGGCGACCCGCCCCGCGGCGGCGGCCGGCTCGGCCACGGCGTGGTCGATGGCGATCTTCTGGAGTCCGGGCCAGAGGTCGCGCATGCGACGCGGGTCCGCCGCGATGATCCGGAGGTGGTCCACCATGTCGGCGTGGTTCTCTGCGAGCAGCTCGAGCAGGGTCGTGGCGCCGACGACGAACATCCCTGCGTTCCAACGGTACTCGCCGGTCTCGAGGTAGCGGCGTGCGGTGTCGGCGTCCGGCTTCTCGACGAAGTCGTCGACACGGTGGGCGCTCGGTGCACCCGCGACGGCCAGCGGTGCACCGAGTCGGATGTAGCCGAATCCGGTTGCCGCGTGGGTGGGTTCGATGCCGATGGTGACGAGCTCGCCCTCCCGCGCGACGGCGACGGCCTCGCGGACCGCGCGCTCGAAGGCGTCCGTGTCGGCGATGACGTGGTCGGCGGCGAACGACCCGAGCACGGCCTCCGGGTCACGCCGCTCGAGGATCGCGGCGGCGAGGCCGATCGCCGGCATCGAGTCGCGCGGCGAGGGCTCCCCGACGACCGCGTCGTGCCCGAGCATCGGCAGCTGCGCCCGGACGGCGTCCTCGTGCGCGATGCCCGTCACGACGAGCATCTGCTCGCCGACGAGCGGCTGGAGCCGGTCCCACGTGGCGCGCAGGAGCGACTGTCCGGACCCGGTGAGGTCGTGGAGGAACTTGGGGGACTGGCGGCGCGAGATCGGCCAGAGCCGCGTGCCGGACCCGCCGGCGGGGATGACGGCCCAGAAGCCGGGGATCGCACTCATGGGGGACACCGTACCGATGGGCAGCCAGGTGGCCGAGCGGGTCCGAGCCCCGCCCGGCCCCCGCCCGGCCCCGGCCCGACCACGGCCCGACACGCGCCGGCGCCCGCCCGGGCGGGTGACGCTCAGCCGATGTCGCGCCGCCGCAGGGCGCCCAGCCCGAGGCCCGCGACGGCCACCGCGACCCCGGTGAGCAGGACGAGGGGCAGGACCCGCAGCTCGTCGGCCGGCATCGAGGGCACGTGACCGAACGGCGACAGGTCGGTCATCCACGGGGGCAGGCCGAGGACGAGGACGAGCTCGCCGAGGAGCAGGAAGACGACGAGGGCCGCCCACGCGAGACCGGTGAGCCGCGGGGCGGCCCCGACGAGCAGCATCGCGACGGCGACGCAGACCCAGATGGCCGGGACGGTGACGAGCGCGGCCGCGACCAGGCGGCCGACGGAGCCGGCGCCGTCTCCGGCGGTCCGGCCGGCCGCCAGACCGGCGGTCAGGCCGAGGAGCCCCATCGCCCCGGCGGTGGCCACGGACGCGAGGAGCAGGTGCGAGAGGGCCCAACGGGTCCGCGTCGCCCCGGTCGCGAGCAGCGCCTCGGCGCGCAGCGCGGCCTCCTCCGTGTGCAGCCGGGTCACGAGCGAGATGCCCATCGCGGCGACGGCGTAGGCGGCGATGTGCAGCTCGGTCGCGAAGAAGGCGTCGGCCATCGAGCTGTCCTGGCCCGTGGCACCGGCGAGCTTCTGCAGGAGCTCGCGCGTCGACCCGGACGAGTCCAGCGACTGGACGCTCGTCGCGATCGAGCCGACGACCGAGCCGAGGACGACGACGCTGACCGACCAGCCGACGAGGGTCCCCCGCGCGAGACGGGCCGTCAGGCCCCCGACGGACCGCATCGACCCGCGGGCCCGCCCCGGTCGGCTCGGCAGGATCCCGGCACCGAGGTCGCGGCGCTCGCGCAGCCGGAACGCCGCACCGACGAGGACGACGAACGCGGCGAGGCCGAGCCACAGCGGCCGGAGGTCGTCGGCGCCGTAGGGCGACACACGCTCGCCCCAGCCCAGGGGTGAGAGCCACACGAGGAACCGCGCCGGGCTGCCTTCCGCGGCGGTGTCGCCGAGTGCCCGCAGCACGAAGGCGACGCCGAGTGCCCCCAGCGAGATCGCCGCCGTGCCCCGCGTCGTCTCGGTCAGCTGGGCCGCGACGGCGGTGATGCCCACCCAGGACAGGCCCATGACGGCCCACGCCACGGCGAACGCGAGCGAGCCCCGTCCGTCGAGGCCGACGCCGGCGAGGGCGGCGGCGCTGAGCACGGCCGTGGCGACCACGGCCCCGGCGCCGAGCGCGACCGCGGCCGTCAGCGGTGCGCGGCGCTCGACGGCCCCGGCGCCGAGCAGCTCGAGCCGGCCCGCCTCCTCCTCGGTGCGGGTGTGCCGGCGCACGACGATGTAGGCGAGCAGGCACACGAAGACGCCGCCGAGCAGGATCGTCTTGAACACCGCGAAGGAGTCGAGGCTCAGGCTCGTGGCCGGGCCGTAGAGCGCGACCGTCGCCGGGCTGTCGATGATCGGTCGGAAGACCGACAGGGCGCCGGCGAGGGTCGGGTAGAGGTCGAGCGTCGCCCGGGCCGACCCCGCAGCGAACCCGGTGAGGGCGAGGACGCTCACCGGCACGAGGACCCGGTCGCGCCGGGACGCCAGGCGAAGCAGCGAGCCCGTTCCGGTGAGGGCGCTCATCGCGGCGTCGCCACCCCGGCCGGTGTCCCGTCGGCGCGGACCCCGGCAGCGCTGGGCCGGTACTGCTCCATGAAGAGCTCCTCGAGCGTCGGGGGGGCGCTGGTCAGGGCCGTGATCCCGTGGCTGCCGAGCAGCGCCAGCAGCGCGCCGAGGTGGGCGCTCTCGACGCTGCACGAGACGTGGCCGTCGGACACCACGACGTCGGAGACGCCGTCGAGGGCGGCGAGTCGGGCCGGGTCCGCCGGCCGGTCGAGCGTCGCCTCGACCCGCGTCCGGGACAGGTGCCGCAGCTGGGCCAGGGTCCCGGACTCGACGTTGCGTCCCTCGCGGATGATGCTGACGCGGTCGCACAGCGACTCGACCTCCGACAGGATGTGGCTGCTCAGCAGGACGGTGCCACCGGCAGCGCGGAACTCGCGGACCGCGTCCTTGAAGACGGCCTCCATCAGCGGGTCGAGACCCGAGGTGGGCTCGTCGAGGACGAGCAGCTCGACGTCGGAGGACAGCGCGGCGACCAAGGCGACCTTCTGCCGGTTGCCCTTGGAGTACGAGCGGCCCTTCTTCGTCGGGTCGAGGTCGAAGCGGGCGAGCATGTCGGCGCGCCGCCGCTCGTCGATGCCACCGCGGAGCCGGGCGAGCAGGTCGATGACCTCCCCGCCGGTGAGGTTTGGCCAGAGGGCGACGTCGCCGGGGACGTAGGCCAGACGCCGGTGCAGCGTCTCGACGTCGCGCCAGGGGTCCCCGCCGAGCAGCGACGCGCGACCGGCGTCGGCGCGCAGCAGGCCGAGGAGGATCCGGATCGTCGTCGACTTGCCGGCGCCGTTGGGACCGAGGAACCCATGGATCTCGCCGGCGGACACCTCGAGGTCGAGGCCGTCGAGGGCGACGACGTGGCCGAACGTCTTGCGGAGGTCGTGGACCTCGATCGCCGTGGTCATGCCATCGACAATACACAGGATTCACGATTTACTGAATGTTATGGCGGATGGTTAGGGTGAAGGCCCGACGACCGAAGGAGCGGTGGATGACCGAGCGCGACGAACGAGCGGTCGCCGCCTACGTCGAGCGGTTCGGCAACGTCCTCACCGAGGCCGGCATGCCAAGGCTCGCGTCCCGCGTCTTCGCCCAGCTGCTGGCCGACGAGGACGGACGCATGACCGCGCTCGAGCTCACCGAGGCCCTCGACGTCAGCCCCGCAGCCGTGTCGGGTGCCGTCCAGTACCTGACCCAGACCCACCTCATCGGCAAGGAGCGCGAGCGTGGCTCGCGTCGCGACGTCTACGTCGTGCACCTCGACGCGTGGCACGAGGCGATGCTGAGCCGCGACCGGCTGCTCGGTCAGATGGAGGCCTCGGTCCGGGCCGGGCTCGAGGCCGTCGGCGGGGTCGACAGCGCGGCCGGTCGGCGCCTCGCCCTGTCCGTCGAGTTCCTCGACCACGTCGCGCAGGAGATGGCCGGCATGCACGAGAGCTGGGAGCGGCGCCGGGCGCAGGTCGCGGCGCAGTGGCCGACCGAGGCGTGAGCCGCCCGAGCGTGAGCCGCCCGACGTGTGAGCCGCCCGACGCGTGAGCCGCCCGGCGCCTGAGGGGTCCCCAGCGCCTACGGCAGGCCGGACGCACCTGCCGGGGACGTGAGATCGACAACGTCGGGGCCCCGACGGACCCGTACGCGCCGGGCCCGTGGCTACGCTCGGCACCATGGCTGAAAGCACCGGCGCGCGCTCCGAGTCCGACCTGCCCATCGAGCCCGTGTACGACGCGTCGGCGCTGGCGGGGTGGGACCCGGCGGCCAAGCTGGGCGCGCCGGGGGGCTACCCGTTCACGCGGGGGGTGTACCCGTCGATGTACACCGGACGGCCGTGGACGATGCGCCAGTACGCCGGGTTCGGCACCGCCAAGGAGAGCAACGAGCGCTACCACCAGCTGGTGCAGGCCGGCACCGGTGGGCTGTCGGTGGCCTTCGACCTGCCCACGCAGATGGGCTATGACTCCGACGAGCCGATCGCGCACGGCGAGGTCGGCAAGGTCGGGGTGGCCATCGACAGCCTGGAGGACATGCGGGTTCTGTTCGACGGGCTGCCGCTGGACAAGATCTCCACGTCGATGACGATCAACGCGCCGGGCTCGACGCTGCTGCTGCTCTACCAGCTGGTCGCCGAGGAGCAGGGCGTGCCCGGCGACGCGCTGACCGGCACGATCCAGAACGACGTGCTCAAGGAGTACATCGCCCGCGGCACCTACATCTACCCGCCGCGCGAGTCGCTGCGCCTGGTCGCGGACGTGTTCGCCTACTGCCAGCGGGAGCTGCCGCGCTGGAACACCATCTCGATCAGCGGCTACCACATGGCCGAGGCCGGCGCGACGCCGGTGCAGGAGATCGCCTTCACCCTGGCCAACGCGATGGAGTACGTCCGGGCCGCGCAGGCCGCCGGCCTGGCCGTGGACGACTTCGCGCCGCGGCTGTCGTTCTTCTTCGTGGCGCGCACGACGCTGCTGGAGGAGGTGGCCAAGTTCCGGGCGGCCCGCCGGATCTGGGCCCGGATCATGAAGGAGCAGTTCGGCGCGGCGAACCCCAAGTCGATGATGCTGCGGTTCCACACGCAGACCGCCGGGGTGCAGCTGACCGCCCAGCAGCCGGAGGTCAACCTCGTCCGGGTCGCGCTGCAGGGCCTCGGGGCGGTGCTGGGCGGCACCCAGTCTCTGCACACCAACAGCTTCGACGAGGCCATCGCGCTGCCGACCGAGAAGGCGGCCCGGCTCGCGCTGCGCACCCAGCAGGTCATCGCGTACGAGACCGACGTGACCAAGACCGTCGACCCGTTCGCCGGCTCCTACGTCATCGAGTCGATGACCGACCAGATCGAGGCCGCCGCGCTCGAGCTCATCGGCCAGGTCGAGGACCGCGGCGGGGCGGTCGCCGCGATCGAGCAGGGCTTCCAGAAGTCCGAGATCGAACGCTCCGCCTACCGGGTCCAGCTGCAGATCGACAACGGCGAACGCACCGTCGTCGGGGTCAACCGGTTCACCCTGGAGCAGGAGGAGCGCTACGAGCCGCTGCGGGTCGACCCGCAGATCGAGGTCGAGCAGCGCGAACGGCTCGCCGCGCTGCGCGCCGGCCGCGACCAGACCGCGGTCGACGCCGCCCTGGCCCGGCTGCAGGAGGCCGCCCGCGGCACCGACAACGTCCTCTACCCGATGAAGGAGGCGCTGGCCGCCCGCGCCACCGGCGGCGAGGTCGCCCACGCCCTGCGCCAGGTGTGGGGCACCTACCAGCCCCGCGAGACCTTCTGACCCGCCGACCTCCTGCCCCCGCCCAGCCCACGACGCCGCGCCCACCCCGCCGTTCTCCGCCGGGCCGGGTGGCCGGAACGAACCCGGTTCACGCCTCCTCAGGCGCCTTGGACCCGGTTGGTTCCGGTCACTCGTCCCGAGCGCAGGCGACGCACGCCCTGGGCCCGCCGCAGGGCGACCGCGTCCTCGAGGACACGTCTGACGACCCCCGGCTCGAACATGACCTGCTCCCACGTGAACCGCAGCACGAGCCAGCCGCGGACGACGAGGCCGTTGTAGCGCCGGCAGTCCCGGTCGAAGGCCCCGCGCTCGACGTGGAACTCATGGCTGTCGGCCTCGAGGACGATCCGCAGAGCCTCGTCCGCGAGGTCGACCCGGGCGTAGAAGTCCTCGTACCGGATCCGCGTCTGGGGTTCGACGACGAGCCCCGGCACGTCGAGGGCGATCGCCCGCAGCGACGACTCGAACGGACCGGCTGCTCGAGCATCCGACGCAGCGACGACGCGTGCCACCCGGTCCCGCTGGCGCCGGGGGAGCCAGGCGCTGCGGGCCAGGACCTCTCGCGGCCCCAGGCCCGAGCGACGCGCGGAGTCGGCCACCGACAGCGCGTCCGCGAACGGCAGGTCCACGCAGCAGTCGATGAGGGTGCGGACCGGCGTCGTCACCCAGCCGTCGGCGACGTCGTCGGCGTCGAGGTCGCGCCAGTGCACGGTCACGCCCTCGGACGCGCCCGCCACCAGGCTTCGCTTGGCCCGCACGGTGACATGCGGCTCCGGCGGCGCCATCCGCACCTTCCAGCCCCAGTGCAGCGCCGCCGTCGTGTGCGATGCGGCTCCGCTGAGCCGGAGGGCGGCCGCGCGGGACGCGTCGGTCCCGGCCAGGCAGTAGCGGCCCCGTGACGTGCGCACCACGACGCCGGCGTCGAGGGCCGCGTCGACGTGTCGCCAGTGCACCACGGACAACCGCAGCTGCCGACGGGTCGCCGTACCGCCGAGCCGAACCAGAGCCTTGACCGCGCGCATGCGCCGATGCTGCCTCCCGGAGTCGATGCCGCGAGCGCGTCCTCCACAGGGTCCGGTGGCCGGATCGAACCTCGGAAACGCGCCCTGGGAGCCGTTCGGCCGGTTCGGTCCGGCCACCCGGCCCGCCGGCGGACGAGAAGTTGCGCGGTGAGCCGCGCGAGAGGGCGGGGTCAGGGGAGCAGACGGGTGGGGTCAGCGGGGCCGGGCCCCGAGGCCCTGGCACGCGGACGAGCCCGCCTCGACGCCGGCGCGCAGCGCGGCCGCGCGCGAGCCGCCGCTCAGCCACACCGACAGGAGGCCGGCGTTGAAGGCGTCGCCGGCTCCGGTGGCGTCGACGTGCTCGACCAGGGGCGCCTCGACCGCCTCGTCGGTCCCCTCGCCGACCCACCGGGCCCCCGACGCGCCGTCGGTCGCGACGACCTCCCGCACCCGGGCGAGCACCCGCTCGAACCCGCCGAGCGCCGCGAGCTCGGAGGCGTTGGGCAGGAGCAGGTCGACGCCGTCGACCCACGACAGGAAGGCCTCGGCGCCTTCCCGGTCGACGAGAGCCGACGCCTGGGGGTCGACCGAGACGCTCCAACCGAGGTCGCGGGCCTGCCGTAGCGCCTCGAGCCCGCCGTCCCGTGACCCGCGGTCGAGCAGGACGTAGCCGGACAGGTGCAGGTGCGGCGGCTCGCGGTCGTCGTGGGGCAGGTCGGCGAGCCACACGTCGTCGGGACAGAAGGCGCGGTTCGCGCCGCGGTCGGGCAGCATCGTCCGCTCGCCGTCCGCATCGAGCAGCACGGTGACGACGCACGTGGGCAGCACCGGGTCGACGGCGAAGGCCGTGCGCACGTGCCGCTCGGCGAGGTCCGCGGCGACGGCGCGGGCGGCGAGGTCGTTGCCGACACGGGCCACCACGGTGACCGGCATGCCGGCCCACGCGAGCCACGCGGCCGAGTTGCCACCGGCGCCACCCGGCACGAGCCGCACCGACGAGGGCGTGTCGGTCCCCCACCGGATCGGCCCACCGGGTGCCGTGATGACGTCGAGCCCGACGTCACCGACGACGACCACCGACCGCATCGGTCAGGCCCCCGCACCCGGTCGAGACAGCCGGGCGACGTGGGCTGCCACCTCGCCGGCCAGGCGCGCGTTGGCGAGGACGAGCTCGACGTTGGCACGCAGGGACTCGCCACCCGAGCTGTCGTGGAAGTACTCGAGCAGTCGGGGCGTCACGTCCTTGCCGTGCACGCCCTCCCGCTCGAGGACCGCGAGGCCCTCGGCCACCAGACGGTCGTGCAGGCCGCGGTCGACCTGGCGGTCCTCGGGGAGCGGGTTGGCCAGGACCACGCCGGCCCGGTCGGTGCCGAGGCGGTCGCGGGCGGCGACGACGCGCGCCGCCTCCTCGGGCGTCTCGACGCGCCACGGCACGCGGTGCCCGGAGTCGGACAGGTAGAAGCCCGGGAACGCGTCGGTCCGGTAGCCGAGGACCGGCACCGACAGCGTCTCGAGGTACTCGAGCGTGCCCGCGACGTCGAGGATCGACTTGACCCCCGCGCAGACGACGAGGACCGGCGTCGACGCGATGACGCCGAGGTCGGCCGACACGTCGAAGGTCTCGGACGCGCCGCGGTGCACCCCGCCGAGGCCACCGGTGGCGAAGACGCGGATGCCCGCGAGGTGCGCGAGGGCCGAGGTCGAGGCCACGGTCGTGGCGCCGGTGCGCCCGAGGGCGGCGGCGACGCCGACGTCGCGCACCGACAGCTTCGCGACGTCGGGCTCGGTGCAGACCCGTTCGACCTCGGCCGGACCCAGGCCGACGTGCACGACCCCGTCGAGCACCGCGATCGTCGCGGGCACGGAGCCGCCGGCGCGCACCGCGTCCTCGATCCGTGCGGCCACCTCGACGTTGTCCGGGTGCGGCAGCCCGTGCGCGAGGATCGTCGACTCCAGGGCGACGACGCCGCGGCCCGCGTCGAGCGCCTCCCGGACCTCCTCCCGGACGACGAACAGGTCGGGCGATGGGGTCCGGTACGGCATGGCCACACCCTAGTTCGGGCTATCGACGGTGCGACGGGGATCCGCCGCGCGGGCACGCCGCGCACTCGCGCATCCCCGGCAGCGCGTAGATGAAGCAGCACGAGACCCGCCGCGGTTCCGGCCCGGTCGTCCGCCCGGCCGCACCGGTGGCCAGCCGTGACGCCGTGACCCACACGTCCTCGACGACGCCCCAGCGCTGCCGCGAGCCCATCCGCACCTCGGGCGCGAACCCGGCGACGACGTCGTGGACGAGGGCGTCGTAGCGGCTGCGGGCGAGCGCCGCACGATCCTCGTCGTCGGGTTCGGTCGTGACGACGACGTGCCGCGGGTCGACGACGATCCGGTGCGGGTTCAGACCCGGCGCGAGCTCGAACCCGAGCCCGGCGGCCTCGGGTGCGAGCACCCACGGCCCGAGGGCGGCCGCGAAGGCGAGCGGCGTCGCGGCCACCTCGCACCACCACTGGAGCACGAACGCCGCAGGCACGTGCGGGGCGACGGGAACGCCATGACGCCGTGTCATCTGCGTGCGCAGCGCGTCGCGCCACGGCGCGAGAGGGTCCGCGCCGGCGCGGGCGTGGGCGAGGACGTCGGCGCACCACGTCGTCGCGGGCGAGGCCTCGGGCGTGACGGTCGTGAACGGCAGGGAGTCGTCGACCCGACGCAGCACCTCCCCGACGTCGACCGGGGCCGGCTCGCCCGGCACCGCCGACGCCTCCGCCGCCCGTCCGTCCACGCCGCCTCCTGCCGGTCCTCGTCGGGGTGAGGCCCACGCCGACTCTCCCCGGATGCCGGGGAGGGTCCATCCTCTCGCTACAATCCCGTGCTCGTGACCGACGCCGCGCTCCCGCTGCCCTTCGACGCCATCGGGCGCGTCGTCGAGGAGCACGTGGCCGAGCTCATCGCGTTCCGTCGCGACCTGCACGCCCACCCCGAGCTCGGGCGCGGCGAGGTCCGCACCACCGCGGCGGTGGCCGAGCGTCTCGAGGACGCCGGCATCCGGGTGCGCCGGCTCCGGGGCACCGGCCTGGTCGCCGACCTCGGAGCCGCCGACCCCGTGCAGCGGGTCGCGCTCCGGGCCGACCTCGACGCCCTGCCGATCCGCGAGACCACCGGGCTGGAGTTCGCCTCCGGCACCGACGGCGTCAGCCACTCGTGCGGCCACGACGTGCACACGACGGCCCTGCTCGGCGCCGCTCTCGCGCTCAAGCAGGTCGAGGCACGCCTCATCGCGGCTCGCGTCGGCGCACGCCTCGTCTTCCAGCCGGCCGAGGAGCTGATGCCCGGCGGCGCCGAGGACGTCGTGGCCCAGGACGGTCTCGTCGGCGTCGACCGGATCTTCGCGCTCCACTGCGACCCCGGCCTCGACGCCGGCCAGGTGGGGCTGCGCGTCGGCGCCATCACGGCGGCGGCCGACCAGGTCGAGGTCACGCTGAGCGGACGTGGCGGACACACGTCGCGGCCGCACCTGACCCAGGACCTCACGTACGCGCTGGCCAAGGTCATCACCGACGTGCCCGCCGTCCTGTCGCGACGGCTCGACCCCCGTGCCGGCGCGGCGCTCGTCTGGGGCTCGGTCCACTCCGGCGGCGCGCACAACGTCATCCCCTCCTCGGGCAAGGTCGGCGGCACGCTGCGGATGCTCGACGCGAGCATCTGGGACGGCGTCGAGCGGCTCCTCGAGGAGGTCGTCCACGGCGTCGTCGCACCGTACGCGGTGCACGCCGACGTGACGATCACCAAGGGTGTCCCGCCGGTCGTCAACGACGCCGGCTGCATCGACGCGCTGACCGCCGCGGTCACGGGCGCAGGGGCCTTCGTCGCGTCGACGCCGCAGTCGCTCGGCGGCGAGGACTTCGCCTGGTACCTGACGCACGTCCCCGGCGCCATGGCCCGGCTCGGCACGCGGACGCCCGGTGGCCCGACGTACGACCTGCACCGCGGCGACCTCGTCGTCGACGAGGCCGCCATCGCCATCGGTGCGCGGACCCTGGCCGGGGTCGTCTTCTCCGCGGCCTCCGGGCGCGGAGTCGAGACCGACCGGCCCCGCCGCCTCGGCCTGGCCCGCTGAGGACGTCGGCTACCCGGGCGACCCGGGCGCCTCGCAGGGGACGCCCGGTCGGTTCGGACCCATCGCACAGCCGGCGCCCGGTGTCCTGTCGATCTCACGTCGGAGCGGTCGCGGATCGGTAACACTTCCTGCGACTTGCGTCGAGCCGCGCAGAACGTTGCCCACCCGGGTCTACAGTTCCGTGCTATCTGGGCCGATGTCGTCGTCGGCTCGTCGATATTCCTAAGGAGCAACCCTTGCGTCACGCAACGAAGGCCGCGGCTGTCGTGGCCGCCGCCGCTCTCGGCCTCGCGGCCTGCGGCAGCAGCACCGGCAACACGACGTCCCCCGGCAGCACGGGCGGCGGGTCCACCGGCTCCGCCGGTGGCGGCACGCTCAAGATCGGCATGGCCTACGACGTGGGTGGCCGCGGGGACCAGTCGTTCAACGACGCCGCCGCTGCCGGCCTGGACAAGGCCAAGTCCGAGCTCGGCGCCGACACCAAGGAGGCCTCGGCGGTCAACGGCGAGCCCGAGTCGGCACGCAAGGAGCGCCTGCAGCAGCTCATCGACGCCGGCTACACGAACATCGTGGCCGTCGGCTTCGCGTACGCCAAGGCCGTCGGGGAGACCGCCAAGGCCAACCCCGACGTCAAGTTCGCCATCGTCGACGACGCCTCGCCCGACTCGGCCGGCCCGAACGTCGAACAGATCACCTTCGCCGAGGAGCAGGGCTCCTTCCTCGTCGGTGCGGCCGCCGCCCTCAAGACCAAGACGAACCACATCGGCTTCATCGGCGGCGTCCAGACCGACCTCATCAAGAAGTTCGAGGCGGGCTACGAGGCCGGCGCCAAGGCCGTCAAGCCGGACATCAAGATCGACGTCAAGTACCTGACGCAGCCGCCGGACTTCTCGGGCTTCAACTCCGTCGACAAGGGCAAGGCCGCGGCCGACGGCATGTACCAGGGCGGCGCCGACGTCGTCTACCACGCGGCCGGCGGCTCCGGCGGCGGCGTCTTCACGGCGGCCAAGGCGGCCGGCAAGTGGGCCATCGGTGTCGACTCCGACCAGGCCAAGACCGCTCCGGCCGACGTCCGCGACGTCATCCTGACCTCGATGATCAAGAAGGTCGACGTCGGTGTCTTCGACTACATCACCTCGGTGAAGAACGGCACCTTCAAGGCCGGCAACAAGATCTTCGACCTCAAGGCCGGCGGCGTCGACTACGCCACGACCGGTGGTCACATCGACGACATCAAGAGCAAGCTCGACGACTACAAGCAGAAGATCATCTCGGGCGAGATCACCGTCCCGAAGTCCTGATCTGCTGGGCTCACAGGGGCCGCGGCCGTAGCGGCCGGCCCTCCCGGGCGGCCCGGGCGGCGCGTGCGCGTCGTCCGGGCCGTCGCATCTTCCGGAGTTCACCCCCCGGCACGTCGCGGGTTGTTAGGTTCGCAGGTGCTGGTTCAATACTCGATCGACGCCCGCGTCGACGCGGGCCCGCATGAGGAGTGTGTGTCATCGTCACCAACGAGTCCGTGACCGGCGGCGAGCCCGGCGAGCCTCCGCAGGCCGTCCACCGCGGTACCCCCGCCGTCCGGCTCGAGGGCATCACCAAGCGCTTCCCGGGCGTCGTCGCCAACAAGGACATCGCGCTCACCGTCGACAAGGGCACGGTCCACGCGATCGTCGGCGAGAACGGCGCCGGCAAGTCGACGCTCATGAAGATCCTCTACGGGGTCCAGCAGCCCGACGAGGGCACCATCGAGGTCGACGGCCAGGTGCGCCAGCTGCGCTCGCCCGCCGACGCCATCGCCGTGGGCATCGGCATGGTGTTCCAGCACTTCCAGCTCGCCGACAACCTCACCGTGCTCGAGAACGTCGTCCTCGGGGCCGAGAAGCTGCACGGCATCGGCGACGCCGCCCGCGCCAAGATCCGCGAGATCTCCGAGGCCTACGGCCTCGGCGTGCGCCCGGACGCGCTCGTCGCCGACCTCGGCGTCGGCGCCCGCCAGCGCATCGAGATCCTCAAGGTCCTCTACCGCGGCGCGCGCATCATCATCCTCGACGAGCCCACCGCGGTCCTCGTGCCGCAGGAGGTCGACGAGCTCTTCGACAACCTGCGTGAGCTGAAGTCCGAGGGCCTGACGGTCGTGTTCATCTCGCACAAGCTCGACGAGGTGCTCAAGGTCGCCGACGCCATCACCGTCATCCGGCGCGGCACCACCGTCGCCGAGGTCGACCCGACGGGCGTGACGCCGCGCCAGCTCGCCGAGCTCATGGTCGGGTCCGAGCTGCCGTCGCCCTCGACCGAGGAGTCCACGGTCACCCAGACGCCGGTCCTGACCATCGAGAACACCTCGCTCGCCGACCCCGCGGGCGGCCGCGACCTGCTCGACTCCATCGACCTGACGATCCACGCCGGCGAGGTCGTCGGCATCGCCGGCGTCGAGGGCAACGGCCAGGCCGAGCTCGTCGAGGTCATCATGGGCATGCGCGAACCCTCGAGCGGGCGCATCCTCCTCGGCGACGTCGACATCTCCGACTGGCAGGTCCGCGAGATCCGGGAGGCCGGCATCGGCTACATCCCCGAGGACCGCCACCGTCACGGGCTGCTCCTCGAGGCGCCGCTCTGGGAGAACGTCATCCTCGGGCACCAGACCGAGGGCATCAACGTGACCGGTCCCGGCGGCATCCTCGTCAACGCCGGCGGCGCCAAGCGCGAGACCCAGACGATCGTCGAGCAGTTCGACGTGCGGACGCCCTCCATCGACGTCACGTCCGGCTCGCTGTCGGGCGGCAACCAGCAGAAGCTCATCATCGGCCGCGAGATGCGCCGCAACCCGCGCGTCCTCGTCGCCGCCCACCCGACCCGCGGCGTCGACGTCGGCGCGCAGGCGGCGATCTGGGACCACATCAAGGCGGCCCGCCGCGAGGGCCTCGGCGTCCTGCTCATCTCGGCCGACCTCGAGGAGCTCGTCGGCCTGTCCGACACCATCCGCGTCATCCTCCGCGGACGCCTCTCCGGCGAGTTCGACCCGGACGTCGTCACCCGCGAGGAGCTCGGCGCGGCCATGACGGGCGCGCACTCGCCCGCCGGCGCCGAGGCCGCGCACGGTGCGAGCGCCGACGCGACCGTGGGCGCCACGTCGGACTCCACGGCGGACTCCACTGCGGACTCCACGGCCGACCCCACGGCGGACGGCCCTGCGGATCCGACCTGGGCAGCGTCGACCCACGAGCTCGATGCCGGCACCGACGACGAGGGGAAGACCCGATGAGCACCCGCCTCGACGCCCGCCGTCTCCTCATGGGAGCCGCGGCGCCGCTCCTGTCGATCGTCGTTGCGGTCGTCGTGACGACGGTCATCCTGCTCGTCGCGGGTGACCCGGTCGGCGCGGTGTGGGCCCAGCTGTTCAAGGTGCCGCTGCCGCGCCAGGTGATCGCCATCATCAACGGCGCGACCGTCTACTACCTCTCGGCGATCGCGGTGGCCATCGGCTTCCGGATGAACCTGTTCAACATCGGCGTCGACGGCCAGTACCGCGTCGCCTCGTTCGCCGCAGCGCTCTTCGCGGGCCAGGGCTACCTGCCGGGCTGGCTCAACATCATCGTCGCGCTCGTCGTGGCCATGGCCTCGGGAGCCGTGTGGGCCGGCATCGCCGGCCTGCTCAAGGTGACCCGCGGGGTGTCGGAGGTCATCTCGACGATCATGCTCAACGCCATCGCGACCTTCCTCGTCGCGTTCCTGTTGAGCAAGACCGCGCAGCGGGTCCAGGGCAGCAACGCCACGAACACCAAGCCGCTGCCCGAGGACTCCCGCGTCCCCGGCATCTCCCTCGACGGCATCATCGCGACGCCGAGCAAGGTCTACGGCCTCGTCGTCCTCGCGATCCTCGTCGGCATCCTCTACTGGTTCGTCATCAACAAGACCCGGTTCGGCTTCGACCTGCGTGCGACCGGCCGCAGCGAGTCCGCGGCGATCGCGAGCGGGGTCAAGGTCAAGCGGATGGTGCTGACCTCCATGCTCATCTCGGGCGGGGCGGCGGGGCTCGTCGGCATGCCGTTGCTCTTCGGCCAGGACTACGTCTACGGCGACACGGTCCAGGCCGGTCTCGGCTTCGCCGGCATCGCCATCGCCCTCCTCGGTCGCAACCACCCGGTCGGCATCGCGTTCGCCGCCCTGCTGTGGGCCTACCTCGACGGGCAGGGCAACGGCCTGCAGATCAGCGCGGGCGTCAGCGACCGTCTCGTGCTCGTCATCCAGGGAGTCATCGTGCTGTCGGTCGTCATCGCGTACGAGGTCGTGCGCCGCGCGAACGTCCGCCTCGAGCAGCGCCGCGTCGCCACCGAGCTCGCCCGGCAAGCCGCCGCCCGGACGGAAGGAGTCCGGGTATGAGCACCCCGGTCATGACCGAGACGGCCCCGGCCACCGCCCCGGCGGCCCCGCGCACCGGCCGGCCGCGCTGGTTCTGGGCGGCGATCGTCGTCGGCGCCCTCCTCGTCGTCTCGACGGTGCGCGTCGTCACCGGCGCCAACGACATCGACTCCTCCGGCGCGCTCATGGCCGCCATCGGTCTCGCGGTGCCCATCGGCTTGGCCGGTCTGGGCGGCCTCTGGAGCGAGCGGGCCGGCGTCGTCAACATCGGTCTCGAGGGCATGATGGTCCTCGGCACGTGGGGTGGGGCCTTCTTCGGCTTCCACTACGGCCCGTGGGCCGGCATCCTCGGCGCGATCCTCATGGGCGTCGTCGGGGGCGCCATCCACGCCCTCGCGACGGTGGTCTTCGGGGTCGACCACATCGTCTCCGGCGTCGCGATCAACCTCCTCGGCACCGGTGCCGGCGCCTACCTCGCGGTGCGCACCTTCACCGGCCTGCCGGGTGGCGGTCCGACGCAGTCGCCACCGCTGCACCAGCTGCCGTTCCTGTCGGTCCCCGGTGTCTCGGACCCGCTGCTGAGCCTCGAGCAGAGGCACTGGTGGCTGCTGTCCGACCTCGCGTCGGTGCTGCGGGCCCTGACGACCAACCTCAACATCCTCACCGTCATCGCCGTGCTCCTCCTCGTCGTCACGTGGTGGGTCATGTGGCGCACCGCCTTCGGTCTGCGGCTGCGGTCGTGCGGGGAGTCGCCGGTCGCCGCCGAGTCCCTCGGCATCAGCGTGTACCGCTACAAGTTCTCCGCCGTCCTCGTCTCCGGTGGGCTCGCGGGCCTCGCGGGCGGCTTCCTCGTCCTCGTCGCCAGCAACCTCTACCGCGAGGGCCAGACCGGCGGTCGTGGCTTCATCGGCCTCGCCGCGATGATCTTCGGCAACTGGCGCCCCGGAGGTCTGGCCGGCGGCGCGGCGCTCTTCGGCTACACCGACGCCGTCCAGCTGCGCGGTGGTGGCGACGTCGTGCACGCCTACCTGCTGCCGATCGCGGTCGGCCTCGTCGCCTGGGGCGTCTGGCAGGTCGTCCGCCGTCGCCGGGGCAAGCCGCTCGCCGGCGTGCCGACGGTCGTCATGGGTGTCCTCGCGATGACGTGGTTCCTCCTGTCCGACACCGTGCCGAACCAGTTCACCGGCATGACGCCGTACGTCGCGACGCTGCTCGTCCTCGCGTTCGCCTCGCAACGCCTGCGTATGCCGGCGGCCGACGGCGTCGTCTACCGCAAGGGCGAGGCCACATGAGCGAGCCGACGCCCGTCGACTGGGACGCGCTGCGGCGTCGGGCGGTCGAGCTCATGGAGCGCGCGTACGCGCCGTACTCGAACTTCCGGGTCGGCGTCGCCGGCCTCGTCGACGACGGACGCGTCGTGGCGGGGTGCAACGTCGAGAACGCCGCCTACGGCGTCGCGCTCTGTGCGGAGTGCGGCATGGTCTCCGAGCTGCACGCCACCGGCGGCGGCCGCCTGACCCACGTGTTCTGCGTCGGGGCCGACGGCCGGCCCCTCATGCCCTGCGGACGCTGCCGTCAGCTGCTCTGGGAGAACGGCGGTCCGGAGTGCCTGCTCATGACGCCGGAGGGCGTGCTGCCGATGTCGGCGGTGCTGCCGCAGGCGTTCGGGCGCGCCGACCTCGACGCCGCGCAGGCGTGAGACCGGCTCCCGGCCCCGGAGCGCGCCGCGCTGGGGAATGATGGCGCCGTGAGCGAAGCCTTCGATGCCGTGGACGTCATCTCCGCCAAGCGGGACCGGTCCGAGCTGACCGACGCCCAGATCGACTGGGTCATCGACGCCTACACGCGCGGTGTCGTCGCCGAGGAGCAGATGTCCGCCCTGGCGATGGCCATCTACCTCAACGGCATGAGCGCCCGCGAGATCGCCCGGTGGGCCGACGCCATGATCCGCTCGGGGGAGCGGCTCGACTTCTCCTCGTTGTCTCGCCCGACGAGCGACAAGCACTCGACCGGTGGGGTCGGCGACAAGATCACGCTCCCGCTCGCACCGCTCGTCGCCGCATGCGGCGTCGCGGTGCCACAGCTGTCCGGACGAGGGCTCGGCCACACCGGGGGCACCCTCGACAAGCTGGAGTCGATTCCCGGCTGGCGGGCCGACCTGACCAACGAGCAGATGCTGGCCCAGCTCGAGGAGGTCGGAGCCGTCATCTGCGCCGCAGGATCCGGCCTCGCGCCCGCCGACAAGAAGCTCTACGCGCTCCGCGACGTGACCGGCACGGTGTCGTGCGTCCCCCTCATCGCCACCTCCATCATGAGCAAGAAGATCGCCGAGGGGACGGGCTCGCTGGTCCTCGACGTCAAGGTCGGGTCCGGCGCATTCATGAAGGAGCTCGGTCAGGCGCGCGAGCTGGCGGAGACGATGGTGCGCCTCGGCACCGACGCCGGGGTGAGGACCGTCGCGCTGCTGACGAACATGAGCACGCCCCTCGGCCTCACGGCCGGCAACGCGCTCGAGGTGCGCGAGTCGGTCGAGGTGCTCGAGGGCGGAGGGCCCGAGGATGTCGTCGAGCTGACCCTCGCGCTGGCCCGGGAGATGGTGCAGGCGGCGGGTGTCGACGTCGATCCCGCCGACGCCCTGCGCGACGGACGAGCCATGGACGCCTGGCGCCGGATGATCCGCGCCCAAGGGGGAGACCCCGACGCGCCCCTGCCGACGGCCAGGGAGACCCACCACGTGCTGGCACCCGCCGACGGCGTGCTCGTCGAGCTCGACGCGCTCGCCGTCGGTGTCGCCGCCTGGCGGCTCGGCGCCGGGCGGGCCCGCAAGGAGGACCCGGTGCAGGCGGGGGCCGGAGTGGAGATCCACTACAAGCCAGGGGCCACGGTCCGCGGGGGAGAGCCGCTGCTGACGTTGCACACCGACGAGCCGGAGCGCTTCGAGAGGGCGATCGCGGCGCTCGATGGCGGCATCACCGTGGCTCCCGAGGGATCGCGGCCCGTCCTCGACCCCATCGTCATCGACCGCATCGCCTGACCCGACGGAGCCCTGGGCCGCTGGTCCTGCGCCTGCTCCCGGACGCAGGTCGGCCGCCGTCGACGGGCGGCGTGGACGGATTTGTCTTCGTCCGGGTCGTGGGGCTAACGTTACGACGTCAGCCCGACCGGGCGGAACGGACGCCCGCGGCGGCCGGGACCCGGGGCATGACGTCGATGTCGAACCTGACCTGAGGTCGGGAAACATCGCCAGCCGAGGCCATCTCGGAGCATGTCGGGGACCGCTCTTCTGGGCGGGCCGCGGATTTGACTCCGGTGGGGTCGGTGAGTAAGTTTGAAGGGTTGCCCCGGAGGCCGGGCCTGCGTGTGTGGGTGTGGTTGATGGTGTGTGTCTGATTCTTGAGAACTCAACAGCGTGTCAAAAATCGATGCCTATTTACCTCGTCTCGAGGGGCTGGCGTTTGACTTGGTGTCCTGTGTGGCGTCTGGTTGCTGGTTCCTTGGATGATGAAAATTTCTTTGGTTGACAACGACGATCAGTATTTTGTGCTGGTTGTTCGTGACTCAGCCTGGATCAGTTTGGCCCTTCGTGGGTTTGTTTGAACATCAACGGAGAGTTTGATCCTGGCTCAGGACGAACGCTGGCGGCGTGCTTAACACATGCAAGTCGAACGGTGACGGTCAAGCTTGCTTGGCCTGATCAGTGGCGAACGGGTGAGTAACACGTGAGTAACCTGCCCCAGACTCTGGGATAACCCCGGGAAACCGGAGCTAATACCGGATATGACACGGAGAGGCATCTCTACCGTGTGGAAAGTTTTTCGGTCTGGGATGGGCTCGCGGCCTATCAGCTTGTTGGTGAGGTAGTGGCTCACCAAGGCGACGACGGGTAGCCGGCCTGAGAGGGCGACCGGCCACACTGGGACTGAGACACGGCCCAGACTCCTACGGGAGGCAGCAGTGGGGAATATTGCACAATGGGCGGAAGCCTGATGCAGCGACGCCGCGTGAGGGATGACGGCCTTCGGGTTGTAAACCTCTTTCAGCAGGGAAGAAGCGGAAGTGACGGTACCTGCAGAAGAAGCACCGGCTAACTACGTGCCAGCAGCCGCGGTAATACGTAGGGTGCGAGCGTTGTCCGGAATTATTGGGCGTAAAGAGCTTGTAGGCGGTTTGTCGCGTCTGCTGTGAAAATCCGGGGCTCAACCCCGGACTTGCAGTGGGTACGGGCAGGCTAGAGTGTGGTAGGGGAGACTGGAATTCCTGGTGTAGCGGTGGAATGCGCAGATATCAGGAGGAACACCGATGGCGAAGGCAGGTCTCTGGGCCACTACTGACGCTGAGAAGCGAAAGCATGGGGAGCGAACAGGATTAGATACCCTGGTAGTCCATGCCGTAAACGTTGGGCGCTAGGTGTGGGACCCATTCCACGGGTTCCGTGCCGCAGCTAACGCATTAAGCGCCCCGCCTGGGGAGTACGGCCGCAAGGCTAAAACTCAAAGGAATTGACGGGGGCCCGCACAAGCGGCGGAGCATGCGGATTAATTCGATGCAACGCGAAGAACCTTACCAAGGCTTGACATACACCGGAATCACTCAGAGATGGGTGCGTCTTCGGACTGGTGTACAGGTGGTGCATGGTTGTCGTCAGCTCGTGTCGTGAGATGTTGGGTTAAGTCCCGCAACGAGCGCAACCCTCGTTCTATGTTGCCAGCACGTGATGGTGGGGACTCATAGGAGACTGCCGGGGTCAACTCGGAGGAAGGTGGGGATGACGTCAAATCATCATGCCCCTTATGTCTTGGGCTTCACGCATGCTACAATGGCCGGTACAAAGGGTGGCGAAGCCGTGAGGTGGAGCGAATCCCAAAAAACCGGTCTCAGTTCGGATTGGGGTCTGCAACTCGACCCCATGAAGTCGGAGTCGCTAGTAATCGCAGATCAGCAACGCTGCGGTGAATACGTTCCCGGGCCTTGTACACACCGCCCGTCAAGTCACGAAAGTCGGTAACACCCGAAGCCGGTGGCCCAACCTAAGCCCTTGTGGTGGTGGGGGGAGCCGTCGAAGGTGGGACTGGCGATTGGGACTAAGTCGTAACAAGGTAGCCGTACCGGAAGGTGCGGCTGGATCACCTCCTTTCTAAGGAGCAGCTTCGCTGCCGGGCCCGTTCGGGGTCTGGTGGCGCAGTGGCCCGCCGCCAGCGAACGCCTGGTGGGGGTGCTCATGGGTGGAACATCGATTAGTTGGCACCTGGTCGAGCCGGTGGCTCGCTAGTACAACCCGGTGACGGTCCGCGAGGATCTGAGGGAGTGGAACGCGGCGCGGGTTCGGGTGGGTGTCTGGCACGTTGTTGGGTCCTGAGGGATCAGACCCCAACGCCGGCGCGCGGTCGCGTGCGCTGGTGGTGGGTGCGCTGTTTCTTCTGGGTGTGGGCCCGCCCGATCCGATGCTGGTGCATGGGTGGTGGTGGGTGCCGGTTGTGTTTTGAGAACTACACAGTGGACGCGAGCATCTTTGTGGCTCAAGTTTTTAAGGGCACACGGTGGATGCCTTGGCACCAGGAACCGAAGAAGGACGTAGGAATCTGCGATAAGCCTCGGGTAGCCGATAACCAGGCTGTGATCCGAGGATTTCCGAATGGGGAAACCCGGCTGGAGGCAAGTCCAGTCACCCGCACCTGAATATATAGGGTGTGTGGAGGGAACGTGGGGAAGTGAAACATCTCAGTACCCACAGGAAGAGAAAACAACAGTGATTCCGTGAGTAGTGGCGAGCGAAAGCGGATGAGGCTAAACCGGGCGTGTGTGATAGCTGTCAGGCGTTGCATGTCCGGGGTCGTGGGACCTTGCGGCCGGAGCTGACACTCTGGCATGGAGTGAGAAATCTGCGTCATAGTCGAAGAGCATTGAATGGCTCGGCACAGAGGGTGCGACCCCCGTAGACGAAATGGTGTGGACTCCAGTGAGGGATCCCAAGTAGCACGGGGCCCGAGAAATCCCGTGTGAATCTGGCAGGACCACCTGCTAAGCCTAAATATTCCCTGGTGACCGATAGCGGACAAGTACCGTGAGGGAAAGGTGAAAAGTACCCCGGGAGGGGAGTGAAATAGATCCTGAAACCGTGTGCCTACAATCCGTTGGAGCCTCCCGCCGTTGGGCGTGTGGGGTGACAGCGTGCCTTTTGAAGAATGAGCCTGCGAGTTAGTGCTCAGTGGCGAGGTTAACCCGTGTGGGGAAGCCGTAGCGAAAGCGAGTCCGAAGAGGGCGTTTTAGTCGCTGGGTCTAGACCCGAAGCGGAGTGATCTACCCATGGCCAGGTTGAAGCGCAGGTAAGACTGCGTGGAGGACCGAACCCACTTAGGTTGAAAACTGAGGGGATGAGCTGTGGGTAGGGGTGAAAGGCCAATCAAACTCCGTGATAGCTGGTTCTCCCCGAAATGCATTTAGGTGCAGCGTCACGTGTTTCTTGCCGGAGGTAGAGCTACTGGATAGCCGATGGGCCTCACCAGGTTACTGACGTTAGCCAAACTCCGAATGCCGGTAAGTGAGAGCGTGGCAGTGAGACTGCGGGGGATAAGCTCCGTAGTCGAGAGGGAAACAGCCCAGATCACCAGCTAAGGTCCCTAAGCGTGTGCTAAGTGGGAAAGGATGTGGAGTTGCTGTGACAACCAGGAGGTTGGCTTAGAAGCAGCCACCCTTCAAAGAGTGCGTAATAGCTCACTGGTCAAGTGATTCCGCGCCGACAATGTAGCGGGGCTCAAGCACACCACCGAAGCTGTGGCATTGACATACTGCTCGGCACCGGCTCCTGCGGGACCGGTGTCCAGGCGTGTTGATGGGTAGGGGAGCGTCGTGTTGCCAGGGAAGCGGCGGAGTGATCCAGCCGTGGAGGCTACACGAGTGAGAATGCAGGCATGAGTAGCGAATGACGGGCGAGAAACCCGTCCGCCGAATAACCAAGGGTTCCAGGGTCAAGCTAATCTGCCCTGGGTAAGTCGGGACCTAAGGCGAGGCCGACAGGCGTAGTCGATGGACATCCGGTTGATATTCCGGAACCGGCGAAGAACCGCCCCTGATGACCCCCGTGATGCTAAGTGCCTGAAGCACGCCCACCGAGACTTCGGTCTCATCGGGTGTGTGGAGCGCACGGCCCGAGCGGGTAGTAGTCAAGCGATGGAGTGACGCAGGAAGGTAGCCTCCGCGTGGCGATGGTTGTCCACGTCCAAGGGTGTAGGGCGCGGTCCAGGCAAATCCGGACCGCCGCATTGAGTTGCGACGCCTGAGACCTGATAGTGACCGCGAATGCGGGAAGAGGGTGATCCTATGCTGCCGAGAAAAACTTCTAGCGAGGTTCGAGCCGCCCGTACCCCAAACCGACTCAGGTGGTTAGGTAGAGAATACCAAGGCGATCGAGTGAATCGTGGTTAAGGAATTCGGCAAAATACCCCCGTAACTTCGGGAGAAGGGGGGCCCTGATCGTGACGGAACTTGCTTCCCGAGCGTGATCGGCCGCAGAGACCAGGGAGAAGCGACTGTTTACTAAAAACACAGGTCCGTGCCAAGTCGCAAGACGATGTATACGGACTGACGCCTGCCCGGTGCTGGAACGTTAAGGGGACCGGTTAGCACGCGAGTGCGACGCTGAGAACTTAAGCGCCAGTAAACGGCGGTGGTAACTATAACCATCCTAAGGTAGCGAAATTCCTTGTCGGGTAAGTTCCGACCTGCACGAATGGCGTAACGACTTCTCCACTGTCTCAACCACGAACTCGGCGAAATTGCACTACGAGTAAAGATGCTCGTTACGCGCAGCAGGACGGAAAGACCCCGGGACCTTTACTACAGCTTGGTATTGGTGTTCGGTACGGCTTGTGTAGGATAGGTGGGAGACTGTGAAGCGGGCACGTCAGTGCCGGTGGAGTCAACGTTGAAATACCACTCTGGTCGTTCTGGATATCTAACCTCGGTCCGTGATCCGGATCAGGGACAGTGCCTGGTGGGTAGTTTAACTGGGGCGGTTGCCTCCTAAAAGGTAACGGAGGCGCCCAAAGGTTCCCTCAGCCTGGTTGGCAATCAGGTGTCGAGTGTAAGTGCACAAGGGAGCTTGACTGTGAGACAGGCATGTCGAGCAGGGACGAAAGTCGGGACTAGTGATCCGGCGGTGGCTTGTGGAAGCGCCGTCGCTCAACGGATAAAAGGTACCCCGGGGATAACAGGCTGATCTTGCCCAAGAGTCCATATCGACGGCATGGTTTGGCACCTCGATGTCGGCTCGTCGCATCCTGGGGCTGGAGTAGGTCCCAAGGGTTGGGCTGTTCGCCCATTAAAGCGGTACGCGAGCTGGGTTTAGAACGTCGTGAGACAGTTCGGTCCCTATCCGCTGTGCGCGTAGGAAACTTGAGAAAGGCTGTCCCTAGTACGAGAGGACCGGGATGGACGAACCTCTGGTGTGTCAGTTGTTCCGCCAGGAGCACCGCTGATTAGCTACGTTCGGAAGTGATAACCGCTGAAAGCATCTAAGCGGGAAGCACGTTTCAAGATGAGGTTTCCAGGCCCGCGAGGGCGAGAGGCTCCCAGCTAGACGACTGGGTCGATAGGCCGGATGTGGAAGCACAGCAATGTGTGGAGCTGACCGGTACTAATAAGCCGACAACTTGACCCTACGAAGATGCTCCGCGTCCACTGTGCAGTTCCCGAGACACAAACACTCCACACCCCGGGTGTTTGAGATCTCCATAGAGTTTCGGCTGTCATAGCGAAGGGGAAACGCCCGGCCCCATTCCGAACCCGGAAGCTAAGCCCTTCAGCGCCGATGGTACTGCACTGGTGACGGTGTGGGAGAGTAGGACGCAGCCGGACACACTTTCACGACAGAGGCCCTCCCGGGACACCCCGGGCAGGGCCTCTGCCGCATTTTCC